>NZ_JBMHMM010000004.1:0-4800000 GCF_049178935.1 Verrucosispora sp. WMMD703 | reverse complement strand
AGGCCGAAGATGAGCGTCACGTTGACGCTGATCCCCTCGGCCAGCGCCGCGGTGATCGCCGGCAGACCGGCCTCGGTCGCCGGGATCTTGATGAACAGGTTCGGCCGGTCGACCAGCCACCACAGCGCCCGGGCCTCGGCCACGGTGCGTTGCGAGTCGTGGGCCAGTCGTGGATCCACCTCGATGGAGACCCGGCCATCGACGCCCGCGCTGGCGTCGTACGACGGGCGCATCACGTCGCAGGCCCACCGCACGTCGTACGTGGTGAGCATGCGGACGGCCTCTTCCACGTCGACGCCCCGGGCGGCCAGGTCCCGCAGCTGCCAGTCGTACTCGTCGGCGTCGCTCAACGCCTTCGCGAAGATGGTCGGGTTGGTGGTGACCCCGACCACGTGCTTGTCCCGGCGCAGCTGGTCCAGCCCGCCGGAGTTCAGACGTACCCGGGATAGATCGTCGAGCCAGACCGCCACTCCCGCGGCGGTCAGCTCGCCCAGCCTGTCGGTCGTCATGTGCGCCAACGCCTCCCTCAGTTGCCGGTCGTGAAACCGGTGATGTCGCCGACCCGGGTCTGCGCCGCGTGCGCGGCGGCGACGATCCGGTCCGGCGTGAAGCCGAACTGCTCGAAGAGCACGGTGTGCGGGGCACTCGCGCCGTAGTGCTCGATGCTGACGCTCTCGCCGCAGTCGCCGACGATCCCGCGCCAGGACATCGCGATGCCCGCCTCCACGCTCACCCGGGCCTTTACCCCGCGCGGCAGCACCGACTCGCGGTACGCCTCGTCCTGCTCGAAGAACCACTCCTGGCACGGCATCGACACGACCCGGGTGGGGGTGCCGTCGGCCTCCAGCCGCTCCCGGGCGGTGAGGCAGAGCTGCACCTCGGAACCGGTCCCGATGATGATCACCTCGGGCTTGCCGTTGGACGCCTCGGCCAGCACGTAACCGCCCTTGGCGACCCCCTCCGCGCCGGCCAGCTGGGTGCGGTCCAGGGTCGGCAGCGCCTGCCGGCTCAGGGCCAACGCGGTCGGCCGGTCGGTGTGCTCCAGGGCCTGCCGCCAGGCCCAGGCGGTCTCGTTGGCGTCGGCCGGGCGGACCACGTCCAGGCCGGGAATGGCCCGCAGCGCGGTCAGGTGCTCCACCGGCTGGTGGGTCGGGCCGTCCTCACCCAGTCCGATGGAGTCGTGCGTCCAGACGTAGACCACCGGCAGCTTCATCAACGCGGCCAACCGGACCGACGGCCGCATGTAGTCGCTGAAGACCAGGAAGGTACCGCCGTACGGGCGGGTGCCGCCGTGCAGGGCGATGCCGTTGAGGATCGCGCCCATGGCGTGCTCGCGGATGCCGAAGTGCAGCGTGCGGCCGTACTCGTGGCCGGGGAACTCCTTGGTGGCGTACTGGCTGGGCACGAAGGAGGGCTCGCCCTTCATCGTGGTGTTGTTGCTCTCGGCCAGGTCCGCGGAGCCACCCCACAGCTCGGGCAGCACCGGCGCGAGCGCGGCCAGCACCTTGCCGGAGGCGGCCCGGGTGGCGACGCCCTTGGCGTCGGCGGGGAACTCCGGCAGGGCGTCGGCCCAGCCCTCGGGCAGCGTCCGGCCGGCCAGCCGGTCGTAGAGGGCGCGGCGCTCGGGGTTGGCCTTCGACCACGAGTCGAAGGTGGTCGTCCACTCCTGCTGTGCGGCCTCGCCACGCCGCAGCGCCGACCGGGTGTGGCCGAGCACCTCCTCGGTGACCTCGAAGGTGCTGGCCGGGTCGAAGCCGAGGATCTCCTTGGTGGCGGCCACCTCGTCGGCGCCGAGCGCCGAGCCGTGGATCTTGCCGGTGTTCTGCTTGTTCGGCGCCGGCCAGCCGATGATGGTGCGCAGCGCGATGAACGACGGACGGGCGGTCTCCGCCTTGGCGGTTAGCAGTGCCTGGTACAGCTCCTCGACGTTCTCGTGGTAGTCGCCCTTCTCGGCGTCGCCGCGCCGCCAGTCGACCGTCTGCACGTGCCAGCCGTACGCGGCGTAGCGGGCCGCGACGTCCTCGCTCAGCGCGATGCGGGTGTCGTCCTCGATCGAGATCTCGTTGTCGTCGTAGATCACGCAGAGGTTGCCCAGCTGCTGGTGCCCGGCCAGGGCGCTGGCCTCGTGGCTGATGCCCTCCTCGATGTCGCCGTCAGAGGCGATGCACCAGATGTGGTGGTCGAAGGCGGACTCACCGGCCTCGGTCTCCGGGTCGAACAGGCCGCGTTCGCGCCGCGCCGCCATCGCCATGCCGACGGCGTTGCCCAGGCCCTGCCCGAGCGGGCCCGTGGTGGTCTCCACACCCGGGGTGTGCCCGTGCTCGGGGTGCCCCGGGGTGAGCGAACCCCACTGCCGTAGCGACTTGAGGTCGTCCAGGCTGAGCGGGTAGCCGGCGAGGAAGAGCTGGATGTAGAGCGTCAGGCTGGAGTGCCCGGCGGAGAGCACGAAGCGGTCCCGGCCGGGCCAGTTCGGATCGGCGGGGTTGTGCCGCATCACCCGGTTGAACAGCAGGTACGCCGCGGGGGCGAGACTCATCGCGGTGCCCGGGTGGCCGTTGCCGGATTTCTCCACGGCATCCATGGCCAGTACGCGGACGGTGTCCACGGCACGGCGGTCGAGGTCGGACCAGTCAAGTGCGGGGTGCGCGGGTCGGTTGGCAGCCACGGTGGTTTGTGCTCCTCGGCGAGATGGGCGGAACCCTCAGTGGTGACCCTATCGAGCGCGGCTAAACGTGCGCCCGAGGATCTCAGCATGCTGGTCTGTACGTTTCGGGTGCGCTTCGCGGTTCACCCTCGTCACGGGCCCGCCCGCCAGCCTCCGGTGTGACGACTGGCACCGTTGCCGGGTCGCCCGGGCAGCCAAAACGACGACGCGTAGTGTGTGGGTCGGTGTGTGGACCCGAGTCGGTCCCGCCGCCGTGACCTCCCCTCCCGACGCCGGAAGGTGGCAATCCGTGAGCATGATCACCGAGCGCCCCGTCAGTAACCCTGCCGGGCAGCCGCCGGTGCGTACGGCCGGGGAGACCCCAGCCCGCCCCCGCGACCTGCGGGCGGTGGTGGCGGCGTACGTGACGCTTACCAAGCCGCGGATCGTGGAGTTGCTGCTGGTCACCACGGTGCCGGCGATGATGCTCGCGGATGGCGGGTTGCCCTCGCTGTGGCTGGTCGCGGTGGTGCTGGTCGGTGGCTCGCTCGCGGCGGGCGCGGCCAGCGTGCTCAACTGCTACATCGACCGGGACATCGACCAGTTGATGCGGCGGACGAAGCGACGTCCGCTGCCGGCGCACACCGTGACGCCCCGCAACGCGCTGGTCTTCGGTCTGGTGCTGGCGATGGTCTCGGTCGCCTTGATGGCGGTCTTCACCAATCTGCTCGCCGCCGGGCTCACGCTGGCCGCGATCGTCTACTACGACGTCGTCTACACCCTGTGGCTCAAGCGCACGACGACGGCGAACACCTTCTGGGGCGGCGCCTGCGGCGCCGCGCCGGTGCTGATCGGCTGGGCCGCGGTGACCGGCTCCCTGTCGCCGGTGGCGTGGGGGTTGTTCGGGGTGGTCTTCTTCTGGCAGATGCCGCACTTCTACCCACTGGCCATGAAGTACAAGGACGACTACGCACGGGCCGGCATCCCGATGCTCCCGGTGGTCGCCTCGGTACGGCGGGTCAACGCCGAGATCGTGCTGTTCGCCTGGCTGACCGTGCTGACCTCGCTGGCCGTGTGGGCGTTGGGGCTGAGCGCGGTCTACGGCGTCCCGACGCTTGTGGTCGGCGCGATCTTCCTGGCCGAGGCGCACCGGCTCGCCGGTCGGGCTCGTCGGGGCGAGCCGGTCAAGCCGATGCGGCTGTTCCACTGGTCGACGTCGTACCTGACCATCGTCTTCGCCGCCGCGGCCCTCGACGCCCTGCTCTGACGGCTGACCGCGCCGGACCTCCAACCCTGCGAAGCCCGCTTGGTGACGTTTTGCGCTCCGATTGGCCCGGTTTGGTGCTGATAAATACGGGCGAAACGTCTTTGGTCTTCCTTAAACCTGCGGGTAATGGGTATCACAAAAGGTTGATGGTTCTCGCCCTTCCGAGTGCATCTCTGCTTAGTCTTCACGTTATGGCAGATGGTTCCGATACGACGCTGACGACTGATCAGACCGCCTCCGGGCAGACCCCCAACGGGTTGGTCGCGGGCATCAAGTCGTTCGCCGCTGAGCATGGCGGGGCGAAGGCGGTCATCGAGTACGTCGGCAAGCGCGGTGCCCGCATCGTCCTGGTGGGCGCCGACGGCGCGTGGGGCGACCAGTTCGCCGAGGACACGGTGACCGCCCGCGAGGCCTGCGCGCAGGCCGGGGTCGCCGTGGAGAACGCCTGGGAACGGGAACTGATGGACCAGATGCGCCCGAGCAACGACCTCTGGCGTTCGATGGCCCGCCGCACGATGGCCCGTTGAGATAAATTGACCGATCACCACCAGCCGACCCGGGGGAAACCCCGGGTCGCTCTCATTACCTGCACCGACCTGGCCGACCTGCACGACGACGATCGTCTGGTGGTGGCCCCGCTGGCCGCCCGGGGGATCGTCGCCGAACCCGTCGTCTGGGACGACCCGGCAATCGACTGGGTCGGCTACGACCTGGCCGTGCTCCGCTCGACCTGGGACTACACGTTCCGCCGGGACGAGTTTCTCGCCTGGACGGCGCGGGTGCCGCGGCTGGTCAACCCGGCCGACGTGGTGCGCTGGAACACCGACAAGCGCTACCTCGACGAGTTGTGCACGGCCGGTGTGCCCACCGTCCCCACCGGCTGGGTGTCGCCCGGCGAGCCGTGGCAGCCGCCCGCCGACGGTGGTGAGTACGTCATCAAACCGACGGTGAGCGCGGGCAGCCGGGGCACCGGCCGTTACGACCTGGCCGACCCGGAGCACCTGGATCTCGCGGCGGCCCACGTACGCCGGCTCGGCGCGACCGGTCGGGTGGCCATGGTCCAGCCGTACCTGAGCGCGGTCGACACCGTCGGTGAGACCGCGCTGCTCTTCCTCGCCGGCCCGGCCGGGCTGACCTTCAGCCACGCCGTCCGCAAGGGGCCGATACTGACCGGGCCGGAGCAGGGCGACGACGTGCTGAACGGGGCCGAGGAGACCAGCGCCCGCACCGCCCAGCCGGCGCAGCTCGCCGTCGCCGCGCAGGCCCTCGCGGCCGTGCCCGGCGGGACCGAGCGCCTGCTCTACGCCCGGGTCGACCTGATCCCCGCTGCCGACGGCGCCCCGGTGCTCGTGGAACTCGAACTGACCGAGCCCTCACTCTTCCTCGCCCACGCCGACCACGCCCCCGACCGCCTGGCCGACGCCATCCTCACCCAGCTGTCCCACCCCACCCCTTCTCGTTGATCATGAGGTTGATCTTCTCAGGTGTCGCTAGCCTCATGATCAACGAGAAGCTCGGGCGGGGGTCAGGGTTTCGGTGGGGTTCTGGGGGTGGGGGAGTTGGGTGGGGTGGCGTTCGTGGGTTGACCAGAGCAGGGCGAGGTTGGCGAGCCAGACCAGGCAGGAGCCGAGCATGTGCAGGCCGACCAGCAGCGCCGGCAGGTTTGTGAAGTACTGCACGAAGCCGATCACCCCTTGCCCCAGCTCGACCAGGAGCAGGGTCAGCGCGGCCCGGACGGCCCGCGCCGGTGCGCCGACCGCGCGCAGCGCCAGCCACAGCCCCACGGTCAGGCCGACGAGCAGGAACACCAGGTCGGCGTGGACCTGGGAGATCGTCTGCGGGTCCAGGCCGTTGCGGACGGCGTCCGCGTCGCCCGCGTGCGGGCCGCTTCCGGTCACCGCTACCCCGACAACGATGACCGCCGCGCTGGCCACCAGGGTGATCCAGGTCAGGGACCGCAGCGCCGGCGGCACCACCGGCACCTTGCGGCCGTCCGGCTCGCTCACCCGACGCCACAGGGCGTACGCGACGAGCAGCAGCAGCATCGATACCACGAAGTGAATGCCCACGATCGAGGGATGCAACTGGGTGCGGACGGTGATCCCGCCGATCACCGCCTGCGCCACGATGCCGAGCACGACGGCCAGCGCCAGGGGCACCGCACCGCGACGCCGGGGACGGTACGCCAGCACGGCCAGCAGGGTCGCGCCCGCGATCAGCACCAGCACGAAGGTGAGCAGGCGGTTGCCGAACTCGATCACCCCGTGCATGCCCATCTCGGCGGTGGTGGTGTACGACTCGTCGGTGCACCGGGGCCAGGTGGGGCAGCCCAACCCGGACGCGGTCAACCGCACCGCCCCGCCGGTGACGACGATCGCGGCGTTCGCGACGATGTTGGCGAACGCCAGACGACGCAGCAGGGTGCGGGAGACCAGGGAACGGTCGGGTCGCTTCACGAAGCGAATCCTACGCAACGTAGTTGTCGCCGATCGGGTGACTCCGCCCGTGCGGTGGTTCGGATCACCGGGGTCACGTTTGCGGGCCCTGGTCGAATTACGTAACGTGGGCGTTGTGAAAAAGGCGGCGGCGCTCACCGGGCACCAGCCGACGACCGCTGTGGTCGCCGGCCGGTCGCTGTCAGGTGTCGACGTCACGCCTGAGCAGCCGGCTCCGACCGGCACGCTCGCCAGTGAGCCGTCGACCCGGGACCGGGTCACCCTGCTGCTTCTGGAACGCCGCGCCGCGACCGCGGCGCAGTTGGGCGACGCGCTCGGGCTGAGCCCGGCGGCGATCCGCCGGCACCTGGACGCGATGCTCGCCGACGGCGACGTCGTGGCCCGTGAGCAGACCGTACGCGGTCACCGCGGGCGGGGCCGGCCGGCCAAGGTGTTCCTGCTCACTGATGCCGCCCGCAGCCGGTGTGGCACCCACCATTACGACAACATGGCCACCGCCGCGCTGCGCTGGATCGCCCGCACCGGTGGCACGCAGGCGGTGGAGCGCTTCGCCGCCGAGCAGGTGGCCGCCCTGGAGACACGCTGTCAGGCCGCGCTGGCCGACGCCGGCGACGATCCGATGGCCCGTGCCGAGGCTCTCGCCGCGGCGCTGACCGCCGAGGGATACGCTGCCAGTGCCTCCACGATCGCCTCCGGCGGCCAGCTCTGCCAGCACCACTGCCCGGTGGCGCACGTGGCCGCCGAGTTTCCCCAACTGTGCGAGGCCGAGACCACGGTGATCTCCCGCCTGGTCGGTACCCACGTGCAGCGCCTGGCCACCATCGCGCACGGCGACGGGGTGTGCACCACGCACATCCCGGGTTCGCCGCACGCCCAGTCCGGTAAGACCGTCACCACTGTGAGGACAGATAGATGACCGAGCAGATCGTCCAGCCCCTGACCCAGGAGGAGCAGCTCGCCGCCCTGGGCAACTACGAGTACGGCTGGGCCGACCCGGACGTCGCCGGAGCCTCGGCTCAGCGCGGCCTCAACGAGGCGGTGGTGCGGGACATCTCGGCCAAGAAGAACGAGCCGGCCTGGATGCTCGACCTGCGCCTGAAGGGCCTGCGGCTGTTCGAGCGCAAGCCGATGCCGGCCTGGGGCGCCGACCTCACCGGGATCGACTTCGACAACATCAAGTACTTCGTACGCTCCACCGAGAAGCAGGCCGCCAGCTGGGAGGACCTGCCCGAGGACATCAAGAACACCTACGACAAGCTGGGCATCCCGGAGGCGGAGAAGCAGCGCCTCGTCGCCGGTGTCGCCGCCCAGTACGAGTCCGAGGTGGTCTACCACAAGATCCGTGAGGACCTGGAGGAGCAGGGTGTCGTCTTCCTCGACACCGACACCGCCCTCAAGGAGCACGAGGATCTGTTCAAGGAGTACTTCGGCACGGTGATCCCGGTCGGCGACAACAAGTTCGCCGCGCTGAACACCTCCGTGTGGTCCGGCGGCTCGTTCATCTACGTGCCGAAGGGTGTGCACGTGGAGATCCCGCTGCAGGCGTACTTCCGGATCAACACCGAGAACATGGGCCAGTTCGAGCGGACGCTGATCATCGTCGACGAGGGTGCGTACGTGCACTACGTCGAGGGCTGCACCGCGCCCATCTACTCCTCGGACTCGCTGCACAGCGCGGTGGTGGAGATCGTCGTCAAGAAGAACGCCCGGTGCCGTTACACGACCATCCAGAACTGGTCGAACAACGTCTACAACCTGGTCACCAAGCGCGCCGTGTGCCACGAGGGCGCGACCATGGAGTGGATCGACGGCAACATCGGCTCCAAGGTCACCATGAAGTACCCGGCGGTCTACATGACCGGTGAGCACGCCAAGGGCGAGGTGCTCTCGGTGGCGATGGCCGGTGAGGGGCAGCACCAGGACGCCGGCGCCAAGATGGTGCACGCGGCACCGCACACCAGCAGCACCATCGTGTCGAAGTCGATCGCCCGGGGCGGCGGCCGGACCTCGTACCGGGGGTTGGTCCAGGTGCTGGAGGGCTCGTACAGCAGCGCCAGCACGGTCAAGTGCGACGCCCTGCTGGTGGACACCATCTCCCGCTCCGACACCTACCCGTACGTCGACATCCGCGAGGACGACGTGTCGATGGGGCACGAGGCGACCGTCTCCAAGGTCAGCGAGGACCAGCTCTTCTACCTGATGAGCCGGGGCCTGAGCGAGGACGAGGCGATGGCGATGATCGTGCGCGGCTTCATCGAGCCGATCGCCAAGGAACTGCCCATGGAGTACGCCCTGGAGCTCAACCGCCTGATCGAGCTGCAGATGGAGGGCGCGGTCGGCTGACCCTGGCCGCACCAGAGCACCGGACACCGTCGTCGTAGACACAAACAAGGACGAGATGACTACCCAGGCTTCCGCGCCGCCCAGCACCAAGTCGCAGGCGCTGCGTTCGTACGATGTCGCCGCCTTCCCGGCCCTGACCGGCCTGGAGGAGGAGTGGCGTTTCACCCCGCTCAAGCGGCTGCGTGGGCTGGTCGGCGACGATCCGACCGCCACCGGCGCGGTCCGGCACGAGTACGCCGATCTGCCCGAGGGCGTGTCCGTGGAGCGGGTCGGCCGCGACGACCCACGGGTCGGCAGCGTGCTCACCCCGTTCGACCGGGTCAGCGCGCTGGCCTACGGCGGGGCGGAGCAGGCGCTGCTGGTCCGGGTGGCGCAGGACGCGGTGATCAGCGGTCCGGCGATTCTCCGGGCGGTCGGTGCGGGCGTCGAGGGCCTGGCCTTCGGGCACACGGTCATCGAGGTGGGCCGGTTCGCCGAGGCGATCCTGGTGCTGGAGCACGTCGGCTCGGCCACCCTCGCGGACAACGTCGAGGTGTCGGTGGGCGACGGGGCGAAGCTCACCCTGGTCACCGTGGCCGACTGGGCTGACGACGCGGTGCAGGCGCAGCACCTCAAGGTGCGGTTGGGGCGCGACGCGCGGGTGCTGCACGTTCAGGTCACCCTCGGTGGCGATCTGGTCCGGCAGTACACCACTGTCGAGTACACCGACCGCGGTGGCGAGGCCGAGCTGTACGGCCTCTACTTCGCCGACTCCGGCCAGCACCAGGAGCACCGCCAGCTGGTCGACCACACCGTGCCGGACTGCCGCAGCTACGTCGGCTACCGGGGCGCGTTGCAGGGGGAGAGCGCCCGTACCGTCTGGGTCGGCGACGTGCTGATCCGGGCCGAGGCGACCGGCACCGACACGTACGAGATCAACCGGAACCTGCTGCTCACCGACGGTGCCCGGGCCGACTCCGTGCCGAACCTGGAGATCGAGACCGGCGAGATCGCCGGCGCCGGTCACGCCAGCGCCACCGGCCGCTTCGACGACGAGCAGTTGTTCTACCTGATGGCCCGGGGCATCCCGGAGGCCGAGGCGCGCCGGCTGGTGGTGCGCGGCTTCTTCGCCGAGCTGCTGAACAAGATCCCGGTGGAGTCCCTGCGTGAGCGGCTGGGGGACGCTATCGAGGCGCGGCTGACGAAGGCGGGCGCCTGATGATCCGCATCTGCGCCAGCGAGGACGTGCCGAAGGGCACCGCGATCAGCGCGGACGTCGACGGCACCCAGATCGCGCTCGTGCACGGCGAGGACGACCAGTTCTACGCCGTGTTCGACGAGTGCTCGCACGCGGCCGTGGCGCTCTCCGAGGGCGAGGTCGAAGGCTGCACGCTTGAGTGCTGGTTGCACGGCTCCCGTTTCGATCTGCGTACCGGCGAGCCGACCGGGCTGCCCGCCACCGAACCCGTACCCGTCTACCCCGTCGAAGTCCGCGACGGTGACATCTACGTCAGTCTGACGCCGAGCAATGGAGTGACCCGATAATGAGCACCCTGGAGATCCGCGACCTACAGGTGTCGGTGAAGCTGCCCGAGGGTGAGCTCAAGCCGATCCTGCACGGTGTCGACCTGACCGTGAAGTCGGGGGAGACCCACGCCATCATGGGCCCGAACGGCTCCGGCAAGTCGACCCTGGCGTACTCGGTCGCCGGCCACCCGAAGTACGAGATCACCGGCGGCTCGGTGACCCTGGACGGCGAGGACGTCCTGGAGATGTCCGTCGACGAGCGGGCCCGCGCCGGCCTCTTCCTCGCCATGCAGTACCCGGTCGAGGTGCCCGGCGTGTCGGTGGCGAACTTCCTGCGTACCGCCAAGACCGCCATCGACGGCGAAGCGCCGAAGCTGCGCACCTGGGGCGGCGAGCTGCGTGGTGCCATGGAGCGGTTGCACATGGACCCGGCCTTCGCCCAGCGCAACGTCAACGAGGGCTTCTCCGGCGGTGAGAAGAAGCGCCACGAGATCGTGCAGTTGGAGCTGCTCAAGCCGAAGATGGCCATCCTCGACGAGACCGACTCCGGCCTCGACGTGGACGCGCTGCGCGTGGTGAGTGAGGGCGTGAACCGGGTGCGCGACACCGGCGACACCGGCCTGCTGCTGATCACCCACTACACCCGGATCCTGCGCTACATCAAGCCCGACTTCGTGCACGTCTTCGTCGCCGGTCGGATCGTCGAGCAGGGCGGCCCGGAACTGGCCGACAAGCTTGAGGAGTCCGGCTACGAGCGGTACGCGGCCGGGGCCGGTCCGGCGCGGGTCTGATCTGCGAAGGAAGGACCGGTCACGACGATGACCACCATCGCGATCCCGCCGGGGATGCCGCAGTACGACGACGTGCCCCGTTACGACGTGACGGCGGTGCGCGCCGACTTCCCGATCCTCGACCGGGAGGTCAACGGGCATCCGCTTGTCTACCTGGACAGCGCCAACACCTCGCACAAGCCGCGCCAGGTGCTCGACGTGCTGGCCGAGCACTACGCCCGGCACAACGCGAACGTGTCCCGCTCGGTGCACACGCTCGGCACCGAGGCGACCGAGGCGTACGAAGGGGCCCGGGCGAAGGTCGCCGCGTTCGTCAACGCGCCGAGCGTCGACGAGGTGGTCTTCACCAAGAACTCCACCGAGGCGATCAACATCGTGGCGTACGCGTTCTCCAACGCCTCGCTGCGGGCGGACGCCGACCCTCGGCTCCGGCTCGGGCCGGGTGACGAGATCGTCATCTCCGAGATGGAGCACCACTCGAACATCGTCCCGTGGCAGTTGCTGGCCGAGCGTACCGGCGCGACGCTGCGCTGGTTCCCGGTCACCGACAACGGCCGGCTGGACGAGTCGGGCCTGACCGACCTGGTCAACGAGCGGACGAAGATCGTCTCACTGGTGCACATGTCCAACATCCTGGGCACCGTCAACGCCACGTCGCGGATCACCGCCCGGGTCCGTGAGGTGGGGGCGCTGCTGCTGCTGGACTGCTCGCAGTCGGTGCCGCACATGCCGATCGACGTGGTCGACCTGGACGCGGACTTCATCGTCTTCACCGGGCACAAGATGTGCGGACCGACCGGGATCGGCGTCCTCTGGGGCCGCATGGAGCTGCTGGCGGCGATGCCGCCGGTGTTCGGTGGCGGTTCGATGATCGAAACGGTGACGATGGGCGGCTCCACGTACGCCGCGCCACCGGCCCGGTTCGAGGCCGGTACCCCGCCGATCGCCGAGGCGGTCGCGCTCGGCGCGGCAGTGGACTATCTCTCCGGCATCGGCATGCGGGCGATCCAGTGGCACGAGAAGCAGCTGACCGCGTACGCGCTGGACGCCCTGGGTGCCGTGCCCGGCCTGCGGATCTTCGGCCCGGAGGTGCCGGTGGGCCGGGGCGGCACCATCTCGTTCGCGCTCGGCGACGTGCACCCGCACGACGTGGGTCAGGTGCTCGACTCCCTCGGCGTGCAGGTGCGGGTGGGCCATCACTGCGCCCGCCCGGTCTGCACCCGGTTCGGGGTGCCGGCCACCACCCGGGCCTCGTTCTACCTCTACACGACGACCGAGGAGATCGACGCGCTGGTGGCGGGCCTGGAGCAGGTGCGGAAGGTGTTCTGCTGATGCAGCTTGAGTCGCTGTACCAGGAGATCATCCTGGACCACTACAAGCACCCGCACGGTCGCGGGCTGCGCGACGCCGAGGATCCGGCCGACCGGGTCGGCGAGGCGCACCACGTCAACCCGACCTGTGGGGACGAGATCACCGTCTGGGTGGCCACCGACGGTGCGACGCTGCACGACGTGTCGTACGACGGGATGGGCTGTTCGATCAGCCAGGCGTCCGCCAGCGTGCTGCACGAGCTGCTGACCGGCCGGGGCGCGACGGAGGCGTTCGAGGTGCACGAGGCGTTTCTGGCGCTGATGTCCGGTCGTGGTCAGGTCACGCCGGACGAGGACGTGCTCGGTGACGGGGTGGCGTTCGAGGGCGTCGCCCGCTATCCCGCCCGGGTCAAGTGCGCGCTGTTGCCGTGGATGGCGTTCAAGGACGCTGCGGCACGCGCCGGTGTGGGCGCGAGCCCGACGGAGGTGAAGGCATGAGCGAGAACACTGCGACCGAGGCGACCTCGGCGGCCGGCGAAGGCACGGCGACCGGCCCGGTGGCTGACGGCAGCGTCGCGCCGACCGGCGGCAAGGCCGCCGTCGCCGACATCGAGGAGGCGATGAAGGACGTCGTCGACCCGGAGCTGGGCATCAACGTGGTCGATCTCGGCCTGGTGTACGGGGTGCACGTCGACGATCAGAACGTCGCCACCCTGGACATGACGTTGACCTCGGCGGCCTGCCCGCTCACCGACGTGATCGAGGACCAGGCCCGCCAGGCGCTGACCACCGGGCCCGGCGGTGGTCTGGTCGACGACATCCGGATCAACTGGGTCTGGCTCCCCCCGTGGGGCCCCGACAAGATCACCGACGAGGGCCGCGACCAGCTCCGCTCTCTCGGCTTCAACGTCTGACAGTTCCTCCGGGCAGGCTCAACAGTTCCGCCTCGGGCGCGGCATCCACCGGATGCCGCGCCCGACGTCGTCTTGTTCTCGGCCGGTTCGTACTCCCGACCGCGGGATACCGCAATGCGCGCCGTCAGGCTGCCTTCGACCGACCGACATGCCGCAACTCGGCCCGGCCCGGAAAAGCCGTGGCGCCGGTGCGGCGGATCGCCGCAGGATGACGCGGTGAGTGAGGCGTACCCGATGCAGCTGAGTCCTGTCGCCGTGGCCACCGCCGCGCGCCGACAGCGGCTGTGGCCGGGCCGCGTCTCGGCACGGCGTCCGTCGTGACCGGCGCGTTCCTCGCCGGTCTGGTCGCCGGCTACGGCGTGGCCGTCCCGGTCGGCGCGATCGCCGTGCTCATCCTCGGGCTCACCGCGCGGACCTCGTTCCGGGTCGGTGCGGGGGCCGCACTCGGGGTGGCCACCGCCGACGGGCTGTACGCCGGTGTCGCGGCGCTCGGTGGCGCGGTGGTCGCGGGCTGGCTCGCGCCGCTCGCCGGGCCGCTGCGACTGGTCGGCGCGGCGGTGCTGCTCGCCCTCGCCGTCCACGGCGCCTGGCGCGCCCTGCGGGCGCGTGGCACCCGCAGTTCTCCGGAGCGGCCACCGGCGCACGACGCCACGCCGGGGCCGGGCCAACCGTTGGCGCGGCGTGGACTGGACACGCCGGCCCGGGCGTTTGTCGGGATCCTCGCGCTGACCCTGCTCAACCCGGCGACCGTCGTCTACTTCACGGCCCTGGTGCTCGGCCGGACGGAACTGGGTGGCTCCGGCACGGCCGTCGCGGTGGTCTTCACCCTCGGGGTGTTCATCGCCTCGGCCAGTTGGCAGCTGCTGATCGCCGGGGGCGGCTCGCTGATCGGGCAGGTGCTCACCAGCAACCGCGGTCGCCTGGTCACCGCCCTGCTGTCCAGCGCCATCATCACCGTGCTCGCCGTCGGTCTGCTCCTCGGTGGCTGACCCGAGCCGGCCGTGCCGTACGGTCGGGTGATGAGCAGCCGACCCGCCGCCGGGGGCGGCCGGTGGGTGGAGGTCGATCCGGGCCGTGCCGCCCGCTGGGTCGCCGGTTTCGTCGACCGGCACGGCCCGCCCACCGTCAGCGCGCAGGCGTACGGCCTGCTGCTGTCCGCTCCCGACGGTGCCACCGCCGAACTGCACGCGCCCCCGGGCTCGTCGCCGGCCACCGATCTGGCGGGTTTCGTGGCGGCGGTGATCGTGCCGCGCCGGCTCGGGCTGCTGCTGGTCCGCAAGGGCGCGGTGGCGGTGGGCATCGCGGAGGGGGAGCGGCTGCCGGTGCACAAGGCGGACACCCGCTACGTTCAGGGGCGCACCGCCGCCGGCGGCTGGTCCCAGCAGCGTTTCGCGCGCCGCCGGGACAGCCAGACCAAGGCGGCGCTGGCCGACGCCGTCGAGTTGGCCGTCCGGCTGCTGCTGCCCGCGGTCGACCGGCTGGACGCGCTTGTCGCCGGTGGGGACCGGCGGGCTGTGGACACCGTGCTGGCCGACCGTCGACTCGCCCCGCTGGCCGCCCTGCGCGCCGACCGCCTGCTCGACGTCCCCGAACCCCGGCACGCGGTGCTGCTGGCCGCGGTGGCCGCCGCCCGGGCGGTTCGCATTCTGGTCCGCGAACCGCAGCCGGAAGCCGGCCGCTAGCACCCGGCCCGGCGGACCGGGCACGTCGTGCGGCTGCGGGCCCGGTCACCAGTGACCGGGCCCGCAGTGTGCCGGTTCGTCAGACCGCGCCGCTGAACGTGTCGCAGGAGGCCGGGTCGCCGCTCTCGTAGCCCTGGTTGAACCACCGCTTGCGGTCGGCGGACGAGCCGTGGGTGAACTCCTCCGGGTTCACCGGCCGGTCGGCGCGCTTGGAGATGGCGTCGTCACCGATCGCCTCGGCGGTGTCGATGGCCTCGGCGATGTCCTGCTCGGTGATGCTGGTGAAGATCTTCTGGCCGCTCTCGTCGGCGGTGCCGGTGGCGTTCTTCGCCCAGGCTCCCGCATAGCAGTCGGCCTGCAGCTCCAGGCGTACCGACAGGTCGTTGGCGTTGCCCGGGTCGCGCTGCTGCTGGCGGCGCACCTGCTCGTTGGTGCCGAGCAGGTTCTGCACGTGGTGGCCGTACTCGTGGGCCAGCACGTACGGCTGGGCGAACTCGCCCTCGGCGCCCAGCTGAGTGGCGAGCACCTCGTAGAAGGAGAGGTCGATGTAGACGAGCGAGTCGGCCGGGCAGTAGAACGGGCCGACGCCGGAGTCTGCCTGGCCGCAGGCGGTGTTCACGGCCTGGCTGAAGAAGACGGTGCGGGTCGGGCGGTACTGCTCGCCGAGGGCCTGCGGCAGGGCGGTGCGCCAGTACGCCTGGATCGAGTTGACATAGAGGGTGTTGCGGCAGTCGAGTTGCTCAAGGGCGTTCTCGGCGGAGCAACGCTGCTCCAACGCGGCGTTGTCGCCCTGCTGGTCGCCACCGGTCATGGCGTTCAGGCCGAAGCCGCCACCGACGAGGGCCACCAGCACGGCGATGACGATGCCGACGATGCCGCCGCGTCCGCCGCCGATCGGAATGGGGATGCCCATCCCGCCGCCGCCTCCGCCGCTGCCTCGCCGGTCCTCCACCTGGCTGGTGTCGATCCGTGCGTTCTCGTTCAGCTCCATGGTGACCCCGATCAGTCAGTGGCTCGTGGGCCGGAACCGGTCCGGTCGGCGATCCGGTACCCGACGATCTTGGTCGGTAATCCGCAGGGGCTGCCGGCCGGGGCCCGGTACACTTGACGCCGTGCTGCGCTGCGAAGGCTGAACGCCCCGCGCCGACGGGTCACCGGGATCCGCCGGCGCTTTCGTGTGCCCTGAGTCAGCCCTTCGGATCCCGAGAGCGAGTACCTAAAATGATCACTGCCACCGGCCTGGAACTGCGCGCCGGAGCCCGGATCCTGCTGTCCGACACCACGCTGCGGGTGCAGCCGGGCGACCGGATCGGTCTGGTCGGGCGCAACGGCGCCGGCAAGACCACCACCCTGAAGGTGCTCGCCGGGGAGGGGCAGCCGTACGCCGGGCAGGTCGACCGGCGCAGCGCCGTCGGCTACCTCCCGCAGGACCCGCGTACCGGTGACCTGGACGTCACCGGCCGCGACCGGGTGCTGTCCGCCCGCGGGCTGGATGCGCTGATGGCCGGGATGAAGGAGCTGGAGGCGCAGCTGGCCGAGGATGCCGACGAGCGACTGGTGCGCCGCTACGGCGCGCTGGAGGACCAGTTCGCCGCGCTCGGCGGGTACGCGGCGGAGGCCGAGGCGGCCCGCATCTGCGCCAACCTGGGGCTGCCCGATCGCGCCCTGGCGCAGACCATCGGCACCCTCTCCGGCGGTCAGCGTCGCCGGATCGAGCTGGCCCGGATCCTTTTCCGGGACGCGGGCGAGAACGGCGGCGGGATTCTGCTGCTGGACGAGCCCACCAACCACCTCGACGCCGACTCGATCACCTGGCTGCGAGGTTTCCTGGCCAACCACAAGGGCGGTCTGATCGTGATCTCTCACGACGGCGACCTGCTGGAGTCGGTGGTCAACAAGGTGTGGTTCCTGGACGCCACCCGTAGCGTGGTCGACGTCTACAACCTGGGTTGGAAGGCGTACCTGGAGGCGCGGGAGACCGACGAGCGTCGCCGCCGCCGGGAGCGGGCCAACGCCGAGAAGAAGGCCGGCGCGCTGATGGCCCAGGCCGACAAGATGCGGGCCAAGGCCACCAAGACGGTCGCCGCCCAGAACATGGCCCGCCGCGCCGAACGGCTGATGTCCGGCCTGGAGGAGATCCGCGTCGCCGACAAGGTGGCCAAGGTGCGCTTCCCCGCACCGGCACCGTGCGGAAAGACCCCGCTGACCGCGACCGGCCTGTCCAAGTCGTACGGCTCGCTGGAGATCTTCACCGACGTGAACGTGGCGGTGGACCGAGGTTCCCGGGTGGCCATCCTCGGGCTCAACGGTGCCGGCAAGACCACCCTGCTGCGGATGCTCGGCGGCCTGCTGGAGCCGGACACCGGCGAGGTGCGCCCCGGTCACGGGCTGCGACTGGGCTACTACGCTCAGGAGCACGAGACGCTTGATGTGGAACGGACCGTGCTGGAGAACATGCGGGCGGCGGCGGTCGAGCAGACCGACACCGAACTGCGGAAGATCCTGGGGGCGTTCCTCTTCTCCGGCGAGGACGTCGACAAGCCCGCCGGCGTGCTCTCCGGCGGGGAGAAGACCCGGCTGGCCCTGTCCACCCTGGTCTGCTCGGGCGCCAACGTGCTGCTACTCGACGAACCGACAAACAACCTCGACCCGGTCAGCCGCGAGCAGGTGCTCGACGCCATCGCCCGCTATCCCGGCGCGATCGTGCTGGTCACGCACGACCCGGGCGCGGTTCTCGCGCTCAAGCCGGACCGGGCGATCCTGCTGCCGGACGGTGACGAGGACGCCTGGAGCGACGACCTGCTGGAACTGGTCGAGCTGGCCTGAGCCTCGTGCGGCATCACCTATCGGGAAGCTGACATTGCATAGCGTGTCGGTTGGCGAATAGTTGATATCTGGCGCATGATCGTTCGAGACGGTCTAATAGGTGGGACCGTATCCGAACCGCACAGTCTGGGACGTGAGGACACAGCATGGCAGCCACTGGCACAGCCACCAGCACTGAGAAGGGTCGCCGGATCGTCGGAGCCGAGCGTCAGACGCTCGCGAAGGACCTCGTCAAGCGGTACACCGGGGGCGAGAGCATCCGGGCGCTCGCGGCCTCGACCGGGCGATCGTACGGGTTCATCCACCGCGTACTCACCGAGTCCGGGGTGCAGCTGCGGCAGCGCGGCGGCGCCCGGCGCCGCAAGAAGGCGTGACCCGCCCGTCAGCGTCGTCCAGCAGCACCGCCACCACCACCGCGACCCGGGCCGCCTGGTGACCGCCGAGGCGACCGGGGTCCGGCTGGAATGCGACGGGCCGGTCGCCACGGTCACCCTGTGCCGGCCCGACGTGCTCAACGCGCAGACCGCGGCGATGTGGCGCGCGATGAGCGACTTCTCCCGGGAGCTTCCCGGTGACGTGCGGGTGGTCGTGGTACGCGGCGAGGGGCGTGCCTTCTCCGCCGGTCTCGACCTGGCCGTCGCCGGTGCCTCCGGGCCCGGCTCCTTTGCCGAGCTGACCACCCTGTCGGAGCAGGAGTGCGCCGACAAGATCGCTGAGTACCAGGGCGGATTCACCTGGCTGCACCGCCCCGACGTGATCTCGATCGCCGCCGTCCAGGGGCACGCCATCGGTGCCGGTTTCCAACTCGCCCTCGCCTGCGACCTGCGGGTGCTGGCCGAGAACGCGACGCTCTCCATGGCCGAGGTGACGTTGGGCCTGGTTCCTGACCTGGCCGGCACCAAGCGCCTGGTCGAGTTGGTCGGCTACGCCCGCGCCCTGGAGATCTGCACCACCGGGCGGCGGATGGACGCCGCCGAGGCCGACCGGATCGGCCTGGCCACCCTGGTGGTGCCGACCGCTGAGCTTGACGACGCGGTGCGTGACCTGACCGCCGGGCTGCTCACCCACGACCGGGACGCCGTCGTCGAGACCAAGGCGCTGCTCGCCGGTGCCGCTGGGCGTACCCACGCCGAGCAGCAGCGCGCCGAGCGGGAGGCGCAGACGCGACGGCTACGGGACCTCGCCGGCCGGGGAGAATAGTAAGGACCGTTCGGGAAGATCCGGGTTACTCGCGTGGTTGTCGTAGTCATCGGGAGAATTGACCCGACGGTCTACGACGTCCTGATCCGGAGGTGAGCGTGTCCAACCACATGGCCGCTGGTGGCATGGGCGGTTGGAGCATGCTCCGGTCGATGCGCAGCCAGGACGACATCGCCGCGCACCGGCTTAAGCGTGGCGTCGCCCGCCGGATCGTCGCCTTCGCCCACCCCTATCGACGCGACATCGTCGTCTTCCTGCTCACCGTGATCGTCGCCGCGGTGATCGGGGTGGCGACCCCGCTGCTGGCCGGCGACGTGATCGACGCGATCACCCGGGGCGGCGCCGAGGCAGGGGCGCTGGTGATCCGGCTGGCCCTGTTCATCGCCGCGCTCGCGGTCGCCGACGCTCTCCTGTCGCTGGCCCAACGGTGGTATTCGGCCCGCATCGGCGAGGGCATCATCCTCGACCTGCGTACCCGCGTCTACGACCATGTGCAGCGGATGCCGTTGCAGTTCTTCACCCGGACCCAGACCGGCGCACTTGTCAGCCGGCTCAACAACGACGTGATGGGTGCCCAGCGTGCGTTCACCTCGACGCTGTCGGGCGTGGTCAGCAACGTGATCCAGTTGGTCCTCACCGCCGCGGTGATGCTCACCCTCTCCTGGCAGATCACGGCGCTGTCACTGGTGCTGCTGCCGGTGTTCATCATCCCGGCACGTCGGGTGGGCCGGCGGCTGGCCGAGATCACCCGTGAGTCGTACGACCTCGACGCCAAGATGAACGCGACGATGACCGAGCGGTTCGGCGTCGCCGGCGCTTTGCTGGTGAAGCTCTTCGGCCGACCCGACGCCGAGGCGGCCCGGTTCGCCACCCGCGCCGAACGGGTCCGTGACATCGGCATCACCTCCGCGATGTACTCGCGGACCTTCTTCGTGGCCATGCTGCTGGTGGCCTCGCTGGCCCAGGCCCTGACCTACGGCCTGGGCGGCTGGCTCGCGGTCAGCGGCCAGGTCAGTGCCGGCACCGTGGTGACCCTCGCGCTGCTGCTCACCCGCCTCTACGGCCCGCTCACCGCGCTGAGCAACGTCCGGGTGGATGTGATGAGCGCGCTGGTCTCGTTCGACCGGGTCTTCGAGGTGCTCGACCTGCAACCCGGCATCAAGGAACGACCCGACGCGGTGCGGATCCCCGAGGGCGCGGGAACTGTCGAGTTCCGCGACGTCCGGTTCCGCTACCCGAGCGCCGCCGAGATCTCCCTCGCATCGCTGGAGGAGGTCGCCGCGCTGGATCGTACGGTCAACGAACCGGTGCTCAAGGGCGTGTCGTTCAGCGTCGATCCGGGGCAGATGGTGGCCCTGGTCGGGCCCTCCGGCGCCGGCAAGTCCACGCTGTCCATGCTGATCTCCCGCATCTACGACGTGACCGACGGGCAGGTGCTGGTCGGCGGAGTCGACGTCCGGGACGCCCGGCTCGACTCGCTGCGCGACGAGATCGGGGTGGTCACCCAGGATTCGCACCTGTTCCACGAGACCATCGCGGAAAATCTGCGCTACGCGAAGCCGGACGCCACCGACGACGAGCTGTGGGCGGCGTTGGCCGGGGCGCAGGTCGCCGACCTGGTCAGGTCCCTGCCGGACGGGCTTGAGACGACCGTCGGTGAGCGTGGATACCGCTTCTCCGGTGGCGAGAAGCAGCGCATCGCCATCGCCCGGCTGCTGCTCAAGGCACCGTCGATCGTGATTCTCGACGAGGCGACCGCGCACCTGGATTCGGAGAGCGAGGCGGCGGTGCAACGGGCGCTCTCAGTGGCGTTGACCGGGCGTACCGCCCTGGTGATCGCCCACCGGCTCTCCACCGTCCGGGACGCCGACCAGATCCTGGTCCTCGACGACGGCCGCATCGTGGAGCGGGGCCGCCACGACGAGCTGGTCGCGGTCGGCGGCCTCTACGCCGAGCTGTACCGCACCCAGTTCGCGGTGGCCGACTCACCCACGCCGTACGCCGACGCCACCGGCCCGGAGCCGGTGGTCATCCCCAGCCGGGAGTACATCGCCGACGAGGCCATGCCGCCCGCCGCCGCCAACTGAGGCTGCTGGTCCATTAGCCGCTCACCCGAGGGCGGCCGAGTGGAGTTCGGCGAAGGCGGCACCGAGGGTCTGCGGGGTGTAGTGGGCGTTCAGCCCGCTGGGGTTGGGCAGCACCCACAGCCGGGCATCTGCCAACTGCTCCGGTTGCGGCCCGAACCCCGCCTTCGGTCGGGCAAAGCCGATCCGGTACGCCGTCACCCCGACCACCGCGACCCAACGTGGCCGGTACCGACCCACCTTGTCGGTGAGCTGCCGTGCGCCGTCGACCAGTTCGGCGGCGGTCAGCTCGTCGGCGCGGGCGCTGGCCCGGGCCACCATGTTGGTGATCCCGAGCCCGAGGGCCGGTAGTTCGTCCTGCTCGCTGGGGTGCAGCAGCCGGGGAGTGAATCCACCCCGGTGCAGCGCCGGCCAGAACCGGTTGCCGGGTCGGGCGAAGTGCCACCCGGTCGCGGCCGACCAGAGCCCCGGGTTGATCCCGACGAAGAGCACGTCCAGCCCGGCGCCGATGAGGTCCGGGATGGTCTTGTCGGCCGCGGCGGCCAGCTCCTCCCGGCTCGGGCGTGGCTGCGGCTCCTCCCGCCCCGGCCGGGACCGGGTGGACGACCTGCCGTGCGTGGCCCGCCGGTCGCGGCGGGACGGCTGTCCGGCGGTCACAGGCCGCGCAGCGCGCCACCGTCGACCGGAACGGTGACGCCGGTGAGGTAGCTGGCCGCGGGGGAGAGCACGAAGGCGGCGACCCGACCGAATTCTGCGGGGTCACCGATGCGGCGCAGCGGGATGGCGGCCTCCACCTCGGTCCGGGCCCGTTCCGGGTCGCCGGAGGCAGCGAAGAGTTCCCGGTTGCGGTCGGTCAGGATCCGTCCCGGCAGCAGCCCGACCACCCGTACGCCCCGGGGGCCGTACTCGTCGGCGACATCCTTGGCAACACCGGCCAGACCCGGCCGCAGGCCGTTGGAGATGCCCAATCCGGGTACCGGGCTGCGCGCCGAGGTGGAGAGCACCAGCGCGATGGCGCCACCGTCGGGCATCGCGGCGGCGACCGTTCGTACGGTGCGGACGCTACCGAGGAAGACAGTCTCGAAGGACCGCCGCCACTGCTCGTCGTCGACCGACGCGGCACTGCCGGCGGGCGGTCCGCCGACGGAGACCAGGGCACCGTCGACGCGGCCGAAGTGGTGCTGTGCGGTGGTCAGCAGGCGGTCGGGGGTCGTCGGGTCCGCCAGGTCGGCGGTGACGCCGACCGCCCGGTCGGGGCCGCCGAGACTGGCCACGGCGGCCTCCACCGCGTCGGCGTGCCGGGCGGAGAGCACCACCCGGGCGCCATCGGCCACCAGGCACTGTGCGGTGGCGTAACCAAGCCCACGGGAGGCACCGGTGAGCACGTACACCCGATCGGTAAGTCCGAGATCCATGCCGACGATCCTGCCCCAGCCCGCTGGGCCGGAAACAGCCCCGGTCCCGTGTCGTGGGTCAGGTTCAGGGACGGGCCGGGCGCAGCAGGCGTACCCGGCCGGCGACCTGAAGGGCGAGCACGGCGCCGACCCGGCCGAGGGCGGGTGAGCGGCGGCGACGCGGTGCCCTTTGCCCGTCGTAGCGGAACTGCGCCTCGCGGACGGCCAGTTCCTCGGCGCCGAGTGCCGGCAGGGCGGTGCGGGCGTGCAGTGCACGGGCCAGGTCCCAGCCGTCGCGCAACCCGCCGCCGATGGGTCGGTCCGCCGCCCATTCGACGAACACCGTCGGCCAGGTGGGGCCGAGCCCGGCGGCGAGCAGCGGCCAGTGTCGGGCGACCTCGCCGGCCCGCTTGCGCAGCAATGCGGCACGGGCGGCGGCCAACGGGCCGGGCGCGAAGCCGGGCGGCGGCGGACCGCCGGCCACCAGGGCCGCGACCAGTTCCGCCTGCCGAGAGGCGAGCGATCCGACCGGCCTTCCGGCCGGGCCGGCGGGCCCCGCCCCGGCCGGCGTCACGTCACCTCCGGAAAGCCGCAGGCGGCGGCGACGGCGTCCAGTTCGGTGCGCAGCTCGGCCGCCGGTGGGTAGTGCCCGTCGCGTTCCAGCAGGGCCGCCGGTGGGCGGTGCCGGGCGCACAACTCGGCGAGCAGCTCCAACACCTCCCGCCCGATCGGATCGGTGTGCGTGTCGTGGTAGAAGCCACCACCCTCGGCACCGCCCGCGACGTGCAGGTACGCCACCCGTTCCAGCGGCAGCCGGTCCAGCAGCGCGAGCGGGTCGGTGCCGCGGTTGCGGGCGTTGGCATACACGTTGGCGACGTCGAGCAGCAGCAGTGCTCCGGTGCGGTCCAGGATCTCGTTGAGAAACGCCGCCTCGTCGAGTTCGTCGTCCGGCCAGTCGAACAGGGCGGCGATCGGTTCCAGCGCGATCGGCACCGGCAGGTCCGCCTGGGCACGGGTGATGTTGGCGCAGATCGCGTCGACCGCTTCGTGGGTGCGGGGCAGGGGTAGCAGGTGGCCGGCCTCCAGGCCGCCGGCCCGGACGAAAGCGATGTGCTCACTGACCAGCGGTGCCGCCAGCTGCTGCGCGACGGCCGCCAGGTGGGCGACCCGGGCCGGGTCGACCGGTTCCGCGCCGCCGAGGGAGAGCCGCACGCCGTGCGGTACCACGGTGACGCCGCGGTCGCGCAGCTCGATCAGGTCGGCCGGTGGCGGTCCGGCGGTCGGTACCGACTCGGCGATCACCTCGACGAAGCGCAGGCCGGGCAGCTCGGCGACGAATCCGGCGATCTCCGGGCGCCAGCCGATCCCCACGCCATGCGGGGTGTTCATCCGCCGCACCCGCCGCCGCAGCCCCCGCCGCCGCAACTGCCGCCACCGCAGCCTCCGCCGCCCGCTGCGCCGCCGCCACACCCGCCGGTGGACGTCGCGCCGCCGGCTGCGGCTTGGCGTTGGATCTCGGCCTGCTGGGCGAAGGTCGGATCGAGTGCCCAGAGTGACGCGGTGCCGTAGAGGGCCACCGCCATGGCGGCTCCCGCCGCTCCATAGGTGGCGTACGCCGGGTTCGCGGTGGGCGCGAGGTGCCGGTTGCGCTGGCGCAGTGTCCGCAGGGCGGCCTCGGCTGCCCGGGTTCGGCGGGGCACCCGGACGAGCAGCACAGCGGTCAGTACGCCGAGCGCGACGACGGTGAGCACCAGATACCAGACCGGGCGGTCGTTGGCGAGCCCGGCGACGATTCGGGCGACACCGAGCACCAGGAGTGCGACCAGCAGCAGCGGACCGTGCCGCAGGGCGGCCCGCCGGTCCGGACCGATCGCGAGACCGCGCTGGTCGAGGCCGTCACGCAGTTCGGTGAGGGCCCGCTCGACCCACTCGGTGCGCCGTAGCTCCCGGGCCAGGGTGCGCTGCGTCGCGGCGTAGTGGATGGCCCGGTCGAGTGGGGTGGCGGCGGGCGGCAGCGGACCGTCGGCGGTCAGCCGGCGGTCCGGGTCCACGCCGATCGCGCCCTGGCTGCGCAACGCGCCGAGCGAGGTCCAGACGGCGAAGTCATCGCCGCCGTTGAGGTAGGCGACCTGCTGCGGGTTCAGCTGGTCGGCGGGGGGAGCGGCACGCCCGCCCAGCAGCGCCCGGCGGCGGATCAGCACGACGGTGACGGCGAGCACCGCAGCCACCAGGTAGAGCGTGATGAAGGTGGGACCGGGAACTCCCCAGGTGTCGTAATCGACCGCGAAACCCGTCATGGCCTGCTCCTGTCACGCGAGGGAACGCGGCTTCATTGTGGAGCGGCGATGCCAGCATCCGGCTGCCCGTAGGGTCGAGTTATCTTCTCGTTACCTGACGGGTTCAGCGTCGGCGCACCGCTTCCTCGACCAGATCGAGCACCGCGCCCAGGTCACCGGCGGGCCGACCCATGGCCAGGTGCAGCACCAGCCCGTCGTAGGCGAGTTCGAGGAACCGGGCCAGCACGTCGATGGGGATGTCCTCGCGGAGTACGCCGGCCTCCCGTTGACGGGCCAGCCGGTCCCGGGTCGCCTCGGCGATGGCGGCCGACCGCTGTGCCCAGCGGGTGGCGAAGGTCGGGTCGGTACGCAGCCGTCGCGACACCTCCAGTTGGCTGCCCAGCCAACCTGTGGTGTCCGGGGAGACCGCCCGGGCGAGCAGGTCACGCATGACCTGGACCAGTCCGTTGCGGGCGACCGTCTCCACCATCGTGGCTGCGTCGTCCTCAGCGACGGCGAGGAAGAGGGAGTCCTTGTCCCGGAAGTGGTGGAAGATGGCGCCACGGGAGAGGCCGGTGGCCTCCTCCAGGCGTCGTACGGTCGCGCCCTCGTAGCCGTGCCGGGCGAAGCAGGCTCGCGCGGCGGCGAGGATTTCCTGACGGCGGGCGTCGAGCTGATCCTGGCTTACTCTGGGCACGTGTCGATCGTGTCAGCTCCCCTCGACTGACGCAAACCGTACGTACGGCTTGGTTCCTGGGGTCGGCCGCATGCGACGGCTGTTCCGGACCGACACCACCGCGTAACCTTCCGCCCTGTCGGCGAGGTACCCGATTCCCGTAAGGTGCCCGAGTGCCGCTGCTCCTGCTGGACCTGGACAACACCCTGCTCGATCGGGCCGGGCCGTTCCGCACCTGGGCAGAGCGCTTTCTCGACGGCATCGGAGCACCTCCGCACGACATCGAGTGGTTGCTGTCCATCGACGCCGACGGATTAACGGACCGCTGGGACGTGGCGGACGCGATCCGGGACCGCTATCGGTTGCGGATCCCCTCCATCGACCTGGTGGAGGAACTGCACGACGGGGTGGTCGAGTTCACCCGGCTGGACCCGCTGGTGGCGTGCGCCCTGCGGATCGCCGACGACGCCGGCTGGATGCCGGTCGTGGTGAGCAACGGCGCGGTTCGGCAACAGGACGCCAAGATCAGACGTACCGGGTTGGACCGGTACGTCGCCGACTGGGTGATCTCCGAAGAGGCGGGGGTCAGCAAGCCCAACCCCCGCATCTTCGCGCTCGCCGCGCAGCGGGCCAGAATGCCGCTGCGCGGTGCCTGGGTGGTCGGCGACGGCCCGGAGGCGGACATCGGCGGAGCCACCGCCGTCGGTCTGCCCAGCATCTGGCTGCACCGGGGGCGTCCCTGGACCGACGCCCGGTTCGCGCCCACGGCGACGGTGGACACCGTGATCGCCGCCATCGCCGAGATCATGGGCGCCTGAGTCGCGCTAATTGGGTTGACCCGACCGGTGCGGCCGACGAGCATGGTCCGCGCATCGTGCACTCCGGGCGTGCGCCCGGTCGAGGAGAGGGGGTCGGTCATGGCCGTCTTCGCAGGTCACTTCCTGCCTCCCCACACCTCGACCAAGGGATTACCAGCGTCATGCGTGATCACGACTTTCCGGCGCCCGAGCGCCGAACCCGCGGCCGACGCCGCTTCGACGACGACGAACCGCACTTCCTGAAGCGCGGCCGGCCGACCGGCCCCGCTCCCACCGACCCCGACGAGCCCGACCCGGGGACCGGCGAAACGTGGTCCTCCTGGGACGATGCGCTGCACGGCCCGCAGCCCCACCCGCACTGGCTGGTCACCGAACTGGCGGCGAAGGACACCGAGCTCGGTGTGCTCAAGACCGGCAAGGAGGCCGACGTTCACCTGGTGCGCCGGGGTCTACCCGGCACCGACCGGTCCTGCCTGCTGGCGGCGAAACGATACCGGGATCCTCGGCACCGGCTGTTTCACCGGGACGCGGGATACCTCGAAGGGCGCCGGGTGCGCCGCTCACGTGAGATGCGGGCGATGACCGGCCGGACCGCGTTCGGCCGGCAGATGATCGCGGGACAGTGGGCGGCGGCGGAGTTCGCCGCCCTGAGCCGGCTCTGGGAGATCGGCCAGCGCTACGGCACCATCACCGTGCCGTACCCGGTGCAGTTGCGGGGCACCGAGCTGATGCTGGAGTTCCTCGGCGACGCCGAGGAGGGACGCGCCGCACCCCGGCTGGCCGAGTTGCGCCCAGCACCGGCCGAACTCCGTGCTCTGTGGGGGCAACTGGTCGACGCGCTTGTCGTCCTGGCCCGAGCCGGGTACGCGCACGGCGACCTGTCGCCGTACAACCTGCTGGTGCACGCGGGGCGACTGGCGCTGATCGACCTGCCGCAGGTGGTCGACGTGGTGGTGAACCCGCAGGGGCGGGAGTTCCTGGCCCGCGATGTTCGGATCGTCGCCGCCTGGTTCGTCGCCCGGGGACTGCCGGCGGACCTCGTGGACCCGACGGTGCTCACCGAACTGCTGTGCCGCGAGGCAGGTCTGGCCTGACCGGCCGGGCTCCGGGTGGCGGTGGCCACCGCCACCCGGAGCCCGTCGCGGGGCGTGGGCGAGCGGGATTCACTGCAGATAGCGTTCGACCTCGGACGTCGGGCGGGCGCCCTGGGCCTCAGGATCGCCATGGGCCTGCCGAGCTGCACGGCGGCGGCGCAGCAGATCCCAGCACTGGTCGAGGGACTCCTCCAGCTCCCGCAGGCGGGTGCGTGCCTCATCGTCGGTGCCAGTCTCGTGGGCCTGCGCCTGTGCGCGCAGCCGGTGCTCCTCGTCAACCAGATCCGAGATCCGGCTGAGGATGGTCTTGTCGTCCATGTCCCTGAGCCTGGCACAGCGGGGCCGACCACGGCTCGCATTCCCGTCGGCGAATCGCACAGACCGGCCGATGTGCCCCGGCGGCCAGCCGCCGCCGCTCATCGGGCGGGCGACGGTGCGGGCGGCCCGGCGGCCGGCGCTCTGGTCGCCGGACCGTGCGCCTGCGGCGGGTGACCCGGGTCGACCAGCGCATGATCACCAGCGCTTGAGTTGCTGCGGTGACGTTGTTAGGTTGCGCCGGGGCCGGTGTGCTGTGTGGCTCGCTCCTGACTGACCGGTCAACTAGCTCACGGCCAGGGACGGTGTGATGGGTTCCCGCAGTACGAAGCTGCGTGCCAAGGTGGTGGCCCTGCTGGCCGCGCTGGTGGCGCTCTGGAGCTTCGCCGCCTGGGTCACCGTCCGCGATGGAGCGAACCTGTTCGGTGTGCAGGCGCTCGACGCGCAGGTGTTCGATCCCACCGAGCCGCTGCTGCTGCAGTTGCAGTTGGAACGGCGCACCTCGCTTGTCTATCTCGGACGCCCGCAGGAGGCGCAGCTTGACGAGTTGACCCGGCTGCGTGCCCGTACCGACCAACTGGCCGCCGAGTTCGTCGAGTCGACCGACGACTGGCAGGTCGGCGTGTTCGGCAGCGACGCGCTGCACGACCGTATCGCGGAGCTGGAGCGGCAACTGGCCGCGCTGCCCGACACGCGTACTGCCGTCGACGGGCGCAACATCGGCCGCAGCGACGCCGGTGCGACGTTCACCGAGCTGATCGAGTCGATCTACCAGGTGTACGACGAACTCGGCAATCTCGACGACGACCAGGTCGCCGAGGACACCGCACAACTGATCCGGCTCGACCGTGCCCGGGAGCTGTTGTCCCAGGAGGACGCCATGCTGGCCGGCGTGCTCGCCGCAGGCCGGATCACCTCGGTCGAGCGGGCCGAGTTCACCCGGGTTGTCGGTGCCCGTCAGTTCGTCGCCGAGCAGGCGATCGTCCGGCTGCCCGAAGCTGATCAGCGTCGCTACGAGCAGATGGTCACCGGGGCGAGCTTCCGGCGACTGGCCGACCTGGAATCTCAGGTCATGAACGGCAACGGCACCTACCGACTGCCGTTCTCGACCTCGGACTGGTCCGACACCACCGCTCCGGCGCTAATCGAGATCGGTGACGTGGTGCTGGCCGGTGGTGACGACATCGTCAAGCGGGCCACGCCGGTCGCGATCGGTGTCATCGTCCGGCTGGTCCTCGTCGCGGGTCTCGGCCTGCTCGCGGTCATCGCCTCGGTGGTCGTCTCGATCACCACGGCACGGGCGCTGGCACAGCAGCTGCAACGACTGCGCGATGCGGCGTTCCGACTCGCCAACGAACGGTTGCCGAGCGTGGCGGAGCGGCTCGGGCGCGGTGAGCAGGTGGACGTCGCCAGGGAGATGCCAGCGCTGCGCTTCGATGAGGACGAGTTCGGCCAGGTGGGTCGGGCCTTCAACGTGGTGCAGGAGGGGGCCGTCCGCACCGCGGTCGAGCAGGCCCAGCTGCGTGGGTCCGCACGCGAGGTGTCCCTGAGCCTGGCCCGGCGTACCCAGGCCCTGGTGCACCGCCAGCTCACCCTGCTCGACGCGATGGAGCGTCGCGAGCAGGACGCCGAGGAGTTGGCAGACCTGTTCCGCGTCGACCACCTGGCCACCCGGGTGCGACGTGCCGCGGAGAACCTCATCGTGCTCTCCGGCGCGACCCCCGGCCGGGCGTGGCGCCGCAGCGTCCCGATGGTGGACGTGGTCCGGGGTGCGGTCGGTGAGGTCGAGGACTACACCCGCGTCACCCTGCTCTCGATCGGCGGTGTGTCGCTGGCCGGGCGGGCCGTCGGTGACGTCATCCACCTGCTCGCCGAACTGATCGAGAACGGACTCTCGTTCTCTCCGCCACACACCAACGTCGAGGTACGCGGAGAACTGGTCGCCAACGGCTTCGCCATCGAGATCGAGGACCGCGGTCTGGGCATGACCGAGGACGACCTCGCCGCCGCCAACCACCGCATCGTGGACCGTTCCGAGCGGAACCTCGCCGACGCGTCCCGGCTGGGCCTCTACCTGGTGAGCCGGCTGACCGACCGGCACGGCGTGCAGGTCCGGCTCAAGGAGTCGGCGTACGGCGGGACGACCGCCGTGGTGTTGATCCCGCCTGATCTGATCGTCGACGAGGCTGAGCCGAGCATGGCGGAGGGACGACCTGCGGACGCCGCGGCCCAGCCCACCGGCGACGGTGGCGTGATCGGGACCGGCCGGGAGGTACCGGCGGAGATCGGGCACTCCAGCGGTGACGGTGCCGATGTTTACGGGCTGCCGAGCAGTTCTCGGCCCGGTGCCGGGCACTCCGTTGCCTGGGACGGACCGACGATTCCGATCGGACTGCCGGTCACGTCAGCGTCCAACGACGGTCCGCAGTGGCCGCCGCGCCGGACAACTGATCCCGGCACCGGAAGCGGTGCGGGCCCCGCCGCCGGTCGACCGGCCGACCCGGTGACCCCGGGTGGCCCCATGCCCGCCGAGATCGAGCCGACCCGCACCGAGTCGGGCCTGCCGGTCCGGGTACGCCAGGCGAGCCTGGCCCCGGCGTTGCGGGCCGAGCCCGAGACGGTGCAAGCGGACGAGGACGTGGTCCGCGAGCCCGAACAGGTGCGGCGCATGATGAGTTCGTACCAGACCGGCACCCGGCGCGGACGTTCCGATGCCGCACGGCTGCTCGGTGCTGGCGGTCGGTCCGGGCCCGACGATGAGCCCGAGGACGCCGATCAACAGGCGACCTGACCGAGGTGCGCTGCCCGGCGAGCCGGGGAGAACGGTCAGGCCCAAGTGAGCACGGCGATGAGCCGGGGGAGAAGAGGACGACGAAGTGGCGCAGAAGACGGCTTCGAGTGCCGACCTGACGTGGTTGCTGGATGATCTGGTTGGCCGGGTCAAGCAGGCCGAACACGCGGTCGCGCTGTCCGCCGACGGTCTGCTGATGGCCTCCTCGCAGGGGCTCAGCCGCGACGACGGTGAGCACCTGGCGGCGATGGCGGCCGGCATCCAGAGCCTGGCTCGCGGCGCCGGCAAGCGTTTCGGCGGCGGGCAGGTGCAGCAGACGATCATCGAGATGCAGTCTTCGTTCCTGTTCGTCACAGCCGCCGGGCGTAACGCCTGCCTGGCGGTGCTGGCCAGTGAGGACGCCGACGTCGGGTTGATCGCGTACGAGATGGCCATGTTGATCACCCGGGTCGGCAGGTACGTCGCCTCGCCGTCCCGGCCAGCCGAGCAGGCCAACGGGGAACAGCAGCCCGGATGACGGTGGAGGGAACGCGGTGACCGGCGGCCGGGCCCGCCCGGTCACCGGCCCGCCGGCCTGGGCCCGCTGCACCTGGCGATCGTCGGCACACAGCATCTTCGAGGCGGTTATCAATGGACTACGGGCACGCTGAGCGGCCGTCGGACATGGCGGCTCTGCCCACAGCGATCAAGATTCTGATCGCCGGCGGGTTCGGGGTGGGTAAGACCACGTTGGTCGGCGCGGTCAGCGAGACGCGTCCGCTGCGGACCGAGGAGGTGCTTACCGAATCGGGCGTGGGCATCGACGACCTGGAAGGCGTCGAGACGAAGCGGACCACCACCGTGGCGATGGACTTCGGTCGGATCACCATCAGCGACGACCTGGTGCTGTACCTCTTCGGCACCCCGGGCCAGGACCGGTTCTGGTTCGTCTGGGACGAGCTGGCACTCGGCGCGATTGGCGCGGTGGTGCTCGCCGACACCCGTCGGCTGGCCGACTGCTTCCCCTCCCTCGACTACTTCGAGGGTCGGGGGACCCCTTTCCTCGTCGCGGTCAACTGCTTCGAGGGCGCCCGCCAGTACCGGCTCGACGAGGTGCAGGCGGCGCTGAACCTCGATCCCGAGGTGCCGGTGCTGCTCTGCGACGCCCGGCAGCGGGAGTCGGTGAAGGAGGTGCTCATCATGCTGGTGGAGCACGCCATGAAGATTCGGGAGGCACGTCGCGCCGACTGACGGGACACCAGACGCCGTGAGGGCTCCCACCCGTCCGGGTGGGAGCCCTCACGGCATCGCGGTCAGTTGGCGATCATGCGCCGCAGCACGTACTGCAGGATGCCGCCGTGCCGGTAGTAGTCCGCCTCACCCGGGGTGTCGATCCGCACCACCGCGTCGAACTCCACGCCGCTGTCGGTGGTGACCTTCACCGTACGCGGAGTGTCGCCGTCGTTGAGCGCGGTCACTCCGGCGATGGTGAACGTCTCGGTGCCGGTCAGCCCCAGCGACTCGGCGTTCTCCCCGGCGGGGAACTGCAACGGCAGCACGCCCATCCCGATCAGGTTGGAGCGGTGGATCCGCTCGTACGACTCGGCGATGACCGCCTGCACCCCGAGCAGCATGGTGCCCTTGGCCGCCCAGTCCCGCGACGAGCCGGAACCGTACTCCTTGCCGGCCAGGATGACCAGCGGCACGCCCGCCTCCTGGTACGCCATGGAGGCGTCGTAGATCGAGGTCTGCTCCCCGGTCAGGTGGTTGACCGTGAAGCCGCCCTCCACCCCGGGGACCAGCTGGTTGCGCAGCCGGATGTTGGCGAAGGTGCCCCGGATCATCACCTCGTGGTTGCCCCGGCGGGAGCCGTAGGAGTTGAACTCGTGGCGCGGCACGCCGTGTTCGGCGAGGTACTGCCCGGCGGGGGAGTCGGCCTTGATGGAACCGGCCGGCGAGATGTGGTCGGTGGTCACCGAGTCGCCGAGCTTGGCCAGCACCCGAGCACCGGCGATGTCCGTCACCGGCTCCGGCTGCTGCCCCATGCCCTCGAAGTACGGGGGCTTGCGGACGTAGGTGGAGTCGCCGTCCCAGGCGAAGGTGTCCCCGGTCGGGGTCGGCAGGGACTGCCACCGCTCGTCACCGGCGAAGACGTCGGCGTACGCGGAGCTGAAGCCGGTGGCGCCGATCGCGGAGGCGATCACGTCCTGGATCTCGGCGGTGCTCGGCCAGATGTCGCGCAGGAAGACCGGGTTGCCCGCGCTGTCCTCACCGAGCGGCTCGTTGGCCAGGTCGATGTCCATCGTGCCGGCCAGGGCGTACGCCACCACCAGCGGCGGGGAGGCCAGGTAGTTCATCTTCACGTCCGGGTTGATCCGGCCCTCGAAGTTCCGGTTGCCGGAGAGCACCGAGACGACCGCGAGGTCGGCCTCGTTCACCGCCGCGGAGATCTCCTCCGGCAGCGGGCCGGAGTTGCCGATGCAGGTGGTGCAGCCGTAGCCGACCAGGTGGAAGCCGAGCTTCTCCAGGTACGGCGTCAGACCGGCCCGTTCGTAGTAGTCCATGACGACCTTGGAGCCGGGCGCGAGGGTGGTCTTCACCCACGGCTTGCGGTTCAGGCCCTTGTCCACGGCGTTACGGGCGAGCAGCGCCGCACCGATCATCACCTGCGGGTTGGAGGTGTTGGTGCAGGAGGTGATCGCGGCGATCACCACGGCGCCGTGGTCCAGCTCGAACTCGGTGCCGTCGGTGCCGGTGACCCGGATCGGGTTGCTGGCCCGTCCACCGGAGCCGACCGCGGAGTTGACCAGCTCACGGGGCGCGTCGGCCGGGTCGTCGATCCCGTTGGCCGGGGAGTCGCTGGCCGGGAACGACTCGGCGCTGGCCTCGTCGGCGTGGCCGGTCACGCCGTACGGCTGCTCCTGCTGTGGGACGCCCGGCTTGCGGCCCGGGTCGCCGCCGGTCTCGTCGGCGGACACGTAGTCGGTGAGCGCCGAGCGGAACAGGGTCTTGGCGTTGCCGAGCGGCACCCGGTCCTGCGGGCGCTTCGGCCCGGCGAGAGAGGGCTCGATGGTGCCCAGGTCGAGTTCCAACTGCTCGGAGTAGACCGGCTCGTGGTCCGGGTCGTGCCAGAGGCCCTGCTCCTTGGCGTACGCCTCGACCAGGGCGACCTGCTGCGGGTCACGGCCGGTCAGCTCCAGGTAGCGGACGGTCTCGGCGTCGATCGGGAAGATCGCGACGGTGGAGCCGTACTCCGGGGACATGTTGCCGATGGTGGCCCGGTTGGCCAGCGGCACCGCGCTCACGCCGGGGCCGTAGAACTCGACGAACTTGCCGACCACGCCGTGCTTGCGCAGCATCTCGGTGATGGTCAGTACCAGGTCGGTGGCGGTGGTGCCGGCCGGCATCTCGCCGGAGAGCTTGAAGCCGACGACCCGTGGGATCAGCATGCTCACCGGCTGGCCGAGCATGGCGGCCTCGGCCTCGATGCCGCCGACGCCCCAGCCCAGCACGCCCAGACCGTTGACCATGGTGGTGTGCGAGTCGGTGCCGACGACCGTGTCCGGGTACGCCTGGCCGCCGCGCTCCATCACGGTGCGGGCCAGGTACTCGATGTTGACCTGGTGCACGATGCCGGTGCCGGGCGGGACCACCTTGAACTCGTTGAACGCGCTCTGGCCCCAGCGCAGGAACTGGTAGCGCTCCTTGTTGCGGGTGTACTCCAGCTCGACGTTGCGCTCGAAGGCGTCCTCGCGGCCGAACAGGTCGGCGATGACCGAGTGGTCGATGACCAGCTCGGCGGGGGCGAGGGGGTTCACCTTGGTCGGGTCGCCGCCGAGGTCGCGGACGGCCTCACGCATGGTCGCCAGATCGACCACGCAGGGTACGCCGGTGAAGTCCTGCATCAGCACCCGTGCCGGGGTGAACTGGATCTCGACGTTCGGGTCTGCGGTCGGGTCCCACGCACCGAGCTGGCGGATGTGCTCGGCGGTGATGTTCGCGCCGTCCTCGGTCCGCAGCAGGTTCTCCAGCAGGATCTTCAGGCTGTAGGGGAGCCGTTCCTGGCCCTCCACCTTGCTGATCTTGAAAATCTCGTAGCTCGCGTCTCCGACGCGTAGCTGGGTCTTCGCACCGAAGGTGTCGAGGCTCGCCACGTCGTACTCCTTCACACCAGCGACCGTGAGTAGTCCTGAGCAGTCTTTCGCACCGGCCAGAGTGCTGCCGTGGTTAGGCAACACTTACCGCCGATTCTCGCCGTCAACAAAACCGTACGTCCGTCTTGCTATTCATGCAACCCGGTGTCACTGGGTGGACGGCAGGTACCTGCTGCGGCCCGATCTCGACACCCTCGCCGTCCGGCTGACAGCCGCCGGCTGGGTCCGGTCACCGGGGGTGACGAAGAGCTGCCCGGGCGCTCCGTGAGCGGTTGACAGCGCGGGCAGAGGTGGCGAACGCTGATCGGCGTGCGTCTTCGTCATCTCGGGCTGCCTGTGCGTGACTACGAACGTAGCTTGCGCTTCTACACGACGTACTTCGAATTCGACCCCGCCACCGCGCGGTCGTACCCGGACGGCACGGTGATCGTACGTAACGCGGACGGGTTCGACCTGGCGCTGCATCCGGCGGCGGAGGCGCCCCCGACGTCCACCTTCCTGCACATCGGGTTCGCCATGGCCGACCCGGCGGCGGTCGACGACCTGCGTACCCGGTTGGCGCGCGACGGCGTACCGATCGTGGAACGGGACGACGAATCGGACCTGGTCTCGTTCAAGTGCCTGGACCCGGACGGTTGGCGGGTGGAGGTGTACTGGGAAGCGGCGTGACCCCGGATCCCGTGCCGACCGCAACCGGAGGCGACAACATCGGGGATGTTGCTGTGTCACGCCACGGCGAGGGAGCAACATCCCCGATGTTGTCGAAGCCCGGGGTGGGTTGGGGGTGGGACGACGAAGGGCCGGCCCTGGGTGGGGTCGGCCCTTCGTGGTGTTTCGGTTGGTCAGGAGGTGGCGCTGTAGCCGCGGGTGGCGATCCAGTCGGCGAGGGTGTCGATGCTCATTCGGTAGGAGGCTTGGGCGGGGTCGGCGGAGTCGGCGATGGTGACGGTGTCGCCGCCGTCGCGGTAGCCCACGACGCTGATGTAGTGGCCGCCTTCGAAGCTGTGGGTGGTGCCGTCGGTGTCGGTGGCGGTGCCGGCGATGTTGGCGACTACGGCGCGGCCGTCGTTGACGGTGCGGACGATGTCGTCGCGCAGCTTGTCGGTCTGCTTGTCGTCGGCCTTGGGGTCGGTGATCTCGACTGAGCGGTAGACGTCCTTGCCGGTCTCCTTGTTGAGCACGGGGGTGATGTCGTTGATGGAGTTGGTGCCGGCCTCGGTGGTGCGCATCTGCTTGGCCATGGTGTCGACGTCGATGTTCTTGCCCTGCACGCTCAGGGCGTTGCGGGCGGCGGCGGGGCCGCAGTAGTAGAAGTTGGGCTGTGCTTCGTAGCGGACGCCGAGTTCGCGTTCGCCGCCGGGCTTGCGGTCGGCCTGCACGGCGCTGGCCTGGGCGCCCGGGGTGGCGTGGGCGGCGATCGCGGGGCCGGCGATGCCGCCGGCGGTGGCGGCGGCAGCGGCGATGGTCAGGGCGGTCTTACGCAGGATGGTGGTAGCCATGATGATCTGTACCTTTCGGTCGGGGGTGCGCGCGGCTGCGCCCGCGTGTGGGGGATGCGGGTGAGCCATGCGGAAAGGGGGGAGGTTTTGCGGTGTTCGTCCGGTGTCCCGGGAGGCGGGGTGACACCGTGGCTCGCGGCCCGGCCAGGTGTAACGCCGGGTGGGCCGGGGTCATTCCGGGGGCCTCGCGGGGAGGCGGATGGCGCTGGCGTTTGTCGTCCGGGGGTGTAACGCCCGACGGCGGGGAGCCATTCCGACCCGGGCCGGGGGCGGCGCTCGGAGGCGCTCGTGGTTACGCCATGTACAACCACCGGACCCGGCCCGCGATTCCGCCGCGGGGGTGACCCCGGCCACCGCGCACCGCCCGATAACTGACATATCTGGTCAGATTGTCGTCATCCGTTGCCGGGGTGAGCCGGGTGGGGCGTTTTCGGGCGGGGGGAAGGGGAAAGCGGCGGCGGTCAGGAGGTCACGACCGAGGGGAGAGGCCGTGCGGCAGCAGGACCGGTCCGTCGCCATCCGGGAACGTCTGTCGCCGGTCGCCGGGGCGCCGCTGTGGTGCGATGCGCTTGACTTCGGACTTCGGGGTGATGGGGTCACCAACGACCAGCCTGCGCTGTCTGCCCTGGTTGACCGCCTGGGTGAGGGGTACGCCGCCGACAGTAGGGCGCGGGTCATCTACTGCCCGCCGGGCATCTACTCGATCAGGGACGCGGGCACGATCTGGCGTAGCGGCGTGTCACTGATCGGTGCGGGGCCTGGAGCCACCCGGTTCGTGCTGAGCAACGAAGGGAACCGGGCAGACCCGACACCGCTGGCCTTCTGGACCACCGTGCAGCACGGCGCCGACCGGGACCGGCACATCGCCGACTGCACCTTCGCCGACTTCGAGATCGACGGCTCGGGCGTGGCGATGGCGGAGTACAGCTATCTGGCCAAAGGGCTCGGCCTGCAGTACGTCGTGCGGGGCGTTTTCCGCAATCTTTACATTCACCACACCGGTGCCACCGGGCTCGGCTGCGACTTCCTCCAGGACAGCCTGATCGACGGCGTGGTGGTGGTCGGCTGTGGTCGGCTGGACAACGGTGAGGAGATGGGCGGCGCGGGCATCGGCATCGGCATCGGCGGCTGGGGTGCAGTGGAACGTTGCACCATCAGCAACTGCACCACCCTCGGCAACGGCACCAACGGGATCTTCCTGGAACTGCAGAAGCCGTACTGGACGCCGCCGCGCGGGTATCGCATCATCGGCTGTCACAGCCAGGCCAACCGGTTCGGCATCTCGGACTGGGGCGCCGACGGCCTGATCGTCTCCGCCTGCACGCTCACCGGGAACCTGGAAGCCGGCTTCGACGTCTCCGCCAATGGCACGGCGGGCATCGCCGGCCGGGGCGGCATTCTCAGTGACTGCGTGATCGACCGCAATGTCCGCGACGGGATCAGCATGGGCAACACTCCCGGGCCGTACACGATTCGGGGCAACCGGATCAGCGGCAACGGTTGGTACGGGTACCACCAGCACAGCCTGGGCAACGGCTATGAAGGCCCGGCGTCGGACGTGGTGATCGACAGCAACGAGTTCTGGGACAACGGTCTGGACGGAATCCGGGTGGACCGGCCGATGGTCGACGCGGCGGTGACGAACAACCGGATCCGGAGCAACGGGCGGCAGTGCGCCCCGGCGGCCACCGGCTCCGGGGAGTCGGTGCGGTACGGCCGGCGTGCGGTGTCGGACCGGGCGGCGGTGTGGGCACCCGACGGGCATCGCGGAAAGCTGCTCCGGGTGGGGTCCCGACTGGCACTGGTGGTCGGCAACACCGAGATGGAACTGGACCTGGCGGACCTGCGGCCGGATGCGGCGATCGCCTGGAACGAGGACGTGCCACCACCGGGCGCGCGCTACGAGTTGCCGGCGGCGGCGCCGGTACGGGCCGGGTTCACGGTGAACGCCCACTTCGAGTCGGCGATGGTGCGCGGCAACCGGATCTGGGACAACCGCGACGACCCGACCCAGCGTTACGGCATGTGGATCAGTGATCAGGGGGCATGCGTCTCCTGCCGGGTCGAGGACAACGACCTCGCCGGCAACGCCGAGGGAGCGATGCGGCTGGACAGCCAACCGGTCGGCGGCCGATGGGACCGCAACCACATCGACGTGGACTGAGGGCGACTCAGCCGGCCTCGCCGGCCGGGGAGTTCGAGCTGGCCTCCGCGTGCCGGTCGCGCAACCGGGCCCGGATCTCCTCCGGGGTGTACGCGCGCCGCCGCCGTTCCGCCCGGGCGATCACCACGCCGGAGGCCGCGACACCGGCCAGACCGGCCAACCCGAGGACCTTCCACCACCGCATCCGTCGCCGCATCCGCTTAGGGTAGTCCCCTATGAGCATCAGCCTGGACGAGGCGGTGGAGCTGACCCGTACCGGCGATCTGTGGGTCTTCCGTGGCCGCAGCGTGCCTGACCGGGCCATCCAGTTGACCACCAACAGCCCGGTCAACCATGTGGGCATGGCAGTGGTGCTGGACGACATGCCACCGCTGATGTGGCATGCCGAGCTGGGGCGGTCGCTGCCGGACCTGTGGACCGGCACCCACCAACGTGGTGTGCAGCTGCACGACCTGCGGGACGCGGTCTGTGTCTGGGCCAACCGGTACGGCCAGCGGGGTTGGCTGCGCCAGCTCGAACCGCCGGCCGACGCGGAGATGGAGCGGTCGGTGCTGCGGACCATCGCCCGGCTGGACGGCACACCGTTTCCGTCCACCGCCCAGCTGGCCTGGCGGTGGGTGCGCGGGCGGGTACCGTCGCCGCGGTTGCCGCTGCCGGCCTTCCGGCGACGCGTTCCGGCCGTTGACCCGCAGCCGGATCCGCCTGCCGGAGGGGCGCGGGACCTGGACCTGGAAACCGCGTACTGCGCGGAGGTTGTGGCGGTCACCTACGAGGCGATGGGTCTGCTGCCGGTCGGACGCCGACCGAACTGGTACGACCCGGGTCGGTTCTGGAGCGGGGACGACCTGGGGCTGCACGGAGGTGCCCGGCTGGGCAGCGAGATCGAAGTGCGGATCCCACCCCGTTGAGGTTTCGCCGGGGCACCCCCCGGCAATTGCTTGCGGCGTGACTGCTTCCACCGATCTCGACCTGCTGACCGACTTCTTCGACAGGTACGGCGTGGCGTTGACCGCCGGTGACCTGCCGGCGATCGCCGGCTGCTACGCCCTGCCCGGGCTGGTGGTGGCCGACACCTACAGCTTCTCGTTCAACTCCCCGGCCGCCGTCGCGCTGTCCTTCGTGGGTGCCGCGCCGGACTACGCCGAGCGCGAGTTGGTTGCGGCACACGCCGACATCGAGCAGGTGCAGCAGATTTCCGCCCTGCTCGTGGAGGTCGCGGTGCGCTGGGAGTTCCTGGACAGCCAGGGCCGGCAGGTGCCCGGCGAACGGTACCGCTACCTGCTGCGTAGCACCGAGGAGGGGCCGGCCATCTGCACTGTCGTGCGGACGGGCTGAGCCAGCGGTACGGCTCCGGCCGCCGACCAGCCAGGTGCGACGCGTCGATGTGTCGGGTGCGTCGGCGGGTCGGGCGGCTTTGGCGCCTGCCCGTTTCGCGCCGCGGCCCGGCGTGACTAGGCTGGCCCGTCGGCGACGACGAGTGGGGACCTCAATGTCAGTGCGGCCGTCCGGTGATGCCAACGACGATGCCACCGGTGACCAGGGTGGTGATACCACGGGTGACCGGAACGGTGACGCCGCCAGTGGGGTGGTCGGTGGGCACGATCTGTCCAGGATGGTCGCCTCCGTACCCTGGGTGGTGGCGCTGGTCGGCGTCGCGGTGCTGGCGGTGCTGCTTGTGGTCGCACTGTTGTCGTTCCGCGGCCCCGAACGTCCGTCGGCATGGGCGCCGGGCCCGCCGATGAGCCTGCCGACGACTGCCACGGCGAGCGCGGAGGCAGCGCCTACAGCTCGTTCGACGACCTCGACCGGCCCCACCGCGACAGCTTCGGTCACACCGACCGGCTCACCCACGCGGTCCGGATCGCCGGCACCGCCGACCGATCCGTCGCGTACCGGATCGCCCGCGCGGCCGGAGGCCAGCCGGTCACCGAGCACGTCCGCCCCGGCGGCGCCGACCGACGGCGGCGGGGCGGTCACCGCCAGCTACCGGGTGCTCGACAGCGGCGACGCGGATCACTTCGAGGCCCAGTTGGTGGTCAGCAACGGCACCAGCGGGTCGGACGACTGGCAGGTGGAGTTGCGTTTCAGCGGCGGTGTCACCGGGATCCGGGCCTCCAGCGGCCCGGGGGTCTCGGTGACCATCAGGGGCCCTGGCTGGTACCTGCTCAGCGGAACCGGTCAGCTCGCCGCCGGGGCCCAGCAGTCGGTGCAACTGCGGTTCACGCGTACCGGGGGCGGGGAGTATCCGAGCCAGTGCACGGTCAACGGAACCGGCTGCGGGATCGGTTAGGACAGTTGGTGATTCGTCGGGCACTTTCCGGCGCGGCTGAAGATCGTTACGCTTGCCGGGCTGCCCGCTGAGGAGAGACATGTCCGGTACGCGCCGCGCTCCCCGTCAGTTTCCGCCGCACGGCTCAACCGCCGTGGCTTCCTCGCCGTGGATCCTGGTGTCGATCGGCGTCGTCATCATGGTGGTGCTGCTCGTCATCGCGGTCGGCGCGTACCGGGGGCCTGGGCCGGACTTCCAGCCGGTGCCGCCCGGACAGCCACCGGTTGCCGCCGCGCCGATGCCCGAGCGCGCCTCCTCGGCAGGTCGAGAGGCGTCGGCGCCACCGTCGGTGGCGGTGCCGGGGCTCTCCCCACGCCGGACCGACCCGCCGAGCCCGACCCCCAGCGCGGCACGTACGACGCCGCCGCCGGCCGCGCCGCCATCGGTCGCACCGTCCCGTACGCCGGCACCGCCGCCCGCGCCGATCGAGGCCCGCTATCGGGTTTTGCACACGTTCCACGGAGGCTTCATCGCCGAGGTGTCGATCCGCAACGCCTCCCACCGTGACCTGGACTGGGTGGCGCGGGTGGAGTACCCCGGCGGGCGGGTGGTGACCGCCTGGCTGGAAGGCGTTCCACAGGGGACGTTCAGCGGTGCGGACGGAACGTTGACCTACCGCAGCGGGCCGGACCTCGCCGGCGGATCGTCCGTGTACCTGCGCTTCCACATCGAGTCGGCCGATCCCCGGCCCGCGAGTTGCCGCGTCTCCGGACGCATCTGCCGCAGCCGTTAGCGTCCACCGGGGACGGGCCGCGCCTGTCTTGCGCAAGTGTCTGCCTTGTTGCAGGTCTGTTTGCAAGGTATTGCAGAATCTTTCGGCAAGGGCTAGCGTGCGGGCCAATCAGCGACCAGAGGAAGGCCGTCGATGAAGCCCCCGCCGACACCCCGCACATTCCTGCTCGCCCTTGTCTTCCTGCTCACCGTCACCCTGGTCGGCACGCCTGTCGCGGTGACCCCCGCCGCCGCGGCCGGTCGGCCCGCCGGCACCGGGGCACCGAGCGCCGCCGGTGCCGTCACCTGGCACGCCGAGCCCTCCGCCACCGCCCTGCTCGCCGCCGGCCGTAGCCAGGCTGAGGCCGAGCAGTTCTACTTCGTGCTGCCCGACCGGTTCGCCAACGGAGACCCGCGCAACGACCGGGGCGGCCTGGTCGGGGACCGGCTGCGTACCGGGTACGACCCCACGGACAAGGGGTTCTACCAGGGCGGCGACCTCAAAGGACTGACCGAGCGCCTGGACTACATCGAGGGGCTGGGCACCACCGCCATCTGGCTCGCGCCGGTCTTCAAGAACCGGCCGGTACAGGGCGAGGGCGACGACGTGTCGGCCGGCTACCACGGCTACTGGATCACCGACTTCACCCAGGCCGACCCCCACTTCGGCAGCCCCGCCGACCTGAAGAAGCTGGTCCAGCTCGCCCACCGGCGCGGCATCAAGGTCTACCTCGACGTCATCGTCAACCACACCGCCGACGTCATCGCCTACGAAGAGGACACGTACACCTACGTCGACAAGGCGACCGCGCCCTACCGCGACGCGCAGGGCCGGCCGTTCGAGGATCGCAACTACGCCGACGGCAGCCGGGACTTCCCGAAGGTCGATCGGGAGTCCTTCCCGTACACCCCGACCTTCGAGACCCGGGCCGACGCGAAGGTCAAGGTCCCGGCGTGGCTGAACGACCCCACCATGTACCACAACCGTGGTGACTCGACCTTCGCCGGAGAGAACAGCGAGTACGGCGACTTCTTCGGTCTCGACGACCTGTGGACCGAGCGGCCCGAGGTGGTCCGCGGCATGACGAAGATCTACGCCGACTGGGTACGGTCCACCGGAGTCGACGGATTCCGGCTGGACACGGTCAAGCACGTCAACATGGACTTCTGGCCGCAGTTCAGCCAGGGGGTGCAGGAGGCGGCGGCCCGGGCCGGCAAGAAGGACTTCTTCATGTTCGGCGAGGTGTACAGCGCGGACCCGGAGATCGCCTCCAGCTACGTGCGGCAGGGCGGGCTGCCCGCCACGTTGGACTTCGGCTTTCAGGAGGCGGCGCGCGGCTACACCGCGAACGACGGATCGGCCAGGGCGTTGGCCGACCTGTACGCCCGCGACGACCTCTACGCCGCCCGGGACACCCACGCCGGTCGGCTGACCACCTTCCTCGGCAACCACGACATGGGCCGGATCGGCTCGTTCATCGCCAACGGACCCACCGACCCGGCCACCCACCTGCGGCGGGACCAACTAGCCCACGAGCTGATGTTCCTCACCCGTGGCCAGCCGGTGATCTACTCCGGCGACGAGCAGGGCTTCACCGGCGCCGGCGGCGACAAGGACGCCCGGCAGCCGATGTTCGCCTCGCGTACTGCGGACTACCTCGACGACGACCTGCTCGGCACCGACCGCACCCACGCGGTCGACCAGTTCGACAGGACGCACCCGCTCTACCGCACCATCGCCGACCTGGGCCGGTTGCGCCAGGCCCACCCTGCCCTGCGCGACGGCGTGCAGGTCACCCGGTACGCGGCCGACGGCCCCGGCGTCTTCGCCTTCTCCCGGTTCGATCCGGACGACCGCACCGAGTACGTGGTGGCGGTCAACAACGCCACAGCCGCGCAGACTGTCACCGTGGACACCTGGTCGGCCGGCGCCACCTTCACCGGCATTCACGGCGCCACCGCCCGACCGGTGGCTGCGGGCGACGGCGAGCTGACCCTGACCGTGCCGCCCCTGTCAGCGGTGGTGCACCGGGCCGGCAGGCCGGTCGCGCTGCCCGACGTCAGGCCGGGCATCACCATCACCGCCCCGGAGGGGTCGCCGGCCACCCGGGCCGAGGTGACCGCCCAGGTCACCGGCGACCCGCTGGCCCGCGTGACGATGGCGGCCAGGGTGGCCGGCGGGAAGTGGACGTTGCTCGGCTCCGCTCATCGCGCGCCCTACACCGTGCACCACGACCTGACCGGTCTGGCCGCGGGTACGAAGATCGAGTACAAGGCGGTGGTCCGCGACGGTCGGGGCCGCACCGCTTCCGGCCACGCCACCGCCACCGTGGGCACCCCTGACCTGCCCGGCTCGTCACGGGACTGGCTGGTGGTCCATCACCAGCGCCCGGATGGTGACTACGACGACTGGGGGCTGTACGCCTGGGGTGACATCGACCCGGAGTACGCCACCGAGTGGCCGCAGGGGCAGCCGTTCGCCGGCACCGACGCGTACGGGCGGTTCGCCTGGGTGAAACTCAAGCCGGGGGCCAAGTCGGTCGGCTTCCTGGTGGTCGACGCCGATGGCAACAAGGACGTCGACAACGACCGGACCGTCGACGTGACGCAGACCGGCGAGGTCTGGGTCAAGCAGGGCGACCCGGCGACGTACCTGACCCGGGAGGAGGCCGCAGGTGAACCTGCCCCGCCGGTCGAGGAGGGTACGGCGGTCATCCACTACCACCGGCCCGACGGCGACTACGACGGCTGGGGCCTGCACCTGTGGGACGGCGCGGCCACCCCCACCGACTGGGCGAAGCCGATGCCGCCGACCCGGGTCGACTCCTTCGGCGCCGAGTTCCGGGTGCCGCTGGCCGAGGGCGCGACCGGGCTCAGCTACATCATCCATCGCGGCGACGAGAAGGACCTGCCGCAGGACCAGCGGCTCGACTTCGCCGACGCCGGCCGCGAGGTCTGGTTGCTCGCTGCCACACCGGGCCGGCTGCTGCCGGCGACGGTCACCGGCAGCAGCCGGGACACCGACATCACCAAGCAGCGGGCGCACTGGATCGACAGGTCCACGGTCGCCTGGCGCACCGGCCCCATCGACGGGCGGGCGCACGCCCTGGTGACCGCGCCGGCCGGCGGGGTGCGCGTGGTCGACGGCGAGCTGGTCGGGACGTACACCTCGCTGCCGCTGACCGCGCAGCGCAACGGGCTCACCGAGGCGCAGCGCGCGGCCTTCCCGCACCTGTGGGACCACCGAGCCTTCACGCTGGACCGGAAGGATCTGGCCAAGGTGCCGGCGGCGCTGCGCGGGCAGCTGCTGGTGACCGAGCGGGCCGCCGACGGCACCCTGCTCGGTGCCACCGGCGTGCAGATCCCGGGTGTGCTCGACGACGTCTACGCCCCGGCCACCAAGGCGAGCCTCGGTGCCACCTTCACCGGCGGTGTGCCGACCCTGTCGGTCTGGGCACCCACCGCCCGGACGGTGTCGCTGGAGCTGTACGACTCGCCGACGGCCACCGCACGACAGGTGGCGATGCGTCGCGACGACCGCACCGGCGTCTGGTCGGTACGCGGGCAGCGGTCCTGGAGCGGCAAGTACTACCGCTACCGGGTGCAGGCGTGGCAGCCGGCAGCGCAGCAGCTGGTCACCGCGTCGGTCACCGACCCGTACTCGGTGGCGCTGGCGGCGGACTCCACGCACAGCCAGCTCGTCGACCTGACCGACCCGAAGCTCGCTCCGGCGGGTTGGGCGCGGCTGCGCAAGCCGGCCGCGGCGCCCCCGGCCAAGGTGCAGATCTCCGAGCTGTCGGTGCGGGACTTCTCCATCGCCGACGACACCGTCCCGGCGCAGCGGCGGGGCACCTTCCTCGCCTTCACCGACCCGGCCACCGCCGGGATGCGGCACCTGAAGGCGATAAGCGACGCCGGGGTGACCCACCTGCACCTGCTGCCGGCGTTCGACTTCGCCACCATCCCCGAACGCCGGGCCGACCAGCGGCAGCCGGACTGCGACCTGGCGGCCCTGCCACCGGACTCGGAGCGGCAGCAGGAGTGCGTGGCCGGGGTGAAGGAGACCGACGGCTACAACTGGGGGTACGACCCGCTGCACTACACCGTCCCGGAGGGCGGGTACGCGGTCGACCCGGAGGGCGCCCGGCGCACCACCGAGTTCCGGCAGATGGTGGCCGGGGTCAACGACGCGGGGCTGCGGGTGGTCATGGACGTGGTCTACAACCACACCTCGGCCGCCGGCACCGACCCGAAGTCGGTGCTGGACCAGATCGTCCCCGGCTACTACCACCGGCTGCTCGACGACGGCACGGTGGCCACCTCCACCTGCTGCGCCAACACCGCACCGGAACACGCCATGATGGGCAAGCTGGTGGTGGACTCACTTGTCACCTGGGCCAAGGCGTACAAGGTGGACGGGTTCCGGTTCGACCTGATGGGCCACCACCCGAAGGCGAACATCCTGGCCGTGCGCGCCGCACTGGACAAGCTGACCGTGGCCCGGGACGGCGTGGACGGGAAGAACATCCTGCTCTACGGCGAGGGCTGGAACTTCGGCGAGGTGGCCGACGACGCCCGTTTCGTGCAGGCGACGCAGGCCAACATGGCCGGTACCGGGATCGGGACGTTCAACGACCGGCTACGCGACGCGGTACGCGGCGGCGGCCCGTTCGACGAGAACCCGCGCCAGCAGGGCTTCGCCTCCGGCCTGTTCACCGACCCCAATGGCGACCCGGTCAACGGCTCGGCTGCCGAACAGCGGGCCCGGCTGCTGCGCCAGCACGACCTGGTCAAGGTGGGGCTGACCGGCAACCTGCGCGGCTACCGGTTCGTCGACTCGGCGGGCCGGCAGGTCACCGGCGCCGACGTGGACTACAACGGCTCACCGGCCGGCTACACCGACGCGCCAGGGGAGGCGGTCACCTACGTCGACGCGCACGACAACGAGATCCTGTACGACGCGCTGGCGTACAAGCTGCCGCAGGCCACCTCGGCGGCGGACCGGGCCCGGATGCAGGTGCTGGCGCTGAGCACCGTGGTGATGGGCCAGGGCACCGGATTCGTCACCACCGGCACCGAGCGGCTGCGGTCCAAGTCGCTGGACCGCAACTCGTACAACTCGGGGGACTGGTTCAACCAGATCCGGTGGGACTGTGCCCAGGGCAACGGCTTCGGCATCGGTCTACCGCCGGCCGAGGACAACCGGGACAAGTGGCCGTACGCGAAGCCGCTGCTGGCTGATCCGAAGCTGGTGCCGGACTGCGCGGCTGTCGAGTTGACCGACGCCCGCTACGCCGAACTGCTGCGGATCCGGACGTCGTCGCCGGTCTTCGGGCTGCCCAGCGCGAAGGAGGTGCAGCGGCGGGTCGCCTTCCCGCTGTCGGGCGCGGACGAGACACCGGGTGTGCTCACCATGGCCCTCGACGCCCGTGGGCTCGGCGGGAAGTGGCGGTCGGTGACGGTGGTCTTCAACGCCACTCCGGAGAGCGCCACGCAGCGGGTGGCCGGGCTGCGTGGGGCGGACGTGACGCTGCACCCGGTGCTGCGTTCCTCGGCCGACCCGGTGTTGCGTGAAGCGGCCTTCGACAGCTCCAGTGGCACCTTCACCGTGCCGGGACGCAGCGTGGCGGTCTTCGTCCAGCGGTAGTGCCGCTCCGGCACACGACGCCGGAGTACGCTCCGGCCCCGCCGGTCCGATCCGTCTGGATCGGACCGGCGGGGCCGAAGTCCCCTCACCTCGGTCCGGCAGGAGCCGGTGCCGCGTTGATCAGCCGAAGCAGTTCGGGATCGGGGTGAAGGTGCCGGCGCAGTTGGTCGGCTTGTTGGCCGTGATGGCCGACTTGTCGTCCACGTTCACCTCACCGAGGAAGCTGAAGACGCCGCCAGCGGTGAGAGTGGCGAAGTTGTGCGCCACCTTCGTCTTCTCCAGGTCGATCACACCGGCGACGGTGAAGATGCCGCCGCCCACGCCCAGCGGGCCGACTGCCCGGTTGCCGCTGATCTCGCTGTGCCGGAAGGTCGCCTCACCGGTGCCGTTGAACACGCCACCGCCGAAGAAGCCGGCCTTGTTCTCGACGATCTTGGTTTCCTCGACGTTGGCGATCGCGCCGAAGCCGAGGGCCAGGCCGCCACCGACACCGACCGTGGTGTTCTTGGCAACCTCGACGTGTGCCAGTTCGAGGGTGCTGTCGTCACCCGCCGCGGTGACGCCACCGCCGGCCAGGACCGCGGTGTTCCCGATGACCTTGGAGTACCGGACGGTCGTGTTGCCCTCGATGTCGAGCACGCCACCGCCGAAGCCGAGCACCTCGTTGCCGACGACCTCGGTCTTCTCGATCCAGGCGGTGCCGCCGTCGATGTCGGTCCGGAAGATGAACGCCGCGCCGTTGGCGATGCCGCCACCACCGATGATCGCGTCGTTGTTCTTCACGGTCGACTCGGCCACCCGCAGCACGCCGGCGTTGAAGATGCCGCCGCCGTAGAGGAAGGCGGTGTTGTCGGCGACCGTGGTGTGGTAGAGGCTGGCCTTGCCGAAGTTGGCCAGGCCACCTCCGACGCCGCCGGCCTGGTTGGCGACGATGTGCGTCTCCTCGAAGGAGGCGGTGCCGCCGGGCTGCACGAGCACGCCACCGCCGTCGTTGGACTCCGGGTCGACCAGCACCGACGGTGCGCTCGCGGCCTTTTCCTTGAGCGCGATGCCCTTCGGCTTGGCGTGGAGCAACGGCAGGTATTCCTTCTTCGCCTCGGCGGCCTTGGTCGCCTCCACCGAGTTCGAGAACCGCGACCAGACGGCTTCCGGCGTGTCGCCGTTGACCGGCAGTGCACTGGTCTGGCCGTTCTTGATGGTCAGGCCCTTGACGGTCAGGTTTCCGCCGCGACCCACGTTGAGGATCCGGAACTCCTCGGCCGTGGCGTCCCGGACGATCTTGGTGTCGTGGCCCTTGAGCACCACGTTCTCCGTAATCACCGGAAGGCCGTTGGGGCCGGTACCGTCGCCCGCGTCGGAACGGGTCAGGGAGTAGGTGCACCCCTTGGCCAGGTTCAGCACGCCGCCGTGGTTCTCGTTGGCGAAGACCAGGGCCTGGATCAGCTTGTCGCTGTCGCAGGGCACATCCTTGCCGTGATCCCTCTCCTCGCCGTCCCGCTTCTGGTCGTCCCGCTTCTGGTCGTGCCGGGCACGCTCGTCGGCGGCATTGTCGGCCCGGTCCTCCTTCTTGCCCTTGTGCCCCTCGGGGGCGACCGCGTTCTGGTCGCCGTCCCTGCTGACCTGCTGGGCGGTGGACCAGCGCAGACCATCGGTACCAACCGCGCCGGCGCCGGTGGCGACCCCGACGGCGGCGATGCTGACCACGCCGGTGAGCCCGGCGACGCCACTGGCGAGCCAGAGCTTACGACGCCGCTTGGGCGTCGCCTCCGACTCGCTGGCGTTGTTCTTAGCTACGTAGTTGGACATCGGAGCTCTCTGCCCTCTCGTCGTACCAGACAGGGTCGTCACGCACAGGCGAGCGTCCCCTGCTACAAATCGGTTGTAGCTCCCAGAACCACCGTATGAGAAGGTTCCTCGCCTCAGGGCCTTATCCGAAATAACCCCACATTAGGTACGTCGTGGGTCGGTGACGCCCAGGCTCGTGCTGATCGGCACGCCGGGGTGGCTTCCGCCCGGACCTGCTCTGACCTGTCCGGACGGCCCTGGAGAAGCAGCAAGCGGGACGAAGGTGGGGCTCCTCCGCAGCGCCGAGCGCCACGGAGGAGCCCCTCTATGTGGTGGTGCTGTCCTGTTGCTCGTCGCTCGCCTCGACGATGGATCAGCCGAAGCAGCGGTCGGGGATGACCGGGCTGCCGATGCAGTTGGTCGGTCGGTTGCCGGTGACAGCCGACTTCCGGTCGATCTCCACCTGGTCGTTGTCGGTGTAGATGCCGCCGGGTGCGTTGGAGGCCACGTTGTCGGCGACCTTGGTCCGGATCAGCGTGGTCACCCCGTCCTGGTTGGCGAGGCCGCCCGCGAAACCAGCCGTACCCGAGGCCTGGTTGGCCCACAGCTCGGAGTCGCGCAGGGTTACCGAGGCTTCGTCGTTGAACAGGCCGCCGGCAGCTCCGTTGGCGGCCACATTCTCCTTGACGACGCTGTGGGCGATGACCGCCGTGGAATCCTCGGCGATCCCGAGACCACCGGCGTCGTCGTTCGCGAAGTTCCGGGCGACCAGCGTGTGTTCCAGGCTCAGCCGGCTGTCGCCGAGAGCGACCAGGCCGCCGCCGTCGAGGCTGCTGGTGTTGTCGGTGAGTTCGCTCTGGACGGCGGTGGTGTCGCCGCCGTTCACGAAGACGCCGCCGCCGAGTACTCCGGTCCGGTTGTGGCTGATCGTGCTCTTCCAGACCCAGACCGTGCCACCCGTGCCGGCGAAGCCGTTGGGCGTGGAACCGTTGGCGACGCCGCCGCCCCCGGCACCCGAGTTGTTGTACACGATCTTCGACTCCTCGACCCGCAGCGTGCCCGTGCTGAACAGGCCGCCGCCGAAGCTACCGGCACTGTTCTGTTCCACGGTGCTGTGGCGGATCGTGGTGGTGCCGTAGTTGGCGATGCCACCGCCGTTGCGGGTCGCCTGGTTCTGCACGATGCGGCTGTGCTCCAGGTCTGCGGTGCCGCCTTGCTGCACCAGGATTCCACCCCCGTCGACGCCGTCAGCGGCGATGCTCGGCGGAGCGACTTCCGCCCCGGCGGCCTTGGCCTTGGCCTCGGCCTTGGTCGCCGGAGATGGCTTCGCCTCCGCTGCCGCCTTGGCTCCGGCTGCCTTGACCCCGTCGGTCGTGGCCTTGGCTCCGGCCGCCTTGGCCTTGGCTCCGGCCGCCGGGGTGCTCCCGGCGGGCTTCACGGTGCCGAGTTCCAGTCCCTCGACCGGCGCCGCAATCGTCATGCCCGGAGCGGTCTGGCCGCCCTTGACCGTCACACCCTTCAGCGTCAAATGGCCACCTCGGCCGACGTTGAGGATGCGGAACCGCTCGGCGTTCGCGGCCCGCACGATCTTGCTGTCGTCGCCCTTCAAGGTGATCGGTTTGGTGATCACCGGAAGCCCGTTGCCGTCATCGCTGCGGGTCAGCTCGTAGGTGCAGTACCGGGCCAGGGCAAGTACGCCACCGTGGTTCTGGTTGGCGTGCACGATGGCCTGGATCAGCTTGTCCGTGTCGCAGGGCACCTCGTGGGCCCTGTCCTTGTCGGCACCGCCACCGTCCTTGCGCCCGGCACCCTTGCGGCCGACGTGGTCGCCGGCCGAGTCGTCCCTGGTGCCGCCGTTCTCGGTTGCGTCGGCCTTCCCCGCGTCGCTGACGTTCTGCCGGGCGTTGGACTGCGCGTCCGTCCGGCCCGGCGTACCGGATCGGTCGTCGCGGGCGGCCACCCCACCCAGCGCGGCCAGACCGACCACGCCGGTCAGACCGGCGACGCCCGCGGTGATCCATAGTTTTCGTCGTCGAAGTCCCGGCGGTGCCGGGGGTGGTGGTGCCGGGGGCGGCCCACCGTAGGAAGTGGTCACGTCATCAGACATCAGAGCCTTCCGCCCTTTCCTGCTACCAGACTGGTTCGCACCGAGCGAATGGGTGCGAGCAGCTACAAATGGGTTGCAGCCTCTGATGACCACCGTATGAGAATGTTCTTCGCGAGAAGGATGAATCCGAAATAACCCCGCATTGGTACCTGATCAGGCATCGCCGCGTCATCGCGCAAGATCTGGCCGAAAGCGGTTGACCAGGACGAACGCTTCATCCGCCGGACAGACGAGGGCGGGCCCCGCGCTGAAGCGACACTCTGGTCGCTCCGGCGGGGCCCGCCCTCCTGGGTCCGGTTGCACAGCTCGGCGAGCCTGGGGAACGCGGCCTACGCGTGGCGCTAGTGCGGGCGCTCCGGTCAGCCGGGCAGTCGCGGGCCGGCCTCGCGCTGCTCGGCCAGCCAGGTCTCCAGCTCGTCGGCCCGGCGTGGCAGGCCCGCCGACAGGTTCACCGCGCCGGCCGTGGTGACCAGCACGTCGTCCTCGATCCGGATGCCGATACCGCGCAGCTCCTCCGGGACCAGCTCGTCCTCCGGCTGGAAGTACAGCCCGGGCTCGACGGTGAGCACGTACCCCTCGCCCAGGGTGCCGTCGCGGTACATCTCCTTGCGGGCGTTGGTGCAGTCGTGCACGTCGATGCCGAGCATGTGCCCGAAACCGTGCAGGGTCCACCTGCGGTAGACGGTGGAGTTGTCGTCCATCGCCTCGTCCACGCTCACCGGCAGCAGTCCCAGCTCGGCCAGCCCCTCGGCGAGCACCCGCATGCAGGTGCGGTGCACGTCCTTGAACGCCACCCCCGACTTGATGAACTCGATGCCGGCCTGCTGCGCGGCGTACACGATGTCGTAGACCTGGCGCTGCAACGGGGTGAACCGCCCGTTGACCGGCAGCACCCGCGTCACGTCGGCCGTGTAGAGGTGACGTCCCTCCACACCCATGTCCATCAGCAGCAGCTCACCCGGACGGGTGACGCCGTGGTTGTGTACCCAGTGCAGGATCGTGGCGTGCTCACCGGCGCCGACGATCGAGCCGTAGCCGATGTCGTTGCCGTCGTGCCGGGCCCGCAGCGCGAAGACCCCCTCCAACAGCCGCTCGGAGACGCCCCGGTCGGCCGGCAGCACCCGGGCCACGTCCTCGAAGCCGCGTACGGTGGCGTCGATGGCCTCCTGGAGCTGGGTGATCTCCCACTCGTCCTTGACCAGCTTCAGCTCCGCGACGGCGATCGCCAGCTCACGGTCGCGGGCCGGCTGCCCCTCCTCGCGCGGGCCGTCCCAGGGCCGCACCGCGGTGTCCACCCGCGCGTCGAAGCCGCGCAGCACCCGGGTACGCGCGGGTGCCAGCCCGGCCAGCGCCGCCTCCAGCTCGGTCAGGTCGGCGGTGGGCAGGCCCAGCTCGGTCGACTTCTCGGTCAGGGTGTGTCGCCGACCCACCCACAGCTCGCCATGACGGCTGCGGAAGAACTCGTCGTTCTCCCGTGAGGAGCGGGGCCGCATGTAGAGCGTGGCGTCGTGGCCGGAGCCGGTCGGTCGCAGCACCAGCACACTGTCCGGGTCGTGGTCTCCGGTCAGGTACGCGAAGTCGCTGCCCGGTCGGAACCGGTACTCGGTGTCGTTGGCGCGTACCTTCTCGCCGCCAGTGGGAATCACCAACGTCTCGCCCGGGAAGGCCGCCGAGAGGGCGGCCCGGCGCTTGGCGTAGTTCGGCACCTCCGGCCGCGGGCCGACCGGCAGGGTGGTGTCCCGCCAGCCCTGCCGCATGAACGACAGGAACGCGGGCGGGAAATCCGGGTCGTGCGACTCGGTGCCGTCGGTCGGTTTACCGTCGGTGCGTTCCTCGGTCATTGCCCCGCTCCCTTCGCCTCATTGCTGGTCCCGACGGTACCGCGAACCCGGTCGTGGCCGACCCGCCGGTGGGGCGTCGCGGTGAGCCCGACAGTGCCGCGACGGCCGATCAGCACGCGTGGAAAGATGACGGACATGTGCGGACTCCTGGCTTTCTTCAGTGCGCGCGGCGATGCCGCCGCCCACCGCGACAACATCGCCGGAGCGTTGGAATGCCTGCACCACCGCGGCCCGGACGAGACCGGGGTCGAGGTGGTAGGCGACGCCTCCGGCCGGTACGCGGACGGGGTGTTCGCCCACAAGCGGTTGGCGATCATCGACGTCGCGCTCAGCCACGAGCCGCTGCCCTACGCCGACGGGCGCTACCTGCTGACCTTCAACGGCGAGATCTACAACTACATCGAGCTGCGCGAGGAACTGATCCGCGACTTCGGCGCCCGGTTCGCCACCAACGGTGACGGCGAGGTCATCGTCGCCGGCTACCACTACTGGGGCGAGCAGGTGCTCACCCGGCTGCGGGGCATGTTCGCCTTCGTCATCTGGGACCGGCAGGAACGTCGCGCGTTCGGTGCCCGCGACTACTACGGCATCAAGCCGCTGCACTACCTGGAGACCGCCGACGGGCTCTACCTCGCCTCGGAGAAGAAGGCCCTGCTGCCCTTCGCCCAGTCGGCGTACGCCGGGGACGCCGGGGTGGATCCGGCCAACCTCAGCCACTACCTGACCCTGCAGTACGTCCCGGAGCCCGGCACCCTGCACCGGGGGATCAACCGGATCGGCTCGGGGGAGTACCTCACCTGGACCCCGGGCGGCCGGATCGACGTACGGCGCTGGTACCGGCCGGTGTTCCGGCCCGCGCCGGTCTCCGACGAGCAGAAGCTCTACCAGGAGATCCGCGAGACGCTGCGCGAGAGCGTACGTATGCACATGCGCTCCGACGTGCCGGTCGGTTCGTTCCTGTCCAGCGGCATCGACTCCACCGCGGTGGTCGCCCTGGCGCGGGAGTTCAACCCGAACATCCTCACCTTCACCGTCGGCTACGACGTGCCGGGCTACTCCGAGATCGACGTCGCCCAGGACTCGGCCCGGCACCTCGACGTGACCACCATCCCGACCAAGATCGGGCCACAGGACATGATCGAGGCGCTACCGAAGATCGTCTGGCACCTGGACGACCCGGTCGCCGATCCGGCGCTGGTGCCGCTCTACTTCGTCGCCAAGAAGGCCGCCGAGCACGTCACCGTGGTGCTCTCCGGCGAGGGCGCCGACGAGTTCTTCGGCGGTTACACGATCTACCGGGAGCCGCTCTCACTGAGCAGCGTCAACGGGCTGCCCGACGGGGTGCAGAAGGGCCTGCGGGCAGTCTCCAAGGCGATTCCGCAGGGGGTCAAGGGCAAGAGCTTCCTGGAGCGCGGCACCACGCCGATCGAGGAGCGCTACTACGGCAACGCCCGGATGTTCACCGAAGAGGAGAAGCAGCACCTGCTGCGCCGCTACGACCCGTCGGTGCGCTACACCGACGTGACCGCGCCGATCTACGCCGAGTGCACCGAGCTGGACGACGTCACCAAGATGCAGTACGTCGATCTCTACACCTGGCTGCGCGGCGACATCCTGGTCAAGGCGGACCGGATCTCCATGGCGCACTCGCTCGAGGTGCGGGTGCCCTTCCTCGACCGTGCGGTGTTCGAGGTGGCGGCGAAGATCCCGGTGGAGCTGAAGTTGCCGCCGCGTTCCGACGCCACCAAGTACGCCATGCGCCAGGCGTTGCAGGGCGTGGTGCCGCCGGCCATCGTCAACCGCAAGAAGCTGGGCTTCCCCACCCCGACCCGGGTGTGGCTGCGCGGCGAGATGTACGAGTGGGCCCGGCATGTGCTGACCACCTCCGGCGCCGGCGAGCTGCTCGACCTGTCGTACGCGCTGCGCCTGCTGGAGGAGCACAAGCGGGAGGAGTTCGACCACTCGCGCAAGGTGTGGACGGTGCTGATCTTCTGCATCTGGCACGCGATCTTCGTCGCGAAGACCCTCGACCCGGGCATCCAACGCAACCAGTCGGCGCTGTTGACCAAGCCCGTCGTCGGCTCCATGGTGCGCTGACCGACAAGCGGACCAGCGGAAGGGGGCCCCGGTCGGGGCCCCCTTCGTGGTGCTGGTAGGTCAGCTGCTGGAGCAGGTCGCCGTCGGCGTCGCGCCGCTGCCGCTGGCGAGGAAGCCGAAGCTCGTAGTGCCGTTGGCCGCGACGGAGCCGTTGTACGACACGTTACGGGCCGTCACCGACGATCCGGACGTGGTCTGGGTCGCGTTCCACACCTGGCTGATCTGCTGACCACCGGGCCAGCTCCAGTTGGCGGTCCAGCCGCTCAACGCCGAGCTGCCGGTGTTGCGGATCTCGACCTCACCCTGGAACCCACCGGACCAGCTGCTGGTCACCTTGACCGTGGCGGTGCAGCCACCGGGGCCCGGCGGCGGGGTGGTCGGGTTCGGCGGGGGCGTGGTGGGGTTCGGCGGCGGGGTGGTCGGGTTCGGCGGCGGGGTGGTCGGGTTCGGCGGCGGCGTGGTCTGGTTGCCGCCGATGCCGGTCACCTCACCGTTGCCGCCGTCGAAGACCACGTCGGAGCAGCCGAAGAAGTTCTCCTGGCTGTCCGAGCGGACCCACCGGGAGTAGATGATGTGCCGGCCGCTCTTGTTCGACGGCAGGTTGCCGGTGAAGTAGTAGTGGCCGTCGTTGGTGCCGACCGCGCCGCGCTGCGGCGGGTTGGTCACCGTCAGGAACGGCTGGGCCTCCAGGTCACTCCAGGCCAGCGCCCGGGTGGGGCTCCAGCTGTCCCGGGTGACGTAGAAGTAGAACGTGCCCGGGTGGTGGGCCCAGTTGCTGTACTTGAACTCGATCGACCGGCCGGCCGTCAGGTGCGTCAGCGGCCAGTCGTTGCGGGCCAGGTCGTAGCCGCGGAAGCCGGTGGCCCCGCCGCTGCACAGCTGCCCGTCCGGGATGAAGCCGGTGGTGCGACCGCCGGCGTCCGAACGCAGCACGCTGAACCAGTTGTAGAGCGAGTTCGTCCCGCTCTGCGCGACGGCGGCAGCGCAGGCCGGGTTGTTCGGCCTGATCTCACCGGTCTGGGTGAGGCCGTCGCGCCAGCACAGGAAGGTGCGGGCGCCCGGCGTCATAGCCGCGCCGTGCGCGGCGGCCGGCTCGGGGCTGGCGGTCACGACGACCGCACCCGCGAGAAGAGTGAAGGCCGCGGTTAGCAGCGCGGCCAAGCGTGGACGGTGCACGGGTTTCTCCTGACTCGGGAGCGCACCACGTGGGTGCGCCCCGCCGAACGCGCGGGTGGCGGGTGTGGTGCCGCCCCCGCTGCTGCGGGCGAAAATGCGGCTACGCGGCGACCGTGCGGATGGGGACGGATGGCCCAGCCCGGCACGCTGTCGCCAGCGGAGTGTCGACGCGTGAATGCCCTCGCGCGATGTGAAGCCCGGCACCGGTGGACGCGCAGCCCCGCGCCACCCGGCATCATCATCCCACCACGCCGGCCCGCTCCGCGCAATAGCCACCCCTCGATGTGTGAATCGGACCCGGTGCGCGGCCCCCAGGTCGCGCCAATACCGTGGCTTCCACGCCCCGGCACACACCCGCTGTGCCAGCCTGGGCATCACGTACGGCAGACGGAAGGACCTGACGATGGGATACGCGGTGGTGCTCGGCGAGGCGCTCGTCGACCTGCTGGACACCGAGTGCGACGGCGCGCCGGTCTACCGGCAGGCGATCGGCGGTGGACCGCTGAACGTCGCCGTCGGTGTCGCCCGGCTCGGTGGCGCGGTGCAGTTCGTCGGGTCGCTCGGCGATGACGTGCTCGCCGGTCGGATCCGGGACTTTCTCACTGCCGAGCAGGTGGGCCTGACCGGCGCGGTGACCGCCGCGGTGCCGACCACGCTGGCCGTGGCCACCTTCTCCGGCGCGGAACCGGACTTCCGCTTCTACGGCGAGCCGCCCTCCTACGCGCTGCTCGGTCCCGACGAACTCGACGTCTCGTTGGTCGAGGGCGCCGACGTGCTCTACTGCGGCTCGATCGTGCTGCTGGCGCCGACGACGCTTGCCGCCGCCCGCCGGGCCTGGGCGGCTGCCCCGGGGCTGCGGGTGTTCGATCCGAACGTCCGACCCCGGCTGCTGGCCGGCCCGCAGGCGCTGGCCGGGCTGCGCGAGGTGGTCGCCGAGTTCGCCGCCGGGGCGCACCTGGTCAAGCTCAGCGCCGCCGACGCGGAACTGCTCTATCCAGGTGAGCCGGTCGAGTCGGTGGCCGTGTACCTGCGCGAACTCGGCGCGGCCACGGTCGTGGTCACCCTCGGCGCGGCCGGCGCGGTGGTCGCCGCCGCAACTGCCGATCCGGTACGCGTACCCGCCCCGAAGGTCGACGCCGTCGACGCCACCGGCGGAGGTGACTCGGTGATGGCCGCCCTCGTCGCCGACCTGCTGACCGACGGCGAGCCGGTCGGGCCGTCCGGCTGGCACGAGCGGGTCGGCTACGCCCTGCGCGTGGCCGGCCTGGTCTGCGAACGTCCCGGTGGCGCGGTCGCCATGCCCACCCGCGCCGAGGTGCGCCAGCGCTTCGGTGACTGACGATCAGCCCGACTGACCGGGAGATCCACACCGGCCGGCTGACCGGCGGCGTCGATCGTGGGAACGGGTCAGGCGGTGCCGTCGAGTTCGGCGTACCCGCGCCGGGCGGCGGTAAGCGCGTGACGGGCCGGGAACGGGGCGTCGGCGGCCACCCGCTCCGGTGGTGCGCCGCCGGTGTGCCCGGCCCGGATCAGCCAGGCCAGCTCCACCAGCTGGGCGTGCTGGGCCCGGACGAACTCCGCGTCGACCGGCTCGCCGTGCCCGGGCACGACCACCGTCGCCGGTGACATCGACCGCGACAGCTCAGCCAGCGCGTCCGGCCACTGCAACGGGTACGAGTCCTCGAACGCCGGGGGACCGGCCTGCTCGACAAGATCACCGGCGACCAGCAGGTCGGCGTCAGGCACCTGGACGACGAGGTCGGCGTCGGTGTGGCCCCGCCCGGGATGGCGCAGCACCACCTGTCGGCCACCGACATCGAGGACCGCCTCGGTGCGCACCGTGTGGGTGGGCGCCAACAGCGCGGTGTCGGCCAACTCGGCGGCGAGTTCGGGATGCCCGGACCGCAACTCCGCGTACGCCTCCCGGCGCAGCCGGTCCGCCTCGTCGCGGATGGTCGCGGCGGCCAGCTCGTGCGCCCAGACCGGGCGGGCCGGATCACCGGCCAGGGTGGCGTTGCCGAAGCAGTGGTCGAAGTGGTGGTGGGTGTTCACAAGCGTGAGCGGATCGGTGGTGACCGCGCGTACGGCGGCGGCCAGTTCGGTCGCCTGCCCGGCGGTGGAGAGGGTGTCGACAAGCAGCGCCGCGCCGTCGCCCAGCACCAACGTCACGTTTACCGCGAGCACCGGCTCACGCAGCACGAGCACCCGGTCGGCGACCTCGACGAACCGGCCGGTCGTCGTCATGCCGCACCAGCGGCGCGTGCCAGGAACCGTTGCCGGTCGACCAGGGCCCGCTCCACCCGCCCCTCGGCGACGGTCTGCCCGCCCTCGGTGACGGTGATCTCGAACACCAGCCGCCGCCGCTCCACCTCGGTCAGCCGGGCCTGCGCCGCGACCATGCGGCCCACAGGTGTCGCGGCCCGGTGCTCCAGCTCGACCCGGGTGCCGACGGTGGTCGAGCCGTTCGGCAGGTGGCCGGCGGTGGCAGCCACCGTCGCCGCTTCGGCCAGGGCGAGCACCCGTGGCGTGCCGAGCACCGGAACGTCGCCGGAGCCGACCGCCTGGGCGGTGTCGGCGTCGGTGACGGTCAACTCGACCCGGGCCGTCAGACCCGGGGTCAGGGCTTGATCCGGTAGCTCCCGCATGGCCACAGCGTAGGTCCTCGGCGGAGCCCGGGTCACGCGGCCGGGCAGATGCGCCACGCCCGCCACGGCACCGCAGGTGCTCCTGCCGCCGGTCGGGCGCGGGTCGCCGCTAACCTTGTCCGCGATGTCTGCCGTCACCGACCCCCAGCCCCCAGCCTCCACCGAGCCGCCCACCCGGCGCGACGGTGGGCGCCGCCGCGTGATCGCGATGTCGGTCTGGGGCGTCGCCTTCGTAGCAGGCTGGCTCGTCATCGGCCTGCCCACCGACCCGGTGTACGCGTTCTTCTGGATCTGGGCCGGCACCATCGCCTGGTACTCCGCCCGCCCGTGGCGCAGCCACCTACGCTTCGCCCGGGACTGGGTGCCGGTGGTGCTGCTACTGGTCGCCTACAACCTCTCCCGTGGGTTCGCCTACCACGACGGGACCGTGCCGCACGCCTACGAGTTGATCCTGGCCGACCGTCTGATGTTCGGCTGGGCCATGGACGGTCAGGTGCCGACCGTCTGGTTGCAGCAGCACCTCTACCAGCCGGAGGTGCGCTGGTGGGACGTCCTGGTCAGTTGGGTGTACTTCTCGCACTTCGTGGCGGCGCTGGCCGCCGCGGCGGTGCTCTGGATGGTCGAGCGCAGCCGGTGGGCGGCGTTCATGCGCCGCTGGTTCTTCCTCTGCGCCACCGGCCTGATCACCTACTTCCTCTACCCGGCCGCGCCACCGTGGTGGGCGGCGCAGAACGGGTTGATCGAGGAGGTCGCCCGGATCTCCACGCGGGGCTGGAAGGCGTTCGGCATGCACGGCGCGGGCAACCTGCTCAACGCCGGGCAGTTGGCCTCCAACCCGGTGGCCGCGATGCCGTCGCTGCACACCGCCTTCGCCCTGTTCGTGGTGCTGTTCTTCCTGCGTAACGTCCGTCGCCGCTGGTGGCCGCTGCTGCTGGCCTACCCGCTGGCGATGACCTTCACGCTGGTCTACAGCGGCGAGCACTACGTGATCGACGTGCTGGTCGGCTGGGCGTACGTCGCCATGACCTTCCTGGTGGTCGGCTGGGCCGAACGCTGGTGGGCCCGCCGGAAGGCCCGCGCCGCCCCGACCGACACCTCGACCGCCGAGCCGGCAACCCCACCTGACCCCGCCGCCCCGCCAGCACCCCCCACCAAGGCACCCCCCATCCCATCCCCCCGCTGACCCCCCACCCCACTTCCACCACCCCCGTCCGTATCACCTCGCCGATCTTGCGGTTACGGTCGCCGATACGCCCCTTATGTCGGCTTTTCCGAGACGAGAAGTGCAAGATCGCGGGAGCGGGAGCGGGAGCGGGCGGGTGTTAGGGGGTGGGGTTGCGGGCGGCTTGGCCGCGGGCGGTCAACTCCGCCGCCAAGGCCCAGGCGTCGGCGAGGTCCCGGTCGGCCGCCGCAGCGCCGGCCCCACCCGCGGTGTCGGCGTGCACGGTGGCCAGCCCGAGCATGCGCTGCACCGGCCCCTGCACCACCCGGACGCTCTGCAACCGGGCGTACGGCACGATCGTCAGCTGGCGGGTGAGCAGGCCGGACCGGACGGCGAGCACCTGCTCGGTCAGGCCGGCGCCGAGCACCTGGCGGCTCAGCGGGTTGACCCAGCGGGCCCGGGCCGGTGGTGGCCGCAGCGGCAACGACGACAGCGCCACCCCGGGCAGCACCTCGGCGACGATCATCTCGCCGGTCGGTTGGTCACCGACGGGCAGCAGCCGGTCCGGCCGGTTGCGCTCGTCGGCCTCGCCTGCGGCGTAACCGGCGACCTCCAGCCGCAGCCGCAACCAGCCCTTCATCCGCCACAGCAACGGCCAGGTCACCCGCACCGTCTGCACCCGGTGCAACGGCACGGTCTGCGACCTGGTCTCCAGCAGGCCGTTGCGGATGCGCAGCCGGTCCTCGTCGCGGGCCAGCTGGAACCGCCAGTCGTCGAGGACCCGTCGAACGGGTTGCAGCAGGACACCGGCCATCGCGGTGAGCGTGCTCGCCACCGCGATGAAGGACCACGACCCCTCGGACAGGAACTGCGTCGCCACGAAAGCCACGCCGAAGGGCAGCAGAAACGCCTGCGGAGTCAGCAGCTGACTGATCAGCAGGTCCCGGTTGCTCACCGCGTGCAGCGGACGGCCCGGTGGCGGGGGTGGCTCGGCACCGGCCGGCACCGGCCGCGCCGGGGCCGCCGGCGCCGCACCGGAGGGGCTGCCGGCCAGGGTCAGCAGGCGCTGGCGCAGCGCCGCGGCCTCGGTGACGCTGAGGTACGCCAGTGGCGCCTCGGTCTTGCCGCCGCCGACCACCTCCAGGCGCAGCTCGGCCAGCCCGGTGAGCTGCGCGAGCAACGGCCGAACCACCTCGACGGCCTGGAGCCGTTCCAGCGGAATCGCCCGGGTACGCCGCCAGAGCAGCCCCTCGTGGATGCGTAGTTCCCGGCCCACCACCTGGTAGCCGGTGTTGTACCAGCTGACCACAGCCAGCACGCTCGCGCCCAGCGCGAGCACGATCACCATCGCGACGAACCAACCGAACCCGACCCGGGACAGGGTCGACCAGGACAGCCCGGCGATGACCACGACCAGCGACTTGGCGCCGTGCAGCGCGGGACTCAACGGATGCAGCCGTTGCCGTGCCGACGGATCCTGCGGCGGCGGACCGGCCCACCCGGCGGGCGGCTGCGGCGGACCGGACGGCGATGACGGCCCGGCCACCTGGTACGGGTTCGGCGGCGGACCCACGCCCGGTGGTGCTGCCTCGGCTGCCGGCCCGGCGTGGTCGGACGGTGGTGTCTCGGCGGGCATCGCCGGCACAGCGCGTTCGGCGGGCTGACCGGGAGCTTGGTCGCCCACCGCGTTTACGACGTGCTGACGCTCGTCCGAGCTGGGCGGGGTCCGGTCCGGACCCGGTCCGGCCGACCCGCTCACAGCCCTTCCGCCCGGTCCTCGCCGAGCGCGGTCAGGCGGTCCCGCAGCCGGGACGCCTCCGCCGGACGCAGCCCCGGCACCCGGGCATCGCTCGCCGCGGCCGCGGTGTGCAGCTGCACGGTCGCCAGATCGAATGCCCGCTCCAGCGGACCGGCGCTCACGTCGACGAACTGCATCCGCGAGTACGGGACGATGGACAGCCGACGGACCAGCAGACCGTGCCGGACCAGCAGATCGTCCTCACGTTCGGCGTAGCCCCAGGCCCGTACCGCCCGGACGATGGTCACCACCCGCCACAGAGCGAACAACCCGACGGCACCGAGCGCCAAGCCGAACGGCCAGGAACCGGTAAGTGCCCAACCGACACCGAGCACCGCCGAGACGACGGCCACCCCGGCCGCCAGGCGCAGCAGCTCCACCCAGATCAGGTCGGTCGAGATCGACTGCCAGTTGACGGTTTCCGGCCACGGTTCGAGCGGGCTGGTCGGCGCGGCCGGCGGCCGGACCTCAGGCGCGTCATCACTCACAGTGCCAGCCTTTCGTGCGCGACTGCGGGGCTCGCAAGCTCACTCCTCGCGCTCACGGGGCCGGCTTTTCGTTGTACGCGTCCACTCTTCGAGCGTAGGCGATCCCGCCAGCGGGGTGACCTCGCGCAGAAAGGCCCGCGCGCCGAGGAAGTCGCCGAGTGACGACCGGTGCACGTCACAGGCGAGCCAGGTCTTGCGCCGCTCCGGCGCGTGCAGGCGGGGATTGTTCCAGTGCAGTGCCCATCGGGCCGCCGCACGACACCCACGGGCCGAACACGGTAGTGCTTCGGCGGGGCTGTCGGGGTGGGTCATCCCGCTCAGTCTAGGACGGCGGGGAAGAGTGAGCGCCGGGCGGCCACGGGGGAAGCCGCCCGGCGACGGATGAATGGTACACACGCCGGGGCGGCTTTTGTCCACTGGCGATCGGCGATTCCTCCGTCCCGGAACGGCGTGGCGGAAATCGGTCGCTCCCTCCGTCGGTACTCAGTCGGGCATGCGAGGCTTGGTACCGCACACGCCGCGACGACCGATCACGCTGTGGAGGACCAGTGGCCCAGCCGACCACGCCCGACGCCCCGCCGCCGAACGGGGCGCAACCACAGGCGCCCGCACCGCCGACCACGCCGGCGCAGGACGCCTCCCTGCTGGAGCGGGCACTGTTCGAGATCAAGCGCGTGATCGTCGGGCAGGACCGGATGGTCGAGCGGATGTTCGTCGCGTTGCTCGCCCGCGGGCACTGTCTGCTGGAAGGCGTACCGGGGGTGGCCAAGACCCTCGCGGTGGAGACCCTCGCCAAGGTGGTCGGCGGATCGTTCGCCCGGGTGCAGTTCACCCCGGACCTGGTGCCGGCGGACATCATGGGCACCAGGATCTACCGGCAGTCCAGCGAGAAGTTCGACGTCGAGCTGGGCCCGGTCTTCGTCAACTTCCTGCTCGCCGACGAGATCAACCGGGCACCGGCGAAGGTGCAGTCCGCGTTGCTGGAGGTGATGAGCGAGCGGCAGGTGTCGATCGGCGGCGAGAGTCACCGGGTACCGAACCCGTTCCTGGTGATGGCGACGCAGAACCCGATCGAACAGGAAGGGGTGTACCCGCTGCCGGAGGCGCAACGGGACCGCTTCCTCATGAAGATCATCGTGGGGTACCCGACCGACGCCGAGGAGCGGGAGATCGTCTACCGGATGGGCGTCGCCCCGCCCGAGCCCACCGCCGTGTTCGACACCGAGGATCTGATCGCCCTGCAACACAAGGCCGACCAGGTTTTCGTCCACAACGCCCTGGTCGACTACGCGGTCCGGCTGGTGCTGGCCACTCGTACGCCGGCGGAACACGGCATGCCCGACGTCGCGCAACTGATCCAGTACGGTGCCAGCCCCCGGGCCTCGCTCGGGCTGGTCCGGGCCACCCGGGCGCTGGCCCTGCTCCGCGGTCGCGACTACGCCCTGCCGCAGGACGTGCAGGACATCGCGCCGGACATCCTGCGGCACCGGCTGGTGCTCAGTTACGACGCGCTCGCCGACGACGTACCGGCCGACCACGTGGTGCACCGGGTGATGTCGACTATCCCGCTGCCGTCGGTGGCGCCCCGGCAGCAGGCCACCCCGCCCGTCGGGGCGGTGGCACCTACCTCGGGGTGGCCCGGGCAGCGGCCGTGACTTCGACCACCCCTCGACCCGGTGAGCCGGACCCGCTGGCGGCCACCAACCGTTCCGGCGCCGTGCTGTCCCGCCTGCAACTGCTGGTGACCCGCAAACTCGACGGTCTCCTCCAGGGCGACTACGCGGGCCTGCTGCCCGGCCCGGGCAGCGAGGCCGGCGAGTCGCGCGAGTACCGCCCCGGCGACGACGTGCGCCGGATGGACTGGCCGGTGACCGCCCGGACCACCACCCCGCACGTGCGGCGTACCGTGGCCGACCGTGAGCTGGAGACGTGGCTGGCGGTGGACCTGTCGGCGAGCCTGGACTTCGGCACCGGCCAGTGGCTCAAGCGGGACGTGGTGATCGCGGCGGCCGCCGCGATCACGCACCTGACCGTGCGGGGTGGCAACCGGATCGGTGCGGTAGTCGGCAGCGGCGGCGACGTCCCGGCGCCCCGCCGTGGCCGGCGGCAGCCGCCCCCGGCCGGCCCGGGACGGCTGGTCCGGCTGCCCGCCCGGTCCGGGCGCAAGGAGGCCCAGGGCATGCTGCGGGCGATCGCCGGCACCGAGATCCGGCCCGGCCGCGGTGACCTCGGCGCGCTCATCGACATGCTCAACCGCCCGCCCCGGCGGCGCGGTGTCGCCGTGGTCATCTCCGACTTCCTCGCCCCGCCGGCCCAGTGGGCGCGTCCGCTGCGCAAGCTTCGGGTACGGCAGGACCTGCTCGCGATCGAGGTGGTCGATCCGCGGGAGCTGGAACTACCCGACGTCGGGGTGCTCCCGGTGATCGACCCGGAGACCGGCGAACTGCACGAGGTGCAGACCGCCGACCCGGGCCTGCGGCACCGTTACGCGGCAGCCGCCGCGGCGCAGCGGGCGGAGATCTCCGCCGCGTTGCGCGCCGCCGGCGCCGCTCACCTGCGACTGCGTACCGACCGAGACTGGCTGCTGGACATGGTGCGCTTCGTGGCCGCCCAGCGGCACGCCCGCACCCGAGGGACGACGAGATGATCCGACTGCTGCAACCCTGGTGGCTGCTGGCCGTGCTGCCGGTGCTCGCCCTCGCCGCGCTGTACGTCTGGCGGCAGCTGCGCCGGCGCGACTACGCGCTGCGGTTCACAAACGTGGACCTGCTGCGTACCGTGGCGCCGAAGGGCCTCGGCTGGCGTCGACACCTGCCGGCCACCGCGTTCCTGCTGGCGCTGCTGGTGTTGGCCGGTGCGTTGGCCCGGCCCGCGGTCGACACCCGGGAGCCGTTGGAGCGGGCCACCATCATGCTGGCCATCGACGTGTCGTTGTCCATGCAGGCCGACGATGTGCCGCCGAACCGCCTGGAGGCAGCGCAGGAGGCGGCCATGCAGTTCGTGGCGGAGCTGCCCGAGACGTACAACCTGGGGTTGGTCTCGTTCGCCAAGTCGGCAAACGTGCTGGTGCCGCCGACCAAGGACCGCCCGGCGGTGACCAACGCCATCGAGGGACTGGTGCTGGCCGAGGCGACGGCCACCGGTGAAGCGGTCTTCACCTGCCTGGAGGCGATCCGGTCGGTGCCGGCCGACGGGGCCGCCGGTATCCCGCCGGCCCGGATCGTGCTGCTCTCCGACGGCTTCCGCACGGCCGGACGGTCGGTCGAGGAAGCGGCGGCCGCGGCGCAGGCGGCGAACGTGCCGGTCTCCACCATCGCCTTCGGCACCGACTCCGGGCACGTCGACATCGGTGGCCAGTTGCAGCGGGTACCGGTGGACCGGCTCGCCCTGGCCGAGCTGGCCGAGACCACCGAGGGATTCTTCTACGAGGCGGCCACCGTCAACGAGCTGAAGCAGGTCTACCAGGACATGGGCAGCTCGATCGGCTTCCGCACCGAACCCCGCGAGATCACCCAGTGGTACGCGGGCATCGCGTTGCTGCTGGCCCTCTGTGCCGGCGCATTCAGCCTCCTCTGGTCCTCCCGCATGATCTGACCGCCGCCAAAGCCTTGTTGATCATGAGGTTGGCGGCACTCATGGAGATCAAACCGCCCGCCAACCTCATGATCAACAGAGGCGGACGGACGAGTGGGGTCAGTGGGTGGCGCTGGCCAGGAAGAAGAGGACGGCTACCCAGACGGCGGCGAGGGTGAAGCCCAGCGGGGCGACGTAGCGGCTCATGACAGCTCCGACGTGGCGACTGGCGGCCCGGGCAAGGCGGACCGCGAGAGGGGTGGATCAGGACGCGCACACGCGAAGTCGTGACCGGGCTGCTTTTCCGGCGGTACCCGTCCGATCGGCCGCCGCGACAGGGGAGCGGGACGGCGGAACGGATACCCGGGGAGCGGGCCAGCTCAGGCGGAGCGGGGCTCAGCGTGGCTGGCGGTCGGCCCGGCCACGACTGGGAGGATCGCTATCTCGCACAGCGATCACCTCCTGCGGTCGGATTCCGGGGCGACGCGGGCCGCCGAGCGACCCGCAAACGCGGATCATCGTACACCCGGCGGGCATGCCCGGCGCACTCGGCCGACCGGCCCACGGAACGCGCCCGTTCATCGGCCGACGGCGGCCCGGCCGCCGCTGCCGGGTGCCCTCGTCGGCCGGGGCTCGCCGCGCCGGACGAGCAGCGCCAGCACGGCGGTGAGGACCGGCAGCCAAGCGATCCGGGCCAGCAGCCAGGTCGGATCGTCCGGCGCGGTGTGTAGCCCCGGCAGCGCGGTCCCGCCGTGCGCGGCGAGCACCACCACCGCGACCAGCACCGGCTGGTGCCCGAGGTAGATGCGTACCGCGTGCCGGTTGATCTCCTCCGCCAGCCTGCGAGGCAGCGGCCGGGACAGCAGTCGCACCAGCGTCGGCCGGGCCGACAGGCCGAGACCTGTCTGGGCCACCGCGAGCGCTACCACAAGCAACGACGGCGGATCGAGATTGGATCTGCCATCGCCGGGGACCCCGACCGCGCTGGCGGGATAGCCGAGGGCGAGTACGGCGGCCAGTCCGACCGCCCCCGTGACGACCAGCCACCGGGCGTCGCGCCGTCGGCTCAGTCGGCCGTCCGCGTGCGCCAGGCCCAGCAGATACGGCACGGCCCAGGCTGCCAGCACCGTCACCGGTGGCAGCCAGGTGCCGGCCGGGAGCAGGCGCACGGCCAGGTCGGTGCCGGCCACCACGGCCGCCGCGGTGACCGCGCAGCGCAGTGTGCCCCAGCGGCGTACCGCGGCGCGCAGCGGGCCGGTGAGCACCACCAGGGCCAGCAGTGGGGCCAGGAACCAGAGGGGACTGATCGCCAGCGTCAGCGCCACCGACAGCGTGTCGTCGGCGACGCCAGCGACGGCAGCGGCGAGTAGTACGGCTGAACCGGTGCCGAGCAGGGCGATCGCGGGCAGGAGCAGCCGCCGCAGTCGGTGTGCCACCCAACCGGGTCTGGCGTGCCGGTCAGCCGAACGGGCGGAGGCGTGACCGGCGGCGAAGAAGAACAGCCCGAGGGTCTGCAACACCCAGCTGACCGGGGCCAGGGCTGGCATCGTGGTGAGCGGGCTGACCAGGTCCAGCGCGCCTTCCGTGTCGAGTACCAGTCCGGTGACGAGCCAGTGACCTAGCACCACTCCCACGACGGCGAAGGCGCGCAGCCCGTCGACGAGGGGATCCCGAGCCCGTCGGTGGGCGGTGTGGTGGTCGCTCATCGGGCCTGTCCCGTCGTCCGGACGGTCACCGGGTCGGCGGTGTGCCCGGAGGGCGGTGGGGGCGAATGGACTCCGTGCGGTTGCGTGGTGCCGTGCAGCACCACTGCGGCGATCGCGGTAAGCGTCGGCCCGCCGGGTAGCAGGTACCCGTCGTGACCGGTGGCATCGACCGGCAGCGGTCGGGCGCCGAAGGACGGGGCGCCCGGTCGGACGCCGTGTCCCAACCCGGGCAGGCGGAGCTGCGGCACCCACCGGATCCAGTCGTCCGGTGCCTCGGCGGCCCACATGCGGACCGGGCCGAAGCGGTCGGCGTGCTCCGCGCCGACACCCACCCCGCCGAGGGTGACCACGTCGGTGACCTGCGGCGGGGCCTCCCTGGCGGCCAGCCCGACGACAAGCGCGCCGTAGCTGTGACCCACCAGGGTGATGCGGACGGTCGGTAGCTGCCCGGCCAGTGTCCGCAGGTGGTCACCGAGTTGGTCGGCACCCCGGCGGGCGGCAAGCGGGGTGGCTGCCGTGGCGATGCCGTCGGGCGGGTCGTAACCGAGCCAGGCCAGCACGGCCACCCGGGCGTGCGGATCGGCGGCGTGCAACGCGGCACGTAGGTCTCGGGCCTGCTGGGCCGGGGCGCGCCGGGGCTCTCCGCCCAGCCCTCGGTCGAAGTCGGCAAGCCGGGTACCGACGCCCGGCACCAGCACCGCGATTCGATCGGCGCTGGCGAGGTCACCGAGGACCTCGACGGCCCGGCCGTCGCGGTGCGGGTCGAAGGCCAGGAACTGCCGACCCTGTGCGGCCCAGCGGGCGTACGGTGCTCCGGCGGCCTGCATCGCGGCGGCAGTCGACGGGTACGCCTCGACGAAGCCGGCCGGGGCGGCGTCGGGCGGCACCGTTGGTGGCCGTACCAGTCCGGTCGCCAGCATCGCCGCGAGGCTTAGCCGGATCATTTCCCTGCCCACCATCACGCGCTCCCTCCACCCGGTCGTGGCGTGCAGGATGTGTCGGCGGTGTGGTGCCGGTCGTCAACCCGGGGAGCCGTTGATGGCCTGGCACTGGGGGGCTACTCCCCGGCGGCGACCAGTCCGGTCTCGTACGCGAGCACGACGGCCTGGGCGCGGTCGCGCAACTGGAGTTTGGCCAGGATCCGGCCGACGTGGGTCTTGACGGTCTGCTCCGCGACGACCAGTTCGGCGGCGATCTCGGCGTTGGAGCGCCCCTGGGCGATCAGCCGCAGCACCTCGGTCTCGCGTGGGGTGAGCGCGGCGAGGACTGTGGGCCGGGGCCGCTGCCGGTGTGGCCGGGCCGCGAATTCGGCGATCAGGCGGCGGGTGACGGTCGGGGCGAGCAGCGCGTCACCGCCGGCGACGACGCGTACCGCGTGGATCAGGTCGGCGGCGGGGGCGTCCTTGAGCAGGAAGCCGCTGGCTCCGGCGCGCAGCGCCTCGTAGACGTAGTCGTCCAGGTCGAAGGTGGTGAGGATGAGCACACGTGGCCGGTCGGTCGGCCGGTCGCCGAGGAGTTTGCGGGTCGCGGCGAGGCCGTCGAGCACCGGCATCCGCACGTCCATCAGCACCACGTCGGGGTCGAGTCGGCGGGCCTGCGCGACCGCCTGAGCGCCGTCGGCGGCGTCGCCGACCACCAGCAGGTCCGGCTGGGCGGCCAGCAGCGCGCCGAAGCCCTGCCGAACCATCGCCTGGTCGTCGGCGATCAGCACCCGGATCGTCATGTTGGGTCCTTCGGCTCGTCGGATGGCGGCGGGTCAGCCGGCAGCAGCGCGTCGATCGCGTAGCCGCCGTCGGCGGTGGGGCAGGCGGTGAAGCTGCCGCCGAGGGCGAGGACCCGCTCGCGCATGCCGGTCAGTCCCTGCCCGCCACCGCGTGCGTCCGGGCTGGTCGGGGTCCCGCCGGCGGCGTTCTGGATGCGTACCGTCAGGGCGCCGGGGTGATCGCGGACCGTCACGCGCACCTCGGCACCGGCCGCGTGGCGGGCCGCGTTGGCCAGCCCCTCCTGAACGATCCGGTAGGCGGCCAGCCCGACCGGTGCTGACGGCTCGGTGGCGGTGTCGTTGTCCAGTTCCACGGTCATGCCGGCCCGCTGTGCGGCGGCCACCAGGTCGGGTAGTTCAGCCAGCGTCGGCTGCGGGGCGGTCCGAGTGCCCTCCGACTCGCTGCGCAGCACGTGCAGCAGCCGCCGCATGTCGGTAAGCGCCGCCCGGGCGGCCTCGGCGATGGCGCTGAATTCGGCCCGGGCCGGCTCGGGCACGGCGAGGCGGTACGGCGCGCTTTCGGCCTGCACGGCGATCAGTGACATGTGGTGCGCGACGACGTCGTGCAGTTCCCGCGCGATGCGGGTGCGCTCCTCCAGTACCGCCCGCCGGGCCTTCTCCAACTCGCTCACCTCGGCCTGCTTGGCCAGCGCCCGTCGGGTGAGCAGGTTGTGCCGCAGCAGGTCGCCGACGATGAGCAGCACCACGAACAGCAGGGTGACGCCCACCTGGTTGCCCGGCGGCACGAATATCCAGACCGGGAGCAGGCTGAACAGTCCCGTCCAGGCGAGCACGGCCCGGTCGACCCGTGCCGCCACGGTGATCAGCACGACGATGATGACCAGGATCTGTGTCGGGTTCCACGGCCAGAACTCGTACGTGGCGGGGCCGAGCACCACGGCGTTGTCGGTCGTACGCCGGTTGAAGGTGCCGAACAGTTGCCCGATGAACATGATCCGCCAGGCCAGCAGTGGTCGGGTGGGCAGCAGGGGCAGCGGCGCGACGGTGAGCAGGGCGATGACCCACGCGGTGGCGATGGGCAGGCGCCGCGTGTCCAGCAGAAACTGCGCGGTGATCAGGGCCAGCCCGAGGAGAAGCAGCAGGCCGGTCGTCCGCAGGACGGCGGCGGTGCGGGGCCGGTGTCGCAACCGGTCCAGTGGTCGGCGGCGCGCCGGATAGTCCGGCCCCACCACGGTGCGGCGCAGCCCGGCCAGGGCGGCACGGACGGTACTGCGGTCCATATCCCGGCAGGGTAGTTCCAGTGGCCGGCTCCGTCGTGCGACCAGGGAGTGATCCATCCAGTGGTACCCGGGTACGACGTGCGGCGGGTTAGTGATTACCGTGCGGTAGCGCCTAGTCTCCAAGCCGCAGCGATCTTTGGGAGGGGACGCACCGTGTCACGAACTGTGCTGGTTACCGGGGGCAACCGGGGGATCGGTCTGGCCATCGCCCAGGCCTTCGCCAAGCAGGGTGACCGGGTGGCGATCACCCACCGGGGCAGCGGGGCGCCGGACGGGCTGTTCGGCGTGCGGTGTGACATCACCGACAGCGAGTCCGTCGAGGCGGCCTTCGCGGCGGTCGAAGCGGAACTGGGACCGGTGGAGGTGCTGGTCGCCAACGCGGGCATCACCGACGACACGCTGCTGCTGCGCATGTCGGAGGAGCAGTTCACCCGGGTGCTGGACACCAACCTGACCGGCGCGTACCGCTGCGCCAAGCGGGCCTCCGGAAAGATGCTGCGGGCCAGGTGGGGGCGCATGATCTTCGTCTCCTCGGTGGTCGGCCTCTCCGGCGGTGCCGGCCAGGTCAACTACGCGGCCAGCAAGGCCGGCCTGGTCGGGGTGGCCCGCTCGATCACCCGGGAGCTGGGCGGCCGGAACATCACCGCAAACGTGGTCGCGCCGGGCTTCATCGAGACCGACATGACCGCCGGGCTGACCGACCAGCGCAAGGCCGAGATCCTCAAGTCGATCCCGGCGGGTCGGATGGCCAGCCCGGACGAGGTCGCCGCGGTGATCACCTGGCTGGCGGGCGACAGCGCCGGGTACGTCTCCGGCGCGGTCATCCCGGTCGACGGTGGCCTGGGCATGGGCCACTGAATCCTGAGCACGGAGGAATGAGCGTAATGTCCGGACTGCTGGCCGGTAAGCGGCTGCTCGTCACCGGCGTCATCACCGACGCCTCGATCGCCTTCTCGGTGGCCAAGCTCGCCCAGGAGAACGGCGCCCAGGTCGTGCTCACCGGCTACGGCCGACTGTCACTGGTGGAGCGGATCGCCAAGCGGCTGCCCGAGCCGGCACCCGTGATCGAGCTGGACGTGACCGACCCCGAGCATCTCGCCGGGCTGGCCGACAAGGTCCGCGAGCACGTCGACGGCCTCGACGGGTTGGTGCACTCGATCGGTTTCGCCCCGCAGAGCTGCCTCGGCGGCGGGTTCCTCGACGCCTCCTGGGACGACGTGGCGACGGCGCTGCACGTCTCGACGTACTCCTACAAGTCCCTTGCCGTCGCTGCGCTGCCGCTGATGTCGCCGGGCGGCTCGGTGGTCGGTCTGACCTTCGACGCCAGCCAGGCGTGGCCGGTGTACGACTGGATGGGCGTGGCCAAGGCCGGGCTGGAGTCGGCCTCCCGCTACCTCGCCCTGCACCTGGGCAAGCAGGGCATCCGCAGCAACCTGGTGGCCGCCGGTCCGCTGCGCACCATGGCCGCGAAGTCCATCCCCGGCTTCGAGCAGTTCGAGGACGCCTGGGCCGGACGTGCCCCGCTGGGCTGGGACCTCACCGACCAGGAACCGGCCGCCCGGGCCTGTCTCGCCCTGCTGTCGGACTGGTTCCCGGCGACCACCGGCGAGATCGTGCACGTCGATGGCGGTTACCACGCAGTCGGCGCCTGAGGTGTAGCCGGGGCGCTGTTAACGACCGGGACCCGGGGGCGTTGCCGGGACGCCGCAGGCCACCGGCAAGAATGGACCCATGGCGTACGACGCGGTGGTGCTGGTGTCCTTCGGTGGCCCGGAAGGGCCCGACGACGTGCTGCCGTTCCTGCAGAACGTGACCCGGGGACGGGGCGTGCCGCCGGAGCGGCTAACCGAGGTCGCCGAGCACTACCAGCACTTCGGCGGGGTCTCTCCGATCAACCAGCAGTGCCGGGAGCTGTTGGCGGCGGTCCGCGCCGACTTCGCCGCCAACGGGCTCGACCTGCCGGTGTACTGGGGCAATCGGAACTGGGATCCGATGCTCGCCGACACGGTGGCCCAGATGCGCGACGACGGCGTACGACGGGCGCTGGCCTTCGTCACAAGCGCCTTCGGCGGATACTCCTCCTGCCGGCAGTACCAGGAGGACATTGCCGCCGCACGGGCGGCGGTCGGCCCGGACGCGCCCGTGATCGAGAAGCTGCGCCAGTTCTGGGATCATCCCGGCTTCGTCGAGCCGCACGTCGACGCGGTGCGCTCCGCGCTCGCCCAACTAGACCCGGCGCGGCGGGACAGCACCCGGCTCGTGTTCACCGCACACTCGGTGCCGATCTCGGCGGCCGACAGCGCAGGCCCGCACGGCGGCCGGTACACCGCCCAACTCGCCGAGACGGCCCGGCTGGTGCACGCGGCGGCGGCCCCGGATCTGCCGTACGACCTGGTCTGGCAGAGCCGGTCCGGCCCGCCCCACGTGCCGTGGCTGGAGCCGGACATCAACGACCACCTGGAGACGCTCGCCGAGCAGGGCGTGACCGGGGTGGTGGTCAGCCCGATCGGATTCGTCTCCGACCACCTCGAGGTGGTGTGGGACCTGGACACCGAGGCGTTGGACACGGCCAAGAGGCTCGGGGTGGACTTCGTCCGCGCCGGTACCCCCGGCACCGACCCGCGCTACGTGACCATGGTTCGGGAACTGGTGCGGGAACGGATTGACCCGGACGGCGCGGAGCTGCGTCGTCGGCTGGGCGAGCTGCCGATGTGGGACAGCTGTCCCACGGTCTGCTGCGTCCCACCCCGCCGTCCGTCCTGACCGCCGCGGCGAACCCGACGACACCCCTGGGGATGATCATGCAGGACCGTAAGCCCGTCGAGAGTTGGCTCAGCGACATGGACGGCGTGCTGGTGCACGAGGGCCAGCCGGTGCCGGGCGCGCCGGAGTTCGTCAAGCGGCTGCGTGCCTCCGGCAAGCCGTTCCTGGTGCTGACCAACAACTCCATCTACACTCCGCGCGACCTCCAGGCCCGGTTGGCCCGGATGGGCCTGGACGTGCCGGAGCAGGCGATCTGGTCGTCCGCCCTGGCCACCGCCCAGTTCCTGGCCGACCAGCGGCCGGGCGGCACCGCGTACGTCATCGGGGAGGCCGGGCTGACCACCGCTCTGCACGCGGTGGGCTACGTGCTCAGCGACTTCGCCCCCGACTACGTGGTGCTGGGGGAGACCCGCACCTACAGCTTCGAGGCGATCACCAAGGCGGTCCGGCTGATCAACGACGGGGCGCGGTTCATTTGCACCAACCCCGACGCCACCGGGCCCTCGGTGGAGGGTGCCCTGCCGGCCGCCGGCTCGGTGGCCGCGATGATCTCGAAGGCCACCGGAGTGGAGCCGTACTTCGTCGGCAAGCCCAATCCGATGATGATGCGGTCGGCCCTGAACACGATAAACGCACACTCGGAGAGCACCGCGATGATCGGTGACCGGATGGACACCGACATCCTCTGCGGCCTGGAGGCCGGGCTGGAGACCATCCTGGTGCTGACCGGGATCAGTTCCCGGGTGGAGGCGGAACGTTATCCGTACCGACCCTCCCGCATCGTCAACTCGGTCGCCGACCTGATCGACGAGATCTGAGCCGGCGCCGGGTCACTGGCGTGCCGCGTCGCGGCACAGGAATTCGGCGAGCACCGGGGCGAGGACGGTCGCTGGCACACCGTGCCACTCGCCGGGCAGGCCGCGCTGCTCGGCGGCGGGCAACAAGCCGGCCATGGTGGCGGCCATCTCGGCCAGGTCGTCGGTGCTGCCGGCGCTGTGCAGAACCAGCGCCGGGGTGGTGACCCGGGCGAGCACCGTCGGCCCGGTGGCTTCGCTCAGCAGGCTGTCGTAGGCCAGGGTGTGCGCCACCGAGACCATGGCGTTCCAGTGTGGCGTGTCGCGCATCCCGGACAGCAGTTGCTCGGGTACGCCGATGGAGGTCAGGAAGAACGTCACCGCCTCGGCACCGCCCAGTCGGCTCAGGGTCGCGGTGAAGGCCCGCTTGCCGGTTTCGTCATCGTCGACGCTGAGCGGTGGCTCCAACAGGACCAGTCGTCGTACGTCGAGGCCGGCGGCGGCCGCGTGCAACGCGAGCAGACCACCCGAGGAGTACCCGTACAACGCGGCGGGCGCCTTCGCCGCGGCGATCAGCGCGGCGAGATCCTCGACCTCGCGTTCGGGGGCGTAGGGCGGGGTGTCGTCGCTGTCCCCACGCCCACGACGGTCGTAGCGGTAGATGGTGAAGTGGGGTATGAGCAGGTCGGCGAGTTCACTGAGTGGGCTGTTGGCGCGGAAGTGCCCGGCGGCGTCGATGAGGATCAGCGGCGGGCCGGCGCCCTCGCGTTGGTAGGCGATGCGCGTGCCGTCCCGTGAGGTGACCATCGGCATGAACTGAACCGTACAGTACAGTTACGGTGTGCGAAAGGACGTCAACCGGCGCGGGATCCTCGACGCCGCTCTGATCGAGTTCCTCGAACACGGCTACGTGGCCGCCGGGATGGACCGGATCGCCGCCCGTGCCGGCGTCTCCAAGGTGACCGTGTATGCGCACTTCACCGACAAACACGGCCTCTTCGAGGCGGTGTTCACCGGCGCGATCGCCGAGGCCGAGCGGGCCGGCTCGGCGTACGTCGAGGCCCTGGCCGACTCCGACGACCTGCCACGGGACCTGCGGGCCTTCGCCCGCGAGCACATCGCCACGGTCACCGCCCCGCACCTGCTCCAGTTGCGTCGGATGCTGATCGGCGAGGCGGGCCGCTTTCCTGAGCTGGCCCGGGCGTGGCACCGCGCCGCGCCCGAACGTGGCCACGCCACTCTCGCCGCGGCCATCACCCGTCTCGCCGAGCGGGGCCTGCTGCGCGCGCCCGACCCGCTGCTCGCGGCGCAGTACCTGAACTATCTGATCCTGTCGATTCCGCTCAACGAGGCGATGTTCGCCGTTCGCGTGTCCTTCTCCGAGGCGGACCTGCACCGCTGGGCCGACGAGGCAGTCCGGATCTTCCTCGCCGCCCACACCCCCTGAACGGCCACCCGCGCCCCGCGATCTTGCACTTGTGGTCGCCGCAATACGGCCTCCATCCGCTTTTGTCCCGACCAAAAATGCAAGATCGCGGGTGCCGGGTGCCGGGTGCCGGGTGCCGGGTGCCGGGTGCCGGGTGGGGTCAGGGGCGCAGGGGGGCGTTGCAGGCGGCGACGAGGGCCTGACGGCAGGCGGCGGTGAGGGGGCGCAGGGCGGCGTCGCGCTGCTGGGCCTCGTAGTTGTTGACCGCGCCGCCGGGTGCCGCGTGCCCGGCCAGGGCGAGGACCCGGTCGAGCACGGCGGCCCGGGCGAACAGCCGGCGCGAGCGCGGGTCGAACCCGGGGGGCAGGTCGGTGGTGCCGTCGGGGCGACGCAACGCCTCCAGGGCGCCGGCCAACTCCGGACGCCACTGGGCCACGTCGAGGCGGGTGAGCGCGGCTGTGGTGTCGGCCAGCGCGGCGGCCAGCTCCGCCTCCGCTTCGGCGGCACCGGGCAGGGTGAGGCAGGCGGCGGGAGCGTCCGCCGGCAGCGGGTGCACTCGCCAGAGCACCGTCTCGAAGGTGTCGCCGGAACCAGAGGTGTGTACGCGTACCTCGGGGATCAGCCCTAGCCCGCCGGCTATCACGGCCTCGCCGGCAACCAGCGCGGCGCCGGCGAAGTCGCCCGGGCCGGGTAGGCCGCGCGGGTCGCCCGGCGCCGGCAGCACCAGCCGGATCTCGTCCGGCGAAAGCTTGGCCAGGGTGGGCAGCGCCTCCCGTAGCGGTACGTCGGTCCAGGTGCCGGGCGCGTCGGCGACCAGGTGCTCCTCGGTGCCGGCGACGGCGTCGGCGACCTCGTCGAAGGGCACCAACCCGGCGCGCCACGCGCGCACCCAGGCAACGAACCGGCTCGACCGGCGCGGCGCGAGGATGGCCGCACCCGCAGCGGGGGTGGACATGCCGAAAGAGTACGTGGTGACGCCGGTCCGTGTCTCGACTGCCGCGCCGCCGCCTCCCCGTCGCGCCGATCATGCAGTTGCGGTGGGCGGTTGGCTTCCCTTCACGGCTTTTGTCAGGTGCCACAACTGCATGATCGCGATCGGAAGGTAGGGACGGGGTGTGTCGGGGTTGGGGCGTGGTAGTGGCGGGCTTAGCGTGACGGGATGGGGCGGCGGTACGGCGAGGACGTGTTGGCGGGGGACTGGCGGCGGCGGAAGGTGACCCCGGAGGTCGACGCCGAAGCGGACCTCGTGGTCGAGGACGCCGAATCCGGTTTCTGCGGGGCGGTCGTCGGCTTCGAATCCGGTGCGGTGGTGCTGGAGGACCGGCACGGTCGGCGGCGCAACTTTCCGCTGTTGCCGGCGGCGTTCCTGCTCGACGGCCGCCCGGTCACCCTGCGCCGTCCCACCCGGCCGCCGGTGCCGGCGGCCCGGCGGCGTACCGCCTCAGGGTCCGTGGCGGTGGACGGGGTACGCGCCCGGGTCGCCCGGGCCAGCCGGATCTGGGTCGAGGGTGTGCACGACGCCGCCCTCGTCGAGCGGATCTGGGGCGACGACCTGCGCATCGAGGGTGTGGTGGTGCAACCGCTGTCCGGCATCGACGCGCTCGACGCCGAGGTACGCGACTTCGGGCCGGGCCCGGGCCGTCGGCTCGGTGTGCTGGTCGACCACCTCGTGCCCGGCTCCAAGGAGAGTCGCATCGTGGCCCGGGTCAACTCGCCGCACGTCCTGGTCACCGGTCACCCCTACGTCGACGTCTGGCAGGCGGTGAAACCGGCCGCGCTGGGCATCGCGGCGTGGCCGGTGGTGCCGCCGGGACGGCCCTGGAAGGAAGGCGTCTGCGCCGCGCTCGGTGTCGCCGAACCGGCCGAACTGTGGCGGCTGATCCTGTCCCGGGTGGACAGCTTCGCCGACGTGGAGACGCCGCTGATCAACGCGATGGAGCGGCTGATCGACTTCGTGACCGAACCGGACTGAGCCGCCGGCCCCACCGGCGAGGACGTCGACCGCTACCGTGAACGGCCTGATCCCTACCACCCCCGGGGGTACGCACGTGAGCCGGTTAGAGCAACTGCGACAGCGGTTGCGTCAGGCGTACGCGACGGGACGCGAGTCGGTGCGTGCCGCCCGCGAGCGGGAGAACGCGCGGCGCATCGAGCGGGCGGCCGAGCGGGACCGGCTGATTCCCGAACCGGTGACGCCGACGGACGACGCGGCCGTCTCCACGACCAGCCGCGACGACGCGGACGTGCCGAGGGGCCTGCGCATCGCCGCCGCTTGGTCGTGGCGGCTCCTGGTCATCGGGATCGTCGGCTGGGCGTTGCTGCGGATCTTCGGCGCCATCCGTGTCGTCATCGTCCCGTTGCTGGTGGCGTTGCTGCTCGCCGCCCTGCTGGCGCCGGCCGTCGGCTGGCTGCTGCGCGCCCGGTTGCCGCGTACGCTGGCCACCGCCGTGGTGCTCATCGGCGGGCTGGCCGCAGTGGTCGGCACACTGACCTTGGTGGTCAACGAGTTCATCGCGGGCCTGCCGGAGCTCAGCGCCAGCGCCGCGGCCGGCATCGGGCAGATCCAGACCTGGCTGCGCGACGGCCCGTTGAACCTCTCCGACACCCAACTCGACAGGTACATCGAGGCCGGGCAGAACTGGATCAACGAGAACTCGCAGGCGTTGACCAGCAACGCGCTCGCGACGGCAGGCACCGTGGTCGAGGTGTTCACCGGCGCGCTGCTGGTGCTGTTCGCCACGTTCTTCTTCCTCCGCGACGGCGACCGGATCTGGCGGTTCCTGGTCGGGACGTTCCCGGTCGCCGCCCGCTGGCGGGTAGACGACGCCGGCCGGGCCTCCTGGCGGACGTTGGTCGCCTACGTACGCGCCACGGTGCTGGTGGCGTTCATCGACGCCGTGGGCATCGGGATCGCCCTGGTGCTGTTTGACGTGCCGTTCGCCTTCCCGCTGACGGCGCTGGTGTTCCTCGGCGCGTTCATTCCGATCGTCGGCGCGACGCTGTCCGGCGCGGTCGCGGTCCTCGTGGCGTTGGTGGACGCCGGCTGGGTCACCGCCCTGATCATCTTCGGTGCGGTGATCGTGGTGCAGCAGGTGGAGGGCAACGTCCTGCAACCGTGGATCATGGGTCGGGCGGTGGCGTTGCATCCGCTGCCCGTGGTGTTGGCGGTGACCGCCGGGGTGGTGCTGGAGGGCATCGTCGGCGCGCTCGTCGCCGTACCGCTGATCGCGGTGCTCAACACCGCCGTGCGCCGCCTGTCCCGGCAACGGCCGACGCCGACGCCACCGCCGCCACCAGCGGCGCCGGAGGCGGTGGTGGTCCGCTCCACCCCGGTCTGACGGCCTCGCCCGGTCGGCGGCAGACGCCGCCGACACGTGCCCGATCTGTTGGCCGAGCCGGGTCTGCGCGCGGCGAGGCACGTCACGCCGGGTCAGGGTTCGTCGTCCGGGGAACGGGTGAAGACGAAGGTGGCGATGTCCAGCGCGACCGGGCGACCCGTCTCGTCGCGCAACACCGTCAGGACCTCGCCGTTCTCGACGCCGCTGACGCCGCGCCACCGGTCGGGCCCCTCGGGGGCGTAGCGACTGATCCGGTCGCCGCGTGACGCGCCGACCAGTTCCCCGGTGGTGTGGTCCCAGCTGACGTCGAGCGCGGTACCCATCCACCACCAGCGGCCGGTAAGCGGGGACAGGTCGGCCGGCGGTGGGGCCTCGGCCGGCTGCCACGGCCGGGCCGGCACGGGCTCGACGTCGAGCACGTGGGTGAGGACCCGGTGGCCGAGCGGCCCGATCCCACCGGTGCGGAAGCCGTACGAGTTGGCGAAGCCGACGACGCCGGTGCGGCTGGGGCGGTGCACGGCCAGCGTGGCGACGTAACCGGGCATCGAGCCGCCGTGCCCGACGTGGATCCGGTCGCCGTCGCGGGTGAGCTGGATACCGAGGCCGTATCCGCCGCGCCAGGCGTCCAGGTCGCTGAGGATCACCGGGGCGCACATCTCATCGAGGGTGGCGGGGCTGAGTACGGCCGGATCCGGGTCGGCGAGGAAGGCCGCCCAGCGGGCGAGATCGGTGACGGTGGACCAGAGCTGACCGGCCGGCGCCATCGCCCGGCTGTCGGTTCGTGGCTCCTCCCGTAGCGTGTCGTGCCAGGGGTGCAGCACGTAGCCACGGGCGAACGGCTCGGTGGCCGCGTAGGTGGTGCGGTGCAGCCCGAGCGGCTCCAGGATCCGCTCCCGCGCCAGTTGGGCCCAGGGCGTACCGGTGACCCGCTCCAGCGCGCCGCCGAGCAGCCCGTACGCCAGGTTGGAGTAGTGCCAGACCCGGTGCGGCGGATGCGCGACCTTCGCGGTGGTGAATCCGGTAAGCAGGGCGGTCAGGTCGACGCCCTCGCTGCGTTCCCACCACGGGCCGTCGGGTTCGCGTTGCAGACCGCCGGCGTGCCCGAGCAACTGCCGCAGGGTGACCGCCCCGGCCGCGGCGGCCTCGGGCAGGTGCCGGCGCAGCGGGTCGTCCAGTGCCAGCCGGCCGGCGTCGCGTTCCTGCATCACCAGCACGGCGGTCATCGTCTTGGTGATCGAACCGATCCGGTACTGGAGATCGGCGTCGGGGTGCGGCTGCGTGCCGGCGGCGGCTAGGTGGGCCAGCGTGCCGTCGCGGACTACGCCGATGATCAGCGATGGGACGTGGCCGGCGGACTGCGCGTCGGCCACCAGAGCGTCGACCTGCCGGGCGGTTTCGGGACGCAGGGGCACGAAGTCTCCCTCGATGTCGGTAGGGTCGCCCTATGATCATGACAGTTCGATGACACGTGCACGGACATGTCACGATCGTTACGTGGATGCCGTGTTGTGGATCGTGCTGGGTGTGGTGCTGGCGGTCGCTGAGATCTTCACGGCGACCCTGTTCCTGATCATGTTTGCGGTCGGCGCGTTCGCCGCTGCGGGTGCCGCCGCGCTGGGTGCGCCGGTGGCCGTGCAGGCGGTGGTCTTCGCGGTCGTCTCCGCGCTGACCGTGTTCGCCGCGCGACCGGTCATTCAACGACACAAACAGACCAGCTCCGACAGCGACGACACCACCTTCGGGGTCGAGGCCATCGAGGGCTCGACCGCCCTGGTGCTTGAGCACGTGGACGCCGACCGGGGCATGGTGAAGATCGACGGCGAGGTGTGGAGCGCTCGCGCCTACGACGCCACCCAGGTTTTCGCACCCGGCGAGCGGGTGCAGGTTATCCAGGTCAAGGGAGCGGTAGCCCTGGTCTGGCGGGACGTCACCACTCCCGGTGAGCTACCCGAAGCGGAAAGGTGAACGGATGGAGTTCGTAGTTCCCGCCCTATTGATAGCAGTGGCGCTGATCGCCGTGGTCACCCTGGCCAAGTCGGTGCGGATCGTGCCGCAGCAGCGTCAGGACGTCGTCGAGCGGCTCGGCCGGTACAAGCGCACGCTGAATCCCGGCCTCAACATTCTCGTGCCGTTCATCGACGCGGTACGCACCAAGGTCGACATGCGCGAGCAGGTGGTCAGCTTCCCGCCGCAGCCGGTGATCACCTCGGACAACCTGGTCGTGTCGATCGACACCGTCCTCTACTTCAAGGTGGTGGACTCCGTCCGGGCCACCTACGAGATCTCCAACTTCCTCCAGGCGATCGAGCAGCTGACCGTCACCACGCTGCGTAACGTGATCGGCTCGCTGGACCTGGAGCGGGCGCTCACCAGCCGGGAAGAGATCAACCGACACCTCTCCGGCGTACTGGACGAGACCACCGGTCGCTGGGGCATCAAGGTGACCCGGGTGGAGATCAAGGCGATCGAGCCGCCGCCGAGCATCCGCGACTCCATGGAGAAGCAGATGCGCGCCGAGCGGGACCGCCGGGCGGCGATCCTGAACGCCGAGGGGCACAAGCAGTCGCAGATCCTCTCGGCCGAGGGTGAGAAGCAGGCGGCGGTGCTGCGCGCCGACGGTGACCGGCAGGCCCGGATCCTGCAGGCCGAGGGTCAGGCAAAGGCGATCCGTACCGTGTTCGACGCCATCCACCAGGCCAACCCGAGCCAGAAGGTGCTCGCCTACCAGTACCTCCAGGCCCTGCCGCAGATCGCCAACGGCACGGCCAACAAGGTGTGGATCGTGCCGACCGAGCTCACCAAGGCTCTGGAGGGCATGGGCGGCGCACTCGGCGGTCTGGGTCAGATGGTCGGCGACGCGCCGAGCAAGGAGGCCTCCGATGATGCCAGCGCCGTCGAGCGGGAGGCCGCGGAGGCCGCGCAGGCCGCCGCCGCCGCGGCCCAGGAGATCCACAACGAGGTACGCGTAGCCGAGGCGCAGGCCACCGGCGGCAACAGCCCGCAAGGGCTGCCCGCGCCGGAGCCGGTTTCCCCGGCTGCCCTGCTCAACGACACCTCGGATCAGCGCGAGCGCGGCTGACCCGATCCGGTGCCGGCCCGAACCGCTGTAGCGGTTCGGGCCGGTTCGCGTCCTGCCCGGGTTCGCGGTCTCCGCCGCCGCCAGACGACCCGGGATGCCGCAAGGTGCGGTCTACGCGCCGCCAGATGGCCCGGGAAGCCGCAACTCGCGGGTCTCTGCCGTGTGCCTGGTCGGTCCGGGATGCGGCCGGCCCGGGATGCCGCAAGGTGTGGTCTGCGCGTGGCTGGTTGGCGCGGGATGCCGCAACTCGCGCTTTCCGCCTGGCTGGTCGGCGCGGGATGCCGCAACTCGCGGCCTCCGCGTGCCTGGTGGGCGCGGGATGCCGTAACCCGGGCGAGGGCGGGGCACCGACCGAGTGTCTGACAGGTGGTCTCGCGCAGTCGCGGGGTCGGGTTCCGCCGGCCGGGCTCGGACCCGGCGACAAATGCGAGAAAGACTCATGAGGCGTCCCGGTGCCTGCCACCATCGGTCGTAGTACGGGTGGTGACCAGGCATCGGGGCGCCTCGGCGCGTCCCGGCACCGCCCGCAGGTGAGCGAGGTGACGCATGGAGCCGGTGCGGCGATTGTGGTCCACGCCGGAGGTGCCCGGAGCCCATGACCCGAAGGGGCCGATGGGCACCCGGCGTACGGGTGGGGGGTTCGGCGTTCTTCCCTTCATCGACGAGCCGGCACCACCCGGGCCCGCCACCAACGCCAGCTGGGCCTGGTCGCTGCGGCGGCTGGCCCGCGCTGCGGTCTGGTTGCTGCCGGCGTACGCGATTCTCTACGGCGCGGTCGCGATGGCCAGCGACGGTGGGGTGGGCAACGACCCGTATCCGGCCGACGGCCGGGCGCTGTACCTGATCGGCTGGGTTGCCGCGGTCTGGCTCGGCCTGCTGGCCCTGCTCGGGCTGACCGGGCTGCTCGCCGCCACCCGCAGCCGGCACGCCGCGGTGGCCGGCCTGCTGGTCAGCATCGCCGGCACGGTGCTCATGCTGCCGTTCGCGGGGCTGTCCGAGCAGACCCCGGTGTTTGGCACCAACGCCCGATCGCTGGTGCTGGTCGGCGCCACCTGTTACAGCGCGGGCTGGCTGCTCACCGGCTGGGCGGTGGCCCGTTCGGGGATGTTCAGCATCGGGGACGGGACGATGCTGATTATCGCCAGCCCGCTGCTCGGCCTCGGCGGGGCGTTGATCGGTTCGTTGCAGACCTTCGGAGCGATCTTCGTGTTGATCTCCGGCATCGGCATCTGCTACCGCTCGGGCCGCCTGCTGCCCCGGGAGATCCTCCGGGACGCCACCAGCGCCAGCGTCGCCACCGCCGGTCCGCCGGCGCCGATGGGCCCCGGCGGCGCGGGCCCACTCGGAACGGCTTGAGTAGACCGCCTCGGGCGGCATGGTGCGGCAGGTGCGTGACAGGCATCGTTAGTTGACCGGCGATGGCGTCGAGGCGCCAAGGTCGCCGACAAGGTCGACGTGCCAGGTTGCCGACAAGTCGGAACCGTTGTCTGTCCTGCGACCGACTGCGCCGCCTGTCGCCTCTCGCACCAAATCCGGCGATCTGCTCCACGACCAGGGCAGCAGTGGCTGGCAAATAGCGGTGAATTGCCTGACAACTAGCCAATTGTGGTGGCCGGAAGGTGGCATTCGCGGCAATCCTGGGGACCATGGCCACCCCTACGCCGCTGTCGCGGCTGTTCACCGTCGTACTGGCCGGCGTGCTCGCCGGCCTGGTCCTGGCGGTCGCCGCGCTGCCGGGCAACCTGTTGCTCGGTTTCGCCGCGAAGGCGGCACTCGGGAACTACGCCGCGCTGCCCGACGCGTTGCGGACCCCGGCCACCCCGCAACGGTCCTACCTCTACGCCAACGACGGCAAGACGTTGATCACCACGTTCTACGACGTCAACCGGACCGACGTGGCGCTGGCGGAGATCGCGCCGGTGATGCGTCAGGCCATCGTGGCTGCCGAGGACCGGCGCTTCTACGAGCACGGCGGGGTCGACCTGCGCGGCATGCTCCGGGCGGTGGTCAGCAACGTCACCGAGGGCAGCGGGCAGGGCGGCTCGACGCTGACCATGCAGTACGTCCGCAACGTGCTCAAGACCGATCCGAACCGCACGGCGGAAGAGCGGGCCGCGGCCACCGAACCGACCATCGGGCGCAAGCTCCAGGAGATTCGGTACGCCAACGCGCTGGAGCAGCGTCTCGGCAAGGACGAGATCCTCAACCGCTACCTGAACATCGCGTACTTCGGCTCCGGGGCGTACGGGGTGGCCGCCGCGAGCCAGCGTTACTTTTCCAAGGCGCCGGCCGACCTGACCCTCGCCGAGGCGGCGCTGCTCGCCGGCCTGGTGCAGTCGCCGGAGGCGTACAGCCCGATCGACGGCGACGCCGACGCGGCGTTGGAGCGCCGGGGGTACGTGCTGGACTCCATGGTCGAGACGGGCGCGATCACCGCTGCGCAGGCTGCCGACGCCCGGGCCGAGGCGTTGACGCTGGACCCGAGCGAGCAGGCCAACGGCTGTGCCGCCACCGCCGGCGGGGGCGAAGAATGGGGCTTCTTCTGCGACTACCTGCGCCGCTGGTGGGTCAGCCAGCCGGAGTTCGGCGACACCGCGCAGGAGCGGGAGCAGGCGCTACGACGTGGCGGCTACACCGTGGTCACCACGCTGGACCCGCAGATCCAGGCCACCGCGCAGCGCCAGGCCACCGACATCTACGGGTACGACAACCCGCGCGCGGTACCGATCGCCGCCGTTGAGCCGGGCACCGGTCGCGTCCTGGCGATGGCGGTCAACCGGCACTACAGCCTCGACAGCAACCCCGACGGGCAGGTCAACTACCCGAACACCGTCAACCCGTTGATCTCCGGCGGCACCGGTGTCGCCGGCTACCAGGCGGGCTCCACCGTCAAACTGTTCACCATGCTCGCCGCGCTGGAATCCGGACGGACCCTGTCCACCGGCTTCGACGCGCCGAGTCGGCTGCCCACCCGGTACCCGGCCGAGGGGGAGAGCAGCTGCGACGGCCGCTGGTGCCCGGCCAACTCCAACCCGGAGTGGATGGACGGCTACCGGATGATGTGGGACGGCTTCGGCCGCTCGGTGAACACCTACTTCGTCTGGCTGGCCGAGCAGGTCGGGCCGGAGAAGGTGGTCGAGATGGCCGAGCGACTGGGCATCACCTTCCGCGCCGAGTCCGACGCCGACTTCGCCGAGAACGACGCGGCCGACTGGGGCGCGTTCACCCTCGGCGTGGCCGCCACCACCCCACTCGACCTGGCCAACGCGTACGCGACGGTGGCGGCCGAGGGGACGTACTGCGCGCCGCTGCCGGTGGTGTCGGTGACCGCGCCGGACGGGCAGCGGCTGCCGGTCGGCGACCCGGACTGCCGCGAGGTGCTCGACCCCGACGTGGCCCGCGCCGCAACCGACGCGGCGCGCTGCCCGGTGGGTCAGCAGTCCGCCTTCGGGCAGTGCAACGGCGGCACCGCCACCGCTGTGAGCCGGATTCTCGACGGGCGCCCGGTGGCCGGCAAGACCGGCAGCTCCGACCAGGCCGCCACGGAGAGCTTCGTCGGGTACACCCCGCAGGTCGCGGTCGCCGGTATCGCCGCCAACCCGGACGATCCGACCGACCACGTCGGTGCCGCCGTGCAGGCCCGGGTGATCGACGCGGTCGCCCGGATCATCGGCACGGCGGTCGAGGGCCAGCCGGAAGAGGAGTTCACCCCGCCCAGCCGCGAACTCGTCGGCACCCCCCGCCGCCCCGTCGAACGCGATCCGCTCCCCGATCCCCGCCGCACCCCCGACAACCCCCTGTCCGACCTCCGTCGCTGGCTCCAAGGCCGCGGCTGACCCCACCCACACTCCCGAGATCCCGTCCCGTTGATCATGAGGTTGCCGGCAAGCTCTCCATGAGTGCCGCAACCTCATGATCAACAGGGCGAAGTGGGGTGGGTGAGGGGTCAGGGGCGGCGGGGGCGGTAGGTGGTCACGACGCTGGGGATGCCGCGGCGGATGATGCCGGCCCAGTCGGTGTCGCCGCGCAGCACCGCGGCGGCGGTCTTGCGGGCCTGTTCGGTGGTGAAGTGTGGGGGCATCATCAGCTCGGCGGGGTCGACCAGCGCGTTGATCACCGTCGGCCGGTCGGCGCGTAGGGCCCGGTCCCAGACGTCGGCCACCTGGTCCGGGCGGTCGACCAGCTCGCCGCGCAGCCCCAGCACCTCACCCCACCGGTGGTACGCGATGTCGGGCAGCTGCTGACTGTCCGGGAACATCGGGGTGCCCTCGTCGGAGCGCTGCTCCCAGCTGACGAAGGCCAGGTCCCGGTTGTTGAGCACCAGCACCACGAACCGGGGATCGGCCCAGCTCTGCCAGTACTTCGCCACCGTGATCAGCTCGTTGACCCCGTTCATCTGCATCGCGCCGTCGCCGATCAGGGCCACCAGTGGGCGGTCCGGGTGGGCGAACTTGGCCGCCAGCGCGTACGGCATGGCGCCGCCCATGGAGAGCAGGGTGCCGGACAGGCTGGCCAGCATCCCCGGACGCACCTTGACGTGCCGGGCGTACCAGGCGGTGGTCGTGCCGCAGTCGACGGCGAGCATCACGTCGTCGGGCAGACGTTCGCTGAGGCTGGCGAAGAGCAGCTGCGGGTTGACCGGGCGGGCGTCCTGCTCGGCCAGTTCCCGCTGCGACTGCCGCCACGCGGCGGTGGCCCCGGCGATGGTCTCCCGCCAGCGGGTCGGTCCCGGTCCGGGGCCGAGTGCGGCCAGCAGCGCCCGCAGGGTCGGTGCGGCGTCGCCGGTCAGGTTCACCTCCGTCGGGTAACGCAGACCGAGCTGGGTGCCGTCATGATCGATCTGCACCGCCCGCGCCTGACCGGGTGGCGGATAGAACTCCGAGTACGGCATGTTGCTGCCGACGATGAGCAGCCGGTCGCACTGGTTCATCAGCTGCCAGCTGGGCCGGGTGCCGAGCAGGCCGATGGCACCGGTCACCCAGGGCTCGCGGTGATCCACGGCGGTGAACCCGAGCAGTGCCGTCGCCACCCCCGCGCCCAGGCGATGAGCGATCTCGCGTACCTCGTTCTCGGCACCGAGCGCGCCCTGGCCGACCAGCATGGCCACCCGCTCGCCGCTGCTCAGCACCTCGGCGGCGTGCCGGATGTCCGGCTCCGGCGGCACCGTCGGGCCGCTGCTCGGCACACTGCTGGTGTGGTAGAAGCCGTGCGCGTGCGGCGGGTTGGGCACCGCCGGCAGGTCCTGCACGTCGAGCGGCAGCACCAGGGCGGTGACGGTACGCCGGGCCAGCGCGGTCCGGCACGCCCGGTCCACCAGGTGGCGTACCTGGGACGGGTGGTCGAGCTGGGCCAGGAACGCCGCCGCCACGTCCTTGTAGAGGGCGAGCAGGTCCACCTCCTGGTAGTAGCCGCCGCCCTCGGCGGTGAGCGCGGTGTGCCCGACCAGGGCGACCACCGGCTGATGATCCAGTTTTGCGTCGTAGAGACCGTTGAGCGCGTGGATGGCACCGGGACCACTTGTCACCAGCACCGCGCCGAGCGGCCCACCGCCGTACTTGACGTGCGCCGACGCGGCGAACCCGGCGGTCTCCTCGTGTCGCACCTGGACGAACTGCACCTGCTCGTTGGTGCGTTGCAGGGCCGAGGTCATCCCGTTGATGCCGTCGCCGGGAAAGCCGAAGTAGCGGCGTACGCCCCAGCAGGCGAGCCGCTGCACGATGTGGTCCGCGACGCTGGCGCCACGGGGCAACGGCCACGGGTCGGCCGGCACATAACTGCCGACATGCTCTGCGCTCATCGCATACGCCTCTCCGGCTCGGGCTACTGGCATTCGGCCGCAACTTCCCTGATGTTGCGGCGTCGCAGGTGCCGGAGGCGGCAATATCCCCGAAAGTGCGCGGATCTTGAGAGGGTCGACGGTCGGGTAGGGTCGGCGGTGTGGTCGTTCATCGGCTGACGCGGGACGAGGCCCGGCGGATCGCGGTCCAGGCCCAGTTGCTCGCCGCGCCGCGCCCGAGCGACCTGGTGGAGGTCGTCGAGCGCCTCACGATTCTGCAGCTCGACCCCACGGCGGCCATCGCGCCCAGCGCCGATCTCGTGCTGTGGAGCCGACTCGGTCCGGCCTACGACCCCGCGCACCTGACCAGGGCGATCGAGGTCGAGCGCAGCCTGGTCGAGACCGTCGCCTACATCCGGACGCCGGGTGACCTGCCCGCCGTGATCGCCGAGGCCCGCGCCGCGACCCATCCGTCCGCCCGAGCCTGGATGGAACAGAACGCGTCGTTTCGCCGGGACATCCTGGCGGCGTTGGCGGCGAGGGGACCACTGTTGTCCCGGGACATCCCCGACACCAGCGTGGTGCCGTGGCCGTCGAGTGGCTGGACGAACAACCGAAACGTCACCAAGATGCTCGAACTGCTGGCTCGACACGGCCAGGTGGCGATCTGCGGTCGCAAGGGGCGGCAGCGCTACTGGGATCTCCCCGAGCGGGTGTACCCGGTCGACCTGCCCGACCTCGATCCGGACGAGGCGGCCCGGCTGCGCGACGAGCGTCGGCTCGCCGCATTGGGCATCGCTCGGTCCGGTGGGACGCTGACCCCGGGTGAGTCGCCGTTCGTCGGTGCCGCGGGGGAGGAGGCCGTGGTCGAGGGCGTACCGGGGACGTGGCGGGTCGACCCGGCGTACCTCGGGCTGCCGTTCGAGGGGCGCACCGCGCTGTTGTCGCCGTTCGACCGGCTGATTCACGACCGGGTACGCACCGAGCAGTTGTTCGGCTACGAGTATCTCCTGGAGATGTACAAGCCTCGGGGCAAGCGTCGGTGGGGCTACTTCGCCCTGCCCGTACTCCATCATGACCGGCTCGTCGGCAAGCTGGACGCGACCGCCGACCGCAAGGCGGGTGTCCTCACCGTCAACGCCCTGCACGAGGACGTCCCTTTCACCCGGGCGATGACCGCCGAGGTCGACGCCGAGATCGAAGCTCTCGCCACCTGGCTGGGTCTGACCACGACCCGAGCCCAGGTGTCTTAGTCGTCGCCAGGATCGGGTGGCCCGACCGCGCGCGTCGACGGCGGGCGGATCCTCCTCGCGGGTTGCGGCATCACGGGGTGTCGGCGGAGCGGTAAGGCGCGAGATACCGCAACCCGTGAGGGCGAACCGGCCGGCCTGCCGACCTGACGCGCCGCTGGTGTCCTACCGGCGGGCCGGGCTCGCGGTAGGTAGCGAGCCGACGATGTGGCGCTCGACATCGGCCCAGGTGGGCGTGGGTCGGCCGTAGGCGGGCACCGGATGGCGCTGGGGCCCGAAGAAGTACTGATGGGCGACGGTTCCCCGGATGGCGGCGTGCACCTCGCGATGGTCGTCGACGAAGTGGGTGAGGGCGAGGTCGAGGCAGTGGGCCCGCTTGTCGGCCCGCGCCCGGCAGAACCGGACGTGGTCGTGGGGGACGCCGCTGCGCCGGTGGAAGTCGTGGGCGGCAAGCCAGCGCAGGGTACGGGCCTGGACGCGCGGGCCGCATTTGGAGATCAGCCATACCTGGCCGCCGAACAGGGTGACGAGGCGGGCGATGGTGTCGACGGCACCGGGCACCTCGGGGGTGGCCAGCATGGTCGCCTCGTCTCCGCTGAAGAAGGCGGTGTCGCCGCCGCCCGGGTGGGCGGGGCCGTCGATGATGACCCGGCCGATGTCGATGCCGAGCCGGGAGACTTGGTTCGTCATACCGTTCAGGATGCGGCCCACCCAGCCCGCGCAGAACTATTGTTTGATGCCTGGTCTATAGTCACTGACTATGGATGGGCGGGACCTGCTGGAAGCCGACCCGTTACGCTCGTTCGCGGTCTTCGCCGAGCACCGCAACTTCACCACCGCCGCACGGGAGTTGCACATCAGTCAGCCCTCCCTGCACGTGAAGATCCGGAAGCTGGCCGCCGCGCTCGGCGTGGAGCTGTACGAACGCGACGGTCGCCGGCTGACCCTGACGGTCGCGGGGGAACGGCTCGCCGCGTACGCGCTGGACTCCCGCCGACGGGCCGAAGAGTTCCTGCGGGAGCTGCACCACCAGTCCGCGCCGACGCTGACCATCGCGGCCGGGCGGGGCGCGCTGCGGTGGGTGATCGGCGAGGCGATCCAGCGGGTCGGGCGCCGGGGCCGTCGGGTACAGGTGATCACGGCTGATCGGGACGCGGCCCTCACCGCCGTCACCAGCGGGCAGGCCGACCTCGCCATCGTCGCCCACGACCCGCCCGGTCGGCAGGTCGAGGCCATGCAGATCGCCGCCTACCGACAGGTGCTCGTACTCGGTGACGGGCACCCCCTCGCCGCGCGCGGGCAGGTCCGGCTCGGTGACCTCGAAGGTCTGGATCTCGTCGTACCCCCGGCCGGGCGTCCGCACCGCAGGGCGCTGGACCGCGCCCTGCTCGACGCGGGCGTGCGCTGGCAGGTCGCCGCCGAGGTCGACGGGTGGGACCTGTTGGTGCATCTGGCCGCGTTGGGGGTCGGCGCCACCGTGGTCAACGGCTGTGTGGGGCTTCCCGAGGGTCTGCGTGCGGTCCCGATCCACGGCCTGTCGGATATCCGGTACTGGGCGACCTGGCGGCCACCCCGACGGGCCGTGGTGCAGGACCTGCTCGACCAGTTCGGAACCGGCCAGTGACCGACCGGCTCACCTCGGCCAGCAGGTTCCTCGCGTACGTGCTCCGCCACCGTCCGGAGGCCGTCGACATCACCCTCGACGAGGGCGGTTGGGTCGACGTGAAGGTGCTGCTCGCCGCGCTCGCCCGACATGGCCGTCCGGTCACCCGACAGGTGCTGGCCGAGCTGGTCGCCGGCACCGACAAGCAGCGTTTCGAGCTGCACGCCGGGCGGATCCGCGCCGCGCAGGGCCACTCGGTCCGCGTCGACCTGCGCCTGGAACCCGTCGTGCCGCCAGCGCTGCTCTACCACGGCACGGTGTCCCGCCACCTGCCCGGCATCCGGGCCGAGGGGCTGCGCCCACGCGGCCGTACGCACGTCCACCTGTCGGTGGACCGGGAAACCGCCGTCACTGTCGGTGCCCGACGTGGCGACCCGGTCGTGCTGACCGTCGACGCGGCCGGCATGCACCGCCGCGGGTTCGTCTTCTACCGGGCCGTCAACGGTGTCTGGCTCACCGGCCACGTTCCACCCGGCTGGATCGTTGTCGGTGAGTCGGCTTGACGGGCAAGTGGCCACTTGCCTATAACTGTGCGAGTGGACGCGGAGCGTGACCTGTTCAGGGCCATTGATGACGCGACGCGACGCACGATCCTGGACGAGTTGATCGACCGGGACGGCCAGACGCTCTTCGAGATCTGCGGCCGACTGGCCGTGAAGCACAACCTGACCTCCTCGCGCCAGGCCATCTCACAGCACCTCGCGGTGCTCGAAAAGGCCGGCCTGGTACGCACCCGGCGACAAGGCCGGTACAAGTTCCACCACATCGACACGAGCCCGCTGCGGGTGATCGTCGAGCGGTGGCCCATCGACCGAGAGGTACCAGATCCGTGATCCGTATCCATGTGACAAGCGTGTTCGTCGACGACCAGGCAAAGGCGCTCGCCTTCTACACGGAGAAGCTGGGGTTCACCAAGAAGACCGACATGCCCGCCGGCGAGTACCGCTGGCTGACCGTCGTCTCACCGGCCGACCCGGACGGGGTCGAGCTGCTGCTGGAGCCGGCCAACCACCCGGCGACGGGTCCGTTTCAGCAGGCCCTGGTCGCCGACGGCATCCCGTTCACCTCGTTCGCCGTCGACGACGTGTACGCCGAGGTCGAGCGCCTCAAGAAGCTGGGCGTCGAGTTCACCCAGGAGGCGACCGACCTGGGCCCGGTGGCGACCGCCGTGCTCGACGACACCTGCGGCAACCTGATCCAGCTCGCCACCATGAAGTAGCCGTACCCACGCCCTCGGTCGGTGGACGCGGCCTTGCGTGGCCGTCATGCCGGTCGGGCGCCGGCCGGTCAGCTCCCGGCATCACCCGATCCGGCAGAATCGGCGGGTGCCCGTCCACCTGATCACCGAGCCCGGCGACGAGCGGATCGCCGACTACCGGGCGCTTACCGACGTGGAGCTGCGCACCCGCTGGGAGCCGCCGCACGGCCTGTTCATCGCCGAGGGTGAACTGGTGCTGCGGCGGGCGCTGCGGGCCGGCTACCCGGCCCGGTCCTTCCTCGTCGACGCCAAGCGGGTCGACCAACTGGCCGACCTCGACACGGGCGACGCCCCGGTGTACGCCGCGACCCCCGACGTGCTGCGCGAGGCGACCGGGTTCCACGTGCACCGGGGAGTGCTCGCGTCGTTCCGGCGCAAGCCGCTGCCGACCGCCGCGGAGGTGCTCGCCACCGCCGGTCGCGTGGTGATCCTCGAAGACGTCAACAACCATACGAACCTGGGGGCGATCTTCCGGGCGGTGGCGGGGTTGGGGGTGGACGCCGTGCTGCTCTCACCAACCTGCGCCGATCCGCTCTACCGGCGCAGCGTACGGGTCAGCATGGGTGAGGTCTTCGCCGTGCCGTACGCGAAACTGGAACCGTGGCCGACGGCGCTGGCCGACGTGCGCGCCGCCGGGTTCACCGTGCTGGCGATGACGCCGGCACCCGACGCGGTGCCCATCCAGCGACTGGACCCGGCCCAGCGGTCCCGGGCCGCGCTGCTGCTCGGTGCCGAGGGCGCCGGACTGACCGGCGCGGCGATGGCGGCCAGCGACGTCCGGGTGGTCATCCCGATGCGACGCGGTGTGGACTCGCTGAACGTAGCTGCCGCCACCGCCGTGGCCTGCTGGGAACTGGGCCGCGACGACCCGCTCTGAGTAGCAGCCGTGGCGGCACCGGCGAGCAGCCCCGCAAGTCACGGACGGTAGCGTGTCGCGGGTGTTCCCTACCGTGCGTGAGGTCCTCGCCCTGGATCCGGTCCGCCACGGCGCGCCACGCCTCGTCGCGGGGGAGATCGGGCTGGACCGTCGGGTGCGCTGGGTGCACGTCGCCGAGGTACCGGACATCGCCACCCTGCTCGGCGGCGGCGAGTTGGTGCTCACCACGGGTATCGGGCTGCCCGGCGACGACGCCGGACTTCGGGCCTTCATCGGCGACCTGGCCGGCGTCGGTGTCTCCGGGCTGGTCGTCGAGTTGGGTCGGCGCTACCACGACGGTGTACCCCGGGTGATGGTGGCCGCCGCCGAACGCCACGGCCTGCCCTTGGCGGAACTGCGTCGGGCCACCCCGTTCGTGCGGATCACCGAGGCGGTGCACGCCCTGATCGTGGACGCCCAGCTCACCGAGCTGCGCGCCACCGAGGAGATCCACCAGCGGTTCACCGAGCTGTCGGTAGAGGGGGCCGACCCCGGTGAGGTGGTCCGGCAGGCGGCCGAGTTGTCCGGCTGCCCGGTGGTGCTGGAGAACCTGTCCCGCCAGGTGCTGGCGTACGACCCGGCGGGGGAGAGCGCCGAGCTGCTGCTGGACGGGTGGGAGCAGCACTCCCGGCGGGTCCGGCCCGAGGGGCGCACGGCGTACGACCCGGACCGGGGCTGGCTGGTCACCATGGTGGGCGCCCGAGGACAGGACTGGGGCCGGCTGCTGCTGCGCTGGCCACCCGGTGGGGATCTGGCCGGTGGTCAACCGTTGCCGGCCGGCGGGCGGTCCGCCCCGGTGCCAGCCCCCGGGCGGACCGTCGCGACCCCGGCCGGGCATGGTGACTCGCCCTCGGCGCCGCCGACCAGGCTGATCATCCTCGTGGAGCGGGCGGCGTCCACGCTCGCCCTCGGCCGGCTGATCCGGCGGGATGCCGAGGGACTGGAACGCCAGCTCCACCGGACCCTGCTCACCGCCCTGCTCGACCACTCCTGGCCGGTGGACGAGGTGGCCCTGCGGGCCCGGGCGCTCGGTGTGGTGCTGGAGCGCCGTCAGCTCGTCGGGGTGGTGGTCCGCCACCGTGCCGAGGCCGGCGGCGAGGACATGGCGCGTCACCGCCAACCGGCGGGCAGTTGGCCACTCGCCGAGCCGGGACACCCCGGCGAGGCGCTCGACAACGTCCCGGACACCGGGCCCGCCCGGCTGCGCGACCTCGCCGAGGCTGTCGGACAGGCGCTGCGCGAGGCCGGTCTGACCGGCCTCACCAGCGCCCTGGACGACCAGACGGTGGGTGTCCTGCTCGCCCTGCCGGATGCGGCAGCGGAGGATCGGGCGCTGGCCGCCTTCGCCGCCGCGCTGCGCCGGACCCGCCCCGACCTGCGTGGGCGCGCCGACCTGTCCGGGAGCGGTGACCTGCCTGCGCGTGCTGACCTGTCCGGACGTGCTGACCTGCCTGGGCGCGTTGACCCGTCCGGGCGTGCTGACTCGTCGTGGCGTGCTGACTCGGTGGGGCGTCTCGGAGCGTTCGGCCGCTCCGACGACGCGCCGGCGAACGCTGGCCGACGGTCCGTCGCTGGGCTGCTGATCGCCGCCGGCTCCGGCGTGGGTAGCCTGCGGGAGGCACGCCGGTCGCTGATCGAGGCCCGTCAGGTCGCCGACGCGGCCCGCCGGGACCGGCGTGACCTGCCGATTTTTCGGTTGCCGCACGTGGGGTTGGCCGGGCTGCTGCACCTGTTGCGCGACGAGCCCCGGGTGCAGACCTTCGTCGAACGGCAACTCGGCGCACTGCTGGCGTACGACGCGCAGCATCCCCGGGAGCAGTTGCTCGGCACCCTGCGCGCCTACCTGGAGCAGGGCCGGAACAAGTCCGCGGCGGCGGTGGCCGCGCACCTGTCCCGCCCGGCGTTCTACGAGCGGCTGGCCCGGATCGGCCGGATCCTCGACATCGACCTCGACTCGGTCGACGCCTGCCTCTCCCTTCACGTGGCCCTGCTGGCCCTCGACGCCATCCGCACCCCCTAACCACCCCCACCAACCCCCTCCACCCCCCGACCCCCTCACCGCGTTGATCAAGAAGTTTGCGCCATTTTCGATCTCCAACGAGGACCAAAACTTCTTGATCAACGCGGTGAGGGGCGGGCGGGGAGCGGAGCACGGGTGGGGTGGGGTGGGGTGGGTGGGGTTAGGGGGTGAGGGTTTGGAGGGTTTTTTGGTAGGTGGGGGGGATGTGGTGGTTGGCGGCGGCGGGGGTGAAGGTGTCGGAGGTGGCGGCCGTCGCCCACGCGCTGTCAGGAACGGCGGCTACCAGGGCGGTCACGACGGGGGTGTCGCGCCAGTCGGGCTGTTGGGCGAGCAGGCTCAGCGCGACCACCGACTCCTCCACCTCGCCGACGCACTCGAACGGCTTGTGCCCGTCGATGCCGAGTAGTTCGCGGTAACCGGGAATCTGCGCGGAGTCGGCGAGCAGGTCACCGCCGAAGATGTGGGTGATCCGCTCGCGGGGCATGAACGGAGCCAGGGCCAGGAAGACGAAGCGGCACTTGGGGCAGTCCCGGCACCACCGCTCGCTGGCGTCGCGGAGCTTGAACGCGGCGTTGCAACTGGTGACCACGTCGTCGTAGCGGTCGATGCCGGCGAAGAGCCGGGCGATGTGCAGCTCCGACAGCGGGCGCAGCAGCGAGAAGTACGGTTCGGCCAGCCCGGCGTGCTCCGCGAGCGCGGCCCGCAGCAGTCCCTCGGCCTCGACGCCCTTGGACCACTGGTGGTTGATCTCGTGACCGTTCCAGATCAGGTTCGGATCCGACGCCGAGCGCTCGTTGGACATCACCACCGGGCCCAGCCCGTGCAGCACCGCCGTGGCGACCGCGATCAACGAGTTGATCGCGGTGACCGGGATGTGTCCGTTGCGGGCGCCGGCCGCGTTCAGCTCGAACAGCACCGGGTCGATGCGTCGTCGGGCCGCGAGAGCGGGCAGCCCCGACGCCGCGTTCACCGCGTTGATCACGTGGTTCGGGTTGACCGAGAAGGGCACCGGGTCGAGGCCGGCCCGGCGCAGCGCCTCCAGGCTGACGATCGAGTCCTTGCCGCCGCCGACCGCCGACAGCGGGCGCCGGTCGGAGTTGTCGTACTCGGCTGCCGGCTTGACCTGTCCGTCGGGCACGCGCGGGGTCAGCTCCAGCACGTGCGGCAGTTGGTTGCGGTACGCGTACTCGGCGAGGCCCTTGGTGTAGACGGCCGTGACGAACTCGACGGCGGCCGGGCCGAGCGGTGCCGGCAGCACCAACTGCCCCGGCGCGGCCGTCTTGTAGTAGCTGACCCCGGCCACCACGTGCAGCAGCTCCAGCACCCGACCCAGCGCCGCCACGGCGGCGTCCGACGGGGACTCCTCCGGCACCGGCAAGGTGACCACCTCGGTGAACCGCTGCTCACCGTCGGGCCCCGTCAGGGCGTAGTCGAACAACGCCTCGCCGGTGGACAGGTCGATCGAGTAGGACGGGAAGGTGAACGCGTCCATCCGCGCCAGCTGCGTGTTGAGCACACGCCATACTAGGCCCTGGTTCGTCCGGCCGTGCCCGGCTCGGCCGGACCGCGCCCTGCCGCCGTCGTACCCGAGGAGAACCTGTGCGCTTGTCTGACCTGCGCGGACGTAAAGTCGCAGTCTGGGGGGCCGGCCGGGAGGGCCGGGCAGCGGTGACGGCCATCGCCGCCCACGGCCCGGCCGACCTCGTCGCCGTCGACGACAGCGCGAACTTCCTCTCGCTGCCCTGGGACGGACCTTTGGCGGAGGCCGCCCCACTGGTCACCGGCGACGAGGGTTTCGCCCGGCTGGCCGCCGCCGACGTGGTGGTCCGCTCGCCGGGCGTGCCGCAGACGCATCCCTGGCTGATGGAGCTGCGCCGCCAGGGCGCGACTGTCACCCAGGGCACCTCGCTCTGGATGGCCGACCACGGCGACCGCACCATCGGGGTGACCGGCAGCAAGGGCAAGAGCACCACGTCCAGCCTGATCAGTCACCTGTTGACCGCGGTGGACCGGCCGAACGTCTTCGGCGGCAACATCGGCGTGCCGACGCTGGACCTGCCGGAGGCGGAGCTTTATGTCCTGGAGCTGTCCAGCTACCAGTGCAGCGACCTGACCGACTCGCCCCGGGTGGCAGTGGTCACCGCCCTGTTCCCCGAGCACCTCGACGCGCATGGTGGCGAGCGGGAGTACTACCGGGACAAGCTCAACCTGCTCGCGTACGGGCCGCGTACCGTGGTGGTCAACGGCGCGGATCCGCGGCTGGCGTTCGAGTTGGGCGACCGCGCGGCGGTACGCGCCGGCACCGCCGACTCGGTGAACGTCGCCACCGGCCCGGACGGTACGCCCTGGTTCCACCGGGTCGACCAGCCGCTGTTCCCACGGGCGGTGCTGCCGCTTGTCGGTCGGCACAACGAGGGCAATCTGTGCGTGGCCCTGGCCGTGCTCGACGCGTTGGGAATCGATCTGGTCGAGCGTAAGGACGCCCTGGCGGTGGCGGTCGCCGAGTTCCAGGGACTGGCCCACCGGCTGACCGAGATCGCAGACCCGTCCGGCCTGACCTTCGTCGACGACACCCTCGCCACCAGCCCGTACGCGGCCATCCACGCCATCGACGCGTACGACGGGCGGCCGTTGACCGTGATCGTCGGGGGCAACGACCGGGGGGTCGACTACACCCCGCTGCGCGAGCATCTGGCCGAGCGGGAACTGACCGTGATCGGCATCCCGGACAGTGGTCCGCGGATCATCGGGGCGCTCGACGGGCTGCCGAAGGTACGCACCGAACTTGTCGACGACCTCGCCGAGGCGGTGCAGCTGGCCCGCCAGGTGACTCCAGCCGGCGGTGTGGTGCTGCTCTCGCCCGCCGCCCCCAGCTACGGCCGCTTCCGCAACTTCGAACACCGCTCCGAAGCCTTCGCCGAAGCCATCCGCGCCACCGCCCCCGCCTAACCACCGCGGGGGTGGTGGTTGGGGGGTTTTACGCTGACGGGAGTCGGTTCCCGGAGGTGGTTGATGGTTCAACTGCTGCGCCGCCCAGGTGCCGGCCCGCGTGCGCACGCGGTCGGCGTCGCGCGGCTGATGGCGCACACCGACCCGGTCGCCCTGATCGGTGTCGCTCTGTCGATCTCGCTCTCCGTGACGCTGGACCTGACCGGTGCCGCCACCGGCGTGGAGTCGTTGCTGGCCGGTCTGATGGGCATCACCATCTCGTTGCTGGTGGACTCCATCGCCCGAGCCGAGCGTCGGTTCCAACTGCGAGCGCTGCTTGCCGGCCCGCACTGGCTGGTCCGGGCAGTTCCGGAACTCGCCACCGCCGCCACCGAGGCGGTCGACCGCCACCCAGGCACCCGGGTCGCGGAGGAGACCCAGCGCCGGTTCGAGCGGTTCCACGCCGACCTCGGCCAACTCCGGCAGGGGCGCATCATCCGGCCCGGCGACGACTACCAGGACATGCTCGGCGCCACCCGGGACTGCGTACGGCAGTTGGAGGCGCTGACCAACGTGCTGCCCCGGCTGGCCTGGTGGCGCGGTGACATCGGCCGGCGGTACTGGGCGGAGAATCTCGCCGCGCTGGCTCGCGGCGTAGAGATCACCCGGATCTTCACCTACACCGAGTTCTCCGACGAGTTGGCGGAACTGGTGGCGACGCAGCGTCGGGCGGGCGTACGGGTGGGTCTGCTGTCGACCGTCGCGGTCCCGGCCGACCTGCACGTCAATCTGATCCGCTGGGACGGCACAGCATGCTGGACAGCCGGCATGAGCGCGCACGGCGAGATCAACGAGAACCGGTTCTCGGTGAACGCCGCCGACCTTGCCCGGGCCGACGAGACGTTCCAGGCGTGCCTCAGTCGGGCCGCCTTCGACACCTGACGGAAGGGATGACCGCCCAGGGCGTACTGCTGGTGACCGTGGTGGTCTGGGCGGTTACCCTGATCCGTCCGGTCCGGTGGCGGGCCCTCGTGGCCGCGCTGCCACTGCCCATGACGGCCGCGCTGCTGGCCACCGATCATCCCGTCGACGGCGCGCAACTCGTCGGGGTGGTCGGGCTCAACCTGTTCTTCGGCGTCGTGGCACTGGCCCATCACCGTTTTCGGTGGCCGATCCTGTTGGCCGACCTGGCGGGTGTCGGCGGCTACCTCGCGATCGCGGCGGCGCTGCGTCCGGTCGCGCTGCCGTTCTGGCCGACACTGGCCGCCACGGTCGCCTGCTGGCTGCTCGCCGTGCTGGTGCTGCACCGGCTTCCGGGGCCTGGCCACCCGACCGATCCGACCGATCCGGCTGGCCCGACCGATCCGGCTGGATCGGCGCGGTTGCCGGTGGCGGTCCGGCTGCTGCTGGTCCTCGCCGGTGCGGCGCTGACCGGGCTGCTCGGCCAGGTGCTGCGGGGGCTGGTGGTGACCTTCCCGTACGCCGGGGTGCTGGTGGCGGTCGAGGTGCGACGGGACCTGCCGGTCTTCTGCCGGCACTTCGCTCGCAACAGCCTGGCGCTGATCGGGTTCCTGGTCGGGGTCCACCTGGGCCAGGACGTCTCGGTCGTGGTGGCGCTGGTCGCCGGCTGGGCCGGGTTCGCGCTGGTCGCGGCGGCGCTGCACCTTCCCGCCTGGTGCCGTGCAAAACGCCACCCGGTCAATCTCGGCTGCCCCACCCGGACCTGAGCAGGCGCAGCGTGCCCGCGCCGGCCAGGTAGGCCACCAGCGCCTCCACCGGCCAGCCGAACGGCTCCGGCGCGGTCTTGGCCGCCGCGCCGTTTGCCGCCAGGGCGTACCCGACGGCGGCGAATCCGGCGACGGTGAGTGCTGCGCGGGCACCCGCCCACCTGGCCGACGCCCTCAGGTGCCGGGGGCGGCCGGTGGACGCCTCGATCGGGCCGAAGATGGCGACCAGGACGGCCAGCACCACAGCCAGCATCAGCACCCACGGCAGCCGCCAGGCCAGCCAGGCCGCCGTACCGGCTTCCGGCGTGGGGAGCAGACCGAGCCCGTGCAGCGCACCGACCAGCAGCACGGCCGCGCTCAGGTGCCACAGGAAGACCGTCAGTACGACTGAGTTGACCGCGATCACCGCCTGCCACGGGCGGTTCCGGTGCAGCCACCGTTCCGCCCGCTCCCGCAGCAGCAAAATCAGCCCGATTTGGGCGGTGGCGACCGCGAGCAGGGCCACGCTGGGTGGGGCGGCGTTGGCCAGCCGCTGACCGGGAAGATTGATCATGCTTATCGGGTACGGCCCGGGGCCGGTGAGCAGGATCGCCACGGCGAGACCGCCGAGCAGCATCGCACTCGCGGCTCGGCGGGACATCGGCAGGCACCGGGTACGCAGTCCGGACGGGTGGCAGTGCCCGCGGCGGGCGTCGTACCAGGCGAAGCCGATCTGGTGGACGGCGAGCCAGCCCAGTAGGTAGTTGGGCAGGGCCAGGTTGGCCGGCCCCAGCGCACGGCCCAGGTCACCGGCGGCGACCAGCACCACCAGCGCCAGCGGCACCAGCAGCCCGAGGCGGCGGTGCAGCGCGTACATGACCGGGGTCAGCGGCACCACGGCCAGGTAGGCGGCGAGGAACCACAGCGGAATGGTGGCGAACCAGACGACCGGGCGAACCTCGTCCGGCTGGGCACCGCCCAGCCGGGCCACCAGCGCGCCACCGGCGAGCACCAGCACCAGGGCGCTGGTCGGGCGCAGCAGGCGGGCGCTGCGGCCGAGCAGCCATCCGATCGCGTCGCCGCCACGGCGCTGGTGGGCGGCCAGTGAGGCGGCGTTGGCGTAGCCACCGACCAGGAAGAAGACCGGCATGACCTGGACCGCCCAGGTCAGCGGGTACGCCCAGGGCAGGGCGGTAAGTGCCGAGTGGCCGTCGGGTCGGCCACTCTCGTCGTACTCGACCGCCGCTATCGCCCAGTGTCCGAGGACCACCAGCACGATCGCCAGCGCCCGGAGCAGGTCGAGGTAGCGCTCCCGGTCCGCCGGCGTACGGGCGGCGAGGCGGGCCAGGCGGCGCATAGTCCGAAAGTATGCCGACGGAAGCCGCACCGTCGGGACTATTCCCTCAACTGCTTTACCGCTGCCGGAGCTGTCAGCGCGGCGAGCAGCGCCGCCGTCTCCCGCAACACGGCGTCGCGCAGGTGGACATGCGGCTCGGCGACCCGCCACCGGGGAATCCAGCGGTGCAGTCGGGTCAGCACGTCGACCGCGCCCTGGTGGGTGAATCGCCCCGCCCAGACCAGCGACTGGACGCGCCGCGCTGCCTCGCTGAACTGGGAGTCTTTCGGGCAGTTCGGGTTCAGCGCGGACGGATGGGCCAGCCAGCGGAGAACGATGTCGTCGAGGCGTGCCCCGGCGATTCCGCAGCGCAGTGGGTGACGCCGGCAGAGCGCCTGGACCAGGCCGTCCAGTTGACCGTGCCCGTTCACCTCCGCCGTGTCGTGCTCGACGGCGTCCAGGTAGCCCTCCACCGAGTGCAGTAGCCGACCGGCCAAGCTCGGATAGCGGTCGATGCATGTAGCGATGCCGGTCAGGCGCCAGGGGATGTCGACATCCTCCGGATGCGTGGCGGCCCACTGCAACACCACGTCCGCAGTGGTCTCGGTCAGGGCTTTCTGCCGGGTGAGCTGCTTGCTGACGAAAACGACGTGCGGCGTCGACCGGTGTTTGTCCGCCCAGTGGTCGATCAGCGGCGAAAGCCACTGCGGCAGGTCGGTCAGCTTCCTTCTGGCCAGCAGCGGTGGTAGGACGAATCCGGCACCGACCGTGTCGCCGTGGTTTTGAAGCCAGGCCAGAGCGATGTCCACGGCACGAGGTGCCACATCTGCCGGCACATCGTTTCGGCCGAGTAGCGGCGGTAGGACGAACTGGGCTTGGGTGAGGGTGCCGTGGTGGTCGAGCCAGCGCAGGGCGTGCCGGATGGCGGGTGGTGCGTCGTCGGGTGTTAGGTCGTTTCGGCCGAGTAGCGGTGGTAGGACGAATCCGGCACCGACCGTGTCGCCGTGGTTTTGAAGCCAGGCCAGAGCGATGTCCACGGCACGAGGTGCCACATCTGCCGGCACATCGTTTCGGCCGAGTAGCGGCGGTAGGACGAACTGGGCTTGGGTGAGGGTGCCGTGGTGGTCGAGCCAGCGCAGGGCGTGCCGGATGGCGGGTGGTGCGTCGTCGGGTGTTAGGTCGTTTCGGCCGAGTAGCGGTGGTAGGACGAATCCGGCACCGACCGTGTCGCCGTGGTTTTGAAGCCAGGCCAGAGCGATGTCCACGGCACGAGGTGCCACATCTGCCGGCACATCGTTTCGGCCGAGTAGCGGCGGTAGGACGAACTGGGCTTGGGTGAGGGTGCCGTGGTGGTCGAGCCAGCGCAGGGCGTGCCGGATGGCGGGTGGTGCGTCGTCGGGTGTTAGGTCGTTTCGGCCGAGTAGCGGTGGTAGGACGAATCCGGCATCGATCGTGTCGCCGTTCTGATCGAGCCAGATTAAGGCGGTGCCCACAGCACGAGGCACCACGTCCTTTGGTAGGTCGTTTCGGCTGAGCAGCGGTGGTAGGACGAACTGGGCTTGGGTGAGGGTGCCGTGTTCATCGAGCCAGCACAGGGCGGCTTCGATACCTTGACGGGCATCCTCCGGGCGCAGGTCGGCACGGCCCAGCAAGGTCGCGATGACGAAGCTTGCCTCCAACGCCGTTCGATGCAGCGCCAGCCAGACGGCCGCCACGTCGATCAGGTGGGCGGCCTGCGTGGTGGCGACGGTGCGCAGTCCCTTGTAGAGGATGTGGCGCGCCGGCAGTGATTTTCCGTGCTCGGTCAGCCAGGGTTCCCCGAGTTGCGGCCAGTGTTGGAACAGCGCTTGCGCCCATGCGGAGTTGTCCAGCACCGAGCCGAGGGCGTAGGCGCCCACGTCACGCTGGCTGGCCAGCAGCAGGCCGGCCGCGTCCGCGTTGGCTGCCAACCAGGCCGTGCAATGCCCGGCGAGCGGCCCGTCGCGGTCCTGGAGGGCCATGTCCCGCAGCAGCCGGTCCAGATTCATGGCGTACCGGCCGATGGTGCGGGCACTGGTCAGGCACGCGTCGAGGATCCGGTCGGCGACCTTGGTACGGACCGTGTCGAGGCCTGCCCGCACGGTGGTGTGCTCCAGCAACTGGTCGACCACGATGTCGTGCACCGGCGCCAGGCCGTCCGGCGTGTGGATCATCCAGCCCATCGCGAGCAGGACGTCGAGCAGGTGCTCGGCGCGCGACTCGTCGCTCTGCTCGACCCGGCCGCCGCAGGCGACCAGGGCGGGACGCGGCTGCGGAGTGGCGGCGGCCATCGCGGCGTAGACCTGTAGCCGCAGGTCAGGGTCGCGCGCGTCGTCCAGCCGCTCGGCGTGATGCAGCAGGTCGTCCTCGTTGAGCCGGCGGACCAACCAGTCCAGGAGGTTCTCCGGCCGCAGGTCGCCGATCGCCGTCGACAGCCGCCCCCGATCCGCCTGTGCCTCGGCCGCAGCGGCGATCAGGGTGGCGATGACCGGTCGTCGGCCGCACAACCGCGACAGCCGCTCCTCGCCGAGGATCGTTCGCGCCCGGGGGGCCAGCGCGGTGACGACCTGGTGCCGGATCCGGTCGAGGTGCTCGTCGTCGGGTCGCAACTCGACAGGTTTGAACACCTCGGTGAGTGGGGTGTTGTCCTTCTGGTGGAACCAGCCGGGCCGGGCCGATCCGAGCAGGGCCAGCCGGATGCCACGGGCGCGCGCGGCCGGCAGCAGTCGGTGCCGGATCGCCGGGTAGTCCAGGGCGCTGAGGTTCAGGTAGTCGATGATGATCAGCAGGCGTTCGTCGGCGTAGCCGGTCACCACCTCAATCAGCTGCTCGGTGGTGACCAACGGTTCGCCGGGGCGTACGTGCAGCACCCGCCAACCCGCGTCGACCGCGCGGCCGGCGACCTCCAGGCAGGTGCGGGTCTTGCCGATTCCGGCCTGACCGACCAGGAGCAGGCCGGATTGGCCGGCCTGCTCGTCGAGGCGTTTCAGCAGCCGTACGGGATGGGTGGCGGCGTCGCTGTCGGCGGGCGACACGTATGGCAGTCGGTCGCCGCGCAGGTTGTCGGCCAGCTCGGTCAACGCCTCCGCGTGTTCGACGATTCCGGTCGGCAGCAGCTGCGGTGGTTCCCGTTCGACCTGGTCGAGCGAGGTGCCGACCAGGCCGGCGAAGGCGGGGTCGGTGAGCAGCCGGGTGATGCGTACCGCGTCCAGCCGGCCAGGACCGTACCGGGACGGCACCGCCACCATGACACCCAGCAGGAGCTGCCGATCGCCCGCGGTCAGCAGCGGGGCACCCGAGTAACCGCTGTGCGGGTGCGGCTCCAACACCGGCGTGCCGGTGTCGTCGCGTACCACCGCACCGGTGTCGTCGCGCTGTGGCTGCGGCGGCTGCGGCGCGATCCTGGTGGAGTCCAGGGCGTACCGGTGGTCCTCGAAGCCGAGGCTGGGCATGACCTGCCCGGGCAGCTCGTCGAGGTGGCGGCCGTCGTGCGTGACCCGGACCCAGGGATAACCGACGGTGAGACAGGGCACCGGCCGATGTCCGCGCAACTCGCCGTAGCGGATGCGAGTCTGCTCGCGGGACCAGAGCGGCACGTCCATCCGGATCAGGGCCGCGTCGGCGTCGAGGTCGTCGCCGCGCCAGATCACCGTCGCCCGGTGTTCCGGCTCGGTGGGGCTGTCGCTGCGGGATACCCAGGTCGGCTCCCCGCGTGCACCCACGACGTGACCTGCGGTGAGCACCAGGTCCTCCCCGACGGCGTACCCGGAGCCGAGCAGCCTGCCGCGCACCTTCACCACCTGTTGGACGTGCGGCTCCAGTCCCGTCACGAGAGGTGGCCGGCGCAGGTGTGACGGTTGTCGTCGCTGTTGGTGCCGTCGGGGCAGATCGTGTTCCGCCAGACGACCCCGCCGATCGAAGCGCCGGTCAGGTCCGCGCCGGTCAGGTCGGCGTTGGTGAAGTCGGCGTGGTCGAGCTTGGCGTCGCGCAGATCGGCGTCCCGCAGGTACGCGTCGACGAAACGGGCGTTGCGCAGGTCGGCGGTCGGCTGGACGGCCGGCGGGTTGGCGGCCCAGGCGAAGGCCACGATGCCGATGGCGGCGACGGCGGTGGCCAGCATCAATTTACGCAAGGCGTGCCGGAACTGGTTCTTCAGCGCCTCGTGGGTGGCGGTGTCCTCGATCGCGGTGATCCGTTCGTCGAGGTCGGCGATCCCGGCCGCCAACTGCGTCCGTACGTCGTCAGCGGTCGACGGCTCGCGCTGCGCGGCAATCAGTTCCTCGCGGGCGGTGATGATGTCGGCCGGCGTGGAGAAGCCCTGGAGGTACTTGGGGTTGCGCCGGAAGTGCTCCACGACCGTGGTCAACTCGGATCGCCGTTGCGTCCACGCCGCGTCCAGGTCGCTGACCAGCACCAGCTTCGGGAGCAGAATCTGCACGGCGGTCCAGATGGCGTAGACCACAGTGGAGAGCCCGGCAGCCGCACCGGTTACCGCGACCCACAGCCGGGCGCGGTCGACGGAGTCGGGTACGCCGAGCGGAAGTTCGCCGATGCTTGACAGTTGGCTGCCGGCCAGCATCGCCGCACCCACCGCGGCGGCGCTGGCCACCAGCCACTTCGCCGCGTCACGGATGCGGTCGTTGCCGCGTTCCAGGGCGTCGGTGCCGCCGGTGGCCTCCCCCTCAGTGATCATCACGTTCGATGTCCACACCGGGCTTCGGGCGGACGATCGGCGGCAGTTGGGCGCTGCCGATCCAGTTCGGGTCGAGACCCACCTCGGTCTCGTCCGCGCCACGGGTTATCCGGTCGGCGTTTCCGGGCTCGATGTCGTGGGGTTGTCGGTGCCGCGGAACGGGAGAGTGCCGTGGCTGCCGCCATGGATAGAGCGTCAATCGAATGCGATGTGCGTGGGTGTTTTCGACAGGCGCAAGATGCCACGTGACGCCGCTGCCATTCTCCCGGGTGACCAGGTGCAGTTCCACGTCGACGCTGTCTTCGGCAGCGCCGGATGTCGATCGCTGCAGATCCCGGATCAGCGCGGACAGTGCGGTGGGCAGGGAAATGTCCGGCACCAGGCCTCCAACATGGACTTCGACTGGCAGCTGCTTGCAACTGAACGTTAACCGACCGGACAAGGCGCCGAATCCACCGGTAGGTGTATCGGCGGTGGCCTTACGAAGGGCATCGAATCGACGAGTCGGTAATGCGACTTTCCTGGGACGGCTCGGGGCGATTCTGCTAGCCATTGACGACTCGGCCGGCGAGCGAATGTTGACAAGAGGCCGACGGGCTCAACGACCGGCGCGGCCGAGCGCACGTGCCGGCGGGTGGGTGGTGCCTGTCCGCTCCGGGGTGACCGGCAGCGGCGAGGGTCCGTCGGCCACGGCGGTGCCGGAGGCCACCCCCGGCTCCCTGATCGGCGGGCGCTCATGCTGGTCGTGGCGGTTTCCGGGGCGGGGTGTGCGGCCGCGGCAGACCCGGTGTCGCAGGTAACAGTTTGAAAACTTCGCCCACGGTCTTGACATGGAGGGGCCTTCAGTAAGAACTTTTACCACTAACAGTTAACAGTCTTTTCCGAAAGGCGTCCCATGGTTGATCACGAGGCGGACACCTCCGCGGGCACCGCGGTGGCCGACGTCGATGGGGTTGACCGCCGGGGCGCACTGGGCGTTGCCTCCGACGGGACACTGGCCCGGGTCCGCACCGGTGCCGCCGAACTGACCGGCGCGCTGCGGCGGGTCGCCGAGCACGTGCTCAGCGACCCGGAGGCGGCGGCCCGCGCCACCATCGTGGAACTGGCCGAACGCAGCGGCACCTCGCCGGCCACGGTCACCCGGTTCTGCCGCGCAATGGGCTTCGACGGCTACGCCGACCTGCGTCTGGGTATCGCCGCCGAGACCGGTCGGGCACGCTCGGCCGGCTGGACCGTTGACATCGGCCGAGAGATCCAGCCCGGCGACCCGCTGGAGCGGGTACTGGAGCAGATCATGGCCGCCGACACCCGGGCCATGCATGACACCGCCGCGCTGCTCGACCTGACCGAGGTCGAGCGGGCCGCCGTCGCCATCGCCGGTGCCGAGCGGGTGAACATCTTCGGTGCCAGCGGCAGCGCGCTCGTCGGCGAGGAGATGCAGTTCAGCCTGCACCGCATCGGCGTGGCCGCGTGGGCCTGGAACGACGTGCACTCCGGGCTGGCCGCTGCCGCGCTGCTGCGTCCCGGCGACGTGGCGTTGGGCATCTCGCACAGCGGCCAGACCCGCGAGGCCATCGAGATGCTCGCCGAGGGCGGCAGCCGGGGTGCCACCACCATCGCGCTCACCGGATTCCGCCGGTCGCCGCTGGCCGAGTTGGCCGACATCGTGCTGCTCACCGCCAGCCAGGCCACCACGTTCCGGCCGGACGCGCTGTCGGCCCGGCATCCTCAACTTGTCGTCCTCGACCTGCTCTACATCGCGGTCGCCCAGCGCACCCACGACCGCGCCCACGCGGCCTTCCGGCGTACCGCCCAGGCCGTGGACGGGCACAAGGCAGCGAGGGAGGCCAGCGCATGATCAGCGCCCAGGGGTACGCCGACGCCGTCCGGCCAGTCCTCGACCGGCTGGTCGAGCGGGGTGCCGAGTCGCTGGGCCGGGCCGCCGACCTGATCGCCGCCAGCCTGCGTGACGGTGGGGTGTTGCAGGCGTTCGGCGCCGGACACTCGGAAGCCTTCGCCGCCGAACTGGTCGCCCGGGCCGGCGGGCTGGTACCCACCAACCGGATCTCCCTGCACGACCTGGTGCTGCACGGCGGTGTCTCGCATCAGGTGCTTGCCGACCCGAAGCTGGAACGTGACCCGGCCGTCGCGCATCAGCTCTACGCGATCGCCGCACCCCAGCCGCAGGACGTCTTCGTGGTGGCGTCCCAGTCCGGCATCAACGGTTCGGTGGTCGAACTGGCGCTGCTGGCCACCGAACGCGGTCATCCGCTGATCGCGGTCACCTCGGTCGAGCACACCGGACGGGTGGCCCCGCGGCACCCGTCCGGCCGGCGGCTCGTCGATCTCGCCGACGTCGTGCTGGACAACGGCGCGCCGTACGGCGACGCACTGCTGCCGCTCGAGGGCGGCGGCGCGGTCTGTGCGGTCTCCTCGGTCACCTCGGCGCTGCTGGCGCAGCTGCTGACCGCGGAGGTCGTACGACGGTTCCACCAGGCCGGAGAGGCACCCCCTATCTACCTCTCCGCCAACGTCCCCGGTGGGGACGAGCACAACCTCGCCCTCGAGTCGCGGTACGCCGGGCGACTCCGGCGCACCGCCTGACCCGACATCACAAGGAGAGTCACACGATGTCCGTTACCCCCGATCTCGACCGCCGGACCCTGCTGCGCCGCGCGGCGGCCGCGGGCCTCCTGGTGACCCCGGCCGCCGGTCTGCTCAGCGCCTGCGCCGGTAGCACGCCGAGCCAGAACGACGACAGCGCCGGGGAGAAGAGCAACGACAACCCCTTCGGCGTGCAGGACGGCAGCGCCGTGAAGGTGGTCATCTTCAACGGTGGGTTGGGTGACGCCTGGGCCAAGGAGGACCAGGCGATCTTCAATGCCAAGTACCCCAACGTCACCGTCAACATGAGCTCCACCCAGAAGATCAAGACCGAAGAGCAGCCCAAGATGGCGACGCAGCCCAGCGACGTCGTCATGAACTCCGGCGCCGACATGATGGACATCAGCACCCTGGTCAACGAGGGTGCCATCGAGCCGCTGGACGACCTGCTGGCCGCCCCGGCCTGGGACAGCGAGGGTACGGTGGCCGACACGCTGCTGCCGGGCACCGTCGGTGACGGCACCTACCAGGGCAAGTTCTTCGTGGTGAACGTGGCCTACACGGTCTGGGGCAACTGGTACAACTCGGTGCTCTTCGACAAGGAGGGCTGGACGCCGCCGAAGACCTTCGACGACTTCTTCGCCCTCGCCCCGAAGATCAAGGCCAAGGGCATGGCCCCGTACGTGTACGACGCCGTGCACGGCTACTACCCGCGCTGGGCGCTGATGGCGACGGTCTGGAAGTCCGCCGGCAAGCAGGCCGTCATCGACATCGACAACCTCAAGGAGAACGCCTGGCGGGCCGAGGGCGTCCTGCCGGCGCTGGAGGCGTGGGAAAAGCTGGTCAAGGACAAGCTGCTGCTGCCCGGCAAGCTCGACCACACCCAGTCGCAGCAGGCCTGGCTCGACGGCAAGGCGGCCTTCATCCAGGTCGGCACCTGGCTGAAGAACGAGATGGCGGCGACCATCCCGCCGGGCTTCGAGATGAAGATCTCCGACTACTGGGGCCTGGGCGCCACCGACAAGGCGCCGAACGACGTCTACGCCGGTGCCGGCGAGGGCATCGTCGTCCCGGCCAAGGCGCCGAACAAGGCCGCCGCCAAGGAGTTCCTGCGCGCGGTGCTGTCCAAGGCCGGTTCGGCGAAGTTCGCCGAGCTGACCAAGTCCCTGGCCTCCACCAAGGGCTCCGGCGACAACGTCCAGGACGCCGCCCTCGCCAGCGCCAACGAGCTGATGAAGAACGCCAGCTCGGACCTGATCTCGATCAAGCTCTGGAACTTCTACGCCGACCTGGACAAGGAGAGCCAGAACCTCTCCGCCGAGTTGATGGCCGGCCGGTTGACCGCCGCGCAGTTCGTCGACAAGATGCAGGCCGCCGCCGACAAGGTCGCCCAGGACTCGTCGATCACCAAGCAGACCCGCGACGCCTGATCCGAACGGAAAGAGTGAGTCCCATGCGGCACGGTGTTGCGCGTTTCGTCACGGGTTTCCTGGCCCTGCCGGTCGGGCTGTACCTCTTCTACGTGGTGTGGCCCTTCCTCCAGGCGGCCGGGTACTCGCTGACCGACTGGGGAGGTTACTCCGACAGGCAGCAGTTCGTCGGGCTGGACAACTACCTCCGGCTGTTCTCCGACGAGCTGATCAGGAAGGCGTTCTGGCACAACGTCTTCTTCCTGATCACCGTGCCGCTGTTCACCATCGCGCTGGCCCTGTTCCTCGCGTTCCTGCTCAACGTGGGCGGACGCGAGGACAAGGCCGGCATCCGGGGAGTGTTCGGCTCCGGCCTCTACAAGGTGATCTTCTTCTTCCCGCAGGTGCTGTCCCTGGTCGTCATCGCGGTGATGTGGCAGCAGATCTACCGCGCTGACGGCCAGGGACTGATCAACGGCATGCTGATGAAGATCGGGCTGGTCAGCGAGGACGACCCGATCACCTTCATGTACGACCCGGAGCCCTTCCTCGGCGTACCGGCGGTGCTGTGGTGGCTGTTGCTGATCGCGGTCTGGAGCGGCGCCGGCTTCTACATGGTGCTCTTCTCCGCGGCCATGCAGTCCATCCCGAAGGACGTCTACGAGGCGGCCATCCTGGACGGTGCCGGCCGGTTCCACACCTTCTTCCGGATCACCCTGCCGCTGCTGCGGGACACCGTCTCGGTGGCCTGGGTCTATTTGGGCTTCATCGCCCTGGACATGTACGCCCTGGTGTTCGTCATGACGCCCAGCCAGGGTGGCCCGAACCACGCCAGTGAGATCTTCGCGTCGGTGCTGAACTTCACCGCCTTCCAGAAGGGTCAGTTCGGTTACGCCTGCGCGATGGGCGTGGCACTGGCGATCTTCACGATCCTGCTGGCCGCTCTCCAGCTGAGGATCACCCGTCGTGAGCGGATCGAGTACTGAGGAGACCTGGACGATGAGCACGGTGACCCATACTCCGGGTGGCCTGGCCGGCCCCGACCAGACTCCACCACCGGCCGGTACGCCGGCACAGCGCGCCGCCGTCGGCGGCGGCCGGGCCGGAGCGCGCTTCTTCAACGGCTTCTCACACCTGTTCCTCGCCGTATGGGCGATCATGGTGGTCTACCCGCTGCTGTGGGTGGTGATGTCGGCGCTCAAGACCGACTCGGAGGTCATCCGCAAGCCGCTGTCGCTGATCCCCGAGCAGTTGCAGTGGGGCAACTTCGCCCGGGCCTGGACCGAGGGGCACATCGGGTCGTTCTTCCTCAACACCATCCTGGTGCTGACCGGCAGCGTCTTCCTCACCATGCTGCTCGGCTCGATGGCCGCCTACGTGCTCGCCCGCTACGAGTTCCCCGGCAACCGGCTGATCTACTACATGTTCCTGTCCGGGCTGACCCTGCCGATCTACCTCGCTGCGGTGCCGCTGTTCAAGGGCGTCTACAACACCGGCGTGGTGCTGCCGTTCCTCGGCCCGAACAGCCACGTCATGCTGATCCTGGTCTACGTTGCCTGGTCGCTGTCGTTCACCGTCTTCTTCATGCACTCGTTCTTCCGTACCCTGCCCAACGCCATCGCCGAGGCGGGCATGGTCGACGGCGCGTCGCACAGCCGGTTGTTCTTCAGCGTCATGTTGCCGATGGCCAAACCGGGCCTGATCAGCATCGGCATCTTCAACGTCCTCGGCCAGTGGAACCAGTGGTACCTGCCGACCCTGCTCATGCAGTCGGTGGCCGGGGAGCCGAAGAACCAGGTCATCTCCCAGGGCCTGATCGAACTGTCGGTCAACCAGGGCTACCGCTCCGACTGGTCCGGCCTGTTCGCCGGGGTCACCATGGCGATGCTGCCGGTGCTCATCGTCTACATCGTCTTCCAGCGTCAGGTGCAGTCCGGCCTCACCGCCGGCGTCAGCAAGTAACCGCCGCCGCGCAGGGCGTGCTCGGTCCGGGAAACCAACGGCCTCCACCCGAGTCCGACCGGTCCCGGACCGAGCGCGCGCCACCTCAGTCGAGGATGATCCCCAACTGGTCGCGCAGGGCCGCCTGCCCGGCGGCGGTGTGGCGTACGGCGCGGCCGGACCCGATGCGCACCACCCACCCGTGGCCGAGAAACCGCTCGCACAGTTTCGCGCCAACCAGTCCGCCGAGGTGCTCCCGGCGTTCGGTCCAGTCGAGGCAGCCCCGGACCAGCGGCCGGCGGCCCGACCGGGGCCGCGCCGGATCCCAGCCGAGCAGGTCGATCAGCCAGGACCGGCCGGCCGGGGTGAGCGCGAAGCCGCCGCCGTTGTCCAGCAGCCCTCGCCCGATCATCGCCTCGGTCACCGCCACACCGAGCCGTCCGGCCAAGTGGTCGTAGCAGGTACGGCCCCGGCGCAGGGCCGCGCTGGCGGTGGCCGCCCGCAGACCACCGGTCCGGGCGGGACGCGGTTCGAACCGGGCCGACAGGTCCTCCAGCAGTTGCGCCACCGAGGGGTCGGCGAGCTGCACGTACCGGTGCCGGCCCTGGCGACGCTGAACGAGCAGGCCACCCTCGACGAGGCGGTGCAGGTGCCCGGTGGCGGTGGAGGGCGCGACACCCGCGTACGCGGCGAGTTCGCTCGCGGTCCACGCCCGGCCGTCGAGCAGCGCGAGGCAGATCCCCGCACGGGTCTCGTCGGCCAGCAGCGCCGCGAGCCCGGCAAGGTCGGCAGCGGAGGTCACCTACCCATTGTCGGGTACGACAGTTCGGTGCTCACCGAAGGATCGTGGTCGTAGCCTTCGCCGCATGCTGGAGATACGCGGCCGCGCGGCCGCCCTCGCGGTGCTGACCGACCCGACGTTCGTCGTGCCGCCCGTCCCACCCGCGTCCACCGGCGTCGCCTGGCTGCGCGCCACGGTGGGCCGGTTCAGTTCGGGCATCGAGTACGAGCGCCGGCGCGACTTGTCCGTCGCGATCCTGGACGCGATCCCGCTGGAGCCGCTACGCCATGCCGGTGACTCCCACCCGGTGGCGGTCCTGGCCCCTCGGCTGGGAGTCACCCGTCCCGTGGTGCAGTTGATCCGCGACGTGGCGCAGGCGTACCAGCCCGGCACCGGTGACGAGTCGCGGGCCGACCCTGCCGTGCATCGGTTGGTGGCGCTCTTCGGCGGTACATTCGACGAGCCGACCGCCGCCCGCATCGGCGTGCTCGTCCAGGCCTGCGAGGCAACGGCCGTCCTGATCGACCGGACCCGACACCGTCACGTCGACGAGGTGCTGCGCGACGATCCGCCGGTGCCGGCGACCAAACGGCAGGCGACGGTCACCGCCACCGTGGCCGGTATGACCGTCGAGGCCGGTGAGGTCGTACGGGTGCCCTTGGCCGGTGATCTGGCGTTCGGTGCGGGACCTCGACGCTGCCCCGGCCGCGCCCACGCTCTCGCGTTGGTGGCCGGAGCACACGGATGAGCGGCTTCGCGGCGCTGCACCGTGTCGACGACCCGCTGGTTCTGCCGAACGTCTGGGACGTCGCGTCGGCCCGGTTCCTGGTCGGGGCCGGTTTCGCCGCGCTCGGTACCACCAGCCTCGGCGTCGCGGCCGTCAACGGCCTGCCCGACGGCGCGGCCGTCACCGGGGCCGCGACCGTGTCGCTCATCCGCCGGCTGGCGGCGCTGCCGGTACACCTCACCGCCGACATCGAGACCGGATCGGTCGCCGCGGCGGTCGCGGTGGCCGAGGCCGGCGCGGTGGGCGTCAACCTGGAGGACGCCATGGGTCCGGCGCCGGAGCACGCGGCACTGATCCGGTCGGTGAAGCGGGAGGTGCCGGGGCTGTTCGTCAATGCCCGTACCGACACGCACTGGCAGCGTCCCGGTGACCTGACGGAGGCGGTCGACCGGGTTCGACGCTACGCCGACGCCGGCGCCGACGGCGTCTTCGTCCCCGGTCTGGCCGAGCCCGCCGACATCGCGGCGGTGGTGGCCGCCGTCGACGTACCGGTAAACATCCTGTTCCTACCGGCCCGGCACACCGTGACCACCCTGGCGGAGCTGGGTGTGCGGCGGATCAGCACCGGCTCACTGCTGTTCCGGGCGGCCCTGGCTGCCGTCGTGGACACCGCGAGAGCGGTACGCGAGGGGCGCGCCGTACGCCCCGACCTCCCGTCGTACGCCCGGGTGAACGTCGGGCCCGGCGAGCGCGCCGCCGGGGACGTCCCCTAACGGTGCCGGTCGGCGGTCGCGTCATGCCTGCGATGTCGGCGAGACGAGAAGTCGTCGCACGGATAGGCGCGCCAAACCGCGTTGCTGCCGACATCCCGATGGAACCAGTCCGCGGGTGGGTCAGCTCACGGCGCCCGTGGCCGGCCACGGGCGCCTGAAGCTCATCACTAACCTGCGGGTATGGGCGTCGATGAGCGGCTGCGGCGAATCCGGGGCTGGCTGTGGGTCGTGGTGGTGGGCCTGTTTCTGAGCGGTGTCACCGCGTTTCCTCTGGAGATCGAGGTGGGCTGGCTGCTGCGGGCGGCCGACCCGCTCGCCGAGCAGTTCCCGGCCCTGGTCGGCTGGATCGAGCGGGTCCACGTCGGACTTGTCGAAACCGGGGACCGGTACCCGTTCATGCGGTACGGGACCGACTGGCTCGCCTACGCCCACCTGGTGCTGGCCGTGGCGTTCTGGGGACCGCTGCGTGACCCGGTGCGCAACGTCTGGGTGGTCCAGCTTGGCATGATCGCCTGTGTCGGGATCGTGCCGCTGGCGCTGATCTGCGGGCCGCTGCGGGAGATCCCGTGGTTCTGGACGGTGGTGGACCTGTCTTTCGCCGTCGGGGCGTTTCCGCCGTTGTGGTTCGCGTACCGGCACATCCGGGCGATCGAGTCGCAGCGGGCCGAACCGGCAGCATCGACCCGCTCGCCGACCCCCGAGACCGCCGGGCCGGCCCATCCGTGACAGTGGTTCCGCTCAGGACGTGGCCGTTGCGCCAGCGGCGAGGCGGTGGGCGGGTTGGAACAGTTCGATCAGGTTGCCGGCCGGGTCGGCGAGCAGGATCTGGCGTCCGCCCGGGCCGCTGACCACTTCGCTGCGGAACGACACTCCGGCGTCGCGTAGTCGATCGATCTCGCCATCCAGGTCGCCGACGACGAGGTGGATGCGGTTGTGGCCGGCGGTGGCGACGTCGGTGGGGGTGGCGCGGGCACCGGAGCTGGCCGGCCCGGACAACAGCAGCCGGAGCGGGCCGCGCACCACGTCGGCGAAGGCGGGGGCGGCGCTGGTGTGCAGGGCGAACCCGAGATGCGTGGTGTAGAACTCGACGGCGGCGCTCACGTCCTCGACGAGGTAGCGGACGCTTGCGTACTGGGGGTCTGTCATGGCCGGATCTCCTTCGCGGGCCGGGCTGCGGTGAGCACGGGTAGCAGATGTCGGACGCGGATGTCGATGTCGTTCGCGACGCGTTGGAAGGCGGGATAGTCGGCGGTCGTCGCGGGATCGGGGATGCTCCAGTGGACCCGTCGGGGCTCGTGGGGCAAGTCGGGGCAGACCTCGCGGGCCTTGTCGCACATGGTGATCACGTAGTCGTACCGGCGGCGGGCGACCGTGTCGAGGTGCCGGGGCCGCTGCCCGGCAAGGTCGACACCGAAGCTGTCGCGCAGTACGCGTACCGCGTGCGGATGCAGGCCCGACCTGGGCCGGGTGCCGGCACTGACCACCCTGACCTCGCCGCCGGAGCGGCGGAGCAGCAACGCCTCGGCGATCGGTGAGCGGGCGCTGTTGCCGGTGCACACGAAAAGCACGCTCAGCTTCCGCGATCGCCGCCGATCCACCGGGGGAGGCGTTGTCGTGGCGAGCAGCGCGGGATGCAGGGCCCTGCCGGCCTCGGCCAGCGCCAGGGCGCAGGAGTCCAGATCGAGGTGGTAGTAGCTGTCCCGGCCGTCGAAGCTGCTGCGCGAGGCGCTGACCAGCCCGCCGTCGCGCAGCAACCGAAGGTGGTAGGAGACCAGATTCTGCGGCTCACCGACAAGCGCCACCAACTCCCGGACGCGGTGGTCACCGGTCGCCAGCTCGGTCAACAGTCGCCAGCGCAGCGGATGTGCGGCCAGGTGCAGGAATGACGGAGTGGTACGACCCGATGACGCCACGACTGGATATTACATCAAATCCACTTGATGGGTTGGGTTGACCTGCCGGTGTCGGCATCGCTACCTGGTCGTGGCCGGGTTCTTCCAGACCGGGCCGCGCAGAGCGAAGTCGATGGTGGCAGCCACGGTGGCAGCGCGTTCCGTGCCGTACTCCCGCTCGGTCAGCCACAGGCCCAGATCGATACCGGCGCTCAACGCGCCCGCGGTGACCCGGTCGCCGTCGTCGACTACCCGCTCCTCGATCACGTGCACGCCGTAGGCGCGCAACTCGTCGTACGCGTGGCGATTCGTCGTGGCGTTGCGCCCGGTGAGCAGACCGGCCGCCGCGAGCAGCATCGCGCCCGTGCAGACCGACGCCATCCACCTTGCGGAACCGGCGACCTCAGCCAATCTGCTGGGCAGCACGCCGGCCTGAGCCTGCGCCCAGGAGCCCTGCTCGGCCCGGTTCAGCCAACCACCGCCGACCACGATCACTCCGTCCGGGCGATCCAACACACCGGGAACGTTCAGCTGGACGCCCCGCATGCTGCGAACCGGACCCGGCCGCTCCGCGACCACCAGATCCACCTCGAACCCGGCACTGGACAGCACCTCGAACGGGCCGAAGGCATCGAGTTCATCAAAGCCGTCGAATACGACGATCTCTACTCTCACCCGTACAGCCTCGCGATCGCCGCCAGGACGGGCCAGTGGCATGCTTGCCATCGTGCGTGAGGAACCGGCCATTCATCGCGTTGCTGTACTGGCCCTCCCTCCGGTCGTGGCGTTCGACGCGGCCATCGCCACGCAGGTCTTCGGCCACGAAGGTCTCGGCAGGTACGAGGCTGTCCTCTGCTCGCTGCGGGCCGGGCCGGTGCCGACCACCACACCCGGGTTCGGTATCACCGTCGCGGCCGGCCTCGAAGCGGTTGCCACCGCCGACACCGTCATCGTGCCCGGATTCCGGCGCGGGCCAGCGCCGGCAGCCGCGCTCGACGCGCTACGCGCCGCGCACCAGCGCGGAGCCCGGATCGCCGCCATCTGCAGCGGCGCCTTCGCGCTGGCCCAGGCCGGTCTGCTCGATGGCCGTCGCGCCACCACCCACTGGGTCCACGTCGCCGCCCTCGCCCGGGAACATCCCACCGTGCAGGTCGACCCGGCGGTCCTCTACGTAGATGAGGGCACCGTACTGACCAGCGCCGGCCTCGCCGCCGGCCTCGACCTGTGCCTGTACCTGATCGGTCTCGACCACGGCCAGCAGGCGGCCATCCAGCGGGCCCGGCACATGGTCACACCGCTGCACCGCGCCGGAGGGCAGGCCCAGTACACCGTGCCGAGCGCCGTGGTGGTGGGGGAGCGGCTCACCGGCGTGACGGACTGGGCACTGGCCAACCTGCACCGGCCCATCACGGTGGCCGACCTCGCGCGGCAGGCGATGCAGTCCACCCGAACGCTCAGTCGCGCCTTCGCCAGGGAGCTGGGCACGAGCCCGCGCGCCTGGCTGATCGCGGCCCGGCTACGCCGGGCCTGTGCCCTGCTCGAAAACGGTGACCTGACCGTCGAGGAGATCGCTCGACGCAGTGGCCTGGGCAGCGCCGCCAACCTCCGGCTTCAGTTCCGTCGGGCGTACGCCACCACTCCGCTCGCCTACCGGGCTGCGTTCCAGCAGCGCTGACCGGTTGTGGACGCGTGCGTCCGATGGTCGAATGCGGCTCATGACGGCAGCCTGCCGAGAGTCCTCGCTGCTCTTTCACGCCGCCGACGGCAGCGAACTGCCCTTGCTGATCTTCGAGCCGGGCGCCGGCAAACCACCCCGTGCCGGCATCGTGCTGTTCCATGGCGGCGCCCTCCGCGAGGGATCGCCTGACGGGCTCGCCCCGCACTGCCGACAATTGGCGTCGCGCGGGATCCTCGCCGGTTCAGCCGGGTATCGGCTGCTCGGCCGCGGCGCGGTCAGCATCGACGACTGCATCGCTGATGTTCGGTGGGCGATCGACCAGTTCGCCCGGGTGGCCGCGGTGCGCGGGCTCGAAGCGTCGCACCTGGCCTCGGGCGGCAGCTCAGCCGGGGCTCACCTCGCGGCTGTCGCGGCGATGACCCCACCCGCCACCACCGCGGCACCGACGGCCGGTACGGCGGCCCTGGTGGCCCTCAACCCGGCGGGATCGAATCTGCGCTCCTTCGAGCCGGCCGCGCAGCGCCGCCTCGAACGGCAGGTCGGCATCGCACCGGGCAGACTGATCGAGTATTCACTTGTCGAACTCGTGCGGCCGGGGAACCCACCGATGCAGATCCACCACGGCACCCGCGACGAGGTCGAGCCGATCGACTCGGTGCGGCAATTTCGGGACGCGATGGTGCGCTCCGGCAACGAGTGCGTGCTCATTGAGTACGAACAGGCCCGCCACGGATTCCACTACCCCGACGACAGCAGGCACTTCGACGACGTGCTCGATGCCATGGCGCTGTTCCTCCTCGACCGGCTCGCGACGAGGTGACCGGGCAATGTCCCGATTGTCGAAGCCCTGACCGGGGCATCCCACCCCCTCCCTGACGGTTCACCAGTGACAACGCGTCATACGTCTACCGCCGCCCGGCACGCCCTCGGAATGGCATTGTGTTGTCCATGAACAGAAAGCAGGTCGCCGACTGGATCGCTGCCTACGAGCAGGTGTGGCGGACGCCGGGTACGCAGGCGCTGGTCACGCTCTTCACCGAGGATGCAAGCTATCAGCAGGGGCCGTACTGGACGCCCGTCGTCGGCCTGCCGGCCATCGCCGAGATGTGGGACCAGCAGCGCAAGGGCCCCGACGAGGTGTTCCAGATGACCACGGAGATCGTGGCGGTCGACGGCGACACCGCGGTGTCGCGTCAGGAGGTCCGCTACGGCGACCCGGTCGACCAGGAGTACCGCGACCTTTGGATCATGCGATTCGCGGACGACGGACGTTGTCGGTCGTTCGAGGAGTGGCCGTTCTGGCCGGGACAGCAGCCGGCTGCCTGATCGCAGCGGCCGGCCGTAGACACGGTCCAGATGTCGGATGCTGCGGGTGGGCTCACACGGCGGTTGCGGCGATGGCCGCGTACCTGCGGTCCGGGCGGTCCGGGAACTGCTGTTGCAGGCGCCGGAGTTCGCGGAAACCAGCTCTGATCAGGCGAGCGGAGAACTCGTCGACTGGCCAGCGGTACGCGGTGAGGACCTTGTGGTCGAACTCGGCCACCTCGTCTTCGCTGTCGAAGAAGCCGATCACCAACCGCCCGGACGGGGTCAGCATCCGGCGGAACTCGGTGAGCACGTGGTCCAGTTCCGGTGGTGGCAGGTGGATCGTCGAGTACCAGGAGAGGACGCCGTCCACCGAGTGGTCGGGGACGTCCAGTTCGGTCATCGAGCCGAGCCGGAACGCCGGCCCGGGGAAGTTCGCTCGGGCGTGGTCGATGAACTCGGGGACCAGATCGATGCCCGTCACCTCGACGCCGAGCGAATGCAGGTAGGCGGTCCAGTGGCCGGGACCGCAACCGAGATCGAGCACCGCGCCGTCCAGGCCCGCGAGATGGTCCCGGATGAGAGCCGTGTCGTCCGCGTGGGCCTGCCCGCCGCCATCGAAGAGTGCGATGTACTGCGCCGACATTGACGAATAGGCATCGCGTACCGGCTGGTTGCTCACCGTGGCACTGTAGACCCGGGTCGGGGCGTCGGGCGGTTACCCCGCCCAGCCGCGCTGCCGGGCGAGGTGAGCAGCCACGTCGACGACGACCGCAGCGGCCGGCGACAGCGCATCGCGTCGCCACACCAGCTCCAGGTCTGGTGCCGGGAGGTCGTCGGTGAGGGTGAGGACGACGCCGTCGACCGTGGGCAGCGCGGCAAGCGACCGGGGTACCAGCGAGAATCCGGTGTCTTCGGCGATGCCCACGCGACGCCAGCCGAGCTGCTGGCAGTCCCGAGCGGCGAACTGCACGTCCGCGCGGGCGCAGGCGGTGAAGACGGCAGCGCGGTAGCCGGGCGTCAGGTGTTCGGGCGGCAGGTTGAGCGGGCCGATCCGCAGGTCGCCCAGTGTCGCGGTCGGACGCCCGGCAAGCGGGTGCCGGGGACCGACGACGGCGACCAGCGGCTCCCGGCGTACCGTCTGCCGGGCGAGGTCCGACTGAGCAGCCGCGCCCCGCGACAGCACCAGATCGAAGCGGCCGGCGCGCAACCCGGCCTCGAGTTCGGTCGGCCATGCCTCGCCCGTGCGAACGGTGATGTCCGGATGCATCGCCCGCAGCGCGTCCAGCAGTTGCGGCACCACCTCGTGTGCGGCGCTGGCGACCGTTCCGATGCGCACCGTGCCGGCGCGGCCCTGCCCGGCCGCCCGCGTCGCCCGGACCATCGCGTCCGCGTCGCTGAGCACCTGACGCGCAGACGCCACGAAAGCCGTCCCGGCCTCGGTCAGGCGGGTCGGGCGGCGGGTGAACAGTGGTACGCCGAGCTGCCGCTCCAGGTCGCGGATCTGTCGACTCAGCGGTGGCTGCGCCATGTGCAGACGCTGCGCGGCCCGCTCGAAACTGCCCTCCTCGGCGACCACCACGACGTACCGCATGAGGCGTAGATCCACCGACATACCGCGAAGGTACCCGCCCATACCTCATGGATCTTGTCGGTGACTCACCACCGAGGCCACGCTCGATGCGACAAGCCTGATCGGAAGGAAACGTGCGAAACATGCGACGACTGCTCGCGATTCTGATCGTCCCGGTGCTCGGCGTGCTCGGCGCCGTACCTGCGCCGGCGTCAGCGTCTGTGCCGACCTCGGCTTTCGGTGCCCCCGGCCCGCGACCGGACAGTTACGTTCTGGCCGGCGACGACGCCTACCCCGAGGGCATCGCCCGAGACCCCCGGAGTCCGTACTTCTACGTCAGCAGCCTGACCGACGGGCGTATCTACCGCGGTGACGTCCGCTCCCCGCGAACCACGGTGTGGCTGCCCGGCAACGCCGCCGACGGCCGGACCACCGCCGGCGGGATGAAGGTCGACCATCGCGGCCGGCTCATCGTCGCTGGCGGAGGAACCGGGTACGTGTGGGTGTACGACACGCGCACCGGCGCGCTCCTGCACCGCTTTGCCACTGCCGCACCGAATTCCATGCTGAACGACGTAGCGCTGACCGCCAACGGCGACGTCTACGTCACCGACTCGTTCCAGCCGACCCTCTACCGGATTCCTGCGGCGGACCTGCGCGGTGGCACGGGCACCACCAGGCCGCTACCCACCTTCCTCGACCTGCGCGGCACCGGCATCGAGTGGAACGCCGGGTTCAACCTCAACGGCCTGGTGGCCACCCACGACCAACGCCACCTCATCGTCGCCGACTACAACGACGGCGCGCTGCACCGCATCGACCTGCGGCGGCGCACGGTCCGGGCGATCGACCTGGGCGGCGCCACGGTGCACGGCGACGGCCTGCTCGTACGTGGCCGCACGCTCTACGTGGTCAGCAACATCGACGGGAACGGCAACACAGTCAACGTGCTGCGGCTCAATCGCCGCGCTGACCAGGCAAGGCTGCTCGGGCGACTGACCGACCCCGCGCTGCACGGCCCGTCGACGGCGGCGTTCGACGGTCACGACCTCCTGGTGGTCAACTTCCAGTACGGGGCGGAGAATCCAGTCCTGCCGTACACGGTGGTGCGGCTCGGTGCGGGACTTGCCTGGCCTCCCGTATCCGGGGGACGGACGGCGTCCGACGACCGGCTGTCCTGAACGGTCTCCCGTCTCCCACGACCTGTGGGTGACCGGGGCCGACACCCCTGCTACGGGCGTCGGCCCCGGTCACGATGAGCTGACATGCCATGGCGCCGCCCAGCCGTCATCGGCCGGAAGTCAGCTCAGGCGGGGAATCGCAGTCCCGATCAGCCGCTCGGAGACCTCCCAGAGTCGGCGGGCGTCGTCGTCGCTGCGCAGCGGAGCCCACAGCTCGCGCTGCGCGGGCGCGCCGCCGACGTCGCCGAAACCCTTGGGGCCGAAGAACTGTCCGCCCTGGGAGTCGGGGCCGGTCGCGGCCAGCAGCGCCGGCAGTGCCGCCGAGGAGACCGTGCCGGCCACGCCGAGGCGGGACATCAGACGGATCATGCGGACCGAGGTGGTGTCCTTCGCGCGGCCCATGCCGGGTTGCGCGGCGAGCAGATTCGTCGGCGACACCCCCGGGTGGGAGAGGTTGCTGGTGACGCCCCATCCGGCCGCCGCGCTGCGGTTCTGCAGCTCCCGGGCGAACAGGCCGACGGCGATCTTGGACTGGGCGTACGCCTTCATCGTTTCGTAGCCGCGCTCCCAGTTGATGTCGTCCCAGTTGATCGCCCCGCTGCGGGCGGCGACGCTGGTCTGGTGGGTCACCCGCGCCCGCCCCTGCCGCAGCAGCGGCAGCAGTCCCTGGGTGAGCGCGAAGTGACCGAGATGATTCGTGCCGAACTGCAGTTCGAAGCCGTCCTTGGTGAGCTGGCGGGTGGGCGGGTTCATCACGCCGGCGTTGTTGATGAGGATGTTGACCGGGCGGCCCTCGTCGACGAGTTGGCTGGTCAGGGCGGCCACCGAGTCCAGCGATGACAGGTCGAGCGCGCGGGTGCCGATTGTGGCTCCGGGGACACGGCCGCGGATGCGGTCGGCGGCCTGTTGCCCCTTCGCCGGGTTGCGGACCGGCATGATCACCTGTGCGCCGGCCCGGGCGAGGCGGCCGGCGATGACGAAGCCGATCCCGTCGCTCGCGCCGGTGACGACGGCGAGCTTGCCGGACAGGTCGGGGATGGTGAGGTCGAAGTGGCGGGCCATGTCGGTCTCCTCGTGTCGGCCGATCCGATCGAATCGGCGGGTGCGATTCGATCGTCGGCGACCGCCGACGGCGGATTCAGGGCCTTCGGAGCCACGGATCGGCGATCCCACGATGAGCGTCGCCACCGAGCACGGCGAGCAGCTGGAGCTTCTCGTAGCTCTCGCTGCCCGGGACCGCGGTAAAGACGTGCAGGTAGTGGGACTGTCCCGGATCCACGAGTGTCTGGCAGTTCAGCTCCAGCAGACCGAGTTCGGGGTGCACGAAGTTCTTGCCATCGTCCGGGCGCAGGCCGACCTCGTGCTGCTCCCACAGCTTGCGGAACTCGTCGCTGCGCTCAAGGAGCAGCTCGGTGAGCTGCGCCGCCCGGGAGCCGGGGCCGCGCAGTGTCGCGATCTCTCGGGCGCCTGAGGTGAACATGCGGGACAGGAAGCCGTGGTCTTCGGGCGCGTACCGCCGGCGGGTGGCCGGGTCGGTGAACCAGCGGTAGACGATGCTGCGGGCGGGACCGGTGTAGCCGGTGGTGTCGCCGGTGAGGGCGACGCCGAGCGCGTTCTGCCGGAGCGTCTCTCCGAGTTCGCTGACGATCTCGGCCGGGGTGTCGTCGAGACGGTCGAGTACCCGTAGCAGGCCAGGACTGATGTGGTCGCTGGTGGCGCCGCGCGGCGGAGGACGGTGCCCGGCCAGCCGGAACAGGTGGTCGCGCTCGTCGAGCGACAGGTGCAGGCCCTGCGCGATCGAGGCGATCATCTGCTCGGACGGGTGTGGCCCGCGCTCGCGTTCCAGCCGGGAGTAGTAATCGGTCGACATGTGGCAGAGCAGGGCCGCCTCCTCGCGCCGCAGGCCGCTGGTCCGGCGGCGCGGTCCGCGCGGGAGGCCGACGTCCTCGGGCTGCAGCGACTCCCGGCGGCGCCGGAGAAAGTCGGCCAGGCCGGCCCGGTCGATCGTCATGTGCGCTCCCTGTCTCGGTCCTGCCTCCTTCCTACCGGCCAGGTGACCGGGGCAGCCACGGATCGCCGATCCCCCGCTGCCCGCGGAGGGGGCTGCTCGCTGTTTCCTGGCGGGCAGGCCGGGGCGCTGCCGAGCAGCCCAGTGGGCCAGCCCGTGGCCGACTCGATCACGCCGTGGGTGGCACCGGCAGCGATGACCGCAGCGGCGTCGTTGATCGGCCCTCGATAATGGCCGGCGTGGAAGAGGTCACGGTCGTCGTCGCCCATGATGAGCGTGCGACCCTGCGCGTCGGCGATGTGTTCCTGAAGGTGGACAGTGATCAGGCGCGTATCGATGTCGAGGTCGAGGCGATGCGGCTGGCGCCCGTGCCGACTCCCGAGGTCCTGTGGCGCAAGCCGCCCGTCCTCGCGATCACTGCTGTCCCCGGCCAGGCGCTGGGCCGCCTCGGCGAGCCGTCGCCCGCGTCACCGGCGGCGTGGGCCGCGGCGGGCGCGGTGATCCGGACGCTGCACGACGCGCCACCACCGCCGTGGGCAGGCAGGAAGCTCGTCGGGCTGGACGCGGAACTCGAACGCGAATGCGCCTGGCTCGTCGACAGTGGCGTCCTGCCCGCCGACCTGGTCGGCCGCAACCGCGAGATAGCCGAGGCGGCGCTTCGGCCGTGGACGCCGGTGTTCATGCACGGAGACCTGCAGATCACCCACATCTTCACCGACGGCGACCAGGTCACCGGCGTGATCGACTGGTCCGAGGCAGCGCCCGGCGATGCGCTGTACGACCTGGCCGTGCTTACCCTCGGGCACGAGGAACGCCTCGATGATCTCCTGACCGGTTACGGCACCGACGTCGACCGGGATGTGATTCGCGCCTGGTGGTCGCTGCGCAGCCTGCTGGCTTCCCGCTGGCTGATCGAACACGGCTTCGACCCGTCCGCGCCAGGCTGCGAGTTCGACGTACTCAGATCGCGGATGTGAGGAGCAACGCCCGGCGTCCGGGCCCATCACCCTCGGACCCGACGGCAACCTGTGGACGGCATTGGAAACGGTACCCTGGCCCGAATCGCCGGGGCTCAGTCTGGCCGGTCAGCCGCCCGGCGTGCGGCGCGTTCGTGGCGGTCGACTGCTCGGCCGTGAGCGATGGCGAGGAGTCGGTCGATCTCGGGCAGCAGGTGCGGGCCGGGCATGACGATGCTGCCGAAGCCGTAGAGCGCGTAGCCCGGGTGTGGTACGACAGTGTCCAGCCGAGCGAAGTCGAACTCCTGCCGGTGCTCCTCGAACGCCTTGGGTGGGAAGCCGAACAGTCTCTCGAACTCGGCTCGGCCCAGGTCGAGGTTGAGGCGGAAGACGCCGGGACGGTCGAGCTGGGAGGCGTCGTCGAAGCCGGGCACGTCGTGGTCGACGATGGTGGCGAACGGTTGGCGGCGGTCGGGGCCGACGTAGAAGAACCGGTCGCCGCTGGCACCCTCGGGTGATCCGTTCTCCTCGTTCGTCACGATCTGCTCGACGCCGGGTAGCGCGAGAATCCGGTCGGCGAGCACGGCCGCGTCGACGCCGGTGGGGATGTGCAGCACCGCGTCGGCGTGGTCGATGGTGGCCTGATCGAGCGGGAAGTAGCGGTGATCGTGCGTTCTCCGCTCGGCCGCTGCTATCTCGGCCGCACGGACGTACCGCGGAAGCATTGTTCCCCGCTGAAGTCTGCCTTCGTAGGTCGACGGAGCCGGCGCCCCGATGCCGAGCGCGGGGCTCGCGCCGAGACTACCGACGATCACCGCGTACCGGTCATTCAGCAGCGACGCGACGATGGCACCGGCGCCGGCCCACGAGACGTCCTTTCCGGCCATGGTCATCGTGCTCGATTGGCGCTGGAGGTGTGTGTTGTGCGCGAAGACCAGCGTGGGTCCACGGTGTGCCTCGGCCGATCGGATCTGAAGCAGGTTCTCCGCCATCAGCGCGTCTCGGACCCCGGCCAGGCGGGCGAAGCGTTCCGCCCGCTCCAGCCGTGCGGCGGCCGCCGCGTGGTAGCGCAGCACCGCGACAGCGGACATGGCCTGCACGAACGCTGCCGGCCAGCCCCCGGCCAGTCGGGGTGCGTTCAGGTACAGCTCGATCAGCAGCTCGTCGGCGATCACCCGCAGGCGCTGGGCGTCGGCCGAGCGCCCGATCGACCTGCCGGGTTCCCAGATCGCTGCGGTGTCGCTCCATCGCGCCTCGTCCCCGATCAGGTCGTCGATCTCCGCCGATCGGTCGAGGCCGAGGAATTCGCAGGTCCGGATGAGGTAGTGCCGTGGACTCGGGGCACCCTCGATCTCCAGCGGGGCGTCGAAGCCGTGGAACGTCAGGCGTTCGGAGGCCGGTCGGCCGGCGTTCCACTCGCGCATCCGCAGCAGTAGGTCACGGTTGGCCGGGGCACCGCCGAACCCGTGGCTGAACCCCTCGGTGAGCGCACGGTCGAGCGTGACGGCGGTGGAGCCCTGGACGAACTCGTTGGCGATCAGCCCCGCCGCCCGGTCGCTCTCCAGCGCGATCGACCGGTAGCCCTGCACGGCCAGCGACATGAAGGTCTCGTTGCGGATCTGGAGGAAGGCGGACTCGCCGTGCGTCGGTTCACCGAGCGCGAGCAGCGCCGGTGGTACGGCAAGCAGGTCAAGAAGGGACGTCATTGCATCGACCGTATCGTTGAACTACCGGTTGAGACTTTTCAGCGACGGAGCGAGGTGACCGCCATGAAACCCTCAAACCCACGGGTACGCCGACCAGTCGATCTCGCGCGCCGTCACGGCCTTTCCGCGCAGGCCGTGCGCAACTACGAGCGGGATGGCGTGCTGCCGCCGGCCCAGCGCAGTCCGACCGGCTATCGCCGGTTCACCGAGGTGCACGCAAAGGCGCTGAGCGCCTATCTCGGGCTGGTCGTGGGCCACGGCTACCGGGCCAGCGGTGACATCATGCGTGCCGTCAACCGGGGTGACATCGACGCCGCGCTGCGTACGATCGACCACAGCCACGTCCTGCTTCAGCGCGACAGAGACACGTTGGACGCGGTGGAGACGGCGGTCGCCGTCCTCACCGGTTCACCGCGGCAACCACAGGGCCGGAAAGCAGTGCCGATCAGCATGCTGGCCCACCGTCTCGGCGTACGACCCGCAACCCTGCGCAAGTGGGAGCGGGCCGGGATTCTGCAGCCGGCGCGTGACCCGGCCACCGGCTACCGCGACTACTCACCAGACGATGTCCGCGACGCCGAACTCGCTCACCTGCTGCGTCGCGGCGGGTACCGGCTCGACCATATCGCCGGCGTGCTGCGTCGGGTGCGCGAAGCCGGTGGCACCGAACCGCTCGCCGCGTCACTGCGTCAGTGGCGGGAACAACTCACCGCCCGTGGCCAGGCCATGCTCACCGGGGCCGCCCGGCTCGCCGAATACCTCGACGCGGACACCCGGTCCGTCGTACGGCATTGACCCCGTCGGAACGCCCGCCCATACCGTAGGCCGTGGTGGCGGGCTACCGGATGAGGCAGAACGGGTGGCCGGCCGGGTCGGCAAAGACCCTGAAGCGCTACGGCAACCGGCACAGAAGCATGTCGCTCGATCGGGCATCCTCGTGAGTTGTCGTGCCCGGATGGGAGGGTCGAGGGCGTGTACGAGGAATGGTCGTCACCGCTGCCGTACGTCGTGGCCTGGCGGAGTGTCACGCCGCCGGACGGTGGATCCAAGCGCATCGTGCCGGACGGCTGTCTCGACATCATCTGGTGGGACGGCACGGTGTTCGTCGCCGGGCCGGACACGACCGCCCAGGTCGAGTCTGTTCTGCCCGGTAGTCGGTACGTTGCGCTGCGGTTCGGCGCGGGCACCGGGCCCGGTGTGCTGGGCGTACCCGCCTCCGAGTTGGTCGATCGGCGTGTGCCGCTTGACGCGGTGTGGCCGGCGGTGGTCGTGCGGGCCATCGCCGAGTCCGATGATCCCGCCGCCGCGCTGACCGAGGCCGCGAGCCGGCGCTGGCAAGGGGTCGACCGGGTGATGGTTGCTCTGGCCGGTGCCGCGCAGGCCGGGTTGCCTGTCGGGTCGGTCGCCGAGCGGTGCGGGCTGAGCTCCCGACAGTTGCAGCGGCGCTGCAACACCGCCTTCGGTTACGGGCCGAAGACCTTGCAGCGGATTTTGCGGTTGCAGCGGGCCCTTGCGTTGGCCCGGTCCGGTCGGTCGTTCGCGACGGTGGCGATCGATGCGGGCTACGCCGATCAGGCCCACCTCGCACGCGAGGTACGGGCGATGGCTGGCGTGCCGCTGAGTGCTCTACTGCGGTGACGAGTTCCAGGCGAAGAGATCCACGACGTTGCCGTCCGGATCGCGTACCTGTGCATAACGCTGCCCCCACGGTGCGTCCCAGGGCGCGTTGACCGACCGGTGTCCGGCGGCGACCAGGTCGCCGTGGCATCGATCCACCTCTGCCGCATCGGCGCAGAGAAAGGCCCAGCCACCGGAGGGCGGTGCCGGCTGGTATCCCGGGTCGAAGGACTGCAACGAGGCGTGCGTGTCCCACATGAGACGGATACCGCCCGCAACCGTCGTCTCGACGTGCGGCTCCTGCTCGGCACCGTCCGGAAACTCCAGGCCGAGTCGCCGGTAGAAGGACAGGGACGCGGCCATGTCGGCCACCGCGAGGCCGATCGCGTTGAAGGTGGGTGCCATGAATCCGACCGTACGAGCGTGCCGCCGAGAAGTCTTGAACGAATCGGACACCGGTCAGCGTCCGGTCGGCCCAGAAGCTGCTCGTTGCCGGGCACAGGCGGCGGTGGACCACTGATTCCGGCTGAGGCCGAGGACGAGCGTCTGGTTGCGCACGCTCGTAGCAGGCGCTCAGAAACGGATCAGCCGGTGCAGCCGGAGGAACGTGTCGGTGAAGCCCAGCTTCGGCCAGGCCCGCGAGGAGAGCAGGTTGGTGACCCGCCAGTCGGTGACCACGCTGTCGAAGCCCGCCGATACCGCCCAGTCGATGACCGCGGTGCCGAGGGCTCGTCCGGCGCCGACGCCGCGCGCGTGCGGGAGGACCGCCGCGAACCCGAGGAACCCGGCGTGCTCCGGGCGGGCCAGGCTCAGGTGGGCGCTCGACTTCTCCAGCGCGCAGCCGATGGCAGAGCCGATGACCTGGCCGTCCGTTTCGGCCACGAAGGTGGCGTACCCGGGGTTGTCGATGTCGGCCGTCCATTCGGCGACGGCCTCCTCCAGGGTGCCCATCGGACCGGCGGAGAAGGTCGGGGACTGTCCCTGGTGCAGCGGCAATTCAAGATCGAGTTGAGCGAGTAGCGGGATGTCGGCCCGGGTCGCCCGACGCACCGACAGCCCGGCCGGGGTGACCGTTGCCGACCGTGCGGCGGGCCGGATGGCGTGCGCGTGCTGCTGGCCGAAGCCCAGCCGGAACCAGGCTTGTACCAACTCCGCGTCGTGTGCCGGAACGACGACGTAGTGCGCCGTGCGGCCCTCGTCGACCCAGCGGGTGGCGGCGAGCGCGTACAGGTCGCGCATCACCTCGGGATCGACGGCCGCCATCCCGGCGGCCTCCACCCAGATGTTCGGCCCCCACAGCGGTGACGGCTTCGGCGCACCGAGGACGAAACCCACCGGGCCACCGGCACGGTAGGCGACCGCCCCCGAGGCGTCCGGCGTCTCGTACGCGCTGGTCAGCTCGGCCAGCGTCGCGGCGGCGTCCTCGAAGCGGGCGGACAGCAGCGGCTGGGCGACGCGGTGCCGGCGGTGCCGGTCAGCCAGCAACGTGGCGCAGGCACCCAGGTCGGCGGCCGTGAGCGGCCGTAGCTCGGCGCGGGACATGGCCGGCACCCTACGCAGCACCGGGCGTCGCGGTCATCCGGGTTTCGACGGCGCGGACGCGGCCACGGCGGTGACCGGCTGCCTCAGGATGGTGCGCTGTTTCTCGGGTGCGACCCGGCGGAAGTCACTGAGGTATATCTCGTGGTGCTTCCCGGCCATGCGCAGCCCCTGGGCCGGGATGAACTCGTCATGCAGGTGGGCGAGCACGGCTGCCTCGTCGTCGAAGGCGCCGACGTGCAGCGTCTGCACGCAACGTCCTTCGGACAGGGTTTCCAGGCGGACGTCATCGAGGCGTACCGGCTGATTCTTCGCCCCGGCCTGCGCGAAGGCGGCGTCGAACATGGCCCGGTCGACCCAGTCCGGGACCATCAGCAGCAGGGTCCAGTTCCACCGTGACTTGTCCCGAGACGTGGTGAAGGCGGCCATGTCCTCGGCCCACCACAGGCCCTCCAGAGGCGGGACGACGTAGTCGCGCCCGAGGTGCCGCTTGCTGGCGAACTTGAGCTTGTACGCCACCGGGTAGAGCGCTTCGACGGCGGTGGTGAAGGCGGGTGAGGTGTTGGGGTCGCCGTGGCCGTCGATCATGAGGTAACACAGGTCGGGTACGTCGACGATCCGGAATCGTCCCCGTGGTGCCTGGTAGGCGTCGACGGTCTTCTTGAAGTCAATCTTGTCTGTCATCGGGTTCCTGGGCCGGGTCGAGCGGCGCACCGCCGAAGCCGATCTCGTAGCCGTCGGGGTCGCGGTAGATCACCAGTCGCTGACCGGAAGCCCGGCGAAGAGGTCGACTGTCATGCGCCCAGGCTAGCCCGCCTGCACTCAGAACGAGCCGCTGCCTCCGGCCTTGCCTGCGGCGTCAGGACCGTCTCCGGAAGGGAGCAAGGGTGGCGCGGATCTGATCGCCCGCGCCCCAGTCGTCGTCGAACTGGGCCAGAACGGCGAGGTGTTGTCGTAGTTGAACGATCGGCATGCGTACCCGCCAGTCATCGTCGAGGGAGGTCAGCTCCGCGTAGACGTCGAAGAATCGTTGGGCCTCGGGCGGGGGCGAGGTGGACCACATGTGGGCGAGGTCGACCTCGGCCCACATGTAGGACACGGCCGGGTCGATAAGCGCGGGCTGTCCGTCCGGGGTCGCCAGCACGTTGTGGGCCCACAGGTCGCCGTGCGTCAAACAGGCTGGCCGGTCCGGCAGTAGGTCGGGCAGCCGCTGACACAGTCGCTCCAGCGCTGCCCGGTCCGCGGAGTCGAGTGCCGCGTCGACGCGGGGCTGTCCGAGCCACCGGAGCAGCCGGTGCTGTGCGAAGAAGGCGAAGCCGTCGTCTTCCCAGGTGTTGACCTGCTGGCAGCGGCCGAGCCAGTTGTCGCGGTGCCATCCGAAGCGCGGGTGCGTGGTGCTCAGGTGCAGGCGGGCGAGGGCGTGCGCGATCTGCTCCCAGAAGCTCCGGCTGTGCGGCCTCGGGTGTAGCACCGACAACACGAGCAGTTCCCGCTCCGCGAGGATCACCTCGGGCGTGGCCACACCGCCGAGGTCGCGCAGGGCGACCAGCCCTTCGGCCTCCGCGCGGAACACGTCGTCGGTCGGCGCGTCGCCGAAGGCCTTGACGAACAGCGGTGGTGCGTCCCGGCGGGTGGCAATGCCTGCGAGCGCCGCGACGCCACCTGTCGCCGGCCGCACGGTGACGACATCCCGTATCCCGGCTCGGTGCAGACACTCCAGTAGGAACGTCGTCGGGGGGATCACGACACTCCTCCTGCCTGGGACGCGTGTGCGCCCCGATCGTATTGCGGGGGCTGCTGGTGCCGTCAGCCCATCAGCCCGTCAGATACGCGGTAAGCCGGTCGGCGAGTTGCGTCGGGTGGCTGAGCGCCACCGCGTGGCAGCCGTCGATCTCGTCGGGGACGACACCGAGTCGGTCGGTGGCCACCCGGCGTTGGAAGTCCACCGGGAAGAAGCGGTCCTCGCGGGCGATGAGCACCTTCGTCGGCACGTCCGGCCAGGCATCCAGCGGCCACGGTTCGTTCCACTCGGTGCTGATCTGGTCCCGTCCGTGCGCCGGAGCCTGCCACCCGGGTACGACAGGCGGGGCGGCCCCGGTCTGTCGCAGGGGCCGGGCAGAATCACGTTCGTGCGTGACTTGTCCCGCGAGGTGGTGAAGGCGGCCATGTCCTCGGCCCACCACAGGCCCTCCAGAGGCGGGACGACGTAGTCGCGCCCGAGGTGCCGCTTGCTGGCGAACTTGAGCTTGTACGCCACCGGGTAGAGCGCTTCGACGGCGGTGGTGAAGGCGGGTGAGGTGTTGGGGTCGCCGTGGCCGTCGATCATGAGGTAACACAGGTCGGGTACGTCGACGATCCGGAATCGTCCCCGTGGTGCCTGGTAGGCGTCGACGGTCTTCTTGAAGTCAACCTTGTCTGTCATCGGGTTCCTGGGCCGGGTCGAGCGGCGCACCGCCGAAGCCGATCTCGTTGCCGTCGGGGTCACGGTAGATCACCTTGCGCACACCGTTGTCGTACGTCTCTCGTGAGGCAGGTTGGATGCCTCGGGCGGCGATGCCGTCCACCCGCTGATCGAGGTCGTCGACGAACACGGTCTGGAGGGCGTGGCCGGCCCGCTCGGGCAGTTCCTCGATGTAGAGGTACCGGTGCTCGGCAAGCTCCCACACCGCCTCGGTGTCGTTCGGCACGAACGTGGGTGCGGAGCCCAGCAACCGCTCGTACCAGGTGAGGGCACGCTGATAGTCGCTTACCGGAAGCCCGGCGAAGAGGTCGACTGTCATGCGCCCAGGCTAATAGCTCTGGACGCGGGCCGGCGAGCCGGACCGTAAAGCACAAAGGCAAGGAGGAGAACTCCTTGCCACTATCAACATATACCGCACCCCCGGCATTGCGGCAAGACCCCGGTCGTGGCGCACAATCGTCGGCCAGCGCCTGAATCGGAACACCTGGGGGAAATGCATGTTCGATGTGGTCGTCGTCGGCGGCGGGCCGACCGGCATGATGCTGGCGAGCGAATTGCGGTTGCGGGGCGTTTGCGTGCTCGTGTTGGAGAAAGAGGCCGAGCCGCCGCCGTTCGTGCGGTCGCTCGGGCTGCATGTGCGCAGCATCGAGGTGATGGATCAGCGGGGGTTGTTGGAGCGGTTCCTCGAAAACGGTAAGCAGTTTCCGATCCGGGGATTCTTCGCGGGTATCGACAAGCCCGCCCCCAGTGGACTGGACACCGCCCACGGATATGTGCTCGGGATCCCGCAGACGCGCACCGATCGGCTGCTCGCCGAGCACGCGGCCGAGGTTGGCGCCGAGATCCGGCGGGGCTGCGCGGTGGTCGCGCTGGAGCAGGACGACGACGGTGTGACCGTCCACCTCGGAGACAGCAGCGTGTCGCCGGTGCGCGCCCGGTTCGTGATCGGTTGTGACGGCGGGCGCAGCACGGTTCGGAAGCTGCTCGGCGTCGGCTTCCCGGGCGAGCCCTCGCGAGTCGACACGCTGCTCGGTGAGGCCGAGGTGACGGCCTCGCCGGAGGACATCGCCGAGGTGGTGACCGAGGTACGCAAGACCGAGAAGCGGTTCGGGTTCGGGCCGTCGGGCACGCCGGGGACATTCCGGGTGGTCGTGCCGGCGGAGCACGTGGTCGAAGACCGGTCGAAGCCCCCGACGCTCGCGGAGTTCCAGCAACAGTTGCGCGCGTACGCGGGCACGGACTTCGGGCTGCACTCGCCCCGCTGGCTGTCGCGCTTCGGTGATGCCACCCGCCAGGCAGAGCGATACCGGGTCGGACGGGTGTTCCTGGCCGGTGACGCCGCGCACGTGCACCCGCCGATGGGCGGTCAGGGGCTGAACCTCGGGATCCAGGACGCCTTCAACCTGGGTTGGAAGCTGGCGGCGGCGATCAACGGCTGGGCGCCGGACGATCTGCTGGGCAGCTACGAGTCCGAGCGGCATCCGGTGGCAGCGGATGTGCTCGACAACACGCGGGCCCAGATGGAGTTGACCACGAACGAGCCCGGGCCGCAGGCCGTCCGACGGTTGGTGGCGCAGCTGATGGACTTCAACGACGTCAACCGGTTCCTGATCGAGAAGATCACGGCGATCGGTGTCCGGTACGACTTCGGCGAGGGCCATGCCCTGCTCGGGCGGCGGCTGCGCGACGTCCAGCTCGAACGTGGGCGGCTGTTCGAGCTGATGCGCTCCGGGAACGGGCTGCTGCTCGACCGGACCGGGCGACTCGCGGTGGACGGCTGGCGCGACCGGGTAGATCATGTCGTCGACACCAGCGAGGAGCTGGACGTGCCGGCGGTCCTGCTTCGGCCAGACGGGCACGTCGCGTGGGTCGGCGCGGACCAGCCGACCCTGGAGGCGGCGCTGTCCAGGTGGTTCGGTGGTGCTCGCTGACACGCACCGAGAACGAGGAGGTCGGCATGGCGTTGCCGCGGTGGCTCGCCCGGTTCAACAAACGGTTCGTCAACCCGCGGGAAGTCCGTCGGGGCGTCCGACCGGTCCTGACGCACGTGGGCAGATCGTCCGGCAGGACGTACCAGACTCCGCTGGACGCCCACCCGCTGCCCGACGGATACCTGTTCCTTCCGCTGTACGGGCCGCGTACCGACTGGGTCCGCAACGTCCTCGCAGCCGGAACGGCGCGGCTGTCCGTCGACGGCGAGCAGGTGCAGTTGGATTCTCCTCGGCTGGTGCGCAAGCAGGAGGTCTGGTCGCTGGTTCCGGCGGGCACCAAGGCGCCACCAGGCCTGTCCGACGAGTCCGAACTGCTGCGGATGAGCCTTCGCCGAGACTGACCAACGGACCGAGCCCGGCCCCGGTCTGTCGCAGGGGCCGGGCAGAATCACGTTCGTGCTGGTGGCGGTGGTGTCCGACGACCGGGGCGGGGGAGTTCTGCAACCCCTCGACCCGACCGGCGCGCCGCTGGGCGTGCCCGAACCGGTCGTCGATCTGCCCGCCGCGGTGGCCGCCCGGGAACGCACCGACCAGCCGCGCTGGGTGTGGGCATCCGGGGCCGCGCTCTACCCGGCGCTGCTACGCGCCGGGGTAACGGTGCAGCGCTGCCACGACGTGGAGTTGACCGAGGCGCTGCTGCTCGGGTACGCGGGCCGGTGGGGTGAGCCCCGCGGGCTGGCAGCGGCCTGGGCGCGGTTGACCGGCGCGCCGGTGCCGGCCGATCCGCCGCCGCGCGCCGCCACCCCGCCCGGCACCGGCCAGGCCGCGCTCTTCGACGCCGTGCCGGGGCCGCCGGGCCCCGGCCTCACCGCCCTGACCCGGGTGTACGCCGACCAACTCGGCCGGGTCGCGGGGACCGGTGACCCGGGCAGGTTCCGGTTGCTCGTGGCGGCCGAGTCGGCCGGTGCGTTGATCGCGGCCGAGATGGGCGCGGCCGGGCTGCCCTGGCGGGCCGACGTGCATGACGCGGTCCTCGCCGAGTTGCTGGGTGAACCCTCTCCGGTGGGTGGGCCGCCGCGCCGGTTGGCGGAGCTGGCCGCGCGGATCGCCGACGCGTTCGGGGTCCGGCAGGTGCACGCGGACAGCCCGGCCGAGCTGCTGAAGGCGTTCGCGCGGGTCGGCGTGGAGCTGCCGAACACCCGGGCGTGGGTGCTGCGCGGGGTCGATCATCCAGCGGTGCCGCTGATCCTGGAGTACAAGGAGCTGTACCGGATCTGGACGGCGCACGGCCGGGCGTGGCGGGACGCCTGGGTGCGCGACGGCCGGTTCCGCCCGGAGTACGTTCCCGGCGGGGTGGTTTCAGGGCGGTGGGCCACCCGGGGTGGCGGCGCGTTGCAGATTCCGAAGGTGATCCGCCGGGCGGTGGTGGCCGACCCGGGCTGGCGTTTCGTGGTGGCCGACGCCGGGCAGTTGGAGCCACGGGTGCTGGCCGCGGTCTCCGGTGACGCCCGGCTCGCCGCCGCCGGGGCGACCGGTGACCTTTACGCCGCCCTGGCTCGGGACGCGTTCGACGGTGACCGGGGCCGGGCCAAGCTGGCGCTGCTCGGGGCCATGTACGGGCAGACCGGTGGGGCCGCGGTGCCCGCGCTGGCGGTGCTGCGACGCAGCTATCCGACCGCGTTCGGCTACGTCGAGGCGGCGGCGCGGACCGGCGAGGTGGGCGGCCTGGTGCGTTCCTGGTTGGGGCGGACCTGCCCGCCCGGCACCGCCGGGTTCGGCGTGGACGAGGCGGTTGGGACGGATCCGGAGGCGGACAGCGACGCCCAGTCGCCCCGGGCCCGGGCCGCCCGGGCCCGGGGCCGGTTCACCCGCAACTTCGTCATCCAGGCCACCGCGGCCGAGTGGGCGTCCACCCTGCTCGCGGTGCTCCGCGGCGAGTTGGCCGGCACCCGGGCCGAGCTGGTCTTCTTCCAGCACGACGAGGTGATCGTGCACTGCCCTGTGGCGCAGGCCGGGCAGGTCGCCGAGGCTGTCGATCGGGCCGGTCGACGGGCCGCCGCGCTGCTGTTCGGGGACACTCCGGTCCGCTTCCCGTTGGATCTGTCTGTCGTGGAGTGTTATGCCGACGCGGCCTGACGGTGCCTTCGAAAAGGTCATGTCCTGCTGCGCCAACTAATCCGGGCGAGACTGTTCACCAGAATTTCGTGGCCCATACATCTCTGCGGAACAGGGAATTCGTCTTCCGGAAAAGGCGTCGCCCGCTGTTTTGGCGTGCGCCCGCCGTATGTCACTCTGGCTCCGCGAAGGTGACCACTTCGATCGACATGGTGTCGGGTCCGGGAGGCGGCATGGCCAGGCGCGTCTATCTGCATATCGGTGCGCCGAAGACGGGAAGCACCTATGTGCAGAACGTGCTCTGGAACAATTGCGCCGCTCTGCGGGACGCCGGCATTCTGTTGCCGGGAAGTGCCGTGGCGCACGACCACGCGATGGCCGATCTGCGGGCGGCGCCCTGGCGGGACAGCGACGTCTACTGGACCTGGGACCGGCTGGCCGAGAAGGCGCGCAGCTGGCCCGGTGATGTGATCATCAGTAACGAGGGGCTGGGCGCGGCGACCAGCGAACAGGCCGCCCGGGCGGTGGAGAGCCTGGAGGCCGCCGAGGTCCATGTCATCGCGGCCGGCCGTGACCTGTGGCGGACCTTCCCTTCCTTCTGGCAGCAGAGCGTCCGGGCGCGCAGTGGCTGGCGGTTCGGGGCGTTCATGCGCGCCGTCGAGGGTGGCAGGGCCGAGGCCTTCTGGAACAACCACACGGCGCCGCGCATGCTGCGCCGCTGGGGCGACCTGGTCCCCGCTGAGCACCGGTATCTGGTGACGGTACCGCCGCCCGGCGCACCGAGGGACCTGCTCTGGCGGCGGTTCGCCGGGATCCTGGGGATCCCGGACGGGCTGTGCCAGCTGGCGGAACCGACCTCCAACCCGTCGCTCGGCGCGGCCGAGATCGAACTGCTTCGCCGGGTCAACCTGGCGTTGGGCGACAGGTATCCGCTGCGGACGCCGTACCAGAAGGTGGTCCACCGACATCTCGTCGACGCCGTGCTCAAACGGCGTGAGGGGGTGCCCTTCGGCGTCGGCCTGGACCGGGCGGACTGGGTGCGGGAGCAGGCGGAGCAGCAGATCAAGGAGCTTCAGGACTACCCGTGCCGGATCGTCGGTGACCTCGACGACCTGCGGCCGACAGTGATGCGGCAGAGCATCAGCCCCGACGAACTGGACGAGGAACAGCTGCTCCAGGTCGCTGTCGAGACGATCGTGGGCATGCTGGGTCACGCCGACACCCTCAGTCGGCGGCCGGACGGCCTAGCCGACAGCGTCAACGTCCTCTCCCGGCTCAGGACCCGCGCGGCCGGTGGCGTCAAACGCCGGCTGCGGCTGGCTACCCGGCGCGATCCGTAGCCGATCAGATCGTGTCCCGGCGCTTCACCGGGCGGTGGCGGATGAGCCTCGGGCCGAACACAGCGGATCAGCCGAACATGATGCGAGCCGGATAGATACCCAATTTACACCAAATGCGCCGCCACTCTCCTCCGACCGCTGTCGTTGCAAACGGTGTGCGTAGGACGGGAGGGTCGGGGTCACACGGCCCCGACCGCTCCCACGCTGGAGGGAGCGCAGCTCTGAACCGGATCGCAGGAATGATCATCGCTGCGGGGGGTGGCCGCCGGATCGGCGGGCCGGAGGCCCTGCTGCACCAGGGCGGTAAACCCCTGGTCGACCAGATGATCGACACGCTGACGGAGGCAGGCTGCGGGCAGATCGTGGTCGTTCTGGGCGCCGCGGCCGACCAGGTCCGCCAGACCGCCGACCTGAGTCGCGCCACGGTGGTGGTCAACCGCGCCTGGGGTACCGGCGTGGGCTCGTCCATCCGGGCCGGTCTCGCCGGCATCGACGACGACCGGGTCGAGGCGGCGGTGGTGGTGCCGGTGGACATGCCCGGGCTCACCGCCGCAGCGGTCCGCCGGGTGGCCGCGCTGCCCTTCCCCGACGTGCTGGTCTGTGCCACCTACAACGGCCTGCGCGGTTACCCGATGCTGTTCGGCCGTCGGCACTGGCCCGGCATCGCCACCCTGGCCAGTGCCGACGTCGGCGCCCGCCCGTACCTGCTGGCGCACAAGGACCAGATCGTCGACATCGCCTGTGACGCGGTGGCCGACGGCAGCCGGGTCGACACCCCCGAGCTGATGGCCCTGTACGGCCTCACCGTCCCCGAACAACGCGTAGGCGCCTGACCCCCACCGCCCCTCCCGAGCGCGTTGATCAAGAAGTTTTGGTCGGGATCGCGCCGGCCGCAGGACCAGAACTTCTTGATCAACGCATATCAAGTCGGGCGGGGGCGGGGGCGGGGGTCAGGGGAGGCGGTTGGTGGTGGTCAGGCGGCGGTACCAGTGGGCGGAGTCCTTCCAGGTGCGCTGCTGGGTTTCGTAGTCGACGCGGATGATGCCGAAGCGGCGGTCGTAGCCGTACGCCCATTCGAAGTTGTCGAGCAGGGACCAGACGAAGTAGCCGCGTACGTCGGCGCCGGCGGCCATCGCGTCGTGCGTGGCGGCGATGTGCCGGTGGAGGTAGTCGATCCGGCGGTCGTCGTGGATCGTGCCGTCCGGCGACACGACGTCGTCGAAGGCGGCGCCGTTCTCGGTGATCATCAAGGGCTGGTCGGGATACTCGCGGTGCAGGCGCAGCAGCAGCTCGGTCAGGCCGGCCGGCTCGATGTTCCAGCCCATCGCCGTGTACGGACCGGGTTGCGGCAGGAACTCGACCTGCTCCGAGCCGACCCACGCCGAGTGCGCCGAGCGGCCGTGCCCGTCGGCGTCCGACTTGGGTGAGACGCCGTCCCAGGCACGGACAAGCGTGGTCGAGTAGTAGTTGACGCCGAGCACGTCCAGCGGCACCGCGGCGGTGGCCTCGTCGCCGTCCCGGACGAACGACCAGTCGGTGACCGCGGCGGTGTCGGCGAGCAGGTCCGGCGGGTACGCCCCGTCCAGCATCGGGCCGAGGAAGGCCCGGTTGGCCAGGGCGTCGATCCGGCGTGCCGCGTCGGCGTCGGCGGCCGAGCCCGACGCCGGCCGGATGACGTGCAGGTTCAGCGTGACCGAGAGCTGCGCCGCCGGTGCCAGGTCACGGATCACCCGGCCGGCCAGGCCGTGCGCCAGGTTCAGATGGTGTACGGCGGCCAGCGCCGCGGCCGGCTCGGTCCGCCCCGGCGCGTGCACCCCGGAGGCGTACCCGAGGTAGGCCGAGCACCACGGCTCGTTGAACGTGGTCCAGGTGTGCACCCGGTCCCCGAGCGACCCGACGATCTTCTCGGCATAGTCGGCGAAGCGTGCGGCGGTGTCCCGGGCCGGCCAGCCGCCCGCGTCCTCCAACTCCTGCGGCAGGTCCCAGTGGTACAGCGTGGCCACCGGCCGGATGCCGAGTTCGAGCAGCCGGTCCACCAGGCGGGAGTAGAAGTCCACTCCCGCCTGGTTGAGCGCGCCGGAGCCGCCGGGCTGCACCCGGGGCCAGGCGATCGAGAACCGGTACGCCCCGAGCCCGAGCGCGGCCACCTGGTCGAGGTCGTCGGCCCACCGGTGGTAGTGGTCGGCCGCGACGTCGCCGGTGTCCCCGTTCAGGGTGCGGCCCGGGGTGTGACTGTAGGTGTCCCAGATCGACGGCCCCCGTCCGTCCTCCTTCGCCGCGCCCTCGATCTGGTACGCCGCCGTCGCCGACCCCCACACGAATCCCTCAGGAAACACGACCTCGCTCATGTCGCCACCTCCGTCACCTCGCACTCGTACCCGGACGACGCGCCCGCCACCAGCTCGGCGCTGGCCGTTCCGTCCTGGTAGGACACCTCGAACTCGGTGCCCGGTCCGCCGTCGGGTGCCGGTACCCGCACCCGGGTCCGCTGCCCGGGGGCCGGCGCGAACATCCGCAGCCGTACGCCGTCGGCCCACGGGTAGTCCGGGCGGTCGGTGACCGAGCCGAACGCGATGACCGACCCGGGCCGGGCCAGCACCGGAACGCTGTCGAAGTCGTGCTTCTCGGTGACCCAGCCCGGACCGGTGACCTGTGCACCGGTGGTCAGCTGGGTCCAGGTGCCGGCAGGCACGTAGTAGGTCACCTGGCCGTCGGCGCTCATCACCGGTGCGACCAGCAGGTCCGGGCCCAGCATGTACTGCCGGTCGAGGTGCGCGGCGGTCGGATCGTCCGGGAACTCCAGGACCATCGGCCGCATCACCGGTACGCCCTCGCGGTGAGCCTCCTCGGCCGCTGCCGCGAGGTACGGCATCAGGCTCAGCTTGAGCCGGGTGAAGCGGCGCAGCACGTCGACCGCCTCGTCGTCGTACGCCCACGGCACCCGGTAGGAGCCGGAGCCGTGCAGCCGCGAGTGCGACGACAGCAGGCCGAAAGCGATCCAGCGTTTGAACACCGCCGGGTCGGGGGTGCCCTCGAAGCCGCCGATGTCGTGGCTCCAGTAGCCGAAGCCGGAGGCGGCCAGCGACAGCCCGCCGCGCAGCGACTCGGCCATCGCCACGAATGTCGACTCGCAGTCGCCACCCCAGTGCACCGGGAACTGCTGACCGCCGGCGGTCGCCGACCGGGCGAAGACGACCGCCTCGCCCTCCCCGCGTTCGGCCGCCAGCAGCTCGAAGACGGTCTTGTTGTAGAGGTACGCGTAGTAGTTGTGCATCCGTTGCGGGTCTGAGCCGTCGTGCCAGACCACATCGGTGGGGATACGCTCGCCGAAGTCGGTCTTGAAACAGTCGACGCCCATGTCGAGCAGCACCTTGAGCTTTCCGGCGAACCAGTCGACCGCGTCCGGGTTGGTGAAGTCGACGAGCGCCATGCCGGCCTGCCACTTGTCCCACTGCCAGACCGAGCCGTCCGGGTTGCGGACCAGGTAGCCGGCCTGCCGGCCCTCCTCGAACAGGTACGACCGCTGGGCGATGTACGGGTTGATCCAGACGCACACCTTCAGGCCACGCTCGTGCAGCCGGCGCAGCATCCCCTCCGGGTCCGGGAAGGTCGCCGGATCCCAGATGAAGTCGACCCAGTGGAACTGCCGCATCCAGAAGCAGTCGAAGTGGAACACCGACAGCGGCAGGTCCCGCTCGGCCATGCCGTCGATGAACTCGGTGACCGTCTTCTCGTCGTACGAGGTGGTGAACGAGGTGGACAGCCACAGCCCGTACGACCAGGCCGGGACCCGCGCCGGCCGGCCGGTGAGCGCGGTGTAGCGGCGCAGTACGTCCTTCGGGGTGGGCCCGTCGATCAGGTGGTACGTCAGCGACTGGCCCGGCACGCTGAACTGGGTCTGCGACACCACCTCGGAGCCGACCTCGAACGATACGTGCTCCGGATGGTCCACGAAGACCCCGTAGCCGGCGCTGCTGAGATAGAACGGCACGTTCTTGTACGCCTGCTCGCTGGCGGTGCCGCCATCGGCGTTCCAGATGTCGACGGCCTGGCCGTTCTTGACGTACGCGCCGAAACGCTCGCCCAGCCCGTAGATGGTCTCGCCGACGCCCAGGGCCAGCCGCTCGTGGACGTACTTGTTGCCCTCGGCGTCGGTGACCGCGCCGATGCTGCGCTCGGTGGACGAGGTGACCAACCGGTCGCCACGCAGGAAGTCCACCCGCCACGGCCCGGTCAGCGCGACCCGGACGGTCAGCTCGCCGGTGGTCAACCGCGCGCTGAGCCCGGTGACCTCCACCTGCACCGGATGCTCGGTGCTCTCGGCCAGGGTGAACCGCGGCTGCTTGGGCAGCCCACCGGTGTGGTGACCGATTGTCACCCCGACCACGCCGGGCGCGGGGGAGAAGAACCGTACGGTGATCACCGGCCGGTTGAGGGTGTCCCCGCGTCCGGTGATCCGCCCGATGGGTGCGAAGACGGTGAAGGACCGCTCGTCCGGCTCCACCGACTCCACGGTGCCGGGGCGCAGCACGCTGACCCCGGGACGCAGTTGCCAGTACCCGTCGGTGAACTTCACTTGTCGGCTCCTGCCGTGATGCCGCGCGAGAGGGTGCGCTGGAAGATGAGGAAGAACAGGATCGCCGGAAGGAGACTGATCAGTGCCCCGGCGTTCGTGGTGGGGGCGTCCATCAGCCGGTCGCCCTGCAACGAGGCCAGCGCGACCGGGACGGTCTGCGTCTGGTTGTCGATGAGCATGACCAACGGGATGAGGAACTCGTTCCAGGTCCAGATGAAGAAGAAGACGAGCAGCACCGAGATGGTGGGCCGGATGTTCGGCAGCACCACCCGCCACAGGGTTCGCCACCGGCCGGCCCCGTCGAGCGCGGCTGCCTCCAGCAGGGTGCGCGGGAAGGTGCCGAGCACCGAGGCGAGCAGGTAGGTGCCGAAGGCCGCCTGGATGACGGTGAAGATGATGATGACCGCCAGGCGGGTGTTGTAGAGCCCCGCCTCCTTGGCGAAGTGGTAGAGCGGGTAGATCAGCGCCTCCTGCGGCAGCATGTTGGCCAGCAGGAACAGGCCGATGATCCAGAGCCGGCCGCGGACCCGGCCGATGCCCAGGGCGTACGCGCTGAGCAGTGACACGACGACCGCGAGGACCGCCACCGAGCCGGAGATGAGCACCGAGTTCCACAGCTTCACCGGGAAGTCGACCTGCTCCCAGTAGGTGCGCAGGCCGGTGGTGTAGAACTCGCCCGGCCAGCTCAACGGGCCGTTTGTCGAGTAGTCGCCGGGCGACTTGAAGGCGTTGAGCAGCATGAACGCGAACGGCACCAGCATGGCGAGTGCCGCCGCGCCGACCAGCGCGAGCACGATCCACCGGGCGATGCCCCGGTGCCGCCGGTCAGCGGGACGCCGTACCCGCCGGGGCGGGGTGAGGGTGATCGCCATCAGAGCACTCCGTCCCGGCGCTCGGCACGGTTCTGCGCCCGGATGAACAGCACCGCGACCACGACGATGATCAGGGTCAGCACCATCGAGATCGCCGAGCCGTAGCCGACCTGCAACCGCTTGAAGAAGGTGAAGTACGCGAAGTAGGAGGGCACGTTCGTGGCGTTCTCGGGCCCGCCGCGGGTCAGCGCGAAGATCGGGCCGAAGACCTTCATCGCGGCGATGGTGCAGGTGAGCCCGACCACGAACGTCTCCGGCCGGATCTGCGGCAGGGTGATCGCCCGGAACCGCCGGAACCAGCCGGCCCCGTCGATCTCCGCCGCTTCGTACAGCTCCGGGTTCACCCGTTCCAGGGCGGCCATGAAGACCACCACCGGGTAGCCGAGCTGAACCCAGATCATCACGGCCATCACGGCGGGCAGCGCGGTGTTCGGGTCGCCAAGCCAGTCGTGGGTGAGCGAGCCGAGCCCGACTGCGTCGAGCAGCCCGTTGAGTGCGCCGTCGGGCCGCAGGATCCAACCCCAGACGATGCCGGCCACCACGACCGGGAGCACCTGCGGCAGGTAGAAGGCGGCCCGCAGCGCGGCGGCGGTGCGGGGCCGGAACCGGCGTCCGATGGTGTCGAAGAGCACCGCGGCGAGCACCAGTCCGATCAGGGTGGGCAGCACCACCATCGCGATGATCATCGCGACGGTGTTCTGGAACGAGGTCCAGAAGACGTCGTCGGTCAGCAGATCGCGGTAGTTGTCCAGCCCGATGAAGGTGGGGTCGCCGACGCCGGACCACTTGGTCAGTGAGAGGTAGCCGGTGTAGACCAGCGGACCGCCGATGACCAGCAGGAAGAGGACCGCGCCGGGGAGCAGGTAGAGCCAGTACCCGGCGTCGGAGCCGGACCGGCGGCGCCGACCTGCCGGTTTCCGGGCCGGGGCGTCGACCGTGTCGAGGGATGCCATGGAAATCCTTCCAGGGGCGGGGCAGGCGCGCGGGCGCGCCTGCCCCGGCCGCCGTCAGTCGCGCTTGATCTCCGCGACGCCGTCCTGGTACGGCCCAGAGATCGCGTCGAGGACCTGCGCGGGCGACCTGGACTGGTTGATCAGGCCCTGGAATCCGGAGACCAGCACGTCGTAGTAGCCCGGGACCGGCCAGTCCGGGTAGAAGGCCAGACCGTCCTGGGAGCTGACCGTGTTGAAGTCCTCGATCAGCTTGCGGTCCTTCGGGTCGTTGATCGTCGCCGGGTCACCGGCCACCGGCACGCCACCGTTGTTGCCGATCAACGCCTGGATCTCCGGCCGCATGGTGATGTCGATGAAGTCGTACGCCAGGCTCTTGGCCTTGCTCGTCTCCGGGACCACCCACAGGTTGCCCGAGGAGCCGGCGTGCAGGGTGTTGCCGGGGAAGAGGAAGGTGTCCCAGTCGAAGGAGATCTCACTTTTGAAGCGGCCGAACCACCAGCTGCCGGAGACGATCATCGGGGTCTTGCCGGAAATGAATCCGGTGCCCATGTCCTCCGCCTTGAGGCTGGCGGAGTCCTTGGCGATGTACCCCTTGTCCACCCATTCGGCGAAGGTCTCGGCGCCGTACTTGAGCGGGTCGGCGGTGAAGTCCACCGGGTTGGCGTAGAGCTGGTAGTTGTCGACGAAGGCCCGGTCGGCCCGGGAGAGGGCGAGCTGGTAGAAGAGTTGCCCGGCCGGGTACTCGGCGCCGGACATGCCCAGCGGCGTGACGCCCTTGGCGACGAAAGTGTCCATCGCGGCGGTCATCTCGGCCAGCGTCGTCGGCACCGTGACCCCGTGCTCGGTGAAGAGGTCCTTGTTGTAGTAGACCATCACGTACTCGCCGTAGTTGGGCACGCCGTACCAGTTGCCGGAGCCCATGACGCCGTTGTCGTACCTGGCCGTGGTCTGGAGGCTGGGGCTGAGCGCGGTGTCCCAGCCACGCTCGGTCGCCTCCTCGGTGAGGTCGGTGAGCAGGCCCTGCGAGGAGAGCAGCCCGGCGGTCGCGTTGCCCTTGTTGTACTCCATCACGTCCGGACCCTCGGACGAGTTGATGATCATGCCAGCGTTCTGCTGGATCTGCTCGAACGCCTTGCGCTCGAAGCGCACCTCGACGCCCTCGTGCTCTTCCTTGAAGATCTCGATCGCCCGGTCCCAGGCGATGCCCATGGCGCTGTTGGCGCTCTCGTAGTGCCAGAGCTTGAGGACGTTGGCCTCGCTGTCGCCACCGTCGTCGCCGCACGCCGCCAGGCTGGTCGCCGCGAGCGCCGCCACTGTGGCGGCCACGGCTACGCTACGGAATCGTCGCATTGCTAGTCTCCCTGGTGAGTATCGAGCCGGTACTCCTTCAAGCCCGTCGTCGCGTGGCAGCGCGACGGCGGGCTGCTTCGGTACCCGGGGACGACCGTTCGTCGGCCGCCTCCGGGTCGGTGGTGCTGGCAGCCGGCGTACGTGGCGGGCCGCTGGATCCACGGACCTCCAGCACGCACGGCAGCAGTTCCTGGTGGATCTCCCCGTCGCCGCTCTCGACGTGCCGCAGCAGCGTCTGCACCGCGATGCGGCCGAGCGCCGAGCCGGGCGACGTCATCGCCGTCAACGCGGGCGTGGCCAGCTCGGCGACCTGCGGTGAGGTGACCATCGAGACGACGGACACGTCGTCGGGGACGGTCAGCCCCCGGGTGGACAACTCGCCGAGCAGCCCGAAGACGGCGCTCTCGTTCATCGCCAGCACGGCGGTGAGATCGGGCTCCTGGCGCAGCGCGCTGGCCAGTGCCGCTCGACCACTGGCGGCGCTGTCCTCGGCGGGGATCATCAGCGGTGTCAGACCGTGCTCGGTCATCGCGGCGGTGAACGAGTCACGGGTGCGCAGGGCCGGGCCGTAACCCTCGGCGATGGTGTCGGCCGAGTGGTTGACGTAGACGATGCGCCGGTGGCCGAGGCCGACCAGGTGGTCGACCGCCGCGCGGACGGTGCGGTCGAAGTCGATGTCGACGTACGACAGGCCGCTCGGGTCCTCGGTGCGCCCGATCAGCACCGTCGGCACGCCCGCCTCGCGCAGCACGTCCACCCGGGGGTCGTGCAGCTGGACCTCCATCAGCAGCGCACCGTCGAGGATGCGCTGGCTGGCCAGCCGGCGCAGCTCGTCGAGGTCGCCGACGCCGATCGGGGAGAGCACCAGGTGGTAGCCGGCGGCCACGGCGGCGGAGGTCGCGCCGGTGACGAAGGCGGTCTCGGTGGCGCCGATGCCGCGCTCGTCCATCGGCAGCAGCAGGCCGAGGATCCGACTGCGCCGGCTGGCCAGCCCACGGGCCAGGGCGTTGGGCTGATAGTCCAGCTCGGCCATGGCGGCGAGGACCTTGTCCCGGGTGGCCTGGGAGATCGGTCGGGCGCCGGTGAGCACGTACGACACGGTGCTGACCGACACCTGGGCGCGACGTGCGACGTCCTGCATGGTGGCCATCCGGCACCTCCTCGCGGTATGCCCCGGCGTTGTCGAAGCGCTTCGACTAAGCGGTTCGACAGAAGGTAGGTCAGGTGTTACGACCACGTCAATAGGCAGTGACGAACTGAGGTCGGATCCCGCTCGATCAGCGTGCCGGCAGGTCGAATCAGCCTGTGGGCAGGTCGAAGAGGTCCGTTGCGGCCTGCCAGCAGACCATCCGCAGCCAGTCGTCACCCAGGTCGAGCCCGGCCAGACCGGTCAACTGGTCGGCGTAGGGGTAGGGGATGTTGGGGAAGTCGCTGCCCAGCAGCACCTTCCCGGCCAGCCCCAGCTCTCGCAGGCGCGGCAACTCCTCGGCCGGGAAGGGCACGAGCTGATCGAGGAACGGGGTGAAAGCCATCGTGGTGTCCAGCCGGACCCGCTCGTGCCGCTCGGCGAGTTCCAGGAAGGCGGGATAGTCGGGCGCACCCAGGTGGGCGACGATCGCGGGCAGCCGCGGGTGCCGGGCGAGCAGCGCGGCGAACGGCTCCGGCCCGGTGTGCGCGGTGCCCACCGGCGCGTGCCCGGCATGCACGACCACCGGCACGTCGGCCGCGCTGAGCAGGTCCCACACCGGCGCCAACGCCGGGTCCGTGGGTGCGAAACCACCCACCTGGAAATGCACCTTGAACACCCGGGCACCGGCGTCGATCGCCTCGGCGACGTAGCGCGGCGCCGTCGGCTCGGGGAAGAAGGTGGCCGACGGCAGGCATCCGGGGGTGTCGCGGGCGAAGTCCAGCGTCCACTGGTTGAGTTGCTCGGCCATGCCGGGCCGGTGGGCGTACGCGAGTGCGCTGAATGCCCGTACCCCCAGCCGACGGAGGTGATCGACGCGTTCCGCGTCGCTCCACCGGTACCGGATCGGCCACTCCAACCCCACCAACGGACCGGCCGACTCGAAGTACTCCCACACGCGGCGGCGCAGCCTCGGCGGCAGGAAGTGCACGTGGACGTCGGCCAGACCGGGCAGACCGAGCCCCTGCCAGAACCGTGGCACCGCCTCGTCGGCGGCCACGATCGCCGGGTCGACGGGCTCGACGCTCACAGGTCGAGGTTGAACTTCTGGAGCACCGAGGGAGCGACCAGCCCGACCGCGGCCAGCACCGACACGATGGTCAGTGCGGTGCGGACCACGACGATCTCGGTCTTGCCCCCGGCCCGCAGCGCGATCTTGTCGGGCAGGCTGATCGGTGTCCACATCCGGCGTTTGATCGGAATCGGCCAGAGAATCGGTACGCCGGCTCTGGTGATCATGTCACCGATGATATGCACGAAACTGCCCACGCCGACGGCCAGCCCGATCATCGGATAGCCCCGGTCGCCGGGCAGGTTCGCCGCGGTGAACGTGGCCGCGCCGGCCGAGACCAGGGTGACGATGACCCAGCCCGCGCGCTCGGCCCACTCGTCGAACAGGCCGCGCAGCGCGAGGCCGATCATGAAGAACAGGATGCCGATGACCGCCCACTTGCCGTACCGCGCGCAGAGCGTGGTGGTGCCCCAACCGACCAGCACGGTGAACGGGATGGTGTGGGTGAGCGTCCGGTGGCCGTTGCTGCGCTTGGGATCGCGGCTGAGCTTTGTGGCGTAGTAGACGCCCAGCGAGACCTTCTCCACCACCTCGGCGATGAACAGCGAGAAGACACCGAACGTGCGGGCCACGGTCGCGCCGCCCTGGTTGCGGGTGACCTTGCCGGACAGATCGAGATCGGGCAGCAAAGCCCCACCGGCGCAGACGGCGGTGCCGACGGCCAACGCCAACGGCGACTGCTCGTAGTCGTAGAAGTGCTGTAGCGCCCAGGACCCGCTCAGCCATACCGCCGCGCCAGACAGCGCGTGCGACGGTCCCATCATCTCGGCTCGCCCTCCCCAGGGATCTTGAGCGCCAAAACTACGCCACTGTAGTTCGCGGCGACGCCGCAGGGGGACCATCCTTGTTGTCCACTTCGGACAACCATCGGAGGTGGTCGGTGGGCCGGGCCGACCACCAGGAAGTATGGCAGCGTGTGACGGTCGGTCGGCCCGATCTGTCGGCGATGGGACGGGCGGCGTCACCACCAGCGCTTGCGCGGCGCGCGGACGGTCACGTCGCCGAAGATCGCCCGGCAGCGCACCTCGATCACTGGTGCGCCCGCCGCGACAGGGCCGCTCAGCTTGGACTGCTTGCTCCCGAAGATCGCGCTGCCGGTGAGCCGGACATCGGTGCCCTCCGCCACGACGATCGTGACGTTGCCGAAGATCGCCTCGGCGTCGATCCGGGTCACCCGCCCGGGCAGCCGGGCCTCGTGCAGCTCGATCCGGCAGTCACCGAAGACCGCCCGGGCCTCGATGCGCTCCGGTGCCGGCCATGCGCCCTTACGCACCTCGTTGCCGAAGACGGCCAGCAGCTTCTCCGTCGCCGGGACGAGCGCGCCGGCGGCGGGTCGGGTCGCCGCGTCGGGCAGGTCCCTGGTCACCCTGGCCAGTTCCCCGCGGGTCTGTGCGGCGTGGGCCGTACCGGCCCGCTCGGAGTACTCGTCGAGGGTCAGCCGGCCCTCGGCCGTCGCCTTGCCGAGCAGCTCCACGACCTCCTCCCGTTCCCGGTCGGAGACTCGCAGCTGGTCGGTGTCGTCGTGCCGGTCCGGTTCCACGGTCCGAGACTAACCGTGTCCCGCGAGCGCCCTAGGGACGGAAGCTGAGCCGGACGGTCGCCAGGTCGCTCGCCGCAGCCGCCCAGTCATGTTCGCGTGTGATCCAACCCAACGTCCAGGAGCGGCCCCGCGTCGGATCCGGCACGATCTGCGTGGCGCGCAGCCGGTCACCGTGCGGCGTCAACCACCCGAACTCCCACTCGACGGCGTCGCCGACCCGGCCGAGGCGGAACTCCTGGTAGCCGGGCAGGGTGCCGTCGGCCAGTTCCCGGTCCCGCACCGCCCGGAGCCGGGCGGCCGGTTCGGTGGTGACGTCGGCGCTGTCCGCGACGGTGAACGCACGACCGGTGGCCGGATCCTGGAAGCAGGCCACGTCGTTGTCGCGGGAGTGCCGCCAGTCGGCCGGCAACGCCACCCGGAAGCCGCCGGCATCGGCGTGCCACACCCAGCCGGCGGGCGGCCGGAATCCGTCGGTCGGACGGGGTGGGGCGGTGCGCAGCGAGGCGCCGTCGACCCACGGGCGTACGCAGGGCAACGGCGGGGGGACGACGCCGCCGGGCGGCGGACCGGGCGGGCGTCGCCCGTCGCGCGGGAACGGGCCGCCGGGCCCCGGCGCGCCCACGTCGTACGAGGGCGGGCTCTGCGTCGCCGGGCCGGGTTGGTCCGCGCCGGTGCCGACCACCGTGAGTGCGGTGCCGATCCCGGCCGCCATGGCGACCAGCACGGCGACCCCCGCCAGTGCCCAGGACCGGGCCACCGGCTCCCGGCGCTGCCCGGTTCCCGGCGTCGCCGCCGGGGTGCTGGCGGGCGCGGTCGGTGGCGGTGACCCGCCGGTCCGGCCCGGGCCGTCCCCGCCGGTCCGGCCCGGGCCGTCCCCGCCGGTCCGGCCCGGGCCGTCCCCGCCGGTCTGATCCGGGTCGTGCCCGGCCGACGGCCGGGTGGCCTCGTCGGCGCTCGGGCGCCGGTTCGGCTCCCTGCGGGGCGAGCCGGCGGTCATCGCCGGAGCGTCAGCGGCCTCGATGGACGCGGCGGTGCCGGCGGGAGACCCTCCGGCCGTGGGCAGCGGAGCGGTGTCCTCGCCTGACCGGTCGGGCAGGTCGGCCGGGTCGGGGCCGGTGGCGGCCAGCAGCCGGCGGCGCGTCTCGGCGTGGTCGGTGCGGTGCGCGGGGTCGCGGCGCAGCAGTCCGGCCAGCACCGCCGACAGCGGCCCGGCGTGCGGTGCCGGGTCCGGTGGTGCGGAGGCCAGCGCGCTCAACGTCGCCATGGCGGTGCTGCGGGCGTACGGGGCGCGGCCCTCGACGGCGGCGTGCAGCGTGGCGCCGAGCGACCAGAGGTCGGCGCGTTCACTGGACACCCCGTCGGCGGCCCGCTCCGGCGCGACGTACTGCGGCGAACCCAGGATGGTGCCGGGCCCGGTCATCGTCTGATCGCCACCGTCGAACACGGCCAACCCGAAGTCGGTCAGCAGCACCCGGCCGTCGTCGGCGACGAGGACGTTCGCCGGCTTGACGTCGCGGTGCAGCACCCCGGCGTGGTGCGCCGCCCGCAGCGCGTCCAGCAGCGCCAGACCGATCCGAGCGGTCCGCTGCGGCGACAGCGGCCCGTCCGCGTCGAGGAGGTCCTGGAGGGTACGCGACGGCACGTACTCCATCACGATCCACGGCTCGTCGGCCTCGGCGACAACGTCGTAGACGCGGACCACGTTGGGATGGTTCAGCCGCGCCGCGGTCCGCGCCTCACGCAGCGTGCGGGCCCGCGACTGGTCCAGCTCGTCACCGCCGAGCCAGGCCGGCAGCACCACCTGCTTGATCGCCACCTGGCGGTGCAGCAGCTCGTCCTCGGCCCGCCACACCGTCCCCATCCCGCCGCGCCCGACCAGATCGAGCAACCGGTACCGGCCGGCGATCACCGCTCGCACATTTCTCCCATCCGCCACGGTCCGGCGTACATCCCCAGGGTCTGGTCGACGTCCTCGGCACAATCGAGCACGTCGACTCCGACCCTAGCCAGCGGATCGGGAATCACCTATCCGACAGGTCCACTCAGGAGGCGGCACCTCCCACCGCGAGGAGGTTGCCGTCCGGGATGGCGATCGTCTGCCGGCGTGTGGGCAGCTCGGCGGCGACGCGCCGGGGTTGCGGCGCGGTGTGCTCGCGGCGGGCCGCGGCGTACGTGTCGGCGGTGCGGTCGGCGATGGTGGCCCAGCCGTAGCGCCGGCCGACCATGCTGCGTGCCTGGCGAGCGACGCGGCGGGCGAAGACCTCGTCGCCGAGCAGCTGCCCGACGGCGCCGGCCAGCGCCGACGGGTCGCTGTGCGGGAAGGTGACGCCGGTGACGCCCGGTTCGACGATCTCGGCGAGTCCGCCGGTGCGGGCCACGGCCAGTGGCGCTCCGGCTGCGGCGGCCTCCAGCGCCACCATGCCGAAAGGTTCGTAGAGGCTGGGCACCACCGTCGCGTCGGTGGCGCCGAGCACCGCCGGCAGCTGGGTGTTGTCGAGGAAACCTGTGAAGCGGACGGTGCCGGCGAGCCCGAGCTGGTGGGTCCGGTCCTCCAGCTCGCCCCGGTAGGGGCCGTCCCCGGCGATCAGCACCCGCAGCCCGGGATGCCGCGCCCGTAGCTTCGGCACGGCGTCGACCAGGTGCTGCACGCCCTTCTCGTAGACCAGGCGGCCGGCGTACCCGACCAGCGGCCCGTCCCCGGCGAAGCGGGCCCGGGCCGAGGCGACCGCGCGGGGCCGGGCCCGCCAGGCCCGGTCGTCGACCCCGTTGGGCACCACGTCGACGCGCTGTCCGGGGGTGCCGAACAGCCTGGTGACCTGTTCGCGCATGTAGCCCGAGCAGGCGATGACCCGGTTCGAGGCGTTGCTCAGCCAGTGCTCGACGCCGTGGATGGTGCGGTTCATGTCTTCGGGTAGCCAGCCCTGGTGCCGGCCGGCTTCGGTGGCGTGGATGGTGGTGACGAGGGGGAGGTGGAGGTGGTCGCGCAGGGTCATGGCGGTGTGGGCGACGAGCCAGTCGTGGGCGTGGATGACGTCGTACTGACCGGTGCTGGTGGCGTGCAGGGCGGCACGGGTGAGGGTGTGGTTGAAGGCCATCGTCCAGGCCAGCAGGGAGTTGGTGGCGAGGGGGAAGGCGACGGGGTCTTCGGCGGCCCGGATGACGCGTACGCCGTCGACGTATTCCTCAAGGGGTGCGCCGTCGGTGTGGCGGGTGACGACGGTGACCTGGTGACCGGCGGCGGCCAGGGCCACCGACAGGGCGTGCACGTGTCGGCCGAGCCCGCCGACGAGAACGGGTGGGTACTCCCACGACAGCATCAGCACCCGCTGCGAGCGTGCGGGGTTGATGTCGATCACGTCGGCGTTCGGTGACATACGCGCCCCCTTTGACTTGTCTCCGCGCACCCCTGGGAAGCCCCCTGACGGGTGGCGTTCGCGTTGCGGCCGGATCGGGACCAATCCTGGTCGCACCTGGCTAACCAGCGGAGACATAACCGTTGCGGGGGTGTAAAGCGCTACCGGCGGACGCGCAGCAGTTCCGCCACCGACCATGCCTGGAAGGGACAACCGGTGGCGGTGTGCGGGGCCGTACCGTCGGCCGTCTCGCTGACCGAGCCGAGGCCGTACTCGCTCAGGTGCGCCTCCAGACCGGTGAACAGGTCGTCGACCGGCAGACCGGCCCGCCGGACGGCGTCGGCGTACGGACCGATCAGCCACGGCCAGACCGTGCCCTGGTGGTACGCGGTGTCCCGCTCGGCCGGCCCGCCCCGGTGCCGGCCCAGGAAGCCGGGACAGTCGGGGGAGAGGCTGCGCGGGCCGAGCGGAGTGAGCAGCCCCGCCCCGAGGTGGCCCAGCGCCTCGGCATCCGGCTCCATCGGCGCGAACGGCAACGACCAGGCCAGCAGCTGGTTGGGACGCAGCAGGTCGTCGTCGTGGTGGGTCGCGCCACCGAGCGGGTACGCCGGTGCGGGCGCGTCGACCACGTCGTGCAGCCAGCCGGCCGGGGTGGGAAACCGCTTCCGGAACGCCTCGACCGCCCGCTCGTGCAGCCGGTGCAGCCCCCCGGCGTCCTGCCCGGCCAGCTCGGCCAGTTCGGCGACCCCGGCCACCCCGTTGACCCACAGGGCGTTGACCTCCACCGGCTTGCCGTGACGCGGGGTGACCGGCACCCCGTACACCCGGGCGTCCATCCAGGTCAGCGCGGCGCCGGGGGCACCGCAGGCGAGCAGCCCGTCGGTCGGATCGACGGCGATGCCGTACCGGGTGCCGGCCACGTGGGCGTCGATCACCGCGCGCAACGCCGGCAGCAGGTCGTCGCCGAGGTCGGTGTCACCGGTGACGGTGACGTGCCGGCTGACCGCGTGCAGGAACCACAACGTGCCGTCGACGGTGTTGTACTCGACCCGCCCGGTGTCGGCGGTGTTGGCCAGCATCCCCTCCGACAGCGTCGCCGCGTACGAGCGCAGCAGCTCACGGCCCAGGTCGGCCCGACCGGTCCGGAGGAAGAGCCCCTCGTACGAGATCATCGTGTCCCGCGACCAGGCGCCGAACCACGGATAGCCGGCCACCACGTCCGGACCGGTGGCGGTCCGCACGACGAACGCGTCGGCGGCGAGCGCCAGGGTCGCCTCGACCGCGTCGGCCGGCCGGGCCGCCGCGACCACCTGCCGGTTGCGTTGCCGCGCCGACGCCACCACCTGCGGTCCCGGCGGTGGTTCCTGCTCCAGGTCCGTGGCCCAGGCCAGCACCGAGAGCGTGTCCCCGGGGCGGTGCAGGGTGTCGCGGAACTGGCCCGCATACCACAGGTCCTCCTCCGGGTGCAGGCCGCGCGCCGCCTCCTCACGGTGGTACACCCCCCGCCACCAGTGGCCCTGCGGCGACCAGCCGGGCCCGGACAGCCGGTACGCCTCCTCGATCACCGCGCCGCCGTCGACCGGGTCCATCCGCAGCGGTGGTCCGTCGCCGCGCCGCTCGCCGTGCGCGTCCCGCCAGGTGCAGGCGGCGGCCAGTTCCAGCTCGACCGGGCCGCCGCTGACCAGCCGGTGCACCACCGCCACGCAGGAGCGGCCGGGCAGCATGGCCAGCTCCCGCTCGATCACCACGTCGCCGATGCGCCACCGCCAGCGCGGCAGCCCGTCGGTCAGGTCGAAGCGTTCCAGCAGCTCGAAGCCGCGCGGGTCCACATCGCCGGAGACCCACTCGTGCGCGCCGAGGCGCACCCGGGCACCGGAGGGCAGCAGCACCGCCGGATCGAGGCTTACCAGTCCCACCTTTCGGGAGGCCGGCGTTTCACCCGGAACCACCAGCAGCCCGTGGTAGCGGCGGGTGCGCAACCCGCCGACGGTGCCCATGGCGTACCCGCCGAGGCCGTCGGGTACCAGCCATTCACGGCTGGCGGCGCTGGTCAGCTCGCCGCAGACCTGCGAACCGTAGCGAATTTCGATCAACTTTCCTCCACGGCGGCGAGGTGTAACACGACACGACGACAATGGCCGCTGTGGTGCAGTACCCCGGCGGCGTCGAAGATGTTCAGGTGATCACTGACGGTTCGCCCTCCGCCCCCGACGTCGAGCGGATCCGGCTCGCCCAGGCCGATGCCGGGGAGCAGGACTGGCGCGCATGGGGTCCCTATCTGTCCGAGCGGGCGTGGGGGACGGTACGGGAGGACTACAGCGAGCACGGCACGGCCTGGGACTACTTCCCCCATGACCATGCGCGGTCCCGAGCCTACCGGTGGTCCGAGGACGGCATGGCGGGCGTGTGTGACGACCGGCAGACGTTCTGTTTCGCTCTCGCGTTGTGGAACGGACGCGATCCGATCATCAAGGAGCGGATGTTCGGCCTCGGTGGGGACGGCGGCAACCACGGCGAGGACGCCAAGGAGTACTGGTGGTACGAGGATTCCACCCCCACCCACTCCTGGATGCGGTGGCGGTACCACTATCCGCAGGCCGCCTTCCCCTACGACGAACTGGTCGCGGTCAACGGCCTGCGGGGCCGTGACGACACGGAGTACGAGCTTGTCGACACCGGCATCTTCGACGACGACAGGTACTGGGCGGTGACCGTCGACTACGCCAAGGCCGGACCGACCGACATGTGCATCGTGGTGACCGTGGCCAACCGTGGCGAGGAGGCCGACCGGCTGCACGTGCTGCCGCACCTGTGGTTCCGCAACACCTGGGCGTGGGGGCTGCCCGGCGGTGACCGGGTGCCCCGGATCGTCGGGTCCGGGCGGCGGCTGGTCGGCGAGCACTGGGTGCTCGGTCAGGTCGTGCTCGAAGGCGACGGCGACCCGACGCCGCTGCTCTGCGACAACGACACAAACGCCGAGCGGCTGTGGGGGCTGCCGAGTCGCACCCCGTACCCGAAGGACGGCATCAACGACCATGTGGTCGACGGTGCGGAGACGGTCAACCCGCAGTCGGAGGGCACCAAGGGAGCGCTGCACTACGTGCTGGACGTGCCGGCCGGCGAGCAGCGGCGGATCCGGCTGCGGCTGACCCGTACGGCCCCGCCGCCCGGCGGCGGCGAGCCGCCGCCGGCCGACCTGGGCGACGGCTTCGACGCGGCGGTGTGGGCCCGTCGCGCCGAGGCGAACCGGTTCTTCGACACGGTCATCCCGGCCAAGGCCAGCCCCGACGAGGCGTTGATCGCCCGGCAGGCCATCGCCGGGCTGATGTGGGGCAAGCAGTTCTACCACTTCGACGTCAAACGGTGGTTGGAGGGCGATCCCGGTTCGAACCCGCCGGCCGGTCGCCGGCACGGGCGCAACAGCCACTGGTGGCACATGACCAGCTTCGACGTCATCTCCATGCCGGATCCGTGGGAGTACCCGTGGTACGCCGCCTGGGACCTGGCCTTCCACTGCGTGAGCATCGCCCGGGTCGACCCCGGCTTCGCCAAGGAGCAACTGCTGCTCCTGCTGCGGGAGTGGTACCTGCACCCCAACGGGCAGATCCCGGCGTACGAGTGGGCCTTCGGCGACGTGAACCCGCCGGTGCACGCCTGGGCGGCGTTGAAGGTTTTCGAGATCGACGGCAGCCGGGACCACGACTTCCTGGCCCGGATGATGCACAAGCTGCTGATGAACTTCACCTGGTGGGTCAACCGCAAGGACACCGGCGGCAACAACGTCTTCGAGGGCGGGTTCCTCGGGCTGGACAACGTCGGCCCGTTCGACCGCTCGGCGGCGCTGCCGGTGGCCGGGGTGCTGGAGCAGTCCGACGGCACCGGCTGGATGGCGATGTACGCGCTCAACCTGCTGGACATCGCCATCGTGCTGGCCGAGCACGACCGGACCTGGGTGGACACCGCGACGAAGTTCTTCGAACACTTCGCCTACATCGCGGCGGCCGCGTACGACCAGGGGCTGTGGGACGACGAGGACGCGTTCTTCTACGACGTGCTGCGGTTGGCCGACGGCACGAAGGTGCCGTTGAAGGTGCGCTCGGTGGTGGGTCTGCTGCCGTTGGCCGCGGTGACCCGACTGACCGCGCGAACCCTGCACCGGCTGCCCGAACTGGGCGCCCGGCTGCGCTGGTTCCTCACCAACCGACCCGAGTACGCCGCGGTGGTCGGCGCGCGGCGGCTCGGTCCGGACGGGCGGCAGCAACGGTTGCTGTCCATGTGCGGCCCGGAGCAGGTGGTGCGGCTGCTCGCCCGGATGCTGGACACCGACGAGTTCCTCTCCGAGTACGGGCTGCGTACGCTGTCCCGCGCCCACCTGGACAAGCCGTTCGCGGTGACCCTGGGCGGGCAGGAGTTCTGCGTAGGCTACGAGCCCGCCGAGTCGACGAGCGGCCTGTTCGGCGGCAACTCCAACTGGCGCGGTCCGATCTGGATGCCGACCAACTTCCTGTTGATCAGCGCGTTGCGGGACTACGCCGCGTTCTTCGGCGACGACCTCCAGGTGGAGTATCCGACCCGTTCCGGGGTGAAGAAGACCCTCGACGAGATCGCCGACGACCTGTCGGCCCGGCTGATCGCGCTGTTCACCCGCGACGGCTGGGGCCGCCGGCCGATCTACGGCGCGGCGCAGTTGTTCCAGACCCACCCGGACTGGCGTGACCTGATCGCGTTCCCGGAGTACTTCCACGGCGACAACGGCGCCGGCCTGGGTGCCTGGCACCAGACGGGCTGGACCGCCCTGGTCGCCGACCTCATCCTCACCCTGCGCCGCTGACCGGGCTGCCCGGCAGACCTGCCTTCAGTCGCCAATCCGTCGTGACCGGGTGACCCTGCGTTACGCGGGCTAGCATCGTCGGCGTGTCCGGAGCAGACGAACCAGGCACCGGGCGGGACGGCGACGCTATCGTCACCACCGCCTGGCAGCTGGCCGAGGCCGAGGGCCTGGCCGCGGTGACCACCCGCCGGCTCGCCGAACGCGCCGACGTCGACCTCGGTGCCCTTTACCAGCGCTTCGCCGACCGGGACGCGGTGGTGGCCGCCGTCGCGGTGCGCGGCTTCGCCGACCTGGCCGCCGCACTGACCGGGGCACGCATGTCTGTCGATCGCCCGGCGGAGGTCTGGCCGGCGGTGATGGCGGCCTACCTGGACTTCGCGTACGCCAATCCCGAGGTCTACGACGCGATGTTCGCCCACACGCCGGAGCTGACCCTCGGCGCGGAGCAGGTTCCCGAGACGGTCGCGGCCACCTTCGGTGAACTGCGCACCGCGCTCAGGCCGTTGGCCGCCGGCCGCGACGCCGACATCCTCGCCGAGCTGGGCTGGAGCCTGCTGCACGGCATGGTGATGCTCACCCGGGGCGGCCGACTGCGTCCCGACACCCAGGACCACCGCGAACACCTCCTCAGCCAGAACCTCTTCACCCCCCGCCCCTCGTCTCGGTGATCAAGAAGTTTGCGTCGGATTTCGCGGGCGTGGACGACGAAAACTTCTTGATCAACCGGGAAGGGATGGGGTGGTTGCGGGGGGTGGGGTGGGGGCGTAGGTTGGCTGGCACGCCGATCGAGTGGAGGGGAGGTCAGAACAATGTCCGATGTTCTGCGCCCCGTCCGCGGCCCGGCGTCCACGCGGATCTGACCCGGGGCGTCGCTGTCCCGGAGGATCTGCCATGACCGATCTGGTCATCCGCCCGCTCGTCGCGGGCGAGGAGGAACTGTTCGACTCGATGACCGACCCGCTGCCGCAACTGCGACAGATCAGCTACGCCGACGGGATCGCCGGTGGCGGCTACCGGCCGGAGCACACCTGGGTCGCCCTGCGCGCCGACCGGGTGGTGGGTCGCGCCGCGTGGCTGCTGCTACCCGGTTCCGTCGGTGAACCATGGCTGGAACGGTTCGACCTGGACCTCGCACCCGCCACCGAAGCCGCAAGCGCCGTGGGCGCCGCGTTGCTGCGTACCGCACACGCCGCGCTGGGCGGTCCGAAGGTGTATTACGCCGCGCTGCCGGCGTACTGGCGTCGGCAACCCGAGGTGCGCTCCGTCGCCGAGGCGACGATGGCGGCGGCCCGGCTCGCGGGACTTGTCGAGCGGGGAGAGCGGATCAGGTTCAGTTGGGCGGGTGGGCCGTTGCCGGCCCCGTCCGGGCGGTTCTACTTCCGCCCCGCCGCCGACGCTGCGGAGATCAACGCCTTGGTGGGCCGGATCGCCGAGCCGGTCGTGCTGACCGGTGCCGAGACCGCCCGGGAGGTCGCCGGGGTTGACCTGGCCCGCAATCCAATGGCCTGGTTGACCGGTACGCAGCCCGGAAACTGGCGCGTCGCACTGCACGGCGACCAACCGATGGGGTTGGCAGGGCCGACGGCCGACGCCTGCTTCCCGATGATCGCCTACCTCGGCCTGCTGGACGAGTCGGTGTTGGGTGAGCTGCTGGCCGGCTCGGTCGCGGCGCTGGCCGGCGGCGGGGCGTACGAGGTGGTCGCCGACGTGGACGCGCACCGGGTGACGGTGGTGGCGGAGCTGGAGCGGACCGGCTTCCGCCGGATCCGCTCGCGGGTGGTCTACACCCCGGCCTGAGCCGACGATCGTCTGCATTCCAGTGACCCGACACGCCGACCCGACGGTCACTGGAATGCAGACGATCAGGGACGGGTCTCCCGGTTATCCGGTCGTCGGGGGTGTGCCGGTTCGCCTAGAGTCCGCGAGGTGACGCGTGAGGCAGCCATCGAGCCGGGCCGGGTGCTGGTCTTCGACGCCGACGACACCCTCTGGGAGAACAACGTCGTGTTCGAGCGGGTGATCGACGACTTCCTGAAGTGGCTGGACCATCCCACCCTCGACCGGACACAGCTGCGAGCGGTGCTCGACGACATCGAGCGGGCCAACGCCGTCACCCACGGGTACGGCAGCAAGGTCTTCCTGCGCAGCCTGCGCGAGTGCCTGGAACGACTGCGCCAGCGACCGGCGACCGAGGCGGAGCGTCGGGAGATCGACGACCTGGCGGTGGCCCTGGTGACGCATCAGGTCGAGCTGATGCCGGGGGTGGCCGACGCCCTGGACGAGTTGGCCGGCCGGCACGAGCTGCTGCTGCTGACCAAGGGCGAGCGCGAGGAGCAGCAGCGCAAGCTGGACGCCTGCGGGTTGCTGCACCACTTCCGGGCGGCGCACATCGTGCCGGAGAAGAATGTGGAAACCTACCGGTGGCTGGCGAAGGAGCACGGCTTCGACCCGGGGAGCGCCTGGATGATCGGCAACTCCCCGAAGTCCGACATCGTCCCGGCCCGGACGGCTGGCATGAACGCCGTGTTCATCCCCAACGAGAACACCTGGGTGTTGGAACACGACGAGTTGGACCTGGCGGACGCGGGTTTGCTGTGCCTCGCCGCCTTCCCGGACCTGCTCCTCCACTTCTGAGTGGCGTCTGGCCGCCCGCCGCAAAACGTCCGCGCAATCCTCGCTTCGAGGGGCGCCAGGAGTCGCGGAAAGCTCCGACGCGTGGCTATCTGATCGATAGCCCGGGATGTATCGACCAGACCTAGCTTCTACCCGTCGTATTGGCCCTTGACCGGAGGGTGACGGGTGAAGAGAAGACTACGGGGACCGTTGATCGCGGTCCTGGCGGTCACGCTGGTGGGCAGCACCGTCAGCGGGACGCAGCTGCTGACCTACGACAGCCCCGACCAGGCAGCGAGTTCCGAGGATGGGCCGGGCCTGCTGGAGCGCATCGGCGGCGCGGCGAGGGACCTGGTCGGCGGAGGTACCGGGCGTAGCAAGCCCGAGGTGGTCAGCGCCGGGCTGACGGTCCACGAGAAGGCGCTACCGGCCAAGGCATGGCCGCCGCAGAAGCGGGTCCGGGAGCTGACCGGCAAACGGACGGCGAACGCCCGCGTCTACCAGCTCTCCGACGGGCGGACACAGGCGGAGATCTCCGCGGTGCCGCTGCACTACAAGGACGCCAAGGGCCGCTTCCAGCCCATCGACACCAAGGTCCGCCCGACCACCGAGAAGGGCTACGTCCAGGGCAATCGCAGCAACACCTTCACCAGCCTGTTCGGTGACAGCTCGGACGAACTGGTCCGCTTCGAACGGGACGGGCGCAGCATCGAGCTGGGCCTGGCCGGCGCTGCGAAGGACGTGACGCCGAAGGTCAGTGGCTCGACGGTCACCTACCCGGGCATCGCCCACGGCGCCGACGTCGTCTACGACGTCACCGCGACGGCGCTCAAGGAGAAGATCGTTCTGCGCAAGGCGCCGAGCGGAGCGGCGTCGTACACGTTCACTCTGGAGACCGCCGGCCTGACCGCGCAGCAGCGGGAGGACGGCTCGATCGCCTTCGTGCGGGCGAGTGGCGGTGAGCCGGTCTACGTGATGCCGGCGCCGTTCATGTACGACGACAAGGACGACAAGTCGTCCCCGCACGGCAAGGTGTGGAGCGACAAGGTCACCCAGACGGTGACCCAGTCCGGCGGCACCTCGACGATCACGGTGACCGCCGACGCCGGCTGGCTCGCCGACCCGGCGCGCGTCTACCCGGTGGTCATCGACCCGACGATCAAGATCCAGCCCGTCCCCGCCGACGCGCAGGACGTGCAGATCTACTCGGGGAACACGACCAAGAACTACAACGACACCTACCAGCTGAAGGTGGGCACCGAGGCGACCCACACCTGGCGGTCGCTGCTGAAGTTCAACCTCGGCACCATCCCGGCGAACACGCCGATCGACGACGCGCAGCTGCAGCTGTACTACTCGCAGACCCACACCCAGTGGGCCTACGACGTGCCGATGGAGGCGCGGCGGGTCACGACGGCATGGTCCGAGGAGACCGCCAACTGGGCGAACATGAGCGGCAACATCGCGGGCGCCCCGGCCGGCAACGTGGTGACCAAGGACGACGGCGACTCCGGCACGTCGGTGGTCGGTTCGTGGCCGTACTCCAGCAACGCCACGCTGAAGCCGAAGGCGGTCAACGGCGACTACCGCTACCACGGCAGCGCCAGCTCGTCGGACACCCACACCTGGGTGCCCACCATCACCGAGGCGGGCGACTACCAGGTGGAGGTGCACTACGTCGGTGCCTCCGACCGGCCCACGAACGCGAAGTACACAGTGCACCACAGCGGCGGCTCGAAGGCCTACACCGTCGACCAGACGACGCCCGACAGCGCCGGCAAGTGGGTCACCCTCGGCACCCATCCGTTCGTGGCCGGCACCGCCGGCAAGGTGGTCCTAAACGGCGTCCCGGGCACGTCGGCGAACGCCGACGCGGTGCGCTTCACCAAGGCCGGTGCGGTCAAGAAGTACGCCAAGTCGAGCGTGTGGACGTCGTTCCCGGTCCGCAACCTGGTGCAGGACTGGGTGAACGGGACGCACTCGAACCATGGTTTCATGATCAAGGCCCTGGACGAGGCCACCAAGGACCGGGGCGGCCCGATCTACGAGGCGTCGGAGTACGCGTACGCGAACGACCGGCGGGACCACAACCTGCCGAAGCTGGTCGTCACCTACGGGCGGCCGGGCGTTTCGGTGGACCCGCCGACCACGATCACCTCGACCGGCGCGGTGCTGTCCTGGCCGGCGTACGTCGACCCGTCGACGGCGACCGGCGACGACATCACCGAGTACCAGGTGCACCGCAGCGTGCACCAGAACTTCACGCCGTCGGCGGCGACGCTCATCGCCCCGGTTTCGTCGGGCACGCGGACCTATCAGGACACCACCGCGGAGCCGACGGCGGCCGACAACACCGACCCGATGGCCCGCAAGTTCTTCTACTACATGGTCGCGGTGAAGACCCGCGACGGGCAGTTGCTCGCCGGCCCGACCCAACCGGCGATGCTGCCGAAGGCCGGCCAGATCACCCGGATCTACCGGACCGCGGCGACCGACGCGACCGGCTCGAACGGCGTAATCGACACCACGCTCTCCGCGGCGCGGCCTACGGAGAACGTCGACGTCTACGACGGAGACCCTTACGTCAGCCCGGGTAACAACTCGCCGTACTACGGGGACTCCCGGGGTGTGGTGAAGTTCCCGGCGCTGACCGGCATCCCGACCGACGCCAGGGTCGTCGGCGCCGAGCTGCGGATGTACAACAACGCCTTGTTCCCCGGCACGGACACCGACGAGTACGTCGATGTCTACAAGCTCAAGCGCGCCTTCAACGAGACGAAGGCGACGTGGAACAGCTACGACGGGGTGAACGCCTGGACCACGCCGGGCGGTGACTACGACGCCACCTGGAAGGCGAGCTTCAACGGCTTCACCAATGACCCCGAGTGGGAGACCTGGGACGTCACCGCCGCCGTCGACGGCTGGGTGAAGACCCCGGCCAGCAACTACGGCCTGCTGCTGCGCCAGCGCGACGAGGCCAACCAGACCGCCCGGGCGATGCTGCTCTCCTCCGAGGGCGCCGAGCCGATGCTGCGGCCGACGCTTGAGGTCACTTACCTTGAGCAGACCGCCGAGTCGACGTACTACGCCGCCTCGACCCCGCAGGTGCTCACGCCGAACACCACGTACACGCTGCCGGTGACCATGTCGAACCCGACGCTCGCGGCCTGGAACACCAGCGACTGGGAGCTGTCGTACGACTGGAAGCGCGCCGACGGCGTCACCGACGGTGCCGACGCGAGCTTCGAGCTGCGCACGCCGCTGCCGAAGAACGTGCCGGCCGGCGGCACGGTGGACGTCGCCGCCCAGGTGAAGGCCCCGCCGTCGTCGACGGAGGGGAGCAAGCGCACGCCCTACGTACTCAAGTGGGAACTGCGCAACAAGCTCACCGGCAAGAAGCTGTCGGAGACCACGCCGATCGAGGCGCTGCCGCAGAACGTGGCGGTCGAGGAGCCGACCTCCGACCAGCTCGGCCTGGAGAAGTTCTACTCGTACGCGGGCAAGAACACCGGCGCCGGCTCCACCGTGATGAACAACCTGTACGCCGGCAACACCGTCTGGTCGTACAACGCGTTCACCAACCCGTCGCGGGGCCTGTCGACGTTCGTGCGGCTGGCGTACAACTCGCTGGACACCAGCGACACGGTCGCCGGGTTCGGCTGGTCGCTGCAGGCGTCGTCGCTGGCCCGGCTGGGCACCCCGCTCGACTTCCACCCCAACCCGAACCCGACGAAGGTCACCCTGACCGACGGCGACGGCACCAGCCACTGGTTCACCTGGGACGCCGCCGCGAACGAGTGGAAGAGCCCGAAGGGCGTGCATCTCTACCTGCAGAAGCACACCCCGGTCGACTGCAAGCCCAACACGCAGGAGCCGAAGGCCTGGGTGCTCACCAAGCCGGACCGGACGCAGTTCTTTTACGACTGCGAGGGCTTCCTGTCCAGCGTGGTGGAGAACAACGGCAACGAGATGCGCTTCGTGTACGAGGAGCGCACGTCCAACAACAAGCCGACCAAGTTTCTCCGCTACATCACCGACGCGGCCGACCGGCGCACCCTCACGGTCGACTACCACGTCAAGGGCCAGGCGTTCGACTACATCGATGACACGACCTGGACGCGGAAGTCAGGCACCAACCTGACCAACCCGCACATCATCGACAAGGTCTCGCAGATCACCGACATCTCGGGCCGTAAGCTCACCTTCACCTACACCGACAAGGGCCTGCTCGGTGAGCTGGTCGACGGCGCCGGCTCCATCAACGGCGCGCCGAAGACGTTCAAGTTCGCCTACGACATGACCCAGGGCAACAAGAACGTCAAGCTGGTCAAGGTCACCGACCCGCGCGCCAACGCGACCAACCTGGTCTACAACTACCCGCAGACCGGCGACGACCCGAAGTGGCACTGGACCACCAAGTCCTACACCGACCGGCTCGGGCACCCGACCCAGTTCGCCTACACCGACCCGGACGGGCCGCAGGGCAACAACATCGACACAACGGTCACCGACGCGGAGAACCACGCGACGGCGTACCGGATGGACGGCTACGGCCGAACCGTCGAGGCGACGAACGCCAAGATCGAGACCACCAGAATCGGATGGGATGAGGGCCACAACGTCATCCGGTTCGAAGAGCCCAACGGTGCGGTGTCGATTCGTGAGTACGACCAGAAGACCGGCTACACGACACTGATCAAGGACGCAGAGGCGGTTGCCAACGGCACTCCGGGGACTGAGGTTGTCTACCAGCGGCAGCTCAACGGCTACGTCGCTGACGTGATCGAAAAAACCAGCCCGCAGGGCCGCAAGTGGACCTTCGGTTACGAGGCCGACGGTGACCTGGCGTGGGTGGTCGACCCGATGGGCAACACGACGTCGGATCCGGACGACTACAAGACCTCCTACACGTATGACGCGTGGGGTCAGATGCTGACGGCGACGGATGCCAACGGCAACGTCACCGTCAACAAGGACTTCGACGGGAACGGCTACCCGCAGACCATCACGGATGCGCTCGGCAAGTCGACCAGTTTCATCTACGACGAGCGCGGTCAGGTCACCAAGGTGACCGATTCCTACGACAAGGAGACCAGCCAGACGTACGACACCTTCGGACGTCCGCTGGAAAGCCGTGTACCGAAGGACCAGGACGCTGGCGATTTCATCGTAAGACCGGGGCCGAAGTACGACGAAAACGATAACGTTCTTGAATCGTACGCCCCGAACGGCGCCGTCAGCAGGGCGATTTACGACGAGGTCGACCAGGTCGAGGAGACGTATGCGCCGAAGGACGTGCCCACCGACCCGGAGCGAAAGACGAGTTTCACCTACAACAAGGTCGGCAACCTGCTGACCACCGTTGAGCCGAGAGGCAATCTGACGCCGGCGGCCGGTGACTTCGTCACCACCAACGACTACGACGAGATCTACCAGCTCACCAGCGTCACCAACGCCGAGGGTCACCGGATCACATACGAGTACGACAACGTCGGCAACCTCACGAAGGTCACTGACCCGCTCAAGAACGAGTCGTCGACGACCGCCGACTACACCACTCGGTACGAATACGACAAGGCCCACCGGGTCACGAAGACCATCGATGCGTTGGGCAAGTTCACGATCAACACATACGACCTCGACGGTCTTGTGAAGGCTAGGACGGACCAGCTCGGCAACACTGCTGAGGTCCTGTTCGACCCTCGCGGCAAGCCGAGTGAGGTTAAGGTGCCGCACAAGAACGAGAACGGCACGATCACCCACCGGATCACCAAGTACGAGTACGACAAGGTCGGCAACCAGACCAAGGTGACCAGCCCACGGGGTATGGAAACCCGCGACGACCCGGACGATTTTGCGACGGTCAAGGTCTACGACGAGCTGAACCGGGTGAAGGAGACCCACACCGCGTACGACCGGGAAGACGCCCGCTACAAGACTGCGGACGTCACCATCTACGAATACGACTACGTGGGCCGGTTGGCGAAGGTCAGCATGCCGCCGTCTGCGGGTGAGTCGGTTCGTAATGACACGAACTACACGTACTTCGACAATGGCTGGACTCGGAGCAGCCGGGATCCCTGGGACATCCTGACGCGCTACGACTACGACAAGATGGGTGCCCAGACGAAGCGGACGCTCACGCCGGCAGGCGAGGATCCCAGCGGGTCGTCCAGCCGGACCATGACGTGGTCCTACTACCCGGACGGCAAGCTGGCGTCCCGCGCGGACAGCGGCGTGCCGGTCGGCAGCCACGTGGTGCTGGTTGACAACTCCGATTTCAACAACACCGCCGCCGCCGGCAACTGGAGTGCGGCCACCGAGGCGCAGGACAAGTACGGCCACAACTACGCCACTCGCCCGGCGGGGACGGGCACGAATAACTTCACCTGGCAGTTGAACGTGCCACAAGACGGCACGTACGAGGTCTTCGCCCGTTACCCCTCGGTTCCGGACGCCGCGACCGACGCCACATACACGGTGAACCACGACGGCGGCGACACCGAGCGGACGGTCGACCAGACCGCCAACGGCGGCGACTGGATAAGCCTCGGCTCGTACAGTTTCGCCGAGGGTAACAGCCACAAGGTGTCGCTGTCGGACGATGCCATTGGCAGCGTCGTCGCTGACGTGGTGAAGCTTGTCCGGGACAACTCGGGCGAGACCGACGACGAGGAAGTCGACTACACCTACCGGTATGACCCGAACGGCAACCTTGAAAGCATCACCGACTCGTTGCCCAACGCCCGGGTGGATACATATTCGATCGATTACAACGGCCTCAACTTGGCTGAGGAGGTCACTGAGGCCAAGGGTGGCGTGGTCAAGAACACCTCCATTTTTACCTACAACGAAAACAGCGCTCTGCTGACGACCAAGCACGACAAGCAGTATGCGAGCTACAGCTACGACCCGCGGAACCTGATTTCCACGGTCACCAACGGCAAGTCGGAAGCGGATCCGGGCAAGAAGATCACCACGTTCACCTACACCGACCGCGGTGAGAGGCTGAGGGAGGTCAAGGGCAACGGCAATACGGTCGACTACACGTACTTCCTGGACGGCCTGCTGAAGACCCAGGTCGAAAAGAAGTCGAATGGAACGGTCGTTTCCGAGCACACCTACCGCTACGACCCTAACGGCAACCGAATCCAGGACATCGCCAGGAAGATGAACGCCGACAACCACTCGGCGTACCTCACCACCACGAGCGACTACACCTACGACCCTCGGGACCGCCTAGCCAGGTTGGTCAAGACGGGCGACGGGGCCGACACCGAAACGTACATTCACGATGCAAACAACAACGTTGTCGATCAAACCATCAAAAACGTCAGAACGACGTTCAACTACGACCGCAACCGACTGCTGACAGCGACGGTTGATGGAGCGACCACCTCCTACAACTATGATCCATTTGGTCGGCTTGACACCGTCATCGTCGGCGGTCGGGTGGTTGATCGCAACGTTTACGATGGCTTCGATCAGATCAGCGAGAACCGGAAGAGTAACGGGGTCAGCACCTCACTGACCAAATACACCTACGACCCATTGGGTCGTACGACGACGAGGACCACCGACGCCGGAGGGACGGACGAGAAGACGACCACCTTCAACTACCTAGGCCTATCGAAAGAGGTCATGGACGAAGAGGTGGCCGGCAAGCTCACCAAGTCGTACCAGTACTCGCCTTGGGGCCAGCGACTGTCCCAGGTCATCCACAAGGACGACGGCGCGGAGGAGGACGCCTACTACGGCTACAACCCACATACCGACGTCGAGATTCTGACGGACGAGACCGGTGACACTAAAGCCACATACGGCTACACCGCGTACGGCAAGAACGACGAGGCCCAGTTCACCGGCATCGACAAGCCCGATGTCGGAAACCCCACCAAGGAGGACTACAACTCCTACCGGTTCAACTCCAAGCGATGGGACCAGAACTCTGAGTCCTACGACATGGGCTTCCGCGACTACAGTCCTGGCCTCAACCGCTTCCTGTCACGTGACAGCTATAACGGTGCCCTTGCCGACCTCAACCTCGGCAGCAACCCATGGAGTAACAACCGGTACGCGTTCGGCGGCGGCAACCCCATCAACGCTGTCGAACTAGATGGGCATTTTGCGATCTTAGCCGTGCTGCCAGCGGCTCTCGTTGTTCTGGCCGTGGCCGTGGTCGCGACAACGGCTGTCGTTGCGGTCGGCGCAGGGGTCGAGTGGGCTAAGAGCAAATGGAATGAGAAGAGGAGAGACGAAGGTGGCGATTCGGCGCCGAAGCCGCAGCCGCTTCCTCGGCAACGGCCAGTTCCCAACGACCAGCGGTCAGGCGACTGTGGCTGGGTTGAACACGGCGACGTCGACGCGGCAAATGGCAACCGCGCTACATACATGACTTCCTGTCTTAACAAGGAGTACGTGGACAGCCACCCCGGATCGGCTACCGATACGAGCAAGTTCGCCCCGCCGGGATACCGTTGGGCCCAACGGGTTGCCGGATGGGCGAGTGCGACACCGGTTGCCGAGAACATCAATGCCTGCCACCTCCTCGCCAAGCAACTGGGTGGATCTGGAACCGATTCGCGCAACCTAGCGACCTGCTCGCGGACGGCCAACGCGGCGCAGTTCGGAGCGGTTCCCGGTCAGAACATGGCGTTCTACGAGAACCAGGTCAAGGCGGCGGTGGACTCAGGGCAGAATGTCCGGTATTCTGTTGTGCCGCACTACAGTGGTAGCCGGACCGTACCAAGCTATTTCCGCCTGACTGCTGTTGGCACCTATGCGGATGGCGCCCCTGGCCTCTCCTTCGATGTGGCGATCGATAATGAGCTCAGGACGGGACAAAACCTGGGGACCTTTAACGATCCGCGGACGGGTCAGCCAGTCCCGACCGGTGGAATGCCGTGATCTGGGCCAAGGTGAGCGAGAGGATGATTGTGAGTCTGACGGCGCTGCGGCGAATGATGCCACCCCCAATTGGGCCTGACGTGGCTGTGGACTGGGGACGGATGAGTAGAGCCTGGGGAAAGCAGTTTCCGGCCGACTACCGCCAGTTCATGGACGTGTACGGTCCGGGGACGATAGCTGAGTTCTTGGTGGTCAAGCAGCCCGAGCCCAGGGAGGTGCTTTCCGGCGCTGCAGCGGGCGGAATGGTTTGCGAGACCGCCAATGCCGAGGCGGCGTGGACGGAGTTTCGTAAGGAACCCACGCTTGCCGAGGTCAATCCGATGCTGATCGCGTGGGCGGTGAGCGCCAGCGCGGACATTCTGTGTTGGGATTCGTCCGGTGACGACCCGGATGGCTGGCCGGTTCTGGTGTGGAACCGGGATGACACGGCATGGCGCCGTTATGACTGCGGCATGGTGGAGTTCTTGCGGCGGGTATTGGAAGCGGAATTTGAGGAATGCCCGCTGAGTGGCACCAACGTCTGGGGTATTGCCACGGCGAAATACCTGACGTTCGGTGAGGAGACGCGGCTGCGGAAGGCCGGGTTTGATCCATGGACCGGCGAGCCAGATCCGTACGCCGGAATGTTTCCGATGTAACGGTGCAGGCGAGCTCTCAGTGAGGCAGTGAGGGCTGAATCGGCAACGTGTGGGGCTCCGGCCGGGTCGGCGGACTGGTGGGGTTGGGAACCAGTACGTCGGCCCGGAGCCTGCGCTGCCAGGACGGCGACCCTGAACGATGTCCTCGAATTCGATGCGGATGAAATGGGGTGACTGGTCAGGTGGTCGCTGCGGTGGTGGGTAGCTAACCTCGATGATTCACGCGTAACGCGGACGTGCTCCATCCCGGCCGCTGCGATCGAGTAACGTCGATTGCTTTGGGTGACGGGGCATGGTTGTGAGCCGATTGTCGCGGCGGCGGGCGTGGTCTCCTGGGTTCCTCCGGTCGTAGGGTCGGCGGCTGAGCGGGTCAGCCGGGTGCGGAGATCGCCGCGATCCGGGTGAACGCGGCGATGATCTGCTCGGCCCAGGGCCAGGTCGAGGGGATGCGTACGAGCGCGATCTGGTGTCGACGGTGGTCAACGGCAAGTCCGCCACGGACTCCGGCAAGAAGAAGTCGAACGGGACGTTGGTGTCCGAGCACACCTTCACCCACGACCTCAACCGCACGCGGGACGTCGCGAAGAAGATGAACGCCGACAACAACTCGGCGTACCTGAACACGACAAGCGACTACTCCTACGACCCGCGTGACCGCCTTACACAACTGGTCAGGGCCGGTGACGGCGCCGACACGGAAACCTACGTCCACGACGCCAACAACAACGTCATCAACCAGACGATCAAGGGCGCCTCAACCACCTTCAACTACGACCGCAACCGGCTGCTCACGGCCACCACGGGTGGCGCGACCGCGTCGTACAACTACGACCCGTTCGGCCGGCTCGACACGGTGACCGCGGCCGGTGTGGTGATCGAGAAGAACCTGTACGACGGGTTCGACCACGTCATCGAGAACCGCAAGAACATTGGCACCGGCACCACGGTCACCAGGTACACCTACGACCCGCTGGATCGGACGGCGACGAAGACGACCGACGCCGGTGGAACGAAGCAGAAGGTCACCACCTTCAACTACCTCGGGCTGTCGTCGGAGGTCCTCGACGAGGAGGTGGCTGGCGAACTCACCAAGTCTTACCAGTACTCGCCCTGGGGTCAGCGGCTGTCGCAGATCACGCACAAGGACGACGGCACCGAGGAGCAGGCGTACTACGGGTACAACCCGCACACCGACGTCGAACAGCTGACCGACGCGACCGGCAACACGAAGGCCACCTACGGCTACACCGCGTACGGGAAGGACAACGAGGCGGAGTTCACGGGCATCGACAAGCCCGACGCCACGGATCCGTTGAATGAGCCGTACAACGCCTACCGGTTCAACGCCAAGCGGTGGGACCAAGCGTCCGAGTCGTACGACATTGGCTTCCGCGACTACAGCCCTGGACTCAACCGGTTCCTCACCCGAGACAGCTACAACGGTGCACTGGCCGATATGTACCTCGGTACGAATCCCTGGACCGGCAACCGATATGCCTTCGGCGGGGGCAATCCAATCAGCGCAATCGAGATTGACGGGCACTGCTGGGAAGTGTTCCAGGGAGCCTGTGATGCTCTGGAGGCGGGAGCAGAATGGGTGGATCACAATTCGGAGGCCCTTACCGACCTCGCAGTTGATTCCGCCGAGATGCTCCTTGGGGGCGCCGCGATGTACGGCGGAATCGCGTTGATCGGGACCGGCCTTGCTGCCTGCGGGGTGAGCCTGCCGGCGCTCGCGGGAGGCATTACCGCACCTATCACCGGTGCGGCCTGCGCCGCAGGAGGCGCTGCTGTGGTAGGCGGTGGAGCCTTGGTTGTCGGAGGCCTCGCGATGGCGGCTCACGGAGGGTCCAATCTCTGGGACGACCTTGGCCGACTGGAATCACCAGGCGCTCGTGGCGGAGGTAACTTTGAGACGCCTAAGCCCGACAACCCCAAGAAGCGGGACGACAAGTGGCTGAAAAAGAATGGGATTGACCCGCATGAAGTGAAGGACGGCTTGCCGGGCCCCGTGGCGCACTTCGACCTCTACGTCGACAAGAACGGCAACATCTTCGCCGTCAGAAAGGGTGCTGATCCGAACGCCGGGGAGTACATTGGAAACGTTAATGATTACTGACGGCGGCAAGGGAGGCTCGGTGGTGGAAGGGATGGAAGCTGGCTTTCCCGGCTTCGTCGTGAGGCGGCAGCCTCGCCTTCTGGCGAATGTTGGCACGCTCAAGCGGATAGCCATGGCAAAGTTGTCGAGTATCCGAATGATCAGCGCCTCCTTCTCGGGAACTCGCCTGCTGTTCCAGCCTTGGTTGACGATGCTGATCGATGAAGGTCATCGTGCATTCGTCGTCGGGGTGTATCGGACCGACTCTGCCCTGTCCGAACCGGAGGGGGAGGGGCCGACCTTCTGCTTGAGGAAATCAATCTGGCGGAGGGATGCCGACCTCGACTCAGCGAGGAAGGTGTCCGAGCTGAGGTCATACCTGTCTAACGGCGATCAAATCGAGAACAGATTCACATTCCTAAACCACAGCACCCGCCCGGGGGTGATCCGTGGTACCGAAGAGTTCGTCGCTTCCATGGGCGAAGCTGGGTTGACGCTCCGTGCCGCCGATCGGGCCGACATGCACTGGAAGTTCATAAGTCTGGAAGTAGGTGACGAGGTCCGTGCTTTCGGCATCGACTACTCCCCTATAACGACCTCCATTGATTTGGTGGAGTCGACGCTTCCTCAATGGTTAGCGTTGGTTGACGGAGCTGTGGCTGCCTCAGCAATCAAACCGGACGGCCCGTTGACCATTACCATCGACAGATCAGTGCCGGAGCTTTTGAGTCAGCCGGGGAAGCCCGAATAGTTGTGGCAGAGGGTGGCTCGTCGCTGGTGCGGCGAGCCACCACGCCGGCTCGTGGGAAATCGCACTGGATAACCCCCAAGGCGTTTCCTGGTGGGGTGGTGCCAGAGCGTCCGATGGGAGCCGGCTCTCGAGCCGTTGCAGTATATTAATTGGTCGACCTCTTTCCCCTCTGGTGGGGCGCGACAGGATGGGGACATGAATGCCGTTCGGCTACTGTAGCCGCCCTGGTGTGGCTGTCGTGATGTTGGGTGGATGTTTCGTCGGGGTTGCTCCTGCTCGTGACGAGCGGGCAGACCTAACCGCCGGAGACCTGGTCGGTACCTGGCAAGACGACGCGGGCGATGGTTTGGTTTTCAGGGAAGCTGGAGAATTCTCGGCAACCAATCTGCCCTATGAGAAGTTCAAAGACTTCCGAATCGGATGCGGCGGCTACTTAACAGGTCTGCGTGGGACCCGGACGCGGTTCGGGACGACTTGTTCGCCTACGTGTCCGAGCACCGGCCATGACGATGGAGTGCTGATCGTCGACGAGACCGGGTCTCACCCTCGGCGCGGTCCGACGTCTCCTGGCACACCTGATCACCACCACCCGCCCCTTCGACCACATCCATCGATGGTCATGATGGCGACGCCACACCAATACCGCGCCAAAACAGCCCACTACCAGCGAAGACACCGACTACGTCAGGTGCGGCCGGAGTACTAAGTAGCTGAGTAGAGGGAAGCGCCAGCCGGACGGCTGAGGTGACAGACACGGGTCCCTCACCAGCGGCCGATTTTCGTCGTCATCACAAAATCCCCTCCGAAGTCGATGCCGGCTATCTCGCCACACTGCCGTCGGCGCGACGCCGATACCTCACCGACTTTGCGTCGCCATCGCGCGGCGCAGCAGTGAAATGCACAACACAATTCCGAGCGCAGTCAGAATCAATACCCCCACGGCCAAGGGAGAGTACGTGCGCGCCCGGTTCCGCACCACCTCCGTCGGGTCGCTGGCGGAGTACTCGACCTCCATGCGGTCGCCCTCATTCGGACAGGAGGTACCGCAGTAAACCCAGGCCTCATATCGCTTGGCATCGACGAAATACTCTACCTTCGCCTCGCCCTGCCGGCCGCGCACGACGTCCAGCGCGAGGGCGCTGACCACTTGACCGTCGCTGTGCGTACCGTTGCGGAACCAGAATGTGCCTGCCACCGACGATGCAGCCACCAGAAAGAGCATCGCCAAGACAGCGACTAAGGCCACAAGTACGCGCGCTCGGCGGTCGTCGAATTCATGCCCCATATCGTCTCCCTCACCACCGCGGCCGGGGTCGCTGGGCCTCTCGCCCAGCGACCCCCGACATGTCGTCACAACATGATCTCGAACGGTCTGCTTACCATCGAGAAATTGGTTGAACAAGAGACCACCGGGATAGAGTTGGTGAGGGGATGCCCAAGGTTGGGAGGAGGGGCCATGATCGCCGGGTGTGGAGAGTTCCCGTTGATCGATGGTGCGCCGATGCTCCAGGATCCCCTGTTCTGGCCGACCTACTTGTCGGCCACGATGGCGCCCCACCGTGATTCGCTGGTCACCGAAGCTTTCGCGGTTGACGTAGCGGCCTGCTTTGAATACTTCGATCGACTGACCGATCCTGACGAGTGGCCGGTGTTTCGGATCGCCCTGCGTGATGGATACGAGATCGATCTGGTCTACTGGAATGAGCCGGACGACAACAGTACGGAGTTTGTTTTGCGTCGATCCGGTCAGAATTCCAAGCTGGATCTGGCAAGTGTGGGAGGGCACGAGTTCCGGCCGGGAATGAGTTGGCCGGAGCTCGTAGCCGCCGCCAACCTCTCCGGCGAACCGCATGGGATCGTCGAGCCGCATGCTCGACTGCTGTTGCTGCTACCCGCCTTCGGGGACGCGGACCTGCCGGCCGACGCGAACGGGATGGTGGCCGCCGCGTTGAGGAGTTGTGGCGCGGGAGTGGGAGCAGGTGAACTGGCCGCGTATATGCTGCGCCAGCCGGAGAGGTGGCCTCGCTGGCGGTCCGACGTCAACGGTGCGCTGGTGTGCGATGGGCGGCACAGTCGGCGCAACCCGGCGGGACCAGCTGCGCATTCACCCGCCGATCTGCTCGAGATCTCCAGGGCGCTAGCCGAAAGATGATCTGTTTGATAGCGGGCCTGACCGGCAAGGGTTTGCTGGCTAAGTGCGTGTTTGAGATGGGGTTGATCAGGTCTGGTTGAAGGTGCGGCGGGCTTGACGCCGTGCCGGTCGGCCGCGGGTGATGCGGCGGGTCATGCCGGTGATGGCGGCCCAGCGGATGAGGGCTTCGGAGACAGTCGGGTGGCGTTCGTAGTCGCGGGCCAGGCGGCGGCAGGCGGTGAGCCAGGCCAGGGTGCGTTCGGCGACCCAGCGGCGGGGGTGGACGGCGAAGCCGCGTTGGTCGGCGGGTTTGCGGACGATCTCCAGCGTCGTGCGTAGGGTGTCGCGGGTCCAGTCGACCAGCCGTCCGGTGAAGCCCTGGTCGGCGTAGACGTGCCGGATCGGGGTGAGCATGTAGGCGTGGAGCAGGGCGGTCTTGGCGCCGTCGCGGTCCTGCCATGACGCGGCGAGCACGGTGACGGTGACCAGCAGGCCGAGGGTGTCGGTGATGATGAACCGCTTACGGCCGTTGATCTTCTTGCCCGCGTCGTAGCCTCGGGTGTCCCGGCCGACGGTGTCGGCGCCCTTCACGCTCTGGGAGTCGATGATCCCTGCCGACGGCTGCGACTGACGGCCCTGCTGCACCCGTGCCTTGATCCGCAGTGTGGTCAGGAGTTCCTCGGTCACGCCGGCTTCTTCCCACCGGGTGAAGTACCAGTACACCGTCTGCCACGGCGGCAGATCCGCCGGCAGGTACCGCCACGGACACCCCGACCGCACCACGTACAGGATCGCGTTGACGAGCTCCCGCCGCGGATGCTTCTCCCGGCGGCCGTCCGTGTTCGGCTCCGGCAACAACGGCTCGATCAGCGCCCACTGGGCGTCAGTCAGGTCGGAAGGGTAGCCACGGCGCGCAGACACCGCGCCACCCTGCCCGCCCCACCGCTGGATGTCATGCCGCCACGCCGTCCACAACAGACCTTCTCAAACACGCTCTAAGCGTTTTCAGCCGCCGGATCGTTACGCTGACGCGCCGCCGTAACCGATAGACATTCATCACGATTGTTGCCGATCGATGCACCTTGTTGTCGCCTGCGGTCGGCACTTAGCCTGAGCGCGCTCGAAGGCTCAACGGGGGAGCGAAACATGCAGGTTGACCTCAGGCTACTCGGCCGGATGCAACTGATCGTGGAGGGTGCCACCGTCACGCCGGGATCCGTGAAGCGGCAGGCGGTCCTCGCCGCCCTGGCTCTGGCGGCGAACCGGCCGGTTTCGCTGGACCGTCTCTCCGAAGTGGCCTGGGGCGACGAGCCGCCGCCTTCCGCGGTGGCCAACCTGCGGTCGCACGCGATGAGGCTCCGCAAGGTGCTCGGTGACCGGCTGGTCGCCCGTCCCAACGCGTACGAGCTGTGCCTGGCTGACGGGGAACTGGACGTCGACCGGTTCCAGCGGCTGGCCCGTGCGGGCCGGGCGGACCTGGCGGCCGGGCATCACGGCTCGGCGGTCGCCTTGCTGACCGGTGCGCTTGATCTCTGGCGAGGCCGCGCCGGTGACGGACTTCCGTCGGGTCCGGCGTTGGACGGCCACTGGGCCAGCCTGGAGGAGCAGCGCCTTCAGGTGTTCGAGGAGTGGGCGCAGGCGCGCCTGGCCGTCGGCGAGCACGGCGACCTCCTCGGCGATCTGCGGCGTCACCTCGCCGCGCACCCGCTGCGGGAGCGCGCGTGGGGGCAGTTGATGCTCGCCCTCTACCGGTGTGGGGACGTGCCGGCGGCGCTCACCGCGTACCAGGAGGCACGCGCGGCGCTCGACGAACACCTCGGCATCGAGCCGGGGGAGGACCTGACAGCGCTGCACCGGTCGATGCTGGATCGGTCGCCCGATCTGGCGCAGGGCGACAGTGCCCGGAGCCGGCCGGACGAGAAGTCCCGGCCCGTGACCCCGGCTGCCCTCGTACCCCGGGAACTGCCGGCGGACCTCACGACGTTCGTCGGGCGTACCCGGGAAGTGGCGGACGTGGTCGCGGCCGCCTGCGGTGGCAGGCCGGCCGCCGTGGTCGTCAGCGGGCCGGCCGGCAGCGGGAGGACGGCGGTCGGGGTCCGGGCGGCGCACGCGGTCGCCGCGGAGTTCCCGGAGGGGCAGGTCTTCGTCGACCTCGGGTCCCGGCCGTCGGTGACCTCCGGTGAGGTGCTGGGCCGGGTGCTACGCGCCCTGGGTGTGCCGGCGGACGAGGTGCCGGAGGATGTGGACGAGCGGGCCGGCTGGTACCGGACCCGGGTCGCAGGCCGGCGGATCCTGCTGGTGCTCGACGGGGTGATCCGGGCGGAACAGGTGCGACCGCTCGTCCCCGCCGGGCCCGGTCCGGCACTGATCGTCGTGGGCCTGCGGAAACTGTACGGCCTGGACGACGTCACGTCGGTCGGGTTGCGGCGGCTGACTGACTCCGAGGCGCGGGCGCTGCTGGCGGCCCATGTCGGCGCCGACCGGCTCAAGGCGGAACCCGCCGCCACGGCGAAGCTCGTCCGGCTCTGCGCCGGTTCGGTGCTGGCCCTGCGGATCGCCGCCGCACGGTTGACGAGCCGTCCGGACCTGCCGGTCGGCGTCCTGGCGGAGCGGGCGGACGGCGGGCGCGGCCGGCTGGACGTCCTGGCGTTCGGTGACCTGTCCGTGCGGACGAGCCTGGCGACCCGGGTCGCCGCGGTCCGCGCCACGGACGAGGTGACCGGCCGGATCCTCGCGCTGCTCGGGGAGTCACCTGACGCGTCGGTCGCTCCCGAGCAGACCGCGGCGCGGCTCGGCCTCCCTGCCGAGCGGGTGTGGCGGGCACTGGAGGGCCTGGTCGACGCGCACCTGGTCTACCGGGACGAGCCCCTCGGTTACCGGCTGCCCGCGCTGGTCAGCGACTACGTGGCCGAGCTGGCGGCACGGCCGACGAGGACGGAAGCGCGGGCGAGACCGGTCGCGGCATGAACGTCAGGTGGCGGCGCCGCGGACGATGGCGACCGCCACCCGGCACAACTCGTCCATGTCGGGCTCGAAACCGGCCGCGATGTCGGGGTGCAGGCCGGCCCGGGTCTCGTCGAGCAGCCGCTGGCAGACCTGCTCCACCGGCTCACCGGCGTAGCTGTCGCGCACCCGGTCGGCGGCCACCTGCAGGGCAGAGGTCAGCTGCTCCTCCAGCGGCCCGCGCAGCTTCTCCTGCACCGGGTCGTGTGGATCCAGCGTGACGTGTGGCTCCGACATGGCGCTCCCTTCGTCGGCGGCTGCGGTACCCCACCGCTGCCGTCGGTCAAACCCCGTCCGGTACGGCGGCGACGCGTACCTGGTACGAGAAGTCCTCGGCTGGCTGTTCCAGGTACGACAGCCGGCGGATCTGCTTGTCGTCGTCGTAGAGTGCGACGTCGACAAGCACGCCGAGGTGGGCCAGCCCGATGCTGGACACCCGCTTCTTGTCCTGAAGCACCGCGCACACCCCACCCAGCAGCGTGCTGGCGTCGGAGGTGCGGTGCCCGGGCGGGCAGCGCAGGGTCAGGTCGATCTCGATCGGGCCGGACAGTGGCGTCCAGCCGGTCTCCTGCGCGGCCGCGCAGGCGGCCTGCAACAGGGCGCGTACCCTCGTCGCCTGCCGATGCCCGGCGGCGAAGATGGACAGCGCTTCGGTCTTGACCGGTGGCAGGCCGCTCACCTCGAACGTCAGGGTGAGAGCGCGGGTGTCCTGCACCACGGCGGCACCTCCTCGTTGGGGACGATCCTGCCCAACCGGTAACCGGTGAGGGGCTGTTCCCGCGAGAACCAACCGATCGGGCGGGTCGGGGTCGGCCGGTGGCGTATCGACGGCGACGGCGTACGCGCTGGCGGCGGAGCTTGTTAAACGCTAGTCCACCTGACGGTCGCCCGGTAGCACCGGCCGGTCAGTCCCGTGGTGGGAAGGCGCAGAATTCGTTGCCCTCCGGGTCGGCCAGCACCCACCAGGACACCGCGTCGTCCGGCTCCCGCAGCAGGGTGGCCCCGGCCCTGATCAGCGCGGACGGCTCGGGGGCGGCCAGGTCGACGTCCCAGTGCATCCGGTTCTTGACGGTCTTACGCTCCGGGACGGGGTCGAAGACCCAGTGGTCCCAGGGGAAGCCGGCCGCGCCGGTGACCGAGGCGTGCCCCTCCTCGCTGACCTGGACCTCGCCGCCGACGACGCCGGCCCACCAGGTGGCCTGGGCGCTCGGGTCGGCGGAGTCCACCACCAACTCGAACGGCCCCGGGCGGGAGTCGTCACCGGGGGCGAACGCGCAGAACTGGTTGCCGTCGGGGTCGGCCAGCACCCACCAGCTGATCTCCGAGTCCGGCTCGCGGACCAGCCGCGCGCCGGCTTCCAGCAGCGCCGCCGGGCTCGCCTCGGCCAACCGCAGGTCCAGGTGTACGCGGGTCTTGACGGTACGCGGTTCGGGCACCCGGTTGACCCAGATCGACTCGGCGCTGGTACCGGTCGGCGAGTCGACCCGGGTGTCGCCGTGACCGGCGTCGACCAGTTCCCCGTGCAGAATCCGAGCCCAGAAGCCGCCGAGGGCGTGCGCGTCGGCGGCGTCGAGACAGAGGTCCTTGAAGCGTGCGATCATCCGCCGATCATGCCGGCCGGAACCGACATCCGCCTCCGAAGGCCGCGGGCCGTGGTCAGCGGCGCTTGCCGGCCCCGGCGATCCGTGCGACTGCCAGCACGTGACGTGGGCCACACACTTTGGTGTTTAGCGCGTCTCGGCTCGGGCAGGTTTCGCGGCTCCACACGTCGGGCAGTGTTCCAGCCACGAAACGCAGGGGTGCGAAGCAGCAGGTCAAAGCCCTGACCGTCTCGCCGTGCGCCGGGGCACGGAGACCTCCCCGGCTGTTGGCCGAGAACGAGGGGAGGGTCATGAGCGAGCGGAGTGATCCGGCTGGCGGTCGACGCCGGCCCCGCGTACGGATGGCGGCGACGGCCGCGGCACTGACGCTGGTGGCACCGATGGCGGCGTGTGCCGCTGGTGACGACGGCGGCGTGCCCACGATCAACCTGTACTACCCGCCGGAGCAGAACCTGCAGCAGGTGGTCGACAGGTGCAACACCGAGGCCGGCGGGCGGTACCGCATCGTCAACCGGGTGTTGCCGCGGGAAGCCGACGAGCAGCGGGTGCAGATGGTGCGCCGACTCGCGGCCGAGGACGACGGCATGGACGTGCTCGGCCTCGACGTGACCTGGACTCAGGAGTTCGCCAGCGCCGACTGGATCCTCGAATGGACCGGGCAGGACCGCGCCGAGGCGGAGCAGGGCACTCTCGAAGGCCCGCTGGAGACCGCCCGGTACCAGGACAAGCTCTACGCCGCACCGAAGCACACAAACGTCCAGTTGCTGTGGTACCGCAAGGATCTGGTGCCCGAGCCGCCGACCACCTGGGACGAGATGATCTCGACGGCGCAGCGGCTGCGGGATCAGGGCCAGCCGCATCAGGTGCTCACCATGGGCGCCCAGTACGAGGGACTCGTGGTCCTCTACAACACCCTCGTGGCCAGCGCGGGCGGCAACATCCTCAACGACGACGGCACCGAGGCCGTGGTGGACGACGGCGCCGTGCGGGCACTTGAGGTGCTGCGCGACTTCGCCACCTCCGGGGTGACCTCGCCGTCGTTCAGCAACGCCACCGAGGATCCGGTGCGGTTGGAGTTCCAGAGCGGCAACGGTGCGTTCCAGGTGAACTGGCCGTTCGTCTATCCGGCCATGCAGGAAGCCAACCCGGAGCTGGCGGAGCAGGTCGCCTGGGCCCGGGTGCCGGGAGTCGAGGAGGGCACGCCGGGGCGGGTCACCATCGGCGGCATCAACCTGGCCGTGAGCCGGTACTCGGAGCACCCGGAGGAGTCCTTCGAGGCGGCCAGGTGCCTGCGCAACGCGGAGAACCAGAAGTTCTCCGCGATCAACGACGGGGTGCCGCCGACCATCGAGAGCGTCTACGACGACCCGGAGATGGACGAGGCGTACCCGATGAAGGAGACCATCCTCGAACAGCTGCGGGACTCGGCGGTGCGACCGCTGACCCCCGCGTACCAGAGCATCTCGACCGTGACCTCGGCGATCCTGTCGCCGCCGTCGGCGATCGACCCGCAGGCGACCGCCGACGAGCTGCGCGAGGCGGTCGCCGCCGCCCTGGAGTCGAGGGGAGTCCTGCCGTGAGCGAGCAGCGCGTGCGAACCATCGGCACCGACACCCGCAGCGGCCGGCGGGCCGCGGTACCCGGGCAGCGGGACAACCGGCGCGGCAAGCCGCCGTTGAGTGAGAACAAGCGGGCCGAGCGCCGGCTGGGTTGGCTGCTGTGCGCCCCGGCGGCGCTGGTCATGCTGGCGGTGACCGCCTACCCGATCCTGTACTCGGTGTGGCTGTCGTTGCAGCGTTACGACCTGAGGTTCCCCGCCGAGCGGGAGTTCATCGGTCTGCAGAACTACGCCACCGTGCTCACAAACGAGTTCTGGTGGACGGCGTTCGGGGTGACCATGCTGATCACGGTGGTCACCGTGGCCGTGGAGCTGGTGCTCGGCATGGGACTCGCGCTGATCATGCACCGTACGCTTGTCGGGCGGGGGATCGTCCGGACCTCGGCGCTGATCCCGTACGGCATCGTCACGGTCGTGGCCGCCTTCTCCTGGCGGTACGCGTGGACGCCCGGCACCGGATACCTGGCCAACCTGTTCTCCGACGGCGCGCCGTTGACCGAGCGGGCCAGCTCGCTGGCGATCATCATGCTGGCGGAGATCTGGAAGACCACGCCGTTCATGGCGCTGCTGCTGATGGCGGGGCTGGCGCTGGTGCCGGAGGATCTGCTCAAGGCGGCCTCCACCGACGGCGCGACCGCCTGGCAGCGGTTCACCAAGGTGATGCTGCCGGTGATGAAGCCGGCGATCCTGGTGGCCCTGCTGTTCCGCACCCTGGACGCGTTCCGGGTCTTCGACAACATCTACGTGCTCACGTCGGGGGCCAACGAGACCTCGTCGGTGTCGATGATCGCGTACAACAACCTGATCCGAGGGCTGAACCTCGGCATCGGCTCGACGATGTCGGTGCTGATCTTCATCACCGTGGCGATCATCGCATTCATCTTCGTGAAGTTGTTCGGTACCGCTGCTCCGGGCAGCGACGACGGAGAGAGGCGCTGACATGGCTGACACCACCACCCGGGCCAAGGTGCGCTGGGGCCTGCTGGACGTCGCCGTGGTCGTGTTCGCGCTGACCCCGGTGCTGTGGATCATGTCGTTGTCGTTCAAGACGCCGGCGACGCTCACCGACGGGAAGTTCATCCCGCGAGAGTGGACGCTGGAGAACTACCGGACGATCTTCGCGACCGACCAGTTCGTCCGAGCGTTGGTCAACTCGATAGGCATCGCGTTGATCGCCACCACGATCGCCGTCGTGCTCGGCGCGATGGCCGCGTACGCGATCTCGCGACTGGATTTTCCCGGCAAGCGGTTGCTGATCGGCGTCTCGCTGCTTATCGCGATGTTCCCGCAGGTGTCGCTGGTCTCGCCGCTGTTCGAGATCGAGCGGCAGCTGGGCCTCTTCGACACCTGGCCGGGCCTGATCCTGCCGTACATCACCTTCGCGCTGCCGTTGGCGATCTACACGCTGTCGGCGTTCTTCAAGCAGATCCCGTGGGACCTGGAGAAGGCCGCCAAGATGGACGGCGCCACCCAGGGGCAGGCGTTTCGGCGGGTGATCGCCCCGCTGGCCGCGCCGGGGCTGTTCACCACGGCGATCCTGGTCTTCATCTTCTGCTGGAACGACTTCCTGTTCGCCATCTCGCTGACCTCCACCGAGCGCTCGCGCACGGTGCCGGTGGCGTTGTCGTTCTTCACCGGCGCCTCGCAGTTCGAGGACCCGACCGGCGCGATCTGCGCCGCCGCCGTGGTGATCACGGTACCGATCATCCTGTTCGTGCTCTTCTTCCAGCGCCGCATCGTCTCCGGCCTGACCTCCGGCGCCGTCAAGGGATAGGTGGTAACTCGTGGCTGACATCGTGCTCGACAAGGTGAGCAAGAAGTTCCCGGACGGCACCACGGCGGTGCGGGACGTCGACCTGGAGATCGCCGACGGCGAGTTCGTCATCCTGGTCGGCCCCTCCGGCTGCGGCAAGTCCACCACCCTCAACATGATCGCCGGGCTGGAGGACATCAGCTCCGGTGAGCTGCGCATCGGCGGGCAGCGGGTCAACGACAAGGCTCCCCGCGACCGGGACATCGCCATGGTGTTCCAGTCGTACGCGCTCTACCCGAACATGACCGTCCGGGAGAACATGGCGTTCCCGCTGCGGCTGGCCAAGCTCGACAAGGAGACGATCGCGCAGAAGGTGGAGGAGGCGGCGAAGGTCCTGGAGCTGACCGCGTTGCTGGACCGCAAGCCGGCCAACCTCTCCGGCGGGCAGCGGCAGCGGGTGGCGATGGGTCGGGCGATCGTCCGGCAGCCCAAGGCGTTCCTGATGGACGAGCCGTTGTCCAACCTGGACGCCAAGCTGCGGGTGCAGATGCGGACCGTGGTGTCCCGCCTGCAGAAGCAGCTCGGCACCACCACCGTGTACGTCACCCACGACCAGACCGAGGCGATGACCCTCGGCGACCGTGTGGTGATCATGCGGGGTGGCGCGGTGCAGCAGGTCGGTCCGCCGCAGGAGCTGTACGACCACCCGAACAACCTCTTCGTGGCCGGGTTCATCGGCTCGCCGTCGATGAACTTCCTGACCGCCAAGGTCGAGGAGGGCACGCTGCGTACCGCCCTGGGTGACGTGCCGATCGGCGACCGGATCCGCCGCGAGCTGGAGGGGGCCGACGCCCCTCGGGAGCTGATCCTCGGCATCCGTCCGGAACACTTCGAGGACGCCGAACTGATCGACGAGGAGACCCGCCGTCGGGGCATGGAGTTCACCGCCCCGGTGGACATCGTCGAGTCGATGGGCTCGGACAAGTACGTCTACCTGAGCGTCGAGGGGGAGCGGGCCACCTCCGCCGAGTTGGAGGAGTTGGCCGCCGACGCGGGTGCGGCCGACTTCAGCGGTGCCGGGTCGAACCTGGTCACCCGGTTGTCGGCGGAGTCGACAGTCACCGAGGGCGAGGACCGGCGGGTCTGGTTCAACCTGGAGAAGATCCACCTGTTCGACCCGTCCGACGGCCGCAACCTCACTCTGCACGAGGGCCGCGCCGCCGGCACCCTCGCCGACTGACCGGCCCGGCCGGGTGCACCTGCCACTGCGGATGCACCCGGCCGCAGGTGCGGGTCAGTGTGAGTGTCGAGGCACCGCGCTGCCGCTGCCACCGACCAGGAAGTCCAGGTCTGCGCCCTTGTCAGCCTGCTGCACGTGCTCGCTGTACAGGCGTACCCAACCCCGATCGGCTGCCGGCCCCGGCGGCTGCCAGGCGGCGCGGCGTTCGGCGAGTTCCGCCTCGTCGACAAGCAGGTCCAGGCGGCGTGCCGGGACGTCGAGGCGGACCAGGTCGCCGGTGCGTACCAGCGCGAGCGGGCCGCCCACCGACGCCTCCGGCGCCGTGTGCAGGACACAGGTGCCGTACCCGGTGCCGCTCATCCGGGCGTCGGAGATCCGCACCATGTCCATGACGCCGTCGGCGAGCAACCGTCGTGGCATGGGCACGTTGCCCACCTCCGGGAAGCCCGGGTAACCGCGCGGCCCGGCGTTGCGCACCACGATGACGGTGTCGGGCGTGACGTCGAGATCCGGGTCGTCCGCCGCGACGACGTACTCCTCGATCCGGTCGAAGACCAGCGCCGGCCCGGTGTGGGTGAGCAGGTGCGCCGAGGCGGCGGAGACCTTCAGCACCGCCCCGGACGGCGCGAGCGACCCACGCAGCACGACGGTGCCCGATCCGGCGGGCTGGAAGGGTTCGGCGAGGGTGCCGATGACCTGCCGGTTCCAGCACTGGACGCCGTCGATGTTGTCGGCCACGCTCTTCCCGCTGACCGTGATCTGGTCCAGGTGCAGGAAGGGGGCGATCTCCGCCATCACCGCCGGCACCCCACCGGCGTACGCGAAGTCCTCCATCAGGTACGTCCCGGACGGCATCAGGTTGACAAGCATGGGCACGTCTCCGGTGAGGGTGTCGAAGTCCTCAAGCGACAGGGGCACGCCGATGCGGCCGGCGATGGCGAGCAGATGCACCACGGCGTTGGTGGAGCCACCGATCGCGGCGTTGACCCGGATGGCGTTCTCGAACGCCTCGCGGGTGAGCACCGTGGACAGGCGCTGATCCATGTCGACCATGTCGACGATGCGCCGTCCGGCGGCGTGGGCGAGCGCGTACCGTCGTGAGTCGACCGCCGGAACCGCGGCGGCGCCCGGCAGTTGGACGCCCAACGCCTCGGTCACGCAGGCCATGGTGGAGGCGGTGCCCATGGTCATGCAGTGGCCCCGGCTGCGGGACATGCAGACCTCCGCCTCGGCGCAGTCGGCGGCGGTCACCCGGCCGGCCCGCAGGTCCTCGGTGAAGCGCCAGACGGCGGTGCCGGACCCGATGTCCTGGCCACGGAACTTGCCGTTGAGCATCGGCCCGCCGGTGATCAACAGGGTCGGCAGGTCGACGCTTGCCGCACCCATCAGCAGGCCGGGCGTGGTCTTGTCGCAGCCGGAGAGCAGCACCACGCCGTCGAGGGGGTTGGCCCTGATCAGCTCCTCCGCCTCCATCGCCAGCAGGTTGCGGTAGAGCATGGTGGTGGGCCGCATGAGGGGTTCGCCGAGGCTCATCGCGGGAAACTCCAGCGGCAGGCCGCCGCTCTCCCAGATGCCTCGCTTCACCGATTCGGCCAGTTCGCGCAGGTGGGCGTTGCACGGGGTCAGTTCCGACCAGGTGGTGGCGATGCCGATCACCGGTCGACCGTCGAAGACGTCGTCGGCGAACCCCTGGTTGCGCATCCAGGACCGATGAACGAACCCGTTGCGGCCGTCGGCACCGAACCACTGGCCGCTGCGTAGCGGTCGACTCGTCATCGACATCAGCACACCTTCCTGTCAAAGCTCTGGCCGCGCCGTACGCGGCGGTCGAGGGGCAAGCTGTTGATCAGTTGGCGGCGGCGGGCTACCTGAGGCCCCCGACGGACAGTCCGCCGCGCCAGTGTCGTTGCAGGCTGAAGAACGCGATGATCAGTGGAATGACCGATACCAGGGAGCCCAGGATGATCAGGCTCCACAGGGAGGTGCCGCCCGCGTTGTTCGCGGAGGCGACCCCCTGCCAGAGGCCGAGGCCGACGGTGACCGGGAAGAGTCGGTTGTCGGAGAGCATGGCGAGCGGCAGGAAGTAGTTGTTCCAGGACGCGACCGCGGACAGGAGAAGGACGGTGACCACCGCGGGGCGCATCAGCGGAAGGGCGATCTGGAGAAACGTCCGTACCTCTCCCGCGCCGTCGGCCCGCGCCGCGTCCAGGATCTCGTCGGGGACCGCGTCGCGCGCGTACACGTGCATCAGGTAGACGCCGAACGGATTGAGCAGCGACGGGAGGATCACGGCCCAGACCGTGTTCGTCAGGCCGAGCCGGGAGAACATCATGAAGGTCGGGATGACCAGGGCGGTGGCGGGCACCATCAGCGCCCCGAGCACGACCGCGAAGCTGAAGCGCCGGGCGGCGAAGCGATACTTGGCGAACCCGTAGCCGGCCATGACCGCCAGGACGGTGGCGCCGATCCCACCGGCGAGCGCGTACAGCGTGGAGTTCAGCAGCCACCGCAGGTAGATGCCTCCGTCGTAGGTGAACAACTGCCTGAGGTTGCCGAGGTAGTCGACCTGGTCGGCGAACCAGAGGGTGTTGCCGCCGCCGAACAGGCCCGGCGCGTCCTTGGAGCTGTTGACGACGACCCACCAGAACGGCACGAGAAAGTAGATCACCAGGAAGCCGAGCAGGATCTGCAGCGGAAGGTGGCGGTGCGCTCGGCGGTGGCCGGCGCTGGCGCTCTCGGACATCAGAGGAAGCTCCTCCGCTTGCGGGTGAAGAACAGGAAGGCGTAGACGCAGACGAAGACGACTCCGCCGAGGGCGAAGGAGATCGCCGACCCATAGTTGAAGTTGGCCAGCCCGAACGCCTGTTGGTACGCGTACATGTTGGGCGTGAAGTCAGACCCGATCGTGCCGGCTGCCAGGTATCGCAGGATCTGCGGTTCGTTGAAGAACTGCAGGGTGCCGATGAGCGAGAAGACCAGGATCAGGATCAGCGCGGGTGCGATCAGCGGAATCTTGATCCGCCGGGCGACCTGCCATCGTCCGGCGCCGTCCATGCGGGCGGCCTCGTAGAGTGTCGGGTCGATGCCCTGGAGGGCCGCGTACAGGATGATCATGTAGTAGCCGGCCCACTGCCAGGTGACGATGTTCAACAGGCCGTAGAAAATCAGGTTGCTGCTGAGGAAGTCGGGTGCGGTGGCGCCGAAGAACCCGAAGACGTCGGTGAGCGGGCCGAAGCTCCGGCTGTACAGGAACCCCCACATCACGGCCCCGATGACCGTGGGGATCGCGTACGGCAGGAAGATCATGAGGCGGGAGAAGCGGGTGAACAGCGAGGTCACCGCGTCCAGGATGAGGGCCATGGCGAGCGCGACGGCGATCTGGACCGGGATGGCGACGAGCGCGAAGCGGATGACGAACCACGCTCCGGACAGGAAGCTCGGGTCGGTGAACGCCTTCACGTAGTTGTCGAACAGGACGAAGCTGGTGCCACCGATCAGCTTCTTCTGAAACAGGCTGAGGTACAGCGCGTACGCCAGTGGGGCGATGAGGAACGCCAGGAAGACGACCCCGAACGGCCCGACGAACAGCCACCCGGTCAGGTGCTCACGGCGGCGCGTCTTGCCGCGGGTCTTGCGCTTCTCATCCTGAGTACGCGGTGCGCGCTTCTCGGTCAACGATGTCATCTCGGGCTCCGGGACGAGGGCCGCTGGGGGTGGAGGGTGGGCCGGTCGGGGGAGGACGGCACGGCCCACCCGGTCGGTCACTGGACGGTGAATCCCTGCTCGGTGGCGTGCTTCGTCACGTCTTCCTGGAGCCGGTCAGCGGCCTGCGATCCGGTGATGGAGCCGGCGCTCATCTCGCTGATCTGCTTGGTCATGGCATCGAAGTAGTACTGGCCGAACGGGCTGTAGACGACGCCCTGGTAGGCGTTGGCGGCGGGGACGTACACCTCCTTGTTCGCCTGCTGGCCGTCGAAGAATTCCACCTTGAGATCGACGAACTCGGGATTGTTGAGCGCGGTCAGGTTGAGCGGAAAGATGATCTGGTTGGTCCAGCCGTCGGTGAGCGATTCCTGGTCGGCGTAGAGACCGTAGGCGGCCTTGGCCGCGAGTTCCGGCTGTTTGGACTGGCTGGTGACGGAGAAGGCCGATCCGCCCCAGTTCACCTGGACCGGATTGTTCGGATCCCACTGCGGCAGCGGCGCCACCGCGAACGTGCCGGTGTCGTCACCCTGACCGACGCCCGCGCCGGTCAGGTAACCGGGCGCCCAGGCGGCCGAGATGTAGGTCGCGTAGTTGCCGTTGATGACTCCGGAGATGTACTCCGGGGTGAACTGGTCCTGCGTCCCGACCAGGCCCTTGCGGACCAGACCGCCCCAGTAGTCCAGGACGTCCTTCGACGCCTGGTCGTTCAGCCGTACCCCGATCGATTCCGGCTGGGCGGGATCGTAGGTGAAGGGGGCCGCGCCCTTCTGGATCTGGAGCGCCATCATCAGCGCCGGGACGTTCGCGCCGAGGTCACCGAAGAGCGGTCCACCGGCGTCCTTCACTTTCTGGGCGGCCTGCTCGTACTCCGCCCAGGTCTTCGGTGGGGTGATGTCGTACTTGTCGAAGATGTCCTTGCGGTAGATCATCGCCAGCGGGCCGCCGTCGACAGGTACGCCGTAGACCGCGTCGCCTACCGACACGTCCTTCCAGGCCCCGTCGCCGTAGTTGGCCCGGACCGCGTCGAGGCCGTACCCGCTGATGTCGACGAGCGCGTTCTGGATCTGGAAGGTCGGGATCCGGTCCATCTCGACCATGATCACGTCGGGTGCTCCGGTGCCTGCGGAGATGGCCGTCTGGAACTTGTCGTACTGGTCGCCGCCCTGCCCGACGTTGGTCCAGCAGACCTGGACCTCGTTGTTGGCCTTGTTGAAGTTGTCCACGACCAGCTGCATGTTGGGGTACCAGGCCCACATCGTGACAACCGGCAGATCCTGCTTGGTGATGGTGTTCGTGCAGTTGCTCGCGTCGCTTCCGCCCTCGTCGGAGGAGCAGGCGACCAGGCCGCTCGCGGCGGCGAGCATCGCCACCGTCGCGAGTGTTCGTCTCGTCTTCATTGACGTGGTTCCCTTCGGGCTCGGTGCGCGAGGTTCCATGCGTCCACATCAGGGCTGGCGATCGATCCCTGACATCCACCTCCCGTCGACTCGGCGGGGAATGGCGGTGTACTCGTCTCGCAACTCCGCGGGCAGAATCCACTCCGGAGCGTTCTGCCAGGCCAGCGGGCGCAGGAAGCGTCGGATCGAGGTGGCGCCCACGGAGGTGTGCACGGCATTCGTCGACGGCCAGGGACCGCCGTGGTGCTGGGCCCACGACACCCGGACGCCGGTGGGATAGCCGTCGAAGACGATGCGACCGGAGCGGGCGGCGAGGACGTCGACGAGCCTGCGTACGGCGTCGGTGTCATCGCCCGGTCCGCTGTGGATTGAGCCGGTCAGCGACGGCGGCACGGTCGCCAGCGCGGCGTCGAGTCCGGTGACGTCGCGGTAGCGGACCACCACCATCAGCGGGCCGAAGCACTCGCCGGCGATCTCGGTGGTCAGGCCCGGCAGGTCGACCTCCAGCAGCGTCGGCGCCACCGTGAAGCCCGCGTCGGCGTCGATCCGGGGCTGCGCGACGAGGCGAGCGCCGGCCTTCTCCAACGCGTTGGCCCCGCTCTCGTACGCGTCGCGGATGCGCTGGTTGAGCAGCACCATCCCGCCGGCGGCGGCGACCTTTCCCCGGAGCGCGTCGACCAGCCGGTCTCCGCCCGGGTCTGCCGGAAGGAACGCCAGCCCCGGTTTGGTGCAGAGCTGACCGCCCGAGGCGGTGAAGGAGGCGAACAGCCCGTCGGCGATCTGGTCTCCCCGGCTGGCCGCCGCGTCGGGCAGGACGACGATCGGGTTCACGCTGCCCAACTCGGCGTACAGCGGAATGGGATCGGCGCGTTCGTCGATGGCCGCCTGGATGGCGCGGGCAGCACCGATCGAGCCCGTCAGGGCGGCCGCCCGGATCGTCGGCTGGCGCACCAACGACCGGCCGGCCTGCTCCCCGTACACGGCCGCGAGCACGCCGTCGGGCCCACCCAGGTCGCGGACGGCCGACTCGATCGCGTCGGCGGAGGCACGCGACGTCAGCGGATGGGACGGGTGGGCCTTCACGACCGTGGGGCAGCCGGCGGCCAGCGTCGAGGCGGTGTCACCCCCGGCGACGGAGAAGGCGAACGGGAAGTTGCTGGCGCCGAAGACGGCCACCGGTCCGAGGGGTACGAGCATCCGTCGCACGTCCGGGCCGGGTCCGAGTGGCGTGTCGGCGGCGTGGTCGATGGCCGCCTCCAGGTACCCACCGTCGCGCAGCACCGCCGCGAACATCCGGAACTGGATCGCCGCCCGGGTCAGCTCCGAGTCGAGTCGTGCCTGCCCCAGCCCGGTCTCCGCCTCCGCCGTCGCGACCAGATCCGCACGACGGGACTCCAGGGAGCCGGCGACCGCGTCCAGCAGCTGCGCCCTGCCGGTCCTGCCCAGGTCGGACAGCCACTGTGCCGTTCGGAACGCCTGGCCGGCGATCGTCGCCACGCCAGCCTCGTCCGTCTCGGTGAGATCCGTCGGGTGTTGCCGGCCGTCGCGCGGATCGGTGGTGGTGACTTTCACAGCAGTCCTCTCCTCGCCAGATTGCTCATGAGATCGCGGACGCCGAACCGCCACGGCTCGCACTGCTCCGCGTGCCACACCCGGTTGACCAGGGTGCCGAGCGCCGGGCAGCTGATCCGCACCACGTCGTCGACCTTGTGGGTGAAGCCCTCACCGGGGCGCTCGCGGTCCTGGGTGGGGGCGAACATGGTGCCGAGCATCAGGACGGCGCCGTCGGGATACTGGTGATGGGGGCCGATCAGCTGCCGGACCAGCTCCGCCGGGTCGCGTGACATCCGCGCCATCTCCGAGGTCGCCGTCAGGTGGAAGTCGTCCACCCCGTGGACCTGGAGACCCACCTCCAGTTCGCGTATCCGGCTGAGCGGAAACCGCTCGTCGAACAGCCGGATCAACGGACCGAGCGCGCATGCGGCGTTGTTGTCCTTGGCTCGGGGGAGCAGCAGCGCCGACCGTCCCTCGACGTCCCGCAGGTTGACGTCGTTGCCCAGGGTGGCACCGACGATCCGACCGCTGGACTGGACGATGAGAGCGACCTCGGGTTCCGGGTTGTTCCAGGTCGAGGCGGCGAGTACGCCGACCGGAACGGCGGTGCCGACGGCGGAGAGCGGCTGACCCTTCGTGAAGATCTCGGCGTCCGGACCGATCCCCACCTCCAGGTACTGACTCCAGAGGCCTTCGGCGATCAGTGTGGCCTTGAGCCGCTCCGCCTCGACCGAGCCGGGGACCAGGCTGTGCAGGTCGGCACCGACGTCCGCGAGCATCCGGCCACGAATGTCCGCCGCGAGGGTCAGGTCTCCCCGCGCCCGCTCCTCGATGACGCGTTCGATCATCGAGACGGGAAACGTCACGCCGGCGGCCTTGACCGCTTGCAGGTCGACCGGGGCGAGCAGCCAGGGCCGGCTCCGGTCCCGGTTCGCGGCACCGGTGTTGGCCAGCAGCTCGTCGAAGCCGCCGACCCGTGGCCCGTCCAACCCGGCCACGGCCTTGGCGGGCTCGGGCAGCTCGCAGATGTCCCGGACGGTCGGAAACTGGCGGCTGAGGTCGATGACGTCGCCGTCGCGAACGGTCACCGGGGAGGGGCCGTCCACGGACGGATCCCAGATCCGGCCGATGAGGACGCTGTGGTCGACGTCGTCCGGCAACGCCTCGGCGGCACTGCCGAACCAGGGCTCCTTGCTCATCGTCGCTCCCCTGTCGCAGGTCAGAGTCGCCGAGCTGGAATCTGCAACGATCGTAGCGACATGTGCAACGGTGTCAATAGTCGGTTGCGCTGAGGGCGGACTACATTGCATATGATGCAACCGGCGGCCGTCCCGGGTCGCCGCGCGGAGGGAGACAGGACGTTGTCGCAATCGATTCGCCGGGCGGTCGACCTGATCCGTCGCGCCGCGGAGCATCCGCTGTCACTCACCGAGGCGGCGGAGGTCCTGGGAGTGCACAAGTCCACCGCCCTGCGGATCCTCCACACACTCGAATCGGCCCGCTTCGTCCGCCGGACCGGTGCCGGGACGTACGTGCTCGGCAGCGGCATCATCGAACTGTCGGAACTCGCCCTGGGCTCGATGGACCTGCGCCAGTTCGCCGCCGCGCCCCTGCGTGCGCTTCAGCGCGAGACCGGCCACACCGTGCACCTGGCGCAGCTGACCGGCGACGAGATCATCTACATCGACAAGGTCGACAGTCCCGCTTTCGACGCGGTCAAGCTGCCGTCACGGATCGGGCGGGCGGTCTCGATCTACGCGAGCGCCGTCGGCAAGACGATCCTGGCGTACCTGCCCACAGAGGAACGCGACCGCCTCCTCTCCCACGTCGTCTTCGAACGATTCACCCCCACCACGTACGCCGACCGCGAGTCTCTCGACGCCGAACTCCTCCGCATCAAGGACCAGGGCTGGGCCGTCGACAACGGCGAACACGACACGTACGTCATGTGCGTGGCGGCGCCGATCAGGGACTCGCGTGGGCAGGTCATCGCCGCCGCCTCGATGACCGCGATCGAAGTCATCGCCAGCCTCGACCAGCTCAAGGAGAGCCTCCCGCTGCTGCTCGACACCGCGAACCAGATCTCCCGGGAACTCGGCCACCCCGCCGACCTCGGCTGAGCCCGAGCGGTGGAGCCCGCCCCGGGCCCGCGTCGGGGGAGTGCGCGGACCCGGGGCGGGCGGCTCATCTGGGCCGGGCCGGCACCCAGTCGGTGAAGCGGCGGTGCAGGTCGGTCGGCGGCTCGCTGCCGCCCAGCCCGGCGAGCTGCTCGGCGGCCTCCTCGCGCAAGGTCACCAGATAGACCATCAGGCCGGGCATGTTGTCGCGGTACTCCGCGAGCAGACGCAGCTTCGCCGGGGAACAGGGCCAGGCGGTCCCGCAGGCCCGGCAGCGCCACGTGGGACGGGACGCGACGTGCTCGACCGGGCCGCTGCTCACCCTCCGGCCCGCGCGGCGGGGAGGGGCGGGCGCCGACGCGTGGCGTAGGGGACCGGTGCCAGGCGCACCGGACGCATACCCTGCGGCATCACGAACAACTGCCGCTTCTCCGTCGCGTCGCCGTGCCGATCGAGCTGATAGCAGTCGACCCAGGTCCAGCCGTACGGCGGGTGCCGGTCTGGCAGCTCGCGGATCACCCGCACCAGGATCGGGCTGGCGAACTGCGGGGAAGCCGCCCGGTCCAGCAGGTACACACCGGGGGAGACCAACGGCGTGCCGTCCTCCCGCGTCACCCGACATGGCGACGATCGGGCCGGGCCGGCCGGCGGGACGCGGGTACGACGGTGGTGGGCTTCGGGACGGGCACGGCGGGCCTCCTCAGTCGACACGGAGTTGGGGGAGGGCCGCGCGAGAGTGCTCGCCCGTCGGGCGGCCCCGTGCTGGTCCCGCCGACGGGCCGTGCCACGCCTGCGGTTCCGCTGGTGACACTCTGGTATGGAGGCCGTTACTCTCGGAAGGTGCTTTCGCTGTCCGGGCTGAGCTGGCGAAACGGCCGCTGACTCCGTGGCGACGTGGGTAGTTGACCTTCAGTGTGGGGAGCCTTGAATGCCTGACATGCCGAACCCCGTGGCGTCCTTCATCGTGGGCGAGATCCGCCGGGCACGGGGCGCGGCCGGCATGACCCAAGAGGCATTCGGGCGCGGCGCCGGCTTCAGCGCCTCCCACGTCAGCGCTGTTGAGGGCGGTACTCGGGCCTTGACGTTGGACTTCGCCCGAGGTGCCGACCGCGCGCTGAGCAACGGTGGCCTGTTCGAGCGGCTGGCGACGAAGCTCGGCACACCGTCCTGGTTCCTGCCATGGCTCGACGCCGAGCGCGGTGCGACGCAGCTCCGCTACTTCGAGCCCAACCTGATCCCGGGCCCGCTACAGGTGGAGCACTATGCCCGTGCGGTACTTCGGACCGTGGACAGCCTGACCGATGACGAGGTCGAGCAGCGCGTCAAGACACGTATCGACAGGCAAGCGATCCTGACCGGCGAACGCCCGCCGCAATTCGTCGCCGTGCTGGACGAGGCGGCAGTTCGCCGTACTGGCGACGACCTCGGCGGGATCATGGCCCAGCAAGTTGCCCACCTGATCGCATTGGCCGAGCTTCCGCACGTTCACGTGCACGTGATCCCTCTTTGCAGCGGCCTGCACGTCGGGCTGTCTGGGCCGTTCGCGCTGGCGCGGTCCCGCAACGGTGTCTGGGTCGGCCACCTTGAAAATCAGCTCGGCGGGGACGTCGTCGACAAGGATGATGATGTGGCTTCCCTTCAAGCGAGGTGGGAGAGTGTCCGGAACGAGGCGCTACCACGCCGGCAGTCCATCGACCTGTTGAAGGAAGTAGAGAGCCATCATGGACCTCAGTAACGCCCGGTGGCGCAAAAGCAGCCGCAGCGGCGCGAGCGGCGGCAACTGCGTTGAGGTTGCCGACAATCTTCCCGGCGTCGTCGGTGTCCGCGACTCGAAGAACCCGAACGGTCCCGCGCTGACCTTCGCCCCGTCCGCGTGGCGTGCATTCGTCACCCAGCTCTGCGATCGGATCTGACCCGGGCGCTTTGCCGTTGGCAGCGCGACACGCCGACATGGCGCAGCGCTGTGAGTAAGCGCCGGGAGGTACGTTGCTCGCCGGTGACGCCCGCCGGGCCGCCTACAACTACGGGGATGTTGCTGCCTCGCGGTGGCTTGACGCGACAACATCCCCGATGTTGTCGCCGTTCTCGGCCAGCTACGGCGTCAGCGTCCGGCGGCAGGCCTTAGGGGGCTGACCTGGGGCCGTTCGATTGGGCCAGGGCGTCGAGCAGTTCGGCCTCTCGGCCGGCGCTCAGGCCGGCGCGCCGGTCACGGTTCAGCCCCGCCTCGCGCTCCCACGCAAGAATGTCCGCCAGCAGGTCTGGGCGTGGCCGGTGCCGCAGCCCGGCGGCGACCGCCGCCGCCCCGCCACGCGCCGACCAGCCGGACCAGCCCGGCTCGACAAGCCACATCGGCAGCGACTCAGGGCCCATGTACTGGGCCACGCCTTGGGCCACCAGCCAGTCGGCATCGACGTCGACCACCGGGCCGGTGTGCCCGCCGACGGCACGACACAGGGCGACCCATTCACCGAAGGGCACCACCGGACCGACCACGTTGAACGTGCCGACCGTCCCGGCCGCGGCGCTGTCCAGCAGCCAGGTGGCCAGATCGCGCACGTCCACCACCTGCGTCGGCAGATCGGGGGTACGGGGTACCAGCATCGGCGCCTCGGGGGCGCGGGCGGCACGGGCGACCCAGTAGCCGGAGCGATCGGTGTGGTCGCCGGGGCCGCCGATCAACCCGGCCCGGGCCACCAGCAACCGGTCGCCGACCTCGGTGGTGGAGAGCTGCTCGCAGGCCACCTTCGCCTCGCCGTACTCCGCACGGTCGACCTCTTCGTGGACCGTCGCCGGGAGGGTGGCCGCCGACTCGTCGGCGCCGGGTGTGTCGTGGCTGGCGTAGGCGCTGACCGACGAGACGTAGCTCCAGTGCCGGGCCCGGTCGCCCAGCGCGCGCAGGGCCTGCCGGACGAAGCCGGGCTGCCACGACACCTCGATGACGACGTCCCAGTCCCGGTCGCGCAACCGGTCGTACGCTGTCGGGTCGCGGCGGTCTGCCGCGACCAGGGTCGCGCCGTCCGGCACCGCTCCGCTCTCCCCACGGGCCAGGCAGGTGACGGCGTGTCCCCGAGCGACGGCCTGCCGGGCCACCTCCTGCCCAAGCCATGCCGTTCCGCCGAGCACCAGTGTCTGCATGGCACTCAGCCAAGCAGTGGTGGCGCGGCGCGGCCAAGGATCTCTGCCGTGGGCAGAACGGCCGGGCGGATTCGCTGACCAGCGCCGAAGGAGGCACGCCCTATCCTGCACGCGTCATGGTCCGCGCATCCGGGGGAAGACATGATGTCGAAGGTCGTCATCCGGGCCGCCGCCGTCGCTGGCGCGGGAGGCACCCTCGTCGCGGTCTTCGGCCTGCCCTGGGCCTGGTACGGAGACCGGGCCGTCCGCCTCACCGAGTTTCCGGGATGGGCCTGGTACGTCGGCGCGGCCGTCCTGCTCAACGTGGTCACCGCGTGGACGATCGCCGACCCGGGTCGGCGAGGGTGGCTGCCGCTGGTGGCCGGTGGGCTCGGTGTCGTCACGATCGTGGCCGCAGTCGCTGTCATGACCACCTACGCCGACGTGTTCCTCGGCCCGGTCGTCCCCGCGGTCCGTCCGTCGCTCGGACCGGGCGGGCCGGTCGCGGTGTTGGCGGGGCTCGCCGGCCTGGCCGCCGTCGCCGGCTCACGGTACCCGCAGTTCAGTCGCTCCAGCTGACCCGGGGCGGCAGGGCGAGGAAGTCGGCGTACCGGTGTAGCGCCTGCTCGATCTGCTCGCGGCGGGCCGGGCCGAGGTCGGCCAGCGGTTTCACGGTGAGAGTGACGCGGGTCTTGGTCAGGCTGCGTTTCCAGGTGCCGACCACCCGACCGCCTACCACGACGGTGGCCTGGAAGACGCCGTTGCCGCCGGGGATGATGGCCTGCTTGTGCTCGGGGTCGAGCATCAGCGCGCGGTCCTTGTAGCCGAGCAGGTATTCGTCGAAGCCGGGCAGGGTCAGCACGTCGTCCACCACGGCGCGGGGTGCGTCCAGCAGCGGGGTGTGCAGCACCGCCTCGACGCCGTCGACCAGAACGGTGGTCAGATCCGCACCGGCGGCGGCGATGCCGCGTTTGGCGTCGGCAGCGGTCAGGCCCGTCCAGCCGGCGAAGTCCTGCCGGGTGGTGGGGCCGTGGCTGCGGAAGTAACGCAGCGCCAGGGTGGCCAGCGCCTCGTCGCGGTCGAGCTTTCGCTGTTCAGGTGCCCACTCGTCGAGCAGCGCGAAGGTCTGCTCGGTGCCGACATTGGGGGCGATGCAGGTGACCCCGCGCTGGGCCGCGTACCACAGCAGGTGGTAGCCGCGCTGCCCAGCACCGTCGATGCCGGCCGCCACCAGCGCGGCCACGCACTCGGTGCGGGTCAGCCGACCGCCACCGGCGAGGATCCCACCCAGTACATCGGCCGCGCGGTCCGCCTCCGCCTCCGACAGGCCGAGAAACTCACGTCGCTTCGCCGCACCGGCGAGCGCGCGTACGCCGGTCAGCTCCAGCAGCCAGCGGGCGTCGCGGGCCGGCACCAGGTGGATGGTGCCGCGCATCGGCCAGGTCCGCAGTGCCTCCCGACGCTCCAACGCGGCGTGCACGTCGACGTGGGTCGACCCGGGCAGCCGTACGCCAAGCGACCACATGCCGCTGGCCAGGTCCTGGGCCTGCATGGCGCCGAACCACTCCACCACGTCGGCCACCGTCGTCGGCGCGGCGGCGGTGGGGTGGGGGCGCAGCAGCAGGCTGGTCATCCGCAGCGCGAGGGCCTCGGAGCCGCTCAGCGCGATCGTGCCGGGAGGTGCCACGACGTCGGCCGCCTTCCTTTCGGTGGTCGACGGCAGCATAGGTGCTGACACCGACAACACCGATCGGGCCGGAACACCGGGCGGTTCCCCCTGATCGCGCTACGCCAACATCGTTGGTGGCGGAGCGCGATCCCCCGTTCAGGTCGACCGGTGTGAGGGCGGCTACGGAAATGCCGGCACCGGTGTCAACAGGATGACGTTTTCCTACCTGTTCGAGAACTGTGAACCACGCAACTTGCGGATATCTTGAGCAAGCCGGGGCGGGCTCGCGGTCAGCCCCGACGGGGTTGCGGCACCCGGACGGCGGCCATGCCGGCTGCGGTCGCGGCCTCGATGCCCAGGTCCGCGTCCTCGAAGACCAGGCAGGACCGCGGCGGTACGCCGAGCAGTTCGGCGGCGCGCAGGAACGGCTCCGGGTCGGGCTTGGGACGGGCGTAGTCGCCCGCGCAGACCAACACGTCGAACCGGTCGAGGATGCCCAGCGCGTCCAGCGAGGCGGTGACCGCCTCCCGGGTGCTGCCGGAGACCACGGCGAACGGGATGCGTCCGTGCGCGTCGTCGATGTGCCGCAGCACACCGGGGATGCCGGCGGCGGTGGGCAGTAGCTGCTGGAAACGCGTCTCCCGGTGCGCGACGACCGTCTCCACCGGCATGTCCAGGCCGTGTTGTTCGTTCAGGGCGACGACGATGTCCGCGGTCGGTCGCCCGGCCCAGGCGTAGAAGAGGTCCTCGGGGAAGGCACAGCCCCACCGGTCGAGGGTGTCCCGCCACGCGATGTAGTGCTGGGGCATCGAGTCGACGATCGTGCCGTCGCAGTCGAACAGGTACGCCTGGAACTCGCCGTTCGGCAGGGGCAGCATCACCGGCCCAGGCTATCCGGCGGTGCGCGACGGTCGACGCGCCGCTCAGAGCCGCCGATACATCACCAGCAGGTCGACGTAGCCCTCGACGGCGTGTCGGAAGCCTTCCGGGATCCGCCCCACCACCTCGAAGCCGAGTGACCGCCACAGCGCCACCGCGCGGGTGTTGACCGCGACCACCGCGTTGAACTGCATCGCCCGGTAGCCGTCGGCGCGGGCCAGGCCCAGCACGTGCTCGCCCAGTGCCCGCCCGATGCCGCGCCCGGCCGCCGACGGAGCGACCATGAAACTGGCGTTTGCGACATGTGCCCCCGGCCCGAGCTGGTTGGGGGTCAGCTTCGCCGAGCCGAGGACCGTGCCGTCGGTGTCGACGGCGACCACGGTGCGGCCCGGCGGAGGTACCAGCCACATCTGTCGGGCCTGTGTCTCGTCGACGTCCCGGGGCCAGGTGTACGTCTCACCCGCCGCGACGATCTCGCGCAGGAACGGCCAGATGCCGGGCCAGTCGTCGGCGGTCGCGATCCTGATCTCCATCGCCGACCAGCCTGCCAGTACGCCGCCGGTGCCGGCCACCAGATATCCACGCGCGCCGCCCAATGTTTGTCACCGCAAGCATCGGGTAGTCGCCGGAGCTGATCCCAAGGAGGAAGGACGAGCGATGGCGGCACAGGTCAAGGTGGCGGTGATCTACTACAGCGCTACGGGCATCACCTACCAGATGGCGCAGGCGGCCTGCGAGGCCGCCGGTGAGGCGGGTGCGGAGGTGCGGCTGCGCAAGGTACGGGAGCTGGCACCGGACGAGGCGATCCGCTCCAACTCGGGATGGCGGGCGCACCGGATGGAGACCCAGGACGTGGAGGAGGCGCAGCCGGACGACCTCAGCTGGGCGGATGTGGTGATCTTCGGTTCGCCGACCCGCTACGGCCTGGTCGCCGCCCAGCTCAAGCAGTTCATCGACACCACCGGCCCGCTGTGGGCCCAGGGCGCGCTGGCGAACAAGGTCTATTCGGCCTTCACCTCCACCGCCACCGAGCACGGCGGGCAGGAGTCGACGTTGCTGTCGCTGTTCCACGTCTTCTACCACTGGGGCGGGATCGTGGTCACCCCCGGGTACACCGAGCCGAGCCAGTTCACCGCCGGCAACCCGTACGGTGCCTCGCACACCAGCAACAACGGCGAGACCGCGCCCGACCACGTCGCGCTGGGGGCGGTCGCGCTGACCGCCAAGCGGGCGGTACGCATCGGCGCGGCGCTCAAGCAGGGCATGGCCGCCTGAGCGGCCCGACACCACGGGACCGACGGTCCGGGCGGGGGCTCTCAGACCCGCCCGGACCGTCGGCCATGGACAGCGCTACCCGGGATCGGGCCGGCTATGCCTGCGCCGCCGGGGACAACTCACCGGCCGCTGCCGGCAGCAGGTCGCGCAGCAGGTCGGTCAGCACCGCCACCCCGTCCGGGCTGAGCACCGACTCGGGATGGAACTGCACCCCGGCGAAGCCGCGTCCCCGCAGGGCGTGCACCGCGCCGTCGGACTCGTCGCGCGCCAACTCCACCGGCCCGTACGGGCCATCGAGACGACCGGTGGTGGCGCGGGCGGTGAAGGTGGCGTAGAAGCCGACCCGACGGGGCGTGCCGAAGAGGGTGACCGTGCGTTGCAGCCCCTGGTAGGGGGCGTCTCGGCGGTGCACGGGCAGCCCGAGCAGACCGGCGAGGAGCTGGTGACCGAGACAGACGGCGAGCGTTGGGTGCCCGGCGTCCAGCAACCGGGTGAGCAGGGCGCGCAACCTGGTCATCTTCTCCGTGTTGCCGGTCGGGTCACCCGGGCCCGGCCCGACCACCACCAGGTCGTACGCCTGGACCGGCTGCTCGTCCTGCCACGGCCGGACGGTGACCGACAGCCCGAGGGCGCCGAGCTGGTGGGCCAGCATCCCGGTGAAGGTGTCCTCCCCGTCGACGATGAGGGCCCGGCGGCCGGTCAGGGTGGGCAGGGCCAGAGCGCCCGGTGGCCGCTGGTCCAGCCAGAACCGGGCCAGCGGCGCGTTGCGGGCGGCGAGGGCGGCGCGCACCTGCGGATCGTCGGTGAGCCGGTGCGTCGCCTGCGGCCCGGCCGGCGCCTGCGGCCCGAGACCGAGGGCGGCCAGCACACCGGCGGCCTTGGCGTGGGTCTCTGCGACCTCGGCGGCGGGGGTGGAATGACGCACCAGGGTCGCACCGACCGGTACCCGCAACTCACCGGCGGGGGAGATCTCGGCGGTACGGATCAGGATGGGCGCGTCGAGGCTCTGCCGGCCCGTCTCGTCGTGGCCGAGCAGGGCCAGCACCCCGGAGTAGTAGCGGCGTCCGGTGCGTTCGTGCCGGGCGATCACCCGGCAGGCGTTCTCCATCGGGCTGCCGGTCACCGTCGGCGCGAACATCGTCTCCCGCAGCACCTCGCGGACGTCCTTCGTGCCCCGTCCGGCCAGCAGGTACTCGGTGTGCGCCAGGTGGGACATCTCCTTCAGGTACGGCCCGACGACCTGCCCACCGTGCTCGGCGACGGTGGCCATCATCTTCAACTCCTCGTCGAGGACCATGTACAGCTCTTCGGTCTCCTTGGTGTCGGCGAGGAAGCGCAGCAGCGCGGCCCGGTCGGCAGCGGCGCCGGTGTGCCGGAACGTGCCGCTGATCGGGTTCATCAGCACCAGACCGTCGTCGACGCTCACGTGCCGCTCCGGGCTCGCACCGACCAGGGTGCGCGCCCCGGTGTGCACCACGAACGTCCAGTACGCTCCGCGCTCCCGGGTCAACAGTGAGCGCAGTGCCGCCAGCGCGGCGGCCAGCGGGGCACCCTGCACCTGGGCGCGTAGCGTACGGTGGATGACGAAGTTCGCGCCCTCTCCGTGGCCGATCTCGTCGGCCAGCACCCGGGCCACGATGGCGGCGTACTCGTCGTCGCTGATGTCGAAGGCGGCGCCGGTGGTGCGGATGGGCGCGGTCGGCAGGGCGTCGAGGACACCGGCCAGCGGCAGCCGGTGGTGGTGGTCGACGCGGAGGCATTCCAGTGGTACCCCGTCGTCGGCACAGGCGAAGCCCCGCTCGGCGACCTGGCGGTACGGCACCAGGGCCAGCGTCGCCGGGCCGGCGGCCGTGGCGGGCAGCGGGATGTCGGCGAGCCGGTCGACGGTCGACACGGTCCCGGTGAACAGGTCGAGATGCTCGGCGCCGTCGCGGCGTAACAGCGCGAACGGGCCGGGGTCGAAGCCGGCGGCGAGCGTGTCGAGCAGGTCGGTGAGCTGGTGCATCGGTCTCCTCAGGCCGGGTGACCACCGTTGGGGGGCGGCCCGGAAACCGGGAGATGACCGGCGGCCGCCTCGTCGGGCGGCCGCGTTGATGAAGCTACGCGCGGGGGAGGGCCGCCGGGTCGGCGGGCCACCAGCAGGTCAATCGCGCAAGCATGCGAACACTCTACGCGTCGGGTGGCCGGCGCGGAAGCCGATCGGCGGACCCGGCGCCCGGCAGCGTTGTCGAGTCACGATCACCGGGTACGTTGACCCGCGATGAAGATTCTCGCGCTGGACCTGGGCACCTCGTCGGTGCGTGGGCTCGTGCTGGACGACGCGCAGCCGTTGCCGGGGGCGCTGGCTCGTCGCCGCATGGCGGTCACCGTCGACGACGAGGGTGCCGGCACCCTGGACGCCCGTGCCTACCTGGCCTGCCTGATCGAGTGCCTGGACGAGTTGCACGGACAGGGCTGGTTGGACGGGGTGGAACTGGTGGCGATCAGCGGCCAGTGGCACTCGGTGGTGCCGCTGGGTGCCGACGACGAGCCGCTCGGCCCGGTGCTGACCTGGCTCGACACCCGGCCCGAGCCCTCGGCCACCGCAGTCGGCCCGGTTGACCCGGACGCCTTCCACCAGCGCACCGGCACCTGGTGGCACCGCTGTTACTGGTCGGTGCGGCTGCCCTGGCTGCGAGTCCACACCGGTGACCGGGTGGCCCGGTTCACCGGACTTGTCGAGTACGTGCTCGGCGGGTTGCTCACCGAGGCGCCGATGTCGATGTCCCAGGCGTCCGGCACCGGCCTGTTGGACCTGCACACCTTGGACTGGGACCCGGAGGCCTGCGCGCTGGCCGGCAGCGACGGTGCCGACCTTCCCGAACTGGCCCCACGCGGCTGGCACGGGAGGCTGCGCGCCGAGTACGGGCGGCGGTGGCCGGCCCTGGCTCGGGCCCGGTGGACGCCACCGCTCGGCGACGGCGCCGCCTCCAACGTCGGCTCCGGCTGCGTCGACCCGACCCGGGCGGCGGTGACCGTGGGTACGTCCTCGGCGGTGCGGCTGTTGCAGCGGATGTCGACGTCCGCCGAGCCGACCGCCCTGCCCCACCGGTTGTGGCGCTACCGCGTCGACCACGACCATGTGGTGACCGGAGTCGCGTACTCCTCGGGCGGGAACCTGTTCGCCTGGGCGGACCGGGAGCTGCGGCTGCCGACCGGCCGCGAGTTGGAGGCGGCGCTGGACCTGCTGCCGCCCGACGGCGGTCGGCCGGCCAACGTCCGTTTCGGCGGTGACCGTCCGCCGGGCATGCGCCCGGCCGGGCTGGGCGAGCTGCGGGGACTGGGCTTCGGCACCACTGCGGTGGAGATGCTGGCCGGACTCATGTACGGGGTGTGCGAGCAGGTCGTCGACGACCTGGTGGTGCTGGAGTCCACGGTTGGCCGGCCGGTGGAGGTGGTCCTCGGCGGCGGCGCGATGGCCGCCTCGAGCTGGTGGCGGAGAGCGTTCGCGGCGGTGCTGGCCCCCCGGCCGGTCCACTTCGCGCGGCACCCGGAGATCGGGGCCACCGGCGCGGCGCTGGTGGCCACCGGCCGGATCGCCAATGCCGTGGTGGTGGCCGACATCGGCCGGACGGATGATCAAGACTCGGCGACCTCGGCATAGGGTTGCGACCAGCAGTACCCTTCCTTAACCGTTCATAAGGGCAGGGCGTTGACACTGCTCCCGGGCCTGGTTGGATGGACGGCGCTCCCCGGACCGCGGCGGACGCGTGGGGGAGGAGGAGCGGGTGGGTGTAGGACCGGAGCAGGCGCACGGGGTGTCGCAGCACCGCCGGCGTCGGTTCGACGTCCGGGTGGTACCCCACCGGCGTCGCTCTGCCCTGCGCCTGCGGGACTGGCGGATGCGTACCAAGCTGGCCACGGTGCTGGTGATTCCGTCGGTCGCCTTCCTGGTGCTGGCGGGGGTGCAGACCGAGAGCCTGGTCAGCCGCGCCAGCGTCCTGGGTGACTTCGCCGCCCAGGTCGGCATCGGACGCGAGATCACCACGCTGACCCACCGGTTGCAGATGGAGCGCGACCGTACGGCCGGGGAACTGCCCGCGCTGCGTGACGCCGCCGACGAGGAGGCGAGCGAGGAGCGGCTGGCCGTGTTGCAGCCCTACCGCGACGCCGCCGACCAGGCAGCGGCGGAACTGCGCGCGGCGGCTGAGCCGTTGGCCGAGGCGGACGCCTCGTGGCGGGACGTCTACGTGGTGGCCTCCCAGGCGTACCAGCAGGTCGGCTACATCCGGAACACGATGACCACGGTGGTGCTCAGCGACGACACCATCATCGGTAACTACCACCGGGCGATCGACGCGTTGCTGAATCTGCTCGCCCAGCCGACGCCCGGCGCCGACCGGCCGGAGCTGGCCGACGCGGTGCTGCGCTACGTGCAGTTCGCCCGGGCCAAGGAACTCTCCTCGCGGGTCCGGGCGGAGCTGTACGCGGCGGCCCGTGCCGGCAGCTACGACTCCGAGGACGCGGCCCAGCTGCCCGACCTGCGGGCGCGTCAGCTGACCGCGCTCGGCGCGTTCCGGATCGCCGCGACGAGCGCACAGGTGACCCGCTACGACGAGATGAGCCTGGACCCCGCCTTCATCGCCGCCTCCCGGATGGAGGAGCAGGCGCTGTCGCAGGGCACGTCCGGGTCGGCGGTGCTTGACGCGGAGCAATGGTGGACGGCCAGCGAGGCCCGCCACGAGCTGTTGCAGGCCTTTGAGGCAGACGTGCTGTCGGCCTCGGCGCGGCAGGCCGACGACGCGAGCGAGACCCAGCTGCGGGAGACGCTGCTGGTCGTCGGCGTGATCATCACGGTCCTGCTGGTGGCGGTGCTGATCTCGGTGCTGATCGGTCGGTCGTTGGCCCGGTCGATCCGGCTGCTGCGTTCACAGGCGCTGCGGATCGCGCAGATCGAGCTGCCCGAGGCGCTGGCCCGGCTGCGGTCGGTCTCCGGTGGCGTACCGCCGATCGACGTCTCGCCGGCGGTCGTACGGTCGCTCGACGAGATCGGAGAACTGGCCGAGGCGTTCGTCGCGGTGCACCGCAGCGCCGTCGGGGTGGCCGTCGAGCAGGCGAACATGCGTCGCAACGTCAACGCGATGTTCATCAATCTCGCCCGACGCAGCCAGGTGCTGGTGGAGCGGCAGCTGGAGCTGCTCGACGACCTGGAGCGCGAGGAGGGCGACCCCGAGCAGCTGGAGAACCTGTTCAAGCTGGATCACCTCGCCGCCCGGATGCGCCGTAACGACGAGAGCCTGCTGGTGCTCGCCGGTACCGAGTCGACCCGCCGGTGGAACCGGCCGATCGGGCTGAGCGCGGTGCTGCTGGCGGCCAGCGCCGAGATCGAGCAGTACCAGCGGGTGCGGCACGAGGCGGTGGCGGATCTGCACGTGGTCGGGCACGCGGTTGGTGAGCTGGTGCACCTGCTGGCCGAGTTGCTGGAGAACGCGACCGCCTTCTCCCGGCCGGACACCATCGTGCAGGTGATGGCCCGGGTGGAGGGGTCTGGAGCGGTGATCGAGATCGCCGACCAGGGCCTCGGGATGAGCCCGGCGGCACTGGCGGAGGCGAATGCGGTGCTGGCCGCCCCGCCGGCCGCCGACGTGGCGGCGGTCGAGCGGATGGGTCTGTTCGTGGTCAGTCACCTCGCCGCTCGGCACGGCATCGAGGTGCGGTTGCACGGCGGTGCCGGTGGACTGGTGGCCCGGGTACGCCTGCCGCGTCCGCTGCTCGCCGAAGCGCCGCCGCCGAGCCTGGACCCGGTGCCTTCGCCGCGCGGGCTGCCCGTCGCGACACCTCGTCCGGTCGCCCCGGCCGACCCGGGGCCGGCGGATCTGCCGGTGGCCGGGCGACGTCCGACCACGGTGCCCCGCCAGGCCCACCCGGTGCCGGTACGCGCCGAGGACGTGCTCGCCCCGGCAGCGGCACCGGCCAGCGGCGGAAGCGGCTGGTGGTCGCGGGAGGGCCCTTCGTCGTCGGTCGTCCCCGCGGTCGGGGCCGGCGCGCCGGCCCCGCCGGCCGTGCCGGTGACCGCCGGGACGAACGAACGGGGTCTGCCGATGCGGGTGCCGATGGCGCAGCTCAGTGCGGTGACCCAGCCGGCCCGTCCAGAACAGCAGTCGACGGCCCGCGACGATCCGGATCCGGAAGCCGTCGGCGGGATGTTGTCCAGGTTGTACAGCGGCGTACGGCGGGCAGAGGCTGAGGAGACCACCGAGATACCCGTGCCACCGCTCGGGGCGTGGAGCGAAGGAGGACGGAAGTGACGACGTTGTCGCAGGAGGCTCGCGACCTGAGCTGGCTGGTCAGCGCGTTCGCGGAGCGGGTGCCCGGGGTGGCGCACGCGGTGGTGGTCTCCTCCGACGGGCTGCTGGTCGCGATATCCGACCACCTGCCACGGGACCACGCCGACAAGCTCGCCGCGGTGACCTCGGGACTGATGAGCATCACCGCCGGTGCCGCCCAGATGTTCGACGGGGACGTGGTCAAGCAGACCGTGGTGGAGATGGGCCGGGGCTACTTCCTGGTGATGCAGGTACGCGACGGCTCGATCCTGGCCACCCTGGCGGCGGCGGACGCCGACATCGGCGTGGTGGGCTACGAGATGGCCCGGCTGGCCAAGCAGGCCGGGGAGATGCTGACCCCGGCCCTGCGCGCGGAACTTCAGCAGGCGCTGCCCCGCTGATCCGGCGGGGCAGTGGGCGGCCGGCCGAACGCTTACCGGAGGCCGGGCGCGGCGCCGGGGGTGGTGGGTCGGGAGGCGACCCACCAGGCGACGGTGGCGGCCACGGCGACGACGCCGCTGAACAGGAACGGCGCCTCGATGCCGGCTCGGGCGGCCAGGGCACCGCCGGCCAGCGCGCCCAGCGCGGTGCAGCTGTAGGTGACCACGCGGGAGGCGGCGATGACCCGACCGAGCAGCCCGCCCGGCACCAGCCGTTGGCGTACCGACAGCGCGGCGACGTTGAGCACGGCGAACGCGGCGCTGGTGGTGACCACCACGACCACCGCGACGGCGCGGTGCCCGACGACGGCCAGCAGGACCGGTACGCCGGCGGTGACGGCCATGGACCAGGTCAACACGGACCGGTGCTGGAAGCGGGCGACGAGACGGTCGGCGGCGAACGAGCCGATCAGTCCGCCGGCGGCGCCGGTGGACAGCAGCAGACCGAAGCCGAACGCGCCGAGGCCGAGGGCATCGCGGGCGTAGAGCACGAAGATCGCGAACCAGGCGGTGTCCGCGGCGGCCACGGCAGCGGTGACGAGCACCAGGGTGCGCAGCGTCGGCTGGCGGACGAGCCAGCGCAAACCGGCCAGGGCCCCGTCGCCGTCGGCGCTCGGCGGGGCGTCGCCGGCAGCTGCGGTGGCCCGGTGCGCCAGGGTCAGCGGCAGCGAGAGCACGAGCATCACCGCCAGGGCCAGGGTGGCCCCGTTGACGGCGAACGGGATGGCCGCACCCAGCACGAACAGCAGGGCGCCCACCGGTGGGCCGACGAACTCGTTACCGACGATCTCCCCGGCGACCAGCCGCCCGTTGGCCTTCTCCAACTGCGGGTCGGGGACGAGCCTGGGTACGGCGGTCTGGGCGGCGGTGTCCCGGATGGTCTCGCCGACGCCGAGCAGGAACGCGGCGGCGACGACGAGCGAGATGGTGGCCCAGCCCAGGGCGACCGTGGTGGCCAGCGCGGCCAGCACCACCACGCGGCCGGTGTCGGCGGCGGCGAGCAGCGTACGGGTGGCTCGGCGGTCGGCGAGGGCCCCGGCGAACATCCCGGAGACGAGCCACGGCAGGAACTGCGCGGCGGCAACCGCACCTACGGCCAGCGGGTCGTCGGTGAGCGCGGCGGCCAGCAGCGGGAAGGCGGCCACCCGGATGCCGTCGCCGAGATTGGCCAGCGCGGCGGCGCTCCAGAAGGTCCAGAACGGCCGGCCCAGACGGTTGTGCTCAGGCATGTCGGGATCGTACGTGCCGCGGCGGCGGCCCCGGGGTCGGGCCGCCGCCGCGCTGACGCGTCAGACCGCGTTGTCCGCGATGACCTGGCGGTACCAGTGGGCGCTGCGCTTGAACACCCGTCGCTGGGTGGGGTAGTCGACGTAGATCAGCCCCCAGCGCTGCTCATAGCCCTCGGCCCATTCGAAGTTGTCGAGCAGGGACCAGACGTGGAAGCTCTCCAGCGGCACGCCTTCGGCGATCGCCCGATGTGCGGCGGTCAGGTGGTCGCGGAGGAAGGTGACGCGGCCGTCGTCGTCGACGGTGCCGTCGGCGCTGAGTTCGTCCGGCGTGGGCAGGCCGTTCTCGGTGACGGTGAGGGGGATCGGCCCGTAGTCGCGGGTGACCCGGGTCAGGACGTCGTACATCCCCTCGGGGTAGATCTGCTGCCAGTCCGCCTCGGAGGTGGGCCAGCGGCGTACCGTGCCGCCGGACGCGGTGACGTAGATCGGGGTGTAGTACTGCACCGCGAGCAGGTCGATCGGGGTGGAGATGATCTCCAGGTCACCGTCGCGGATGGCGCGGACCATCCGGCTGTCGGGTCCTAGATCGGCCAGCACGTCGGCCGGGTAGCTGCCGGTCAACGCGGAGTCGAGGTAGAGGCGGTTCTCGTAGCCGTCGTAGAGGCGGGCGGCCTCCGCGGCGGCGGTCGAGTCGTCCGCGGGGTAGCAGGGGTGCAGGTTGAAGGCGGGGCCGATGCGGCTCTTTCCGCCGGTGGCGCGCAGGGCGCGGACGGCGAGGCCGTGGGCGAGTTGGAGGTGGTGGGCGACCAGGTACGCCGCGTCGGGGTCCTGCCGGCCGGGGGCGTGGTGGCCGAAGAGGTAGCCGTTCTGTACCACGGTCTTCGGCTCGTTGATGGTCAGCCAGACCGGTACCCGGTCGCCGAGGGCGTCGAAGACGATGCCGGCGTAGTCGGCGAAGCGCTGGGCGACGTCGCGGGACTCCCAGCCGCCGGTGTCCTGCAGGCTCTGCGGCAGGTCCCAGTGGAACAGCGTGGCCATCGGGGCGATCCCGCGTTCGTGCAGACCGTCGACGAGACGACGGTAGAAATCGAGGCCGCGTTGGTTGGCGGCGCCGGTTCCGTCGGGCTGGATGCGCGGCCAGGAGATGGAGAACCGGTAGCTGCGCAGCCCCAGGTCGCGCATCAGATCGAGGTCTTCGGCATAGCGTTGGTAGTGGTCGGCGGCCACGTCGCCGGTGTCGCCGTTGCGGGTGCGTCCCGGCGCCCGGCTGAACGTGTCCCAGATCGATTCGCCGCGGCCGTCCTCCTTGGCGGCGCCCTCGATCTGGTACGCGGAGGTCGCGGCGCCCCAACCGAAGTCGGGCGGGAAGGACCGCCGGGTGCTCGGGCTCGACGCGGTGGCCGTCTCGTCGGCCGGGTCGCCGGGCTGGCAGCCGGCGAGACCGGTGGCGGTGGTGGCCGCGGCGGTGCTGCCGAGGACGGCGCTGACCGGGGTGGCGGCGGTGGCGGAGAGCGCCGCGCGGCGCAGCAGGTGCCGCCTGGTGAGTATCGACATGGGTTCTCCTCGTGGATGGGGACGACCGCCTGAGCCCGGGAGCGCTCCCAACAAAGGGTAGAGGGTAGGCGGTCCCCGCCGGGTCGAGTCGTCACGAGGGGTGGGGCGGACGACCTCGGTGGCGGGATGACGTGGGGTGGGGAAGGGCGCTGTGCCGGTCGGGCAGTTGGTGCGAGCGGGACCGGGTGCGCCGAGTACCGCGGGCGGACCTTTGTGCGCGCCCGGGCGGTCGGCGGGGCGTCGCGGATGGCGGTCGGCGGGCGGGTCGACTGCCGTGCGGGGCGCGCGGGTGGTGCGCGTCTGACCCGTCGGCCTCTTTTCCCATCGTGAACGGGGGTTTAGTGTGGGGACGGGGGAGGGCAACCCCCGTCCCCACCGTGTTGCGGTACACGCACGTTCGGATTGGCGTCCCAGTTGTGCGTGTCGCGCGGGAGCCGGGCCACGCGAGTGGCTGAGGATCCACCTCCCTCCACTGTGGTGGGGTGACGGCTGACGGCGGTGTCCGGGCTGGCCCGCCGTCGGCCTGTGGTCTGTTCCCCGGAGCCGTGGGCACGACCCCGAGCGATATTCCGGGTGGAACTCTGTCGATGGAAGCGCTCCCATCGACGTTGTTGCGACTGTAACGCCCGTCACGGCTTTGTGAAAGCCCCAAAATGAGATCGAAACAAGTCGGTGTTTCCGGAAGTTCCCTTGCTGGTGTTGGGAGCGCTTCCATGGCACACTGTCGATCGACCGCGCGGAGCCAAGTTACGCGTGAGCGCGGGTCGCCGAGGGCTTCCGGCTCGTCCGGTACGGCGTCCTGCTAGCAGCGGGAGCAGCTGCCGTCCCATACGGCGCCCCCGCCGCGCTGGCCCGACCCGGGCCGCAGCGACCACCATCCACTGGCATCTCGGCGGACCCGTCGTCCCCGAGGCGCCACCGCCGGTGCGCCACCGCCACCGGCCTGGTCCGAGGAGACACCGCGCAGATGAGAAACCTGGCTAGACGCCGGCGCCTGGCGTGGCTCGCCGCCGCGGCGCTGGCGATCGGTGGGGCGACAGTCCCCGCCGCCGCCGCACAGGCCGCACCGGCCTGCGACGTGGTTTATACGACAAATGACTGGAGCAACGGCTTCACCGCCAACGTCACCATCAGGAACACCGGTGACGCGATCAACGGATGGACCCTGAAGTTCGCCTTCCCCGGCAACCAACGGGTCACCCAGGGCTGGTCGGCCCGGTGGAGCCAGAGCGGCAACGAGGTCACCGCCGTCAACGAGTCCTGGAACGGCAACATCCCGGCCGGCGGCAGCACCAGCATCGGCTTCAACGGCTCCTACTCCGGCACCAACGCGAAGCCGACCTCGTTCTCGGTCAACGGGGTCACCTGCGGTGGCACGGCGCAGCAGCCCCCGACGGTCAGCCTGTCGGTGCCCGCCGGCCCGTTCACGGCCCCGGCAACCGTGCCGCTGACCGCCACCGCCAGCGACCCCGACGGCACCGTCGCCCGGGTCGAGTTCTACCGCAACGGGCTGCTGGTCAACACCGACACCAGTGCCCCGTACGCGTACACCCTGGAGAGCCTGCCGGCCGGTGACTACACGGTGCAGGCCCGGGCGTACGACAACAGCGGTCTGTCCGCGATCGCCGAGCGGTCGTTCACCGTCGCCGCGTCCACCTCGCCGGCCGTGGTCGCCACGCCGACCGCGGTGACCGTCCCCGAGGGCGGCAGCTCGACGTTCAACCTCAAGTTGAGCCGGGCGCCCTCCGCGAACGTCGCGGTGAGCCTGGCGCGTACCGGCGACACGGACGTCACCGTCACGCCGACCTCGGCGACGCTGACCACGTCGAACTGGAACACCGGCGTCGACGTGACCGTCCGGGCGGCGGAGGACGAGGACACCGTCGGCGGCACCGCCACCGTCACCGCCTCGGCCACCGGCCACACCCCGGCGACGGTCACCGTCACCGAGATCGACAACGACGTGCCCGGCGGGGACGACGAGTACGTGCAGCGCTTCCTCACCCAGTACAACAAGATCAAGAACGCGGGCTACTTCAGCCCGGAGGGCGTGCCGTACCACTCCATCGAGACGCTCATCGTCGAGGCGCCGGACCACGGCCACGAGACCACCTCCGAGGCGTTCAGCTTCTGGCTGTGGCTGGAGGCCTACTACGGTCGGGTGACCCAGAACTGGGAGCCGTTCAACGACGCCTGGACGGTGATGGAGCGGTACATCATCCCGTCCGACGCCGACCAGCCGACCGCCGGCTCCGCCGGTGACGCCACCTACGCCGCCGAGCACGACCTGCCCAGCCAGTACCCGTCGCAGCTGGACTCGAACGTGCCGGTCGGCCAGGACCCGCTGCGCGCGGAGCTCCGGTCGACCTACAACACCGGCTCCGTCTACGGCATGCACTGGCTGCTGGACGTCGACAACGTCTACGGCTACGGCCGCTGCGGCGACGGCACCACCCGCCCCGCGTACATCAACACCTTCCAGCGGGGCACCCAGGAGTCGGTGTGGGAGACCGTGCCGCAGCCGTCCTGCGACACCTTCGCCCACGGCGGTCAGTACGGCTACCTGGACCTGTTCATCAAGGAGTCGCAGGCCCCCGCCAAGCAGTGGAAGTACACAAACGCTCCGGACGCCGACGCGCGTGCCGTGCAGGCCGCGTACTGGGCGCTGACCTGGGCCAAGGAGCAGAACAAGGAGGCCGACGTCGCGGCCACCGTGGCCAAGGCCGCCAAGATGGGTGACTACCTGCGGTACGCCCTGTTCGACAAGTACTTCAAGCGGATCGGCAACTGCGTCGGGGCCAGCACCTGCCCGGCCGGCTCCGGCCGCGACTCCGCCCACTACCTGCTCTCCTGGTACTACGCCTGGGGCGGCGCGTACGAGACCAGCCAGAACTGGTCCTGGCGGATCGGCTCCAGCCACAGCCACTTCGGCTACCAGAATCCGTTCGCGGCCTGGGCGCTGACAAACGTCGACGAGCTCAAGCCGCGCTCGCCGAACGCGGCGGCGGACTGGACCAACAGCCTCGAACGGCAGTTGGAGCTCTACACCTGGCTCCAGTCGGCCGAGGGCGGCATCGCCGGTGGCGCGACCAACAGCTGGGGCGGGCACTACGGCCAGCCGCCGGCCGGCACGGCCACCTTCTACGGCATGTTCTACGACGAGGACCCGGTCTACAACGACCCGCCGTCGAACCGGTGGTTCGGCATGCAGGCCTGGTCGATGCAGCGCATCGCCGAGCTGTACCTGGTCAGCGGCAACGCCCAGGCCAAGGCGCTGCTGGACAAGTGGGTTCCGTGGGCGATCGAGCACACCACGCTGGGTGAGGACTGGTCCATCCCGTCGGACATGGAGTGGACCGGCCAGCCCAACAACTGGAACCCGGACAACCCGCAGCCGAACAACAACCTGCACGTCGAGGTGACGGTCCGGGGCCAGGACGTCGGCGTCGCTGCCGCCTACGCCCGCACCCTCATCGCGTACGCGGCGAAGTCGGGCGACACCGAGGCGAAGGAAACCGCCAAGGGGCTGCTGGACGCGCTGCACGCGCACACCGACGACCAGGGTGTCTCGACGGTGGAGAAGCGTGGCGACTACGAGCGCTTCGACGACGTCTACGACGCCTCCACCGGGCAGGGCCTGTACATCCCGCCGGGCTGGACCGGTGAGATGCCCAACGGTGACGCCATCGCGCCGGGGAAGAGCTTCCTCGACATCCGGTCGTTCTACAAGGACGACCCGGCGTGGCCGAAGGTGCAGGCGTACCTCGATGGTGGGCCGGAGCCCGAGTTCCGTTACCACCGCTTCTGGGCCCAGGCGGACGTCGCCATGGCCTACGCCGACTACGGGAAGTTGTTCCCCAACGGCTGAACGAACTCCTCCGGGTGGGCGGTGACCCACCCGGAGGCACCGGCCGGGCCTCGGGGGTAGAGGCAGGTCCGGTAGACGGCCTGACACCCACGGTCAGGCCGGGGTGGGTCGGCCCTCTGGCCGACGCAGCGGAGCGGTCGGCCCACCCCACCACCCCGACCCGCCGAGCACGGCGCGCACATAGCGAAAAAAAGTGACCGCCCCGGGATCACAACCCGGCCCGGGACGGAGTAACGTACATCACCGGAGAGGCCGCTCCCCCCGTGGCGGCCTCTCCCTTATTGTCCCTGCCCCGGTGCGCTCGACCCGCCGTCGTCCGGTGCCCTCGCGGCCGGCTCGGTCCGCGGCGTCACCGGGTGCCGCAAACCCGGGTGACCGGCCGGCAACGACCGGCGCAGCACGGCCCAACTGGCCGCCAGCGCCGCCGCGACCAGCGGCCAGGTCAGTGCCACCCGGGCCGCGGTCAGGGCGAGCACGTGACCACCGAGATACAGCGGCACGAACACCGCCACCCGTAGCAGGTAGGTCCCCGTCCACACCCAACTGGCCCGCCCGTACGCCCGCAGCAGCGCCGGGTCACGGCGCCAGCGCCCGCGCTGCCCCAGCGCGGTGCCGACGACCACCCCCAGCAGCGGCCAGCGCACGAGGATGCTCACCGCCCACGCCAGCGCGCTGGCGGCGTTGGCCAGCACCTGCACGAGGAAGAAGTCCTCCGCCCGCCCGGTGCGCACCGCCACCAGCGCGGCCACGCAGACCGCGAGCAGCCCGACCAGCACCGACCGGGGCCGGTCACCGCGGCGCAACCGCCAGCCGGCCACCACCGTGCCGGCGATCAGCGCCGCCACCACCCCGACCCAGACCGACCGTCCGGCCACGAGCCAGCCCACCGCGAACGCGACCGGCGGCACGGTGGCGTCCACGGCCCCGCGGCGCCCGCCGAGCAGATCGGCCAGCGACTCGGGCCGCCCGTCCACGGCGACGTCCCGCTCCGACGTACCGGTCACGCGCCCTCCTTCGCCTGCGGCCAACCTATCTCCACGCCACGGACGGGCCACCGGCCGGACGCCGGTGGCGTGCCGCTAAGTTGTGCGGGTGCGCGTGACGCCCAGGGGTGGTACTGCGGTCTGGCTGGTCGTGCTGGCCCTCATTCAGACGGCGGCCTTCATCGCCGTCTGGCGATTCGCCCTGCACACGGAGATCGGCCAGTGGATCGACACGGTGGCCCTCACCGGCAACCGGATCGGCCGCGACCACATCGAGGAACCGGTCGACCGGATCCTCAACGCCATGTCCGTGGTGTCGCTGCTGGCAGTCACCGTGATGATCGGGTTCATCGCGCTGATCCGAGGTCGGGTCGCCCTGGCCGTCGCGGCGACCCTACTGATCGCGGGCGCCAACGTCACCACCCAACTGCTCAAGTACGGGCTGAGCCGCCCCGACTACGGCATCGACCTGGAACGGGCGTACGTCGGCAACAGCCTGCCCAGCGGGCACACCACGGTCGCCGGATCGGTGGCGGTGGCCCTGGTGCTCGTGCTCCCGCCCAAGGTGCGGGCCGTCGGCGCCGTGATCGGCGCCGGCTACGCCGCGACCGCCGGGGTGGCGACCCTGTCGGCGGGCTGGCACCGGCCCAGCGACGCGGTCGCCGCGTTCCTGGTGGTCGGCGTCTGGGCGGCGCTGGCCGGCCTGTTGCTGCTGATCACCCAGCGGGAACGGGCCGAGGTCGCGCCCGGTGACGCGCACCGGCTCACCGCCCTGCTGCTGGGCGTGGGCGGGCTGCTCGCGATCGCCGGCTGCGCGCTGGCCCTGTGGTGGCTGGTGGGCCTGCGGTCCACCCCGGCGGCGGAGCTGCCCCGCCGTCCACTGTTCGTCGGCTACGCGGGCAGCGCCGCCGGCATCGCCGGCTCCATGGCGGTGGTGATGGCGCTGGTGCTCACCGCCGTGCACCGGCTCGTGCCCCGCTACAAGGGCTGACCGGATGAGCGTCGTACGGGCGGCCTTCCGCGACGAGTGCGAGCGGCTCGGCTCGGTGCTGCGTACCCTCGACCACTCGGACCTCGACCGCCCGACCCGCTGCGTCCCGTGGACGGTGGCCGACCTGCTGGCCCACGTACGCACCGGGGCCGGCCGGCTGGCCGACATGCTGGCCGCCACGGCACCCGGTCCTGCCCAGGTCGATGCCGCCGGATACTTCGGCGCCGCGAAGTTCGTCCCGAAAGTCGACGCCGCCCGGATCGACGCCGCCCGGGTCGAGGCCGCCCGCACCGAGGCCGCCCGGGTCGAGGCTGTCCCGGGCGGCGGCGAACGGCTGGCGGAGCGGACCGGCGCGCTGCTCGACGCGGACTTCGACCGGACCTGGCGGGCCACCCTCACCGCGGTCGACGCCCACCCCGCCGACCGGGTGGTACGCACCCGGCACGGCGACGCGATGACGGTGACGGAGTTCCTGCGTACCCGGGTGGTGGAGGTCGGTGTGCACGGCCTCGACCTGGCCGAGGCGCTGAACCGACCACCGTGGCTCACCCCGACCGCCGCCCAGGTGATCGCCGAACTGCTCACCGGCGGGCAGGCGCTGCCGGTGGGCCTCGGCTGGGACCGGCTGACCCTGATCCGCAAGGCCACCGGACGCAGCCCGCGCAGTCCGGCCGAACAACACGCCCTCGACACCGCCGGCATCCGACTGCTCGCCTTCGGCGGCTGACCGGCGACCGGCCCGCGTATCCGCATTCGCCCGCCCGGGCCGTCGCCGGGGGCCCGGAGCAGACACGCGCCGCCGCTGCGCGCGGCAGCCGGCGGATCAGGCGGCGGTGCGGGGTGCCGGCACGTGCGGAACGGCGGCGCGCAGGTGGGCCAGGACCACCGGGTCGATCCGACCGGGTGCCAACCGCTCCTCCAGGTTCTCCAGCCCGGCCCAGGCGACCAACGCGTCCTCGGGCTCCGCCGGATCGGCCGGGTACCCGAGCGCGGTCAGCAGACCGGCGACCTCGGCGGCCAGCGCGCCGGTCAGGTCCAGCAGGGTGGCCGGATCGGGCCGGCTGAACAGCAGGGTGTGCACCGCGAGCAGCCGGTCGAGTTCCGTGACCGGGTCTGGATGGTCGTCGACCCGCAGGTCGATCATGACGTCGCCGGTGCCGCCGTACCCGCCACCACGGCGCACCACGAGCAGCCCCGCGCTCTGCCGGCCGCGTCGGTCGCCGCCAGCGGCCTCACCGGCCCGCAGCGCCGTGAGCAGCCGCTGCGCGAACGGCAGGTCGACACCGGCCAGCCAGGCGTCGCGGAGCGCGTCGACGACCTGCGGGCCGGTGAGGATGTTCCCCTGCGCCGCCCAGCCGTCGCCGGCCTGCCCACCGGCCCAGCCCCGGCAATGGGCGCCGGTCCAGGTGGCACCCGGCCCGGTGGCGGCGACCACCCCGAGCTGCCGGTGATCGCGTTCCGGATCGGCGGCGACCAGGCCGGCGACCACGCCGGCGGCGGACACACCGGTCCGCAGCAGCGCCAGCCCCTGCGGCCGGTAGGCCAGGTTCACGTGCGCCTGGGTGGCGATCGCCCCCACATCGGCTGCGGCACCCGGCACGAGCGCGCCGGCGGCCAGGAAACGGCTCGCCACGACGATGCCGTGCAGCCGGCCGTCGTCGGAGCGGGCCACGAGCGAGAAGGTCACGCTGGGAAGGTTAACGCTGGTGACGGCCCTGCGACCGCCGCCATGACCTTGCCCGACGAGGCAGGGGCGGGCACCATCGACCGATGACGACGCGATGGGCAATGACGGTGCCACTGGGCGGGATCCCGCTCGCTGACCACGCCGCGGTGTACGCGGCCCTCGCCGACGCCGGCTACACCGACGTGTGGTCCTCCGAGGTCAACGGGGCCGATGCGTTCACCCCGCTGGCGCTGGCCGCCGCCTGGCAGCCCGGACTGCGGCTCGGCACCGCGATCACACCGGCGTTCACCCGTGGACCCGGCCTGCTGGCGATGAGCGCCGCCGCGCTGGCCGACGTCGCCCCCGGCCGGTTCGCCCTCGGCATCGGCGCGTCGTCGCCGGTGGTGGTCTCCGACTGGAACGCCGTGGAGTTCACCGAGCCGTTCCGGCGCACCCGCGACGTGCTGCGTTTCCTGCGGGCGGCGCTGCGCGGGGAGACCGTCGACGGTGCCTTCGACACCTTCGCCGTCCGCCGGTTCGCCCTGGAACGGCCACCGGCGGTCCCACCGCCGCTGCTGCTGGCCGCGCTGCGTCCGGGCATGCTGCGGCTGGCCGCCGCCGAGGCCGACGGAGTCATCCTCAACTGGCTCGCCGCCACCGACGTGCCCCGAGCGGTGACCGAGCTGGGGCAGCGGCGTCCACAGTTCGAGGTGGTCGCCCGGATCTTCGTCTGTCCCACCGAGGACGCCGGGTACGCCCGCACCCTCGGCCGCCGGATGATCACCAGCTACCTGACCGTGCCCGCGTACGCGGAGTTCCACCGCTGGCTCGGTCGGCAGGAGGCGCTGGCGGACATGTGGGCGGCGTGGGCGGCCGGCGACCGGCGCGGTGCCCTGGCCGCGATCCCGGACGAGGTGGTCGACGCGTTGATCCTGCACGGCTCGCCCGAGCAGTGCCGGGCACAGGTGAGTCGGTACGTCGACGCCGGGGTGGACGTACCGGTGCTGGCCTTGCTGCCCACCCCCGAGGTCACCGCCACCGACCCGGCGGCGCTGGCCACCCTTGTCGCCCGGCTCGGGCGCGACGCGAAGGAGTCGGCGTGAACCTCACCGACCGGGTAGCGGTGATCACCGGCGGGGCCGGGGGAATCGGTGCGGCGCTGGCCCGACGGTTCGCCGCCGAGGGAGCCGCCGCGCTGGTCCTGGCCGACCTGGACGGTGCCGCCACCGAGGCGGCCGCCGCCGCCGTGGGCCCGCTGGCCCGGGGCGTCGCCGTCGACGTCACCGACGAGGAACAGGTACGGGCCCTGGTCGTCGACACCGAACGCCGCTACGGCCGGATCGACGTGTTCTGCGCCAACGCCGGAGTGAGCAGCGGCGGGGGAGTGGAGGTCGACGACGCCGGCTGGGAACGGTCATGGCGGGTCAACGTGCTCGCCCACGTCTACGCCGCCCGGGCGGTGCTGCCGGCGATGCTCGCCCGGGGCAGCGGCTACCTGCTGCACACCTGCTCGGCGGCGGGAGTGCTGACCGCCGTCGGCGACGCCGCGTACACCACCACCAAGCACGCCGCCGTGGGGTTCGCCGAGTGGCTGTCGGTGACCTACCGGGACCAGGGGATCCGGGTCAGCGCGCTGTGCCCGCAGGGGGTCGACACGCCGATGCTGGCCGCCGGGTTGGCCGCCGGGCACCTCGGTGCCCAGGTGATCGCGGCCTCCGGCGCGGTGCTCAGCCCGGACGAGGTGGCTGCGGCGGCGGTGGCGGGGATGGCGGAGGAACGGTTCCTGATCCTGCCGCACCCGGAGGTGGCCGAATATGCTCGCCGCCGCGCCGAGGACCCCGACGGCTGGCAGTCCGGCCTCCGCAAACTCGTCCGCCGGTTGCGTGCCGCCGATCAGGACGCGCCGCCGCTGCCGCCGAAGCCGGCAGCATCACCGTAGGTGGCGTTCTCGGCGATGGCGGCGGAGTGGCGGTCGGGCACACCGGTCGGCCCGACGCCGGAACCACGGCGTCGGCGGGGTGCGGAGCGACGCAGTTCCCGGGTGGCCTTCGCGGCAGCGGCCAGTCGCTGCTGACGGGTCATCGGCCGGGGGACCCGTCGGCGACGGGCGACGACGAGCGTCGCGGCGGTGACGGACACCACCGCGACCAGCACGGTGAGCAGAGCTAGCCAGGTGGTCACGGCTCGACGGTAGGCACCCCGGGCAAGCTTCAGCGGTGCCAGCGCAGCGGGCCGGGGTGCACCGACCAGAGCAGTCGCCGCCAGCGGGGACGAGCCGCTCGCACCGCCGCCGTGTAGGCGGTGGTCGCCGCGGCGGCGGCACCGGCCTGCTCCTCGTCGGCCGTGCCAGGAGCGAAGCTGACCTGGTTGACCAGCCGGGCCAGCTCATCGACGGCCCCGTACGCCGCGGCCGGTGGCCGGACGTCGGTCAGGGCCTGCCGGGCCCGCGCGGCGACCTCGGTGGCGGACAGGTCGGCGGCGACCGGCCGGCCGGCCAACCGCAGCGTGTCGGTCAGCTCCCGCCAGGCGCCGGCGATGCGGTGGCCGGGGTCGCCCCGGTGCAGTCGGGCCCGGGTCTGTGCCCGGCGCAGACCGGCGAGAGTGGCCAGCAGCGCCACGACCACGAGCAGCAGACCGCCGCCGGTGCCGCCGACAAGCACCGGCGTCGGTACGCCCCCGCTGTCCGTGGGGCCGGCGGGAGCGGCCTGCGCCGGTGGCGAGGCGGTCGGCTCCAGGGTGGGCTCCGGCTGCTCCGACGGGGGCGGATCCTCCGGCTGGGGGCGGAAGTCCTCCTCCACCGGTCGGGGCTCCTCGTCCGGTCGGGGCAGCGGATCGAACGCCACCCAGCCGAGGCCGTCGAAAAGCACCTCCGGCCAGGCGTACGCGTCGGCGGCCCGCACCGGACCCGACCCGGGAGCGGCGAACCCGACCACCACCCGGGTCGGTAGCCCGGCGAGCCGGCCCAGCACCGCGAACGACGCCGCGAACTGTTCGGACGTGCCGCGCTGTCCACCGCCATTGCGCGGCCCGAACAGGAAGAACGCCAAGTTCGGGTAGGCGTGGCCGCTAGGCGCGTCGGCGACCAGCCGGTAGTGCTCGGCCAGCCACTGCTCGATCGCCGCCGCCCGCGCGTACGGCGCGCCGTTCTCCTCGGCCAGCTGGGTGGCCAGCCGCCGCAGCTGCTCCGGTGCCCCGTCGGGCACGTGCAGCACCCGGGCCACCGCGTCCCCGGCCGGGGTGTTCGCGGTGGCCAGCAGGTTGGCGTCGGGGCGCTCCCGGGCCGACGTCACCGTGTAGCGCAGGCCGGGGGCGAGACCCTCGGGACGGATCAGCGTGCCGGTGCCCGGGTCGTAGGCGACCCGGGCGCCGCTTACCTCACGTGGGGTGGGTACCGCGGGCAGCAGCCGTCCACTGAGGTCACCGACGGTGATCTCCTGGCGGACGGTTTCGACGGTGGCGTACGGCGCCGGTTCGACGGCGGGCAGGATCCGGCCGGCGTTACGGTAGGTCGCGCCCACCCGCCAGGTGACCCCGTCGTAGTCGCTGAGCACGGCCAGCCGGATCCGCTCCCTGGCACTGCCCGTCGCCGCGCCCTCGGGCGGTTCTGTCAGGCCTGGGTCGCCGGGGGAGTCGGTCGCCACCTGGAACAGTTCCTGCTCCGGATTCAACGCCCAACCGGAGATCCGGATCAGCGGGTTCTCGTCAAGCGTCTCCACCTGCGGCGGCTGCACATAACGCCGAGGATCCACCGGCCGGGTGTCCACCAGGGCCGCCACCGCCGGGCCGAGCAGCACCGCCAGCGCCACCACCATCGTCGTACCGGCGGCCGAGGCCACCGCCAGCCGGGCCCGCACCCCCGACCGGACCGCCGGGGCGAGCCCGTCGGCGGGGTCACCGTCCGCGGGTCGGGACGACACCGCCAACCCGAGCGCCGCCGTCACCACAAACGCCACCGTCGCGCCGATCGCGGGCTCCGCGTTCGGTCCGACCACGTACACCGCACCGACGTGCAGCAGCACCGGCGGCAGGTAGCCCAGCAGCACCCGCCCGGCCCGCAGCGCCACCTCCGCCCCGGCCAGCCCAGCCAGCCAGGCGGCCACCACCGGCAGCAGGATCGTGTCCGGCGTCGCCTCCACCGGGATCATCGCGGTCAGCAGCCGGGGAATGGCGTTGCGGGCGGCGTCACCGGCCACCTCGACGAACCCGCCCGGCACCCGCGCGTCAGCGGCCGCCACCCGCAGGCAGACCGCCGTCCACCCGAGCATGGCCAGCACCGACACCGGCGCCACCTGCCAGGACGGCAGCCGCCGGGTCACCACGCTGACCAGCACCGACCCGACCGCCGCGCCAGCCACCAGCATCGTCAGCAGCGACCCCGCGTACACCCGGCCGAGCACCACACCGGCCAGCGTGACCAGCACGACAAGCGTCGCCGGCACCGCCACCGCCCGCAGCAGCCTCACCACCGGCGCACCCCGTCCCACTCGGCGGCGAAGCCCGCCCCGTCGGCCGCGTCGACGACGACCAGGCCGGCCGCGCCCGGCGGCGTCGGCTCCGCCGCCCCGAAGATCCCGACCACCACCGACGGGTACGCGCCGCGCAGCGCCCCGACGTGCCCCAGATCCTCGGTCGCTCCCGGTCCGGTGAGGACGACAAGCGTGTCGCCGAGCCGGTCGCGGCGCAGCCGCGCCGCCGCGGCCTGCAGCGTCCCCTCGCCGGTCAGCGTCACCGCCGCCAGTCGATCCAACGGTCCACTCGGACCCGTCCCGATCGACTTGACGGAGGTGTCCTCGGCGGCGACGAACAGCAGTACCACCGGCAGGTCCTCGCGGACCGCCGCGGTGACCACCGACGCCGCCGCCTCACAGGCCGACTCGAACGACTCCGCCACCCCGCCGACCCGGTCCGGATGCGCGGTGGACCGGTTGTCGAGCAGCACCACGATCCGGGGCAGGCTGGTGTCCACGTTCTCCCGCACCATCAGCTCACCCACCCGGGCACTGGTGCGCCAGTGGACGCGACGAAGCTCGTCGCCGACGACGTACTCCCGCAACGAGTCGAAGGTGATCGAACCGTGCGGGACCGCGTCGACCCGCCCGTCGAGACTGCGTCCCGCGCCGGTGGGCACCGCCCGCAGCGGATGGATCCGCGGATGCACCCACACCGGCACCACATCGCCGTAGGAACGGGCCAGCACCACCAGGCCGAGCGGGTCGCGGCGGGTCACCCGCAACGGCCCCACCGGCACCACCCCACGCCGGCTCGTCGGCACCGGGTAACTGACAGTGGTGTCCGCGCCGGGTCGCAGCCGCAGCACCGGCACCGGCACCATCCGGCCACCGCAGCGGTCGGTGGCCAACATGCTCGCCGCCCCCACCCGTCCCGCATTGCGTACGGTCAACGTCATCGTGGCCGGCTCGCCCCGGGCCACCCGATCCGGGTCGGCCCGCCGGGCCACCCGCAGCCGGGGCCGCCGGGCCGCGGCGACCAGAGCGACCGCCAGCGCGGTGCCGGCCGCCGCGCCGAGCAACGTCAACTCCGGGTACCCGAACCGGAAACCCGCCCCCAGCAGCAGCACGGCCGCGACGAGCAGACCGATGCCCCGGGCGGTGATCCCCACGCCAGACCTCGCCGGTCAGCGGTGCGCCGGGGCCGGCTGGCCCGACGGCAGTGGCACCGGCACCGAGGCGACCGCCTGCCGCAGCACGTCCGCAGCGGTCACCCCCCGCACCTGAGCGTCGGGAGTGAGCAGCAGCCGGTGCGCGAAGACCGGCTCGGTGAGCGTCTTCAGATCCTCCGGCATGATCCAGCCCCGGCCGTCGATCAACGCGTACGCGCACGCCGCCCGGGTCAACGCGATCACCCCACGTGGACTGACCCCGACCCGGACCTGCGGATGGGTACGCGTGGCCGCCGCCAGCCGCACCGCGTACGCGTACAACGGCTCGGCGATGTGCACTCGTCGGGCCATCCGGACCATCTCGCCGACGGTGGCGGTGTCGGTCACCGCCGCGAGCGCCTCGGGAGAGCGGACCGTCGCCCCGCGCAGCACCTCCACCTCCACCGACTCGTCCGGATATCCCACCGACAACTTCACCAGGAACCGGTCCAACTGCGCCTCGGGCAACCGGTACGTGCCGTCCATCTCCACCGGGTTCTGGGTGGCCACCACCAGGAACGGCTGCGGCACCGGATGCCGCACCCCGTCCACGGTGACCGTCCGCTCCTCCATCACCTCCAGCAGCGCCGACTGCGTCTTCGGCGACGCCCGGTTGATCTCGTCGGCGATGACGATGTTGGCGAACACCGGGCCGGGGTGGAACTCGAAGCCCCGGGTGGCCTGGTTGAAGATGGTCACCCCGGACACGTCGGAGGGCAGCAGGTCCGGCGTGAACTGGATCCGCCGCCACTGCCCCTTCACCGTCGCCGCGATCGCCCGGGCCAGGGTCGTCTTGCCCACCCCGGGCACGTCCTCCAGCAACACGTGCCCCTGCGCGAACAACGCGGTCAACGCCAGCCGCACCACCTGCGGTTTGCCGAGCACCACCGTATTGACGTTCTCGGCCAGCCGGGCGGCCAGGGCGGCGAAGCCCTGCACCTCCTGCTGGGTGAGCGGTTCCTGGCTGTTCACGGTGGTGCTCCTCGCCTGGAGTGGATCAGCAGGTGGGCAGGACGCTTATGTCGTCCCCGCCCTCCAGGTTGAGCCAGGCCCAGGGGATGTAGTTCCGTCCGCTGTACTCGACCTGCACCCACCAGGTGCTCTGCTTGTTGTCGTTGTAGATCCAGGAGTCGATGTCCGTGCCCCGCACCTTGCAGTACGCCTTCAACCGGGTGCCTGGCTCCGCCCAGCCGACCTGGCGGTCGTTGTCCTGCCGGGGCACCGAGAAGATCTCGTTGCCGTTGCGGCCGTCCCGGTCCCGGTCGCAGTAGGTGCGCTGGTCACCGTCGGGGCCGTTCTCACAGGTGGCTATGCCGTACAGGGCGTCGGTTCGCTGAGCCCTGGTGGCGGTGCCGCTGCCGGCGGCATTGGTCGCCGTCACCGTGAACGTGTAGCTGGTGCCGGGAGTCAACCCGCTCATCGTGATGCTCGAACACGGGCCACTCTTCGCCGGCTGACCCGACCGGGACAGCGTACAACTGGCCTGGCCGCCACCGGCGTCCACGGTGAACGTCACAGTCGCCGCCGTCGCGGTCGCCGACGAACCGGTCACCGTCACCCGGGGCGCCGCCACCGTACGCGCCGTCGTCGTCGCCTGCGCGCCCTCGCCAGCCTCGTTCACCGCCCGGACCCGCACCGTCACGTTCTGCCCGTCACCCAGGCCACCCACGGTCGCCCGGGTGTCGGTCACCTCGCTGCGCTTGTCACCCACCTCGACCACGTAACCGGTCACCGGCCGGCCGTTGGCCACCGCCGGCGTCCACTGCACCGCCACCGTCCCCGGCTGGTCGGCCACCGTGCTCGCCCGCAACTCCAACGGCTCACCGGGAACCGTGAACGGCACCACCGTGTTGCTCACCGGCGACGCCTCCGACGCCGCGCCCTTGTCGTTCACCGAGACCACCGTGAACGCGTACTGCGTGCCGTACTCCAGCTCGCCGGCCTTCACCACCAACTCCGTACCGGTCGCCTCACCGACCGGGGCGTTCGTGCCCGCAGAGGTCGCCGACACCGCGTACCTGGTGATCGTGTTGCCCTGACCGTTCGCCTCCGGCCAGCTCACCACCACCGTGCCGTCCGCCCGTGCCTCGGCGGTCACCTCGGTCGGCGCGTCCGGCACGTCCGCGGTCGGCGTCACCGGGTTGCTGTTCCGAGCTGGACCCGCGCCTTTCGCGTTCACCGCGTGCACCGAGAAGCGGTACGTCTCACCGTTGGTCAGCTCCGTGACCTCCACCGACCGCTGGTTCGCGCCGACCTCCAACCGCTGCCCGGCACCCTCCACCACGTACCGGATGATCTCGGCGCCGTTGGCCGCCGCCGGTCGCCAACTCACCCTGGCCTGCGCGTCGCCGGCCGCCGCCGTGACGTTACGCGGCGCGCCCGGCTTGCTCACCTGAGGCTTCTTCGGCGGCGGCGGAGGTGGCGGCGGAGGCTCCGGCGGCGGATCACCACCGAGCACGTCGTTGGCGTACTTGTCGACCTCCCGCACCTGGTGCGAGTCGTTGACCACCCGCGCGGTCGCCGCGTCCGGCGCGTTGATGAACAGGTAGTTCTCCCGCACCTCCAACTCCAGCGGGCCACCCCACCTGCCCCGGATCGTGTCGGTCAGCTGGCCCGTCGCGTCGAACGCGTACACCGTGCCCGCCGCCTCGTCCGCGCAGTAGAACCGCCCGGCCCAGGCCACCGCCGGACCGAGCCGGTCACCGTCGCCCGGCACCGTGAACGACCGCACCTCGCCACCGTCGCCGATCGCGTGCACCTGCCGCTGCCCGGGCACCGTCACCGGCACCACCGGCCCGCTGGTACGCACCGGCAGGATGCCGGGCCCGGTCAGCGTCGACGCCAACGCCGTGCGGCGGGTCGTACCGTCCACGACGGTCACCAACGCTCCGGCCGTGCGGTCCAACACCGCCACACCGTCATCCAACGTGGAGACCACCAACTCGTGGCTGGCCTCCGCCACGTCGTACGTCTCCACCTGTGGCGAACCCACCGGTGAGTCCGCCGCCTCCGACGGCAGCACCGCCGGGGTGATCGCCGAGACCGTGCCCTCCGCCGGCACCGCGACCCACAGACGGCCCTCGCCGTCGAACGCGCCGCCGGTGATCCCCGGCGGATAGCGGACCGGCTCGCCAACCGGGGCCAGCGACCGCGGATCCAACTGCCGCACCACACCCTGGACCGCGTCCACCACGAACGCGGCGTCCTCGTGCAACGCCACACTCACTCCGAGCCCGGGCATGGTCGGCGTGGTCGCCGTGATCTGCAACGTCGCCAGGTCCAGCGCGCTGATCTGACCCGTGTTCAGATCCCGCAGCACCAGCAGCCGGTCCGTCTGCGTCACCTGCATCGGATGCCGCCGCGCCGCCGGCACCTCCATCCGGGTGTCCACCCGGGCGGTGACCCCGTTGACCCGCGCCAACTCGCTGCGCGCCGCGCTCCACAACCATGAACTCGCGTCGTAGTTGGCCACCGCGTTGTCCGCCGAACCCAGACCGAGCACGGTCAGCCCCATCGCCGCCAACAGCGCCACCACCGTACCCACGGTGACGAGACCACCGCGTACCCGGGACCGGGATCGTGGGGTGCGGGCCGGAACGGCCTCGTCGATGCTCGCCACAGCCGGCAGCCTCCCGTGTCGTCTCGGCAGGTGGCGCCCCCGTACGGCGACCCCTCCCCTGAGCCGGGAGCCATCATATGGTCACCCCACCGACCCCGGGAACCCGCACCGTCCGGCTGTGGACACCCAGCGTGGCGTGTCGTCGGCGTGTCCCGCCACGACTGTCCGTCCGGGACCGATCGGCCCCCTCAACCCGACGGGTCGGCCTACCGCGACGTGCACACCTGGTCGGAAGTGGCGAACTGGTCGGTGTCGTAGACGGCGAGCACCGCGAAGCAGTAGTTCACCCGGGTGCTCAACCCGTTGACCGTGTAGCTCGTCCGACCCGGGTCCACCGTAGCCATCATGCCCAGCGACTGCCCGGTCCGCCCACCGGCCACCATGAACGGCACCAACCCGTCCGACGGATCCGTCCAGGTCAACGTGATCGTCGTGATGTCGTCGCGCATCGTCAGGTCCCCCGGAGGCGGGCCGACCGAACCGGGTGGCGATGTCGGCGCCGACGCAGGCCCCGACGAAGGCGCGGCCCATCGGTCCAGGACCAGCAGACCCACCCCGACCACCGCGGCCAGGGCCACCAGGACCGCCACCACCGCCACGCCGATCGCCACCCGGTTACGACCCGGCGCCGGCTCCGCCGTCGGCATCGCCAACGGCCCCTGGTACGGCGCGGCGATCCCCGGAACCTGAGCACCGGACGGACCCCAGGCCGGCGGCGCGGCGGGCCCCGGATAGGCCGGCGGCGCACCCGGTGAACCGTGCGGCTGGGCGCCACGACCCGGCCCCGCCAGCCGGGGGTCATGCTGCGGGACACCGACCCCGGGTCCGTACGGGTTGGCTCCGCCACCCGGGCCCTCGGCCGAGCCGCCACCGCTCACCGGCCCGTACGGCGGGGGTACGGGGTGGGCGGCTCCGCCGGTCGCCGGGTAGCCGCCCGGCCCGCCGGTGGGCGCTCCGCTGGTCGGCGGTGCATACCCAGACGGTCCACCGGTCGTTGGTGGGTAGCCGGGTGGTCCGCTGGTCGGCGGCGCCCAGCCGGGTGGTGCGCTGTTCGGGCCGGGTTGCGGTAACGGCGCGGTCAGGTCGTGCGGGCCTGCCGTCGGGCTGACCAGTGGGGTGCCCTGCGGAGGCACCGGGGGAGTGCCCGGTGGTGCGCTGACCGGTGGCGCACTCACAGGTGGTGCGCTGACCGGTGGCGCGCTGACGGGTGGCGCGCTGATCGGTTGGGCCTGGCTCCAGGCCGCCTCGGCGAGCTGTCCCAGCGCTGGTGGCGCGCTGACCGGCTGCCCCTCGGCCGGCGGCTCGGTCACCGCCGACGACCAGGCCGGGGACGCGCTCACCGGTGAGGGCACAGTCTCCGCCGGTGCCGGAGACTCAGGCGTACGGCCGGCCCGAGCCGCTTCCTCCTCCAACAGGGGACCGATCTGCTGCACCCGGATGGTGGGCCGGGCCCACTCGGGATGCCCGGTGGAGGCAGACTCGACGCCCGCCGATGTCGCGTCGTCGACCGCCGGGGCGTGCCGCAGTACGCCGGTCTGTTCCTCGTCCTCGATCGGCTGGCGCGGAGCCGGTCCGGTCGGAGACTGGCTGGACGGCGTGACCGACGGTGCGGTGTGTGACGGAGCCGGCGACGACGGGGCCGGCACCCTGCTTGTCGGCCTGGTCGCGGCGGTAGCCGCAACCACCGGGGCGGGTGGCACCCCTGCCGATCGGGCCCGGTCGACCGGAGTCGCGACCGGACGTACTGACTGATCATGAAAAGCGGTCCGGGCCTGCGGTACCACCGGCGGCGCAGGAACGCCGGGCGGCGTTGAAACCTGCGGCGGGGCAGATGGTGCCGTGGCTGACGGTGGCACCACCGACGGCGGTACGCGCGGTGGGCCAGGCGGCGCAGCGGATGTTGGTGGGGTGGGCCGCGGAACCTGCGGCACCACGGTTGGCGGCATGGCGGGCGGCGGCGGGATCTGCGGCGCGACAGTCGGAGGCGGCGGGATCTGCGGCGCCGCGGTGGGGGGTGGCGGTATCTGCGGCGCTGCTGTAGGAGGGGTTGGTGTGACCTGCGGCGCTGCTGCGGGAGGCACGGTGGACAACGGCGGGATCTGTGGCGGGGCGGGCCGCCCCGGCTCGGCCGAGGTCTGCGGTGCGGCGGGAACGATCTGCGGTGCGGCGGGAATGACCGGTGGCGCCGGTACGGCGGCCCCCAGGGGGGAAACAGGCACGGGAGGGACGGTCGCCGCTCCAGGGACGCCGGAAGTGGGCTGGTCGCCGGCAGGCGGTGACGCCGAGGGGGCGACGGGACGCGCCGGTGCTGCCGTCGACGCCTCGTGCGGCTTCCACAGCGTGGAGAGCACGGCCAGGGAGACCGTCGGTTCGTCCAACGCTCCCCGGCCCGGCGGACTGGCCGGACCAGGCTGAGGGGCGGTCGGGACAGCGGGCTGAGGGGCGGGAGCGGCGTCGCCGAGATACTCGCGTGCCATGCGTACCGCCGGATGGTCGGCACCGAGCACGGCGGGGCCGGCAGCGGCCACGCGGGTGTAATTGCGGCGCGCCTCGTGGCGATTGCCCAGCTCGTCCGCGACGGACGCCAGCTCGAAGGCCAACGCCAGCATCAGCGGATCGGCATGCGGCCAACGGCGCTCCCCGGCGGCGAACGCCTCCTCCAGCACCCGCCGGGCCGCGCTCGGATCGTCCGCCTCCCGATGCAACCTGGCCAGCAGATGAGCGGTGCTGAGCACGTCCGGATGATCTTTGCTGAACGGCGGCCGAGTGGACTCGACCGCATCGGCCAGCAGGCCACGGGCGGCGGCGAGGTTACCCGCACCACGCAGCGCGAGGGCCCGTTGCTGAGCGACGGCCAGGGGAGAGGCATGGGGCACGAGGCCCATGCTGCCGGGTACGGGCACCTCGACGCTACCCGGCGCACACACCTGCCGAGGGGCCGCTACCGGGCGTTGCGACCAGTGCCGGACCGGGGCCGATGCCGATGTGCATGATCCACCTGTGGCGTGTACAGTAACTCCCCGTGCAGCCCAGCGGGCGGCCTGCGGGTGATGAGATCACCGAGGCTGACGCGGTAGGCTGGGCAAGTGGGTCCGGGTGGCGGAATGGCAGACGCGCTAGCTTGAGGTGCTAGTGCCCGTATAGGGCGTGGGGGTTCAAGTCCCCCCTCGGACACAGAATTTCCGCATCGGTGCGCATCTTGAGTGCGCATGCGCTGATACTACAGTCTGCTGGCGGAGCGGCAGTGAGTGCGTCCAGCGGGCGCAAGCTTTGCTGCCATTCGCTGGCCGTCGGTGGCACAGTTCGGCCTGCGTTTCGGTCGCCACCGTGGAGGCCAGATCTGGTTGAGGCGATGCCCGAGGTCGACCGCGCGCGGCCGAGGGCGGAGCCGCAGTAGTGCAGCGTGCTGGTGGTCAGGTCGAGGGCGGCGACTTCGTGGCGTGCGCCCTGGTCTCGGGTGTAGGTGGCGTGCAGTCGCACGGGGTGTGCGGCAACCGCCAACTTCGCACGCGTCGACCAGCACATGTGGCGCCGCCTGGCGTGGGACGCTGCGCGCGCAGTCGCTTGCTCTTTCCCGTCGGCGGTTACCTTTCTCCTCGACGGCCGATCCATTGCCGTCCACCGCCGTGGAGGTCGGGCGACGACGCGTGCAACTGGTCCATAGAACCAGCATTGTGAAAGATGCTCCGCTTTGCTGCTTTGGGTCCGTCCTGATGCCGATGGCAGGTCCCGCTGTCACACAGGGCTCGGGCGGCGGTGCGCGATGTCGGTACTCTCCGCTATGGTCTGCTAACTGTGCCGGATCTTTCAGTGTCAACTTTCGATGAGTATGCCGCCGATGCCGCTCTCGTGGATGTCTATCAGCAGGTTTTCGCGGTGCTGGCGCGCGCGTCGAACCAGATGGTGGAGGACGTCGAGTCGGTGATGGTTGACGAGGCGATCCTCGACGCCTTCGCGCAGGCGGGGCCGGCTGGGCTGACGATCGACCAGGTCGCCGTTGCATGCCGCCATCTTCCGGACAGTCAGGTTCGGCGCCGATTCTTGGTGCTGCGCTCGTACCGCGCCGTTGTCAAGGTCAACGATCGGGCGAACGAGTTGTACTACCAGGCGACGTTCGCTCCGTACGTCATGCTGCTGTTTCTGCGCCGGATCGGCGACGCGGGCGGGCAGGCCGAGCTGCACCGGCTGTTGTCGATGGCCCGAATGTCTCTCGATGATCAACACGCGACCGTTGATGATGCGCGCGCTCACCTCGTCGAGATCACCAACGTGTTCCGGTTGCTGGCCAATCCGCTGATGCAGATGGCGACCTCTGCCAAGATCGAGCAGCTTCGGGCGCAGGCACGGGGCCTGCTGGGCAACGAGGAGCTGCTGGCGAAGGCGCAGGAGTACCACGACGCGGCGGCGACCCAGTGGCCGCAGCTGCTGCCCGCGTGCGGCGAGTTGCGGATGGCGCTGGCCGCGTACCGGGACGCGGTGAGCACCGCCGCGCAGCGGTTGCTGGCTCATGCGGGCAAGACCCGCGCGTTGGGGCTACTGCCGGTGGAGCGCTGGCGTAGCTTCGCCCGCGACAGCACCGCCGCGACGCTCGCGTCCGCGCTCGATGGTCTGCTATTCGATGCGCCGGCCCCACACTTTCCGGTGGAGGCGCTGCTGGACGCCGTCGAGGAGGGCCTTCACGCGGAGGGTAGCCGAGTGCCGCCGCCCCGGCCGAGGACAGACGATGAGGAACCGCCGGGCGAGCATCAGGCGGACCTGGAAGGGCCGCAGCTGGCCGAGCTGGCGGAGGAGCTGCTGGCTGGCAGTGATCGAGTGGCCGTAGCCAGCGTGCTGCATGCGGCAGGCGACTGGCCAGCAGCCCGCCGGGTGTTGTCGCAGATGGTGAGCATCCATCATCGCGACGACTTGCCGTATGGCCTGACCTGGGGTGATGGACTAAAAGTCGATCTCGACTCGGCGTTTAGCTGGGTGACCGACGGCTGGTTCGAGCGCCGTGCCGGGGCGGAGGTGGTCACGGGTGGATGAGCGCGATATTGCGCTGTGGTGGGCGAAGATCCGCTCTGGCGGTCCGCAGCGCGTACCTCCTGGTGGCGCGACGCCGACTGGGTTGCGGCGTCTTGTCGAGGCCGACGCGCAGGCGGTGTGGCTTGTGCCGAACCTGCCCGAGTCGGCGGGTCCTGCCGTGTTGGACGAGTATGGGCTGCCCAGCCAGTCGGTCGTTGACCACAAGGGCACCATGCGCGTGCTCGCGGCGTGTTTGCGCTGCTGCTGGGCGAATCCTGGGTCGGACCTGTGGCCGGGCGAGACCGCCGCACTCGACCAGGTGGCGGTCGTCTTCGCCCACCTGACCCCCGGTCGCGGTACCCGTGACCGGCATCGAACGCTGCTGGGAGGTGTGCGGCGACTGGATCGTGCGGGGTGGTTGCGTTATGACGAAGCTCGCCGAACGGTGCGCCTGGGGGCTCGGGTGGCGTCCTGGGGATCGCTGGACCTGAGCACGTTGCGGGAGCTGTGGCGCATGGTCCCCAGCGGCGACGACCAGTCGCAGCCGCACAAGGCGGGAGGTAGTCGATGACGGCGCGTCCGAACCCGATCTTCGAGCAGACGCTCGGGCACCTCAACGATCGGCAACGTGAACAGGTCGAGGCGGCGTTCGCGCTGCTGGAGCACAGCAGCGAACCGGTCCACCGCCAGTTTCTGCCCGCGCTGGAGGACGCGACGTCACGAGCGTGCCTGCAACGATTGCTGCAACGCACCGGGCGAACCTTGGTTGAGGTAGTACCAGGTCTGCGGTACACCTCCGGCTTCGACGACACGATCGCGGCCGATCTGACCGCCGGTTGGCAGCCGATGGGCGAGATGGACCGCGCCGTGCTGACGGTGATCCTGGTGAACTCGGTGGCCATTCCCCGCAGCGAAGAACAGCTACACGCCGACACGTGGAGCAGCCCGTATCCCACCGCGGTCACCGAGATCTTGCGCAATACCAAACTCCCGCCTACCGAGGCCAGAGCTGCGCTGACCAGGCTGACAGCCTCCGGCCTGGTCAAGCTCACCAGGGGTGGAGAAAGCGACGGCGGCTATGTTCCAGGTCCGCAATTGCTGCGCCTGACACCGGCCGCGCGTGAGCGGCTTCAGGAGCAGCTCATCCTCGCCGCCGCCCCTGACCACCCGATTGCCTCCGCCATCCGCGAACGCCGACGCAGTCAACAGCAGAAAGGAAACAGCACCCCGTGACGGCCAGCCCCACCCCCGCTCCCGACACCAGCGATCCGCAGCAGGTTGTGGGCAACCGGGTCCTCGTCGGCGTCCAGATGATCAACATTTCGCGGTTGTCGACCCACCCTGTCCCGATCACGACCAGCGGGCTGATCACGGTCGCCGGGCAAGGCCCCACCGACTCCAACGGGGCCGGGAAGTCGTCGTTCATCGCAGGACTGAGCCTTCTGCACGCCGATGATCAGTGGCGGTTGCAGTCAGGCGCGCAGGCCGCCGCCGAACTGCTGTTCACCGCCGAGCTGGCCGGGCAGGAGGCAATGCACGCCAATGCCGATCGCGGATACATCATCGGCGTATTCGCGCCACCGGCGGCGCAGAGCATCCCCGAACTCGATGCGGCCGTGCTCACCGTATGGCTGCGTATCAACCGGCAAAGCCCACACATCGAACTGCGGTGGGCGCAGCGGCTGCACGTCGCCTACGGTGAGACCGAAGACGAACGCGCCGCCAGCGCCGACACACTCTGGGACGCGCTACCCAAAAGCAACGGCCGCACCGACATCCGCGCCAACAAGCTGGCCAAGGCTCTCTACGGCGACACCGTGCGATGCGTGTCGTTCCTGTCGACCTCGGTACGTGCCAGCCCCACAGCCAATCTGCTCGCCCAGCCGCTCAACGAACTGACCCCCGAGCGGATCTTCGATGCGATCGGTGCTCTGACCGGGCTGTCCACCGAGCTGGAAGGCGAGCAGAAGGCCCGCTCTCGCGAACACGCCGACGCGGCGAAGGCCAAGGAAGCGCGTGAACAGTACGACGAGTGGGACGCCCGGATGAGCGTCGTCGAACAGGGCATCCGCACCCGGCAACGCGCCCGAGAAATCCTCGGCGAGGCCAGGAACTCGTGGCGCAGCCGCTGTGCCCGCTACCTCACCGACGGCCTCGACGAAGACGAAGGCATCGCCGTGGACCTGAAGAACAATGAACAGGCGCGCAAGGAGATCGGCGAGGGCATCGACACGGTCAAGTCCATGCTGGGCACGCTCACCGACGACAAATCGTTCGAGCGCAGCTTCCGCGACCGCGTCGACCGCTACCAGCAGCTCACCAAGCAGGTAGATGCGCTGAAAACCGAGCACGCGCAAAACGTCCGCGAGATCGAGATGCTCGGCATCCGCAAACGTGACCTGGAAAGCAAGGCCACCGCAGCCGACGGCCTGACACCGCACGAGGCGGCACTCGCCAGAGCCAAGGCGGAAACCGAGCTGGGAACGGCCCAGCAAGCCAGGGGCATCACGGACGCCGCCTTGCGAGCCGCCCAGACTGCCCTCGCCGCCGCCGAACGCGGCGACGATGTCGCCTCGGCACAGGTACACACCCTGCGCAGTGCCAACATTGACACCGCGCCTCTGATCGACGTCATCACGCTCCCCGACGGCCAGCGAGCCGTATGGGAAGCCCGGCTGCTGCCCTACCGGCAAGCGATCGTCGTACGCCACGAAGATGCCACCACCGCCACCAAGCTTCTGGCCGGCATCCCCGGCTCGCTCATCGTCAGCGCCGATCCCCACAACCACCCGGCGGCCGGCACGGCAGATCTGCCCGCTGCCGTCCCCGCATACCCGTTGACGAGCTTCCTGTCCGCTCTGGCAGACCGAGCAGGCGCCGAATTCTCGCATATCGACCTGGCGGCAGGCGTGCACTCGGTGAGCGGCTTCGCCGACCCGCTGACCGGCAGGGCAGGTCGCATCCGACAGGCCCGCGCCGCCGTCGAGGCCGCCGCTGATGCCGACGACGATGCCGAAGCAGCAGTCACGGCCGCCCGGCAGACCCTCAAACGCGCCCAAGAACGCGAGCAAGCCGCCCAAGCGGCCGTTGAAGCAGCCGAGCTCACCCAACGCATCCAGCACCTGCGCGACCTCAACGAAGCTAACGACCGCGAACAGGGCAAGCTCGCTACGCCGCTGGCGCTGGCCACCGAGCACTACCGGCAGGCCCTGGCCGACAAACAGTCCCGCGACACACGCATCGAGGCCGTCCGCAGCCAACTGAATCAGGTGGAAGGAGACCAGAAACGCGCCGAGGAAGCCTGGCACAAGCTGATGGCCCGGCGAGACGAACTTGACCTGCCTGGCCGACACACGGCCTGGGGCGGCACCGCCGACACCGCTCGCCAACACCTGCTCCAGCTCAACGAGGCGGAGCGGAACATATCGCTGCCCGTATGGGACGACGCCGCTGACGACCTCGCCGATCGCGTCCGCCGGGCCTGCTTTCCCATCGGCACCCCCTCAGAACACCTGCCGGAAGAACTTCGCGTCATCGACCAGCAGCGAGACACCCGGCGTACCGCCGAGCGCATCGGCCTGATCCCGGCGATGCTGCGCGTCGTCGGCACCTACCTCGACCAGCACGAACAAGTCGACAAGCAGCAGAAGGCCGACATCGAACGCCAACGCGCCGACAAGACCGCGACGCTGACCAGCGCCGAGGCAGCGCTGAGCGAATCGCGCGAGGCAGCCGCTGCCGTTCGCGCCACCCTCGCCACCGCAGTCAAAGCGAAGCTCAAGCTGGTCTCGGCCGAGTTCGACCGGATCGACAAGGCGTACGACGGTTACGGCGGCGAACTGGATTTCCCCGAACCGGAACCGCCCGCCGACCCCGACAAACCCTGGCGCTGGTCGGTGACACCGAAATGGCGGCGCAGCGAGGGCAAGCCACCCGCGTCGTACCGGCTGCGCGGCAACACGGCCCAGATGGACGACAAGGCCGTCAAGCTCGTCTGCGCAGCGGCCCTGGCCGGCTCCGGCGACAAACCGCTGCTGCTTGTCCTGGACGAGCTCGGCCGTAACCTCGGCGCGGCCCACCGCCGCGCGGCCGTGGCCCTCTTTGAAAACATCGGCCGCGACCGCTCCATCAGCGTCGTCGGCGCCCTGCAAGACGACATGGAGCGTTACGCCATCGCCGCCTCCAGCCTCTACATCAAGCTGCGGCGGAGCTCCGACACCATGCCGTACAACCAGGCGCCGGTGATCATCGGAAGTGACTCCAACCGTGCCAGGGTGCAGATGCTCGCCGACTGGCTCACCTCCTACCGACCGGCCCCCCAACCATGAACACTGTCGACCCGACAAGCCCGCATGGCGACGAGGACCCTGAGATCGTGCTTCGCTGGATGGACGATCTACCCGAAGGACTCTGTGCCTACGCGCCAGTGCCCCCCGGCGGCAAGTACTCCCGCGACCGACTCGGCCGCCCCAAGTTCCGCCGAGTGCGGCTTCGCGCCAGCGAACCCGTTGCACAGCCAACCCGTCCCGACGGCCTCGTCGCGGACAGCGACTGGGCATGGATCACCAGCAGCCCACGCAACTGGGACAGCATCACAGGACGACTCGGCGACAACGCCACCACCATCGTCCACGCGCTCGCCCGAGCCGGATGCCTCACGATCGAACACGACCTGCACCTCAGCAAACTCGCCCAGCCCGCCCGGCGCACCCATCCGCACCCGAAACTCGCCGGCGCACAAGCCGCCGCCCGAGAAAACCGCCGCACCGAGGCCAGCTCAGTGCGCTCGCGGGCACTGTCCCTGGCCGAAACCCTGACCGACGAGTGGCCCGGCGTGGCCAAGGCGTTGCGCTCCACCATCGGCACCGACCGGCTGGTATGGGCCTTACGTGCCGCGTCCGACCTCGCCGACGGGCGCACACACAACTCCGTCCGTGCCTTCGTACAAGAACACGCCGAGCACACCAAAGCCCGCGACGACGTCCACCACCTGCTGGCAGAACTCGGATTTGAGCAGGAAGCCATCACGGCACTTGGCCTTGCCCGCAACCCGTACATCGGTCTCGGCGGACCCATCCGACTACAGACCCCTACCGGCATCATTGACCTCACAGGGCTTACCGGCCCCCACGATCTGCGCCTGCCCGCCAGCCAGGACATCACGCTCCAGCTACCCGCGACATCTCCCGAGATGATCATCATCGAAAACCGGCAAGCCGCTGAGACCATCTGCGATGTCCGCCCCGACCTGCCGGTCATCTGGTGCCATGGCCAGCCGCCGAAAGCCGTGCTCGAACTGATAGCCCAAGCAGCAGCACAGGTCGACACCGTAACCGTCTGCACGGATGCCGACCTCGGCGGCGTCCGCATCGCGGCGCGGATCACCGATCACCTCGCCCCAAATCGACACTGCCTGATTATCGACATCGGCACTGCTGACCATGCCGTCGGCAAGTCCTTCAACGCCCACAGCCGTACCCACCTCTCCACCCTGGCGACCCGGGCCGACGAAGTTGGACAGTTCGCCGAGGCGTGCCTGACACGTGGCTACGCCATCGAGCAGGAAGCCGCAGCCAAAGCGGCACTGCGAGGGGCCCTTGCACCTGCCGAATAAGACAGTTCGTCGGAGCAACCACGCTCCCGGGACATCGAGTAGAGAGGGCTGGCTTGATGAGACTCGCGCTCGTTCAGGCAGCGCTCGCCGGTCCCGGCGTCGCGCCGGACGCCACGCCAGGTGTGTACGTCTGGGCCAGTCACACGGATCCCGATGCCGAGATGTTGCACATCGGCGAAGCCGTGAACCTGTGGAAGCGCATCTCCAAGGAGAAGCAGTGGACACAGACGTTCCTGAACAACCGACGCAACGGTCTGAACCTGTGGGACTGCGCGGGCTGTGGCGTTGAGGCCGTGCTGGCCCGACATCCCGCCCGACTGCCGATCACGTGGCCGCTGCCACCCCACGAGCGAAAGCACGGCCAACTCGCACTCATCCGCATCGCCGCCCTCACCGGGGCGACACCGCCCGGCCAGGGTGCCGGATGGGACTACGCCAAAGGCAATCCCGGCGGCACGGATGACCGAGCAAGCACACTGCTACGAAAACGGTTTGCCAGCGCGAACTTTAGCCTCCACGTCGAACAAGACGGCGCCACCTTAGCTTGAGCGCAACCCCATCGAAGACTCCCGCTGCTGACGTCCACCAGCGTCGCGCCCACGGCTGCGGCGGCACGCGCCACATGCTCGGCGCCGGCGGCGTTGGTCAACCAGCTGTGCATCGGGTCGGACTCGCACGCCTCCAAGTCCGTCTCGGCGGCGAGGTGAATGACCAGGTCGGGCCTGACGACCGACACCACGTGATGAACGGCGTCGCGGTCGCGGACGTCGAGGTGGAGCCATCCCGCCTTGATGACGGTGCGGAACACCTGGGCGCTGGTCCTGTCCACAGCGGCCAGGACCGCCGATCCCAGCATGCCCGCGGGCACCGGTCACCAGCACCCGCCGATGGCCGCCACGACCGTCGCCGGCCGCGTTGCGTCCCGGCTGGAGAGTCATCGATACCTCCGGGGGGTTATACGTGAGCAGTCCGGTTGCGTGCTGCGATGCTCACGTAACGCGGTGCGGACGCCTGTCGGCCACGTCCGACATGGACCTTCGACACGTGAGCCTCCGCGGCCCGCGACGACCGACAGCTCTCGCGTCGCCGACCGGACGCCCGTCGGCCACCGGTCAAGCCGGCAGGCAAAAGCCGGAGCCGACAGGACGCCGATCAGGCTGGCGGGAATGGGCCTTCGTGGCGTGGATTCCCGAGTGGGGGTCGTGCCGAGAGTGCGCGTCAACGGTGTAGGACCGGCCGGTCCTGGTTGGTCAAGTCAGGTCGCGGTTGGCCATTCAGCGATGCGGTTGGCTTCCGCTCATAGCTGAGAGGAGCGCGTTGCCCGGCCTGACCTCGGAGACAGCTCATTGTCACCCGAACGGGTGAATATCGCGGCAATGCTGCGATCGTTATCGATGGTTTTGGTGCTCTACCTCGATCTTCTACTTTCATCTTAGCGGGTAGTGCTGATCTGGCGAAACGCCGATCGCGAAGAGGGTCTATCATTCGATGGCCCGCGCGCTTCCATGGCGCGCTCCTGTCCGAGCGGAGCGGTGTTGTACATCAAGACCTTCCGGGTGAGGAACTTCCGCCGGCTGCGCAAGGTCGGGATCGATCTTGACCCGGAGACGACGGTCTTCGTCGGAGCGAACAACAGTGGAAAGACGTCTGCGGCGCAGGTCTTCAGGCTGTTCCTCGGCGAGGGCAAAGGCCGTTTCCAGCTTTACGACTTCACGGCTGACTGCTGGGATTCGTTCGATGCTTTTGACACCGCGTCGGACGATCCTGAGGAACTCCCGCGTATCGAGCTTGACATCTGGTTGGATCTGAAAGGTGACGATGTCAACCTGCACCGGGTGATCGACTTTCTTCCCGATCTGAGCTGGTCTTCGGAGCTGGTTGGCGTTCGGCTGTCTTACCGGCCCAGGAGCGGCAAGCAGCTGGTCGAGAACTTCGAGGAGTGTCGCAACAAGATCACGGCGGCCAGTCGCGCGGAGGGCTCGTCGTATGAGCCGTGGCCGCGTTCACTGACCGACTACTTGACGCGCGAGCTGCAACGTGAATACGAGATCGCCTATGCGGTCTTGGACGCTAGCCAGTGCGATGAGAACTTTGATTTCATCGATGGCTATAGCCCGGCGTGGGTCAGCGGTGGCGAGAGGAAGCTCGGCGGCAAACTCGATGGTCTGATCAGGCTAGACTTCCTCAATGCCCAGCGCCACCTGGTTGATGGGGAGAGTCGTGGCCGGGCGGAGGATCTTTCTCGGAAGCTGAGCGGCTTTTATGCTCGAAACCTCGAACAGCGGGAGGCCGACCTGGCGGCGGTCGCCGCTATCGCGGACTCGGAACTTCGGCTTAACCAGCACTTCGCGGAAGTCTTCGAGTCGACCCTCGACAAGCTCTCCGACCTCGGCTACCCGGGCTTCCAGCATCCGCGTCTGGTGGTGAAGGCATCATTTAACGCGCAGACCATCCTCACTAGCGGAGCGCGGGTTCACTATGCGCTGCCTGCGGGCGACGGCTCCGGCGGCGGAGCGGAGCGAACACTGCCTGATCAGTACAACGGGCTCGGCTTCAAGAACCTCATCTACATGGTCGTCGAGGTCTTGGACTTCCATCACCGGTGGATCGACGCAGACGGCGACCGCCCGCCGATCCACCTGGTGTTCATCGAGGAGCCGGAAGCTCACCTACACGCCCAGCTCCAGCAGGTGTTCATCCGGAAGATCCGTGAAATCCTTCCCGACGCCGACCCGGCCTTCACCACACAGATGGTCGTCACTACCCACTCCGCGCACGTCATCTACGAGAAGTCGTTCGAGCCGATCCGCTACTTCAGACGAACCGGTCTGGACGGCAACATTCACCACACCGACGTCAGGGACCTGATGACGTTCAGGGGCGCTGCGGAGGAAGCCACGCGGCACTTCCTCCGGCAGTATCTGAAGCTCACTCACTGCGACCTGTTCTTCGCTGATGCTGCAGTCCTGGTCGAAGGGAACGTTGAGCGCCTGCTTCTTCCGTTGATGATCCAGCAGTCGGCACCAGAGCTGCAGTCGTGCCACCTGACAATCCTGGAGGTGGGTGGGGCCTTCGCCCACAAGTTTCGGGAACTCGTCGAATTCCTCGGTCTGCCGACGCTGGTCATCACCGACATCGACAGCGTCCACGGACCGAAAGCAGACGATGCTGCTGCCACACTCGATGCGAGCGGGCCGGACGATGCCGACGGGCAGGAATGCCGGGCGTCGTGTATGACCACGAAGGACGACGCCGTCACGAGCAACGAGACGCTGGCGACGTGGATCCCAGGCATCCGGCCGATCGCCGATCTCCTCGACCTGCCCGACAAGGACAAGTGTCCGCCGTCAGGCCGCAATTCCGGCCACGTTCGGGTCGCGTACGAGACGCGCCAGGCAGTCGAGTGGAACGGCGAGCGCGACGATCGAGCCGGCCGTACTTTTGAAGAGGCCTTCGCCCTGGAGAATCTGGCCTGGTGCCAAGACCCGAAACAAGCAGACCTCGGCCTGTGCGTGCGGAAGGCAGCAACGATGTCGTTGGATCAGCTACACGAAGCGATCCACCGACGCGTAAAGAACCTCGACAAGACGAACTTCGCCCTCGCGCTGATCACCGCGAACCCGGCAGAGTGGACGGGGCCGCGCTACATCGTAGAGGGCCTCGAATGGTTGCGTGATCAACTTACGATGGAGACGTCTAACACCTCACGGTTGACTGAGATCGAAGCTGAGGTGGGCGGATGACCAGGCGCATCGACGCCCGGGACACCGACGCCGACCGGGCCTTGCGTGCGATTCTCGACCAGCGCGGTAAGTGCGGGTTTGTAGTAAACGCCGGAGCAGGGTCCGGAAAGACGACCTCCCTGGTCAAGGCACTGGCGTATGTCGCCAGCGAACGCCGCGAGCAACTACGTGCACGCACCCAGCAGGTTGCCTGCATTACCTACACGGAAGTCGCTGCTGCCGAGATCCACGACGACGTTCACGACGATCCGCTCGTCTACGTTTCCACGATCCACGGTTTCCTGTGGGATTTGGTCGCACCGTTCCAGTCCGACATCGGCGCCTGGATTGAGGGCCAGCTCACGGCCAAGCTTGCTGAGACCGCCGAGAAGATCGACAAGGCTAGGACGTCCGCCAAGCGCGAGTCAGCGGAGCAGGACCGTGACCGCTACCAGCGTCAGCGCGACGGCCTACGATCGGTGCGCAGATTCACCTACGGCGTCGGACCTGACTACGGCAAGGGGCAGATCGGGCACGCGGACATCCTCAAGATGGTGCCACACATGCTGATGAGCCATCCGCTTCTGGCGAAGGTGGTCGCCGCACGGTTCCCGATCATCTTTGTCGACGAGAGCCAGGACACGGAGACAGAAGTCGTCAGGAGTCTTATCCACCTGTACCGGACTGTTTCGGGTGACTTCCTCCTGGGATTCTTCGGCGACCCCATGCAGCAGATCTATGCCACAGGCATAGGCCGAATCCCGGCGGAGCCCGACTGGACTCTGATCAACAAACCGGAGAACTTTCGGTCGTCACGGCAAGTTCTCGAGGTTGTCAACCGTGTCCGGGCCGCCGGCGACGGAGACCAGCAAATCCCGGGCCGGCCGGGCGAACTGACTCCGGAAGGACACGCCTACTTCTTCGTGCTGCCCACAGATGCCGACCGCGCCGCCAGCATGGACACCGTCCGCCGGTGGCTCGCGCATCGCACATCCAATGAAGCCTGGACCAGTGATGCGCCCGGCGGCGCCAAGATCCTTGTAGCCATGCATAAACTCGCCGCTCGGCGACTCGGCTTCGCTGGCCTATACGCCGCCTTCCACCAGTCGAAAGCGCCAGCCGCGCTGTCCGCTGGCTTCGACGAAGGCACAGCCTGGCCTATCGCACCGTTCGTGAACGTCATCCTGCCACTGTGCGAGGCAACGAATGCCACCATAGCGCCGCGGATCCTGCGCAAGCACAGCACTACGCTGCGAGACGGCATCGCCGAACCGGGAATCGCGCGTCAGCGCCTCGCCATGGCACGGGAAGCAGTGCGGGAGCTCCAAACGCTGGTAGCCGAGGCTGGTGCAAGCTCGGTGGGAAAGGTACTGCGGCACGCGTACCAGAAGGGACTCATTGAAGCGGTCCCGCTGCTCTCCCGTTACCTCGACCCTGACGGGACGCACAGCGACCAGGTGCTCGGTGAGAAAACCCGGGAAGTTCTGGACGCATTCATGGCGTGCGACGTCGATGAGCTGGACGGCTACCTGCGATACGTCAGACGCGAGTCCCCCTACTCCACACAACATGGGACCAAAGGCGCCGAATTTCCGAACGTCATTGTCCTGCTCGACGACTCCGAAGGAACACTGCCAGCCCACTCCTACGACAAGCTTCTCGGACTCGCAGAGCTTTCCGACACCGATCGTCGTAACAAGGCCAGCGGCAAGGACACCACCGTGGATCGGAGCCGGCGACTCCTGTATGTCTGCGTCTCACGAGCACGAAACGAACTCGCCGTCGTCCTCTACGCCACCGATGTGGACGCCGCGATCTTGTCTCTCAAGGCCGCAGGTCTGACGGACCATCCACTGACGATGGACGACCTATCGGCGACCTGACGGCAGCCGCGTCATCACGCCTCACTGCTGAAGGATGCCTACCAAGATCGGCTCAACGTCTTCACGGCTCGCGCAGGCGGTCAGGTCGGGGACCTCGCGCCAACCGCCACCTGCTTGGAGCACCGCGAGTACTACCTTCTCGTCTCAGCCTCGCTCAGGTGAACCTGCGGGTCGACTCTCTACTCGCTTGTATGACGCCAAGCCGACACATGCTGCGGCAGCAGGGTGACGAGATCACCGACTACTGGACCGCGCCGGACGGATCGGGCCTGTCTCGCTAAGGGTGTTTCCGGCGATCTTGGTTAGTAGGTTTCAGCGGCTGGGAAGCGGTCGCTGAAGGTGATGGCGAAGGCGTTCAGGGCGGGTTTCCAGCGCATCGTCCATCGGGTTCTGCCTGCCCCGGTGGGGTCCAGGGATCGGGTCACCAGGTACAGACACTTCAACGCGGCCTGCTCGTTGGGGAAGTGGCCGCGGGCCTTGACCGCCCGCCGGTAGCGGGCGTTCAACGATTCGATCGCGTTGGTCGAGCAGATGACGGTGCGGATCTCCAGGTCGTAGTCGAGGAACGGGATGAACTCCGCCCACGCGTTGTCCCACAGCCGGATCACCGCCGGATACCGGCCGCCCCATTTCTCGGCCAGGTCGTCGAACGCGGCCCTCGCGGCGGTGGCGTTGACGGCGGTGTAGATCGGCTTGATATCGCGCTTCAGCTCATCCCAGTAGCGCCGCGAGGTGAGCCGGAAGGTGTTGCGGATCAGGTGGATCACGCACGTCTGCACGATCGTCTGCGGCCACACGTTCGTGACGACATCGGGCAGGCCCTTCAACCCGTCGCAGACCAGGAAGAACACGTCCTTCACGCCCCGGTTGCGCAGGTCGGTGAGCACGCTCATCCAGAACTTCGCGCCCTCACCACCCGAGCCGGCCCACAACCCGAGGATGTCCTTGTCCCCGTCGAGGGTGACCCCGATCGCGGCATAGAACGGCCTGTTCGCCACCTGCCCATCCCGCACCTTCACCACGATGGCGTCGATGAACACCGCCGCGTAGATCTCGTCCAGGGGCCGGTGGGACCAGTCGGTCATCTCCTCGATCACCTTGTCGGTGATCCGCGAGATCGTCTCCTTGGACACCGAAGCCCCGTAAATCTCGGTGAAGTGCGCCGAGATCTCCCCGGTGGTCAAACCCTTGGCATACAACGACAACACCACCTCATCGACGCCCGACAGGCGACGCTGCCGCTTGCGCACGATCTGCGGGGTGAACGTGCCCGCCCGGTCCCGCGGCACGTCGATCTGCACCGGTCCCGACGCGTCGGTCAACACCGTCTTCGACCGAGTGCCGTTGCGGATGTTGCCCGAGCCGGCGCCGTCGGGTTCGTGTTTGGCATAACCGAGATGCTCCGTCATCTCCTCGTTCAACGCGGTCTCCAGGACCGTCTTGGTCAACTGCTTCAACAGCCCGTCCGGACCCGTCAACGACAAGCCCTGCTCCTTCGCGGCCCGAACCAGCTCAGCGGCGGCTTTCGCCTCCGCCGACGGCTCGGGCCGCTTCTTCCGTCCGGTCTGGTCGTTCAGTGTCGCGGTCATCACGGCACCCTCCTCACCAGGCACAACGCCCGGCAGGTCAGGCCGGAAACACCTTTAGATCCACAGACCCGACGGATCCAGTCGGCGAAGATTTCGGGAAGGCGGGTCAGGTCTGACGGCCGAACCGTGACGAGTCGAATCCCCGAGATATCGGCAAGCTCGATCTTGCGTCGGACCTTGGCGGCGTAGTCGTCCTGCTCCAGCATGCCGAGGGCCTCGACGTACGTGCCGTCGGTCAGTAGCCAGTCGGCACGCAAACCAGTCGTGTTCAGCAGGTGGTGCCGGGGGTAGTGCGGTTCCACCTCGTGTGCGATCCCGCGGTGGTGCAGGAAGTCGTCGATGTGCCGTTCGAACATCGACCGGCACAGGTGGCCGTCCGCCGCGATGGAGAGGATGCCGCGCGCCGGTCGGGAGGCGTCGCCGAGCAGCCCTGAGACTCTGAGCCAGTCGGTCCAGGTGCGCTGCATGCGGCCTGGGCGGGCGGTGAGGGAGTGGGTGCGGGGAATGAGGAACCGGCAGAGCATCGCCTCGTCGGCGAGGAGGGGGTCGGTCAGGGCGATGCGGGAGAGCTGTTCCTTCGACGGTGGACCGGAGAACTCGATCTCAGCGAGTCGGCGTAGGGCCCAGATCGTCGCGTCGGTCCATGGTCCGTCGCTACCGTTGTCGCGTAGGACGCCCTGGCGGGCGAGGCTGCAGCAGCCGAAGCAGTAGGCGAGTCCGGACCGGGTACTGTGCGCCGCCGTGCCGCAGAGCCGGCACGGGTAGGTGCTGTCGGTGATGTCGTCGGTGCGGAACAGCTCGCCGAGGATCTTGCGCTGCAACTCGAGCGTGAAGGCGGCCACCTCGCGTGCGGGCTCGTGCGCCACGCGTACGTTCAGCCAGGGCCGGTGTGGCACCGGTACCAGGTTGATGGCCCGCGCGGTCAGGTTGCACGATGCCGGGACGACCGCCAGGTCGTCGACGATGGGCCCGCCTCCCAGCTGGTAGATCGAGTTGTCGCGGACGACCGGACGAAACGGCCCGATCTCCGCAGCCAGGAAGGCGGCAGCCCGCCGGTTGTGGTCGATGGTGGTGGTCGACGCCGATGCCCAGTGCGCCTCGGCGGGATGGACGCCGTGCCGTTTGAGCAGGGTGGTCAGCGGGGCGAGATGGGGGCGGGCGTAGACCGTCAGAACGTCGGAGTCCGGGTCGTACATGCCGGCTTCCGGTAGTTCGTCGAGGTCGACTCCGTCGCGTACCAACCGGATGGACCAGATCCGCTCCCGATCCGTCGGATTGTCGCGGAACCGGTCCGTCCTGATGATCGCGTCCGGGAACTCGCCGAGCTCGGCGAAGCCGTCGGGAAGTGAAACATCCACGCCGTGGTCGCGCAGGGCTGCGATCGCGTCCGGGCGGACCCGCTCGTCGATCAGCGTGAGGGGGCCGTCGGGCAACTCATAGCGACCGATCTCGAGGCCGGACCGGTCGGTGACGATGACCCGCTCGAAGCCCCAGGTGGATCGGCTGACGGCGCGAACGCCCTCGTACGGGTGCGGGACCCGCCGGTAGTCCGCCCACGTGTGCAGGTCCGCCGAAGCCTCGGCGTCCCACCGCTCGTGCTTTCGGCTCCGCTCCGTCGGGACACCCCAGCGTCCCGTCGCCACCCTGGTGGCCAAGGCACCACGGAGCACTTGACCGAACTTTCCGATCAAGCCCGCGCGGACGGGGTCCTCGACGGGGAGGTCCACCGTCGGCGGTGTCGCCGCCTCGAACTGGTCGACGAGTAGGTGCAGCGGGCCGGCGTCTGGCAGATGCAGCCGGATACGGCCGATGTCGTAGCCGATGCGGCGCATTTCCGCCCGTGTAAAGGGACTGTCCCGGCTGGGCTCCCAGTCCTCGCCATCATCCTCCCAATCCTGATCCTCAAAGGGGTGGAGTTCGATCCAGCCATGGCAGCCGATGGGATGGGGCGCGGCGACGGCAGCGAGCCGATGCAGGCTCTCGCCCACCCAGTGCAGGGTGCTGTTGTACAGGAAACCCAGGTGCCGATCGATGACCGAGCCGCTGCTGCTGGACGGCTCGACCACCCCGATCGCCTTCGGGTTGTAGGCGTTGTCCGGGCGGGGCACGAGGCCTAGTAACACCGGAAGCCGCAGCTCGACCTCGTCGTGCCGGTTACGTGCCTCGACGATCCGGTCGGCGCGGGTCAGGCTGTCGAGGACGAACCGGCGCAGCGCTGCGACGGAGTCGTCGAAGACAGCCATGCCCGTCGAGTAACGCGTGTTCCCCGATGGGATGAGGACCATCCCTGTGGTGCTCTGATAGGCGATTTGATCTGGCTCGGCGGGCATCAGTGGATCATGCCAGAGGCCCGAGCGGACGCTCTGTGGGTGGGCCGAACTGGTGCACATCGAGGGGCGAAGCGGTGGTCCCCCGCCGCTGCTGCCCATGGCGGCCCGGCGGCGCTCAGGTCGTCTCGTTGTGCGCGTGGATGATCTGGCGCAGGATCAGGTGGAGCCCCGACCAGTCCTGGCCACGCAGGGGTCGGCCCCCGTTGCGTCGGGCCGCCGCGACCTTGTCCCGGTACGCCTGCTGGACGGCCGCCTTGCCGGTCACCTCGCCTTGGTAGCGCTGCACGCCGGTCAGGAACGACGTCCACTGCACCGGGCGCAGGTTACCGTTTGCGTCGTTCAGCACGTCCTGACCGAGGTAGAGCTCGATGCTGCCGGCGAGCCCGTTGACGTTCGCGGCGGCGAGAACGCCCTCCGGGGCATCGCTGCTGGGCGGGCCGAGGGTGGGATAGTGGCGGGCCAGGTCGAGGTCGGGGTAGCGGTCCACGACGATGTTTTCCGGCAGCGGCACCTTGTCGAGTCCCCGTCTGGCGTCGGCCGCCGCGGAGTCGTTGTCGAACAGGGCGACAACCCGGTTGGTGATCCCGGCTGCGGCGAATGACTTGATCGACTTCACCAGCGCTGACGCGCTCCCCTCCGGCCGCGTCTCGAAGTCTAAGAAACGCACCAAATCGGTCAGGTGTGGGTACAGGATCGACATCGCGGCATTGAGGTACTCGACGTCGGTGCGGCCTTCGGTGAGCACGACTGTGGGCGAGTAGGTGGCACCCAGCAACTGCATGACCTGCAGGGAATCGGACGCTGCCGTCTCCGATCGCTCTTCCAACCATCCTTCACCACGGTCGGTGAGGGTTACCGTTACGTGCTCGTCGGGGAACGCCAGCAGGCCGAGCCGTAACGCATAGCGGTAGTCCAGGGAGCCCAGCAGGCCCAGGAGCCATTCAATGTCGGTCTGGTAGTCCCTGCACAGGCCGTGGGAATCGCTGGTCGTCGCGGCAGCGCGAGTCGTCTCGACCCAGGTGGGACCATCGAGGCGGTCGAGGAGGTCACGCCTGGTCCCGCGGGGGTCCGTCAGCTCCATGTGCTTCGGGTTCTCGGCGTTCCACCCTTTTGTGAAGGTGACGCTGTCCCGAAGTGCGTCGAACACGGTGGCCTTATCGACGCCGATCACGTTGAGCCGGTCCGTGACCTGATGGCCGGGCATGCGATAGGCGATCTCAGCGAGGTCATCATCGTCCGGCTCAATCATGGCGTCATCGCGCAGAATCGCCAGTAGGTGAGCCTTCTCGCCCTCCTCGATTCGCGCCACCGTGTACGGGCCTACCTTGATCAAGCCATAAGTGCTCACGTTGCGGCCACTGGTCCACTCACGACCGACAGGCTCACGGACGCCGTCACCTCCTGCGGGCTGCGCGAGTCCCTGCCGAGTCTATAGCCCGGTCGCTGGCCGGCCCGGCGGTCGCGGGCGCCGCACCCCGATTCGAACGCCGGCACAACCGGACGTCCCCGCAGTCGCGGCACCGGATGACCAGGCGTCCGCCGCCCGGCATGCCCACCAGTCCCGCATCGGCATGCCAGGTAGCCGTTCGCGCTGCCGGCACTGCTACGGCTCATCGCCGATTAGCTCGCGGGCAGCCCGGTACGGAAGGCGACCACATGCGGGTCCGCGCGGGCCGGTCGAGCCGGAAGGGGAGCCGACGACGCGCTCGACGACGGTCACGCAGGCCGGGTGCTGTCGTCCCCGTCCCAGCGGATCGTGATGTGCCAGCGGCTGCGCCACTCCACCTGGCCCAGGGCTATCGAACGAACGTTCGTGACGCTGTCAGCCCGGCAGATCCTTGAGCGCGTCGCCCGGCTCAGGCAGATCCTTGAACGGGTCGTCCGCCTCGGGCGGCTTGAACAGGTCCAGGACGTGAAGCATGACTTCTGTGCGGCTTTCGCCGAGATCGACCCGGCCGCCGTTAGGAAGGCCAGGGTCGGGGCGCATCAGCGAGACGCACTCCGCGTACAGGGCACCGACGTAGGCGACCATCATCGTCGCCTCGGTTTCGGGCCTTTCAAGCAGCTCGAGCGTAACGTCGAGCTTGGCGATGGCGGACCGGACCTCGTCGGAGCCGTAGAACTCGGCCACGGCCAGGCGCTGCTTCCAGCCGTCCAGCACCTCAGGCGCGCGCTTCCACTCCCCTGAGGCTTGGGGGCAACGGCGGAAAGCTCTCGCCCGAGCAACTGCGGATGGCCGAGGTCATCCTCCAGCTACACGAGCTGCCTGCGGGCGATGGCGATAGTGTCCAGATGGATCTGTTGCCGCTTCTCAGCCCACAGCCGCCGGTCCTCGCGCGACCAACTCTGCGAGCCCCGTGCGGGGATTCCGGCCGCACGTCACCGTCGCCCACCGCGGCGCACCAGCACCAACCGAACCCATACGCGCCCGGCTGGCCGAACTCCGTGACCAGCCCCCGGTGCAGGTGACAATCAGGCAGGTGCCGCTGAGCGCGCTCCGACGGGAGAACCGCGCCTACCGATGGCCGACGGTCGCGAGGGTGCCCTTGGCTGAGGGGCGAGACAGGCCGGGATGTCTGCCACTTCGGCTCCGTCGGCGACTGCGGACGCAGTGGCCTCCCTCCGCGGCAGCTTACGTTGGGTTACCAGTAGATCCGGCCGGCGCGCCCGGATTGCGGCTAGATTAGGACGCCCCCGCGCCAGGCGTCGGACTGGTGCGCTGCCGGCGATTGGCTATCCGGCAAGATCGTGTTTCGAGCTTCACTTGACGAGGGTCGCGCAGGGTGATGCCCGGACAGGCGTATGCATAGGGGTGATGGACTTAAGCATCGATCTCGTAGCGGTACCAGCGCCGGCGATCGCCGTCGACCTGAAGCCAGAGCATTTCGTCACGGCCGACCTTTCCACGCGCACAACCTGACGGTTGCCGGCCGTCTGGCAGCAGCAGCTGCTCGCGTTCCTTCTCAACCACGACGTCGCCGTCGTGGCGGGCTCGACGAATGTCCCAGCGGTACCGTCCATCCTCCCGGTGCTGGTCGAGGAAGGCGACATCGGCGCCGGACACGGCCAGCGGCCTGCCGGTGATGGGTGTGGTCCAGCCGCACGATCTCCGCCAGGACGTGCGCGTCACCGGCGTCGGACTTTGCTCCGGATGTCGAATGCCGTTCACGGTAGCGGGCAACGGACATCGGGTTGATCGCGTACACCCGGTAGCCGGCCGTGAGTAGCGCCTGTACCCACGTGCCGCGATCGGTCTCGATCCCGAACCCCACCCTGCCGGCAGCCTCGGCCGGGTCGAGGTCTGCCCAACCGGCGGGCATGTGCTCGGCGATCAGCGCGTGTAGCCGCTGCATGCCTTCCAGCCCCTCCGGCAACCTTGCCTTGGTCAACCGCCGGCCGTCCTCGCCCAGGATCTCGATGTCGTGATGGTCCTCGGCCCAGTCATCTCCTACCCAGATCATCGTCGCCTCCTTTATGGACACCGTGTGGTGAGCAGCGCGGAGGAGACATCAGCGATCTAATAGTCAAGTGCTCACCGTCACGAGTCGGGGCACGTCATCCCATCAGCTGTCACGTCTCCTTACGAACAGCGGGCGCACGGTCTGCCGCAAGGACTGCAAGGCGCAGTCCAGTTGTCGCTATGCTGGAGGATGGTTGTATGGCGGTGCCGTGGGATGTCCTTGCGCCTACTCTCGGCGGTGTTGCGGCTGCCCTGGCCGGCGGGACGGCCGGCGGGTGGCTGGCGCACCGGTCGCAACGGACGCACTGGACGAGGGACTCCCGGTTACAGGCGTACGCGGAGTTGGTGAGGTGCTACGCCGAGGCGTACAGCAAGCTGAGTGAAGAGCCGTCTGATACGGGTCGGGCGAGGGTTGACTGGTCGGACTGGAACCGGGCGCTGGCCGTCGTGAGCATGATCGCACCGACGTCGGTGGCGATACGAGCCATCGACATCGATGCGGCGATGTGGCGGCTGACGCTGGAGGCGGAACGAGGGTATGTAGAGAGCTGGGTACGTCTACGGGAGCCCCTTGAAGGAGCTGTACTGGAGTTTCTCAATGACGCTCGACGTGATCTTGGCGAACGGGGCGAACGGTTGGTGCGGCTGAGCGGACGTCCGAGTGCGGGAGACGCGGTCTGGCGGCAGTCCGTTGCGACACCACCGGCATGCGGGTCGGCGGTCACATGTGATGGGGAGACGGTTGAGAGGTAACGGGATTCCGCGCAGACGTGGACGCTCTATCACCCACCCTGCAGCGTCGGTAGGGTGCGCAGGACCGCGTGCTCGGTGAGCCATTCTCATTGTGGGTGGCGGCCATCCTCGTGCTCCAAGCCGCCGAGGACGCCCGCCACCCACGATGAAAATGGCTCTCTGCCCGCCCACTTAAAAGCTCAAAGAGTTAGGAGCTCTTATTCAGCTGTTCGAGGTCGTTGAGCGCGGCTACGACCACGTTCCAGGCGATCCGGACGGTGTCGTCATCGGGGGAGTAGTGCTGCTTGATCTGTTTCTTCGGGTGTACCAGGTTGCGGTGGTTACGCAGCACGTGGGCGTAGTCGATGACGTCTTGAGCGATCCACCGTTTCTCGGCGGCCAAGTCGATCAGCGACTCGAGGTGATCGGTCGGGCGCTGGCCTTCCGAGTGTTGAGCGAGCGCCACGTCGTAGAGGACGCCCTCTAACAGACTCCCGAGCAGGATGACGGCAGCGGTGCAGGCGCCGGATTGCCAGCAGAGATGGGCTTCGTTGAGCCGAGCCGTGAGTTGGCGACCGAAGTCTGGGTCGCTCAGTATGCTACCGAGGCTCGCGGTGAGTTCCAGGGGTATCTGCCTAGCAGGTCGTTCCATCGTAGGAGCCTGTGCAACCAGTTCCGGTCGGCCCGACGAGTAGTGGATCTGGTAGCCCTCGACGGCGAGTAACCCGTTGAGGTCGTCGACGAGATGCCGCCGAGCCTCGTCGTCGTTGAGATACTCGCGAGGATCGGCGAGGCGGAGCAGCAGTCGGCGAAGCCCATCGGGGTCGCGGCGGCGACGCAAGGTACCGATGACCCATTCGCGGCGGCCGCCGTCGACGTCGCCCACGCGGCGCCAGCCTGCGGCGGTGAATAGTGCGGTGATCTGTCGGCCGGTACGGTAGTAGGGGGTGCTGTCGTCGCCGCAGATAAGGTCTGCGAGTCGATCGAGGACGTTGTCGTCAAGGTCGACATGGATGTCCCTACTGTTGTTTGCGGACAAACCTGTCATGAGGTCTGTTCCTCCTCAAGTTCGGAAGGCAGCTCAATCGGCTTCCACGTATTAGTGGGCGCATCCTGCACACTCCGCGGGGCTATCTCGCGTTCGGCGAGCCGGGTGAACAGGATTGCGAGTTCCTTATCGGGGTCAAGCTCAAACTCACTCTCGCGTATGCGGATGACTTCCCAGCCCATGCGGAATAGCTCGCGGTCGCGACGTCCATCGGAGATGACGTCTGTCGGTCTGGTGTGCCAGCGATGGCCGTCACATTCCACTGCGAGCCTGCCGCCGCTTCCGATGACCACGAGATCTAAGGTACGCGACCCGACTTTGAATTGGGGAACGACGTGGTATCCACGGCGTTTCAAGATTCGATACACCCGTTGTTCGAGCAAGGATTCGAACGGGGGGCAGTGGCGGTCGGAGCTGACGCTCTTGAGGTCTGGCGATGGGCCGTACACGGACGGTGGGTTCAGCATGTAGCTGACCAGTGAGGCGCGCAAGTCGTCGGGTTTGTAATCGTTGGGCGACACGGAGGTGAACAGCCAGAGCTGATCGCGGGCGCGACTGACGGCGACGTTGTAGTTCCGGTAGAGGTTCTCGCCGATCCGGCGGGGCGCCACAGTGACCACTGTGGACAGGAAGATGATGTCACGCTCCGCTCCCTGAAAGTTGGGCGCTGAACCGACGCGAATCTGGCGGGCTGCGCGAACTTCCGGCGCGATGGCGGCGTTGATCTCGTGCTCAAGAAGTCTGATTTGACCGTGTCCGTGCAGCACGATGATGCCGAACGTCTTGCCCGAGTACTTCGAGTCGTTAAGGCAATCAAGTAGTCGCGACACAATGCGTTTCGCCTCTACAGGGTTGCGCACGGTCTGCCCGTTACCCTCCCGGTATGCGCCCTCGACGTGAACGACGCGTAGGGGTTCCAGATCGGAAGCTGTGCGCTCGCGCAACGGAATGATCTCACTGGCGCCACGATAGAACTGATCCTTAGACCAGTTGATGATCTCCGGCATACATCGGAAGTGCTCGCGCAGGCGGACGACGGCGTCTTTTCCAGATCGTGCTGAGAGCAGGCCGTATAGGTGTGACTTGGGAGTGAAGTGGTATCGAATCTCGATATCAAGGTCGCCGAGATGCTCCCGAAGGGCCTGAAAATGCTCATCGAAAGTTCTACCCATCCGATTGGGTGCCGGGGTGCATTGCTGATCGTCGCCCACCACGATGATCCGCGGGGCCAACCAAAGGAGAAACAGATGTTCTAGTCCGACCTGACTCGCCTCATCAACGATGATCACGTCGAACGCATTGCGCTTGACGGTCAGATTCTCAAGCAGGCTCGGCAGCGGGATCACCCATGCGGGCACGATGTTCTGGGCTTTGCTCATCGCTGCCTGTGCCGCCTGGCGCAGCTCGCGAACCTTACGCCCCCCGCCGGCTCCGATCTGCTGCCGGAAGCCGCGGAAGCTGCGTAGGGCTCGCGTGTCGGCGTCAGTCATACGTTCGACGAACGCGCGGACTGCTTCAGCCGCTACAAGCTGCTCCGTGACCTGGGCGAGGCGTACCTCGACGTCGTCGTACTCCCGCCTGACCCGCTGTTCCGCCCCAGCTGTGCGCTGCCCGCGTACGAAACAGTCCGCTTGATACCACGCCCATGCGGCAGGCAACTCCCGCATCCTGGCCTCCCAATGGAGATCGAGGCAGGTGTCCTGCAGCAGGCGAAGCAGCTGCGGATGCGCGCCCTCCAGCAGGTGGGCGAGCCTGACGCGGTGCCGCTCGGCGTCGCGCTCTTGACGTGCCGCCTCCAGCGCAGCGACCCCTTGGTGGTACGCATCCGTGGACCGCTGATCGATCGCGGCGATCAGAAGTTCGCCCTCAGGGCACGGATTCTCGTGGATCAGGTGCCTGCGGACTGTATCGCGGTGTCCTGCAATGGCAGCCTCGGCTGATTGGAGCCGTATGTGGTGGCGGGCGGCTGCCGTAGACGACGTCATCGCAATGACATCATCAATAGCTGGCAACCTGGCCGGTAGGCCGGCGGATTCCAGGCGGTCGCGGATGGTGGTGTAAACGGCGGTGAGCTGTTGGACATCCTGAAGTAGGCGGTAGTAATCCTGCAGCTCGGAGAGCGTCGCCGTGACGCTGCCGGCCGTGACATCGACTCCGACGTCGGCCCATAACCGTAGGAGCTGAGTCGTTTCGATATGTACTTCAAGGTGATCAAGCGCGGCCTCCAGCAGCGGCAGCGTGGTTGGCGGTCGGCCATCTACGCGCACGCCGTTGATCAGCGTTGTGGCCTTGAGGCGGGCCGATTGAACGGTTAGAAGCGTGCGACAGGTAAGGCTTCCAGTGAGATGAGTGCGCAATTCGCGCCCCACAGTAAGCATGCGACGGGCTTGCCCAAGGTCCAGCTCGCGAGCGTTCGTGAAACGCACCTCCGCACCTAACGCGTGTGCCCGAAGCTTCGCCTGCAAGCGCTCGGCACGGCCAGCGACTTCGGTCAGATGCCGCCATAACGACTGCCTTCGCCCCGAGAAGTGATCCGCGATCGCACGTGTCACCCAGCCCGACGAGGACGTCGGGTCTTCGTCCAACCCCAGCCGCCCTACGATCGCGGTAAATCGCTGCCCAAGCAGATCCAGATCATTCAACATGTCATCGCCAGCAGCCGCCAAGCGTGGCCCCCACGCGGTGGTGTGTTGCCGAACAGCGGTCGCCGCGTCGAGTTCGGCGGCGAATGCCTCAGCGAGTGCGGCCGGCACGGGCAGGTCTGATAGGTCAGGGATCGCTTGAGCAAGTCGAGCACATCGAGCCGGGGTCGTCGTCCGCAGCAGGTGCACCAGCTCGACAGCTTCGGCGGCCGTCACGGGTGGTCTGTCGGGCAGGCCGGTTTCGGTCGGCGTTATCCAGTCGAACCGTCCTGCGCTGCTCCTGACTTGGCGCGCGATCTGACCAAGCGACCCCCGATACAGCTCACCGCTGAACCAGGGAGCAACCGGGTCGTGAGCGGTGAATTCGACCTCGCGTAGCTGTTGAATGCGCTCATTGAGGGTGGTGGATCGAGATTGCAGCTCATGTCGTTCGGCGCGAAGCGCCTCAACCAGTTTGGTCTGCTTCTCCGTATCGAAGTAGGCGGTCAACTGCGACAGGGCGTCAAGGCCGTGACCAACTTCAGTCGCGGCGTTCCTGCCGTCGGTCATCAATACACACAGATCTCGCAGCGATGCTGGAACCTTCTCGCGGAGCTCACGTAGCGCCTGATCCTTCTGGCTCGTGACAAGCACCCGCTGCCCGCGAGCCAGGAGCGCCGACACCAGATTGGCGATCGTGTGTGTCTTGCCGGTGCCGGGAGGTCCCTGTACGACAATCCCTGTCTCGGAGCGAAGAAGCTCGATGACATGCATCTGCTCATCGTTCGTCGGCAACGGAAACAGGGGGTCGCTGCCAAGCACGTTGCCGCTGACAGCGCCCTGATCCCTGAGCCACCGGTTACGTTGCTCTGGCTCCGTGTCCACCACGAGTTGGGCAAGCGCGACGGGTACCCGCGCGTCAGGTTGGCGCAGCGCATCACGGATGTGCTGATAAGCCTCGGCCAGGAGCACCCGACTACGTCGGCGCACCAACAGCGCCGGCGACAAGCTGACCACCGGCACGGCCGGCAACTCATCGTCCGTCACCACAGGACGGGCATCCCGGTGTACCGGAGTGTCAAGGCATTCCTCGAGGAGATCCACGATCGGAGGCAGCAGGTCCACTGATAGCAAATCTCCGTCGGTGATCTCCTGACGGTGATGCCGTCCACGCTCACCCCGGAACAGCTCAAGGTCGCCAAGGATCTCCCGGTCTTCGGTCCTGCGGCGTCCCGCGCCGGTCGATACCGAAACCTCGGCCGTCGCTCCGTCTAAACGAGCAACCACACCCTCCGCCACAACGTGGCGACGAATACGGCTGCCGTCTGGAGCCATCCACCGAAGCAAACCAATCCCCAGGACGAACTCGTACTCGTCGTCCTGCTGCTCCATCATCTTGGCGGCGCGTTCCAGTTGCTCGTACAGATGCCGAACAGCGTGCAGGCGTCGAGTCTCGTCGCACCATGCCTGCCACTGCTCAGCCCAAACGTTGAAGGCGCGTACGATCCGCCCGGGCGGCGCCCCGGGACTGTCATCGCCGCTTAGAGGGGCAGAGTCCAGCAGACGTGGCGCAGGACCAGCAGCGCCGCGGGGTGAATCCACGTCAATCCAACCCTGCAGCAACTCCGGTGGCGCCGGCTCTGCGAGCTGGCGGGGCGGGCGCAGCCGCATGATCACATCATCGGCAGGGCTTGCCACCCACTGGACGCCCTGCGGCAGAGTGTCGAGCCATACGACTGGATCCGGGGCGTCGAGGTCGTCCAGGATGTCGAACACTGGGTCTCGCTCGACTGCGGCGGTCACCTCTGCAAGGAACTCGATCAGCTTCGTCGACTTCTCGATCGCGTCTTGACTGAGAGTCATGCTCGCATGCACCCCCTGTGATTCTGCAGGCAACGTCACAGACTGCGTTGCCTCCAGCCAAGATCACAAGGGGTCGGGCGCAGCCCGATAACCTCTGATTGACCGTCTAGGCGTTGGACTCTGCTGTGCACGCATGAACACCTGTTTCCGGCAAGCGTGCAGGGTGCGTGGTATGGCGGCGAGGACGTGGAGGGCTGTCGCCCGTTGTTGCTGGTTGAGGTATTGGCTGGTGGTCAGGCCGACGATGCCTCCGGCGAGTAGTCGCGGGTAGGCGGGCTCGCTGGACAACTCGGGTGGGGCGAGGAGCGCGGCCAGCGCGGTCGGATCTGTAGGCAACGGCCCGGCCAGCTAGGGGTGCAGGTTGCCGACCCGATGTCGGGTCAATGTCGGCGGGGCTTGGTGGAACAGGTCCCGTTCGGCGGGGGTGGGCTGGTGGTTCACGCCGGGCAGGTCGGGTGGGCGACGGGTGATCTCTCGACCGGACCCGTCGTCGTGTCGCCAGCGCTGCAGCTCGGTTCGGATGATCGTGTTGGTGGCGCGGGTCCAGGTTCGGGTGTGCAGGTAGGTGTAGGGCAGGTCGGTGGTGTTGTCGCCGGGGGTGGGGGCGACGGCTGCGGCGATGGTGGTGAGGCGTTGCTGCGCGGTGAGGTCCGGTGCAGTGGCCGCCGTGGCGGTTGCGGCGGCGGGCTGCTGGCCAGGCGGTCGTGTTGGTGGGATGCTGGGTTGGTGGGAACAGCGTGGCAGCCGGCGAGGACGACGCTGCCGAGGACAACGGCCAGCCGGCAGGCCGGCGCGATCAGTCTGACCATGAGGGTGGTGCTTCCTTGCTGTCGCTGGTCTGGCCCCGGCGGCTGCCCTCTGCGGTGAGGCGCAGCCACCGGGGTGGGGTGTCGTGCGGTTCAGTCGGCCGTGTTGGGCGGGACCGGGCCGGCGGCGCGGTGCAGGGGCCACATCGGTGGACCGGCGGGCAGGTGCAGGGGCAGGCCCGCGCGGTAGCCCCGCCCGGTCAAGTAGTCCCGGCTGCCGGTGGTGGTGACGACGGTGTCGATCGGGTGGCCGAGCTGGTCGACGCGCTCATGGTGATGGGCGAGCAGCGTCCGACCGATGCCGTGGCGGCGGGCGTCAGGGCTGACGTGCAACCAGGCGAGCCAGTGATGCGGGGCGTCGGACCGGTACCGGCGGAGCAGCGCGTGCCATTGCTCGAACCGTGGCAGCGCCGAGCCGGTGAGAGCGCTCAGGTGGTAGATCCCGAACGGAGCCGCCTGCGACGCCGGATGGTGGTGCCACACGGCAACAGCCGTCATGTCGAGCGTGACGTCGACGGTCCCGAACTCAACGGCGTGGTCGATCTCCATCGCCAGCAGTCGGTGGAAGATGTCCTGCCGTTCGGTCGGGTCCGGGATGAGCCATGCGGCGACCGGGTCGGATGCGACGGCGTCGACGAGCAGCGTGACGATGGTGGCCACGTCGCCGGGCTGCGCAGGGCGGAGGGGTCGCGCGGTCGCAGCCGTGGTCTTCACGACAGCCCTCGGCGTGGTCTGGTGGGTGGAAACGGGGACCGGCCGCCGCTGGTGGGTGCGCCGCGCCACATGCGCCAGATCGTCGGCCCCTGTGCGGGAAGCACCATGGTGGGGCCGGCGGTGTAGCCGAGGCACAAATAGAGCTGCCGGTTACGCATGGTGGTGGCTTCCAGGTAGGCCGGCAGCGCGAGTTGGTCGAGGCGACGGTGGTAGTCGGCGAGCAGCGCGGTGCCGAGACCGCGGTTCTGTCGAGTGGGGTCGACGGCGAGGTAGGCGAGGTAATGGTGTGGCTCGTCGGGGTGGAAGGCGTCGAACATCTCCTCCAGCAGCACGAACTTCGGTGCGTACGCCCCAGCGATGCGCTCCAGCGCCTCCACCCGTTGATGAGCGTCAGCGGGGGCGGGTGCGAGGCGGGGATACCAGATGGCGACGGCGTACTGGTCGCTGGTGGTGTACACCTCGCCGTGCTCCAAGCCGTGGTGGAACGCGTCACGGAAGTACCGGTAGTAGACGGCACCCCGATCGTCCGGGTCGGGGATGAGCCAGTCGGCGACGGGTCCTTTACGGAACGCTTCAGCCAGGACCGCGATCAACGGGCCGGCATCCGTCGTGGTGGCGGGGCGGACAGTCAGGTTGTCGTTGGTGATCGTCACGGCGGCTCCCTGGTCAGGCGGGTTGGCGGGCGAGGTCGGGGGCGCGTAGGGGTCCGGTGTCGCTGTCCGCGCCCAGGCCCACCGCCGCGTACACGTCCGGTCTGGTGGTACGCAGGACCAGTGCCCAGGCGATGCCGAGCAGTACGGCAGCGGCGTACGCGGCGGGGAAAGCCCAGCGCAGCGGCGAGTCCGGTGCCACGCCGAGGAGGGTGGCGAATTCGCGCAGGGTGACGGTGAGGATCCCGCCGAGCGCGAGCGCGGCGATCCCCGGTGCGATCACCGACCGCCACGGTCCCTCGGTGTGAGCGGTGCGGGTGAAGAAGCCGATGACGGCGGCAGAGGTCAGCGTCATGAGGATGAGCACGCCGAGGCCGCCGGTGACGGTGATCCAGAAGAACAGGTGCACGATCGGGTCCGCCCCCGCGAGCGCGTAGCCGACCAGCACGGCGAAGGCGAGGCCGCTCTGGACGAGGGAGCCGACCTTCGGCGCGCCGGTCCGCCGACTGGTGCGACCGAACACGGCGGGCAGCACCCGTTCGCGGCCGAGGGCGAACAGGTACCGGGCGACGGTGTGGTGAAACGAGAGCAGGGCGGCGAACAGGGAGGTGATGAACAGGACCCGGGAGACGGTGATGACACTCTGGCTCAGATGCGGCGACACGAGGTTGAAGATGAGGTCGGTGCCGTCGGTGCGGGCCGCCTCCACGATGCGGTCCGGGCCGGTGGCCACGGACATCGCCCACGCGGACAGCCCGTACAGCAGGCCGGTCACCGCGACGGCGATGTAGGTGGCGCGGGCGATCGTCCGCCGGGGATCCTTCGTCTCCTCGGAGAACACGACGGTGCCTTCGAAGCCGACGAACCCGGTGATCGCGGTGACCAGGGCGGCGCCGATGCCGGCGGCGAACAGGTGCGTCGGGGCGAGGGTGGCGAAGCTGACGGTGCCGTCGGCGGGGTGGGTGAGCATGATGGCGTCGAAGGTCAGTGCGACGGCGCATTCGGCGACCAGGACGACGGCGAGGACGCGGCCGTTGAGGTCGATCCGCGCGACCCCGAGCACCGTGACGATGGCCCAGACGGCGAGGGCGCAGATCCACCAGCTGAGCTGCCAGCCGTACCGGTCGTTGAGGAATGCGGCGGTGACCGCTCCGGCCCCGCCGTACAGGCCGATCTGCATCGCGTTGTAGGCGAGGAGGGCGACCATGGCGGCGCCGACGCCGGCGGGGCGGCCGAGTCCGCGGGTGACGTAGGTGTAGAAGGCGCCCGCGTTGACGATGCGGCGGGACATGGCCACGTAGCCGACCGCGAACAACGCCAACACCGCCGCTACCAGCAGATAGGCCACCGGGATGCCGGTGACACCGGTGACCGCGTACCCGGTGGTCGCACCGCCCGCAATGACGGTGAGGGGTGCGGCGGCGGCGATGACGAAGAACACCACGGACGGGATACCGAGCCGGCCTCTGGCGAGGACGGCGGACACGGTGTCGGGTTTCGAGGGGGACATTCGGTTCTCTCTCAGCAAATAGGGGATGGATAGGGATGTGGCCGCAGTCAGGAGGTGCGGTGCCTCAGCACGGCGCCGCCGACGACGGCACCGAGATCGGCAAGAAGGTCGCGCAACGGCGGGTGCGCCTGGTCGACCTGGTGGCGCAGGAACGCGCGGACGGCAAGGGGTGTGCCGTCGAGCAGGATCGGGTCGAGCTGCGTGTGCAGGGCCAGACCCGCGAGGACTTGGTCGAAGGCGTTGAGCGGCTGGTAGTTGCGCAGCTGGAAGGACAGGCGAGCCCAGGACCAGGCGGCCGTGTTGACGTCGGTGGGGACGTAGACGGTGCGCTGGCGCCACAGCCGACCGACCTGCTCCGGCCGCAGCAGCCCGACCTGCCACATCCGGGTGATCACCTGCTCGCAGGCGGTGGTGGCGAGGAACGCCAACCACGTTCGGGTCGCGGTGTGACGCGGCTCGGCCACCAGCCGATCCAGGACGAGATGTTGCAGCCAGTCCTTCGGCGGGACGGTGTTGATCACCCGCACATGGCGGCCCTCGAAGGTGACCCGACCCTCCCGGTACAGCTCCGCCAGCAGCGCGGCGGCCAAGCCGTGCGCCGTTGCCGACTCGAACAGACGCGGACGGCCGGTCTGGTCGTCGTGGGCCAGGTAGAAGAATTCGTCGGCAAGCCGCGTGGTGGTGTGGGCGGCGGCGCTGCCAACGGCGCGCACTGGCCGGGCCGGTTCTATTGGTGCCGGGTGTTCGTACAGGTGGGGTGCGTGGTCGTTGGATGCGCCGGAGGGCGGGGTGTTCACCGCGGCTGACCTTCCTCGGTCGATTCGTCAGAGGGGATGGGAAGCCCGACCTTCCGGAGGAGCTTTAGGCCGCCGGGGTGGCGGGCGAGTTCCTCGATCGCCCAGGCGTGTTGTCCGCATCCGCCGGTCTGGCAGTGGAAGCAGGTGCCGCCGTCGCGGTGCTGGAGCGCCGTGTTGCGCGCCGATTCGAAGCGATCGACGGGGCGGTCGCCGTCGTCGGTGCTGGTCATGGCCTGGGAATCTGACGGTGCAGCGCGGTGACGGTGACCCGCACCTCCATGCATGGCGGGTGCCGGTCGACGTGCGGGTAGTCGCACTCGGGACGGTGGCCGAGGATCCAGATCCACTCGTCGCTGCGGTTCGGCAGGTCCCGAACTCCGGTGACGACGACGGCCACGGGGGTACCGGGGGTGAGGTCACGGCCGTAGGACCAGTCGTTGGCTTCAAGTTGGAGCAAAGTGCCCGGGGCGACGTCGGGGAGTGGGGGAGGGACTCGGTTCACGGCCGAGGTCTTCCTCTCTCCGAACGGTGGCGCAGGACGGTGCCTGGGGACCCCCGATCGTGTCTCGCTCCCAACGTGTGGTCGTTCCTGGGGAGATCCGCGTGCGATGTGGTGTTGGCGTCGCTGCACCGGGTGGCCGCGGATCCGTCGCGGTGGGAGAAGCGCACTGCAGCCCCCTGGCAGTCGATGCCGAAGGGTGTGAACGGCCTCTCTTCATCGCCGGGGAGGAACCACTTGACGCGCACTACCGTCACCTTTCTCAGCAATTCGATATACGCGCAGCTCGAGCATCCCCCGGAGACCGGCCGCACATTGGAACGGTTGGGAGGTGCGGGCGCCGCGTCCCGCTTCTCGTGTTGACGGGACGTGCCCCATAGGAAGTCGAGGTTGTCGGTCCCGAGGTAATAGGTTGCTCGATTTGGACGACTCGGTCGATATGAGAGATGCGGACACGGCTGTTGTCCGCATCGACGTGGTCGCCACCAAGAGTGAATCCACGACGGGGAGGGTCGACGCATCCAGCGCCAGCGACAGATCCGTAGGCGTAGAGTCGGCCGGGTCTGAGAGGACGTCGTGCCGGCAGAGTGGCATGGCAGCGTCCGCTGTGCCGGGGTGGTGTCGCGGAGACTGGTTGGCGAGCTGTAGTCACCCTGTCACGCGCGGAAGTTGCTCAAGGAGAGTCGTGAAGCTGGCGGACAGAATCGCTGCGGTCTCGACGAAGGACGCGGTCAAGGCCTCGGTGAGCTATGACCAGCTGCGTGCCGCGGGTGGTGCGTTCTGTTGGGTGGAGACGCGCCCCGACGCTGGCGGGGTTACGACGGTGACATGCTGGCGGCCCGGCGACGGTATGCATGACGTCAGCCCGCAAGGCTTCGCCGTCTCCAGCGGCGTTCACGCGTACGGAGGCGGGTCGTTCGCTGTTGTCGACGGCATGTTGTGGTGTGTCGGCCGAGACGGGCTTTACCGGAGCCGCCGTAATGGTGGCGATCTCGAGTTGGTCAGTCGGGGAGCCTTCGGCGATCTGAGAGCGTGTTTGAGAAGGTCTGTTGTGGACGGCGTGGCGGCATGACATCCAGCGGTGGGGCGGGCAGGGTGGCGCGGTGTCTGCGCGCCGTGGCTACCCTTCCGACCTGACTGACGCCCAGTGGGCGCTGATCGAGCCGTTGTTGCCGGAGCCGAACACGGACGGCCGCCGGGAGAAGCATCCGCGGCGGGAGCTCGTCAACGCGATCCTGTACGTGGTGCGGTCGGGGTGTCCGTGGCGGTACCTGCCGGCGGATCTGCCGCCGTGGCAGACGGTGTACTGGTACTTCACCCGGTGGGAAGAAGCCGGCGTGACCGAGGAACTCCTGACCACACTGCGGATCAAGGCACGGGTGCAGCAGGGCCGTCAGTCGCAGCCGTCGGCAGGGATCATCGACTCCCAGAGCGTGAAGGGCGCCGACACCGTCGGCCGGGACACCCGAGGCTACGACGCGGGCAAGAAGATCAACGGCCGTAAGCGGTTCATCATCACCGACACCCTCGGCCTGCTGGTCACCGTCACCGTGCTCGCCGCGTCATGGCAGGACCGCGACGGCGCCAAGACCGCCCTGCTCCACGCCTACATGCTCACCCCGATCCGGCACGTCTACGCCGACCAGGGCTTCACCGGACGGCTGGTCGACTGGACCCGCGACACCCTACGCACGACGCTGGAGATCGTCCGCAAACCCGCCGACCAACGCGGCTTCGCCGTCCACCCCCGCCGCTGGGTCGCCGAACGCACCCTGGCCTGGCTCACCGCCTGCCGCCGCCTGGCCCGCGACTACGAACGCCACCCGACTGTCTCCGAAGCCCTCATCCGCTGGGCCGCCATCACCGGCATGACCCGCCGCATCACCCGCGGCCGACCGGCACGGCGTCAAGCCCGCCGCACCTTCAACCAGACCTGATCAACCCCATCTCAAACACGCACTGACGGTTGGCGACGGTGAGTTACTGGCGGTGCGGGAATCGGAACATGGTGACGAGCTCATTGCGGTGTCGCTTACCGGTGCTCCGCAGATGCGGACTATCGCCGAATCCCGCGGGTTTTTCGGCGCGCCGCGACCCGGTCGGGGTTTGTTGGCCTGGACCGCTTGGGGCGAGCAAAACATGCCCTGGGACGCATGTGAGGTGTGGCTCGCTTCCTACTCACCGCACGGTAGGCCAGAGAACCCGGTACGGCTCGCCGGCGGTCCGGATGAGTCGGCGGTGGAGCCGAAGTGGGGACCCGACGGGGCCTTGTACTTCGTATCCGACCGCAGTGGTTGGTGGAACCTATACCGGTGGAACGACAGCAAGGTCGAGGCGGTGGCACCGATCGGGGGCGAGTGCGCTGCCGAGCCGTGGGAGTTGGGCTACGCGTCGTACGAGTTCCTTGCCGATGGCCGGATCGTCATGGTGGTGCAGGAGGGGCCGCGGCACCGCCTCGTCGTCATCGAACCTGACGGCTCCATTCACCCGGTCGATCTTCCCTACACGTCGATCAAGCCCTACCTGGCGGCGCACGGTACGACAGCGGCGCTGATCGGATCAACACCGACCGCCGCTCCGCAGGTCGCGCTGGTGCACGTCGCCGATGACGAGCCCCGGTTGGAGGTGCTCGCCAGGTCGGAGCACGCTGCACTGTCCAATGCGCAGGTGTCCGTACCGACGGAACTACGGATCGGTGTCCACGGGAGCCGTGAGGTGGTTGCCCTGGTGTATCCACCGACGGGTTCGGCGGCGGACTGGCGTGCACCGCTGATCGTTCGGGCGCATCCTGGGCCCACCGCTTCCTGCCTGCTGCGCCTGGACTGGCAGGCGCAGTACTTCACCAGCCGCGGCTTCGCCGTGGTCGATGTCGACTATCGGGGCAGCACGGGGTATGGCCGCAGCTTCCGGGAGTCGCTCTACGGCCGGTGGGGCTTCTACGACGTGGATGATTGTGCGGCTGTCGCGAGCCATCTGCTGGAGGTGGGGCGGGCGGTGCACGGCCAGGTCTTCATCCGGGGTGCCAGCGCCGGGGGATACACGGCATTACACGCGGTGTCGATGGACGGTCCGTTTGCGGCGGCTACCGCGGTGTCTGCGATCGTCGATCCAGATCGGTGGGCGCAGACCGTGCCTCGGTTCCAGCGGGCGCACGCTCTGCGGCTGCGCGGTGGCGCGGGCCGGGTCCGTGCCGCCACTCTTCAGCGTCCTGTTCTGTTCATTCATGGCATGGCTGACGAGGTGGCGGTGGTCGAGGAGGTGCGGGAGCTCGCTGACGAGTTGGTGGCTCTCGGTGTGGGGCATGAGTTGCTGCTGCTTCCCGATGTCGGCCATTACGTGGCGACGTCCAGCCGGGCGGGTACGGCGTTGGAGGCAGAACTGGCGCACTACCGGTCGGTGATGGCGGCGGCAGCGGCTGTTCAGCCGGGCTCACAGGACTGCCAGCGGTAGCTGCTGGCGCACATAGTCGCTGAGTTCGCGAACCTCCGGTTCGCATCGGTAGGGCTCAAGATCGGCTTGTACCTCAACGATGCGCTGCAAGCAGCGGTGCGACGTGGTCCGCGCGGCGTGGTCTACCGCATTATGGGCGGCGGCGCACGCTTCGTCGATCTTGCCGGCGGCAGCCAGTGACGACGCCAGGAGTGCGGTGTCGATGGCGAGTCGCCGGACGTGTGTGGGGCTCAACTCGGTGAGGGCTTCTTGGAGATGCCGCTGGGTCTGCTGCGGTCGGCCCAGGTCGTGGAAGCAGTGGGCGATCTCGTCGGCGAGATAAGCAGGGGTGAAGTACCGGATCCACGACGGCTCGTTCTCGGGTTTGCTGAGGGCGAGATGCCTTTCTGCGATGTCGAGGTGGGTCAGGCAGTCGCTCTCATGTCCGAGGCGGGCGTGGGCCCGCGCCACCACGGCGTGCAGGGCGGCGGTGACGCCTGGCGTCGCCTGCGGCTCACCTCCTCGCACCGCCGTGAGCGCCATCCGTAGCGCTGGCTCGGGGTGACCACAATGCAGTGCCAGGTGGCCAATGTTCACGGCGAGCAGGTAGCTGCCGAAGACACGGTCATCGCCGGCCTGTGTCAGCCGTAGAGCGCGTAGGTAGCGACGCTGCGCGAGACCGTGGGCGCCCGTGTCGACCGCCTGGTACCCGCACAGCTCGAAGAATCCCGCTGCCAAGGTGTAGAGGTGCCGACCGATCGCATCCGAGGCGGGCGGGCTGGCCAGTAGCCGGTTCAGTTCGCGTTCGACGTACCGTTGCACCTGGGCGTGGAGTTGTCCGGCACCGTGTGTGTGATCCAACTGCCGGAACATTGCCAGGGCGGTCTCAGCGGCGTCGAGATCCTCTTCGTGTACCTGATCAGGCGAATCGGCTCGGCCGGCCACGGACAGACGGGGTCCCGCTGGGGCGTTCAGCCAGTCCAATGCGGCGCGGTCAAGAACGCCGGGCTGGAAGGGAACACGAACGACCATGTCCGCCACCCCGGGAACCTGTGCCGGTTGGGCGGGCAGCAGGGTGCCGGTGTTGGTAGCACCGCTCGGGGAATCTGTCCGTATACCCGCGCGGTCACGGCTGCCCTCAAGAAGCGGTAGCAGACGAGTCAAGGCCCCTTCGGTCGCCAACGCCCTGTCGCAGGCTTCCACGAATTCCCGGGACGGAAAGCGGTCCGCTGTCTCGACTCGACGTACCAGATCAGCGCTGAACCGGATCATCGCGCCGAGTCGCGCTTGAGAGAGGTTGGCCCGCTCCCGCAGCCGACGCAGCTCGGCGCCGAAGAAGTGGCGCTCGGACAGGGACGGCTGCAGCATCCGCGGGGTTTGACCCATGCACCGCCTCCTCAGGCTGCTCACACCACCACGGTGATGAGCAGTGTGGATGTCGCGCACATAGGGTCACTCAGTGTTCAGCGCGGCGCAACCAAGAACACGCGAGATGCGTGGATGCGGCTGCGGCAAAGCTGTCGGCTCCGATGCGGACAACCGCATCGTCCGCATGTTCCGCATTCACCCCACCGCCTCAACGGGTCAGTGTGGAGACAGGGCGCTGCCTACTCGTCAGATCCGCCCTGACTCTGACCGGCACCACATCGATCTTGACTTCCATGGGGCGTGGCGGGTCCAGCGGCTTGACGCCCTGTTGGCCGAGAAGAGTTCAACGGCGGGCCCTCCGATCGGGAGGCCCTCAATGAAGGGGAGAGCACCCGAATGAGTGCCGACACGGCGAGCGGCGAGGATCTCCATGCCGCGATGGTTGATCAGCTCGTCGCTGATCAGGCAGACAAAGGGCTGATCATGCGGCCTGAGGTGGAGGCGGCGCTACGGTCCGTGCCACGCCATCTGTTCACACCGGATAGCGCGCTGCGGGAGGCATATCGGGCCGACCAGGCTGTGGTGACCAAGCGTGTCGGCGATGAGGCGGTCAGTTCGGTGTCGGCGCCGTGGCTCATCGCGGAGATGCTCGGGCAGGCAGCCGATGCCATCGACGGAGGATTGGCAGGCCGGCACGTCCTGGAAATCGGCTCCGGGGGGTACAACGCCGCGCTGCTGCGGGAGCTGGTAGGTCCGTCAGGTTCGGTCACGACCGTGGACATCGATCGCGAGGTGACCGACCGCGCCACCGCCTGCCTCACCGCGGCGGGTTACGACGATGTGGCCGTGGTGTGCGCGGACGCCGAGCGGCAGCTCGACCCGGGCCGCTCATACGATCTGATCATCGTCACGGTCGGGGCGTGGGACATTTCCCCCGCCTGGACCGCGCAACTCGCCGAGAACGGCACGCTGGTCGTACCGCTGCGGACGTTCGGGATGACCCGCTCGTGGGCGATGCGTCGGACGGGAGACCGGCTGGTCAGCCACAGCCAGCGGTTGTGCGGGTTCGTGTCGATGCAGGGCGCCGACGCGCATGAGGTGCGGTACGTCGACATCGCTGACGGCGTCCACCTGCGGCTGGACGAGGACCAGCAGGTCAACCAAGACGCGGTCGGCGAGCTGTTGGCGCAGCCACCGGTACAGGCATGGGCCGGGGTGAGCCTGCCCCCTCGTACCGTCCTGGCTGACCTCGACCTGTGGCTGGCGAGCCGCATCATCGATGCGGGACAGCAGTTCGTTGTTCTCACAGCTCAGCAGGAGGCCGTCGACGCGGGCGTCGTCGCTCCGGCATGGCGTTTCGGTACACCGGCCGCCCTCCACAACGACGCGTTTTGCTACCGCTCGACGCTGCGCTGGACCGACGAGGACATGTTCGACCTTGGTGCCCGTGCGCACGGGCCCGGTGCCACGGCGGCGGCCGGTCGGATGGTCGGACACATGCGCGCGTGGCTGGATGCGGGCGGCCCTTCGCCGGTGCTGCACGTCCTGCCCGCTGGTACTCCCGACGGTGACCTGCCGGCCGGGACGGTGCTGGACAAGCGGCACAGCCGCCTCGTCCTCACCTTCACCCCCGCATAGAAGGGAACGCACGTGAACGAAACCGACGACTCGGAGTTCGCCCTGGACGTCAGCCTGGTGGACGTCGGCCCGACCGCGACCGGTTACGCCACCTCCACCAACGACGGGTGCGGCTCCGGCAACACCGGCTCCAACGCCTGCACCACGAAGTCCGACGGCGACAGCTGACCCATCCGTTTCTCTCACGATCGGGCCCGGCGTGGAGCGCGCCGGGCCTGTCGATTCGGTGGTGCTCATGGTTCCCGCAGCTGGTGCGGCGCTGATCAGAATCGCCGCCTACCCCAAGGGCCTCGTTCTGCCGGCCTGGCCCGACATGGTCCACGGTCATCCGGATCAGTGGCGCGATTGGCTGGACGAGACGTGGACGCTGCCCGGCTTTGCGGCTGCCGTCTCCTGCGCGGCGCCGCAGCTGGCCGACCAGATCCAAAGCGCTCTGAGCGGGGAGCCGATGCCTCAGCAGCGACTGCGGCGCCTGGTGAAGTCAACGGTCCGATACCTGCTGCGCTGGACCACCCGTGCGACCCCGTTCGGCACATTCGCCGGCGTCGCCCCGGTCCAGTTCGGCACTCGGGCGATGGTCGTCCTGGGTGAGGCTCATCGCGCGGTCTCCCGCCCCGACGGCCAGTTCATCGCCGAGCACACCGCGCGGGCCGAACACGACCTGGCCACCCTACGCACCGTCCCCGTCGTGACAAACTCGTTGGGATACCGGCGCGGCGACAGGTGGGTGCTGCCCTGTGCCCACGCCAGCGCCGATCGGCGGTGGGACGTGGAGGTCCGCCTGACCGGCCCGATCCTGGCGGCGATCCAGGTTGCTCGGTCTCCGGTCAGGTTCGCCGACCTCGCCGCGACGGTCGCCGGACCCGCCAGCATCGCCGACGCCGAGCGGCTGCTAGCCGAACTGGTACACACCGGGGTGCTGCTGTCGGCCCTACGCCCACCCATGACCGCCACTGACCCGGCCTCCCATGTCGCCCGCCACTACGTCATCTCGGATCCAGGCAGCCGGACTGCTGTCGATTTACGCGCCGACATCGCCGTGACCCTCCCTCCGCCGGTACTGCACGAAGCGGAGCGGGCCGCGTCCACGCTCGTGGCGGTAGCGCCGCCTCACGCCGCTGGATGGACCGAGTACCACAACGCGTTCATCGAGCGATGGGGCCCAGGAGCGGCCGTTCCAATCCGTGAGGTGTTGAACATGCTGGGGTTTCCGGCCGGGTACAGGGGATCCACTCGCCGCGCCCCAGCGCTGTTCACCAGCCGCGACCGGCTGCTCGGACAGCTCGCGCAGCAGGCTGCACTCGACGGCTGCGCCGAAGTGGTGCTCGACGACGCACTGATCGACCTGCTGCGCGGGAATGACGACCGACCGCCGATCCCGCACACCGAACTGCGGTTCACCCTCGCCGCCGACACCCCGCACGATCTGGACCGCGGCGCGTTCACCCTGACGGTACTCAGCGGGTCCCGCCATGCCGGCGTCGCCGCCGCCCGGTTCCTGCACCTGCTCATCCCCGCCGAGTTCGCTGGATTCCAACAGGTCTACCGGCATTTGCCGACCGCCCTGTCCGGCGCGGCCCCGCTGCAACTTTCCGGACCTCCGCTGGACGCCAGGCTCACCGCGGTGGCTCGGACGCCCGAGCTGCTGCCCGTCCTTCCTGTCGGCGACTTCCACCCGAGACCGCCGTACACGATCGAGGACCTGGCGGTGACCGGCGACGGACGCCGCCTGTGGCTGGTGTCACTGGCCACCGGTCAGCCCGTCGAACCGCTGCTGTTCAACAGCGTGCTGCTGCCCACGCTGCAGCAGCCACTGATGCGATTCCTGACCGAGATCTGGGCCGCGTGGACGGCACCGTGCAGCCGGTTCGACTGGGGACACGCCGGTAGCCTGCCATTCCTACCCCGACTGCGGCGCGGACGCACCATCGTGCACCCCGCCCGCTGGACCATCGACCACACCGCGCTTCCCGCTCAGGGCACCGCATGGCCGCAGTGGCGTGACGCCTGGCAGCGGCACCGCCACCAGAGGCACATCCCGCAGCAGATCCTGGTCGGCGACGACGACATCCGCCTACGCCTTGACCTGGACGACCAGGCCCACCTGACGGTCCTACGCGACCACCTCGACCGGCATCCCCGCACCGTGATCACCGAGGCTCCAGGGCCCGCCGGCTGGATCGACGACCGCCCCGCCGAACTCCTGCTCACCCTCACCCACCCCACACCGGCTGCCCGACCAGCCCGACCAGCCCGAATTGCCACCACTGCTCAGCACTGGCCCGGGCGGTCACGGTGGCTGGAGGCACACCTACACGGTCGGCTCAACGACATCCTCACCGACCTCGCCCGCCGCCCCGCCGACCACCTCCCAGCCGGCTGGTGGTTCCTGCGGTATCCCCACCCCGAGCAGCACCTGCGGCTACGAATCCCACTTCCGAACGCCAGCCGGTTCGCCGACATCGCCCGCCATCTCGCCGGCTGGGTGCAGCACCTGCACGACGGCGCCGTCGTGCACGACTACAGCCTGCACCCGTACCGCCCCGAAACCCGCCACGGTGCCGCAGCGACCCTCGCCGCCGCCGAGCGGGTGTTCGCCGCCGACTCCCGCGCCGCCCTGCACAGGCTCACCGGCGACCGGCAAGCCGCCACCGCCGCCGGGATGATCGCCATCGCCGACGGCTTCACCGGCGACGGGCCGCACTGGCTCGCCACCCACGTCGCCCACTGGACCGGTCCCCGCCTCGACCCCGCCCAGCTCGAACATGCCCGGCTCCCGGTGCATGACGAGCGACTCGCGGCAGCGCTGGCCGCCTACCGGTCGTTGGTCGTCGATGACGGACTCGACCCCGACGAGGTGCTGGGCGACCTGCTGCACCTGCACCATGCCCGCATGATCGGCGTCGACCTCGCCTCCGAACAGCACTGCCTGCGGCTGGCCCGAACCATCGCCCGTACCACCATCGCCGGGCGTAAGCCGTGACCGCAGGACAGTCCCTCGCCGACGGCGCGGCCGGCATCGCCCTGCTGCACCTGGAAACCGGCAACCGGCCCGCAGCGTACGAGGCACTGCGCCACGCCACCGCCGGTGGTGTGAGCATCGCCGAGGGAGCCAGCCTCTTCTACGGCGCGCCCGCGCTCGCCTTCGTCCTCGCCATCACCGACCACCCGGGGCTCGCCCAGGCGCGAGCGGCCACCGCCGACGGCACCGCCACGGTGACCCGCCGCCGGCTCGACGCCGCCCACCGTCGCATCGACCAACACCAGCAACCGCACTACGCCGAGTACGACCTCATCCGCGGCCTGACCGGACTCGGCGTCGTTCTACGCCGGCTTGGCGATCACGACCTGCTCCGTCAGGTCCTGGACTACCTCGTCCGACTCACCGAACCGCGAGGCGAGTTACCCGGCTGGTGGTGCCGGAACGCACCCGACCGCTGCCAGCCACCTCCGGCCGGCGGTCACGCGAACTTCGGCATGGCCCACGGCATCACCGGCCCACTGGCACTGCTCGCCCTCACCCTCCGCGACGGCATCACCGTCGCCGGACATACCACGGCGATCAACTGCATTAGTCGATGGCTGGACACCTGGCAACAGCACACCGACGGCACAATCTGGTGGCCACAAACCATCACCCTCACCGACCTGCACCGCGCAACCCCAGCCCAACAAACCCCGCTGCGACCGTCCTGGTGCTACGGCACCCCCGGCATCGCCCGCGCCCAGCAGCTCGCCGCACACGCCCTGCACGACACCACCCGCCAGCACCTCGCCGAGACCGCATTCACCATCTGCGTCACCGACGCCGGACAACTTAGGAGACTCACCGACCGAGGCCTGTGCCATGGCACCGCCGGACTGCTGGCCACCGCCCGCCGCATCGCGTCAGATGCCGTTAGCCCCATACCCCTCGACATCGTCGACGATCTCCACCGGCAGGCCAACCCCACCCCCGACGAGCCCGAAGGGCTTCTCGAAGGAATTGCAGGGGTCGGCCTCGTCACCGCCGCCACCACCGCCTGGGATGCCTGTCTCCTCCTCACCTGAGAAAGAGCCGCCGTGGACCACACCCCCTGGCACCAGATCAACATCACCTACCCCGGCCAGACCGCCCGGGAGCGCGAGCAACAGGCAGTCGCCCACCTCAGCCGAGTGCTTCCCGCCGCCGAGACCGCCGGCCTGATCACCTCCTGGTGGTTCATCCGCAAAGGCGCCTGGCGAATCCGCTACCTCCCCACACTCAGGCCAGACAGCGGAGAGCAGGCCCGCCGGCTACTCACCGAAGGAGTCACCTGGACCAGCGACATCTACGAACCCGAAACCCACGCGTTCGGCGGCCACGACGCCATGACCACCGCCCACACGCTGTTCCACCTAGACAGCCGCCACCTCCTCACCTACCTCCATGAGCACCCCACCACCCGGCGCGAACACTCCCTCATCCTGTGCACAGCACTGATGCGCGCAGCAGCACTGGACCTCAACGAACAAGGCGACGTATGGGCACAAGTCGTCGAGTACCGCGCAGCGCACCTCAACCTCGCAACCGAGGTTCCCAGGTGGGGGATCTTTACGGGACACGTTCGGCGCCTGCTACTCGGCGAGCCTCGCACCACCGGCGACTGGCGCACTGCATTCGGGGAAGCAGGCGCAGCCCTACATCGCCAACGGGAGAGGGGCAGCCTCACCCGTGGCCTACGAGCGGTGATCGCGCTGCATGTGATCTTCCACTGGAACAGGCTCGGCCTACCCGCCACCACCCAGGCCATCCTCGCCCAAGCGGCCCGGGAAGCCATCTTCGGACTGCCCGATCCCCCTGCCTGAGCGCGACTCAGATCGCGACCACGCACGCCTGGACCTCAACGAGCAAGGCGACATATGGGCACAAGTCGTCGGGCACCGACGAACACGCCTTGCCATTTTCCGGCAGAGCGACATTCGCTCGGAACCCGAGCGCGTTCGCGGTGTCGAGGACGCAGTTGTCAACGCCGCACGAACGTCGTGCTCGTCACCAGCCCTCTGTGGCCGTGCGAATGCGAAGCGCTCTAGCCTTGCGTATACCTTCCCAGCAACCCCGCCGTCGTCGCCAAGATCGCCTCGGCGTCGGCCCGGCTCCAGGAGAAGCTCCCCGTGGTGTTGTCGTCGTGGTGAGCGGCATGGGTCATTCCCTTGACGTCCCAATAGACGGCCGCCCAACGCTGGTCCTGGGTGCGGCTGTCTGCCGGCACCGAGAAGACCTGTTTGGCGGACGGGATACTAACGAGCCGGGAGATGTTTTCCAGTACCCGCCGGCAGGTGGCCACGCAGCCCTCCCACTGCTGGTCACGCAGCTCGGCCCGCGCCTGGCGTAGTCGGGCTGCAGCTTGACTCAGCGAGGCCGCGTCCTTGTCGGAGGCTGCCGGCGGCGGCGTGAGGGCCGAGTCGGTCAGTGGGCTGGGCACCCGGAGCAGTACGCCCACCTCCGTGCCGGCCTGGTCAAGCAGCTCCAGCCAACGGCCACGCGGAATGCGAACCGGCAGCTCCTCATGGGCCACCGGATGCACGCCGTCCGGCGGCGACAACAGGGTTACCTGAAGCTTGAGCCGCAGGACGATGTCGTCCTGTCCGCGGGCGCTTTCCAGGGATATGAGCTGATCGTCGGTGAGGGAAACGACCAACTCCTCCGCCGCCGGATAGCCGCGGACGGTCATGACCTGGGGCTCCAGGCCCGCCACCCAGCGAAAGGACGGCCGCTCCAGCCAGACGGTGCCAGCAGACAGCGCCTGGACGTTGCTCTCAAGGGCCTTGGCGTCCAGCCAGGTACCCGTGACTTGGGCCGGAATGATCAGGCGGTGGTTGGCGACACCAGGCGTCAGTTGGACATCCCCGAAGGAGACGTGGATCTGACCGAGCGGGAGGTAGCGGAAGGAGGCCATGGTCACGGAGACAGGAGTAGCACATGGCTGCGACAAGATCGCTGGTACACCCCCGTATCTGGGCATCGGGTTCGGCGAGGCCCAAGCCAAGATCGACGGAGTGTGCATGTTCGGAGCCCGCGTCCAGCTGCCACCCACGATCACGCTCGGCGAGCTGACACAAGAACTCTCCAACCTGTGCGGCCTTATCGATGACATGGCCAAAGTCGTCCCACCCGAGGCGGCGCAGTAAGCGTTCGACGATGATGCGCGCCGTTGGTGGGGCTGCGGCTCCGCTGTTCGGCGGAGCGTGACCGGTTTGCAGCGTCGGCGACAATGACGGTACGCCCTCTTACTGGAGACGCCGTGCCACAGAAGCCCGGTCCGCCTGAGCCCTCGGCGCAACAGCCGCTTGGACCCGACGGGTTGTCGGCTGCAGGGCCCCCAAGGCAGCCCGTTCCGGCAGCGGTTCCATCAGGGCACGTGAGGATGGGTGTCGTCCTACTGGTCGTGGTCGTGGGTGCTCTGTCGTGGTGCTGCGTGGGCGGAACCGGCCTGGTCGCCTTGGCTGTGATCGTCGGTGACACTGCACCCTCTGGTCCTGCTCCCGTCAGTTCGGCTACCGAGCCGGCACGGTCACCGAGTATCCGCGCGCCGCAGTCCACCGGCACCACCGCTGCGCCTGCCCCTCCAACCGCCACGGTCACCACGCCCTCGTCAGGGGCGACGCGCGACGTCGGCCCTGAACAGCCCGCACCTGCCCACGAGATTTTCGAACGGAAGGACGTCAGCGCCGGCTCTGGGGCTCGTCGGCTCGCTGTTCGGGTGGAACTACGCGTCTATCCGGTCACCGGCGCCGAGGTCAGCGACGTCGTGGCGCGGATTGTGGAGAGCCATCGCGGTCAGGGATGGCAGGCGCTGTCGATCGTGGTCACCTACGACCGGCGTGAGGTCGTACCGAGCTACGCGGTCTACGAGTGGGCACCGGCGGGACGCTGGTCGGATGCTGCCAAGGGAGATGCCTCATCCTGGCGTGGCTACCGGCTCCATCAGACCGTCGTGCGAGACAAGCTGGCGCAGCCCAACGATTGCACAGTCCCGACGGAGCAGGCATACGTGCTCAACACAGAGTTCAACCAGGCAACCGAGGACAACGTCGACGTCAGCGAGGCAACGGTACTGGCGAAGATCGCCAAGCAACACCACATCTCGACCGCCCGTGCAGAGAAACTGGTGCTGACCGTCGAGGACTGGACGATGTGCTGAGCCGCCGAACGTGTCACGCCCCGGAGGATGGGCCTGCTCACCGAACTCGGAGTTTCCGGGGCAGGGGACTGCCGGCCGCGGCTACGGCGAGGCCGCCGTCGACCAGGCCCTGCACGATCTCGACGTGAAAACCATCGCCATACCTCGCAAGGGAAAACCATCCGTCGCCCGGCAACGGCAGGAACACACACCCAGCTTCCGGCGACTTGTCAAATGGCGCACCGGTAGTGAGGGACGCATCAGCCACCTCAAGCACCGGTACGGCTGGGCACGCAGCCACGTCGACGGCCTCGACCGCACCCGCACCTGGTGCGGACACGGCTCATTCTGCCCACAATCTAGTGATGATCAGCATCCCCGCCGCCGGATGACCACCGCGACCGGTACCTAACCCGCACCCGGATGTGACCCCGCCGCGAATCGCCGCCCTCAACCGGGGTTTTCCAGGTCGAAGTAGCTAGGCATCCGGCGGTGACCTTCCTGCCGTACCTGCGTGTGGAGCTCTACTATGGAACGGGCACGGACATCACAAGCTGTCGATTGATGCGCTGCTGTCGCCACGGATCGGTCTCGGCTGTGGAGGTGGAGATGGACCTCGTGTCAGCTACTGTCCTAGCGGCGCTGGCGAGCGGTGCAGGTGGTGAGATGGGTCGGCAGGCCTGGGCGGCTCTTACATCGTTGGTGCGCAGCCGGCGTCGCTCTACCGACAGCGGGGATTTGTCAGCCCTGCCGACGGGGGAACAGGAACTGGACGAGCTCGAGGCGGCGCCGGCGGACTCGGAGGCTGCCGCCCGATTGGCTGCGGTGCTGCGCCGCCGCGCCGAAGCTGACGACGAGTTCGCCGCCGACCTGACGAAGCTGCTGGCCCCGGTTACGCCGAACTTCTCGCAGGTGAACAACCTCATCAGTGGCACAGTCTCAGGTACTGCCATCCAAGGCCGAGACTTTCACGGGCCGATAACGTTCACCTGACCAGCATGTTCGGTGACGCGAATAGTGGGCCAGTAATGGCTGGGCAGTCCTCGGGCTGAGTCCCTGGGGCGTGACCGGGGAGCGCACAACTCGCCTCGCTGCCGATCCTGGCGCTCAATCATCCAGCGCGCGACCTGATCCGGCTCCTCCGCTGCCGGCGAACCTCGTCCCATCCAGACCGACCGCAGGGGTGTGCCTAGATGTACCCGTCCATAAGGGTAACGACACGGACCAATCGACATTGATACCGCGGTACGTCGATCGCGGTGACCTATGTTTGGTGGTTGCTGCGCTGCTGATACGCCGCTGTAGCGCCCAGGAGGAGATCAGGTGAGATCTTCACGGCCGTTTCTCCTGGTAGGACGTTCGTCAACTCACCCTCGGTGGCATCGTCCAACCGGAGGCCCTGAACCACGATATCGCCGTCTTCAGCAATGTAGATGGTGGGACAACTGCTGGACGACTCGCCATACAACAGCCTTAGCTTCATCAATCGCCCCTGCTGCGCTCGTCGTTGCCTTCAACCGTGTGCGAGATTGCCAGTATCCGGTACATCACGCTACGTAGTCAAGGCTCAGGGTGCTCATGTTGGTCGATCAAGTAAGGCCCTGACCTGCGGCAACACCGACCACCGGCGCAACTCGCCGCCGGCGAGAGTCTTCAGCCGCCGTACCTGCGCGAGACTCATTTGGCTTCACATGCGACAACCAAACCAGTGCCACCACTTCTGCCAGCACACGTGCATCGGCTGTAGGTAAAGCGTTAAGTTTGACGACCACAGGTGTCGACCTCTGATCGATCGGACATGCCATGACGCGCATGCGTGTGGCCTACGCTGGCCATGACTTCTTCTCATCCTGCCTGGAGCTATTGGCGCAGCGTGCCGACCTCGATCTCGTCGTGATTTTCAGCGACGGCCCCGGCGGCCAACCCACCGACAATGTCCGCGCAATCGCTGCCGCCCAGAACACGCCCGTCCGGAGTGGACGGTGGTCGACCGAGCAGATCGACGCCTTCAACACCCTGAACGTTGACCTGCTGGTCTGTGCGGCGTACATGTACCGCATTCCGGTCGAACGCCTTGATGTCAGCTATGCGGTCAATGTCCATCCAACGCTGTTGCCCTACGGCCGCGGCCCCAACCCGCTGGCCTACCTCACATTCGAACACCCTGACCTCAACGGGATCACCATTCACGAGATGACCCCCGATCTCGACCAAGGGCCCATCCTGCTCCAAGAGCCCTTCGACCGCGACAACGACGACGGTTTCGACGAGACGTTCCTCAAACTTTGGGCGTACGCGCCCCGCGCCCTACAACGCCTCATCGACGACATCGATCACTACTTCCAACACAAGCGTGACCAAGGCGCCGGATCGTACTGGCCCGAACCACCCGAGGCTGAACGCACCCTGCACGCCGCCACCGCCACCGTCGCCGACGCCCAGCGTCTGCAGGCGCGATTCGGTCACCTCGGCTTCGTGCTGTATCCGGCCGACGCGCCGCCCCTGCAGGTACGCAGCCTGACCGCATCACGCTGCCAGCATCAGTACCCACCCGGCCGCCTCGCCGCGAAACTGCACCACGGTTGGATCGTCGCGGTCTCCGACGGTCTCGTGCACATCCACCCCGCGCAGCCACGAACCTGAAGCGCATAGGGAGGACATCGCGTGCACGACACACCACCCGAGCCATCCGAGCAGACCCGATCAGTGCTCTACGGCGCCGCCCGCGACGTCGTGCAGGCCCGCCACGTCAGCGGCGGAGTCCACTTCCACAGCGCACAATCCGCAGGACCCACCCCACGCCTGCTCCCACCCGGCGTACCCGACTTCGTCAACCGCACCGACGACCTGCAGAACCTCACCGCCGCGTTGGCCGCCACCACTGACGCACGCACACCCAGCGCCATCGTCGTCATCGCCGGCACCGCCGGCGTTGGTAAGACCTCCCTCGCCCTGCACTGGGCACACCAGGTCCGCGACCAGTTCCCCCACGGTCAGCTCTACGCCAACCTGCGCGGTTACGACCCCGGCCAACCCGCACGGCCACACGACATCCTCGAACGGTTCCTCCGCGCGCTCGGTGTACCCCACGACGACATTCCCGCCGACACCGACACCCGCACCGACCTCTACCGCTCCCTGCTGGCAGAACGCCGCGTCCTCATCGTCTTGGACAACGCCGCGACCGTGACCGACCTACGGCCCCTCCTGCCGGGCACCGGCGAATGTCTGACCCTCATCACCAGCCGCAGCAGACTGTCCGCACTCGTCGCCCGCGACGGCGCACGCCGCCTCACCCTCGATGTCCTCGCCGACCCCGACGCCGTGACACTGCTGCAAATCACCACCGACGGCTACCGCCGCGGCGACGACCCGCAGGAGCTCACCGAACTTGCCCGACTCTGCGCCCGGCTCCCACTGGCCCTGCGCATCGCCGCCGAACGCGCCTCCCGCTATCCCCAGCACACCCTCAGCGACCTGATCCAAGACCTCCGCGACGAATCCGGCCTCTGGGAACTGCTCGCCACCGGCGACGACGACGAAACCAGCCGAGTCCGCAGCGTATTCGCCTGGTCCTACCAGGCACTGCCCGCTGACGCCGCAGGCCTGTTCCGCCTGCTCGGCCTGCACCCGGGCGCCGACTTCTGCACCAACGCCGCCGCAGCCCTGGCGGCGCAGAGCCCCAACCGCACCCGCAGCATCCTCGACGTCCTCGTCGGCGCCCACCTGATCGAGCAACAAGCCCGCGACCGGTACCAGTTCCACGACCTGCTGCGCGCCTACGCCGCAGACCAGGTGCAGCACGACGAACCCGTCGAATCCCGCACCAGGGCACTGCTGCGAGTCATCTCCTGGTATCTACACAGCGCCGACAACGCCATCGCCGCCAGCGATTACGGCCGCCGACGCTTCGAGCTGGAAGCACTACCCGATGGCGTGACTGCGGCATCGTTCACCACCCACGAAGACGCCCTCACCTGGTACGAGGCAGAACGGAGCAACCTCGTCGCCGCTACCCGCGCCGCCCACACCGCCGGCCTGCACCAGCACGCATGGCAGCTACCCGCCCTCCTGCACCACATCTACAACTTCCGCCATCCCTTCCACGAATGGTTCACCACCACCGAGATCGGACTCGCCTCCGCCCGCGCCATCAACGACCGACGAGCCGAAGCGCTCCTTCTCCACAGCCTCGGCAAGGCATACACCCAGGCCAACCGCCACCACGAAGGCCTCGAGCACCTCCGGCAGGCCATCGCCCTGCACGAGCACACCGCAGACCCGGCCGACGAAGCCGAAACCCTGTGCGGCGCCGGCCTGGCCTGCCTACGCCTGCGCCGCCTCGACGAAGCCCTCGAACTGCTCCACCGAGCCCTCACCATCGCCCGGCAACTCCGCGACCGCCATCAGGAAGCCTTCGCAACCCACCTGATCGGCTGGGCCCTGCTCGAACTCGACCAACCGGCCGAAGCCCTGCAGCACAGCCAGACCGCAGCCGAGACAATGCGGCAACTCGGCAACCGCGCATCGGAAATAGACGTCCTCGTCAAACAATGCGACATCCTGCGCCACCTCGGCCGTCTCGACGAGGCCCGCACCGTCGCGCAGCACACATTGACCGTCGCCTCCGACACCGACGACCCCGTCATCACCGCCGCCGCCTACATCGAGCTGGGCAGGATCCACCAGGACCTCCACGAACCAGACGAAGCCCTCGCCGCCTACCAGCGCGCCACCGTCCTCCAACGCCGCCTCGGCAACCGGGGTCGCGAAGCCACCGCACTCGACGCCACCGGACTGGCCTACCACCAACTCGGCCGGTACGCCGAAGCCGCCGAGTTTCACCTCCACGCGGCAACGATGCAGCGTGAACTCGCCGACCCCTGGCTGCAGGCGATCGCGTTGACCCACCTCGGCGACGCTCTCCACGCCGCCGGCCGTACACCAGAGGCCATCGAGTCCTGGAACGACGCGCACCACCTGCTGCGCCCATTCGACGACCCCGCCGCCCGAAAGCTTCGCCACCACATCTCGGCCGCGATGACGACGAGCTGAACAATCCGTCCCGCCGGTGCTCGGCACCTCGCCCTGCGCCCGTGCTCGCAAAGCAACGCCGTACACGGCGCGCCGGCGACCGCACGCACCCATCACGTCGATGCGCAGCTCATCCCGGCGACGCCCCAGAATCCACCGGCCCGTCCAGCCCCGGGGGAGACCGGGCCTGTCTCGCTAAGGGTGTTTCCGGCGATCTTGGTTAGTAGGTTTCAGCGGCTGGGAAGCGGTCGCTGAAGGTGATGGCGAAGGCGTTCAGGGCGGGTTTCCAGCGCATCGTCCATCGGGTTCTGCCTGCCCCGGTGGGGTCCAGGGATCGGGTCACCAGGTACAGACACTTCAACGCGGCCTGCTCGTTGGGGAAGTGGCCGCGGGCCTTGACCGCCCGCCGGTAGCGGGCGTTCAACGATTCGATCGCGTTGGTCGAGCAGATGACGGTGCGGATCTCCAGGTCGTAGTCGAGGAACGGGATGAACTCCGCCCACGCGTTGTCCCACAGCCGGATCACCGCCGGATACCGGCCGCCCCATTTCTCGGCCAGGTCGTCGAACGCGGCCCTCGCGGCGGTGGCGTTGACGGCGGTGTAGATCGGCTTGATATCGCGCTTCAGCTCATCCCAGTAGCGCCGCGAGGTGAGCCGGAAGGTGTTGCGGATCAGGTGGATCACGCACGTCTGCACGATCGTCTGCGGCCACACGTTCGTGACGACATCGGGCAGGCCCTTCAACCCGTCGCAGACCAGGAAGAACACGTCCTTCACGCCCCGGTTGCGCAGGTCGGTGAGCACGCTCATCCAGAACTTCGCGCCCTCACCACCCGAGCCGGCCCACAACCCGAGGATGTCCTTGTCCCCGTCGAGGGTGACCCCGATCGCGGCATAGAACGGCCTGTTCGCCACCTGCCCATCCCGCACCTTCACCACGATGGCGTCGATGAACACCGCCGCGTAGATCTCGTCCAGGGGCCGGTGGGACCAGTCGGTCATCTCCTCGATCACCTTGTCGGTGATCCGCGAGATCGTCTCCTTGGACACCGAAGCCCCGTAAATCTCGGTGAAGTGCGCCGAGATCTCCCCGGTGGTCAAACCCTTGGCATACAACGACAACACCACCTCATCGACGCCCGACAGGCGACGCTGCCGCTTGCGCACGATCTGCGGGGTGAACGTGCCCGCCCGGTCCCGCGGCACGTCGATCTGCACCGGTCCCGACGCGTCGGTCAACACCGTCTTCGACCGAGTGCCGTTGCGGATGTTGCCCGAGCCGGCGCCGTCGGGTTCGTGTTTGGCATAACCGAGATGCTCCGTCATCTCCTCGTTCAACGCGGTCTCCAGGACCGTCTTGGTCAACTGCTTCAACAGCCCGTCCGGACCCGTCAACGACAAGCCCTGCTCCTTCGCGGCCCGAACCAGCTCAGCGGCGGCTTTCGCCTCCGCCGACGGCTCGGGCCGCTTCTTCCGTCCGGTCTGGTCGTTCAGTGTCGCGGTCATCACGGCACCCTCCTCACCAGGCACAACGCCCGGCAGGTCAGGCCGGAAACACCTTTAGATCCACAGACCCGGGAGACCAGCCCGACCACTGCTGACTGTAGTTACGGCATGACGTGAATGTGATCCTCATGTTTGACTGTCGGGTATGCGAGCGGGGCAGGCGCGGCTGGCGATCGATTGTGGAAGCGCCACGACGACCGCGGTCCTGGCCTGGCCTGACGGGTCGTGGTCGCCGCTGCTGTTCGACGGCGAACCGGGGCTGCCCAGCGCGGTGCTGGTGGCTGGTGATGGGTCGGTGGTGACGGGGCAGCGGGCGTGGCAGGCGGCCACCGTCGATCCGCAGCGGTTCATACCTCGTCCCCGGCGCCCCGCCGACGAGCAGGTGAGTGTCGCCGACGTGCAGGTCGCGCCGGCGGATCTGGTGGCGGCGACGCTGCGGCGCGTCGTCGACGAGGCCCATCGGATGGTCGGCGGGCCGGTGGAGGACGTACGGCTGGTGGTGCCGGCGGGGTGGGGGCCGCGCAGGCGGACGTGGCTGCGGCAGGCCGCCCACCGCGCCGGTCTCGCGCAGCCGCGCCTGGTGGAGGCGCCGGTGGCGGTGGCCTCGGACGCCCTCGCCTCGGGTGTGCAACTGCCGGTGGGCTCGGTGGTCGTGGTGTGTGACCTGGGCGCCGGCGTCGAGGTGAGTGTGCTGCGGCGCGGCCCGACCGGGTTCGAGGTCCTGTCGACCCTCGCCGACCCCGACGCCGCCGGTGACGCCATCGACGCCGCGCTGACCGCCACCCTGCTCCCCGACGGCGGGGCGCCGGCGGCGGACGGGTGGGCGCTGACGGCGAGCCTCCGCACAGCGAAACACGCCCTGGCAGGGCATGCGGCGGTGGCCGTGCCGGTTTCCTCAGGGCCGGCGGTGGTACTCAACCACACGGCGGTAGAGCAGGCCGCCCGCCCGGTCCTGACGCGGGCGGCGGGCCTGGTGCGCGACGCGGTCGACGCCGCCGAAGTCGACCCGACCACCGTCACCGCCCTGTGGTGCGTCGGAGGTACGGCGCAGATGCCGCTGGTCGCCGACGTGATGACTGCGGAGACCGGGTTGCGGCCGCTGCTGGTGCCGGATCCGCTGGTGGCGGCGGCCCGCGGCGCGGCCGACGCCGGCGGCCTCACTACGGAGCAGACGGCACCGGTGGGGGAGCCGGTGCCGTCGGTGTGGCGGGCGGTGGCGATCGGGGTGCCGGGGTTCGCGTCGCTGGCGCTGGTGTCACACGCGCTGTTCACGGCGACGTGGCATTCCGGGCTCATTCGGGAGTGGGCGTTCATGAACTGGGGTGAGGTGGCGATGGCCTCGGTGTTCGCCGTGATCGCCTGCCTCGCCGCCGGCACCGTCCTCGGTTCGTCGCTGGCCTCGCGTACCGACAGCGGGGTGCCGCTGTCACCGGCCGCGCAGGTCGCCACCGGCATCCTTACCTCCGCGTGGCTCGGGGTCGCCGTCGTCGGCATGTACGCGGTGGTGGGTTCGCAGTACATCGGCACCGAACTGGGGGCGTTCCTGCGCTGGACCCTGCTGCCGGTCGCGCCGATCCTGCTGGTCGCGATGGTCCTTGCGCTGATCGCGTTCCGTCAGTGGCGTACCCCGCGAGGCGGCTGGTCGGAGTTCCTCGCGTTTCCCGTCTCGTCGACGCTGACGGCCACGGTGGGGATGGTCCTGGTTCAGTGGTCGCTGCCCGCGACCTATTCGCCCGGCATGGAGGTGTGGCTGGGGCTCGGGAGTCGCCTCGGTGGTCTGCTGATCGGGGTGGGGGTGATCACCGCGTTGGTGTCCGGGTGGTGGTTGCGGCTGGTGATGGGTGTTCCGTTCGCGATCCTCACCGCGACCCTGGTCGGCCGGTACAACACCGGGACGGTGGCCGGCCTCTACGTCGTCGCTGTCACGGCGTGGTGGCTGGCTCGCCTGTGGACCCGAATCCTTTACACGGCGCCTAGCCAGCCCCGAGGCAACCTTGTCCCACCCGGCCCACCACGTTCGTGACGCGCAGCCGGGAGGGGGTGAGGAGAGAATGCGGTGGCCGCGGCACGTCGCGTCGCTGCTGCTGACCGCCGTCCTGCTGGTGGGTCCGCCGATCCTGCTGGTACGGCTGGTGGGTTGGCCGTCGATCGACTCGCCGCAGGTGGCGTTGTGGCAGTGGGTCCGTGACCCGTTGACCGAGCAGAACCTGATTCTGCTGCTGGTGGGGCTGGCCTGGCTGCTGTGGGCCTTCGTCGCCTACTTCGTCACGGCCGCGACCGCGACCCGTGTGTGGGCCGGCGTGCGGTGGCTGCGCCGCCTACCGCTGCCCACCCCGTGGCAGGCCACCGCCACCGGCATGGCCGGCGCCGCCGCCCTGACCATCGCCACCCCGACCGCCCCCACCCCCGACGCCAGCCACCCGGGGACAACCACCACCACTGGCACCGACCACGACATCGTCGAACAGGCTGACACCGCCGACGGGGTCGCCCTGTCCGGCGGATGGCTGCCCTACGAGGTCGCCGAGCAGGTGACCGCCGCGGCCGGGCTGGTGTGGCTGCGACGCCGCCGCGCCTACCGCCCCACCCGCCCACACCGCCACAGCCAGGACGCGCAGGACCTGGCCCCGCTCCCGTCCACCGTCGCCGCCATCCAGGCCGCCACCGGCAGCCGACCCCCACCACCGGTGTCCGCCCCGGCCGCAGGGCTACCGCCGATCGGATTCCCACCCACCGGAGTTGGGCTGACCGGTCCGGGAGCGCTGGACGCCGCCCGCGGACTGCTGATCACCGCACTCCTGGCCACACTGCGGCAGAACACGGTGGAGCTGGTGATCACCCGCCGCGCCGTGGACATACTGCTCGGACCGGCCGCCCCACACCTGCGGCCCGGGGCAGGGCTGCGGATCGTCGACACCGCCGCGCACGCCACGGCCCTGCCGGCCGACGCCAGGCCGTCCCTGTCACACGGCGCCGAAGGTGGCCGGCGGGTGTTGATCCTCGACGAACCGCCCCGGAGCAGCCTCGCCAACAGCGGGGCGACAATGGTGGTGCTGACGGCATGGCCGCACGCGACGACGTGGTACGTCGAGGCAGGCGGCCACACCCGCACCTCCGACACGGCAAACGCCGGCCCACGGGTATGTGTGCTCGATACCGTCGCCACCACGGACCTGCTCACCGTCACCGGCCACCTCCAGCCACCGGCACCCGACACTCCCACACAGCCCCAGCCCCAGCCGCAGGTGCGGGTGCCGCGGCCCACAGCCCCACACCACGACACCATCCGTCCCGACAAGCGGGTGCTGGTGCGAGTTCTGGGTGAACCGGCACTGCTCGTTGACGGCGCGGCCCTGACGGTGCGGCGTACCGCCGCCCGGCAGGCTCTGGTCTTCCTCGCCGTGCACCCCGACGGGGTCGACAGTCATCTCATGGCCGAAGCCCTCTGGCCAGGACTACCCGGCCAGCGGCTCACCGGACGCCTCTACACCACCCTGAGCGAACTCCGCACCGCCGCGCGCACCGCCGGCCTGCCCATCATCGACCGCACGGGCGACCGCTACCGTCTGCACCCTGACCACGTCGACGTCGACCTGTGGTACTTCCACCGTGCGGTCGACCGCGCCGCGGCCATCCTCGCCGACCCCTCCACGGCCTGGCAGGCCGTCGTCGACGCCTACGCCGGCGACCTCGCCGCCGGACACGCCTGGGCATGGCTCGATCCGCACCGCGAATCCACTCGCCGTCATGTCCTCTACGCCTATGCCGCCCTCGCCGCCGCCGCACCTGATCCCCGCCAGGCACTGGCCTACCTACAGGACGGCATCCGCGTCGACCCGTACAACGCCGACCTGCACCACCGCGCCGCTAGCATCCTGACCAGCCTGGGTGAGCACATCGCCGCCGCCGACCTGACCGACCGGTACACGCGGCGACTCGCCACCGCCGGTCTCACTGCCGAGGGCGCGCTCATACGCGGCGGCACCTGACCGCCAGCTCGGTCCCGCACCGCAGTACCGTCCCGAATGGCACCTGGCCGGGCCTCAACCGATCGACCGGGCGCGGTGAAAGCAGATGGGGCGGCTGCCGGCGTGGTCGCCGCATCACGGTGCTCGGGCCTGGTGTCAGCAACCGCGACCGGCCCTCAGCGGCGAGGCCCATATGGGCGGCACCGGGTCTGACCTGCGGTTGTAAGGTTCTGTTAGACGGTGTTAGGTGCTGTTAGACCCGCAGCCGGCCTCAACCGCCCGCCTTTCTCCTACGTTCGGTGTCACGACCGCATCGGTCGCCACGGATGAACGACGCAAGGGGAGGGCAGCGTGAAACCACCGGTCTCGACAGCGGGGGTCGCCGCGGTCGTGCTCGCGGCGGCGCCACTGGTGCTGCTGTATCTGGCAGGCTGGCCGACGCCCACGATGCCATCTGACAGCCAGCTGCGGGCGTGGCTGTACCAGCCCCTGACCACCGGGTTCCTCACCACAATGCTGCAGACCAGCGCCTGGCTGCTCTGGGCCATGCTCGCCACCGCCATCGCCCGCCGCGTACACACGGCCCTCACGGCTCGGCTGCGATGGCGGATCGCGCTGCGCATGCCGGGACCGATGCAGGGCCTCGCGGCCGCGCTCCTCGGCGCCACCGCCGTCACCTCCACCGCGCTACCCGCCGCCGCGCACACCACCACCACGACCGACACGACGCCCGACAGCCCGCCAGGTGAGGACTCCCTCGCCCCGCGGTCCGACGCCGAGCTGTCCACCTCGGACCGCCTCGGCGCAGGCGGGACATCACCAGCGAACACCGGCCACGGCGCCGGTGACAACACTGGTCAGGAGAACGCTGCTCGACGCGGCACGTCCATCTCCGCCAACGCTGTCCACGCGGCGAGCGGAGCACCGGCGGCGACGCGGCCGACGGACAGCCACCGGGACAGAGCAGCGTCCGGGCAGACCTACACCTGCATAGTGGAGCGCGGAGACAGCCTCTCAAAGATCGCCAAAGAGTGGCTCGGCGACCCCAACCGGTGGCCCGAAATCTTCGCCCTCAACCGAGGCACCCACTTCCGCGATGTCGGTGGCACGCTCACCAACCCCAACCTCATCTACCCCGGCTGGACCCTGCACCTACCCGACGACGCCACACCACCGACCACCGCGCAACCGCGAACCCCGCCAGCACCCACCCCGCCACGCACACCGAACCAGCCACCTTCAGCGACCCCACCACCCGCCTCCACCGCCACACCAGACACGGCGCCACCCGCCCCGCAGTCGACGGCAGCGCCATCGACGCCGGCCACCCCCGACCCCGACTCCGTGGTCGAACGTCCCCCGGACACCACGCCGTCTGCCGCTGCGACCTCCCCGACGACCTCCCCGGCCCCGAGCAGCACCACACCGACCGCATCCCCAACGGCCGACAACCGGCCACACGACGACACCGGCGGGGTCAGCCTTCCCGGAGGTTGGGTACCCATCGGACTGGCAGCGGCGCTGGCCGCCGCCGCATCGATGGTCTGGCTACGACGCCGCACCCGCTACAACCCCATCACCGATCCCAACCCGGCCAACGACCCGACCCTGCAACCGCTGCCCGCCGTCATCAGCCGGCTGCGCCGAGCCGCCCGCGAGCAGGCACCCGACCTGGTCACCCCACCCGCCCCGCAGCCCACCGTCCGCGACATCGCCGAAGGCACACCACCGGCACCAACCCCGACCGGCCCGTCCGGCCCGCAACTCGCCGGCCTGCCAGAGCATCCCGCCGACGAACTCGGACTCACCGGAGCAGGCGGACCCGACGCGATCCGCGCAATGCTCGTCGCCACCCTGTCCTCCGGCAGCCCCGACGACCCCGACGCCCGCGGCCACATCGTCATCCCCGCCACCGCGCTGGCCGACCTGCTCGGCGGCAACGCCATCACCGACCTCGTCGGCGTCATCCCCCGACTCCACGTCACCGCCGGCCTGGACGACGCTCTCGCCCACATCGAAGCCCAGATCATCCACCGCACCCGCGCCGTCACCGACGCCGACGTCACCAACCTCGACGACCTCCACCAAGCCGACCCGCACCACGAACCGCTCCCACCGATCATCCTGATCACCGATGTGCCGGACACCGCGATCCGAGCCCGGCTCTGCACCGCCCTGCACCTCGGCCACCCCCTCGGCATCACCGCCCTCATCGCCGGCGACTGGCCCCGCGGCACCACCCTGACCGTCGCCGCGGACGGCACCACCACAGACAACGACACCCAACCCGGACCAAAACTGGCCGTCCTGGACAGCGACACCACCCTGCAACTGCTCACCGTCCTCACAGAGGCACACACCGGCGACCGCGCCAACCCACCGCCCCCGTCGGATCCGCAACACGAGCAGACCGCCCCTGCGGCGGAACCGGGAGCCGCCACCGACCTCGCAGCGCCCGTCACCGCTGAAACCGACACCAACCAGGCGGACATTGCCCGCCAGCCGCCAACCGACAGCCCTGAGCCGCCAGAACCAGCGGCGAACCGTATACAGCCGAAGGTCCGCGTCCGGATCCTCGGCAGCCCCGCGATCATCGGCGCCGACGGAACCCCGGTAACGGGCGTCCGACGGGCCAGCTACGAACTGCTCACCTACCTCGCGGTCCACCGCGACGGCGCCGACATCACCGACATCGAAGTCGCCATGACCCCGGAGGCCACACCCCGCCGCGCTCGCGACCGCCTCTCCACCAACGTCGCCAACCTCCGCAACCGGCTCACCACCGCCGCCGGACTCAACCCAGGCGACGACACCCACACCTTCAAACCGGTGGTCAACCCCGGCGGCCGCTACTACCTCGACCCCAACCTCCTGGACATCGACTGGTGGCGAGTCCTCGACGCCACCAGCCGCGCCGGACGCACCACCGACCGACAAGCCCAGCGCGAAGCACTCGAGGAAGCCGTCAGCAACTGGGGTGGCCTGCTCCACCACGACTACGAATGGTCCGACGGCCCGGAACACACCTGCCGACAAGTCGGCGTCAACATCCACGCCCGCCTCGCCGTCCTGGTCGCCGACACAGATCCCGACCGCGCCCGCAACCTCCTCGACGCGGCATGCACTATCGACCCCATCAACGAGGAGATCGCCCGCCTCGCGATGACCGCCCACAGCCAGACCGGCGACACCGCAGCCGTGCGAACGCGACTCACCGCACTCACTCAGGCGCTCCACACGATCGACGAAGAACCGTCCGAGGACACCCACCGACTGGCCCGCCGCCTGCTCCACCCCGCATCACCAAGAACGGACAAACGGTCGACGTAGCTCGCCGGCCTCCGGCACGTTGCGCGGCACCAACAGCTGGTGTCGGTGTCCGCGTTCCCGTGCGGAGCCAGGTACGCCCGACGTACACAGGGCGGGATGTCCGCCACTTCGGCTCCGTCGGCGACTGCGGACGCAGCGGCCTCCCTCCGCAGCTCACGCTGGGCTACCAAGTAGACCCGAGTCGATGCGCTCGGATCGCGGCCATGAGCGGACGTTGACTCGATCGGGTGGGCAGGCCGGCTGTCGTCAGAGCGTTCGGCGCTACCGGCCTGCCGCCGGTTGCCGTTCGTGCGTGACAGCGGCCCATACGATGAAGGAGTGACCGAGTCCTCGCGCCCTGCGAAGAAGCCGTGGTTGCCGCCCCGTTGGTTCATTCGGCTGTTCTGGTCGGCTCACCGGGGCGTGTTCCGGCGATCCGGCGGCCGGGTCGGACTGTCGCGTCCGCGCGGCAACCGGTACGGAATGCTGCGCCTGACCACCGTCGGGCGTCGCACCGGCCAGCAGCGCAGCGTGATCCTCGGGTACTTCGAGGACGACGGGAATCTGGTCTCGCTGGCCATGAACGGCTGGGGAGAGCCCGAGCCGGCCTGGTGGCTCAATCTGCAGGCGCACCCGGACGCGACCGTTGACCTGGTCGACGGGCCGCGGCCGGTGCGCGGGCGTGCTGCGACCGGCGACGAACGGTCACGGCTGTGGGCCCGCTGGCGTGAGATCGACAAGAACCTCGATGGCTACGCAGCGCGGCGGTCATCCGAAACCGCGGTGGTCGTCCTGATGCCCCGGCCCGACCCGTCTGAGGCGTCGCGGGACACCTGATCCACTGGCTCTTGCTGGATGGGCTGATCAATCACGTGTTCATGGACGTGGAACCAGCGGCCGACGCCCACCAGCCGCCTCCAGTGACGAGCGCCTTCGCGACATGACAGTACGTCCGATGCGGGGCCGGGCGGCTGCTGGGATCAGAGTCCGGCGGGATGGCTTGACAGCCATTGGCGATGACGGTCACGTAGGGCATCGCGCTGCGCGGTGTTCGCCAGCAGCACGTCCGCGCCACCGTCGTAGGGCGCGTAGAGCCAGGCCAGATCAGGTGGTGCGATGATCACATTGGTGATCCGGTCGTCAGCGACTTCACGAAGCAGTCGATCGAGGCGACCGGGCTTCCAGGCGATGTGGCTGACGTAGGTGTGGGCGAAGGCAAGTTCGGGATCGAGGTCTGGCCAGGACAGCACCGACCAGCATTCACCGTCCGGTAGCAGATCCTGCAGGATCGGCGTTCGACGACGGGGCACTGGCGTGAACGCTACTTCCAGCGTGATCACGAGCAGCTCCGTGGTATCGCCGCGAAGTTCATCGAGAATGGTGTTGTGCCGGTGCAGGATGGTGCCGTACTCGGACTCGCTGTCGGCGTAGCGCTTTGAATCAGGCAGGCTATGCAATCGCACCCAGCGGTCATCCAGCCGCCTGAGGTGATGACTGATGGGTGCGACCTGCGGCCAACGGGTCTCCCAGACCTCCTGCAGACGATGCCCGACAGCGCCTGGTGGGGGCCACACTCGGACCTCGCCGGAGGGCACCGACTGCCGGCCCGACAGGACCACCTCCCGCAACGCGATCACATAGGGATCGTCGCTCGGTGCATCCGGGTCGGCGTCGAAGACCACGATCAGCGGATCCTCTTCCCACTCCCAGCCCTGGATCTCACGCCAGATCCGCAGGTTCGGATGCTCGACCTCCCGGCATGCCTCGGCCGGCGCCAACATCCCGATCGCCTCCGCAAGCTGCGCCTGCCCCAGCCGCACCGAGCCGCTGCCACCACGCCACCCCGTGACCGTGGCCAGCACTGCAGCCGATAGCAGATCCTCACGCGCGTTGACCCGCACGAACCCGATCTCCCACTCCATGGCGACGGAGGCGATCTTCCCATCCAGGCCGTGCTCGATGACGCGAGGAATGAAGCCGATGCCATGCAGCACCGGCCTCTCCCAGCCCCGATCCTGCTCACATCGCACCAGCGCTTCCTCGATCTCCCGAGGCGTCGACCACCTCTGCGACATGCCGAGATCATCCCAAACACGATGACCCCCCGGCTGCTGACCCAAGCGCCGACAATGGCGAGCGAGGCGAGGTGCCGCTGTTCGTCGGTACTCCGACCGCCGACGAGATTGAATTGGGCGTCGGCCTGCGCGGAATGGAGCCCGGGTGGGAACGCTGGTCGGACGATGAGTGGACTGCCTGGTACGAAACGACGCCGTCCGAGTCCGATGTGATGGCGATGGCCGGCCGCTGGAGCACCGACCCGAGCGCAATCGACGACGCCACCGTGACTGAAGGTGGCATCTACGGACTACCACCGTCAGTCTCCGACACGTCTTGAACTGACAATCCGGCTCGCAGACCCTCGGTCCCCTTGCGGACTCTCGTCGGCAGAGCCGTGAGCCGGAGGACCCAGCACGCACGACGTTCGTAGCGAGCGCTGATCCGCGCGCGCCGTGGCGCATCTGTCCTGTCCGGCGGCTGGGGCTAACGGCGAGGTGGCAGTGGTGCGACCGGGCGGACCGCGGTGAATTGGGTGTGCTCGTACCGGGTGGCGGCGAGTAGCAGCAGCCATTCGTCGCAGCCCCTGCCACGGGTAGACGTCGGCGGCACCGCCGCGTACCGTTCTGGGACCGTCACCGGTGCGTGGGCGGGCATCCGCCGGGGCGTCGGCGAACCCGGGAATCCACACGTCGGCGCAGATCTCGTTCGCCGAGCCCATCGCGGCCAGCCCGAACGCGTTCTCGGTGGCGGCTGTCCGCTGTTCATCGCTGAAGTCGTCGAGCACCTGGTCTTCGCCGGGTTTCCCGTCGCCGCGGAAGGTCAGGGTGGTGGTGCCGGCTCGGGCTGCGTACTCCCACTCCGCCTCGCTGGGCAGCCGGAACGGCAGCGCATCGAGGAGGTCATCCAGGTCATCCTCAAGCCGGGCCGTGCCGGATTCCGCGTCGGCGTAGTCGTCCTCGTACTCGGGCAACCAGTGCTGCACCTGCGCGACCGTCAACGGATGCCGAGCGATAAGGAACGACTCGACCCGCACCTCACGGACCGGCTGGGCGTCACCGGCGCCGGCGAAGAACGGCTCAACAGTGTCCTCGACTCCGCCGCCGCGCTCGATGACGCGTACCGCCGCCAGTTCCGCCTCGGACAGACCCATCCGGAAGGTCCCACCCGGCACCTTTCGAAACACCACGCCGGACGCGACGTGCCGCCAAGCCGGCCGCCCCGCCACCATCTCCTCGGTCCACATGGCGCCGAACGCTAGCAGCCACCAACCCCATCGCCCGGTACGAGCACTCGGTCGCCACGCGCTCACCGGCTACGACCGTGCTCCGGTCGCCCGAGCTGAACGAGACGCTACGTGGCGAGCGATTCGCGTCAGAAGCGGACGTCTGATCTTGAAATGCGCTCATTCAGTGAGCCGGCGGCACGCACTCCGGCTGGGCGGTAATCCGGCCTGCTTGAAGATGAGCTGGCAGCTCCCGTTCGTGGGGTCCCAGAGCTGATCGTTTGTTACCAGCGCCCGAACCAGTGCGCGTTGCGGTTCAGTAAGGGGCCGGTGCGTCGCGTACGGCTTGGGGAACGCGAACCGCACCAACGCGCCCCAGCTGTCGTCGAAGCCGGCCCAACTGTCCCGACTGGCCGCCTGGCAGGCAGCCGTGGCGATCTCGTCGAAGTCAGCGGCCACGCGGATCGCCGCGCCTACGAGAGCGAACTGGTGAACCCCCGGAGGTGGTGGCTCAGCCAGCGCGGCCAGGATCAGCTCACGGGCGTGTGGGTCGTCCTCGTGAGCCAGCGCGGCCCGGAGCCGGACCGCTGGGTTCGGGTCGGAGAGCCGGTCGCGGAGGTCAACGCCGAGTTGGCCGAGGCAGTGCATCCACTCTGCCTGCGGCCCGGCGCCGCGTTCCGACCACTCGAGGACGAGCGCCGCCAGTTCCTCCTGCCGGTCCGCCAGGGACTGCAACCGCGCGATCGCCACGAGATTCTCCGCGCGGAACAGCGCCCGATCTGGCGGGGACGCCGCGAGCAGCGGAAGCACTACCGGGTACGCCTGCGCCACGGCATCGGCGAGGTCCGGCAGTATCTTGGCGAAGTCGCGATCGTCGGCGAGGTGGGTCACGCTCATAGCCGCGTCGCCGAGGAACTCTAGAAGCGATTCGACGGCGTCCGGGTGGGCTCGCTTCTCGGCGAGCAGCGCGGTCACGGCCCGAACTGCCGGCGCGGTCGCGGTCTCCGGGAAACCCTGATGCAGCACCGCCATGTCAAGGTGATCCAGCGCGGCCTCCCGGGCCTCGACATCACCGAACTCCAGCGCGACCAGGTGCCCCGGGGTGTCGGTCGCCCGGCCGTATGCGTGCCCGAGCCGGCTCCAGTCAACCGTCATCGTCTCGTCCTCCGGTCCAGGTCATGGCTCGGGCACGACCTGGATCTCCAGTCGATGCCGGAGGTAGTCGTCGGTTGAGGTGCGAGCGGTCTGCCCGGCCTGAGCAACGTGGTCCCGCATCTGGCTGGGGTACGTCTGTGTCCAGGATGGGGCCTGGCAGTATGCATCGACACAGGTCCAGGTCGCCGGTCAGGAAGAGGCGTAGTGCGCTCAGGTGGAGATCCACCGGCTACTCGCCGAGGGGCCCGCCGCCTCGACTCGCCGTTGACGTGCATTTCCCACGCTTCTCTCCAGCGCCCCAGATGGTAAGGCCGGGAGATCCGTTGACCGGGCTCGAACCGGCGTCCTCCCGGTCCCTAGCCGGGTGCTCTACCACTGAGCTACAACGGACCTCCACAGGCCTCGCCGACCGGGCTCGAACCAGAGTCCACCCGGGCCAGAGCCGGGCGCTCTACCACTGAGCTACGACGGGCGCGATCATGCTGCCCGATCACGGCTCGACGTGTCCACCCCGTTCCGGCAGCTCGCTGACCACGACGTCACCCGGGATCAGCGACTGCTCCAAGCCACCCTTGATCGTCTTGCCGGAGAACGCCCCGCCAGCACGCAGCATCGACGCCCACAACGGGTCCGCGATCGACACCCCATGCACCAACTCGGGCGTGGGCCGGAACACCCCGACGGCTGACAGTGGCTTGAGCCCTGTCCAACCCGACGTGACCGGGTCGACGCCACCATCGGCGCATGCCGCCTCCACATCCGTACGGGTGCAGGCGGCGGTGCCGTCGAGCACATCCCACGGCAGCGGCAGCCGAGCCCACACGCCCACGTCGGGGTGCAAGCCGCCGCCGGTCGACCGGTGCCACGCCGCCAGGTCCGCCGCGATCAGCATCATCGCCTTGCCTGGGCAGGACGCCTCCAGCAGCCCAAGGCTGCCGGAGGCGTCCAGCGTCGCGATCCACGCCGCCCGCGCGGCGTTGTACGCGCCGCACAACAGGTTCCACGTCGACGAGTCGTTACCCCGCCTCACGATCATGGTGGCCCGATCGAACTTGCTGGCCACCCACACCCGCTTGAGCAAAAACGCGACCTGGCGCATCGTCGCCCACCACCGGCCCAGCAGCTCACCACGCTGCGCGTCGGTCAGCCGGGCGAGCACCGCCGGCGTCGGATGGGCCTGGGCGATCATCCACCAGTCCGTCGCCGGGCTGGCGGTGCAGTGCTTGAACAGCAGGTCGGCAATGCCGTCGTACGGGTTGTCCCGCCCTGACAGCGTGAACTCCCGCCGCAACTTACGCTTGGCTGTCAGATACGCCACGAAGCACCCCGCCCACGGATCAGCCACAAACGCATCCCGCTCGATGCTCCCCGCGAACCCGGCCCGCGCGACCATCGTCAAATGCCGCTTGGTCTGCTCGACCGCCAACCTGTCGGCCTTCGCCGACAGCCGCTGCGTCACCCGGAACCGCCGGTTGTACTGCCGCTTCGACAACTCGATCCCGGCCGCGGCCCGGCCCTCCCGATTCAACCGATCACGCAGAAAATCCAGCCGGGCCGGATCGACGGCACCCAACGATTCACTCAGGCGGGCCGAGAAATCCAGCAGCGAAACGGGATCGTCCGGGTCGATGCCGTCCCGCGGCAGCTCGAACAGCCGCGCCGCGGCGTCGATCTGACGGGCACCTCCCACCGACCGCGCGAAGTCCGCCGACATCGAACTCCACCCGTTCCACCGCGACGCCGCACGAGCCGCCCGCCCCAACGCCATCCGGTCCCGAAGCCCCAACTGGCCGCCCACCACCCGCAACACCAGATGCGCGACCTCCTCCGGCCGACGCCGTTCATCCAACGACGTGTGCAACGCGACCAGAGCATCCTCAGCAGAGGTCTCGGCGATCGACATGGCGGGCATCCTGGCAGGCACGACGACACCGGAGCAATCCGATTCACCACTGAACCTGGCACCACACCAGGGGCATGCTCCACGTTGCCTACGCCACCTTCGATGGCGAGCGCCTCCGCGCGGGACCGCCCCGGCGAGTTGGGCAGGCCCAACAGCTGGTGTCGGTGTACGAGAGTTTTAATACAGAGCCAGGTACACCAGACGTACACAGGCGGAATCCGCCACTACGGCTCCGTCGGCGAGTGCGGACGCAGCGGCCTCCCTCCGCAGCTCACGCTGGGCTCGCAGATCCGGGTCCGCGCGCCCGGGTGAACCGCCCCGGATTTTGTAGAGAGGTCGCCAGAAACCTGGTGGTCGATATGCCCGCTCTGGCGGAGTCCGGCCCAATCAGTGCCTGCCGCGGGCAGATGGTCGCCAACCCGCTACAACGGTAGTACTCGCCGGCAACACGGGCCGTAACTGAGGTCCGCGTGGTGGATCGATCGTGCGCAATCGGCAGGTTACGTTCGATGGATCCTGCCGATCGATCCGCCGGAGCGTCGATGCGTCTGCCCGACCGAGCACGGTCCTCGCTGCTCCTCATCGGCTCGGCCCAGTATCGGTCCGAGCACCTGCCCGACCTGCCTGGGGTCGCGAACAACGTCGCCGATCTGGCGGATGCGCTCACCGGCGATGCGGGCGGCTTCGATCAGCGTACCTGCGTGCAGCTGCTGAATCCGGACTCGGCACTCACCGTGCAGCGGGCGTTGCGCCGGCAGGTTCGGAGCACCGAGGACACGCTGCTGGTGTACATCGCGGGGCACGGTTGGCTCGGTCACCGGGGTGAACTGTATCTGGGGCTGCCGGACGTCGACCCGGAGGAGCTGCGGGTGACCGCGTTGGCGTTCGACGCCGTCAGAGAGGCGCTGCTCGATTCGACCGCCGCGAACAAGGTTCTCATCATCGATGCCTGCTACAGCGGCCGGGCACTCGAAGGGGTGATGGCGAGCGAGGCTCCGCTGGGAGCACTGACCGCGATCGAAGGCACCTACACGCTGACCGCCACCAGTGGCAACCGGCTGGCCATCGCCCAGCCGGGAAGCCGGCACACCGCCTTCACCGGTGAGCTGCTTCGGCTCTTGACCGACGGTGTCCCCGGCGGTCCGCAGCTGCTAACCCTGGACCTGCTGTATCAGGAGCTTGTTCAGGCGGCGAAGGCCAAAGACTTTCCACAGCCCGAACAGGTCAACAGGGGGACCGTTCGCGATCTCGCCATTGCCCGCAACGCCGCGGTGGAGCAGACCGACGGCGGTGTCGGCGAGCAGTTCGACGACGGGGCTGTTGAGCTGCCGGCCATCGCACCGCGGTGGATTGTGCCGGGGTTCGCCGGCGAGCATGGGCTCACGCGCGACATGCTCGGAATCAAGGCCGACTCCGACGCGGTGGCGGTGCTGCTGGCATCGCGGAGCCTGAAACCGCCGCTGGCCTTCGGCGTGTACGGCAAGTGGGGCAGCGGCAAGACATTCTTTATGCGCACCCTTGAGCGCGAGGTCAAGGCGCTGGCCGACGATGAGCTGCCAGGGCTGTGCCGCAAGGTCGAGAGTGTCTGGTTCAACGCATGGCACTACGCCGAGGGAAACCTGTGGGCAAGCCTCATCCATCGGATCTTCTCATCCCTGCACGGCGACGGCCCGGCGGCCGAGAAACGGCTCGACGCCGCCATGTCCAAGATCACGGCGGTGACTGAGGCGAAGGCCGAAGCGCAGGCCAAAGTACAGGCGGCCCAGGCGACCGCCGATGTCGCGGCCGATCGGCTCCAGCAGATCAAGATCGATTACCAAGAAGCCCGGAACAAGGCGAAGCAGGCCACCCTCAAGGACTCCTGGAAGGCGTTCACGCTCGATACCGAGGTCCGCGGACAGTTCGACGAGGCCAGACAGACGCTCGGACTACAGAAAGCCGGGGACAGTGCTCGCGAACTCGCCGACGCCGCTGCGGAGGTGCGGCAGCTCGCCGGGCGCGGCTGGGCGCTCGCGACCGCCGGACGTTGGTGGCAGACACCGCTGTTCCTGGGGCTGGTCGCGGCCGCGCTCGTCGGGGCGGCAGGCCTGGGCATCGCGGCGCTGCTCGACGGCCGTACGACGTGGCTGTCCCCCGTCATCCTCCGGATTTCCGAGCTGGGTGCCTTGGCCGCCGGAGGCGCGGCCTGGCTGCGGCGACAGACGGATCTCGCCCGCCGGCTGCTCCGGCCCGCCGAGGCGGTGCAGCGTCTGGTCGACGAACGTGTCGCCGCGCTCGATCGCGAGCACCAGAGCAAGTGCGAGGCGGCCGAACGGGAGCTCCGCGAGATCGAGGACCAGCGCGACGGTGCCCTGGCCCAGCTGGCCGAGGCCCAGGCGCGCGTCGCCGAGGCCACCGCCGAGCTCGACCAGCTCCACGGGCCGCGGCTGCTGGAGCACTACCTGGCCGAGCGGGTGAACAGCGCCGACTACCGGCAGTACCTCGGCGTCGTGGCGCAGGCTCACCGCGACCTGGAGGACCTGAACTCCTACTTCACGACCGCCCTCGACAGCGCCGGCGATGCGAAGCCGGTCGACCGGATCATTCTCTACATCGACGACCTCGACCGGTGCTCGCCGACGATGGTGGTCAGGGTCCTGGAGGCGGTTCACCTGCTGCTGGCCCTGCCCCTGTTCGTCGTGGTGGTCGGCGTCGACGCGCGGTGGCTCATCCGGTCGCTGCGCGAGGAGCATTCGGTGCTGCTGGAGTCCGGCGAGGACGCGTCGACCGCGACGACGGCCACCGACTACCTCGACAAGATCTTCCAGCTCGGCTACGGCCTGCCCGACATGACCGTCGACCGGTGCGCCGCGTTGCTGATCAACGCGGCCGTCGCCAGCCAGACGACTGGGCCGGACCAACCCGCGGCAGAGCGGGCGGCCGCCGACGCTGCCGAGCCCTCCCGGGCCGCGCCAGGCGCGGCGCGGTCCGATTCCACCGGCCGACCGGCCGTGAGCCGGCCCGCGGACATGCAGCTGGCGGCCGTCAACGCGCTCGTGCTCGACGACCCGGAGCTGGCCCTGCTCGCTGCGGTCGCGCCACTGGTCGGCACGTCACCGCGACGGACGAAACGCTTCCTCAACGTTTACCGCGTGATCCGCGCCCGCACGATGATGGACGAATCGCATAGCAGGCTCCTGGCCGAGCCCGGTGCCTCCGCTCAGCTCATCACCGTTGTCGCGCTTGCGCTCGGGCTGCCCAACCGGATGCCCGTCGCGCTCGACCTCATCGCGGCCGACGACCCCACCACCGTGAGCGCCTTCCTCTCCGCGCAGCAGGTCCCCCCGTCCGAGGCCCGGCTTATCCGAGGCTTCCTCGAAGTCGGCGGCGAGCTGCAGGAGCTGCCCGTCGGGGTGCTGACGCGATGGCTGCCGCTCGTCCGGCCGTTCGCATGGCCGTTCGGCAACACCCTGACGTACTGAAGGCCGCTATCCCCAGCGGGCCGAGTCCGGAGGGCGTCTTGCCCGTTGGTGAGGCGTCCTCAAGCCCGTCCGAGCGGACAGCGGCTACCTATTGACTGGTGGTACGACCGCAGCTCGGCCAGATCCGTACACACGATTACCTCAAGAGCGGCCTGCGACATCGGGGCACGCGGGAAGCCCTACGCCGGGCAGCATGTAGTCGTGGCTCCCGACCAACTCGTTGGCTGCGTTATTTTCGGGTTAGCCTCCGCCGGCGTGGCCGTTGCTCGTGCGATACGTCATTCGCGCAACCGCGCCTCCGCGGGGTTGCGGCCCTCGATGCGCTGCCAGGAGGTTCTGGCGGGGGACCGAAGAGTGATCGCGCCTGACCCGCGAAGTGTGACCAGGGCCGTGTGACCAGATGAAACTTCATCGACCGTTCGGTGGTACCAGAGGATGTGAGTCAGCTTGAGATCGATGGGTTCCGCCGAGTCGCTGACTCGGTGAAATCGGGCGCCGCGGAAGACCGGGCCGCGGAGGTTTCATACGGTCACAGTCGCCCCGGTCTCACCAGAGCCGCGAACCTCGCAAATCTGCAGCTCCACGTCATTCGGTACATCATCCATATGTCGATAATCGCCGACGCGCCCACCAGCCGGCGGGAGACCGGACGGGGCGGGGGCGTCGGACGGAACTGGCGTCAGGGGCGGGGTGTCGGCGGCATGTCCGGATGGCGCTGGTAGGCAAGGCGCGTGTGGACGGGCTGTACAGGTGATGCGGCGGGCGGGCGGCGGCCCGGCTTCAGGCAGGCTCGGGACAGTCGTGCAGATTCATGCTTCGAATGGGTCCCAGTGGGTCGTGTAGCGCAGCAGCGAGCGGGCCAGGTCGGGGTTTGCCGCTGCCCACCGGGTTTCGAAGAGGAACCATTGGTCGAACCCGAAGAAGTCATCGATGTATCGGGCGACTTGTGCGATGTGGGGGTCGAGCCGGATCAGCGATTCGGTAGGCCGCCGCGCGGCTCCCGGCTCTCCTACGTCTTCACGGGTCGGGTCGGGTGTGGGCGCGTGGTCGAGGCCGGCGGGCGAGGGTGCGTAGCCGGGTAGCCGGGCGTAGCGTCGCAGGGCCGAGCCGACGTCGTTGTCTTCCGGGGCGACGAGGGCTTTCAGGAGCTGGGCGTCGTGGGGCCAGGTGTGGGCGTCGAGGTCGTCGGCGTCGCGCAGATGGGTGGCGAGGTCCGGCAGGGTCAGGCCGGGGAACACGGTGGCACCCGGCAGGTCCAGATTCCGGTAGGTATCGGGTGATTGCCAGCAGAGACGCACCGAGTAGACGGACTCGGGGCCGGGCGGAACCAGCCGGACGGTCTGGACGGGCACCGCAGGGTTGAAGACCGCACCGCAGGCGGCCGTGCTGGTGGGCAGGGGCCAGGTGTCGTGCAGCAGGAACGCGAGCCGGTCAGGCGACGCGTCAACGGCGGCGGCGTCGAGGAAGTAGTAGGCCAGGTCCACCTCGTCGTCATCGGTACGCACGCGCAGGGCGTGCTCACCGAGTCGGATGAAGGTGTCCTCGTCGTCGCCCTCCACCCACAGGTGCTCGGTCAACAGCGCACGCAGGTCGTCAACGGACTCCGGACGAGGCAGGTTCCGATTCCGGGCCTCCTCGAAGATCGACTCCAAGCCGTAGACGTCGCCGCCCAACTCGCTGTCGATCCATGCGTGCGGGTCGTCGTGCTCCCAGCCGCGGCGGAACCAGTCCAGCACGGTCGCGTCCGGCACGGTGACCACCCGCTTGCTGAACGGCGACTCCTCCCGCCACCGGCACACGAAGAACATGCCGGACACCCTAAGCGGATGGTCCGACACGGCCCTGCGGCGACGTCCCCCCGGCTACGTCCGGACGCCACAGCGGTCGGGCACCAACGTCATCTCCGCGGCAGGCGCTCTGTGGAAGACCCACCGTCGCCTCGGTGGGCTCGCTTCCGGCGAGCCGGAGCGAGACGATGGGTCGATGACCAAGCCGAACGAACAGACGCAGGACGAGGTTGGCTGGTTCTGCGTCCGCTGCGTCTTCCGTGTGGGCTCCGACTCGGCGAGCCAGTTGTACGAGGAACGGCTGACGCTGTGGCGCGCCGCAGGTTTCGACGAGGCGATCGGACTGGCCGAGGACGAGGCGCTCGGCAATGCGGCGGAGCACCCCGACATGGACTATGTAGGACTCTCCCAGGCGTATCGGCTGTTTGATGAGCCCGGGCATGGAGCAGAGGTCTTCTCGCTGCTACGGGCCAGCGACCTGGATCCGCCGACCTACCTGACGAGGTTCTTCGACACCGGCGAGGAAAAACAGGGCGGGCTTGAACCCGACACCTGACCGAGCGCCACCCCTGTTTCCAGCACGTTTGCGCCGATCTCGCACCCGATCCGCGGCATGTGCGTGTACCGATCATGGTGGAGAACCCGTGGCTACACTCCACGATCATGCGCTCTGCCGAGATCCTCGACCAGTTCGACACCGCAGCCGCGGACTTCACGTTTCCGGACCTGGGCCACGGCTACTACTACGCGGTCGATGCCCGGCTTCACGCCTACCGCGACGCGCAGCGATGGGCGCTCATCGTTGAAACGTTGGGATACTCGCCCAGGGCTGGCAACCTCATCGACGTCCTTCACATCTTCGGCAACTGTCTGACCGAGGGCGAACCGGGCTACGTCAACGAGGACTTCCTCAGCCGGGTCGACAACTGGGACGAGATCGAGGACGTTGACCAGCCCGAGACCTATCAGGGAGCATCGATTGTGGTACGAGGCCGACGGATCGCAGTAGCCGCCGACCGGGGCGAGGATCTGGTCGACGTGCTTCGCCGGCTCGTGCCGGACCACCGGGATCTGCTCCTGGCCGACGAAGTCGAGCTGCGGCGGCGAATCCCGGCCGACATCCCAGAGATCATGCGGCTGGATCAGTGGCACCACCCCGACCTTCTCCAGGACACACCTCCCAGCCAGTCAATCACCTTCCGCCAGCTCGCCGACGTACTGACGACAGGAGACGTGAGCCGGTACGCACCAGACACGCCACCCAACACGCACTGGTCCAACTGGCCAGAGTCCGGGAACCTGTAGCACGCCCGATCGCGCACCGGCAGCGGCTATGAGCGTGCATGCCGGGCTGATCACATCCGCTCATCGGCTACGAGCGGACGCTGACCGGGCGCGCGGTCTGCGGCCAGAAGGGGACACTTCAAAGCATCCGGATGGCCATATGTCTGGCGGATCAGATGAACCGTCGCAGGTCAGACTTGTTCTACCGTGGCCGGATGGCTGAGACGTTCGAGGTCGACCGAGTTGATCGCATCGCGGACATCCTTTTCGGCGTCGCTACAGCGAAGGGACTGATCGGCTATGGCCCCCTCGCAAAGCGGGTGGAAACCAGGCCGGACTTCCTGAGCCAGCCGCTCGATAGAGTCTCCCGTCGAGCGTTCGACAAAGGTGAGCCGCTGTGGAGCGCGCTGGTCGTCTCCCGCAGCACCGACCGACCGAGTTCGGGCTTCTACGGCCTCGCTCGAAAGATGCGACCCGAGTATGTTTCGCTGAGCGATGACGAGTTGTGGCAGCAGGAACGCGAGCGCTGCTACGAAGCGGCCTCCTAAAGAGCGAAGGCCGGCATGCCCAGCTGGCAGGACCAGATAGGTGTGTCGGACCTGCTCGGATCGCCACGCCTCCTTCGTGGCAGATCAGTACGCCGTCACGACTCGCGTGAGTTTTAACTCGGTAGCGATTGACGCTGTAGGCGGATAGTCTGCCCGGCCTGGAGGGTAACGAACCTGCGGAGGTCATTCATGACATTGACCCGAAAAAGGTCTAGGGGCATTGCTGTCGATGGTCTTATAATTAGCAGGCTGTTCAGCCGTAGGTCTACCTATTGCCAAGCGGCAGCCGCGCAGAGCAGGCCCGGCATCCATCCTGGCGCTCGACAGAGCGCAGCGGCGATCTCTGCTCGCCGAGCACTATAGGCGTCACCTCAATCCACGGACCGCCAGGAACACTAGTCGGAGCCTGCCGGTCTGGAGGCACATGCCACGGGCCGCCAAATTTAGGAGTCGCGATGACCGAATTACACCCGGCTCAGGGGACGGCCTTTCCGCTCCATGTCCCGATCCGTCCAGGGCCAGGAATAGACATGGATGAGCTTCGCGGCTGGGCGGCGCGAAAGCTGATGTACGAGGACGGGAGATGGGTAGCCGACCTCGCCCGATCGACAGCATTAGATAATCTTGTCACAGGTTACGTAGGATTATTCTTAAGCCACCACTTCGTACGCATCGCACACGAGGGCGCGACGGCTATCCGTTCCACCTCCAGGTACGTGGGTATCCCGGAGTTCGCCGCCGAACTGTCTGATAAATACGCGGCGATAACTGCGCGCAGCCGGCATACGACTAAGATCCTGGACGATAATAAGAAGACTCTGACCGATGTGCTGGCGGAGTTCCGCGACGCACTGGCCATGCATCGAGATGCCTTCACCGGTAAGGCTCGGTGGTGGGTTCGCTGGGCAGAGACGGACCTAGGCCTGTACTTCCTTGGCGACTCACTCATAGGCGCTACAGTGCCAGCCTCGTATCGGCTGGGGATAAATCCAAGCGAGCAGGATCTCAACAAGATCGGCCAGGCGCTAGCTGAAGTCTCAAGTGAATGGGGTGGTGCAGTCGCCGTGATGTGCGGTGCCACATTCGTCATTGACGAGCCCGAGGCCACCATCGACTTCTCTAGCCTGACGATCCGCACACGTAACTGCCGACCGCATCGATACCTTGCCGGCCGGTTCGAGACCATTTTTCCACTGGAATTGAAGATGTTGTTGCTTCTGATCGAAGCAGATCTTAATACATCTAGACTTGTTCTTCCACTTGCTGCCCACGGGCACCAGGGGGCAGTCTTTCGAGCGCAGACGATAACCGCGTACCACTGCCTGACCGCACTTCGCCGAATTGCTGGCTTGTATCCAGATTTAGTGTCACCAGCGATCACGCAGCTGCAGGCAATACTTGACGGCGATCCAGCCAAGCGAATAGTTTCGACCGCGGGCCTGAAGATCCGAAACCGATGTGTTCACTATGAAATGAACGATCCAAGGTTTCAACCTGACTTGACGATGCCAATGTGTGGCCTAGTTGAAGCCCTGCTGCCGGGGCATACCTGGGAATCATTCGCGTCGGATGTGGGTCAGGTTACGGCGGTGGTCGCAGAGTTCTTGGCGAGGTGGCGTCCGTAGTCGCTGGTGTGGGGCGACAACTTCTCGGACACCTTGGCGATTACGGCACTCGCGTTTCGATAAACGGCACGGATCACGTGTAGCGCAGAATATAGGAAACAATCACCGCAAACTGTCGCTGTCTGGTGGCATGGGAGGGACGCACGCTCATCGGCCAGATCCGCAAGCATGATTGTTTCCCGCCTATCGTCTCAACTACTTCGGGTAACCGCGAGTCTCAGGTTCTCTGTGCCTCAAGTGGGCGGTGTTGACGAGGCGGTCCGGCCGCGCGGCTCCCGGCCGGACCGTGGTTAGTCCTCGTCGTTCTTCAGGCGGAGCGCGTCCCTGACCTTGTCGTTGCGAAGCGGCACGTACGCGCCTTCGACGAACCGACCGCCCTCGAAGATCTTCATGAACGCGGCCGAGGTCTCGTCGCTGAGTAGCGAAGAGTTGGCTTCGAGCATTCGGTTGACGGTGTCCGTGAGGTCAGCGGCGGAGAGCTTCGCTAGTGCCATTCGCAGTTCCCGGGGCGCCTCGGCGTCCTCGACGCGAGCGTGGGACAGCGCTCGGATCTGGTCCGCGATGAAAGCCGCGGCAATCATGATCATCGCGATCCGCCGTTGCGCTTCCTCACTGCTCATACCTGCCCGGAGGTCCTCCAGCGCCAGTTCCACCTGCTGGGGAAAGCCCGTCTCGGCGTCACCCTCCCGGGCCGGCTGCCTGTCGGCCTCGCCGTTCAGTTTCGACTTCATGCCGTTGATCCAGCCCTTGATGTGCGGCGCGGCCTTGACCGTGAGGACGGTGCCGCCGACCGCGACGGCACCGGCCGTGAAGCCGATCACTAGGTGCTTAAGTTCGGCCCCCTTGAGCAGGTTTGCGATCGCCTCGTCGGCCGACAGCAGGTCGGCTCGTCCGAGGTTTCCGGCGACATCGAAGGTGTTCGTACTGAAGGCGCCGATGTTTCTGGCCGACGCCGCGAGGTCGTGGCCCCGCGTCGACGATGACCCGATAGAAGTCAGGCATATCTCTTCACGCGCCGCACTCTACTGACTCTTTGGCCGACCGAGATGTCGCCTCGCAGCGTGATCCGGTGCATGCTCCGCCGCGGCAGCGAGCAACGGCGAACGCAGCGCGGTATGCGTGTGAACGAGGCGCCGCCGATCACGTCGTAGTCATCACGGCCAGCCTCTGCTGGCCGCATCGGCGCGCCACTCGCGCGGCTGCGCAGACTGTCGTAGCGACATGCGAGAGCTCCGCGCAGAGCATCCGCTCATCGGCCGAATCTGCTACCCGAGGAAACGGCTGGCCCAGCAACACCCGTTACGCAACGTCACCGACTCGGACCGCTGTCAGGTCAGGCGGCGAGTCGCCGGACGTAGACCGAACTCGGCGCCGATGTGCGCTTGCAGCCCTACCTGCCTCTGCACTCGGACCTGTACGCCGACAGTTGTCCAAGCGACGTGATCGCCAGTGCCGTCACCGAGCTGCTGGTCGGGCGGCTGTCCACCGTGGTCGCTCTGACCAGCCAGTACCCCGACATAAGCGGCCGTCCTACCCTGGGGATTCACCCAGTGGCGCTCCGACGGCGATCATGAACGGGACGGGGCCTGTCTCGCTAAGTGCGTGTTTGAGATGGGGTTGATCAGGTCTGGTTGAAGGTGCGGCGGGCTTGACGCCGTGCCGGTCGGCCGCGGGTGATGCGGCGGGTCATGCCGGTGATGGCGGCCCAGCGGATGAGGGCTTCGGAGACAGTCGGGTGGCGTTCGTAGTCGCGGGCCAGGCGGCGGCAGGCGGTGAGCCAGGCCAGGGTGCGTTCGGCGACCCAGCGGCGGGGGTGGACGGCGAAGCCGCGTTGGTCGGCGGGTTTGCGGACGATCTCCAGCGTCGTGCGTAGGGTGTCGCGGGTCCAGTCGACCAGCCGTCCGGTGAAGCCCTGGTCGGCGTAGACGTGCCGGATCGGGGTGAGCATGTAGGCGTGGAGCAGGGCGGTCTTGGCGCCGTCGCGGTCCTGCCATGACGCGGCGAGCACGGTGACGGTGACCAGCAGGCCGAGGGTGTCGGTGATGATGAACCGCTTACGGCCGTTGATCTTCTTGCCCGCGTCGTAGCCTCGGGTGTCCCGGCCGACGGTGTCGGCGCCCTTCACGCTCTGGGAGTCGATGATCCCTGCCGACGGCTGCGACTGACGGCCCTGCTGCACCCGTGCCTTGATCCGCAGTGTGGTCAGGAGTTCCTCGGTCACGCCGGCTTCTTCCCACCGGGTGAAGTACCAGTACACCGTCTGCCACGGCGGCAGATCCGCCGGCAGGTACCGCCACGGACACCCCGACCGCACCACGTACAGGATCGCGTTGACGAGCTCCCGCCGCGGATGCTTCTCCCGGCGGCCGTCCGTGTTCGGCTCCGGCAACAACGGCTCGATCAGCGCCCACTGGGCGTCAGTCAGGTCGGAAGGGTAGCCACGGCGCGCAGACACCGCGCCACCCTGCCCGCCCCACCGCTGGATGTCATGCCGCCACGCCGTCCACAACAGACCTTCTCAAACACGCTCTAAGGGTGTTTCCGGCGATCTTGGTTAGTAGGTTTCAGCGGCTGGGAAGCGGTCGCTGAAGGTGATGGCGAAGGCGTTCAGGGCGGGTTTCCAGCGCATCGTCCATCGGGTTCTGCCTGCCCCGGTGGGGTCCAGGGATCGGGTCACCAGGTACAGACACTTCAACGCGGCCTGCTCGTTGGGGAAGTGGCCGCGGGCCTTGACCGCCCGCCGGTAGCGGGCGTTCAACGATTCGATCGCGTTGGTCGAGCAGATGACGGTGCGGATCTCCAGGTCGTAGTCGAGGAACGGGATGAACTCCGCCCACGCGTTGTCCCACAGCCGGATCACCGCCGGATACCGGCCGCCCCATTTCTCGGCCAGGTCGTCGAACGCGGCCCTCGCGGCGGTGGCGTTGACGGCGGTGTAGATCGGCTTGATATCGCGCTTCAGCTCATCCCAGTAGCGCCGCGAGGTGAGCCGGAAGGTGTTGCGGATCAGGTGGATCACGCACGTCTGCACGATCGTCTGCGGCCACACGTTCGTGACGACATCGGGCAGGCCCTTCAACCCGTCGCAGACCAGGAAGAACACGTCCTTCACGCCCCGGTTGCGCAGGTCGGTGAGCACGCTCATCCAGAACTTCGCGCCCTCACCACCCGAGCCGGCCCACAACCCGAGGATGTCCTTGTCCCCGTCGAGGGTGACCCCGATCGCGGCATAGAACGGCCTGTTCGCCACCTGCCCATCCCGCACCTTCACCACGATGGCGTCGATGAACACCGCCGCGTAGATCTCGTCCAGGGGCCGGTGGGACCAGTCGGTCATCTCCTCGATCACCTTGTCGGTGATCCGCGAGATCGTCTCCTTGGACACCGAAGCCCCGTAAATCTCGGTGAAGTGCGCCGAGATCTCCCCGGTGGTCAAACCCTTGGCATACAACGACAACACCACCTCATCGACGCCCGACAGGCGACGCTGCCGCTTGCGCACGATCTGCGGGGTGAACGTGCCCGCCCGGTCCCGCGGCACGTCGATCTGCACCGGTCCCGACGCGTCGGTCAACACCGTCTTCGACCGAGTGCCGTTGCGGATGTTGCCCGAGCCGGCGCCGTCGGGTTCGTGTTTGGCATAACCGAGATGCTCCGTCATCTCCTCGTTCAACGCGGTCTCCAGGACCGTCTTGGTCAACTGCTTCAACAGCCCGTCCGGACCCGTCAACGACAAGCCCTGCTCCTTCGCGGCCCGAACCAGCTCAGCGGCGGCTTTCGCCTCCGCCGACGGCTCGGGCCGCTTCTTCCGTCCGGTCTGGTCGTTCAGTGTCGCGGTCATCACGGCACCCTCCTCACCAGGCACAACGCCCGGCAGGTCAGGCCGGAAACACCTTTAGATCCACAGACCCACGGGACGGTATCTTGGGCGCCTGCGCTGCTGGAGTCGCCGTTGGTGTGAATCTCGTAGTGCAGGTGTGGGCCTGAGCTGTGTCCGGTGGAGCCGACGAGACCGATGGGTTGGCCGACGGTGACGGGCTGGCCTGGTTGGACCAGGGGCGGCTTGTCCATGTGGCAGTAGCGGGTCATGATTCCTTGATCGTGCAGGATGTCGACGTACCAGCCGCATCCGGTCGTGTGGTTGGGGTTTCCGTCGCGGTGGCAGCCCCAGTTGCTGCCGTCGCGGCGGTCGATGGCGTTGCAGCGGACGCGGGTGACGGTTCCGGTGGAGGCGGCGCGGATGATGGTGCCGCGTGGGGCGGCGAGGTCGACGCCGTCGTGCCCGGGGCGTGCGGCGGTCCGGAATCCGGATCCTACGGGGGCGTGGATCGGTTGGGTCCACGGTCCGGTGACGTCGCAGTTCTCGGCGGCTGGTGATCCGTCCGACGGGAGGTTGCCGCCGGTGATGGTGGTGACCAGCAGGGTGGCGTCGGGTTCCCATTTCGCGTACGCGTTGGGGTGGGCCGAGATTTGGACGCGTTGGGCGGCTTCGGTCAGCGGCATGCTCTGCCAGTGGGGGACGGTCAGGAGTGTGGCGTAGAACGTGGCGGCGGCGTGGGCGGGGTCGAGGAGTTGCTGTGGGGTGCCCCATCCTTGGCTTGGGCGTTGTTGGAACAGGCCGATGCTTTCGCGGTCGCCGCCGGGGAGGTTGCGCAGGCTGGATTCCTGCATGGCGGTGGCGACGGCGATGACCCAGCCGCGGGCGGGTACGCCGTCGCGGGCGCCGACGGCGGTGATGGTGGCGGCGTTGCTGACCTGGTCGCGGTCCCAGCGGCCGATGGTCGGCCACCCGGCGGCGGGGGCTGGCGGTAGGGAGGTGGCGGGGCCGGGTGCGCAGCCGATGGCGGGGGTGCCGACCAGGACGCTGGTGCCGGCGAGACAGGTGAAGATCACCGCGAGGCTGACGGCGAGCAGGATGGTGGCGAGGCGGCGGCTCACCGTCGTGCCCCGGGCGTGCGGTAGCGGATAGAGGCGGTTGCTGGCGTGGTCATGAGGTCCTCCAGGTGTGGGGGCGGCAGTCGTTGAAGTTCGCCGCCCTTTTCGGTGCGGTATTCGTGGTTTGTGTTGCTTGTGGCTGCTGGGTTGTGGGCACAAAAAATGGCCGCATCTGCGGCACGGTCGAGTGCGGGGCTTGCAGCGGCTGTGACGTCAGTAGCGGTTCGGGCAGGGATTGGGGCCCTGGCGTCGGGGAGACGGTTGGTGATGTCACGTGCCCGCCGTTCCCGACGCCAGGGCTTGTTGAGGGTTGGTCAGCAGCCGAGATCCGCTCGGCCTGTGCACAACTGGCGGCGGATGCCAGCAGAGAACCCGGCTTCCCGACGAACGTGGGGGTGGCTTACCGAGGCGGCGGGGTCGGTCACGGTGAGGCCGGTTGGGTATCGGTGGCCGGCTGGGGTGGTGGTTCGTGGTGTCCGGTGGCGGTGGGGAGTGCGGCGAGGCGTCGTGCGGGCGGGTCGGGGTGGTCGAGGATGCCGAGTTGTCCGGCGCGGCGGATCGCTTGGACAGAGCGCACGTCGAAGCGGTGTCGCCGGGCGAGATCCTTGAGGTCGGTGTGGCCGGCTTTCAGGTCAGCCCAGACTGCCTGCCAGCGTTGGTAGGGCTCGGGGTTGACGGGGATGCGGCGCATGAGCGTGACCGGCCAGTCGTCGGCGGCTGCCGCGTCACCGTCGGTGTCGTCGGATTGCGACACGGTCGGGTCGTCGGGTGTGGCGGGCGGTTCGTGTCGCGACACGTTCTCGGTCGGCGCGCTGTCGAGCGCATCGGCCGGATCCGCGGTCGTACTGGTGGAAAAGGCTGGAGGGCATCGGTCGGGTGGGGTGTTGTGTCGTGGGGCGTGTTCGAGGATGCCGGAGAGCATTTTGATCGCGGCGATGAGTGCGATGGCGGGCCAGCCGGCGATGATCCGGGCGATCAGGTCGTCCTGGGCGACGAGGATGTTCGCGCCGAGGCTGGCGATGCCGCCGGCGACGAGCGCGGTCCAGGTGACCCAGGTGGAGGGGCGGCCGGCGCGTCGGTCGGCCAGGATGGTCAGGGTCGCCACGATTTCGACGCCGTCCACGGTCAGTGGGAAGGCGTGGGCTCGCCAGCCGGTTTCGCCTCGGGACTCGGCGAGTTCGCGGAGATGGTCGTAGCTGACGGCGCCGGCGATGCCGGCCAGGCCGAGGGTGGTGAGGGTGGCGGCGGCGGTGATCGTCAGGTCGGCTGGTGACCGTCGTGGTGTGTCGTGGCGGGTGCGTAGCCGCAGGACGATGTCGGTGAGGGTGAGTGCGACCGCGACGGCGATGCCGGCGGCGAGGAGACGCCCGTCCATCATCGGCACCCCCGCCGGTGGGGTAGGTCGTCGACGGGGTCGCGGGCCTTGTCGGTTGTCGCGACATCGGCGGGACCGGTGGTGTGGTGTCGGGTGGGACCGGCGGTCGGTTCGTGGGTGGTGTGGGTCGAGGGCATCAGAGGTTGTGCCTTCCACTCAAAAGTGCGGTGCCGGCGCTGGGGCGCCGGGCACCGCATGGGTGTGATTTCGGCGTCCAGGGGGAGCACCTGTCGGTGCGTCACCCGGGGGTCAGGAACAGACCGCGGGGTCAGTCGGTGGTGGGGTCGTAGTCGCTGTGGTGGACCGGTGTGATGTCCACGGCGCGGATGTCGACGGTGTGGGCGTGGGCGACGTCGAGGTGGTCGAGGTCGGCGGTGACCATGTCGACGGCGATGGGGATGGCCTCGCGGTGGTCGAGGGCCTTGACCGTGACGACCAGCGGCACCACCCACACCACCCGGTACCGGTACTGCTGCTGGTCGGGGTGCGTTGACGGTTGGTCGAGGACGCGTAGCCGCAGCTGCCACGGTTCGGTGGGGCGCACGGCCGCATCGAGGCTGCGCAGGTCGACGCGCAGGAGGTGCTGCGCCGAGGCGACGGCGTCGTCGGTGGTGGCGGCGTCGACGTCGACGGCCAAAGGGGTGTGGACGGTCGCCTCGAAGTGGGTGCGCAGGGGTGGCGGCATGGTCAGGTAGTGCAGGGCGTTGTTGGCGTCGGCGACGGACAGGGTGCCAGTGTTGACCGCCCAGATGATCCAGCGTCGGACGAGGTCGACGAACTGCTGATACCGGTATTCCAGAGCGCTGTTGCTGTCGCGCAGGGTGTCATCGGCCTGTGTGAGCGCGCCGCGCAGCGTGTCGATCAGGTCGGTGTCGGCGCGGCGCAGGAGCGCCACCTGCTGCGCGATGAGGTCTGCGGTGGCGCGCAGGACGGTGTCGTCCGGCATTCCGCCGCGGCTTTGCTGGAGTCCGGCGTGCAGCAGGTCGGTGATCTGTTCGGCGGTCCACGGCGTCTGCTCGGGCAGGGCCCCACTGCTGGTGTCGGTGGGGTAGGGATGGTCTTCCATGACGGGTCCTTTCGGTGGCCGCGCGGAAGCGGCGCGGGCGGGTGTCGGTCTGTCGGGAGCGGCCGAGTTCGACCAGACACGGGCAGGCGCGCAGGACGCCGCCGTGGGCGCGGTCGAGGACCCGGCCGATGTCGGCGGGTATGGGGTCCAGATCGGGGTGGGCGAGCTGCGCATCGACGGCGGCGCGCAGCTGGCCGGCGGCGAGGCGAGGGCGACGCGACACGGGGCTGGGTGCGGCCGGTTCCGGAGCGCTTCCGTGAGCCGGCGGTGCAGTCCTGGCACGACATTCCTGCTCGTGCAGGGGGCGGGTGAGGTCGGTAGCAAGGGCCTCGCCCGCCCCGTCCGTGAGGTCAGTCAGGGCTGAGGCAGTCCACACGCAGCGCAGACGGACGAGGCGGGTGCCGGTGAGTGGCCCGCCGGAATTCGTCTGTCGGCTGGTGCAGTCAGATGGCCCGTTGCGTTCGGCTCCACGGGAACTGCTGTCTTCCGCGTGTTCGGCTGCTTGGTCGAGCAGGTCGCGGCGGTGGCCGGGTCACCCGGAGGCCAGGGGCTTCATGCGAATGTGGCGGGCCTGGCGTGGAGGAATTCGCCGTCCGGCCCGGCGTGGTGACCCGACCGCAGTGATGGCATTCAGCGATGCGTCATCGGGTAGGCATCGGGCCGACGGGGGTTTGTGGTCACGGACACCGTGGTACGCCGGTACCTCTGCCTGGACTGTGGGCAGGTTGGTCCGGTCAGCGGTGCCGGCGTGAGGCCAGGTCGTGGATCTCGCCGCGAAGTAGCCTGATCCCGTCGGTGGCGGCGGCCTCGACGGTGTCGAACGATGCCACGCGGGCGCCGCCGTCGGTGTAGGAGGGGAAGCCGACCCCGGTGACCCGGTTGTGCACGCTCACGTGCCAGCCGGAGGTGTCGGTGGGTGGGTGCAGATAGGTTGTCGCCTCGATGACTCCGCCGGGCGCGTGGATGGCGATCGCGTACGGAACGCCGTCCATTGCCTGGTGAGGTCTGGCCGTCCAGCCCTCGGGCAGCATCCGGTGGACCTGGGGCAGGTTGTCGGTGACCTGGCGGGCGGAGGCGGCGATGCGCCGTGCCGTCTCGGCGGCTCGGTCCCGTGACGCATGGTCGGCGTAGCTGACCCACTGGCCGGTCGGCTCGTGCAGGACGAGCCAGATGCGGCAGGTGTCGCACCACGGCCGACCGTCCCGCACCCCGCCGGGGGTGGCGCAGGCGCCGCATACGGGCCGGGTCACGGTCTCCTCCCTTCCTGACCGCGTGGCCGGTCGGTGATGGTGGGCGGGGCGGCCCGCGGCGCGGGCAGCCGTGCGTGCAACCAGTCCGCGATGAGGTCGCCGACGTCGCGGACGAGGTCGCGACCGGGGTCCGGCATGGCGGTGCCGAGTTCCGGATACCGTGCGGCCACCGTCCTGACCACGGCGCCGGCGGCGGCCGACGCGGCAGCGGACAGCCGAGCCCGCCGCGCCTCGACCTCGTCGATGGTGGCGATGACCAGCGCGCACACTTCCGCGGTGGTGGTGTGTGTTCGGGTACCCGGACGCACCACCAGCTGTCCTGGTCGTCGGGACCGATGGTGAACTCGCTGGTGTCCGCGACGGGCCGGCGGCGGCCGGGTGCGTCGAACCAGCCCGGCCCGGCGGTCACTGACCATCGGGTGTCGCCGAGACGGTCGGTGTAGCGGCTGCCGGTGTAGAGGGTGGCGGTGTTGCCGCCGCTGTGCGCGACCAGAGCCGGACGGCCCTGCTCGGCCAGGTGGGCGGCGAGGGCGTCCAGGTCGATCAGGTGGGGGCGCCGGCCGGCGTTGAAGGCGTCCCGCAGGTCGTCGACGAGGAGGTCGTCGACGGATGCGGGCAGCCCGAGGCGGTGGTGGCGGGCGTACGCCCACAGGTCGTCGTCGCTGGGCAAAGACGTGTCGTTGCGGCGGCTGGCCTCGCCCCACGCCGTGGTGAGGTCGAGCAGTTCCTGCCAGTCCTGGGCTGTGTCCACCGTGCTCCTTCCAGGTTGACGTCGAAGGTGTGGCGTGGGTGTGGGGTGCCGATTGCGGCGCGCATCTGCCGGGGTGCCCGGGATGTGGCGCAGCCGCTGCCCGGGCACATCAGGCAGATCGCGGCTCAGGTCGGCTGCTCACGCAGGGGCGGGTCGGTGACCTGCCAGCTCCAGCCGTCGAGGACGTAGTAGCAGTCGACGTCGGCCGTGATGGTGCTGGTCGACTCTGTGGGCGTGCCGGCCCGCTCGGTCTGGCGGACGGTGCCGTCGACCAGGCGGATGCGGGTGGTGCCGGCCGACTCGCCGACCCGCGCCGCGAGCGCGTCGCAGTCGGCCGCGATCCGGGCGACCGTGTCGGCGGTGAACCGGACGATCGGCCAGCCCTGCGGGCTGAGTTACACCAGGAGCTCATTCTGGTTAGCGACCAACGTCTACCAAAGAGCGGCCTGGGGAACCGGACGGGATTGATTCCGGCACCGGACTCCAGGCCGACTCAACTGGTCCTTCCAACGTGGCGCGTCGACTGGTTAGCGCGCGCTGGAAAGGGGCGGCGAGCATGGGGCGCTCTTCGGATTCATCCCCCGCTGGCCGGTCAGGCTTCTCATGCCACGCCCGCAACGCCCTGGCCGCCGGCTCGATCCTGGTTGGGATTACGGTCGGTGCGGCGTCGGGATGGGTCACAGCTCGTCGAGGTTTGGCCCGAGTTCGTTGGCCTTTGCCCGCTTCTGCGCGGTCCGTCGGACGATCTCGTCCCACACTGGTTGACCGGTGGCGATCGCCGCAGCGATCCATCCGCCCGCGCCGTTCGGATTATCGGTGCAGTGGTAGCAGCGGCAGTCCATCCCGTCTCTGATCCGTCGGTCGCGGTGGATGCGTCCGCCGGCGGTGAACCGGTCCGGGTCCCACGGGTCGACCCCGGCGCAAGCCAGGTAGGCGCGGGCAGCTTCGATCCATCGCTCTGACGACAGCATCGCGTTGCCGTGCAGCTCGATCAGGCCGAGGAATCCGTTACAGCCGGCGCACAGAAGACCCCGCACGCACTGGCCACAAGAATCCCGGCCAGGGCAGCACGGGTGGTCATGGTCGATCGGCAGGGGGACCAAGCCGACCGGCTCCCGCCAAGCAGGGCCGCCGCAGATCCCGCACCCACCGCCCTGCGCACATAGCAACTCTCGGTATCGCGCCGCAGTGATCCGATGCCGCAGTAGCGCCTTTCTAGGCGTCTCAAGGCAACAGACCTCGAAGGTGCGATAGGTGGGGATCAAGCCGAGCACGCGAGCGTCGCCGAAGACCACCTGCCGAATTCTGAAGGCCGGGTACGACAACAACCAGGTAGGAAGACCTGAACCCGCTGGGCGTCTACGTGCGCGACGCGTGGACCAGGGCCGGTGTGACCGGTCGAACCGCAGAGGCGCGCTCTTTCGAGACAGGTGGTATGACCCCGGCCTACGCTTGCGCTGGCTGCGCGACGCCGCGTGGATCCGATCCCACCCTGCTCAAGGTTCAGGGCCCCGCTCGGCCACGCCCGTCGATGACACCGCTCGCTACTTCCGCTCTGGGACCCTATGGGCTCGACGCTTCACGTCGTTCCGCTGCGACACGGCGTGTCCGGCTGGGAAGTGCCGGCCCTGATCCGTAACGTCACTCCGCAGCACTGCAACTGTGCAGTCCTCCACTCGCCTGGCCCGTGTTCCGGAGCGAAACCGGCCGGTGCTTCGGACCGTCCGGAGACCGGGAAGTGGAGGACACGGTGCAGGAGCAAGAGCAAGAGCCGACGCGGCCGGTTCCGTACCTGATACGGGTCTGGCGGTTCACGGGGCCAGCGCTGGAGCTGACCGCCTTGCTGGCGGTCCACCAACAGCGCGAGGACCTTGCCGTGGCGGCCAAGGCCCTCGCAGTGCTAGGACAGTCCGCGGCGGTCTGGATTGGAGCCCGGGAACGTCGCTGACGTGTCCGTCCGGGGCGGGGAGCTTTTGCTTCCCGCCCTTGGCATACGTGCCATGTATGGCACGTGGAGAACGTTACGACACGTTACACGCGGCCTGTGGGACGCACGCCGTTGCGGTCTACTTCTTCGTCGCGAAATCGTAGACCTCGAGGTCACTGATCAGCTCCGGGGCGACCCGGCGGCGGGCCTTGCCGACCGCGTCACGGGGTCCGACCTTGGCCCGCCGCGACTCAACCACACTCATGATCTTGAACGGCCGTGGTCTCCGGGGCGATCGGCGGTACCGCGACCTGCGCCGCGCAGGGTGGGAATCCGGTTCCGGATCGGGAACTATCCGTCGAGATGGTCCACGTCCCAGAGCACCAGCTTTTGCCCATGGCCGTGCTGCCGGCCGCCGCGCAGGTCGGCGGTCTCAGACATGAGCAGTTCCTGGCGGACATGCGAAACGCCACCCGAGACAGGGTGGCGCCAGATGAGAATCGATGATCGGACCTCGACGGGCGCTGCCAGTCACAGGTGGTGGGTGGCGGTGACCAGTCGGCTCAGCACGTCGGGGATGGCGCCGGCCAGGAGTTGCGGCGTGAGTGCGTCGTGGACCGTGATCGGCTGGGCAGCTTCGCCCCGGATGCGGTTGGTCTCGTAGCAGCGGCCGTCGGTGTCGATGGCGACGACGATGCGTACCTCGGCGTCGGCCATCGCCGGCACGGTGTTGATGTCGCCGTACGTGTAGTCGGCGTACGGCGTGTACTGGAAGCCTTCGAACACCAGCGCGTACCCGACGAACGTGCGGTGCGTGGCGTCGAGCCAGTCCGTCAGCTCGGGTGCGTTCTCGGGGATGCAGATGAAGCCGGCGAGCAGGTTCAACACGCCGGCGAGGCCGGAGTCCGAGCCGGGCTCCAGGTCGAGAGCGAACGGTGAGGGCTCCACCTCGATCAGGTGCAGCGGGGAGCCCGTGACCAGTTGGCGGTGGAACAGGGCGAGAAGCACCGGTGGGGCGGCCCAGCCGAGATGCTCGGCTTTCTCCTCAATCCCGGTGACGACCTCGGGCAGCGCGAGGGTGATCTGCGGGGACAGCATATTCATGCTCCTAACGAGTGCGGGGTGTGTGTGCACGATCTGCCGGCATGGGGACGGGCGCGTGTGCCCGGTGCCGGCCGGGCCGGCGCGGGATGAGATGTCGACGGGGTGGATGAGGAAGCAGTCGGCGGCGGTGGCCGGTCAGACGGGCTGCGCCTCGACGGCGAGCCCAGGTCCGGCGGCCGCGGCGAGGTCAGCGTCGTCGGTGGTGAGGTCGCGCAGGATTGCCTTGGCCACCCGCAGCACGGTCTGCGCGCAGTCACGGATCAGGTCGAGGTCGCCGTCGGCCCAGCCGAGCACGTAGGCGTCGGAATAGGCCTGGGTGTCGAGGCCGAGCGCCCGGCACACCAGGTGGGCGACGCTCTCGGCTTCGGTCTCGCGTCGGCCGCGGTGCAGCAGTTCCTGCCGGTCGAGGTCGTCGAGGTGCCCGCACCGGATGTGGGCCAACTCGTGCAGGCTGGTCTTGATGCGCTGCGCGCCGCTGACGTCGTCGCGCACCCACACCACCTGCACACCGGTCCCCTTGACGGTGACCCCGTTCGCGTGGCCCAGGTGGGCGCTTCCCGCAGGCATGAGCGCGAAGTCGTAGCCGGCCTGTCTGATCAGTCCGACGACGTCGTCGTAGGCGCCGGTGGGGTCATCGCCGGTGAGCTGCTGCGCGGTGCGCCCGCCGGGGGCCTTCACTTGGCGGCGGCGCCGCACGGTGGGCACCTCAAAGGGTTCACCGTCGGTCTGGCTGATGTCGAAGGTGCTGGTGGGCCGGAATCCGACGACCTGGATCGCGGGGCGGCCGTCCGGGTCGCGTCGGACGGTGCGGCCGGCGGCCTCCCACTCGCGGGCCTGCTCCTCGGTGGGGTGGCGGGTGACTGGCGCCCAGATGAGGAACCCGGTCTCGCCTGCGCGGACGTGCCGGTTGAGGGCCTTCCAGCCTGAGGTGCCTTTCCTGTTGCCGTAGGGCAGGAAGTAGCGGGGCTCGATGTTCCGTTCCGCGGATTGCAGCATGAGCAGGAACTGGTTGTGCAGGCTGTAGCGGGCGCCGAAGATCGCCGCTTCCTCGATGAAGGTGACCCACTCGGTGGGGTCGGCGGCGAGGCGCGCCAGCCGGGCGTCGAACTCGGCTTGGGTTCGTTCGAGTAACGCGTCGCGTTGCTCGGCTGTCATGGCCATGGTGGCCCTCCTGTCTCCGCCACGTGGCGGCGGACAGGCTGGGGCCGCAGCCCCAGCCGGCCCGTAGGCACGAGGTGGGACTGCAGCCCGGGTGTTGCGAAGCGCGGACGGAGGTGCGCGTCAGCTCCGGGTCGGTGCGGGAAGAGTCGCGGCCAGCGCGGCGGTCTTGGGTGCGGTGCGGAACATCGAGACCGCGTTGGGGGTGATGTCCGCCACGCCGTCGGCGCGTTCGGTGGCGGTGAAGGGGAGCTTGGCGTGGGGGCCGACCCGGAACGCGGGCAGGGTGTAGTGGGTACGGGCAACGACGGTGCCGTCGGCGGCGGTGTACTGGTCGAAGGAGGCGAGGTCGAGTCCGTCGATGGGTGTCTCGCGGTTGCCGGTGCAGACGATGACGAGGTCGTAGGTGCGCCCGCCGATCAATGCGGCGTCGGGTAGCGCGATGGGACGCACCCGGCGGCTGATCACGGTGAGTCGTTGGACGCCGTGCCGGTCCGCCCGTAGGTAGCGGCCGGTGGCCTGATAGCGGCCGCGGATGTCGGTCTGCCACTGCTCGCAGGTCGTCGGCAGGTCCTCGGCGTACCAGTCGATGCGGTCGACCTGGTCGAGGGCGGCGGCGGCCATGAACGGTTGCGGGGCGAGGCCGAGGCACGACTCGACGGCGCATTTGGCGGAGTCACCGCCGCCGACGACCGCGACGCGACGCAGTCCACGCAGCGGCCACATGCCGGCCATCCGCTGCATGAACTGCCGGAAGGTGAGCACGGTGGTGCCGTTGGCGCCATCTTGGATCGGGTCGCCCACGCCGCGGGCGTCGATGACCCGGCCCGCCAGAATCGGGGCCTTACCCTCGATCTCGATGCTGGCCCCAGCGCCGGCGGCGCTGACGGACGAGACGGTGGCGTTGGTCACCACGTCGGCGAACTGGGCCAGCGCGAGGCGGATCACGAACGCCATGTCCGTGTTCGGCTGATATTCGATCATGGACAGGTCTGCGGCCTGGATCGGTGCGCCTGGCAGGTAGTTCAGGCTCGCCCCTTGGTCGCCGGCGGGTCCGGCGCCTCCGGCGCGGTTGCGGGAGTTGAGCCAGAACGTCGGCCGTGCGGTCAGCGCGAACGTGCCGCCGACGCGCTGGTGGCGTTCCAGCACCAGCGGCTTCGGGTAGCCGGCGAGGACGCGGATCGCCGCGTAGGTGGCGGCGTGGAATCCGCTGCCGATGATGACCTCACGGTCGGTGCGGCCTGCGCTGATGATGTCGTGGTGGCGCTGTTCGTCGGACCAGTAGGTGTCCAGGAACTGGTCGGCGAACTCGCGGCCGTAGGGGTCCAGGGCGATCCCGGTGAGCTGTGCCTGCGTCTGGCTGGGGAACTCGGACTGGCGTTGCATTATCGTCCGCATTCCCTCGGCGGCGGCCGGCCGTAGAGAGACGGCGGCGAGCAGCGTCTGGATCTGCGCGGATGGCTCGATCATGGGGCTCCGTGTCCTTTCGTGCGGAGTCCAGGCATCGCGCCGGGCCGTGCACCCACCCCGGGTGGCCCCCGGGGTTTGCGGCACACGGCCGGCACGATCCCCGGAAGGGGGCAAAGCGGGATGGGTTCCTGGGCTGGCGGTGACCAGCCCCTGGTGGGTCGATTGCCGACGTGGTCGGCGTGGACCGTCAGCCGGTCGCCGCCTCAGCGCAGGGCGGATGCCCGGCGGTGTGGCGGTGGACGGGCAGCCGGCCGGTGGCAGCGGCGAGGCTGCCGTGGCGGGGCGGTTATCGGGCGATCACGACCTCGTCGTCGAGGACGGCGAACCAGGGGATGGCGGTTGCCCGGCGCAGCTGGGTCAGCCAGTCGTCGATGGCCGTGATCGGGCTGTCGGGATCGGGCAGCGGATACCGGTCGGTGAAGTCCGGGGCGTCCTCGGCGAGGCTGCCCGTGTCGGCGAGGGTGCGGGCGAAGAGTCGGATCGCTTCCCGCTTCACCGCCTGGTCGCTGCTGCCGACGATCAGGATCGGCGCGTCGTCCCAGTCGATCAGCCCGTACACGTCCCCGCCGACATCCGCAGCGCCAGGCGCCCGGCGGCGGCAGATGACCAGCCGGCGGGTCTTCACCGGACCGGTCCGCCGTCGATGGCGCCGGGCATGGTGGCGGGGTGGAACACCGTCGTGTGCCCGCGACCGGTCTGTTTAGCCGCGCGCAGGGCGCGGTCGGCGTGCACGAGCGCCAGCCGCCGCGCGGCCTCCTGGTGTGGCGTGACGGACGCGACGCCGGCGCAGGCGGTGACGGTGACCGTGACGGGCGGCCCGGTGAGATGGATGTCGGTCGGTTCGGCGACGGCAGCGACCAGCCGCGCGGCGAGACCAGCGGCGTCGGCGCGATCGTCGATGACTGCCGCGAACTCGTCGCGGCGCAGACGGAACACCTGTGCGCCGGCGGCCTGCGCGGCGTGGTGGAGGCGACCGGCGGTCAGGACGAGCAGTTGGTCGAACGCGCGGTCGCCGTAGCGGGCCACGAACGTCCGGGTGCCGTCCAGGTTGATCAGGATCACCGCGACGGGTCGTCCGGCGACGGCCAGGGCGACGTGCAAACCCGCCCGGTTACCGAGGCCGGTCAGGTCGTCGTGGTGGAGGCTGTGCAGGGCGGCGGCGACGGCCGCCCGGTAACGGCCGGCGGCGCGCAGCCGGGCCAGGTGGTAGGTGACAGAAGCGGTGATCACGATCGCCGTCAGCAGGACGGTGATCTGCATCAGGGTGGACACGGTGCCCACACCTCCAATCCCCAGGGTTGGGGAGGTATCGAGGGCAGCCGGGGGATGCCACCGGCTGCCCTCACCTCGAACGGTGTGCGAGCGTCTGCTCGCGACAGGGTGCCGGCGGCGCCCGGGTCGGGCACCGCAGCGACGAACTACTCGGCGGTGCCGGTGGTGGCGGCCCGCCACTGCTGCGGCGACACACCAGAGCGCAGGGCGTGGCCGAGCAGGTGCGCCAGGTGGTAGTCCGGGTCGGCGTACAGGGCACGGTGCACGGCGATGTTCGCCATGGCGCCGCCACCGGCCAGGTAGGCCGTGATGGCGAGCAGGCAGGCTGGGGCGGCGCTGGTGGCGGGCATCGCCCGTCGGGTCACGTCGATCCACAGCCGCCGCTGCGCATCGCTGCCGTCGCAGGTGATCCAGGCGTGATCGCGGATCTCGGGGACCATGAGGACGGCGGTCAGCCACCCCACCTCGTCGTCGGACAGGGGCTCGTCGCGGGCAGCGGACTCGTATGCCTGCTGCACCGCCGCGATCCCGGCGCGCACCATATGCTCCGGTGCCACCGGCTGCCCGCCGCTGGCGGTCGAGACGGCGCCCTCGGCCAACATGACGGCCATCCGAGACAGCGCGGTGTATGTCGCAGTGCGCATCCGGACGCGCTCCGGCCCCGATACCGGCGTGATGAGGCGTTCCAGCGCGCCCCGGTCGGGCAGGGGCGCGAGACCGCGGTAGACCGCTTCCGCCGCAATCCTGCTGCCAGCCGGGTCGTAGGCCACACCGTCGGCGCAGCCGGCGTCACCGCACAGGCACCAGTAACGGCCGTCGCCGACCCGCAAGGCTTCGAGGACGTCGACGCCGGCGGTGGTCAGCGCGGTGGTGAGCAGCGTGGCGGCGGGTGCGACCCGGTCGGCCGGTCCGTAGCCGACGAGGAACGCCGCCGACCCGTGCCGGGCGATCATCGCGGCGTTCTGCGCCGCCGGTACCGCCAGGTCCGCAAGGTCGGACGGGTGGGGTAGGTCGAGGCGGGCGGCGAAGCGGACCTGCCTGCCGTCCAGGACCACCACGACCAGGCTGTTGGTCGGGGTGAAACCGACGAGGTAGGGCACTGCGGCGACACGATCGTCGCGGGTGGTGAGAGTCAGCTTGTCAGGTGTGACCACGGTGGGTTCTCCTTCCCGAGGCCGTCGGCGGCCCGTGCCGCCGACGGGCAGGTCAGCGGCAGCAGGTGAGCGCGGTGAGCACCGCGTCGGTCTGGGTGGTGGTGAGACTGATGACGGTGGTGCCTCGGCGACCGGTGACGACGACAGGTCGCCCCAGCGGTAGGTCACCGCCGCCCAGGCGCGCCACGAGCAGGCGGGCGACCGGGTTCGGGCGCAGGGCTTTCGGGTGGCCGTCCTCGTCGCCCCAGGCGTAGAGGTCCGGGACGCTGATCGGGATCGGTGTCAGCCACCCGCCGACCGTGCGTCGCAGCAGCGACGCGATGTCGCTGTGGCGCAGTCGGGTGTGGTGTTCGTGGCTCGTGCCGTCCTCGGCGACCAGGATGTATCGGAACGTTTCACGGGCCATGCAGACTCCTGTCAGGGCAGTTGCCGGGCATGGCCGTCTGGCCATGCCCGACACGGAAATGGGGTGGCCGGGCATCGGCCAGGACAAGTGGTGTGCAGGTACGGCCGCCGCTGGCAGCGCAGGTCCGTGGCGGATGGACGCCTGGACCAGGAGGATGTCCGGGGTGGTCACTGCGGGGTGGGCGGCCGCCGCGATGCGCGCCTCAGTCGCTGAGGTCTTCCACGTCGGCCGTGACGTCGATCGTCACGGTGTCGTCGTCGACGTTGTCGACCCGATTGGTGTCGATCCGCAGGTAGCTGCGGACGTCGGACTCGGTGTCCTCGGTGTCGCGGTCGGCGTCGGGAATCACGTCGAAGCTGCCGCTGATGGTGAACCGGACCCGGTGGCGCGGCTGGTAGGGACTCAGGTCAAACCGGGACAGGAGGCTGTCGAGCCCGTCGCGGGTGATGTCTGCCTCGCGGTACTGGTCGATGGCGTAAGACCGGATCTCGGTGAGTTGGCTGGCTTGGCGTCGCCGATCCTCGTCGCGTTGCTCGACCAGGCTGCGGGCGCGTTCGACGGCGCTGTCCTGTTCCGCCAGCGCCCACGCCACGGCTTGCCGGGTCAACGCCAGCGCGGCGGCCGGGTCCGTGACCGGTACCGCGGAGATGTCCGCGCGCAGGCTGCGGACCTGCCCGTCGACCAGGACACGGACCATGCTCGTCCCCGGGGCCGGGGACAGCACGACGGCGTCGTAGCGGGCGCCTGCTTCCAGGATGGTGACCGCCTGACCGGGAGATCCGGCGAAGGCGGTCAGCGGACGCGGTGACGGCTGCGTGGTGACGGCGGTCGGGGAATCGGGGCGTTCGGAGGTCAGGGCGTCGGTCATGGCGATGCCTTTCAGGGAAGCCCGGCGGGACACCGGGACGTGGAATGGGGTTCGCGCCCAACGGCGCGCAGAGGGGAGTGGTGAACCGGCCACGCGATTACGCCCGGCGCGGGGTGTGGACTGCTGCGACGTTCGGCCCGCTCGCGTATCGGGGTCGCAGGGCACTGCCGGTGACGTCGACCATCGGCGCCGGGTCGGTCAGCGGCGTAGCCGCATTCGCCCGTGCTGGTGTGGCCGTCATCGGCACAAAGTTCAGGTGCATTTGCCAGCGGGCTGTCGGCTGCCGGGTCAGTCGGGTGGGTCGATGAGGACGTCGATCAGGGGTTCGCCGGCGAGTGCCGGATCGTCGAGCCAGCCGCTGCGCGTGAACGCATGCGCGGCGGTGCTTACCTGGAACGTCCCGCTGCGGGGGTCGCGGTCCAGCCAGCGCAGCCGGACCAGCCGGTGTAGGGCCGACTTGACCGAGCCGGTCGACATGCTGGTCCCGTCGACCAGGTCGTGCGGCTGGCAGCCCGAGTAGGTGCCGCCCGTCGCGGTGACGCAGTCCGCGTGATGGTGCACGGCCGCACACACCAGCCGCTGGGCCGGCGTCAGGTCGTCCGGGTGCAGACCACGTCCGGCGCGCCCGCCGGCCAGCAGCCACCAGCCGTAGGCGGTGTAGGTGCACAGCCTTCTGGTGGCAGCGGCCAACGCGCTCAGCCGCTGCGGCCGGCCGGTCACCGGCCGTCCCGTCCGGGCGCTGGCGACAGGCGGACGGTGTGGTGGCGGCACCGCACCTGGACCATTGCCCGGCCACGCGTGCCGTTCGAGGTCCGACGGCACTCAGGTACGGCGAGGACGACCTTCACCTCACCGGGCGGCCGGATGAGGTCGTCCTGCCGCAGGTCGACCGCCGCGCGCTGTCCGACGACCACCAGAGAGGGCATCGGTCGTGGCCGGGTCATGATTCGCCGCCGGGCATGTCGAGGGCCGCGGCGATCGCATCGGCGAGGGTGGCGTACGTGGCCATTGCCGACTGCGCCCCCGCCCTGATCCGATCGATCCCCGCCGCCGGGGGCGTGACATCGATCGTATGGTCCGCTCCGTCTGCCGCACCGCTGCCCGTCGGAGGAGGTGGGGCGATGGCTGCCCACCTGTCGTGAGCGATTCGAAGGGCGTTGACGATCGCTGCCGCGTCCGCTGCCCTGCACAGGATCCGGACCGGCGGGACCGGCCTGTCGGTGAGCACGATGTCGCGGCCGGGCTTGAGGTCACGGCGACGGACCTGCGCCCGGGTACCGTCGGCACGCGGTATCCCGTCGCGGTCCGGCTCGTACACCAGGGTCTGGTTGCCGGACCGCTTCGCGGTGTACATGGCAGCGTCGGCCTGGGCGAGGGCGTAGCGGGGACTGCCGCCGTCGCTTGCGGCCACGCCGACGCTGGCCCGCGGTGCCGGTTCGTCAGCGGTCGGTGCGGTGAAGGCGGCATGGATCGCGTCGGCCAGCACGGCTGGGTCGGTGTGCGGGGCCACGATCACGAACTCGTCGCCGCCGGCACGAGCCACGACGGCGTCGGCCCGCACAGCGGTGGCCGCGGTGGTGAGCCGATCCGCGATCGCGGTGAGGTACCGGTCACCCGCCGCGTGCCCACCGTCGTCGTTGACCTGGTGCAGACCATCGGCGTCGGCCACCGCGACCGCCACAGGAGCACGCTGCTCGGCGGCGGTAGCCAGGGCCCTCTCGACGACCGCCCGGGTGGGCAGGCCGGTGAGCGGATCGGTCAACGCCGCGGCGAGTTCCCGCCGCAGGCTGTTCTCCCGGTCGGCGGCCGCGGCGAGACTGGCCCACAACCGCTCGAAATCGGTGCCCCACCTGTGCTGGTGGTGGCGGGCAAGCCGGACCAGCGCCACGGCGCCCGGCAGCGCCACCACCCCGGTGATGACGGCGGCTACCGCCGCGGCGGTGAATCGTCCGGTGGCGGCAAACGCGCCAGCCGGCCCGGCGGTGATGATGGTGGCGATGACGATGAGCGTGCCTGCCCTGGTCAGGCGGGGTTGGCGGTCTGGTCGCTGAGGAGGCAGCATTCAAGGGCTCCTTGTGGCTGAGGAGCACCGGGGGCGGACCGGCTTGACTGGGCAGGGCCCGCCCCCGGGCCCATGTGAAGCCGGCCCACCGGTCAGGCGGGCTGGCCAGGGTTTGTCCGACGGTGAATCGGCCCGTGCACGGCCTACGGCGACAGGTGGTGGCTGCGGTGCGGCTCGCGCGAGCCACCGGCAGGACCCCAAGGCGGCGCGTGTTGGCCGGCGGGACGCGGTGAGGCGCATTCTCTTTACCGGTGTGGGCGCTTCAGCGCCTGGCGGCGGCCAGCGGAGCGGGGGCCGATGCGGGTGGGGCGGCGACGATCCATGGCAGGCTTGGGTCGTCGAGCCGGTAGAGGCCGTCGGCGTGGGCGAGGAGCGGCACGACGGGGTGTCGGGGTCGCCGAAGCGGCGGATGAGGTGTGCCTGACCGTAGTGCAGGCAGATGACGCACGGTGGGACACTGGCGGCGGCGTGGTGTCGATGAGCAGGGTCAGGTGCTGCTCGGCGAGTCCGGTGCCGGGACGGGCGCAGGTGAACATGACCGGCCCGCGCAGGAACGGCGTCCCACGGGCAGGCGTACGGCTTCCCTAGGAGGCCGGTGGCCATTGGACATCGCCGTCGAGCCAGACCGCGAGGCCGTCACCCAACTCGATCCGGTAGGTGGTCCCGGTCTAGGTGCGTCGGTGGAACGCCGTCAGGGCGTCGACGCTACTCAGGAAGGTGAGTCGGCCCGACAGATTGACGACGAGGTGCGTCGGTTCCGTCCTGGGCGCGACTGCGGACAGGTCAGTCCGGTGCGGCGGCGTGAACAAACGCGGTCACCGCCATTCTCCTTACTGCGGAAGCGGCATGAGTCGGTCTGGGCATGGCAATGACCGGGCAGGCGCAGTGCCTGTCCGGCGCAAGATGACGAACAAGGGGCTTCTCGGGCAGGCGATGCCTGAGATGGTTGCCAGAGTTATCCGATCGGGTGGGCGGCGATGGCGACCAGTGGAGTGTGCGAGGGCAGCTGGCCGGTGTAGTCGTTGGCGGCGTGGAGAGCGTGGGGTGATTCCGGTGGTGCGGGTGGGCGGGCGTCGCGGGAGGAGATGTCACTGTCGACCGGCCGATGAGGCGGGTGGGTGGGTGCAGCTCCTGCCGCGACGGGCCGAGGCCCAGGGGTGGTGCACGATGGAAGACTCAAGAATGAGTTCTCACCGTAACTCGCCCGCCCAACGAAGATTGATCAGGCTCCGGTGCCGGCCACTCAGGCTCTGACCAGGACTGTTGGCCATGTTCAGGGCGCTATGGCGGCTGATTCCGCCCAGTCCTGTTGGCCGCCAGGATCGGCTGTTGGCCCGCAAGCCCTGGCTTTCGGGTCACGGTTGGGTGGCGGTGGGTTGTGTGCTGTGCAATGCGTGCCGCCCTGCGGCGGCTGTGCGACGGGTCATGCGATTGCTACGTGCAGCGCCGCGAGCACTGTGGGTTGCGTAGTAGTGGCGAGAGGAGCGGTCTTCCTTGCAGCCGCCTGCGGTGCTCAAGCGGCAGCTTGTCGTCATCCGCGGCCTGCGGCCCGGCCGACTTGTTCGGCTCCTGGGGATGTCGTGCTGACGCCGCCGCCGGCTGGCGCGGTCGGCGTCAACGGCGGCCTGCCAATCGCTGGCGCGGCGGCCGACCAGTTTTCGAAGCGTGGCGGGGACGCTGTGGCGGGAATCCCGACCAGTCGAGGAAGAGACCAGTGAGAAGGCCGCTCGCCTCCTGTGAGGTCCCGCCGGTGGCGCTGATGGCATCCTGGTCGGGGAAGATGTCCGCGACGTGATCGATGATGAGGTCAAGCACCGCGAATCACCGAAGGGCCCGCCCCGTCGGGTCAGGTCGAGCGGGCGGACGAGCTTTTTGCGAGGCGGCGCAGGCGCGACTGCTCGTCCGGTCCGCGCACACCCTTGAGCTTCACGCCGCCGCAGCGCAAGGTGAGCTCATACCGGGCGACCTCGCCGTCGTCGCTGTTGCCGCCGGTGTGGGTCACGCACAGCCCCCGGTCTACGCCGCCCGTGACGAGGCGGTCCGCGCCGAGGAAGGCGATCGCGGTCACGGGACCTGCGTGCATCTGCCGTTTCCAGCGGGCGACCGCTTGGCCGCCGATGACCTGGTGAACAACGACCAGTCCGTCCTCGTGTCCTGTGGCCACCAGCGTCTCCCCGACCGGATCGGTCCGCATCGTGATTGCGCTGACCTGCGACGCCGGCCAGCTCACGGCCGCTGGCCCGTGGACGCTCACCCGATCGGGCGTGGCCACGGCCCAGCTGCCGCCCGCGCAGACATGCCAAGCCCGGGCGCGCGGTAGGCCGAGCATGACGGCCTTGCCCTCGTCCGGGCGGAATGACAAGAGGGAACCGTTGTTCAGGCTCTCGTCGAGCACAAGGGCGTCTTCAACCGCGGCGTGCAGCCCTCGGTAGCGGGACTTCAGGCGGAACGACAAGGTCGTGGCCCAACCGACGGGGGCGAGTACGGTGAGCGTTGAGTCGCCCACTGCGGCGATCCGGCCCGCGGGAGTCAGCCACAGCCGCTCCGCGGGGTGGGGCAGCTGGCAGAGCAGGCGGTCGGTGGTGCGTCCAGTGTCGATCTGCCATGAGCGCAGAGTGCGGTCGCCGTACGCCGCGAAGATCGTTTCGTCGTGATCGACGAGGATCGCGGTCACAGCGGCGGTCTCCTCAAGGCGCACGCCGGTCAGGTCCGCGTCCGTCAGGTCCGTGCCCGTCAGGTTGGCGTTGTCGAGGTTGGCCCCCTGCAGCGAGCTTCCACGGAAGTTGAGCCCGGCCAGATCGGCTCCGGGCAGCTGAACGTTGTCGAGCCGCACTCCGACGTAGTCGCGGCCAGGCAACTTCTTGTCGACGGCGTACAGCAGTGACAGAGCGTTGGCGCCGAGTGGGGACGGTCGGTCATGCACCGTTACGGAACGCGACCATCGGTCGAGCGCGCGCTGGGCCTCCTCGCTTCGACGCGCACGCAGGATCAAGGCGGCGAACCGCAAGATCTCCGGCGACAGATCAGCCTTGCGCAGGAGAGCGGGAGGATCGTCGCTATCAGCGATGATGTCGTTGACCACCCCCCGTGCGACGAAGTACTCCCGCATCGACCGATGGGCGAAGTCCACCGGCCACCGTTCCGGGTCGCCTTCGGAATGGCCGCGCAACAGCGAGCGGATCCCGATCCTGGCAGTCGCGTCCTGCCGGTGTTCGTCATCCGGCGAAGTGTCCTCCCGAAGCGACCACAACATCGCGGCGATGCCTGGGCCGCCGTCGCCCCGCAGACCGCCCGACTCGAAGTCTCGGAGGTAGAGGTATCTGGCGTTGGTCCGATGCAGCTCACCGGCCACCCTTTGCAGAATGTCCAGCAGGTTCCGCATGATCGCGCCAGGAGTCGCCGACAACTGGTCGTCGTCGAGTAGCTCCAGCTTGCGCTCGAGCGTACGCTCGATATACGTCTCGTACAGGGTCTCCTCGGTGAAGTCGCGCTCGGGCAGATACGGCAGCGCTTCCTGGATCATCGCGTGGTACAGCGGCTTCGTGGCCAGCCCGATGGGATCGTGCATATTCTGCAGCCGCCGTACGACACGCTGCTGCTGGCTCTCGGCCGAGCGCATCAAGGAGGAGATCACCTCGGTGCGGTCGAACCGCCGCAGGTGGACCAGTTGGGGGTCGCCGATCCGCTCGAGGAGGCCCCTCTGATCGTCGGGGCCGCCGAACGCGCGGCTACGCGAGGTGAGCAGCACTTTCGAGGTGGCAAAAAGCTGGTAGCACTCCTGGGCAGCGCGGATATTCGCCCGGATGCTCTCCGGGCTCAGGCTCGTCGACATCTCATCGAAGCCGTCCAAGATCACCAGCGTTGGTTGCGACGAAGCGAGCCGGTGCCATTCGTCGATGCTCATGCCCATGTCCTCGAGGCGATCGCGCAGCAGTTCCCGCGCGCCGCCCGTGCGGGAGAAGCTTCTCAGGGCCAATCGCAGCGGCACACGCATCTGCGCGGGGGCCGCCACGCCCTCCTCGCAGAGCCGGCGGGCGAGGTTGTAAGTGAAGAACGTCTTGCCATCCCCGAAGTCTCCGAGGAGAACGAGGCTGCGCTGGTCGCTCTCCAGCCACCTAGCGACGTAGTCCAGGGCCGTGCCGGCGACGGCTGTGCGACGCTCGTCCAGCAGACGCGTGGGCAGCTGGTTGTCGTAGGTGGCGGCCAGTTCGAGGTGGTTCTCGCCGGCGAAAGCCAGTCGGGCAGGGTCCCGGACGTATTCGTTCCAGCGGCCGGGAAGCCGAAGCTGGGGGCGCAGCTGCTGTACATCTTCTGCGGTGAGCGCGGAGTCGATGGCGTGCACCCCGAACGTGAACTTACTCCGCTTGGTCCAAGCCGCCGTGAGCGTTCGCACGTCGTCGGATACCGTGCCTTCCAGCAAGACGAAGACAAGGTGGTCGACGTCCTCCTTGGCCAGCTGTTCGTCCCGGCGCAGCACCTCAAAGCTGACTGCTGCCTCCGTCAGTTCGCCTGCACGCTGAAAACAGATGACATGGCACAGGGCAGTCGTTGAGCTCCTCGGCACCGCGCGGAATTCGAGGCGGTGCAGCGGGTGTCGTTTCGATCCAGCAACTCGTTCCTTGATGGCACAGTGAACCTCAGCGGACAGCTCGAAGACGGTGTACAGGAGATCCGCTCCGGCCGGGTTCGCCTTTCTGCGAGCTTCGGATGCTGCTATGCCGAGGGGGGCAGGGGCCGGCGCTGAGGATGTCGCGTCGCTGGAGAGGTCGTTGCCGCCGGAGATCTTCAGCACGGCGCTGACCACTTCGCGCCGCGGCTGGCCGATTACCGTGCCGGCATGATTTGCCGCGGCCAACTGCATCCACAGGCCGGAGAGGAAACTGCGATCCCTGTCGTTGAGGACTACGAATCCGGTCTCCAGCAGCACCTTCTGGGCGCGGCGGGGGTTCTGCTCGGTCAACACGTCAAGCGCCGTCCGGGCGTTGTCGAACCGGTTGGACCGGACCGCCTCCAGATACCTCTCCTCAGTCTGCTGCGCTACGTTGGCCTCCACTGAGGTACGACGAGATCTCGCCTTCTCGATGCGGTCGGACGCCGCCGCCACCAGCAAGTCACCCCGCTGCTTCAACTCACCGGCGAACGGCAGTGCGGGGACTGGTGACTCTTGAATCGGCGACCAACTCGAGCCTTCGTATAGAGGTTCGTAGTGATGCTTGAGTGCTACGCCTGAAGTAGGGAAACGGCGGCTCAACGCGTCGATCGGATGGACGCCTGACCCGAGGTCCGCGATGAAGGCGGACATGTCGAGTTCACGAGGGGCCAATTCCGGGACGATGGAACCGAGGACGAGGTTGCGCCGGGTGTCGTTGTACTCGTCATCCGTGTCGAGGAACGGAGTGATGATCCAGGTCGCCGCCATGAGCAGGCCGACCCAGTCTTTCTCATGAACCTGCTTCCGGTCGCCCGTCAGCACGTCCAAAGTCTCAGGATGATCCCGCAGCAACGCATAGATGCCCAGCGGTTCATCGTTGCCGCCGTCCGACTGTACGAAGCTTTCGACCAACACCTCCGCCTCCTCGTCGGACATCTCGATGATGTCAGCCAGGACGTCGCCACCGTCGCCACGTTCTGGGAATTCCTCAATCATCGCCGACGCCGCATCGGTGGCGGTCGTCTGCTTCCAGAAGGTGATTGCCTTGGCTACGGCGGCGCTGGGATCGCGCGGTGGATTGGCCATCAGGGACAGCTGCCTGACGATCGTCTCCAGAACCTCGAACCGGGTGCGGCGTCCTTTGAGCACGCTCCGGATCGACTCGTGGCTCGCGGTCGTGGCGAGATCGTCGTTGGCCGCGATGCGTTCGGCAATGTGGCGCACGGACGGGCGGCCAGCATCCTCGTAGAGATCACGAACCGTGAGAGTTAGGTCACGCAACGGGCCAGGCGGCAGCTCCCGTTGGTCAGGAAGGTCGATCCCGGGCACGAAACCTCCTTTGCCGAGCCGCGGCGCGCCGAGGCACTCGTCAAAGTTTGACATCCCTCATAAACAACGGTGACCCATCGTCAGCCGACAGTCTTGCCAAAGTTCCGGCCCGCGGCGTCAAAATCCAGCGGACCTGCCGGAACTGGCCCGAAGACTCATCGGTGGAAGGCGGAGCCGAGTAGGAACGAGGACACCGATGGAGATCTGGATTCTGATCATGCGAGCGGTCGGCGATTTCGTCTACCTGATCGCGGCGGTGATCACGCTCATGGTGGCACTCTCCACCCGTGACCGTTGACTTGCAGTTTGTGGCGACAGGCCAACCCGGCCTGTCGCCACAGCGGGGCAGCGCGGCCAGTGGACGTGAGTTCGCCGAGTTCGGACCACTCTTGCTGACGGGTTGTCTGATGACCCTCCAGAATTCGCGCCAGAGCCAAGGCTGAGCCGGCGCTGGCGCACCCTTGCGTGTTACCCAGTTGAGGCTGATCCCGAGCAGCCGTGTGGCTACAGCGGCTGGCATCCCGCTGGCCACCCCCATAGGTGGGGTGTTGTGGCCGAGCATGGTGATATGCCCAGCACGTAGACGTCGCAGCAGGTCTCTGGGGGCGAAGGGCTGTCCGAGTCGCCAGCCTGGATAGAGCGATTTGCGGTCGTCCGGTCCGGTCGTGGTGGCGTCCCGGCGGGTAAGAGTCAGGTGAGTTCGTGGAGCGGGTCGTGGTCGAGTGTGGGTGGTCCGGGGTTGAGGGGGCCGGGTTCGTCGTTGGTGTTGGGGAGGTCGGCTAGGCGTAGCCGGTGTCCGCCGTTGCCGACGAGTCGCCAGATGGGGCCGGCGGGGCCGTGGCCGTTGACGCGGTCGCGGGCGCAGGTGGCGATGGTGATGGTGGCCAGGGCTGCGGCGATGCGGGGGTCGCGGCCGGCGGTGTCGATCAGCTTGTGGTGGAAGTGGCGTTCTCGTTCCCTGTTGGGTAGGGAGAACAGCAGGGTGTAGTCGGGTCCGCCGTCGTTGCGGAGTCGGCGGTAGGGCTCGAGTTTGTCGCGTAGTCGTGGGTGGTGTTCGGTGCCGCGGTCGTGTTCGAGCCAGAAGCCGGCGTGGTGGTGGCCGGTGGTCCAGATGCCGTGGCCGTCGGGGCGTATACGGCGGCCGAATGCGGCGGTGGTCTGTTGCTCGGACCACCAGCGGGTCAGCCGGGACCGCGGGTGCGATCGGCTGTGGACGAGTAGGTCGATGAAGAACTGGTTGGTTTCGATGGTGTGTCGGCGGGTGCGGTCGGACAGGACGCGGTCGGCGGCGAGTGCGACTGCTTTTGGGGTGGGTGGGGTCTCGCCGCGGGCGAGGGCGACCAGGCGGGCTGACAGCCGGCCGGGTACCCAGTAGACGTGGGTGGGTTGGCCGGGGTGGGCGCGCAGCACGCGGTTGATGAAGTCCATGCGGCGCAGCGTGTAGAGGCGGTGGCCGCAGGTGATCGGTGAGTCGAACAGCACCGCGGCGATCTGCTCGGTGGTGAGGGCGGTGTGGTCGGACAGGAGGAAGGCGATGACCCGGTCGCGGGGCCGCAGCCGGGCAGAGATGTCAGCCAGGGTCACGGTCGTACGCCGGGCCGGTGTGCGGGGGAGCGGGGGCGATGGGCCGCCCCCCGGTCGGAGAGTGTCCCCCCGCAGGGACTGTCGGGACGGTTGATCATCGGGCATTCGTGGCACCTACCTGCACTGTTGGGTATCCGAGGGTGAGTGGGGGCCGGCCGGGTCTGGGACCGGGGCGCGGACCGGTGCCCGCCCGCCGCCAGGCCGTGCGGCACGTCGGAATGGGGGCAGCGGACGGGTTCACCGGCGGCGGTGGGTGTCGGCTCGGGTGGCCAGCCGTGTGGCGAGTTGCTCGATCGCCGTGGGATCGCCTGCGCCGCCGCTGGCCGCGGCGCAGACCGCCCGGATCTGGTCGGCCGCGCCGACGATGGGGCGGGGTGGTCGGGTGTGCAGGGTGAACGCGGCGGTTTCCCGGTTGCCGATCACGAGGCGGGCGGCGGCCTGGTAGGCGTCGAGGTGGCTGAGGTCGTGGTCGGACAGTTCGGGGAACATGTGCCGGGCCATCTGGTGGGCGTCCTCGGGTGCCACGTTGAAGGTGATTTTGTTGCGGGCGTTCGCGGACAGGGCCAGTTGGGTGGGGCGGGGGAGTTGGGCGAGGTCCTGGTGGGCCAGGACGAGGCTCATCCGGTAGCCGCGGGCTTCGGCGAGCATGTCGTCGACGGATCCGGGCAGGTTCAGGAAGTTGTGGCATTCGTCGATCACGACGGTGCAGTCGCGTCGTTGGTGTTCGGGGAGTTTCGCGCGGGCGGTGGCGGCCTGCCAGGCGCGGGCCAGGACGAACGAGCCCATCAGCCGGGAGGTGTCCTCGCCGAGTTGTCCTTTGGGTAGGCGTGCGAGCAGGATCCCGCCGCTGTTGAGTAGCCGTCCCATGTCGAATGATGAGCGTGGGGTGCCGAGGGTGCGGCGGGGGAAGTCCCGCAGCAGGAACGCGCGTAGGCGGGCCATGACGGGGCCGATGACCTGCGCCCGCACGGGTGGGGGCATGGACTCGTACCAGGTCCAGTATCCGAGGAGTCCTTCCGGGTCGTCGAGGCCTTCGGTGAACGCGAGGCGGAACTGTTTGTCGTTGAGTAGCGGCGGGACCAGGGCGAGGGTGGCGTTGGCCTTACGCATCAGGGTCAGGCACGCCACGCGCAGGGTGTCGTCGATGCGGGGCCCCCAGTGCCGTTGGAAGATTTTGGAGAAGATGGAGACGACGTTGTCCACGGCGAGGTCGTGGTCGTCGCCGGACAGGGGGTTGAAGTAGCCGCCCTGGGTTTGGTCGGGGTCGATGAGCACGACCCGGTCGGCGACGTTCGGGTTGAGCCGGTCGAGGACGTCGGTGACCAGGTCGCCTTTGGGGTCGATGACGACGACGCCGCGGCGGGCGGCCACGTCGTCGAGGATCATGTTGACCAGCAGGGTGCTTTTCCCGACGCCGGTGGAGCCGAGGACGTGCAGGTGTTGGCGGGCGTCGACGACGGGCAGCCCGACGGCGTGGCCGCCGATCTGCGCCCGGCCGAGCTGTTTGACGCCTCGGCCGCCGGTGGTGGGCACGTCGACCGGCATCGGCATCGGTTTGGCGCGGGCCCGCAGCAGGCCGGGCACCGCCACGTCGGAGGGCAGGGCGGCGACGGCGGCGAGTTCAGCGGCGCCGAGCAGGTAGCCGGTGCGCAGTGGCCGGTTCGCCAGCACCGTGGCGGGTTGGGTGAGGCGAACGCGGCGCAGCCGCTGCCGGGCGGTGTAGAGGCCGTAGGCCGAGGCGACGCCGTCGGCGAGGCTCGTCAACCGGGCCCGCAGGTTCTCCTCCGGGGCGTGGCGGGGGTTGGTGTGGGCGATGCCGTAGCGGATGGACGTCTCCCACAGCTGCCCGCAGGCCAGCTTGTCCACCGCGGCGCGGGCGTCGCGGTCTCGTTCCGGGTCACCGACCGGCGGCCGGTAGGTGGTGGCGCGGCTGCCCGTTGCGGGGCGGGTCGGGCCGGGCGTGAGGAGAGCGACCAGTCCTTCCAGCCAGGCCGACGGGTCGAGAACGCCGGGGGTGCGCTGGCCGGTGCGCAGTGCCGCGGTGCCGGCGCGCAGCCGGCGGATCTGCCGGGGTGTGGCGGTGCGGGCGAGGATCTGCACGCAGGCGTACTCGTGGTCGCGCAACCCCGACAGCGCGGAGATCAGAGGGCGTAGCGGGTCGGTGTCGTGGTCGGTGACGATCGGGTACCACGCCGGCAGGGTCGGTGTCAGGGCGCCGCCCTCGGCGATGACGCGGGTAGGGATCGGGTCTGTGGCGTCGGTGACAGTGGTGGTGGCGCCGGGCCAGGCGCCGGCGATCGCGGCGAGGACCGGTCCCGTCGGAATCGTGCCGGGCAGCCAGATGGTGATGGTCAGCTGCCGGCCCGCCCACCGGTACTCGTAGCCGACGTGCGGGGTGCCGTAGAGCCACCGTCGCCAGCCGGCCGGCCGCAGGATCTCCGCGCAGGTCGCCCACCACCTCGCGGCGCTGTCCGGCTCCACTTCCGGCGGTGGGGTGATGGTGACCTGCTGCGCATGCCGCTGCCGGCGTCGCTGCCGCCAGATCTGCAGCCGGCCGTGGGCGACGACCGCGACCACGCCTGCCGCGGCGGCGACGGTGGCGAGCCACGGCCGGGCCACCACCCACCCGAGCGCGGCGGCGATCGTCTCGGCGACCGGGTTGGTCGGCGTGACCGACGACGGCAGCGGCGGGGTGGGTGGGGCGAGCCAGGTCATGGCTCGTCCTGCGGGTCGGTGCCGGTGACGCACAGCTCGTGTTCTCGGTAGGAGGACACGGCGTGGCTGGCCACCCGGTTGGCCCCGGAGAGGAGGAGTCCTTCGCCGCGTTGGGCGGACAGCAGCATCCGTGCTTCTCCGCCGGTGAGGTGGAAGCTGTCGGCGACGGCGGCGATGGCCTGGGGGGCTTGGCGCATCAGCACCTGGGTGGCGCTGTTGGCGATGACGGCTTGGCCGAGGTCGGAGCCGAGCAGGTCGGCGGCGTCCTGCGTGATCACCGACAGGCCGGCGCGGCGTTTGCGGGCCGCTTTCGCCAGCCGGTTCAGAAACCGCACGCCCTCACCGTCGCGCAGCAGGGTCCAGGCTTCGTCGACGATGACCAGCCGCCGCGGGTCCCCGGTCGGACCGGCGGCCGGTGGGGCGTCCACGATCCGCCAGATCGCGTCCAACGCCAGGAGCATCCCGGCGGGGCGCAGCTCGTCGGCGAGGTGGCGGGTCGACCACACCACCAGATGCCCGACAGGGTGGGTGGTGGTGGGTCCGGCGAACAGGTGACTGAAACTGCCGGTCGTCCACGGCGACAGGCGGGCAGCGAGAGTGGCCGCCGGCGGCGAGCCGTCGGCCTCCAGGGCGGCGGCCACGTCACGCAGCAACGGCGCTGGCCGCGCCCAGGTGCCCGGGTCGTTGGTGACCCCCGCCTCCAGGTAGGCGGTGTTGACGGCCCGGTCGAACGCGGCACGTTCGGCCGGCTGCATTCCACCGTCCTGCCCGGCGCCGAGGAGCACGGTGACCAGGGTGTGGGCGAACAGCGCCCGGCGGGTACGCGCGTCGGGCCGCCGGTCGTCGGCGGCGATGTCGAACGGGTTGAGCCGCACGTCGGGGGCGCCGAGGTTGATCACGGTGCCGCCGACCGCCTCGGCGAGCCGCCGGTACTCGTCCTCCGGGTCGATGACGTGGACCTGCACCCCGTCATACAGGCTCCGCAACGTCTCCAGCTTGATCATGTAGCTTTTGCCCGCTCCGGAACGGGCCAGCACCACGGAGTTGTGGTTGTCGGCGGCCCACCGGTCGTGCCACACGATCCCGTTGGTGGCCGTGTTCAACCCGTACAGGACACCGGAGGCGGTGGGCGGATCCCCAGGCAGCGGCGCGGGGAGATCGGCGGAGGCCAGCGGCATGCCGGCGGCGAGGCTGTCGGTGTCGAACACCCGCCGCATCCCGATGCTGTCCACCCCGAGCGGCAGGGTGGACGTCCACGCCGGCAGCTGCCGCCAGGTCGCCGCAACCGTGTCGAGCATGACTGAGGCGGCGGTTGCCCGCACATGCGCCACCGACTCGGTCAACTCCTCCAAACTCGTTGCGTGCACGGCGACGTAGTGCGCGACCCGGAACAGCCGGCTCGCACCCCGGGCCACCCGGTCGGCCAACTCCGCGGCATCCGCGGCGGCGGCCTCGGTGCTCGGGTCGTCGAGACGGCCGTGCTCGGCATCCGAGCGTCGGGACGATTCCAGGCGGGCACGCTGGCGGCGCAGCCGCGACGCGGCCACCTGCGGATCGAGCGGCTCGATGTGGATAACCACGTCGGCCCGGCCCGGCCAGCCGGTCAACGGCGACAGCCAGCCCGCGCCGACCTCCGCCGGATAGCCGTTGACCAGCAGCGTCGAGGTGTAGCCGTCGCCGACCTTCAAGTAGCGGGGGGTCACCTCGATGCTCGCCGGGCCGATCAACGCGGCCACAGCGTCAACCTGCGACCCTGCCGACGGTGCCGCCGGCGGCGGCGTGCGGGTGGGAAGCAGAGCGCGCAGCACGGTGCGGAGCGTCATCGGTGCCCTCCGGTGACCGGCTCGTCCGGCAACGCCCGCTCCCCGGACAGGGGGAGGGTGTAGGGGTCGACCGCGGCGGCGAGCACGGCGGCGACCGCCGGCCCGTCCAGAACCCGGGTGGCGGCGCCCACACCCTGCAACGCGGCAGCGGTGTGCTCGGCGGCCCGCAGCACATCGGTGTCGCGGCGCGCCCCGGTGGCGGTGTGCACAATGGTCACCGTTCGCCACAGCGGCTGCCGCTCCTCCTCCACGTCGAGGAGAAACTCGGCGTAGTCGGCGGCGGCGTCCGCCAACGCCGGATGAGGCAGCAGATCCGCGGCGTCCGCGATGCGCTGCGCATGCCCGGCCAGGTCCACCGGCTGCGTGGACACCACGATCTGCACCGGCGCGGTCAGACTGTTCAACCAGCGGGCGTAGGCGCCGACCAGCGCCGCCTGCTCCGCCGGCGTCCGCAAACCCAGGTTCACCGTGGTCACCGCGACCAGGGCGGCGCTGGTCCCGCCCAGGTCCACCACCCCGTTGGCGGCGATCGCCCGCGCCGGCAGCCGCAACAGCGCCGGCGGCGTCAGGTCTCCCTCGGCCCCGACCGGGCTCGGCGCCCACCGCGGCGCCTTCGCCCCCGGGGTGGAGACCTGCCGGCGCGGAGTGCGCGAGCCCCGGACCGCCGCGAGGAGCCACGCGTCCAGACCCAGCCCGTCACGACGACCCAACGCCAGGACCGTGGCGGCCCCGAGCAGCGGAATCACGGCGGCAAGGAGGATCGGCATCGGCACATGGCCCAGCAGGGCCCGCCACAGCAGGTACGCCACCGCGGCAGCGGTGGCCAGGATGGCCACCTGCCGCGAACTCAGCTGGTACAGCAGACGATCCGGGGCCTCAATGTCCGCCGGAATACGAGCACGAAGATCAACATCAGACATGGGAAACACCAATCCTTGACATCAGAAGGAAGGTCAGCCCGGCCAGCCGGCGCCGCTGCTGTCGCGTCCGGCAGCCGGCCGAGCCGAAGGCCGCGGTCGTGACCGGGTAGTAGCTGCGGCACGTGCTGCCGCCGAGGTGCGGGTGGTCCGGGGTCCGTAGGTGGGCACCGACGGCCATCCGGTGCCGCCGGCCGTTCGCGCGGATTCAGGGACAGCAGCAAGCACCGGCGGCACGCGCGGGCCTGGCACCGACTCGACCGACCGGCCCGTCCCGGACGCTCGCCGAGATGCGCCGCTCGGCCAGCCGGTACCGGATTCGGTGTAGGCCCACCAGCGACGCCACCGCGGCATCCGCTGCGGCATCGCCGTCGCCGGAGTCCGCCCCGACGGCACCCTCCGCACCCCGACCCCGGGCTGCGCCTGGGACGGCCGGACAGGCGTCGACGCCGCAGCAGTTCGCGGCGGACGACGCGCCACCGGACCAGGCCCCGCACCAGTGCGAACCCCCGCGGGCTGCGGCAGCGGCACTCCGCCGGAACGGGCAGCCATGCTCCCGGCACGACGTGTCCGGCCGACGGCGGCTCCCACCGCAGCACGCCCCGCGCCACCCCACAAACCCCCGGTGAGCGCGCGGCCGAGTTGCTGAACGATAGCGACCCGAACGAACGCGCCGACCACGTTGCGGGACTGCCCACCCGTGACGTACCGGCGCACCAGACCCGGGATCCGCGTCACCGCCAGCAGCAGGCAACAGACGATGAACAAGTTGAGCGTGCCCGTCGGATCGTTCGGCAGACCCAGGGCCGGCAGATTCGCCGTCGGGCTGACGAACACCGTCAACCCGGCGTGCAACGCGATGCCCTGACCTGCAACCGTGGCGAACACGCCGAGGAAAGCCCGCCACCACAACTTCGCAGCCGGCTCGGTCCACGGCGTGCCATGGCAGGCCAGCGCCGCAGGTGCGAGACCAACGAGGATCACCAGCAGGCCCAGCCGCAGCACCCAACCGACCATGATCATGGCGGCGAGCACGGCGATGACCACGCCGATGACGAGCGTGAGCAGGGCGTTGGCCGGATTGGTCAACGCGTCGACGATCGTGCGACGCAACTGGTCCAGCGAGCCATCGGTGGTGACCGACTCACCGATGAGTGCTTGGATCAGCGCATTACCCAGCGCGATGAGTTCCCGGCACATCGGCATCGCGAAGTTCGCGCCGATGATGCCGATCAGCAGGCGCGGCGCGAGTTCCGCGACGCCGTAGCGGGCCTGGACGCTGTCGCGGGCCATGACCACCACGCCGCAGGCGACGATCGCCACCACGTAGCAGGTGTTGGCGATGACCAGCGCGCGGGTGCTGATCGTCTGGACCTGCGGTAGGGCGGTCACGTCCGGCACGACGAGGAACGCCCAGGACAGCAACCTCCACAGGGCGTCGATGACGTCCGCGACCCGTGCCGCGATCCATTCCAGGACCCTGTCCAGCACCGCCGCGATGGTGAACGGGTTGTACATCAGTTCGTCCCGAGGATGCCGCGCAGGATGCTCATCAGCACCGGCGCGAGCACCGCCAGGCCGTAGCCGGTCGCGGCGCCCTTCAGCGCACCCTTGGCCTTCTCCACCTGACCGGGATCGCCGCCGGCCATCAGATACAGGGCACCGCCGTAGGTGAGGAACAACGTGGCGACGCCGACGAGGATGCCGACGATCCAGGCGATGAGGTTGTTGATGACGGTGTTCAGGCTGTTGACCGCCAGCAGTTCTGGCGGCCCAGCCTGAGCCGCACCGGCCGTGCCGGCGACAACTGCGGCGACGAACGTGGTGGACAGGAACAGACGGGACAGGACACGGCGCATCTGGTCTTCACCTCCCACCCCGCCAGGCGGCGGGGCATGCGTGACAGCCGATAGGGAGGCGCCGCCCGCACGGGCGGAGACCGTGGAAGCACTCTCCTTCCACAACCAGGTTCGGAAATTGTGGTGAGCACGGACCGACGCCGGGCCGAGTCACCACCCACACCGGGCGGCGCCCAAGACCGCCCGCAAACCCGGCTGGCGTGCCGGGCTGGATCGGTCTTGTGACCGCCAAAAGCCGCTGTTGGCCGCGAACTGCGGGGACCTGGCACCCAACAGCGGCCAACGGCAACCCAACTGTTGGGGCGTCTCCTCGGAACCGAGACATGCATCGGACGCGGTGGACCTCCGCATGTGCGCCTGCCCTCACCTTCGCGCAGCGACCTTCTCCAACTGCGGCGGTCCCTGTGAAGAGGTCGCTGACAGTGGAGGATCTGTGGTGGTGGCGGTGCTGCGTTTCGGCGATCCGGGGGCACACAATGCGTACATGGCCCATCACGACAAGCATGTGCCTGAGCACCTGCTGATCACCGTCGAGCAACAGGACGATCCCGTGTCGGCGGTATCCGAGGACGATGCCCGACGCCGCTCGGTCGCCTATCCCACACTGATGTGGAGCGCGCCGGTCTTCGGCTGTGCCGAGGAGGTCGACGGCCGGTGGCGGATCGTGCGACTTGACGCCGACGAGCCGCAGCATGCACGCGACAGCCTCGCGTCGCACTTCCGAAAGCTGTACAGCGAGACGCCGCCGACCGTCGAGAACGCGGCCGTGCGGGCGGCGTACGAGATCCTCGACTGGGAGTCGGTGAATGAGCTGACCGTCAGTGGCCGTCGTTACCGGATCATCCGGGCGCAGCCGTTCATCCGGATGGGTCCAGACGGACCGGAGCCGCCCCGGCCCACCGACGCCGACCCGTACCCGCCGGGCAAGGCGCAGCAGACCACCTCGCCGATGGACGGATTCGTCATCGACCCGGCCGCTGGCACCGGACTCACCGACGCCCTCGTACGGATGGAACTGGTCTCGGCGACCTACTCGGCGACGTCCTTCCCCGCCGACGTGTACGCCGACTCGTGCCGGGCCCTGGTGACGCACCCGAACGTGGTGCTGCTCCCGGTCGGCTTCACCGTGGGGGAGCAGGTCGACGGCAGGTGGCGACCCCGGTCGTTCACCACGTACCCGACGCCGCAGGCCGCCCGGGACGCCGGGTCCTTCGCCATCGCCGACATCCCACGCGACGCCAACACCCCGATCGAAGAGTTCATGGCGGCCTACGCGCACGCCCGCGCGGCGCACCGTCCGCCACGCACCGACGACTTCGAGGTCGGCGGTGTGCCGTGCCGGGTGACCCGGGTCGAAACCTTCATCCGGTACGGCCCGGACGGCCCGGAAGGACCCCGCCCCTCAGACCACGACCCGCTACCACCGCCAGCCAGCCAGGTCGAACAACTCCGCGCGCAGGGCCTGATGCCCGAACCAGACTGACCCGAACACGGCAGGCATTCGGCGGCAGGTACGCCGTGCGCCGCAGGCGGCGCCCGTCACGCCCTGCGGCCGGGCCTGTCTCGCTAAGGGTGTTTCCGGCGATCTTGGTTAGTAGGTTTCAGCGGCTGGGAAGCGGTCGCTGAAGGTGATGGCGAAGGCGTTCAGGGCGGGTTTCCAGCGCATCGTCCATCGGGTTCTGCCTGCCCCGGTGGGGTCCAGGGATCGGGTCACCAGGTACAGACACTTCAACGCGGCCTGCTCGTTGGGGAAGTGGCCGCGGGCCTTGACCGCCCGCCGGTAGCGGGCGTTCAACGATTCGATCGCGTTGGTCGAGCAGATGACGGTGCGGATCTCCAGGTCGTAGTCGAGGAACGGGATGAACTCCGCCCACGCGTTGTCCCACAGCCGGATCACCGCCGGATACCGGCCGCCCCATTTCTCGGCCAGGTCGTCGAACGCGGCCCTCGCGGCGGTGGCGTTGACGGCGGTGTAGATCGGCTTGATATCGCGCTTCAGCTCATCCCAGTAGCGCCGCGAGGTGAGCCGGAAGGTGTTGCGGATCAGGTGGATCACGCACGTCTGCACGATCGTCTGCGGCCACACGTTCGTGACGACATCGGGCAGGCCCTTCAACCCGTCGCAGACCAGGAAGAACACGTCCTTCACGCCCCGGTTGCGCAGGTCGGTGAGCACGCTCATCCAGAACTTCGCGCCCTCACCACCCGAGCCGGCCCACAACCCGAGGATGTCCTTGTCCCCGTCGAGGGTGACCCCGATCGCGGCATAGAACGGCCTGTTCGCCACCTGCCCATCCCGCACCTTCACCACGATGGCGTCGATGAACACCGCCGCGTAGATCTCGTCCAGGGGCCGGTGGGACCAGTCGGTCATCTCCTCGATCACCTTGTCGGTGATCCGCGAGATCGTCTCCTTGGACACCGAAGCCCCGTAAATCTCGGTGAAGTGCGCCGAGATCTCCCCGGTGGTCAAACCCTTGGCATACAACGACAACACCACCTCATCGACGCCCGACAGGCGACGCTGCCGCTTGCGCACGATCTGCGGGGTGAACGTGCCCGCCCGGTCCCGCGGCACGTCGATCTGCACCGGTCCCGACGCGTCGGTCAACACCGTCTTCGACCGAGTGCCGTTGCGGATGTTGCCCGAGCCGGCGCCGTCGGGTTCGTGTTTGGCATAACCGAGATGCTCCGTCATCTCCTCGTTCAACGCGGTCTCCAGGACCGTCTTGGTCAACTGCTTCAACAGCCCGTCCGGACCCGTCAACGACAAGCCCTGCTCCTTCGCGGCCCGAACCAGCTCAGCGGCGGCTTTCGCCTCCGCCGACGGCTCGGGCCGCTTCTTCCGTCCGGTCTGGTCGTTCAGTGTCGCGGTCATCACGGCACCCTCCTCACCAGGCACAACGCCCGGCAGGTCAGGCCGGAAACACCTTTAGATCCACAGACCCTCACGCATAGCCGGGGGACTGCGGATGAAAGCCGTGGACGGGAGTCGGCTGCGGATCGGGTCGCGGAAGCTGGTCAGGGATCGTGTGGCGCGGTACCGGTCCTGAGCTGGGAATCGTCGCGGGTTCAGTCGGTCGTAGCGGGGGAAAAACCGGACTGCGCTGCTGGCGCAGCGGACAAAGGCGGCGCTGCCTGGACCGAGACGGTAGCCGGTGGTGTGCGTGATGTCGCAGAGCCATCCCGACGACTCTGCGACATCACGTTGAATCGGCGATCGTACCGGGCGGGATCAGAGGCGGACGCAGCCCATGGTGAAGTCGTCCCAGGCGATCTGGGCCCAGTAGGGGTTGTTGAGGAGCCCGGTGGAGGTGAACGGGTAGGCGTACAGGCTGATCTCGATTGCGGTGGTGTTCGCGGTGAAGCTAGTCAGCGTGACCTTGGTCCATCCGCTGTTCGCGGGGAGGGTCTGGGTCACCGAGCGGAGGCCGGTGCCGTTGCTGGCGCGTTCGGCCCTGACCCGCACCCGCTGGCTGGTCGGCGACAGGTTGCGGACATAGACCGTTGCGGCGCACGTCGTCGCCATCGTGTTGTACGTGAGGGTACGTCGCGCCTCACCGGGGGAGTCGGCGCTCATACTGTTCTCCTGCATCAGCACACCCCAGCTTCCGCTGCGGACCGCCGAGGCCTGGGTCGTGCGGCCCACCCAGTGTCCCCAGTTGATGTACTGCCACGCCGGCTCGCCGGCCTCCCAGCTGACGTAGTGATTGGTGCTCGCGGCCTGGGCGGGCGTGGCCACCCCGACCACGCCCACCAGCGCCAAGGCGACGGCGGCGCCGATCCGGCCTGCCCAGGTGCTCCTGCGGCGGACGGGGCCCTGGCTGGCTGTGCGTGACATGCGATTCTCCTTGAGCTGTGGCCACTATGGATGGAGGTCCGTGGTGACCTTCGGATTGGTGATCAACACGCTACGGCTGCGCACCGTCGACATTCGTGAGTAGTGGGCACTCAACTTCGGCCGGGCGCGGTACTCACGTCCGCGCACACCGGCAGCCCTGGCCCACCCGCCAGGTGCGTACAGTCCACTGTGGGAGGTGTCTGGTGGAGGGATCGCGAGCGACGGTGATCGACCGGGCGGTGCCGTTCGTCGGTCGCGAGGCGCAGCTGGCCCGACTGATCGACACGATCACCTTGCGCCCGGGCGCGGTGATCGTGACCGGGGCACCGGGGGTCGGCAAGACGCGCCTGGCCGAGGAGGCGCTGGGGGTGCTGGCCGGGCGCGGCTGGCGCTGCCTGCGCGGGTACGCGGTGGCAGCCGGGCGGGACATCCCGCTGGCCGCCCTCTCCGGCATCGTCCCGGCCATGCCGCCGATAGATGCGGACGGGCCGGCGGGCCTGCTAGCCGGCGTCGTCACCGCGCTGAACTCGCTCGCCGAGACTGGTCGGATCGTCGTGTTCGTCGACGATGTGCACCAGCTCGACAACGTGTCGGCGGTGGCGCTGCACCAGGCGGTCCGGGCCGGATCGCTGGCGCTGCTGGCCACGTTGCCCACCGGGGCCGAGGTGCCGGAGACCATTGGGGCTCTGTGGCGGTCCGGCCGGGCAGCCCGGATGGACGTCGACCCGCTGGAGGCGGCGGATCTCGAACAGGTCCTGGTCGGCTGGTTGGGCGGCCCGGTGGCCTGCGGAACCCTGGACCAGGTGCGGCGGGCCACCGCCGGTAACCCGCTCTACCTGCGTGAGCTGGTGCTGGCCGCCCACGACAGCGGTGCGTTGACCCACGACAACGAGCTGTGGCAGTTGCGCGAGTTGCCTGCGGCGGCTGGTCGGCTCGACGATCTTGTCCGGTGCCGGCTGGCTGGGCTCGACTCCGCCGAGCGTACCGCGCTCGAGGTGCTGGCCCTGGCCGAGCCGGTCGGCGTCCGGCTGCTGCACGACGTGCTCGGCGGTGACGTGGTGGAGACCCTTGAGCGGCGCGGCCTGATCACCGTCCGAGCCGACGGCCGCCGATGGGAAGCGCAGCTGGCCCACCCACTGTATGGGGAGGTCCTGCGCGGCAGGATCCCCACCAGCACCCGTCTGCGGTGGTACCGGAGGCTCGCCGACGCCCTGGAAGCGTACGGCGTGCGCCGGTGGAGCGATCTGCTGCCGTGGGCCGTGTGGCGGGTCGACGGGGGCGGCCCGGCTGACTCGGCGCTGATCGCCGCCGCCGTGCGGGAGGTCGCCGACCAGCCCGCCGACCCGCGTCTGCGGGAGCGGCTGGCCCAGGCGGCCTGGGAGTCGACCACCGACCTCGACGCCGGGCTGCTGCGCTGTCGAGTGCTCATCGAGCAGGGACGCACCGGCGCGGCCCTGACCGCACTGGAGGACGTGGCGGCGCACGCCGGTGACGACCGCGCCCGCCGGGACGTGGCGACCGCCCGGTCGTGGTTTCTCGGCTGGTGCCACGGGTCGGTCGCGGATGCGTTGTGGCGCCTGCGTCAGGACGCTGCGGCGCTGGCCGACCCGGTGTCACAGGTGACCCTGCGGGTGGATCGGGCCAACCTGCTGGCCTGCGCCGGCCGGCCCCGCCACGCCGCCAGACTGGTGGCCGACGTGGATGTTGCCGACTCTCCCGAGTTGACGGTGCGGGTCGCCGCCGTCCAAGGGGTGGCGCTCCTGCTCTCCGGCCAGCTTGACCAGCTACGAACCGCACTGGCCGGCGCGGTCGCCCCGCCGGTGAGCCGGTGCGCCATGTATCCGGCCGAGTACGCCTCCGGCGCGCTGCCGGTCGACGTGTGGGCGTACGACGGGATGATCGCGCAGGCCCGGGAAACCGGCCACGAGGTGCTGACCCACACCTACGGCCTGGGCGACCGGATCGCCCACGCTTCCGCGTTGACCAGCCTTGCCCTTGCCGAGATCACTGCCGGCGCGCTCGGTACCGCCCGGCGCTATGTGACCGAGGCGCTTCCGGTGCTGCGCGACTTCGGGGTACGCCACCATGAGGGACGGTGCCTGGCGGCTGGGCTGCTCGCCGCCACCTACCAGGGGGATGAGGCGGCGGCCGACCGGTTCGAGAGCCGGCTCGCCGAGATCTGGCCGGCCCTCGCGCAGATCGAGCTGTTCCGGTTCGAGGTGGACCGGGCGCGTGCCTGGCGGTGGTGGCAGCGGGGCGAACCCGGGGCCGCTCACGCGCTGCTGGCTGCCAGCGCCCGGCGCTGGGACCATCGGGGCGGCCTGCTTCCAGCGGTGCTGCTTGCCAGCGATCTGGCCCGGATGGGAGAGCCCACGACTGCGGCCCGCCTGCTGCCGGCGGATCCGATACCGGCGCGTTGGGGGCTGGGCGTGGCGTTGGTGGACCTGGTCCGGGCATTGACCGCGCCCGACGTGGCGGAGCTGGAGCGAGTCGCGGCGATCCTGGCCGAGCTGGGATGCCACCTTTACGCCGCTGAGGCGACCGCCGCAGCCGCGGCGGCGGGGGCTCGCCGCCGGGCGACCGGCCGGACGGGTACCGGCGTCCGCCGTGGCGAGGTGGATGACGCCGCCCGCGCAAAGGCCCGGGCGGCGGTGGCAGCCGGCCGGTGCGATAACGCGCGCACCCCGCTCCTGGCCTCGGTCGGCGACCGTTCGCACCTGACCAGACGAGAGCGGGAGATCGCCGCGCTGGTGGCGCGAGAGCTGTCGAACCAGGCGGTCGCCGAGCAGCTCGCCCTGTCGATACGCACGGTGGAGAACCACCTCAACCGGATCTTCGCCAAGCTCGGCGTTCACGGCCGGGCCGAACTCGCCGACGTGCTGCGGCAGGGCCGGCGCGACCAGCTCTGACTCGAATTCTGCGACACCGAATCCTGCTCGGCTGACCGGCACTCACCGTCACCACCGAATGTGAGACAGAGCCATTCGCCTTGCGGTCGGCCGGACTTCGATGCCAGCTGTCGCAATGTCTAGCGGGTGCTGCCAGCGACAGTGCCCGGATCTGCCGCTGGTCGCGCTTTGGCTGGTCGAAGCTTGGACGGTAGTGGTTTAGGGTGGCCGGATGCTTGACCTGAGCAGGTTGGATCTGGAGGAGATCGCTACCGCGCTCGAGGACCAGACGTACTACGACCATCGATGGCTGATCGACCCGCGAACCGGTGAGATCTTGTTCTGGACGACGGACGGGGGCGTCGACGGGCGTACGCCGGTTGACCTTGACGACCTTGACCTGGTGGGTATCGATCCGCTGCCGTCCTCCGTGTGGTACCGGGACATGGTCGACTTCGCTGAAGGAATCAGTGACGCGGCGGTCGGCCGCAGACTCGCGCGAGCGATCCAGGGCCGGGGTGCCTTCCGCCGGTTCAAGAACACGTTGCATGAGGAGTATCCGCACCTGCTGCCGGCGTGGCACGCCTTCCGCGACGCGCGCTCACGGCGGCGGGCGGTGGAGTGGCTGGTCGACAACTCGCTGATCGACGACGAAACGGGCGAGCGTTGCATGGTTGAGCACCCGGATCCCGACCTTCCCTGAGCTGGCGCCTGCGCCGCAACGTCCCCGACGACGACGAAGGCACGCACCTACCGCTGGTGCTTGCCGTCGTTCGCCCGCTGCCTACACATGGGCGTTACTGCGAGTAGTCGGCGTGTAGTTCGGCGTACGGCCGACGTTGGTCAGGGTGGCGGCGGATTCTGCCCATGCTGATCTCGGCGCAGCAGTGCGTACCCGGCGTGCGGGCACGATGAGCCGGACACTCCTCGGCCAGGGCGCGGACCTGGTCGGCTTCCAACTCGAATGCCTCGCGGCTGCCGGTCAGCACCAACGTGTCAGCGGCGATGTCCCACCGGAGATGATCACGGAACTCCTGATGCCAGACTCGTTGATGGTCGGCGACCGACCGCACCGGCCATGCATCGTCGGGTAGGACGACGGTGTGCGGCCGGCCGGTCCCCAACCGGGACCGGACCTGCTTCCACCGTGACGGCGGGAACGCCAGACGGTGATGCAGCAGCACCAGGTCGAGCGGGCGTCCCCAGACATGGTGGGTGGGCAGTTCCGCGCGGCGCAGCGGGAGGTAGACGATCGTGTGCGGCGACCGGGCAGCCAAGCCCCACGCCAGGGCGAACATGGCTGCCGTTTCCTTGTCGAGGCAGAACTGGGCGCCGAGACGGCCCTCGTATAGGCCGGCGAACCTCGGTGCCTTCGCCGGGCGCACGACTCGATAGCGGCGGCCGCCGAGGTGGACGGTACTGACCATCACCGGCCATTCGCGTCCGCCCAACCGTCGACCCACTCCCGCAACACCCTTCGACACGTGCCGTCTCGCCGTTCGGCGAGCATTGTTGCCCGACCTGGCACAACACGGCGACCGAGTTACCTGACGGCATTTTCCACCCGAGTCCGGATCGAGTGCGCTCCCATGCCGCGTGTGGCGCGGTTTGCACTTCGTGACGGAGATCAGTTGCCCGGATTGGCGTCTTCCGGTGGGCGGGGGTGATGAGCAGGGCTCAGCAGATCGTTGGCGGCCAGCGATGCCTGCGCCACTCGTCCCATGTCGTGAACCCGGTCGGTGGGTTGTCAACGGGTTCACTGCCGTCGAGTTCACCTGGCGTGGGGATATCGAAGCGGTCGGCCCACTGCGCGAGTTCCCGATCGGACATGGGCCACGTGGTGTGTGGCGCTGCCGCTTGCCGCTGGTCGCGTCGTCTCCGCTGCTCCGTGGGGGTGAGTTCGAAGTAGCGCATCTCCACCGCCGCACCGAGGTCTGCTGCTGCCTGGCGGAGCGCGGAGCGCTCGTTGCGGTCCCAGAGGCCGAAGTCGATCACAACGTTGTTGCCGAGTTCGAGGACGCGCAGCCCGATCTGGAGGAGCCGTCCCTCGATCACGTCCCCGGCCGAAGGCGGATTCTCGTGCCCGTAGAGGGCCTTCACCCACTCGTCCTTCGTCAGGCGAAGCGCTTTCTGCTCGACCTCAATGCGCCGAGCGGCCGTGGTCTTCCCGGTGCAGGGGAGCCCCACGGTCAGGAACAGTGTCGGTTGCCCCACCATCACCTCCGTACGGACGCCCCATCATTGCTGACACCCGCTCATGCCGCGGCGCGGGCGCGCGGATCTGGATCTGCCGCGGACCGTGCGTCACGTTGGGTGAGGGAGTGGCGGCGCTCGATGCGCGGTCCTGCCGCTGGGCGTACGTCGTATCGTGTTGGTCATGGTCGAGGCCGTTGCGCCGAGGACGGGTAATCGGAGAGGCACGGTCGCCCTCGTGTTGGCGTGCGTGAGTTTGCTTCTGTCGTTGATCGCGTGCGGCGTGGTGGGGCTGTCCGTCGGCAGCGACGGCGTGGACCTGCTGCCAGTGCAGTCCGGGCCGGAGGTCGCCAGCGCGGCCCAGGTGGAAGCCATCGCTCAGGTGACCTTGCCGCCCGGCAGCGTGCTGCTGGTCGCGGTGTACCGCAACGGCCTGGAAACTGAGCTCTCGGCCAAGTTCCGCATACCTCGCACGGAACTCGACGCCTTCGTCGCCACGGCGAATTTCACGACGGCTATCGCACCAGGGCTTCGGGCGGTCGACGCCACGCACAACGTCGGTGGCGGCAGCACGTGGGACCCCGAAACCGCCAAGACCATCGCCGGCCTCGATGAGGAGCAGCCACTTGCAGACGGCACACACCGAGCGCTTTTGATCGACCTCGACGCACCCGATGCCGTCACCGTCTACCTGTACGCCAGCCGCGGCTGAACCCTTCAGGCGTACCCTCCGCCGCAAGCAGCGGACGCCGGACGTCGGCTGCGGATCGGACTTCAGTATTCGTAAGAGCGCGGTTCCCCAGCGACGCTCTAATCCTGGCCTCAGCTTGATCGGGGACGATGAGCAGCAAGGCATCGACTGGAAGGGGGCGGGTCGGCGTGCGGATCATGATCGCGGATGATGACGCGGCCATCCGTGAGTCGCTGGAGCGGGTGCTCCAGGTCGAGGGTTACGACACAAGCACCGTCGCCAACGGCCTCGCCGTGCTCGACGAGGTCGGTGGGGCCGGCGGTGACACCTTGGATCTGCTGATCCTCGACGTGATGATGCCCCGCCTCGGCGGGTTGGAGACCTGCCGGCGGTTGCGGGCCGCGGGTCGGGATCTGCCGGTGCTGATGCTGACCGCCCGTGACCAGGTCTCCGACCGGGTCGCGGGGCTGGACGCGGGTGCCGACGACTACCTGCCCAAGCCGTTCGCCACCGAGGAGTTGCTGGCCCGGGTACGGGCCCTGCTGCGCCGGCGCACGCCGGGCGACGGCGAGTCGCAGGTTCTGTCGTTCGCCGATGTCCGGCTCGATCCCGACAGGTTCGAGGCGCTGCGGGGCGGACGGCCGCTGCGCCTGACCCGGACCGAGTTCCTCCTCCTGGAGGTCCTCGTGCGTAACGCGACCCGGGTGTTGACCCGCGAAGCGCTGTTCGAGGCGATCTGGGGCTTCGACATGAGCGCCACCGCCAACAACCTCCAGGTGTATGTGAGCTACCTGCGCCGCAAGATGGAGGCCGAAGGTGAGCCACGTTTGATCTACACGCTGCGCGGCCTGGGATACACGTTGCGGGAGACTCCTCCGTGAGCAGGCCCGCGGGCCGGGAACCGCGTCGGCTGACCCGATGGTGGCGTCGACGGTCCCTGCGGACCAGGTTGACGGTGATCGCGGCGACGGCCATCGCCGTCAGCGTGTTCCTGGCCTTCCAGGTGTCCAGTGAGCTGCTGGACTGGCAGCTGCGGGACAGCGCCGAGAATCAGTTGCGCGCCGACTCCCGCGTCCTGGCGGCGACCGCGGAGCGCGCCGGTCTGGGGCAGGTCCCGCTACCGCCGTATCCCGGATCCGGTCCGCTGGTGCGGGTCATCCTGCCCGACGGCTCGACCCGGACGCCGGTCGGCCAACCCGCGCTGCCCCCGGTCAGCGAGCACGCCGGGCGCGTGGCGCAGGGCGGCTTGGCCGACCTGATGGAGTCGAACGACAGCGACGAGGACGGCTACGTCATCTACACGCTCCGGGCGGGCGACGGCGCGGTCCAGGTGGCCCGCGTCGTCGACGACAGCCCGATCAACCAGTTCGGGTTCGGGATGCTGCTGATCGGGCTGCTCTGCGTGGTCGGCGGCGCCCTTGTCGGGCGGACCGTGGCGCGGACCGGGCTGGCACCGATCGACCGGCTGACCGCCGCCGCGGAACGTGTCGCGCACACCCGGGATCTCGACGCCCACATCCCGGATGAGGGCGGTGGGGAGATCCGGCGGCTGATCCAGTCGATCAACGACATGCTCGCCGCGCTCCGCGACTCCCGGCAGGCCCAGCGGCTGCTCGCCGAGGACGCCGCCCACGAGCTCAAGACCCCGCTCACCAGCCTGCGCCTCAACGTCGAGCTGCTTATCCGGCTCGATCGGCGCGGCACCCTGGACAGCGCACTGCCGGCGGACAGCCGAACCCGGCTGCTCAACGATCTCGGCGGCCAGGTGGCCGAGTTGAGCACCCTTGCCGCCGAGCTGACCGACCTGGCCCGCGGTGACGTCAGCGACGAGAACACCGAGCTGCTCGACCTCGCCGACCTGGTGGTGGCCGCCGCGACCCGGGCGCGTTCCCGCGTACCCGACATCGAGATCGCGCTCGACCTCACCTCCGTGTGGGTGAGCGGCCGTCCCGCCGCGCTCCAGCGGGCGGTGCTCAACCTCATCGACAACGCTGGCAAGTGGTCCCCCGCGGACCAGCCGGTCCAGATCCGGCTCCGTGCCGAGGGCACGTCGGCGGTGCTCGAGGTCGACGACGCCGGGCCGGGCATCGACGCCGCCGACGTACCTCGGGTGTTCGACCGGTTCTACCGTGCCGACAGCGCCCGGGCGTTGCCAGGATCCGGTCTCGGGCTGTCGATCGTGCAGCGGGTCGTCAACGCCCATGGCGGCCGAGCCACCGTCGCACGCTCCGCACGCGGTGGCGCGCTGCTCCGGGTTGATCTTCCGGCCGCGACCCCGCCCGCCCCGATCGCGCGCCGTACCGCGGGGGAGGACAGCGCGGTGCGCTGACCCGTCCCCCCGCCCGGCGGACGCGGCGTAGGACAAGGGACGGCGGCCCTCGGGCATGGCTCCGCGGGATGGCCGGTCAGATCCGCCTGCCGAGCACCCACGAGCACCGCTGGGAACGGCGTCAGCATGGCCAGACGCACCCGACCTCATCCGACCAAGGGTGTCTCTGGGCCTGGATGAAACGCGGGCGTCACCACCATCGCGTCCACGGCGTCGACCACCTCGCCGACCTGGTCCGACAGCTGCTAGTTGGGTCGGTGTGTCGTGGGGTGGTCCGGGTGGGGGCGGGCAGCTGAGCCCGCCCGCACGTGTAGGCGTACGACTCGGGTACGACGTACCCGGTGCCCGTCGACGTCATCCGGCCGCGATCGCCGCTCGGCGGCGGCGCAACACGTAGCGGACCAGTTCGCCGAGCGCGGTGATGGACAGGGCGAGACCGAGGCCGACCGCGAGGCCCAGCGTCCGGTTGGATTCGAAGGCGGCGCCGCCGAGGTAGCCGATCAGGCCGGAATAGCCGGCCCAGGTGACGGCGGCGATGGCGGTGAACGGGGCGAAGCGGGCAAGCGGGTAGCCGGTGGCACCGCTGGCGGTCACGATCGCGGTACGGCCGCCGGGGACGAACCGGCCCGCGATGATCAGGGCGCCGCCCCGGCGGTGCAGGTGCGGGGCGATCCTGTCGGCGGCGCGGATCAGGCGGCCGCCCGGACGGCGCCTGCGCAACAGGCGCCCGATGAGGAAACCGATGTGATCACCGACGAAGGCGCCCAGCGCGGCGAACACGATGATCAGCGGAAGCGACGGGATGCCCGAGACGGCGAAGACCGCCGCCGCGATGACGACCGACTCCGACGGCAGGAACGGCAGGAACGCGTCGAGGATCGCCAGCGCGAGGATCGCCAGATAGATGAACGGAGAGGTCATCGCGTTCTCGATCGTGGCCATCAGGTCCATCGGGACCGCTCCTCCCCTTCGAGCACCCAGGCGCAGAGCCCGACTACGGCGAGCACGAGCGCCAGCAGAACCCGTTCGGCCAGGCCCGCGAACGGGAGATGGCCTTGGCCGAGCAGCACCGCCGGCCCGTTCGCCGCCGCGAACGCGACGCACGCGGCGAACGCGGACCACCCGGCCGCGCGCAGCCAGCGAACCCGCGCCGGGTCTGCCCCGCGCCCGGCACGCTTGGCGATGAGAAGGGCGAAGAGCGGTGGCAGCGCTGCCATCAGCGCCGCCCCGAAGCGGTGCACCGCGGCGGCGACGTCCGGTTCTGTCCCCGGGAGGTTCGTGGGGAATGCCACCACCGTGACCAGGGACACGCACCACACCGACAGCAGCACGGTGAGGGGCCAGGCCGGTGGCAGCGTGCGCCGGGCGCCGACCAGGAGCCATGCGCCGGCTGCCGCGAGCCCGCACGCCGCCAGGGCCAGCAGGACGGCGCCCGGCACCGTCCGGATCGATTCGCTGACCATCTGGTCCACCGGGTCGACGTCGCCGACCAGCAGCAGGCCCGCCCCGGCCGCCGTGCCCAGGCCCAGGCTCAGCTGGACGTTGCGATACCAGCGGGAGGTGCCCGCTCGGATGATCGTCGCTGTCATGCGGCGACCTCGGCGGGCGCGGGCGACTCACGGGCCGGACGCATCCGGTAGAGCTGCTCGAACGCGGACACCGTGTGGGTCTGGTCGTGCTCCTCGGCCACGGCACGAGCCCGGTGCCCCAGCTCTTCTGCGTGCTTCGGGTCGCCGAGCACGGTGAGCAGTCGCTCGGAGAGCACGACCACGTCGCCGGGCGGGAACAGATAGCCGGTCTCCTTGTCCCGGACGAGGTGGGGCAGGGCTGCGGCATCGGCGCCGATCACGGGTCTTCCGCTGGCCATCGCTTCGAGCGTGACCAGGCTCTGCAGCTCGGCGGTGCCCGCGTTGACGAAGACCGCCGACGCCGCGTATGCGGAGGGAAGGTCCTCGTCAGGGATGAAGCCGGTGAACGTGACATGCTCGGCGACGCCTAGTTCCCCGGCGAGCGACCGCAGCGTCCGGTCCTCGGACCCGGTGCCGACCAGAAGCAACTGGACGTCGAGGGAGCGCCGCACCACCTCGAATGCCCGCATCACGACGTCGAGGTTCTTCTCGGCGTCGAGCCGGCCCACGTACGTGATGGTGGGCTTGTGCGCGAGGCTGTAGGCCGATCGGAACTCGGCCGCGGGTGCCTGCTCGCGAAAGCGGGTGAGGTCGATGCCGCACGAGATGGGCAGGACCGGTCCGGACACACCGGAGACGACGGCGAGCGTGGCGGCGTACGGGGTCGGGGCTGTGACGATGTCTGCCTTGGCGAACACCCGGGCGGCGTCGCGCCATGCCCAGTTGTGCGCCCTCGTCCGGCCAGCGTTGCCGATGGGCAGGTAGTGGATCAGGTTCTCGGGCATGAAGTGGTTGGTGGCGATGACGAACAGGCCGCGCTCGTGCGCCGCGTCGACCAGCGCCCGGCACAGCGGGAAGTGGCTCTGCACGTGCACCACGTCGGGCTGGACCTTGTCGAGGATCCGGCGGGCTGCCGCGCGCAGCCCCAGCGGCGGGCAGAACCGAAAACGTGGGTGGCCCGGCACCGGCAGGGAACGCACGCGGTGCTCGACGATGCCGTCGCTGGACATGCCGGCATGGTTGCGGGTGTCCGTCGACGGCGCGACCACGTGCACCTCGTGCCGGGCGGTCAGTGCCACGGCCAGGCGCTGGGCGAAGTAGGACGCCCCGTTGACGTGCGGGGCGTAGGTGTCGGCACCGATGAGGATGCGCATGGGACGAACTACCTTTCGTCGGTGGTATCGCTTGATGACGAGGCGGAAGACAGCGACCGGCACGGCGACGGCTGCGGTGAGCAGGAAGATGCCGCCGGGCAGTGCGAGCAGGCCGGACAGTTGGCTGCCGAGCAGTGCACCGAGACCGATCAGCACCAGGCCGCGTACGGCGGCGGCGGCACCCACCCAGGCGGCGAATCTTGGGTACGGGAGCCCGGCGAGCCCGGCCGACACGAACGCCGGGAGGGCGAAGACGTCGACGAGCTTGGCGGTGATCACCAGCCGAGGCAGTGACATCCCGGTCAGCCGGTCGAGCAGCGCCGTCGCCTTGAACCTGCTCAGCAGTGACGCCACCCAGGGCCGCCGGGCCGACCGGCCGATGAGGTAGAGCAGGCTGTCGCCCACCACCTCGGCCAGCGCGACGATCAGCCAGATCGGCCAGAACGCCGCAGCGCCGGCGCCGACCAGGGTGCCCGCGGTGATCGTCGCGGCCGGCCCCTCGATGAGCACGAAGGGACCGAGCACCAGGTAGGGGTGCTCAAGCACGGCCTGTGTCAGATCCATGTCGTGACGCTTCGGCCGAAGGCTGTGCACCGGTCGTTCCTGCGCGAGGCCGAGCGATGCAGCTCCGTGGTAGGGGCTCCGATCACCGACCGCGGCACCCATCGGCCTGCCAACCGACCGGCCCGCGCTTGCCCGGGCGGCGCTGCGTTGACTGCCATCACTAGCCCCCTACGTGCGGGTTACGTCGCTTGTCTGAGACCTACTGATACCGAGCGAATCTGAGGCGAGCGTTAATGCGGCGCTCAGCCCGGGTGGCCGAACCGGGTGCTCACGTACGCAACTCGACCGGCACCGCCCGCGCGTTCGGCCGTAGCGCCCACCACAGCAGGCCGACCCAGAGCGCGGTCAGGATCGCGGCGCCGAGCAGGTCGGTCGGGTGGTGCATGCCGCGGTACAGCCGGGACAGCGCGACACCGGCCGGCATGACCACCGCGAGCACCACGGCGAACCAGCGCCACCGGCTGCTCACCCGGCCCATGATCAGGACCGCGATCGCCACCGAGATGCACATCGTCGCGGCGACGTGCCCCGAGGGGAACGACGACGTGGGCATCGGGCCGTCGAGCTGCGGCACCGGCGGGCGGTCCCGCTGGACGCTGGCCGCGGTGCACAGGAACAGGGTGAGCTCGCCGACCATGGTGAGCACCACGAACACCACCGGTCGCCACTGCCGCCACACGGCCAACGCGATCAGGCAGAACACCAGCGATATGGCCAGGATGGCGCGGGTGTCGCCGACCTTGCTCCACACCCAGCTCACGTTGTCCAGGGTGGGCGTGCGCAACGTCTGCAGCCACCGGACCACGCCGTCGTCGACACGTCCGAGCCAGGTGCCCTCGGTGTGGTTCTTCACCAGGTAGCCGACGACGTACAGGATGCCGAACGTGAACACCCAGCCGGTCAGGATCTCGGTGGCCTTGACCCACCGGTACGGAACAGGTCGGCCGGAGTCCGGCACCGGTTCGATCGCCTCGACGGCCTCCGGCTCCAGGCCGTCGTCGAGCGGCGCCACCGGGTGCCCCGTCTCGCGCTGCCACAGCCGGAACGCGTACGCCGTGACGCTCAGCCACAGCGCGCCGAGCAGCCAGCCGGCCAGTACGTCGGTCAGATAGTGCACGCCGAGCGCGATCCGGGTCACCCCGATCGCGACCACGAGCAGCGCGACGGCCGCCGTGAACAGCTTCCGGTAGCGCACCGCGGGCAGGAACACGAGCAGCAGCGCGCCGTAGACCACCATCGACCCGAGCGCGTGCCCGCTCGGGAAGCTGTTGCCGAGCCCGATCGCCACCGGTGCCTCGACCACCGGGCGCAACCGGCCGACCAGCGACTTCACCGACGGGTCGAGCAGCAGCGCGCCGGCGGTGGTGGCCAGCAGGTAGACGGCGAGGCGGACCCGCCGGCGCACCAGCAGCAGCGCGGCGACGCCGACGAGCCAGAGCATGACCGGCCGCCCGCCCAGCCGGGTTATCCCGTTGAGCGCGTCCACCAGGTACGACCGGGGCGACACGACCTCGTTGAGCTCCCGGGCAACAGCTTGGTCAACGCTCGTCACCGGCTCCAGGTGCAGCCGGACAAGGAGCACCAGCAGCCCGAACCCGAGCCCGATCGCGACGACCAGCAGCGGCGCCCACCGGTCGGCCAGCCGACCGGGCGGCGCTTTCCCGCACGGCGCCGCGTCGATCGCCATCAATCGCCTCCAGGTACGAGCTGCATCGCTTATCCGATGCGAATTCGTACCGAGCGAATCTGAGGCGACGATTAATAGACATCCGGGCGGTGAGGTGAAGTGGCACCGTGGTACCGCCTCACTGCGGAGGATTGCAACCGCAGTACGACGAAACAGGGCGGAATCGGGCCTAGCTTGGAGGCTATGACGAAGCTTGACAGTCCACTGAGGAGGGTTGGTGCGGCCACCATGGCGCTGGCGACGGCGCTCGCTGCCGTCGCCTGCGGGTCGGACGCCGACAACAGTGCGGCGCCTGTTGAGGCCGGCTCGCACAGCGCGCACGCGGGCGGGTCGTCAGCTCCCTCGCAGCCGCTGCGCGCTGGCGAGCGGTTCGTCGGCCTGAAGATGGCCGAGGCCTACACGCCTGCGCCGCCGGAGGGGGGCGGCTCGGACGAGTACCGGTGCCAGGTGCTCGATCCGGGCCTGACCGCCACGGCGTTCCTGACCGGGACCCAGTTCATGCCGGAGAACGTCGCCATCGCGCACCACGCCATCGTGTACGCGGTGCCGCCGGGCGGCGCGGCCGCGGTGCGCGAGCACGACGCGAAGACCCCCGGCCTCGGGTGGCAGTGTTTCGGCGGGACCGGCGTGGCCGGCGCTGAGGTAGAAGAAGGGGACGCGGCGTGGGTGGACACCTGGGCACCGGGCGCCACGGAGACGCTGCTCAGCCAGGACGCCGGCTACAAGCTGGAGCCGGGCAGCCTGCTCGTGCTCCAGATCCACTACAACCTGCTCGCGACCGGCGGCAAGCCGGCCGGGTCGGACCGCTCGGCGGTGCGGCTGCGGCTGACGGACGGTACGCCGCAGACCCGGGAACTCGAGACGTGGTCGCTCGACGCGCCGATCGACCTGCCCTGCGCCGCCGACGAATCGGGTCCGCTGTGTGACCGGGCGGCCTCGATCGTGGACGTGACGAAGCGTTTCGGGGCGGAGGTTGGTGAGATGGCGGACCGTCAGGTGGAGGAGTGCAACCAGGGCGGCGTGCCGAAGCCCGGTGACATCCAGACCTGCGATCACAAGGTGGAGGCACCGATGACGTTGTTCGCCGGGTTCGGCCACATGCACATGCTCGGGCGGGCCTTGAAGGTCGAACTCAACCCGGGCACGTCGAAGGCCAGGGTGGTGCTGGATGTGCCGCAGTTCGACTTCGACAACCAGCGGCTGATGAGGCTGCCGTCGCCGGTGGAGATCGGTCCGGGGGACACGCTGCGGGTGACCTGTACGCACGACGCGGGGCTGCGGAAACTAGTGCCGCAGCTGAAGAAGCTGCCACCGCGCTACGTGGTGTGGGGCGACGGTACTAGCGACGAGATGTGCATCGGCATCATGGTGGTCTCCCCACGCAAGCCCTGACGAAGCGTCGAACGTGTGTGAGTTCACGGAGGTCACAAGCCGAACAGCTCCGAGCTCACACACGTCCGCACTGAACTCATACGCGTACGGCGTCGTGGCGGTGGGACGGGCGGTGACGTGAGCGGCTGCAGGCTGATCCGGCAGCGGAGCTGTCGATCACGCGGAGCGGATCGGCCCGGAGCAGCGCGGCTGGGAACTACGGTCGCGCTTCCGACGGACGCGCGAGATGAAGCGTCAAACCGGGCGGGCGAGTCTCAGGTCGTAGGCGAGGGTGACGGCCTGGATCCGGTCTCGCGCGCCGATCTTGGCTAGGACCCGCCCGACGTGGGTCTTCACGGTCGACTCCGACAGCGTGAACCGTTGCGCGATCTCGCCGTTGGTGAGGCCGTGGCCGATGGCGACGAAGACCTCGCGCTCGCGCTCGGTGAGGGAGTCCAGCCGGGGATCCTGCCGCTGCACGGGCCCGCGGAGTTCATCGTCGATTCGGTCGGCGAACGCGTCGAGCAGCCGCCGAGTCAGCGCCGGCGCGATCACCGCGTCCCCGGCGGCGACGGCCCGGATGCCGGCGAGCAGCTCATCCGGGCGGGTGTCCTTGAGCAGGAAACCGCTCGCCCCGGCCCGCAGCGCGGCGAGCGCGTTCCGGTCCACGTCGAGCGTCAGCACCAGGATCCGCGAACGTCCGCCGGCGGCGACGATGCGCCGGGTGGCCTCGATCCCGTCGCCGTCCGGCGTACGGATGTTCATCAGGACCACGTCGGGATGCAGCTCGATGGTCCATCGAACGGCCTCGGCACAGTTCTCGACCTCGCCGACGATCTCGATGTCGGGGGTGTTCTCCAGCAGCATGCGAAACCCGAAGCGTTGCAGCGGCCGGGTCTCCACCACGAGCACAGTGATCATGAATGGCCGCCTTTCCGGGTCGCGTGCACGAAGCAGCCGCCGTCCGGTGCGGGCCGGCGCTGACCGTGTCGCCGAGGGGCGCGGCGCGTTCGGCATGCAGGCGGGGCCGAGACCCGGGTCGCCCGGCGATGCCTACTTTCCTACCGAGCGAACCTGAGACGACTGTTAGAACCAGTGACGTACGGGGCACGTGCCGCCGACGTCGTACTCCCACATGTCGGGGCGGACCGGGGTGATCTCTCCCTCCGCCACCAACTTGTGCGTGGCGCTGGGCAACTGGTCCGGCCACCCGGCCTGAGCGCCGCATTAACGGTCGCCTCAGGTTCGCTCGGTACCACTAGGCCTCAGACAGCGCCGTAACCCGCAGTAGGGGGCTGGTGATGGCAGTCAACCCAGCGCCGCCCGGGCAAGCGCCAGCCGGTCGGTTGGCAGGCCGGTGGGTGCCGTCCCTGACCAACCACTCATCGGAGGTCTCGTGTCGTCACGTCCAGGTTCCACGGTCGTCGATAGGCAGCCCGGCAGCCCGCTGCCAGCCAACGCTGATGACGCTGCGGCCATGCTCGTCGGCGCCGTCAAGCGATACGGCTCCGACCGGTCGGCCGTCGTCGCGCTCGACGATGTCACCATCGCGTTCCCGGCGGGGAAGTTCACGGCCGTGATGGGCCCGTCGGGTTCGGGAAAGTCGACGATGATGCACTGTGCCGCCGGGCTGGATCAACTGACGTCGGGCCGCGCATTCGTCGGCAACACCGATCTGTCGACGCTCAACGATCGCGAGTTGACCAGGCTGCGCCGAGAACGGATCGGGTTCGTGTTCCAGGCATTCAATCTCGTGGCGACGCTCACGGCCGAGGAGAACATCTGCCTGCCGATGACGTTGTCGGGGCGCCGGCCGAGTGTCGCAGTGCTCGATCAGGTCGTGTCGCTGCTGCGCCTGGATGATCGGATGCATCATCGGCCGGCGGAGCTCTCGGGTGGCCAGCAACAGCGAGTTGCCGTCGCCCGGGCGCTGGTCGCCCAGCCGCAGGTGGTCTTCGCCGACGAGCCCACCGGCAACCTCGACACCCGGTCCGGACAGGAGATCCTCGGATTCCTGCGATCAGCAGTCGATCTGCATCACCAGTCGATCGTGATGGTCACGCACGATCCCAACGCCGCTGCCTGGGCGGACCACGTTGTGTTCGTCGTAGACGGCCGAGTGCACGACGTGATGGATCACCCGTCGGCCGATTCGGTGATCGACGTCATGAAGGGCCTGGGGCGATGAGCCAGATGATGCGGAGTGCGGCTCGAAGCGTGCTCGCGGGTCGGGGTAGGTTCGTGCTGACGGGCACGGCGATCATGCTGTCGGTGGCGTTCCTCGTCGCGACGCTGGTGCTGTCCGACTCGATGCGCGGCCGAGCAGCCGGTGACATCGCCGAAGCGTTGGCCGGGACGGATGCCGTGGTGCAGGGCGTCGTCCTCGGCGAGCCCGGCGGAGGGCCGGGAGATCCGGAAAGGTCGGTTCGGCGCTCGCTGGATCCCGACATCACCGAACGCGTCGCTACGGTCGATGGCGTCGACGGCGCCGCCTCGCAATGGATCGGCTTCGCGAAGCTGGTCGTCGACGGATCGTCAGTCGGAACGGGCACGGCGAGCGATGTCGGTCGCAACTGGGTTGCCGACTCGGCGCTCAATCCGTTCCGGCTCACGAGCGGGCGACCACCGATCGAGGTCGGAGATATTGTGATCGACCGATCGCTCGCCGATGACGCGCGCTTGGCTCCGGGTGACGTCGTACAGGTCCTGACCACGACGGGGATGCACGACGCGACCATCACCGGTGTCGCGACGTTCGCGTCGGCGGACGCGGCACCGCTGCAGCGAACGGTGTTGTTGCCCGACGGAGCGGTGTCCGCCTGGCTCGACACCGCAGCGCCGACGGAGGTGCTCGTCGACATCGCGGAGGGCGCTGACCGCGCCGAGGTGCTCGACCGATTGTCAGCGCTGACTGATGCCGAGGTCATCGACAGGTCCGACCACATCCGGACGATGCAGGACGCCGCGACGTCACCGTTGCAGTTCCTGACCGTGTTCCTCCTGGCATTCGCCGTGGTCGCGGTGTTGATCGGTGTGACGATCATCTTCAACACGTTCGCGCTCACCGTCGCCCGCCGCCGGCGGGAATCGGGGCTGCTACGTGCGATCGGTGCGGAACGACGCCAAGTGCTCGGCGGAGTGGTGATCGAGGCGGCCCTCGTCGGGACGATCGCCACGCTCGCCGGCCTCGTGTGCGGGGTCGCGGGAGTGGGCGCGCTGCGCTGGCTCGTCGGGCTCGCCGGGGTCACGTTGCTCACCGGGCCGTCGATCGTGAGCACGACCTCGATCGCGGTCGCCGCGACCGTCGGAATCGGCGCAACGATCCTCTCGGCATGGATCCCGGCTCGCCGCGCGGCGGCGACACCGCCGGTCGAGGCGCTACGCGAGAGCGCGGCGGAACCCCGGATCGTGAGCCCGGCGCGAACTGCGAGCGGGCTCGTGCTCGCCGCGGCGGCGATCGCTGGAGGAACTGTGGCTGTGGTGCGCTCGAGCGCGACGTGGGTCGTGTTCATCGCTGCAATCGTCCCGGCGCTCGTGCTCTGCGGCCCGGCGATCGTGACCGCCGCAGCGCGTGGGAGCGCTCAGGTGGCCCGCCGCGCCGCCGGTGTGTGTGGCTCGATCGCAGCGGGCAACCTGGCTGCCAGCCCCCGTCGATCGGCGTCAACGGCGCTCGCGCTCATGCTCGGCACCGCGATGGTGACGATGTTCGCGATCTTCGCGAGCTCACTGACGAGCGCAGTCGGGACGGACGTTCGTAAAGGACTGCAGGCCGACCTGGTGGTCACGTCGGCGACCGCCGATTTCCCGACGATCGATCCCACCCTGGCCGGTCGGATCGCAACGCTGCCCGACGTCGACGCGGTCGCTGCGCTGTCGGTCGCCGAAGGGATCGTGGCAGGTAAGGCGGAGGCGATCGGCGGCATCGACCCGACGGCACTGCCCACCATGTTCGACCTCGACCCGATCGCCGGCGACCTCGCCGAGCTGAGCGAGGGGGGCGTGGCCGTGGTCGGCGACGACCCGACGCTGCTGGGCGGCACCCTCGCGATCGAGTTCGAACGCTCGACACTTGAGGCGCCGATCGTTGCCGTGGTCGCGAGGAGCACCGGCGGTTTCGAAGCCCCTTTGTACTTCGTCGACCGTGCGACGCTCGACGACTCGGTCGGTCGTTTGCTCGACGCTCTGTTGTTCGTCGACCTCGCCGACGGAGTGGTCGCGGACGCCGAGGAAGACGTGCGGGCCCTGGTCCGAGCCACGCCCGGGTCGTTCCTTGAGACCCGGGCAGAACACGTCGCCAACAGCGGGAGCGAAATCGCCGCGTTTCGGAACTTCATCGACGGAATGCTCCTCCTCGCTAGCTTCATCGCGCTCCTCGGAGTCGCCAACACCACGGCGCTCGCGATCAACGAACGCTCTGGAGAGCTCGGGCTGCTGCGAGCGGTCGGCGCGACTCGCCGCGAGCTGCGTCGAATCGTGCGGCTCGAGGTGGCACTCCTGTCGTTCGTGGCAGCATCGATCGGTATCGCCGTCGCAGTCGGCTTCGGCTGGGCGCTGATCGACGTCACCGGTGGCACGGAGATCCCATCCGTCGTCGTACCGTGGTCCCGCCTCGCAGTGACGCTCGCCGTTGCGGTCGCAGCCGGAGTCGTCGCCGCGGCGTGGCCCGCGTTCCGGGTCTCCCGGGTACCCGTGCTTGAGCTGGCGGGCCGGGACCGCTGATGCGCAGATCCTGTTCAAGCAGAGAGTGGCAGCACCGGTGTCACCGATCTGCTGGTGATCGTGTTATAGCCGACGTCGCAGCAGAACGGCTCGGCCGACGACTACACCTCGTCACCGACGGGCCCTGCTGGTCGCGGTGATTCGCGGCTGGGCGTACGTGCTCGATGTGCTCGCCCACGGGTACGCCAGTGGCATGCTGAGCCCGTGAGCGTGCGTGACTGGCTCGTCGGCATGGCCATCGCGGTCGTGCTGCTGCCTGTCTCCTGGGCGCTGCTGATCCTGCTCGCCCGCCGCCTGCCACCGGGCATCATGCGCGACCTGGCCGCCTTCGTCCCCGACTGCGTCACCACCGTCCGTCGACTGCGCGTCGACCCGCGAGTGCCCCGCCGAGCAAAGATCGCCGTGCTGATCGCCGGGATCTGGGTAGCCAGCCCCGTCGACCTGATTCCCGAGTTCCTGCCCGTCATCGGCCCCCTCGACGACATCGTCGTTGTCGCGCTCGCTCTGCGTTACGCCGCACGCCGGGTACCTCGAGACGTCATCCTCGCGGCCTGGCCCGGTCAACCGCGGCTGATCGAACGGCTGCTCGGTACGCCGCCACCCTGACAGACCGGACCACCCTGGCGGACTGACCTTGTGATCGTGCACGACCTGTGTTGATCCGCGCCGCCGGTACGCCGCCCTGCGCCCTGGCGCGCCATCTCGCGGTCGCCGGTCTCGACGGCGGGACGCTGCTGCCCGTGCCCATTCAGCAGCCGACAGTTCCCGGCAGCTCGCGTCTCGCGGGTCGTTGATGGTGTATCTCGCTGCCCCGGCCAGGCGGCCATGGCCAGTTCCGCAGTGTCGCTGAGCTCGGCCGTCGTGGCGCCATCGCGGGCGCGCTGGGACATGCCGTGCATGACGGCCCAGATGGACTCGCCGGCCGGGGAGCGGCCGTACGTCTCGATGACCTCGTTGAACAGGGACCGCTTGTCGCCGAACGCCGCGTAGAGGCTGCCGGGGTCGGATGCCCATCGCCCGGGTCAGGTCGTTGATCGAGGTCCCCTCGTATCCGTTCTCCCAGAACAGGCGGGTGGCGGCTGCCAGTGCCGCCGCCCGGTTGAAGGTCGGCGGCCGGCCTCAACTCGCGGCGCAGCAGACGGCGCGCGTCGCCCTCGGTCGGCTGGGCGAGGCGGACGACGTGGTCAGCATCATCGCCTTCCTCGCCTCCGAGTTCGTGGGTGGCGTTGATGGTGCGTGTTGGCGCCCACGCCTGTGCAGTTGTCTGCCTCACACCCCGTCAGAAGGATCAGGCACGCGGTGTCTTGAGGCTGAGCCCCTGGAAACGAACGGAAGGCCTGCCCTCCTGGTCACGCATCGGCGATCCCATCCATCGGTGCTGGACGCTTCCAGGACATCTGAGTCATCTGCACCCAGCAAGGAGAAACCGGATGAACCTGTCTCTTTGGATTGCTGCCGGACTGCTGGCAGCGGTCGCCCTGGCCGGCGGCATCAGCAAGACATTCGTACCCAAGGAGAAACTGGCTGCGCACAGTGGCGGGGAGTGGACCGGACACGCCAGCGTCGTCTTCGTCAAGACTCTCGGGGTCCTCGAACTCCTGGCTGCGGTTGGCCTGATCCTGCCCGCCGTGCTCGACATCGCGCCGTTCATGGTGCCGGTGACCGCCGCCTGCTGGATCTTGCTCATGGTCGGCGCGATGATCACCCATGGCCGCTTTGGTCAGCCCAAGTTGGTAATGCTGAACTTGGTCTATCTTCTGCTTGCAGCCTTCATCGCGTGGGGCCGCTTCGTCCTTGAGCCTTTTACCGGCTGACGAAGACGTGCCGCTGGCCGGGGTGGTGTCCTGTGCGCGGGTAATCCGCAGCACGGGCCGCCCCGGCGGTGGCTTCGGCCGGATCGACCGGCTGCCTCTCGTGGTCGGTCGTCGGGCGCGGGAAGAAGTTCAACGGCCGCAAGCGGTTCATCGTCACCGATGCTCTGGGCCTGTTGGTCATCGTCCGGGTCCTGGCCGCCTTGTGGCAGGACCGCGACGGCGCCAAGGGCGCTCTGCTCGCCACGTACACCATCGAGCAGCGAACTGTATTCCGTCATCCGGGCGAATCGCCGCCAAAGGATAGAATGCTCGGGCACGACGAGTGGCCATAGTGGATCACTGGAGGCGATCTGGTGCGGTGGCAAACGGCGGCGATGCACGACCCGCGCCTACCGCTCCGGCTGTCCGAGCGGGCCGGCGCGCCGTCAGGCCGGCGTCATCTCCCGGGCGCGGCACCGTCGGCCGGCCAGGCGCCGGCGCGAGCCTGGTCAACGAGGGCCATGCTCGCCGGACTGGTGAGTCTGCTGCTTGCCGGTTGCACCACTGAGCCGGAGCCGACCCGACTGGACGGCACCGATCAGATCGTCGAGCCGATGGTCAGCACTGCGGCACCGCCCGGCCCTGAGTTCGACCTGGCCCGTCGGAGTCTCGCCGGCGCCCAGCTCACCCGGGACGGCAAGTATCAGGCTCGGCTGGCCGGTGACTGGGTGGTCATCTCCACCGCCGCCGGTGCCGAGTTCGACCGGTTCGGCACCGGCGCCGAAGACGCCCGGATCAAGATGGACTTCTCTCCCGACGGGCGATACCTCGCGGTCGGACTACCGGACTCGGTGGTCCTCTACGACTTCACCACGAAGAATCCCACGGCGCTGCCCCTGCCGGAGGAGGTAGAGCGGCCGGACGGCGCACCCCAGCCGCGCGCCGGCAGGTTGCGCTTCTCGGCCGACAGCGGCTATCTGGTGGTCGAACTGTTCGATGAACGGAGCAACAGTCGCTACTGGCTTCACGATCTGCACAGTCGCCGTCAGATCGTTTCGCCGCTTCCGTCGAGCATCGAGGTTCCGAGTGATCCGGGTTCCATCTTGTATGTGGCTGGGCTGGCCGTGGTCAACGGCGGAAAGCGGGTGGTGATCGCGGGTCAAGAAGGCTTCCTGGTCTGGGCACCGGACGAGCAGACATTCCAGTGGCGGCTCTGCGCCTGCGGCAGCACGCTGACCAGCACGGTGGACCGGCAGGCTCGGCACGTGGCATTCCTGACTCTGAACGACGAAGTGGTGCTCTGGGACCCGGGCCCTCCCCAAGAGATTGGACACTGGAAGGTGCCGGCCGTGCCACTTGGCGCCAAACCGGCAGTGAACCCCGCCGAGATGGAGTTCACCGAAGACGGCGGCTGGCTGCTGGCCGGCCCGGAGTACGGCCACGTGTGGTCGGTCCCGGACGGCAAACTGGCGGGTTCGTGGCAGGGGCCTGGGTCGTGAGCGGTGGCAAACCGAAACGGCGGCGCGGCACCAGCGGTCGGGACCGGAAGAAGGCAGTCCGGGGTGGGCGTCCGACAGCGGCCCAGGACAAACCGGGTGGCGATCAGCCGCTACCGCGGCTGCGCCGGGTGCTGGGATCGTTACATCGGGCCTGGTGGTTCGTGCTGGGCACTGCGGTAGCCGCCCTCCTTGGCGCCGTCGCGGGCATTTATGTTCCCAGGTGGGTTGACCATCTGGACCCGCAGGTCGTCGCGGTACATGTCGTGGCGAATCCAGCCACCGTGGACACCTGGGGCACTGCTGAGTTCGCCATGGTGCTGCCGAAGGACGTCCGGCCCCCCGATGATCCACCGGTGGGCTGCGCGACGCTGATCGACTGGGCGCGCGCCCTCGGCGCTGTCGATCACAAGGTGAGCCGGGTGCGCGTCGTCGTGCAGGGCGCCAGCGATCAGGGGGTGCTCATCGACAACCTGCGTGCTCGCGTGATCCGGCGCAGCCAAACTCCGGAACCGGCCGGCGTGCAACTGCGCTGCGGCGGCCAGCAGGGAGCCGTCGAACCACGGGACGTCGAGATGGACCTGGACGCACCCCAGCCGGCCGCACGTTACCGCACCCTGATCGAGGGGCGTAGGCCACTGTTCGGGTTCACCCTCGCTAAGGGCGAGACCGAGGTGTTCGACCTGACCGCGTCCACCACCGGCACGGTGGAGTGGACTATCGAACTCGACCTGGTGGTCGCTGGGAAACGGAAGCGGGTCGAGGTGACCAACCGGGGTCGGAGCTTTGTCACGACCGCAGCGCCCGGACCCCGGACCTACCAGGTACCCCCAGGCGGCGACCACTGGATCGAGTGTGCGCAGACGCCCCGCCGCGCCTGCCCGGAGGGCGGTCCGCCGGCACACTTCAGGTACGACGCCTGACAGCTCCTCAGCCTGCGGGAAACGGTTCCCTCCTAAGCGAAGACGGTCGGCTGACGCTGCCTTCGTCGATGCAGCAGTCGTTGCCGTCGCGCCGGACCATCAGTACGAAGCGTCCGCTGTCACTGACCCGCCGCCGGGGGCACGGGAGTTCCGTCTTGTGGCCGTACCCGGCGGCGGGCGTCGCCCGCGCGTCGTGAGAAACCGACGGCGGGGCACACCCGGTCTACGAACGGCTGCAGATCCCCGGTGGACCAGAGCCGATGCCGGCGTCGCCTCGACGGTGACGCCGGCATCGGCCGCGCTCGTTACGGAGTGACCACTCGGCCGCCGAAGGTCACGACCAGTCGACCGTCGGAGGCGAACGACCAGCCCAGAGCGCCGGTGTACGACGAACACCGGGTTCCGTTGGTGCCGGACCAGAACTGGTTCGAGCTGTCGGAGTTGCCGATGATCCGGTCGTTCGAGCCGCCGTTGCACGAGGTGTTGTTTCGGAACACCGAGGAGCCGCCGTCGAAGTTGAAGTTGCGCTCGGCGTTGCCGATGTTGGCGTTGTTCGACACCGTCATCGTGCCGGGGTTGCGGTTGTAGGTGAACCCGTGCTTGCCGTTGGCGTAGGCGATGTTGCCGCGGATGGTGTGGTTCACCGCGATGTCCTCGCCGCCGAGCTTGAATCCGTTGCGGTCGCCGTTGCCGGCCTGGCCGCCGTTGCTCAAGGTGCCGTTGTGGTAGGCGAGGGAGGACTCGATGGTCACCGCGCCGATGGCCCCGGTGTCGCTCTTGGTGTAGAGGTCGTAGCCGTCATCGATGTTGTTGTGTGCCACCGTGTAACGGAAGACGTTGCCGGGACCGACGGTCAGCTTCGGGGCGAAACCGTCGGCATCCTCGCCGTCGGAGTCGACGTTGTCGTGCGACACCGTGCTCACCACGAGGTTGTTGGAGGGCCACTGGTCGCGGGGCGCGTTTGCGATCAGCCGCGAGAGTTGCAGCCCCGAGTCCCGGTTGTGGCGGGTGATCGTACGCTCGATGATGTTGTTGTTGCCGGCCAGCAGGATGCCGTTGTCGCCGGCCCGCTCGACGATGATGCCGCGGATGTGCCAGTACGATCCGCCCACCGCCAGGCCCCGGTTGGCCGGGTCCTCGCTCTGCGCCGAGAAGTTCAGGATCGGGATCTCACCCGCGTACGCGAAGATGTTCTTGCGTGCGCTCGACGTGCCGTTGTTGCCCTGGGCGATGGTGATGGTCTGCGAGTAGCGGTAGGTGCCGCCGCGCAGGAGGATCGTTCCGCCTGTGGGAATCCGGGTGATCGCGGAAGTGAGCGTCGTCGGGTTCGCAAGCGTGCCGGCCGCGCTGTCGGTGCCGGTCGGCGCCACGTACAGCGTGCCGCTCGACGGTGGGGGCGGGCTGGTCGGTGGGGGCGTGCTCGGTGGCGGGGTGGTCGGCCCGGTCGTCGGCGGCGGGGTCGTCGGCCCGGGCGTGGCACCTGAGGCGTACGTCTCGAACTCGGCGATCCTCGGCGTGCCGCTTGCGCCGGTGATCTCGAAGTTGATCTTTCTCAGCGAGGTGGCGGGGAAGTTGATGACCCCGGCCCCGGCGCCACTGGCCAGGGTGGCGCCGGTGTCGTTGTTGACGAGTCGCCAGGAGCCGACGACACCTACCGCGCCGGCCGCCTCCCGGATGTTCACCGACGCCACGGTGGTGGCGGTGCCCCACTTGACGGAGATGCGACCGGTCGTGCCGGTCGGCGACCAGTAGCTGCCCATGTCGCCGTCGATCACGTTGCCGTAGCTGGTGCCGCTGGCCTTGCTGGAGCCGTCGGCGCCGGCCCCGAGACTGAGGTTCGTCGCGTTGGCGCTCACCGATGCGGCGGCGAATCCGTCGGCCGAGCCGGACGCTTGGGACGCCGGCAGCGCCGAGGCAACGGCGGCTGCGGCGGCCACGGCGGTGCCGCCGGCGAGCAGCCTTTGTCGCACGGTAGTTCTCACTGTTCGTCTCCTCGGGGAGTGAGCACGGTGCAAGGCGTCTCCTGCACAGCCCGACACCGCAGGGTGGCTACATGTTCATGTCGTCAGCCTGGCTATAGAGCGAAACATCGATGTAATGCCAGGCTAGGAAAGCGCTTGCCGGGATGACAAGCCCAGCGATGTGCAGGTTTGTTGCAGGATTGTGGGCAGCCGGCCGTCGAGCCGGAAGACACGGGCAGCACGGCAGCGCGAACCGCCTCCACCGCGCACGGCCCGCACGTGCAAACCCGGCTGGAGCGACGGGCAGCCAAGGTATGCGCGAGACTCGCCACGATCGACACCGAACGTTCGACGCGCGCCATGGAGCCTTGAGACGCTGATGTCCTAGGACGCTCTGCAGGGGGTGAGGCGTCTCATGAAAGCGAGGATCAAGCCCACCCGTAACGCCTACCGGCAGCCGGCAAGGACTGGTCGGGGCGGTCAGCGGTAGGGCGTTGCAGGGCTCGCCAGCGGGGGAGGCGATGGGCTGGCCGGTCGCCTAGCGGGTCCGGCGGCCGGTCAGCCGTTGCGTAGGACGCGGTAGCCGAGCGTGGGTGAGAGCCGCATGATCGTGCGTAGCAGCTTGGTCCTACCGACGTAGATCTCGTCGCCGCCGCGGCGCATGCCGTCGAGGACCGCAGCCGCCGCCTGACTGGCGCTGATCTTGCCGCGGCCACGCCCGTGCGTCATATCGGTGTCGACGAGGGCCATGACTGCATCGATCACCCGTACGTTCGGGGCTGCGTCCTGGCACTGGTAGCGAAGCGCACGGGTGAAGGTGCGCACACCCGCCTTGGTCGCGCAGTACACCGGTGCCGATTGTTTGGGTGCCAGTGCCAGCCCGGTGGAGACGTTCACGATCGCTGCGGAGGGCTGCCGGCCCAGGTGTGGCAACAGGCCGGTGGACAGCGCGATGACGGCGTCGAGATTGACGGCGACCTCGCGACGCACGGCCGGCCGCAGGGAATGCGGGTCGGCGCCGAGGAAGTCGGTGAGTGTCTGCACACCGGCATTGTTGATCACCACCGAGAGAGCGGGGTGTCGGTCGGTGACCTCGCCGATGAAGGCATCGACCGCGTCGGGGTTTGCCAGGTCGACCGTCCAGGGGTGGACACGGCCGCGGTGCTCGGCCTCCAGCGCGGCGAGCTGGCCGTAGTCGCGTCCGACAGCCACCACCTGTGCTCCACGTTCGACCAGTTGCCGAGTGAGCTCTCGGCCGATGCCCCTGGCGCCGCCTGTGACAAGAATCGTTCTGCCTGCGAGGTTCATCGCCCCGCCTCCTTTACTCGCGCCAATTGGTGGTCCCGGTTGCCGAGGTGAGGCTGGGAGGTCGGGCGGGCGAAGGCCGTCCGGTACGCTGCGGGCGTCATGGCGGTCCGGCGTCGGAACTCGCGGGTGAAGTGTGGTTGGTCGGCGTAGCCACAGGCGAAACCGACCACGCCGAGCGAGTGTCCGGCGTTCATCAAGAGGTCGGCGGCGGCCTCGGCGCGCGGCGGCGAGCAGCACGGCGAAGCCGCCCTCGGCCTGCAGCCGGCGTTGCAGGCTGCGTGGTGCCATGCCCAGCTCGGCGGCCAGGGTACCCAACGTCCAGCGGTGGGCGAGGTTGCCGGCGAGCAGACGCCGGGCCCGGGCTGCCACGTCGGTTCCGGTGAGCGGCCGATCCGCCCTTGCCGTCGGCGCAAGCGACGACCATGCGAAGTGCCAGACCGCGGTGGCGTGACCGGGCGGTGGGGCCGTGAAGACCCCGTCGGCGTACACGACCAGCATCGGGCGTGAATCGAGCGCGACCGTTACCCCGCGCGCACCGATCGCCGCCAGGAACGCTGTCAGCACGCCGAGGATCAGCGCGTCCTCGGCGGGCTCGGGCGGCGCTCCGGGCGGCCCGACGTGCTCGGCGACGAGGTGGGACGGGCCCGCCTCGCGCACCACGACCCGGTGGCGCGAGTGGGTGAAACGCTCCAGCCGGCCCCACCGTGCGAAGAGGTCGTCGGGGGTCCTGGCTGCCGCGAGCGCCAACAGGGCCGGATCCGGCGGCAGCCGCGGCAGGAACAGGCCCACGCGCAGCAGTGGCAGCAGTCCGTGGGCCTGCGCTACGCCTTCCAGGAGTCGGCGTTTGGCATCGAGCGGCATCAGCGCACCACCCGACGGGTACGCCGGGACCGCGATCGCCTCCTCGGCGAGCGCGCGCCGCACCGCTGCGATCAGGACCGCGCTCGCGAACTCGTCCACCGGCTCCTCGTCCCATCTCCCAAACTGTTTCGGGGAAGGCTATGCCGGCAGCGACCGGACGTCTTGAACAATGACGCCAGCCCTGCAACGCGAAGGTCCCCCCCGGGTTGTCTCTGGTGCCGGGGCCTCGACTGCCGAATCCACAGACCGCAAAGATCGGGCCGCCGGCACGCCGCCTGGCTTACCAGCAGCCGAGTTGTGGAATCATCGGCGACGAGAACCTGATCTTGGCGGTTGGCGTCTGTATGGACGTGAGGCAAGACGAAGGGGAGTTGCTGCGGCGGATCGCGCGTGGCGACGGCGCGGCGTTCGACGAACTGTACCGCCGGACGTCTCCGTGGTTGCTCTTTCGTCTCCGCCGTCGCTGCGCGGACGACGACCTGATCGCTGATGTCATCCAGGAGACGTATCTCGCGGTGTGGCGGGCCGCCGACTCCTACGCGGGTATGAGTGCCGGTAGCGCGGTCGGCTGGCTGTGGTCGATCGCCGCGCGGCGGCTCGTCGACGGATTTCGGCGACGCGCGAGGGAATCCCAGGCGGTACCGCTGCCGCTGGCCCTGGAGGACTCGCCGGCGGCGGAGGACGTGGTGTTGGCCAGCGCGATCGGCGACGACATGGGTGATGCGCTGCGCCGGCTGGCACCGGAGCTGCGCCAGGTGCTGCACGCTCTGGTGTTGGACGGACTTTCGGTCCGGGAGACCGCGCTCATGCTCGGCCTTCCGGAGGGAACCGTGAAGACTCGCGCCCGTCGTGCGCGACTGGCACTGCGGGAGGCGTTGTCGTGAACGCACACATCCCGGTCCGGGCATTGGGCCGCTATGCCGCCGGTGATCCGGGCATCGCAGCGGACGTCCTGTGGGCGATGGAGACGCACCTGGAGCAGTGTGCCGACTGTCGGAGCCGGCTGGCGGACGCCAGCGACGGTGATTCGATGGCGCTGCTGGCCACCGTCTGGGTGAAGGTGGAAGCTGCGATGTCCGCCGCCGAGCCGGCGACTGTCCGGCGCCGGTGGATGCCTGCGCGGTCCGCCCGGTGGGTGACGCCGGTGCTCGTTCCCTGGCTCGTGACGACGGTGCTGGTGGTGCTGGTCGCACTCGGGTTCGACCTGGCGGTCGCCGGCCGGGGCGTGGCACCGCCGTCGCTGGTGGTGCTCCTGGCGCCGGTCGCGCCGCTCCTCGGGGTCGCCACCGCCTGGACCGGGCGGCTCGATCCGGCCCACGAACTGGTCGTCGCGACCGCCCGGGCCGGCCTCGGGATGGTGCTGCGACGAACCCTGGTCGTGCTCGTGGTGGTGATCCCGGTGCTGACGGTGGCCGGTTGGATGGTCGGCGCATCCCCGGCGCGCTGGTTGATGCCCTGCCTGGCGTTCACGGCGGGTGCGCTGGCGCTCGGCAAGGTGGTCGGTCTGCCGAGGGCGGCGTGGGGCCTGGCGTTGCTCTGGGCCACGGTGGTCGTCGGGCCGAGCATCGTCACCGCCCGGCTGCCGGTACTGCTGACCGAGGCCGCCCTGCCGGGCTGGGCGGCGCTGACCGTGGTGGTGGCTCTCGTCCTCCTGCCTCGTCGCAGTGGTTACGCGGAGCTCCGATGAGAAGAAGGTACGGAATGAGGAAAGGGATCAGTGCCGCCCTCCTGGCGCCGACGACATACGCGTGGGCGATCCGGGCGGTGGAGCTTCGGGTGCGAGCGGGCAGACGCCTGGCCGTCGATGGCCTCGACCTCTCGATGGGCAACGGCGTGCACGGGCTGCTCGGGCCCAACGGAGCCGGCAAGACGACGCTGATGCGGGCGCTCGCGACCGTGTCGCGCCCGGCCGGCGGCGTGCTCGAACTACTCGGTCACCCCGTGCACGCACGATCCGACCTGCGGACGTTGCGCCGGTCGATCGGCTACCTTCCGCAGGAATTCGGGTTCTACGGCCGGTTCACGGTGCGGGAGTTCGTCGAATACCTTGCCTGGCTGAAGGAGGTGCCGGCGCACGACATCCCGGACGCGGTGCAGCGTGCGTTGGAACGTGTGGGCCTGGCCGAGCGTGGCGACTCACGTCTGAAGACGCTGTCCGGTGGGATGGTACGGCGAGCCGGCATCGCGCAGGCGATCGTCAACGATCCGGAGATCCTGCTGCTGGACGAGCCCACGGTAGGTCTCGATCCCGAGCAGCGGCTGGCCTTCCGCTCGCTGCTGCGCGAGCTGGGCGAGCACACCTGTGTCGTCGTCTCCACCCACCTGGTGGAGGACGTGGTCGCTGCCTGCACGAACGTGGTGCTGATGGATGCCGGTCGGCTGGTGTTCCACGGTGGTCCGGCGGATCTGGTGGAGCTGGGCCGCGAGGGGGTGGGCGACAGTTCGGCCGAACGCGGGTACACCGAGCTGTTGCGCCGGCACCGCGCGGCGGGGGAGCACACCGCATGACCGGCCGGATCCTGCGCATCGAGATCCATCGGTCGGTGGCGCCCTGGACGGCCCTGGGCGCCGCGCTGGTCGGCGCCGCCCTGCTCTACGTCGCGCTGGACGGTTGGGGGGGACGCTGGATGCTGCTGGCGCTCTGGCAGCGGGAGTTTCTGTTCATCCTCTGGCCCATGGCGCTGGGCCTGGGCGCGTGGCAGGCCGGCCGCGACCGCCGCTGCCGCACCGAGGAACTGGTCGCGGCGACCGCCCGTCCGCGGTGGCAGCGGGTGCTGCCGGCAGCCACGGCGATGGCGCTCGCCGGGGCCGCCGGCTACGTCCTGATGTATCTCGGCGGCGCGGTCCAGGTCGCGGCGTATGCGAGCTATCTGCCGGGGCAGTCCATCGTGATAGCCGGTGTCGGTGTGCTGTGGATGGTGTCCGGCGTCTGGCTGGGCATGACCGTCGGGGCACTCGCCCCGTTCCGCCTGACCCCACCCGTCACCGCCGTCGTCGGTGCCACCGTGGCGCTCGTCGCCATCACCGACCGGGGGTACGCCCACGTGCCGAAGATCGTTCATCTGCTGACGCCGTCACCGTTCGGGTTCTGGGGCGACTTCGTGACGGTGCTGGGCAGAGTCAGCGTCGCCCACACTGTCTGGCTGGTCGGCCTGGCAGCGAGCGCGCTCGCCGGCTTCCTCTGCGCCACCCGGACCGCCCGGATGGTGGCGGCACTGCCCGCCGTGGTGGCGGCCGTGGTGGCCCTGGCGGTACTTCCCGACGGCCGGCAGCGGCTGCCGGTGCCCGATGCGGCGGCGGTCGCGCTGGTCTGCACCGCCGGACCGGGGCCCGAGGTGTGTGTCACCCGGGTTCACGCCAGCGCTCTGGCGGAGCTGCGGGATCCGGCGCGGCAGGCGCTCGCGACGATGTCGGCGAAGCTCCCGCAGGCACCGACCTCGGTCCACGAAACACCCGAATCCTGGTACGAGAACCAGCCGACCCCGCGACCGAGGGATGTGCTGCTCGTGGAACTCGAGCTCGCGCCCTGGGGTGGCGTGAAGGCAACCCCCGACGAGTTGCGGTGGCGTCTCCTCGACGGGGCGGGCACCCGGCCGTGTGCGTACACCATCGGAAAACCCGACGCGGCCCGGGCGAACCGCGTCGCTCGGCTGGCCGCGGCCGCCTGGCTGGCCGACAGTGCGCCACCGGACGGCCCGGACGGCGACGCGGCACGCCAGGCGTGGCAGGCACTTCGCGCGTTCCCGGCGGCCGAGCAGCGGGACCGCGTCGCCGCGCTGCGGAGGGCGGCGCTGGCCTGCACCGAGGTGAATTTGCTCGACCTTCTGGTCGGTGACCACCCATGAGATGGCTCACGTTGTACCTGCGGTGCCGGGGCGTCCCGGCCGCCGCCGGGGCGGCGGCGGCCGGCGTACTCGTGTTGTGGGGGCTGGGCCAGACGGCCGAGGAGCCGCGACTCAGGCTCGCGGTCGCGTTGTTGTCGACGCTCGTCGCCGTCGTCGCGTTCGGGCCCGGGCTCGCCGGCGCCGATCCCGCGTTGGAGCGGACGGCGTCCCTGCCGTGGCCGCCGCGGCGCGCCGCGCACATCCTGGCGGTGATGGCCACCGCGACGCTCATCGCCGCGGCGCCGGCGCTGACCGGTGAACCGCTGGCGACGGCGGCGCTGATGATCAGGAACACCACCGGGCTCGGTGGGCTCCTCGCCGTCGGAGCAGTCTGGGGTGCGCAGTGGGCCTGGCTTCTCCCGGTCGGGTGGACACTCGTGGTGATCCTGTCCGGGCCGGCGAGCGGGCACCTCTACCAGGAGATCCTGACCTGGATGCTGCAGCCGGCCGCCACCGCCTCGGCCGCTGCCTGCGCCGCGACCATCGCCGTCGTCGGCGTGGTCACCCACGCCGTTCTCGGGGCCCGCCGGTGAGCACCCGTCCCGGCGGATCACCGAATCGTCCCGGCCCGACCCGGAGCGCGGCCGTCACTGGTCCGACCGAGGGTGTCTGCCGTCGCGGGCGGCGCTTTCTCGGCCAACTGAGCGTGGCAGACGGACAGCAGTTGCCGCAGTCGGGTCAGTCGGGCGATGTGCTCGTCGATGATCTCCAGCCGGCGGCGGAACATTTCGCTCGCCTGTGGCAGCCGGATGTGGTCGGGCACGGTGTGTTCGGGCAGAGTGTCGCCGTCGAGCAGATGAAGATGGGCGCTGAGCGTGGCGATGTCGTCGACGGTCAAGCCGAGCGACAGCAACTCGCGGATGATCTTCACTCGGGCCACGTCGGCATTGCTGTAGGTCCGTTGCCCGGTGCGAGTGCGTATCGGTGGCGCCAGCAGTCCCCGCTGTTCGTAGAAGCGTAACGCCCGCGGTGTGGTTCCCGCTGCCGCTGCGGCGTTACCGATACGCATCGTGCCTCCCGAGTGTCAGAGCGCTACGAGGACGGCGCCGACATGCCGTCCCTCGACGACCTCCTGGAACGCTTGGACGGCCCGGTCGATTCCATGGATGCGGGTATGCGGAAACCGGATGCTGCCAGCCTGTAGCCAGTCGCCGAACCGCTGCGTCCATTCGGCGAGCGCGTCGGGGTGGTCGGCGGCGTTGAACCCGCGCATGCTGATTCGCTTGAGCACGATGGGCGCGAGGTCCAGTTCCAGCGGCGCGGTCGTGCCAGCGCCCTCGGCGGCGAGTTGCGCCGACAACGCGCCGATCAGCACGATGCGCGCGTGGGGCCGGGCGGCGTGCACCGCCGCCTGAAGTTGTTCGCCGCCGACGGTGTCGAGCGCCACGTCGATGCCGTCGGGAGCGGCGTCGGCGAGCTGCGTGGTGATCGGTTCCGCTCCGCGTACGACGACCGCGTCGTAGCCGAGTTCGGTGGTCAGGAGGCGGGCCTTCGCCGGTGAGCCAGTGGTACCGATGACTCTGGCCGCGCCGAGACGACGGGCGATCTGGCCGGCGAGGGAACCGACGGCACCGGCGGCGCCGGTGATGAGCACCGTGTCGCCGGCACGAACGGCGGCGGTGCGGGTCAGCGCCGCGTACGCGGTCCAGCCCTGCGACAGGTGAGCCAGCGGATCCGGTAGCGAGTCTCCGAGCCGACGGCACTGATCGACCGGGACGACCGCGTACTCGCGCCAGCCGAGGTCGTGCCCGACCAACTCGCCCGGACGCAGGCCGCTGGAGTCAGGGGCGGCGACGACCTCGCCGATCGCGGCGCCGGGCAGCGGATCGCCTGGTCGCGGACCGGGCAGTCCCGCCGCGGCCGCGCCGATGAGGGTCCGGAGCAGGGCCGCGGAGACCAGGAAGGCACGGTTGCGGACCAGAACCTCGCCGGACGAGCGGGGTGGCACCGGGACCTCAACGAGTGTGAAGTCTTCCGGGCGCGGCAGGCCGTCCGGAGTCGTGAGCAACTGAACCTGACGATGGGTGGAAGGCAGTGAAGGCACGTGACGCTCCTTGCTCGGTCGGTGGAGCGCGACCGTAAACCCTGACCCATGCGTCAGCTGCAAGTCTCAAGGGCACCCACAGGACTGGTACAGCAGGCTGTACTTTCTGGGCCGCGGCACGCCGGAGCCGACCTTGCGTCGCTATGGTCTCTGCCGGGAGGTACGGGATGCCGCGCAGGGACGCCGCTGGCGCTTCGGCCGCTGTGGGACGTCTGGGCCCGCAGCTCTGGCGGGCGGCGCGGCGATACCTGCGTCGCCGCCTACGAATGTCTGTCGACGCCATCGAACACCTCGTCGGCGGCCTCGGCACGTCGATCCTGGCGCTGGCGGCCGTACTGCTCCTGGTCCTGGTGGCGCTCGCCAGCGTGGTCGGCGTCGGCCTGGCGATGGTCTCGTCGGTGGCGAAGGCGGTCCGGCTCGCCGCCAACCGGGAGCGGGCCCGGCTGTCGCGATGGGACCGCGATCTGCCCCTGCCGCCGGCGGTCCCCACCAGCCTGCGCGACGTCCTGCGCGATCCGTGGTTTCGGCGTGAGTGCGCGTTCGTGGGCATCCACGGCACCGTCGGGTTCGGGCTGGGTGTGCTCGGGTTGTCGCTGCCGATCTCCGCCGTGCAGAACCTGCTGTTCCCGCTCTACTACTGGGTGCTGCCGCCGGAGGCGGGCGGCCCGGGTTTCATCGACTGGCGGATCGACGGGCTCCCCGACGCGCTGCTGGTGGGGCTGATCGGGGTCGGCTGGCTCGCCGCGACCGTGGCGCTCAACCCGCCGCTGGCCGGGCTGCAGGCGCTGCCGGGGCGACGGTTGCTGGCACCCCCGCGCGACGTCGACATGTCGCTGCGGATCGCCGAGCTGACCGCCACCCGGGCGGCTGCGCTGGACGCGCACGCCGTCGAGCTGCGGCGCATCGAGCGGTCCCTGCACGACGGGGCGCAGAACCGGCTGGTCGCGGTCACCGTGCTGCTGGGTGCCGCGCGGCGGGCGATGCTCCGGGATCCGGCGCGGGCGGTGGAGATCCTGGACCGCGCGCACGACTCGGCCGAACTGGCCCTCGCGGAGCTGCGCAGCGTCGTACGCGGGATTCTGCCCCCGGTGCTCGACGACCGTGGGCTCGCCGCCGCGCTCGACGGACTGGCCGCCGGCTGCGGGGTGCCGTGCACGGTGGAGGTCGACGTCCCGGGCCGATGCGCCGCGTCGGTCGAGGCGACGGCGTATTTCGTGGTCGCGGAGGCGTTGACAAACGTCGCCCGGCACAGTGGTGCCGCCTCGGCGGCGGTCACCGTGCGGCGCAGTATCGACCGGCTGTACGTGTCGGTCGTCGACGACGGCCGGGGCGGTGCCGACGAGGGCCACGGCTCGGGCATCGGCGGCATCCGGCGGCGGGTGCAGGGCCACGACGGCCGGTTCACTCTGACCAGCCCACCCGGTGGGCCGACGACCCTACTCGTGGAGCTGCCATGCGGATCGTGATCGCCGAGGACGACGCCCTGCTGCGGGAAGGTCTGTCGCTGTTGCTGCGGGCCGAGGGGCTCGACGTGGTCGCCACCACCGACTCACCGACGACCTTCCTGGCCGCCGTCGACGAGTTCCGGCCGGACGTCGCGATCGTCGACGTCCGGATGCCGCCCACCCACACCGACGAGGGCATCGTGGCCGCCGTCGAGGCCCGGCGTCGTCGACCCGACCTCGCGGTGCTGGTCCTGTCGGCGTACGTCGAGCAGGCATTCGCCACCGACCTGCTCGCCGGCGGCGCGGTCCGGCTCGGCTACCTGCTGAAGGAGCGGGTCGGCCGGGTCGAGGAGTTCCTCACCGCACTGCACCGGGTCGCCGAAGGCGGTACGGCGATCGACCCGGAGGTGGTCGGCCAGTTGTTCGCCCGCAGCCGTCCCGACAGCACCCTGAGCCGGCTCAGCGCCCGGGAACGCGACGTGCTTGCCCTGATGGCTGAAGGGCTCGGCAACGGGGCGATCGCGCAACGGCTGTTCGTCACCGACGGGGCCGTGCACAAGCACATCCGCAGCATTTTCGCCAAGCTCGGTCTCACCCCGGACGACCGCGCCGACCGGCGGGTGACGGCGGTGCTGCGCTACCTCGAGGACGCCCAGCGCCGCAGTTGGTGAAGCTGGCGACGCGCGATTGGTACAGCCTGCTGTACCCCGGTTGGCCAGTACGCTAGATCGTCCGACAACCCGTCTGACCATAGCGTTCTCCATGTCATCGTCCTCTGACGACATGGAGAGGTTGGTCCAGATGTCCGTCCGCGTTGGACGCCCCGCCGACCCGGCGGTCCGCGTGATACAGCTCGCCCGTACGTATGGTTCCGGACCGCAGGCCGTCACCGCGCTCGCCGGCGTCGACGCGGAGTTCCACCGCGGCACGTTCACGGCGGTGATGGGGCCGTCCGGTTCCGGCAAGAGCACCCTGCTGCAGACCGCAGCCGGCCTGGACCGGCCCTCTTCCGGGCAGGTGTGGATCGGTGACCAGGAGCTGTCGCGGCTGTCGGAGACGAAGCTGACCAAGCTGCGGCGCAGCCGGATCGGCTTCGTCTTCCAGGCCTTCAATCTGATCGGCGCGCTGACCGTCGAGGAGAACATCCACCTGCCGCTGCGGCTGTCCGGGGTACGCCCGGACGCCGCCTGGCTGCGTCAGGTGGTCGAGCGGGTCGGGCTCGGCGACCGGTTGCACCACCGCCCGGCCGAGTTGTCCGGCGGGCAGCAGCAGCGGGTGGCGATCGCCCGGGCGCTCGCGATGCGCCCCGAGGTGATCTTCTGTGACGAGCCGACCGGCGCGCTGGACACCCAGACCGCCGCCGACGTGCTGGCCCTGCTGCGGTCGGTGGTCGACGACGCGCAGCAGACGGTGATCATGGTGACCCACGATCCGGTGGCGGCCTCGTACGCCGACCGGGTGATGGTCCTGGCCGACGGTCGGATCGTGCGGGACATGCCCCAGCCGGGTGCGGAGCAGATCGCCGAGCAGTTGGCGTGGCTCGGCCGCCGCCAGCTCGTCACCCAGGAGAGCTGAGCCATGCTGATGCTCGCCCTCCGGATGCTGCGCCACCGCATCGGCAGCGCGGTCGCCACCCTCGTCGCGCTCACCTGCGGCGTCATCATCCTCATGTCGATGGGCGTGATGGTCGAGTCCGGGATGCGGTTCACCCCCGCACCCCAGCGGTACGGCGCCGCCGACATCCTGGTCGCGGATCGCGACATGACCATCGAGACCACCGAGTTCGGGGAGACGTCCGCGGTCACCGTGGACCTGCCCACCGGCGGAAGCGTGCCGGTCACCCTCGCCGAACGCATCGGGCAGCTGCCCGGTGTGGCGGTCGCCGCCGCCGACCGTTCGATCCAGGCGGTCGTGCCGATCGACGACTCCGCACAGGGGGCGGTCGCGCACGGTTGGAGCAGCGCCGCGCTCACCCCGTACCGGATCGTCGACGGCAACCAGCCGGACACCACCGACGAAGTCGCCATCGACGGCCGGCTCGCCTCGGCAGCCGGCGCCCAGCTGCGGCCCGGCGACCAGATCACGGTCCTCGCCGCCGGCTCGGTCAACCAGTACCGGATCAGCGGCATCGTGGACCGTACCGCCGCCGGTGACACCCCGTCCGCGTTGTTCTTCACCGACGAACACGCCGCGGCGCTCAGTGGCAGCCCGGACCGGGCCGGACTGATCGGGATCGTCCTGGCCGCCGGCGCGGACTCGGCGGCCGTGACGGCCGAGGTCGACCGGCTGGCCGCCGACTCCGGCGCGACGGTCTACACGGGCACCGAACGGGCCGGAGTCGAACAGTCCGAGGCGCTCATGGCGGCCGACATGCTGATCCAACTCGGTTCGGTACTCGGTGGCTACGTCGCCGGGCTCGTCCTGTTCGTCGTCGCCGGAACGATCGGCCTGGCGGTCCGCCACCGCCGCCGCGACCTGGCCCTGTTGCGCGCCGTCGCGGCGACCCCGGGACAGGTACGGCTGCTGGTCGTCGCCGAGGTCGCGCAGCTGGCCATCGTCGCGGCGGCGATCGGCATCCCCGCCGGCCTGTGGGCGACCGACTGGGCGCACCGACAGCTCATGGACCGCGGCTTCATCCCCCACGGCTTCCCGTTCGACGGCGGGGTGCTCACCGCGGTGGCGGTCAGCGTGGCGACCGTGCTGGTGGCGGTCTCGGCGGCGCTGATCGCGGCCCGTCGCACGCTGCGGATCCGGCCGACCGAGGCGCTCGGTGAGATCGCCGTGGAGCCGGCCCGCAGCAGCCTCCTCCGGCTCTTCGCCGGTCTGATCGCACTCGGCGGCGGCGTCACGTTGACCATGTTCACCACCGCCCTCCGTGGCCAGGCCGGACTCGGCGCGGCGCTGGGCATGCTGTTCGTCTTCGTCCTCGCCGCCGCACTGCTCGCGCCGTGGATCAACCGGTACGCCGCACAGGTACTCGGCCCGGTGCTGCGCGCTGTGTGGGGCGACAGTGGATACCTGGCGGCGGCCAACCTGCGGGCGAACGCGCAGGGTATGGCGACGGTGCTGACCGCGCTGGTGCTGTCGGTCGGCTTCGGCGGCTCGATCTGGTTCCTGCAGGACAACCTGGACCGGGAGGCCGTCGCCCAGACCCGCGACGGGCTGCTGGCCCAGCACTCGCTGGTGTCGGCGGTCGGGCTGCCGGCGAGCGCCGCAGCGGACGCCCGCGAGTTGCCCGGCGTCGTCGCCGCCACACCGATCCGGCGTACCTCGGTGATCGTGCCGGTGATGGGGGGCATCGAACCTGTCGGTGCCCAGGCTATCGACCCGGACGGGGCCGACCGGACCATGGACCTGTCGGTCACCGAGGGCAGCCTCGCCGACCTGCGTGGCGACACCGTGGCGCTGTCGACTCTGCAGGCTTCCACCCAGGGGGCGGAACTCGGCGACCAGGTCGAGATCTGGCTCGGCGACGGCACCCCGGTGACGCTGCGGCTGGTCGCCGTCTACGAACGCGGGCTCGCCTTCGGGGACGTGACCCTCAACCGGGAGACGGTTGACGGCCACACCTCGACCAACCTCGACGACGAGGTTCTGATCCGCACCGAACCAAGCGACGCCGAGGCCGACGCCGGGCTTGCCGGCCTGGTCGAGCGGTACCCGGGCAGCGGCCTGGTCGACACCGGAGCCGTCGGCGCCCAGCTCGCCACCGACCTGGCGCTCAGCGCCTGGATGAACAAGCTGGTCATCGGCGTCATGGTCGGCTACGCCGCCCTCGCTGCCGCCAACACCATGATCATGGCCGCGCTGACCCGGGGCCGTGAACTGGCCCTACTGCGCCTGGTCGGTGTCACGACCCGTCAGGTCAAGCGGATGGTGCACGCCGAACAGGTCGGCCTGCTCGGCACGTCGCTGCTCATCGGTGGAGCCATCGCCGCCGTCACGTTGGTCTCGGTGGTCCGGATGATGACCGGACAGCTGATCCCCTACGTCCCGCCGCTCGGCTGGGTCTCGATCATCGGCGGTACCACGCTGCTCGCGCTGGTCACCACCATCGCTCCCATCAGCGCACTCCTGCGGACCCCGCCGGTCAACAGCATCGGCGTCAAGGAGTGACCGTCAGCCAGTCCACCGCAGGCTCCGACGAGTCGTCGTCGGCTCCGTGGATCGGCGCACAGGGCGCCCGATCCGAACACTCACCAGGAGATTCCATGTCACCGCAACACACGGACAGGTCCGGTAAGGCGATCACCAACGACGATGGCGCCGCGACGCCGCGTAAACGGTTCGGCGCCGGCCGTCGCACCGCCGCCGCACTGGCGCTCGTCGCGCTGGTCGCGTCCGCCGGCATCGGCATCCAGTACGCCGACGCCGCGCAGGCCCAGCGCCCGAAGAAGGACACCGTCCAACGTAGCCTGGACGCGCTGGTCAAGGCCGGCGTCGCGCCCGGGGCGCTGGCCTCGGTACGGGACAGCAAGGGTCGCGTCACCAACTACACCGCCGGCGTCAACGACCCGCGTACCCGGGCGAAGGTGCCCACCGACGGGTACGTACGGATGGCGAGCAACACCAAGATGTTCACCGCCGTCGCCGTCCTGCAGCTCGTCGACGAGGGCAAGGTGCAGCTCGACGAGCCGATCGAGACGTACCTGCCGGGGCTGGTCCGTGGCAAGGGCTTCGACGGACACACCATCACGGTCCGGCACCTGCTGAGCATGACCAGCGGGCTGCCCGAGTACGACCTGCCGGACGTCTCGGTGTGGGGCAACAGGTACTACGAGCCGCGCGACATGCTCGACTCGGCGTTCGCCCACGAGGCGCACGCTCCGGCCCCCGGCGGGCAGGTGCAGTACCGCAACGCCAACTACATCGTGGCCGGTCTGCTGGTGCAGAAGGTCACCGGTCGCCCGATCAGCGAGGTGATCACCAACAAGATCCTGAAGCCGGTCGGGCTGCACGAGACGTACTGGCCGGGTGTCGGTGACAAGACCATCCGTCGGCCGTACGCCAAGGGCTACCTGCCTGACCCGGAGACGATGAAGTGGGTCGACACCACTCAGGTGGACCCCTCCATCGCCTGGGCGGCCGGCCAGATGATCTCCACCCCGAGCGACCTCAACAAGTTCCTGGTGGCGCTGCAGTACGGGAAGCTGATCTCGCCGGCGACCCTGGCCGAGATGCGCGACAGCAAGGTCTTCCACCCCGGTGGCGAGGCTTTCCCGGACCTGGTGTGGCAGTACGGCCTCGGCGCCACCGGGTACGACCTCTCCTGCGGCGGTCGCGCCTGGGGGCACGGCGGCGACATCGACGGATACTCCAGCCGTTCCGCCATCACCGCCGACGGTCGCGCCGTGACCATCGTGGTGACGGCCGGATCGAGCCCGGTCCCCGACGGCGTCTTCCAGGTCCTGGACGCGTTCGACGCCGCCCTGTGCGCCGGCAGGTAGCCGTCGCCGGTCAACTGACCCGATCCCTTCGCCCGACCCGCCACTGACGGGGCGACCCGCCTCGCCGGACCGCCGCCTGGACACCGCCTCGGCTCGACCGAGGACTTCGACACGGGCCTAGCCGGAACGCCTGGCGCACCCGGCCCGGGCGGCGGTCCGGCCGCCATCCGTACCCAGTCCAAGGAGCAGCCTGCCATGCCCACTCACCCCACTCGACTCCGCCGGCCCACCCGGTCGCGTCGCCGGGTCGTCGCCATGGCGACGACCGCGGTGATCGCGGCGGGCGGTCTCACGGCCGCCGGCCCGGCCGGCACCGCCTGGGCCGAGACCCGTCCCGACGCCATCGGGCAACGCATCGAGAAGCTCGTCGGTACCGATCGGCACCCGGGGGCGCTGGCCGCCGTCCGGGACCGTCGCGGCCGGAACCAGCACTACACGGCCGGGCTCGCCGATCTGCGCACCGGCGCCAAGGTGCCGAAGAACGGCCGGGTACGCATCGGCAGCGCCAGCAAGATGTTCGCCTCCGTCGTCGTGTTGCAGCTCGTCGGTGAAGGCACACTGGATCTCGACGAGTCGGTCGAGACGTACCTGCCGGGTCTGGTGCGCAGCCCTGGTGTGGACGCCGACGCGATCACGGTCCGCCAACTGTTGCAGCACACCAGCGGACTGCCCGACTACACCGACACGATGTTCCCGGAAATGATCGACATCCCGCGGTACCAGCACACCTACTTCGAGCCGCGGGACCTGCTCGACATGGCCAACGCCAGGGCAGGCCGGCCGGCCGGCGACTGGGCCTACAGCAACACCAACTACCTGCTGGCCGGCCTGATCGCCCAACGGGTCACCGGCCGGCCGTTCAACGAGCTGGTCACCACCCGGGTCATCGAGCGGATCGGCCTGCGCGACACCTACACGCCCGGGGTCGGTGAGGAAGGTATCCGCGGCCGGCATCCCAAGGGTTACCAGCTCGACGAAGCCACCGGCGAACTGCTCGACTTCACCCGGATGGACCCGAGCTGGGGATGGGCCGCCGGCCAACTGGTCTCCACTCCGGCCGACCTCAACACGTTCCTGCGGGCCCTGCTGGCCGGCAAACTGCTCAAACCCGTGCAGCTGGCCGAGATGCGGACCACCGTCGCGCCGCATTCGCAATCGGGAGTGGGGTACGGGCTCGGTCTCTTCCGCACCCCGTTGAGTTGCGGCGGGGTGGCATGGGGCCACGGCGGTGACATCCCCGGTTACTCGACCGTCAACGGCGCCACCGACGACGGTCGCGCGGCGACGCTTGTGGTCACCTCGCTCAACGGGTCGGTCACGGACGGCTCCGTCGCCGCCGACCGGGCCGCCCTCGTCGACGCCGCGCTCTGCGCGAAGTGACCGGCATGGCAGGAGTACGACTCTCAGCATCGCCCGATCAGCAGTAGGCCATGCTCATGGGAAGTACCGCAGGACCGGGGTTGCCGGTCAACGCCGGCTGAACTTCTCAGGCGTAGCCGACACTGCGCGACATGGGCGGGTCAGGTGTTGGTCGATGTCAGTACCCTGCCGACATGTGTCGGTTCGCCCGCAACCGCGTCAGAGGCCACACGGTGCAGGGTTTGCCACCCGCCGCGTACGGCGGCTTTGTGCTGGTTTTCGGGGTGGTCCTCATGGTGATGGGGGCCGAGCGAAGCTACGCGTTCGTCGCCGGGGTGCCAGGGCACGTCGCGGTCAGTGATTGCCACTTCGAGTCTGACGGTAAGCGGGACGGTTGGGCGTGTTCGGGTCCCTTCACCGCAGACGACGGCAGCGTCCGCATCGACCGGGTACACATCCGCCCCTTGCGCTACGACCGGCCCAACGGCGCGATCAGGGCCAAGGTGGCGCGGCCGGGCGCCACCTTGGCCTGGGAGCCGGACCCCTGGTTGCTGCTGCCAGCCGGCGGAGGTCTGGTCCTTTTCATGCTCAGCGCCTTCGGTCTGTGGTCGACGCTGCGCCCCGACCGGGGCGGCCCGGAGTTCGCCACCCCCTGACAGGCGGTGGCTCCGGTGGGGAACACGTGCACCCGCCACTGCGTCGACGCCGCAGCTCTACGGACAGCTCCTCAAGTCGACGTACCGTCACCGCCAGGTCCACGTCCCGTTACCAGAGGGCGCCTCATGACGCTCAGGCACCCGCGACACGCTTGGCGACCAGGCGGTTGCCGAGCACGAGGTGGTCGATCTCGGTGCTCAGGAAGCAGTTCAGCGCGTCGGTCGGGCTGCACACGATCGGTTCGCCGGCCACGTTGAAGGACGTGTTGATCAGGCACGGCACGTCGGTAAGCGTGGTGAACCGCTGCAGCAGCGCCGCCAGCCTTGGGGTCTGCTCCGTGGTGACGGTCTGCACCCGGGAGGTGCCGTCGACGTGCACAGCGCCTGGGATGACCTCCCGGAACTCCGGCCGGACCGGGAAGACGAAGGTCATGTAGGGCGACCGGATCTTCCGGCCCATCTCGAAGACTCTCGGCGCGTCGTGCTCCATCACCAGCGGCGCGAACGGCCGGAACGGCTCCCGGTGCTTGACCCGCTTGTTGATGATGTCTTTGATGTCGGGGAAGTTCGGGTTCGCCAGGATGCTGCGGTGCCCGAGGGCCCGGGGCCCGTGCTCGATCCGGCCCTCGAACCAGCCGATCACGACCTTGCCGGTGAGCAGCTGGGCCACCTGGTCGACGACCTCGTCATCGGTCAGCCGGGCGGTCCACTCCACCCGGTCGGCGAACTCACCGAGCGCCCGCTCGACCTCCGCGTCGTCGTACTCCGGACCGAGGTAAGGGGTGACCGACGGCGCGTACTTCACCTCGGCGGTGTTGGCCAGGTGGTTGACCCACGCGAACACCGTCGCGCCGATGGCCACACCGGTGTCACTGGCGCCGAAGCTCACCGAGACGTCGGAGAACCGCGAGCCCTCCAGCAGCTCGGTGTTGTTGACGCAGTTGAGCGCCACCCCACCCTCGACCAGCAGGTGATCCAGGTCGGTCCGGGTCTCCAGCGCCGCCACCTGGTGCCGGGTCACCACGGTCACCATCTCCTGGACCGCCGCCGCGACCCGGGACTGGTACTCGATGGTGGCCTCCGCTGGACCGAAGTGCTTCTCGATCAGGGGCTCGAACTGCCGCGGGTTCTCCAGGTCGTTGGGCAGGACCATGGTGTACCGCCCGCCCTCGTGCAGTTCGACGAAGTGCTCCAGGAACGGGTTGGGAGACGGGGGCTCGCCGAACCCGGCCAGGCCCATCACCTTGTATTCATCGTTGTTGGGCACGAATCCCAAGAACCGCGTGACGCAGGAGTAGAGATTGCCCAGCGAGTCATTTGCCGTTACGAACGAGTCCTCGAAGACCCGGATCCGGCCGTCCCGGATCTCCCCGGTCAGCGACGACAGCAGCTCGGCCCGGCCGTCGCTGATCAGGAATGCCGCGTCCTTGACCCCCGCCATGTAGTAGCCCGTCATCGCGTGGGCGAAGTGGTGCGGGACGAACACCACCTTCGCCGGGTCCGGGGTGAAACCGGTACGAGCGGCGAAGTCAGCCAGGATCGCGTCGTGTCCCAGCACCGTGGCGAACACCATGCCGATATGGTTGAGACGAACCAGCTTCTCCATCGGCGGCATCGGGATCGATGCCAGTTCGCCCAGCGTGCTGTCGAAGACCTTGGCGTCGAAGTTCCACGGGATCGCGATCAGGTCGACGTCACCGAAATCGATCCCCGCATGATCCAGGACCCAGCGGATCGAGTTGATCGGGAAGTCTGAGGTCTTCTTCTGCCGATTGAGGCGCTCCTCCTCAACCGCGGCGACCAGCTCGCCGTCCACCAGCAGCGCCGCGCCGGCGTCGTGCCCGAGCAGGTAATGCTTCTCGGTGCCAACTGCGCCATAGTGTTCGGCAAACATCTCCGCACTGCGGGAAAAACCGTTGCACCCCAGAATGATCATCAGCTGGCATCCTTTACTCTGGTGTCACGCTGCGGTTTCGGCTGCGTTGCTTTTAGATCTCCCTATCGGAAGCTATCCGGGTGCCGATCACCGGGCAAGGTGCGTAACACACCAGTGGGCATGCATTCCTCACGGCTGTATTCCGTTTCTGGCTTGAACGGTTCGCCCTTGGCCAGGCGGTAACGAGACCTCCGACGAAGCGGGTCTTGGACGCGCATCGGTTGGCCGGTGCTGTGGATCAGGGCTGGGACGCCACGGTGAGCTTTGCGATGTCGGGGGCATAGACGGTCATCCAGTGCGGATGCAGCCGGTAGTAGACCACGTCGTTGTCCCAGTCGAAGAGGTCCTCGCCGTAGAAGTCCTTCAAGTACGCGAGCACGTCCGGCCAGTCCGCGGCGTGGTCGCCGTTGCGGGGGTTGAGGATCTCCACCTTGCCGTGCGTGAAGACGCCGAGGTCCTCACCGCGCATATGTGCGGCGCTGACGGCGGGCCGCGCCGCGAGGTGGCGCGCCTTGGCGGCGTCGGGCGCCGTGCCGAAGTACCACTTGCCTCGCAGGAAGTGCCCGTCCACACCGCTGATCCGCGGCTCACCCTTCGCCGTCACGCTGGCCAGAGCGAGGGTGCACATGCCGGTGAGGACCTGGGTGAGCTGCTCTGCGTTCAGTGTGCGCGCGGTGTTGATGATCGAGCGGAGGTGGGAGGTGGAGCCGGCGAGGGAGGCGTCAAGGAGAGCTTGGAGCCTTTCGAGATCTTCTGGGGTTTCGCGCATGGAGGTCCTTGTCTCTCCGTATCTATCTGTGCCGAGGTCCGCGCCTGTCACCGGCGCCGGCCGATGAACCCATGCTCCACCCAAAACCTGACACCTTGCGTCATATTTCTTCACCTGGCTTGCGGACACCAGCGGGCCGCACGGCAGCCGGCGCGACATGAATGGCTCCCGGCTGGCGACGCGCACGCTCTGCGGCTGGAAGAGGACGGGATCTCGTCGAGTCTTCTGGAGGTTACGAGACCTGGACCCTGAGGCCGCCGGCCAGTTGCTGTGACGGCGCGTCGCGAGCGACTCGCGGCATAGAAAGACGCTTGATCTTGGCTCGTGGGCTCACGCTCGCCCGACGCGATCGTCATAATCGGCCTTGTGAGAGAGGCGCTGTTCGCGTTGGCAGGTACTGCCTTGGGTATCGTCGGCACGCTGCTCACCGACCTGTGGCGGGCCAGGAAGGCCGACATCCGCGAGCGGCGCGAGCGGCTGCGCAATGCGTGCGTCGACTTCACTGCGGCCCTCGTCCGCCTGCGGCAGGCATTCTGGGGGCGAGGCTACGATGCGGAGGGCCGCCGTACGACGATGCGGGAAGCCCACGACGAGGCCCGGGTTCAGTTCGAGCGGTTGAGGCTCAGCACGACCTCGCTCCAGGTGCAAGAGGAAGCCCGGTACGCATTGCGGTACGGCTACGGACTCCTGCGCCAGCTCGAAGGGCTGCCGCCGCGGGAGGACGAGGTCGAGCCGTCGGCGCTGGATCAGCTCGAAGACCACCTGGTCAGGCTGTTCGTGGAGGTCCGTCAGGAACTCGGGGTCCCACGCCCCCACCACGTACTGTCCGAACGCGCCTTCTTCGAGAAGATCTCCCCGACCGCAGCCGTCGATTGACCGACAATCGCCGGAGTCCCAACCACACTCCGAGGACGTACCACACCGACCGACTTTTCCTCGTGTTGGCGAACGGACACTCACTCCGAAGCCCCGCATGGCCGTCACCACCACGGGCACGAGCGGACGGCGGCATGACAGCGCATGTGACCCTGGGGCAGCAGCGCCGAGTAGCGACGCGCCCGGCGGACCGCACGGCACCGTCGATTCTGGCAGGATCCGTCGGATGCGCAGACTGCTGGTGTTCCTTCTCGTGATGGCTGTTGCCGGCTGCGGCGACGGTGACGCGACCGGGACGGGAACCACCGAACAGTTCACCCAGGGCGGCGTCAGCATGGAGCCGACGGTCAAGGCCGGCCAGGTTGTCACCGCACAGACAGTAACCGGCACCTATGAGGCACGGCGCGGCGATGTCGTCCTGATCCGTTCCCCCGGCGGTCTCTGGGGTGACCGTAAGGCGCCGCTGCTCAAACGCGTCGTCGCGGTCGGCGGCGAAACCATCGCCTGCTGCGATACCTCAGGCAGGGTGACGGTCGACGGTAAGCCACTGGCCGAGCCCTATGTGACTGAGGACGCGTCGCTCGACGAGCCGCCGAACCCGAACTACTGCGGGCCGCGCCGGTTCGCCGCGGTCACCGTGCCGGCCGACTCCGTCTTCGTCCTGGGCGACAGCCGCGCCCGGTCGAACGACTCCCGGTGTGCCGGGCCGGTGCCGGTGTCGTCGGTCTTCGCCGTAATGGTCGACTGACCAGAGCGCACCTGACACTTGCCACGGACGCGCCCGAGGTGGCCGACGCCAAGCGCTCGGACGGCGGCAGATCAGTACACCGGCTTGGACCTGATGGCTTACTTGCCGGTGCTGACCACAATTGCCTGCAGATTGGCAGCGAGCTCCTCAACCGATGGAGAAGCGTGGTGACGTCTTGGTCCGTGGTCGCCGAAGCCTTCGACTCAACCGATGCCTGCGCTCTTCGTCGTGACTACTACGCCGAAGTCGCCGGCCGCTACCTAGGCGGCCCGTGACTGCCGAGGAGATCGACCATGGGATGGCCGGGGACGGTGCCGAACTGCTCACCCCACCCACGGGTCAGTTCATCGTCGGACGTTATGCGGGGGAGCCGGCCGCTTGTGGTGGATTCTCGATGCTCGACGACGAACGCGCTGAGCTCACCCGCGTCTACGTGCGGCCTGGCTTCCGCGGCCGTGGGGGTGCCCGCCTGCTGCTGACAGCGCTGGAGCACCATGCACACGTGCTGGGTGCAAGGGAGATGGTTCTCAACACCCGCCTCGATCTGATCGAGGCACGGTCGCTCTACATTCGACACGGCTACCTCGAAATCCCGGCGTACTGCACGGGTCCGTACATGGAGATTTGGTACGGCAAGCGTCTCACTCATTCGGCGCTGTTCAAAGGCCTTCCGGCAGCTAGCCGATAGGAGTGACCTCAATTTTGACTGGCGTACGGAGGCACCCTGCCCCATAACCTTCGGCGGCCTGCTTTGTCCGGATGGCCGATGAGCGTCCAGGACGTCTCACTTCGAAATCACCACGGCCGTTGTGAGCAGATGGTTCAAAGGTCGTCGGTGATGGTCTCCACCCACAACGACCCGAGGTCGCGGTCGCCTAGCGTGGGGTCAAGCGACGTCATTCGGGTCAGGAAAGTCGCGCAGGATCGTTCCACTTCGGCGTGGTGCTGTTCGTGCTCTTCGAGGGGCGCGGTGTAGTGCGGATCGGGGTGTGCCCGGAGCAGTTCGACGGCCGCGTGCCAGCGCCAGGCGACTTCGACGAACGCCGCTACCGAGGCGTTGAAGTAGCAGACGGCCGGATGGTAGAGGTTCGGGTGGTAGGCGCGCAGCTGTTCGGCGAGGTCGTCTGTGGTCATCGGCCGTGCTCGTATGCCCATGACTTGTCCGGTGCCGGCGACCGCCCCTACTCGAATCGAGAGGTTGGCATCAAAGTCGGCGCCATAGACGCCCAGCAGATACAGCCGGTGGTCTGCCGAGATGAGCCGACGTTCTGGCTCACCGGAGACGTTGGGTGTCAACGTGGGACGTGAGCCAGCTTGCGGCGTCGGGCGCAGTAACGGTCCGTCGGGCAGGCCCCACAGCCGCAGCGCCGAGCGATCTGATTCGGGCAGGTGCCATTGGCCGATGACCCGCACCGACTCGAATCTGGGACCGCGGCTCGATCACAGAAGAAAGCGGCGCGTCGAGGACGGCCAGCATCTCGTCGTACAGGCTTCGCACGCTCACCTCCAGAGGCGAGAAGATCGTAGTGGCCACGCCGGCCCGTAGGTAGCCACAGTCGCCTACACCGCACCGAGTGCTTCCGGTTCCGGTCGCGGAGGCGGACTGGGCGCACGCACATCGGCTACTTTGTCCGGAGGGTGGCCTCGGGAGCAGTCACCGTCCGTGGCACGCGGTCGGCGGTAGATCCGCGTGCTGTCCGCCGCGTGTGGAAAGGTCCTCACCGCTGATCACGGTGCAGCCGAACGTCTCGCCGAGGACGGCCCGCTGGTGCTCAGCCAGCGGATTTGCGAACACCACCACCTGAACCTGCCTCGCCCGACACGCATCGGCGACTTCGCGGGCCTTGCCCGCGCTTACCAATGTCCGCCGTGAGAACGGAGCAGCCATCTTGTCCGCACCGCCGTGCGAGACACCCCGGCGCTGCACGACCCGGCCCACGACCCGCGCACCGTATGCCTCCACCACAGCGGCCAAGAGATCCATTTTGGTGTTCATCTCGGAGTCCTTCGCCGAGAACAGGCCCACGAGTAACACCTCGGCACCCGGCAGCACTCGCGCTGACTCCGTCCGGCGTTGGGTCACGCAGCGATCATGCCAACGCCGGCCGCTTGGCGCACTCATCAGCACGAGCGCGCACACCCCGCCCACGCCGCAGAGGTTCAAATCAAGTTAGGGGCGTGTGGTGGATGCTGAGGCGAGGCGGGCGTTGAGCGTGCTCGCTGCACGGTGGGCGGTGTCGGCGAAGTCATCTCCGGCTGACGCGTACAGGATGTCGCGGGAGGAGTTGACGATCAGACCGAACGTCGCGCCAGCCGTGCCGCCGCTCAGGCACGCGTCGATGTCGCCGCCCTGTGCACCGATCCCGAGAAGGAGGATCGGCATCTCCCCGACGGCAGTGCGGATGCGAGCGAGCTTGGCAGGATCGTTCGCACCCGCGGTGACCGCACAATTGGCGTGGACATTCCACTTCTCCGCGACCGTTCGGCAGACGTGCTCGAACAGCGTCGAACCGTCCGCGAGAGCGAGGTCCTGGAACTCGGTCGCCCCAGGATCGGAGTTGGCGCCCATGACGATGGCACCCTTCTCCGAGCGGCGGAGAAATGGTTTGAGCGAGGCTCCACCGAAGTACGGGTGGACTGTCAAGACGTCGGCGCCCCATGTGTCGAACACCGCGGTCGCGTAATACTCGTTGGTGTTTGCGATATCGCCGCGTTTCGCGTCCACGATGACGAGGACACTCGGGTGCCGATCCTTGATGTAGGCGATCACCCGCTCCATGGCCACGATCCCGTCGGCACCGAGCGCTTCGAAGAATGCGCTGTTCAGTTTGAACGCGGCAGCGTAGTCGTGGGTAGCGTCAACGATCTCACGACAGAAGTCAGCGGTGCGACGCGCGTCACTGCCCCGGACGGCCGACGGCAGCCGAACTGGATCGGGATCGAGCCCGACGCACACGAGCCGTCCCGCAGCCCACCGGCCGCGCACCATCTCGTAGAAACCCATCGCACCCTCCAGCGACCAGGCTACCGACAGCGGCGCTGAACCTGACGGACCTCAGGCCCAGCAGGTTCATGTAACCCCGCCGCGAGTCGAAGCAGTGTCCACCGGACGCCGCGGCACGCCTGCCGGTCGGTGGTCCCGCAGCCTGCGTCGCCTTGAGCGTCGACTGATCGGACGCGCTCTTCTGCTCGTCGCGCGTTCGTGTCTCCCGCCCCGGGTGATGCGGACGATCTGCTCGCGGACGCACTCCGCGTCGGGGTGACCGAGCTCGTCAAGGATGCGCAGGGCCCGCTGCCAGGTCTGCACGGCACCCGCCCGGTCGCCCGACGAGCGTCGGCTGGCACCGAGCCGGATCAGGCTCTCCGCTTCGTCGTACCGGTCACCGATCTGCACGAACAGGCGCAGCGCCCGGTGGTAACACCGGACCGCTCGACGGTGGCGACCGAGACGGTCGTGGATGAAGCCGAGGCTGTCCCAGGTGTTCGCCTCGCCGTGCCGGTCGTCGGTCTGGCGCAGCAGCACCAATGCCCGCCGGCAGTGTTCGAGCGCCGGCCCGTACTGGCCGAGTTGCGCGTACGCCCAACCGATCCCGTTCTGCGCGCTGGCCTCCCCGGACAGGTGGCCGACGATCCGATACAGATCCGCGGCGCGTTGCGCGTGGTACAGGACCTCGGTGTGCCGACCGAGCCGGTCCAGCATTGCGCAGAACGCCCGATGGGTACGCGCCTGCCCGGCGTGGTCGTCGAGTTCACCGAAGAGCTTCAGCGCTGCGCGGTAGTGACTCTCCGCCCTTTCCTGCTCGCCTGTGCGGGCCAGCACCCGGGCGAGGTCGCGGTGGGCGCTGGCGTGCCCGGACGGGTCGTTCGATCGCCGAGCCGCGGCCAAGGCGGTCTGCTGCACGTCGACCAGGTCGAACCAGTGGCCCCGGCGTTGCAGGAAGTCGACCAGGGTGCGGGCCAGCCGCCACGCGTGCCCCTCGAACCCGATCCGCGCTGCCTGGGCGACTGCCGCGAGGAGGACGCGATGCTCGGCGGTGAACCAGGCCAGCGCGTGGCGGTGGTCGCTGATCGCCTCGGGCACCACCCCGGGTGGGGTAGCGGCCAAGGGGATCGGATCCCAGCTGGGCTGCAACCGCAGCGCGGCGTTGTGTGCCGAGTGCAGGTAGTGGTCGAGGCCGCGTTGGATCGCCGCGCGGTGGGTCTCGGGTGTCTCGGTGTTCTCGATGAGCTCGGCTGCGTACTCACGTAACAGGTCGTGGGTGCCGAACCTGCCCGGCGCGTGTTCGGTGACGAGGTGGGCGTTGGCCAGTTCCGTCAGCAGCCGGTGCACCTGATCGCGGGGCAGCCCAGCCAGGCTGGCGGCGGCGGGTATCCCGATTTCGGGACCGCAGTGACAACCGAGGAGCCGGAACAGTCGCGCGGCGGGCGGGGTGAGGCTCTGGTACGACCAGGAGAAGACCGCCTGCACGTCGGTGACGACGTCGCAGGCGTCGAACGCGTCGCGTAGGCGCTGCGTCTGCCGCAGTTCGGCGGCGAGGGTGGCCAGGGGAAACCCCGGGTGTGCCAGTCCTCGGGCGGCGACCACGGCCAGCGCGAGCGGCAACCGCGCGCACCGCTCGATCATGTCGTCGACGGCCCGTGGTGCGACCGTCAACCGGTCGACACCGAGGCGCCGGGCCAGCAGCTGGCGTGACTCCTCGACGGTGAGCAGGTCAACGGTTATCGGTCGGGTTCCCTCGGCGGCAACCAGACCGCTGAGACGGTTGCGGCTGGTCACCAACGCCAGGCAGCCCGGGCTGCCGGGCAGCAGGGGGCGCACCTGGTCGGCGTCGTGGGCGTTGTCCAGCACCACCAGCATCCGCCGGCCGGCGAGAAGGCTTCGGTACAGCCCCACCTGTGCGGACAGTTGGGCGGGGATGCGCTCGGGTGGCACGTCGAGGGCCTCAAGGAACCCCCGGACCGCCTCGGCGGGCGTCGTCATCGGGCCGGCGGGATCGAATCCCCGGAGGTTGACGTAGAGCTGTCCGTCCGGGTACCGCTCGGCGACCCGGTGCGCCCAGTACACCGCAAGGGTCGTCTTACCGACCCCTGCGGTGCCGGAGAGCACGACGCTCGTCGCGGCGGGTTCACCGGCGCCACCTGCGTCCGGGACGGCAGACCCGTTGCCGACACCGCCGGCGGCGTCGAGTTGGGCGAGTTGCGCGGTACGGCCGACGAAGCTGGCCAGGGCCGGTGGTAGCTGGTGCGGGACGACGGTCGATCTCCGCACGGCACCTGCTGCCGGAGTGCTCGCCTGGGCCACCGGGACTTCGGTTTCCTCCTGCCGGTCGGCCGGATTCGGCGGCCGCCGACCTTCCTCGACCCGGTCACGCGCGGTGGCCAGCGCTCCCTGCTCGGCGCCAGTGGCGCCGAGCAGACCGGTCAGGATGTCGAAGCGCTCGGTGGAGGGCAGCACGTTTCCCGCGAAGTACTCCCCGATGACGCCGCGCGACCAGCCGGTCTTCGCCGCCAACTGCCGGTACGTCAAGGGGGTGTCGCCCTGCTGCCGGGCATGTCGGCGCCGCAGCTGGCGCAGCAGCCCGGCCAGATCGTGCACCGTCCGCACCTCGGCGGCCTCGCGCACGATGGCGAGTGCGGAACGGGATCCCTCAGACATACGGTCGATCGCCGGTCGGGCGTCGGGACGTACGGACATGCGGCCTCCGCGTGCTGGCCGCCCGGCGGTGGGCGCTGGTATCCGGGAGCGTAATCAACCCGGTTGATCACCGAGAGCAGATCGACCGATATCCGTCAATGCACCCAGACTTCGGGAAGGCGCTTGCTTGCGGCGCGTCCGTCCACCGTGGTGGACGGTCGGCGCGGGCCCGGCATCCGGGTCGAGGGTGGTGGCCGGTAGCCGGCAGATCGGTTTCGACGGTGCCGACCGGCACCGGTGTCTACCCCGGTTCGGTCTCGTCTGCCCGTGTCCAGTGGCGTCCAGTGGCGTCCAGGATGCCCCGCGCTCGGCTGGAACGCGTGCCACCGTCCGTGGGCGGGATCGTCCCGCCCATCAGATCGAGGAAGGAACACGACGTGAACTTCCGGCATGTGACACCGCGAGGTCCGGCGACGGCACCGCGCGACCGAAGGGGAGGCCCCATGACAGACACCGATCGCCTGCTGCGCGTCAGCCGCACCAACTCGACGGTTCTCATCAGCCCTCAGCGGCTCGGCGCCCTGCTGTTGGCGCTCGTCCTCGCCACCGTCTTCGCCGTCTGGATCGACCAGCGGCCGGCGCGGGCCGATGCCAACGCTCTCACCGACGACAAGTCGGTGTCCGTCGCCACCGGATGGTGGTCCTACACCAACGTCACCGAGCAGTACGTGACGGACCGGCTCGACGAGCACGACGCCCGGTTGACCGATATCGAGGTGTACGACGCCGCCGCCGGCACCTACACCGTCGTCATGGTCCGTGACTCGGGCGCGTACGCGGTGCCCGGCTGGTGGTGGTACCCCAGCCTCACCTTCGCCGAGGTGGGCCAGAAGATCAACCAGCACACCGCTCGGCTGATCGACATCGATCCGTACGTGATCAACGGCCAGGTCCGGTACGCCGTGGTGATGGTCTCCAACACCGGCTCCGCCGCGCGCGCCTGGTGGTGGTCGAGTGGCGTCACCTCCGCGGCGGTCGGTGACTTCCTGGCGGCGAACAAGCCCAACGTCGGTGACCCGGTCAAGCGTCTGATCGATCTGGAGACGCACACCGTCGGGGGCAACAAGGTGTACTCCGCCATCTACGTCGCCAACACCGGGACCGACGCCAAGTCCTGGCAGTGGTGGCTCAACCAGAGCGCTGCCTCGGTGCGGCAGAAGATTGACGATTTCGGCGGACGGATCACCAACCTGGAACGTCAGGCCGACGGAACGTACAACGTCATCCAGGTGCACAACTCGGGCAGCGACGCCAAGGCGTCCTGGGTGCATTTCGGCCTCACCTCGCTGAGCCAGGCGCTCGACGTCGCGGTGCAGCACGGGGCGCGAGTGTTCGACGTGGACACGTACCTGGTCGGCGGCGCACGCCGGTACGACGCTGTCATGATCGACAACGTCAGCGCGGAGACCCGGCGGCTTACCGATCTCATCGCGCCCGCGTACACCGACGCCGATGGGCTGCCAACCGCCGACTTCGGCTTCTACCTCAAGCGGGTGGGCGGCAGCCAGAGCACCGGCCTGCGAACCACCTTGCAGTACGAGCCGGCCAGCTCCATCAAGGCGGTGCACAACCTGACCGCCATGCGCAGCGTACGCAACGGCGAATCGCTCAACTCGTCGTTCACCTACTACAACTACCCGAACAGCCCGTTCAACGCGAACACGAAGGACGCCTGTCCGATCCCGGCGGACGAGGTGCTGGCCAACCGGGTCACCAGCACCCTGGACCTCGGAAAGGACAACATGATGTCCATCTCCGACAACCGCACGACCAGAGGCATCGTCCTGAGGTACGGGTTGGGAGCGGTCCAGGGCGCGGCGAACGCGGCCGGGATGACCTCGACCACCATCAATCAGGACCAGGCCGGCTGCGCGTACCTCGGCGGGAAGCGCAACTTCACCACGCTCGTCGACATGGGCCGGCTCTACGAGGGGGTGGAGGACGGCACCCTGCTCGGCGCAGGGCAGTTCCGCACCGAGTTCTACCAGCCGATGAACACCGGCGTGGGTGGCGGCAGCCCGCTGGCGGCGATCGTGACGGCCGAGGCCAACGCGCAGGGCAAGGGCGCCGTGGCCGCCCAGTTCATCGCCCTCATGCGCAACCACTTCAAGGGCGGCAGCTACAACGTGCCGTGCTCCCAGGTCGGTTGCTCGAACGGCTGGGTCTACGTCCGCACCAACGCGGGCAGGATGGCCCTACCGGTCAAGTCGGGCGGCGTCGTGGGCGAGCGGGTCTTCGTGTACGGCACGTTCGTGGACAACCAGTACGTCTGCAACACCTGCTCGACGGTGTCGCTGGACAACGCCGTGGGGACGATCAACGCCGAACTGTTCCGCGCCGAGATCCGATCCGCCCTGCTCACCTGGTAGTCGAAGGGCCCGACCCCGACATCAGCAGGACCGCACCGCTGCTGTAGCCGGTGGGGCGCGCCGCGTCGCGCGCCCCACCGGTCATTGAAGAGACATCTGGTCCGGCGGGTGCGGCCGTCCAGCCACGCCGAGAGCGATCGATTCGCTCAGGTAACACACCGGGGGTGGCTACAGCAGCCCGAGACGGTGTGCCGTGATCAGGCAAGGGTGTCCGGTAGCCGGAAGTGCGCGAAGTGCGCCGAACCGATGAATGAGGTAATTGCAGCGATCTTCTCGCCGTCCAGGGTCAGGACGTTGATCGACCAGGCAAGGTACCTGCCGGCGTCGGCGTTCCACAGATAGCACCCGACGGTGGGCTGGCCGTTGGCGCTGGTCGGCAGGTGCCGCCAGGAGCCGCATCCGGTCAAAGGGACCCGCACCGCGAAGTCCATTACCGCATCGACGCCCTGGTACCAGTGGGGCAGCGGCGGCATCGACCAGGTCACGTCTCTGGTCAGCAAGGTGACGAGGCCGTCGGCGTCACCGTTTTCGAGCGCGGCGGAGAACGCGACGACGATCTCTCGTAGGCGGCCGTCGTCGATCTTGCGCAGTGTCTGCTGTTGCGAGCGGGAGGGAGTCCGTTGCGCGATGACCTTGCGGGCGCGCGCCAGCGCGGAGTTCACCGATGTCGTCGACGTGTTCATCATGGTGGCGATCTCGGCGGCGGTGAAGCCCAGAACGTCGAAGAGCAGCAGCGCAGCCCGCTGGTTGCCCGGTAGGTGCTGGAGGGCGGCCACCATCGCGAGTTCGACGGCTTCGCGCTGTTCGTACCGGGCGTGCGGGCTCGCCCGGCCGCCGTCGAGACCCGCGTCCGGGTATGGCTCGAGCCAGGCGACGTCGGTGCGGGGGGCCGCGTCGAGCACGGTGTGTTGGCTGGACGGGCCAAGATCGACAGGCACGGCTCTCCGCTGCCGGGTTTCCATGAGATCCAGGCAGGTGCGGGTGGCCACCGTGTAGAGCCACGAGCGCAACGAGCCGCGCCCCTCGAACCGGGCGAGTCCTCGCCACGCACGAAGCAGCGCTTCCTGCAGCGCGTCGTCGGCGTCGTGGGTGGAGCCGAGCATGCGGTAACAGTGGGCGTGCAGTTCCCGACGCAGCGACTCGACCAGGCGCGTGAACGCGGCGTTGTCGCCGTCGCGTGCACGGGCCAGGTCGGCGTCGGCACCGTCCGCGGTCGTCGCATCCGGCGTACGCCTGAGAAAAAGATCGCTCACGAGCGACGATTCTGCCCCACGACGCGAGTCACCTACTTCCGAAGGAGCAACACAGTCCTGTTCCCAGGAGGATCACGATGAACGCCGCATCGACCGTTCCCGTCACCGCCGCGACGCTGGAGGTACCCGGCGCGCGGCTGTACCACGAGGTCCGCGGCCAGGGGCCACTCGTGGTGCTCGTCGGCGCCCCGATGGACGCCAAGTCGTTCGCGCCCCTGGCGGACCTGCTCGCCACCGACCACACCGTGCTCACCACCGACCCCCGCGGCATCAACCGCAGCCCCGTCGACGACCGCGACCGGGACTCCACCCCCGAGATGCGCGCCGATGACCTGTCCCGGCTCCTGTCCCATCTCGGCCGCGGCCCGGCCGCCGTGCTCGGGTCCAGCGGCGGCGCGGTCAGCGCACTCGCCCTCGCCCAGACCCACCCCGAGCAGGTTCATACGGTGATCGCCCACGAGCCGCCGCTGGACGAGTTGCTGGACGACCGCCAGGAACTGCGCGAGCAGACCGAGGACATGATCGCCACGTACCTCTCCGGCGATGTGCGGGGTGCCTGGACGAAGTTCCTGGCTACGGCGAACATCCAACTGCCGGACGAGGTGTTCGAGGCGATGTTCGGCGAGCGGGACGCGCAGACGGCCGCGGACGAACACTTCCAATTCGCCCACATGCTCCGTGCGACCACCCGCTGGCAGCCGGACGTAGCGGTCCTGCGCTCCGCGCCGCCCCGGATCGTCGTCGGCATCGGTGAGGACTCCAGCGGCCAGCTCTGCGACCGCACCTCAAGGGCCCTCGCCGCGGCGTTGGGTATCGCCCCGACCATGTTCCCCGGCGGCCACATCGGCTTCGTCGAGGACCCTGAGCGGTTCGCCACCCGGCTGCGTGTCGCTCTGCGTGAGGGCTGATGCGACACCGGGCCGCCGCACGGAGAGACAGCGGGGACCGGGGATACGGCGGTGGCCCGGCGGTCGGCCGTGTCGTCTGGTGTGGTTACCCGGTGGCGGCGTGTCGGCGGTAACGGCCGGGTGGTTGGCCGTGGGTGCGGGTGAAGGCGCGGTTGAAGGCGAATTCGGAGGTGTAGCCGACCTCATGGGCGATGGCGGCGACAGGCCGGGTGGTGTCGCGGAGCTTGCGTGCGGCTACGTCGAGGCGCCAACGGGTGAGGTAGGTCAGCGGGGGGTCGCCGACGTGGTGGGTGAATCGTCGGGCGAGGGTGGCGCGGGAGACGTTGACAATTGTGGCGAGGGTGTCCAGAGTCCAGTCGTGGCCGGGGCGCTCGTGTAGCACGGCGAGGGCACGTGCGGTGACCGGGTCGCGCAGGCCGCGTAGCCACGAGGGGGCCATGGTGTCACCTTCAGTATCGAGCCAGGCTCGGACGACGTGGATCAGCAGCAGGTCGAGTAGGCGTAGCGCGGCGGTGCCGGAGCCGGTGGCGGTGTGGCTGCGGGTCTCGTGGGCCAGCAGGTCCAGCACCGAGCGCAACCAGGGTCCGCTGTCCGGCTGGGCGGTGGCCACGTGCAGCACCGGCGGCAGCAGCCCCAGCACGGGATGGGCGATGTCGGTCGCGTACTGGTAGCCGGCGCACAGGATCCGGGTCCGCGCCCCCGGCCCGTCGAGGACCAGTTCCCCGTCGGGACGGATGAGGCTGCGCTTGACGTCCTCGTCGAAGCGGCGGGTCGGCAGGCCCGGATCGGTGGCCAGTTGGTGGCGGGTCCCGGCGGGCAGCAGCACGAGGTCGCCCGGGGACAGCAGGCGAGGCGGCGCGGCGTCGGTGGTGAACCAGCAGGTGCCGGCGACTACGGCGTGGAATGCGGCTCCGTGGCGGGCCGGCAGCTCGATGGCCCAGGGTGCTCGCGCGTCGAAGGTTGCCATGAGGCTCGCGTCGACCCGGGCCAGCGCCAGTACGTCCCCCAGAACATCCACCCGCACAGCGTAGGGCCGTAGCAGGGACAGCGGCGGACCGGATGAGACGGACGGGCAAACAAATGAGTAGCGCAGGCATTCATGTCCTCATCGGCGAGCGGCAGGGTGGTCGGCATGGAGATCACCGGAAGCACCGCCCTCGTCACCGGAGCCAACCGGGGCCTGGGCCGCGCCCTCATCGATGCCCTGCTGGAGCGCGGCGCCGAGCGTGTCTACGCCGGTGCCCGCGACCCGGGCATGGTCCGCCCCGATGAGCGGATCACGCCCGTCGCCCTCGACGTCACCGACCGGGCCGCCATCGCGCAGCTCGCCACCGTCGCCACCGACGTCGACTTGCTGATCAACAACGCTGGCGCAGCCGCGTTCGCCCCCGCCCCGGACGCTGACCCGGACGGGCTGGCCCGGGAGTTCGCCGTCAACTTCACCGGCCTCTATGACATGATCCGGGCGTTCACCCCGATCCTCATACAGAACAAGGGCACGCTGGTCAACGTGCTCAGCCTGCTCGCCTACGCGCCGGCACCCCCGATGGCGGGCTACTCGGCATCCAAGGCCGCGGCACATTCCCTGACCCTCGCCCTGCGGCCGGCGCTGACCCGAGCCGGGATCGGTGTGCACGGCGTCTACCCCGGCGGCATCGACACCGACATGCTCGCCGGTGTGGACGCGCCCAAAGCAGCGCCTCGCTCCGTGGCCGCCGCGATCTGCGACGGCATTGCGGCCGGAGACGAGGACATCTACCCCGACCCGAGTTCCGCGCACATGGGCGAACTGTGGAATCGCGACCCGCGGGCCTTCACCGCCGCGTTCGCCGCGATGGGCTCCTGACCGTCGCACCGCCACCCACCGACAAAGGAAAATTATGAAGATCACTGTGTTGGGACTCGGCGCGATGGGCTCGCGGATGGCCCGCCGACTGCTCGCCACGGGCGAGCACGACATCACCGTATGGAACCGCACGGCCGAGGCGACGCGGCCCCTGATCGAGGTGGGTGCCGCTGCGGCGACGACGCCGGCGGCCGCCGCCGAGCGGTGTGACCTCGTGCTCAGCATGCTGCGCGACGACGACGCCGGCCGCGAGGTGTGGCTGGCGCCGGAGAGCGGCGCGCTGACCACGATGGCACCTGGGACGGTCGCCGTCGATTGTTCCACTGTGACCCCGGCGTTCTCCGCCGAACTCGCTGCCCGGTGCAGCCGGCGCGGGGTGGATTTTCTCGACGCCCCGGTCCTTGGCTCGCGCCCCCAAGCGGACGCCGGCACACTCATCTTCCTCGTCGGCGGCCGACCGACGGTGGCGCACCGGGTGGAGCCGGTGCTGCGACAGATCGGCGGCGCCGTGCACCAGATGGGACCGACCGGGACCGGAGTACGGATGAAGCTGCTCCTCAATTCTCTGTTTGCCGTCCAGGTCGCCGCCGTCGCCGAGCAGCTCGGCGCCCTGCACGGCACCGACCTGGACACCGCCCGTGCGGTCGAAGTCCTCGCCGCCACTCCGGTGGCAAGCCCGGCCGCCGCCACCGCCGCCACCGCCATGCTCGGCCACACGTTCCCGGCGTCCTTCCCCATCGATCTGGTCGCCAAGGATCTGCGATACGCCGCCGCAGACGCTGCCTCCCGTCACGTCACCGTCGCCCTGACCCACACGGCCGCCGACACCTACCAGCAGGCGATCGACCGAGGACATGGCCAGGACAACATCACCGGAGTCGTTCAACTCTTCCGAGCGTTGCGGCCCGCCTGACAGGCGGCGGCGCACCTCGGCGATGCTGCCAGCAGCAGCGCCAGCACATATCGGCTTCGTCGCACCACCTAGACGTGGATAGAGCGGAACGTCGGATGCTCCGTCATCCGGGTGTTCGCCGGACACCAGGGACGGTCTGAGGCGGGCACGGCCATTGCGCGCGTACGGGCCGACATCGCACAAGGCCACGCGCTCGCGGCGAGAATGACCCCACGCCTCACCGGCAGGCCCCGACGGGCTATGACCACCGGAGAGGGGCACGGGCCGTTTCGGCTGCCTTTCCCGGCTACCGCGGTAGTGCCGCCGCCGTTGGCCGTTACGCCCTTTAGGGCTCACTGTTCCCGGTTCCCCGGTGTCCGGCCGCCGCAGACGGGTAGACGTCGGCGAGGGCTGGTCGATCGGTTGGGTCAGACGATGGCCCGGCGGACCCGGCCACGCGCCGAGAAACGCGACGCCCTCGGGCCGCTCGTGAGCAGCAAGGTCAGGCGCTCGGGCAGAGCCGCCTGGCCCTGACCAAGGGAGTCGATGTTATGCGCATTCCTTACGGCATGATCGACGAACTCCGCGGGAGCGTCGTCGCGCCGCAGGCCCCCGATCTGGTCCCTGCCGTCGAAGGTCGGCTTGCGCTCCGCCAGGCGGGGTCTCGGGATCTGCCGGCGATGTCCCGGGCTCACGTCCAGTTGCTTCCGATCGGGCTGTTCCCGTCGCTTGGAGCCCGCTTCATCCGCCGATGGCAGCGCACTTATCTGAACTCACCACACGGCGTGGGTGTCGTCGCCGTCGACACCGCTGCCCCCCAGGATGAGGTCGTCGGGTTTGTGCTCGGTGCCAGAGACCACGCCGCCTACACGACCGAGTTGACGAAGGACAGGCGCGTACTGGTGCCCCTGGCCCTCGCCGGGTTGGCCGCGCTTGCGGTCCGGCCCCATGTTGCCCTCCGCGTCCTGCGAACGCGGGCCCGGCCGTGGATCCGCCGGGTGCTGGGACACCGGGCGACTGTGGTGAGACCGGCGCGCGCTGGGTCGGTTGCGGCTCCACAGGTGGCGGTCATGACTGCGCTGGCGGTGCAGCCGGAATGGCGCAAGAGCGGCATCGGGATGATGCTGGTTGATCGTTTCGTCGAGCTTGTGCAGGAAACGGGCGCGAGGTGGGTCGAAGCGCAAACGTCGACCGGACCCCTGGGGGCTACCGGATTCTACGAACGGTTGGGTTGGGAGGCTCGGACCCACTGGTCCACACCCGACGGTGACCGGGTACGGACCTACCGCTGCCGGGTCGGCCGCGCGGATTGAAGCCCTGGGCTCCTTCGGTGGCTGCCGACTGGGGTTCGGTATCGACAACCCGCCGATGACACTCTCGGTGCCGAGCGCTTCCCGGCAATCAGGACGCCCCGCGGGTTGCAGGTACGACAGTCAGCAGGTGTCGGCGAGCAGTGCGGTGATCAGTGTGCTGGGTTTGGCGGTCGCTGACCTGGGTCGGGCCCGGGTCAGCGTCCGGGTGACACGTCGCGGGTGACCTGGTCGATCCGCCGAAGTCGCCCGTCCGCCGAGAGCTGCCCGAACATGTAGATCTCCGTCGCGATTGTCTTCCCGGTGGCCATGTCTGCGGTCAGGGTGTATCGCGCGGCCACCCGTTCAGCCGAGCTCACCGTCTCATGGACCTCGACGCGGACGCTTGTGGCGCGCTTGCGGGCCGGTCGGACGTGCGCCAGGAGCCTCTCCCGAGCGAGATGGATGCCGTCATTGCACATGACGAAGTCGGGCGTGTGGTATCGGTCGAACACCGTTGCCGCGTCCTCCTCCCCGAAGGTGACCTCCTGCGGGTAGCGCATGAGATAGGCGGTGACATTGGCATCCATGTGTTCGCCTCCAGGTGCATCAACGTAGCTCTGACAGTACCGTCAAATTTAGCGCCACCCGGTAGGCTTGACAAACGTGTCTGAGCTAGGGGAGTCGCGGCAACGACGGCAGCGGGCCGACGCGAGGCGCAGCATCGCCGCAGTCTTGGACGCCTCGGTCGCGTTGCTGGGGCGGCAACCAGACGCGTCGATGGAGGAGATCGCAAGGGCGGCCGGGGTCTCCCGCCAGACGATCTACGCGCACTACCCATCGCGCAGCGCGCTGCTGGAGGCTGTGACGCAGCGCGTCACAGCAGAGGTCGCGCGGGAACTCGGCGGCGTCGACCTCGACCGGGGCAGCGCCCTTGACGCCCTGGGACGGTGGGTCGACGCCAGTTGGGCACTGTTGGAGCGTTACCCGGTGCTGCTCACTCCGGCGATTGCCGCATCGGGGAACGGCGACGAACGGGAGCGCCACGAGCCGGTCGTCGGCGGACTGCTGCGGCTTTTCGAGCGGGGGCGCCGCTGCCGCGAGTTCGACCGGGCGATGCCGACGACCTGGTACGTCGCCGCGATCATCGGCCTTGGCCACGCCGCAGGTCGGGAGGTCACCGCTGGCCGGATGACACAGGCCGAAGCCGGTGCGGCATTCCGGGAGAGCGTGCTCAGGGTGTGCCGCGCCCCGCTGTGACAAGGCGTGCAACACCCCGCCGATTTGGCGGACGAAGGAGGGCGGCAGAGGTGTGCAGTCGGGGTTGGGGATCGAGGCAACCCGGCATGGATCGTCAGGATGGATGCCGCCGTCAGGTCGGCAAGGGATAGTGAGGCGTTGTCCCGCAGAAGCATCATCGCAGGCTCCGCTCGGGACACCACGATGCTGACGCGGGCTCGGTGTTCCCGATTCAGACCGGGATGCGAGGCTGGGCGGGTGACCTACCCGCTTGCGCGTCGCGTCTACGACACCTGCCATCTGACCGGACGGTTCCGTCTGCGCTCCGGGCAAATCAGCGAGGAGTACTTCGACAAGTACCTGTTCGAGGGAGAACCGGATCTGTTGCGCGAGGTCGCCGAAGCGATGGTGGCGCTGCTGCCGGAGTGCGACGTGCTGGCGGGGATGGAGATGGGCGGCATCCCCCTGGCCACCGTGATGTCGCAACTGACCGGGCTGCCCACGGTCTTCGTGCGGAAGCACGCCAAGGAGTACGGCACCAGCAAGGTCGCCGAAGGCGGTCCCGTGAACGGGCGGCGGGTCGTTCTGATCGAAGACGTCGTGACCACCGGAGGCGCCCTCCTGGCGTCGTGCGGACAGCTCCGCGCCATCGGCGCCCAGGTGGACACCGTGGTCTGCGCCATCGACCGTGAACAAGGCGGTCGCGAGAACCTGGCAGCCGAGGCGCTACAGCTCCACGCCGCCCTTACCCGTCGCGATCTGGAAGCCTCCCTGATGGCGTGAAAACACCGGTGCCGGCTCGATCTGCGGCAGAAGGAGTGTGCGTCGGCCGCCCGGTATGAGCGGCTGTGGCATGCCGAGGAGTCCGGATCAGAGCTCATCCAGCAGCAGAACGCCCTGTGGTGAGTAGAAGTAGTCGCGTACGTGCCTCGCCCAGTCTTCGATCTTCGGGTCCTCCGCGTGCACCAACCACTCGGACAGATGCGCGTACTCGTCGGTGTATCCGTTCTCCCAGAGCCACCGCAGCGTTTCGTGTCGACCCGCTCCGAAGATGGCCTGGGCGTCGAAGCCGGAACCCAGATCCATGTCACCAGTGCGGAACTTCGCGCCGTACAGGCGGCACGAGTCTGCGGGATCACCGATCAGGAATAGCAGGAAGGCAGCTACGTAGATCTGCTCGTACTCGTCGCTCTCCCCGTCGTCGGGACTCTCGCGCCAGGCCCTTTCGCGGTCGAAGATCTCTCGCAGCATCCCGTGATGGGGACGCGGGTCGCCGACGTCCACTATCCGGAGTGCTTCCCGGCGCGAAGCCGGACTCGACAGGTCCACAGACATGGGCACGCGTGCACAGTAGTCGAGCACGATTCGTCCAGTTGAGCCGTGGAAGAACAGGCTCGCCCTGGGTTGCCGAGCACGACGGCAGGTAGCTGACGATTCCCGGCCCCTCGGGCAGATCCATCCTGACGGATGGGCCTTTCGTACGACGGCGACGCAAGAGACACGGGACAAAGTGGTTGCCTCCCGGGTGCTCGTGCGAAAGGTTTCCCGCATGGACGAGATGACGCTCGCCAACCGCACCGCTTGGGACAAGGCGTACCAGGCGCAGCAACTCCACGCCTACGACGAGATGTCGGCCGAGGCGGCGACCGGCGTCACGCTTGTCGCCAGTGAACTCGAGCTGCTCCGGGACATTCTGACGGCACGGCCCGTGGTGGTCCATCCACAGAGCGGCAATGGACAGGATGACATCGCCCTGGTCCAGGCCGGCGCTCGTGAGGTGATCGGGGTCGACTACAGCGAGACCGTGGTCCATGCCGCGCGGGGACGCGCAGACGCCCTCGGTGTCGCCTGCCGCTACCTGATCGCGACGGTCCCCGGCGTGCCGCTGCTCGACGGCTGCGCGGACCTGGTCTACACGGGCAAGGGTGCCCTGATCTGGATGCCCGACATCGATGCCTGGGCCGTCGAGATGGCCCGCCTGGTGCGGCCCGGCGGACACCTGTTCCTCCACGAGGGCCACCCGGCGACCGAGCTGTGGACCTGGGATCTGGACGAGCCGCGCATCCGACCCGACCGCAGCTACTTCGGGCGCTCTTTCGTCTGCGACGACAACAGTTTCCCAGCGAACGGGGCTGTCATGTGGCAGTGGACGCTCGGCCAGACCGTCAGCGCGGTCGTCAGGGCGGGTCTGCAAGTCCGGTGCCTTGAGGAGTATGCGGAGCCGTTCTGGCGCATGGGTGACATCGACGCGGCCGCTTTCCGCGGTCGTCTCCCGAACACTTTCGCACTGTTGGCACGTCGCCCCGCCGCGCCATGAGCCGGGTTGCGCGAATTGCGGCAGTCAGGCCAGGTGGTGGGTGTCATTGAGTTGGACGATCCAGCGGTTGTGGAAGTAGTCGTCCTCGCGCAGATGGGTTATGCCTCCAGGGGAGAAGCGGATGCCCACCAGACCGGCCGCGTCGATCGGCATGCCAATCCAGGCCGCGAGCAGGAACGTGGCCGTTCCCCCGTGGGTCACCACGACCTGATGCTCCGCCTTCGACCGTAGGATCCGCTCCAGCGCGGCGTAGGTGCGTACGGCCAGCTCCCATTTCGTCTCAGCACCGGATACGCCCTCGTCATGACGCATCCGCTCACCGTTGGCGGGCGGCGGTATGAACCGTTCGTCCAGCCATGCCTGCGGGCGTCCTCCTGCCTCGCCGTACGACTTTTCGCGTAGGTCGGTGTCCAGCACCACGCGCGCTGCGAGCCGCTCGCCGATCACCTCCGCTGTCCGCCGGGCTCGCAGCAAGTCGGACGAGAACACCTCGACGCCAGCAGCAGACGACAACCGGTCGGCGAGCGCCTGCGCGATGAGCTCAGCGTGCGCACGGCCGCGGGCAGTCAGGTCAGAATCGAACCAACCGCCGACCAGTCCATCGACGTGGTGCGTCGCCTCCGGGTGCGTGACGACGTACAGGTTCCTCATGGGCGCAGGATGCCATGCCGCTGGTCGTTACCGTTAGGCTCCCGAGGGGCGCGTGCTGCGCAGCGATGGCGGCCTTCGGCGGGTGGCGGGCTGATGGGCATCGATTACGGACACGACCATTCGTACGCCCTAGACGCCCGCCAGTCCCTGAGCCCGGCGCGACACCAGTGTGCCGGTGACGCCCGTATGAGACTGGTGTCGGCATTCGTACCGATCTGGATCCTTACCGCGCTCGGCTACGCGGCTTGTCGTTGGGGCCTGCTGGGTGAGACGGGGGCGTCGGTGCTCGGCCGGTTCGTGTTCCACCTTGCGATGCCGTCCGCGCTGTTCCTGGCTCTGTCCCGAATGCCGCTTTCCGGGCTGGCCGGTCGCTCGCTGCTGGCCTTTGGGGTGAGCACGGCTGCGGTCGTCGGGCTCGGGTGGCTCGGCGCGAGTCGGCTGTTCGGTCGCGAGCCCGGCGAACGGCCGATCTGGGGCATGGCCGCCGGGTACGTGAACTCGGCGAACCTCGGCATCCCGATCGCCACGCAGGTTCTCGGCGATGTGGCGTTCCTGGCAGAGGTGGTGCTGTTGCAGGTGCTGGTGGTGACGCCCGTGATCCTGGTCGCGCTTGACCGGCACCGCGACCCGGCCGGGCGGGTACGGGTTCGCCGTATCGCCTCCCTGCCGGTACGCAATCCGGTGATCCTGGCGTCGCTGCTCGGCGTCGCATGCTCGGCTGCCGGCCTGCAGCTGCCGTCGGCGGCCAATGCGTCGCTCGCCCTGCTGTCAGGCGCTGCGGTTCCGGCCGCCCTGGTCGCGCTCGGGGCGTCGCTGCACGGCACGACACCGTCCCGGGCCGAGCCGGCCGAGCTGGCCGTGATCACTGCGCTGAAGCTCGTCGTGCAGCCCGTCATCGCGTACGCGGCCGGATTGGCCATGCACCTGTCCGCGCCGCAGCTGCTCGCCGTGGTGGTGTGCGCGGGCCTGCCGACAGCGCAGAACACGTTCATCTTCGCCCAGGAGTACGGCGTCGGCGAGACGGTGGCCAACCGGGCGGTCATGGTGACCACGACGCTGTCGCTGGCCACCCTGGCCGCGGTGGCGGCGCTGCTCGGGTAGGTCCGTCAGCGGCGACTCGTTCAGCGATCACGGCTGCGGAAGAGGGCACTCCGGGAAAGGCTGGTCAGACGACCTGGTCCGGTCAGAGCAGGATGGCGGATAGCGGCAGAGAAGGGAACCTGTGAGAGAAGGGACGATGAGGCACCGCACGGTCCGTACTCGCACTGAGAGGCAGTTGTCGTGATGCACGCACCGGTTACCCTCAGCCCGTACGACCCGCAGTGGGCTGCGCTGTTCGAGCAGGAGCGGGTCAGCCTCGAAGCCGCTCTGGCGCAATGGCTGGTCGGGCCGGTTGAGCACATCGGCTCCACATCGGTTCCCGGGTTGGCGGCGAAGCCGATCATCGACATGATGGCACCGGTGCGCAGCCTGTCAGAGGCGGCAGCCGCCATCGAGGTGGTGACCGCTCTCGGCTACCGCAACGGTGTGCACCGTCCGGAAGAGGCGCACTACTTCTTCAAGCCGGAGACCGACAACTGGTGGGAACGTACCCACCAACTTCATCTCACCGAGCCGGCCTCCCTGCTCTGGCGGCGACGAGTCGTCTTCCGCGACGCGCTCCGGTGCCGGGCGGACTACCGGTCCCGGTACGAGCAGCTCAAGCGCGATCTCGCGCACGCTCGCGGCACCGACCTCATGGCCTACGCGCGCGATAAGGACGACTTCGTCAACGAGGTCCTCGGCGTGCGCGACAGGACGCAAGCTCCGACCGTCAGTTACTCCCGGAAACCGTGACAGTCTCCGACACCCGACGGATAAGGCCGAGCGGATCAGCGCGCACTCGATCATGAAGTCGCGCTGGGGGTGGGGCCGGGGGCGGTCCTGTCCGTACGGCAGGGGTGGGTGTTGGTGGATGCTGCGCGGGTCGCGTGCAGCGATGCCAGGAGTCGTAGCCGGTCGGCGTCGGCGCTGCCCGGCTCGGTGGTGAAGACGAGCATGACGGGTCCGGGGTTTCCCGGTAGGGGGTAGGTGTCCCAGTCCAGGACGATGTCGCCTACCTCGGGAATCCGGAAGGTCTTGGTGCCGCTCACCGACTCCCGTACGTCGTGCCGGGCCCACAGCCGCCGGAAGTGGGCGCTGCGGATGCTCAGTTCGCCGACGATCGCGGTGGCGCGTGGGTGGGTGGGGTCGGTGGCGACGGCGGCGCGCATCATGCCGATGTAGTCCAGAGCCTGCTGCTCCCAGTCCGGGCAGCTCCGCTCGCCGGTCAGCGTGTCGTCGAACAGCAGCAGGAGCATGTTGAGCCGGTCGCTCGGGTAGGCGTCCGGGTCGCCGAGCAGCGCCTGCGCCATCGGGTTCCAGTCGAGCAGATCGAGATGCCGGCCGAGGATGACCGCGGGGGTGTCCATCACCCGCAGCAGGCGCCGGGTGCTCTCCGGTACCCGCTCCGGATCGCGGTTCACGCGGGCGGGGGTGGGCCGGCGGGCGGCGTGGGCCAGGGTGAACAGGTGCCGGCGTTCCTTGTGGTCGAGGCTGAGCGCGCCGGCAAGGGCGTCCAGGACGTCGTCGGACGGGCGTACCTCCCGGCCCTGCTCGATGCGCTGGTAGTAGTCGGTGCTCAGCCCGGCCAGCAGGGCCAGCTCCTCGCGCCGCAGCCCGGTGACCTTGCGCCGGCCACCCGGCTCCAGGCCGACGTCGTGTGGACGCAGCCGGCCACGCCGCGCGCGGAGGAAGTCGCCGAGCTCCCGAGCGTACGGATGAGGACCGTTCATGCCGCAAGTGTGCCGCGGCCCGGACCGCCGAAGGTAGGTCCCGCAGACCTAGGCAACCGCGAACGATGGAACCGGCCCGGATCGCTCCTAACGTCGACGGCCGCAGCGCACCGACACCCCTCAGGAGCAGCAGATGACCGGATGGACCGCCGACCGCATTCCCGACCAGCACGGTCGGGTCGCCGTCGTGACCGGCGCGAACTCGGGCCTCGGCCTGGTCACCGCCACCGAACTGGCCCGCCACGGCGCCCACGTCGTGCTTGCCGTCCGCAGCACTCCCGCTGGCGAGGAGGTCGCCCGCCGGATCGGCGGCGACGTCGAGGTCCGCGAGCTGGACCTGGCATCCCTCGCCTCCGTGCGGGCCTTCGCGGCGAAACTGACCGGCGACCACCCGGCTATCGATCTGCTCGTCAACAACGCCGGTGTGGTGCTGCTCGGCCCGCGCCGCACCTCCGCCGACGGATTCGAACTGCACCTCGCCACCAACATGCTGGGCCACTTCGCCCTGACCGGTCTGCTGCTCGGGAACCTGGCCGCGGCGCGGGACGCCCGCGTGGTCAGCCTCAGCTCGATCACCCACAAGAGCGCGCACCTGGACTTCGCTGACCTGATGTTCGAACGCGACTATCGGGCAACCACCGCCTACGGCCGGTCCAAGCTCGCCACCACGATCTTCGGCATCGAACTGGACCGGCGCCTGCGCGCCGCCGGGGCGCCGATCGTCAGCGCGCTGGCCCACCCCGGTCTCACCCGCACCAACCTGACTCCGCGCGCCTGGGAACACCGTGGCCGGTTCGGGCGAATGATCGCCTGGGCCGGGCTGCTGGCGACCCAGCCGGTGGAGCAGGGCGCGCTGCCACAGTTGTGCGCCGCGACCGAGCCCGGTGTACGCGGCGGCCAGTTCTTCGGACCGTCCGGGCTCTGGGAGACGCGGGGCAGGGTCACCGAGGCCCGGCTCAGCCGGGAGGCCGCCGACCCGGCCGTCGGCAAGCGGCTGTGGGCGGCAGCCGAGGACCTGACCGGCGTCACCTATCCCTGACCCACCACTCGGTGGTCGACATCTGCTTGGGGCGGCGACGAGGGTGGTGGGCGTTAAAGTCGCCAGACATGGGACTTCTGACCTTCAGCCTCAACGTCACCTTGGATGGTTGTGTCGACCATCAGGAGGGAATCGCCGACGACGAGACGCATGTGAACCGCCCCGGGTTCTGTGGAGACCTCAGCTGTTGGCTCCAACCATCTCGCGGGGCTGGGGTTGAGCGTAGAACGCCGATTCGTGTTCGGCGGGTGGGACGTGCCCGATGGCTGAGTGCAGGCGCTGGTTGTTGTACCAGTCGACCCACTCGGCGGTGGCCAGTTCGATCTGAGCGAGGCTGCGCCACGGACCTCGGGGTTTGATCAGCTCGGTCTTGTAGAGGCCGATGGTGGACTCCATCAGGGCGTTGTCCAGGGCGTCACCGACGCTGCCGATCGAGGCGTCGATACCGGCGTCGAGCAGGTGGGTGGTGAACCGGAACGACGTGTACTGACTGCCCGCATCGCTGTGGTGTACCAGGCCCGCCCCGACGGTTTGGCCGGCGCGGTCTCGGCGCCATAGCCCCATGTCGAGGGCTGCCAGGACCAGCGGGGTGCGTTTGGTCGTCGCGGCGGACCAGCCGACGATCGCCCTGGAGTAGACGTCGACGACGAACGCGACGTAGACGACGCCGGACCAGGCGGCGACGTGGGTGAAGTCCGCGACCCAGCACCGGTTCGGGCGGGCGGCGGTGAAGTCCCTGTTGAGCAGATCGGCGGCCCGTTCATGCCCGGGGTCAGCGACCGTCGTGCGGATCTTCTTGCCCCTCACGACACCAACCAGGCCGGCGTCACGCATCAACCGCTCGACCGTGCACCGGGCCGCCGGGTGACCACGGCGGTGCAGCTCGTGCCAGATCTTACGGGCTCCGTAGACGCCGTAGTTCGCCGAGTGGATCTCGCGGACCAGTTCCCTCAGCTGCGTATCGCGGACCTGTCGCTTCGACGGCGGACGCTTCTTCGCCGCCCAGTAGCCACTCGGGGTGATCTGCAACCCGTGCTGGCGCAGCACGCGACAGATCGGCTCGACTCCGCCGAAGCGGTCCCGATGCTTGTCGACGAAGGTCACGAGCGTGTCGTAGGCCGGTCGAGCTCGGCCGCGAAGAAAGCCGACGCGGCCTTCAAGATCTCATTCGCCCGACGCAGCTCGGCGTTCTCCCGCCGCAGCCGCTTCAGCTCCGCCGACTCCTCCGACGTGACCCCGGGCCGCTGCCCCTGGTCGACCTGCGCCTGGCGGACCCACTTGCGCAACGTCTCGGCCGTGCCGATCCCGAGCCGGGCCGCCACCGCCGTGATCGCCGCCCAGTCCGACTCGTAGTTCGGCCGCACCTCCACGACCATCCGCACCGCGCGCTCACGCAGCTCCTGCGGATACGGCTTCGTTCCTGCCATCTCTCGATCCTTCCCAAGCGGGGAAGTCTCTACAAGATCCGGGGCGGTTCACATGCCCTTTTTACCCGTCTCATGGATGAGGCCGGCGCGATGCTGTGGGGCCGGGTCACCTACGAGATGATGGAGAGCTACTGGCCTGCCGTCGCCCGCGGCGACGTGGAGGCGCCGCCGGCCTTGCGTGAGTGGGCGGTCAAGCTGGAGGCCAAACCGAAGTACGTGGTGTCGTCGACGCGCCAGGACTTCCCGTGGACCAACAGCCACCACATCGCCGGCGATCTACGCGAGGGCGTGCAGAAGCTCAAGGACACGACCCCGGCGGGGGTCCTCCTCTGCAGCGGCAAGCTCGCGACCGAGCTCGACCGGCTGGACCTGATCGACGAGTACAAACTGCTCGTCCATCCCAGGATCGCCGGCCACGGTCCGACGCTGTACCAGGGCGGGCTTCCCGGCACGCGTCGGCTCGAGCTGCTCTCGGCGGATTCGCTGCGCAACGGTGCGGTGGCCATGCACTATCGCCGCGCCAGCTGAATCACAGCAGTCCGGTCGCCGCCAGCGCGGTGCCATGCTGCCGGGTGAGGCCTTCGGTGGCCGACCTGGTGTGGAGAACCGGGCAGTGCGGCTGGCTGTCGTACCCGTGTGTGAGGCTTCGGGGCATGGCGACTTTCGTTCTGATCCACGGCGGCGGGGGCAGCGCCTGGGACTGGCATCTGCTGGCCCCTGAGCTGTCCGGAGCGGGCCACGACGTGGTGGCGCCGGAGCTGCCGATCGAGGACAGGTCTGCGGGTTTCGCCGAGTTCTGCGAAACGGTCGTCAGCGCGATCGGTGACCGCAGTGACCTTGTGGTCGTCGGGCACTCGTATGGGGCTTTCACGGCTCCACTGATTGCCGACAAGCTGCCGGTGCAGCTGATCGTGCTGCTCACGCCGATGGTCCCGCTGCCGGGTGAGCGGCCCGGGGACTGGTGGGACAACACCGGTTACCGCGGCACGGAAGGGCTCAGCGAGGAGCAGCAGTTCTACAACGGCGTACCGGCCGAGATCGTCGCTGAGGCTGCGGCGCACGGCCGGGACCAGGTCAGCGCGGAGTGGAACGAGCCATGGCCCCTGGACGCCTGGCCGGCCGTGCCGACGAAGGTGCTCATCGCCCGTGAGGACCGGTTCTTCCCGGCGGATTTCCAACGTCGGGTGGCCGCCGACCGGCTCGGCGTGACTCCGGACGAGATTGACGGTTGTCACGCTTTGGCGCTCAGTCATCCGAGGCAACTCGCCGACCGGCTGACCGCGTACCTGCGGCACTGACGCCTACCGTGTGCGGGCCGGGAGGCTGTGCACCGGTGTCGCCGAGGAGGTTGAAGGTCCGTGGTGGCGTGAGACGGATCGCTCAGGCAAGGGGCGGCGCATCGTGCGGGTTGGTGGCGTCGGGCCACCAACCCGCAGCGCAGGGGCATGATCAGTGACTACAATCCGCAATCCCTCAGCGGACCGTGAAGCGGATCTCCTGCTGCGGTGCTAGACGGCATCCCGCTGGTCCAGCCACTTGAGAATTGCCTGGTTCGTCTCTTCCGGCTTCTCCTGCTGAATCCAGTGACCGCAATCCAGACTGATCACTTCCACGTTCGGCACGAATTCCGTCAGCCTTTCAGACCTCGCGACCGGGTCGCGGTCACCGTAGATCATGAGGGTGGGCTGTTGGATGATCGGGTTCACGTCGGCGAGCAGACGCCAGTTGCGGTCCAGGTTCCGATACCAATTCAGACCGCCCGTGAAACCTGTTGATTCGAAGGCGGAGACGAAGACGGCCAGCTCGTCGTCGCTCATGATGGGATCACCGAGTGGGGTTTCCATTCTGGCGAGGTTGATCCACACGTTGCCCGGCTGCGGCTCTGTGAGGGGCACGTTCTTCCGGTACAGGTTCCGAAGGAACTGGAACGTGTTCTCCTCGAACACGGCGTCCGCGACGCCCGGCTGTCGGTTGAAGTGGACGAAGTAGAAGTCGCTACCGAGCACATCCTCCATGAACTCGATCCAGGGCCTGTCCCCGCGCTCGAGGTACGGCAGGCTCAGGTTGATCACCTTGTTGACGCGGTTCGGGTGCAACAGGGTCAGGCCCCAGACGACGGCCGCACCCCAGTCATGACCAACGAAGGTGGCATCGTCGTATCCGTAGTGATCGAGCAGTGCGACGAGGTCGCCCGACAGGTGTGCGATGTCGTAGTCGGTGACGTCGGCCGGGCGGGACGAGTCGCCGTAGCCGCGCTGATTCGGGACGATGACGTGGTAGCCCGCTGCGGCTAGGGCGGGCATCTGGTGACGCCAGGAGAAGGCGTGCTCCGGCCAGCCGTGACAGAGCACGATGGGGTTCCCCGCGTTCTGCCGGCCGGCTTCGAAGACTTCGAGCTCTACACCGTTGACCGGAACGCGGGTCGGCTCGGGGAATTCGGTTGTCATGCCGGGATCATGCCGACCGATACCGGTCACCTCCTGACCGGTTTTCGTGGAAGTGTTGTCGAGGTGCGAGCCGACCGGTTGATGGCCATCCTCCTGCTGCTGCAACAGCGCGAGCAGGTGACCGCAGCGGAGGTCGCCCGGGAGTTGGAGATCTCCGAGCGCACCGCCCGCCGCGACCTCGACGCGCTGGGTATGGCCGGAGTCCCGGTGTACTCCATTCAGGGTCGAGGCGGCGGCTGGCGCCTCGTGGGCGGTGCCCGCACCGACCTGTCCGGATTGACGGCGAGTGAGGCCCGCGCCCTTTTCCTGGTCGCTGGCCCGGCCTCGGCTGCGACGCCGGCCGTGAAAGCGGCGCTGCGCAAGCTTGTCCAAGCCCTGCCGGAACCTTTCCGGGCGCAGGCCGAGGCGGCAGCGTCGTCGCTCGTGATGGACCCGCAGCGATGGGGGGCGAGCCGGGGAGAGCCGCGACCGCCCCGTTTCCTCGACGCGCTCCAGGACGCGGTGATCCGCGGGGTTCAGGTCCGGCTCGGCTACGTCGATCGCGAAGGGACCGAAACCGAGCGAACCGTGCACCCGCTGGGCATCGTCGCCAAGGGCCCCTCGTGGTACCTCCTCGCCAACACCGAGGCCGGACGGCGGACCTTCCGGATCGACCGCGTCTCGTCCGCCGATCCGACCTGCGATCCCGTACACCGGCCCGAGGACTTCGATCTCGCCGAGAGTTGGCGCGCGATCGCCGACGAGGTCGACCGCAAACGAACGCCCCTCGAAGCCCGGGCGGTGTGCGCGCCCCGGGGGATAGGCGTGCTCCGGATAGGATTCGGGGGCCGGCTCGAGGTGGGAGGCGCCACGACCGACGGCCGCATCGAGGTCGTGATCCGCGGCAACGACGAACGCACACTCGCTGGCGAGCTTGCCGGGTTGGTCGAATGGATCGAGGTGACCGGCCCTCCGGGTGTGCGCGACCACCTGGCCTCGATCGGCACTACGCTCGTCGAGCGATACGGCTGAGACCGGCAGCCCTGGGGAACCAGGACCTGAGCGACCTGTTGGCCGCCGCCGAAACCGGCATTCCGCAGCGTGGTCGACAGCGACGCGCCGACGTTCCTGCCCCCGGGCGACACCCCGGCCCGGATCACCGAGGCGTGCCGGCTCGCCGGGCAGCCGGTACCGCAGTCGCCGGCCGCCGTCGTCCGCTGCGTCCTTGGCAGCCTGGCCCTGGCCCACCGCCGGGCGGTGCGTCAGGTGCAGGACCTCTCCGGCCGGCAGGTCGACGCGGTGCACATCGTCGGCGGGGGAGCGCGCAACGCCCTGCGCTGCCAGCTCACCGCGGACGCGTGCGGGCTACCGGTGCTGGCCGGGCCGGTGGAGGCCACCGCGATCGGCAACCTGCTGGTCCAGGCACGAGCGGCCGGCGTGGTCGGTGGTGACCTTGCTGCGTTGCGGCGGCTGGTGCGGCAGACTCAGCGGATCGTGCGCTACGAGCCGGGCGACGGGTCCGGGACGGCGCGGGCAGCCGAGCGGCGGGTGGGGGTGTGAGGTGCGGATCGCTTTGTTCGTGACGTGTCTGGCGGACACCCTGTTTCCGGAGGCGGCGAAGGCGACGGTGCGGTTGTTGGAGCGGTTGGGGCATGAGGTGGTGTTCCCGCCGGGGCAGACGTGTTGTGGGCAGATGCACGTGAACACCGGCTATCAGGAGCAGGCGGTGCCGTTGGTGCGGCGGCACGTGCGGACCTTCGACCCGTTCGACGTGATCGTCGCGCCGTCAGGGTCGTGTGTCGGGTCGGTACGGCATCAGCACACGATGGTGGCGCGGCGGGCCGGTGATGTCCGGTTGGCGGCGCGGGCGGAGTCGGTGGCAGCGCGGACGTTCGAGTTGTCGGAGCTGTTGGTTGATGTGCTCGGGGTGACTGATGTGGGGGCGTTCTTCCCGCATCGGGTGACGTACCACCCGACGTGTCATTCGCTGCGGATGTTGCGGGTGGCCGATCGGCCGGTGCGGTTGCTGCGGGCGGTGCGGGGGCTGGATCTGGTGGAGTTGCCGGCGGCCGAGCAGTGTTGCGGGTTCGGTGGCACGTTCGCGGTGAAGAACGCGGACACCTCGACGGCGATGTTGGCGGACAAGCTGCGGCACGTTGTCTCCACCGGTGCGGAGGTCTGCACGGCCGGGGACGCGTCGTGCCTGATGCACATCGGTGGCGGGCTGTCGCGGTCGGGTGGCGGGGTGCGTGCGATGCACCTCGCCGAGATCCTGGCCTCGACCGAACAGGACGAGAGCCCCGGCGAGCGGGATGAACTGGTGGTGCGGTCGTGAGGCGGACGTTCCTCGGCATGCCGGCGACCGCCCCGGCGGGTGTCGGGCACCTGCGGGGTGAGGAGCCGTTCCCGGCTGCCGCCCGGCGGGCGCTGGCGGACACGCAGTTGCGCCGTAATCTCGGGCACGCGACCGCGACGATCCGGGCGAAGTCGGCTGGTGTGATCGGTGAGGTGCCGGACTGGGAGCAGCTACGGGCGGCCGGTAGCGCGATCAAGGCCGACGTGCTGGCCCGGTTGCCGGAGCTGTTGGAGCAGCTGGAAGCAGCGGTGACGGCGGCCGGGGGAGTGGTGCACTGGGCCGCCGACGCCAACGAGGCGAACGCGATAGTCGTCGACCTGGTGCGCGCCACCGGCGGTGACCGGGTGATCAAGGTCAAGTCGATGGCGACGCAGGAGATCGGCCTCAACGAGGCCCTTGAAGCGGCCGGGATCGCGCCGGTGGAGACCGATCTGGCCGAGCTGATCGTGCAGCTCGGCGAGGACCGGCCGAGTCACATCCTGGTGCCGGCGATTCACCGTAACCGGGCCGAGATCCGGGAGATCTTCCTGCGGGCGATGCCGGGGGTGGATCCGGAGTTGACCGACGAACCGGCGGTGCTCGCGGCGGCGGCGCGTCGGTTTCTGCGGCAGACGTTCCTGTCCACGTCGGTGGCGGTGTCCGGGGCGAACTTCGCGGTGGCGGAGACCGGCACCCTGGCGGTGGTGGAGTCCGAGGGCAACGGTCGGATGTGTCTGACCCTGCCGGAGACGCTGATCACGGTGATGGGTGTGGAGAAGGTGGTGCCGACCTGGCGGGACCTGGAGGTGTTCCTGCAACTGCTGCCCCGGGCCTCGACCGGGGAGCGGATGAACCCGTACACCTCGATGTGGACCGGGGTCACCCCGGGTGACGGGCCGCAGGCGTTTCATCTGGTGCTGCTGGACAACGGTCGCAGCGCGGTGCTCGCCGACGAGGTGGGCCGGCAGGCGCTGCACTGCATCCGCTGCTCGGCGTGTCTGAACGTGTGCCCGGTGTACGAGCGCACGGGTGGGCACGCGTACGGGTCGGTGTATCCGGGTCCGATCGGTGCGGTGCTGTCCCCGCAGCTGACCGGGGTGGCCGACAACGCGTCGCTGCCGTACGCGTCGTCGCTCTGCGGAGCCTGCTACGACGCCTGCCCCGTGAAGATCAACATTCCGGAGCTGCTGGTGCACCTGCGCGGCCAGGCGCCACATCCGCGCGGTGAGTCGGCCGCGATGGCCGCCGCCGCGTACGCCATGGACCACCCGGCGCTGTACGCGGCGGCGCAGCGCGCGACGCGGCTGAGCCGGCTGGCCGGCCGGCGTGGTCGGGGCCTGCCACCGCCGTTGTCCGGCTGGACCGCCAGCCGTGACCTGCCCGAGGCACCGGCGCAAACCTTCCGGCAGTGGTGGGCGCAGCGGTGAACGCGCGGGAGACTATCCTCGCCCGGCTGCGGGCCGCCCTCGACCCCACCGCCCCCGACCGGGCCGCTCCCAACCCGGCCGCGCCGGCGCCTGTGGAGGTGCCGCGCGACTACCGGCGGGACGGCCCGGTCGACCTCGACCTGCTGGTCGACCGGCTGACCGACTACCGCGCTCACGTACACCAGGTCGCTGAGCCGGCCATCGCCGACACCATCGCCGGCATCCTCCCGGTCGGCGCGATCGTCGTGGTACCACCGGGGCTGCCGTTGGCCTGGCTGCCCGCGACCGTTACCGCCCTGGCCGACGAGGGTCTCGACACCACCGCGATCGCCGCCGCCGACGGCGTGATCACCGCCGCCGCCGTCGCCATCGCCGACACCGGCACCGTCGTGCTGGACGGCTCACCCGACCAGGGACGCCGCGTCCTCAGCCTCCTACCCGACCTGCACATCTGCGTGGTCCGCGCTGCCCAGGTCGTCGCCAACGTGCCGCAGGCACTCACCCGGCTCGCCCCGCACCGACCACTGACCTGGATCAGCGGCCCGTCAGCCACCAGCGACATCGAACTCAACCGCGTCGAGGGCGTCCACGGCCCCCGCACCCTGCACGTCATCCTGCTGCCCTGAGTTCACCCGGCATCGGCTGACCACCGGCGACGGCATCCCGCCGACCCCAAACGGGGGCGGCGGGGGGTATCCGTTAACCACCGGCGAAACTGCCCGATGTGGCCGGACGCTGACGCCCACCCTGACACGACGCCCGGGCGGGGAGGTGAGCGCTCACCGCGACGGGGTCGATGAGTTGATGGAGGTGTCCGCCGGGAACCTCTGCGACGCTCCAGCCCCGGGTGCGTGCCTCTTGCGCCATGCGGTCGTACGGCGGCCGGCGGTCGGGGAACAGCGGCGCGACGGTGTCCTCGTCCCACCAGTTCGTCCATTGCGGCAGCCGGCCCTCCGTCGCGATCGACCGCAGGTAGGTCAGGCGTTCGGGTGACGCGGTAGGCGTGGGCCCGTACCGCGAGGGCAGACTGGCATCGACGAACACCCGACGACCGGACGGTCGGCAGCCGGTACGACAGTTGGCACCAGAAGACCGGCGTTGCTATGAGCAACCTGCGCCGCACGACCGCAGTGTCAGACCGTCTCGTCGTCGAGAACGCTGCTGACGCCGCGAAGCTGCGCAACGTAAGCCTTACCGACCAGCCTCGGCGGAATGATCCGGGTCAGCACGCGTACCGGTGGGGGAACGGGTTTGTTGGTTCGTTCGCGCACGGCTCGCCGCGAGACCTTGCGCACGCGGCGGGCTCGCAGCATCTCGTAGCGGCGCAGCGTTCGCGGTACGTCGGCGGGGGCGACGCGCAGCGCGCGGCTGAGCAGCCAGGCGTCTTCGAGTGCCTGGTTGGCGCCCTGCGCCTGGGTGGGCGGGAAGGCGTGCGCGGCGTCGCCGAGCAGGGTCGCCGCACCACGACCCCACTGGTCCGGAACCTGATGGGTGACGTGCCGGAACGGCTCCAGGTCCTCTTCGCGGATATTCCCAAGCAGTTGTTCGACGAGCGCGCCGTAACCGGTGAACCGGTTGGCGAGGGCGGCGACGGGCGAGCCCTCCAGCGGCTGGTGGACGTCGAACCACCACATGAGAAGCCCGTCGCCCGAGGGCAGGAGGCCGACCAGACCAGCAGGGCCTACGACACAGACACCCGTGGTGCCGGTGGCCAACTCGGGCAGGACCGGCGACAGGCCCTGCCAGGTGGTCCACTCGTTCGCGGTGGCGGGCGTCGGGTCGAGGACCGCGCGGCGCACGGTGGAGCGGTGCCCGTCCGCCCCCACAACGACGTCGGCCTCGTGGCGGTCACCGGTGGCGTCGATCGCGGTCACACCGTCGGGGCGGACCTCGACGTCAACGACCTTTCGGGAGAACTCCACCGACACCCCCTGCGCGAGGTGCTCGATCAGGGCGTACCGCGGTACCGAGGTCACCGGGAAGCCGGTGCGCTGGGCGAGGACCGTCAGGTCGGCGCTGACTATGGTGCGGCCGTCGGCGGTGCCGAACCGCAGCGTGTCGAGACGGCCGCCGAAGCCGTCGAGTGGCGCGCCGAGCCCCGCCAGCGCCGCCGCACCGTTGCTGAAGATGGTGACCGCCGCGCCCCCCGTCCGCAGCTGCGGGGCCTGTTCGAAGACGCGTACGCGATGCCCCGAGGTCGCGAGCCCGCGGGCGAGGGCGAGCCCGCCGACGCCGGCCCCGGCGATCAAGATGTGCACAGAACCCTCCCCGTTCACTACGGCCGTTGTACTACGGATGCTGTCATATGATGGTCGGGTGCCGCCACCGAACGAACGACGCCGGGCGCAGCTCGCGGATGCCGCCATCGATCTGCTCGTGGAGTCGGGCATCCACGGCGTCACACACCGGGCCGTCGACCGGCGGGCCGGGCTGCCAGCCGGAACCGCGTCGAACTACTTCCGGAGCCGGGAAGCTCTGCTGGTGGCGACCGCCCGCCGGATCGTCGAGCAGCACCAGGCCGACATGGCCGAGGCGAGCCGACCTGACGCTGCGGCCGTACCGGGCAAGGGAGACAGCGTCGAGCTCGCCATCGACCTGATCTCGGGCTCGCTGATGCTGGCCGCGGGCCCGCACCGCGCGCGGTACCTGGCCGTCTTCGAGCTACGCCTGGAGAGCCTGCGGCAACCGGCGCTCGCTGCGGTGATCGACGAATTGACGGCGGCGATGGCGGCATTCACGGGCGGGTACCACGCCGAGCTCGGACTGCGGATTCCCCCGGCTGCGATCCCGCCGATGCTCGTGATGTACGCAGGCGCGCTCTTCGCGTTGGTCACCGGGCCCGCGGAGGCCGTGACACCGGCGGCCGTACGACCGCTCGCGGCCGCGATCGTGCGAGGCGGAATCGCGGCGGCGCAGGCGTAACCGTGCCGCGGAGGCCACCGCCAGGGTGGCCGCGCCGTGCGGTCTCCTAGCGGTGCGCTCGGCTTCGTCCGCCCACCGCTCGGCCTGCCGCAGCCGAATCCTGGACCGTCCGTGACTCATGCGCGCATCTTCTCCGGACGTCGCCCGGGCGACTCCTGCCCGCGGATGAGCGGCCGCCTACCGCGCCGGCGGTACTTGCGCGGCGCCTGCCGCGTCTGCGGCAGCCGGTTACGTCCTCGGCCGCAGCGCGAAGTGCATCCATCTGCGGGACGACCAGCGGTGCGTCCGGCGACATGATCGGGCGGCAGCCAGCCATCGAGGAGAAGATGATGACAACCGAGGCTTCCCCGTACGGACGGAGCTCTGGCGGGGCTGGCCCGCTTCTGTCAACGACGTCGCCGCCTGATCCTGCTGGCCTGGACCGTCGGCGTGATCGCCGTGGGGTTCATCGGCTTCGGCTTCACCACCTCCCTGCTCGGCCCCGACGTCGCGGTCAAGCAGGGCGGGCTCGGCATGGCCGTTGCCGTGCTCATCGACGCCACCATCGTGCGGATGGTGCTCGTCCCCGCGGTGATTGAGCTGTGCGGCAAAGCCAACTGGTGGATGCCCGGGCACCGAAGCCGACCCTGCCCGTGCCGACCAGGCTCGCGGACGAGGCCAGCGTCTGACCCTTTCCAGCACCTGCAGCGCCGCGCAGCCGTACGTCACATGCGGCGGCACGAACTCTCGCCGCCGCGCGACGACCGGGCGGTGCGACCCGAAGACATCGCACTTGCTGAACGAGATGCACGAGAAGGAGAAGGCACATGGGTTCATCGAGAGTCTCGATGCCAGTCCGACGGATGCTTACGGTGACCGCAGCCGTCCTGGTCGGAGGCATCACCCTCGCCGTACTGCTCGGAGCGACCGGGCTCGGCGGACCGGCGGCCGCCGACGGACCGGGAGCCGCCATCGACGCCTACGAACTGACCACCGGGCGATTCGTGTCCCTCGTGGGCGCGCTTGCGGCGCTGGCCGGCGTGGTCATCGGCGGACTGGCTCTGAGCCGCCCCAGTAGTCGCATCGGCACCCGCCGCGGGCGGCTCGGAGCCACAATCGCGCTGATGGCAGGGCTGGTCGGCATGGCCCTCGGCGGATATGTGGTGGCCGCCGCCAAGGGTGGTCCCGGCACCGGCTACGGAATAGTCGGTGGCGTCATGGCCCTGGTGGTGGGGCTGATCGCCGTGGCCCTTGGCGGACTGGCCCTGGCCCGCTACCGCCGGACCGGCCGGCTGAGCAGCTGACCGGGCGTGCTGAGGAGTCCCCCTGCTCGTATCAGACGGGCAGGGGGACGCCGGCAACAGCGACAACCAGCGTTGTACTCGCCGAGACCAGTTCACCGGACAAGGCCGTAGCCGGCGACCGTCGTCGGGTTCGAGGCGATCCAGCAGAGGATTGCCGTGTCCGGTTGGGCTACCACTGCCGGGTGGTGATCAGCTGGAGCTTGTGAGCAGTTGGTCGGCGGCGCGCTGGATGCTCTGGCTGAAGTAGGCGACGTCGGTGTAGTTGGGGGTCGGCTCCTCGCCGATGTCCCAGTCACAGTCCGAACCGGCGCTCACGATGCCGACCTGCTCCCAGACGCCGTGGGGAAGCCGGTGCAGAGCTGGCCCGCCGGAGTCGCCGGGGCAGTGGCTCTTCTGGTCCACCGACTTCGCGCAGATCGTCGACCTCGGGTACTCAGGGTGCTCATCCCACCAGGGGTCGTCGAAGCACTGCTCGTCCGGCAGGAACGGCAGCTTCACCTTGTGGAGGAAGCGTTCCTGGGGGCCGCCTGACTTCTTCGTGCCCCAGCCGGTCACGGTAAGCGTCCGTAGCTGTCGGGGCTCGGTGGCCAGCCGCAGGATGGGCAGGTCGAGCGGCCGTTCCAGCTTGATCACCGCCCAGTCCGGTCCATCCCACCACTCGGTTCCGCCGATGTGAGCGGTGGATCTGGTCATCGTCCGGCGTGGGTTCTTGAGGTCGACGGTGCCGGAGACGACCGTCAGGCTGTCGGCTGGCTGCTCATCGACGCAATGCTGGGCGGTGAGCACCAGCTGCGGGTGAATAAGGGTCCCGCCGCAACCCACCGGCAGAAGCCGGACCATCCACGGGAACTCACCGGGCGCGGCCCGTTCACCGCCGCTGATTGCCGCGGCCGGAGCCGCCGTTACCAGCACGGCGGCCGATGCCACCACGGCGATCAGGAGTCGTTTCAAGCGCATCTGACACCCTTCGATGGACTACCGGTACGGAGGTAGAACGGCGCCAGCGGGCGTTTTTGTTGCAACCCGAGGGAGATCCGACGGCCGGCACCACCCCTGTACGCCGTGCGGAGCGTCGCGGCGGTGGGGCTGTGGTGTTCGGGGGTTCAGTCGGACGGGGTTGTTTCGGGTACTTGAAGGGCTCGCCCGCACACTGCCACCCAGTTGGCTTCGACGGCGACGTGGTCGACGGTGTTGGCCAGGTATCTGATGGGAGCGTTGGGCTTGAGCGGCAGGAGCGCGTCGAGGATGTCCATGTAGAGCGACTCCCGCAGGATCTCGGCGAGCAGTCCTGGCAGTCTCGTGGGCATGTCGGACAGCGGTGGGCAGCCGGCAGCGACGAGAGCCTCGATCTCGGGCCAGTCGTCGCTGCCGTTACGGACATCGGCCAGTCCGTCGTTGAAGAAGGTGTCGTAGACCGGTTGGAACACCGTGACGAGGTGCTGGATCGGCACGTGCAGGCAGTACGGTGCCACCGACCAGCCTGGAACATCCTGGCCGAACTGCATCGGCCCTCGGCGGACGAGCTCACCGGCTGCGACGGGAGTATCGGCAACAAGGGCGAACACGGCAGCCAGTATGCCTCCCTCGGTGCGGGATGCCCTACCCGCTTATGAGAAGGCCAAAAGTGGCATCGGGCTGTGCCGGATGCTGCTGAACGCATCCTCGTGCAGGTCGAGGAGGATGCGAGGCTCGTGCGCCGCGACGCTGATTACCGGACGGGTCTCCGCAGTCACTGAGCGCCAACGCCGCCGGTCGCGTAGGTATGAGGTGCCGCTGAGTCGGGCCAGCGTCAGCTCAGCCTCAGATTGTGCTGTTCGAGGGCGGCCTCGATGGTGTCCAGTGCTTTGGGTCCCATGCCGTGCAATCTGGCCAGGTCTGCGCGCGGCACGCCCGCGAGCTGGCGTAGGGCGGTGTAGCCGGCGGCGTTCAGCGCCCGCGTCGCGGGTGCGCTGATCTTCGGCAAGGTGTCAAGGGACGAATCCATCGCTCGATGCTAGACCGCCGACACCCGATGAAGACCTGTGACGCTCTCCTTGAGCAAAAGATCAGGTGGAGAAGGGGCCAGATGGGACAGGATCATCGGGTCGGTTTGTACGCGACGACGAGCTCCCAGGTGCCGGGCAGCACCGCCACGTGGTGGAAGCCGGTCTCCGTGAGCAGGGTGGTGTAGAAGTCCACCTCGCGTAGGCGGCTGACGCTGCTGTCGACGCCGATCAGGAAGTAGCTCCAGAAGAACTGCATGGCGAGCCGGTCGGGGGTGCGGAACTCCTCGCAGATCAGGATCAGCCCGCCGGGCTGCAACGCCGCGTACGCCTGGCGGACCAGGTCGCGGGCGACCGCGTTTGGCCAGTCGTGCAGAACCCGGACGAAGGACAGCGCGTCGTAGCCGCGCGGTAGGGGTTCGGCGAAGAAGTCGCCGCCGACGAAGCCGAGCCGTTCCGGGTGACCGCGGTCGTCGCGGGTGGCCGCCACCAGTGGTTCCACCGCCGGCAGGTTGTACACGTCGGCCCGCAGGTGCGTAGCGGCGTCGAGGATGTGTGCGGCGAGTGTCCCGTCACCGCCGCCGACGTCGAGCAGGCGGTGCCGGTCCGACCAGAGTCGAGGTGAGTGCCGGCGTATCGTCTCGATCGCCGGTCCCAGCCCGAGGGCCATGCTGCGTTCGAAATCCGCGGTCTGCTCGGCGGTCTTCGGTGGCCAGGCGAAGCCGTCGTCGATGCTGACCTCGCCGCGTAGGCTCTCGGCCAGCCGGCCGTGCAGCTGCCGCCACGGGTAGCGGTCCCGGTCCCGTTCGGTGGCGCCCGGCCCGACGACCGCGTTAACCGCGTCGCGTAGCCCTGGCACGGCTCGGTAGCTGGTCGCGCCGATGTCGTCGCCGGGCTCGTCGCGGATGACGAAGCCGAGGCTCTCGATGCAGTCGAGGAATTTGTACAGCCGTAGTGGGAGCACCCCGAACCGGGTGGCCAGCGCGTCGAGGCGGACGGGTCCGGCCTCCAGCGCGTCGAGCAGCCCCAGGTCGAGTGCCGTGTGCAGGACGTCCATGGCCTTGGGGCCGTTGACGAGCAGGCTCATCAATGCCCGGGGCGAGAGGGTGACGGTCACCGGTGCAGCTCCTCTTTCAGCGCATCCATGAACAGGTCGATCTCGTCTAGGGTGTTGTAGACGTGCGGGCCGACCCGCAGATAGCCGCGCCAGCTGCAGATCACGTCACGGGCGGCCAGCCGCCGCTTGACGGCCTCGCCGTCGGGGATGTCCAGGCACACCACCCCGCCTCGCCGGGCGATGCTGGTGGGGCTGACCACGACGATGCCGGCGGCGTCGACCCGGTCCAGCAGCCGTTGGGTGAGCGCCAGCGAATGCCGCCGGATGGCGTCGATACCGACACCGAGCAGCAGGTCCAGACCGATCTGGGAGATCAAAGAGGTGAGCGGGTAGGGGGTGCCGCCGGCGAAACGACGGATACCGGTCGCCCAGCCCGGTGACGGTCGGAAGGTCAGCGCGCGGTCGCCGGCCTGCCAGCCGGTGGCGGCCGGAGTCAGCAGTGGCACCAGGTCCGGCCGGACGTAGAGGAATCCGGTGCCGACACCGCACAACCACTTGTGGGAACCGCCGATGACCACGTCGACGCCGAGCGCGGTGACGTCCAACGGCATCACCCCGACGCTCTGGAAGGCGTCCACCACCACCAGCGCGCCGACCTGGTGGGCGCGGGCGACCAGGCGGGACAGGTCCGTAGTGGCGCCGGAGGTGAAGCTGGCGTGCGGCACGCACACCAGCAGCGTCCGCTCGTCGATCCGGGCCTCCAGCGCGTCCTGGTCCAGGTGGGGACCGCCGGTGCCGACCACGTCGAGCTGCGCGCCATATCGGGCGTACGCCCGGAAGATGAACGGCACCGTCGGATAGTCGAGATCCGTGATGACGACGCGGTTGCGGGGCGAGCGGTAGTCGAAACAGGACGCCACCCGGGCCAGGAAGGTGCTCAGATTCGCATCGGTGATCACGCTGCCCGGCGGCGCGCCGATCAGCGCGGCCACCGAGTCGGCGTACCGGTCGAGGCCGACGTGCCAGTCCTGCCAGACGTCGTCGCGCCAGGTGCGCAGCGTCTCCCAGTAGTCGTGCAGCACCCGCTCACCGCCCCGGGGCACCGCGCCGGTGGAGTTGCTGTTGAGGTAGACGCAGGTGTGCACCAGCGGGAACTCGGCGCGCAGGGCGGCGTGCGTGCCGGCGTCGAGGCATCGGGGACTGTGCTCGGGCTGGCTCATGCGCAGCGCCTTCCAGTCGGGCCGGCCGCCGGCGGATCGGTGGTCATGGGGGTGAAGACCGGTGCTGCGCTGTTCGCCGCGAGGTACGGCGTGCCCTCGGTGTAGCCGGTGCCGGTCTGGGCGCCGAGCATCCACACCGCCACGCGGAGATGGGTCCGGCGCCACTGCGACAGGGCACCGGCGAACGCAGCCATCCGCCGCGCCACCAGGGCGCCGTCGGCGCCGGTGAGCCGGCCCTCAGACACCGCCGACCGGTACGCCTGGTCGACCGTCGGCTGGCCGACGCGTACCCGGGCCTGTATCTCCGGTACCGACTGGTAGGCCACCGAGTCCAGCCGATCCGCCTGCGGGGTGCGACACAGCGATTCGATGAGCTTGTACGAGCGGGACTGGATCGCGCTGGCGCCCTCGGTGTACTGCCGGAAGGTACGGAACGACTCGGGCTGCATGGTGGCCAGGAGGGAGAAGAGTGGAGCCGCGGCGCGCAGCAGGTCGCCTGCGTACCCGAGCCGGTCGGCGGCGGTGCCCGGTGTGTGCCCGGCCAATGCGGCGACCGCCGCGCGAAGTTCGTCGGCGACCCCGGCGAAGAGGCACTCGTAACCCTGGAGTACCCGGATGAACAGGTACTCGTCGTGCGTCACGTGGACCGGCAACATGGTCAGCCGCAGCAGCGGATCCCCGGGGAACGTCAGGTCCCGGGCGATGGTGTGCAGGTTGGCCGCGGTCGTGGTCGGGGCGTCGCTCCCGATCGCCTCGGTCATGCCGAGACGGGCCAGCGCGGGTGCGGCGGCTCGGACACCGAGTCGGCAGCGTTTGACGACCACCGCTGGCCCGGGTCTCTGCAACGGAAGTAGCCCGGTCGTGCGCGCGTCGGCGGCCAACTCGAACGCCAGTGCGTCGGCGACCAGGCGGACGAGGAGCCGGTCCCGGCTCTGCCGCCGGGCAGCGGCCTGCGCGCCCGGGGTCGGATCGTTTGTTCCGCAGGGCAGCCGGAGCAGCCGCAGGGCGAGGTAGCTGCGGTAGTCGTAGCGGCCGTCCCACTTGTCGAGTGCGACGTCCAGGAAGGCGGTCAGCTGACGGGCCGCGGCGTCGCCGGTGCCGGAGACCGGGCGGGTCACCGCCTGCCGGGCGCTGTCGAGCAGGGCGAGGAAACTCTTTTCCGCGAAATGTTTGCCGCTGCGGTGAAACTCCTTCAGCACTGGGGAGTAGGGAAAGCGGCGCGGTTCGGTCGGGCGCGACAACCAGTGAATCAATGGACGCACGTGCCACCCCTCGAAGTTGACGAGACGAACCTCACTGACGGTCGCCGGAAATGCCGGCGATCGCAGCTGCGTATGGTTCAGCCGGGCTATTCGTCAGTGGTGGGGCGCAGTCGCGCCTGCCACAACTCGGGAAAGAATCGGTGTCCGGCGAGTCTTGCCAGCATGTTCGCTGGGCTGCCGGGGGCACCGGCCGGGGGATGGCCGCCAATTCGCAGGGCCACCTGGTAGTGGCGGACCCGCCACACCGACACCCGTTCATCCCATTCCACCATCGCCTCGGCGAGCCGGTGCAGCGGATCCGACGGATCCGCCGGGCACAGGTCGGCCGCCTCGACACCGTGGGCGGCAAGCTGCTCGCCGAACGCGCGGCCGAGCTGTCGGCTGGCGCCCTGGATCTGCCGCCAACCGGGTGACTCCGCACCAGAACCGTTGCCGAGGGCGGGCTGCATCGCCTGAAAGTCCACTGGGGACAAATATCGCAGCATCTCCAGTTGGTCGGTGATCAAGCGGACCGCGAGCGTCGCCCGGGCCAGCAGCGCCTCCGCGGCCGGTAGCTGACCGGCAGCCACCTGGGTGGTCGCCTCCGCCAGCTCCGCCGCAGCCAGTTTCAGCCACAACTCGGTCGACTGATGCACCACCTGAAAAAGCAGCTCGTCGCGATGTATGACCTCGTCCGGCGTACGTTGGAGACCGAGCAAAGTATCTGTCCGCATGTAGCGTGCATAGTCCGTAGCGCCGTGACCTGGCAGAACAGGTGAATGGTCGTGCTTCACGGAATAGGCCCTCCGTTTGGCGCTGACGCCGGATCAAAAATACGCTGGCGGACATCATTCCAACGACGGACACCGATGCGCTACCCCTTGGTCTCGATGAATCTGGAAACGTGTCGAGGAGCTTGCCGGTTTCCCCCGTGTCTTCCGCATATTTGGGCAGGCCACTGCGGACAGCGTTGTCGTTGGCCGTGATGGGCGCGTCGCCGGCTTCCCGGCCTGAGGTCATCGCCGTCGCCCGTCGGCAGCGGGCCCGAGCGGCTTGGCGGGCGGGGACCGGCTTGTCCTTCCCGGCCCTTCCGCGTTTCGACGTCGTTGGCTGCCGAAACGGCCGCCCGCCAAGCCTCTCTCGTCCTCGTGTCGGTGTTCAGCCGTCGGTCAGCACGGCGGTGGTCGCCAGCCGTCGCGGTACCCGACCCCGTCCGGTCGTAGCCGGACCTCGTCGTACCACGAGCCGGGTACGGGTTCGGTGCGGATCACCGCCGGCCGCTCCACCACGACGCAGACGTCCGGGCCGGGCCACCACCAGCCGCCGGATCGCGCCAGGTCGGTCCAGGTCCGCAGCTGGTCGCTTGCCTCGGCGGTGTACGCGGCCAGTCCGAGCCGGTGCAGGGCGTCGTAGTACCCGACCCAGAATGCGTCCTGCTGGCCGTACCAGCAGACCGGCGTCTGTCGGTCGCCACCGGGCAGCCCTGCGCGGACCGGTTGCGTGAAGCCGGGGATCAGGCTGCGGTGCAGGGCGTTGCGGACGCCTCGGTGCAGCACGACGCCGAGTGGCACCTGCCGGTCGAGAGCATCCTTCGGTGGCAGGTCCGGCCAAGGTTCGCGGGTCCTGCCTCGGCGAACGGGAGACAGTTCGGGGTCGGTGTGCTGGACCCCGTCGCCGAGCGCGGCCCTCAGCCGGGACGCCACGGTGGCTATGTCGCTGGCCGGGGGCGGTGGGCCGGCCGGGGCGGGGTCACGGACCCGTTGGAGGAGCTGGCCGAGGGTGGGCAGTTGCCGGATCAGTGGCAGGGCCGCGGCGGGGGAGTCCACCCAGACGAACCGGGGCTGGTGGCGGCCAGCTCGGGCGTAGATCGCCGTGAGGCACCGTTGCGTGGTGGGTCGGTCGGCGGGTTCGGTGGAGAGGGCGTACCCCAGCCACTCCTGCCGGATCACTTCGGCCTGCCGCCACAGATCGCGGGGGGCCGGGGAGAGGGGCGCGGCATCGTCGTGCCGCGTGGGCGCGGTCAACGCGCCAGGGCGTGTCCGCCCTTCCGGTTGGAGATCATCGCTAGATGATGGCCGGTCTTGCCACGATGCGCAACTGCTCTGAGTGGCCCCGGGGAGACCTCAGGGTGGGCTCGCGTGGTGACCAGCTCGGCATGCTGGCCTGGCGGTTGTGCGTGGCATGGTGGAGGCATGTGCAGGAACATACGCGTGCTCCACAACTTCGAACCGCCGGTGACCGACGATGAGATCGAAGCCGCCGCCCTCCAGTACGTGCGCAAGGTCAGCGGCACGACCCGGCCCTCAGCGGCCAACGAGGAGGCGTTCGGCGAGGCGGTCCGCGCTGTCACGGCGGCCACCCGAACCCTGCTGGACAGCCTTGTGACGAAGGCGCCTCCCCGTGACCGGGCAGCGGAGGCGGCCAAGGCCAAGGCGCGCGCGGCCGAAAGGTACGGGCCTCGAACGATCACCTCGGGATGATCCGACCTGCCGGCCACGCGTTGGTCGGCCCGTTCCTGCTCGAACGGCATTCGGCGGAAGGCGACGTGGCCACTGTGGCGAAGCCCGACACCCCGGCGGTCAGTCACCTGCTCTCAGCGCGCTGAGCACGGCCGTCACCTCGGGTCGTGACGCAGCCGGTCGCCGGACCGCGGTCGTGATGCGCCGGGTCAGCGGCGGGTTCAGCGGCCGGGTCACCACCCGGTACCGCGGGTCAACCGCCAGCTTGGGCAGCATGGTGATCGAACGACCGCTCTCCACGTGCTGGAGCGCCAGCATGTAGTTGTTGAACCGGCAGATCACCACGGGCTCGAAGCCGGCCTCCCGGCACAGCCGGGTGGACAGCTCGGACATGTACGAGCCGGCGACGTCGAACGTCCAGCGCTGCTGCGCGCACGCCTCCAAGGCGACCGACTCGGCGCTGGTCAACGAGTGCTCCGGGGGCAGCACGAGCACGATCGGATCGGTGGCGAGCGGCACCAGGTCGATCTCCGGCGAGAGTTCGGCGCCGGTGAAGTCGGCCGTCGTGATGATGAGGTCGACGTCCCCCCGACGCAGCGCCGGCATGCTCTCGTGCGGCTCCAGTTCCAGCAACACCACGCTCACGTCCGGGTGCCGGGCCGCGAGCCGGGCCAGCGCCGGTTCGGCGAGGGCTTGCACGGCACTCTGGAACGCGGCCACGGTGACCGTGCCGGCCGGTTCGTCGGCGAGGCGGCGCAGCTCCGCATCGGCCCCGTCCATGGCCGCGAGGATCTCCCGAGCCCGGCCGGCGAGCAGTACTCCGGCTGCGGTGAGCCGCACCCGCCGCCCGGTTCGTTCCAGCAGCGCGGTCCGGGTCTCCCGTTCCAGCGTGGCCAACTGCTGGGACACCGCCGACGGGCTAAGGTTGCCGCGCTGTGCGACAGCCCGGACGGTGCCGTAGGTTGCCAGGTCGGCGAGCAGGCGCAGCCGCCACGGATTCAGCGTCATGCCCCCCGACTGTACGGCTCTGCTTAACAGCGACAGCGGAAATGTGCGATGGACGTGCCTTAGCGGGGCTGCCTAGCGTCGGCTCATGGCTGATTCGTTCTGGTCCGACGCCGATCGTCACCTGGTCCGCTACATCGGCGCGGGCAGCTTCGTCCGCGAGATCATCGACCACGCCGAAGGCAGTTTCGTGTTCACCGCCGACGGCCGCCGCCTGCTCGACTTCACGTCCGGGCAGATGAGCGCCATCCTCGGTCACTCCCACCCGGCTGTCGTAGCCACCATCCAGCAACAGGCCGCCACCCTCGACCACCTGTTCAGCGGCATGCTGAGCCGGCCCGTGGTGGAGCTGGCCCGCCGCCTCGCCGGCTCCCTGCCCGCGCCGCTCGAGAAGGTTCTGCTGCTCACCACCGGCGCAGAGTCCAACGAGGCGGCGATCCGGATGGCGAAGCTGGTCACCGGCCGGCACGAGATCATCTCGTTCGCCCGGTCGTGGCACGGGATGACGCAGGCGGCGGCGAGCGCCACCTACAGCTCGGGACGCAGAGGGTACGGGCCTGCGGCGCCCGGCAACGTCGCGATCCCCACGCCGAACGCGTACCGGCCCGACTTCACCCTCCCGGACGGCGAGCTGGACTGGCGGCGTCAGTTGGAGTTCTCGTTCGAGCTGTTCGACGCCCAGTCGGTGGGCAGTCTGGCGGCATGCATCGTTGAGCCGATCCTCAGCTCCGGTGGCGTGATCGACCTGCCGCCGGGATACCTCGCGGCGCTGCGGGACAAGGTGCACGAGCGCGGCGGGCTGCTGATCCTCGACGAGGCGCAGACCGGTCTGTGCCGCACCGGCGAGTGGTACGCGTTCCAGCGGGACGGCGTCGTGCCGGACATCCTGACCCTGTCCAAGACGCTCGGTGCCGGCCTGCCGTTGGCTGCGGTGGTGACCAGCCCGGAGATCGAGCAGACGGCGCACGAGCGCGGTTTCCTCTTCTTCACCACGCACGTCTCGGACCCGCTGGTGGCCGCGGTCGGCAACACGGTCCTGGACGTGCTGGAGGCCGACCGGCTCGACGAACAGGCGGCGCACCTGGGCGCATACCTCCGGAAGGGGTTGCGGGAGATCGGCCAGCGACACCCGGTGGTCGGCGACGTGCGCGGCCGCGGGCTGCTAATCGGGCTCGAACTGGTAAGCGACCGGGAGTCGAAACGACCGGCCGACGCGCTGGGCGCCGCCGTGACCGGGCGGTGCCTGGAGCTGGGACTGCACATGAATGTGGTGCAGTTGCCGGGCATGGGCGGCGTGTTCCGTATCGCGCCGGCGCTCACCTCCACGCACGCCGAGCTGGACCTGGGCCTGGAGATCCTCGACCGGGCGCTCGCTGACGTGGTGCCGCAGTTCACGGCCTAGCGGTCAGAAATCCGGGTGGCCGATGGCATCGTGCCCGCGCCTGGCGAGGAGGCCACTCCACGACGACCGTTCAGGCACGTGGTTCGACCAGGCCGTTGTCGTACGCGAAGATGACGGCCTGGATGCGGTCTCGCGCCCCGATCTTGGCCAGGATGCGCCCGACATGCTTCTTCACGGTGGATTCGGTGAGGGTGAAGCGTTCGGCGATCTCGGTGTTGGTGGCGCCCTGGCCGATCGCTTCGAGGACCTCTCGCTCTCGCTCGCTGAGCGTGGTGAGGCGAGGGTCCGCACGGATGTTCGACGCCGGTTTCTGGAGGTAGGCGTCCATCAGCTTGCGGGTCAGGCTGGGGGCCACCACCGAGTCTCCGCTCGCAACGGCGCGGATGCCGGCGATCAGCTCCTCGGGGCGGGCGTCCTTGAGGAGGAAGCCGCTCGCGCCGGCCCGCAGTCCCGCATACACGTACTCGTCCAGGTCGAATGTGGTCAGGATCAGCACGTGGGTGCGGGAGCCGGCCGCGGTGATGCGGCGGGTGGCTTCGATGCCGTCCATGCCGGGCATGCGCACGTCCATCAGCACCACGTCGGGCCGGGTCTGCTCGACTTTCCGTACTGCCTCGGCGCCGTTGGCGGCCTCGCCCACCACGCTGAAACCGGGTGTGCCGTCGAGCAGCATCTTGAAGCCCATCCGTTGCAGCTGCTGGTCGTCGGCGATCAGGACAGTGGTCATGCAGGCTCCTTGAGGACTACGTCGACGAGCCAGCCGTGCTCGGTCGGGCCGGCGGTCACCACCCCGCTGTACATGGCGGCGCGTTCCCGCATGCCGAGCAGGCCGTGGCTCGGGGCGGCGGGTCTGCCACGGCCGTTGTCGCGTACCCGTACCCGTACCTCTCCATCGGAGGCAGCGAGAGTGACGTCCGCGGTCGCGCCGCTTCCCGCGTGTTTGAGGGTGTTGGTGAGCGCCTCCTGAACGATGCGGTAGACCGCGAGCTGCACGCCTCGGCCGAGGGTGTGCAACTCGCCCGAGGTCGAGTAGGTGACCGGCAGCCCGGCCGCCCGCACGCTCGGCAACAGCCGGTCGAGATCGTCGATGCCCGGCTGCGGGCTCAGTTGCGGATCGTCGTCTCCTTCGCGCAGCACGCCCAGCACCCGGCGTAGCTCGGACAGCGCCTGCCGGCCGGTGTCACCGATCAACCGGAGCGGTTCGGCGGACTGCTCAGCCCGCGAGGTCGCGAGCGCGGCACCGCCGTCGGCCAGGCCCACGATGACCGAGACGTGATGGCCGACGATGTCGTGCATCTCGCGGGCCACCCGGGCCCGCTCCTCGGCGACGGCGAGGCGGGCCCGCTGATCCCGCTCGACCTCCAGGCGGGCGGCGCGGTCCTCGAGAGCGATGAGGTACGCCCGGCGGATGCGCACCGCGATGCCGGACGCGACCGCGGCAACTGAGGTGCCGATCACCAGGAACAGCGTGATGGTGCGGTTCTCCGTGACCGGATTGATCAGATAGATCTGGGCGACCAGCAGCGCGAGGGTGATCCCCGAGGCCCAGGCCAGCGCCCGCCACGAACCTCGGGAGGCCACGCCGAACAGCATCACGAGCAGGATCACTCCGGCGCCGACGCCGACGTCCAGCAGTCCCTCTGTCAAATCGATGGCCGCGGTGACCAGGAACGCCGGGAACGGGTACCGCCGTCGCCAGTACAGCGGCGGTAGCAGGACCAGGGTCGCGATCGTCGCCGAGAGGGGATTCTCGATGATGTTCGGGATGCTGAAGAGCACGATCGGGACGGCCACCAGGGTGTCCATCACCCACGGGCTGCGCCGGTCGAAGGCTCGTAACCGGGCCTGCCGGTCCACCAGCCATCCCTGGGTGCTCATCACCGGATTCTCCCTCTACCCGCTCACGCGTCGGTCGTCTTCAGCCGGTACGCCGTCGCGGCGAGCGTCACGACCACGTACCCGGCGAAGACCGCGAGGCCGGCCCACGGGGCCAGGGCGCCGTCCGATTGCGTCAGCGTCATCACGGCGCTGCCGGCGTTGCTGGGCAGGTACGGGGTGATGGCCTCGGAGATCGAGTCCGGCAGCAGAGCGGCCAGACCGGGCACGATCAGCAGCAGGCCGGCCAGGATCGCGATGGCGCCGGCGCTGGAGCGGACGAGCATGCCGAGCGCGACCCCGAGCACCGCGACCAGGCCGAGATAGAGGCCGGCGCCGAGCAGTGCCCGCAGCACGCCGTCGTCGCCGAGGTCCAGAGCACCGATCTCGGCGTTGAGCACGGCCGACCCCGCCACGAAAGCGGCGAAGGCGCCGGCGGTCATCGTGACGAAGGCGGCCGACCCCGCCACGAGGCTCTTCGACCAGAGCACCGGCAACCGGCGCGGCACCGTGGCGAAAGTCGCCCGGATCATGCCGGTGGTGTATTCGCCGGCGCCCAGCAGCGCGCCGAGCACGCCGACGGACAGCGCGGCCAGGGCACTGCCGGACAGGGCGAGGTCGATCGAGGTCAGGTTGTCGCCCGAGAAGGAAACCGAGGCGATCATGCCGAAGGCGATCAGGAGGAAGACGGATATGCCGGTCGTGATCCAGGTGGAGCGCAGCGAGGAGAACTTGGTCCATTCGGCGGCGACGACGCCACCAGGAGTGATCTTCATCGGGAGGCCTCGTATTCGACAGCGTCGCGGGTCAGGTCCATGAACGCCTCTTCGAGGGAGGCGTTCTGCGGGGTCAGTTCGAACAGCGGGATGCCACGGGATGCCGCGGCCAGCCCGATCACGCGGGCGGAGGCGCCGGCGACGAGCAGTTCCTCCGCACCGGTCGAGGTGACCGTGACACCCGGGCCGGCAATCGTCGTGCGCAGCGCGTCAGGGGCGGGAGTGACGACCCGGACACCCTCGGCCGTCACGAGGTCGGCCACGGTGGTGTCGGCCAGCAGCCTGCCCCGGCCCACGATGACCAGATGGTCCGCGATCAGCGAGACCTCGCTCATCAGGTGCGAGGACAACATCACGGTGCGGCCCTCGGCAGCCAGGCCGGTGAGCAGCTTGCGCACCCAGAGGACACCCTCCGGGTCGAGGCCGTTGACCGGTTCGTCGAGCATCACCACGGCCGGGTCACCGAGCAGGGCGGCGGCGATGCCGAGCCGCTGGCCCATGCCGAGGGAGAAGGCGCCGACCCGCTTGTGGGCGACGGCCGAGAGACCGGCCAGGCCGAGCACCTCATCGACGCGCGAGCGCGGAATGCCGTGCGTACGGGCCAGGGCCAGTAGGTGGCTGACCGCCGTCCGGCCGGGGTGCGCGGCCTTGGCTTCGAGCAGCACGCCGATCTCGCGCAGCGGCGCCTTCGACGACGCGTACGGCTTACCGTTGACCAGCACGTCGCCGGAGCTCGGCGCGTCGAGGCCGACCACCATCCGCATGGTCGTCGACTTGCCAGCCCCGTTGGGGCCGAGGAAGCCGGTGACCTGCCCGGGCTTCGCGGTGAACGACAGGCGGTCGACGACCGTCTTCGTGCCGTACCGCTTGGTTACTTCACGTATCTGAATCATGCCCGCAACGCTAGGTGCGCCCAGCGTCAGGTCCGTGGTACCGCAGTCGACACTTTCCGGGCGCCCGTGGTACTCCGGTACCACCGACAGCAGTCTCCTGGGTATGTCGGACAGCGGATGGGTGGCACACCTGCCCTTTGCGCCTGCCGCACCAACGTCGCTGCGTACGTCAATCCGCGATCAGCCGGACGAAGGGCGGCACGGGCGGAATGACGTCCAGATCTGCGCGCAGCGTCACATGCTGATCGGCTCGATCGATCTCCCGGAAGCCGGCGAAGGCATAGGTGATCTGCATCATTCTGTTCCGGCCGGTCTCGACCAGGTCCGCGTGCAGCTCGACGCAGGCATCCCGCGCCTGCCGCATCAGGTGGCTGAGCACGATCCCCCCGACGCCGCGGGACATCACGCGGCACGACATCAGCAACAACCGTAGCCGCCAGACCTTTTCTGACGTCTCGATCAGGACGAGCCCGATCTTGCCGTAGGAGCCGAAGCGGTCGTCGAGGGCGACGACATAGAGACGGTGGTCGTCTGAGGCGCGCGACTTGTCGAGGTCGTCGTAGGAGTACGTCCGACCGGTCGAATTCAGCTGGTTGGTGCGGATTGTCAGTTCCTGGGCCCGTTGCAGGTCGGCCCGGGTGGCGGATTCGATCCGGACGACCAGCCCCAACTGGGAGAGGAACTCGTCGGGGGTGCCGATGAACCGCTTCTCCTCGTCGTCGCGTCGGATCTGGTTGCGGTACATCTGGCGGCGTTCCCGCGACTCGTCGGTGCGGAACCGCGGCTGGAATGCCGGCGTCCGCATCGCCTCGACGAGTTCCGCCGGGTCCATGCACAGCACCTGCGGACACGCCATGGCGACCTCCGCCCGCTCGAACTCCTGATCGTCGACGAAGGCGATCGTGTCGAGCCCGATGTTGAGCTTCTCGGCGATCTGCTGAACGGAGTGTGACTTGGCGTTCCACCCGATCTGCGGGCAGAGGAACATCTCGGCGAGACCACTTCGCGCTATCTGTGTCCAGGCCGCCTGGTGATCGTTCTTGCTGGCGATGGAGTGCAGAATTCCCAACCGGTCGAGCGCCTCGATCGCCTCGACGACCTCCGGCTTCACCGTCACCGTCGCGTCCTCCAGCAGGACGCCGGTCCAGATCGTCTGGTCGAGGTCCCAGACCACACACTTGATCCGACCGTGCCGCTCCTCCTCACACGGGTCGTCGCTCACCGAACATCCTTTCGGTACGCGTCGGCCGCGATCGTGATCCGCTGGATCTCGTTGCTGCCTTCGATGATTTCCATGACCTTGGCGTCGCGGTACAAGCGCTCCACCAGATGGCCGGGGGTGCAGCCGACGGCACCGTGGATCTGTACTGCCTCGGCGGCATGTCGGGCGGCTGCGGTCGAGGCGAAGTACTTGGCCACCCAGGTGGCCATCAGTGTGTCCGCGTCGCCCTGGTCCTTCAGCCGCCCGGCGGCCTCGTAGAGCAGTCGCGCGGCCCGGGTGTCGGTGACCATGTCGGAGAGCTTCGCCTGGATGAGTTGCCTGTCGCGCAATGCTGTGCCACCGACCTTGCGGTGCGTGGTGTGGTGGGCGCAGGCGTCCAGGCAGGCTTGGAGGATGCCGACTGAGCCGGCGGCCACGCTGTAGCGGCCGAAGTCCAACACAGCGCTCATCACCATGCCGTTCACGAAACCGTCCGGACCGACGAGGGCGTCCGGTCCCACCCGTACCCCTGCCAGGGTGAGCCGTGCGAGCATGCTGCCGCGGGTGCCCAGCATGCCGGGGATCGGCGTCACCGTCAGCCCTTCGCTGTCGCGGGGCACCAGGAAGGCGGCGATGCCGGCGCCGGTGCGTGCGAACACCAGGAACAGGTGCGCCCGTTGGCCTCCGGTGATCCACGTTTTGGTCCCGTGCAGGACCCATCCACGTTCGTCCCGGACCGCTCGGCTGGTCAGGCTCCCGGCGTCGCTGCCGGCGTCCGGCTCGGACAGGCAGAAGGCCCCCAGCACCGATCCGGCGGCCAGGCGCGGGAGCCACTGCTCCCGTTGCCGGGGCGTGCCGAACCTCAGCAGCGCCCAGGAAACCATTCCGTGCACGGTGAGCAGGCTGCGTACCGATGAGCAGGCGTGTCCGATCTCCTCGTGCACCTGACCCACCGTCAGCATCGAGGCGCCCTGCCCGCCGTACCCGACCGGTAGGAACGGTGCCCACAGTCCGGCCGCGCCGATACGGTCGAGCGTCTCCGACGGGATGCTGCCGGCCTGATCGAACCGGGTGGCCAGCGGTGCGAGGTGGGTCCGGGCGAAGCAGCGGGCCGCAGTTCGATCCGTTGGTACGCGTTCGGTGCTCGCAGCCATCGGTGACATCGCCGGTGCCGCCGTCACACCGTCGCGGACTGACGGTCGACCAACGCGCTTATCGCGTCGATGCTGCGGAAGCTGTCGATCCGCATCTCGTCGCTGGGCACGGTGAAGCCGAAAGTCTTCTCCACGAACATCACCAGCTCCAGCGCGAACAACGAGTTGACCAGGCCGAGGGCGAAGATGTCCTCATCGTGGGCGATCTCCACGTGCGGGAACCGCTGCTGGAGGAACGCGGCGACGACGGCGCTGGGGTCGTTGTGGGACATGTGTTCCCCTCCTGTGCTGGTAGCCGAGTAGTCAGGCGGTCGGGCCGTACTCGTAGAAGCCACGACCGGACTTGCGCCCGTGCCGGCCGGCGTTGGCCATGGTGCGCAGCAGCGGGCAGGGCCGGTACTTGCTGTCGCGGTAGTGCTGGTAGAGCACGTCGATGCTGTGCAGGATGGTGTCGACGCCGATCAGGTCGGCAGTCTCCAACGGGCCCATCGGGTGGCCGAAACAGCTCCGAAAGACCTCGTCGACCGCTTCGGCGGTGGCAACGCCCTGGTGGACCAGGAAGGCCGCTTCGTTGACGGTCAACATCAGGACGCGGTTGGAGATGAAGCCGCAGACGTCCTTGACGTCGATGGCCTTCTTGCCCATCGCGTTCAGCAGTTCACGGGTACGCCGAACCGTCTCGGCCGAGGTGTGCTCGCCCGCGATGAGCTCTACGGCGGTCTTCATGGGTACCGGGTTCATGAAGTGCACGCCGACCAACTGCTCCGGTCGGCCGGTCACCGCTGCGAACTCGGTGATCGGAATCGCGGACGTGTTGACGACGAACACCGTCGCCGGATCGCAGATCCGGTCCATCTCCAGGTACAAGGCTCGTTTGAGGTCCCACCTCTCGGGGATGTTCTCGATGACGAAATCCACCTCGGCGAGCGCCTTCGGATCCACGCCGGTGCTGATCAACGCCATCGCCGCAGCCGTGTCCACGGCAGGACCGCCGAGCATCCGGCTCATCCGCAGCTGCGCCTCGATCTTCTGCAGAGCCGCGTCGAGAACCTGCTGTTCGGTGTCCACAAGGACCACCTGATGCCCGGTCTGGGCCAGGTTCTGCGTCACGCCGATCCCCATCACGCCGGCTCCGGCAACGCCGACAACGCTCATGGTCGGGTTCCTCTCCTCAGGTCAGATCACACGTCCGTCTCGGGAGCTGGTGTGGTGTCCAGGAACCCCGTCGGTCGTCGGCTGGGCCCGGCGTGGCCCGGCCCCGAGCCGGTCACCGACGGTGAAGTCACCGGGATCGCCGACGACCTCGACCAGCACCATGCTCCAGGCGGCCACGGGACTGGCGCTGATCAGCACGGCCCGCTCACCCTCGCGCAGCCGCCCGGTCCCGATCTCGGTCGCCAGGTTGAGCAGGACGTCGTTCGCGCCGAGATGGCCCAGGTCGCGCAGGTTGTCGTGGCAGGCCGCCGCGATTGTCACGCCGAGCGTCTCCTCAAGGAACCGGAACCCGCCCAGGGACAGGTTGTGGCACACATTCCGGGCGACGTCCCCCGGCGCGAGCCCGTTGCGGTCCAGCAGGCGTCGGTACATCGCGCCCAGCCGGTCACGGCTCTCCAGCGCCAGGGTGAAGGAGTACTCCTGGAGGTCGCGGCACTGCTCGGACCAGCGGGCCGACGGGCGGTCCCGGTAGTCCACCCGGAACAGGTCCCAGTAGTGGCCGTTGGTCTCCTGCAGCACGTCGAGAACGCGCAACGGCCCCTCCCTCGAGACGACCGCGGCCATGCCCCCGTCGCCGCTGACCGTCACCGGGTGCCGGTAGCGCCGCGGCGTGGCCGGCGTACTGCCGTGCACGACGAGGACGTCGCTCAGATCCGGATCGGCGGCCAGCAGGCCGCGCGCCACCAGCAGCGCCGGCGTCATCGACACACAGCCCAGCCCGCCGACGGAGAACGTCAGCGCCCGGTTGGCGCCGAGGTGTGCCTGCAACCGGGTCTCGGCGGAGCTCATCAGCGTGGTCGGCGCACGGGACTCGACCGCGACCAGGGCCCCGATCTGATCCGCGTCGAGGCCGGCGGCGACAAGCGCCCTGCTGGCGGCGCCGGCGGCCAGGTGGAGCGCGTCCAGCTCCGGATCGGTGCGAATCCGCTCGATTCCGAGGTCGGCGCAGAGCTGCCGCTCGGCCGGTCCCAGGTACGCCAGTTCCGGCAGCTCGGCCACGGCGACCGACCGTTCCGGCAGGAACGACGCCACCGTGCGTAGGGCGAACGTCCCGGACATGTCGCCGCCTCTCCCCGGTTTCCGCTGACCCTGCCGACTCTGCCGGCCCCGCCCGGCCGCTGGCAGAGAAGGACGGGCAGAGGCGGGGTTGCTGGTCCGGCTCTGGTCCGGGCCCGCCCGTGGGCACCACTCTCGGAACCGATGCCGATGCCGATCGCCGGTGAAGGGGGGCCACTGATGTCGGCCCGAGTTGGTACCGCGATGAACATCCCGCCGCCGATCCGGCCGGTGCCGCGCACCGGCGTGCTGCGGCTGTCACCCGGGCAGGAGCGGCTCTGGTTCCTCGACCGGCTGCACAGCGGCGGTACCGGGTATCTCATCCGGTCACACCTGCGCCTGCGCGGCGCATGGGATCCCGCGGTGTTCGAGCGCGCCGTGACCGAGGTCGTCCACCGGCACGAGGTGCTGCGCACCCGGTACGAGGACAACGCCGGCGATCCCGTGCAGGTCATCGACCCACCCGGCCCGGCCGACGTCACGGTCGTGGACCTGACCGGCGGCCCGGCGGGGGATCCGCATGCCGCGACCCGGGCGGCGGCGATGCTCGACGCGGCGGCGGCCCGGCCGTTCGACCTGCGCCGGGAACACCCGCTGCGAGTCGTCGTGGTACGGCTTGCGCCCACCGAACACCTGGTCGGGCTCACCCTGCACCACATCGCGGTCGACGGTTGGTCGTGCGACATCCTGATGCGCGAACTGGATCAGGCGTACCGCGCGCTCGCGGCCGGCCGGCCCCGGCCGGCGCCACCGCCGGTGCAGTACGCCGACGTCGCGGCCTGGCAGCGGAGCCGTCGGGAGGCCACCGGCACGTCCGGCATCGAGTACTGGCGGGACCGGCTCGCCGGGCTGGACCCGGTCACACTGCCCACCGACCGGCGGCGCGATGCCGGCCGCGACCGGCGCGGCGACGTGTTCACCGTCGACGTGCCGCGGCACGTCGCCCGGCTGGTCGACGGCATCGGCGAGCGGCACGGCACGACCGCGTTCATGACACTGCTGGCCGCGTTCAAGGTGCTGCTGGCGCACCGGACCGGCCGCACCGACATCGCGGTCGGGCTAGCCGACGCCGGGCGGGACGAGCCGGAGACCGAGGACCTGATCGGCTTCTTCATCAACACCCTGGTGCTGCGGACCGACCTGTCCGGCGGGCCGTCGTTCGTCGAGGTGCTGCACCGGGTGCGCGAGACGGTGCTGAGCGCACTGATGCACAACGACGTGCCGTTCGACGACGTCGTGGCCGCGGTCCGACCCGGCCGGGACCCCGCCCGCAACCCGCTGTTCGACATCATGTTCCAGGTCCTCCACACCTCCGGTACGCCCGGCACGCTCGGAGGCGCCGCGGTGGAGCCGCTGCCGGCGACTGCCACCGCCGCCAAGTTCGACCTGGTGTTCACCGTTCACCGCACGGCGGCGGGCGACCTGCAGTGCATGCTGGAGTACGCCGCTGATCTGTTCGACCGGACGACGATGCAGTGGCTCGCCGAGGACTACGTGGCGCTGCTCGAGCGGCTGGCCGGCGCACCGCAGGTCCGCGCGGTCCAGCCGGCCCCGACGCCCGGCGCGCCGACCACGGCGGCCACCCCTGCGACACAGCCGGCAGCCGCCCCGGTGCCGCCGTCCGGCCCGGTCGAGCAAGCCGTCGCCGGAATCTGGTCGGCTCTGCTCGACGTCGACGACATCGCCGCCGACGACGACTTCTTCGACCTCGGCGGCAACTCGCTGCTGGTGATCCGGGTGCGCGCCGCGCTGCGGCGCACGTTCGCTGTCGATCTGCCCGTGCAGGTCCTGTTCGAGGCCGCCACGGTGGCCGAACTCGCGGCTGCGGTCACCGCCGCGGTCCGCGCCGACGTCGGCCGAATGTCCACCAGCCAGGTGCAGGGCGTACTGCTCCGGGCCGCCCCGAAAGGAACCCGATGACCGAGATGTTGGAGTCGCCCAGCCTGCACGAACAGCTGCTGGAGCGCCGGCTGCACGGCCTGGAGACGTTCACCGAGCCTGGTATCCCTCAGGTGTCACGGGCCGTCGCGCCGCCGCTGTCACCCGCGCAGCGCCGGCTGTGGATTCTCGACCAGCTGCGTCCCGGTGGTGTCGAGTACGTGGTCCAGATCGCGCTGCACATGGTCGACCACCCCGGCAGCCGGCTCGACGTCGCCGCGTTGCAGGCCGCGCTGGACGGGCTGGTGGCGCGGCACGAGGTGCTGCGCACCCGCTACCCGGCCGGCCCTGACGGCGAGCCGGTGCAGCTGATCGACCCACCCGCCCCGGTCCCGTTGCCGGTCCGGGACCTCACCCACCTCGACAGCGAGACCCAGGGCACGCTGCTCGACCAGCTCATGTCGGTCGACCGCGAGCCGGTTGACCTGGCCGCCGGGCCGGTCTTCCGCGCGCTGCTGGTCCGGCGTGAACCGGACCAGAACCTGCTGCTGCTCACCACCCACCACATCGCGATGGATCTCTGGTCGGAGAACCTGCTGGTGGACGAGCTGCGCCGCCGCTACACCGCCGCCCTCGACAATCGCCCCGCCGACCTCGCCCCGCTGTCGGTGCAGTACGCCGACGTCGCGGCCTGGCAGGGACAACGGATCGCCGAGCTGCGCGGCACCCAACTCCCGTACTGGCGTCGGCAGCTCGCCGACGCCACGCCGGTGGACCTGCCGACCGACCGGCCGCGGCCGGCGGTACGCGACGCCGCCGGCGACATCGTGCCGTTCACCGTGCCCACCAGCGTGGCGGCGGCGCTGGGCCGGCTCGCCCGCGCGCACCGCGCCACGCCGTTCATGGTCCTGCTGGCGGCGTACGCGGTCGTCCTCGGACGGTGGAGCGGCCGGACCGACGTCACGGTCGGAACGCCGGTCGCCGGCCGTGGGCACGACGACACGCACAACCTGATCGGACTCTTCCTCGACACCGTCGTGGTGCGGGCCGACCTGGAAGGCGACCCGACGTTCGGTGACCTGGTCGACCGGGTCCGTGGTGCCGCGTTGGGCGCGATGGCCCACCAGGAGCTGCCGTTCGATCAACTCGTCGATGACCTGGCACCGGTCCGCGACCCCGCGCGCACCCCGCTGTTCTCGACGATGCTCGTCTGGCAGGAGGCCGGTCCGGGCGGCTTCCACGCCCCCGGCCTGCACGTCGAGCAGGTACCGATCCCGTTCGCCGACGCCAAGGTCGACCTGACCTTGGCGGTGGCGCCCGGCCCGGACGGCACGCTCGCCGGTGCCCTGGTCTACGCGACAAGTCTGTTCGACCGCGACACGATCGAGCGGTTCGCCGCGCAGGTGGGGCAACTGCTGGCGGGTGTCGCCGCGGCGCCGGACACCCCGCTGTCCGCCATCACCATCCTGCCGCCGACCGAACGCGAGCTGCTGCTCGACGGCTGGAACGACACCGCGTCCGACGTGCCGGCCGGCACGGTGCCGGAGCTGTTCCGGGCCCAGGTGGCCGCCACCCCGGACGCGGTGGCCGTACGGACCGAGGACGGCAGCCTGTCCTACGCCGAGCTGGACGTCCGGGTCACCGCGCTGGCGCACCGGCTGCGTGCGCTCGGCGTCGGCCCCGAGTCGGTGGTCGGGGTGTGCCTGGAACGCGGCCCGGAGCTGGTGACCGCGCTGCTGGCCGTGCTCACGGCCGGCGGGGCCTACCTGCCGCTGGACACCGAGAGCCCGGCCTCGCGGCTGGAGGACCAGCTCACCGAGGCCGGCGTGCGGATCGTGGTGACCGACCGGACGACCGTCGGCCACACCACGCGGACGCTGGTCCGGCCGGACGCCGTCGATGGCGCCCCCGACGGGCCGCTCGGCGCCGACCTCCACCCGGACCACCCGGCGTACGTGCTGTACACCTCCGGCTCGACCGGCCGACCCAAGGGCGTGGTGATCACCCATCGGGCGCTGCTGAACCGGCTGACCTGGATGCAGCGCGAGTACCCCCTCGACGGCACGGACCGGGTGCTGCACAAGACGCCGTACGGCTTCGACGTCTCGGTCTGGGAGCTGTTCTGGCCGCTGGTGACCGGCGCGACGCTTGTGGTCGCCCGTCCGGGCGGGCACCGCGACCCGGCGTACCTGGCTCGGGTGATCGCTGAGCGCGGCGTGAGCACGCTGCACTTCGTGCCGTCGATGTTGCGGGCCTTCCTCGACGAGCTGCCCGGCCCGCTGCCGTCGGTGCGGCGACTCTTCGCCAGCGGCGAGCCGCTGCCCGCCGAGGTGGCGGCGACCGTGCATACGAAGATCGGCTGCCCGTTGTACAACCTCTACGGTCCCACCGAAGCCACGATCGACGTGACCGCGGCCCGGTGCCGGCCCGGGGAGCCGGTCACGATCGGCCGGCCGGTCGCCAACACCCGCGCCTACGTCGTCGATGCGGACCTGCGCCTGCAGCCGGTCGGCGTGCCCGGCGAACTGGTGCTGGCCGGCGTCCAGCTCGCCCGTGGCTATCTGCGCCCGGCGGACACGGCCGACCGGTTCGTTCCCGACCCGTTCGGCGCCGGGGGCCGGCTCTACCGCACCGGCGACCTGGTCCGGCACCGCGCCGACGGCACGATCGAATACCTGGGCCGGCTGGACCGGCAGGTGAAGCTGCACGGCAACCGCATCGAGCCGGGCGAGGTCGAGGCGGTACTCACCGCGTACCCGGACGTCGCCGCCGCCGTGGTCACCGTGCACGACGACCGGCTCGTCGCCTACCTCGAAGGCTCGGCCGATCCGAACGTGGTCGCGGCGTACGCCCGGGCCCGGCTGCCGCTGAACCTGGTGCCCACGCGCTGGATCGTCCTCGACGCGCTACCGCTGACCGCCGCCGGCAAGGTCGACGTGCGGGCGCTGCCGGCGCCGCCCGCGCATGTCGGGCCGGTCGAAGCGGAGCCGCTCACTCAGCTTGAGCGGACGCTCGCGGACGCGTTCACCGACGCGCTGGGCATCGACACGATCGGCCGGCACGACGCGTTCTTCACCCTCGGCGGTGACTCGATGCGGGCGATCCGGGCCGTCGGTGCGCTGCGGGCCGCTGGCCTGCCGGTGTCGGTGCACGACCTGTTCAGCCACGCCACGGTGGCCGAGCTGGCCGAACTGGTCGGTACGCGGGAACCGGTCGAGCCTGGTGCCGGCCCGTCGGCCGTGGCGTCGTTCGCGCTGCTGTCCGACGCCGACCGTGCGCTGCTGCCGCCGGGCGTGGTGGACGCGTACCCGATGGGCGAGATCCAGGCCGGGATGGTGTACGAGATGCTGGCCGCACAGCGGCCCGTCTACGTCAACGTCAGCTGCTACCGCATCGCCGACGAGCTGCCGTTCGACCTGGCCGACCTGCGCGCAGCCGCGGCGTTGCTGGTGCAGCGGCACGAGATCCTGCGCACCTCGTTCGCGCTCACCGGCTACACCCGGGCGCTGCAACTGGTGCACGAGAACGCTGAGGTTCCGGTGGAGCTGGACGACCTGCGCGACCTGCCCCCGGCCGCGCAGCGCCAGGTCCTGGACGAGTTCCTGATCGCCCAGCGCGACGTGCCGTTGGACCTGGCCATGCCGCCGCTGCTGCGCTACACGGTGCACCGCACCGGAGAACGCGAGTGGTGGCTCACACACGTCGAGTGCCACGCCATCCTGGACGGGTGGAGCCAGACGTCGGTGGTCGGTGAGCTGATCCAGACCTACCGGACGCTGCGCCGGGGCGACACCCCGCAGCCGGCGCCGCCGCCCGCCGTCCGGTTCGCCGACTTCATCGCCGCCGAGCAGGAGTCGCTGGCATCGGCCGCCGATCGGGACTTCTGGACCGCCACCATCACGGCCACGGACAAGCTGGAGATCCCGGCCGGGTGGGGCGATCCGGAGGCCGGCGCGGACCGGACCGACGACGCGCCGGACTCGATCGACGTCGGGTACGCCGACCTGGAACCGGCGCTGCGCCGGCTGGCGGCCGACGCGGGTGTGTCGCTGAAGAGCGTGCTGCACGCCGCCCACCTCACGGCCTGGGGCGTGGTCACCGGGCGGCAGCGCTTCTCCGCCGGGCTGGTCGTCAACGGCCGGCCGGAGCTGCCACGCGGTGACGAGGTGATCGGCATGTACCTGAACACGGTGCCGTTCCCCGCCGATCTGACCGCGGCGAACTGGCCGGACCTGGTACGGGCGGTCTTCGCGCAGGAGGCCCGGCTGTGGCCACACCGGCGCTACCCGATGGCGGCGATGCGACGCGACGGTCGGCACCTCTCGTCGCTCGTCGACGTCAGCTTCACGTACCTGGACTTCCACATGATCGACTGGAGCTCCGGCATCGGTTTCGAGTCCGACTTCAGCCCGAGTGAGCTGCCGTTCTCCGCGGTGTCGTTCCCCGGCCGCCTGTGCCTGGTGGGCCGACCGAGCCGGATCCGACGGCCGTACCTGGAACTGGTCGCCCGCACCTACCGCCAGGTCCTCGCCGCGATGGCCGCCGGCCCGGACCGCGACCCGGCTGCCCTCCCGGACGCGGCACCGGCCACGGGGCCGCGCACCGTGACGCTGGCACCTGTCGACCGCGACCGGGTCCTCGTCGCGCCGAACCGCTCCGACCGTATCTGGCCCTCCGACGAACCGGTGCACCGGCTGATCGCGCGGCAGGCCCGGTCCACACCCACCGCCGTCGCGCTGCGGCAGGGCGCCGTCAAGGTCTACTACGCCGAGCTGGACCTGCGTGCCAACCGGCTGGCACACCGACTGCGCGCGCTCGGCGTCGGCCCGAACACCGTCGTCGGCGTCTGTCTGCCGCGCACACCCGACCTCGCCATCAGCATTTTGGCCGTCCTCAAGGCGGGCGGCGCGTTCCTACCGCTGGACCCGCAGTACCCGGTCGAGCGGCTGCGGTTCATGCTCGACAACGCGGCGGCCGCAGTGGTTCTCACCGCCGGCCCGCCACCGGCCGGCCTCACCGGGGCCGGTTCCGCGCAGGTGCCGACCGTCGACGTGACTCACGAGTCCGCCCTGCTGGACCTGCCGGTCACCGCGCCGCAGGAGACCGTGTCACCGGACGACCTGGCGTACGTCACCTACACGTCCGGCTCGACCGGGCGCCCCAAGGGCGTCGCCGTGCCGCACCGGGCCGCCCGCAACCTCCGCTACGCCCAGCAGGAGATCTTCGACGTCCGGCCGGGCGACCGGATGCTGCAGTTCTTCTCGGCGAGCTTCGACGCATCGGTGTCCGAGTTGCTCGCCGCGCTCACCGCCGGCGCCGAGCTGGTCCTGCCCGGGGTCGGCCGCGACCCGGGCGACCTGCGCGGCGAGGCAGCCACCCTCACCCACATCCTCCTGCCGCCGTCGATGCTGAGTCGGTTGGACCCGGCGGATTTCCCGAAGCTGCGGATCACCCTCGTCGGGGGCGAGGCGTGCCCCGCGGCGCAGGCCGACCGGTGGGCGCGGCACGCCGCGTTCGTCAACGTCTACGGCCCAACGGAAACGTGCGTGTATGCCACGTATGCGCCGGTCCTCGCCGGCACGCCGGACCGGGTACCGCCGATCGGCACCCCGCTGGCGAACGTGCGTTGCTACGTCCTGGACGCCGAGCTGCGACCACTGCCCGCCGGGGTGCGCGGCGAGTTGTACGTCGCCGGCGCGGGGCTGGCCCGCGGTTACCTCGGCCGACCCGGCCTGACTGCGGACCGGTTCGTTCCGGACCCAAACGGAGCGCCCGGCAGCCGGATGTACCGCACCGGCGACGTGGTGTCCCGCGCGGACGACGGCGCCCTGTACTTCCACGGCCGCGGCGACCAGCAGGTCAGCGTCCGCGGCTTCCGGATCGAACTCGGCGAGGTGGAGCACGCGTTGCAGGTGCATCCGGCCATCGCGGCCGCGGCGGTCGCGGTCGCCGCGGCGGGCACCGAGGACGCGACGCTTGTGGCGTTCGTCCGGCTCACCGACGGCGCCGGCGGCGCTGCCCCCTCGGCTGCCGAACTGCGCGATCACGTCCGCCGCCAGCTGCCGGCACACCTGGTGCCGACCCGCTGCCACATCGTCGCCCAGTTCCCGGTAACCGCCTCCGGCAAGGTCGATCGCGCTGCGCTGGTGGCGGCCGAGCCGGAACCGGTCGCCGCGCAACTGGAGCGGGTGGCGCCGCGGACGCCGCTGGAGCGGGCGATCGCCGGTGCCTGGGAGCAGGCGCTGCGGCTGGACCGGGTCGGCGTCGACGACGACTTCTTCGACCTCGGCGGCCACTCGATGGCGATGATGCGAATCATCTCGCTGCTGCGGGAATCGCACGGCGTGGAGCTGACGTTCCGCGCCTTCCTGGAGCACCAGACCGTCGCGCGGCTGGCTGCCGCGATCGTTGCCGGCGCGGTCGGCATCCCGGAGCAGCCGGCCGAGGCCGGTAGCCGCAACTGCGCGATGCTGTGGCTGCGTCGCGGCACCGGCGCGCCGCTGTTCTGCATCCACCCGGGCGGCGGCAGCGCCCACTGGTTCCAGCGTTTCCTGCCCTATCTGGACCCCGAACTGCCGCTGGCCGCGTTCGAGTGGCCGAAACCGCACGGTGACAACGCGCCGATCCCTACCGCCGACGAGATGGCCCGCCGGCACTTCGACGAGCTACGGGCCGTCCAGCCGCACGGGCCGTACCGGATCTTCAGCTGGTGCGGCGGCAGCACCATCGCGGCGGCGCTCGCCACCATGCTGCTCGACGCCGGCGAGGAGGTGATCTTCATGCTTCTCGACCCGGTACTGGACGCAAAGACCAGGCCGAAGTTCTACGAGCAGATGGGCTTTGTGCGCCGGCTGGAGAAGCTGGTCCTGGAGATCGACCGGGGTGGGCCGCAGATGGACACACCCGAACGCCGCGCCGAGATCATGGACCTGTACGGACGGGTCGCCAACGACATCGACGACAGCGAGGGTATGGCGCTGCCCGAGCGCGGTGTCGGCACCGCCTGGCCGCGGATGGTCCGCGTCTGGCGGGAATCGCTTGAGGCACTGATCGAGTACCCGAACCCGACCTACGCCGGCAAGCTGCACCTCATCGTCAGCGACGCGCTCGCCAACAGTCGGCACGTGGTGACCTCCGGCCAGGCATTCACCGACTACTACGCTCGGTGGGAGGAGCTGATCGACGGTGGCATCGAACTGCACCGGGTACCCGGAGACCACATCGGGATCATGAAACCGCCCCTGCTCAAGCACCTGACCGATGTGATCAGCGCGGTGCTGGGTGGCTCCCGATGACCACGACGACGACCGGCACGGCCGCACTCGGGCCCACCGCGCAGCAGCGGGCGTGGAACACCACCACCCGCGGGTTCACCGCGGACGGCCCCGTGCACCGGCGGTTCGAGGCGCAGGCCCGGCTCCGACCGGACGCGGTGGCGGTGCGCTGGGCCGGCGGCACGTTGACCTTCGCCGAACTGGACCGGCGTGCCAACCGGCTGGCGTGGGCACTGCGCGACCGCGGGGTCGGACCGCAGACACCGGTCGGGATCCGGGTGCCGCGCGGCCCGCAGCTGGCGGTCGCCGTGTACGGCGTGCTGAAGGCGGGCGGCTACTACCTGCCGGTGGAGCCGACGCTCCCGGCCGAGCGGGCACACACCCTCCTGGCCGAGGCCGGTGCGCGGGTACTTGTCGTCGCGGCCGGCGGGGACAGTTGGTCGGTACCGGCCGGGGTAGCTGCGGTGTCCGCCGACCACCCTGTCCCGGACCGCCGTGAACTGTGCGGCCCCGAACCCGGCACCGACGCCGACTCCACCGCCTATGTGGTCTTCACCTCCGGCACCACCGGCCGACCCAACGGCGTCGAGGTGGCGCACCGGTCGCTGCACAACCTCTTCGCCTGGTGTCAGCGCACACACGGTTTCGGCCCGCACGACCTCGGCCTGTCGGTCGCCTCGTTCAGCTTCGACCTGTCCGTCTTCGACCTGCTCGGCCTGCCCGGGTACGGGGCCGGCGTGTACATCGCCGACGATGCGCAGCGACGCGACCCGGAGCTGCTGATCGACGTCCTGCTACGCGAGCCGGTGACGTTCTGGAACTCCGCGCCGACGACGCTGGCCCACCTCGCGCCGTTGCTCGACGGACACCGCGACGACGCCGGGACGGGCGACCTTCGCCTGGTCTACCTCGCCGGCGACTTCCCACCGCTGACCCTGCCGGACGACGTGCGGTCGGTCTTCACCCGGGCGACGATCGTCAACCTTGGCGGCACGACCGAGACGACCGTATGGGCGAACTGGTACGAGGTCGGGGCGGTCGACCCGGCCTGGCGGAGCGTTCCGTACGGCCGGCCGATCGACAACGCCCAGTACTGGGTGGTCGACGAGAACCTGCGGCCGTGCCCGGTCGGCGTCCCGGGCGACCTGCTCATCGGCGGCGATGTCCTCGCGATCGGCTACCACGGCCAGCCGGAACTGACCGGGCAGCGGTTCATCCCGGACACGCTGGGACCCGACCCCGGGGGTCGGCTGTACCGCACCGGCGACCGGGCGAGCTTCGGCCCTGACGGTGTGCTGACCATCCTGGGCCGGGTCGACGGGCAGGTGAAGATCCGCGGCGCGCGGGTCGAGCTCGGGGAGGTCGAGCACCGCCTCCGCGGCCACGCTGACGTCCGGGACGTGGTGGTGCTGGCCCGGCCGAACCGGGACGGCGACCGGGTGCTGGTGGCCTACGTCCGGCCGGCACCCGGCTGCCGTCCGACCGTACGGGAGCTGCGTCGGCATGTGGCGGCGGGACTGCCGGACTACATGGTTCCGGCGGCGGTCGTGTTCGTGGACGGCTTCCCAGCCACCGCCAACGGCAAGCTCGACCGCGCCGCGCTGCCCTGGCCGGCGCAGACCGGCAGCACGCACACGCTCGGTGCCCCGGGGTGAGCCCCGCAGCGACCGCCGCGCCACCCGGGCACCGTCGCGGGCTGCGCGCGGTGGTCGCCGCCGGTGCCGTGTCCGCCTGCGGCTACCAGGCCAACACCCTCGCGCTGCCCTGGCTGATCCGGGAACTGGGCCCCGAGGTGGCGGCCGGCACCACGATGTACACCAGCTGCCAACCGTGCCCGATGTGCGCCACCGCCATCGAACGCTCCGGCCTCGGCCGGGTGGTGTTCGCGCTCTCCGCCGAGCAGTTCGAAAGTGTCAAGCCGGCCACCCCGGCGCCGGCTCCGGTCCGGTACGACGGGCCGGCGCTGTTCGCCGAGGCCCGTCGACCGATCGAGGAGCACTACTGATCGGAGCTGCGGAAATGCGGCCGGTCTGTGCAGCCGCACCAATGATCAAAGGCCCGACCTCTGGAGTATGTCCGTATAACGGCCCACCCATGATTTACGGGGATTGACAGGCCCGGATCCAGGCCGGTAATGTGTGCCGCACCGCGAATGCAAATGCGCATGTGCACTGTCTCTGTACGCGCCACGATGGACCGCGTCCAACATGTGGATAACTATTGACGGATCGCCGTCACGTCGACATAGGATTCGCTGGACACATTTCTACGTCCACTTGATGGTGGATTCTGCTGGTCAGCAGAGAGGTCGGGGCACGTTGGGGTCGCCCCGCCGGAGTGAACCTAATGTTCATCCGGAATTCTCGCCGTCCGTGAATGGGGCTGCGGCGAGTCCTTTCTGAACGCCGCGGTGGTGGCGTCTCGTTCGTTTCGTGTCACGGGGGAAGCATCGAATGCCGTCCGAGTACGCGGTGGCAATTGTTGGTCTGGGCTCGAGAGGGTGCAGCGTCTTCGAGCGTATCGTCGCGCTCGCCCGGCTCGGGGTACCCGGTGCGCCCACCCGGGTGGAGATCATCGACCCGCGCTCCGACGGTCAGGGACTGCATGGCACCGACCAGCCGGATTATCTGCTGCTCAATACGCTCTGCGGTGAGATCTCCATGTATCCCGACGAGGAGTCGGTCGGGTCGTACTGCGGGCCGGCCGGCCCGGATCTGCACAGCTGGGTGACCGAGCGCGGCCTACGGCTGGCCGAGGACGGGCACACTCTCGGGCCTGCCGGCCGCCCGGTCCGGCCCACCGATTTCCTTCCCCGACGCGTCCTCGGTGAATACCTGCGCTGGTTCTTCGAGCAGGTACGCCGTGGCGTTCCCGACGGTATGCGGGTGACGGTGCACCGTTCGGTCGCCGTCGACCTCGACTCCGACCAGCGCGGTGGTGTGACAATCACCTTGGCGGACGGCTCCCACGTCCGCACCGACTACGCGTTCCTGACGATCGGACACACCGGCAACGAGCCGCCGCCCGAGGGTGCCGGGGACGCCAGGGCGGACCGTCGGATCACCGATCCGTACCCGCTGCCCCGGCGGCTCGACGTGATCGGCGCGGGGGAGACCGTCGCCGTCGCCGGCTTCGGACTCTCGGCCATGGACGTCATCGCGAGCCTCACGGTCGGACGCGGCGGGAGGTTCGAGCGGCAGGGCGGCGCGCTGCGGTACCGGCCGAGCGGCGCCGAACCACGAATACTGCTGTACTCCCGGTCCGGCGTGCCCTTCCGGGCCCGGCCGGACCGGGCGGAAATCGCCACCGCCTTCCCGCCGATCGCGCTCACCCGGGCCGCGGTACACCGACTGCGCGACGCCGGGCCGATCGACTTCGACCGCGCGATCCTGCCGCTACTGATGATCGAGATGCGGGTCGCGTACCACAGGTGCCGCACCCTGCTCCGGGACGGGCCGGACGCGCAGGAGCAGTTGGCCGCCGGTCTGGCCGAAGCTGCGGGTGACGGCAAGCTGGTCGCCGCGGTGGACTCGCTCGACCGGTTGCACGGTGGGATAGATCCCGCCGAACTCTGGGACGGGTCAGCGGCCGTGCGCATGGAGGACAGCGACAGCTACCAGCGTTGGCTGCTGGCCACCATCCGGGCTGACCTCGACGAGGCCGACCGGGGGGTGCTGGGCAGTCCGATCAAGGCCGCCCTGGAGGCGATCCGCGACGTCCGGGACTTCCTACGCGACGCGGTCGCGGCCCAGGGGCTCGCCCCGGGCTCCCGGGAGCACTTCTTCGGGCAGGTGGTGCCCCTGATGAACCGGGCCGTCGTCGGCCCGCAGAAGGATCGTCACCACGAGTTGGTCACCCTGGCGGAGGCCGGCCTGATCCGGTTCCCGCTGGGGCCCGCGCCGCGCGCCGCCTTCGACCCCGGCGCCGGTCGCTGGGAGCTGACCTCCACCCGGCTGGCCACGGTGCACCGCGAACACGCGGACTGGCTCTGCGCCGGCAGTTCCCCCTGGCCCACCGTGCACTCCTCGGCCAGCCCGCTGGTGCGCTCGTTGTACCGGCGAGGACGCCTCCGGCGGCACGCGCCCGGCAGCGCAGCGGTACACGCCGCCGACGTCGACGCGAACCTGCATCCGGTGGGTGAGGACGGCAGCGATCCGCGGCTCTGGTTGATCGGGCCGCTGTGTGAGGGCCCCACCTTCTACAACCACCTGATCCCCACCCCGGGATACTCCCGCGCTTTCGTCGACGCGCACCGCTGCGTCGCGGAGATGTTCCACAAGCAGAAAGGACCGCAGTCATGAGTACCCTGGCCGAGGCCGACGAGGCTGCCAAGCACCAGTGGAACGAGGCGTATCAGCTCGACGGGCACCCCAACCTCTGGGGTGATCCACCGGTGCCGTACGTGGTGAACGCCGCGAAGCTCTTCGCCGACCACGACGCGATGGTCGTGCTGGACCTCCCCTGTGGCGACGGACGGAACCTGTCTCCGTTGGCGCAGGCCGCGACGGTGGTGATCGGTGGCGACACCTCCGTCAACGCGATGGGCCTCGCCCGTCGGGTGATCGCCAAGGCGAACGCGGACAATGTCGTCCTCCGCGCGGTGGACGTCTTCGCCACCGGTCTGCCCGACGACGCCGTGGACGGCATCTTCTGCTGGGATCTGCTGGGTCACCTCACCGAGCCGGTCAAGGCGCTTCAGGAGCTGTACCGGATCTGCCGGCCCGGTGGTCACATCGTCGCGAACATGTGGACCATGAACGACTGCCAGGTCACCGACCCCGGCATGGTCGAGACCGGGCCCAAGGAGTACCTCGACCACGCCGGTTTCTACTGCAAGTTCTACGACCGGGACGATCTGGCGGCTTATCTGGAGGCCGGCGGGGTCAGCGAGGAGGTCGCCGGGGTGGAACTGCTGCGCTGGACGGAGCCGCCGCATGCCGGCTACCGGCCCTGGTTCCACGAGCACGAGAGCCTCGCCTTCACCATTCGGAAGCGGGCCAGGCGGTGACGGGTCGCTAGCGGGTCGGCGCCGCCCTTGCCGGCGGCGACCGGCCGCGCATCCTTCATCCCACCGAAATTGACACCACCAACGGGGACTCGATGTATCTGCGGAAGGTAACGGGCTTCGGGACAGCCAACGGCACGTTCGGTGAACTGCTGCAGGGGGTCCTGCCGGAGGACGAGCGCCACTTCCTGGTGACCCTCCCGATAGCAGGCTGGGCACACGCGGCATTCCACTATCTTCCGGACCGGCCGGAGGTCGAGGTGCGACCGGCGCACAAGACCAAGGCCCGCCGGCTGGCGATGCGCCTGCTGCGGACGTACGGGATATCCGGCGGCGGCGTGGTGGAACTCGGTGGTGCGTTGCCGGAGGGCAAGGGCCTGGCCAGTTCCTCGGCGGACCTGGTCGCCACTGCCCGGGCGATCGCCGATGCCATCGGCATTTCTCTGGACGCCGCGGCGATCGAGGGTTTCCTGCGTGATGTGGAGCCCTCCGACGGGGTGATGTATCCGGGCATCGTCAGCTACCACCATCGAGAGGTACGGCTGCGGGAAAAGCTCGGTTTCCTGCCGCCGCTGACCATCGTGGCGCACGACCTCGGCGGCATGGTCGACACGATCCGGTTCAACCGGTCGACCGCCCTGCCCCCGATGCGGGTCCGCCACGAGTACCGCGTGCTGCTGGCCGAGATGGCCACCGCCGTGCGGGCCGGTGACCTGATCACGGTCGGCCGGATCGCCACCCGCAGCGCCGAGTTGCACGTGCACCGGCATCCCCGTGCTGACTTCGCGCAGCTGCGTCAGGTGTGTCGTGAGGTCGGCGGCCTGGGGTTGGCGATCGCGCACAGCGGGACCTACCTCGGTATCCTGCTCGGCGAACATCGAGAGGGCGAGGAGCGGACCGCCGCCGCCCTCGCCCGCTGCGCCGACCTGCCGGGTAAGGTGCGGATTTTCCGAACCCTCGGCGCCGCCGACTATCCGACCGGGCCCGCCACTGCCGGGCCCGCGAGCCGGTGCGGTGAAGGGCTGACCGAGCTGCGTGAGCAGGTACGTGAAGGGACGCCGACGTGAGTACGACAGACACGATCGCGGATCGGAGTTGGTCGCGGGCGCGTACCGCTGTACTCCGCGACGCGGTCGGGGTGGGCGTGGCCGTCGGTGCGCTCGGGCTCTCCTTCGGCGCACTGTCGGTACTGGCCGGCTTCTCCGTCGCACAGACCTCTGCGCTGTCGCTGCTGATGTTTTCCGGCGCGTCGCAGTTCGCGGTGATCGGGGTGATGGGTGCCGGCGGTGGCGCGCTGACCGGCGCGGCCACCGCCACCCTGCTGGGGGTGCGCAACAGCCTCTACGGCCTGAACCTCGCGTCCCTGCTGCGGCTCCACGGGGCGCGGCGCCTGGTCGGCGCGCACCTCGTGCTCGACGAGAGTTCGGCGATGGCGACGGCCCGCAGCGACCCGCGCGAGGCGCGTCTGGCGTTCTGGGCCACCGGGATCTCCGTCTTCGTCCTCTGGAACATCGCCACACTGGCCGGTGCGCTCGGCGCACACGTGCTGCCCGACCCGGAAGCACTCGGGCTCGACGTGGCCGCACCGGCCGCGTTCGTCGCCCTGCTGCTGCCGCGACTGCGCGGCCGACGGCTGTGGGCACTCGCCGTCGCCGCTGCCGTCATCGCGCTGATCATGGTGCCGCTGTTGCCGGCCGGGATACCGGTGCTGGTGGCCGGACTGACCGCCATCGTCGCGGCGTTCACTGCCCGCCGGGCGGGTGACCGCTGATGTGGACGGCGGTCCTGCTGGGCACCCTCGGGGTGTATCTGCTCAAGCTCGTCGGGCTCTGCGTACCCAAGTCGGTGTTGGAACAGCCGCAGGTGCAGGAGGCGTCGGCGTTGCTTCCGGTGGCGCTGCTGGCCGCCCTGGTCGCGGTGCAGACCTTCGCCACCGGCCACGATCTGGTGCTCGACGCGCGCGCCGCCGGCTTCGCCGTCGCCTTGGTGGCGGCGTTGCTGCGGGCACCGTTCCTGATGGTTGTCGCCCTCGGCGCCGGTACCGCCGCCGTGCTGCGTCTGATCACTTAGCGCCACCGGGGTGTTTGTCCTCGGTGTCCACTGCACGAATAATTGTGGTGCAGATGACCACACGAGCGCTGAAGGGGGACGGAGTGGCGAGCCGTCGAGGGTCGCCCTCCCATCAACCTATGGGTATTGATCACCACGGCCGGACCCAACGGCTGGACTGGGCAGACGTCACACTCCGCGAATGGGACTGCACGGTCCTGTGGTCGGATCCGGCGGATCCCGACCAGGGCATCGTGCTGGACCGGTCCGCGTTCTACCCTGGCGGTGGCGGTCAGCCGCCGGACCACGGCGTGCTGATCTGGCAGGGTGTGCAGACGCGGATCGTCGGCACCCGCAAGGGCGACGACCTCTACCTGTTGCCCGCGCCGGGGGACCCGGTGCCCCCGGTCGGCACCACGGTGACCGGTGCGATCGACGACGACCGCCGTAGCTCGCTGATGCGTACGCACTCGGGTCTGCACGTGCTCTGTGGCACCGTCTTCCGCGACTTCAACGTGCTGGTGACCGGCAGCAACATGGAGCCCGGCGAGGCCCGGATGGACTTCAACCTGCCGGAGATCCCGCCGGGCTTCAAACAGAGCCTGGAGGATGCGGTGAACGCCGAGATCGCCGCGGACCGCAAGATCGTGGTGCGGATGCTCTCCCGGGAAGAGGCGAACGCAACGCCCGACCTGGTACGGACCCAGTTCAAGGCACCGCCGGAGCTGCCCGAGGTGCGGGTGGTGGACATTGTCGGGCTCGATGTGCAGGCCGACGGGGGCACTCACGTGGCGTCGACCGGTCAGATCGGCCGGGTGACCGTCACCAAGGTCGAGAGCAAGGGTCGGCAGAACCGGCGGGTCCGGATCAAACTGAGTTCCTGACCTGCGGGGCTGGGCCGGTGTCGTGACCACCGGCCCGGCCGCACACCGGTCAGCGGGCGTCGGGCAGTTCGCGCCGCAGGATCGCGGGCCACTGCTGCGGGTCGTCGCCGAGGTAGCCGTGGATCCAGTGCAGCCAGCGGTCCATGCCGAAGCCGACACACGCCGACGACGCCGTCGCTCCGGTGGCTTCGGTCATCGCGAAGCCCTGGCCGAAGTGCTGCTGGTGCAGGTTGACCGAGCTGACCGCGACCGCGGCTCCGCTGCCCGCCATCCGTCCGCACACCTCCTGCTTGAGATCCCAGGTGCTCTGGTAGCTGGCGAGGTCGGCACGGCTGTCGGTGAAGAACGGGTCGTTGGCCGAGCCGATCCGTGCCGGCAGCCCCAGTTCCCGGACCACCTCGGTGAGATCGGCGAGTGCCCGGTCGCGGAACCGGCGGGCACCGGCCCGGTCACCCACGTAGATCACCTCGCGCATGTCGAAGGACCAGAGCCGGGTGACCTCGTCCGTGGTGCCGGCCTCGTACCGACCGCACGACTGACGGGCGGTGGCGATCAGCGGCTCGGTGAGCCGGGTGCCGCTGAGCGCGGCGAACAGGTGCAGGCACACGGTCGGTGCCACGGCCACCGGCGCCTCCCGCAGCTCGGCACGGCGGTCGGCGGTGGTGCGGGCCCGGGCGAACCGGTCCAGCGCCGGCAGGTCGGAGGCCACCACCGCGCAGGTGGTCAGGTGCTGCGGGAAGGTGCGGGCGTAACCGGCCCGCTCGATGGTCTCCCAGGCGACCAGGTGGGGGACCAGGTACTCGTCGGCACCCCAGCCCCGGGCCAGGCGGAGAAACAGGGCGTCCAGGGCGCGGACGAGCCGGGCGGGACCTGGACCGTGCACGGCCAGGCCGGGCCCGACGGCGACGCGATCCGGGCGGTCCTCGGCGCCGGTGACCGGCGTCACGTCGGCGGACCAGGAGTCGTACACGATCCGGGCCTGCCGGTCCGGCACGACGCGGGCCCGCTCCAGGGCCTCGGTCAGTCGCTGACCGATTTTCTCTGCCGCGTTGTCGTCGACGTGGTAGACCACTGTGAGCTGGTCGGCGTGATCACATTCCCATGACCATGCCTCGTCCAGGCAGTAGGGGAGCAGATCGTCGAAACACCGTCGGCCGTCCGGCGTGAGGCGGACGTCGGCCTGCCACACCCTCGGTGCCGGCGTCACGATCGGGGCGCTCATCGTCGACTCCGGGGCCGGCAGTCCAGGCGCAGGCCGCTGGCGGCGCGGAAGCCCCGCCCGCGTACCGGAGGGACGGGACCGAGCGGGTGCACCTCGGCCACCCGCTCGACCAGCGCCTCCAGCACGACTTCCAGCTCGGCCTGGGCGAGACCCATGCCGAGGCAGACGTGCCGGCCGGCGCCGAAGGCGAGAGACGGTCGGTCCCGGCGGGTGTGATCGAACCGGTGCGGGTCCGGATAGATCCCCGGGTCGCGGTTGGCGGCGGCCAGGCAGACCTGGACCGGAGTGGCCCGTGGAATCGGTACTCCGGCCAACTCGACGTCGGCAGCCGCGAACCGCAGCGTCACGTGCAGTGGTGGCTCGTGCCGCAGCGTCTCGGCGACGACCGCTGGGATCAGCGCCGGGTCGGCGGCGACCCCCGCGTACAGCGCGGGATCCGCGGCCAGCCGGGCGAACAGATTGTTGATCGCCGCTGCGGTCGTCTCGGTGCCCGCGGCCAGCAGCAGGATCGCGTTGTTGACGACGTCCGCCTCCGTCAGCACCTCGTCGGCGGCGAGGACGGCGAGGATGCCTCCGTCATCCGTGCCGGCGGCGATCCGGCTGCGGAAGTACGCGGCGAGTTCCCGCCGCCGCTGCACCACCGCCGCCAGCGGAACCGGCGCGTGGTCGACGTATTCGACGAGCGGCCGCATCGCCTCGTGCAGCCACTCGGCGTCCCCGTCGGGCAGCCCCATGAAGCGGCACACGACCCGCATCGGCAAAGCGGTGGCCAGCCGGTCGGCGAGGTCCGGGCGGGCGTCGGCCAGCAGGTCGTCAAGCGTCGCCGCGGCCAGTGGAGCGATGATGTCGCGGGCGAACGCGGCCACCTTCCGGGGGCGCAGGACTCCGGCCGTGGCCGCCCGAGCCCGGGTGTGCGCCGATCCTTCCTGGTCGAGCATGGACGGCCCGAAGGCCCGTCGGCTGGTGCGGAACGGGTGGTAGACGGTGAAGTCCGGCGAGGTGACGACCCGGCGGACCAGGTCGTACCCGACCACGAAGTACGACTCCAGGGCGGGGACGTACGACACGGGTTGGTGCTCGCGGTGCCAGTCGTACAGCGGCCAGGGGTTGGTCTGGAAGACCGGGTCGGCGAAGTTCAGCTCACCGGCCGGCCCGGCGGTCAGATCGACCGTCGGCATGGAACCCTCCTCAGGGTGTGAAGCCCAGGTCGCCGGTGCCGTCCAGGAAGTCGTCCAGGTGGGTCAGGTCGGCGAGGGTTTTTCCGTCGTGCTGCATGGCCTCCTTCAGTGCCTCCTCGCGGTCGCGAAGGACCGCGCCCGCGGCGAACACCGCGCCGACGCGGTCGGCGGGGAGCAGCAGGAAGCCGTCCGGGTCACCGAACAGCCAGTCGCCGGGGCGAACCGCGGTGCCGGCCACCTCGACGGTCTGCGGCAGGTCGATGGCGCGCTGACTGGTGGTGCGCGCCGACACGAACGTCACCTGCGTGGAGAAGACCGGCACGTCGATGGCGGCGAGGTCGGTCAGGTCGCGTACGGCGCCGTCGACCACGATCCCGCCGAGCCGTTGCACCGCCGCGGAGGTGAGGAAGATGTCGCCGACGATCGCCTCGGAGCGCGTGACGGTGTTGTGGATGAACAGCACGTGCCCGGGCGGTGTCTGTGCCAGTGCCTGCAACGCCGGGAGCATGTCGTCGGTCGTGGCCACCGGGAAGACCGGCCCGCAGACGCGTGGCCGGCCGTTGCGCGGCACCGCCGGCAGGTGCAGCGGCGCCACGAACTCGGGCGCGGCGTCCGCGAGCTGGGCACAGCCGACGGTCGCGAAGCGACGGCGGATCCGGTTGATGTGTTCCTCGTCGGTGGGTCGCTGCTCGGTGACGGTCATACCCGTTCTTCCGTTCCGGCGACGACGTCGTACAGGCCGCGGAGGGTGTAGAAGGTCTCCAGCTCGTGGTCGGCGAGATCGACCGCCACGCCGGTGGTCTCCTCGACGAAGACGATCATCCGGATCATCGAGAAGGAGTTGACCAACCCGAGGTCGAACAGGTTGTCGTCCGGGTCTATGTCGGCGGGCGGGGCGGTGGTGCCCGCCTCGGACGCGGTTCGGGTCAGGAACCCGACAACCTCACGGTAGAACTGCTCTCGCTCCATCTGCTGCCTCCCGGTCATCCGTTGAGTACGTTCCACAGCGTGTCCACGCCGCCGCGCAGTTGATCAGCCGGCACCGTCAGCGGCGGTGCGATCCGGATCCGTTCGCCGTGCCGGCCACCGGCGAACACCAGGACGCCCGCCTCGAAGGCGGCCGCCACCACCGCACGGCTGGTCCGTGCGGTCGGCCGGAAGGACAGCGCCGGGCCGGTGACGTGCACCTCGTCGGCGAGCCCGGCGGCGGTGAGGCGGTCGGCCAGATCCCGCAGCGGACGCTCGACGGTGGCAGCCATCGCGGCTACGTCGTTGCTGTCGAGGTAGGCCGCGACCGCGACCGCCGCGGCCGGGCCCATGGTCCCGGTCTGGAAGGTGTGCGCGAGGTAGACGGCGGCCGCGTCCCGCTCCAGGTGTTGTTTGTAGACCACGGCGGAGAGCGGGTACATCCCGTTGGTCAGTGACTTGCTGAACAACACCACGTCCGGGTCGAGGCCGGCGGCGGCGGACGGGCTGAAGGGGCCGTGCCGGTGGAAGCCGCACTGGATCTCGTCGGCGATCAGCAGCACCCCGGCGGAGCGGGCCGACTCGGAGAGCTGGCGCAGCCAGTCCACGTCGAGCGGCACGTAACCGTTGGCGCCCTGCACCGGTTCGTAGATGACGCAGGAGACGTCGGTCCAGTCGTCGGGGACCTCGCCGGGAGTGAGGTGCCCGACCTCTGTGTTGAGCAGCTCGACGAATCCGGTGTCCTGAAGGGAGAACTCCCGCTGGACGGTGGTGACGGCGGCTGCGTCGACGCCCAGGCCGTGGAAGGCACCGCGTACGCCCAGCACCCGGCCGGGCCGGTGCCGGCGGGCCAGGGCCAACGCGGTGGAGACCGCGAAACTGCCGCCGATCTGGAACAGCACCCGCCGGTCGGCGGTGCCACCGATTCGGCGGCACAGCCAACGAGCGATCAGTTCGGCGTCGGCGGTCTGGAAGGGAGCGGCGAGGTCCGACGGTCGTCGCAGCGCCTCCACGATGGCCGGATTGCGATGTCCGAAGTTGACCGCGGCGAACGCGGACATGAAGTCGGTGCAGGACCGTATCCGCCCGGCCGGGTCGGCCAACCGTAACGTCGCGTTCTCGGCGTCGACGAGGAGATACCGGCCTGGTAGGACGCCGCCTTCGTCGAGGCGGCTGAGGTACGAGGTGGTCTCACGGTCCAGTACGGCGTTGCTCACAGGCTCAAACTCCTCGGAGAGGTCCCGGGACGCAGGTGCACGCGGCGACGCGTGGATGCCGGCGACGCTGAAGCGCAGCAACCGGCGGACGGCTCAGCGGCTGGACCCCGACGGTCCGCAGCTGGGCAGGGCACGTTTTGCCGGCTGAGGTCGACGCAGAGCTTGGGCCGCACCTGTCGCCGGCGCGGATTGCGCGCCTGGCCGGTGCGAGGAGATGACCGCCCGTTATGAACGCGAAGTCGTGGTGTTTCCCCCGATCCACCCGAACACGCGACAGACGCTAGACCAACCCGGCGCGCACGGTCAACCGAAATGCTGTCGCATTTCCGCGCCGGTCTTCCTTCCGCCGAGCGCCTCGTGGTGGTCGTCTGCGCGCCGCCACTGTTGAAAGATCTAGATTGCTGCCGCATCGCTGGCGGGCGGTTGTCGACGAGGACTGGGGAGTGCCGTCCGGACGTTTCCGTTCCAGCATGCGGACAGCTAATGCTGACAGAGCCACAGGTGGGGGCGTATGGGCGGTCCGGAGAACGTCGGCAGCATTGACACCCGTCAGGGGGCTGTCTCACCATGGGAGCGCGCCCACGGCCGGCCATCGCTCGCCCGTGAGCGCAGAAGTGCTGGTCGCCGATGGGAAACAGGCAGCCGGTGCCGAACAACGGGGGATTGCTGCAAACGCGTCGCGACGATCTCGTGGCCGGGTGTACGCGCCTCCGTGTCGGTGAGCGCCACCCACTCTCCAACTCCGTTCTGACCGTCGTGCCTATTGGGCCGCGCGGTCCGCGGTGAACGGCTGTGAGTTGTGCCCGATGAGGAGTTCGCGTGCCCGTTGACAGTGCCAAACGGCAGGTTTGGCTCGTGCAGCAAGGCGTTTGGGACACGCCGATGGAATCCATGCCCCTCGCCGCCGGCTACCTCAAGGCCACCGCGCTCGCCGACGAACGGATTGCGCGGGAGACCGAGATAGAGATTCGCAATTACCGCGGCGGGATGAAGCTTTCCGCGCTCTCCCAAGATCTATTTCGGGACGGCGCGCCCGATGTCCTGGCGTTCTCCGTGCTCGGTTGGAACTACCGGGAGTTCGGGGTCCTGGCGGAGACGTTCAAGCAGCTTCGCCCGGACGGCTGGGTGATCTTCGGCGGCACCCACGTGGCCAACCGCGCCCAGCGGACCTTCGCGATGGTTCCCGAGGTCGACGTGGTGGTCAACGGCGAGGGCGAGTTCGTCTTCACCGAGCTGGTCACCGCCTACCTCGACGGGCGCTCGCCGCGGTCGCTGGGCGACATCGACGGAATCTCCTTCCAGGATCCGGACGGTGCGGTGGTGACCACGCCGGACCGTCCGCGCCTGGAGGACCTGGACGTCATCCCGTCGCCCCTGCTGACCGGGGCCATCCCACTGCTCGACGACGCCGGCGAGTTCCGGTACGACGTCGCCCTGATGGAGACCAACCGGGGCTGCCCGTACAAGTGCTCGTTCTGCTACTGGGGCGGTGCGGTAGGCCAGCGGGTGCGGGCCTTCTCCCGCCAGCGTCTCCGCGACGAGCTGGAGTTCCTCGCCCAGCACAAGGTGCACACGGTGGTGCTCTGCGACGCCAACTTCGGCATGCTGCCGATCGACGCGGAGTTCGTCGCGGATCTGCTGGAGATTCGTGAGCGTTACGGGTACCCGCGCACGCTGGAGACGTCCTGGGCCAAGAACAAGTCGAAGGTCTTCTACCAGATCGTCCGGGACATGAAGAACGCCGGGATGCGCAGCTCGTTCACCCTGGCCCTGCAGACCCTCTCCGACGACGCCCTCAAGCTGATGAACCGCCGCAACATGAAGGTCAACGACTGGCGCGACCTCGTCGAGTGGCTCAAGGCCGAGGAACTGGACTGCTACGCGGAGCTGATCTGGGGAGCCCCGGGAGAGAGCCTGCAGTCGTTCCTGCGTGGCTACGACCGCCTCGCCGAACACGTGTCCCGGATCGCCGTCTATCCGATGCTCCTGCTGCCGAACACCGAGTACTTCGACAAGAAGGACGCGTACGGGTTCGTGACCGTGCGCGGCGACACCGACGACTTCGAGTACGTCCTGGCCCACCACACCATGCCGCTGCGGGAGAATCTCGAGGCCCGCCGGTTCATCTTCTACGCCCGGGTGCTGGCGGAGAACCTGGTGCTGCGGCACGTGTGGGCGCCGGCCCGGGTGTACGCCGGGCTCAGCCAGTCCACGTTGCTGCTGAACTTCGCCGACTGGTTGGAGCGTCAGGACGACGCCGACTCGGCGCCGCTGCGGGAGGCGGCCGCCAACGCCGCCGCCGAGTTCGGCGCGGTCAGTCCGGCGCTGGTCTACATGTACGGCGATCCACGTGCCAAGACGGTGCTCAGCCGGTGGTGGCAGGAGGCGGTTCGTCCGCTGGTGCCGGAGTCGGCCCGCCGGTGCCTGGACGAGGCATTCCGGTACGACATCGTCACCCAGCCCACCTGTGCCGAGCCGGGCAGCCTGGAAGCGGCCGGGTTGGATCTGGTCGACATCGACGGCGAGGCCTTCCTGCGCGGCGCGCCGGTCGAGTTCGAGTTCGACGTGCCGCGCCTGGTGGAGGCGATCGGACGTGGCGAGACGGTGCCGATCGAACCACGGCGACTGGTCACCTCCTTCTACTACAAGGTGGGTTTCGCCGCATTCGTGGCCACCACGAATCACGAACAGTCGGCGTACTTCCTCGGCCGGCCAGAGCGCGACGTCCTGGGCGGCCAGCTGGTCCAGGACGTAGCCGGATGACTTGAGCGATCGGAGAGACATATGGACCTGGGTATGCGGCACGTGACGCAGCTGACCGTCGGCACCTGGCAGGCGGAGGTGCTCTACACCCTCGCCGAGCTGGACGTCTTCACCGCGCTCGCCGACCAGCCGGCCACCGCGGCGGAGCTGGCCGCCGCCCATGGGTGGCACCCGGAAGCCACCGAGGCGGTACTCGACGCCGGCGTGGCACTGCGGTTGCTGAGCCGTACCGGAGCGGTGTACGCCAACACCGAGCTGTCCCGCCGGCTGCTCACCGGGGACACCGACGAATGCCTGGTCGAGTGGGTACGAACCATGGGCCGCTGGGCCCGGGCCTGGGCGCGGCTGACCGACGTGGTCCGCAACGGCGGGCCGGCCCTGGGCCACGACATTCGGCTGACCGAGGACCCGGCCTACCTCGCCGACCTGGAGGTCGGGTTCTTCCGGTACGCCACCCGGCTCGCCGAGGAACTGGCCGTGTGCGTACCGGGCCCGCTGGAGGGTGCACTCGTCGATCTCGGCGGGGGCTGCGGCGCGTACTCGATGGCGCTGTGCCGGCGGCATCCCGGGCTCACCTCCGTCATCTGGGAACTGCCGGACGCGGTGCCGCTGGCCAGCAAGGTGATCGCCGAACACGGGATGGCCGACCGGGTCAGCGTGGTGGGGCGCGACTACACCGGGGAGGAGTACGGCACCGGCCTCGCCGCCGTGCTCATGTCCAACATGCTGCACTCCGAGCGGCGGGAGACCGCCGCCGACATGCTCCGGCGGGCGCACCGGGCGCTCGCGCCGGGCGGCCGGCTGATCGTCAACGGCAACCTGCTCAACGAGGACCGCACCGGGCCCCTGTTCTCCGCGCTGCACAACGTCTCGTCGATGGTGCTGTGGGAGGGCGGACGGGACTTCAGCGTGGCCGAGCTCAGCCGGCTGATCATTGACAACGGCTTCGGTGAGCCTCAGGTGGAGCCGATCGCCGGGGCCTCGTCACACGTGCTGATCGCACGCAAGCCGGAGTGACGGTGCGCCACGAGACGGTCGTCACCGATCCCACTGAGCTGTACCGGCTCCGCGACGGCGTGTACGCCGCCGACCTGCTCATCGTGGTCGTCGCGGAGCTGGACCTGTTCACCTGGCTCGACAGGTACGAGCGCGAGCACGACGACCCGGCCGGGATCGAGCAGGTGTGCGGGGCGCATCACCTCGACCCACGGGCGGCCGACGTGACGATCACCTACCTCGTCGCGCGGGGGCTGCTGGTCCGCGTCGGCGACCGGATCGTGCCGACCAGGGTTGCCCGGGACCACCTGGTCGCCGGTTCGCCGTACGACCTGCGGGCCTACTACGCCTCGCTGCGGGAGCGGCCCACCTGCCGGGATCTGCTCGCGGTCCTTCGTTCCGGACGCCCTGCGGCGTGGGCCGGCGCCGGTGGCCAAGAGGTGTGGTCGGATCGGCTGGCGTCGCCGGAGTTCGCCGCTTCGATCACCGCCGCGATGGACGCGCGGGGCGCGTATCTGGGCCCGGCCCTGGCCGAAGCGATCGCGGACCTGCCCGCACGCGCGGTCCTGGATGTGGGCGGTGGCTCCGGAATCTACGGCTCCGCGCTGGTGGAGCGACTGCCTGGTCTGCGGGTCGATGTCTTCGAACGGCCGCCGGTGGACGACGTCGCCCGCACCCTGCTGGCCACGCGCGGCCACGCGGACCGGGTCGGTGTCGTGGCCGGCGACATGTTCGCCGGCCTGCCCGGTGAGTACGACGCCCACCTGTACTCGCACGTGCTGCACGACTGGGGAGCCGGCGAGGTCCGCCGGCTGCTGGCGAACTCCGCCGCCGCCCTGCCGCCCGGCGGCTGGCTCGTGGTGCACGACACCCATATCGACGATGAACGATCAGGGCCGTTGCCGGTGGCGGAGTACTCGGTGCTGCTCATGCACTCGACCCCCGGCAAGTGCTGGTCCGTGGCGGAGCTGCGCGGCATGTTCGCCGAGGCCGGCTTCGACTACGTGGACTGTCGGCCGACCGCAGCCGACCGCACCGCCGTCATCGGTCGGCGGGCCCGCCGATGACCGAGAGAAAGGTGGCGGCCGTGTCGCCCACCCTGACCGAACGCGTACGCGGTTGGACGCGGCCGACCCGGGAACGCTGGTCGGCCATCTTCCGGCTGCTACCCCGGGCCGGCGCCTCAGTGATCATCGCTGCGGTCCTGCTCAACCTGGCGATCGGCGTGCTGCCGATGGCCTTCATCATCTGGACCGGCCAGGTGCTCGGTGACCTGCCGGCAGTCGCCGGTGGGACTCCGGACGCCTGGCGCACCGTCGTGCTCAGCCTGACGATCGCGGTGGCCGCCTTCGTTCTCCAGCAGATCCTGGTGCCGTTCCAGTCGGCTCTGGGCGAGGTGGTGATCCGGCGGGTGGACGGCTTCTGCGCCGGGCGGCTGGGCCGCGCCGCCCTTGCCGAAGCCCCGATCGCGGTGCTGGAGCGACCCGACATCAGCGGGCTGCTCGGTGAGGCGCGGGGCGGCTACGACCGGGTGCTGCCCACGCCGGGTGACGCGGTCGCGGGCGCGCTGGCGTTGATCGCGCGGTACAGCCAGCTCGCCGGTGCGGTCATCCTGGTCGGGTTCGTGCTCTCGGTACCCGCTGCGCTGCTGATCGGGGCGACCGCGTTGATCGTCCGGTACGGCCAGCGTGGTTCCCTCGGCCGCTTCGGCGCGCTCTGGGTCAGTCTGCTGCCGAGCCGGCAGCGGGTGATGTATCTGCGCTCCTTCGGCACCAGCACCAAGGTGGCCAAGGAGATGCGGATGTTCGGGCTGCTGGAGTGGTACCAGCGCCGGCATCGGGACGACTCACGTTCCTACCTGGATCCGCTGTGGGTCGGCCGGCGGCGGATCCTGCTGCGCCCGTTCCTCGCGTACGCCGCCGTCGCGCTGGTCGGCGGCGCGACGGTGCTGTACTGGCTGGCCGGTGCCGCCGGCAGCGGCACGCTGACGCTCACGCAGCTGGGTATCGCCATCCAGGGGGTGCTGATCCCGATCCGGTTCGGGGTGTTCTTCCCGGAGTCGGACGTGCAGACCCAGTACGGCATGCAGGCGTACCAGGCGCTGACCACGTTCGAGCGGACCGCCGCCGAAGGCCGGGCCGGCGTCGCCGGTGACCTGCCGGTGCCGGCCGGTACGATCGGCCCGATCCGCTTCGACGACGTGGCGTTCCGCTACGGCGAGGCCGGCAGCCCGGTGCTCGACGGAGTCTCCTGCACCCTGCCTGCGGGGCGGAGCACCGCCATCGTCGGGCTCAACGGTGCCGGCAAGACGACGTTGGTCAAGCTGCTGGCCCGGCTCTACGACCCGACCGGCGGGGCGATCTCGGTCGGCGGCGTCGACCTGCGCCAGTACTCACCGCGGGACTGGCAACAACGGCTCGCCGTCATCTTCCAGGACTACGTGCACTACGAGCTGGACGCGGCGGCGAACATCGGCCTGGGCGCGGCGGACCACCTCGACGATCGGGAAGGTCTGCTGGCCGCCGCCCGCCGGGCGGGCGCCGAGGACGTGATCGACGCTCTGCCGCACGGACTGGACACGATCCTGTCCCGGCAGTACGCGGGCGGCACCGACCTCTCCGGTGGCCAGTGGCAACGGATCGCCCTCGCCCGGGCGCTGTTCGCGGTGCGGCACGGCGCGTCCGTCCTGGTGCTCGACGAACCCACCGCCCAACTCGACGTCCGCGCGGAGGTCGAGTTCTACGACCGGTTCCTCGAACTGACCCGCGGACTCACCACAGTGATCATCTCGCACCGGTTCTCGACCGTACGACGCGCCGACCAGATCATCGTCCTGGACGGCGGACGGGTCACCGAGCAGGGCAGCCACGACGAGCTGATGGCGGCCGGCGGCCAGTACGCCGAGCTGTTCCGTCTCCAGGCGCGGCGCTTCTCCGGCGACGACGAGCCGCTCGTGGAGGTGACCGCATGATAGGGCTGTTGCGTACCGCCCGTTTCATGCTGGGCCTGGCGGCCCGCCTGGACCGTGGCCGGCTCATCCGGTCGGGCGTGTTGATGCTCCTGGGCTACGCCGCGACCCCGTTCATCGCGCTGGGCCTGCGGGATCTCACAAACGCCGCGCTGAGCGGCGACGTCTCGGCGGCCACCATCGCCGCGCTCGTCGTCGCGGTGCTGCTCACCTTCGAGCTGATGTTGGGCCACTTCGCGCACCTGTCGTACTTCGAGGTTGGCGAACTGGCCGAGGTGGCCCTCAACGAGGAACTGTTGCGCCACGTCAACGCGGGCCACGGGCTGGAACGGGTGGACGACCCGGAGTTCGCCGACGGCGTGACGATGGTGCAGGAGGAACTGGTCCGCACCCGGGTCGCGCTGGAGGCGGTGCTGCAACTCGGCGGCCTGCTGCTCCAGGTTCTCGTCACGACCGTCGTGCTGGCGATGCTGAATCCGTGGCTGCTCCTGCTGCCCGTCGCGGCTCTTGCGCCGGTGTTCATCGGTAAGCGGGCCCAGGCGACCATCGACGCGGCCAAGGAGAACGCCGCCGAAACCACCCGGCAGGCACGGCACCTGCTGGAACTGGCCACCACTCCGGCCGCGATCAAGGAGATCCGCCTGTTCCACGGCGAGCAGGAACTGCTGCGCCGGCACGAACGGGCCTGGTCGGCGTCGACCCGACTGTTGTGGCGGGCGCACCGCCGGGCGGCGACGCTGCGCTCCGCCGGCCAGTCGGTGTTCGCGCTGGCGTACGGCGGCGCGGTGGTGCTGATCATCTCTCAGGTACGCGACGGGCGCGCCGACGTGGGCGACGTGGTCCTGGTGATCACCCTGGCGGTGCAGGTGGCGGTGCAGGTGGCCAGCGCTCTCAACCTGCTCGCGCTGTTGCAGGGGGTCGGCCGGACCGTGGCCCGGCTGACCCGGCTGCGCCGGTCGACCGGCGCGGCGGCCACCGTGGGCACCGAGTCGTCCGGCGTGGTGCCGGAGCGTCTGAACGACGGCATCGTGCTGGAGAACGTCAGTTTCCACTACCCGGGAACCGACCGTCTCGTGCTCCGCGACATCAACCTGCGGTTGCCGGCCGGGGGTTCGGTTGCCATCGTCGGTGAGAACGGCGCCGGCAAGAGCACGCTGGTCAAGCTCCTCTGCGGGCTGTACCAGCCGGTGTCCGGGCGGATCCTGCTGGACCACGGCGACCTGGCTGACGTGCCGGACGACGAGTGGCGCAAGCGGGTGGCCCCGCTGTTCCAGGACTTCGCGCGCTTCGAACTGCTGGTGCGGGAGAGTGTCGGGCTCGGTGACGTGGCGCGCGTCGAGGACCGCGACGCGGTCGCCGACGCCGTCGACCGGGCCGAGGCCGGCGGCGCGGTGGCCGCGGTGCCGGGTGGTCTGGACGGGCTGCTCGGAAAGGGGTACGGCGACGGCGCGGAGCTTTCCGGCGGTCAGTGGCAACGGCTCGGGCTGGCTCGGACGATGATGCGCGACCGACCGCTGTTGCTGGTGCTCGACGAACCGGCGGCGGCCCTGGACGCGGCCGCCGAACACGCCATCTTCGAACGGTACCGGGACTCCGCCGGGCGGGTGGGCGCCGTCAACGGTGGCGTCACGCTCTTCGTGTCGCACCGGTTCTCCACCGTACGCATGGCGGACCTGATCGTCGTGCTGGACGGTGGCCGGGTGGCCGAGAGTGGCAGCCACGCCGAGCTGATGGCGCGCGGCGGTCTGTACGCGGAGCTGTTCGGCATGCAGGCGCGGGTGTCCACGTGACGGCGTCGATGACCGTGCCGTTCGCCGGCACCCGTACCGCCGAGGCGGCGCTGAGCTGGGGGCAGGAGTCGATCTGGCGGACCGTACGCTGGCTCGACGAGGACGACCCGTACTTCAACATCCCGTACGTGCTGCCGATCGTCGGCGGCCCCGACCTGGACCGGGTCGGTGCCGCGTTGCGCCGGCTGGTGGAGCGGCACGAGGCGCTGCGCACCACGATCGCGGACACTCCGGGCGGTGCCCGACAGACCGTTGTGGCGGCCGGCGAGCTCTGCGTCGACGTGCACGAGGCCGGGGACGACGACGCGCAGGTGGCGCAGCGGGTCGCCGCCGACCTCGCGGCACGCGCCTTCCGGTACGCCGAGGAGCTGCCGTTCCGCTGCGCGGTGGTGCGCCGCGACGGTGTGGCCACCCAGCTGGCGCTGGCCCTGTCGCACCTGGCCGTGGACGCCTGGTCGATCCGGGTGCTCACCGACGACTGGGCCGCCCTGGTCGCCGGCGCGGACCCGGGTGACGTGCCGACGCAGCCGCTGGACCGGGTGGCGTTCGAACGCGACGGCGCCGGCGCCGGTCGGGGTGCCGAGTCGGTGGAGTACTGGGCCCGGACGCTGGCGCAGGCGCCACGGACACTGTTCGACTTCCCGCCACGGGAACCGGAGACGCTACGGTTCGTGCGGGTCGGCATGGAGTCGCCGGCCCTGGCGGTGGCCGCCACGGAGCTCGCGCACCGGTGGGGAGTGAGCACCGCCAGCGTGCTGACCGTGGCCTGTGGCGTCCTGCTCGGGGTGCACACCGGGCACGACCGCGTCGCGCTTCAGCTCATCGTCGCCAACCGGCACGACCGGCGGTTCCGCACCATGGTCGGCCCGGCGGCCCAGGACGGCCTGCTGCTGCTGGATCTGGACGCGGGCTCCTTCGCCGAGACGGTGCGGCGGGGCCACATGCAGGCGATGGCGGCGTACCGGTACGGGCATTACGATCCGGCGGCCGTTCGCCAGTTGCGGGAACAGGCCGGCCTCGTGCGGGGCGCTCCGATGGACCTGTCCGCGTACTTCAACGACATCCGAGCCTCCGGCGTCTGGCCCCGGCTGCCGGCCGCGCCCGACGGCCTACGCGGCCTCAGCTCACGGACCCGCACCTTTGTGGTGGGCTCGCACGCCAAGGTGGACGCCAAGGCGTTCTTCGCCACCGGCGCGGCCCCCGACACCGGCCAGCTGTACCTGCTCGCGGACACCGCCTACCTGGCTCGCGAGACGGCGTTCGCCCTGCTGCGCGCGGTCGAGGAGATCCTGGTCACCGCCGTGGAGGCCGACGATCTGCGGATCTCCGACCTCGCCGCGGTCGCCGGGCTCGCCGTGGTTCGGCGCGGACCCGACTGGACCCGCAGCGGTCCGGACTGGGTACACCTCGACGCGCCCGCCGGAGCATCGCAGGACACGCCCGAGATCGTGCAGAGGTCTTCTACCCCCGGAGGCGCCGTATGACCGCTGTGACCGAACTGACCTGGGACGACGAGATGCGGACCGCGGTGGACCGCCTCACCCACACCGCCGAGGAGAACTACTACAACCCCTACCAGACGTTCGAGTGGCCGGATCACATCGACGAGAGCATTCCGTGGATGAGTGCCGACCTGATGACCGTGCACGGCACCGAGGCGGCCGCCGAACTGTCGTCGGCGCAGCGACTGGCGCTGTCCAAGTGGGAGAGCATCCACTTCTACAGCCTCAACGTGCACGGGATCCGGGACCTGATGACCGAGGTCGTGGCGCGGATACACACGCCCGGATTCGAGATCCCCACCCCGTTCTTCCATCACTTCCTCGGTGAGGAGAACGAGCACATGTGGTTCTTCGCCGAGTTCTGCCTGCGCTACGGCGGGAAGATCTATCCGGACCGGACGATGGCGTTTCCCCGGGAGCCGGCCAGCCCGGTCGTCGACCACTTCATCGTCTTCAGCCGGATCCTCATCTTCGAGATCATCGTCGACTACTTCAACAGCCGGATGGCGGCCGACGCCACTCTGCCGGAGACGATCCGGGCCATCAACCGGGTGCACCACCAGGACGAGTCACGGCACATCGCGTTCGGCTGCCACCTCGTCCGGGTGCTGTTCGACCGGTTGCGGGCCACCTGCGAGCCGGCCGAGGTGGAGCAGGCCCGCCGGTACGTGGCCCGGTACATCGAATCCTCTCTGCACCAGATGTACAGCGTGGACGCCTACCGGGACGCGGGGATCGACCGGCCCGCCGCGTTCCGGCAGCGGCTGTTGGCCGACCCGGGACGCCGAGCGGTGCACGACGCCTTCGCCGGGCGCGCGTACAGCTTCTACCGACGGATCGGGGTGCTGGCATGACCGCGGGCCCGACCGAAGCTCATCTCGGCGCCGTGCCGGCGCTGCGCGACCCGGGCCCCGGGCTGATCGTGCTCGACCCCGACCAGGCTCGCCTCTTTCACCTTCTCGACGGGCTCTTCGTCGGGGTCGCGGAGCGGTTCGGCGCGGCGCCCGTGGTCGGGCCGCCGCTGCTGCCGGCGGCGGACCTCGTCCGGCTCGACTACTTCCGTAACTTTCCGCACCTGGGCGTGCTGGCCGCCCGCCTGACACCCGAGGCGACCGCCGAGGCCGCCGCCGGCGCCGACCCCACCGCGCTGGACACCGTGCCGACCGGCTACCTCCTGCCCTCCGCGACCTGCTACGGGTTGCTCACCGCCATGACGGGCGTCCGCCTCGACGCCCCCGTACGGCTGTCCGCGACCGGCCGATGTTTCCGCAACGAGGAGCGGTTCGAGGGCCTGCGCCGGCTCTGGGGCTTCCACATGCGGGAGATCCTGTTCGTGGGGGACCAGGAGGGTGCCGCCGGGCACCTGAACGTCTCCCGCGAGATGATCCTCGACCTCGCCAACCGGCTCGGCGTGCCGGTGACGGTGGAGGCGGCCAACGATCCGTTCTACGACCGCACCGGTTCCCGGGCCCGGCTGGCCATGCTGGACCCGGTCAAGCACGAGTTCGTCACCGTGGACGGCACCGCCATCGCCTCGGTGAACCGGCATCGCAACTTCTTCGGTGAGCGGCTCGACATCCGGCTCGGTGCCGACAACGCGTACAGCTCGTGCACCGCGTTCGGTGTCGAACGCTGGATTCACGCGATGGTGTGCGCGCACGGGTCGGTGCGCGCTGCGCTGGCGGTCGCGGAGCGGGCCAGTGGCTGACGTCCCGGTCACCGCCGGTGTGCTCGGCGTCCGGCTGCCCCTGGTGCAGGCCGGCATGGGCGGGGTGGCCGGCCCCGCCCTGGCCGCGGCGGTGGCCGAAGCCGGCGCGTTGGGGACGGTGGCGCTGTACCGCGTCGACGCGTCGACCGCCGCCGAGTTGGTCCGCCGCACGGCGGAGAACACCGCGGCCACCTTCGGCGTCAACGTCATCCCGGAGGTTGCCGGGGCGACGCTGCCCGCGCAGGTCGCCGCGGTGCTGGACGCCGCCGACCGAAGACTGGTGATCAACGTGTACGGCCTGCCGCCGTCGTGGCTGATACCCCGGGCGCACGACGCGGGGCACACCGTTCTGGTCCAGGTCGGGTCGGCCGCCGACGCTCAGCGGGCGGCGGCGGACGGCGCCGACGTGCTCGCCGTGCAGGGCGTCGAGGCCGGCGGACACCATCTGGGGGACCGGCCGGTGGCCGATCTGCTGGCCGAGGTGCTGGACCGCGGCGTGTCGGTGCCGGTGCTGGCCGCCGGTGGTATCCAGCGCGCCGACCAGGTCGCGGAGCACCTGCGGGCCGGCGCGGGTGGCTGCCTGTGCGGCACGGCGTTCGTGGTCGCGGCGGAGGCGGCCGCGCATCCGGACTACCAGGCCGCCATCGTGGCGGCCGGCGAGGACGCCACCACCGTCACCGACCGGTTCGCGATCGGCTGGCCGGGTCGTCGGCACCGGGTGCTGCGTTCGGCCGTCACGCAGGCGGCGCAACCGCCGGCCGGCCGCTTCGTCGCCTGGACCACGGTTACCGGCCGGCGGTTGCCGGTGCCGCGCGGGTCCGCCGCCGTGCCGACCGTCGAGACGCAGGGCGGGATCGCCGAGATGGCCCGCTATGCGGGTACCGGCGCCCGGTGGGTGACGGCGGTGGAGCCGGCCGCGGAGATCGTGTCGCGTCTGACGGGCCTGCCGGCCACCGGCGAATCCGTCGCGCGGGTCGGAAGTGCGCTGTGACCCGCACGGTGCCGCCGGGCGCACCGGACGGTCGGGACCTGGCGGGCCGAGGTCCGGGGCTCCGGGATCTGCCGGGCCGGGATCTCGACGGTCGCGGACCGGGGTGTGGGCCTGTCGAGGCACTGCGCCGGCTGGTCGGTGATGCGCCGGAGGTCGGTCTCGACCTGGTCGCGGTCGATCGGGTCCGCCGCGCGATCGACCGCCACGGGGACCGCTGGCTGGCCGACATGTTCACCGGGGCGGAACTGGAGCAGTTGCGACTCGTCCGCGGTGATCTGCCCGAACGGGCGGCCGGCCGGGTCGCCGCCAAGGAGGCGGTCGTCAAGGCGTTGCGCCCGGACGACCTTGTGGCCTGGCACGACATCGAGGTGCTGCGGCTGCCGCACGGCGCTCCGGTCGTGCGGTTGTCCGGCCGGGCCGGGCGGCACGCCGAGTACCGCGGCGTGCGTTCGGTCGCGGTGAGCATCACCCATCAGGACGGCTGGGCCGCGGCGATCGCGGTGGCCTGGTCCGCTGACCCCGACTCGATCGAGGAGTACCCACATGGATGAGATCCGCGAGTGGATCCGGAGCAGGAACCCGTCGCTGACCGGCGACATCGGCGAGGACGACGACCTCATCGAGGCCCGCTTGATCGATTCGCTGGACTTCCTGGATTTCGTCTACCTCCTGGAGGAGGTCTCCGGCAGTCCGATCGACCTGCAGCAGTTGAGCGTCGATGACTTCCGGACACTGGGCCGGATCCGCAAGCGGTTCCTGCCGGCCGAATGAGGCCCGCCGCACGGGGGGACGACAAGATGCCGAACTCCCTTCTCGTCCGGGTGACGGACGAACGGACCGTCGAGGCGGAAGCGACCTGGGGACAACGGGCCATCTGGTCCTGCATCCAGTTCATGGGGGAGCACGATCCGTACTTCAACGCGGGGCGGGTTCTGCCGGTGCCGCAGCGGTGCGGTCTGACCGATGTCGCCGACGCACTCGGTGAACTGCTTCGCCGGCACGAGACGCTGCGAACCGTGTTCGAGTTCGCAGACTCGACCCTGCGGCAGACGGTGCAGGGCTCCGGCGAGCTGCCGGTCGCGGTGGAGCCGTTGTCCACCGCCGGGCACGCCTCGGCGGACGCGGCCGCCTGGACACGGATGTACCAACTCGCCGGCCTCGTGTTGCCGGTGCACGAGTGGCCGGTACGGATCGCGGTGCTGACCGAGGCTGACCGACCACGGTTCGTGGCGGTGGTGTTCAGTCATCTGGCCGTCGACCACACCGGTGCCGAGCTGGTCATGGCGGATCTCGCGGCGCTGTTGGCCGGGCGACGGCCGCCGCTTCCCGAACGCCAGCCCGTCGACCAGGCCGCGTACGAGCGGTCCGAGGCGGGGCACGCCACGAGCGAGACAGCCCTGCGGCACTGGGCCCGTACGCTCCGGAACATTCCCGCCTCCATCTTCGACTACCGCACCCACGACACCGGGTCCCCCCGATTCCGCCGGACGATCATGTACAGCGAGGCGGTCACCGCCGCCGCCGCGGCTGCCGCCGTACGCCTGCGGGTCACCTCGTCGGCGGTGTTGTTGGCGGCGCAGGCTCTCGTGTTGGGCCGGTACACCGGCCATGACGTCGTGCCGGTGCAGCTCATCTGCGCCAACCGCGACGCGGAGCGGGAACGGCTGGTCGCCACGGTCGCCGGAGACGGCATCGTCCGGGTCGATCTGGCTGAGGACTCCTTCGCGCGGATCGTCCGGCGGACCTTCCTGGCGGGCGTGGGCGCGTACCGGTTCGGTTACTACGACCCCGAGGCGGCCTGGCGGATGAGGGCCGCCGAGCACCTCGCGCGTGGCGCGGTCCTCGGCATCGGCGTCTACTTCAACGACGTACGCGACGGCGTCGCGTCCGCCGTGCCGACCGACCCGGCGGACGAGCGGACGATACGCCGGCTGGCCGCCGGCACGAGGATCGAGCCGGCCGGCGGTTGGGACCTGATGGATGCCCGGGTGTTCCTGACCGTGGCCACCGCTGGCGCGGCGACCCGGCTGTCGATGCTCTGTGACACCGCGTACGTGCCGACGGAGGACGTCGTCGCACTGCTGCACGGCATCGAACGGGTGGTGATCGCAGCGGCGACCGACGACCTCACCGCAGAGCTGACCTCCGAGGTCATCGGGGTGCCGTCGGTCGTGCGCGGCCCGGACTGGGTGCGTGGCCCCGACGGATGGGTCGATCTGGCCGGCACTCGCGCGCTGTGGCGCGATCTGCTGCCCGGCGCCACCGTGGGTGGGGTCTTCCTGGACGAGGACCGGGCCCTGACCGGCTCCGGGTTGGTCGGTTATCTGGCCGGGCCACCCGACGGCGACCCCAGGGCGGCGTTCGTCGCCGACCTCGGCGACCTGCACGAGGCGTTCGTCGCCGCGCTCGGCGAGCGGACGGATGTTCGCGCACCGTCCCGCTACGTCCGGTGCGCCCACGGGCCGGACGATCCGGACGACCGGCTGGCGTGGGAGAAGTGCCCGGTGCTCGCCGAGGGAACGGGACGGCGGGCCGACGGCCCCACCGATCGGCTCTCGGTCGATCCTGCGGTTCGTCGCGCGGCCTGGGTTGCCGCAGACGACGGTCGCTGAAGAACTTCGGGCCACGACCGGGGGAACGGCCGTGGCCCGGGCGTCACGCCAGTTCCGCCAGGAACCGGTGCATCCGGTCGAGCGCGTCCGTCAGGCGGTCCGGTGGCTGGGTGAACGACAGCCGGACATGGCCCCTGCCGTGCCGGCCGTAGCTGCTGCCCGGCATGACGGCGACTCCCGTCTCGGCGAGCAGCCGCTGCGCGAAGACCACGTCCGGCAGGCCCGTGTCGCTGATGTCGGGGAACGCGTAGAAGGCGCCCATCGGCGGGGTGAGTCGCACCGAGGGCATGTCGAGTAGCCGGGTGACGGTGAGGTCACGACGGGCGCGGTACTCGGCGGCGTACCTCGCCGACCAGGCTGCCGTCTCGGGCGCGGTCAGCGCTGCGGGCAGCGCCCGCTGGACGAAGGCCGGCATACAGCAGTTCGTGTTGGTCATCAGGACCGTGAAGTCGGCGGCGAGGTGTGGGGGAGCCACCATGATCCCGGCCCGCCAGCCGCACATGGCATGACTCTTCGACAGTGTCTCCGAGACGATGACGCGTTCCGGCGGCAGCTCGGCCAGCACCGCGTCGGTGTCCACACCGGTCCAGTTCAACCCCCGGTACGCCTCGTCGCGCAGCACGTAGAAGGAGTGCCGCCGGACGAGGTCCGTCAGCTCCCGGGCGGTCTCCGGGAGCAGGACGGCTCCGGTGGGATTGTGTGGTGAGTTGACCACCAGCAGGCGGGTCCGGGCGGTGACCCGGGCGGCCAGTTCAGCGATGTCGGGGGCGAAGCCGGCCGTACCGCGGAGCGGATAACTGACGGGCACCCCGCCGGCGAGCCGCACCAGCTCGGCGTAGACCGGAAAGCCTGGATCCGGCAGCAGCACCTCGTCGCCGGGAGCGACGAGGGTCAGCAGGGCGAAGTGCAGGACCATGTTGCTGCCGGGCACGAGCAGCACCTGCTCGGCGGCCACCGGCATCCGCAGCAGTCGCGCGTAGTGTCCGGCGAGGTGCTGGCGTATCTCCGGGTCACCGGCCGGGGCCGTGTAGTGCGTCCAACCGTCCCGCGCGCTGCTGACCATCGCCGACACGATGTGGGCCGCCGTCGGCAGGTCGGGCTCGCCGAGTTCGAGGTGGATGACGTCCCGGCCGGTGGCGGCCAACTCGTCCGCCTGACGCTGCACCGCGAACGCCGAGTGCCGCAGCAGACTGCGCAGGGGAGGCTGCGCGGATACGACGCGGGACGCTGGCGGTGGAGTTGCCAGCGTACGCAGGGCCTCGGTCATTCCGGCTCGCCCAGCACCCGCTGTACCTCGGCGCGAATGCGTCCCTCGGTCGGCCACATCGTCTCTTCCAGTGGGGGAGCGGACGGCACCGGAACGTCGGGCTGGCACACGAACCCGATCCGCCCACCGGCCGCAGCCGCCACCCCGGGCTCGTCGAGCAGCCGGGACAGGACCTGCGCGGGCGCACCGGAGCGCGGGCCGTCGTCGACGAAGACCAGTCGCCCGGTACGGCGGACCGATGCGGCCAACGCCGCGGTGTCCAGCGGGACCAGCGTGCGGGGGTCGAGGACGTCACAGTGCACGCCGTCGGCGGCGAGCGCGTCGGCCGCGTCCGACGCGACCTTGACGGCGCCACCGATCGCCACGATCGTGGCCGCGTCGCCGTGACGCAGGTGCGCGGCCTCGCCGAAGCGCAGCGGAGCGGCGGCGAGCGCGGCACTCAGCCCCCGCTGACGGTTCAGCTCCGGTGCGACGAAGTACAGGACCGGGCCGGGCCACCGCGTCGCGCCGCGGAGCAACGCGCACGCGTCCCGCAACGAGCCGGGTACGACCACGGCGAGACCCGGTGTCTGCATGAAGATGCCGTACGGACACTGTTCGTTCTGCGGGCCGAGCTGCTGCCGCCCGCGGGTCGCCGACGTCACGATCATCGGCACCCGGTACTGGCCGCCGGAGAGATAGTGCATCCGGCCGGCGTGGTTGACCAGTTGGTCCATCACCAGCATGGCGAACGAGGCCCGGTTCAGGTCGACGATCGGCCGCAGGCCGCTCATTGCCGCGCCGACCGCCATGCCGGTCATCGCCTGTTCGGAGATCGCGCAGATGCGCACCCGGTCCGAGCCGAATCGTCGGCGCAGCGACGCCGGTGAGTTGGTGGCCAGGAACACCAGGTTCGGATCCCGGGTGAACTCCTCTTCGAGGACGAGATCCAGCAGACCGACTTCGTTCACGGTTCCTCCGCCCAGACATGCGTCGCCGCTTCCTCCGGTGCCGGCCATGGGGAGCTGCGGGCGGTTTCGACGGCGCGCTCGACCCGCTCGCGGGCCCGCTCCCAGATGGCCTCGACGTCCGCGTCCGACAGCCGGTCCCGCAGGGGTGGGCTCTGTCGTGCGGTGTCGATCGGATCCCGCGCCCGCCACGCCGCCATCTCGTCCGATGGCCGCACCTCCGGCGAAGGGCGCTCGAACTGCAGGTGGAACCGGGTCAGGTAGGTCCGCGCCTCGATGAACGTCGGGCCCCCGCCGCCCCGGGCGAGTCGCACGGCATCGTGGGCCGCCGTCGCGACCGCGGCCACGTCGTTGCCGTCGATCCCCACCGCGCGGACCCGGTGTGCCTCGGCCAGGCGTAGCAGTGACACCTCGGGATAGACCTCCTCGGTGCGGTTGCCGGCCTGGTACCCGTTGTGCTCGCAGACCAGCACCAGCGGCAGCCGTTGCACGGCGGCGATGGTGAGGGTCTCGTGCACCGCGCCGCTGCCCAGGGCGCCGTCACCGATGAACGCGACGCTGACCGCCGGCTCACCGCGTACCTGGGCGGCCATGGCGGCGCCGGCGGCGACGGGTACGCCGGCGCCGACGATGCCGCTGGACATCAGCAGATTGGTCCGGCTGTCACTGATCAGCGCGGCTGCCTTACCGCCACACAGCCCGGCGGCTCGGCCGAACAGCTCGGCGGTGAGGGCGTCGAGGTCCACCCCGCGGGCGATCGCGTGCCCGTGCCCCCGGTAGTGGCTGACCAGGGAGTCCGCCTGGGTCAGTGCCGCGCACACCCCGACGGCGATGGCCTCCTGGCCGACGTACGGATGCACCGGCCCGATCACCTCACCGGCGGTGCGCAGCTCCATCATCCGCTCCTCGAACACCCGGATCAGCACCATGCTGGCGAACATGGCGACCGGGTCCGGCGCGGCCGGTTCGGCGCTCCTGGCCGGGGCGACGGCCGTGGTCATGGGGTCTCCTCATCTCGGCTGTCGTGCGGAAGGTCAGGTCGTCGGGTGCTGATGATCAGGCCGGTGCCGGCCGGGATCGGCGCTGTGACGAGCCGGGGGTCGTCGGTCAGCGTCCGTTCCACCCGCAGCACCGCGGCGCGGTGTTCGGGGTCGGTGTAGCGCCCCAGGTCCATGTCGTCGACGACGAGCAACCCGCCGGGCGCCAGCGCGTCGATCGTCAGGTCGAGGCCGGTCCACTTGCCGGCGACGGCGTCGGCGAAGACGAGGTCGAACCGGCCCAGCGTGGGCAGCAACGCCTCGGCGTCACCCGTGTGGATCACGACGTTCGTCGGCCAGTCGTCGGCGCGCACGGCTGCGGCCAGGGACTCGTCCAGCTCGACCGTCTCCAGCCGGGCGTCGTCGCGCCGGTCGATCCCTTCGGCCAGCCACGCGGTGCCGACCCCCGTACCGGTGCCCAGTTCCAGGATCCGACCGTTGGGCGGGACCGCTGCCGCCAACGTCGCCAGCAGCGGACCCACCGGGTCTTCGCAGGCGCCGTGGAAGCCGTGCTCGGACGTGCGGGCGAGGGCGCGGCGCACCCGGGGCGGCACCGCGGTGCGGGTCGTCATGGTGCCACCTCCGACGGGTCGGGACGGGATTTCGCGTGCCACTCGTCTCGTACCGGGGTGATGACCTCGGTCACCAGCCGGCGCAACAGCGTCGGCGACGCGTCGGGCGGCAGACTGAACACGACGTGCCGGGCCCCGGCGGCCACCAGCCGCGCCGTCCAGAACCGGGCCGCGAGCAGGTCCCCGGCGGCCACGTGCAGTTGCGCCGACAGTGTGATCTCGGCAGGGTCGCGTCCGCTGTCGACACAGTGCTTGGCCAGGACGTCCCGGCCCCGACGCAGGGTGCTGACCTGGCCGTCGGCCACGTTCCAGACGTCTGCGTGCCGGGCCACGACCTTCAGGGCGCGCGGTCCGGAGGCCCCGAGGACGAAGCGGGGCCGGGTGCTCGGGCGCGGATTGAGACCGGCGCCCTCCACCTGGTAGTACCGGCCGGCGAAGTGGACGGTGTCCTCGGTGCAGAGCCGGTGCACGACGGTGCATGCCTCGTCCCAACGGGCGAGCCGTTCCGCCGGAGCGGGCAGGGGTATGCCGAGCCGCCGGCATTCCTCGGCGTGCCAGCCCGCACCGAAGCCGAACTCGACCCGCCCGGCGGAGACGTGGTCGACGGTGGCGAGCATGTGCGCCAGCACGGCGGGATGCCGGTAGACGTTCCCGGTGACGAGGACGCCGATCCGTAGTCGTGCGGTCTGGGTCGCCAAGGCGGCCAGCAGGGTCCACGCTTCCAGGCAGCTGCCGTCGGGCGCGGCGTTCACCGGCTGGAAGTGGTCGTAGAGCCAGGCGTCCCGCCATTCGCCGTCGGCGTCGGCGGCGGACCAGAGCCGTTGCAGTTGCGACCAGCTGATGAGCTGCTGTGCGACCTTGAAGCCGAAATTCAGCTGGGCGGCCGTCACGGCGTACGCCATCGCGTACGGATGGTGGACCGACTCATCGAGTGCTCCTGTCCCGCGGTCGAGGCGCACGGCACACCCCACCAGCCGGCACGAATATGGCAGAACCAGACGGCGGCAGGCCGTTCCCGACGGCGGTCGCGGTGTCATTCCCGTGTCGTGGCGACCGACGACGCGAATTGTTAACTTAGCGTCAGTTCAGTTCGCACAACATTGTCGTCAGGGCACGCGTCAACGCACCTGACGTCACTTCTGCGCAGTTGCTGACCAAGCCCTCGATGCGGTCGCCAATTGTGGTGCGACGGCATGGGCGTACGCGATGTGTGCTATTTGAATCCCCCGTTGAACGACCGGTGTGGTGTCGCCTGAAGAAGGTGGCCACCTGTCTCTGTTGAGCCTCCGGTGTGACGCCGTGACAGTCGGTCGTGACGCCTCGATGATGGAACCGTGGCTAGCGCCGGGTCGTCAACCAGCATCCCGCGCAGTGAGAAGCGCCTATCTCGACAACGGCCCGGGACCACGGAAAACCATAGTGGACCATCCCGCTGCCTTGACGGGATGGCTATTGTCGTCCGGGAGCCCGCGCGCCGGCCGGTCCGCACTGCGGCCGGCGACACTTTACGAATCCAGCCGCTATCATCGGACGTCGCGCGCGCTTTGCCAGATCGCTTTCACGCCGACGGGGGAACGAAGGCGCATGATCAACCATGCTCGGTCGCGCAATACCACCGCGGTGCTCGACGAGGGCGCCGGCCCACCGTCGCGCAGCCGACTGTCGGACGCGGACCTGTCCGCCATGCTGCTCATTCGGCACTTCGAGAAAAGCCTGCTCAAACTCTTCGAGCAGGGATTCCTGCACGGCACGACACACACCTGTCTCGGGCAGGAGTACGTACCCGTGGCGCTGACGCCCCTGCTGCGCGACGACGACCACATCTTCAGCAACCACCGGGGCCACGGCCACTACCTGGCCAGATACGCGGACCCCGAGGGCCTGCTCGCCGAGTTGCTCGGTCGCGCCGGTGCTGTCTGCGGCGGTGTCGGCGGCAGCCAGCACCTGCTCCGCGAACGGTTCCTCTCCACCGGCGTGCAGGGGCAGAGCCTGCCGGTGGCCACGGGCGTGGCGTTGCACCTCAAGCGGTCCACCCCGGGAGCGCTCGCCTGCGTCTACACCGGTGACGGCACCTGGGGCGAGGGTGTGGTCTACGAAGCTCTGAACATCGCCGCCCGGTGGGAGCTGCCGCTGCTCGTCGTCACGGAGAACAACGGCATCGCCCAGTCGACGCCGACCGCGCAGCAGATGGCGGGCGACATCGGTGGCCGGGCGGCGGCCTTCGGCATCGCGTACGAGCGGTTCACCGACACCGACGTGAACCGGCTGCGAGCGGCCCTGCGGCCGCTGGTGGAGCAGGTGCGCCACGCGTCACGGCCGTTCGTCGTCGAGTTCGTCACCCATCGCCTCGGCCCGCACAGCAAGGGCGACGACTCCCGCTCGCCGGCCGAGTTGCGTGCGGTCCGCGCGGCGGACTGGGCGGCCGGATACGCGGCCGGGCACCCTGAGCAGTTCGATCGAATCGACGCGGAGCAGTCGCGGCGGGTCGAACGGATCGTCGCCGAGGTGCTGGCCCGGCCGCTGACGGCGTGGAGCCCACGGTGACCGCCCCCCGGGTGGCCGGCGATCTCAATACCGCGTTGCACCGGCTGTTCGCCGAGGACGAGCGGGCCATGCTGCTCGGCGAGGACGTCTGCGATCCGTACGGTGGCGCCTTCAAAGTCACCCGGGGGCTCTCCACCCGGTATCCCCACCGGGTCCGCAACACACCGATCAGCGAGGGTGCTCTGGTGGGTGTCGCCAGCGGGCTGGCCCTGGCCGGCGACACCGCCATCGCGGAGATCATGTTCGCCGACTTCGTCACGCTCGCCTTCGACCAGTTGGTCAACTTCGCCAGCAAGTCGACCGCCATGTACGGCCGTCGCCTGCCCCTGCGCCTGGTGGTGCGTTGCCCGACCGGTGGGAATCGCGGGTACGGGCCGACCCACAGCCAGACCCCGCAGAAACATCTCGTCGGCGTACCCGGGCTGGCGCTCTACGAGGTGTCGCCGTTGCACGACAACCACACGCTGCTCACCCGGATGCTCGATGACGGGGTGCCCGCCGTGCTGTTCGAGGGCAAGGTCCTCTACGGCGAACGCATGTTCACCGGCGGCATGGTGGACGACCTCTTCGGCTACGAGCTCACCGACGGCGTGGCCCGGATCCGCCTGCACGACCCGGTACCGCCGGACTGCGTGCTCATCACCTCCGGCGCGCTGGTGCACCGCGCCGTCGAGGCGCTGCGTGAGCTGCTTCTGCACGACGAGATCGTGGCCGAGCTGCTTGTCGTGTCCCGGCTCTACCCGGTGGACCGGGCGCCCCTGCTGAGCTTGACGGGGCCGGCGCGGCGGGTGGCGGTGATCGAGGAGAGCACCGCCGGCGGCACGTGGGGCGCCGAGGTCGCAGCGGCTCTGCATCCATCCCTGTGGGGCACCCTGGCCGCACCGATCCGCCTGATCCACTCGCTCGACAGCATCATTCCCGCCGCAGCCCACCTGGAACGACAGGTGCTGGTGCAGAGCGGCACGATCCGGCACGCCGTCAAGGAGCTGGTCAATGGCTGACATCCGAATCCCCCGGCTCAACACCAACGATGCCTCGTACGTGCTGGTCGAATGGTTGGTCGACGACGGCGCGACGGTGCAGAGCGGCGCGACGGTGGCGACGGTCGAGACGTCGAAGGCCCTGGAGGACCTGGTGTCCGAGCACACCGGGGTGCTGAGCCGCCGACTGCCGGCCGGCGCCGACTGCCGGCCGGGTCAGGTCGTGGCGGTACTGACGCCGCCGTCGCAGGCGCCGCCGCCGGTTGCCGGCCCGGACCGCGAGGAGGCCGACCGTACGCCGCAAGCCCCACGGGTCGTGCCCGCTGCCCTGGTGATCACGGAACCGGCGCGGGCCCTCATGCGGGAACACGGCATCGACGAACAGGACCTGGCCATGCTGGGCCGCGCGCTGATCCGTCGCAGTGACGTGGCGGCTCTGCTGGCCGGTCCGGTCGTGCCGCCGCTCGACGCAGCGGAGGTCACCGCGGTTTCGCAGGAGGACGGCCATGCCCGGCCCACCCGCTGACCACGGCCCGGAGCAGCCGTTCCCCGGCTGGGAGAGCGTGCAGGTCAACCTGGCCGGAGCGCACCTCGCCGGCGCCGTCTGCGCCGAGCTGGATCGCCGCACCTTCCTGCACCCCGGTCCGCCGCTGGACATCGCCGACGCGCCGGCACCGATGCGGTCGGCCATCGTGGGCGCACTGCTTCTCGAAGAAGAGGCCGACAGCCCCGCCGCCGCCGAGCGGCTGATCGACCGCCGCGAGGTGCGGCTGCTGCCGTCGGTCGATGTGGGTGCCGTGGTGCCGATGACGGGGGTGCTGTCGCCGTCCATGCCGGTCGTGGTCGTGGCGGACGCCGACGGGCGGCAGGCGTTCGGTCCGCTGGAGAACGGCGCTGGCGCGTGCCTGCGCTTCGGCTGTCACGAGCAGCAGGTGCTCGACCAGATCCGGTGGATCGGCCAGGTCGTCGTACCAGTGCTCGACCAGGTCGCCCGGCTGACACCGATCAACGTGACCCGCATCATGGCCGAGTCCCTGCGCCGTGGCGACGAGTGCCATGCCCGCACCGTAGCGGGTAGCTCCCTGCTACTGACCCAGGTCTTCGCCACCCTGCTGGGTCGCCAGCTGTCCGGCCCGGACGTGTCCCGCGTGGCCCGGTGGTGCCGCGCCAACCTGCACCTGTTCGGGGCGTTCGCCACACCCGCGGCTCGCCTGCTCGCCGACACCGCACACGGCCATGACCGCAGTCCGATCGTGACCGCGCTGGCCTCCAACGGGAACGAGTTCGGCGTCCGGGTCAGCGGTACCGGCGACCGGTGGTTCGTCACCGAGGCGCCGGTGGGCGAGGTCGTGCTCTTCGACGGGTACCGCCCGGCGGACGCCCACCCGATCGCGGGTGACTCCTTCGTCATGGAGGTCGTGGGTCTCGGCGCCGTGGCGCTTGCCGCCAGCCCCGTGGTCGCCGCGCAGCTTGGTTGGTCGGCGGCGAGTGTCGCGCGGCACACCGCCCGGATGCGCGAGATCACCGCCGCGCCGGGGGACCGGTTCAGGCTGGCCGGCGACGATTTCCGGGGCGTCGCCACCGGCATCGATGTGCATCGGGTGGCGCGTGCCGGCTTTGGTCCGTCGGTAAACACCGGCATCGTGCACCGACGGCCCGGCGTCGGCCAGATCGGTGGCGGCATCGCGGAACTGCCGACCGCACCGTTCCGCGAGGCCGCGGTCGTGCTCGGTGCGGCCAGGGGAGTGCCGTCATCGGTTGGGCGTTGAGGTCGGTCGGGGTGAGGCTGCTCAGTCGAGCTGGGCGCGAGCAACCCAGTGATGGTCACGGGGCGGGCAGAGGCGCTCGGGCGGCGCGGGCAGCCACGAGCACTCGCCCGCGTAGAGCTGCCGCAGCGTGTATGCCTCCGCCGTCCAGCCCTGGTGGCGCAGGAAGTCGCCGAGGTCGTCGAAGCCGAGTTGGAAGGCGGATCCCCGTGACGTCATGAAGGCCAGAAACGTCTCGTTGGCCGGATCGGTGTAGTAGTCGGTGTGCGGCGCGTCGACAAGCAGTACCGAACCGCGCGTCGACATCTTCCGCACGGTCCCGATCAGCCGGGTGAAATCCTCGATCTCAAGGTAGGGAAGCAGCCCCTCGATGATCCAGACCGTCGGTTCGTCTGGTTCGTAGCCGGTTGCCCGCAACTGCTGCGGCCACGTGTCATGCCGAAGATCCGCGCCGAGGGAGGTCCGACGGCAGAGGAGCCGGTCCCGGACCGGCTCCAACATCCGCTCCTTGGCCTCCAACTGGCCCGGCAGGTCGACCTCGAAGAACCGGGTACGCGAGGGAAGATCCAGTCGCCATGCCCGGGTGTCACTGCCGGCCGCCAGACAGACCACCTGGGTTATGCCAGCGTCGGCCGCCGCTTGAAGCGCGATGTCACCGAACCGGGCTCGGACGATCACGGACCCGACGGTGCCGCCGGCGGCCAGCGCCGCCTCCGTCATCTTCCGGGACACCGGGGTGCTCAACAGCTTGGCGTACCGGTCCACCAGGTAGGCGTCGGGGCGGTCGTGCTCAATGGCTCTGATGACGGCGGTGATGAAGCCGGTCTCCTTCACCGCCCTGGACTCGTCGTTGCGCCCGGCGAGGTCCGCCGCCGCCGTGCTGGTACCCGCGCTCTTGCCGGGCTGCCGAGCTACGCCCAGCGACGGTCGGGAGTTGACCCAGTCCTGGTCGAACCTGCCGGTCCGGGCATAGCTGCGGGAGATTTCCGCGAGTTCCGCCTCGCTGAAGACCTCCCGCACATCCGTGAACCCGTGCGGTGCCCGCTGGTGGGCGAGCGTGATCACCTTCTCGGGCCCCAGGGAGCGGTTCGCGTGCTGCAACTCGGTCATCTGCGGGCGGCGTTCGTCCTCGTAGGCGCGCAGGGCGCTGCCCAGATCGGCGTGAGTCGCCAGGTGCCACGACAACACCCGGGCGTCGACGATGGCCTGGGTGGCCCCGTTGGACCCGGCCGGATACATGGCGTGGGCGGCGTCGCCCACAAGCGTCACGTCGTTGAAGCTCCAGCGCGGGATCGGGTCTCTGTCGATCATCGGGTACCGCTGGACGTCCGCCGTGTCGTCGAGCAGGCGGGGTAGGTCCACTCCCGGCGGCGCCCAGCTGCCGAACTGGCGAAGTACGGCCGCGCGCCGGTCGGCGGCGTCCGTGCGATCGTGCGGCAACGGGTCGGCCTCGTCGTCAGGGAAGGCGGCGACCCAGTTGATCAGAGACTTGTTCGTGGCGTTGTCCCTGTCGACGGGATACAGCACGAGTCGCCGCCGGTCGTCACCGAGCACCGCCATCGTGCTGCCCGTCAGGAAGTGGCGGCCCCAGGCGGTCCCTCGGTACATCGTCATGCCGTTGGCCGGGGGCGGTCCCTCGGCCGGGTAGAACGTCGCCCGGACAGCGGAGTGAATGCCGTCCGCGCCGATGAGAAGCCCGGTGTCGACCGTACGCGTGGTGCCGTCCCGGTCCATGAAGGTCCCGTACGTCCGACCTGGCTCGCTGTGCAGGCCGACGAGCCGTGCGTCGGCGACGATGGCCCTGTCACCCAGGCGCCGTCGTACCGCGTCGGCCAGAACCGTCACGAGCCGGGCACGGGAGATCGAAAGCTGCGGCCATCGGTAACCCGCCTGAGTGCCGCGATCCTCGCGCCACACGAGATCCCCACGGGTGTTGTACATCGCCAGTTCCCGGGTGCGGACCGCGTGCTGCTGCAACTCGTCGAGCAGCCCGAGTTCGGCGAGTTCCCGCACGGCGTTGGGCAGAATGTTGAGCCCGAGCCCGTGTGGACGCAGATCCGGCTCCGCCTCGAAGACCGTGACCCGGTCGAAGCCCGCCGCGTGCAGGCTGAGCGCGGTGGCCAGCCCCGCGACCCCGGCCCCCACTATCGTGATCTCCATCGTCAGCGTCCTACCTTCCGGGTACGTCACGGCAGTTGGACCCGCTGCGCAGCGGTGGCGTTGAGCAGGGCGCGGTTCTGTCTTGTCAGGGCGAGGATCTCCTCAAGGAGCCCCACACTCCCGCCGCCACTGCCCAGTTCATACAGTCGGAGTTCCTCCTGATAGGCGCGTCGCGCCATCACCAGATGCTTTCCGCGGAACGACGTGAGGGTCTGCAGGGCTCGCCGCAGGCTCCTCGCACTGGCCTCGACGATCTCGTCCGGGGACCGTGCGCCGGAGGTGCCGAGGGCCGCGACGACGCGGGATGTGATGGATGGCGTGTTCGCCCACTCCGCGTACCGCTCCCGCCACTGCGGCAGGGTCTGCGCTGACACCTCACGGCAGAACTGCAGATATCCCGGACTTCCTCGGTCCGAGGCCCACAGGAGCAGGTCGATGAGAAAGATCGGAATGTGGGCCGCCGCCGGTCCCATGTAGGTGTGGCCGGCGACGCGGACGTCCTCGTAGAACGGTCTGAGCACCCGCGCGAAGAACTCGGGGGTGACGCTCGCCTGGATACCGCTCATGACCGTGTCCGCCACCGCGATGTGCGCGGCGAGCGACGCGATCCGCTCCGCGTGGACGGGCGCGGCCGGGTCCTCCTGCATCAGCGAGCGTCCGACGTCGACCGCGTGGGCGAGGTTCGGCACGCAGGTGCGTACCGCGTTGATCAGGCTGCGCTCCATCGGGTGCCCCGTGTAGAGCCGTTCCCGCTCACCCGTCGGATTCCACGACGTGTAGTGGTACACCGTGTCCCGCGGAATCATCCCGGTACGCTGGCCCAGCAGTTGGAATGACCTGGTCGCGCCCGGCACGGCGTCGAAGGCGGACACCCCGTGCCGTTGCAGGCTGCCGAGATACATGCCGAGATCACGCATGGCGGCGAGACACTCCGCGGTGGTGAAGGCCGCGATGCTCTCCGCCGGGGGAAGCGCAGCGCCGAGCACCCGTGCCAACGCGGCGACATCGGCGGCCCTGTTCAACCTGGGCAACATCCGAAGCTCGCTGTCCAACCGCAACGGGTCGAGCCTTCTGACCTGCTCGTTGTGCTCCTCGGAGATCACATCCACATTTGCGCTGCGGTGCACGTGAATCCTTCCCCCACGCGGATCCAGGCGATGTCCCTGATTCGAGCAGGAAGGCGTCGTGCCGTACGAATACCTGACAGAGCCCTGACAGATAGCCGTGCCCGTGCGGCGGTGACCGAGGGGCCGGGCGGAGTCAGACGTGCAGGGTGGGGCGGTAGATGAGTTCCTGGGCGCGGCCGTCGAGGGTCCGGCTTTCGAGCAGTTCCAGGTCGAAGTCGGCCGCGCCCTGGAAGACGGGTTCCGTGCCGGTCTGGCCCGTGATCACCGGGAAGACGGTCACCTGGACGCGGTCGACCAGGCCGGCGGCCATCAGCGCCCGGTTCATCGACAGGCTGCCGTGCGACCGCAGGGGTATGTCGGACTCCTCCTTCAGCCGGGCGACGACGTCGACGGCGTCGCCGCGCGCGATTGTCGCGTCCGGCCAGTCAAGGGGAGCTTCGAGGGTGTTCGACACCACCGTCGCCGGGAGGTTGCGCATCCGGGTGACCCAGGCGTCGCGTACCTCGGACTCCTCGGTGCTCTCGGCCAGCAGCTGCGCGAACACCCGGTACGTGTCGGCGCCGAAGACCATGCGCTGCTCCGCGCGGTACACGGCGAGGCGGTGCGCGAGCAGCTCGGGGCCCTGCTTGCCCCAGTAGCCGCCCCAGTCGCCGCTGTGGGTGCCGTAGCCGTCGAGGCTGGCGAAGACGTCGAAGGTGTAGGTGACGGTCATGAGGTTCTCCTCGTCCGGGTGAGTTCGGTGTGCCGACGTTGCAGGAAGGCGCGTTCGGTCTGGTTGGTGGCCAGTGCCATGGCCTCGTGGTAGGCGGCCCGGGCCTCCGTGTCGCGGCCGAGCCGGGCCAGCAGTTCGGCGCGGGTGGCGGGCAGCCGGTGGTAGCCGGGTAGGTCGATGTCCGCCAACGCGGCGAGGGCCACCGCCGGGCCGTGTACCTCCGCCACCGCGACCGCCCGGTTGAGCGCGACGATCGGCGTCGGTGCCAGCGCGAGCAGTTGGTCGTACAGTGCCAGGACCTGTGGCCAGTCGGTGGCGGCGCCGTCGGTGTGCACCGCGCTGATCGCGGCCTGGATCTGGTACGGCCCGGGCCGGTTGCGCCGCAGGCAGCGGCGGACCAGGTCGTGGCCTTCGGCGATGAGATCCCGGTCCCACAACGACCGGTCCTGATCGGCCAGCGGGACGAGTTCCCCGGTCGGGCCGAGCCGGGCCGGGCGGCGTGCCTCGGTCAGCAGCAGCAGGGCGAGCAGGCCGAGCACCTCGGGTTCGTCGGGCATCAACGCGGCGAGTTCGCGGGCGAGCCGGATCGCCTCGGTGCACAGGTCCGTCCTGATCAGCGGCCCCGCGGTGGACGTGTAGCCCTCGTTGAACATCAGGTAGAGCACGGTGAGCACGGGCGGTAGCCGATCCGGCAGTTCGTGTTCGGCGGGCACCCGGTACGGGATGCCGGCGTCGCGGATCTTCTTCTTGGCGCGCACGATCCGCTGGGCGACGGTGGCCTCCTGGATCAGGTAGGCCCGGGCGATCTCCGGCACGTCGAGGCCACCGAGGAGCCGGAGCGTGAGGGCGGTACGCGCGTCGGGGGCGAGCGCCGGGTGGCAGCAGGTGAAAATGAGTCGGAGTTGGTCGTCCCGCACCGGTCCCACCTCCTGGGGCTCGTCCGGTTGGTGCAGTAGCAGGGCTTCGGCGTGCCGGGCCTCGCGGGTGGTCTCCCGGCGGAGCCGGTCGACGGCCCGGTTCCGGGCGGTGGTCACGATCCAGGCGCCGGGGTTCGGCGGCAGCGTCTGCCACTTCTGCAGCGCCGTGGTGAAGGCGTCCTGCACCGCCTCCTCGGCGAGGTGGATGTCGCCGAGGAGGCGGGCCAGGGTGGCGACGCAGCGGCCGTACTCCGCGCGGTAGACGTTCGCCAGGTCCATGTCGGGTGACCGGCTCCGGTTCAGGCCTGGGACAGGTCGTCGAAGGGGCGCACCTCGACCGGGCCGCAGGCCGCGGCGCACTTCTCGGCCCAGGCGAGCGCCTCGTCCAGGTCGGCGCACTTGATGACCCAGAAGCCGGCGATGTGTTCCTTCGTCTCGGCGAACGGCCCGTCGCTCATGGTGGTGGCGCCGTTCTCGATCCGCACGACGGTGGCGCTGTCGGGCGACCGGAGCCCTCCGCCGAAGACCCAGGCGCCGGCGGCCTGCATCTCGTCGTTGACCCGGCCGGTCTCCCTGAACATGGTCTGCATCTCCTCGTCGGACGGCTCCGGCGCGCCCTCGACGAAGTGCACGGACAGCAGGTACTGCTTCATGACGATCCTCCGGTAACTCGATGGGTGGGCTCAGGCGGCCAGGCGGCGCGCGACAGCGGGGATCACGATCGCGGCCGCGACCAGGTGGGTGAGCATCAGCAACGCCTTGGTGGCCGGGCCGGCGTCGACGATCACATCCGGCACCAGCGACAGCACGGTCAGCACCACTGTCGTACGGACGAAGGTGCGCCGCGGACGTCGGGCGAAGCGGGACAGCAGCGCGGCGATGACCACGCCGATCAGCGAGAAGAAGGCGGTCAGCACACTGAAGCCGGCGACCGGGATCGGGGCTGCGCCGATGTCGAGGCTGACACCGGCCGCGTTGCCGGCGGCGGCGACGGCCATCGTGGCGACGCTGGCGGCAGCCGTCGCGACAACGCCGGTTCCGATCAGCGCACCGGTGGCCGGCAGGGTGGCGCGGGTGGTGTTCGTGGTGGTGCTCATCGTGCCCTCCAGCAGGCGTCTCGTCCGGCTCGGTGCCGGGCTCTCACCAGAGCTACGAAGAGGACCCACCCCGATCGACAGGCACGCCAAGATTTTTTGCGGAAGTTCAGTCCGGCGTGGGCTGGGGCCGGGCTTTCTGCGGATAGAACGTCTCGTGGCGGGCCAGCATGGCGACGAACTCGCCGATCTTTCGTTCCCGGGTCTGGGCTCGCTTCACGGCGTTGAGGCGGTGGATGAGAGCGAACCGGTTGGTCTTGGTGAGCACGTCGAACATGGCCTGGGCGGCGGGCTCGGCCGCGATGGCGGCGAGGAGGTCGTCCGGCACCTCGGCTTCCGACGGTGGGGCGTACGCGGCCGCCCATCGGCCGTCCGCCTTCGCGGCCTCCACGGCGGCGCGGCCCGATGGCAGCATCCGCCCCTGCGCCTCCAGCCGGGCGACGTGGGCCACGTTGCGCTGGGACCAGGAACTGCGGGGTCGGCGAGGGGTGTACCGGATCCAGGAGGTCTCGTGATCCCGTTTGCGGGCCTGCCCGTCGATCCAACCGAAACACAGGGCCTCGTCGACCGCCTGCTGCCAGGTCACGGTGGTGACCGAGCCGCCCTTCTTGGTGAGGGCGAGCCAGACGCCGGGCGACGTGGCGTGGTTGACCGACAACCAGGCACGCAGGGCGTCGGCGTCCGCGACGATCAACTCATCCAGCTCAGTGCTCGCCATGACGGCAGACTAGTGCGGTACCCGGACATGTTGGCCGTGTCGCCGCCCGGACCGGCGAACCTGGTCGGGCGCCGCAGCCTCGGCAGGTGACAGTGATCGGGCGGGTAGCGTCGGCAGCATGTCGTTGGAGGCCGTCGGGGCGCTGCGGGAGCCGGTGCGCCGGGCGGTGTACGAGTACGTTGTCACACAGGCGGAACCGGTGAGCCGTAACGAGGTCGCCGAGGCGGTGGGCGTCGGCCGCACCCTGGCGGCCTTCCATCTGGACAAGCTGGCCGAGGCCGGACTGCTGGAGACGTCCTACGCGTCGCGCAGTGGCGGGCCGGGTGCGGGACGGCCGGCCAAGCTGTACCGGCGGTCGGCGGCCGAACACGCGGTGACGCTGCCGCCGCGCGACTATCGGCTGCTGGCCGATGTGCTGGCGAGTGCGGTCGAGCGGTCCGGTGTGGAACCGGCGGTCCACTCGGCAGCGCGGGAGCTGGGCGCGAAGCTCGCCGGTGGCGGGGTGTTCGAACGACTGGGGACGCTCGGCTACGAGCCGTTCGAGGATGTCGACCAGACGATCCGGCTGCGTAACTGTCCGTTCCACGCTCTGGCCCAGGCGTACCCCGCGCTGGTCTGCGGTTTGAACCTGGCACTGCTCGACGGTCTGGTCGGCGACCGTGGCTGGGACGTCCGGCTCGACCCCGGGCCGACCGGGTGCTGCGTCGTGATCCGATCTAAAAACAATCAGGATTGACATAGAATGTAGGCTTGGTCGCATGGCCGACCATCACGTGGCGCAACTGAACATCGCCCGGCTTCGCGCCCCTCTCGACAGCCCCGAGCTTGCCGATTTCGTGGCCCTGCTTCCCGAGGTCAACGACCTGGCCGAGCGCTCGCCCGGTTACGTGTGGCGACTGCAGGACGAGTCCGGTGACGCGACCGCCCTGCGACCCTTCGAACCGGACATCATCGTGAACCTGACCGTGTGGCAGTCGATCGAGTCGCTGCGCGGCTTCGTGTACCGGACCGCGCACCTGGAGCCGATGCGTCGGCGGCGGGAGTGGTTCCTGCCGCTCGACCGCCCCCACCTCGTGCTGTGGTGGATTCCCGCCGGCGTCCTGCCGACCCTCGCCGAGGCCGCCGAACGGCTGGAACTGCTGCGCCGTGGCCCGTCGCCGGAGGCGTTCACCCTTCGCGAGCCGTACCCCGCTCCCGCCGAGCGCGTCGCCTGAGCGGCCACGCCCCGTCATCGATCGACGTCCTCCTGGACTGGGCCGACCAGCATCTGGGCGCGATCGAGGCGGCGCGCCGGGCGTACGACGCCGCCGCTTCGACCACCTGAAGCGCGGGCCCGTCGGGTACGGCGCGACGTCGACCGGTGGCCGGGCCGGGTCCGGTCTCCGATCAGGTGATCGGCGCGGGTAGCGTGAGGCGATGGAGGGCGCGGGGCCACGACGCGGCGCGGACCAGAACGTCGTGCGCGAGGTGAACCGGTCGCTCGTGCTCGCTGCCCTCAGGGCGGGCGGACGGATCTCGAGAGCCGGCATCGCGCGGGTCACCACGTTGGCCAAGCCGACCGTTTCCGCGATCGTCGACGAGTTGATCGCCGACGGCCTGGTCCGGGAGGTGGGCCGAGGGGCCACCTCGGTCGGTGGCGGCCGGCCGCCGATCCTGCTGGAGTTCAACGCCGCCTCGCATCTCGTCGTCGGCGCGCACATCGGCGCCCGGCGTACCACGGTGGCGGTCAGCGATGCCGACGGGCACGAGCTGGGGCGTCGTGAGTTCGACACGCCGACAGGCACGCCCGAGGCGGTGCTGCGGGAGGTCGCGGCGCAGGCGGCGGGCGTCGTCGGGGCGGCGGTGCCGGACGGCCGAATCGCCGCGGTCGGTGTGGTGCTGCCCGGGCTCACCGACTTCCACCGCGGTGTCTGCCTGCTGGCGCCGAACCTCGGGTGGCGCGACGTACCCGTCGGCGAGGTGTTGAACGCCATCCTCGGCGTGCCGGTCTACCTGCACAACGCCGGTCAGGCGGCGGCGGTCGCGGAGCATCTCGAAGGCGTCGGCGCCAAGGTCGGGGACCTGGCGTTGCTGTACGTGGGTACCGGCCTGTCGGTGGCGGTGCTCTGCGCCGGCCAGGTGCTCTACGGCGCCGGTGGCACGGCCGGCGAGATCGGACACTGCCGGATGCCGGGCGGTACCGTGCCGTGCAACTGCGGCAACGTGGGCTGCCTGGAGACGCTGGCGTCCGGGCCGGCGCTGGTCCGGCTCGCGCGGGAGGCGCTCGCGGCGGGCCGGGGGTCGGTGCTGAACGGCGGGTTCGACGTACGGGACGTGGCTGCCGCGGCCCGCTGCGGTGACGCCGTGGCGACCGAGGCGGTGGCGGAGGTGGGCCGCAACCTGGGCCTGGCCGCGTCGTGGGTCATCAACGCGTACAACCCGGCGATGCTGGTTCTCGGTGGCGGCCTCGCCGCGATCTCCGATCTGCTGCTGCCCCACCTCCGGGCGACGACGACGCAGTACGCGCTCGGTCCCGCCCGACGTGCTGTGGAGATCCAGGTTTCCACTCTCGGCCGGGACGCGGAGGTACGCGGTGCGGTGCTGCTCGCGTTGCAGCACTCCACGACGTACGACCGGGTGGTTCTCCGGTCGTGAGGTCGCGGACCGGCCGCGTCCCGACCACTTAGGAAGGGCATTGAACTAACTGGTTCCCAGCCGTAGAGTCGGCCGCGACAACATCGCCCGAGTGCCTCGACACACCGGCACCGGACCCTGTGGAGCGTGCGATGACACTGGTAGCCGGCGTCGACTCATCCACCCAGTCGACGAAGGTGGTGGTGTGCGACGCGGACACCGGCGAGGTGCTCCGCGAGGGCCGTGCCCCGCACCCCGACGGGACGGAGGTCGACCCGCACCTGTGGTGGGCCGCCTTCGAGCGGGCCAGCGCCGGGCTGCTGGACGGCGTGGCCGCGATCGGCGTCGGCGGGCAGCAGCAGGGCATGATCTGCCTCGACGAGGCCGGCGAGGTGGTGCGTCCCGCCTTGCTGTGGAACGACACCCGCTCGGCGCGCGCCGCGGTCGACCTCACCGGCGAATTCGGTGGCCCGCAGGCGTGGGCCGACGCGGTCGGGCTGGTGCCGGTAGCCAGCTTCACGGTCACCAAACTGCGCTGGTTCGCTCGCGCCGAGCCGGAACTCGCGGCCCGGACCAGCACGGTGCTGTTGCCGCACGACTGGCTCACCCATCGATTGCGCGCTGGCGGGGGAGAGCCGACGACGGATCGCGGTGAGGCCTCCGGCACCGGGTACTGGTCACCGGCGACCGGGGAGTACCGGCGGGACCTGGTGCGGCTCGCCTTCGGCCGGGACGTGGCACTGCCCCGGGTCGCCGGCCCTGCCGAGACGGTAGGCGAGACCGCGTCCGGTGCGATACTCGCCGCCGGCACCGGCGACACCATGGGCGCGGCACTCGGCGTCGGCCTGGGACCCGGCGACGTGGTGGTGTCGCTGGGCACCTCGGGATGCGCGTTCGGGCTGAGTGAGGTCCCGACCGCCGACCCGAGCGGGTTGGTGGCCGGCTACGCCGACGCGACAGGTCGGTTCCTGCCGCTGGTGTGCACGCTCAACGCGGCAAGGGTGCTGGTCGCGGTCGCCGATCTGCTGGGCCGGTCGCTGGCCGAACTCGACGAGTTGGCGCTCTCGGCACCGCCCGGCGCTGACGGATTGACGCTCCTGCCGTACCTGGACGGGGAGCGCACCCCGAACCTGCCTGACGCCCGCGGTCTGCTCGCCGGGCTGACCCGCGCGAACGCGTCGGCGGCGAATCTGGCGCGGGCCGCCGTGGAGGGCATGCTCGGCGGTCTCGCCGACGCCCTCGACGCCCTCCGCGCCCAGGGCATCCCGGTCGTCCGGGTGCTGCTGGTCGGCGGCGCGGCCCGGTCGCGTGCGGTGCGGGCGGTCGCGCCGGCGTTGTTCGGCGCACCGGTGAGCGTGCCGCGCCCTGGCGAGTACGTCGCGCTCGGCGCGGCACGTCAGGCGGCCTGGGCGTTGGCCGGTGGAGCCGAACCGCCACAGTGGCCGGTCGCTGCCGACGAGGTGGCCGCCGCCGGCACCCCGGACGTACACGAGCGCTACGTCGACGTCCGTCAGCGGGCGCTCCCACTGCTCGCGGCGACGGAGGGCTGAGCACTATTGCCAAAGATGTGCAGATGCATTTAGCTTGCATCTGTGGCCATCTCGTGGATTCGCGCCGCCGTCGGCTTGCCCGTTGCCCTCTCCGTGGCGCTCGTCAGCGGTTGCGGTGGCCCGCCCCGGGACGATCGTGCGCTGGGTGGCACCAGCATCGTCATCGGCGCGGCGTCGGAACCGGACAACCTCAACCCGGTACTCGGCTACGCACCCAACGGGGCGAGCAAGCTGTTCGACGGCCTGGTGGACCGGGACGCCGACCTGACCCTGCGGTCGGCACTGGCAGCGGAGCTGCCCCGGGTCTCCACTGACGGCCTGACCTGGACCGCGGATCTGCGGCCCGGCGTCACCTTCTCCGACGGTCAGCCGGTCACCGCCGAGGACGTGGTCTTCACCTACGAGGCGGTGGTGGCGCCCGCGTCGCAGTCGCCCATCGCCGCGGACTACGAGGCGCTGGAATCGGTGCGCGCCGTCGACACCGACACTGTCGAGTTCCGGCTCAGGTACCCGTACCAGCCGTGGGCGCAGCGGCTGGCCCTGGGCATCGTGCCCAAGCAGGCGCTGGCCGGGCAGGACATCCGCAGGGCGCCGTTCAACCGGAACCCGGTCGGCACCGGTCCCTATCGGTTGGTGGACTGGCGGGCCGGCGAACGGATGGTGCTGACGGCAAACCCCGACCACTACCGGGGCGCCCCGCAGGTCACCGACGTGACGATCGTGTTCGCCGCCGACGACAACGTACGCGCGCAGCGGATGGCTGCCGGCGAGTTCGATGCCGCCGCGTTGCCGCCGAAGCTCGCCAGGACCTACGAAGGCCGGCCCGGCTACCGGGTCGTCTCCAGCCGTAGCGCTGACTACCGTGGCATCGGGCTGCCCGTCGACCTGCCGATCACCGCGACGGCGCAGACCCGTCGCGCCGTCAACCTCGCCATCGACCGGCAGGCCATGGTGGACACCATCCTCGCCGGCCAGGGCACGCCGGCGAGCAGCCCGGTCGCGCCCGCGCTGGCGCAGTGGCACGTACCGAGCACGGCGTTCGCGTTCGACCGGGCGCAGGCCGCACGACTGCTCGACGAGGCCGGGTGGCGGCCGGGCCCGGACGGCGTACGGGTCAAGGACGGCGTGCGGGCCGAGTTGCCGGTCCTGTATCCCGGCGACGACGTGCTGCGCAAGGAGTTGGCGGTGGCTGCGGCCAGCGACATTTCCGAGATCGGGATCGAGGCCCGGGCGGAGAGCGCCACCTTCGAGCAGATGTTGCAACGGCGCACCAGCACCGCCGGACTCTGGGGCGGCGGCGACCCCTACGACCCGGACAGCGCCGCCTACACCCTGCTGCACTCAAAGTACGCCGACACCGGCGGCTACGTGAACATGACCCGCTACCGCAATGCTGAGGTGGACGCCGCGCTGGATCGCGGCCGGCAAGCCGGCGACACCGACGCGCGCGTCGCGGCCTACCACGACTTCCAGCGCGCCTACGCCGACGATCCGGGTTGGGCGTTCCTGGTCTTCCTGAACCACACGTACGTGTTGCGGGAGGGCTGGACGGGTCTGCGTGACCAGGTGGAGCCGCACGACCATGGTCTGATCCACGGGCCTTGGTGGAACCTGGAGGAGTGGACTCCGGCCGCGGCGGCGGTCCGGTGACGGTCGCCGAGCCGACGAGCGCACCGCCGCGCCGGTCGCTGGCCGGGGCGCTGGGTCGGCTGGTCCTGCGCCGGCTGCTGCTCGCCGTCCCGGTGTTGGCCGCGGTCAGCGCCACCATCTTCGTCCTCGGCAAGGCATCGCCGTTCGACCCCGTCGCCTCGTACTTCGGTGTGCGGATTCTGCGTGCCTCCCCGGAGCAGGTGGCGCAGATCCGGCGGGACTGGGGCGCGGACGACCCGGCTCTGGTGCAGTACGGTCGGTGGCTGAAACACCTGCTCAGCGGCGACCTCGGCGACTCCCGCACGTTCGGGTTGCCGGTCGCCACCCTCATCGGTGACCGACTCGGCTGGTCCGCGCTACTGGCCGGCACGGGTCTGCTGCTGGCGTTGGCACTGGCACTGCTCGCCGGCACGGCGGCCGCGTGGCACCGGGGCGGGTGGTTCGACCGGGCGGTCTCCTCGGTGGCCTACACGCTGGAGGCGACGCCGGTGTTCTGGCTGGCGCTGGGCGCCCTGTCGCTGTTCGCCGTGCGACTGCGCTGGCTGCCGGCGGCTGGGCTGACCGACCCCGGCGCCGACATCTCCGTCGCGCAGGTCGCCGAACATCTGATTCTGCCCGCCGCCGTGCTGGGTGTGGCACAGGCGCCGTGGTTCCTGCTGTTCATCCGCGAGTCGGTGGCGCACGGGCTGACCCAGGACTACGTCCTCGGTGCCCGCGCCCGTGGCCTGGGGGAACGCACGGTGGTGTTGCGCCACGCGTTGCGCACCGGCCTGCTCCCGCTGATCACCCTGGTCGGCGCGCGGGTACCCGAACTGATCACCGGCGCGGTGCTCGTGGAGGCGGTGTTCTCCTGGCCCGGCGTCGCCGCCGCCACCGTCACCGCCGCGACCACCGTCGACTTCGCGCTGCTGGCGGCGCTGACCCTGCTCGGGACCGTCTCGGTGCTCGTGGGGAACCTGCTGGCTGACATCGGCTACTCGATCGCCGATCCCCGGGTGCGTGCCGATGGGTGAGCAGGCTCTCGCGCCGCACTGGCGGCCCGCCGCCCGCCGCCGCGCCGGATCCGCCCGGCCCGGTCAGGCGTACCGGCGTCGGGCCCGGCTCCGGCTGGCCGTCTCGGTTGCGGTGCTCGCCACCCTGACCCTCACGGTCCTGATCGTCCCGCCCATCGTGGACCTCGGCCAGCAGAGCGTCGACCTGCGGCAGGCCCTGCTGCCACCGTCGTTCGCCCACCCGTTCGGCACCGACGAGGTCGGTCGAGATGTCCTGCTGCGTTGCGTGTACGGGCTGCGCGTCTCCTTCATCGTCGGGCTGGTCGCTGCTGCGGTGTCCACCGTCATCGGCGTCGCCGTCGGCGCGGTGGCCGGTGCCTTCGGCGGCTGGGTCGATCGCATCCTGATGCGCGGCGTAGACGCGGTCGCCTCCGTACCGCATCTGCTGCTGGGTATCTTCATCGTGGCGATGTTCCAGCCCGGCCTGGTGCCGGTCATCGCGTCGATCGGGCTCACCCACTGGCTCGGCACCGCCCGCATCGTCCGATCGGAGATCCTGTCCCTGCGGGAACGACCGTTCGTCGACGCCGCGGTTGTCGGCGGTGCCTCCCGCTGGTACGTCATCCGGCGACACCTGCTGCCCAACGTCGCCGGGCATGCCGCCCTCGCCGCGACCCTCGTCGTGCCGCACGCGATCTGGCATGAGACCGCGCTGTCGTTTCTCGGCCTCGGACTGCCGGCCCACCTGGCCAGTCTCGGCAACATGCTCAACGACGGTCAGCAGTCCCTGCTCACCGGCGGCTGGTGGAACTCCTTCTTCCCTGGGCTGCTGCTGGTGGCGGCCGCGCTGGCCATCGCGGGGCTCGCCGGTTACGCCCGCGAGCGCACCGACCCGTATCGGAGTTCGGAGATGATCCGGTGACGGTCCTCGTCGACGTACGTGATCTGTCGGTGCGCTTCCGGCTGCCGCGCGGGACCACCGTGCGGGCGGTGAGCGGCGCGTCCTTCCAACTGCGGGCCGGGCGTTGCCTCGCGCTCGTCGGCGAGAGCGGCTGCGGCAAGTCCGTCCTGGTGGGTGCCCTGCTCGGTCTGCTGCCCGGCAACGCCGAGGTGGCCGGCACCGCTGCGCTTACCGACGGCGTCGGTCGGGTGGACCTGCTCACCGCCCCGGAACCGGTGCTGGCCCGGCAGATCCGTGGCCGGCGCATCGGTCTCGTGCCCCAGTCACCGACCGCGCACCTGACCCCCGTGCACACGGTGCGCCGTCACCTCACCGAAACCCTGGCCACACTGCGGCCGACGACCGGGCGGCCAACCCGGCGACGGCGACGGGCGGCGGACCTGGCCGCCGTCGAGGCCGGGGCACGGGTCGGCCTGCCCGCGAGCGCCCTGGATCATTACCCGCACGAGCTTTCCGGCGGCATGGCGCAACGTGCCGTCACCGCCCTCGCCCTGGCCGGCGATCCTGAGGTCCTGCTCGCCGACGAGCCCACCACCGGCCTGGACGCGCCTCTGGCCAGGCGGACGCTGGACGAGTTGCGGCATCTCGTCGACCTCGGGCATGCGGTTCTGTTGATCACTCACGACCTGGACGCCGCCGCCCGCATCGCCGACGACATCGCGGTCATGTACGCCAGTCGCATCGTCGAGACCGGGCCCGTCGAGACGGTGCTGCATCGGCCTCGGCACCCGTACACCGCTGGTCTGCTGGCCGCCCTGCCGCGCAACGGTTTTCACCCGATCCCTGGCCTGCCACCGCAGCTCGACTCGCTACCGGACGGCTGCGCGTTCGAGCCGCGCTGCCAGCGTGCCGGCGCCGAGTGTGCGCAGGTGCCGCCGGCGGCGACCGACGGTGGGCACCTGGTCGCCTGTCACCGGCCATGCTGACCGCTCGCGGGATCACCGCCGGCTGGACGCCGGGTCGGCCCGTCGTCCGAGGGGTCGACGTCGACCTCGAACCTGGCGAGGTGCTGGGGTTGCAGGGCCCGAGCGGCTGCGGCAAGTCCACCCTCGCCCGGGTGCTCGCCCTGTTGCACCGGCCCACGGCCGGTGTGGTGCGTATCGACGGCGATTCGGTGAGCGGACACCGGTACGCCGTTCCACGCGAGCTGAGAACCCGGATCGGCGTGCTGTTCCAGCAGCCGAGGATCTCCGTCGACCCCCGCCTGACGCTGCGTCAGATCATCGTGGAACCGCTGCGAGCCAACGGTCGGCGCGCCGAGGCGACCCAGCGGCTGTCCGAGCTGGCCGGGGCCGTCGGACTCACCGAGGACCTGCTCGACCGCCGTCCGCACGCGGTGAGCGACGGGCAACTGCAGCGGGCCTGTCTCGCTCGTGCTCTCGCGTTGCGGCCCAGGTATCTGATCTGCGACGAGATGACCGCCATGCTGGACGCTTCAACCACCGCCGCTCTCGTCCACGTGTTGAACGCGTACCGGGATCGGGAAGGCGCCGGAATCCTCGCCATCAGTCATGACGACGACCTGCTCGCTTATTGGACTGACCGTGTTCACCGGCTGCACGACCAACATTGACATTGCCGTCATCGCGCGTGATGTCGGGCGATTCTACTATACATGCCGCCGCAACTTGCTCACCATGTCATGATTCTGAAAGGTGGCTGGGGTATTAATTCTGCACATCCGTGACAAGGTGCTCGATGAATGTCTCGTCGAATGTCACACGGCATTGATCATGAGCTCGTCCAATGCACTCTGACCTGCGTATTCGTGTTCCCTGGAGGCTGCATTGACAGACTTGGTGGTCGCGGCTACTGTTTGCGACGGAGCCGTTGCGGTGTCGTGAGAGCCTCCGGCGGTCGCAGTATGTCCCTAGTCCGGGGGGAATTGTTGGACATCCGCGAAATGCCACGTAAACATCAACCGAGGTCTTTTGCTCAAACCGATATCGCGACAGAATCGACACCTTCCTGGTGGGGTAGAGTCGGCGTTGGCACTGCCATGGGGCACCATGGCGAGTTGCTCCAAGGCGTTTTCCACGACAAATCCGGTAACCCTCGTCGTGGTCTGGTCACGATGCCGGTCGTCGACCTGAAAACGGTGGCGATATTCCGAGGAAAGGCCGGCTCCGGTCCGGTGCGGATCACGGTTGAGCCGGGCAGTAAGGACAAGGCCCGTCGGGCCGCCGAGCTCGCCGTCGACTACTGCGCTCAGCGCTCCGGGAGCCCTGCCGTGCACGGGCACCTGGTGAATCACACGGCGGTCATGAGCGGTCTGGGCCTAGGCGCGTCCACAAGCGACGTGGTCGCCAGCATCCGTGCCGTGGCCGACTGGTACCGGTTGTCCCTGCAACCGGCGGAGATCGCCCGACTGAGCGTACTCGCCGAGCGCGCCTCCGACTCCATCATGATCGAGGACCGGACCGTGCTCTTCGCGCAGCGCGAAGGGGTGGTGCTGGAGGACTTCACCACCCCGCTGCCGCCGGTGATCGTCGTCGGCTGTGTGGCCGGTCCCGACCTCAGCGTCGACACGTTGACGCTCACGCCCGCCGAGTACGACCCGGACGAGTTGATTCGACTGCAGGTCATGCTCTCGACGTTGCGGCACGGCATCGCCACCGCCGACGTGACGCTGATCGGCGCCGTGGCGACGGCGAGCGCCCGGATGAACCAGCGCTTCCTTCCCAAGCCTGAACTCGAAACGTTGATCGCAATCGGTGAGGCGCACGCCGCCGCCGGAGTGCAGGTCGCGCACAGCGGTTCCGTCGCTGGCCTGATCTTCGATCCGGAGCGTGCGTCCGTCTCGGACGACATCGAGCGCTGTGTCCGGGCCATGAGACATGCCGGCATCACCCATACCGAGGTGTTCTGTTCGCAGCCGGCCAAGACGGGAGGACGGGGATGAGATCCTCAGTGTTCGAGGAGATCACCGCAGGGGTGGAACGACCGCAGATCGTCCGACTGGGACCGAACCTCTTCGGCGTCGTGTTCACGCTGATGAAGATGATCCCGGCACGCTACATCCTGCGGCAGGCTGTCGCGCGCGGCGACATCGGTCCCGACACGCTCATCGTGGAGACCACCTCGGGTACCTTCGGACTCGCCCTGGCCATGCAGACCGCGCTGCTGCGCCGACGCCTGATCCTGGTCAGCGATCCGGTGATCGATGACGAACTGCACCGGCGACTGACCGACCTCGGCGCGACCGTGGAGATCGTCCGGCACATGGCCGCGAGCGGTGGCTACCAGGGGGCGCGGCTGGAACGGCTCGCGGAGATCCGTGCCGAACACGAAGACTCGTTCTGCCCCGAGCAGTACGCGAACCCGGACAACCCCCGCTCCTACTCCCTGGTGGCCGAGCTGCTCAGCGAAGCCCTGCCCCAGGTCGACCTGCTGATCGGACCGGTCGGGTCGGGCGGATCCATGTGCGGTACGGCCTCCTTCCTCCGATCGGTCAGTCCCGACCTGCGGCTGATCGGCGTGGACACACACCGCAGTGTGCTGTTCGGTCAGCCCGACGGAGCGCGATCCCTGCGCGGCCTCGGCAACAGTCTGATCCCGCCGAACCTCGACCACACCGCGTTCGATCAGGTGCACTGGTGCAGCGCCGGTCAGGCCTACCGGGCCACCCGGAAACTGCACCGCGAGCACGCGGTCTTCCAGGGGCCGACCAGCGGCGCGGCCTTTCTCGTGGCCGAGCGGGCGGCGATGACGAACCCCGACGCGGTGACCGTGGTCATGCTGCCCGACCAGGGCTACCGCTACCAGTCCACCGTCTACGACGACCGGTGGCTCGCCGAGCAGGGGCACCTGGCCGACTCGACCGAGGACCGGCCGGTGGAGACGAGTCACCCCCTTGCCGAGCACGCGGAGTGGTCCTGGTTCAACTGGGGACGACGGAGCCTGCACGAGGTCCTCGAACATCGCGGCACCGCCAGCGTGGCGGCGCGATGAGCGACACGGGCCGGATCAAGGAGCCCATCGGCCTGCGGACGCAGCGGCAGATCTACGGTGAGCCGACGCCGGCCGAGATCGCCGAGGAACTCGATCGCACCACCCTGGTGGACCTGGCACACGTGGTCATGCTCAGGGAGCGGCGGCTGATCGAGCCCGGGGCGGCGGTCGCGCTGGTGACGCTGATCGAGCAGCTTCGCGACAGCCGCTTCGCCGCCCTCGCCAACGCCCGCATGCCGCGCGGGCTGTATCTGGCCTACGAGCAGTACCTCACCGCGGAACTCGGCGAGGACGTCGGCGGCGTACTGCACACCGGACGTTCCCGCAACGACATGAAGGCCACCATCACCCTGACCCGGCTGCGCGAGTGGCTGCTGTCCTTCGTTCAGGAGACGTCGAGGCTCGTCGCGGTGCTGCTGAGCCGGGGACGTGAGTACCGCGACGTCGTGATGCCGGTGCACACCCACTACCAGGCGGCCATGCCGATCACCTACGGCTACTACCTCACCGGCGTGGCGGCCGGGCTGACCCGGGAGATCGAGTCGGCCTGGGATTCGGCGAGGGGACTACGGCGCTGCCCCATGGGCGCCGGTGCGGTCGCCGGGAGCGACCTGCCGATCGATCCGGCCCGGGTCGCCGCGCTGCTGGGATTCGAGGAACCACCGGTGCACGCCCTGGACGCCATCGCCAGCCGGGACGTCTCGCTGCGACTGCTTGCGGACGCCACCGGCGTGGCCGTCGTGCTGAGCAGGCTCGGCACCGACCTGCAGCTGTGGAGTACCGAGGAGTTCGGCTTCATCCAGTTTCCCGACCGTCTCGTCGGCGGCAGTTCGGCGATGCCGCAGAAGCGCAACGCCTTCCTGCTCGAACACGTCACGGCCGCCGTGGGGCGGGTGAGTTCGTCCTGGGTGGGCGCGGTCACCGCGATGAAGGGCGCACCCTTCACCAACTCCATCGAGGTCGGCACCGAGGCGGTCGGACTCGCCTGGCCGGGTCTGCGAGCCGCCACCGACGTCGTACAGCTCGGTCAGGTTCTGGTCAGCGGCGCCCGACCACGTCCCGGCCGGATGCGACAGCGGGCGGTGGAGGGGATCACCACGGCCACGGCGGTGGCCAACCGACTGGTCCAGGACGGCATGCCCTTCCGGGTCGCGCACCACACCGTCGGTGCGGCCATCCGGGAGCAGCTGGCCGAGGCCGATGGCGAGCCGACCGGCATCGACTGGGTGGCGCAGCGATTCCCGGCGGCTGCCAAGGTCGCCGACCCGGCGATCGCGGCGAGCCTCACCGACGCCGGCGGCGGCCCCGGTGACTGGCAGCGCGGGTACGACGACGTGTACGGCAGGTTGCGGGTCCTCCGCGACCGGAGTCAGCGGGAGTTGGCGCGGCTGACCGCCGCCCGTGCCGAGCTGAACAGCGCCGTCCGTGAGCTGCGGCTCGGCAGGACCACGGCCAACCAGCAGAAGGAGGATCGGTGGACGCCTCGGGGGTGATGGTGTTCGTGGAGAGCAACACCACGGGGACCGGTCGGCTCTACTGCCGGGCAGCTCGGCACCGAGGACTACGTCCGGTCATGCTCGCCCGCGATCCGTCCCGTTATCCGTACCTCGCCCAGGACGGGATCGATTCGCTCGTCCTCGACACCGGTGACGCCGAGACGGTCGCGCGTGCCTGCCAGCAGCTGGGGCCGGTCGCGGGCGTCACCTCCAGCTCCGAGTACTTCGTCCCGGTCGCCGCCCGGGCGGCACTGCGGGTGGGTCTCGCCGGCCCCGATCCCGTTGCCGTCGAGCAGGCCCGCGACAAGGGGTTGCAACGGGAGGCGCTGCTGGCATCGGGCGTATCCGTGCCTGACTTCCGCGTGATCCGTACGCCGGGCGAGGCGACGTCGGCCGCGGTCGAACTCGGCTGTCCGTTGGTGGTGAAGCCGGTGCGGGGCTCGGGCTCGGTGGGGGTGCGGCTGTGCCGTACCAGCCGGGAGGTCGTCGAGCACGCGACCCGGTTGCTCGCCACCAGGGTCAACGAGCGGGGTCTGCCCGTTGAGCCGAGAGTCCTCGTCGAGCGCTTCGTCAGCGGGCCTGAGTTCTCCGCGGAGTTCTTCGACGGTGAGCTGGTGGGCCTGACCGCCAAGCAGCTCGGCCCGCCACCACACTTCGTCGAGACTGGGCACGACTTTCCCGCGGAGCTGGCGCCGACGACTGCTGCCGCGCTCACCGAATGCGCGCGATCCGCGTTGCAGGCGCTCGGCCTGACCTGGGGGGCGACGCACACCGAGCTGCGGTTGAGTCCCGACGGACCGATGATCATCGAGGTGAACCCACGCCTGGCCGGCGGCTTGATCCCCGAGCTGGTACGCGCGGCCCTCGGCATCGACCTGGTGGACTGCGTCATCGCGCGGGCAAGCGGCGACCTGCCCAAACTGCGTCCACTGCGCAACGCACACGCCGCGATCCGATTCCTCATCGCGCCGGGCGACGGGGAGATAGCCGAGGTCGACGGGGTCGAGCCGGCGGAACGGACCGCGGCGGTCCGCGCCGTCAACATCGGCGTGGCGGTCGGGGATCGCGTCACGGTGACCGGGGCGTTCACCGACCGGATCGGCTCGGTCATCGCCGCTGCCGACACCGGTCCGGAGGCCGCTCGGCAGGCCGAGACGGCGCTGGGTCGACTGACCGTACGGCTCGCAGACCACGCGGAGAACGGAATGGCCGGCAAATGATCGAGTTGCGTAGTGACACCTTCACCGTGCCCGACGCGACCATGCGACACGCCATCGCCGAGGCCGCCGTCGGAGACGACGTCTACGGTGAGGACCCGACCGTGCGGGCGCTGGAGCGGCGGGCGGCGGCGCTCACCGGGCATCAGGCGGCGGTGTTCACCCCCAGCGGCACCATGGCCAACCTCTGCTCGGTCATGGCCCAGGCGGAACGTGGGCGGGCGGTGATCGTCGGTGACCGCAGCGACCTGTACCTCTTCGAGGCCGGCGGACCGTCGGTGCTCGGCGGCACCGTGCTGCGCCCGGTGCCGAACCTGCCGGACGGCACGCTCGACCCGCGTCGGTTGACCGAGGAGCTGACCGTCGACCGGCAGGATCCGCAGTTCGCGCTGCCCGCACTGCTCTGCGTGGAGAACACCCACAACATGGCCGGGGGCGTGCCACTGGACCTGGGATACCTCAAGCACCTGCGGGATCTCAGCGGGGAACACGGCATCCGGCTGCACCTGGACGGTGCGCGGGTCTTCAACGCCGCGGTCGCCCTCAACGTACCGGTAGGCGAGATCACCAGCCTCGCCGACTCGGCGCAGTTCTGTCTGTCGAAGGGGCTGGGCGCGCCGGTCGGCTCGCTGCTGGTGGGTAGCGCGGAGGTGATCGAACGGGCCCAACGGATCCGCAAGATGCTCGGCGGTGGCATGCGCCAGGCCGGTCTGCTCGCGGCGGCCGGTCTCATCGCGCTCGACGATGTCGAGCAGCGGCTGCGGAGCGATCATGAGCACGCGGCCATCTTCGCCGAGTTGCTCATGGCCTCCGACGCGCTGGAACTGCGTGGCGGAGCACCCCGTACCAACATCGTCTTCTTCCGGGCCGCCGGCGTCGAGAGCCAAACCTCGTTCCTGCGGCACTGCGCCGACGGGGGAGTTCGCCTCCTCGAACTCGAAGCCGGCTGGGTGCGGGCGGTCTTCCACGGCGGGGTCAGCGGGGCGGACGCGCGACGCGCGGCCCACGTCATCCGTACCGCCGCCGAACGCCTCCCGCGCTGACAGACCCCGCTCCGACCGCCGCCGTCCGTGGCAGGAAGGCCGAGATGAGTAGCCTCCCCGAGTTCCCTTCGATCCCCGCCGCGCTGAGCCACTGGGCACAGCGGCGTCCGGACGCTGTCGCGTTCACGTTCGTCCAGGCCGGCGGGGCGATCGAGCAGGTGACCTACGCGCAGCTTGAGGAGAACGCGCTACGGGTCGCGTTGTCGCTGCGGGAATCGACGCGGCCCGGCGACCGTGCCCTGCTGATCCTGCCACCCGGTCTCGACTTCCTGACCGCGTTCCTCGGCTGCCTGCACAGCGGTGTCGTCGCGGTGCCGCTCTACCCGCCCCGCCCGGGGGCGCGGCTCGATCGGATCGAGAGCGTCGTGCGCAGCTGCCAACCGGCGCACGCGGTCACCACGGATCTCTTCGTCGAGCAGTTGACCGCCTTTTTCGGTGGGAACGCGACCGCCTCGATGCGGATCCATCCGTTCAAGTCACTCCTGCACGGTGAGCCCGGCAGCGCGGGGGTGGCTGCCGTCAGGCCTGGGCCCGGCGGCGAGGATCTGGCCTTCCTGCAGTACACCTCCGGCTCGACAGGCCAGCCCAAGGGCGTGATGGTCAGCCACCGCAACCTCGTGCAGAACGAGGAGGCGATCGCCGAGGGCTTCGGCATCCGCCCCGACGACACCGTCCTCAGCTGGCTGCCGATGTACCACGACATGGGGCTGATCGGTACCGCCCTGTTGCCCGTCTACCGGGGCATTCCCTCGGTGCTGCTGGACACCTTCGCGTTCGTGCACGATCCGATGCTGTGGCCGCTGGCCGTGGACCGCTTCGGCGCCACCTGCTCCGGTGGCCCGAACTTCGCCTACCAGTTGCTCGTCGAACGCTACGACCGGGCCCGGCTCACCGACATCGACCTGAGCCGGTGGCGGATCGCGTTCAACGGGGCCGAGCCCGTGCGCGCGGAGACGATGCGGGACTTCGCGACGTGCTACGGCGTGCACGGTTTCGACAGCGACGCCTTCTTCCCCTGTTACGGGCTGGCCGAAGCCACTCTCTTCGTCGCCGGAGCCGAACCGGGAACGGGGTACCGGTCCCGACAGGTCAGCCGCCGGGAACTGGAGCGTGGCCGGCTGGTTGAGCTGCCGGAGGAGACAAGCGAGGCCGGCACGAGCCTCGTCTCGTCGGGGCGACCGGCCCGGCACACCGAGATCGTCATTCGCGGCGGTGACGACGACCGGGTCCTGCCCGACGGGGAGATCGGGGAGATCTGTGTGCGGGGGCCGGGCGTGGCCCAGGGGTACTGGGACGATGCGACGGCCACCCGACAGACCTTCCACGCCGACGTTCCTGGTCGCGAGGGGCGCTATCTTCGGACCGGGGACCTCGGCTTCACCTGGCAGGGCGAGTTGTACCCGGTCAGCCGCAGCAAGGACCTGCTGATCGTCGCCGGGCGGAACTTCTACCCGCACGACGTCGAGACCGTCGCGCTGACCGCCTGCGCCGACCTGCGCGGCGGTGCCGCAGCCGCATTCCAGCCGGATTCCGACGCCCCGCCAGTGACCCTGGTGGCCGAGGTGGCCCGGGCGTCTCTGGCCCGCCTGCGCGATCCGGCTGCGGCGGCCGCTGTGCGGACGGAGGTGCTGCGCGCCGTCGGTGTCGAGTGTGACCTCCAACTGGCCGAGGTGGTGCTGGTCTACCCGGGCTCCCTGCCCAAGACATCGAGCGGAAAGATCCGGCGGAGCGAGACCCGGGCCCGCCATCTCACCGGCCGGCTGCGGGTGCTGGGGCACTCGGAGAATTCACAGCCGCGTCCGGCACCGCCCACCGCCGACCAGCTCGGCGCGCTACACCGTCGCGACCGGGACACGCGGCGGCAGCTGGTGCGTCAACTGCTGGCCGCGCTGGTCAGCGCCGCGGGGCAGCAGCTGACGGTGCAGGACTGGTCCCGGCCGCTGGCCGCACTCGGGCTCGACTCGCTGCGTACCGCCACCGTGAAGGTGAGATGCGAACAGCAGCTCGGCCGCTCCCTGGACAGTCGACTCTTCACCAGCGACCGCTCCCTCGAAGAGATCGCCGAAGCGGTGGTGGCGCTGACCGGGCAGCCCCCGGAGCCCGCGCAGCCGGAGCCGACGACCGGATCTCCGGATCGGGTCGCGCCGGCCACCGACGGCCAGGTGCAGATGCAGTTCTATGACGAGTTCCATCCGCAGGACACGGCGAACAACCTGACCAGCGCCGTCCGCCTGTCCCGTCGGTACGACCCCGACCTGCTGCGCGCCGCGGTGTCGGCGGCCGTGGCCCGGCACCCGGCGCTGCGCACGGTGCTCGGGTCGCCCGGCAGCGGGACGCAGATCGTCCGGGACAGCCCTCAGCTCGACTGGTCGCAGGTGGCGCTCACCGATATCGACGAGTCGGTCGACTTCTTCCTGCGGGAGGTCGCCGACCGGCGGTTCTGTCTCACCGAAGGTCCGCTGGTCCGGGCCGCCGCCGTGCTGACGCCGGAGAGCACCGTCTTCATGCTCGTCTGCCACCATGCGATCGTCGACCACTGGTCGTTGCGGGTGATCTTCATGGAGATCCTGGCGGAGCTGCCCGGGGTGCGCCTGGGCGGAGAGCTTCCCGCCACCGACCGGGGCGACTACGTGCAGCGGCAGCGGTGGTTGTCCGCCTCAACCGACGACGAGTCGGCCCGGCGCCGGCTCACCGCGCTTGCCGAGCGGTGGCACCCACTGCGCGACCACCTGCTCTTCCCGACCGTCCGAACGGGAGGCACTCCGGGCCGGAACCCCGCCGCGATCATCGACTTCGAGGTGGACGGTGCCGACCGCCTCTACCAGCGGGCCCAGCTCCGTGGGCACACGCCGTTCGTCAGCCTCGTCGCGGCGTACCTGAGGGCGCTGCATCGGACGACCGGCGAACAGCGGATCGTGGTCGGCACCCCACACCATGGCCGGGACGACTGGCGCTTCGCCGACATGGTCGGCTACCTGGTCAACATGCTGCCCCTGGCCGGCCGGTTCGAGGGCCACGAGCGCCTGGAACAGATCGAGGACCGCAGCCGGGCCGAACTGCGCGACGCCCTGGCCGACGCTGATCTGCCGTTCGCCCGGCTGGTCAAGGCGCTCAGCCCGGACCGGCACGGGCAGACACCCCTGTTCCAGGCCACGTTCACCTTTCAGCAGTCGACGGACGGGCTGCTCGACGATGGTTTCTCGATCCCCTCCAGCGGATGCCGCCAGCGGCTCGGAGAGGTCGAGGTGTCGGTGGTGGACGTAACTCCCCGGGATGTCGCCTTCACCGTCAGCCTGTACGGCACCCGGCACGCCGACCGCCTGACGTTCCGTCTGGTCTACCAGCGGGAGCGGATCGACGCCGCCACCGCAGCCCGGATCGTGGCGGAGTTCCAGTCGGCCCTGAAGGAGATCGCATCGCCCGGCCCCGCGCCGGCCGTCGAGGAGGCAGGACGATGAACAGCCAGGACATTCCGGTGCCGTCGGTGGGGCAGGCGCGGAGTTTGGTGGCGGGGTTTGGGGAGTCGGTTCGGTGTTTTCCGGATCGGGTGGCGGTGCGGTGTGGTGGTCGGGGTGTGACGTTTGCGGAGTTGGATCGTCGGGTGGGGGTGTTGGCGGGGGCGATTCGGGCTGCGGGTGTGGATGTGTCGCGGCCGGTGGGTGTGTTGTTGGATCGTTCTGTTGACATGGTTGCTGCGGTGCTTGCGGTGTTGCGGGTGGGGTCGTCGTATGTGCCGTTGGATGTGGGGACTCCGGCGGGTCGGTTGGAGTTGATTGTGGATGATGCTGATCCGTCGGTGGTGGTGACCAGTGGTGGGTTGGTGGGGTTGTTGCCGGAGGGTGTGCCGGCGGTGCTTGTGGATGATGAGGGTTTGGCCGGTGGTCCGGTGGATGTGGCCGTGGCGGATTCGGGTGGGGATGATCGGGCGTATGTGATTTTCACGTCGGGGACGACGGGGCGTCCGAAGGGTGTGCAGATTTCGCACGGTAATGTGTTGCGGCTTTTTGGGGTGACGGAGCGTCATTTCGGGTTTGGTCCGGATGATGTGTGGGCGATGTTCCACTCGTTCGCCTTCGATTTCTCGGTGTGGGAGATGTGGGGGCCGCTGTTGTACGGCGGCTGCCTGGTGATCGTGCCGAGAGAGACCGCCCAGGATCCTCGGGCATTGTGGGACCTGCTGGAGCAGGAGCGGGTGAGTGTGCTGTGTCAGACGCCCACCGCCTTCAATCAGCTGATCGCCGAGGACGCGACCCGGGGCCGTCGACTGCCCCTGAGGTGGGTGATATTCGGCGGCGAGGCGCTGCACTTCGCCGACCTGCGGCCGTGGGTGGCGCGGTACGGCGACGAGCAACCACAACTGGTCAACATGTACGGCATCACCGAGACCACGGTGCACGCCACCTACCGGCGGGTGCGGCGCGACGACCTGGATCAGGGGCGGTCGCTGATCGGAGTGCCGCTGGCGGACCTGCGGTTCACCCTCGTCGACGCCGACCTCAACGAGGTGCCGGCCGGCGAGGTGGGGGAAATCATCGTCACCGGGCCGGGGGTCAGCGCGGGCTACCTGGGCCGGCCCGAGCTCGACGCCGAGCGGTTCGTCCGGTTGCCCGGCAGCACGGCGCGGTCCTACCGCTCCGGCGATCAGGCCGTGCTGGTGGAGAGCGGCGAGTACGAGTACCGGGGCCGGCAGGACGACCAGGTCAAGATCCGCGGATTCCGGATCGAACTCGGCGAGGTGCACGCCGCCTTCGCCGGCATCCCCGGCGTACGGCAGGTCGTCGTCACCGTGGTCCGGCCCGAGACCGCCGCCGATCCGGTGCTGCGAAACCGGACCGCGTCGGTGGAGATCACCGATGTGCGGGATCTGCTGCGCGGCGAGAGCCGCCGTGCCCCGTCGCCGAGCACCGGCCCACGGATCGTCGCCCACCTGGTCGCCGATGACGACCTCGACCCCGGCGAGCTTTTCACCCGCCTTCGGGGACGGCTTCCGAACTACATGATGCCGTCGTTCATCGTGCCCGTCGACGCCATCCCGCTCACCCAGAACGGCAAGGTCGACCGGGATCGGCTGCCGACCGCCACCCCCGCGAACAGCCTGCGTGAATCCCGCCCGGTGGAGGCCGCCGGGCAGGGCAACCTGGTGACCCTCATCCGCCAGATCTTCGCCGAGGTGCTGGGCGTACCGAGCGTCGGCAGCGACGACTCCTTCTTCAGCGTCGGCGGTGACTCGATCACGGCCCTGCGGCTGCGTGCCCGCGCCCAGGAGCGCGGCGTCACGCTGAACCTGGTCGACATCTACGGCACTCCGACACCCGCCGGACTCGCCGCCCTTGCCGGAACTGCGCAGGCGCCGTCGGAGAATCGCCCGCCGACCCCGCCCTTCAGCCTGATCAGCGCAGCGGACCGCGCGGCGCTACCGGACGGCGTGACCGACGCCTACCCGGTCAGCATCCTCCAGGGGGGCCTGCTCTTCCACAGCGCCTACGACGCTGACGTCAACATGTACTGCGACATCTTCATGTTCCGGCTCCGAGCCGGCTACGACCATCGGGCGATGGAGCAGGCGGTCGCGCGAGCGGTGGCCCGCCACGAGATCCTGCGCACCTCCTTCACGTTCACCGACCACTCGCAACCGCTGCAACTGGTGCACCGCAGCGCGCCGTCCCGGGTGACCGTGGTGGACCTGCGGCACCTGGGTGGAGAGGAACAGGATGCCGAGCTGAGCCGGTGGCAACTGGGGGAGCGGCAGACCGGGTACGACTGGAGCGTCGCTCCGTTGATGCGGTACACGGTGCACCTGCTGTCGGCCGACGAGTTCCAGTTCTCCGTCAGTTTCCACGACGCGCTGTTGGACGGGTGGAGCGAATCATCGCTGATCACCGAGATCCTCTCCGACTACTGGCAGCTGCGGGCGGGGGACAAGCCGGTGGCCGCCCCACCCCGACGCCGCTACGCCGACTTCATCGCGCTTGAGCAGGAGACGCTGCGCGATCCGTCAGTCCACGAGTTCTGGGCGCGGGAGCTGAGCGGGGCGGAGCCGACCCTGCTGCCCCGGAATGCCGTCGCGACCGGGACGGCCGCCCGTAACGAGATCGGCTTCCTCAGCGTCGAGGTCGACGCCGATCTTTCGGCGGCGCTCGACGAACTCGCCGCCCGCTGCGCCGTCTCGCTCAAGCACGTGCTGCTGGCGGTACACGCCCGGGTGCTGGCCACCGTCACCGGACGCTCCGACCTGGTGCTGGGCGTGGAGTCGAACGGTCGGGTCGAGGAGGAGGGCGGCGCCGAGGTGATCGGCGTACACCTCAACCTGCTGCCGTACCGGCTGGCCACCTCCGGCACCACCTGGATGGCGCTGATCCGGGCGGCGTACGCCAAGGAACAGCAACTGTTGCCCGTGCGGCGGTTTCCCTACGCCGAACTGCAGCGGCTCAACGGCGGCCGGGAGCTCACCGACGTGAGCTTCAACTACACGCACTTCCACAGCTACGAACAGCTGGCGTCCGCGACGTCCCTGACCGTGGTGGACGCGAAGGCGTACATCCAGACGCACTTCGCGCTCCGTACCGAGTTCAACAAGGACCCCTTCACCAAGCTGCTCTCTCTCGATCTTGAGGCCGATCTGCACCGGTTGAGCGAGCCGCAGGTGCGGCTCATCGCCGCCCTGTACCGCCACGCGTTGGCCGATGCCGTGGCCCACCCCGAGACCGTGCCCAGCCGGCGTACGTTGCTCGGTGAGACGTACTGGCAGGAGCTTGTCGCCGCGTTCGGACCGCCCGCCCGGCCACTGTCCGCGCCCGGCTACTTCACCCTGCTGGAGCAGTCGTGCGCGACCCACGCGGAGGCGCTGGCCGTGCGCTGCGGCGAGGATTCGCTGACCTACGCGGAGCTGGCCGTACGCATCGAGCGGATCGCGGCCCGGCTGGCGCGACGAGACGTCACGGCCGGAACCGTGGTCGGCATGTCGGCCGCACGGGGCATCGACTCGTTCGTCACCGCGCTGGCGGCGATGCGTATCGGCGCGATCTACCTGCCCCTGCCCTCGGGGCCACCGACCAGGGTGGCCAGCATGCTGCGGACCAGCCAGGCCGCGCTGGTCCTCGGCGACCGGCAGAGCGAGGCAGCGCTCCGTGAGGCGGCCGGGCCGACACCGTTGCTCCTGCTCGACGAACTGGTGGCCTCGGGCGACGAGCACGATCGATACGCCGGGCCACTGCCCGGCGGTCGGGCCGCCGCCTACGTCATCTTCACCTCCGGCTCGACGGGTGAGCCCAAGGGCGCGACGATCCGGCATGACGGGATGCTCAACCACCTGGAAGCGAAGATCGGCACGCTGGGAATCAGTGCCGGCGACCTCGTCTCCCAGGACGCCGCCGCCACCTTCGACATCTCGATCTGGCAGATGCTCGCGCCGCTGGCGGTGGGCGCGACATCGGTGATCTATCCCGACGAGATCAGTCAGGATCCGTCACGGTTGCTGCGCGCCGTGGCCGAGGACGGCATCACCGTACTTGAGGTCTCACCCACGGTGTTGAGCGTCTTCAGCGCCGAGTTGACCCACTACGGACTGGCCGCCTTCCCGCCGTTCCGGCTGCGCTGGGTCGTTTCCAGCGGGGAGACGTTGACCCCGAAGAGCGCCAACGCATTCCGTCGGCACCTGCCGCAGGTGCGACTGCTGAACATGTGGGGGGCCACGGAGGTCTCCGACGACTGCACCCACTACGAGATCATCGGGTGGGCCGACGAGCGGGCCGCCTCGGTGCCGGTGGGCCGTCCCATCGACAACGCCAAGGTCTACGTCCTCGACGAACACCGTGAACCGGTGCCGACGGGCACCCCGGGCGAGTTGTACGTCGGGGGGCTCTGCGTCGGTGCCGGCTACGTCAACGACGTCGAGCGCACCGCCGCCGCGTTCGTACCCGATCCCATTGCCGAGCAGCCTGGGATCGTGGCCTACCGGACGGGTGATCGGGGCCGACTGCTGCCTGACGGGAACCTCGAGTTCCTCGGCCGGATCGACAAGCAGGTCAAGATACGCGGACACCGCGTCGAGCTGGCTGAGGTGGAGGGGGCGCTCGCCGCGATCCCGACACTGCAGGAGAGCGTGGTCATCGTGCGTTCGGACGGCGAACACGGCAACCAGCTCGTCGCGTTCTTCGTCCCGCAGACGGTTGCCGGCGACGGTGGGACCGCTGCCGGATCGGGCCCGTCCCGGGCCGAGGTGTCCCCGCTGGAACTACGCGAGCAACTGGCCGCCATCCTGCCCCGGTACGCGGTACCGGATCACCTTGTCCGCCTCGACGTGCTGCCCCGCACGCCGCACGGCAAGGTCGACACCCGGTCCCTCGCCGGATGGCAGCCGGCACCGCCGCCCGAGCTGACCGACGACCTCGAACCGGGGAACGAGACCGAGGCCGTCGTGATGGATGTCTGGCGCAGCGTGCTGCGGCTGTCGATGTGGCCCGGTCCACTCACCGACTTCTTCGGCCTGGGCGGTCACTCGCTGCACGCGGCGCAGGTGATGGCCCGGCTACGGGATCGCTTCGGGATGGATCTGCCGATCCGTCTGCTGTTCGAGAATCCGAACCCCCGCGCCCTGGCCCAGCGGATCGCCAGCGGTCGCGGGGTCGTGCCGGCGACCGACGGAACGCGTATCCAGCCGGCACAACCCCGACCGGACCGGTTCCCGCTGGCCGCCAACCAGGCCGCCCTCTGGTTCCTGTGTCAGGTCGACCCGGACGACCGCTCCTACGACAACACGGTGCTGTTGCACCTGTCCGGGGCGCTGGACATCACCGCGCTGCGCTCCGCGATCACGACTCTGACCAGCCGGCACGAGGTGTTCTCGATGCGCTTCGGCACCGAGGAGGGCAGCAGCTATCAGCGACCCGACCGGGACGCGGTGGTGACGCTCGACGTGGTGGACGCGACGGGGGAGCAGCTCACCGATCCGACGGAGATGACGAGGTACGTGCGGGACCAGGTCCTCAGTGACCTCGTGCTGGACCTGACCAGCGGCCCGGTCGTGGTCACCCGCCTGTTCCGGTTCACCCCGACCGAGCATGTGCTGCAGTGGAGCAGTCATCACCTGGTGTCGGATGGCTGGTCCACGAACGTGGTCTTCAGCGAGATCACCGAGGCGTACCGGGCGCACCGGCAGGGGCTGCCGCCCCAACTGCCGGAGCTGCCGATCCAGTACGCCGACTATGCCCTCTGGCGGCACGAGCGGACGGCGGCCACGGCCGGCGCGGACGTCGACTTCTGGCGGGACTACCTGGACGGCTACTCCGGCGACCTCGGCCTGGTGACGGACTTCCCCCGAACCGAGGAGCGCAGTCGGGAGGCCGGTTACGTGGCGGTGCGGTGGCCAACTGGACAGCGGGATCGCGTGCAGCGCGCCGCGGAGGAGGCCGGGGTCACCACCTTCATGCTCCTGCACAGCGCGGCGGCGATCGTGCTCAGCCGATTCGCCCAGCACACCGACATCGTGTTGGCCGCCCCGGTCGCCGGCCGCGACCTTGCCGAGACGGAGAACCTGGTCGGCTACTTCGCGGACACGCTGCCCTTCCGATACCGGGTGGAGCCACAGGCCACCGGCGCTGCCCTGGTCGATGCGATAGCTGCCAGCGCCCTCTCCGCGCTGGATCATCAACAGCTGTCGTTCCAGGAGATCGTGCGGGCGGCGCGGCCGCCTCGGGTCGCGGGGATGCCGACCTTGGTCCAGGCCATGGTCGCCGTCGACAACTACCCGCTCGACCTACGCACGCTGCCCGAGGTGACCGGTCGGCTGGTGCAGCTGCCACCGGCGACCGCGCTGTTCGACCTGCTGTTCCGCTTCGTGTTCGACCCGGAGCCGGAGCTGTCCGCACAGTACGACGCGACGCTCTTCACCCGTGCCACCATCGATCGGCTCCTGGCTGCGATCGGCCGGGCGCTGGAGTTCCTGGTCACCCACCCCGACATGAAGCTCTCCGAGATGCGGCTCATCGATCAGGACGACCAGACGGAGCTGGAGCGCCTCTGGCGCGAGATCAGCGGCGATGACATCGACCTCGGCAAGGCGGCGGCGCAGATTGTCGAGTCCCCGTCCTGGCCGGACTTCCTGGCGGCGGTCCAGGCACGGCAGGGCCTGCTCGCCGCGCTGCTGCTCGCGTTCTGACCCACCGATACCAACTGTTTTGACGAAGGGCCAACCGTGAATCAGGTTCTTGCAGATCTTCTGCGTCAGCGGGTGATTCAGCGTAGTCAGTCGGATTCGACGGTCACCGATGGCGACGCGCGGATCGGCCGGAGCGTGCCGTCGGTGGGGCAGGCGCGGAGTTTGGTGGCGGGGTTTGGGGAGTCGGTTCGGTGTTTTCCGGATCGGGTGGCGGTGCGGTGTGGTGGTCGGGGTGTGACGTTTGCGGAGTTGGATCGTCGGGTGGGGGTGTTGGCGGGGGCGATTCGGGCTGCGGGTGTGGATGTGTCGCGGCCGGTGGGTGTGTTGTTGGATCGTTCTGTTGACATGGTTGCTGCGGTGCTTGCGGTGTTGCGGGTGGGGTCGTCGTATGTGCCGTTGGATGTGGGGACTCCGGCGGGTCGGTTGGAGTTGATTGTGGATGATGCTGATCCGTCGGTGGTGGTGACCAGTGGTGGGTTGGTGGGGTTGTTGCCGGAGGGTGTGCCGGCGGTGCTTGTGGATGATGAGGGTTTGGCCGGTGGTCCGGTGGACGTGGCTGTGGCGGATTCGGGTGGGGATGATCGGGCGTATGTGATTTTCACGTCGGGGACGACGGGGCGTCCGAAGGGTGTGCAGATTTCGCACGGTAATGTGTTGCGGCTTTTTGGGGTGACGGAGCGTCATTTCGGGTTTGGTCCGGATGATGTGTGGGCGATGTTCCACTCGTTCGCCTTCGACGTGTCCGTGTGGGAGATGTGGGGGCCGCTGTTGTACGGCGGCTGCCTGGTGATCGTGCCGAGAGAGACCGCCCAGGACCCCCAAGCCCTCTGGGACCTGCTGGAACGGGAGCGGGTCACGGTGCTGTGCCAGACGCCCACCGCGCTCAACCAGCTCATCGCCGAGGACGCCACCCGCGACCGTCGACTGCCGCTGCGCTACGTCATCAGCGCAGGTGAGGCGCTGCACTTCGCCGACCTGCGGCCGTGGGTGGCCAGGTACGGCGACGAGCAACCACAACTGATCAACATGTACGGTCCGACGGAGACCACCGTCTACGCCAGCTACCGGCGGGTGCGGCGGGAGGACCTGGATCAGGGGCGGTCGCTGATCGGGGTGCCGCTGGCGGATCTGCGGTTCACCCTCGTCGACGCCGACCTCAACGAGGTGCCGGCCGGCCAGCCGGGCGAGATCGTGATTACCGGCCCCGCGCTGAGCAGCGGATACCTCGGCAGCCCGAGACTGAATCGGGCGCGTTTCGTGCGCCTGCCGGCGACGGGGGAGCGCGGCTACCGCTCGGGCGACCAGGCCGTGCTGATGGAGACCGGCGAGTACGAGTACCGGGGCCGGCAGGACGACCAGGTCAAGATCCGCGGATTCCGGATCGAACTCGGCGAGGTGGAAACCGCCCTGCGCGCTCTCGGCTCGGTCTCCGCGGTCGCCGTTGTCGCCCGTGATCTACCACAACGTGGCACCGCGCTGGTGGCCTACCTGGTGCCGAGCCAGCCAGGACTTACCGCCGTCGCCCTGCGGCGTGCGCTGGCCGCGTCGCTGCCGGCGTACATGATCCCGAGTGTCTTCGTCACCCTGGACGCCCTGCCGCTCAACCAGAACGACAAGGTGGACCGGCGGGCGTTGCCGGATCCCGCCCAAGCGACGCTCCTACCCGACACCGAGCACGGCCCGGCGCCGATCGCCGCGCCGGTGTCGACCGCGTCGAGCGGTGACGTCGACGAGGACCGGGTGGCACAGGTGGTGGCCGGCCTGCTCGGCATCGAGCGGGTCGATCCGCAGACCAGCTTCTTCGAGTTCGGCGGCCACTCCATCCTCGCCATCCGGCTGGTCGCCCGGATCGGGAGCGAGTTCGGCGTCGACATACCGCTGCGTCTCTTCCTGCGCGACCCGACCGTACGCGGGCTCACCCAACTCGTCCGGCGCGGCGGCGCCGACGGGCGTACCTCGGGCGGTGGCGGCATTCCGCTGTACCGCGTGCCACCGGGCGAGCCGGTGCCGGTGACCGACCCCCAGGGACGGTTGTACTACCTGGCCCAGCTGCAGCGGGACAGCGCCGCGTACAACCTGCACCAGACCGCCCTGATCGAGGGTGAGCTGGATGTCGACGCGCTGGAACGGGCCTTCCGGGCCATCGTCGACCGGCATGCCGCCCTCCGCACGGTCCTGCGCCTGACCGACAGCGGCATCGTGCAGGTCGTCCGTCCCGCCGGCCAGTTCAGGATGGCGGTCGAGACGGCGGAGGTGCCGCCCGGCGCGGACCTGAAGGCAGTGGCCGAGCGGTTGTCCGAGCAGGAACTACGCCGTCCGTTCGACCTGGAACATGACGACATGCTGCGGGTACGCCTGATCAGGCTGATGCCCCACACGCACGCACTGCTGATCAGCATGCACCACGTCGCCTCCGACGGCTGGTCGATCGGCATCCTCGCCCGCGAGGTCGGCCATCTGTACCGCGCCTTCCACCAGGGCCTCGCAGCCGATCAGGCCGAGCTACCGCCGTTGCCGGCGACCTACGCCGACTACTCCTACAGCGTGACGCGCTGGGCCGACAGCCCGCAGGCGACTCGTGACCTCGGCTACTGGGAGGAACGTCTGCGGGATCTGCCACTCGTGCACGGCCTTCCACTCGACCGGCCCCGCCCCATCGAGGCGACCCATGCGGGTGAGAGCATCATCCAGCGGCTCGACCCGCGGCTCACCGAGGCGGTACGAGCGCTGGCCCGAACCTCTGGGGGGACCCCGTTCGTGCTGCTGCACGCGGTGTTCGCGATGCTGCTGGCGAAGCGGTCGGGCAGCGGTGACGTGGTCGTCGGTACTCCGGTCGCCAACCGCAACGGCACCGAACTCGACGGACTCATCGGAATGTTCGTCAACACCCTGGTACGCCGGACCCGGGTGGACGACGCCCCCACTTTCCTGAGCTACGTGCAGCACGTCCGGGAGGAGGCACTGCTCGACCTCGACCATCAGCATGTGCCGCTGGACATGGTGGTGACCCGGATCAATCCGGCCCGCTCGACCGCCCACTCACCGCTTTTCCAGATCATGTTCGCCTACCAGGACGACCAACGCGGCGGCATCGAGTTGGACGGACTTGCTGTCGACCTGCTTCCGTCACCGAGTCAGGACACCCAGGCGGAGCTGATGCTCGATGTTTTCGACATCGGCCGGAACCTCGAACTGCGCTGGCACTTCAACCCCGACCTGTTCGACCGACCGACCATCCAGTCCTGCGCCGACGAGTACGTCGACCTGCTGCGACGTGCCCTGGCGGAGCCGCAGTCCAGTGTGGCGGCCCTGCTCGGCCGGGAAATACGCGGCACCCGGCGGCTGCTGGCGCTGCGTCGGCGGCCCGAGGGCGCCACGCCGATCTTCGCGCTTCCCGGGGTGCTCGGTCTTGGTACCTCCTTCGCCCAGCTGAGCGCCATGTTCGACGATCGTTCGTTCTTCGCGGTGTCGACCAGAGAGCTGTTCCAGGAGGGGGGCGACGGCACCGTCACCGCGCTGGCCAGCAGATGCGCCGAGGTGATCGCCGCGGCGGCGGGCACCGGACCTGTCGATCTCGTGGGCCACTCCTTCGGCGGCGCGCTCGGCCTCTACGTCGCGCACGAGCTGCAGGCCCGAGGCGTTCCGGTCACCCGCCTGGTGGCGCTGGACTCGGTGGACCCGGAAGCGGTGGGGCGTCGCCTGGGGACCAGCCGCGTCGAGCAGTTCGTCTCGTTCCTGGCGATCCTGGCGGAGATGTTCCCGGTGGTGCGCGAGCACGCCCCCTCGGACCTGCCGAGCCTGCTGCGAACCACGCCGGAGGAGCAGATTCTCGCCGAGGTCCAGGAGCTGATCGGGACGGACGCGCCAGAACTGCTCAACGGTGACCTCACCGAGGTGTTCGACGCGTTCAGCGGGATGTCGTCGCTGCGCTGGCCGCCGGTCACGGTCCCGCCGGACCTTTCGATCATGCTGATCGAGGCCGCGCAGACTCGCCATGACCAGGGCGAACAGCCGAGATCGGGTTGGCAGCGGATCGCCGGGGAGACGTTGACGTACGCCTCGGTCGCGGCCGGACACGAGGCGATGCTCTACCGTCCGCACGTCACCGAGGTGGCCGAGCTGATGCGCCGCTTCCTCGGTCAGCGTGGGCCCGTCGCCACGGACGGGGCAGGGTCGGCCTCCCGATGACGACGACAACCCGCCCCATGATGTTGGCCCGACTACTGATCGCCGGGGCCGGGATCATGAGTCTGGCGAACTCGGTGGCGATCCCCTTCCTCGCGATCTTCCTCCATCGGGAGCTGGGACTCACCCCGACCACGATCGGCTTCATCATCGGGTCGTCGGTCTTCTTCTCGATCTTCGCCGGCTTCGTCGGTGGCTCACTCTCCGACGCGCTGGGCCGCACCAGGCTGCTGCTGCTCGCGTTGTCCGGGGTCATCGCCTCCTTCGTGGCCTTCTACTTCAGCAACGGGGTGCTGGCGGTCTTCTTCATCAACGCCGCCCTGGCCCTCAGCAGCAGCACCTTCAACCCGGTGGCGAAGGCGCTGCTGAGTGATCTGCTGCCGGCGGAGGACCGGCTGAGATGGTTCTCGTACCAGTACATGGCGGTCAACGTCGGGTTCGCCGTGGGGCCGTTGCTGGGCGCGTACGCCGGCCTCTCCGGCGGCCGGGTGGCCTTCCTGGTCGGCGCGGCGGTCTACGCGGTCTATCTCTGCCTGTTCGGGCTGACGCTGCTGTTCCTGCCACCGATGACACCTGCGGTGCTGGAGCAGGAGCCCAGCACCGGCTTCCGAACCCACCTCGAAGGGCTGCGGGACAGCTTCCGGGTGGTCGTCCGGGACTTCCGGTTGCTCTGCTTCATCGCCGCGGGTCTCCTGCTGGAGGCGGTACACAGCAAGATCTCGGCGCTGCTGGCGCAGCATCTCTCCGCCGGATTCGCCGACGGCACGAAGATCCTCGGCTACGTGCTGACCACAAACGCCGTCACCGTGGTCGTCGTCCAACTCTTCGTCTCGCGGTACGCGCGCAAGCGTGACCCGGTGCGGTCGATCGTCATCGGCGGGGTGCTCCTCGTCGCGGGCATGGTGGGCTTCGCCTTCGCCGGTCCGGGTTGGCAGTTCGTGGCGGCAATGGTGATCTTCACGATCGGGGAGACCTTCATCATCCCGGCGGAGTTCGCCGTCATCGACCGGATCGCACCCCCGGACCGGCGGGGCAGCTACTTCGGGGCACAGACCTTCGCGCAGCTCGGTGGCTTCATCGGACCCTTCACGGGTGGACTGATCCTGGCGCATTACGGCGGCACGGCGATGTTCCTCGGGGTGAGCGTCTTCGCGGTGATCAGTGTCCTGATCTACCTCCTGGTGGGACGTAACCTGCCCGGTCTTCAGATGGGCAAGGCCACCCCTCGGGCTCGGACGGCGGTCGGCGATGGCGCGACGTGACCGGGTACGCGACGGGGCGCTGCGGCTGCTGCGCACGCCGGCCGTGCGGGCACACGCCGATCGTGGCTCGGTGCGGCTGAGCGGCCTGACCGACCGGGCCATGGTGCGCCGCGACGACCGTGGGGTGCCGTGGATAATCGCCCACGACGAGCGCGACCTCTACTTCGCCAGCGGCTTCGCGCAGGCCAGCGACCGGCTGTGGCAGATGGACGTGCTCCGGCGACGAGCCCGCGGCCGACTGGCGGAGGTGCTGGGCGAGACGGTCGTGCCCGAGGACGTACGGGCCCGCAGGCTCGCTCTGGAACGGGTGGCCCGCCAGTCGCTGGAACTGGTGGACCGTGCGTCGTACGCCTGCCTGGTGGCCTTCAGCGACGGCGTCAACGCGGCGATCCGCCGGCTCCGGCGGCGGGCCGGTCTGCCGGTGGAGTTTCTGCTGCTCCGCTACCGACCCGAACCCTGGACACCGCTCGACTCCGTGCTCATCGTCAAGCACCTGGGGTTCGACCTCGGCACCAACCTCCGGCAGGAGGTCTTCCGCATGCGACTCGCGGCGGAGCGGCCCCGCTACGCGGCCTCCTTCTCCGCGCCGCGCTACCCGATCGACGGCGCGGTGACCATCAGGCGTCCGGGGCAGGGCGTCGACATGCGCCTCGGCCGCCCGGGAGCGTCCGAGTCCGCCCCGGTCGTCGAGTTGCCTGAGCAGTCCCGTGCCTGGCTGCGGGGGCTGCTGGACGGGGAGACGTCCCCCGGATCCAATGCCTGGGCGGTCTCGGGGCGACTCACCCGCTCGGGCGCGCCCCTGCTGGCCAACGATCCGCACGTGCTGTTCACCCAACCGAGCATCTGGTACCAGATGGGTTTGCTGCTGTCGGCGGAGCCGGCGACGGCGTACGGCATCACCGTCCCCGGACTGCCCGGACTCATCGCCGGCAGCAACAGCCGGCTGGCCTGGGGCATCACCAACGCCACTGTCGACACCCAGGATCTCTGCCTGCTCGACGGCCCGGCAGCGCGGCCGACCTGGCGGCAGGAGAGCGTCATCTCGGTCCGGGGCGGCGCGGACGTCGCGGTCCGGGCCGCGGGCGGGCAGCGGCACGTCGAGTTCGACGCGCCGGGTCCGGACGGCGCCGCCCGGCTCGGCCTCTTCTGGAGCGGCTTCGTGCCCTCCACCGAGATCGTCGGTTGTCTGCGGATGTGGCGGGCGGAGACCTATCCCCGCTTCCGGGCGGCCCTGCGGGACTTCGGCGTGCCGGTGCTCAACGTGGTGGTGGCCACCGCCGACGACGTCATAGCGCTCAAGACCGCCGGGAACGTGCCGCGGCGACGGCCGGGCAGCGGGCTTGCCCCAGCATCGTTCGGCGACGTCGCCGAGTCGTGGCAGGATCTGCTCTCCTTCGACGAGCTGCCGGAGACGGTCAACCCCGCCGAGGGCTACATCATCTCCGCGAACCACAAACTGGTGCCGGACGACGCGAAGGTCCACGTCGGCGTCGACTGGGTCGCCCCGTACCGGGCCGAACGCATCGAGCAGCTGATCCGTGACGGGTCGATTTCGGCTGAGGAGTGCGCGCGCTGGCAGAACGACCTGGCTGACGGAAGGGCGGCCCGGGTGCTGCCGGTGCTGCTGGACGCGCTGGCTGCCCGCCCGCCCACGGATCCGCTGGCGGGGACCGGGCACCGCCTGCTCAGCGAGTGGGACGGCCACGCCCGAGGCGAGCAGCCGGCGCCACTTGTCTTTCTCCGGCTGCTGCAGGCCCTGGTGGACCGATGGGTGACCGAACCACTGGGTGCGGATCTGGCTACCAGCATGCCGGATCTGACCCTGCAAGTTGATCATCTCATTCTCGACGCGGAGGCCCGCCGGCAACTCGGCGAGACCGAGCCACTTCCGGTCGTCGTCGCCGAAGCGCTGGAGACGGCGATCGCGAGAATCGTCACCGCACACGGCACGGACCCGGCAGGTTGGCGTTACGACGCGGTGCACCGCGTCAACGACCGGCATCCGATCGCCAAGGCGCTTCCCGGGCTGCGCGGACTCTTCGGCGGCGACGAGACCCCGGTCGGAGGCAGCGGCCACTCGGTCTGCCTCATGACCCCGGATCGCAGCGGCGCCGCGATCGAGGGAGCACCCTGGCGCTTCGTGGCCGAGGTCGACCCCGCCGGGCCGCTGCTGCGGGACGTCCTGCGCCACGGCAGCTCGGGGCTGCCCGGCTCCGCGCACTACGACGACCAGACGCCGGTCCATGCCCAGGGGCAGACCTACCTGGTTCCGCTCGCCGGGCCGCAGGGCGCGGCAGACCGGACGCTCACGCTGCTGCCGTCACGCCCGGCGACAGGTTGAACGACGGTACCGCACCGCGGGATCGACAAGCGCCCACCGACGGGCCGGCCGACCGGCCGGGGACGGTACCCTGCGCCTACCGGGGGCGGCCCCGGCCCGGCCGGAGAGGATCGCGCAGCTCGTGGATGACATCGTTTCGCTGGTCCGGCCCGAGATCTACGCGATGCGGCCCTACAGTTCGGCGCGCGTCGAGGCGGAGCAGGTCGCCCGGGTCCACCTCGACGCGAACGAGAACCCCTACCCGCCGTACCCGGGCGGGCCCGAGCAGGAGGGCCTCAACCGGTACCCGGAACCGCAGCCGCCGTCGCTGCTGAGCCGCTTCGCCGAGATCTACGGCCTGCCGGTGGAGCAGCTCTTCCTGTCGCGTGGCGCGGACGAGTCCATCGACCTGTTGGTCCGCGCGTTCTGTGCGGCCGGCCGGGACGGCATCCTGATCACACCGCCCACCTTCGTCATGTACGAGACGGCTGCGGCCATCCAGGGTGCGTCGGTGTGCCGGGTGCCCCTCGTGCCCGGGGTGTACCAGCTCGACACCGACGCGATGCTGGCGGCCTGCGACGCCGATCCCGGGATCAAGCTCGTCTTCGTCTGCTCGCCGAACAACCCGACCGCCAACCTGATGGACCGGGCGTCCGTGCTGTGGCTCGCCGAGCGGCTACGCGGCCGGGCGATGGTGGTGGTCGACGAGCTCTACCTCGATTACTCGGGACAGCCGTCACTCGCGGGCGACATCGCCGGCCATCCCAATCTCGTCGTCGTGCGCTCGCTGTCCAAGGAGTACAGCCTCGCCGGTGAGCGCTGCGGCATCACCCTCGCCCACCCGGAGGTCGTCGGGGTCCTCCGTCGCATCATGCCGCCGTACCCGCTCACCGTCACGGCGATCCGCGCGATCGGCGCGGCGATCTCACCCGCGGGCATCGCGCACGGTCGGCGCAACATCGAGCGTATCGTCGCCGAGCGGGACCGGGTGCGCAACGCCTTGGCGCAGCTGCCGGCAGTGATCGAGGTGTTCCCGTCGGACGCGAACTTCCTGCTGCTGCGGACCGAGGATCCGCAGCGGCTGTGCGGCGCCTTGGCCGCGCAGGGCATCCGGCTGCGGGACCGCAGCAGTGTGATCGACGGTGGCGTCCGGCTGTCGATCGGCACTCCCGAGGAGAACGACGAGCTGCACCAGGCTCTCAAGCTGCACGGCTGAGCCGTTCCCGTCGGCCCGGTCTCCGGTTGTCCGGCCGCGGTTCGGGCCGTTCGCGGCGTGGGAACCGGCCGGCGCGCGGCCGGGTAGCGTGCGGGCGTGACCGCGACAGGAGCGGTCACGCCCGCACCGGTCGGGCTCAGGCTGCGGTGGGTTGCCGCAGCGCCTGCCAGGCGCCGTAGCCGCCGAGCAGGTCGGCGACGTCGGTACGGCCGGCCTGGCGCAGCAGGCTGGCCGCGACCGAGGAGCGGTAGCCGCCGGCGCAGTGCACGACGACGGGCCGGTCGTCGGGCACCTCGTCGAGTCGCCGGGGCAGTTCGGCCAGCGGGATGTGCAGCGACCCGGCGATGGAACCCTGCTCACGCTCACCGGCGTTGCGCACGTCGAGCACGCGCGGCGGCTCGGTCCGGTCGAGGGACTCGCGCAGCTCGGTGGCGGTGACCCGGCTGGCCGGGGTGAGGTCGGCGACCATCTCGCGGAACGCGTCCTCGGGATCGCGCAGGTAGCCGGCGACATGGTCGAAGCCGATCCGGGCGAGGCGGGTCACGATCTCCTCCTCGCGGCCCTGGTGGGCGATGACGAGGATGGTGCGCTCGGGCGCGACGACGCTACCCGCGGTCTCGGCGAAGCGGCCGTCGGCGGGGATGTTGATCGCGCCACGGAGGTGCCCGGCGGCGTACTCGTGCGGGTCGCGGGTGTCGACGACGATGGCGCCGTCGGCCCGGGCGGCGAGGAACTCGGCGGGGGTGAGCGGCCGGGCGGCGCGGGCGTGGTCGAACAGCTCGCGGGTCTTGCGGTTGAGCACCGCGTCGAAGGCGAAGTACCCGGGTGCCGCCGGCTGACCGCCGGTGACCAGCGCGACGAACTGGTCCTCGCTCATCGGCGCGCAGGCGTAGTTGGTGCGGCGTTGCTCACCGATGGTGGACTGCCGCTCGGTCGACAGGTTCTTGCCGCAGGCCGAGCCCGCGCCGTGGGCCGGGAAGACCCGCACCGCATCGGGCAGGGCCATCAGCTTGCGGTGCACGCTGTGGTAGAGCATGCTGCCCAGCTCGTCGGCGGTGACGCCGAGCGAGGCGAGCAGGTCGGGCCGGCCCACGTCGCCGATGAACAGCGCGTCGCCGGTCAGCACGCCGTACGGCACGGTGTCCTCGGCGTGCTCGTACACCAGCACGCTCACCGACTCCGGGGTGTGGCCGGGCGTTTCCATGATCTGCAGGGTGACCTCGCCGAGGCTGATCCGGTCGCCGTCGGTCAGCTTGCGGATCGGGTACTCGGTCTCGGCGCGTCGGCCGTACCCGATCCAGGCGCCGGTCGCCGCCGCCACCTCCAGATGCCCGGCGAGGAAATCGGCGTGGAAGTGGGTGTTGATCACGCCCTCGATGGTCAGCCCCCGGGCCCGGGAGTCGGTGAGGTACTCCTCGATGTCGCGGCGTGGGTCGACCAGGACCGCCCGACCTGTGGTGTCGTCGGCGATCAGGTACGACGCCTGGGAGAGGCAGTCCAGGTAGTACTGGGTGAACAGCATGGTCAAACTCCTTCATGACGAGAACGGTCGACGGGACTTCTTCTGCCATACCCCTGGGGGTATATGGTGGGCACAGTGCTACGGTCCGGTCTTCGGCGGGATCACCTCCGCGACGAGTTCGGGTGCCCAGCACCGCTCGCCGCATCGGCCGGCGTGCACGGCCAGGATGCGGGTGCCCGGCAGCCGGGTGGCCAACCGGGACAGGCCGGCGCGCAGTTGACGATGATGCTCGGCCACGCTCACCGGGTTTCCCGCGCAGTCCGAGTGCGCGGCGACGACCAGGGTCGCGCTGCCGTGTGCCCGCTGGGAGACCCGCACCTTTTCCAGCAGAGTGTCCAGTCGGGACTCACCCGTCGTGGCCAGCAGCGCCTCCGGCCCGGGCTCGGTGATGGTGTCGAGGTACTCGACGTCGAGATGCCGTTTCACCCACTCGTCGAGGGGACGCTGGATGCGGCCGTCGATGCAGCTCAGCAGCGTGGCGAACCGGTCGGGCACGGCTAGAACACCTCCTGTGGCGACGGCGGCCGTGCGGGTGTGTCGACCACCGGCTGCGTCGCCCCGCCGCCGCTGGCCGCCACCGCGGCCGTCAGGTCGGGGTGCACCTGACCGCCGCTGTGCACCGTCTGCCACACGCCCGCCCGCCCGAGCAGGTCGCGCACCGGCCCACGGACCGTGGCCAGGTGCAGCGCCACGCCCCGGGACGCGAGACGTTTGTGCAACTCGGCGACGGCGTGGGCACCGTCGGCATCGGCGTCGCTGATCGCGCTGGCGTCGAGCACCAGTGCCGTCAGTTCCGGCCGTTGCTCGGCCAGGCTGAGCAGTCGGTCCTCCAGGAACTGGGCGTTGGCGAAGTACAGCGGCCCGTCCACCCGGACGATCGCGACCCGGGGGTCGGTGATCAGGCCCGCGTAGCGCGCCACGTTGCGGTACGTCTGCGTGCCCGGCACCCGGCCGAGTTCGGCCAGATGCGGCCGGGCCGAACGCCACAGGAAGACCGCCAGGGCGAAGGTCACGCCGGCGGCGAGACCGGGTTCGACCCCGAACAGCAGGGTGACCGCGAAGGTGAGCGCGAGGGTCAGCCCGTCCGAGCGGCGGGTCCGCCACGCGGTCACCGCCGACCGGCGGTCGACCAGCCCGAGCACCGCCACCACCACGATGGCGGCGAGCACCGCCTTGGGCAGGTGGTGGAAGGCCGGCGTGAGGAACACCGCGGTCAGGGCCACCATCAGGGCGGTGACCACACTGGCCAAGGGGGTGCGTGCCCCGGCCGAGTAGTTCACCGCGCTGCGGGAGAAGCCGCCGGCCACCGGAAACGCCTGGAACAGGCCGGCCGCGACGTTTGCCGAACCGACCGCCGCGAGTTCCTGGTTGGGGTTGATCTGCTGGCGGCTCCGCGCCGCGAGGGACTTGGCCACGGCGATGCCCTCCATGTAGGCGACCAGGGCGATCGCCACGGCGGCCGGCAGCAACGCCGCCACGTCCGAGCCGCCGAGCGCGGGGACGGCGGGGGCGGGAAGCCCGCCGGGGACCTCAGTGAGGATCCGCACGCCGTGCGTGCCGAGGGAAAAGGCGGCGCTGGCCACGGTGACGCCCGCCACCACGAGCAGGGCGCCGGGCAGTTTCGGCAGGTAGCGGCGAACCAGTAGCAGACCGGCGACGCTGGTCGCCGAGACGAGGACCGTCAGCGGGTGGACGGTGGTGGCCGACCGCCAGAGCGACGCGGCGATCTGCGGAAAGGTCTCCGCCCGCCCCGCGTCGAGTCCGAGCAGGTCCTTCACCTGGCTGGCCGCGATCACGATCGCGGCGGCGGAGGTGAAGCCGGACAGCACCGAGTGGGACATGAAGTTGACCAGGGCGCCGAGCCGGAGCACACCCATCAGCACCTGGATCGCGCCGACCAGCAGGGCGAGCAGGCCGGCGAGAGCGGCGTAGCGGGCGGGGTCGCCGTCGGCGAGCGGAGCGAGCGCGGTGCCGGTCATCAACGCGGTGATGGCCACCGGCCCGACCGCCAACGATCCGGAACTACCCAGCAGCGCGTAGACCAGCAGCGGCACGACCGAGGCGTAGAGCCCGGTGACCGGGGGCATACCGGCCAGCGCGGCATAGGCCATGCTCTGCGGCACCAGCATGACCGCCACGGTCAGACCGGCGATCAGGTCGTGGCGCAGGGTGCGACGGTCGTAGTGGCGCAACCATCCGAGCAGGGGCACCACCCGGGCCGGGCCGGAGCGGTCCTGCCGGACGTACTCCGTACCGTTCACGCCTGTTGCCGATCGTTGCGCAGCCGCGCCAGGGACCGGTCGACGTCGCAACCGGCGCCGCGGTTGTAGGGCAGCCGGGACAGCATCGCTCCCATCGCGCAGGTGTCGGTCAGGGCGGCGAACGTCAGGCCGGCGCCGATGAAGCCGGCCACGAAGCGGGCGGCGGGCACCCAGACGCTGGCGACGACGGCGAGCAGCACCACCCCGCCGGCGACGAGGCGGACCTGGCGTTCCAGGCTCCACCGCTGCCGACCACGCTCGACCGGTCCGCCCGCGGCGACCCAGGCGTTCATGCCGCCGGTGATGACGGTGGCATCGGTCAGGCCGGCGTTCGCCAGCCGGGCGCAGGCCGTCGTGGCCCGGTTGCCGGACTGGCACATCAGCAGGATCCGGCCCCCCGCGTCGTTGACGATCCGGCCGAGGTGCGCGTCGACCTGGTCGAGCGGCAGGTTGATCGAGGCGGGCACGTGCGCGGTCTCGAACTCGCCCGGGGTGCGTACGTCGACGATCAGCACGTCGGGGTTGTCGGCGACCAGGGCCCGCGCGGCGGGCACGTCGATGGTCGGGGAACTGTTCCTGGCGGTCACGGGACACTCCATCCTCAGGCTCGGCTTATACCCCGGGGGGTATCTGGATCCGAGTATTGACCAGGAATCGGCGAACCGCAAATGGCTCCCGGTCGCTCGCGGTCAGCCGCCCGGAAATACCCCCCGGTGTACGGTTGTTCGACGACGTGGGAAGGGGTGGGGGATGCGGGTCGACGAGGACGCGGTAGGTGACGTGGTCAAGCGACTTCGCCGTGCCGAGGGCCAGATTCGCGGCGTCATCGGCATGCTCGAAGAGGGCCGGGACTGCGCCGAGGTGGTGACCCAACTCGCGGCGGTCTCGCGCGCGCTGGACCGGGCCGGCTTCAAGATCATCGCGAGCGGTCTGGAGCAGTGCGTCAGCGGCTCCGCCGGGGAGGACCGCAAGGCCAACCTCGAACAGATGGAGAAGCTCTTCCTGTCGCTGGCCTGAGGTTCGTCGCCGAACGGTCGCGCCCCGGTGGAGTCGGGGCCGCGGTCAGCGGAAGCCGGCGATCAGAAACGCCGCCAGGCCCGCCAGCGCCAGCGGCAACGCCGCGGCGAGGGCCAGCACACGCTGCCGGTTCGTCCGCCCGGCCAGGGCGAGGACCAGCAGGCCGAGCGCGATCCTGATCAGGGCGTCCCAGATCGGGTCGTCGCCGTAGCTGGGGTCGCCGATCCGGCGGATCTCCAGCCCCGCCTCGGCGAACAGCACCGCGGCCGGCAGCGCCGGCCCGACCACCTGTCGCCAACCTGCCCCGTGTGTCCATGTTCCGGCGATGCCGAAGATCACTCCGGCGAGGACGCCGAAGGACATCCAGAGCAGCGAGGTCGGTGCCCACAGCACGGCCCAGTCGTCTCCCTGCACGAGGGCCGCCGTGGCGTAGTAACCGGGCACCGCGACCACGAGCGCGACAGCGGCGCCAGCCGCCGCGCGCAGCCGGCCCGACCGCACCCAGAAGCCGAAGAGGAAGGCGGCGACCGCCCACACCGCGCTGGAGTTGCCGAGGTTGCCGACGGGATACGGCACGTACTTGATCCAGATGAAGTCGAGGCAGCCGAGCAGCAGTCCGCCCAGGGTCGCCGCGAGCGCCACCCGCCGGTTGTCGGGTTCAGGTCGCATGGGCTGCGAGCATACCGGGTATGCACCGACGCCGCGCGTCGCGGGTCAACGCGGTGCGACGCCGTTGCGGTAGGCCCAGACGACAGTCTGGAGCCGGTCCCGTACGCCGATCTTGGCCATGGCGCGGCCGAGGTGCGACTTGACCGTGCTGGTCTCGATGAACAACTCGTCGGCGATCTCGACGTTCGACAGCCCTCGGGCGAGCAGTCCGATGATCTCGACCTCCCGCGCGGTGAGCTGGTGCGCCGCGGCGGCATCGCCCGCCGGTGCCGGGGTGCGGCGGGCGAATTCCGCTATCACGCGTCGGGTGACGGCCTGGTCGACGAGCCCCTGACCGTCGGCGAGGCGCCGCACCGCCTCGATCAGTTCCTCCGGCTCACAGTCCTTGAGGATGAAACCGCTGGCGCCGGACTCCAGCGCGCCGAAGACGTACTCGTCGAGGTCGAAGGTGGTGACCACCAGCACGGCCGGCGGCGACCCGACCGCCTCGGCGATGATCCGGCGGGTCGCGGTGAGGCCGTCGCCGCCGGGCATGCGTACGTCCATGCAGATGACCTCGGGCCGGAGCCGGCGGGCCAGCTCGACGGCGGTGGACCCGCTCGACGCCTCACCCACCACCTCGATGTCGCCGGCCTGTTCGAGGATGACGCGGAAGCCGGCCCGGACGACGGACTGGTCGTCGACGAGCATCACTGTGGTCATCTCTGGTCGTCTCCGTTCACGGTCGCCGTCGCCCCGGTGGCGCGGGCATCGTCTCCGGTCGTCGGCACCGTCACGGTGACCGACCATCCGCCGGTCGTCGTCGGGCCGGCGGTGAACTGCGCGCCGATCAGATGTGCCCGCTCGCGCATGCCCACCAGCCCGATCCCACCGGTCGCCGACGATCTCGGCTCGGCCCGGCGGGTCGGCCGGTCGTTGCTCACCTCAAGCGATACCTGCCGCGGCAGGAAGCGCAGTTGCACGCGGACCGGCGCGCCCGGGGCGTGCTGGCGGGCGTTGGACAGGGACTCCTGGACGATCCGGTACAGCGCGACGTCGGCGATCGGCGGCACGTCCCGGTGCTGCCCGTGCCGGACGAACTCGACCGGGCTGCCGAGCTGCCGGGCGTCGCTCACGAGATCGTCGAGCATGGCCAACCCGGGCACCGGAGCGTTGCCGTCGCTGTCCCCGGGACGACCACGCAGCACCCCCACCACGAGTCGGAGATTGTCGAGGGTCTCCTTGCCCTGGGATCGGATCCATGCCACCGCGGTCTTCGCCGCGGATGGATCCGGGTCGATCAGTCGCTCGGCCGCCGCCGCCTGCACCACCATGCCGGACAGGTGATGGGCGGCGACGTCGTGCAACTCGCGCGCCATCCGGGCGCGTTCCGCGCCGATGGCGGCGCGCACCGTGGCCTGCTGTGCCCGCACCGCCTCGTCCGCCCGGACCCGCACCAGTTGCAGGTACCGCCGGTAGGTGGCCACGTAGCTGCCGACGAAGACGAGACCGGCGTAGACCAGGGCGCTGGTGGCCAGATGACCGACGGTCGTGACGAGCGGCCCGGGGCCCGGCCCGCCGATGGCGAAGTCAGCCGCGTCGGCAGCTCGCACCGCCACGGCCACGCTGGACGTCTCCACCACCACGGCCGCGCCGGCAGCCAGCAGCGCCGAGCGGAGCGGGAGCAGCGTGCCGACGGTGTACGCCGCGACGAACGGTGCGATACCGCGGATCGTCGCCTCGGGTACCGAGAGGACGATGACCGGCACCTGGAGGCCGACGACGAGCGCGAGGCAGAGCCGTGGCCGGACCCGACGCAGGCACAGCAGCATCGCCTGCCCGCTGCACAGGGCGGTGACCAGCCAGACCCGCGCCGGGCCGAAGCTGAGCCCCTGCGCCGGTGCCACGTACCGGAACAACAGCGCCATGACCAGGAACATCAGCACGGTGAGCAGCGCCGCGAGCAGGCAGTCCCGCGCGAACCGACCGGTCACCCCGACCCGGGTCAGCCGCTCGTCGAACCAGCGGGTCAGCCGGGGTGGACCCGGGACGTCGACGGCGTCCGTGACGGTGCCGCTGTGGTCGGACATGCGATGGCCGTCCTCGCTCCGGTTCGTTTCGGTCAGTAGGAGATGCTAGGGGCCAGCAGCATGAACTCGACGGCGAACCAACCCGTGCCGGCCAGCGCGAGCAGCACCGCCACGCCGCCGGTGATCCGGTGCCAGCCGGTCCGGCGTCGGATGTCGTCGACCAGCCGGACGGCGGCCGGCAGCACCCCGAGCAGGCCGATCAGCTGCATCAGCTGCACCACCCGCAGGCTGGTCGCGGAGACATCCTGCAAGCCCATGATGCTGACCAGGCTCACCGCCCAGCCGGCGAGGGCGAGCAGCGTGCCGGCGACGGCGACCCGGGTGAGGATCCGCGCGGTTCGGCCGGCCCGGTCCCGGGGCGCACGGCCGAGGCGGCGGCGGACGATGGCGCGTACCGGCCACGAGAGGGCCACGAGCAGCAGGACCACGGTGGATGCGGCGAGCACCGTCAGCACCAGTGCCGAGTCGCGTTCGGCCGGCACCGGCAGCAGCGCGAACGCGGAGTCGAAGCTGATCGCCTCCACCTGTCCGTCGGTCACCCGCATCGCCACGGTGCGCTGCCCGCCGACCTCGCGCCACACCCACGGCGAGACCTCCTCGTACAGCGCGGGGGAGTCGGACAGTGGCGCGGGCTCGAACAGCAACCGGTTGCCGTCGGCGACGCTGACAGTGGTACGCCCGACCAGGCCCATCATGGTCAGGAAGTTGCTCCGCACCGCCCGCGAACTCTCGTACGTCCCGGCGGCCAGCGCGGCGTGCTCGGCGGCGGTGGCCGGGTCGACGTCTGCGACCGGTTGCGTGCCCGCGACCTGTTGCGTGGCCTCGGCGGGGAAGTAGCGGTCGGCGAAGCCGTTCAGTACGGCCTGCCGGAGTTCGTGACTGTCCAGCGCACCCTCCCCGGTGCTGTTCAGCGAGAGGTAGATGCCGGTCCGGTCGTCGGGGTAGAGCTGGAGGTGGGAGTGGAAGTAGCGGGTGTCGCCGCCGTGGCCGAGGATGCGGTGCCCGTTGCGGCTCTCGTCGAAGTAGCCGAGGGTCATCCGAGGGCCCTCGGCGAGCGTGCCGAGTGACGTGGCGTCGAGTGCCGGGCGCTGCATGAGTTCCCGCGTCGGCGCGTCGAGCAGCGGTGCCTCACCCACCTGCTCGCCCAGCTGGGCGAGCATGAACCGGGCCATGTCCGTCGCCGGGGCACTGAGCGCGCCGGCCGGGGGAGTGCTCACGATCTCGAACGGCGCTGCGGGCGCGCCGGCGCGTTCGTACCCGTTGGACATCCGATCGCTCAGGTGCGGGGGCAACGGCTGCTCAAAGGTGGACGATGCCATGCCGGCGCGGGCCAGCACGTTGCTGGCGACGTACTCCTCGAAACGGAGGCCGCTGGCCCGCTCGACGAGGTAGCCGGCCAGCGCGTTGCCGTAGTTGGAGTAGGCCGGCACCGTGCCCGGCTCGTAGATCTGCTCCGGCGGGTCGTTGATCAGGGCGGCCCGCAGGTCGACGTCGGTCCCGGTGGCGCCGATGAGGCCGGCGATCCGCTCCTCGAACCCGGCGGTGTGGGTGAGCAGGTGCCGCAGCGTGACGTCCTGCGGATAGCGGCGGGGCACGGTGAAGTCGAGGTACTCGCCGATGTCGGTGTCCAGCTGGAGCTTGCCGCTCTGCACGAGTTGCAGTGCCGCGGTGGCGGTGACCAGCTTGGATACCGATCCCACCCGGAACAGGTGCCGGTCGGGATCGACCGGGACCGCAGCCGCGTCACCGACACCGGTGTCGGCGTGGCCATAGCCCCGGGCGGTGAGGGTTTCGCCGTCCCGGACCACGGCGACGCTCGCGCCGGCGACGCCGGTACGCGCCAGCGCGGCCGGCAGCAGCCCGTCGAGCCAGGTGTTGACGTTCGCGCCGGTCAAGGCGGCGGGCTCGGCCGGGGCGGGCGGTGCCGAGCCGGGCGGTGCCGGGGCGCTCTGCGGAGTGCCGCACCCCACCATCGTCGCGGCGACCGCGACCGCCGTGGCCAGGGCAGCGCCGACTCGTACGCGGCGCGAGCGGGATCGGGTTGCGCGAGGTCGGGTCACGGTCTTGTGGATCATGGTCCGCAGCCACCTTTCGGGCCGCACGGGTGTCCGGAATGCTTCCGTACGGCGTCACCCGGGGGCCTGGTGCCAGCCTGCGGGAGCGCCGTCGGCGCGACATCTGGCGCAGGACGGCATTCGACTTACGACCTGAGTAGCAACCCAGGGTGCGACCGCATACCCGCGTGGCCTGCCGGGTACGTCGATCGACGAGGACGGCCGGGGGGCGGTGCGCCGGCCCTACGGCCCCGATGGGGAGCGAGGAATGTCGATGCGAAAGTGGTCTGCCGGAGTGGGGTTGGCGGCGCTGGCGGTGGGGGTCGCAGGTTGCGGTGGCACCAGCGCCACGGACGGGGGGTCCGCGTCGCCGACGGCTACCCGGACGCCGATCGCCGAGGCCACCACCGGGGAGGTGCCGGCGCCCACGGCGTCGGTACCGGCCAGCCCGGCGCCGACCGCCACCCCGGCGGTGTTGTCCGGTACCCGTCAGGTCACCATCACCCGGGTCGACGGCTTCGAGGCGGGACTGTCGTTGACCGACGACGGCCGCCTGGCCGAGGTGGACGACGACAGCGGGCGGCAGTTGTTCGTGCCGACCCCACTGAGCGGGCAGAACTTTCTGATCCGGTCCTATCGGGGGACGGGCGGCGGCCCCGGCGCCGGCGAGCCGGTCTGCTGGCAGGTCCGCAACCCGGGCGGCAGCCAACCGCTGGTGGTGGAGGGCGCCGCCTGCCGTCAGGACGAGCCGCGACAGCACTTCACCATCTCCGCCGCCGACGCGGACGAGGGGTTCCTGATCAGCAACAACTCGGCGTACCTGCGGACGTCGCGGGAGTCCGGGTTGATTCTGGAGGAGTTGGGTGACGCGCCACCGGCGAGCAGCTTCCGGTTCAACGACAACGGGCCGGCACCCGACCGAAATTGATCACCCCACCGGGTGGTTCCGCCCCGTGTTCCCGCGATTCCCACCTTCGTCGGAGTCGCTGCGGAGGCGGTCCAACTCGGCGAGGTACATCGCCTGCATCCGGTCGTAGTGCCGAACCAGTAGGGATATCTCCTCGACGCTGTAGCCCTCGACGAGCCGCTCCGCCCGCCCGGCGAACCGCTCGTACGGTCGCGCCAGCTCGGCGATCCGCTCGGGCCGCAGGGCGACGATCACCCGCCGCCGGTCCGCCGGATCGCGCTCGGCCGTCACGTAGCCCGCCTGCTGGAGCCGGCGGAGCATGCTTGTCACCGCCCCGGTGGTGAGGTTGGTCCGCTCGGCGACCTGACCTGCGGTGGCGGAGCCGACGTCCGCCAGGTAGTCCAGGCACTCCAGGTCGCTCACGGTGAGGCCCAGCCGTTCCGCGATGGCGTACCGGAACACCATGGACAGCCGCGACGTCTCCCGCCCGGCGCGCATGAGGTCGGCGATCGCGGCGGCACGGGCCGGCTCGTGGGACATGACCGTCATCATGCCTCCGGCACGGTGACCCGGTGCAACCGAGGTAACACCCGGGTCAGCACCCAGTGCGGTGCGGCGGCGCCCCCGGTCAGGCGGCGCATCAGCCGAGCGGCGGTGTCGACGGCGCGGAAGGCGTACGGCACCATCTCGTTCTGGTACCTGGCGATCGCCACCTCCACCGGGGTGCCGTTCGTCCGAGCCTCGACCAGCCGCTGACCGAGCAGGGCAGCGTCGCGCAGCGCGGTGTTGCCGCCCTGCGCACCGAAGGGCGGCATGGCGTGCACCGCGTCGCCCATCATCGTCGCCCGGGGTACCGCCCACCGGTGCGGGCGCTGGCCGGTGGCGAAGAGGTTGAGCACCGTGGCGTCCAACTCGGCCGTGTCGACCAGCCGCCGGACGAGCGGGTGGAAGTCGGCACTCATCCGGGCGGCCAGTTCCCACAGCGTCAGCAGGTGCCCGCGCACGCCGATGGGCACCTCCTCCCGCCGCAGCAGCAGTGCCCACATGACGTAGTCGTCGCCGGTGGGCGCGTAGCTGCCCGGGGCCAGACGGGCGAATGCCTCGCGCGGGCGCTCGCCGAACCGCATGGGGGTGAAGAAGAAGGCGCGGCCGGGCCGGTCGGCGATGGCCAGGACCCCGCTGGTGCGCAGCGCTTCCGGGATGACGCTCTCGCCGTGGTGCCGCAGGGGAGACCGGCCGTAGATGCCCACCATCGGGGTGTCGGTCGGGTGCGCGTCCGGCATGAGCTGCGCGCGCAGCGCCGAGCCGACGCCGTCCGCGCCGACGACGACGTTCGCCGGGGCGGCCCCGCCGTCGGAGAACCGCAGCCGAAGCCGGGCCGGGTCGTCGCTGTCCACCGCGACGGCCGTCTTGCCGTAGTGGATGCGCCCGTCCAGCCCGGACTGCAGGATCGACCGCAGGGTCAGCCGGTCGACCTGGCGGGTCGCGTACGGCTCGTCCTTGAAGGTGATGGTGAACGCGTCGCGCAGCCGGCTGTCGGTGAAGCGCAGCTGCCCGCCGGGCTCGTCGCCGGTGGACAGCGCCAGGCGGTACAGCGGGCGGGGCAGGCTCTCGCGCAGGGCCGCCAGCCCGTACCGGTCGAGGATGATCCGGTAGCCCTGCCGCCGGACGAAGGGGCCCGAGTCCCGTTCGTAGACGTGCACGTCGATGCCGGCGCGCATCAGGTACTGGGCGAGGCAGAGGCCGGAGAGGCCGCCGCCGGCGATCGCCACCGAGAAGTCAGTCGATACGCTCATGAGCGTTATCTTAATGACTAAGATAATTTGGGCAAGGGCTGCCGGCCTGCGATGCCCCCTGCGTCATTGATCGATCAGCTCGACGGTGACGATGGCGGTGTCGCCCGGGTCGAGGTCCTCGGCGGCGCGGACGGCACGCTTGACCGGCAGCACGTAACAGCCGCGCGTGCTGTCGACGCCCATCATCACACCCAGGACCGACAACGCCCTGTTGTCAGCGCCCCCGGACGGGCGGCTGCGGCGACAGCCGTCCTCACCGCATCGGGTGGCGTTCGGCGAACCGCCACACGATCTCGCTGGCGTCGGGACCCGCGTGATCGGTGTACCTGCCGTCGCCCTCCGGGCCCGGCCAGGCGTGCCCCATGCCCTGGACGAGGTACGACTCGACGATCGACGAGCCGTCCGACGCGGTGATCGTCGTATGCGTGTACGCGTGTCGTCCCGCGGCGGCCGGCACGGACGTGGTCTCCTCGGTCCGGCCGAGGCTGTCGTTGGGCTGCCCGTCGTCGATGAGGTCACCCACCGCGGTCCAGTGCGCGGCGAGTCGGGTGGCGACCAGAGGCGGCACGACATCGTCCTGCTCGCCCTGGATGATCAGCAGCGGCACCCGCCGGGCCCGTTCGCCCATCTGCGCCCAAGCCTGCCGCGCCGTGTCCAGCGGTGAGGTCGAGTCCGGGTCGTCCGGGTCGACCTGGTTGAGGCCGTACTCACCGCCGGCGACCGAGGTCACCGTGGCGAAGACGTCGGGATAGGTCGCGCCGAGGATGACGGCGGTGCCCGCCCCCGAGGACGCGCCGGCCACGTGCACCTGCGCCGGATCCGCGTCGTACCTCTCGACCACCTCGCGGGCGACACCGGCCAGCAGCGCGGGTTCTCCGGTGTGCCGCTGCTGCTGGCGAGGGTCGGCCGAGTTCCAGCAGGCGATCACGTTGCGAGTGATCAACTGCGTGGGGTAGACGACGATGAAGCCTTCCCGGTCGGCCAGGCTGTTGAACTGCGTGGTGGCCTTCATCGAGTTCCACCCGTAGCCGGTCATCGCGCAACCGTGGATCGCCATGACGACCGGCAGCCGGGCGGTCCCGTCCTGCTGGGGCGGGAGATGAACCTGGTAACGCTGCGAACCAGCCGGGCCCTCGTAGACATGGTTGCGGTCGCCCTCGCCCATCTGCCAGGGCAGGCCGAGCTGGAGAGCGGCGACGCCGAGACTGACGACGGCCACGGCGCTGACGAAGATGCTGGAGACGATCCCCAGCCACCGCCGCCGGGGACGACGAGAATCGGCGTCGGCATGCATCGCGGCCTCGTTGGCAGGGGTGATGGACATGTACCCAGCAAAGCGCGGACGCCGCCAACCTGTCAGTGCCGTGGTGTCATGACCGCATGTGACACAGCGTCACTGGTCGTGGCCGCTGGATGATCACGATGACGTGCGCTCGTCGGGCAGGCTGGCCAGGCGTCGCTTGTCGGGCTTGCCGGCGGCCGTGACCGGCGCCTCGGCGATGAAAGTGATCTTCCGGGGGGTGCTGGGCTCGCCGAGCTGCTTGCGGACCAGCTCGCGCAGCACGTCCGGATCCGGCTGCCGGCCCTGGGTGGCGGGGACCACGAAGGCGTGCACCGCCTCGCCGGTCTCCTCGTCGGGTGCGGCCACCACGTACGCCTCGGCGACGTCGTCGCAGCTGGCCAGGACACGTTCGATCGGGCCGGCGTACTGGAGGTCGGCGTTGACGATGATGACGTCCCGGGCCCGTCCCAGCAGGTACAGGTAGCCGTCGCCGTCCAGCCGGCCGAGGTCCCGGGTGCGTACCCAACCGTCGGTGAAGACCTCGGCGGTCTCTGCCGGTTCGTTCCAGTAACCACTGGCCTGGGACGGGGTGCGGACGAAGACCTCCCCTTCGACCCCGGCCGTGACCGGCCGGCCGTCGGTGTCGCGGACCTGCACCTCGACCGCGGTTGGTGGACGACCCACCGAGGCGAGCAGGGCCGGTGCGGCGAGCATCTCCGTCGGGGTCAGCATGGAGATCATGCCGGTCTCGGTCTGGCCATAGCCGTGGTAGACGACCGGCCCGAGGACGGAGAGCGCCTCGGCGAGCCGGGCCGGATGCAGGGGCGCGCCGGAGACCAGCAGGGCGCGTAGCGTGCCGAGGTCGGCCGGCGCGGCGCGCTGGGCGGCGACCAGCTTCGCCAGCCTGGGAACGGTGATCACGCTGGCGGTCGCCCGGTGCCGGACCAGCGCGTCGGGGAAGAACGGTGCACCGGCACGAGGTGGCTCGGCGACCACCATGGTGCCGCCGGCGGCCAGGGTGAGGACGCCGTACTCCAGCATCACCTGACTGTTCAGCGAGCCGAAGACCAGGTAGCGGTCGAGGTGGCCGGCAAGGTCGCGGACCGCCGGCGGCCACCGGTCCGGGTGCGCCGCCCAGGCGGCGTCGAGGGACCCGTACGTCTGGAGGCAGCCCTTGGGGTTGCCGGTGCTGCCGCTGGTGTAGACGACCCGGGCGACGTCGTCCGGATGCCCGGCGGGGACCGGTGGTGTGACGTCGGCCCGGGTGGCGGTCAGGTCGGGTGTCCCGTCGACCGGGCCGATGCCGAGCAGGGCAAGGTCGGCGCTGGCCGACCGCAGCTGCGGTGTCGCGGTCGAGCGGTCGACGAGCACCGCCGCGATCCGGTGGCCGAGCAGGTGCCGGAGGTGATCGGCGGGTAGTCCGGGGCGTACCCCGGCGACCCGGGCGCCGACCACCTGGGCCGCGACGATGGCGGCGAACGCCTCCGGAGACACGCCGAGCGCCACCGCCACCCCAGCGCCCGGGCCGATTCCGGCCGCCTGGAGACCTGCGGCGATCCGGGCGATCAGCTCGGACATCTCCTCGGCGCCGACGGTGCGCGGACCGTGTTCGAAGACCGGCCGGGCCCGCCCGCTGTCCAGCAGGTCGAGGATCGCCTGCGGAAAGCCCGTTTCGGCTCCCGCCGTCACCCGGCTGCTCCTGCGGCCGGGGCGACGCCGGCCAGGGACTCCTTGACGAAGACCGCCAGCGGCTGCTGGTGCACGGTGGGCAGGTTCCACTCGTTCTCCAGGTTTTCCGCCAGGTGGTGCACGGCCACCACCTGCCCGTCCCGGTGGTGCCGCACGACCGGGTGCAGGTACGTGGCCCGGTGCGCGCCATGCGCGTCGTTCTCCGCCACCCGGGGCACCGAGATGTCGAACGGGTCGACGGCATCGTGGTCCGGCCCGTACTCAAGGGTGACGGCGAGCGCCCAGCCGCCGCCCAGCCCGCCGTCGGCGAGGTACGCCATCGGCACCTCCTCGTGGTAGTAGGCGGTGTCGTCGCGTACCGTGACCACGTCGCCGAGCACCCCGAACTGCTGCCAGAGCGCCGACGAACGGTTGACCCGGGCGATGATCGCGTCGGTGATCGCCTCGGGGGTCGCCTCCATTCGGGCGGTCGGCCACTGCGTGTCGTGGTAGCGGGAGGCGAGGATGCGGTGCAGCGCCCGTACCCCGTACCGGAAGCCGTGGATGAAGCCGCTTGTCGATCGTTTGAAGTCGCGTTGCTGGGTGAGAGTGCCGGCGAAGTAGAGGTCGGGGACCGTGGTCGACTCGTACGCCGAGGTCTGCTCCGGGAAGCGGTCGTCGATCACCAGCCGGGGCCGGCAGCTCTCGTCGAAGATGCTCGCGTCGAATCGGAATCCGGTGCAGGCGATCACCCGGTCGTAGCGGATCTCCCGGATCGCCTCGGCGGAGCGGGCGTACCGGAAGCGGACGAGGTAACCGCCCTCGGGCTGGCGGCGGATGCTCTCCACCGTGCCGTCCAGCACGGCGTTCTGCGACTTCAACTGGTAGGTGTCGAGGAAGTTGTTGTTCACCGCCCGCAGGTGCCCGACATAGTGTGACTGCCAGGCGAACCGGACCGAGCGGGGCCCGGCCAGGTGCACCACGGCGGCGGTCTCCATCAGCGCGTCGGCGGTCTCGAAGCCGGAGTTTCCCTTGCCGATGATCATGACGCGTTGGTTGACGAAGTCGGCCGGGTCGACACTGACCGTGTCGTACCGTTCGGCGTTCTCGATCCCGTCGATGGCCGGCACGTACAGCTGCGAGACACCGGTTGCGACGACCAGCCGACGTCCCCGCCAGGTGTGGCCGTCGGCGTCGAGGGCGTGGAAGCCGCCGCTGTCGCGGCCGATGCGGACCACCCGGGTCTGGTAGCGGACCCGCACCCCGGTCGCCCTGGCGAAGTCGGCGAGGTAGCGCAGCAGGTCGTCGGCGGCCGGGAAGTACCGCTGGCTGTACCGGCTGAACAGCAGGTCCGGATCGTCACTGAGCAGCGAGTTCCAGTCCATCCGCAGGTTGAACTCCGGATCGTCGGAGCCGGTGTGGACCTTGTTGATGGAGATCAGCTTGCGGTGTCGCGGATAGCTGCGGAAGAAGGAGCCGGGCTCGGCACCGGCTTCCAGGACGACGTAGTCGTGACCGTCGCGTTCGAGCGACGCGCCGAGTTGCAGTCCCGCCGGCCCCGCACCGATGATCAGGTAGTCGTGCGTCATGTGCCCGGACGGTAGCGACGGGTCATCAGAGATAACTCAGACCGCTCTGAGAATCCCCGGCTACGGTCGGCCCGATGACGACCCACACCGCGCCCGACGCGGTCAGCCCGATCGACCTGGCCCGCCCGCTGCGGGTGGCCGACCTGCGCCGGGCCGCCACCGAGGTCACCGTCGACATCGCCGCCGAGGTACGCGACCGGGTACGGCGCTCCCGCGACCACCTGCGCGCGGTCCTCGGCGACAACCGTCAGGTCTACGGTGCGACCACCGGGTTCGGCGCGCTCGTCGGGTTCGCCGGCCGGGACGACGACGCGGACCAGTGCGACAACACCCTCGCCCACCTCGGCGCCGGCCAGGGCCCGGACATCGACCCGGAGGTGGTCCGGGCGGCGATGCTGGTCCGGGTGTGGTCGCTGGGCCAGGGAACCTCCGGCGTCTCGCTGCGGGTCGTCGAGGGGCTCGCCGCGATGTTCGGTACGACGTTCGTGCCGGCGATGCCCCGCCTCGGGTCGGTCGGGGCCAGCGGTGACCTCATCCCGCTCGCCTATGCCACCCAGTCGCTGCGGGGCCGGGGCTGGGCCTATCTGGACGGTGACCGGAGGCCCGCCGCCGAGGCGCTCGCCACGGCCGGGCTGACACCGCTCCTCCTCGACGGACGCGACGCGCTCGCGCTGGTGAACGGCACCTCGCTTACCACCGCCGCCACCGCACTCGCGCTGGACGACATCCGCCGCGCGCACCGGGCCGCCCAACTGCTGAGCTGCCTCCTCGTCGACGTGCTCGGCTGCGACCCCGGCCAGTTCCTGCATCCCCGGCTGCTGGCCGCGTACGGGCATCCCGGCGCGGTCGACGTCGGCGCCCGGATGCGGGAGTGCCTTGCCGGCGCGGTGCCGTCGGGTGGGCGCCCGCTCCAGGAGGCGTACAGCATCCGCTGCACTCCGCAGCTGCTCGGCGCCGCCGAGGACGCGTTGCGGTACGTCGACGGCGTGGTGGAGTCGGATCTGCGCAGCGTCAGCGACAACCCGCTGTTCTTCCCGGACGACGATCTGGTGCTGCACGGCGGCAACTTCTTCGGCCAGCCGGCGGCCTTCGCCGCCGACGTGCTGGCGACCGTGGCGGCCCAGCTCGGCAACCTCGTGGAGCGCCAGCTCGACCTCCTGGTCGACCCGGTCCGCAACGGCGGGCTGCCGCCGATGCTCGCGGCCGGGCCGGGACGGCAGCACGGGCTACAGGGCGCCCAGCTCGCCTCGACCGCGATGGTCGCGGAGATCCGCCGGCAGGCCACCCCGGCCGGGATGCAGAGCCTGCCGACGAATCTGCACAATCAGGACGTCGTGCCGTTCGGTACCCAGGCCGCGCTGCGCGCCGTGGACCAGGCACGGTTGCTGCGGCTGATCTGCGGAACGCTTGCGGTCGGGCTGCGTCAGGCGGTCCACGTCGGTGCGCGTACCCCGACCGCACCGGCCTGCGTCGCCGTGCTGGAGCGGCTCGCGGAGATCGTGCCGGCGATCGACCCGGACCGGCCGCTCGACGCTGATGTCCGCCGTGCCGCCGACCTGCTCGACCTGCTGACCGAGCCACCACAATTACCGGCCTCGGCTGGCTGATTTTTCTCTGAGTTCGCCTTCGTACCGTCGCCTGGTGACCGCAGAGATGCTCGACTATCTGATCATCGGGGCGGGGCCGGCCGGACTTCAGCTGGGGGCGCTCCTCGAACGGGACGGCCGGCGGGACTACCTGGTACTGGAGTCAGCCGACATCCCCGGTGCCTTCTTCACCCGGTTTCCCCGACACCGTCAACTCATCTCGATCAACAAGCCGCACACCGGATCCGACGATCCGGAGCTGAACCTGCGGCTGGACTGGAACTCGCTGCTCAGCGACGACCCGGCGTTGCGGTTCACCCGCTACACCGAGCGCTACTTCCCGGACGCCGAGGTGATGGTCCGCTACCTGGCGGACTTCGCGGCGGCCACCGGGGTCCAGGTCCGCTACCGCAGCCGGGTGGTCCGGGTCGCCCGGTCCGCCGACGGTGGCTTCGCGGTCACCGACCAGGAGGGTACGACCCACCGGGCGCGTCGGGTCGTCGTGGCGACCGGTGTCTCGAAGCCGTACGTCGCGCCGATTCCCGGCATCGAACTCGTGGAGCGGTACGACGAGATGCCGGTCGATCCACGCGACTTCCTCGACCAGCGGGTGCTGATCATCGGCAAGGGCAACTCCGCTTTCGAGACCGCGGACAGCCTGATGGAGACCACCACCCTGGTCCACGTGGCCGGGCCGAGTCCGGTCCGGATGGCGTGGCGGACCCACTACGTCGGGCACCTGCGGGCGGTGAACAACAACTTCCTGGACACCTACCAGCTCAAGTCGGCAAACGCGATCCTGGACGGGCACGTGCGCGCCATCGAGCGGGACGGTGACGGCTACCGGGTGACCTTCGGCTTCTCCCGAGCCAACGAGGTCACCAAGGAGCTGCGCTACGACCGGGTGCTGGCCTGCACCGGTTTCCGCTTCGACGCGTCGATCTTCGCCGACGACTGCCGACCGACGCTGGTGATCAACGACCGCTTCCCGGCCCAGACCCCCGCCTTCGAGTCGGTCAACGTTCCGGGTCTGTTCTTCGCCGGCACGCTGACTCAGCAGCGCGACTTCAAGAAGTCGACGAACGGCTTCATCCACGGTTTCCGGTACGGCGTCCGGGCACTGCACCGCATCCTGGAACAGCGGTACCACGACAATCCGTGGCCGGCGGAGAAGCTCGACGCGACCGCCGAGGCGGCGGCCGACGCGATCATCGAGCGGGTCAACCGTTCCTCCGGCCTCTGGCAGCAGTTCGCGGTGCTCGCCGACGTGCTCACCGTGGCCGAATCGGGCGCCCGCTACCACGAGGAACTGCCCGTCGACTACATCGGGCAGGCCGGGCTGGCCACCGCCGATCATCAGGTGGAGCACGCCTTCGTCGTCACCCTTGAGTACGGTCCCGACCACGACCAGGTCGACCCTTTCGACATCTCGGTGAGCCGGATCGCCCAGGACGTGCCCGGCCAGGCCCACGACGCGGCGTATCTGCATCCGGTGGTGCGCCATCACCGCGGGGGTCAGCTGACGGCGGTGCACCACCTGGCGGAGAACCTGGAGAACCAGTGGGACAAGCCGCAGGTGCACCGGGCGCCGCTGGTCGCCTTCCTGCGCCGCTGCCTGACGAGCACTGTGGGCTGACGCGATGCCATCGGTGCCTGCGCAGGTGACCCCGTCGCGCACCGCAATGGCCGACCCGGGGCCCCTGCACCGTCTCGACGATCTGGAAGCCGAGGCGCGGCTGCGGCTCGATCCGGTGCATCGGGACTTCTTCGCCGGCGGTGCCGGGGACGAGCGGACGCTACGGGCCAACGAGACTGCCTTCGACGCGTACCGGATCCTGCCCCGGGTGCTGCGGGGCGGCGGTGAGCGCGACCTGCGGACCGAACTGCTCGGCGAGACCCTGCCCATGCCGGTGCTGGTCTCTCCGACCGCCTTTCACCGGCTGGCGCACCCGGAGGGGGAAGTGGCGACGGCCCGGGCGGTGGGGGCGGTCGGCACCGTACTGGTGGTGAGCATGGCCTCCACCACGCCGATCGAGGCGGTGGCCGAGGCGATCGAGCCGTCGGACCGGTCGGCGCGGCTGTGGTTCCAGCTCTATCCACAGCCGGATCTCGGCTTCACCGCCTCGGTGGTCAGCCGGGCGGAGGCGGCCGGCTGCCGCGCCCTGGTGGTCACTGTCGACTCGCCGGTCTTCGGCCGCCGCGACCGCGACCTGCGCAACGGTTTCCTCGACCTGCCGCCCGGCTACTGTTGCGAGAACATGCGCGACCCGGAGACCGGCCGGGTCCGGGACATCGTCATGGACGCCACCCTCGACTGGGCCCGAATCGAGTGGCTGCGCGCGACGACGCGGCTGCCGATCGTGCTGAAGGGGATCCTGCACCCGGCCGACGCCCGCCTCGCGGTCGCGCACGGCGTGGACGCCGTGCTGGTCTCCAACCACGGCGGGCGGCAGCTCGACGGGGTGCCGGCGAGCATCGACGCCCTGCCGGCGGTCGTGGCGGCGGTCGGGGGTCGCATTCCCGTCCTGCTCGACGGCGGGATCCGCCGGGGGACCGACATCCTCACCGCGCTGGCGCTCGGGGCGGTCGCGGTCGGGGTCGGTCGACCGGTGCTCTGGGCGCTGGCGGCCCGGGGCGAGCGCGGCGTCAGTCAGCTGCTCGACCTGCTCCGCGCCGAGCTGGCCCGGGCCATGACGCTCGCCGGTGCGGTCCGTCCCGCCGATCTCACCCGCGAAATGATCCTCGACCGGGTGCCGGGATGACCCACCCGCTGGTGCTGCTGTGCTGCCTGGCCGGCCTGCTGGCGGTGGGTTGGCTGCTGCCGCGCCGGCTGCCGCCGGCGGTGATCCGGCTCCGCGAGTGGATCTTCAGGCGGGTGAACGGCGCCGAGGGGATTCCGGTGCCCGGCCCCCGGATCGGTCCCGAGCACTTCACCCGGATCTACTCCCATCCGGCGGCCAGCGGGCGTAGCCGGGGCGCCGGCATCTCCGACCTCTTCTGGTACTGGCTGGCGCCCGGGCCGCAGATGCACCAGGAACACCTGGAGCCGGGCGAGCGCTACCGCACGGTGGCCCGGACGACCAGGCGGGTGGTCGCGGTGTCGCATCGACGTTCGACCGAGCTGGCCGGCGCGGCGACCCGACGGATCCTCGACGAGCTGCCGGCCGGCCGGACCCGCCACGTCCGGCTGCGGGACCTGATGATGCCGATCTGGGCGGAGGTCTACTACGAACTCGTCTTCGGCGCCGCGTGCCCGCCGGACGTCCGGGCGCTGATCGTGGCCAACGCCGACGACGTGGTCACCGCGCTCAAGTGCTGCGGGCTTCGGCACCTGGACCGGCGCGATCGGCTCACCCGCTATCTGCGAGCCCGGGTCGAGGCCGGTACGGCGCCGGTGACGCTGCCGGATCCCTTCACCGCCGAGGAGACCGCGTGGTATCTCCAGGGCACCTTCTTCAACACCGCCGTGGTGCAGATGTCGGAGGCGATGGCGCACCTCCTGCTCGCCGTGGCGCAACACCCGACGGTGCAGCGGGAACTGGTCGCCACCCTCGACGACCCCGATGGCGACGCCGCCCTGGATCGGGTGATCGACGAGACGCTGCGGGTGCATCCGCTGTTCGGGGTGGCGCACCGGATCACGTCCGGCCCGATCGAGGTCGACGCCGGGCTGACCATCCCGACCGGCTCGGTGCTGCTCTTCAACTACCTGGCCTACCAGCGCAGCGGACCGGCGGCCGACGACACCTTCGCGCCGGAACGTTGGCTCACCCAGGACCGGGGCGACGTGCACTTCGTCCCGTTCGGTGTCACCGCCAACCGGGCCTGCCCGGCCCGCGGCGTCGCGCCGGTGATGATGCGCGCGGTGACCCGGGAGGTGCTGCGCCGGTACGCCCTGGTCTCCACCGTGCGGCACACCCGGTCGCTGCCGAACCGCGGACCCTGCTTCCTCGTCCCGACCGACGCTCGACCGCCGGCCCCGGCCCGACTGTCGGTGATGCGGTGGGGCGACCGCTGGTCCGACGTGGGGCGCAGCCTCGTCCAACTGGCGCTCGGCACCTGGATGGTGCTCGACGCCCGACGTCAGCGCCTCTGCGCGAGCTACTTCGAGCAGGTCCGGCGATGACCACGGATGGTCGATCGGGCTGGCGGCGATCGCCGATCGAAACAACATAGAGACATTGGTCACAATCGATGTCGAGGGATCGGTGTGGGATTCTCGACGTGTGCTACAGGTAAGCGGGGTATCACCAGACGTACACCGGCTGCTCCTGGTCGAGGACGACGCGGAACTCGCGGACATGCTCACCGAGGTACTTGCCGACGAGGGATACCAGGTCGACGTGGCTCGGGACGGACATCGGGGGTTGCACCTCGGGCTCACCCGACCCTACGACGTGATGGTGATCGATCGGCTGCTGCCGGCGCTCGACGGGCTCAACCTGCTGACCCGGCTGCGCTCGCGCGCGATCGGTGCCCGTGCGTTGCTGCTCACCGCGCTCGGCACGGTCGACGACCGGGTGGCCGGCCTGAACGCGGGCGCCGACGACTACCTGATCAAGCCGTTCGACCTGGACGAACTGAGTGCCAGGCTCCGGGCGCTCTGCAGACGTACCTCGGACGGCGCCGAGGCGCTGCCGATCGGCACCGGTCGGCTCGACCTCGGCCTGCGAGACGTGGTGCTGGCGGACGGCACCCGGGTGGCGCTCTCCGCCCGGGAGTTCGAACTGCTCCGCGTGCTCGCCGTACGCCCCCGGGCGGTGCACACCCGCGCCGAGCTGCGCCGCCGGGTCTTCGACGAGGCGGCGGCGACCTCCATCGTCGACACCTATGTGTACTACCTGCGACGCAAGCTCGGCCGGACGGCGGTCCGCACCGTGCACGGCCTCGGCTACCGGATCGGTGAGCTGTGACGCCGTGGCGGAGGCTGCGCCGGCCGGCGCCGGCCGGCCTCTCCTGGATGGCGGCCGAGCGCATCGTGGTGGCCCGGGCCCGTCGCCGGGTCGGCGTGCTGGTCGGGCTCGCGGTGACCGTCCTGGTCACGGCGGTCGGCGTGCTCGCCTACGGCATGCTGGTCCGTGACCAGGAGCGCCAGATCAAACGCGAACTCGCCTACACCGCCAGCCGTAGCGACCCGTCCGGTCCACCCGGCTGCACCTGGCTGTTCCTGCTCCGCGACGGCGAGATCACCGGCGGTACGGTGCCGGCGCCGCCCGGGTTCCCGCTGGCGACGGCGATGACCACCACGGCCAGCACCGGAGTCCCGGCGGAAACCACGATCACGCGCAACGGCACGGTCTACTTCGTCCTGACCGAGACCCGTGGCGAGGACGTCGTGCAGGCGATCTTCGACGCCCGGTACCAACTCGCCGACCGGCGTCACCTGCTCGTCGCGCTCGCCGTCGCGGAACTGCTCGGGCTGATCGTCGCCGTCGCCAGCGGTTGCGTGGTGGGCCGGCTCGCCGTCGCGCCGCTGGCCGACTCCCTCGCCCGGCAGCGCCGATTCATCGCCGACGTCAGCCACGAACTGCGTACGCCCATCGCGCAGGTGCACACCCGGGCACAACTGCTGGCGCGGCGGGCCGGCGCCGCCGGCATCCCCGTCGAGTACCAGTCGGAGCTGAATCGCCTGACCGGCACCACCAGACGACTCGGCGAGGTCGTCAACGACCTGCTGCTCTCCGCCCGGCTGGCCGCCGCCCCGGGTGACCGGCCGGCCGCCGACCCGGTGGACCTGGCCACTCTCGCCGAGGCCGCCGTGCTCGCTGAGAACGACCGGGCCGGCGAACAGGGTGTGGCGCTCACCCTCAGCCGTCCGGACGTGCCGGTCCCGGTCGCCGGGGTGGAGTCGGCGCTGCGGCGGGTGATCAGCGAACTGCTGACCAACGCCCTCACCCACACCCCGGCCGGCGGACGGATCGACGTGACGGTGCGCCTGCCCGCCCCCGACGTGGCGGAGTTGATCGTCGCCGACACCGGCAACGGCTTCGACCCGGCCGACCGCATCTTCGACCGGTTCTACAGCGGCGCGGGCCCGGAGAAGCGCCACACCGGGCTCGGCCTGGCACTGCTTCGGGAGGTGGTCACCGGGCACGGAGGCAGCATCGACGCCCGCAGCCATCCCGGTCGGGGCGCCCGGTTCGCCGTCCGGCTGCCGGTCGGGACGAGCCCGCGACCGGCCGCGTCGACGCTCGCGTCGGTCTCCGGCGACGCCTGACCGGGGAGGGCGTACGGGACGTGCGGAGAGCTGACCTGCCGGTGTCAACGGGGGCGCGCAGCGGCCTCCGGGGTCTCGGCGATCTGCCGCGTCACGTGGCAGGCGACCTCGCGCAGGACGTCGATCTGACTCGCGGTGAGGCCGTCGATGACGTAGTGACGGACGGCGGCGACGTGTCCGGGGGCTGCGGCGACCACAAGATCCCACCCGTCTTCGGTGAGCGTGGCCACGGTGTAGCGGGGGCTCTCCGGGTCGGGTGCGCGGCGCAGCAGTCCCCGCTGTTCGAGCCGCTTCACGACGTTCGACAGTCGGGACAGCGAGCAGCTGATCTGGCTGGCCAGATCACTGAGCCGCAGGGTGCGTGCGGGGGCCATGGACAGGCCGCTGAGCACGAAGTAGTCGAACAGCGTGAGGTGGTTGTCGCGCAGGAGTTGGGCGTCGAGGGCGCTCGGCAGGTTGAACATGAGTTTGGCCAGGGCAAGCCAGGCGTCGCGCTCGTGGTCGGTCAACCACCGAGGTTCCTCAGCCATGCCGCAAGCGTACGTCCCGGCCTGACCTGCCCGAGTGGGGGACGTCCCAGCTCAGCCGGTTGACTCGGGGGCGTCGGTGTCGAGCAGGGGAGCGAGGGTCTCCCAGTTGGCGCGGGTGGCCTCCGCCGCACCTGCGACATCTCCGGCCTCGCACCGCGCGATGATCAGCTCGTGCTGAGCGACCGACTCTCGGCCGCTGAGTGAGGAGAAACGCAGTCGCTCCAGGCGACGCAGCACCGGGGTGAACTGTTCGAGCACGTCGCGTAGGGCCTGGTTGGCGCTGGCCTGGACGGCAACTGCGTGGAAGGCGTCGTCGGCGGCGATGGCCGCGTCCACGTCGTTACGCCGCAGCGCCTCGGCGAACCGGGCGTTGGCTGCGCGCATGACGTCGATCTCGTCGGCGGAGAGGTTGGGCAGCGCCTCGCGGACGGCCAGTTCGTGCATGGCGGCCGTGACCGACTGGGCGTTTCGGGCGGCGCGGACGTCCAGCGGGCTGACCATCGTGTATCGGCCGGGTCTGGTCTGCACCAGACCTGCCTGCTCCAGGCGGGCCAGGGCCTCCCGGACCGGGGTGCGGCTCACGCCGAGCCACTCGACCAGGTCGTTGTCGTTGAGGCGTTCGCCGGGGGCCAGCGTGCCGCCGACGATGGCGTCGCGGATCGCCCGGTAGGCCTCGTCGCGGAGAAGTGACCTGGGAGCGAGTCCCGGCCCCCGTGGAACAGGCATGCAATATGTTGCACACCGGATGTGCCAGCTGTCAACCAGGCTCGCCTCGCGATGGATTGAGGACGTCGGCTCTTGCCCTTCTCCAATATTCGTTGGAATACTGTATTTAAGGTGTGGTCTGTCGACGTGGACGGCCAGGCGAGGAGGATGTGATGGCTGAGGTGAATGTGGTTCCGCTGGTCGACGAGGGTCTGGGGAACACGGCGTATCTGCTGGATCTTGGTGATGGTCGGGCGCTGGCGGTGGACGCGAGCCGTGACCTGCGGACGCTGCGGGCGGTCGCCGAGCGTCGTGGCCTGCGGATCGCTTACGCCGCTGACACGCATCTGCACGCGGATTTCCTGTCCGGTGCCCGTGACCTGGCGGCCAGCGACGGTGCGCGGGTGCTGGCCTCGGCGGCGGGCCAGCGCGAGTTCGGACACGTCGCGCTGGCCGACGGGGACGAGGTGGACCTGGGTGGGTTGACCCTTCGGGTCCTGGCGACCCCGGGGCACACGCACGAGCACATCGCCTTCGAGGTGCTGGACGGCCCGCGGACCGTCGGGGTGTTCACCGGGGGATCGCTGCTGGTCGGAGCTGCCGCGCGTACCGACCTGGTGGCGCCGGAGCGCACCGAGGAACTGGCCCGGGCCCAGTACCGGTCGCTGCGCCGTCTCGCGACGCTTGGCGACGCGGTGGCGGTGTGGCCGACACATGGCGCGGGGTCGTTCTGCTCGGCACCGCCCAGCGCGGAACGGACCTCGACCATCGGGGCTCAGAGGGCGACGAACGCGCTGTTGCGCGCCGAGTCCGAGGACGCGTTCGTGACGGCGCTGCTGGGTTCGCTGGGCACGTTCCCGCCGTACTTCCTGCGACTGCCGGAGCTGAACCGTCTCGGGCCGGCGCTGGTCGGGAGCGCAGCCGTCCTGCCCGACCTGAGGGTCGAGGACGTTCGGCGCCTGCGCGAGGCCGACGCCGAGGTTGTCGACGTCCGGCCGGTTGCCGACTTCGCCGCCGGACACATCCCCGGCTCGCTGTCCATTCCGCTGCGCGGGGTGTTCGCCACGTGGCTGGGATGGCTCGTCGACCCCGACCGCCCCTTGGTCGTGGTTCGCAACGCCGACCAGGACCGGGACGAGGTGATCTGGCAGGCATTGAAGATCGGCTACGACCGGCTCGCTGGTGAGTTCACCGGGGGCATGGCCACCTGGACCGCGGCCGGTGGGCAGCTCAGGTCGATTCCGCTGGTCGACGGCGCGGCGCTGGCCGATGCCTCCATCCTGGACGTTCGGCAGATCAGCGAGTACACCACCGGTCATGTCCCGGGCGCCCGGCACATCGAACTCGGCGGCCTTGCCGCTCGTGCCGGGGCAGCGCCAGTCGGCCGCACCGTGTTGATGTGCGGCCACGGAGAACGGGCTATGACGGCCGCCAGCCTGCTCGCCCGGGCCGACCGCACCGATCTCGCCGTGCTCGCCGGCGGCCCGTCGGACTGGTCCACCGCGACTGGCGCGAAGCTGGAGGTGGGAGCATGAGTCTGCGCGCGACTCAACGCCCGATCGCCCTGGGCCTGCGGCAGAACGCAGCCCAGTTTTCCCTGCTCGTCGCGGTCAATGCCCTTGTCGGCGGGATGCTCGGCCAGGAGCGGACGGTGCTGCCGCTGCTGGCGGAGTCCGGGTTCGGTCAGCAGGCGTACACCGCCGCACTGACCTATATCCTGGCGTTCGGCCTGGCCAAGGCCGCGACGAACTACTTCGCCGGCACCTGGTCGGACCGCTACGGCCGCAAGCCGGTGCTGGTCGCGGGCTGGCTGATCGCCGTCCCGGTACCGCTGCTGCTGATCTGGGCACCGACCTGGGGGTGGGTCGTCGCCGCCAACGTGCTGCTCGGCGTCAGCCAGGGGCTCACCTGGTCCACCACAGTGATCATGAAGATCGACCTGGTCGGGCCGGCCCGGCGTGGGTTCGCGATGGGGTTCAACGAGGCCGCCGGCTACCTGGCCGTCGCCGCGACCGCGCTCGCTACCGGGTACCTAGCCGAGGCGTACGGGCTGCGCCCGGCACCGTTCCTGCTCGGGATCGCGTACGCGGCGCTCGGGCTGGGTCTGTCGACGCTCCTGGTGCGGGAAACCCGCGGGCACGCCCGCCTGGAGGCAGCGAACCACGTAGCCCGTGCCGACGGCCGCCACGATCACCTGCATCCGGAGCTGAGCAACCGGCAGGTGTTCACCCAGACCAGCTTCCGCGAGCCCGCGCTGTCGTCGGCCAGCCAGGCCGGTCTGGTGAACAACCTCAACGACGGTCTCGCGTGGGGGCTGTTTCCCGTGCTGTTCGCCGCCGCAGGTCTGTCCGTCGGACGCATCGGCATCCTGGCGGCGCTCTACCCGGCGGTCTGGGGCCTCGGGCAACTGTTCACCGGCGCGCTGTCGGACCGGTGGGGGCGCAAGTGGTTGATCGCTGCCGGCATGTGGGCCCAGGCCCTCGGCCTGGCGCTGATCGCCCTCGCCGACGCCTTCACCTGGTGGGCGGTCGCGGCGGTCCTGCTCGGCGCCGGCACCGCGATGGTCTACCCGACGCTGCTGGCGTCCATCGGTGACGTCGCCCACCCGGCGTGGCGGGCCCGCTCCGTCGGCGTCTACCGGCTCTGGCGCGACGGCGGCTTCGCGGTAGGCGCCCTGCTCGCCGGTGTCGTCGCCGACGCCTTCGGAATCCGGGCGGCGATTTGGACCGTCGCCGCCCTCACCGCCGCGTCCGGGCTGGTCGTCGCCGCCAGAATGTACGAGACCCACCGACGCCGGATCCCGGCCTCGTCAGCACCCCAGGGAGGCACCAATGGGTGACCGAGCCGCCAAGGACGCGCTGTTCGCCGAGTTCGCCGCCGTCGGCAAAGCCCTCGGCAGCCCGAAGCGCCTGGAACTGCTCGACCTGCTCGCCCAGGGCCCGCGCAGCGTCGAGGACCTCGCCAACGCCGCCGACCTCGGGCTGTCCACCTGCTCGGCGCACCTGCAACGTCTCCTCGCAGCCGGGCTCGTCGCCACCCGCCGCGACGGCACCCGGATCTGGTACTCCCTGGCCGGCGACGACGTCGCCGCCCTGTTCGCGAACCTCCGCAGCGTGGCGCAGCGGCACCGACCGCACACCGAGCAGGCCCGCCGCGCCTACCTTGGTCCCGACGACACCGAACAAATCGATCTGGCCGAGCTGCTCCGCCGGGCCGAAGCCGGCGACGTCGTCGTCCTCGACGTGCGACCGGCACCGGAGTACGCCGCCGGGCATCTGCCCGGCGCGGTATCCATACCACTTGACGAACTCGAGGACAGGCTCGCCGAACTGCCCGAAGACCGGGAGGTCATCGCCTACTGTCGCGGTGCCTACTGCGCCCTCGCTCACGACGCGGTCCGGCTCCTCAGCGCCCACGGCCGGCAGGCACGGTGCGCCACCGACGGCATCCTGGAATGGCGAGTGGCCGGCCTGCCCGTCCAGTTCAGGGCCGCCTGAGCGCGAACTCGACGACCAGGACGTCATCGGATCCTCCCCTTCTCGAAGGAGTGGTCACAGGGCCAGCAAACCCCGGTCGGTGAACTGGGCGCGGACCCGGTCGAGCAGTTCGGGCGTGGGTGGCTCGGTGTCGGCACAGGCAAACGGCAGCCCCAACTCGCGGTACTTGTGCGCGCCGAGCCGGTGGAACGGCAACACCTCCACCCGCTGCACGGTGGGCAGCGTGGCGACGAAGTCGGCGACGCCGGCCACGTTGGCCGGGTCGTCGGTGAGGCCGGGCACCAGGACGAAGCGGATCCAGATCGGGGTGCCCCGCTCGGCGAGGCGGCGGGCGAAGCGCAGCGTCGGCGCGACCGTACCGGTCCGGGTGACCCGGCGGTAGGTCGCCGGATCCCAGCTCTTGATGTCCAGCAGCACCAGGTCGGTCGCGTCGAGCAACTCCGGGGTGGCGCGGTCGCCCAGGAAACCGCTGGTGTCCAGGGCGGTGTGCAGACCCAGCTCCCTGCACCGGCGCAGCACGGCCGCGGTGAACCGCGCCTGTTGCAGTGGCTCGCCGCCGCTGAGCGTGACGCCGCCACCGGCGACCTTGATGAAACGTTCGTATCGCCGGATCTCGGTGACCAGGTCGTCGACGGTCATGGCCCGTCCGCTGCGCTGGTACCAGGTGTCGGGGCTGTGGCAGAAGCGGCAGCGCAACGGGCAGCCGGCGAGGAACGCGACGAAGTGGGTACCGGGCCCGTCCACTCCGGTCGAGATGTCGAAGGAGTGGACGGACCCGACCACCGCACCCGCGGGCACGAGGTGCGGGCGCGACGGCCAGACCTGCGGCGTCATCACAGCCGGCCGTGGAAGGTGCGGGAGATGACGTCGCGCTGCTGCTCGCGGGTCAACCGGACGAAGTTCACCGCGTACCCGGAGACCCGGATGGTGAGCTGCGGGTACCGCTCCGGGTGCGCCATGGCGTCTTCGAGGGTGGCCCGGTCGAGGACGTTGACGTTGAGGTGGAAGCCGCCCGCGTCGGCGTAACCGTCGAGCACTCCCACGAGATTGTCGACCTGCTCGTCGCGGGTGCGGCCGAGCCCGTCCGGGGTGACAGTGGTGGTGAGCGAGATGCCGTCGCGGGCGCTGGCGTACGGCAGCTTCGCCACTGACAGCGCCGCCGCGACGAGGCCGTGCGTGTCCCGGCCGTTCATCGGGTTCGCGCCGGGCGCGAACGGCTCGCCGGCCCGACGACCGTCCGGGGTGTTGCCGGTGTGTTTGCCGTAGACCACGTTCGAGGTGATGGTGAGCACCGACAGGCTCGGCTCGGCCCCCCGGTACGTCGGCTGCGCCCGTACCTTGTCCATGAAGCGCTGCACCAGGTCGACGGCGATGGCGTCGGCCCGGTCGTCGTTGTTGCCGAAGGCCGGGTAGTCGCCGTCGACGGTGTAGTCGGTGACCAGGCCGGTGTCGTCGCGCAGCACCTTGACCTGGGCGTGCCGGATCGCCGACAGGCTGTCCACGGCGACGGAGAGCCCGGCGATGCCGGTGGCGAGGAAGCGGTGCACCGGGTGGTCGTGCAGCGCCATCTCCAGTCGCTCGTAGGCGTACTTGTCGTGCATGTAGTGGATGACGTTGAGCGCGCGTACGTAGGTGCGGGCGAGCCAGTCGAGGGTCCGGTCGAACGCGGCCAGGACGGTGTCGTAGTCCAGCACGTCGTCGGTGACGGGCGGTGTGGCAGGCGCGACCTGCTCGCCGCTGATCTCGTCCCGACCCCCGTTGATCGCGTAGAGCAGGGCCTTGGCGAGGTTGGCGCGGGCGCCGAAATACTGCATGTCCTTGCCGACGCGCATCGCCGACACGCAGCAGGCGATCGCGGTGTCGTCGGAGTACACCGGCCGGATCAGGTCGTCGCTTTCGTATTGGATGGCGCTGGTGTCCAGCGACACCTGGGCGCAGAAGCGTTTGAAACCGGTGGGCAGGTCGGCCGACCAGAGGACGGTCAGGTTCGGCTCGGGTGCCGGACCGAGGTTGTACAGCGTCTGCAGGTACCGGAAGCTGGTGCGGGTCACCAGCGGCCTACCGTCCGTGCCGACCCCACCGATGGCCTCGGTGACCCAGGTGGGGTCGCCGGAGAACAGCTCGTCGTACTCGGGGGTACGCAGGAAGCGGATGATCCGCAGCTTGATCACGAAGTCGTCGATCAACTCCTGGGCGGCGGACTCGGTGAGCCGGCCCTCGGCGAGGTCGCGGTCCAGGTACACGTCGATGAAGGTCGACGTGCGACCCAGCGACATGGCGGCGCCGTTCTGTTCCTTGGTGGCGGCCAGGTAGGCGAAGTAGAGCCACTGGACCGCCTCGCGGCCGGTGGCGGCGGGTGCGCTGATGTCGCAGCCGTAACCGGCGGCCATCTCCTTGAGTTCGCCGAGGGCGCGGATCTGCTCGGCCAGCTCCTCACGATCGCGGATGACGTCCTCGGAGCAGGGACGGTCGTCCAGGGACGCCTTGATCGCCTGGCGTTCGGCGACGAGGCGGTCGACGCCGTAGAGCGCGACCCGCCGGTAGTCGCCGATGATCCGGCCGCGACCGTAGGCGTCGGGCAGTCCGGTGACGATGTGCGAGCGCCGCGCCGCCAGCACGTCGGCGGGGTAGGCGTCGAAGACCCCGGCGTTGTGGGTCTTGCGGTACGTGGTGAAGACGCGGCGCACCTGCGGGTCCAGCTCGAAGCCGTACGCGGCGAGCCCGTTCTCCACCATCCGGAGCCCACCGTTGGGCATGATCGCCCGGCGCAGCGGCGCGTCGGTCTGCAGCCCGACGATCAGCTCGTGATCCCGGTCGATCCAGCCGGGCGCGTGCGAGGTGATCGTGGCGGGGGTGTGCGGGTCCACGTCGTAGATCCCGCGCTCCCGTTCGGCGATGAACAGGTCACGCAGTCGGTCCCACAGTTGTGTGGTGCGAGCGGTCGGGCCGGCGAGGAACCGGGCGTCCCCGTGGTACGGGGTGACGTTGTCGCGGACGAACGCGGCGACGTCGACGGTGTCGCGCCAGGCGTCGCCGTGGAAGCCGCGCCACGGGTCGGGCCGCGCCGTCGGGCGCTGCTCGGACCGGGCCGCCGGGCTGTGCTGCTGGGCCATGTCTCCTCCTGGAAGCTCTCTTCGAGCCTCTCGCGGGGGTGGCCGGGCGGTCAGGGGCGAAAGGCCCGGGCGGTCCGGGCCGCTGGACACCGGCGTGGGCCCCGGTGCGGCGGCGACGATCAGGGTGTGACCGGACGACGTGACCGGCATCGACGATCGGAGTGATCCGCATGACCGCCGCCACCGCGACGAGCCTCCTGCCAACCTCGGCCCCGCCGCCGCAGCGCGGGGCGGCCAGCACGCCCGGGACCGCCATCGACACCTTGGTCGGCAATGGACTCAAGGCGCTCGACGACTACGCCGCGTTCGACCAGGAGCGCGTCGACCGGATCGTGGCGAAGGCCTCTGTGGCGGCGCTGAGCCGGCACGCCGAGCTGGCTCGGATGGCGGTGACCGAGACCGGCCGGGGCGTTTTCGAGGACAAGGCGGTCAAGAACATCTTCGCGTGTGAGCACGTCACCAATCACATGGCGGCCCTGAGGACGGTCGGGGTCATCTCCCGTGACGAGATCAACGGCATCGTCGAGATCGCCGAGCCGGTCGGCGTGGTCTGCGCCGTCACTCCGGTCACCAATCCCACGTCGACGACCATCTTCAAGGCGCTGCTCGGGCTGAAGACCCGCAACCCGATGATCTTCGCCTTTCATCCGGCCGCCCAGCGGTGCAGTGTCGAGGCGGCCCGGGTGGTCCGGGACGCCGCCGTCGCGGCGGGCGCACCCGAGCACTGCATCCAGTGGATCGAGCAGCCTTCCGTGGAGGCCACCGGCGCGCTGATGAGGCACCCCGGGGTCGCCACGATCCTGGCCACCGGTGGCAACGGGATGGTGCGGGCGGCGTACTCGTCCGGAAAGCCGGCTCTTGGCGTGGGTGCCGGCAACGTGCCGGCGTACGTTCATCGCGGTGCGAAGCTGCGCCGGGCGGTACATGACATCGTGCTGTCGAAGTCGTTCGACAACGGCATGATCTGCGCCTCCGAGCAGGCGGTGATCATCGATGCCGAGGTGTATCCGGCGGCGATGGCCGAGTTCCAGCGACTGCACGCCTATCTGGCCGCTCCCGACGAGAAGCGCCGGATCGAGGAGCTGATCTTCGGGGCCGCCGCCGGTGGCACCGATTGCGCGGGTGCGCGGCTCAACCCGGAGGTCGTCGGTCGGAGCGCGGTGTGGATCGCCGAGCGCGCCGGCCTGACGGTGCCGGCCGACACGTCGGTGATCCTGGTGGAGGTGGACCGGGTCGGCCCGGCCGAACCACTCACCCGGGAGAAGCTCTGCCCCGTCCTGGCGGTGCTGCGCGCCGAGTCCACCGAGGACGGCATCCGGCACGCCGAGCAGATGGTCGAGCTTAACGGCCTCGGGCACAGCGCGGTCATCCACACCGAGGACGCGCACCTCGTCGAGGAGTACGGGCGGCGGGTCAAGGCGGTGCGCATCATCTGGAACGCTCCCGCGTCGCAGGGCGGCATCGGCGACATGTACAACGCGTTCCTGCCGTCGTTGACCCTGGGCTGCGGCAGCTACGGACGCAACTCGGTGTCGAACAATGTCACCGCGGTCGACCTGCTCAACGTCAAGCGGATCGGCCGTCGGACCAACAACCTGCAGTGGTTCAAGGTTCCACCGAAGATCTACTTCGAGCCGAACGCGATCCGCTACCTGGCCGACCTGCCCGACGTGCACCGGGTCACGGTGGTCACCGACCACACCATGACCCGGCTGGGGTACGTCGACCGGCTGATCACCGTCCTGCAGCGGCGGCCCGAGCGGGTGGCGTTGCAGATCATCGACGATGTCGAACCGGAGCCGAGCGTCGGCACGGTCGACCGGGGCGCGGAGCTGATGCGGTCCTTCCGACCCGACACGATCGTCGCGTTGGGCGGCGGCTCGGCGATGGACGCCGCCAAGGTGATGTGGCTGCGCTACGAGCACCCGGAGGTGGTCTTCGCCGACATGCGGGAGAAGTTCTTCGACATCCGCAAACGGGCCTTCAAGTTCCCGACGCTGGGGGAGCGGGCCCGCCTGGTCTGCATCCCCACCACCTCCGGCACGGGCGCCGAGGTGACGCCGTTCGCGGTCATCACCGACACCGCCACCGGCAAGAAGTTTCCCCTCGCCGACTACGCCCTGACGCCGAGCGTGGCCATCGTCGACCCGGTGCTCGCCGCCGACCTGCCGCCTACCATCACGGCGGACAGCGGCTTCGACGCGCTGACCCACGCCACTGAGTCGTACGTCTCGGTCTATGCCAACGACTTCACCGACGGTCTCGCGTTGCAGGCCATCAAGCTGATCTTCACCTACCTGGAGCGCGCGGTGCGCAACGGCGCGGCCGACGCCGAGGCCCGGGAGAAGATGCACAACGCGGGAACCATCGCCGGCATGGCCTTCGGCAGCGCCTTCCTGGGCATCGTGCACGCCATGTCGCACACCCTGGGTGCCACCTTCCACGTGGCGCACGGACGCACCAACGCGATCCTGATGCCGCACGTCATCCGCTACAACGGCACCACACCGACCAAGCTGACCGGATGGCCCAGGTACGAGGACTACCGGGCGCCGGAGCGGTTCCAGGACATCGCCCGGATGCTGGGCCTGCCGGCGGCCACCGCGCAGGAGGGGGTCGAGTCGTACGCCGCCGCGGTGGAGCGGCTGCGCGACGCCGTCGGCATCGAGCCGTCCTTCCAGGCCGTCGGCGTCGATGAGGAGGCTTTCCTCGCCGCGTTGCCGCAACAGGCACTCAACGCGTACGAGGACCAGTGCGCTCCGGCCAACCCGCGGATGCCCATGCTCGACGACATGCAGCACCTCATGCGAGCCGCGTACCACGGCACGTGACCACGGCACCGGTCGCGGCGGGTGGGTTCGCGGTGGTGACCGAGGAGACCCCGGCTAGCCATCGCAAATGACAACCGTTATCGTCTGGTGGTCGGGGATCCCCTGAACATCGGGAGTGCGCGGTGGGACATGTGCTGGTGGTCGAGAGCTGGGTGGGTGCGATGAGCACCCTGCTGCCCCGGGCGATCCGGGAAGCCGGACATCGGTTCACCTTCCTGACCAGGAACCTGCACCACTACCTGGGCCGGGGCAGCGGCGACGGGGTGCACCCGCTGCTCACCGCGGACAATGTGATCACCGCCGAGACCAACGACCTGGACCTGCTGCTGCCCCAGGTCCAGCGGCTGCACGAGGTACTGCGCTTCGACGGTGTCATCACCTCCTGCGACTACTACCTCGGCACCGTCGCCCGGCTGGCCGCACACCTGGGTCTGCCGGGTGCCCGGCCGCAAGCCGTCGAGTACGCCTGCCGCAAGGACCTGGCGCGGCAACGGATGCAGGCGGCCGGCCTGCCCGGCCCGGATTTCGCGATCACCGAGGACTGGCCGGGTGCCGAGGCCGCCGCGCGTACGCTGGGCTTCCCGCTGGTGATCAAGCCGGTCGACCTGTGCGCCGGAATGTTCGTCCGGCTGGTGGCCGACCGGACCGAACTGCGCGAGGCCTTCGACGCCCTCGACGCGTTCCCGGTCAACGCCCGTGGCCAGCAGCGCGCACCACAGGTGCTGCTGGAAGAGGTGCTGGTCGGGCCGGAGGTCAGCGTCGAGACCGTCACCGTCGACGGCACGACGACGGTGCTCGGTGTGACGGACAAGAGCCTGGCCGGCGAGCCGTGGTTCGTCGAGACGGGGCACATGTTCCCCGCCGCGCTCGACGCCGCGACGGTCACCGCGGTGGGCGACACGGCGGTCGCCGCCCTCGCCGCGGTCGGGTTCGACCGGGGAGTGGCGCACACCGAGCTGCGGCTGACGGCCGCCGGGCCGCGGGTGGTGGAGATCAACCCACGCCCGGCGGGCAACCAGATCACCGAGTTGGTGCGGCGGGCGACCGGGGTGGATCTGCCCATGGTGTACGCGCAGCTCGCCATCGGTGAAGAACCGGAGGTCACAGTGACCGACACGGGCGTGCGCAGCGCGGCCATCTCGTTCCTGCTGCCGTCCCGCGCCGGGACCGTCGCCGGGATCGACGGCTCGGCCACGTTGGCCGCAGCGCCCGACGTCGTCGACTGGGCGGTGAAACCCGTTGGGCACCGCACCGGCGACGCGGTGAGCAACAACACCTACCTCGGCCATGTCATGACTGTGGACACCACCGGCCCCGGCGCCCGCGCCCGCGCCGAGGAACTGATCGGCGGCCTGCGTGTGCGATACGCCGACGAGCTGGCCAAGGCGCTGGCGTGACGACACCGACGCCGGTGGAGACCGGTGAGCCGTTCATGTCGGTGACGGACCTGATCGACGCCGTCAGCGCTGGCCGAATCGGCCCTGACCCGGCCACCGAGCAGGTCAGCGTCGCGTTCACCACCCGGCAGGGTGCCCGGCACGCCGGACGCGGCCGCAGCTACCGCAACCACGTACTGAGTCTGCGGGTGGGCGCCACCGTCGGTTCCTGCTCGACGGAGCCGGCTGAACTGACCGACGACGTCGCGTACGACTGCGTGGGTCGCAGCGTCGCGGAACTGCTCACCCACCCGGTGCCGGCGGTCCGCGTCGCGGCCCTGGACGCCTACCTCGCCGCGGCCCGTCCGCACGCGCACGCTGCCGACGACGCGGTCACCATCCCCGCCGGCACCTCGCTGGCCAAGTCGACCGCCAGAGCCGCCGCGGTGGTGGACCTGCTGCCGGTGGCCCGGGGGCAGCAGGTCCTGGTGGTCGGCGTGGTCAACTCCCTGCTCGGCCAACTGCGCCGCCGCGGCATCGGCTACCTGCCCTGCGATCTGGCGGGCGGCAGCACCGAGTGGGACGAGCCGTGTCTGCCGGACGCCGACGCGCTGCTGGAACGCTGTGACGCTCTGCTGGTGTCCGGAATGACGCTGGGCAACGGCACCTTCGAGCCACTGCTGCGGCACGCCCGCGCCACCGGCAAACCGATGGTGGCCTTCGCGCAGACCGGCAGCGCCGTCCTGCCGTGCTTCCTCGGCGCCGGGCTCAGCGCCGTGTCCGCCGAACCGTACCCGTTCTTCTGGCTCGACGGCGGGCCGACGACGGTCTACCGCTACCGCGCCGCCGACGGGTCGCCATGCTGACCGGCGCCGCGCCGGGAACGTGCGCACCACACCTGCTGGACCTGCTGGGGCGCTCCCCGGTGGCGTACGTCGACACCCCGCTGCCGCACCCGCACGGCGGCTTCCACGCCAAGGTGGAGTATCTGAACCCCGGCGGCATGAAAGCACGCGCCGCCGTGGCCATGCTCCAGGCCGCCCGGCAGCGCGGTGACCTTCGACCGGGAGCCACGGTGGTGGAGTCCACAAGCGGCACCCTCGGGATCGGGCTGGCGTTCGCCGGGCAGGCCCTGGGCCACCCGGTCATCCTCGTGGTGGACCGCGACATCGAACGACCGATGCGGGCGCTGCTGACCGCCTACGGGGCGGTGGTCGAGGTGGTCGAGCAGCCGCACCCGGTCGGCGGTTGGCAGCAGGCCCGCCTGGACCGACTGCACGAGATCCTGGCGCGCATCCCGGACGCCTACTGGCCTGATCAGTACCACAACCCGGACAACGCCGCCGGTTACCGCACTCTCGCCGCCGAGCTGACCGGGCAGGTCGAGGCCGTCGACGTGCTGGTGTGCAGCGTCGGCACCGGCGGGCACAGCGCCGGCCTGGCCCGGGCGCTGCGGCGGCACTGGCCCCGGATGCGGCTCGTCGGCGTCGACACCGTCGGCTCGACGATCTTCGGTCAGCCCGCGCGGCCACGGCTGATGCGCGGTCTGGGCAGCAGCATCTTCCCCCGCAATGTCGACTACACCGCCTTCGACGAGGTGCACTGGATCGGCCCGGTGGAGGCGGTGGACACCTGCCGCCGGCTGGCACGCTCGGCGTTCGTCACCGGCGGTTGGAGCACCGGCGCCGTGGCCCGGGTCGCCGCGTGGATCAGCCGCATGCAGCCCGGCGCGCGGGTGGTCACGATCTTCCCGGACGGTCCGCACCGCTACCTCGACTCGATCTTCGACGACGCGTTCTGCGCCGCCCACGGGCTGTTCGCCCCCGCACCGGGCCACCCGATCGAGATTCCGTACCCGGACGCCGTCGAGGTCACCCGGTGGAGTCGCTGCCGGACCGTCCGCGACCCGCTGCGCCGCCTGGCGGTGCCGGCATGAGGCTCGGCTGGCGCAGCTACCCGCTGCGGCTCCGCGAGCCGCTGCGGATCTCCCGCTCGACGATGCCGGGCCGCGACGCCGTGCAGGTCGAGCTGTCCCACGACGGCTTCACCGGCCACGGCGAGGTCGTCACGAGCGTCTACTACGGCCTCGACCTGGCCGCCATCCTCGACCTGCTCGCCGGGCTCAGGGACCGGGTGCGCGGCTACGGCGAACCCGAGACGCTGGTGGCGGACCTGCCCGCGCTCGCCGCTGAGCTGCCCGCCGGAGTGCTGGCGGCCCTGGACGCCGCCGTCCACGATCTGGTGGGCCGGCGCGCCGGGATGCGGGTGCATCGGTGGCTCGGCCGGCCGGATTTCGCCCCGGTGCCCACGGCTCACACCATCGGCCTGGTCGCCCCCGGGGACGCGGCCACCACCGCTCGGGCGCTCGGGCGGCGCGGCTTCCAGTTCGTCAAGGTCAAGTGCGGCGACGCCGCTGACCTGGCCCGCATCGCCGCCGTACGCGTTGCCGCGCCGCAGGCCCGGCTCCTGCTCGACCCGAACGGCGCCTGGACAGCCGAGCAGACCGTGCGGCTACTCGACACGATGCGCCCGTACCGCATCGACGCCGTCGAGCAACCCATCGCGCCCGGAACACCGCAGCTGCTCGCCTGGATCAGCGCGCGCACCGAGGTGCCGGTCATCGCCGACGAGGACGCCGCCACGGTGGCGCACCTCGACGCGCTCGCGGGCACGGTCGCCGGCATCAACATCAAACTCGCGAAGTGTGGCGGCATCCACGCCGCACAGCAGATCGCGGCCACCGCCCGCGCGTACGGCATGGATCTGATGCTGGGCTGCCTGGTGGCCAGCTCGCTGGGGATCGCACCAGCGGTGCACCTCACCGGCGACGCCCGCTGGATCGACCTGGACGGGCATCTGCTGCTCGCCGACGATCCGTGGACCGGTATCGGCGGTCACGACGGTGTCCTGCGGCTGACCGACGAACCCGGTCTCGGCGTGCGGGCGGCCCGATGAACACGTGGGCCACACTGCGCAGCTTTCCGCTGCCGATCCGACTGCTGGTGGTCAACCAACTCGGCGTCAACATCGGCTTCTACCTGCTGCTGCCCTACCTCGCCGGCTATCTGGCCGACGACGTCGGCCTGTCCGCCGCCGTGATCGGCGTCGTGCTCGGCGTGCGGAACCTCAGCCAGCAGGGCCTGTTCCTGCTGGGCGGCTCGGCCGCCGACCGGCTCGGTGCCCGCGGCGTCATCATCGCCGGCTGCGCCCTGCGCGCCGTCGGCTTCGGACTGTTCGCCCTCAGCACCTCGTTGCCGCTGCTGCTTGCCGCGTCGATCCTGTCCGGGCTGGCCGGGGCGCTGTTCAACCCGGCGGTGCGCACCTATGTGGCGCAGGCCGCCGCCGACCGGCGCGCCGAGGCGTTTGCGTTGTTCAACGTGTTCGCCAGCGCGGGCGCGCTGCTCGGCCCACTGCTGGGCTCGGCACTGCTGCTTGTCGACTTCCGGGTCGCCGCGTTGACCGCCGCGGCGGTGTTCGCCGCGCTCACCGTGGCGCAGGCGGTCTGGCTGCCCGCCCAACCGGTGACGTCCAGCGCGGCCACCGTCTGGCAGGACTGGCGCACCGGCATCGCCGACCGCCGGTTCCTGGCCTTCAGCGTGGCGCTGGCCGGCATGTTCGCGTTGCAGACCCAGTTGTATCTGATCCTGCCGGTGCAGGCGGAACACGTCACCGGGCAGCCGGTGGCGGTCGCGGTGCTGTTCGTCGTCTCCACCGTCGTGACGCTCACCCTGCAACTGCCCCTGACCGGCTGGCTGCATCGCCGGGTCAGCCGCGGTACGAGCATCACCGCAGGCATGGCCGTGATGGGAGCCGGTTTCCTGCTGCCGCTGCTGCGGGTGGAGTCGGCGCCTCCGGCGCTGCGGCTGCTGCCCGTACTGGCCGCTGCCGTCCTGCTCACCGTCGGGGTGATGATCACCCAGCCGTTCGTTCTGGAGCTGATCCCCACCTTCGCCGGGCCGGGACTGACCGGCACCTATTTCGGCCTGTTCTACCTGGTGTCCGGGATTCTCGCCGCCGGCTGCACCGCTGCCGTCGGCGCGGCGGTGGGCGGCTCCGGAGGCGCCGGTGTGCCCGCGGCGGCGTGGCTGCTCACGGCCGGTGTCGGGCTGGCATCGGCAGGCGCGGTGTGGCTGCTGCGCCGTGGCGGCCTGCTCACCCCGGCACCGGCGGCACCGGCGGCACCGGCGGCGGCGGCGTCGGCGGGCGTGTCATGAGCGGAGAGAATCTGCTCACCGACAACCCGGAGCTGTACGAACAACAGTTTCCCGACCCGGGCCACATCGCCGCCCGGTTCGTCGACGACCTCGTACGCCGATTCGCCGACCGCGCCGTCGCCGCGCCCCGGCTGCTCGACGTCGGTTGTGGCACCGGTCGCGACGCCGGGCACCTCGCCACCCTCGGTTACACCGCCACCGGGCTGGACATTTCGGTGCCGATGTTGACCTACGCGCAGCGCCGCCATCCCGGAGTCCGGTTCGTGCACGCCGACCTGCGCACCTTCGACCTGACCGGTGACTTCGACGTGATCACCTGCCTGGACAGCGCGTTGCTGTACTGCCACCACAACGCCGACCTGACCGCGTTCCTGCAGCGCTGCCGCCGGCACCTGCGGCCCGGTGGGCTGCTCGTGGCGGAGATGCGCAACGGTGCCTTCTTCCTCGGCAGCACCGAACTCCTAGACGGTGCCCGCACCCGCAGCGTGACCTGGCGCGACGTCACGTACACCTCCGCGACGCGGCTGTGGATCGACCACCGTGAGCAGCTGCTGCGCCGTGAACGCGTCTGGACCTGGCCGAACTGCCCGCAACCGCTGGTACAGACCTCGGCGTGGCGGCTGCTGTTCCCCGCCGAACTGCGGCACCTGCTCGACACCGCCGGGTTCGACGTGGTGGCCCTGTTCGACACCCCCGGGCCACGGACCGACCCGCCCTGGCATCCGGCGGCCGCGCTGTCTGACGCCCTGTCCGGCGACCGTCTGCACCTGGTCGCCCGCCGCCGCAACGAGGCGGCGTAACTCGCACCCGCGTATCGAAAGGACATCCCCATGATCCACCCTCCCGTCACCACGCCGCGAGTATCTCGCCGTGGCCTGCTCGGCGGCGCCGCCGCCGTCTCCGCCGCCCTGCTCACCGGCTGCGGCCCGGGTCAGGACCCGGCCACCACCTCGGCCGGGCAGCCCCAGCGCGGCGGCCGGCTGCGGGTGGCGTTCGCCGGCGGCGGTGTCAACGAGACGTTGGACCCGCACCTGGCGAACCTGTTCAACGAGGCATCGCGCGCCAAGGCGATGTTCGACAAGCTCGCCGACTACGGCCCGGACGTCTCCATCCAGCCCCGCCTCGCCGAACGCTGGGAGCCCAGCGGCGATCTCACCCGCTGGCGGATCACCCTGCGCCAGGCCACCTTCCACGACGGCAGGCCGGTCCGCTCCGCCGACGTGCTCTACAGCTACACCAGGATCACCGACCCGAGGCGGGCGTTCCGCGCCAAGGCCAGCCTTGGCCTGCTCGACCTGCCCAACAGCCGGGCCGTCGACGACCGCACCCTGGAGTTTGCCCTCAAGCAGCCCTTCGCGGAGTTCCCCAACGCCCTGGCCGCGTTCGGCGCGTACATCGTCCCCGAGGGCGCCGACAGCTTCGAGCGGCCCGTCGGTTCCGGGCCGTTCACCTTCGACTCCTGGCAACCCGGCCGGTCGCTGCTGCTCAAGCGGTACGGCGGCTACTGGGAGGGCGCCGCGCACCTCGACGAGCTGGAGTATCTGATCAGCAACGAGGAGTCGGCCCGAGTCAACGCCCTGCTCGCCGGCCAGGTCGACTACGCGCACGACATCACCCCCACCACCGCCCGTACCCACGCCGACGGCGGCCGGATGACCGTCACCCGGATGCCGAACAGCACCATGCAGTCGTTCGCCATGAAGGTCGACCGGCCACCGTTCGACAACCGCGACCTGCGCGAAGCCATGTTCCTGCTCACCGACCGTCAACAGTTGGTCGACACTGTCCTGGCCGGTTCCGGCCAGGTCGGCAACGACCTGTTCGGCAAGGGCTACCAGTACTACGCCGACGACATCGCCCAGCGCACCCGCGACCTCGACCGGGCCCGGTTCCTCATCGACAAGGCCGGCGCCAAGGGGCTGCGGATCCCGCTCGACACCGCGTCGGTGGCCAGCGGTTTCGTCGAGGCCGCCAGCGTCTTCGCCGAACAGGCCAAGCAGGCCGGGCTCGTCATCGAAACGGCGATGGGCAACAAGGACACCTACTGGAAGGACATCCTCAACTCCGGTGTGCTGGCCTCGTACCGCTCCGGTGCCATGCCGATCGAAACGCACATCTCGCAGCGGCTGCTGACCAACTCCACCACCAACGCCACCAGATGGGCCCGCCCCGAGTTCGACGCCCTGTACGCCAAGGCCATCTCCAGCGCCGATGAGGCGACCCGCCGGCAGGCGTACGGTGACATGCAGCGCACCCTGCACGCCGAGGGCGGATTCCTGATCTGGGGTTTCGCGGACTTCCTCGTCGCCACCGCGCCTCGCGTCGGTGGGGTCTCCTCCGACGCCCCGGCCAACACCCTCGACTGGGCCCGTTTCGACAAGGTCTGGCTGGGGTGAGTCTGCCCCGCTACGCGGCCGGTCGGCTGCTGCTCGGCCTCGGGCAGGTCGCCGGGATCACCACAATCGTGTTCGTGCTCACCGAGGCGTTGCCCGGTGACGCCGCCGTGGTGATCGCCGGCGACCAGCCCGACCCGGCCCGCATCGCCGCGATCCGGGCACAACTGGACCTCGACCGACCGGCCTGGCAGCGCTACCTCGACTGGCTGACCGACCTGATCCGCGGTGACCTCGGCGTCTCGCTGATCTCGCAGCGGCCGATCGTCGAACGCCTCGCCGACAGCGCGGCGGCCACTCTGCTGCTGGCGGCGGTGACCCTCCTCGTGCTGGTACCACTTGCCATCGCGTTGGGCATGCTGGCGGCCCGCCGGGAAGGGGGACGACTGGACCGGATGGTGTCGGCGGTGTCGGTCGCGCTGTACGCGGTACCCGAATTCGCCCTGGCGATCCTGCTCATCGCCGTCTTCGGCGTCCAACTCGGTTGGCTGCTGCCCACCGCGTTCGGCGCGGACCTGCTCGCCCGGCCGTCCGTGCTCGTGCTGCCGCTGCTGGTGCTGCTCGCTCGGCCGATCTGCACCATCAGCCGGCTCACCCGCGCCGGCATGCTCGACGCCCTGCGCGGCGAGCACGTGCGCCATGCCCGACGGCTCGGCATCACCGGCAGCCGGCTCTGGCTTCGCCACGCCCTGCCTGGTGCGTTGGCACCCGTGGTGCAGCAACTCGCCCGCACCACCGACTGGCTGCTCGGCGGCGTCATCGTCGTCGAGGCGGTGTTCGTCATCCCCGGCCTCGGCACCGCCCTGGTCGACGCCGTGTCCACCCGGGACATCCCGACCGTGCAGGCGTTGTGCGTCCTGGTAGCCGTCACCACCGTGGTGGTGAACCTGGCCGCCGACCTGGTGGCGTTCCGCCTCGCACCCCGGATCGGGGCTGTCCGGTGAGGCGGCTGCGCACCCTCACCGGGGCACTGCTGCTCGCGGTGCCGCTCGCGCTGGCCGTGTTCGGCCCGCTGCTGGCCGGCGAGGCGGGCGACCGCACGTTCCCGTTCTCCGGCGACGGTCCGCTGGGCACCGACTTTGTCGGCCGCGACGTGGGGCAGCAGGTCCTGCTCGGCGGCCGGTCCGTCGTCGTGGTCGCCGTCTGCGCGACGCTGCTGGCGTACCTCGTCGGTGTGCCGGTCGGGCTGCTGGCCGCCGCCACCCGCCGCCGATGGGTCGACGAGCTGCTCATGCGCCCCCTCGACCTGATGCTGGCGGTGCCGTCGCTGCTGCTGCTGATCCTGCTGGCCGCCACCGCGCCGCCCGGGCCCCTCACCCTGGTCGGGATCGTCGCGCTGATCGGGCTGCCGGAGATCGCCCGGATCACCCGGGCCGCCGCGCTGCCGCTGGCCCACGGGACGGCCATGGAGGCGATGCGCCTCTACCGGGAGACCTGGTGGCGGCGCGGTCCCGGCTACATCGGTACCGGCATCCGGCGGATCCTGCTGGCCGACGCCGGGGTCCGGTTCATCGGCGCCATCTACCTGGTGGCCACCGCGAGTTTCCTGGGCATCGGCGTGGCACCCGACGCCGCGGACTGGGCCGTCATGGTGGACCGCAATCGCACCGGCCTCTTCCTCCAACCCTGGGCCGTCGCCGTGCCGGCCGCGCTGATCATCTGCCTGGCCGTCGGTCTCAACCTGGTCACCGACCGGATGCTGGTCACCCCTGCCGTGCCCAGCCTCGCACCACCGCCCGTACCAGCCACGACCGGCGACCGCCCGCACGCGCAGAACGCCCTCCTTCAGGTGCGGGAGCTGACGGCCCTGGCCGTCGACCGGACGTTGGTCGACGGCGTCTCGTTCAGCCTGCCGGCTGGCGAGATCCTCGCCGTGATCGGCGCATCCGGCAGCGGCAAGACCACCACCGCCCGGGCCCTGCTCGGCGAGGTAGCCCCCGGCGTCACTCTCACCGGCAGCATCACCCTGGCTGGCCAGCCGGTCACGACCGTCAGCCCGCCCAGGCCCGGCACCGTCGGCTACGTGCCCCAGCAACCCGGCACCGCACTCAACCCCGTACGCCGCATCGGCGCGGTGCTCCATGAGATTGCCCGGCACCAGACACCCGAAGACAGCCGCAGCGCCCATCGGAGCGCGGTGACGGCGACCCTCGAACACGTCAGCCTGCCGACCGATCGCCGGTTCCTGCGCCGCTTCCCACACCAGCTTTCCGGCGGTCAGCAACAACGCCTCGTCATCGCCCACGCCCTGCTGGCCCACGCCGTGCTGCTCATCGCCGACGAACCCACCACCGGCCAGGACGCGATCACCCGCAACGCCGTCGCCCGGGAACTGACGAAACTCGCCCGCGACGGTATCGCCGTCATCCTGCTCAGCCACGATCTGCACCTGGTACGAGCCGTCGCCGACCAGATCCTCGTGCTGCACCGAGGTGCCGCCGTCGAATCCGGTCCGGCCGCCGAGGTGCTCGCCGTGCCGCAGCACCGGCACACCCAGCAACTGCTCGCGACGCCACCGGCCGGGCCACCGGCGGTGGTCGGCGAGGACCGGCCGCTGCTGCGCGTCACCGGCCTGAGCGCCGCCCACCGCGACGGTGGTCGACACCGCGACGTGCTCCGTGACGTCAGCGTGTCCGTCTCCGCCGGGCAGTGCCTGGCGGTGGTCGGCCGGTCCGGCAGTGGCAAGACCACGCTCGCCCGCTGCATCGCCGGCCTGCACCCCGCCCGCACCGGCCAGGTGATCCTCGCCGAGCACCGCCTCGCGGCGCAGCTCGACCAGCGCCAGCCCCACGAACTCGGGGCGGTCCAGTACGTGTTCCAGGACGCCCATGCCAGCTTCAACCCCTACCGGCCGGTCCTCGACCAGATCGCCGGGCCCGCGCGCCGGCTGCGGGACGCCACGCCGGACCAGGCCCGTCACACCGCCCTGCACCTGCTCGAACGGGTGGGTCTCGCCGAACACACCGTGATCCAACGTCCCGACCGGCTCTCCGGCGGCGAACTGCACCGCGCGGCGCTCGCTCGTGCTCTCGCCAGCGAGCCCCGCGTCCTCATCTGCGACGAGACGACCGCCGGATTCGACAGCGTCACCCGGCACGGCATCCTCACGCTTCTCGACGAGCTGCGACGCACTCTCGGACTGACCGTGGTCATGATCAGCCACGACCGCGACGTCGTGGCCCACCTCGCCGACCACATCGCCGTTCTCGACGACGGAACCGTCGTCGACAGCGGACCGGCCGACGCCCTGCTCAACCACGCACACCACCCGCTGACCCGCGCGCTTCTGCACATCGACCCGGCGACCGCCGCGGCACCGTCGAACCCATGACCGGAGGCACCATGCAGCAGTACCGACGCAACGTCGGCCCGTACGACGTCCAGCCGGCCGACCAACGGCACCTCGACGGAGCGCGCGGCGTCATGCTCGACAGCTTCTACCGCGACTTCGGCTACGGCTACCGGCCCGACTGGCACCGGGACGTCATCGACCTCGACGGCACCTACCTCACGCCGCAGCACCACGCCCTGTTCGTCGCGACCAAGGGCGACGAGGTCGTCGGCACCACCGGGGTGCGGGCCGGTGGGCCCAAGAGCCCACCACACCCGCGTTTCCTCGCCCAGCGCTACCCGGACGAGACCACCGCACAGCTGTTCCGGGTCTACGTCCGGCCGGAACACCGACGCTACGGCCTCGCCCGGGCACTCGTCGGCCTCGCCATCGACTTCGTCACCCGGCAACCGCATTACCAGGCGCTCTACCTGCACACGGATCCGCGCATCGACGGTGCCGAACCGTTCTGGCGGAGCCTGGCCACGCCGATCCACGACCCGCGTGACGGCGGCGACGACATTTACCAGACCGTCCACTTCGAGATCGCGTTGCCCGGCCGCCCCCGTTAGCGACCGGGCAGACCTCGTCGCGCTACGCCGAGCGTTCGGCGGCAGCCCGTGCCGGGCCCGATTCCGCCTCCACCAGTTGGCGGCGCTTGTTGTTGCTGAGCCACCGGTGCGATCCGGGCTTGCGGGCCTCGTTCGTGAGGTGGGCAACGGCGAACCGGTAGGTGAGAGCCTTCAGTTTCGCGCCGAAGCGGCCGCCGACGTACATCCTGTTCGCGGTGTCGTCCCGGCCCGCCAATTGGTAGATGCCGGCATGGGTGCCCAAGCCGACACACATGGCACCGAAGAAGACACTCGCCGGCTCGGCGGGCGTACCCGCGATGCGCCGTAGCACCGTGTCCGCGGCGTGCGCGCCGAGGCAACTCGCCGTGTACGCGCTCATTCGGTACGGCACGCCCGACGGCGCCGCCGAGTCCCCGGCCGCGACGATGCGTTCGTCGTCGACGCTGGTCAGCGTCTCGTCGGTGATCAGGCGCCCGAGGGCGTCGGTCCGCAACCCGCTGCGCGTGGCCAGATCCGGCACCCCGAAGCCTGCGGTCCAGATGGTGATCGTGCTCGGCAGCGTACGACCGTCACCGAGCCGCACGGCGTCCCGCGTGACCTCGGTGACCTCGGTGCCGGGACCGGCCAGGACGTCCACGCCGATCCTGGTGAGTGACCTGGCGGCGGCGCGTCGGGCCCGTGGGTGCAGGTACGCGCCGAGCGTACCCCCGCAGACCAGACTGACCCGGTGCCCCCGCTCGGCCAACTCGGCGGCGGTCTCGATGCCGGTCGGCCCGGCGCCCACGACCGTCACCGGAGTCGCGGGGCCCTGGTCGTCGAGGATCGAGCGCAGCCGCTGCGCTGCCTCGAGGGTGGCCATCGGGTAGGCGAACTCGGCCGCGCCGGGAACGCGTGATTCGGCGCTCGCGCTGCCCGCCGCGTAGACGAGGTAGTCGTAGCCGAGTGTGCCGGCCCCCAGCAGAGTCACACTGCGCTGAGCCGCGTCGATTGCGGTGACGGTGTCCTGGATCAGCCGCACGTCTTCGGCCAGCACCTGCCGGTAGGGCACGACCGCATCGTGGACACCGGCGACCACGTGGTGCAGCCGGAGCCGGATGACGAAGTCCGGCCGCGGATTCACCACGGTCACGGTGACGTCGTCGCGCTGCATCAGGCGATTGGCCGCCATCACGCCGGCAAATCCGCCGCCGACCACTACCACCCTGGTGTTCCCTGCCATGTCTGACTCCCTTCGCGGACGGTTCAACCCCCGAGACACCGGCAGAGCCCCAGGTGTGACTGGCGTGGCTCACCTCACTTCCTGCCGCCGCCATCCCGACTGGTCGGCGGGTGGTGGAACGGCGTGATCCCCTGACGGGATCAACAGGCCGTCAGGGGATCACCGCGGAGTCGGGTCAGAGCGCCGCCACCGCCGCGTCGTCATTGCCCGGCATCCGGGTCACGCTGGGCAGCAGCGGATCGGTCACTGCCGATCGTCGGCTCGCCTCGTCGGTCGGGCAGATCGCGGTTTGCAGCAACGTGTACCAGGCAATGTCGATCGGGTGTGGATCGGGCAGGCCGATCTGGTAGTGGCTGAGGTTGATCCCGGAGGACACCTGGCGGGTGCCGTCGCGGCTGTGCATCGAGTACGTCAGGTGACCGATGACCGCGCCGTCATGCCCCCAGAACTCGCCGCACGGCGTGGGCAGTGAGTAGATGCCGAGCCCGTAGCTGCCGGCTTCGGGTTGCTCCGGCAGCATCGGCACCCCGGTGAGCATCTCGTCGAGGGTGGTCGGGCTGAGCAGGTCACCGCCGAGCAGCGCCCGGAAGAAGGTGTTCAGGTCTGCCGTGGTGGCGATCATCTCGCCGGCCGTCCATGCCCAGCTCATGTTGAACTCGCTGAGGTCGCGTACGCCGAAGGGGGCGAAGTAGGCACCACTGTGCGGGCCGCGGATCCTCGGGTCGACGCCGGGGAAGGATGTGCCGGTGAGCTTCAGCGGACGCAGGATGCGCCGCTGCACCTCGGCTGCCGCATCCTTGCCGGTGATCTTCTCGATCAGCAGTCCGGCCAGGACGTAGTTGGTGTTCGAGTAGCTGAACCGGGCGCCGGGAGCGTTTGTCGGCGGCATGGCCAGGCCGATGGTGACCAGGTCCGCCGGAGCGTACGTGGTGACCTGCATCTGGTTGATCGCCGCGTACGAGTCGAGCATGGCGTTGGTGTAGTTGCCGATGCCGCTGGTGTGGTTCAGCAGCATCCGGACGGTGACCTGGTCGCCGAGCTCACCCGGCACGACGTCGGGCAGCCACTGCCCGATCGGGTCGTCGAGGCCCAACCGGTCCTCGTCAACGAGTTGGAGCACGGTGGTGGCGACGAAGGTCTTGGTGATGCTGCCGATCCGGTGCCGCAGTTGCGGCTGCATCGGTCGAGGTCTGGTCAGGAACGCCTGGCCGGCGGCGTCACGCCAGTCGCGCCGGCCATCGCGCACGGCGACCAGGACGCCTGGGGCGCCGGCTTCGGGTACCGCGGCGAGTGCGTTGCGCAGTTCGGCGCGGTCCAGCCCGCCGGCGGTTGGCCCGGCTGGCGGACGCGGCTGCGCTGCGGCGGATGCGGGTACGACAGCGATCGCGGTTGCCAGCGCCACGCTGGACGCCACGATCTTTAGTGTCCGAAATGTACGTGACATACAGACATACTCACCGGGTCCGACCCTGGTCACATCCTGCTCAGGCGGGAGATCCGGCTCCCGCTGCGGTACGAAGGAGAGTCAACCGATCGACGCACGGCCGGGCTGTCGATGTTCGACTTTCCGGTTCGAGCGGCAACTCTCGGGGTGCGTCCTGCCGTCGTCATGCCCAGGCAGGCGGGGTTTGGCGACTGCGGCGACGGGGGTAGAGAGCGTCCGCTCGTCAGCCAACCCCCGAAGGAGACGGTCATGTCGGTGCAGGCGTTCCTCTATGTCGTCGCGGTCATCCTGCTCGTGCTCGCCGCGTTGCCCCTGCCTACCCGGGGCGTCTCGCTCGCGCTGCTCGGCGCGGCGTGCGCCCTGCTGGCCTACGCCTGGCCGGTGATCACCGGTTAGGAAGGACCAGTCGTGCTCGTCCGAGGAGCCCTGCCGTCGCTATGGCAGGGCTCCTGCCGTTGTCGCCGCCTGTGGTGCACGCAGCGGGTGCGGTGGTCGACTCACCGTGTCGGTCGGCGGGCGGCCCAGACGCTGCGCTCGGTTCGGACGGCGAGATCGCTGCGGCGCAGGATGCTGCGCTGGTTGTCGGTGTCCAGCAGCCGGTCGAGTGCGGCAAGATCCTCGGGGGCGAGGGCGTCGGCGACGCTGTGGCGGATGCGCTGGAGGCTGGTCTGGGCGTAGACGCCGACCCGCTTGTCGTTCGAGCCGTTGACCCGCACGGTCAGCCGGCGCTCAGCTTCGACTGTGAATCCGGCGGCGGTGAGCAGCGGCCCCCAGTCGGCGCCGCGGTGGGGAAGGTGCGCGGCGTGGACGCGGGCGCCGGCGGCGTGGCAGCGCTCTTCCAGACCGGGGCGGTCGTCCGGGGCGCTCTCGGGGAGGAATCGCGGGAAGCCGGCCAGCTCCACGACGGCGAACAGGCCGCCCGGGGGCAACAGGTCGTGGACCGCGCGCAGGACCTGGTCGGGGTGGGCCATGTGGTGCAGCGAAGCGGAGGCCCACACCAGGTCCGGGGTGCCGAGCTCGGGCCAGTCGGGCTCGTCGAGGTTGGCCTGGACGGTCCGCACCCGCTTCGTCTCACCTCGGCCGTACGCCTTGTCCCGCAGCCGCTGGAGGTGCCCGGCCGAGGAGTCGACAGCGGTCACGTGCGCCTCGGGGAAGCGGTCGAGGAGGGCGAAGGTTCCCGCTCCGGTGCCGCTGCCCAGATTCACGATCTGGCGCGGGGGAGTGTCGACAGGTAGCCAGGCCGTGATCTCGTGAGGTGCGCCGCGAGGACTTCCGCGTCCAGGTCGAGGATCTCCGCCTGTCCGGCATCGTGGCATGCGCGGTGGGCTGCGTGGGTCATACCCCGACGTTAAGACGGTCATGCGCACACGGCACGATCGCTTCCCGATTACGCAAGACGGTGGGCGAAGGAGTGGCCTGACACGCAAGAACGATCGTCTGCGCCGCGCCTGTGGTGGTGGGACGAGCCGTCACCGTCGCGGGTTCTCGTTCTCGCGCTGCTGGTGTCCGCGGCGGGCGTCGCGGTCGAAGATGCCCAGGATCTCGCAGGGGCGACCGTCGGCGCCGATGGCGTGCGGCAGCATGGTGGGGAACTCGGCGGCCTGGTTGGTCTCGAGGCGGAAACGCCGGTGGCCGAGCAGCAGGACCGCAGTGCCGGACAGGACCACGAGCCATTCGCGGCCAGGGTGGGCGCGCATGCGGGCCGGATTGTCCGGTGGCGGCTCGGTCATCCGTTGACGGACGACGGACATGCCCGGATCGGCCTTGATGGGCCAGCGCATCAACCCGTGGGCGCCATCGATCATCGGGCTGGTGACGATGTCGTCTGAGGCGGTCTCCACGAGCTGGTCCAGGGTGGTGTCGAGGGCGCGGGCGAGCGTGACGAGCTGGTCCAGGGCGAGGCGGCGCTGGCCGTTCTCGATGCGGCTGAGCGAGGACTGACTGAGCCGGGCCCGGGTGGCCAGTTCTTCCAGTGACCAGCCCTGGGCGACCCGCAGAGCGCGGATCCGTTTGCGTACGAGGCTGTCCAGGTCACCATCATCTTGCGTCATAGGCAACATTGTATGCCCCTAGGGCAGTGCGTGGTTAGCGTCGTGCGTACCAGGCCCGGACCATTCGGGCCGTTCGCAGAGGAAAAGACCGATGACCTTCGTACGGCGCACCCTACGCCGCACTCCGCAGGCCCTTGACCCGCTCCGGGGCGTGCCCTCGGTTCGCCGATCGCTACCGCGCCCCCTTGTCGGGAGGAATTCATGAGTACGTACCAGCCGGCGGAGCTGAGCACAGCGGCGCAGGACGGTGCTGTGGTCAGCGGAAGCGCGCCAGATGCCCGTCAGCTTCGCTTGATCCTGATCGCGGTCTCCGTCGCCCTGATGGCCGTGATCGCTTCCGTCTCGGGCCTGAACGTGGCCCAGACCCATCTCGCAGTCGACTTCGGCGCCGCACAGACCACCGTCCTCTGGATCATCAACAGCTACACCCTCACCCTGGCTGCGCTGCTGCTCCCGCTCGGTGCCCTGGGCGACCGGTTGGGTCGCAAACCCATGCTGATCGCCGGGCTGGTCGTGTTCGGTGCGGCAAGCGTCGCAGCGGGCCTTGCCCCGAACGCCGAGATCATGATCGCGGCACGGGTGCTCAGTGGTGTCAGCGCCGCGATGATCATGCCGATCACCCTGGCGGTGATCACCTCCACCTTCCCCGAGCGCGAACGCGGCAAGGCGATCGGCGTCTGGACGGGCGTCGCCGGTGGCGGTGGCATCCTCGGCATGTTTCTCTCCGCCCTGCTCGTCGACGTGGCCTCCTGGCGCTGGCTGTTCGTCCTGCCCGTCGCCCTGAGCATCGTGGCCCTGGCCATGGCGGTGCGGTCGGTGCCCAACTCCCGCGAGTTCTCCGCCCACCCCTTCGACCTCCTCGGCGCGCTGACCTCCAGCGTGGCCGTGGTGGGGCTCATCTACGTGCTGCACGAGGCACCGGAACGCGGCTGGAGCGACCGCGTCACCATGATCAGCCTCGTCGTCGGCCTGGCCGCACTCATCGCGTTCGTGACCTGGGAACTGTGGCGTCGGGACGCCTCGCTGTTGGACGTCCGCCTGTTCCGCGAGTGGGATCTGGCCGGTGGTTCGCTCACGCTCCTGGTCGTCTTCGGCGTCCAGGCAGGCATCGCCGTGGTCCTCTTTCCGTTCTTCCAGGCCGTGCTCGGCTGGTCGGGACTGCTGTCGACCCTCGCGATGATGCCCATGGCGGTACTGATGATGATCACGTCCGCGCTGGCCCCGCACCTTGCCGCCCGCATCGGCTCCCGATCCACCGTGGCCCTCGGTGTCGCTCTGGGTGGCGTCGGTCTGACCCTCATGGCCCTGGTCGTCTCCGTGGACGGCGGCTACCGCTCCGTCCTGCCCGGCATGCTCGCCATGGGCATCGGCATGGGCTTCTCGATGGCTCCCTCCACCGAGGCGATCACCAGCTCCCTGCCCGTTGCCAAGCAGGGTGTCGCCTCCGCCCTCAACGACATCACCCGTGAGTTCGGCACCGCGCTCGGCGTCGCCATGCTCGGCGCACTACTGTCCGCCGGCTACCGCGTTTCCATCGACGACAAGCTGCACGGCATTCCCGCCGACACCGCCAGTACCGCCCGTGAGGGTGTCGCCAACGCCCTGGACGTGGCCGGGGAATCCAGCTCCCACGGCCCGCAGGTGATCCACGCCGCGCAGCAGGCGTTCGTGGACGGGTGGCGACAGGCCATGGTGGTAGGCGCCGCCGTCATGGCTGTCATGTTCCTCGTCGTCCTGGCCGGCGGCCCCAAACGCCGCCCCGCACCACCGGCCGAGGTGACCGGAGGCACCGGGACCGTCCCGCGCTGACCACTGGTGCTGGTGGTGAGCTCGCGGACACCACGGTGACTGTCGAGCTGGCATGCTCTGGGAAGTGTCGGGACTGATCGGGGGAACCGCCGGGCGCCGGGAAGGGACCACCATGGGCACCGAGTTGGCCGACATCCTGGATGCGGCAGCCCAGGGGCACTTCCCGGCGCCGGACGGCGGCGTCACCGTGGTGCCACAGCCGAACAGTCGTGATGCCGGAGTGGTCGCCTTCACCGCCCACTCGGTGGTCTTCACCGACGAGGACCCGTTGTGGGTGCGCCGCATCCTCGCGTCGCTCGACTGCGACCCCCTGGCGGCCACGATGAATCCGGCCTTTCTGCACGCGCTGCTCGACCGCACCCGGCGCGCCATGGACACGATCGACCTCCTGACCGTGGCGAGCCCGCTGGCCGGTGAGCCTCCGCTGGACCTGACAGAGGTGACCAACGCGGATCATCCACGCCGGATCAGGGCCGGTAAACGCCGTGACGAGCTGCGCGTCTGGGCGGCCGACGGCGGAATCGTCATCCTCGGCCGCGGTGTGGCAGGCCGCTGGGAGACGGCGATCGAGGTCGACGAAGGCCATCGAAGCCGGGGCCTCGGGCGGGCACTGGCGACCGCCGCCCGGCACCTGGCGCCCGACGGCCAGCCTGTCTGGGCGCAGCAGGCCGCCGGCAACGCACGCAGCGTCCGCGCTTTCCAGGCGGCTGGCTTCCGGCCGGTGGGAGCCGAAGCGCTCCTGATCTGCACGTAGTGCGGTGTCCAGCAACGTTCGCAACGTTTCTGGACACCGCACTAGGCGACACCGAGCGCGGTGGTGCGGGTCGGGATGGACGCGTCAGCTCAACCTGAAGGCCACGTTGTCGACGTCGAAGGTCGTGACGCCGTTGCCGGCCGTCTCGCTGGCGAGGAAGCTGACCGTCGCGGCGCGTTCGGTCGTCGCGGTCCCGGACGACATGGTGTACTGCCGCCACTCTGCTCCTCCGTCGAAGGCCAGGGAGAACCGGGTCTTCGGGGGGATGCCGGTTACTGCCAGCCCGACGTTCAGGTAATCGCCACGGCGGGTTTCGGTGGTGGTGGTCCGGACCCAGAAGCGGACCGTCAGGTCGCAGTTGGCCGGAACCGTGACGGTGGTGCGCAGCAGGTCGGTGCGGGTGACGTCCAACCCGGCGAAGGTGGCGTACGCGCGGCCGGTGCGCGCTGGCCGGGTCGTGTCGCCGAGCACGACAATGCGGGGGCCGGCCTCCCAGCCGGTGGTGCCCCGCTCGAACCCGGGGTTGGGATGGATCTGCCCGGTGCAGGGCGGATCGGCTGCCGGCTGGCCGGCGGGTGCGCTGCCCGTGGTCAGGAGCAGCAGAGCCGCAGCGATTGTGGTGGTGACGAGGGCCTTCATCAGTTCTCCCCGAAGCAAGGCATTCGAGACGGTCAATCGACCATGCTTCACGGAGGTTGGCGCGTCAAGCCCGTCCCACCAGGGACAGCGGAGCCGGCAGCCTACAGTCGGACCATGAGCACCGACACCGGAATGCGGCTCCGATTGCCTCGGCCGCAGTCGTGACACCCGCAACGTCAGCAGGGTCAGGAGCGACAGCAGCCGCCGCCGGTCCCGTACGCGCCGTCTACCCCGGCAGCTTTCATCCCTTCACCGCCGGGCATATGAACGTGGTGCACCGTGCACGTGGCCTCTTCGACGAAGTGGTCGTGCTGGTCGCCGTCAACAGCGACAAGCGCCCAGGCGTCGACGACGAGGAGCGGGCCGCCGCCGTCCGGGCTGCCCTGCCGGTCGAGTGGACCTCTGTCACCGTGGTGGCCTGGAGCGGGTTGACCTCCGACTACTGCCGTAGCCATGACGTGGCGGTCATCGTGCGGGGCGTGCGGAACACCACCGACCTTCAGGCCGAGTACCGACTCGCCGCGATGAACCAGTCGCTCAGTGTCCCCACGGTGTTGCTGCCAGCGCAGCCCGAACTGACCAGGCTGTCCTCGACAGCGGTACGCACGCTGGGACGCTGACCCGCTTCGAAGATGCCGACCGACCCTGGTGATGAGTTGTCGCGCCCGCATCCGTCATACCTACGACGGGACACCGACGGAAGGATGACGTGATGGGTGCGAACACGCGGCCGAAGGAGCTGGGTGTGTGCGGGCTGGATGAGATCGACGAGTCGGAGTTCTCGGGGCTGGCGCAGCGGCACCGGCGCGAGCTGCACGTGCATTGCTACCGGATGCTCGGGTCGTTCGAGGATGCCGAGGACACCGTCCAGGAGACGTTCCTGCGTGCCTGGCGGCGGCGGGAGACCTTCGCGGGGCGCTCGTCGTTCCGGGCCTGGCTGTATCGGATCGCCACCAACGCCTGCCTGGATCTGCTGGCCAAGTGCCGCCCGGAACCGGCGACCGGCGGTGAGGTGCGGTGGTTGCAGCCCTACCCGGACCGGCTGCTCGACGAGCTGGCCGCGGCCGTCGCGGACGAGCCGGAGGTCGTCGCCGTCGCGCGGGAGACGATCGAGTTGGCGTACCTGGTCGCGGTCCAGCACCTGGCGCCGCGCCCGCGGGCGGTGCTGATCCTGCGGGACGTCCTCGGTTGGCCGGCGAAGGACGTCGCGGAACTGCTCGGCGACTCGGTCAACTCCGTGAACAGCGCGTTGCAGCGGGCCCGCGCGGGCATGCGGGAGCATCTGCCCGCTGAGCGGCAGGACTGGACCGGCGGCGAGGAGGACGCCGGGACACGGGAACTGGTGCGCCGCTACACCGACGCCAGCGTGGCCACGGACATCGACCGGCTCGCCGCACTGCTGCGCGACGACGTCCGCTGCTCGATGCCGCCCACCCCGGGCCTGCACGTCGGCCGCGACGCGGTGGTGACCGACTGGGTCGGCAGCGGCTTCGTGGGCATGACGGGCCTGCGTGCCGTCGAGACCCGGGTGAATCGGCAGCCCGCAGTCGCCTTCTACCACTGGCGGAAGCGCGAGGGCGCGTACCTGCCGCTGACGATCGACGTGCTGCGGGTCACCGGCGGGACGATCAGCGAGATCATCACCTTCCACGACGATCAGTTCCCGAGGCTCGGGCTACCGGAACGTCTGCCGGCCGACGGCACCGACTGAACACTCGACCGCACCGGACCGGCCGCAGGTTTCGCTGACCGTCGCATCCGGGTAGCGCAGGGCGCATGAACCGCAATCTCGCGAAGGGGCTGCAGGTTGCGTGGGGTCTGCCGGAGTTTCGCAGTGGGTTGCGACATCTCATCGATCTCGACGAGGTGTCGGTGCTGCTGGCCACGCTCTCCGGTCCGGAACATGACCGCGGGGTGGAACGCAGCGTGTTGACGCTGCTGCGGTCCGGCCTGGACGCGGTCGAGGTTCGTGAGGCGGTGTTGCTGCTGCTGGAGCGGGACGAGGTACGCCGGCCGCTCGTCGCCGCGGTGGGGCCACTTGTGGACCGGCCGGGTCAGGCTGCGGCCATCGCCTCGGCGGCCGAGGATCCGGTGGTGCGACGTGAGGTGCGGGCGGTGCTGGACAGTGCCCGGGTGCGCGAGCTGATCTGGCTGGCGATCGACAACCAGGTCAGCCACGACCGGCTCGGACTGATCCGGCGGGCGGCGCTGCTGTTCGTACGGCACTCGAGCGTACGGCGTCTTGCCTGGGCGCTGCGCCGACACGGCGTGCTGCGCGAGCTACGTCGCAGGCCGTGACCCACGACGATCGCCGGGCGGTCGACCGGCGCGACGGCGTCGACCCGATAAATCGGAGGCGTCGCGGCGGTGTACGTCGCTAGCGTGCCACCTCGTGGGCAGCACGAACCTCCGAACCGAGCGTCTTGAGCTTCGTCCCGTGCGGGACGAGGACATCGACCGCATCCTGGAGTACCGCAACCTGCCGGAGGTCACCCGCTGGCTGGTGCGCACCGAGGTCGACCCGGCGTCCTTCCGGGCGGCGTGGCAGCGCGCGGCGAAGGATCCTGACGACCACAGCAGGGCGGTGGTGCTCGGCGGCGTGGTGATCGGGACCGTCTCGCTCGACGTGATCGACGGCATGGGGCAGCCCGGCATGCCGGCGCGGACCGAAGCCGAGCTCGGCTACATCTTCGACCCGGCGTACGGCGGCCAGGGTTACGCGACCGAGGCGGTCACCGCGATGGTGGCGTACGCGTTCGACCGGCTGGGCGTGCGACGGATCACCGCCGGCTGCTTCGCGGACAACCTGGCCTCGGTGCGGATCCTCGAGAAGGTCGGCATGCGTCGTGAGCAGCACGGTGTCGGTGACTCCTGGCACGCCGAGCTGGGCTGGGTGGACGGCTACACGTACGCCCTGCTCGCCGAGACCTGGCGGCAGATGTCGGGGTCAGGGGCGGCGGAGGTACCTCGACCAGCGCGGAGTCGGTGACCCGACCGGGCCGGGCCGAGCTATCCACGCTCGGCCCAGCCGGCGAATCATCGGGTGAACCGGTTGGCGGCCTCACCTTCCAGATGGCCTGGTGGGAGGCGGCGTCCGCAGATCACGAGCAGGAGATCCTGGGCCAGCCCGCGTACCGGCGTTCCGCTGCCGTGGCACCAGTCGAGGTCGGTTGCCCGCAGCGCCACCCCGGCCAGGTCGGTGCCGAAGAACGCGATGTTCCTGGGTGCCAGCCCAGCGAGGACCATAGCCATGCGGTCCGGCGGAATCCGCCGGCCCAACCCGAGGCTGACGGTGATGTCGAGCCCGTGGATGACGTCGTGGGACAGAGCTCCGAGCGCACCACCGCCCGGCGGTCTCCAGGGATGGGCGACGTTGTCGCGGAGCGTCGCCAGGAGTTCTGCGCTGGTCATGCGCGCCGCGTCACGTCGTGCGCACCGGTCGGCCATCCGGTTGAAACTGCCGCCTGACTTCACCAGCTCCACGAACGTCCGGCCGAGCGAGGTGCGGAACGGCATCGTCGTGTGGGCGACGACCTCGCGGACCCGCCAGCCGTCGCACAGGGTCGGCGCGTCCCACTGGTCTGGTCGGAGGGTGGCGAGCAGGTCCACCTGTTCGCTCCGTTCCGCGGTCACCGCCGCCCGGATGTCTTCTTCAGTCACTGTCAGCCCTTCATCGTCGTGGTACGTCGTCGGAGGGACGTGCTGCATGACATACGGACGAGGCGCGGCGAACTCATCGGTCAGCCCGTGTCGTTCCCGATGCGTAGGGTCGGGAGGATGTTCGAGACGTCGACCGACGAGGTTGCCGAGCTGGAGCGGTTCCGGACGGAACTCACCGGCTACTGCTACCGGATGCTCGGCTCCGGTTTCGAGGCCGAGGACGCGGTGCAGGAGACGCTGGTGCGGGCGTGGCGGTCCTACGACCGTTACGACGAGCGACGAGCATCGCTGCGCACCTGGCTGTACCGCATCGCCACGAACGTCTGCCTCGACATGCTCCGCAGCGCGCAGCGTCGGGTTCTGGCCATGGACCTGGGCCCCGCTACCCAGGCCGGAGCTTCCCTCGGCCCGCCGGTGGCGGACCAGCGGTGGATCCATCCGATTCCGGACGGCCGTGCCCTACCGTCGACCGACAGCCCGGAGGAACTGGCCGTCCAACGCGAGACCATCCGGCTGGCGTTCGTCGCCGTGCTCCAACACCTGCCGCCCCGGCAACGCGCCGTACTGATCCTGCGCGACGTGTTGTGCTGGCCGGTGGGGGAGGTGGCACAGCTGCTGGAGACCACTGTGGCCGCGGTGAACAGCTCGCTGCAACGGGCCCGGGCGACGCTGCGGGCGAACGAACCCACACCCAGCGATCCGTGGCGGCCCGCCGACCCGGCCCACCGGGATCTGCTCGACCGCTACTGCACCGCGTTCGAACGGCACGACATCGCCACGCTGGTGTCGCTGCTGCACCAGGACGCCACGATGTCGATGCCGCCCTTCGCGTGGTGGCTGCGTGGCCGGGACGAGATCCGTCTGGCGTTGCAGGACCCGCAGGCGTCGTGCGCGGGCGCTCGGCTGTGGCCGGTGCGGGCGAACGGATCACCGGCGTTCTGGCAGACGCGCCCCGACCCGGCCGGGGACCATCGGCCGTTCGCGCTCGTGCTGCTCGATGTGACCGACGATCTGATCACCGGCATCGTCACGTACCTCGACGCCGACCGGCTGGTGCCGCTGTTCGGGATTCCGCAGCCGGCCCGGTGGTAGGGCGGTTCCGTCGTTCGGCGGGCGGTCGGGCCTTGGCGCGGCTCGCCTCAGGTGGCGGGCAGGCGGACCTCGAACCGGCAGCCGCGGTCGGTGTTGCGTACGTTGACCCGGCCACCGTGCGCCTCGACGAGTCCGCGCACGATGGCCAGGCCGAGTCCGCCGCCACCGCCTGAGTCGGCCGCTCCGGGGGTGCGGGCTCGTTCACCTCGGAACGCGACGTCGAAGACCCGGTCCAGGTCTTCGCCGGGGATGCCCCCGCAGGTGTCGGAGACGGCCAGCCAGACGTTGTCGGTCTCGTGGCCGGCGGCGATGTGCACGCTGCCGTCCTCCGGTGTGTAACGGACGGAATTGATCAGCAGGTTGCTGACGATCCGGGCGAGTTCGCGTTCGCCGGCCCGCACGTTGGGCCAGCCGCTGTCGGCTGCCACCAGGTGGATCCGGCGGCGGGCGGCCAGCGGTGCGACGCCGGCGATCGCGTCGGACACCACGTCGCGCAACGGCACGGTGGTGGGCATGAGCCGTAGCGCGCCGGCGTTGATCCGGGACAGCTCGAACAGGTCGTCGACGAGTTGGGCCATCCGGTCGGTCTCCACCCGGATCCGCCGGTGGTACTCGTCGATGACGGCTGGGTCGTGGATGATGCCGTCCTCCAGGGCCTCGGCCATGGCTCGCAGCCCGGCCAGCGGGGTACGCAGGTCATGGGACACCCAGGCGACGAGTTCACGGCGGCCGGCCTCCAGCCGCCGTTCGCGTTCCCGGGCAGCCCGGGCCCAGACCGCTGCGGCGGCCAGCCGGCTGCCGAAGGTGGCGCCGACGGCGAGGCTGATCACCGCGGAGGCGCTGACCGTGACGAGAACGACCCACAGGTCGTGCGCGGACAGGAACATCGCCTGCGCGACCGTGGCGACTCCGGCGACCACGGCGAGGACGGTGACCGTGAGCAGCACCAGGATGTGAACGAGGATCGACCGGCCGCGCAGCATCCGTAGCGCTGCGGCGCCGGCCAGGCCGACGACGCCTCCGGCGGCGAGGGCGTAGAGCCCGATGAGCAGCGTGTCGCTCACTGGCCGGTTTCCTCGTCGAGCGGGTCGTAACGGTATCCGACGCCCCAGACGGTGCGGATCCGCTGCGGGTCGGCCGGGTCGTGCTCGATCTTCTCGCGCAACCGACGGACGTGGACGGTGACCGTCGACTGGTCGCCGAACTGCCATCCCCAGACCTTGTCCAGCAGGTCGCTGCGCGACCACGCTCGGCCCGGATGCCGCATGAAGAAGATCAGAAGATCGATCTCCCGGGCGGTCAACGACAACGGTGTTCCACCCATGGTGGCGACGCGGCGGGCGGTGTCCACGGTCAGCGCCGCGTCGGTCAGCTTCGCCGAGACGGTGGGGTGGGCGGTGTGCGCGGCGGTGCGGCGCAGCACCGAGCGGATCCGCAGCACCAGTTCGCGGGGGGAGAAGGGCTTGGTGACGTAGTCGTCGGCGCCGACCTCGAGCCCGAGGACCCGGTCGGCCTCCTCGCCGAGCGCGGTGAGCATGACCACCGGCAGGTCAGGCAGCTGTCGCCGGATCCGGCGGCAGACTTCGAGGCCGTCGATGCCGGGCATCATGAGGTCGAGTACGAGGAGGTCGGGTCGCTGGGCGGCGATCGCGGCAAGGCCGTCGGCGCCGTCGGCGGCCAGCTGGACCTCGCAGCCGGCCTGCTCCAGGTAACGCCGGACGACGTCACTGACCGTCGGGTCGTCGTCGACCACTAACACCCGGTGTCCCATCCTGACCAGGCTATCGACCGAGGATCACGGACGACCCTCGGTGGGTCTTTCGGATTCCTTACGGTCCGCCGCCGCGCGTCGCCGTACCACGCAGGCCAGCAGCGTCGTGCCGGCGACGGCGAGCAGGACGGCGGCCAGATTGCGGCCGTACGGCAGCGGCAGCACCGAGGCGTTGTCGGCGGAGCGTCCGAATCCCAGGGCGAGGGGCAGTCCCACCACGCTGAGCGCCGCGGCGGTGATCGCCGCAGCGCGGACCGTCGTCCGGCACCGTGGCGGAACGCGGGTGAGCGCGACGCCGACGGCGAGCACCGCCGCCATCCAGACGACGTCGTGGCCCACCAGCACGGCGGTCAGGAAGAGCAGCACCCCGCCCGGCGCAACGTCGGCGTCGGTGAGGGCGCCGCCGACGGCGTACGCCATGAGCAGGCAACCGCCGGCGACCAACCCGGCCCGGGTCTTCACGGTGTCCCCGCAACGGTGATCCGGCTGATCCACTTGGTCTGCAGCACGCCGGGCCGGTTGGGCGCGATCAGCCGCGCCGGATAGCCGTGGTCGATGTGCAGGGGCTCGCCGCCCAACCGCAGCGCGACCAGAGTCAGCGGATCTCCCACATGTTCCGGTGGCACCGTGCAGGCCCGGTATCGCCCGCCCACCTGAAGTGACTCGACAAGTGCCGTCGAGCGTCGCGGATCGGCACCCACGAGCGCAACCAGATCGCCCAGCCGCACGCCGGTCCACGTGCCGACGGCGCTCCAGCCCTCCACGCAGGCGATCGGCAGGTCCGCGCGGTACTGCGGAAGTCGATAGAGGGCGGCGAGGTCCAGGCTGACGCTGCGGACCGGTCCGGTAACCCACAGCCGGTACGCCGGGTCGAGGGCCGCGGCGCGCACTCCGGCGCCGGCCGCGGTCCGGTTCACCGGAAGGCCCTGCGGTCCCACGTCGGGGTGGCGTGGGGCGAGCACCGCGAGACCGGCCAACGGCCGGATCGTCTGCCCGACCGTGGTCAGGGTGATCAGTCCGGAGGCGGAGGCGACGCCGCCGAGCAGGGCACGCCGGTTCAGGCCGTCCTGCCGTGGCTCACCGGCCATCGGACGGGCGAGCGCGGCGCGGACCGCCGGCAGGTGTACGCCGATGTGCACCAGGAGCCCGCCGACCGCCAGCCAGGCCACCCAGTAGTGCCCGGCGGTGAAGAAGAACGGCATCGGCGCGTACCAGCGGGAGATGTTGAGGACGCCGCTGACCAGCAGGAACAGTGCGGCGGCGACCAGCAGGCCAGTGCCCGCGCGTTCGGCGGCGTGCGCGATCGAGCGGGCCGGCGGCCAGCTGAACAGGCGCGGGTACACCGACCACAGCTTGGCGCCGAGCAGCGGAATCGAGGCGAGCCCGGTCGCCACGTGCAGACCCTGGGTGAAGCGGTAGAGCCCGACCGGACGGGCCGGCCACCAGAACCAACCCGGCGGGTGCTGGATCAGGTGGCTGAGCAGACCGGTGGCGAAGCAGATGCCGAAGGCCACGCCGAGGGCGACGCCGAGCTGACTGGTCAGCCGGGTAGACCGTAGCCGGGACCGGAACCGCCCGGGGCGCAGCGGTCCGCGCCGCAGCGCCACCGGTGGTGCCGGCAACGGCGTCAGGCACCACCGGGCGAGGCGGCGCAGCACCGCCGCGCGGCCGGTCACCGGGGGGTCAGGGTGGCGAACCACCGACCTGCCTCCGTCCAGGTGTCGCGCAGCCGCATCGCGGTGGCGTCGGCCAGTTCGGGAAGCTCGTTGACGGGTACGCAGGCCCAGGGCAGCACGCGGTCGGTGCCGTCCGGGGTCTGCACCGTCGCGGTCCCGGACCAGGCCGGTGTGCCGGCCGGTGCCAGCTCCGCATGGAGGTACCCGTCGGCGGCCAGCAGTTGACGGCAACGGCGAAGCAGGCGGTACGGGTCACCGCCGATGCCGATGTTGCCGTCGGCCAGCAGCAGGTGCCGCCAGCGGCCGGCACCGGGCACCGGACCGAAGACGTCGCGGTGCAGGGCGGGTGCGCCACGACGGCGCGCCAGCCGAACCGCGCTGGCGCTGACGTCGATGCCGAGGGCCGGCCGGCCGGCGTGGACGAGGGCGCTGGTGAGCCGGCCGGGGCCGCAGCCGACGTCAAGGGTGTGGCCGGTGCAGCACTCGATCAGCGCATCGTCTCCGTCGATCACGTCCCGGCACCAGGCGGCCGGGTCGAATCGGTAGACACCGCCGCTGGGATGCCGGGCCGTGAAGGCGGCCGGGATGCCCGCCGCGGCCCGGTCGATCGCGGTGTCGAAGACCGCGACGGCGTTCACCGGGCGACCGGTGCGGGACGCGGCACCTCGGCGGCGACGGCGTGGGCGAACCGGCTGTCCGGCGGGCACAAGCTCGCCACGGCGCGGGCGTCGGCGGCGGTGTCCACGTCGGACAGGCGAGGCAGCAGGCGTACCCGCAGGCCGCGCCGACGCAACGCCACCTCGGTGGATCGGCCGGTGGTCGCCGTGGAGGTGGCGATGGTACGCAGCACGACGGCGTGGCCGGGGTCGCGCAGCCCCAGTATCCACCATCCGCCGTCGGTGGCCGGGCCGAGCACCGCGTCCGGGCCGCCCGCTGTGGCGAGCAGCTCTCGGGCCTCGTCGAGGTGATCGACGAGGAGCTGTGGGGTGTCCATGCCGATCAGCACGGCGGGTGTGCCGGGTGTGCGGGCGTCGGCGAACGCGTTGGCGAGGCGGTCGCCGAGGGAGTCGCCCCGTTGGGGGAGTGTCGCCCAACCTGGCGGGGCGGGGTGCTCGCCGTCGAGGACGAGAACGCGGGTGCCGGCCGCCGCGGTGGTGACGGTGTCGAGGGTGTCGGCCAGGGCGGCGGCGGCGACCCGGGCGGCCTGCTCGGGGGTGCAGGGTGGGCAGAGTCGCGTCTTGACCCGCCCGGGTGTCGGCGCCTTGGCCAGCACCAGGATCTGGGCGGCGCTCACCGGGCCAGCACCGCGCTCATGTCGCGGATGGCACGGGCGGTGCCGAGCACGGTGCCGGTCACCTTCGAGCGGGTGCCGGCCGCCCTCGGGCGGTAGTCGACGTCGATCTCGATGACCCGCCAACCGGCCCGGTCCGCCGAGATCAGCAGCTCCAACGGGTAGCCGAACCGCCGGTCGCGCAGCCCCAGCGCCAGCAGGTCGTCGCGGCGTACCGCCCGCATCGGGCCGATGTCGTGAACGTCCAGGCCGGTGCTGCGGCGCAGCCGGTGGGCGAGGACGGCGTTGGCTGCCCGGGCGTGCAGCGGCCACACGCCCCGTCCGACCGGGCGGCGTCGGCCGGTGGCCAACTGCGCCTGACCGGTGCGCACGTACGCGGCCAGCCGGGGCAGTTGTGCCGGGTCGAAGGAGCCGTCGGCGTCCATCACGCACACCACCCCGTCGGCGGGGTCGGCCGCCACGACACCGGCGTGCACGGCGGCGCCGTAGCCGGGCTCGGCGACGCTGATCACCTCCGCGCCGTGGGCGCGAGCCACCTCGGCCGAGCCGTCGGTCGAGCCGTTGTCCACCACGATCGGCCGGTATCCGGCCGGTATCCGGGCCAGCAGGCCGGGCAGTGCCGGCGCCTCGTTCCGGCAGGGAAGAACCACATCGGTCATGTCGCGGACGCTAATCAGGATCGAGCGGAGCAGGTATTACCAGCCGATGATGAAGTCTTACGAGACGCTGACGACTGCCCGTCAGGGCCGCCTCCGGCGCCCGGCTGGTTCTAGCGTCGGCCCGTGACCCACGTACTCGTCACCGGCGGAGCCGGTTTCATCGGAACCCATGTCGTCGCCGCGCTGCACCGGGTCGGTCATCAGGTGTCCGTCGTGGACGCCGGCCATCCGGGCGCGCACCGCGTGCCCTTACCGGACGCCGTGGCCGGCGCCCCGCTGCGCCGGGTCGACCTGCGTGACCGGGCCGCCGTCGCCGCAGCCCTGACCGGCGTGGACGTGGTCGTGCACCAGGCGGCCATGGTCGGGCTCGGCGTGGACCTCGACGACCTGCCCGAGTACGTCGGCTGCAACGATCTCGGCACCGCCGTGCTCCTGGCCGAGATGGCCCGCGCGGGTATCCACCGGCTCGTGCTGGCCAGCTCGATGGTCGTCTACGGCGAGGGCGCCTACACCTGCGCCCGGCATGGTGCGGTACGCCCCGCCCCACGCGCCGCCACCGACCTGGCCGCCCGGCGATTCGAGCCCGCCTGCTCCGACTGCGGCACGGCCCTGGAGCCGGGACTCATCGATGAGGACGCACCACTGGACCCACGCAGCGTGTACGCCGCCACGAAGGTCGCCCAGGAACACCTGACGGCGGCCTGGTGCCGGCAGACCGGTGGCACCGTGGTGGCGTTGCGATACCACAACGTCTACGGGCCCGGCATGCCGCGCGACACGCCGTACAGCGGTGTCGCGGCGATCTTCCGGTCCGCGCTGGCGGCGGGCCGGGCTCCGCGCGTGTTCGAGGACGGCTGCCAGCGACGCGACTTCGTCCACGTCGACGACGTGGCGGCGGCCAACCTCGCGGCGGTGACGGCCACCGGGAGCCGGACCGGCTGGCGGGCCTACAACGTCGCCTCCGGGCATCCGGCAAGCATCGGGGAGATGGCCGCCGAACTCGCCCGGGCCGCCGGCGGTCCGAGGCCGGTGGTCACCGGCGAGTTCCGGCTCGGCGACGTACGCCACGTGGTCGCCTCACCGGCCCGTGCCCGGGCCGAACTCGGATTCCGCGCGGCGGTCCGCCTCGCCGACGGAGTCCGGCAGTTCGCCCACGCACCACTGCGCGGATGAGCACGACGCTCCTCGCCCGGCTGCGGCGCACCACCGCACGGGCCGACCTGATCGCCGTCGGGGTCGCCGTCGGGTTGTTCGCCGCCGCCGCCGGTGTCGGCGGTCTGCTGCACCTGCTGGGACGTCCGGTGCACGCCAGTGCGGCACCGTTGTTCGCGCAGTGGCGGCCGCACGTCGGCCCCGGCACCCCGCTGGCGGTGGCGGTGGCCGTACTCGTCTGCTGGCGCGGAGCCGCCCTGGCCGGCCGGCTGCCGTGGCGGCGGCTGCTCGTCCTGTCCTACGCCACCGCGGTGGCCTGGACGCTGTCACTGGCACTTGTCGACGGCTGGCAACGCGGCATCGCCGGCCGGCTGACCACCCACCACGAGTATCTGCACGAGGTTCCCGGCGTCACCGACATCGCCGCGATGCTGGCCGCCTTCACCTCCCGGATCCTCGACTTCCAGCCGGATTCCTGGACCACCCACGTGTCCGGCCACCCGCCGGGAGCGCTGCTGGTGTTCGTCTGGCTGGACCGGGTCGGGTTGGGCGGGGGCGGCTGGGCGGGGGTGCTGTGCATCCTGACGGCGGCGCTCACCGCCGTCGCCGTGCCGCACACCGTGCGGTTGCTCGGCACCGACGACGCGGCGCGGGCCGTGCTGCCGTTCGCGGCGTTGTTCCCGGGAGCGGTCTGGTCCGGAGTGTCCGCCGACGGCCTGTTCGCCGGGGTGACCGCCACCGGGGTCGCCCTGCTGGCGTACGGGCTCACCCGGGGCAGCGCGGTCGGCGCGCTCGGCGGCGGCGCACTGCTGGGTTTCGGCTGTTACCTCTCCTACGGGCTGGTGCTGATGGTCCCGATCGTGCTGGCCGTGGTGATGCTGGGCCACCGGCGCCGGCCCGCCGCCTGGTGGGCGCTCGGCGGCGCGGCACTCGTGGTGGGCGCGTTCACAGTCGCCGGCTTCGACTGGCTGACCGGCTATCACCTGGTCATCGAGCGCTACTACCAGGGCATCGCCAGTCGGCGCGCCTACGGCTACTGGGTCTGGGCCAACCTGGCGATCCTCACCGTCGCCGCCGGCCCGGCAGCTGCCGTCATCCTCCGCCGCGCGGCGGTCGCCGGATGGCAGGCGGTCTCGTCACTGCGGCCGGGCCGCGGTCTGCCGCGACCGCAGCAGGGCTCCGTCGGGTACGCCGCCTGGCTGCTGCCCGTCGCCGCGGCGGCGGCGATCGTCGCCGCGGACCTGTCCGGCTACAGCAAGGCGGAGGTGGAACGCATCTGGCTGCCCTTCACCTGGTGGCTCATGGCGGGCGCCGCCCTGATTCCCGCCACCGGCCGCCGTACCTGGCTCGCCGGGCAGGCAGGGGTGGCCCTCGCGATCAATCACCTGCTCCTGACGACGTGGTAGGGCACTTCTTACCGAACGATGACATACCCGCTCGATGCTGACCCTTCATCACACAAAGGGCCGTATCCCGAGGCGTCGGCGCACCACGGCAGCCGACGTGCCAGTGACGTTCAGGAGAAGCCATGACAAACCGACAGCGGCGCTTCCGGCCGACGCAGACCAGACAGGTCCGGATCGCCATGGCGGCGGTGGTGCTCGCCGCCACCGGCGCGCTCACCGTCACCTTCGTCTCCGGCGGCGGCAACGGCACCGCGGACGCGGCGACAAACCTCGCGCAGTTCGTGGCGATCGAGGACGTACGGCCGAACGTGTCGAACCCGAAGCCGACCGTCGGCGCCGCCACCGGCCGGTTCACTGTGGACTGCGGCACCAACGAGAACGGCAAGTTCAGCCCGGACAACCCGGTCGCACAGCCCGGTGTCAAGAACGGCGCCGAACATGTGCACGACTTCGTCGGCAACCTGGCCATCACCGCGGACTCGTCCAACGCCGACCTCGCCGCGTCCGGCACCACCTGCAAGAACGGCGACAGGTCGTCGTACTTCTGGCCGGTCGTGCGCATCGACCGGACGGTCCGCAGCGGTGACCGGGTCGCGCAGGCCCTCGCCCGGACCCAACCGATGATCGTCTGCCCCTCCGTGCGGGACCGGCTGCCCGCCGTCCCCCTCCGGGTCCGCGACACCGTCGACCGTCGCCTCGCGGAACTGGAACGCCTGCACGCCCAGGCCGGCCGGCGGATGACCGCCAGCCGAGGTCGGGTCGACGCCGCCCTCAACAGGCAGGTCCTCGACGCGCTGCGGACCCGCCGCGCCATCGTGATCAAGAGCATCAGCAACGCCCTGCGCTCCGCCGGCACGGCCCGGCCGGCCGGCCTGGTGTCGCTTGTCGACTGCGATGTGAGCTACGACGGTATGCACGCCTCGATGCACGGCCCCAGCCATGCTGCCAGCGCCACGGCGGACCGCGTCGCGAACCCGCGGCTCCGCTGCCCCACCGTGCGCGGCAGGTTGCCCGGAGTGCCGGCCCCAGCCGTCGCCGAGGTCAACCGTAACCTCGACGAGCTCGACCGGCAGATCTCCGAGGCCACCGAACGGATCGCCACCAGTGGAGGTCAGGGCGGCCCCAATTTCGTGGACAACGCGATCGTCGGCCCGCTGACGGCCAAACGGATCGCCGTGCTCGACCGGATCGGCATCGCCATCGGACGTCACACCGCCCGGCCGCAGGGTCTGGAAGCGCTCGCCCCCTGCACCGTCGACCAGGCGGCCGGCGACCCGGGGCCCACCACGCCCGGCAGCGCACCCAGCCCGACGGCGTCCGCGCTGCCCGAACCCCAGGGGCCCGATTTCGAACTGCCCGGCAACACCGGTGGCATTGTCCGCCCCGCCCAGGTGCTCATCGAGTACCGGGGCAACCCGGTCAGCAAGGTCGTGCCGATGCCCAGGTTCCTGCGGGCGCTCACCGGCGACGCCAAGCCCACCAGCCGTGGCCCGGCCAACGCCCGCCCGTCCTGGACGTGCTCCGGCTTCGCCGACCGGCTCGCCGACAAGTACCCGATCTGCCCGGTCGGCAGCCAGGTGCAGCGCGTGCACGACTTTCCGGGCTGCTGGGACGGCCGGAACATCGACAGCGACAACCACCGTAGCCACGTCGCCTTCGCCGACCCGGCCACCGGCGCCTGCCCGCAGGGATTCCGAGCGATCCCGCAGCTGCGGATCACCATTTCCTACGACATCCCCCGGGACGTGCAGGAGAAGGGTCAGTACGCGCTGGACTCCTTCCCCGAGGAGAACCACAATCCCTTCTCCGACCACGACGACTTCATCAACGTCAACTCCACCCGCACGATGAAACACATCGTCACCTGCATCAACAAGGGCCGGGACTGCTCGTGAATCCGCAGACCGTGTCCCCGTCCGCCGACCTTGCCGTCATCGGTGGCTCGGGTCTCTACGCGCTGCTCGACGGCGCCACCGAATATGTTGTCCAGACGCCATACGGTGCGCCATCCGACGCGGTGACGATCGCCGACGTCGGCGGCCGTCGGGTGGCGTTCCTCCCTCGACACGGCCGCGACCACCGGCATCCTGCGCACCGGATTCCCTACCGGGCCAACCTGTGGGCGCTGCGGTCGCTCGGGGTACGCCAGATACTCGCGCCGTGCGCCGTCGGTGGCCTGCGGCCGGAACTCGGTCCCGGCACGTTCGTGGTACCCGATCAGCTCATCGACCGGACCAGCGGCCGGGCGCAGACGTACTACGAGCAGGGCGCGGTGCACGTCTCCTTCGCCGACCCGTACTGCCCGGTCGGTCGGCGTACCCTGCTGACGGCTGCCACCGGCCGGTCGGTGCCCGCGCACGACGGCGGGACCATGGTGGTGGTCGAGGGGCCGCGCTTCTCCACCCGCGCCGAATCCCGGTGGTACGCGGCGGTCGGCGGCGCGGTCATCAACATGACCGGCCACCCGGAGGCGGTTCTCGCCCGAGAGTTGGCTCTCTGCTACAGCTCGATCGCCCTGGTGACCGATCTGGACGCCGGCGTGGAGAGCGGTCACGGGGTGACCCAGCAGGAGGTGTTCCGGGTCTTCGGTGAGAACACCGAGCGGCTGCGCGGGCTGCTGCTCGACGCGGTCGCCGCGCTTCCGGTCGAGCGGGACTGTCCCTGTCCGCACAGCCTGGACGGCATCACCCTCCCGATCGAGCTGCCCTGACCGGCGGCCGGAACCTCGTTCGCCCGGCTCAGCCGGCCTTCTCCTACCTGGTGGAGGCCGGCTGAGCCGGTGACCGGGCCGCTCCGGACCGAGGCGATCAGCTCCGTTCGAACACCTCGGGACTGGTGCTCGGGTCGGTGAAGCGAAGTCGGTAGAGCGCGGGCATCGGCATCTGCCGCACCGTGGCCCAGCTGACCGGCACGCCGAAGCCGGCCAACGCCCGGCAGATGAAGGTGCCGTGGCTGCCGACGAGAACCACCCGGCCGGCGTGGTGCCGGGCGAGTGCCCGCAGGGCGGCGACGGCACGGATGCTGAGCTGATCGAGGCTCTCCCCGCCCGGGCGTGCGTAGGAGAGGTCCGTCCAACTCCTGACGTAGTGCGACTCCCATACCTCGGTGAAGGCGAGGCCGTCGTCCCACTCGCGCAGCTCGGTCCGGGTGCGTACGGGCAGGCCGAGCGCGTCGGCGGTCGGCTGGACGGTCTGGATCGCGCGCCGGTATGGGCTGGACCAGACCGCCGCAGGGCGTGGCTCGGTGAGCATCGCCACCAGTTCCTGCGCCTGCCGCAGCCCGTCTGCGGTCAGCGGGCGGGTGAAGTCGTCCGGACCGTCGGCGGTCGGCGGGACGGAGCGGGCGTGCCGGACCAGCACGATCTCGGTCGGCATCAGAGACCTCCGCTGTCGCCGTGACCGTACCCCTGCTGCCGTGCCCATCCATCGACGACATCGTCGCCTGCTATTAGGTGCTGGGCTTCCACCCGACGTACCAGCAGCGCAAACCCAACCCGTACGTGGCGCTCCGGCCGTTGTCAGACAGTGCCGAGCCGGCGTGCCGAGCGGGGCGCCGGACGCGTGGGCCGGCCCACCCGGGTGACGTGTAGCAGCCGGTCCGGTGCGACGTCCAGCAGCGCACCGAGCGCCGTCCGGGTGGCATCGACGTCGATCAGCTGGCTCAGCGGATGCGCTGCCAGCCCGGCGGTGTGCAGGGTCAGCCAGACCCGCAGCAGCACCCTGCCGAACTCGACCTGACCGGGCCGGTCGAGGTCCGCCGGGCCGACGAGGACCAGCACCGCGCCGCCGCGCGCGAGCGGGTCGTCGGCGGCGGCGAGCAGCCTCGGCAACCCCAGCCGCCGCAGCAGTGGGTAGGCGGCCAGCGCCGCGCGCAGCCCGGTCGCGGCGGGCCGCGACAACGCGAGGCAGCGGTCGTTGAGCCCGTCGGCGTGGTAGCTCGGATGTGTCGGATCGAGCCGTAGCCAGCGGCGCAGCTCGGTGACGACCGCCGGGTCCGCGTACAGCCGCCGATCGGCGGCGCGTAGCAGGGCACCGAGCCGATCCGGGTACGGCACGGCGTGGAGGCCGCCGCCCGCCTGCCGGGCGATCGCGTCGACCGCGTCGAGGGTCTGCTGCTCCGGACCGGCGGCGAAGCGGCCCCGGTCGGTGCGGCGCTGCCACACGTCGGTGGTGCGAAACGGGGTCGGGTAGCGGTGCCGGGCGGGCCGCAGCCGGCCCACCTGCCGGTGCTGTTCGTCGTAACCGGAGATGAACTCCAGGTGCAGGCCGGCGTCGGCGGCGACGATCAGGCAGGTTTCGACGAACGCGCCGAGGGACAGGCGCAGGTCCCGGCCGGTGGGGTCGGCCGCCGGCAACGTGTGGGCCGCGTGCCAGCCGACGTGGACCGTCCCGGTTTCGTAGCGCAGTCGCCACGGCTGGGTGTTGTGCGCACTCGGCGCCCGCCAGCAGAACGGCTCCAGCGCGCGGAACGCGGCGAGGTCCACCTACCGCTCCTTCGCGTAGAAGGTGTACCCGTGCAGCGGGCGACCGCCGAGCCGCCGGTACTGGGCAGCCGACGCCGGATTGTCCCGCCCGACGTAGGTGCTGCGCAGCGTCGTGTAGCCGGCGGCGTGCAGGTTGCGGTGCAGGTGCGTGGAGAGCAGCCGCTGGTAGCCGCGCCCCTGGTACTGCGGCAGCACGCCCTTGACGATCAGCACCGCCTCCCTCCGGTAGCGGCGACGCGTGGCCAGCAACCGCACCTGGTTGACCGGGTGCAGGTCACCGCGGACGGCGACCAGGAACTCGCTGATGTCCGGTACGCAGAGCACGAACGCCACCGGCCGCCCGTTGCGGGTCAGGTAGAGCAGCAGTGACTCGTCGAGCAGGTATGCCAGACCGTCGGTCTGCCGCCGTAGCTGTCCGGCGGAGATCGGCGTGTAGTAGCCGAGCTGGGCGAAGGAGGCGTTAAGCATCCCGCGCAGCAGGTCGAGCTGGTCGTCGAGCCGCCGGACATCACCACGGTGCAACTCCAGCCGGGCGTCGTCGGGCGCACTGCGAGCCAGCTGCGCCGGGGCGGGCACCGGGCAGATCCAGGTGTCGGACTCGAACCGGCGGTGGAACCCGTACGCCTCGTAGGCGGCCACGTAGCGCGGCGGGTTCCAGGCGCTGTCGACGAAGCCCCGCTCGGCGTAGCCGGAGGTGATCACCCCGCCGGCCTGGTTGGGTAGCAGCGCCACCGGGCCGAACAGCAGGTCCCGGTCGGCGTCGGCATGCGCGGCAATCGCGTCGAACAGCGGCCCGGCGGCCGGCGCGGTGAACTCGGTCAGCCCGAACAGCTGGCACCGACGGCCGATTTTCGTGTCGAAGGCTGAATCGGTGTGCAGGGTGGTGCGTCCGACCACCGTGCCGGCGGCGTCGCGCAGCAGGTACAGCGGTACGCCGTCGCGCCACCACCGCCGGATCTGCTGCCGGGGAACGGGTACGTGACGCGGTTCGTCGGCGTACAGCCGGTCGGTGAACGCCAGGAACTGCCGCAGGTCCCGGCGGGTGGTGACGCGGTCGAACCGGTGGCTGCTCACCGCCGGACCGCCGGACCGGTCGTCTCCGCGCCCAGCGGGGTGAAGGTCGCGATGTGTCCCATCTCCGGGCTTTCGGCCCGCCATGCGCCGTTGGAGTACCCGTCCGGAGCGGCGCTGTAGAGCCGGATGAACCCGGCGGTGGCATTGCGGGTGCCGTCGGTCAACCAGACCATCAGCCGGCGGTGATGGCGGGTACGGGCGAAGCGCAGCATCGCGTCGCGGTCGGTGAAGAACGCGATGGTGCCGAGGGTCAACGGAAACTGCCAGTAGACCGTGTGCCAGCAGTAGCCGGACATCCGGCGCATGTCCCGGACCATCCGGAACCAGGCCGGCGCCAGTCGCAGCAGCACCAGGGGATTGGCGTACCGGGTCCCACCGATGAACATGGCGCCGGCGCGGGCCTGGGCGGGAGCGCGGGAGAAGTCGCGAGTACGCATGGTCACCTCACCAGGTAGACGTTCTTGATCTTCTGCTGCCCGGCGAACGGGCCACTGCCGGGTTCGTGCAACTCCACTCGCAGGTCACCGGCGGTCGGGTCCTCCACGAGGGACTGGGCGAAGTCCCGGGAGACCGAGGTGAGATGCCGGCGTACGCCGCTGCGGCACGCGGCGGCGAGCGCGTCGCGCTGCGCGGCGGCCAGCGGGCGGCGCAGTTCGAGGTGGATCACCGGCCGGGTCTCCAGCGCCGCGTCCTCGACCAACGCCAGACAGAAGCGGTTGATCTCGGCGGCGTGCGGATTGCCGGTGTAGAGGCCGTACTCGACGTCCTGGGGGTAGAGGTTGGCCCCCAGGTAGGAGACAGTGGAATCGCGCCGTCCGAACAGCAGCAGCACCGGCAGGGTCATCCGCTCGGCGGAGACGGCGGTGCGGAACTCGGCCCCGCGTACCGGGTCGGCCTGCGCCAGCTCGACGATCCGCCGGTACGGCACCAGCAGCGCCTCGTCCCCGATGTTGTAACGCAACCGGGGTTGCAGCACGTCGGTGGTGACCGTGCAGACCAGCTCCCGCCGCTCGTTGGTCTCCAGGTAGGTGCTGAACGGGTTGTACTGGAACACCATCGGCAGCCGCTGCTCGTCGGTGCCGAGCAGCGCGGTCCGCAGGGCGCGGTCGGTCTGCAACCGCCGTCGCAGCCACACCGTGAGCCGGGTCTCCGCACCGATGCCGATGGTCAGGTCCGACGCACCGTACGCCGAACGCACAAGCGCGAACCGCTGCTCCAGGTAGTCGCGCAGCGCCTCGGTCATTCCCTCGCCGCCGCAACTGGCGAAGATGCGGTAACGCGACCACGGGAAGCCCTCGGCGTCGAGCCGGTCGCGCAGGTGTTTCAGGAACGGCGGGTACGCGGTCACCAGGTAGTCGAAGTCGGGACCGAATTCACGGAGCGTGTCGACGATCTTCCCGAGGTCCGGGCCGGTGTTCTTCACCACGGCGATGCGGGCCATCGCGGCGCCGGTCGTCGTCCCGGTCGCCCAGGCGCCCATCGAGTAGGCGTTGATGACGAACGGTCGGCGCATCGGAAACACCAGCCCGGTGTAGCCGGCGATGTCGCGGTGCACCGCGCGCAGTTCCCGCTCCGCCCGGGGCCAGTTGAACGGCTGCCCGGACGAGCCGGCCGACTCGTCGACCACCACCCCACGGGTGGGCAGCCGTCCCCGCCAGCAGCGCGCGGCGGCGTCGTGGGCCGTGACGTAGCGGAGCTTGTCGGTCTCCGGAAAGTCGCCGAGTCGGCGGCGGTTACCGGCGGGGCGGGCCCGCAGGAAGGCCCGGTAGGCGGGTACCTGCCGGGCGGCTCGTACGCAGATCGCCGCCGCGTTCGCCGCGGCCAGCCGGTCCAGGAACGGGTGGTGCCGCCGCGCCAGCCACCGCCACCCGGCGGGGTGGCGGCCGGCGAGCCGGCTCAGCGCGGCGACCAGCCGGCCGAGGGTCGCCAGGACGGCCTGCCGGGCCCGCGCGGCCACGACCGGCAAGGGAGAATCGGCGGTACGCAGAGCAGGGTGTCGGTGTGGCAGTTCGGCCATGACGACATCCTGTCGACGCCGCGGCGTCGACACCTGAGCCCGCGCACGGTCCCCGCTGAGTATCCCTACCCAGCCGGCTTCCCGGGTTACTCGTTGAGCAGCTGCTCGCGGAGGATGTCGGCGTGCCCACAGTGCTGGGCGAGTTCGCGCAGCACGTGCAGGTACACCCAGCGCAGCGGCAGCGGGCCCCGTCGGTTGCCGCGCAGTGTGTCGTCCAGATCCAGGGACGACGTCGCCTGGCGTGACGCCGCGCAGGCCTCGCGGTGCGCCTGCTGGACGCTGGCGATCGTGTCGCCGTCGTCGAGGACGAACGACTCGTCCGGCGTCGCCGGAATGCCGATCTCAGCGCGCGACCGGCACGTGACGGCTTCGTCGAACCAGACCTTCTCCACGAATGTCGCATGCTTCACCAGGCCCAGCAGCGTGGTTCGGGAAACCACCAACGAGCGGCGTGCCTGCTCCTCGGTCAGCCCGTCCAGGCAGTTGGTGAGCGCCCTGCGGTGCTCGTCGATGAACGCCTCGAACTGGGCCTTGGCCGGCTGTGCGACGACCTGGTCGGCGAAGGTGGGTGGGTAGGAAGGCATGGACGTAGCATCCCAGACCGCCACTCAGCAGCGGCCACACCGCTCTTAGAATCCGTCGGGTGATTGTACGCAGGGCCGGCGTGGCGGACGTGGCGGCGCTCGCGGAACTACGTGGCATCGACGGGAACACGCTCCGGGCGTACGCCGACTGGGTGGCCGCCCACGCGCAGACGCACCTGCCGTTCGTCGCCGAGATCGACGGACTGGTGGTGGGTGCCGCCTGGCTCCATGTCGCGCAACGGGTGCCGGGTAACGGAGCGCTTGAGCGCTGGTACGGCGACATCCAGTCGGTCGAGGTCCGTGCGGAGTACCGCAATCGCGGCATCGGCGGCGCGCTGATGGCCGCGATCCTGGCCGAGGCCCGCTCCCGGGGGCTGCTGCACGTGACCGTCCACTCCGGTCGCCGCGCGGTCGAGTTCTACCTGCGCAACGGCTTCACCCAGCACCGCCAGACCCTGCTCTGGGAGCCGACGCACCGGCCGTCGCCGTGACCGTACGCGGCCGTTCGCTTGCTGCGACCCACCCTGCCCGACCCGGGCCTGCCCGGGCCTGGCTCGGCGGCGTAATTCGGTCGCGTGCGGTGCGGCTGGCGGGGACGATACGGCGATGCCCGGTGCACCCGAGGGATTCACCTACCGCCTCCGCAAGAACGGTGACGTCGAACTGCTCCATCACGGCCGGCCGGCCGGCGTGCTTCGGGGTGCCGCTGCGGCCCGGTTCCTGATCGACGTGAACACCGAAGATCCTCAGGAGTTGATGGCGCGCATCACCGGCAACTACAAACACGGCAACGAGCGGACGGCCAAGAAACACCCCCGCAACCGCCACCGGTAGCCCCCGTCGGTGTGCCGACACGCACTGGTCCAACTCGCCGGATGCCGGCAGCCGGTGGCCGGACCGTCAGGTGTCGGCTTCGAGGGCGAAGGTGTTGCCGTCGGGATCCTGGAACCACGCGATGCGTCCACCGCCGGCCCGCGCGGTGATGCCCCTGGCGTCATGGTCCAACTGGTCGTACCTGATCATTTCGACGCCGGACGAGACGAGTTCGTCGACGATCTGGTCGATGTCGTCGACGTACCAGGTCGCCAGGGTCGCGGGGCTCTTTCCGGCAGTGACCGACTGGTAGACATTCAGCGCCGGCCTGCCACCGCAACCATAGATGCGGCTGCCGTCGGCGATCTGGGCGCTGGGGCCGGACTGCAATGCCTGAAGGCCGAGCTTGCCTTCGTAGAACCCGATCGCCAGTTGGATGTCGAACACCGCGATCGATGCTCTGAGGTCGTACCTGCTCAACGGCATGAACCACTGTCGCACAGGGCTAGCCGACCGGAGGGCTTATCAGTATGGTCCTGCGTCGCGGGTCGGCTGACAGCCATCCCGTTGCCTGCTCGCTGGGCAGCACCGCCGCCCAAGGGATCTCCGCACGCGTTCGCGCGCCTCTGCCGATGCGCAGCACGAACCGCCAACGCTCCTGACCGCCGGGCCCGCACCAGGCCCGACCACGGATGCACGGTTCGGCGGTCAGCAACTCGTACTGCTCGGCCACCAGACCATCGCACCAGTACCACCGAAGGTGCCGGTCCTCGAAGCCCCGGAACTCCGCGCAGATGCGGAACTCCAGCCGTACCCAAAAATCCTGCTCATCCATGGCGATCCCCACCGACAACCGGGTGCCATCGCACCGTACGCCACTTTCGATGACTGATCGGCGGGCTACTGTCGCTCGCGTACCAGATCGCGCTCAGACCTCCATAGTCAGACGAGGACGGCTCAGTGAGTGATGTTCCGGATCTCGGCCCCGTGCCGCAGCGCATCACCGTCGACGCGGAACAGGTGCGTCGGCTCGTCGCCGACCAGTTCCCGCACCTGGCCGACCTCCCGATCGAGCCGGTGGCCAACGGTGGCTGGGACAACTGGACCTTCCACCTCGGTCCCGACCTGCTGGTGCGTCTGCCCAGCGCCGCCGAGTACGCCCTGGCGGTCGACAAGGAACATCGCTGGCTGCCGGCCCTCGCTGCCCGGCTGCCGCTGCCCATTCCCACCCCGGTGGCGAGAGGCCAGCCAGGTGTGGACTATCCCTACCCGTGGTCGATCTACCGGTGGCTCGGCGGCGAGCCGGCCAGCCTGGACCGCATCGCCGACCCGGCGCGATTCGCGGTCGACCTGGCCGAGTTCCTGGCGGCCCTGCGGTCCGTCGATGCCGCTTGCGGTCCGCAGCCGGGTGTCCACAACTGGTTCCGGGGCGGCACCCTGCGCACCTACGACAAGATTGTGGAGCAGGCGCTTGCGGAGTTGGACGACCACGTCGATGTCGAGCTGGTGCGCGAGATCTGGGCGACAGCACTCGACGCCCGCTGGGACGGTGTCGACCGGTGGTTCCACGGGGACATCGCCCAGGGCAACCTTCTGCTTGCTGACGGCCAGCTGGCGGCCGTCATCGACTTCGGGACATGCGGCGTCGGTGACCCGGCCTGCGACCTGGCGATCGCCTGGACCTTGCTGACCGTCGAAGGCCGGCAGGCATTCCGCGCCCGGCTGTCGGTGGATGATGCGACGTGGGCGCGCGGCCGTGGCTGGGCCCTCTGGAAAACCCTCGCCACCTGCTCCTACACGTTTGACGCTCCCGAGGACGCAGCAGAGTTCGCGAACGCGCAACGCATCCTCGCCGAGATTCTCTCCGAATATGTGGCCAGCACTGTCACCAAGCCTCGCCGGCAACAGTGACACCCGCCCTGGCACCCCTCGGCCCCGGCCGGAGCACTAGGTTGCGACAGATGCGCACCATCGCGAGCGATCGCCTGCTGCTGCGACCCTGGCACGAGGAGGACGCCGACTTCCTTCTGGATCTCGAGTCGCGCTGGGAGGTGGTGCGGTTCCTGGGCACGCGGCCGACACTCCTGAACAGCCGCGAGGACGCCCTCGCCTCGATCGCACGCCGACGCGCCATCGACGATCCGATCCACGGGATCTGGGCCATCACCACCGCGACGGACCGCCGGCTGGTAGGGAACCTCCTGCTCAAACCGATTCCCCTGTCGGCTGGCGAACCTACCGGCCGCCCGACCGATGTCGAGATCGGCTGGCACCTGCATCCGGACGCCTGGGGGCACGGCTACGCCACCGAAGCAGCGGCGGCGGTCCTGGACGACGCGTTCGAACGAGGTCTGACGAGGGCCATCGCGGTCACGAAGCCGGACAACCATGCCTCCCAAGCCGTCTGCCGGCGGCTCGGCATGACGCGCCTCGGCCGGACGACGAGGTACTACGACACGACGAACGAACTCTTCGAGAAGCTGACCGGCCTCTGACCTCGGCATCGTGACCGGGACGTGTCGACCTTTCCGAGCCCCGCCCCTGGCCCGCTACCGCGCGGGTTCCAGTACGACGACGGGGATCTGGCGGGTGGTCTTCCGCTCGTACTCGGCGAAGAATGGGTACGCAGCCTTCTGCGCGCTCCAGATCCGTTCCCGCTCGTCCCCGGTGGCGACCCGAGCGACCAGATCGACCGTGTCCGTGCCGATCTCCGCTCGCGTCTGCGGATTCGCGAGCAGGTTGTGGTACCAGTCGGGGTTGGTGGGCGCGCCGGCCTTGGACGCGAACACGGCGTAGCCGCCGTCCACCTTCTGGTACATCATCGGGTGTACGCGGGGCTGGCCGCTCTTGGCGCCGACCGTGTGCAACAGCAGCAGCGGCTCGCCGGCGAAGTGACCGCCCACCTGCCCGCCGTTGGCGCGAAACTCGGCGATGACCTTGTCGTTCCAGTCGCTCATGTCTTCCCCTCGACCAGTGCGTACCGGCTTCTTGAGTCCGATTCTGACAGTCCCGGCTCCGCCGCACACCGCGACGCGACCGGGCACCGCGCGAGCTTCTCCACCGACCGTCCGTGGCGGGTGGTCACTGCCCGTGGGACGCGGACAACGGCAGGAGTGGACGGACAACGGCCCGGGTCAACGCGTCCATCCTGGTGTCAAGCGTCAATGATCGAGACGCGGTTGGGGTTGCTTGGCTCAGGCTGAAACATGGTCAGCAGGCTCTCGCCCTCGGCCACGACGGCGTCGCGCTCGTCCGTCGTGAGCGTACGTAGCGGCGTGATCCGTAACGTCGCCGCGCCGTCGTCGGCGGTGACCGCCCAGGTGCCCGAGACCCGTCCGTCGACCAACAGGAAGCGTGCGCCGGTGACGCTCAGCCCGCGATGTTCGACGTCGATGACGCGGCTGCGGTCGTCGTAGCCGAGCACCGCGTTGTCGAACGCCGGCAGGAACCGCGGCGGCGCGGGGGTGTGCGGGTCGGGCAGTGCGCCGTCCGGCACGTCGAGCAACTCGCGGCCGCGCTCGTCGCGGAACGTCCGCAACGAGGGGCGCAACCGTTGGACGGACTCCCGCAGCCCGCCCAACCCGGACCAGGCTCGGATGTCGGCGGTGGCCGCCGGGCCGTACGCGGCGAGGTAGCGCAGGACCAGCGCGTCGACGGTGGCGGGCGACGTCGACGCCAACGGCCGACCCAACCACGTCTCGATGGTGGTGTTGTACGCGGCGGCGCGCTGGCCCCAGACACCACGCGGTGGCACCTGCACGAGCGGCACGAGCGTGCTGAGCGCGTCGCCCAACGTGCGCGCCTGCACACCCGGCCAACGGTCGGCGATCACGCGGGCCGCCTCGGTGAGCATGCGCGGCCGCTCCTCGAACAACGGTCTGCCCAGTTTCGTCAGCTCGTCGAGGTCGACGCCGGGCAGCGCCCGGCGCAACGTCGACCACATGCGTGAGACCAGCATCGTCTGGTGCACCGGCCGGAGCGTGACGCAGTCGTCGGCGGTCACCAGGTGCAGGGTTCGGCGCATCAGCAGGGTGCGGACGGCCCGGCGGCTCAGCAGCAGCTCGGCCAGCGCCGCCGGCTGGAAACCGGCCAGCCGGCTCCACAACCCGACGTAGGGCTCCAACGGCTCCTGCGCCTGCAACCCCACCAGGTGCTCAAGGGCGTCGGCGACCGGCATGTCGTGCCGTTGCAACAGGAGCTGACGGGCCAGCAGCGCCCGGTTGAGGGCGCGACGGTCGAGCACGCTCATGGCGCCGACGCTATCGCCCACCCCAGACATCTTCTGCTCGGCGGATCCAGGTGTGCGACGGCTCCACCCTCGTATCCTGGTCAGGCTACGAGCAGGCGGAGACCGAGCTCCGCCGTGTCGAGGGCGACCAGGTCGCGGTTGCGCTCGGCCCACCGACCCGAGGACAGGTCCTCGCGGAGTCTGCTGACCGCCCGCTGCTCGGCCTGCGGTCCGACCCGGGCCCACACCGAAACCGCGCGGCGTACGTGTTCGTCCAGGTACGCCTCAGGTCGACGCCAGTACGCCTCGAAGAACCCGTCGACGCAGTCCCACGGCACGAGCACCGGCTCGGCGCGCCCGCCGATCGCATTGGCCAGATCGGCCAGCGACGGCCACCCGACGAGGAGGTCAGCGAACTCCGGCAGGTAATCGCGGGTGAGCCAGAATCGTTGACGCCAGCCGGTGTCGTCGGCGTCATACGTGAACACCACCACGCGGCGGGCCACCCGTCGCATCTCGCGCAGCCCGGCGACCGGGTCGGGCCAGTGGTGCACGGTGCTGACCGCCATCGCGGCATCGAACGACTGGTCCTCGAACGGCAGACTCTGCGCAGCGGCGGCCACGCACGGCGCCGCGCCCGGAGGACGCAGCGCCCGCATGACCGCCGACGGCTCCACCGCCGTGACGTCGCGGTCGGGCGGCTCGTACGAGCCGGTGCCGGCTCCGACGTTCAGCACCGTCCGGGCGTCACCCAACGCATCCCAGATGCGCGCGGCGATCCGCGGCTCGGTGCGTCGGGTCGCGGGATAGTCGGCTCCGATGGCGTCATACAACTGTGCCCCGAACACTTTCAGCTGCTCCTCCGGTGTCGTCCTGATTCCCCTCGCCCGTGCCTCCAGCTCCCGGTCGATGGCCGTCACCATGGCGGCAGCGCGATCACGCTGATCCAACAGCAGACCCCGCAGCCGGCACAGATGTGCGACCGCGTCCGTGGTCGGATCGTCGACCAGGTCCGCGATCTCGCGCAGCCCGAAGCCGAGCCGCCGGTAGGCGAGCACCTCCCGGAGCCGCTCCACATCGTCGGCGGAGTAGGCCCGGTGTCCGGCCGCGGTTCGGGTGGACGGTTCGAGGAGGCCGATCTCGTCGTAGTGGTGCAGGGTGCGGACGCTGACGCCGGCCAGCTCCGCCACCCGTCCCACGGTCAGATGCTCCGCCATGGCACGACTATCGGGCATCACGCCGCGTGAGGAACAAGGCTCGCCGCCGCCCGATCTTCCTCAGGTCCGCTCCAACGTCTGCGCGCGAGCGCGACCGTATTCGGCCAGGGCGTGAAAGGCGGCCTTCGGCGTCCACGAGCCGTCGGGCAGTACCCGCACGATGCCGCGCGCGGCCAGGTCGTAGTCGTGCGCGGGGTCGCCGGTGGTGGGTAGGTGCCGGTTCGCGAACGTGTAGACGAACGCTGCCTCCACACCGCCACGCTCGTAGTCGCGTAGCAGATCCAGCAGGTAGCGGGACTGGCCCGCCTCGTCCCGTTCCAGGCTGGTGGTGAGCTGCACGGCACGGCCCTGCTCGTCGTAGGTCACCGGCTCCGTCGCGCCCGCGACGTCGGCCGCGCCCCGGAAGGTGCAGCAGCCGAACTCGGTCGCGGCGTACGGCTTGCCCTGCCCCACGGCAGCGGCCAGGGTCTGCGGAAATGCCGCGGCGTTCGTCGCGTCACGGTAGCCGGCGTCGCTGGCGATGATGTCGAACGGCGCCCAGTCGACGTCTTCCAGGGGGATCGCGGCGTAACCGACCAGGCCGCCGAACCGCTGCCGCACCGCAGGCATCACCTCGGCGAAAAAGTCGCGCACGGCGGCTCGGGCAATCGGGACCGCCTCCCGCATCCGCATCGGATCGGCGAACAGTGTCAGCCGCTCGACCAGGTCACGACCGGGCAGGAAGCCGTCGGTGAACAGGGAGATCTCGGAGCCGGTGAGGTACACGACCGAGGCGCCGGTGCGGCGGAGCCGCTCGGCCCGCTCGGCGCCGTCGAGCAGGAACGCTTTGAGCCCGTCGCGGTCGAGGCCATTGGTGAAGGGGGAGTACCACACCTCGAGCCCCGCTTCGGCGGCGAATCGCGCGGCCAACTCCAGCCGGTCCTGGATGCCGCCGGTGAGGCGTACCGCGTCGCAGTGCAACTCCTCGCGGATGACGCGCAGGTCGCGCCGGACGGTCTCGGGGTCGAACGGCTCATGGGTGGTGGAGCCGGCGCTGACGAAGCCGGTGTCGTAGTTCATGCCGAAGACACGCACGGGATCTCCTCGCCCTAGGGTACGCGCCGTACCTTACAGGGTACGTCTAGTACCCTGCAATGAATGGGCACCAGACGCCGGGGCGAGGAACTGGAACGGGCGATCCTGCAGGCGGCGGCGGAGGAACTGCGCCGGTCCGGCTACGCGGGGATGACCATGGACCGGGTCGCCGCCCGGGCCGGGACCAACAAGAACGCCATCTACCGCCGGTGGCCGCATCGGGCGGCGTTGGGCGTCGCCGCGTACCGTCACCTCTCCGACGTCGCGATGCCGAACCCCGACACCGGTACCCTGCGGGGCGACGCGCTCGAGATGCTGCGGCAGGCGAACGAGACGTGGTCCTCGCCGCACGGAGCGGTCCTGCGCAGCCTGCTGGCCGCAGCGGCGGACGACCCGGCGCTGCTCGACCTGATGCGCGAACGATCAGGCGCGGACACCATGGACCGCGCCTGGCTGACCATGCTCGACCGCGCGGTCGCCCGCGGTGAGGCACCGCCGACGGCCGTGCACCCGCGGGTCGCGGCCGCGCCGATGATGCTGCTGAGAGCCGAGTACGCGATGCGCGGCACCCCGTCGGTCCCCGACGAGGTCCTGATCGAAATCGTCGACGAGGTCTTCCTGCCGCTCGTACGCGGTCGCGTCTGACCTCCTCGCCGGCGGTGGCCGACGCGGGGCTGGCCGGGGTCGGGCGGGGCTACCCTGACCGGGTGCGGTTGGTCATCATGGCAGACACCCACCTGCCGAAACGTGCCCGGGACCTGCCGCCCGGGCTGTGGGCCGCCGTCGACGCCGCAGACCTTGTCATCCATGCCGGCGACTGGGTCGACGCCGCCCTGCTCGACGACCTGGAGCGGCGCAGCGCCCGGCTGGTCGGCGTCTACGGCAACAACGACGGTCCCGACCTGCGTGCCCGACTGCCGGAGATCGCCCGCGTGGAGGTCGGCGGGATGCGGATCGCGGTGGTGCACGAGACCGGGCCGGCCAGTGGCCGGGAGCGGCGGTGCGCGGCGCGCTTCCCCGACTGCGACCTGCTCGTCTTCGGCCACTCCCACATCCCCTGGGACAGCGAGGCGCCCGGCGGCCTGCGGTTGCTCAATCCCGGCTCGCCGACTGACCGGCGCCGCCAGCCGTACGCGACATACCTCACCGCCGACCTGGCCGACGGTCGGCTCGACGCCGTCACTCTGCACGAGGTGCCGCGCCAGCCGTAGCCGGGACGCGGGCCGGCCTAGTCTGGACGCATGCCGAAAGCCATCTGGAACGACCTGGTCATCGCCGAGAGCCCGGACACCGTCGTGGTCGAGGGCAACCACTATTTCCCCCGCGCCGCGCTCCGCGACGACCTGCTGCGGGACTCCGACACCCACACGGTCTGCCCGTGGAAGGGCACCGCGTCGTACTACACGCTGGAGCACGACGGGCGGACCAGTGTGGACGCGGTCTGGTACTACCCGCAGCCGCTGCCCGAGGCCGAGATGATCCGGGACCGGGTCGCGTTCTGGAAGGACGTCAAGGTCGTCGGGGACGACTGACGTCGATGTCAGCGCCCGAGGGTGCTGTCGAAGGCGGTCAGCCGCTGCACGAACCAGGACGGGTCGGCCAGGTGGGGGTAGTGGGTGACGGTGGGCGACATCTCGACGACCGCACCGGAATTCGACTGCCCAGCCAGGCCGGATAATCGTCGGCCACGGGTAGGCCGTGTAGCGACAGGAAGGGTGTGGGCTGCCGCATCGCCATCACGTTCGCCATGAACGCGGCCAGTTCCGGCGGTTCGAGGTCGAGCAGGGGCGCCCATGCTCCGAGCAGTACGTCCTGGCGCAGCGTCCGGTTCTTGCTGATCTCTCCGGCGACGGCGGTGTCCAGCTGCCCGTACATCCTGGCCAACGCCGACGTCATGAACGCGGCGAAACCTTCCCCTCGTAGGGCCCTGGCCGCCCGTGCCGGCAGCGGCTTCACGTCGAGTGTCTGATCGACGGTGACCACACCGCGCGTCGGAAAACGGGCGGCGTACGCAGTGGCCACCACCCCACCGAAAGAGTGCCCCACGACCAGGGGATCCTGCTCGATTCCCAGGGCGCGGACGAGTTCGTGGAGGTCGTCGGCCATGCTCAGCGGGTCGTACGGCGGCACTCGTGGCGAGGTGCCATGGCCGCGCAGGTCGACGCGGACCGTACGGAAGTGCGCGGCCAGCGGCACCCGAGCCCAGGAACGGCGGTCCTCGGTCATGCCATGGATCGCGACGAGGAGTGGTCCGACGCCATCGACGTCATGGGCCAGCGGAACGGTCCGGATCATCGGTGCGTGCCTTCCGGTCCGCCGGTCCGGAGACTGGCGCGAACGAGGCTGCGGGCCAGCTCGGTGCTTTCCGCGAGCGTGTCGAGAGCGAGTGGTTGGGTGGCGAGAGCGCCCTCGTGCAGCACGAGGAGCCGGGTGGCGAGGGTGGCGGGTTGTGCGCAGCCCGCCGCGGCGGCGAGTTCCCTGAAGAGATCCAGCAGCCAGTGCTTCTGGTCCGCAGCGATGCGGTGGGCGGGATGCGCCGGGTCCGGCAGTTCGGCCAGCGCGTTGATGAACGCGCAGCCGCGGGTGTTGGTCCTGCTCCAGGTCCGCAGCGCGTCGAACGGTGCGGTGACCGCCGCGACCGGATCGTCGCACGCGTCGACGGTGTCGTGGACGAGCGACCGCCAGCGTCGGTCGCGCTCGGTGAGGTACGCGGAGACGAGGTGGTCTTTCGAGCCGAACTGGTTGTACAGGGTCCGCTTGGTCAGACCCGAGTGCTCGGCGATGAGGTCCACGCCGACGGCGGTGATCCCGCGGTCGTAGAAAAGCTCCTCGGCAGCCGCAAGAATGCGCTGGCCAGCCGGGGTGCGGAACCGCGTTTCCGGCATCTGGGGCTCCTCCTCACCGATCGCTGTACGCTGGGTGGTTCACAGATCAGTGTACTTTGCGGAGGGGGGCAGGCTGATGGCGGTGCCGACGACCATGCGTGCCGTGCGGATCACCCGGCACGGTGGACCGGACGTGCTGACCGAGGCGGAGGTGACGGTGCCCGCCCTGGCGGCGGGGGAGGTGCTGATCCGAGTCAGCGCGGTGGCGCTGAACAACACCGACCTGTGGACCAGGGAGGGTGCCTACGGTCGCCCGGGGGACCCGCAGGCGCGGTCGGGCTGGCGGGGGCCGATCGAGTTCCCCCGCATCCAGGGTGCCGACGTGGCCGGCCGGGTCGTGTCGGTGGGGCCCGGCGTGGACGCGAGCCTCGTCGGTCGCAGGGTGGTGGTCGATCCGGCGATCTACGACGCCGACGGGCCGGACGCGAACCCGGTCGGCCTGATGGGCAGCGAACGCGACGGCGGTTACGCCGAGTACGTGACCGCACCGGCGCGGCAGGTGCACGACATGACGGAGTCGCCGCTCGCGGACGATCAGCTCGCGGCGTTGCCGACGGCGTACGGCACGGCGCTGGGCATGATCGAGCGGGGCCGGCTGCGGGCCGGGGAGACCGTCCTGGTCTCGGGAGCCTCCGGCGGCGTGGGATTGGCGCTGGTGCAGATCGCGCGGGCGCGCGGCGCGCGGGTGCTGGCCATCAGCAGCGGGGAGAAGATTGACGCGGTGCGCGGGGCGGGAGCGCACGACGTGGTGGACCGCGCGCAGGACGTCGTCGAGCAGGTTCGCGCCATCGCCCCGGAGGGCATCGACGTGGGACTGGATGTCGTCGCCGGCGACCTCGTGGGCGAGGGTCTGCCCCTGTTGCGCGACGGTGGCCGGTGGGTCATCGCCGGCGCGCTCGGCGGCTACCAGGTGGCCTTCGACGTGCGCCGCCTCTATCTGCACAACGCGCAGTTGATCGGCTCCGCGATGCACAGCCCGGCACACTTCGAACTCCTGATGGACCTGGCCCGGCGAGGTGAGATCGCACCCGTCATCGCGGCGACCTTCCCGCTGCACCAGGCCGCAGACGCCCAGGAGGAACTCGCCCGTCGGCAGCACGTGGGAAAGATCGTCCTGGTCCCGTAGCGGTCGTCGGAGGCGGCATCCGGCCGGTCGTCCTTCACGCCGGCCGGCGGTGCAGTTCCAGGGCGCCCCGGTCGAGGACCAGCCGGCCCTGACCGTCGACCGCCTGGAAGAGCGCACCACCCGGCCGCCGCCACACCAGCACGCTGAGGGTGTCGCCGGGAAACAGTGGCGCGCTGAACCGGGCGGTGATCCGGTGGATCCGGTCGGGATCCCCGTCGGCCACTGCGTGCAGCAGCGTCCGGGCGGCGAAGCCGTACGTACACAGCCCGTGCAGCACCGGCCCGCGCAGCCCGGCGGCGCGGGCCACGGCCGGGTCGGAGTGCAGCGGGTTGCGGTCGCCACTGAGCCGGTAAAGCAGGGCCTGGTCGGCGCGGATCTGATGGTGGCCGGTGTGATCGGGCTGCCCCGCCGGCCGCTCCCAGGCGGTGACCGGCGCACGCTGTCCGCCGAACCGCCCCGCGTCGATGACGAACATGGCCCGCTCGACGGTGGCCAGCGGTGCGCCGTCCACGCCGTGGATCTCCGAGCGGTGGTGGACCAGGGCCCCGCGGGTCTGGTCGTACACGCCGGTGACGCTGGCGGTGGTGCGGGCCCGACCAGTCGGTGGAAACGGCCGGTGCAGGGTCAGCGTCTCACCGGCGTGCCGGACGACGGCCGGTTCGCCGAGATACGGCGGTTCGGCGGCGAGCAGGGTGGCGAAGGTCGGCAGCGCGGCGTGCCGGTGGCCGGTGGAGTTCTCGGTGGTGAAACGCAGTTCGTCGGCGGGGTCGGCCTGCCCGGCGCCGACGCCGAGGGCGTAGAGGATCGTGTCGGTGACGGTCCACGTCCGCTCGGTCGTCGTTCGCGGGTAACAGTTCGGTGCGCAGAGTCGGGACGCCATCGCGGGTCCGACACGTTCAGTTACTAGCTCCGGCGGTGTTGATGCTGGCCGAGATTTCGGATTCGCCGCATCAACTGGGTTGTTCAGGCACTCCACGGTCGGTGTCTCCTCGATGCGGGGCAAGCGAACTGGGGCCGTACGGCGGAATCTGGCTACTGTCTGTGTCGAGAGCCCAGTGGCCGAAACTCTTGACGTTGTAAACCGCCTCACAGTAGCGTCCCATATTAAGCAACCAAGACCACAATATGAGCCGCTGAAGTCTGGGGTAGCCATGAGAATGCGAGTGCGGGCCGCGGCCGCAGCCCTGCTGATGACCGTCGCCGTGGCGGGGTGTTCCGAGAACCAGTCCTCCGGGGAGCCCGACGGCGACAGCGCCGCCCCCTCCGCCGCCGTCAACTTCGGCGTCGGCGTCGACCCGGCGTACTCGCCGATCTACCTGGCCAACCAGGAGAACCTCTTCGAGCAGGCCGGCCTCAACGTGACCGTCACCCAGTACCAGGAGGGCACCGGCGGGCTCGACGCCATCCTGGCCAAACAGGGCCAGGTCACCGCCAGCACCGAGTCGAGCCTGCTCAACCGGGCGACCCGGGGCGACATCAAGGGACTCGCGGTCTTCTCCCAGTCGCCCAGCTTCATCAAGCTCGTCGCCCGGTCCGGCATCACCGACGTCGCCGGCATCAAGAAGTACGGCGTCGTGCCGGGGACCGTGAACGAGTACGCCACCAACAAGGTGCTCGACAGCGAGGGCATCAGCCGCGACGCGGTCGAGTTCGTCAACGCCTCGCCCGCCGAGATGCCGGCACTGCTGCAACGCGGCGACGTCGACGGCTACATCATGTGGGAGCCGTGGCCGTCGCGTGGCGTCGCCAACGGCGGCACGGTGCTGCTGACCAGCGGGGACATCGGCTACGTCTACAACCTGATCATCGGTGTCGACGGCGCCTGGTACGAGGCCAACAAGGAGACCGCCAAGAAGGTCGTCGACACCATCGCGACGGCGTGCGAGCAGCTCACCGCCGACCCGGCCAAGGCCGGCACGGTCACCGAGGCGGCGATCAAGGTGCCGGCGGCGGAGGCCCAGGCCCTCCTCGAAGGTGTCCAGTGCCAGGTCCGGGACTTCACCGACGAGGACATCGCCCGCTACAACGAGATCGCCCAGTTCCAGCAGGACAGCAAGATCGTGGACCAGAAGGCCGACCCGGCGGCGGTCATGGTCAGGGGAGTGGTGTGAACCGCTCCGGCTCCCCGGTGTCCGTACGCGACGTCGACATCCGCTTCGACGACTTCGTGGCGGTCCGCCAGGCGAACCTGGAAATCGCCGGTGGGGAGTTCGTCTGCCTGCTCGGCCCCAGCGGTTGCGGCAAGTCCACGCTGCTCAACGCGATCGCCGGGTTCGTCAAGCCGGTCGGTGGGGAGGTGACCTGCGCCGGTGCGCGGGTCACCGGCCCCGACGTGTCGCGCGGGGTGGTGTTCCAGAGCGCCGAGGCCCTCTTCCCGTGGCTGACCGTACGCCAGAACGTCGACTTCGGCCCGCGGATGCGCGGCGTCGGCAAGGCGCAGCGGGCCAGCGCCGTGGACCGCTACCTGGCCATGGTCGGGCTCAGTCACAGCGCCGACCGGTTTCCCGGCCAGCTCTCCGGCGGCATGCGCCAGCGTGCGCAGCTGGCCCGGGTGCTGGCCAACGAACCGTCGGTCGTGCTGATGGACGAGCCGTTCGGCGCGTTGGACGCGCAGACCCGGCTGGTGATGCAGGTCGAACTCGACCGGATCTGGCGGGAGACCGGCGCGACGATCGTGTTCGTCACCCACGACATCGGCGAGGCGATCCTGCTCGGCGACCGGATCGTCACCATGACCGCCGGTCCGTCGGCGGCGATCAAGAACGTCTACCCGTGCGACCTGCCCCGGCCCCGTGACCTGACCGACCCGGCGAGCGCCGCGCTCTTCCGTCAGCTGCGCGAGGACATCGGCACCGAGGTGGCCCGGACCCTGCGCGCCCAGGGCCTCGACGACGGGCACGACGGGCCGGATGCCGGCGGCGACGGCGGCCGGCCCGCCGACGAGGACAGGAGGACGCGACGATGAGCGTGGACGTCCGTACCGTCGCCGAGCGGACCGGCCGGACCGGGCCCGAGCCGGCCCGCCGCCGCCGGAGCCGGCCCCGGCTGACCCGAGTCGGGCTGTCGGTCCTGTCGGTGGCGCTCGGCATCGTCATCTGGGACCTGGTCAGCCGCAACTACACGGCTTTCTTCCTGCCGTCGCCGTTGCTCACCTGGCGCGGCGCGGTCGAACTGGTCCAGGACGGCACGCTGTGGAGTTCGGTGAGCGCCTCGTCGACCCGGATCCTGACCGGTTGGGGACTGGGCGTCGTGATCGGGGTACCGGTCGGGCTGCTGATGGGCTGCGTGCCGTGGCTGCGGTTGATGCTGGACCCGTACATCCAGTTCTTCCGGTTCGTGCCGCCGATCGCCTTCGTCACGCTGGCGATCATCTGGCTCGGCCCGGGTGAGGCGTCGAAGGTCGCGCTGATCTTCTACACGACCGTCTTCATCGTCGCGCTCAACACGCTGGCCGGGGTCCTGTCGGTCGACGAGTTGCGGCTGCGGGCGGCCCGGGCCCTCGGCGCCAGTCCGGTTCGCACGCTGGTCTCGGTGGTGCTGCCCTCGACCGTGCCGCACGTCGTGACCGGTGCTCGGCTGGCCATGGGCAACTCCTTCCTGACGATCGTCTCCGCCGAGATCGTGGCGGCGCAGAGCGGCCTGGGTTCGCTGATCTGGACCGCCCGCAACTACGCCAAGACCGAGTGGGTCTTCGTCGGCATCATCGCCCTGGGCATGCTCGGCTACCTCTTCGACTGGATCCTGCGCATGGTCAGCAGCAGGACCCTGCGCCGCTACGGCGTCACCTTCTGACCAGGCCGCCCCGGCGGGCGGCCCGGCCACGTCGCGCCCCATTCCGCGCGCCCACCACTAGCGAAAGGCTCGCCATGCTGTGCATCGGCGTCGACATCGGTGGCACCTTCACCGACGTCATCGTGTACGAGCCGGCCACCGCCCGGCTCGCCGAGGCCAAGACCCTCTCCACGCCGGACGACCCGGCGGCGGCCATCTTCGAGGGCCTGGCCAAGCTCGGCGTACGCCTCGACGAGGTCGACCGGTTCGTCCACGGCACCACCCGGGTCACCAACGCGCTGTTGGAAGGCTCCGGTGAGCCGGTCAGCGTGGTGGCCACGGCGGGCTTCCGTGACGTCCTGGAGATGGGGTTGGGGCATCGGCCACAGCTCTACAGCGTCAAGGAGGCGGGACGTCCGCCGCTGGCCCCGCGTCGGCTGCGGCACGTGCTGCGGGAGCGGATCGGCGCCGACGGCAGCGTGGTGCAGCCGCTGGACAGCGCCGACCTCGACGCCGTGCTGGAGCGGGTGGCCGCCGCCGGGCCGAAGGCGGTCGCCGTCTGCCTGCTGCACTCCTACCGCAACCCGGCGCACGAGCGGGCGGCGGCCTCCCGGCTGGCCGAGCGTTACCCCGGTCTGGTCTGCACGATCTCCTCCGACGTGGTGCCGGAGCAGGGCGAGTACGAGCGGTTCACCACCACCGTGCTCAATGCCAGCGTCCGGTCGACGGTGGCGGACTACCTGCGCGGGCTCGGCACCACGCTCGCGGCCGGCGGCTACGCCCACCCTCTGTCGATCATGACCAGCAGTGGTGGGATCGTCTCCACCGAGGAGGCCGGCCGGCTGCCGATCAACCTGGCGTTGTCCGGTCCGGCCGGCGGAGTCGCCGCCAGCGTCCACGTCGCCGGGCTGGCCGGCTACCCGAACGTGATCACCTGTGACATCGGTGGCACCAGCACCGACGTCTGTCTGATCAAGAACGGCACCCCGTTGATGACGAACGACGGGAAGATCGCCGGCTACCCGAACCGCACCTTCCAGGTCGAGATCAACACGATAGGTGCCGGCGGCGGCTCGATCGCCTGGCGGGACCTGGGCGGCGAACTGCGGATCGGGCCACGCAGCGCCGGCTCGACCCCCGGTCCGGCCGCGTACGGTCGGGGCGGCACCGAGCCGACGACCACCGACGCGCATCTGGTCGTCGGCCACCTCGATCCGCAGGAGAGCCTCGGCGGCGAGGTACGCCTCGACGTCACCGCCGCCCGAGCCGCCGTGCACCGCCTCGCCGCCGAGTTCGGTCTCGACGACCTGGAACTGGCCCACGGCATCATCACCATCGCCACCACCAAGATGACCAGCGCGATCAAGGAGATCTCGGTCGCCTGCGGTCACGACCCTCGGGACTTCGTGCTGATGCCCTTCGGCGGGGCCGGCCCGATGCACGCCACCGTGCTCGCCGACGAACTGGGCATCCGCCGGGTACTGGTGCCACCGGTGCCGGGCAACTTCTCCGCGCTCGGCTTCGTCACCGCCCAGGCCCGGCACGACTACGTGCGTACGGTGCTGGTGCCCGCCGACGAGACGGGTCTCGGTGCCGTACGCGCCGTGGTGGCCGAACTGCGTGACGTCGCGCGGGCGCAGCTCAAGGCGGAGGACGGTGTCGAACCAGACCAGGTCACGTTCGGCCTGTCGGTCGGCATGCGGTTCCGGGGGCAGTCCTTCGACCTCGCCGTACCCGTCGAGGAGGTGCCGGCGACCGCCGAGGAGCTGGTGGCGATGTTCCACGCCGCCTACGCCGAGCGGTACGCGTACGCCCGGTCCGGGCATCCGGCCGAGATCGTCAACTGCCGGCTGACCGCGTTCGGTCCCCGGCCCGCCGTACGCTTCGCGCCCCCGGCCGGGGCCGCGCCGCAGCCCGAACGGACCCGGATCTACGGTGCCGACGGCTGGGTCGACGCCACCGTGTGGCGGCGTACCGAGCTGGCCCCCGGCGGCGCGGTGTCCGGTCCAGCGGTCATCCGGGAGAACGGCAGCACGACCGTGGTCGGCGTCGGCTGGACCGCCACCGTCGACAACCACGGAAACCTGCTGCTCGTCAAGGAGTGACCCGGTGATCCCCTCCGCCTTCGACGCCATCGTCCTGGACCGCGCCGCCCGGGAACCGGACCGTCCGCTCTACGTCTTCGACGAGCGGGACCGACCGGTGTCGGCGGGTGAGTTCGCCGACCTGGCCGGCCGGGCAGCGGCGGTGCTGGCCGCGCTGGGGGTCGGTCGCGGCGACCGGATCGCGGTGTGGGCCGAGAACAGTCTGGGCTGGCTGGTCCTGCTGGCCGCCGCGAGTTGGCGGGGTGCCGCGCTGGTGACGCTGCATCCGGGTCTGAGCACCCCGGAGCTGACCGCGGCACTGGCCCGCAGCCGACCGCGTCGGCTCTTCGTCGCCAACCAGGTGCGGGACCGCGACGGCCCGGCCACCGCCGCGCAGGCCGTCGCCGGGCTGCCGTCCGACGCCCGCCCCGACGGCTGGCACGCGTTCGACGACGACCTGGTCGGACTGCCCGGCTGGACCGACGCTGTGCCGGCCCCGGCCGCGGACCCGGACGCCACCCTGAACATCCAGTTCACCTCGGGCTCGACCGGTCCGGCCAAGATGGTCTCGCTCAGTGCCCGCAACCTGATCGTCAACGCGCGGTGGACTGCCGACGCCGCCGGTCTCGGCACCGGCGACCGGATCGCCTCGCCGCTGCCGCTGGCACACGCGGCGGGTCTCGGCAGTGGCGCCGTCCTGGCCCTGGTCACCGGGGCACTGTGGGTGTCGGTACGCCGGTTCCGGTCCGGCCCGGTGCTGGCCCAGATCGCCCGGCACCGGTGCACGGTGCTCCAGGCGGTGCCGACGATGGCGACGATGCTCGCCGACACCGTCGAGGCCGCCCCGGACCGCTTCGACCTGTCCTCGCTGCGGGTCGGCTTCCTCGGCGGCGCGCCCTGCGCACCGGCGCTGCTCGCCCGCACCCGGCGGGTGCTCGGGCTGGACCGTATCGCCGTGGTCTACGGGCAGACCGAGGCCGGACCGACGATAAGCGTCGACCCCGGTGATGGAAGCTGCGGCCGTCCCGGCGACACCGTCGGCCGGATCGTGCCGGACCTGTGCGCCGTCGTCGTCGCCCCCGGCACCCGGACCGAGCTGTCCACCGGCTGTCCCGGTGAGCTGCTGGTACGCGGCGAGTCGGTGACCGCCGGCTACGTCGACGACCCGGCTGCCACCCGCGCCACGGTCACCTCCGACGGCTGGCTACGAACCGGAGACCTGGGCGTGCTCGGCACCGACCGGATCTTCACCCTCACCGGCCGGGTCAAGGAACTGATCATCCGGGGCGGTGAGAACGTCAGCCCGGCCGAGGTGGAGGCGGCGTTGCTCGACGACCCGGCCGTTGCCCAGGTGTGCGTACTCGGCGTGCCGTCGCCGCGCTGGGGTGAGGAGATCGGCGCCCTCGTCGTCGCCGTCACGGGCGCCGAGATCGACCCGGACCGGCTCACCGGGCTGGCCGCCGCCCGGCTGGCCCGGCACAAGGTGCCCACGCTGATCCGTACGGTGCCGGGGCTGCCGCTGCTGCCGTCCGGCAAGGTCGACCGGCGCGCCGCGCTCGGCCTGCTCACCGGCGAGGAGGAACGCTGATGCAGCTCGGCTCGTGTTTTCTGGACTCGTTGACCGTCACCAGTTTCTTCGGCAACGCCGAGATGCGTGGGATCTTCAACGACCGCCAGCTGATGCAGTCCTGGCTCGACGTCGAGGCGGCCCTGGCCCGTGGCCAGGCCGGCCTCGGCATCATCCCGTCGGCGGCGGCCCAGGCGATCACCGACGCGGCCCGGCTCGACCGGCTCGACACCGCGGTGCTCGCGGCCGGGGCCGCCGACACCGTGCACCCGCTCGTGCCGCTGGTCCGGGCACTGACCGACGCCTGCTCCGGTGACGCCGGCCGCTACGTCCATCTCGGCGCGACCACCCAGGACGTGATGGACACCGGCTTCGTGCTGCGCGCCCGGGCCGGGCTGGATGTCGTGCAGCGCCAGGTCGACGACCTGGTACGCATCCTGCGCCGGCTGGCCCTGCGTCACCGGGCCACCCCGATGCCGGCCCGCACCCACGGTCAGCAGGCGCTGCCGACCACGTTCGGCCTGCGCTGCGCGGTGTGGCAGAGCGAGCTGCAACGGCACCGGGCCCGCCTGGCCCAGCTGCGCGAACGACTGCTGGTGACCAGCATGGGTGGGGCGGCCGGCACGATGGCCGGGTACGGGTCGCAGGCGTTCGCCCTGGAACGCGCGGTGGCCGACGAACTCGGTCTCGGTGTCGCGGACACCCCGTGGCACGCCACGTCGGACCGGTTCGTCGAGTGCCTGATGGTCCTCGGGCTGGTCGCCGCCAGCGCCGAGAAGCTGGCCCGGGAGATCTACTTCCTCGGTCGTACCGAGGTCGGCGAGGCGTACGAGCCGCAGCGGGCGACCCAGGTCGGCAGCAGCACCATGCCGCACAAGCGCAATCCGATCCGGTGCGAGGCGGTGATCGCCGCGGCCGGCACGTTGCGCGCCCAGGTGCCGCTGGCGCTACAGACCATGGTCGCCCAGGACGACCGGGACATGGGCGTCGGCATGACGTTGTGGAAGTTGCTGCCGGAGTGCTTCATCCTCATCGGCGGCGCCCTGGAACGGCTGGTCGAGGTCTTCGGTGACCTCGGCGTCAACCCGGACCGGATGCGGTCAAACCTGGACGCGACCGGCGGGCTGGTGCTCTCCGAGGCGGTGATGCTGCGCCTCGCCGAGCCGCTGGGCCGCGAGCAGGCCCACCACCTGGTGATGCGGATCGTCCGCGACAGCCTGGAGCAGAACCGGCCGTTCGCCGAGGTGCTGCGGGCTGATCCGCAGGTGGCCGCCGCGCTGCCCGGCACCTCACTGGCGGGGTTGCTCGATCCGGTGTCGTACGTCGGCCATGCCGCCGCGCTGGTCGATCGAACCCTGCTGACCTCGGAGTCGACATGACAAGTGACCAGTCCGTGTTGCTGCACCGCTCGGGCCGGTTGGCCCGGGTGACCCTGCACCGGCCCTCCCGGCGCAACAGTTTCGACCTGCGTATGCTCGCCCGCTTCGAGGACGTGCTGCACGAACTCGGCCGCGACCGCACGGTCGAGGTGGTGGTCCTCACCGGCGACGGTACGGCGTTCTGCGCCGGCACCGACCTGCACGAGCTGGCCGGCCTCGACGCCGAAACCACCATGTACGTCCAGCGGCGCACCGCCGACCTGGTGGAGCGCTGGTACCGGCTGGAGCAGACCACGGTCGCCGCGTTCAACGGGCCGGCGATCGGCTCGGGCGCGGTCCTCGGGCTCGCCAGTGACCTGCGGGTGGCCGCCGACAGCGCCTACTTCACCTTTCCCGAGGTGACCTTCGGCATCCCGTTGACCTGGAGCGGCATGGCGATCCTCGCGGATCTGGTCGGTGCCGACCTGGCCAAGCGCTGGTTGCTGCTCGGCGAGCGGGTCGAACCGGCCGACATGCTGGCCCTGCGTCTGGTCACGGCCGTGGTCGACGCCGACGGACTGCCGGCCGCCGTCACCGGCATCACCGACCGGCTGCTCGCCACCTCGGCGGTCGGCCGGTCGATGACCAAGCGCGCGGCCCGGCTGGCCGGGCCCCGGTTCGACGCGGTGGCCAACGACTCCTACCTCGGCGCGCTGAGCGTGGCGCTGCGCCCGCCCGGCGGCTACCTGGACGGGGGAGCACGGTGAAGGTCTTCGAGGCGATCGCCGACGCCGTCGTCGCGCACGGCGTCGACACCGTCTTCGGTCTGCTCGGCGACGCCAACATGTTCCTGGTCGCCGACCTGGTGCACCGGCACGGGGTGCGGTTCGTCGCGGCCCGCAACGAGAACGCCGCGGTGATGATGGCCGACGGGTACGCCCGCACCACCGGCCGGTGCGCGGTCGCGACCGTCACCCAGGGGCCCGGGCTGGCCGTGGCCGGGGCGGCCCTGACCATTGCCCGGCAGGCCCGTACCCCGCTGGTCCTGATCGCCGGCGACACTCCGCCCGGTGACCCGCTGCACGTGCAGCATTTCGACCAGCAGCCGTACGCGCTGGCCACCGCGGGCACCTTCGTGCCGGTCGCCGCCGCCGGGACCGCCGTACGCGATGTCGGGTTGGCGTTCCGGGCGGCCCGCGAGCTGCCCGGCCCGGTGGTGCTGAACGTGCCGATCGATCTCGCGGACGAGGCGGTGCCGCCCGGCCCGGTCGGGCCGGCGCCGGTGCCGCCCCGGGCGCCGCGACCGCTCGTGCCGGATCCCGCCGACGTCGACGCGCTGGCCCGACGGCTGCGTGCGGCGCAGCGTCCGGTGCTGCTCGCCGGCCGGGGCGCAGAGTCGGCCGCCGCCGCGATCCGGGAACTCGCCGACCGCAGTGGGGCCCTGCTCGCCACCACGCTGATGGCCGCCGGCCTGTTCGCCGGGCACCCGTACGACCTGGGGGTGGCCGGCGGGCTGTCCCGGCCGCTGACCCGGCGGGTGTTGGCCGGGGCGGACCTGGTGGTCACCTTCGGGGCCGGGCTCAACAGGTGGACCGCCGACCACGGTGCCCTCTTCCCGGACGCGGTGGTGGTGAGCGTGGACGTCGACCCGGCGGCGATCGGGGCGCGCTGGCCGGTGACCGCCGGGGTGCTCGGCGACGCGGGTGAGACGGCCCGGGCGGTGTCGGCGGTGCTGGCGCCGGTACGCCGGCCGCACTGGCGCAGCTCCGACCTGTCAGCTGAGCTGGCGGTCGCCGACCCGTTCGCCGGGCTGGCCGTCGAATGCACGGCGGACCGGATCGATCCACGCGCGTTCATCCGGATCTGCGCCGGCCGGCTGCCGCGCGAGCGGACCACGGTGGTCGGCGTCGGTCACTTCGGCGGCTGGCCCAACCTGCTGCTCGACTCGGCCGCCACCGACCGGTCCTTCGTCGCGCCGTGGGAGTTCGGCAGCATCGGCGTGGGGCTGCCGTTCGCGGTGGGTGCGGCCGTGGGCCGTCCCGACCGGCCGGTGGTCGCCTTCGAGGGGGACGGCAGCCTGCTCACCGGGCTCGGTGAGCTGGACACTCTGGCCCGGGTCGGTGCGCCGGTGCTGCTGGTGCTGCTCGACGACGCCGCGTACGGCGCGGAGGTGCGCAAGCTCGCCCCTCGGGGGGTCGACCCGGAACTTGCCCGGTTCCCCGAACGGGATCTCGCCGCGGTGGCCCGCGCGCTCGGGGTGCCGGCGTGGACCGTCACCGACGACGCGGGCGCGCAGGCCGCCTTCGACGAGGTGCTGCCGCTGACCGGGCCGGCCGTGCTCCACGTTCGGGTACGCCCCGACGTGGTGCAGGAGAAGTTTTGACCGGGTCAGTCGCCCCAGACGTCGCCGAAGCCGTACCCGAGCTGCCGGGACAACTCGTCGGCGGTCCGGCAGGCCGCCGCGGCGAGTTCCGCCACCCGTGGCTCGTCCAGCCGGAAGATCGGGCCGGACACGCTTATCGCGCCGGTGACCCGGCCGTGGCGGTCGCGGACCGGCGCGGCCACGACCCGCAGTCCCTCCTCGCTCTCCTGGTCGTTGAGGGCCCAGCCCTGCTGCCGGACGGTCGCCATCCGGGAGACGAACGTGTCCAGGTCGGTGATCGTGTTGCCGGTCAGGGCGGTGAACGGTGCGGTGGCCAGCGTGGCCCGCAGTTGCGCGTCGTCCTGGTCGATCAGCAGCGCCTTGCCGGCTGCGCTGCACCACAGCGGGATGCGCCGGCCGAGCCGGGAGACGAGCTGCAGGTTGCGGGTGCCCTGCACGACGTGGATGGAGATCGCGTCGAGGCCCTCCAGGACCGACAGGTTGACGCTCTCGCCCTCTTCCTCGGCCAGCCGGTGCACCAGGGGGCGGGCGACGCCGTGCAGGTCGAGGCCGGCGAGGTAGCGGGCGCCGAGTTCGAAGACGGTGACGCCGAGCCGGTAGTTCCCGTTCTCCTCGTTGCGGTGCAGGAAGCCGGCGTCGGCCAGGGCACGGAACAACCGGCTGGCAGTCGACTTGTGCAGCCCCAGCTCGCGGCTGACGTCACTGACCTTGCGTTCGGTGTCGGTGCCGCGGAAGGCGAGCAGCACGCTGAGCGCGCGGTCCAGCGCCTGCGTGCCGGACTCGCGGGGGGCCGGCCCGTCGTCCGGGCTGGGGTCAGTGGCGTACGACATCTTGCTTCCCACCTTCTCGGTTGCTAGGTTTCATAATATAACTCTAGGACCACAATATGGTCCAGTCCATGACCGGGATCGAGCCGGAACCAGTGAGGCATCCGCATGACTGTGAACCCGATCGACCTGGAAGTCGTCACCGAAGGTCTCATCTCGATCGTCCGGGAGATGCGACAGACGATCTTCCGTACGGCGCACTCGCCGGTGATCGCCGACGCGCAGGACTTCTCGTGCGCGCTGTTCGACCCGCAGGGACAGATGGTCGCCCAGGGCCGGGACATGCCCGGTCACGTCATCGCCATGCCGGCCTCGGTCGGGGAGATCTTCGCCGACTTCGCCGACGAGATGCGTCCCGGTGACCTCTACATCGTCAACGACCCCTATCGCGGCGGCAGCCACCTCAACGACGTCACCCTGATCAGCCCGGTCTTCGTCGACGGCAAGCTCTTCCTCTTCCCCTGCGTACGCATGCACTGGGCGGACATCGGCGGGATGACCCCGGGCAGCGTCTCCGGCCAGGCCACCGAGATCCTTCAGGAAGGGCTGCGGATCCCGCCGATCAAGCTGATCGAGCAGGGCCGACCCAACCGGGCCGCGTTCGACATCGTCTTCGCCAACGTGCGGATGGCCGAGGAACGCCGCGGCGACCTCGAATCCAGCATCGCCGCCTGCCACACCGCTGAACGCCGGCTGCGGGAACTTGTCGCCCGGCACGGCACCGACCTGATCGGCGAATCCGTCGCCGCCAACATGGACCGCACCGAGCAGCGGCTGCGCGCCATGATCCGGGCCCTGCCCGACGGCACCTACCGCTACGAGGACTACCTCGACCTCTACACCGACGGCCACTACGACGCGGCCATCGTCCGCTGTGCGCTCACCGTCGACGGTGACGAGATCGAGGCCGACTTCCGTGGCTCGTCGGCCCAGGTGGCGGCCGTGGTGAACTCCTCGCGGGCGATGACCGTCGCCGGCGTCTTCATCGCGGTCAAGTCGGCACTGGACCCCGGCGGCCTGGTCAACCACGGTGCGTTCCGGCCGCTGCGGGTGCTCACCGAACCCGGCACCGTCGTGCACGTCAGCTATCCGGCCCCGGCCAACGCGCACAGCGAGGTCCGCAAGCGGGTCATCTCGGCCGTGATGGCCGCCCTCAGCCAGGTGGCACCCGACCTCATCGCCGCCGACCAGTTCGGCACCACCTTCCAGAACCTCATCGGCGGCGTCGACGAGCACACCGGGCGGCCCTACCTCTACTACGACTACCCGGCCGGTGGCAACGGCGGATTCCTCGAATCCGACGGGCCCAGCGCGATGAACCCCGTCGACCTCGGCGACATCTCCACCATCCAGTCCGTCGAGCGGCTGGAGACCGAGATACCCATCCTCGTCGAAGCGTGCGAGCTGCGGGCCGGCTCCGGCGGCGACGGGGTGCGCCGCGGTGGGCTCGGCAGCCGCCGGGAAACCCGCCTGCTGGCCAGTGGTGGCGCGTACTCGGTGCAGACCGACCGCACCACCGTCCCGCCGTACGGGCTGCGCAACGGCGGGCCCGGCGCACCCACCGTGACCCACATCCGGCGCGCGGACGGCGAGCGCGTGGACTTCGCCACCCCCGGCAAGGTCGCCGGCTTCCCGATGCGTGCCGGCGACGTACTGGTCATGGAGTCGGCCGGCGGTGGCGGCTGGGGAGATCCGCTGGAGCGGCTGCCCGAGGACGTCGCCCAGGACGTCGCCCAGGAGTACCTGACCGTTGCCGAGGCCCGGCGGCGCTACGGCGTCGAGATCGACCGGGCCGGCCGGGTCGACGCCACCGCGACCGCCGCGCACCGGCAACGACTGCGCGACGAGCGGCGCTGGCTGCGCACCACCGTCACCGCCAACCCGGCCTACACCGGCCAGCGGGGACAGCGACGCCTGGCCTACGTCGCCGCCGGCAGCGATCTCGCCGAGGACACCCTCGTCGAGGTGCACGGCGCACACCCGGCCCCGCTGCGGGCCTGGATCCGGCACGACGCGGCACTGGCCGCGGACGAACTCGCCCTCGACGACGACGGGCTGCAGATTCTCGGCGCCGCCCCGCACGACCGTAGCTACGTGCGGGTGCTCACCGGGGAAGGATGGTCATGAGCAAGGTCTTCCGGGTGCCGCTGCCGCCGGCCCGGGGCGGCGCCACCACCGCCCCGCGGGCACCGCAGCCGACCGCCACGCCGCCACGCTGCGGCATCGTCGCCGGCTGCCTGAGTCCACACCCACCACACCTGATCTACGCCGAGAATCCGCCGCAGAACGAACCCCGCTCCACCGGCGGCTGGGAAACGCTGCGCTGGGCGTACGAGCGGCTGCGCGCCCGCATCCGCGAGGTGCACAAGCCGGACGTGCTCATCGTGCACGCCCCGCACTGGATCACGATGGTCGGTCACCACGTCAACTGTGTGCCGAACCCGCGTGGCATCTCCGTCGAGCCGATCTTCCCGCACCTGTTCCGCTACCGCTACGACTTCCGTACCGACGTCGAACTCGGCGAGGCGATCGCCGACGAGGCCGGCGGCCTCGGCCTGGTCACCCGCAAGCTGCGCGATCCCCGGGTACGCGTCGACTACGCCACCATCGGCGCCCTGCACCTGGCGAACCCGGCCTGGGACATCCCGGTGGTCTCGCTGTCGGCGAACAACAACCCGTACTTCTACTCCGACGCGTCGCTGGAGGAGATGGAGGTGCTCGGCGAGGCCACCCGGCGGGCGGTCGAGGCCACCGGCCGGCGGGCCGTCCTGCTCGCCTCCAACTCGCTGTCGCACCTGCACTGGCACGAGGAACCGGAGCTGCCCGAGGACATGGAGCGGGAACACCCGTACAACAATCACCAGTACCGGTGGGACATGAAACTGCTGGAGGCGATCCGGCGTGGACCCACCGCACCGCTGCGCGAACTCATCCCCGAACACATCGAGGCGACCGCCTCGGAAACCAAGGCCGGCAGCCTCACCTGGATGCTCGCCGCGATGGGCTGGCCCAAGGTCGGCGGCGACGTGCTCGGCTACGGCACGATCATCGGCACCGGCAACGCGGTGGTGGAGTGGCTGCCCGAGGGGAGCCACCATGGCTGACCGGACCGGAATCCTCGCCGGGGCGCTGCTGCCCGGCATGCCCCACCTGCTCGCCGACCAGGCGGCGCCGAGCTGGTCGGCGCTGGCCGACGCGGCCCGCGACGTGGGCGCCCGGCTGCGCCGCCTCGAACCCGACGTGGTGCTGCTGCTGTCGACGCAGTGGTTCACCGTCCTCGGCCACCAATTCCAGTGCGACCCCAACCCGCGCGGCCAGCACGTCGACGAGAACTGGTACGCCTACGACTACGGCCTGCTCGACTACGACCTGCGGTTCGACGTCGACTTCACCGAACGCTGGGCAGCGCGGGTGCAGGCCGGGGGATTGCAGGCCCGACGGACCCGTTACGACGGGTTCCCGATCGACACCGGCACCATCGTCACCTCCGCGCTGCTCGACCCGGACCGGAAGCTGCGCTGGGCGCAGGTCTCCTGCAACCTCTACGCCGACGCCGACACCCTCGCCGACGTCGGTCGGGCCGGTGCCGCCGCCGCCCGCGACGCCGGTCTGCGCGCCGCGGTCGTCGTGGTGACCGGGATGTCCTCCGGGCTCATCCAACAGTGGATCGAGCCCGGCCAGGACCGCATCGGCGCACCCGGCCACGACCAGTGGAACACCCGGATCCTCGACCTGCTCACCACCGGCAAGGTCGACGAGGTCCTCGCCGTGCGGGAGGACTTCGCCCGGCAGGCGCAGGCCGACAGCCAGTTCCGGGCGCTGGCGTTCGCCACCGGCGCCGAAGCAACCACCGGTCCGGCCCGACTGCACGCCTACGGCCCGATCTGGGGCACCGGCGGCGCCGTCGTGTCCTGGAACCTGCCAGACCACCACTAGAGGAGAGAGCATGCGGAACATGGCCGTGGGCTTCGTCGAAGCCGAAGGTTTCACCCCCATCTTCGACGCCGTCGACGCGATGGTGAAGGCCACCGAGGTCGAGGTGACCAAGGTGGTCCGGCTCGGCGGCGGCATCGTGGCCGTCGCCGTACGCGGTGACCTGGCGACCGTCGAGGAAGCCGTCGACATCGGCGAGGAGACCGCCCGGGCCAAGAGCCGCTCGGTGCGTTCGATCGTCTTCGCGAGCCCCTGCGACGCCGTCAGCGCGCTGGCGGCCGACCCCCAACTCGTCGGCAACTGACCCACCGGTAAGGAGAACCAGACATGTCCTCCGACATCGCTATCGGAATCGTCGAGACCCGCGGAGTCGTGGCCCTCTCGGCGGGCATCGAAGCCATGATCAAAACCGCGGACGTACGGTGTGTCGGCGTCGAACGGGTCACCAGCGGCTATCTCGCCGTCGCGGTACGCGGCACCCTCGCCGCCGTACGGCAGGCAGTCGCCGCTGGCGAGACCGCCATCCGCGCCCACGGCGAGCTGCGCAGCTCGCAGGTCTATCCCAAGCCGCACCCGAACACCGCGGCGCTGCTCGACAACCCGGAAACCGCCCGGATCCGCGAGGTCATGGCCGGCCTGCACGGAGCGAGCTGATGGTGCTCGGCGAGGTCGTCGGCAAGGTGTGGGCCGACCGGATCCTGACCCCGTTGCAGGGCCGGCGGCTGGTGCTGATCCGGGTCCGGCCGGACGGCCCCGACCTGGTGGCCGTCGACCCGCTGAACGTCGGCGTCGGCACCACCGTGCTTGTCGTCACCGACGAGGCAGCCGCCGCGGTGGCCGGTGAGCCCACCGTCGACGCCGCCGTCATCGCCCTGGTCGCCGACGCCGGCACCGCCGAGGCCGCCGACACCGCGCCCATCACCGCCTGACCGAAAGGTACGCCTGATGACCGACGGGCTCTGGTCCCCCAGCCTGCTCGCCGGCCGGCCGGCCGGCGAGCCGACCGTGCTGCCGAACTTCGTCAACGGCGAGTTCGACACCTCCGGCACGCACTTCGCCAAGGTCTCCCCGGTCACCGGAGACACCATCCGGTACGTCGCCGAGGCTGACAAGTCCACAGTGGACGCCGCGGTTGCGGCGGCCCGATCGGCGGTGCGTGGACCGTGGGGTCGGATGGGGGAGCGGGAGCGGGCCGCGGTGCTGTACCGGGTCGCCGACGAGTTGGAGCGTCGGTTCGACGACCTGCTGGCTGCGGAGGTCGGTGACACCGGCAAGTCGATCGCGCAGGCACGGACCCTCGACATCCCGCGCGGCGCGGCGAACTTCCGGGCCTTCGCGGAGATCGTCTCGACCGCGCCGGCGGAGTCGTTCACGACGGTGACACCGAGCGGCGGACGGGCACTGAACTATGCGGTGCGCAAACCGGTCGGTGTGGTGGCGGTGATCGTGCCGTGGAACCTGCCGCTGCTGCTGTTGACGTGGAAGGTGGCCCCGGCGCTGGCCTGTGGCAACGCGGTGGTGGTGAAGCCGTCGGAGGAGACGCCGTCGTCGGCGACGTTGCTGGCGGAGGTGATGGCGGCCGCCGGGGTGCCCGACGGTGTTTTCAACGTGGTGCACGGGTTCGGGCCGGGTTCGGCGGGGGAGTTCCTGACCCGGCATCCGGGGGTCGACGCGGTCACGTTCACGGGCGAGTCGGCGACCGGTGGAGCGATCATGCGGGCCGCGGCCGACGGGGTGAAGGCGGTCTCGTTCGAACTGGGCGGCAAGAACGCCGGCCTGGTCTTCGCGGACGCCGACCTCGACGCCGCGGTCTCCGGCTCGGTGCGGTCGTCGTTCACAAACGGTGGGCAGGTGTGCCTGTGCACGGAGCGGTTGTTCGTGCAGCGGCCGGTGTTCGACGAGTTCGTGACCCGGCTGGCGAAGCGGGCCGACGAGTTGGCGTTCGGCTGGCCCGCCGACGAGGCGACGGCGAACATGCCGCTGATCTCCCACCAGCACCGGGAGAAGGTGCTGGGCTACTACGACCTGGCCCGCGCCGAGGGCGCCACGGTCCTCGCCGGGGGCGGTGTCCCGAGCTTCGACGACGCCCGCGACGGCGGCGCGTACGTCCGACCGACCGTGCTGACCGGCCTGACGCCCGACGCCCGGGTCAACCGGGAGGAGGTCTTCGGCCCGCTCTGCCACGTGGCGCCGTTCGAGGACGAGGACGAGGCGTTCGCGCTGGCCAACGACAGCGAGTACGGATTGGCCGGCACCGTCTGGACGCGGGACGTGGGCCGGGCGCACCGGGCCGGCGTACGTCTGGACGCGGGGATCGTCTGGGTGAACACCTGGTTCCTGCGGGATCTGCGTACGCCGTTCGGCGGCGTGAAGGCATCGGGCGTCGGCCGTGAGGGCGGCGTCCACTCCCTGAACTTCTACTCGGAGTTGACGAATGTCTGCGTGGATCTGTCATGACTGATGTGGCCCGGGCCGCGGACCTGCTCCGAGGCGCGTACGAGACCGGGAGACCCGTGCCGCCGCTGCGCGGCGAGTTGCTGCCGGCCGGGGACGTCGACGCGGCGTACCAGGTGCAGCAGGCGCAGGTCGTCGCGTGGGAGGCAGCGGGCCGCCGCCGGGTCGGAGCCAAGGTCGGCCTGACGTCGGCGGCGGTGCAGCAGGCGTTCGGCGTCTTCCAGCCGGACTTCGGGGTGTTGTTCGCCGACATGGCCGTCCCGGACGGCGCCGAGGTCGCCCGTGGTCGGCTGCTGCAACCTCGGGTGGAGGCCGAGGTGGCGTTCGTGCTGGGGGCGGATCTGCCGTTCGAGCAGGTGACGGCCGTCGACGTCATCCGGGCGACCGACCACGTGTTGCCGGCGATCGAGATCGTGGACTCCAGGATCGCGGGTTGGGACATCTCGATCGTGGACACGGTCGCCGACAACGCCTCCTCGGGCCTGTTCGTGCTCGGTAACCAGCCCCGGAAGCTGTCGGACGTGGACCTGCGGCTGGCCGGGATGGTGCTCGAACACGCGGGAGAGCCGGTGTCGGTGGGGGCCGGCGCCGCCTGCCTCGGCAATCCGGTGCACGCGGTGGCCTGGTTGGCGCAGACGCTGGCCGTCGCGGGCGCTCCGCTGGTCGCCGGCGACGTGGTGCTCTCCGGGGCGCTCGGGCCGATGGTGCCGGTCACCGCCGGCGCGGCGTACGAGGCACGGATTTCCGGCCTGGGCTCGGTCCGGGCCTGCTTCGAGCTGGGGGAGACGACATGACCACGGGTGTTGCGGTGATCGGGTCGGGCAACATCGGCACCGATCTGATGATCAAGGTGTTGCGGTTGTCGGAGTCGCTGCGGATGGTGGCGATGGTCGGGGTCGATCCGAACTCCGACGGCCTGGCCAGGGCCCGTCGGCTCGGGGTGGCCACGACCGCCGACGGGATCGACGGGCTGCTGGCGATGCCGGAGTTCGCCGACGTGCGGGTGGTGTTCGACGCGACGTCGGCGGGGGCGCACCACCGGCACGCCGCGCTGCTGCGGGAACACGGCCGGCTGGTGGTGGACCTGACCCCGGCCGCCGTCGGCCCGTACGTGGTGCCGCCGGTGAATCTGGACGAGCATCTGGACGAGCCGAACGTGAACATGGTGACCTGTGGTGGTCAGGCGACCGTTCCCGTCGTCGCCGCGGTCGGCCGGGTGACGCCGGTGCGGTACGCCGAGATCGTGGCGTCGATCGCGTCCAGGTCTGCGGGGCCGGGGACGCGGGCGAACATCGACGAGTTCACCGAGACGACGGCACGGGCGATCGAGGTCGTCGGCGGCGCCGAGCGCGGCAAGGCCATCATCGTGTTGAATCCGGCGGAGCCGCCGATGATCATGCGGGACACCGTCTACTGCCTGTGTCCGGGCCGGGACGTCGACCGGGAGGCCGTCGCGGCGTCGGTCGAGGCGATGGTCGCCACCGTCGCCGGGTACGTGCCCGGCTACCGGCTGAAGCAGCGGGTGCAGTTCGACGAGGTCGACGCCCACGTGCCCGCGTTGGGTGCCCGGTTCACCGGCGTGCAGGTGTCGGTGTTCCTGGAGGTGTCCGGGGCCGGGCACTACCTGCCGGCGTACGCCGGGAACCTCGACATCATGACCTCGGCGGCGCTGCGCACCGCGGAGCGGATGGTGGCGTCACGTGCCGGACGGGAGGTGCCGGCGTGACCGGGCTGTACATCCAGGACGTGACGTTACGGGACGGCATGCATGCCGTCCGGCACCAGTTCACCGTCGACCAGGTCCGGTCGATCGCCGCGGCCCTCGACGCGGCCGGTGTCGCGGCGATCGAGGTCGCGCACGGCGACGGCCTGGCCGGATCGAGCGTGAACTACGGGCACGGCGCCGCCTCCGACGCGGACTGGATCGCCGCGGCGGCCGAGACGGTCACCACCGCGAAGCTGACCACCCTGCTGCTGCCCGGCATCGGCACCATCGCCGACCTGAAGGCGGCCCGCGACCTGGGGGTGACAAGCGTACGGATCGCCACGCACTGCACCGAGGCGAACATCTCCGCCCAGCACATCGGATGGGCGCGCGACAACGGCATGGACGTGTCCGGGTTCCTGATGATGGCGCACATGACCGACCCGACGGCCCTTGCCGAGCAGGCGAAGCTGATGGAGTCGTACGGTGCCCACTGCGTCTACGTCACCGACTCCGGTGGCCGGCTGCTCACCCGGGACGTCGCCGAGCGGGTCGACGCGTACCGGCAGCGGCTCGACCCGGGCACCCAGATCGGTATCCACGCGCATCACAACCTGTCCCTCGGCGTGGCGAACAGCGTCGCCGCGGTCGAGCACGGCACCACCCGGGTGGACGCGTCCCTGGCCGGACACGGCGCGGGTGCCGGGAACGCACCCCTGGAGGTGTTCGTCGCCGTGGCCGACCTGCACGGCTGGGACCACGGCTGTGACGTGTTCGCGCTCATGGACGCCGCCGACGACCTGATCCGGCCGGTGCAGGACCGGCCGGTCCGCGTCGACCGGGAAACCCTCACCCTCGGCTACGCCGGGGTCTACTCCAGCTTCCTTCGGCACGCCGAACGGGCGGCGCAGCGCTACGGGGTCGACGTCCGCTCGATCCTCGTCGAACTGGGCCGCCGCGGCATGGTCGGCGGGCAGGAGGACATGATCGTCGACGTCGCCCTCGACCTGGTGAACGCCGCCACCGACACCGGAGGGGACCGATGAGCACCGTCGACCAACTCGCCGTACGCCTCGACGACGCGGCGACCGGCCGCACCGCGCTCCCGTCGTCCAGGGCCGGGACCGGGCTGGACGTGCCCACCGCCTACCGGGTGCAGCAGGCGGTGGTGGACCGCCGGCTGTCCCGTGGCGAACGTCCCGTGGGGTTGAAGCTGGGGCTGACCAGCCGGGCCAAGATGACGCAGATGGGCGTCGACGAGGTCATCTGGGGCCGGCTCACCGACGCCATGCGGATCCCGGACGGCGGCACCATCAGACTCGGCGACCACATCCACCCGAAGGCCGAACCGGAGGTCGCCTTCCTCGTCGAGGGCGGTGCCATCATGGCGGTCGCGCCGGCGATCGAGGTCATCGACTCCCGGTACGTCGACTTCCGCTTCACGCTGCCCGAGGTCATCGCCGACAACACCTCGGCCAGCGGCTTCGTGCTCGGTGCCTGGCAGCCGATACCGGACGGGATCGACAACCTCGGCGCGCTGCTGGAGGTCGACGGGCGGACCGTCCAGATCGGCTCGACGGCCGCCATCCTCGGCGATCCGCGCCGGGCGCTGTCGGACGCGGTCCGGCTCGCCGACGCCAACGGTGTGGACCTGGCCGACAACTCGGTCCTGCTCGCCGGTGCGGCGACGGCCGCCGTACCGTTGCGCGCCGGATCACACGTGCGGGTCACCGTCGAGCAGCTCGGCACGGCGTCGCTGCGGGTCGGGTCATGACCGGCGGGAGCGAGGCGGCCATGGGCCACGGGGGAGTCGTGCCGGGCATGGCCACGCCACGCGGCCGGTTTCCGCACGTCAAGCTCGCCGGCGATCTGATCTTCGTCTCGGGCACGTCGAGCCGCCGGCCGGACAACACCATCGTCGGCGCGGCCGTGGACCCGATGGGCGTCACCGACCTCGACATCCGCGCGCAGACCCGCGCCGTCATCGAAAACATCCGCGACATCCTGCACTCGGTCGGCGCCGACCTGACGGACCTTGTCCAGCTCACCACCTACCTGGTCAACATGAACGACTTCGGTGGCTACAACGAGGTCTACGCCGAGTACTTCGACGAGACCGGCCCCACCCGCACCACCGTCGCCGTACACCAGTTGCCGCACCCGCACCTGCTCATCGAGATCCAGGCGGTCGGCCGGCGGCGGCCATGACCTGTCGACGCCAGCGTCCCGAGGCCGCCCAGGGGAATGGTGAAACCATCGTCCTAGGACGGGCTGGCCGTTGTGGGGGGCGTCACGGCAGGTAGCGGAGACCCGGACACCTGCGCGAAGTTGTGCAGGGGCATGGCAACCGGCATCCGCGACGGCTGCGAACGGGCACTGGCGCATCGCCCGGCCCGCTGCGCACCAAGATGATCTACGGTGGCGGTCGAGGAGCGCGGATGATGTCACGACCCGGGGTGCAGCGTGCGCTTATCGCTGCCGTCCAGGTGCTCAGCCTGGCGGTCTGGTTCTCGGCCTCCGCCGTGGTGCCGGCGCTACGCGAGTCGTGGCAGATCAGCGCCGCCGCGTCCGTCTGGCTGACCGCGTCCGTCCAACTCGGGTTCGTCGCCGGTGCCGTCACGTCCACCGTGCTGAACCTGGCCGACCGGATCAGGCCGCACCTGCTGATGGCCGGCTGCGCGACGTTGGCCGCCGTCTGCACCGGCGTCTTCGCCCTCACCGTCGACGGGCTGGCCGGGGCCGTCCCGCTGCGCTTCCTCACCGGTGTCTTCCTGGCCGGGGTGTACCCGGTCGGCATGAAGCTGACCGGGTCCTGGGCGCCGCCGGCCTGCCGAGGGCTCGCGTTCGGCGTCATGATCGGCGCGCTGACCCTCGGCTCGGCGCTGCCGCACCTGATCGGGGGGCTGGGCGACCTGCCATGGCGCGGCGTGATGGGCACCGCTGCCGGCTGCGCGCTGCTCGGCGCGGCGGTGGCCGTGACCCTGGTGCGGGAGGGTCCGCAGTTCGCCCCGGGCACGCCACCGCGTCCGTACCCCCGGTACGCCCTGGCGATGTTCGCCCAGCGTGGTCCCCGGTTGGTGAACCTGGGCTACTTCGGACACATGTGGGAGCTGTACGCGCTCTGGACCTGGCTGCCCAGCTTCCTGATCGCGGGTACGGCCGCCCGGACCGGCCGCGACGGTGTGAACGTCAGCCTGCTCGCGTTCCTGGCCATCGGCCTCGCCGGAGTCGCCGGATGCCTGGCCGGCGGGTGGGCCGCGGACCGATTCGGGCGACCCCGGGCCGCGTTCACCGCCCTGGTGGTCAGTGGTGCCTGCTGCCTGGCCTCACCGCTGTTCTTCACCGCGCCGCCCGGCGCCGTCGTGCTGCTGGGCGTGGTGTGGGGTGCCGCGGTCATCGCGGACTCCGGCGTCTTCTCGACCGCCCTGAGCGAGGTCGCCGACAGGCGGTACGTCGGAACCGCGCTCACCGCGCAGACGGCCATCGGGTTCGCCCTGACCGTCGTCACCATTCAACTCGTGCCCGTGCTGGCCGACGCGGTCGGCTGGCGTTGGGCGTTCCTGCTGCTCGCTCCGGGCCCGTTCGTCGGCGCGCTGGCGATGCGCGCCTTCGGCCGCCAGCCCGCTCGCGCCTGAGCAGCGGAGAGGCTGCCGCCGTCCGGCTGGCAGGCGGCGGGCCGACTGTCGGTCATCGCGCGCGAGGTAGGGCGGCGGTGGTGACCGCGCGCCCGGCCTCGTCGTGCGCGGTGACCGTCGGCGGCCGGCGGGAGCCCCAGACCACGATCAGATGACCGTGGTACGGGACGGGCAGCCGACGGTCGGCGACCCGTAGTTCCGCGATCCCAGAACCGACAAGTATCTCCCCCGCGTGCACCCACCGGCTGCCCCATGGCAGCGGGCGCCGGGTGTCGCGGAGGGCACCGGAGCTTCCCTCCACCACCACGTCATGCGGCGCGAGGCCGACGCGGGCGCGTTCGAACTCGTCCGCCGTCAGGTCTTCGCCGCTGGACGACGCGCTGCCGCCGAGCTGTCGCCAGGTGCCGCGACCGTCGACGGCCAGCAGGTGTGTCTCGTCCCAGTGGCAGCCGACGCCGCGACGGAGAAACCGGGTGGCGGCGATGTCGCCATCCACGTCGACCGCGACCGGCGCGAATCGGCGACGCCGGCTCAACCGCACCGGGCGGTCCGGCAGACCCGATCTGATCAGACGCAGGCTCTCGGCCTGACTGTCGTACGCCACCCGCCGACCGTATCGGCGTGGAGGCGCGTTGTGCGTGCGACCGTCTGCGCCGGCCGGAACAGCCTCGACCTGGAGGAGGGGACGACAGCGTACGTCGCACTTGGTCAATCGGTGGAAATCAGATCTCGTCGTCGCTCTTTCGCCCAAAATGGCCGGGTGAGCGCTCCACCGCCGTTGCGCCGGTCCCGTTGGCTCCGGCCGGTCATGCCCGGCTCTCGGGTCACCCGGCTGGAGCTGTTCTTCGACCTGATCTTCGTTTTCGCGTTCCTCAACGTCGCTGGGCTGGTGTCGGCCGAGGTGACCACGCAGGCCGTGCTGTCCGGCGTGGTCGTGCTGGCTCTGCTCTGGTGGTGCTGGACGACGTTCGCCACGCTGGGCAACCTGGTCCGAGCCGATTACGGACTGCTGCCCATGTTCGGGCTCGGCGTGATGGCCGCCGCGTTCGTACTGGCCATCGCCATCCCGCAGGCGTTTCTCAACCAGCCCGACGACCTGACCGGCCCGGTGGTCTTCGCCGTCGCCTACCTGGTCTTGCGGGCCCTGACCCTGGCCGCGTTCCTGTACGCGCTCAGCGCCGCCGGCCGCAGCCGTCGACAACTCATGCTGATCAGCCTGCCAGCGGCGCTGGCGGCAGTGCTCGTCGGGTTGGCGGTCTCCGTGAGCCGGTGGGTGCCGGCGGAAGCCGTCCTCGACGTGCGTCTCGGGGTTGTGGGCCGCCGCCCTGTTGGTCGAGTACTCGGTCGGCCTGTTCCTGCCGTACACCCGATGGGCCGTCGCCTCGGCCGGGCACTGGGCGGAGCGGCATTCGCTGATCGTCATCATCGCCCTCGGGGAGGCGGTCATCTCCCTCGGGCTCGGCCCGGGCCGGTTCGACCGGCTCGCCCTGACCGCCACGGTGATCACCGGATCCGTGCTCGGCATCGCGCTGCTCGCGACGCTGTGGTGGCTGCACTTCGACACGCTGCTGCCGAGTGTCGAGCAGGCGATGCACGGCACCCGGGGTCCGGAGCGGATCACCCTTGCCCGGGACGTCTTCTCCTACCTGCACTTCGTCAGCATCGTCGGGATCGTGGGGACCGCCCTCGGGCTGAAGTTGGTGCTTGAGGCGGTAGCCATGCCCGAGGCCGAACCGCTGCCCTGGCCGGCCGTCACCATCCTGTACGGTGGCGTCGCCCTCTATCTGCTGGCGGGCGTGGCCGTCGCGGCGCGGACGTTTCCCCGGCTGCGGGCCACCACGCTGATCGCCGCAGTGGTCGTCGGTCTGCTGGCGGTGCCGGCGGCCGCGCTCACCCCTCTCGTCGCGCTGGCCGTGCTGGTGTCGGTCTGCGGTGCCCTCGTGGTGATCCAGCGGTTCAGCGCCGCCGAGGCGCTGGCACGGATCAAGGCCTCGGTCCACGCGGAGGAACGGGCGGTCGAAGTGGCGGCCAGCGAGTGGCGCCGCCAGCATCTCTGACCTGGCGGCGGTGAACCACCGGTGTGCCCATGTCGGCGACGGGCGCTGCCATCTCCCGTTGGCAGGGCGCGAGGCGTTGGATGGGTGATTCGGTCGCGACCTCGCGGGTACCCGGTCGGGATGGCACGAGCACCTTCACCGGAGGACATCTACGGCAGCGCCCGCGCCGAGGGCGAACGGCGACTGTCCAGCAGCGCTCTGGAGCAGGCCTCCACCGGGTTCATCGCCGGGGTCACGATCGTGTTCGGCATCGTGGCGCTGGGCGTGGCTCGGGAACTGGCCGCACCCGACTTCGCTTCCGGCGTGGGGCAACTGGTCGGCGCGCTGGCCTTCGGTATCGGCCTGGTCTTCGTGGTGGTCGGACGCACCGAGTTGTTCACCGAGAACTTCTTCGACCCGGTCGCCGCCGCGGTGGCCCGTCGGCGGCTCGGCGCGCTGTGGCCGCTGGCCCGGTTGTGGCTGCTTGTCCTCGTCCTGAACTTCGCCGGCGGTGCTCTGATGGCTGCCGTCTTCACAGTCCCCGGCACGCTGCCGGGCCGAGCCCACCACACCCTGGCCCTCGTCGCCGAGGAGATCGCCGCCAAGGACGGGCTGGCGACCTTCACCCGGGGCATCGCCGCCGGAACCCTGTTGACCCTGCTGTCCTACCTGCTGCATGCCGTCGAATCGGTGGGCAGTCGGATGCTCCTGGCCTACGTGGTGGGGTTCTTCCTCGCCCTTGGCCCGTTCGATCATGTCGTGGTCTCCGGGCTGCATCTGCTGTTCGGCATCTGGCTGGGCGCTCCCGTCTCCTACCCGGATCTTGGGCTCAACATCGTCCTCTCCGGTGCCGGGAACCTCCTGGGCGGCCTGCTCCTGATGACGCTGACCCATGCGGTCCAGGTCAAGGGCAGCGGCTGAGGACGGTCAGCTGCGGCCCCAAGGCGTGGTCGGTTGCAGGACCGCCTGTTGCAGCGCGGCGGTTCGCCACCTTGTGACCTGCTGATATTCGGGATCGGCGACCATCCGGCTGAAAGCCGTCCGGCTCGGGTACCGCACCAGCAGCACCGCGTCCCATGCCTGGCCCTCCTCGGCGACCAGGGCCGGTCCACCGTCACCGGCGTAGAGCACCTCGCCGCCGTGGCGGGGCAGGAAGGTCTCGCGCAGCGCGGCGGCGTACCGTTCGTACGACTCCCGTCCGCCGTCGGCGAAACGCAGCAGGTTGAGCATCACCACAGGCGCCTCGGGGTCGGTGGCGAGGAACTCCTTCAGATCCCGACCGGTCGGGTCGACGGCCATGTTCGCGTCTCCTTCAGTTGCGGGTGGCGACATCAGACCACAGACCTCGGTGGCGGGAGAACCGCCCGCTGGCCTGGCCGGGGTACGCGGGTGTCAGGGCCGCCCGGGTACTGGTGCGGTGGGCCGGGCAGTTCCTGGTGGCGGAGCATGGACGGTGATGTCCTGGGTGACGGAGGCGACCCGGAGGCCGTTTTCGGTGAAGCGATCAAGCACTCTCCGGGTGACCTGGTCCTTGACCTGTCGGGCTGCGCGTACCGGCACCACGAACCGGGCGGACAGCTCGATCCAGTTGGGGGTGGCACGGATGAAGACCCGAGGATCCACCTCGGCATCGGCGACCGGGTAGCGGTGGCGCATCTGCTCGATGGCGCGCTGCGCCTCGGCGGTGGAGGAGATGTTCTGTGCCTCTTCGCACAGGATGCGCTCCGCCAGGTGCCAGTCCGCCTCGTAGGGGACCGGCAGGGTCAGTTCCTCCCACAGATGGTCCAGCACGGTGCTGCTGTTGAATACCGGCGCGGTGAACACGAAACGGTTCGACAGGGACACCACGCGCCCGGTGTACTGGCGACCGCGGATCCAGGACTCCGGGTCTGAAGAGGAGCCGCTCTCCAGGATCCGGGTACGTAGTGGGGTGATGTCCAGGACGTCGCCGCGTACGCCGCACATCTGGATGCGGTCCCCGACGCGGAACTGCCGGCCGGTGAGGATGCTGACCCAACCGGCGAATGCGCCCAGGACCTCCTGCAGCGCCAACGCGAGGCCGGCGGCGAGTAGACCGAAGACCACACCGACCCGGCCGGCGAACGGCCTCCACAGCAGCGCCAGCGCGAACAACAGCGCTACGACGGTCAGGTAGTGCACCGCCTTGCGGAGGTAGTAGCGGTTGGTGGTGTCCTTCACCTTGACTGTGGCCAGCCGACCAGCCAGGGCGGCGACGACGACAGCGAGCAGGGCCAGGACGACGCTGGTCACGAGTCGACCGTTCACGCTGCTCGTGTCCCACAGTATTTCCAGGAACCGCGCCATGGTGCTGCCCATCGTTCTCGGCGGCCGACCGATGTGTGTCCGTCGCGTCTTCACCTTAGGCAGCCGCCGACGGGGGATTCGCGGAATGCGCGACACACCATCCGTGCCGGTCGGGCGCGGCGTCAATCGCTGTGGTCGGCCCCGTCGTGGATCTCGGCCTCCTCGGGCTCGACGACTGGTGGTGGCGGTGGCACGGGGGTCAGGGCAGCGGCGACCGGTGCCGGGCCGGTGACGCGTTGCCCATTGCCGAAGTCGAAGGTGACAGAGGCGTGCTGCCCGGAGCGGAGAGACTCGTCCAGATCGAGGAGTTGAAAAGTACCGGCCGGCTTGTTCGTTGAACCGCGCGAAGCTCAGCGGCGGGAGTTGAATCCGAGCGGGCCCGGTCGCGGGCGTCCTGCGAGGTGACGGTCACCGTGACCGGCCCCAACGCAGACTAAGAATTCAGCAGCGGGTGTACGCGCGTTTCGGTCAGTCCGTCCCCCTAAGCGTTTCAGTACCGGTCGTCGAGGATCTCCTTCATCTGGTTGATCTCCTCCTGTTGCGACCGGACGATCTGGTCGCACAGTCGTACGATCTCGGGGTCGGTGATCTGGGATTCCTGGCACACGAGGATGGCCCGGGAATGATGGGGGATCATGGATTTGAGGAAGGCTTCGTTGCCCACGAACGGCTCCGTACGCACGGCCGCGAACCCGCCCACGAAGAGCACGCCCAGCGCGATGTAGAGGGCGATGTTGAGACGCCGGACGGCGAACATCTGGTGCATGACGCCCATCATGATGAGTCCCATGGCGGCCACCATGATCAGCGACATGTAGAAGTTGCTGAGGTTCAGGTAGAAATCTGACCAGCCGCGAATCTGGGACAGCGTCAGGACGAACATGACCGCCAGGCTGATCACTAGGACCAGCCCGAACCGAACGTAGTTCTGCTTCATTTTCCCTCCGCCAGCCGGTCGGGCAGTTTCACCCACTATCTGGTGGTAAGAAACCATACGCGCTTACGGGCGGCTGGTCCGGCCGCCGGGCAAGCCGGACCGGACGGTCGACGGTCCCGCCCGGCGGACGTGGGTCGACCGGATCCAGCTGTGATAGGCGGCCAGGTCGACGTTGCTGCCGCAGACGATGATGGCGACGTGCCGGCCGGCGAACCGGTCAGGATCTTCGAGGATCGCGGCGACGCCGAGCGCGGCTGACGGTTCGGCGACCAGGCCGGCCTGGTCGAGAAGCATCCGCATACCGGCGATGATCGAGGTTTCCTGGACGAGGATGGCGTCGTCGGCGACCAGGAGCAGGTCGTCCAGGACGGCCGGGATGGGTCGCCGGCCAGCGACGCCGTCGGCGATCGTGTTGATCGATTCGGTGGTCACGACCGCCCGCTGGTGCCAGGAGCGGGTCATCGCCGGTGCGCCCAGCGGCTGGACGCAGAGAACCTCGACATGGGGGGCCTGTTCCTTCAGGACGTGCCCCACTCCCGTGGCCAGCGCGCCACCGCCGAGCGCGATCAGCACAGCGTCGAAGGACGGCGCGGTGTCCACCAGTTCCAGGCCGATGGTTCCCGCGCCGTCGCAGGTCTCGATGTCGAGGCTGTCTTCGAGGAGCCGGATGCCGCGCTGCTGGGCGATGGCTGCCGCCCGGTCGCGGGCCAGCTCGTGATCGCCGTCGACCAACTCCAGCCTGGCGCCCAGGGCCCGGATGCGATCGAGCTTGGCGACGGTCGCCCGGCGGGTGGCCACGACGGTGACGTCGAGTCCTCGACCGCGACCGGACCAGGCGAGGGCCTGGCCGAGGTTGCCCGCGCTGGCGCACACCACCGCGTGTTGTCCGTCGTCTGCGAGCTGACTCGCGACCAGTTCGGTGCCGCGGGCCTTGAAGCTGCGGACCGGGTTCGCTGTTTCGAGCTTGATGCTCACGGCACACCCGAGTTCGGGCTCCAGCGGCTCGCATCGGTACAGCGGAGTGTCGAGGAAGACCGGGTCGATGGTCCGGCGGGCCGCCCGGATCCGGGCGGTGTCCAGGCGGGTCTTCGGCACGACCGATCAGCGTAGCGGCGGCCGGACGCTGCGTGGGGGCACTCGGGTGCCGGATTTCTTTCACGGTTCTGTCAGGCAGCGGTATCGGGCCGACGGGTCCGGCAGAGTTGCGGACGCTGGCCTTTACCTGTGGAGGGTGGGCGTTGACCTTGACGCGTCACGGAACGGACGACTCGACCAGGGATCGGCAGGCGGACGGACCAGTGATCCGTGTGCGCGACCTGGCGAAGACGTATCCCGTGCCGGGTGGTGAGTTTCCCGCGCTGACCGGGGTGGACATCTCTGTGGAAGCCGGCGAGTTCGTCGCGGTGGTAGGTCGATCGGGCAGCGGCAAGACGACACTGTTGAATCTGCTCGCCGGGATCGACCGGCCGACCGTCGGGGAGATCAGGGTGGCCGGAATCGCCCTGCACGAGGTACCCGAGGCCCGGTTGGCGGCCTGGCGGGGGCGCGCGGTCGGGTTGGTGTTCCAGTTCTTCCAGTTGCTGCCGACGCTGACCGTCGCGGAGAACGTGATGCTGCCGATGGACTTCTGCGGCACGGTACCGGCGCGCCGCCGCCGGCCGCTCGCGCTGGAGCTGTTGAGCCGCGTCGGCATCGCCGACCACGCCGACAAGGTGCCGGCCGGGTTGTCCGGCGGGCAGCAGCAGCGGGCCGCGATCGCCCGGGCTCTGGCCAACGACCCGCCGGTCGTCCTGGCCGACGAACCGACAGGCAATCTCGACAGCTCCACCGCCGAAGCCGTGCTCGGACTGTTCCGGGATCTGGCTCGCGCCGGCAAGGCCGTCGTCATGGTCACCCACGAGCGCGACCTTTCCGGGTACGCCGACCGTCTGGTCACGCTCGTCGACGGACGGGTGGCGGAGGACGTGGCGGTCTCAGCGTGATGCGGCCACGCACGGTCAAGATGTGGCGGGACCTGTCCGCTGCTCGGGGCCGGGTAGCGGTCATGATTCTGGCGATCACGGTGGCGATGTCCGGTGTGGGCGCGCTGCTCATCGCCCGTACGGTGATCGTCCGTGAGGCCGAGGCGGTCTATGCCGGCACCAACCCGGCGAGCGCGACTCTGGAGGTCGAAGGCGGCGTCGATGCCGCCCTGCTCGCCCAGGTTCGCGCCCGACCCGGTGTCACGGACGCCGTGGCGCGTCAGACCGTCCTGACCCGGGTCCGGGTCGGTGACCAGTGGCGTCGCATGCTGCTGTTCGTCATCGCGCCGGACGATCCGATGCGGGTGGCGAAGCTGCGCATGGAGTCCGGTGCCTGGCCGCCAGCCGACGGTGAACTGCTCCTGGAACGTACCGCGGGGCCGGTCCTGGACGCGGCAGTCGGCGACCGCCTGGCGGTTGCCGGACCCTCCGGCGCGACGACGGAGGTGCGGATCGCCGGCACCGTGTACGACGCCGCGTTGGCCCCGGCCGGGCAGGAGAGCGTCGGCTACGGCTACCTCACCCCGGCTGGGCTGGCTCGTCTCGGTTTCACCGCTTCGGCCGACGAGCTGCGTATCGTCACTGCCGAACGGGACGAGGCAACTGTGGCGGCGACCGCGACCGGCGTCGCGGCATGGCTGACCGCCCAGGGCCGCGAGGTGCATCTGATCCAGGTACCTCCGTACCAGCATCCGCACCACAGCCAGTCCGAGACGATCACCGGCATGTTCCTGGCCTTCGCCATCGCGGCCCTGGTTCTCGCCGGAGTCCTGGTGGCGGCGACACTCGGCGCGATGCTGGCGGCACAGACCCGTCAGATCGGCATCATGAAGACCGTCGGCGCCACCACCGGCCAACTGCTGCGGGTCTACCTGGGGGCGGTTGCCGCGATCGCCGCGACCGCCACCGTGCTGGCCGTCGTCCCGGCACTGCTGGCCGGTTACGGGCTGACCGGGCTGGTGGCCGAGATGCTCAACGTGGAGATCACCAACCGGGCGACGCCGTGGTGGGCACCGGCGGCGTTCTTTGCCGTCGGACTCGTGGTGCCGCTGGCGGTCGCGCTCGTACCGCTCGTCCGGGCGGCCCGGATCACCGTACGGTCCGCACTCGACGAGCATGGCGCCGGTACGAGAGTGGGAACTCGGCGCGGCGACCGGTGGCTGACCCGGCTGCGCGGTGGCCGACTCAGCGCCCTCGCCCTGCGTAATCTGCTGCGCCGCCGAGGCCGGCTGGCGCTGACCCTGGCACTGCTGGCCGCGGGCGGGGCGATGTTCACCAGCGGGCTCAACAGTTCTGCCGCCTGGCGGAGCTGGGTCGACGACGGCATGGCCCGCCGGGCGTACGACGCGCAGCTGCGGCTCGCCGCACCGGCGTCGGTCGACACCATCACCAGGGCCGCGAGCGTCGTCGACGGCGTGATCGCGGTCGAACCGTTCGTGTCACTACCGGCGACGCCGGCCAGCGCGGACGGGCAGATCGAGGTGGAGCGCACCTACCCCGACGACGGACACGGCCGGTTCCTGCTCGCCGCGCTGCCGGTGCCCACCCGCATGGTGGACTTCGAGGTCACCGCCGGTCGCTGGCTACAGGCAGCAGACACCGACGGCGTCGTGCTGAACCAGAGCGCCGTGTCTCGGCTCGGCGATCCGCGCGTCGGCGACGAGGTGCACCTGGCCGTCGACGGAGTGGTCGGGCGGTGGCGGCTCGTCGGCACTGTCGCGGAGGCCGGCGGACCCGCCACGGCGTACACGAGTCCGCAGAGCGTCACCCGGTTCGTGGACCCGGGGACCGCCAACATGCTGCACATCGTCACCGCCGGAGACACCGCGGTGGTCACCGGCGCGGTGGAAGGGGCGCTCACCAGCGCGGGGCTGACGGTCGGCGAGTCGATGCTCACCGAGGACCTGCGCACGGCGATCGACGAGCACGTGGCCATCTTCATCGGCACCCTGCTCGCACTCGCCGCGCTGATGGCGGCCGTCGGCATCCTCGGGCTGGCCGCCACGATGAGCATCACCGTCACCCAACGCACCCGCGAGTACGGCATCATGCAGGCCATCGGTGCCCGTCCCACAGTCATCCGCCGCATGGTCGTCCTCGAAGGCACTGTCACCGGTCTGCTCGGCTCGCTCGTGGCCATCTCCCTCGGAGTGCCGCTGTCCATCCTGGTGGGCGAACTGCTCGGCCGGATCTCCTTCGGGCTGCCGTTGCCGCTGCGACTCTCACCGGGCGGACTCGTCGGCTGGCTGTTGCTCTCCATCGTTGCGGCGGCCGCCGCGTCGCTGGTCGCGGCGCACCGAGCGGCTCGGCTCACCGTGCGGGAGACGCTCACCTACCAGTGAACCGGTGCGGGGCCGGCGGAGGCACTATCGTGCTGGCGTGCAGATCCGTTTCGACGTACCCGCCGATCCCGCCTATCCGGGCCGGGTGGCCGCTGCGCTCAGCGGTGCTCAGGCGCGGAGGTACCGCCTGATCGGCGCGGTGCTGGTGGCGGTCGGTGTGATTGGTTTTGTCGTCTCGCGGGGGTTCGGGTGGGGCGCGCAGACGCTGTCGGTGTGGATGACGCTGGGTTTGGGTGGTCTGCTGGCGATGCTGTACTGGCCGTGGCTGCGGTGGCGGGCCCGCCGTCGCTCCAGCGGCTATGCCGTCGAGGGCGGTTACGACATCACCGAGGACAACATCATGATGCGCAGTGGGTCGGAGTCCGGCGGCATCGCCTGGGACGGGGTGACCCAGGTGCGGGCCACCCCTGAGTTCTGGATCGTGTACGTGGGGCGGATGCCGGCGACGGTGATCCCGCGCCGCCTGATGTCCGCCGAGGACGCGGAGACACTGCGCGCCTACATGGCCGGACGTGGGCTGCTTCGGACGTGACCTGATCTGTGGGGTCGCGGGCGACCGGGCCGGGTGGCCGCCCGGGGCGCGCGCCATCTCCGCACGCCCCGGGCAGGTTCGGCACTGTCAGGGGGTGAGCACGACCGTGGAGATGCTGCGGGCGCCGACGTTGACGGAGACCTGCCCGCCGTTGACGGTCACCGGCTGACTGGCCGCGTTGGCGTTCTGCGAGGTCAGGTAGTGCTCGGCCCGGGAGACGTTCTGCGGCACCTGGATCACCGCATTGTTGACCGCGCTGGTCGAGCGGTTCAGGATCACCAGCGTGGTCTTTCCGCCGCCGGTGTAGGCGGTGACCTCCAGCGGCGCGGCCTTGCTGCTTTTCGTGAGGGCGACCCGCTGGTAGCCGGGACGGACGTACTTGGCGTACTGCGAGAACGCGTACCCGCGCTTGAGCGGGGCTCCGGCGGTGGTGCCGAAGGCGGACTCGCCGTCGCCGATGAAGGAGTAGTAGCGCTTGCCGTACCACCACACGTAGGCGGACCAGTTGGCTTCCATCGACCTGTGCACCGTACGCATGATGTCGTCGAGGGTCTCGTTCCAGACCGTCTGGTTACTGGGGTTGCCCCAGATGTTGGAACCGTTGCCGTCGGCCTCGTGCAGGTTCCACTCGGTCATCCACACCGGCTTGTTGTGCTGGTCGGCCAGGGGGTAGGAGCGTAGCCGACCGGACGCTTCGGTGCCGTACAGGTGGCCACCGATGTAGCCGATGTTGTTGCGGGCGGTCGCGTCGTTGAGGGTCGGATCGGTGTAGGTGTAGTTCAGGTTCACCGCCTCAGCGACCATCAGCCTGGTGTTCTGCACCCGCGTCCCGTGGTCGCGTACGAAGTTGCGCAGCTCGGTGCCGCTCCAGTCCATCGAGTCGTAGTCGGGGTGCCAGTCCGGCTCGTTCTGCACAGAGGTGACGTCGATCGTGACGCCCTGGTTGCGCATCGACTGGACGTAGCTGTTCAGATGGTTCGCGTAGTCGTCGTAGTAGTCGGTTCTCAGCTTGCCGCCGTTGGTCCGGCTGTTGTTCGTCTTCCATGCCGCCGGTGCGGTCCACGGCGAGGCGAGGATCTTCACATCGGATCCGTACGACTTGGCAGTCCGCAAGGCGTTCACGTGGACCGGCCACTCGCCGGACTCCGGCGAGATGCCGGTACGGACGATCGACAGGCCCAGCTGGTTGGGGCCCAACCCGACCAGCGTCTGGGTCTCGGCCGTCGACCAGGTGCCGTTGCCCCAGATCGAGGTGGCGGCCCCGAATCCGTCGATCGTCTGGTGGCGGGTGGCGGTGTTCACCGTGATGTCGGCCGGCCCGGTCGGCGGCGGGGTGGTGGGCGACGGCGGCGGGGTGGTGGTGGGTGGGGTGGTGGGGGTGACGCCGCCGGTGCAGGTCACGCCGTTGAGGGCGAAGGTGGTGGGGGCGGGGTTGCTGCTGTTCCAGGAGCCGTTGAATCCGAAGGAGGCGGTTCCGTTGGTGGGGATGCTGCCGTTGTAGCTGACGTTCCTGGCGGTGACGGCGGCGCCGTTCTGGGTCAGGGTGGTGTTCCATGACTGGGTGACGGTCTGCCCGGCGCCGAACGACCACGTCAACGTCCAACTGGTCAACGGGTCACCGAGGTTGGTGATGGTGACGTTGGCGCCGAAGCCGCCGGGCCACTGCGAGGACACCGCGTAGTTCACCGAACAGCCGGCCGCCGCCGCGCCGGCTGGCATCGCCGCGGCGGCGACTGCGGCCGACGCCAGGAGGACGGTGCTCGCCGACACCAGTGCGGCGTTGACTCTGAATCTACTTCTCACACGTCTCATCGCTGATGTGCCCTTCAGGATTGGTGTGTGGGGTGGAGTCGGGTGACGTCGACTGCCCGTCATGCGCTGAGAACGTTCACCTGCCGGGTCGGCCCGGCCTGTCCGCGTACGTGCCCTACTGGTGGGTGACCAGGTCTGCCAGCTCAAACGGGATTCAACGATCGATTGCCTCCGATCGATGCTTGAGGCCGTGGGAGCGCTCCCGTAATATACACGACGCAGCTGTTAACGTTCACCTAACACCGATGACAGCCAATGTGTATCTGCCATCCCATCGGGAGGATGCCTTATGTCAAGATCCAGACGCGTCAATGTCGTCGCGGCATCGTTCGGCGCCGCGCTGCTGGCGTCCACGGCGCTCGTCGTGGCGATGCCGGCAAGCGCGGCGGCGGCCGGCTGTTCGGTGAACTACGCGGTGTCCTCGCAGTGGCCCGGCGGCTTCGGCGCCAACGTCACCATCACCAACCTCGGTGACCCGTTGACCAGTTGGACGTTGACGTGGTCGTTCGGCGCCGGGCAGACCGTCACCCAGTCATGGAACACCACCCTGACCCAGAACGGCGCCGCCGTCACCGCCAGGAACGTCAGCTACAACGGCAGCATCCCCACCAACGGAACCGCCTCCTTCGGATTCAACGGCTCCTGGAACAGCAGCAACCCCGCCCCCACCACCTTCGCCCTCAACGGCGTGACCTGCACCGGCGGCGTCACCCCCACCACCCCACCCACCACCACCCCACCTACCACCACGCCACCCACCACCACCCCGCCGACCACGCCGCCGCCGACCGGTACCTGCAACCTGCCGTCGTCGTACCGGTGGTCGTCGACGGGTGCGCTGGCGCAGCCGCGGTCGGGTTGGGTGTCGTTGAAGGACTTCACCCACGCGCCGTACAACGGTCAGCACCTGGTCTACGGGACCACGCATGACACCGGCACGTCGTGGGGTTCGATGAACTTCGGTCTGTTCTCGAACTGGAACCAGATGGGCTCGGCAAGCCAGAACGCGATGCCGTTCTCGGCCGTCGCGCCGTCGTTGTTCTACTTCGCTCCGCGTAACGTCTGGGTGTTGGCGTACCAGTGGGGTGGGCCGGCGTTCTCCTACCGGACCTCGACGAACCCGACGAACGTGAACAGCTGGTCGGCGCACCAGACGTTGTTCACCGGGTCGATCTCGAACTCCGGTACCGGTCCGATCGACCAGGCGCTCATCGGTGACGACCAGAACATGTACCTGTTCTTCGCCGGCGACAACGGCCGCATCTACCGGGCCAGCATGCCGATCGGGAACTTCCCCGGCAGCTTCGGGTCGAACTACACCACGATCATGACCGACACCACGAACAACCTGTTCGAGGCGGTGCAGGTCTACAAGCTCCAGGGCCAGCAGCGGTACCTGATGCTTGTCGAGGCGATCGGTTCGCAGGGTCGTTACTTCCGGTCGTTCACCGCGACGAGTCTGGGTGGGACGTGGACCCCGCAGGCCACCAGCGAGAGCAACCCGTTCGCGGGCAAGGCAAACAGCGGTGCCACCTGGACCAACGACATCAGCCACGGCGAGCTCATCCGGTCGAACGCCGACCAGACCATGACCGTGGATCCCTGCAACCTGCAACTGCTGTACCAGGGACGGTCACCCAACTCCGGCGGTGACTACGGCCTGCTGCCGTACCGTCCCGGCCTGCTCACTCTGCAACGCTGAGCGGGCTCGATCGTGGTCCGGACACCACCGGGTGTCCGGACCACGCTTCGCCCTGCCGGATAGGGACCGTGGGGAGGCCACCTCAGCGGCGGCTGGACGTATCCGGCCGCCGTTTTCGCACCAGGTCGACGAGACCGCGCCACACGTGGCCGACCGTGGCAGCGGTGCGGATGGTCACCAGCGGGTTCCAGAAGTCCCGGAAGTGAACGATCCTGCCGTCCCGAAAGCGGACCACGGAGATGTAGACCTGGTGGAACGGTCGTTTGGTGATCACGCCCCTGCCGTGACCCACGAACTCGGCGATGACCAACTCGGGATCGGTCGTCTCGTGGAAGACCAGGCCGGAGAAGCGCACGTCGAACTGCTTTGGGAAGTCCTTCATGTGCTCGTACAGCTGGTGGTGCCCGACGAACCGGGGTCGGACGCCCGGCGGTGGGTACGGAAACTCCAGCACCCCGTCCGGGTCGAACAGGTCGACCCATTCCCGGATCCGTCCTTCGGTGATGTATTCGAGGTTGCGGGCGAACAACGCCTGCGCTCGTGCCCGGCTCTGCTCGGTATCCACGTCTGGCCACCTCTCGATGTCGGTCGTCACGGTTCGGGCTGAGGGCGAGAGACGGTGAGTCAGCCATCGCGCGGCGGGACGAGCGCGGCGAGGTTCCGGTCGATCAGGTTGTCCGGCAACAGCCGGGCGGCCAGGCTCGCGATTCGTACGTCGGGGCCGACCGGGTACCGGGTCCTCGGCCGAGCCGCGGTGAGGGCACGGGCCACCGTCCGGGCGTACTGCCCGGGGGTGGTCCTGCTGCGATGCACCTGGCGTGCGTTGCGGCGCAGGAAGGCCCGGAACGCCGCCCGGTACAACGCCGCGGTCGGCTCCGGCACGCCGTCGATGAGCTCCTCCCCGGCCTGGTCGAGCTTCTCCCAGATCGGCGTACGGATCGCGCCCGGCTGCACCACCGAGACCGTGACACCGAACGGCCGCAACTCGCGCCGCAGACTGTCGCTGATCGCCTCCTTGGCGAACTGCGCCGCCGCGTAGGCGCCCAGGTACGGCAGCGCCACCCGGCCGAGTCCCGAGGTGACGTTCACGATCCGCCCCCGGCCGGCCCGCAGCAGCGGCAGGAACCCCTGGATCGTCTCCACCTGCCCGATCACGTTCGTCTCCAACTGCCGCCGGAACTGCTCACCGGACAGGCACTCCAACGGACCGGGTTGAGCGACACCGGCGTTGTTCACCAGGCCCCAGAGCCCGACTTCGCCGAGCCGCCGGGCCACCTCGTCCACCGCCTGCCGGATCTGACCCGGCTCGGTCACGTCGAAACGCAGCGGATGCAACCGGCCGGCCGACGACTCCGCGAGCAGCCGCTCGCCGTCAGCCGTGGCGCGCACCCCGGCGCAGACCTGGAAACCGATCCGCTCGAGGTGTAGGGCCGCCTCCCTGCCAAGACCGGACGACGCCCCGGTGATCACCACGGTGCGACCCGACGGCGTGATCCCTGCTGCTCTCCTGATCACGGGCGGCTCCGCCCCGGCCGGCAGCCGATCGCGGCGAGCGCAGCGTCGACGCTCGCCTCCACCAGGCCGATCGCCCGCTGCTCGGGCAGTGCGTCGGGCACGTAGGTGAAGTTCCAGAACAAGCGCCCGTGGCTGGTGTTCACCGTGGAGACGAGGTAGCCGCACACGGAAAGGCCGGCGACGAACTGGGCACCGGAGAGCTGCCACGGCCCGATCCGGGCGGGGAAGTCGTACCGGCCGATGTTGGACAGGCACAGGTTCACCGGACCGCTGCGTTCCATCATCTCGATGAACCGCCCGCTGGCGGTGACCGACTTCGGACCGGTGAGCCCGACCAGGTCGATCATGGAAAAGTGGCTGCCCGCCCGGCGACGGGCCGCGAGATCGTCGCTGATCGAGCGGGCGAGCTGCCAGAGGGAGAGCCCTGGACGGTATCTGACGAGGGTGGGCACGGTGGCGACGTACGCCCCCACGGCCCGTTCGGGCACGGCGGGCTCCAGCGCGTCGCGGAAGGTGACCGGGGAGCCGATCGTCACGTGTCCCGGCGCCGGTGGGCCGGTCTCGGCGGTGACGGCCAGCACCATCGCGGCCGCGAGTGCGCCGTGCACCGTGGTCTCCTCCCGCCGACAGGCCACCACCAGCGCCTCGACCTGCTCCGGAGTGAGGCTCCGGGCGAGCAGCCGGGTACGCCGCGCGGTGAACGGCACGAAGTGGCTCGGCACGACCCGGGCCGGACGGTGACGGTGCACCCGGTACAGGTCCCGGAGCAGCAGCCGCCGCAGCCGCAGCGCCCCGAGCACGCCCCGGTACCGGCGGGGAAACATCGCCTCGCAGGCGGGCAGCGCCGGCTCACCCGGCGCGCCCACCGGGTCCGGCACGGCCGACTCGGCACGGTCGACGTCCTGGGTGACGGAGTACGCCGGCTTGGCGAGTTCGATCCACTGCCGCAGCAGCGAGAGCACGGTCGTGCCGTCGGCCACGCAGTGCGGCATGGTCAGCAGCAGATCGTGCACCTCGTCGTCGGGCACGCCGGTGCTGGAGGCCCGGGTGAGCACCACGGCTCGACACAGCGGGCCGGTGCGCCAGTCGACCCGGTCGACGAGCTCGTACTCGTTGACTCGCCGCACCCAGCCCGGTGTCGCATCCGACGAAACGTCCTCGACGTCGGACACCTGATGCAGCGGTATCGGCCGATCGACAGGCACGAACCGGGGGGATCGCCCGTCCGGCGCGGCGGCGATCGCCACTCGCAGCAGCGGGTGCCGTCGGCGCAGGTGGTGCAGCGCGGCGCGGAGCACAGGGGCTGGTAACGGCCCGCGTACCCGGACGCGGGCAACGACGTTGAGCGGTGACACCTGATCGGCGATCCAGTACCAGCGTTCGAGCGGGCTCAACGTCCGCCGTGCCTCGGTCGTCGGCACGATCATTTCGGGGTCACCGTCGGGTCCGGGGAGCCGGCGAAGGTGAGTGCGATCTCGTTGCGCCGGTCGAGGAGGCGATCGGGCAGCCAGCGCAGGTAGAGCCGGCGGACCAGGTCGGCGATCGGGTGGGCCAACTGCTCGACCCGACTGAGCGAGTACGCTTCCCGGACCATCCAGCGGGTCCGATCGCGCCGCGCGGTCTCGTAGCGTCGCAGGGCTTGGGGCAGATCGACTGCCTGACGTAGGCAGTGGGCGAGGACGACGGCGTCCTCCACGGCCAGCGCCGCGCCCTGGCCGAGGCTCGGCAACATCGGGTGGGCCGCGTCACCGAGCAGCGTCACCGGTCCGCAGCCCCACCGGTCAAGGAACGGCCGGTCCCGGGCCGGCACGCTGATGATCGCCGACTCGGGCGTCTGGGCGATAGCGACCCGGATCTCCTCGGCCCAGCCGGAGTACGCCCGCTCGATCTCGGCCTTGCCGCCGCGCCAGTCACGGGCCACAGCCGGTGCCATGTTCAGCGTGCCCCACCAGTAGACCCGGTCGCCGTCGAGTTGAACCAGGCCGAACCGCTGGCCCCGTCCCCAGTAGTGGGCGGCGTAGCCGTCACGGATCTTCGGGTGTCGCAACGGGAGGGTAGCCAGCCAGCAGACGTACCCCGGTTCGCGGGGCCGCTCGAGTCCGGCTATCTGCCGGCGGACGGCCGAATGGAATCCGTCGGCACCGATGAGCAGGTCCCCCTCGGCGGTCTGCCCTTCGTGGAAGTCGACCCGGACGTGGTCGCCGGTCACCCGGAACCGCCGGGCCGTGGCGCCGAGCCGCACCGGTGGGTCGCCGGCGGCGGCGAGCAGCGCCTGGTGCAGCTCGGCCCGGTGGATGGCGACGTTCTGTGCTCCGAGTCGGTCACCGAGCCGCGCGAACGACACGGTCCTGATCGGATCGCCGGTGGCGGTGCAGAGCCGCAGTGCCGGGTAGGCGCGGCCCCGCCGCTCGACGTCGAGATCGAGGCCGAGGGTGCGCAGTGCGACGCGCGCGTTGGCGCTCAGCGACAGCGCCGATCCGCCGGGCCGCATGTCACCGGCTTTTTCGTAGATCTCCACGTCGACACCGACGTGACGCAGGGTGGCGGCTGCCGCCAACCCGCCGATGCCCGCGCCGATGATGAGTGCCTTGGGGCGTCGTCGCGCCGGGCGTCGCGTTCCGTCCGCTGCCGCCATCACCGGCCGCCGCCAACCGGGCTGGATTCGCTCTGGCCGGTCACCGGTGTGGTGGAACCGGCCAGCAGCTCGGCGATCCGGTGGGCCACGTCCACCACGTGCGGCGGGTCCATCAGTGCCAGATGGTCGCCAGGCACATCGAGCACGTCGATCCGGCCCGTGGTCAGTTCACCCCACCCGTTGAGCGGGTCGAGGTGCAGCGACCCGGCGATGTCGTGCATGGGTTTGAGCAGAGGCGGAAGCGGGTCGGAGGCCCGCAGCAGGGTGATGTTCTGGTCGACGACTTCGGGACGGTAGGCGATGATGGCCTCCCAGTTGGCCTTGAACACCTCGAACAGCCGACGCACCGCCGCCGGCGAGTCGCCCGGGCGTAACACCCCGGCGGCGCCGGCCCGGCGGGCGACGAAGTCCAGCCTTTCCTGGGGCGAAGTCAGATTCGACGGAATCGGCTCCAGTAGCGGCCGGTCCTGGTCGAGCGGCATCAGTTCCCAGAAGAACCAGTCGAGCAGCACGTCGTCGGTCACTGGCACCGGCTCGTCGGAGCGTCTGGCGATGGGATCGATGAGGATCAGCTGCTCTACCGGGCGGGCTCCGGTGGGGTCGAGCCGGCGGGCCGCCCGGTTGAGCTGGCGGGCCATCTCGAAGGCCACGACGCCGCCGAACGACCAGCCGCCGATCGTGTACGGCCCGTGCGGCTGGACCCGGCGGATCGCGGCGAGGTAGCTGGCCGCCAGTGCCGGCACGGACCGCAGCGGCTTCGTCCCGGCGGTGATGCCGGCAGCCTGGAGCGCGTGGACAGGCTGCTCCCGGGGCAGGTGCCGGGCGAGCGGCAGGTAGCACAGGACGTTGCCGCCGATCGGGTGAACGAGGAAAAGCGGCGTTCGCTCACCGGCGGCACGTATCGGCACCAGCGGGTCGACCGACGCCGGGTCCGCTCCGCCCGCCCGAAGCAGCGCGGCGAGGCTGGACACGGTCGGGGCGGTGACGAAGGCGGCGACTGGCACGACCACGCCGTACCGCCTCTCGATGAGCGTGACCAGGCGCATCGCGGTGAGCGAGGTGGCACCCAGCTCGAACAGGTTGTCCTGGACGTCGACCTGCGGCAGGTGGAGCAACTCCGCGACGATCTCCGCGAGGACGCGTTCGTACCGGTTGCGGGGCACCGTTGGCCGAGCCGCTTCCATGCGTAGCGGAAGCTCGCGCAGTCGGCGTTCGTCGCGTTTGCCGCTCGGAGTCAGCGGCATCTCCGGTAGCCAGTGGAAGTGGGTGGGCACCAACTGCTCGGGCAGCATTTCCCGCAGCCGGCGCCGCAGGTCGGTGAGGTCGACCCGAGCCGGCTCACCGACGACGAAGGCGGCCAGGAAGGCATCGGCGTTGTCCGGGCGTCGAGCCACCACCGCGGCCTCGCGGATGCCCGGGTGGTGCGTGGCCAGCTTCATCAGCGCTATCTCGGCTTCAAGCGGCTCCACCCGGAAACCCCGGATCTTGGTCTGGGTGTCGGTACGCGCGAGCCAGACCAGGTCGCCGTTGGGCAGCACCCGGGCCAGGTCTCCGGTGCGGTAGAGCCGCGCACCGGGCGTACCGGACGGGTTGGGCACGAACCGTTGAGCGGTCAGTCCGGGCTGCCGGTGGTAGCCCCGCGCCACCTGGACGCCGCCCAGGTACAGCTCCCCGGCGACTCCGGTTGGTACCGGACGCATCCGCCCGTCCAACAGGTACAGCTCGACCCCGGGAATCGCCGGCCCGATCGGGGGGAGATCGGGGAACCGGTCCGGGTCGCCGGTCATCGGGTACGCGGTGACGACGTGGGTCTCGGTCGGTCCGTACTGGTTCTCCAGGACCGCGCCGGCCGGCAGGGCCGCGATGAACCGGCGGATCTCGGCGGTCACCCGGAGCTGTTCTCCCGACGAGATCACCACCCGCAGCGCGCGGGGGTGGATCCCCAGCGTCACCGCGGCCCCGGCGAGTTGCTGGAGCATCACGTACGGCAGGGCGACCCGTTCGACGGACTCCCGGTCGAGCAGTCGCAGCAGCTCCGAGGTGTCTCGCCGCTGCCGTTCGTCGATGAGTTGGAGCGTCCCGCCGGCACTGATCGTGGTGAAGATCTCCTGGAACGACACGTCGAAGCTGAGCGGTGCGAACTGGAGGGTGACGCCGCCGGCTGCCGCACTGGCCGCTCCCGTCTGCCACGTGTGCAGGTTGCCGAAGGCGGCGTGGGACACTGCCGCCGCCTTCGGTACGCCGGTGGAACCGGAGGTGAAGAGCACGTAGAGCAGGTCGTCCGGCCGGTGCCGGGGCAGTGGGGCCGGTGTGACGACCCGAGGCGGTGCGAGGATGTCCTCCACGACCAGCACGATCCCGGGTCGGCCCACCAGTTCGGCGTGCGACCGGTCCGCGATGATTCGGACCGGTCGCGCCTGGGTGAGCATCGCCGCGATCCGCTCCGGCGGGTAGGTCACGTCCAGCGGCAGACAGGCCGCGCCGGCACGGGCGACGCCGTAGATCGACGCGATCATCTCGGGGGAGCGGCCCACCGCGATCCCGACCAGGTCGCCCGGACGCACCCCGGCGTGGATCAGCGCGTACGCGATTCGGTCGACCTTCTGCCGCAACCGCGCGTACGTCCACCGACGGGTCCCGGCGGCGACCGCCACGGCCTCCGGCGTGTGCCGCGCGTGATCGACGAGGCGGCGGACGATGTCGCTGTGCGGCCCGCTCGCCGGCCTGACCGGACCGGCCGTGACCACCGGCGTGGCCGGGGCCAGGAACCCGAAGTCCGGTGTGGCGTCCGGTTCGTCGGTGATCCGGGCGAGGATCCGCAGGTACGTCTCGGCGATCAGGTCGGTCTGCGCCCGGGTGAACGTCCGGCGGTCGGCGTCGATCCGCAGTGAGATGCGCTGCTCCGCCGGGTGGACGAAGACGTTGAGCAGCAACGCGAAGTTGGTCTCCTCCCAGGCGTCGAAACCGAGCAGCGTGATCGAGGGAAGTCCGAGCAGCGGCGCCAGGACGTGCATGTGCACGTAGTTGAAAGCCAGCTCGAAGACCGGCCCGCCGCCCCGGTCGTGCTGGATGGCGTGCAGCGGATAACGCCGGTACGGCTGGCACTCCTGCTCCCGCTGGTGCACCTCGCGGACAGCTTCCAGCCAGCAGGGGTGCTCGGACCGAAGACGCAACGGCACCGTGTTGAGGAAGAGCCCGGCCAGCCGCTCCGCTCCGTCCCGCTCGGGTCGGCCGTGGGTGACCAGCCCGACGGTCACGTCCGTGGCGCCGGAGTACAGCCGCAGCGTCAGGCAGTAGGCGGCGAGGAACACCGACTTCAGCGGGAGTCCGTGATCGTGGGCGAAGGCGCGTACCCGCTGCTCCAGACCCATCGGCAGCGGGACCAGCTGCGTCGGCGACTCATCGTCGCCCGGCGGCTCGTACTGCCGGAAGCCGTCGAGCTGGGTCAGCTCGGCGCCGTCGAGCCGGTCGGCCCAGAATCGCCGGGCCGACGTGGAGGCGAGCGCGCGGCGTTCCTCGACGACGTATGCGGCCGGGCCGGGCAGCGTCGTCTCGGCGACCGCCTCGATTCCGGCGCCGATCAGGTGCAGGTAGTCGCGGAACAGGTCACCGACAACGGTGGCGACGCTCCAGCCGTCCAGAAGCACGTGATGGAAGCTGAACACCAGGTCGACCACGCCGGAGGGGAGGACATGTGCCCGGAACAGGAACAGCGGCGGCTGGTCGAACGCGTACCGGTGGCGGCGTCGCTGTCGCATGTGTGCCAGCACCTCGGCCCGGGCGGCGTCCGGATCGAGGGTACGCAGATCAGCGATGTCGAGGCCGCCGGCGATCCGGGTGTGCACGATCTGCAGCGGTTCGGTGCAGCCACCCACGTCGAAGGCGGAGCGCAGGCCCGGGTGCCGGGTGACCAGCCGGTCGTACGCCGCGCGGAAGGCGTCCTCGTGCCACGGCATCCGGACCTCGTAACGGAAGACGTCGTGGTAGGCGGTGGCCGTCTCGTGCTCGCTGCTGTGGTAGAGGAGCCCGAGTTGGAGCGCGGTGGCGGGAAAGGCGTCCGCTGCGTCGCCGAGCCGGGCCCGGTCGAGCGGGGACACGAGTGCGAACGGGGCCTCCGCAGCGGGCGGGCTGGGTGACAGGTCGGCGGGCGCAGTGCGTCGGGCGTGCTGCGCCAGCGCCGCGATGGTCGGGTGTTCGGCCAGGTCGGCGAGGGTGAAACGCAGGCCCTGCCGTTCCGCCTCGGCACGGATGCGCAACGCCAGGATCGAGTCGCCGCCGATGGCGTGGTAATCCTGGTGGATGCCGACCGACGGCAGGTCCAGCACCCGTGACCAGATCGTGGCCAGGGTGCGCTCCACGTCGTCGCGGGGCGCCTGCGCCGGCTCCTGATGCGGCCGTGCCACCGGTACGGGCAACGCCGCGACGTCGAGCTTGCCGTTCGTGGTGAGAGGCATCCGGTCCAGCCGGCCGAAGAAGGCGGGCACCATGAAGTCCGGCAGGTGGCGCAGCAGGTGACCGCGCAGCCGCGCCGGGTCGAGGTCCGCCTCCGCCACGTAGTAGCCGACCAGGTGGAGGTCCCGACCGGCGGAGGTACGGGCGACGACCGCGGCCTCGCGGATCCCCGGGTAGCCGACGAGCACCTGCTGGACCTCGCCGGTCTCGACCCGGTTGCCCCGGATCTTCACCTGCCCGTCGAGCCGGCCGAGATATTCGAGGTTGCCGTCGGCGAGCCACCGGGCGAGGTCACCAGTGCGGTACATCCGGCCCTCGCCGCGCACCGGGTCGGTGACGAACCGGGTGGCGGCCGGCGCCTGCCCGCCGGTCCCGGTCCCGCCGACCCCGGCGCGTCCCAGGTAGCCCCGGGCGACGGCGACCCCGGCGACGCAAAGTTCACCGGGTACGCCCACCGGCTGCGGCTGGTCGTCCCGGCCGAGCACGTAGAGCCGGACGTTGTCGATCGGTCGGCCGATCGGCACGCGTCGCGTCGGCCGGTCCGGATCGGGGTGGCACTCGTGATGTGTGACGTCGACCGTCGCCTCGGTCGGCCCGTACAGGTTGATCAGCCAGGGCCCGGCGGAGGGGTCGGTGCCGGGCGGTCGGTGGAACAACCTGTGGAACTCGTCGACCCGTCGGGCGGGCAGCTCCTCACCGCTCGCGAAGACCAGCCGGAGCGGGTCGGCCTGCCGGCGCAGTTCCGGTGCCTCGGCCAGCAGGTCGAGGAACGGCCCGAACATCGACGGCACGAAGTGGATGACCGTCACTCCGTGCCGTGCCACGGTGGTCACCAGCGTGCGGGGATCCCGGTGCGCCCCGGGGCACGGCAGGACGAGTCGAGCACCCGCGAGCGCCCACCAGAACAGCTCCCACACCGACACGTCGAACGAGATCGGGGTCTTCTGCACGAGCACGTCGTCGCCGTCGAGCGGGTAACAGCGCTGCATCCACGCCAGCCGGTTAACCACCGAACGGTGTTCGACCATCACTCCCTTGGGGGCGCCTGTCGATCCCGAGGTGTAGATGACGTACGCGAGGTCGGTAGGCCGGGCGGACGGTGCGACCGGGTCGCTCGGGTAGGTCGTCAGCGCGTCGAGGCAGCGCACGGTCAGGCCCGGGACGGCATCCGGGCCGCCGCCTTGGGAGGCCGGCTGCGCACCGCAGGTCAGCAGGACCTTCGCGCCGCTGTCGGCGAGCAGGTACCGGATCCGGGCCGGCGGATGATCCGGGTCGACGGGGACGTACGCCCCGCCCGCCTTCAAAGTGCCGAGGATCGCGGCGAGCAGCGACGCTCCCCGCTCGGCCAGGATCGCCACCCGGTCGTCGCGGCCGACGCCGTCGGCACGCAACGCCTGCGCCACCCGGTTGGCTCGCGCGTCGAGGTCGGCGTAGCTGAGCGTCTCGCCAGTACCGTCCACCACCACGGCGATCCGGTCGGGTGTCCGGGCTGCCTGTTCCTCGAACAGAGCGTGGAGTGTCGCCTCGGTCGGATGGTCCACGTCGCAGTCGCCGTGCGCCCCGGTGACCTGGTCGAGTTCGGCGTCGCTGAGCATCGGGATCCGGTTCAGGGGCACGTCGGACCGGTCGAGCGCGTGGCTGAGGAGGGTGACGAGGTGTCGGCCCAACGCCTCGGCGGTGAAGTCCTCGTCGAACACGTCACGGGAGTAGTCGAGGTCGACGGTCAACGTGCCGTCGTCGTACTCGTTGACGAGCACGGCCAGAGCGTTCTGCTCACCTACCCGGCTGGCACCGAGTGTCCGGTGGGCGATGCCGGGAATCAACTCCGGACGTGGCCAGCGTAGCCAGGAGAGGGTCACGTCGTAGAGCTGACGGGGCCCATGGGGTGGGGTGACTTCGCGCAGCAGTTCGCCCCGCGACAGGCGTTGATGGGTACGCATCGAGCGCAGGGTCTGCTGCAGCTCGGCCGCCAGTGCGAGCATCGTGCGGGTACCGGGAACCGCGACCGGCACCGGCAGTTCGTTGGCGAAGTGGCCGACGGTGTGCCGCTGCGCGTACGTGCTCCGGTTGAGCATCGGCACGCCGAGCACGACCTGTTCGGCCCGATGGATACGACCGAGGCAGACCGCGAGGGCCGCCGCGAAGACGGTGAACGGCGACTGACCGGTGGCCCGGATCCGGTCGACGAGCTCCGGACGTAGGGGAAAGCTGTGCCGGGCGGTCCGGTAACGGCCGGTGGTACGAGGGGCGAACAGGGCTGGGGTGATGCCGTCAAGGCAGGCGCGGAAGTGTTCGACGTCCCGCTTGCGCTCAACGGATCCGGCGTAGTCGGCCATGTCCCGCACCAGGTCCAGGTAGGACGGGCGTCCGCCCGCGACCGGAGCCGTTCCCGCGAGGGCCGCCGCGTACCCGGCGCAGACCTGCCGCAGCAGCAGCCGGGCGCCCCAACCGTCGGTGACCAGGTGGTGGGCGTTGAGGTAGGCGTACGCGACGGACTCGCTCTCCCGCAGCAGGGCCAGCCGGTAGAGCCGGTTGCGGTGCAGCTCGAAGGGCTCGGCGAACGACTGTGCCATCCAGGAATGGCACGCCTCGTGCGGGTCGGGGGCGCTGGTGAAATCGTGGACCTCGACCACTGCCTGCTCAGGCTCCACCCATTGGAAGGGCAGTCCGTCTTTTTCGTCGAAGCGTAATCGCAGCGCGTCATTGGACTCTATCGCCTGCCGTACGCAGCTGAGCAGGAGCCCGTGGTCGAGGGGGCCGACGAACTGTTCCCATCCGCACACATTGAACTGCGGGTTTTTCGGAGACAAACGGCTTGCTACCCAGATGTCTGATTGGTATGTGGTTAACGACGTACGGCCCGGATTGATCACTGGTCACCTTTTCGCTCGCTACCGCACCGGACCGGGGCACCGATGGCATTCGCGATCGTGCCCGGTTCCGGAAGTGCGGAGGGTGTCGCTGCGGTCGAGATTGGCCGCTACGGACGAGGCGCGCGGCGGTGGAGACAAGGTGAGGTCAGCCGCCTGTTCTCGGCGGCTGTTCCTGACGTTTCTGTGGCGAAATTCTCCGGCGTGGCGTTCTCACGCCACCGCCGCTCCCGTTGATCACTTCGGGGCAGCGTAGCCGAGAGGTGGTGCCGGGGTCACGGCATCATTCTGATGTCTGTCAGCCTTTGGGAGTCGCCTCTCGTTCGTCTCTAGCGTATGACCCGAATTGAGCTTCCGGACGTGATCCTGGGCGTGATGGTCTTTGCGTGCGTGGGTCCTTGTGCCGGCTTTCAGGTGGGGGAATGAGGCGGGTGGACGCACCGGATCGGCGATCTGAGACGGGCATTTCATCTCGGGTGGCGGGAGCGTGATGTCCGGGCCCGGCACCCTCCTGCGGTGGACGGTGCGGCACGGTCTGCTGCGGCTCGGCATCGCCGCCGCCGCACGTCGGGGCGACACGCAGGCCCGGCTCTTTCTCGACCCGGTGATCCGCGAGAACCCGTACCCGTTCTATCGCCAGGTCCGCCAGACCGGTGCCCTCGTCCGTGGCCGCCTCATGTGGAGTGCCACGCGGCATGACGTGGTCACCGAGGTACTCCGCCGCGACGCGTTCGGCGTGCATCCGGACACGGTTCCGGTGCCCCGCCCGCTGGCGACGCTGCGCCGGCTGAGCCGGCGGGGGATGCCGATCGGGCCTATCGATCCGCCGTCGATGCTCGTCACCGACCCTCCCGCGCACACCCGCTACCGTCGACTCGTCGTCAAGGTCTTCACCGCCCGGGCGATCGAGGGTCTGCGGTCCCAGGTCGAGCGGCACTGTGCCGACCTGCTCGACGAACTGGGCCGGGCCGCCCCGCACCGCGGGCCGGTGGATCTGGTTGCGCGCTACGCCAGTCTGCTACCGGTCACCATGATCGCCGAGATCCTCGGCGTGCCACGGCAACTGCGCCAACGCTTCCTGGACTGGGGTTCCGCCATGTCGCCGGCGTTGGACCTTGGGCTCTCCCTCGGCGAGTTCCGCCGTGTCGAGGCGGGGATCCGGCAGCTCAACGCCTGGCTGCGGGGACACTTCGCCCGCCTGCGCGCCGATCCCGGCAACGACCTGCTGAGCCAACTGGTACTCCTGGACAGCGACGGTGAACGGCTGACCGAGGAGGAACTGGTCGTCCTCGCCGGCCTGCTGATGGCGGCGGGCTTCGAGACGACCGTGAATCTCCTCGGCACCGGCACGGCGCTACTGCTGGCCCACCCCGAGCAACTCGCCCTGCTGCGTGCCGAGCCGCACCGGTGGCCGAACGCGGTGGAGGAGATCCTGCGTTATGACTCCCCGGTGCAGACGACTGCCCGATACTGCCGGACCGACACCGAGGTGGCCGGGGTACGGCTACGCCGGGGCGAGGTCGTGGTGCCGATGCTGGGCGGGGCCAACCGGGACCCGGCTGTCTTCGCCGATCCGGACCGCTTCGACGTGACCCGGGGCAACGCGCGCGACCATCTCGCCTTCTCCAGCGGGGCACACTACTGTCTCGGCGCCAACCTGGCCCGACTCGAGGGCGAGATCGGACTGCGCAGCCTGTTCGAGCGGTACCCCGATCTGGCGCTGGACGGCGTACCGCAACGCCGGCCGACCCGGGTGCTCCGTGGCTACGACCACCTGCCGGTACGCCTCAGGCCATGACGCCGAGCCCGAAGCCGACGTACCGGTGTCGACGTGTCAGGAGCCGAGGTGCCAGCAGCAGCCGGGGCCGTGCCCCGCAGGCCGATCATGTTCGCCAGCCCGTCCCACCCCGGACAGCTCAACCCGTTGCTGACCATCGCCGCCGAGATGTCCCGACGGGGTGAACCGGATCTGTGGTTCAGCGTCGACGTCGACGCCCGGCACCGGGTCGAGGCGGCTGCGCTCGGCAGCCCGCTGCGTTATCTGCCCGGCGCCGACGTGCCGGTGCGGATCGAGGGCGAACTGTATGCGGCGATGGCCGGTGGACGACGTACCACCGCCGGCCTGGCCGCTCTCGCCCGGGCGGTACGTACGGCCGACGCCACCGCACAGGTATACCGGCGCAGCCTGGACCACATCGAGCGGGTCGACCCCCGGCTGATGGTCATCGACGTGATGAACCTCGGCGCACTCGACGCGGCGACCACTGCGGGCGTGCCCTACGTGCTGAGCGTGCCGTATCCGATCAGCGCCGCCTACCTGAGCCGTCTGCCGTGGGACTACCCGACGCCGACCTCGGGGCTTCCGCGCCGGCTGACCGGGGCACAGCGGTTGACCAATGTGCTGTTCCGCGCACGGCTGCACATGGCGCTGCTGCGCGCGCTGGCCGGGCCGACCTGGCGGCGCCGGGCCCGCGGCCTGGCCAACGCCTCCGGTGACCCCGCTGAGTACGCCGCCGCAGCGGTCGCCGTCTTCGGCTACACCGTGTTCGGGCTGGAGTACCCCTTTCCCGCACCGGACCATCTGCACCTGTTGGGCGCGATGGTGCCTGAGGAAACCACGACGCCCGGGCGACCCTGCGACGAACTGACCGACTGGCTGGACCAGCAGACCAGCGTGGTGTACGTCTGCCTGGGCACCCTGGCCAGTCTCTCCGCTGCCCAGCTCGACGCGTTCGCCGAAGCACTCGGTCGGATCGGCCCGGAACACCAGGTGCTGTGGAAACTGCCACCCCAGCAACGTTGCGTGCTGACCAGACCGCTGCCGGCGAACATCAGGGTCGAGGAGTGGGTACCGTCCCAACTTGCGGTGCTCGCTCACCCGGGGGTACGCGCCTTCGTCTGCCACGGCGGTGCGAACGGTTTCCACGAGGGGATCCATTTCGGACAGCCGATGCTGATCACCCCGTTCTGGCTGGACTGCTACGACGTCGCCGCCCGGGCGGTCGACGCGGGTGTCGGGCTGGCCCTCGACGAACCGCCCCAGGTGGACCCGGACGAGATCACCGGCAAGCTGCGTCGGCTGCTTTCGGAGGACGGCTTCCGGCAGCGCAGCTGCTACTGGAGTGAGCAGAGCCGTAAGGCGGGCGGGGCAGGGCGCGCGGCGGACCTGTTGCGCGAGCTCTCCGGCCGCGACGAGCGGCCAGCGGAAGTGGCGTGACCCGGTGACGTCAGCCCCGACCCGGGACGGCCGAACGCCGGTGGCGGGGTGCGTCCGATCCGCACCCCGCCACCGGGCCGTCGAAGGGTCAGGGGTTGGTGATGCCCAGCGAGTAGCTGCCGGAGCCGCTGTACGCGTGCACCTCGAAGCGGTAGTAACCCGCCGTGCCGTTGTAGGTCAGCGACTCATCCGGCCCGGCGCTGTAGGAGCCGGCCACGTCGACCCAGGCCGATCCGCTCCACTTTTGCAGGTAGAGGTCGAAGTCCACCCCGGTCGGCCCGTCCAGGCAACCGCGGTGGGTGCCCGAGGAGGACGAGTAGTAGTAGCTGCCGTTCGGCTGGTAGCGACTCTGGCCGGAGGAGATGCTGCCGGTGTAGGTCGCCTCGTAGCCGCTGCACCCGGTGGGCGGCGGCGGCTCGTTACCACCGCCACTGGTGCGCAGCGTCAGGCCGTACGCCGAGAGGATCTCGTTGACCGGCTGGAAGTAGGTGGTCCCGCCGGAGGAGCAGTTGCCGGAGCCACCCGAGGTCACGCCCTGGGCCTGCTGGCCGGACAGCCACGACCCGCCCGAGTCGCCCGGCTCGGCGCAGGCGTTCGTGCGGGTCAGTCCGCTGACCGAGCCCTCGGCGTAGTTGACGGTCTGGTTCTTGGCCTGGATGGTGCCGCACCGCCAGCCGGTGGTCGAGCCGGAGCGGCAGACCGCCGCACCGACGGCGGCCTCGGTGGAGCCGGCGACCGTCACGTTGCCGCCTGAGTAGTTGTTGACCCACGGCTGCGGCGTCCAGTTCGAGTTGGTCTGGACCCAGCCGTAGTCGTTGCCCGGGAACGACGAGCCGCGGAAGGTGCCCTGGGTCACCTGGTTGTAGCCCTGGGTGGCGGTGCCGGTGCGGCCACAGTGTCCGGCGGTGACGAAGCCTCCGGTCACCGAGAACCCGACCGAGCAGCGTCCGCCCATGTAGTAGGCGTCGCCGCCCCGGACGTCGTAGAGCAGCCGAGGAGCCTCGGTGGTGCTGACCACCCGGACCGCGGTGGCGTCGACGCGGCTCGTGCGGACGAACTTCGCGGCCGCTGCGGTGTTCCCGTTGGCGAGGACCACGACGGTGTTGGTCGTGACGTCGACGTACCAGCCGGGTACCGCGCCGGCCGGCGCCTTGGCTGCGTGGCGGTCCAGGGTCGCCTTGATCCGGTCCAACTCGGCGCCGCTGCGCTCGACGATCGTCGCCTGCGCGCCAGCGGCCTTGACCCGGTTGGCTGCGACCTTGCCGGTAACGGCGACGACCAGGCCGTCGGCGGTCATCCAGCCACCGGCGTACGACGAGCCCAGGGACCGGCGCAGACTGGCGTCCGTCCTGGTTCCCTTGTCGTCCCGGGCGATCCGGGTGCGCGCCTCGGTGGGGGTCAGATCGAGGTCACGCTGCATCGCGGCGAGCATCTCCGACGATGCGGCCGCCACGGCGGCGCTGGCGGTGTCCGGGGTGGGCAGTGGGGCCGCTGCGGCGGGGGTTACCGCGACGGCGATGGCACCGACGGGCAGCAGGATCGCTGCTGCCGCGAGGGTGAGAACTCGTCTCATCTATTGCCTCCTGTGGAAACGGCGGCGCGGATCGGGGGTGCGCCGCGATCGGGGCGGGGTTGTCCCGCCGCGCTCCGCCCTCGGGGTTTGGGCGACGATGCTGCGGGTGTCGCAGCCCGTTGACCTGGCCGGTGCCGCTGCCGGGCGCCTCGGAGGTACGCCAGCCGGATCAGGTGGGCCACCGCCAACCTAACCGGAATCCATAGAGAAAGATCTATACCAGTTAACTCATATTAAGGCGAGCGATGCTCGGTTCCTGGCGTACGCCGGCTGCTCACGCGGGCTTGACCGCGTGTACGCGTTCGACGGTGCCGGCCTTCGACCGCTCGGCCTCGACGACGGTGAACCCTGCCGTCCGCACGAGTGGCAGCTGACGGCGGGTGAGGTGCTCGCCGGCCGAGCGAATCGTCAGCCGTTCAAGGAGCCACTGCGCGGCGTAGATCGGTGGCCACGTGCTACCGATGTGGTCCAGCAGGAGCAGTCGGCCGCCGGGTACGAGGGCCCGCTTCATCTCGTCGATCGCCCGCGCCGGCCGCGGAATGCTACACAGTGAGAGGGCGCAGACCACGGTGTCGAACGAGGCGGCAGCGAAGGGCAGCTCCTCCGCGTCGCCCTCGCGCAGGTCGACGGTGCGGCCGAGATCTGCGGCCCGTCGCCGCGCTATGTCCAGCATCGCCCGGCTCAGCTCGACGCCCGTCACCGTCGTGTCGACGGGGTAGTACGGCAGGTTACGGCCGGTGCCGATGGCGACCTCCAGCACCCGACCACGCGCGCGGGCACCCAGCCATTCGCGGCCACCGGCGAACTGGACCCGCTCGAAGAACGCGATCTGCTTGTCGTAGCGGGGTGCGGACCTGTCCCACACCCGTCGCTGCCTCGCCGTCGGCGTCTCGGCGATCTTCCTCTGGGCGGGGCCGTTCATGATGGTGGTCTTTCCTCGTAGCCGGGCGGCCGGACGGATTGTCGGTGCTGAGCGACATGTCGCTGTGACATGAATATGCCGCTGAGACAGTTTGTTCGGGCTCTTGTCGTCGCTCGGGTCACCCGCTCGCTCAGACCGTGAGGGTAGTGGCCGTGCCGGGGGTGAGCCAGCGCAGGCTCTCCCGGACCGGGGACGGAGCTGCGGCGAAGGCGGCCTCGATCGCCGGTCGGCCCTCGCGGAAGTGACCCCAGCCCTCGTAGTGCACCGGTAGCACGGTGTGGGCCTTGAGCAGACCGCACAGTTCGGCGCCCTCGGCTGCGGTCATCGTGTAGCGCAGCGGACCGGTGAGGCCGAACCGCACCGCTCCGAGGTGCAGTACGACGGTGCCGATGGCGAACCGGTCGGCGACCTGACGGACTCCGTCGTAGAGCACGGTGTCGCCGGTGATCCAGAGCGGACCGTGCCGCTGGCCGGGCCAGCGCAGCACGAACCCGGTCACCTCGCCGACGACCGGCCGGCTCAGTGGTGGGCCGTGCCGGCACGGGGTCGCGATGACCTCGATGGTCGGGCGGCCGGGTGCGGTGAGTGTGGTGTGCTGCCACGGTGCCAGGCCGGTGGCGCCGGCACCGAGTCGCCGGCCGCCGGCCACCGTGGTGACGACCCGGCTCGCCGCCCGCAGCAGGCCCCGGCCGGCGTCGTCGAGGTTGTCGGCATGGTGGTCGTGGGTCAGCAGCACCGCGTCGAGGTCGCCGAGCGACTCGGCGGCCAGTGCGGGGCCGGCTAGCTTGCGTGAGGCGGTGCCCCAGCCGAACTGGTAGGTCCGCCCGGGCTCGTCGAACGTCGGGTCGGTGAGCAACTGCCAACCGTCGACCTCGATCAGCACGGTCGGACCGCCGATGGGCGTGATCCGTACGTCGGTCATGCCGCCTGCCGCACGGCCCAGTCGAGCACCTCGTCCGCGATCCGCTGCCACCCCTGCTGGGCCGGCAGCAGGTGGGCGTACCCCGGGTACTCGCGGCGTTCGGTGACGGTGTTGGAGGTGTAATGCTCCGCGTTCGACCTCTGTACGGCGGGCGGCATGATGTGGTCCTCACCGCCGGAGACGAACAGCAGCGGCGCGCGGTCATCGTTCTGGTAGTCGACCCAGGTGTCCTGGTGACCGGGCTGGAAGTTGGCCAAGACACCGCCCCACACGATGCCGCCGGGGGCGGGGATGTGGTAGCGCTCGTAGAGTGCCCGCGACTCCTCGTCGGTGAACGTGTTGGTGAAGGCGTACTTCCACTGTTCGAGGGTCAAGCCGACCGCCTTGTGTCGGTTGGCGGGGTTCCTGAGCACCGGGAAAGTGGATTTGACCTGGGACAGGGGGACCACGCGAACACCCTCGGTGGGTGCCGAGTTGAGCGCCACGCCAGCGGCGCCGAAGCCGTGGTCGAGCAGGATCTGGGTGAAGGCGCCACCGGCGGAGTGACCGATGACGATCGGAGCCTCCGGCAGCCCCCGCACGACCTCTTCGAGGTGGGCGATGATCTGCGGCACCGTCACCTGTGCGATCGGGGCCGGGTCGGCGTTGAGCGCCTCCACCTCGACCTCGAATCCTGGGTATGCGGGGGCCACCACCTGGTGGCCCTTGCTCTCATAGTGGGAGATCCAGTGCTCCCAGCTGCGGGGCGTCACCCAGAAGCCGTGCACCAGGACGATCGGTCTCATGGCTGGTACTCCTCTGTAACACGTCCACAACTGCGCCGTATCAAACACCGTGCGGATGGAGAAACCCCGTCGTGCGTTCGCGGTTGCGGCAGAACGGCGAACGAGACGACGAGGTCGAGCTCAGTATGCGCCCCGCCGAGGGGTAGGACAACGCAGGCAAGTAGATCCAACATCTGCTATATATGGGAACGCTCCCAAGCCTCGCCACCCCAATTTGCCGTGGTGGAAATCAGCTCCTGGAGGAGAACATGCGCAGCCTTCTTGCCGCGTTGACGGCCCTGACGGTCGGCGTCACGGTCGGCAGTGTCCCGTCCGACGCCGCGGACGCCGCCCACCGAGGCTCCTGCACCCGGCAGATGCTCTTCTGCGAGGACTTCGAGCGACTGCCGCGCGGTGGCGCCAGCACCCTGGACTGGGGCATCGACACGCGCAACGGCACACTCACCGTGGAACGTGCCCGTCGTGGCAACCAGGTGTTGCACATTCACACCGTCGACAACGGACGAGCCTTCCTTCGCGTCGATGATTTCGCCGCGCCAGGAAACCGCTTCTACGGTCGGATGCGGCTGCGCGTCGATGCCTTCCCCACCGGCCCGGACTGGGCGCACTTCACCCTGGTCGAGGCGACCGGCACCGGCAGCTCGGAGATCGTCCGTCCGATCGGCGGGCAGTACGCACCCACGGTTCCCGGCATCTTCTGGGGGGTGGGCGCCGACGGCGGGCCGACCGGCGACTGGACCAACTGGCGCGAGTCCGCCCCGGTCGTCGAGGACACCTGGCAGTGCTTCGAGTGGCAGCTTGACCCGGCGGACAACCGGGTCGCGGTGTGGATCGACGGGGTGGCGAACCCGGAGCTGACCGCCTCCACCACCGAACACGGTGGCAACGACGTGCCGTTCGTCCTGCCGACGGTGAACACCGTCAAGATCGGCTGGCAGCTCTACCAGGGCGGCACCACGCCGGGCGAGTTCGATCTCTGGATCGACGACATCGCCCTGTCCACCAGGCGCCTCGGCTGCTGACCTCCACGGCCGACACGCCGTTCGGGGAAGACCACGCGGGCGTCGTCGGGATATTCGGCTGTGCCCGGCGACGAATCTCCCTACGCTCCACCCGGTGAATGGCGCTGCCGATGATGGTCAGCCGACGATCCGGGGGATGCAATGACGTGTCAGCTGGTCGCGGTGTGTTTCGATGCCAGCGCGCCGCTGCGGTTGGCGCAGTTCTGGGCCGGCCTGCTCGGCCGGGATGTCGTTCGTGACGCCGGCGGCGCGTTTCTCCCCGGCACGGACACGCAGCTCGGCCTCCGGTTCGTGGCAAGCCGCGCGAAGCGGGTGGGGGAGAACCGCCTGCACCTGCACCTCACCAGCGCCAGCCCGGACGACCAGCAGCAGACGGTGGCCAGGGCGCTCGCTCTCGGTGCGGGCCACCTGGACCTGGGACAACGCCCGGAGGAAGGACACGTCGTCCTGGCCGACCCCGAAGGTAACGCATTCTGCGTGATCGAGCCGGGCAACAAGTTCCTCGCCGGATGCGGGTTCCTCGGTGAAATCGCCTGCGACGGCACCCGGGAGGTCGGCCTCTTCTGGCAGGCGGCGCTGCACTGGCCGCTCGTGTGGGATCAGGGTCAGGAGACCGCCGTGCAGTCACCGCGCGGTGGGACGAAGGTCGCCTGGGGTGGTCCGCCTGTGGCACCGAAGCAGGGAAGGAGCCGGCAGCGCTTCGAACTTGCGCCACCCGCTGACGGTGACCAGCGGTCGGAGGCCGACCGGCTGGTGTCCCTCGGCGCCACGTGGATCGGGGTCGGCGAGGACGGCACGGTCATGCTGGCCGACCCCGACGGCAACGAGTTCGGTGTCCTGCCCCCCGGATAGCCCACATGACCCGGCATTGACCGCTGCCGGTGCTGACAACCGGCGGTCCGTCGACCGCGCGGAGATCGCCCGGGTCAGGAGTGGGTGGCGGACTTCTCGGGGTGGTCCGGGGAGGCGGTGCCGTGGGCGGGGCGGCGGGTCAGGACCCGGGGGCCGGAAGCCGTGACGGCGACCGTGTGCTCGGAGTGGGCGGTGCGGGAACCGTCGGCCGATCGGATGGTCCAGCCGTCCTTGTCGTACCTGATCTTGTCGGTGGAGTGGCAGAGCCAGGGCTCGATGGCGATGGTCAGACCGGGTTCGAGTTTCAGGCCGCGCCGGGGGCGGCCGCTGTTGGCCACGTGCGGGGCCTCGTGCATGGTGCGGCCGATGCCGTGGCCGCCGAACTCGCCGTTGACCCGGTAACCGTAGGCGTTGGCGACCTCGCCGATCGCGGCGGAGACGTCGCCCAGCCGGCCGCCGGGCTGGGCGGCCTTGATGGCGGCTTCCAGTGCGACCTCGGTGGCCTCGATCAGCCTCAGGTCGGCCGGGTCGGGGGTGCCGACGACGATGGAGAGCGCGGAGTCGGCGACCCAGCCGTCGATGCCGACCGCCATGTCGATGCTGAGCAGATCGCCGTCACGTAGGACGTAGTCGTGGGGAAGACCGTGCAGTACCGCGTCGTTGACCGACAGGCACAGCACGTTGCGGAACGGGCCGCGGCCGAACGAGGGGGCGTAATCCCAGTAGCAGGACTCCGCACCGCGTTCGTTGATCCGACGGCGAGCGTAGTGCTCAAGGTCCATCAGGTTGACGCCGACGGCGGCGACACCGCTCAGCTCGGCGAGCAACTCGCCGACGAACTGGCCGGTCACCGCCATCAGCTCGATTTCCTCGGCCGACTTGAGCTCGATCATGAAAAAGCCTCCCTCACTCCTGCGGTATTTTTATACCACGTCACGATGGGGCGGCTCGGAGGGATATCCTGCTGGCATGGTTCGCCAACCGCTCACCGCCGAACAGATCGCCGCGGGCCAGCGCCTCGGAGCCGCCCTGCGGGCCGCTCGAGCCGGCCGCAGCCTCGTCGACGTGGCCCTGGCAGCCGGCATCTCGCCCGAGACGCTGCGCAAGATCGAGGCGGGCCGCCTCCCCGCGCCGGCGTTCGGCACCGTGGTCCGCCTCAGCCACGCCCTGGACGTTTCTCTCAGCGATCTGGCCGAGGTCTGGCGGGCCGACATGCCCGTCCGCCAGGCGTCCTAGGGTCCCTGCCGACCTTATGCGTCCGTTGAATCCCCCCCCGCGCGGGACGGCCTGACCTACCCGTCATCTTCCTGGACCTCGACGGCGTACTGAATCCCTTCGCGGCACCGACCTGCCCGGACGGCTACCAGGAACGTGTCCTCTTCGACGGGGAAGATCCGCAGCGCTACTGCGTGGCGCATGCCGACTGGATTCGGGAGTTGGCCGTCGCCGGAGAGCTGTGGTGGGCAACGGGTTGGGGCGAGGACGCCAACGAGCTCTACCTGCCGCTGCTCGGAGTCGGGCCGCTGCCGGTGGTCGGCTTCCCGCCGGTGCCGTTCGATCCTGAACTCAAGGTGCCGGCCGTGGCCGCCGTGGCCGCCGATCGACCGGCCGCGTGGATCGATGACGACCACACCGCCGTCGGCCGGCGGTGGGCCGCTGCCCGTTCGGTACCGACCTTGCTCGTATCGATCGATCCCGCGCTCGGCTGGGCGCGATCGGACGTCGACCGCGTGCTCACCTGGGCGGCATCCCTGCCCAGGTGAGCACGGGTCGCACGAAGCCCGAGAGGCCCCGTCCTACCTCGCCGAGTCGTGATCCGGTCGACCTGCGGACCCATCCGTGCCGGATCGGGCCGTCAGTGTCCGGCGCAGCTCGCGGACGGTGTCGAAGGCCGGGTTGTCGTCGTCGGCGTACGCCTCCTGCCACAGGTCGTGCCATTCGGAATCTGCGGACATGATCCGCTCGAGCGCGCTCGCGGCCAGTGCGGGCAGGTCGCCGGGCAGGTCGAGTCGGCCGCCGCTGCGGAGAACCTCCGGCGCGTACGGTGAAGTGACGGGTTGCCCGCCGGGCAGGTGCGCGGCCACGATCGCGGCTGCGGCGATCGCCTCGCAGGCGATGTCGGAGTCGAGGTAGTCCTGCTCGACGGCGGCCCCGTGCAGGGCCTTGCGGACCAGTGCCGGACGCTCAGTGGCGTCGGCCTTGTCGAGGTCGCCACACCAGTCGGCGGCGGTGTCGTTGTCGAACGGTCCGCTGTCCCAGCTACCCACGTAACCCTCCCAAGATCGGTTGTGCGGCATTCTGGCACCGGCCACCGACAGGCTTCGACGCTGACCGGGACGACGGTGGCGCATCGACCGCCGGATGTCTGGCACCCGAACGAGGAGCCCGAGACGGACCGGAGTGAGCGCGCCGTCGAGGGGACCACTTAGGATGGTCGACGGCGTCGGCCGCAGGATGTCGAGCAGGTGCAGTTCGGCCGACCGTGATCCGGTGTGGACGAGGAGACGAACTGTGGCGAATGAAGAGGTGGCACCGTCCGGGGTCGACATGAGCGTGCCGAGTATCGCCCGGGTGTACGACTTCATGCTCGGTGGCAAGGACAACTTCGCTGTGGACCGTGCCGTCGCCGAGCACGCGCTCAGGATCACGCCGGACGGCCCGCAGGCGGGCCAGGCGAATCGGGCCTTCCTGCGTCGGGCGGTGCGCTTTCTCACCGAGCAGGGCATCGGGCAGTTCCTCGATCTCGGTTCCGGTCTGCCCACTCAGGGCAATGTGCACCAGGTGGCCCTGCGCCACGACCCGCAGGCGCGGGTGGTCTACGTCGACAACGATCCGATCGTGCTGGCGCACGGTAGGGCGCTGCTGGCCGACGCCGGAACCGCGACGGTGGTCCAGGCCGACATCCGGTCGCCGGAGGCCATCCTGGAGCACCCGGAGGTCCGCCGGTTCCTGGACTTCGACCGCCCCGTCGGGCTGTTGCTCTTCGCGATCCTGCACCACCTCACGGACGACGAGAACCCGAAGGCGGTGGCGGCGAGGCTGATCGACGCCCTGCCGTCGGGCAGCTACGTCGCGATCTCCCACTTCCGTGATCCCGGTGACCGGCACCCCGATGCCTCCCGGAAGGCGCGCGAGGTCGAGCGCATCTTCAACGAGTCCCTCGGCACCGGTCGTTGGCGTACCGACGAGGAGATCCTCTCCTTTGTCGAGGGGCTGGAGGTGGCGGAACCGGGCCTGGTGCCGGTGGCCGCGTGGCGACCGGACCCGGATGAGACCGCACCGGAGCAGAGCGACACCTACCACACCTTCGTCGGGGTGGTCGCCCGCAAGCCGTAGTACCGCGGCGTGGCCGGCTGCGCGGAGCCCGTCACCGCCACACGGTGATCTGACTGGCCACCAGCGCCTTCTGCCCTTCGAACGGGCGGTACGCCGCCCGGTCGGTCAGGTGGTGGCGGGTCGCGAGGCTGCGGTACGAGAAGCGGACCACGGTCCCCTCCACGCTGAGCAACTGCGGCGGGGTCGCCTCCACCGCCTGCCCGGTCAGGACGAGCAGGGTGCGGTCGGCCAGATCGACATCCCGTACGACGAGCGCGCGCTCGTCGATGACCCGGTCCACGGTCGCGGTCACGGTCAGCGCGTCACCGACGTCGACCTTCGCGAGGGTGTTCGGCGGGCTGGTGCCGGTGGCGGGAGGTGGCGGTTCCGCCGCCGGCTCGGGGGCGCAGCCGGTGACGGTGAGTAGGGCCGTCAGTGCGGTGCCGAGCGCTGCGTGCCGGACGCCGCGCGGAACGGCTCCTCCTTGGCCGCCTCGCACGGCCGGATGGACTGCTGGATCGCCGGCAGCGCGCACCCGCCGCGTGGTCCAGTTGGCAAAACGTCGGTCGCGCATGTCGTCGCCTCCTCGAAACGATGCCTGTTCCCAGAGATGCCCTGCGGGATGACGGGTGCCGCGCGAACGTGTGACGGTCACGTGACATCACGAATCGAGACGTACCAACTGATTGACCAGGGGTTTTCCCGCCTCCGGCCGGGGGTAGCGCGATAGTCGACCAGGGCGGTGACCGGACACGATCCGCCGACGGGACACCCTGCCAGGGTGCGCGACCGGAGCGGGAGGTTGGGCTCGTGCGATGTCTGCAGCGGCGTTACCGGCTCGACGAGCCGGTCGGCCGGGGCGGGATGGCCACCGTCTGGCGCGGCTACGATCTGCGGTTGCAGCGTACCGTCGCGGTGAAGCTGTTGTCGGCGCCGCTGCTGGGCGACCCGGCGGCCCGCGACCGCATCCGCCGCGAGGCGCTGGCCGCCGCCCGGCTGGACCACCCGGGTGTGGCCCGGGTCTACGACTACGGTGAGCAGCGGCACCTGACCCGCACACCCACCCCGTTCCTGGTGATGGAGTTCGTCGCCGGATCGACGCTGTCCGCTCGGCTCCGTGCCGCCGGCCCGCTGCCCCCGGACGAGGCGCTGCGGATCGGTCAGCAGGTTGCGGCGGCTCTCGCCGCCGCGCACGAGCAGGGCATCGTGCACCGGGACGTCAAGCCCGGCAACATCATGCTCACCGAGAGCGGCGTGAAGGTGGTCGACTTCGGTATCGCGGCCGGCGCGGGTGACGACCCGGCGGAGCCGGACGGGCAGTTGTGGGGGACCCCGAGCTATCTGCCGCCGGAGCTGACCGCCGGAGCGGAGGCGGTGCCGGCGGGCGACGTGTTCGCCCTCGGCGTCGTGCTCGCCGAGTGCCTCACCGGTCAGGCTCCCCGACGCGCTCCGCACGAATCGGTGGCCGTTCCCGCCGTCGAGGGACTGTCCGACTTCCACGCGCACCTGATCGGTAGGTGTCTGGCCACCGATCCGGACCGGCGTCCGGGCGCGGCCGAAGTCGCCGAGACGCTGGCCGGGGCGACCATGACCGTGCGGCCGGCACCCGGCGCCGCGCCGACCTCGGTCGCCGTACCCACCCGGACGGTCGCCGGCCCCACCAGGCCGGCCGGCGCACCTGCCCGGCGGTCGGCGGTCGTCGGGCGGCGGCGCGGACTGCTGTTCGCCGCTCCTGCCGCCGCGGCGGCCGCGCTGGCCGGGATCCTGCCGGGACTGCTCACCGCCGAGGAAGGCTCGGCGGACCCACCGGCCGCCGAGGCCGGCTGCACGGTGCAGTACCGGGCGCAGCAGGCCGCCGATGGCCGTTTCCTGGCTCAGATCAGCGTTACCGGAACCGGGCGACCCGCGACCGGGCAGCGGGCGCTGACCTTCACCCTGCCGGCCAGCCAACATCTCCTCGACGTGCAGGGCGCCGCCTGGACACACGACGAGCAGCGGGTGACCCTGCGACTGGCCGAGCCGTCGGCCCCGGGCACCGGTGTGACGGCGACCCTGCACGGTCGGGTCGAGTCCGGCGGGCACGAGACGCCGGAGCGGTTCAGCCTGGCGGGTGTCGCCTGCGAGCATGCCGGCACGCACGTACGGACGTCGGTCCTGGCCTCCGCGTCGGCCGAGCCGGCGGCGTCGATGGAGGGGGCCTCCCGGGGGCGGTCGGGTGCGCCGGACGGCGACCGCCCGTCTCCGGACGGCGGCGGAGGCGGATCGGGTCAGCCCGACGCCCAGCCGTCGGGTGCACCATCGGCGACGCCACCGGGCACGCCGACCAGCACGACGCCGACCACGTCCGATCCGTCGACCTCCCCGAGCCCGTCGGCGACCAGCCCCACGCCCAGCCCGTCGGCGACGTCGAGTCCCGCGGCGACCTCGCGGCCCCCCACCCCGTCCCCGCCGCCGGATCCGACCCCGGCACCGAGCACGGAACCTGCCGAAACCACAGCTCCCCCTGCCGATCAGACGTCTCCCACCGCCTCGGTGACCTCGGCCACGTCGGCGGCTGCGGACGAGGGCGGGGACACCGGCGACACGAATGCCTGATCCCGCGAAAACTTGATTGATTCCAGAAGAGTCGAGTAGGTTCGTCGGCATGACGGCCGACTTCGAGGCGCAGCTGCGGGCGGTCTCGTTGCGCGTGACCCGGCCCCGGTTGGCGGTGCTCGCGGCGCTACGCGACCACCCGCACGTCGACACCGACACCGTGATCCGGCTGGTCCGCGCCGATCATCCCACCGTGTCCCACCAGGCGATCTACGATGTGCTGCGGGCACTCACCGACGCCGGTCTGGTGCGGCGCATCCAGCCCACCGGAGCGATCGCCCGCTACGAGTCCCGGGTCGGGGACAACCACCATCATGTCGTCTGCCGCTCCTGCGGCGTGATCGCCGACGTGGACTGCGCCGTCGGCTACGCCCCCTGTCTGACCGCCTCCGACGACCACGGGTTCGTGGTCGACGAGGCGGAGGTCGTCTACTGGGGCACCTGCCCCGACTGCGCGACCGCCCGCACCACAAGTGAACCGCCAGGTCGGAAGGAAGCACATTGAGCAACGCAGAGCACGACGCCCCGTCCAGCGCCCAGGGCGTGGACGCCAAGGCGGCGGCCGGCTGCCCGGTCGCGCACGACTCCGTGACCGCCCACGGCAGCGAGAGCGAGAACCCGGCGATCGACTCGCCGACCCCGAAGACCGGCGGTCGTCCGCGTACGAACCGGGACTGGTGGCCCAACCAGCTCGACCTCTCGGTGCTGCACGCCCACTCGTCGAAGGGCAACCCGCTGGGGGAGGACTTCAGCTACGCCAAGGAGTTCGCCAAGCTCGACGTCGAGGCGCTCAAGCGGGACATCACCGAGGTCCTCACCACCTCGCAGGACTGGTGGCCGGCCGACTTCGGTCACTACGGCGGCCTGATGATCCGGATGAGCTGGCACGCCGCGGGCACCTACCGCATCGAGGACGGCCGCGGCGGCGCCGGTGACGGCGGGCAGCGCTTCGCCCCGCTCAACAGCTGGCCGGACAACGCCAACCTGGACAAGGCGCGCCGCCTGCTCTGGCCGGTGAAGCAGAAGTACGGCCAGCAGATCTCCTGGGCCGACCTGCTCGTGCTCGCCGGCAACGTGGCCCTGGAGTCGATGGGCTTCAAGACCTTCGGGTTCGGCTTCGGCCGGGAGGACGTCTGGGAGCCCGAGGAGATCTTCTGGGGCCCGGAGGACACCTGGCTGGGTGACGAGCGCTACGTCTCCGAGAAGGAGATGTCGCAGGGCGTCGGCGCGACCGAGATGGGCCTGATCTACGTCAACCCCGAGGGCCCGCGCGGCAACGCCGACCCGCTCGCGGCGGCGCACTTCATCCGGGAGACCTTCGCCCGGATGGCGATGAACGACGAGGAGACCGTCGCGCTCATCGCCGGTGGCCACACCTTCGGCAAGACCCACGGCGCCGGTGTCGCCGACGACCACGTGGGCGCGGAGCCTGAGGGCGCGCCGCTGGAGGCGCAGGGCCTGGGCTGGCTGAGCACGTACGGCAGCGGCAAGGGCGCCGACACCATCACCAGCGGCCTTGAGGTCACCTGGACCGACCGGCCGACGCAGTGGAGCAACCGGTTCTTCGAGATCCTCTTCGGCTACGAGTGGGAACTCACCACCAGCCCCGGCGGTGCCAAGCAGTGGGTCGCCAAGGACGCCGAGGCGATCATCCCGGACGCCCACGACCCGTCGAAGAAGCACAAGCCCACGATGCTCACGACCGACCTGTCGCTGCGCGTGGACCCGGCGTACGAGAAGATCTCCCGCCGGTTCCTGGAGAACCCGGACGAGTTCGCGCTGGCCTTCGCCAAGGCGTGGTTCAAGCTGCTGCACCGCGACATGGGTCCGGTCAGCCGGTTCCTCGGGCCGTGGGTGCCGGAGCCCCAGCTGTGGCAGGACCCGGTTCCGGCCGTCGACCACGAGCTGGTCGGTGAAGCTGACATCGCGGCGCTCAAGGCGAAGGTGCTGGAGTCCGGTCTCACCACTGCCCAGTTGGTGAGCACCGCCTGGGCCTCGGCCGCGAGCTTCCGGTACACCGACAAGCGCGGCGGTGCCAACGGTGCCCGGATCCGCCTTGAGCCGCAGCGCAGCTGGGAGGTCAACCAGCCGGAGCAGCTCGCGACGGTGCTGAGCACCCTGGAGGGCATCCAGCGGGAGTTCAACGCGGCGGGCGGGGCGCAGATCTCCCTCGCCGACCTGATCGTGCTGGCCGGTTCGGCCGCGGTCGAGAAGGCGGCGCGGGACGCCGGTGTCGAGATCACCGTCCCATTCCACCCGGGCCGCACCGACGCCAGCCAGGAGCAGACCGACATCGAGTCGTTCCGGGTCCTGGAGCCGCGTGCCGACGGGTTCCGCAACTACCTGCGTGCCGGCGAGAAGACCCAGCCGGAGGTGCTGCTCATCGACCGGGCGTACATGCTCAACCTGACCGCGCCCGAGATGACCGTACTCGTGGGTGGCCTGCGCTCCCTCGGTGCCAATGTCGGCGGCAGCCGGCACGGCGTGCTCACCGACCGGCCCGGCGTGCTCAGCAACGACTTCTTCAGCAACCTGCTCTCCCCGGGCACGCGCTGGAAGGCGTCGGAGTCCGACGAGCACGTGTACGAGATCCGTGACGTGGCCACCGAGCAGGTGAAGTGGACCGCCACCGCGGTCGACCTCATCTTCGGCTCCAACTCCCAGCTCCGCGCGCTCGCCGAGGTCTACGCCAGCGACGACGCCCGGGTCAAGTTCGTGGCCGACTTCGTGGCGGCCTGGACCAAGGTGATGGAACTGGACCGCTTCGACCTCGCCTGATCCGACACCACCGACGAGCCCCGGGCGACCAGCAACGGTCGACCGGGGCTCGCCGCACCTGAGGTCTGCGGGTGCCTCAGCCCTTCAGACCGGTGTGGGCCAGACCTTCGATGAACTGCCGTTGCGCGATCACGAAGATCACCAAAATGGGGATGGCGGTCATCGACGCCGCCGACAGCTGTACGTCCCACATCGGCCCGCCGTAGGCGTCGACGAACTGGGTCAGCGCCTGCGGCAGGGTGAACTTCTCCGGTGTGGAGAGGAAGACGATCGGCTCCAGGTAGAGATTCCAGCTGTGCAGGAAGGTGAAGATCGCCACCGCGCCGAGCGCCGGACGGGCCAGCGGCAACGCGATGCGCCAGAAGGTGGCGAAGCGGCCCAGCCCGTCCACCCGCGCCGCCTCCTCCAACTCGGCGGGGAGGGTGATGAAGAACTGCCGCATGATGAAGGTGGCCAGCACGCTCGGCGCGCCGAGGATCGGCACCAGGATCAGCGGCCAGTGGGTGTCCACCATGCCCCACGAGTTGAACATCCGGAACAGCGGCACGATCGTCACCTCGCTCGGGATGAGCAGCCCGACCAGCACCACCACGAACAGCACCTGCTGACCCCGGAAGCGGATCCGGGCGAAGGCGTACCCGGCCAGCGACGACACCGCCAGGGTGCCGATGGTGACCACGGCCGCGATGTACCCGCTGTTGAAGTACTGCTGCGCGAACGGTTGCAGCTCGAAGACCCGACGGTACGCGGAGAGGCTGGCCTCGGTCGGGATCAGCGACGGCGGGAAGGCGAAGATGTCGCCCACCGGTTTCACCGACGAGGTGACCATCCACCAGGTGGGGAAGACGAACGGCAGGGCCAGCAGGCAGAGCGCACCGTAGAGCGCGACCCTGGCCCGTGCGGAGAGCCTACTGTTCATGGAAGACCCACTTCCTGCGCATCCGCCACTGCACGACGGTGAGCACCAGCACGATCAGGAAGAGCAGCACCGACAGCGTGGCGCCGTAGCCGAACTGGTGGAACTGGAACGCCCGCTGGTACAGGTAGTAGACGAGCACCGTGGTCGAGGTGCCCGGCCCGCCCTGGGTGAGCACGGCGATCTGGGCGAACACCTGCAACGACCCGACCACCGTGATGATCGAGGTGAGCAGGATGGTCGGGCTGATCAGCGGCACGGTGATCCGACGGAACCGGGTCCAGGCGTTGGCGCCCTCGACCCGGGCCGCCTCGTACAGTTCCGCCGGCACCCCCTGCAGGGCAGCCAGGAACAGCACCATGTTCAGGCCGACGTTCTTGACCACCTGCACCACGATCACCGACAGCAGTGCCGTCCAGTCGCCGCGCAGCCAGTTTGGCCCGTCCACGCCGGCCACGCCCAACGCCCCGTTGACACCGCCGTTGTCCTGGAGCAGGAAGCCCCACACGATCGTCCAGGCGACCAGCGAGACGACCACCGGGGAGAAGAACAACGTCCGGAACACGACGGTGCCGCGTAGCCGCTGGTTGAGCAGCACCGCGAGCAGCAGGGCCAGGCTGAGGTTGAACGCCACCAGGCCGATCGAGAACAGCGCGGTGACCCGCAGCACCGACGGCAGGTTCGGGTCGTCGGCCATGGCCTGGTAGTTGCCCGGGCCGACGAACTCGAAGGTGCCGGCGAGCACGTTCCACTCGTGCAGGCTGTACCAGAAGACCAGCCCGAGCGGAATCAGCACGAACAGCACCGACCCGGCGAGTTGCGGTGCGACGAAGAGCAGCCCGGCGAGCTGGTCGCGGCGGCGGGTCGTCCACCAGCCGCGCCGCCGGTGCGGCGCGGCCCCGCCGGGGGCGGACCGGTCACCGGCCCGCCCCACGGTGTCCCTGGTCAGGACCGACATCGAGGATCCCTACTTCGTCAGCAGCGGGTTGATCGCGGTGCAGACGCCGTCGAGTACGCCCCGCACGTCGGCGTCCGGCCGCCACAGCGGGTCCAGTGCGGCCCGGACCGCCTGGTTCAGCTCGGCCTGGCCGGTGTGGCTGGGCTTGACCACCCCGTCGGCGATCCCGTCGATGACAACCTCCTGCAACTGCTCCGGGCTGAGCAGCGGGTTGGTCTTGGCGAGGGTCTCGGCGGTGAGCAGCGAGGTACGCGGCGGCGGGAAGAACTGCGCGAGCTTCGCCGAGTTGGCCGGGTTGGTCAGGTAGGCCAGGAAATCGGCGGCGGCATCGGCGTTGCGGCCCTGCTTGAGCACACCCATCCCGCCCTGGCCGATCACCGCGTACTCACCCTTCGGTCCGGCGGGCAGCGGCACCAGGTCCCAACCGAACTTCTGCCCCTCCAGCAGCGACGCGCGGGAGATCTGGGTGATGGTCATGCCGGCGTCACCGGCGAAGAAGTCGGCGGTGGTGCCCGGGCCCGGTAGCGCCTTGTCGACGAAGATCCCCCGGTGCAGGACGGTCATCGCCTCGACCATCTCGGCCGAGTTGAAGCCGCAGGTGCGGCCGTCCTCGCTCCACGCCTGCGCGCCCCAACCGGTCCAGACGGTGGACAGGAAGTCCCAACCCTTGTAGTCGAAGTCGCGGACCACCAGACCCGCCTTGCCGGTCTCCGCCTGCACCGCCTTCGCGGTGGTCAGCGCGTTCTGCCAGGTCCACTGGCCGGCGGCGATCAGCTCGGCCGGGCTCTGCGCGCCGGATGACTTCACCAGGTCGGTGTTGACGAACACCCCGAACGGCGAGGTGGAGAAGGGGTACGCGTACAGCTTGCCGTCGGCCTGCCACAGCTTCGTCGCGGCCGGGGCGAGCTCGTCGAAGCCGTACCCCTCGGTGCCCTTGAGGGTGTCGTCAAGCGGCACCAGCGCGCCGGAGGTGACGAAGTCGGGCGCGGAGTTCTCCAGCACCCAGGCCAGGTCGGGCGGGTTGCCGCCGGCGATCTGGGTGGTCAGGGTGGTGGTGTAGCTCTCGAACGGGATCGGGTCGAAGGTGATTCCGGCGATGTCCGGATTCGTCGCGGTGTACTCGGCGGCGATCTCGTTGAACAGCTTCAGGTGGGCCTCGTTCGCCGACCAGGTGGTCATCCGCAACGTGACCGGGCCGTCGGACTCGGTGGAGTCGCCACCGCAGGCGGTCAGGCCGAGCAGCGCGCTGAGCGCGACGACGGCCGTCAACCGGTTCCTCATGGGGGATATGTCCTTCCTCAGTAGCCGGCGATGTCGGGCCAGCGCAGCTCGACACCGGAATCGGCGAGGCGGTTCTGGAAGTCGGCCAGCAGGCCGGGGGTGTAACGCACCGCGCGGGGGGTGACCCGCCGGGCCAGGCAGAAGTCCGCGAGCAGACCGGCGACCTCGCCGACGTTCCACTCCACGGGGTGCAGGCGGTAGGAGCCGTTTGTGATGTGCGTGGTGCCGATGTTCTTGCCGGCGGGCAGCAGGTTCTCCACCCGCCTGGGGATCAGGGCGCCGAGCGGGATCTCGAACGGGCAGGAGGCCACGTCGATGTAGTTGTCGCCGCCGGTGGAGGGGTGCAGGTCGATGCGGTACATGCCGACCCCTACCGAGTCGGCGTAGCTGACCGCGCCCTTGTCGCCCCGGATCTCCAGGGAGAGGTCCTGCTCGACGACTGTGTACTCGGCGCGGATACGGCGCGACTCCCGGATGTAGGGCGCCTGGGCCAGGCCGCTGTGGGTGACGTCCCCGCCGGTGGCGGCGGTGCCGGTGCCGGTGACGTCGCCGCGCAGCCGCAGCCCGGGAAAGCCGGTGCCGCCGTCGGCGCGGGGGGCCTCGGTCTGCAACCAGTAGAGCACCGACAGGGACAGCTCCCGGGCTGCCCCGATCTGCGCGTCCGGATCCGGTACGTCGATCACCGGATGTTCGAAGTAGTCGAGCATCGGCCAGTTGACCAGGCAGATGTCGCTGTCGTACGCACCGGGGGTGAAGTTGCGTCGGGCGGCGATGCGGCGGAACGTCCACAGGTTCCCGTCGCCGGGATTGACCCGCTGGTCGGCCTGGACCAGCCAGGGGTCGTCGTCCGGGTTGGGGGTGAAGCTGCGTTCGGAGATCGCCAGGGTGCGCGGGTTGGGGGAGCGGAACGACAGCATCCGGTCGCCCCAGAACGGTGGCCGGTACGCCCGCCAGAAGTCGTACGCCGCCGGCTTGTCGATCGTGTGGTCGCCGTCGACGTGATCGACCGCGAAGCACACCGACACCGCCTGCATGTTCGCCGGCTGGGCCTGCTCCGGCGCGCTCGGTTCACCGGTGTCGGCCCGGGACTCGAAGCCGGTGACGTACTCGGTGCCGGTCAACGGCAGCAGCTCGCCGGTCTCGGTGGCGTCCAGCACGTACGGCGCGCTCAGGTGCACCCGCTCACCGGTGTACCGGTGCGCCACGGTGACACCGACGACCCGGTCGCCGTCGGTGTCGGCGGCCACCGGCCGGTACGGCTGGAGCACCCGCAGCCGCCCGGATCCCCGGTACGGCCCCAGCATGCCCTCCAGCACCGCCACCGCGACCCGGGGTTCGTGGCAGAGCCGGCTGACGTGCCCGGCGCCCGGGTTGAGCGCGGTGGTGCGCCGAGCCCGGTCGGTCAGCGGATACCAGCGACGGTAGTGCTCCCGGATGCCGTCCCGCAGCGCCCGGTAGCTGGCGGTGACGCCGAAGTGCTCCACCCAGGAGTGCTCGTCCGGCGGTACGGCCTGGCTGGTGAGTTGCCCGCCGAGCCAGTCGTACTCCTCGGTCAGCAGCACGCTGCGGCCGGCGCGCAGCGCGGCCAGGGCGGCGGCCACGCCGCCGAGCCCACCGCCGACGATAAGTACTTCGGCCTGCATCTCGGGCACGGTCGGTCCTCTCATGGAACGGTCCAGGGTCGCCGGGCAACGGGATGACGACCGGGGGTGAGCTGGTCAGTGCCGGGGCGGCAGGAGGGTGACGCCGTCGACCGGCTGGCACGGCAGCAGCCGCTGGGTCACCGTGCCGGGCACCCCGGCGAGCAGCCCGGTGAGCACCTCGACGGCCTGCCATCCCATCTCGCGGCGGGGGATCCGGAAGCCGGTGAACTCCAGGTCGCTTGTGGTCGGCCGGGTCGGGTCGCCAAGCGCGAGGATGGACAGGTCGGCGGGCACGGTCCGGCCGCGCTCGGCGGCGGCGGCGGCCAGCGCGACCCCGTCGGCGTACTCCTCGACCACCACGGCGGTGACTCCGGTGTCGAGCAGCGTGTCGAGCAGGTCGGCGGGGGAGCGGTCGGTGGGTTCGTGCCGGGTCGGCAGCCCGGCCGCGTCGAGGGCGGCCCGGTAGCCGGCGAACCGGTCGGTGTGTGATTCCGGGCCGGCGCCCTGGCCGAGGTACGCCAGCCTGGTGTGGCCGGCGTCGAGGGCGCGCCGGACCACGTCGGCGGTGGCGGCGGCGTAGTCCGCGCCGACGTACGGCACCGGTCCGCCCGCGTCGTCGCGTCGGCCGACGGAGACGAACGGCTGCCCCTCGGCGACCAGGCGGCCCAGCTCGTCGCGGTCCAGTGAACGACCGAGCAGGACGCAGCCGTCGGCCAGCCGCAGCCGGTTGTCGTCGTGGAAGATTCGCCGCCGGCCGTCGGTGACCGGGGCGCTGGTGAGCAGCAGCAGGTCGCAGCCGAGGCGCTCGGCGGACTCCTCGATACCTACCAGGAAAGGGTGGTAGAAGTCGCCGGTGCCGGCCGGGAAGACCGGCTCGTAGGTGAAGACGCCGATGATCCGGTTGTGTCGGGCGGCGAGCCGCCGGGCCACCGGGTCGGCGACGTACCCGGTGGACCGGATGGCGCCCAGCACCCGTTCCCGGGTCTCCGGGGCGATCCGGACGCTGCCGTCGTCGCGGCCGTTGAGCACCAGCGAGACCGTCGCCTGGCTGACGCCGGTCATCCGGGCGATGTCCTGCTGGGTCACCCGCCTGCGCGATCCGGTCACGTTCCGTGTCCAATCGTTTCTGCGCTAATACGCATTAGCTACGTTGGTGTGAAATCCTGCGACCCGCCACCGCCTGTCGTCAACCCCCCGTCGTCGGAAAATTTCTCCGGATGATCGGCGTGATAATTCGTATTAGCGCCTTGACCGGGGCTCGTCGCCGACCGCAGACTCATCGATCACAAGGTTCGCTCCCTCATGGAGCCCGATCTCACGCACGGTCACCGGCAAGTGTTGCGGTGGCCGCGGTCCACGCCTGCCACCCACCGTTCCGCCGCGTTCCCGCCGGCAGGGCGGTCCCGCACCATCCCCAGCTCCGCCATCGACGAGCGTCCCCTCACGATCGGAGACCCGCATGCCCGACCGGACCCCCCGACCCGCCCCGGTGACCCGCCGTGGCCTGCTGCGCGGCGCCGCCCTGATCGGCACCGCCACGGCCGCCGGTACCGCGATCGGCGGCACCCTCGCCGCCGCTCCGGCCCTCGCCGGCCCGGCCGGCTTCCCCAGCTACCGGTACGTCCGCGACGCGTTCGCCACGCCGCTGCGCTACAACCCCACCGGCGAGATGATCTTTCCCTGCGTACGTGGGGTCTACGACAAGATCTCCGGTGCCCGGGGGCGGTACTACCTCTACTACGCCCCGCACGACGCGCCCGGCGGCATCTGCCTGGCCTACGCCGACCGGCTCGAAGGCCCCTACACCGAACACCCCGGGAACCCGATCGTCGACCGGGTGCTACCCACCACCACTGTCAGTCACGTCTCCTCACCGCACGTGGTGTGGAACGCCTCCACCAGGGAGTTCTTCCTCTACTTCCACGGGGAGAACTTCACCACCCGGGTGGCCCGGTCCCGCGACGGCATCAACTTCACCAACGAGACGCCGATCCTGAGCACCCGGCTGGTGCCGAACACCACCGAGACCTCGTACGCCCGGGTCTTCGAACACTCCGTCGCCGGAAAGAACAACAAGTACGTCATGCTCTTCATGGGTGCGCACACCGTCGGCCCCGGCACCCGCAAGATCTTCTGGGGTTGGTCACCGAACGGCTGGGACCAGTGGCAGTTCGCCCCGAACCCGTTGATCTCGCCGGCCGGTGATGGGTTGACCGACATCTCCAGCCCGCACCTGCTCAGGCGCAACGGCACCAGCTACGTTGCCTACCACGGCAACGACGGTCGGATCCGGCTCACCGAGGTCGGCAACAACTTCGACCGGGAGGTGCACCTCGGGGTCTTCCACGCCCCGATCGCCTCGGACAACGGTCGGGTCGCCGCGCCGGCCTTCGGCACCGACGGCGGCGTCTCGTACATGATCTACGAGGCCGGACCCCGGCTCGACGCCCGCATCTGCATCGCCCGCGCCGTCTGAGCGGTGCGGGGCCGCCGCCCCGCTCCGGCAACTCAGCTCCGGTGCCGGCTGGTCACGGCCACCGGACGGAGAGGAGATCGGCGACGACCGCGGCGGCCAGAAGGCGGACATGCAGGTGGTGGCCACCGCCCTGAGTGGGCGGTGGCCACCACCGGAGCCACCTCACCGGCCACGGCCCGTCAGCGTGGTCGGCTGACCTGGCCCGGGCCGGGTGTCACAGGTTGGCGCAGTACCCGACGCTGAAGGTGCTGGCGCCGGCGGCCAGGGTCCGGTTCCACTTCACCCCCTGGATCCGGTAGCTGCCGTCGGCCAGCCGCTCCCGCTTGAAGTTCCAGGCGGTGTAGATGTCACCCTCCAGATCGACCACCGCGGTCCACTCGACGGGCTTGTCGCCGTTGTTGGTGGCGGTGATGGTGGCGCAGTAGCCGCCGCCGCTGTCGGAGTTCCAGCGGGCGATCCGCTCCATCGCGACCTCCACGTTGGAGCCGGCGACCAGCCGACCCACGCCCCAACGGGCGGTGGTCTGGTAGCCCTCGCCGTTCTGCTCGGCCCAGTTGCGGATCGACGTGCGTGCGCCGTCGGAGGCGTCGTTGACCTGGAAGTCCAGGCCGTGGAACGTGCCGAGACCACCGTATTCGAGCAGGCTGATCGCCGCCTCGACGGTGTAGCCGGTCTCGGTACGCACGGCGGCGCTCTCCAGCCGCCCGGCCTGGAACGCTTCGTCACCGGTGCCGAACGACACGACGTTGTCAGCGTTGATGCGGATCTGGGTGTCGTCGTAGCGGAACGGACCGTTCTTGGCGTTGCCGGCGTCGACGTAGATCTCGACCGAGTCCTGGGTCCACGGGTCGGAGCCGGAGACGTCCACCACCGGGTCGGTGACCTCGGCCAGCACGTACAGCGTCTGGCCTCGCCAGAGGGTGCGGACGTTCGCGGTCGCGCCGTCGGTGCCGGAGACCTGCTTGGCGGTGGTGACCGAGGTGGCCTGGGCCCAGCCGGCATCCACCGTGCCGTCGATGACCGGCGCGGTGCCCGTCTCGCGGACCTCCAGGTACGACAGCTCCTCCACCAGGCTCAGGGTGCCCACCGCGCCCGGAGTGTTCCAGCCGGAGGTGGTGCCGTTGTCGGTCACCCGCACGTCGAAGGTGCGGGTCTCGCCCTCGGCGGCATCGACCAGCGGCAGGTGGGCGACCAGGTGGTAGCCGTCGTCCCGCTCGGCCGCCACGGCCGGCACGTCGCCGCTGCCGTCGCGGGAGACCCGGTAGGTCTCGTCACCCAGGGCGAAGGTGACCCGGTCGTCGTCGGAGACCGAGGCGTCGTCGACCGTGACGTACGCGGTCAGGTGGTCCGGCGACCAGCGCAACTGGAACCGGGCCGCGTCCTCGATCGGATGCAGGGGCAGTTTGCGCCAGGTCAGGTCCTTCGGCGCGGCGGCCGTGAGGGCCACGTCACCGGCGAAGACGTTGGCCGTGCGCAGGCGTGCCGGCAGGTCGCCGTCCACCGCCCCGTAGTAGGCGGGCTTGGCCCGCAGGTTGTCGTCGAACAGCAGCGGCGCGTTGGCCGACCGCCACGAACGGCCGTCGGTGAGGCCCCACACCGTCACGGCGAACAGGTCCTCGGTGTGCTCCCGGAAGATGCGGAAGGCGTCCCGGTAGAAGTAGCCCTGCTCGATCAACCGCGCCTGGGTCACCGGAGTGCCGGTGGTGACGTCGAGTTCGGTGACGGCCTGGGTCAGCGGTAGCCCGGCGAAGGCGTCCAACGTGGCCTCCAGGCTGCTGACCGGCGTGGCCAGCGAGACGTGGAACTGGTGCCCCACCCCGTCGATCGGCACGTCGCGGTCGACAAGCCGCTGCACCAGTGCCCGGTAGCGGGCCTGCTTGCCACTCTGCTCGGTGTTGTAGTCGTTGATGAACAGGGTGACCGGGTCGCTGTCGGCCACGGCGTGGACGTCGTTGAACGCCTCGTGCGCGTACTCGAACGACAGGTCGATGAAGTTCTCGCCGAGAATCCGGTACCACTCGCTGCGGCGCAGGCCGTCGGCGTACTCGCCGCTGTCGCTGATGACCTCGTTGACGACATCCCAGGCGTACAGCGGGTTGGTGGGGGAGCCGAAGAGGCCGTACCGCTCGGACAGCGATTCGGCGACGTTGAAGATGTGGGTACGCAGGCGGTCGCGCAGCAACTGCTGGTGTTCCGCCGACGTGGTCAGCGGCTGGCCGTCCGCGTCCTGGAAGAACCAGTCGGGGGTCTGGCTGTGCCAGACCAGCACGTGACCGTAGACGCGCAGGTCGTTGTCGCGGGCGAAGTCCATCACCGCGAGCGCCTGCTCGTGCGGTCGGAAGGTGCGTTCGTCGTCGTACCAGGCCTCGGGCTTCATGTGGTTCTCGTGCGTGACCTGGTTGAAGTGCCGGTTCAGCAGATCGGCGGCGCCGCCGACGGTCTCCCGGGCGTCGATGGCCACGCCGACCGGGAAATCGGTGGTCTCGTGGATCCCGGTCAGGTCTTCGATGACCGGCGGCTCCGGCACCCGGACGACGATGTCGTCGACCAGGAAGTCGCTGGTGTTGCCGGCTACGTCCGCGCCCTCCCAGCGGGTTTCGAAGTAGAGCGACGCCTCGTCCGAGGCGGGCATGGTGAAGCGGGCGCTCACCTCGGTCCAGCCCGTGTTCGTGATGGACTCGAACTGGGCGAGGGTGCTGAACGACTGGCTGCCGCCGGAGGTGCTGGCCAGGCTGAGCCAGATCTGGTCGGTCGGCTGGCCCTCAGCGAACCGCAGCCAGGCGCTGAACTCGTAGGTGACGCCCGCTTCGAACAGGCCGGCGACGTCACGCCCGAGGCCGGCGCCCTGGTTGACCCGGTCGGTGACCAGCGCCGCGGCCGAGCCGCCGTGTGCGACGTCGTTGATCTCGACCGTCGGGGCGCCGGCACCGCTGTCGCGCGGACCCCAGCCGTCCAGACCGTCCTCGAAGTCGGTGTCGATGACGACGGTGCCGGGTTCAGGTCCGCCCGGTTCGCCGTCCGGCCCGGTGATCAGGACGTCGTCCAGGAGGAACGGGGTGCTCTCCGCCGCCTCGACGTACACGGTGGCGGCGCTGAGCCCGTCGGGCAGCGTGTAGGTGCCGCCGATCTGCACCCAGCTCTCGGCGGTGGTGGGGACGTCGCCGCCGATCCAGGTGTAGGTGTTGTCACCGCCGTCGGCCGGGGTCGCCTCGACGGTGAAGTGCACTCCCGCGGTGCCCTCGGTGCCGGCCGGCAGCTTGACCCAGGCGGTGACCGAGTACTGCGTGCCGGGCCGGAACAGCGCCGTCGCGCTCGTCGCCGGGCCCTGCCAGTTCGCCGTACGGCCGGTGACCGACAGGCTGCTGTCGCTCTCGTGTCCCTCGTCGGCTATGGCGAGGGTGATGTCGCCGCGCGGTCCCCACGGCGCGTACGAGCCGGACTCGAAGTCGTTGGCGAGGACGATCTCGGCGGCTGCCGCCGGCGCGGGTGCCACGGCGACCGCCGCGACGAGCGCTGCCGAGCAGAGCAGCGCGACGGTTCGGGATCGGCGTCGTGATCGATGGGAGAGGTTCCAGAGGCGCATCGAAATCCCTCTACTTTTTATCGGTGCTGGCGGGGTGTGTCTGACGTGGCCCTTGGGACGGATTCAAGCGCGTGCATGCTATGTCGAGACCGCCGTGGTGGCCATAACTTCCGGAAGTTTCCGGTAACGACGCAGCGGTGGCGGCCGGTGAGACGCAGCGGTGGCGGCCGGTGAATTGCCAGCGGCCAGGGCTACCGCAGGGGCTGGCTGGCCGGCCGGTGCGGCACCGTGGGGCGGGCAGACGCGCCGACCCGGTACCGGAAGACGTGCCGGTAGGTCTGCGGGGTCATCCCGCTGATCCGACCGAAGTGCTGGCGCAGGTTGGCGCCGCTGCCGAAGCCGGTACGGTGCGCGATCCGCTCGACCGGATCCTCGGTGGTCTCCAGCAACTCCTGTGCCAGCCGGACGCGCTGCTCCAACAGCCACTGCAACGGCGTGGTACCGAGCGAGTCGCGGAACCGGCGGGCCAGGGTGCGCGGGCTCAGGTTGGCCGCGCGGGCCAGATCGTTCACCGACAGCGGCCGGTCGAGGCGTTGTCGAGCCCACTCCAGCACCGGGCTCAGGTCGGCCGGGGAGACTCCGCGCACCGGCGGCGCCGGATACTGGGTGTGGTCGGCGCCCCGCTGCGGTGCCACCACCATCCGCCGGGCCACCTCGGCGGCTACCGCGGCACCGTGGTCCAGCCGCACCAGATGCAGGCACAGGTCGATGGCCGCGGCCGTACCGGCCGAGGTGAAGATGTTGTCCTCCGCCACGTACAGCACCCGGGGGTCGAGGTCGACAAGCGGGAACCGGCCGGCGAAGTCCTGCGCGTTCATCCAGTGCGTGGTGGCGCGGCGACCGTCGAGCAGGCCGGCTGCGGCGATCGGGTACGCGCCGGTGCAGATGCCGACGATGCGTCTGCCCCGTGCGTACGCGGTGCGCAGCGCCTCAACCAGCGCTGCCGGGGGACTGACCTGGGTCGGTCGGGCGCAACCGGGCACCAGCACGGTGTCGGCCTCGACCAGATCGTCCAGGCCGTACGCGGGGTCGAGCCACGAGCCACCCGTGGTGCGCAGCGGGCCCGGCTCGGCCGCGCACAGGCGCAGCTCGTACCACGGGTCGACTATGTCCCGTCGGTCGGTGCCGAACACCTCCTGCGGGACCGCCAGCTCGAAGATCGGCGGGTTGTCGGTCACCGCCACCGCGACGACGTGCGGACGCATGGCAGAAATCTAACGCAGCTCGGCGTCAATCCTGCTGTCCCGGTCGGCCGGCCTGAACGACGGTGATCACATGACCCAGACCCGTGCCACGCCGGTGACCGGTGGTCGGCTGACCGCCGCCCAGGGCACCGCTCTCTACGTCGGTGCCGTACTGGGTACCGGCGTGATCGCGCTGCCCGCGCTGGCGGCCGAGGCCGCCGGCCCCGCCTCGCTGCTCGCCTGGCTGCTGCTCGTGATCGTCTCCGCTCCCCTGGCCGGCACGTTCGCCGCGCTCGGTTCCCGTCACCCGGACGCCGGCGGCGTGTCGACGTACGCCCGGATGGCCTTCGGACCGCGGGCGGCGGCCGTCGTCGGCTGGTGTTTCTACTTCGCGGTGCCGCCGGGCGCATCCGCGGCGGCGCTGTTCGGGGCCGCCTACGTCGAGGCGGCGGTCGGCGGCGGTACGCCGACCGTCGCGGTCACGGCGGCGCTGCTGATGGTCGCGGTCACCGCCACCAACCATGCCGGTGTGCAGCTCGCCGGCCGGGTACAGCTCGCGCTCGCCGGGGTGCTTGTCGCGTTCCTGCTGCTGGCGGTGCTGTTGTCGCTGCCACACGCGGACGCCGCGAACCTCACGCCCTTCGCCCCGCACGGCCTGCCGGCCGTGGGCCCGGCGGCGGCGTTGCTGATGTGGAGCTTCGTCGGCTGGGAGGCGATCACCCACTTGACGGGCGAGTTCCGCCGTCCCGAGCGGGATCTGCCCCGGGCCACTGCCGCAGCGGTCGTCGTGGTCGGCGCGCTGTATCTGGCGGTGGCCTTCGCGACCGTCGCCGTGCTCGGCTCGACTGCGGCGGACTCCACGGCACCGCTGGGCGACCTGTTCGCGGTCGCGCTCGGCGGCGACGCCCGCTGGCTGGTCGCCGGGGCGGCGTTGCTGCTGACCTTCGGTGCGATGAACGCCTACTACGCCGGAGCGGCGAAGCTCGGTGCGGCGCTCGGCCGCGACGGCGCGCTGCCGGACTGGCTCGCCCGGGGCAGCGTGGCCGGCGAGGTGCCCCGCCGCAGCCTCGCCGTCACCGCCACCCTGGCCTTCCTCGCGCTGGGCGCGGTACTGGTCACCGGCCTCGGCACCCATTCGCTGGTGCTGCTCACGACCGGCTCCTTCATCACCGTCTACGTGATCGGTGTCGCGGCGGCGCTGCGGCTGCTGCCCCGCCGCAGCGCCGCCTGGTACGCCGCCGCCGCGACCATCGGTGTGGTGCTGTTCCTCCTGGTCATGACCGGCGTGTACCTGCTCTGGCCGGTGGCGGTGACCGGGGCGGCGCTGCTGTACCTCCGGGCGCGGGGCCGAATCCGGTCCTGATCGGCACACACCCGCCGGGGTTCGGGGCTCGGCGGGTGTGTGCCGGTTCGGCGCCGACCTTGTTAGGCTTGCCCTGCGGATCAACCCGCCAGGTACGGAGCGAGGAGCGCTCGGCATGCTTTCGGGGGACGACGACATCTCAGGGTGAGCAGCCCTGCCGCCGGGTGACGGCGGCCTGTCGAGTCGCGGTCCTGTCTGCGTGACCGGGGCGTTGTGTCCCCGGCCTCCCACCTGAGGTCTTCTCCGATGTCCGACGTCTGCGTCGTGTGTACCAACCTGTCCTTTTCCTGGCCCGACGACACCCAGGTCTTCCAGGATCTGTCATTCACCGTGCCGCCGGGCCGCACCGGCCTGGTCGCGCCGAACGGCGCCGGCAAGTCGACGCTGCTGCGCCTGATCGCCGGCGATCTCGTACCCACCGGGGGCGGCGTGACGGTCGAGGGAACGCTCGGCTACCTGCCGCAGAACCTTCCGTTCACCGGTGACCTGACCGTGGCGGAGGTGCTGGGTGTCGCCCCGGCGTTGACCGCGTTGCGCGCGATCGAGGCCGGCGACGCCCGCGAGGAGAACTTCGCCGCGGTCGGTGACGACTGGGACGTCGAGGAGCGCAGCCGCGCCGAACTCGACAGGTTGGGGCTGGGCGAGGTGGCGTTGGATCGTCGCCTGGACACTCTGAGCGGTGGGCAGGTCGTCTCCCTCGGCCTGGCCGCCCAACTGCTCCGGCGTCCCGACGTGCTGCTGCTCGACGAGCCCACGAACAACCTCGACATCGACGCCCGGCATCGGCTGTACGCGGTGCTGGAGAACTGGTCCGGCTGCCTGCTGCTGGTCAGCCACGACCGGATGCTGCTGGACCGGATGGACCGCATCGCCGAACTCGACGGCGGGCAGCTGCGCATGTACGGCGGCAACTTCTCTGCCTACGAGGAGGCATCCCGGGCTGCTCGGGAGCTGGCGGAGCGCCAGGTCCGCAGCGCCGAGCTGGAGGTCAAGCGGGAGAAACGGGAGATGCAGCAGGCCCGCGAACGCGCCGAGCGGCGAGCCGGCAACGCGGCCCGCAACCTCGGCAACGCGGGCCTGGCCCGCATCGTGGCCGGTGGGCTCAAGCGCAGCGCCCAGGAGTCCGCGGGTCGGGCCCAGCAGGCGCATGCCAGCCGGGTCAGCGACGCGCAGTCCCGGCTCGACCAGGCCGGCCGGGCGCTGCGGGACGATCAGACGCTGGCGTTGGAGCTGCCGGAGACCGACGTCCCGGCCGGCCGGACTCTGGTCGAGGGGCAGCGGATGCAGGTCCGGTACGGCGGCCGGGCGCTGTTCGCCGGGGAGGGCGTCGACCTGACCATCCGCGGCCCGGAACGGATTGCGTTGACCGGCCCCAACGGCGTCGGCAAGTCCACCCTGCTGCGCCTGCTGCTCGGTGACCTGAATCCGGAGGGCGGGCAGGTGCGTCGGGCCGACGGCCGGGTGGCGTACCTGTCGCAGCGGCTGGACCTGCTCGACGTGGACCGCACCGTGCTGGAGAACCTCACCGCGTACGCCCCGGACCGACCGCAGGCGGAGCGGATGAACCTGCTGGCCCGGTTTCTGTTCCGGGGTGCCCGCGCCCAGCTACCGGTCGGCGTCCTCTCCGGCGGTGAACGCCTGCGCGCCACCCTGGCCAGTGTCCTGTACGCCCAGCCGGCACCGCACCTGCTACTGCTCGACGAGCCCACGAACAACCTCGACCTGGTAAGCGTCGGTCAGCTGGAGAACGCGTTGCACGCCTACCGGGGCGCCTTCGTGGTGGTCAGCCACGACGAACGCTTCCTGCGCGACATCGGCGTAGACCGGTGGCTGCGCCTCGACGGGAGTGGCCTCCGCGAGATCCCCGCCCCCGAGCCCGACTGAGCATCGCCGAGGGGGCGAGCCATTCTCAGGTGTCTCGCAGGATTGCGGCGATGGAGGGCTTGTCGGCCGGTTGAACAAGTGTTTAATCTGGTGTCGTGACGTCCTTGGGCGGAGCTTCGGAGGAGCGCGGCGGCGAGTTGGCCACCGCGAGCCGCATCCGTGACGCCGCCATCGCGCGCTTCGGCCGCGACGGCTTCCGGGCCGGGCTGCGCACCATCGCCGCGGACGCCGGGGTGACCGCCGGGCTGATCGTGCACCACTTCGGCTCGAAGGACGGGCTGCGCCGCGCCTGCGACGAGTGGGTGCTGGAGTTCATGCGCCGGGAGAAGAAGAAGGCGCTGACCGATGGCACCGGGACGATGCTGCTGGCGCAGATGGCCCAGGTCGAGCAGTTCGCGCCGTTGGTGTTGTATCTGCTGCGCAGCATGCAGGCCGGCGGGGAGCTGGCGGCCGAGCTGATCGAGCACATGATCAGCGACGCCGAGGCGTACCTGTCGGCGGGGGAGGCGGCCGGGGTCGTGCGGCCCAGCCGTGACCGGGCCGCTCGTACCCGTTATCTGGCCTACCAGGCAACCGGCAGCATGCTGCTCTGGTTCACCCTGCACGGTGGCGACGCGGAGCCCGAGAAGTTTCCCGCCCTGTTCCGGCGCTACATGGACGAGCTCACCCTGCCGGCGCTGGAACTGTTCACCGAGGGGCTGCTCGTCGACCGGTCGATGCTCGACGAATACCTGATGTACGTGCCGGATCCGCCGTCGGCCGCATCGAACGCTGCCGACCAGGACGGTACGGCTAGCTGAACCGCCACCACGCCGCGGCGTGGCCCACTCATCCGCGCACCAGCGCGAACCGCACCGGATCCCGGGTGGCGTGCCCCCGGATCCGTTGATCGATCACATCGCACCCCGGGACGCTCCGGGCTACCTCGAATGAGGTCAACGACCATGACTGCTGCCATCGACATCCACCACCTCGACAAGTCCTTCGGCCGGGTCAAGGCACTGGACGGACTCGACCTGCGGGTCGACCCCGGCACCGTGCACGGCTTCCTCGGCCCCAACGGCGCCGGCAAGTCCACCACCATCCGGATCCTGCTCGGGCTGCTGCGCGCCGACGGCGGCCAGGCCCGGCTGCTCGGCGGCGACCCCTGGGCCGACGCGGTCGCCCTGCACCGACGGCTCGCCTACGTGCCCGGCGACGTGGAGCTGTGGCCCAACCTCACCGGTGGCGAGGCGATCGACCTGTTCGCCCGGCTGCGTGGCGGCACCGACCCCGTCCGCCGGGACGAGCTGTGCCAACGCTTCGACCTTGACCCGAGCAAGAAGGGCCGCACCTACTCCAAGGGCAACCGGCAGAAGGTGGCGCTGATCGCGGCACTGGCCAGCGACGTCGAGCTGCTCCTGCTCGACGAGCCGACCGCCGGGCTGGACCCGTTGATGGAGGCGGTGTTCCAGGAGTGCATCCGCGAGGTGAAGGACGCCGGGCGCACCGTGCTGCTGTCCAGCCACATCCTCGCCCAGGTCGAGGTGCTCGCCGACCAGATCTCGATCATCCGGCAGGGAAAGATCGTCGAGACCGGCTCGCTGACCGAGTTGCGCCACCTCACCCGTACCTCCGTCGAGGCCGTCACCGACCGGCCGGCCGACGGCCTGGCCAACCTGGCCGGCGTACACGGTCTGCGCACCGACGACGGACAGGTCCGCTTCGAGGTCGACGGCGACCAACTCGCCGTCGTGGTACGCGAACTCGGTGACCTCGGTGTGCAGGGCCTGACCGTCCGGCCGCCGACGCTGGAGCAGCTACTGCTGCGCCACTACGGCGACCAGCTCGTCGGTAACGGTGCCGGGAAGGTGGCGTGATGACCGCGACGACGCTCGACCGCGCGGCACCGGCCGGCACGGGCACGGGCACCGCCGTCACCGGGACCGGCAGCCTGCTGCGGTTCATGCTGCGCCGTGACCGGATCCGACTGCCCGCCTGGGCGCTCGGTCTGCCGCTGCTGATGACGTACTTCGCCGCCGCGCTGGACACCATCGCGCAGACTCCGGAGGATCTGGCGGGGCTCACCGCTTTCACCAGCAGCCCCGCCGGCGCCCTGTTCGGTGGACCCGGCTTCGGTTTCGACGACCTGACCATCGAACGTTTCCTCGCCGGCCAGTACGGCCTCTACGTGCTGATCGGCGCCGGTCTGATGGGCCTGCTCACCGTGGTCCGGCACACCCGGACCGAGGAGCGGACCGGTCGGGCCGAACTCGTCCGCGCCAATGTGGTCGGTCGGCACGCCCAACTGACCGCCGCACTGACCCTCACCGCCGTGATGGCGGTACTTGTCGCCCTGCTGATCGGTGCGATGCTGGCCGGCCGTGGCTTCGATCCGGGCGGCTCCATGCTGTTCGGCGCCTCCGTCGGTGCGGTGGCGCTGGCCTTCGCCGGCATCGCCGCGGTCACCGTCCAGTTGTCGGAGTACCCGCGGGCCGCCGCTGGCATGGCCGGGGCGGCGCTCGGTGCCGCGTTCGTGTTGCGCGGCCTCGGTGACATGGCGGCGGTGCAGGGCAGCGGGCCGTCCTGGCTGGCGTGGCTGTCGCCGATCGGCTGGTCCCAGCAGACCGCCGCGTACGTCCACGACCGCTGGTGGCCGTTGGCCGTCTCGCTGGCCTTCGCGGCGGCGACCGCCGTCACCGGCTACGTCCTGTCGGCGCGGCGCGACTTCGGTGCCGGCCTGGTGCCGCCCCGCCCGGGGTCGCCGCGGGCCGCGAGCTGGCTGGCCGGCCCCTTCGCGTTCGCGTTCCGGCTGCACCGGGCCAGCCTGATCGGCTGGAGCGTGGCGCTGCTGGCGGCCGGCGTGGCCTACGGCTCGTTCACCCAGCCCCTGCTGGACGGCTTCGAGGACGCACCCGAGGACCTGGTGGAGGTCATGGGCGGCGGTTCTGGTGACCTGCTCGCCGGCTACCTCGGCATGATGGGCCTGACCATGGCGCTCGTCGTCGGGGTCTACGCGGTACTCGCCGTGCAGTCGCTGCGCGCCGAGGAGACCGAGGGACGGGCCGAGCCGGTGCTGGCGACATCGGTCAGCCGGACCGCCTGGATCGGCAGTCACGTCGCCGTCGTGGCGCTCGGCGTACCGTGGCTGCTGCTGGTCGCCGGCGTGGGCATGGGTGTCGGCGCGGCGGCGAGCACCGGCGATGCGGGTCTGCTCGGTGACGTGCTGGTCGGCCACCTCGCGCACACCCCGGCGGTCTGGCTGGTCCTCGCGGCCGCTGCCCTGCTCTACGCGGCCGCACCGAGAATGCTGCCGGTGATCTGGGTGGTGCTCGGCTACGGGCTGATCGCCGGTTACTTCGCCCCGATCCTGGAACTGCCCGAGGGTGTGCTGCTGCTGTCGCCCTTCGAGCACGTGGGGGAGTACCCGCTGGAGGACATCAGCGTGGTCGCGATGGTGGTGCTGACCGTGCTCGCGGGGGCCCTCGCCCAGGCTGCCGTGGCCGCCTTCCGCCGCCGGGACCTGGCCGGCGGCGCCTGACCTGGTATGAGCCTGCCGACGTGGCGTGCGGCGCGTCGGCAGGCTCGGGCACGGCGGGTGCACGGTGCCGCCGGTGCGGTACAGGTGGCTGTCAGTCCCGGTGCGGCATCGGAAAGCCCGCCACCACGATGCCGTACAGCAGATGGTCGGCGACCAGAGCCAACTGTTCGTGCCAGTCGGTCAACCGTCGGTCGATGCCGAGGACCGGCGCGATTGTGGTGTGGAAGCCGAGCAGCAGCACCATGCCGTAGAGCGGTCCGACCCAGATCCGGTGACGTAGGCGTTTGGGCAGCGCGCCGAAGGCAAGCCCGGCGCCGAGCCCGTAGCTCCAGTGCGCCACCGCCAGGGCCGCCGGATGCTGATCACCGGGCAACCGGTCGAGCAGTCCGGGCACCAGCTTCTCCATCACCGACTTCGGCGGCGAACTCTGCACGAGATTCAGGGAGGTGGTGGCCTGGCGTAGCCCGGACATCGCCATCGCGGCGATGACCCCTCGGATGCCACTCCGCATGATGATCGTCGTGCGTGCCGACAGCTCCATGCCCCGTTCCAATCCGTAGCCGCAGTAGCGCGGCTACCCGCGCCTCCCTGCGTCAAACATTCCGCTCACCGCCGAACATGCGCGGCGAGCGGCCGGCCACGACTGTCAGAGGTTGTCCCGCACCCAACCGGCGAGGACGCTGGCGCAGCCGTCCACCGACTCCTGCCAGCTGCGCTCAGCCCCGTCGCCGGCCTCGTCGCTGACCTGCTTCACCATGCGGACCGGTACGCCGAAGGCAAGCGCCGTCGACGCCACCGCGTAGCCCTCCATGTCCACCAGGTGAGCACGGCGGGCCAGGGCCGAGCGGGCCTCGTCGTCGGCGATGAACCGGTCACCGGTGGCCAGCGTCGGACCGTCGCCCAGGGCCAGCGGCGCGCCGACGGTCTGACCGGTGAGCCGGCGGATGAACTCGGTGTCCAGGTCGTGCTGGAGGACGCTGCCGACCTCGTGGGTGCCGGTCCAACCCGGATGCAGCGCGCCCGCGGTGCCGAGGTTGACAAGCACCGACGGCAGCGGGAAGCGGGCCAGCGTCGCCGCGACGGCGGCGGCGGCGTTGACCTTTCCCATTCCGGTCAGCAGCACCGGAAGCTCCGCGTCGAGGTACGCGGCCTCCTCGGCGATGGCCAGGACGAGCAGTGGACGGTCCGGGCTGATCGTGCCGCGAAGATCCATCGGGCGATGGTAGCGGTTGCCCGTGACGCTCCCGTTGCGGCGCGGTGCCACCGGCTGCCGGTCCGGTCACGGTCGCACGACGTACGCTGCCCGGGTGGAGCATGAGGACCGGATCGCCCTGTTTCTGGACTACGAGAACCTGGCGCTGGGGGTGCGCGACCACCACGGTGGGGCGATGTTCGACTTCCGACCGATCGCCGACGCGTTGGCCGAGCGCGGCCGGGTGGTGGTGCGGCGGGCGTACGCCGACTGGTCGTACTTCGACGAGGACCGGCGGATGTTGACCCGCTCGCACGTCGAGCTGATCGAGATTCCGCAGCGGATGGGCGCCACCCGCAAGAACGCCGCCGACATCAAGATGGCCGTCGACGCGATCGAGCTGGCCTTCGAACGCGGGTACATCTCCACCTTCGTCCTGTGCACCGGTGACAGCGACTTCACGCCGCTGGTGCACAAGCTCCGCGAACTCAACAAGCAGGTGATCGGTGTGGGGGTGGAGAAGTCCACCTCGGCCCTGCTGCCACCCGCCTGCGACGAATTCCTCTACTACGACCGGTTGGAGGGCGTCGACATCCTGCCGACGCGGGGGCGACGGGGCCGTCCGGCCCGGCTGCCCGAGCCGGAGCCGCGGCCCGCCGAGCAGGTGGAGATCGAGGTGCCACCCACCGAGGAGCCGCCCCGCGACGCCGACGCGCTCGCCGTACTTGTCGCGCAGACCGTCGCGGGTCTGCAGGGCAGTTCCGGCGGGGAGGTGACCGCCTCGCGGTTGAAGCGGACGCTGTTGCGGAAGGATCCCACCTTCAGCGAGTCCGACCACGGGTTCCGTACCTTCGGTGAACTGCTGCGCCACCTCGCCGAACTGCGTGTCATCGAGCTGGCGGAAGGCCCGGCCAAGGGAGATCCGGAGGTCTCCCTGCCGGAACACGGCGACCGGGAGACGGCGTTCGCGTTGCTCGGCTCCGTGGTCCGCGATCTCGGCGGGGAGACCGGCGAGGTGGCCCTGTCCGGCCTGAAGAACCAGCTCCGGCGGGTGCGGCCGGACTTCAGCGAGAAGAAGCTGGGCTACCGAGGCTTTCTGCAGTTCTGCAAGGCCGCCGCCACGGAAGGCGCGGTGGGTCTGCGCTGGAGCACCGAGGCGGACGACTACCTGCTCACCGCCGAGCCGTCCTGACCGACCGGCCCGTTCAGCGGGCGTGTTCCGGTGGGCGTGACGGGTCACTCCCACCGGAACAGCAGACCCGCGACCACGGCTCCGACGACGACCGTCGCACCGAGGCCGATCAGGTTCGCCGCCGGTACCGCGGCGCCGGCCCAGGCCGACGACAGGGCCTCGACGGCCGCGCCGAACGGCAGCCAACCACCGATCTCGGCGAGCACCTCGGGCAGGGAGTCCCGGCCGCCGAACATGCCGCCGAGGGCGCCGAGGACGAAGAAGGCGACCAGGCCGATGGCGACGGCGGAGTTGGGGGTGGGCGCGACCGCCGCGACGATCATGCCGGCGCCGTACATCGCCGCCATCGCCAACGCGACCACCCCGACCGCGGCGCCGAGGTTGGCGGGCGGGCTGGCGCCGAAGGCCAGGAACGCCACGACGAGGGCGGCTGCGATGCCGACGAGCGCCTGAAGAACGCTGACGACGGCCTGGGCGGCGAGGACCATGGCCGGCGACGCGGGGGTGACCCCGAGCCGCCGGAGGATTCCGGAGCGACGGTAGTAGGCGAGGAAGCTCGGCATGTTGATGATGCCGATGATCGCGACGACCATGGTGAACACGAGTGGCAGGACGTAGAGGTCCAACGCGGTGCGTCCGTTGGCGACGACGGTCCGGCTCGCGGAGGAGGCACTGGTCAACATGATCAGCAGCGGAAGGCAGAGGGGTACCACCAGCCCGGCCGTGTCCCGCACGACCATCTTCGCTTCGCACCCGATCAGGGTGACCAGCGAGCGCAGTCCGGGTCGACGAGCCTCGACGAGCGTGGTCATGCAGTCTCCTCCGCCAACGGCCGGCCGGTGAGCGCGACGAACGCGTCGTCGAGGGTGGTGGCCCCGGCGCGTGTGATCAGGCCCGCCGGGGTGTCGAGCGCGACGACCCGGCCGGCGTCGAGCACCACGACCCGGTCGCAGAGCCGCTCGACCTCCTCCATGGTGTGACTGACCAGCAGCACGCTCACCCCTTCGGATCTGAGTCGCTCGACCGTGCCCCACATTCGGCGTCGTGCCGTCGGGTCCAGCCCGGTGGTCAGTTCGTCGAGGATCACCACGCGGGGTCGCCCGGCGATGGCGAGGGCGATGGAGAGCCGCTGCTGTTGCCCGCCGGAGAGCTTGTCGAAGCTGGTCCGGCGCTGTTCGGTCAGCTCGACGAGGTCCAGCAGCTCCTCGGTGGTCCGGGGATCGGGGTAGAAGCTGCGGTAGAGGTTCACCAGTTCGGTGACCCGGAGCGCGTGGTGCAGCTGGGCCTGCTGCAGCTGCACGCCGAGGACCTGTCGAAGCCGCGCGCGGTCCCGGCGCGGATCGAGGCCGAGTACGCGTACCCGCCCCTGTTCGGGTACGCGTAGCCCGGCGATCATCTCGACGGTCGTCGTCTTGCCCGCGCCGTTGGCGCCGACCACACCGACCGCCTCACCGACCTCGACCCGCAGACTCACATCGACGACCGCCCGCGTATCGCGGTAGCTCTTGGCGAGGTGCTCGGCGAGGATCGCCGGTTCGGTGCTGTGCATGCCTCGACGCTACGAACGCGTCCGGCCGGTGTCGTGTCCCGAAAGTCATCACCTGCCGGCATTACTTCCGGCACAGGTGGGCTCGCCGTGGTCCGACCTAGAGTGGGGATCATGCGACGGGTCGGGACAGACGAGTGGTCCGGCCTCGCGATGCTCGTGGTGGCGGTCGCCGTCGCCGGTCCCGGCCTCTTCGGCGCCATCGGGACCACGATCGCGCGCGGCTGGTGGATCGTGCTGTTCGGCTGCTACCTGGTCGCCCTGCTCGTCTCGGTGGCCACCCGCGTGTCCCGGCTGGTGCGGTTCGCGGCGTTCGGCGCGACCGTCCTCGCCGCCTGGGCCCTGCTGCTGACCGCCTCCACCCTGGGGCTGTTGCCGGTGCTGCTGGTCCTCACCGCAGCCGTGAGCGTGTACGTGGTGCCGCTGCCGGTGGGTCTGGCGATCGTGGTCGCCAACACACTGGTGATCACCTTCGGTGCGGCGTCGATGACGCGGGCGCCGGCCGATGGCGTCATGCTTCTGATCTTCTACCTGCTCATCCAGGTGGCGACGCTGCTCAGCTCGGTCACCCTGCTGCGGGAGCAGCGGATGCGCCGCGAGTTGGCCGAGGCGCATGTCGAGTTGCAGGCCGCCAGCGTCCTGCTTTCGGACTCGGCTGCCACGGCGGAGCGGCTGCGCATCTCCCGCGAACTGCACGATCTGATCGGCCATCAGCTGACGGTGCTGACGCTGGAGCTGGAGACCGCCCGCCACCTGGAGGGGCCGGCCTTGCGTACCCACCTTGAGCGGGCCGATCAGGTCGCCCGGGAGCTGCTCGGCGACGTGCGGGCCACGGTCGGGCGGCTGCGCACCGAAAGCCCCGATCTTGAGCAGGCGTTGCGTCGGGTGACGCAGGACCTGCCCGGCCTCGACGTGACCATCGACGTGTCCCCGGCGGTACGCGTCGACGAGGACGACGGCGCGGCGTTCGTCCGGGCCACTCAGGAGATCGTCACCAACACCATCCGGCACGCCGACGCGCGTACCCTGCGGATCTCGGTGACCGGCGACGAACGGGAGACCGTGCTGGACGCTCGCGACGACGGCCGGGGAGCACCGGAACCGACGCTCGGCAACGGGCTGCGTGGCCTGGGCGAACGTTTCGCCGCGCTCGGCGGTGAGCTGTCGGTCGACGGCGGTGACGGGTTCCGGGTGACAGCGCGGGTGCCGGCGCGATGACCCGGGTGGTGGTGGTCGACGACCAGACCCTGATCCGGCAGGGCATCCGCGGGCTGCTGGAGGTCGCCGGGATCGACGTGGTCGGCGAGGCCGACGACGGCCGGGCCGCGCTTCCGGTCGTCGCGCGTACCGCCCCCGACGTGATCCTGCTCGACCTGCGGATGCCCCGCTTCGACGGCATCTGGGCGCTGGAACGGCTGCGCGCGGACGGCGTCGACATCCCAGTGCTGGTGCTGACCACGTTCGACGACGACGAACTCGTGCTCGCGGCATTGCGCGCGGGCGCCCGGGGCTATCTGCTGAAGGATGTCACGTTGGACCAGCTCACCCGGGCCATCCGGACGCTCGCCGACGGCGGCACGCTCATCGCCCCGTCGATCACCGACCGGATGCTGCGGGCGATCCGCTCCGGGCCGTCCCCGGCCGGACCGCAGGCGCCGCCGGTGCAGAACCTCACCGAACGCGAGCAGGAGGTGCTGCGGCTCGTGGCGCACGGCTACAGCAACCGGGAGATCGCAGACGGGTTGTTTCTCGCCGAGGGGACGGTCAAGAACCACGTCTCCACGATCCTGACCAAACTCGGCGCGCGAGACCGCACGAACGCGGTGCTCCGCGCGCTGCACGAGGGCATCCTCGGATGAGCGCCCACCGCCCGGCCGCCGCCGGTGCGGGACGGCGGCCGGGCGACGGTACGGCTATCGGGTGGTGAGTCCCAGGCTGATCGTCCTGGTCAGGGTGGCGTGGTCGTCGTCGCCGTCGAGCGACCAGATCATCGCCCCACCCAGGCCGGCCCGGCGGATGTAGAGGGTCTTCTGCAACACCACCACCGGATCGTCGTACGTCCAGAAGGTCGTGCCGTCAAACAGCCAGGCATGTCCGGCGCGCAGGTCGCGGTGGACGGTGAAGCCATCCCGGGCCAGGTTCTTGAGCTGTTTGTAGTCCTCGAACCCGGCGGCGTGGGTGGCCGGCGCGGGCCCGGTGGCCGGTTGGAACAACCCGTTGCCACCGCCGGTGACGCCGGTCCACCCCTGGCCGTAGTAGGGGATGCCGAGGACCAGCTTGTGCCGGGGCGCACCTCGGGCGATCCAGCCGTCGATCGCCACCTCGACCGAGAAGTCCGGGTCGTCCGGCGCGCCCTTCGGCACGCGCAGCGCCGACTGCTGGTTGGTCACCGCCTCCCAGGTGCCGTGGAAGTCGTAGCCCTGCACGGTGGCGAAGTCCAGGTACTTGAAGATCTTGCGTCCCTCGTAGCCGGCGTCCATGGTGGCCGGGTTGGCCGGGAGGAAGGCGGTCAATGGGTGGTGCCGCCGTGTCTGCCGGCCGTACGCGTCGAGCTGCCGGCGGAACTCGGCGAGCAGTTTGGTGAAGTTCTCCCGGTCCTCGGGGCGGATGACGTTGCCGGGTTCACCGAGCCAGTTGGGCCACTCCCAGTCCAGGTCGATCCCGTCGAACACGCCCGCGGCGGCGCCGGTTCCGCCGCTGCCGCCGTCCAGGACCGGCAGGTTCCCCTTGAGGTAGAGGTCGATGCAGGAGGATACGAAGGCCCTGCGGGAGGCGTCGGTGCGGGCGGCGTTGGAGAAGTACGTGGACCAGCTCCACCCACCCAGGGAGATCATCACCTTCAGGTCGGGGTGCTTGGCCTTCAGCTTGGCCAACTGGCCGAAGTTGCCGTTGAGTGGTTCACCCCAGGTGTCGGCGACCCCGTCGACGCTCTCCTCCGCCGGGACGGGACGCTGGTAGTCGGCCCAGGCGTCGCCCTCACCGGGACCGCCGTCCACATAGCACCGGCCGTCCTCACTGACGTTGCCGAAGGCGTAGTTGACGTGGGTGAGGCGGCTCGCCGCGCCGGAGGTGTCGAGTTTCTTCACCGGGAACGCCCGGCCGTAGATGCCCCACTGGGTGAAGTAGCCGACCCGGTGGTAGCCGTCGCTGCGGCCCGGCTTGCCACCGGCGTTGGCGGCGGCCGGTGGCGCGGCGGTGACGAGCAGAGTGGTCAGGGCGACGACGGCGGTGAGGCGGCGGGAACGGGATGATCGCATCGGCACTCCCAGGCGGGGTGGTCGAAATCGTTAAGAGACCTTCCTGATCGATGAAGCTAAGCCGATCACGGTCTGCGGTCAAGGGTCACCGCAGGCTCACCGCCGCCGGTGGAGCCGAGTTCGACCGGGATGTGCCAAGCGCTGGCGGAGGGGACTGTCGGGGGTGGCCAATAGCATCCGGTCGACCGCCGACGAAGGGCCGACCATGACCGGAACCGAGCTGCCAGCCGAGCGCGCCGACCTGCTTCAGGCCCTGCGCCAGCACCGCTTCTTCCTGCGCAACACCGCCCGAGAACTGACCGACCAGCAGGCCGCCGAGCGCAGCACCGTGAGCGAGCTGTGCGTGGGCGGGGTGATCAAGCACGTCGCGCACACCGAGCGCGACTGGGTCGACTTCATCCTCGATGGTCCGGCGGCAATGGGCAGCTCCGACGACCCGGGCGCCTACGAGCGTCATGCGCAGTCGTTCCAGATGCTGCCGGGGGAGACCCTGGCCGGCATTCTGGCGGCGTACGACGAGGTGGCGCGTCGCACAGACGAACTCGTCGCCACCCTGCCCGACCTCGACGCCGGTCAGCCGTTGCCGGAGGCGCCCTGGTTCGAGCCGGGCGCCCGCTGGTCGGCCCGCCGGGTGCTGCTGCACATCATCGCGGAGACATCCCAGCACGCCGGGCACGCCGACATCATCCGCGAGGCCATCGACGGTGCCAAGTCCATGGGCTGACCTGCCTCGCGGGCCCGGTCCTGACGCGACATCCAGGCTCGTGTCCGGTCCGCCGAATCGGCGTGGTTGTATCGAGGGGCGTCGACTGGGAGACTCGGGCTCATCGACCGCGTCCGGGGAGCCGATGCGGTCGCTCGACGGGCGTGGGCGCGCCGTGGATGCCACGCGTCCGGGCAGCCCTCTTGTGCGCGTACCGCCACCGTGACGTCTGCTGTCGACGCCGTCAGCGGTCCGTTGGCCGGTGCCCGACAACCTACCGGCCGTCGGCTGGCTCAGCCGACCCGCCGGTCACCGTCCCTTGGAGGTAACGGATGCTACGTACGCTCGGCGTGGTGCTGACCGCAGTGACCCTGGCCGCAGTCGCCGGGGTCACGGCGGCCGGCGCCGCCGACACCCCGGCCGCCTCGACCCCGGTGCCCCTGTGGACCCCGAGTCCGAGTCCGACCCCAAGCCTGACCCCGACCCCGACCCCGACGGTGGCGTGCCCGCCGGCACTGCCGATCAGTGGGATGGTCACCGGGGTCACCGCCACCTCCGTCACCATCAGCTACTCGCTGATGTTCAGCGGCCCACCCTGCGGCTACGACCTGCCGATGACAGTCCTGCTCTTCACCAGCCGTGACGACGCGGCGAAGTGGCAGAACCCGGTAGCCGAGGCGGTCACCGGGCTGGAGCGCAACGGGCAGGTGACGCTCGACGGGCTGGCCCCGGACACCGAGTACTGGTTCCGGTTCAGCGACGTCGAGGCCCGGCGTGATCCGTACGTCATCGGTGGGCCGGCGCGGACGGAGCCGTTGTCCCCCTGCGGCGCGACGGCCACTATCGACGCCCGTTGGGGCAGCGGCTTCGTCGCCACGGTCACCGTACGCAACGCCGGCAGCGAACCGCTCGACGGTTGGCTCGTCCGGTGGCGGTGGTCCGGTGACGAGCGGATCCAGTCGGTCTGGGGTGGCGTGCCCGACAACTCGGCCGCCGACGTCACGGTCCGCAACGCGCCGTACAACGGCACCGTCGCGCCGGGCGGCACCACCACGTTCGGGCTGCTCGCCTCGGCCAGCACGGTGCCGGCGGGGATCACGATGACCTGCGGAAGCTGACGAGCGATCCCGTTGGCCTGCGGACCGCTGACCGGTCCGCAGGCCAACGGGGCAGCTAGGGGCCGCCGTCGGCACCCTTGACTTTGCGTCTTAAAGTAGTTTGCGTGATCGCCGACGATGACCTGCCACCCGAGGACCCGGCCGCCGCCCTGCGACTGATCGACGAGCAGCGGGCCACCGCCGCCCGTCAGTTCGAGCCGGACCCGCGTGCCTACTACTGGCCCTGGGGGCTGGCCTGGCTGATCGGCTTCGGGCTGCACTTTCTCTACTACTCGCCGGGGGATGCGCCCCTGGTCGAGATGCCCTCCTGGCTGCCACTGACCACGTTGTTCGTCCTGCTGGCCGCCGCCGGTGCCGTCAGCGCGGTGGCCGGCGCACGGGCGTACGGGCAGGTGACCGGGGAATCCGCCCGGCGCGGCGCCTGGTACGGCTGGTCCTGGGGGCTGGGCTTCCTGACTCTCTTCGTGCTCGCCGGTCGGCTCTCCGACAGTCTCCCGCCGGATCTGGTCGGCCTGCTGTGGTCGGCCCTCGCGGTGGGGCTGACCGGCATCCTGCACATGGCCGGCGGCGCGATCTGGTTGGACCGGCCGCTGTTCCTGCTCGGTGTCTGGATCACCGTGGTCAACCTGCTGGGCACCATCGCCGGCCCCGGCTGGCACGCCCTGATCGTCGCGGTTGCCGGCGGCGGCGGGATGCTGCTCGCCGGACTGCTCGCTTGGCTGCGTCGCCGAGGCCGGCGATGACCGAACTCGACCCGGTCATCCACGCTCAGGCCCGGTTGCGGGTGGTCGCCTCCCTGTCCGCCCTGCCCGATTCCGACCAGGTGACCTTTCCTCGCCTCCAGGAGATCCTCGGGATGACCGCAGGGAACCTCTCGGTGCACCTGCGGCGGCTGGAGGAAGCCGGCTACGTCGCCGTCACCAAGACCCATCGGGGTCGTACCCCGGTAACCCTGATCGCGCTCACCCGTCGCGGCCGCCTGGCCTTCGAGGAGTACACGGAGGCGATCCGGGCGCTGCTCGCATCCGCCGATGCCAAGGAGACGTCATGATTCTCGCCCGGGCCGAGCAGGCCACCCGACGCTACGGTGACGTCCTGGCCCTCGACCGGGTCGACCTGAACGTGCCGGCCGGCGAACTGGTCGGCCTCCTCGGGCCGAACGGCGCCGGCAAGAGCACCCTGCTCAACCTGCTCGTCGGGCTGCGTCGCCCCACCGGCGGCCGGGTGCTGCTGTTCGGTGGCGATCCCCGCGACCCCGCGTGCCGTCGCTGGGTCGGGGTCACTCCACAGGAGACCGGGCTGCCCGGCTCGCTCCGCGTCGGTGAGGTGGTCGACTTCGTCGGCGCGCACTTTCCCGACCCGGTCCCACGGGCCGAGCTGCTCGACCGGTTCGGTCTGGCCGACCTGGCCCGACGACAGACCGGTGGTCTGTCCGGGGGGCAGCGGCGGCGGCTGGCGGTGGCGCTGGCCTTCGTCGGTCGGCCCCGGCTGGTCCTGCTCGACGAGCCGACCACCGGCCTCGACGTCGAGGCCCGGCACGCGCTGTGGGACGCGATCCGCGCCTTCCACGCCGACGGCGGTACGGTCCTGCTCACCAGCCACTACCTGGAGGAGATCGAGGCGCTGGCGCAGCGGGTGGTGGTCATCGGGCAGGGTCGGGTGCTCGCCGACGACAGCGTCGCCGCGATCCGCGCGGTGGTCGGTCTGCGCCGGGTCAGCCTGACCACCGACGACCTGCCGACCCTGCCGAACGTGGTCCGGGTGGAACGGGACCGGGAGCGGACTCATCTGCTTACCGCCGACGCCGACCGACTGGTCCGCGATCTGGTCACCGCCGGTGTGGCCTTCCGCGACCTGGAGGTCCGACCCACCTCGCTTGAGGAGGCGTTCCTCACCATCACCGCCGAGAGCCGTCCGGCGGACGCCGGCGTGCCGACCACCGCCTGAGGAGACGCCGTGCAGTACGCCCTGGCCCACGCCCGCTATCAACTGCTGGAACTCGTCCGGACTCCGGTCGCGGTGTTCGGCAGCGCCTTCTTTCCGGCCGTCGCGATGCTCTTCTTCGTGGTGCCCGCCGTCGGTGACAACCCCGTCGGCGCCACCTACGCCACCGCCGCCATGGTCACCTTCGCGGTGCTCAGCGCGAACGTCTTCCAGTACGGCGTCGGTGTCGCCGAGGACCGGGCCCAGCCGTGGGATCCGTACCTGCGGACCCTGCCGGTCGGGCCGGCACCCCGGTTCGCCGGGCGGGTGCTGGCCGGCCTGACCCTGACCTACCTGTCGCTGCTGCCGGTGGTGCTCATCGCTGCGCTGCTCACGGAGGCCCGGACCACCGCAGCGGGGTTCGCGCTCGCCGCCGTCGCCGTCGCGCTGGTGTCGGTGCCGTTCACGCTGATGGGGCTGGCCATCGGGTACGCCCTGCCGAGCAAGGCGGCGATCGTGGTCGCCCAACTGGTGTTCTTCCCACTGGCCGTGGGCGGTGGACTGCTCACCGCACCCGGGCAGGCGCCCGCGTTCATCGAGGCGATCGCACCCTTCCTGCCGACGCGGGGCGCGGTCGAGCTGATGTGGACGGCAGTGGGCGACTTCCGGCCCGGACCGCTCTCGATGGTCATGCTGGGGGTATGGATCGTCGGGCTGGCGGCACTCGCCGGCTGGGCCTACCGGCGCGACGAGGGACGCCGCTTCTCCTGACCCGGTCACCGCGTCCGGCATAGGGTCGGGGCATGCCGGAGATCGTCCAGTTGCTGGCCTCGCCCGTGCACCGGTTCGTCGGCCGGCCGGCGGACGGGCCGGCGCCGGCGGCGGCCGGTGAGCTGGTGGACGAGATCCAGGTCCGGGCCGAGCTGGGCATCGTGGGGGACCGGTACTTCGGCAAGGCCGCACATCGGCAGGCGAGCGTCACCGTCATCGCGGCCGAGTCGCTGCCGGCCGGGACCGGCCTGGCTCAGGTACGGCGCAACATCCTGACCCGGGGCATCACCGTGGACGACCTGGTCGGCTCGGTGCTGGTGCTCGACTCCGGCCAGGGGCCGGTGCGGCTGCGGGCGAACCGGGCGGCGCACCCCTGCGCCTGGATGGACGTGACCATCGGCCCCGGCGCGTGGCGCGGCCTGCGCGGCAGGGGAGGCCTCCGCTGCACCCCGTTGACCGATGGCTTCCTCCGGGTCGGCCCGGTCGACGTGACGATCGAGGACGACCCGGCGCGGCGGAGGTGAGCCCACTTACCCGTGGGCGGACGAGTAGTGGACCTGCGCGCGGTCATGGTCGCCGAGCGCGGCGGCGAGGTCGCCGAGGTGACGGGCGACCGGGCCGAGGGTGAGCACACCGCTGCCGGCACCGGCCAGCTCGCCGTCGGCGGGCAGCAGGTCGGCGTACGTGGCGCGGATGCGGGACCGGTCGCCGAGCGCGACGGCGGCGCGGGCGACGAGGCAGCCGCGGGCCTCGCGCAGCAGATCGTGCGGCGAGTCCGGCACAGCCTCCAAGGCCTCGGCCGCCTCGGTGCGACGACCGGCGGCGAGCAGCAGCAGCGGGCGGACCCAGGGTTCGTACGGGCCCCAGTCCTCGCCCCGCCAGCGGAGCGTCTCGTCCGGTGTCGGGTCGCCGCCGGTGGCCAGACGGAGGCAGAACAGCGCCAGCGGGGCCAGCCCCTGCGCCATGCCGGGCAGTTCGTCCGCGGGCAGGGCGTGATCCGCCTCCCGGTAGGCGTCCTCCGCCTCGGCGGGTCGCCCCTCGATGGCCAGCCGCAGGGCGGCGTACCACCGGGTGAAGAGACCGACCAGGGGCAGCTCGTAGCGACGGGCGAGGTGCTCGGCGGCCGTGGCGCGGGCGTCGGCCGGGGCCAGGTCGCCGACCGCGCAGTACGCCTGCATGGCGATGAGGTGACCGAGCACCTCGAAGGTCACCAGATTCCGCGAGCGGGCCACCTCCGCCAGCTCCACGCCGAGCCGGGCCCGCTCCGGCGCCAGGCCGGCCCGGTGGAAGGTGTGCAGATAGCGGGCGTTGAGCGCCAACGCGAGCAACGGCACGTCGCCGGTCTGCCGGGCGATGTCCTCCGCCTCGCGGGCGGCCCGGTCGCCGCGATCACCGGTGCTGCCGCGCAACTCCAGCGCCAGGGTGGCCAGCAGGTGACCCCGGCGGGTGCGATCGTCCGGAGGCAGGGCCGCCAGTGCCGTCTCGACGGCCAGCGCGACCTGCCGGGACAGCGGCTCGTCGTCGTTGCGGGTCCAGATCGCCGGTACGGCGAAGGCGGTGAGCACGTCCGCCAGCAGCTCGGGGTCGTCGAGTCGCTGCGCGGTGCTGATCGCGGCGGCCCGGTGCCGGCGGGCCTGCGCCAGCCGACCGGTGACCGCGAGGGCCCGTCCCAGACCCATCTGCGCCGCCAACCGGCCGTGCACGTCGCCGTCGGTGGCCCGGTCGTACGCGGTGACCGCCTGCTCCCAGAGCCGGACCGCGTCGTGCGGGGCGGCCCGCGCCTCGGCCTGCTCGGCGGCCGACCGCGCGTAGCGGGCCGCACGGCCGGCGGTGGCCCGGTTGCCGGCGGCGGTGAAATGGTGGGCGAGGGCGGCGGCCTGGTGTGGGTGCAGCCGTTCCAGGGCCTCACCGACGGCGGCGTGCCACCGGGCGCGGCGGGCTGCCGGCAGGTCGTCGTAGAGGGTGTCACGGACCAGGATGTGGGTGAAGCGCAACTGCCCGGCCGTACCGTGCGCGCTGAGGAAGCCGGCCTGTTCGGCCTGGTCGAGAGCGTCGAGGACGACCGCTTCGCGCTCGCCGGTCGACGCCGACAGCACCTCCGGGTCGACCTCGCGGCCGACGACCGCCGCCTGCCGTAGCAGTGTGCGGGTGGCTTCCGGCAGCTGCGCGAGGCGGTGCCGGATGACGTCCCGCACCCCGGCGGGTACCCGGGCGAGCGCCTGCGGACCCTCGGCGGCGAGCAACCGGGCCAGCTCGCGGACGAAGAACGGGTTGCCGCCGCTGCGGTGGTGAATCGACCTGAGGGTGGCGGCGTCGACGTCGAACCCCACGACCTCCCGGGTGAGCTCGGCGGTCGCCACCTCGGACAGGCCGGTGAGGTAGACCCGGGCCGGTTCGCGGGGTGCGAGCCGGGCCAGCGTCGCCGTCAGCGCGGCACCGACCTGCGACGTGCGGTACGCAGCGATGATCATGACGGGGCCGCTGGCCGGTGCGGGCTCGGCGAACAGGCCGGTGAGCAGGTCCAGGGTGCCCTCGTCGGCGCGGTGCAGGTCGTCGAGGACCAGTAGCACCGGGGCTTGCCGGGCTGCCGTGTCGACAAGTGTGATCGCCTCGCGCCGCAACCGGAACCGTAGCGTCTCGAGGCTCCGTTCGCTGCCGTCGACGGGTACCGATCCGGCGTCGGCCGGCGGTGACGGCGTGACCGGCTGTGTCGGCCGGATCCTCGCCGTCAGCGTCTGGTTGATCTGCGTCCAGGGCCAGGCGGTCGGTGCACCGTCGTACTCGGGGACGCTACCCCAGGCGGTCACCCAGCCGTCGGCCGCCAGACGGCGGGTGAGCGCGTCGAGCAGGGCGGTCTTGCCGGCGCCCGCGTCGCCGGAGATCAGGGCGACGGCCGGCGCGCCGTCCCGGGCCGTGTCGGCGGCGACTCGTACGAGGCGGTCCAGCTCCGGTCCGCGGCCGATGAAGGGACGTTGCCCCGGCGGCACGTCGGGACGTTCCGGGGGCGTGCCGTCGGCCCCGACCGGCGCCTCGGGGGAGGAAGCCGGCGCCGCAGCGGGGGCGGCGGGCGCCGGTGTCGGCGCGGTGGGCGTGGTCGGGGCGAGGTGCGGTGCCTGCCGGAGGATGTCGGCTTCGAGCTGACGCAGCCGGGGCCCAGGGTCGATGCCGAGTTCGTCGACCAGGGAGTCGCGGACCCGGCGCAGCGCGGCGAGGGCCTCGCCCTGCCGGCCGGAGCGGTACAGCGCGACGGCCCACAACCGCCAGATGTCCTCGCGCAACGGATGGGCCTCGGCGTCACCCCGCAGGACGGTGGCGGCCTCGACGTCGCGCCCGAGCGCCATCAGCGCTTCGGCCCGCCGCTGGCTACCGAGCAACCGCAGGTCGTCGAGGCGGTTGATCTCCCCACGGGCCCAGCCCTCCCCGTCGTACCCGGCGTAGGCGGGCCCTCGCCACAGGGCGAACGCCCCGTCCAGGCCGGTCAGCGCCGCCTCGGGGCGGGCCTGGTCGAGCAGCCGTCCGGCCTCCCCGACCGCCGCCTCGAACCGCCAGGCGTCGACGCTGTCGGCGGGGGCGCGCAGCGCGTACCCGGGGGGTGTGGTGATCAGCAACCGGGCCGGGCGGCGGGCCGGCCGCTCCGGCTCCAGGGCCCGGCGCAGATCGGCCACGAAGGTGCGGATCGCCGCGATCGACCCTTCCGCCGGCGGGTGCCAGAGGTCGGCGAGGAGTTGGTCGACGGGGACCACCCGGCCCCGGGCGATCAGCAACCGGGCGAGCACGGCGCGGTGCCGGGGACCCTTCAGCCCGACCGGTACGCCACCGGCCCACGCGGTTACCGCACCGAGCACCCCGAAGGACACCGCCGGAACCGTGTCCTGCCTGGTCATGTGACCACTCTAGGGCGAGTGCCGATCATGGCGGCGGTCCGCCCGCACTCATCGGGCACTCATCCGCTGCTGATCCGGCCCGGCGAACCTCGGTGTCGACGACCGGCAACCGCCGTTCGACACCCACGTGATCCGGAGGACCTGGAATGACCCCGCGCATCAGCGGCTTCGACCAGCAGCGCGTTCCCGTCGCCGACGGGGTGGAACTGCACGCCGCCGTCGGCGGCTCCGGCAGCCCGATCGTGCTGTTGCACGGCTTCCCGCAGACCCACCTGATGTGGCGGCACGTCGCCGCCGACCTGGCCGCCGACCACACGGTGATCGTGCCGGACCTGCGCGGTTACGGCGCCAGCGACAAGCCCGCCGATCCGGACGGCACCGCGTACGCCAAACGAACCATGGCCGCCGACGTGGTCGCGCTCGCCAAGGCGCTCGGGCACGAGCGCTTCGCGTTGGCCGGTCACGACCGGGGTGCCCTCGTGGCCATCCGCGCCGGACTCGACCACCCGGAACGCATCACCCGTCTCGCCATTCTCGACGTGCTGCCCACCCTCGACATGTGGGACGTGCTGCACGGTGTGGACGCGGCGGTCGGCTTCCACCTGTACCTGATGGCGCAGCCACCCGGCCTGCCCGAACAGATGATCGCGGCGAGCGCCGACGCCTTCTTCGGCCACTTTCTGGACGTCTGGACCCGTGACCCCGGCGCCATTCCCGCGGACGTACGTGCGGCGTACCTCGCGGCGTCCCGCGCGTCGGTGGACTCGATCGTCGCCGACTACCGGGCCACCGCGGGCATCGACGTCATCCACGACCGGGCCGATCGGGCGGCCGGTAACCGGCTGCGGATGCCGGTGACGGTGCTTCAGCAGGACTGGGGTGCGGCTCTGGGGTACGACGCCGCCGGGTTGTGGCGTGGCTGGGCGTCGGACCTGGTGCACGAGACGGTTACCTGCGGTCACTTCATGGCCGAGGAGGCCCCGGCCGACGTGGTCCGGGCGCTACGCGCGCTGCTGGCCCGAGAGCCCGCTCGGCCGGCGTGACGGACGGCCCGGCCGGGGGCCCCGGCCGGGCCGTCCGTCAGGACATCGGTCTGCATCCACCTTGTTGATGACCCTGGGTGAAACTCACTCAGCGTGTCACTCCCGGCCGCTCTCCCGAGCTGCACTAGCCACGCTTTGCTCTGCTTCAACCCACGCAATAGCCGTTGAGCAGCAGTGGCGCATCGGTGGTGATCTGCCGTTCGACCGGGCGGCGGCACAGAGCGTGACTGTTGCGTCGGTTGAAGCAGAGCAAAGCGGGGCGTGGGTAGGTTGGCGGTCGGACGTGATGTCGCCGAGGGTGACGACCGGCGGACGCTGCCGCCGGAATTCCTGCGGGGAGGAATGCCCGTGGCGGAGGCTGCCCGGCCGGCCGGTGCCTGCGGCGTGGGCGTCTCCGTCAGCTGTGGATGCCGCCGTTGGCGAGCAGGCGGGTGATTGGGAGGGTGGCGGCGCTGAGCGCGACCGTGTGCACGACGAGCCGGCGTATGGTCAGTCGCTGAACTCGGCGCGGTCCACTGTGAAGAGGGTGCCGGCACCGCCGGTGAAGACCAGGTAGAGGTCGTGGAAGCCGTTCGCGGCCTGCGGGCTGGTGTCGATCTCTGTCGTCGCGGTGACCCAGTCGGCGCCGGACCCCGGCGGTACGGTCATCGAGCCGACCAGCGGCCCGTCCGGGCTGCCGATCCGTGCCTCGATGACGCCGCCGGCCATCGGGGCGACGGTGGCGTGCAGGCGAAGTTGGCCCTTCTGGTCGGCGAAGCCCGCCGCCGAGCCGTCCGCGAAGTTGACGTTCGCCCAGCGGAGGTGGCTGCCGTCGCGTACGCCCGTGAGGACCTTGCCGTGCTCGGGCGTCCTGGTCACCCGGAGCCCGGCGGACTGCCCGTCGTTCTCCTCGGCCAGATAGGTGGAGAAGACGTCCTTGCGGTCGGGCAGTGCGGGCAGCTCGGACCACTTCGGCACGAACGTGGTCACGCTGTGACCCCGCAGGTGCGTGCGGAAGGATCCGCCGTGGGTGCGGATGTCGGCCAGCTTCTTCATGTTCTCGTTGCCCGACGTGCGGTACGGCACCATCGACGGACGTGGACCCTTCCCGGCGGCGACGTGAGAGACGCACTCGCCCTGGTTGCGAAACGTCGGGTTGACGAAGCTGGCCCAGCCGCCTCGCTTGCAGTCCTGCCTGGTCTCCGGTGGCAGCGGGAAGCCGCCGGTGAGGTCGACGGTGAGCGGGACGTCGTTCGGGTTGTTGTTGACCACGACGATGGTGAAGTCGTGCGTCGACTCGTCCTTGTACGCGGTGACCGTCACCCCGGGCGCGGGCGTGCTGGTGGCGTCGATCATCACGTCGCCGGGGTCGAGGAAGCGGCTGTACTGGCCGAATGTGTAGTACCGCTTGAAGATGCGGTACTGGCCGGTCTCGGTCGGGTTGCCGCTCTGCGGGGTGCCGGTGTTGACCAGGCGGATCAGGTCCGAGCCGTCCGCACCGTTGTTCGCCACCGGCCACCACCAGAAGTACGCGCCCAGCCGGGTCTCGTCGAACAGGTTGCCGATCAGGGTCGCGTAGCGCAGGCCGTCGCTTATCGTGTTGTTGACGAACAGCCGGTCGCGCGGCGCGCCCTGGTTCATGTACTCGGTCTGCCAGATGGTCTTGCCCAGCGTGTGCGAGGTGGTGAACGCGGTGGGCGCGGCCCGGGTGGCGCCGTCGATCAGCCCGGCGTAGCCGTGCGCCGCGACGACGTCGACGTACCGGTTCGCCGCCGGGTCGGTGATCGCGGGCAGCGCGTACCCCTCGTGGAAGCCGACGCCCTCGCCGAGCACGATCTTCGCGGTGACACCCCGTCGTTCGAAGGTGGGACCGAGGTGGTCGCGGACCAGGACGCGTAGTTCCTCGGCGGTCCACTGGCAGCTGGAGTAACCGGTGGAGATGTCGGGTTCGTTGGTCGGAGAGAGGTGCGTGATCCTGATCCCGAACTCGCGCTCGTAGCCGAGCACGTACTCCGCCAGGTAGTCCGCGAACGCCTGGTACATGTCGGGTCGGAGCTTGTTCGGTGCGCCGGTGGGGCTGGCGGAGGTGACGCTGTTGTTCTGCTTCATCCACGCCGGTGGGCTCCACACGCTGGCGAGGATCGTCTCGACGCCGCGTGCCTGCGCCTGTCGCATCAACCAGACCTGGTACGCGTCGAAGTCGGCCTTGCGCTGCGCCCAGTCGGGCCGGTCCCACACGAAGGTGCCCGGCTCAGGCTCGATCGTCTGCGTCGGCCCGTCGTAGAGCTGGTCGCCCCACACGCCGCCGTCACCCACCATGACGCGCACGATGTCCAGGCCGATGCCGGCCCGGTCGTCGAAGATCATGTCAAGCATCTGCGAGGTGAGCGGCTCGCCGAGCCGCTGCACGCCGCCCGCCTTGTGGAAGGCGAAGGACCCGCCGAAGCCGTCTACCGTCTGCCGCTCGGCGTTCCAGTCGACCACGGCGGTGGGTGGGGTGGCGGACCGGTGCGCGATGCCGCCCCCAGCCGTCGCCGCCACCAGGCCGCCAACGGCGACCAGGACGGTGGCCAGCCGGATCGTCCACGTGGTCGGTCGTTGCATCAAGGAATCCCCCGTCGCTGCAACCACCCGGCGGTACGGCCAGCGGGAACGCGGGCAGCCACACCATCGCGACGCCGTGGGTGGTGATCCATAGACGTCTGCGAATCAAGGCTATGGGTTGTCGTATCGACGGGCAAGGTGGATCGGTCATCCGCTTCGCCCTGCCCGATCTCATGACGAGCGGCACTGTCCGGCCCGGGGCTGACGCGATGTACTGAAGCCGCCGGAGAGCCCGGCAGACGGCAGGAAGAAGTCACGTGGCCTTGTGGGTAGGCGCCATCGGTGCAGTGCTGTTCGTGCTGGTGTTCCTCGCCGACGGCTGGAGTCGACCGGACTACGCCTCGGCACGCCACCCGATCAGCGCGCTGGCGCTCGGCCGGCGCGGCTGGATCCAGACGACGAATTTCGTCGTCTCCGGCTCGGCGATCACGGTGGGTGCGGTCGGGGTGCTCCTCGACGGGCCGAGCGCCCTGCTCGGTGTGGTGCTGACCGTCTTCGGGCTCGCCCTCGTCGCATCCGGTTCGTTCCGGATGGACCCGATGCTCGGATATCCGCCGGGTGCTCCGGCCGGGATACCCGAGGAGCACAGCGCTCAGCACCGACTCCACGACTTTGCCGGCGCCGTCGTCTTCCTGTCCCTGCCCCTCGCCGTGGCGATCGGAGCGTTCACGCTGCCCGGGACGTCGTGGCGGATCGTCTCGGCCGGTCTCGCCGTCGCCCTGTTCGTCGGATTCGGCTGGTTCGGCAGGGCGTGGGAGGAGGTGTCACCACGCCTCGGCCTCATCCAGCGCGCCATCGTCATCCCTGGGTGGGGCTGGCTGGCCGCCCTCTTCACCGCGCAGGCCCTCGGCCTGGGCTGGTAGCTGTACGGCAACCGGTGAACCGGCCCTCGGTCTCGCCGCCCGATCGCTGAGGTTCGCGTAGCCGGCGGCCGCGCGTCTATCGGGGGAGGATTTCCACGTAGCCGTCGGTGGCGTGCACCCGGATCCGCTGCCGGTCGGGGATCAGTCGGGTGGCGTCTGCCACCCCGACGACGGCTGGCAGGCCGTACTCCCGGGCGATCACCGCGCCGTGGGTCATCTGCCCGCCGACCTCCGTCACCAGGCCGGCGACGGCGACGAACAGGGGCGTCCAGCTGGGATCGGTGTGGGTGGTGACGAGGATGTCGCCCGGTTCGAGATCGGCCTGGGCCAGATCCAAGATGACCCGGGCGCGCCCTTCCACGGTCCCGGTGGAGACCGGCAGGCCGACCAGGGCGCCGGCCGGCACGTCGTCGCGTCGGTACGCTCCGGCGACGGCCTCACCCTCCGAGGTGAGCACCCGAGGTGGTCGGAGCGCCTGGTACGACCGGAACTCCTCCCGGCGCTGCCGGATGAGCCGGTCGTCGACGTGGTTGGTGCGTACGGCGTCGTGGAACTCGTCGAAGGTGAGGAAGAAGACGTCCTCCTTCTCGCGGATCACCCGCGCCTCGACGAGACGTTCGGCCTCTGCCAGCAGGGCCTGCTTGTAGACGGAGTAGCGGCTGATGATGTCGTACTTCGGGTACTCCCGATAGCCGGCGAAGGTCCGGACCCGGTCGATCATCCGCTTGGTCTCGGTGGCCTTGCGCTCCCCGTCCGGCAGGGCGCGCAGCCGGGACAGCACCTCCTGCGTCTTCCGCTCCGCAGCCTGCCGGCCCTGCTCGAAACGACGCTCGGCGGCGCCCGGCTCGGCGTGCCGGGCGTGTTCCAGTAGTACCGGCAGCAGCGTGGTGGGACGTTCGTGCCACCGTGGCCTGGTGATGTCGATCTCGCCGACGCAGCGCATCCCGTACCGGTCGAGGTACGCCTCGATGGCGTGGCGCGCCTCGGTGCCGCCGGGCAGCCTGGGTAAGTCGTCCAGGAAGCTCTCACTCTCGACGTCATGCAGGAACGCCACCACCTCGGGGTGCGGGCGGATCACATCGGCGACGTCGAGCAGCGCCAGCCCCATCTCCGACGTCACGTTGCCGGGGGCGGAGAGGGTCAGCGTGTCGGCCGCGTTCTTCTCGCCGAGCCACTCCCCGAGGTGGTCGTTGAGCCACCAGGTGGCCTCCATCCCCGCCATGATCGCCTGCATGCTCAGCGGGTCACTGAGGACTCGTTTGTGCTCCTGGAACGCGGTTGTCAGGAAGTCGAACAACGCCGTGCCGGTCTGCGTCCGGATGTCGCGCCGCAGGGCGGCGATGGAGGCTTGGCTGCGCTCGACCAGTCCGGCGACGATGGCCGGGTCCGTGTCGATCGCAGTGACCTCTGGGCCGGCGGCCGGTGCGCCACCGGTCTGCGCCTCGGGCCGCGTCGGGGCGGATGGGTCCGGCCGGTTCGGAATGAAGTCGGGGCGGTCGAGGATGGTCTCCAGCGCATCCCTGACCAGCGGGTCGCCCTTACCCATGAGCTCCAGCAGGGCGGCGCGGGTCGCGGGGGAGGCCAGCCGCTGGGTGACGTCGACGAACAGCCTCCCGCCGGCCGCCTGCATCGGTGCCATGGCCGTCAACTGCCACATCGACAGCCCCAGCGGCTTCATGGCATCGGTCATCATCTGCTGATGGCCGACCGAGACGAAGACGTGGTTGTCCTGGTCGCCGGTTGCCGGGACAGGGAACAGCGTCGTGATGGGCCGGCTCTGCACGATCTGGAAGGCGTCGCCGACCAGGCACCACTCGATGTCCTGCGGGCAGCCGAAATGTGCCTCGATCCGCCGCCCGAGCTGCGCGAGCCGTACGACCTGGGTGTCCGTCAGGGTCGGCTGCTCCCGCCGCTGCGGGTCGACCGGCTGTTCCCGCGTACCACCGTCGGGGAGGGCGTGGAGGGCCCGTCGTTTGGTGGCGACCGCCCGGGCGACGATCTCGCCGTCGCGCACCGTGAACACGTCGGGGTTCACCAGGCCGGAGACCAGAGCCTCGCCGAGGCCGTAGCTGGCATCCACGGAGGAGACCTTCCGGTTGCCGGTGACCGGGTCGGCGGTGAACAGGATGCCGGTCGCGTCCGGGAAGACCATGCGCTGCACGACAACGGCCATCCGGACCGTACGGTGGTCGACGCCGTTGCGCTGGCGGTAGGTCACCGCCCGCTCGCTGAACAGCGACGCCCAGCACCGGCGGACGTGCTCGACGACCGCGGTCGCGCCCAGCACGTTCAGGTACGTGTCGTGTTGACCGGCGAAGGAGGCCGTCGGCAGGTCCTCGGCGGTCGCGCTGGACCGGACGGCGTACCCGGCCTGCCCGTCGAGTTCCTCGACGGCGGCGGCGATTGCCGCCGCCAGCTCGCCCGGCACAGGGACGGCTTCGATGGCGTGCCGGATCTCGGCGCTGCGCGCCCGGATCGCGTCCCGATCGTCCGGGTCCAGCCGCACCAGCTCATCGAGCCGATCGTCGATCGACGGCACCTCGGCCATGAGCCGTCGGAACGCGGCCGTGGTCACGCAGCAGCCGGCCGGCACCCTGAGGCCGTCGATCCGCGTCAGCAGGCCCAGGTGAACGCCCTTGCCGCCTACGACCCCGAGCTGTGTCTCATCGATGTCCCGCAGGCCCACCACGTACTGCCCGGTCGTCCCGTACGTCGACAGCTCCCGCACGATGTGCCCCCGTTTCTTCGTCGGTGCCGTGTCCGGCCGACGATTCTGCGGCAGAACCCGGGTCTTGCCACAAGCCCCCCGGTGCGCTATACGTTAGGAGTGGCAGGGAGGCGACTCTCTGCCTTTGTCTTTGTCGCCCGTCGCGGGGCTCCACCGCCGACCGGACGGGGGAGGCCCACCATGGATGTCACCTCGCGTCGCGAGCCGGCCCGGACCGGTCTCGACGGGCCGTTGGGTGGCAACGCCGCATCGATGCAGGCCACCGCCCGGGCTCTGGCGCAGGCCGAGTCGGCCGTGGCCGTGGTGCTCGTCGAGGGCATCAGCGACCAGATCGCTCTGGAGACGCTGGCGGCTTGTCGTGGCCGCGATCTCGCCGCCGAACGGATCGTCATCGTTCCGATCGGCGGGGCCCACGCGATCGGTCGCTTCCTGACCAGGCTTGGCCCACCCGGGACCGGTTTGCGCCTCGCCGGCCTCTGCGACCTGCGGGAGGAGGAGATCTTCCGGCGTGGGCTGACCGAGGCTGGTGTCGGTACGCCCCGCACCCGCGCCGAGTTGGCGCAGCTCGGCTTCTTCGTCTGCGTCGACGACCTGGAGGACGAGTTGATCCGTGCCGTCGGCAGTTCGGCTGTCGAGGCCCTCTTCGACACCCAGGGTGACCTGCGGCTGTTCCGTGGGTTCCAGAGCCAGCCCGCCTGGCGCGGCCGGGATCCCGACGCACAGCTGTGGCGGTTTCTGCGCAGCAGTTCTCGCCGCAACCTGCGCTACGCCCGCCTGCTCGTCGAGGCCGCTGTCGCCCGGGACACCGTGCCCCAGCCCCTCGACGTGCTGCTCACCGGCGTGTGATCGGCGTGGCGGCGATGCGGGCGCCCCACGCCCACCCACGGGAACCGTTGCCGGGATGAGTTTCCGGCTGGCCGCCTACGCCGTGTGCATCGACCACAGGCGGGTGTTGCTTGTCCGTTGCGTGTGGCCGTCGGGCGAGACGAACTGGTCCCTCCCGGGCGGCCGGGTCGAGCACGCGGAGGATCCGTTCGACGCGGTGCTTCGGGAGGTTGCCGAGGAGACCGGCTGCGATGGCGTGGTCGAACGCCTGCTGGGTGTGGACTCCCGGGTGATTCCCGCCGCCGAGGCACGGTCCGGACGCGAGCACCAGAACGTGGGCATCTTCTACCAGGTCCGCATCACCGGCGGGGTCCTCCGGCCGGAGCCGAACGGCGCGACCGCCGAATCGGTCTGGACTCCGATAGCGGAGGTGGTTCACCTGTGCCGATCCTCCCTCGTGGACGTCGGCCTCGCCCTGGCGCGGACGCGTCCGAAAACCGGGCACGTTCTGCCGGTCCCGGTCGGTGGGCTCGTCCAGCACTGACGCCAAGCGGTACCGCCGCGCTGCCGGGGGATCTCCGGCGGGCGTGGACGGGTTCAGCGTTCCCGGACGCGTTCGGCGATTGCCCGGCCCAGCTCCTCGGTGGTGCCGGTGCCGTGCAGGTCGGGGGTGAGGGGCGCCTCCTCCGGTCCGAGCGCCAGGACGTCCTCGACGGCGCCGAGGAGGTGGGCGGCGGCTTCGGGATGGCCGAGGTGGTCCAGCATCATCGAGCCGCACCAGATCTGGCCGATCGGGTTGGCGATGCCCTGGCCGGCGATGTCCGGCGCGGAGCCGTGCACCGGTTCGAAGAGGCTCGGGTGGCGGCGGTCGGGGTTGATGTTGGCGCTCGGCGCGATGCCGAGCGTGCCGGTGCAGGCCGGGCCGAGGTCGGAGAGGATGTCACCGAAGAGGTTGCTGGCGACGACCACGTCGAACCATTCGGGATGCAGGACGAACTGGGCGGCGAGGGCGTCGATGTGGAACTTGTCGACCCGTACGCGGGGAAACTGCTCGCTCATCGCGGCCACCCGCTCGTCCCAGTACGGCATCGAGATGGCGATGCCGTTGCTCTTGGTGGCTGATGTCAGGTGTCGTCGCGGGCGGTTCTGTGCCTGCTCGAAGGCGAAGCGCAGCACCCGGTCGACGCCGATGCGGGTCATCACCGTCTCCTGGAGCACCGTTTCCCGGTCGGTGCCCTCGAAGATGCGCCCGCCGACGCTTGAGTATTCCCCTTCGGTGTTCTCGCGTACCACCAGGAAGTTGATGTCGCCGGGCTCGCGGTCGGCGAGTGGACTGCGGACGCCGGGCATGAGCCGGCAGGGGCGCAGGTTCACGAACTGGTCGAAGGTGCGCCGGAACTGGAGCAGGCTGCCCCAGAGCGAGATGTGGTCGGGCACCACGGTGGGCCAGCCGACCGCGCCGAAGTAGATGGCGTCGAAGGCGCGCAGCGTCTCCTCCCAGTCGGCCGGGAGCATCCTCTGGTGTCGCTGCCAGTACTCAGCGCTGGCGAAACCGAAGTCGGTGAACTCCAGCCGCAGGCCGAAGCGGCCGGCGGTCGCCTCCAGGGCTTCGATCCCGGCCGGCACGACCTCCTTGCCGATCCCGTCGCCGGGGATGACGGCGATCCGGTGGTTCATCGGGCCCTCCGCAGTGCGTCGAGGCCGCCCTGGGCGTCCGCGATGGCGATACGTTCGGCGGCGGCGGAGTCGCCGGCCCGCAGTGCCCGGACCAGGGCGCGGTGGCTGGTGTAACGCTCCATCCCGAAGGTGTCGTCCTCGGCCACCCGCTGCAACAGCAGTTCCCGCCGCTGCGGGCGGGTGAACACCCGGCTCTGGCCGAGCATCCGGACGAGGACCGGGTTGTGGGCGCAGGAGTTCACCGTCTCGTTGAACTCCACCATGGTGTCGAGCAGGGCGGTGAGGTGCCGCTCGGTCGGCAGGCCCTGGGTGCGGCGTTCCTTGAGCAGGATCAGCAGGTCGTCGGCCCGGTCGAGGATCTCGTCGAGGGCATCGAGCTGGTCGGCCGTGGCATGCCGGGCGGCGAACCGGGCGACCAGGCCGCGCAGGCCGACCTCGACCTCGGCGAGGTCGTCGATGGCGGCGTCACGGATCTCGGCGACCAGCACGGTACGCGGCCCGATGCGCTCGATCAGCCCGTCGGACTCCAGCCGCCGCAGCGCCTCGCGGGCCGGGGTGGGGCTGATCGCCAGGCGTTCGGCCAGGCCGCGCTCGGTCACCTTCTCTCCCGCTGTGAGCTCACCGGCGGCGATGGCGGCGCGGACCTGACGGTACGCCTGATCGGCGAGCGTCTCCGTGACTGTCATGGCCACACCCTAACTCATGCCATTGCCTAAGTTGCATGCAACTGTTGACGAGTTTGCTATAGCAAACTAGCGTGACGCGGCACACGTTACGTGGAGGTGACATGGCCGACATGAAGACTCGCGACGAGGTGTCATACCGGAAGATCACGTTCTTCATCGCCCTCGCGCTGTTCGCGCAGGAGTCGACCTGGAACTTCTACGACAACCAGGTGCCCGTTCTGCTGCGCGAGCACGTCACCAGCGCCGCCCTCGTCGGCGTGCTGATGGGCATGGACAACCTGCTGGGGATCTTCATCCAGCCCTGGATCGGCAACCGGTCGGACAACACCCGGACCCGGTGGGGTCGGCGCATCCCGTACCTGGCGGTGGGCATGCCCCTCGGCGCGTTGTTCTTCCTGCTCCTGCCCTGGACCACCTCGCTGGTCACGCTGGTCGCGGTGATGGTCTGCTACGCGCTTGTCGCGAACACCATGCGACCGCTCGCCGAGGCGCTGACCCCGGACTTCGTCCCGCCGCAGCGACGCGGCCGGACCAACGCCATCGTCAAGATCGCCACTTCGCTGACCATCATCGTGGCGTCGCTGATCAGCCTCCTGGTGGTGGACGACCACCCCCGGGCGGCCTTCGTCATCCCGGCGGCGATCATGCTCGTCGTCACCGCCGTGATCATCACGAAGGTGCGCGACAGCCGATCCCCGGCCTATCAGGCCGCCGTGGCCGAGGACGCGACCGCCGGGCCTGACCAGACGAAGTCGCCACTGTGGCGGGTCGTCACCGAACTGGTCACCAGCCGGGACCGGCGGCGGGTACTGCTGCTGCTCACCGTCTTCCTCTTCGGCGGCGCCTGGTTCGCGTCCCGGTCACTGATGACCCCGTACGGCATGGAGGTGCTCGGCCTGACCCGCGGTGAAGCCGGCGGGCTCACCCTGCCCAGCGGCGTCGCGTACCTGATCGCGGCCTATCCGGCCGCGCTGGCGGCCGAGCGCTTCGGTCGGCTGCGGGTGATCCTGATCGGCATCGCCGTCTTCGCCGCGGCACTCGCGGCCGGCTCCGTCGTGCGGACCCCCACCGGCACGGTCGTGCTGTTCTGTGTCGCCGCCATGGGCGCCGCCGGATTCCTGATCAACGCGGCGGTCGCGTTGTGGAACCTGGCCCCGTCCAGCCGGATGCTCGGCGCTTACACCGGGCTCTACGCGGTCACCTGGTACCTGGGCGGCTTCGCCGGTCCGGCGCTTGTCGGCGCGGCGGTCGACCTCGTCGGTTGGAACTGGATGCTGCTCGACATCGCCGTGCTGGCCACCCTCGCCGGTGTGGTGGTGATCCGGCTGGCCCGCCTGGAACGGGTCCGCGAGACGACCCCCGCCCTGTCACGTTGAGAGAGAGCCGATGCCGACCATCCTGATCACTACCGACTACCTGCGCCCCGGGGACGAGGTGGACACCTACCTCACCGGCCAGGGCTTCACCACGCGGCACGACCCGATGCGCGGGTCGCGCCGGCCGGCGGACCTGATCGCCGCGCTGACCGGCGCCGACGGCGCGCTGATCGCCAACGAGCCGATGACCGAGCAGGTGCTGGCGGCCTCGCCCGGGCTGCGGGCGATCGTGCGCACCGGCGTCGGGTACGACTCGGTGGACGTACCGGCCGCCACCCGTCTCGGCATCAGCGTCAGCAACCTGCCGGGGATCAACGCCAACGCGGTCGCCGAGTACACCATCGCGTTGCTGCTTGCCCAGGCGCGGCATCTGGTCCCGATGGCGGTCGGTGTCGCGGCCGGTGACTGGCCGCGCCAGGACGGGCACGAACTGCGCGGCAAGACCCTCGGCCTGATCGGTCGTGGCGCGGTGGCCCAGCGGGTGCGACCACTCGCCGAGGCGTTCGGCATGACGGTGCTGGGCCACGAGATCCCGCTGGAACACCTGCTCCGCGACGCCGACTACGTGTCGATCCACACCGCGCTGACCCCGCGCACCCGGCACCTGATCGACGCTGCGGCGCTGACCCGGATGAAGCCGACCGCCCACCTGATCAACACGGCACGCGGGCCGATCGTCGACGTCGTCGCGCTGGCCGAGGCGGTCCGGTCCGGCCGGATCGCCGGGGCGGCCCTCGACGTGGTGGACGTCGAACCGCTGCCCGCCGAGAGCGTGCTGCGCGGAGTCGACGGCATCACCGTCTATTCGCACATGGCCGGCCAGACCACCGAGGCCCGCCGCGACTCGGGCCGGTGCGGGGCGCGCGAACTGGTCGCCGCCCTGGCCGGTAACCCGCGGACCTCCGTCAACGCCCACCTGATCGACCCGGAGCAGAGAAGATGACAGCTGATGTGATCGTTGTCGGGGCCGGCCTGGCCGGGCTCGTCGCCACCGCCGAGCTCGTGGACGCCGGGCACCATGTCCTCCTGCTCGATCAGGAGCCCGAGCAGAGTCTCGGCGGCCAGGCGTTCTGGTCGTTCGGTGGCCTGTTCCTTGTCGACTCGCCCGAGCAGCGCCGGATGGGCATCCGCGACTCGCGCGAGCTGGCCTGGCAGGACTGGCTGGGCAACGCCGGTTTCGACCGGCCGGAGGACGAGTGGCCCCGGCGCTGGGCCGAGGCGTACGTCGACTTCGCCGCCGGGGAGAAACGCGCCTGGCTGCGCCAGCTCGGCGTCAAACTGTTCCCGATCGTCGGCTGGGCGGAGCGCGCCAACAACTCGGTGCCCCGCTTCCACATCACCTGGGGTACCGGGCCGGGGCTGCTGGCGCCGTTCGTCGCCAAGGTGCGCGCCGGGAAGGCCACGGTCAAGTTCCGGCACCGGGTAGACGAGATCGTGCGTACCAACGGCGTCGTGTCCGGCGTACGCGGGAAGGTCCTCGAAACGAGTGGCGCGGAACGCGGCACCGCCACCAGCCGGACGGTCGTCGCGGACTTCGAACTGTCCGCGCCGGTGGTGGTCGTGACCTCCGGCGGCATCGGCGGCAACCATGACCTGGTCCGCCGCAACTGGCCGGAGCGGCTCGGACTGCCGCCCACGCACATGATCTCCGGGGTGCCGGCCCATGTGGACGGCCGGATGATCGACATCGCGGCGACGGCCGGCGGCGCGGTGATCAACCCCGACCGGATGTGGCACTACGTGGAGGGCGTGCAGAACTGGAACCCGATCTGGGACGCGCACGGCATCCGTATCCTCCCCGGACCCTCCTCGATCTGGCTGGATGCCCTCGGGCGCCGGCTGCCGGCGGAGCTCTCGCCCGGGCTCGACACCCTCGGCACCCTGGCTCACCTGCGGTCCACCGGGTACGACCACAGCTGGTTCGTGCTGACCCAGAAGATCATCGAGAAGGAGTTCGCGCTCTCCGGCTCGGAGCAGAACCCGGACCTGACCGCGCGCAGCGTCCGCCAGGTGCTTGGCCGGATCCGGGCCGGTGCGCCGGGGCCGGTCGAGGCGTTCAAGAACCACGGCGCGGACTTCGTGGTCGCGTCCGACCTGGACGAACTGGTGAACGGGATGAACGCGCTCACGGAGACGCCGTTGCTGGATCCGGCCGAGGTGCGGCGGGTGGTCGAGGCACGCGACCGGCAACTGGACAACCCGTTCACCAAGGACCTGCAACTCGCCGCGATCCGGAACTTCCGGAACTACCGGGGGGATCGGCTGATGCGGACCGCCCCGCCGCACCGGATCCTCGACCCGAAGGCCGGACCGCTGATCGCCGTACGCCTGCACGTGCTCACCCGCAAGACCCTCGGCGGCCTGCACACCGACCTCGACGGGCGGGTCCTGGACGCCACCGGGCAGCCGGTTCCCGGCCTCTTCGCCGCCGGTGAGGCCAGCGGCTTCGGTGGCGGTGGCATGCACGGCTACCGCGCCCTGGAGGGCACCTTCCTGGGCGGCTGTCTCTTCTCCGGCCGGCAGGCCGGCCGTGCGATCGCCAAGAATTGAGGAACGATGGCCACCAACCCTGACTCCGTACGCATCCTCGTGCCGGTCGGCATGCTCGGCGCCGGATTCCCGCCCGAGACCGTCGAACGTGGACTGGCTGTCGGCGCCGACGTGATCGCCGTGGACGGCGGCTCGACCGACTCCGGGCCCTACTACCTGGGCACCGGCACCGCCAAGACCGCCCGCGCCGCGGTCGCCCGCGACCTGCGCCTGCTGCTGCGGGCGGCGGCCACGGCCGGCATTCCGCTGATCGTCGGCTCGTGTGGCACCAGCGGCACCGATGCCGGTGTCGACTGGGTCGCCGGCATCACCCGGGAGATCCTCGCCGCAGAGGGCCTGGACCTGCGGCTGGCCACGATCTACAGCTCACAGCAGGCCGCCGACCTCGATCTGGACCGGATCCGTCCCCTGCCGCCAGCCGGCGACCTCGACCGGGTGACACTGGACAGCTGCACCAACATCGTCGGGATGATGGGCCACGAACCGATCGCCGCGGCCCTGACCGCCGGCGCCGACGTGGTCCTCGCCGGACGGGCCACCGACACCGCCGTGGCCGCCGCCTATCCCTTGCTCAAGGGCATGCCGGCCGGACCCGTCTGGCACGCCGCGAAGATCGTCGAGTGCGGTGGGCAGTGCACCACGAACCCGCGTGCGGGTGGTGTGCTGGCCACCGTGGACGCGACCGGTTTCACAATCGAGCCGCTCGATCCGAGCAATGCCTGCACACCCACCTCGGTAGCGGCGCACATGCTCTACGAGACGGTAAACCCGTTCACCATGCGTGAGCCGGCCGGCACCATCGAGGTCGGCGACGCGGTCTACCGCGCTCTGGACGAGCGGCGCGTCCGTGTCGAGGGTTCCCGGTTCGAGCCCGCCGCGCAGCACACCATCAAGCTGGAGGGCGCCCGGATCACCGGGTACGAGACGATGTCGTTCACCGCCATCCGTGATCCGCACATCCTCGGCCAGATCGACACCTGGACCGCCCTGCTCCGCAAGATGGTCATCGAGTGGGTTGCCGGGACCATCGGGCTGGGCGAGGGCGACTACAGCTTCGACATCCGCCGTTACGGGTACGACGCGATCCTCGGCGACCTCGACCCGGCCACCGGCCCGCCCCGCGAGGTGGGCGTGATGCTCCTGGTGCGTGCGGCGGACCAGGCGACCGCGACCGCGGTCGCGAAGGTCGCCAACCCACTGATGCTGCACCTGCCCACGCCGGACATGGATTATCTGCCCAGCCTCGCCTTCGCCACGTCACCGGCCGAGACGGAACGCGGAGCGGTGTACGAGTTCGTGCTCAACCACGTCGTCGAGGTGTCGTCGCCGACCAGCCTGTTCCGCGTCTGCCTGGAGGACAACCGATGACCGTGGTCGCCGATCTCGCGCTGGAGGTCCGGTCCAAGAACGCCGGTCCGTTCTGGGTGACGATGGAGGTGTTCGCCCGCGACGCCGACGCCTACGAGGTGGTCGCTGATTCAGCGTTCCTGGACGCCTCGGTGATCGCCCGCCTCTACGGCGTCCCGGCGCAGGACGTCCAGTTCTACCGGATTCCGTCGCTCAACGTCGTGAAGATCTCGTTCCCGCGGCCGGTGGTGCAGGGCAGCCTGCGCGACCACGACATCCACGCCGGGCAGCACCATGTGCCGCTGGCGATGCTGGCCGTCCCACCCGTCACCTGACAGCGCGGCCGGATCCCGGCAAAGCCGGGGGAATCTACCGATTCAAGTTTCGGCTGGTCGTGCTGAAGTTGGTCATCGGCGGCAAGCGGTGCCGCGGCGGAGGGATGACCTATGGAGATCCTCAGGAGGCTGGCCCAGGCTGCGGTCGTCGGTGGGGTGCTCGCCATGCTCGTGGCGTGTGGGAGCGATGCCGGCTCAGGTTCTTCGACGCCGGGGGCGGCTCCGGGCGCGGCGGACAGCGTCGACGGTGCCGCGCCGGACGACGACGCCGGGTCGCTGACCGAGCCGAAGGGTGAGGAGTGTGAACGCCTCACCACGGACGAGGTCGCGGACGCGATCGGGGCGCACGACGGCGGGCAGCACGACTACCAACTCGGCGGTTGCGTGTGGACGGCGACCTCCGGTGGTGAGGCGATCCACGCGTCGGTGCTGTCCAAGGACGAGTACGAGGCGGTGGCCGAGATCGGGGAACCGGTGAGCGGATCCGCCGACGGGGCCGTCTACGACGAGATCCATGGCGAGCTGTGGTTCCCGTGCGGCAGCGGTGAGTTCTGCGGCATCAAGGCCGACATCGGTGACTCGGGCCGGCGCAAGGAGGTCGCGTTGCGGATGGGCACGGTCCTGCAAGGCCGGGTGTAGCCCCCGCCGCCCGGGGTGGCGCTACCGCCCGACGCGCCGACGCGCCCGGCTCGCCCGGTCAGACCTGAGTCTGGACCGGGCGAGCCGGGCGCGTCGAGGAACTGCCGCCGCTTCCGCTGACGGATCAGCCCTTCACGGCTCCGGTCAGCCCGCCGACGATCCGGCGTTGGAACAGGCTGAAGAAGACCAGCGCCGGGATCATCGAAAGAGAGGTGAACGCCAGGACCTTGGCCGTGTCGACCGAGTACTCCGAGGCGAACGCCTGCACGCCGAGGGGCAGCGTGAAGGTCTCCTCCCGGTTCAGGATGAACAGCGGCAGCAGGTATCCGTTCCAACTCTGGATGAAGGTCAGGATGGCCACGGTGATGACGCCCGGCATGGCCAGCGGGAGCACCATCCGCCAGAAGAAGCCCAGTCGGCTGCAACCGTCGATCGACGCGGCCTCCTGGATCTCGTCGGGGATCGCCCGTACGAACGGGACCAGGATGATGATGGTCAACGGAATGCCGAACCCGATCTGCGGCAGGATCACCCCCGGCAGCGTGTTCATCAGCCCGAGGTTCTTGACCAGGATGTACAGCGGGGTGATCGCCACCGTCAGCGGGAACATCAGACCGGCGGCGAACAGCGCGTACATCGCCCCCCGCCCCCAGAAGCGGTAGCGCGCGATGATGAAACTGGTCATCAGACCGAGCGTCACCACCCCCGCCGTGGTGGCCAGGGCCACGATTGTGGAGTTGAAGACCTGCTGCCAGAAGGTGCTCCCGGTCAGCACGTCGAGGTAGTTCTGGGTCTGCCAGGTGGTGGGCAGCCCGGCCGGGTCGGTGGTGATCTCCGCGTTGGTACGGAAGCCGCCCAGGATGATGTAGACCACCGGGGCCAGCATCGTCGCGATGAGCAGCAGCGCGATGAAGTACACCGACGGGTCCGTCCAGCTGAACGGCTTCCTGGACCGGGATGACCTGCGCGGCGCCCGGCGCCCCGCTACGGCGGTCACGGCCATCAGCGCCTCCCTCCGGTGATCGCGCCCTCGGTGTCCCGGCGCAGGATGAACCGCTGGTACAGCAGGGCCGCGAAGAGCGAGATGAAGAACAGGACCACGGCGACCGCGTTGCCGTACCCGTACTCTCCCGCGTTTCGTCCGTTGGCCACCATGTAGGTGGCCATCGTCGAGGTCCCCGCCGTCGCCGCAACGTACTGGCCCCAGATGATGTAGACCAGGTCGAACAGTTGCAGGGCGCCGATCATCGACAGGAAGGCCCAGATGCGGATGGTCGGCCCGAGCAGCGGCAGTGTGATGCGTCGCTGGATCTGCCAGTACGACGCGCCGTCGATCGCCGCGGCCTCCGTCAGCTCCTCCGGGATGCCCTGTAGCCCGGCGAGGAAGAGGATGACGGCGAAGCCGATGTACTTCCAGGTGAGGATGCCCATCAGCGTCCACATGGCGATCTTCGGATCGGAGAGCCAGTCGTTCTGCAGCCAGCCGAGCCCGATCTTCTCGAGGACGGCGTTGACCACGCCCTCCCCGTGCAGCATCAGGCTCCAGCCGGTGCCGACGACCACCTCGGCGATGACGTACGGGATGAAGACCAGCACCCGGATCAGCGTCTGCCCCCACATCTGCCGGTTCAGCAGCAGGGCGAGCAGGATGGCCGCCGGCCCCTGGAGCAGCAGGGAGAGCACCACGATGATGCCGTTGTGGCGCAGCGCGTCGATGAAGGTGCTGTCTTCGAAGATCAGCAGGTAGTTGCGGAATCCGACGAAGTCCTCAGCCGGCCCGTAGCCCTGCCAGCTGAAGAAGCCGTAGTAGGCGGCCATGGCCACGGGCAGGATGACGAACGACAGGAACACGATAAGTGTCGGCCCCGTCATCAGCGCGATTTCCAGCCGGGCCGGCCAGCCGATGCCCTTGCGTCGGCGGCGCCGGGCCGGGGGCGACACGACCGGCGTGTCACCCCCGACCTTCGTCAGACCCGGTGACGGGTCCGGCGCGAGCCGTACGCTCTCGTGTTGCGTTTCAGACATGGCGTTCGGACTACTGCGCCCTCTTGGCGGCGGCCTTGACCGCGTCGACGATGCTCTGCGGGTCCCCCTTGCCGGCCAGCATGTTCACCACAGCGGTGTTCAGGGCGTTGCCGACGTTCTGCCCGTAGACCGTGTCGAGCCACTGCGAGACGAACGGCGCCTGGTTGTAGGCGGCGAGAATGGACTGCAGGTGCGGCTCGGTGACGGCGGCCTGGGCCTCGCTGTTGACCGGCGGCGCGTTGAACGCCTCGTAGTAGGCCTTCTGCACGTCGGTCTTCGCGATGTAGTTCAGGAAGGCGGTGCACTCGGCCTTGGGAGCCTGGGCCGAGCAGGAGTAGCCGTCGACACCGCCGAGGATCGCGCCGGGCTGACCGGCACCGCCCTCGATGCTGGGGAAGGGGAACCAGCCCAGGTCGGGCAGCGGCTTCTGGTCCGGGGTCAGGGAGGCGATGACGCCGGGGTTCCAGGCGCCCATCAGCTCCATCGCCGCCTTCTTGTTGGCGAGCAGACCGGCCGAACTGCCGGCGCCCTGCTGAGCGGAGGTGGTCAGGAAGCCGTTGTTGAACGGCTCGGACGCGGCGAAGTTCTGCACGTCCTGACCGGCCTTGAGCCAGCAGGGGTCGTCGAAGGTCATCGTCTGACCGGCCTGGGTGATGGTCTCCGAGCTGCACTCACGCAGCGCGAAGAAGTAGTAGTAGAAGGCGGCCGGCCAGGCGTCCTTTGCGCCGAGGGCGATCGGCTGGACGTTCGCCGCCTTCAGCTTGGTCACGGCCTCCTGAAGCTCGGTGAGGGAGGCCGGGGGCTGGTTGATGCCCGCCTTGGCGAACAGGTCCTTGCTGTAGAAGAAGCCGCCGGGCAGGACGGCCACCGGCATCGCGTAGACCTTGCCCTCGATCGTCTGCGCCGTGAACGACCCCTCGGAGATCACCTTCTTGGTGTCGTCGGTGATCGAGTCGGTGAGGTCCATCAGCTGGCCGGCCTTGACCATCGCGGCCATCTTGCCGCCGCCACGCTGCATGAACACGTCGGGGGCGTCGCCGGAGTTGAGGGCGGTCTGGAGCTTGCCGTCCAGGTCCTCGTTCTGGATCGACTGAATCTCGATCTTCACGTTCTGGTTGGCGGCCTCGAAGTCCGCGACCGTCTTCTCCCAGAATGCCTTGCCCGGCCCGGTGCTGGCGTTGTGCCAGAAGCTCATCGTGACCGAGCCGTCGCTGTTACGACCGTCCGAGTCGTCGCCGCCGCAGGCCGCCGTCGCCAGGACGCCCGTCGCCAGGGCTACCGACACAGCCAGTAGTTTTCTCGCCCTCATCAATCTTCCTCTCTGCCAAGTCCGCCAACCTGAAACAACCCTGCGAACGAGCCGAAGGCCAGCACGTGCGCCGTGGCGGCGCCGAAGGGGTGTTTCCTGTCGACAGGCACTGGTCCGGGCTCGCCTCGCGGTCACCTCGCGATCAACCTCGGAGTGACCCAGGCCACCGACGGCCAAAACGGTCGCAGACTTGTCCGAAAAAAACAAGACACGTTTCCGAAACTTCCGTGACCTGAAGTCGGGGGTGACGACGTCGCTGGTCAGCCGGGTTTATCGGTGGCGGTAGCAGGGCGGCTACGAACGTGGCTCTGCGTGACAGGCTGTTTGCGCTAACAAACACTGGTCGGTTACGGGGTCCGAATCGTCCGGAAGCTGGGCTGGGAGCCCCGCCGCACCGCTTCGGCAACCTGGTAGCTCGCATCCTGGTCCCGGAAAAATCCCGGTAGGGACTCCGGGTGCCATCGTCGGGCTCACCCGCGAGGAATCGTTGTGGGCCCGTTACGAAGGCGATACCGAACCACGGGCGGATGGAGGCGCCAGGCAACTCCTGGCGGCACTGGTTGATCACGCTTACAGGCATGATTGCGCGGAATTGTCACCAGCAGCGTACGACCGTCACGTAATGCCAAATCGACCCTGCGGTGTCACGCCAGGGTGGTGGCGATCATCACCGCCTCGGCCATGGTCAGATCGCCTTCCAACCGATACGTCACCCCGGAGTCCGCCCAGATCAGCGTCGCGGCGGCGAGGCGGGCGCTCGCCTGGTGGGTGATCCCGTCGCGGTCCACGTAGGAGACCGGGTGCGGGCCACCGAGCCAGATCGCCTCGGCCGCGCCCACCTGCGTCCACTCGGCGTCCGACCCGCCGGCCTGCTTGAAGAAGACCGGATCGAGGCGGCCGTCGAAGGTGTCCAGGCGCAGGGCGCCGGCCCGGTAGAGCAGGCTCGCCACCCGGTATGCGCCGGTGCCGTCCGGGTCGGCCAGCAGCGCCTGCTCGGGCGGACCCAGCACGGCCGGCGTCCGGATCGGGAAGCGCACCAACCGGCGCGCCTCGTCGAGGGTGGCGGTGCGCTGTCCCGGCGGTGGTGACGGGACGCCGGTCGGTGCCGTCCGGTCGGGCGAGGTGCTGATGGTGACGCCGGCGAAGCGCAGCAGGCCCGCCATCGCGTCGGCGAGCGCGGCCCGTCCCGACGGCAGCATCACCAGCAGCGTTGCGAGCGCCGCCGCGAGCGCGTACCGCCAGCGCCGTCGGACCGCGACGCGGCGGGAGCGTGGTGCGGTGATCAGCCGGGCACGGACCCGGGCCGTGACGTCCGGTGGCTCGGGGGTCGACAGCCAGCCGGACAGGTCGCGTAGCTCCCGCTCCAGATCATCCACGGCTGACCTCCTCGGCGGCGAGCAGGCCGCGCAGTTTCCCAAGTGCCCGCGAGGTGCGCGACTTCACGGTGCCCCGGGGCCAGCCCAGCATGGTGACCGTCTCGTCCTCGGTCAGATCCAGCAGGAACCGGCAGACGATCACCTCCCGGTCCCGCGACGGCAGCGACCGCAGGGCCCGCACGAGGGCGGCGCGGCGTTCCCCGGCGAGGACCGCGCCGACGGCGTCGTCCTCGACGATCTCCGAGCCCGACGCCACCCGCGCCGCACGCAGCGCCAGGCCGTTACGCCGCTCCCGGCTGCGGTGCAGGTTGCGTGTCTCGTTCGCCACGATGGCCAGCAGCCAGGAGCGGAACGACGAGTCGCCGCGGTAACGGTCGAGTTTGCGGTACCCCTTCACGAACGCCTCCTGGATGACGTCCTCGGCATCGGAGCCCGCGCCGAGCAGCACCGCGGTCCGGTACGCGGCCGCGGTGTGCCGAGCGACCAGGGACTCGTACGCCGCCAGGTCACCTGCCTGCGCGCGGGTGACGAACTGCTCGTCGTCCAGGGCTACCTCCGGTGGGATCACCCCTACTGACACCGCTCGTGCCGACGAGGTTCCATCGCGCCGGGTGGGAACCCGGGACGGCCCGCCGGTGTCACCGGGTCATGATGGCGAACACGACGTTCTCGCGGCGTACCCTGCTGACCGCCCTGGCCGGGGCCGGCGCCGCCACCCTGGTCGGCTGCGAGCCGACCCCGGCCGCCGCCGACCCGCTACCGGACCCACTGCTCGTCACCCTCGACGGCGGCCTGACCGTGCTGCGTGGCACCGACCGGCAGCGGATCGGCGCCGGAGTGGCCACCGCCGACGGGCGGCTGGTGTGGACGGCCGCCGCCAACGGCGCCGACACCGACCTGTGGCGCGTCGACGCCGGCCGGGGCGACGCTTCCGAGCGGGTACGGCTGCCGGGCCGTTGGGTGCCGCAGACCGTCTCCACCGACGGCGCCCGGCTGGCGCTGACCACCGAACGCCTCAGCGCCACCGGGGACCGGCCCGCCGGACGTGCCGAGACGCCTGTGTTGATCGCCGACGCCGCTGGGGTGCGGCAACGGCTGCGGCTGCCGGGCAACGTGGTGCCGGAGGCGTTCACCCACGACCTGGCCGGGCTGTTCGTGCTGGAGTGGCTGCCGCCGGCCGCGCCGGACCGCTACCGGGTACGCCTGGTCGACCTCGCCACCGTGGTCACCGGGCCGCTGCTCACCCGGGCCAAGACACCGGTGCCGGAGGGCGCGGAGGAGGAGATGCGTGGTGACGGACGGCAGGCGGTGCTGGCCCCGAACCGCGCCGTGCTCTACACGCTCTACACCCACCAGCCCGACCATCAGCACACCCGGGACCGGATCAGCGGCCGGCCGGGCAGCGACGTGCACGCCTTCGTGCACACGCTGCACCTGGAACAGCGGTGGGCGTACTGCGTGGATCTGCCGCACCCGTTCGGGGAGGGACCCGCCGACGGCCACACCATGGCCATCGCGCCGGACGGCGGCCGGCTCTACGTCGCCGACGTCGGCTCCGGCGCCGTCGCGGAGATCTCCACCGAGGAGCTGACCGTACGCCGCGTCGCCACCCTCGGCGCTGGCAGTGGTCCGGCGTTCGCGGCGGCCTCCACCGAGCGGCTGTTCCTCGGTGCCGGCACCGCCGTACGGGCCGTGGAACTGGCCGGTCTCGCCGTCACCGCCGAGCGGGCCACCGCCGACCCGGTCACCGGCGTCCTGCTCAGCCCGGACGACACTCGCCTCTACCTGGGCCAGCGGGCAGCGGTGTGCTGGCAGGATCCGGTGACCGGCGCGGAACTCGGCCGCGCCGCCGTGCCCGGTCTGGTGGGCCTGCACGCTCCCGCGCGGCCCGCCTGACCCGACATCGTCGATCCCCGACGCGGCCGGTCGTCGCCGAGGCCCGCCGCAGGCGGCAAGGGAATTCCAGCTAGCGGGCGTGGGCGGCGGCCAGGTCGGCGAGCAGACCCTCGCAGCTGCGGGCCACCACCTGCGCGCCCCGCCGCTGTGGCAGCGCGATTCCGGGATCCTCGGCATGCTCGCGCCACCGCCAGCGTGCCTCGGCGGCGGTCTCCCACAGCCACGCCAGTGTCGCGTCGGGCGCGATGCCCAGCCGGGCGGCCGGTTCGTCGCCGTCCCCGCCGACCAGCCGCCGCGCCTCGGCGGCCAGCTCGGCGTCGAACCCGAGCCGGCCGTCCCGCAGCGCGGCCAGCAGCCGGGATTCGGCGAACTCGTGCGCACCGGCGAGCAGCTGCTCCAGCGCGGCGAGCAGGTCGCCGGTGGCCGGACCCGGTTCGTCCCGCAGCAGCGCCTCCACCGCCGTCAGCGCCGACCGCGCCTTGAGCACGTGCCGGCGGTCGACGAAGAGGCGGTTGAGCGACTCGCGCAGCTCACCGAGCCCGCTGCGACGGACCAGCTCGGCGGCCAGCGCCACCCGGTTGTCGCAGCCGGTGCGGACGAGAGTGGCCGCCAGGCGGATCCCGACCACGCCGAGCCGCTCCAGCAGCGCGTTACGGGTGGCCGCGTCCAACCCGGCCGGTGGCTCGCCGCGGGCGAACCGCTCGGCGGAGAGGAGGTACGGCTCAAGCTCGGCGCGCGGCACCCGGGCCAGGGCCGCCAGCGCGGTGAACTCGGTCTCGCCGAGCACCCGGCCGGCCAGGCCGAGCAGCCCGCTGCACGGCACCACCGTCACGCAGAGCGAGTCCACGTGCGGGTCCCGTAGCGCCCGTCGGGCGAGCTGACGGGCGCCGAGCAGCGCGTCGACCCGACCACCACCGGATTCGTCCACCCGGGACAGCACCATGATCGTGTGGACGGGTGCGGCCTGCCCGACCACGCCCTCCCGGGTCGCCCCCAGGATCCGCAGGTCGGCTCCCCGGGCGTCGCGGGTCAGGTACAGCAGCGCGTCGGCCTCCCGCAGCACCCGCGCCAGCACCGGATCCGTTGCCTGCACGTCGGCTGCGCCGATCGCAGGTGTGTCCAGCAACGTCACCTGCCGCAGCGAGCGTGCCGGCCACCGCACCACGATGTCGCGCAGTTCCCCGGCGCGCCAACCGGTGAGGTCGACCCGCATCCCGGTGCCGGAGCGCAGCACCGTCAGCCGCTGCGGGGGGTGACTGGTGGAGTACCCGGTGGCGTCCGGCTGCGGCCCGTCCTCGTACCAGGTGAAGGCGCTCCCGTCGACCGGGGCCACCTCCTCGCCCATCAGGGAGTTGAGCAGGGTCGACTTGCCGCTGCGCCACCCGCCGACGACGGCGACCCGCAGCGGCTGGTCGTAGCGGGCCAACTGGTGCCGCAGCAGCTCGGTGGCCCGGGGGTTGTCGCGGTAGCCGTGCAGCGCCCGGTGCAGCAGGTCCCGGACCCCCGCGTCCAGTCGCCCGCCGTTCATGCCAGCGGCGCCAGCGGCGCCGGGCGGGCGGCGGTCACCTGCTGCGCCTGCTCATACAGCTCGGCCAGCCGGATCATCCGTTGCTGGATCTCCCGCTGGCGTCGCTCGCGTGCCGCCGCGTCGGTGTCGGCCGCCTCCTTGGCGCTGCGCAGCGACTCGATGATGGCGGTCTGCAACTCGTCGGTCAGGGCGGCGAAGTGATCCCGCAGTACCCGCTGCGCCCGGCGGGCCGCGTCCCGGCTGTCCTTGCTGACCTGGATGAAGAAGTCGTCGACGTGCCGCTGTACCGCCGCCTTGACCGTCGCCTGCCGACGGCGCAGCAACTGTTTGCCCTCGTCGCGGATGCTCTTGCCGCCGAACAGGGCACCGGCGCCGATCGAGATCGGGTTGATCATCGGCATGCCGGCCAGGGTCAGAGCCAGGCCGAACATCAGCAGCCCACCGTAGGAGCCCTTCATGCCGGTGAACATCTTCTGGCCGACGGTGAACCGGTCGACATTGGGACGTTCCAGCTCCGGCACGGGTGCGCCGTACTCCGCCGAGGCGGTCAGCGGCCACGGTGGCAGCGACCCGTGGCCGTACCGGGCGAACGACTCGGCGACCCGCCGGGCGATCCAGTCGCACCGCTGCACCAGCCACCGCCGGTTCGCCGCAGCCGCCTCGACGAGGCTCTCCTCCAGCCACTGCGCCACGGCGTCCCATGCCACAAGGGGGTCGGCGGTCTCGAACGCCTCGTCGACCATCCGTAGGATCTGCCGGGTACGGTCGCGCAGGTCGTGCTCGATGTCGGAGATCAGATCGGCCATCTCGTCGGTCAACGTGTTCTGCCAGCGGGTGGCGCACCGCCGCAGCTCGTCGACCTCCCGTTGCGCCGCGTGCAGCCGGGCCATCGGCGCGGACTCCTCGGCCGAGCGCTGGTCGGTCAGTTCGGCCCGTAGCGGGGCGGCGAGCTGCTCCACCACGGTGCGCGCGGTCAGCACCACGGCGGCCCGGGCCAGGGTGTCGGGCTTGGCGGCCAGGTGTCGCCGGAGCAGGGCGATCAGCGCCGGGAAGCCGGACTCCGCGTTGAGCGCGTGGTCGCCGGTGGCGGCAGCGTGCAGGCGCAGCGCGGCGGACACCGGGACCAAGGGGGCCGGTACCCCGGCGTCGGCCAGGTGCCGCCGGTTGCGGTCGGCCACGGCCCGCCAGTCCGGCACCAGGTCCGTTTTGGTCTGTACCACTGCCACGTTGGAGTGCGACCGGGTGAGGTGCAGCAACATGTTCAGCTCGTTGACCGCCAGGTCCCGGGTGGAGTCGGTGACCAGCAGCACGGTGTCCGCGCGGGCCAGGGCGGCGACCGGCGCGCCGGCGCCCACGGCGGCGAGATCACCGCCGCCCGGCATGTCGACAAGCACCACGCCGGCACCGAGCAGCGCTCGGGGCAGGCCGATCTCGATGTACGCGGGGCCGCCGCCGGGCAGCCGGCCGGTGCTGCCACCGACCCCGGCGGCGATCTGGTCGGTCGGCACCGGCGTCCGTTGCACGGCCGGCGGGTCGGCGGCCGGCGGCGTTCCCGGTCTCGTCAGTGGTGTCTGCACCACCGTCGCAGAGGCGACCTCGGCGTGCCGCAGCACCGTCGGCAGCACTGTGGTGGTTCCGTCGCCGACCGGGCAGACCGGTGCGTTGAGGATCGCGTTGACCAGTTGACTCTTGCCCTGGTTCGGCTCGCCGACCACCAGCACGGTCAACGTCGGATCGAGCAGGTGGGCGCGCTTGAGGCGGACCGCCTGAAGCAGATCACCCCGACCATGTTCCTGGCACGTGCGGGCGATGTCGTCGAGCGCGTCGAGCCAGATTCCCGCCATCACCGCACCAAGTGTGCTGAATTCGGCTCAATTATCAAGTGCGAGAAGTGGGCGGGGCCGGCACCGGATGGTGTCGACCCCGCCCGCTGGCGGGTGTCAGAGCAGACCGTCGGTGAGGCCCAGCACCCCGCCGGTCGAGGTGGAGGCCTCGCCGTGGGTTGCCGTGTCCCCGCTCACCGAACCACTGACCCCGCCGTCCAACAACCCCTTCGTGCCGCCGGTGACGGTCCCGGTGACGCCGCCCAACAGGCCATCGACCTGCCCGGTCACACCGCCCACAGTGGAGTCGAGGTCCAGCGACGGCACCACGCCGCCGGTGTCGCCGGTCAGGCCGAGCCCGCCCAGGGTGTCACCGACACCAAGCGAACCGACCAGATCGCCGACCTGACTGGTGGTGCCGGGAAGCAGACCGGACGTGGTGTCCAGCAGTCCGGAACTGGTCCCGTTCACCGCGGACACCGGGTCACCCACCGCGCCGGTGACGTCACCGAGCGCCGGCTCGGTGGTGCGGTCGAGTGGGGCCACCACGTCCGCGTCGAGGGTGTCGGCCACATCGTTCACGCCGGACAGATCCACGCCCACGCCGGTGGGGGTCACGCCGACGCCGACTCCCGGGAAGACGGTCGCCCCCGCGGTCACCGTCGACGGGTCGACGGCGATCGTGCCGAGCACGCCGGCCTTGACGTCCACCCCGGAGTGGGAGCTGCCGACGCTGATCTGCTGCGCCACGCTCTGCAACTGGCTGATCGCGTCGGTGGCGTCACCGACAAGCGGGTCGAGGCCGAGTTGCCCGGTCACCGGGGCGACCGGGGCGAGCCCCTGCACCGGGGCGTAGTCCACCACCAGCGGCACCACGTCCTGGACGTCGGCGGCCGTGATGTCACCGAGGCCGGCGGCCCGCAGCGCGCCCTCCGGGTCGAGGTCGAACGCCGACCGGGCGTCCGCGTCGGTCAGCAGGTTGAGCACGAAGTCGTGCAGGGTCTGGTCCATGTTGGGGGTTCTCTCCTCGGCGAAACGTCAACGACCGGTGATCGCCGATGACGCTACGGGCGGTGCCCGGGTCCGGGCATCGGGGACGATCCCGCAATCCGACCCGTCCGATTAGGGGCATCCGGGCTCTCGTACGTTAGGGGGAGTGGGGGACCGGCGCCCGCCGAAGTTGGGGCTCCTGATGCCGGAGTGATCTCTGGTACGAACGTAGGAGCCCACGGGGTCCCCCGGGGCGGCCCGCAACGGTGGGCCTGTCCGGCCCACCCCCACGGCCGACGCGGTCAAGGAAGAAAGCAGATGGCCTACGTGCTCGGGATCGACATCGGCAACACCAGCACCGTCGCCGCGGTCGCCCGGCACCGCGACGGGCACTGGGGTCACCCCGAGCCGGTCGCCCTGCACCCCGGACCGGGCCCGTTGCCGTCGACGCTGCTGCTGTCCACCGACGGCACATTCACCCTCGGTGAGGGTGACGAATCGGAGCGTACCGCCCGGGGGGTGCTGAGCCGGGTCGGCGACGACGTGCCGCTGCTGCTCGCCGGTGAGCGGTACCGGCCGGAGACCCTCGTCGCGTTGCTCGCCGCGCACGTGGTCGATCAGGTCCACGGCGCCCGGGGCGCGCCGGCCGAGATGATCGTGCTCAGTCATCCCGCGTCCTGGGGACGGTACCGCTGCGACCTGCTGCACAACGCGTTGTGGGACTACGGCCTGGGTGCGGTGACGCTGCTACCCCGCACGGTCACCGTGGCGGAGGGACACGCCGCCCGGGGCTTCGCCGGTGGGGTCGCCGCCGTGTACGCGCTGGGTGGCGGTACCTTCGAGACCGCACTGGTCCGGCGCAACGCCCGGGACCGGTACGAGACCGTCGGCGTCCCCGCGACACTCACCCGGCTCGGCGGCGCCGACTTCGACGAGGCGCTGGCCGCGCACGTACGATCCGTGCTCGCCCGGGATCTGGCCGCCGCCGGCCCCGGTGCCCGTACCGCTCTGCGTCAGCTGCCCGTCGAGTGTGAACGGGCCAAACGGGAGCTGACCGTCGGGTCGCAGACCGACGTGGCGTTGTCGCTGCCGACCGGGCCCGTCCGGGTGCCGGTGACCAGGCTGGAGTTCGAGGAGCTGATCCGGCCGGCGGTTCAGGCCACTGTGGAACTGCTGTCGCAGGCCGTCCGCGCCGCCGACCTGGCACCCGCGCAGCTCGATGGCGTGTTGCTGGCCGGCGGCGCCAGTCGGGTACCGCTGGTCGCCGAGCTGCTCGCCACGGCCGGCTTTCCGGTCGAGACCGCGCCCGATCCGCAGAACACGGCGGCGGCCGGTGCCGCCGCCGCCGGCACCCGGATCCTGTCCCCACGTCCGCTGCCGGCCGGCCCGCCGCCACCGGCCGGTCCACCCGCGACCGTCGGCACCCCCGCCGCCCTCGCGACCGCGTCCGTCGGATCGATGGCGCGCACCGTCGGTCCACCCGTGGGCCCGGCCGACGACCTGACCCCCCGCGAGGAGCCACCGCCCCGCCCGCCGATCCGCTACCCACCCCTCGACCTGCCGAAGCGATCTCGCCGAAAGCTGGCCCGCAACCGGGGACACGAAGGATGACCGCCATGATGACGAGCGCCGTGGCGGACAGCCCGCTGGTCCTCGACGCCGAACCCACCGACCTGCTCGACGCCATCACCGCGGACCCGGCCGCGCCGCTCGCTCTCGGGGTGACCGGACCGGGCGGCCACGGCCGCACCACCTACCTTCAGGAACTGGCCGGTCGGTACGCCCGGGCCGGCGTCACCGTCCATACCGAGGTGCCGGCCACCGACGACGCGTACGTCCCCGACGCGGTGCTGTTGATCGACGATGCGCACCTGCTCGACGAGGCCCGGCTGGGTACGCTGCGGCGGCTGGTGTCCGACCGCCGGCACCGCATCGCGATCAGCTACCGACCGTGGCCCCGGCCGGCAGCGCTGGTCGAGCTGATCGACACGCTGCGTCGGGAGGGCCGCCAACTGCTGCTCACCCCGTTCACCCGGGCGCGCACCGCCGCGTACCTCGCCGCCGTGCCCCGCCTCGGCCGCCGCCCGGACCTGGTCGACTTCGTGCACAGCCAGACCGGCGGGGTGCCTCGGCACGTGGGATGGCTTGTCGACGGGCTGCGCGAGCAGGAGACGGCCACCGGCGTTCCGACCGAACCGCCTCGCCAGGTGGTCCTGCACCTCGGTCCCGACCTGGACCACCTCTCCTCCGACGTGCGACGGCTGCTGATCGCGTTGGCCGCCGGCGTTCCGCTGCCGGCCGAGGCGCTGCGCCCACTGCTGAACCGCGAACCGGCGGAGATCGACGACCTCGTCGCCGAAGCCCGCGCCGCCGGGCTGCTCGGCGCCGACGGCCGACCCACCCCGCTGGTCCGGCGGGCGGTGACGGCGCTGAGCCCGGCCGCCGACCGTACCGCCGTCTGGCATCTGCTCAGCGAACTCGCGCTCAGCCGTGGCGCACCGGTGTTGCCGCTGGTGCGCTCGCTGCTGGCGGCCGGTGTCGCCGGTGACTGCCCGGCCGCCACCCTGGAGGCGGCGGCGGAGGAGGCCCTCGGTGGCGAACCGGCGCTGGCGGCGCACCTGTTCGCCGCGGCGGGCGCCGCCGGCCGCCCCACCGGCGTCCGGCAAGCGGTCGCCGCCGCCCTCGCCGGTGACCTCGACCTCGCGCTGCGACTGGCCGACCGGCTGCTCACCACCGCGCCGCCGGACCAGCGGGCGGAGGCTGCTCTCGTCGCCGCCACCGCACTGGCCCATCGCGGACAGACCGACCGCAGCGTGGAGCTGTACCGCTGGTCCGGTGGGGTCAGCGCGTACGCTTTCGCCACGGTCGGCGCGCTCGCCACCGCCCGTTCCACCGACCATCCCGAGCCTGTCCCGGACAGCCCGCCGACGTTGCAGGCCGGTGCCGCCCGGCTGATGGCCGACGGGGTACGCGAAAGTGTCCACGGCACCCCGTCGGCGGCCCTGTCCACTCTCGTGCAGGCGGCGGCCCTGCTCGAACCCGACGGGCGGGCGGTGCTGCTGCCGGACAGCCCCGCCGCGCTGGCGGCGCTGACCGCCGTGCACTGTGGTGAGCTGGACATCGCCGAGCGGGTCCTCGACCGCGCTCTGGCCAGCGGCATCGGCGGGCCGCTGCTGACCGGCCGACACCGGCTGTTGCGGGCCTGGATCCTGATGGCGCGGGGGCGGATCGCCGCCGCCGGTGAACAACTCGCCGAGGCGACCGCCGGTGCCGGGCTGGAGTCCCGCGACCTGCTCTTCGCCGCCGGGCTGACCATGGGCATCGCCCGGCGCGCGAGCGACCTCGGCGCGTTGCAGCGTGGCTGGGTGCCGGCGCTGGAGGCGGTGGTCCGCCATCCGGTCGACCTGTTCACGCTGCTGCCGCTGGGCGAGCTGGCCATCGCCGGTGCCCGCCTGGGTGACCTGGGTCGCCTCCAGCCCTACCTGCGGGCCGCCCACGAGTTGCTCGGCCGCCTGGCCGATCCGCCGCTGTGGCGTACGCCGCTGCACTGGAGCGGGCTGCATGCGGCGATCCTCACCGACGACCCGGTCGCCGCCGACGAGCACGTCAGCGCGCTGCTCGCCGCCGCCGGCCACAGCCGGTACGCCGGCGTGGTGGCCGCCGCGGCCGAATGCTGGCTGGAGGTGCTGCGCGGCACCGTCGATCCGGTCCGGGTGGAGGCCGCCGCTCGGGGCCTGCACGACACCGGCCTGTGCTGGGACGGTGCCCGGCTGGCCGGGCAGGCCGCCATCCGCACCGCCGACCGGCGGGCGATGACGGCGTTGCTCGACTGCGCACGGGCGCTGCAGGGCCGGTCCGCCGCCGAGGACCGCAAGCCGGCGGCCGGCACCGTCTCGCCCCGGCTCAGCGACCGGGAGCGGGAAGTGGCCGAACTTGTCGTCGCCGGTCTCACCTATCGGGAGATCGGGGATCGGTTGTTCATCTCCGCCAAGACTGTGGAGCACCACGTGGCCCGGATGCGATCGCGGCTCAACTGCGCCAACCGCACCGACCTGTTGGCCCTGCTTCGAACCATTTTGGCTGACCCGTCGTACACCACGAACGGACAGCCGTGGCCCCGACGGGCCACGAACTGAGCCTCGGACCGGCCCTCATCCGCCGGCTCCGCCAACGAGAGGATCTGCCATGACTACTGCGGTGGCCACCGCCGACAACCTCGGCCGCGCGCTCGACAACATCGTCGACCGTGTGCCGGGTGCCCAGTTCGCGGTGGTGCTCTCCCCGGACGGCCTCCTGCTGGGCGCCTCGCGGGGCATCGACGACGAACTCGCCAGCCAACTGTCCAGCATGGTCTGCGGTCTTCAGGCGCTGGGCCTGGCCGCCGCACGGGTCTGCGGGGACGGCGAACTGCACCAGGTGGTGGTGCAGATGTCCCGGGCGTTCCTGTTCCACGCCACCACCGGCAACGGCGCCGTCCTCGCCGTCGGGATCGACGGCGACGCGGAGGTCGGCGACATGGCGTACGAGGTGGCCATGTTCGTCGCCCAGGCCGGCGACAACCTGCCGGTGTACCTGGAGCCGGTGGTGGAACGCGTCGCGCTCCGGTGACGTCCGGCGGTCAGCCCCGGTCGCGGTGTGCGTCGTACTGCGGGGCCGGGTTCGCCACCTGCCAGAACTCCGCGGGCAGGAACGCGATGACATCGTCGTACTGACCGGCTTCCACGGCCTCGCGGATGGTGTCGAGGACCGCGCGGATGCCGGCGGTCGCCAGGTCGGGGTCGACGTCCGCCCGCCCACCGACCCGCTGCACGAACACGTCGAGGCCGAAGCGTTCGGCGTCCTCATGCGGGCCGAACGCGTACGCCCGCAGCCCCTCCGGCAGGTGGCCGGCGAGATCGCGCGCCTCGCCGCCGTCGATCCGCTCCGCCAGCGTGGTCAGCGTGGCTCGGGCGATGGCGGTCGCCTGCTCGGCCGAGGTCCCGGTGCGCTCCGCCACGGAGTCGATGAACTGCTCGTCGTCCACCTCGCCGTACCCCTTTCGCCGCGGATCCGGCGTCTACCCGCCCACGGACGTGCCAAACGAACGCGTCCGGTGCAGCCGTCGGCTCCCGGATGATCGGATCGGGCCAGGACGATCGGGCGCGACGCGGGGCGCGCCGGCCAGCCTTGACGGCGGAAAGGAGGACTCATGATCTCGACACTCAACCGGCTCGTCGACCTCGTCGAGGAGCACCTCACCGAGGAATTCGACGTCACCGGGGCAGCCCGGGCACTCGGCACGACCGAGTACCACCTGCGCCGGATGTTCTCGTCGCTGGCCGGCATGCCGCTGTCGGAGTACGTGCGCCGACGGCGCATGACCGTTGCCGCCGCCGATGTCGTCCGCGGCGAGGACGACCTGCTCCGCATCGCGGTGCGGTACGGGTACGGCTCCACGGAGGCGTTCGGCCGGGCGTTCCGGGCCGTCCACGGCGTCGGCCCCGGTGAGGTACGCCGCGACGGAGGCCCTCTGCGTAGCCAACCACAGCTCAGGTTCCGCCTGACCGTCGAAGGGAGCGTCCCCGTGGACACCCGCATCGTCGACCGACCCGCGTTCCGGCTCATCGGACACGCCACCCGGGTTCCGCTCATCCACCACGGCGTCAACCCGCACATCCAGCGGCACGTCGCCGCGCTGCCGGCCGAGGAGCACCAGCGGCTCAAGGAACTCGGCGACACCGAGCCCGGTGGTCTGCTCCAGGTCACCGACGACGTCGATCCCGACGCCGTCGAGGGCACCGAGCTGACCTACCTGCACGGGGTCGCCGTCGGCCGCGACACCCCGGTCCCCGACGACCTCGACCGCATCGAGGCGCCGGCCGGGACGTGGGCGGTCTTCCGCACCGCCGGACCGTACCCGCAGCAACTGCAACAGACCTGGGCCGCGACCGCGTCCGAATGGTTCCCGTCGAACCCTTGGCGGCTGCGTCCGGGCCCGTCGATCGTCGCGATCCTCGATCGTGCGGCCGATTTCAGCACCGCCACCTGTGAGCTGTGGCTGCCCGTCGAACCAGGCTGACGGGTACGGCGTCAGCGTCCTGGTAGAAGCCGGTGGGCACGCTCGTGCGGCGGGCCCACCGGTGACCGGAACTTCCGGAAGTATCTTGACGTGTTTGGTGGGATCGTTACGATCTGCGCAATGACCGCCCCCGCCCCGACCGACGTCCACCCCGCCTGGTTGCCGCCCGAGGCTTTCCGCGCCATCGGCTCCCGGCACTGTCTCGTAGTCGGTGCCGCAGGGCTCATCGACACGGTCGTCGCCGAGGTCGAGCGGGCCTGCGCCGAGCACGGCGGCAGCGTCCGGCGGAAGGCGGAGGGGCCGCCGCCGAGCCTGGTGCTCGCCCTGGTCCCGGCCGTCGGCGACGGTGGACCCGCCGAGCTCGACGCCGCCCTGGCCGACCTGGAAACGGCAGCCGGTGGGCCGCTCGGCGCGGAAGGCTACGCCCTGGGCCGCCACGGCGAGGTCACGGTGCTGCTCGCCGACCAGCCGGCCGGGCTGCTCTATGGGCTGTTCCACCTGATCCGCCTCGGTGAAACGGCATTCGGCGCACCGTACGCGGCCCAGCCGTACCGTCCCGCGATGCGCCGTCGCATGCTCGACCACTGGGACAACGTCGACGTGCACCCGGTGATGGGGCAGGTGGAACGCGGCTACGCCGGCGGCTCGATCTTCTGGCAGGCCGGCCAGCCCCGGCGGGACCGCGGGCGGGTGCGGGCGTACGCGCGCCTGCTGGCCGCCGTGGGGATCAACGCGGTGACGGTGAACAACGTAAACGTCCACGCCACCGAGGCGCGGCTGCTCACCGAGCGGCTCGACGACGTCGCCGAACTCGCCGACGAGTTTCGCCCGTACGGCATCCGGGTGCACCTGTCGGTCACCTTCGCCGCGCCGGTCGTCCTCGCCGGCCTGCCCACCGCGGATCCCCTCGACGACGCGGTGCGGGCCTGGTGGGCGGAGACCACCCGGGCGGTGTACGCCCGCATCCCCGACTTCGGCGGCTATGTGGTCAAGGCCGACTCGGAGGGCCAACCGGGCCCGTTCAGCTACGGCCGTGACCACGCCGACGGGGCGAACCTGCTCGCCGACGCGTTGGCTCCGCACGGCGGCGTGGTGCATTGGCGGGCCTTCGTCTACAACCACCGGCAGGACTGGCGCGACCGCACCACCGACCGGGCCCGGGCGGCGTTCGACCACTTCGCCCCGCTCGACGGCCGCTTTCGGGACAACGTCATCGTGCAGGTCAAGCACGGCCCGATGGATTTCCAGACCCGGGAACCCGTCTCCCCGGTGATCACCGCGATGCCCGGCACCCGGATGGCGGTGGAGTTCCAGGTGACGCAGGAGTACACCGGCCAGCAGCGGCACGTGTGCTATCTGGCTCCCTGGTGGAGCGAGGTGCTGCGGTTCGGCTGGGGCGACGACGGAGACACCGTCGCCGGTGTGGCCGCCGGCGGTGGCGGCCTGGTCGCCGTCTCCAACGTGGGCGACGACCCGTTCTGGACCGGGCATCCGCTGGCCCAGGCCAATCTGTACGCGTTCGGCCGGCTGGCCTGGGATCCGCGGCTGCGACCGGCGGAGCTGCTCGACGAGTGGATCGAGCTGACGTTCCACCCGGACACCAGCGCCGACCCGGACCTGCTCCGCCGCACCCTGCACGAGATCATGGACGACTCGTGGCGCACCTACGAGCGCTACACGGCCCCGCTGGGCGTGGGATTCATGGTGCGGCCGGGCCTGCACTACGGCCCCGATGTCGACGGCTACGAGTACAGCCGGTGGGGCACGTACCATTTCGCCGACCGCGACGGCGTGGGCGTGGACCGTACCCGGGCCACCGGCACCGGCTTCACCGGCCAGTACCCGCGGCCCTGGTCCCGGGTGTACGAATCCCCGGAGACCTGCCCCGACGAGGTGCTGCTCTTCTTCCACCACGTGCCGTACGAGCATGTGCTGCACAGCGGTCGCACCGTCATCCAGCACATCTACGACACCCACTTCGACGGGGTGGCCGAGGTGGAGGCGGCCTGCCTGCGGTGGAAGTCGCTGGTCGGCCTGGTGGACGCGGCGGTGCACGCCCGAGTGACCGAGCGCCTCGACGAGCAGTTGCGCTGCGCGCGGGAGTGGCGTGACCAGATCAACGCCTACTTCCACCGCAAGTCCGGCGTTCCCGACGCGCACGGCCGGCCCCTGCACTGAGCCGGGCCTCGGCGACGCCGAACTGCGGCGACGGCCGGTGTCGTTGGCCTCAGGGTGCCTCGGCGCGGTAGCAGGCGAAGCGGCCGAACCACGCCTTACCCCTGCCGTTGCTCGCGACGCCGGTCAGGCCGGCGTCGCCCAGCGCGGCCAGCACCCGCTCGGGGAGGCTGGCGGCCACCCGGGCGATGCGGTGCGCCTTTCCGCCACGTCGGCCCGACGGTGTGCCGTCGATGTCGAGCAGGTGCAGTTCACCGCCGCGCCGCAGCACCCGCCTGACCTCCCGCAGCGCCCGGGCGCGTTCCTCGTCGTCCAGGTGGTGCAGCATGAACGCGGACAGCACCCGGTCGACGCTGTCGTCGGGCAGCGGCAGCGCGCCGGCGAACGCCTGCTCGTACCGGATCGGCAGCCCGTGCCGGGCGGCCTTGCGGCGGGCACGGCGTAGCGCGGCCGGGTCCGGGTCGATGCCCAGCGCGTCGATGTCCGGTACCCGACGCCCGAGCGCGGTCAGCAGGTTGCCGGTACCACAGCCGATCTCCAGGATCCGCTGACCGGACCGGAGGTTCGCCCGGTCCATCAGCTGCCCGTGGATACGCCCGACCCCGGCGAGACGGGAGAACGGATCGTAGAGCGGAAGCAGCCAGTGCTTGCCCATGCCGGGCAGGTACTGCTGCGCGTCGGTGCGGTGGGACTGTCCGGTCATGTGACGCTCCGATATCAGATGAAGTTCGGTCGTACTCTCAGCGTCATGGAGCACGACACCGTGGACAATGGCGCAACTGTGGACCGGATGCGACGAATTTTGGTTCCAGCCCCCAGTGCCGTCGGGGTGACCGGGCAGGGCGTGCCGGTCATCGGGTTCGGTCGGGTGCCCGGCCTCGCCCCTATCGCCGTGGCCCGTGTCCCACAGGGCACGCCGATTCCGGGCCCGGCCGCCAGCGGTGCCCACACCCACGACTTCCTGGTGCTCTTCTACGCGCACCGCGCCGACGGCAGGCTGGTGATCGACAGCCGCAGGTGGACGGTGACCGACGGGGACCTGTTCGTCATCGCGCCAGGGCAGGTCGTTTCCCTCCTCGACCCGATCGAGACGACGGTCACCGACGGATGGACGGTGTGGTTCCCGACCGACGTGGTGCGGCCCGGAAGGTCGGGGGCCTACTCGTCGTGGCGGTCAAACCCCTTGCTCCTCCCGTTCGCCCACGGCACAGACCGGGCACAGCGGCTGCGCATCCCACCGTCCGACCGGGCGGGCTGGGTCGAGCGCTTCGCCGCACTGGACACCGAGCTGCGCGCCCGGCGTGACGGGCACCAGGAGGCCGCCCTCGCCCACCTGACCCTGCTGCTGGTGGCCGCGGCCCGGTTGCCGACCGGCGTCGCCGACCAACTGCGCTCGGCGGACGAGCCGATGCTCGCGGCCGTCTTCGACGTCATCGAGCGGCGCTACCAGGAACCCATCTCGCTCGCCGATGTCGCCGCCGAACTGGCGCTCACCGCCGGACATCTCACCACCGTGGTACGCCGTAAGACCGGCCGGACCGTCCAGCAGTGGATCGCGCAGCGCCGCATGCAACAGGCCCGCGTGCTGCTCACCGACACCAACCTGACCGTGGCCACGATCAGCCGCCGGAGCGGCTACCCCGACGTCAGCTACTTCATCAAACGCTTCCGCGCGGAACACGGGGTGACTCCGATCCAGTGGCGCGCCGCCGCCCCCGGCACCCAGTGACCGACCGTCGTCACGGAATGTCTGTCGGTCCCGGAGCGTAGCGTGCGGAGGTGTTCGCGACGAAGGAGCAGAGATGATCGACAGTAACGGCAGCCCGGATCTCGAGCCCGCGGCCCGCGCGCTGAAGGCGCTGCTGCGCGGGTTTACCGACGACCAGCTTGCCAATCCCACTCCGTGCGAGGGTTGGACGGTCGGCGACCTGCTCGACCATCTCATGGGGCTGACGCTCGCGTTCCGGACGGCCGCCGAGAAGGGGCCGGATCCCGCGCCGAACGGTCCGGGTGACCCCTCCGTCGACAGGCTCGACCCCCAGTGGCGCGGCCGACTGCCGGTGCAGCTCGACGAGTTGGTTGCCGCCTGGCGCGAGCCGGCCGCCGGGACGGGCGAGACCGCGGTCGGCGGGGTGCGGCTGCCGGCCGACATCATGGGCGTCGTCGCGCTGGACGAACTGGTCGTCCACGGATGGGATCTCGCCATCGCGACCGGGCAGCCGTACGACATCGATGACCAGACCCTCGACACGGTCCATCGCCTGGTGTCCCAACAGGCCAGCAGCGACGGCACCCCCGGCCTGTTCGGGCCGTCGATCACCCAGCCCGCCGACGCTCCGCTGCTCGACCGGGTTCTCGGGCTCACCGGCCGCAGCCGGAACTGGAGGCCGCTCACCTGATCTGTTCGGCGAGCGCGACCATGATGCCCGCCGGGCCGCGCAGGTAGCAGAGCCGGTAGCTGTCCTCAGCGGCCGCACCGGTCCAGGCGCGTCCAGGGCCAGTCGGTGGCGATCCAGTTGGCGACGGCGGTGGCGAGCGGCTCGTCGAGGTCCGCCCGGTCGGCCCGCACCCAGGACTGGACGGTGACGTCGTACTCCTCAGAGGCCGACGGGTAAAGGTAGACGCAGCCGATTACGTCGCTGTCGACCGGGTCGAGGACGGTGAAGGTGAACCCGGTGCCCCTGGTGAAGTCGTCAGCGTGACGGCGCAGATCGGAGAGGTTCTTCTCCAGCGACATGCCGCTGACAGGTGGCCAGTTGCCGTCCGGGTATCCAGGCGTGGTGCGGATGTGCTCGATGCTCGACATCCAGGCGGCGTGATCCGCCACGTTGTGCTGCGGGCCCAGCGGTTCGAGGCGGAACCGGTCGGTGATCAGCGATGTCGGCGGGGTGAAGCCGGCTGGTACGAAAGCGTCCGAGGTCATGGGCCGGGACGCTACTGCTCTTGCCGGTCTGCCCGCACCCGCGTTTACTCATGACACCGCTGCGGCGGTGACAACGATGTGGGAGGCGAACAGCCGATGGGCCCGTCTGATGCCCCGTCGCTGGGCTCGGCAGCATCTCGTCGTGCTGGTGCCGAGGATGCGCGGGCAGTCGCCGACCTGCTCATCGCTGCCCGCCGTGCCGCGGTCGGCGCGATTCCCGCGGCCGTGCATTCGGAGGCGGAGATCCGGGAGTGGGTCAGGGGCGTCGTCATCGCTGAACGGGAAGTGTGGCTGACGGAGGATGGTCACCAACTGCCGTTGGCCGTGCTGGTGCTGGACGGCCACTGGATCGACCAGCTCTATGTCGATCCCGCCTGGACCGGTCGTGGGTTGGGCTCTCAACTGATCGAGCTTGCCAAGTCCCGTCGGCCGGAGGGCCTTCAGCTGTGGACGTTCGCGACCAACACCGGCGCGCAGCGGTTCTACCGTCGGCACGGCTTCGTTCCGGTTGAGGCGACCGACGGGTCGCGTAACGAGGAGAAGGCACCGGACATCCGCTTTGCCTGGCTGCCGTCGTAGCTTCTACGAAAGCTGCCGCGAGCGGGTCGCTCCGACGTCGTGGGTGTCAACGCAGGCGAGGGTCGTTTCCGGCCCGGGTGTCCACGGTCAGCGACAGTGCCCGCGCGACGTCGCCCCAGGGAACGTACGAGAAGTTGGTGGCGTCGCGCTCGTCGTCCACGTCGGGTCCGGTCTCGGGCTCGTCGTGGGTGACGAGCAGACCCTGCCGGTACGTGCCGACGGGGCGGTTGGTCACGGCCAGGCCGTCGGAGCCGTTGATGTCGTCGGCGCCACCGACGCCGGTGACCCGGAAGCTTCCCACCGCCCGGTTCGTGCCTCGGCGCTGGTAGACCGCGAACGAGTCGTCGCCCTGGCTGGACACGATGACATACCCGGTGGAGCCACGCCCGTAGTAGATGTCGACGCCTTCGGCATCCGCCACGAGTAGGTTCCCGCCATAGCCCTGCGCATTCGGGTCGATCGGGCGGCACTCCTCGGTCTCGCTGTCGTAGACATCGTGGATGCCGAAGTCGATGACCCGGTCGATGAGCGTGGGTCGGCTCCGTGGCCCGAGCGGCAGTTGCAGCCGCCACAGGCCGACGTCCTCCTGTGCGGCGTAGAGCACACCCGATGCCTGGTCCACCGCGACGCCTTCGAGCTGTGGCAGTACGCCTGGCTCCTCGCAGGGCACCCAGGTCGTGCCGTCCGGCAGCCGGAAGTGGCTCGGCATCGCCCGTCGCCGGATGTCCGTGTAACCGAGCTTGCCACCGATGGCCGCGATGCGGACGGTGGCGATGGTCGTCGTGCCCTCCTGGGTGACGACGGCGTACGTCTCGCCGGGGCGTGGCTGCCAGACGGCGAGGCCGTAGGCGGTCTGCTCCTGCTCGACCGCCTCCCGGTCGGGGTTGAACAGGAAGCTCTGGTCCGCTGCGGTGACCTCCGTCAGCGGGGTACGTGCCGCCGCGCCCGCCGGGTGGATGGCGAAGAACCGGAGTTGGTCGTTGTAGCGGTCCGAGACGACGGCGACGTCGATCCGGCGACCGGCCAGGCGGAGGCCGTAGGCGATGTCGACGTTGTTGTAGCGGCCCGGGACAGCGTCGCTCCGTGGTGCCTTCGTGGCGGGCAACGACTGGAGTTCACGGGAGCCCATGTCGTAGACGCGGAGGCCGCCCTCCTTTGCGGTCACGATCACCACGGATTTCGCGAGTCCGCCGGATGGACCCAGATCGCCGGATCGTCACCGGAGGCGTTCCCACCCGCCTCGTCGTCGTACAACACGGGGGTTTCGTTGTTGGTGGTCACGACCGGCGGCTGGGCGGTGCCGGCGGTCGGCGGCCGGGCGGTGGCGGCGGTCACCTGCACCGGGGCGAGCAGCGCGGCGGCGACGACGCCTACCGTCACCGCTGCGCTCAATGTGTGCGTCATGTGCCGAACCCTTCGGCACGGAGATTGCCGCCGATCCGACCGGCGGGTTGCGGGAAGTGGAAATCATTGACACGTACAGACATCGGTGGTTCGTGCCGGCGTCACCCGCGGACGAGTTCCCGACCACCGGCCAGCGACACCGTCTGGCCGTTGACGTGACCGTTCGCCGCCGAGGCCAGGTAGGTGACGGCGGTGGCGACGTCCTCGGGGGTGCAGATGCGGCCGGTTGGGGTCTTCGCCGACTCGGTGGCGACCGCTTCCGGCCCCAGGAACGGAGCGGTCAGTGCCTTGTCGGTGAGGGTGAAGCCGGGGCGCACGATGTTCGTCAGAATGCCGTGGCGGGCTTCCCGGACGGCGAGCACCCGCGCGGCGGTCTCCAGCGCGCCCTTTGCCGTGGCGTAGGCGAGTGGCCCCGCCATGGGCTGCGCGACGATGTCGGTCGACACGACGACGACGCGTCCCCAGCCGGTGGCGCGCATGGCTGGCAGCGCTGCATCGATCAGTGCCAGCGGACCGACGGTGTTGACGGCCAGCGACGTGGTGAGCCCACCGATCTCGTCGGTGTCGAAGGAGGGCCACTGCACGGCGTTGGCGATCAGGGCGGAGACCGGTCCGAGTCGTTCGGCGATCTCCTCGATGATGCCGGGCATGGCGGTCAGAGAGTGGTGATCCAGGTGGATGGCGCAGGCCCGGCCGCCGGCTCGCGTGATCGCCTCGACCACGTCGAGGGCGCTGTTGTGGTTGGTGTACCAGGACACGGCGACGGAGGCGCCATCGGCCGCCAGGCGCAGGGCGGTGGCACGGCCGATGGCCCCGGAGGCCCCGGTGACGAGGGCGACCTTGTTCGACAAACCGGTTTCCATGACAACTCCATAGTCGGCTATATGTTAGTCGACTATGGATCAGTTGGCACCGGCCCGTCAACTCGTACACTGCCCGGGTGGAACTGACGGATGTCCTGGCCACCAACAAAGCGCTGGTCAAGGTGGCCAAGCTGTACCGCAGCGCGCAGGCCGACGTACTCGACGCGCTCGCCCTGCACCCGGGGCAGGACGTGCTGCTGTGGCTGCTCGGTCAGGAGCCCGACGGTATGACGATCTCCGAGATCGCCGCCCGGCTCGGCGTGGAACAGCCCACGGTGACCCGCAGTCTCAGTCGCCTGGATCAGGGTGGTTGGTTCGTCAGGGAGCCCGTACCGGGTGATCGGCGTGCCACCCGGATCCGGTTGACCCACAAGGGTCGCGCCGTCATCCCGAAGATCGAGGCGGCCTGGCGCACGCTCGCCGAGACCGCCACCGCCGGCATGGCGACCGACCAACGGGTCGCGTTCGTCGAACTGCTCGAAAAGGTACGCGGGAACCTCCGCACCCTCACCGCCGAAACCGAGTGAGCGCAACGCTCGTCCGGATGATCACGATGGGCGGCGTACCGAGGTTCGCGCAGACCGCCGCCAGGTAGGATGCGTCGATCGACGCCGATATGCCGTACACGCGCAGCACGCTCGCCAAGGACCTGGTGGCGCTCGGGGTGCGGCGCGGCTCGGTGCTGCTGGTGCACTCGTCGCTCAGCGCGGTCGGATGGGTCTGCGGCGGCCCGGTCGCGGTGGTCCAGGCGCTGCTCGACGCGCTGGGCCCGGACGGCACGCTGGTGGTGCCGACGCACACCCCGGACAACACCGACCCCGCTGGCTGGCGGCACCCACCCGTGCCGGATTCCTGGTGGCCGGTGATCCGCGCGAACATGCCCGGGTTCGACCCGGTGCTGACGCCGAGCCGGTGGATGGGCGTGGTCGCGGAGACGGTACGTACCTGGCCGGGCGCGCGACGTAGCGACCACCCGCAGGTGTCGTTCGCGGCCGTCGGCCCGGCGGCCGAGACGGTGGTGACCGGGCACCAACTCGACGAGATGCTGGGGGAGCACTCGCCCCTGGGTGCCGTCTACCGGCTGGACGGTGACGTCCTGCTGCTGGGCGCGGGACACGACAGCAACACCTCGCTGCACCTGGCCGAGTACCGGTTGCCGGACCCGCCGCGCAGGTGGGAGGGGTCGGCCGTGCGCAGCGATGACGGCCGGACCTGGACCCGTTGGCCGGACGTTGACACCGACGAGAGTGACTTCGACCAGGTCGGCGACGCTTTCGAGGGCACCCGCGGCGTACGGATCGGGCGGGTGGGCGCGGCCGAGTGCCGGCTGATGCGCCAGCGCGCGCTCGTCGACTTCGCCGTCGACTGGCTCGGCACCAATCGGACGCCCCGCGATGCACCCCGCTGAGCGGAAATGTCGATCCCGGCCAGCGTGAACAGCCGGTCGTCGTCGTCCCACACGGCCTCGGGCCACTGCTCGGGGTCGTAGTCGCCACCGAACGGCACCTTGGGCGTGACGGGCAGACTCACTCGACGAACTCCTCGGTGATGATGTCGGTCATCGGTGCGCCACCGCGGACCAGCGCCAGCGCCAGCACCGAGCCGAGGGCGGCGAGCGCCGCCTCCGAGGCGACCATGGTCAGCGCCGTCGCCGCCACCAGCAGCAACGCGGTGCCGACGGCGACCACCGGGGTACGCAGCACGAAGTACCCGGCCAGCCGGAACACGTCGCGCAGCCGGAACGTGAACAGCGACGTGATCACCAGCGCGTTTACCCCCACGACCGACACCACGGCACCGACAAGCGCCAGCGGCACCGCCCACCAGCCGGGCACCCCCGCCGCCGGCAGGTTGACCAGGTTGACCGCGATGACGGTCAGCCACACCAGCGTCGGAACCCAGACCAGCAGCGAACCGGTCAGGTTGGCCCGGTACCCGCGCCAGAACAGCCGCCACGGATGCAGCTCGGTCAGGTCGAGACGCTGCCGGTGCAGGGCGTACAGCGCGGCGGAGAAGGCCGGGCCGAGCGGTACCGCGCAGAGCGCGACCAGCGGCAGGTTGCTCACGTGCCGCTCCAGCGCGAACAGCGCCACCAGGCCGGGCGCCGCGCAGACCAGCAGCAGCAACTCCACCACCAGCAGGGTGTAGATCAGCGCCGCGCCCCGGGACAGCGGGCCGGCACCGAACTCCCGACGGGCGGCGGTGCTCACGACGGCTCCCGACCCAGCAGCCGACTCTCGTCCCACCAGGGCGGCGTTTCGTCGGTCACCGGGCTCACCTCGGCCAGGGTCACCTCGTGCCGGGCCAGGTGCAGGTCCAACTCGACGCGGCCGGCCAGCACCGGCAGCGAGCCGTGTCGCCGGGCCGGCTCGGCGGCCTGCCGCAGGACGTCCAGTTGGCGGGCGGTGGGGGAGGGCGGTCGGCCCATTTCGCCCCAGGCCCGCCAGGCGTTGCCGGACTCCTCGCTGACCGAGGAGCGCAGCAGGAACGCGGTGCGGGCGGTCGGGTCGGCTACCGGCAGCGACAGGCGTACGGTGTGGCCGTCCACCGGTTCACCGCCGGTGACGTCGACCGGCGCCCAGGCCAGCACCGCGATGCGGCCGGTGTCGTCGCGGGTGACCAGGTGGTCCGCGCCACGGGCCAGGATCTGCGGACCCAGCCGGTTCATGAAGGCGTACAGGTGGAACGTGGGTTTGCGGATCTGACGGTGGGTGAGCAGCCCGAAGCCGCCGTGGAACAGCGCGGTAGGGATGCCCACCTCCTCGAACACGTCGCTGAAGGTCCAGTACGCGAAGGAGTCGACCAGGTCGCCACCGCCGGCCAGCACCGGAGCGAGGTAGGCGGCGTGGAAGGCGGTGTCGTGGATGGGGTTGTCCGGCCGGTACGAGCTGTTGAACTCCGTGATGTGCACCGGCAGGTCGGCCAGCGCGCTGCCGGCGAGCAACCGGCGGGGACTGGCGAACTGCTCCAGCAGCCGCTGCGCCGGTGCCAGGGTCTGGTGTACGCCGAACGGCACGTGTTGGGCCGGGCCGGAGGTGTAGGCGTGCCGGCTGACGAAGTCGACGGGCACCGAGCGGTCGGTGACGAACTCGGCGAATCGGGGCAGCCATCCGTCGTCGGCGCCGGGGGAGAGCGCCGGGCCACCGACCTGGAGGTGGGCGTCGACGTCCTTCACCGCGTGCGCGGTCACCTCGTAGAGGCGGTGGTAGGCGTCGGCGTCCGCGTCCTGCCAGAACTCCTTCAGGTCGGGCTCATTCCACACCTCGATCGGCCAGCCACGCACCTCGTGCAGGCCGTACCGGTCGACGAGGTGGCCGATGGTGGCCCGGACCAGGGCTGCCCATTCGGTGTGCGACCGGGGTGGGGTGACGTTGCCGTGCCACCAGAAGACCGTCTGGTCGCCGCTGGCCAGTCCGGACGGCATGAAACCCAGCTCCACGAACGGTCGGACACCCAGCTCGAGGTAGGCGTCGACGACTTGGTCGAGGTAGCCGAAGGCGTGCCGGACGTGCCGTTGACCCTGGTGGTCGTACGGCCGGTGCACACCGACGCCGTCGCTGAGCAGGCCGTGCCCCCGGATGTACCGGAAGCCGATCTCGCGTTGGACCAGGGCCAGTGAGTCCTGGTAGTCGCGCCGCAGTGCCAGGTCGAACCGGCCGGTGCCGACGGCGAGACGCCACGCGTCGCTCAGCCGGCCGACGGGTTGCTCCGCAACGGTGATCCGCATCGTCGTCCCTGTGCTCGGGTGGAAGGTGTCCGGTCCGGTCGCGCCGACACGACCGGACCGGACACGTCTTTCTAGTTCTTCTCCTGGAAGCGCTTGTGTGCCTCGTTGACCATCGTCAGGTAGGCGTCCATGTTCTTGCTCTTCAACTCCGCCACGTACGCGTCCCATTCGGCGAAGTCACGCTGCCCGAGGACGAACTGGAGCGTGGCCTGGTAGACGTGGTCCTTCAGCGGGGTCTCCCAGAGCGACACCTGCTCGCGTTCCTCGTCATTGAGCGGGTACGGCGGCGGCGGCGACTTCGGCGCCCGCGCGTTCATCACCTGCTGGAACTCCTGCTCCTCGGGCGAGAAGAACCCCTGCACCAGCTCGGGCTTGCCGCCGTAGGAGAACACGCCGTTGCCGAAGCCGAAGTCCTTCTGCAGGTGCTTGGGCGCGCCGGGGTTCAGGCCGATCATGTCGACGTCCGGAGCGAGAGTGGGCTTGCCGGCGGCGTCCCTGACGAAGGTGGTGCCCTCGACGCCCCACTTGGCGAACTCCTGGCCCGCGTCCGAATACCACAGCCAGTCGACGAACTGCATCATGGCCACGAAGTTCTTGCTGTCGCGGGCCTTCGAGGAGATCATCATGCCGTTCTCCAGGCGGCTGGCCGGGTTGATCTCGCCGGCCGGGCCGATCGGCAGCGGGATCTTGGTGATTTTCGCCTTCGGGTTGGTCGCGGCCAGGTCCGGCCGGTAGTCGTTGACCAACGTCTGCGCGTTGCTGCTGATCACGAAGGACTTGCTGTTGGCGAGCTTCTGCCGGGCCAGGTCATCGGTCTGGGTGAAGCTCTCCGGGTCGAGCAACTTCTCCGCCACCAGCTTGTTGAGGTACTGCAACATCTGCTTGTACTGCTCGGTGGCGCCGGTGTACTCGAACTGCTGCGCCTGGTCGTTCCATGTGACGTGCTGGAAGTTCCAGCCCGCGCCTGCCAGGCCGTACGACACGGCCAGCATGTTGAGCAGGTTACCCGCCGGGTTGGGCTGGCTGAACCGGTCGGAGAACGGGTAGACGTCCGGGTACGCCGCCTTCATCGCCTTGAGCATGGTGTAGACCTCGTCCCAGGTCTTTGGGACTTCAAGGTTCAGCTCTTCGAGGATGTCGGTGCGGACCGCCAGGGAGTACTCGTGCCAGGGCTTCTCGTGCAGGCCGGGCAGCAGGTAGAACTTGCCGTCCTGCTGGCGCAGGGTGTCCATCTCCGGCTTCAGGTTCCACTTCTCGATCTTGTCCTTGAGGTTCGGCATCAGATCGAGGTAGTCGCTGACCGGCAGGATCGCCCCCGAGGAGACGTACGCGTGCACGTCCGGCGGATAGGTCTTCGGGATCAGCAGGGGAGCGTCGCCGGCACCGATGAGCAGGCTGCGCTTCTGGTTGTAGTCGCTCAGCGGCACGGCTACCTTTTCGAGGCTGACGTTCGTCCGGGACTTCAACTCCGTCCAGAACAGCCAGTCCTCCTTGAGCGGATAGTTGGGGTGGTTGTTGTAGAGGACGGAGAAGGAAAGCGGTTCGGTGGCCTTGAACTGGGTACCGACCGCGTAGTTCTCCATCGCGCCGGCCCGGTTCTCCGACAGGTCCTCGCTGTCGGACGAGTCGTCGCCACAGGCGGTGACGCTGCCGAGGGCCAGCAGCACGGCAGCAGCCGCCGCCGCGTGACGCCACGATCTGCGGAACATGGCGGGATCCTTTCAACTCGGTGGTGAGAGGGGTGTTTCTTCTGGTCAGCCCTTGACCGCGCCGAGCATGATGCCCCGGACGAAATACCGCTGGACGAAGGGATAGACCAGGAGGATCGGCAAGGTGGTGAGCACGATGGTCACGGCCTTGAGGGTCGCCTCGGCCTGTACCTCGTTGGCCTCGGTGATCGACCCGACGTTCTCCGCGCCGGTGGCACCGGCGATCAGGTTGCGCAGGTACACGGTGACCGGCCACAGCTCCTGCCGGTCCATGTAGAGGAAGGCCGCGAACCAGGAGTTCCAGAAGGCCACCGCGTAGAAGAGCACCATCGTGGCGACGATGGCCTTCGACAGCGGCAGCACGATCCGCAGCAGGATGCCGTACGTGTTGAGCCCGTCGACCGCGGCGGCCTCCTCCAGCTCCGTCGGCAGGCTCTCGAAGAACGCCTTCATCACCAACAGGTTGAACACGTTTATGGCGTTGGGTAGCGCGATGGCCCAGACGCTGTTCTTCAGGCCCAGGCTGGTGACCAGGACGTAGTTGGGAATGAGACCGCCGGTGAAGAACATGGTGAAGACCGCGATGCCGACCAGCATCCCGCGCCCCTTGAGCTGCTTCTTCGACAGCACGTACGCGTAGCAGGTGGTCATCACGATCGAGATGACCGTGGCGGTGACCGTGTAGAACACGGTGTTGCGATAGTTCGTCCAGAACAACGAGTCGGACATCAGCAGCTGGTACGTCTCCAGGGTGAATCCGCGCGGCACGAGATTCACCTGGCCGGCGATGATGTACGCCTCGTCGCTCATCGAACGAGCCACGATGTTGACGAACGGGTAGAGCGTCACCACCACCACGAGGGTCAGGATGATCCCGTTGACCACCTGGAACACCCGGTAGCCTCGGGTCTGCTGGATGCCTCGGCGACGGCGAGGGCGGGGCTTGGTCTCGGTGGGCCGCTTGGCGGCGTCGATGGTCACCACAGGCTCGTCCCCACCGTGCGGCGGGCGATCAGGTTCGCCGAGACGACCAGGATCAACCCGATCACCGCCTCGAACAGCCCGATCGCGGCGGCGTAGCTGAAGTTGCTGGACTGGAAGCCCATCCGGAACAGGTAGGTGGAGATCACGTCCGCGGTCGGATAGGTGAGCGGGTTGTACAGCAGCAGGATCTTCTCGAAGCCGACCGCCATGAAGGCGCCGATGTTGAGGATCAGCAGCGTCACCATGGTCGGCCGGATGCCCGGCAGCGTGACGTGCCAGGTCTGCCGCCACCGGTTGGCGCCGTCGATCCGGGCGGCCTCGTAGAGGTCGTCGTCGATGGTGGTGAGCGCCGCCAGGTAGAGGATCGTGCCCCAGCCGACGGTCTGCCAGACCTCCGAGGAAACGTAGATGGTGCGGAACCACTCCGGCCGTTGCAGGAACGGGATGGCGTCACCGCCACCGGCGCGGACGAGCTGGTTGACCGTGCCATCCATCGACAGCAGCTGCATGACGATGGCCGCCACGATCACGATGGACAGGAAGTGCGGCAGGTAGGACACCGACTGCACGAAGCGCTTGAGCTTGCGGGCCCGGACCTCGTTGAGCAGCAGCGCCAGCACGATCGGCAACGGGAAGCAGAACAGCAGGGTCAGCGCACCCAGCACCAGCGTGTTGGTGAAGACGTTCCAGAACGTCGGGTCGTTCAGGAACATCTTGAAGTACCGCAGCCCGACCCAGTACTCGCCGAAGATGTTGCCGCCGGGCTGGAACCGGCGGAAGGCGATGATGTTGCCCAGCATCGGTAGGTACCGGAAGATCAGGAAGAACAGCAGCGGCAGGATCGCCAGCGAGTACAGCTGCCAGTCGCGCCGCAGCGCGCGCCGCCAGGTCTGCCGGGCGGCCCGTGGTGGCCGCTTCGGTGGCGTCGTGTCCGGACTGGACGCCGACGAGGTCAGGGTGGTCACGCTGCTCATGGCCGGTCCTCCGGCGCGGGCCCGGTGACCGGTTCGACGCGTACCCGGGACAGCAGTTCGCGGTGGTGACCGACCTCGCGCTCGTCACCCTCCAGCCGCAGTGCCAGGCTCGCCACCACGTCAGCGCTGGAACGGCTGAGCCGCAGCTGCACCTCGCCGGGCTCGACCACTCGCCGGCCGTGCAGCCCGGTGAACGAGGTGACGTCGGCAGGGACCGTGAAGCTGACCCGAGCCGCTCCGCCGGGCGCCACCGGGACCCGCGCGTACCCGATCAGACGCACCACCGGTCGGGTGGTCTGCGCCACCGGATCGTGCAGGTAGAGCTGGACCACCTCGGTTCCGGCCCGGGTGCCGGTGTTGCGGACGGTGACGCCGACGGTCACCTCCCCGTCGACCGGCCAGGTCGCCGGAGCCGCGGTGACATCGCCAGACGCGTCGCTCACCTCGGCGTCGTCCCACTCGAAGGTGGTGTAGCTGAGACCGTGGCCGAACGGGAACGCCGGCGTCGGGTCCACCGACGACACCTTCGACCGTCGGCCGAGGATGGGCGTGAGGTAGGTGCCGGGGAGCCCACCGGCGTGCCGGGGCACGCTGACCGGCAGCCTCCCGGACGGGTCGACCGCGCCGGTGAGGATCTCGGCCAACGCCTGACCGCCGAGCTGGCCGGGAAAGAACGCCTGCACGATGGCGCTCGCGCTGTCCGCCGCGTCGCCCAGGGCGTACGGACGGCCGGAGAGGACCACCAGGACGACCGGCGTCCCGGTGGCCAGCACCGCGCGTACCAGTTCCGCCTGCACTCCGGGCAGCTCAAGGTCGACCGCGTCGCAGCCCTCGCCGGACGTCCCCCGGCCGAACATGCCGGCCCGGTCGCCGACGGCCAGGACGCAGACGTCGGCGTCGGCGGCCGCCTGAACCGCCGCCGCGATGCCCGATGTGTCGTCGCCGGTGATGTCGGTACCCGGTACGTGGGTGAGCTGCGGATGCCGCCGTGCGAGCGCCTCGCGCAGAGAGGGGATCTCGACCCCGATGCCGTGCTCGGGGTGGTGCACCCCGACGTGCAGCGGGAACGTGTAGCAGCCGAGCATCGCCATCGCGTCGTCCGCGACCGGACCGACCAGGGCGACCCGCTGGTGATCGGCGAGGGGCAGCAGCCCGTCCCGGTTGCGGAGCAGTACGACGGACTGGCGGGCCAGCCGCAGGGCGACGGCCTGATTGGCCTCGTCGTCGAAGCGCAGCGCCTCGACGTCCGCCGGCAGCTCCTGCCAGCCCTCGTCGAGCAGCCCCAGCTCGATCTTCTGAATCAGCACCCGCCGCAGCGCCCGGTCGACGAGGCCCTCGCTGATCTCGCCGGAGCGTACCGCCGCCGCCAGGGGCGCGCCGTAGGCGTCCACGGTGGGTAGCTCGACGTCGATGCCGGCCCGTAGCGCCAGCCGCGCCGCCGCCGCAGCGTCCGCGGCGACACCGTGCAGGGTCTGCAGGAACCGGACGGCGAAGTAGTCCGCGACGAGCACGCCGTCGAAGCCCCACTGTTCCCGCAGCGTCCGGGTGAGCAGATCCTCGTCGGCCGCCGCCGGCACACCGTCGATCTCGGCGTACGAGTTCATCACCGACCGCGCCCCACCGAGCCGCAGGGCCATCTCGAAGGGCGGCAGGATCACGTCGGCCAGTTCCCGGCGCCCCATCGCGGTCGGTGCCAGGTTCCGGCCGCCGCGCGACGCCGAGTAGCCGGCGAAGTGCTTCAACGTCGCCACCACGCCGGCCCGTTCCAACCCGCGCACGTACGCCGCGCCGATCGTGCCGACCAGGTAGGGATCTTCGGCGATCGTCTCCTCGGTGCGCCCCCAGCGGTAGTCGCGGGTGACGTCCAGCACCGGTGCGAGTCCCTGATGGACGCCGGCTGCCCGCATCGACCGGCCGATCAGCCCGGCCATCTCCTCGACCAGCTCCGGGTCGAAGGCCGCGCCCCAGCTCAGCGGGGTCGGGTAGACGGTCGCCCGCCAGGCGGCGAAGCCGGTGAGGCACTCCTCGTGCACCTGCGCCGGAATGCCGAACCGGTTTGCCGCAACGATCTGCGCCTGGGACGCGGCCAGGGACCGGGCGCCGAGGACCGGGTCGACCGGCGCGGTTCCGAACGGCCGGGTCAGCTGCCCCAGGCCGTGCCGGATCGCCTCCGACCACGGTGGAGTGTGCTCGACCATGTCGGTCTGGTGGGGAGCGACGCCCTCACCGGAAGCGTCCGCACCGACCCAGAGGCCGACCAGCTGAGCGAGTTTCTCTTCCAGCGACATCAGCGGGATGAGCGCGTCGGCCCGTTCGTCCGGTCGCAGCTTCGGATCACGCCACCGATCGGCGTGAGTGGACGCCAATCGGTCGTCGACGGGCAGCTGACTTGTCATGCGAACCCCTCCGGCCGGGGCCGGGAGGTCTCCCGGCAGGCCACGCCGACCGCCGTGGAGCACGGCGATTATCGAAATTTTCGGAAACCAGTCGGACACCTGTGTCGGGGAACCTAAGCGCGTCGACAGGGCATGTCAAGAGGCATGGAAAGACTGTTCAGGCCGTACTTGCCGTGCTGGTAAGCGATTGCCCGTATTCATCTCCGCGAGTGGGCAGCATCGACTTGGGTCACCTTCCGCCGGTCCGATGCGTGCTACAGTCTCCGAAAATTTCGGAATCGTTGCAGAGGATCCGATGGCAGAGAAGCGTTCGCCGGCAGCGCTCGGCTCCGCGACCATCGCGACCATCGCGCGGGAGGTCGGTGTCTCCTCGGCCACGGTCTCGAAGGTCCTCAACGGACGGTCGGACGTGGCCGCCGTGACCCGGGCGCGCGTCGAGGCCAGCCTGCAACGGCACCGCTACCGCCGACGCTCCCGTCGGGCGCCCGGAGAGGGCCAGATCGACCTGGTGTTCCACGAGTTCGGTTCCGACTGGGCCCTGGAGATCATCAGGGGGGTCGAGGCGGTCGCCGCCCTCACCGGGGTGAACGTGATGCTGTCGCAGCTCAGCGCCGCTCGCCGGCCACCGCAGTCCTGGGTCGACGCGGCGGTCGCCCGGCGCCCCCTCGGGGTGCTGCTGGTCATGTGCAACCTCACCGAACCGCAGCGGCAGCAGTTGCAGCGCCAGTCGATCCCCGTGGTCGTCATCGACACCGACAGCGCCAGCGTGGCCTCCGTTCCGACCGTCGGCTCGAACAACTGGAACGGCGGTCTGATCGCCACCCGGCACCTGTTGGATCTCGGGCACCGCCGGATCGCGGTCATCTCCGGTCCACGGGACGTGCTCTGTGCCCGGGCCCGCACGGCCGGCTTCCGGTGCGCCCATGAGGAACTCGGCGTCCCGATCGATGCCACGCTGGTCCGCCATGGCAACTTCCACCTCGACGCCGGTTACACCCACGGCATCGAGTTGCTCAGTCGGCCCGACCGTCCGTCGGCGATCTTCGCCGGCTCCGACCTGCAGGCGTTGGGGGTGTTGCGGGCGGCCCGGCAGCTCGGCCTCGACGTTCCCGGCGACGTGTCGGTGGTCGGCTACGACAACCTGCCACTCTCGGCCTGGGTCGGTCCGGCCCTGACCACGGTCCATCAGCCGCTGCGCGACATGGCCGGCACCGCCACCCAGATGCTGCTCGACCTAGCGCGCGGCAACGCCCTGCCCACCAGCCGGATAGATCTGGTCGCCGAACTGGTGATCAGGGAGAGCACCGCGCCGCCCCCACATTCATGACCGAGCCCGCTGCGAGGAGCCATGCCCCTGTTCGACCTCCCGCTGGCCCAGTTGCGCCAGTACACGCCGGCCGTGGCCGAGCCCGCCGACTTCGACACGTTCTGGCAGTCGACCCTGGACGCGGCGACCCAGTCGCCGGTGCTGCTCGACCTCCGACCCGAACCGACCGACCTGCGCCTGGTGGACAGCTGGGACGTCACCTTCGCCGGTTTCGGCGGCGACCCGGTCCGGGCCTGGTACAACCGTCCGGCCGGGGTCGACGAGGCGCTACCGGTGATCGTGGAGTACGTCGGCTACGGCCGTGGTCGGGGGCTGCCACACGAACGCCTGACCTGGCCGGTTGCCGGCTATGCCCACCTGCTGATGGACGCCAGGGGACAGTCCGGCCAGTACGGCGCGGGGGATACACCGGACCCGCACGGTGCGGCACCCGGTGGTCCGTCGCCGGTGACCCGCGGCATCATGACCCCGGAGGGCTACTACTACCGCCGGCTCATCACCGATGCGGTGCGGGCGGTGCAGGCGGCCCGTGCGCTGCCGGGAGTCGACCCGCGTCGGGTGGTGGCCGCCGGCAACAGCCAGGGTGGCGGTTTGTCCCTCGCGGTCGCCGGCCTGGTCAGTGACCTCGCCGCCGTGCTCACCACCGCACCGTTCCTCTGTCACCCGCAGCGGGCCCTGGAGATCACCGAGGTCGGCGTGTACGGCGAGATCGTCAACTACCTCGCGGTCAACCGCGACGCGGAGCCGGCCGTACGACGCACGCTGTCGTACGTCGACGGGGTCAGCTTTGCCCGTCGGGCCAACGCGCCGGTCCACTTCGGTATCGGGCTGCGGGACATGGTGTGTCCCCCGAGCACCGGGTTCGCCGCCTACAACCACTACGGTGCCACCGTTGGTGGTCCGCCTCCCGAGCGCACGATGCATGTCTATCCGTTCAACGGCCACGAACACGGCGACGCGACTCAGGTGCGGCGGCAGCTGCGCTGGCTGGCTGACGTGCTCGGCGAGGAAACCACGGATCGGTCGGACGGCCCGAAACTTTCGAGGGCTCTGATCTCACCGGCATGACCACATTCCCGGTGGCGCGCCGACGACGGCGGAGTCGGACCGGTACGGGGGTGAACGGTCAAAGAGTGCTGCGGCGCGTTGAGCTTTCGGACCTGTTTCGATAAGGTTTTCGATACAACAGCCTCGATCTACTCATGATGGCCGGCTGAGTGCACCGGCCGACGCGGCATCCGGGCGACCGCGTCGGTGACGAGGGCCATCGTGTTGGGCAGTAGTCGGGGCCGGCTTCTCATCAGCACGGCTTCGTCGAAAGGCTCATGCCATGAACAACGCCCACGCCCGCGCCAGCGGGCGGCCGGCTACCCGACTGCGAACGCGCGCTGCGCTGGTCTCGGCCGCAGTCGGTCTCGCCCTCGTTGCCTCCAGCCTGGTGGTGACCTCCAGCGCCCAGGCCGCCGAGTCCACCCTCGGTGCGGCTGCGGCCCAGTCCGGCCGGTACTTCGGTGCCGCGGTGGCGGGGCACAAGCTCTCCGATTCCACCTACGTCAACATCCTGAACCGCGAGTTCAACTCGGTCACGGCCGAGAACGAGATGAAGATCGACGCGCTCGAGCCGCAGCAGGGGCGGTTCACCTACACGAACGCGGATCGGATCGTCAACCACGCCCTGTCCCGCGGCTGGAAGGTCCGGGGTCACACTCTGGCCTGGCACTCGCAGCAGCCCGAGTGGATGCGGAACATGTCGGGCACCGCGTTGCGTAACGCGATGCTCAACCACGTCACCCAGGTCGCGTCCTACTACCGGGGCAAGATCGACTCGTGGGACGTGGTGAACGAGGCGTTCGACGACGGCAACAGCGGCGCACGGCGGGACTCGAACCTGCAGCGCACCGGCAACGACTGGATCGAGGCCGCGTTCCGGGCCGCCCGGGCCGCCGACCCGGGTGCCAAGCTCTGCTACAACGACTACAACACCGACAACTGGACCTGGGCCAAGACCCAGGCCGTGTACCGGATGGTGCAGGACTTCAAGCAGCGTGGCGTGCCGATCGACTGCGTCGGGTTCCAGTCGCACTTCAACGCGCAGTCGGCGTACAACAGCAACTACCGCACCACGCTGTCCAGCTTCGCCGCGCTCGGGGTGGACGTGCAGATCACCGAGCTGGACATCGAGGGCTCCGGCTCCCAGCAGGCGGACACGTACCGTCGGGTGGTCCAGGACTGCCTCGCGGTCCCGCGGTGCAACGGCATCACCGTGTGGGGCATCCGGGACAGCGACTCGTGGCGCTCGTACGGCACCCCGCTGCTGTTCGACAACAACGGCAACAAGAAGCAGGCGTACAACGCGACGCTCGATGCCCTGAACGCGGGCGGGACCACCCCGCCGCCCACCACCCCGCCGCCGACCACTCCTCCGCCGAGCACCCCGCCGCCCAGCACCCCGCCGCCGAGCACTCCGCCGCCCGGTGGATCCGGATGCACCGCGTCGGTGGCGTCGCTGGACCAGTGGAACGGTGGCTTCGTCGCTCAGATCCGGGTCACCGCAGGCTCCAGCAGTTTGAACGGCTGGGCGGTAACCATCGGACTTCCGGGCGGTAGCTCGGTGACCAATACGTGGAACGCCAGCTCCAGCGGAACCAGTGGCAACGTGACGTTCCGCAACGTCAGCTACAACGGTAGCGTCGGCGCCGGCGGCACCGCCAGCTTCGGCTTCCAGGGCACCGGTACCGGGCCATCCGGTAACTTCGCCTGCTCCGGGAGCTGATCCGTCAGCACCACACCGGGCCCGGCGCGGACATGTCCGCGCCGGGCCTCGGCGCGCCAGGTGCCGCCTGGCTCAGCGGGTCAGGCCGAGCGCCACGTCACCAGTTGTGCAGGGTGCCGTCCTCCAACCGGTTCACCGGCAGCGAAGCCGGGCGGTACGGATGCCGCGCCGCCAACTTCTCGTCGATGTCGACGCCGAGCCCCGGTTCCTCCGACGGGTGCAGACAGCCGTCGGCGAAGCGGTACGAGTGCGGGAAGACCGCGTCGGTCGCCTCGGTATGTGGCAGATACTCCTGCAGACCGAAGTTGGGGATGCTGACGTCGAGATGCAGGGCCGCGGCCAGGCACACCGGGGACAGCGTGGTGGTGCCGTGCGACCCGCTGCGTACGTGGTACAGGTGGGCGAGGTCGAAGATCCGGCGCAGGTGGGTGATGCCTCCCGCGTGCACGACGGTGGCCCGCACGTAGTCGATGAGCTGCTCGGTGATCAGCTGCTGGCAGTCCCAGACGGTGTTGAAGACCTCGCCGACGGCGAGCGGCGTGGTGGTGTGCTGGCGGATCAGCCGGAAACCCTCCTGCAACTCCGCCGGCACCGGGTCCTCCAGCCAGGTCAGCGCGTACGGCTCCAGGGCCTTGCCCAGCCGGGCGGCCTCGATCGGGGTGAGCCGGTGGTGCACATCGTGCAGCAGCTTCACCTCCGGCCCGAACTCGCTGCGTACCTGGGCGAAGACCGACGGCACATGGGTGAGATACCGTTCGCTGCTCCACACGGTCTCGGCCGGGACGGCCGCGCCCGTCGGCTCATGTGCCGCGCCGTCCTGAGTCACGCCGTAGGTGTCGGCCAGCCCGGGCACGCCGCACTGCACCCGGATCGCGCGGTACCCGAGATCGAGGTGGCGGGCCATCTCGGCGAGCAGGCCGTCCACAGTGGGCGCGTTCGCGTGGCCGTAGACGGTGACCCCGTCGCGGCTGCGGCCGCCCAGCAGTTGGTACACCGGCAGCCCGGCCACCTTGCCCTTGATGTCCCACAGCGCGGTGTCCACCGCCGCGATGGCGCTCATCGTCACCGGGCCGCGCCGCCAGTACGCGCCCCGGTACAGGTACTGCCAGGTGTCCTCGATCCGGTCGGCTTCCCGACCGATCAACAGCGGTACGACGTGCTCGGTCAGGTAACTCGCGACCGCGATCTCCCGGCCGGCGAGGGTGGCATCGCCGACCCCGGTCACCCCGTCGTCCGTCACGAGCTTCAACGTGACGAAGTTCCGGCCGGGACAGGTGACGATGACCCGGGCATCGGCGATCTTCATCCAGGCTCCTCACCGGTGGCCGACGGCATCGACGCGAGCCAGTCTGGGATCACCCCCATGATCTGTCAACCGACTCCGAGCGGGTGGCCGTGCGGCCGTTCGGTCGCCTTACCTTGCCCGACGCACCCGCGCGCCCGGCGGTCCGTTGACGGACCGCCGGGACGGGTGCGGGCGAGTCAGCAGCGGTTGATGCTCGAATTGCTGAGGGTGACATTGCTGATGGTCAGGTTGGTCGTGCAGGGGCTCTCCAGAATTCGGCTGTTGGCCAGGGTGAAGTTGCGCAGGGTGATGTCCCGGTTGCCGGGGAACTCCGTCCGCGCCGCCAGTCGAACCTCCCCGCCACCGCTGATGGTGCCACCGCCGGCCGCGATGTCCACGCCGTAGCAGTTCTCGATCAGGATCGCGTTGTTGCCGGTGTTGGCGATGTCGACCCGGTTGACCGCCACACCGCCGGACTCGGAGACGCAGAAGATGCCTCGGCCGCCGCCGCGTGCCCGTACGGTGCCGACCCGAATGTTGATCGGGTAACCGGAGCCGATCCGCCCGGCGCGGTTGGCGGTGCGGAACGCCGCGTAGCCGGTGCCGGTGCCGGCGTTCTCCGCGTCGACGGTGGTCACGGTCGCGTTGATGGTCTCGTTGAGCAGCAGGCCGGAACCGCCGACGTTGCGGGCGGTCACCGTGCCGACGGTGAGGCCGTCCACGCCGTACGTCTCGACGCCGTGGGTGCTGGTGCCGGAGACGAACACGTTGTCGATGCGGACGTTGCGCGTCCACTGGCTGGTGTCGCCCCGGTTGTCGATGCGTACCCCCAGGCCGCTCGACAGGCGCAGGTCGATCTGGCCGAGGATCACGTTTGTGACGTTACGCATGAAGATGCCGTAGAGGGGCGTGCCGGTGACGGTGAGGTTCTGCACCTCGACCTGGGTAGTGCCGCGCGAGTAGATCGGTGCCTGGTCACCGGAGCCGGAGCCGGTCACGTTGATCGTGCCGCAGACGTCGATCGTCGTGTAGCTCGGCAGGGAGATGCGCGAGCCGGCGCTGATCGAGCCGGAGCCGCGTACCACGACCCGTTGCTTGCTGGTCCGGCCGGCGCTGAGGCTGTTCACCGCGGCCTGCACGGCGGACCGCATGTCGCTGCCGGTGTAGACCGTGCTGCCACCGTTGCGGGCGGTCCAGGTGCCGCCGTTGAGCACCGCCTCGGCCTGGAACGAGCCGCTGCCGCAGCCGTTGCCGTTGCCGCCTCCCAGGGTGACCAGCTGCCACTGCTGGTTGGCGCCGTCGTGGTCCTGGTACTGCGAGATCATGCCGCCGTCGGCGGTGGACCAGCCCCACACGTCGAGGGCCTTGTTCGAGTGCCGGTTGAGGAACCGGACGTACCCGCCGGCGGAGTCGGCGAGGCGGAAGTGCTGGCGGGTGTTGCCGCTGGCTGCGGCGTTCTGCACGAGTTGGACACCGTCGGTGGCGTTGGGCAGTTCGAGGACCTTGCCGCTGTGTACGGAGCGGATCTGGTAGTAGCCGTTGCCGACGTCGACGAACCGCCACTGCTGCACGGCGGCGTCGTTGCGGGTGTACTGGTTGATCGGGGCGTTGTCGGCGGTGGACCAGTTCCACACATCCATCGCCTTGCCGCTGTGCCGGTTGACGAACACGTAGGTGGCGTTGGGATCGACCGTCGCGGCCCGGGCGCTCGGCGAGGCCACCGTCACACCGGCGCCGACCAGCGCCAACGTGCTGACGGCGACCAGCCAGCGCCGAGCCGTTCGTCTTCCTGTCCTGAGCAGCATGCGGGTTCCTCCGGGTGCGAGTGCGGTGGTGGAGCGCGTGCCGGAGTGGTGAACGACGCAGAGCAAGCGCTTTCCTAACATCGACAGCAATATATCTTCCGGTCTGGCCTAAACCAAGTGAGCGGCGGCGACGCCGGTGTCCGTACGGCGGTAGCTGTACGGACACCGGGCCGATCCGGGCGAGGGCTACGGTCAGCTGACCGCGCAGGGAGCGCCGTTGAGCGCGAACGAGGACGGGCTGGCGGTGTTGCCGCTGTGGGTGGCCTGGAAGCCGATGGTGACCGAACCGTTGGGAGCGATGGTGCCGTTGTAGGAGACGTTGCGGGCGGTCACCGCCCCGGAGGTCGGGGAGTAGGTCGCGTTCCAACCGTTCGTGATGGTCTGCCCGGCAGGCAGGGTGAACGCCAGGTTCCAACCGTTGACCGCTGTGGCGCCGGTGTTGGTGATGGTCGCCGACGCGGTCAGCCCGGTGTTCCAGGCGTTCACCGCATAGCTGACGCGGCACCCCGTGCCCGGCGGCGGCGTGGTGGGCGTCGGCGTGGGAGTCACCGTCGGCGTCGGCGTGGGAGTGGGAGTGGGAGTGGGAGTGGGAGTGGGCGTCGGCGTCGGGGTGGGCGACGCGGCGTCGAGTCCGAGGAACCGGATCGCCTGCGCGGCGTCGACCGGCAGGTTGTGCGACACGCCCTGCATGCTGATCGCCTCGACCGGTGCGTTACCGCCGGAACCGCCGTACCGGGTCCGGGTGTAGCCGGACTGCGGGCTGTCGGTGAAGGTCGGGGTCTGGCTCAACCCGTGCAGGTTGGTCCACTGCTTGATCTGCTCGCCGAAGTTCGGGTAGCGCAGGATGTCGTCGTTGGTGCCGTGCCAGATCTGCATCCGTGGCCGCGGGCCGGTGTACCCGGGATAGGCGTTGCGGACCAGGTCTCCCCACTGCTGCGGGGTGCGGATGATCTGCCCGTTGGCACACTGGCTGTTCCACTCCGAGCCGCCGGTGGTGGCGAAGCAGCCGAAGGGCACCCCGGCGAAGGCCGCGCCGGCGCGGAAGACGTCCGGGTAGAGCCCGAGCAGGACGTTCGTCATCATCGCTCCGGACGAGGTGCCCGTCGCGGCGATCCGGGCCGGGTCCACCGAGTAGCGGCTCCGGACGTGCTCCACCATCGACATGATGCCGACCGGGTCGCTGCCGCCGCCGCGACGCAACGCCTGCTGCGAGTAGACGTCGAAGCACTGGCTGCTGCGGGTCACCGACGGGTAGATCACGATGAAGCCGTACTGGTCGGCCAGGCGTGCGTACTGGGTGCCCGAGTACATCGCCGGCCCGTTGCCGGTGCAGTAGTGGGCCACGACCAGCAGGCCCGGTCGTGGCGCGACCCGGTCCGGTACGTAGAGGTACATGCGTAGGTTGCTCGGGTTGGTGCCGAAATTCGTCACCTCGGTAAGCGTCGCCGCCGACGCCGATGTCGGGAGCGACAGCGCGGCGAACGCGGTCAGGACGATGGTTGCCAGGGCGGCGCACCACAGTCGGATCGCTTTTCTCATGGAACGGGTCCTCCGGACGGAAGGAGACATGGTGGTGTTCCGATCGAGGGCTGCCCGGTGCCCTACCTCGTCCGGCTCTCAGAACATCGATGATTCTCTTCGCCTGCGTCGTGGCGTCACAAGGTGTGGTGGAGCAGCCGCGCTGAGCGGTGGTGGGGCCGCGCCGAGCGGCGCGCCGCCTCGCGCCCAGCGGTCGCGGGTACATCTATTCTCTGTCCATGCGGGATCGTCGGGCGGCGCTGCTGTGGGTAGGGTTCGCGGTCGCGGCACTGGTCTCCGTCGCGCTGGTGCTGCGGCGCCCTGACCGCCTGTCCGACCTGCACATCTACCACGGAGCGTTGACCGATCTGCGGGCCGGGCGTCCGCTGTACGGGTACGTGGCGCCGAACGGTGGGCCGTTCACGTACCCGCCGTTCGCGGCGCTCGTGCTCTGGCCGATCACGACCGTGCCGCTCGGCGTGGTCGAAGCGCTCTGGCTGGCGGCGACCTGTGCCGCCGTGGTGGCCATCGCCGTACCCGTCGGTCGTGCCCTGGCCGAGGGGCGCGCCGCCATGCCGAGCCCGGGTACGGCCGGGACTCGCACGACGACGTCGGCGTCCGTCAGCATCGCGGCGGTCGCGGCGGTGCTCATGGTCGCCGCGCCGGTGCAGAGCAACCTGCGGTTCGGGCAGGTGAGCATCTTCATCGTGCTGATGGCGCTGCTCGACGGGATGGCGCCGCCGTCACGGATGCGCGGTGTGCTGATCGGCGTGGCGGCGGCGATCAAACTGACGCCGCTGCTGTTCGTGCTCTACTTCCTGGCCTGCGGCCGGTACCGCGACGCCGCCCGCGCGCTGGCCGCCTTCGTCGGCTGCGCGGCGCTCGCCCTGGCCGTCCTGCCCGCCGAGAGCCTGACCTACTGGGCGGGCACGGTCACCCAGACCTCCCGGATCGGCAACCTGGCGTCGCTGGGCAACCAGTCCGTGCACGGGATGCTGCTTCGTATCGGCATGGACGAGGGGTCCCTTCCGCTGGTCTGGGCCGCCCTGGTGGCCGTCATCTGCGCCCTGGCGTTGCTCCGGGCGCGGGCGCTGTCCCGGCTGGGGCGACCGGGGCACGCCGCTGTGCTGGTCGGCTGCGCCACCGTGGCCGCGTCCCCGGTCTCCTGGACCCACCACCAGGTGTGGACCATCCTGGCCGCGATGCTGCTGGTGGGCGCCGTCGGCGTGGCCCGGCGGGTCGCCGGTGCACTGCTGCTGGCCAGCATGGTGTTGTCGCTGGGTGTCGTGCTGGCCCCGGTGTCGATGCGACCCGGTGTGCAGTTTCTCTTCGAGAACGCCCGTGCCATCGGCACCGTCGTGCTCTGCGTGGCAGGGTTCGGCGCGGTCGCGCTCACCACCGCCCGTACCCATGCCAACCGGGCCTTCCCGCGAGGGTGGCTGCGGGTCGGCGTGGCGTCCCTCGGCGCACTGGCGTTCTTCGCCGTGCAGCCGTTGCCCGCCGGGGCCGATCCCACCTTCAAGGCATACCGCCTCCCGGACGTGGTCAACTCGCGGTACTTCTTCGTCTGCCGGGGGCCGGTGGAGTGCGCCCGCTACGGCACCGGTGCCCCGGTCACCTTCGGCACCCGCAGCGAAAAGACCAAGGTGCGCGTCAACGGCGTGGTCTCCGACCAGGTGGCGCGGCTGGACTACCACTCCGCTCCGGGCGGTCCGCCGCGCACCATCCCGCTGCTGGCCGCCTATCCCGGGGTCCGGACGTTCTCGTTCCGTTCGGCCACCATGGCGCACGGGCAGCTGATCGCCTACTCCGCCGACGGGCGTACCCTGGCCCGCTACGACGACGAGCTGACCGCCGCGGTACGCGTCGGCGGGTAGCCGTTACTGCTCCCCGTCGATCACGTCGGTCTCGCCGTCGTGGGCGTACGTCACCGGCAGGTGCTCGTCCGGTAGCGGCGTCTGTGCCGGATTGTGGTGCGGGTCGCCGTCCGGGGAGAACAGCACCGGGTCGGTCTTCGCGCTCTTCTCGCGTTCTTCCTCCGGCTCGGTCACGACCCGGCTCCTCACCTCGTCGGTATTCCCCTCCGACGCTATCTGCGGCGCATGGCCCGCCGCCCCGATCAGGTGCCGCTTCCACCCGATCGGGGCGTGCCGGTCGTCACGGTCGCAGCAGCACCGGGCCCGCGTCGATGCGGGTCCGGAACAGGGCGTACGGCCGGCGTCGCAGGTCCCGGCCGCGGTTGAACGGCGGCTGCCGGTGCACCTGGTTGGCGATGATGTAGAGGTGCCGGTTGGTGGCCACGCTTAGCGTGTCCGGCCAGAGCAGCCGGGCGTCGTGCACCACGGTCTCGTACTCGCCGTCGGGCCGGCGTCGCAGTACCGCGTTGTGCTCGTAGTTGGTGAGATAAATCCGGCCGGCGTCGTCGGACTCCAGGCCGTCGGCGCCGCCGCCCTTGTCGCCCTCGTCGAGCACCGTCGCGGCGACCTCCGCGTCGCCCAGGGCGCGGTCGGCCAGGGCGTCGGTGGCGACGCTGTACCAGCGGCGGGTGGCGAGGGCGCAGTAGTACAGCCGCGTGCCGTCGGCGGAGATCGCGATGCCATCGGCGCCGACACCCACCGGCTGCGGGGGAGCGTCCGGGGGCCGGACCAGGAACGGGCGTCCCTCGACCACCGGACGGAAGTCCTCCAGCGGCGCGGCCTTCGTGGACGGGTGGTCGTTGAGTCGCCGCCACGATGCCCCGCTGGCCAGGTCGACCACGATGAGGGCGTTGGGGGCACCATCGGCGGAATCGGTGATGTATGCCAGCCCGGCCTCCCCACGGCGCAGGTCGAAGCGCACGTCGTTGAGGTACGACGTGGGCAGCACCACCTCGGGCGGGAAGGTGATCACCTGGGCGACGGTGTCGGTTCTCAGGTCCACGCGGACCAGCTTCGGCCCGCCGGGCGATGTCGGCTGGAACATCGGGCTGCCCGTGTCGAGCGCCCAGAGCCGGTCGGCCGGGTCGACCACCACACTCTGCACCGACACGAACGCGGACGGGTCGTCGTCGCTGGACGGTGTGTTCCACCGCAGGTCGGGATAGGGAACCTCGCGTCCGCGTCGCAGCTCCACCACGGTGGCGGGCACCTGGTCGCCCCAGCGAGGGAAGTTGACGAAGATCCGACCGCGGTGCGAGACGGTCACCCCGGTGGGCATCGGGCCGTGGAACCGGTGCACCACGTCCAGGGTGCCGACCGGTTCGTCGGTGGGTAGTGCCTTTCGCATCCTTCGACCTCCCGTCGCACACAGGGATCAACTGATCGCTCTACGTCTATCGTCGCAAAGCGGACGACGTACGCGGCGCCGACGTCGCCCATCCGACCCGCAAGCAGCGGGAAGGCGATTCGTCACCCAACCGTCATGTGTCCGCGCGGTGCCCGCCACCTGGCCCCGGCAGGGTTGGGACCTCAACCCCTCCGACCTGGGAAGGAGCGCGCCATGGCCGTCGTTCTCGATGACCACCTGGTCACCCTGACCTGTGACAACTGCGGTGACACGGTCGCCGGGCCGCGGACGCACTCCGCCGCGGAGGTGGTGTGGCCGCTGGTGTCCGAGCACGGCTGGAGCGGTTCCCCGCTGGCCGACGGTCCGCACCGCTGCGCGCACTGCACCCAGCTCGGCCCCGCCGCTGCCGGCGTGCCCGGTGGCATCCTCGGCATCGAGCACCTCGGTGCCGTCACCGTGGTGACCGTCGCCGGCGACGTCGACGTCGACACCGGCGAGACGCTGGGCATGGCGTTGGGGCACGCGGCCGACATGGGCGGGCACGTCCTGGTGGATCTCGGTGGGACGGATCTTGTCGACTCCACCGCGCTTGGGCTGCTCGTCCGCGCGCATCGCGCCGCCGCTGACCGCGGCGCACAGCTCTGCGTGGCGTCGACCTCGCCGCTGATCCGTCAGGTGCTCCGGGTCACCCGGCTGGACGAGGTGTTTCCGGTCGCGGACACCCGCGCCGACGCGCTCGCCCGCTTGCAGAGACACCCGGCGGCAGCGGACGCGGCGGAATAGGCGACCTGCCCGGGTCCGGCTCGTCCACGGCACCGGTGCCGTGGCACCGTGGACGAGCCGAAGTTCATCAGCGGCGACCTCGCCGGTGACCGGCGAGCCGTAGCGCGTTGCAGACGTCCGTCACGCCCTCGATGTCCCAGGCCAACTCGCCGGCCGCGCGGCGGGTCTCGGCGCTGGCGACCAGGCCGGTGAGGATCACGACCCGGTTCTGCACCATCACCGTGATCTGCTGCCTGCGGGTCGACCAGTCGGCGCTCAGCCGCTGCGCGACCAGGGCGGCGAGACGGACATCCTCGTCGTGATGCTGTGGCTCGTCCCACAGCGCGCGGAAGGAGTGATCGTCGGGCATCGGCCAAGGCCACGGCATCACCACAGCGGTCTCCTTCGTTGTTGATGCCGGCGACCCGACGCGCCGTCCCGATCGATCACCACCTTGCGCAACGACCTTGGAGTCGACCGCACGGTTGGATGACAGTTGGATGACAGTCACAGCGGCGTGCTTGCCGGCGGCCGGGTGTCTCCGGTCCGATCGGCGGCCGGCAGCCACAACACGAAGGTGCTGCCCGTACCCGGCCGGGAGAACACCGCCACCTGTCCACCGTGCGACTCGACGATCTGCCGGACGATGGCCAACCCCAACCCGGTCCGCCGGTCGCCACCGGAGCCACCCCGACCGGCCTCGCCCCGCCAGAACCGGTCGAAAACCCGTGCCTGGTCGGCCTCGGCGATGCCCGGCCCCTCGTCGGCGACGGCCAACCACAACCAGTCGCCCACCCGTCCGGTGGCCACCTTGATCGCCCCGCCGAGAGGGGAGAGGCGTACCGCGTTGGACAGCAGGTTGCCGGCGGCCCGGCGCAGCGCGTCCGGGTCGCCGATCAGCGTGAGATCCGGGTCGAGCGCGAACCGCAGGCGCAGGCCACGGCCGGTGGCCAGGGCGGCGAAGTCCTCGCCGGCCTCACGGGCCACGGTGCTGAGGTCCACGTCCGTGTCGGACATCGAGTCGGCGTCCCGGCGGGCCGTGGCCAGCAGATCCTCGACCAGCCGGGACATCCGGTCGGTGGCCCGGTCGATCGTCGCCACCGCCGCGGCACGCTCCTGGTCACCGGCCTCCGGTGCGGTCAGCGAGGCGTCGAGATTGGCGCGGATGATCGCCAGCGGGCTGCGCAACTCGTGCGAGGCGTCATCGATGAGCTGCCGCTGGGCGTGGAAGGCATGATCCAACCGGTCGAGCATCGAGTCGATGGTGTCGCCGAGGTCGCGCAGTTCGTCGCGGGGACCGGCCAGGCGGATCCGTCGGGACAGGTCGGTGGCCTGGATCTCCCGGGCGGTACGGGCGATCGCGCCGACCGGACGCAACGCCCGGCCGGAGAGTACCCAACCGATGCCGAGGCTGGCCACGAAGAGCCCGCCGAGCGCGATCAACGAATAGTCCCGGACCGTCTGCAACAGCCGCAGGTTCACCTCGTCCTCGATCTGCTGCACCTCGGCCACCTCGAGCGTGGTGCCGGTCGGCACCGTACGCCCGTCGCTCTTGAGCTTGACCAACTGCGCCTCGTACCGCTTGGTGATCGGCTTGGGATCGACCGCGCGGTCCACCGCCACGTACGCCACCAGCAGGCCGGCGCCGGCAAGCGCGAACAACAGCGTCGAGTAGAGCACGGTCAGCCGGAACCGGATCGACCGGAAGACAGTCATGCCAGCACCTCCCGCAGCCGGTAGCCGCGCCCGACGACCGTCTCGATCGCCGGGGAGTCGCCGCCACCGCTGAGTTTGCGCCGCAGCGTACCCACGGTGACCCGGACGGTCTCGGTGAACGGGTCGGCGTTGGCGTCCCAGACGTGCTCCAGCAACTCCTCGGCCGGCACCACCCGCCCGGGACGGGTCATCAGGTACTCCAGGACGCCGAACTCCTTCCGGGTCAGGTGCAGCTGGCGGCTGCCCCGCCGGGCCTCCTGCCGCGCCACGTCCAGGGTCAACGCGCCCACGGTGAGGACCACCCCGGTACCGCCGGTGTCCCGGCGCAGCAGCGCCCGCACCCGCGCCAGCAACTCGACAAGCGCGAACGGCTTCACCAGGTAGTCGTCGGCGCCCTCGTCCAGGCCACGGACCCGGTCGGTCAACGCACCGCGGGCCGTGAGCATCAGCACCCGAAGATCCCGCCCACCGGCCACCTCGACCGCGCCGGAGCGGATCGCCCGACACAGCGCGAACCCGTCGCCATCGGGCAGATTGACGTCGAGCAGCATCAGGTCGTACGCGTTGACCAGCAGCAGGTCGTACGCCTGCGCCGCGTCGGCGGCGAGATCGACGGCGTAGCCGGCGCGGGCCAGCCCGACCCGCAACGCGCCGGCCAGATCCTCTTCGTCCTCCACCACGAGCAGCCGCATCTGTCAGTTATCCCCTCGCGATCAGCCCCTGCGCCACCTGAGCTGCCCGCTCCACCGGGATGGCGAAACCGATCCCGATGTTGCCGCTGCCCTCCAGCGTGGCGATGGCGGTGTTCACGCCCACCACCTCGCCCCGACCGTTTACCAGTGGGCCGCCGGAGTTTCCGGGGTTGATGGACGCGTCGGTCTGCACCGCCGGCTGCCGGGCGCCACCGCCGAGCCGGACGGGCCGGTCCAGCGCGCTGACGATTCCGGCGGTCACCGTGCCGGAGAGTCCGAGCGGCGAGCCGACGGCGAGCACCGGCTCACCGACCCGGGTCTGGCCGGCCGAGGCCAGCGGTAGCGGGCGCAGCGCGTTGCCGGGATCGACCCGCAGCACGGCGATGTCGGTACCCGGGTCACGGCCGACCAACCGTGCGGTGAGCCGACGGCCGTCCCGGCCGACCACCTGGAAGGTGTCCCCGCCGGCCACCACATGGCTGTTGGTCACCACATGCCCCCGCTCGTCGATCAGGAACCCGGAGCCGGAGGCACCTCGGCCGCCGCTGGTCACCCGCACCGACACCACCCCGGCAAGCACCTGGTCCGCGGCGGTGACCAGGTCGGCGGTCGTACTTCCGGTCGCACCGGCCGGCGCGGCTCCCGGGTCGGCTGCCGGTGTGTCGCCGGCGGTGAGGTGCCCGGCGACGCCGCCGGCGCCGGCCGACACCGCCACCACGGTCAGCCCGGCCAGCAGCAGCCGGGGCCAGCGCGACGCACCGGAGTCCGTTTCCGCGCTCTGGTCCGCCAGGCCGTGTGCCGGGTCGTCGGGCCCGGTCAGCGCGCCCGGGATCGGCGCGACCGGAGTGGACCCGGTCGGCTGATCGTCGGTCGACAGGGCAGGCGAGACGAAGCGTGGTCCGCGCGGCTCACCCAACCCCGGAATCGTGCTGTGCATGCGATGTCCCTCCTCGAAGAGGTCCGTAGGACGGCCGTCAGGGCAGTCGGGAGAACCAGAACAGGGAGCCGGCGGCGGCCAGCAGGGCGAGCACCAGGCCGGCGCCGATGAACCGCGCCGACACGTCCTGACGCTCCAGCCGGTGACCGACCGACGAGCCGATGTCGGCGTACGCGGCACGTAACTCGTCGCCACTGCCCGCCTCGTAGTAGCCGCCGCCGGCCTGCTCGGCGACGGCACGCAGGGTTTCCCCGTCGACCGGGACCGACTGGCCGCCACCGATGCGACCGTCGGGGGTACCGAAGGAGATGGTGTCAACAGGTACGCCCGCCTGCACCGCGTCGGCGGCAGCCTGCGCCGGGTCCCTTCCCGAGGTGTTCGCCCCGTCGGAGAGCACCACCACCCGTGCCGGCGGCGGATCCTCCGCTGCCTGCGCGTCCAGGGTGCGGATCGATTCCAGCGAGGCATGGATGGCCTCGCCGATCGCCGTTCCCTGTAGGCCGGTGACACCCTCGTCGAGCTGGTCGATGCCGGCGGTGACCGACTCCCGGTCGCCGCCCGGTGCGACCAGCACCGACGCGCTGCCGGCGAAGGCCACCAGCCCGACGTTGAACTCCGCCGGCAGGTCGGCCACGAACTCGCGGGCCGCTTCCCGGGCCGCGAGCAGCCGGTCCGGCGGTACGTCGTCGGCGAGCATGGACCGGGACACGTCGACGGCCACGATGACGGTGGCCCGTTCCCGCGGCACCCGTACCTCGTCGGTCGGGCGGGCGAAGCCGACCACCAGCAGCGCCAGCATCGCGACGAACAGCCCGGCCGGTACGTGCCGGCGCCACGCCGGGCGGGTGGGCGCCACCTTGTCCAGCAGGCGCAGGTTGGTGAACCGCACGGCGTACCGGCTGTGTCGGCGCTGACGCAGCAGGTACCCGACCACCAGGGCGGCAACCCCGGCCAACAGCCACAGCCGTTCGGGGGACTCCCAGCTCACGCGGCGCCTCCGTTCGTCGGTCGGGTCGCCCGGGCCAGCCGGCGCTGGGCGTGGACGTGCCGGACGATGTCGGCGATCCAGTCCCGGTCGGTGCTCAGCGGTAGCTGCGCCGCGCCGGCCCGGCGCAGCGCCCGCGCCACGGCCAGCCGTTGCGCGGCGGCGGCCGCCGCGTAACGGTCGCGCAGCCGGCGGCTGCCGGTGGCGACCTCGCGCCGTCGCCCGCTCTCCGGGTCGAGCAACGTGATCAGGCCGACGTCGGGCAGCTCCAGCTCGCGCGGATCGCGGACCTCGACCGCGAGCACCTGGTGCCGCGCGGCCAGCCGCCGTAGCGGTCGCTCCCAGTCCGGGGGGCGGCCTCCGGCACCGGCCACCCCCTCGTCGGGCAGGCCATCCAGGAAGTCGGAGACGACCACCGCCAGCCCGCGACGGCCGGCCGACCGGCGCAACCCGTCGATGGCCTCGGCCAGCGGCACAGGGTCGCTGGCCGGCCGGCCGCGTGGCACCTCCAACAGGGTGCGCAGCAGGCTGAGCAGGTGATACCGGCCGGTGCGGGCGGGGAAGCGGCGCACGCCGGCGTCGCCGAGCAGATGCGCGCCGAGCCGGTTGCCGGAGCCCGCGGTGAGGAACCCGACGGCAGCGACGGCCGCCACCGCCAGCTCGCGCTTCTCCAACTCGGCGGTGCCGAAGTCCATGCTGGGCGTCGCGTCCACCAACGCCCAGGTGGTCAGCTCCCGGTCGGCGTCGACGGTACGCACGTGCGGCACGGTCGTCCGCGCGGTAACCGACCAGTCCATCCGCCGTACCTCGTCCTCGCCGGGGCGATACTCCCGGCTGCCCGCCGGTTCGCTGCCCGGGCCGGGCAGCAGGCCCAGGTGCTGCCCGTGCAGCAACCCGTCGAGCCGGCGGGTGATGGTCAGTTCCAGCCGGCGCAGCCGACGCTGCGGCGCCAGGTGCCCGAGGCTCGTCGCGTTCTCGTTCATGCCGCCGTCCCCAGACCTGGCCCCTGGGTTTCCTGGGCGGGAGCGATCTGCGGGGGCGGCACCGCCTCGACGACCTGCCGTACCAGTTCGTCGGGGTCGACGTCGTCGGCGACCGCGTCGAAGGAGAGGACCAGCCGGTGGGCGAGCACGTCGCCGGCGATCTCCCGTACGTCGGCGGGGAGCACGTAGTCCCGGCCACGCAGCAACGCCAGGGCCCGGGCGGCGGCGATCAGACCGAGGGTGGCGCGGGGGCTGGCACCGTACGCCAGCTGCGCGGCCACGTCCGGTAGCCCGAACCGGCGCGGATCGCGGGTGGCCAGCACCAGCCGTACGACGTACTCGGCCAGAGCGTGGTGGACGAAGACCTCGCGGGCCCGGGCCTGCAACGCCACCAGCCGAGTCGGGTCCAGCACCGGCCGGGCGGCCGGGGTGCCGGTGCCCATCCGGTAAAGGATGCCCAGTTCCTCGTCGTCGGTCGGATAGTCGACCACGACCTTCATCAGGAAGCGGTCCCGTTGGGCCTCGGGCAGTTGGTAGACGCCCTCGGACTCGATCGGGTTCTGGGTGGCCAGCACCAGGAACGGGGTGGGGACCGGGTACGTCCGCCCACCGATCGAGACATGTCCCTCGGCCATCACCTCCAACAGCGCCGACTGCACCTTGGCCGGGGCCCGGTTGATCTCGTCGGCGAGGACCAGGTTGGCCATGACCGGCCCCAGCTCGACGTCGAACGTCTCGGTCGAGGCTCGGTAGATCCGGGTGCCGAGCAGGTCCGACGGCACCAGGTCAGGAGTGAACTGGATCCGGGCGAAGCTGCCGCCCACCGCCGTGGCCAGGGTCTCCGCGGCGAGGGTCTTGGCCACGCCGGGCACCCCTTCCAGCAGGCAGTGGCCCCGGGCGAGCAACGCGGTCAGCAGCCGCTCCACCAGCCGATCCTGGCCGACGATCACCCGCTTCACCTCGAACAGGGTCCGCTCCAGCAGCCGGGTGTGGTCGGCGTGCTCGCCTGGGGCGTCCAGCTCGCTCACGGTGGCGCTGTTGATGGTGCTCCGCATGGGCTGTGCTCCTCGGTCGCGTCGTCGTGACGCGGGGGCCCGGACAACGGGGGGAGTCCGGGCACCCGCACGTGACCCATTGGGCCAGAACGGACCGAAAGACAACCGAACGGCGGAAGGTCAGCCTCGCCTGCCGGCCTGGCGGAGCATCTCGTCTGTTTCCGGGTCCGGCATGAGCTGCCGCACCTCCTGCGCACAGCGGCAGGCGACGGCGATCTTGGCGGCCCACGCCAGCGCCTCCTCGCGTGCGGCTACGTCGACGACCATGAATCCGCCGATGACCTCCTTGGTCTCCGGGTACGGGCCATCGGTCACCAGCCCGTCCGTGGCCACGACGCTCGCCCGCTGCCGTTGCAGTCCGGCGCCGAACACGAACACCCCGGCGTTCACGGCCTCCTGGGTCACCGCGTGCGCGGCCTTGCCCACGTTGGGCCAATCCTCGTCGGGGATGTGGTCCATCGCGCCATCGTTGAACGAGATCAAGTACCGCGCCATCGCGTAGCTCCCATGTCCCGGCGGCCTCCTCCGGCCGCCTCTCACCTCATCTACGAGCGACCCGCCGCCCATCCGACAAGGTGCCAGAAGATTTTTCCCACCGGTCAGCCGGCGAGCAGGTCGCGGCGGCGGGTGAGATAGGCCCGCTCGGCAGGGTTGCCGGCAAGTCCGATGGCCCGGTCGTACGCCACCCGTGAGTCGCCGTCGCGTCCGAGCCGTCGCAGCAGGTCGGCTCGGGCGGCGTGGAAGGCGTGGTAGCCGTCGAGGGCCGCGACGAGTGGTTCGATCTCAGCGAGGCCGACCGCGGGGCCGCCGACCTCGGCGACGGCGACCGCCCGGTTGAGCCGCACGATCGGCGAGGGGTCGAGCAGCGTCAGCTGGTCGTAGAGGGCGAGGAGGCTGGACCAGTCGGTTTCCCGGCTGGAGGGGGCATTCGTGTGGACCGCGTTGATCGCGGCCTGCAACTGGTAGGGCCCGGGTGGGTCACCGCCCGCGGCCACCACCTTGATCCGTTCGTGGAGCAGCGCGTTGCCCTCGGCGATCCGATCGCGGTCCCAGGCGTTGCGGTCCTGCTCATCGAGGGTCACCAGCTCCCCGGTGCGGGACACGCGCGCCGATCGCCGGGCGTCGGTGAGCAGCATCAGGGCGAGCAGGCCGGCCACCTCACCGTCGTGGGGGAGAAGGGTCCGGAGCAGCCGGCCGAGGCGGATCGCCTCGTCGCTGAGGTCGACGCGTACCGCCTCGTCCCCCGCGCTGGCGAGGTAGCCCTCGTTGAAGACGAGGTAGACGACCGCGAGCACACCGACGAGCCGTTCGCGGATGTCGTCGGGCGAGGGCACCCGGTAGGGAATGTGTGCCGCCTTGATCTTCACCTTGGCGCGGGTGATCCGTCGCGCCATCGTGGTCTCCTGAACCAGGAAGGCGCGGGCGATCTCGCCGACGGTGAGGCCGCCGAGCAGGCGCAGCGTCAGCGCCACCCGGGCCTGCATCGCGAGCGCCGGGTGGCAGCAGGTGAAGACCAGCCTGAGCCGGTCGTCCTCGACCCCGCCGGTCGGCTCGGCCGGGGAGTCGTCGTGGACGATCCGGGCCGCCCGGTGCTTGGCCTCGCGCTGCGACTCGCGACGGAGTCGATCGATTGCCCTGCGGGCGGCGGTGGTGGCGAGCCAACCGCCGGGACTGGGTGGTACGCCCTCGCGCGGCCACCGTTCGACGGCCGCCACGAACGCCTCGGCCGTCGCGTCCTCGGCGACATCGAGGTCACCGAAGCGGCGCGCGAGGCTGGCGACCACCCGCGCCCACTCCTCCTGGTGGGCGCGGGTGATCGCCTCCTCAACGCTCAGGCCAGTCACGGCTCACGCAGCGTTCGGACGGTTCCCGGGCTCAGTCCCGCTGGCGCTGGACGCGGTAGCGCCGGATCAGGGCGGCGGTGGAGGAGTCCAGCTCGGTCAGGTCGGCCTGGTCGCCGGTGAGCAGCGGAGCGAGCTGGTTGGCCATCACCTTCCCCAGCTCAACACCCCACTGGTCGAACGGGTTGATGTCCCAGATCGCGCCCTCGGTGAGCACGATGTGCTCGTAGAGGGCGACGAGTTGCCCGAGCGTGGCCGGGGTGAGTCGGTCGGCCACGATCGACGTGGTCGGGTGGTTGCCGGCCATCACCCGGTGCGGCACGAGGTCGGCGGCAGTCCCCTCGGCCGCGACCTGCTCGGCGGTCCGACCGAAGGCCAGGGCTGCGGTCTGGGCGAAGAAGTTCGACATGAACAGGTCGTGCATGTCGCCGATGTCGTGGTTGGGCTCGCTGAAGGCGATGAAGTCCGCCGGCACCAGCCGGGTGCCCTGGTGCAGCAGTTGGTAGAAGGCGTGCTGGCCGTTGGTCCCGGGCTCGCCCCAGAAGATCTCCCCGGTGTCGTACGACACGGGCTGCCCGTCGGTGCGGACCGACTTGCCGTTGCTCTCCATGGTCAGCTGTTGCAGGTAGGCGGGGAACCGGTGCAGGTACTGCGAGTACGGCAGCACCGCATGGGTCTGCGCGCCCAGGAAGTTGGTGTACCAGACGTTGAGCAGGCCGAGCAGGACCGGCGCGTTGGCTGCCAGCGGCGCGGTACGGAAGTGCTCATCCACGGCGTGGTAGCCGGCCAGCATCTCGTCGAAGCGCGCCGGCCCAATGGACAGCATCACCGACAGTCCCACCGCCGAGGGCAGCGAGTACCGGCCGCCGACCCAGTCCCAGAAGCCGAACATGTTGGCCGGGTCGATGCCGAAATCCGCCACCCGCTGGGCGTTGGTGCTGACCGCGACGAAGTGGCGGGCCACCGCGTCGGCATCGGCGTCGAGGCCGGCCAGCAGCCAGCGCCGGGCCTGCTCTGCGTTGGCCAGGGTCTCCTGCGTGGAGAAGGTCTTCGACACCACCACAAACAACGTGGTGGCCGGGTCCAGGTCGGCGGTGGTGTCGTGAATGTCGGTGGGATCGATGTTCGACACGAAGCGGCAGCTCAGACCGCCGTCGCGGTACGCCTTCAACGCTTCGTACGCCATCACCGGCCCCAGGTCGGAGCCGCCGATACCGATGTTGACCACGGTGCGGATCCTTTCGCCGGTGTGCCCGCGCCACTGCCCGGAGCGCACCTTCTCGGCGAACTCGGCCATCCGTTGCCGCACCGCGTGCACGTCGGCTGCCACGTCCTGCCCGTCGACGGTGAGCGTGGCGCTGGACGGCAGCCGCAGCGCGGTGTGCAGCACCGCGCGATCCTCGGTGCTGTTGATGTGGGCACCGGCGAACATGGCGGCGATCCGGTCGGTCAGCCCGACCCGCTCGGCCAGGGCGGTCAGCAGGCGCAACGTCTCGTCGGTGACCAGGTTCTTGCTGTAGTCGACGTAGAGGTCGGCCACCTCGACGGTCAGCCGCCGGCCCCGTTCGTGATCGGTGGCGAACAGCTCCCGCAGGTGTGTCCCGCGGATCTCGTCGGCGTGCTTGCGCAGGGCCTGCCACTCGTCGGTGCTGGTGACGTCCGCAGCCATCGGATCGATCGTCTCCTCGCAGGGGTCGGACTCACCGCCGGCCTCGTCCCGGCCGCCGGTGAGACCAGACTGCCACATGAAGATCGGCTCGCCAGCCCGACACCACGACCGGTGGGATCGCCGGACACCACCGGGGTGACGATCCGCACGGACCTGGGTGCGGTGCGCGAACAGTCGGCGAGTCCACGGGGTCCGGTGCGTGCCGGTCGCCGGGACAGGGCATGGTGGTGGCATGACGACGCCGGCATCGAGCGCCCCCGCAGCTGTCCCCGCAGAACCCGCCGCCGCCACCGGCGTACGGCAGACACTGCTGGTGCTCGGCGCCAGCGGTGACCTGACCGGGCGTTTGCTGCTGCCCGGGCTCGGCCGGTTGCTGGCCACCGGAGCTGTCCCCGGGTTGCGGCTGATCGGCAGCGGCATGGACGGCTGGGACGACGAGCGCTGGCGGCGCCGGGTGGCCGACTCCTTCGGCACCGTCGGCGCGGTGGGTCCGGTGGAGTCCGAGGTGATCCAGCAGACCCGCTACGTGCCGGCCGACGTGACGCGCGAGGAGGACCTGCGGTCGCTGCTGGGCTGCTGCACCGGGCCGTTGGTGATCTTCTTTGCGCTGCCGCCGCTGGTGACGGCCCGCTCGGCCGCCGCGCTGGCCCGGATCGGTGTGCCTCCCGGCACCCGGCTGATGCTGGAGAAGCCCTTCGGAGTCGATCGGATCTCGGCCCGCTCGCTCAACGAGCTGCTGGCCACCCTCGTACCGGAGGGCCAGGTCCACCGGATCGACCACTTCCTCGGCAAGTCGACGGTGCTCAACCTGCTCGGCCTGCGCTTCGCCAACCGGATCTTCGAGCCCGTACTCAACTCGTCGCACGTGGCCTGCGTGGACATCGTCTTCGACGAGACGCTCGGCCTGGAAGGGCGGGCGGGCTACTACGACCGTGCCGGGGCGCTGGTGGACATGGTGCAGTCCCACCTGCTCCAGGTGCTGGCCCTGCTCGCCATGGATCCGCCGCCGACGCTGCGGGCCGAGGAACTGCGGGGACGCCAGGCGCAGGTGCTGCGGGCCACCCGGCTGTGGCACGACGATCCGGCGGTGGCCAGCCGGCGGGGCCGGTACACCGCGGGAGAGATCGACGGGCGGCGGCTGCCGAACTACGCCGACGAGCCCGGTGTCGATCCCGCGCGGGGCACGGAGACGCTCGCGGAACTTGCGGTCACGGTGGACAACTGGCGCTGGGCGGGAGTGCCGTTCCGGCTGCGCTCAGGCAAGGCGGTGGACGCCGTACGCAAGGAGGCGATCATCACCTTCAAGCAGCCGACCCGGGTGCCCGACGGGTTGACCGGCTACGAACGGCCCGACCGGCTCCGGATCGGCTTCGGACCCGATCGGCTCGGCCTGGATCTCAACATCAACGGTCCCGGGAATCCCTTCGAGTTGGAACAGGCGAACCTGACGGCGGACTTCGGCCCCGGCGACCTGCCCGCGTACGGCGAGGTGCTGCGCGGCGCCTTCGACGGCGATCCGACCCTGTCGGTTCGCGGCGACGTCGCCGAGGAGTGCTGGCGCATCGTGGAGCCGGTGCTGGCTGCCTGGAAGGCCGGTGCGGTGCCGCTACAGGAGTACCGGGCGGGATCCGCCGGGCCGGCCGATTCGCTGATCGGCCCGGTGTCCGACGTGCGCTGAGCCTGCGCACCAGTGCGGCCCCGGCGGTGAACCGCCGGGGCCGCGTGGTGGTGGTGCGCTCGGATCAGCTGGTGGGGAAGTTGTCCGGGGTGCGGATGCGCTCGCGCATGAACGCCCCGGAGGTGGTGAGCATTGAGGTGCCGGTGTAGGAGCTGCCGTTGCAGGTGCCCGGTCGCAACGCGGCGCTGCCCTCGGCCTTGTCGGAGAAGGTCCAGTTCGCGTAGCCGATCTTCAGCCGGTCGAGCAGGTCGAGCCACTGGGCGCTGCTGGTCAGGTCGACGCCCCCGTCACCGGTGTAGTCCACCGTGCCGAACTCCGTGACGAACAGCGGCAGCCTGGCGGCGGCCCGCTCTACCTCGGCGCGGTAGTTGTCCTTGTGCGACGCGGCGTAGAAGTGGAACGCGTACATGACGTTGCTGGCGTTCACCGGGTTGTTGACGATCTCGGTGTGGTTGGCGCCCTCGGAGACGCCCAGCGAGGACCAGGCGCGGGTGCCCACGATGACCACCGCGTCCGGGTCGTTGGCCCGGATCACCGGGATCACCTGGTCGGCGTAGTTCTTGATGGTCGACCAGCTCACCCCGTTGGGTTCGTTGGCGATCTCGTAGATCACGTTGTTCTTCGCGGCGTGCCGGGCGGAGACGGCGGCGAAGAAGGTCTTGGCCCGCTCCAGGTTGTACATCGGGTCACCCGGGGTGAGCAGGTGGAAGTCGATCATTGCATACATGCCGCGCCGGGTGGCCTCCTCGACCAGGTTGTTGACCCGGTTGGTGAAGCCGGCTGGGTCGGTCTCGTAGCCCTGCTCCTGCACGTACATGGCGATGCGGAACAGGTCGGCGCGCCAGTCGGTGGCGAGCGCGTCGAGCGAGGCCGGGTTGTAGCAGTTGCCGAACCACTGGATGCCGTGGCTGCTCATGCCGCGCAGCTGGATCGGTCGACCGTACTGGTTGCAGAGGTTGACCCCGCACACCCGCAGCTGCCCGTTGATGGCCACCGGGGTCTGACCGCCGGGCGGGGGCGTGGTGGGTGGCGGCGTCGTCGGCGGCGGGGTGGTGGGCGGCGGGGGAGTGGTCGGCGTGGTCGAGCCCGTGCACACGGTGCCGTTGAGCGTGAACGAACTCGGTGACGGGTTGGCGCCGGTGAAACTGCCGTTGAAGCCGATGTTGGTGCTGGCGCCGGTGCCGAGCGAACCGTTCCAGCTCGCGCTCTGCGCGGTGACGGAGCTGCCACTCTGACTCCAGGTAGCCGACCACCCCTGGGTGAGCCGCTGGCCGCTGTCGGGGAAGCTGAAGCCGAGCGTCCAGCCGTTGACCGGGTCGCCGAGGTTGGTGACGGTGACGCTCGCGGTGAACCCGCCGGACCAGCTGTTCGTCGTGTAGGTCACGGAACAGCCGGTGGCGGCCATCGCGTTGGTGGTGGGCAGGGCCGTCAACGCGCCGAGGGTCAATGCGCCGACGGCGCCGGCCGCGACCAACAGGCGCCGCAGCCGGCGCGGAGGTTGCTTCATGGTGGACCATCGCAATCTGGTCGTGGTGGTGGGGGCACGGCACTCCGGCGGCAGCGACGAGGAGGCCGGGAGCGCTCCCACGGCAGCCTACGTGGCTTCGAAACGATGACGCAATATTTCGATACATCGAAGGCTGTAACCAACTGTGGCCCCGGGACGACGTCTCGGGGCCACAGTTCGGTACAGGGGCCGACTCAGTCCTCGCCGGCGGCCCGTCGTCGGTCGGCTTCGGCATCGGCAGCGCCGACGGGAGTCGGATCGGTGTCCCGTTCTGCCGCTGCCAGGTCGATGTCGGCGCCGGCTCGTACGGCATCGGCCGCCGCGTCGTCCGCGCCGACCAGTTCGGTGCCGGTGTCGCCGTCGTCGTCGATCAGCTTGCCGGTCCCGGTCATTGCGATCGGCGTGTACCTCGGGTCGGTCGTCATCTCGTCCTCCTCTCCGGTGTCCGACAGGTACCCGCCGCGCGGTGTCGGCACACCGGTAACCCGCGCTCCGACGTCCGCCGGCTGGGTGGTCGGGGAGTCGATGGCGTTCGGACTTGCGCTGCTCACTACCCTGACTGTGATCATCGGCCAGGTAACCTCTCGACTTCGACAAGGGCATCAGATGAGTGACAGCCACCCTCCGTACGGTGGGCAACAGCCGGATCCGAACGCCGCCCCCTGGGGCACACCACCCGGCTCTCCGGTCGGTCCGCCGGGCTCGCCGGTCACCCCGGCCGGCTACCCGTCGCCGTACGGGGCGCCGGTGCCGCCGCCACCCCCGGCGTACGGGACGACGCAGCCGAAGAAGTCCTCGAACAAGGGCCTCTGGCTCGGTCTGGGGATCGGTGCCGCCGTGATGGCGGTGCTTGTCGCCTGCGGCGGCGTCATCGGCTTCTTCGTGCTGGCCGGTGACGACGAGGGTGAGCCGGTCGCGGGCCAGCAGAGCGACGCGCCCGGTGCACCGACCGACGCGCCGTCGATCGCGCCACCGGCGGAGGAGCAGCCGGACAACAACAACGCGGTCACCGCCCGCAACTCCAGCGACATGTCCGCCGTCTGCGAAGGCAGCCCGATCCTCAACGCCGCGCCCTACACCGGGGCCAAGGGCACCAAGGTCTACACGTTCGCCAACTCCCCGGAGCGTCCGGAGTCGTGGCTGAGCAAGTCGGTCGGCTTCGACAAGCCTTACTACGCCAAGACCGCCGAGTGGGCATCGGTCTCCGTCGTCGGCTGCCTCACCTTCGAGCAGGGCAGCGAGGGTACGCCCCGCAAGTGCCAGTACAAGGACCGCGACGACAAGCAGGTGACCGTCGACTACGTCTCCTCGCGCTACACGCTGACCTTCTACGCAGCCAAGACCGGCGAGAAGATCGGTGAGGGCGGGCGGGTCAACGCCCCGGCGGTGCGGTGCCCGAGCTTCATCTCCTACAACAAGGAGACCATGCGGGCGTACGCCCAGCCGGACAGCGGTGCCATCGAGTTGGCGCTGGACAAGTTCACCTCCTGAGTCATCGGCATCCCGGGCGGCGGGGCGGACATCGTGCGTCCCGCCGCCCCGGTGCTGCGGCGGGTCCGCGAGTGTTTCGGCGTCCGACGGTGGGGCACCTGAGCGGTGAACACTGTCGGTGGAGGGAGGCACTCCATGCCCGCGGGATCCAGCCCGAAAAGAGAACGGCAGTACGAGCACGTCAAGGCCAGTGCCAAGAAGCGTGGCGTGTCCACCAGCCGGGCCGAGGAGATCGCGGCCCGTACGGTAAACAAGGAGCGGGCCCGCTCCGGTGAGGCGCGGACCGCGAGCCGATCGTCGCTCGGCGACGTCTCGTCCGGCCACCGCGGCGGCAAGCGTTCGCACCGTGGCGCCGGCGGGCGCACCAAGGAACAGCTGTACAACGAGGCGAAGAAGCGTGGCGTCAAGGGCCGCTCGTCGATGTCGAAGGCGGAGCTGGAGAAGGCGCTGGCCCGTTAGAGACCTCGACCCGGGACCCCTGAGCTGGCCCGACGCCTGAGCTGGCCCGATGCCTGAGCTGGCCCGACGCTTGAGCTGGCACGGCGGCCCGCCGAGCCCGATGAGGCGGTGGGCCGCCGGCCGGTGTCTGCGGGCAGCGACCTGCGGATGGTCCCGTCCGCCGCCGCTCTCGCGGCAGTCCGCGTTAACCGGCCCGCGAGCAGGGGAGATGCCCGACGCGGTGTCGATGTCGGAGTCAGCGGCTAACCTCTCGGCATGCCGCGATGGGTGAGCTCAGGGGGAGGCGATGGCTGACGCCTGCGACGTACGCCGGTTGGCCCTGGCGCTACCGCACGCAGTGGAGATCGACAGTGACGGCTTCGACTTCCGGGTCGCGGACAAGGGCTTCGTCTGGTCCTATCCCGAGCGCCGACCGGGCAAGCCGCGCGTCATCCGCACCGACATCGCCGTGTTGTACGTCGGCGACGAGGCCGAGAAGCAGGCACTGCTCCTCGGCGAGCCGGCGCTGTTCTTCACCACCCCCGCCTACGACGGGCTACCCCTGGTCATGGTGCGTCTGGCCGAGGTCACCGTCGAACGGCTCGACGAGCTGATCACCGACGCGTGGCGGATGCGCGTACCGGACCGTCAGGTAGCGAATCGCCTCCCCTGACTCGGACGCCGACAGGCGACGTGGCGCGCTGTCCGCCACCGTCTCCGGTCGAAGCGCCGCGATCCCGACGACCTTCCTGGTCCGATCGGCCGAAGGCCGGACAACTATCGCGAATTTGACACTGTCATGCTTGTCGCAATCTTGATCCAGTGAATGTCCACAGTGGTAGCAAATTGCACGTCCGGCGCTGTCAGATATCGACCTTCAGATTTTCGTACGCGTGTGACATTATGACGTCGAGGGTGCGCGCTGGGCCCCCAACGGCGCGGTCGGGGAACCGTCTGGAGGGAATAAGTGGCAATCGACGTGCTCGTGTCCGACGTTCTGCATCTGTCCCGTTTTGCGCTCACTGCCCTCTTGGGGCAGGAGGAGGAGTTCTGCGTCGTCGGATCCATGAGTAACTATTTGGACGCGTTGGATTTCGCCGAGCTGCATCGGCCCGACGTGGTGATCATCAGCTTTCAGCGCGAGGAGAGCGACGCGGTCGCGTTCGCCGAGAAGGTGGCGAGCACCCCGGGGTGCCGGAGCATGCTGCTCGCGACCTCCTTCACCCGGCCGGTCGTGCGCCGGGCCTTCGCGGGAGAGATCGCGGGGCTGGTGCAGCGCGATGTTCCACCGCGCCAGTTCTTCGACGCGATCCGCCGCGTTCACCTCGGCGAGCGCGTCTTCGACGCGGAGCTCACGGTGGCCGCCCTGGGCAATGGGGACTGCCCACTCACGCCACGCGAGCTCTCGGTACTCACCCACGTCTATCAGGGGGACACCGTCGGCGAGATCGCGGCTCGGCTGCGCCTCTCCGACGGCACGGTGCGTAACTACCTGTCGTCGGTCGTCGCGAAGCTGAATGCGCGCAACCGGATCGACGCGCTGCGGATCGCCCGGGAGTCGCACTGGATCTGAGTGGGACGGGAGGGGGCCCCGGGTCCAATCAGCACACTCCGGTCGGATTTCTTTACGAAACCTTTCCTTGCGGTAAAAGGCGGCTTTATGCTGGCGAATCTCCAGTGTGGGAGGCATTGCATCCAAATGTGTTTCTAATACTCGGGGTATGCATTTCTCAGCAGTGGCGATGGTTTGGTGGATGGCCCGCCCGGCCGGTGCTAGCCTGCTGATCCATGCGATTCTCCGCAGAATCGACGGCACCTGACGCAACCGACGCGTCTTCCGTCGTTCGCTGACTTCCTGGAGCGCCTCGACGGGTCATTCGTGGTGCTTGCGGTTCGTGCACACGGCAGGGAGAGGAACCGGGGCAATGATGGATCTGTCGCTCACCGCGAGTGCCACCGCCGTGATCCGTGGGCACGCCCGTGCGACACCCGAGCGCACCGCGCTGATCGTTGTCGATGACATCGATCATGCGGACGGCGATCGGCGCTGGTCGTTCGCCCAGCTGGATGCCGAAGCAAGGAAGATCGGGGCCTGGCTACGGGCCCGTTACCCGGCCGGCGACCGGGTGTTGCTGCTGTATCCCACCGGCTTCGACTTCGCCGCGGCCCTCGTGGGTTGTCTCTACGCCGGGATGATCGCAGTGCCGGCACCGCTGCCGGGCCGGTATCCCCATGAGCGGTCACGCGCCCGAGGTATCGCGGAGAACGCCGGGGTGTCGGTGGTACTGACCGACACGGTCAACCGCTCCGCCGTCATGGCGTGGGCGCAGTCGGTCGGGCTGAGCTACCTACCCCTGCTGGCCACCGACGAGGCGGCCGTACCGGAGGCGGAGTCATGGTCACCGAGCGAGCTGGGCCACGACACGCTCGCCATCATCCAGTACACCTCGGGCACCACCGGCGAGCCCCGGGGCGTGCCGGTCAGCCACGGCAACCTCCTGCACAACATGGAGAGCCAGCGCCGCGTGTATGGGCTGACCGCCGAGACCAGGCTCGGCGGCTGGGTCCCGCTGCACCACGCCATGGGACTCTTCGGTCACCTGATGCCTGCGCTGCTGGTGGGCGGCGGCTGCGTACTGATGCACCCGGCCGCCTTCATCCGCCAGCCGCACCGCTGGCTACGCATGATCGACAAGTACGACATCCATGTCTCCGCCGCCCCGGATTTCGCCTTCGAGATGTGTCGCGCCAGGGTCACCGACAGCCAACTGAGCGGGCTGGACCTGTCCCGGTGGCGCATCGGAGTCAACGGGGCGGAACGGGTGCACGCCGAGACGCTGGAGGCGTTCGCCAAGCGGTTCGCTCCGGCCGGGCTGCGCGACGATGTGGTGTGCCCCTGCTACGGCCTGTCCGAGGCGACGCTGCTGGTCTCGGCGGACCCGTTCCGCAAGGCCGTCGTGACCAGGGTCGACGAGCATGGGTTGGAGCGGCACCGGTTCACTCCCACCGACGCGGGTCCGGGCGTGGTCAGCTGCGGCGCACCCCGCGACGTCGAGGTGCTGGTCGCTGACCCGAGCACCGGTGCGGCGCTGCCGGCCGGGACGATCGGCGAGATCTGGGTACGCGGCCCCGGCGTTTCCCGTGGCTACTGGCGCGACGAGGCCGCGACCGACCGGACGGTCACGGTCGACGGCTACGTCCGCACGGGGGACCTCGGCACCATGCACGAGGGCGAGCTGTATTTGACCGGGCGGACAGCCGAACTGCTCGTCGTGGATGGACGCTGCCTCTACCCGCAGGAGATCGAGCGGGCGTTGCGGGCGCAGATCCCCGGTCTGGGCATCATCGGTGCGGTCTTCACGGTACCGCTCGACGGATCCGGGTCCGGCAACGCCCTGGTCGTGGTCTCCGAGGTCAACGGGCGGCCGTCCGAGGACCGGCTGCGCCATCTGGCCGACGAGATCACGCGTACGCTCACCCGCGAGTTCAGCGTCCGCCCCGGCGGAACCGTCCTGCTGCGCCGGGGCGGCGTCCGGCGTGCCACGAGCGGCAAGGTCAAGCGCTCGGAGATGCGCCGACTGTTCCTCGGGGGCGGCCTGGACCCGGTCTACACCGACTGGCAGCCGCTGGTGACCGCGACCTCGTGAACACGTCCGGTCGCCGCGGCGGCGAGGTGGCGGCCGGTCATGCGGTGTGCCGGTGGGCGGCGGTGAGGAGGGCGTCGACCTCCCGGACGACCTGCTGGGCGTTGGCCGCCGCCGCGGGCACGATGTCCTGGATCAGGAAGGCGCCGTGCACCAGGCCCGGTCCCGGCACGTGCCGGGCGGGTACGCCCGCGGCGTGTAGGTGCTCCACCAGCAGCTCGCCCTCGCGTTGCAGCGGATCGAACTCGGCCGTGGCGACGATCGTCGGTGGTAGACCGCGCAGGTCCGCGCGTAGCAGATCGACGGCCAGATCGCTCCGATGCCGTGCATCGGGAAGATACTGCTCGTAGCACCAGGTCAGGTCCTCGACGGACAGCAGGTACCCCTCGGTGTGCGCACTGGCGGCGGCGATCCGCAGACTCGGGTCGACGGGCGGATACATCAGCAACAGCGCGGCGATGCGCGGGTCGCCGTTGGCGCGGGCGTCCAGGGCGGCACCGAGGGCGAGTTGGGCACCCGCGCTGTCGCCGGCGAGAACGTGGTCGCGGTCAGGGAACATCCGGCCGGTCCAGCGCGCGGCCGCGATGGCGTCGTGCAGCGGGGTGGGGTACGGAAACTCCGGCGCCCTGCGGTAGTCGGCGGAGACGACGACCGTGCCCAGTGACGCCGCGAGCACCCGACAGGCCAGGTCGTGCGTGTCGAGGTCACCGGTCACCCATCCGCCGCCGTGCAGGTAGGTGATCACTCGGTCGGTGTCGGATCGCGGTGTGTAGACCCTGCACCGGATCGGCGTGCTGTCCAAACTGTCGATCTTTTCGTCGACGACCACCGTTGGATCCGGGTCGCCGCCCTGGCCCCGGGGGCGGAAGGCACTTGCGCGGTAGCGCTCGCGGGCCTGTTCGACCGGCATCGTGCGGAGCGGAGGCGGCGCACCGTCGGCATGTTGCCAGGCGATGAGACGGCGGAGTATCCGATCCAACGGCATGTTGGCCCCTTCGACGGCTTGATCGGGCGACTGTGGCCCGCCGATCCGCGCCCGCCACGCCGCACCGCGACGCCGCGCTGGGCGTCCGTTGTGCCGCACCCTACGATACCGGCGTCGGATCGGAATACGACCATGAGAAATGCACGTGGGGTTGCGCTGTCATGGCGGTTGCATTTCTACGGTATGTCGGCTATCCGACGTGGTGAAGAGGTGGCCTGTCTGCGGCCCCGTGCAACCTGCAAAACGAATATGTCACCGGTTGTTGGTCCTGGCGTCGGCGGGCGCGGTTTCGGCGATGTTGTCGTTGCAGCCCTGATCGGTGACCCGCTCTTCATTCCCAGGCCATATACACTTTCATTGTGTGACCTATGCCACATGGTTGTTGGTGGCGGTTCCGTATCGGATCCCCGACACCGGCGGAAGGCACTCTGAGCTGCGCAGACAGGGCTTCAACTGGCTTTTCCGCTGGTCGTGGGAGTGTTAGTGCCGGCCGAGCTGTGAAGGGGTGCTGCCGGCGTAGCGGAGGAATCGGCGGAATCGTGCGATGCGTGGGAAGCGCACAGCCGCATATGCAGAATTAACGGATTGCGGGACGTTGGGTGGGTGGTAGCGTGCGTTGGTGTTCCGCAGGGCCAGGCAGGGCCCGGCTGAATGTCGTGAACCATACTGATGGCCCATTGTCGGGTGTTTCGTAATCCTGTGCGGTCGGGACCGGTGTTGATCCGGTCGTAGACCCGGTTGACGCTGCCTGGGGGAGAGACCGTGCCACAGCAACAAGCGACTGCCTGTCCACCGTGGGAAAAAGTCGCCGAATCGATCGAATTCGTTCCCGATCAGTTTTCCCGCAAGACTCAGCCGGAGTCCGTGGCCCGGGAAATGCTGCACTGCGACTCGGCCGACGTGGACCGACTGGTCGACGCCGGACTGCCGGCCGAGGAGCGGGACGGCGTACGTTACTTCGACCCCAACGACCTCTACAACCTCGGCATGTACTCGTACCGGTCGAACACGCAGCCGGAGTTGGCGTTCCGGATGCTGTTCCGGTTCGCGGGCCGGTCGGTCGACGACCTGCTGCGGCCGAAGACCTGGAGCTTTCGGGTCCGACTGGAGTGCCACGAGTGCTCGGGGGTGGCGCCGTGGCGGCTGGAGGGGCCCGACGTGGTCCGGTTCGGGGGCCAGCTGGAGGAGATCACGCCACTCACGCCGAGCGCAGGGTCGGCGGAGTACGCCGCGACAGTCACCAACACCGGCGCGCGTACCCCTCTGGTATCCCCGACCCTGCGGACGTTGACCCGCGACTACCTGCACGCCGGCTACCGCTGGCAGATGATTCCGGTGCCGATGCAGGCCGACTACGCGCTGGTGCACGAACTCGGGGTGACGAGCTGCATCGCGGCGAGCCTGCTGCTGGCCGAGCGGTTCCGCGCGGCGGGATACCGCGCGGAGGCGAAGCGCGGGTGGTTCACCGGGGTGCTCGGCGGCGCGCTCGACCTGCCGCACGCGTGTGTCGAGGTGACCGACGACGACGGGGTGACCAAGACGGTCGACATCGCCAAGGCGCAGCTCGCGGCGCGGCTGTCCGCCGACACCGAGCAGTTCCAGGAGCTGTGTCTCGGATCGATCTACAACAAGGTCATCCCGTCGACCGCCTCCGGCAACGCGTCCTTCGGACACCACGAATGTGGGTCGCCACAACCGGCGCTGTTGCGTGCCGACATCAGGTCGGCGCGGTGAACCTGACCTCTTGAACCACCTATCGGGGAGGACGACTGACAATGGCGGTACGAGAGATCGAACCGATCGAGCTGGAGCTGGACCGGCTCGAGCACATGGCCGAGTCCGGCTACTACAACCCGTACACGTTGTTCGACTGGCCGGACGCCATCGAGCCGGACCTGCCGTGGATGAGCGAGAGCCTGACCACCCTCGCGGGCACGCCGATGTGGGACGAGCTCACCCGTGAGCAGCAGATCGCGCTTACCAAGTACGAGGCCATCAACTTCTTCAGCCTCAACATCCACGGCATCCGCGAGCTGATGAGCGAAGTCGTGATGCGCATCCACGAGCGGACGTACGCGAACGTCTCGGAGTTCCTGCACCACTTCATCGGTGAGGAAAACGAGCACATGTGGTTCTTCGCGCAGTTCTGCCTGCGCTACGGCGGCAAGCTGTACCCGGCCCAGCCGTCCCTGCAGGCCGACTCGGTGGAACACCTGTCGCCGGTGGCCCGTGAGCTGGTGGTGTTCGCCCGCATCCTCATCTTCGAGGAGATCGTGGACCACTACAACGCGTACATGGCCACCGACGAGTCGTTGCCGCACATCGCCCGCGAGATCAACCGGGTGCACCACCAGGACGAGAGCCGGCACGTGGCGTTCGGGCGCATGATCTTCACCAACCTGCTCGGCCAGGTGGCCAAGCGCGACCCGGCCGAGGTGCCGCTGGTCGCCGAGTACCTGGAGAACTACCTGCGGTACAGCATCGCCACGCTCTACAACCCGGCGGCCTACCGCGACGCCGGCATTCCGGACGCGTTGGCGTTGCGCCGCCGCGCGTTGGAGCACCCGGCCCGACACGCCGCGCACGAGCGGATCCTCAAGCGGACGCGCAGCTTTCTGACGAAGGCCGGCGTGGGCAGGGAACTGGTCAAGTGAGGACCGAACCGATGCAGGCGGTGCGGGAGTTCATCCTGAACCGCAATCCCAAACTCGACAAGCTGGACGACGACCTCGACCTCATCGACAGCCGGGCGATCAACTCGCTGGCCTTCGTCGAGTTCATCTTCCTGCTGGAGGAACTGACCGGCGAGTCGATCGACCCCGAGGAACTCGACCTCGACGACTTCCGCACCCTCAACGCGATCGGGGCGCGGTTCCTGAAGCAGAAGGCGGCGTCATGACTACCGTTACCGACAATGGCTTGCGGGTCCTCGACGGTGGCCAGCTGCGATTGCTGAGAGCGATCGACGCGGTGTTCCGGCGATTCGGGGACGGCTGGGGTGCCGCGGAGTTCCGGTTCCCGTTCCTGCTGCGCACCCGGGACCTGGACACCTTCGACTACTACGACAACTTCCCGCATCTGGGGCTGGCGGCCGCCCGGCTCGACCCGGAGCGGGTGGGCACCCTGCTGGCTACCGCGTCCCGGCCGTTGGAACAGGTGCCGGCCGACGTGCTGCGGCCCGCCGAGTTCGCCCTGCCCTCGGCCGCCTGCTACGCGATCTACCTGGACCTGGCCGGGTCGGTCCTGCCCGCAGACGGAGTCCTGCGGACCACGTTGGGCACCTGTTTCCGCAACGAGGAGCATTACGACGGCCTACAGCGGCTGCTCGGCTTCTCCATGCGGGAGATCGTCTTCGTCGGCCAGGAGGAGGGTGCCAAGCAGCACCTGGGCCGGGCCAAGGACGCGGTGCTGGCGCTGTGCGCCGAACTCGGTCTCGACGTCAAGCTCGAGGTCGCCACGGATCCGTTCTTCGACAAGAACAGCGGCAAGGCGAAGATGCAGCGGTTGTTCCCGGTGAAGGAGGAGTTCGTCGTCGATGGCCTGGCCATCGGCTCGGTCAACTACCACCGGAACTTCTTCGGCGAGCGGTGCGAGATCCAGGCCGGAGACGACACCGCCCACACCAGTTGTCTGGCGTTCGGCGTCGAGCGGTGGGTGCACACGCTGACGGCGCGTTTCGGTGGTGTCGAGGCCGCGCTGTCCGCAGTGGAGAGCCTGGGCTGATGCGGTCGAGCGTGGCGACGGTGCTCGGCACCGACGTGGCCCTGCTCCAGTCGGGCATGGGTGGCGTCGCGGGCACGGAGTTGGCGTGCGCGGTCTCCAACGCGGGTGCGGCCGGCTGCGTGGGCGGCTACAAGCTGATGGGTGAGGCACTGTCGGCGGTGCTGAGCCGGTTGGTGGCGGGCACGTCGCGACCGGTCGGCGTGAATCTCATCCCGGAGGTTGTCGGTCCCGACGACCTCGACCGCCAGGTGACGCAGGTGCTCACCGAGACGCCGCCGCACGTCTACGTGTCGCTGTTCGGCATGCCCGAGGAAGCGGTGTTCGAGCGCGTCGCCGCCACCGGCCGGGTTCTCGTGGTCCAGGTAGGCACCGTGGAGGATGGCGTACGGGCGGCGGAGCGGGGCGCTGTCGTGGTGGCGCAGGGCATCGAGGCAGGTGGGCACCTGCTCGGTGGGTCGCGCCGCGACGAGTTGGTCGCCGAGCTGCGTGACCGGGCGCCCAGCGCCTGCGTCGTCGCGGCGGGTGGCATCGGTTCGCCGGCCGACGCCGAGCAGGCGATAGCCGCCGGAGCCGACGGCGTGCTGCTGGGGACGGCGTTCGTCGTCGCCCGGGAGTCCTGGGCCCATCCCCACTTCAAGACGGCGGTGTGCGCGGCTGACGGTGCCGACACAGTGATCACCGACGTCTACGAGATCGGGTGGCCGGGTCGGCGTCACCGGGTGCTGGCCACACCGGTGACCGAGGACCCGCGGCAACCGAAGAAGTTCATCGGCCGTACGAGGGTCGAGGAGCGTTCGTACCTGGTGCCCCGCTTCAGCGCCGCGGTGCCCACCGTGGCGACCACCGGCCGCATCGAGGAAATGGCGATGTACTGCGGCCTGTCCTGCGAATCGGTCTCCGACGAGACGTCGGCAGCCGATGTCGTCGCCGGGTTCGCCGGCGTACTTCCTGCTGCTGAACGCATTGAACTGGGATAAGGGGGATGTGGTGTCTGCTGGTGAGGTTCTCGAACGTCTTGAGGTGGCGTACCGCGAGGATGCGGTGCGGGCCCGTGGGCGAGAGGGTGTCGAGCTGTACTACGAGTCGACCGGTACGGGTCCGGTGGTCCTGACGCTCAACAACTTCTTCATGACGACTCCGACGTGGCGGGTGTTCACGGACGAGTTGTCGGTGGGCCATCGCGTGGTGAGTTACGACCTGTGCGGTCATGGTCGGTCGTCGCACCCGGAGAAGTATCCGACGTGGGACGAGCACGTCGAGGACGTCGTCGGGCTGCTGGATGCGCTGGAGATCGACCAGGCGTACCTGTTGTCGACCTCGATCTCCACGGTGTTGGCGCGGGACGTGGCCCTGAAGCACCCGGACCGGGTCAAGGGGATCGTGCTGGCCGGTCCGGCGCTCGGTCCCCGGGGGATGCGTCGTCATCGTCTGGTGCAGCGGGCGTGGCTGCTGACGCTGGAGCAGCACGGAATGGCGGCGTTGTACGCGCACCTGTACCCGGAGGTGTTCGGCGCGGAAATGATCGAGGAGTTGGGTACGCCGGGCTTCCTCGGGTTGCGGGAGAGCTTCCTGGCTCTGTCGACGAAGGAGGATCTGGTCAACGGGTTGAAGTTGGCGTTGACCGGTGAGACGAGCGCGGATGTGCTGGCTCGGATCGAGGCACCGACCCTGGTGGTCATCGGTGACGACGACGTGTTGCTGAGCCCGTCCGGGGCCAAGGAACTGGCGGAGAAATTTCCCAACGGTCGCTACGAGATCATGCCGGGAGCGGGCCATCTGCCGTTCCTGGACGACGCGGCGGGTTTCCAGGCGTTGGTCGCGAAGTTCATCGACGAGGTCGAAACCCGTGCCTGACCGGTCGACGGTCGGAAAAGCCCGGTCGAGGTGCGCTCGACCGACGAGGCGGCTGCCGAAGCGCCGGGCGGGATGGCGCTTTGCGTGAGGAGGGGGAGCGCAGTGGATCGCGAAGTTCTGGATGTGGTTGACGAATTGTTCCGTCGTCGGTTGCAGGTGCCGGAGTTGGATCCGGACACGCCACTGGCGGATTACGGCCTGGACTCGGTGCGGTCGATCGATCTGATCGTGGAGATGGAGTCTCTCTTCGAGGTGCAGATGTCCGACGGACAGGCGGCGTCGATGCGCACGCTGCGTGACGTCGTGGACCAGGTCACCGCGTCGATGACCGTACGGGTCGGAAACGGGATCGGCCAGCCGTGAGCACCGACCTCGATTTCGGCCGCTACGCCCGCCCGGAGCTGGGCCGCCTGTTTCAGGCACTCAACCTGGACGTGGCGTACCGCCGCGGGCACGGCGACCATCTCACGCCGGAGTCGTCGGACGGTGCCGAGACCGCCGACCAGGTCCTCGACCTGGTCGGCGGTGCCGGGTCCTCCCTGTTCGGGCACAACCACCCGGCGCTGGTCGCGGTGGCCCGACGGTGCCTCGACGAGCAGCTTCCCTTCAACGCGCAGGCCAGCATCCGCCCGGGGGCGGCCGTGCTGGCCGCGAAGCTGTCGGCACTCGTGCGGGCCACCACCGGTGTGGACTATGTCGTGACGCTCGGGTCCACCGGTGCGGAGGCGGTGGAGGCTGCGGTGAAGCACGCCGTGGTCGAGCGACGCAGGCGGCTCGGCGCGCTGCGCGAGGAGCTTGAGCGGTCCCTGCGCCGGTTGCACCGCGACGGCCTCGCCGACCTGCCGTGCGGCAGCGGGCCGGCGGCCGGACGCCCCTGCGGCGAGGTGGTCGGTGCGGCGGTCGAGAAGGTGACCGAGCTGCTGCGGGCCGAGCCGGTCCTGGTCTCGCTGCGCGACGCGTTCCACGGCAAGACGACCGCCGCGGGCACCCTGACCCACGGCTCCAACGTGCCCGAGGACCTGCACGTGCCGGGGCCCCGGCGAGTGCGGTTGGCCGACTGGACGCCCGAGGCGGTGGTGGCAGCGCTGGACGACCGGCTGGTCGAGATCTGCACCGTCACCCTGGACGCGGACGGGGTGCCGCAGTCCCGGGCCCGCAACCTGTCTCCGGTGGCGGCGTGTTTCGCCGAGCCGGTACAGGGTGAGGCCGGGGTGCGGGAGGTTCCGACCGAGACCCTGGCCGCACTGCGGAGACTGGCCGACCGGCACGACGCGGCGCTGGTGTTCGACGAGATCCAGTGCGGCATGGGCCGCACCGGTACGTTCCTGGCGTCCGAACCGTCCGGTGTGGTCGCCGACTACTATCTGTTGTCGAAGTCGCTCGGCGGTGGACTGGCCAAGATCTCGGCGATGATGGTCGCCGCCGACCGCTACGTCGCCGACTTCGGTCGCCACCACACGTCCACCTTCGCCGAGGACGACTTCTCCGCGCTGATCGCCGCGGCCGCCCTGGAGCTCTACGAGAGTCACCGCGATCGGATCGCCGCGACCGGCGCGGAGCTGCGGGACCGACTCGCCAGGGTGGCGGCGCGGTGGCCGGAAGCAGTTGTTGAGGTCCGCGGCCGCGGGCTGCTCATCGGCGTGGAGTTTCACCTGCCGCAGCCCGAGTCGGCCCTGTTGCGTGCGGTGTTCGACGCCGAGTCGCTCGGCTTCCTGATCGCGGGTCGGTTGCTGCACGCGCACCGGGTCCGGGTCATGCCGACCCTGTCCGCGCCCACGACCGTCCGCGTACAGCCGTCCGCCCTGCTCGCACCCGAGGACATCGAGCGGGCCGTCGCGGCGTTCGACGACGTGGCCGGCCTGCTCGCCAAGGGCGACTACGCGACGTTGCTGTCGCACCTGGCCGTGCCACCGACGGGAGCCTGGCGGCCGCGCCAGCATGTGCCCTCGCCACCCCGCCCGCGCCGGGCGCGCCACGACGCGGACGTTCCGCACGTGGTGTTCCTCGCCAACCTCGACAACGCCGCCACGGTTCGGTCCCTGGCGCCCGAACTGGCGGAGTGGTCGGAGAGTCGGTGCGCGGCGGCCCTGGACCGGATGCGCGGCGAACTGGATCCGTTCGAGGTGGTCCGGCGTCGGGTGACCTCTGCAACCGGGCGCGAGGCCGATGTCAGCGTGGTGGCGGTGCCGTTCACCGCCGCCCAGGCGGTCGACGCGCTGCGCGCGGGGCACCGGCCCTGGTTGTCCCGAACGGTACTGGACGCGGTGGAGCTGGGCGTCGCCCTCGGCGGCGACGTGGTCGGTCTGGGCGGCTACACCTCGATCGTCACCGGCGCCGGGCGGGACGTGATCGAGCACGAGGTACGCGTCACCTCCGGCAACTCACTCACCGCCGCCTGCGCGTACGACCTGCTTCAGCGCCACCTGAGCAGCAGCGGTTCCGGTGCGCGTCGGGTCGGGCTGGTGGGCGGCATCGGCAACATCGGCGCGGTGATGGCCGATCTGGTCGCTCCACACTGCGACTCGCTCGTCCTCGTCGGCCGACCCGGCTCCGGGCGCAGGCTCGCCGCGGTCGCGAAACGAATGGCCCACCTGGTCGACGTCTCGGTGGCCGAGGACCTCGACGCGCTGCGCGACTGCCCGATCGTGGTGAGCGCCACGAACGCGGCTGACCCGGTCATCCTCCCGACCCACCTGGCGGCCGACCGGGAGGTCCTCGTCTGCGATCTCGCGGTGCCGGGTGACGCTCACCCGGCGGTGGCGGGTCTGCCGAACGTCACCCTCGTGTCCGGTGGCCGCGTCCGGCTCCCCAATGGGCAGACGCCCCACTTCCCGGGCATCACGTTGCCGCCGGGCATCGTCTACTCGTGCCTGGCCGAGACCATCCTGCTCGGCCTCGAACCGGCCGCCGCGAGTCCGTCCTACGGCGGACTCTCCGTCGACGGTGTGCTGTCCGCTCTCGAACTGGCCGGTCGGCACGGCTTCCATCCCACCCGGATCACTGCGGCGGACGTATCGACGACGCCGTGGATGGTGCGGGATTCCACCGGACTGACGACCCACCCGGAGGTTGGCATATGAGCGTGGTGACCGTACGGCGGATCACGCCCGCCGAGATGGACGAGGCGAGCCGGATCGTCGGCCTCGCGTTCGCCCTGAATCCGAGCAACCTGGCGATCGCCGGCGGCAACCGCGACAAGGCCGCCCGGATCATGGAACACGCTGCCCGTACCCTCAAGCTCGGCAATACGGCCAGCCACGTGCTAGTCGCCGAGCGGGAGGGCGAGCTCGCCGGGGTGCTCAAGGCCGCGGAGTGGCCGCACTGCCAGATGACGGTCCGCGAAAAGATCAAATCGGTGCCCTCGCAGGTCCGCACGATGGGCTTCGGGCTGCCGCGTGCCTTGAAGGTGGTGGGTGGACGGGCCAAGCACGAACCCCACAAACCCCACTGGCACATCGGACCGATCGCGGTCCACCCAAACCAGCAGGGGTACGGGATCGGCTCGGCACTGCTCACGGCCTTTCTCGCGGACGTGGACCGGCAGCAGGTGCCGGCGTTCCTCCAGGCGGATGTCGACCGCAACGTCGTGCTCTACGAGAGGTTCGGCTTCCGGGTGGTCTCCCAGGAGGCGATTCTCGGCATCAATACCTCTTTCATGTGGCGCGACGCGCGTTAGGTCGCGTCCGGATTTTGTCAACATCTGTGGACCGTCGGGAAATGGAAATCTCCTCCCGGCGGTTCACAGGTGTGGTTCGACCCATTATTCGCTGCCTGTCACGTGGGAAGCGCACAACAGGGTATGCAGAATTAATGGATTGCAGTACGTCGATCAGATGATAGCGTACGGTAGTGCTCCGCCGGTTTGGGGAATGGGCGCAATCCGCGCGATGCCACGAGATCAGTGCGGTTGTCGCGCCATCAGGCGCCGCCATGGAGGCGACGCCCGGTGGACGCTCACCTGACTGAGGTGCGCCCATCAAGTGCGCTGGCGGGACGTGACGCAGTCATCCGAATGCGCCTTGGGCGCGCAGGGGATGAACAAGGGGGATGTGGTGTCTGCTGGTGACCTTCCTGGGTGTCCGCCGAACGTGACACTCAGCAGTTTTCAACTCGAAAAGAATCCGACGAGGATTGAGCAGCCGGCCTCGGTGGCGAGGTTTGTCGACGAGGTCGACAACAATGGCTGACCAGGTGACAGAGACCCGGCAGCGCATTCGCGAGCTGCTGGTCGAGATGCACGGCCCGGACAGCTTCGTCCGGACCGTGTCGGACACGGTGTCGCTGCGCCAACAGGGGCTGTCCTCCGCCGCGCTGGTCAGCCTGCTCGTGGCGATGGAGGATGCGTTCGGCTTCGAGTGGGACGACGACATCCAACCGGAGGTGCTGCGCTCGATCAGCTCGCTGGCCGAGCACGTCGTGGCGCTGCGCGTCTGAGGTGACTCGGTGACCGCTGGACTCGGAGCCCTCGTCACACCGGGCACGTACCTCGAATGGTCTCCGGTAGCGCCGCCGAACGGGCCCGACGAACAGTTCGTGGCCGGCCGTCAGGCCGCCGCGGCGGCGCTGGCCGCGGCGGGCTCGGTCGTCCGGAGCGTGCCGCGCGTCGCCGGCGGCAGGCCGGCTTTTCCGCGCGGCTACCCCGGGTCCATCGCGCACACCGAGCGGGTGGCGGTCGCGGTGGTGGTCCCCGGCGCCGCCGGGGTAGGCGTCGACATCGAGGACGCGGCCGTCACCGAGCGCATGGTCGATTTTGTCCTGTACGAGGGGGAGCGGCGTACCTTGCTCGCGCCCGACGGCCGGTACCGCCCGGTCGAGTTGTTCTCCGCCAAGGAGGCGGCGTTCAAGGCGCTGGACGGGATGGCGGTCGGTGACGGCGTGCTGTTCTGGCGAATCAAGCTGCACCGGGCGGGTGATGGGCTGATTGCCTCCTTTGGTGGCCTGTCGGTACCGGTGTGGGCCCGCTATGCGGACGGCCTCGCGTTTGCCCTGGCGGTGCGGCGGTGAGGCGTTTCGGTGCCGGCGAACGCGGCGGTCCGCCGGGACGACGCGGCGCGCGGGGGAGCGCGATGTGCTGGATGTGGTTGAGGGCTGTCAGTGAGGCCGTCCCAGGTTGTGAGGAGCGGGGTCGATGAGTGAAGTTGTGCCGAGTTATCCGACGGTGATGCATGCCCTGGCGGCCCAGGCGGAGCGCGGCTCGGACGGGGCGGAAATGGCTGTGGTACCCGAGCCGGGGCGGGTGGAGTCGCGCCGCTACGACACGGTGTTCGACGACGCGCTGCGTTGTGCCGCGGTCCTCGCCGAGTACGGCGTGCGGCGTGGCGACCGGGTGCTGTTCTGCCTGCCGACGAGTTGGACGTTCGTGACGGCGTTCCTCGGGTGTCAGCTGCTCGGCGCTGCCCCGACGGCGATCGCGGTGCCGACGAGCTTCGGGCGGGCGGCGGGATTCGACGGCCAGGTGAAGGACCTGGTGGCCTACCTGCGGCCGGCGGCCGTCCTGGCCAGGGCTGCGGTGGTTCAGGCGTCGGAGGCCGTGACGGACACGGTGTTCATCGACGCGGACGTGCTGCAGGAGCGTGCCGCGTCCGCCGAGGCTTCGTTGCAGCGGTTCCGGCTGCCGTCCGAGAACGACCTGGCGTTCATCCAGTGCACGTCCGGATCGACCGGCCGGCCCAAGGGCGTCATGATCTCGCATGCGAACCTGGCCGCGAACCTGGCCCAGAGCGCTGCGGCGACGGGGTGGTCGGCCGAGGACACGTCGGTGAGCTGGCTTCCGCTCTACCACGACATGGGCCTGATCTCAGGGATCATGGTTCCCGTCTACACCGGGGGCAGCAGCGTCCTCATGCCGCCGACGCAGTTCCTGCGCTCACCGGTCGAGTGGCTACGCAACATCACGGCGATGCGGGGCACCCTCGCGGCGGCGCCCAACTTCGCCTACGGCTACACCGCCGACCGGGTTCGCGACAGCGATCTTGAGGGTGTCGACCTGTCGTCCTGGCGGATGGCATTCTGCGGAGCGGAACCCATCCACCCCGGCACCATCCAGCGTTTCGTCGATCGCTTCCGCCCGTGGGGTCTGCGGCAGGACGTCTTCATGCCCTGCTACGGCATGGCAGAGGCGACCCTGACCATCAGCATGTCGCCGCACAACGCGCCGGTCCGGGTCGACACCATCGACCGCACGGCCGCCGTCACCCACGGTCAGGTGATCGACGTCGACCCGGGGGAGGCGAGCGGGATGCAGGTCGTCGCCTGCGGCGCGCCCGTCGTGGGTACCGAGATCCGCGTCGTCGACGGTGACGGCGAGCCGTTGGGCGACAACCAGATCGGCGACATCCAGTTCCGCAGCCCGTCGCGCACGGTCGGATATTTCGACCTGCCGGCGGAGACCGCTGCGGCCATCGCCGAGCCGGACTGGTGGAAGACCGGCGACGTCGGCTACCTGCGAGACGGCGAGATCCGCATCACCGGACGTTCCAAAGATCTGATCATCATCCGCGGCGCCAACTACTTCCCGTCGGATTTCGAGCAGGCGGCCGAGGCGGTCCCGGGCGTCCGCCTCGGCACGGTCGTCGCCGTCGGCCATCGCCCCGAGGGCGGCGACTCGGAGGAGTTGCACCTCATCGTCGAGTCGTACGTGCCCGCAGATCAGCAGGAAGAACTACGCCAGGCGGTGCGCTCCGCGGTCAGCGCACGCAGCGGTGTGCCCGTGGCCCAGGTTCACCTCGTACCGAGACGCAGCCTCCCCAAGACCACAAGCGGGAAGCTGCAACGAGCGAAAGCGCGACAACTGTTCATCGAGAAGGCGGCACCCGCACCGGCCTGACAACCGGACACTCACCCACCTCGCCGGCCACCACCACACCAGCCACGAGGACCGGCGCCTGCCACAACCCTTACCCGTCGCCATCCGGAAACCATTCGAGATCCTGAGGGGTTGTCCGCGTGTCCAATCCGTTCGACGACGACAGTCAAGAATTCCTGGCCCTGTGCAACGACGAGGAGCAGTACTCGCTGTGGCCGACCGGCATCACCGTCCCCGCCGGTTGGCAGGTGGTGTACGGTCCGGCGCCCCGACGGGAGGTCGTGGACCACATCGATCGGTCCTGGACCGACATGCGGCCGAAGAGCCTGCGGGACGCCGTGCCCGAGTACGGCGCTGCCGGCGGTAGAGCGGACTCGGCCCCGTCGACCGGCTCGCGGGCGTGATGAACCTGTCCGCCCGGGCCCGGAACCTGCTCGGCGTGACCGTCGGCCTCGTCGTGCTGGTGAGCACGGTGCCGCTGTGGGACACGGCAGGCCCGCACGACGGGGGCTCGCTCACCCGATTCCTGCTCGCGGTCGCGGTGGTCCTGGTGACCTGCCAGGTGTGCGCCGGGCTGGCCCGCCGGTTCGGTCAGCCCTCCGTGGTCGGCGAGATGGTGGGCGGTCTGGTGCTCGGCCCGTCCCTGCTCGGTGTGGTCTGGCCGGCGGCTACCGGGTTCCTGTTCCCCCCGGCGGTGACGGAAGGGCTGGACAAGGTCGCGCAACTGGGCCTGGTCATCTTCGTCTTCCTGCTCGGCTGTGAACTGCGTACCGACCGGATCGAGCGCAAGGGCGTGGTCGGGGCGGTGGTGGTCGCCGGCATGGGTCTGCCGTGGCTGGCCGGCATGGGCATCGTCGCCGCTGCCGGCGGGCTGTTCGTCGGCTCGCAGGGCTCGCCGGCGGGCACGATGATGTTCGTCGGACTGGCCATGGCGGTGACCGCGTTGCCCGTGCTGGCACGCATCCTCGACGACCTGAAACTGCGGCACACCAGCGTCGGTGTGCTGTCCATCTCGGCAGCGGCCATCGGTGACGGCCTGCTCTGGCTGGTGCTGGCCTTCCTGCTGGCCGGGCAGAGCGCGGGCGGCGGGGGGCTGCGCGTCCTGTTGCTCGGGGCCGCGCTGGTTCTGGTGACCGTCCTGTGCGTCCGCCCGCTGCTGCTGGCGCTGGTCCGACGGCTGGGCTCTGGTCAGTCGCTGACGGTGGTGCTGGTGGCCGGAGCGATCGGCTACTCGGTGCTCACTGAGTCCATCCAGCTTCATCCGGTGGTCGGCGCCTTCCTGTTCGGCGTCGCTGTACCGCGCGATTCGCTGGTCGTCGAACGGATCTGTCAGCAGTTGGAGGGCTTCACCCTGCTCATCCTGTTACCGCTGTTCTTCGCCGGTGTCGGCCTGACGACCTCGGTCGGGCTGATCGGCACTGCGCCGATCACCTGGCTGGTATTCGCCGGGGTGTTCGTGGCGGCCGTCGTGACCAAGATCGTCGGGGCGGGCGGGGTGGCTCGGTTGGCCGGTATGCCGAACGGCGAGGCGCTGCGGTTCGGCATCCTGATGAACTGCCGAGGGGTCACCGAGCTGGTCGTGCTGAGCATCGGCTACCAGGCCGGCTTCCTCAACCAGTTGGGATACAGCGTCCTCGTGCTCGTCGCCGTGCTCACCACGGCGGTGACCGGGCCGCTGGTGCGTTGGTCGCTCAGGCGCGAGGGGAAGCTCGGGTCGCCGGCATCGCCCTCCGGGCCGGACCGACGAGACCACCCGCTGGTGACCGGCGCGCCGGTTCAGCGCTGGGACGCAAAGAAGACAGACCTGTGAGGAGTCTCAAGGGTGGCATTTCTTAATTCCCATCGAGACATGGTGGCTATGGGGGATGCAGGCGATGGTCGATGTCAAGAACCGGGTTAAGTTCGTTCGTTGGCCTGCGGAAAGTGACATCCGCGCGGAGTGCCACGAGCAGCAGCACCTCTGTCTGCTGATCGTGGAACACGGCGCGGCACCGCCGGACCAACTCAGCCTTTACGAGGACTGGGTACGCCCGCCCATCGGACGGGAAGACCTCCAGGTCCGGGTCCGTCAGTTGGCGGCCCGGGCAGTGCTCAACGAGAAGCCGGTGTTGGACCCGGCCGGAATGCTGTACTTCAACAACACATCCGTCACGCTCTCTCTGATGCAGTGCGAGATGCTGGCGCCGCTGCTGACCAGGTACGGCCAGCTGGTCTACCGGACCGAGCTGCGGGAGATCCTGGAAAGCTCCGGGGCCAGCTCGTCGAGCAACGCGCTGGACCTGCACGTCATGCGGCTACGCCGGCGTTTGGAGATCGTCGGTCTCGCGATCCGTACGGTCTGGGGACGTGGTTTCTTCGTCGAGCCCGGATCACGGGCGTCCACACCTCGGGTGGACACGCGGCGGGCCGTCACTGCGGTGTCGAAGAAGGACCGGTCGAGGTGAGTCGGTGCGTACGTGGTGAATTGGACCTCGCGGTCCGTCCACCCGCAAGGAGATTGACAGATCCGAGAAAGCGTACGGCGAAGGGCCGTGCCACCACCGTTATGTTCGGAACCACATCGGCAGGAAAGCTGCGTCGGAGGCGGAGTGGACACTGTTTCGGAGTTCTTTGAGGCGAGCGTGCTGAAGGCCGGTGACGCTCCGTCGGTCATCTTCGGCGACACCACCGTCGGGTACGCGGAACTGAACACACGAGCGAATCGCCTGGCCCGTCGGCTCATCGCGGCCGGTGTCGGTCCGGATTCGTTGGTCGCGGTCGCGGTGCCGCGCTCGGACACCCTGATCACGGCGGTTCTCGCCGTGCTGAAGGCCGGCGGCGCGTACCTGCCGCTCGATCCGACCTACCCGGGCGAGCGGCTGACCCACATGGTCACCGACGCACGGGCCATGCTGTCGATCCGGACCAGCGGCGTCGCGACGCTGGATCTGGGTGTGCCGGAGATGGTGCTCGACGATCCCGCCGTCGTGGCGAAGTGCACGGACGAACGGGGGGACAACGTCACCGCGGCGGAGCGGCGGGCGCCGTTGACCGCCGACAACCTGATGTACGTCATCTACACCTCCGGCTCCACCGGCGTACCCAAGGGAGTCGCGCTCACCCACGCCGGGGTGGCGGACCTGGTCTCCACCCAGACCCGGGTGTACGGCATCCGGTCCGGCGAGCGGGTGCTGCAGTGGGCCTCATTCAGCTTCGACGCCTGGTTCTGGGACTTCACCATGGCCCTCATGCACGGCGCGACGCTGGTGATGGCCGAGCAGGACGATCTGATGCCCGGCGAGGCGCTGCGCGACACGATGGTGAAGTACGAGGTGGACCACGCCACGCTGCCCCCGGTGGCGCTGAGCATCACCGACAGCGCGGGCCTGCTGTCCGGCGGCACGCTCACCTCGACCGGAGATGTCTGCACCAGAGCCCTGGCGACGCAGTGGTCGCAGGGCCGGCGCCTGTTCAACGGCTACGGTCCTACCGAGGTGACAGTGGGCACGTCGATCGGTGGCCCGGTCGAGGGCGTGCAGGAGACGGTGAGCATCGGCTCGCCCTGGGACGGTAGCGCGGTGTACGTGCTCGACGAGCACCTACGCGAGCTGCGCGACGGCGACGAGGGAGAGCTCTACCTGGCCGGCAGTGGCATGGCCCGGGGCTATCTGCACCGTCCGGGCCTGACCGCGGCACGCTTCGTCGCCAACCCGTACGGCCCGCCGGGCAGCCGGATGTACCGGTCCGGCGACCGGGGCAGACGCGCCGCCGACGGGCAGCTCTACTTCACCGGCCGGGTCGACGACCAGGTGAAGGTGCGCGGCTTCCGGGTCGAACTGGGCGAGGTCGAGACGCGGCTGGAAAGCCACCCGGCGGTGGAGTTGGCCGTGGCGGTACTCGGCGGCGCCGACGCCTCGTCGCAGCACATCGTCGCCTACGTGACGGCCTCGGGACAGCAGCCGATGGTGGCGACGCAGGTACGCGAGCACGCCCGGGCCGCACTGCCCGAACACATGGTTCCGTCCGCCGTCGTCGTGCTCGACCGGATGCCCACGCTGCCGAACGGCAAGATCGACCGCAAGGCGCTGGCCGAGCGGGCGGCGACGGCCCCGGCCGAGCAGCGCCCTGCCCCGTCACCGGCGGCCGGTACGCCCGACGGTGAGCCCGCAGTCGACGGCTCGGGTTCCGCGCCGTCACTTGAGGACCGGCTGTGCGGCCTGGTGGCCGAGACGCTGGAGATCACCGAGGTGACGCCGCAGGACAACTTCTTCGAGCTGGGTGGGCACTCGGTGCTCGCCGCCAAGCTGGCCAGCCGGATGCGCAAAGAGCTGGGCGTGACCGTACCGATGCGTTCGGTTTTCGAGGCCGAGAGCCTGGCCGATCTGGCCGAGCTGATGGCGCAGTCCAGGTAGGCAGGTGTCGGGTGCTGCCCGTCGGTTGGTCGCGGGCAGCACCCGAGCTGCGCGGCAGGTCAGTAGACGCCGTCGCGTTTGGCCAGGCCCACCGCGCCCAGCGCGCGGGTGACACCGGTGAGCGCGGTGGCCAGAATGATCTCCGCGGGGTTGAAGGCGACCGGCAGCTCCAGAATCCGACGCTGTGCCGTCGCGCGGTCGCTGTGCGGCCCGTGCAGGCGGAAGACGAGCGGCACCTGCGAACCGCACCACAGGTGGTATGCCAGCCGCGGGTTGCGGAAGACCTCGGGACGCCACGGCGAACACCCGATCACTTTGGCAAAATCAATCATGTACCGGTTGTAGTGCACCAGCGTGCGCAGTTCGGGATTGCCGGTGAAGAACTCGTCCTCGTACGTCGCCTGCTGCTTGATCAGCTGGTTTAGCTGCTCCGGCGGCGGCAGCGTCCGTTTGCCGCTGCACAGCAGCGCGAAGTAGCGGGCCTGCATCTCCGAGCAGGCCGGGACCCCGCCCGCGGCGGGCCGCGCCCATCCGATGAAGACCACGCCCGTACCGAGCTCCGGGTGGATCATGTGCTTGTACATCTGGCGTACGTCGGTGATGTGCACGTCCTTGAGGAGGGTGAAGTCCTCGGTGTACCCGGTGTTCAGCATGATCGTGTCGATCGTCTCCCGCCGGCCGTCCTTGAACAGGACGTAATCCGCACCGAGCCGCTCGATGCCGGAGGCGTTGACCGTCAGGGTGCCATCGACGATCCGATGGATGAACGCATCGTTCTTGGTCAGGAAGTGGTTGAAGAAGCTCTTGTTGTTCGAGTTCCACGCCGCTATCGCCCGGCTTGCGGCGGTCTTGCCGAACCGCTTGCCCATCAGCGTGCCGATGCGGTGGACAGCGGTGGCAGCCGACAGCGGTAGCGCGTTCAGCATCTCCGAGGTGTAGGCGTCGTTCGGATGTGGCCGGTCACCCGGAAACCGTGCGACGACGGACTGCCAACGGCGGATCGACAGCGTGCAGCTCGCCGCCACCTGGGCGATCTCGTTGACGACGTCGGCTGCGGTCTCGCCGATGCCCACGCAGAGGACCCGCTTTCCGCGGAACGGTTCGGCATTGCGGTAGAAGGCCGAGTGGGTGACCACGCCCGCGAAGTCCTCCTGCCCCGGCAGGTTGACCTTGTTGGGAACCCGGTGGGTGCCGCTGGACACGACCACCGCGTCGAACTGGTGACTGACCCGGGCGGTGGGATCGTCCACGGGCGCGGTCTCGACGACGTAGCCCTCGCCGCTGTCGCTCCTCGCGACGCTCAGCACATCGGTGCGGGGGCGGATGAGGGGACGCAGGCCGAAGGCGTCGGCGAAGTCGTGGAGGTACTGCCGGTATTCGACCGCCGTCCAGAACCGTCGCTCCTGCTTCTCCGGCGGCGGGAAGCAGGAGAACGCCATCATGTAGTTGGAGATGGTCAGCAGCGTCGAGTCGTAGGCACCCGGCTCGTCGGTGCCCGCACCGGCGCGGAACACACCGCCGAGTTCGGCGTTGTGATCGAAGCAGGTCACGGTGTGGCCCTCGTCGAGCAGTTCCTTCATCGCGATCAGACCCGACGGGCCCGCGCCGATGACACAGACGGCTTTCTTCACGGTCACCTCGACATCTCGAAACGGACGGGCAGGGTGTCGTAGCCGGATACGAAGTTTGAGTAGATGGGGCGGGGCTTGCCGCACAGCTCCATCCGGGTCACCTGGGCGGTCAGGGCGGTCAGCAGTGCCCGCAGCTCCGCGCGGCCGAGGAAGGCGCCGAGGCAGTAGTGCGGGCCGTGGCCGAACGAAAGGTGCTTGTTTGGCGACCTGGACAGGGTGAACCGTCGCGGCTGGTGGAAGACCGACTCGTCGTTGTTCGCCGAGATGTTCCACAGCGTGACGATGTCGCCGGCCTCGACCCGGTGCCCGTGGATCGCGAAACCGGTACGCGCGGTACGCGCCACGTGCATCCCCGGGGTCGCCCAGCGCAGCACTTCCTCCACGGCCGAGTCGACGTCGACCGCGCCGGTGCGCAGGGCGTCCCACTGGTCCGGGTTCTCGATCAGGGCAAGTACGGCACAGATTGCCGAGATCCGGGACGTCTCGTCGCCGCCGAGGATCAGGCTGTAGCAGTTGACCGCGATCTCCTCGACGGTCAGCGCCACCCCGTCCACCTCGGCGCTCGCCAGCATGCTGATCACGTCGTCGCCCGGCTTGCGCCGCCGCTCCTCGGCCAACTCGACGAAGTAGAGCAGGATCTCGTTGCGAGCGCTGAGCGCGTCCAGGTCACTGCTGTCGGCCCGGTCCGACGACAGCGCCATCTTGTTCCACCGGAGCAGGTCCCTGCGATCGGCGCTCGGCACCGACAGCAGATCGCAGATGGTGTTCATCGGGATCTGCTCGGCCACCTCGGCGGCGAAGTCGAAACAGCCCGCGCCGACGACCGCCGACACGAGTTCGGTGGAGCGGAGCTGAACGTTTGTCACCACCTCGGCGAGCGCCCGCGGCGTGAAGGCGCTGAACATCAGGTTGCGTAGTTTCCGGTGTGACGGTCCGTCGGTGACCGCGAGCATGCTTCCGCCTGCGGAGTCGTTGCCCCGCAGCACGACGTCCAGGACGTTGCCGCGTTCGGAACTGAGCGCCGCGTCGTGGTAGAGCGCTTGGACGTCGGCATACCGGGAGACCACCCAGAACCCCGGATTGTTGTCGGTGGCCGGATGCCAGTAGACCGGATTCTCCGCCCGTACGTCCCGCCAGAACCCGTGCACGTCGTTGTCGACGAAGGTGGCTGGGTCGACCAGGTCCAGGGACCGGAAGCCGAGGGCGGGCTCGCTCATGGCCCGATGGTGGCAGGCACATGACGCTCCCGTGTGGACTCTTGCCTGTTCCTTTCCGGCTCGGTACGGGACCGGATCAGTGCTGCTCGGTGTACTGGCCCAGACCGGTCTGGTACGCGATCGCCACCAGTTGCGCTCGGTCCCGGGCACCCAGCTTGCCCATGATGCGGCCGACGTGGGTGCGCGCGGTGGCCGGGCTGAGGAACAGGGCGGCCCCGATCTCGTCGTTGCTCAGCCCCTGCGCGACAAGTGTGAGCACCTCACGCTCGCGTTCGGTGAGCACGGCAAGCCGGTCCTCGCCCGCCTGCGCTGCCTTGCGTTGCGCGGTGAACTGGCTGATGAGCCTGCGGGTGACCCTTGGGGCGAGCAGCGCGTCGCCGGCGGCGATGACCCGGATGGCGTGCAGCAGCTCGGCAGGACCGGCATCCTTGAGCAGGAAACCACTCGCCCCCGCCTGAAGGGCCTCGAACACATTCTCGTCGGTGTCGTAGGTCGTCAGGATGAGGATGCGGACCTGCTCCATGCCGGGCATCTCGACGATCTGCGCGGCGGCGCGGATGCCGTCGAGTCGCGGCATGCGGATGTCCATCAGGACGACGTCGGGTCGGGTGGCGCGAGCCAGTTCGACGGCCTCGGCGCCGTTGGTGGCCTCACCCACCACTGTGATGTCGTCCTCCAGGTCGAGTAGCAGCCGGAAACCGGAGCGGACCAGCCGCTCGTCGTCGGCGAGCAGCACCTTGATGGACACGCTGGTCACGGGAGGGACGCAACCGGCGCGAGCGGCAGGCGGGCGACGACCTCGAAGCCGCCACCGGTACGTGCGGTGGCGTGCAGTTCCCCACCGAGCAGTTGGCAGCGCTCCCGCATGCCCACGATTCCACGCCCGCCCGACGGTGGACCGCCCGCACCCACCGCGACCAGAACCGGGTCGCGGGCACCCTCGTCGAGCACCCGGATGCGTAGCGCGTCGGAGGTCGCCTCGATCGTCACTGTCACCCGGGTCGGCCCGACATGGCGGATCACATTGGTGAGCGATTCCTGGACGATGCGGTAGGCCGCGCTGTCCACCGCGCTCGGCAGCGGTGCCACGGCCGGGCTCTGTTCGATGGTGACCTCCAAGCCGGCCTCGCGGGCCTTGCCGGCGAGCGCGTCGACCTGGTCGAGACCCGGGTGCGGTTCGCGCCCGTCGTCCTCGCGTAGGACGCCGAGCACGGCGCGCATCTCGTGCAGTGCCCGGGAACTCGTCTGCTCGATGGCCCGCAACGCGTCACGGGCCTGAGCCGGCCGCTTGTCGAGCACGTGCGCCGTGACGCTGGCCTGCACGTTGATGATGGCGATGGCGTGCGCGACGGTGTCGTGGACCTCGCGGGCGATCCGCAACCGTTCGGCGTCGACCCGGGCCCGGGTCTCCTCCTCACGAGATCGCTCAACCAGCTCGGCCCGTCGCTGCGCGTCGGCGGCGATGACCCTGCGGGACCGGACGGACTCGCCGAGCGTGATGCTGATGACCGACGCTCCGATCCGGAAGAGCACCCAGCCCAGGGCTTCACTCGGCTGGACATCCGCACCGGCGACCAACCATCCGACGGCCAGCACCGCGGTGCCGGTGCCCGCGATCAGCAGCGACCGACGCCCGTCGCCGTAGGCGGCGAGGGTGTACAGGGCGACGAACAGGCCGAGACAGGCCATCCGGTCGGGAAACCCGAGACCGAAGTAGACCAGGCTGGCCGCTCCGGTGAGCGCGAACACGGCGACCGGCCACCGGCGTCGGGCGACGATGGCCACACCACTCAACACCACCAGGGCGTATCCGGCGTACCCGAAATCCGAGGCGGGACGGGCGATCGGCTCGGGAAGGACGGCACCGTGCTCGCTGACACTCTGGACCTGGACCACCGTGATGAACAGTGCCAACAGGACGTCCGCGAACCAGGCAGGCCGTCGGGCGAGCCAGGCCCGCAGTCGTTCCGGCAGCACCCGCAGGGTCATGACGCGATCCTACGGCACCTCTCACACTCTCTGGTGCGTGGCCAACTACGCCCTGCGACGTATCCGGACCGTCTCCGGCTACGCGAATTCGCGTAGCCGGAGACACGCCTGGGGGCATGCGCGACGGTGGTCCCGGCACCAGGATCGGTGCCATGAAGAAGCTCTTCGCGGGCCTGGCGTCACTGTTGCTGCTCGCCGAGGTCGCACAGTTCTATCTCGCCGCCAGCGGAGCATTCGACTCCGCGCCGATCGAGGAGGCGTTCTCCCCTCATCGCTTTCTCGGCTACCTGATCCTCTTCTCCGCCGTGGTGCTGGTGGTTGTCTCCGCGATCGCCCGGATGCCCGGCCGGGTGATCGGCAGGACGGCCCTGGTGGCCGGGCTGGTGCTCATCCAGTCGCTGATCCGGGAGGTCGCCAGGTCCTTCGGCGAGGGCTCCGAGACGGGTCACCTCATCTTCGGCGTGCACGCCGTCAACGGGCTGATCATCGTCGGGGCCACCATCTGGGTGGTGCGTGAGGCTCGCCAGATCGCCTGGCCGCGCACCGAGCTCAGCCACGCGACCCGGTCATGACCACGGCGGCGCTGACCGTCTTCGATCACGCCTGGGCGCTGCTCGGCGCCGCCGCCTGGCTCGCCGCCGGTGTGACCGCGGTACGGGGCCGCGCCCGAGCCGGCCTGGTGCTGCTCGGCGCGGCCCTGCTGCTCACCCTGGCCAAGGCTGTGTCGGTGGCGGTGCTGGCCGGACGGGGCTGGTGGTTCGTCCAGGAGAAGGTCCTGCTGGGGATGCCGCTGCTCGGGGTCACCGCCCTGGCCGCCGCGGTGACCGCCGGACCGATGCTGCTCGCGCGGATCGCCGGAATGCCCCGGCGATCCGGTGGCGAGAAGGCGGGTGTCGTCGCGCTGTTCGCCGCCGGGTACGCAGCGGTGGCCAGCTTCGTGACCACCTACCTCGTGGGGTACCCGCTGACCCTGCCGACGGCGCTGATCACGGTCGGTCTCGTGGTGGCGGCCGTACTGCTGACCGCGCGGTCGCTCCCGGCACCCGGCGCGGAGGTCGTGGGGGAGGCGGTCTCGAACGCCGGGATGGGCCTGTCCCGTCGTGGTTTCCTCGGCGTGGCCGGCGGCGTGGTCGCTGTCGGCGCGACCGGTACCGGCGCGGGCCTGTCGGTGCTTACCTCCGGGGCGGCGCACACCCTCGGCGGTGGTCCCGGCCCGAGCAGGGGATCGCTGGTGTCGGTGGCCGACCTGCGTGGGCCGGACACTCCCGCGCCGGGTGGCGTTCGACGCGCGTACGGGGTGACCGCCCGCAAGGCCGCCGTGCGCCTGCCGTCCGGGAAGGACATCGATGCCTGGACCTTCGACGGTGCGGTGCCCGGTCCGCAGCTCAGCGCCACCCAGGGCGACCTGCTCGAAGTGCGCCTGGCCAACCAGGACATCGACGGGGGCGTGACCCTGCACTGGCACGGCTACGACGTGCCGTGCGGGGAGGACGGGGTGCCGGGCCTCAGCCAACCGGCGGTGGCGCCTGGCACCGCCTTCGTCTACCGGTTCCGCGCCGACCAGGTCGGGACGTACTGGTACCACACCCACTACGCGTCCCACGTCGGCGTGCGGCGCGGCCTCTACGGCGTGCTCGTCGTTGCCCCCCGCACGGATCCCGACCCCGCGGATCTCGACGTGGTCGTCCCCGTGCACACCTTCAGCGGCGGCGCGGCGGTCGCGGGCGTCGAGCATGTCGCGGCGGCCGGCGCGACGGTCCGGCTGCGTCTGATCAACACCGACTCCGACCCGCGTCGCTTCGCGCTGGCGGGCACCCCGTTTCGGGTGGTCGCGGTCGACGGCCGGGACCTGCACGGGCCCGGTGAGACGAGCCGGACCGCGCTGCGGGTCGCTGCGGGTGGGCGGCGTGACCTGGTGTTCGCCATGCCGGAGACCCCCGTCGCGCTCTTCGTCGACGGCGTGGCCGCGGTGTGGCTACGGCCCCAGCCGGGCGCGTCGGACGGTGCGGCGGCCGGTGAGGACACCGCCGGATGGCCGGAACTGGACCTGCTCACCTACGGGACCTCGACCCCCGTGCCGTTGCGAACCGCGCCCGCGGACCGGCATTTCACCCTCGTGCTCGACCGTGGGCTGGCCATGGTCGACGGACGACCCGCGTTCGCGCAGACCGTCAACGGGCTCGGCCATCCGTCGATCCCCGACCAGTTGGTCACCGAGGGCGACATCGTCCGGTTCACCGTGGTCAACCGGAGTCTGGAGACCCATCCCTGGCACCTGCACGGCCATCCGGTGCTGATCCTGTCCCGCGACGGCCAGCAGTCCTCGGGCAGCCCGCTCTGGATGGACACGTTCGACGTCCGCCCCGGCGAGGTGTGGGAGGTCGTGTTCCAGGCGACCAACCGGGGCATCTGGATGAACCACTGCCACAATCTGCCGCACGCCGACCAGGGCATGATGCTCCGCCTGCGGTACGACGGCGTCAGCACGCCGTTCCACGGCGCACACGCGGCGGGACACCGCCACCCTTCCTGACGACGACAACCTCAGGCGGTCAGCATGATCTTCGGGTACCGCGCCGTGACCATCTCGCTCGCCTTCGGGCCACAGGCGAACACCACGTTCTCGTCGTCGATCCGCCGGCCCGTCCGCCGGTCCACCACGACCGGCTCCACCTCCACACCGGTCTCCGTGTCGACCAGGATGACGCTGCGTTCCTGGGGGACGAGCCGATGGTTGCCCCACGCCGCGATGACCAGCAGCAGCGGACGAAGCGTCCTACCGAAGGGGGTCAGCCGGTACTCCCGGACCTCCAGGTCCGCAGCATCGGCCACCTGCTCGATCAGGCCCCTGGTCCGCAGGTCACCAAGACGCTCCAGCAGCAGCTCGTCGGGGGTCCCGAGGTTGTGGCGGATGGTCCCGAACCGCGTGTGGCCGTTGAACATCTCGTGCAGGATCTCCAACGTCCACCAGGCGCCCACGGCCTCCACCGTGCGTCCCAGCGGGCAGTCGGGGATCCGGGCCCTCGGGCCGGTCGGACGGGGTGCGCCGGGCGGGGCGCCGGTGTGGACACTGCTCATCTCAACTCCAGAGGACTCGTTCACCGTCGGCCGTCGAGGTCGGGCCCGCCACGTTCGGGGTCCGGGGTGACGGCCAGCGACCAGTACCGCCGCATGCCGTACAGCAGCGGGCTGACCGGGGCGACCGCGTGGGTGCGTACCCGCAGTACCGTCCCGAAGACCACGACGTGGTCCCCGACGGGCAGGGCATTGCTGACCCGGCAGTCCGCGGCCGTGTGGGCGTCGTCGATCAGGTGGGGCATCCCGGACTCCGGATCCGGGATCCACGAGACTTTCTCGAACCGGTCCGGGGCGCCGGAGGCGAACAGCTGCGCGACCGGCTCGGCGTGGTCGCGCAGCAGATTGACCGCGAAGGCTGACACGTCGAGCAGTGCCGCCAGCGTCGGGCTCGCGGCGCGTAGACACACCAGCAGGGTCGGCGGCTGGAGCGCGACACTGCACACCGACGAACAGGTCATACCCCATGGCGCACCGTCCGTCGCCGTGGTCGTCACGACGGCGACCCCGGCGGGGTGCGTGGCCATGAGGGAACGGAACTGCGCCGGGTCGACCAGTGGCTGCGCGACGGTGCCTGTCACGGGCTCCGGCATGGCGTGCCCACCTCCTCGCTCGAACGCACAGGGAGTCTTCCGGACTGCCGTACCTGCCGGCCAGGTGCTGGCCCGACGGCAGGGCACCGGCTCATTCGGCGGAGTGGTGACCGTCGTCGCCGCACTCGTCGACAAACTCCAGGATCTTGCGTACCCCGGTCTCCAGCCACCCGGGATCGACGCAGAACGCCACGCGGACCAGGTGCCGTGCCCAGGGGGCGTAGTCGTGGGCGCGGATGTGGCCCTGGTCGTCGAGCTGGGGACGCATGGCGAACCCGTTGCCGGCGACCACGGCGACGCCCTTGCGCTCCAGCAGTCGCAGGGCGAACGTCTCGGCGTCCAGTCCGGTCCGGGCCACGTCCAGCATCGCGTACCAGCCGCCGGCCGGCAGCTCGTTGAGCAGTCCGGCCTTGACCAGCGGTGGCAGGGCCACGTCGCGGTTACGCTGCACCAGCTTGCGGTTGGTGGCGGCGGCGTCGGACCGGCTGGCCAGCGCGGCCACCCCGGCGTGCTGCACCGGGGTGTTGGTGCCGATGATGTTCGCCTCCTGGACCACCCGCATGACGTCGGCGGCACGATCGTTGGCCAACGCGACGTACCCCAGCCGGTAGCCGGTCATCGCGAAGCTCTTGGAGAAGCTGAAGACGCTGTGCACGATGCGCTCCTCGACCGGGACGTCGCGTTCCAGCGAGGCGACGGAGAGGTGCTCGCGCTCGTAGCAGAAGTGCTCGTACGCTTCGTCGCTGACCACGTGCCAGCCCCGCGCGCGGGCCAGGTCGAGCAGGGCGGTGATCTCACCGGGGTCCAGCACCACACCTGTGGGGTTGGCGGGCGAGTTGATCAGCAACACCTTGGTCCGGGGGCTGGCGGCGGCCGCGATCCGCTCGACCTCGGGTCGGAAACCCGGCCCCAGCGGGTAGAGCACCGGCCGGAGTCCGGCGAGCAGGCTCTGCTGCAGGTGGACCGGCCAGTGCAGCTCTGGCAGGAGAATCTCGGCCCCGGGCTCGGTGAGGGTCTGGAACAGGGCGGCGAGCCCCTCGCAGGAGCCCGGTGTGACGAGTACCCGGTCGACCACGGTGTCCACACAGTTGTCCGTACGCAATTTCTCGACCACCGCCTCGCGCAGCTCGGGCAGCCCATCGGGGCCGGTGTACTTGGTGTCGCCGCGCCGCACCGCGTCGACGAACGCGTCGGCGACATTCCCCGCAGGATGGAAGTACGGGTCCCCGACGTGCAGCTTCACCACCTCGGCGCCGGTTCGCCGCTCGGACTCCTGCGCGGCGCGGAAGATGGTGTGCAGACACGAGGAGGGGATGAAGCTGGCAGCGGACGAGATCTCGGGGCTCACGCTCTGACCACCTCTGTTCAGTGAAGGGTTGGTGCTGACTGGGCGGGTCTCATGCGGTGCGACCGCCGTCGACGGGTATCAGCGCGCCGGTCACCCAGCCCGACAGCGCCGGGTCGAGCAGCGTGCAGACCCATTGGCCGATCTCCGCGCGGTCGCCGAAACGTCCCATCGGGGTCGATGCGACCAGGTCGGTCCGCAGCCGTTCGATGCCGGTGTCGTCCAGCCCCGTGTCGGTCCACATCGGGGTGTCCACCGGCCCGGGAAGGATGGCGTTGACGCGTACGTCCGGTGCGAGTTCGCGGGCCAGGGACCGGGTGAGGCTGTTGAGGGCCGCCTTGGTCGCGCCGTAGTAGGCACGTCCCGGCATCGACAGGACGCCGCCGACCGAGGAGACGTTTACCACGCTGCCTCTGCTGACCCGCAACAGCGGCAGCGCGCACCGGATCAGGTCGGCTGGCGCGCGGACGTTCACCGCGAACATCTCGTCGAGGTACGCCGTATCGAGTGCGTCGATCGGGCCGAACCGGGCCAGTCCGGCGTTGTTGACCACCGCGTCGAGCCCACCGTAGGTCTCCGCGGCGACGGTGACGACCCGGTCGGCGGTGCCCGGCGCGCACACGTCCGCCGCCACCACAGTCACGGCGGCGGGGTACCGCTCCGCCAGGTCCCGCAACGGCTGCTCGCGACGGCCGACGATCGTCACGTGCGCGCCCGACTTCACGAGGCACTCGGTGATGCCCAGACCGATACCGGTGGCGGCGCCGGTGACGACGACCGACCTGCCGTCGAGGGTCACCGCCGCACACCGCTTCCCAGCAGGGTCGCCACCACGTCGGCGACCAGCTCCTCCGGATGGGTGTGCAACCGGAAGTGGCCGCCGGGCCAGGCGCGCATGCTGAACTCGCGCTCGTTGACCGCGGCCCACGCGGCGACCTGGTCGGCGTCGACCAGCGGGTCCTCCGTGTTGTAGTAGCTGCGGACCGGGCAGTCCAGTGGGTCGGCGTCCGGCGCGGGCCGGTAGGTCTCGTGCAGGGTGATGTCCGATCGGAGCACTGGCAGCAGCAGGTCGCGTAGTTCGGGTTGGTCGGCGAGCTCCGGCTCGATCCCGCCGAGCTTTACGATCGCCGACCACAGCTCCTCGTCACCGAGTTGGTGAATGGTGCCGCCGCCCGCCAGCCGCGGCCCGGCCGCGCCGGAGACGAACAAGTGGTGCACGGGGCTGCCGTTGTCCCGCAGCACCCGCGCTGTCTCGTAGGCGACCAGCGCGCCCAGGCTGTGTCCGATCAGCGCACATCGGGCGGGCGGCATCCGCAGCAGCTCCGCGGCCACCTGCGTGGCCATCTCGGCGATGCTGCCGGCGGGTTCCTCGGCAAGCCGATCGGCGTGGCCCGGGTACTGCACGGCGTGCAGGGTCACGCCGGCTGGCACCAGCGGGGACCAGGGGCGGTAGACGGCAGCCGTGCCTCCGGAGTGCGGGAAGCAGACCAGCCGCGTGGTGGGCTCGTCGACGCCGGTGAGCGTCCGTACCCACCGACGGTCGGATCTCCGTGTTCGGCTCACGACATCGAGCGTCACCGAGTCGGCCCGTCCATCCCGACAATCTGTCAAGGCTCTGTCGGGTGCGACGCGGGCTCTGGGCTGCTACCGGAATCTGTTAGCGCCGCACCAAAGGAGGACAGACAGATGCTGGACGGGTTCGTGCCCTGGCCGCCTGACGTCGCCGAACGCTATCGACAGGCGGGTTACTGGCGGGGTTTCTCCCTTCGGCAGCTCTTCGACGACAGCGTCCGCCGCCATCCGGACAAGGTGGCCGCGGTGGACGTCACCCGTCGCGTCACCTACGCGGAGCTGGCGGACGAGGCCGACCGGATCGCCGCGGGGCTGCTCGACCTTGGCATCGGCAGTCGTGACCGCCTGGTCCTGCACCTGCCCAACGTCAACGAATTCCTGTCGGTCCTGCTGGCGGTGTTCAGCATCGGCGCGATACCGGTGCTGGCCCTGCCCGGCCATCGCCGCGACGAGATCACTCACCTGGCTCGTGCCGCGAATGCTGTGGCATACCTGGGCCCGGACCGGTTCCAGGGGTTCGACCACCGTGAGCTGGCCCGCGAGGTCCGCGCCGAGGTGCCGAGCGTGCGGCACGTCGTGATCGCCGGCGACAGCGCCGAGTTCACCTCGCTGGCCGAACTGGCCAGCGCCGAGCCGAGGCAACTGCCACCTGTCGACGCTGCCGAGGTCGCCCTGTTGCTGCTCTCCGGCGGGACCACGGGCGTGCCGAAGTTGATTCCCCGTACCCACGACGACTACGCCTACAACATCTTCGCGTGCGCCGAGGTCACCGGTTTCGGCGCGGACAGCGTCTACCTGGCGGCCAACCCGGTGCCGCACAACGCCGCGCTCGGCTGTCCCGGCGTACTGGGCGCGTTGCTCGTCGGCGGCAAGGCCGTCCTGGCTGCCAACCCCAGCCCGGACCATGTCTTTCCGTTGATCGCTCGGGAGGGCGTCACCCACACCGCGTTGGTGCCCGCACTCGCCCTGCTGTGGACCGAGGCGGCACAGACCATGCCGGTGGACATGAGCGGCATGACCCTTCAGGTGGGCAGTTCGAAGTTCAGCCCAGCAGCGGTCGAACGCGTCAGGTCGGGCCTGCGGTGCCGCATCATGAACGTCTACGGCATCGGCGAGGGGCTGATCACCCACACCCGCCTCGACGATCCGCTGGAGGTGGTCTACACCACCGAGGGCACGCCCATCTGTCCGGACGACGAGGTCAAGATCGTCGACCCTGAGGATCGCGAGCTTCCGGCCGGGGTGACCGGTGAGTTGCTCACCCGCGGCCCGTACACGATCCGTGGCTACTTCGCCGCGCCGGAGCACAACCGCCGGGCGTTCACCACCGACGGCTTCTACCGGACCGGTGACCTGGCCAAGCTCACCGAGGACGGGCGCATCGTCATCGAGGGCCGGCTCAAGGACATCATCCACCACGTTGGCGAGAAGGTCTCCGCCGAGGAGGTGGAGGGCCATGTGCTGACGTACCCGTCGGTGCGGGACGCTGCGGTCGTCGGCATCCCCGACGACGCCATCGATGAACGAATCTGCGTGTTCGTGGTGCTCACCGCCGAGGCGGAGGCGGCGGCGACGACGCTGTCGCTGCGCACGATCCGGGAGCACATCCGCGACCGTGGGTTGGCGCCGTACAAGCTGCCCGACGAACTGGTCGTGGTGCCGGAACTGCCCCGTACGCCCGTCGGCAAGATCGACAAGGGTGCCCTGCGCGCGGGGCGGCGGGAGCTTCAGCACCGCTGAGCCACCGTCCCGGCACCTTGCTGAGGAGGGCCTGCACACCGATGACCAATCCGACGGACACCCGGCGCGACCGCGCGTACGGGGAGATCCTCAGACTGGACGAGCTGCTCGACATCGCCTGCGTACGCGACGAGCCGGACCGCACCCTCTTCTTCGCCGCCCACCAGGCATGCGAGTTGTGGTTCGCGGTCATCCTGCGACACGTCGAGTCCGCCCGGGACGCGCTGACCCGCGACCGGGCGGACGTCGCCGCCGCGCACATCGACCGACTGCCGGCGGCGATGCGGGTGCTCAGCGGACACTTCGACGTGCTGAGCACGTTGACACCCGAGTCGTTCGACGAGATCCGAGCGACCCTCGGCTCGTCGAGCGGCTTCCAGTCCGCACAGTATCGGGAGATCGAGTTCCTCTGCGGGGCCCGGGATCCGCGATTTCTCAACACACCCGGGTTCACCCCGGGGGAGCGGGCCCGGCTCGTCGCCCGGTCCGAGGAACAGTCCCTGTCGCGCGCCTTCGTCGAGTACCGCGACCGCGTCCGGACCGACGGTGGCCTGAGGGCGGCCGAGCGGGTCCGCGCCGCGCTGGCGGACTTCGACGACGCGGTGCGGTCATGGCGTGCGCGGCACGCCCAGCTGGCCGAGCAGTTTCTCGGCGCGGCCCGAGGTACGGCCGGATCAGCGGGTGCCGCCTACCTGTGGCGGTCGACCGAGCGGACGTTGTTCCCGGAGGTCTTCGCGCCGGGGCTCAACGGCGGAGTCGTGAAGAACTGAGCCGAAGCAGACACATTCGTCGAGTCCCGGGTTATCGGGTACAAGGAGGAACCGCAATGACTGTCAGTGGTGCCGCCGCCAAGAGCACGCGCGACCCCGGCAGGACACAGCGAGTCGTCATCGTCGGTGGCGGTACGGCCGGCTGGATGACGGCGTCGTACCTGGCGGCAGCCTTCGGTGACCGGATCGACGTGACGGTGGTCGAGTCGGCCACCGTCGGCACGATCGGGGTCGGCGAGGCCACCTTCAGCGACATCCGGCACTTCTTCGAGTTCCTGCGGTTGGAGGAGTCCGAGTGGATGCCCGCCTGTAACGCCACGTACAAGCTGGCCGTCCGGTTCGAGAACTGGCGCGAGCCGGGCCATCACTTCTACCACCCGTTCGAGCAGATGGCCTCGGTCGACGGGTTCCCCCTCAGTGACTGGTGGCTGCGCTACCCGACGACCTCGCGGTTCGACAAGGACTGCTTCGTCATGGCGTCGCTGTGTGATGCCGAGCGTTCGCCCCGGTATCTCGACGGCAGCCTGGTGGACCAGGGCTTCGTCGAGCAGACCCGCGACGAGACGTCGGCCCGGTCGACGATCGCGGAGTACCAGGGCGCGCAGATCCCCTACGCGTACCACTTCGAGGCGCACCTGTTGGCGAAGTTCCTGACCGGCTACTCCACCCAGCGGGGGGTCAAGCACGTCGTCGACAACGTCGTCGACGTGGCGCTCGACGATCAGGGGTTCATCTCGCACGTGCGTACCGCCGAGCACGGCGAGATCGCCGGCGACCTGTTCGTCGACTGCACCGGCTTCCGGGCGCTGCTGCTGAACAAGGCCCTCGGCGAACCGTTCGTGTCCTACCAGGACACCCTGCCCAACGACAGCGCTGTCGCTCTCCAGGTGCCGCTGGACATGGAGAGCAAGCCGCTGCGGCCGTGCACGACCGCGACCGCGCAGGACGCCGGATGGATCTGGACGATCCCGCTGATCAGCCGGATCGGCACCGGGTACGTCTACGCCAGCGACTACGCGACCCCGGAGGAGGCCGAGCGGGTACTGCGCGAGTTCGTCGGCCCCGAGGCGGCCGACGTGCCCGCGAACCACATCCGGATGCGTATCGGACGCAGCCAGCGGTCGTGGGTGAAGAACTGCGTCGCGGTCGGCCTGTCCAGCGGCTTCGTCGAGCCGCTGGAGTCGACCGGCATCTTCTTCATCCACCACGCCATCGAACAGATGGTCAAGTACTTCCCGTCCGGGCTCGGCGACGACCTGCTGCGCGAGCAGTACAACAGGTCCATCACCCACGTCATGGACGGCGTGCGGGAGTTCCTCTGCCTGCACTACCGGGGGGCGAAGCGGGTGGACAACCAGTACTGGAAGGACACCAAGACCCGGGTGATCCCCGACGCGCTCGCGGAGCGGATCGAGATCTGGCAGCACAAGGTGCCGGACTCGGAGTCGATCTACCCGTACTACCACGGTCTGCCGCCCTACTCGTACAACTGCATCCTGCTGGGCACGGGCGGAATCGACGTGCGGCACTCGCCGGCCGTCGAGCTGGCCGACGAGCGGGCGGCCCTGGCGGAGTTCGAGCGCATCCGGGTGAAGGCCGAGAAACTGGTCCAGGAGTTGCCCACCCAGAACGAGTACTTCGCCGCCATGCGCGCCAGCCAGTGAACCTTCCGACCGCGTCGTACGCACACCTTCCCCTGCGGTCGGTCGACCGCGGGGGAAGGTGGTGAAGGTTCAGCAGCGACCGTTTCGGCCCGGAAGCGAAGAAGACGTGTATCTGACCTACGACCAACGAACCCTGGACATTCAGTACTCGCCGAGTTCCTGTGTCGCGGACATCAATGTCTTCCTGCGTGAGTACGCCGAACGCAGCGCGTTGGCCCGGAACCGACTCGAAGTGCGTTCCGGTGTGCGTTACGGGCCGCGACAAGAGCAATTGTTCGACTATTTCCCGGCGGCCGGACCGGGCGGTCCGCTGCTGGTGTTCATCCATGGTGGTTACTGGCAGGAGCTGAGCCGACTCGAATCGGCCTTCATGGCGCTGGACCTGGTGCCGCGAGGAATCTCCGTCGCGGCGTTGGGCTACGGCCTGGCGCCCGCGTACCGGCTTCCGGAGATCGTCGACATGGTCGCCGAGGGAGTCCGCTGGATCTGCCGAAACGCCGACCAGTTGCCGTCGAGCCCCGGATCGATCTACCTGAGCGGGTGCTCCGCCGGGGCGCACCTGGCCGCCATGTCGCTGCTCGACGGGCCCGGCTGGCTACGGTACGAAGACCGTCCCGATCGGACGGTGGCGGGTGCGGTCCTGCTCAGCGGCGTCTACGACCTGGAGCCGGTCCGTCGGACATACGTGAACGAGGCGTTGGGGCTGGACCCGGAGACGGCCCACGCCTACAGCCCGATCCATCGACTGCCGGCGCCGCTGCCGCCGCTGGTCGTCGCGAGGGGGGAGAACGAGACCGACGAGTTCGGCAGGCAGCAGGCGGAGTTCGTCGACGCCGTCCGGGCCGGCGGCGGTCAGGTGGTCGACCTCGTCGTGGCGTCGCGGAACCACTTCGACCTGGCTTTCGATCTCGGCGTCCGCGGCACAATGCTGGGTGACTCGCTTACCGAGCTGATCGGCGCGGACCGGTAGTCGATCCGGTGTGCATTTCTCATGACGGAGACCACGATATTCACGGCCACCCGCCGGGTGGCAACAGATTGCTCGGTGCTGCGGGCTGCTGTTAGGGTCGGGGCCGGGTGTCGGCGCTGATGTCGCCGGTTCGCCTGACATCAATCTCACATCCCGTCCGTCGACACTTTCGAACCGAACATTCCGCAGCGGAGTCGATAGCGCGCAAGGGAGCTTGAGAATGGTGGCGGAAAACACCGACTGCGGCACCGGGACGGATCGGGACGCCCTGCGCGCTGCGGTGTCCGAACTGCTCGGCATGGAACTGACCACGGCGGACGATGACAGCAACCTGTTCGAACTGGGCCTGCAGTCGCTGCACCTGATGCGACTGACCAGCCGACTCAACGGCGCCGGTGCCGAGGTCACGTTCACCCAGCTGGCCACGGACCCGCGGCTGTCGGCCTGGGTCGGCCTGGTCGGTCCCACCGTGACCGCGACCGAGTCGGCAGCGCCCCCGCGACCCGCCGACGTCACCCGCCACGACCCGGACCGGGCCTTCCCGCTGACCCCGGTGCAGCAGGCGTACCTGTTCGGCCGCTCGGGTGACCATGCGCTCGGCGGCGTCGGTTGCCACAACTACCTCGAGTTCGAGTCGACCGGAGTGGACGCGCGGCGCCTCGAACGGGCGGTCCGGGCGTTGCTGGCCCGCCATCCGATGCTGCGGGCACGGTTCGCCGACGATGCGACCCAGCAGATCCTGCCCGAGCCGGTGTGGCCCGGCCTGACCGTGCACGACTTCCGCGACCGTCCCGCCGGTGACGCGGCGGCCGCGGCGCTGGATCTGCGCGACCGTCTCTCGCACCGCATCCTGGAGGTCGGCCGCGGTGAGGTGATCGACGTGCAGCTCACCCGGCTACCCGACGGGGTGGACCGGCTGCACTTCAACGTGGATCTGCTGGCCGTGGACCTGGCCAGTTTCCGGGTGATCCTGTCGGAGCTGGTCGTCCTCTACGACGACCCGGAGGCCCTCGGCGAGGTCGGCTACACCTTCGGCCGGTACCTCGCCGAGCAGGCCGGCAACCGGTCCACCGAACGGGATCGCGCCCGCCCGTACTGGCAGCGGCGGCTGCCGGCGCTGCCCGGCGGGCCGAAGCTGCCCCTCGCGGTCGATCCGGACGCGGTCACCGTGCAGCGCTTCGCCCGTCGGTTCTTCGACCTCACCGTGGACCAGTGGCAGGAGTTCGAGCGCCGGGCCGGCGAGGCGGGACTGACCCCCGCGGCGGTGCTGGCCACCGCGTACGCCACGGTCCTGAGCCGCTGGAGTGGGGACGAGCACTTCCTGCTCAGTCTTCCGCTGTTCGACCGTGACCTCGACGTGCATCCCGAGATGCCCCGGCTGGTGGGCGACTTCTCCGGCCTGGTGCTGCTGGAGGTCGACCTCTCCGGCGACAGTTTCGCCGACCGCGCGCGCACCCTCCAGAAGCAGATGCACGAGGACATCGGGCACGCCGCGTACACCGGCGTCGATGTGCTGCGCGAGTTCACCCGCGCTGACCCGGAGTCGCCCCGCACGGCGCCCGTGGTGTTCTCCGTGGACCTGTCCGCGCCGCTGATCCCCGAGGAGTTCGCCGCCCGGTTCGGCGAACCGACATGGATGATCTCCCAGACTCCGCAGATCTGGCTCGACCACCAGATCTACCGCACCAGCGACGGCACCGTACGCCTGGTGTGGGACGCCGTCGAGTCGCTCTTTCCCGAGGGCATGCTGGACGAGATGATGTCGGCGTACGAGACGCTGGTCCGTGCGCTGGCCGCAGGTGCCTGGACGGGCGCGCTGCCGGAGATCGCTCTGCCGGCGGCATCGCGGCGCACGCGCGCGGCGGTCAACTCGTCGACCCGGGCGATGACCGAGAACCTCCTGCACACGCGGTTCTTCGCCGAGGCGGGTGACCGGGCCGGGCGGCCCGCGCTGCTGTGGGGGGAGCAGGGGGCGCTGGCGCACGACGAACTCGCCGCGCGTGCCCTGCGCGTCGCCGGGGCGTTGGCCCGGCGCGGAGTGGGCCGCGGGTCGTACGTGGCCGTCCTGGCGCCCAAGGGCGTACCGCAGATCGTGGCCGTGCTCGGCGTGCTCGCCGCCGGCGCGGCGTACGTCCCGATCGGCGTGGACCAGCCCGCCGAGCGACGGGCCCGCATCCTCGAACTCAGCGGTGCCCGGATCGTCCTCGACGGCAGCGGGCTGCTGGGCCCGGCCGACGTGGCTGCCGAGATCCTCACCATCGACGCCGCCGAGCGGGCCGACCCGCTGGACGCTCCGGTGCCCGCCGACCCCGAAGACCCCGCGTACGTGATCTTCACGTCGGGCTCGACCGGCCTGCCCAAGGGAGTCGAGCTCACCCACCGCGCGGCGGTCAACACCGTCGAGGACATCAACGAGCGGTTCGACCTTGGCCCGGCAGACCGGGTCCTGGCGGTGTCCGCGCTGGACTTCGACCTCTCGGTGTGGGACATCTTCGGGCTGCTCGCGGTGGGCGGCGCCGCGGTGCTGGTACCCGAGTCGGGCCGGCGCGACGCCACCGAGTGGCTGGGGTTGTGTCGCCGGCACGGCGTGACCATCTGGAACACGGTCCCCGCCCTGCTGGACATGTTGCTCACCGCCGCTGACGACGCCCACCTTCCGGACACGCTGCGCCTCGCTCTGCTCTCCGGTGACTGGATCGGGCTCGACCTGCCCGGCAGACTGGCCGGCGCGACCGACGGACGGTGCCGCTTCATCTCGCTCGGTGGTGCCACGGAGGCGGCGATCTGGTCGAACTCCTTCGAGGTCGTCGAGGTGCCGGCCGGCTGGCGCTCGATCCCCTACGGCACGCCGCTGCGGAACCAGAAGTTCCGCGTGGTGGACAGCCGCGGACGGGACTGCCCCGACTGGGTGCCCGGCGAGTTGTGGATCGGCGGCGCCGGGGTGGCGCTTGGCTACCGGGGCGACACCGAGTTGAGCGCGGCCCGCTTCCCGGTGGTGGATGGCGAGCGCTGGTACCGCACCGGTGACCTGGGCCGGTACTGGCCCGACGGCAACCTGGAGTTCCTGGGCCGCCTCGACCACCAGGTGAAGATCAACGGCTTCCGGGTGGAGCTGGGCGAGATCGAGTCCTGCCTTCAGGCGCACCCCGAGGTCGCTCAGGCCGTCGCCGTCGTGGTCACCGAAGGCCGACGCGAGGTGGTCGCCGCCGTGGTCGAGCGCGGGCCCGCGCCGGATTCCGGTCTCCCGGTCGTCGAGCGCGGCAGCGGGCGACCGGGCGACGAATTCCTGCCACCTGTCATCGGCGCGGCCGAGGAAGACCCGCTGCTGCTCGAACATCAGCTGGTCGAGGTCCTGCTGGCCGAGGTCGTCGCGCCGCTGATCGAGCCGGCGGACCCACCGTCCACGGTCTGCGCCGTGCAACGGCCGGTGGTGGACGTCTGGCTCGACTATCTGGCGCACCGTGACGTCCTGTCCGACACACCCGACGGGTACGCGCCTGGGCCGAGGTGGGCCGAGGTCACGGACGCGCGGTGGGTCAAGCGGATCCGGGACAACACGATCGGCACCCGTCTCGCACCGGTCACGACCGCCCTGGAGTGGGCCGCGCCGCTCTACTCGGCCATCCTGTCCGGTGCCGCCGAGGCCACCGCGTTGCTGGACGACCCGGTACTGGCCCCGGAGGCGCTCAACGACCTGATGCCCGCCACCGCCGAGTGTCTCGCCGCCATCGCGCACGACCTGACGGGACGTGGCGGCACGGCGCCGCGCGTGGTGGCCGAGTGGCAGCCCGACAGCGGCCGCGGCACGGCTCGGCTGCTGGCGGCACTGCCCGGAGACGCGGCCGAGTACACGCTGCTCGGGGCCGCCCGGCCGACCCTGGCCAAGGCGGAGGCGTCGCTGCGTGAGCGCGGGCACCGCGTCCGGGTCGCGGTGCAGGGTACAGACGCCATCGCCGCACCACACGTACACACCTTCGACGCCGTCGTGGCGAACAACGTCCTGCACCGGATGTCCGACCCGGAGACGGCGGCGGTGACCATGGGTCTCCTGCTCGCCGCCGGCGGCCGGCTGTACCTGCTCGAACGCGCCCACCCGACGCCGCTGGCCCTGGTGACCGCGCTGCCGCTCGAGGCGCGGGCCGGCCGGTTCGACGGTGACGGGCCGGCCGGCTGGCTCCACGGCCCAGAGCGTTGGACGCGCGCCCTGAGCGCGGCGGGGCTGAGTGACGTACGGGTACTGCGCACCGAGGCCACCGGCGAGATCCTGCTGACCGCGGACCGGCCCGCCGCCACCACCGGCGGCGTGGACCCGGACCGGTTGCGCCGGTGGGCCGAGGAGCGGCTGCCCGAGCACATGGTGCCCGCCCACGTCGCCGTGCTGCCCGCGCTGCCGCTCAGCGCCAACGGCAAGGTCGACCGGCGACGGATCCAGGTGGTCCTCGAACAGGCGGTCGACCGTCCACGCGACGTGGGCGCCCCGCCGAGGGGCGGCACCGAGGCGTTCGTCGCCGACCGTTGGGCCAAGCTGCTCGGTCTGGACGCCGTGGGTCGCGACGAGAACTTCTTCCGGCTCGGCGGCGACAGCCTGCTCGCCACCCGCTTCGTCGCCGAGGTACGGGGGGCGTGGGGCGTCGAGCTGCCCATGCGCGACGTCATGCGGGCCGCGACGGTCGCCGGCCTGAGCGCGCTCATCGACGAGCTGCGCGAGGCGACGGGTGGCACGAGCCCCGCCGGCTGGGACACCACCGAGGACTTCGAAGAGGGTGCGGTGTGAACGCCAGCGACCTGCTCGACGAGTTCGCCAGCGCCGGCATCCGGGTCTGGCGGGAGGGCCAGCAGCTGCGGTTCCGTGCTCCCCGCGGCAGCATGACCGACGAACTGCTCACCCGGCTGCGGCAGAGCAAGGCCGAGCTGCTGGCCAGCATGTCCGACACCACCGGCAACGCCGCCGAGCAGCTCGACCCGGTGTGGCGGGACCAACCGGAGGCGCGGGACGAGCCCTTTCCGCTGACCGACATCCAGTCGGCCTATCTCTTCGGACGCAACCCGGCCTTCGCCTACGGCGGCGTCTCCTGCCATCTCTACCAGGAGTTCGAGTACCCGGCGGACATCGACCCGGAGCGGATGCGGCAGGCGTGGGACGGCCTGGTACGCCGCCACGACGCCCTGCGGACGGTCATCCAGGAGGACGGCTCCCAGCGGGTGCTGCCCGCGCCACCGCGCACCGGCCTCACGGTGACCGACCTGCGCGGGGTGCCGGCCGACGCCGTACGACAGACGATCGTCGGGGTGCGCGACGAGCTGTCGCACCGGGTGCACCCCACCGGCGAGCGGCCGATGTACGAGCTGCGCCTCACCCTGGCCGCCGACCGTAGCGTGCTGCACGTTTCCGTGGACTTCATGGCGTTGGACTGGCTCAGCCTGCAACGTGTGCTGGCCGAACTCGACCGCCGTTACCGGCAGCCGGACTGCGTCCTGCCTCCGCTGGAGGCCACCTTCCGGGACTACGTCCTCGCCGAACGTCGGCTGCGGGACACCTCCCGGTACAGCCGGGACCGCGCGTACTGGCTGGCGCGCGTCGACGAACTGCCCGGTGCCCCGGCGCTCCCGCTGCGCGACGACCATGACCCGGTCACCGCACCGGCGCGGTTCCGCCGCCTGGCGGCCACCGTCGACGACCGGGTGTGGCGGTCACTGAAGGCGCGCGCCGCCGGACACGGCATCACCCCCGCAAACGCCGTGCTGGCCGCCTACACGGAGACGATCGGTCGCTGGAGCGGCAACGACCGCTTCTGTGTGGGGCTGCCGGTACTCAACCGGATGCCGCTGCATCCGCACGTCGACCACCTGCTCGGCGACTTCACCTCGCTGAGCGTGCTCGCCGTGGACCGCCCGGGGCGTACGAGCTTCGCAGACCGGGCGCGTGCCCTCGGCGAGCGGGTCTTCGACGACCTCGACCACCGGCTGTTCAGCGGCGTGGAGGTGCTGCGCGAGCTCGCCCGGCGTCGCGGCCGCGACGCCGCGGCGGTGCTGCCGGTGGTGTTCACCGGCGCGATCGGGGTCGGCGGCGGCGAACCGTCGGTGGCCGGCCGCAAGCCGAGGCCGGTGTACGGGGTCAGCCAGACCCCGCAGGTGTGGATCGACTGCCAGGTGGGCGACCAGTTCGGTGGCCTCGACATGAACTGGGATGTCCGGGAGGGAGTCTTCCCCGAACACGTGGTGGACGAGATGTTCGCCGCGTTCGTGCACCTGCTGCACCAGTTGGCCGCCGACGACACCACGTGGGCTGCGGTCGATCCGCAGCCGCTGCCGAGCCCGCAACGAGCCCGCCGGACCGCCGCGAACGCGACCGACGCGCCCGTGCCGGCTGGCCTGCTGCACGAGCCGCTGGTCGCCTACGCGCGCGAGCATCCGGACCGGGTGGCGGTCATCGACGCCGCCGGGTCGATGACCTACGGTGACTGGCTGGCCCGCGCGGCCGGGGTCGCCGAACGGTTGCGCGTCGCGGGATGCCGGCCCGGCGACCTCGTCGGCGTCCTGATCGACAAGTCGTGCGAGCAGGTCGTGGGTGTGCTCGGCGTGCTCCTCGCCGGCGGCGTCTACGTACCCGTGGACATCGGTCAGCCCGCTGTGCGCCGGGACCGCATCCTCGTCGACAGCGGCGCCCGGTTCGCGGTCGTCGCGGGCGCGTCGGTCGGTACGCTGCCGGCCGAGGTCGCCGGCGTCGATGTGACCGGCGCGCCGCCGGTGCCGCTGTCGGAGATCCCGACCGACTCCGGGCCGGAGCAGACCGGACTGGCCTACGTCATGCACACCTCGGGTTCGACCGGGACGCCCAAGGGTGTGATGATCAGCCACCGGGCCGCCACCAACACGGTGCACGACATCAACGAGCGCTTCGACGTCACCGGTTCCGACCGGGTTCTCGGGCTCGCCGCGTTGAGTTTCGACCTGTCCGTCTACGACCTGTTCGGCCCGCCCGCCCGTGGCGCCGCGCTGGTGCTGCCCGACCCGGCGCGGCGTGGCGACCCGTCACACTGGGCGGCGATGGTGGCCGCCCACGGTGTCACGCTGTGGAACTCGGTTCCCGCGCAGTTGCAGATGCTGATGCACTACCTGGACGTGGAACCCACGGCCCTGTCCAGCCTGCGTCTGGCGCTGTTGTCCGGAGACTGGATCCCGCTGTCGCTGCCGGGACACGCCGCACGGCACGTGCCCGACGCCGAACTGGTCAGCCTGGGCGGGGCCACGGAGGCGGCGATCTGGTCGAACTACCACCGCATCCGGACGGTCGATCCACACTGGCGCAGCATCCCGTACGGACTGCCGTTGGCGAACCAACGCTTCCACGTGCTCGACTCCGCGCTGCGCGACCGCCCCGATCTGGTCGCCGGTGAACTGTTCATCGCGGGTGTCGGCCTGGCGGACGGCTACCTCAACGACCCGGCGCGGACCGCCGAGCGCTTCATCCGCCACCCGGAGACGGGGGAGCGGCTGTACCGCACCGGTGACCTGGGTCGGTACCTTCCCGACGGAGAGATCGAGTTCCTCGGCCGGGCCGACCAGCAGGTCAAGATCCGTGGCCACCGGATAGAGCTGGGCGAGATCGAGGCGGTGCTCGGCGAGCACCCCTCGGTCAGCACCTGCGTGGTCCTGGCGTCCGGCGACGACACGCTCGAACGCGCGCTTGTCGCGTTCGTGGTGCCGCAGCGACCGCCCGGCACGGTCGAGCCCGCCGAGGTCGTCGCGTGGGTGGCCGAGCGGCTGCCCGCGTACATGGTTCCCGCGCGGGTACGTGTCGTCGAGGCGTTGCCGTTGACCGCGAACGGGAAGGTCGACCGCAAGCGGCTGCTGGAGTCGACGCCCACGCCGACCGCCGTGCCCGCCGGGCGGACCGAACCGCCACGTCCGGGCGTCGAGCAGCACCTCGCCCAGTTGTGGGGTGAGGTGCTCGGCGGTCCGCCGCCGAGCCGGGAGCTGGGGTTCTTCGACGCGGGCGGCAACTCGTTGCTGGCGGCGCGGTTCGTCGGGCAACTGCGGGAACAGCTGCCCGAGGCCGCCCGGTTGCCGTTCGACGTACTGCTGCGCGCCCTGCTCGACGAGCCGACGGTCGCGGGCCTGGCGGCGCGGTTGGCGTCGGAGCCGGTGGCGGCTGCCACGGCGCGACGGTCGTCACTGGTCCCGCTCGGCGGCGCGGCCCAGGGGCCGGTGCGGCTGCTCGTGCACGATGGCACGGGCACCCTCACGGCGCTGCGGGCGGTGGCCGGCGGGCTCGGCGCGGGCGGGCCGGTGTTCGGCCTCGTCGCGCCGGACAGCGGCGCGACCGGCGAGATCGACGACGCCACCCTGGTCGAGGACCTGGCGGTACGCTACGCGGGTGAGATCCGGGCCGCCGGATTCGACGACGTCGAGCTGATCGGCTACTGCCTCGGTGCCTCGATCGCCCTGGAACTGGCCAGGGCGCTGAGCGAGGCCGGGACGACGGTGCGACTGACGGTCCTGTCCGGACACCGCGTTCCGTACCGGGTGGACGACGAACTCGTACAGGACTACGCCTTCGCGCGGGCGGCCGGCGTCGACCCGGCGACCCTCGGCTGGGCCGTCGACGAGGCGGTCGTCGACCGGGCGATCATGACCGTGCTGGCGGACTCGCCGGGAGTGGTGCCGGCGGGTGCGCTCGGACGACTGACCGGTGACGAGCAGTTGACCGCGGTCGCCGAGCGGTTCTGCGCCCTCGGGCGGCGCCCAACCGCCGAAAGGCAGGCCCAGCTGCATCAGGCTGTCGCCGACCGGGACCCGGCGTGGGGCGGCCCGGAGCGGGTGGCGGCGGCCCACATCCTTTTCGTGCGGACCCTCCGGGCGGTGGCGCGGCACGAACCCGAGCCCTACGCCGCAGACGTCACTCTCCTGCGGCCCACGGTGGTCGGGGATCTGCTGCCGGGGGCCGGCGCCGAGGCGACCCGCTTCTGGCCGGAGGTCTGTCTCGGCGAACTGGCGGTCGTCGACGTCCCTGGTGACCATTTCAGTTGTCTCCAGCCGTCGCAGGTGGCGACGGTGCTCGCGGCGTTGGAGGCTCGCCGGTGAGCGGCCCTGCGTTGGGCCCGATGCGCGTCGTCGTGTGCGGTACGCGGTTCGGCCAGGTCTACCTGTCGGCAATTGCCCGCGCCCCGGAGCGGTTCGAACTCGCCGGCATCCTGGCTCGGGGCAGCACCCGGTCGGTGGCGTTGGCGAAGGAGTACGGCGTCCCGCTGTACTCCTCGGTCGCCCACCTGCCCCGCGACATCGACGCCGCCTGCGTCGTGGTGTCGACCGCGGTCGGGGGTGGGCCGGGTGTCGAGCTGGCCAAGGCACTGCTCGACCGGGGCATCCACGTTCTTCAGGAACATCCGGTGCACCCGGCGGAGCTGGCGGACTGCCTGCGGGCGGCGCGCCGCGCCGGAGCCCAGTACGTGGTCAACACCTTCTACCCGCATGTGCAGCCGGTCCGGCAGTTCATCACCGCTGCCCGCACGCTGGTCCGGCTGCGCAAGCCGGTCTTCGTCGACGCGGTGTGTGCGGTGCAGGTCTGCTTCGACCTGCTGGACATCCTCGCCGAGGTCTTCGACGGGCTGCGGCCGTGGTCGTTGGCGGCTGTCGGCAGCCGGACCGGCCGGCCGCTGACCAGCGTGGACGGGCAGGTCGCCGGGGTACCGCTGACGCTGCGGGTGGAGAATCGGTTGCAGGCGGGCGACGACAGCACGAGTCTGCTGCTGCACCGGGTCACCGTCGGCACCGACGCCGGCAACCTGATGCTGGCCAACACCCATGGTCCGGTGCTGTGGAATCCGGTGCTGCGTACCCCGGCGGATCCGGCGGGCGTTTTCCTCACGGGCGCGGTGGCCACCGACACGCGGTGGTCGGACGTGCTCGGACCCACCGCGGACTACGTGGGCCCGGCAGAGACACCCACCTGGTCGGGCGTGGTGCGTGAGCTGTGGGGGGACGGTGTGCTGACCGCCCTCGACGACCTGCGCGAGCGGATCGACGCGGGCGTGGACCCGTTGCGGGGCGGCCAGCGACACCTGGCCGTCGCGACCGCCTGGAAGGAGCTGACCGAGGCACTCGGCTATCCCGAGGTGGCTGCCCCGGATCCGGGTGACCCGCTGGTGGTCACCGATCTCCGCGGTGCGCCACAACCTGTTCATTCGCGGCATGCCGGTTCACGGTAGCTCGGTGGATGGGTTCGGGGTAGAGTAATTCTCGAACGTGTTTGAAAATAGGGACGGGAGAGCGATGAGTGCGACCCACTCCGTTGAGGCAGGAGAGCAGTCCACGCCGTCATCGGGAGGCACTCCCACGGGACGGCAGCCGGTGAACACGGGGCCGTTGCTGCGCGCCCATGCCCCGAGCTTCGCGGTCGTCGTGGTCCTGCAGGTCATCGGCGCCGTCGCCGGTCTGGCACCGCTGTTCGCGGTGATCGAGCTGGGGCGCGCCCTGCTGTCGCCCGGTCCGGTTGACTCCGACCGGGTATGGACCTTCGTGATCCTCGGCGCGATCGGTCTGTTCGTCCGACTGGTCTTCACCGGCGCGTCGTCGGGGCTCGGTCACGTCCTCGACGGCAAGGTGCAGCTGTCGCTGCGCCGGGCGCTGGCCCGCAGCCTCGGTCAGGCGCCCATCGGTTGGCTCTCCCGCCGTCGCAGCGGCGAGCTGGCGAAGGTGGTCGGTGACGACGTCGCCGCCGTGCACCCGTTCATCGCCCACGCTCCCGGCGAACTGGTCTCCGCCTTCGTCGTGCCGTTGGTGTCGCTGGTCTACCTGCTGACCGTCGACTGGCGGCTCACCCTTATCACCCTGATCCCCGTGGTGCTGGCCATCGCGCACGTTCCGTTGCTGATGACTCCGGCGCGTACCCGCGAGCAGCAGAACTTCGACGCGGCGATGGGCCGCATCGCCACCTCCGTCGTCGAGTTCGTGCAGGGCATCGCCGTGGTCAAGGCGTTCGGCGGCTCCGAGCGTGCGCACCGCAAGTTCCTCACCGCCGCCGACGAGTTCGTCGACATCTTCACCCGCTGGGTACGCGGCGTCTCCGCTGTCGCCGCCGGCATGCAGTTGGCGCTGTCGCCGCCCTTCGTGCTGCTGGTGGTGCTGATCGGCGGCACGGTGCGGATCACCGCCGGCGACATGGCCCCGGTGGACCTGCTCCCCTTCCTGCTGCTCGGGCTGGGGCTGACCGCTCCGGTCGCGGCCCTCGGCCACGGCTTCGACGACATGCAGGCAGCCGGCCGTGCGGTGAGCCGCATCCGCGAGGTCCTCGGGGTGGGGGCGCTGCCGCAGCCCGCGCGTCCGGCCACCCCACAGGACAATCGGGTGGAGCTGCGGGACGTCCGGTTCAGCTACGACGACGACGGCCCCGAGGTGCTGCGCGGGATCGACCTGACACTGGAACCGGGCACCCTCACCGCGGTGGTCGGGCCGTCCGGCAGCGGAAAGTCCACGCTTGTGCAACTGCTGCCCCGGTTCTTCGACCCGACGGACGGCTCGGTGCGCCTCGGTGGCGTCGACCTGCGCGACATCGACAGCCGAGAGCTCTACCGTCGAGTTTCCTTCGTCCTCCAGGACGTCCGGCTGCTACGTGCGTCGGTCGCGGACAACATCGCGCTGGCGGTTCCGCACGCGACCACCGAGGACGTGATGCGCGCCGCCCAGCTGGCGCACATCCACGACCGCGTACTCGCGTTGCCCCGCGGCTACGAGACCGTGATCGGCGAGGAGGTCAAGCTCTCCGGCGGCGAGGCGCAACGCATCGCCATCGCGCGTGCCCTGGCCGCCGACACGCCCGTGCTGGTACTGGACGAGGCGACCGCCTTCGCGGACCCGCAGACAGACCAGGCGGTACGACAGACCCTGGCGACGCTGCGCGACCGGACCGTCCTGGTCATCGCCCACCGTCTGGAGACCATCGCCGACGCCGACCTCGTCGTGATGCTGGAGGACGGAGCGGTCGTCGAGCAGGGCAGACCGACCGACCTGCTCGCCCGGGACGGAAAGTTCGCCGCCTTCTGGCGGACCCAGCAGTCGGCCGTCGCCGACGACAGCGAAGCCCGCGCTGGTGCACTGCAAGGAGACCTTTCCCGATGATCAGAATGTTGTTGCGGGTGCTCGGCGACGAGTACGCCAAGCCGATGCGTCGTACGGTCGCCCTGATGACGGTGACCGCCGTGCTGGAGGGTCTGCTCTACGCGTTGCTGGTGCCCGTGCTGCGGGCCCTGTTCGGGGACACCCCGTCGGACGCCTGGCCGTGGCTGATCGCGTTCGGAGTCTCCGTCGCGGTCTACGCGGTGCTGCGGTACGTCAGCGATCTGTCCGGCATGCGCGTCGGGACCACGATGCTGCGGGGCATGTACCACGGCCTGGGCGAACACCTGGCCCGGTTGCCCATCGGCTGGTACAACGCCGCCCGGGTGGGCGAGGTGTCGGTCATGGCCAGCCGTGGCCTGCTCGCGGCGATGGGCGTGTCGGCGCACCTGCTCGGGCCGTTCATCTCCGCCTGCGTGACGCCGCTGACGATCGTTGCCGTGATCACGGTGTTCAACTGGCAGCTCGGGCTGGCCGCGCTGGTGGCCGCGCCGCTCGTGGTGCTGACCCAGCGATGGACCGCGCGGTTGATGGCCGCCAACGACGCCGACAACGCCGCGCGCAACAACGAGGCCAGCGCCCGGGTCATCGAGTACCTCCAGGCCCAGCCGGTGCTGCGGGCCGGTGGCCGCAGTGGCGAGCGGTTCGGCTTGCTCGACGACGCGTTGCAGGGCGTGGAGCGGGCCTCCCGCCGGCAGACGATGTCGGTGCTGCCCGGCGCGGTGGGTCTGACGGTCATCGTGCAGGCCGTCTTCACCACCGTGCTGGTCCTGGGGACCTATCTCGCGCTCGACGGCGACCTCGGCGCTGCGGAGGTGCTGTCCATTCTGGTGCTCGCGGCCCGAAGCGCCGACCCGCTGCTGTCCCTGTCCGACATCGGAGGCAAGCTGCGTACCGCCCGTGCCGAGCTGGACCGGCTCGACAAGGTGCTGCGCACCGAGCCGCTGCCCGAAGCGGACCAGCCGGTCCGGCCACAGCGGTTCGACCTGGAGTTCGACGCGGTCACGTTCCGCCACGGCGATCGCACCGTGTTCGACGAGGTGTCGCTGTCGGTGCCGCAGGGGCAGCGGTTGGCCGTCGTCGGTCCGTCCGGCGCGGGCAAGAGCACGCTGCTCCAGCTGATCGCCCGGTTCTACGACGCGGAGTCGGGGGCGGTGCGGGTGGGCGGTGTCGACGTCCGACAGATCGACCCGGCCGTGTTGATGGCACAGATCGCCATCGTCTTCCAGGACGTTTACCTCTTCGACGGCACGATCGAGGAGAACGTACGACTCGGTCGGCCCGACGCCAGCGACGCCGAGGTGCGGGCGGCGGCGACCGCCGCGCGGCTCGACGAGGTCGTCGAGCGGCTGCCTGGTGGATGGGCCGCGAATGTCGGCGAAGGCGGCGCGTCGCTCTCCGGCGGAGAGCGTCAGCGGGTCTCGATCGCGCGGGCACTGTTGAAGGACGCACCGATCGTGCTGCTCGACGAGGTGACCTCGGCTCTCGATCCGGTGAACGAGGCGGCCGTTCACGATGGCATTGAACGTCTGATGGCGGGTCGGACGGTGGTCATGGTCGCGCATCGGATGCGGACCGTCCAACGCGCCGATCGCGTTGTCTTCATCGATGACGGACAGTTCGTCGAGGAGGGCAGCCACGATGAGTTGCTGCGTCGCGGCGGGCGGTACGCCGACTTCTGGAGTCTTTCCATGGTCTCCGGCGCGAGCGAATGAGTTGCCCTGATGTCGGCCGGTGAGCTGGTCGTGGGGGCCTTCCGCAGGCTCGCTCCCCGGCCCTACGCCCGTGCCCGCGTGGTGCTGTTTCCGCACGGTGGGGGCAGCGCGAGCTACTACCGCCCGTGGCTCACAGCAGCGCCCTGGGACGTCGAGTTCCTCGCCGTGCAGTACCCAGGTCGGGAGGACCGGTTCGCCGAACCGGTCCCTGCGGACATGCGTGGTCTGGTCGACACCCTCGCGGCGGACCTGCCGTTGGCAGGGCCGCCGACACCGACCGTTCTGTTCGGGCACAGCATGGGCGCGGTCGTCGCGTACGAAGTGGCCCGCCGTCTCACGGCGGCGGGTGACCCGCCGGCGGCGCTTGTGGTGTCCGGGCATCCCGCGCCGCACCTGGCCAGACCGGGTCAGGTGCATCTCGGCAGCGACGACGAGCTGATCGAGGAGTTGCGCCGCACCGAGGCGACCCATCTGGACATCCTCGACGACCCGGTGCTCATTCAGGCGTTTCTTCCGGTCATCCGGTCCGACTATCGCCTGAGCGAGACCTACCGGCCGCTGCCCGGTGTGCGGCTGCGGGCACCGGTCACCGTGCTCTACGGCGACCGGGATCCGGAGGTCACCGTCGCCGAGGCCACCGGCTGGCACGACGCCACCGACGGCGCGTGTGAGCTCCACGTCTTCCCTGGCGGTCACTTCTACCTGGACGAGCACCGTGACGCGGTGGTCGAGCTTCTCACGGCGCGCGCCCGCGCGGTCTCCGCCACGTCGGCGGTGCCGTGGCCGTCCACCCCCTGACCCGGACCGACGAGCATCGCGCACGACACGAGTGGAATGAGGACGATATGTGTGGTATTGCCGGCTGGGTATCGTTCGACGCCGACCTGACGCGCCAGCGGGAAACGCTCGACGCGATGACCGAGACCATGGCCTGCCGGGGGCCGGACGACCGAGGGACGTTCGTGCGTACGCACGCCGCGCTGGGACACCGGCGCCTCGCGGTCATCGATCTGCCTGGCGGCGTGCAGCCGATGAGCGTGGGTACGCCCGCCGGTGAGGTGGCTCTGGTCTACTCGGGAGAGGTCTACAACTTCCGGGAGCTACGCGAACGGCTCACGGCGCTCGGGCACACCTTCCGGACCGAGAGCGACACCGAGGTCGTGCTTCACGGGTACCTGCAGTGGGCGGAGAGCGTCGTGGACCACCTGGAGGGCATGTACGCCTTCGCGGTCTGGGACGAGCGTGACCAGAAGCTGCTCCTCGTACGTGACCGGATGGGGATCAAGCCACTGTTCTACTACCCGACGCCGGACGGGGTCCTGTTCGGTTCCGAGCCCAAGGCGATTCTGGCGAACCCGCTGGCGCCCAAGGTGGTGGACACCGATGGGCTGCGTGAGCTGTTCGCCCAGACGAAGGCACCCGGGTGGGCGCTGTGGAAGGGCATGCACGAGGTATTGCCCGGGGCGTTGGTCACGGTGGACCGCGCCGGGATCAGGCAGCGCGTCTACTGGCGCCTGCGCGCGGTCGAGCACACCGACAGCCTCGACGACACCGTGGCCCGGATACGTGACCTGCTCACCGACGTGATCGACCACCAGCTGATCTCCGACGTGCCGCAGTGCGTCCTGCTCTCCGGCGGCCTGGACTCCAGCGCGATCACCTCCATCGCCGCGCAGCGGCTCGGTTTGCGGGGCGAGCAGGTGCGCAGCTTCTCGGTGGACTTCGTCGGCCAGGAGGACAACTTCGTACCCGACGAGATGCGCGACACCCCGGACTCGCCGTTCGTGCGCGACGTGGTGGCCCACGTCGGGTCGGCACACCGGGACGTGGTGCTCGACCCGGCCGAGCTGTCCGACCCCGCGGTGCGGCGCGCTGCCGTGGCCGCCCGCGACATCCCGAACGGCTTCGGCGATCTCGACCTGTCGTTGTACCTGCTGTTCAAGGCGATCCGGCAGCACTCCACTGTGGCGTTGTCCGGGGAGGCGGCGGACGAGGTGTTCGCCGGGTACCCGTGGTTCCATCACGAGGCGGCCCTGAACGCCGGCACGTTCCCGTGGATGACCGTGATCCCGCCGCTGACCCTGCCGGGCCGTACTGATCACATCGAGGCGGGACTGCGCGAGCGGCTCGACGTCGGCACCTACACGGCGGATCAGTACGCTGCGGCGCTCGCCGAGGTGGAGCACCTGGACGGGGAGTCCGCGGCGGAGCGACGCATGCGGATCGCCTGTCACCTGCACCTGACGCGGTTCGTGCGTGCCCTTCTCGACCGCAAGGACCGGCTGTCGATGGCGGTGGGGCTCGAGGTGCGGGTGCCGTTCTGCGACCACCGTCTCGTCGAGTACGTCTACAACACGCCCTGGTCGATGAAGGTCTCCGACGGCCGGGAGAAGAGCCTGCTGCGTCAGGCCGCCGCCCATGTACTGCCCCGGTCGGTGGTGGAGCGGGTCAAGAGCCCGTACCCGTCGACACAGAACCCGGCGTACGCGGGAATCCTCCAACAGCAGGTGAAAGAGCTGGTGGCCGACCGGGAAGCGAAGGTGTTCGCGTTGATCGACCGGAACTGGGCCCAACAGGCCGTGGCGCAGGACCCGACGGGGATGCCGGTGGCGATGCGTGGTGCCCTGGAGCGGGTGCTCGACCTGCACACCTGGTTGGATCTGCACTCGCCTCAGCTGCGGCTCTAGGCGCTCGCCAGAGGCCGACCGGGCGAGCTGTCCGCGGCGCGGCGGCTGGGCCGGGCACGCATTTCGGTGTGCGCGGTATGTCAGTAAGACATGATCATGTCTCACTGACATATCTGTGTCGCCGGCAGCCAGTTGACGGCCGACATTCCTGGGCGACCGCGCCGCCCGGGCCGCGCTATCAGGTTCGCAGGGCCGGGTACCAGCTGACGCTGAACTCCGCCGGCGAACCGTAGGGCGGGATGCACAGCGAGATGAACAGCTCCAACTGGCTCGGATCGACGGTGTCCTGCCGGTCCGGCCTCTTCGTGGCGGCCATGGGGGCGGTGTGCACTCCGGTGCGCTGCGGTTTGACTGAGCTGCGTGCCGGTAGCAGGCCGTCGATCATCGCTGCCAGTGCCCGTTGGTGGGTCTCCCGCGCGTTGAGTTCGGCCCATCGGTCGGCGATCGTCGCCAACCGTGGGTGTGTGTCGGCGGTCAGTTGGGCGATGACCTCGTCCTGGTGGGCGGTGCCGGGGTGAGCGCGGCGGCGGGAGTTGGCCACCCGGATGATCAGGTTCCCGACGATGTAGTACCAGATCGTGCGGTAGACGTGGTGTGCCTCGTCGGCGGAATGGCCGTAGTCGATCGCGGCGTCCAGCATCTCCTCCACGATCCACAGCGCCGAGGGGCCGATCAGGTTGTCGCTGGTCAACACCTCGACGATCCAGGGACGTTCGGCGAGGAGGTCGTAGAGCAGGACCGAAGCGGCGATCAGCCGTTCCCGGGGATCGGCGGGCAGGGCCGGCCGGGAGATGTCCCGGGCCTGCGACTCCATCACCTGGACCAGCAGTTCGTCCTTGTCGCGGATGTGGTGGTAGAGCGCCATCGGGGCGCTGCCCAGTTCGTTCGCCAGGCGGCGCATCGACAGCCGCTCTAGTCCTTCGTCCTGCAGGATCCGGGTCGCCGCGTCGACGATCGCTTCCAGAGACAGGCGTGGTGGTCGACCGACGCGCCGGCTGCGGGGTACATTTGCGGGCATTTTCCCATCCTTCAGCTGCGGCACCCTCCACGTTGCAGGGCGGCCGCCGGGTCGCGGGACCGGGCCCGGGCCGGACTTCCGGGGCCGGTGGGACGACCGTGTGCGGGCACGCGAGTCCGGCGACGGTGTGTTGTCCGGCCAGGGGCGGCACCCGACACGTGTGTTGTCGCGTACCGCCCCTGGCCGTCACCGAGTGGGCCGCTCATGACGTACCGGCCGTCGGTCAGACCGCCTTTTCCGGCACGTCGACCAGCTCGCGGTCGTCCTGCTCGGCCTGGGTCGCCGGGCTGACGCGGGGAAGCACGACGAGCGCGATGACGGCGGCGACGATCCAGAGCCCGGCGCCGAGGGTCAGGGCGAAGGCGTACCCGTCGCTGAGCGCGCTGGGCGTGCCCTCCTTGCCGGAGTACTCGAAGGCGGCGGTGCTGAGCGCGGCGAGCCCGAGCGCGGCACCGATCTGACGGGAGCTGTTCAACAGGCTGGACGCCGTGCCGGTCTCGTGCTGAGCGACCCCGTGCGTGGCGGTGGAGACCATCGGCCCGAGGCAGAGCCCGAAGCCGACACTGGCGATCACCGACGGGACGAGGACGTCAGCGAGGAACGAGCCGTCGGAGTCGATCATGCCGAACCCGGCGAATCCGACCGCGCTGACCAGTGCGCCGGCGATCATCAGGGTGCGGGCGGGCACCTTGTAGCCGAGCTTGATGGCGATGACGGAGCCGACGACCACGCCGATCGCCAGTGGCAGGAACTTCAGCCCGGTCTCCGCCGGGCTGGTGCCGAGCACCCGCTGTAGATAGAGCGAGACGAAGTAGAAGGCCGAGGCCATGGTGGCGCCGAAGATGAGGTTGTAGGTGTTGGCGCCCGCGACCGAGCGGTTGGCCAACAGCCCGACCCGGACCAGGGGATCACGGGTGGTGGTCCGCTCGACGTAGACGAACGCGACGAGCAGCACGATGGCCGCCGCCAGGGTGCTGAGGGTGACCATCGAACTCCACGCGTACCGGTCCGTACGGACGATGCCGAGCACCAGCAGCGTCATGCCGCCGGTGGCCAGGAGAGCGCCAAGCACGTCCGGCCGGCCTTCGGGCGCGACCGGCAGATCCCTGGCGATGCCACGCCAGGTCAGGACCATGGCGAGCGCGGCCATCGGAGCGCTGACCCACATCACCCACTCCCAGCCGGCGTACTCGGTGAGCACGCCGCCGATCAGAACGCCGAGGGCGCCGCCCGCGGCATTCATCGCTGCCCACACGCCGAACGCCTTCACCCGGGCCTTGCCGCTCGGGAAGGTCGCGGTCAGCAACGCCAGCGCGGCGGGCGCCAGCATGGCGGCCCCGACACCCTGTGCGACGCGGGCAGCCACCAGGTGGCCCGGTACGTCGGCGAAACCGCCCGCGAGGGAGGCGATGCCGAAGACGACAAGCCCGATGAGCAGGATCCGCTTGTGGCCGTACCGGTCGGCGATCTTGCCGCCGAGCAGGAGCAGCCCACCGAAGGCCAGGGCGTAGGCGTGGATCACCCAGGTCAGGCCCAGTTCGCTGAAGCCGAGGCTCTCGGCGATCTCCGGGAGACCGAGGTTCACGACTGACAGGTCCAGCGAAACCATGAACTGCACGACGGCCACCGCGGCCAGGGTGAGCCCTGGCCGGGCACCCCGGTCGAGTGCTGATTGTCCGTTGACTAATGCCTTGTTCGTCACCGCAAAACCGGTCCTCTGTCGTAGTGACGGGTAGCGTCCGACTTTTCGAACGCGTTCTGAAATTAACATCGGCCGTGGGCCGCTGTCTAGCGCGTCACGTGGAAGCAACCCGGTTGGTGGAGGGGGCATGATGGGGCGGTGCCCCAAGTCAATGCGCCGCGACTCAAAGCAGGCAGACCGCCGACGACATCTCGCGCCCAGATCCTGGCCGCCGCGCGTGGCCTCATCGATCGCAACGGGTGGGAGAGACTGACCATCCGCAAGCTGGCCGCCGAGATCGGCGTGGGGGCGACGACCCTCTACCATCACGTACAGGACAAAGAGGACCTTCTGTTCCTCTTGATCAATGAGTACGGAGAGCAGGTCTCCCACCCCGGTCTGCCGGAGGAACCGCAGGAACGCGTCATCGCCGCGGCCGCCACGATCCACGACGCGCTGGCGGCCTGGCCGTGGGCCGCCGAGGTCCTCACCACCGACGGATTCATCGCCCGGCTGGGCGACTCGCCCCTGGGGCTGGTCGAGGCGGTCGTGGCCGGCGCCATCGACTACGGCTGCACCCCCGACCACGCCGTCTACGTCTTCCGCAGCATCTGGTACTACACGGTCGGGGAGATTCTCGTCCGATCACACACCGCGCGTCGGGGTGGCGGCGACGGGGGGAACCACCGAGGCGCGTTCTTCGGCAACATCGACCCCGAGAAACTGCCGCATCTCGCGGCGCTCGGTGACCGCTGGGCGGTGCTGGCGCCGCGCGACACCTATGTCGACGGCCTCCGCGCCCTCGTCGACGGGCTGCTCGCCCAAGGGGTCCAGGCCGAGTCGTAGGCGCGTCGGGTTGGGCGTCACGGCCCGCCGATCCGGCGGGCACCCCGGGGAGGTACGCGAACGTGCCCTCCCCGGAGTGCCGGCGGTGTCAGGCGACCGTGCAGGACGCCCCGTTGAGGGTGAACGAGCTGGGTCTTGCGGCGTTACCGGTGTGGGTGGCCTGGAAGCCGATCGTCAACGATCCGTTGGCGGGGATGCTGGCGTTGTACGAGACGTTCCTCGCCGTCACCTGTCCCGAGGTGGGGGAGTAGGTGGCGTTCCAGCCGCCGGTGATGTTCTGACCACCGGGCAGGGTGAACTCCAGTGACCAGCCGTTGATCGCGCTGGTGCCGGTGTTGGTGATGGTGATGTTCTCGGTGAGCCCGTTGTTCCACGCGTTGACGGCGACGGCAACCCGGCAGGCGGCGGGGCCCGGCGGCGGGGTGGTCGGGTTCGGCGGCGGCGTGGTCGGGTTCGGCGGCGGGGTGGTGGGGTTCGGCGGTGGCGTGGTCGGGTTCGGCGGCGGGGTGGTCGGGTTCGGGTTGGTCAGGCCGAAGAACTGGACGGCTGCCGCGGCCATGCCGCCGGAGGGCAGGCTGTGGCCGGCGCCCTGGATGCTGTACGCCTCGACCTGGACGGTGCCGCTGGTGTCGGCGAATCGGCGGCGGTTCCAGTTGGCCTGCGGCGTGTCGGTGGAGGTGGGCGTCTGGCTGAGCCCGAACACGTTGGTCCACTGCTCGACGGCTTCCTGCAGCAGTGAGAACGGCACGAGCGTGTCGTTGGTGCCGTGCCACAGCTGCACCCGGGGACGCGGACCGGAGTAACCCGGGTATGCCTGGCGCACCGCGTCACCCCACTGCTGTGGGGTCCGGTTCATGTTGCCGCCGGTGCACTGGCTGCTCCCGGGTGGGTAGTCCGCAGCGTTGGCGAAGCAGTTGAACGGCACCCCCATGAACGCGGCACCGGCCTTGAACACGTCGGGGTAGAGGGCCAACATGTGGTTGGTCATCATCCCGCCGGACGAACTGCCCGTCGCGTAGACCCGGTCGGGGTCGGCGTTGTGCTGCTGTTGCGCGTACCGGATCATCGACATGATGGAGACCGGGTCGCTGCCGCCGCCGCGGCGCTTGGCGGCATCCGACCAGACGTCGAAGCAGTTGCCGAAGCCGGCCTGCTGGGTGGCGGACGGGTAGATCACGATGAAGCCGTACCGGTCGGCCTGGCTGGCGAACTCGCTACCGGAGTAGAAGCCGGGGCCTGAGCCGCCGCAGCCGTGCATTGCCACCACCGTCGCCGGCCTGGCCGGGCGGTTGTCCGGCACGTAGATGTGCATGCGCATCCGGCCGGGGTTGTCGCCGAAGCTGGTCACCTCGGTCAGCGAGGCCGCGTACGCCGGACTGAACGTGGGGGCCACCAGGCCGGCCGCGACCAGCGACACGGCCATGCCGAGCAGTAATTTCCTTCTGATTTTCACGGACGACTCCTTCGAACGCCTGCTCGCAGGCTGGGATCGATCTGCACGTTTGTGCTCGCGGGTGCGCCCAACTCCCCGCAGTGATCACGGCGTGTCCACCTCTGGCTTGCCCTGCCCGGCTCCGTGTGGCGTCGTGTAGCAGATATTGTTCTCCTGGGCCCAGGAAGTGTCAATCGACGCGCCTCGATCAACTGTGGCCCGCTTCTCGGCCGGGCCGCCGGACTGACGCATCGGCGTCCATCTACAGTCGATACCCCGTACCCGAGTCGAGTCCGGAGCGCCTGTGACTAGCCCGTTCCACATCGAGGAGATCTATTCCGACGACGGGAGCAACTCGCTCCGGATGCCGCGGCGACAGGTGGGCAACTCGCCCCAGGGTTTCGCGATGACGCTGCTGGCGGACTACACCCTGCGGACCCGCGCCGCGCTGCCCTCCGCCGCCATCGTCGCGCTGCTCACCGAGTCCGGGGTGACCACCGCCGGTGCCCGTACCGCGATCAGCCGGCTGGCCCGCCGTGGGGTGCTCGAAGGCAGTCGGCACGGACGCCGCAGCTCGTACCGGCTCAGCCGGGCGGCCGCCGCCAACCTCTCCAGCGGAGGCAACTGGATCCTCACCTCCACCACCGTCGCGGCGCCCTGGGACGGGTGCTGGACGATCGTTGCCTTCTCGCTGCCACAGGATCGCAACGCCCAGCGGCGGGCGCTGCGCAGCCAACTCCGCTGGCTCGGATACGCGCCGCTCTACGACGGCCTGTGGATCTCGCCGTACGAACTGACGACGCGGGCGCGGGCACAGCTCGAACAGCTGACCCTCGGCACCGTCACGGTGTTTCGGGGCCGCCAGAACGTGCTGGGTTCGATAAGTGATCGTGCCCCCATCGAGGCATGGGACATCGACGCCATCACCCGGCACTACGCGGAGTTCCTGGACCGTTGGACATCGCTGCTGCCACTGGTCAGCTCCGGGCAGGTCGACGGCGCCGCGGCGGTCCGAGCGCGTACCGAGGTGATGGACACCTTCCGCCGCTTTCCCACCCTCGACCCGCAGCTACCGGTGGAACTGCTGCCGCCCGGCTGGCTCAGGCAGCCGGCGCGGGAGCTGTTCGCGGCCGTGTACGACGGTCTCGCGCGCCCCGCCGAGCAGCACGTCCGAGCGGTCGTCGGGCGATTCACCGACAGCGCGCCGCTCGGCATCCGCGCCCACACCACCGCCGACCTGATCGCCGGAGTGCGCGACGACGCCGGTGCCAGCCCGACTGAAGCCGGGCAGGACGGCGAGTGGCAGAGTCCGGACCCGGCCGCCCACTGCGACGAGTTGACCGCCCGGGCCCCGGCTGAGCTGACCGCGCGGGCCCCGGCAGAGCTGACCTGACGAGCCGGTGGCCAGGACCCGACCGTCAGGCCGGCGGGCGTCGCGCGCTGTGGCTCATGCCGCCGCGACGCGCGGCAGCGTCGCGGTGACCGTCCAGCCTCGATCGAGGTTCGGCCCGGCGTCGACCGAGCCGCCGAGCAGTTGGGCCCGTTCGCGCATTCCGATCAGCCCGAAGCCGGTGGGCCCGAAGGCCCGTGGACCAGGAACCTCTCCGTCGTCGCTGACCCGTAGCTGCACCACCTCGTCGTCGCAGGCGACGCGCACCACGATGCGTGTCGCGTGTCGGGCGTGCCGGCGGGCGTTGGTGACCGATTCCTGGGCCAGCCGGTAGATCGCGGTGGCCACCGGCGTGGGCAACCCGTCGAGGTCACCGGAGAACTCCACCTCGACCGCCGGGCCCTGAGCGGAGCGGCCGGCCAGGTGTTCGAGGTCGGCGATGCGTGGGGCTGGCGTCCGGTCGGCCGGCTCGTCGCGGCGTAACACCCGCACCATCGCGCGCATCTCGACAAGCGCCCGGGTCGCCTCGGCCTCGATGATCCGCAACGCGTCGGCGGCAGCGGCCGGTTGCGTGTCGAGTACGGCCAGCCCGGCCTGGGCCCGGATCGCCATCGCGGACACGTGATGGGCGACGGTGTCGTGCAGATCGCGGGCCAGTCGCTCCCGCTCCAGCAGCTTCACCTGCTCGAACTCGCGTTGGCGGGCACGGGCCCGGTAACGCAGCGCGGCGCCGAGCGCGAGCGCGGCCGAGACCACCCCGGCCCCGGCCAGCGCGTCGCCCGGACCGAGGTGACCGGCCGCCGCCGACAGCGCGATCTTCGCGGCGACGATTGCCGCTCCGAGGGCCGCCGCACGCCCCGAGCCCCACCGCGACAGCGAGTACACCAGGATCAGCAGGTAGGCCAGCGTGTGCAGGCTGAGATCGCCGCCGACCACGGCCTCGCCGACGGCGCACACCGGGAAGGCGACCGCGGCCATGAGCAACGGCCTGGTCCGTCGCCAGAGCAGCACCGGGGCGAGGCCGACGCCGATCAGGACCGGCACGAACGCCGGCGCCGGCAGATTCGAGCGTACGAGCCCCTCCAGCAGGGCCGTCGCCACGAACACGCCGACCAGCAGCCAGTCCCGCCATCCGCGCGGCGGACCCGCCGGGCGCGGCTCGTGCCACCACGCTCGCAGCAGCTCCCGCACCACCCGATCGTACGGGCGGCCGAACCTCGACCACCAGTGGCGACAGCGCCGCCGTCGCCGCGCCGCCGGCACGGTCATCCACCGTGGCCAGTGGGGCAACGCCTGACCGAGTTGTCCCGGCTCCGGCAGGCCGAACGGCCCTGCCGCGCAGCCTCTCCCGGGGATCAGATGAGAGCGGACGTACCCGAGGAGGGGCTATGACACCTACGGACACCAGAGTCGACCTGGACCCGATCGACGTACGGTTTCGTGCCGGAGAGGCGTACGAGATCCGGGTACGCGATCACCGGCTGCTCGCCGACCAACCGGTCGACGCGGGTGGTGCGGACACCGCGCCCAGCCCCACGGAGCTCTTCGCCGCCTCGCTCGCCGCCTGCGTCGCGTTCTACGCCGGGCGTTACCTGACCCGGCACGGGCACGGCCGTGCCGGCCTGACGGTGAGCGCGTCGTTCGAGATGGCCACCGACCGGCCGGCCCGCGTCGCGGCCATCCGGATCACCGTACGACCGCCGACCGACCTGCCGCCGGAGAAGTGGCCCGCGTTGCGTGCCGTGGCGAGCCACTGCACGGTGCACAACACACTGCTCAACGCGCCCGAGATCGAGGTCGACATCGGGTGAGCCGGCGACGGTCCGGCACCGGCGACGCCGATGAGTCGACGGCGGCACGGCACTGACGCCGCCGACAACGATCGGGCCGATAGTTGATGGTCACCGATGGCTGTCGCTGTGACACTCCCCGTGGGGAGGCGAGATGACAGCCAGCCGAGAGGTGGGATTCGGGCCCGATCCGGTGCTGGTGGGCCGGGCAGCCGAGCTGGAGTCGCTGGACAGCGCGGTGGCCACCGTGCGCGCCGGGCGATCCGTGGCGGTCGAGGTGTGCGGCGAGGCGGGCCTGGGCAAGACCAGCATCCTCCGCGAGTTGGCACGGCGGGCCACCGACGCCGGGCTGCTGGTCCGCCTCGGCCGGGCCACCCAGTACGAGCAGGGGGTGCCGTTCGGGCTCTACGCCGAGATGGTGGAGGCGGCCGGCAGCGGGCCGGACGACGCGGCGCAGCCGTCGGTGCCGGCGGCGGTGCGGCGGATGCTCACCCGGGTGCCGGAGCCGGGTGCCGCACTGCTGCTCGACGACGTGCACTGGGCCGACTCGGCGTCGCTGGAGCTGACCGAGCATCTGATCGGCAACCCCCCGCCCGTGCCGATGCTGCTCGCCGTGACGTTTCGCAGCGCCTGCCCGCCGGCACGGCTGGTCAACGCCATCGCGCGGCTCGGTCCGGCGGCCACCCTCATCGACCTTCCGCCGTTGGACGTGGCAAGCCTGGACATTTTGCTGGCCGGCGTGCCACGTCGCCGCCGGGAGCTGATCCTGCGGGCCAGTCTCGGCAACCCGCTGTACATCCAGGCGCTGTCCCGGCTCGACGACACCGAACTGGACGGTCTGGTGTCCCTGGCTCGGCGGCACGACCCGGTCGACGCCGACTGCCTCGCCGGATCGCGACGGTCCGTGCTGGCCGGGCTCGCCGCCGAGATCACCGCCCAGCAGCTGTCGGTGCAGCGGGTCGCCCACATCGCCGCGGTGGTCGGCGACCACACCACGATCGACCTCGTCGGGCACGTCGCCGGCCTGCCGATGCCCGTGGTCACCGCTGCGGTCGACCAGCTCGGGCGGCTCGGGTTGCTCGACGCGGACGGCGGTCGGCTGCGCTACCGGCATCCGTTGATGCGGGCCTCGGCGTACGCCTTGACCGGTGCGGCCTGGCGGTTTGAGGCGCACACCCGCACCGCCGGCTATCTGCGCGGCCGGCGGGCGTCCCGGCAGTTGGTGGCCCACCACACGGAACGGTCCGCCCGCCATGGCGACGAGACCGCCGTGGCCACGCTTGTCGACGCGGGTGTCGCGTTCGCGCACGAGGCCCCCGCCCAGGCGGCCCGCTGGCTCGGTACCGCGCTGCGCATCATGCCGGACATGGGTGCGCACGACGAGCGGCGTGCCGAGGTGGCGATGTGGTACGCCCGGGCCCTCGGCCGCAGCGGCGAGTTGGCCCACAGTCGCGAGGTGCTCCAGCGGCTGCGTCGCGCCGAGGGGCCGGTGCAGCGGCGGGCCGAGACGTTCAGCGTGGCGGTGGCCCGGCAGCTCGGCGACTTCGCCGAGGCGGCCGCGACGCTCGGCACGCAGCTCGGGCGGGGCGGGCTCGACCCGGTCGAGGAGGCGAAGCTGCACGTGGAACTGGCGGCCGTGGACGCGTTCCGGGAGGAGCCGACCTCGGCGGTGCACCACGCGCAGCGGGCCCTTGAGCTGCTGGACGAGCGCCGGTCGGTGCTCGTGGCGGCGGCGCTGACGTTGCGGGCGCTGGCCACCCTGTACCTCGGCTGCGCCAGGTCGGCGCGCGAGCAGCTCGCTGCCGCCGTCGTCGCCGTGGACGCCACCGGCGACGCGGACCTGCGCCCGTACGTCGAGATCGTCTCACCGCTGGCGCTGGTGGAGATCCAGTTGGGCAACTTCGCCGACGCCGACCGACATCTCGCGCGGGCGAGACGGATCCTGGACGGCCTCGGGCCGAGCAGTGCCTCGCCGTACCTGCTCGTCATGGAGTCGCTTGTGCACACCCGCGCTGGCCGGCTCGCCCGTGCGGTGCGGGCCGCGGAGGAGGCGCGGGCCGCTGCCGAGCGGGTGGGCAGCACGGAGATGGCCGCGATGGCGGCGGTGGTCCGGCTACGCCCGGTGTTGTGGACCGCCGGCCCGGCTGCGGCCCTCGACACCGCCGGCCCCGCCTCGGCTCACCTCGACGCCGACCTGAGCGGTGCAGGGCCCGAGGTGGCGGTCGGGCAGCCACGGTCCCGGGCGTGGTGGCGGATAAACCGGGTGGAGCTGGCGCTGGCCAGGGCGGTCGCGGGCGACTGGGGTGGCGGCGCCGACCTGCTCATCGAGCCGGCGGCACCGCCGTCGAGACATCCACCGGTGCTGGTGGCGCGGGACCTGGTCGCGGCCGTCGCCGCCGTCGGGCGAGGTGACCACACCACCGCCAGGCAGGTCGGTGAGCGGGCGGAACGCCGGGCGACGGCCGCCGGTCTGCCGTACGAGATCGGACTGGCCCGGTTCGCCCGGGCCTTCACCGCGTACCGGATGGCGGACCCGGAACGGGCGACGATGCTGGCGGAGAGCGCGGCGGCCTGCTTCGCGGCGGCCGGAACGCCGATGGAGGCAGCGTTGTCCTGCCACCTCGCCGGTGCCGCGTACCTCGTCGCGGGCCGGCCCGGCCCCGGCGCCGCGGCACTCGACCGCGCCGAGACCGGTTACCGGGCCTGCGGCGCCGGCTGGGCCGCATCCGTGCTCGCCGGACATCGTGCCGCCGGCCCGGCCCGTGCCGGACGACCGGGCGGTGATGCCGTCCTCACCGCCCGGGAGCGGGAGATCGCCGGCCTGGCGACGACCGGCCTGAGCAACAAGGAGATCGCCGCGCGGCTCTACCTCAGCCCACGGACCATCGAGTCCCACCTGAACCGGGTCTTCGCCAAGCTCCAGGTCCACTCCCGCACCGCGATGGCCCGCCGGCTCACCGAGGTTCCCGGCGACCACGGGCCAGCTGCGTAGCCGCTTGCGTAGTTTCACGGATCCGCTCCACTGGCGCGCTTTGCCACCCTGCCGGTACCCGATTCTGCGAGACGTGAGGGGTGATGATCGTGGACGGAAAGCGCCGGTTCCGGCACCGGACCGCCATCGCGTGGTGGTCGCTACGGCGACGTTCCTGGGCGGCGGCCGTGCCGATGCTGATGGTGGTCGGTCTGCTGACCACGGTTCAACCGGCGATGGCCGCCCCGACCGGCTCGACGATCGCGCCGGCCCAGCCGGAGAACGCGTCGACCGAGGCCTGGGAGCCACGACCCACGCTGCCCGGACCGGTGGTGGTGCCGCGTAAGGGCACCCGGCCGGCGCCGTTCACCAGCCGGACCGCACCGGTCAGTCCCAAGGCCCTGCCGGGGCAGGAGAAGGCGACCGGGAACGGGCTGCGGGCCGACGCCGGGTCCGCGGTCCGCAGCCGGACCGCCGGCGCCGGTCAGGACGCGGACTGGTACTGCCAGGAGCAGGTGGCGCGCCGGACGTCGGTCAACGCCGACGCCGACAACTACTCCGCGACCGTCGAGTATCTCGCCGAGCTGAGCTGCAACTTCTACCTCGACTACGCGTACGGTGTCGCCGGTGTCGTCGACCGCACTCCCGGCTACGACGGCACGTTGCTGTACGTGGGCTCGCCGTTCGCCTTCAACCGGTACTACTACGGGGCCACCAGCGGCGGCGTCCGGATCCCCGGTGACTTCTACGACGGTGGCCGCCAGGTGGAGATCCTCTTCGAGCTCTACCTGCTGGCGCCGGTCGGTTCCGCCTGGGGCGCCTGCGGCCCGCTGCCGGGCCTGCGCTACCTGCTCTGCGAGGGGCTCGGCACGGATCTGCTGCACATCGTGTTGGGCACCGGAACGTTCGACAGTGGACTGGCGGCGCCGGTGATTCGCTTTACCGCGCTGGGTGACTCCTACTCCGCCGGCACGGGGGCGCCGCCGTACCTGGGCCCGCCGAACCCCGGGATCTGCCGTCGCGCCAACGCCACCTACTCGATGCAGGTCCAGGGCGACCGCTTCCGCGGTCTGCCGATCGACCGGACGAACCTCAAGGCGTGTCACGGCGCGCGGATCAACGACCTGACCAACCGGCAGAGCCTGGAGGAGTTCGCCCAGGTCGACTACGTGAAGCCGTACACGAGGCTGGTGACGGTCACGATCGGTGGCAACGACCTCGGCTTCGCCGCGAAGCTGCGCGACTGCGCGCTGTCGGACTGCGGCGGTGCCCCACTGGTCACCCCGGCGGAGCTACAGGCCACCCAGACCCGGCTGGTCTCGCTCTACCAGAACATCCTTTCCCGGATGCGGTCCGACGCCGTGCTGGCGGTGCTGAGCTACCCGGCTTTCCTGCCGGTGCCGGGGGTGGACCCACTGCCCACGAGTAGCGGATGCTTCGGTACGAACGCCACCATCGACACCGCCGAACTCACCCGCATCGCCGAGGCCACGGCCCAGGCCCGTGACATGATCGCCGCAGCCGTCCGGGCGACCGGTGACGGGCGGATCGTCTTCGTGGACGCCTACGACGTGTTCCAGGGCCACCGCGTGTGCAGCGGTGATCCGTGGTCGAACGGGTTCGTGGTCGCCGACCCGGAGGATTCCTTCCACCCCAACGCCCGCGGCTACCGGGCCATGGCCGACCGGCTGCGCCAGGTGCTGGGCATCACCCTGTGACGTGACGCCGGCAGGGGCACCCGGTGCCCCTGCCGGCATCACCGTGGCGGCCGGTTGCCGGCCGCCTCACGTGGTCGCCAGGGCCTCGGTGGGGGAGAGGCGGGAGGCACGGATCGCCGGATACAGGCCGGCCAAGCCGCCGATGAGCAGCGTCGCGAGCACACCCCCGATCGTCGCCCACGCCGGGACCACTGTCGGCCAGCCCTGGGAGAGCGCGTACCCGGAGGTCACCAGGATGCCCAGCAGCACCCCGCCGGCTCCGCCGAGGGCTGACAGCAGCAGCGATTCGGCGAGGAACTGGGTGCGGATCTGCCCCCGGGTGGCACCCAGCGAGCGGCGCAGCCCGATCTCCGAGCGCCGCTCCAGCACCGAAATGACCATGGTGTTGGCCACTCCGACGCCACCGACGAGCAGGGCCACCGCGCCCAGCCCCAGCAGCAGCGCGGTGAACGTCTCGTCAGTGGCCTGGGCGGCGGCCAACGCGTCCGAGGGGCGGGAGACGTCGACCTCGTTGGGTGCCTCCGGATTGGCGGTCGCCCCGAGCACCGCGCGGACCGCCTCGACCTGGTCGGCTTCGGTCCGGGTGTAGACGGTGGTCGGGTGACCGTCGAAGCCCAGGTGGTTCGCGGCGACGGCCCAGCCGACCAGGGCCGAGTTGTCCAGCTCCGGTGCCAGCGGTGCCGGAGCGAGGATGCCCACCACGGTGAACCAGCGACCACCGAGCCACACCTGCACGTCCGGGCCGGCGGCACCCAGCCCGAGCCGCTCGGCGGTGGTCGCGCCGAGCACCACCGCCGGGTACCGGGCGGTGGCCTCGTTCAGCCAGGTGCCGCTGGCCACCTCGCCGCCGACGGTGTCCAGGAGCCCGAGCCGGGTCGCCCGTACCGCGATGCCGCCGGTCTCCGCCTGCGGGATCCGGTCGGTGCGGTAGACCTTGGCGTCGGCGATCTGACCGGTGGCCGCCACCTGCGTCACCGGACCGATCCGGCCGATCATCGCCACCGAGTCCGCAGGTAGTTGGGCGTCCGCACCGAAGAGGGTCCGGCCCGGTGACACGGTGAGCAGGTTGGTGCCGAGCGCGGCCAGGGTACGGTCCAGCTCGGCGCGCGAGGACGACGAGATGCCGACCACGGAGATCATCGCGGCGATACCGATGGCGATGCCCAGCGCGGAGAGGAAGGCCCGCAGCGGACGGGTCCGGAGCCCGACGCCGCCTACCCGCACCACGTCGGCGGCGGGCATCCGGGCCGGCGTGAGCTGCGCGCCCGGCCGGTTCTGCAAGGTCACCGACATGTCAGCTCACCCCGCTCGACACGAGCCGCGAGTCCGCGCAGATCCGCCCGTCGCGCATCCGCACCTGCCGCGGCAGGGCGGCGGCGATCTCCCGGTCGTGGGTGATCACGACAACTGTGGTCCCGGCCCGGTGCAGCTCGTGCAGCAGGTCGAGCACGGCCGCGCCGGAGCCGGTGTCGAGGTTGCCGGTCGGCTCGTCGGCGAGCAGCACGGCGGGCTCACCGACGACCGCACGGGCCACCGCGACCCGTTGCCGTTCGCCGCCGGAGAGTTCGTGCGGCCGGTGCCCGAGCCGGTGCCCGAGACCGACCCGATCCAGCGCGGCCTCCGCCCGCCGCCGCCGCTCCCGGCGGGGTACGCCGGCATAGAGCAGTCCGTCCGCCACGTTGTCCACCACCGGTACGCCCGGGGCCAGGTGGAACTGCTGGAACACGAAGCCGATCCGGGTGGCGCGCAACGCGGAGAGTTGCCGGTCGGACAGCTGCGCCACCTCGTGACCGTCGATCACCACCGTGCCCGAGGTCGGCTCGTCCAGCGTGCCGATCACGTTGAGCATCGTCGACTTGCCGGAACCGGACGGGCCGACGATGGCCACCAACTCGCCGTACCCGATGCGCAGCGACACCTCGGCGAGCGCGACCACATCGTCGCCGTACCGCTTGCCGACCTGGCCGAGCACGACCACGTCCCCGCTCACCGGGGCATCCCGACGGTGGTGCCCTCGACGATTCCGTCGCCGGTGATCTCGACCCGACCGTCGGCGAACAGTCCGGTGGTGACCGCGACGATCCGGCTGGTTCCGTCTTCGAGAACCTCCAGGCCGTAACCGCCCTCGGCGAGCGCCAGCAGCGCGGCCACCGGCACGGTCAGCACGTCCACACGCTCGCTGACCGTGAAGGTGACCTCGGCGGACGCCCGGTCGAATTCGGCCAGTGCCGACTGATCCTCGACCGCGATCGTCACCTCGATCTTCGTCTCGGCGCTGGTGTCGCCACCGGCGTCCGCAGAACCGTTGCGGATCACCGTCTCGACGGTGTCGATCTTCCCGGCCACCTGCCGGCCGTCGGGCAGGGTGACCTGCACCGTCGTGCCACGTTCGGCGAGACGCTGGTCGTCGACGTCGAGTTCGGCGGTGACCAGCCGGCTGGTGCCGGTGTAGGTGAGCACCGCCTGCCCCGGCTGGATGGCCGCGCCCACGTCCAGTTGGTGACCCTCCACCCGGACGGCACCGTCGGCGAAGACGATGCGACCCAGCTCGACGCGGCCGTTCTCCGGCACGCCGAGGTCGTCCTGCCAGGCACGGACCGCCTCGGCGGTGGCCCAGGTGTACGCGTCGTCGACGGTGAAGCCGGAGTAACCGAGGGTTTCCAGGTTTCGCTCCAACTGCTTGACGTCCGCACCCTCGACGCCGGGTCGCAGCGTCCGGTAGGCGGGCAGCCGTCCGTACAACAGGACCACCGGGTCGTTGTCGACGGCGTAGAGGGCCTTGCCGCGCGCCACGGTGGCGCCGGTGTCGGGCAGTGCGGTGAGCGTGCCGGGCAGCCGGCTGGTAGCGGTCCGGCTGGGCCCGTATCCCAGCTCCCCGTCGATGGTCTCGGCGTCGGCGAGGGTGTGTCGGGTGACGGCGGCGCTGCCGGGCGTGGCGGTGCGGGCCTCGACCGAGCCGTCGCCGGAGCCACCACCGAAGCCGACCGCCGCGGCCACCCCGGCTCCGGCGACGAGGATCAGCGCCGCGCCACCGGCGGCGGGCAGGCGGGTGCGACGGGTCACCGGCCGCCCCCGAACTGCGGGGCGTGCTGACGGCACGCCTCCAAGGCGGAGCGGAACGCCGGGTCGTCCGGGTCGATTCCCAGGGCGTCCCGCTGGATCTGGATGCGGCCGTCCGCTGCCGGGTCCGGGAAGTCGGGCACACCGTTCTCGCGCATGCACCGGGCCATCACTCGCATCTGTTCGAGCTGTTCGGCGTCGAGCTGCGCCGCCTGCCCACCGTTGGGCAACAGGTGGCGGCACTTCTCCATGGCGGCCTCGACCTGCTTCGGGTCGACACTGCCGTCGAACCGGAACATCGGTCCGTTGCCGGCCTCCGGGTCGGGCATCTCCACCCCGTTCTCCCGCATGCAGCGGGCGAATTCCAGCCTTCGTTCGGCGTCGCTGCCGGCGGCATCGTCTCCGGCGGTGGAGGCGGTGGGCGCGGCGGCGCCGCCGGCGGTGGCCACCCCGGTACGGTCGCCGTCCTGGCCGGCGCACCCGGCGAGCGCCAGGATCAGCAGTACGGGAAGCGTGAGTGTGCTCCGTCGCATCGTCGGTGTCCTCTCCGGTGTCCGACGACGGTCGCCGGACACCGGACCAGTGCATCCGCGGTGACGTATCGCGGGCGTAACCGATCACGTTTACGGCGGCGTTATCTGCGGTCGCGGCACCATGGACCGGTGCGAGTGCTGGTGGTCGAGGATGAGGACGTGTTGGCCGACGCCATCGCGGAGTGGCTGCGCCGGGAGGCGTTCGCGGTCGACGTCGCGTACGACGGCGATGCCGCGTTGGAACGGCTCGGGGTGAACGAGTACGCGGTGGTGGTGCTCGACCGGGACCTGCCGGTGGTGCACGGCGACGACGTGTGCCGGGCGATCGTGGACTCCGGGGGTGACACCCGGGTGCTGATGCTCACCGCGGCCGCGGCGGTACGTGACCGGGTGGCCGGCCTCGCCCTGGGCGCCGATGACTACCTGGTGAAGCCGTTCGCGCTTGTGGAGTTGGCCGCCCGGGTGCACGCGCTGACCCGGCGGGCCCGGCCCGCCGCGCCACCGACGTTGCGCCGGGCGGGCCTCGCGGTGGACCCGGGCCGCCGCGAGGTGTACCGCGACGGTCGGTACGTGTCGCTGTCGCGCAAGGAGTTCGCGGTGCTGGCCGAGTTGCTGCGTGCCGACGGTGCGGTGGTCTCCGCCGAGGAACTGCTGGAGCGGGCGTGGGACGAGCACATCGATCCGTTCACCAACGTGGTCCGGGTCACCGTGATGAAGCTGCGGCGCAAGCTCGGCGATCCTCCGGTGATCGAGACCGTGCCCGGCACGGGGTACACGATCCGGTGAAGCGACTGACTCTGCGGGCCCGCCTCACCCTGGTCTACGGCGGTCTTCTCCTGCTCGCCGGCATCGTTCTGCTCGGCGTCACGTACGTGCTGGTGGACCAGCGGATGCCGCAGCCGATGCGCGCCGAGTTGCCGGACAGCGCCACCGTGGTGACCCGGATGCCGACGTCGATGGAGGACCTCGACAAGATCCGCATGTTGATCCAGGACGTGCAGAGCGAGGCCAAGCGCTCCGCCCTGGAGTCGCTGCTCACCCAGGGCGGCCTCGCGCTGGTGGTGGTCTCGGCGGCGGCCGTGGTGATCGGTTGGCTGGTCGCCGGCCGGGCGCTGCAACCACTGCACCAGATCACCGGGACGGCCCGCCGGATCGCCGGGGCCGACTCCGCCGGACGTGGTCTGCACGAACGGATCGCGTTGACCGGCCCCCGCGACGAGGTGCGGGAGTTGGCCGACACGTTCGACCAGATGCTGGAGCGGCTGGACCGGTCCTTCGACGGCCAACGCCGGTTCGTGGCGAACGCCTCCCACGAGTTGCGTACGCCGCTGGCGTTGAACCGGGCGCTTGTGGAGCTGGCGGTCAGCCGACCGGACGCCCCGGACGAGGTTCGTCGGCTCGGTGAAGCGTTGCTGTCGGTGAACGAACGGCACGAGCGGCTGATCGACGGTCTGCTCACCCTCGCCGACTCGGAGAGTGAGGTGACCGAGCGCGCGGTGGTCGACCTCGCCGAGATCGCCGCCCACGTGGTCGAGCAGGTTACGCCTGGGCACCCCGGTGTTGCGGTGCACCGTTCGTTGGAACCGGTCCGCACGGTCGGCGACCCGGTGCTGCTGGAGCGGCTGGTGTTCAACCTGGTGGAGAACGCCCTGCGGCACAACGTGCCGGCGGGCGGCTGGGTGCGGGTGCGTACCGGGCAGGTGGCCGGGCGTCCCACGCTGGTCGTGGTCAACACCGGTCCGGTGATCCCGAGCTACGACGTGGAGACGATGTTCCAGCCGTTTCGGCGGCTCAGCCGGGAGCGGGTCGCCGGCACGCGGGGCTTCGGGCTCGGGCTGTCGATCGTGCGGGCGGTGGCCCGGGCCCACGGCGGCGTCGCCGAGGCTGAACCACGCCCCGACGGCGGCCTGACCGTGACGGTGACACTGCCGTCGTCCACGCCGTGACGGTGATGTCGCCGGTCGTGCCGTTGCGGTGATGTCGGCGCGTCGGCTCGCGGGGTGATGTCGCTCAGCGGAGTCCGGACACCAGGCGGGCGACGTCCTCGGCGCAGCCGTAGGAGAGCGTCACGCCGGCGCCGCCGTGTCCGTAGCAGTGAACCACCGGACCACGACCGGTGACCTCGACCTCCAGCCGAACGCTCGGACGGCCGGGTCGTAGTCCGACCCGGTGGCCGAGGATCCGCGCGTCGCGCAGCGCGGGTACGAGTTCGGCGCAGCGGTCGACGATGCCGCTGGCCGTGTCCGCCCGAACGGTCAGGTCCTCGTCGCCGTCGTCGGCGGTGCCACCGAGCAGCACCGTGTCACCCCGGGGTACGACGTAACGCAGGTGCGCCGGATCGGACTGGTCGAGAACCCACTCGCGCAGGCCGAACTGGGCGACGACGACCACCTGCCCCCGCACCGGAGAGAGGTGTACGTCACCGACCAGTTCCCTGGACCCGAGCCCGGTGCAGTTGACCACGGCATCCACGCCCACGAAGGCGTCGGCCAGCTTCTCGTACCGCCCGGCGCGGACCGTCACCCCGGCGGCGGTCGCCTCGCCGAGCAGCCAGGGCAGGTGGACCGCCATGTCCGCCACCGGGACGGTCAGCTCGAAACCGTCGGCGTAGCCGGTCGGTAGTCGTTCGGCGGCGACCCGGGCCAGGTCCGGCACCGCGTCCCGCCACCACGGCTCGGCGGCGGGCCGACGGAACAGCTCCCGACCCAGGCGCATCCGTACGCCGGTGCGCCGATCGGCGGCCAGGCCACGCAGGGTGGTGTAGGTGGACGCCGACCAACGGGTCACCTCCGCCGCCGGATACGCGCGGTAGGGATACCAGAGTGCCGCCGCGGTCGCCGATGTCGTGTCGTCGCCCGTCCGGGCGGCAACCACATCGACGTCATGGCCGTCGCGTGCCAGGCGCAGCGCACTCGTCAGACCGACGACGCCGGCACCGACCACCCGGACCCTCATGCCTGGAGATCACACCACAGGGACACCGTGCTGGACAGCGCCGGCCAGGTCGTCGGAGCGTGGCTTGGACAGGCGGACGCTGTCCGGTGGGATGTCGCCGGTGGCGGTGCGGGTGTAACCGGCGCGCTCGTACCGGCTGATGTTGCGGACACTGCGGTGGCCGGTGAAGAGGGTGCAGTGCGTGGTCTGCTCGGGCGCCTGTCCTTCGGCGTACGACAGCAGCCAGGAGCCGATGCCGTTGCCCGCCTGGTCGGGCGCCACCATCAGGCGACCGATGAGCCAGGCGCGCTCCTGCGCCCGGGCACGCACCGCAGCGACGAGGCGGCCGTCGCGGCGTACGCACCACCACCGCCAGGTCTCCAGCGACGCCCGCAACTCGTCGATCGTCTCCCGCAGCGGCGCCAGGTCGAGGGTGTCGTTGACGATGGCCTCCTGGACCCAGCAGCACCGCTGCAGGACGAGCAGCTCCGCCAGATCGCCGGCCTGGGCTTCACCGAGCGTGAGACCGGGGACCGGCCCGTGGCCGGCCGTCGGGTCGGTCCCGGCGCGCAACGGACGCAGCACGCGGGCCACCCGGCTCAGCTCGCTCAGCACCGCGCGGGCGGCCCCGTCGAGCGCTGTGGACCCGGTCACCCGGTCGTCGTGGACGCTGTCCGCGATGCGCAGGGCGACAGTGGCTCCGATGGGCATCATCCGCAGCGTCGTGACGACCTGCTTCGCCATCTGCGCGGATCGGGTGCCGGCGGAGGTGTTGCCGTAGCTGACGAAGGCCACCGGCTTCCACGCCCACTCGTGGTAGAGGAAGTCGAAGGCGTTCTTCAGCGCCGCCGGCATGCCGAAGTTGTACTCGGGCGTCACCACCACGAAGGCGTCGGCCGCGGCGACGGTGCGGCTCCACCGGCGGGTGTGCTCGTGCCGGTAGCTGCCGTGGGCGGGATGTTCGGGCTCGTCGAGCAGGGGCAGCGCGACGTCGGCCAGATCAGCGACGTCGACCGTTATCGCGTCGGACGCGGCAGCCGGGCGGACGGTCCGGACGAACCAGTCGGTGATCGCGGGTCCGAGCCGGCCGGGTCGGGTGCTGGCGGTGATGACGAGGACACGAAGGTCGCCGGAGCTATTCGATGACATGTCAACGACCATAGGCGTACTTTCAATGACGTGTCAATGACATGTAGGGTGGCGGACATGGAGACGGCTTGGCTGAGTGCGGAGGAGGAGCAGGCGTGGCGGGCCTTCCGGCGGCTGCTCATCGCCCTACCCGCCCGGATCGGCCGCGACCTGGCACGCGACTCGGGGCTCTCCGCCGCGGACTACGAGGTGCTGAGCACGCTGTCGGAGAAGCCCGATCGTCGGTGGCCGCTGCGTGAGCTGGCCGCCAAGATGGAGTGGTCACGCAGCCGCCTGTCCCACCACGCCGCCCGGATGCAGGCACGGGGGCTCATCGACAAGGAGCCGGACCCGCAGGACGCCCGTGGTTGTCTCCTGCACCTGACCGACGACGGCTTCGCCATCCTCGAACAGGCCGCCCCGCACCACGTCGTCTCGGTACGCTCCCGTTTCCTGGAGCACGTGAGCGCCGACGAACTCGCCGTGCTGCGCAAGCTCTCGACCCGGATCGCCGACCTACCCGACTGACTCCGGCGACTCGACGTGACCGGGGCGGTGACCGCCGCGAGGTGCCCGGCGGCGCGACGACCGGCCCGGCCGCCCAGAGTGGCGGTCGGCGGCCGAGCGCACCACCATGGCCGGTGGGTGCCGGCACCGGCACCCACGGAAACCAGCGCGGGAGAGTGGCAGCAGTGAGTTCATCCGAGAGGTCCACGTCGACGGTCCGCCAGTTGCGGCTCGTAGTGCAGGCCGACGACTACGACGCGGCGGTGCGTTTCTATCGCGACGTGCTCGGCCTGCCCGAGCAGGCCGCGTTCTCCGGCGCGGACGATGCCCAGGTGGTGATCCTGGACGCCGGACGGGCCACGCTGGAGATCGCCAACCCGGCGCAGAAACGCATGATCGACGACGTGGAGGTGGGACGTCAGGTCGCCCCGCGCATCCGGGTGGCGTTCGAGGTGGACGACACCGCCGCGACCACCGACCGGCTGGTCGCGGCCGGCGCCGAGCAGGTGGCACCACCCACCACCACGCCGTGGCAGTCGGTCAACGCCCGCCTCGACGCCCCGGCCGGCCTGCACATCACCGTGTTTCAGGAGCTGCGTACGCTCGACGAGCGCGCCGCGCTCGACGGATTCGGCACCGACGCGGCCGGTTCCTCACCCACTGGCGACGACGTGGGCCGGTGACCGGACGTCCGGGCCGCCGGCACCGTGCTCAGTCGGCGGCCGGCTTCGGGGTGCCGCAGAGTCTGGTGCCGGGCGGAATGACCTCCTCGTCGCTGTGGATGACGTACGGCGGCGGCCCCAGCTTGCCGGACGGGTCGATCGGCTTGACGTTGATCAGGCTGAGGAACTTGTTGATCACGTTCACCACCGGGGCCAGGATCGTGTATCCGACGCCGTACGAGGCTCGGACGCCGATGCCCACTCCCCGGCAGACCGCCAGCGGAGCGCCGAGCGCCGATCCGATTGTCGTCCCGTACGCGGTGGACACCTCGAAGAACAGGCCGGCCTTGAGCACGAACGCGCTGAAACCGACGTCGAACCGGACCTGATGCTCGATGAGCAGGCCCATCACCCCGACCGGAACGCCAGTCAGCGAGTTGATCAGGCTCTCCTTGCGCTTGAAGTTCTTGCTGACCTGGGGGCCGAACGTGCCGTTGGCGTAGCCGTAGCCGAGCGAGCCGGCGAGGGAGAACTCACCCTTGCCCTTGATCGTCCCCGCCTTCGCGCCGAAGGCGGTGGTGACCTTCACCGTCTGGCTGACGGTCAACGCCAGCGGTACGCCGAGCACCGTGCCCATCGGGATGCTGAAGTCCACCGGGATGGGAAGCACCGTCCTGATGTTCTGCCCGTCCCGGAGACCAGCCTCGAACGAGTAGCGGATGCCGAAGCCGCCGCTGATCGACAGCTCCGCCCGGGTCACCGAACCGCCCTTGATGTTCAGGTGGAAGTCCGCTTCCGGCTTGGCGAAGGTCAGTGCGGCCCGTCCGGACAATTTCGTACCGTTGCGGTGGTAGTGGAAGCTGACCTCCGCGCCGTCGTTGAGGCTGACGCCGGTGGAGAAGTTGGCGACGACCGTCCTGACCTCGCCACCGCCACGGCTCGGCGGCGGCTGGTTCGGTCGGGGCGGTGGCGGGGCGAGCCGCAGCGGCCCGGCCCGGCCGGCGCGGCCGGTGGGTGTGGCGACCAGGGCGCCGGCCTCCTCCTCGGACATCGCCCAGATCGGCTCACCGGCCTGGTAGACGACCGGGTTCTCAATGGCGATGCCGCGCTGTTCCAGAGTGCCGTCGCGGATCACATCGGTCACGCTGACCGGGCCGATCGTGACGAGCAGGTCGCCCCCGTCGCGCTGCACGTCGAGCACCCGGCCGACGCCACGTCCGGTGACGAACATGACCTTCCCGGGCGTCAGGTCTTCGGCACGGGAGGCGTCGCCGTCGATCCGCCAGGTCAACCCGTCGGCGGTGACCGACCGGACCGAGCGGCCCCCACCGCCGACGAGCACCACATCCGGCTGGTACGTCAGGTCGGGATGCGGCACCGGCGCCATGCCGTAGCGCAGCGCGGACTCGCTGTACGGGTCCTCGGCGGCGGTTGGATCGCCCGAGGACCGACCGCCACACCCTGTCGTTGCCAGCGCGAGGACCACGGTGAGGACAGCCGAGACAACCTTGCGCACCGGGACTCCTCGTCGGATCGGGACGGCGCCACCCACCGGCACCCGGAGACCGGAGTTGCGGCTTCAGGCGCGGTCAGACCAGCGCGTACCGGGGCGGGCCATGAATCGACCCTAGACAGCGCCGGAGGCGAGGGAATCAGGGATTTCCCCACGCCTCGACGGCACCGGCGGGAAACCCGGTCCACGTCCGCACGGGACGGCGCGTACACTTCCGGCATCTGGCCGTGCTCGGTTCGCGGCCCCGGCGTTCGAGGCGGTGGAGATGGATCGGGTGCTCGGCACCGTCCGCCGCTCGCGCCTGCGACGACGATAGTCGTCCCGCTCACCCGCGCGTTCCTTTCGCCGTGCCCGCACCTGCCGTGCGGCCGGCCCGCCTCGTGACGATCCCGTTCATCCCATCCCAGGGAGTTCCCGTGACCGTGCCCTCGCTGGCCTCGTCGTTGTCCGACTCCGTCACCGCCGCCGCGGCCCGCCTGGGAATGGCGGACCTCGCGCCGCAGATCCGCCGCTCCGAGCACGCCGACTTCCAGGCCGACGGCGTGCTGGCGGCGGCGCGGACGCTGCGCCGCAACCCGCGGCAGGTCGCGGCGGAGGTGGTCGCCGGTCTACCCGACGACGGCCTGCTGGCCAGCGCGGGGGTGGCCGGGCCGGGCTTCGTCAACATCGAGCTGACCGACCGGGCGCTGCTGGCGCAGCTCGCCAGCCGGTTGGGTGATTCCCGGCTCGGCGTCGGCATGCCCGAGGCCGGCGTCACCACGGTGATCGACTACTCGCAGCCGAACATCGCCAAGGAGATGCACGTCGGGCACCTGCGCTCCACCATCATCGGCGACGCGCTGGTACGCATCCTGGAACACCTCGGCGGCACCGTGGTGCGGCGCAACCACATCGGCGACTGGGGAACCCAGTTCGGCATGCTCATCCAGTACCAGGTCGAGCACCCCGACCCGCCGGCACCGGACGACACCGGCACCATGGGCCGGCTGGCCACGCTCTACCGGCGGGCTCGGGGGGAGTTCGACATCGACTCCGCGTTCGCCGACCGGGCCCGCCGGCGGGTGGTGGCGTTGCAGACCGGAGACCCGGGCACCGTAGCCGCCTGGCGGGACATCGTCGCCGAGTCGACCCGCTACTTCACCCACGTATACGACCGGCTCGGGGTGCGGCTGACCGACGCCGACACGGTGGGGGAGAGCGCCTACAACGCCGCGCTGCCCGAGGTCGCCGACGATCTTGAGCGCCGGGGGGTCGCGGTGACCAGCGACGGCGCGCTCTGCGTCTTCTTCGACGACCTCCGCGGCCCGGACGGCGAGCCGACGCCGCTGATCGTACGCAAGCGGGACGGCGGTTTCGGCTACGCCGCGACCGACCTGGCCGCGCTGCGGCAGCGCGTCGTCGAACTGCACGCCGACCGGCTGCTGTACGTGGTCGACGCCCGGCAGGCCCTGCACTTCCGGATGGTCTTCGACACCGCGCGGCGGGCCGGTTGGCTGCCGTCGACCGTGGCCGCCGTTCACGTCGCCTTCGGTACCGTCCTCGGCCCGGACGGGCGACCGTTCAAGACCCGGGCCGGCGACACCGTCCGCCTGGTCGATCTGCTCACCGAGGCGGTCGACCGGGCCCGGGAGGTGGTCGCGGCGAAGAATCCCGGGCTGACCGGGTCCGCCCTGGACGAGCGGGCGCAGCAGGTCGGAATCGGCGCGGTGAAGTACGCCGACCTGGCGACCAACCGGACCCGGGACTACGTGTACGACCCGCAGCGGATGCTGGCGCTGGTCGGCAACACCGGCGTCTACCTCCAGTACGCGCACGCCCGCGTCCGCTCCATCCTGGCCCGCGCCGACGGTGCCGACGCCACAGTCGACGTGACGGCGGCGCTGGAACCGGCCGAACGGGCGCTGATCCTCGATCTCGACGGGTTCGCCGACACCCTCGCCGAGGTGGTCGCCGGTCACGAGCCGCACCGCCTCTGCGGCTATCTGTACCGGCTGGGGCAGACCTTCACCGCGTTCTATGAGCACTGCCCCGTGCTACGCGCCACCGGACCGCAGCGCGCCAACCGCCTGGCCCTGTGCCACCTCACCGGCGACACCCTCCGCACCGGCCTACACCTCCTCGGCATCCCCACCCCCACCCACCTATAACCCCCCACCCCCGCCCACCCACCCACCCCCGCCCACCCACCCCCACCCCCGGCGGACGCGTTGATCAAGAAGTTTTCGTCTGCGTTCGCGCGTGTCGGAGACCAAAACCTCTTGATCAACGCGGGCGGACGGACGGGACGCAGGTGCGGTGCGGTACGGGCGGACCGGTGCACGCGACCCCGATTCGGGGCGAGTCTGGTGTGGACCAGTGGCGGGCGACGGCGGGCGTTGCGCCACTGGCCACCTACCTGAGTGAGATGGCCGCGATCTGTGCCGAGGCAGACGACCAGCCGCTCGACCGGCAGCCCCTTGGCGCGGTGGCGGCGCGCCGGCCATCACCCGTACCCGTGGGCCGGGTATGTGAACATGATGGTGTGATCGTCGTGGCGTTCGACGCACCCGTTGACGAGCCAGCGCAGGTCACCGGGTTCGAGTTGGGACACGTCAGCCTGCGCTGGGACGGTGGGGCCCACAGTTCCCGCCAGTTGGGGTCGCGCGGACTGTTGATGGTGTATCTCGCCGCAGCGGACATGCTCCACGGCGTCGCGACCCTGTTGGCGCGCCGGGATGACAGTTACGTGTTCACCGGCGCCTCCAGCGCCTGGAGTTTCGCCTTGCGTCGTACCCGCCGTCACGGACTGCACCTCAGCACGCCCGCCGGCAGGCTGCTCTGCCATACCTCCGAGGCCGAGTACGCGATGGCAGTCTGGCACGGCACCGAGCGGTTGCTGGCAACCCGCACCCCGATCGACGGCGGTCCCTTGACCGACCTGCGGACCGCCATGGCGGCATTTCCGGATATCTACCGGCGCTGAGGTGCCGAGGCAGGCAGGTTTGATGCAGCCAGTTGAGCTGTGCCCGGCTACGAGCGACTGGCTTCGAGTCATCTCGGCAGTCGCTGCAGCGGCCGGCGCGCGAGACCTGGATACCGACATTCGGCGAACCGTGACGAGCGCCGACTGCTTCGATAATCGATGGTGCCAGGCCGCTCCTTGGGTTTGGGTGCACCATGAGCATCATTCTGAGCACCCCGAGCGTTGATGAGCTGCCACCAGCGGTGGACGCGCTCAAGCGGTGGCAGCACGACGGGGGACCGCTGCGACTGCATTCCGGCGATCTCGGCTGGCACTCGTTACGTGGCGCCGAGGCTACGGCGGCTGACCTCCGGATGTGGTTGCGCGACGGGGTGGTTCACGCGATCGGGCTGCTGGACGGCCCCGAACTGGTGCGCATGGCCGTCGCTCCCGACTGGCGTGATGACGAGGCGCTGGCCCGCCGGCTCGCCGCTGACCTGGACACCCCAGGGCGTGTCCTGGATCCCGACGGTGCGACCGTCGAAGCCCGAGGTGCGCAGCGTCTCACCCAGTTGCTGCTGGAACGGGGTTGGGAGCGGGATGAGCCGTGGACAACGTTCCACCGCTGTCTCTCAGACCCGGTGCAGGACTGCGGTCTGCGTATCGAGACCATCGAGTCCGATCGCGCCGAGGTGTGGGTCGGCGTCCACTGGTCCGCGTTTCGCGGGTCGCCCTTCAACGATGCCGACCGGCGCCGCACGGTTGGGCGTTGGCTCGCCATGGCCGGTGGCCCGTTCTACGCTGACGCACGCTGCCTCGCCGCATTCGATCAGGGCGGCGAGGCCGTGGCAGTCGCGGCGGTGTGGTCAGCCGGCCCGGGGCGGCCAGGATTGCTGGAGCCGATGGGCGTCCACCAAAGTCACCGAGGCCATGGTTACGGCACGGCGATCACGCTCGCCGCCGCTGCGGCCCTTCGCGACATGGGTTCGTCCAGCGCGAGTGTGTGCGTGGAGAGTTCCAACGTCGGCGCCGTAGCTACCTACGCCTCGGCCGGCTTCACGCCGTCAGCTGAGGTGACCGATCTGCGCCGCGGTTCCCGGTGAATACCGGGGCAGCTGTCGTGCTAGATGAGGGTGACGGAATCCGGTAGCCGCGGCGCGGGACGGCTGGGTAGAAAGCGTCATGACGTCATGGACCGTGGCGGCTCCCGCCTGCTGCTGACAGTGCTGGAGCACCAGGCATGCGTGCCTGGTGCAGTACATGGAGATCTGGTACGGCAAGCTCGCAGGGCGCCGATAAATGATCTTCCGGTGGGTATTCGTCAGGGCCGCCCTCGGGGCGACGTCTGGTTCGAGGGCGGGCACAGGGTTCGGCGCATGCAGACGCGGGGCCAGCGGTCGAGTCCGTGTGCTGCCTCGCGTTGGCGGATGGCCCGAAGACCCGGGGTGAGGTCGCTCTGGTCCAGGGTGTGAAAGCCGCAGCGGGCGTAGTACGGGGCGTTCCACGGCACCTGAGTGAACGTGGTGAGGGTCAGGGCGGGGATGCCGCTGGCCATCGCATGGTCGGCGAGGTGGTCGATGAGCTGACGTCCGATCCCGCGACGGGCGGCGTCGGGATGTACGGAGACCTGCTCGATGTGGAAGTTGCCGTCGACGAGGTCGGCGATGAGGTAGCCGACCGGCCTTTCGGTCGTGTCGGTGGCCACCCAGGCACGGCCTGCCTCGCGGTAGCGGACGAGGATGTCCAACGGCAGCGGTGCATCGTCGGCTATCTGCGGCATACCGACGTCGCGGAAGCATTGTCCGGCGGCGCGTTCGATGTCCTGCAGGATGGGTAGCTCGTCCTGACGCGCCTCTCGGATCTGCACCGGAACATTCTGTCGGTGCTGTTCTGTACCGTCACCCACGTTTCCGTGCCAGCGCCAGGTGCCGAGACCGGCCGGATGCCGAGACCGGGCGGCCGCCGTCGGCCCGTCGCCGTTGGCGTAGGCCACGGCGTGGAAGCGGTCACTGTCTTGACGGGTGTCGATTTCAAGCGGAGACTGCGTAACACCCCCGAAACAGTGACCAGGGCCGTCCGGGCGCGGGTGATGTTAGCGCTAACGTCGGCCGCGCCGGACGGACGGAGAGTCGCATGTCCAAAGTCCTGACCAGGGCGAGCGCTCTGCTCGCCGCCCTGTGTCTGCTGTTGCTGCCGGCGGCACAGGCACCGCGTGCCGAGGCCGCCGCGCTCGACCCGTTCGCTGGCTACCTGATGGCGCACTTCACCGGCGAGTCGGCCACCGGCGAGCAGGTCTACTTCGCCCACAGCCGGGACGGGCTGAACTGGCGCGACCTGAACAACGGCGCACCCGTGCTGCTGTCCACGGTCGGCACCCGGGGGGTGCGCGATCCCTCCATCGTCCGTTCGCCCGCTGGCGACCGGTACTGGATCGTCGCCACCGATCTACGGATCGCCAGCGGCACCTCGTGGAACGACGCGGCGAACCGGGGCAGCAGGTCGCTTGTGGTGTGGGAGTCCCGCGACCTGGTGAACTGGTCCGCACCCTGGCTGATCAACGTCGCCGGTGCCATCCCGGGCGCCGGCAACGCCTGGGCGCCGGAGGCCATCTACAACGCGGCGACCGGTGACTATGTCGTCTACTGGGCGACGAACTCCCTGCGCGACGGCGTGACCAAGCACCGCATCTGGTACGTCCGCACCAGCGACTTCCGTAGCTTCACCGCGCCCCAGCTCTACATCGAACGCCCCGGCGGTGGGCAGGGCATCATCGACACCCAGATCGTCGAGGTACCCGGGTCCGTCGGTGGGTACCGCTACTACCGGGCGTCGGCCGACGGGCACATCACCATCGAGGGCAGCAACTCGATCCTCGGCTCGTGGACGACGCTGGGTAACCTCTCCCACCTGGGCATCTCCAACGGCACCGGCGGCGGCAACGTGGTCGAAGGGCCGATGTGGATGCAGTTCAACGGTCGTAACGAGTGGGCGCTCTGGCTCGACCAGTACGCCACCGGGCGTGGTTACATGCCGGTCACCTCCACCAACCTGGGCAGCGTCACGAACTTCCGGACCCGGACCGACTACCAGCTGGGTGCCAGCCGTAAACGACACGGCTCGATCCTGAACCTGACCGCCGCCGAGGAGAGTGCGGTGCTGGGACGCTGGGGCGCCACCACCCCGGCCAACCGGATCCAGGCGTACACCCACCAGGACCGGTACGTGCGGCACGCCAACTACGACGTACGCATCGACGCGAACGTCAGCCCGGCCCAGGACGCCCAGTTCCGGGTGGTGCCCGGGCTGGCCGACGCCGCCGGCGTGTCGTTCGAATCGGTCAACTATCCCGGCCACTACCTGCGGCACTACGGCTTCGACTTCGTGTTGGCGGCCAACGACGGAAGCTCGGTCTTCGCCGCCGACGCCACCTTCCGGCAGGTCGCCGGCCTCGGCAACACGTCCTGGTCGTCGTTCCGGTCGTACAACTACCCCGACAGGTACGTCCGGCACTACAACTACCAGCTGCGACTCGACCCGATCAACGACGCCCAGGCACGCGCCGACGCCACGTTCCGCCTCACCTCGTAGCCGTTCGCCAACGGGTGCGCGTCGACGGTTCCGTCAGCGAATCGGCACCGGGGCGATCACCGCGAAGCCCACGTGCGGGTGAATCGGGACGAACCGCCTTTGCGGCTGCTCCGGTGCGCTGATCGGCCGGGACCTGCCTCACCCGTGTCCATGAACGGGGTACGCCAGCGGACGGATCGCGGGCTCGCGCCGTTTGCGACGCAATGTCCCGGGCACCGCGCAGCTTAATGTCCCGGGCACCGCGCAGCTTCAAGCACCGGATGCTGGCTCAGGCCCCGGCCCGCATCAGGTACGCCACCGCCGGCACATCTCCGACACGATCAACGTGTCCCCGCCCCTGATTGACGCCCTGCCGCAGACCAGGCAGGTGGTGATTCAGCCGGCCCGCGCCGGCTGCCTCGTACCATTGCGCAGAGATCGTGGACCGCGCAGCGGGAGGGGCCATGGGCAAAGGGATTTATGTGCAGGAACTGCCAGGTATCGGCAAGCGGTACGACGTCGACCTGGGCAGCAACACCCAACGGATCTCGGTGGTGGTACGCCGGGACGGCAACCGTGACCTCTACGTCTTCGCCGCCGGGCAGGATGATCCGGTCGCCGTGATCGAGATGTCGGAGGAGCAGGCGCGTAAGGTGGGCGCCCTGCTGGCCGGCACGTACTTCTCCGAGTAGTCGTTCCGCGTCTTGCGCTCTCGCTCAGTCCGCTCCAGGAGTCCTCATCGTGCATGCTGACCTCGTGGGCTTCGGGGCCCTCGTACTGATCGCGGGCCTGCTGGCCCGTGCGGGTCGTCGGATCAACCTGCCCACCGTGCCGTTCTTCATGCTGGCGGGCATCCTGCTCGGGCCCGGTACCCCGGGGCCGGTGCTGATCGCTCATCCCGAGGACCTGAGCCTGCTCGCCTCCCTCGGCCTGGTCCTGCTGCTGTTCCATCTGGGCGTCGAGTTCCCGGTCGACCAGGTGCTCGGCAGCGGTAAACGACTGTTCGTCGCCGCCGGTTCGTACATCGGCCTCAACGTCGGTGCGGGGCTGCTCTTCGGCTTCGCCCTCGGTTGGGGTGGCTACGAGGCGTTCGTGATCGCCGGTGCGCTCGGCATCTCCTCGTCGGCGATCGTGACGAAACTGCTCATCGAGTTCCGGCGGCTGGCCAACGCGGAGACGCCTGTCATTCTCGGCATCATCGTGATCGAGGACCTGTTCCTCGCGCTGTATCTGGCGCTGCTCTCGCCGCTGCTGTCCGGTGCCGGGTCCGCCGGGGAACTGGTGCTGCGCATCGGCCTGAGCTTCGCCTACCTGGTGGTGCTCTTCGCCGTCGCCCGCTTCGGCGCCCGCCTGGTCGGCAAGGTGATCGACAGCAACGAGGACGAACTGCTGGCCATCCTGATGGTCGGGTTGGTCGTGCTCGTCGCCGGGGTGTCGGCCGAGATCGGCGTCTCCGACGCGATCGGCGCGCTGATGATCGGTCTCGTGGTGGCCCGTACTCCCATCCGCGAACGGGTCGAACGTCTGGTGCTGCCGCTGCGTGACGTCTTCGCGGCCGTCTTCTTCCTGGTGTTCGGGCTGAGCATCGACGTCGGCGAGTTCGGCTCGGTGGCGCTGCCAGTGCTGCTCGCCGTACTGATGACCATCGTCACCAACGTGGTGGCCGGCCTGATCGCCGGCCGGTTGTTCGGGCTCAACCAGCGCGGCGCCGCCAACGTCGGCCTGACCGTGCTGGGCCGGGGCGAGTTCTCGCTGATCCTGGCCACCCTCGCCATCGCCGCCGGCCTGGACGACCGACTCGGTCCGTTCATCGCCCTGTACGTGCTGATCTTGGCCGTGGCGAGCCCGCTGCTCGCGGCGAACTCACGTTTCCTGGCTCGGATGATCCCGGACCGGCTGCTGCACTCCAGTTGGCGGTACGTGCGTGAGGAGACGATAAGCACCGCCTGCACGCACCTCGACCGGATCCACATCACCGAGTCCGACGCGGACGCGTGCCCGCAGTGTGTGGAGAGCGGCGACGACTGGGTGCAGCTGCGGATGTGTCTGACCTGCGGGGCGGTGGGCTGTTGCAGTGACTCGGTCAACAACCACGCGGAGGAGCACTACCGGCAGACCGGCCATCCGTTGATCCGGTCATTGGAGGAGGGCGAGGACTGGCGGTACTGCTACATCGACGGCGCCCTGATCCGCGAGCCCATGGGCACCACCCGGGAGTGACAAGCAGTACGCTGGGCCCGCCTCAGTCGAGGCGGTACACCCACGCGCCTGCTATCTCCTCCCGGGTGATGCCGAGGCCGTCCACCGGCCGGGCGGGCAGGCCGTCCCAGGGCGTTCCGGCGAGCCTGTCCGGCAGGACGACCACCGACCGGATGCCGACCTGCCGGAGGAAGGCGATGCTGCCCGGATCGGGGAAGGTCGTGGTCACCGCGCGGATCTGTTGTTGACTGGCCGGCAGGAAAGTGACCGACCCGTTGGCGACGCGGGGAAATCCCTCGGTGGACCAGAGCATGATGTCGGATTCGGCCACGCCGTTGCTGGGCAGGACCAGCATCGGGTCGTCCGCCGCCTGGAACGCTGGCGGGGCGGTGGGCACGGTGGGATGTGGTGTCCGGTTGACCCCTTCAACCAGGACCAGCAGCAGGGGCAGCAGGAGCACGACCGCGCTCACCGGCTTCGGCCACCCGACCTTGGGGCGATTTCGTCCGAATTCGCTTATCGCTCCTGCTGCGAGAATGGCGAGCAGCAGGCTCGTCCACACCATCAGCCGACCCGGGGTTCGTAGCGCGTCCCATCCGGGCAGCAGTCGGGACAGGGTCAGGTATCCCGGGTCGCCCTGACCGACGAGATTGCTGCCTAGCCCGAGCGCGCCGCTGACCAGCACGCCGAGCCCGAGCAGGACGCGGTGGCGCACCCGGAACGTCGAGTAGCTCAGCCCGGCCACGGCCAGCACGATCAACGTGACGCCCGGCAGCAGCGCCATCTCCGGCGGCCAGGACAGCTGGGCGCGGGCGGCCGCGAAGTGGCCGCCCCACAGCCACGAGTCCGCAGGCGCGACGAAGTATCCCAGCAGGGGTGGGGAGAACATCTCCGTCCAGGACAGATCCCGGTGCGCCTCCGGGTTCAGCTCCACCACCCGCAGGAAGGTGATCCCCAACCAGATCAACACCGCTCCGAAGACGACGCCGCCGAAGAGGTTCGCGAGCACCACCCGGCGACCAAACAACCAGGTGCCGGTCCGCCAGCGGGCCCAGCCAACCGCCACGAGGACCACAAGCATGGTGCCGGCCAGGAAGTACGCAAGCGGCAGGCCGATCGCCAGACCCAGGGTCAGCTGCCAGGCGGCGACCAGCCAGCCGGCCACGATCCAGCCGGGACGGTGCAGCGCCGGTCGGTGACCGTCCCGCAGGGACCAGCCGTGGCCGCGAGCCAGCATCGCCAGGCACAGTGCGACGCCGCCGATGGAGAGGATGTTCAGATGGCCGCTGTGCGCGAGCCGCCACGGTGCGAAGGCCCAGGCGACGCCGGCGACGGCGGCCGCCGTCCGGATGGCGCCGAGTTGGCGCACCAGGGCGTACGCCCCGACGAAGGCGAGTGCGTGCGCCAGGACGTAGAGGAGGTTGTAGCGGAAGATGGCCGACGCCACGCCGTTGACGAACAGACCGGCAGGTGCGTATCCGAGCACGATGTCGGTGTAGGCGTACGTGTACAGGTCGGGGAAGAACGTATTCGAATGCCAGAGGTTGAGCGGGTCGGTGACCAGCGCATGCCCGGCCCAGGCGACCTGCCACGCCTGCAATGGGGGATCGCCGATGTCGCCCGGGATGGTCGTCCACGGCTGCTTCAACGTCGGCCAGGTGAGGACAACAGCCACCGCCACTCCAGCGATTGCCGCCAACGTCCATTCATGCAGCAACAGGCGCGACGCCACCCGGACGGCCCCCGCCAGCCGTCCCTGTCCCTTACGAGGCGGGACATCCGCTGCCTGTTCCGGGTCGGCCTGCTCAGGGTCGGCGGAGGGGGCTCCGAGTAGCCTGCGACGTATTGCCTGCACGTATCCTCCTGTCGATGGCCGACGCCGACGTCATAGCGTCGCATCGATCAGAGGATAAAAGCCATCATCGATGACCGCCGAAACTTCCAGGCGGGCATCACAGCCGCCAATCCCGATTAATGGGAAACGGGCAAAAAGCTGATCACCTGTCGATCGCGCGGAAACCGCGGGTCGCCAAGCAGGTCAGCCGCGATTGAGACGTCGGTAGACCGGGGCGAGTCGTTGGTGCAGCTGCCGGTAGACGTCGAAGACCTCGTCGTAGCCGGACCGGTGCGCCGGGTCCGGCGTGAAGACCCGGTCGGTACGCATCAGGCCCGGGATGTCGGCGAAGGTGAGCTGCCCGGTGCCGACCGCGCCGATCCACCCGGCGCCCCTGGCGTTGACCGCGAGCGGCTGGGCGTCGCGGCGGATCTCGACGTTGAGCACGTCGGCGAAGATCTGACACCACGAGTCCGACAGCGCCCCGCCGCCGGTGATGGCCATCGAGGTGACCGGCGCGCCCAGGAACCGGTTGACCGCGCCGAGCAGCCAGCGGGTGTTGAAGGCGACCCCCTCGAAGACGGCCCGCAACAGGTCCGAGCGGTTGGTGTCGAGGGAGATGTTGAAGAACCCGGCACGCAGGCTCGCGTCGTCCACCGGGGCACGTTCGCCGTACAGCCAGGGGGTGTAGAGCACCCCGTTCGCGCCCGGCGGCACCGTCGGGATGATCGTGTCGAAGGCGTCGAAGATCGTCCCTTCGTCGCGGCTGAGGTGACCGGCGCTGAGCAGTGGGTCGTCGTACTCGACGATCTTGTCCCGCAGCCAGGTCAGGTTGGCGCCGGCGGTGGCCTGGAGGGCGGTCATCAGGTAACGGTCGCCGACCGCGCAGGGTACCGAGGCGATGCCGGCGGAGACGTCGGTCTTCTTCCGGGGCACGTGGGCCGCGATCCAGGAGGAGGTGCCGACGTACAGGTGCGGCTTGTTGTCATCGGTGGTGCCGGCGCCGATGGCCGCGGCGGTGTTGTCGATCGCACCGGCGACCACCCGTACCGTCGCGGGCAGGCCCAGGTGCGCGGCAGCGGCCGGTGTCAACGTGCCGATCACTTCGGTGCAGGCGACGATCGGTGGCAGTTTGTCCGCGTCGATGCCGCTGTCGGCGACCAGGGTGGGGGAGTAGCGGATGTCGCCGGGACGCCGATTGTCGGTCACCCACGAGGTCAGGATCGAGTCGACGGTCGCCACCGTGCGTCCGGTGAGCTTCAGGTTGATCCAGTCGAGCACGTTGAGGAACGTCGCCGTGCGCGCGTACACCTGCGGCAGGGTGTCGCGGACGAACAGCATGTGGGCGGCGGGGTCCTTGCCGGTGGGTGAGGGCATGCCGCCGGTGAGCCGCAGCCAGCGGGCGATCCGGCGCACCGACATCCCCTGGTACGCGGGAAAGCCGCCGAACCGCCGTCGCAGGTGCGGCGCGCCGCGCATGTCGAGCCAGCTGATGCACGCGGTCAGCGGTGCACCGGCCGCGTCCACCGCGATGGTCCCCTCACCCTGGGTGGAGGCGCACACCGTGGCGACCGCCCGCATCTGCTCAGGATGGTCGCGTCCCAGCTCGGCGGCGACCTGCCCGAGCGCGCTCCACCAGGCGAGCGGCTCCTGTTCGGCGCCGCCACCGGGCAGCACCCGCAGCGGGACCGGTCGCTCGGCCCAGCCGGTGACCGTGCCGTCGGCGGCGACCAGCGCGGCCTTCAGCCCGGAGGTGCCCAGGTCGATCGCGAAGACCTGCGGCGGGCTGGCGGCCACGGATCAGACCCCCTCGACCAGCGCGAAGACCCGGTCGAACCGGGCGAGCGCGTCGTCGATGACCTCGTCGGTGTCGGCCATCGACGTGTACATCCGAGAGCCGGCCAGGGTGACGATGCCGTGTGCGGTGTAGGCGGCCCCCATCTGCTCCATCAGCCGCTTGCGAGTCTTGTTCTCCTTGAGCAGCTTCACCGGGTTGCGCATGTCCAACAGCATCACGCCACTGCACTCCAGGTGCACGATGGACCCCTGGTTGTACGCCACGTACGGCAGCCCGTAGGAGTCGATCAGCCGTTGCAGGCCGCGGGTCAGCCGGTCACCGGCCCGGCCCGCGATCACCGGCGCGTTGGTGCGGGCCATCTCCTCGATCGCGAAGTAGCCGGCCGCGCAGGACAGCGGGTTGGCCGACAGGGTGCCGCCGACCTGGATGTGCGCTCCGCTCTTGCCGTCCAGCCCGGAACCGAAGACCGCCATCACGTCGGCCCGCCCGCCGACGCCGCCGGCCATCGGGTAGCCGCCGGAGACCGCCTTGCCCAGCACGGTCAGGTCGGGGGTGACACCGAAGTAGCCGGCCGCGCCGCCCAGCCCGAGCCGGAACCCGGTGACCACCTCGTCGAAGATCAGCAGCGCGCCGAACTCGTCGCACAACTCGCGGACCCGGGCGTTGAAATCGCGTGGCGCCGGCCGGGTGCCGGATTCCGGGCCGACCGGCTCGACCACCACCGCCGCGGTGCCGCCGCGCAGCCGGTTCTCGATCAGCTTGCGTTTGAGCTGACCCAGGTCGTGGGGGAATGCCTCCCGGGTGCGGGCCGTGGCCCCGAAGGGAATGCCCTTGGCGTTCATCCGGTAGGTGCCGGGCACCCGCAGCCCGTAGACCATGGTGTCCGACCAGCCGTGATAGGCGCCACCGACCTTGATCACCATCTTCCTGCCGGTGAAGGCGCGGGCGCCCCGGACGGCCGCCATCACCGCCTCGGTGCCCGAGCCCAGCGACCGGTACATCTCCACGTGCGGCATGAACCGGTGGATGATCTCGGCGAGCTTCAGCTCGTACTCGTGGAACAGCCCGGTCACCGGGCCGGAGTCCCGGACCACCTCGGCGACCCGCTCGTTGACCGGGCCGTAGTTGCTGCCCAGGATCGTCGGTCCGCCGGCCTGGAGGAAGTCGATGTAGGTGTTGCCGTCCCGGTCCACCAGGTACGCTCCGTCGGCCTTGTCGACCGCGAGCGGGAACGGATAGTTGAACGCCAGGTTGTGCTGCACCCCGCCGGGGATGCGCCGCCGCGCCCGGTCGGTGATCTCCTTGCTGGCCCGGCACTTCGTGTCGAAGTAGTTCAGCACGTCGAGCATCGCGTCGTGGCGCAGTCCGCGCACCGGCTGGGCGGTGAGCGCCTTCAGCCGACGCATCACGTCGTCGACGTCGGGGTACTCGCTGATCGCGTACCCGAGCCGGGCCGACTCGACGCCCGGATCGCTGTCCGTCCCGTTGCCCGGGGACGCGGCACCGTCCACCGCGCCTGGCGTGATGTCCGCGGTCCGGCCGGCGGCGACCTCGGCGGCTGCCGCGTCGGCGCTCGGCAGTTCCTCGTCGGCGGGCACCCGTAGCGGCTCGACCGCCTCGGTGAGCTGCGCGGCGATCCGCTTCTCGTCGGCCCGCAGCTTGGTGAAGGCGATCTCCCGGATCGCGGTCGGGATGGTGTGCACCTTCCCCGCCTCGCTGGTCAGCGCCAGCAGGTAGGCGATGGACACCTTCTCCAGCAGCGCCATGTTGAACACCGCCCGGTCGGGGTCGGTGCCGACGGCGACCACCCCGTGGTTGGCGATGATGAAGGCGTTGTCGCCGCTGGCCACCTTCTTCTGCACGTTGCGGGCCAGGAACCCGGTGCCCGACGGGGCGTAGTCGATGATCGCCACCTCCCGGCCCAGGAAGCGCACCTGCTCGTCGGTGAGCGCCGGGATCGGTTTGCGCAGGAAGGCCAGCGCCGAGGCGTACGGCTGGTGGGTGTGCACGATCGCGTTGACGTCCGGCCGCTCCCGGTAGATGTTGGCGTGCATCCCGCACTCGATGGACGGCTTCAGGTCGGTGCCGGAGTCGTCGGGCACGTGCTTGCCGTCGAAGTCGACGATGCAGATGTCCTCGACCCGCATCCGGTCGTAGTCGTAGTTGCTCGGGGTGACCGCGTACCGCCGGTGGCCGGGCACCCGGACCGAGACGTTGCCCTCGGTGGCCTTGAGGTAGCCCCGGGCGAGCATGGTGCGACACATGTCGACGACGTGCTGGCGGGACAGGCGGTGCTGCACGGCGTTCTCCTCCGTCGGTTCGTCGGCCACCGGGCGGTCGCTGCGCTGGCCCGCTCGCCGGTCGGGTTCATCGTCGCGCGGCCGGGCCGATCGAAACACCGTCCCGTCGGCAGTGAGAACCGCCGCCGTTCTTATCCTGCCGTGACAAAATCGCCGGATGATCGCGCCTGTCTCCGCGACTCCCTGGCGACACCTGCCCGCCGATCTGGCCGCCGCGATGCGCCCGCACCTGCCGGCCACCGTGGCCGCCGTCGCGGTCGCCGTCACCGAGGCCACCCCGGCCTTCGCCGGCATCGCCGACGACAAGTTCGCCCGGGACGTACGCACCGCCGTGCAGGTGGCCCTCGACCGTTTTCTCGACCTCATCGGCACCGGGGAACCGGCGCTGCCGCCCCGGTTCCGGGAGGTCTTCGTCGGGTTGGGCGCCGCCGAGGCCCGCGAGGACCGGGGACCGGAGGCGCTGTTGACCGCGCTGCGGACAGCGGCACGGCTGCTGCTGCGTACGGCGTCGCAGTCACTGGCCCGGCTACGCCCGGTCGATCCGGAGGAACTGATCGACCTCTCCGACGCGGTCAGCGCCTACGTGGCCGAGCTGGCCGCCGCGAGCACCGACGGGTACGCGCTCCAGCTGCGCGAGCAGGCCGGGGAGGGCGACCGTCGTCGGCACCTCGCCGAGCTGCTGCTGCGCGGCGACGGCCTGCCCAGTGCCGTCGAGTCGGCGGCGGCCCGGATCGGTTGGGCCGAGCTGGACACGGTGGTGCCCGTACTGCTGCCGTTGGACCAGGCCCGCGACGCGCGGTTCCGGTACGGCCCGGACGGTCTGGTCATCGAGCGTGGTCGCGACGCCGTGCTGCTGCTGCGGGCGGGTACCCGGGCGGCCCGCGCCACCCTGACCGAGGCGTTAGCCGGCCGGCCGGCGGTGGTCGGGCCGGAACTGGGCTGGCCGCAGGTGCCGGCGGCGGTCCGGCTCGCCGAGCTGGCCGCCGGGCTGCTCGGACCGTCCCCCGGTCCGGTCTTCGTCGACGACCACCTGGTCACGCTGACCCTGCGTGGCGAGCAGCGGGCGTTGGCGGTGCTCACCGCCCGCCGCCTCGCGCCGCTGGCGCAGCTGCGCCCGGCACAGCGGGACAACCTGCTGGCGACGCTGTACGCCTGGCTCCGCCACTGGGGCTCGCGCGCCGAGGTCTCCACCGAGCTGTTCGTGCACCCGCAGACGGTCAGCTACCGCCTCAAGCGGCTGCGTGAACTGTACGGCGACGACTTGGACGACCCGGCCGTCCGATTTGAGCTGCTGGTGGTGCTGACCAGCCAGCTCACCAGCCGGCCCGGCGGCGGTTAGGGCGAGTGCCGGCGTTGGAAGGGACCGAGTAGACCCGACCGGCCGGTGCGGCGGCCCTCGGCGCCCGCGTGCCGCCGGTGGTTCGGTACTGCCGGGACCTCTACGATGACCGGCGTATAGCCTTTGCCACAAAGGAGATACAACGTCACCGTTGCCCGTGCCGACGCGCTCAACAGGTGCGGCAGTCGGGGCGGGTGACCGGCCCTTGCCCGGCGTACCCGATGGACGGACCCTGTGCGTTTCGACCTGCTCGGCCCGCTGGCGGTGCACCGCGGCGATCGGCTCATCCCGCTCGGCTCGGTGAAGCAACGGCTGCTGCTGGCCGCTCTGCTGCTGCGCCCCAACGAGACTGTGGGCACCGACGAACTGGTCCCGATGCTCTGGGCCGACGAACCGCCACCCTCGGCTGCGGCGAACCTGCGGACGTACGTGCGCGGGCTGCGCCAACTGCTCGGTGAAGAACGGATTCCGACGGCTGCCGGCGGCTACCTGCTCGCTGTCCGGCCGGGCGAGCGTGACCTGGATCGGTTCGACGCCGCCGCCGCGCGTGGCCGGGACGCACTGACCGCTGGTGACGCCGTCCGAGCGGAGACGGAGCTCGCCGAGGCGGTCACGCTCTGGCGCGGGGCGCCCCTGGCAGACCTGCCATCGCACCCGCTGCTGACCCGATGGGTCGCCCAGTTGCAGGAGCAGCGGTTGCTCGCCGAGGAGGACTACGCGGAGGCGATGCTGGCGCAAGGCGCGTCGGCCGCGGTGGTCGGCCGGCTGCGAGCCCTGCTCGACGAGCATCCGCTGCGCCAGCGGGCCTGGAGCCAGTTGATGCTGGGCCTCTACCGCATCGGCGACGTGGCAGGCGCACTCGACGCGTTCCAGCAGGCCCGGCAGATCCTTGCGGAGGAGACCGGTCTTGACCCTGCACCACAGCTGATCAGGCTCTACGACGACATCCTTCATCACCGCCCGAGCCTGGTGGCGACCGGGTTCACCAGCAGCGGTGAGCCGACGCCCGACGCGACCTCCCCGGCGACTCCGGGTTCCGGCGGTCGGCGGCCCGAGCAGCTGCCGCTCGCGGTGCCACAGTTCGTGGGCCGAGCCACCGAACTCGCCCGCCTGAACGCGCTCCTGGACCGCGAAGGACCGGCGACGGTCGTCATCTCAGCGGTGTCCGGGATGGCCGGCGTCGGCAAGACCGCCCTGGCGTTGCACTGGTCCCACCGGGTGTCCGACCGCTTTCCTGACGGTCAGCTCTACGTGAATCTGCACGGCTACGACGAGGCCGAGGTGGCGTTCCCGGACGACGCGCTCCAGGGTTTCCTCGAGGCGCTCGGCGTGCCGCCCTCCCGGATTCCGACCAGCACCGAGGCCCGCACCGGCCTCTACCGCAGTCTGCTGGCCTCCCGGCGGATGCTCGTGGTGCTCGACAACGCCCGCGACGCCAGTCAGGTGCGGCCCCTGCTGCCGGGAGCCGGTGGCTGTCTGGTCGTGGTCACCAGCCGGGACCGGCTGGCCGACCTGGTCGCCGCCGAGGGCGCCGAACCGCTGCGGCTGGACGTGCTCACCGACGACGAGTCGATGAGTCTGCTCGCCGGCCGGCTCGGCGCCACCCGGCTCGCGACCGATCCGGAGGCGGTCACCGACATCATCGCCGCCACCGGACGGTTGCCGCTGGCGTTGTCCATGGTGGCGGCGCGCGTCGCCACCCACCCGACCTTTCCGCTCGATGCCATCGCCGCCGAATTGCACTCCACCGAGGCCCGGCTCGACGTGCTGGCCGACGGCGACGTGCGGCGGGTCTTCTCCCGCTCCTACCTGGCGTTGAGTCCGCCCGCAGCGCGGCTGTTCCGACTGCTCGGCCTGCATCCCGGTCCGGACCTGAGCGCCGACGCCGCAGCCGCCCTGGCCGGGGTGCCCACGGCGGCCGTCGTGCCGCCGCTGCGCGAGCTGACCCGTTTGCACCTGCTGACCGAGCACACGCCCGGCCGGTACACCTTCCACGACCTGCTGCGGGTCTACGCGGCCGAGCTGGCCGACTCGTCCGAGCACGCCGGGGAGCGGCGAGCCGGCCGGCAACGACTCTACGACCACTACCTGCACGGTGCTTACCCGGCGGCCGTGCTGCTGCAACCACAGTGGGCGCCGATCGAACCGGTGCCGCCACTACCGGGGGTGATCCGGCGACCGGCCACCGACCACGACGCCGCCCTGGCCTGGTTCACCGCGGAGCACCGGGTGCTGCTCCGCATGGTCCGGCAGGCCGCCGACAGCGGGTTCGAGGCGTACGCCTGGCAGCTCGCCTGGACGTTGAACACGTTCGTCGCGCCCCGCGGTCTCTGGCAGGACCAACTCGCCATTCAGCAGGTCGCGCTGACCGCCGCCGAGAAGATCGACGACCTCGCCGGTCAGGCGACCGCCAACCGCCTGCTGTCGCGGGCGTTCACCCGTCTCGGCGAACACGAGGACGCCGAGCACCGGCTCCGCCGCGCGCTCGACCTCTACCGGAACCTCAACGACCCGACCGGTCAGGCACAGACCCTGCACAACTACTGCGAACTATGTTTCCTGGGCGGTCGGCTCGACGAGGCGCTGACGCACGCCCGCGAGGCGTTGCGGCTGTACCGGATGGTCGACAACCGTTCCGGAGCTGCCCGTGCGCTGAACGCGATCGGTTGGTTGCTGGCCACCACCGGCGAGTACAACCAGGCCATCGAGAGCTGCACTGCCGCCCTGGCCGAGCAGCGCCGCAGCAACGACCGCAACGGTCAGGCGGCGACGCTGGACAGCATCGGTTTCGCGTACGACAGGCTCGGTGACCACGCCCGGGCGGTCGACTGCTACCAGCAGGCGATCCAGCTGTTCCGCGACACCGCCGACCGCTACCACGAGGCCGAGACTCTGGTCCGGCTCGGCGATTCGCGGGAGACGATGGGTGACCAGGCCGGGGCCATCGCCGCCTGGCGCCAGGCGGCGCGGATCTACGACGACGTCGACGACCCGGCGATCGACGAGGCCCTACGACGCATCGAGCGACTGACGGAGACGACCGCCGGTCCCTGCGGAGCCAGCGGCTGACCGCGGCTCGTCGTGCCTGGTCGCGCCCCCACGGGCTCACCTGTTCGGCTACGACGGGGTAGGCGGGGAATCGTCGCCGGGACCGGTGGGCTGACCGGCCCGCAACCGCACGACCAGTTCCCGCGTCGCCGCCACGAAAGCCTCGTCGGACTCGCCGGGCGAATGGCCCTTGATCGGTGGCGGAACGCTGTCGCCGGGCGGGGCGACCAGGCCCGCCGGATCCGGCAGGCGGCGGTCCACCGTCGCAGAGGGCCCGCTGCTGGTCGGTGGCGTGTCGGGCCGGTGGTCGGAGAAGGTCCAGCTACCGATCGGGTCGGTGTCCCGCCACAGGTTCACCCATCGCCAGCCGACCCGGTCACCCACCTCGTGCAACATGTCGTCGTCGAAGTAGGCGGGAAAGAACCGAGCATAGAGTCGGCGCAGCGGCGAGCCGTGGGTGAGCAGGGCGACCCGATCGCTGACCCGTGGAGCCAGCTGCAGGATGGTGGCGGCGACCAGCACCGACCCCTGGCTGTATCCGGTGATCACCACCAGGTGGCCCCTGCTGATCAGGTAGGTGATGCGCCGGGCCAGCTCCGGCACGGCCCGCTCGGCGTAGCAGGGCGGGGCGAAGGGATGGGCGGCGCGTGGCCAGAAGGTGGCCAGGTCCCAGAGCACGCCCACATGGCGCCGGAATCCTGGCGTCCGGTAGGCGAAGATTCCACCGATGACGAGGCCGAGCACGGTTGCCGAGATCAGCTGGCTACCGAGTCCGATGCCGAATTCGATCAGGCCTGCGGGCACCTGCGCGTACCGCTGGATGACGTCGCCGGGATGCTCGCCGAGCAGGTCGATCACGGTGGTTGCCGCGCCGAGCCCGCCGAGACCGGCGTAGACCACGACCAGCGGTGGCAGCCATTCGGTGGACCGGGCCCGTGCGATCGCCTGCCGTACCTGCCGTAGTCGGGCAACGGCCTCCGGTGGCGGGTTCGGGAAGTCGCGCGCGAGGATCGCGGTCGCCGCGCGGGTACGGCCGCGCCGGGTCAGCAGGACCACCAGGCCCGCCACGACCAGCGTGATCAGCACCGCCCGGAAGAAGCCGTAGATCGCCCAGGTGAAGGCGGGTGGTGGCCGAATGGCCACCTGCCCGGCCGACGCGTTCCGGTCCAGGAGATCGGCCACCCGACGGACGAGTTCTGCCGAGAACGCCACCGCGATACCGGCTCCGGCGGCGGCTGCCGCCGGAGCGCCGAAGTAGCGTGGGCGTCGGTGGCCCGACCGCTGGCCCCGGGGCCGCAGCGTGACCGAGACCAGGGCGGCCAGCAGTACGGCGTGCGCGCCGAACAGCCAGGTGAGGGTTGGCGCGTAGCCGGGCAGGCCACCTTTCTCCCGCCAGTCGGCGGGGGCGGCGAGAACGTCGACGACGACCACGATGGTGAGCCCGATGGCTGTTGTCCGTAGTGCCCGGGCGATCCCGTCGAGCCGAGGGTCCGTGGGATCCCGCTCGATCAGTGGGGGAGTGCAGACCAGGACGACGCAGGTGGCCAGCACCGCTCCGGTGGCGACCGTGAGCACGATGGTGGCGGGCGCCGGGCCTTGGGCGTGTGCGGTCCGGGCGGCGAGCAGGCTGGCGTCGAGCGTCGCGAACGCCGCGGCGATGTGGATCGAGCGTAGTCGCCCCATCAGCGGCTCGGCGTCCCATTGGCCGACGGTGCTCAGCGGGTGTCCGGACCGGGTGCTCTCCGGCGGGCGGAACGCGTTGAAGGTTCGTCCGGGGCGGGTGCTGGCCCACCAGATCAGCGCGATGGCGGCGGCCGGCACCGCGGCGAGGGCCGTCAGTCGCAGACCGGTGGGGCGACCACCGAGCCAGGACAGCCAGCTGCGGCCGGACAGGCAGTCCGGGGAGGACATGCACTGCCACGCGGTCAGGTCCAACGCGACTCCGACGGCGGTGAGGACGTACAGCGCGGTCAGGGTGAGACCGAGCACCCGGCACAGAGCTCGTACCGCCGCGTCGGTGCCCGGGTTTCCCGGGCGCATCCATACCGCGACGTTGAGCAGCGTGAACGGCAGCAGGAACACCATCGACAGCGTCCGGATCATGGTGCCGGAGGGCAGGTCACTCCATCGGTACACCTCCACGGTGTCGGTGCGGTCGGTGCCGGCGCAGCTCGGGCGAGCCCGGTAGAAGCCGGCGTTGCGATCCCCTGCCACCTGCACGGGCGTTTGCGCCATCTGCTCGGCGGCAGGGGTGGAGACCCCGTGCACGCGCAGCTCCACCACGTCCTCGGGCGGCGCCAACCCACCGGTTGCCGCTGATCCAGTCGACATCGACCCTCCGGGACACCTCGCCGCCTCGCCGCCTCGCCGCGAGCGGGCCGGTACCAGGCGCGGCGTCATCCCACGGCAGCCCGGCCTACCCCAACCGAAGGGGTCCACGCCTGCGTTGCGCGGCGAGGCGGCGCGACCGTATTCATTTCTGGTCGTCGTAGCCCCGCCACCAGCACTGACGGCGCTGTGCCGCCGGTGCGCATCCGGAAAGTCTCTGGAACTTCCGCTGGTCAGCGGTGCCTACCTGGCGTGGTCGGTCGCGGCCTTGTCGAGCAATCGTCGGCCATCCCGTTGTTACTGACCAGCGCTGATGCGTTTCGTGGCGTGGCCGGGCGGTCGAGGGAAGGTTTCGAGAGTATTTCCGGAAGTTGTTGACGGGTCGGCGGATACGCGCCAATACTGTTGGCCATCGACGAACCTGGATGATCGTTGGATGTCGCTACCTACTCCGCCGGTCACGGTGCAGTTCGACCGGCAGACCGCCACCCGGTACGACGTCGACAGTCGATGGTGGCCGCACAGCCATCGGGACCGCCGGTTCGTAGCGCACTGCTGGCCACCGGTCAGCCGTCACGAGGAGGAAGCATGAACAACGTCCCCGTCCCACCACGAAGTCGCAGGCGTGGACGACTCAGGTCGCTCATCGGTGCCGCCTGCGCCGTGGCGCTGATCAGCACCGGCACCGTCGCGATCTCGGCCAGCCCCGCCCAGGCCGAGGCCGACCGGCAGGTCTGCTCGAACACGGAAGGTACCCACAACGGGTTCTTCTTCTCGTTCTGGAAGGACAGCGGCGACGCCTGCATGGTGTTGCGCGAGAACGGCCGCTACTCCAGTTCGTGGAGCAGGAGCACCAACAACTGGGTCGGTGGCAAGGGCTGGAACCCGGGAACCCGCCGCACGATCAGCTACTCGGGTAGCTACAACCCGGGTAACAACAACAGCTACCTCGCCCTGTACGGCTGGACCCGTAACCCGCTGGTCGAGTACTACATCGTCGAGAACTTCGGCAGCTACAACCCGAGCAGCGGGGCCACCCGGCTGGGCAGCATCACCACCGACGGTGGCACCTACGACATCTTGCGCAGCCAGCGGGTCAACGCCCCGTCGATCGACGGCACCCAGACGTTCTACCAGTACTGGAGCGTCCGGCAGCAGAAGCGCAGCAGCGGCACCATCACCACCGCCAACCACTTCGACGCCTGGGCGCGGGTTGGCCTGAACCTCGGTAACCACTACTACCAGATCATGGCCACCGAGGGTTACCAGAGCCAGGGAAGCTCGGACATCACCCTCTCGGAAGGCGGGGGCTCGAACCCGCCGCCGAGCAACCCGCCGCCGAGCAACCCGCCGCCCGGTGGTGGCAACTGCTCGGTCAGCGTGCAGCGCGCCGAGGACTGGAACGACCGGTTCAACACGACCTTCTCGGTCAGTGGCAGCAACAACTGGACCGTCACCATCCGTACCAACGGCGGCCAGAGCCTGCAGAACAGCTGGAACGCCTCGATCAGCGGCTCCAGTGGCACGATCACCGCACGTCCGAACGGTAACGGCAACAACTTCGGCATCACGCTCTGGAAGAACGGCAACAACACCACGCCGAGCGCGACCTGCTCAAGCGGCTGACCCGGTGAACCAGGCGGGGTGACGGCCGCAGCCGGCACGCCGCCGCCGGCAAACAGCACCCACGGCGGGCCGACCCTCAGGGGCCGGCCCGCCGTCGTTGCATGCCACGCCGACCCGGCACGTATTGACAACCATCGACCCAGGGGCGACGCTGGTGTGAGAGCGCTCTCTCGGATCGCGTCCGCGACCACCACCAGTCCGGCCAGGGAAGCTCCGATGTCTACGGCGGCGGCGTCGGAAGGTCCCTGACCCTCCCCGACAGGAGCCAAGAGATGGACAGCGCCGCACCCCATCCCGCCAGCCGCAGCCGGCTGCGCCTCGGCACCGCGATCGGCGCCCTGCTGGTGCTGCTCGGCAGCTACGTTGTGGCCAGCACCGCGCCGGCCGACGCCGCCCCGGGTGTCAACGCCATCCGGGTGGCCGAATTCCCGGCCGACTGCACGTACAGCCACCGGCTTCCGGACGACCCCATCGTCTTCCCCGGGCTGCCCGGTGCCTCGCACATGCACAGCTTCTTCGGCAGCACGGTGACCAACGCCCACACCACGCTGCCCGACCTGGTCGGCTCCGCCACCACCTGCAACCCGCGAGTCGATGTCTCGTCGTACTGGGTGCCGACCCTCTACCGCGACAACGTGCCGGTGGAACCGTCCATCGCCACCTTCTACTATCTCGGCGAAGGGGTGCGTCCCGACGTCGTCGCGCAGACGCAGCCGTTCCCGCTGGGCCTGCGCCTCGTCGCCGGAAACGCCCGGGCCGCCGGACCGGGCGACAGCATCGCCCGCTGGTCGTGCCTGCATGCCGGGCACGTGCCGCCGTCGAAGGACTTCGTCAACTGCCCGGCCGGCACCATGCTGGAGTCGTACCTGGACTTTCCGCAGTGCTGGAACGGCCGCGACCTCGACTCACCGGATCACAAGAGCCACCTGGCCTACCCGGTGAACCAGGCCTGTCCGGCCAGCCACCCGGTGCACGTGCCGAAGCTGCGGCAGGTCCTGCGGTACCCGGTCAACGGTGACCCGTCGCGGCTGCGGCTGGCCTCCGGGCCGGGCTACACGATGCACGGCGACTTCTTCAACGCCTGGCCGGTGGAGGAGTTGGCGCGCCGCGTCCGCGACTGCATCCGTCCGGTCATCAAGTGCGGGCACGACGGCAGGCCGCTCTGAGTCCACAGGTGACACCCGGCGGCGGGCCCGGTCGTACCGCCCCGCCGCCGGGCGGACGCGAAGGAGGCCGCGTGCGACCTCGGCTCGCCGCGCTGCTCGCCGCGCTGCTGCTCGCCACCGGGTGCGCCACCGGAACACCACCGACCACCGGAACACCACCGACCACCGGAACACCATCGACCACGGGAACACCACCCGCCGGACAGTTCAGCGCCACCGACATCGCCTGGCTTCAACTGTCGGTGGCCATGGCCGAACGGCTGCTGCCGATCCTCGACCTGGTGCCGGACCGGACCACCGACCCGGCCTGGCGGCGGCTCGCCACCCGGATCGAGACCAGCGAACGTATCCACCTGACCCGGTCCCGGCGGCTGTTGGCCGACTCCGGCGCACCGGTGGCCAATCCGCACGAGGGCCACGACATGCCCGGCATGGTCACCGACGAGGAACTTACCGCGCTGCGCTCGGCCACCGGCCGGACGTTTCACCGCCTGGCTGCCGGGCACCTGCGGGCGCATCTGACGCAGTCGGTGCGGATCGCCAGCGCCGAACAGCAGGGCGGGTCCGACCCGGCAGCCACCGGGCTGGCCGCGACCGTGGTCCGGGCCGGCACCGCCGACCTCGCTCGGCTCGACCACCTGGACCGGGCACCGACGCTTCCCCCGGTGCCTGCTGCACGACAGTGACGGCGACCCCCGCCGTCGACCGTGATCCGGCCGGCGCTCATGCTCACCCCTCCGGCGGCGGCCGGGTCGGCGGCGATGTACCTGGTCACCGGTGCGGCGATTCCGAGCGCGCCGCGTGACCGGCTGCCACCAACGCCGTAGCCGCCGCCCCACTACCGCGTACGTGGTAGCCGGCCAGTCGTCCGTGAGCAGGAGTCGCCGGGCCGCGCCGGCCGGTTAGGGTGCGCCCATGAGCGAGCGGTGCGGGCGGATCCTCAGGCGCGCCGCGGTCGGGGACTGGGCGATCGCGGTGGGCGTGACAGCCTTGCTACTGATCGCCGGACTGTCCGCAACGCGCCCCGCCACCGGGGCGGACCTGTTCGGTTACGCGTGGCTGGTGACCGGCGGCCTGGTGTTGGCGGCGCGTCGACGAGCTCCGGTCGCGGTGCTGATCGTCACCGGCGTGTGTGCGGTGGGCCACCAGGCCACCGGCATCGAGCTGCCCGCCGTCGCGTTCCTGTTCGCGGTCTACGCGGCCGTACGCGCGGGACACCGCGTGGTCACGGTCGTGGCGGCCGTCGCGATGCTGGTCTCCCTTCCGCTCGCGGCTCTGGTCCTACCACCGGGACTACCCGTCGGCGAGGCACTCGCGCGGGCCCGCGACGCGCTCGAAGTGGCCTGGCTGATCGCCGCCGGGGCTGCGGGTGAGGCGCTTCGGCAGGCCGAGCGGCGTGCGGAGGAGGCCGAGCGCACCCGGGAGGAGACGGCACTGCGCCGCGCCGACGAGGAGCGGCTGCACATCGCGCGGGAACTGCATGATTCCCTCACCCACCAGATCTCGATAATCAAGGTGCAGGCCGAGGTCGCCGTGCACCTGGCCAGCCGGCGCGGCGAGCCGGTGCCGGAGGCGCTCTCGGCCATCCGCGAGGCCAGCCGCGAGGCGACCCGGGAACTGCGCGCGACCCTGGAGACGCTGCGCGCCGACGGCACCGCCGGATCGCCCGGGCTCGACCAGCTCCCGGAACTGGTGCGACGGGCCCGGATGGCCGGCCTGGACGCGACGTTGACGATCGACGGAGAACGGCCCGACGTGCCGGTCGCGGTGGGCCGCACCGCCTACCGCATCGTGCAGGAATCCCTCACCAACATCGCCCGTCACGCCTCCGCCGCCACGGCCTCGGTGCGGATCGACTACCGGCCGGGCACCCTCGCGATCCGGGTGGACGACAACGGCGACGGCGTGCCGGGCCGGGCGGCGGCACCGGGCGTCGGACTGCTCGGGATGCGGGAACGCGTCGTCGCTCTGGGCGGACTGTTGCGGGCCGAGACACGCGACGAGGGCGGGTTCACCGTCCACGCCGAACTTCCGGTGGGCGCGGCATGATTCGCGTCCTGCTGGTCGACGACCAACCGCTGCTGCGCAGCGGATTCCGTGCGCTGCTCGACATCGAGGACGACATCGAGGTGGTGGCCGAGGCCGCCGACGGCCAGCAGGCGCTGACCCTGGCGCGGAAGCACCTGCCCGACATCGCGCTCGTCGACATCCAGATGCCGGTCATGGACGGCATCGAGACCACCCGGCACATCGCGGCGGATCCGACGCTGGCCGGCGTGCACGTGGTCATCCTGACCAATTACGGTCTGGACGAACATGTCTTCCACGCGCTTCGCGCCGGTGCCGCCGGCTTCCTGGTCAAGGACATCGAGCCGGCGGATCTCGTGTACGCCGTCCGGGTGGCCGCCCGTGGCGACGCCCTGCTCGCGCCGTCGATCACCCGCAAGCTGATCGACCGGTACGTCACCGAGCCGCTGCGGAGACCGACCGGTGCGCGACTGAAGGAGTTGACCAATCGCGAACGGGAGACGGTCGTCCTCCTGGCGCAGGGCCTGTCCAACGACCAGATCGCCGAACGCCTGGTGATCAGCCCGCTGACCGCCAAGACCCACATCAACCGGGCGATGACCAAGCTGCATGCCCGTGACCGAGCCCAGCTCGTGGTCATCGCCTACGAGTCCGGCCTGGTGTCGCCCCGGGACCACTGACCTCGACGACAGCCCGGACACACCAGCCGGTCACGGTTCAAGCAGTTGATGCTCCACGGTCGTCAGGACCAGCCGGAGCAGGTGCTCGTCCAGCGGCTCCTGCCAGGCTGACATGAACACCGTGACGACGGCGTACCCGACCGCCATCATCACGTACGCGTTGTCCGCGGTGACGGTGGTGCCATCGGCGAAACCAGCTGTCATCGTGCTGTCGTACCGCCAGCTCAGCTCGCCGACTATCGGCGCGCTGGCGGCCCGGACCTCGACGTCGAGCAAGTCGTCGAGGATGAACGACGGGCAGGCCCGCCGGGCGTCCCGGGCAGCGGTCAGCACGGCTTCGCCCACCGGGGCGTCGTACGCGTAGACGGTGACGGTCAGGTCGCTGTAGGGGAATTCACCGTCCGCCGGTTCACTTGTGTAGGTCCGTTTGCCGGTCGTGCGCAGGCTGGGCTCGCCCACCGTCAGGAACCGTTCCCGGACCAGGGGCTCACACTCTGGGACGGACACGGCCACCGGCCCGGACGCGATGCCCTGCCCCGCCGGCGCGGACTGGACGACGCGCCAGCTGAACGGGATCACCTGCACGCTGGCCTGGGCGGCCCGGTCGGCCTGTTCGGCGGTGAGCACCCGTTGCGCCACCTCGTACCGTCTGTCGAAGTCCGCCAGCCGGCGCTGGCCGGCGTTGATGGCGACGCCACCGGGCACGCCGACATTGACGACCACGATCGCGACGGCGGCGACCAGTACCGCCGTCGCGGTCGGCGCGGCCGTCGCACTCACCCAGGCCGGTGTGGCGCGGCCCCGCGTCGCGCTTTCGGCGATCATCGGCCGGCGTCGAGCGGCGCTGAGCGGTATCAGCAGCACGGCCAGCAGCAGCACGGCGTGACCGAGCCAGAGCGGGGCGACCGCGACGTCCATGGCGAACATGTCCGGTTCGGTCGGCCGATCCGTCAGCCGGCCGTACCCGTAGTGCGCCGCCGTGGCGGTGCCGGTGGTCGCGGTCGCGGCGAGCACCCCCCGCGCCCAGCCGTACGGCCAGGCGGTGCTCAGCGTCACGACGACCAGGACCACCGCGCCGGCGGCGGCACAGAGCCACCACCGCTGCTGCTGCGCCCGCAACTGGTCGGTCAGGCCGGCACCCTCCGCGGTCACCAGGATCGCCGCAGTGCCGCCGAGTCCTGCGGCGACGAGCGCCACCAGCCACGACCGCCGTCCTCCGGGCAGGCGCCGCGGCGACAGCAGCGCGTAGACCGGCAGCAGCCCGAGGGCGAGCGCCGGCCACGGCTGGTTGGCCAGCCCGTAGGTGAGCAGATACCGCAGGTCGTCGAGATCGTGCAGGACCGCGGCCACCAGACCGACGGTCCAGAGCGCGGCGACGGCGGTCAGTCCGGCCGCGCACCCGGCCAGGCCGGCGTGGACCGGCCGCCCCCGGCGGGCCGCCAGCTCGGCCAGGTGGGCGGCGAGCGCGACCACCCCGGCGGCGACCAGCGTGAGCAGCAGCACGGAGAGTGCCGTCCGCGCCGGGTCACCCGGCTGCGTCGGCGGGTAGCGCAGTGGCCTGGCCAGAAACACGACAGGCATGAACGCGGCTCCGGCGGCGACTCCGGCACCGGTGCCGAGCACTGGCCGCCACCATCCCCGGTACGGCAGCCGGGCCCGCCGCAGCAGGGATGGAAACAGCAGCCCGAGCACGGCGACACCGGCCGCCACCGGGACAACCCCGTTGCCCCACCCGTACCACTGTGGATCGCCGAAGTAGACCAGCACGAGGGTGGCGTACATGGCGGCGACCGCGACGAAGCCAACCGCCAGTGCCTGCGCGAACCCGCCCTCGTAGCCGGACGCCGGTTGCCGCAGGGCGCGTATCCGGTCCGTGGGTTCGGGATGGCGGGCCAGCGACCGGCGGGCCCAGCCGATCTGTCGCTGCCGCGCTGCCGGCGCCGTTCGGGCGAACGACGCCGTCAGGGCGGCCTCGGCGCCCACGTTCGCGGCGTAGCGGTCGGCCTCGTACTCGCGCAGCCGTAGCAGCGCGGCCGCGAGCAGCGTCACGACCACCGCCAGCAGCGCGACCCCGAGCTGTGCCGCGACCCGCCGTGGTGTCACCCCGAACAGGTTCAGAAAGGGAACGCCGGCCAGCGCCACGGCGGGCGGAGCCAACCATGCCGGACCCCGGATCGTCGAGACCAGACTGACGTCGCGGGCCAGCACATGCGCGATCTCGTGGGAGACGACCGCGTCGAACCGGTCACCGGCGTCGAGGGCCAGCCGCGCCGGGACCACCACGGTGGGTCGCCGGCCGGGCAGGGCGGTGGTGAAGGCGTGGCGCACCGCCGGCCCGGCCACCCACAACCGAGGGGTACGCCCACCAGACAGCCCCTGCCGCTGGCACAGCTCGGCGAAGCGTTGCTGGGCCGGCGGGACGTCGAGCCGACCGAGGCGACCCAACCGGCGCAGATCCCACCACGGTACGACCACCGCGAGAGCCAGCGTTCCGGCGAGTAGGACCAGTGCGGCTGACCCGACCACAAATCCGTGGACGCGCAGCTGCTCTGCCGCGCAGTCGCCGAACGCGTCGAGGGAGCCCTGGTGCAGCGCCTCGCAGCGCGTCGTCGTCAGGTCGTAGGGGATCAGCAGGGACAGGGTGCCGCGGAAGAACAGATTGCCGGCCGCCACTCCCAGACTGGTGAGGGCGACCGCGATCAGCCCGTACAGCCACCACAGCGGCCGGGGCCGTTGCTGGTCAGGGGTGAGTGTCATCCGGCGGCGCCGTATCGAGGTGAACCGCGCCGACCAGGGCGTCGGCGAGCAGGTCGGCGGCGGCCTCGTTGAGCCCGAGCGTCATCGCGTGTCCCCGGGCCACCGAACGCAACCTGGCCACCTGGGCGGCGGTAAGGACGACCCGACCGTCGACCGCCGGCAGCGCGGCGCGGTCCAGCTCGCTCGCAGACGGTCTGCGCCGGCCTCGTACCCGCCACCGCCGCCACCGCGACCGGACGGTGCTGGCACCGAGACGCAGCACGTCCAGGATCGATGCGGCCACCACCTCGATGACGATCGCGCTGACCAACGCGTCCTCGATGCCGAAACCGACCCCGCCGCCCGGTGCCCGGCGCTGCGCCAACCCGGCCCGCCAGACGGCCGCCACCTGGTCGAAGATGCCCGACTCCTCCGGAGCGATCCGCCCGCTCACCTCCCGGGCCAACCGGATCACGGCCTCGGAGCCGTTGACAGCCGCCGGTGGATGGGTGGGTTCGATCGTCAACGCCGGCTCCCCGAGGCACCTCATGCACGGACGGCAGGTCCGCCACAGACTACCGTGCGCTATGGGCCCGGTAGGGCCCCGTGATCCGCCCGAACGGCGCGCCTGGGGGCCGCCGCACTCGCCGCCTGTCGGACCGACGTGGCACGATCGCTCAGGTGACCAGCAGATCCACCACCGAACAGCGTCTCGACGACCTGGCCCGGCTGCGTCGGGTGCGCGACCGCATCGACCGGGAGTACGCCAAGCCGCTGGACGTCGAGGCCCTCGCCCGTGGGGTCAACATGTCGGCCGGGCACCTGAGCCGCCAGTTCCGGCTGGCCTACGGCGAGTCCCCGTACGGCTATCTGATGACCCGGCGCATCGAGCGGGCCATGGCGCTGCTGCGCCGTGGCGACCTGAGCGTCACCGATGTCTGTTTCGCAATCGGCTGTTCGTCGCTGGGCACGTTCAGCACCCGCTTCACCGAACTGGTCGGCGTGCCGCCCAGCGTCTACCGGCGCGACGCGGCCCGTGCGACGAAGGGGATGCCCTCCTGCGTGGTGAAACAGGTGACCAGACCGGTCAGGAATCGAGAAGCAGCGGCCCTCGCGTCGCAGCTAGCGTGACCGGCATGAACATCACCATTCACGCCAGCTTCCTGCCGCACAACGACCCGGACGCCGCCCTGGCCTTCTACCGGGATCTGCTCGGTTTCGAGGTCCGCAACGACGTCGGCTACCAGGGCATGCGCTGGATCACCGTCGGCCCACCCGGTCAGCCCGGCACCTCGATCGTGCTGCATCCACCGGCCGCCGACCCCGGCGTGACCGACGAGGAGCGCCGTACCATCACCGAGATGATGGCCAAGGGCACCTACGCCTCGATCCTGTTGGCCACGCCCGACCTCGACAGCGTTTTCGAGCGGTTGCAGGCCAGCGACACCGAGATCGTGCAGGAGCCGACCGACCAGCCGTACGGGGTTCGTGACTGCGCCGTCCGGGACGCCGCCGGCAACATGATCCGTATCCAGGAAGTGCGATGAGCAGGGACAACCGGTCGGCACCACCCGCCGCCGACAGCCACGATCTGATCCGGGTGCAGGGCGCCCGGGAGAACAATCTCAAGGACGTCACCGTCGAGCTGCCGAAGCGCCGGCTGACGGTGTTCACCGGCGTCTCCGGTTCAGGCAAGAGCTCGCTGGTGTTCAGCACCATCGCGGCGGAGTCGCAACGGTTGATCAACGAGACCTACAGCGCGTTCATCCAGGGCTTCATGCCGACCCTGGCCCGGCCGGAGGTCGACGTCCTCGACGGGCTGACCACCGCGATCATCGTCGACCAGGAGCGGATGGCCGCCAACCCGCGGTCGACCGTCGGCACCGCCACCGACGCCAACGCCATGCTGCGGATCCTGTTCAGCCGGCTCGGCAAGCCGCACATCGGGTCGCCTCAGGCGTACTCCTTCAACGTCGCCTCTATCAGCGGTGCCGGCGCGGTGACCATCGAACGTGGCGGCACCACCACGAAGGAGCGGCGGAGCTTCAGCATCACCGGTGGCATGTGCCCGCGCTGCGAAGGCACCGGGCGGGTGACGGACATCGACCTGACCGCGTTGTACGACGACAGCAAGTCGCTCAACGAGAGCGCGATCACCGTGCCCGGTTACAGCATGGACGGGTGGTACGGCCGGATCTACCGGGGTAGCGGCTTCTTCGACCCGGACAAACCAATCCGCAAGTACACCAAGAAGGAGCTGCACGACCTGCTCCACAAGGAGCCGACCAAGATCAAGGTTGACGGGATCAACCTGACGTACGCGGGTCTGATCCCGCAGATCCAGAAATCGTTCCTGTCCAAGGACGTCGAGGCGATGCAGCCGCACATCCGCACCTTCGTGGAACGGGCTGTCACCTTCACGACCTGCCCCGACTGTGGCGGCACCCGGCTGAGTGAGGCGGCCCGCTCCTCGAAGATCAAGGGCGTCAACATCGCCGACGCCTGCGCGATGCAGATCAGCGATCTCGCCGAGTGGGTACGCGGGCTGCGCGAGCCCTCCGTGGCGCCGCTGCTGGCGTCGTTGCAGCACACCCTCGACTCCTTCGTCGAGATCGGGCTCGGCTACCTCAGCCTGGACCGACCGTCCGGGACGCTCTCCGGCGGCGAGGCGCAACGCACCAAGATGATTCGCCACCTCGGCTCGTCGCTCACCGACGTCACCTATGTCTTCGACGAGCCGACCATCGGGCTGCACCCACACGACATCCAGCAGATGAACCGCCTGCTGCTGCGGCTTCGCGACAAGGGCAACACCGTGCTCGTAGTGGAGCACAAGCCGGAGACGATCGCCATCGCCGACCACGTCGTCGACCTCGGCCCCGGCGCCGGCACGGCGGGCGGCACCGTCTGTTTCGAGGGCACCGTCGAGGGACTGCGGGCCAGCGGTACGCTCACCGGCCGACACCTGGACGACCGGGCCACCCTCAAGAAGTCGGTGCGTACGCCCACCGGGCACCTGCCGATCCGTAAGGCGTCGACGCACAACCTGCGCGACGTCGACGTCGACATCCCGCTCGGGGTGCTGGTCGTGGTCACCGGCGTCGCCGGTTCGGGCAAGAGTTCGCTGGTGCACGGGTCGATCCCGCCCGGTGCCGGGGTGGTGTCGATCGACCAGGGCGCGATCCGTGGCTCGCGGCGGAGCAACCCGGCGACGTACACCGGGCTGCTCGATCCGATCCGTAAGGCGTTCGCGAAGGCCAACGGGGTGAAGCCGGCGCTGTTCAGCGCCAACTCCGAAGGCGCCTGCCCCAACTGCAACGGTGCCGGCGTCATCTACACCGACCTGGCGATGATGGCCGGCGTCGCCACGGTGTGCGAGGAGTGCGAGGGCAAGCGGTTCCAGGCATCCGTCCTGGAATACCGCTTCGGCGGTCGGGACATTGCCGAAGTGCTCACGATGCCGGTGAGCGAGGCGGAGGAGTTCTTCGGGTCCGGCGAGGCGCGTACGCCGGCCGCGCACCGCATCCTCAACCGGCTCGCCGAGGTCGGCCTCGGCTACCTCAGCCTCGGGCAGCCGCTCACCACTCTCTCCGGCGGTGAGCGGCAGCGGCTCAAGTTGGCCACCCACATGGCCGAGCAGGGCGGGGTCTACGTGCTCGACGAGCCGACCACCGGGTTGCACCTCGCCGACGTCGAGCACCTGCTCGGTCTGCTCGACCGGCTCGTCGACTCCGGCAAGTCGGTGATAGTCATCGAACACCACCAGGCGGTCATGGCCCACGCCGACTGGATCATCGACCTGGGGCCGGGCGCCGGTCACGACGGTGGTCGGATCGTCTTCGAGGGCACCCCCGCCGATCTTGTCGCTGACCGGTCCACCCTCACCGGCGAACACCTCGCCGCCTACGTGGGCGCCTGAAAGCCACCTCGATCCCAGGATCACCAAGCAGGTAGCGGCCGTGATCACCTGATGATCAGGGAAGGCGCAGCAGGACCTGCTTGTCAGTCCACTACAGCCAGTCAGCCCAGGTATCTACTGACGGAGACGGGTTTGCGCGGTGAGCGCCCCCCTTTCCTAAGATGACGCTCTATCTGTAGCCGAAGGCCGACTACCTGCGGGTCCCTAATTTGTCTTCGTGTTAGTGGGTCGCACGCGCGCGTTGCTGTGCTCGCTTGCCGAAGATCAGCAGACCACACCCTTCGGTCCTCAGTGGCCCTGGCCGCCTGAGGAGCGACCTGCGGGGCGAGGTCAGTCTGCCGTCGGGACGGAAACTTGCCACAGGGCACTGACCGGCATGGCGCGGAGTCTGTCGCCGAACGGCAGCGTGGAGGTTCCGGTAAAGATGACGATGCCGGCGACGGAGTCGCTGCAGAGGCGCTCGGCGAGTCGGCGTAGCCCACGGAAGTCGTCGGTCCCGACGGCGGTGGCTCTTGTTCAACTGTTCATCGGTCGCCGGACAGGAACGCCGGGCCGCGCGCCGGAACTTGCCGGGCGGCCAAGGTGGAGTTCCGTGGACGGAACGCCTTGCGGTAGGATCGGGGACTGGTGCCGATGTGGACGAGGAAGTGCCGGCGCAACGACTCGGTTGAGCCGAAGCCGGCAGCGTAAGCCACCTTGGTCACCGACAGGTCCGAGTCCTCGAGCAGAGCCCATGCCCGTTCGACCCTGCGTCGCGCGATCCAGCCTGACATGCTCTCACCTGTTTCCAGCCGAAACCGTCGCACCAGGGTGCGTGGGCTCATGTGTGTCCGCGCGGCGACGTCTTCGAGGGTGAGGGGTTCGGCGAGGTGGTCGGTCAGCCAGTTGAGGACCGGTACCAGCGAGCCGGTTGCCGGCCGGTGCGCCGCCTTGGCGTACTGCGCCTGCCCGCCGGTGCGGTGCGGAGGGCTGATGAGCACCCGGGACACGTCGTTGGCATACGACTGGCCGTGGTCCTGCCCGAGCAGGTACATGCAGAGGTCGGCCGCCGCGAGCATGCCGCCCGAGGACAGGATCTGGCCGTCTTCGACATACAGCGCGTGCTCCACGAGGTGGGCCCGAGGGCACGCCTCGCGGAACTCCTCCGCCAGCGCCCAGTGCGTGGTGACCCGGCGCCCGTCGAGCACCTCGGCCTGGCCGAGGACGAACGCCCCCGCGCACAGCGACACCAGCCGCGCCCCCGTGCTGCACGGCTTCGCCACGGCCTCTACGACGGCGGGATTCTGAGGTGCCCAGGGCGCTTCCAGCCCGGGGATCACGACGGTGTCCGCGTCGACGATCCACTCCACCGGCCGCAGGTCACCGATCGTGAAACCGAGTGAGGTGGGTGTCAGCGCCGCACCGCAGACGAAGACGTCGTACGGGGGCTCCGGCTCGTCACGGATCTTCGAGAACACGGACGGGCGGGGGCCGAACGCCTGGACGGCCACGGCCAGGTCCAGGACGAAGGTGCCGCCGAGCACGACTACCGCCACACGATGGCGTGCCACGAACACCCCCTTGGCCTCAACTGAGGCGAGTATGGCGTGCGCTGTGGGGACGGTCATCGCCCTTCCCACCAGCATTGACGATGAGGGAACGGTCTGGTCGGAGAGGCGGCCATGAAACCGGACAGATGGGCCGCGCCAATCAGTGTTGCAAGTGTGACCACGGGACCGGCAGGTCGCCGGGTTCCAGGAGGTACGGTGACCGATTTGTCGTTCGGGCCACGGCTGCGGGAGCTGCGCCGGTCGGCCGGGCTGACAATAGAGGAGCTGGCCGAGGCGTCCGGAGTGAGCGGGCGGGCGGCAAGCCGAGCAAACCCCCGCCCGACCCGCCAGCGTCCGAACGGGCGTCATGGCCCGCTTGACATGGCGGGCCGGCGGCGGCCCGCTCCCACGGGGCGGGCCGACGGCGGACGGGATGGCAGAAGATATTTCCTGGCAGGTGGATTGGGAGGATAGATGAGGCTCGGACCTCGCGCAGCTGCTCTGCGTCTTCGCTCAAGACATCGCATATTGAACCCCGCGGTCGGGTTACACCATCATGGATACCTCAGCGCTAACCGCCTCAGGGGGGCCTCGTGGTTGAGATCTTGAAAGCGCTTGTGGACGTACTTTCGCGAGTTGCGCCTGCTCTGGCACGGAGGGGGCGGGACAAACGTCTCCAAGATATCGGGGCAACCTTGCTGATGGTATACATTCGTCTTAATGAGATAGTTGTGTCTGCTGAGCGGATCATCGAAGAGCTGGAAGGCTACGTCGAGGAAGTCGAATCGAATAACGGTGGCTTCGAGCTGAGCCACGCAGAAGCGGAGCACCGGAATAGGATATCCAGCGAGCTTGCACAGCAAGAAATAAATTTGGCGCGCACGATCTCGCTTTTGGGGAGAAATGCCGCGCTCATGGTAGTCCTCGACGATGAGTCATACAGGCAGCTCCAGCACCTTCTTTCCTCTAAGATCGGCGCAGTACAGACACTCATGCATTCCCTGCATCGTCGAAGACTTCCGATAGTGACGGAGTATATCGAGGGCGGACCGACGCTTTTGGGGTTGGTCTTTTCGCCCGCCATCGATACGACCCAACCCTTGGGTCGGGAAGCGTTTGTGATCGTGAAGCCTTATCTCGAGAAGCGGAACCCTCGCGTCCAATTAAAAGAAGTTAAGGGTGCAATCCGCAATCTCAGGGCGGCGATAGTCGAGAGTTTTTCCGTGGAGGATCTACTACTTGCCGCGGGTGATCGTAGGTTCGGGATTGATCGCGCTAGGAATCTCGGATAGTTCGCTGCGGGTACCACATCGCACGGGTCGCCCGACGACCAAGCTTTTCCCCTGCCGCTTCAACCTCGGCACTTCGCGCCATCATTTCTTTGCATGATAACCTACATCTCTTTGAATTCTGCTTCCGCCTGAGCCTTGTCGCTGGTGAACGGCCACTTCTTGCCGGCCGCGCAACGAGAGACCCGGCCCAGGTCAGGACGCCGATCCACCCGAAATGAGATGATCCACAGACCCCCGGAGGGGTTAAGGGTTCAAGTCCCGGCTATACTGGCCAACCGCTAGCCTGCAACCCGGCGGGAAAAGAGCCCATACCATCCGTGGTCGGCTTTCGTGAACTCGTACACCTGCGCTGCCTTGCTGAGATGGCGGTGCAATATTTTCAAGGACAACCGCCTGCCCCTTGAAGAAGTGTCGAGGTAGCGGAAGAAATGGTCCGCGACATTGCTTTCGATTAGCCCCACGTCTTTAGAGTCCTCCGGCTCCTTGTATGTCAGTAGCGGAGAGTCAAGAACCACGAAACCGGGATGTGGGAGTTCCCGTTCGATGCACCACTGTGCCAGCCCGACGGTGAACGCGGCGTGTAGGGCCGCCCGCATTCCCTTTCCATGCGTTGCACGTGGGACACCGTTCATGCTGATTTCAGTCGTGCTCGTGTCGAAGGAAACGCTACGGAGCTCGAGCATACCCAAGCGCTAGGAATCTCGGCCAGCGAATTCGCAAACTCGCGAGCCGTGTCGTCGGTAATCACCGAGGGTTCAAGAGTAGCCGTGTCGATGGTGGCCGGGATAGCGGAACGGAGCACATCGATTCTCTCTACCTGTTCAAAAGCCGCCAGCAGCCTTTCTACTTCCCCCTTGGTTTTGACAAGCTCCCGGATCTGTAAACGCTTAGAGCGTGTTTGAGAAGGTCTGTTGTGGACGGCGTGGCGGCATGACATCCAGCGGTGGGGCGGGCAGGGTGGCGCGGTGTCTGCGCGCCGTGGCTACCCTTCCGACCTGACTGACGCCCAGTGGGCGCTGATCGAGCCGTTGTTGCCGGAGCCGAACACGGACGGCCGCCGGGAGAAGCATCCGCGGCGGGAGCTCGTCAACGCGATCCTGTACGTGGTGCGGTCGGGGTGTCCGTGGCGGTACCTGCCGGCGGATCTGCCGCCGTGGCAGACGGTGTACTGGTACTTCACCCGGTGGGAAGAAGCCGGCGTGACCGAGGAACTCCTGACCACACTGCGGATCAAGGCACGGGTGCAGCAGGGCCGTCAGTCGCAGCCGTCGGCAGGGATCATCGACTCCCAGAGCGTGAAGGGCGCCGACACCGTCGGCCGGGACACCCGAGGCTACGACGCGGGCAAGAAGATCAACGGCCGTAAGCGGTTCATCATCACCGACACCCTCGGCCTGCTGGTCACCGTCACCGTGCTCGCCGCGTCATGGCAGGACCGCGACGGCGCCAAGACCGCCCTGCTCCACGCCTACATGCTCACCCCGATCCGGCACGTCTACGCCGACCAGGGCTTCACCGGACGGCTGGTCGACTGGACCCGCGACACCCTACGCACGACGCTGGAGATCGTCCGCAAACCCGCCGACCAACGCGGCTTCGCCGTCCACCCCCGCCGCTGGGTCGCCGAACGCACCCTGGCCTGGCTCACCGCCTGCCGCCGCCTGGCCCGCGACTACGAACGCCACCCGACTGTCTCCGAAGCCCTCATCCGCTGGGCCGCCATCACCGGCATGACCCGCCGCATCACCCGCGGCCGACCGGCACGGCGTCAAGCCCGCCGCACCTTCAACCAGACCTGATCAACCCCATCTCAAACACGCACTTAGGTGCAAGCCGGACCGGTCTGCGATCGGCCGGGGCGAGTTGCCAAACGGAATCCGTCCGCCGCTCACGGGGTCCGAGGTGAAGGTGAGGGAGGGGCGTAGGGGTGGGGGCGGGGTTGGGGTTAGAGCTGCCTCCGGCGGGGGCCAGACGACTCCAGGATGGAGTCGCCGAACTGTTCCGGTTGTGGTCGGTGAGGGTGCCATCCCGCCAGCCACCGACCCAGGCAAGCCGAGCAGACCAGGGCCAGCAAACCCGCGTCTACCGCAGCAAATCCACGCTTTGCCCGCAGTTAATCAGCTTGATGCTGTAGCTCTTTCCACGATAACGGACGGTAGCACGTCTGAGTTGCCGAATCTGGATTGCCGAAAGGCTTTTCTTGACGAGGTATGCGCTGAATTCGGTGGAGGTTTTTGGGTTGAGCTTATCTGCCACCTCGGCCCCTTTCTGCAGCTGCTCAAGAGCGTGGTTAACTCTAACTCCATTGCCGCCCTTGAGTTCGAACACGAGAACGCGCCGATCCCCCTGATTTGGCTCCCAAAACATCAAGAGGTCGGCGAGCCGAATCTCCCTCTCGTGTGTGGCCTGATATTGGGTGCCTGAGATGCAAATCCACTGCGCCTTGTCCGTCGGAGGAACGATTGAACAACCGCTTTCGCTGTAGCTGGAAGCTGTGCAGCATCGCTCATGTGGTGCAACTTGATTGAGGAATTCACTTCGCGGTGCCCGCCGCGCTCTCGGCAAGCGCGATGTTCTCGTTGTAGAGCGATTCCTCGACCTCTCCAAAGCCGACCTCACCGATTCCGTCGCTAGCCGTTACGGGTAGTTCTCTGACAACCGTTCCGTCTGCTGATGGCTCAAAGAAATATGCGCTTACGCGGGTGTGACGAATTCGGGTTTCCTCGTCAAATCCCGCCTCCATGGCGGCTTCGTCTCCGAGAGACTCCGCGACGATTGAGTTGTTAAGTTTCTCTAGAAAGAACTCGCTGTGAGTTGTCAGAACCGTTTGGATTCCTCGATTTGCAAGTCGAACTATGTTGCGGGCGAATGCGACCTGATTTGCAGGGTGCAGGTGCGCCTCGGGCTCTTCCAGTGCTAGAAGGTCGCCTCTCCCGAGTACGTACCGGAGATAGAGAACTACAGGCGCTAGCTCCGAGATCATCGACGAGGTTCGAAAGAGCGGGTACTGTGCGTCGCCCTCTTGGAAGTAAACCTCGGAATAGCCTAAGGGGTTGGTTAGCAGTCCAACTGTGCCGTGCAGAATTTCTTGCTCAAGCATGTCGGCAATCTCCGGCCGATTGCTTCGGGTGCTTCGCTGAGTCGGCACGGGATCTTGCGGGTTCAATTGAATTAGTTCCGCTAAAAAGTCTGCTACGACTCCCGTCATGGTGGGAATCCGCATCTCTGCGAGGCCCGCCCACGAAGAGCTATGCATTATCGATGCGGAGAGTGCCCTGTGAGCGTGCATCAAGCCAGAACGTGCGGCCGGGAGGTATCGAGCGTGGCGAGGAAACTCCCGAAAGCAGTGTCTGGCGAGGGCCGTAATGAGTTCCCGGATGAGAATGGATCCCGGCAGTTGTCTGGCTGAGCCGGCGCTGCGCCCAAAACGGCTCCAGCCGAGATTGCTCCATTGATGCCAGAGTTCGTCCAAGCGAGGTGGCTTGATGTTGACTCTCCGGGAGCGGGCTCCGGCGACTATGCTAATTTGCCATTTCGGCCTCGCCATTTCCATGGTGATTGTGGCCCTAGTGGGCTTGGAAGGGTGGACCGCAGCTCTGCGGAGTGCGGGAAGGCTGGTGCCATGTACTCGCTCAACCTCCTGCAGTGCGATGTCGCCGTACTCCCGCAGAGCCGTCTCTAGCAAATGCTCGATAGTGCCTCGTATCTCAACGGGGATCGACTCCCACTCCGGAGCCTTATCGCCTTGAAGTAAAGCCTCGTAAAGGAACGCGCCTGCCCTAGTTCGGTCTCTTTCGGAGAGTTGACCGAATATCGCTCGGGCCCCTCTGACGCTGCGTAGGAATGCTTCAATTCCGGGATGCGGAAGGATTGCGTAGATCGTCGTTGCTACGACCGACTTGCCCGAGTTGTTGGGGCCCACGAAGATGTTTAGGCGGTTTAACTCGACGCTTGCACTTCTTATTGGTCCGAGGTTGGCTATTGACACTCTCATCGCTGCACCAAGCTCATCCCCTCGTGAGAGGTTGGAGGAACGAAGGACCATCCTATGCCTCGGCGTCCCGTTCCGGTGCCCTTGAGCACTTAACTCGCTCAGGCTCTGGGACCGTCGATGTATCCCGCTTGCCGGGCAGCAGGAGCCTGAGCGCGTCGCTGAGGCAAAGTTGCCCGCTCGTCGGCTTCGAGCGGCGCTGGCCCTCGGCGCCGGCTCGCCAGCTCGCTGGCACGCGCGGTCAAGTCCAAGATGGTGGGCGGTGGTGACGGCGATAGGTTGAGGGCTGTCGCCGGTTGGTAGTGGTACAGCAGCGGAGGGAAGCAACCCAAGCCGGCTGTGAAGGCAGGTCGGATGACCGAAGCTGGAACATCAGCCCACCCACTCTAACTTGATCTTTAACCTGTTGGGCGGTGGCGTCGACCCCGGCTGATCATGGGGACAGCCCTTGATCGATCATTCCTCTTGTCGAGGGAAGAAGATCGCAAACCAAGGGCTGTCTGGTGATCAGTGTGCACGATGCCGGCAGAGGTTAAAGATCAAGTTAGGCTTTACAAGCGAAAAGGTCGGGGTGCCTGCCGGGATGCGGAGGTGGCCGGCGTGTAAGGGGTTATGAGGCAGCCTGCGGATCGGTAGCGTTGGGCGTGTCTGCGGCCTGATGGGTCGGTGGTGCGTCCGGGGCTACGCGAGGAGGTTCCGGGTGGATTCCTTGCCGGAGTTGACGTTCGGGCAGCGGTTGAAGGTCTACCGGGAGCGGTCGGGGAAGACTCGGGCGGTGCTTGGTGGGTTGGTGGGTCGTAGCGCCGAGTGGGTCAAGGCGGTGGAGACCGATCGGATTTTGCCGCCGCGTCTGCACATGTTGGATCGGATCGCGCGTGCTCTGAAGGTCGACGTGTCTGCCTTGGCTGTGGAGTTGGGTGATCGGTCTGCGGTGGTCAATGGGCCGGAGCATCCGGCGTTGGCGTCGGTGCGGGATGCGGTGAACCGTGTCGCGTTCGCCGGTGACGCCTCGGCGGAGTCGTTGTCCGGTTTGCGGGAGCGGCTTGCGGTGGCGTGGCGGGCGCGTCATCAGGCGTCGGATCACCGGACGGTGCTGGGCGGGTTGTTGCCGGGGTTGCTGCGGGATGTGCAGCGTGCCGTGTTGGCCTACGAGGGCGACGATCGGCGGCAGGCGCAGGCGCTGTTGGCGGAGACGCTCGGGTTGGCGCAGATGTTCATCGCGTACCAGCCGGCGGCCGAGTTGTTGTGGCGGGTGGCGGATCGGGCGATGGTGGCGGCGCAGGAGTCCGGTGATCCGGAGGCGCTGGCCGGTGCGGGGTGGTTCCTGTGTCAGGTGCATCGGGACGCCGGGGACTGGGACACCGCGATGGCGGTGACGCTGGACGTGCTGTCCGCCTTGGAGTCGGCGACGGTCGACGGAAGCACGAATCTGTTGGCGCTGTGGGGTGCGCTGAACTTCGAGGCCGCGTACACGGCCGCTCGTGCCGGTGAGGAAGGGCGGGCCTGGCGGTACTGGGACCGCGCGGATCGGGTGGCGCAGCGTCTGCCCCAGAGCTTCTACCAACCGCAGACATCGTTTTCCCGGGTCATCATGGGCGCTCACGCGGTGACCGTGGCGGTGGAGTTGCAGAAGTCCGGCGAGGCGGTGCGGCAGGCCCGCCGCCACGATGCGGCGGCGATCCCGTCGAGGCCGCGTCGGGCACGCCATCTGATCGAGGTCGCGCGGGCGCACTACGGCAGGGACGACACGGAAGCGACAGTGGCGACGCTGCGGCAGGCGTACGAGTCGGCCCCGGAGACGATCCGCTATAACGGGTACGCCCGCCAGATCACCTTGGACCTGCTCGACGGCCCGCGTGCCACCCGGGATGACGCTCGTGACCTCGCGGTCCGAGTCGGTCTCGTCTCGTGATCCAGAGGTAGGAACCTTACCCGTTCCATCGCGCAGCCGATCGTAGCTTCTCGCTTACGGGATGCGGCGGGCGGCGCGAGTCACGCCCGGTCGCCGCGTCCCCCTCAATCAGAGGGCGAAGAGGCTGCCCTCCTGAGCGACGAGGGAGGGTGCGTGCGGCGCGTCTCGTACGACGAGTACCTGTCGGCCACCGCGTTGACGTTCGCCCGACGGCATCGGCCGGTCTGGTCCTGGCAGCTCTGGCGGCGCGTCTGTCGCTGCGGTGCCGACGTGCCGTGCCGTGCCCGGCACCGGATACCGATCAACCGGGGCCACTGGCCGCAGGAGAACGAGCAGTGATCGGCAGCCCGGAGCGGACGATCCTCGCGGTGCACGTTCGAGGACTCGACGGCATGTGCGCCGGCCGCCGCGCGTGGTGGTCGCGGCTGTCGCCGTACCCCTGCTGGCAGGTGGATTGGGCGACCAGTCGGCAGGCTCGCGCGAGCGTCGCCCGCTTCCTGGGCGGTGTGCGGTGACCACCCACGGGCCGGTGCTGCCGATCTGGAGCTGCGGTGGCTGCGACCTGCCGTGGCCGTGCCCCACGCGGCGGCGGGAGCTACGCGCGGAGTACGCCGACGCGCCGGTGTCGCTGGCGCTCTACCTCGGTGCCTATCTTGTCCAGGCGGCCGAGGACCTGCCCTGGGCACCGGCCGGCGCACTGCACCGCCGCTTCATCGGCTGGACCCGGCAGCCGGCGGAAGTACAGCAGCGAAGTACAGCAACCACGCCGGCCGAACGGGGAAAGAGTGTCACCAGGCCGAATGAACTCGTATGAAGCTCGATCCGACCCGCTCGCCGAGGGTTCACACACCCGGCGGTGGGCCTTCGCCATTCAATCGTGATGATCATCACCGTGGGGTGAAACCTACCCTCTCCGGAGGGTAGGTTCGGTGCTGGTCGTCGAGGTGCGGCTACGGCCCCTCGCGGTCTCCTTCCTGAGCGGTTCCTTCCGGGCGACGATGCCCGGAAACGGTCCGGAAACGTCCGACCGGCACTGGTATGTGCAGATCACGTCGCTCCCTGCCGGGGGAGCGGCATCGTGTGTGCGCCGGACGCGTGCACCCTGAGTGGAAACGGCTATATGTCTTCGATGCTGTCCGCGGTCGCCCGGCCGCGTCTGTCCCGCCCGTCCTGGCTGTCGCCGAAGGTGTTCCGGACCGAGGTCCTCGCCGGGCTGGTGGTGGCCCTGGCCCTGATCCCGGAGGCGATCAGCTTCTCGATCCTGGCCGGGGTGGATCCACGGGTCGGACTGTTCGCCTCGTTCACCATGGCCGTGGTCATCTCGATCTGCGGTGGCCGCCCGGCGATGATCAGCGCGGCTACCGGCGCGATCGCCCTGGTCGTCGCACCACTGGCCAAGGAGCACGGCCTGGACTACCTGATCGCGGCGGTGATCCTGGGCGGGGCGATCCAGGTGCTGCTGGCCGCCCTCGGGGTGGCGAAACTGATGCGGTTCATCCCGCGCAGCGTGATGGTCGGGTTCGTCAACGCCCTGGCCATCCTGATCTTCGCCGCGCAGGTGCCGTACCTGCTCGGGGTGCCGTGGCTGGTCTACCCCCTCGTCGCCCTCGCTCTGGTGATCATGGTCGGCCTGCCCCGACTCACCAGGGCCGTGCCGGCGCCGCTGGTCGCGATCGTCGTGCTGACCGTGATCACGGTGGTCGCCGCGGTGACCGTGCCGACCGTCGGGGACCAGGGCGAACTGCCGAACAGCCTGCCCACCCTCGGCCTGCCGCAGATCCCCTGGACGATGGAGACCCTGGCCCTGATCGCCCCCTACGCCGTCGGTATCGCGCTGGTCGGGCTGATGGAATCGTTGATGACCGCCAAGCTGGTCGACGACATCACCGACACCCACTCCAACAAGACCCGCGAGTCCTGGGGCCAGGGCGTGGCCAACATCGTCACCGGCTTCTTCGGTGGCATGGGCGGCTGCGCCATGATCGGCCAGACGATGATCAACGTGAAGGCGTCCGGCGCCCGGACCCGCCTGTCGACGTTCCTGTCCGGCGTCTTCCTGCTCATCCTGGTCGTGGCCCTCGGCGACGTGGTCGCCACCATCCCGATGGCCGCCCTCGTCGCCGTGATGGTCATCGTCGCGGTCTCCACCTTCGACTGGCACTCCGTCGCCCCCGCCACGCTCAAGCGCATGCCGCTGGGCGAGACCCTGGTCATGGTCACCACCGTCGCCACCACCCTGGTCACCCACAACCTGGCCATCGGCGTCGTCGCCGGTGTGCTCACCGCCATGGTGATCTTCGCCCGCCGGGTCGCCCACCTGGTCGAGGTCACAAGCGTCCTCGACCCCGACGGCGGCACCCGGATCTACTCGGTGCACGGCGAACTCTTCTTCGCCTCCAGCAACGACCTGGTCTACCAGTTCGACTACGCCAACGACCCGGAGAAGGTGGTCATCGACATGAGTCGGGCGCACGTCTGGGACGCCTCCTCCGTGGCCGCCCTGGACGCCATCACCACCAAGTACGCCGACCGCGGCAAGACCGTCGAGATCGTCGAACTGAACAAGCCCAGCGCGGCAATTCACGGCAGCCTCGCCGGCACCCTCAGCGCGGGCCACTGATGACCCTCACCGGACGCGACGTCGGGCCGCGACACGCCAGCGGCCCGGCACCCGACCGACTCATGCAGATCGGCGAGGCCGCCGAACGGGTCGGCCTGAGCATCCGCACCATCCGTCACTACGAACAGGTCGGGCTCATCGTCCCGTCGGCCCGGACCGACGGCGGCTTCCGCCTCTACACCGAACCCGATCTGGACCGCCTCGGGGTGGTCAAACGGATGAAACCCCTCGGGTTCACCCTCGACGAGATGCGCGACCTGCTCGGCATCCTCGACGCGCTGCCCGCTGCCGACGATGACGAACGTCGCGCCCTGCTCGACCGGCTCGCCATGTTCCACACCCTCGCCACCACGCGGGTCGACGCACTCCGCGAACAGCTGGCCACCGCCGAAGGCTTCGCCGACACCCTGCGGCAGCGGATCGACAAGCACACTCGCCCGGACTAGTTGCACTGCCCAGGACGTTTCGGCCACTCGCCCACGGCGGACCCGCGTGTCAGCCTGCTGAGGTTCACTGCTGATGCCGTCCCGGCCACCTGTTGTCCATGCGATGTCAACCTGAACTCTTCTCGGCGCCGGTACCTTGCGGTCTCCGTGAGTCGCGCCGGGCCTGCCGGCGGGTGTCGCGGTGCGCCAAACGAATTCAGACACAGCGCTCAGACGGGTATGCGGGGGAAGGCGGTTCTTCGGGTGTGGCTCGGGGCTGACAAGAAGGAGTTCGAGGCCTTCCTCGATTCCGCTGACGTTTACTGGCGCAAGAACCTCGGCTCCACGACGTCCCAGAACTACCTCGTCGTCGAGGTGTTCCACCAGGACATCAGGGTGGCGATGCGTAACCTGTCGGTCGCCAACGCGATCCGCCGCATCGTCCCGGCTCAACTGGTCGTGGTGACCGGGGTGGAGCAGATGTGGCACGACGCGCTGTGGACCGAGTTCGACGTGAAGCTGGTCGAGCGGATCGCGGCCGCCTACGGCGCCAGCCAGGTCATCGACCTGTACCGCCTGGTGGAGGGGCCGGCCAACTCCGCCACGCCGAGTGCCGTGCCGGTGGAGCTGTTCGGACGGCCGCTGCCTGCCGGCGCGCCGATCAGTGAGGAAACCCTCGCCGAGTTCGTCAGCGCCACCTACTGCCGGGTGACCAAGCGGCCCCGGCCGCCGGAGAACCCCGCCGTCGACCCGCGCTACCGGCGACGGCAGGCGCTGGCCCGGGCCATCTCCTCGGCCTACGACGCCCTGCTCGGCAGCGGCTCGGTGGTCGCGCTTGTCACCAGCCATGTCGACTACGACCACTGGGGGCTCGCGGTGGACTCCGCCCGACGGGCCGGGGTACCCGTGGTGCACACCCAGCAGACCGGCTGCCTCAAGGCGTACGCGCTGTTCCCCGAGAACGACACCGGCGAGCACACCTTCCGTGGTGAACTCACTCACCAGATTGGCGCCTTCTTCGAACAGCGGGTGTGGTCACGACGCAACGAGGTGCGGCGCAACGCCGAACTCGTCGCCTGGCGGTCAAAGGTCAACCTGGGCCGGCCCAGCTGGTGGCGGGGCGGCGCCAGCGCCTCCGTCGACATCACCAACAGCGGTGAGCGGGCCCGGCTGCGGACGCACTTCGCGGCCCGCCTGGGGTTCGACCCGGCTCGTCCGGTGGTGGCGGTGTTCAACCACGCGGTGTCCGACGCGCCGGGCACGAACCACCAGTCCTTCCCGACGCTGGCCGACTGGTTCGCCGAGACCGCCCAGTTCGCCAGCACCGCCACCGAGGTGCAGTGGCTGTTCCAGGACCATCCGAGCCAGTTCCGCTACGACAGCACCGACTTTTTCGACTCGGTCGCCCGACGGTACGCCCGGCACCGGCACATGGTGTTCCAGCCCAGCAAGGACCTGAGCAAGAACGGGCTGTGGAGCCTCGTCGACCTGGGCGTGACCGTGCGCGGCAGCGTCAGCAACGAGCTGCCCGCGTACGGCATCCCGGTGATCCAGGCCGGCTGGTCCGAGTGGAGCGAGTGTGGTCTGTCCACGGTGGTGAACGATCCCGAGACCTACTGGAAGGCACTCGACGCCGCGATAAGCGCCATGCTCAACGGCGAGGAGATCATCTCCGCCGAGCAGGTCGAGCGCGCCCGCCTGTGGTTGTGGTTCTACCGCAGCGCCACGGACCTGTTCACCCCTCAGGTGCCGCACTGGGAGGTGTGGCCCGCCGACTACCTGCTGCGCGCGGTGCGGACGTCGTTCCGACACATCGAGAGCGACGCGGACCCGGTCTTCGAGGCCGTCGAGCGCATGTGGACCCGGCGTGAGCCGGTGCTGACCCGGACCGACCTCCAGGTGCCGGGAGGTGTCCGGTAGTGGCGATCGGCGCCTGGTTCGCCACCGAGTTCGACGAGCCGATCCCGGCCCGGGAGCTTCCCGCGACGTTCACCTCGGGTGGGGATCCCGAAGTGTTGCTCGCCGACCAGGTCGCCCGGGGCGTGGCGATCGTGGGCCGGGTCCAGGGCGGGTCCGGCGCGGTCGTGCTCAAGGTACGCACCGACGGCCGCCCGGTTCGCGTCCGGGTCGACCTGCACATCGACGGTGCCTCACAGACCGCCTGGTCGCGGGCGGCGGCACCGGCTCGGGGGATGCGCGAGCTGCCGCGACTGGTCATGGTCCGGGCCCAGGGCGCGGACCGGGCCGCCGCTGTCATCAGCCGCCAACGGGGGCGGTTGCGGATGGTGGAGGCCCACGCCTGGGTGGAGTTCGACCTGCGGGCCGACGAGGTGGGGGACGACGGCCTCCTGATCATCGAGGTGGTGGACGGCACGCTGCCGTCGTGGGCGTCGACCGCGCTCAGCCCGCTGGCGGCGATCGGCGTACGGATCAACCAGGTCGAGATCGTCGCGATCGACGCGGCCGAGCAGCGCGGTGATGCCACTCGACTCGCCGGTGCCGCCGCCCAGCTCGCCGGGCTCGTCAGCGCCGGAGGTCTGGTCGGGGCGCGAGGTCGCGGACAGGGACACCCCCGGTCGCGGTTCATCGTGGTCAACGCCGACGACCCCACCGTACGGTGCCGGCTGCGGATCGCGGCCGCCACCGCCCCACCGGCAGCGGTGCGACAGCCGAGCCAGAAGTGGCTGCGCCGCCAGCAGGGCCAGACCGTGCTGAAGGCGTTCCGGGTGGCGCAGCGTGGGGCGGGATACGCGCTGTTCGAGGCGTCGCCGTTCACCCGGCCGCCGCAACCGGACCGGCTGGTGGTCCGGGGCGTCCATCTGGTCGACGGCACCGAGTGCCGGGTGAGCGCCACGCCGCAGGGCGAGGACACCCTCGACGTGGTGGTCGAGCGTACGGCGCCCGGTCCGGTGCTGGTCGGGCTCGCCGAGCAAGACAACCCGGCGGTACGGCGGCGGGTCGCCGAGACCGTCTGCCAGCTCGTCGAGTTGGAGTGTCACAGGTGACCGAGCACAACCACCACGACCTGACCCTCACTGCTGATCCAGCGGCCAACCGGCGGGCGCTCGAACAGATCCTGGCGTCCGGGCCCGGGGGCACCCTGCGGCTGCCGGCGGGCACCTTCACCCTGGACCGGGGAGTGGTGCTCGGCTCGGGTTGGACGCTGACCGGGGCCGCGCACGGCAACGGGCCGGTGACCACGTGGCTGGCGTCGTCCTCGTCGGCCGGCGAACCCATCGTCCACGTGCTGGGTTCACGGGTGACCGTCCAGGACATCGGCTTCCGCCCGCCGCCGTGCGCGCCGGGGGAGCACGGCGGCGACCGGGGCACCGCCATCACCATCGGGAACTACCTGTACCCGGCCGGGGCGGAGTGGATCGAGGACATCCAGATCCGGCGCGTCCAGGTCGAGCGCCGCGACGAGCGCGCCGCCAACTGCGTCGCCGTCATGGGCGCGGTACGCGACATCACGATCAGCGACGTCTCCATCGTCGGTGGCTGCACCGGCATCGCCGTGCACTGGGGTGCGGTCGGCGACGGGGTCGACTCGATCGTCGGGCCTTCGTACCATCCGCATCACCTCGAACTCCGTGACCTGAGCGTGTCCGACGCTTTCGAGGGGTTCTACCTCAGCTCGGTGCACGACGTGACGGTGGACCGGGTCCACCTGAGCGAGGTCGAGATCGGCTTCCGGCTGCTGCCCGGCGACAACACGGACCGGTTCCACTCCGCCGGCGACAACCCGGTCGGCGCGCGTATCCGCGTCGCGGGGGCCCACGTGGCCTGGAACGGCCCGTTGTACGCGGTCCGGATCGCGGGCTGGGGACGCAGCGAGATCGACCACTCGTTCCGGGTACTCGAATACCGGGACGTGGTGGTCCGGGACTGCACGTTCGTGCCGCTGCCGCTCGCTACGGCCGGGCCCGGCGAGGCGCGGCGTCCTCGGTCGCCCATCGTCGTCGAGCAGGCATCCGGTGTGATCCTGGAAGGGATCCGCGTCGACCTGCGGGCGGACCCGGCCGGCCCGCTGCCCGATGACGGGGCGACCGTCGGTCGCCGCCAGCCGGCCGGGTTCCGGTGGCCGGAGGTCGATCAGCGCAACTTCTCGGCCAGGTAATCCTCCCAGGTGCGGGTGCCGACGGTGACGCCGTCGACGGTGAGGTTGTGGCCGTGGCGGTACGCCCTGCCGACCGCCCCGGGCACCGGGACCGGCAGGAAGGGCCGGTTCCCGCCGCGGGCGGCGAGGTAGCTGCGGATCAGTTCGGCCAGCGGGTAGACCTGCGGTCCCGCCAGTTCGGGCACGAGACCGGACGGAACGCCCTGGACCAGGTCGACCAGCCGGTCGGCGACGTCTCGGGAGTCGACCGGCTGGAACCGGATCACCCTCGGGTCGGGCACGATCGGCAGGGCTGCCAGCTTCCGCACGACGGTGAAGACCAGGTCGTGGAACTGCGCGGCCCGCAGCGTCGTCCACGGCACGCCGGACTCGCTTACCGCCCGCTCCGCGCCGTGCTTGGCCTCGAAATAGCCGATCGGAACCCGGCCGGCACCGATGACCGAGATGTAGACGACGTGCCGTACCCCGGCTCGGACGGCGGCCCGCATCAGGCTGGCGGTGGCCCGGTCGTCGCCCTTCGGGCCGCCGGCCAGGTGCAGCAGCGTGTGGACACCGTCCACAGCAGGCTCGATGCCCTCGTCCCTGAGCAGGTCGCCCGTGACGTACTCGACGCCGTCGACACCTCGGTGGGTCTTGCGGCTGAGTACCCGTACGGTGTGTCCCGCCGCGCTCAGGCGCGGCAGGACGTGCCCGCCGAGTGTGCCGGTGCCGCCGGTGACCAGGACGGGAGCGTTCGTCGGGGCGTCGTTCATGGCTTCTCCGTTCGGATGGGTACAGGTCTTCGACCCCGCCCAGCCGCCGAACGTGACACCCGCTCGGAGGTCTCACACCGGAATCGCCGTGCCCTCGCGGGCGCGGCGCCTGCGCACCGCCGGACGCGCTCCGGCGGTACCGCCGCGCCGCCGGATGATCCATTCCGCCAGCACCACGTTGATCAGCCAGGCGGCGGTCATCGTTCCGGTCCGGCCGAAGGTCGTGAGTGGACCGACAGCGGCGAGCCAGGCCATCTGGGTGAAGAACTGGGTACCTGCGCCCATTCCGATGGCGTAGCCGCGGATCATCCAGGCGCGGTGCCGGGCGAAGTCGCGGCGTCGGACCGCTACGAAGCCGAGGACGATCGAGCCCGCCATGGCGACGCTGACCACCACGCGGACGGCGACCAGCGTGTCACTGTCGAGTGGCCCCCGGGCCGGGACCAGGGTCAGCCACAGGCCACTCACCGCGGTGAGCAGCCCGAAGGGAATCAGCACCCGACCGGCGATCCGGTGCCAACCACGGTGCGGCCGACGCGACCGGGGCGTGAACTGGAAGGCGCCGAGGACGCTGAACACGGTCACCGCGACGATGTGGGCCACCAGCGGCAGCGGGGGTGAGGCGATCCGGTCGCCGTCGGGCAGCACCTGGGCGCCGCCGGCCAGCTCGGCCAGGCGGAGGCCGCCGGCCACCACCGGCACCACGCCGAGCACCAGCAGACCGGCGGGAATGAGCCAGGTCGACCTGGCGGAGGCTGTCACAGCTGTGGCATCCCTTCTCGCGGCGACCAGCCCCCCGCCCACTGCCCGTTGCCCGCCCGACACTGGCCGGACGCGGTTTGCGGGTCAGTCGGGAAGGAACCGGCCGCTCCTGTTTCATCGATCCTGGCAACGCGGCGGACCGTACTCATCGCCGTGCGGGCCGGCGTCGTCTCGGCCGATGGACGGGGAAGCTGGTCGTACTTTGGGCCGGGCCGCCGGCCGTGTTCAATCGTGGGGTGGCCATCCGCGTGATCGTCGCCGACGACCAGGAGATCGTCCGTACCGGCCTGACGATGATCCTCAACGCCCAGCCGGACATCGAGGTGGTGGGCGAGGTGGGCGACGGTCACCGAGCCGTCGGACTCGCCCGGCGACTACGCCCGGACGTGTGTCTGTTCGACATCCGGATGCCCGGCGTGGACGGCATCGAGGCCACCCGTCGCCTCGCCGGCCCGGCCGTGCCCGACCCCTTGGCGGTGGTCGTGATCACCACCTTCGACCTCGACGAGTACGTCTACGCCGCGCTCCGCGCCGGAGCGCGTGGTTTCCTGCTCAAGGACGCCGGCGCGGCGCTGCTCACCCAGGCCGTACGGGCTGCCGCCGCCGGAGACGCGCTCATCGCGCCGAACATCACCACCCGGCTGCTCCGAGCCTTCGCCGACGCGGGTCCGGCCGCGCCGCCGCAGCAGCCGGTCGACGCGCTGACGCTGCGGGAGGAGGAGGTGCTGGTGGCTGTCGCGCGGGGTCGCACCAACACCGAGATCGCCGAGGAGTTGCACATCAGCCTCAGCACCGTGAAGACCCACATCGCCAGCCTCATGGTCAAGCTCGGTGTCCGTAACCGGGTGGAGATCGCGATGTGGGCGTACCGGACCGACCGCGTCCGCAACGGTCCGGAGCGCCCGGCGTAGCGCCGCGCCCGGTCCGACGCACGAAGCACCGCAGGGACGCGGCGGGTCTTCATGTGGCGTTCACGGTGCTTGTAGCGCGATGACATTTATTGATCGCGATTTCTGCGAGAATCCTGATGTCGCCTGCCGCGCCCCCAAGCCGGGTTCCCCCACCCGCCGTCGCAGGAGACAGTCAGGAGTCGTCCCGTGGCTCACCTACGCAAGGTGGCGATCGTCTCGGTGGTCGCCGTCGCCCTGTCGGTGGTACTCGTGCCGCCGGCCGCCCATGCCACACCCCCCAACATCCCCTCGTACAGCACGGCGGTGAGCCGGCTGAACTCGCTCACCGTCGCGGCCGAGTCCCACCAGTCCAGCTACAACCGCGACCTCTTCCCGCACTGGATCACCATCACCGGCGCCTGCAACACCCGGGAGCAGGTGCTCAAGCGGGACGGCAGCAACGTCGTGGTGAACTCCAGCTGTTATCCGACCTCCGGGTCCTGGTACAGCCCGTACGACGGGGTGACCCGCACGAACCCCGCCGAGATCTCCATCGACCACGTGGTGCCGCTGGCCGAGGCGTGGCGTTCGGGCGCCTGGGCCTGGAGCACCTCGCGTCGCCAGACCTACGCCAACGACCTGGGCGGGCCGGAACTGTGGGCGGTCACCGGCACCGTCAACTCGTCCAAGGGCGACAAGGACCCGGCCGCCTGGAAGCCGCCGCGCGCGGCCTTCCACTGCACCTACGCCCGGGCCTGGATCCAGGTGAAGTGGTACTACGGCCTCACCGTGAACAGCGCGGAGAAGTCGGCGCTGAGCACGATGCTCAACACCTGCTGAGATCCCGCCGGCCAGGGCGGCACCGGTGACCGGGGGCGTGACGTCGACGGACGTCACGCCCCCGTTGCCGTCGTCGTACCGCGTCGGGCCGCCCACCGTACGCGACGAGGGCTTGACACGCGAAGGCATGCAACGTGCAATATGTTGCATGTCTCTCGACGCGTTCGACCGCTACCCGTTGCTCTTCGGTCCCAGCCCGGTCCATCCGCTGGACCGGCTGAGTCGCCATCTGGGCGGCGCCCGGATCTGGGCCAAGCGGGAAGACTGCAACAGCGGCCTGGCCTTCGGCGGAAACAAGACCCGCAAGCTGGAGTACCTGCTGCCCGACGCCTTGGCCCTTGGCGCGGACACCCTGGTCAGCATCGGTGGCGTGCAGTCCAATCACACCCGTCAGGTGGCCGCCGTCGCGGCCCGGGCCGGCCTGAAGGCCGTCCTGGTGCAGGAGAGCTGGGTGGACTGGCCGGACCCGGTCAACGACAAGGTCGGCAACATTCTGCTGTCGCGCGTGATGGGGGCCGAGGTGCGCCTCGCGCCGGACGGCTTCGGCATCGGCATCAAGGAGAGCTGGCAGCGGGCGCTGGAGGAGGTCCGGGCCGGCGGTGGCGTGCCGTACGCGATCCCCGCTGGGGCGTCCGACCACCCGCTGGGTGGGCTCGGCTTCGCCAACTGGGCCTATGAGGTCCAGCAACAGGAGCGGGAGCTGGGGATCTTCTTCGACACCATCGTCGTGTGCAGCGTCACCGGCAGCACCCAGGCGGGGATGATCGCCGGTTTCGCCGGCCAGGACCGGCCCCGGCGGGTGCTCGGCATCGACGCCTCGGCGAAGCTCGACGAGACCCGGGCCCAGGTGGAGAAGATCGCCCGTGACACCGCTGGACTCATTGGCCTCGGGCGGGATCTGCGCGACGACGAGATCACCGTGCTGGCGGGCTGGGCCGGGGAGCGGTACGGCCTTCCGGTCCAGTCCACCCTGGACGCGATCCGGCTCACCGGTGAGCTGGAAGGCATGATCATCGACCCGGTGTACGAGGGCAAGTCGATGGCGGCGCTGATCGACCTCGTCCGTGCCCGGGACATCCCCGCCGACGCCAACGTTCTCTACGCCCATCTGGGTGGCCAACCCGCGCTGAACGCCTATCACACGCTCTTCGCCTGACCGGACCGCAGTGCCGGCAGGGGCGCCACCCGGCACCCCTGCCGGTTAGGGTTTTCATGTCCGACAAGATGGAGGGGGCGTCGATGACGGGCAGTGCCCGGCCAAGTGGGGCCGCAGAGGTGTTCGAACAGGCCGCGCCGAGCTACGACCGCACCGGAGTCTCCTTCTTCGGTCCGTTCGGTGCCGAGCTCGTCCGGCGCGCCGCCATCCGGCCGGGTGAGCGTGTTCTCGACGTCGGTTGCGGTCGCGGCGCGGTGCTGTTCCCGGCGGCGCACGCCACCGGGCCGACCGGGCACGTCACCGGGATCGACCTGGCTCCGGCCATGGTCGCCCTCACCGCCGAGGACGTCACCCGCGCTGGTCTGACCCACGTCGACGTCCGGGTCGACGACGCGCAGCAGCCCGACTTCCCGCCACGCAGCTTCGACGCCGTCCTGGCCGGGCTGGTCGTCTTCCTGCTCCCGCAGCCGCACCAGGCACTGCGGGCGTACGCTCGGCTGTTGCGGTCGTCCGGCCGCCTGGTGATCAGCACCTTCGGTGCCCAGGATCCGGCCTTCGTCGCCGCCACCGACGCCTTGGCGGCGCATCTGCCGACCGACCAGGCCCGACCGGCGCGGCCGGCCGGCCCGTTCGCCGACGAGCAGGCGATCACCGCCACCATGGACGGTGCCGGCCTCGCCGTCACCTCGATCGTCGCGCACCGGATCGAGAGCCGGTTCGACGACGTCGACCACTGGGTGCGGTGGATGTGGTCACACGGCGGACGGGCGTTGCTGCAACACCTACCGGCGGACCGCCTGCCCGCCGCGACCGCCGACGCCGCGCAGGCGCTGGACGCCGCCCGCGATGCTGGCGGCGGCTTGTCGCTGACCACCGAGATCCGGATCACCGTGGCGGTACCCGCCGACCGGACGGGTGACCTACCCCCGCCGTCGCACGTCTGATGCCCCAGCCGCCGCGGCGATGGCGGTCCGGCTGCCGAAGCCGTCGGTGCCGCCCCGGTGGGTCAGCCGTCGGTGAGGCGGTCGGCGCGAGCGTTGAGGTAACGCTGCTGCGCCAGGTTGGCGGCCCGCGCGGCGGCTGTCCGGTACTCGGCGCGGGCCGCCGCCGGGTCGCCGCGCCGCTCCAGCAGGTGCGCGCGTACGGCGGGCAGCCTCGGATCCCGGGCCAGCCGACCGTCGGCGGCCACCCGGTCGACAAGCGCCAGTCCCGCGTCGGGACCGTCCGTCATGGCCACCGCGACGGCGTGGTTCAGCGCGACCAGGGGGTTGCTGTCCATCTCCGTCAGCACCTCGTACAGCGCCGCGATCTGCGGCCAGTCGGTCTCGTCCGGGCTTGGCGCCTCGTCGTGCAGGGCAGCGATGGCGGCCTGGACCTGGTACGGCCCGGGGCGTCCCCGGCGCAGCGCCTCGACCACAAGCGCTGTGCCCTCGGTGATCTGCTCGGCCCGCCAGCGGGAACGGTCCTGCTCGGCCATCGGCACCAGCTCGCCGTGCGGCCCGGTGCGTGCCGGCGCGCGGGCGTCGGTGAGCAGCAGCAACGCCAGCAGCCCGGTCACCTCCGCGGCGTCGGGCAGCATCCGACGCAGCAGCCGGGTCAGCCGGATCGCCTCGGCACACAGGTCAGCGCGGAGCAGTCCGGGCCCGGAGGTGCTCGCGTACCCCTCGTTGAAGATCAGGTAGAGCACCCGGAGCACGGCCCTGAGGCGCGTCGGAACCTCGGCCGGGTCGGGCATCGCGAAGGGCAGGCCACTGTCGCGGATCCGCTGCTTGCCCCGGCTGATCCGCCGGGTCATGGTCTGCTCCGGCACCAGGAACGCCCGGGCCACCTCCGCCGTGCTCAGCCCGCCGACCGCCCGGAGGGTCAACGCGATCTGCGCGGGCGGGGGCAGCGACGGATGGCAGCACAGGAACAGCAGGATCAGGGTGTCGTCGGAATCCGCGATCCGCTCACCCGGCGGTGGTAGCCGCCATTCGGCCAGCACCCGCCGGCCGACGAGGTCCTCCCGTTGGCGTCGCGCCTGATCGGCCCGGAGCAGGTCGGTGAGTCGCCGCGACGCCACCGTGATCAGCCAGGCCCGGGGGTTGGCCGGTACGCCGTCGCGGGGCCAGGCGGTGGCCGCGGCGATCAGCGCCTCCTGGGTGGCGTCCTCGGCGGTGTCGAAGTGCCCGTAGCGGCGCACGAGCGCGCCGAGGACCTGCGGCGCCAGCCGGCGCAGCAGGTCCTCGACGGTCGGCTCACCCATCAGACGAGATCGTCGACGCCCTCGGCGATCGGGCGGACATCGACGTACTCGCCCGGGTTGTCGGGGTTCACCAGCATGGCGGCGATCTCGGCGGCCCGGTCGAAGCTGGCGCACTCGACCACCGTGTAGCCGGCGAGGACCTCCTGCGTCTCCGGGTACGGACCGTCGGTGACCATCGCAGCGCCGTCGCGCATCTGGACCCGGCGGGCGTGCACCGGTGCGGTCAGCCCCTGAGCGTCCACCAGCTCACCGGAGTCGGCAAGATCCTGGTGCACCCTGCCCATGTGCTCGTGCATCGCGGCCACCTGCTCGGCCGACATCGCCGGTCGGTCGGAGCCGTTCCCGGCCATCGCGTCGTAGTCCCGCTGCGAGCCGTACAGCATGATCATGTATTTCACGGGGTCTCCCTCTCGCGTCCGCCACCATCGCCGGTGCCGGTTCACCGGGGACGTCGGAGCCGGGCGTCCGTTCCGGACACCGACCACCGCACCCTAGTGCGGTGGCCAGCAACGTTCACCGGGCCGCGCCGGATCGCCGCCTGGCCCTCGCCGCGACACCGCCAACGTTTCTGGCCACCGCACTCGGCCGGGATCGATCCGACTGGCCCAAATCGGCCGGATGAACACGCCGGCAGACGGGCAACTGAACCGGACGGGGCGGTAAGGCGTACCTGACGGCAACGGGCGTGACGGTCGTACCGTCGGGGTACTGGACCGGCGACGTCGAGGCGGGAGGAGCACGGTGGCGGCAGGTGGGCGAGGGCGACGCCGGGGCAGGCTCGCCGGCCTGGCGGTAGCGCTGGTGGCGGCGGCCGCCTGCATGGTGGAGCCCGTCGGTGGACCGGCGGACCCGGGCGGGCAGCGGCAGCCGGCCGAGCCGACGGCCGAAGTGACCCGTGCCGACGGCACCGACACGGTGGAGGAGTTCCGGCAGGACGTGGCCGACGCGCAGCGGCTGGCCGAGGTGTACTGGGCCGACCAGTTCGAGGCGTCGGAGCAGTCCTTCCGGCCGATCCGGCAGGTCATCCCGTACCAGCGCGACGGTGAGGTTTCCTGCGGCGGGCAGGAGGTGCCCCGCAACAACGCGGTCTACTGCACCATCGACGACTACATCGCGTACGACATCAACTGGTCCTTCGGCGCCTTCCGGCAGATCGGTGACGCGTTCGTGTTCTATCTGCTCGGCCACGAGTACGCGCACGGCATCCAGACCCGGCTGGGCATCCGGTACAACTTCACCATCCAGCAGGAGTTGCAGGCCGACTGCATGGCCGGGGCGTTCCTCGGCGACTCGGTGCGGGCCGGCCGGCTCACCCTGGAGGAAGGCGACCTCGACGAGTTCAACGAGGGACTGCTGGCCGTCGGCGACGACCCCGGCCAACCATGGTTCGCCGAGGGCTCCCACGGCACCCCCGAGCAGCGGACCGAGGCGTTCTTCCGCGGCTACGAACGATCCCTGGCCGCCTGCGACCTCGGTTGAGAAAGGTCACTGTGCCGGGCGCGGAAGCACCGTCGGCTGACAGGATTCACCGGTTACCCGAGCCCGAGGAGGATCCGGTGAGCAGCAACCGTCCAGCCGCCGTGCTCTTCGACATGGACGGCACCCTGGTCGACAGCGAGCGGTTGTGGGACGTCGCGTTGGCCGAACTCGCCCAGCACTACGGCGGTGCCCTCTCCGCCGACGCCCGTCGGGCGATCGTCGGCACGGGCATGGCCGACTCGATGCGCATCCTGCACGACGACTTGGGGCAGCCGCACCGGGATCCGCAGACCAGCGCGGAGTGGATCAACGCGCGGATCCTGGAGCTGTTCCGCACCGGGCTGCAGTGGCGGCCGGGGGCGCTGGCGCTGCTCGGCGCGGTCCGGCAGGCGCGGATCCCGACGGCCCTGGTCACCTCCAGCGGGCGGGCACTTGTCGAGATCGCCCTGGACACCCTCGGCCGGGACAGCTTCGACGTGGTGGTCTGCGGTGACGAGGTCGACTCGACCAAGCCACACCCGGAGCCCTACCTGACGGCCGCCCGGCTGCTCGGAGTGCCCATCGACAGGTGCGTGGCGATCGAGGACTCGGCGACCGGGGTGGCCAGCGCGGTCGCCGCCGGGGCCGCGGTGCTGGCCGTACCCGCCGAGGTGCCGCTGGCGCCGGCCGACGGCGTACACCAGTTGGAGAGCCTGCTGCTGGCTGATCTGGACCTGCTGGCGGGGCTGCTGCGCCGAACCCCCGCCTGACACCGTCCGGCTGATCTGCTGGACGCGCAGCGCAAGGCCCCTGCCACCGGATCGGTGACAGGGGCCTTCGCTTCGGCGCCTCAGTCGTGGGCGATGGCGCCCAGCACGTTGATCCGGGCGGCCCGGATCGCCGGCAGCGCCGCCGCGATCACGCCGATGATCGCGGCCAGGCCGAGGAAGACACCCATCTGGCCCCACGGCAGCACCAGCTTGGTGATTCCCTCGTCGCGCAGGGCCTCCACCACGGCGGCACCCAGGCCGGCACCGACCACGACGCCGAGCAGCGCGCCGAACACCGAGATCACCACCGCCTCCACGGTGATCATCCCCATGGTCTGCGACCGGCGCAGGCCGATGGCGCGCAACAGACCCAGCTCCCGGGTCCGCTCCAGCACCGACAGGGCAAGGGTGTTGATGATGCCGAGCACCGCGATAACGATGGCCAGCGCCAGCAGGATCTGGATCATTTGGAGCAGCCCGTCGAGCTGCCCGGCCTGCTGCTCGATGAACGCGTCCCGGTCGGCCACCGACACCTCCGGACTGTCCGTCAGCAGCGCCTCCACCTGGGGCAGCACGTCGGCCGCCCGTACTCCGGGCTCCAGCTGGATGTAGCCCTGGATGGGCTGCGGGATGGCGAAGTCACGCGCCGCCTCGGCGGGCAACGTCACGCCGCCGAACAGCGGGGTGCTCTCGTAGATGCCGGTGACCGTGTAGGTGCGTTCCTCGCCACGGGCCAACTGCACCGGCACCGTCGAGCCGACCGACAGGCCACGCGACTCCGCCGCGTCAGAACTGATCAACATCTGGCCCGGCCCCAGCCGCCCGATGTCCCCGGCGGTGGCGGTGGCCCCGAACATATCCACCAGCGCGCTCGGTTCGCTGCTGGCACCTACCCAGGTACGCTCGCCGCCGACCAGCGCCATGTCGCCGTACTCGCCGTCGACGAGGCGGACACCGGGGATCGCCTTCGCCTCGTCCAGGACCGCCGGGTCGAACGTCGGCGGGCGCGGACCCGACTGCGCCCCGGCGATCACCAGCTCGGCGCTGATGCTGTCCTGCGCCAGCCCGCTGATGCTGCTCTTGGCCGAGTCCAGGATCACCGTGATGCCGGTGACCAGGGCGATCCCCACCATCAACGCGGCGGCGGTGATCGCGGTGCGGCGCGGGTTGCGGCCGGAGTTGAGCCGACCCAGCTTGCCCGGCACCCAGCCGGAGAAGACCGTGCCCAGCGCCGCCACCACCGGACGACTGATCAGCGGCGTCAGCAGGGCCACCCCGATGAACGAGAACAGCACGCCACCGAGAATTGTGGCCAGCGTGCTGCCACCGGCGTACCCGCCCAGGCCGAGGAAGAGCAGGGTGGCGCCGATCGCGGTGACCAGTGCGCCGCCGACGGTCACCTTTGTCAACGGCCGGTCCGGCGTGGCCACGTCCTGCATCGCCGCGATCGGTGGGATCCGCGCGGCCCGCAGCGCCGGCAGCAGCGCCGCCAGCACCGTGATCACCAGACCGACGCCGAACGCGCCGATCACCGCCGACGCCGGCACCGCGACCCCGGCCAGGGCCAGCCCACCGGCGAGGTTGCCGAACAGGTACGCCAGCAGCGCGCCGATGCCGATGCCGGCGGCCAGGCCGAACACCGAGGCGATCAACCCGACGGCGACCGCCTCAAGCACCACCGAGCCGATGATCTGCTTGCCGCTGGCGCCGACGGCCCGCAGCAACGCCAGCTCACGGGTGCGCTGCGCCACGATGATCGAGAAGGTGTTGAGGATCAGGAACGTCCCGACCAGCAGGGCCACCGCGGCGAAGCCGAGCAGGATCCGGTTGAAGAAGGACAGCCCTTCCTTCAGGCCGGCGGCGGCGTCGGCGGAGAGCTGCTCGCCGGTCTTGACCACATAGTCGTCGCCGACCGCCGTGGCCACCGCGTCGCGCAGCTGGTCGTCGGAGACGCCGTCGGCGGCGGTGACCACGATGTTGCTGAACACGTCCGTCTCGCCGAGCATCAGCTGCTGCGCCACGGGGGTGGTGAACATGACCTCGTTGGCGCCGCCGAGGGAGTCGCGGTCGCCGCTGTAGCCGAAGATGCCGACGATTGTGAAATCCTGGCGCGGCTGGAGGGTGAGCACCCCCACCCGGTCGCCGAGCGCCACCCGGCCGGCGTCCGCCAGCCCCTTGTTGATCACGATCTCGTCGTCGGCCTGCGGTGCCCGACCCTCCCGCAACCGCACCAGGTCGCTCTCACCGGTCCAGTTGCCGCCCAACTGCGGCGGCCCGAAGGAGGTGACGGCCTTGCCGTTGCTGCCGATCAACCGGGCCCCGTCGACGCCGACCACGCCGGTGGCCTCGGCCACCCCGTCCACCGCGCGCACCGTCTCCAAGGTGGCGGCCGGGAACGGGGTGGCGAGCTGCTCGCCCTCCATCTCGCCGAGTTCCAGCTTCGGCTTGGCGGCCACGTTGACGTCGACCTCGGCGTACGCGTCGGCGAACAGCGAGTCGAAGGAGCGGCCCAGGGTGTCGGTGAGGACGAAGGCGCCGGAGACGAACATCACGCCGAGCACCACGGCCAGGCCGGACAGGATCAGCCGGACCTTGCGGGCCAGCAGACTCTTCAAGGTTGCCCGGAACATCAGCCGGCCACCTCGGCGGGCGTGTCCAGCTTCTTCATCGTGTCCAGCACCGTGTCCGCGGTCGGCTCGATCAACTCCGAGACGATCTGGCCGTCGGCGAGGAACACCACCCGGTCGGCGTACGCGGCGGCCGTCGGATCGTGGGTGACCATGACGATGGTCTGCCCGTGCTGGCGTACCGAGTTGCGCAGGAAGTTCAACACCTCCGCGCCGGAACGCGAGTCGAGGTTGCCGGTCGGCTCGTCCGCGAAGATCACCTCGGGGCGGGCGACCAGGGCACGGGCACACGCCACCCGCTGCTGCTGGCCGCCGGACAACTGCGCCGGCCGGTGACCCAGCCGGTCCCGCAGGCCCACCGTGTCGATCACGACGTCGAACCAGGCCGGGTCCGGCTTGCGCCCGGCGATCGAGAGCGGGAGCAGGATGTTCTCCTTGGCGGTCAACGTCGGCAGCAGGTTGAACTGCTGGAAGATGAAGCCGACCTTGTCGCGGCGCAGCTTCGTCAGACCCGCGTCACCGAGCCCGGTGACGGTGGTGTCGCCGATCGCCACCGTGCCCCGGGTGACCGAGTCCAACCCGGCCAGGCAGTGCATCAACGTCGACTTGCCGGAACCCGACGGGCCCATGATCGCTGTGAACCGTCCGCGCTCGAACTCCGCGCTGACCCCCCGCAGGGCGATGACCTGCGCCTCGCCGCTGCCGTACACCTTCCACACGTCGCTCGCCCGGGCTGCGGCCGATGCCGGCTGGCCTGTGGTAGCGGTCACGTCACGTACCTCTCCGTCGCGGTTTGCTCGCACCGCCCCCGCTGGTCCGGTGCGAGTCCATCATCTGTGCTGCCCACCGCCGATCCGTCCGACTCCGGGCGGAGCCGAAGCGGATTTCCGGCTGCGGGTATCCCCCAACCGAAGTCAGGGTTGTCCCCGACTCCGGCAGCTGTCGCTCATCTGCCGTCGGTGGTCATGGTCATCCTGGACGTTGCCGTCGCGTGAGGGTCAACCGATTTCCGCCGCAGGTCGTCACGGTAGGTGACGGATGCAACGACGGCGTTAACCCCCAGGTCGGACCAGGCCCGACTCGTACGCCAGCACCACCGCCTGCACCCGGTCGCGTAGCCCGAGCTTGGTCAGCACATGTCCGACGTGCGTCTTGATGGTGGTCTCGCTCACCGACAGCGCCCGGGCGATCTCGGCGTTCGACAGGCCGCGGGCGACCTGCACGAGCACCTCCCGCTCCCGTTCGGTGAGCGCGCCCAACGCCTTCGGCGGCGTCGCGGACGGATCCGGCAGCACGTCGGCGAAGCGGTCCAGCAGCCGACGCAGGATCCGTGGCGCCACCACTGCGTCGCCGGCGGCCACCGTGTGGATCGCGGTGACCAGATCCTCCGCCGGCACGTCCTTGGCCAGGAATCCGCTCGCTCCGGCGCGCAGCGCACCCACCACGTACTCGTCGAGGTCGAAGGTGGTCAGAATGAGCACCCGCACCGGCAGCCGGGCGTCCACGATCGCCCGGGTGGCGCTCACCCCGTCCATCCTCGGCATCCGAATGTCCATCAGCACCACGTCCGGCAGCAACCGACGGGACAGCTCCACCGCCTCCACCCCGTCGCCGGCCTCCGCGACGATGTCCAGGTCGGTCTCCGCGCCCAGGACCATCCGGAAGCCGGTACGCAGCAGCGGCTGGTCGTCGGCGAGCAGGATCCGCACCGGCCGGGCCTGCCCCGTCGAATCGGCCATCTGGTCCTCCCTGTCGACTGCACCGCTCACCAGGCCCACCTCACCGCCGGCTCGTCTCGGGCAGCGGCTCGACCGGAATCCGGGCGTACACCCGGTAGCCGCCGCCGCTGCGCGCGCCGGTGCGCAGGACCCCACCGTAGAGGCCGACCCGTTCCCGCATCCCGACCAGGCCGTGTCCGATTCGATCGGTGTCCGGTGACGGCCCGCGACCGGTGTCGGTGACCTCGACCTCCACCGCATCGCCACCGAAACCCACCCGCACCTGCGCGGTCGCCGACCCGGCATGCTTGAGGGCGTTCGTCAGCGCCTCCTGCACGATCCGGTACACGGTCAGCGCCACCCCCTCCTCCAACTGCCCCGGCGTTCCCGCCACGGTCAACGTCACCGGCAGCCCGGCCTCCCGGACCTGATCGGCGAGCGTCGCGATACCGGCCAGACCCGGCTGCGGCGCCAGCTCCGCCGCCGGCTCGGCCTCGGTACGCAGCACGTCCAGCAGCCGGCGCAGCTCCCGCAGCGTCGCCCGGCTGGTCTCCTCGATCGTGGCCATCGCCTCGTCGGCGCTGTCCGGGTCACGGCGCAGCACCCGCCGCACCCCGGTCGCCAACACCCCCATCACGCTGACGTGGTGGGCCACCACGTCGTGCAACTCCCGGGCGATCCGGCGCCGCTCGTCCGCGACCGCCTGTTCGGCAAGCGCCCGCTGGTTGGCCTCGGCGACCCGGGCCCGTTCCCGCAGCGCCTCGGTGGAGGAGCGGCGCGCGTGCACCGTCCGGCCCACCGAGAACGACACGATTCCGACCAGGATGTTGTTCGCGATCAGGAACGCCGTACCGACCTGCGGAACACCGTCCGGCGGCACCACCGTGTTCACGACTGCCACCGGAAGCCACAGCCCCACCGCCGCCACCAGCGCCGGCCGCACCGGGCGGTAGGCCGCCATCGTGTAGGTGAGCACCACGAAGGTGAGGCTCTGCGTCGTCGGCGCCACCTCGATGACGACCGGCAGCAGCAACGTGGCCAACGCGGCGAGCAGCGCCGGCCAGGGCGCCACCCGGCGCAGCACCACCGGCGTCGCGCACAACACGCTCCATCCCAGCGCCGACGGCAACGGTCGAGGCCAGAACTCCCGGGGAGTGAGCAGGGTGAACACGACCTCGCCCAGCACCAGGCCGACGGCCAGCAGCGCGTCACCGGCCGCCGGATTGCGACGCAGCCACTGCCTCAGCGCGTTACCCACGCCCCGACGCTAGCCGCCTGCGCCGCTGAAAGATCGTCTTGTGTGGTGACTCGTCCCTCATCCCCGGGAAGGAGAACGGCTACTCGTCGGCGCCGGGTGGCGCGGGGGTGGACCGGGCGTCGCGCAGCGGATCGGGCGTCGCAGTCGGCTCCGGGAAGGGCGGCGGCGTCCCCCCGTAGCTGGGGCAACGGGCCTGGTGACTGCACCAGTCGCACAGCCGGCTCGGCCGGGGCCGGAAATCGCGGGCGGCGGTGGCCTGCTCGATCGCCCGCCACAACGCCACCACCGTCCGCTCGAAGCGCACCAGCTCCTCGGCCTCGGGGGCGTAGTCGCACACCTCGGCGTCCTTGAGGTAGAGCAGGCGCAGCACCCGGGGTACCACGCCCCGGGTGCGCCACAGGACCAGGGCGTAGAACTTCAACTGGAACAGGGCCCGCGCCTCGAACGCCTCCCGTGGGGCGCCGCCGGTCTTGTAGTCCACCACCCGCAGCGCACCGTCAGGAGCCACGTCGAGCCGGTCGAGATAGCCGCGAATCAGCAGCTCGTCGTCGACCACGGCGGAGATCAGGCTCTCCCGCTCCGCCGGCTCCAGCCGGCGCGGATCCTCCACCGCGAAGTAGCCGCCCAGCAGGGCCGACGCCGAACGGAGGAACTCCGCCACGGCGGCCGGGTCGTCATCGGGGAACAGCCCGGCCAGCTCCGGCTGCTCGGTGACCAGGCGGTCCCACTGGCCGGGGACGAGATCACCGGCGGCCTCCGGCGTACGGGCGGCCGGCGCCAGGTCGAACAACCGCTCCAACACCGCGTGCACAAGCGTGCCGCGAGCCTGCTCCACGCTGGGCCGCTCGGGCAGCCGGTCGATGCTGCGGAACCGGTAGAGCAGCGGGCAGGTCTTGAAATCCGCCGCCCGCGACGGTGACAGCGAGGCCCGCACCGTCGCCGGCAGCTCGGTCGGGGTCGGGGCCTGCTGAGTGATCACCGGATCCGCCGTCATGCCCCGGAAGGTTAGGCCACCGGTATGACAGGCCGACCGCCGCCGCTCCGGTACGTGATCTCCCGCCGCGTAGCATCAGCCCGATGGAACAGCGCAGGCGACCACGGGCCGGCCAGCGCCCCGGCATGCGGGTGGGCCGGATTCTCGGGGTGCCGCTCTACCTGAACGGCTCGATCCTGCTGCTCGCCCTCCTGATCACGGTCCTGTACGGCGAACTGGCCGGCCAACGACTGCAACTGTCCCCGCTCGGCGGCTACCTCGTCGGCGCCGGGTTCGTCATCGCCCTGCTCGGCTCGGTGCTGGCCCACGAACTCGGCCACGCCCTCACCGCCCGCCGCTTCGGCATCGGGGTGCGCGGAATCACCCTGGAACTGCTCGGCGGCTACACCGAGATGGACCGCGACGCACCCTCGCCACGAGTGGACCTGCTGGTGTCGCTGGCCGGGCCGGCCGTCTCCGCCGTACTCGGCGCGGCCGCCGTCGCCGCGACGCTGGCCCTGCCCGACCGTACCGTGGCCGACCAGCTCGCCTTTCAACTCGCGGCGAGCAACGTCATCGTCGCGCTGTTCAACATCCTGCCCGGGTTGCCGCTGGACGGCGGTCGGGCGCTGCGCGCGGTGGTCTGGGCGTTGACCCGGGACCGGCACCGGGCCACCGAGGTCGCCGGTTGGGCCGGACGGATCCTCGCCGTCGGCACCGCGTTGCTGGTGGCCGCGCTCTACGCGATCGACGTGCTGAGCCTGCTGGCCCTGCCGCTGACGGCACTTGTCGCCCTCACGCTCTGGCACGGCGCCGGACAGTCGATCCGGATGTCCCGCATCGGCCGGCGGCTTCCGCTGGTCGATCTGGCCACCCTCGCCCGTCCGGTGCACACCGTGCCCACCGGCACCCCGCTGGCCGAGGCGCAGCGCCGTGCCGCGCAGACGCACCCGACCACCGAGCCGCAGCACCCGGCCGCGTTGCTGGTCACCGACTCCACCGGCCGGCCGGTGGCCCTGGTCGACCCGGCCGCCGCCGCGGCGGTGCCGGAGGCCCGCCGCCCCTGGCTGGCCGTGGACGCGGTCGCCCGCACCCTCGCCGACCTGCCGGCCATGCCGGTGGACACGGACGGCGAACGGGTGCTGGAGACCGTGCAGACCCACCCGGGCGCACAGTACGTCGTGACGGCAGGCGAAGATGTCGTCGGCGTTCTGCACATCGCGGATCTGGCTCAACTGCTCGAACCTCACCGGAAGATGAACACGTGACCGTCACCCACTCCGCCCACCCGGCCAGCGACCTGCCCGAGCAGAAGGTGGAGCCGCCCGCCGTGCGGCGTGGGCCGTTCCAACCCGGTGACCGGGTGCAGCTGACCGACCCCAAGGGGCGGATGCACACGGTGACCCTGGAGCCGGGCAAGGAGTTCCACACCCACCGCGGCATCCTGGCGCACGATGCGCTGATCGGCCTGCCCGACGGCAGCGTGGTCACCACCTCCGGCGGCGGCACCGCATTCCTGGCGTTGCGCCCGCTGCTGTCGGACTACGTGCTTTCCATGCCCCGGGGCGCCCAGGTGATCTATCCCAAGGACGCCGCGCAGATCGTCGCCATGGGTGACATCTTCCCCGGGGCCAAGGTCCTCGAGGCCGGCGCCGGCTCCGGAGCGCTGAGCTGCTCGCTGCTGCGCGCGGTCGGCACCGCCGGAGAACTGCACTCCTACGAGCTCCGCGAGGACTTCGCCCAGATCGCCCGACGAAACGTCGAGTCGTTCTTCCACGGCTCGCACCCCGCCTGGCACCTGCACGTCGGTGATGTCGCCGAGTGCCGCGAGACCGGTTTCGACCGGATCATCCTGGACATGCTCACCCCCTGGGAGAACCTCGACATGGTCGAGCGCGCGCTGCTGCCCGGCGGCGTGTTCATCGGCTACGTGGCCACCACCCCGCAGCTGTCCGAGCTGGTGGAGGCCCTGCGCGAGCGCGGCGGCTGGACCGAGCCGCGGGCCTGGGAGTCACTGGTCCGGGACTGGCACGCCGAAGGGCTGGCGGTCCGCCCCGACCACCGGATGATCGCCCACACGGCCTTCCTCGTCTCCGCGCGTAAGCTCGCCCCGGGAGTCACCGCCCCGCCCCGGCGTCGCAAACCCAGCAAGGGCACCGAGGCGTACGCGCAACGCCGCCAGGCGCTACGCGAGGTGGAGGCGGCCCGGCAGGCCGCCGTACCGCCCCACGAGGCGTCCGCCGAGCAGACAAGACCCGACGTGGCGCAGGAGACGGACAGGCCGTGACGGCGGAGGTGATCCGATGAGTGAGCGTCAGCGAGCGAATCATCAACTCAGCGCCTCAGTGCCTCATGCTGGTCCGCAGCGCAATGTCGGCCCGCAGCGCAGCGGAGGGCCGGCATGAGCCGTCCCGGATTCGGCGGTGGCGACCTGCCCGCGGTCTTCCCCGACTGGTCTCCGTACACCGACCTGGAATCCGCGGCGCGCGCCTACCTGCGTGACCCCGACGTCGCCCTGGAAGCGCTCGGCGGCGTCCTGCGCGGGGCGTCGGTGCTCGGCTTCACCCTGGAACGCTTCGTCAACGAGGTGAACGGCGTGTGGCAGGAGGTCGTCGTCTGCGACGGCAGCCGCCTGGTGCTCTGGCACGGCGAGGACGTGCCACCGGGGGAGGGGCCGCCCGGCTCGATGACCTCCTCGCTGCGGGTGGTGCCGGTCTCCTCGGTCACCGAGGTCGGCTGCCGACGCCGGCTGTTCCGCCACGACAACGGGGAGATCCGGGTCGACAGCATCGACGTCTACCTGCTGCTGACCTCGCTCGACGAGTCGCCGCCGGGCGAGGAGAGCGCAGGCGGCCCGCGGCACGACGCACTGCGCTTCGGCAAGACGCTCGACGACGGCGGCGCCGGACAGATCGCCCGGTTGGAGGAGTTTGCCCGGCTGGTCGCCTCGGTGGTCGGTCGCCCGTTGCTGTAGCCCGACCGGGTGACTCCGGGATCAGCGGGTCAGTCCTCGGCCTCCGGTCCGGCGACCTCGACGCCGTGGCTGCCGCGTACGACGTGAATGCACTCGCCCGGGCACTCCTTCGCCGAGTCGATCACCTCGAGGCGCAGGTGCTCCGGCACGTCCACCCGGCCGCCCGGTGCCTGCACCAGCTCACCGTCGGGACCCTTGACGTAAGCCAACCCGTCGACGTCGAACTCGAAGACCTCCGGCGCGTACTGCACGCACAGCCCGTCGCCCGTGCACAGATCCTGGTCGACCCAGACCTGCAGCTGGTCGGTCGCGACCTCGGCCACCGGTGCACCCCCCATGTTCTCCCGTCCCACCCCTCGACGGTACCCGAATGCCCGTATGCGCCCGTCGACCCACCCTTGGCGATCAAGCTTCGGTGACGGGCGCGTTGCGGAGGACCGAATCGGGCTCATAGCGGCTAGTGTTAGGTCAGAACGTTCAAGCCCCCCGGGGAGGTGGGACGTGGCACGCAGCGACGACGCGGACTCGCGCGCCGCACGGTGGGAGAAGGAGGCCCACGATCTCTCCACGCAGGTCGCGTTCCTTCAAGAGGAACTCGCTCTGGTGCGGCGCAAGTTGACCGAGAGCCCCCGACACGTCCGGCAGCTCGAAGAGCGGCTGGCCGCCACCCAGGCGCAGTTGGCGCGGCTGACCGAGAACAACGAACGGCTCGTGAGCACCCTCAAGGAAGCTCGCGCGCAGATCGTGACGCTCAAGGAGGAGATCGACCGGCTCGCTCAACCCCCAAGTGGCTACGGCGTCTTCCTGGCCAAGCACGACGACGGCACGGTTGACGTCTTCACCGGCGGACGGAAACTGCGCGTGGCCGTCTCGCCCTCGCTCGACGTCGACGAGCTTCGGCGCGGCCAGGAGGTCCTGCTCAACGACGCGCTCAACATCGTCGACGCGTTCGGCTACGAGCGGGTCGGCGAGGTGGTCATGCTCAAGGAGATCCTCGCCGGTCCCGAAGGCGCGCCGGGCGATCGGGCGCTGGTGGTCTCGCATTCCGACGAGGAACGCATCGTGCACCTGGCCGAGACCCTGATCGGCAGTCCGATCCGGGCCGGCGACTCGCTCATGATCGAACCTCGCTCGGCGTACGCGTACGAGCGGATTCCCAAGAGCGAGGTCGAGGAACTCGTGCTGGAGGAGGTGCCGGACGTCGACTACACCGACATCGGCGGCCTGCACTCCCAGATCGAGCAGATCCGCGACGCGGTGGAGTTGCCGTTCCTGCACGCGGACCTGTTCCGGGAGCACCAGCTGCGCCCGCCGAAGGGCATCCTGCTGTACGGCCCGCCCGGCTGCGGAAAGACCCTGATCGCCAAGGCGGTCGCCAACTCGCTCGCCAAGAAGATCGCCGAGCGGCGGGGCGAGGAGAAGCACACAAGCTTCTTCCTCAACATCAAGGGCCCCGAGCTGCTCAACAAGTACGTCGGCGAGACCGAGCGGCACATCCGTCTGATCTTCCAGCGGGCTCGGGAGAAGGCCGGCGAAGGCACGCCGGTCATCGTCTTCTTCGACGAGATGGACTCGGTCTTCCGCACCCGTGGCTCCGGTGTCTCCTCCGACGTGGAGAACACCATCGTGCCGCAGCTGCTCAGCGAGATCGACGGCGTCGAAGGGCTGGAGAACGTCATCGTCATCGGCGCCTCCAACCGGGAAGACATGATCGACCCGGCGATCCTGCGTCCTGGACGACTCGACGTGAAAATCAAGATCGAGCGTCCGGACGCCGAGGCGGCCAAGGACATCTTCTCCAAGTACATCCTCCCCGGCCTGCCGCTGCACGCCGACGACCTGGCCGAACACGGCAGCGACCCCCAGGCCACCGTCGCCGCCATGATCGACGCGGTGGTGCTGCGGATGTACTCGGAGACGGAGGAGAACCGCTTCCTGGAGGTCACCTACGCCAACGGTGACAAGGAAGTCCTGTACTTCAAGGACTTCAACTCCGGCGCGATGATCCAGAACATCGTCGACCGGGGCAAGAAGATGGCCATCAAGGAGTTCCTCACCTCCGGACGCAAGGGACTGCGCCTGCAGCACCTGCTCGACGCCTGCGTCGACGAGTTCCGCGAGAACGAGGACCTGCCCAACACCACGAACCCGGACGACTGGGCCCGCATCTCCGGCAAGAAGGGCGAGCGGATCGTGTACATCCGCACGCTCGTCTCCGGCGGCAAGGGCACCGAGGCCGGACGCTCCATCGAGACCGCCAGCAACACCGGTCAGTATCTCTGACCGGCCGGCGCCACCGGGGCCCGCGACGCACCGCGTCGCGGGCCCCGTCGTACTCCCGGACCGTGTCGCACAAGACCCGCCACCCCGGTCCCGGGGCGGACCCGCCCCACCGCCACGCCCCCGGTTGGCGAAGTGGCGACTACGCTCGACATGACGGGGACCGGTCGGGCAAACGAAGCGGGTAGGTCGATGAGCGTTAGACGAATCATGGGCACCGAGGTCGAGTACGGCATCTCCGTGCCCGGCCAGGCCGGCGCCAACCCGATGGTCACCTCCTCCCAGGTGGTCAACGCCTACGGCGCCCGACCGGAACTGAATCGCGGTGGCCGGGCCCGGTGGGACTACGAAGAGGAGTCACCGCTGCGGGACGCCCGAGGTTTCACCTACTCCGGCGCGGCCTACGACCCGGCCGAGGCGCTCGCCGACGAGGACCTCGGCCTGGCCAACGTGATCCTGACAAACGGGGCACGGCTCTACGTCGACCACGCCCACCCGGAGTACTCCACCCCCGAGGTGACCAACCCCCGCGACGTCGTCCGCTGGGACAAGGCGGGGGAGCGGGTGATGGCGGAGGCGGCGCGGCGGGCCGCCACGATCCCCGGCACGGCACCGATCCACCTCTACAAGAACAACACCGACAACAAGGGCGCCAGCTACGGCGCGCACGAGAACTACCTCATGCGCCGGCAGACGCCGTTCGCCGACATCGTGGCGTACCTGACGCCGTTCTTCGTGACCCGGCAGGTCGTCTGCGGCGCCGGCCGCGTCGGCATCGGCCAGGACGGTGGTCAGAGCGGCTTCCAGATCTCGCAGCGGGCCGACTTCTTCGAGGTCGAGGTCGGCCTCGAGACCACGCTCAAGCGGCCGATCATCAACACTCGCGACGAGCCGCACGCCGACGCGGACAAGTACCGCCGGCTGCACGTCATCATCGGAGACGCGAACCTCTCGGAGATCTCCACCTACCTCAAGGTGGGCACCACCGCGTTGATCCTCACGATGATCGAGGAGAAGGCACTCGGCCCCGACCTCGGCATCGCCGACCCGGTCGGCGAACTGCGCGCGGTCAGTCATGACCCGTCGCTGTCGCACCTGATGCGGCTGCGCGACGGACGCCGGCTGACCGCCATGGACGTGCAGTGGGCATACCTGGAGCGGGTGCGCGCGTTCGTCGACGACCGCTACGGCAACGACGTCGACGAGCAGACCGCCGACGTGTTGGACCGGTGGGAGGACGTGCTCGACCGGCTCGGGCGCGATGTGATGCTCTGCGCCGACGAGCTGGACTGGGTGGCGAAGCTGCGGCTGTTGGAGGGCTACCGGGAGCGGGAGAAGCTCGGCTGGGGCTCGCACAAGCTCCAACTGGTCGACCTGCAGTATTCCGACGTACGCCCGGAGAAGGGCCTCTACCACCGGCTGGTCTCCCGCGGGTCGATGAAGACGCTGCTCAGCGACGAGGAGAGCCGTACGGCGATGACGGAGCCGCCCGAGGACACCCGGGCCTACTTCCGGGGGCGCTGCCTGGCCCAGTACGCCTCCGAAGTGGTCGCCGCCAGCTGGGATTCAGTGATCTTCGATGTCGGTCGCGAGTCGTTGGTGCGGGTGCCGATGATGGAGCCGGAGCGCGGCACGAGGCGGCATGTCGGTGAGTTGTTCGATCGCTGTGCCAGCGCCAAGGATCTGCTGGAGACCCTGACCGGCGGCTGACCCACCGGCTCGCGTCCATCAGCTGTTCGTTCCCGCGCGCCGGTACCGGCGCGCGGGGAACGTTTCGTCGCTCCCGCGAGGTAAGTTCATCGCAGGGAGATCGTGGAGGAGGCAACGATGGCCACTCGTGACAGCGGCGGTCAGTCGCAGTCGGGCAAGTCCCGTCAGGGCGAAGAGGTCGAGGACGTCACCGTCGAGGCGAACCCGGAGGTCGCCGAGCGGCACGCCGAGATCACCGAGGACGTCGACGACCTGCTCGACGAGATCGACTCCGTCCTCGAAGAAAACGCCGAAGAATTCGTGAGAGGCTACGTCCAGAAAGGGGGTCAATGAGGCATATGTCCGATTTGCCCGTCGGGTCGGACAAGACATGCCCACAATGCCAACGCACGTTGCCTCTCACCGAGTTTCACCGCAACAGCCGCCGGGTGGACGGGCGTGCCTACTACTGCAAGGCGTGTGCGACAGCTCGCTCCCAGGCCAGCCGGCGCAAGCGCGGCATCGCCCCCGCACGGAGGTCGGCGCTTCCGGTGGGCCAGGGTCTGAAGTGGTGCCCGGACTGCGAGCAGATCAAGCCGTTGGGCGAGTTCCCGAGCACCACCCGGAAGACCAGCGGCCGGCACAGTTACTGCAAGCCCTGCCACAACGCACGGGGCAAGGAGACCGCCCAACGGCGGTACGGCATCGGGCAACGGGAGTTCGACGAGCTGCTGGCCGAGCAGGGCGGTGTCTGTGCGGTCTGTGGTGACCCCGATCCGGAACATGTGGACCACGATCATCGCACCGGGTGGGTGCGCGGGATACTCTGCTTCAACTGCAACGGTGGTCTTGGCCAGTTCCGTGACAGTCCGACGAGGCTGGCCAGGGCCATCACGTACCTGAGAGGAACCACGTGGCAGCGGGTTTTGATCCATCCGGGCGTCTTCCAGATGTGTTCACCAACGCGGGGACGTCCTCCTTCACGGCATTCCTGAGCAAGGTGGCCCCCGAGATGCTGCCGGGCCGTCGGGCGCTGCCCCCGGGCATGGCCGCCGATCTGGCCCCGCACGCCACCACGATCGTGGCCATCGCCGCGTCCGGTGGCGTCGTGATGGCCGGTGACCGGCGGGCGACCATGGGCAACCTGATCGCCCAGCGGGACATCGAGAAGGTGCACCCCGCCGACGCGTACTCGTTGGTGGGCATCGCCGGCACCGCCGGGATCGGTATCGAGCTGATGCGGCTGTTCCAGGTTGAGCTGGAGCACTACGAGAAGATCGAGGGCGCGATGCTCTCCCTCGACGGCAAGGCGAACCGGCTCGCCTCGATGATTCGCGGCAATCTGGGCGCGGCGATGCAGGGGCTGGCGGTGATTCCGCTCTTCGCCGGTATCGATCTGGCGGCCAGCGATCCGGCGCGGGCCGGGCGGATCTTCAGTTTCGACGTCACCGGCGGTCCGTACGAGGAGACTGGCTACGACGCCATCGGCTCGGGTTCGCTGTTCGCCAAGTCGGCGTTGAAGAAGCGGTACCGGACCGGGCTGTCCGTGGACGACGCGGTGCGGTTGGCGGTTGAGGCGCTCTACGACGCCGCGGACGACGACACCGCGACCGGCGGTCCCGACCTGACGCGGCGGATCTACCCGGTGGTGATGACCGCGACGGCGGAGGGCACGCACCGGCTGACCGACGCGGAGACCTCGGCGATCGCGGAGAGCGTTGTCGCCGGTCGGATGGAGAATCCGGGCGGCTGAGCCGCCCGCGCCCGCAGCTGATCCCGTTTCCCGAGTACCGCCCGAAGGAGAGCCGCCGCCGTGGCCATGCAGTTCTACGCCTCGCCCGAACAGATCATGCGCGACCGTTCCGAGTTGGCCCGCAAGGGTATCGCTCGGGGACGCAGCTCGGTGGTCGTCAGTTACACCGGCGGGGTGCTCTTCGTTGCCGAGAATCTCTCCAGCACGCTGCACAAGGTCAGCGAGATCTACGACCGGATCGGTTTCGCCGCCGTGGGGCGGTACAACGAGTTCGAGAACCTGCGCCGGGCGGGTGTGCGGATGGCCGACCTGAACGGTCTGAGCTACGACCGCAGGGACGTGACCGGTCTGGCACTGGCCAACTCGTACGCGCAGATTCTCGGTGCCATCTTCACCGAGCAGTCGAAGCCGTTCGAGGTGGAGATCTGCGTGGCGGAGGTGGGTGCCACGCCGGAGGAGGACTCGCTGTACCGGTGCACCTATGACGGGTCGGTGACCGACGAGCCGGGCCGGATGGCGATGGGCGGTCAGGCCGAGGCGATCTCCGGGGTGCTGAAGTCGAACCATCGGCCGGACATGTCGCTCGCCGACGCGGTCAAGGTGGCGGTGCAGGCGCTGGGCAGCGTCGGCGGCGAGGGCGGTGCCGCCCGTACGATCGCCGGCGACCAGTTGGAGGTCGCGATCCTGGACCGTAGCCGGGTGGGTCGTACCTTCCGGCGGATCACCGGGGCCGCGTTGACCGCTCTGCTGGACGGCGATGCGGCCGGCGGGTCGGCGCAGGGTGATCGGGCGCAGACCCCGACCACGCCGACCGAGGAGGGGCACAAGCCGACCACCTCGGCTGGCTCCGCTGATCTGGAGGACAAGCCGGGCGACAACTCCGGCACCTGATCTTCACCCCGAACGATGGTGGCGCCCGAGCGGTTTCGACCGTGTCGGGCGCTGTCTCGTTCGGGGTCGACGGTCGGCTTACGGTGGGCGGTTTCGGGGCGGGTCAGCGGCGGGCGAGCAGTGGCCGGGCGGCTGCCCACCACGCGGCGGCGACCGCGTTGAAGACACCCATCCCGGGTGGGACCGGCACGTTCGACGGGGCGACGCGGGCGGTCATCAGGTCGGCGAGGGCGCCGTCGCCGACGGTGCGCTCGGCCTGGAGGCGGCGTCGACGGGCGCGGATCCAGTTCCGGTGACGCCACAGCCACGCCCAGCCGCGGGTCTTCTGGCGTCCCCAGCCGCCCACCAGCGCGGTGGCGAGCATGGCGAGTTCGGTGAGCAGCAGCATCGGTGCCAGCAGCGCCAGGGTCCGGCCCTGGTACGCGGTGAGCAGGGTGAGCAGGCGGTTGCGTTCGACCAGGTAGAGCTTGAGGTCGTTACGGGAGAACTCGTAGTGGTGCAGGACGACGGCGTCGGGCACGTACTCCAGCCGTAGGCCGCGCTGCCACAGCCGCAGGCTGAGTTCGGTGTCCTCGTGGTAGGCGAAGTACGCGTCGGGGAAGCCGTCGAGTTCTTCCCAGCGGTGGCGGCTGATGACGAAGCAGCAGCCGCTCAGCGAGGGTACGGCGGTGCGCTTCGCGTGGGCGCTGGCCGGTTCGCCGTTGCCGCCGGCCCAGGACAGGCCGGTGAAGTGCAGCGGGTTGCCCGAGGTGTTGATCAGGTCGGGGTCGTGGGCGAGCCGGATGGAGGCCATGGCGGCGCCGATCCCTGGCTCGGCGGCCACCGCGACGACCTGGGCGAGGGCGTCGGGGGCCACGATGGCGTCGGAGTTGACGAAGGCCAGCCACTCGCCGGTGGCGTCGGCGGCACCGACGTTGCAGCCGCCGGAGTAGCCGGTGTTCACCTCCGGCCGGATGACTCGTACGCCGGGCAGGCCCTTGACCACGTCGATGCCGTGGCCGGTGCAGCCGTTGTCGACCACGACCAGCTCGACGTCGACGCCGGTGCTGGCCAGTACGGCCCGTGCGGCGTCAACCAGCCAGGGCTCGGCGCCGTAGGCGAGCATCACGGCGGTGACGCGGGGCGGTCTCATGGGGTTCCTCCGCTGGTGGTGGCGGGCATCGGCGCGGCGACCGGTGGGGCGGGTGGGGTGGCCCGGCGACGGCGCAGCAGGGTGATCATGGCGGCGGCGGCGGCCACCACGGAACCAACGGTGTAGCCGAGTTCGACGCGCAGCGCGACGGGAAGCGGAGGCAGGGTCGCGAGGACCAGCGCGGCGACGCCGATGGTCCAGGCCAGGGCCTGGGCGCGGTGCCGGGCGCGGGCCAGCAGGGCCTGACCGAGCACCATCGCCCACAGGTACGCCAGGGTGGCCACCGAGAGCCAGGCGAAGTCGCCGTGGCCGAGGACGTCGGGGGTGTCGAAGAGAGCTCGCACGAGCGCCGGGCCGAACAGGGCGGCGAGGATGCCGCCGAGGGCCCCGAGGGCGGTGACGACGGCCAGGGATCGGCGGAGCAGGGCACGGAAGGCCGGTTCGTCGCCGGTGGCGGCGGCGGTGGACAGGCCGGGGAGCAGCGCGGCCTGCATCGAGCCGAAGACGAACAGTGGTATGCGGACCAGCACCAGCGCGGAGAGCAGCGCGCCGGCGGTGGCGACCTCGGCCGGGTCGAGCAGCCGTACGTTGATCACTCCGACGTTGACGACCACCTGGGCGAGCAGGCTGGAGACGGTGAGCAGCGCGAGTCCGCGTAGCAGCGGCGGCCACGGGACCGTCGGTCCACGGCCGGCCGTCCGGGCGACCGGCGCGACGGTCAGCGCGACGGCGGCCAGCGGTGCCGCGACCAGGACCAGCGCGTAGGCGACGGGGGAGTCCACGCCGGCGACCGCGAGGGCGGCGACCAGGCCGATGCGCAGTCCGCCGTCGAGGCCGAGTTGGGTGCCGTACCAGCCGAAGCGGCGCAGGCCGGCGAGCACACCTCGGCTGGTGTGTGCGACGGCGAGTGCGGCGAGTGCGCCACCGAGGGCGGGCACCATCGCCGGGTCGCCGTCGAAGAGCCGATCGGTGAGGAAGTCTGCGCCACCGACGGTGAGCACCAGGAGCAGGCCGAGCACGGCGGCGGCGACGGCGGCGCCGCGGGCCAGTACCGGCCCGGGTGGCAGGTCGCGGGTGCGCCGGGCCGCGACGAGGCGGGCGACTTCCTGCTCGACGGGGAAGAACACGCCGATGCCGAGGGTGAACACGACGGACCAGAGCACCGACAGTGAGGAGTAGTCGGCGGCGTCGAGGTTGTGTCCGGCCACGGCGAGGTGGACGTACGAGGCCAGTCCGACCACGGCGAGGCCGATGCCGACGCCGACCGTGCCGGGTGGGACGAAGCGGAGCAGGCGGCGGATCACCGGCGGATGAGGGCGAGCGTGAGGACGGCCAGGGCCCGGCCGAGGTAGATCATCGCCCGGGTGGGGGAGTGGCTGGGGGTGCCGGCCATCCGACGGCGCATGGCGACCGGGACCTGCTGGATCCGGTAGCCGCGCCGGGCGGCGTGCACAAGCGTCTCGACGGTGTCGCCCAGGTACTCGACGGGGTACCAGTGGGCGAACATCTCGATCATCCGTCGGTTTGCGGCCCGGAAGCCGCTTGTGGTGTCGGTCAGTGTGGTGCCGGCCAGGCCGGACAGCACCAGCGACAGCACGGCCATCGCCCAGCGGCGGGGGCCGCGTACGGTGTATTCGCCCTCGCCGGCGAACCGGGCCCCGATGACCAGGTCGTGGTCGCCGAGCAGGTCGACAAGCTTCGGCACGTACCGGGGGTCGTGTTGCCCGTCGGCGTCGACCTGCACGGCGGCGTCGTAGTCGTGTTCGTGGGCGTAGCGGTAGCCGAGCCGCATGGCGCCACCGACGCCGAGGTTGTAGGGCAGCCGGGCGACGCGGGCACCGGCGGTGATGGCGACGGCGGCGGTGTGGTCGGTGGAGCCGTCGTCGACGACGAGCACGTCCGCTGTGGGTAGTTCGCCGCGGATCTCGCCGACGACGTCGCCGATGGAGGCGGCCTCGTTGAACGCCGGAATGATGATGAGGAGTCGTTCGCCGTCAACCATCGCGGGAGACCACTTCCGTCCGGTCCAGGCGTCGGGTCCACTCCGCCCGTTCCGTCCGTTCGGCTTCGACTTCGGCGCGGAGCAGGGCGAACTCCTCGGCGAGGGTGCGGGTCTCCTCCTCCAGCGCGCTGACCTCCCAGCTGAGATGGATGCAGACCAGCAGGAGGAAGACGATGCCGAGGAACAGCACCAGGCTGACGCCGGAGGCGACGCCGAGCAGGTCGGCGACGCCGTCGAGCAGCCGGGGGAACAGCGACAGCGGGATCACCACGAACAGCAGGCCGAGCCAGAGCATGCCGTACTTCTCGCGTAGTTGGCGGCGGCGCAGCAGCTCGACGATCGTGGCCAGCAGAAGCAGGCCGGTCAGGCCGGTGACCAGGGTGAGCTTCATACGACCCTCCGCGGGAAGCGTGGGGCGGTGGGGATGAACGCGTCGACCAGGGCGGCGTGCCAGTCCGGCAGCGGCGGCAGCCCGGCCTCGGCCCACCGGCCGTGCGCCAGCACACTGTACGTCGGCCTGGGGGCGGGTCGCACGAACCGGGAACTGGTGGTGGGGCGGATCCGGTCCGGGTCGAGGCCGTGCCGGGCGAACACGGCGCGGGCCAGGTCGAACCAGGTGGTCTCGCCGGCGCAGGTGCCGTGGTAGATCCCGGGTGCGGCGTGTCCGCTGTGGGCGGCCTCGGCGAGCCTGACCAGGTGGCGGGCGAGGGCGTGGGACCAGGTTGGCTGGCCGTGCTGGTCGTCGACGACGTCGAGGGTGTCGCGTCGGTCGGCCAGGTCGAGCATGGTGGTGACGAAGTTGCGGCCGTGGGTGCCGTAGAGCCAGGCGGTACGCACCACGTATCCGGTGTCGGGCAGCAGCCGGGTGACGGCCTGTTCCCCGATGAGCTTGCCGCGACCGTACGCGTTGAGCGGGGCGGTCGGCGCGTCCTCGGGGTAGGGGGTGGTGGCGGTGCCGTCGAAGACGTAGTCGGTGGACAGTTGCAGCAGGCGGGCGCCGTGCGCGGCGCACGCGGTGGCGAGGTGGACGACGGCGTCGCCGTTGACGGCGGTGGCCGCCGACTCGTGCGCCTCCGCGCCGTCGACGTCGGTCCAGGCGGCGGTGTTGACCACCACGTCGTGCCCGTCGACGGCGGCGTGCACGGCGACGCTGTCGGTGATGTCCAGTTCGGTGCGGGTGACCGCGGTGAGACGGTGTTCCGGTCGCGCGGCGAGGATGTCGACCAGGTCGCGTCCGAGCATCCCGCCGGCCCCGGTCACCAGGAATCTCACGCGTTCCCTGCTTTCAGTGGCTCCCACCAGTCGCGGTTGTCCCGGTACCAGCGGACGGTCTCGGCGAGACCGGTGTCAAGGGTGATGCTGGGGGCGTACCCTAGCTCTTTGCTGATCTTGGTGATGTCGAGGGCGTAGCGGCGGTCGTGTCCCTTGCGGTCGGCGACGGGTGTCACGCGGTCCCAGCCGGCGCCGCAGGCGTCGAGGAGCCGGGCGGTCAGTTCCTTGTTTGTCAGTTCGGTGCCGCCACCGATGTGGTAGATCTCGCCGGCGCGACCTTTGTCCTGCACGAGGGCGATGCCGCGGCAGTGGTCGTGCACGTGCAGCCAGTCGCGTACGTTGCCGCCGTCGCCGTAGAGCGGGACGCGGTGTCCGTCGAGGAGGTTGGTGACGAACAGCGGGATGACCTTCTCCGGGTACTGGTAGGGCCCGTAGTTGTTGGAGCAGCGGGTCACCACCACGTCGAGGCCGTGGGTGCGGTGGTAGGACAGGGCGAGCAGGTCGGAGCCGGCCTTCGACGCCGAGTAGGGGGAGTTGGGGGCCAACGGCCAGTCCTCGGTCCAGGCACCGTCGGCGATGGAGCCGTAGACCTCGTCGGTGGAGACGTGCACGAACCGGGCGACGCCGTGGCGCAGCGCGGCGTCGAGCAGGTTCTGGGTACCGAGGACGTTCGTGGTGACGAAGGGCGCGGCGCCGGCGATCGAACGGTCGACATGGGACTCGGCGGCGAAGTGCACGACGACGTCCTGCCCGGCGACAGCCCGGTCGACGACGTCGTGGTCACGGATGTCGCCCTGCACGAAGCGCAACCGGGGGTCGTCGGCCACCAGCGCGAGGTTGGCCACGTTGCCGGAGTAGGTGAGCGCGTCGAGCACGGTGACCTGGGGCGGTTTCCACGCCGGCACGCCCGCCGCGCCGCCACCGGGGACGCCGAGCAGCGTCCGGACGTATTCCGAACCGATGAAGCCGGCGCCGCCGGTGACCAGGATCCTCACGGGTCCGAAAGTCTACGCGAAACGGCCACATCGACAGTGCAGGCGAGGCGGGGCTGCGCGTCCGATTGCCGGTAGGCTGCCGCGGGTGCGTGGAATCCTGCTCGCCGGTGGCACCGGGTCCCGGCTGTGGCCGATCACCCGGGCGGTGTCGAAACAGCTGATGCCGGTCTTCGACAAGCCGATGATCTACTACCCGCTCTCCACCCTGGTGATGGCCGGGATACACGAGATCCTGGTGATCACCACGCCGGAGGAGCAGGGCCAGTTCCAGCGGCTGCTCGGCGACGGCGCTCAGTTCGGGCTCCGGTTGGAGTACGTCGCCCAGCCTCGCCCGGAGGGCATCGCGCAGGCGTTCCTGCTCGGCGCGGACTTCATCGGCGACGAGTCGGTGGCGTTGATCCTCGGCGACAACATCTTCCACGGGGTGGGCCTGGGCCGGCAGCTGGCGGCGGCGGGCGAGCCGGTGGGCGGCCGGATCTTCGCCTACCCGGTGGCCAATCCGCAGGCGTACGGCGTGGTGCACTTCGACGCCGAGGGTCGGGTGCTGTCGATCGAGGAGAAACCGCAGCGCCCGACGTCCCGGTACGCGGTGCCCGGCCTGTACTTCTACGACAACCGGGTGGTGGAGATCGCCCGGGGGCTCACCCCCAGCGCCCGGGGCGAGTTGGAGATCACGGCGGTGAACGAGGCGTACCGGCGGTGGGGTGAGCTGTCGGTCACCGTGCTGGACCGGGGGACCGCCTGGCTGGACACCGGCACGTTCGCCTCGCTGGTGCAGGCCGCGGAGTTCGTCCGGGTGATCGAGGAACGACAGGGCATGAAGATCGGCTGTGTCGAGGAGGCCGTCTGGCGGGCCGGGCTGATCGACGACGCGCAGTTGCGTGCCCTGGCCGAGCCGCTGACCCGCAGCGGCTATGGCGACTACCTGCTCGATCTGCTCGCCGGTGGGGGGCGGCAGGAACCGACCGGTGAGTTCCGTGGGGCGGGTGCGGTCCGATGAAGCTGCGGCCGTTGAGCGTCGAGGGTGCCTGGGAGATCACCCCGCGGCAGCACGGCGACCCGCGCGGGCTGTTCCTGGAGTGGTACCGCTTCGACCGGTTGATCGAGGCGGTCGGGCATCCGCTGCGGCTGGCCCAGGGCAACCTGTCCATCTCGGCCCGTGACGTGGTGCGCGGTATCCACTTCGCCGACGTGCCACCGGGGCAGGCGAAGTACGTCACCTGTGTGCGGGGGGCCGTGCTGGACGTGATCGTCGACCTGCGGCTCGGCTCGCCCACCTTCGGCCGGTGGGAGGGGGTGCGCCTGGACGACGTCGACCGGCGCGCGGTCTACCTGGCCGAGGGGCTCGGCCACGGGTTCTGCGCGTTGACCGACGACGCCACCCTGACCTACCTCTGCTCGACCACGTACAACCCGTCGGCCGAGCACACCGTGCACCCGCTGGACCGGGAGTTGGGCATCGAATGGCCGACCACCGGGGCGCAGCTGTCCGCCCGCGACGCCGCCGCGCCCACCCTGGCGCAGGCTCGGGCGGCCGGGCTGCTGCCGGAGTACGACACGTGCCGTCGGTACGTCGAGACTCTCTCCGCCATGGCCGGTTCCACCGACGGCTGAGGCCGGCACGTCCCCGACAGTGACGAACAGGGCCTCCGTACGGCTAATGTCTCATCATGGAACGGCGAATCTTCGGTCTGGAGACCGAGTACGGCGTCACCTGTACCTACCGCGGACAGCGGCGGCTGTCCCCTGACGAGGTGGCCCGGTACCTCTTCCGCCGGGTCGTGTCCTGGGGCCGGTCGAGCAACGTTTTCCTGCGCAACGGCGCCCGGCTCTACCTGGATGTCGGCTCACACCCCGAGTACGCCACCCCGGAGTGCGACTCGGTGGTCGACCTGGTCGCCCACGACCGGGCCGGTGAGCGGATCCTGGAGGGGCTGCTCATCGACGCGGAGAAGCGGCTGCACGACGAGGGCATCGCCGGGGAGATCTATCTGTTCAAGAACAACACCGACTCGGCCGGCAACTCGTACGGCTGCCACGAGAACTACCTGGTGTCCCGGCACGGTGAGTTCGGCCGGCTCGCCGACGTGCTGATCCCGTTCCTGGTCACCCGGCAGCTGATCTGCGGTGCCGGCAAGGTGTTGCAGACGCCGCGCGGCGCGGTCTACTGCCTGTCGCAGCGGGCCGAGCACATCTGGGAGGGCGTCTCCTCGGCGACCACCCGCAGCCGCCCGATCATCAACACCCGCGACGAGCCGCACGCTGACGCGGAACGCTACCGCCGGCTGCACGTTATCGTCGGCGACTCCAACATGAACGAGGTCACCACGCTGCTCAAGGTCGGCACCGCCGACATCGTGCTGCGGATGATCGAGGGTGGCGTGGTGATGCGCGACCTCACCCTGGAGAATCCGATCCGGGCGATCCGGGAGGTGTCGCACGACATCACCGGCCGGCGGAAGGTGCGGCTGGCCTCGGGCAAGGAGATCAGCGCCCTGGAGATCCAGCAGGAGTACCTCGCCAAGGCCACCGAGTTCGTCGAGCGCCGGGGCGGCGACCAGACCGCCAAGCGGGTGGTCGAGCTGTGGGGTCGGGTGCTGCGGGCGGTGGAGACCGGTGACCTGGAACCGGTCTCCCGGGAGATCGACTGGGTGACGAAGCTGCGGCTGATCGAGCGTTACCAGCGCAAGCACGACCTGCCGCTGTCGCACCCCCGGGTGGCGCAGATGGATCTGGCGTACCACGACCTGCGTCGGGGTCGGGGCCTCTACGCGCTGCTGGAGCGGCGCGGCGACGTGGACCGGGTGGCCACCGATCCGGAGATCTTCGAGGCCAAGGAGACGCCGCCGCAGACCACCCGGGCCCGGCTGCGCGGTGAGTTCATCCGGCACGCCCAGGAGAAGCGGCGGGACTTCACCGTCGACTGGGTGCACCTGAAGCTCAACGACCAGGCGCAGCGGACCGTGCTCTGCAAGGACCCGTTCCGGGCGTACGACGAGCGGGTGGAACGGCTGATCGCCAGCATGTGACCGGTCGACCGGGGCCGTGCCGACCGGCCGGCCCCGGGTAGGCTGGTGGGGTCATGATTCCTCCGGAACCTCCTTCCCCGGGCGCTCAGCGGCAGGGCTGGCTCGAACGCCGCCGCGACAAGATCCGCGCCGAGATCGAGCGTAACCGCCGCGGCGAGTACACCGTGCCCACCTGGGTGCTGGCCGTCGCCCTGGCGCTGATCGTGGGCGCCTGGGCCGCCCTGATCATCTTCGCCTGAGGCGCAGCCAGGGGCCCCGGCGGCAGCAGCGCGGGCCCCCGGTCAGCGCCCGGCCGGTGCCGGGGGCGGCTCCGCCGCCAGCCGGGCGGCGTGCCGACCGGCCGCGGCGGCGGCCAGGAAGTAGGCGTGGTCGGCGTCCAGCCCGCGCCCCATCGTCGACAGCGGTACCGGGCTGCGTCGCAGCGCCGCGTCCAGCCCGGTGGTGTCCACCCGCACCAGGGTGTGCCGCTCGGCGAGCGGTTTCAGCGCGGCGTCGACCTCGGCGGCCAGCAGCGGCTCCAGGTCCGCCGGCACCACCAGCTCCGCACGGGCCAGCGCCACCCGGCCGTACGCGGTGAGGCTGTGGTGCGACACGCCACGGTGCCGGGGTCGCGGGTCGGCGGCGGAGATCCGCAGCGAGCCGATCGGGCGGCCGCCGAGGGCGGCGACGGCGTTCACCGCCTCACCGACGGCCACCCCGGAGAAGCCCCAGCGGGTGCCGGTGCCGAGATTGCCCGGGCCCTGCGCCACCACCACCACGTCGGCGTCGAGCACGTGCCGGGCGGCGAGCAGCCCGCTGTGCAGCGTCGAGGCCTCCAGGTCGCCGCCGAACGCCTGCCCGACGCTGATCGTGCCGACCAGTTCGTCGCTCAGCCCGGCGAGGGTGCGGGAGAACCAGGCGGGCAACGCCCCGCCGTCGGTGAGCAGGTACGCCACCCGCGCCTGCGGCGCGTCGACCCGAACGCCGGCCAGGATCGCCGGCAGCGCGGAGTGCAGGTCGGCGGTGACCACCGGCAGACCGGCCAGGTCGTCGGCCGCGGCCAGCACCTCCCGATGTGGTGACGCCTCCTCGTCGACACCGAGCAGGATCGGCTGCAACGGGGTGTAGCGGGCCTTGACCAGATGACCCGCGTCGCGGGAGTCGAGGGCCTGCGGCGGGTCCGGCGGCAGCCGCTCCGGCAGCGCGACGACCAGGGCGTACCCGCCGGTGCCCAGGCCCATCAGCAGCGCCCCGGCGTTGAGCAGCACCCGATCGCCCGGCTCGGGCTCACCGACCAGTGCCGGATAGGCCAGCGCCCGCATCGAGCCGCCGCCGTCCACCTCGACGTCCAGCTCCACCGCTCCGGCCCACCGCCGACGCACCCCGACCACCGCACCTGCCCGCCACCGCACCACCCCCGCACGCTAACCCCCATCCCACCCCACCCCGCACCCACCCCACCCCGCGATCTTGCACTTTCTGCCCCCGCGTAGCACCTCAAAAGACGCATATCGACGACCACAAGTGCAAGATCGACGAGAGGGGGAACGGGGAGTGAAGGTGGGGGGCGTGGGGTGCCTGCGTGGGAGGTCAGGGCTGCTAGCGTCTACGGGGTGTCGCGCAGCCGCACCGAACGCCTGGTCAACCTGGTGATCTGCCTGCTGTCAACGCGGCGGTTCCTGACCGCCGCGCAGATCGCCGCGACCGTACCCGGCTATGAGCACGATCCGGACGACGCCCGTGAGCACGAGGCTTTCCAGCGCAAGTTCGAGCGGGACAAGGCCGAGTTGCGGGAGCTGGGGGTACCGCTGGAGACCGGGACGGCGAGCGCCTTCGACGCCGAGCCCGGGTACCGGATCGCCCGCCGGGAGTACGCGCTGCCCGACATTCCCCTCCAGCCGGACGAGGCCGCCGCGGTCGGCATCGCCGCGCGGCTGTGGCAACACGCCGGCCTGGCCGCTGCCGCCTCGTCGGGGCTGGCGAAGCTGCGCGCCGCGGGCGTGGACGTGGACCCGCAGGCCACCCTCGGGCTGGAGCCGATGGTCACGGTCGATCCGGCGTTCGCGCCACTGACCGCGGCCGCCCGCGACCGGCGGGAGGTCCGCTTCGACTACCGGATTCCGGACCGCGACGCGCCCGCGCGGCGCCGGCTGCAACCGTGGGGTGTGGTGTGCTGGCGGGGCCGGTGGTACGTGGTCGGCCACGACCTGGATCGCGACGCCACCCGCTGTTTCCGGTTGTCGCGGGTGGTGGGTGCGGTGCGGGCCACCGGCGAGCCGGGCGCCTACCAGCCCCCGACCGGAGTCGACCTGATCAGTCACGTGGCCCGCTGGTCCGGCCCGGTCGAGCGATCTGGCCGGGCGACCGTGCTGGTCACCCCCGGGCGCGCCGCCGGGTTGCGCCGCTGGGCGGTCGAGGTCACCGCCGGGTCGGACGCGGACCGGCTGGTCCTGCCGTACGGCGACGCCTGCTCGCTGGCCGGCCACCTCGTCGGCTACGGGCCGGACGTGCGGGTGGTCGACCCGCCCGAGGTCCGGGAGGCGGTCATCCAGCGGCTGAAGGAGATCGCCGCCCGACACGACACCCTGGCGGTGGTGCCATGAGCAGCCCGACCCGTCCGGCGGCGCGTGCTGGTTCCCGGGCCTCGGCGGACCGGCTGGCCCGGCTGCTGAACCTGGTGCCGTATCTGCTCGCCCGGCCCGGGATCGAGATCGCCGAGGCGGCCGGTGACCTGGGCGTCACCGAGCGGCAGTTGCGGGAGGATCTGGAGCTGCTCTGGGTCTGCGGGCTGCCCGGGTACGGCCCGGGTGACCTGATCGACATGGCCTTCGACGGTGACCGGGTGACAATCACCTACGACGCGGGCATCGACCGGCCGCTGCGGCTCACTCCGGACGAGGCGCTGGCGCTGGTGGTGGCGTTGCGCATGCTCGCCGAGACGCCCGGGGTGGCCAACCGGGAGGCGGTCGAGCGGGCCCTCGCGAAGATCGAGGACGCGGCCGGCGACCTGGTCGCCGCGCCGGTGGAGGTGCGGCTGCCCGGGGACACCGGGCGGGTGGAGCAGTTGCGCGCCGCGGTGGAGGGTGGTCGCGCGCTGCGCATCACGTACTACACGGCGACCCGCGACGAGACCACCGAGCGGGTCATCGACCCGCTGCGGGTGCTGATGGTCGGCGGCCGGACGTACGTGGAGGCGTGGTGCCGTCGCGCCGAGGCGGTGCGGCTGTTCCGGGCCGACCGGATCGACGCCGTCACCGAGCTGGCCGAGCCGGCCGTGGTGCCGCCGCAGGCCCGACCGCAGGATCTACGCGACGGGGCGTTCCGGCCCTCGCCCGACCTGCCGCTGATCACGTTGCGGATCGGCCGGGGTGAGCGGTGGATCACCGAGTACTACCCCTGCGAGCGGGTCGAGTCCGACGGCGAACGGTGGGTGGTGTCGCTGCGGGTCAGTGATCTCGGCTGGGCCCGTCGGTTCGTGCTGGGTCTCGGCCCGGACGTCGAGGTCGTCGCGCCGGCCGAGCTGGCCGGGCAGATCCACGAGTCGGCGGTGGCGGCCCTGGAGGCGTACGCCCGGCCGGTGCCGGCCGGCGCGGACCCGGCGGCGGCCGGCGACAGGCAGTAGGCTGGCCGGCGTGCTGAAGTGGATCGTGCTCGCGCTGGTGCTGGTGCCGTTGGTTCTGCTCGCCCTGGCGGTACGACCCGTGTTGGCGCGACTGCCCCGGCTGCGTCGGGCGGCGCTGGCGTTGCAGCGGCGTGCCGACGAGGCGACGGCGCTGCGTGAGGCGGCGGAGAGCCTCCAGCAGCGGGCGGAGGGGTTGCAGAGCCGGCTGGAGACGACCCAGCGGCGGCTCACCGTGATCAAAGCCCGCCGCGGCGACTGAAGCCGCCGGTCCACCGGCGGAGAACGCGCGGTGCGCGTTTCTGCCCGTACGGTGCGTCCTCCTGCACGCGGCGAGCCGACTTCGCGCAGAATGATCCAGCCGCCTGGTTGACGGGACACTCGCGGTTGGCCGAGACTTCACCCGCCGGGACGAACCACCACCGCCCCGGCGGGTGGCAACGGCCCTCGTCGCACGTACGATGGGCTGCGGAACACCCCCGTTGGCACAAGCGACTGGAGCTTCACATGGGTGCCCTCAAGCCGTGGCACATCGCCGTACTCGTGGTCGTGCTGATCCTGCTCTTCGGCGCGAAGCGGCTTCCCGACGCCGCCCGGTCCCTCGGTCGCTCGCTGCGGATCATCAAGGCCGAGACGAAGAGCCTTGCTGACGACGACCGCGACCTCGCCGGCAAGGCCGACGCGCAGGCCGGCTACCAGCCGTACCCGCCGCAGCAGGCGGCGCCACCGCAGCAGCAGCCCTACCAGGGCACCGTGCAGCAGCCGGTCGTCGACCCGGTGCAGCGCGCCCGCGAGAACTGATCCGCGGGTCCGGTAACCGTGGCCTTCGGACTCCGCAAGCGCGGACCGAGCAACTTCGAGCGGGCCGCCGACGGCTCGATGACCCTCGTCGAGCACATCCGCGAGCTACGCGATCGGCTGTTTCGCGCCTCGCTGGCGATCGTCGTCGGGCTGATCGGGGGCTACCTGCTCGCCCAGCCGGCGTTCGACCTGCTCAAACAGCCGTACTGCCGGCTGCCGGGAATGATGGTCGACGGCGAGTGCCAGCAGTTCCTGCTGCTCGCCCCCGCCGACGGTTTCATCCTCAAGCTCAAGCTGGCGCTCTGGATCGGTCTGATCCTCGGTGCCCCGGTCTGGCTGTACCAGTTGTGGGCGTTCATCGCGCCGGGGCTGCACCGGCATGAGCGCAAGTGGGCGTACGTCTTCGTGACGATCGCGGCGCCGCTGTTCGCCGCCGGCGCGGTGCTCGCCTTCCTGGTCGTCGACAAGGGCCTGGCGTTCCTGCTCGAAGCCGGTGTCACCGGCACCGACTCGCAGCTGGAAGTCACCCGCTACATCAGCTTCGTCACCACCATGATCCTGCTCTTCGGGGTGGCGTTCGAGTTCCCCCTCACCCTGCTGATGCTCAACTTCACCGGCGTGGTGAGCGCCCGGCGGCTGCTCAGCTGGTGGCGGATCGTGGTCTTCGTCTGCTTCGCGTTCGCGGCGGTGGCCACGCCCGACCCGGGGCCGTTCGGCATGACGTTGCTGGCGCTGTGCCTGTCGCTGCTCTACTTCATCGCGGTCGGGGTCGCGTTCCTCAACGATCGGCGGAAGGGACGCGGCAAGGAGCTGTACGCCGACACCGCCGACGACGAGGCGTCACCGCTGGAGCTCGACCGGGAGCCGGTGGAGGCGGGACAGCCGGTCGGCAGGGTCAGTCCGATCGACGCCCCCGATCCGGTGGCCCGGCCCCTGTCGATCGAGCGACGCTACGACGACGTGACCTGACCCGCGCCGCTTCGCGGCACCAGAGCGACAAGCCTTCCACGTCTGGAAGGCTTGTCGCTCTTTGTGTGGGGAGCGAACCGCGCGGCTACCTGACGGCCGTGCCGCCGTCAGCCGGACAGTCGGCAATCCGTCACCACGTTGTTCACGGTCAGCGACTGGGTACGGGACTGAATACGATGAGTCGACGTTCTCGGCGAGAGAGAGGCTCCGTGCGCCGTCCGACGTTCCGCCGTCCACCCGCCGCCCGGCGGGGGCCCGACGCCTCGGCAGCGCGTCTGGGGGCCACCATCGCCCGTTTCGCCTTTACGGGAGCCGCCGCCGTCGGCGTCGGGTTCCTCCTCGGTGCCCTGTTGAGCGACCCGGCCAGCGCGGACACCGCAGCTGTGCCGTCGGTCGGCGCCGACGAGCGCAAACTCGAACGGATCCGGTCCACCTCGCCCATCGATGATCTGATCAACGACCTCGTCGAACGCCCGGAGGCCCGGCATCCCGGTGCGGGCCGGAGCGCGACGCCGGGTTCCCCGGACGCCGGTCGGCAGGATGACCGGCGGGGTGCGCGAAGGGGCACGGCACGGAGCGGCCGACCGGCTGGGGACCGCCCGGCGGCGCCACCAGCGCGTGGCAGCCGAGAGCCTGCGCCCGATGGTCCGTCCGCCGGCCCGTCAGCGGGCAACCGTTCACCGGCTGACCGATCACTGACTGACCGCTCACCGGCTGACCGGCCGCTCCCCGGCCGTGCACCGGGTGACCGTCCGATGGGCGACCAATCGTTGGGCGAGCGTTCGGCAGCGGACCCCGCGTCGGTCGGGCGCGCGCTCGCGGCGCCGCCGGCCCGGTCGACCGTACCGGTCGTCGGCGACCGGACTCCGGTCCCGGCCGAGGGGACGGACCTGCCGTTACTGCCGGGGGTGACCCGGGCCGTGACCGGCGTGGCGTCCCCGCCCACGACGGCCCTGCCGACCCTGCCCACCACGGGCGCAGACTCGCTGCTGACGGCGAGCCTCGCGGCCTTGCCCGCCACGGAAGCCGTCATCGGGCGAACCGAGGCTGTCGTACGGCCGGTGCTGGTCACGGTCGTCGCGGCGGTCTCGTCCGGCGTGGCAACGGTGACGACGCCGGTCACGCAGCTGACGGAACTGGTCACCCCCACGCTTCCGGTGCTGCCGGGACGGTCCGCCACCGATCCGTACACAGTGGACAGATCGACGTCGTGGGCACCGACCAGCGACGCTGTCGCGGGTGTGACCCCGCCGGCCCGGCCGCTGGCGCCCGATCCGCCGCCCGCCGCAACACCACGGGCCGCACCACCGGGGGAGGTGACGTCGGCCGCGACCGTGGCCGGGGTGGCGGTCGGGTGGCATCGGCCCTCGACCGGCACGTCGGGTGCTGGATCCGGGTCTACGCCGGCACCGACCGGCTTTCCGCAGCGCCCTCACCCGCCCGGTGGCGACGGTGTCGCCGGTGCCGATGGCGGTCCCGGGCCGCTGCGGGCGGTGATCCTCGACGGGTGCCAGGTGCCGGCGACGGCCAGCGCCCGGGCCGATGTCTGTTCGCCCCGCCGGCACGCGGGCCGTTTCCCCGGGGTGGCCGCCCGACCCGGCTGAGTCCGCCCTGACCCGCCCGCGCCGCCGGGAATCACCGGCTGGTCGCCCGGCGTGGTCGTACGGGTGCCCGGGGTCGTCCAGTCGACGTCCCACGGGCCGGGCCCAGTCCGTTCGCGTCTGGCCGACCTGCGCAGTCCCGTCCAGGGGACCGGGAGACGGCCGTGGCGCGTACCTCAGATCGGAGCTACGTGGTGATCCGCGTTGTGGTTGGCGAAAGTATGGGTCTGCTGCGCAGTGCGTTGTGCGCGGCACTGGCCGGTGAGGAGGACATCGAGGTCGTCGCCGAGGTGACGGGTATCGGTGAGTTGCCCGCGATGGTGCGCCGGCACCTGCCGGACGTGGTGCTTGTCGACCTGGCGTCGGGCGTGCCCGAGCCGGTGGCGGTGATCACCGAGATCACCGAGGCGGCACCCGCGACGGCGGTTCTGGCCTTGAGTGACCGGTGGGGCCGGTGCCTGGTGGAGGAGGCGCTGACGGCGGGAGCGAAAGGACTGGTCGGTAAGGACGAGCCGCTGCACGAGCTGGTCCGGGCCGTACGGGCGCTCGCGGCAGGGGAGCGGGTCATCGACGTGGCCGCCGCCGCGACGGCGTTGCGGCCCGCCACGGGCCCGCTGACGCCTCGGGAGGCCGAGGTGCTGCGGATGGCGGCCGAGGGGCTGCCGCTCAAGGAGATCGCCCATCGGCTGTTCCTGGCGCATGGCACGGTGCGTAACCACCTGTCGGCGATCATGCGCAAGACGGGTGCCCGCAACCGGATGGAGGCGGTCCTGCTCGCGCGCCGTGACGGCTGGATGTGACAGTGGCCGGGGCCGCCACCCGGCGGCCCCGGCCGGCCGCCGTCCGTCGACGGGCGAAACCGGCCAGGGCGTGTTTGAATGCTGACGTTCCGTGATCCAGCTGACGATGCTCGGGGAGCCTACGGTGATCCGTACCCTGCTCGCTATCGATGGTGCCCTGGTCCGTGGCGCCCTGTCCCTCGTGCTCGCCGCGGAGGACGACATAAACGTGGTGGCGGAGGTGGACCGCGGTGACGTGGTCACGTGGACGATCCGTACGCGCCGTCCGGACGTGGCAGTGGTCGACCTCGACCTCGTCGAGGGGCTGCCGGCGACCGACTCCTGTCCGCTGTTGGTGCTCGCCGAGCCGCGCCGGGCCGGGAGTCTGCATCGGATGCTCACCCCGTCCCGGACCGTCGGCGTCCTCGGCAGCGACGTCCCGCCGCAGCGGGTGGTGGACGGGATCCGCCGGCTGTCCCGTGGCGAGCCGGTGGTCGACGCGGATCTGGTGCTGGCGGCGCTGCACCGGGACAGCCCACTGACCCAGCGTGAGGCGCAGATTCTCAGCCTGACCGCAGGCGGCGCGCCGGTCTCGGAGGTGGCCGGCTCGCTCGGTCTCGCCCCCGGCACCGTCCGCAATCATCTTGGCCGGATCATCCGGAAGACGGGCGGGCGCACCAGAGTGGAGGCGGTCCAGGTGGCCCGGGACGCGGGCTGGATCTGACCAGGCTGCCGCGCCGGATCAGCCGAGATGCGGCAACCCACCGGCAGCCGCGGCGCGCTCCGCGACGGCGGCACGCTCGGTGGTGACGACACGATCCGCGCCGACCGGACGGTCGCCGTCGGCGGCGCGATCCGGGTCGGCGGCCGGCGGTGCCGACCCGTCGCCGTCCCAGTGGCCTACGAGTTCCCGGTAGGCCGGTGAGCGGGCGAGCAACTCGTGGTGGCTGCCCTCCAACGGTCCGTCGTCGTCGAACACCAACACCCGTCGGGCGCGGACGGCGGAACTGATCCGGTGGGCGATGACGACGAGGGTGCCTGGTCGTCGGGCGAACGCCGACTCGACGGTGGCCTCCAACGTCGGGTCCAGGTGACAGGTGGCCTCGTCCAGGATGACCAGCGGGGCGGGGGCAAGGTAGGCGCGCACGGCGGCGATCAGTTGTCGCTCACCGGCGGAGAGCGTGGCCGGGTCGACGGTGGCGGCGAGGCCGCCCAGCCGCCGGGCGAGAGCGTCGGCACCGAGCCTGGCCAGCGCGGTCTCGACGACGGTGTCGTCCGCGTCCGGGCAGAGGTAGCGGAGGTTGTCGGCCAGGGAACCGGTGAAGACGTACGCCTCCTGCGGCACGAGCACCCGCAGCGCGGCCCGGTCGGCGGGGGCGACGGCGGCCACCGGCCGACCGGCGAGGTGGACTGTGCCGCGTTCCGGCTCGACCAGGCCGGCGACCAGCGCGGCCAGGGTGGACTTGCCGGTGCCGCTGGGCCCCACCACCGCGAGATGCGCCCCCTGGGGCAGGTCCATCGAGAAGTCGTCCAGGATCGGTCGGGCGCGGGGGCCGTACCGGAAGGTCAGGCCGGCCAGCCGAACCGCCGGAGGGTCAGCCTCAGGTTCCGGGGTGGGCGTGGCCGCGGAACCGCTGTGCGAAGGGGTGCGGCAGGTGGCCAGGATCCGCTCCAGGGTCACGGCGTAGCGCAGCCCTCCGCCACCGAGCCCCTGCACCAGTGCGTGCAGCGCGGGTTGCAGGCTGGTGGTGACGTACACCAGTGCGCCGAGCACCGCGCCGGTGCTCAGCCCGCGGCGCACCAGCCATGGCGCGGCGAGCAGCAGGACCACCACCGGCAGCCAGCCGCCCAGGCCGAGGCTGAGGCTGCGTAGCGCGGACATCCGGGCCAGCGTCCGCTCGGCGTCGGCGTGGTCGCTGACCCTGCGGTCGACCTCGGCCACCGTGCGTTCCTCGGCGCCGCAGGCGAGCACGTCGCGGTGGCCGGTGAGCGCGGTCGCCGCCGACCGGCCGAGCGCCTCACCGGCCTGTACCTGGGTGCGCTGGTGCGCCAGCATCGCCGGGAGCGCGGCGGCGAAGACGACCAGCCCGGTGAGCAGCGGGGCCGCCACCAGCGCCGCGACGGTGGCATCCAGTGCCAGCAGGCCGAGCAGGGCCGCCCCGGCGGTGAACAGGAAGCCGCGTACCACCATGACCAGGCCACCGAAGGTGTCCCGGACGATCTCCACGTGATGGGTCAGGCGGGCCACCGGGGCGCTGTCCGGGTGACCACCGGCCCGGGTGGCGTCGTGCAGCGCGCCGTGGACCACCAGCCGGGCCAGCTCGTCGCGGAACGGTTCCACCACGGCACCCAGGCTCCGGTAGACCCGGCCGGTCGCCACCGCGCCGAGCAGGATGGCCACGGCGAGTCCGCCCAGCCAGGCCAGGCCGGTGGCGAACCGGCCGGCGAGGAAGCCCTGGTCGACGGCGCGGGCGACGAGCAGTCCGGCGAGCAGCGCCGGCAGGGACTCGACCACCGACCACGCGGCGAGCCGGCCGACCTCCCGGCGACGCGCCCGCAGCGCCCGCCACGTCGTCCGACCGACGTCGGGGCGGCTCATCGGGGGACACCGTCGCCCGCGAACACCGCCCGGTAGTCCGGGTCCGCCCAGAGCCGCCGGTGCGGTGCCAGGGCGCGCAGCCGACCGGCATCGAGCCAGGCGACCAGGTCGGCCGCGGCGGCCGTCGTCACCCGGTGGGTGACCACCAGGCGGGTACGTCCCGAATTCCGGCCGGTCAGCGCACGGGTGATCCGATGTTCGGTGGCGGTGTCCAGGCTGGACGTCGCGTCGTCGAGGATGAGCAGCCGCTCGGCGTGGAATGCGCGAGCCAGCCCGAGCCGTTGTGCCTCACCACCGGAGAGCGGTGCGTCCACGGTGCGGGTGCGAAATCCGTCGGGCAACCGGGCGACGACCCCGTCTACCTGCGCGGCCCGGGCCGCCGCCAGCACGGCGGCGGTGGCCGGCGCACCGGTCGACGGCGGCCGGGCCTTCCGTTCGGGCAGACCGAGGCCGATCGCGTCGTGCACCGTCTCGCCGACCAGCACCGGGCGGTCGAAGGCGTGACCCACCGCCCGCCGCAGCGCGGCCCGGTCGAGGCGGGTCAGCGGCACCCCGTCCAGCAGCACCGCACCGGTGTCCGGGTCGTACAACCGACCGGCCACGGCGGCGAGGGCGGACTTGCCGGCGCCGGAACGCCCGACGACGGCCACCGTGCAGCCGGCGGGCACGTCCAGGTCGACCGCGTCCAGGACCGGCCGGTCGTCGGCGTGCACACCGACCCCGCGCAGCCGCAGGTGGCCGCCGCCGGGCGGTAGCGGCTCGTCGCCGCCGGGGCGGACCGGACACGACAGTGGCTCGGCGATCCTGCGGGCCGCGGCCCGGCTGCGGACCAGCCGGTTGAGGGTGGCCAGCACCGCACCCAGCCCGGCCCCGAGCGCGGCGTACTGCACCGCGGCGACAAGTTGCCCGGGAGTCAGCCAACCGACGCTCAGCGCGTACCCGCCGACGGCGACCACCGCGACCTGGAGCAGCGGCGCCACGGCCGCGACCCGGGCGTTGGCCCGGGCCAGCAACCGCCAGCCGAGCCGCCCGTGGTCGCGCAGTTCGGGCAGCGCCGCCAGCACCCGGTCGCCCTCGGCGTCGCTGGTGCCGGCCGCGGCGATGGTGCGGGACCCGCCGAGCGCCTCCTGGAGCCGGCCGGCGATCGTCCCGAGCACCCGCTGGTACGCGGTGATCACTGCCGAGGCGTCGGTGACGAAGGTGGCCATGAGGACGGTCAGCACGGCCAGTCCGGTGAGGAGGGTGAGCCCGAGCACGGGCTCCAGCAGGAACAGTGCCACCACGCTGCCCAGCGGCGGCAGGACCGCGATCCCGCCAAGCGCCACGGCGGTGCCGGCCTGCCCGGTGTCGGCGGCCTGCCCGGCCAGCCGGCCGACCAGGTCACCGACCGGAAAGCGGCCCACGGCCCGGACGTCCAGCGCGAACAGGTGCCGCAGCAGCCGCCGGCGGAGCCGGGCGGTGGCCCGGGCGGCTCCGTACCCGCCGGCCAGGTCGCCGAGGACGTCGGTGACCAGCAGGATGACGACCAGGGCGCAGGCGACCACGGGCCACCGGGGGGAGGCGTCACCACCGACGGCGGCATCGACGGCCAGCCCCAGTACCGCGGGCAGTGCCAACTCGGCGGCGGCACCGCCCAGCGCCACCACCACGAGCGTGACGGTCCAGCCGCCACCGTCGCGGACCACCCGGAACAGCAGACGGTCCTCGCCGGCCAGCGTTCGCATCGGTCCTCCCGGTCGTACGGCGTGGCCCTGGACGGTCAGGTCACCGTCCAGGGCCTCGCGTGGTGCGGTCCGATCAGTTGCAGGTCGTCACGGACAGCGAGCTGTCGCCGCAGAGCAGCAGGCTCGCCCGGCTACCACCGCCGGTACGGTCGGCCGGAGCCGCCTCCAGTCCCTGAAGGTCGAGGAGCGCCATGTCGTGTCACCTCCTATCGGGCGTCGGGGTCAGGGTCGCCCCCGCCGTCGCGGGGGAGTCGGGTGCGCCGGTGAGGGGCGCGAGGAAGGGCAGGGTGGCCGGGGCGTTCGGCCGGGCGGTGGCCAGGGCCAGCAGTACGCCCGCGGTGCCGGTGGCGAGGTCCATGGACAGCCGCAGCAGCTGCTCGCCGGGGAAGGCGGTGCCGTCCCGGTACGGCAGGGCGTGCCAGCCCAGCCGCCGGATCTGCCGGTCCAGCTCGCCGCATAGCTCCGGATCGCCGGGTTGGGCGGCGAGGTAGGCGATGATGCCGGCCCGCCCGGCGAAGAGGCCGGACTGCGCGTAGAACGGCGACCGGGCGGCGCGACGCACCCCGGCGCTCGCCTCGGCGAACTGCTCGTCGCTGCGGTGGCGCAGGTACTCATCGAGGACGAGCCCGATGCCGACGCTGCCCTGCCCCAGGTAGGGCATGGTCCGCCAGCCCTCGTTGACCTCCAGCGCGCCGTCGGGGCGTACCACGCAGCGGCGCAGGTCCTGTCGTAGCGCGGTGGCGGCGTGGTCGAGCAGGTCCGTCTCGCCGGTCAGCTCGTACAGGCGCACCAGCAGCAGCGCCGCTCCGGTCCGGCCGCGTAGCAGCCCGGCGTAGGGGTGCCGCCCGCCGCTGACGTCGCCGCCGGGGTCGTCGGCGAGTCGTTCCACCAACTCTCCGGTGACCTGCCAGGCCGCCTCCCGCAGCGCCGGTTCCCCGGTACGCCCGCCCAGCTCGGCCAGGTTGAGGGCAATGCCCGCCAGCCCGCCGGCCAGGCTGTGGTCCAACCCGGTGGTCGATTCGCGGAGGCAGATGTCGAGCACGTCGAGGGCGTCCTGCCGGCGACCGAGCACTTCCAGGGCGTACGCGACGCCGTGCAGGCCGTCGTAGAAGCCGCACCGGGTGCCCGACGGGGGTGCGGTGGCCTGGCGGACCAGCCACTGCTCATGTTCCGGCCACCGGCCGGCGCCGCCCTGGTGCAACGCGTACAGCACGCCGGCCGCCCCGTGGGCGAGGTTGAGCCCGCCGCTGCGGAACTGTTCGATGTCGCCGGGGAACAGCCGGTCGGTGCGTGCGGGCGTGGCGCTGGTGAGGATGGCGCGGGCCAGCCGGTCCCGGTCGACGGGTGGGACGTCGGCGGTGGGCGGGACGCGGTCCCCGGACTCGGCGTCCGCAGCGGTGATCTCGGCTACCGCCGCGTCGAGGAAGTCTCTCGGCACCGGGAAGGTGTCGGCGATGATGTCGGCCAGGTGCGCCGCCTTCGCCGGGGCGAGGCGGACCAGTTGGGTCAGCGGCAGGAACAGGGCCAGCCGCAGGCAGGCCAGGGCGTAGTGGTCGACGGCCACGCCGGTCCGTCCCCGGGGCGCGGCGAAGCCCTGGTTGCGCAGGCCCGGCCGGCGGTGCCCGTCGATCGGGGCGGCCACCTCGAAGTCGACGAGCGCGATCCGGTCGTCCGGGCGCAGCATGATGTTGAACAGGTGCAGGTCGCCGTAGACCAGGCCGCGTGCGTGGATCGCCCGGACGACCTCGTCGACCTGGCGGTGGACGTCCAGCGCCCAGCTCGCGTACGCGGCGCGGTCCTCGTCGGTGGCGTCGGCGTCGATAAGCGGGTAGCGGTCGACCAGGACCTTGTTCAGTGGGCGGCCCTCGATGAACTCCAGGGCGAGGAACCGGTGGTCGCTCAGGGCGAACTCGTCGTGCACCCGGGGCACCTGCGGCAGGTCGGCGAGTTGGCACAGGACGGCGGCCTCCCGAGCCAGCCGGGTGACGGCGTCGGTGCCGTCGGCGTCCAGGCCGGCGTGCGGCCGAGCCTCCTTGAACACGAGCTGGGTGTCGGTGCGCCTGTCGCGTCCGACGTACAGGCCGCCGCCGTTGGAGAAGTGGATGACCTTCTCGATCCGGTAGGGGACCTCGTCGGTGCTTGTCGCGTTGCGGGCGGCCAGGTGGGGCGCGAGGAAGTCGGGTAGCGTCACCCAGGACGGCACGTGGAAGACCGGGTCGCGGCGGTCCGGGACGAGGGTGCCGGTGTCGTCCTCGACTGCCGGGACCACCTGGCCGTCGGGGGAGTGGCAGTACCGGGCGGCGAAGCCGCCGTAGCGGACGTACACCGGGCCGGCCGCGTACCGCAGGTCGCTGAGGATGTACGGGCCGGCCTCGCCGGAGAGCAGCTCGTCGAGTTCCTTGCAGACCAGTTCGAGCTCGGCGTCGTCGCGCGGGTAGACGGTCACGAACTTGCCGCTGGCGGCGCGAGCGGCGTACTTGGAGTTGCGTAGCAGCAGGGTGCGGGGGCCGCGCAGGAACTTGAAGGAAAGCCCCCGGGGTACGCAGTAGTCCCAGACGGTGTCCAGCACCCGGTCGGCGTTGGCGACCGTGGCCGACACGTGCACCTTCCAGCCCTGCTGCGGCAGGCGTTCGCCGTCCGGCGCGTGGATGAGCCAGTCGTCGAGCGGCTCCCGACGCCAGCCCGTCGGCAGCGGCCGGCTCGCCGCGGCGAAGGCGGGCTGTGCGACGGCGCTGCCGAGGGAGTCGTAGAACAGCGGGTCGGCGGCGCAGTAGCTGTCGTAGCGCTCGTCCACTGTGTCGCCTCCCATCCGCCTGCCGGCTGCGGTCCTGTTGATGGATACGAGTCTGTCCGTTCGGCCTATGGCGTCCCTAGTGTTTTCAGTCATGGAGATGAATGCGTGCCGCACGACCGGTCGTGACAAATGACAGTTGCGGCGCAGACGGTGGGACTGTCCGGTTCCCGTTGCCGGCGCGGGTCGGTGCCGGGTCGGCACCGGCACGCCCGCACCGGTCCGGGCAGGTACGGTGCTCGCCGTGACCTCAGACGATCACCCTTCGGTGCCTGGTGGGCCCGTCGCCGTACTGGCCAACCCGACCGCCGGCCGTGGCCGGCACCGGGGGCTGCTGCCGGACCTGCTGGACGGGCTCGCGGCGGCCGACCGGCCGGTGCGGCTGTTGCGGGCCGGTAGCGCCGCCGAGGCCGAGGCGGCCTGCCGGGCCGCCGTCGCCGAAGGAGCCGGTGCCCTGATCGCGGTGGGTGGCGACGGCACTGTGCACCGGGCGATGCAGGCCGTCGCCGGCACCTCGGTGCCGTTCGGGCCGGTGCCGGCGGGCACCGGCAACGACTTCGCGGTGGAGACCGGGTTTCCGGCCGACCCCCGGGCCGCGGTCGACGTCATCGCGGCGGCCCTGCGCGAGGGGCGCAGTCGGCCGGTCGACCTGGCCCGGATGACCGGCGCCGACGGCACGGTCCGCTGGTACGGCGCGGTGCTGGCGGCCGGGTTCGACGCGATCGTCAACGAGCGGGCCAACCGGATGCGCTGGCCGCGTGGTCCACGCCGCTACGACCTGGCCATCCTGGTGGAGTTGGCCCGGCTACGTCCCCGCCGGTACACCCTCACCCTCGACGGCGAGCGGATCGAGGTCGACGCGGTCCTGGTGGCGGTCGGCAACGGAGCCAGCTACGGCGGCGGGATGCGCATCTGCCCCGACGCGGACCCGACCGACGGCCTGCTCGACGTGGTGGTCGGCGGCCGGTTCGACCGACGCACCCTGATCCGGGTCAAGCCGCGCATCTACGCCGGCACCCACGTCACCCATCCCCTGGTGCACACCTACCGCGCCCGTACCGTCACCCTCGCCGCGGAGGGCAGCATCACCACCTACGCCGACGGCGAGCGCTCCCTCTCCCTCCCACTCACCGTCACCGTCACCCCGCACGCCCTCCACCTCCTCCGCTGACCGCCCGCACACCCTCACCACCCGCGATCTTGCACTTTCGGTCGGGAAATAACTACCCAAAGGCGGCATACCGGCGACCACAACTGCAAGATCGCGGAAGTCAGGGGGTGGGGAGGAAGTTGAGGACGGAGCCGAGGGCGTTGGGGCGGCCGGGGTCGGCGGCGGGAAGGATCAGCGCGGCGCATCCGGCGGCGACGGCACCGGCGTCGGCGGGAGTGTCGCCGACCATGAGTGACTCCTCCGGGTCGACGCCGAGCAGGCCGCAGGCCCGCCAGAAGATCGCCGGGTCGGGCTTGCAACGGCCCACCTCGTACGACAGCACGTGGGCGTCGACCAGGTCGGCCAGTCCCCAGGCGTCGAAGAGGGGCCGGATGTCGAAACCGATGTTGCTGACCACGGCCACCCGCACGTCGGCGGCCCGCAACGCGGCGAGGGTCGGCGCGGTGTCCGGGTAGGGCACCCACCCCTGCGGCGTGAGCACCCGCTCGTACAGCGCCTCGGCGAAGCCGTCGATGCCGGTGTCGACCGTGGCGGCCAGCCCGGTGTAGGCACCACGGTGGGCGTGCTCGTAGAGATCCCGGTCGGCCCACACCTCGGCCAGGTGAGGCGGCACCCGGGCGGGCAGCGGCCCACCGGCGCGGCCGGCGGTGAGCAGCCGGTCGGCCAGGGCGGTCGCCCGGACGCGGTCCAGATCCACCCCGCACGCCGACGCGGCGGCCAGCACCCACCGGCTGGGCTCCTCCACCTGTGCCAGGGTGCCGTGGAAGTCGAACAGGACCGCCCGCACCTGCCGACGGGACGGACCCCGACCGTCGACGTCGGGCACGGGGCTGGTCGGTTCGGCATGATCCGGCACGTCGTGCACCCTACCGACCCACTCCGACCGCCCCGGCGGTCGGCCTTGCCGGGTACTCGTCGTGGGCACGCACTAATCTTGGTGACATGTCGAGCCCCGCCGAGCGGTACGCCGCGGCGCGCCGCCGGGCCGCCCAGGCCTCACAGTTCCCGGCGCTTGAAGAGTTCACCGCTGACCTGGGGTTCGACCTCGACGACTTCCAGCGGGAATCGTGCCAGGCCCTGGAGCGGGGCAGTGGCGTGCTGGTCTGCGCCCCGACCGGGGCCGGCAAGACGGTGGTCGGCGAGTTCGCCGTACACCTGGCGTTGCGGGGTGCGCCCGGGCGGCCGGAACCGGTCGACGGGGCCCGGCGCAAGTGCTTCTACACGACGCCGATCAAGGCGCTGTCGAACCAGAAGTACCACGACCTGGTCGACCGCTACGGTGCGGAACAGGTCGGGCTGCTCACCGGTGACAACGCCATCAACGGCGACGCCCCGGTGGTGGTGATGACCACCGAGGTGCTGCGCAACATGCTGTACGCCGGCTCGGCCACCCTCGAGGGCCTGGCGTACGTGGTGATGGACGAGGTCCACTACCTGGCCGACCGGTTCCGCGGCGGGGTGTGGGAGGAGGTCATCATCCACCTGCCCGCCTCGGTGACCCTGGTGTCGCTGTCGGCGACGGTCTCCAACGCCGAGGAGTTCGCCGACTGGCTGATCACGGTTCGGGGCGAGACCACCGTGGTGGTCAGCGAGCACCGGCCGGTGCCGCTGTGGCAGCACATGTTGGTCGGCAAGCGGATGTTCGACCTGTTCCACGACGCCGCGGCGGCCCGCAAGCACGACGTGCATCCGGAGCTGCTGCGCTACACCCGGGACACGATGCGCCGGCTGGATCTCGGTGAGGGACGCTCCGCCGGCTTCGGCGCCGGCCGGCGCGGCCCCCGCTGGCGTGGGCCGCTGCGCCCGGACATCGTCGACCGGCTGGACCGCGAGGGCCTGCTGCCGGCGATCCTGTTCATCTTCAGCCGGGCCGGCTGCGACGCGGCGGTGCAGCAGTGCCTCGCCGCCGGGCTGCGGCTCACCTCACCGGAGGAGCGGGCGGAGATCCGCCGCGTGGTGGAGTCCCGGGTGACCGCGATCCCCGGCGAGGACCTGTCGGTGCTCGGCTACTGGGAGTGGCTCGACGGGCTGGAGCGCGGGCTGGCCGCGCACCACGCCGGGATGCTGCCGGCGTTCAAGGAGGTCGTGGAGGAGCTGTTCGTCCGTGGGCTGGTCAAGGCGGTCTTCGCCACCGAGACCCTCGCCCTGGGCATCAACATGCCGGCCCGCTGCGTGGTGCTGGAACGCCTGGTCAAGTACAACGGCGAGGCGCACGTCGACCTGACCCCGGGGGAGTACACCCAGCTCACCGGGCGGGCCGGTCGTCGCGGCATCGACGTGGAGGGGCACGCCGTGGTGGTGTGGTCCCCGGAGACCGACCCCCGGCACGTGGCGGGTCTGGCCTCCACCCGGACATACCCGCTGCGCTCCAGCTTCCGGCCCTCGTACAACATGGCGGTGAACCTGGTCGGCAGCGTCGGCGCCGAGCCGGCCCGGGCGCTGCTGGAGTCGTCGTTCGCGCAGTTCCAGGCGGACCGCTCGGTGGTCGGCCTGGCCCGGCAGGTGCAACGCAACACCGAGACCATCGAGGCGTACGGCGTCGAGGCGGAGTGCCACCACGGCGACTTCGACGAGTACTTCGCCTTGCGGGTCGCCATCGCCGACCGGGAACGGGCCATCGCCCGCCAGGGGCAGAGCCAGCGCCGGGCGGCAGCGGTGGCGGCCCTGGAGCGGCTGCGGGTGGGTGACGTGATCCGGGTGCCGTCCGGGCGGCGGGCCGGCCTGGCCGTGGTGCTCGATCCGGCGGCCGGTGGCTTCAGCGAGCCGCGCCCGCTGGTGCTCACCCAGGACCGCTGGGCCGGCCGGATCAGTCCCGCCGACTTCACCACGCCGGCCGAGGTGCTGGCCCGCATCCGGGTGCCCAAGCACTTCAACCACCGCAATCCGGCGGCCCGGCGTGACCTGGCGGCGCAGGTGAGCGGCACCGGACTGGACCGACACTCCCGCCGGGGGGCCCGGGGCCGGCAGTCCGGGGAGGACCACCAGCTCAGCCAGCTGCGTACCGAGCTGCGCCGGCATCCCTGCCACGCCTGCCCGGAGCGGGAGGAACACGCCCGCTGGGCCGAGCGTCGTCGCCGGCTGGAGCGCGACACCGAGGAGCTGCGGCAGCGGGTCGCCGGTCGGACGGGGTCGTTGGCGCGTACCTTCGACCGGATCGTCGCGCTGCTCACCGGGCGCGGCTACCTCGCCGCCGACGGCGCCGTCACCGACGCCGGCCGGATGCTCGGGCGGATCTGGACGGAGGCGGACCTGCTCGTGGCGGAATGCCTCCGGCGCGGCGTCTGGGACGGGCTGTCGCCCGCCGAACTGGCCGCCGCGGTCTCGGTGGTGGTCTTCGAGGCCCGCCGCGACGTCGACGAACGAGCCTCGCTGCCCCGCGGCGCGGTGGCCGAGGCGGTCGACGCGACCCTGAAGCTGTGGAGCGAGATCGAGGCCGAGGAGGCGTCACGCGGGCTGGCCGTCACCCGCGAGCCGGATCTCGGTTTCGCCTGGCCGGTCTACCGCTGGGCCCGGGGTGAGGCGCTGGCGAAGGTGCTGGCCAGCGGGCACGAGCTTGACGGCGAGATGCCCGCCGGGGACTTTGTCCGATGGGCCCGGCAGGTGGTGGATCTGCTCGGCCAGCTCGCCGACTCCGGTGGTGCCTCGACCGAGCTGCGGGCCACCGCACGGCAGGCGATCAGCGCCGTCAACCGGGGTGTGCTGGCGTACCATTCACCGGCCTGAATCGGTCCGGCGGGCGCCGGGCGACCGTCGGAATCGACGCATCGCTGTGTTACCGCAGCGGTACCCCGAGAATTGCCCGGGGGGCCTGTTGTGCCTGGTGAGAGCGTCCCGGATCATGTCATCGGCGCGTGCGCTACGCGCCGGTAACAGCTCTGGGGGGAGCCCACGTGGCGGACATCAATCACTTTGAGTACGGCTGGATCACACCGGCGCTGAGCTACGCGCTGTCGGTGCTCGGTTCCATCCTCGGCCTGGTCTGTGCCGGCCGCATCCGGACCGCCGCCAGCACCGGCCAGAAGCTCTGGTGGGGGACCCTGGCCGCCTGGGCGCTCGGTGGCACGGCGATCTGGACGATGCACTTCATGGCGATGCTGGGCTTCGCGGTGACCGGGTCGCGGATCCGCTACGACGTGCCGATCACCGTGGGCAGCGCGCTGCTCGCGGTGATCGCGGTCGGCATCGGGCTGGCGATCGTGGGCACCGGCCGGCTCTCGGCGGGACGGATCCTCGGTGGCGGCCTGTTCACCGGCGCCGGAGTGGCGGCGATGCACTACACGGGCATGGCGGCGATGCGGCTGGACGGTCGGCTGCTCTACGACAACCTCCGGGTGGGGTTGTCGGTGTTGATCGCCGTGGTCGCGGCCACCGTCGCGCTCTGGCTCGCGGTGACCGTGCGCAAGGGGGTGGCGATCTTCGCCTCGGCGCTGGTGATGGGGGTGGCGGTCAACGGCATGCACTTCACCGGGATGAGCGCCCTGTCGGTGCACCTGCACGAGGAACGCGGCGAGATCAGCGGGGCCGGTGTCGGTACGTTGCTCATCCCGATCGTGCTGCTGGTCATCTTCGGCGTGGTCGGTCTGGTGTACGCGTTGCTCGCCGCACCCACCGACGAGGACCGCGCCGCGCTCGCCTACCTGGACGCGCGGCGACCGCAGCCGCCCACGGCCAGCGCGACGCCGAATGCCGACGCACCCGATCCGGTGGGGCTGCGCGCCCGGTCGACGCTGGCCCGCCCCGGCGCCCAGTTTCCGTCCCGCCGGGACCATCCGTCGCGCTGACCGTCGCGGAAAGTGTCGTACCCGGCACCGACCATGTATTCATGGCTGTCCCCGCCCTCACTCCGCGAAACGCCCCGGCGCGCTCGCTGCCCCTTCGCGAGGCGCGCACCCGACTCAGCCAACTCGTCGCCATGGCCGAACTGACCGACTCGGTCACGGTGGTCACCCGCGACGGCGATCCCCGGCCGGTCGCCGCGATCGTGCCGGCGGCGGCCGCCCGCACCGTCGCCGAGGCGCGCGCCGACGCCGGGCGCCTGGCCGAGGTCACCGCCGGCTGGTCCCGACGCCTGGACGCTCAGCGGCAGCAGAGCGGGCGCCGGCACGCCGCCGAGCTGCGGGCGGTGACCACGGCGCTCGCCGAGGTCTGGGCCGAACTGGATCGACGTTTCCCGCCGGGAAGTGATCCCGCGCTGACCCGGTTACGCGCGGCCCACGCCCAGCTGCTCGCCGACTGAGAGACGGTCGGGGACCGCTCCCGAGGTTCCCGACCGTCTCTCAGGTCGCGCCCGCTCCGGCGCGAACCGCCCCGAGGCAGCCACGGTTTCCGGGCTCAGCCTCGACCGGGGCGGCCCTTGAGCCGGCGGCCCAGCTCGCGGGCGATCTCCCGGTTCGCGTCGCGTTCGGCCAGCACCTGCCGTTTGTCGAACGACCGTCGACCCTTGGCCAGCGCCAGCTCGACCTTTGCCCAGCCGCCGGAGAAGTACATCGACAGCGGCACCAGGGTGATCCCGCCCTCGCGGGTCCGGTCCAGGATCCGGGCGATCTCCACCCGGCGTAGCAGCAGCTTGCGGGTACGCCGGGGCGCGTGGTTGGTCCAGCTGCCGTAGCCGTATTCGGCGATGTGCAGGCCGTACAGCATGATCTCCCCGTCGCGTTCCTGCGCGAAGGCGTCCACCAGCGAGACGCGTCCCGCCCGCAGCGACTTGACCTCGGTGCCGGCGAGCACGATGCCGGCCTCGTACGTCTTGAGCACGGCGTAGTCGTGGCGGGCCCGGCGGTTCGACGCGATCACAGTCCGTTCGGCGCTGGGGGAGGTGCCCATCCGGGAAGGATAGCCGCACCGCCGGTCGGCTCAGACCGGCTTGTCGTGCTCACGCAGCCGGCTCGCCAGCTCCGTCACCGCGGTCTCGAAGCGCGGATCGGATTCGCCGGGCCAGTGCCCGACGATCGGGTGCGGGACGCTGTCGCCGGGCGGCGGGACGACGCCGACCGGGTCGCGCAGCCGCCGGTCCACCGTGCCGGCGGCGCCGGACACCGTCGGCGGACGCTCCGGCCGGTGCGGCGAGAAGACCCAGCCCCCGATCGGGTCGGTGTCCCGCCACAGGTTGATCCACCGCCAGTTGACCCGGTCGCCCACGTCGCGGAGCACCTCGTCACTGACGTAGGCGGGGAACAGCCGGGCGTAGAGCCGGCGCAGCGGTGAGCCGTAGGTGAGCAGCGCCAACCGGCCGCACACCTCGGGTGGCAGTTGCAGGATCGTGGCCGCGAGCAGCACCGAACCGTGACTGTGTCCGGTGAGCAGCACTCCGTGACCCTGGTCGGTGAGGTGCGCGATCCGTCGACTCAGTTCCGGCACCGCGCGCTCGGCGTAGCAGGGTGGTGCGAAGGGGTGCGCCACCCGTGGCCAGAACGTCCCCAGGTCCCACAGCACGCCCACGTACCTGCGGAACCGGGACGTGCGGTACGCGAAGACGCCGCCGACGAGCAGCGCGAACACCACCGCCGCGATGAGGAAACTGCCCATCTGGATACCGAAGTTGGTCGCCGCGGCCGGAATGCCGGTCAACTGCTGCACCGTGGGGCCCGGCGCCAGCCCCAGCATGCCGAGCAGACTGCTGGGCATGCCCACCCCGACGACAGAGGCGTACACCACCGCGAGTGACTCCACCCGTTCGGTGAACCGCGCTCGGGCGATCATGCGCTCGACCTCATGCAGGCGGTACCGGGCGGCCGGCGGTGCGTCGGGAAAGTCGTGCGCGACGGTGGCCCGGGCGGTGCGCATCCGGGGGATACGACTGGCCAGCACGATGATCAGCGCCGCCAGCAGGGTGGCTGCCGCCGCCACCAGGAACACGAAGATGGCCCACTTGTAGCCCAGCGGCGGGCTGATCGCCCGCTCCCCGTCGGCGTCGGCACGGCGGTTGAGGAAATCGGCAACCCGGTAGACCAGGTCTGCGGAGATCGCCACCGCCAGCCCGGTGGCACTGGCCGCGATCACGGGAGCACCCAGCCCGCGTAGCGGTCCGGCGCCGAGCCCGTTACGGCCGAATCCGCGACGCGCCTCGTCGGGCTCGACGCTTGGTGCGGGCGCCGCATCGCGGCCGGGGTCGCCACGGTCGAACGGTTCGCCGCTGCCGGTGGTGTCGGCGGTGTTGTGCCGTCGTCGGCTCCGGGCGATCAGCGCGCCCGCGCCGAGCAGGAACAGCAGCACCGCCTGGGAGGAGATGACCAGCCCGACGGCGGTGGCGTAGCCGGGCAGCCCGTCCCGGATCCGCCACGGAGTGGGGTCGACCGACACCGCCACCAGCACCACAGCGATCAGCACGAAGGCCAGGTTGCGCAGCCCGCGCGCTATCCGGTCCGCGTACGAGCCGGTTGGCAGCAGGTCGACGAACGGGTGGGCGCAGACCAGCACGATGCTGGCCAACAGCACCGCCCCGCTGACGACGGCCAGGGCCACGCTGAGCGGCGACGGGCCCGAGCCGATCCGGGCGGCGACCAGACCGAGACTCAGGGTCATCAGCCCGGCGGCGCCGTGCAGCGAACAGAGCCGGTCCACGGTCGGCGCTCTGTCCCACTGGCCCACCGCGCTGAGCTGGTGGCCCCCCGAAGTGCTGATCGGGGTGTGGAAGGCGGCGAAGTTGCGGCCGGGGCGGACGCCGAGCAGCCAGACCAGCATGAGCGCGCCGAAGGGCAGGAGCGCGAAGACGGCCAGGGTGAGCCCGGGAGGTCGGTCGCTGATCCAGGACAGCCACGGCCGCCCGGCCAGACAGGACGGGTTCGGCACGCACCGCCAGGCGACCAGGTCCAGTGCCACGCCCATCGCCGCCAGCACGTACAGCATGGTGAGGCTGAGGGCGAGCAGCCGGCACAACGCCTTCACCCCGGAATCGGACTTGTGGCCTGGGGGCGGCCGCATCCAGATCGCGACGTTGCACAGCATGAACGGCAGCAGGAACATCAGCGACAGCGTGCGGACGGTGGTGCCGGAGGGCAGTTCACCCCAGCGATACGCCTCCAGCGTCACGCCCGCCGGGCCCCTGGTGTCCGGATAGCCCGGGCGCGGCCGGTAGAACCCGCCGCTACGGTCCCCGGCGACCTGGTGACTGTGCGGACGGTCGAGGATCTGTTCGGCGTCGGCACCGGACACGCCGTGCACCCGCAGCTCCACGACGTCGTCCGAGGCCCCCGGCTTGCTGGTCATCGGCCCCCCGGAACGTGTGCACCGACCCGACCCGGCACGGGCCCGGCGTCCCGGTGCGGTCTCCCCGTCTACCCGCCGAGCCGTCGACCACGCCTGCTCGCGGCGTCCGGCTGGTCAGGCGAACCGGCTGGTCAGACGGCCCGGCTGGTCATGCGGGCCGGTGGTCAGGCGGCCGGTGGTCAGGCGGCCGGTGGTCAGGCGGCCGGTCGTCAGGCGGGCCGGCGGTCAGGCGGGCCGGCGGTCAGGCGGGCCGGCGGTCAGGCGGGCCGGCGGGCGAGGAAGTCGGCCAGCACCTCGGTGTGGGTGGAGAAGGCCAGCTCGGTCGGCTCAGTCAGCACCAGCCACTCGGTGGCCTCGGCGGTCGGCACCGAGGGCGGAAGATCCTCGGCGGGTCGTACCGGCAGTTCCCCGAAGATCAGCATGGTGCCGCCGGCCGGCGCGCTCTGCACGGTGACCAGCCTGGCACCGGCCGCGTCGGCATGCAGGCCGGTCTCCTCGCGCAGCTCGCGGACCAGCGCGTCCTCCCATCGTTCGCCGTGCTCGATGAACCCACCGGGCAGCGCGAGCAGCCCTCGGGCGGGTTCGATGTCCCGCCGGACGACGACCACACCGAGACCGGTGGCGGTCAGCACCGGCTGTACGGCAACCGCCACCGGCAGCGGGTTTCGCCAGACCTGTCGACCGCAGCTCGCGCAGAGCCGGGGCCAGCCGACCGGCGGCGGGTAGGCCGCGCCGCAGTACGAACAATGCGAGTACGCCACGCCAGTCATGCCGCAGCACGTTACCTGGCATGCGGCCGGGCACCGCCGGCAGCGGAGCCCGGGGCTGCCCCGCCACCGCCCGACCAGCTGCGCAGCGCGATCGACCTGGTCGTCAGCGCGGTGCTGGCGGACCGTAGGTCCGGGCGTTGCCGATCGCGTCCTTACGACCCCAGCGGCCCGGGATGTTCAGCAGCTCGATCCGGCCGAAGCGCGGCGGGATCTCCGGATGCACCACCAGGTGGTCGCCGTACGGCTCCAGGCCGAGCAGGGCGCGCAGCAGCAGGAAGGTGGCACCCGTGGCGGATGCCTGGGGACTGTTCGCGGCCGGGTACGGCACCGGAGAGCGGGTCAGCTCGCGGTCGTAGCCGGCGAAGGCCTCCGGCATCCGCCCGGCGAAATGCTGGGACGCCTCGACGACGGATTCGGCGATGATCCCCGCCTCCTTGACGAACCCGTAGTGGCGCAGCCCGCAGGCGATCAGCGAGTTGTCGAACGGCCACACCGTACCGACGTGGTAGCCGAGCGGGTTGTAGCTGGCCTGCCCGGTGGCCAGCGTCCGCACCCCCCAGCCGGAGAAGAGTCGGGGCCCGAGCAGGTGATCGGCGACTGCGGCGGCCCGGGAGGGGTCCACGATGCCACTCCACAACAGGTGCCCCATGTTCGACGCCAGCGCGTCCACCTGGTCGCCGTCGGGGCCGAGCGCCAGCGCGAAGTACTCACCCCCATCGATCCAGAAGTCCCTGTTGAATCGCTGCTTGAGCTGCTCGGCCTGCCGATCCAGGCGTTCGGCGTACGCCGGGTCGCCCCAGAACTCGCGAGCCAGCCGGGCCCCGCGCCGTTTGGCGTCGTACGCGTACCCCTGCAACTCGCAGGTGGCGCGGGGCAGCCCCGGCAGCCGGCCGTCGCGGTAGCAGATCGCCTCCGGTGAGTCCTTCCAGCAGTGGTTCTGCGCCCCGCTCTCGTCGTTGCGTGGCTGGTACCAGAGGTAGCCGTCGCCGCGCAGGTCGCCGTACTCGTCGATCCAGTGCAACGCCGCGCGGGCGGCGTCCTCCAAGTTCCGCACCAGCGCGGCGTCGCCGGTCCAGCGCTCGTACTCGTCGAGCAGCACGACGAACAGGGGCGTCACGTCCGCTCCGCCGTAGTACGGCGACTGGGGACGATGTTCGAAGGCGGCCATCTCCCCGTACCGGAACTCGTTGAGGATCTTGCCGGGTTCCTCGTCGCGGAAGTCGTCGAGCACCGTGCCCTGGTCGATGGCGAGCAGGCGCAGGGTGGTCGCCGCCATCCGGGGCACGAACGGCAGAGTCTGGTAGCAGGTGAGCAGGTTGTCGCGGCCGATGATGGTGGCCGACCAGGGCAACCCGGCGGCGAGCATGGTCTCGTGCGGCAGCGCCAGCGGAGAGAAGCGCAGGCCGGCCAGGTCCATCAGCCCGCGCTGGTAGGTGGTGCACAACGACTTCCAGTCGCAGTACAACTGAGGGGCTTCGGCGACCCACTCGCTGAGGTCCTGGCGCAGTTCGGTGCCCACCTTGCCGCGCGGATGCCGCAGGCGTTCCCGAATGTCCGCTCCGTCCGGACGCAGCACCAGCCCTTGCACCCGCAGGGTCGTGGTCCATCGGCCCTGCGGGTCCACCCGGATCCGAAAGGTCAACCCGCGCTCGTCGAACTCGGCCGGTTCGCTGCTCGAGACGTCGGTGACCCGATGGAACTTCTCTCGCCGGTAACCGAGCCGCAGACCGTCCCCCGACACTTCGCGGTAGCCGCGAAGTGTCGACCCGTGCGGCCAGACCACGTTGTAGACCGGCGCGAAGTCGCTGTCCGCGTCGATGCGCAGCACGTAGTCGACGGGGCCGTTGGTGTGGTTGAGCACGGTGAGGTGCTCGATGAAGGCGCTGTCGGAAATCCACCGGTCGCGGATCACCGAGACCTTCGCGTCGACGTAGTGGGTCGGGTGACCGGGAACCAGGAAGAACCGGATCTTGTAGTAGCTCGGATCGTGCACGGCCAGCGGGTGCAGCCGCTCCCCGTCCAGACGCAGCCGCCAGGTGGACAGGAAGCGGATGTCAAAGGCGAAGAATCCGCTCGGATTGGTGGGGCTGAAGTCCATGTCGCCGTTGTCGTCGCTCAGCGCGAAGATGTTGCCGTCGAGGATGCGGACCAGCTTCCTCACCGCGGCTCCCCGTCGCCGGCCGGGGGCGCCGCCTCATCCGGCGACGGCCGTCGGTATTCGGCCGGTGCCCGCGGATGCTGGCGGGCGGCCACCTCACGGGGGTGGTGGGCGTCGGGCGGTGGTGCGAACAGCCGCTCCAACATGACGACGAAACGGAACTCGCCGTCGGCGGTGAAGTCGTTGCGCAGCCACGCCGGCAGGGGCTTGACCTCGCCGTGGGCCATCCGCAGGAAGAACTGCGCGTCGGTGTAGATCACCGTGTCCGCGTCCGTCATGTCGCCGCGCGACACCGTGATCCGGCCCTGGTCGATGCTGACCAGCCAGTGGTCGACCCGGTCGGGGTAACCCAGGTCGAATCGCACGGTGCCGCAGACCTGCCGAAGCATCCGCCCCCCACCCTCGGCGAGGCCGTCGAAGAAGTCGCGCACCGCCTCCGACATTCCGGCACCTCCTGCGGGGCGTTGCCGGCCGACGAGGGCTGGCGCCAGGGTGGCCCGAGCCGGCGGCGAAGCGCCGGTCAGACTCCTCCGCCATCGTCACCTTAACGGCTTTGGTCCGCTCTGGTGCTGGTCTGTGTTGGCTGGCCACCTTCAGGTAGATCCGGACGGCCCGACCCGCGCCTGGGAAATCGGCATTGGTTTCCTGCTGGCCGCCGCCTATGGTGGTCCGATGCGAACCGCCGCGCCGCTCAACCGCGCCGCCGCCGTCACGGCGGCGGCGGTTGTGCTGCGCGTGCCCGGCGCGGCCACCCCCGCGCCCCGGGTCTGCGGGCGTGCCGGTCACGGCCAGCCGCGTCCCGCGGGCCGCAGCCCTCCGGAAACCGTGCACGGACACGTGACGGCCCAGGGGCGAAGCGCAGAGCTTCGGCCCTTTTTCTTTTCCGGAAGGACCCGAAATGAGCGAACGAACCGGCACCTACGACCAGCAGTGGCGCACCGAACTCGAGGCGACGCTGAACCACGAGTTCGAGGCCCAGACGACTCGGCTGACCGAGTTGACGGCCGACACCGGGGATCCGGCGGAGGCACACACGAATGCCGCGCTGATCGCCGCCACCCGGCAGAGCCTCGACCAGATCTCCGGGGCGCTGCGACGCCTCGCCGCCGGTGGCTACGGCAGCTGCGAGCGGTGCGGAACGGACATCCCCCGGGAACGCCTGGAGATCCTGCCGCACGCGCGGTTCTGCGTGTCGTGCCAGCAGAAGCAGAACGGCTGACCAGGTGGACCGGCCGCCGCTCGTCTCACGGGTGCGGCGGCCGGTCCGTGGCCTCGGGCGACCCGGACGGCTCGTCGCGCAGGCTGGCGGTGACGGTCGCGGTAAGACCATCGGGCCGGCGGGTAAGCGTCAACGCCCCGGTCAGGTGATGGGCGAGCCAGAGACCCCGGCCACCCGGGGTGTTCGTCGCGGGCAGGTTCACCGGCAGGTCGCCACCGTGCTCGTGGCCGTGATCGGTGACCTCACAGACGAGCAGGTCGGCCCGCCGGAACAGGTCGAGTCGCCCCCGGCCCCCACCGTGCAGCACGGCGTTGGTGACCAGCTCGTGCACGGCCAGGACGAGATCCTCGGCCACATCGCCGGTGAGGCCGGCGGCGGCCACCCGGGCGGTGAGCAGGTGCCGTAGCGCCGTCACGGTCTGCGCGGTGAACGACTCGGACAGCAGTGGGGTGGTCTCGCCGCCGCCGGGGGACGGGTCGCGGGAATCCCGGGCGTCCGGCGGGCCGAGGTAGTTCATGCAGGCAGGGTACGTCGTCCGCGAACATCCGCGACCTTTGCCGAGGGGCAACCATCCGGAAGCTACTGGCCACCCTCCACCGACGTCCGACCGAAGGATCGGCCGAGACGGTGTACCTCCGCCTCCAACCGCTCGGCCAGTTCCGCGCCGCCGAAGCGGTCGATCAGCCGGTCGGCGAACCCGCTGAGCACCATCGGGCGCAGCGCCTGGACCAGGGCGATGGACCGTGGCACGTAGACCTTGCGTCGCCGACCTTCGATGCCGCGCAGCAGTGCCTCGGCGCACCGCTCGACACTGACCACGGTGTTCAGCGGCCAGGGCAGTTTGCGCTGCGCGGCGTGGAAGGAGGCGAGGTCGTCGCGGAAGTCGCGCACCAGGTCGGTGTCGATCCAGATCGGGTGCGCGGTGCCCACGGTGAGTCCCCGCCGACGGTTCTCCAGCCGCAGCACGTTGCCGAACTGCTCCACCCCGGCCTTCGACGCACAGTACGCGGCCATCCCGGGCATGGCGGCGAAGGCCGCCGCCGAGGAGACGATCAGGACGTGGCCGCGGGCGGCGCGTACGTGCGGCAGCGCCGCGCTGACCGTGCGGACCACGCCGGTCAGGTTCACCTCGATGGTGCGTGCCAGGGCGTCGACCGGGCCGGTGGACACGGTGCCGATGTTGGCGATGCCGGCGTTGGCCACCACCACGTCGATGCCGCCGTAGCGCTGCACGGTCGAGGCGACGGCGTCGTCGAGGCCCGCCTGGTCGGTGACGTCGCACTCGTACCAGTGCCCGCCCACCTCGGCGGCGACCTGCCGCAACAGCACCGGTTCCAGGCCGACCACGGCGACCCGGGCGCCCCGGGCCGCGGCGGCCCGGGCCAGTTGAGCGCCGATACCCCGCGCCGCTCCGGTGATCAGGATGGTCCGGTCGCGTAGGTCTAGCCGCATGCTGCGCTCCTGGTCCCGGTCGCCGCCGGCGGCGACCCAGTGGTGGTCTGCCGAACGGTACCGGGCTTGCGTCGGCCGACCCACCCGGTGCCGTCCGCCCGCCGCAGCCGACGTCCGCGCCGGCCGTTCGTGGTGAGTGGCGCGGACATCGGGAAGGATCTACCCCGAGGCGGTACCGCAGCGAGGACCAGGAGAAGGAGAACCGCATGGCTGACTTCGTCGGCGCCGTGGACCAGGGCACCACCAGCACCCGGTTCATGATCTTCGACCACGGTGGCAACGAGGTCGGCCGCCACCAGCTCGAACACCAGCAGATCCTGCCGCGCGCCGGCTGGGTCGAGCACAACCCGCTGGAGATCTGGGAACGGACCCAGACGGTCGTGCGTACGGCGCTGAACACGCACAGCCTGGCGGCGGGTGACCTGGCGGCCCTCGGTGTCACCAACCAGCGGGAGACGACTGTGGTGTGGGACCGGCGCACCGGCCGGCCGTACTACAACGCCATCGTCTGGCAGGACACCCGGACCGATCGGATCGCCTCGGCGTTGGAACGCGACGGGCGCGGCGAGATCATTCGGCGCAAGGCCGGTCTGCCGCCGGCGACCTACTTCTCCGGTGGCAAGATCCAGTGGATTCTGGAGCACGTCGACGGGGTGCGGGCGGCCGCCGAACGCGGTGAGGCGATCTTCGGCAACACCGACACCTGGCTGTTGTGGCACCTCACCGGCGGCCCGGACGGCGGTGTCCATGTCACCGACCCCACAAACGCCAGCCGGACCATGTTGATGAACCTGGAAACCCTGGACTGGGACGACGAACTGCTGTCCATCTTCGGCGTTCCACGCGCCATGCTGCCCCGGATCGTTCCGTCGTCCGATCCGGACGCCTACGGCGTCACCCTGCCCAGCGGCCCGTTCGCCGGACCGGTTCCGATCACCGCGGATCTTGGTGACCAACAGGCGGCCACCGTCGGTCAGGTCTGCTTCGCCCCGGGCGAGGCGAAGAACACGTACGGTACGGGCAACTTCATGCTGTTGAACACCGGGTCGGAGATCGTCCGCTCCGAGGCCGGGCTGCTCACCACCGTGTGCTACCAGTTCGCCGGCCAGCCGCCGGTCTACGCGCTCGAAGGCTCCATCGCCGTCACCGGTTCGGCCGTGCAGTGGCTCCGCGACCAGCTGAAGATCATCAGCAGTGCGGCGCAGAGCGAGGACCTCGCCCGCCAGGTCGACGACAACGGCGGGGTCTACTTCGTACCGGCCTTCTCCGGCCTGTTCGCCCCGTACTGGCGATCCGACGCCCGGGGCGCGATCGTCGGCCTGTCCCGCTACAACACCGACGCGCACATCGCTCGGGCGACGCTGGAAGCCATCTGCTACCAGAGTCGCGACGTGGCCGAGGCCATGGCGCGGGACTCGGGCGTACCGCTGGAACGCCTCAAGGTCGACGGCGGCGTCACCGTCAACGACCTGTGCATGCAGTTGCAGGCGGACATCCTCGGCGTGCCGGTCAGCCGGCCGGTGGTCGCCGAGACCACTGCCCTCGGCGCGGCCTACGCCGCCGGCCTGGCCGTCGGATTCTGGCGGAACACCGAGGAACTGCGGGAGAACTGGAACGAGAGTCGGCGTTGGCAGCCGTCCTGGTCGCCCGAGCAGCGCGCGGCCGGCTACGCCGACTGGCGCAAGGCGGTGCAGCGCACGCTGGACTGGGTCGACGTCGGCTGACGACGCCGCGCCCTGTGACGTTTCGGCCAAGTTAACGTCACTGCGTGTCAATGTCGCGGTGCCGGAATGTCCGGTGAGTCTGCCTTAGCATCCCGATGTCCGGCAGCTGCCGGGGGTGGGCACAGGGAGGCATCCATGCGGATCACGCGCGCGATCATGGCGGTCGTGGTCGTACTGTCGGCCGGCGTACTGGCTGGCGCGGCGCACGCGGCGTCACCGTTCACCGTGGTCAACGGCTCGATCCAACCGGCGACGGGCACGCCCCGGCCGCCGTCGGGCACTCACGCCACGCTGTGGCACAACGCCAGCTACGCCAGCATTCCGGTACGGGGCGCCGGCCGGCTGGTCGTCGGGGCGATCGGCGATCACTGCGACGGCTGGCCGACCCTGCGGGTCAGGGTGGCCGGCGAGGTGATCGGCGAGATCACCGTGACCAGCGCCGCCGACTACGGCGGCTATCCGGTCGGTGAGCAGCTGCCGGAGGGGCGGCACGACGTTCGGATCGAGCTGGTCAACGACAGGTACACCGGCGCGTGCGACCGCAACGCACACCTGGCGTACGTGCGGGTGCAGCCGCCGCCGGCGGTCGACGCCACCTTCACCTTCGCCGTGGTCCCGGACACCCAGGAGGAGGTGCTGTCCGCGGGCGACACCCGGCTGCGTCAGCGCGTCGACTGGCTGGTCGACCAGCGCGCCACCCTCGACCTGCGTTTCGTCACGCACTCCGGCGATGTGGTGAACTACGACTCTCCCGGCCACGTGCAGTACGAACGGGCCCGGGCCGCGTTGCGTCCACTGGAGACGGCCGGCATGCCGTACACCCTCGCCGTGGGCAACCACGACACCCAGGCCGCCGGGCCGGACGGGGAGTTGCGCAGCCCCGCCGGGCAACTGCTGCGTGACACGACGGTGTTCAACAGGTACTTCACGGCGGGCCGGTTCGGGGCGGTGCGTGGCCAGTTCGAGGCCGGCAAGGTGGACAACGCCTACGCCACCTACACGGCCGGCGGCGTGCGGTGGCTGGTGCTGAGTCTGGAGCTGTGGCCGCGCCGGGCGGCGGTCGCCTGGGCGAAGGCCGTCGTGGCCGCCCATCCCCGGCACAACGTCGTGATCGTCACTCATCACTACCTGGAGAGCGACGCCTCGATCGGCCAGTCGGCCGGCTACGGCTCGACCAGCCCGCGGTACCTTTTCGACAACCTCGTGGCGCGATACCCCAACATCCGATTCGTCTTCTCCGGCCACACGGGCACGGCGGCCTCCCGGGTGGACACCGGCGTGCACGGCAACCGGGTCCACTCCTTCCTCCAGACGTTCCACTCGCGCCGGACCAACCCGGTGCGGCTGGTGGAGATCGACACGGCTGCCGACTCGCTGCGTACCTGGATCTACGCGCCGCACACCGACGAGGAGTTTCCGGCGCACGAGCGTACGTACGCCGGGCTCGGCCTGGTGCGGTGACCTGCCGGCGGCGGGGCGCCCCGCCCCGCCGCCGGACCGGCCGGCCGAGGCTGTCTCGAAACTATCTTAGAACTGTCTCGTTATCGTCGTCCGCGTCGAGGTGGCGGTAGACGGTGGCGCGCGAGACGCCGAACTCGGCGGCGATCTCGTCGGCCGAGTGGGTGCCCGCCAGATGCATCCGCCGGGCGGACCGTACCTGTTCCGGGCTCATCGACCGGGGTCGCCCCGGCCGCCGCCGCCCCACCCGCTTGGGCGTCGCGGAAGCGGTGCCGGAGGCCACTTCGGTTACCGGTGTCGTCCGGTCGGTCGCCGGTGCGGACCGGTCCACCGGCTCCGCCACGTCGGGTGGTGTCTCGCCGAGCAGGCGACAGGCGCCGTCGAGCATGTCGCCCCGCAGCACCGACGCGGGCACGTCGATCATGAACACCACCGGATCGCTGCACATGGCGATGGCCTGAACCGCCCGGACCCGATCCCGGCGTCCGGCGTCCGGTCCGGCGACGATCTCGTTGGCGCGCATGGCGATCTGCATCAGCCGGTGGTACGTGCTGCCCCGGTCGACGAGCGCGAGGTCGTGAAAGAGCATGCCGAGCGGGCCGCGGTGCGCGAGCATGGTGTCCACCCAGCCCGCCAGCAGCGTCCATCTCGCCTGCTGGCCGGGCAGTGCCCCGGCCTTGTCCAGCAGCGCCTCCAGGTCGCGGATCAGCGGCTCGGCTAGTGCGGTGAGCAGATGCGCCTTGCTGGGGAAGTGGTAGAGGATGGCGGCCTTGGTCAGCCGCAACCGTTCGGCGATCTGCCGCAGCGAGGTGCGTTGGTACCCCTGCTCGGCGAAGAGGTCCGATGCGGTGCGCAGGATCCGGCTGCGGGTGCCGTCGGTCTCCTCCCAGCTCATGCGCCAAGCGTAGTGCCTCCTGACCGCCGGGCGGGACGCCTCGTATCGACCCCTTACCATCGGTCAGTACAGTGGTCCGGTAGACACCGTACGACGGGAGGCACCATGTCCGTGATCTCCATCGAGAACCTCGTCAAGACCTTCGGCGGCGTACGCGCGCTCGACGGGCTCGACCTGACGGTGGAACCGGGGGAGGTGCACGGATTCCTCGGACCCAACGGCTCGGGCAAGTCCACCACCATCCGGATCCTGCTCGGCCTGCTGCGCCGCGACTCGGGGCAGGTCCGCATCCTCGACGGCGACCCGTGGCGCGACGCCGTCACGCTGCACCGGCGCTTGGCGTACGTGCCGGGCGATGTCAACCTCTGGCCCAACCTCTCCGGCGGGGAGGCGATCGACCTGTTCGGCGCGCTGCGCGGCGGGTTGGACCGGCGTCGCCGTGACGAACTGCTGCGACGCTTCGATCTGGACCCGACGAAGAAGTGCCGCACCTACTCGAAGGGCAACCGGCAGAAGGTCGCCATCGTCGCCGCCTTCGCCTCCGACGTCGAGCTGTACGTGCTGGACGAGCCCACCTCCGGGTTGGACCCGCTGATGGAGGCGGTGTTCCAGGAGGAGGTCCGCCAGCTCACCCAGGCCGGCGCCAGCGTCCTGCTCTCCAGCCATGTGCTGGCCGAGGTCGAGGCGCTCTGCGACCGGGTCAGCATCATCCGGGAGGGCCGGATCGTCGAGTCCGGCACGCTGTCCGAGCTGCGGCACCTGGCGCGTACCACAGTCACCGTCGAGACCGGACGGCCGGCGACCGGCCTCACGGAGCTGCCCGGCGTGCACGAGGTTCGCCCGGTCGACGGTCGCGTCCGGCTGGAGGTCGAGCCCGAGCACCTCGACGCGCTCCTGGCCCACCTGGTCCGTTTCGAGGTCCGCGCGCTGACCAGCACACCGCCCACGCTTGAGGAACTGTTCCTGCGGCACTACGGCGAGGCCGTCAACGGTGACCGGCAGGCGACGACCGGAGGCACCCGATGAGCGCCTTCACCGGAACCGGCCGGCTCACCCGGCTGGCCCTGCGTCGCGACCGGGTCCGCCTGGCCATCTGGACGCTCGGCAGCCCGCTGATCGGCTACGCCCTCGCCGAGAGCGTGGCCAGCATCTACCCCGACGAGCAGAACCGCATCGGGTACGCCGAGGTGGCCAACACAAGTGTCGTCGCCCGCGCCTTCAACGGCCCGGTCGCCAGCACCGACCTCGGTGCCGTGGTGGTCACCGAGACGTACCTCACCCTGGCCGTGCTCGCCGCGCTGCTCAGCACCTTCGCCGTGGTCCGGCACACCCGGCAGAACGAGGAGACCGGCCGCGCGGAACTGCTCGGCGCTGCCGCCGTCGGCAGGTACGCGCTGCTCACCGCGGCCCTGGTCGTCGTGGTCGGCGCCAACGTGCTGGCCGGTGCGCTGCTCGCGCTCGCCTTCGTCGGTGCCGGGCTGCCGGCCGCCGGCTCGGTGGCCGCCGCCGCCGCGATCGTCGGGGTCGGCCTCGCCTTCACCGGGGTGGCCGCCGTCACCGCCCAACTCTCGGTGACCTCCCGGGGTGCGAACGCGCTCGCCGCCGCCACGGTCGGGGTGGCGTTCCTGCTGCGGGCCACCGGTGACGTGCTCGGTCAACGCGCCGCCGACGCGGTACGCCTGGACAGCGCCTGGCCGACCTGGTTGTCGCCGCTGGGCTGGGGCACCCAGATCCGTGCCTTCGGCGGCGAGCGGTGGTGGGTTCTCGCGCTGCCGGTCGCCCTGCTGGTCGTCGGGGTTGCCGGGGCGTACGCGCTCGCCGAACGGCGCGACCTTGGGGCCGGCCTGCTCGCCGCCCGCCGGGGGCCGGCCACCGCCGCCGCCGGCCTGCTCAGCCCGGCCGGACTCACCTGGCGTCTGCACCGTGGCGCGTTGACCGGCTGGGCGGTCGCGGTCGCGGTGCTCGGCCTCGCCATGGGCCTGGCCGGCAACGAGGTCGACGACATGATCGCCGACAACCCGGCCGCCGCCGAGGCGATCGCCCAACTCGGCGGCGGGGCCGACCTGGTCGACGCCTTCCTGGCGGCGATGCTCGCGCTGTTCGCCCTGACCCTCGGGGCGTACGTCGTGCAGGCCCTGCTGCGGGTGCGTGGCGACGAGTCCGACGGCATCCTCGAACCGTTGCTCGCCACTGCCGTCAGCCGCTACCGGTGGTTGGGCACTCAGGTGGCCGGCGCGGTGCTCGGTGCGCTGGCGCTGATGCTGCTGGCCGGTGCCACCACCGGCCTCGGGTACGGGCTGGCGGTCGGTGACCCGGTCGGCTGGACCGTCGAGCTGACAGGTGCGGCGCTGCTGTGGTTGCCGGCCCTGCTTGTCGTCGCCGGGGTGGTGACCGCCCTGTTCGGCGCGCTGCCGCGTCTGTCGGTCGCGTTGAGCTGGGCGGTGCTCATCGTGTTCCTGCTGCTCGGCCAGCTGGGTGCCGCGCTGGACCTGCCGCAGGCGGCGCTGAACCTCTCCCCGTACACCCATGTGCCGTCGGTGCCCGCCGTCGACGTCACCGTCCTGCCCCTGGTGGTGCTCACCGCCGTCGCCGCCGCGCTGCTCGCGCTCGGCCTAACCACCTTCCGCCGCCGCGACACCCCCACCTGAGCCCGCCTGAGCCCGCCTGATCCGTCTTGATCGTTTGCAGACGAGTGACTCGACACGCCGCTGCCACTGTCACTCGACTGCAAACGATCAAGACCCCTATCACAAGCAGCGCTGGGACGACGTGTTGTGCACAGCTTGTCGCGGCGTCCACAGGGGGCTGCGGGGTCGGCGTGGCCTGGGGCAGGCTCGGTCGCCGTGGATGCCGTGCTCCGATCGCTCGTCGAGGCTGGTGGTGGTGTGGTGACCCGCGCCCAGGCCCTTGAGGTGGTACCGCCGTGGACGTTGCGGCGGGCGTACCGCAGTGGCTGGCTGCGTCGCGTGCTGCCGGCGGTCTACGTCGACGGCTGCCGCAGCCCGCTGGAGATCTGGGGTCATGACCGGGTCTTCACCGGTCCGGGGATGCCGGTGCTGATGCGACAGGTGCGTGTCCGGGTGAACAAGCGAACCATGTACCTGGACCTGTTCGCCGAGCAGGAGCGAGTCAACATCGAGCTGGACGGTGCCACCTCGCACGGCGACCCGCGCCAGCGTGAGATCGATCTGCGGCGCGACGCGTTACTCGCCACGGTCGGCATCCTGGTGGTCAGGTTCAGCCACCGTCGCCTCGTGCGGGAGCCCGACGAGGTGCGCCGGGAGACCCTCGCGATCCTCGCCGGCCGCCGTCGCTGACCAACGACTGCCCGAGGTCACAGCACCTGGGACAGGAAGCGGCGTAGCCGGGGGTGCTGCGGCGACTCGAAGACGGACTCCGGCTCGCCGGCCTCCAGCACCACCCCGGCGTCCATGAAGGCGACCGTATCGGCGACCTGGCGGGCGAAGCCCATCTCGTGGGTCACCACCACCATCGTCATGCCCTGGGCGGACAGCTCCGCCATCAGCGCCAGCACCCCCTTGACCAGTTCCGGGTCGAGCGCGGAGGTGGCCTCGTCGAAGAGCATCACCTGGGGCTGCATGGCCAGGGCCCGTGCGATGGCGACCCGCTGCTGCTGGCCGCCGGACAGGTGAGCGGGCCGGGCGTCGGCCTTGGCGGCCAGGCCGACCCGGTCGAGTTCGGCCCGGGCCCGGGCCACCGCCTCGTCCTCGCCGAGCCGGCGGATGCGACGCAACGGCAGCGTGATGTTGCGCAGCACGCTCATGTGCGGGAAGAGGTTGAACTGCTGGAACACCATGCCGATCCGCTGCCGCAGGGCGTCCGGGTCGTCGCGCAGCACGCTGCGCCCGTCCAGCAGCACGTCGCCCCGGTCCGGTTCGAGGAGCCGGTTGACGGTACGCAGCAGGGTGGACTTGCCCGACCCGGACGGGCCGATGACGCACGCGGTGCCGCCGCGCGCCACGTCCAGGTCCACCCCGCGCAGTACCCGGTGACGCCCGAAGGCGAGGTGCACGTCGCGCAGGCTCAGGCTGACCGAGGTGTTCATCGTTGGTTGCCTCCGGCGGCGCCGGGCAGCGCCAGGTCCAGGTCGTCGGGGTCGTCGGTCGGTCCGGCCGCCGGCCGGCCGTGCCGCAGTCGCTTGTCGATCCAGTTGACGGCGTGGGTCAGCGGCACGGTCAGCGCGAGGTAGAACAGCCCAGCCAGCAGCAGCGCCGACTGGTTGCCGGTGTTGGCCGCGTAGTCCTGACCGATCCGGAACAGCTCGCGCTGACTGGCCAGCAGGCCGAGGAAGTAGACCAGGCTGGAGTCCTTGATCAGGGCGATGAGCTGGTTGACCCAGGCCGGCAGGATCCGCCGGATGCCCTGCGGGATGATCACCCTCCGCATCGCCTCGCGCCAGGAGAAGCCCAGCGCACGGGCCGCCTCCAACTGGGTGGCCTCCACCGACTGGATACCCGAGCGGAAGATCTCCCCGAGGTACGCCGACGCGATAAGCGACAGCGCCAGGATGCCCAACGGGTACGGGTTCGGCCCCCACACCTGCATGCCCAGCGGGGCCAGGCCGACCCCGATCAGCAGGATCGTCGCCGCCGCCGGCAGGCCCCGGAACACGTCGGTCCAGACCCGCGCCGGCCACTGCAGCCAGCGGGTACGCGAGATTCCCGCCACCGCCAGCAGGATGCCGAGTGCCGAGCCGAGCAGGGCGGCGGTGACCGCCAGGATCAGCGTGTTCGGCAACCCGACGGTGAGCATCTCGGGTAACGCCTCACGCATCGACTCCCAGTCGAAGAACGTCTCCCACAGGGTGTGCAACGGATCCACGGGTCAACCTCCGCCCTGCTCGCTCGTGCTCCTACCGTCAGGAAGCGGCCGGAGCCGACACCTCGCCACTGCCCGGGGTGAAGTCGACCGGGATCGGCCGGCCCGGGTAGTACTGCTCCTGAAGGCGGGTCCAGGTGCCGTCGGCGATCACCTCGTCGAGGGCCCGGTTCAGCGCCTCGCGCAGCGCGTCGTTGCCCTTGGCGAAGGCGTACGCCGTCGGTGCCGGGCTGAGTTCCTTCGCCGCCACCGTGATCTTGCCGCCGCTGTCCGCGGCGGTCTTCTCGCCGATCTCGGCGGGGGCGATCCAGGCGTCGGCGGTACCGGCCTTGAGCTGGTTGATCGCGCCGTTGTAGTCGGGCACCCGGACCGGGTCGAGGCCCTTGTTCGTGGCGTAGTCGTCCTGGACGGTGCCCTGCACGACCACCACCCGCTTGCCGGGCAGTTCGTCGAAGCTGCGCAGCGCCGATCCGGCGGGCACGTCGAGCCCGAAGTAGCCGAAGTCGTACCCGTTGCCGAAGTCCACCGTCTTCTTGCGTGCCTCGGTGATGGTGATCGAGGAGCTGCCGACGTCGAACTTGCGGTTGCCGACCTGGGCGAGCAGGGCGGAGAAGTCGGTGCCGACGAACTCCACAGTCAGGCCGAGCTTGTCGGCGGCGGCGACCAGCAGGTCGTTGTCGAAGCCGGTGAACTTGCCGTCCTTGAGGTACACGTTCGGTGGTGCGTCGGTAATGGTGCCGGCCCGCAGCACGCCCGGCTGCACCAGGTTGTACGGGTTGTCGGCCGCGTTGCCGGCGGAGTTCGAGCCGCAGGCGGTGAGGGTGGCGGCGCCGAGGATGGCGGCGACGCCGACGGCGGCGGCCCGGGTCAGGGCAGGAAGGAATCGCACAGGTGTCTCCTGGTTGAGCTGCGGCGGGCACGGACGTGCCACACCGACGGTCCGCCGCAGGGCGGACCGCTGGGATGGGGATCGATGACAGATCGGTCAGCCGACCCGTCAGGGATCAGTGACCGGGGCGCTGCGGTCAGCTACACGCGGCGCTACAGACCCGCATCATGTCGACGTGCCGACGCCGGGTCAGGCCCGGGCGGGCCACAGATCGATCGCGGTACGACATGGTTCTCCTCAAGGTCGTGATGACCTGGGAACCCAGGCCACGCTTGCACCGGTGGTTGCACCGATGCCTGGTCCTCACCCGGGGCACCCCTGCGCGGTGGAGGGTTGCCGGCCAGCGAGCCGGGGCTTGGCGCTGGCACTCATGACCTGCGGCCGAGGCTAGCAGCCGCTGACCGCCCAGCGTCCACCCGTTATGACCACCCTCACCCCGACCCCCCGTACGCCGACCTCCCACCCGGGGCGTACGCCGGTTGGGGTGTTGCCGGGGAAGCGCGTGATCCCTTACCGTCTGCTGAGCGGTGGGCGGTGCGGTCCGCATCCGAGAAGCCACCGCCGGTGATCCGTCACGTGGGCCGGGAGGGTGGAACTCCCAGGCCCGATGCGCGTGGCGGGTCGGGCCGGCGGGCGAACCCCGAACCGTGCGGCGGCGCGTCGAGGCGCCGGGCCGGCGGCGTCGGGAGCGCGGACATCCACCGGGAGCACCCGTGTATCTCACCCCTCACGAGCAGGACCGCCTGCTCGTCCACGTGGCGGCCGACGTCGCCCGACGTCGCCGCGAGCGCGGCCTGCGTCTCAACTATCCGGAAGCCGTCGCGGTGATCACCGCCTTCCTGCTCGAAGGGGCCCGCGACGGTGCGTCCGTGGTCGACCTGATGGCCGCCGGACGCACCGTGCTCAGCCGGGACGACGTGCAGGACGGCATCCCCGAGTTGCTGGGGGAGGTGCAGGTGGAGGCGACGTTCCCGGACGGCACCAAACTGGTGACTGTGCACCACCCGATCCCGTGATCCCCGGGGAGATCCTGCCGGCGGACGGGCCTGTCGAGATCAACGCCGGGCGGCCGGTGACCACGCTGCTGGTGGTCAACACCGGTGACCGGCCGGTGCAGGTCGGGTCGCACTACCACTTCGCCGAGGCCAACCCGGCGCTGGATTTCGACCGGGACGCCGCCTGGGGGCAGCGGCTCGCGGTACCGGCCGGCACCTCGGTGCGGTTCGAGCCGGGCGTGAGCCGCCGGGTGGACCTGGTGCCGCTGGGTGGCGCGCGGATCGTGCCGGGCCTGCGCGGCGAGTGCGCCGGAGCGCTGGACGAAGGACGGAAGGCGTGAGCATCGTGGAGCGGAACCGCTACGTGGCCCTCTACGGGCCGACCACCGGAGACCGGATCCGGCTGGCCGACACGAACCTGCTGATCGAGATCGAGCACGACCACTGTGCCGGCGGTGACGAGGCGGTCTTCGGCGGCGGCAAGGTGATTCGCGAGTCGATGGGTCAGTCCCGGGCCACCCGCGCCGAGGGCGCCCTGGACACCGTCATCACCGGTGCGGTCGTCCTCGACCACTGGGGGGTGGTGAAGGCCGACGTCGGGCTGCGCGACGGGCGGATCGTCGCGCTTGGCCGAGCCGGCAACCCGGACACCATGGACGGTGTCCATCCGGACCTGGTCATCGGCCCGGCCACCGAGGTGATCGCCGGCAACGGCCGGATTCTCACCGCCGGGGCGGTCGACACCCACGTGCACTTCATCTGCCCACAACTGGTCGCCGAGGCGCTCGCCAGCGGAGTCACCACCCTGGTCGGCGGCGGCACCGGCCCGGCGGAGGGCACCCGGGCCACCACCGTCACCCCGAACGCCTGGCACCTGGCCCGGATGCACGAGGCCCTCGACACGTTCCCGGTCAACGTGCTGCTGCTCGGCAAGGGCAACACCGTCTCGGAGGAGGCGCTGTGGGAGCAGTTGCGGGCCGGGGCCGGCGGGTTCAAGCTGCACGAGGACTGGGGCACCACCCCGGCGGCGATCGACGCCTGCCTGCGGGTCGCCGACGCCTCCGGCGTGCAGGTCTCCATCCACACCGACACGCTCAACGAGGCCGGATTCGTCGCCGACACCCTGCGCGCCATCGGCGGCCGGGCGATCCACTCGTACCACACCGAGGGCGCCGGCGGCGGGCACGCGCCGGACATCATCACCGTCGCCGGTGAGCCGAACGTGCTGCCGTCGTCGACCAACCCGACCCGCCCGTACACCCGCAACACCCTCGCCGAGCACCTCGACATGCTGATGGTCTGCCACCATCTCAACCCGGCCGTGCCGGAGGACCTGGCGTTCGCCGAGAGTCGGATCCGACCGTCCACGATGGCGGCCGAGGACCTGCTGCACGACCTCGGGGCGATCTCCATCATCGGCTCCGACTCGCAGGCGATGGGGCGGATCGGAGAGATCGTGCTGCGTACCTGGCAGAGCGCACACGTGATGAAGGCGCGGGTGGGCGCCCTGCCCGGCGACGGCGCCGCCGACAACCACCGGGCCCGTAGGTACGTCGCGAAGTACACCATCTGCGCGGCCATGGCCAACGGACTCGACCACGAGATCGGGTCGGTGGAGCCGGGCAAGCTCGCCGATCTGGTGCTGTGGGAGCCGGCTTTCTTCGGCGTACGACCGCACCTGGTCATCAAGGGCGGCATGATCGCGTACGCGCAGATGGGTGACGCGAACGCCTCGATCCCCACCCCGCAGCCGATGCTGCCCCGACCGATGTTCGGGGCGTACGGCGGCGCGGCTGCCGCCACCAGCCTGGCGTTCGTGGCACCCGCGGCGGTGGAGGCCGGGCTGCGGTTGGACGTGCGGCGTCGGGTGGTGCCGGTGGCCGACGTACGGTCGCGCGGCAAGACCGACCTGCCGGAGAACAACGCCCTGCCGCGCATCGAGGTCGACCCGGACACCTTCACCGCCCGGATCGACGGCGTGGTGGTGGAGCCGGATCCGGTGACCGAACTGCCCATGGCCCAGCGGTACTTCCTGTTCTGATGGCCACCCCGACGATGCTGCTGCTCCTCGCCGACGGGCGGTTCCCGGCCGGCGCGCACGCCCACTCGGCCGGATTGGAGGCAGCCGTCGCCGCCGGCCGGGTGACCGATCTGGACACCCTGGCGGAGTACCTGCGGGGTCGGCTGGCCACTGCGGGACTGGTCACGGCGGCGTTCGCGGCGGCGGCCCGTGGCGTGGCGTGGTCGGCCGGCCGCTCCGCCGCGCTGGCCCGACTCGACGCCGAACTGGACGCCCGGACCGCCTCGCCCGCGCAGCGGTCGGTGTCCCGCCGGCAGGGCCGCGCACTGCTGCGAGCCGGTCGCCGGATCTGGCCGCAGGCCACCTTCGACGACCTGCCCGCCGCGCCGGACGGGCCACACCAGCCGCTGGTGCTGGGGCTGGTCGGTGCCGCCGCCGGTCTCAACCCCGGACAGGTTGCCACGGTCGCCGCCCACGCGACGGTGACCGGCTCGGCCAGTGCCGCCGTACGCCTGCTCGGCCTCGACCCGTACCAGGTGCAGGCCCTGCTGGTGCGGCTCGCCGGCACCTGCGACGCCACCGCGGCGCGGGCGGCCCGCGCCGCCGAGGAACCACCGGAGCGGCTGCCCGCCGCCGCCGCTCCACTCGCCGACATCCATGCCGAAGCTCACGTCACCTGGGAGGTGCGTCTCTTTGCGTCCTGAATTCGATCACGACGAGTCCGTTCCCCACACCCACCCCGAGCCGGGGGTCGACCCGCACGCCCCGCTACCGACTGCCGCGCGGGCGTTGCGGGTCGGCATCGGCGGCCCGGTCGGCTCCGGCAAGACCGCGCTGGTCGCGGCGCTGTGCCGGGCGTTCGCCGACGAGTTGCGCCTCGGCGTGGTGACGAACGACATCTACACCACCGAGGACGCCGACTTCCTCAAGCGCGCCGGGGTGCTCGATCCGACCCGGATCAGGGCGGTGGAGACGGGCTGCTGCCCGCACACCGCCATCCGAGACGACATCGGCGCCAACCTCGACGCCGTCGACGAGCTGACCGACGCGTTGGGCCCGTTGGACCTGGTGCTGGTGGAGAGCGGTGGCGACAACCTGACCGCCACGTTCAGCCGGGGCCTGGTGGACCGGCAGATCTTCGTGGTGGACGTGGCCGGCGGGGACAAGGTGCCCCGCAAGGGCGGCCCCGGGGTGACCGCGGCCGACCTGCTGGTCATCAACAAGACCGACCTGGCGCCGATGGTCGGTGCCGACCTGTCCGTGATGGACCGCGACGCCCGGGCCCGTCGGGGCGACCTGCCGACGGTGTTCCAGTCCATCAGCGAGGATCCCCTGGCGACCCAGGTCGCCGCCTGGATCCGTCACGAACTGGCCCACCACCGGGCCGCGCAGTCCACGCCGGCCGGCCCGGTACCCGCCGGGCAGGCCTGATGCGGGCCACCGCCCGGCTGGTGGCCCGCGTCGACCGGCGCGGCCAGACCGTGCTGGCCGAACTGCGCGGCGAGAGCCCGCTGCTGCTGCGCCAGGTACCGGCCCCCGGTGGTGGTGTCACGGTGTACGTCGTCGGCGGAGCGGCCGGTCCGCTCGCCGGCGACGACCTGCGGCTGGACGTCGAGGTCGGCCCCGGCGCGGTGGTCCGTGTGCACACGGTGGCCGCGTCCGTCGCGCTGCCGGGCCGCCCCGGCGCGGTGTCCCGGACGCTTCTCCGGGCCACCGTCGCCGAGCGGGCGGCCCTGTTCTGGCTGCCCGAGCAACTGGTCGCGGCGGCCGGCTGCGCGCACGTCGCGGACTCGCAGGTGGCCGTCGCGGCCGGGGGCACCCTGCACTGGCGGGACGAGCTGATCTGCGGGCGGCACGGCGAGCAGCCCGGCAACATGGAGATCAACACCTGGGTCGACCTGGACGATCGGCCGCTGCTGCGGCAGTCCCTGGCGGTCGGGCCGAACGCCGCCGGCTGGGCCGGACCGACGGTGTTGGCCGGCGCGTCCGCTACGGGTTCGCTGCTGATCGTGGACCCGGCCCGACCGGCGCAGTCGGCTGCGGTGTGCGGTACGCGGGCCCGACTGCCGCTGGCCGGCGGCCCGGCGACCCTGTGGAGCGCCACCGCGCCGGACGCGCACACCCTGCGGGAGTACCTCGAACCCGACACCGCGGCGGATACCATCGCTGCCTCGGCCGGGGGAGAGGAGCGTGAGGTTGTACGAGTTGGGTGAGGTCGTCGCCGAGCGGCGGATCGCGATGGTCCTTCCTGACGACGGCACGTCGGAGCTGGTCGTCCGTTTCGGCAAGCCGCACCCCGACCCGCTGCCGGGCGGTGACTGGTGCTGCCCGTTCCAGATCGAAGGGCTGGCCGACGGTGCGGTCGACGCCGCGTTCGGGGTGGACTCCCTGCAGGCGATGCTGCTGGCCGCGTACCGCGTGCGGCTGCTGCTGACCGAACACGCCGAGCGGACCTCGGCTCGACTGGACTGGCTGGGACAGCCGGACCTCGGCCTGCGCGTCGACCCGGGCCTGTTGTCCCAGGACGTCACCACCCGGAGCGCCTACCTCGCCGCCGCCGACGTCGCCGCCTCGCTGCTGCGTACGCCGGTGCTGGCGGAGCGCTGGACGACGCCGAGCGCCCTGCCGTACTACTCGACCGGCGGGCTGGCCCGGCACCTCGCCAACCAGATCACCCGGACTTCGGAGCTGCTCGACGCGCCGCCCGGGCAAACCGCGATCGACGTCCTGGCGCACTTCACCGGCAGCGGCTGGGTCACCACCGGCGCGGAGGAGGCGGACAACACCGACATCCGCGAACGGGGTGAACGGGCCGCCGCCGAGACCGACGCCGCCCAGCTCGCCGTGGAGGTGGACGGGGTTCTGGCGAAGCTGCGCCGTACAGTGCCGGCACAGCCGCCGTACCGGATCGTCGACCTCGGCGACTGGGGACTGGCCGTCGACGACTTCCTGCTGACCCGGCTGTTGGAGCTGGTGGTGCACACCGATGATCTGGCGGTCAGCCTGGGCCTGCCGACGCCCGAGATGCCGGCCGCCGCCACCGAACTGACAACTGACCTGCTCACCCGGATCGCGGCCTGGCGGCACGGTCCGCTCGCGGTGGTGCGGGCACTGTCCCGTCGGGAACGGGCCCCGGAGACGATAAGCGCACTCTGACCGGTCCGGTATCAGCAGTGTCCTTTGTGGTCATATGGCAGGGTGTGTCAGGTGCCGGTGCTCGCCGGCGCCAACGGAAACCCTGGGGAGAGGCAATGACTAAGCGGATCAGTCGTCGGGCCGCGATCGGGTTCGGTGCGGCAGCGGTGACGTTGGCGGCGACACCGTCCGGTGCGGTGGCCGCTCCGGGCGACGACGCCACAGCGCCCAACGGCAGGGTGTCGCCCCGAGAGGTGATCCGCCGGACGTACCGGCAGCAGAAGGCCCGGGCCGGCGGGGTGTGGCGTTCGCACGTCGCGATGCTCGACGCCACCGGGGCCCTCCGGACCGTGATCGCCGACGACGCCGACCGGGTGACCCACGGGTACAGCGTGCAGAAGTTGGCGGTCGCGGTCGCCGTCATGGACAAGATCGACCGTGGCGAGCTGCGGCTGGACCAGCGGCTCGACCTGAGCGCCGACATCATTCTCGGCGGCAGCGGGATCTACTTCCTCCAGACGGTCTGGGGCGACGAGGTCACTGTGGCGAACTTCCTCACCGCGATGCTGCTCGTCTCCGACAACACGGCCGTGCGGATGTGTGGCCGGGTGGTGCCGGCACTGGAGATCAACGAAATTCTGGCGACCAAGGGCTTCACGCACACTCGGGTCGAGCCGGTGGCCAACCCGAACCGATTCTTCCTCGGGGTGACGACCCCGCGCGAGACCCATGACCTGTTGTGGCGGCTGGCCAACAAGACCCTGCTCTCGACCCGGTCAAGTGACTTCCTGCTCGGCATCCTGCGCTGGATCAACGGTTACCACGACGGGATCCGCCGCGACATGTCCTCGGCCGAGCGCAGCCGGGTCGCCACCAAGTACGGTGCCGACTTCGACGCCTCCGGTGCCGCCCGGCACGAGGCCGGCGTCATCTTCGACGCGACCGGCGCACCCACCCTGACGTACGCCTTCTTCGCCGACTCTCTCGGCGACCTGGACAACTACGGCGGCACCCACCCGGCCGTCCGCGCCCACGCGGTCCTCGGCCGGACCATGTTCGACGCCGTCGCCCGCACCACAAACCCCACCCCCCGCGCCCGCCACACCGTCCCCCAATTCCGCCCCGTCAACGGCGGCTGACCCACCCCCGCGTTCGGCGATCTTGCACTTTTGGTCGGGTTGTAAGCCGCAGATAGTGCATATCGGCGACCGAAGGTGCAAGATCGCGGCGTGCGGGGCTGCGTGGGTGTGGGGCGCCCTCGGCACCGGGCAGTGAACCGGTCAGGCGGGGGTTGGGGTGCGGCGACCGGAGTCCAGGCGGGTGATCAGGGCGTCGAGGAGGCCGGCCAGATCGGTGTCGTCCGTCATGCTGAGCCCGGCCAGGTCGGCGCGGATCTCGGCGTCCACCCGCTCGTGCTCGCGACGCCCCCGTGCGGTCAGGTAGGCGCGGATGCGGCGACGGTCGACGGGGTCGATCCGGCGGAAGACGAGGTTGCGGTCGACGAGCTGGTCGACCAGCTTGGTCAGGGTGCCGGGCGGCAGCGACGCCTCGGCGGCGACCTCGCTCATCGGATGCCCGAGACCGTCGGCGAGCAGGCAGAGGACCCGCCACGCCTCGATGCTCAGGGACTCGGCGGCGAGCACCCCGCCGACCCGGCGCGAGAGCAGCCGCTCGGCGCGGGTGAGCAGGGGTAACAGGTCGGCTGCGGAACCGGGAAGGTCTGACATGGCACTCCCGCCTCGCGGTTGCGGTGTCATCGTAGCGAGATGTCCCGCTGACTGGGGAGGGCTGGTCTTCACCAGCGGCGGCGGCCACCATGTGTTCATGTCCGCGCCGGCACCGGGGTCCGGGCGCCCGCAGGCGGGGGAGAGCATCACCGCCGGGGCGTCCTGGCTGACCGTCGATCGCGGCGTGGTCAGTATCGCCTTGGTCTATCCGATGCGTGGGCCGGCGGGGATGTTCGGCCCGAGCTGTGAACTCTGCGCGCAGCTCGCGGTCGAGGAGCTGAACCGGCGCGGCGGTGTGCTCGGCCGGGAGTTGCGGCTGGTGCCGGTGGACGGCGGGGCGCCGCCGGCCGAGGTGGCCGCCGAGGTGGAGGCGCTGGTGTCGGTGGGCGCGGTGCAGGGCGTCACCGGCTGGCACATCTCCTCGGTACGACAGGCGGTGGCGCCGCGCATCGCGCACCGGGTGCCGTACGTCTACACAGCCCTGTACGAGGGGGGTGAGCGCACCGAGGGTGTCTTCCTGACCAGCGAGACGCCGGATGCGCAGCTGTGGCCGGCGATGCGGGTGCTCGCCGGGGATCTCGGCGTGCGCCGCTGGTTCGTGGTCGGCAACGACTACGTCTGGCCGCGCCGGACGACCCGGGCGGCACACCGGTACGCGCTGCGCAGCGGCGGACGCGTGGTCGGCCAGCACTTCCTGCCGTTGGAGACCCACGACTACGCGGAGGTGCTGCGGCGCATCGAACGCAGCGACGCCGACGCGGTGCTCATGCTGCTCGTGGGCGCGGACGCGGTCCGGTTCAACCGGGCGTTCACCCGCGCCGGGCTGGACCAGCGTTGTCTGCGCCTGAGCACCCTGATGGACGAGAACATGCTGCTCGCCAGCGGTGCCGCCAACACCCGGGGGTTGTTCAGCACGGCGGGTTTCTTCGCCGGCCTGGTGACCCAGGAGAATCTCGACTTCCACGGCAGCTTCGGTCGCCGCTTCGGCTTGGAGGCGCCACCGCTGGGCAGCCTGGGGGAGTCCTGCTACGAGGGTGTGATGTTGCTGGCCGCGCTGATCGCCAAGGCCGGCACGCTTGACGTACGGGCGGTGGAGGCATCCGCGGACGTGGTGTCGTACGACGGGCCGCGCGGCGAGCTGCGGTTGCGCCGCAGGCATGTCCGCCAGCGCATCTACCTGGCCGAGGCCGACGGCCTGGACTTCACCGTCCTGACTGAACTGTGATGCCAGCGGGGCGTGACCGGACCGTGCCTTGACAGCTCCGCCGGCCGGCGGCCAAGATACTTCCTACGTGAAGCATCCGACCGTCACGTCGGATATCACCACCGTCCGACGAGGGACGGAAAAGCGCAGCCGAATGCGGCTGAAAATCGTGTGCCGGTGTCATTCTGCCGATTCTCCTCGGCGATGCACCGGCATTTTTCGTGCCCCCATCAGAGCGGCCGGGCCAGCGGAAACACTCTATTGAGGACTGGGAAACATCCGTGCAATGAAACGGATCGAAGCTTTCCCTGCCCGATATCCGAATCGCCGCCCGGGTCGGTGTCCACCCGCCGTACCGGGCAGCGCCAATGTTCCGACGGACCGCACCGCAGTTAGACAGATCCGCACTTCGACTCGGGGCCGACGACCGTTCCCGGGCACTGACTGACGTCACACGCGACGCAGGGAGATTTGATGACACTGATCCGGGGCCGCCGCATCCTGGCGGGTGCCATGACCCTGGTCGCCGCGGCCGCGCTGGCCGCGTGCGGCAGCAAGACCACCGATGGGAACACCTCGGCGGGAGTCGCCGCCGATGTCTCCGGCGACACCGTCAAGGTGGGCCTGCTCAACTCCCTCTCCGGCACGATGGCCATCAGCGAGGTCACCGTCCGAGACGCGATCATGCTGGCGATCGAGGAGATCAACGCCGCCGGGGGCGTGCTCGACAAGAAGATCGAACCCGTCGGCGAGGACGGCGCCTCGGACTGGCCGACCTTCGCCGAGAAGGCCGAGAAGCTGATCCGGGAGGACCGCGTGGCGGCCGTCTTCGGCTGCTGGACCTCGGCCAGCCGCAAGGCCGTGAAGCCTGTGTTCGAGAAGAACAAGGCGCTGCTGTTCTACCCGGTGCAGTACGAGGGCCTGGAGCAGTCGCCGTACATCTTCTACACCGGCGCCACGACCAACCAGCAGATCGTCCCCGGCCTGGACTACCTCAAGGCTCAGGGCGCCACCTCGCTCTACCTGGTCGGCTCCGACTACGTGTTCCCGCGCACCGCCAACAAGATCATCAAGGCGTACGCCGAAGCCAACGGGATGAAGGTGCTGGGGGAGGACTACGCCCCGCTGGGCTCCACCGAGTTCGGCACCATCACGAACAAGGTGAAGTCCTCCGGCGCGGACGCGGTCTTCAACACGCTCAACGGCGACAGCAACGTGGCGTTCTTCAAGGAGTACAAGTCCGCCGGGCTGACCGCCGCCACCATGCCTGTGGTGTCGGTGTCGATCGCCGAGGAGGAGGTCAAGAGCATCGGCACCCAGTACCTGGAGGGCCAGCTCACCGCCTGGAACTACTACCAGACCACTCCCGGCGCGGCGAACGAGAAGTTCGTCGCGGCGTACAAGGCCAAGTACGGGGCGGACAAGCCGACAAGCGACCCGATGGAAGCCGCGTACGTCTCGGTCTACCTGTGGAAGGCGATGGTCGAGAAGGCCGGCACCTTCGACGTCGAGAAGGTTAGGGAGGCCTCCGACGGAATCACCTTCGAGGCGCCCGAGGGGCTGGTCACCGTGGACGGTGCCACCCAGCACATCGCCAAGACGGCACGCGTCGGCAAGGTCGGTGCGGACGGTCTGATCACCGAGGTCTGGAACTCCGGACAACCGATCACCCCCGATCCGTACCTCAAGAGCTACCCGTGGGCCGGTGGCCTGAGCTGACCCGGTGGGCCCGGGCGGCGCGACCGCCCGGGCCCACCCCCACCAGCAGTTCGGAGTACGCACCGTGACAGTTCTCATCGGCCAACTCTTCACCGGCGTCAGCATCGGGGCGGTGCTGCTGCTCATCGCGCTCGGCCTGGCCCTCACCTTCGGCCAGATGGGCGTGATCAACATGGCCCACGGCGAGTTCATCATGGCCGGGGCCTACACCACCTACGTCCTGCAACAGGTCATCACCGCGGCCGGCTGGTCGCTGCTGATCGCCCTGCCGGTCGCCTTCGTGGTGGCCGGCGCGATGGGTGTGCTGCTGGAGTTCCTGCTGATCCGCCGCCTCTACGCCCGCCCGCTGGACACCCTGCTGGTCACCTGGGGGGTGTCGCTGATCCTGCAACAGCTCGCCCGGGACATCTTCGGCAGCCCCAACGTGCAGACCCGCGCACCGGAGCTGCTCACCGGCAACATCGCGCTGCCCGGCGGCATCACCGTGGCGAACAACCGGTTGTTCATCCTCGCCCTGGCCGGCGGCGCCGTCGTCGCGTTGACCCTGGCCCTGCGGGTCACCCCGCTGGGTCGCCGGATCCGGGCCGTCGTGCAGAACCGGGATCTGGCCGCCGTCTCCGGCATCCCCACCGCCCGGGTCGACCGGATGACCTTCTTCATCGGCTCCGGCCTGGCCGGCATCGCCGGCGTGGCCCTCACCCTGCTCGGGCCGATCGGCCCCACCATGGGCACCAACCTGATCATCGACGCCTTCCTGGTCGTCGTGGTCGGCGGGATCGGCCAGCTCAAGGGCACCGTCATCGTCGCCTTCGCCCTGGGCGTGCTCCAGGCCACCGGCGAATACCTCACCACCCTCAGCGTCGCCAAGGTGATGGTCTTCATCGCCATCGTCGCGTTCCTCCAGTGGCGACCCCAGGGCCTGTTCACCCTGCGCACCAGGAGTCTGGCATGACCACCGTCGCCCGAGATCCCGTCACCGCCGCCGACCCCGCGCCGGCACCACCGACCAGACCGGCGGCCGGACCGTCCCGCCACCGGTACCGGGCCGCCGTCGGATTCGCCTTCGGCGCGGCCCTGCTCTTCGCCGTCGCGCCGCTGGTGCTGTCGGACTTCCGGCTCTCCCTGCTGGCGAAGTACCTCTGCGTGGCCATGGTCGCGGTCGGCATCGGCCTGGCCTGGGGGCGCGGCGGCATGCTCACGCTCGGCCAGGGGGTCTTCTTCGGCCTCGGCGGCTACGCGATGGCCATGCATCTCAAGCTCGCCGACGCGGGCCCGGGCAACATGCCCGACTTCATGCTGCTGTACGGGCAACTCGACGAGTTGCCCCTGTGGTGGCGACCGTTCGCCAGCCCATGGTTCGCCCTGCCCGCCACGGTGCTGCTGCCGATGGCTGTCGCCTTCGTACTCGGATCGTTGGTCTTCCGCCGCCGGGTGCGCGGTGCCTACTTCGCCATCCTCAGCCAGGCTCTCGCCGCCGCCATGGTGATCCTGCTGATCGGTCAGCAGGGCACCACCGGCGGCACCAACGGGCTCACCGACATCCAGGGCTTCTTCGGCTACGACCTGGACGACCCGGTCAACCAGCGGATGGTCTACTTCATCATCGCCGGCACCCTGCTGGCGCTGCTGGCCCTGGCCCGGCACCTGATGCAGAGCCGCTACGGCGAGCTGTTGGTGGCCGTCCGCGACTCGGAGGAACGGGTCCGCTTCCTCGGCTACGACCCGGCCACCGTGAAGCTTGTCGCGTACGTGGTCGCCGCCGGGATGGCCGGGTTGGCCGGCGCGCTTTTCGTGCCCGCGGTGGGCATCATCTCCCCGGCGCTGATCGGGATCGTGCCGTCCATCGAGTTCGTCATCGGCGTCGCCATCGGCGGGCGAGCCACGTTGCTCGGCCCGGTCCTCGGGGCGGTCGCGGTGGCGTGGGCGCGTACCGCCCTGTCGGAGCGCTTCCCGGGCACCTGGACGTACCTTCAGGGTCTGCTGTTCGTGGTGGTGGTGGCGTTCCTGCCCGGCGGCCTGGCCTCGCTGATCGGCCTGGCCCGCCGCCGCGACGACGGCGAACCTCGCCCGAGTCGACTCGGTCGATTTCGACCTCGGCGACGGGAGGGGGCGGCATGACCGGGCAGTTGCACGGGCTCTACGTGCGTGACCTGCGGGTCAGCTTCGACGGTTTCACCGCCGTCGACGGGGTCTCCCTCGACGTCGCCCCGGGCGACATCCGGTTCCTGATCGGGCCCAACGGCGCCGGCAAGACCACTCTGGTGGACGCCGTCACCGGCCTGGTCCGGGCCACCGGCTCGGTGCGCTTCGGCGACCGGGAACTGCTCGGCAGGCCGGTGCACCGGATCAGCCGGCTCGGCGTCGGCCGCACCTTCCAGACCTCGACGGTGTTCGAGGAGCTGACCGTGTTGCAGAACCTCGACATCGCCGCCGGGGCCCGACGCGGCTGGGCGACGTTGCTGCGCCGCCGCCACGGCGTGCCCGACGAGGTGGCCGAGGCGCTCGACGTGATCGGCCTGGCGAGCCGCGCCGACCAGCTCGCCGGCACCCTCGCCCACGGGCAGAAGCAGTGGCTGGAGATCGGCATGCTGCTGGTGCAGGACACCCGGCTGCTGCTGCTCGACGAGCCGGTCGCCGGCATGAGCCACGAGGAACGCGACGCCACCGGGCAGCTGCTGGAGAAGGTGAGCCAGGACCGCACGGTGGTGGTGATCGAGCACGACATGGACTTCCTGCGCCGCTTCGCGCGTACCGTCACCGTGCTGCACGCCGGTCGGGTGCTCAGCGAGGGCACCGTCGCCCAGGTGCAGGCCGATCCGCGCGTGCAGGAGGTCTACCTCGGTCACCCGGTCGACGCCGGGTCGGCCCCGACGCCTACGGAGGCATGATGCTCGCGATGCGTGGCGTGCACGCCGGTTACGGGCGCAGCCGGGTGCTGCACGGTGTCGACGTGGCGGTGCCCGCCGACGGGGTCGCCACCGTGCTGGGCCACAACGGCGCCGGCAAGTCCACCCTGCTGCGGGTGGCCGCCGGCCTGCTGCGCCCCAGCGCCGGCCGGGTCGAGCTGGACGGTGCGGACATCACCCGGCTGGCGCCGCACGAGCGGGTCGCCCGGGGGATCGCGTACGTGCCGCAGGGGCAGCAGTGTTTCCCCCACCTGACCGCGGCGGAGAACCTGCGCCTGGTCGCCGACGGCCGTCGCGACGGGGCAACGGCTACCGCGGAGGTGCTGGACCTCTTCCCGGCGCTGCGTCCGCTGCTGCGTCGGCGGGCCGGGCTGCTCTCCGGCGGCCAGCGTCAGCAGTTGGCCATCGCCCGGGCGCTGATCACCCGGCCCCGGCTGCTGATGCTCGACGAGCCGACCGAGGGCATCCAGCCGTCGGTGGTGACCGAGATCCAGGACCGGATCGTGGCCCTGATCGCCCAGACCGGGTTCAGCGTGCTCCTGGTCGAGCAGCACCTCGGCTTCGCGCTGCGGGTGGCCGACCGCTACCACGTGCTGGAGTCCGGCCGCGTCACCTCCGCCGGCGACGGCGGCGCCACCGCCGAACACACCGTCCGCGAGGCCCTCGCGGTGTGACCCCCGCGATCTTGCACTTTCGGTCGCCGAGATGCCCTTCTCGCGGCTTTTGTGGCGACGGAAAGTGCAAGATCGCGGAGGTTGGGGGGTGGGTCTTCCGTTGTGGGGGTTGACCGCCTAGGGTGGGCGTGGAAGCGCTCCCACGGTCCCTGGGCAGGACTGTTCTCTCGACGTGCTCGCTCCCTCACCCACCACAGAGGAAGTCGCATGTCTGCACGTACAAAACTTCAGGCCGCCGCGACGGTGGCCGTGGCTCTGCTCGGCGTGGCCGCCGCCGCGCCCGCCGCGACGGCGGCGCCGACGGTCGGTGCTCCGGCCGTCGCCGCCGCACCCACCGCCGACTGGCTGCACACCGACGGCAACCGGATCGTCGACGAGGCCGGCAACCAGGTCTGGCTCACCGGGGCCAACTGGTTCGGCTTCAACGCCAGCGAGCGGGTCTTCCACGGCCTGTGGTCGGGCAACCTCGAATCGATCACCCGCCAGATGGCCCAGCGCGGCATCAACATCGTCCGGGTGCCCATCTCCACGCAACTGCTGCTGGAGTGGAAGGCCGGGCAGACGATCCGGCCGAACGTCAACACGTACGTCAACCCGGAGCTGGAGGGCCTGAACAACCTCCAGGTCTTCGACCACTGGCTCGCGCTGTGCGAGAAGTACGGTCTGAAGGTCATGCTCGACGTGCACAGCGCCGAGGCGGACAACTCCGGCCACGTCTATCCGGTGTGGTGGAAGGGCAGCATCACCCCGGAGCTGTTCTTCCAGGGCTGGGAATGGATCACCACCCGCTACCGGACCAACGACACCATCGTCGCGATGGACGTCAAGAACGAGCCGCACGGGACGCCGAACGATCCCGAGCGGGCCAAGTGGGACTCCAGCACCGACCAGGACAACTTCAAGTACGCGTGCGAGACGGCGGGCCGGCGGATCCTGGCGATCAACCCGAACCTGCTGATCCTCTGTGAGGGCATCGAGATCTATCCGCGGGCCGGCGCCACCTGGGACTCGCCCAACACCAACCCCGACCGCAGCCCCAACTACCACTACAACTGGTGGGGCGGCAACCTGCGCGGCGTCGCCGAGCACCCGGTCAACCTCGGTGCCCAGCAGGACCAACTCGTCTACTCGCCGCACGACTACGGACCGCTGGTGTACGAGCAGCCGTGGTTCGAGGGCGACTTCGACAAGGACTCGCTGACCAACGACGTGTGGCGACCGAACTGGTTCTACATCCACGAGCAGAACATCGCGCCGCTGCTGATCGGGGAGTGGGGCGGCCGGCTGGGGCAGGACGCCCGGCAGGACCGCTGGATGGCCGCGCTGCGCGACCTGATGATCGAGAACGGCATTCACCACACGTTCTGGTGTCTCAACCCCAACTCAGGTGACACCGGTGGCTTGCTGCTCGACGACTGGGCGAGCTGGGACGAGACGAAGTACAACCAGATGCTCAAGCCCGCGCTGTGGCAGCACAACGGCAAGTTCGTCGGCCTCGACCACCAGGTGCGCCTCGGCGGCACCGACTCCACCACCGGCATGAGCCTCGCCGAACGCTACGCCGGCGGCCCCGGCCCCGGTGACACCACCGCGCCGACCGCGCCGGGGCGGCCGACCGCCACCGACGTGACCGCCACCGCCGCCACGCTGAGCTGGGCGGCGGCCACGGACGACGTGGGCGTCACCGCGTACGAGGTGCTGCGGGCGACCGGATCCGGGGCGGCCACCGTGGTCGGCACGGTCTCCGGAACCACCTACCGGGCGACCGGGCTGAGCGCCTCGACCAGCTACACCTTCACCGTGCGGGCGCGCGACGCGGCCGGCAACGTCTCGGCGGCCTCGCCGCCGTCGACCGTCACCACCCCGGCCGGCAACGACAACGGCGACGCCGGTTGCGCCGCCACGTACCGGGTCACCAGCTCCTGGCAGGGTGGCTACCAGGCGGAGGTGACCGTCCGGAACACCGGTACGGCGGCCATCTCCGGCTGGACGGTCAGTTGGACCGCCCCCGCCGGCACCACCATCTCGTCACTGTGGAACGGCCGGCTCACCACCTCCGGAACCACAGTGACGGTGCGCAACGAGCCCTACAACGGGCAACTCGCCGCCGGCACCAGCACCACGTTCGGGCTGACCGGCAGCGGATCGGGCACGCCTTCCGGGCTGACCTGCGCCGCGTCCTGACGATGGGTGTCCCTGCCCCACCCGGTGGACCGCGGGTGGGGCAGGGGCCGTCCGGGGGCGTGACGCCACCTCGGACGGCCCCGCGCGGCCCGGGCCTGGGTGGGCCGCGTCACCGCGTTCGCATCGCCGAGCGCCGGGTCAGGCCAACCGGATGGCGTCCCCGTCGACGGTGACGTTCGCGGCGGGCAGCGGCGCCCCCGCCGGGCCGCTGCGTACCGAGCCGTCGGCGATGTCGAACACACTGTTGTGGCAGGCGCAGACGATGGTGCCGTCGGAGACCGAGGTGACCGTGCAGCCCTGGTGGGTGCAGGTCGCCGAGTACGCCTTGATGATCCCGTCGGTCGGCTGGGTCACCACCACGCCGGCGTCGGCGAAGATCGCGCCGCCACCGACCGGGATGTCGGCCAGCGTGGCCAGTGCCGGCGTACCGGGATCCGCGCCGTCATCGCCCGGCGTGGCGGTGCCGGACGGGTCGACACCCGAGGTGTCCGACGGGTCGACGCCGGAGCTGCCGGCGGGCGGTGCGGCCGGCGGTGCCGCCGTGGGCTGACCGTACGTCGCACAGCCGGTCAACGCGGCCACGCCCACCGCGCCGGTACCGGCCAGCAGGGCGCGTCGTGACCGGCAGCAGCCAGCCTGCTCGTGGTTCATCCGAGGTGCCTTGCCTTTCCGGGGGATCAGAACTGGATGCCGAACGTGGTGAAGTACCAGACCGACGACGTCAGGAAGACACCGATCAGGGCGACGAACACGACCCCGCCGATGGTGGGGAGCACCCAACCGGCGAGGCCCCGCTTGGGCAGGGTCAGCATCTTGGTGGCGAAGGCGCCGAAGAAGAAGCAGCCCAGCAGGGAGTGCAGCAGCGTACGGGTGTCGTAGTCGGCGAAACCGAGCGCGTAGAGGCAGTGCACCGCGACCGGCACGGTGAGCAGGAACGCGATCCGCCCTGACCAGCGGTGCGCAGAGCCGGCCCAGGACGGGGAGAAGCCGCCGAGCCGACCCCACATCGCCAACGCGGACAGCAACTGGATGACGGCGAAGAACGCCGCCCCGGTGCCCAGCCACACCTTCACCGTCAACGGCGAGGAGAAGCCGGCCACGTTCACCGCGATGCCGGTGGGGGTGTGGGTGCGTCCGTAGACACCGAGCGCCACCGCCACCCCGGCCCCGACCACCAGCGGCACCAGCAGCGAGGGCCGCCGTCTCGGTGCGCTCGGCGGCGGGGCGCCGAAGTCACGCATCACCTCGACCGTGGGCTCCGGCGCCCGGCGGGGCACGGTGCGTGCCCCGCCGTGTCGGTGCTGGGACATCACCGCGCCCCGGGGACGACCGGCTCGGCGACGAGGGTCACTCCGTTGACCACGGTGCTGTTGAAGGCGGGGTCCAACGGCGGTGCCGGAATGGGCTTGCCGTTCCAGGTGACGATGCCGATCTGGGTGCCGTCGGGCCGCATGATCCAGCCGCCGTCGTAGCCGGCCCTGCGGGTCTCCCCGGTCACCCGGTAGATCGCCGGAGCGGTGCCCGAACCGGACTTCACCACCGCTTCGTCGGCCGACGTGTCGTCGGGTCGGGCGGTGAACTTCCAGCGCCGTACGCCGACGATCATCTCACCGCTGGCGCGGTCGCCCCGGATGACACCGGTCAGCTTCGCGTCCTTGCCGGTCAGCTCGATCTTGCCGTCGCGTACCGTGCCGGACAGCCACAGCTCCATGCTCCGGCCGTCGCAGACATACGCCTCGGCCTTGCCGTCCTTCACGGTGATGGCGATGGTGGCACCGTTCTCGAGTTCACCGATCCAGTTCTGCTCGACCGATGTCACCTCGGTCCCCGCCGACGGGGCGTCCGGATCCGTCGGCGGCGAGGTGCCGGCCGGTCGCCGGGCGTCGGCGTCGGCGTCGGTCGGTTCCTCACCGGGCGCGACCGCGTCGGGGTCCACCTCGGCGTCGGCGTCCGCCTCCACGTCGGCGGACGGGGCCGGCGCGGCGGCCGGTGCACCTCCGCCGGCCGCGGGTTGGGTGCCCGGCGGGGATGCCTGTGCACTCATTGTGAACAGCACAGCAGCCGTCACCGCCCCCGACAGGAGGGTGAGCAACGGGGTCAGGCGCTTCATGGGCCACTCCCTTCGCACTCAGGTACGGGCGGAGGTGGTGGATCGGTTCAACCGCGCGCCAGGAACCTCCTGCGGGAGTCGTCTGCGACGCCGTCAGTGACGCTTCCGTGCCGTTGACGCGCGAGTGGCCCGACGGATGCGCCCAGCTCCGGCCCGAACACCAGCAGCAGGACCGCGGCGACCAGACACAGCACGCCCAGCGCGATGGCCGGCAGCACGAGCCCGTTACCGAGGGAGAGGACCAGCAGCATGGTGGACGGTCCGAGGATGCCACCGACCTTGGTGGCCGCACCGGCGAAGCCGGAGCCGGTGGCCCGCATCGCGGTCGGGTAGATCTCGGCGCTGTACGGCAGCAGCATCGCGTTGACCGCGGACAGCGACAGCACCAGCAGGCCGATGGAAGCCAACAGCAGCGCCGTCCCGCCGCTGTCGGCGCTCCAGAGAGCCACTCCGCTGAGCCCGATCGCGGTGATCGCGATGAACAGCGCCAGCGCCCGGCGACCGCTCCAGGCCGCGTAGAGCAGCACGACGAGCGCCAGGGCCGGGGTCGAGTAGAGCGCCGAGTCGGCGAGCAGGCCACTCGCGACCCCGCCGGCCAGCCCGGCCTCCCGCAGTTGCGCGGGCAGCATGACCAGGAAGCCGAAGTTCACCAGCCCCCACACCACACCGACCACGCCGATCACCGACGTCACGACGGGATACGTCCGAAGCATCGCCCCCACGCCGAGCTGTGTCTCCGCGACCCCGGCTGCCGGTGGCGCGGCGCTCAGACGGGATCCGTAACGACGGAGCACCGCCTCCGCCTCGGTGCGCCGCCCGGCGCGCAGCAGGTACAGCGGCGACTCGGGGATCGACGGCGCCATCAGCAACAGCAGCAGCCCGGAGGGCAGCCCGATCAGCCAGAGCGCGCGCCAGGTCAGCGCCGGCTCGAGGTGGCGGGCCGCCTCACTGGCCGCCAGGTACCCGCCCAGACCACCGATCCCACCGACGGTCACCGCCACCCAGCCGCGGTGTCGGCGTGGGGTCAGCTCGGCGATCAGTGTGAACACCAGGGGCAGCAGGCCACCGGCGGAGGTGCCCATCGCGAAGCACATCACCAGGTTCCACTCGAAGCTGGGCATGGCCCCGCACGCCGAGGTCGCGATGAACAGCAGGGTGGCCAGGAGCAGGGCGGTCCGCCGACCGTACCGGTCGCCGAGCAGGCCCCAGAGGACCGACCCGACGGCGGTACCGGTGAGGGCGACCAGGGGAAGAATCGAGATCGATTCGAGTGACATGCCGTACTCGTCGCTCATGCCGGGCATGACGAAGCCGAGGGTGAGTGGCTTCATGATGTCGACCACCAAGGCGATGGTCAGCACCGCGCAGGTGATCCAGTAGGCCGGTCTCAGCCGACCATGCTCGATCGACTCCACGGTGACGCCTTCGGAGTCCGGTCGCTGGATGCCCGCGAACAGCGCCCGCCCAGCCAGCAGCAGGCCGGCGAGGAGCAGCAGCATGCCGAGGATCATCGTGGGCGTCCACATGTCCATCGGCTGGCCGGGGGGAACGCCTTCCATGCCGGGCATGGAGGGCTCCGCCTGTCGCATGCGGGCATGGTCGATCATCATCCGTACGTCAGGCAGTTGAAACAGGACGCCGGCCGTCACCAGCGCCACGCCGAGCAGGAATCCGAGCCGTCCGCGACGCTTCGTGGATATGACGCCGGCACTACGGGTTTCGGGCATGGATTACCGACCTCCGGGTTGTCCCGGTACGAGAAGAACGTCGGCGGATCGACGACTGCCGAAACCTACTGGGGCTTTATCAGACAATCATCAATGTTGTGCTCGGGTCGATCACGTTGCCCGTACGTGATCGGCGGCCTCTCGCCCTGGTCGGGTCGGACTTCAAGGGCAGCACCGGCACCCCGCCGAGGTCAGACGGTGACGCGGCTTGCCGGACGGCGGGCCGTGGGCAGCGAGGACACCTCGGCGGCGGGCCGTGGCACGTCGTTCGGCGTCACGTCGACCGACGAGATGCCGGCCGGAACGGCGTTCTGCACCGCTGCGGCACTCAGTTGATCGAGCGCAGCGTCGAGGCTGTCGAAGATCGGGAAGACCCCGTCGAGCTTCATGGTGTGCAGGACGGTACGGATGAACCTCGACGGGGCGGCGAGGCACAGCCGCCCACCCTGCTCGCGTACGTCCCGGTGGGCCCGGACGAGCATGCCCAGCCCGACTGAGTCGATGACCTGCACGTGGGTCAGGTCCACCACCACCGTCCCGGCCACGTCGAACGCGGCGCGCAGCGCGGTCCGCAGCGCGTCGCCGGTGCCCGGGTCGAGGTCGCTGTCGGCGGGAGCCGCCTCGGCGCTGCGGACCGACCCGCCGCGCTCGCTGTCACCGGGTGGGCTGCCCGGCGGCAGCGAACTGCACCGGGGGCAGCGGTGCGGACCGGTGGCGAACGGTGAACCGCTCCACCCGTGGTCGGAGACCAGCGTCCAGACAACCTCGGCGTCGGGCAGCACGCAGGCGGTGCCGGTGGTGGTGTCGCCACAGACGTCGCAGATCAGGGTCATCAGGTTGTCGTCCGGTACGACGGTCATCCTGCTTCCTCTCCGGTGCCGCGGCCGGTCGGCCGGGGTACGGAACTCGGGGCGGCGGGCGGAGCGCCGTCGCCGTGCGGACTACTCACCGGGAGTCGGAGCGTTCCTTGCCGGTCGTGGCGACCACGATCACCACCGCGATCGCGGCGAGCCCGGCCTGCACCACCAGACCCAGCAGGCTGAACCCTTGAACGCCGGCGAGCCAGGCGGTGATGGCACCGAGCAGCGCGGCTACCGCGCCGATGGTCGTGGTGAGCCACAACGGCACGGCCGGGCGGCCGGGCAGGACCAGTCGGCCGAGGGCGCCGACGGCAAGGCCCACGGCGAGAGCCGCGACGATCCCGGCGCTGGTCATGCTGCTCCTCGTGCTCACGTTCTGCTGCGGTCGGCTGTGGTGGGGTCAGGTGCGCACGGTGACCGCGGCGCGGCCGTACGCGGCAGCGCGCGGCGCCGCACTCGGCGGCGGTGTCCCGCCGGCCGGTGGGCCAATACCCGCTCCGACGGAGGTAGCGGCGGCGGGGGCCGCTTCGGGGAGCGGGGCCGGGGCGGCTTCAGCGTCGGTGTGCACCGGCAGGATCTGGTCCAGCCGGGCGGTCTGCAGGATCCGGGTGATGCGCGGGTTCGGATTGCGCACCGCCAGCACACCTCCGGCGCGGACCATCCGGCGGTGCACGTCGAGCAGCAGGCCGATGGCGGCGGCGTCGATGTGTCGGCAGCCGGCCAGGTCGATCACGATCTGTTGGGGGCGCAGGGCCAGCAGCTGATCGAGGACCGCGCCGGTCTCGGGCAGGCAGCTCAGATCGAACTCGGTGATGGACACCTCCACCAGCGGCACCGAGCACTCGGGGCGTCGTGGTGCGGTCACGGCCAAGGCCCCCTCTCCTGCGGTCTCCAAGTGGCTCTCACCCTGCCCAGCGGGGTTGGCGGGCACCGCGCGGACGGATGACAGTTGCGTGACAAAACACCCTGTTGTCGATCGTGGTTGGCCCGGTGGTCAGGGCTTGGGGATGATTCCGGTATGACAGCGGTACTGGTGATCGAGGACGACGACCGGATCCGGCTGGCGTTGCTGCTCGCTCTGGAGGACGAGGGCTACGAGGCCCGGGGAGCGGCCACCGCCGAGGAGGGGCTGCGTACGCAGCGCCGGGATCCCGCCGACTACGTCCTGGTCGACCTGATGCTGCCCGGCATCGACGGCTTCGAGGGCATCCGCCAACTGCGCCGCGACGACGACGTCCCGATCGTCGTGGTCAGCGCCCGCGACGACACCCACGACATCGTCGCCGCGCTGGAGGCCGGTGCCGACGACTACGTGGTCAAGCCGGTGGCGATCAAGGAACTGACCGCCCGGCTGCGCGCCCTGCGCCGACGCGGTCGCGCGGTGACCGCGCCGGACGGCCCCGAGCCGGTACCGGTGCTCGCCTTCGGCGAGCTGGAGGTGAGCCCGGAGGCGGGGGAGGTGCGGCGGTCCGGCGAGCCGGTCGCGGTCACCCGTACGGAGTTCCGGTTGCTGTGCGAGCTGGCCGAACACGCCGGCCGGGTGCTGTCGCGTCAGCAGCTGCTCAGCCGGGTCTGGGGGTACGACAGCGGCGACGAACGGCTGGTCGACGTGCACGTCGGTCGGCTGCGCCAGAAGATCGAGGCCGACCCGGCAAACCCCCGGCACCTGGTGACGTTGCGCGGCCTCGGTTACAAACTGCAACGATGAGACGCCTCGGACTACGTGCCCGGGTCACCGCCGCGTTCGCGATCGGCGCGTTGCTGCTGTCCGCCTCGATGGCTCTGGTGTCGTACGAGCTGACCCGCCGCACCCTGCTCAACGAGCGGGAGCGCACCGTGCTGCGGGCGGCGTACTACGACGCGGCGGTGGTCCGCGCCGGCCTGAACACCGAGAACCCGGACGTCGCGGAGGCGCTGCGGGCGCTGGACACCGGCACCGGCCGACGACCCCTGGTGCTGCTCGACGGCGAGTGGTACGCCCGCAGCGCCGACACCGGGCTCACCACAATCGTTCCGGCCCAGCTCCAGGACCTGGTCTCGGCGGGGGAGCCGGCGGTGCAGCGGGTACGCCTCAACGACAGCCCGGTGATGTTGGTCGGGGTGCCGCTGTCCGAGTCGACCGCCTTCTACGAGATCGCCTCGCTGCGGGAGCTGGAGCAGACCTTCCAGGTGCTGGCGCTGGCGCTCACCGCGGTCGCAATCATGGTCGCCGGGTCGGGGGCGGCCCTCGGCTGGTACGCCACCCGGCACGGGTTGCGCCCGTTGACAGCCGTGGCCGACGCCGCCGAGCGGATCGCGGCCGGCGACTTCACCACCCGGCTCGCCCCGGACACCGACCCGGACCTGAACCGCCTTTCCACCTCCTTCAACCGGATGGTCGACGAGTTGGCCGGGCGGATCGACCGGGACCGGCGCTTCGCCGCCGACGTCAGCCATGAGCTGCGCTCGCCGTTGCAGACCCTTGCCGCGGCCGCGAGTGTGCTGTCCAGACGCCGGGAGAACCAGGACGAGCGGACCGCCACCGCCGCCCGGCTCGTCGCCGACGAGATCGAACGTTTTCAGCAACTCGTCAACGACCTGCTGGACCTGTCCCGTGGTGATCAGCCGGTGCACCGGGAGCCGGTGGACCTGCCCGAGCTGGCCCGACAGGCGTGCCGGGACCGGGACCTGCCGGAGTCGATGGTGCAGCTGGCGGCGGGCACCCCGCCCAGTTGGCGGGTGGACCGCCGCCGCGTCACCCAGGTGTTGACCAACCTGCTGGACAACGCCGAGCGGTACGGTGCGGGGCCGATCGCGGTGCGGTTGTCGCACACCGCGGACACGGGCGTGATCGAGGTCGACGACGAGGGCCCGGGAGTGCCGATGGAAGACCGCGAGGTGATCTTCGACCGCTTCGTCCGGGGTCGGGCGGCCAACTACCGGGGCGGCGGCGACGGCACCGGCCTGGGGCTGGCCCTGGTGGCCCAGCACGCCGCCGCGCACGGCGGAGACGCCTCGGTCAGCGACCGCCCGGAGGGCGGCGCCCGGTTCCGCGTCACCCTGCCCGGGAGCGTCTCATGACCCGACCCGTCGCCGTCGGGCCCGCGTACGCCGGTCAACCTGCCCGGGCCGCGCGTACCGTTCGGGCCGGGTGGAAGGCCGGGGTAGCCCTGGTGGTGGCCACGGTGCTTGCCCTGCTCGGGGGGTGCGGGGTGCCCGCCGAGGACCAACCCCGCGCGGTCACCCCGCCACCCGTACCCTTCCCGTCCACCGCCACGGCGGCACCGACGGCGGCCGAGACCGGCGCGGTCACCGAGGTGCTCTACTTCTCCCGCGACGAACGCCTGGTGCCGGTGATCCGCCGCGCCGACCAGGTGCCCGCGCTCGACGCGCAGTTGCGGGCCCTGCTGGCCGGGCCGACCCCGGCCGAGCGCGACGACGGGCTGACCAGCGCCCTGCCGGGGGCCTTCACCAGCGCGGTGGTCGAGCTGGTCGACGGGTTGGCCCGGGTCACCGTCGGACTGACGGCGGTGGACACCGGCCGCATCGACGGTCGGCTGGCGTACGGTCAGATCGTCTGCACGCTCAGCGCCCGCACCGACGTCACGGCGGTGCTGTTCCTGGAGGGCGGCACGCCGTTGAGCGTCCCCCGGGCGGACGGTTCGCTGTCGTCGGGGCCGCTCACCGCGGCCGACTACGCCGTGTTGATCAATCCGCGTTGAGGAGAGGCGGACCACCCGACGCACGCGCAGCGCGACGACTCGTATCCTTTCCGCGAACCGTCGTGGCGACGACCGGAAAGGACTTGGTGTGAACGACCGGGCCGAGACGTTGGAGTTCCAGGCCGAGGCGCGTCAGCTGCTCCGGCTGATGGTCCACTCGATCTACTCGAACAAGGACGTGTTCCTCCGCGAGTTGATCTCGAACGCCTCCGACGCGCTGGACAAGCTGCGCCTGGCGTCGATGGTCGACAAGGATCTTGCCGTCGACACGGGCGACCTGCACATCGCCATCGAGGTCGACAAGGACGCCCGTACCCTCACCGTGCGCGACAACGGCATCGGCATGAGCCGCGACGAGGTGGTCTCCGTCATCGGCACGATCGCCAAGTCCGGCACCGCGGAGCTGCTGCGGCAGTTGCGCGAGGCCAAGGACGCGGGTGCCTCGCAGGAGCTGATCGGTCAGTTCGGCGTGGGCTTCTACGCCGCGTTCATGGTCGCCGAGCGGGTCGAGCTGGTCACCCGGCGGGCCGGCGAGAGCGGCGGTACCCGCTGGGAGTCCACCGGCGAGGGCACCTACACCATCACCGAGCTGGACGACGCTGCCCAGGGCACGACGGTGACCCTGCACCTCAAGCCCGCCGACGCCGATGACAACCTGCACGACTACACGGCCGAGTGGACGATCCGGGAGATCGTCAAGCGCTACTCCGACTTCATCGCCCACCCGATCCGGATGATCGTCGAGCGGCCCGGCGCCGACGACGCCCCCGCCACCACCGAGACCGTGACCCTCAACTCGATGAAGGCGCTGTGGGCCCGCCCACGCGGCGAGGTCGAGCCCGCCGAGTACCACGAGTTCTACAAGCATGTCAGCCACGACTGGGCGGACCCGCTCGAAACCATCCACATGCGCGGGGAGGGGACCTTCGAGTACGAGGCGTTGCTGTTCATCCCCACCCACGCGCCGCTGGACCTGTTCTCCCCGCAGGGGCGCCGGGGGGTGCAGCTCTACGTCAAGCGCGTCTTCATCATGGACGACTGCGACGCGTTGATGCCCAACTACCTGCGGTTCATCAAGGGTGTGGTGGATGCCCACGACCTGTCGCTGAACATCTCCCGGGAGATCCTCCAGCAGGACCGGCAGATCCGCGCCGTACGCCGCCGCCTGGTCAAGAAGATCCTCGCCACGGTCAAGGAACTCAAGACCGACCAGCCGGAGCGGTACCGCACCTTCTGGACCGAGTTCGGGCCGGCGGTCAAGGAGGGCCTGCTGGAGGACACCGACAACCAGGAAACCCTGCTGGAGATCCTCTCGGTGGCCTCGACCCACGACCCGGCCGAGCAGACCGACCTGGCCGGCTACGTGGAACGCATGCGGGAGGGGCAGAGCGACATCTACTACGCGACCGGCGAGAACCGGGTCACCATCGAGAACTCCCCGCACATGGAGGCGTTCCGCGCCAAGGGCTACGAGGTGCTGCTGCTCACCGACCCGGTCGACGAGGTCTGGGTCGAGCGGGTGGGCAGCTACGCCGGCAAGGCGCTGCGCTCGGTCGCCAAGGGGCAGGTCGACCTGGACACCGAGCAGGAGCGTACCGAGGCCGAAGCCGAGCGGGAGCGGCAGCGCACCGAGTACGCCGACCTGCTCGGCTGGATGGGCACCGTGCTGGCGGACAACGTCAAGGAGGTCCGGCTGTCGTCGCGGCTGACCACCTCGCCCGCCTGCGTGGTCGGCGACGCCCACGACATCACGCCCACCCTGGAGAAGATGTACCGGGCGATGGGGCAAGAGGTGCCGAAGGTCAAGCGGATCCTGGAGATCAACCCGACTCACCCGCTGGTCACCGGCCTGCGCAAGGCACACGAACAGGGCGGCAGCGGCGACGCCCTGGCGGAGACCGCCGAGCTGCTCTACGGCACCGCGCTGCTCGCCGAGGGTGGCGACCTGGCCGACCCGTCGCGGTTCGCCCGGATCCTCGCCGACCGCCTCGCCCGCACCCTGTAGCCACCCTCGCTCCCGGGATCGAGTGGCGTCGCAGCCAACTCGATCCCGGGAGCGGGCCTGATCGTCGCGGTGTCGGCGGGCCCCCACATCATGGCGTCGAGACGCGGGGCGGCGTGGGGTCTCGACGTCGGTCGGGGCGGCGGGTCAGCGGGTGAGGCCGGCGAGCGTGCTCAGCCGCGCCACGCCGGCCGGTGCGGGGCGGCCTCGGGCGATCTCCGCCAGCAGGGTACGCGCCGACGACCGCGACCGGACCTCGGCCGGCGCCACCGCGTCGGCGGCGACCAGCATCCGGCCGGCGCCGAGCAGGTCGCCCGCGAGCAGGTACGCCCGTGCGGCGTCCACCAGGTAGGCACCCCGGTACTCGGCCGGCAGCCGCCGCCACCCGTCGCGCCGGATCACCACCTCGTGCCGGCACACCGCCTCGGCAGCCTCACCCCGTTCCACCGCCACCAGCACCCGCGCCGACTCCACCACGACCGGCCCGAAACACGTGCGCTGCGCGTCCTCCCCGGCACTTCGCTCGCTACCAGCGCGTTCGGGTGACGCGTCCGCGAGCGCGGCGGCCCGGTCGAGCAACTGCCCGGCCTGTCGAGCCTCGCCGCAGGACGCGGCGGCGAGCGCGGCCTGGAGCAGCAGCGTGCCACCCACCGCGGTAGCGCCCGGCGTCGGATCCGGCGTTCCGGCCGCCGGAGACAGCGGCACCAGCCGTACGGCGGCGTCCAGAGTCGAGGTCAACGCGAGCCGTTCCCGACCCGCGGCGCGTAACGCCTGCCCGACCGAGATGGCCGCCGCGCCGGCCCACAACGCGTCTCCGCCCGCCACCGTCGCCGCCCGATCGGCGGCCAGCCAGGCGAGATCCGGCTCGTCGAGCTTCACCAGCACGGACGAGGCGATCCGGTACACCTGCATCAGCAGTTCGGCATCGGTCCGAGGGATGCCCCGGGCGGCGTCCAGCAGCCCCGGCAGCAACCGGACCACCTGCGGATACCGCGCATGCTGGTAGGTCAACCAGGCGTGCCCGACCTGTCGCCGCACCTGGACCACCGGCACCTGGCACTCCACCAGGGGAAACGTTCCGTAGCGGGCCAGCGCGATCTGCACTCCGTCGAGCCCGTCCACCGGCACGGTGCCGACGAACGTCGCCGGTCGTTCGCCGATCAGTACCGCCGGCTCGACCCGCAGCACGTCGGCGATCTGCCGGATCACCGAGAACTTGTCCAGGGCACGGGCACCCCGTTCCACTTTGTCCACCCAGCTCTTTGACTTGCCGAGCCGGTCGGCGAGCGCCTGCTGGGTGATCCGCCGTCGAGCCCGCCACTGGGCCACCCGCCGCCCGATCGGCACCTCACCCCTACCGGTCACGTCGCCAACGCCGTTCCGGTACCGCCCGCGTGGTCTCGTCCACCGGAATCCGCTCCGCCTCGGCCTGCTCCAGCAGTCGCCGCCGCGCAGCGTCCCGCTCGGTCGCCTCGACCTGCTCGCCCCGGCTCACGGGTTCGTCGTCCTGCGCGTTCATTGCACCTCCACCGATCTCTGCCGCGAGACGTCGGTCAGGAGGGGCTGACCACTGAATCCTTCGTCCGGGCCGCGTGGCGCGCACCGCCTCCTCCCGTGTGATCCGTCGGACAACACGGGCGGGTGAAGGGGTTTCTATCTCATCGGGCCGAAGAGGACGGCTGTCCTCTCCGAATCGGACAGTAGGAGAAAGTGGTGACTGAGCAATTACTGGCAGTTATGTGGCGAGCCTGATACCCATTCGAACAGCCAGCAGCCGAAGATCATCTGGGACAGCCCGACGCCTTGCCCGCTGGGCGAGGGACACCACCGCGTCGCGCGCGAGGGGGTTCAGCGCGAACGGGATGGGTGCGGCTCGCTCGGCCTGTACGAATGCGCCCAGCGCTTCCGCGTCTCGACGGCCGGTTTCCGCCAAGGCGCGGCCAAGGTCGAGCCAGTAGGACAGTTGCCGGTTCGTCGCTGCGAGCACCTGCGGTCGGACAGTGCGGGAAAGTTCGATCACCCGGCCCATCTCGCCCTGCTCCGCCGCGATGGACATCTGCCAGAGCCCGACGTTGGTCGGCCCGAAGCCGCAGCCGTTGAAGCCGCCCCCGTCGACCGGATCGCCGAGACTGGCCGCCTCCCGGGTCGCCTCGGCAAGATGGTCGCGAGCGACGTCCAGGCGACCGTCCACGGTCGAGGTCAACGCGGCCGAGAGGTGCAGTTGGCCGAGCATCTGACGCACCCGCACGTCGCCGGCGTCGGCCTGCAACTCGGCAAGTGACCGGTCGGCGGCCTTGGCCGCGAGCGCCGCCGACTCGATCGGCAGGCTCTGCACGTAGGCGAAGCGCGCCGCTGCCATCCAGGCAGGATCCTCGACGTTCCCGGCCGCCGACACCGCGACCCTGGCCGCGTTCAGGGCCAGGTGCCGGTACCCGAGGTGCCGAAGGCACGTCGATGCCTGGTAGGCGGCCTGCGCAAGTGTCGGACCACCCACGGCGGCGGCCTCCACCAGCAGGTTGGGAAGCATCCGGGCCATGGCCGGGTAGTTGCAGCTCATGCGGAGCCGGTCGCTTCGTTCGATGTCGCCAGTCAGCTGTTCGCCGGCACGCGTCGGGGGCCGCCGCTCGCCGTCTTCGATTTCGATCAGCGCCGACCAGATCGCCGGCACGCACTCCGCCGCCCGCTCCCGGGCGGGGTCGCCGGTCTCGGTGCCCTGGCCTAGGAGGTCGGCCACGGTGACCTGGAGAGCAGCAGCGAAAGCAACGAGGGCGGAGCGCCGGTCGATGGTCTTCCGCCCCGACTCGATCTGCGAGACGTAGGATTGGCTGACTCCAGCGAGCCCGGCGAGGACGGCCTGGGACATGCCGCCCCGACGCATCCGCCAATAGCGGATCCTCGCACCCACGGTGTCGGCACTCTTCACCATACTTACCGCCTACCTCCCGAGTAGCCGGCTCGGCAAGCGGCACGCGCCCCAAGCCACAAGTTGGACGGTACCCCGCTTCGTTGCCGATGAGACCCATGCCGTATCGGCCAAGTCGGGCACTGCCGTAATGTCTCGGCACGCCGAAGCCACGGCGGTATCACTCCAGGAGTGGAGTTCCGGGCGGCTGGGTACCAGAGGCCGGCATGAGTGCGAGTGTGCTTGTGGATCCGGACCGGCCTGCGCCCGCCGTGGCGGTCGGCACCGTCGCGGTCGTGGCCCACCGAAAGAAGAACCTCGGTGGCGGCCTGGACGAGCTGCGCGCCGCCCTCGTCGGCGCGGGCGTCGAACACCTGCTCTGGTACGAGGTGCCCAAGAGCCGTAAGGCACCGAAGAAGGTCCGCAAGGCGCTCGACAAGGGTGCCGAACTGGTCATCGTCTGGGGCGGAGACGGCATGGTCCAACGCTGCGCCGACACCCTCGCCGGATCCCGCGTACCGATGGCGATCCTGCCCGCAGGCACTGCCAACCTGTTCGCCACCAACCTGGGCGTTCCCGAGGATCTGCGCGAGGCGGTCCGGATCGGCCTGCACGGCCGGCGGCGCCGGCTCGACCTGGGCAAGCTCAACGGCGAGCACTTCGCGGTGATGGCCGGTGCCGGCTTCGACGGTGACCTCATCCGCGAGGCCGACCGGGAGATGAAGGGGCGTCTCGGCCGGCTCGCCTACGTGTGGACCGGGCTGCGTCACGTGCGTGGCGAGCTGACCCGGACCCGGATCACCGTCGACGGTGCCCTGTGGTTCGAGGGTGAGGCCAGTTGCGTGCTGTTTGGCAACGTCGGCACCATCACCGGCGGCATTCCCGCCTTCGACGACGCCCGCCCCGACAGCGGCTCGCTGGAGATCGGTGTCTCCACCGCCAGCGGTGCCGTCGACTGGGCCCGGACCCTCGGCAAGATGGCCACCGGCCGTTCCGACGACTCCAAGTTCGTGCGGATCACCCGGGGACGAAAGGTCAAGGTCCGCTTCGCCGACCCCAAGACGTACGAGCTGGACGGCGGCGCCCGCAGCAAAGCCCGGAAGTTGAAGGTACGTGCCGTGCCCGCCGCCCTGACCGTAAGCTGCCCCGACCGGGACGCCGAGGAAACGGCCGAGTCGCCGCAAGGGGCGTGACGCGGCCGAGGCCCGTTCCGCCCAGGCAGTTGCTCCGAAGGCGCTCATCTCGTCGTTACTGTGAACCACTGTGCCTGAGGGAGCTCCGCAGAAATACGTCAGAGAATGCCGAGCGCAGGACATCCCCGTCCTGGAGAAGGCCGTCCCGACCGGCCGGAACCGCTACCACGAGGCCCGCTATCGCCGGCAGAGCGAGGGTCTCAGCACCTTACTGATCGCTTACCTGGATGATGCTCCGGCTGGCTGCGGCGAGGTGAGGTGGCAGGGACCCAAAGAGTCGGATGTCCGTGCCCAGTTCCCAGGCTGCCCGGAGATCAACGGCTTGACTGTTGTTCCCGACCGGCGGTCTCAGGGCGTCGGAACGACGATCATCCGTGCGGCCGAGGAGCTCGCAGCACGGCGCGGTCATCACCGGATTGGCATGGGCGTCGGCGAGGACAACGCGCGGGCGTTTGCGCTGTACCTCCGACTCGGGTACGAGGACACCGGCTACCGCTATCTCGACCGGTACCACTACCTGGATGACCATGGAACGCGTCACGAGGTTGCGGATCCCTGCCGTTTCCTGGTCAAGTCGCTCCCGCCCGCCGCCGCACGGGAACGCGGCGTCCGATGACCGCCGGACAGTTGACCCTCGGTCGACCAGGCTTTGGTCATGAACAACGCACTTGACGGCAAGGTGGCTCTGGTCACCGGCGGTAGTCGTGGGATTGGCGCGGCGGTGGCGTTGCGCCTGGCCGAGGAGGGCGCCGATGTGGCGCTGACATTCCAGCGGAATCAGCAACGCGCCGACGACATGGTGGATCAGATCAAGGCCGCGGGTCGGCGGGCGGTCGCCGTGCGGGCGGACAGCGCCGACCCGGCGGCCGTGGTCGGCGCGGTCGACCGGGTCGCCGACGAATGGGGTCGGTTGGACACCCTGGTAAACAACGCCGGCGCGTTCCTGCTCGGCCCGTTGGAGGATCTGAGCCTCGATGAGTTCGAACAGACGGTAGCGGTAAACGTCCGGGCGCCGTTCGTCGCCACCCAGGCGGCGGTGCGCCACATGCCGGCCGGTGGGCGGATCATCAACATCGGCAGCAACATGGCCGAGCGGGCAGTCTTCCCCGGTTTCTCGCTGTACGCAATGAGTAAGACCGCCCTGATCGGACTGACCAAGGCACTCGGACGCGAACTCGGGGGCCGGGCGATCACCGTCAATCTGGTGAACCCAGGGGCCACGGACACCGAGCTGAACCCGGCCGACGGCCCCAACGCCGAGACGATCAACGGGTTCACCGCCCTCGGTCACTACGCGGACCCCGCCGACGTGGCTGCCGCGGTGGCGTTCCTTGCCGGTCCGGACGGGCGCTACATCACCGGGGCGACGATCAACGTCGACGGCGGCTTCACCATCTGATCCCCGGCTCTCCGCCGTCCTGTCCACCCTGGCTGGGCTGAGGCTCAGCCAGGGTGGGCGAGAGCTGCCAGCCGGGACAGCAGCTGCGTACGGATGGTCCGCTGGCCCTCGTCGTCGGTCCGCAACCACGGGCACGCCACGTCGAACGCCACCACGCGGCCAGTCGCGAACAGCCGCGCGCAGGCGGCCACAACAGCGTCTGCGGGCGGTCCGTTCGGTACCGGGAAACGGAGACCGGGCACCTCGCCCGAGTCGATGACATCCACGTCGATGTGCAGGACCAGCGGCCCGGACGGCACGGTGTCCGCGGAAACCTCGGAGACCGGGATTCGGCGGGTCGCGCTGACGGCCAGATACTCGACCTCGGCAGGATCCAGGTCCCGCGCGTCGACCAGCACGGTGCGCTCCGCCGGCACCGGCCGCAACCCGATCACGTCGGCGTACCTGTCGGGATGCGCACCGTTCAGCAGCCGCAGCGAAAGACCTCCCAGATAGCCCGATGTGCTCGTCTGCAAGGTGTGCACGTCACCATGGGCGTCAAACCAGACAACCGCCGGGTCGACTCCCGCTTGTTGCACCCCGGCGACGGTGCCGCCGGCAACCATGCAGTCGCCGGAGAGCACCACCGGTATGTCGCCGGCGGCAACCACCGGCGACACGGCCGCCGCAGTAGCGGAACACACCCCCGCCATGCGCTGCCAGGCATCTCCGTCGAGTACCTGCGACCGAACAGTGATATCCGCCGACACCGGGATCTCATCGCCCAGCAGTCGCTCATCTTGGTGGTAGGGCACCAGGATCGTCGTCACGCCTCACCCTAGCCAGGTGCGAGCCAGTACCGACACCGACATCGAAGCTCCTCGGCATGTCGTCCGCTTGACCTCAAGCGAGGTTGAGGTCAGAGGATCGTGCCATGGGTGGAATCGAGAAATCGGCAGCCAGGGTCGCGGTCATCGGCACCGGAGCCATCGGTAGCGCGGTGGCCCATCGCCTACTGCGAAGCGGGCACGATGTCACGGTCTGGAACCGTACCGAAGGTCGGGCGACCGACCTGGTGGCCGCCGGGGCACTACCAGCGCGGTCCATTCGGGAGGCAGTGTCAGCAAGCTCCCTCGTCTTCCTGACTCTCAAGGACTTCGCAGCGGTGGAGCAGTGCCTCACCCAGATCGACATGGACCTGTCCGGGCGCACGCTTGTCGGGATGTACACGGGGACCGCCAGTGAGGCGCGGGTAGCGGCCCGGCGGGTAACCAGCGGCGGCGCACATTACCTCGACGCGGGGATCCAAGCCTCGCCCGAGATGATCGGCACCGATACCGCGACCATCCTTTACAGCGGATCTCCGTACGCCTTCGAGCAGCATCGGACGGTCCTCGGTCTGCTGAGCACGCCGCGCTTTGTCGGTGAAGCGCCGGAAGCAGCTGCGGTCTGGGATCTCGCCCTGTTCGGCGTCTGGTACGACGCCCAACTGGGCCTGCTACGAGCCCTGGAAACGGCACGCGCGGCTGGTGTCGACGTGGTCGAATTCTCCCGCACGGCGAGTACTCAGCTCAGCCACGTCGTCGCGGCGGTTCCCAGCACCGTCTCGGAGATGCAGCGGGCCACCTACCCGCCAGGTCCCGCAGACCTCACTGAACATTTGACTGTCCTCCGTCATCTCAGCGCGCTGCGGGCCGACCGACGTCTCGGCGATGGCGGATTAGCAGCGATGGCGGCGCGAGTCGAAGCGCTCATCGCAGACGGCCGCGGCGGCGAGGGCCTGACCGCAACTGTCGGGTAGCGAAAGTTCGAACCGCACGATCGGCTGGCCCGGTTCTCCTCCTGCGTCAGAGCGGCAACCTCATACAATCTGATCCTCGGATTCGGAACGACGGGGGTCGATGATGCGGGCAGGGAAGACCAGTTCGTTGGTGGCTGCTGCCCCGCTGGCCGTGCTGTTGCTCGGCTGCGCCGCCCCCGGCGCCGGGGGCGACGACGTGCAGGCGACACCTACGAGCACGTCGGCGTCGCCCACCGTGGTCGCGAAGCCGGCCGCTCCGCAGGCGGGCGTACCCAACAACCATGCCGACAACAACGGCTGGAAGCGACGGCACGAGCTCTCCACCGCGGACCAGCGCACCGGGCAGAAGCTCGCCGCGCGGATCCGGCCCAGGCTCGAGGCACTACGCGAGGCTGGGGACTTCGCACCGGAGTCCACCCAGCGAGTGCTGCTCGACCTGGGCATCGAGGCAGACGCGATCGAGGTCACCACCATGCGAACGCCTATCGGGCAGGAGACGACGCCCCCGCCGGGTGCCGTGTACGCGGTGCGCTTCGCGGACGTGGGCTGTGTGATCGGGTCCGTGCGGCCCGACCGGGTCATGGTCAGGGTCACCGGCTCGGCTGCCGAATTCGGGTGCCTGGAGCCCTTCTCGCATTGACGCCGTCCGGCGCAGCTCGCGACGTCAGCCCGGGACGACCGGCCGACGCGGGGGAGGGGCGCGACGGTGAACGGTCGCGCCGACGTCGCCAGGTCAGCGGGCAGACGGTGAGGCAGACGGCGGCCGCGAGGACGAGCGGTGGGCGTGGGCCGAGCAGCACGGCGGCGGAGCCGAGCGGAGTCATCGCCGCGATCGGCCCGAACATGACCGTGTTGGCGGTGGCGGCGACCCGACCGAGCAGCGCGTCGGGACTATGTGTCTGGACGGCGGTGACGGCGGCGACCAGCGCCCACGGCAGTCCGAGGCCGCCCAGCACCGACGCGGTGACCACTGCTGGCCACCAGGGCAGGCACCGGACCAGGCAACTGAGCGCGAAGAGTCCGGTACCGGCCAGGGCCACGGCCGTGGGGCCGAGCCGGGAAATCAGCCGGCCGGCGACCAGTCCAGCCGCGACCGAGCCGGCGCCCTGGGCGCTGAGCAGGACACCCAGGAACGTCGCCGGTAGGCCGAGCGTGTCGGTGACGACGGCGTAGCCGGCGGCGGTGGTGAAGCCGGACATGCCGATGGCGACTCCGGCCAGGACCACAGGTCGTCGGATGGACGCCGCGCCGAACAGAACGGCCAACCCGACTCGGACTCCCCGGTCCGGTTGCGCGACCGGCGGCGGCGTGCGGGTCAGGCGCAGCGCCGCGAAGCCGGCTGCGGCGAGGGCCGGCAGGCCGGCGGCGAGCAGGGCGACCAGGTGGCCGCCCTGCCAGGTGTACAGGCCGGCACCGGCCAACGGGGCCACCAGCTTGACGCCTTCCTGGGCACTGGAGCGCCACCCGTTCACCCGTCCGAGCTGAACCGGCGACAGGGCCGCCGGCAGCAGCGCGCTCTCGCCCGCGTCGACCAGGACGTACGCGATGCCGTAGACCGTGGCCACGCAGAACAGCAGCCACACCTGGCCGGGGCCACGGACCGCCAGCAGGCTGGGCAGGGTGGCGGCGAGGGTCAGGTTGGCCGCGATGACGAGCGGGCGCCGGGGCAGCCGGTCGACGAGCACGCCGAGCCACGGGCCGCCGAGGGTGGGGGCGTACCCGCAGAGGCCGGCGAGCGCGGCCAGGCCGGGGGAGCCGGTGAGGTCGAGGATCCAGATGCCGGTGACCAGGGCCATCGCGCTGCCGCCGAGGCCGGACAGCAGGGATACCGCCACGAACAGGATCGCGTTGCGCCGCACGAGCCCTCCGGAATTGAGTCAGAGTGGCTCACAGCGTCCTGTCTTGAGTCGCACGAAGGCAATAGTTGGGCTCGACGTCAACGTTGCATTGACAGCGCCTCGGCGAGGCGGCGGGTGATGGCGTGTACCGGGGTGGGCAGTCCGGAATCGGCGGCCGGCAGGTCGGCACGGATCCGGGCGGCCAGGTCGTACAGGGCACCCGGCTCGGCCTCCAGCGCGAGCACGGTGGTGCGGCGGGTCAGCGCGGCCCGGGGAAAGCGGCTGTCCCAGCGACGGTCGGCGTCGATCCAGCGCCGCAGGTCGGTGAGGAGGCCGCGCAGTGCTGCCACCTCGGCCGGCCAGCGCCTGTCGGAGTCGGTCCGGCGGGCCGTACGCGCGGCGGCCAGGCGCTGGCGGCGCTGTTCGGCGGCCTGGCGACTGCCCAGCCCGAGGGCTTCGGCGACCTGGTTCCAGGTGGCGCCGGCCTGCCGGGCCCGGTCGATGAGATCGAGTTCGGTTTCGTCGAGCCGGTCCCGGGCGGACGGGATGTCGGCGAGTTGATCGAGCGGGTCGAGCACCCGTCAACGCTACATTGACACCTCGGTCCGGCCTGGCTCGCTCAAGCGGCGGCGGACTGGCGGCGGGAGTGGTCCGTCGACCAGGTCGGCCGGGCGGTCGAGTCCGCCCAGGTGTCGTCCCGGCTGGCAGCAGGAGCTGTCGTCTCGTCGGCCGTACCGCCCTGGGCGAGGTTGAGCGCCCGCTGGGCCTGCTGCCACGGTTCGCACGGCCAGTTCTGACCGGCGCACAGCAGGTGGGTGCAGCCACCGTCCTCGCCCGGCGCGTGCGCGTCGGCGACGTCCAGGGCGAGCCGCCACAACAACGGGTCGGTGACCCCGGCGGGCCGGTCGGTTGTGTGGTGGTGCCGGTCGATGGCGTTCTCGGACACGCGTGATCCCCCTCGTTGTCGAGCCTCACGCTCTTGATCTCCAGTCTGCACGCAGGTCAAACACGAGTTCCGGGACCGTCGGGCGGGGTGGGCGCGGTCACCGGGGGCGGGGCCGCCGATGATTGACAGATCCCTATCTGCGGGCGAAGGATGTCGGCATCTCGATCACTCCTACGACCCGGATGCGCGACGCTGCGTAATCGGCGATGCGGGCAGCGTCGACCGCCGAGCGCGTCGCCGTGACTGTCCCGCAGGCTGGGGCGGCCCGGCCGGTCCGCGCTGAACCCGCTGCCTCCGTGCCGCGCGCCGAGAAGAGGGGCGACCGCCTCATGTCCAAGGTCCGTACGGGCTTGCGCTGGCGACCCCAGCTGCCCGCCGCCACCGCACTGGCTGCCTTCGCGGCCGTGCTGCTGTTGGTCAATCCCGCTGCGGCGATCGTGCCGCAGGCCGCCGCGCCGGTGACCGCGCCCGCCGACCTCGGCCGGCTCGCCGACGAGCGGGCCAGCGTGGTCGAGGTGATCCTGGCCGACGACGCCGAACTGGACGCCCTGGTGGCCACCGGCGTCGACCTCGACCATCACATCACCCACACCGGCGACGGCATCGTCGTGCACGCCGTGGTGACCGGCAACGAGGTCGCCACGCTGACCCGGGCCGGCTACACCTTCGGCAAGGTGCTGCACACCCCGGAGGACGCGGCGCAGCGGCTGGCCGAGCGGGAGGCCACCATCGCCGCCCACCTGGCCGAGAACCGGGAGTACGCGGCAGCGGCCGACTTCTCGGCCCGGTCCACGGTCTCCGACGTCAAAATCATCCGGGCGGACTACTACACCTCCGGCGACACGCAGGTGCTCTCGGTCGAGGCGAAGTGGGCGCAGGGGCAGACCGACGCCAGCCCGTTGACCGTCGAGCGGGACAGCGGGCCGGGCACCGAGATCGGCTCCGGCGGCACCCAGACCATCTCCCGGTTCGTCGACGCCGGTGTCTACCTCTACCACCGGGGCGCGGCGCAGGTGACCAGTCGCCCGGCGTACGTGCGGATCACCAGTCCGAGCGGTGACATGGCGGTGGCCAAGGTCAACGAGTGGCTGCCCATTCCGCCGAAGGACCCCGAGGGGCCGGGCTACATGAAGGACTTCGTGGCCAGCTACCTGACCCCCACCGAGCTGTACGACCGGATCAAGGCCCTGTCCGCGCAGTACCCGAAGATCTCGGAGATCGTCGAGTTGCCGTACCGGACCAACGGCTACCGGCGTAAGGCGCAGGCCGTGCTCGGCACCGCCAACGACAGCCGGGTCGCGGTCGACTCGCTGGCCTGGGGCCACCAGGGCGGCAACGACATCTCCGTCGAGTTCGCCGATCCCGGCGTCGCCGACGCACCCTTGGCGGTGACCGTCACCGGCACCCAGGTCAGCGTCGACCTCGCCACCGACGGCAGCGGCACCGTCACCAGCACCGCCGAGCAGGTCGTCGCCGCGCTCAACGCGCAGGCGGGGACGCTGCTGACCGCGTACACCTATCGGGGCAGCCCGGGCACCGGCGTGGTCGCGCCGGTCGCGCGCACCGCGCTCTCCGACGGCCTCGCCGCGCCGGCGTCGGTCTCCCGCGACCCGCACCCGGTGTACGCCATCCGCATCGGCAAGCACCGCGACGGCTCCCGGCTCGGGGTGCTCGCGTACGCCCAGGAGCACGCCCGGGAGTGGGTGCCGCCGCTGGTCACCATCGAGACCGCCGAGCGGCTGCTGCGCAACTACGCGCACGACCGCAAGACCCGCGACCTGGTGGACAACCTCGACATCTGGATCGCTCCGTCGATCAACCCGGACGGCGGGCACTACTCGTTCTACGACTTCAACTCCCAGCGCAAGAACATGACAAACCACTGCGCCCCGGAGGCGCCGGCGGACTTCCTCGGCCGCAACTCGTGGGGCGTGGACAACAACCGCAACTACACCGAGTACAGCCTCTTCGACGGCTATGCGGGCGCGTCGACCAGTTGCACCAGCGGCACGTACGCCGGGCCGAGCGAGCTGTCGGAGCCGGAGAACCGCAACGTCGACTGGCTGGCCGCCCGACCGAACATCAAGTTCTCGATGAACCTGCACTCGTCGGGTAACTACTTCATGTGGTCGCCCGGCTCCTACGCCGTGCCCGGCCGGATCTCGGCGCCGCGACCGACGCTGGCCGAGGAGTCGCTGTTCTGGGGGGCGTCGTCGCGCATCCTGACCGCCATCAAGCGGCACCGCAACCTGGCGGTCACCCCGGCCCGGACCGGCCCCATCGCCGACGTGCTGTACTCGGCGGCCGGCAACTCCGGTGACATGCTCTGGTACAAGTACGGCATCTACGCCTGGAACTTCGAGGTCGGCACCTCGTTCCAGCCGGCCTGGCAGGAGGCGCACGCCGAGACGATGGAGTTCGCCAACGGCCTGACCGAGATGCTGCGGGTGGCCCGGGACTTCGACACGGACCGGAAGCGGCCGAGAAGCTCCCTGTCGGTGACTGCGAGCGCCACCCCGGGCATGGTGGACGTCACCTTCTCCACGAGCGAACCGGCGGCGGTGTTCTACACGCTGGACCGGAGCCGACCCACCTACGACTCCACGCTCTACGGCTCGGCCGGCATCCGCGAGGGCGGTGAGACGCTGACCATCCCCGTCGGTACGACCGTGCACTGGTTCTCCGTCGACGCGGCCGGAAACGTCGAGCGCAACTACAAGCCCGACGGTCGGGGCAACAACCACAACAAGCAGAAGGTCAAGGCGCCGAAGCGCTGACCGGACGCCTCGGCGAGCCGTGGGTGCCGCGGAGATCTGCCGGCACCCACGGCTTGACCTTGACAGAGTGACAAGGTCTTCACTGTGTCGAGGAGGTGATCCGGATGAGCAGGCCCCAGGAGGCCACGGACACGGTGCGGATTCTGCGCGGACTGTCGAGCGACATCTCGTCGGTGCGGCTGCGGGCGGCGATGGCGGCCGGCACGGCCCCCGACCCCGGCTTCGTCGACACGCTCGTGGAGCGCTGCGCGGTCGAGCCCGAGTTCTCCGTACGCGAGATGCTCACCTGGGCCCTCACCCGGCACCCGGCCGAACTGACCGTGCCCCGCCTCGTCGCGGAACTTCGCTCGGAAACCGCCCAGGCCCGCAGCCAGGCGCTACACACGCTGTCCAAGATCGGGGACCGGCGGGCGTGGCCGGCGATCACCCGGGCGTTGCTGACCGACGCCGACGACGAGGTGGCCCGCAGCGCCTGGCGGGCGGCGGTGGTGCTGGTACCTCAAGGTGACGAGCCAGCCCTGGCCGAGGTGCTGGCGACCCAGCTCGGGCGCGGCGGGCGGGAGACGCAGTTGAGCCTCAGCCGGGCGCTGATCGCGCTCGGTGAGGTGATCACTCCGATCCTGCGGGCCGGGGCGCGCGATGCCGACCCAGGGGTACGTCAGCACGCGATCGCCACGGAACGTCTGCTCGACGACCCGGACGCCGGCTTCGCATTCGCGATCGAGGAGGCGAAGCGCGTGGTGGCCCTCGGCGAGAACGATCGGAAGCGGTGACCGGCGGTGCTGATCGGTGAGGTGGCGCGACGGTCCGGCGTCAGCGCCCGCATGCTCCGGCATTACGAATCGCTCGGTCTGGTCGAGCCGACGGGCCGCAGCGGAGCCGGCTACCGGGAGTACTCCAGCGACGACATCCGCCGGATCTTCCACATCGAGAGCCTGCGGTCGTTGGGGCTGTCGCTGCGGGAGGTCCGGCGGGCGCTTGACGACCCCGGCTTCACCCCGGCACAGCTCGTCGAGGATCTGATCCAGCAGACCCGGGAGCGGATCGCGGCGCAGACGGAGCTGCTCACCCGCCTGCGTCGGATCGGGGCCGCGCAACCCGCCGACTGGGCGGACGTGCTCCAGGTCGTCGCCCTGCTCCAGGCCCTCGGCTCGGAGAACGCCGGGCGACGCCAACGCGCGGCCCTGTCCTCGACCGGCGAGGCGGCGGTGCCGGTGGAGGCACTGGTCGAGGCGGTACTGAGCGAGTCGGACCCGAACGTCGCCGGTGCCCTTCGCTGGGCGCTGGCGCAGTCGGCCGACGGCGCCACCGCGCTGCTGGCAGCGGGGCTCGACGAACTCGACCCAGAGGTACGCAAACGCGCCGTCAAGTCCCTCGCCGAGATCCCGGACGACGACGCGACCGCGCTGCTGCGGGACGCCCTCGCCAACCCCGACCTCGTCGTCCGCAGGTATGCGGCACTCGCGCTCGGGGCACGTGGCGTGGCCGAGGCGATCCCGACCCTGATCGAGATGGTCGTCGAGGAGACGAACGAGGCCGACGCCGCCGACGCACTGACTGCGCTGGCCGGTGAGCCCGCGCTCGCGGAACAGATCGCCGGCCGCCTGGTCGCGCGCCTCGGCAGCGACGGCGTCGCCTCACCCGTACGTAGTCGGCTGACGCAGGCGCTCGCCGACATTCCCGGGAGCGCTGCCGCCCGTGCCCTCGGCGAGCTGTCCCAGGATGCGGACCGCACCGTCGCGCTCACCGCCAGTTATGTGCTCAGGCTGCGCGCCGGGCGATAGCCGGGCCCGGTCCCATCGGGGGCCGCCGACCGCCATGATGAGACGGTGAAAATCCTGTCCATCCAGTCCTCGGTCGCTTATGGTCACGTCGGCAACTCGGCGGCGGTGTTCCCGTTGCAGCGGCTCGGCCACGAGGTCTGGCCGGTGCTGACGGTGCACTTCTCCAACCACACCGGCTACGGCGCGTGGCGCGGCCCGCTGCTGGCCCCCGCCGACGTCGCCGAGGTGATCGCCGGCATCGCCGACCGTGGTGTGCTCGGCGACGCCGACGCGGTGCTCTCGGGCTACCAGGGGGATCCGGCGATGGGCGCGGTGATCCTCGACGCGGTGACCCTGGTGAAGACCGCCAACCCGGACGCCCTCTACTGCTGCGACCCGGTGATGGGCGACGTCGGCCGGGGCATGTTCGTCCGGCCCGGCATCCCGGAGTACCTGCGCGACGTGGTGGTGCCGCGCGCGGACATCGTCACCCCCAACCAGTTCGAGCTGGAGTTCCTCGCCGGCCGACCGACGAACACGGTCGACGACCTGCTGGCCGCCGTCGACGCGGTACGCGCCACCGGGCCCCGGCACGTCCTGGTGACCAGCGTGCTGCACGGCGACCTGCCGGCGGACACGCTGGAGGTGGTGGCCGTCTCGGACGCCGGTGCCTGGGCGGTGACCACCCCGCTGCTGCCCATCAACCCCAACGGTGGTGGCGACGTCACCGCCGCCCTGTACCTGGCGCACCTGTCCACGACGGGTTCGCCGGCCACGGCGCTGGAACGCACCACCGCATCGATCTTCGCGGTGCTGGAGGCCACCCTGGCAGCCGGCACCCGGGAACTTCAGCTGATCGCCGCCCAGTCGGCGATCGCCGATCCGCCGGCCCGATTTCCCGCCCGCCGGCTGCGGTAGCCAACCGCGGCGGCGCTCGGGCGCGGCCGGAGACGAGGCGCTGCTGCCCTGCGGGCGTCCCGGGCCGAGGGGAATCGGGCAGGTTGAGCAGGCGGCGGCACCCCAGATGACCATCTAAACTGCGTCAGCTCCTCCCACCGGGGCAGACGAACCGCGTCCCCCGGGTCCGGATGGACACAGTGGATGGAGAGCGAGCCCCTGGGTGCCAGGGTCGTAGCGCAGTCGAAGAGGAGGCCGAATGGCCGTGATGTCGGTCGAGTCGGAGTTGTTGCTGCTGCTTGGCAGGCAACATGTCGCGGACCCGCAGCTGGCTCGCGTGCGCGAGATCCTTGCCCAGGACGCGCCAGGGTTGGACTGGGGGCAGTTCGCCGCTCAGGCGGCGCGCCACCGCGTCGCCGCTCTCGTGGGTTGGCACGGGTGGCGCTTCCTGACCGACAAGACGGTGACCGGTCTCGACCCCGCCGTCATGATGCTGCTGTACGCCACCTACCGCGACACCCGGCGGACCAACGAGGTCATGTTGCGCGAGATCCAGGCGATCAGCGACGCCGCCGTCACGCAGGGCGTCACCGTCCTGCTGCGCAAGGGCGGCCATCTGGCCTTCTCGGCATACCAGGAGCCGGGCCTGCGGCCGATGGGCGACCTGGACGTCCTCGTCGTCCGAGAGCAGGCGCCGGCACTTGTCGAGGTGCTTGAGCAGCTGGGCTATGTGGAGGGCCACCCGTCGGTGAACGGGATCGTCCCGCTCAGCAAGCGGGAGCGTGCCTTCTGGCGTCTTTACGGCAGCGACCTGCCCAAGTTGAACAAGCTGACCGGTGAGATCGACTGCCCGATCGTCAGCGTCGACGTCAACGTGTCGCTGGCCCTGCCGGGCAAGGGCTACGACGTCCCGGTCAGCGCCGTCGTGGCACACGCCCAGCACCACCGGTACGGTGCTGCCTCGTTCCTCGTGCCGTCCGCCGAGGACGCGGTCGTCGATCTGGCCGCCCACATCTACAAGACGTCGACGACCCTCAGGTTCATGACCCGTGGCGGCAAGCATCGCCGGCTGATCAAGTATGTGGACATCGCCGAGTTGGTGCGTTCGGCCGGTCCGGACTTCTCGTGGGACCTGCTGCTCGCACGCGTCGACGAGTACCGCGTCGCTGAGCCCGTGTACTACGGGCTCGCCCACCTCAACATGCTCTTTCCGGACACCGTCGCGGCGGACACCCTCGCGGCGCTCCGGCAGCGATGCAGCGCGCCGGACCAACTGCTCACCCAGTACGGCCAGTGGGATCTGGCCGAGCCTCGGGTGTGGCAGCAGGACTTCCTCAGCCGGTTCTTCGACCCGGCCGTCGACCGTGAACTGCCCGCCTCGAAGTCGCTCGTCTGAAAGTGGGACGGAGGCGCCTGAGCACAGCGGCTCAGGCGCCTCCTACCGACTAGTCGTCACTGGCAGGCGTTGGGGCCGCCGACGATGTCGTCCAGCTCCTCGTCAGCCATCTCGCGGATGTCGACGGCCTCGAACTCGACCTCGGTCATGTGATTTCACCCCCTTCCAGGGTCGCCGATAGGCGTGTTCCTCCACCACGGCGGTCGATCCAGGAGTAGGAGGTGGAAGTGGTCGATTTCCACCGGTAGCTCCAGAGCGGATCGATGACACCGATGGAGCGTGGAGGCCACAGGATATCTCCGAAATGTCGGCAAAGACGCCGCCCAATGGTGTTCAACCAACAGCCGGTGGCGGTCGTCATCGTGACTCCAGGTCGGCCTTGACCGCCCGTAGGAATGCCGCCGCCGACCGGCCGTTGATAAACCGATGGTCGTATGCGAGACCGAGATGGAAATACTCGCTTGTCGTGACGGATCCGTCGCCCTGAAGTGTCAACTCACGCTGCATCGAGGCAAGCGACAACGCGCAGGTGTGCTCCGGGAAAATGAGCGGCTGCGCGTGGACGATGTCGGCGTCCGTGTGGATCGTGAGCGCGATGTTGGATCCGGTGAGATCCGCTTCGGCGAACCCGCCACGTACCGCGGCATGCCGGAACCGCAGCAGGTCGGCCGCGATGTCCCGCAGCGGTCGGGTGTCGGCGTCGGCGACGACCGGCAGGTAGAGGCCCGTCCCGACGTCGATCGTGACACCGACGTGGGCACCGGGCCGTACGGTCGCCGCCTCGTCGTCCACCGGACGTGCGAAGAACAGGGGAAACTCGGCCCGCTGCGCCGCGATCGCTTCGACGACAAGCTCCGCAACGCCGAGATAGCCGATGGACGCCGCCTGCTCACGCAGGCGTCGTCCGAGCCGGTCGGCGACAACCTTCGCCACGGTGTAGGCGGCGGGAATCTCCCGGTGTGCGGCGGACACGGTGCGGGCGATCCGTCGCTGGGCGGGTGTGATGGTCACCCGGTCGGCCGCGTCCGGCGCCGGCTGCCCGGCGACGAGCCGTTCGATGTCCGACCGGGAGACGACCTGCTTACCGATCGAACGTATCGCCGCGTCGGTGAGGCCATGTTGGGCCATGAGCTGCCGAGCCGGTTCGGTGACGGTGAACGCGACCGCATCGGTGCCGGCGGCCACCGATCGGGCACCGGGAGCATCGGTGTCCGCCCGCGACCGCTGCGGATGGTCGCCTCCGGCGACGGTGGCGATCAACTGCCCGGGGCGGCAGGTGGCGGGTGCGTCCAACCGGTGCCACAGCATTCCGGCGACGTCCGTGACCAGTTCGTGCGCTGCCTTGGACGTCTCCACGAGAGCCACCGCGGTCCCCACGCCGACCGGTGCGCCGTCCCCGACCAGCCATTCGAGGAGCGTGTACTCGTCGTCGGTCGCATTGAGCCGGGGCAGGCGGAGGTCACCCACGGGCCACCGCCGTCACCGTGGCGCGGATATCGTCGGCCTGCACCAGCACCGCACGCTCCAGATGAGCGGCGGCAGGGATGGTGCCCGACGGCGCGTGGAGCAGTCGGACGGGCCCGGACAGCAGGTGCCACATCCGCTGGTGGATGGCTTGGGCGACCTCGGCTCCCCAAACCCCGCCGGCCACCGCGTCCTCGACGACCACCACCCGCCGCGCCCGGCCGACGAGCGGGGCCAGCGGTGCCGGGTCGAACGGGTAGAGCCGGGACGGCACCACCGCCCGCACCGCTGTCTCGTCACCGAGATAGGCGTCGCGCATCGCACCGAGGACCCGGTCGGTGAGGCCGCCCGGCGCGATCACGACGACGTCGACCGGGTCCACGTCGCGAATGCCCAGCACCGCGAAGTCGCAGGAGCCACCGATCAACTCACGGTGGAACATCTCGTCGCCGGTGGCTGCGCCGAACCGCCGCCGGCCGTAGAGCACCTTGTCCTCGAAGTACAGCGCGGGAGCGGCGGAGTCGAGGATCTGGGCGAGTGTCGCGTACCCGTCGTGCACCGGGCTCATCTCGTACAGGGCGAGATTGGGGATCCCCAGGAAATGCTTCTGGAGGCTCTGGCTGTGGGTGGGACCGTAGCCTCGGTTGCCGCCGGTCGGGCAGCGGATCACCAGTGGCATCCGCACCTGCTCGCCGTACATGCTGACCACCTTGCCGGCGAGATTCGCGATCTGGTCGAAGCACAGGGTGGCGAAGTCGGAGAACATGATCTCCACCACCGCTTCCCGGCCCCGCAGGGCCAGGCCCACCGCGAAACCGACGATCGCCTGCTCGCTGATCGGCGTGGTGAGTACCCGGTCGGGATGCTCGGTGGAGAGACGCCGGGTGACACCGAAGGCTCCGCCGTACGGGTCGGCCACGTCCGCACCGATCAGGTAGAGATCCGGCCGCCTCGTGAGCAGGGCGGCCAGCGCACGGTTGAGGTGCGCACCGACCCGCTCCGTGCGCCGGTCATCCATGACCGGCACCGATCAGCGGCCGGGCCAGTACCTCGTCGACCACGTCGCGGATCCTGGCGGTCGCGACGGCGTCGAGCCGGTCGACCTGCTCGGGAAAGGCCGCGCGGCACCGTGCGTACCAGTCGCGTCCGGCGACGGCGTCGAGCTGCGCCGGGGTACGGGTGTCGTCGCCCTTGCTGTGCGGTCCCAGCCGTACCGTCTCGAACTCGACCACCAGCGGGGCGCCGTCGTGGCGGACCTCGGCGACGAGCGGCGCGAGGGTGGTCCGTATGCGGTGGACGTCGACATCGACCAGCTTGACGTGCCGGATGCCGAACCCGGCGCAGCGCCCGGCGACGGTCCCGGCCATCTGGGCGTGGGTCGGAGTGGACTGGGCGATCCCGTTGTGCTCGACGATGACGACCAGCGGCGCCCGCCAGAGCGCGGCGAGGTTGAGCGCCTCGTACACCACGCCCTGCCCCCAGGTGCCGTCGCCGATGTAGGCGACCGAGACCGCCCCTGCGCCGGTGCGACGCAGGTCGAAGGCGGCACCCGCCGCGACGGGTACCAGCTGCCCCTGGATCCCCGTGGAGATGAAACCGGCCCGGCGGATGTGCTGCGAGCCGCCCATCCCGCCGCACACCGCACCTACCCGGCCGGCCAGCTCGGCGAGCAGGCCGGCCGGGTCGTCGTACCTGGCCAGGTAGTGCCCGTGTCCGCGATGGTTGCTGAACACCTCGTCGTCCGGCCGGAGCAGGGACTCGACGGCCACCGGGATGTACTCCTGCCCCAGACAGGTGTGGGTGGTGCCGCTGATGAGTCCGCGGCCGAGCAGGTCGAGTACCGCGTACTCGAAGCGGCGGATCGACAGCATCGCCCCGAGGTCGGCGTCGGCGGGCGGGCACATCGGCGGGCACTCAGGCATGGGCGACGCGCTCCCCGCCGGTGAGGTCCCGGGCGCGCGCGGCGAGGCCCGCGCGATCGATCTTGCCGTTCGCGTTGTGCGGCAGCGCCTCGACGTGCTGGCACAGCCTCGGCACCAGGTAGCCCGGCACGAGCGAGGCCATCGGGCCGCGGACGTCCAGGCCGGGCGCACCGACGTAGAACACCGCCAGTTCGGTTCGCCCGGCCGCCTCGTACGCCACCGCGACGGCCCGCTGCACACCGGGCAACTGCTCGACGTGCCACTCGACCTCGTCCAACTCGACCCGGTAGCCGCGCAGCTTCACCTGGCGGTCCATCCGGCCGAGGTAGGCGAGTTCGGCACCGGCGAGCTGCCGGACCCGGTCGCCGGTGCGGTACCAGCGCCGGCCGTCGCCGGTGTGGAAGCGGCCCTGATCGTCGGCGGGGTCGAGGTAGCCGGGGAACAGCTGCGCTCCGGTCACGCACAGCTCACCTTCGACGCCGTCGACCCCGTCCTCGATGATCCGGTACCGCAGATGCGGGTACAGCGGGCCGATCGGGACGACACCGTGCACGGCGAGGTCGGCGGAGTCGGCGCTGAGCCGATGCGCCGAACAGGCGATGGTCAGCTCGGTCGGGCCGTAAAGGTTCTCCACGGTGGACCCGGGTGCCGCCCGCTGCCAGTCCAGGGCGTCGGTCAGGCGCAGCGCCTCACCGCAGAACAGGCTCCACCGCAGCGTCGGCATCGCACCGGGGGCCAGCCCGCCCCGGCGCCGTACCACGGCGATGGCACTCGGCACGGAGAACCAGAGCGACACCCGCTCGGCGGCCAGGAAGTCCGGTAGCGCGGCGAACACCTGTGGTGGCGTGGACACTACCGTCGCGCCCGCGCCCCAGGCCATGAACAGGTCGAACATCGCCAGGTCGAAGGTCTGGTCGAAGGTCTGCGAGCAAACGTCGTCCGGGCCGATGTCGTACCGCTTGAGGTTGTACCGCAGGAAGCTGTCCATGTTCGCGTGCGTGATCGGGGCGCCCTTGGGCTGGCCGGTGGAACCCGAGGTGAACAGCACATAGGCCGCGTCGTCGTACGCCGTTTCGGGCAGGGTGGGCAGTGGCGTCGCGGCCGGCGCCGCCACCCGAAGGCCGGGCAGGGCGGCGACGAGGTGCGGCAGGGCCGCCACCGACCGGTCGGCGATCACCGTGTCGACACCGGCGATCGCCGCCATCCGGCAGGTCCGGGCCACCGGGAAGGCCGGGCTGAGCGGCACCGCCGTGGCACCGGCGTAGAGCGTGGCGAGAAGTCCCGCGTACGACTCGATGCTGCGCGCCGCGAGGATGCCGACGGTCCGGGCACCGTTGGCGGTCAGGTCACCGGCCCAGCGTCGGGCCACGTCGTCCAGCTGGGTGTAGGTCCACTCCTGACTGCCGATCCGCAGCGCGACGCGGTCGGGTGCCGTCGCCAGGCCGGCGGTGAACCACTCGTGCAGGAGCCGTTGCGGTAGCTGGCCGGTCACCAGGCGACCGCTTCCTCGGTGAACAGGCCCATCCGACCGAAGAACCGGGTGGTCTTGCGCATCACAGCCCGGTGGAACTCCTGACGGTAGGGGTCGCCGATCACCTCGGACCGGATGCGCCTGGCGCCGTCGAGGCCCGCGTCGGCGTACACCGCCGGGTTGTAGAAGGCCCGCAGACACGAGGTGATGTAGCGCGACAGATACGTCGCGGCTCTCTCGACCTCCTCCGGTGTCGCGTTCCGGGTGGCTTCGTCGTACAGCGCCCACATCATCTGCCGGCCGAACGCGATGTGTCTCGACTCGTCCTGATGATGGACGGCGTTGATCCGCTGCGCGATCTCCGGAAGCCGGGTGTCCGTCGCCATCTTCGCGTTGAAGTAGTCGCACAGTTCCTCGGCGATGAGAATGCGACCGAAGACCATGACGTCGCGGATCGCGTCGTTGCCCTCGGCGGCCTGTCCGACGACACGTTTGGTGCCGTAGACCCTGCCCCCGTACCGGTTGCAGAACTGGGCGAAGAACCACATGTGCTCGTTCTCTTCATGAATGAAGTCGTGGAAGAACTCCGACAGCCCCGGGTAGCGCGTGTCGTAGATCCGTCCGGCCACCTCACCGATCAGGTCCCGGATGAGGTGAACGTTGAGGCTGAAGAAGTTGACCGCCTCGGCCTGGGTCAGGCGCAGCCGATCGGTCTCCGACAGGCGGTCCCACACCGGGGTGCCGTAACACGTGGTCAGCTCCGGGCTCATCCAGTGTTGGTCGGTCGGCAGTTCGCTCGGCCAGTCGAAGACGTCGAAGACGTGGTAACGCTGGTCGCGCGACTGGTCACTCAACTTGGCGGCGACGGTGGCGAGCCGGGCCCAGGTTGGCCCCAACTGTCCCTCCTCGGCAGGGCCGCTCATACCAGACCCCTGACCGCGGCCCAGATGGTGCCCGGCGTCGCGAACACCTCTGGCCGCAGCAGCCCGGGCGGGAGTTCGATGTCGAACTCGGTCTCCAGATTGACGATCAGCTCGACCACCTCCAGCGAGTCGACCCCCAGGTCGGACAGGCCGCGGTCGGGGTCGAGTGGCGTGTCGGCGCCGAGCAGCCGACTACGCTGCCGGATGAGCGATTCGAAGGCGGGTGGCCAGTCCACCATGTCAATCTCCTGTCTCGACGTAGGTGGGAAACTTCGCGGCAACCGGCTGACCGGCGTGGGTCACGAGGTCACGTCGTCGGGCGCCGACGCGGCCGAGGACGGTGCCGAGCGACGAGGTCCGCTGCCATCCCGGTCCGGCGATGCCCCAGTGCCGCAGCGCGTCCACGAGCACCGGGTCGACGGGAACCCAGACCCCGTCCAGGTGGAACTCGGCCCACGAGTGTGACGCGGAGATGGGCGGGGTCAGTGACCTGCCGTGGGAGAACCGTGCCGCCAGCCCGCGACGGCGGGCCTCCTCGACCAGCAAGTGGGCCACGCCGACGCAGTCCCCGACGCCGGTGGCCCGGACGAAACTGGCATCGGCGCGCAGCGTCTCGGGGAGCCAGAGAAACCGGATGTGCCGGGTCTCGTCCAGCAGGCCGAGCAGCGCGGCCGGCAGCTCGGGCCACCGGCGTGGCCGGTCGAACGTCACCGAGTGCAGGACGGCGCCGTCCTGCGGCACCGCGCCTGTCTCGTGCCAGTCGTCCTCCGGCACCGCGAGGCGGTACCGGCACGGCCCGGCATGGCCGGGCTCCGGGCACCGTGCCACGTAGTCCATCCGGTAACGGGTGACGGCGGCGGGGCGCTCCAGCTCCCGGATCCACCAGGCCAGCACCCTACGCTCGCGGGACCGCGCGAACAGGTGGACCGCGACGTTGCGCAGGTCGGTGGCGTCGAACCGGCTGCCGTCCGGACCGGACGTCGAGGGTAGGCCAGCGGCGGCGAGGAAGGCGGTCGTGGGCTCGTCGATCTCGTACCTGGCGGCGGCGGTGGCGGCGTCGACCTCGAACCGCCGGTGTCTGTCCGGCACGCGCAGGATCAGCGCCAGCAGGTCGTCGAGCGCCCCGGCGTCGAGGCCCTGCGGCGCGGTCACGGCGCAACCCCTACGAGCCGTCGGTACGGGCCGTCCTCGGCGACGAGGCTCTCGTGCCGGCCGCGTTGGACGATCCTGCCGTCGCTCATCACCAGGATCTGGTCGGCGGCTTCCGGGTGGGACAGCCGGTGCGCGATGACCACCAGGGTGCGGCCCGTTCCGCGCAGGTTGGTCACGATCCGGTCCTCCGTGAGCCGGTCGAGGGCGCTTGTCGCCTCGTCGAGGATGAGCAGGTCACAACCGCGGACCAGGGCCCGGGCCAGCGAGATGCGTTGGATCTGACCACCCGACAGGCCTGCCCCGGCGGCGCCGAGCAGCGTCTCGTACCGCATCGGCATCGCGTCGATGTCGTCGTGGACCTCGGCCAGCCGCGCCGCCGCGATGACGTCGTCGAGAGTGCACTCCGGCCGGCCCAACGCGATGTTCTCCCGGATGGTGCCGGCGAACAGCCGGGCGTCCTGGCGTACGTAGGCCATCGACCGCCGCACGGCAGGTCGGTCGAGCTGCTCGAACGGCCTCCCGTCGAGCTGGACCGTGCCGGCGCTGGGCAGGTAGAGCCCGGCCAGCAGCATGGCCAGCGTCGACTTGCCGGAGCCGGACGCACCGACGACGAGGGTGAACTGACCGGGCACGATCTCGAAGTCGATGTCGGCCACCGCCGGTGTCCTGGTGCCGGGGTAGGCGAACCGGACCGCGTCGAGTCGGACCGCGCCGGTGACCCGGGCCGGCACCACCGCGTCCGGACCGGCCTCGGGGCGAGCGTCGAGGATGTCAGCCAGCCGGGTCAACGTCGCCCGTAGCCCGGCGACCTGCAGGCCGGTCTGGGTGAGACTGGCCAGCGGCACGAACATGCCCATGGCCAGGGCGGAGAAGCCCACCACCCGGGACAGTGAGATCTCGCCCCGATCGAGCAGGACCAGACCGGCGGCGAGCACCGTGAGGGGCGCCAGGAACTGGATCGCCGTGCTGGCAGCCTCGCAGACGGCGAGGAACCGCCGGCTGCTGGTCCTGGCATTCACCTCGGCGGCGAAAGTGTGGCTCCAGTTCTCGGCCGCCGCACCTTCCAGCCCGGACGCCTTGAGCGTCGGCACGCCGTCGAGCAGCTGGAACAGCTCAGTCTGTGCCCTCGCCTGCGCCTCCAGCAGGGCGGCGGTGAGGTACTCCTGCCGGCGCCAGCTGACGGCGAGCACACCGACCTGGACGACGGCGAGAGCGAGCACCAGCGTGCCGAGGCGCGGGTCGGCGATGACGACGAGCCAGCCGTACACCAGCACCAGCACGCCGTCGAGCACGGCCGACAGCGCACTCCCGGTCAGCACCTGACGGACCGCGTTGCTGGTACGGACCCGGATCGCGAGGTCGCCGGTGTGGCGGCGGGCGAAGTAGTCGAAGGGCAGGGACACGAGATGCTGGACCGTTCCCAGGGTCACCGACTTGTCGGCAAGAGTCTGGATGGACAGCAACGCCATCCGCCGGGCGGTCTGCATCCAGAAGTACATCGCGAACAGCACCAGCGGCGCGGCGACGAACAACCAGACGCTGGCCGGTTCGCCGGGCCGGCTGGCCCAGTCCACGACGTAGGAGGAGGCGATCGGCACGACCAGGCTGCACAGGGTCAAAGCGACCGAGGTCAGGACCAGGGGCAACCAGGCGCTGGTGCGGGGGAAGAACCTGGTCGCGTAGGGCATGCGAGCGGCGCCGAGGGCGTGGCGGCCGGCTGCGCGCCTCGGATCCGCGCCGCCGATCGGCGGGTGGAACTCCAACGCCACCCCGGTGAACGCCTTGCCGGCCTCCGCCAGGCTGACCTTGCGCCGCCCGAAGGACGGATCGACGACGTATATGTGGCTGTCGGTCACCCGCTCCAGCACGACGAAGTGTACGAAGTTCCAGAACAGGATGGTGGCCGGGGGAAGGTTACGTAGCCCGCCGATGGAGACGCGGACACCGCGGGCGACGAGGCCGCGACGCCGGGCGGCGGCCAGCATCGAACGGGCCGCGACCCCGTCCCGGCCGGTGTTGGTCTCCGTCCGGAGGGCATCGAGCGGCACCGGCTGACCGAAGTAGGCGAGGACCATCGCCAGGGCGGCGGCCCCGCAGTCGCTCATCTGGGACTGGAGCACGACTGGTACGCGGTTGCGCCGATGCGCCAGCGCCGCCCGCAGGTTTCGCCACCGCAGGTCGCGCAGGAAGCCCAGCCCTGGTCGGGCCCGCCAGCGCAGGTCCACCGGCTCTCCGGTCTCCCGGGTGAGGCCGTAGTTGCGTACCGCCTCGCGCCGGAAGCGTTGGCGCCGGTTGGTGAATTCGGTTGGCGGTGGGGTGGGCTGCTCCACCTGCCCACGCTCGTCCAGCGTGCTCATCCGCCGCTGCCCGAGTCGACCCGGACCACCTGCGCGGTGATGGCCGCCGCAGCGGGGGAGAGCAGGAACTCCACCGACCGCGCCACGTCGCCGGGGGTGGCGTCTCGGTCGAGCATGTTGCGACGGTGGATCGCGGCGCGGACGTCGTCCGCGATCGCGGTGGTCATCGCGGTGTCGATGAAGCCGGGAGCGACACAGTTCACCGTGATGCCCCGGCGGCCGACCTCGGCGGCGAGCACCCTGGAGAACCCTTCGAGAGCACACTTGGTGGCGGTGTAGGCGCCGAGCCCGCGGAAGGTCCGGTGGGCCGCGATCGACGAGATGTTGACGATGCGTCCACCGCTGCCGTACATCGCCTTGACCGCGGCCTGGCACAGGGACATGGGCACCTCGACGTTCAGCTGCCACATCCGGCTCACGTCGGCGCTGGCGGTGGCCACGTGCAGCGCGCCGGTCGCCACCCCCGCGTTGTTGACGAGGCCGTGCAGGTCGGCGCAGCCCCGGATCCGGGTGGCCACCGCGACCCGGTCGTCGCCGCGGGTGAGGTCGGCGGGGAGGAACGTCAGGGCAGCACCGACGGTGTCCCGCAGGCTCACGAGTTCGCCGGACAGGGTGCGCGACACGGCGACGACCCGGTATCCGGCGGTGAGCAGCTGGCGGGTGACCGCCAGGCCGATGCCGCGCGACCCGCCGGTGACGAACACCGTCCCGCTCGTCTCATCCACCACGGGCCGCCTTGCCGGAGGTGGCCACCGCGAGCTGGTCGACCACGGCGAACCGGCGCGGCTGTTCCGGCGGGGAGAGCACCCGGCGGGCGTACGCCCTGACCCGCTGGACGACCACGTCGGGGTCGTTTTCGGACCGGGTGACGATGTCCACGCCGACAACGGCGCCGAGCACGCTGCTGCGGACCGCGTACACCCGGGCCGCGGCGACGTCCGGGTGCTCCTGCAACAGCCGGGCCACGTGACCCGGCAGGACCTTCGTGCCGCCCACGTTTATGACATCGCCCTGCCGGCCGAGGATGTGGACCCGCTCGTCGTGGACGGCAGCAAGGTCGCCGGTCGGCAGGTACGGCGCACCCGGCCCGGACGACACCAGGAGTTCGCCGTCGCGGATCGCCAACGCCTTACCCTCCGGCCCGTACCCGTCGAGGACCGAGCAGGGCAGGCCGGGAAGCCCGTCGGTGACGGTGGCGATGCGGCCGAGTTCGGTGCTGGCGTAGATCTGCAGCACGCGGCGTGGGGTGAAGGCGGCCCGGATCAGGCGCAGCAAGCTCGCGTCCACCGGTTCGCCGCCCATCGAGACGGTGTCTATCCGGGGTCGGGCGCTCTCGGTGCCCAGGTGCAGCGCTGCCATCCGCCAGAACGAGGGGGTGCCGGCGACGACGTCATAGTGCGCGGATGCGCGGGTGGCGAACTCGGTGGGGGTGAGGAAGTCGACGTGGGCGGCCCGGCCGAGCGCCTGGCTCACGGCGGCCACCGCGGCGTACGTGGACGGGTTGTAGCCGACTCCCCACCGCTCGCCGCCAGCCGCGTCGAGCCAGTCGGCACCGCGGCTCAGCTCGTGCCAGCTCCAGTGGGTCGGGGTGGGGGTGCCGGTGGTCCCCGACGAGAATATCCACACTCCGGCCGGCCGGCCGCCGGGCTCGCCGTCGGCCTCGGTGGTGCGCCGGATCCGCTCCTCGCCGACGTCGAGCAGGGCCTGCGGCCGGAGGTGAGCCAACGCCGGCGCGGCAGTGGTCGGGCCCACCAGGACGACGGACACGTCGAGCGGGCGCAGCGCGCGCAGCGCCACCACGAGGTCGGCTCCGGCGGTCACGTTTACCGCGAGGTGGCGTAGGCCGGCGGCGGCGACGGCGGCCCGCAGCCGCGCGACCCGCGAGCTGATCTGGTCATCACACAGCGACACGGGCACGGATCAGCCCGCCGCCGGTCGTAGGGCCTGGCAGAGGTCACCGAGCGTATCCATGCGGTCGACGGCCACGACGTCGAGCAGGATGCCCAGTTCCTGCTCGAACTCGATGATGAGTTCCGCCATCACGAGGCTGTCGATCCCCAGGTCGGCCAGGCGCATGGCGGCGGTATAGCGTGCCGCGGCATCGGTTGGTGGCACGGTGAGGACCCGGGTGGCCACCACGTCGAGGACCTTCTCGTCGATCGTCGTGTCCGAGTGGACGTTCTCCACCGGTCAACCAACTCCATCCCTGAGTAGCGCCTCGGGCCGGTCGCCGGAGGCGGAGTCGTGTCCGACCGAGATCCGTCCGGGCACCGCCAGGTATGGTCGGTGCGCGAGCGTGGCGCGGACCCGATCGGCGAGATCGTCCGCCGTGACCGGGACGCCGCCGGCCCTGACCTCGGCGGCGACCCGCGATCCACCGTCGTCCGCGATCTCCACGGCGGCCGTGGCGCTGGTGACCTCGGGCTGCCTTTCGAGAGCCGCGGTGACCTCGGCCAGGTCGACGACCAGCAGCACCGCGCCGTCGGGTGCCCGCAGTGGCGCGAGAGCCGGTGCGCCGGCCGGGGCCGCGGCGACCCGGCCGGAGTCATCTCCGTCCAGTCGCGCCCGGAAGGCGGTGACGAACCTGGTGAAGCTCTCCTGCGACATGGTGCCGCCGTCGACGGTCAGCCGGATCCGCAGCCCGTCGGGACGCTCGTTGACGGCGATCCGCAGGCCGTCGGCGATCCGCTGGAAACCGGGGGTGTACGCGCCGCGTTCGATGGTGACCGGCGCACGACCTGACGGGTCGAGGCCGGCGGTGTCCGGGGCACGACCTGACGGGTCGAGGCCGGCGGTGTCCGGGGCACGACCTGACGGGTCGAGGCCGGCGGTGTCCGGGGCACGACCTGACGGGTCGAGGCCGGCGGTGTCCTCAAGGTATGTCATCAGCAGCGTGCGGTGGACGGGATGCCCCAGCCGCCGTGCCGTTGCCGCCCACATCTCGTCCAGGACCTGCGGCGACACGTCCCGACGCGAGGTCGCCGCCAGTTGCTCCCGTCTGACCTGTACCAGCAGGTCGGCGGGCCGTGCCGGTCGGTCGAGCACGACCGGCACGGTGACGTCGAACATGCCGACGACGCCGCGCTCGGCGTGACGCCTGCCGTTCAGCCGCATCGAGACGGCGATCCGGTCCTGCGGCGTGACCAGGAAGACGGTGGCGGCGAACACGGCGAGCAGCCACTGGGCCGTGGTGAAGCCGGACTCCTGCCAGCGGTGGCGCAGCGCCTCCCATTCGGGGCCGACGACGGGCAGCAGTTCGGTCCGGGCGGTGGGCGTGGCCGGTCCACCGATGCCGGGAAGGAACTGGCAGCGAGGCGGGAGCCAGGGTGCGCGCCGTCGCCAGTACGCGGACACCGCCCGCGAGCGTCCGGTGGTGGCGGCAGCTGCCCGGGAGGTCACCGCGGCGAGATAGTCGGCGTCCTTCGGCTCGGTGCCGGGCGGGCGACCGAAGTACGTGTCCCAAATCTCGCGCACGACGGTCATCCGGGCGGTGGCGTCGACGGCGAGGGCGGAGAACACCCCGATCGCCGCGTGCAGCGTCGGTGAGAAACGCAGGAGTCGGATGATGAACGGGTACTCGACCGCCAGATCGAAGGTGTGCCTGAGATCGGTCGCCAGCACGGCGCGTACGTACCGGGTGAACTGTTCGGTGTCGTTCGCGGTGACCTGGGTCAGCGTGACGATCGGGTGCTGGTCCGGCATCGGGCGAACCCACTGGACCGGGGTGCCGTCCTGCGTCGTGACGCCGATCCGCAGCCCCGCGTGCCTGGCCACCGTCGACCGCACCGCATCGACGAATGCGGAAACGTCCAGCGGACCGTCGATCCGATAGGACATCCAGAGGGATGTCATGACCTCCGGCATTTCCTGGAGTGTGCGGTGAAGCGTGAGCTGACCCGGCAGCAATGGATAGAGCGCGCGGGTTTCTGAATGGACCGTGTCGGTTTCGGTATCGGCCGCAGTGGGGCGGGCTTGTCGAGACGACATCCGGTTCTCATCCCAACAATGGTCATCGACGGGGGCTGGCTGAAGATCGGCAGACTAACAATCACCCCGATATCGTCAAGGTGTCCGCACTTGAACGGGGGTCGGCGATCGGCGTGAGTCCACGATCGCGCGGATCCGTCGACGGTCGACTTTGCCGTGTGCGGTGAGCGGCAACGCGTCGAGCGTCACGCAGTGGACCGGCACCTTCGCCGGTTCGAGCCGGCCGGCCAACTCCCTCAGCACGTCGCTGGCTGGCCGGCCGGTGACCACCACGACGGTGAACGGGCCCCGCTCGTCCGGCGGAAGGGTGACGGCGCCGCCGACACCGGCGACGTCCATCGCCGCCGCCTCGATCTCGGCGGTACTCGACCGCACCCCGCGATGTGTGAAGACATCGTCGCGCCGGCCGTGCAGATACAGGTAGCCGTCCGCATCGAGGTGGCCGCGGTCGCCGGTACGCAGTCGCCGTACCCCCGCGGTCAGCTGGAAGACGGCGGCGCTCAGCCGCCGGTCGCGCCAGTAGCCGGACATGACGTTGCCGCCCTCGACGACGATGTCACCGACGCTGCCCGGAGGCAGCGGACGCCCGCGACGGTCGACGACCCGTACCAGGGTGCCGGGAATCGCGCGTCCGACCGAGCCGGGGCGAACCAGGTCGCCGTCCGGCTCCAGGATGGTGGCCCGTTTGCACTCGGTCAGCCCGTACATGTGCGTCAACGCGGCGCCGGGGAAGGCGGCGCGCAGGCCGTCGGCGAGCTGCGCCGGCATCCGGGCGCCGGTGCTCGTGAACAGCCGGACCGGCTGCTTTACCGGCGGCGGCTTTCGGGCCGCCAGCCGGAGCAGCGCGGTGGCGATCTCGGGCACCAGGGGTACGACTGTGGCCTGGGAACTGGCTATCCGGTCCAGCAGAGCGATGCCCTCTCCCGCCCCGAGGATCTCCAACCGCGCGCCCGCAGCCGTGCTGAGCAGGATCTGGTAGAGCCCGTAGTCGAACGACGGCGGCACGCAGGAGAGCACCACGTCGTCCGGCCGATATGCCAGGACCTGCCCGATCGCCTCGGTCGCGAAGAGGATCCGTTCGTGCGGGCAGACCACACCCTTGGGCTGCGAACTGCTACCCGAGGTGTACATCAGGAGTGCCGGCGCCGCCGGCGCATCGTCGGCGACGCCTGGACGCGGATCGGCGACGGGCTGGTCGAGGGTGGCCAGGATCTGCCCGAACCGCTCCGCCGACCAGGTCGGCGCGGGGACGTCGACACTCGCCGGGTCGACCCCGATCACCAGGACCGGGGCAATGTCCGCGAGGACCGCGCGAAGCTGGAACGGGCGCATCCCGGTCGACAGCGGCGCCAGCGTCAGGTCCGCGTACGCGGCGGCGAACAGGATCGCCGCGAAGCCGGCGCCGCCGGTTCGCACGGCGATCCGGTCACCCGGCCGTAGGCCCGCTGCCCGGAACAGGTTCGCGAGGTTGATGCTGCGTCGACGGAGCTGTTGGTAGCTCCACCGGTGGAGCCGGTCGCCGACCGCGACGCGGTGTGGATGCCGTCGCGCGGCGGTGTCCAGCAGGGAGTTGATCCGCATGTCACCTGGTATCGGAGCAGGGTGCGACGAGACACGACGCTCGTGGCGTGGGGGACCGGGGCAGCTATTCGGCAAGCATCTCGCTGAACTGGTGCCACCCACCGGCACAGGCCTGGGCGACCGCGCGCAGCGGTTCGTGGCAGTGCGCGGGAACGGTCCCGGCGGCATCCGCGGACTGCGCGATGAACGTGAGCGTTGCCGTGAGCAGCCGGAGCAGGGCCTTGCCGTGGTCGGTGTACCGCAGCGAGGGATCCTGGACGAGCCGCTCCAACCTCGGCCGGATGACGGCTTTGAGGTCCGCAGCTGTCGCCGGCAGCCGATCGGTGGATGTGGGTACGGGTGCCGGCGGCTCGGGTGCCGTCTCGGCGGCGGTCACCTCGACCGCCGGGGCGGAAGCCTCGCCGAGCGCCTTGCGCCGGACGTCGAACGCCGTGCCCACGGAGATGCCCGCCCGGCGCGCTATCTCGCGCAGGCTGACACCCGGCTCACGACGCACGATCTGCTCGGCCAACCGCCGGCCCGCCTCCGCCGACACCGGATGCCGGCGGCCGTCCCGGCCGATCCGGACGTTCAGCTGGTGACTGTTGTCGGTTGAACGTCGCCGCAGCGCGGCCACGGTCTTCGGGGCGACCCCGCACACGGACGCGATCCGGCGGTCGGACCACTGGGAGTGCGAGGCGAGGATCCGTTCGGCCGCGGTCAGTCGATCCCGAGTGCTCAGCGGCAGGCCGTGCGCGATGTTCAACTGCACCGCCGCGACGAAGGCGTCCGCGTCGGAGCCGTCGAAGTAGACCACCGGCACTCGCCTGTCGCCGCGCGCACGTGCCGCCCGCAGTCGATGCATGCCGTCCACCACCCGCAGCGAGGACCGCTGGACAACGATCGGCGGCACCACGTCGGTCAACTCCCCGAGCAGCCTGGTGTGGCTCGCGCTGATCCCGTCCAACCTCGGTGAGAAGCCCCCCCGAAGTGAACTGACATCGACCATTTCGACTTGCGAAACTGTATTCGATGCCTCACTGTACGTGTTGTCGAGCTCGGCGACCTGGCCGCTATCCGGTTGCCTCTTCATTTACACCCCGGTACCTGTTCTCCCCCGCATTGCACTTTGTCGAAGGTGCATCCGCGGCGCACATGGTACGACCGGGCGTGCATATTCAGCGCACATGACGTGTACATGCGAGACCTGCGAAGTGGTGGGGTCGACGGGGTGGCGGTGTGTGCGTTCAAGTCGCTCGTTGATCGGGGCTTGTGGATCACGGTAGTGCCGGGTAGGGTCCGAATCCCGAAGCCTCCAGCGTGTTATCGGGCCAGAAAAAAGGGCGGCGACGAGGCTGTGTCGTCCGTCTTCCCGTACGAGGTGCCAGATGTTTCCGGCGCCTACTCGGGACGCATGGGCGGGATATCTGATGACCCGAAAACCAGAACTGTCGACCGCGGATAAGGGCGATCTCCTAGATAGGTCATGGTGGTAGCAGCGATGACGACAGAGCAGGCGAACCTGCGAATACCCGGACCGGCTGAGCCGTTGTCGGTGATCCTGAAGCTCGTCGGCGACGCCTGCAACATCAACTGCTACTACTGCTACGAGAAGCGCAAGCCCTACGCCGGCTACGACAAGCTTCCCCTCGACGCCCTCGCGCGCCTGCTCGACCTGGCCGGCGGCCGGCCACTGAGCCTGGAGTTGCACGGCGGCGAGCCGCTGCTGTACGGGATGGAGGCGACCTCCGACCTCCTGCGGCTTCTGCGGGGCTACCCGGGGAACATCTCCCTGAGCGTCCAGACGAACGCGACGATGCTGACGCCCGAGTGGTTCGATCTGTTTGCCGAGGAATGGCCCGAGATAGACATCGGCGTGTCCCTCGACGGTGATCCAGAGGCCAACCGCAACCGGGTCGACTATCGCGACCGGAGCACCTCCGAGCGCGTCCATGTGGCATTGGAAATGGCCGCCGCGCGTGGTCTCGCCGTGGGCCTGATATCGACCGTGACGAAGGACGTGTCCCGGCGCCCGGAGGAGACGCTCGACTTCGTTGCCGGGTTCGACGCGGTGAAGGCGCTGAAATTCTCTCCCTGCTTCGACTTCAACGTCATGCCGAAACGCATTCCGGTCGGTAACCGCGAGACGATGCTCCCCCTGCTGCCCAAGGGGGAGGAGCATGCCGGTTGGGCGATCACGCCACTCGAATTCTCCGCGTTCCTGGTCCGGGCGTACGACCACTGGCGCGGTTCCGGTCTGTTCCGGCGGTTCCTGCTGGAGCCTTTCACCAGCGTGATACGCGTACTCGCCGGCCGCGACACCCGTTTCTGTCACTTCGCCGAACAGAAATGCGCTTTCGTGCTGACCCTCTATCCGGACGGCCGCCTCGGCAGCTGTGACGAGTTGGGCGTACCCGACGGGCTGCTCGGCACCATTCACGACCTGCCGTCCCTCGACGTGGCCACCTCCCTCGTCACCAACCCGACGCTGCGCGACGGCCTCGACGAACTGCTCGACAAATGCGTGGGCTGTGGCTATCGGAGTACCTGCGGCGGCGGTTGCCTCGCCACCCGCATGCGCTACCGCAACAGCGCCTTCTACGAGGACTACTGCACCCATCGGATCGAGATCATTGACCACATCGCGGCGGATATCGCCAGAGAGCGAGTAGCCAGTGAGCACTGACCTCGCACTGCCAGAAGTCTGGCCGGGACTCGCCCACGAGTTGGCGACGCTACGCGAGCATCGCGTGGCACAGGTACGCACCGCCGCGGCCCGCCTCGACGGGCGGTTCGTCGTGCCACCGGCCCTCGATGCCCGGCAGTACGCCCTGATGCACCACTTCACGTACGCCATCACGGCGGCCGTGCGCGAGCGGCGCCTCGACGACGCACGTGACCTGGTCCAGCGTTGGGCAGCTGTGGATGCCGCGAGCGGCGTGCCGCTGCTGCCGGGCCATGACGTGCGGATCGTGGCGGCCGACAGTTGTGCGCGGTCCGACGACGACCGCTACGAGTCGCCGCTCTTCCTCGACCTGGAGCCGGACCGGCAGGCGGTGCCGTCGGCGCCGTGGTCGGCTGCCGGGGAGGCGATCAAACGCGCCGGCTTCGACCACTTCATCACGTCGGTGACCGGCGTCGTGGTCACCATGCAGCTACGCGCCGACCGCGACACCACCCAGAGCTACGCCCTGAAGGCACTGCCCGGCACGATCTTCATCGACGTCGTGCAGGACCCAGTCCGCCTTGGTGAACTGATCCTGCACGAGTCGGCACACACGTTGCTGAACGAGATCTTCGCGGCCTGCGGGGTCGAGCTGGATCCCGAGGCGCGCTGGTTCTCGCCGTGGAAACAGGCATACCGCCCGGCGTACGGCTTGCTGCACGCCGGCTTCGCCTTCGGGGTCCTCCAGAAGTACTTCGAGTACCACGCGGCAGCCGACGAACGGCCGTCCGCGTACGCCCGGATCCGAGCCGAGATCGGCTCGGAACAGTGGGACCTCGCGCGCGGATCAGTACGAGACGCCCTGACCGAGGTCCGCGATGAGCGGGTGGCGTCACTGCTGTGGAGCTTCGTCGCCTGAGGGCGTGCTCCCCAGCGCCGGACGCCGGCCGGTCCAGGTAAACCACGAGCCACAGGAAGGAGCAGCATGAAGTCAGACCAGGAGTTCGAAGAGTTCGTGGACGCGATCCAGTCCGCCAACTTCGACCCTCGCGACACCCGCGCCACCGCGCACACGGCAGCGGTCTTCGCGAGCGACTGGGATCGCGTCGAGAAGGCGATCCAAGCCGACAAGACCGACAACTGATCCGGTGCGGCCAGTGGCTCCCGAGCCTCGGTGGCCACTGGCCGCTCCCGGTCGACAGCCTCGGAAGAGTAGCAAGTGATCATGCCGTCGAGTCCCACCGAGGACGCCGTGCTGGCGATGGCCCGTACCTGGTCAGCCGATGTGGGAGTGACCCGCAGCAGCAGCATCACCCGGCTCGACCGGGTGGGGGTGCCCGTCGCCATGGCCGTGCGCCCGGGAGCACTCGTCGGATCCCTTGTCGTCACGGGGGGCAAGGGGACGACGGAGGCGGCAGCCGAGATCGGGGCGCGGCTGGAGGCGATGGAACTCGCGGCCGCCGAGCACACTCGCTGTCAGGTGCCGCTCGTACGGACCACGTACCGGGCGATCGCCGCCCAGCTCGGCGGCGCCGCCGCGCTCCTGCGGCTCTGTCCCCGCCTGGGCGTCCGGATCCCGTTGGACGAGGAGGTGACCGCGGCGCAGGGGACGGACCTGCGCAGCACGACGCCCGTCCTGCTGCCGAGCGAACTGGTTCTGCTGCCGCCACCGCCGGACGCTGCCGCCCGGGCGTACTTCGGCGCGAACTCCTTCGGACTGGGCTGTGGCCTGACGCTGGAGCAGGCCACGATGCACGCCATGCTCGAGGTGCTGGAGCGCGACGCCCTGTCGTTTCCGGCCGCCGCCGGTCAGGAATGGGCCATCGACGAGCACTCGCTGCCCGACCGGCTCACGAGCCTGACCGCGCGGATCCGTCGCGCGAACGTGGCGATCCGCCTGCTGGCCGTCAAGCAGGACCTGGGCCTGCCGGTCGCACACGTCGTGCTCTGGGACCGCGACGAGACGGACCGGCGGTTCGTCAACGGCGGGCATGCCTGCGCGCTCGACCTCGACCTGGCGATCGAACGTGCCCTGCTGGAGGCGCTGCAGAGCCGCGCTGCCTTCATGCACGGCGGTCGTGAGGATCTGCCGAGCCTGGTCGACGTCGCGACGGAGCAGGCCACGGTCGGTGAGCGCAGCGCGCTGTCCGACGTCCGGCAGCAGTTCAGCCAACCGGTACCCGCAGACGCCGTCGGGCTGGCCGACTGGCTGGCCGAACGCGGCATCGGTCCGGTGATCCGCTTCGTCCTGCGGGACGGGAGCACCGACGGGGCCTGGGTGGTACGCACCGTCATCGTCGGCTGCGAGTCGTATGTCGCCGGGCTCTCGCCCCGGGTGGGGCCACGGCTTGCGGCGTGGTCCCATGGCTGACCGGGATCTGATCTTCGTCGGGCCGACCGGCTACCAGTCGAACCTGCTCGGCGTCTCCGCGCGATATTCGGTGCTTCCGCCGCTGACCCGGGGAATGCTGGCACCGGCGCTACGCGACCACCCGTCCGGACGGGTGATCATCGTGGACGGTGGGTTCTACCACGAGTTCGCCGTCGACCACCGGGAGATATGCGCCGCGCTGCGCGACGGACGTGACGTGATCGGGCTGGGCTCCATGGGCGCGCTGCGCGCCGTCGAGCTGCGTACCCACGGCATGCGCGGCTACGGCGCGGTGGTGGAACTCATCGAACGCCACGGACTCCACGACGACGAGGTGATGCTCCTGCACGCGGCCGAGCCGCCGTACCGGCCGGTGACGGTTCCGCTGGTGGAGGTGCGTGCGGCGCTCGGGCAGCTGCTGCTCGCCGGGCTGGTGGACGGCGACGAGGTGGCGGGAGTCATCGCCGAGATCGGCGACCTGTGGTTCGGCGACCGCAGCCTGCCCAGGATCCTGCAGGCGCAGCAGCGGCGAGCTCCGGACCGTCCGCACGTGGCAGCGGCACTACGCGGCAAGTTGCAGGGTCCGGCGCTGTTGAAGCGGATCGACCTGGAGTGCCTGCTCACCGGCGCACCGCCACCCGTGGTCCGCATGCTGCCCTGCGGCGCGGTCATCCCGAACCCGTCGCAGCCACCCGGACCGGCCTGATGGTCACCATGCCGGACACCACAGTGGACTGGACCTACATCTGCGCGAACGGTATCCCGTACCGCGATCCGGTGATCGGATCCTGCCTCGCCGACGTGCAGTGCCGCGACGACAGCGAGGTCGCCGGCCGCAGCGCTGCGGCGGTGCGCCGGGAGCTCGACTGGCTCACCCTCACCGGCGACGAGCGGATCTACCACCCCTGGTGCGGCCCGGGCACCTACGCCCGCGAGATCGCGAACGGCACCGGGTGCCGCAGTTACCTCGGCGTCGATGTCAACCCGGCGGCGATCGTCGCGGCGCGCCGCCGATGCCCGGATCGACGGTGCCACTTCCAGGTCGGTTCCTTCGACACGGGCTCCGTGGTGCCGGCGCACGACCTCTGTCTGCTCACCTATGAGCTGGTCAACCAGTTCGACCCGTCGACGCTCGGCCCGGCACTCGACCGGATCGCCGCGGCCCTGCGGCCCGGCGGGCGGGTGTTCGCAGACGTGCGGACCCGCACCGGCTCGGGGATGCACCCGGTCGACCGTGAGTCCACCCACTATCCCGCCGGCACCGGCATCTTCCTGCGGGCCGAGCACGTCGTCGAGTATCAGGCGCGGTTCGCGGCGGAAGGTCGCCTCTACCTGCAACGTTTCCGGATCACCCGGGACGACGGCCCGAGGCGGGAGTTCTACTCCTGGCTGTGGCTGTACGACCAGGACGAGATCGAGCGAGCCGCCGCGTGCGCCGGGCTTGCCCTGACCGCCGCCGCGCACGTCCACGCCGGCAGTGACATGCGGCCACCTTCGGCGGCCGGCTCGATCCAACTGGTATTGGCCAAGAAGGGGAAAGGCACGGAATCATGTTGACGACCTCGGAATCCCTCCTGGTGCACAGTATCGAGCAGTTCCTGACCCCGATGGAGTGCCAGGCGATCTGCGATGCGGTGGACCGGCAGATCACCGCCGACGGCCGCGCCGCCTTCGAGGGCGAGCGCGCCGTGTCGGTGCACGCCGTCGACGGGATGAGTACCCGCGACGTGATGGAGCTCTACGAACCGGCCGGGCGGTTGGAGCTCTTCCCGCTGCCGGTGGGGGCGACGACGGTACTGGACGAGGCGGCGCGGCGGGCCCTGCCGCACCTGCGCAGCCTGTTTCCCAGCGGCCGTCGCCTGACCTCGTGGATCTATCTCGAGTACGGCGTGGGCCAGTACATCACACCGCACATCGATATGCCGTTCGACGAGACCGACCCGGATCACGTGAAGGTCGCCGGGGTGAGCATCACCCTCAACGACGGCTTCTCCGGCGGCGATTTCGTGGTCGAGACCTGCGGCAGCCCAGACCTGTGGGAGGAGCCCACGGACGGGCTGCGCAGCCTCCGCGAGGGCGACGGGCTGCGCAGAGTCCGCGAGGGCGCGGACCACACCACGCAGTGGTACAAGGCGCTGCCCCGGACCCGCTGGCGCACCCGGATGGCCGCCGGGGGCCTGGTCATGTTCGGCAGCCAGCTCAGCCACAGCACGGAGCCGGTCACCCACGGACGGATCAAGAAAGTCATCGGCTTCTTCACCAACTGACGGAGAGTGCAATGGACGCACGTCTTGCCTACGAGCTAGCTGAGCTCAATGCCAACATGTCCGATGTCGAACGTCTCGTGACGCTGCACTGGGGCCTGTCCTCGGTGCTCCGGGCGAACGTCGCAGGCGACGTCGTGGAGGTCGGTTGCAACGCCGGCTACACCAGCGTCTGGCTCGCGACGACCATGCGGGCGCTCGCCCCGGAACGCGAACTCGTGCTGTTCGACAGCTTCGCCGGGATGCCGCCACCGGGGGAGTTGGACACCCACCTGCCGGAGGGCGAATGCCTGGCCTCGGCGGAGCAAGTGGAGCAGAACTTCCGCAGCAGGGACCTGCCGATGCCGCGCGTCGTCGCCGGCTGGTTCGACGAAACGCTCGCCGAACTGCCCCAGCGGATATGTTTCGGTTACCTCGACGGGGACCACTACCGCTCCATCCAGCTGAGCCTGGAACAGGTGTGGCCCCGCCTGGAGCCGGGCGGACTGCTCGTCATCGACGACTACTGCGACCTGAGCCGCAACGAGCGGGCCTGGGACGGGCTGCCCGGGGTGAAGAAGGCCTGTGACGAGTTCTTCGCCGGCACCGACCATGTGGTGGAGGTCGTTCCGGGCACCTCGGACCTGACCCTCGGTTACGTCTACAAGCCCACGTCGGACGGCGGACCCCGATGACGGTCGACACCACCGCGGCGGTGAACCTCGATTCCCTGGCCGGCATCTCGCCGACGCGCGTGTTCCGCCAGGTGCTTGAGACGAGCACGCCCTACACGTGCAGTTCGGTCGTCTCGTTCACCGGATGGAGCACCCTCCTGCTGGTCGAGCGGGCCGACCGGCCCGGCGTGAAGTTCGTCGCCAAGGGGCTGTTCGGCTACCACAGCGTCATCGCCGCCGCGCCGCCGCACCTACGGGCCGAGCTGCACGGCTACTACTGGTACCGCCAGTTGCCGGAGCGGGCACACCGGCAGGCGAGGGACCAGTTCGGCCAGGAGGCCGACCTCCTCTCCCGCCTGAGCGGCTCGCCGTACTTCCCCGACCTGGTCGAGATGGACCTCGGTGCCCCGGTGCCGTACTACGTGATGGAGCACCTGCCGCTCGGCTCGGTCCGCCACTGGCTCGGCACGCACGGGGCACCGGCCGCCGAGACCGCCATCGCCTTCGCGCGTCGGCTGCTGACCGGGATGACCGTCCTGCACGACATCGGCTACGTCCACCGCGACATCAACGCCGAGAACGTCCTGATGGCCGACGGCGGACCGGTCATCGCCGACCTCGGCTGCGCCCGCGCCCGCACCGCCACCGAGCCCCGATCGCCGAAGTCGGCGCTGATCTCGTGGCCACCGGAGTACGACGTGGGCTACCACGAGGCGGACATCACCAGCGATATCTACTGCTTCGGCATGGTCATGTACGAGCTGCTGACCGGCACCATGCCCCGCTACGGCGCACCGCCGCTGCCCAGCGTGGTGACCGGACACGACCCGCGCCTGATCGAGCTGGTCGAACGGTGCGTGCGGTGGGAGCCGGACCGCCGGCCACCCAACGCCACCGCCGCATTGGAGGTGCTCTCGTGACGACCCGGACGCTCGGCCCCCGACCGCAGACGACCGCCCCAGCCCACCCCGACGACCTGATGCGGCACATGTTCCTCGGCCGGTTGATCAGCCAACACACGATGATCTTCGAGCCACTGGTGTACGCCGAACACCTGCGCGTCCTGGCCAAACTGGTGGACGACTACGTATTGACCCCGACCGGAGCCGGACAACTCGCCACGTACACGCCCGCGAACGTGGCTACCGTCTGCGTGGCCGCAGCCACCGGGGTGCCGGACGGTGGCTGGCCGGAGTTCGCCGCGAGCCTGCGAACCCACGAGGTCGCGGTGGGCATCCGCCGCCACCAGCTCGTGGTCGGCTCGTCCGGCCCCGCGGACCTGCGATACGTCCGGGAGGCGGTGGAGATTCTGGTCGACGGTGACCTGGGCGCGCTGGTGGAGCTGGGCACGGGCGGGCTGTTTCCCGCCGCTTCGCTGCCGCGCCCGCCGGGCCTGGGCGCCGGGCTGCTGCTGGCACCGGACCGAGCGTTCACGTCGGAGGCCTCCGCGCTGGAGCGCCTGCTGTACGAGATGATCGCCGCACCTGCCCGGATCTGGGCGGCGGTCGAGCCCTCCGTGTACGAGTGCCTTCGTCGCAGTCTCGGCGATGTCGGCGTCGACGATGTCTTCGTCGCCGGCTGTGTGGCCCAACTGCTCACCAGCGCCGACGAGCGGGGGCAGGACCTGGCCGCGCGGCTACCCGCGCTGGCCGCGCTGGTGGAGACGGTCCGTTCGCCGCGGACCAGCGCCGCCCGAACCGTGGCCCTGGGGTTGAAGGAGGCGTCCCTCTTCGCCGAGCTGCTGTGCTGCTGGTGGCCGGGGACCGAGCGGTCGGTGCATCTGTTCACCTCCCGGCTCGACTACCTGACCCGGCACCCGGCCGGGCGTGCACCGCAGGAGCGTCAGCCGTGATCCCGGCGGGCCGGCAGGAGCGGCGATTTCCGTTCATCGCGTTGGAGGGCACCGACGGCAGCGGGAAGTCGACGCTACGGATCAGCCTCGCGCAGGCCCTCCGGCAGGTCGCGTCGACGGTGACGGAGTTCGGCCAGCACAGCTGGCTCGACACCGACGCCGCTCGGCTCATCGTGGGCAACCGGATGGCCCGCAGCAACGGGAACGCCGACGCCGTCGTGGAGGCGTACCTGCGCGACAAGCGGCTGCACTTCGAGTTCAACATCAAGCCCGCCCTCGCCGTCGGTCCGGTCCTCACCGACCGGTACGTGCTCAGCGACATCGTCTACCACCACGTCCTGCACGGCGTACCGATGGAACGCATCAGCGCCGCCATGACGGCGCTGCGGATGCCGACGCCCGACGTCATCGTCTTCGTGGACACCCCACCCGCGCTGGCCTGGACGCGCATCGGCACCCGCAACAAGGAGCTGCGGCCGTACGAGCGCCCGGACACCCTGGTCCAGCTGTACGACGCCTACGACCGCGCCATCCAGGCGAACCTCGTACCGACGCGCGTGCTGCGTTTCCGCAACCACGAGGAGTTGTCCGACAGCGCGACGCAGCGCCTGGTCGCCTCGCTGCTGTCACAGTTTCCGCAGTTGTCCCACGACCGAGAGGTGCCCACAGATGTCTGAGGTCCGAGTCCGCGTCGCCGTCTATGTCGTGCGTGACACGCTCACCGGGCCGGAGCTGCTGGTGTTCGACCACCGAGACCAGCCTGAGGCGGGCACGCAGGTGCCCGCCGGGGGCATCGAGGCCGGTGAACCACTTGAGGATGCGGTGCTGCGCGAGGTGGCCGAGGAGACCGGCGTCACCGCCGTCACGGTGCGGAAGAGTCTCGGCGTGCAGCAACGGCCGCATCCGCACACCGGTCAGCCGCGGGTCACCGTCTTCTACCACGCGAGCACGACGGAGCGTCGGGACCGCTGGTCCCACCAGGTCGCCGGCAGCAGCGGCACCGATGACGGCATGGTGTTCGAGTGCTTCTTCATCCCGGTGGCGAAGGCGTTGGACCTGCTGCCCGACCGACAGGACGAGTTCGTTGCGGCGCTGCTCCAACTCCTGCCCGAGAATGCGTAGCGCGGCCACGGGCCTGCGGAAGGCGCCCCGTCCGATGTCGCGGTCGGGCGACCTCTCGTCGGGCAACCCGGATCCGGACCTGCTCCTCTGGCGTCACGACCGCTGGCCCACCGCCGTCGCGGCCAACCTGCTGCTCTACGGCACCCCCAGGATCGTCGATGCCCTGCTTGTCCCGGCCCAGGCGTACCTGGCCGGCCAGGGCGTCGCCAACGACCACCTGACGGCGTTGCCCGGTGGGCTTGAGGCTGTCGATCGGGCGTTGGCCACGCTGCTGCGTCCCGGGGACCGCGTGATCGTGGAGAGCCCCACCTACAACGGAGACCTTCCGCTGATCGCCGCGCTCGGTCTGGTGCCGGTGCCGGTGCCCGTCGACGAGGAGGGGCTGCGACCAGAACCGTTCGTCGCGGCGCTCCGGGACGCCGCCGGTGTGCTGTACCGCCCGCGCGCACAGAACCCCACCGGGGCAGCACTCACGTCCGGGCGCGGCAACACGCTGCGCGCCATCATCGAACGCTTCCCGAGCCTGCTCGTGATCGAAGAGGACCATGCGGGCGGGATCGCGGGCGCCGACTACCACTCCGCGATACCAGCCGGCCATCCACGATGGCTGCACGTCGCGTCGGTGTCCAAGTGGCTGGCCCCCGATCTCCGGTTCGCGTTGGTCTCTGGTGACCGGGAGTCGATCCAGCAGGTGGACCAGCGCAGGCTCCTGGGCGGTGGGTGGATCAGCCGGATGACCCAGCTCGCCGTGGCCGCCCACCTGGCCGACCCGGACCTCGCGGCAGACCTCGCCCGGGTGCGGGACGAGTACGGCAGACGCCGCCGCCACGTGCTCGATCTGTTGGCCGAGCGGGGTCTGCGCGGATACGGGCGCACCGGACTGAACGTGTGGATCGAGGTGCCCGACGAGGCGGAGACCGTGTCCCGGCTGGCCAGGCGCGGCTGGCAGGTCGCCCCTGGGTCGCGATTCGCCGCACCGACACCGGCGATCCGGGTGACCGTGGCCGCGCTCGCTGTGGCACAGGCGCAGCGGTTCGCCGACGATCTGTTGTCGGCCACCCGGGGGCCCGGCCGTGTCGCTGATTGAGACCGCGATCCGCCACGAGTTGCGCACGCGTCCGGATCAGGGCCAGCGGTCGGTCGACGAGATCCTGACGGGCAGGTCCTTCGCAGCCGTCGTCCTCGATGACGGCAGCGTCGGCACCGCCATGGACTACCAGGGTTACCACGGCGGCGGGTCACCGGGCGCGGTCGTGTGCCGGCGTGGCAGCCAGGTCACCGACTACCTCGGTACCTTGCCCGGCAGGTCGCTGCTGGACTGTGACCTCGTGCGTACGCCCCCGGCCGGGTTGGACCTGACCCGGCAGGCCGTCAAGATCGCGCTCCTCAGTGCGCTGTCCCGGCCCTGGCTTCGGCCGACCGCACTGGCGGAAGCGGGCCTGGGTCACGTGGTCGCGCCCTTTGACGAGGTGCACGCCCACCAGGCGGGATCGGCCGTTACGGAGGCGCTGACCCGGGCGGTGGGGAGCGCGGGCACGGTCGGGGTCATTGGCTTCGGCGGGCTGATGGAGCACCTGGCCGAGGTGGACGGGGTGAGCCGCGTGCTGGTGGCCGATCTGCACGACGCGCCACGAGCCGAGCGTGTCCGGTCCACTCTCGCCCGGTTCAACGCGAGGTTCGGCGAGGCGCGCATCCAGCTGGTCGGCGATGACCTGCACCGGCTGGCCGACGAGTGCGAGGTCGTCCAGATCACCCCATCGTCGCTCTGCAACGCGACGATGGACGAAGTCCTTCGTACGCTGCGGGGGTTGCGGCTGATCGTCGTCGGGCCCAGCGGCGCGGTGCCACCGCCGGTGTGGCAGGCGCACGGAGCCGTCCTGGTCTGCACCGAGCTGAGGGACAGCCGTTTCGTCCGGGCGTACCACCACGACGATCATCTGTACGAATGGTACGTGGAATACGATCGGCGGCTCACCTACTGGCCGCAGGAACGGCGACCGACCGAGTGACCGGGCACTTACGGTCGAGTCGCGCCGGGTTCCGCCCCGGGGTGGTCGGGGCACCACCTCGACCGTGGCCGACGTGGTGCCCCGACTACCGCAGAGCGATCGTCAGTACCGCAGGTTCCGCAGGTAGCGGTAGCCGATCTCGGCGGTGAGCTGAGGCGTCACGTCCGGAGTGTCGTTCTCCACGATGTACTCAAGCACCGGGTGCTTCCGGAAGATCCGCCTGAAGTCGATCATTCCGGTGCCCAGGTCGGCCATGTCGCCGTCGGCGGCATGCCGGTCCTTGACGTGGTACTGGAGCACCCGCTGCGGCGCGGCGCGGATGACGTCCAGGGTGAAGCCCTCGGGGTCGGTCACCCCGTCACCGGACTCGATGCCGCCGGTGACCGCCCAGTAGATGTCGATCTCCAGGTGGACGAGCCGGGGGTCCAGTTCCTCGGTCAGCACGTCCCACGGGGTGCGACCGCCGCCGAGGTCGATGGTGAACTCGTGGGCGTGGTTGTGGTAGCCGTAACGCAGACCGGCGCGGGCCGCCGCGGCGGCCTCGACGTTCATCTGCTCCGCCCACCGCTTCCAGTCGTCGGCGTTCTCCGAGTAGAGGTACGGCACCACCATGAACTTCTGGCCCAGCGTCACCGCGTTGCGGATCTTCTCCTGTAGCGCGGCGGGAGTTTCGCTGATCCCGTCGTGGCTGGACGTGGCCTTGATGCAGATGCTGTCCAGGAAACGACGCAGCTGGGCGGCGTTGCGGCCGAAGTAGCCCAGCGCCAGCTCCACCTTCGGGTAGCCGATCCGGGCCAGGTGCCGCAGCGTGGCGTCGTACCCCGGCTCGCCGTTCAGCGCGTCACGGACCGTCCACAACTGAATGCTGATCAGCCCCGGCGGCACCCGCCGCCGACCGGCATGCCCGTGCCCGGGACCGTGCCCGTGCCCCGGACCGTGCTTGGGACCGGCGGAGGCGGCCGTTGCGCCCGCCGTGGCGAGGCCGACACCGGCCATCGCGGCCACCGAGCCGCGTAGCAGGCCCCGCCGGTCGAGGACGGAACGCCGCAGTGCGGCCATCCCGTCGTAGCCGTAACACATGATGACTCCTCTCGTGGGTGTCTACACGCCCGGTACGAGCACGACCTGGTCGGTCCCGGTCAGCGGCGGCAGCCCGTCGTCACCCGGGTCGGTGTAGGAGGCGACGAACACGGCGGACAGGTTGTCCGTCTCCGGGTCGTGCCCCGAGGGGACGGTGGTCAGGATCGACCCGGTGCAGCCGTTGGCGGTGGTCTGCGGGTGGCCGTGGTCGTCGTGGCCGAGGATGTAGGTCACGCTGACCCGGGCACAGTCCACCGGCTGGTCGTCGGTCACCCGTACCTCGTACTGAATGGTGTCGCCGAAGGCGAAGGGTTGGCCCTCGACCGGCGCGACCAGCTCGACCACCGGCACCGCGTTGCCGACCACGACCCGCACCGACGCCGACGCCGAGCGTCCCTTCCGGTCGGTGACCTTGAGCGTCGCGTCGTAGCTGCCGTTCTCGCGGTAGGTGAAGGTCGGGTTCGCCGACCGCGAGTCGACCCGGTCGTCGTCGTCCAGGTACCACTCGTAGCGCAGTCGGTCGCCGTCCGGATCGGTGGTGCCCTCGCTTGAGAACTCCACCGTCAGCGGGGCCAGACCCGCGGTCTGGCTGGCCGAGACCGCCGGAATCGGGCTGCGGTTGCCGTCCCGACCGATGAAGTCGATCCGGGCCACCTGCGCCTCCGGGTTCTCGCTGAAGAAACCGTCACCGTACTCGAGGACGTAGAGCGCGCCGTCGGGGCCGAACTCCAGGTCCATCGGGTTGTCGAAGACGATCGAGGGCAACACCGGCTCGATTCCGTCGAGCTTGCCGCGCCGGTCCAGCTGGAACGCCTTCACGTAGTCGCGGGTCCACTCGTAGAACAGCGGCTTGCCGTCGTAGTACGCCGGCCACGCCACCGGGTTGCGGCCCCGGGTGGTCGCCCGGTCGAAGCGGTACGCGGGCCCGGCCATCGGGCCGATGCCGCCGGTGCCCAGCTCCGGGAACTCGGAGGAGAGGTCGTAGCTGTACCACACGTCCGGCTGCTGCGGCGCGGGCAACTTCCGCAGCCCGGTGTTGTTCGGCGACTCGTTTACCGGCGCCGAGCAGTCGAACTCCGCACCGGACTCCTCGGTGGCGAAGTCGTAGTCCCGGTAGGGCAGTTGCGGAGTGATGCAGTAGGGCCAGCCGTGGTTGCCGGCCTTGCGGGCCACGAACCACTTACCGTGCCCCGCTGGTCCGCGCAGCGGGTCGGGTTGACCAGCGTCCGGCGAGTAGTCGGCGACGTACAGGTCGTTGGTCTTGCGGTCCAGTTCGATCCGGAACGGATTACGCAGACCCATCAGGTAGATCTCGGGCCGGGTGTTCCGGGTGCCGGGCTTGAACAGGTTGCCCTTGGGGATGGTGTACCTGCCGTCGGCGCCGACCTTGATCCGCAGGATCTTGCCGCGCAGGTCGTTGGTGTTGGCGCTGGTGCGCTGCGCGTCGTACGCGGGATTACGGCCGGGCCGCTCGTCGATCGGGGCGTACCCGCCGGACTCGAACGGGTTCGTGTCGTCCCCGGTGGACAGGTACAGGTTGCCCTTGGCGTCGAAGACGATGTCCCCGCCGACGTGGCAGCAGATGCCCCGGTCCACCGGCACATCGATGATCCGCTGCTCGGTGCGCAGGTCCAGAATGTCCTTGACCAGCCGGAACCGGGACAGGCGGATGACGCCCTGGAACGGTGCGAGTTCCTCCTCGGAGCCCCAGGCCGGCGCGTCACCCTCGTTGACGTCCGGGGTGGACGGGTCGTCGACCGGGGTGTCCATCGGCGGCGAGTAGTACAGGTAGACCCAGTTGTTGCCGCGTCGGCCGAAGTTCGGGTCGACGGCGACGTTCTGCAGGCCCTCCTCGTCGTGCTGGTAGACGTCGAGAGTGGCGGCGACCGTGTTGCGGCCGGTGTCGGGGTTGTGCAGCCACACCACCCCGGCCCGGGTCACGTGCAGCACCCGGCCGTCGGGCAGCACGGCGAGGTCCATCGGCTCGCCGGGGCGGTCGTTGAGGGTGACCTTCTGGAAGGCCGTGTCGGGTGGGGGACTGGTGGTGCCGGGCGCGGCCGTGGGGGTGGTCGGCGCGGCCATCGAGCTGGCGGGCGGGGCGACGAGTGTGATGGTCGTCAGGCCGGCCACGGCGAGCGCGAATCGTCTCTTCAACTGCCTCTCCTAGGTGTGAGGACGGGTCGGGCAGGTCGGGACGTACGGGTGCTGGGCTTCTCCTCCGGGTGTCGGGCAGCACCGGATGGCCCGTTGAATCGCCGGTGGGCGACGCGGGCGCGGGAACTGGGAGTTGGGGGTAGGTGTCCGAGGGGCCGTCGGAGGTCACGATCGAGGCGCTGGCCCCGGCGGCGGTTCACCTCGTCGTAACATCCGGGCTGAAGTTAACAAAAGCGATGTCGATATGTCCATGGCTTCTGCCAGGTTTAATCGAACTTTTGGCTATGGTGGCGAAAGGATCGTCCACACACGAAAAACCGCCCTCGGTCCCCGAGGTGGCTCCCCAGGACCCGAGGGCGGTGCAGGTCGGATCGACTGCTCAGCGTGGCCTGTCAGGCCATGGGGCCGGTGTCGTGGGCTCCCCGGACCGCGTACCGGTGCATCGTGACACCCTGAACGAACGACGCCTGCTCGATCAGATCCAGCTCGACCGGCTCGTCGTGCGTGTCGAACAACGGCCGACCGGTGCCGAGCACCACCGGATGGGTGAAGAGCAGAAGCTCGTCGAGCAGCCCCGCCCGCAGCAGACCGGTCGCCAAGGTGGCGCCGCCGACCCCGATGTCACCGTCGGACTGCGCCCGCAGGCGCGCGAGTTGCTCGATCGCGTCGTCGCCACCGATGACCCGGGTGTTGTGCCCGGCGCTGTCACGGGTACGCGAGACCAGCACCTTGGGCATCGAGGTCCAGATCTCGCCGTACTCACGCATGAAGTCCGGCAGGGATTCGTCGTCACGTGCCGCCGGCCAGAACGCCTCCATCGTCTCGTAGATCGTGCGGCCCTCGATCATCAGCGACATCGCCCGAGCCCGCGCGTTGAACTCCCGGTGCAACGACTCCCCGATGCGCATCCAGTCGCCGCCGCCCTGCTCACCCGGGGTGCGCTCGATCCGCAGATCGACCGACACGTTCATCCAGTACACGAACCGACCCGACACGCTGCCTCCCCAAGGTGATCAGGATCTTGCTTCCGTGCAGACGCTACCTCTCCGTTCTCCACCAACGGAGCCCGTCGCCACCACGTCAGGCAACGCCACACCCACTCCGCCGGTCCGTAGCGGAACGATCGCAGCCACAGCGTGCTCCACACCGCCTGCACGATCAGGATGCCGATGCTCAGGCCCACGATCCGGGGTAGGTCGCCGGTGCTGTCGATGCCGAGCGGCCCTGCGGCGAGCAGAAACAATACGGTGGCGCTCAGGTAGTTCGTCAGCGCCATCCGACCCATCGGAGCCAGCACGGCGGTCAGCGCCGGTCCCAGCGGCGTACGCAGCAGCAGAAGCAACCCACAGCAGTACGCCAGACCGGTGGCGATACCGGCGAGCGGGGGAAGCAGGCTCACTCCGCCACCGGGCCCTCCGATGAGATTGACGAATGGCAACTCCGCTCCGCGTAGCCGCAGCACGATCCACCCCACGGACAGGGCGGTGAGGAGGACGAACCCCGCCGCCACCCGCCCGGTACGACGTTCGAGCGCGGCCGGCACCTCCAGCATCGCCAGGGCGTAGCCGAGCGCGAGCAGGCCGGGGATCGGGCCGAAACCGTTTACGACCTGCGCACCGGCGAGCAGGAGCAGGACCGCCACGACCAGCGCCGCCCGCCCGCCCAGGTAGCTCAACGGGAGCAGAAAGAGCAGACCCGCCAACGCGTACGCCGTCAGCGCCTCACCGGGATGGACGACGAAATGAACGACGCCGATGAGTAGCAGCACACCCAGCCGGCGGGCCAGGACCAACCGGGGCCGGTCGGTCCGGGTGGCCGCACGGCGCAGGAAGATGCCGAAGCCGATGCCGAACAGAATCGAGAAGATCGGATAGAACCGCTGGTGAAAGAGGAGCTGAACCGCCTCCGGCAGCTGCGACGCCGTGCCTGCGGCCGCGCCGCGGAAGACGACCTGCTGGTAGATGTTGATGATCAGGATGCCGCAGAGCGCGAAGCCGCGCAGCGTGTCCAGGGCGTGGATACGCCGCCCGCCGGTGGACACGTCTGCCGCCGCCAGGTCGGAGGCCGGTCTCGATGGCGTCATGAGTCCATCAGATCGAGACAACGGGCCGTCAGGTCAGCGGTGAAGGTCGGGACCGTAACCTACTTTCGTCGTACGGTCCGGGTCGTTTCGTCGTGACCACGGGCGTCCGGCGGGCGTTCTCCGGGCGCGCGGTTACCCTGGTGCCATGGCTCGTTGCCGAGTCCTTCCGGTCGCCGTCGACATGTTCCTGGTGGTCGTGGCGGCGGTCGTCGGGGCCGGCCTGGAGCTGGCCGACCCGGATGTCGGCACCAAGCTGATCCCGGCACCGACGCAGGCGTACGTGGCCGCACAGGTGCTCGCGGCGGCCATGCTGCTGCTTCGCCGTCGACATCCCTACACCGCCGCGTCGATCATTGCGGTGATCAGCCTGTTCGCACCGGCTTGGGCCGCCGTCCTCGTGTCGTACGCCGTCACGGCCCACGGCGACGGCCGACGGCGGCGGCAGTGGGCGGTGATCGCGCTGCTCACCGTGGCGTTCCTGGTGGGGGCCCGCGCCTGGGACATCGACGACCCGTTCACCGCACCGATCGTCATCGTCTTCGGCGCGGTGCTGGGCCTGTACGTGCGGGCCCGGCGTGGCCTGCTGGCGGAGCTGACCGACCGGGCGGAGCGGGCCGAACGGGAGCGGCTGCTCCTGGCCGAACAGGCCCGCGCCGACGAGCGGATCCGGCTGGCCGGCGAAATGCACGACGTGGTCACCCACCGCATCAACCTGATGGTGCTACAGGCCGGCGCCCTGCGGGTCAGCACCACCGACCCGACGGCCCGGGCGGCGGCAGAGGAACTGCGGGTGACCGGCTGCCAGGCACTGGCGGAGCTGCGTGATCTGGTCGGTGTGCTGCGCAGCGAAGGCGGGACGCCAGACGCGGGCGAGGAACCGAATGAGGGGCCGGCCCTGGCGGAGCTGGTCGACCAGTCCCGCACGGTCGGCCTGCCGGTGGGGCTGGCCGAGGAGGGTGACCCCGGCGCGGTCGCACCCACCGTGCGGCGCACCCTCTTCCGGGTGGTGCAGGAATCCCTGACCAACGTGCACAAGCACGCCCCGGGCGCCGCCGCCACCGTCACCGTCAACTTCGGCAGACAGCACGTACGGGTGCGCGTGCACAACAGTCGCCCGAACCGGCCACCCGACGCCGACCTGTCCGCCGCTGGAGGCGGCAGCGGCCTGGCCGGGCTGCGACACCGGGTGGAGGTGCTCGGCGGCACGATGACCGTCGGGGCCACGGAGGACGGAGGCTTCACCGTCGACGCCGACCTGCCGACGAACGTGCCGACGGCGGTGCGCCGATGATCAAGGTACTGGTCGTCGATGACGAACGGATGGTCTGCGCACACCTGCGCACCATCCTCAGCTCAGCCCCGGACCTGGAGGTGGTCGGCGAGGCATACGACGGTGCCGACGCGGTGGAGGCCACCGTACGCTCGCGCCCCGACGTGATCCTGATGGACCTGCGGATGCCCGGAGTCGACGGGATCCGCGCCATCGAGCGGATCCGGCGGCTACCCGCACCGCCACGGGTGCTGGCGCTCACCACCTTCGACCTGGACGAGTACGTGCTCGGAGCGCTCCACGCCGGGGCGGTCGGGTTCCTGCTCAAGTCCACCCCGCCCGAGGACCTGCTGGACCTGGTCCGGGTGGCCGCGGCGGGACACACGGTGCTGTCGTCGGCGGCCGCCGGCCGTCTCCTCGCCCAGGCCGGAAACGTCCCGCAGGCCCGTGACCTGATCGGCTCGCTCACCGATCGCGAGGTGGAGGTGCTGGAGAGCCTGGGCGCCGGCCGGTCGAACCAGCAGATCGCCCGCCGGCTGCACCTGTCCGAGGCCACCGTCAAGGGCTACGTCTCGCGGCTACTGGTCAAGCTCGGCTGCGCGAACCGCACCCAGGCTGCTCTGCTGGCTCGCGAGGCAGGCCTGGGGCCGGATCGTTGAGGCGTGCGGTGACCTACCCGTCGAGCCGGGTGAGCAGGGTCCGGGGTGCCACCGCCCGGTAGCCGTCCTCAATGATCTCGGCCAGCTCGGCCTCGCCGATGCCCGTGTCGAGGCGTACGCCGACCCAGCCGCGATGCCCCACATAGGGCGGGCGGAAGTACGTCCCCGGGTTCTCCGCGATCAGCTCGACGGCGGCACCCGGCGGCGCGGCACACCACAGGTGCGGGAAGTCCTCCTGGTGATGGCCGTCCGGCCAGACGGTGGCGAACGACCGCTTGCCCCGGACGAACCAGGTCGGCGTGCCGTGACTCAGCCGCTCGCTGACCTCGGGAAGCCGCAGGCAGGCCCGCCGGACGATCGCCACCATGTCGGTCATCGCCCCACGCTAGGACACCGGTCTGACAGAACTCGGGACCGCCGGAGGTCGGATCGGGACGCCGGGCAGGGCGGCACTCACCGGCCTGGCCGAAGTCGGCTGGTGAGCTGGCGGCGGTAGGGTTCGGCCCCGTGGAACACGAACCGAATGACCCCGGGCTGGCCGACCTCGTGCACCGGCTGCGCCGGTTCGCCGACGAACGGGACTGGCAGCGGTTCCATACGCCGAAGAACCTGGCGATGGCCCTAGCCGGCGAGGTGGGCGAGCTGCTGGCCGAGTTGCAGTGGCTCACCCCGGAGGAATCCGCGCAGGTGATGGCCGATCCCGAGCACGGCGCACGGGTGCGCGCCGAGATCGGCGACGTCATGATCTACCTGATCCGACTGAGTGACATCCTGGGCATCGATCCGCTGGCTGCCGCCACCGACAAGTTGACGGAGGCAGCGCATCGCTACCCGGTCGAGCGCTCGTACGGATCTGCGGCCAAGGCTCCTTCGGTCGACCGCACCGACTAGCCACCAAGACCCTGATCCGACTCGGTAAGGTGCTCAGAGCCAAGCGGTCCGACGGGCTTCCGGTGCACGGATATGCCCCCCATCCGCACGATCACATCGTGCTGCCTGGGGGCATGTGCCAATGTCGGCGTTTCGGACGTCCGCCGCCAATCTGTTGCGTCTGGCCACTGACGGCACCCTCGCCGACCGGGTCGCCGAGCATTTGTGGTCGATCCGCCACGGAGTGAGCCCGGCTGAGCGGCGGTCCTGGATGAACAGCCTGCCGGTCCTGGCGCAGGACCTCGCCGACGCTGGCCTCGATCAGGTGGAGGTGCTGGTCGAGTACCAACTGCCGTTGACCAGCCGACGTATCGACGCGGTGCTCGCCGGCGTTGATCCTCGTAGCGGGGATGACTCCTATCTGGTCGTCGAGCTGAAGCAATGGTCCTACGCGACCGCGTACGAGGAATCCGACACCCTGGTCGCGGTCGAGCACGCACGTGCACCACGACTGCATCCCGGCGTGCAGGTCGCCGACTACTGCCAGTACCTCACCGATTTCCTCGGCATCCTGGGCCGCCGCCGCTACCCGCTCAATGGGGCCGCCTACCTGCACAACGCCGTCGACCGGGACATCGTCGACCTGCTCGATCGACCAGTCACCGAGCAGAGCCGACTCTTCACCAGGCAGCGTCGCGGCCAGTGGCTCGCCTATCTCCAGTCGCGGTTCGCGCCGAAATCCGGCGCGGCCGCCGCCGATCGCTTCCTGACCAGCACCGTCCGGCCCAGCCGACATCTGCTGCGGTACGCCGCGCAGGAACTCAAGGACCGGTCACAGTTCACCCTGCTCGACGAGCAGCATGTGGCGTACGAATTGGTGCTGCACGCAGTCGAGCGGGCCCGGAAGGCGAACCGAAAGCGGGCAGTGGTGGTGGCCGGCGGACCGGGCAGCGGCAAGAGCGTCATCGCCCTGTCGGTGATGGGTGAACTGGCCCGTCAGGGTCGGACCGTGCTGCACGCCACCGGCTCCCGCGCGTTCACCCAAACCCTGCGTCGCTACGCCGGACACCGTTCGACCCGGCTCCAAGGGATGTTCAAGTACTTCAACAGCTTTATGGACGCCGGGGCCAACGACATCGAGGTGCTGCTCTGCGATGAGGCACACCGGATCCGGGAAACCTCCGTCAACCGGTACACACCCAAGGCTCGGCGGGACCGGGCGAGGCCGCAGCTGGACGAACTGATCTCGACTGCGCGCGTGCCGGTCTTCCTGCTCGATGAGCATCAGGTGGTCAAACCGGGGGAGCTGGGCAGCGTCGAGGTCATCTCGGCGTACGCCGGGAAGCTGGGCCTGGAGGTCGAAGTCGTCGCCCTGCACGACCAGTTCCGGTGCGGCGGCAGCGCGGCGTACGAGGACTGGGTGCTCACTCTGCTCGGCCTGGACGGCGATGGACCGACCGTGTGGGCCGGCGACGGACGGTTCGATCTGCGGCTGGCGGAGTCCCCGACGCAGCTGGAGGCGTTCCTGCGGACGCGCCAACGCCCGCCGGGCGCTGCCGGTGAGCCGGGACAGACGGCCCGGATGTCGGCCGGTTACTGCTGGCCGTGGAGCGACCCTCGACCCGACGGCACCCTGGTGCCGGACGTAGTCGTCGGCGAGTGGGCCCGACCCTGGAACGTCAAGAGCGATCGCAGCGTGGGTGATGCTCCCGGTAGTGCCTTCTGGGCCACCGATCCGAACGGCTTCGACCAGGTGGGCTGCGTCTACACCGCCCAGGGCTTCGAGTACGACTGGTCCGGTGTCATCATCGGCCCCGACCTGGTGGCGCGCGACGGCCGACTGGTGACTCGGCGGGGCGAGTCGAAGGACCCAGCATTGCGGAGCCGCAAAGCCGTGAGCGACGACGAAGCTGACCGGCTGATCCGCAACACTTACAAGGTGCTGCTGACCCGCGGCATGCGCGGGACGATCATCCACTCGGTCGACCCGGAGACCCGCGAGTTCCTGGCTGCTCTGGTGAGACCCACCCGCGAGGTGGAAACCCACTATGCGCAGAATGGCGACGGCGGGGGTGGCCGCACGTTCGACTGACCGGTCCTGGCGGGGCAGAGGGCAGCGGTTGCCGGAAGCCGTACGCAAGTAACGAACATTGGTGAACTTCGATGCATTCTGGACCTTCCTCCGTCACGTCCCGGTAACACTGCACTACCGTCGGGACATGGTCTCGCGTCGATCGATTCTCGGAGCGGTGCCACTCGCGGCCGTCGCTCTCACCGCCACCCCTGGTCATCCCCGCTGGCTCACCGGAGCGTCCGCGTCCAGCGATCCGGTACGCGTACCGCCCGACCCGGCCACCATGCAGGCCGCCGCGACAGCGGTACGCGGCTTCACCGCCGACCTCTACCGCACGATCGCGTCGATCCACACCGGTGGCAACGTGGTGTGCGCGCCGTACTCGGTCCAGTTGGCTCTGGCGATGGCCAGGGCGGGTGCTGGCTCGACCACGGCGGACGAGATGGATGCCGTGCTGCACGCGCCGCATCCGCGACCCGGCGCGCTCGACAGCGGTCTGAACACCGTCGACCAGTCGCTCGCCGGGCGGTTCCAGGATGGCGACGGAGTGCGGCAGCCCCGGATGACCACGGCCAACGCGGTGTGGACCCGGCTCGATCTGGGCCTGCGATCCGGGTTCCGGGACACCCTGGCGGGCTACTACGGTGCCCTCCCGCACCCGGTCGACTTCCGTGACGCGCCGGAAGCGGCCCGCCAGGAGATCAACACCTGGGTGTCCGATCGCACCAATGCGAAGATCCCGGAGTTGTTGGCCCCGGACTCGGTGCGCTCCGACACCAGCCTGATGCTGACCAACACGGCCTACCTCAAGGCGGCCTGGTACTACCCGTTCAGGGCGGCGGCCACCGTGCAGGAACCGTTCACCCGGGACGACGGCACGGTCGTCCAGGTGCCGATGATGCGTGGCCCGTTCGACCGGATGGGCCATGTCCTGGGCGACGGTTGGCGGGCGGTCGACGTGCCGCTCGCGGGTGACGGGCTGGCCATGGCGATCGTGATGCCGACCCGCGACAACCTCGCCGCGGTCGAGGCGAACGTCGACGGGGCGTGGCTGGGCGCGTTGTTCGCCGGCTTCCAGTTCACCGACATCGAGCTGCGGATGCCCCGGTGGACGTTCCGCCTGCCGGCCCAGTTGGGCGCGGCGCTGAGTGGCCTCGGCATGCCCACGGCCTTCACGCCGTACGCCGACTTCACCGGCATGAGCACCACCGACCCGTCGCTGTGCATCGACGACGTGGTGCACGAGACGTTCATCGGGGTGGACGAGAAGGGCGTCGAGGCGGCAGCCGCGTCGGCAGTCATCATTCGGCCACCGTCCATCCCGCAGGGGCCGCAGTTCTTCGTGAACCGGCCGTTCCTGTACGTCATCCACGACCGGGTCACCGGCGTACCGCTGTTCCTCGGCCGGGTCCACGACCCGCTGGTCACCGGCTGACCAACCCGGCAGCACGGCCACGTCCGGGCCGGTCGGGTCAGGTGGGCGGGGTGCGGTTCCGACGGGCGTCGGCAAGCACCTCCGCCCACCAGCGCAGTTCGGCCAGGCTCGCGGTCAGGCCACGGGAAAGCTCCGCGTCCGGCGTGTAGCGGCCCTGGCCGTCCAGCGACGTCCACGGCGCCGGTAGGCCGAGGGTCCGGCGGGCGGTCACCACGCTTAGTTCGGCAAGTACGCCGCGCAGGTGTTCGATCGCCGCGTACCCGCCGTGGACGCCGTAGGCCACGATGGTCGCCGGCTTGAGCCGCCACTCGCCGTAGTGCCAGTCGATCAGGCGCTTCAGTGAGGCGGGGTAGCTGTGGTTGTACTCCGGCGTGACGAACACGAACGCGTCGGCGGCGGCGATCCGGTCGGCGACCTCGCTCTTCGGCCCGCCGCCGGGGTAGAGGAGGCTGTCGTCGGGCAGCTCCACGTCGGCCACGTCGATCAGGTCGACCGGAGCAGGGTCGACGGCGGCAGCAGGGTCCAGCGCGGCAGCGGGGTTCAGGGCGGCGGCGACCCAGCGGGCGATCGTCGGCCCCATGCGGTCCTTGCGGACGCTGCCTGAGATCACGGCCACCCGTAGGCCGGCGGCGGGGGACAAGCTGCTGTGCTGGTCGGTCGAAACACTCATGTCTCAGACCGTGCAGGTTCAACATATGTTGAAGTCAAGTCGCCCGCGTGCCTATCCTGCCGCCATGACAGTGCTCGCGGGTTCCCCTCAAACGTTCAGCGTCGGTGAGGTCGCCGTCGACAGCGGCGTCGCGCCGTCCGCCGTGCGGTTCTACGAGACCCACGGGGTCATCAACGCGGTACGCACGTCCGGCAACCAGCGTCGTTTCGACGGATCCGCCGCGTGCCGGATCCAAGTGGCCAAACTCGCCCAGCGGGCCGGTCTGAGTGTCCGCGAGATCGCCGCCCTTTTCGCCGCCCTCTCGGCCGACCCGACGCCCGACGAGTGGGCGGGCGTCGCCCACCGGCTGGTGGCCGAGGTCGAGGAGCGGGTACGCAACCTCAAGGCGCAGCTCGCGGCGATGGAGTCGGGCACCCGGGTTGGTCATCGGGCGGGCTGATCCCGCACGATGACCAACCCGCGAACGTGACCGCCTCGCGGACTTGACTTCAACATAGGTTGAACCCCGATCGTCGGGGGCATGAGTGATCTCCCTTCGTCCGCCCGGACGCTTGCCGCCCTCGTCGAATCGGCCAGCATCGTCGGCCTCGGCACCAGCACCCGGGAGGCCACCGAGACCTTCCGGCTGGTCGAGGAGACCACCCACGAGTTGATCCGGCGCGGATTCCGGGTCGTCGCGCTGCTGGACAACCAGCGGGTCGGCGACCTGTACGACAGGTACGTCCGGGGCGAGGACGTCGACCTGGACGCGGCGCTCGGCCAGGCGTGGGGTCCGTGGCGGACGATCGAGATGCGCGACGCGCTCGTCCGGTTGCGCCGGCACAACGAGCATCACCCCGACGATCCGGTACGCGTCATCGCGGTCAACGGGCGGCGTACGCTGCCGGCCGACTATGACCGGGTCGTGGCGCTGCTCGACCCGGTGGAACCGGCGACCGCGGCGCGGATCGGCGAGATCTTCGCCGTCATCCGTACCGCCCACGACAACGGTGAGCATGTCCAACGCCTGCGCGGCACCCACCCGGGCGTACCCTTCGTCGAACTCGCCCGCACCGCCCGCGACCTGGCCGCCAAGCTGCCCGACAGCCCGGGGCGCGACGAGGCGCTACCGCTGATCGACGCGATCGTCGACTTCCACGCGCACGCCCTCGGCGGCGGCTACGACGCGGCTTCGGAGGAGCGTGCGGCCGCCGAGCGACTCCTCGATCACCAGCGGCGCACCGGCGACCGGGTGGTGTTCTGGGAGGGCAGCGCCCACGTCGCGGCGCACGGCGACACGATGATGGGCGCACACCTCCGGGCGGCCCTCAGCCAGGGGTACGCGGCCGTCCACCTCACCTTCGGTCACGGCCGGCTCCCTGCGACGGACATTCCGCGCCCCGCCCCGTCGTCACTTGAGGCGGTGCTGCTCGACGACCCCGGTGAGCGGATCATCGACCTGCGCTCCGCCGTTCCTGCGAACCTCGCGGAGCGGCGTGAACGGCCGTGGCGAACCCGGTTGATCTCCGGCCTCTACCAGGCCGAGCGCGACGGGGACCACTACTACGAACTGCCCACCCTTGCCGGCAGCTTCGACGTGATCGCCTTCGTCCCCACCGTCACCCCGATCCACCCGCTGGTGATCGAGCCGGAGACCCCGGCTGGGCCGGTACGGTCGGCAGACTCCGCGCCACCTCGTCCTCGGTAACGGGTTCGCACGGTGGCGAATTGTACGGCCTGGAGCCGGATTCGGTGGGCCGTCCGTACTTGGGATTCTTTCTGACAGTATCCGCGTCGCACGCATCCGAGACTGAGACGGTGCATCCACCGATGGATGTGCATATCTCGACGAGGAGGTGCCGATATGACCACGACCAGGCAGCGGGCCGCCGGGCGGGTGATCGCGGTGATCGGCGCTGTTGCGCTGCTGGCCGCCTGCTCCGGCACCGGTGGTGGCGGCGGGGGCGACGTCGCCAAATACCCGGACCGGAACATCACGTTCGTTGTGCCGTTCAGCGCCGGTGGCCCGACGGACACCGTCACCCGCATGATCGCCGAACCGATGGCCGCGAAGCTGGGTGCCAAGATCGTCGTGCAGAACGTCGAAGGTGCGGGCGGCACGGTGGGGGCCGGCGATGTCGCGCGGGCCGAGCCCGACGGCTACACCGTGCTGATGCACCACATCGGCATGTCCACCGCGCCCGCCCTCTACAAGAACCTGGGCTACCAACCGCTCGAGGACTTCGAGATGGTCGGGCTCGTCACCGAGGTGCCGATGACGATCGTGGCCCGCAAGGACCTCCCACCCGCGACCCTGCCGGATCTGCTGACCCACGTGAAAGCGAACGCCGAGAAGGTCACCCTCGCCAACGCCGGTGTCGGCGCCGCGTCGCACCTGTGCGGCCTGCTGTTCCAGCACGCCGTCGGGGTCAAACTCCAGGAGGTCCCGTACAAGGGGACCGGTCCGGCGTTGACCGATCTGGTCGGCGGCCAGGTCGACTTCCTGTGCGACCAGACCACCAACACCAGCGGCCAGATCGCTGCGGGTGAGGTCAAGGCGTACGCGGTCACCACTCCCGAGCGGGTGCAGAGCCTGCCGGACCTGCCCACCACGACCGAAGCGGGGCTGCCCCAACTTCAGGTGAGCGTCTGGCACGGCCTCTACGCCCCGGCCGGCACGCCGAAGGAGGTCGTCGACAAGCTCTCCGAAGCCCTCCAGGCGGCGCTTGCCGACCCGGGTGTGATCGACCAGATGGCGAAGCTCGGCACCGCACCGGTCGCGGCGGCGGACGCCACCTCGCAGGCCCACCGGGCGCACCTTGAGGAGCAGCTCGGCACCTGGGCGAAGATCATTGCCGACGCCGGGGTCGAGGCCTCCTGAGGTGGAACGCCGACGATCGTTTCCGGACGTCCTCGCCGGAGGAGTCTTCGTCCTGATCGGTGGCGCATTCGTGGTGGGGGCGCTCAGCTACGAGCTGGGCACCCCCTTGCGGATGGGCCCTGGCTACTTCCCGCTGCTGTGCGGCGTGATACTCGCCGCCCTGGGCCTGCTCATCGTCGGCAAGGGACTGGTCGCCGGCGAGGTGGTCTCGTTCGGGGCGGTCCCCTGGCGTGCGGTCGGCGTCATCGTGGTCGCGGTGGTGTTCTTCGGATACACCGTGCGGCGCCTCGGGTTCGTGCCCACCTCGGCGGTGACCGCTCTCCTGGTCACCCTGGCCAGCCGGCAGGTGCGGATCGGTACGGCGCTGGCCGTGGCCGTCGGGCTGACCGTGCTCAGCACGCTCATCTTCGTCGTCGGACTTCAGCTACGGATCCCGCTCTGGGGTCCGTGGCTCTCGTTCTGACCTGACCGGGCTTTCGCATGGAACTCTTCGACAATCTCGTGCTGGGCTTCTCGACCGCGCTGCTGCTCCAGAACGTCCTCTACTGCTTCGTGGGCGTGCTGCTCGGTACGGCGGTCGGAGTGCTACCCGGCATCGGACCGACCGCGACGGTGGCGATGCTGCTGCCGATCACGTTCAACTTCGAGCCGGTGACCGCGCTGATCATGCTGGCCGGCATCTACTACGGCGCGCAGTACGGCGGCTCGACCACGGCCATCCTGATCAACCTGCCGGGTGAGTCGTCCGCCGCGGTGACCGCGCTCGACGGCCACGAGATGGCACGGCGGGGCCGGGCGGGGCCGGCGTTGGCCGCTGCCGCGATCGGGTCGTTCGTGGCGGGCACCGTGGCCACCGTCGCGCTGGCCGTCGCGGCGCCACCGCTGGCCCGGATCGCGTTGCAGTTCGGCCCGGCCGACTACTTCTCGCTGGTGCTGTTCGGCCTGATCGTCTCGATCGCGCTGGCGCGCGGCAGCGCCCTCAAGGCCCTGGCGATGATCGCGCTCGGCGTCCTGCTCGGAATGGTCGGCCAGGACATCTACACCGGCGTGCCCCGATTCGTGTTCGACAAGCGCGAACTCTACGGCGGGATCGACTTCGTGTCGGTAGCCGTCGGCATGTTCGGGGTGGCCGAGATCCTGCGCAACCTGGAGCACGAGCAGACCCGTACGACCATCCTCGGCAGGGTGACGAACCTCTGGCCGACCCGCGAGGACCGGCGTCGGATCGTCGGCCCGATCCTCCGCGGCACCGGGCTGGGCAGCGCGCTCGGTGTGCTGCCGGGTGGTGGCCACGTGCTGGCCTCGTTCACCTCGTACGCGGTGGAGAAGCGCATCTCGAAGCGGCAGCAGGAGTTCGGGCGCGGTGCGATCGAGGGGGTCGCCGGTCCCGAGTCGGCCAACAACGCTGCCGCGCAGACGTCGTTCGTCCCGCTGCTCACCCTGGGCCTGCCCGCCCACCCGGTGATGGCCCTGATGGTCGGGGCGTTCATCGTCCACGGCATCACACCGGGACCGAACGTCATCAACGACGAGCCGGCGCTGTTCTGGGGCCTGATCGCCTCGATGTGGATCGGCAACGTGCTGCTCGTCCTGCTGAACCTGCCGTTGATCGGCGTCTGGGTGCGGATGCTGCGCATCCCGTACCAGGTGCTTTTTCCGATGATCGTCCTGTTCGCCGCGATCGGCACGTACTCGCTGAGCTTCAACGCGTTCGACGTCTACGCGATCGCGTTTTTCGGAATCCTGGGCTATTTCCTGATCAAGTGTGGCTGCGAGCCCGCGCCCCTGCTGCTCGGCTTCGTCCTCGGCCCGCTGCTGGAGGAGTACCTGCGCCGTGCGCTGATCATCTCTCGCGGCGACGCGTCGGTCTTCCTGACCCGACCGATCTCCGCGGTGCTCCTGGTCATGGCGGTGGCGGCCCTCGTCGTCGCGGTTCTCCCGGCGATCCGTAGGCGCCGCGAGGAGGTGTTCGTCGAGGACGAGTAGACCGGTGGGGCCGTCACGACCGCCGTCGGCGGGACCGGGCGTGGTGGCGGGGCCACCGCAGAATGGTGCGCATGCGAGCGGTGATGTTCGAGGCGTACGGGCCACCGGAGGTGCTCACTCAGGTGGAGCTGCCGACCCCCGAGCCCCGGGCCGATCAGGTGCTGATCCGGGTGCACGCCACCACGGTGACCACCGCCGAGTGTGGGATGCGCCGGGGCGAACCCCGCTGGGGGCGGGTCATCATCGGTCTGCGCCGGCCACGCAGAAGCGTCCGGGTGCTCGGGTTGGAGTTCGCCGGTGAGGTCACGGCGCTCGGGCCGGGGGCGCGTCGGCTGCGCGTCGGTGATCGCGTCTTTGGCTTCACCAGCTTCGGCGCCGGCGCGAACGCCGAGTACAAGTGCCTGTCCGAGCGGGCCTCGATCAGCACGATCCCGCCGAACGTGACGTACGCGCAGGCCGCAGCCACCGTCGACGGGTTCACCACCGCCTGGCACTTCCTGCGCGACCTGGCCGACCTCCAACCCGGCCAGAAGGTGCTCGTCATCGGCGCTTCCGGCAGCGTCGGCACGTACGCCGTCCAACTCGCCGGGCACCTCGGCGCGACGGTGCACGGGGTGTGCAGTGGCCGGAACACCGCGCTCGTCGGGTCGCTCGGCGCGAGCCGGGTCTTCGACTACACGGTGGAGGACTTCACCGGCAGCGGCGAGCGCTACGACGTCGTCTTCGACACGGTCGGCCGCAGTTCGTTCGCCCGGTGCCGGGCGGTGCTGGCACCGGGTGGCCGTTATCTGCCCACCACCGGCCTGGTGACGAACAGCCTGCTCGCGCTCGGCACCATGCTCACCCGCGGTCGACGGGTCCGGACCGGGATGTCGGTACGCAAGCACGCGGCCCTGGCCGCCCTGCGGGACCTGCTCGCCGAGGAGCGGCTTCAGATCGTCATCGACCGCAGCTACCCGATGACCGAGATCGTCGAGGCGCACCGGTACGTCGACACCGGACACAAGGTCGGCAACGTCGTGATCGACGTACGTTGACGGTTCGAGCTGGGGGCTGTCGGAGTCTCCGGCGCAGCTGGAGGCGTTTCCGCGGGCATGCCAACGACCGCCGGGAACCTCGCCGACCGGACCGACCGGAGTGACAGGCCGTGCCGACGCTCACGCATCCAGGGTCGTCGGACGTCATACCAATCATGTTTAAGTTCCTCTATGCTCTCGGAAGTCGCACCCGACCTCCACCACCACCCCCGGAGGAATCACCATGATCGTTGCGAGACGTCGCCGTCCCCGACGGCTGGCGGCCATCGGCGCGTCAGCTCTCGTCCTGGTGGGTGGGGCCATCCTGGCCCCACAGGTCCAGGTCGCGGTCGCCGCGCCGGGCCCGGTGATCGCCGAGGCCATCGTCCCGGGGCAGAGCGCCGTGATCACCGGTGTGGCCTCCGGGCGGTGCCTGGAGGTGCCGAACGCGAGCACCACGAACGGCACCCAGACCCAGCTGTGGGACTGCTTCGGCGCGGCCCACCAGACCTGGACCTACACCGCCGGCCGGCAACTTCAGGTGTACGGCACCAAGTGCCTGGACGCCAACGGCGCCGGCACCAGCAACGGCACCCAGGTGATCATCTGGGACTGCCACGGCGGCACGAACCAGCAGTGGAACGTCAACGCCAACGGCACCATCATCGGCGTGCAGTCCGGGCTCTGCCTGGACGCCAACAACGCCGGCACCGGCAACGGCACGAAGATGATCCTGTGGTCCTGCCACGGCGGCGCCAACCAGCAGTGGACCTCGCCGGCACCCCCGCCGACGAGCCCGCCGCCCACCCCGCCGGCCGGGTCGCTGCCCTGCGACATCTACGCGGCCGGCGGTACGGCGTGCGTGGCGGCCCACAGCACGACCCGGGCGCTCTACGCCGCGTACCGCGGCAACCTCTACCAGGTGCGACGCTCGTCGGACAACACGACCCGCGACATCGGCCTGTTGACCACCGGCGGCACGGCCAACGCTGCCACGCAGGACTCGTTCTGCGCCGGTACGCAGTGCGTGATCACCGTGATCTACGACCAGTCCGGTCGGGGCAACGACCTGTGGTACCAGGGCTCCACAGTCGTCCCCGGCTCGCCGCAGAGCCGGCCGGCGATCGCCACCACCGAGTCGCTCACCGTCGGGGGCAGCAAGGCGTACTCGCTGTACATCAACCCGGGCAACAGCTACTGGCGCGACGGCCACCTCACCGGCGTGCCGACCGGCAGCGCACCCGAGGGCATGTACATGGTGACGAGTGGCACCCACGTCAACAACGGCTGCTGCTTCGACTACGGCAACAGCGAGACGACCCGCAAGGCCGACGCGGCCGGCGCGATGGACGCGATCAACTTCAGCACCCAGTGCTGGTTCGGCGGGTGCTCCGGAACCGGCCCGTGGGTGCAGGCGGACCTGGAGTGGGGCCTGTTCCCCGGCGGCAGCCAGACCTGGAACCCGAACCAGCGCTCCTTCCCGCACAAGTTCGTCACCGCCACCCTGAAGAACAACGGCACCACCCGCTTCGCCATCAAGGGCAGCAACGCCCAGTCCGGTAGCCTCTACACGCTCTACGAGGGACCGCTGCCGCCCGGCTACAGCCCGATGAAGAAGCAGGGCGCGATCGTCCTGGGCAGCGGTGGGGACTGCTGCAAGCCCGACGGCGGGGCCAACCTCAGCGCCGGCACCTTCTACGAGGGCGCCATGGTCGCCGGCTACCCCTCCGACGCCACCGAGAACGCCGTGCACGCCAACATCATCGCCGCCGGCTACCGCTGACGAACGCCCACCGAGCGTGGATCACCGGCCGCACCCCGGGCCGGTGATCCACGCGTAACAACAGAGATTCGTCGAGGAAACCCGCCACTGAGATCGTCGGTCATCGATCTTGCGGGAGGTGGCGGTGACGATACCGACGACGCGGCGACAGTTCCTCCAGGCCGTCGGGGTGTCCGGCGGCGCGGGCGTGCTCTACGGCACGATGGGCGCGCTCGGTCTGGCGCCCGCCGCGCAGGCGGCGCCACCGTTCCGTCCCCCGAACCGGTCCGACTTCACGCTTACCGGCCGCTCGGCGAAGTCGGTACTGGTGCTCGGGGCCGGCATCGCCGGCCTGGCCACCGCGTACGAGCTGGGCAAGGCGGGCTACCGGGTGCGGCTGCTGGAGGCGCGTGACCGGCCCGGTGGGCGCAACTGGACGGTGCGGGGCGGCACCACCGAGACCGACCTGGACGGGCGTACCCAGCGCGCCCGTTTCGCCGACGGCCAGTACCTCAACGCCGGTCCGGCCCGCATCGCCCAGCACATGGTGACCCTCGACTACTGCCGGGAACTCGGCGTGCCGATCGAGATCTTCGGCAACCAGAACGCCGACGCCTACTACGTCAACGAGAACGCCGGGGCGCTGTCCGGCCGGCCGATCCGGCACCGCGAGGCCAAGGCGGACGTCTACGGGTACGTCTCCGAACTGCTCGCCAAGGCCACCGACCAGGGTGCGCTCGACACCTACCTGACGGGTGAGGACAAGGAACGGTTGCTGGAGTTTCTGCGCGGCTTCGGCGCGATCGGCGGTCGGGTCGCCGACGACCCGGCGGCCAGCTGGCGGTACGCGGGCACCAACCGGCGCGGCTACCTGGTGGAGCCGGGCGCCGGCTTCGAGGCGGGCACCCCGAAACTCAGCCCGTACCCGCTGACGGACGTGCTGGCCAGCGGCATCGGCAGGTACTTCTCCTTCGAGTTCGGCTACGACCAGGCGATGCTGATGTTCCAGCCGGTCGGCGGGATGGACCGCATCGCGTACGCCCTCGAAGCGGCCGTGGGGCGTCGGCTCGTCACCTACGGCGCGCAGGTGCGCTCGATCTCCAACACCGGCTCCGGGGTGACCGTGGTCTACGACGGGCCGGGCGGCCGGCCGCGTACCGCCACCGCCGACTTCTGCGTCTGCACCATCCCGCCGCAGGTGCTGGCGAAGATCCCGGCCAATCTCACCCAGCCGGTCCGGGACGCGTTGGCCTACCCGCTCCCCAACGCCACCGGCAAGATCGGCTTGCAGTACCGGCGACGGTGGTGGGAGCAGGACGAGAACATCTACTCCGGCATCACCAACACCAACCTGGACCTCGCCACGATCTGGTACCCGTCCTACGGCTACCACGGGGCGAAGGGCGTGGTGGTCGGCTACTACAACTTCGGCGCCAACGCCCAGGCGTACGCGGCGCTGACGCCCGCCGAGCGGGAGGCCCGCGCCGTCGCCCAGGGCGTGCGGATCCACGGCGAGGCGTACCGGACGGAGTTGGAGACGTCGTTCTCGGTGGCCTGGGACCGCACCCGCTACTCGGAGGGCGGCTGGGTGTCGTGGCCGTCGCGCACCAGCGGGCAATACGGCCGGCTGCTGGAGCCGGACGGTCGGGTCTACTTCGCCGGTGACCACCTCAGCCACTACATCGCCTGGCAGGCCGGTGCGTTCGAGTCCGCCCGCAAGGTGGTCACCGACCTGCACGCCCGGGTCATGTCGAGCTGAGCCCCGACAGTCCGACCTCGACAAAACGGCGCCACCTGCGAAAAGTGCCCGGCCGGCCGGCACGTCGCCGACCCTGGTGATCGACTTTGTCCAATAGCATTGCGCGCATGGTCGTAATCCGGTGGCTGGGGCACCGGCGGGTTCAGGCAGCCGCGCGATGACCCAGCCGGTCCCCGGTGCGGCCCGTCCCGCCACGTGGTGGCTGCGGGTCGTCTTCGGGGTGATCGGCCTGGTTGCCTCGGTGCTCGGTTACATCGGCCTGGACCGCCTGTCGCGGGTACGCCCCGAGGCCATCGGGGACCGGTACGACATCCTCTACTACGACCTGCAACTGTTCTTCCTCAGCGCCGAACTCTTCGAGCAGCCCGGTCCCTATCCGTGGCAGTTGCAGGTGGCCCGGTTCATGGCGCCGCTGTTCACCCTGCTGGCGGTGGCCGAGGCCGGCCGGCTGCTGCTGGCCACGGAGATCCGGCGGCGGCGGGCCCGGCGCGCCGGCGGCCACGCCGTCGTCTGCGGCGACTCCCAGTTCGCACACATGCTGGCCGACCGGCTCTACGCCGACGGCGACCGGGTGGTGGTCGTCCGCTCCGAACCGTTCGGGCCGCTGGAGTACCGCCGACGCCGCTACCTCGGCGTCGTCGGCGACCCGACGAACGAGGAGGTGCTGCGGGGGGCCGGCCTGCCCCGGGCGCACACCGTCTACGCGTGCACCGACGACGACGACCGCAACCACGCCATCGCCAACACCGCCAACCGGCTGATCCAGGACCGACGCCACCCGCCCCGGGTGTACGTGCAGGTCCACGACCCGGAGATGTGCCTGTCGTTGCAGGCCCGGCGGCTCGGCGCCGCCGGGTCCAGCCGGCTGCGTCTGGACTACTTCCACGTCGACGACATCGCCGCCCGGGCGCTGCACCGGCACCATCCGCTGCCGTCGGCCCCCGACCGGTCGACGACCGTCCTGATCGCCGGTGGCGGCAGCTTCCGCCGGGCCCTGCTGGTGGAGACCGCCCGGCACTGGCGGGCGCGTCAGGCCGACCAGAGCGGTTCCGGCCGTCGGCTGCGGGTGGATCTCGTGGCACCGGACGCCCGGGCCGAACTGGCCCTGGCCACCGCCCGTTACCCGTTCCTGCGGGAGGTCTGCCGGTTGGTCGGGTACGACCGGGACATCGCGGGGCTGGTCGGCCTGGAACATTTCGCCGCCGAGGGCTACGACCGCATCTACCTCTGCGCCCCCGACGAGATCAGCGGCCTGCGTTTCGCGCTGGACACCCCCGCGCTCTGGCGCGGGGCGCGCAGCATCGTCTTCGTGCCGGTCTACCGGCAGGCCGCGCTCGCCGCCGCCTTTCACGGCGACGTCCGCCACGACCTGCTCGACGAGGTGCACGGCAAGCTGCGGTTGTACCCGGTGCTGACGCACGCCTGCGACGCCCGGCTGATCGCCGAGGACCTCACCGAACGGCTCGCCCAGCAGATCCATCTGCGGTACCTGCACGCCCAGCAGCGGGCCGGCGTACGTCTCGGTGACGCACCCGCCATGGTGCCCTGGTCCCGGCTGCCGGAGTCGCTGCGCCGCGCCAACCGCAGCCACGTCCAGGACATCGCGGCCAAGCTGCTGAACCTGGGCTGCGTCGTGGCGCCCCGGCACGGCGGTGCCGGTGACGCCTCCGCGGCCGGGCGGGCCATCGACGACCGGGTCGAACAGCTGGCCCGACTCGAACACGAGCGGTGGTGCCGGGAACGGCGCTCCGAGGGCTGGACGTACGGCGAGCCACGCGACGACGTCCGCCGTCGGCATCACCTGCTGCGGCCGTGGGACGAGTTGCCACCGGCGGCCAAGGAGCAGAACCGGGAGGAGATCCGGGCGTTGCCCGATGTGCTGTCCGACAGCGGCTTCGAGTTGATCCGACTGGGCCACACCGTGCCGGTCCAGCGGGGAGGGTCGGCCGATGCCGCCTGAACGGGAACCGGTCCGCGTCGGGGTCACCGGCCACATCAACCTGACCCCGGCCACCGAGCGGCTGGTCGCCGAGGCGATCCGCCTCGAACTGCGCCGGATCAGCGACCGGCCGGTGCACGGTGTCACCTGCCTGGCGGCCGGCACCGACCAGATCTTCGCTCGCGCGGTTCTGGACAGCGGCGGCACGTACGAGGTGGTCCTGCCGGCCCCCGATTACCGGGACACCATCGCCCCGGCGGCCCGGGGGGCCTTCGACGAGCTGCTGGGTCGCGCCACCCGGGTCCTGCACACCGGCCACCGCACCGCCGGCACCGCCGCCTACGTGGCCGCGAACCGGGAGCTGCTGCTGCGGGTGCAGCGGCTGGTGGCGGTCTGGGACGGCGAACCGGGCTGCCACGACGCGTCGACCGACCGGACCGTCGGCTGGGCCCGCGAGCGGGGCATCCCCACCACCGTCATCTGGCCCACCGACGCGCGCCGGTCCCCGGCGGGATGAGCCCGGCAGTCGCGGCCCACGGTGGCGGGCGACGAGCTACTCGAACGGTATGTCACGCAGACCCGCGGCCACCGAGAGCCAGAAGAAGCCGTGCCCGGCGATGCCCAGGTCGTACTCGCCCGAATCCGGCACGCCGGGAAACTCGGCGCCGCCGGTCAACTCCCGGGGCCGGCAACCGACGTGCGAGGCCAGGCTCAGCGTGGTGGTCTGCGGGTAGCGGGAGAAGTTGAACAGGCAGAGCACCTCGTCGTCGGGCTCACCGCGCAGGAACGCCAGCACCGCCGGGTTTGTGGAGCGGACGATCCGGCAACCCGGGCGGGAGAACGCCGGGCAGGCGTGCCGGGTCTCGATGAGTTTCTCGACCACATGCAGCAGCGACGAGCGCGAGCGGAGCTGGTTCTCCACGTTCACCGCCATGTAGCCGTAGATCGACTCGTGGATCGGGGGGGCCGGCAGGTTCTCCGGCTGCGCCACCGAGAAGCCGCCGTTGCGGTCCGGGGCCCACTGCATCGGGGTGTTGAACGCCAGGTGGCCGGGCAACGCCAGGTTCTCACCCATGCCGATCTCGTCGCCGTAGTACAGCACCGGCACGCCGGGCATCGACAGCAGCAGGGCGAAGGCGAGCTCCAACTGCCCCCGGTCGTCGTTGAGCAGGGTCGCCGTGCGGCGCCGGATGCCTGTCGCACTGCGCATCCGGCCCAGCGGCGCGTACGCGTGCAGCAGGTCGTCGCGTTCCCGCTCGTGAAGCAGGCCCAGCGACATCTCGTCGCCGTTGCGCAGGAACACCGCCCAGTGCCGGTCGGGCGGTTGGTCGCCCATCTGCGCCAGCACCCGGGACACCGGCCGGTGCGCCTCCCGTCGCATGGCCAGCAGCAGGCTCGGCATCAGCGAGGCGTACATCACCAGATGGCACTCGGGGTGCTCGGCGGTGCCGAAATAGGCGCCCGCCCCCTCCGGCCAGTCCTCACTCCAGGCGATCAGGATCCGGTCCGGGTACGTCGTGTCCAACCAGGATCGGAGTTGACGCAGGTAGCCGTGGGTTTCGTCGAGCCCCTTGCTGGAGGTGCCGCTGCGCTCGAACAGGTACGGGACGGTGAGCAGGCGCAGCCCGTCGACGCCCTGGCGGAGCCAGAACGCCATCACGTCGCGCATCGCGGCGCGTACCTCGGGCGCGTCGTAGTTCAGGTCCGGCTCGGACCGGCTGTAGCGGTGCCAGTAGTACTGGCGGCGTTGGCTGTCGTAGGTCCACCCCGCGCCGTGGCTGCCGAGCGGGTCGTCGGCCTCGGCGTAACTGTCGCCGCTGTCGCTCCAGACGTAGAAGTCGCCGTACGGGCCGGACGGGTCGCTGCGCGACGCCTGGAACCACGGGTGCTGGTCGCTGGTGTGGTTGAGCACCAGGTCCAGCACCACCCGCAACCCCTGCCGATGCGCGAGGCTGAGCAGTTCCAGCAGGTGCGACGGGGCGCCGAGGCCCTCGTCGATCGCCTCGAAGTCGGCGGCCGCCCGACCGTCGCCCAGCGGCGGGGCCGCCATGATCGGGTTGAGCAGCAGGCAGTCGACGCCGAGGCGGCGCAGGTAGTCCAGCTTCTCGGTGACACCCCGCAGGTCGCCGTGTCCGTCTCCGTCGGAGTCGTAGAAGAACCGGACGTTGACCTCGTAGAAGGCGCTGCCGGCCGCCCAGCCCGGCTCGCCCGCGGGCTCCGGTGGCCCGGGATCCTCCGCCACCTCGGCCCGGGTGACCCGCAGCCGCCCCGACAGGGCCTGGCGGGCGCGCTCGGCCACCCGTTCCGCCGGATCCCGTTCCAGGGTCTCCAGCGTCTCGAAGGCGGCGACCAACTGGTCCCGGCTGCGCTGGTGGCCGTACGCCCAGTTGCTCAGCTCGTCCACCGCGAGCACCCGGGCCGCCGCGAGCCGGCTGCGGGTGAGCGCCAGCAGTTCCTCCGGGATCAGCTGGGGCCGGCGGGGCGCGTTGCTGAGGATGAGATCACCAACGCCGGCGGCGCGCATCTGCGGTGTCTGCCGGCGTTCCCGGTCGACCATGCGCACGGCCGCGTACTCGAACGCCTCCCGCACGCTGATGATCCCGTTGCCGTCCCGGTCGGCCCCGCCGGTACGCAGCCCCTCCAGGAACGGACCGGAGAACGCCGACGGCAACGCGTGCTGCCTGTGACCGTCGCCCTCGTGGGCCAGCTCGGTGGCCCCGGCGGAGACCACGACGATGCGACTGCGGTCGCCGCGCTGTTTGAGGTCGCCGAAGGCGCCCGCGTGGCAGCAGTCGAGGATCAGCACCAGCTCGCGGGCGCGGCACTCGTCGACCCAGTGCCGGAACTCGTCGGTCGGCACCGAGGTCGGTGGCAGCCGGTCGGGGTCGGTGTCGGTCGCGGTGAGGTAGAGCCGGTGATCGTGATGCAGCCGCCCGTGGCCGGAGTAGTAGACGAGCAGGAAGTCGTGCGGGTCGGCGCTGGTCAGGAAGTCGTAGAGGGCGAGCTGGAGGCGGTACGAGTCGGCGTCCAGGAGATCGCGTACGTCGTCGAAGGCGCCGAGCGTCGGATCCCGTAGCAGCCGGGCCCAGTCCTTCAGGTCGCTGGCGGGGGAGTCGAGGGTGGGCAGCGCCTCGTTGACGTAGCTGCCCACCCCGACCAGCAGCGCCCGCTTCACCGTGGCTCCGCCGGGTCAGTCACCGTCGACCTTCTCGGGCACGGCGGCCGTACCCTGCCGGGGCACCGACACCGACTTGATCAGCTCGGCCAGCGTCTTCTCCGACACGTCCCGTACGTCGATCTCGGTGCCGTCGGGAAGGGTCATGCGCAGTCGCTTGCCCTTGTTGCGCTCCTGATAGCGCTTGATGACCTCGGCCAGGTGCCGGATGTCCGCCGCCGCCCGCTTGACCGTCGGCACGGTGAACACGGCGAGGGCCAGTACGCCGAAGATGTAGCTCGCGGTGTCCCGGGTACCCGGGGCGGCTTCGGCGGTCAGTTCGCTCGCCTCGACACCGGGCAGCTGGTTCAGGTGTTCCTTCAGATGGCGCGCCTGCTCGGCCAGCTCCTCGTCGCTGAGCGGACCGTCCGACCCGACCTGCAAGATCAATCCATCGACCATGATCCCATCGTGGTCGCTGTCACTACCCCGTGCAAGGCCCGCCACGGCGGGATACGGGTCAGGGGCGGCAGTGACGGGCATCCGACAGAAGGCGGAGGATCCCGCGTGGCGGCGGAGCACTGTCCGTTTCGCTGATGCCAGTTCGTCGTACCTCAGGAGTAGACCGACCAGGACTGATGCACGTCGGTGTGGCGGCCGCGCGGCGACCCCCGCACCGACCCGAGGAAGACGAGAGAACGCTCATGAGTGGTGTACGCGTACTGGTGGGGACGCGCAAGGGCGCGTTCATCCTGACCTCCGACGACAGACGCGACAGCTGGACGGTCGACGGGCCGCACTTCGGCGGCTGGGAGATCTACCACCTAATCGGATCGCCGGCCGATCCGGACCGGCTCTACGCCTCCCAGTCCGGCGGCTGGTTCGGGCAGTTGATCCAGCGCTCCGACGACGGCGGACGGACCTGGACCACTGTCGACAACGACTTCGCCTACGCCGGCGACGTCGGCGACCACCTCTGGTACGACGGAACCCCGCGGCCCTGGGAGTTCAAGCGCATCTGGCACCTCGAGCCGTCCCGTGACGATCCCGACACCGTGTACGCGGGCGCGGAGGACGCGGCGCTCTACGTGTCCAACGACGGCGGCGGCAAGTGGACGGAGCTGACCGCCCTGCGTACCCACCCGAGCGGGCCGTCGTGGCAGCCCGGCGCGGGTGGCCTGTGCCTGCACACGATCATCCTGGATCCGGTCCACCAGGGTCGGATCTACACCGCCATCTCGGCGGCCGGCGCGTTCCGCAGCGACGACGGCGGCATCAGCTGGCTGCCGATCAACAAGGGCCTGCGGTCGGGGGAGATTCCCGACCAGGACTCCGAGGTCGGCCACTGCGTGCACCACATCACCCAGCACCCGTCGCGCCCCGACACGCTGTACATGCAGAAACACTGGGACGTGATGCGCAGCGACGACGCCGGCGCGAACTGGCGCGAGGTCAGCGGCAACCTGCCGTCGGACTTCGGCTTCCCGATCGCGGTGCACGCCCACGAGCCGGAGACCATCTACGTGGTGCCGATCAAGAGTGACTCCGAGCACTACCCGCCGGAGGGCAAGCTGCGCGTCTACCGCAGCCGCACCGGCGGCGACGAGTGGGAGCCGCTGACTGACGGGCTGCCGCAGTCCGACTGCTACGTCAACGTGCTGCGCGACGCGATGGCCGTCGACACGCTCGACCCCTGCGGCATCTACTTCGGTACCAGCGGCGGCCAGGTCTACCGCTCCGCCGACGGCGGCGACAGCTGGGCGCCGATCGTCCGGGACCTGCCGCCGGTGCTCTCCGTGGAAGTCCAGGTACTGCCGTGATCCGGGTCGTCCTCCCGGCTCACCTGAAGACCCTCGCCGGGGTGACCGGTGAGGTGCGGGTCGAGGTGGCCGGCCCCGGGCCGGCCACCCAGCGCCTGGTGCTCGACGCCGTCGAGGCGCGGTACCCGATGCTGCTCGGCACCATCCGCGACCGGCACAGCGGTGAGCGCCGCGCCTTCGTCCGCTTCTACGCCTGCGAGGAGGACCTCTCCAACTGCTCACCCGACACGCCCCTGCCCGAGCGGGTCGTCGCCGGGCAGGAGCCGTTCATCGTCCTCGGCGCGATGGCCGGCGGTTGACTCGGCTCACAGGCCGCGGGCGAACAGCGCCAGGCGTACCCGGTTGGGGCTGCCCGTTTTGGTCATCAGGCTGGTGATGTGGGACTTGACGGTGGTGACGCCGATGTGGAGCCGCTCGGCGATCTCGCCGTTGGACAGCCCGTCGGCGACCAGCTCCAACACCTGCTGTTCCCGGGCGGTCAGCCCGGTGACCGGCGACGGCGTCCCGGTGCGGGCGTGCACCGCGCGCTGCACCAACCGGCGCAGCACCTCCTGGCTGAACGGGCTGTCGCCCGTCGCGGCCCGGCGCACACCGTCCAGCAGCTCGGTCGGCGGTGCGTCCTTGAGCAGGAAGCCGCAGGCGCCGGCCGTCAACGCCGGATAGAGGTGGTCGTCGTCGCCGAACGTGGTCAGCACCAGGACGCGGGCACCGGGACGCTCGGCGATGATCCGGCTGGTGGCGGAGATCCCGTCGACGCCGGGCATGCGCAGGTCCATCACCACCACGTCGGGCACCAGCCGGGCGGCCAGGGTGATCGCGTCGCGGCCGTTGTCGGCCTCGCCGACGACCTCGATGTCGGGTTGGGCTTCGCAGAGCATGCGCAGGCCGGCGCGGATGAGGTGCTGGTCGTCGACCAGCAGTACCCGGATCACGCGCGCTCCGTCGCGCGTGGACCGGCGCGGGTTCCGGCCAGCACGGTGGCCACCCGCCACCCCGCGCCGGTCGGGCCGGCCGTCAACTGTCCACCGAGTACCTCGACCCGTTCGCGCATGCCGGTGATGCCGTGACCGCCGCCGGCCGGCACGGTGGCGGGCACCGAGCCGCGACCGTCGTCGACCACCTCCCAGTGGACGGCCCCGTCGACCAAGCTGACCGAAAGCCGCGCCACCGCAGCGGTACCGGCGTGCTTGGCCACGTTCGTCAACGCCTCCTGGCTGAGCCGAAGCACCGCGAGGCCCCGCACCGCGTCGAGGGTGCCGACCGCCGGGTCGATGTCGGCGACCACTGTGACACCGGCCTGACGGGCCCGGTCCACCGCGGCGCCGAGCGCGGCCGGCAGCGCTGACGGTTCGATCGCGGTCAGTGCGGCGTCGCCGCGTACGCCGTCGGGGTCGCGTAGCACCGCGACCAGCCGGCGCAGGTCGGCAAGGGCTGCTGTGCCGGTGCCGTGGACGTCGTCGAAGACCTCGCCGACCCGTGGATCCAGGTCGGTCAGCACGTGCCGGGCCACCCCGACGCGCAGCACCATCGACGCCACGTGGTGCGCCACCACGTCGTGCAGTTCCCGGGCGATGGCGCTGCGCTCGTCAGCACGCGCGGCACGGCTCTCCGACTCGCGTCGCCGCTGCTCCTCCTCGGCCCGCTGCCGCGACTGCTGCCCGAGTTCCCGGGTGGTCCGGATGACCAGCCCGAGCAGCAGCGGAACGCCGACCTCCGGCAGCAGCCCGAACACACCGGAGAGCAGACGCGCCAGCGGATCGCCGATCGAGTCGGTCAGGTCGACCACGGCCAGCAGCCCCGCCGCCAGCCAGATGGTCCGCCCCCGGCGGGCGGCCATGGTCAGTTCGAGCAGCGCCCAACTGGCACCCACCTGGTTGATCATGAAGTCGTCGACCAGCCAGATCGCCACCGCCAGCAGCGCGGTCTGGATCAGCATGCTGGCCAGCGGCCGGTGGTGCAGCGACAGCCCGACCGCGAAGGCGAGCACCGCGAGAATCCACTGGGTGGTGGTCGGTGCGGACAGGGCACCGAAGAACAGGTAGCCCAGGCCGGAGAGGATGAGCAGCACCATCCGCACCAGGCTGTCGCGCGCGTCGAACAGCCGTCCCACCCAGCTCACGGCCTCAGCCTAGGCGGTGCTCGTCGGGGCCGGCAGCGGTCGTCGGGTCAGCCCATCGGGTGCGTACGACCAGATAGGCGGCCAGACCGATCGGGCCCAGCAGGATCGTCAGCAGCAGCACCGGCGCCATCACCAGCGGTGGAACTGCCCGTTCCCGGCTGTCGAGCCAGGCCCAGCGGCCCACGAACAGGTCGAAGGCGATGAAGTGTGCCCAGGCCGCCGCGGCACCGTCAGCAGTGCCCAACAACTCCCGTACGCCGTCGAGGGTGGGGTCGATCACCGCCGGCAGGACCTCTGCGAACGCCGGGACCACCAGGATCGCGTAGATCGCCACGACCGGCACCACGATCAGCGGTGATCGGATGATCCGGTGGGTCATCGTCCAGTTCGGCAGCAGGATCATCAGCGCCCAGAAGGGTGCCGCCACCGCGAAGGTCAAGGAGAACAACGTGGCGCTCACACGGTCACCTCCGTCCGCTCGTCACCCGCGACCCGCCCGTCGCGCGGACCCGCCGCCCGCCGCTCACCCGGACCCGCCGGCCGATGTTCGACTGTGGTCGCCGAAAACCGGTGTCGGGCCAGCACCGCGCCGGCAGCGGCTACGGTCGCCACCGCCAGCGCCGCCGCAGCGGCCAGGGTGAGCGTGTCCGGCCGGAGCAGCGGCTGCCCGCGCAGCGCCTGCCAGGTCAGCAGTACGGTCGCCGCACCGTAACCGGCGCCTACGACGAGCAGCAACCGTGCCCGGGTGCGCTCGTCCAACGCACCACCGGTGAACCGGCTCAGCAGCAGAGCCAGGACCGGCAACACCTGCATTCCGTGCAGCCCCACGAAGTGCCCGATCCGCAGATCCCCACCGGTCGTGCTCCAGCCGACCAGCGGCAGCCCCGGCCCGCCGTCGGGCACGCCCACACTGTGCGCCCCGGCGACGCCCTCGATCACCGAAGCCTGATCCGGCAGGGTCATCGGTACCGCCACCAGCATGCCGAGTGCCGCCAGCCCGAGCCCCAGACCGATCGCGTAGCGGCCGGCGCGGCCGGCGATCGGCTGCCGTAGCACCGCGACACCGACGACGACGTGCGCGACGAACAGCACCATGATCGCTGCACCCATCAGCTGCCACAGCAAAGCGTTGACCGGGCTGGTCTCGTTGTAGTGGCTGGTGGTGCCGCGGAGCACCTGTCCGACGATGATGCACATCTCCACCACACCCATGGCGACCATCACGGTCACCGCCCACTCCGCGACCCGGCTACGGCGACGTAGCAGGGAGAGCAGCCAGACCAGGGTGCCGCCGTACAGGACGAACGACACCGAGAACTTGAACGGCTTGAGCCAGATCGGCACGCCGGTCAGGACCCGCTGGTCGGCCACGACGCCGACCGCACAGACGACGGCGAGCACCGCCATCGCCGAGACGAAGACCATCAGGGGGCGGTGCCGGTACGCCCGCCGCGACAGGTTGTCAGTCATGTCTGTAGATGCTGGTTCGAGCGACTGCCCGCCGCGCCCGACCAGGAGCCTCAGCTGTGGCCACTGGGCGGACCTCCACCTCCTCCCTGGGTAGGGGGTCGCCGGTGGGGGTCCTGTCACAGGCCCTACCGACCGAGCGGCAGCCGATCGGCGTCTGTCACTGCATTGTGGGGGAAGAGCTGGTCGGATCTTGTCCGTGCAGAGGTCCTTCGGCTAGCCTCCCTATGGGAGTTCGGGCAGCTCCGAGCGCATGGATTGGCTGCGTTCGGGCGCGACGCATCTCGGCGTGTCGACCGGTCCGTCCGGCCAGCGCGATGGTCGGCCTCCGCCGTGAGCGCATTCGTGGCACCGTCAGTGGATGGATCGTGGGCACGACCGTCCTCCGCAGCCATCGTCACCACGCATGACGCGCCAACGGCCGTGGCGACTCGACCAACCGCAACGGATCAGATCGGGGAATGTGCCCATGCTACGGAGATTGAAAGTGTCGGCGATCTTCGCCGCCCTTGCCGCCGTCGTGGCCACCACGGCCATCGCCACCAGCCCGACCAACGCCGCAGCCGACGCCGCAGTACGGGTGATGCCGCTCGGCGACTCGATCACCGACGGGTTCAATGTGCCCGGCGGTTACCGGATCGACCTCTGGCAGAAGCTGGTGGCCGGCGGCCATCAGGTCGACTTCGTCGGCTCCATGTCCAACGGCCCGAGCAGTCTGGGTGACCGCAACCACGAGGGCCACTCGGGGTGGACTATCGCGCAGATCGACGCCAACGTGGTCAATTGGCTGCGGGCCACCACACCCCGCACGGTGATGCTGCACATCGGGACCAACGACATGTTCGGCAACTCGTCCGGCGCACCGTCCCGGCTGTCCACGCTGATCGACAAGATCACCGCCACCGCGCCGGCGGCCGATGTGTTCGTCGCCACCATCGTGCCGCTGTCCGGAGCGGACAGTCAGGTGCGCACGTTCAACGCGGCGATACCCGGAATCGTGCAGAGCAAGGTTGACGCCGGGCGTCGCGTGCACCTGGTGGACATGTACAACGCGTTGACGCTGGCGGACCTGGCGGACGGCGTACACCCCAACGCTCGTGGCTACAGCAAGATGGCCGCCGTCTGGTACGACGCCCTGCGGGCGGTCCCGGGTGCGATCGGCGGCGATACTCCGCCTCCGACGACCGCGCCTCCGACGACCGCGCCGCCCACCACTCCGCCGCCGGCGGCGGGTTGCACCACGTCGGTGTCGCTGAACCAGTGGAACGGTGGTTTTGTAGCCACGATCCGGGTGACCCCGACGGGATCGTCGATCGATGGTTGGACGGTGACCGTCGCCCTGCCGTCCGGCGCCACCGTCACCAACGCGTGGAACGCCAACCGCAGTGGCAACACCGGAACGGTCCAGTTCGCCAATGTCAGCTACAACGGCTCCGTGGCCGCTGGTCAGTCGACTGAGTTCGGTTTCCAGGGCACCGGGTCAGGGGCGGGCCTGGCCCCGGTTTGCTCCGTCACATAGCGCGCGGAGGTGGTCCGATCCGTTACGGCACCCGCTGCCGCAGTGGTGCACCACCCCGGTCAGGTGAGCTGGCCACGCACGTCGGCCTCACGGGGAAAGAGCGAGCCGGTGTGCTCGAAGCCCGGCTGGTATCGGGGCGACGTCCACCTGCACACGACGCTCTCCGCCGGCGGCGAACTCACCCCGGGGCAGCTCGCCGCCGCCGCCCGCGAGATCGGCCTTGACTTCGTCGCCACCACCGAGCACAACACCACGGCCGGGCACCATGAGTGGAGCCGGTACGCGGGCGATGACCTGCTGGTCATCCTCGGTCAGGAGGTCACCACTCACACCGGTCACTGGCTCGCCCTCGGCCTCGACCCCGGGCATCCGGTCGAGTGGCGGTACGGGGTCCGCGACGACGCCATCGACCGGCAACTGGCCCGGGTACGCCGAGGGGGCGGGATCTGCGTGGCCGCCCACCCGTACGCGCCGTACGAGTCGGGGACGTTGGCCTATCCGTACCGGTGCTTCGACGCGGTGGAGGTGTGGAACGGACAGTGGCGCTCGGACCTGCCGTGGAACGCGGACAACGAGGCGGCGCTGGCCGAGTGGGGACGCAACCTCGGCCACGACATCCATCGGGGACGGTGGTGGCCGGCGGTCGGCAACAGCGACGCTCACCTCGCCGGTCAGCTCGGCACCCCGCACACCGTGGTCTTCGCCGAGGAACTGGGCGTCGACGCGGTCCTCGCCGGCCTGCGGACCGGCCGGAGCTGGATCGCCGGCTCCGCCGCCGTCGACCTGGCGTTCACCGCCGCGAGCGGTGATCGCGTGGTCGGTGTCGGTGAACGCCTGGACTCCGGCGGCGAGCCGATCGAGGTGCGGTTGCGGGTGTCCGGGGTGCCGTCCGGCGTCGTCGGTCTGCACACCGAACGCGGCACCGTGCTCCGCGAGCGACTTCCCGCCGACGGGACGGGCACGGTCCGCTGGCGCACCGTCGCGCGGGAGGGCGGCTTCGTCCGGGCCGAGGTACGCCACCCGGATCGGCGGATGGCGGCCCTGACCAACCCCGTCATCCTGGCCTGACCGGCGGCACCCGTCCCGCCGGGCGCTGGCACCCTCGGCACATCCAGACCGGTGCTCGTCACATTCAGGCTCCGGCCGGGGTCGGGTGGGTGAACCTTCAGGAAGGGGAGTGGCGTGGGCGAGTCCGCCTGGTTGGCCGAGCGGTTCGAGCAGCAACGGCCGTACCTGCATTCGGTGGCCTACCGGATGCTCGGATCGCTCGGCGAGGCGGATGACGCCGTGCAGGAGACGTGGCTACGGCTCTCCCGCGCCGACCACGACGAGGTGGACAACCTCGCCGCCTGGCTGACCACTGTGGTCTCCCGCGTGTGCCTGAACATCCTGCGCAGCCGGCAGCGGCGGCGCGAGGAGCCGTGGGACGTCCGGGTGCCGGACCCGGTGATCACGCCCGCCGGACCCGACGATCCCGAGCAGGCCGCCATGCTGGCCGACTCGGTGGGGCTGGCGCTGTTGGTGGTGCTCGACACGCTGACGCCCGCCGAACGTCTCACGTTCGTGCTGCACGACATGTTCGGGGTGCCCTTCGACGAGATCGCCCCGATGATCGACAGGTCGCCGGCCACCGCACGGCAGCTGGCCAGCCGAGCCCGCCGTCGGGTACGCGGACAGGCCCCGCCGACCGACCGTGACCTCGCCCGGCAGCGCGCGCTGGTTGACGCGTTCCTCGCCGCAGCCCGGGACGGTGACCTCGAGGGACTCGTCGCCGTGCTGCACCCGGACGTGGTGCTTCGTGCCGATGGTGGCACCACCCGCACCCGCCACACCACCGTGATCACCAGCGCTCCGGCGGTGGCCGCCCGGGCCACGACGTTCGGACGATTCTCGCCGTTCGCGCGGCCCGCGTTGATCAACGGTGCCGCCGGGGTGGTCGTCATGGCGTCGGACCGCCCACTGTCGGTGATGGCGTTCAGCATCCGCGACGGTCGCATCGTCGAGATCGACGTGATCGCCGACCCGGACCGCCTGACCCGGTTCGACCTGTCCGCCTTCACCGACTGACGCGCACATGGCGCGGCGCGGGGCCGTCGCGGTGTCCGTGCCGGTTCAGCGCGGCGCGGCGTACGCCAGCGAGAGCCGGACGTCGTCCCAGCTGCCGGTCAAGGTGGCACCGGCGGGGGCGGCGGTGGATCCGGGGCGGCGGATCACCCCCAGCTCGACGGTGTCGGTGACGATGAGCGTCGGGTCGCCGTCGACCACCCGGAGCACCGCGCCGACCGCAGGCACGGCGACGGCGGGAGCGTCGCTGGTGATGGCCATGCTGGGCGGGCGTACCTCGCGCCGGCCGTCAACCTCGAAGTACTCCTCGGCCTGTCCCGTGCCGGCCAGGACGGCCTCGGCCAGAGCAGCCGCGTACACCGGGTCGCCGACCGCGTCGTAGACCCAGCGCCGACCCAGCACCGAGTGCTCGGTGGTGCCCACCAGCCACTCGTCGGCACCGTCCAGCGGCGCCCCACGGTAGGTCAACGGCACCTGGTGCACCGGCCCGTCGCCGCCGGCGACGAGGAGCGTCTCGATGCCCACCTGCCCGGCCGGGTCGTCGAACCGGTACCCGGCCACGCGTCTCACGTCGACGCCGCCTTCGTACCAGTCGCGGGTCGGCAGCCAGGCCGCCAACAGTTCCAGCTTGGTGGGACGGATGTCCGCTCGGTGCAACAACGCCATGTGCCGCATCGTACGCACCACCCGGACGGGAGCCGGCGTGCCGGGTGGAAGGGGTGGCGCTGGGCCACATCGGGCAGGCGGTCGGCCGAGGGAGCTTCCCGGCCGCGGGATGGCGGCGCGGTGGCGTTGTGGCCTAGCATCTCGGGCCAGTACAAAGTCGAGCTCAACGCGGGTTCCCCCGACTCGCCGCCGGTGCCGCCGCCGGGTTAACGGCCCGCGGGAAAGGCACCCCTCGTGAAGATCGTGGCCGCCGACGTCATCGTCACCAGCCCGGATCGCAACTTCGTCACCCTGAGGATCACCACCGAGGACGGCATCACCGGCCTCGGTGACGGCACGCTCAACGGGCGTGAACTCTCCGTCGCCTCGTACCTGCGCGACCACGTCGTGCCGTTGCTGCTCGGGCGCGACGCGCACCGTATCGAGGACACCTGGCAGTTTCTGTACCGCTCGGCGTACTGGCGGCGCGGGCCGGTCACCATGGCGGCCATCGCCGCGGTCGACGTCGCGCTCTGGGACATCAAGGCAAAGGCCGCGGGGATGCCGCTCTACCAGTTGCTCGGCGGCGCGTCCCGCACCGGCATCATGGCGTACGGCCACGCCTCCGGGCGGGACCTGCCGGAGCTGTTCGACTCCATCCGGGCCCACCTCGACCTCGGCTTCCGGTCCATCCGGGTGCAGACCTCGGTGCCCGGCATCAACGCCGTGTACGGGGTGGCCACCCAGCCCAGCGCCGACGGTAAGCGCTACGACTACGAGCCGGCGCAGCGCACCCCGTTGCCGGCCGAGGAGGACTGGGACACCCGGGCGTACCTGCGCCACCTGCCCAGCGTCTTCGAGGCGGTCCGCAACGAGTTCGGGCCCGAGTTGCCGCTGCTGCACGACGGGCATCACCGGATGACCCCGATCCAGGCCGCGAGGCTGGGCAAGGCCCTGGAACCGTACGACCTGTTCTGGCTGGAGGACTGCACCCCGGCGGAGAACCAGGACGCGCTGCGGCTGGTCCGTCAGCACACCATCACCCCGCTGGCGATCGGCGAGGTGTTCAACACTGTCTGGGACTACCAGACCCTGATCCGGGAACAGTTGATCGACTACGTGCGTTCCGCGGTCACCCACACCGGCGGCATCACCGCGATGCGCAAGCTGCTCGACTTCGCCGCGCAGTACCAGATCAAGTCCGGCATCCACGGGCCGACCGACATCTCGCCGGTCGGCATGGCCGCCGCGCTCCACCTTGACCTGGCCATCCACAACTTCGGCATCCAGGAGTACATGCGGCACGGCGCCCTCACCGACGAGGTGTTCCGCCAGTCGTTCACCTTCACCGACGGCTACCTGCACCCGGGTGAGCAGCCGGGTCTCGGCGTCGAACTGGACGAGGAGGCCGCCGCCCGGTTCCCGTACCAACCGGCGTACCTGCCGTTCAACCGGCTCCAGGACGGCACCGTCCATGACTGGTGACCGCCCCCGCCCAGCTCTCGTCGATTTTGCACTTTTTGTCCCCGCGAAAGCCACGAAAGGGTTGTTTCGCCGACCGGAACTGCAAGATCGACGAAGTGGGGTGGGTGCGGCGGTGGGGTGGGGGTGTCGGGGGTAGCACGAGGTGGGATGGCGCGGGGTGGATTCGGGGGTTCTCAGGGCGCGGCGCGTGGGGGGAGTTCAGCATCTGTTCGGGTGGCCTTGGCTGGGTGACGCGACGGCAGGTGAGCGGGCATGCGGGAGACAGCGGTCGAGCCGATCGTCAGCGGCGAGGACACGACTCTGGCGGAGCAGGTGTGGCGCAACGCGGCCGAGGACCCGGACGCGGTGCAGTTCGTCCGGCCCGACCCGGATCCCCGGTCGTGGCCGGTGCGCCGCTCCGGGCGGGGCGGCGCCCTGCCGGTGACCTGCCGGCAGTTCCGCGATGACGTGGTCGCGGTGGCCCGCGGTTTCGTCGCTGCCGGGGTCGCGCACGGCGACCGGGTCGGGTTGCTCAGCCGCACCCGGTACGAGTGGACGCTCGTGGACTATGCGCTCTGGTCGATCGGCGCGGTGACCGTGCCGATCTACGACACCTCCAGCCCGGAACAGATCCGCTGGATGCTCGGCGACTCCGGTGCGGTCGGCTGCGTGCTGGAGACCGCGGACCACGCCTTCAGCGTGGCCGATCTGCGTTCGGAGCTGCCCGAGTTGCGGCAGACCTGGCGTATCGACGCCGGTGATCTCATCGAGCTGGTGGCGCGGGGCCGCGCCATCGACGCCACCGAGGTGGATGCGCGTCGAGCCGCCGTGACCGGCGCCGACATCGCCACCATCGTCTACACCAGCGGCACCACCGGCCCGCCGAAGGGCTGCGTGCTGGCGCACCGCAATCTCGCCGCCGACATCGGCAACGCCACCGCGGTGCTGCCCCAGTTGCTGCATGCGGGTGCGACGACTGTGCTGTTCCTGCCGCTGGCGCACGCCTTCGCCCGACTGATCCAGATCGGCATGGTGCACAACCGCGCCACCATGGTGCACAGCGCCGACATCTCCGGGGTGCTCGACCAGTTGCGCCGGTTCAAGCCCACCTTCATCCTCGCCGTGCCCCGGATGTTCGAGAAGCTGCACGACCAGGCCCGGCACACCGCCGAGGACGCGCACCGGGGATGGCTCTTCGGCCTCGCCGAGCGGGCGGCCGTGCGGTACAGCCGCGCGCTGGACACGTCACGTGGCCCCGGAAGGCTGCTCCGCCTGGCGCACCTGGTGTTCGACCTCGCCGCGTACCGCCGGTTGCGCGCCGCACTCGGCGGACGGTGCCGGATGGCCATCGTGGGCGGCGCGCCGCTGGGGGAGCGGCTGGGTCACTTCTTCCGGGGCACCGGAATCACCGTGCTGGAGGGGTACGGGTTGACCGAGACCTCCCCCGCGCTTACCGCGAACCTGCCGACGGCGATGCGGATCGGCACGGTCGGGAAACCACTGCCGGGGGTACGGATCCGCATCGCCGACGACGGCGAGATCCACGCCCGGGGCGAGGTGGTGTTCGGCGGCTACTGGAACAACCCGGAGGCCACCCGGGCGGCGTTGACCGACGACGGGTGGCTGCGTACCGGCGACCTCGGCACGATCGACGACGACGGTTTCCTGCGGATCACCGGACGGACGAAGGACATCATGGTCACGGCCGCCGGCAAGAACATCGCGCCCGCGCCGATCGAGGAGCGGATCCGAGCGCATCCACTGATCAGTCAGGTGATGCTGGTCGCCGACGGTCGCCCCTACGTCGCCGCGCTGGTGACGGTGGACCCGCAGGCGTGGACGCGCTGGCGGGAGCAGCACGGCCACCCCGGGGCGTCGGTGTCCGCGTTGCGGGACGATCCGGCGTTACGTGGCGAGATCCAGATGGCGATCGACCGGGCCAACCGCAGCATCTCCCGGGCCGAACAGGTCAAGACCTTCCGGATCCTGCACCGGGATCTCACCGAGGTGGACGGGGAACTCACCCCCACGCTCAAGATCAAGCGGGAGGCGGTGCAGGATCATTTCGCCGACGAGGTCGCCGCCCTCTACCAGGGCCATTAGGGTCGGTGCCGGCTCGCCGCTGCCCAGCCGGTGCTGATCAGGAACAGTGCGGCGCTGTAGGTCGCCATCACCAGCACGCTGTGTCCGGGCACCGTCGTACCGGCCGCACCGAGGCCGATCAACAGGTCCGAGAAGAGGAACAGCGCGCCGCCGAGCGCGACCCGCAGACCGAGCGCGGTCGCGGTCGCCGCCATCAGGCACAGCGCCAGGCTGTACCCGAGCACCGGCAGCCGCAGCTCGCCCAGCCGCGGCCACAGCAGCGCGTTCGCCACCACCCACAGCGCCAGGTACCCGGCCAGCGCCGCCGGTCGGGCCCGGCGGTGACCCACGAACGCGGTGACGAGCGCCAACTGGGTGCCGAGGAAACAGCCCATCCCGACCAGGAACGCGGCGTCCGACGGCATCAGCAGCGCGACGTCTCCGGCGGTGGCGAGCAGCAGGCCGACCGCGATCGGGGCGTTCGCCGCGCGGACCCGCCACAGCCAGGCCAGCAACAGCGGCGCCAGCAGCGGCTTGGCCAACCACTGCACCGCGAGCACGTCGGTGGCGACGGCGACCAGTTCGACGGCCGCCACGACGGCGAACGCCCAGAGCAACACCCCATCCCGGTCCGGCCGCCGCAGCCGCGTGTCCACCAGCCTCCGGCCGGTGCCGGTCGCGGTGTTCATCGGGCCGGCTGCCAGCCCGGGCGGCGCAGCAGGTACCCGAGCCGCTCCCGCCAGGACCTGGCGGTGCGCAGGTCCCGCCAGATGGCCGCGTACTCGTGGGTCGCCACCCGCAGCGGGTTGTAGGTGCCGATGTTCTTGGTCAGGCCGTACCGGACCGCGTCGCCCTCAGCCTGGAAGGTCCCGAAGAGTCGATCCCAGATGATCAGAATGCCGCCGTAGTTGCGGTCCAGGTACTCGTCGTTCGAGCCGTGGTGCACCCGGTGATGTGAGGGGGTGTTGAACAGCAACTCGATCGGTCGGGGCAGCAGGTTGATCCGCTCGGTGTGCAGGAAGAACTGGTAGAGCAGGCTGATCGACTGCTGAAGGAAGATCATCCACGGTGGAATGCCGAGCAGGGCCAGGCCCAGCCAGAAGGGCAGCGAGGTCATCGGTGTCCAGCTCTGCCGCAGCGCGGTGGAGAAGTTGAAGAACACGCTGGAGTGGTGCACCACGTGTCCCGCCCACAGCAGTCGCACCTCGTGGTGGGCCCGGTGGAACCAGTAGTAGGCGAAGTCGTCGGCGAAGAACAACAACACCCAGACCCACCAGTCGCCGGGGGAGAGACTGAACGGCGAGATCGTGTAGGCGGCGGCGTACAGGCCGATCGTGAGCAGCTTCCACGGCACGCCGATCACCTGGCTGCCGGCCCCCATGGTCAGGCTGGTGGCGGTGTCCCGGGCCTCGTAACCCCGTTCGGCGTCGTCGGGCGCGAACCGGTACGACAGCGCCTCGACGGTGATGAGCAGGAGGAACGCGGGGATGGCGTAGAGCACGGCGGGGATCATGCCCGGCTGTCCTTTCTGGTCGGGGCGGTGAGCGCGGCGGTGAGCAGCGATCGGGCCTCTTCGGCGGCCTCGACGTCCCGGCCGTCGGCGATTGCCGACGCCAGCCGGCGGTGCCCGGTGACGTCGAGCAGTTCGGTGGCGCGCCGTTGGGGCGGCACCTCGGCCACCGCCAGGGCGCCGGCCACCAGGCTGTTGAAGGCCAGCAGGTACGCGGTGTTGCCGCAGCCGTCCAGGATCAACCGCCAGACGGCGATGTTGGCCTCACCCATCGCGGTCAGATCGGGTGCGAGGTCGGCGAACTCCTCCACCGCGCGGACGATCCGTCGCCGCGCCGCGTCGTCGGCCCGGCGGGCGCAGAGCCGGGCCGCGTCGACGCCGATGCAGGCCCGCATGTCCATCATGTCGCGGACCAGGGTGGCGACCGGCAGTACGTCGCCGGAGCGCACCAGCGACAGCGCGAGATCCAGACCGGCGTGCACCCGCCAGTCCAGCACCCGGGTGGCCCCGCCCTGGCTGATCCGGACCAGGCCGAGTTGCTGCAACCGACGCAGCGCCTCCCGGACCGCATGTCGGTTCACCTGGAAGGTCGTCGCCAGCTCCCGTTCGCCGGGCAGCGTGTCGTCGGTGCGGTAGGTGCCACTGACGATGGCGTCGCGCAACTGTCCGAAGACCAGGTCGGAGACGGAGGCCCGGGTGACGGGGACGAATGCCATGCCCGGCAGTGTGGCCCAGGGTACATCAACCCGTCAACTGGTTGGACCAGTTGGGAACCTGGCGGATCGACACGCCCGTGGCTCGTGACCGTGCTGTCGCAGTGAGTTAGGGTGCGTTCGCAGCGGGTGGCGGTCGGGCACGGGAGGCGCCGGTGACGAGACGACGGCGTGGCCTCGCCCGCGCGGTCCTACGACTCGGTTTCCTGACCGCGGTCGCCGGGGCGGCATGGTGCGCCTACGACGTCGCCTCGGCCGATTCCGCCCGGGCCGCCGGGGAGCCGCCGGCCGTCACTCAGGGCGGAGCAACGCCCCGCGTCGGCGACCTCGTTCGAGGTCTGCTCGCCCCGGCACTCACGTCGGATCCGCCCGCCCCGGAGCCCCCGCCGCCGGCCCCATCGCCGCCGGCCCCACCGCCCAGGTCCGATCCGCCCCGACCGCTTCCGCCCGACGAGCCCGAACCATCCGCCGACGCCAGGCCGGCGGAACCGCCGTCACCACCTGCCGGTGGGCGACCACCGCAGGACACCGCGCCACCGGCTGACCCGGCGCCACCGGCTGGGTATGCGCCACCGTCGACCGACCCGAGCATGTCGAGACCGAGGCCGAGCGCACCTCGGGTCGCTGCCCACCCGGCGGGTGCGGCACCGGCAGCGCAGCGGACGGCCGGGTCGCCAGCTGCGAGCCGGCCCCACAGCCGATCGGCGGAGCCGCTGGCGCGACTGCCCGAGGCGGTACGCGACGAGGTGGCCGTCGTGGTCGCCGAGGCCGGGACGCTCGCAGCGCCGCTCATCGCCGCCCTTGTGGAGCTGCTGGATGCCGAGTTGCCGCTGCTGGACTCCGTAGTGGTGGGGCTGGAGCCGGTGCTCGACGTGCTGGATCCGGTCGTCGAGCTGCCCCAACCCGCTCCGGCACCGGTGGACCCGACCCCCCGACCCGATCCGGATCCCGCCATGCTACCGGCACCGGAAGCCGAACCCGCGCTACCGGCCAGGCCGGACCGGGCCGACGCCGGCGCGGACAGCGCCCGGCAGATCGGCTCCGTCCACCACGTCATCCGTCACCGGTCCGGCCACCCGGCGGCTTCGCTGCCGCACAGCGGCGAGGAGATCGTCGACGGTGGACTGCACGAGCGGGACGGGCAGGCCGACCGTACGCCGGGTCCGCCGCCCTCGTCGCCGGCTCCCGGCACCAGCGGCGCCGAGTCGGCACCGACGTCGCACAGCGGCCCGGTCGACATGGCCGTGGCCGGCTGGTCGCCGCCAGCGGTCAGCGGCCGGGTGACCCGGCTGGCGCGTACCCGGAGACGCCCCTCCCGCTCGCCACGCCCGCGCAGCCGGCCCGCCTGACCGCTCGCTGCCACCTCCGCGCCGCCACGTCGGTCGTGGCCGCGCGACGCGACACCTGACGGCGGTCTACACCGTCGACCGTCCCGGGCCTGCCGGCGTGTGACTGCCTGGCACCGGCCCATCACCTACTTTTCCGACTTCATGCCTCACCAGGAGTAACCATGCACGTCACCCTGCCGGTCAACCGTGCCCGATGGTGCGACGTCGACTGGATCGTCGACCTGCTCACCGCCACGATCGTCCCCACGTCCCTCGGCGCGTGGCTCGTGCCCGATGAGCGGCGCCGTGCCGCCGTGATCGCCGCCGTGGCCCGCATCTGGACCGAGCACGCCCTGCTGTTCGGCGACGCGTTCCTGCTCAAGGACGGGACCGCCGCCACCGTCTGGTTCCACCGCTATCGCCCGATCCCGCCGCCACCCCGCTACGACGAGCGACTCGACGACGCCAGCGGCGAACACGCCGTGCGCTTCCGTCGCGTCGACCATCTCCTTGCCGCGCGGCGGCCCGCCGAGGCACACAACCACCTCGCGTTCCTCGCCGCACCCCCGGACGCCGACCGGGCTCGTCAGGCCGCCGCCGTCCTCGCCGGCAGCCACCGGTACATGGACAACCTCGGCCTGCCCGCGTACGCGGAGGTGCACGACGACGACCTGCGTCTCTATCGCCGGCTCGGCTACCGGGGCCGGCAACGTCTGTCGGGTCCCGGCGGCACTACCGTCAACCTGCTCTGGCGGCCGGTCCCGTCGGTCCGGATCAGTCACTCGACCGTTCCGACGCGTCGGGTACCACCCGCCCTACAGGCGACGCCGCCCAGGACGGTGATGACGGTCGACGCCGGAGGAGGGGCCTGCCGCTGATCCGTGCTGAGATGGCACGAACGTGATCCGTCCTTTGGCGACCCGGACGCGCGCGGGTCGGCCCCGGTCGACCCGCGCGGGGCTCGAAACCACCGTCGGCGGCTGGTGTGAAACGTCGGGCGTCAACGCTGGGCGGTCGGTGACGGGGGAGCGCTGCCGCCCTGGGGTGCCTCGGTGGACATCAGCTCCACGACCGCCTTGCGGTCGGCCGCCGACGGTAGGCCCCAGCCAGGTTGGTACCCGTACACCTCGCGCAGCGGAGTGGCGCTGGTCCGCCCGCCGAGTATCTCCACGGCGTCGGTGCCGATCAGCCCTGGATGCTCCACCCCGCACGCCTCGGCGACCTTCATCAGGTCCCGCCGCAGCGTCTTGATGTAGTGCGCCGCCCGGACCGACTTCGATGCCGGGTCCAGCCCCCGGGTCAGCCAGGCGTTCTGGGTGGCCACTCCGGTGGGGCAGGTGTCGGTGTGGCACTTCTGCGCCTGGATGCAGCCGATCGCCAGCATCGCCTCCCGGCCCACGGCCACCAGGTCGCAGCCGAGCGCGAACGCGACCACCGCGTTGTCGGGCAGGCCGAGCTTGCCGGAGCCGACGAAGACGACCTGCTCGTGCAGGTCACGTTCGGCGAAGATGGGATAGATCCGGGCGAAGCCCTGCTGGAACGGCAGCGACACGGAGTCGGTGAAGATCAGTGGCGCGGCCCCGGTGCCGCCCTCGCCGCCGTCGATGGTGACGAAGTCGACGCCTCGGCCGGTGTCGCGCATCAGGTCGGCCAGCTCGGTCCAGAAATCGAGGTCGCCCACGGCCGATTTGATACCGACCGGCAGACCGGTCTCGGTGGCCAGGAGTTCCACCCAGTCGAGCAGGCTGTCGCAGTCTGCGAACTCCGCGTGCCGCGAGGGGCTGACACAGTCCCGTCCGACCGGGATTCCCCGGGTCGCGGCGATCTCCGCCGACACCTTCGCCCCCGGCAGCAGGCCACCCAGGCTGGGCTTGGCCCCCTGACTGAGCTTGATCTCCAGCGCCCGCACCGGTGCGCCGGCGACCACGTCCTTGAGCCGGGCCAGGTCGAACCGGCCCCGATCGTCGCGGCAGCCGAAGTACGCGGTACCCAGTTGCAGGATCAGCTCGCCGCCGTTGCGGTGATACGGGGACAGCCCGCCCTCGCCGGTGTTGTGCAGGCAGCCGGCGAGCGCCGCGCCCCGGTTCAACGCCTCGACAGCGGGGCCGGACAGGGAGCCGAAGCTCATCCCGGAGATGGTCACCACCGATGCGGGGCGGAACGCGTGGGTGCGGCGTCGCGCGCCTCCGAGCACCTTCGCCGACGGCAGCCGCACCTCGTGCCCGGTAGTCGGCGTCGACGGCGGTACCGCCCGACCGAAGGTGCGGTGCTTGATGACCGGATATCCCGGGCTGTACTCGATGTCGTTGTCGGTGCCGAACCCGAAGTAGTTGTTCTGCCGCTTCGCCGACGCGTACACCCAGCGGCGTTGGTCCCGGGTGAACGGACGTTCCTCGTTGTTGCCGGCCACGATGTACTGCCGCAGCTCCGGCCCGAGCGATTCGAGCAGGTAGCGGGCGCGACCCAGCAGCGGGAAGTTGCGCCTCAGCGCGTGCTCGCGTTGCAGCAGGTCACGGGCGGCGAGCGCGGCGAGGGCGGTGACGGCGGCGGGTACGGCGTGACGGGCCCATCTCATCCCGCCACACTTTCCGTCGCCGAGCCCGGTCAAACGTCGGGGCGGTGCAGCTCAGCGCCGGTCGGCGGCACCAGGCGCAGCGGGTAGGCCGCCGACCGTGCCCACCGGACGACTCACCAGTTGGCCACCCGGTGGGGTCGGTGCACCCGCCGGGCCGATGGCGTCACTGGCGGCGGTGGCGATAATGATCGCGTGTTCAGCGGCACCGTTCACTTGCGCGTGGCACGGATAGTGGCGACATGAACGGTTGGCAGGTCTCCGGCTACACCCCGGTCCGTCGGCTCGGTGCCGGTGCCTCCGGCAGCGTCGATCTCGCCGTGCACGACGCCACCGGCACCGCGGTGGCGATCAAGTATCTGACCACCGGGCCCGACGACGAGCTGTTGCGGGCCGACTTCCGGGACGAGGCGCGGCGGCTTGCCGACATTGACGACCCGCACATCTGTCGCCTCTACGAGTACGTCGAGGCGCCCGGCGGGGCGGCGATCGTGATGGAGTTGGTCAACGGCGTGTCGCTGCGCCAGATGCTGCGTGCGCAGGGCCCCACCACACCGGAGTCGGCGCTCTGCGTGCTCAAGGGTTCCCTGGCCGGGCTCGGTGCGGCGCACGCGCGCGGCGTGGTACATCGTGACTACAAACCCGAGAACGTGCTGGTGACTGCCGAGGGCGCGAGCAAGCTCGCCGACTTCGGCATCGCCATGCCGGTCGGTGCCGCCTCCGGTGGCACTGTCACCGGCACCCCCCGCTACATGGCTCCCGAGCAGTGGTCCGGTGCGCCGGCCAGCCCGGCCTGCGACATCTACGCCGCCACCGCCACCTTCTTCGAATGCCTCACCGGCCACCCGCCGTTCGACGGGCGGGATCTGGCCACGCTGCGCCGGCAGCACATCCGGGCGCCGATCCCCACCGATCGGGCGCCGCGCCCGGTGCACGGCCTGCTGCGCGACGGGATGGCCAAGCGGCCCGACGACCGTCCACAGCCCGCGCAGGTCTTCCTCGCCAGCCTGGAGGAGGTAGCCGCCGGTGCCTACGGGGACGACTGGGAGGAACGCGGGTGGCGCGAGCTGGCTCGCCGGGCAGCGCTGCTGGCGGCGCTGTTTCCGTTCCCGGACGGCAGCGGGGGCGGCATCAGCGTGGCCAGCACGGCGGTCGGCACCTATGCGCCGACATCGGTGGGCGAGGCCGCCGACGGATCCGTACCTCGGCGGACCGGACGGTCCCGGGCGGCGCTGGTCGGGTCCGGCCTGGTGGCGGCGATGCTGGTCGGCGTTGCCGGACTCAGCTACGCCGGGAAGGACGAGCCACCGTCGGTCGGTGCGGCGGCGGCCACCGAGGCCCGCACGGATCTGACCGCCGGGACCGTCCCGACCGTCGGAGTTCCGGCCGCACAGCAGCCGACGCCGACGTCCGACGTGCCGACGGTCGGCACCACCGGTTCACCCACCCCGACCGGTACGGGGACCGTCCCGACGGGCGGCACCACGGTCGAGCCGAGCCGGTCGGTGCGTCCCCCGGGCGGCTCACAGCCCGCGACGCCGGTGCCCACGTCGTCCACCAGTCCCGCACCGCCGTCGGACACCACCGCGCCCACCGTTGACCGGGTCACCGCGAGTCCGACCGAACTTGATCCGGCGGGCTGCCCGTTCGGGCCGACCGCGAGCACGGTCACCGCGCTCGTCGCCGACGACCGTACCGACTCGGGTGAACTGCGGGTCCGTCTGCGCTACACGCTCGAGAAGCGGTCCTACGAGCAGAACATGGCTCAGCTGCGTGGCGGCCAGTTCCGGGGCGTGCTCGGCGACCTGCCCAGGCCCGGAGCGACCACGCGGATCCCGGTCGCGGTCCTGGCCACCGATGCCGCCGGTAACACCACCACCGGTGCGACGGTGCACGTGACGCTCTACTCCTTCTGCACGCCCGGCTGACCAGCCGCCCCCGCACCCAGGCCCGCGACGAACGCAGGAGACGACAGCGTGAATCAGCCGGACGACGACGCCACGGAGGCCCTGCCCACCCAACGGGTACCGGCCGAGCCGACCGTCACTCTGCCCGCACACCCACCGTCCGTGACCGCACCTAAGCCGTCGCTCGACGCTGCGGAGCCGACGCTGTCGCTGGCTGGGACCGGGGGAGACACGATGGCCGCGAATGTCACGGTCGGTACGCGTACCGGCGGCACGGCCCTGCCCGCGCCCACCGCCGGGCCCGGCGGCGAGCTGCGGTTCGGTCCCGGCGTGCCGGTCGCCCCGCCAGCGGCACCGGCCTGGCCGGCACCCGCGCCGCCGCGCCGGCCGTCGCTCTGGCGTCGCTTGACCACCGTGCTCTCCGCGCTGCTGAGCCTTGCGCTGCTGACCGCGGTGGGGTTGTGGATCTGGCAGCGACTCAGCCCGCTGGAGATCGCCGATGTCACCGCGAGCGTGCCCCGACCGGCCGAGGCACGCTGCGACGTCACCGTCGACGTGGTCGCCACCGTGCGGACCAACGGCCGCGCGGGCGTGATCGAGTATCAGTGGCTGCGGACCGGCAGTGCGCCTGGTGCTCTGCTCACCGAGCGCGTCGGTCGGGGACAGCGTAGCGTCACGCTGACGTTGCGCTGGTCGTTCACCGGGGTCGGCAGCACCACGGAGACCGCGACGGTGAACATCCTGTCGCCGGCGCCGGCGCAGGCAGCGACCGAGGTCAGCTACGCCTGTCCAGGCTGACTCCGACGGGCCGGTGGTCGGGATGCGTCTGCGGCTGGGACGCCTACCGGCCCCCGGGATGCAGCGGCCCCATCCTGATCGCCCACGCCGTGGAACCGGGTAGCGCCGTGGAACCGGGCAGCGCCGCCGCCGAGCGGCTGCCGCTGCTCGCTGCGGACGCGACTTGACGACCTCTGCCGGCCACACCGACATCCGCCTCTGGTACGAGCCGGCCTGACGGCGCTCTCGTACTATGAATCGCGAGCCGTCAACAACCGAAAGTTTCGATCCGGGACGTCGTTCGGGTGATCGGGTGGGTGGCGGAGTGGGCCATCGTCGCAGCACAGATGGGGCATTGGTGCCCTTCACGGTGACTCGGGCCGGCTCGGGACACAGTGGCACCAATTAAGATCATAATTGACATTTATGCGACTCGATGCTTGTCTGGCGTTGGAAGCGCTCCCATCCACCGACACCACCGAGGAACGGAGGACGCACATGCGTTCACGCAGGCCTGATCAGAGCGGCGGACGGTCCCGGTCAGCCGTCCGCCAGCCCCTTCGGGTGTTTGCCGTGCTACTCGCGATGATCGTTGGCGTGCTGCCCTGGGCCACCCCGGCCCAGGCGCACGGCACCATCATCAACCCGGCCTCCCGCGCCTACCAGTGCTGGCAGAGCTGGGGCAGCCAGCACACCAACCCGGCCATGCAGCAGCAGGACCCCATGTGTTGGCAGGCGTTCCAGGCCAACCCCGACACCATGTGGAACTGGATGAGCGCGCTGCGGGACGGTCTGGGCGGCAACTTCCAGGGCCGCACCCCCGACGGGCAGCTGTGCAGCAACGGGCTGTCCAGGAACAACAGCCTGAACCAGCCTGGCGCGTGGCGGACGACGAACGTGAGCCGCAACTTCACGGTCCAGCTCTACGACCAGGCCAGCCACGGCGCCGACTTCTTCCGCGTCTACGTCAGCAAGCAGGGGTTCGACCCCACCACCCAGCGGCTCGGCTGGGGCAACCTCGACTTCATCACGCAGACCGGCAGGTACGCGCCTGCGCAGAACATCTCGTTCAACGTCTCGACCTCCGGCTACACCGGACGCCACATCGTCTTCGTCATCTGGCAGGCTTCGCACCTCGACCAGGCGTACATGTGGTGCAGTGACGTGAACTTCGTCTGATCGACCAGCTCCATCGCTCCGGCCCAGGGTTGCCGTCCTGGGCCGGAGCGGCTCGTCGAGGCGGCCGCGACGCTGCGGCGGACCGGCACCGGCCGGCTCACTGCGTCCGGTCGGCCCGAGCACGGGCGATGCCGGCACCGATCAGGCGTACGCCTCGGGCCGTCGCGGGGTGAAAGCCGAGCAGTTCGTGGGCCCGGCGGATGCGATAGTCGAGCGTGCGCGGATGGATGTTGAGGGCCGCCGCGGTACGAAGGCGGTTCATGTCGTTGTCGTAGTAGGCAGCGAGCGTCTCGATAAGATCGGGGCCGGCGGAGAGACGGCGGGTGAGGTCGTCGAGCCAGCGGTCGACCGCGGGCAGTTGTGCGACAGCGAGTTCGATCATGACGTCGGCGACCGTGTGCAGGCACTCCGGCCTCGGCTGCGCGGGCGCGACGCAGCTGACCCGGCGGGCCAGGTCGGCGGTCTCGGCCAGGCTGCCGGTGGGGCCGGCGGCGGTGCCGATCGACAGCGGACGGCCGACGGTGTCGGCGAGACCGCGGATCACCGCGAGAGCGATCTGATGCTCCGTGGCGACGAGCGTTCCGACCGCCTCCGACACGGGGGTAAGCAGGACGAACTCCGACGGCTTGCGCCACATCATCGGCGTGCGGCGCACGCGCAGCAGCGTTTCGATGGTTCTGGCGCGCACCTTGGCGGTCAGGCGTCGCGTGTCGCCTCGGATGGTGACGACCGTGACCAGGTACGGCCCGTGGTGGGACAGGGCGAGGTCACCGGCGAGCTGACCGGCGGCGGGGTCGTCGTGAAGCAGCGCCAGCGTGAGGTGTTGTATCCGCGCTGCGAACGGCACGCTGCGGTGCTGCCCGGCGAGGAAACCCCGGGTGTACGCGGCCTGGGCGACCGCGCCCTGCGGGCCCAGCCACCGCAGCATTCGCATCACGTCCTCGATGTCGTCCGGCCCGGCCGCCTCGCGGATCTCCTGAAGTGTCAGCGTCGAGTGCAGCGTCAGCACCTGGCGTTGGGCTCCGGCGGAGATGCCGCGTTCGCCGCGCTCCTGGCCGACCGACTCCATGTGCCGCAGATCGTCGTCGGTGAAAGGCTGCTCGTCGGCCGCGAGCGCAGCGGTGCGGCGGCGGAGCAGCACCGCGAAATCCATCATCGCGGCGAGCCCGTGGCTGGACACATCGACCCGCCGAAACTCGGGCAGCTCGCGTTGGTACACCCGAACAGCCCGTCGGGCGTTGCGGTCGACCTGCTTGCTGAGCTGGTGGAACAGGTCTCCCATTGAAGCCCCTGCCTCGAAGGTCCAGCCGTTCCCGCGTCACCTCAACCTCAGAGATTAGTGCCCCCGCCCGAGTAATAACCAGCGCTCCGCGAAGGGTGGCACCGCGTTCGATCGGGTCACCACAAGTGACAAGCGGCGTTGCCCGATCGCGCATCCGGGTTGTCACCGATGACGAAGACAAGCCGGTGCCGCACGGTCCACGCTATTCGCGTCCGTCGATAACAGGGCGAAGGAGAATCGCCATGGGACGTCAACCGGTACGTACGCTCGTCGCCGCCACGCTGGCGGTCGCCCTGGCTGTTCCGGCTACGGCGGCGCCGGCGCACGCCGCCGACGGCACGGTGCCCGTGCAGAAGATCGGCACCACTGTCATCCAGCTGCTGAACCTGTTCAGTGACGGCGGGCTCAGCCCCGAGGAGATCGCCCAGCTGGTGACCGACACCGTCCTGGCTGTCGACGATGCCGAGTCGGTGGTGCTCACGCACATGGACGCCCTCGCCGCGGCGCCGTGGCTCGGTGCGGCACGGGCGCACATCGTGGAGTTCAACGACATAGAGATCTTTGAGGAGGAGACGCTCTGGGACTGGGCGATGGCCGTCACCCGCGACGCCGACATGGCGGCGAGCGTCTTCAACGCGATGACGGACCCCAAGTCCCGCAACGACCTCGGGTACGCGATCCACACGCTCTACCCGATGGCGCTGGCCGCCCGGGCCAAGGCCGGGTTCGGCACGACCACGCTGATGCGCCACTACCGGGAGGCACTGGAGTCGATCGTGGAGAACCTCAAGCCGGTCTGCGCACCCCCCGCGCAAGGTGACCTGGACCCGCACCCGTCGATCTACCACGTCGTGCACGTCTGCACCGCGCCCGACGGTCGGCGACTGGAATTCCAGGACTACGAGTACTTCGGCGACTGGCGGGAGGGCCCGTACTCGCCGGAGTCGCTGTTGGAGGCCGCCGGGGCGGGCACGAGTTGGGCGGTGGCCCGGGCGGTCCTACAAACCATGGATAACCAGGGAGGCGATCGGTGACAAGACTACGTAAGCGATTCGCTACCGGCATGGCGGCTGTGGTGCTGGCCACCGGGCTCGTCGTGCCGGGCGGAGCCCGACCGGCACAGGCGGCCGTGGACCCGACGACGGTGGCGGCCATCATCCAGTTCGCTGCTGCGGCCTACTCGTACTTCAACAGTTCCCAGAACGGCGGACTCACTCTCGAACAGGCGACCAGCCAGATCATCGGCGCGGTAAACGCCTCGCGGGACGCGATCAACGCACACGCCGACGCCTTGGCGGTGGCGGAGGCGACCGGCTGCGTACGGCACCATGTGCTCGAGTTCGCCGACATCGCCGAGTTCCCGCTCAGCCTCAAGCAGCGCTGGGCGCAGGACGTGACAAGCTGCGTGACGCTCATCGACGCGCTGTGGAACGCGGTCACCAACGCCTCGGCGAAGAACCAGCTCGGCATCCTGCTCGGCGCCATCGGGCCGATCGCCCTGATCGCCCGGGCCCAGGCCCGCTTCAGCGTCACCGAGCTGAGGTCGTTGCTTGTCAACGCGTTCACCCGGGTGCAGACCCAGTGGCAGCCGTACTGCATGGGAACTCCGTACGGTGTCAACGAGGAATTCTGGATGAACTACCACGATCCGATCTGGCTCGACGGCGGCTTCTTCTGTTCCGGCCCGTACGACACCGTCACCCGTACGCACGTGGCCCGAGCATCCGCCGGCGGCATGGGGCTCTTCCAGTACGGAGCACTCATCCAGTACGACTTCAGCCCGCTGATCGACGCGGTGTCGAAGCAGTACGCGCACGGGGTCGCGGTCGCCTCACTGGCCCAACTGCGTCCGTAGGTCGTCTCCTCCACTGGTTTCTGCGCAGGGGCAGGCGGGTAGGTCGGGCCGGACGAACCACCTGCCCCTGTGGAGGACCATCCGATGCGAGACGACTTTGGTGACGCGGTGGGGGACACCCTCCGCTCGATACTTCTCTTCCTGCCCAAGGCGCTCGCCTTCGTGGCCATTCTGGTGGTCGGCTGGCTGCTGGCCAAGGCGGCGCTGAAGCTGGTCAACCGGCTGCTCGAGAGGGTCGGCTTCGACCGTGCGGTCGAGCGCGGCGGCATCCGCCGGGCCCTGGCCCGATCCCGCTACGACGCCAGTGACATCGTCGCCCGGCTCGCCTACTACGGGATCCTGCTGCTCACCCTCTACCTGGCCTTCGGGGTCTGGGGGCCGAACCCGATCTCCGACCTGATCGGCGGGGTCATCGCCTGGCTGCCCCGCGCCTTCGTGGCGATCGTCATCGTGGTTGTCGCCGCCGCCATCGCCAGTGCGGTGAAGGACATCATCTCCGGCGCGCTCGGCGGGTTGTCCTACGGCCGGCTGCTGGCCACCGCCGCCTCGGCGTTCATCCTCGGACTCGGCATCATCGCCGCGCTCAACCAGATCGGTGTGGCGACCACGGTGACCACGCCGGTGCTGATCGCCGTGCTGGCCACGATCGGCGGCATCCTCGTGGTCGGGGTCGGTGGCGGGCTGGTGCGTCCGATGCAGAGCCGCTGGGAGTCGTGGCTCGCCCGGGCCGAGCAGGAGTCGCGGACCATCGCCGAGCACGCGCGGGCCTACTCCGCCGGCCGGCGCGAGGCCGACGAACGTCCCGCCGACCCCGCCGCCAGCGCGTCCACCCATGCGTCGGACGTCGCCACGCCCAGCACCTCCCACCCGGTCAACGCAGAGCCCACCTCCACCGGTGACGACCCGGAGGCGACCCAGGTCGTCACCGGCCCCGCCATCGATCCCGACGCGACCACGCCGCTACCGCGCCAGGACCCGGCCCCGACGCAGCCCTCGGCGTCGCCGGAGAGCGACCCGGACACCACCCAGGTGGTCACTCCGAATCCGCCGCAGGCGCCGGCACCGCGCGACTCCGCCGACAGCGACTCGACAATCGTGCTGCCGAAGACCGGCGAGCAGCGTTGACCGTCGGGCGGGACGGGACCGGTACCGGTCCCGTCCCGCCCGGGCCGTTGGCCATGCCCGAATCACCCGTGCGGAACCGCCGGGTGGGGCGTTAGCATCAGCGCCATGACCTGGCGACATTGATCCGTCATCCGAGGCCGTGGGCCGCCACGAACGCCGTGACACCGGCGTCCGTGACCCGTCCACCTGAAAGGCCCCGATGACCCCGACCTCGCCGCGTGCCCGCCGCCTGGCCGGCACGCTTTACGCGTACGCGTTCCTCACCGACCTGGTGCTGCTCTACCCGGTGTACGCGCTGCTGTTCGCAGACACCGGCCTGTCGGTCGGGCAGATCTCCTCGTTGTTCGTCATCTGGTCGCTGGCCAGCATCGCGCTGGAGGTGCCCTCCGGCGCCTGGGCCGATGCGACCTCCCGACGGCGGATGCTCTGCCTCGCGCCGCTGTGCACGGCCGCCGGCTTCGCCCTCTGGATCCTCGCGCCGTCCTATCCGGCGTTCGCCGCCGGGTTCGTCCTCTGGGGGGCCGGCGGCGCGCTCGCCTCCGGCGCGACGGAGGCTCTGGTCTTCGACGAACTAGACCGGCTCGGTGCCGCCGACCGGTACGCCCGCGTCATCGGCCGGGCGCGCACCGCCGGCACCCTCGGTGTGCTGGCGTCGATCGTGCTGGCTGCTCCCGTGCTCGCGTTCGGTGGCTACCCAGCGGTTGGCGCGGCCAGTATCGCGGTGTGCCTGCTCGCCGCGGCCGTCGCCGTCCGCTTCCCCGAACACCACCAGGCCACCCGCCCGGCCGGCGTCGCCTCCGCCCCGCCGGGCGGCCTCGACGTCGATCGCGCCGTGCCGCGTGGCGTCGATCGCGCCGCGTCGGCTGACCTCGACGCCGACCTCGCCGTGCCGGCCGTGGGCAGGGCGGCCCCAACCGTGGTCAGTGGGCCGGCGGACACCGTGACGGCCGCCGACCCGGACGGGGACGAACTCGGTTGGTGGCAGGGGCTGCGCGCGGGAGTCGTTGAGGCCCGAGGTCACCGGTCGGTGCGCCGGGCGGTGCTGCTCGTCGCCGGGGTCGGTGCCGTCTGGGGCGCACTCGACGAGTACACGCCGCTGCTGGCCCGCGACACCGGCGTCGCGCTGACCACCGTGCCGTTGCTGCTCCTGATCGTCACGCTCGGGCAGGTCGTCGGTGGTCTGCTCGCCCCGGTCGGTCAGCGGTTCGGCAGTCGTGGCTTTGCGCTGCTGCTGGCCGGCTCGGCGTTGGCCCTGGCCGGGGGCGCACTGTCGGGTCACCCGGCCGCGTTCGGGCTGGTGGCAGTGGCGTTCTGTGGTCTTCAACTGGCCTCTGTGCTGGCCGACGCGCGACTACAGGCCCGGATCACCGGGCCGGGGCGGGCCACCGTCACCTCGCTTGCCGGGATGGCCACCGACCTGACGATCATCGTCGTGTACGGCGGGTACGGCCTGGTCGCTACCGTGGCGGGCAATCGGGTGGCGTTCGCGGTCGCCGCCGTGCCGTACCTGCTGATCGCGGTGGCACTGGCGATCCGGCCGTCCGATGACCGGAGACCGCTCGCGTCGGTGGGGGTGGCCCGGGGTGGTTAACGGCTTCAGCCCAGGTCGTCGTCGAGGTAGACCCAGCGGCCGTCCTCACGGACGAAGCGGCTGCGTTCGGTCACCGTGCCCGGATCGCGTCCCTCCCGGTAGTGGGCGCGGAACTCCACGGTGCCGGTGCTGTCGAACAGGCCACCGCCGTCGGTGTCGAGCACCTCCAACCCGGTCCAGCGCTGGGCGGGGTCGAGGTGCAGCCGTGGCGGCCGGGTACCGGAGTGCCAGCTGCGCAGCAGATAGTCCGGGTCGCCCACGGCGAAGGCCGCGTACCGGGACCGCATCAGCGCCTCGGCCGTGGGCGCGTCGGCCTCACCCCGGTGCAGCCGTCCGCAGCAGTCCGCGTACGGCAGGCCCTGCCCGCACGGGCACGTCCCGGTCACCTCGGGTCCGCTGGCTGGTCGTCTGTCTCGCTTGGCCACGTCGCCATCCTTCCGGTCGCGGCGTCGGCCACGGCCACCGGGGCGCGTCGGCCTTGCGGACGCGCCGGTCAGCGGGATCCCGAGCGGGGGCTCCGCCGGTTGCCGAACGACTCCATCGTGGTGGCCCGCTTCGCCGGTGCCGGGGCGGCCGAGCGGGACCGGGATGCGGCGGCCTGGGAGGCGGAGGTCTTCCTGGTCGGTGCCCGCTTCGTACCCGTGGCCTTCCCCGCCGGTGCCGTCGTGCCGGGCGCTCTCGCCGCCGTCGCCTTCTTCGCGGATGCCTTCTTGACCGGGGCGGACTTCTTCGCCGCGGTTGCCTTGGCAGTGGGGCGGCGGGCCGGGGTGGCGGTGGCGGTGACTGCCTTCTTACGGGCGACGCGGGAACTCGTCGGGGTGGGCTTCGTCTCGGGCGTCTTCGCGGCGGTGGCCCCGGTGGCCCGCTTCGCCGCCGTGGCCGCCTTCTTCGCCGCCACCTTCCGCGGCGGCGGGCCACCCTTCTCCGCGCCGGTCCGTTTGCTGGCCCGTGCTGCCTGCGCCATCGTCGCTCCTTGCGAATCTGCCGTGGGCGACAGTTCTTCCCGGCGCCCCGACGGTCAAACGCGGGTTCACGCTGCCCGGGTGGCGAAAACGATCACGTTGTCGACGTACTCGTCGGTGTCCCGGTCGAACCGACCGCCGCAGGTGATCAGTCGGAGGCCGGCCGCTTCGCCCGGGCCGTAGACCAGGTCCGTGGGGAACCGGTCCTTCGGATACGCCTCGACGTCGTGCACGGCGAAGCGCACCATCCGGGCGTCGGTCCGGACGATCTCGATGGTGTCGCCGGGACGCAGCCGTCCCAGGTGGAAGAAGACGGCTGGCCCGCCGGGGGAGTCCACGTGCCCCACCAGCACCGCGTTGCCGGTCTCGCCGGGGCTGACTCCGGGCCGGTACCAGCCCGCGACACCCGGGCGGTCCAGCGGTGGCACCTCCAGCGCCCCGGCGGCGTCGGCGGCGACGGAGATCAGCGGTGCGCGGATGCCGACGGCGGGGATGCGAACCTCCACAGGGTCGGCCCGGGGCAGCGGCGACAGGTGCGGTGCCGGAACCGTCCGGTGCGGCGCCGTCGCGCCGTCGGGTTGCGGTGGTCGCGCCGGTAGCCGCGTCAGACCCGTGCCGACCAGCGCGAGGCCGGCCACCGCGAGCGCCGCGATCAGTAACCGGATCACCTGGTACGCCCGCACGGGAACCTCCGTTCGCGGTGCCCGCGAGGGGCGTGGGATCTTCGTCTGCCGGTGCCACCTCGGGTGCCCGCACCGTCGAGCACGGTGCGGGCACCCGTCGCAGGATGGGATGGGGTGAGTCGTGGATCAGTGGGTCGCGGCGGTGACGGCGTGGCGACGCCGCCGGGCCAGAATGACGGCACCGCCGAGCGCGGTGGCCAACAGGGTGGCGCCGGTGGCCAGGGTCCCGGCACCGTCGTCGTCACGGCCGCCGGCCTCGGCACCGCCGATCGGGGTGACCGTGAAGGTCGCACTGCCGTCGGCCGTACCGTCGCCGCAGGTGGCGGAGACCGTGTAGGTGCCGAGGGTGAAACCGGCGGTGAACAACTCCGCGCTCAACCCGCCACCGGCGGCTGCCGTGGTGGAGCGAACGTTCTGGTCGCGGTCAGGCCCGGTGACGCGGAAGATCGCGTCGCCTGATTTCGGGTTGCAGCCCGTCGCGGTCAGTACGACGGTTCCGCCGACCGGCGTGGTGGACGGCGACACGGTCGTGTCGGCCAGCGCGGTGCCGGGCAGCAACAGCGCGCCGAGAGCGATGCCACCTGCCGCCGGTATGAGAACTCTTCTTGCCTTCATACGCGTCTTCCCTCACTTTTCGTCCGCTGACTGCGTGGGACGTCGTTCGGGTGGCCAACTCCGTGACTAGCACCGGTGTGCCCAACACTAGGTGGCCTTGAGACTCGATCCGGTGAAAATGAGAAATCCTCGTTGCCGTCCGGTGTTCTCCCGGACGCCGTAGGCGTCGCGGAAGGGGCGGTCGGGGTACGCCGTGTCCGGCTGCTGGGGTTGTGGGCGCGATGCCCAGGTGGCCTACACCCGCGCCCCAGCCTGCGAGCGCCCTCCCAATGGTCCCGGGGGGTTTGGGGTGGGGTGTCGGGTTCCGGGGGAGGGGGTTGGGGAATGGTGGGGACCGGCCGGTCGTTGAACACTCGCGAACGGCCGTGAAAGACTGCCCGCCACGGCGGGTGGCCCCGGGAATGATGGCGGGCCGGCGGTCGTTGGACATGGTCGCGGCGATGCGGAGCGGCCCCTCGGGCCCCGCGTCCCGGAGATCCTTTCCCCCTTCTGTTTTGAGCGCCTTTTGTGCTGGTGCTTGCGTGCGCGTGTCTGCTGTCCCCCGGCGGATTGTGTGCGTTGACCCCCGATTGGAGCTTTGTCATGAACTCGATGCTGCGGAAGAGCGTGCTGGGTATCGCGGGTGTGGCGTTCACCGGTGGTCTGTTCGCTGGTCCGGTGGCCGCTCACGCCGATGTCACCCCGGTGAAGACCGTCCCGGTCGCGGCGGTGCAGGCCGATGTGCGGGCTGACAAGCCGGACATGGGTAAGCTGTTGCCGCACGGCGCCCCGGCCAACCAGTCGATGATCGAGTTGAACGATGAGCAGGTCGGCAATGTGAAGGCGATCATCGCGGCGACGAAGAAGGCCGGGATGGACGAGCGGGCCGCGGTCGTGTCGATCGCCACGGCGTTGCAGGAGTCGAAGTTGGAGAACCTGGGTCACCTGGGTGACCGCAACGACCACGACTCGCAGGGCCTGTTCCAGCAGCGCCCGTCGTCGGGTTGGGGCACGGTGGAGCAGATCACCGACCCCGAGTACTCGACCCTGGCGTTCCTGAAGGGGTTGAAGCAGGTCGACGGCTGGCAGGACATGCCCCTCACCCAGGCAGCGCAGACCGTGCAGGTGTCGGCCTACCCGGACCACTACGCCCAGTGGGAGCAGCAGGCCGCCGACCTCGTCGCCGAGCACTGGACCAGCTGACCCCCACCACGGTCAGACAACAACCGAAGACATTCCTCCACAGGGGGAGCAGAAAGCCGCTGGCCGGCACCCGACACCCCGGGTGCCGGTCAGCGGGCTTTGCGGCGTTCGAGGACCGGCCCAAGAAGTCGGCACCGCCCCCTGCGCATCCGACCGGCCTGCGGATGTGGCAGCGTGATCGGATGGACTCCCCGCCGGTTGACGTCGATCTCGCCCTGGTGGGCGGGGGTGGGGCGGCGTCGCTGGTGCTGGCCGCGTTGGCTCGGCACCGCGTACGCGACGTGCGGATCGCGGTCGTCGATCCGGTGCACCGACGTGGGCAGGACCGCACCTGGGCGTTCTGGGGCCGGCCCGGCAATGACCTGGACGAGTTGCTAAGCGCCAGCTGGTCACGCGTCGAGGTGGTCACGCCCGACACGCAGCACGCCCTGGATCTGACTCCGCTGCGGTACGCGATGCTGCGCTCCGGCCCGATCTACGAGCGGGCCGCAGCGGCGGAGCGACGCCTGGGCGTGACCCGGATCGTCGCCGCTGCCGGAAGCGTCGACGACGATGGTGAACGGGTGCTGGTGCGTACCGCCGAGGGTCGACCGCTGCTGCGGGCCGGCTGGCTGCTGGACTCCCGGCCGCGGCCACCGCACCGGCCCGGCCGCACCAACTGGTTGCAGCACTTCCGGGGCTGGTGGTTGAGAGCCGACCGACCGGTCTTCGACCCGGCGCGGGCGGTCCTGATGGACTTTCGCACCCCGCAGCCTGCCCGGGGGGTCTCGTTCGGCTACGTGCTGCCCGTCGACAGTCGGTACGCCCTGGTCGAGTACACCGAGTTCTCACCCCACCTGCTGACCGGAGCGGCGTACGACGCGGCGCTGGCCGGATACCGCGACCTGCTCGGTCTCGACCCGGCCCGGCTCACGGTCGCCGAGGTCGAGAACGGCGTCATCCCGATGACCGACGGCCCGTTCGTGGTACGGCCCACGCCGCGAGTGGTACGGCTCGGCACGGCGGGCGGTGCCACCCGGCCCTCGACCGGCTTCACCTTTTCGGCGATGCACCGTCAGGCCGAACAGGTGGCCCGGGCCGTCGCCGCCGGGCGGCCACCGGTGCCGGCGTCCGCGTACCCCGACCGGCACCGGTGGATGGATGCGGTCGCGCTGCGGGCGCTGAACGGTGGCCTGGTCGACGGTCCGGAGTTCTTCGGCCGCCTCTTCGAGCGCAACCCGGCCAGCCGGGTGCTGCGCTTCCTCGACGGTGACACCACCGTGGCCGAGGACCTGGCGGTGATGCGCTCCACCCGTCTCCGACCGATGGTCACCGCGACCGTCGCCGATGCCGTCGGTCGGCTACGCGACCGGCTCGCGCCGTCGCGCCAGCCGGCGTGGACCGTGCCGCCGCCCGTCGTCGACAGCGAGTCGCCGAACGTCGACGCCCCAGGTCACTGAGCCACAGCGGAGTCGGCCTCGGACCGGTGGTGGTCGGCGGCGAGCGCCCGCAGCTGCGGGCCGTCCAGCCGAAGCACGTCGATCTCGTCGACGGTGCGGGCGTGCAGCCGTCGGTAGAAGCGCAGCGCCGGATCGTTGGTACGCAGCACCCACCACTCCAGGCGGGCGCAACCGCGTGCCACGGCCAGCCTCGCCAGGTGGGCCAGCAACGCCCGACCGACGCCGTCGCCGCGATGCTCCGGCCGGACGTACAGGTCCTCGAGGTGGATGCCGGGCCGGCCGGCCACGGTGCTGTAGGTGGGGTAGTAGAGCGCGAAACCGACCGGGTCACCGGCGATGTCGGCCACCACCGCCTCGGCCACCGGCCGGTCGCCGAACAGCGCGTTCGCCACGTCCGCCGGCTGTGCCGCCACCTCGCCGGGATACTGCTCGGCCTCGGTCAGCTCGACGATGAAACGGTGCAGCATCTGCGCGTCAACCGGCTCCGCCGGGCGGATCAGCAGCCGACTTTCGGTCACGACATCACTCACTCCGCCGACCCTAACGGCCCGTCGAGCGACCCGGGGGCCCGCGGACGGTAGGGTCTGCCGCCATGGTGGACGAGACGGCCGGCCGGGTGGTGCGGATCTGGACCGACGGGGCGTGCAGCGGCAACCCCGGCCCGGGCGGCTGGGGCGCGGTGCTGCGCTACGGCTCCCACGAGCGTGAGCTGCGCGGCGGGGAAGCGGACCCGACCACCAACAACCGGATGGAGCTGACCGCCGCCATCGAGGCGCTGGAGAGCCTGACCCGCCCGGTCACCGTCGAACTGCACACCGACAGCACGTACGTGCGCAACGGCATCACCAGCTGGCTGGCGTCGTGGAAACGCAACGGTTGGCTGACCGCCGCCAAGCAGCCGGTGAAGAACGCCGACCTGTGGCAGCGGCTGGAAGCGGCCTGCGCCCGGCACCAGATCACCTGGCTGTGGGTGAAGGGCCACAACGGGCACCCGGAGAACGAGCGGGCTGACGCGCTGGCCAACCAGGGCATGAACGAGGCGCGGAAGGCCGCCGCGCCAGTTCGCCGCTGACCGATCGCACCGGGCCGCGCCGGGGCCGGGCTGGGCCGGGGCCGCGCCGCGCCGGGGCCGCGCCGGGTCGCCGTCTCGTACCGGTCAGCGGCGCCGGCCGCGCCGCGACGCTCTCGGCGAGGCGAGCGGCAGGTGTGACCAGTGGGCCGGGCGGCTGATCCGTCCCGGCAACCGGGTCCGCAGGTCGCCCCGGGCAGCGTCGACCTGCGACCGGTGCAGGAAGAGAGCACCGGACAGGTCGGCCCCGCGCACGTCGGCCCCGCGCAGGTCCGCGCCGGTCAGGTCGGCTCGGGCCAGGTCCACGCCACGCAGGTCGGCGCCGACCAGCGCGGCACCCCGCAGGTTCGCCCCGCGCAGGGTGGTGCGGCGCAGGTCGCGGCCGACCAGCGTGGCGCCACGCAGGTCGGCGCCAGCTCCGCCCCGGGCGCGGGCCAGCTCGGCAGTACGCGAGAGCAGCGAGTTGACCGCCGCCCGATGCGTGTCGACGTCGGTGGCGAGCAACGTCTCCGGGTCGCCACCGGTCAACCGCTCGGTCTCCGCGAGCGCAGCTGCCAGCCCCGCCCGCAGGTCGGCTGGGGGACTCAACCGCAGCGCCTCGCTGAGCAACCACAGCAGCTCGTGCAGCGGGCGCATCACCGCGAACACGTCGAACATCTGCCGTGCGCGTCGCGGCTCCTCGCGCCAGTCCCGACCGCCGAAGGTGACCTGGGCGACCCGCTGACCCGCGCCGAAGCAGTCGAAGACGGTGCAGCCGGGAAAACCCCGTTCGCGAAGCTCGGCGTGGATGGTGCAGCCGAAATCCGCTCCCAGGTTGCGGCACGGCTGGCCGGCGGGCTTGTCGAGCGCGAAGTCGCTCGACGCGGCGAAGGCGGGGGCGACGCAGCACAGGCCGAAGCAGCGGGCACAGTCGGCCCGTAGCTCGTCCCCGGCCGGCCCACCCTCCTCGGACACCGGCCCACCCTCCTCGGACATCCGGTCCATCCCTCCTGGCGGCGGTTGGATAACGTCTGACAGCTCTATTGCCTGGGGTGGATCTCTCTGACATATTCCTGCGTGGACGCTGCCAGCGACGGTCGCCAATCCGGATGCCGCGCTGCGGTGACGCCGTCATGCCGGAGGAACCCTCGTGAAGCGTAGACGTCGCCATCTTCTTGTTGGCCTGGCGGTCGGTGCCCTGGTGGCGTCGACGGGTCTGGTCGGAATTCACTTCGCCGGCGCCGAGGTGCCGGCACCCGTCGCGGTCGGCGGGGAGATGCCCAACGCGCTCGGCACCCACCTGGAGCGGCTGCGCCGCGCCGTTCCGGGCGACAGCGGAATGTCCCCCGACGGGCCGGGCGGCGCCGCCCAGCAGGCGTTCCTGGAGCGGGCCTACCCCGCGGACGCGATCACCATTGCCCAGTTGGACCGGTCCAAGTCGGCCTTCAAGGCCGCCGACAAGCGGTTCAAGGGCAGCCGGCAGTGGACAAACATCGGCCCGAGCGAGGCGCTCTACCCGTTCACCGAGTACCGCAACGCCTTCAACTACGTGCCCAACGAGTACGTCGCGGGCGGTCGGGTCACCTCGATCGACATCAGCCCCGACTGCTCCAAGCTGCTCTGCCGGGCGTACGTCACCCCGGCCGGCGGCGGCGTCTGGGGCACCCTGAACATCCTCGCCGCCGAACCGAAGTGGTTCTACCTGGGCGGCCCGCTGGGCATCAACGCCGCCGGCGCGGTGACCATCGACCGCAACGACCGCACCGGCCTGACCATCTACGTCGGCACCGGCGAGGCCAACACCTGCGGCTCCGGCTGTGTCGCCGGCGTCGGCCTGTACCGGTCCACCAACGGTGGCCTGACCTGGTCCGGCCCGCTCGGCAAGGACGTCCTCGGCGGCAAGGGCATCGGTGAGATCACCATCAAGCCCGGCGACCCCAAGACGCTCTACGTGGCCACCACCACGGCGCTGCGCGGCATGTCCAGCTCCTGCTGCACCGGGGTCACCCGGCCGGTGCCGGACGCCGAGAAGTGGGGCCTGTACAAGTCCACGAACGGCGGCAAGAGCTGGAAGTTCATCCACAACGGCTCGGCCGACGCCACCGCCTGCACCGGCAGCGCCGCCGAGTACAACAACACCGCCACCTGCTCGCCGCGCGGCGTACGCCAGGTCAAGCTCGACCCGCGCGACGCCAACATCGTCTACGCCAGCTCGTACGCCCGGGGGGTGTGGCGCTCGTCCGACGCCGGGGCGACCTGGACGCAGATCAAGCCGTCGCTGAACGCCGCGATGTTCCAGACCCGGCCGGCGATCGACGTGACCGCCCTGCCCGGCGGCAAGACCCGGATGTACGTCTACGAGGGCAACACGGGCACCCCGTACTCGCGGCTGTTCCGCAGCGACGACGTGGCCGCCGGATCGCCGACGTTCACCGACCTGACCAGCTCCAACCCGGCCGATCCGGGCTTCGCCACCTACAACCAGTGCACCGGCCAGTGCTGGTACGACGTGTTCGTGCACACCCCGGCGGGGCACCCCGACATCGTCTACACCGGCGGCTCCTACGTGTACGGCGAGACGGTGGCCAACAAGCGGGCCGTGATCCTCTCCACCGACGCCGGGGTCAGCGGCACCGACATGACCTACGACGGCACCGACGAGTTGCACCCCAACGGCCTGCACCCCGACCAGCACGACCTGGTCACCAACCCGCGCAACCCGTACCAGTTCTTCGAGGCCAGCGACGGCGGCGTGATGCGCTCCAGCGGTGAGTTCGTCGACCGCTCGTCGTGGTGCGACAACCCGGACCGCAACCTGACCAAGCCGGGCCAGCAGGACCGCTGCCGGCAGATGCTGTCGAAGATCCCGTCGAAGCTGGACGGCGTCAACAAGGGCATGAACACCCTGCAGTTCATCAGCCTCTCGGCCAGCCCGCACGACGTGAACCTGTTGCAGGGCGGTACCCAGGACAACGGCACCTGGGAGAACAAGGGCCAGCGGCAGCGCTGGGTCAACACGATGATCGGTGACGGCGGGGCCTCCGGCTGGGACGTCGCCCGTCCCGAGTTCCGGTTCCACACCTACTACGACGTCTCGCCCGAGGTGAGCTTCGCCAACGGTGACATCGCGAGCTGGATCTGGACCGCCGACCCGATCTACGGTCAGCCGGGCAGCCTGTTCTACGCCCCGGTGATCAGCGACCCGAAGGTCAGCGGCACCATGTTCGCCGGCACCGGACTGTCCGCGTACCGCACCAAGACCTTCGGCCTGGGCGACCGCAGCCTGGCCGAGGCCGACCGGATCTGCAACTCCTGGACCGGCACCTACGAGGAGGACTGCGGTGACTGGGAGCCGCTGGGCACCACCAACCTGACCGGTACCGGCTGGGGCGACCGGGCCGGCGGCGCGGTGTCGGTCATCCAGCGGGTCGACTCCGACAGCTCCACCGCCTGGGCGGCCACCAGCACCGGCCGGGTCTTCGTCAGCCGCAACGTCGACGCGGAACCGGCCGCCGCGGTGACCTGGACCCGGGTGGACACCGCCGCCACGCCGAATCGCTTCGTCACCAGCATCCACATCGACCCGGCCGATCCGGCCCGGGCGTGGATCTCCTACAGCGGGTACGGCTCCAACACGCCGACCACCCCCGGCCACGCCTTCGAGGTGACGGCCACGGCCGACGGGGCGACCTGGAGCGACAGGTCGTACGACTTCGGGGACCAGCCGATCACCGACCTGGTCCGCGACGACGTCACCGGCGACCTGTACGCCTCCACCGACTTCGGGGTGCTGCTGCTGCCCAAGGGCAAGAAGTCCTGGACCAAGGCGGCTCGCGGCATGCCGAACGTCGAGGTGGCCGGCCTGACCATCGTGCCCGGCGAGCGGATCCTCTACGCTGCCTCGCACGGTCTCGGCGCCTGGAAAATGACCTTGAAGTAAGGAACACGATCATCGGCACAACATTGGTGAGGGGTCGCGCTCGCGGCCCCTCACCGCTGCCCGAACGGGCCGCCCGGCTGTGGCGTACGCTCGGCGCGGTCTTCGTCCTCTTGGTTTTCGTTCCGCCCCTGCTGCTGTTGGTCTCCGGCTCCCTCACCGAGCCCGGCCTGCCACCGTCCCCGACGCCGCAGCTGGTGCCCGAACCGCTCTCCACGACCGGCTACGAGCGCGCCCTCGACCTCGGCGGCCTGCTGCGCGCCTCGCTCAACTCGCTGCTCGTCGCCGTGGTGGCGGTGCCGCTGAGCGTGCTGGTCGCCGCACTTGCCGGCTTCGCGTTGGCCAGAATCGCGCCGCGCGTCACCGCCGTGGTGGTGGCCGCCTCGCTTGTCGCGCTGATGGTGCCGGCGACCGCCCTGCTGGTGCCCCGCTTTGCGATCTTCCGGCTGCTCGGGCTGACCGACACCCTCGTACCTCTGATCGCCCCGGCGCTGCTTGGCACCTCGCCGCTCTACGTGCTGGTCTACTACCTGGCCTTCCGGGCCCTGCCGGCCGACCTGTACGACGCCTGCCTGGTGGAGGACCTGTCACCGCTGCGGACCTGGTGGCGGGTCGCGCTGCCGCTGGTGCGCCCGGTGACCGCCGGGCTGACCGCGCTGACCTTCGTGCTGACCTGGTCGAACTTTCTCGACCCGCTGATCTACATCTACGACCGTGAGCTGTTCACCCTGCCGCTGGCGCTGCGGTCGCTGTCCCTGCTGGACCCGACCAACTTTCCCGTCTTCCTGGCGGGGGCGGTGATCGCCACGGTGCCCGCGCTTGTGGTCTTCGCGCTGGCGCAGCGGCGTTTCCTGCACCACGACGACCGATCCGGGGGATGACCATCGTGCGAATCAGATCCCTGTCCGCCCTCGCGTTGAGCACCCTGCTCGCCCTCACCGGCTGCGGCTCCGGCGGCGGGTCGTCCTCAGGTGATCCGGTCAAGCTGCTGGTGTTCGGCGCCCCGGAGGAACTCGGCGCGTACCGCACCCTGATCGAGGCGTACCAGCAGGCCCGGTCCGGCGAGCGGATCCAGCTGATCGAGGCCAGCGACCGCAAGGACCTGCTGGCCCGACTCGCCACCTCGGTGGCCGGCGGCGCACCACCGGACCTGTTCCTGATGAACTACCGCTTCTACGGCCAGTTCGCGGCCAAGGGGGTGGTGGAGCCGCTGGACGAGCGGATCGCCGGCTCCTCGGTGCTCGACCCGGCCGACTACTACCCGGTGGCGATGGAGGCGTTCCGGTGGGACGACGCCCAACTGTGCCTGCCGCAGAACGTCTCCAGCCTCGCCGTCTACTACAACCGCACCCTGTTCACCGAGTACGGGGTGCCCGAGCCGACGGCCGGCTGGACCTGGAACGACCTGGTCACCACCGCCACCCTGATGACCCGCGACGACCGGGGGCTGGTGATCAAGGGCACCGAGGCCGAGGGAGCGGCTCGGCTGCCCGCCGTGCACGGGCTCGGCGTGGAGCCGTCGATCATCCGGCTGGCCCCGCTGGTCTGGTCCAATGGCGGTGAGATCGTCGACAACCCCGAGCGGCCGACCCGGCTCACCCTGGACAGCCCGGCCGCCCGCGAGGCGCTGCGGAACCTGATCGACCTGCGGCAGGCGTACGGGGTGGTGCCCAGCGACGCCGAGGTGGAGGCGGAGGACGACGAGTCACGCTTCCTCAACGGCCGGCTCGCCATGCTGATGACCTCCCGCCGAGCCACCACCAACTTCCGCACCATCACCGGCTTCGAGTGGGATGTCGCACCGTTGCCGGTCTACCGGCAGCCGGTGGGGGTGCTGCATTCCGACGCGTACTGCATGACCCGCGGGTCACGGAACAAGGACGCCGCGTGGCGGTTCATGGAGTACGCGATGTCTGAGGAGGGACAGCGGATCATCGCCGCGACCGGGCGTACCGTGCCGTCGCACATGGAGGTGTCCCGCTCACCCGCGTTCCTGGACCCGGATCAGCCGCCCCGTAACTCGCAGGTCTTCCTCGACGCCATCCCCACCGTCCGGGCCCTGCCGACCGTCTCCACCTGGCCCGAGATCGAGGACCTCAGCTACGGCATCCTGGAGAACGCCATGCATCGGGGCGACAAGCTCGACGACGTGATCCGCGAGCTGGACGCCAAGAGCCGGCCGATGTTCGCCCGGGGAGAGAACGGGTGAGCGACGGGCTCGTCCTCGACGGGGTCAGTGCCGCCTACCGCGACACCACCGTGCTGCACGAGGTGGACCTCAGCGTCGCCCGGGGTGAGCTGTTGGTGGTGCTCGGCCCCTCCGGCGCCGGCAAGTCGACGGTGCTGCGGGTGGTCGCCGGGCTGGAACCGGTCACCGCCGGTCGGGTCCGCATCGCCGGCCGCGACGTCACCGAGGAGCGACCCGGCCGCCGCAACGTGTCGATGGTCTTCCAGTCGTACGCCCTGTTTCCGCACCTGACCGTGGTCGAGAACATCGCCTTCGGGCTGGAGGTCCGCGACATTCCGCGCCGGCTGGCGCGTGAACGGGCCCGGGTGGCGGCTGAGACGGTGGGCTGCGCCGGGCTGCTCGACCGCCGGCCCGGGCAGCTCTCCGGTGGGGAACGTCAACGGGTCGCCCTGGCCCGGGCGCTGGTCCGCGAACCGGACGTGTTCCTGCTCGACGAGCCGCTGTCCAACCTGGATTTGGCGTTGCGCGCCGAGATGCGGACCGAACTGCGGGCCCTGCACGACCGGATCGGGGCGACAATGGTGCACGTCACCCACGACCAGACCGAGGCGCTGGTGCTCGCCGACCGGATGGCGGTGCTGCGCGACGGACGGGTCGAGCAGGTGGGCACCCCGGACGAGATCTGGCGCACCCCGGCGAGCAGCTTCGTGGCCCGGTTCGTCGGCTCACCGGCGATGAACCTGCTGCCGGCGGACGGCCCGCTGCGACCGCGAGGCGACGCGCCCACGCTCACGGACGAGGCACTGCTGGAGATCGGGTTCCGACCGGAGGCCGTGGCGCTCGACTCGACCGAGGGCACCCCCGCCACCGTCGACCGGGTCGAGGTGATCGGCGAGGACGCCTTCGCGTACCTCCGCCTCGCCGCCGGACAACAGGTGGTCGCCCGGGTGCCGGCGGCCCGCCGGCCCGACCGGGGCGCGACGGTACGCCTCGACGTACGGTGGGCGGACACGCACCTGTTCCACGCCGCCACCGGTCGCCGGTACCAGCCGTGAGCGCCAGTGGTGCGGCGCCGGGCCGGCGGGCGGCCCGGCCGGTGCGCAGCCCGGACACCAGGGCGCGGCGGCAGCTGGCGTTGATGCTGACGCCGTACCTGATCGGGCTGGTCGGTTTGGTGCTGGTGCCGGCCCTGGTCACGCTCGGCATGTCGGTCACCGACTACGACCTGCTGCGTCCGCCGACCTGGGCCGGGCTGGACAACTTCGCCGCCCTGCTGGACGACCCGATCTTCCGGGTGGCGCTGCTCAACTCGGTGGTCTTCGCGCTGGTGGCCGTGCCGCTGCGGGTGCTGCTGGCGCTGGGACTGGCGCTGCTGCTGCACCGCCGGGCGGCCGGCGTCGGCACTGCCCGCACCGCCACGCTGCTGCCCACAGCCGTACCGGAGATCGCGTACGGGCTGCTCTGGCTCTGGCTGTTCAACCCGCTGTACGGGCCGATCAACCAACTGCTGCGGGTGGGCGGGGAGAACGGGCTGACCGTGCTGGGCCGTACCCCGCCGCAGTGGTTGACCGACCCGACAAGCGCCCGCGCCGGGATCATCCTGATGAGCCTGTTCACCATGGGGGAGACCTTCGTGGTGCTGCTGGCCGCCCGGCGGGCGCTGCCCCGCGACGTGTACGAGATGGCCGCCATCGAGGACGCCACCGGCTGGGACGTCTTCCGCCGGATCACCCTGCCGCTGATGGCTCCGGTGCTCGCCCTGCTGGCGGTCCGCGACGCCGTGGCCAGCCTGCACTTCACCTTCGTGCCGGCGTTCGTGGTGACCGACGGCGGCCCCCCGCCGTACGCCACCACCTACCTGTCGCTCTTCGTCTACCAGACCGGATTCGAGTACCTGCGGTACGGCTACGCGGCGGCGGCGACTCTGGTGATGATGCTGCTGACCGTCGCGGCGGTGCTCGTGCAGTGGCGGCTCATCCGCCGCTACCGTCGCTTCTACCAGGTGTGACCGTGGCGCGGGGCCCCTGCTCTCCAGCGACGTTACGGGCCCAGCGCAGCAGAGCGGTGAAGGCCAGCGCGGCGGTCACCGCGCCACCGGCGACCCGCACCCGGTGCCCGGCGACGAACTCCTCCGCCACCTGGCGCAGGTACTGCGGTGAGTGGGTGCCCACCGGGTCGACGAACATGATCTCGTTGCGGGGCCAGAAGAAGACGACCGAGAAGAGGAACTCGCAGGCGACGAAGACCATGGTTGCGGCGGCGACCCACCACCGCAGTCGGCGATCTCGCCAGGTGAGCACCGTGGTGGCGACGCCGAGCAGCACCACCGAGGCGCCCAGCGGCGGGAAGTAGTCGCTCGGGCCGCTGACGCTCAGGAAGTCGCGGGCGCGCTCCAGCGATGCCGGGGCGTCGTGGAAGATGTTCGGGTAGAGCATCACGGTCTCGGCCGCCACGCCGCCGAACGACATCATCGCCGCCCAGGTCAGCGCGATCAGGCCGAGCCAGGTCAGTCTGCTGCGAGACACCGGTCCTCCTACCGGTTCGGCGCCCGTCCGGGCGCGGTCGGTCCGTTGCGCTACGAACGCTAGGTCGGCGACTGTGGGTCAGCTGCCGTCCGGCGACGCGAATGAGGGTCGCCTTTCGACGTACCGCCGCGACTGTCCGGCACGTCCCTGGGCGATGGTCGGCCGCCGCAGGTGTAGGGGCGGCGAACACGGGTAGCTGCCCTCGATGGAGGTGGTCGAGGAGTCGCCGTACCGGTTCCGGATCGAACGGCGTGACCCGATGCGGGTGCCCGGAGTGGTCTTCGCGTCCCGGTCCCTGCTGCCCGACCCGGCGGCGGACCGGTCGCTGGAACAGGTCGCCAACGTGGCCACCCTGCCCGGCATCGTCGACGCCTCGTACGCGATGCCGGACCTGCACTGGGGCTACGGCTTCCCGATCGGCGGGGTCGCCGCCACCGACGTCGAGGCGGGTGGGGTGGTCTCGCCGGGCGGTGTCGGATTCGACATCTCGTGCGGGGTCCGGCTGCTCGCCGCCGACCTGGGCCGCGACGAACTACGCCCGCACCTGGACGCGGTGATGGACGGGCTCGGCGCGGCCACCCCCCGGGGCATGGGCAGCGGGGCGGTGTGGCAGCTGACCAGCCGCGACGAACTGGACGCGGTGCTGCGCGGCGGCTCCCGGTACGCGGTGCGGCGTGGCTTCGGCGTGGAGCGGGACCTGGACCGGTGCGAGGACCACGGCGCGGTGGACGAGGCCGACCCGACCCAGGTCAGCGAGCGGGCGATCGAGCGCGGCGCGCGCCAGGTGGGCAGTCTCGGCTCCGGCAACCACTTTCTGGAGGTACAGGCCGTCGAGCAGGTGTACGACGAGCCGGTGGCCGAGGCGTTCGGGCTGCGTACCGGCCAGGTCTGCGTGATGATCCACTGCGGTTCGCGGGGCCTGGGCCACCAGATCTGCACCGATCACGTGCGGATCATGGAGCGGGTGATGGACCGGCACGGCATCCGGGTACCGGACCGGCAGCTCGCCTGTGCGCCGGTCGCCTCCGCCGAAGGACGTGCCTACCTGGGCGCGATGGCCGCGGCGGCCAACTACGCTCGGGCCAACCGGCAGTTACTAGCCCACGCGGCGGGGCAGATCTTCAGGCGGCAGACCGGTCGGCGACTCGACCTGGTCTACGACGTCTCGCACAACCTCGCCAAGATCGAGGAACATGTCGTGGCGGGGGTCGCGGGCCGGCTGTGCGTCCACCGCAAGGGGGCCACCCGTGCCTTGCCGCCGGGGCACCCCGAGTTGCCCGAGGACCTGCGCGACGCCGGCCAGCCGGTGCTCATCCCCGGCTCGATGGGCACCGGCTCGTACGTGCTGACCGGGGTGAGCGGTTCGCCCGCCTGGGCCTCCACCTGCCACGGGGCGGGCCGGGTGCGCAGTCGCAAGCAGGCCGTCTCCGCCGGGCGCGGCACCGACCCGCGCGGCCAGTTGGAGGCGCAGGACATCGCGGTACGCGGAGCGTCGCGGCGCGGCCTGGCCGAGGAGATGCCGTCGGCGTACAAGGACATCACGGCTGTGGTCGAGGCCGCCGAGGGCGCCGGCCTGTGCCGCAAGGTGGCCCGATTGGTCCCGCTCGGCGTGGTGAAGGGCTGAGCGGCACCTGCCCGACGGTTCGTGGCCGGTGTCGGCCAGCGGGTGACGTCACACGTCCAGCGTCACCGCACAGGACCAGCCGGTTCCGTCCGGACCGAAGCGCAGCTCGTGCAGCGAGACCGCCTTGGGTACCGCGCCGGTGAGCTCCAGGTCGGTGGTGGCGCAGGTGTGCCAGCGCACCAGCAGCCCGTCGACTCCGTCGTCGATCACCTCGGTCGCCAGCGGCAGCTCGTCGGTCGTCTCCATCCGGAAGATCACCTCGTCGAGGACAGCCACCAGCAGGTCACCGTCGGCAGCGGGCGGCGCGTGGAACACCCGTTCGGCACGGGGACGGGCCGCGCCGGGGTCGGTGAACGACCCGACCAGCGCGGCGACCGCCTCGGCGACACAACCGGCCCGGTCCGGTGCCCACGCCTCGATCCGCACGTCGGCGGTGTGCGGTACGCACCGGTGTCCCCGAGCTGGCTGCATTGCTCGATGATGCCTAGTGCGCGCCGAGCCGGGCGATCGGTTCGACCAGTTCGCGTTCCTCGTAGGACAGGTGAGACAGCAGCGTGTCGCTGAGCAGGTCCACCGCGGCGCGCAGGTCGGCCATCCCGTCCGGGGTGGCCACGAAGGCGACAAGCGCCCGGTCGACGCCCTCCAGCACGTCGTGGATGGCGTGGTGTTCCTCCTCGAGCCGGTCGATGACCGGTGCGAGTCGTGGGTCGGCCCGCCGCAGGTGCGGAAAGAGCGACCGGTCCTCGATCGTGTGGTGGGTGGTGACCACCCGGCAGTACGACTCGCAGTAGGTGCCCAACGTCCACTTGTTCTGCCGCATGGTCATCGTGTTGATGTGCGAGCGGGCCGTACCCACGTCGATCAGACCGGCCGCGACCTGCTCGATCAGGTCGTGGATCTGGGCCAGCTCGGCGCGTAGACCGTCGTGCACGTCGATCAGGTGCTGCGCGCCCGCCTGGTCGTGCGCCGTGTAGGTGCGCTGCGGGTCCGGGGCTGGTCCGGCCGGTCGGGCGGCCTCGTCCCACACCCGCACGTCGCTGCGGCGTACGCCGTCATCGGGTGTCGGCACCACGGCGAACGGTGCCGCACCGACCGGGGCCGGGCGGCCGGTCGGCCCGGCCGACGTGGTGTGGCGGCGCGTGCCGCCGGTGGCGCCGGCCGGGTCGGCCCCGGTGCGGGTCCGGTCGGTCGGGGCACCGGTCGGGGGGTCGGCGCGTTCGGCGGCGACCAGTTCCCGGGTGGCCGGTGCCACCTCGGCGGCGAACCGCCGCAGATCGTCCGGATCATCGCTGGCCAGGATGAACGTGCTGATCCCCTCGGTGAGGGCCAGGTCGGCGAGTTCCTCGGCCCACTGCTCGGTCGGACCGTCCAGCGGGCCACGTCCGGTGGCCGCGAACCGTCCGTTGACGTTGAGCAGTCGCCGCACGTCGGCGGGGGAGCGTCCGGCGTCCGCGGCGGCCTCGTCGATGATGGTGTTGCCCCGGGCCAGATCGCCGGGTTGCAGGTAGGCCAGCGACGGTAGCCAGCCGTCCGCCCGCCGCCCGGTCAACGCCAGCATGCGCGGCTTGTAGGCGCCGAGCCAGATACCGACGTCGTGGGCCGGGGCCGGCCCGCGTTTGGCGCCGACCGCCCGGTGGAACTCGCCGGGAACCCGGACGCCGCCCGGGGCGTCGACGTTCCAGATCTGGCGGATGATCTCGATCGCCTCCTCCAGGGCGCGTACCCCCTGACCGGGAGAGAGGCGTCGGCCCCCCATCGCCTCGATGGCGTCCCAGAACGCGCCAGCGCCGAGGCCGAGTTCCATCCGGCCGCCGCTGAGCAGGTCGAGGCTGGCCACGCCCCGGGCGAGCACGGCCGGCGGGCGCAACGGCAAATTGGTGACGTTGGCGGACAGGCGTACCCGTTCGGTGCGAGCCGCGACGAAGCTGAGCAGTGTCCAGGTGTCCAGGAACGCCGGCTGGTACGGGTGGTCCTGAAACGTCACCAGGTCGAGCCCGACCTGCTCGGAGAGCATGGCCAGGCCGACCGGCCGGGTCGGGTCGGCGTTGCCGGGCGTGAGAAACGACCCGAAGGTCAGTGGGTGCCCGTAGTCGCTCATCTCGGCCGTCCTTCCGGTCCTGCGGCGCGGACCCGCGCCGAGACAAATGTTATGTCGCACAGAACATCATTGCTCAAGAAAATATGTGATCTACGCTATCGTGGGCCGATGAGCGGCGCCCAGGCCAGTGATCCGATCAACGACGACCTCGGTTGGATGCTCGGTGTCGTATTTCGCGCCTACCTCCGCGCCGCCGACCATGCCGTCGGTGACCTGCCCGGCGGGCCCCGCGGATACCAGGTGCTCACCTCGGCGGACCGGGAACCGGCCCGCAACCAGGGCACCATCGCCGAGGAGCTGGGCATCGACCGCACGGTGCTGACGTACCTGATCGACGACCTGGAACAGGCCGGGCTGGTGGTCCGCCGACCCGACCCGGCGGACCGGCGCAGCCGCCTGGTCACCCTCACCGAGACCGGGCGGACGGCTGCTCGGCACCGTCGCGAAGCCCTCGCCGCAGTCGAGGCGCGCTTGTTGCGGGAGTTGTCGCCGGAGCAGGCTGGCACCCTGCGTGACCTGCTGCAACGGGTGGCCTGCGCGGCGCAGGCGGACGACCCGCTGACCGACCTGTGTCAGGTGGCCGAGGCGGCGGCGGAGCGGCCGCCAGCCGGTCGCGCGGGCCGGCGGCGTTCGACCCAGAGCTGAAGCCGCACGTCACCGGGCGCGTCGGCCGGCAACGGCACGTACGCCCCCGGGCGGGGCACCCGGCGGCTGGTTGCTCGGCGTACCGTCCCGGAATGCGGCTCACGAAGTACACGCACTCCTGCATCCGACTCGAACACGACGGCGTCGTGCTCGTCATCGACCCGGGCACCTGGAGCGAGCCGCGGGCTCTGGTCGGCGCGGACGCCGTACTTGTCAGCCACGAGCACACCGACCACATCGACGTGCTCCGGCTCGCCGGCCTCGGTGTGCCGGTCTTCGCGCCGGAGGGGGCCGTGCTGCCGGACCTGGCGCCGCTGACGGTGACCCGGGTGCGCCCGGGTCAGCGCTTCACCGCCGCCGGCCTCGACGTCACCGCAGTCGGCGGACGGCACGCCACCATCCACGGCGGGCAACCCGACTGCCCGAACCTCGGTTACCTCGTGGCCGACACGGTCTACCACCCGGGCGACTCGCTGGCCCCACCGGACCGGCCGGTGCGGACCCTGCTGGTGCCGGCGCAGGCGTCCTGGCTGAAACTGACCGAGGCGATCGACTTCGCGGTCGGGGTCGGTGCGGCCGAGGTCCTGCCGATCCACGACGCCCAACTCAACGAGCGTGGCCTGGCCAGCGTCAACGGCTGGTTCGGCGAGACCGTGCCCGGCTACCGCTACCTCGCACCGGGCGAGACCCGCTGACCCATGCGGACCCGGGACGGCCGCCCCGTGCCGGCCGCCCCGTGCCCAGCGTGACCGGCAGCTACGCCTCGAACCGAGGCGCGTCCGGGCTCAACATGCTGGTGCGTGCCGAGACGCCCCAGCCGTGCCGCAACCCGGCGGCGAGCGCGTCGAGCACCGCAGGCACATCGCGGTCCGCCTGGTGGTGCATCGCCTCCACCACCACCAGGACGGTGCGGGTGTCGTCGCGCACCGCCGACCACCCGCTCTGCCGATTGGTCCACCGGCGCGCGTGGGCCCGGCCGAGCGGATCCGTGAAGATCACCTCACCGGGCTCGGGGTGCTCCTCGACCCCACCGAAGGTCAGATAGCGCTCGTCGCCCCGGGCCGGGCGTACCTCGATGCCGCCACCACACCTGTCGACGTCGAGGATCCCCACCGGCACGGCGTACGCGGCCGAGACGGCGTTGCCGAGGTCCACCAGCGGGCTCACCCTCGGCAGGTCGCCGGCCGTGCGCAGCCGCCGCAGCAGCGATTCCGCCGCGCACCGGTACTTCGTGGGAGCCAGGCCCATCCGCGTGAAGGCCCGCCGCCACGCCTGGATCTCCGCGAACGTCGCCTCGGTGCTCCCGTCGAGCCTGCGCCGGGCCGTCCCGAGCAACTCGGCCAGCGGCAGCTCGGCGCGGGGCTTCCCGGCGACGCCCTCGGCGTACAGCACGCCGGCGACGAGCGAGGGGTGCTGCGCCCACACCTGTGGTGAGTGCTGGAAGAACATGTTCGGCTCCTCGTCCACTCACGCCTCGGCGCGGGCCAGCAGCAGCCCGAGCCCCAGGAACGACCCGGCGAAGCACCGGCGCAACCAGTCGGCCACCCGAGGGCGGTCGAGCACCCGCCGGCGTACGGCGGCGGCGCCGAGCCCGTAGCCGACGAAGACCACAAGCGTCGTCGCGGTGAAGACCGCACCCAGGCCGAGCATCCGGCCGAGCGCACCCGGGCTGCCGGGCTCAACGAACTGCGGCAGGAACGCGACGAAGAAGATCGTCAACTTCGGGTTGAGCAGGTTCATCGCCACCGCCGAGCCGATGATCCGGCCGGCCGGCGGGGCGGGGCCGTGGTCGTCAACGGTGAACGCGCCCCGCTCGCGTACCGTCGCCACCGCCAGCCAGAGCAGGTAGCCCACGCCCAGGTACTTGATCAGGTCGAAGGCCAGCGCGCTGGAGTGCAGCAGCGCGGCGAGCCCGGTCACCGCCGCCAGCAGGTGCGGCAACGTGGCCAACGTGCCACTCACGGCGGCGAGCAGCGCGGCCCGGTGCCCACCGGTCAGCCCGGCGGAGAGGGTGAACAGCACCCCGGCGCCCGGGGTCACGACGACCACCAGCGTGGTCAGCAGGAATGCGATGGTCACGAGAACTGCTTCCTGGTCGGTGATGGGTTCACCACCACCCTGCCGGCAGAATGGTCCGATGGGCAGTGCCAAAGACATGTCCGTCGACAGGTCCATAACGGTCGGAGCGTATCGGGGCCGGACGCCTCGCCCGGCAGCGGAGCCGACCCTCAACGCCGGGGCGGACTTCCTGCACCTGGACGTCGGGCAGGCGCCACCCGGAGGCCGGGCAACCTGGCTCACGGACCGGCTGCGCCGGGCGATCGCCGACGGCGTGATCCCCATCGGATCCCGGCTGCCGGCCACCCGCACCCTCGCCGCCGACCTGGGCGTGTCGCGGGGCGTGGTGGTCGAGGCGTACCAGCGCCTGATGGAGGACGGGCACGTCGCCGGCCGAGGCCGCGCCGGCACGACGGTCGTGGCCAGCGCCCTCACCGCGACCAACGCCGTCGCCGAGCCGGCCGGGCCGCCGGGCGACGCGTCGCCGGCCCGGGTGGTCGATCCGGCCGCCGTGTTCCGGCTCGCACCCGGCACCGACGTCTTCGACACGGTACGCACCATCCCGGCCCACATCGACCTCACGCCCGGCGTACCCGATCTCGCGGCGTTTCCCCGCGCGGACTGGCTGCGGGCCGAGAAGGCGGTGCTCGGCCGGTTGGTCGCCGCCGACCTCGGCTACGGCGACCCGTGCGGCACGCCGGCCCTGCGCCGGGCCGTCGCCGGATGGCTGGCCCGCAACCGGGGCATCACCGTCGACCCGGCCGAGGTCATCGTCACCACCGGAGTCTCCCAGGCGCTCGGCCTGCTGGCCCAGGCGCTGCGCGACGACGGCGTGACCACGGTCGGCGTGGAGGACCCGGGCTCGCTCGGCGTCCGTCAGCACCTCGACAACTGGCGGCTGACCACCGTGCCGATCCCGGTGGACGCTGCCGGGGTGCGGGTGGACGAGCTGACGGCCAGCGGAGTGCCGGCGGTGATGCTCACCCCGGCGCACCAGTTCCCGACCGGCGCGGTGCTCGACGGCGAACGGCGTCGCCAACTCGCCGGCTGGACCCGCGCGGGCGGGCTGGTCATCGAGGACGACTACGACGCCGAGCACCGCTACGACCGCCCGCCGGTGCCCGCGCTGCGGGCCATCCTGCCCGAGCGGGTGTGCTACGCCGGCAGCGTGTCGAAGCTGCTCGCCCCGGCACTGCGGATCGGCTGGCTGCTGGTGCCCCGCCGCTACCGGGACGCGGTGGTGGCGGCCAAACGCAACGCCGACCTGGGAAACGCCGTGCTGCCCCAACTCGTGCTCGCCGAGCTGATCACCAGCGGGGCGTTCGAACGGCAACTGCGGTTGCTGCGTCGGCGGCACGTACGCCGCCGGGACGCGATGACCGCCGCGCTGGCCCGGCACCTGCCGGAGGCGACCGTCCACGGCGCGGCGGCCGGGCTGCACCTGACGGTCACCCTGGACAGCGACGTGGTCGACACGGAACTCGCGGCGGCGGCGCTGGCACGTGGGGTGAAGGTGCAGCCGTTGTCCTGGCACTGCCTGCGGCCCTACCGGCCCGGCCTGGTGCTGGGCTACGCGGCCAACACCGCCTCGGCCATCGACGCGGGCATCGCCACCGTCGCGGCGGCGCAGCACGGCGGGTAGCCGCCACGATCACCCCGGGCGGGGCTCGGCCGGGTGCTCACCGCCCAGTCGGGCGTCGGCCGCCTGCTGGCCGTCGTCGTCCCCGGCCACCTCGCAGATCGCCGCCGCGTCCGCCCAGTGCCCACGGGCCTCCTCGTGGTCGCCGAGCGCGGCCGCCGCGTCGCCCAGGTGCAACAGCGTCCGGCCCAACCCGGCGTCCGGGCGGCCACCCTCGCGCAGCCGCCAACTCTCGGCCAGCAACTCGTACGCCTGACGGGCCTGTCCCGGCGCCACGCCGAGCAACGCCACGCCCGCGTTGAGCAGCGCCACCGCCCGGTTGGTCGGGTCACCGAGCGACTCGTACTCGCGCAGCGCGGCCCGCCACGCCTGCGCCGCGTCGAGGTGCTCACCCATCGCCGAGTGGACCAGCACCAGATTGGTCAACGCCGCCGCGTAGCCGCGTGCGTCGCCGAGCGACCGGAACGAGTTTGCCGCCCGTACCAGCAGGTCGTGCGCGGTCTCCAGCTCGTGCCGCGCCAGCCGCGCCGCCCCCAGCCCGAGGTCGCTGAGCGCCCGACCGGCGCGGTCGGCGCTGGCCCGGTGTCGCCGCGACAGCTCCAGATGCTCCACCGCCTCGTCGGTGCGGCCGAGGTCGAGCAGGGCCAGCCCGAGATTCATCCGCGCCTGGGCAGTGCCCCGGCGGCCCTGCCCGGCTACCGCCAGACTGAGCGCGGCCACCGCACCGTACGGGTCGTGCCGGCGACGACGCAGCACACCCAGCTCGTTGTGGGCCCAACCGGCGATCTCCGGCCGGTCCTGGGCGGTGGGGTTGGCCAGCACGGTCCGGCAGACGTCCTCCCACTCGTCGAGCCGTTCGGTGTGGGCGAGCCAGCCGCACAGCGCCACGGCCAGCCGGAACCACCAGTCCCGCACCCGACCCGGCAGGGTCTCCACCGCGCCGGCCGGCACCTTGACCACCGCCAGCAGCAACTCCTGATGCAGGTCGAACCAGCCGTACGGATCGTCGTCGGGCAGCCGCTGGCCGCGGTCGAGAGCACCGGTCGCCAGGGCGGCCACCTGCTGCTCGGCCCGGCGGGCCAGATGCCGGGTCAGCCGCGCCTGCACGGTGACCCGCCGGTGCACCGGCTCGGCCTCCCGCAGATGCATCCGGGCGTACCCGGCGAGCAGCGGACGGATCTCGTACCGGTCGCCGGGCGCGCCGACGACGAAGGCACCGTCAGCCAGCTCGTCCAACAGGGCGGCGACCCGGTGTGGTCGGCGTCCGGCGAGCGCGGCGATGGTCGCCCGGTCCAGCGGTACCCGGCTCAGCGACAGCAACCGCCACAGCCGGCGAGCCTCGCCGCTGAGCGCGTGGTAAGCGGTGTCGCGAGCGGTGACCAACCCCGTCACCGGTGACACACCCACCCGCTGGTGCGGCGGTGTGTCGACGGCGCGGTGCAGCGCGTGCAGCACGTCGGCGGGCCGCCAGCCGTGCTGTGCGCTGCGTCGTCCCAGCTCGGTCACCGTGCGCGGCTGTCGTCCGCACAGCTCGACGATGGTCCGTACCGCCGGGTCGGAACGCGGGTCCGGGCGGTGCGGGCGGGCCACCGCGGTGGCCGCTCCGGCGTCGGCGAACATCTCCACCGCATCGTCGACGTCCGGCTCGGCCAGCCAGTACGCCACCACCCCGTCGACGGCGGCGAGCCGGCCGGTGCCGGCCAGCAGCAGCCGGCAGGCCCGAGCGGTCGGCGGTAGCAGCGGCCGGACCTGCGCCGGTGAGTCCACGTTGTCGAGCACCAGCAGCACCTTGCGGCCGTCCAACTGGCCGCGCAGCTCGTCGGCGGCGTCGGCCAGGTCGTCCGGCCGACCGGACCGGGGCGCCCGGGTGCCGACGATGCGGGCCAGCGCGGCCAGCACCTCCCGGGGCGAGCGGGCCCGACCACCTCGGCGCAGGTCGAGGTAGTACTGCCCGTCGGGGAAGTCCGCACGGCTCAGGTTCGCCGCCTGGATCGCGCACCAGGACGTACCGACGGCGCGCCGGCCCACCACCGCCACCGCGTGTTCCGGGGCGAGCATGGCCACCACCGCCTCCGCCTGGCCCTGCCGACCGGTGTACCCGGCCGGCCAGGGCAGCGTCGGTGCGCTGCTGCCCGCCTGCGCCTCGGCCTCGTCGCCGGCCAGTAGCTGCTCGCGTTGCCGCCGCCGCCACTCCACCACGAAGGAGGCGGCCACCCCGAGCGCCGCCAGGCCCAGGCTCGCCGAGCCGAGGACGGTCAGCGACAACTCGGAGAGCAGGTTGCCGGTGACGTTGCCGAGCACGGCGCTTACCCCGGCGCCCACCACCCCGCCGGCGGCCAGCAGCACGCTCAACAGCCGGGACCGCCGGCCCGCCCGCCGGGGCGGGGCCCCGGTCACCGCACACCCCCGGCGACCAACCCGGCCACCACCTGCCGGCGGGCCAGCACGAACACCAGCACCGGCAGGATCGAGGCGAGTACACAACCGGCGGCGAGCGTGCCGCTGCCGGCCACGAAGCCGCGGGTCTGCCCGGCGAGGAACAGCCCGAGCGGGGCGGCGTCCGGACCGCTGAACAGCAGACCCACCACCAGGTCGTTCCACACCTGCACGAACTCCAGGACCGCCACCGCCACCAGCGCGGTGCGGTTGTGCCGGGCCAACCGGCGCAACGTGCCCCACCAGTGCCGCCCGCCGATCCGGGCGCCACGGACCTGCTCGGCGGGCAGGTCGGCGAAGGAGTTGCGCAGTACCAGCACCGCGAACGGAACACCCAGGGCGATGTGCACCAGGGCCACGCCCCGGGCCGTGCCGGAGGACAACGCCAGCCCGAGCACCTCGTTGAGCGGGCCGGCGATCACCTGCACCGGGACCACCACCGCGGCCATCAGCACCAGCCCGGTGAGCTGGGCGGCCGGCCCGGTCAGCCAGGCCAGCGGATAGGCGGCGAGCAGCGCGACGCCCAGCACCGCGGCGGTGACGACGACGGCGAGCACCAGCGTGAAGCCGAGGCTGCGCCACAGCTCCGCGCCGCTGAGCACAGCCCGGTAGGAGTCCAGACCTGGCGGGCCGGACCACCAGCCGCCGGTGGCCGCTCGTACCGGATTCTGCAACGACGTGGCGGCCAACACCCCGAGCGGCAGCAGCCAGGCGATCGCCGCGCCCGCGGCGAGCAGCCGGACCAGCCGGCGCGGTGGCCGCGCGGTCACCGCGCCGCTCGCCGGCTGCTGCGGCGGCGGCCACGCCTGCCGGACGAACAGGGCCACCACCAGCATGCCGGCGGTCACCGCGACCAGCCAGACGACGCCCAGGGCGGCGCCCTCGCCGGTGGTCGTCGCACCGGACGTCTGCCAGATCCGCAGCGACAGCACCGCGGCCTCGTCGCGTACCGAGCCCGGGGTCATCACCAGGATCAGGTCGAAGGTGCGGCTGGTGCCGATCGCGACCAGGGCGAAGACCACCGCGACGGTACGCAGTAGCAGCGGTCGCCACTGCGCATCCCAGAGCACGTCGCGGCGGGTGCCGCCGAAGGCCCGGACCGCGTCGATGAGCCCGGTCGGCACCGCGTCGAGAGCGGCCCGGAACACCAGCATCGCCAGCCCGACCCAGGCCCACACGAACGCCGACATCACCGCCACGGTGACCAGGTCCGGCCCGAGCAGTTGGGGCAGCTGCTCCGGGTCGCGTCCGGTCACCCGGGCCAGCAGCAGGGTGGCCAGCCCGCGCCCCGGGTCGGGGTCGTAGAGCAGCCGGAAGGTCACGCCGGTGACCACCAGCGGCAGCGCGGTCGGCACCACCAGGATGAGCCGGACCAGCCAGCCCTCCTGGGAACGGCGGGAGGCCACGGCGAGCAGATAGCCCAGGACGGTGACCACCGTCGGTACCAGCAGCGCCCACAGCAGGGTGCGCCCGATCACCGCGGCGGTGCCGGGGGCGGCGAGGGCGGCCCGGTAGTGTTCGCCGCCCACCCAGCGGCCGTCGGTGGTGACGCTGGCGTGCACGGTACGCAGCACCGGCCAGGCCAGCAGGCCGCCGAGCAGCAGCACCGCCGGTGCCAGCAGCGCCCAGCCGACGCCGGCCGCCGGATAGGCCCGGCCGCGTCGAGGCGGCCCGACATCGTCGAGCACCGCCAGCTCGCCAAGCAGCGGGCCCCGGCTCACCTGCCGCCCCCCGCCGCCGCCCGGGCCGCCTCCGCCAGCTGTCCGGTGGCCCGGCCGACCGCCTCCCGGGCCGGCACCCCGTCGGTCACGTTCATGAAGAAGTCCTGCATGATCCGCCAGATCCCCACCCCGTCGGTGCCGGTGAAGGTGCCGGGCAGCTGGTCGGAGAGGTCGAACTGCACGCTGTCGGCGGCGCGCAGCTCGCTGGCGAGGCGCCGGCGCAACGGGTCGCGGTAGCTGGCCACCGGCACGGCGAGGTTGGGGGAGAGGTAACCCCCGGCGTCGAGCCAGGGCAGGAAGGCCACCGCGTCGCTGAGCCAGCGCACCAGCTCCGCCCCGCCGTCGGAGCCGGCGAACGCCACCGCCGCGTCGCCACCGACGATCAGCGGCTGGTCGGCCACCCGGGCGCCGGGGAAACGGAACGTGGCAAGCGGCTCGGTGCCCCGGCGGAACCGGCCGACCACCGCGTCGACGAAGTCGGCCTCGAACACCATGGTCGCCTCGCGGTGGTGCACCACCTGAATGATCGACTCCTCGAACTGGGTGAGCAGGGCCCGCCGCCCGCCGCCCGGGAACGCCCCAGCCACACTCCACAGCTCGGCGAGCCGCTCCAACGCGTACCGCACCGGCCGGCCCCGCCAGTCGGCCTCACCACGGGCCAGCGCCGCGTACAGGTCCACGTCGGCGACGTCGCCGAGCACGTTCTCGAACCAGTCGGTGAGCACCCAGCCGTCGGCGGCACCGATCGCCAACGGGGCCGGGCCCGCACCCGCCCGGTGCCGTTCGCCGAGCCGGCGGGTCAACCGCACAAGCGCGTCCCAGGACCTGGGCGGCTCGGCCAGCATCGACGGGAAGTGCCAGAACAACGACTTGTGGGCCGCCTTGACCCAGACGCCGTAGCGACGCCCGTCGACGCTGAGCAGGTCGCGCATCCCCACCGGGGCGGTGTAGCTGACCGCCGGGGTCACCTCGCTGAGCCAGCCCCGCCGGGCGTACTCGACGACCAGACCGGGTCGGGGCAGGATCGCCACGTCGGGACTGGTGCCGGCGGCGCGGCGCGCGGTCAGAAACGCGTCGATGTCGTTGCCCACGCTGACCACCTGCACGGTCGTCGGGTAGCCGGCGACCACCTCGCGGAACCGGCCCAACTCGCCGCCGGCCCAGACGACCGCCACCTGCACCGACCGGTGCCCCTGCCCACAGCCACCGGCCATCGCGCCGGTGGCCGCCGCGGCGGCGCCCAGCAGCGTACGGCGACGCAACCCGGCCCCGGTCATGCCCGCACCGCCGGCTGGACCGGGCCGGGCGGGACGTCGTCGACGAGTGGCACCCGCTCGGTCACGCCGGCCAGCACCTCCTCCTCGGCTGAGCAGAGCAGCACCGTCACGCCCGGGGCGTCCGGTGGGGCCGTGCGCTGGAGCAGGTCCGGTAGGAAGACCCCGTCGACCGGGGCCGGCAGGTCGACCACCAGCACCTCGGGCAGACAGGCCATGGCCCGGGCGAGTGCGACCCGGAATCGTTGCGCCTCGGACAGCAGGTGCGGGCGCAGACCCAGCGTGGGGGCGAGTTCGAGCCGGTCGACCAGGGCGGCCGCCCAGCCCTCGGCGACGTCGCGTACCCACCGGCGTCGGCGCTGACCGTAGGAGATGTTGCGGCCGACGGTGAGGTGGGGCAGCAGGGCGCCGCCGGCCGGCACGTATCCGATGCGACGGCGCAGCGGCGGCAGGTCGGTGACGTCGCGGCCGCCGACCAGGATCCGGCCGGTGACCGGCGCGGCCAGCCCGGCCACCACCCGCGCCACGGCCGTGGCCGGCCGGGGCCGGGCGATCAGGGCGACCGTCGCGCCGACGGTCACGTCGATGTCGAGCGGCGACATGTCCGGCACGGCAACGAGGTCGTGCATGCGTAACGTGACCATCACCTCCGGCGAGCCTCGCTGTCATCCCAGCCTGTCACAGGCGCACCACGCTCGGTGTCCTCGACCGCCGTCCATCGTGGCCTGGGCGCTGCCGGTTACCGTGCCACCCATGGGAGCGACCCCCTTCGCCGCCGGCCGTGACGCCGACGTGTACGCCCTCGACGGCGGCCGGGTGCTGCGCCGCTACCGCGACGGCACCGACGTCGCCGTCGAGGCCCGATTCATGTCCCACCTGCACGCCGCCGGATTCCCGGTACCCCGGGTGCACCGCGCCGACGGTGCGGACCTGGTGATGCAGCGGGTGACCGGACCGACGATGCTCCAGGCGCTGGTCGACGGCACGACCGAGGTCGACGCCGCCGCCCGGATCCTCGCCGGCCTGCACCGCCGGCTGCACACCGTGCCACCACTGCCGGACGCGTCCGCAGGCGAGCGGATCCTGCACCTGGACCTGCACCCGGAAAACGTCATCCTCGCGCCGAGCGGTCCGGTGCTCGTCGACTGGCGCAACGTGCGCCACGGCCCACCCGGTCTGGACGTCGCCATGACCGCGCTGATCCTCGCCCAGGTCGCCGTCGACCCCGATCAGCCGATGGCCGACGCCGCCGCTGCCGCCCTGCGGACCTACCTGCTGGTGATCCGCGAGCATGCCGTACCGCTCGTCGCCGACGCCCTGGCGATCCGGCGCGCCAACCCCACCCAGACCGCCACCGAACTCGCGCTGCTCGACACCGCGGCGGCCCTGCTCACCTCCTGACTCGCGGATCTTGCGCTTGTGGCCGCCGGGATGCCCTTTTTGTCGCTGTGCGGCGGCAGAAAGTGCAAGATCGCGGCGGGGGTGGGTGGGAGGGTAGGGTCCGGTCGTTGGCGTGGGGTGGGAGGTGGAATGGGTCGGGAGCATGTCGACGTGCTCATCGTCGGCGCCGGTCTCTCCGGCATCGGAGCCGCCTGCCACCTGCGGCGTCGCCACCCGGGCCGGACCTACGCCCTGGTCGAGGCGCGCGACGCGATCGGGGGCACCTGGGACCTGTTCCGCTACCCCGGGGTGCGTTCGGACTCGGACATGTTCACCCTCGGCTACTCGTTCGCGCCGTGGACCGCCCCGAAGAGCCTCGCCGACGGCGACACCATCCGCGACTACCTGCGGCGTACGGCCGACGAGCACGACGTCACCCGACACATCCGGTTTCGGCACCGCGTCCAGCGGGCCGACTGGGACAGCCACCGGGCCCGCTGGACGGTGCACGTACGCCGCGAGGACACCACCGAGACCGTCGTACTGACCTGCTCGTTCCTGTACGCCTGCACCGGCTACTACCGGTACGAGGCGGGCCACACGCCGCACTTCACCGGCCAGGAGCGGTTCACCGGCCGGATCGTGCATCCGCAGCAGTGGCCCGCCGACCTCGACCTCACCGGCCGTCGGGTGGTGGTGATCGGCAGCGGCGCCACCGCCGTGACGCTGGTGCCGGCGTTGGCCCGACGGGCGGCCCGGGTGACGATGCTGCAACGCTCACCGACGTACCTGCTGGCGCTGTCCTCCCGCGACCGGCTCGCCGACGCCGTACGGCGGCTGCTGCCGGCGCGGCTGGCGCACCAGACCGTGCGCTGGAAGAACATCCTGCTCGCCACGGCCAACTACCAGCTCAGCCGGCGCGCCCCCGGGCTGGTACGCCGGCTGCTGCGGCGCGGGGCGGCCCGCCGGCTGCCCGCCGGCTTCGACGTCGAACGGCACTTCACCCCCCGCTACGACCCGTGGGACCAGCGGCTGTGCGTGGTCCCCGACGGTGACCTGTTCACCGTGCTCTCCGACGGGCGGGCCGAGGTGGCCACCGACACGGTGGACACCTTCACCGCCCGGGGCATCCGGCTGGCCTCGGGTCGGGAACTGCCGGCCGACGTGGTGGTCACCGCCACCGGGCTGGACCTGCTCGCCCTCGGCGGGATGACCCTGCGGGTGGACGGGACGGAGGTGGACCTGCCGGAGACCGTCGCGTACAAGGGAATGATGCTCTCCGGGGTGCCGAACTTCGCGATGACCATCGGTTACACCAACGCCTCCTGGACGCTCAAGGCCGACCTGGTGGCCGGCTACGTGTGCCGGCTGCTGCGCCACCTGGACCGCACCGGAACCCAGATCGTCACCCCGCTCGCCCCGCCACCAGGCCCGCGTACGCCGTTGATCGGCCTAACCTCCGGTTACGTGCGCCGCGGCGTCGGCAGGCTGCCCCGCCAGGGCACCCGGGCACCGTGGCGGCTGCACCAGAACTACCTGCGTGACCTGCTGCCCATGCGGTACGGCCGGCTGACCGACCCCAATGTCCGGTTCGACCGGGCCGGCGCGCCGCCACGGAGCCGGGTTGACGCCTAGGTTCTGCGTCACCGACGGCGCGCAGACGCGGTCGACCCGGTCGCCGGCCATCGGAGGGTCGCCGCCAGCCCGACCAGCACTACCGCCACCAGGTACACCGGCGCCGGTGTCAGCGGGGTGAGCAGGACCGCCGCCGTGGCCAGCGGCACCGCCACCGGCCGCGCCCGGTCCCTGACCGGGAGCATGCGCAGCCCCCACAGCACCAGCAGCACGACCGCCACCGGCACCGCCACCGCGTAGCCGGCGACCAGACCATCGACCTCGGCGGGACTGTGCTGGTGCTCGACCGCGACGGCCAGGCCCGCGCCGACCGCGCCGAGCCCGGCGAAGACGCCGTAGTGCCCGTACCCCCAGGCCAGCGCGCCCCGCAGGGACGACGGCACCTGGATCGGCCGGTCGAAGTACAGCCACCAGAGGGCGAAGACGATCGCGGTACCCGCGCCGGCCAACGGCCACAGCCACTCGTCCCCACTGCTCACGCCGGTCTGTACCGCCATGGCGATCGCCAGCACCACCTCGCCGAGCACGATGAGGGCGAACAGCCCGTACCGCTCGGCGATGTGTCGCGGATGCCACGAGGTCATCGCGCGCCGTTCGGCGACCACCGGCACCAGCAGATCGGCCACGGCAAGCGTGAGGAACGAGATCGGGCCCAGCGCGGGCGGCACCAGCAGCCGCAGCAGCCAGCCGAGCTGCACCCCGCTGACACCGGCGGCGAACCGCAGGGCAGTGCGCCGACGTGCCGGGTCGTTGGCGGCGGCCCGCAGCCAGTTGCCGACGGTGGCCAACCGCATCACCACGTACCCGAGCGTCACCGTCGCGTAGTCGGCGCCCTCGAACGCCTGCGGCACCCCGGCGGCCAGGATCAGCGCTCCGGCGACCTGCACCAGCGTGGTGAGCCGGTACAGGTCGTCGTCGGTGTCGTACGCCGAGGCGAACCAGGTGACGTTCATCCAGGCCCACCAGATCCCGAAGAACACCATCAGGTAGCTGGTGACGGCGTGCCAGACCTGGTCCGCGACCAGCGCGTCGTGCAGTTCCCCGGCGGCCTGGGTAATGGCGACCACGAAGGACAGGTCGAAGAAGAGTTCCAGTGGGGTCGCCGCTCGGTGCGGCTCGTCGCGGCGGCGGGGCCGCATCGGCCGACGCCACGGGCGGGCGGGCCGACTGGTGACCACGGACCCCTCCCTCGCGGCGTGCTCAGCCACACCATAGGTGTGGTGGTGGCCGTGCCGGGTCGGATCGCCCGTGTCCGCCGCCGGCCGCGCGCGGGCAGCGGTGGTGAAGCGGTGCCGATCCGTCGTCGCGGCGGTAGGTTCGCCTCCGGAGGCGAACGCGGCAGCCGCGCCGTGCGGCGACGGCGGGAGCCGCGGGGCCGGTGCGGAGTAGGAGGACAGCGTGAGCCAGCAGGTACGGGGAGTCATCTCCCGCAGCAAGGGCGCGCCCGTCGAGGTCACCGAGATCGTGGTGCCCGACCCCGGGCCGGGCGAGGCGGTGGTCCGGGTGCAGTCGTGCGGCGTCTGCCACACCGACCTGCACTACCGCGAGGGCGGCATCAACGACGACTACCCGTTCCTGCTCGGCCACGAGGCCGCCGGCATCGTCGAGCAGGTCGGCGAGGGCGTGGACGCGGTCGCACCCGGTGACTTCGTGGTGCTCAACTGGCGGGCCGTCTGCGGGGTGTGCCGGGCCTGCCGGCGTGGACGCCCGTGGTACTGCTTCGCCACCCACAACGCCGCCCGGAAGATGACCCTCACCGACGGCACCGAACTCGCCCCGGCGCTGGGCATCGGCGCCTTCGCCGAGAAGACCCTGGTCCACGCCGGCCAGTGCACGAAGGTGGACCCGGCGGCCCGGCCGGCCGCCGTCGGGCTGCTCGGCTGCGGGGTGATGGCGGGCCTCGGCGCGGCCATGAACACCGGTGGGGTGACCCGGGGTGACTCGGTGGCGGTGATCGGCTGCGGTGGCGTCGGCGACGCGGCGGTGGCCGGCGCGGCCCTGGCCGGCGCGACGACGATCATCGCGGTGGACACCGACTCCCGCAAGCTCGACTGGGCCCGTCGGTTCGGCGCCACCCACACCGTCAACGCCTCCGAGGCCGACCCGGTGGCGGAGATCCAGGCCGTCACCGGCGGCTTCGGCGCCGACGTGGTGATCGACGCGGTCGGTCGGCCGGAGACCTGGAAGCAGGCGTTCTACGCCCGTGACCTGGCCGGCACCGTCGTGCTGGTCGGCGTGCCCACACCCGAGATGCGCGTTGAACTGCCCCTGCTGGACGTCTTCGGTCGCGGTGGCGCCCTCAAGTCGAGCTGGTACGGCGACTGCCTGCCCAGCCGTGACTTCCCGATGCTCACCGAGCTGTACCTGCAGGGCCGCCTTGACCTGGATGCCTTCGTCACCGAGGAGATCGGCCTGGACGGGGTGGAGGAGGCGTTCGACCGGATGCACCGGGGCGACGTGCTCCGCTCGGTGGTGGTCTTCTGATGGCCGCCCGGATCGACCACACGGTCACCTCCGGCACCTTCTCCCTCGACGGTCAGACCTTCGACGTGGACAACAACGTCTGGGTGGTCGGCGACGACACCGAGTGCGTCGTGATCGACGCCCCACACGACGTCGACGCCATCCTCGAGGTGGTGGCCGGGCGGCGGGTCACCGCGATCGTCGCCACGCACGCCCACGACGACCACGTCCGGGTCGCCCCGCAACTGTCCCGGGCCACCGGCGCCCCGGTGCTGCTGCACCCCGCCGACCGGGTGCTGTGGGACATGGTGCATCCCGACGAACCACCGGGCGGCCCCCTCGGCGACGGCCAGGCCATCACGGCGGGCGGCACCACGCTCACCGTGCTGCACACCCCCGGGCACAGCCCCGGCGCGTGCTGCCTGCACGCCCCCGAGCTGGGTGCCGTCTTCACCGGCGACACCCTGTTCGCCGGCGGGCCGGGGGCCACCGGCCGCTCGTACAGCGACTTCGGCACCATCGTCGACTCGATCCGCGACCGGCTGCTCACCCTCCCGCCGGAGACGATGGTGCACACCGGGCACGGCGACAGCACCAGCATCGGGGCCGAGGCGCCGCAGTTGCCACAGTGGCTCGCCAGGGGGCACTGAGGGCGCTGTCGCCTCCGGCCCGGCCCGGCTCGCGAGAACGGGGATGCGGCCAGGAGCCGGTCCCGGCGAGACTGCCGGCATGTCCGTCGATCCAACACTTACCGCCGCGCAACGCGCGGCACTGCGCCACGTGCGCAGGGTGGCATTGCGCGACCGTCCCGCCGCGCTGGCGGTGATCGGGCGGGCGCTGGCATCCGTCGGGGTACGCCACGAACCGGAGCGGCTCGTCGCGGAGATCGGCCGGCAGGGACGGATCACCCTCAACTTCCACCCCGACCGGCTGCGCGCAGACGGCCGCACGGTCGCCGAGGCCCTCGCCACCGAGGGGGTCTACCGCAACCAGTTCGAGACGCGGATCTCCAACGGCGGCCTCACCGCGTACCCCGGTGGGGACCGTGACCGCTGGGAGGAGCGCCTGTTCGGCGGCGCCTACCAGCGACCGGGCGTCGGCCCGGCGGAGCGGCCGAAGTACGGCGGCCTCAATCTGCTCGACCACCCCGACGGCGCCTGCCCCCGGTTCGGTTCCTGTCACCTGCGGCTGCGTCCCGAGGTACTGGCCCGGACCACCTTCTGCTTCGGCGACAGCCACCTCGGACCACGTGACGTCGGCACCGTCGACGTGGTCGAGCCGGTGCTGGCCGCCCTGATCGCCGCCACCACCGATACCGGCGTGTGCCTGGGCCGGCCCGGTACGGACCTGGTGACCCTGACCGGTGAACTGCTGCGTCGTCGTGAGGCGGTGGCCGCGGCACCCCGGGCCGCCGGCCGGGCCCTCGACGACTACGTCGAGGCGCAGGTGCACGGCGAGGTCCGACTGGACCGCGACGTCCTGGAACTGGTCGTCGATCCCTCGTTCCGGGGCACCGACACCGCGGCGAGGCTGATCGCCGCCGCCCACCGGTACGGCTTCCCGATCCGCTGGCACGCCGGCTTCGCGTTGCCTGTGGACCGGGTGGACGCCGAGTTTCGTGGGCCGGCGATCCCGCCGTTGGCGGCCCGGGTGCACGCCGAGTTCGGCGGGGCGGGTGAGCCGCTGCACGCCGCGCTGATCGGGCGGGCCGCGGCGTCGGTGGTGACCGACCCGGGCCGGTGGGCCGACCACGGGCCGACCACGGACACCTTGCAGCAGCTCAAGCAGCTCTGGCACGTCCTGGTGCGGTTCGGCGAGCCGTACGAGGTGTGACGCTCGCTGTCCGTTTCATCCCCACCGAGCCGGTCTGCGCCGTGACCTGGGTCGCAGCCGACCACCATCAGCACATTTCCGGAATGGCGGACTTGTCAACCGGGTTGTGTCCCCCATAGCGCCGGCTGGCAAACCTCGACCAGCTCGGCCCGTCCCCCGAGAGCGGCTCACCCCGAGCGGCTCGTACCCGATCGAAAGGGCAACCATCGTGAAGCCGGACTTCACTCGATGGCTCCCGGCCATCGCGACGATCCCGAACCGGAAGACCGCGCTCAGCGTGGTGGGCGTGACCGCCCTCGCCGGACTCGCCTTCGGCCCCACGGCCGTGGCCGCACCGATCACCGCCGGTCCGCATGCCGGCGCGGTTGCGGCGATCGACCGGGCGACCGGTCGCACCAGCACCGGCGTCACCGTCGAATCCGGGCTGACCACCGCCGGCCGCACCGACAAGCCGGACGCTGGGAAGCCGACCCGGGACGAGCTGATCCCGCACGGTGTGCAGGGCGCCCAGTCGCGCGTCCCGCTCGACGACGCCCAGCGCGACAACGCCAAGACCATCATCGAGGTGGCCAAGCGCACCGGTGTCGGTGAGCGCGGCGCCGTGATCGGCATCGCCACCGCGTTGCAGGAGTCGAAGCTCTACAACCTGGGACACCTCGGCGCGTGGAACGACCACGACTCGCAGGGCCTGTTCCAGCAGCGTCCGTCCACCGGATGGGGCAGCGTGGAGCAGATCCGGGATCCTGAATACTCCTCGACCGTCTTCTTCGAGGCCCTGAAGAACGTCGGCGGCTGGCGGGAGCTGCCGCTGACCACCGCCGCGCAGACGGTGCAGGTGTCGGCCTACCCGTTCCACTACGCGCAGTGGGAGGAGCAGGCGGCGGACATCGTCTCCCAGCTCTGGTGACACCGCAGTCAGTGACCGCCCGGCCGGCCCCGCTCGCGGGGCCGGCCGCGGCGGTGGTTGCCGATGATGTCGACGGCGGCCGCCACCAGGGCCAGCGCGATGATCGCGGCCGAGGTGAGCAGGGACCGTTCGAACGCCCGGGACCAGGCGTCCGCGCCGTCGGCCAGCGCGGAGAAGAAGACCGCGCCGACCACCGCGATGCCGGCGGCCGAGCCGATCCGCTGCCCGGTCTGCAACATCCCGGCACCACTGCCGGCCTGCGGAACCGGCACCTGCGTCAGGGTCAGCGTCTGGTTGGGAGCGATCACCAGGCCGCTGCCGATGCCGGCGACCAGCAACGGCAGCGCGGTCACCCAGGGCACCGGCGCGCGCGGCGCCAGCTCGATGGCCAGCGCGGCGAGACCGAGACCGGTCACCACGCCGACCAGCCCGATGGCGACCAGCGGCCGGCCGTACCTGTTGACCAGCCGCCCGCCGACGGCGGACGCGACGGCTGACCCGAGCGCGAACGGGGTAATCGCCGCACCGGCGACCAGGGCGCTGTAGCCACGCCCGTTCTGCAGGTAGAGGGTGAAGATGAAGAAGATCGCGGTGAACCCGCCGAAGTAGAGCAGCGCGATCGTCGAGCCGAGGGAGTACGACCGGTGACCGAACAGCCGGACGTCGAACAGCGGCGGGCCGTGCCGGGCGTACCGGCGCTCCCAGCCGACGAAGGCGGCGAGGGTGATCAGGCCGGCGGGCATCAGCAGCCACTTCGTCGCGCCGTGCCACTGCTCGCGCTGCACCAGCGGCAGCAGCACGAGCGTCACGCCGATGCCGAGCAGCAGCACGCCGACCGGGTCGAACCGGCGTTGCGCACCGCGTGGGGTGATCCGGCCGGGCAGCAACCGCCAGCCGAGCAGCACCGCGACGATCCCCACCGGCACGTTGACGAAGAAGACCCACCGCCAGCCGTGTTCCGGGCCACCGGCGGCGATCAGCAGGCCGCCGAGCAACGGACCGATCGCGGTGGAGATACCGATGGTGGCACCGAGCCAGCCGAAGGGTCGGCCCCGCTCGGGCCCGGCGAACAGCTGCTGGATCAGGCCGGTCACCTGCGGGTTCACCACCCCGGCGGCGGCGCCCTGGAGGAGCCGGGCGGCGATCAGCCAGCCGGGGGACTGGGCCAGCCCGGCCAGCGCGCTGGTCAGCGTGAACAGCGCGATGCCGAAGACGAACGCGTTGCGTCGCCCGCGGACGTCACCGAAGCGTCCCGCCGGCACCAGAACCAGCCCGAAGCTCAGCGCGTACCCGGACAGCACCCATTGCAGGTCGCTCGGATCCGCCCGCAGGGCACGCTCCAGGGACGGCAGGGCCACGTTGACGATGCTGATGTCGAGCAGCGTCATGAACGCCGCGACCAGCCCCACGCCGAGGGCCTGCCAGCGCCGCCGCTCGTACGACGTGGTCCCGGACCCCGCCGAACCGTTGGGCTCCGCCGAGGTCAACCGGCCATCCGCCGGGCCAGGTGGCGGTCGTGGGGTGCGCGACCGACCGTCATGCCAGCTGTTGCGCGCAGAAGCGGGGGCCGAAGTCGAGCCCGGCCATCGGCGAATCCTCCCGATGCAGCAGGTTCTTCTCGGTCAGCAGGTGCAGCGGGGTCTGTAGTTGCTCCTCGGTCAGCCCGCACTCCTGAGCGATCATGTCCGGGTACGGTACCTGGCCGCGCGCCTCCAGGGCCGCCACCGCGTCGTACACCCGCGCCTCGACGTCCGACAGCCGCACCTCTTGCATGGTGTCCTCCTCGCGCCTCCGTCCGCCTGCGGCAGGCGGTCTGCGGCCGGCGGTTACCCGGCGCGCCGGAGAAGATGCCCGCGTCAGCGGCCTGTCCCGGCCGACCGTTACCGCCGCGCGCGCCCTGGTTGATCTACCCTGCACCAGTGAGCGTCTGGGAACTCGTGGTGATCGGTGGCGGCCCTGCCGGGCTCTCCGCCGCCGCCGTCGCCGCCCGTCGAGGCGTCCGCACGCTTGTCGTCGAGCGCGCCGCGCATCCGCGCTACAAGACCTGCGGCGGTGGTTTGATCGGCACCTCGCTCGCCGCGGTGGCCGGGCGGATCGAGGTACCCGCCCACGACACGGTGGACCGGGTCACGTTCACCCTCGACGGGCGAAGCGACTTCACCCGCCGGCATGGCGCCGGGCCGCTGGTGAGCATGGTGCGCCGGGAGGAGTTCGACGACCGGCTGCGGGCCGCCGCGGTGGCCGCCGGGGCCGAGGTCCGCGAGCGGGCGACCGTCCGGTCGGTGGAGCAGGATCCCGATGTCGTACGCCTGCGACTGGCCGACGGCGAGCTGCTCCTGGCCCGTACGGTCATCGGCGCCGACGGCTCGTCCGGGGTCAGCGGACGGCACGTCGGGGTACGTCACCGCCAGGTGGATCTGGGGCTGGAGCTGGAGCTGCCGGTGCCGCCGGCCGAGCAGGCCCGGTGGCGGAGTCGGGTGCTGCTCGACTGGGGGCCGCTGCCCGGTTCGTACGCCTGGGTGTTCCCGAAGGGAGATCGGCTCACCGTCGGTGTGATCGCCGGCCGGGGGGAGGGGGAGCGGACCCGGGAGTACCTGCGGAGGTTCGTCGATCGTCTCGGGTTGGCCCACGTCTCGCCGATCCATGACTCGGGTCACCTGACCCGCTGCCGGACCGACGACTCGCCGCTGCGGCGCGGGCGGGTGCTGGTGGTCGGCGACGCCGCCGGCCTGTTGGAGCCCTGGACCAGGGAGGGGATCAGCTATGCGCTGCGCTCCGGCGAGCTTGCCGGTGCGGCGGTGGCCGGCGCTGATCTCGCCGGCTACGAGCGGTCGGTGACCGAGCGCCTCGTCCCGGCCATGCGGGCCGGGCAGCGGCTGCTCGACGTCTTCTCCCAGCGACCGGCGCTCTGCCACAGGTTGCTGGCCACGCCGCCGGGCTGGCGTGCGTTCACCCGGTTCTGCCTGGGCCGGGCCGAGTTCGACGAGTTGCTCGGCCGGGTACCGGTCCGGGCCGCGCTGGCGTTGGCGGATCGCCTGCCCGCCCCGAGGCGCCGCGTCGCCGCACGACTGTCCGACTGACGCCTGGATGGCTGGTCCCGCACGCGGCGGGACCAGCCATCCAGGATCCTAGGATGCCTTAGCGGTGGTGACGCACCGCGATCCGTGCTCGTCGAGAGTCCGTGTCGTCGCGGCGACCGGACGGTTTCCACCGAGTTCGCCCGGGTAGGGGCTTGCGGGAGCGCAACCCCACGATCCCGGGCGAGGAGACCTCCGTGAGCGAGACGCAGCACACCCCGCAGGACCCGACCGAGCAGTACGGCCAGCAGTCAGGTCAGCCGAACCAGCAGCAGAGCCCACCGGGTCGTACCGGCGACATGACGCCCGAGCCGGATCACGGAGAGGACTCCTATCGGGGCACCGGCAAGCTTGACGGCAAGAAGGCGGTGATCACCGGCGGCGACTCGGGCATCGGCCGGGCGGTCGCCATCGCGTACGCCCGGGAGGGTGCCGACGTGCTGATCTCCTATCTCCGCGAGGAGGAGGACGCGGACGCCCGGGAGACGGTACGCCTCATCGAGGCCGCGGGTCGCAAGGGTGTGGCGGTCCGGGGTGACATCGCCGACGAGCGCAACTGTGAGACGTTGATCGAGCGGGCGGTGCGTGACCTGGGTGGCATCGACATCCTGGTGAACAACGCGGCGTACCAGATGGCGCAGGACAAGGGCATCGCCGGCATCAGCACCGAGCAGTTCGACCGGGTGTTCAAGACCAATCTGTACGCGATGTTCTGGCTGTGCAAGGCGGCGTTGCCGCATCTGGGCGAGGGGTCCACGATCATCAACACGTCCTCGATCCAGGCGTTCGACCCGTCGCCGCAGTTGCTCGACTACGCCACCACCAAGGCGGGAATCGCGAACTTCACAAAGGCTCTCGCCGCCGATCTGGTCGATCGGGGCATCCGGGTCAACGCGGTGGCGCCGGGTCCGATCTGGACGCCGCTGATCCCGGCGACCATGCCGGAAGGGAAGGTCGAGCAGTTCGGCACCGACACCCCGGTCGGTCGGCCTGGTCAGCCGGCGGAGCTGGCGCCTGCGTACGTCTTCTTCGCCTCGCAGGAGTCGAGCTTCATCACCGGTGAGGTCCTGGGCGTCACCGGTGGTCGCTTCACCAAGTGAGGTCCCCGTCGACGCGGTGCTCCCGCCGGCTCGGTGTGGGTCGGCGGGGCCGGGTCAGCGGGGCCAGGCGGCCAGGTGCCGCCGGACCTGGGCGATGTCGGCGGGGTCGAGGCCGTAGCGGGTGAACCGGGCGTCGGGGATCCGGTCGAGGTACCGGCCGGCCGCCCGTACGTCGTCGTCATCGAGGGCGGGATCGATCTGGCGGGCGAGTTCCAGCAGCTCCGCGACGGACCGGTGCTCCAGGGCGGAGGCCACGTCGATGTAGTCGCGTACCTCGCGACGGTTGACCAGGGCGGCGGTCTTGTTGGCGATGAGGTCCCGCACGTCCATGACCGGACCGAGGTCCATCACCACCGGGCTGCGGTGTCGGTCGAGCCGGGCCAGGCTGAGGCGGATGCGCCGCTCGTTCCGGCCGACGACGAAGTCCCGCAGATCCCGGTCGAAGCCGTCGAACAGGTCACCGAGGTCGCTGTCCGGATCGGCGTCGGCCACCTCGAACCCGGCGCGTTCCAGCGCAACCCGGACGTCGGCCGCTGCCGCGGCGGCGGCGCCCTCCACGTCGGCGAAGAGGTCGACGTCCTCGGTGGGGCGGGTGACCAGTCCGTGCGCGGCCCAGGCCACTCCGCCACCGAGGACGAAGCGGTGCGGCCCGGCGACGGTCAACGCGACCCGGGCGACCTCGCGGTAGAACTCGTGTGGGTGTGCGTCGGAGGTCGCGTCGGTCACGCCGACCGAAGCCCCTGGTGTCGGCTCTCCCACGCGAGGCGTACGCCCCGGGGCAGGTTGAGCAGCTGCCACACCCGGCGCAGCGTCCGCCCGTTGACCAGCCGGCGCAGGTCCTCGACGCTCGTGGTCTCGCGCAGCACGTTCTCGTAGAGCCAGAGCAACTGGTCGGGGTCGGCCAGGTCGAACGCGCGGTCGGCGCACCACATCAGCCGTACCGGCAGTTCCACCACCCCTCGGGTGGGCCCACGCAGCTCGGCGAGCGTCCGGGCCACCACGGCGGGACGGCCGGGCCGGGCCAGGTGCGCCACGCCGGTCATGGTGGGGGAGACCGCCTGCATGCTGTCAGGGTAACCCCAGATGGGGTCGGGGCGGTCCGATGACCTGTCCCTGGTGTCGCAGTCGGTGACCCTGTTTGGGGCTTTTTGTCGTCGCGGGCGGCCCCGTCCGAATGTGCCGGGTGTCCGGTTCCGCCGGTGTCCGTTGGCGATCTTGGTGCGATTTGCCCTTGGGTGGGCGGTTTCGGACCAAGATTGCTGGGCGGTCGGGGGCTTGGGGTGGAATGGGTGGCGGGGTGGGGGCGTTGGAGATGGCTGAGCGACCGAGGTAGAGGGCCTGCCGCAGGGTGGGCCGGGTGGCCCCGGGAATGTTGGCGGGCCGGCGGTCGTTGGACATGGTCTCGGCGGCGTGAAGCGGCGATACGCCCCGCGTGCCGGAGATCTTTCCCCCCTTTTTTGGTTTGAGCGCCCTTTCTGGTGCTTGCGTGCGTGCGCCCGTCTCCCTCGGTGTGCGTGCGTCGACCCCCGATTGGAGCTTTGTCATGAACTCGATGCTGCGGAAGAGCGTGCTGGGTATCGCGGGTGTGGCGTTCACCGGTGGTCTGTTCGCTGGTCCGGTGGCCGCTCACGCCGATGTCACCCCGGTGAAGACCGTCCCGGTCGCGGCGGTGCAGGCTGACAAGCCGGACATGGGCAAGCTGTTGCCGCACGGCGCCCCGGCCAACCAGTCGATGATCGAGTTGAACGATGAGCAGGTCGGCAATGTGAAGGCGATCATCGCGGCGACGAAGAAGGCCGGGATGGACGAGCGGGCCGCGGTCGTGTCGATCGCCACGGCGTTGCAGGAGTCGAAGTTGGAGAACCTGGGTCACCTGGGTGACCGCAACGACCACGACTCGCAGGGCCTGTTCCAGCAGCGCCCGTCGTCGGGTTGGGGCACGGTGGAGCAGATCACCGACCCCGAGTACTCGACCCTGGCGTTCCTGAAGGGGTTGAAGCAGGTCGACGGCTGGCAGGACATGCCCCTCACCCAGGCAGCGCAGACCGTGCAGGTGTCGGCCTACCCGGACCACTACGCCCAGTGGGAGCAGCAGGCCGCCGACCTCGTCGCCGAGCACTGGACCAGCTGACCCCCACCACGGTCAGACAACAACCGAAGACATTCCTCCACAGGGGGAGCAGAAAGCCGCTGGCCGGCACCCGATCTCAGGGTGCCGGCCAGCGGCATCCTCAGCGAGTGCCGGCCCTACTGTGGCGGCGGTCACGGCAGGGGTAGGAAGAAGCAGAGCGGGTAACCTGTTGACTCGGGTGTCGGTGTGTCAAGTGTCCCCGGGCCTCACCTAAATTGCCTTCGCGGAATACCGTTCGGCTGGAGCCGCGTCGCGCCACTCGCCGAGAGGCGACCTGCACACCGGCACCTTCGTCGCCCCCGGCCCGGTCTCGGGCCGGGGGCGACGTCGTGATGTGGTTCCGAAAGGTGGGTCGCCGATCTCGGCGCGCTGTCCTAAGGTCGAGACCGGAGGTGTCGAGCGTGGGGCTGCGGGACAGGTTGCTGGGCTGGCCGGTCTACCGGCAGCTCACCGGCACCGACCCGTTGGGCCGGGGCGCGGCGGCGTGCTCGAACCGCAGTGCCGAGTTGACCGCCCGCACGGAGGGCGCCGACCGGGTGGCCCGTTCCGTCTGCCCGTACTGTGCCGTCGGCTGCGGGCAACGGGTCTTCGTCACCGACGACCAGGTCACGCAGATCGAGGGTGATCCGGACAGCCCCATCTCCCGGGGTCGGCTCTGCCCGAAGGGCGCCGCCAGCCGGAGCCTGGTCACCAGCCCGCTGCGCCAGACCACGGTGCGCTACCGGCGGCCGTACGGCACCGAGTGGGAGGACCTGGACCTCGACACGGCACTCGACATGATCGCCGATCGGGTGCTCGCGGCCCGGGCCGAGACGTGGGAGGACGTCGACGCCGAGGGCCGGCCGTTGAACCGCACGCTGGGGATCGCCAGCCTGGGCGGGGCCACCCTGGACAACGAGGAGAACTACCTCATCAAGAAGCTGTTCACCGCGATGGGGGCGCTTCAGATCGAGAACCAGGCCCGTATTTGACACTCCGCCACCGTCCCCGGTCTGGGGGCCAGCTTCGGTCGCGGTGGCGCGACGGATTTTCAGCAGGACGTGGCGAACGCCGACGTCATCGTCATCCAGGGCTCGAACATGGCCGAGGCCCATCCGGTGGGCTTCCAGTGGGTGATGGAGGCGAAACGGCGCGGGGCCAAGGTCTTCCACGTCGACCCGCGGTTCACCCGCACCAGCGCGGTCGCCGACGCGTACCTGCCGATCCGGGCGGGCACCGACATCGCGCTGCTGGGCGCGGTGGTGAACTACATCCTCACCAACGAGCTGGATTTCCGGGAGTACGTGCTGGCGTACACCAACGCCGCGACGATCGTCAGTGACGACTTCGTGGATGCCGAGGACGCCGACGGGCTCTTCTCCGGCTTCGACCCGGCGACTGCCAGCTACGTGCAGGACAGCTGGCAGTACGCGGGCCACGAGCGGGACTCCGGCAGCGGGCACACCGCCCGGGAGCGGGAGACCGCGGCCGGCCTGCGCCACGAGTCGCACGGTGCCCCGGTGTCCCGGCAGGTCCAGCGGGACGACACGCTGCAACATCCGCGCTGCGTGTACCAGATCCTCAAGCGGCACTTCGCCCGCTACACCCCGGAGATGGTGGAACGGGTCTGCGGCATCCGCCGCGAGAAGTTCCTGGAATTGGCCCGCGCCTGGACGGAGAACTCCGGGCGGGAACGCACCGGCTGCCTGATCTACTCGGTCGGCTGGACCCAGCACACCGTCGGCGTGCAGTACATCCGCACCGGGGCGATCATCCAACTGCTGCTGGGCAACGTGGGGCGGCCCGGCGGTGGGGTGATGGCGCTGCGCGGGCACGCCAGCATCCAGGGCTCCACCGACATCCCGACCCTGTTCAACCTGCTGCCGGGCTATCTGCCGATGCCGCACCACGCCCAGCATCCCGACTTCGACGCCTGGGTGGACAGCATCCGGCACCCCGGTCAGAAGGGTTTCTGGGGCGGGGCCCGCGCCTACGCCGCCAGCCTGCTCAAGGCGTACTGGGGAGACGCGGCGACACCGGAGAACGACTTCGGTTACGGCCATCTGCCCCGGCTCACCGGCGATCACGGCACCTACCAGCAGGTGCTCAACATGATCGACGGCAAGGTGAAGGGATACTTCCTGCTCGGCCAGAACCCGGCGGTCGGCTCGGCGCACGGCCGGGCCCAGCGGTTGGGCATGGCCAACCTCGACTGGCTGGTCGTACGCGACCTGTTCATGATCGAGAGTGCGACCTTCTGGCAGCGTGGCCCCGAGGTCGCCACCGGTGAGATCGTGCCGGAGCAGTGCGCCACCGAGGTGTTCTTCCTGCCGGCCGCCTCCCACGTGGAGAAGGAGGGCACGTTCACCCAGACCCAGCGGCTGCTGCAGTGGCGGGAGAAGGCCGTCGACCCGCCCGGCGACGCCCGCTCCGAGCTGTGGTTCTTCTACCACCTGGGGCGCCGGATCCGGGAGAAGCTGGCCGGCTCGACTTTGCCGCGCGACCGGGCGCTGCTCGACCTGACCTGGGACTATCCCACGCACGGCCGGCTCGCCGAGCCGGACGCCGAGGCGGTGCTGCGGGAAATCAACGGATACGACACGGTCAGTGGCCGTCCGCTGTCGGCGTTCACCCAGGCCCGCGACGACGGGACGACCGCGATCGGTTGCTGGATCTACACAGGCGTCTACGCCGACGGTGTGAACCAGGCGGCCCGGCGTCGGCCCGGGCACGAGCAGGACTGGGTGGCCGCCGAGTGGGGCTGGGCGTGGCCGGCGAACCGGCGGATGCTCTACAACCGGGCCTCCGCCGACCCGCAGGGCCGCCCGTGGAGCGAGCGCAAACGGTACGTGTGGTGGGACGACGACGCCGGCCGGTGGACCGGTCGCGACGTGCCCGACTTCGAGGTGACGAAACCGCCGTCGTACCGGCCGCCGGAGGGTGCCACGGGGCCGGCGGCGCTGGCCGGTGACGATCCGTTCATCATGCAGTCCGACGGCAAGGGCTGGCTGTACGCGCCCAGCGGGGTGCTGGACGGGCCGCTGCCGACGCACTACGAGCCGGCCGAGTCGCCGGTGCGTAATCCGCTCTACGGCCAGCAGGCCAACCCGACCCGCAAGAGGTACGACCACCCGGTGAACTCGACGAACCCGAGCCCGCCGCAGCAGCACGACGAGGTCTTCCCGTACGTGTTCACGGTCAGCCGGCTCACCGAACACCACACCGCGGGCGGGATGAGCCGGACCGTCGCGCCGTTGGCGGAACTGCAACCGGAGATGTTCGTGGAGGTGTCGCCGGAGCTGGCGACGCTGGCCGAGCTGACCCATCTCGGGTGGGCGCACCTGATCACCGCCCGCGCGGCGATCGAGGCCCGGGTGCTGGTCACCGACCGGTTGGCGCCGCTGACGGTGGACGGCCGGGTGATCCACCAGCTGTGGCTGCCGTACCACTTCGGCTTCGAGGGACTGGTCACCGGCGACTCGGCCAACGACCTGTTCGGCATCACCCTGGACCCGAACGTCCTGATCCAGGAGAGCAAGATCGGCACCTGCGACGTGCGACCGGGGCGTCGGCCCACCGGGGCGGCGCTGCGGGAACTGGTGCAGGATTACCGCACCAGGGCCGGCATCGTGCCGGGTGTTCTACCGCCGGCGGTCACCCCTGGGGTGCCGGTCGAGCCGCCCGGGTCCACCGGCGACGGAGAGGGGAACCCCTGATGGTCGACCCGCCGCACCGGCCCGCCGTACCGCCACAGTCGTCGCTGCCGGCCGCCGATCCGGCGACCGCGGCCGGCTGGGTCGACGCGCCGCCGCGTATGGGCTTCTTCACCGACACCAGCGTCTGCATCGGCTGCAAGGCGTGCGAGGTGGCCTGCAAGGAGTGGAACGGGGTACCAACCGCCGGGTTGGATCTGCTCGGCATGTCCTACGACAACACCGGCGCGTTGACCGCCAACTCGTGGCGGCACGTCGCCTTCGTGGAACAGCCCCGACCAGCCGGTCACGGCACCGCGTCGTTCGCCGGGCACCCGACGAGCGACCCCGCGAGTGCGACCTCAGCCGACACCACGAACCCGACCGGAACCGAGGCGGGTGTGCTGCCCGGTGAACCGCCGGCCGCCGCCCGGATGACTGAGTTCCTCGGCATGCCGGCGGCCGGGCCACCCGGACGCACCGGCAGCGCCGAGGGCCGCAGCGACTTCCGCTGGCTGATGATGTCGGACGTGTGCAAGCACTGCACCCGGGCCGGCTGCCTCGACGTCTGCCCGACCGGGGCGCTGTTCCGCACCGAGTTCGGCACCGTGGTGGTGCAGGAGGACATCTGCAACGGCTGCGGTTACTGCGTGTCGGCCTGCCCGTACGGGGTGATCGACCGCCGGGTGGACGACGGCCGGGTGTGGAAGTGCACGCTCTGCTACGACCGGATCGGCGCGGGCCTGACCCCCGCCTGCGCGCAGGCCTGCCCGACTGAGTCCATCCAGTACGGCCCCCTCGACGAGCTGCGGGAACGGGCCGCCGCGCGGGTCGCCACGTTGCGGGAACGGGGGGAGACGCAGGCGCGGCTCTACGGCCACGACCCGGACGACGGGGTGGGTGGCGACGGCGCGTTCTTCCTGCTGCTCGACGAGCCGGAGGTGTACGGCCTGCCGCCGGATCCGCAGGTCACCACCCGGGACCTGCCGGCGATGTGGCGCCGGGCGGGGCTGGCCGCGCTGGCCATGACGGCGGCGGCGGTCGGTGCGTTCCTCGGTGGTCGACGGTGAACCGGGACCGACCGGCCGTCGGCGACCGGTTCCGGCGCTTCCGCGCCGGTCGCCGGGGTGGTGAGGAGCTGGCCGTGCCGCCGGCGGAATTCACCTCCTACTACGGCCGGCCGATCCTGAAACCGCCGGTGTGGACGTGGGAGATCGCCGCCTACCTGTTCACCGGCGGGCTGGCCGCCGGTTCGTCGCTGCTGGCCGCCGGTGGGCAGCTCACCGGGCGGGCCGGGGTGCGCCGCGCCGGCCGGTTCGCCGCGCTGGCCGCGGTCACCGCCAGCGCCGGCCTGCTGGTCAAGGATCTGGGCCGGCCGGAACGGTTCCACCACATGCTGCGGGTGGCCAAGCCGACCTCACCCATGTCGGTGGGCACCTGGATCCTCGCCGGGTACGGTCCGGCCGCCGGACTTGCTGCGGTCGCCGAGGTGGCGCCGCTGCTGCCCACGCGGGGTCCACTCGGGCTGGCCCGTCGGGCGTTGCCGCCGGTGGGGCGGGCTGCCGGGTTGGCCGCTGCGGTGGCCGCACCGGCCCTGGGCACGTACACGGCGGTGCTGCTGGCCGACACGGCCGTGCCGTCCTGGCACGAGGCGTACGCCGACCTGCCGTTCGTCTTCGCGGGCAGCGCGCTGGCCAGCGGCGCGGGAGTGGGTCTGCTCGCCGTGCCGCCCGCCCAGGCGGGTCCGGCGCGGCGGATGGCGGTGGCCGGCGCTGGACTGGAACTGTTCGGCGCGCACCGGGTGGAGACTCGTCTCGGCCTGCTGGGTGAGCCCTACCGGACGGGGCGGCCCGGTCGGCTGCTGCGCGCCGGGCGGGCACTGACCATGGCCGGGGTGGCCGGGGCGGTGCTGGGCCGGCGTAGCCGACTGGTCTCGGCGGTCTCCGGTGCCGCGTTGCTGGCCGCCTCGGTGGCCACCCGCTTCGGGGTCTTCCACGCCGGTGTCGCCTCGGCCCGTGATCCGAAGTACACGGTGCTGCCGCAGCGGGCCCGGCTCGACCGGCGGGCGGCCGATCCCGGCCGGTGACCGTGGTGCCGACTCGGCCGCACGCCCGCCGCCGAGCTGTGATCCAATGGCCGGTGGAGGCGTTCAGGCGGCTGGTGCCCCTCCCGGTCTTCAAAACCGGTGTGGTCCGGGATCCGGGCCAGGCGGGTTCGATTCCCGTCCGTCTCCGCCAGGCTGCGAGGAGATGAACCCATGGGCGACGGCGGCGCCGACCCGCGGCGCCGGGTGCCGCGTACCGATGTGCTGCTGGCTGAGCCGCAGTTGGTCGCGGCCGCTGCGGCGGTCGGCCGCGACCGGGTGCGCAGTGCGGTGCGGCAGGCCCAGGACCGGGCCCGCCGGGGTGAGATCGACCCCGCCGAGGTACGCGACGCCGCGTTGGCCGACCTGCCGCCGCCCGTGCCACGGGTCGTGCTGAACGCCACCGGGGTGGTGCTGCACACCAATCTTGGGCGGGCCGCTCTCTCCGAGGCCGCGGTGGCCGCGGTGACCGCCGCCGCCGGGTACACCGACGTGGAACTGGACCTGGGCACCGGGCGGCGGGCGCGCCGAGGGCGGGACGCGTTGCGGGCGCTCGCCGCCGCCGTACCGGCCGCCGAGGCGGTGCACGTGGTCAACAACGGTGCCGGCGCGCTGGTGCTGGCGGCCACCGCGCTCGCCGCCGACGCCGAGATCGTGGTCAGCCGGGGCGAACTGGTGGAGATCGGCGACGGCTTTCGGCTGCCGGACCTGCTCACCAGCACCGGTGCCCGGCTGCGGGAGGTGGGCACCACCAACCGGACCACCCTCGCCGACTACGCCGCCGCCGTCGGGCCGCGTACCGGGTTCGTGTTGAAGGTGCATCCGTCGAACTTCCGGGTCACCGGTTTCACCTCGGCGGTGCCGGTGCGGCGGCTGGCCGGGCTGGGGGTGCCGGTGGTCGCCGACATCGGCTCCGGGCTGCTCGTACCCGACCCGCTGCTGCCGGACGAACCGGATGCCGCCAGCACCCTGCGTGCCGGGGCGGCGTTGGTCACCGCCAGCGGCGACAAGCTGCTGGGTGGCCCGCAGGCCGGGTTGCTGCTCGGCGTCGCCGACCTGGTAGAGCGGCTGCGTCGACATCCCCTCGCGCGGGCGTTGCGGGTGGACAAGCTGACCCTGGCCGCCCTCGCGGGCACCCTCGGTGACCCGGCCACCCCGACCCACCGGGCACTGCACGCCGACCCGGCGGCGTTGCGTGAGCGGACCGAACGGCTGCGCGACGCGCTCGCCGCCGACGGCCGCAAGGCCGAGGTGGTGCCGTCGGTGGCGGTGGTCGGCGGCGGCGGCGCGCCTGGCGTCGAACTGGACTCGTGGGCGCTGAGCCTGCCCGAGCGGTACGCCGGCCCGCTGCGTGCCGCCGACCCACCGGTGCTGGGTCGGGTGGTCCGGGCTCGGCTCCTGCTCGACCTGCGGTGCGTGCCGGAGGGGGCCGACGGGTTGCTGCGCGCGGCGGTGCTGGCCGTGCCGGGGGACGACTGACCATGCTGGTGGTGGCCACCGCCGGGCATGTCGACCACGGCAAGTCCACGCTGGTGCGGGCGTTGACCGGGATGGAACCGGACCGTTGGGCGGAGGAGCGCCGTCGCGGCATGACCATCGACCTCGGGTTCGCCTGGACGTCGCTGCCGTCGGGTCGTACCGTCGCGTTCGTCGACGTGCCGGGGCACGAGCGGTTCGTGCCGAACATGCTGGCCGGGGTGGGTCCGGTGCCGGCCGCCGTCGTGGTGGTCGCGGCCGACGCGGGCTGGATGCCGCAGTCCGCCGAGCACCTGGCCGCCCTGGACGCGCTCGGTGTCGGGTACGGCCTGCTGGTGGTGACCCGCGCGGACCTGGCCGATCCCGCCGCGACCCTGGCCAGGGCCCGGTCGGAGCTGGCGGCGACCTCGTTGGGCGAGGTGGAGACGGTGACTGTCAGTGCCGCCACCGGTGCCGGTCTGCCCGACCTGCGGGCCGCCCTGGACCGGTTGGCCGACCGGCTGCCGGCCCCGGTGCCCGACGGGCCGGTTCGGCTCTGGGTCGACCGCTGCTTCACGGTGCGGGGCAGCGGCACGGTGGTCACCGGCACCCTGGGCGCCGGGCGGTTACGTGTCGGCGACGAACTGGAGCTGGCCGGGGCCGGTGAACCGGTGCGGATCCGGGGCCTGCATCGGCTCGGCGCGGCCTGCGACGAGGCGATGCCGGTGGCCCGGGTGGCGGTGAATCTGCGGGGCGTGGCCCGCGACCGGATCGGCCGCGGCGACGCCCTGCTCACCCCGGGCCGTTTCCAACCCACCGACCTGGTGGACGTCCGCCTGGCCGGTGTCGCGGTGGCCGAGTTGCCGGTGACGCTGACGCTGCACGTCGGTTCGGCCGCGGTGCCGGTGCGGGTCCGTCCGCTGGGCGGGGACACCGCCCGGTTGCGGTTGAGTCGTCCGCTGCCGCTGCTGATCGGGGACCGGGCGTTGCTGCGCGATCCGGGCCGCCGGTACGTCGCCGGCGGGGTCACCGTGCTCGACGTGCGGCCGCCACCGTTGGCGCGTCGGGGTGCCGCGGCGGCTCGGGCGGTCGTGCTGGCCACCCTTGACGGCCGTCCCGAGCTTGCTGGTGAGCTGAGCCGGCGGGGCCTGGCCCGGGTCGGTGACCTCGTCCGGGCGGGTGTTCCGGTGACGGTCGTCCCGGTGGCGGGTGACTGGCTGGCCGATCCGCAGCACTGGCGGGGGCTGGGCGACCGGCTCGCCGTGGCCGTGGCCGAGCACGCCCGCACACATCCGCTGGCACCTGGCGCTCCGGTCGAGCAACTGCGCCGACACCTCGACCTGCCCGACCGGTCTCTGGTCGAAGCCCTGGTGAAGCCGCCGCTGCGGTTGGTCGCCGGTCGGGTGGTGGCGCCCGGCGCGGCGTCGTTGCCCGAGCCGGTGGCCCGCGCGCTGGCGCTGGTGAGCGAGGACTACGCGGCACACCCGTTCCGCGCTCCCGATGCGGACCGGCTCGCCGCGGTCGGGCTCGGTACCCGGGAGATCGGTGCCGCGGTGCGGGCCGGGGCGCTGCTGCGGCTGACGGGTAACGTGCTGTTGCTGCCCGGCGCGCCGCAGCAGGCGGTGCGGGTGCTGACCGGGCTCCCGCAGCCGTTCACCCTCAGCGCCGCCCGGCAGGCGCTCGACACGACCCGCCGGGTGGCGGTGCCGCTGCTGGAGTTGCTGGACCAGCGGGGACTGACCCGTCGGCTACCCGACGATGCTCGGGTGGTGGTGGATTGAGCACATCGTCGGCGGGCGGCGGAGCCGGGCACCTACCGTGACGGCATGGACCCCTCCGCGGTCTGGCGGGACCGGCAGCACCGGTGGCGGATCGAGGCGTACCGGGCGCCGGACCTGCGGTTCGCCGTCTACGCGACGAACGGCACCACCGAGTCCGCGCCGCTGTGGCTGTTCGGCATGTCGGCGCTGGCCCGGTGGCTGATGAGCCACAAGATCTCCCTCGACGACCTGGAGGTCGACTGAGGAGTTCCCCGAGTGGGGGACAAAACCGGCTAATCCGCCATAACGGTGCCCGGTCGCGTACCGTGCCAGCTGTGAAGGACCGAGGCATCCGGAAGTTCGTCGCGGTGCTCGCCGGCCTCGCCGTGATCTACTTCGGCACCACGGGTCGGTCCCCGGAGGAGGGGCGCGGCCTCTCCGGCGGGCTGGTGGTGCTGGCGCTGCTGGCGTCGCTGCTGGTGTGGTATCTGACCAAACCCGGCGGTGACGCGGCGAAGTGACGGCGCTCAGCGGGCCGCCACACCGCGGCTGATCTGCCCGGCGGACTCCTCGCCGAGGGCGACCCGCACCAGCGCCGAGGCGAGCCGGCCGAAGTCGACGTCGTCGACGAGCCGGGCGAGCCGGTCCGTGCTGGCCGGCAGGCCGAGTCGCCGCGCGCCGGCCACCGCCCGCCGGTCGGCGTACGGGCGCAACTGCGGCCAGACCGACTGCACCTCGCGCAGGAAGATGTCCGCGCCGGTGGGCCCGATCCCGGGAAACTCGGTGAGCAGCCGACGCAACTGCGCCGGCTCACCGGCCGCCTCCCGGTGCAACCGCCGCAGGTCGCCGTGCCAGCGGTCCAGGCAGAGCCGGGCGCCCGAGCCGAGCATGGTGGCGGTCCGCTCGTCGTAGCGGCGGTAGTGTCCGCGCCCCAGCGCGTCGACCCGTTCCTGCCAGCTGGCGGCCTCCATGGCCTGCGGGGTGCGGTAGCCGGCCACGAAGAGTTCCCGGGCCGCCGCCACCCCCACCTGCGCCCGGATCCGGGTGCTGAGCAACGTGACCAGCACCAGCAACTGGTACAGCGGCGCGGGTCGGTCAGCCAGCGCGATGCCGGCCTCCTCGGCGTACGTGCGGCGGGTCAGCAGAGACCGCGCCAGCGCCCGTTGGTCACCCATCCTCGGGGGGTACCCGCTGCCGGCCCGGTTAGCCCTCGTGCCGGAATGCCCCCGGCGCGGGCGGGTAAGCCGCAGGTGACGCGGCGCCGTGCCGCGCTCGGGCGAAGGGAGACGACCGTGACGAACCCGCAGCAGCAGGAACTCCGGCGTAACGCCCTCGGTGACACCAGCCAGGACAACAAGGGCCCCGACCCGGCCGGCCATCCCCGCAACCGCGGCTCCTCGCCGGGGGACACCGGCCGCCCGGTGCCGCACGGCCAGGTGTCACCGTACGGACCCAGCGGTCGACCGGTCGCCGAGGACGACACCGACCGTTAGGCCCTGCTGCCGGTTGACGGCCGCAGCCGGTTCCAGGTGGCTGCGGCCGTCAGCCCGAAGGTGAGGTGCGGGACGATGTCGGCGAGCCAGTCGACGCGCCGCCAGGTGCGCGGGTCGGTGACGCCGAGCAGCGTCAGCGACCCGTCCGACAGGGTCATCAGGCCCCCACCGAGCAGCGTGGCCGCGCGCAGCAACGGTTGCCGACGGCCCCGGGCCAGCAGCGCGAAGCCGACCGTCGCGGCCGCGCCGAGCCCGTAGCCCAGCAGGGCGCCGAGGCCGCTGCGCCGGTTGTCCGCCTGTTGCGGCGGCCCCAGGGACAGGTGGAAGGCGCCGGCCAGTTTCCCGGCGCTCTGCTCGGGCGTCTGGCTGGCCGGTCGGGCCCGGGCCGTCATGTCCAGGTAGGTGACGATGTTGAGCGCTGCGGTGCCGACGGCCCCGGCGATGAGGCCGTCGGTCAGGTCGGCGGTCCTCACTTCTTCGGATCCCCGGGCTCGCGGTTTCCCTTGGGCCCGTAGGCGCGTTCGCCCCGCACGACGCCGCGCCGGCCCCGATCCTCCCGCAGGATCCGGTTGGCCGCCTCGTCGGCCTTCTGGTCCGGTGTGCCCCGGCCGGAGCCGTCGATGGCGTTGCGCAGGCGGGCACGCTGCTTGTCGTATGCGTTGCTGCCGGGCCGAGGTCCTGGCATGGCTGTATCCCCCTGTTCGTCGCCGGTGGCGTACGCGGCCCGTCTACCCGCCTGGGCCGCCGCCAACCGTGCCGGCCGGTCACCGGGGGCCGCGTACCACCGCGACCGGACAGTGGCTGTGGTGCAGCATCGACTGGCTCACCGAACCCAGCAGCAACCCGGTCACCTCACCACGCCCCTGCCCCCCGACCACCAGCAGTTGCGCCTGGCGGGACGCGTCGGTGAGCACCCGGGCGGCCCGACCCCGCACCGACTCCCGGGTGATCGGCACCTCCGGGTACCGCTCGGTCAGCCCGGCGATGGACTCGGCCACCGCACGGTCCTCGTCGTCGCGCAACTCGGACTCGTCGTACACCAGCGGCTGCATGTCACCCGGGCCGGTGGACACCGGGTGCCGGTAGGCGTGCAGGGCGAGCACCGCGGCGCCGCGCAGGGCGGCCTCGTCGACGGCGAACTCCACGGCCCGGCGGGACGACTCGGAACCGTCCACCCCGACCACCACGGCACCGTCGGGGTGCTGCGCGCCGCGCGCCACCAGCACCGGACAATCGGCGTACGCGGCCAACTTCACCGCGACCGAGCCGAGCAGCAGCGCGGCGATACCGCCTGCACCGCGGTCACCGAGGACCATCATCGCCGCGCCGGGCGCCTCGGCGAGCAGCACGGCCGCAGCCTCACCGTCGATAATCTCGCCGGTGACCCGTAGTCCCGGCGCGGTCGCCTCGGCCTCTTCGACAGCGTCGGCGACCATCCGTTCCGCTCGCGCCCGCAGACCCCCGCCGGGGGCGCTCTCCGTGGCCGGCCGGACGGGGGAGTGCAGCGTCGGCCAGATGAAGGCGTGTACCACCCGCAGCGGGCGGTCGCGGCGGGCCGCCGTCGCGGCGGCAAGTCGTACCGCGGCGCGGGCGGGCTCGGAGCCGTCCACGCCGACCACCACCGCCGCGCCGCTGACCGAGCTCACCGTCGCCTCCCTGTGCTGGGCCCCGCCGTCGGGACCGGTTTGGGTAAGTATCGCCGCCCCCGGCGGCCAACGGGGCGATACCGGCGAGCGACGTGCTGTCGGTACGCTGGCGACTGGGGAAGGAGCGTCGTCGATGGTGGAGCCCGACCAGCCCAGTACCGCACGGATGATTGATTTCTGGCTCGGCGGGACGCACCACCATCCGGTGGACGTGGCTGCCGCCCGCGCCTTCGAGCAGGCGTACGGGCCGTGTGCTCCGGTCTTCCGGGCGCTGCGCGCCTTTCTCGGCCGTGCCGTACGGGCGATAGCGGCCACCGGTGTGGACGGATTCCTGGTGTTCGGCGCCGGGGTGCCGACGATGGGCAACGTGCACGAGGTGGCACCTGACGCGACGGTTCTCTACACCGACGTGGACCCGGTGACCATCCGTCTCGGGCAGCGCATCCTGGCCGGCAGCGACCGGGCGGGTTACGGCTTCGGCGACGCCACCGACATCGGCACCGTCGACCCGGCGTTGCTGCACCGGTTCGTGCCGGGCTGGGGGCGTCGGCCGGTCGGGGTGGTCTTTCTCGGCCTGGCGGCGTTCCTCGACGACGACACTCTCGCCCGCACGCTGGACGAGTTGTACACCGCGGTGGCGCCGGGCAGTCACCTGGCGATCGACTTCGACACCGAGGAGCTCGCCGCGTATCCGCAGGCGCTGGCGATGATGGGGCCGGCGTTCCGAATGCGCCCGCCGGCCGCGTTCGGGCCGTTGCTCGGCCGGTGGCAGCCCACCCGGGACGGGATCGTGCCGGTGACCCGCTGGCGGCCGGAGGGGCGGCCGGCGGAGGTGCCGGACGCGTTTCACGGCGCGGTCGCCGTGCGGTCGGTCGGGTGACCATGGGCGAAACCGCCTCCGTATGATGCTTGCCCCAGAGCAAGTATTTTTCGGAGGATGGTCATGGCGGATGCGCCCACGGGGATTTCCCGCGCCCTGCGCGAGGCCCCGCCCGACCGCGTGGTCGAGGCCGCCGACGTGGCCATCCGGTCGGCGCTCGGCGCGTCGGGCACCATCGTGTTCGTTGCCGACTACCGGATCAGTGGGCTGTGGCCGGTGCTCGACTCCCGCCAGCCCGCCGTGGCGGTCGCCGAGGTTCAGGGTACGGTGCAGCGCTGCTTCAGCAGCCAGCAGCCGGTCCGGGAGTCCGGTGAGGACGGGCGGTGCCGCATCTACGTTCCGCTGACGGTGTGGGGCGAGCGGCTGGGCGTGCTCATGGTCGAGTTGGCCGGGGAGCCGACGGAGTCGGTGGTGCGCGAGGCGGTCGACATCGCCGGGGACATGGCCATGGCGCTGCGTGCGGCCGACCGGGAGACCGACCGCTACCGGCGGGCTCGGCGGCGGGAGCGGCTGAGCATGGCCGCCGAGTTGCAGTGGGAACTGCTGCCGGGGCGCAGTGTCAGCCATGACTCGTTCCAACTGGCGGGCCAGCTGGAACCGGCGTACACGGTGGGTGGTGACCACTTCGACTGGTCGCTGGACGAGGGCCGGCTGACCGTCACCGTCCTCAACGGCGACGGTATCGGGCTGGCCGCCGCCCTGTTGACGGCGGTGACGGTCAATGCCATGCGGAACGCCCGCCGTTCCGGTGGCGGTCTGGTGGAACAGGCCGAGCTGGCCTCCGACACGGTCTACTACCAGCATCGGGGGCACCGGCACGTGGCGACGTTGCTGCTCGAACTGGACTGTGTCACCGGGCGGGTGCGGGCGGTGGACGCCGGCTCGCCACATCTGGTGCGGGTGCGCGGCGGCGCCGTCTCCCGGGTCGCTCTCGAGCAGCAGCTCCCGCTGGGGATGTTCGGTGAGACCCGTTACGACCTACAGGAGTTCGACCTCGACCCGGGGGACCGGTTGTTCATCGTCTCCGACGGGGTGTGGGCGGCCGATCCGAGCGGCCGGGAGACGTACGGCGAGCGGGCGATGGCCCGGGCGATGCGGGCCACGCGGTTGCAGCCGCCGACCGAGGCGGTTGGTACGGTGATGCGCGAGTTGCAGACCTTCCACGCGGACACCGATCTGCGGGACGACGCGGTCGTCGTCTGCCTGGACTGGCGCGGCTCGGCCGGCCAGGAACAGGGTTGACCGACCCGTCGGCCGGTTCGGTGCAGGACCAGCGGGACAATCGCAGGGGACATCGCGTGGAGCGACCGGATCTCACCGCGGCGATCGACGCGGCCGCCGAGACGCTTGTGGGCGTGCTCGACTCGGCCGTTTCCCGGCACCGCCTCTCGGTGTCGCCGACCCAGCTGCGCGTGCTGTCCCTGCTGAGTATCCGCCCGGAGATCAACGTCAACGGGCTGGCCGCGCTGCTGGACGTGGTCCCCTCCTCGGCCAGTCGGCTCTGTGACCGGCTGGAGGCAATCGGGTTGGTGCGCCGAACGGCCGACCCGCGCGACCGTCGGGAGGTGCGCCTCGTCCCGACGGCGGCGGCCGAGGTGCTGTTGGCCGAGGTGCGATCACGCCGGCACGAGGCGGTGCGGGCCGTGCTCGAACGGATGCCGGCCCGAGGGCGGCAGGACCTGCTCGGGGCGCTGGTGGCGTTCGGGCAGGCGGCCACGATGTCGTCGAGTGGCGCGAGCGCCACTGTCCCCAGCACGGGAATCCACCTCGACTAGTGTCCTAGGATGCCTTACACGCAGTGACACCCATCACAATGGCAGCAACCAGCCATCGGCACGGACCCGCTGGGCAGCGAAACCACGGCAGCAGCCCGCTATAGTGGCAGCGCATTCGACCGGCCCGTGATCATCGACGATGGACGGCGGGTCAGGGGACGGATCCCGGCAGGGGATCACAGGGGGCGCCGGCAGCAGCCGGCTGGACACGCGTACGACGCCGAACGGCGGACCTGGTCCGCGGTGCCCGAGCGCGTCGCGGAGGAGGTTCGGTGTCGGGTCGGGCGGCTCGGGAGGAGCAACCGCAGGCCCGCGACGATGGCCGGGGACCGAACGACCGGGTGCTCACCTGGCCGAATCTGATCAGCTTCGTCCGCCTGCTGGGTGTTCCCCTCTTCCTCTTTCTGTTCCTGGTGGTGCGCGCCGACGCTGCCGCAATCGTGGTGTTGGCCGTCGGTGGCACCAGCGACTGGGTGGACGGCTGGATCGCCCGGCGGCTGGGGCAGGTCAGCCGGCTTGGCGAGTTGCTCGACCCGCTCGCCGACCGGCTCTACATCCTCGCCACCCTTGTCGCGTTCACCGCCCGCGAAGTGGTGCCGTGGCAGTTCACCGCCGCGCTGTTGGCGCGGGAGGTGCTGCTGCTGGGCTCGCTCGGGGTGCTGCGGCGGCACGGCTACGGGCCGCCGCCGGTGCATTACGTCGGTAAGACGGCTACCTTCCTGCTGCTGGCTGCCTTTCCGATCCTGCTGCTGGCCGCGGTGGTGCCGGCGGCCGCAGCGGTGGCCGGCACGATCGGCTGGGCGTTGGCGTGGTGGGGGCTGGTGCTCTACTGGGTCGCTGGCGCGCTGTACGTGATTCAGGCCCGGCAGTTGGTTCGTGCGGTACGCGGTCGGCAGGGAGCGGCGGCATGAGTGACGATCAGAGCCGGCGTGGGCCGAGGGCCTTCACCCCGGATTTCCTCACCGAGTTGTTCCGTAACCCGTTGGATCCGGGCTACGCCGACGCGGCGGCCCGGCGGGCAGAGACCGGCCGGCCAGCGCGGTCGGGCTGGTCGGTGGGGCCGGTCGGCCTGGTGGTGATCGTGCTGCTCGGCTTCCTGTTCGCGGTGGCCTACCGGCAGACCATGGCCGAGGAGCCGGGGCGTGCGCAGGCCCGGTCCGGCCTGGTGGCGCAGATCAAGCAGCGGCAGGGTGAGACCGACGCCTTGTCGACCCGGGCCGAGGAACTGCGCGAGGAGGTCAACCGGCAGCGGGAGGCCGCGTTGGGTGGTTCCCGCGCGGCCCGGTTGCGGGAGCTGGAGGCGAGTACCGGCCTGGGGCGGGTGCGCGGTGACGGTGTGGTGGTGGAGTTGGCGGACGCGCCAGGTGGCCAGGATGCGCTCGGCGGTGCCGATGCCGGTCCCGCCCAGGTGATTTACCTCGACCTGCAGAGCGTGGCGAACGATCTGTGGGGTGCCGGCGCCGAGGCGATCGCCATCAATGGGCAGCGGTTGACGTCGACGTCGACGATCCGTTCCGCGGGTCAGGCGATCCTGGTGGACTTCCGTCCGGTGACCGGGCCGTACGAGGTGAGCGCGATCGGACCGGGTGGCATGCGGGAGCGGTACGAGGCCAGCGGTAGCGCGTTGACGATGCGCCAGGTGGCGAAGGTGACGGGTCTGTCGTTCGCGGTGCGCGACGCCGATGACCTCACGCTGCCGGCTGCTCCGGAGCCGCGGCTACGCTACGCGGAGCCCGCGGTGAGTCCGAGTGTGTCGTCGTCGGGCGGTGACGAGTCGTCCGGCTCGGGTACGTCCCCCAGTCCCTCCGGAGGTGGTCGATGATCGCGGTGCTGGCCCTGTTGGCCGGGGTGCTGCTCGGGCTGTGGCTTGATCCCACGGTGCCGGCGGCGTTGCAGCCGTACCTGCCGATCGCGGTGGTGGCCGCGTTGGACGCGGTGTTCGGTGGGGTGCGGGCGAAGCTGGACCGCATCTTCGACGACAAGCAGTTCGTGGTGTCGTTCATCTCGAACGTGCTGGTGGCTGCGTTGATCGTGTATCTGGGTGACCAGTTGGGGGTGGGCGGTCAGTTGTCCACCGGTGTGGTGGTCGTGTTGGGGGTTCGTATCTTCGGCAACGTGGCGGCGATCCGCCGGCACCTGTTCCGGGCGTAGGTTTGTGGCGTGAGTGACGAGCACACGCAGACGGGTACGGGGTGGCCGCAGCCGGCGGAGCCGACGCGGCCGGATGGCCCGGCGGGGGAGCCGGATCCGCGTCCGGAGGCGCCGGATCCGGACGAGTTGAGTCCGTTGTCGCCGCAGGAGCGCCCGTCGGTAGAGGACGAGGATTCGTCCGCGACGCCGGCGGAGGGGGTTGCCGCGGCGGGCCCGGCTGCGGTGGTGTCGCCGTGGCGACGGTTCAGCTCGGCGGCGGTGATGATCGTTGTGTTGCTGGGGCTGCTGGGGTTCACCCTGGCCGTGCAGTTGAAGATGACGTCGACGGATTCGTCGTTGGCGGCGGCGCGGCAGGAGGATCTGGTTCGGATCCTGTACGACCTGGAGGCGCGGGAGATCCGGTTGCGGCAGGACATCACCGCGTTGGAGGAGAGTCAGCGGCAGTTGCGTTCGGGTGAGCAGGGGCGTCAGGCCGCGTTGGAGGAGGCGACCCGGCGGGCGGACGAGTTGGGCATCCTCGCGGGTACGTTGCCGGCGCGGGGCCCGGGTCTGACGGTGCGGTTCCAGGCGGGGGCGAAGCCGATCTCGGCGGTGCGGGTGCTGGATGCGGTGCAGGAGTTGCGGGGTGCCGGGGCGGAGGCGATGCAGATCTCCGGTGGTGACCAGGCGACGGTGCGGATCGTGGCGTCGACGTATTTCCTCAACGGGGAGAACGGGGCGTTGATCGTGGACGGGCGTCCGTTGACGGGGCCGTTCACCATCACGGTGCTGGGTGACCCGGCGACGATGCGTACGGCGCTCAACATTCCTGGTGGGGTGGTGGCGTCGGTGGCTGGCGACGGCGGTAACGTGATCGTTGAGGAGCGTGAGGTTGCCGAGGTGTCGGCGCTGCACGTGCCCCGCCCGCTGGAACATGCCCGTCCGGTCTCCTGAAGGTCGGCGGGCCGGCACCGGTTGGTCCGGTGTCGCGATGGATGAGGACGCTGCTGGTGATTCCTGAGGATCTGCGTTACACCGCCGAGCATGAGTGGGTGGCCGTCGCGGACGGTGGGGCCGTCCGGGTGGGCATCACTCATTTCGCGCAGGATGCGCTCGGTGACATCGTGTATGTGCAGTTGCCGGAGGCGGGTGCGACGGTGGCGGCCGGTGAGTCGCTGGGTGAGATCGAGTCGACCAAGAGCGTGTCGGAGTTGTACGCGCCGGTGGCCGGTACGGTGTCGGCGCGTAACGAGGCGTTGGTCGACACCCCCGAGGTGATCAACAGTGATCCGTACGGTGCGGGTTGGTTGGTGGAGATCACTGCGGCGGATGCGGCGGCGGTGGATGGTCTGTTGAGTGCGGCCGCGTATCGCGAGTTGACCGAGAGCTGAGCTTTTTGCTGTGCGGGCGGGGCGGTGTCTGCCGCGCGTCCGGTTGCCCTGTTTTTCGGCGCTGGCTAGGCTCGCCCAGTCGACCGAGAACCCATTAGTTGAGCGTCGCGGACAGCCTTTCGGGGCACGGAGAGCCAGCCGCCGGGTGGATGAGAGCCCGGCGGCCAGACCCGCCGTCACCCGACGCCGACCGAAACAGATTCCGTGAGGTGGTCCCCATGACTCGCCCAGGCGACGAGTTCCCCCCGCTCGACGTCACGTCGACGCTCAATCTCGGTTCGCTCGAGGAAGCGCTGGAGGGGCCGGACACCGATGTGGTGCCGAGCCGGATGTCCGGTTCGCTGCCGCCGGGGATGGCGCTGCTGGTGGTCCGGCGGGGGCCGAACGCGGGTGCCCGGTTCCTGTTGGATCACGATGTGACGACCAGTGGGCGGCATCCGGACAGTGACATTTTCCTCGACGATGTGACGGTGTCGCGTCGGCACGCGGAGTTCCACCGGGATGGTGGGACGTTCACGGTGCGGGACGTGGGCAGTTTGAACGGCACGTACGTGAACCGGGAGCGGGTCGAGGCGGCGACCTTGAGCAACGGTGACGAGGTGCAGATCGGCAAGTTCCGGGTGGTGTTCATCGCCGGTCCGCGCCCGGAGGGTGAGGCCGGCCGGGGGTGAACGAGCCTGCGGCCTCCAGGCCGTCCGGGGTGGGTGGCGCCCCGCCGTTGATGAGTATCGGCGAGGTGCTGGCCCAGTTGCGGGCGGATTTTCCGGACGTGACGATTTCGAAGTTGCGGTTTCTTGAGGCTGAGGGCCTGGTGGAGCCGCAGCGTACGGCGGCGGGTTACCGGAAGTACGGCTGGGACGATGTGGCGCGGCTGCGGTTCGTGCTGACGGCGCAGCGGGATCAGTATCTGCCGTTGCGGGTGATCCGTGAGCAGTTGGCGCGGTGGGACGCCGATGGTGAGGTGCCGGAGGGGTCGCGTCCGGCGTTGGTTGCTGTGGGCCCTGATGGTGAGGTGCCGGGTCGTGGTGCGGCGGCGTCGGTCGAGTCGGCGCAGGTCCGGTTGGATCGTGCCGAGTTGGTGGCGCGTAGTGGGCTGGACGAGTCGACGTTGGGTGAGTTGGAGCGGCTCGGGTTGGTGGTGTCGGATCCGCCGGGGTGGTATGACGGCGACGCGTTGATCATTGCGCGGGCGGTGGCGGGTCTGGCTGCGTACGGGTTCCAGCCGCGGCATCTGCGGGGTTATCGGACGGCGGCGGATCGCGAGGTCGGTTTGTTCGCGCAGTTGGTTGCGCCGTTGGTGCGGCAGAGTGATCCGGCGGCGCGGGCGCGGGCGGCGGAGACGGCGCGGGAGTTGGTGGCGTTGTCTCAGCAGTTGCATGCGGCGTTGGTGCGGGTGGGGTTGCGTTCGACGTTGGGTCGGTGAGGTGCGTGTGCGTACTGATCGGCTGGTTGGTGAGTGGCGTAGGCTTGCGGGGGTAACCCCTCTTCTGGCGCGGGCGTGGGTGCGTGCAGCGCATGAGACGGCCGTGTCGCGGTCCGTGTACCGTGCAGAGAAGGGCGCGGTGCGGCGTAGGTGACAACGACACGGAGGCGGCGGTGCGCGAGCTGAGCGTGGTCGGGGTTCGGGTGGAGTTGCCCAGTAACCAGCCGATCGTCCTGCTCAGGGAGGTCGAGGGGGACCGCTATCTGCCGATCTGGATCGGCGCGGTCGAGGCGACGGCGATCGCTTATGAGCAGCAGGGTGTCAAGCCGGCGCGTCCGCTGACCCATGATCTTCTGCGGGATGTGTTGGCGGCGTTGAAGGCGCCGTTGCGGGCGGTGGAGATCACCGAGCTGAAGGAGAACGTGTTCTTCGCTGATCTGTTGATCGGTGATGGGGTGCGGGTTTCGGCTCGGCCGAGTGATTCGATCGCTCTGGCGTTGCGGGTGGGTGCGCCGATTCGTTGTGCGGAGCAGGTCCTCACTGAGGCGGGGATCGTGATTCCCGACGAGCAGGAGGACGAGGTGGAGAAGTTCCGGGAGTTCCTGGAGCAGGTTCGCCCGGAGGATTTCGCCGGCTGAGTGTTCGGCCCTGCCGATGGCGGTGGGAAGGCCGTGTGGGCGATGACTGTCGGTGATGGTGATGGTCATCGCTGTCGATGCGCGGCGTGTCGCGACGGTTTCTCCGTGGTAACTCCTGATGGTCGCTATAGGGTTGCCGTGTCGAGGGGTGCACGTCCCGGAAGCGGCGTGGCACCGCACTGACGGGGAGGTTGTCGGGATGTACGAGCCGCGGGATTCCGATCAGGGTGCGGTGTCGGGTGAGCCGGGTGGGATGCCCGGGTCGGCAACTGACGGTGACGGTGCGGTGGGGTACCGGGGTGTGACGGCCTGCCATGCGGTGGGGATCAGCTACCGCCAGTTGGATTACTGGGCGCGTACGGCTCTGGTGGTGCCGAGTGTGCGGGACGCGTCGGGTTCCGGTACGCAGCGGTTGTACTCGTTTCGCGACCTGGTGGTGTTGAAGGTGGTGAAGCGGCTGCTGGACGCCGGGGTGTCGTTGCAGAACATCCGCAAGGCGATCGAGGCGTTGCGGTCGCGTGGGGTGGCGGACCTGGCCGGCATCACGTTGATCTCCGATGGGACGACGGTGTACGAGTGTCGTTCGCCGGAGGAGGTGGTCGACCTGTTGCAGGGCGGCCAGGGGGTGTTCGGCATCGCTATCGGTGGCGCGTTCAAGGAGATCCAGGGTTCGCTGTCGCATCTGCCGGCGGAGCCGGCGGCGGTGTCGGTGGAGCGGGGGGCGCCGGAGGTTGCCGAGGGTGGTGCGGTGGGCGACGAGTTGGCCGCACGGCGGGCCCGGCGGCGGGCGGGTTAGTCGTTCCACTGTGTCGTCGTGCGCTCGGGCGCGCCGCTGGTGACGTTCGGCCGCTGGCAGGCCACCGGGCCTGGTTGATCACGTTGGGTGTGGGTCCGGTTGTCCCGGGGTGACGGTCCGGGGTGAGATTTGTGACTCTTCGTGTCTGGTTGTGGTCGGGATTCCGATGGGCCGGCGGTGACGGGGCGGACGCGGCACGCTATCGTCCGACACGGTCTGCTGGCTGCCGCTGCCGTGGGGTGGTTCCGGTGTCGGCGGGTCGTCGTTGCGCGCGTTGACACCGCGCGTCCCCTCACGACGGAAGGAAACAACCGTGACGGTTACCGAGGAGACCGCTCCGGTCTCGCACTACGAGCGCATCGGCGGTGCGGCTTCGGTGAAGGCCGCTGTCGAGCTGTTCTACGACCGGGTGCTCGCCGATCCGGAGCTTGCCGGTTACTTCGCCGAGGTGGACATGGCGGGTCAGCGCCGGCACCTGGCGTTGATGCTGACGGTGGTGCTCGGTGGTCCGAACGAGTACACCGGCCGGGATCTGGCGTCGGCGCATCAGCCGTTGAACATTCCGGTGGCGCACTACGTCATGGTTGGTGAGCATCTGACGGCGACGTTGACGCAGCTGGGTGTGCCGGGTGACATCATCGCCGACGTGCAGGCGGTGCTGGCGCAGGTGCAGGACCAGGTGGTGGCCGGCGGGGACCAGGCGGGCGCCTGAGCGTGGACGTGCCCCGGCTCAAGCAGAGCTGGTCGCTGGTGGCCGCGCACGGCGACCAGGTGCCGCTCTACTTCTATTCGACGCTGTTCCTGGCGTATCCGGAGACCCGGCAGATGTTCCCGACGAACATGGCGGGTCAGCGGGATCGGCTGGTGAACGCGCTCGGTCACATCGTGTCCCAGGTGGACCAGGTGGACCGGCTGGTGGGTTTCCTGCAGGATCTCGGCGTCGACCACCGCAAGTTCGCGGTGCGGGCGGAGCATTACCCGGCGGTGGGGGAGGCGTTGCTGGCGACGTTGCGGCATTTTCTCGCCGACCAGTGGACCGACGAGTTGGCGCAGGACTGGGCGGCGGCGTACGGGCTGGTGGCGCAGGTGATGTCCGAGGCGGCGCAGGCCGCTGAGGCGGTGAGTCCACCCTGGTGGGCGGCGGAGGTGGTGGGGCACGAGCGGCGGGCGTTCGACGTGGCGGTGCTGACGTTGCGTCCGCAGTATCTGTTGCCGTTCACCGCGGGTCAGTCGATCGGGGTGTCGCATCCGGCGGTGCGGTCGTGGCGGTACTACTCGCCGGCTAACGCGCCGCGCGCGGACGGCACTGTCGAGTTGCATGTCCGGGCGGCGCCGGGCGGGGCGGTGTCGTCGCGGCTGGTGTACGGGTGTGCGGTGGGTGACCAGTTGCATCTGGCCGCTCCGGTGGGTGACGGGTTGACGTTGCGTCCGGCGGGTTCGGCGGATCTGCTGCTGCTGGCCGGTGGTACCGGTTGGGCTCCGCTGAAGGCGTTGGTGGAGCAGGTGGCGGCGGAGGGTTCCCGGCGTCGGGTCGACGTGTACGTGGGGGCGCGTTCGCGCAGCGAGTTCTACGACGGTGACGCGTTGGAGAAGTTGGCCGCCTCGTACGCCTGGTTGTCGGTGACGCAGGTGGTGGGGTTGGACCTGAACCGGCCGGGGGAGTTCGTGTATCCGGTGGATCGGGCGCTGGCCGACGGTGACTGGCGGTCCCGGCATGTGTACGTGTGTGGTTCCGACGACATGGTGTCGCACACGGTGGCGACCCTGACCCGGTCCGGTTTCCATGCCGGGCAGGTGCATCACGAGGGTCTGGGTAGGCACTGGTACGGCCCCTCGTGGCGGACGGCGGTGGGAGGCCCCGCTGTCTCTGACGATTCCGGAGGTGCCCGGTGAGTGAGCCTCGTGGCCGGGAGTGGCAGGCCGGTGCGGTGAGTGGAACCCCGGTCGGCAGGTACGACGGTGCGCAGGTCGCCGGTGGTGTGCAGGTGCGGATGACCGCCGACCGGGTGCGCCGGTGGGAGTTCGGGTCGTCGTCGTTCGGGCGTCGCGGCTACGACCAGAACGACGTGGACCGGTTCCGGGTGCAGGTGGCCGATGAGTTGGATCTGCTGTCGACGCAGGTGGCGAATCTGCGGGCGGAGAACGAGCGGCTCAACGACCATGTGGAGTTGCACCGGCACGGGGTGATTCCGAGTTCGGAGCCGACGGCGAAGGTGCCGGCGGCCAAGGAGGTGAATCTGCTTTCGGCGGCGCAGCGGGAGGCCGAGCAGATCATCGCCCAGGCGCACGACTATGCGCGGCGGGTCGCCGAGTACGCCCGTACCCAGTACGAGAGCTATGTGCGGGCGGCGGTGGAGGAGGCCCGTCAGGAGGCGGAGCGGGCGGTGCAGGACTACCACGTGGCGGCGGGTCCGACGTTCGACGACGGGGTGGCGGCGCGGGAGGCCCTGCGGATCTACGGCGAGATGATGATCTCGCACATGCAGGCGGCGGCGCGGCATCTGGACGACGGCAGTGAGCAGCTGTCGCGGACCATGGAGCGGATCGGGGCGCAGCCGGCGGCGGCCGGTGCGGCGGCGGCCCGGTCGTTGCCTCGGCATCAGCAGCGCTGACGCGAGCCCGTCTGGCGGTGCCCCGCTCACCGTGGGCGCCACCGGCGGCGGTGAACCGCCGCCGCCGGTGGCGTTCGTCGGCGGCGGTGGTGCTGGGGCACGATGGGTGGGTGCAGCAGCTGATCGAGCCGTTGGCGGGGCTGGTGGCCGCCGGTGGGGTGGTGGTGCTCAGCGGTGCCGGGTTGTCCACCGAGTCGGGCATTCCCGACTATCGGGGGCCCAGTGGTGTCGCGCGCCGGCACACTCCGATGACGTATCAGACGTTTCTCGCCGACGCGGTGGCGCGGCGGCGGTACTGGGCGCGCAGTCACCTGGGGTGGCGGTTGATCGCCGGGGCGGCACCCAACGACGGGCACCGGGCGGTGGCCCGCCTGCAGCAGAGCGGGCTGGTGACGGGGATCATCACGCAGAACGTCGACGGGTTGCACTCGGCGGCCGGTAGCCGGGACGTGACGGAGTTGCACGGTCGGCTCGACGAGGTGGTCTGTCTGGGGTGTCGACGCCGTACGTCGCGGGCGGAGTTGGACGGGCGGCTGCGGGCGGCCAATCCCGGGTTCATCGGGCAGGCCGCCGCGGTCAACCCGGACGGTGATGTTGATCTCGCTGACGCGCAGGTGGCGACGTTCCGGACGGTCGACTGCGTGGCCTGCGGCGGGCTGCTCAAGCCGGATGTGGTCTTCTTCGGCGAGACGGTGCCGGCGGATCGGGTGCAGTCGTGTTTCGCGATGGTGGAGCAGGCCCGGCTGCTGCTGGTGCTGGGGTCGTCGTTGACGGTGATGTCGGGTCGCCGGTTCGTGTTGCGGGCGGCGAAGCGGGACGTGCCGGTGGTGATCGTCAACCAGGGGCCGACCCGCGGTGACGAGTACGCGTGCCTGCGGGTGGAGGCGCCGTTGGGGCGGCTGTTGCCGGCGTTGGCGGACCGGCTGCTCGGTGCCGGGCCGGCGGTGGGGTCGGCGGCGTTGCCGGGGGTGCCGAGTCCAGTCGGCGGGTGAGCGGCGGGCAGGTCAGGGGCTTCGGTGCGGGCCGTCGGGCCCGCTGGTAGCGTTGATCGCGCCGGTAGCACCGACGTGGGAGAGACCGCCTGGCGACAGCCGGGGCGGCGCCGAAGGGGCAAATCCTCCCCGGAACCTCTCAGGCAGAAGGACCACGTCGGGTCAGGCACTGTGGAGCGCCCGCGGGGTGTGACAGAGGGGGAGGGCCGACCTGTCGACCCCCGCCCCTCGCAGGAGCGCCCATGACCGCCGAGCAGTTCGCCGATCGTCACATCGGTCCCGGCCCCGACGACGAGCGCCGCATGTTGGACGCCGTCGGGTACGCCTCGATCGACGAGTTGATGGACGCGGCGATTCCCGAGGTGATCCGCTGGCACGGCCGGCTGGACCTGCCGCCACCGGCCAGCGAGCACGAGGCGCTGGCGGAGTTGCGGGCCTTGGCGGCCCGTAACACGGTCGCCGTCTCCATGATCGGGTTGGGGTATCACGGCACCCACACCCCGGCGGTGATCCGCCGCAACGTGTTGGAGAATCCGGCCTGGTACACGGCGTACACGCCGTATCAGCCGGAGATCAGCCAGGGTCGGCTGGAGGCGCTGCTGAACTTTCAGACCATGGTGTCGGATCTGACCGGTCTGGCGACGGCGAACGCGTCGATGCTCGACGAGGGCACCGCGGCGGCGGAGGCGATGACCCTGGCGCGGCGGGCGTCGAAGAGCGGCAGCCGGGTGTACGTGGTCGACGCCGACGCCCTGCCGCAGACCATCGCGGTGATCGCCGGGCGGGCCGAGCCGCTCGGTATCGAGGTTCGGGTGCTGGACCTGGCCGTCGAGCCGTTGCCGGCGGAGTTCTTCGGGGTGCACCTGCAGTATCCGGGAGCGTCCGGGGCGGTGCGGGACCACGCCCCACTGGTCGAGGCCGCGCACGCGGTCGGGGCGTTGGTGACGGTGGCGGCGGACCTGTTGGCGTTGACGCTGCTGCGGCCGCCGGGGGAGATCGGCGCGGACATCGCCGCCGGCACCACCCAGCGGTTCGGGGTGCCGATGGGTTTCGGTGGGCCGCACGCCGGCTACCTGGCGGTGCGGGCGGGTCTGGAACGGATGCTGCCGGGTCGGCTGGTCGGGGTGTCCCGGGACGCGGCCGGCGCGGCCGCATACCGGTTGGCGTTGCAGACCCGTGAGCAGCACATCCGCCGGGAGAAGGCGACCAGCAACATCTGCACCGCGCAGGTGCTGCTGGCCGTGATGGCCGGCATGTACGCCGTGTACCACGGTCCGGACGGGCTGCGGGAGATCGCGGCCCGTACCCATCGGATGGCGGCCCGGTTGGCCGCAGGGTTGCGGGCCGGTGGGGTCGAGGTGGCCGACGTCGCGTTCTTCGACACGGTGACGGCGCGGGTGCCGGGTCGGGCCGGGCAGGTGGTCGCCGAGGCGCAGCGGCGTGGGGTGAATCTGCGGCTGGTCGACGCCGACCGGGTCGGTGTGTCCTGCGACGAGACCACCACGGCCGAGCAGGTGGCATTGGTGTGGGCGGCGTTCGGTGTCGACGGCGTGGCCGGTGAGGTGCCCGAGATGTTGCCGGCCGCGTTGGCCCGCACCAGTGACTTCCTCACCCATCCGGTGTTCCGTACCCACCGGTCGGAGACGGCGATGCTGCGGTACCTGCGTCGGCTGGCGGATTTCGACTACGCCCTGGACCGGGGCATGATCCCGTTGGGGTCGTGCACGATGAAGCTGAACGCCACCGCCGAGATGGAGCCGGTGAGCTGGGCCGAGTTCGCGAACATCCACCCGTTGGCTCCGGTGGAGCAGACCGCCGGCTACCGGGAGCTGATCGGCCAGTTGGAGGGGTGGCTGGCCGAGGTCACCGGCTACGACGCGGTGAGTGTGCAGCCCAACGCCGGTTCGCAGGGCGAGCTGGCGGGGCTGTTGGCGATCCGCGCGTGGCATCACAGCCGAGGTGAGCAGCACCGCGACGTGTGCCTGATCCCGTCGTCGGCGCACGGCACCAACGCGGCCAGCGCCGTGATGGCGGGGATGCGGGTGGTCGTGGTCGGCTGCGACGCCGACGGCAACGTCGACCTGGTCGACCTGGACGCCAAGATCGACGCGCATCGGGACACCCTCGCGGCGATCATGGTGACGTATCCGTCGACGCACGGGGTGTACGAGACGGGTATCGCGTCGTTGTGCGCGAAGGTGCACGACGCCGGTGGGCAGGTGTACGTCGACGGTGCGAACCTCAACGCGCTTGTCGGGTTCGCCCGGCCGGGCCGGTTCGGTGCGGACGTGTCGCACCTGAACCTGCACAAGACGTTCTGCATTCCGCACGGCGGTGGTGGGCCGGGGGTGGGTCCGGTGGCGGTGCGGGCGCACCTGGCGCCGTTCCTGCCGGCTGATCCGGCCGGTGCGCCGGTGCCGGGGCGGCCGGCGATCGCGGCGGCCCGGTACGGGTCGGCGGGGATCCTGCCGATCCCGTGGGCGTACCTGCGGATGATGGGCGCCGACGGCCTGGTGCGGGCGACGGGGGTGGCGGTGCTGGCGGCCAACTACGTGGCGGCGCGGCTGCGGGAGCACTTCCCGGTGCTGTACGCGGGCAACAAGGGCCTGGTCGCGCACGAGTGCATCCTGGATCTGCGGCCGGTGACGAAGGCGACCGGGGTGAGTGTCGACGATGTGGCCAAGCGGCTCATCGACTACGGATTCCACGCGCCGACGATGTCGTTCCCGGTGGCGGGGACGTTGATGGTGGAGCCGACCGAGAGTGAGGACCTGGCCGAGCTGGACCGGTTCTGCGACGCGATGATCGCCATCCGGGCGGAGATCGACAAGGTGGGTTCGGGTGCCTGGCCGACCGGGGACAACCCGCTCGCCAACGCGCCGCACACGGCGGAGATGGTCGGCGGTGACGACTGGCCGCACCCGTACCCAAGGTCGGTGGGCGCGTGGCCGGCGGGGGTGGAGCGGGCGGGGAAGTACTGGCCGCCGGTGCGTCGGGTCGACGGCGGGTACGGCGACCGGAACTTGGTCTGCTCGTGCCCGTCACCGCAGGCGTACGAGAGCTGACCGGGTCCGGTACCGCGCCGACCTGGTCGTGGCGGTCCCTGACCGGGGGACTAGCCTGGGTCGGCGCGGGAAAGACGTCGTGACGGATCGTGACGTCGCCTCAGGCGGCGAGCGCGTGTCGGGCGGGGCCTCGGTGCGGTGCGATGCTGCTGCCGTCGGGCAGCAGCTCGCCGGTGTCCTCGAAGACGATGACTCCGTTGCAGAGCAGGCTCCAGCCCTGTTCACGGAAGCAGGCGATGACCCTGGCGGCTTCCCGGTCGGTGGCTTCGGCGGAGGGACAGGTGGGTTGGTGCTGGCACATCGGGTTCTCCGGACTGTGGGGGCACTGTGTCATGGTTCACATGACCAGTGACGCACAGTACCAAGCGAAAGCTTGCCGCATCGAGCAGATGTACGCGTGGTGCGCGGGAAATCCGCTGAACGGATGAGCATGAACCGTCCAGACGTAGTGGAAGCGCTCCCACGGATGGTTGTCGATCCACCCGCGGTTCCCGCGCCCTGCCGCGGCCGGCTCGTCGAACACGCCCGCTGGCAGTGGCGCCCCACCGACGGCGGCGACCCGGCCGCGTACGCCGAGCAGTTCCTCGCCGAACACGGCCTGCACCTACGCGACCTGGCCCGCCCGGCGCGCCCCCACCACCAGCACAGCATCTGCGGAGCCGCGCTCTACCTCTCCGCCACCGCCGCGGCCTTGCTCGCCGGCGGCCCACCCGGCGCACCCAACCCCGCCGACCTGCCCGAAGTCGCCGTCGTCGTCTACACCCACACCGCGGCCCGCACCACCCACCCCCACCCACCACCACCCTCGTGGCACGGCGCCTGGACGGAAAGCTGGACCCCCCGCCAGCACGCCGACGCGGTCACCGCGATCCGCCGCGCCATCGGCCACGGCGAGGTCTACCAGGTCAACCTCGTCGGCCACGCCAGCACCCCCTACACCGGCGACCCACTGCCGGCCCTGACCCGCCTCGGCCGCCTACCCGGCGCCCGCTACGGCGGCGTGCTCACCGGCCCCGGCTGGGCCATCGGCTGCGCCAGCCCGGAAACCCTCATCGAGGTACGCGACGGCACCCTCACCACCCGACCGATCAAAGGCACCCGCCCGGCCACCGCCGCCGGCCGCGCCGACCTGCTCGCCTCGGCCAAGGAACGCGCCGAACACATCATGATCGTCGACCTGGAACGTAACGACCTGGCCCGCGTCGCCCGCACCGGCAGCGTCCGCGTCGACGACCTGTTCGCCGTACGCCGCTGGTGCGACCTGTGGCAGGCCGAATCCACCATCCGCGCCGACATCGCCGACGGCCTCGGCCTGGCCGACCTGCTCCGCGCCGTCTGCCCCGGCGGCTCCGTCACCGGCGCACCGAAACTCGCCGCCCTCAACCACATCGCCGCCCTCGAACCCGTCGGCCGTGGCGCCAGCATGGGCGCCCTCGGCTGGGTCGGCCCCGACCACATCGACCTCGGCCTGACCATCCGCACCGCCGCCGTCGACGCCAACGCCCTACACGTCTGGGCAGGCGGCGGCATCACCTGGGACAGCGACCCCGCCGCCGAGGTCGCCGAAGCCGCCGCCAAGACCACCCCGGTGCGGGCCGCTCTCACCGGCCACCGAACCGGGCCACCCCCGCCGACGGCCACCGCCCGATAACCTTGCCGACATGACGATGCGGGACATCCGAATCATCGGCGACCCGGTGCTCCGCACCCCCAGCGAACCGGTCACCAGCTTCGACGCCGAACTGCGCACCCTGGTCACCGACCTGATGGACACCCTGCTCGGCGCGCCCGGCCGCGCCGGCGTCGCCGCCCCCCAGATCGGCGTCAACGCGCAGGTCTTCGTCTACGACGCCGACGGCCACCGCGGCCACATGATCAACCCGACGCTGGAGCTTTCCACCGAACTCCAGGACGACGACGAGGGCTGCCTGTCCATCCCCGGGCTGTACTTCCCGACCCCCCGCGCCCTGCACGCCACCGCCCACGGCTACGACCAGCACGGCGAACCCCTCACCATCGCCGGCAGCGGCTTCCTCGCCCGCGCCCTGCAACACGAGACCGACCACCTCGCCGGCCGCCTCTACGTCGACACCCTGCGCGGCGAAACCCGCCGCCGCGCCCTACGCGAGATCCGCGCCGGCCGCTTCGACTCCTCCCGCCGCAGCTGAACCAGCCACCCACTGGTCGTACCCCAGCTTCGCCACCAACGCCAGCACCACCACCAGCAGCACCACCCGCACGAACCCGGAACCGCGTCGCAACGCCATCCGCGCACCCACCGACGCCCCCGCGATGTTGCACACCGCCATCGCCGCACCCAGCAGCCACCACACGTGCCCGGTCACCGCGAACACCGCCAACGCACCCGCGTTCGTGCCCGCGTTGACCACCTTCGCCATCGCCGAACCGTGCAGGAAATCCGCACCCACCAGCGCGGTGAACGCCAACACCAGGAACGTGCCCGTACCCGGACCGATCAACCCGTCATACGCGGCGATGCCCACCCCGGCCACCAGCACCGCCACCACCACCCGCGGCCGGGTCCGCCGCTGCGGCACCGCCAGCACCCCCAACGCGGGACGCAGCACCACGAACAACGCCACCGACACCAGCACCACCAGCACCACCGGCCGGTACGCCGACGGCGGCACCGCCCCGGCCAACGCCGCACCCAGACCCGCACACACCACCGCCAACGCCGCCGCCGGCCCCGCCACCGCCCAATCGATCTTCGTACGGCGGGCGAACGTCACCGCCGCCGTCGACGTACCGGCGATCGCCGCCAACTTGTTCGTCCCCAACGCCGTCGCCGGAGGAATCCCCGGGGCCGCCACCAGCAACGCCGGCAACAACAGCAACCCACCACCACCCACCACCGCATCCACCCACCCCGCCAGGGCGGCGGCGGTCAGCAACGTCACCACGGTCACCGGGTCCAACTCCACGACCAGGGATTCTCCCCACCGGCACCCCGCCCACACCGCCGGCTGTGGCCAGCCTCACCGGCCCCGACGACGCCGCACCCAGATCCCCACCCCAGCAACCGCCACAAACACCAGCACCGAACAGCACAACGCCCGCAGCATCGGGCAACTCTCCCACGCCGTCGCTAAGGTGACAGCGTGCGCCTGGCCACGTTCAACCTGCTGCACGGCCGGTCCCTCACCGACGGCCTGGTCGACCCGGCCCGACTGACCGCCGCCGTCGCCGCCCTCGACGTCGACATCCTCGCCCTCCAGGAAGTCGACCGTGACCAGTCCCGCAGCGGCAACCTCGACCTCACCGCCATCGCCGCCCAGGCCCTCGGCGCACCCGAGCACCGCTTCGCCGCCGCAGTCGTCGGCACCCCCGGCGAAAAGTTCCGCCCCCTCACCCACGACGACGACGGCCACGGCGAACCCTGCTACGGCGTCGGCCTGATCTCCCGCCACCCGGTCACCCACTGGCGCGTCACCCGCCTGCACCCCGCCCCGGTGCGCTCCCCGGTCTACGTGCCCGGCCCGGGCGGCGGCCTCATCCTGCTCCGCGACGAACCCCGCGTCGTCCTCGCCGCCGTGCTGGACACCCCCCACGGCCCCCTCACCGTCGCCGCCACCCACCTGTCCTTCGTCGCCGGCTGGAACGTCCGCCAACTCCGCCAGGTCATCCGCGCCCTACGCGCCCTACCCGCCCCACGCATCCTGCTCGGCGACCTGAACCTGCCCGCCTGGGCCACCCGAGCCGTCTCCGGCTGGCACCTGCTCGCCCGCCGGCCCACCTACCCCGCCGCGCAACCCCGCGTCCAACTCGACCACATCCTCGCCGACCGGCACGGCTACGACCAGCTACCCCCGGTCACCGCCGTGCGCACCCCACTGTCGACAATCTCCGACCACCGCCCCCTGGTCGTCGACCTCGGCAGCCGCCCCTGACCCCGCGAACCCGCCGGACGCCGCTCCTCCGGCGCCCCAGCAACATCAGGGTTGTCGCGGTGTCCGGTCCCCAGGAGGCGGCAACTACAGGCTTGTTGCCGCCTCCCCGATTTTAGGGCGCGCTCACCGAGGTAGTGCCTCAGCGCCACCGCCCTGGCGACACACCGCCCGGCCAGCCGCTGACCGGGCCGCCCGCAACGCGTTACGGAACAACATCGCCACCGTCACCGGACCCACCCCACCGACCCTCGGCGTGATCGCCCCCGCCACCCGCGCACACGACTCATCGACGTCCGGCAGCAACCGACGCCCCGCGTACCGCACCCCACCACCGACCACCACCGCACCCGGGCGCACATGCTCCGGCCGCACGATGCCCGGCACCCCGGCCGCCGCCACCAGAACTTCCGCCCGACGGGTGTACCGAGGCCAGTCCGCCACTCCCGTGTGCACCACCGTCACCGCCGCGTTCGCCGTCGACCGCTTCTGCGCCAGCAGCATCGCCAACGGCCGCCCCAACGTCGCCCCACGACCCAGGATCACCACCTCACGACCAGCCACCGGCACCCCGTGGTACGCCAACAACGCCTCGATCGCCGCCGGCGTGCACGGCAACGGCCCCGGCAACCCCAACGCCAGCCGCCCCATGTTCACCGGATGCATCCCGTCCACGTCCCGATCCGGGTCGAGGGTCTGCAACGCCCGGTCGTAGTCCAGACCGCCGGGGATCGGGTGCTGCACCAACACCCCGTGCACCCCAGGATCGGAGTTGAAGTCGGCCAGCACCGCGTGCACGTCGGCCTGCGACACCGACGCCGCCAACCGTACGTGCGGCGAGGCGAAACCCAGCTCCGCCGCCCGCCGAGACTTGATCCGGATGTAACCGGCACTGGCCTCGTCGTCACCCACCAGCACCGTCGCCAACGTCGGAGTCACCCCCGCCGCCCGCAGCTGCGCCACACCCTCGGCCACCTGGGCCAGAATTTCCTCCGCCACCGGCACACCCGGCAGCAACCGCGCCGTCGTCGACATGGCTCTCCTCGCCCGTGGCAGGCCCAGGCGGACGACCCCCCACGACGAGCTTCCCGATGGTCGATCCCATCCCCGATGCCGCCAGTCGCGTCCTCGCCAGCCTGCCACACCACCGGCCGCGTCAGCTCAGTCAGGAGCCGGCAGCAGCCCCGCCAACGCCCGGTTCGTACGGTTGGCCCGCACCGCCTCCCGCTGCTGCCCCGACGTCACCTCGATGTACGTCTGCGACGACGCCAACGACGCGTGCCCCAACAGCCGCATGATCTCCGCCGCCCCGGCGCCGTCCTCGGCCAACCGGGTGGCGAACGTGTGCCGCAGCGCGTGCAACCGCGCCCCACGCGGCACCCGGTCGACGATCCCGGCCCGCCGGTAGCAGGACTCCACCAGATACTGCAGTCCGCCCCGGCGCAGCGGCTCACCCTGACGGTCCACCAACAGTGGCGACACCTGCCGCACCGTACGCGCGCCGAAGCGGCGGGCACGGCTGTCCAGATAGCTCGCCAGCACCGCGTCCAGATCCGGCTCGATCGGCAGTACCCGGGGGCGCCCGCCCTTGCCGGCCACCTCCAGCCGGCGCTCACCGGGGCGGCCACCGAGCGAATCGACCCGTAATGCCAGCAGCTCCGACAGTCGCAGCCCCGCGCACAGGGCCAGCGCCAGCACCGCCACGTCCCGCTCCGGCCACGGGTCCCGCTGCCGTCCCTCGGCCCGTGCCGCCGAGGTGAGCAGGTGTTCGGGGGTGTCCTCACCACGCAGCGGCTTGGGCGTCGGCAGGGGAGTGCGGGGACGTCCCACGGCCGGCATCGGATTGCCGGGCACCACCTGCTCGGCGACCAGGAAGGAGAAGAAGCCGTTCCAGGTGGACCAGGCCCGACCGACGGAACTGGCCGCTCGGCCGGCGGCGAACCGGGCGAACGCGGCCCGGATCAGCCTGGGGGAGAGCGCGTCGACGGGCAGTTCGGCCAGGGGGAGGGGAGGGGTGGACAGCTCCGCGGCGAGGGCGGCGACGGCGGTCAGATCCCGCCGGTAGGCCGCCTGGGTGTGCGGGGAGGGCTTACGGGTGGCCCGGGCGGTCAGGAACTCCTCGATCAGCGTTGTTACCGATTCGTCCTGTTTGTCATGCATAAGGGATATTATGCATGACTTTCGCGTTCCGGGCCCGAGGGCAGGGGAGCGTTTCTGTCAGGGGTCGGAGCTACGGTGCGATCACCGAGTTCACCGTCACCGGAGGCGCACCATGACGACCCTGCCCGAGCGACCCAACACCGCGCTGCTCGTCATCGACGTGCAGAACGGGGTGGTGGCGGACGCCCATGACCGTGACGGCGTCATCGCCAACATCAACACGGTGCTGGGTAAGGCGCGCGCCGAGGGCGTGCCGGTCGTCTGGGTGCAGCACTCCGACGAAGGCCTCCCACCGGGCAGCGAGGCCTGGCAGTACGTGCCCGAGCTGCTCCGCCAGGACACCGAGCCGTTGGTGCACAAGCGCTACGGCGACTCGTTCGAGGACACCGACCTGGAGGCGGTGCTCGCCGAACGCGGCGTGGGCCGGCTGGTCGTCACGGGCGCGCAGACCGACGCGTGCATCCGATCGACTCTGCACGGCGCGTTCGTGCGCGGCTACGACGCGACGCTTGTCGGCGACGCGCACACCACGGAAGACCTGACCGCCTACGGCGCGCCGCCGCCGGAGCAGGTCATCGCCCACACCAACCTGTACTGGAGCTTCCACAGCGCACCCGGCCGCCAGGCCGGGACCGTCCAGGCCGCCGAAGTCAACTTCGGTCCCACCGGCTGACGGTCGGGTGGGCCCTTGGATCGGTCAGGGCAGGGGCCCCACCCGCCTCAACTTTACATAATGTGCATTATCGAATCGGTACGTGGACTGTCGTCGTCGAGGAGAGGCGGGGCCGCCGACGTGCGGCTTCCCACCTCTGGCGTTCACGATGTCGACGATGCGGCGAGATGAGTACGGCGACTCATGCTTCGTCTGACGGCGGCCAGCATCCTCGCAACCATGACTCCTCGTCACCTGGTCACGTCGGCGACAGCCGCAGCTCTGGTGTTCACGCTGGCGGCCTGCGGGTCGGACGCACCCACGCCCGAGGAAGCCAGCCGGGAGGCGCAGTCGGCAGCGGTCCGACAGGCAGGTGCGTCGAGCGCCGAGCAGATCAGCATCCTGCTCTCCGACGTGGCCCGGGCGTCGCCGCTCACGCCGGTCGCCGTGGCAACGCGGGATATCTGCCATGCCGGCGACACGAACGGTCTGTGGCCCCACGACGAGTACCGCCTCAGTTGCGGTCTCACCGAGACCAGGTACTTCGGGGCCGACGGCGACCTGCTGAAGGTGCTGCGGGAGGTCGACAGACACGCCAGAGCTACCGGGCTAATGCCGTCCACCGAGTCGGCCATCGAGGAGGTCGAGAGTTACTACGCGGCGAACGGCAGGACCGAGGACGGATTGCTGCTGCCTCCGCCCGCGTTGGGCTACCTCGTCCCTGGGCAGGACCTGACTGTTCAAGTCGGATGGTCACAGGACTGGACTGCTCGGGCCGAATGGTCACGGATCGGCGATCCGCTGAACAGCCAACCCGTTCCGGATCTCATCTGGCCGACTGTCTTCGTCGAGGCGCGACCGGTCGACCTCGACGCGCTACGGAACGGCCCGTTGCGGCGGCACGAGCATATTGTCACCATCTCCTCGGGGATCACGTACCACGAGGTGCCGTGGCCTGCCTGACGGTGGGCACGGGTACCGGCGGTTCAACGCTCAGCGGTGCTGTTCGTGGCCGGCGCGCTCGTCGACCATGTGTCGGGCGTACCAGTCCGGCCAGTCGGGGTCGGGGTGGCCGAGTTTCTTCTCGTGGCGGTCGTGGGCGGACGCCGCCCGGCGCAGCGCCGCGGCCAGGTCGTCCACCGAGTCGTAGGTGGTCTGCATGTCTGCTCCCCTCCTGCGTCGAGCAGCCGCCGGGCACCCCTGTGCGCGGTGGCGGCGTAGTGCGGCTACCCGCCAGGCCGGTGCGCATTCCCGTACGACGAGTTCGTTGGCGTGCCCGCACCGTCCCGCGCTGTCCGGTCGGCGGTCAGAGGCCGCCGCCGACGCGGAGGATGGCGCCGGTGGTGTAGGAGGCGTCGGGGCTGAGCAGCCAGGCGACGGCGGCGGCGACCTCGTCGGGTTCGCCGGGGCGGCCGAGTGGGATCCGGCCGGCGGCTTGGTCGGGCCGGTCGGGTTGGCCGGAGAGCGCGTGGATGTCGGTGCGGATGATGCCGGGGGCGACGGCGTTGACGCGGATGCCGCGGGGGGCGAGTTCCTTGGCTAGGCCGGTGGTGAGCGCGTCGGTGGCGGCTTTGACGGCGGCGTAGTGCACGTACTCCCCTGGGCTGCCGAGGGTGGCGGCGACGGAGGAGAGGTTGACGATGGCGGCGCCGTCGCTCATCCGGCGGGCGGCCTGTTGGGCGCAGAGGACGTAGCCGATGAGGTTGACGTCGACGACGCGGCGCAGGTCGTCGGGGTCGAGGTCGGTGAAGGGGCCGATCGGGCTGGTGATGCCCGCGTTGTTGACCAGGCCGGTGAGGGTGCCGAGTTCGGCTGCGGCGTCGAACAGGGCGGTGACCTGGTCGGGGTCGCGGGTGTCGGCGGGGACGGCGATGGCGCGTACGCCGGTGGCGCGCAGTTCGGCCACGACGGTGTCGGCGGCGGTGTGGTCGCGGCGGTAGCCGATGGCGATGTGCTGGCCGGTGTGGGCGAGGCGGCGGGCGGTGGCGGCGCCGATGCCGCGGCTGCCGCCGGTGATGACGGTGACGCTGTCCAATGGACCTCTCCCCTGCCCCGAGCCGGTGTCGGGGACGTTACCGGCGTGGTGGCGGTGGCGGGTAGCGCGGTGTGGTCGAGCGCACGGTCGGTGGTGGGCGATGGCTTACGCTCGCGGCGATGGTGTCGTTGGGAGGGCTTGTGGCGGGTGTGGGTGTCGGGGATCTGGTCGAGGATTTCGAGTTGCCGGACGAGACGGGTCGGCCGCGGCGGTTGACGGAGTTGCTGGCGGCGGGGCCGGTGGTGTTGTTCTTCTATCCGGCGGCGATGACGCGGGGGTGCACGGCGGAGAGTTGTCACTTCCGGGATCTGGCGGCGGAGTTCGCGGCGGTCGGGGCGCAGCGGGTGGGCATCAGCCGGGATTCGGTGCGGCGTCAGGCGGAGTTCTCGCGGTTGCACGGTTTCGACTATCCGTTGTTGTCGGATCCGGACGGTGTGGTGGCCGAGCGGTTCGGGGTGCGGCGGCGGTTGCCGTTGGGGCCGTTGAGTACCCGGCGGATGACGTTCGTGATCGGGGTCGATCGGCGGGTCGTCGAGGTGGTGCACAGCGAGTTGGGCATGAATGAGCACGCCGATCGGGCGTTGCGGGCGTTGGGGGGCTGATCTTCGGGTTGTCGCTGGCTGCTGGTATCAAGGCAGGCGGCTGAACACGTGTACGAGGAATGAGGTTGGGCGATGGGTGCCGCTGGTCAGGGTTTGTCCGAGGACGAGGTGCGCGGCATCCGGGAGGCGTTGGCCGCGGGGCGTAAGCCGAAGGTCGTGTTCACGGCGGCGGCCGGTCAGATCGCTGGTCAGTTGGGTCAGGTGGTGGAGTTGACCGATCCGGCGGAGTCCGACGAGTTCGTGGTGGTGCGGTTCGGGCGCGACGAGTTGCCCTTCTCCCCCGCCGATGTGGCGGTGGCGCCGCGGGGTGCGGGTCGGCGGCCGGCCGAGTCGAAGGTGGAGCCGGCGCCGGTCGAGCCGGCGGTGGTGACGCCGGAGTTCGTGTTGGATCGGGTGCCGCAGCAGCGTCGTGAGGAGCAGCCGGGTCGGGATGAGCAGTCGGGTCGGGAGGAGCCGAGGGTGGACGAGACGGTGGGGTCGAAGGTGGAGGCGAAGCCGGCTCGGCGGGCGGTGAAGGCGGCGAAGCCGAAGGGGCCGGCGGGGTTGACGGTGACGTTGGCCTATGCCGAGGGCGAGTGGACGGTCGCGGCGCAGCAGGGTGGGAAGGTGTTGGCCAAGCCGTATGTGCTCAAGCCGGCGGAGGCGCTGCGGATGGTGGCGTTGGTGGACGTGCCGGGGGTGCACGAGGCGGTGGAGCAGATCCTGGCCGCCGAGCGGTCGGAGGCGGAGCGGCAGGCGGAGAAGTTGCGGGCGGAGTTGGCGGAGATCGAGGCCCGGTTGGCGGAGTTGCGCGAGGCGGGCTGAGGGTTTCGATCCGATCGGTGGCCCGGTCCGGCATCCCCTGCCGGGCCGGGCCGTCGGCGTTTGTCAGAAGTAGTCGATGAGGTGGGCGGTGGGTCCGGCGGCGAGCAGGTCCAGGGCGGCCGGGTCGGGGGTGCGGTGGTGCAGCAGTCCGGTTTCGGCGAGGGTGCGGGCGGTGGCGGTGCCGGTGTAGAGGCGGGCGAAGCCGCGTACGGTCAGGTGCAGGTCGGCGTCGGTGGTGGTGCGGTGCAGGTCGGCGTGGCCGTCGGCGACGGTGAGTTGCCAGGTGCCGGTGTTCCAGTCGGCGAGGTCGTCGGTGAGGGTGAAGGTGACCTGGCCGTGGGTGTGGGTGGGCCAGCCGCGGGCCTGTACGGCGCGGACGATGTCGACGGGTCGGTGCATCCAGGCTTCGCGTTCGTGTTCGCGGGCGCGTTCCAGGGGCAGGTGGGTGCTGACGGTGTCGTCGGGTAGCGGGGTCACGCGCAGGGTCGGGGTGACGCTGTACCAGCTGGCGAGGGTGCCGACGAGGGCTTGGGCGGCGTCGGCGGTGGTGGCGAAGATGTCTTCGACTGTGAGTACGGCGTCGGGGCCGTAGCCGCGGCCTCGGTCCCAGCCGGCGTAGCCGACCAGTTGGCTGTCGTGTTCGACGAGGGTGAGCCCGTCGTAGGGCAGTTCGTCGGTGGCGGTGAACCGGCGGTGGGTGCGGGTGAGCAGGCCGTTGCGGTGGTGGGCGACGCGTCGGTAGAGCTCGGCGGTGGCGGGCAGGTCGGCGGTGGTGCCGGCGCGGATGGTCAGCCGTGGGTCGGGGCGGTGTCGGGGCAGGGTGGCGGTGGGTAGGTCGAGGGTGCGTAGTTGGCCGGTGATCTCCCAGCCGCAGGCGCGGTAGGGGGCGGCGGTGGTGGGGAACAGCGTGCTGACGGCGGCGCCGCGGTCGCGGGCGTGGCGGAGCAGGGTGGTCAGTAGGGCTCGGCCCACTCCGGTGCCGCGTGCTTCGGGGGCGACGGCGACGCCGGCGACGTCGGCGGCGGGTACGGCGTGTCCGCTCCACCATTGTTCGTCGTGCAGGTCGATGGCTTTGCCGATGAGTTTTCCGGTGGGGTCGAAGGCGCCGTGGGCGGTTCGGCCGGTGGGGTTTGGTGGTGGGGGTGGTTGCGGGTCGGAGCCGAAGGCGAGCCGGCCGAGTTGCCAGGCGTCGTTCAGGTCGTCGGGGGTGAGTTCACGCACGTCGGGCACGGGCCGACGATAGCGGTCGTGGTGGTGGGGTCGACGGGATTTCCGGTGGGTTCAGGTGGTGGTGACGGGGTGGTGGCGGACTGGGAAGTTGACCGAGTTGGCGATGAAGCAGGTGTGGTGGGCGTCGTCGTGCAGGGCGGTGGCGATGTCGGTGGTGGTGGGGTCGGCGACGGTGACGTGGGGTCGCAGGGTGACCTCGGTGAAGTGGCCGTTGCCGGTGTTGTCGGTGGTCATGGTGCCGGTGGCGTGGTCGATGTAGTCGGTGACGACGATGCCTTTGTCGGCGCACAGGTGCAGGTAGGCGAGCATGTGGCACTGGGACAGGGCGGCGAGGAGGAGTTGTTCGGGGTTCCAGCGGGTGCGGTCGCCGTGGAAGGTGGGGTCGGAGCTGCCGGGGATGGGTGGGCGGCCGTCGGTGGTGATGTCGTGGTCGCGTCGGTAGTCGCGGTAGCTGCTGGTGCCGGTGCCGAGGTTGCCGGTCCAGGTGACGGTGGTGGCGTAGTGGTGGGTGCGGGCCATGGTCAGCCTTCCGGTTCGCTGTGGTGGGTGAGCAGGAGGTCGAGCAGGCGGACGAGTTCGTGGCGGTCGGTGGGGTTCAGTGGGGCGAGCAGGGTGTCCTGGGCGGTGTCGAGGGCGTGTTGCAGGTTGGTGAGTTCGAGTTGGCCGGCGGGTGTGATGTGGACGATGTTGCGGCGGCGGTCGGTGGGGTCGGCTTGGCGGCGTACGAGGTGGCGGTCGGCGAGGTCGTTGAGGGTGGCGACGATGTCGCTGCGGTCGATGCCGCTGTGTCGGCCGAGGTCGGCCTGGCTGGCGGGGCCGGTTTCGGCGAGGGTGGCCAGTAGTCGGTAGTGGTAGCCGCGGGCGTGGCGGGTGGCGAGTGCGGTGGTGACGAGGCGGGTGGCGTGGGCGGCGGTCTGGGTGAGCAGCCAGCTGGGTGTGGTGCGCAGTCGTTTGGGTGTGGGGGCGCTGGGTTGCTCCATGTGGGGACTGTACGCGATTTCGTTGGCGGCACCCACGATCGGTGCTATGTTGGCCCCGCCAACGTTGGCTTCACCAATGAATAGAGGTTGACATGTCCCTCATCCTCAACGGGCAGATCCTCGGCCGGACCCACTACGCCACCCGGGCGGTGCTGGAGCGGGAGCTGGACCGTCTCGGGTTGACCTTCGCGCAGGCGTTGCTGCTCAACGCGTTGGCTGCCGCCGATGCTCCGCTCCCCCGCGTCGATGCCGCCCGTCGGCTGGTTGACGCGGTGAAGGTGTCGACCGCGACGGCGTACGCCACGCTTGCCGAGTTGATCGCGGCGACGCTTGTGGCACCGCTGCCCACCGACGCCTCCCGGGTCGCGCTGACCCCGACCGGGCGGCACACGCAGCAGCTGGTCGCCGCGGCTTCCGCCGAGATCGGCGCCCGGCTGTGGGCCGATCTTCCGACCGACGACCTCGCGGCGGCGGCGCGGGTGCTGGAGGTGGTGCGCCGCCGCGCCGAGCAGACCCTGGCGGCGGCGTGACGGGCGGGGCCCGGGTTTTCCCGGATCCCGTCCGCCGGCCGGTCAGTGTTGCGGGATGTGGGCCACGCCTATGCGCTTGCGGAAGACCCAGTAGGTCCAGCCCTGGTAGGCCAGCACGATCGGGGTGAAGAACACCGCCACCCAGGTCATGATCGTGAGGGTGTAGGGGGTGGAAGCGGCGTTGGTGGCGGTAAGTGTGCCGGCGGGGTCCAGCGTGGAGGGCAGCACGTTCGGGAACAGGGCGGCGAACAGGGTGGCCACGGCCAGGCCGATCGCGGCGGCGGTGCCGGTGAAGGCCCAGCCCTCCCGGCGTACCGTGGCGGCGGCGAGACCGCCGAGCAGGGCGAGCGCGGCGGCGACGGCGAGCACGACGGCGGCCGTGCTGGAGCGGATGGTCAGGGTCCAGCTCAGGAAGGCCACCGCGAGGACCGCCGCGGCCACGCCCAGGCGCACGGCGAGCGCGGCGGCCCGGCCGCGGATGTCGCCGACGGTCTTGAGGGCGACGAAGACGGCGCCGTGGGTGGCGAACAGCGCCGCGGTGGTCGCGCCGCCGAGCAGGGCGTACGGGTTGAGCAGGTTGAGCAGTCCGCCGACATACTCGTGGTCGGCGTCCAGCGGCACGCCGCGCAGGATGTTGGCGAACGCCACGCCCCACAGGATGGCGGGGACGAGGGAGCCGACGAAGATGGCGTTGTCCCAGCGGCGTTTCCAGGACGCCTCGGGACGCTTGTGGCGGTATTCGAAGGCGACGCCGCGGGCGATCAGGGCCAGCAGGACGAGCAGCAGGGGCAGGTAGAAGCCGGAGAAGAGGGTGGCGTACCACTCGGGGAAGGCGGCGAACATGGCGCCTCCGGCGGTGATCAGCCAGACCTCGTTGCCGTCCCAGACCGGCCCGATCGTGTTGATCATGACTCGGCGTTCCTTGTCGTCGCGACCGAGCACGGGCAGCAGCATGCCGACGCCGAAGTCGAAGCCTTCGAGGATGAAGTAGCCGGTGAACAGCACGGCGACGAGGAGAAACCAGATGGTGGTCAGTTCCACGGTGGGGCTCCGGACTCAGTAGGCGAAGGCGAGCGGGCGCTCGGCGTCGTCGGTGTCGTCGGGTTCGGGGGCCGGGGTGACGTCTGGTACGCCGGCCTTGGCGTAACGGATCAGCAGTTTCACCTCGATGACGGCGAGGACGGCGTAGATGAGGGTGAAGGCGGTGAAGGAGGTGAGCACCTCGGTCAGGGAGACGCTGCGGGACACGCCGTCGCGGGTGAGCATCTCGCCGAAGACGATCCAGGGCTGGCGGCCCATCTCGGTGAAGATCCAACCGAAGGAGTTGGCCAGCAGCGGCAGGATCGGCATGGCCAGGCCGGCGCGCAGCAGCCATTTGCTGTTCGGTACGGCGCGGCCTCTGCGCTGGGTCCAGAGCACCAGCAGGGCGATGGCGGCGGCGGCGAGCCCGAAGCCGATCATGAGCCGGAAGCTCCAGTAGGTGACCGGGATGATCGGGGTGTAGCTGCCGGCGCCGTACTGGGCGCTGTAGCGGGCCTGGAGGTCGTTGATGCCCTGCACGGTGCCGTTGGGGTCGCCGGTGCCGAGGTAGGACAGCAGGTACGGGATCTTGAGGGCGAACAGTTCGCGGCTGCCGTCGAGGCTGCCGACGGTCAGTACGGAGAACGACGCGGGGCTCTCGGTGGCGTAGAGCCCTTCGGCGGCGGCCATCTTCATCGGCTGCACCTGCGTCATGATCTTGCCTTGGATGTCGCCGGTGATGACGACGACCGTGGCGGAGACCAGGGTGACCCAGGAGCCGAAGCGGGCGGCGAAGCGGTAGGCCGGGGTGTCGGCGCTGTCGCGGTGGCGGATGAGGTGCCACAGGGCGACGGCCACCAGCAGCGACCCGGCGACCAGGAAGGCGCCGGCGATGGTGTGCGGAAAGGTGATCAGGGCGACCTTGTTGGTCAGCACGGCGACGAAGTCGGTCAGTTCGGCGCGACCGGTGTCCGGGTTGTAGCGGTAGCCGACCGGGTTCTGCATGAACGAGTTCGCGGCGAGGATGAAGTACGCCGACAGGTTGGTGCCGATGGCCGCGGCCCAGATGCTGGCCAGGTGCAGGCGTTTGGGTAGTCGGTCCCAGCCGAAGATCCACAGTCCGATGAATGTGGATTCGAGGAAGAACGCGACCAGGGCCTCGATGGCCAGGGGCGCGCCGAAGATGTCGCCGACGAAGCGGGAGTAGTCGCTCCAGTTCATGCCGAACTGGAACTCCTGCACGATGCCGGTGACCACGCCCATGGCGAAGTTGATCAGGAAGAGTTTGCCGTAGAACTTGGTGAGCTTGAGGTACTTCTCGTCCCCCGTGCGGTGCCAGAGTGTCTGCAGGATGGCGACCAGAACGGACAGGCCGATGGTCAACGGCACGAAGAGAAAGTGGTAGACGGTGGTGACACCGAACTGCCAGCGGGCGACGTCCAACGCGTCCACCTGCGACCCCCAGGCTATTCATACTACAAGACGTAGTAAATACTACAGCGTGTCGTACGAGGATTGGCAGAGGCGGCCGGCCCGAACCGGACCGGGACCAATGACCCTGCTCACCTCTGCCGTACGGCCCGCCCTGGCCGCCGCGCCGCCCGCCCGCCCGCCGTGCGACCATTTCCCGCTGATGGAAGCAGCCCACTCCCCCTGGCGTCCGCCGCTGATCTGGCGCGTCGCGTTGCTGCTGGCCCGCGTCGTCGTCGGGACGCTGGCCCGGCTGGAGGTCACCGGCGACATCCCGGCCCGGTTGCGTGGCGGGCCGCTGATCCTGGCCGCCAACCACATCAGCCCGTTCGACCCGATCGTGCTCGCCGCGGCCTGCCGGGCCCGCCGGGTGGCACCCAGGATCATGGCCACCGGCGGGCTGTTCCGGGCCCCGCTGATCGGGACCGCGATGCGCAGCGCCGGGCACATCCGCGTCGACCGGGGCACCAGCGGCGTACACCGGGCCCTGGACGATGCCGCCGCCGCGGTCGCCGCCGGCGCACCGATCCTGGTCTACCCGGAGGGACGCATCGGCCTGGACCCGGGCATGTGGCCCGAACGCGGCAAGACCGGCGCCGCCCGCCTCGCCCTGGCCTGCGGCGCGCCCGTGATTCCCCTCGCCCAGTGGGGATCCCACGAGGTGCTGCCCTACCAGGCCCCGAAAGGGATGCTGCGCGGCGTCGCCCGGGCGCTGGTGCGCCGCCCCACCGTACGGGTGCACTTCGGCGACCCGGTGGACCTGGCCGAGGTGACCCGTGGCACGCCGGGCGCGGCCCGACAGGCCACCGACCGGATCATCGACGCGCTCACCGACACCCTGGCCCCGCTGCGGCCGGACGAACCCGACCGCCCCCGCCACCTCGACCCCAGCCGGCCGGTCGACCCCAGCCGCGCCCACCGGCGCCGCCCCGCCACCGGCTGAGCCTCAGGTCGCCTGCTGCACCGCCCGCAACACCTCGGTCACGGCCGAGGCCACCGGCGCCACCGGCGCGGCCAGGGCCGCCAGGCGCTGCAACAGCGCCGTGACCCGGGCCGGTTCCGGATCCGGCCGTGCCAGCTGGACCCGCAGTTCCGCGGCCACCGCCCGAGCCGGCTCCGGCAGCTCGTCACGGTGCCGGTCGAGGGTCTGCACCAGCTGGGCCACCAGCGCCGGCACGTCCACCCCCGGCGCCGTGGCCCACAACGTCCCACCGACCGCGTGCGCTCCCGGACCCACCGCCTGGTTGCCGACCTGGCTCACCCCACCCGACTGCTGGATCCCGAAGTTGATCGAGTTGTCGGACGTGGTCATGACGGCCTCCCGGTGCCGGCTCGACGGCTTGTGCCCTGCGGTGACGGCTGTTCCGTGGTGGTCTGCTGCTCCGCCCGCGCGCCGGCGCCCACCGCCTGGTTGCCGACGACGCTGAGGCCGCCGGTCTGGATCACACCCTGGTTGAGGATCATGGTTTGCCGGGTGCGGAACTCGGCGGTGTCCACACCCTTGTCCTCCAGGAAGTCGACGATGGCGGCCAGCACGTGCCGCTCGACCACCTTGAGATGCTTCGCGGCGTCGAGCACCTGAAAGTAGTTGTGGTAGGTGGTGCCGGTGGCCAGCTCCCGCACCCCGGCCCGGGCGCCGTAGTCGTAGCCGAGGTCCTCGCGGGCCATCCGGCGGGACCGCGACTGCCGGATCTGGTGACGAACCACCCGGACGCCGTCGCGTACCAGGCGCACCGGCGCGCCGAAGGCGGTACGCACCAACTGCTCGGCGGCGGCGGTGAACAACTGGACGAACTGGCGCACCGGGATCCACTCGGTCAGCCGGTCCACGTCGTGGTACTCGATGCGGGGCGGCTCCAGCAACGTCCGGGCGCACTCCAGGTAGAGCACCCGACCATCGGTGGAGAAGTGCAGGAACGTGCAGGCCACCACCTCGCCGCCCCAGGACGGCACCAGAGCGCCCAGAAAGTGTCGGGCGGCGCCCTGCGGCCGGCTCGCCACCGCTCGCAGCCGCTCGTCGGACCAGCGTTGCCGGGGCATCCGGCTGCGCTCGGGCAGCAGCTGCGGATCGTCGGTCAGCAGACCGCCGTGCACGAAGACCCGATCCTCAAGCACCAGCCCGGCGAGCCGTTCCGGATTCAGCTCCGGGTCGCCGGCCGGGTCGAGCCGGATCGCCGCCAGTCGTTGCCGCACGTGGTCGATCAGATCCACCACGGCGAACTGTACGGTGGCGTCCGGGTCGTCGTCGGTGACCGCCGTCGCCGGTTCGGGCAGGTGCTGTTCGGCCCGGTGGATGGGCAGGGCGAACGACCAGCCGGCCACCGGTGCGCCGTGCCCCACGAACGGGGTGTACCCGCTGTAGATCGTCACGTTGCCGTGCTGGGCCGTGTCGAGCTGGGCCAGGCGTGCCGCGTGGCGCTGCGGCACCGGGCCGGTTTCGGCCGACGTGGGCTGGAAGTGACCGCGCCGCAGCCGCTGCACCAGCAGCTGCCGGGTGCCCAGCAGGTGCAGCACAAGGATCAGGTACGCGAGCAGCCCCGCCACCAGCGCCAGCCACGGCAGGCCGATCATCCAGTCGAGCGTGCCGTCCTCGTCGGTCTGCACCCCGGCGAACTGCGCCACCAGCCACAGCGACACCACGACCGTCGCGACCAGTGCCGCCGCCGAGGCCAGTGGGCCGTTCCGGTTGGCCCGGGTCAGCGACATGCCGACCGCCAGCACCGCCGCGGCCAGCAGCGTCCACAGCGGCGCCAGCAGCAGGGCCATGCTGCCGGCGATCAGCAGGCCGGCATCGCGACGGATGCGCCGCTGACGTGCCTCAAGGCAGTGCCGCAGCACGGTGGTCAGGTCGAAGCCGACCGAGGGCGCCACCGCCCGAAGTTCGTCGTCGAGGACCTCGGACAGGGCCGAGTCGGCGAACGTGTCGTCGGTGTGCGCCGCCACGCACAGGTAGCGGGTCGCCTCGCTCGTGGCGTCCGCCGGGCCCGCCGTCGAGACCTCGGGGGTGGCCTGCCGGATCACCATGTCAGTTGCCTCCCAGACCGGGAACGGTCGGTCGCGGCCGGCGCCGCCGTGCCGGCGCCACCGCGAGCAGCAGGCCGACGACGAAGCCGCACAGCAGTGCCCGTACCAGTTCGTTCAGCAGTTCCGCACGCATCGCCGACCCGGTGTAGACGCCGCTGTCGACGGCCAGGTGCACCAGGGCGCCGACGGTCGTGGCGAGCGTCGCCGCCACGACTGTCGCGCCGAGCGTGCCGAAGAAGCGGTACGCCCGGGGAGGCGTGGCCCAGGCGGCCAACCTGCGCAGCAGCACCAGCACGATCAGGACGAACAGCGCCACCTGGGCGGTGCGCGCGAGCTGGTAGCTGGACAGGGTGTCCGGGCTGCCCCACCGCAGCCACGACAGCCCCAGCAGCAGCGCGTCGACCGCGGTCGTGAGGATCCCGGCCGGGCCGTCGATGCGGGGCAGGTTGACGCTCAGCTCCCGCAGCACCTCGTACCCCCAGGGGCTGCCGGCGGCCAGGGTCGTGACCAGCAGCGCCCCGAACCCCGGCGGAAGATCGCGGGTCGCCGGGCGGCGCGGTGGCGCGACGCGTCCGGGCAGCGGGTGCACCGGGCGGATGGTCAGCGCCGCCGGCGTCGAGGGCGGGTCGTCTCGTCGCGGTACGGAACTCGTCCACGGCATCACCGGGGCATCGTCGCCGGTGCCGACCGAGCAGGGAAGGTTACTGTCCGGCATCCGGCAATCACCGGTGGGTATCGGATGGGGCGTGGACGACGGGACGAATCCGGGTCGCCGCCGGCCCGCCACCGGGCGGTCACCGGGGCCAGGCATACTGCGCCGCGTGCCCACGAACGCGCACCCCTACCTCGACGCACCCGCGCCGCTGGCCTTCGCCCATCGCGGCGGCGCCGCCGACGGCGACGAGAACACCGCCGCCGCGTTCGCGCGGGCGGTCGAGCTGGGCTACCGGTACGTCGAGACCGACGTGCACGGCACCGCCGACGGGGTGGCCGTGGTGTTCCACGACGACACCCTGGAGCGGGTCACCGGGCAGCGTGGCCGGGTAGGCGCCATGCGCTGGGCCGACCTGGCCACGCTGCGCGTCGGCGGCTCCGCCGTGGTGCCGCGCCTGGACGAGGTGCTCGGCGCGTGGCCACAGGTGCGGTTCAACATCGACGTCAAGTCCGACCAGGGGGTTACGCCCACGGTGACCACTGTCGACCGGGCTCGCGCCGCCGACCGGGTGCTGCTGGCCTCGTTCAGCGACGCCCGGCTGACCCGGCTGCGGGCGCTGACCGGCGGACGCGTCGCCACCAGCCTCGGGGTACGCGGAGTGGCCCGGCTGCGGTGGGCCTCGTGGACCGGACGGCCGCTGCGGTTACCGCCGTCGGTGGTGGCCGCGCAGGTGCCGGTGCGCTACGGGCGGGTGCCGGTGGTCGACCGTCGCTTCCTGCGCACGGCCCACCGGCTCGGCCTGCAGGTGCACGTCTGGACGATCGACGAACCTGCCGAGATGCACGAGTTACTTGATCTTGGGGTTGATGGCATCATGACCGACCACGTCGGCGTGCTGCGCGACGTCTACCGCAGCCGCGGCCACTGGGCCGCCTGAACACCTGGGCGGAGGACCCCCATGGCCGAGACGGTCACCCCGGCGGCGCAGGACATCCCACCACCGCGAAGCACCCGGCGCGAACGCACCGGCTGGTACTTCTACGACTGGGCGAACTCGGCCTTCCAGACCACAGTCATCACGGTGTTCCTGGGGCCGTACCTGACAAGCGTCGCCAAGCTCGCTGCCGGCTGCGAATCCGGTGCCGACAACTGCAGCGGCTACGTCTATCCGCTGGGCATCAAGGTGGCCGCCGGGTCGTACTACCCGTACACGATCTCGCTGTCGGTGCTGCTGACCGTCTTCGTGCTGCCGGTGATCGGCGCGATCGCCGACCGGTCGCTGCACAAGAAGCGGCTGCTGGCCGCAAGCGCGTTCACCGGCGCGTTCGCCACCACCGCGATGGTCTTCGTCACCGGCGACCGGTACCTGCTCGGCGGTGTGCTGCTGCTGATCGCCAACATCGCCTTCGGGGCGTCGATCGTGGTGTACAACTCGTTCCTGCCGCAGCTGGGCGGGCCGGACGAACGCGACGGCATCTCCAGCAGGGGCTGGGCGCTGGGTTACCTGGGCGGCGGTCTGCTGCTGGCGTTGAACCTGGTCGTGGTGCAGTCGTTCGACAACGGCACCGCCGAGCGCACCCTGGATCTGGCCCGCTGGTCGATCGTGTCGGCCGGGCTGTGGTGGGCGGCGTTCACCCTGGTGCCATTGCGCTGGCTGCGGGAGCACCCGACCGCCGCCGCGCTGGCCGCCGCCGGCCGCGGCAACGTGCTCACCGACGGGTTCCGGCAGCTCGGGCGCACCCTGCGGGGGATGAAGACGTACCCGCTGACGCTGTTCTTCCTGCTGGCGTTCCTGGTCTACAACGACGGCATCCAGACCGTTATCACGCTGGCCAGCGTGTACGGCACCGAGGAGCTACGGCTGGGGCAGAGCACCCTGATCGTGACGATCCTGCTGGTGCAGTTCCTGGCCTTCGGCGGCGCGTTGGCCCTCGGCGCGCTGGCCGGTCGGATCGGGGCGTGGAAGACGGTCCTGCTGAGCCTGGTGCTGTGGACCTTGGTGATCGTCGCGGCGTTCCGGTTGCCCGCTGAGGATCCGCTGCCGTTCATGGTGCTCGGCGCGGCCATCGGCCTGGTCCTCGGCGGCAGCCAGGCACTGAGCCGGTCGCTGTTCAGTCAGTTGATCCCCGACGGCAAGGAGGGTGAGTACTACGGCTTCTACGAGATCAGCGACAAGGGCACCAGTTGGCTCGGACCGGCGGCGTTCGGGCTGGTGTTCCAGCTCACCAACTCCTACCGGGTCGGTCTGGTCTCCCTGCTGATCTTCTTCGTGGTCGGCTTCCTGCTGTTGTTGGCGGTACCGATCCGACGGGCCATCGTCGCCGCCGGCAACACCCCGCCCCGGGTGCTCTGACCCGGGCAACGATGCGATGATCGACACCCCGGCCGGGTCGACCGCGCCAGCCGGGAGCACACCGCACTAGGCTGCCGGTCCGTGACGACCGACGACGCCGTACCGACCTGCCTGGCCCGCCCGACACTGCCCGCTGCGGGCGACAGCCCGGCCGGGTGCGTCGCCGCCCGTGGCGTCGACGGGCGGCCGGCGCACGCCGCCGCGCTGCGGTTCTACTGGGGGCCGATGGACTGCGGCAAGTCCACGATGGCGCTGCAGATGAATTACAACCATGCCCGCCAGGGCCGCCGGGGACTGGTGACCACCCGCATCGACCGCTCCCTGGGCCCGCAGGTCACCACCCGCATCGGGCTGGCCCACGAGGCCATCGAGGTGACCGACGCGCTCGACCTGCGCACGCTTGTGCGCGACGCCTGGGCCGACGGGGTGCGGGTGGACTACCTGATCTGCGACGAGGCCAGCTTCTACGGGGTCGAGCACGTGGAGCAGATGGCCGACCTGGTCGACAGCTACGACGTCGACGTGTACGCCTTCGGCCTGGCCACCGACTTCCGCTCCAGCCTGTTCCCGGCGGCGCAGCGGCTGTTCGAGCTGGCCGACTCGGTGGCCCGGATCCAGGTCGAGGTGCTCTGCTGGTGCGGCCGTGAGGGCCTGCTCAACGCCCGGGTCGCCGACGGGCGGGTGGCCCGCGAGGGCGCGCAGGTCGTCATCGGCGACACCGTCGACACCGCGGACGTGCGGTACCAGGTGCTCTGCCGGCGGCACCACCGCGCCGGTGACCTGGGCCCCGGCAGCGGAGGCCGCGTCCCTGCATAACGAAACGATCACCGCTGCGAACCTTTCGCGGGACTCGGCCCCTCCTGGTGCATGACGGCAGCAACCAGGGGCCACAACGGCCCGCGAACCGGCGGGGGTACAGGACACATGAGGTTCGCGTTGCGGCGTGCCCGGGCCACGAGGGGTCTGCTGCTGGCGGCCGCCGGGGCGGCGCTGGTGGCCACCGTCGCGCTCGCCGGTCTGGCCGCGTACAGCCGGGACGTCGTCGACTCCGGCACCCGCAACGTGCTGACGGCGGCCACCGCCGAGGAACGCTCGATTCTGGTACGCGCCTCCGCCGGCCGCACCGCGGAGGCGCTGCGGGACCGTGACGACGCGTTGCGCAAGCAGGTCGCCGCCGACCTGGCCGGCCTACCGGCCCGGGTCAGCACCGCCGGCTACGCGGCCGGTCGGCAGCTGCGCGGAGACACCGGCGACGCCGTCGCCGACCGCAGCGGTGCCACCTACGCGTCGGTGATGTTCCTCGACGATCTGCCCGCGCACGCGCGGCTGACCGCCGGGTCGTGGCCGCAGACCGGGGCCGGTCCGGTGCAGACCGCGATCGCCGAGGTGGCCGCGACGACGCTGCGGGTGGGCGTCGGCGACCGCATCCCGATCACCGACGGGCTCAGCGGGCAGGTCACCGAGGTCGTCGTGACGGGCGTGTTCACCCCGGTCGACCCGGATTCCGCGTACTGGCGGTTGGCGCCGGAGACGACAACCGGTTCGCTGCCGCAGGCGGCCACCTACGGCCCGATGACGGTGTCCCGGGACGACTTCGACACCCACTTCCTGGCCAACGCCTCCGCTGGCTGGCTGGTCGAGCCTGACCTGGCCGGGGTCGGCCCGACCGCCCTGGACCGGCTCGCCGACGCCGCCGGCCGGATCACCACGAGCAGCCCGGCCGAAGCCGGCCTCGGCGACTCGGCGGTTGTCAGCGGTGACCTGGTGGACCTGGTGCAGCGGCTGCGCCAGGCCACCCTCGTCGGCCGGTCCGCCCTGGTCACCCCGATGCTGCTGGTGGTGGTGCTCGGCGGGTACGCGCTGCTGCTCGTGGCGATCCTGCTCACCGAGCACCGGCGGGGTGAGACCGCGCTGCTGCGCGCCCGGGGTGCCGCCCGCTGGCAGGTGGCCGGGCTGACCGCCCGGGAAGCCACCCTGGTCGTCCTGCCGGCCGTGTTTCTCGCCCCGCCGCTCGTGGTGGAGCTGCTGGGGCTGGCCGACCGGCTGCCCGGACTCGCCGCCGTCTCGCTGCGGCCGGACTGGGCCGACCCGACGGTGTGGCTGGTGGCCGGGCTCGCGGCCGCCGGCTGCGCGGCCGCGATGATCGGTCCGAGTCTGCGCCGCGGCGACAGTTACGTCGCGGACCTGGCCAGCCGCTCCCGCCCGAGCCGGCGGGGCATGGTGCAGCGGGCCGGGCTGGACGTCCTGCTCGTCGGCCTGGCCCTGCTCAGCTGGTACCAGCTGAGCAGGTACTCGTCCCCGCTGTCCCGGTCCCGGGGCGGTCAGCTGGGCGTCGATCCGCTGCTGGCGGCCGCGCCGACGCTCGGTGTGCTGGCCGGGGCGGTGCTCGCATTGCGGCTGCTGCCGCCGCTGGTGCGGCTGACGGAACGCTGGGTGGACCGCCGGCCGTGGACCGCTGTCATGCTCGGCACCTGGCAGGCCGGGCGGCGTCCGCACGCCGGCCCGGTGCTGCTGCTCGCCCTCGCCGTGGCGGTCGGCACCCTGGCCTGGTCCCTCGCCGGGACCTCGCAACGTTCCCTCGACGACCAGGCCGCTCACCGGGTCGGTGCCGACCTGCGGCTCACCGAGGCCACCGGCGCCGCCCCCGACGGCCGCGCCGACCAGCTCGCCGACCTGCCGGGGATCCGGGCGGTCCTGCCGGCCTGGCGCGAGCCGGTACGGCTCGGCGCCGGCGCCGAGCCGGCCACCATGGTGGCGGTGGACGCCGGTGCTGCCGACCAGGTGCTGCGGCTACGTGCCGACCTGGCCGGTGGATCCACCGACCGGCTGCTCGGCGGCCTCGCCGACGCGCGGGTACCGGCACCGGAGACGGTGTTGCCGACCGGCACCCGACTGACCGGCCAACTACGTACCCGCGGTGACGTCGACAGTGGCGTGCCCATCCGTCACGAGATGGTGCTCAGCGACGCCCGGGGCGAACACCGTCGGGTGGCGCTGGGCTCGACCGGCTGGGATGGTGAGCCGCTGCGGTTCTCCGTCGAGCTGCCGGCCGGCGACGGGCCGTGGCGGCTGGCCGGCTTCACCGCCGAGACCCTCGGTGGTCCGCGGCTGAACCTCGACTGGCGGCTGTCGAACCTGCGTGCCGGCCCGGACACCACCACCGGCACACCTGTGGACCTGACTGCGGACGGGCCGTGGCAGCTGGTTGACCGCGCCGGTGCGGCCACCGCGCCGACCGTCTCCGGCGCCACGCTGGCCGGTCGCTACGAACGGGACATACCGGCGGGCTGGTTCGCCCGGAACACCCCTGTGCAACTGGCCGTCACCCGGACCGCCGGCCCGGGCCGGGTGCCGGTGGTCGCCACCGGTCCGGCGCTGGACATGCTGCACGTCGACGTCGGGGCGCAGACCCGGCTGTTCCTGGGTGGCGCCGAGGTCGACGTGGTCCTGGTGGACCGGGTCGCGGCCCTGCCCGGCGACGTCGAGGACGCCGCGTTGCTTGTCGACCTGCCGTCGCTGCGTACCCGGCTGTTCCACGAGCATGGCATCGTCCGCTCGCCGCAGGAGTGGTGGGTCGCCGCCCGGCCGGGTGCGGCGGCACAGGTCGCCGGGGCCGCCGCCGCGCTCGACGACCTGACCGTGCTGGACCGCCAGGACGTCGCCGACGAGCTGGCTCGCGACCCGTTCGGCGTGGGTGCCCGTGGCGCGCTCTTCGTCGCCGCCCTGGCTGCGGTGCTGCTGGCCGCGGTGGGCGTGGCCGTGGACGTCAGCGCCACGGCACGCCGCCGGGCCAGGGAACTGGCGGTGCTGCACACCCTCGGCGCGGGTCACCGCCTGGTGGCCCGGTCGCTGCTGGCCGAGCAGTCGTTCCTCGCCGGCATGGGTGTGCTGGTGGGGTTGGCCGTGGGCATCGGGGTGGCGGCGACGATGGCGCCGCTGGTGATCCTGACTGCGTCGGCGGACCGCCCCGATCCTCCGCCGCTGCTCAGCGTCGACTGGCCGCCGGTGCTGGGTACCGGCGTCGGACTGCTGGCGCTGGCCCTGGCGTTCAGCGCCGCGGTGTCGGTAAGCGTGCGGCGGCGGCTCACCGCCGCGCACCTGCGCACCGGGGAGGACCAGTGAACGCGAGGAGTGAGCTTGCGAGCCCCGCAGTCGCGAACGAAAGGTCGGCCCAGTGAGCGCGAGGCGGATCAGGGCGTACGGCGGGCAGGTGGGCCTGCTGGCGGTGCTGGGGTTGGTGGCGGCGCTGCTGCTGACCGCCGCGCCGCGGCTGGCCGGGGAGTACGCCGATCGGGGGTTGCGCGCCGACGTGGCCCGGCTGCCGCACCTGGTGCGGGACGTGTCACTCGCCGGGCAGCGGCCCGCGCCGGTGGCTGCCGGGCAGGCGGACCTGGACCGCTACGCCGCCGAGTTGCCGCAGCCGCTGCCGGGCCTGGTGGAGCGCCGGTGGTACGCGGCGTCGTTGGACGAGGAGCAACTGTTCGCCATCGGCGACGAGCCGCCGATGAACGGCGGTGCCCGGAAGATGTTCGGTCTACGCGCCCAGACCGGCGTCGTGGAGGCGGCCGAGCTGACCGCCGGGCGCTGGCCCCGTACCCGCCCGGGTGGCCCGGCGGAGGTGGTGGTGTCGGGGGCGGTGGCCGAGACGCTGTCGTTGCGTGCCGGCCAACGGTTGCGGTTCGCGGGGCGCGATGGTCAGGCGGACGCGCACCTCGTCGGGGTGTTCGAGCCGCGAGACGCCGCTGACCCGGTCTGGGACGACCTGGGCTACGCCCTGGAGCCGGTGGTCCCGGTGCTGGACGGTGAGCCGTACATCGTGGCGGGGGTGACCGACTGGGTCGGAGTGGACGTTGTCTCCGCCGGCAGTGGTGTCCCCGCGGTCGGTGGTTGGCGGTACCGCCTCGACGAGCGACGCCTGAACGCGGCGACGCTGGAGTCGGTGACGGCGGCGGTGGCCGAGGCCCGCCGCATGTCGTGGAGTTCGGGGGCGACCGTGCAGACGTCGTTGGACGGTGCGCTGTCGCGGTTCGCCGGGCAACTGCACGCGGTGCAGGCCCTGCTCGCGGTCGTGCAGGCGGGGCTGGTCGCCAGCCTGCTCGGGCTGATCGTGCTGGCGGCGCGGTTGACGGTGCTGCGGCGACGTGACGAGTTCGCGTTGCTGCGGGCCCGGGGTGCGGCGCTTTCCGCCATCGGGCTGCGTAGCCTCGCCGAGTCCGCGCCCGTGCAGCCGCTCGCCGTGTTTGTCGGTTGGCTTGTGGGCAGCCGGGTCCCGGGTCGCGACGGGGCGTTTCCGTGGTTGGTGCTGGCGGTGGCGGTGCTCACCACCGCCGTGGTGCCGGTTTTGGCGATGCACTCGCAGCGGCGGGTCGGGGTGGTGACCGGGCGTGCCGATGTGGCGTGGCGACGGCCGTCGGTGCGGCGGCTGACCGTCGAGGCGGGCGTGCTGGTGCTGGCCGCGCTCGGGGTGGTGTTGCTGCGCCGCCGTGGTCTCGACCCGGGCGCCGGGGTCGACGCGTACCTCAGTTCGGTGCCGGTGCTGGTCGCGGTCGCCGCCGCGCTGGTGGCGGTGCGGCTGTTGCCGTGGCCGCTGCGGGCGGCCGGTCGGCTGGCCGCGCGGGCCCGGGGTGCGGTGCTGTTCCTCGGTGTCGCCCGCGCCGGACGGGGTGCGCCGGTGGCGCTGGGTCCGTTGGCGGTGTTGATCGTCGCGGTCAGCACCGGGGTCTTCGGTGGGGTGGTCACCACCACCGTCGCGGCGGCCCGGGACCGGGCGGCCACGTTGACGGTGCCGGCGGATGCCTGGCTGACCGGGTACACCTTCTCCCCCGATGCTCAGGACGCGTTGTCCGGGGTGGCCGGGGTGACGGCGGTGGCTCGGGTGTGGGTGGACTCGAATCGTCGGCTGGCGCCGGGGGCCGGGGTGCCGTCGCGGCAGATCGGCACGGCCCGGGTGCTGGTGGTGGACGGCCCGGCTTTCGCGGAGGTGGTGGCGCGCAGCGGTGTAGAGGTGGATGTGCCGGCCGCCCTGCGGGCTGCCGCCCGGGGTGACGGGCCGGTACCGGCGGTGGTGTCGTCGCAGGTGGCGGCGCAGGTCGGTGACCGGGCTGCCGTCGATGTGCAGGGCAGGTTGTACGAATTCCGGGTCGCCGAGGTGACCGACGCCTTCCCGGGCGTCGGGTTGGGCACCGAACGGTTCGTGGTGCTGCCGTGGCAGGCGCTGCCCGAGTACGAGTACACGCCGATCATCCCGAACCGGTACCTGGTCGCCGGTGACGACATCGATCAGGCGCAGTTGTTGGGGGTGGCCGACGACGCGCAACGGCGGCGGCAGTCGGCGGTGCTCGGGGTGGAGGTGACGCGTACCCAGGTGCCGGCGGCCCTGGAGACCTGGCGGGCGTACCGCGAAAACCTGGACCGGACCGGGGCCAACGACGTCCTGACCTTGGCGTTCACGGCCGGCGCGGCCGGGGGTACCGCGCTGGCGGTGCTCGCCGTCGGGTTCGCGGTGGTCGCCGACGCGGCCGGGCGGGGCCGGATGCTGTCCCGGCTGCGCACCCTGGGCCTGTCCGCCCGCCGTGGCCGGCGGCTGCTGGTGTACGAGCTGGTGCCGTTGGTGCTGGTCGCGGCGTTGACCGGGGCGGCGGTGGGGGTGGCCCTGCCCCGGATCCTGGGGCCGACCCTCGGGCTGTCCGCGTTCGTGCCCGGCGTGCCGGTTCGTGATCACCTGGATCCGTTGGTCCTGGCTTCGGTGTTGGGGCTGGTGGTCCTGGGCCTGGTGACCGGGCTGGCGGTGGAGAACCTGATGAACCGGCGGATGCGCCTCGGTGAGGTGCTGCGTCTGGGAGAGGAGAACCGATGACGGCGGTGTCGGATGTGCCGGACCTGGCGACGTTGCAACGGCGGGCGGCGGAACGAGCCGCCGCCCGGGCCGGGGGCGCCGACCGGCTGCGCGGGCACATCGTCTGCGACGGGCTGGTCCGCATCTTCACCAGCGAGGGGGTGGAGGTCGTCGCGTTGCAGGGCCTCGACCTGGTGGTGGACCGTGGTGAGCTGCTGGCCATCGTGGGCGCGTCCGGTTCCGGCAAGTCGACGGTGTTGAACATCCTGTCCGGGTTGGACACGCCGACCGCGGGCATCGCCCGGGTGGCCGGTTACGACCTGCTGACCATGTCGGCCGCCAAGCGGTTGCGGTATCGGCGGCACACCGTCGGGTTCGTGTGGCAGCAGACCGCACGCAACCTGCTGCCGTACCTGACGGCCCGGGAGAACGTGGAGCTGCCGATGCGGCTGTCGCGCCGGGGTGGCCGGGCCGCTCGGCGGCGGGCGGCCGAGCTGCTGGAGATGGTCGGTGTCGGCTACTGCGCGGATCGTCGGCCGGGGCAGATGAGCGGCGGCGAGCAGCAGCGCTGCGCCGTCGCGGTGGCGGTGGCCAACGACCCGGAGGTGCTCTTCGCCGACGAGCCGACCGGTGAGCTGGACGAGGCGACGGCCGGGGAGGTCTTCGCCGCGCTGCGCACCATCAACGCCGAGCTGGGGGTGACCGTGGTGGTGGTGACCCATGACCCGCAGGTCGCCGCACAGGTGCGCCGTACGGTGTCGATCCGCGACGGCCGCACCGCCTCGGAGGTGCACCGCACGGCGCGGGTCGGCGCCGACGGCGTCGAGGAGTTGGTGACCGAGGAGTACGCGGTGCTGGACCGGGCCGGGCGGATGCAGCTTCCGGCGGGTTTCGTCGACGCGTTGGCGCTGCGGGACCGGGTGAGGTTGACCCTGGAGCCGGACCACGTCCAGGTCCGGTCCGGCGACGAGAGGAGTACGCGGTGAGCGAGCAGGATCTGATCCGGGTCGAGGGGCTCAGCCGCGACTACGGCGGTGGCGACCGGGTGGTCCACGCGGTGCGGGACGTCTCGTTGCGTGCTGGTCGCGGTGAGCTGGTCGCGGTGCGGGGCCGTTCCGGGGCGGGCAAGACCACCCTGCTGAACCTCATCGGCGGCCTGGATCGGCCCACCTCGGGGCGGGTGTGGGTGGCCGGTCAGGAGGTCACCGCGGCCAGCGAGAAGGATCTGCTGCGGCTGCGTCGGGACACCATCGGGTTCGTGTTCCAGTCCTTCGGGCTGGTTCCGATCCTGTCCGCGGCGGAGAACGTGGGGGTGCCGATGCGGCTGGCGAAGGTTCCGGCGGCGGACCGTGAGCAGCGGGTGTCGGTGCTGCTGGAGCTGGTCGGGCTGGGTGGTCACGCGGCGCAGCGGCCGTACGAGATGTCCGGCGGGCAGCAGCAGCGGGTGGCGATCGCCCGGGCGCTGGCCAACGATCCGGCGCTGCTTATCGCTGACGAGCCGACCGGCCAGTTGGACTCGGAGACCGGCCGGGCGGTGATGGACCTGCTGCGGGCGCTGGTGCATGCCCGGGGCATGACCGCGCTGGTGGCAACGCATGACCCGACGCTTGTGGAGCTGGCCGACCGGGTGCTGGTGCTGCGCGACGGTCGGCTGGTCGAGGCGGCCGAGTCAATCGGGGTGTGACAGGTCAGTACGGGTCGCCGCAGACCCGCCAGCCGCCGTCCTCCCGCACCACCGACAGGTCCCGTTGTTCGGTGCTGCCGCTGTCGCGGGTCAGCAGCACGGTGACCTTGCCGTGGGGTCGGCCGCCGCGGGTGGCCACGGACACGTCCACGATCTCGTAGTCGCGCACCACCGGCGGGGTGCGTACCCAGCTGGTGAAGCCGATCTCGCTCCACCGGGTACGCGCGTCGGCGCAGAGCCGCTCGTACGCGCTGCCGGTGTCGCCCGCGGTGACTTCGCGCAGGAACCCTTCGGCGGTCTGGCGAACCGGGGCGGCGGCCTGGGTGACCAGTTGCAGATTCCAGGCGCCCAGGCCGGCGACGCCGACGCAGCACAGCGCCACCGCGGCTCCGGCGACGGCGAGGCCGGTCCGCATCGGATGACGTCGCCGGGCCGGTCTGCTCCACGGCTGCGCAGCGCCCACACCACTCGACGGTAGAGAATCGGCCGGCGCGGCGGGCGGAAAGTGGGCGTGGCCGGGCGGGACCGCACCGCGTCCCGTCCGGCCACGCCGGGGGCGAATCGTTGATCAGGACTTGATTTCCTTGCGGCCGTTGCCGGTCGCGCTGATGGTGACCCGGCGGGGCTTGGCCCGCTCGGCCACCGGGATCCGCAGCGTCAACACGCCGTTGTCGTAGCCGGCCTCAAGCTTGTCGGTGTCGAGGGTCTCGCCGAGGAAGAGCTGGCGGCTGAAGACGCCCATCGGGCGTTCGGCGGCGACCAGTTCGACGTTGTCGCCGGCGGGGCGGCGGCGTTCGGCGCGGACGGTCAGCACGTTGCGCTGCACGGTGCAGTCGATGCTCTCCGGGTCGACGCCGGGCAGGTCGAAGGCGGCGTAGAAGTGGTCACCGTCCCGGTAGGCGTCCATGTGCATGACGGCCGGACGGCTGGTGCTGCCGAAGAACTGCTCGGTGAGCCGGTCGATCTCACGGAACGGGTCGGTGCGCATCAGCATCGGGTGCCTCCTCGGTTCTCCTGGCCGAAGGTCCTTAGTTGAGTCCGCATGACTCAACTTCTGCTTCTTATTTAGCGCGCCTGACGCCCACCGTCAAGTCGTCCGGTCGAGCACTACCGACCTGGCGGGCACGGGCGACAATGTCACGGTGACAACGGCGACGCCGCGGGTCCGAACCGGTGCGACACAGCAGCCGCCGGCCCCCGAGCCCGGTCTCCGGACCACCGGGCCGTGGCTGGTCGCCGCGACGGTCACCCTGGTCTTGCTGGCTCTGGCCCCACGCTACGGCTACCACCGCGACGAGCTGTACTTCCTGCTCGCCGGCAGGCACCTCGACTGGGGGTACGTCGACCAGGGGCCGTTGGTACCGGCGCTGGCTCGACTCGCCGACACGGTCGCCCCCGGCAGCCTGCTCGCCCTGCGGACGCCGTCGGCGCTGTTGGCCGGAGGTGCGGTGCTGCTGGTTGCCGCGACCGCCCGGCAGTTCGGTGCGGACCGGAGCGCACAGACGTTCGCCGCCCTGCTCGGCGCCACGTCGGGGATCGTGCTGGCCACCGGTCATCTGCTCAGCACCAGCACCGTCGACCTGGTGGTCTGGTTGGCCGCCGCGCTGTGCACGGTGCGACTGCTGCGCACCGGGGACGGTCGGTGGGCCCTCGCCGTCGCGCTGGTGCTGGGCGTCGGCATGTCCAACAAGCTGCTGCCCGCGTTGCTCGCCGTGGGGTTGGTGGCCGGGCTGGCGCTGGCCGGGCCTCGCCGGCTACTCCGTGACCGCTGGGTGCTGGCCGCCACCGCGCTGTTCGGGCTGCTCACCGCCGCGAGCCTGAGCTGGCAGGCGGTGAACGGTTTCCCGCAGCTGGGAGTCGCCGCGACGATCTCCGGCGGGGACAGTTCCTACAGCGGTCGGCTCGACGCCCTGCTGCTGCACTTCGTGATCATCAGTCCGTTCGTGGTGCCGATCTGGGTGACCGGGCTGGTGGTGCTGCTGCGCCGGGCCGGCTGGCGCAGCTACCGGGCGCTGGGCTGGGCGTGGCTGGTGGTGGCCGGCATCGTGCTGGTCGTCGGCGGCAAGGGCTACTACGACGCCCCGCTGCTGCTGGTACTCACCGCCGCCGGAGCGGTCGTCGCCGCCGGCTGGGCGGCGCGCGGTCGGATACGCCGCGCCCTGCTGGCGGCGGTTGTCGTCCTCACCGCCGCCAGCAACGCGGTGCTGCTGCTGCCGGTCCTGCCGGCCGACCGGCTGCCCGGCTTCGTCGTGGCGGTCAACTATGACGCCGGGGAGACCATCGGCTGGCCAGCGTTCACCGACTCGCTGGCTGCTGTGCACCGCACCCTGCCGGCGCAGGAGCAGGCCCGGGCGATCATCCTCACCGGCAACTACGGCGAGGCGGGCGCGGTGGCCCGCTTCGGTCCGCAGCGTGGGTTGCCCGCCGCGTACCCCGGACACAACAGCATGGCCGACTTCGGCCGGCCGCCGGACGACGCGGACGTGGCGATTGCCGTCGGCTGGTCACGGCCGGACCGGTTACGGTCCTGGTTCACCGACGTCACCCTCGCCGGGCGGGTGGACCTGGGGGTGGCGGTGGACAACGACGAGAACGGCGGACCGATCTGGTTGTGCCGTGGGCTGCGGCGTCCGTGGGCCGACATCTGGGACGCCGAGGTACGTCACACGGGGTGAACGGCAGCCACGCGGACCGCCACGGCGAGCACGCCGGGCGGGTTAAGGTGCTGCGATGGGTACCCACTCCGCCGCGGTCGAGGCCCTCAAGACCGACCCGCGCACCGCCTCGCTGCGCCGATCGCTTGAGGTCTACTACGGCGATCCCGACCGGGACGCGGCGATGGACGCGTTCTACGCCCGCTTCGTCCGCCCCGGTGACCTGGTCTTCGACATCGGTTCGCACGTGGGAGACCACATCGGCACCTTCCGCCGGCTCGGCGCCCGGGTCGTCGCCGTCGAACCGCAACCGCTGTGCCTGCGGGCGCTGCGGGCCATCTACGCCGCCGACGACCAGGTCACGCTGATCGAGGCGGCCTGCGGTGCCCAACCCGGGCGGATCGGCTTCCTGGTCAACTCGGCCAACCCCACCGTCTCCACCGCCTCCACCGACTTCGTCACCGCCGCCGCGGGCGCGGGCGGCTGGGAGGACCAGGTCTGGGACGGTCAGATCGAGGTGCCGGTGACCACCGTCGACACGCTCATCGCCGAGCACGGCACGCCGGCCTTCGTCAAGATCGACGTGGAGGGCTTCGAGGACGCCGTGCTCGCCGGGTTGAGCCGCCCCCTGCCCGCCCTGTCGTTCGAGTTCACCACGATCGGACGGGCGGTCGCGGTGCGGTGCCTGGACCGGCTCGCCACGCTCGGGTTCGACGGGTTCGACGTGGCGCTCGGCGACGACAAGTCGCTGACCCTCGGGCGTTGGGTGAATGCCGAGGAGATGGCCGCGCACCTGCTCGCGCTGCCGCACGAGGCCAACTCCGGCGACGTGTACTGCGTCCGCACGCCACGCGGTTGACCCGCCGGTCAGCCGCGGCGGCGGGCCCGGGCCGCCCAGATGGCGTACGCCGGATCCCGGTCCAGGTTGTGCCGGTCCCGGTCATAACGGCGGGTGGTACGCGGATCGGCATGGCCCATCGCGTCCTGCACGTCCTCCAGCGGCACCCCCTCGGACCGCGCGGTGGTGGCGAAGGCGTGCCGCAGCGAGTGCGGTGACAGCCGCGCCCACGCGTCGATCCCGGCGCTGCGGGCGAGCCGCCGGACCAACCGGAACACCGAGTGCCGGTCGAGGCGGGCGCCGCTGGCGGTGACCAGCAACGGGCCGGTCAACTGCGTCACCTCCACCCGCTGCGCGGCGGCCCGCTCGGCCAGGTAGGCGTCGACGGCGTACGCGGTGCCCGGGGTCAGCGCCCGACGGCGGGACCGGCCGCCCTTGCCGACGAAGCGCACGCTGCGGTGTCCCCGCTCGGCGCCCAGGTCGGTCAGGTCGAGCGAGACCAGCTCCCCCACCCGCAGTCCCAGGTCGGCGAGCAGCGCGACGGCCGCCCGGTTGCGGGCAGCGGTCGGCCCGGTCTCGGCCTCGGCCGCCGCCAGCAGCGCGTCCACCTCGTCGGGGGCGAGACCGACCGTGGCCGAGTGGTCCCGGTCGACCCGTGGCCGGTCGGCTCCGGCGACCGGGTTGAGTTCCACCGCCCGCAGTTTGACCAGGAAGTCGTACCAGCTCGACAACGCGGACAGTTTCCGGGCCACCGTCGCCGCGGTCAACGGGCGGCCGGTCCGGGCCGAGACGCTGTTCTCCAACGCCCGCCCGTACTCGTTGACATGCAGGAAGTTCGCGCGCAGCGGGTCCAGTTCCCGGGCGGCGCACCAGGCCAACCAGCCGGCGACGTCCCGGCGGTACGCATCGCGAGTGTGTTCGCTCAACCGCCGGTTACGCAACCATGCGTCGGTGACGGCCATCGGCCCGTCGGGCAGGGCCGGGTAGGCCGACGGGCGGTACTGCACCGAAGTGTCGTGCGGACGCATGTGAAAAATGCTCTCAGCCCTGCTGTGGGTTGACGATCAGGCGCGCCGAAACATCATGATCGGCCGCCGGTAGGCCGGGTTCCACGTCGCACCCGGCCCCTACGCTGACCCGGTGCTGTCTCAGGTCAACGGTCTGTCCCGACACTTCACCGAGGACACCCTGCGGGCGTACCTGCTGAGTCGGTCGACCCGGGTCGACACCGGATGCCTCATCGTGCGCGGCTACGGCAGCCGGCGCGGCGTGCACCAGAAGCTCGCCGGACGGGCGTGGGCACACATCGCCGCGTACGTGGTCTTCGTCGGCGGCTACGACCCCACCCTGGAGGTCCACCACGACTGCGGGGCGCCGGACTGCATCGAGCCGACCCACCTGCGCCAGCTCAGCCACGCGGACAACTGCCGGGAACGCACCCAGCCGCCGCGCTGCCGCAACGGGCACGAACGGGAGACCGATCCGGCGACGGGCCGCCTGCGCCGGGTCTGCCGCACCTGCAACCGGTTGGCGCAGCAGCGCTGGCGTGAGCGCCAGGCCGCAGAGGTGGCGCAGGCCCGGGCGGCGTACGGGCGCGCGCCCTGTTGACCCGGCAGTCCCCGCCGGCTGGCTGGCGCCTGGCCTCCCCGTGGCCCGGGCGGGCCGGGAGTGACCCGCCCGGGCCACCGGTCAGTCGCCGGCCAGCACGGTGAAGGTGAATCCGGTACTCCTCGGACGGCGCACCGGGATGTCGCACTTGATCCGACGCAGCGCCTCGCCCCTGCTCAGGCCGAGCCCGTGGGCGATGAGCCGTTCCGGACGCACCGGCACCGGATCGGCGAAGTCGACCGCCACCTGGACCGGCCACGTCTGGCCGGGCCACTCCGGCGGGGTGTCCAGCCGCCACGCCCCCGTCCAGTCGAGGGTGACTCGGTTACGCCCGGCGAACGACGGATCCAGCAGCGTGGACGCCACCAGCTCCGCGTCGTTGACCCGGTAACCGGTCAGCTCGACCGGATCGAACGAACTGACCGGCGTCCGCTCGTACACGGTGAGCTTGCTGGTCCGATCGCAGGACACGCAGCGGACCAGCAGCCACACGTCCAGCAACTTGTGGTTGGCGTTGACCCGGAACCTGCCGGGGCCGGTGGTGGCCGACTCCGACCCGCAGTCCACGCACCGCCGCGACAGCAGCGGCAGCCTGGTCCGACGGACGACCCAGGGCAGCACGATATGAGGTGGTGAAGACACGATTGCTCCGAAGACCTGACACGAGGCCGATTGCGCGCGGCCTCAAGCGCTGTACGACCGGGCGCGCGAGGGCAGCCCGGCGAGGCCGACGGGGAGGTCGGCTACCAGAGCGGAAGAGATGTCAGGTTCAGAGAGCAGGCGGGGTCACGCGGGTATGTGTCCTCTGTCTTCACTGGGACGGGTCGTCGGCAACCTATGGCAACGTCCAGGCGAGGCTCAACCGGTTTCCGTCCGGAGCCGCTGCCCGCGCGCCCGCGGCGGCTCGGTCGCTGGGTGGTCGGCGTCAGCCCGGGCTGAGGATGCAGAAGTCGTTGCCCTCGGGGTCGGCGAGGCACCGCCACGACACGTCGCCCTGGCCGACGTCGACGACTGTGGCGCCGAGCGCCTCCAGCCGCGCCACCTCCGCCGCCTGATCGTCACCGGAGTAGGGCTTCAGGTCCAGGTGAACCCGGTTCCACCAACTCCTGGGCCCCGGCTTGCGCAGGAACTCCAGGTACGGTCCGACGCCCTGGGCCGACCGCAACCGCGCATGGTCATCGGTCACCTCGTGCAGGGCCCAGTCCGTCGCCTCACCCCAGAACCGGGCCATGGCCCGCGGATCCGCGCAGTCGACCACCACGGCGGCGATCGGCCCGGTGTCCCGGTAGATCTCCCGAGGCTCCAGAACGCAGAACACGTTGCCCTCCGGGTCGGCCAGCACCGTCCACGGGACGTCGCCCTGACCGATGTCCGCGGGCGTCGCGCCGAGGTCCATCAGGCGGCCCACCAGCTCCGCCTGGTGTGCCGCAGAGGTGGTGGCGAGGTCGAGGTGCGTGCGGTACCGCACCGTCTCCGGATCCGGAACGATGACGACGTCGATGCATACGGCCGTCGGGTCCGGCCAGGTGAAGCCCAGGGGTTCGACGTTGACCACGCCGGGCTCCTCGACGGAGACGCCCCAGCCGAGCGCGTCCGCCCAGAACCGGCCGAGGGCTGATTCGTCCCGAGCCTTGTAGTTCACCTGAACGAGCCGTAGCGCCATGCCGCCCACCCTATGCCCCGCAGGACGGGCGGGTTGGCCGGCCGCGCACACCAGCCTAAATGCTTACGCACCTTAACAGTCATTATGATGTGCGTACGTTATGCCCGATTTCGGGCGGTCAATTAATGGATTGCAGTAGCCGGTAATCCATTAATTGGGGTGATGTGGTTGCCGATGACCGGGCAGAGCGCCACAGGTGTCAGGGACAGAAACCGGCGACGGGACCTGCAACCGACGGTGCGTCACGTCACGGCCCTGGATGAGGCGGTCACGCGACAGGCGTTGCGTCCCGCTGCGGGCTCAGAGCTGGTGTGGATCGATCGTCCGCGCCGACCGGCCGGTGGCGAGGGCGATCAGGCGGCGCGGCGGCGGCGGAACCAGGAGCGTCGTCGCGGCGCCGGCGGTTCGGCGACGGGCGGCGGGACCGCCTTCCGCCGCTCGTCCTGCCAGCGGCTTACCACCGCGTCAGCGTCGACCGGGCGCACCACGACCCGTGGGCCGGACGGGTTACGCAGCCAGGCCAGCACCTCGGCGTTGAGGTCGGCCACGACCGCCCGCACCGCCTGCTCGGTGGGCAGTTCCCGGACCTCGCTGGGGAGTTGCTCGATGCGGCGACGCAGCAGCAGCGGAGTGGGCAGCAACAGGCTGGTCGGCACCTGTTCGCGCTCCAGGAAACTCTTGATCCACCAGGACTCGTCGTAGGGCAGACCCCGGCCGGCGATCGGCTTGCCCGCACCGGGCAGATTGTCGAACTCGCCGCGCTCCTGCGCCGACCGGATCTGCGCCTCGACCGACGCCTCCCACCGCATCTCCACCGTCGCCACCTCCCCGGTCAACCGTAGCGTGACCACCGTCTCCTGATGGCGCAGCGTCACGGGCCCGACCGGCATTCCCCGGTGCCCTAGGCTCAGACACACGGTGGGACGGGGGTCACGGGCATGGTCAGTACGGCGGGAATCGTCGGCATCGCGTTCGTCGCCCTCGGGATGGTGCTGACGCCGGGGCCGAACATGGTCTACCTGGTGTCGCGGTCGGTGACCCAGGGCCGGCGGGCCGGGCTGATCTCGCTGCTCGGGGTCGCTGCCGGTTTCGCGGTGTATCTGGGTGCCGCGGTCGCCGGCATCGCCACCGTGTTCGTGCTGGTGCCGGCGCTGTACACCGCGGTCAAGCTGGCCGGCGCGGCGTACCTGCTGTGGCTGGCGTGGCAGGCGTTGCGCCCGGGCGGGCAGTCGCCGTTCAACCCGGCGCCGCTGCCACCGGATCCGGCCCGCCGGCTGTTCACCATGGGTCTGGTCACCAACCTGCTCAACCCGAAGATCGCCATCCTGTACGTGTCGCTGCTGCCGCAGTTCATCGACCCGGCACGCGGCAACGTCGCCGGGCAGAGCCTGCTGCTGGGGCTGACCCAGATCACCGTGGCGCTGACGGTGAACGCGTTGATCGTGCTCACCGCCGGTGGCATCGCCGGCTTCCTCAGCCGGCGGCCGCTGTGGCTGCGCGTACAGCGGATGCTGATGGGCACGGTCCTGGCGGCGATGGCGGTGCGGATCGCCGCCGACCGGTCCCGCGCCGCCGTCGCCACCGGCTGAGCCCCGCACCGCCATGGGCGGGGCAGCCCGGTCGAGGTCAGACACGTACCGGCCCGGTGGCCGCGTCCAGCAGTTTCTCCAGGACCGCGCGGGTGGGCAGGTGCGACAGCAGGTGCGCGACGCTGCGGTCGGCGTACCGCCGCTCCTCGTCGTCGGGTGCGTCCAGGGCGACGCTCACCTGGCCGGAGACGTAGTTGGCGAGGCTGGTGACCGCGCCCTGGAACGCGGCCAGGTCCAGCGGCGGCAGGGCGCCCGCCGTCGCGCGGTACCCGTCGAGCAACGCGCGGGCGCCGGCCACGTTGACCTCCCCACCGGGAACCACGGCCCAGTCCAGCAGTGCGTTGGCCAGCTCCCAGCTCGGCGGTTGACCACCGGCATGTTCCCAGCCGACGACGACGAGGCGGCCGTTGGTGGCCAGCCGGGTGCTCGCCGGTCCGAGGGTGTTGTGGCAGAGCACAGGTTCCGGCGTCCCGGTGTCGCCGCCGATGCCGTCGAGGTCCGTCAGGGTGGCCACTGTGGCGTCGAGCGCCCCAGCCCAGCTGGCCTGGCGAGCCGCGGCGACGGCGGCGAGTTCGGGCCAGCTCGCGGTGGCCAGCCGGGTGCCGTGCCACGGGCTGATCCGATCCACCGGCAGCCTGAGCCCGTGGATCGTGGCGAGGACGCCGCCGACCGCGCGGGTGAGCGACGAACGGGCCGGGGCGAGCAGTGGTGGCCCGGAATGCAGCCCTTCGTAGACCCGCCAACGGTGCCCGCCGATGGTTTCGACGATGCGGCCCGCACGGCTGCGCACCGGCGCGGGCAGCAGGACACCGGCGGCTGCGGCGGCCTGCTGCAACGCCACGTCGGTCTCGGCGTCGACGATGGGCCACCAGGTGTCCATCGTCCGCACCGCCCAGCGGCCCCGGTCCGTCACCAGCGACCATCGACGCCCCATGTCGTCGGCACGGGCGACTGTGCGCATCTCGCCGACGACGTCGCCGAGACCGTAGCTGGCGGCGATCGCGCGGGCCAGCGAAACCTCGGCGATCTCGGCCCGGCCCCGCACCCGGGCGACCTCGGTCTTCAGCGCTGCCCAGGTGGGAAAGCCGTACTGCTCGGCCAGCCGGGCCTGAGCGGTCGTCAGCGTCGCGGCCGGATCCATGTCGCGCAGGCCGGCGAGCAGGTTCTTGGCCTGCTGACGCAGGTGGTCGAGGCTGGGGTTGTCGGGCAGGGTCTTCACACGGCACCTCACTGCTCGCCCGGACTCGCACGGGCGGAACTGAGCTTCGGTGTCCGTCGCTCGACAGGTGGTGTGTGGGGGTGGCTTCGAGCCTACCGGCGAGTCTCGGCGCGTTCCCGACGCGCTGGTCCGAGATTAGCCAGCCAGAGTCGACGGATCAACCCTTGTGCTCGCGGAGCACCGCGACCCCGCCGGGCGCCAGGGTGACCGCCCGCTCGATCGGCGTCGCGGTGAGCAGGTCCACTCCACGCGCGGGTACGTGCAGCTCCTGGTCGGTGTGGTTGAGCAGGAACAGCCAGCTCGCCGCGCCGTCGCGGCGGCGTACCGCCTCGACGCCCTCGGGCGCGTCGGGGCAGACGGTGGTGACGCCGGCCGCCCGCGCCGCGGTGTCGAGCAGCCGCCGGTAGGAGGTGTCGTCGAGGCGGGTGGACACATACCAGGCGGTGCCGGCGCCGACCCGGTGCCGGGTGACGGCCGGCATAGCGTCGAGTACGCCACCGGTGTAGGCGACGACGGTGTCGGCGCCGGTCAGGCGCAGCGTCTCGGCCCAGATCCGCCCGGTCCCGCCGTCGTCGAGTCGGACCTGGTCGGCCGCGTCGAGGGGGTGGAACTCCTCCGCGTACGCGCCGAGCAGTTCCCGCAGGGCGCCGGGGTAGCCGCCGAGGCGTACCCGGGCGTGCTCGTCGGCGACGCCGCTGAGGTAGGTGACCAGCAGGTGTCCGCCGCCGTCGACGTAGCCGCGCAGCCATTCGGCGGTGGCGTCGTCGATCAGGTAGAGGGCCGGCAGGACGAGCAGCCGGTAACCGTCGACAGGGTCGCCCGGGGTGAGCGTGTCGCAGGCGTACCCGCTGCGCCACAGTGCCCGGTGCGCGGCGGCGAGTTCGTCGTGGTGGTCCGGCAGGGCCGACGGCAGGCCCGGGTGGCGCAGCGCCCAGCCGCTGGTCGCGTCGACCACCAGCGCCACGGCCGCCTCGACGCTGCCCCGGACCTCGCTGAGCTGACGCAACGCGGCACCGAGTGCGACGGTTTCCCGGAACACCCGGCTGTCCGGGCCGGCGTGCGGCACCAGGGCGCTGTGGAAGCGCTCGGCACCGCCGACCGGTGCCCGCCACTGGAAGAACATCGCACCGTGTGAGCCGCGGGCCACGTGGGCGAGGCTGTGCCGCAGCATCCGTCCCGGTTCCTTGGTGTGCATCCGTCCGGCGGTGTGGATCTGGTTGGGTGCGCTCTCCATCAGCAGCCATGCCGCTGCGCCGCCTGCCGGCGGCGAGCCGGGGCGCCGGTGGGCGGCGTGTCGGGCCCAGCCGCGGGCCAGGTCGGCGGCGAGCGCGGTCTGTTCCTCGGCGCCGCCGTCGACGGCGGACGGGTAGTGGTCGACGGCGACCAGGTCGACCTCGGTGGCCCAGCGGGCGTGGTCGACCGGCACCCAGTCACCGAGTACGTAGTTGGTGGTGATGGTGAGCGCCGGGTTCGCCGCCCGCAGCAGGTCGCGTTGCTCGGTGTACGCGGCGAGCAGGGTGTCCGACCAGAAGCGACGGAAGTCGAGCAGGTGGCCGGGGTTGGGCAGGTACTGGGTGGCCCGGGGGGTGCTGATCTGCGCCCAGTCGGAGTAGTGCTGGCTCCAGAAGCTGGTGACCCAGGCGTCGTTGAGGGTGGCCAGGTCACCGTGGCGGGTGGTGAGCCAGCGCCGGAAGGCGCGGGCGGTGTGCTCGCAGTGGCAGGTGGTGCCGTACTCGTTGTGCACGTGCCAGCCGGCCAGTGCCGGGTGGTGGGCGTACCGGTCGGCCAGGGCGGTGGTGATGCGCAGCGCGGCGTCGCGGTAGGCGGGGGTGGCGGCGCAGTAGGTGTCCCGGCTGCCGTGGTGCAGCCGGATCCCGTCGGCGGTGACCGGCAGCGCGCCCGGATGGGCCAGGGAGAACCAGGGCGGTGGCGAGGCGGTGGGGGTGGCCAGGGCGACCCGTACGCCCCCGCCGTGCAGCAGGTCGAGCACCTGGTCGAGCCAATCGAAGGTGTACCGGCCGGGTGCCGGTTCGAGCCGGGACCAGGCGAACACCCCCACGGTGACGAGGTTGACTCCGGCCTGGCGCATCAGCGCCACGTCCTCGGACCAGACCTGCGCCGGCCACTGCTCGGGGTTGTAGTCGCCGCCGTAGCAGAGCGGGCCGTCGGTCCACATCACCATCACCAGCCCACCGGTTTAGTTGGGGATGCATCCAAACTATGGATCATCACTGCGCATGTCAACAGGTCGAAGGTGGATTGCATTCATCGTCATCGTTGACAGTTCGTTGGATAGTTAAAGAAACTGTCGGCACCGCCGCGAAACGCCGCCGAGGAGAACTGATGCCGTACAGACCGCCGCTGGTGCCCTACGAGACCTTCGTCGCCGACCCACCCGACCTGCCGGTGCGCACCCCCGGTGAGGGTGGCCCGGCCATGGTGAGCCGGGCCGAGATCGCCGGCACCGACGCACACGGCGCCACCGTCAAGGCGGTGCTGGCCGACGGGGTGACGGCGGTGGTGCGCATCGACGCGGCTGGCGACGGCATGATCCGGGTACGGCTGGCCGAGGATCCCCAGGCCCGCAGCCGATCGGCCCGGCTGATGCCGCTGACGCATCCCCGTCCCCACCCGGCCACCGTCACCGTCGACGACCGGCAACTGCGGATCGACGCCGGCGCGCTGGTCGCCGAGATCCGGCTCGACCCGTGGCACATCCGGTTCCTGCGCCCCGACGGCTCGGTGCTGCTGGAGCAGGATCCGGGCACGATCGACATCAGCGGCCGGCAACGCACCCTCCCCTTCGGACACTCGACCAGCGACGGGGTCCGGGTCGCCTGGCACGAGAGCTTCGTCGCCCCCGGCGACGAGCGGTTCGTCGGCTTCGGTGAGAAGTTCACCCCACTGGACAAGCGTGGCCAGCGGGCTCTGATGTGGAACTTCGACGCCTTCGGCAGCGAGTCCGACCGGGCGCACAAGAACGTGCCGTTCTACCTGTCCAACCGGGGCTACGGCGTCCTGGTCGACAGCGGGCTGCCGGTGCAGTTCGACGTCTGCCAGTCCACCCACAGCGCCGTGCAGATCCTCGTCCCCGACGACCTGCTCGACTACTACGTGCTGGCCGGACCGACCCCCGCCGACGTGCTCGACCGGCTGCACCAGCTGACCGGGCAGCCGTACCTGCCGCCGCGCTGGGCCTTCGGCACCTGGGTCTCCTCGGGCTTCTACCCGGACAGCCAGGAACGGGTGCTGGAGCGGGCCCGGCGCCTGCGCGAACGCGACATCCCCTGCGACGTGCTGCACCTGGACTGCTACTGGCAGGTGGCCGGCAACTGGTCGGACTTACGCTGGGACACCGAGGCGTTTCCCGACCCGGCCGGCATGCTGCGGACCCTGTCCGAGCAGGGCTTCCGGGTCTGCCTCTGGATGAATCCGTACCTGATGACGGCCAGCCCGCTCTACGCTGAGGCCGACGCGGCCGGCTATTTCCTGCGTCGACCCGACGGCAGCACGTACGTCGCCGACGTGTGGCACGGCAGCTACCCGGCCTCGGCCATCGTGGACCTGACCAACCCGGCGGCGGTGGACTGGTTCACCGGGCTGCTGCGGCCCCTGCTGCGGCAGGGGGTGGCGGTGTTCAAGACCGACTTCGCCGAGGGGGTGCCCGCCGACTCGGTGGCGCACAACGGGATGAGCGGCGTCGAGCTGCACAACGTTTACGCCCTGCTCTTCAACGACGTGGTCGCCGCGGTCACCGAGGAGGTGGCCGGCCACCGGGCGGTGTGGGCCCGCTCGTCCTACCTGGGCGGGCAGCGGCACAGCGCGCAGTGGAGCGGCGACGTCAACGCCACCTGGCCGGCCCTGGCCAGCACGCTGCGCGGCGGCCTGTCACACGGCCTGTCCGGGGTGCCGTTCTGGAGCCACGACACCGGCGGCTTCCACGGCACCCCCGAACCCGACCTCTACGTACGCTGGTCGCAGTTCGGCGCGCTGTCGCCGTTGGTGCGGCTGCACGGCACCACCAGTCGGCTGCCGTGGGAGTTTCCCGCCGAGGCGGAACGGCTCGCGGTGGCCGCGTTGCGGCTGCGCTACCGGTTGATGCCGTACCTCTGGTCGGCGGCGGTGCAGGCGGCCCGCACCGGCGTACCGATGATGCGGGCCCTGCTTGTCGACACCCCGCAGGATCCGACGGCCTGGACGACCGACCTGCAGTACCGGCTCGGGACGGATCTGCTGGTCGCGCCGGTCACCGACGCCTCGGGCGAGCGGGACGTGTACCTGCCCGTCGGCGACGACTGGTTCGACGCCGCCACCGGCGAACTGCACCCGGGAGGCCGGCACCTGCGGGTGCGGGTGCCGCTGTCCCGGCTGCCGCTGTACGTGCGCCGGGGCGCGCTGCTGCCGCTGGTCGCGCCGCAGGCCACGGTCGGCGACGGGCCGTTCCGGGAGGTCACTCTGGTCTGCTGGGGCGCGGTGGAGGGGCGGACCGTCGTGCACGACGTGGCCGGCGACACGAGCATCGAGGCGGTCCGCGACGGCGACGAGTTGCGGATCCAGACCCGGGGGCCGCTGCTGGTGGGGCAGCTGGCGCTCGCGGGGGTCGGCGACGCCGACCGACCGGCCCGGTCACTGCTCAACGGTGCGGCGGTGACCGTCCTGCCCTTCGCGGGGCTCTTCCCCGCATCGGGCTGACCGTACCCGCGCGGTGCCCGACTGGACGGAGTCGGGCACCGCGCGGGTACGGGGCCGCGATCCGCGTGGGGGTCAGCCCTTCACCGCGCCGGTGATCACGCCCTTGGTGAAGTGCCGCTGCACGAACGGGTAGATGATCACCGCCGGGATCACCGTCACCACCACCACCGCCATCTTGACCGCGAGCGTCGGCGGGTACGCGGTCACCCCGGGCAGGTTCACCGACGCGCCCGAGACGTTCGGTGACTGCCCGGCCAGGATGTAGCTCTGCAGGACCCGCTGGATCGGGAACTTGTCGTTGGAGTCGATGTAGAGCACCGCGTTGAAGTACACGTTCCAGTAGCCGACCGCGTAGAAGAGCCCGACCACGGCGATCACCGCCTTGGACAACGGCAGCACGATCCGGGTGAGGATGCGCAACTCCCCCGCGCCGTCGATGCGGGCGCTGTCGAGCAGCTCGGCCGGCACGTTCATGAAGAACGCGCGGATCACCACCAGGTTGAACACGCTTATCGCGCTGGGCAGGATCAGTGACCAGAGGCTGTCCTTGAGGCCCAGCCCGGTCACCACCAGGTAGCTCGGCACCAGCCCCGGGAAGATCAGAAACGTCAGCAGGAAGTAGAACAGCAGCCCACGGTGGGCCACCGAGCCCGGCCGGGACAGCCCGTACGCGGCCAGCACGGTGAGTACCAGGCTGACCGTGGTGCCGAACACGGTGACCAGGGTGCTGACCCACACCGCCCGGGTGACGTCGCCGCCGCTGAAGATGGTGATGTACGCCGACGGGTCGAATTCCCGAGGGATCATCACCATGCCGCCCGCGTCGTCGATGGTGCCGCGTGAGGCGAGGCTGGTGACCAGCACCGCCCAGAGCGGCACCAGCACCGCCGCCACCAGCAGCGTGAGCACGACCCCCTTGCCGATGGTCAGCGACGTCGACGGGCGGCCCGCCCACACCGGACGACCGGGGTGACGTCGCCGTGGCGGTGGCGCGGGTGGCCCCGCTGTGGCCGGTGCCGCCGGTACCGGGCCGGCCCCACTGAGCTGTGCGGTCATGACTTGGAGTACACCCCCTGCTCACCGAGCCGATGTGCGATCTTGTTGGCGGTGAGGATCAGCACCAGCCCGACCACCGCCTTGAACAGGCCCGCCGCGGCGCCGAGCCCCCACTGCTGGGTGCTGATCGCCTGGTAGTAGACGAACGTGTCGAGCACCTCGGCCGCCTGCCGGCCGACCGCCTCCCGTTGCAGGATGAACTGCTCGAAACCGACCGAGAGCGCGTCGCCGAGCCGCATGATGAGCAGCAGCACGATCACCGGACGCAGTCCGGGCAGGGTGATGTGCCACAACCGCCGCCACCGGCCGGCCCCGTCGGCCGCCGCCGCCTCGTACAGGTTCTGGTCGATGGCGGACAGTGCGGCCAGGAACACGATCGCGCCCCACCCCAGGTCCTTCCAGACCGCCTCGGCGGTGACCAGCACGATGAACGTGTCCGGGTTGGTCATGATCCCCCAGGGCTCCAGACCGGCCTGGCGCATCTCCTGGGCCAGCAGTCCGGCTCCACCGAACATCTGCACGAAGAACGTCACCACCAGCACCCAACTGAAGAAGTGCGGCAGGTAGACGACGCTCTGCACGAAGCCGCGCAGCCGCCCGGAGACCACGCTGTTGAGGATGAGCGCCAGCAGGATCGGCAGCGGGAAGAAGAACACCAGCTGGAAGGCGGTGATGCTCAGTGTGTTGCGGACCGCGTCCCAGAACAGCGGGTCGCGGAAGAGCGCCTCGAAGTTGCCGAAGCCGATCCACTCGCTGTTGAGGAACGCGTCAAGCGGGTCGTCGCCGACGAACGGGTTGTAGTCCTGGAAGGCGATGATGTTGCCCAGCGTGGGCAGGTAGTGGAAGACCAGCAGCAGCACCGCCGCCGGTGCGGCCATCGCCAGCAGCGGCCAGTCGCGGCGCAACCGGACCCGCAGGCTGCGCCGCCCACCCCGCCGGGGACGCCGCGGTGACGGCGTACGCCCCGCGGGTGGTCGCGTGTCCACGGCGCCGGGGGCACTCACGACCGCACCCCGGCACCGGTCGGCGGCGCACTCACCCGCCCGCTCATCGGCCGTTGTCGGCGAGCGCCTTCTCGTGGAACGCGCGGCCCTCCTCGCCACCGGTGTCGAGGAACTCCTTGCGTACCTGGGCCAGGTCGCTGACCGGGCGACGGCCGCGCAGGATGTCCCGGATCTTGTCCTCGGTCGGCTGGATGATCTTCGACCAGTTCGCCGGCAGCTCCAGCTTGATCCCGGCGAACAGGTCCTGCTCCATCTGGCCGATGTGGTTGCGGTAGTACCCGATGTAGTCCTGCACGTAGTTCGGGGTGTCGCCGCTGCGCACCTTGACCGGCACCCGGCCGCCGATGTGGGTGTACTGCGCGCCGAGTTCCTTACGGCCCAGCTCGGTGAGGGCTGGCGTGCCGTCGGTGCCCCGGGTGAAGTGTTGCCCCTCCACGCCGTACTCGCGCAGCTCGAACTCCCGGCTGCCGAACGGGGCGGCACACCAGTTGAGCACCCGCAGCATCTCGTCGACCCGCTCGGCGGGCAGGTCCTTCTTGAGGAAGGTGTAGAAGATCGGCTTCTCGCTGCCCCAGATGACCGGCTGGGCGCCCTGCGCGCCGAAGACCGGCAGCGGCTGCATGTCGAAGGTGGGCAGTTCCTTGGCCCGTTCGCTCTGCATGCCCTGCCAGGCGCCGAGGCCGTCACGGTACATGAGGATCTTGCCGGAGTTGAACAGTTGCTTCTCGTCCTCGCCCTTGCTTTCCGCCGTGTCCGGGTGTACCAGGCCCTCGGCGAACAGCCGGGCGGTGAACGCCAGCGCCGCCTCGAACGCCGGGTCCTCGAACTTGTGCTGCAGACCGCCGTCGGGCTTCTTGCGCCAGGTCTGGTTGCAGCCGAAGTACTGCTGGATCATTTCGAAGACGCTGCCGAAGGCCCACACGCCCTTGGCCGGGTCGGTGGCCTTCTTGCCGAACTCGTACAGCTCGTCGGGGCTGGTGGGGGTGGCCAGGCCGGCGGCGCCGAGCAGATCCTTGCGGTAGAACATGGCCCACGCGAACGGACCGTCGGTGGGGAACGGCACGGCGTAGAGCCGCCCACCCCAGACCGAGTACTCCCAGGCGCCGCTGGGCAGCGCCGCCAGGTACGGGTACTTCGCCGCGTTGTCGCCCTGGAGGTGGTCGGTCAGGTCGGTGAACAACGCTTTGACCGCGTCGGAGAACCGGGCGACCTTGTCCACCTCCCAGTTCGGCGCGGACAGCAGCTCCGGCACGTCGCGGGCGCCGAGCATGGCGTTGAGTTTGTCGGCGTAGGTCAGGCCGTCCTGCAGGCTCGGGTTGACCTCCACGCCGAGCTTGCCGTTCACCGCGCCCAGGTAGGAGTTGCGGCCCAGCGGCGGCGGGGTCGGCCCCCACCAGGGGCTCATCGTCTGGATCGGCGGACCACCCCGGCCGGGTGTCTCGGTGACCGCGTCGACGAGTTCGCGCGGGTAGCTGAGGTAGCCGTGCGGGATCGGGCCCTCGCCGGGGATGTCCGGCTTGAGCAGCTCGGCCGGCTTGTAGGTGGGCAGCACCGCCTTGATGGCGTCGGCGTTCGTGGCGCTGCCCTGGCTGCCGGCCTCCTTGCTGCAACCGGCCAGGGCGCCGCCGCCCACGGTCGCGGCGGCACCGAGGCCGATCAGCCGCAGCATGGTCCGGCGGTCGGTGGATGTGCGCGCAGAAGGCGTCACGGCGCACTCCCTTCGTCGTCGATAACGGTTTGCGGAGCGGGGGACTCCGGCTAGGATTAGTTGGGGTTCTAGCCGAACAAACTAATCGACGGCAATCCGTCCCACAAGACAGCGCTGGCGGCCTGGTCGGCCCCGCCAGCGCGGTACGCGATGATGGACGCGCGCCGCGACACCGGCGCAGGGAGCGGGCAGATCGTGATCAGCATCCACAACGAACCGCAGCCGACCGACCTCGGTGACGTCCGCGTCGCCAACCGGGCGGTGGTGCTGCGGCACGTACGCCTGCACGCCCCCTGCTCCCGCGCCGACATCGCCGCCCGTACCGGCCTGAACAAGGCCACCGTCTCCAGCCTGGTGACCGAGCTGATCGACAAGCGGCTGGTCCGCGAGACCGGGCTCACCGAGAACCGGGTCGGCCGACCCGCCACGATGCTGGTCCTCGACGGCGAGCCGTACGCCGCGCTGGGCCTGCAGATCGGCCCCGACGAGCTGGTGGCTGTCGCCATCGACCTAGGCGGCAGCCGGCTGCTGACCTGGCGGCGGGCCTTCGCCGCGACCACCGTGCCCCCCACCGAGACGCTGCGCGCCCTGGCCGCGCTCGCCCGGCGGGCGGTCGGGCGGGTCACCGCGCAGGGCCGCACCGTGCTGGGCCTCACCGTCGGCGTACCCGGCCTTGTCGACCCGTCCGGCGCGGTGCCACTGGCCAGCGCCCTGGGCTGGCGGGACGTGCCGGTCGCGGCGGAACTGCGCGCCATCCTGCGGGATCCGGAGTTCGCCGTCGGGGTCGACAGCGTCGCCAACCTGGCCGCCCTCGCCGAGCAGCGGCACGGCGGTCACGCGGGCACCACCGAACTGGTCCACCTGACCGGCGGTATCACCGTCGACGCCGGCATCATCGCCGCCGGACGACTGCTCCGCGGCGGGCGTGGCTTCGCCGGGGCGATCGGGCACCTGCCGCTGGATCCGAACGGGCCGTCGTGCGCCTGCGGCGTCCACGGCTGCCTGACCGCCCTGGTCGGCCTGCCCGCCGTGGTGCACCGGCTGCTGCCCGACGCCGAGGCCGACGGCCCGGTCCTCGACTACCTGCCGGAGTTGACCCGGATCGTGGCGCTGGCCCGGCAGGACGATCCGGGGGTGTGCAGCGGCCTGGCCGAGATCGGCCGGCACCTGGGCCGCGGCGTCGCCGTCCTGGCCGACCTGCTCAACCCGGAGACGGTCGTGCTCGGCGACCATCTCGCCACCCTGGCGCCCTGGCTGCTGCCGGCGGCCCGGTCGGAGCTGGCCGCCCGGGCCCACGCCCCCGGCGCCGGCGGCTGCCGGCTGGAAGCCTCCACCCTGGACACGGCCGCCGCGCTCGGCGGCGCAACCGCCGCACTGGCCACCGTCGAGGCCGGACGGCTGCCCGTCCGCTGACCCGGCGGGCAACGTCACCGGTCGATACCCGCTCGGCCGGTCGGAGTCTTGACCCGACCCTTCCCAGGTGCCAACCTCGAAGCGAGCCGCTCCGCACGGGCACCCGGGGCGGCTTGCTTTCCACGGTTTGTCGAAGCGCTTCGCCAGCGTCCGGGCCGACGACCGTCACCCCACCATGACCTGCGAGGCCGCTCGGCCATCCGCCGTCGAAGCGCTTCGACCTCCGGCGCGCCGGGCACTGGAAGGCGATCCACCATGACCGACCGCACCACGCCCCCGATCCGAGACCGCGTCGACGACCTGCTGGCCCGACTCACCCTGCCGGAGAAGATCGGGCTGCTGCACCAGTGGCAGACCCCCGTCCCCCGGCTCGGCCTGCCCGGCTTCCGCACCGGCACCGAGGCACTGCACGGCGTCGCCTGGCTCGGACCGGCGACCGTCTTCCCCCAGGCCATCGGCCTGGCCAGCAGCTGGAACCCCGACCTGGTACGCGCCGTCGGTGACGCCGTCGGCGCCGAGGTACGCGCCAAACACCACACCGACCCCCAGCGCGTCGGCCTCAACGTGTGGGCGCCGGTGGTCAACCCGCTGCGCGACCCGCGCTGGGGACGCAACGAGGAAGGCTGGTCGGAGGATCCGTGGCTGACCGGCCGACTCGCCACCGCCTACGCCCAGGGGCTTCGTGGCGAGCATCCGCAGCGGCTGCGTACCGCCCCCACGGTCAAGCACTTCCTCGGCTACAACAACGAGACCGACCGGGCCACCACCTCCAGCGACCTGCCGCCCCGGGTGCTGCACGAGTACGAACTTCCAGCGTTCCGCGCCCCCCTCGCCGCCGACGCGGCGGTCGCCGCGATGGCCGCGTACAACCTGGTCGACGGGGTGCCGGCGCACCTGAGCCCGCTGATCGACGGTGAGCTGCGCCGGTGGGCGCCCGGCGAGGTTCTCGTCGTCGGCGACGCGGGGGCGGTGAGCAACATCGCCGAGGTGCAGGGCCACCTGCCCGACCACGTCGACGGATTCGCCGCGGCGCTACGCGCCGGGATCGACAGCTTCACCGAGGACGACACCGACAGCGCGCCCACCCGGCGACACCTCACCGAGGCCCTGGGCCGTGGACTGATCACCGAGTCCGACGTGGACCGGGCGGTCCGTCGGGTGCTCACCGTCCGGCTGCGGCTGGGCGACCTCGATCCGCCGCACACCGACCCGTACGCCCAGACCGGCCCGGAGGTGATCGACTGCCCGGCGCACCGGAACCTGGCCCGGGAGGCCGCCCGGCAGTCCATCGTGCTGCTGCGCAACCGCGGGCTGCTGCCGCTCGCGCCCGACCTGCGGATCGCGGTGCTCGGTCCGCTCGCCGACACCGTGCACACCGACTGGTACAGCGGCACCCTGCCGTACGCGATCAGCGCCCTTGCGGGGTTGGCCGAGCGGCTGCCGACGATCACCACCCACCCGGGTGCCGACCGGATCGCGCTGCGGGTGGGTGACCGTTACGTGGGCTGCACCGACGACGCCGAGGGCGGGCCGCTGACCGTCGGCGTCGACCCGGCCTCGTTCGACGTGTTCGACTGGGGTCGGGACACGGTCGCGTTGCGGGCCGTCGGCAACGGCCGCCACGTCGGCGTCGACGACGACGGCGCGCTTGTCAACGACCGGTCCGGCCCCGGCGGCTGGGTGGTCCGGGAAACCTTCCAGTTCGACCCGCTGCCCGACGGCACCGTGCTGCTGCGCCACCTGGCCACCGACCGGTACGTCACCGTGGACCAGGACGGCCGGCTGCGGGTCGACGGCGACGACCGGCAGGCCGGCACCGGCTTCGGCATTGACCTGGTCACCGACGGTGCGGCGCGGGCCGCCGAACTGGCCGCGGCCGCCGACGTGGCGGTGGTGACCCTGGGCAACCACCCGATGGTCAACGGACGCGAGACCGAGGACCGTCTCGACCTGGCCCTGCCGGCCCGGCAGGAGGCGATGCTGCGCGCCGTGCACGCCGCCAACCCGCGCACCGTGCTGGTGGTGACCAGCAGCTACCCGTACGCGCTGGGCTGGGCACAACAGCAGCTGCCGGCGGTGCTCTGGTCGGCGCACGGCGGGCAGGAACACGGCCGCGCCCTGACCGAGGTGCTCCTCGGCGACACCGACCCCGGTGGCCGGCTCACCCAGACCTGGTACGCCGACACCGCCGACCTGCCCGACCTGCTCGACTACGACGTGATCGGCGCGGACTCCACCTACCTGTACTACCGGGGCGAGCCGCTGTACCCGTTCGGGCACGGGCTGTCCTACGCCGAGTTCGACTACCGCGACCTGCGGTTGAGCGCCACGACGGTGAGCGTCGGAGAGGAGGTGGAGGTGAGCGTGGACGTCACGAACACCAGTGAACGTCCCGGTGTCGAGGTGGTGCAGCTCTACACCCGGCAACGGCGCTCCCGGGTGAAGCAGCCGCTGCGGCAACTACGCGACTTCGCCCGGATCGTCCTCTCCCCCGGCGAACGGCGTACCGTCACGCTGCGGCTGCGCAGCGCCGAGCTGAGCTGGTGGGACACCGACGCGGGCAGCTTCGTGGTGGAGGACGCCACCCACACCGTGCTGGTCGGGCGTTCCGCCACCGACGTGCGGCTGGTCGGCGCGGTGGCCGTACGCGGTGAGCCGCTCACGCCGCCGGCCCGGCCGCACGCCACGAGCGGAGTCCGGTGAGCGGGCGGGGCCGGGTGCCGTCCGGTCAACCCACCATCGCCGACGTGGCCCGCCACGCCGGTGTCGCGGTGAGCACCGTGTCGTACGTGCTCAGCGGCAAGCGGGCCATCTCGGAGCTGACCCGCAACCGGGTGCTGGCCAGCGTCCGGTTGCTCGGCTACCACCCGAACGCGGGCGCGCGGGCCCTGGCCAGCCGCCGCGCCAACGTCATCGCGTTGGTGTTGCCGCTGCGCTCGGGCATCCAGGTGCCGGTGGTGATGCAGTTCGCCACGGCGGTGGTGACCTCCGCCCGCGGTCACGACCACGACGTGCTGCTGCTGACCTCCGACGAGGGCCCGCAGGGGTTGCACCGCATCGCCGCCGGTGCCTTGGTCGACGGGGTGCTGGTGATGGACGTGGAACTGCACGACGTGCGGGTGCCGCTGCTGCGCGGGCTTGGGCGGCCCAGCGTGCTGATCGGGCTGCCCGCCGACCCCGACGGGCTGACCTGTGTGGACCTGGACTTCCACCGGGCCGGGCAGGTCTGCGTGGAACACCTGGCGGGGCTCGGACACCGCAGCATCGCGTTGCTCGGCGCACCGGCCGCCGTCTACGACCGGGGCACCGGATTCGCCCACCGCACCCGGGCGGGCGTGGTCGAGGCGGCGGCCCGGCACGGCGTCGAGGCGGTCGCGCTGCCCTGCGAGGAAAACGCCGCCGAGGTGCACGCACGGGTGGTCGAGCTGTTCGCCCGGCAACCGGAGCTGTCCGCTCTGGTGGTGCAGAACGAGGCGGCGGTCGGCCCGGTGCAGGCGACGCTGGCCGCGCTGGGTCGACGGGTGCCCGATGACGTCTCGGTGGTGGCCGTCTGCCCGGACCAGTTCGCCGAGCACGCCAGCCCCCGCCTGACCTCGGTGCCGGTACCCGCCGAGGAGATCGGCCGGCAGGCCGTGTCACTGCTCATGCGCAAGCTGCGGGACGAGCCGGCCCCGCAGGTGACGCTGCTGGAACCCCGACTGACCGTCCGGGACAGCACGGCCGCGGCCACCGGCGCGCCGGTGACGCACGACGGTCGGGCGGCGGCCCGGTGACCGGTCCGGTCCACCGGATCTGGGACACCGCACCGGCCACCGACTGGCAGGACGCCCTGCTCGCCGGCAACGGCGAGTACGGGATCATGGTGCACGGCCAGCCGTGGGCCGAACGCATCGTGGTCAACCACCACCGGTTCGTGCTGCCCAACGGCACCCACGACGCCCGTGCCCCACAGCTGGCCGCGCTGCTGCCCCGGATCCGGCGGTTGATCCTGACCGGTCGGCGGGCGCAGGCCAGCCAGCTGCTGGCCGGTGACGGCGTGCTGCGCTGGACCCAGTCGTTTCATCCCGGCTTCGCGCTCACCGTCGACGCCGACGGCCCACCGGTGGGCGACTACCGCCGGTACACCGACTTCGACACCGGCGAGGTCGTGGTGCGGTGGGCCGGCGGGAGCCGCCGCTCGTTCGTCTCGCGTACCGACCGGCTGATCGTCACCCGGCTGGACATGGGAGCCTGCCGGGTCGGGGCGACCGGCGAACTGCCCGGCCGCCCCGCCGGCCTGCGTTACGCGGTGTCGGCGTACCGCCGCGACGGGCTGGTCTTCCTGCGGGTGCGGGCCCGCTACCCGACGGCCGGCGCGGCGTACGGCTTCGAGGGGTTGACCCTGCTGCGCGGCGCGGTCGAGATCGACGGCGACCAGGTGCACGTCGACGGGCCCGCCCTGCTGCTGACGGTCCTCGACCGCCCGCGCGACCGGTGGCGTACCGGGGCGTTGCAGCGCCGGCTGACCGCCCACCGCGACGCCCGCTACGGTGACCTGCTCGCCCGGCACACGGCCCGGCACACCCCGGCGTACCGGCGGGTCGAGCTGGACCTGGCGGTACCGGCGGCGCAGCGGGCGTTGCCGGTCGGTGACCTGCTGGCCCGGCAGGCCGCCGACCCGCACACGCTGGACGCGGCGCTGCTGGAGCGACTGTTCCACGCCGGGCGTTACCTGTTGCTCAGCGCCAGTGGTGTGCTGCCACCCCGGCTGACCGGGTTGTGGCTCGCTTCGTGGGACGCGGCCTGGGCCGGCGACTTCACCACCGACGCCAACCTCAACCTGCAACTGGCCTCGGCCAACGTGGCGGCCCTGCCGGAGGTCACCGAGGCGCACGCCCGGCTGGTACGCGCCCAGGTCGAGCACTGGCGACGCAACGCCCGCGCCATCTACGGCGCGCGCGGCCTACTGGCGCCCAGCCGCACCGACGGCGAGCACGGCCACCTGTTCCATCTGCATCCGGACTGGCCGTTCGCGGCGTGGCTGCCGGGTGCGCACTGGCTGCTGTTCCCGCTCTACGAGCGGCATCTGGTGACCGGGGAGCCGCTGGGTGAGGTGGCGGGCTGGCTGGTGGAGGTGGCCGAGTTCTTCGCCGACGTGCTGACCTCCACCGGCGACGACGGGACGTGGGGGTACGTGCCGTCGTACTCGGCGGAGACCGGGCCGCTGGACGAGTCGGGCACGGCGGTGCACGTGGCGGTCAACGCCACCATGGACCTCGCCGCGGCGCGGCACGCGTTCACGGTGGCCGCCGCGCTGACCGGCCAGCGGCGGTGGACGCGGTTGGCGGCGCGGCTGCCGCCGTACCGCCTCGATGCCGACAGTGCGTTGACCGAGTGGGCGTGGCCCGGTTACCGGGCCGACGAGAACCACCGCCACGTCAGCCACCTGTATCCGGTGTGGCCACTGGACGAGATCAACCCGGAGGACACTCCGGAACTGGCCGCCGCCGCGCACCGGGCGTTGCGCCGCCGGGGCGAGGAGAACCTGTCCGCGCACGGCAGCCTGCACCGGGCGCTGGTCGCCGCCCGGTTGCACGACGGGCCACTTGTCGAAGCGAACCTCCTCAAGATCGTCGGCAACGACATGTTCTTCCGGTCGCTGATGAGCGCGCACAACCCGGGTCGGGTCACCTACAACGCCGACGCCGCGCACGCCCTGCCGGCGGTGCTGATCGAGGCGCTGGTGCAGGGGCGGCCGGGCCGGCTGCGGCTGCTGCCGGCGCCGTTGCCGGGGCTGCCCCGTGGCACCCTGCGCGGGGTGCGCTGTCCCGGGCGGGTCACCGTCGAGGAGTTGGCGTGGCGGCCGGGTGCGGTGCGGGCCCGGCTGGTCTCGGCGGTGCCCCGACGACTGCGCGTCCGCAGCCCGTACGGCGAGACGGTGCGGAGGATGCCCGCCGGTGAGCCGGTCGAGGTGTCCTTCAATGGGTAGCCCGGCGTCGCCGTGACCTGGTCGGCGGCGCCGGGCGGGGCACTAGACTGCCCGTTCGATGGACGTTGAGTCGACTTCCGCCGCCGACACCCGCCCCTGCGCCCACTGTGGGCGGGAGGTGCCGCAGCGGGCCGGCGCCGGCCGCCCGTTCCGGTACTGCCGGGACAACGACGGCGCCTGCCAGCGGGCCTCCCGGAACAGCCGCATGCGGCACCGCAACGCCCCGGGTCTGCCCGGGCAGGTGGCCCGGACCTGGGAGGCGGTGGACCGGCTCGACCAGATCGTGGACACCCTGACCGAGGCGCTGCACGCCGAGTTGTCCCCGGCCGGGGTGCAGCGGCAGCTGTCGCAGCTGCGTGCGGAGACCGCCGGGGAGATCGCGGCGGCGCAGACCGAACGCGACGAGGCGCTGCGGGCCGCCGAGGACGCGAACGCCCACGCCGAGCGGCAGCGTCGGCAGGCTCAGGCGGCGACCGTCGAGCGGGATGCCGCCCGGGCCGAGGCCGCCCGCGCGACCGAGCAGGCGGAATCGGCCGCCCAGCGGGCGCAGGATGCGCAGACCGCCCGGGACGAGGCGCGGCGGGAGGCCGCCGCCGCGCAGGCGTTGCGTTCGCAGGCCGAGGCCGATCGCGACGCCGCCCGCGCCGAGGTGACCTCGGTGCGCGCCGACCTGACCGCCGAGCGTCGTCGCCACGACGACCTGGTCGCCGAACGCGACGCCGCCCGTGCCGAGGCGGAGCGGGCCGCCACCGCCAGCGCCGCGGCGCTAACCGAGGCCGACCGGCTGCGGGTCGAGTTGAACCAGACCCGGGCCGCAGCCGAGCAGGCCCGAGTGGACACCGAGCAGGCCCGGGCGGAGTCGGCTGCGGCCCGGGCGGAGGCCGAACGGGCGGAGCAGGCGCGGGCGCAGGCCGAGGCCGACCGCGAACGGGCCCGGACGCAGGCCCGACAGGCCGGTGAGCAGCAGGCCGCGCTCGCCGGCCGCGCCGACCGGTTGGGTGAGGAACTGGCCGGCGTACGGGCGACGCTCAACGCCGCCGAGCGCCAGGTCAGCGAGCTGACGGTACGCCTACGCGCCACCGAGGCAGACCGCGACGGTGCCCGTGAGCGGGTGGCGCAGCTGGCCGCGAAGGTCGCCGACCTGGCCACCGCCCTCACCCGCCCCACTCCCTGACCCTCACCCGGCGCGGCAACGGGCGGCGGGTGGGGGTGGGGGAGGATGGCGGTATGGGTAAGACGCATGAGCGCATCGAGGGGCGGTTGCGGGAGTTCATCGAGGCACAGCCGATGTTCTTCACCGCGACCGCCCCGCTGGCCGGCGACGGCACCGTCAACCTGTCCCCGAAGGGCCTGCGGGGCTGCCTCGCGGTGCTCGACGAGCAGACGCTGGCCTATCTGGACTTCGCCGGCAGCAACGCCGAGACCATCGCCCACCTGCGGGAGAACGGCCGGATCACGCTGATGTGGTGCGCCTTCACCGGCCCGCCCAACATCGTGCGGGTACACGGCCGGGGCGAGCCGGTGTTCCGTGACGACCCCCGCTTCCCCGACCTGCTGGCACACTTCCCCGACATCGACGCCACCCAGCACGGCCTGCGAGCGGTCATCGTGGTGCACGCCCGGCTGATCCGCGACACCTGCGGCTACGCGGTGCCACTGATGACCTACGACACCGACCGGGACCTGCACGCCCGCCGTTTCGCCCGGGAGGACGACACGTCGCTGGACGCCTACTTCGCCGGCAAGGACAACGTCGCCACCAGCATCGACGGTCTGCCGGGGCTGCCGTTGCCGCTGCCACCGACACCGCGGACCGGCTGACCGGGCCGTCGCACACCAACGGGTGCCCGCCCGGCGCGTCAAGCCACTGCGTCGCCGGGCGACGACCTCGGCCGGTTACCATTCCCGCTGGCGGTGACGGTCCGCCGAGACGACCCGGCCGGGACGACCCTCGCCGGGCGTACGTCATGGCCGGCTACCCTGGACTGCGCACCCGGGTGTACGGGGTCGTCGAGGCGCGGGGAGCGGGAATGGCCCGGCGGAGACGGACCGTTACACCGATAGGACCTGCACCACCGAAGAGGGGAAGTCGATCATGGGCGAGCGTATGCTGCGCGGAAGCCGGCTGGGCGCGGTCAGCTACGAATCCGACCGCAACACGGAGCTCGCGCCGCGGCAGACCCGCGAGTACCTGTGCGCCAAGGGTCACCAGTTCGAGGTGCCGTTCGCCGTCGACGCCGAGGTGCCGACCACCTGGGAATGCAAGTTCGACGGCAGCGTGGCCCGGCTGGTCGACGGCAGCGAGCCCGAGCAGAAGAAGGCCAAGCCGCCGCGCACCCACTGGGACATGCTGCTGGAGCGACGTTCGATCGCCGAGCTTGAGGACATCCTGGCCGAACGGCTGCAAGAGGTTCGCACCCGTCGCGGCCGCGCCTGACCCGTTCACGTCAACGGCGCCCCCGGAAGTCCCGGGGGCGCCGTTTCGCGTACGTCAGCGCGGTTCCACGATCTCACCCTCGATGGCCTCGCCCTCCACCGCCGGACGCGTCCCGGCAGCGGAGGTCTGCGGCGGTGTCGTCGCCGGGCCCTGCGGCGGCGGAGCCTGCCCCGGCTGCTGCGGCCCACCCCGGTACACCCGCACCCGACGGGGACCGAACAGGTCACCGGCGGTCATCGACGACACCCGACGCTCAGCGGCCCGCTGCACCCCACCCCGGGTCAACCGGCGCACCGGCGGCACCAGCAACAGCAACCCCACCAGGCCACTGACCAGCCCCGGGGTCGCCAAAAGCAACGCACCGAGCAGCCCCACCAGCCCGTCGGTCACCTGCCGACCGGGCGGCCGACCCGACTGCGCCGCCTCCCGGAAACCCCGCCACGCCCGCACGCCCTCCCGGCGCAGCAACACCAGACCCAGCAGCGAGGCCGCGAACACCAGCAGCGTCGCCGCACCGAACCCGAGCGTCCGACCCACCACCACGAACACGGCGATCTCCACGGCCACGGACACCAGTAGAGCCAACGGTACGAACCTCAGTGTTCGGCGCATTTCACCCCAACCGCCTCACGGCGCCTCATCGTGGCGGCCCCGCCCCGGCGGCGCAGCCGTCCCGTTCGTCAAGCATGACACGCGACCGCTCAGCGCGGGTTCGAGGAGGCTCGCCCGTGGCGAACCGAGCCGCGCTCAGGGCCACCGCGCCTGTCCAGCCGTGGCCGCGCGCAGCCCACGCCGCACCGCCGTACGCCGGTCACGCACCGCCCAGCCGGTGATCCGCCACAGCGCCTCCACGACGATCAACGGGCTCATCTTGCTGGCGCCGCGTTCCCGCTCGGCGAACGTGATCGGCACCTCCACGATCCGCGCACCCGCACGGTGCGCCAGCCGGGACAACTCCACCTGGAACGAATACCCCTGCGAACACACCGAATCCAGATCCAGGGCGTCCAGCACCCCGGCCCGGTAGACCCGGTAGCCGCCGGTGGCGTCGGCGACCGGCATACCCAACGCCAGCCGCGCGTACAGGTTGCCGCACCGCGACAGCAACAGCCGCCGCAACGGCCAGTTCACCACCCGGGCGCCCCGGGTCCACCGCGATCCGATCACCACGTCGGCGTCGCGGGCAGCGGCCAGCAACGCCGGCAGGTCCTCCGGGGCGTGGGAACCGTCGGCGTCCATCTCCACCACCGCGTCGAAACCACGCCGCCGCGCCCACGCGAACCCCGCCAGGTACGCCGCGCCGAGTCCCTGCTTCCCCTCCCGGTGCAGCACGTGCACCCGCCGGTCGGCGCGGGCGATGCCCTCGGCGATGTCGCCCGTGCCGTCCGGACTGTTGTCGTCGGCGACCAGAATCTCCACCTGCGGCGCGGCCACGCGGACCCGCCGCACGATCGCGGTCACGTTGTCGGCCTCGTTGTAGGTGGGGATGACCACCAGCACCCGACCCACGCCGGGCACCCCGGTCATCACCGGACGGATGTCGGTTCCGCGTACCACCGCTGCCCCCTTCACCCCGGGTGGGCGGCCTCCGGCACCGGTCGGCCGTCCCGCCGACGCCGCAGCACCGCCGCGCCGGCCAGCGCAGCCACCGCCAGCCCGGCCAGCACCACCTCCGGCAGCACCCCGACCCGGGTGGCCAGCGTGCGCCCCTCGGTCAGCCGCAGCTGCCGCACCACGACCGCACGGGTGTTGAACCCGGTGGCGTCGCTTACCCGCCCGTCCGGGGTGACGAACCCGGACACCCCGACCGTGGACGCCATCAACGCCGCACGCCCGTGCTCGACGGCCCGCAGCCGCACCATGGCCAACTGCTGACGCGCCTCGGCCTCGTCGAAGGTGGCGTTGTTGGTCTGCACCACCAGCAGCTGCGCCCCACCGACGACGGTGTCGCGGACCAGCCCGTCGTAGGCGACCTCGAAGCAGATCACGTCGCCGAGCACCACCGGCCCGCTGTCGACCACCCCAGCCTCGGTGCCGGCCACGAAATCGGCCCGTACCCGGTCGACCTGGTCGCTGACCATCCGGGCGATCCGGCGCAGCGGCACATACTCGGCGAACGGCACCGGATGCCGTTTGACGTACAGCTGCTCCAGGTCGGGTCCGCTGCCCGGACGCCACAGCAGTCCCGCGTTGCGCACCTGCCCCCGTTCCGGCCCGAACAGCACGGCGCCGACCAGGATCGGCACCCCGACGGCGTCCGCGGCGGCGGAGATCCGCGCCCCGGCCGACGCGTTGCGCAGCGGGTCGATGTCGCTGGAGTTCTCCGGCCACACCACCAGATCCGGTCGAGGTCGGGTGCCGGCGGTGACCTCGCCGGCCAGGGCGATGGTGGCGTCGACGTGGTTGTCGAGCACGGCCTGCCGTTGCGCGTTGAAATCCAACCCGAGCCGCGGCACGTTGCCCTGCACGATCGCCACCGTCACACTCGCGGTGTCCCGGGTGGTGGCCACCGGCACCGCCAGCCCACCGGCGAACAGCAGCAGCACCGCCGCGGCACAGCCGGCCGCGGGCGCCCACCAGCGGGGGCCACCGGTGCCGCGGCGGGCCCGTGCCGTCCACCACGCCCCGGCGACCAGCAGCCCACCGGCCAGCGCCACCGCGAACGTCACAAGCGGCGCACCACCGAGCGCGGCCAGCTGCAGCAGCGGCGACTCGTCCTGGCCGAACGCCAGCCGACCCCACGGGAACCCGCCGAACGGCGTCCGGTCGCGCAGCGCCTCCTGCCCCACCCACAGCGCGCCGGTCAGCGCCGGCCACGCCGCCGGGAACCGGTCGGCCAGCGGCGACACCCACGCCGTGGCCATCCCCAGCACCGCCAGGTAGCCGGCCTGCAACAACGACAGCAACACCCACGGCAGGTAGCCGGTGTGCAGGTTCGTCCAGGCCAGCAACGGCGCGAACAGGGCCAGACCGGTCAGGAAGCCCAGACCGGCGCCGGCCCGCAGCCGCCGCCGGTGGGTCGCGGCCGCCAACAGGGCCACCCCGACCGGCGCCAGCGGCCACCACCCGTACGGGGGGAAGGCCAGCAGCAACGCCAGGCCCGCGGCCACCGCCATGGCGACGGCCACCGGCAGGCGCACCGGGCCGGCCACCGCCGGGGCAGGTGGCGGTGGGTCGGATCCGGCGGCACGGTCCACGGTCGTCACGGGCGGGTCGGGCGCGATCACGCGCCGAAGGCTACCCGCCCGCCATGATCGTCCGCCGACGACCCGACCCCCCGCCCCGGTGGTGGAGTGACCGTCAACGGCGGCGGGCCAGCAGCACCGCGTCGTGATGGACCACCTCACGCCCGTCCGGATCCGTCACGATGCGGGGCCGGGCCTGCACCGTGAGCACCTCGAACTGGTCCGGGTCCAGCTCCGCGGCGGCCTCCTCGGCGGTGTACATCATCTCCGGATAGTGCAGGCGATGTCCGGAGTTGGGCAGGTCCGCCGGGTGGTGCCCGACGATCAGCAGCCGCCCACCGGGCGCGACCGCGTCGGCCAGCCGGGCGAAGACCTCCCGCCGCTGCGGCGGCGGCAGCTGCATGAACTGCGCCGACACCAGGTCGTACGCGCCGGACGGCGGTGACCACTCGAACAGGTCGGCGTGGGTCCACTCGATCCGGGCGGCCACCTCCGCGCCGGCGGCCTGGGCGTGACCGGCGGCCCGGGCCAACGCGACGGTGGAGATGTCCACCGCGTGGACCTGCCAGCCCCGCTCGGCCAGCCACACCGCGTCGGCGCCCTCACCGCTGCCCACGTCCAGCGCCCGACCGGGCGCCAATTCGCTGACCTCGGTGACCAGCTGCGGGTTCGGTCGGCCGCTCCACACCGCCGGCTTGGACCGGTAACGCTCCTCCCACGCCGCCTCGGTGAACATGGTCTCCCGCTGCCGCCGGTGCTCGGCCACCGCCTCGCGGGTGTCCTCCTCCACCAGATCCATGTTGATCATCCCGCCGGCGGTCGTACCGGATGCCGCGGCACGAATCACCTGGGCGGACAGATCAGCCACGTTGCCGGCCACCCACACCCCCGGTACGGAGGTCGCGCCGGTGGCGTCGGCCGGAATCTGCCGACCGATGACGTGACCGGAATGCTCCACGTCCACCGGGATCAACCCGAGCGACTCCAGCAACGCCGAGCGGGCCGTCATCCGTGCGGCGACCACCACCGCGTCGAGCTCCACCAGCTCGCCGGAAGCCAACCGCACCCCGGTCAGCCGGTCCTCGGCGGTCTCCACGGCCACCACCCGCCCGGGCACCACGGGGACACCCAGGGCCGCCAACTGTTCGGCCTCCTGCGGGCCGGGCGCCGGGCTGTCGTGCAGCAGCAGCCGCACATGCGGGCTCCACTGCCGCCACAGCTTCGCCCCGTGCACGGCCAGCGGCCCGGTGGCCAGCACCCCGATCCGCCGGTCCCGGACCTCCCAGCCGTGACAGTACGGGCAGTGCAGCACGTCCCGCCCCCACCGCTGCGTCAACCCGGGCACCTCGGGCAACTCGTCGACCAGCCCGGTGGTGACCAGCAGCCGCCGGGCTCGCACCGTACGCCCCCCGTCGACGGTGACCACGAAGCCGCTGTCGTCGCGGACGACCGCGTCGACCCGCCCGGCCACGATCTGCCCGCCGTACGCGGTGACCTCCGCACGGCCCACGGCCACCAACTCCCCCGGCGGCGCGCCCTCCCGCCCGAGATAGTTGTGCACCCCGGCGGCCGGTGCGTTACGCGGCTCCCCCGCGTCCACCACCAGCACCCTGCGCCGGGCCCGGGCCAGCGTCAGCGCCCCGGCCAACCCGGCCGCCCCGCCGCCGACCACCACCACGTCATACCTGTCGTCCATTGCCGCCCCCTCGTCGGTGATGCCTCACACCCTGCAACCAACCCCGCCGATCGACAAGTAATGTTGCTGTTATGGCAAACGAGGAGGCTGCGGTGCTGGCAGCGGTCGGGCCCCGACTACGCGCCCTGCGAAAACAACGCGGCATCACCCTGAACGAACTCTCCGACGCCACCGGCATCTCGGTGAGCACCCTGTCCCGGCTCGAATCCGGGCAACGCCGCCCCACCCTGGAACTGCTGCTGCCGCTGGCCCGCGCCCACCAGGTGCCCCTGGACGAGCTGGTCGGCGCACCCGCCGTCGGCGACCCCCGGGTACGCCCCCGCCCCATCGTCCGCCACGGCATCACCTTCCTGCCGCTGACCCGCCGCCCCGGCGGCCTCCAGGCGTTCAAACAGATCCTGCCCCCACACACCCCCGCCGAGGCGCAGCCACAGACCCACGAGGGCTACGAGTGGCTGTACGTGCTCTCCGGCCAGCTACGACTACGCCTCGGCGAGCACGACCTGCTGCTCACCCCCGGCGAGGTCGCCGAGTTCGACACCCGGATACCGCACTGCGTCACCAACCCCGGCCCCGAAACCACCGAAGTGCTCAACCTGTTCGGCCCGCAGGGCGAACGCCTGCACGTACGCGCCCGCCCCGCCACCTGAACCAGATACGAAGTCGGGGCGCGGCATATGCCGCGCCCCGATGCTCCCAGGCCCCTCCCGGCCGGTGCGGCGGAATGTGGCACGCCGACCTTCGGACCGACCCGACGATGACTGGCTGTCCCCGCCTGACCGTTGTCTACTGGCCGTGCACCCCATCCTGCCCGTACACCGGTAACCGCGGCCGGTTCGCGCCGCCCCGCCGACCCCCGCCCGCTGGACCTGGCCGCCGCGACTGAACATGCACCGTGTCGCTCGGCCAGCGGACGAAGGGACGAAGCGAACAACAGCCGCTTCCCGTGGTAGGACTCAAAGACGGTACGTGGCCCACCCCCGGCCTTGTCAACCCACCCCCGACGAGTCGTCGCACCACCCCGGCGTGTCGCGGCGGCGGCAACCCCGACAACCACCCGCCGGCCTGCCCGCGACCGCCGCCGTCCACCCTGGTCAAACGAGCAACGACCGCAACAACCCCCGAGCCGCCACCGGATGCCCGTCGGCGAGCAACCCGGCGGCGGCCAGCACATAGTCGGTGTCCACCACCGGCCGCGCCGCCCGCGGCAACGCCCACCCACCGGCATGGTCGGTCAACACCGCGTCCAACACCCCGGCCGCGTCGTTGGCCGGAGCGTGCCGCAGCACCCCACCGGAACCGACCAGCAGTCGCACATCCCGCAGATCCCGGCCGGCCCGCTCACCGGTGCCCACCCCACGGGCATGCCGACGCAACGCCACCGTCGCCGCCAACGCCGCGATCCGGGCATCGACGGCCCGCCCCGCGGCGTCGCCCGGCAGGAAACCGGGATCGGCGGCACGCACCGCGGCCTCGGCCGCCAACCCGTCGACCGCCCCCGCCGCGAGCAGACGTTCCTCGACGGCCGCCCGCACCACCCCCGGGGCGCTCCACCGCACCCCCAGGTCCCCCTCGACCGTCCGAGCCCGCCACAGCTCACCGGCCACCTCCCGGCCCGGCCCACTGGCCCGCTCATCCGGCGTGAGCACCGAATACACGTCCGTCGTCGCGCCACCCACGTCGACCACCACCAGGTCACCGCCGGCCACGTCGGCCAGCACCTCCACCCCCGACAGCACCGCGTCCGGCGTCGCCGCCCGCACCAGCCGGGCAAACCGGCCACCCCGCGACAACCCCTTACCGCCGATCACATGCCGCAGGAACACCTGCCGGATCGTCGACCGCGCCGACAACGGCGCCAACACCCCGATGCGGGGCAGCACATTGTCGGCCACCGTCACCGGCACCCCCGCCCCGGCCAACAACCCGTGCAGGTCGGCACGGACATCGACGTTGCCCGCCAACACCACCGGCACCCGCCACCGGGCCCGCGCCAACCGCGTCGCATTGTGCGTGAGCGTCTCCGCGTCCCCGCCGTCCGTGCCACCCACCAGCAGCACCACGTCCGGGCGGGCCACCCGCAACGCCGTCAACTCCGCCCGACCCAGCCGCCCGGCCGCCACATGCACCACGTCCGCCCCCGCCGACAGGCCGACCCGCCGACCCGCCTGCGCGGTCACCAACGGCTCGTAGCCGATCACCGCCAGCCGCAACCCGCCGCCCGCCGACGAACACACAAACCACGGCACCTCACCCGAGGTGAGCCCGACGGTCGCCGCACCCACCGCCGCGTCCAAGCCCCGCAGCACATCCAACCCCACAGTGGTCGGCACCGCCGCCGTCGACACCAACCCACCACCGTCGAGATCGACCACCGCCACCTTCGTGTACGTCGAACCCACGTCGGCGCAGACCGCGACGTTCACACCGCAGCAGGCACGACCACCGTGCCGGTCGCCGTCACCGCCACCAACGGCTCGGCCAACACCTCCGCCGCCGACGAACCCCGATCCGGCCGCCCCCGACACACCACCCGGGCCTCGAAGTCGATGGTGCGGCTCCGGGTACCCACCCGGGTCACCGTGGCCACCACCTCCAGCACGTCACCAGCCCGCATCGGCGCCTTGAACTGCACATCCGAATACGACGCGAACAACCCCTCGTCCCCGTCGGTACGGATACACACCTCGGTGGCCACATCCCCGAACAAACCCAACGCGTACGCCCCATCGACCAGGTCACCCGCGTAGTGCGCGTGCGCGTACGGCACATACCGCCGATGAGTCACCGTCACACCCAACCGCCGGTCAGTCATGCCACCGTCGCCTTCCTACCCGTGATCAACGCGTGGACCAGATAGGACGCCACCTCACCCGGAGTCGTACCCCGACCGAAGATCCGATCCACCCCCAGCTCAGCGGCCTGAGACTCGTCGAACCGCGGCCCACCCACAATCAACAACGGCCGCCGCCCCGCCGGCATCGCCTCCCGGAACGCCGCCGACATCTCCCGCGTGTTGTGCAGATGCGCATCCCGCTGCGTCACCACCTGCGACACCAGCACCGCATCGGCCCGCGCCACCCGCGCCGCCTCCACCAACTCCGGCACACTCACCTGAGCACCCAGGTTCGTCACCGACAACTCCCGGTAGTACTCCAGACCCTTCTCCCCCGCGATCCCCTTCACATTGAGAATCGCGTCGATACCCACCGTGTGCGCGTCCGTGCCGATACACGCCCCCACCACCGACAACTTCCGCCGCAACCGCCGCTTGACGACCGCATTGACCTCCTTGGCGCCCAGCAACGGGAAGTCCCGCTCCACCACCCGCACCGCCGACAGGTCCACCAGATGGTTCACCCGCCCGTACACCACAAAAAACGTGAACCCGTCACCGATCGGCTTCGCGTGCACCAGCAACGCCGGGTCCACACCCATCTTGTTCGCCAACTGCACCGCCGCACCCTCGGCCCGCTTGTCATGCGGCACCGGCAACGTGAACGACACCTGCACCATGCCGTCACCGGTGGTGTCCCCGTACGGCCGGACGATCTTCTGACCGCTCACGGCCGGACCTCCTCGGACCGCGACCCCGGCACCCGCCCGCCCGCACCCGGCTGCTCCAGGACCTCCGTGGCCGGGTTGTAGTAACCCGCCTCATGCCGCGCCACCCCGTCCAGACCCTTACCCCGATCCGCCGGCCGCTTCATGATCCCGAACGTGCCCTCGGCGATCGCCGTCAACAACGACTGCGCACCGATCCGCTCCAACAACCCCACCGCCTCGGCCAGCACCCGATGGGCGCGCTGCTGGATGAACCCACCCGGCGCCGGCACGAAATCCTCGTGCAACCCACCCGCCGCACCGAGCACGTACCGCACGTTCTGCAAGGCGATGTCCCGGTCCGACAACCACGGCGTCACCACCGCCTCCGTCATCATCCCCACCAGCAGGATGCCCTGCCCCGTCATGGTGCCCACCAGATTGAAGAACCCGTCCAGCAGATTCCCCCGGAACACATCCCCGGTCATGTGCTTCGTCGGCGGCATCCACTTCAACGGCGCATCCGGAAACAACTCCCGCGCCAGCAACGCGTGCGCCAACTCCAGGCGAAACGACTCCGGCACATCCGGGTTGATCTCAAAAGCGTGCCCCAACCCCAACTGCCAGTCCGCCAACCCCGCCTCATGCGCGAAATACTCGTTCAGCAACTGCGACACCGTCACCGTGTGCGCCTCGTCCACCGCATCCGCAGTGGTCAGGTAGTTGTCCTCACCGGTGTTGATAACGATCCCCGCCCGCGCGTGCACCTGCCGCGAAAACCGCTGATCCACGAACGTCCGCACCGGATTGATGTCCCGGAACAGAATCCCGTACATCGAATCGTTGAGCATCATGTCCAACCGCTCCAGACCCGCGAGCGTCGCCATCTCCGGCATGCACAACCCCGACGCGTAATTCGTCAGCCGCACATACCGACCCAACTCCTTCGACGACTCGTCCAACGCCGCCCGCATCAACCGGAAGTTCTCCTGCGTCGCATACGTGCCCGCGAACCCCTCCCGGGTCGCCCCCTCCGGCACGTAGTCCAGCAACGACTGCCCCGTCGACCGGATCACCGCGATCACATCCGCCCCGGCCCGCGCCGCCGCCTGCGCCTGCGGAATGTCCTCGTAGATGTCCCCAGTCGCCACGATCAGATAGATCCACGGCCGCTGCCTCGGATCCCCGTACCGCCTCACCAACCGGTCCCGCTCGGCCCGCCGCCGATCGATCCGCCGGATCCCCGCCGCCACCGCCCTACGGGCGGCCCGCCGCGCCGCCGTCGCCGCCCGACCCGACGGCACCTGGAACCGCACCGACCCCGCCGCCGCCTTCTGCGCCAGCAACGTCACATCCGTGGTCTGCTCCCGCACCAGCGCGTCGAACACCGGCAACGCCACCCCGTGACCCAACCCGACATCCGCCACCACCGCATCCACCAGCCGGTTCACCCACGGAATACCGTCCGGATCCGCGCCGACCACCCCGGCCAGCCGCAACACCGCCCGCTCCACCGACACCGTCGTGTGGCTACGCGCCAACTCCACCACCGGCCGCCCGGCCCGCCGCGCCAACTCCCGCGCCCGCGCCACCAGCACCGGATCCAGATCAAGCTTCCCCGTCACGCGGACCCTTCCTCATAGATCACCTCACCGCGCAGCACCGTGCGCCGGCACACCGGCAACGGCGTCGGATCATCCGCGCCACGCGCCTCCGGATCCGCGGCCTGCAACACCGGCAACCCCCGCTCCACCCCACCCGGCGTGGACCACACCGCGAACGTCGCCGGCGCACCCAACGCCAGAACCCCCTCGTTGTCCAGATGCACCGCCCGCCAACCACCCCGCGTATGCGCCGCGAACGCCGCCCGCACACTCATCCGCTGCACCGGATTGTGATGCGCCACCGCCGCCCGCACCGAACCCCACGGATCCAACGGCGTCACCGGCGAATCCGACCCGAACGCCAACGCCACCCCGACCCCGTGCATCGCACCCATCGGATTCGACGCCAACGACCGCGCCAACCCCAACCGCGACTCGTACATCCGGCCCGCGCCACCCCACAACCGGTCGAACGCCGGCTGCATCGACGCCACCACCCCGAACTCCACGAACCCGGCGATCAACCGCCGATCCACGATCTCCGCGTGCTCCACCCGATGCCGCGCCGCCCGCAACCGATCCGTACCCAACCGCCGCGCCGCCCCCGCGAAACCCTCCAGCACCGTCGACACCGCCGCGTCACCGATCGCATGGAACCCGCCCTGCATCCCGTGCGCCGCACAATCCAACAAATGATCACGAACCTGGTCCGCGCTCAGATAACCGTGACCACACCCGTCACCATCGACATACGGCTCCGACAGATGCGCCGTCCGCGAACCCAACGCACCATCGGCGAACAGATCACCACCGGCACCGACCGCACCCAACTCCCGCGCCCGCGCCGCACCACCCAACTCACCCCAGTACCCGTACACCTCCGGCACCCCCGCACCGGAAATCCCCAACAGGCCAGTGAAATCCTCCTCGTCGGAAATCTCCGGCCCACCACACTCGTGCACCGCCGCGATCCCCACCGACGCCGCATGCCCCAACGCCACCCGCTGCGCCGCCACCCGCTGCGCCCGCGTCACCGACGCCCGCGCCACCGCCCGCACCACATGATGCGCGTCCCGACGCAGCCAACCCGACTCGTCGTACCCAGGCGCGGCAACCGCCTCCGGACACGCCGCCAACAACGCCTCCGACACCAACGCCGAATGAATCGACGCCTGCGACAGGTACACCCGCCGACCACCGGCCGCCCGCCCCAACTGCGCCGCCGACGGCGGCTGCGCCACCGCCCACGTCGACTCGTCCCACCCGTGACCCAGCACCACCGCGTCCGCCGGCAGCCCCGCCGCGTACGCCGACACCGCGTCCAACAACTCACCGGCCGACCGCGCCCCGGACAGATCCAGCCCGGACAACACCAGACCCGTGTCGCTGACATGCACGTGCGCATCCACGAAAGCCGGCGTCACCAACGCACCGTCCAGCTCCACCACCCGGTCCGCCGACGGAGCGTCGGGATCCGAACCCAGCCACACGATCCGCCCGTCACGGACCAGCAACGCCGTCGCGGACGGATCCGCCGGACAGTGCAACACACCAGCGCGGTACAACGTCGAGGGGTTGTTCGTCATGAGCTCAGTCTGCCGCCAGCCGAGCCTCGAACAGCCCACGCACCCCCGGCTCACCCCGCAGCAGACCCAACGCCAACTCCGCGTGCCCCGGCACGTACCCGTTGCCGACAAGCATCGTCACGTCCGCCGCCAGACCCTCCGCACCCAACGCCGCCGCCGCGAAGCTCGTCGCCATCGAGAAAAAGATCACCGTGCCGCCGTCCGCAGTCGCCAACACCGCCCCGTGCTCACAACCCGGCACATCCACGCACACCACCGTCACGTCCGCCGGCACCCCGAACGCCGACGTCACCGCCGTCGACAACGCCACCGGATCACGGGCGTCGGCCAACACCACCGCATCGGCCAGACCCGCCGCCACCAGCGCCTCGCGCTCCGCGACCACCGGCACCACCCCGACCGTACGGCCCGCGCCCGCCCGCCGCGCCGCCGCCAGCGCCAACGAACCGCTCTTGCCCGCGCCGCCGACCACCGCCACCGTCACCGGTCGGGCCTCCCCCTCGACCGCCCGCTCGGCCACGTACCGGGACACCACCCGCGACGTCAACGCCGGCGCACCACACACGTCCAACACCGCCAGAGACAGCTGCGGATCCAGATCCCCCGGCAGCACCGCCGCGACCGACCGGGCGAACAGAATCGCCCACCCCGCACACGGCACCTGCTCGCTCCGGCCATCCCAGCCGGCCAACCCGTCGGTCACCACCAGCGGAGTCAACGTCAGCGACACCAGCGTGGCCACCCGCTCGCCCGCCTTGAGCCCCAACGGCGAACGTCGCCCCGCCTCCTCGACCGTGCCGATCAGCATGCCGCCCGACCCCGTCACCGGGTTCTGCATCTTTCCCCGAGTCGCGATGATGTCGAGCACCTCGGCCCGGATCGCGTCGCCGTCCCCGCCGTGCTTGACGGACAACTGCCGGAAACTCGCCGCGTCCAGATTCAGCCGCTCCACCCGGATCCGCACCTCGTTCGGCGCGATCTCCTGACGCGTGTCGAGCCGCCAGGCCGCCTGAGGCAACACGCCCCCGGGCTCCAGGACGCGATGCAGACCCACTGGTGACGTCACGCCAACCTCCCCTGTCTGACCGCCTGAAACTTCGCCTTGGACTCGCATGGCGGGAAAACTTACGGCAGAATAATTTCTCAACCGAAATTTTTCCAGTAGCCTTCGGTTCGCCGATCACCCAGGCAGACCAGAGGAGGGGCCGTGACCCAGACCCGACCGCCGGTGCAGACCATCCCGGCACCCCCGCCGGCCCCCACCACCCTCACCGGCCAGCCCTACGAATACCGCCGCAGCCCACTCGTCGAACCCGACTGGACCCGCTTCCCCGGCTGGCGCGACGTAACCCGCGACCAGTGGGAAAGCGCCCAGTGGCAACGCGTCAACTGCGTCAAGAACATCAAGCAGCTGCGCACCGTGCTCGGCGACACCGTCGACGACACCTTCTACGCCGACCTCGAAGCCGACCAGCGCGCCCTGGCCACCATGTCCATGCTGGTGACCCCACAAATGATCAACACCATGGCACCGTACGGCCCACCCACCACCGACGCGCTGCTCGCCGACCCCATCCGGCGCTACATGATCCCCGTCGCCTCCGACCGACGCACCGACTGGCCGTCACACCCCTACGCCACCCGCGACTCCCTGCACGAACACGACATGTGGGTCGCCGAGGGCCTCACCCACCGCTACCCCACAAAGGTCCTCGCCGAACTGCTCTCCACCTGCCCGCAGTACTGCGGGCACTGCACCCGCATGGACCTGGTCGGCAACTCCACCCCCACTGTGGACAAGCTCAAGCTCAGCCTGAAACCCGTGGACCGCTACGACGCCCACATCGGCTACCTCCGAGCCCACCCCGGCGTCCGTGACGTCGTGGTCTCCGGCGGCGACGTGGCCAACGTGCCCTGGCGCAACCTTGAGTCGTACCTGATGCGCCTACTGGAGATCGAAACCATCCGCGACATCCGGCTCGCCACCAAGGCCCTCATGGGCCTGCCCCAACACTGGCTGCAACCCGACGTCGTCGAGGGCCTGGAACGGGTCGCCCGCACCGCCGCCCGCCGCGGCGTCAACCTCGCCATCCACACCCACGTCAACCACGCCCAGTCGCTGACCCCGCTGGTCGCCCGGGCCGCCCAGACCGCCCTCGACATCGGCGTCCGCGACGTACGCAACCAGGGCGTGCTGATGCGCGGAGTCAACGCGACAAGCACCGACCTGCTCGACCTCTGCTTCGCACTACAGGGCGAGGCGGGCATCCTGCCCTACTACTTCTACATGTGCGACATGATCCCCAACGCCGAGCACTGGCGGGTGCCGGTCTGGCACGCCCAGCAGCTCCAGCACGACATCATGGGCTACCTGCCCGGGTACGCCACCCCACGGATCGTCTGCGACGTGCCCTTCGTCGGAAAACGCTGGGTGCACATGGTCACCGAGTACGACCGGGAACGCGGCATCTCCTACTGGACGAAGAACTACCGCACCTCCATCGAGTCCGCCGACCTGGAGGCGCTGAGCAAGCGCTACGCCTACTACGACCCGATCGACACTCTCCCGGAGGCCGGTCAGCAGTGGTGGCGCGTCCACCGCGACGACTGAACCAGCTCAGCGCCCGGCCGGACGGCGCATCCTCCGCCAAACCGCGCCACACCGCGAAGTGGGCCGCCGGATCATTCCGGCGGCCCACTTCCGTACCGGGCGATCACTTGTTGAAAGCGTCCTTCGCGTTGCGCCCGGCCTCCTTGACGTTCTCACCGACCTGACGGGCGCGAGCATCGCTCTGCTGGTTGGCGCCCTCGGCCCGCATGCGCTCGTTGTCGGTCATGTCGCCGATCCGCTCCCTGGCGGCACCGCTCAGTTCCTCGACCTTGTTCTTCGCCTTGTCGGTGAAGCTCATGTCGCCTCCCTGCCTGATTCCGGCGGTTCGCGGAGCGGATCGCTCCGCTCTTTGTGGTGTCCCCCCGTGCTGTGGCCTGAAACGGTCTCGCCAGCCGTGGTGGGTGGCACAATCGCTTAGGCATCCTAGGACACTAGGGGTATCGTTCAGACGCGGTCGGGCAGCTCAGCGAGCGACGCGCCCCGGCCGATCCCGCCGCCGTCCGGCAACGGGCACGGTGTCCTGGTTGACTGAGGGCATGGGCCAACGAATCCAGACAATCGGCATGACGGGGTCGTGCCTTGCCCGGAAGCGACCTGCGACGGCATGAACGACATCCTGCTCATCCGGCACGGCGAGACCACGTGGAGCGCGAGCCGCCGTCACACCTCGTACACCGATCTCAACCTCACGCCCGACGGTGAGCGGCAGGCCCGCGCGCTCGGACCGGTCCTCGCCGGACGGCGGTTCGTCGCGGTGCTGACCAGCCCACGCATCCGGGCGCTGCGCACCGCGCAGCTGGCCGGGCTGGCCGTCACCGGTTCCGACGACGACCTCGCCGAATGGCACTACGGCGACTACGAGGGCCGCACCACAGCGGAGATCCAGGACGAACGTCCCGGGTGGAGCGTCTGGACCGACGGATGCCCGGGCGGCGAGTCGCCCGGCGAGGTGGGCGAACGCCTGGATCGGCTGCTCGCCAGGCTGCATCCCCTGCTCGACCGGGGCCCCGTCGCGTTGGTCGGACACGCGCACGCGCTGCGGGTGCTGGGCGCCCGCTGGGTCGGCCTGCCGCCGTCCGCAGGCGGGCTGTTCCGCCTGGACACCGCCACCCTCAGCCTGCTCGGACACGAACACGGCCGGCGGGTGATCCTCCGCTGGAACCAACCCGTCGCCCAGCCCACCGTGCCGGCCACCGGGTCAGCCGGTCGGCACTGACCCGTCGGAGAGCAAAGCTCCGGCAGCAGGCCGGCTCGATGACCGAACAACACCGGCTCCGGCCGGCGCGAGGCCGGGCCGGAGCCGGTACGAGAACCGCTGTCGAACTCAGAGGTAGCGGGACGCCTCGTCCAGGAAATGCTGGGCGTAGCGCTCCGGCGGAATGTCGCCGAGGTAGTACTTCTTGATGTCCTGTCGGGTGGAGGCCAGCGGATCGGCGCCGAGGAGGTCGTCGAGGATCGCGTCGAGCCCTTTGACCCGGCCGCCGTGGGCGTCGATGACATAGCTGGCCCGCCCCAGCGGGAACTCGTCGGTGAACGTGTCCGCCGGCGTCGAGACGGCCACCATCGCGAAGGGCTTCTCCGAGTACAGGTAGTCGGCCACCACACTCGACACGTCCGACACCATCGCGTCCGACGCGTTGAAGCAGTCCATCACCGACATCTTCACCTCGGCCTGCTTGCCGAAGACGTGCGGCCGCCCGTTGGCCTTGCGGTCCTCGGCCAGCAGCGCCTGGATCCGCTCACACTCACGGCCCAGCGCCGGATTCCGGTTGCTGTACGGGTGTGGCCGGAAGACGATGCTGCAACCGCGCTCGACCAGCGCCTTGACGATGTCGTAGCCGACGTGCAGTGACGAGTAGTTGGAGTCGGCGTAGAAACCCGCCCAGGTCGGCGCGTAGAGCACCCGGGGGTTGGCGATCGAGGCGATCGGCTTGGCCGCCACCGCCACGTTCTCCACCTGGGGTCGCCCGACGACGCTGAACATCTCGATCGGCATCTTCACGCCGTTGGCCGCGAAGCGGTCGATCGCGGCCTGGCCGGCGACGAAGTTCTTGTCGTACATCCGGAAGACCGGGTTGTGACTCGGCACCTTGTCGCTGTCGCCGTGGTTGAGCTGGATGTGCGTCAGGTTCGTGTACCGCAGGAGGTGGTTGTTCTTCGTCGCGGTGTTCACGTAGAAGGCGGCCCGCATGGACGGGGTGACCACACTGTCCATGTCCTCCAGGGCGGTGCGCAGCACCACCGGGGCCTTGGTCAGCGCCGCCACCTCGTTGAAGTTGGCCTCGCCGCGCACCAGCACGAAGAACTTGCGACCGAGCCGCTCCAGGTAGGGCAGCCACATCGCGACCTGGTACGCGGTGCCGGCCGGTGCGGTCCAGTGCACCACGAACGCCGGTTCGTAGGCGGTGAGCGCCTTGGTGAGGTTCCGCTCACTTGTCCGCCGCGCCCGCACCCGGCCCAGCCCCTGCCACAAGGTGAACAGCGACAGGCCGAGCGCGGCCGCCGACACCGCCGCGGCGATCAACCCGAGGTTGCCGATGAAGGCGCAGACGAGGACCACCAGCACCGCGGCACCGTTGACCAGCACCGCGCGGCTCGTGTTCGGACGCCGATAGGGCCGCGCGCCGATTCCCGGCAGATTGGCCGTCACCGGGTACGCGGCACGGGAAATGAACCCCATCGGTGTCTCGCTGAGCACCGCCAATCCGGCCAGGGCCACGCCGACGGCGAGCGCGAGATCGACGCCGCCGTGCACCGCGCCGAGCAGGTACGCGCTGGCCAGCAGCAGGACGCGCGGCACGGCGGCCTTCGAGGTGGACGCCGCTCCTTCGCGCCACGTCCAGGCCAGCAGACCGACTGCCAGCACGGCCGGCGGCAACGCCCAGAGCCGGGAACCGCCCACCGCCGCCAGCAGCAGCGCGGCGAGCGCCGACACGTCGATCGCCGTGGAGGTGATGCGCCCCCCCGTCTTCGACGCCACCCATGCCCCCAGTCGGGACGTGTTCGGAGCCGCAGTCGTCACCGACGGCCCCCCGTGGACAACGGGTTGATCCGCAGCACCCGCCCCATCCGACCCCGCCAGCTCGCCAGCGACTCCTGCTGCACCCTGAGTTCCTTCTCCAACTCGGTTACCCGCTCCTCAAGCGTCCTCTGTCCGCGCGGTTCGCGGAACGGTGGTTCGAATTCGTAGGCGCGGCGCTCCAGGTCGCCCTCGTGCCCCTGCCGTAGCCAACGCAGCCGGGACATCACCTGACGCCGCCCGACCACGTCCGAGGCCATCAGCGTGTGCACCGGGCCGGGGAACGGGGCAGCGGCGAGCGCCTCGTCGTAGGCCGGGTTCGCCTTGCCCGGCTGGAACACGTGCTCAAGGTCGTTGTGCTCGAGGAACCGCACGTAGGTCTCGAAGGTCTCGGCCTGACGCGGACCGAAGGCGTCGAAGTCCGCTTCCTCGTAGAGCCGCTGCGCGTCGACGTCCGGCGGCAGCTCCGAGTAGAGGCGGTACGGGATGCCGTGGTACTCGGAGAGTTCGACGGTGCGGGAGTCGTGCGCCAACACCACCGACGGCGTGCCCGCCAGCACGCCCGCGACGTTGCCGTGGATGCGCGTGCCGAAGGCGAAGTGCTGCTCGGCCATGAAGTCGACCCAGGTCGAGGCATCGACGAAGAACCGCATCCGGTCGTTCTCGTACAGCGGATGCTCGGTGTGGATGGGCATCCGCTTGTTGGGGACCTTGGCCGGATTCTCGCCCCACAACATGAGCGCCAACCGGTGATGCTGCTGCGGCACGATGACGCTGTTGGGGTACCGGTCGGTGTTCGCCTCGACCAGTCGGTCGACGCCCTTGACCTTCGGCGTGTACGAGATGGCGATCGGGCTGTCGTAGGCCAGCCGGTCCACCTTGCGTACCAACGGTCCCAGCGGCCCGTTGCCGAACATCGACGGGCAGCCGATCACCCGCACGTGCTCGTCGCCGAAGCCGAGATACTTCAGCATGCGTGCCGTGTACTCACCGCGCACACCGATGGAGGCCGACCGGTTGAGAACGGCCCGGGTGAACCGCGTGACGATCTTCTTGTAGTTGTCGGGGAGCGAGTCGAACTCGGTGCCGTACGGCAGCTGCGCGCCGATGCCGACCACCGTGACCGGGATCTTCAACCGCTCGATGACCTTGGCGAGACGCTCCAGGTGCGGCAGGAAGGTGTCCCGGTACGAGTTCGCCATCGGCAGGACGAACCGGTCGAACTCTTCGTTTGTCCGGTTGATGTAGGTGCCCAGGTGCACCGGACGCTCATGCACGTAGGAGTTGGCGACCACCTCGGCGCCGGGCACGCTCAGCACCCGGAACACCGCGCTGTAGAACAGCATGTTCCCAGAGTTTGACCCGAAGACACCCAACCGAGAGGTGGACAGGCTTTGCTCGTGGGACAGCACGGTCAACGGGCTCTTGCCGGCACGGATGAGAATGCGTGTCATGAGCGGACTCCGGCCGCCGGCTGGCTGGAACGCGATCGCATCGATCGGTACATCTCATCCTCCCCTTCGAGACACGCGAGGCGACCCGGACACCGGGCGGCACGAACCGCCCCGGCGTCCCGGTCATGATCCGGGTCTCACCTTCCGCCGAACCAGGGATGGATCCTAGCCCCGTCTCCTGGGTCGCAGCGGCACCGGGTGTTCCGGGTCAGTCCGCCTGTGTGCCAGCTGCGGCGGGCGGTACGCCCCGGGTGCGATGGTGCGCCGCCGGGTCGAGGGTGATCTTGGGCGGTCGGTGCTCGTACGGGGTGGACAGCACCACTGTCGTCCGGGTGGTGACGTTGGCCGCCGTCCTGATCTCCTGGAGCACTCGCTCCAGGTCGACCGGACCGGCCACCCGGACCAGCAGCAGGTAGAAGTCCTCCCCCGCCACCGAGTAGCACGAGTCGATCTCCGGCAGGTGAGCCAGCCGTTCCGGCGCGTCGTCCGGCTGGGACGGATCGAACGGCCGGATCGCCACGAACGCCGTCAGGGGCAGGTCCAGCGCCTCGAAGGAGACCCGCGCGGCGTAGCCCTTGATCACCCCACGCTGCTCCAGCCGACGCACCCGCTGATGCACCGCCGAGACCGACAGGCCGACCTTCTCCGCCAGGTCCGTGTACGACAGTCGGCCGTCCGCGGTCAGCGCCACCACGATGGCGCGGTCGATCTCCTCCACGGCGTGCAACCTACCGGGTACGACAGGTCGACGCGACTGACAAAGCCGCCCGCCGTCGCGTTCGGCGGGCGGATGGTCGCGTTCGGTCAGCCCTTCGCCAGCGCGCGGGAGATCACCAGCCGCTGGATCTGGTTGGTCCCCTCCACGATCTGCAGCACCTTCGCCTCCCGCAGGTACCGCTCGACCGGGTGGTCGGCGACGTATCCCGCGCCGCCGAGCACCTGCACCGCGTCGATTGTCACCCGCATCGCCACATCCGTGGCAAACAGCTTCGCCTTGGCCGCCTCGATCGAGTACGGCCGCCCGGCGTCGCGTAGCCGGGCCGCGGCCAGCGTCAACGCCCGCGCGGCGGAGATCTGGGTGGCGAGGTCGGCCAGGGTGAACCCGAGCCCCTGGAAGTCGATGACCGACCGGCCGAACTGCTCGCGTTGCCGGGCGTAGTCCACCGCGTAGTCAAGCGCCGCCTGGGCCAGCCCGACCGCGCAGGCCGCGATGCCCAACCGACCGGAGTCCAGGGCCGACATGGCGATGGTGAAACCCGCCCCGTCGCCGCCGATCAGCCGGTCGGCCGGCACCCGGGCCTCGTCGAAGACGAGCTGCGCCACCGGAGAGGAGCGCAGCCCCATGGTGCGCTCCGCGGCCTGCGGGTGGATACCCGGCGTGGCCCGGTCGGCGAGCAGGCAGGAGACGCCCTTCGGGCCGGGGCCGCCGGTACGGCAGAAGATGTTGTAGAAGTCGGCCACCTGCGCGTGGGTGATCCACGCCTTGGTGCCGGTGACGACATAGCCGTCGCCGTCGCGCACCGCCCTGGTGGTCAGTGCCGCGGCGTCCGACCCGCCCTGCGGCTCCGACAGGCAGTACGCCCCGAGCAACTCGCCGCCGATCATGTCGGGCAGCAGCTTGCGCTGTTCCGCGCTGCCGAACGCGGCGACCGGGTAACAGGACAGGGTGTGCACGCTGACCGCCTCGGCCACGGCCAGCCAGCGGCCGGCCAGGATCTCCAGCACCTGCAGGTAGACCTCGTACGGCTGGGCGGCGCCGCCGTACTCCTCCGGGTACGGCAGGCCGAGCAGTCCCGCCCGGCCCAGCGTGCGCAGCACCTCCCGGGGAAACTCGGCCCGCTGCTCGTACTCGGTCACCTTCGGCGCGAGTTCCCGATCGGCCAGCTCGGTGGTCAGCTCCAGCAGGTCGCGAGCCTCGTCGGTGGGCAGGATCCGGTCGACAGTCATAGCGCGATGAGCTCCGTGGGGGTGGTGTTGAGCCGTCGTACGCCGTCCGTCGTGCAGACGACGATGTCCTCGATCCGGGCGCCGTGCCGCCCGGCCAGGTAGATGCCCGGTTCGACGGAGAAGGCCATTCCCGCCGCCAGCGGGCGGTCGTTGCCGGCCACCACGTACGGCTCCTCGTGGCCGTCCAGGCCGATGCCGTGTCCGGTGCGGTGCAGGAAGGCGTCGCCGTAGCCCGCCGCGGTGATCGGTTCGCGGGCGGCGGCGTCGACCGCGGCGGCGCTCACCCCGGGGCGGACCGCCGCGACGGCGGCGCGCTGCGCCTCGTGCAGCACCGCGTAGTAGTCCACGAACTCGGCAGGTGGTGGCCCACCTGGGCAGTAGGTGCGGGTGCAGTCGGAGCGGTAACCCGAGGCCATGGTGCCGCCGATGTCCACCACGACCGGCTCACCCGCGCCGATGGGCCGGTCGGAGGTGCCGTGATGCGGGCTGGCGCCGTTCGGTCCGGCGGCCACGATGACGAAGTCGACAGTGACATGGCCTTCCGCCCTGATCGCGGCGGCGATGTCGGTGGCCACCTCCACCTCGGTCCGCCCTGGTCGCAGCCACTCCCCCATTCGGGCGTGCACCGCGTCGATCGCCGCGCCGGCCTCGGCGAGCGCCTCCACCTCGGCGGCCGACTTGTGGATGCGCAGCTCCCGCAGGACGGTCGAGGCGAGCCGCTGCCGGGCGTCGGGGAGCACCGCACGCAGCGCCAGCACCTGCTCGGCCCACATCCGGTCGGCCAGGCCGACCGCGCCGACCGGCCCGCCGAGAGCGGCGGTCACCAGTGGGTACGGGTCCGTGCCGTCCGGGTGGTCGACGAGGCGTACCCCGGTGGCCGGCGCCGGGGAGGCCTCGGCCGCCGGCCGCTCCAGGGTCGGCACGACAAGCGTCGGCTCGCCCTCGGCGGGCAGCACCAGCAGGGTCAGCCGCTCACCGGCGTGCGCGTCGTAGCCGGTCAGGTAGCGCAGGTCGGATCCGGGGCTGAGCAACAGCGCGTCCAACCCGGCGGCGGCGACGGCGCGCTGCGCCGTGGTCAACCGCTGCGGCGGATACAACTCCTCGAACCCCACACCGCTAGCTTAACGGTCGTTTGGGCCGACTGGCGCGGACGGTGCCGGACCGCCACGACACACCGGTCAGGAATCGAGAAGCACCGACCACCGGGACGTCACTAGCTTGACCAGGGTAGATCCCCGGCCGGGCAGCCGCTCGGGCCGGTGCGGAGAGTCAACCGGGAGGTTCGTGATGAGTGGGAGCAACTGGATCCGGCAGACCCATCGGTGGCTGGCGATCGTGTTCACGGTGACCGTCATCGTCACCTTCGTCGCGCTCGCGCAGGAGAATCCGGTCGAGTGGATCGCGTACCTGCCGCTGCTGCCGCTGGCGCTGCTGATGATCACCGGCCTGTACCTGTTCGTGCTGCCGTACGTCGCCAAGCGCCGCCGGCGGGCTACGGCTGGCGGAAGCTGAGGGCACCGCGGGGTCAGTCCGTCAGCCAGAGGCAGAACGGGTGGCCGTCCGGGTCCAGGCAGACCCGGACGTCCTCCTGGGGCTGAGCAGCGGCGAGCGTCGCCCCGCAGGCAAGCGCGTGCTCCAGCGCCGCCGGCAGGTCCTGCACCCCGATCTCCAGGTGCATCATCATCTGCTGCCGGCCGGGCTGCGCCGGCCAACTCGGCCGCATGTACGCGCGTTCCCGCTGGAAGGACAGCCCGACCCCACCGTCGGCGGCACGCAGGATCACGTCGTCGGCCTCCTCGACCGCGATGTCCCAGCCGAGCAGGCGCGCGTAGAAGCGGGCCAGGGCCGCCGGGTCGGGCGTGTCGAGGTTGACCGTGGTCAGCGTCAGCCGGGTCGGTACGGTCATCGGCTCCTCCTTCGTCGCTGCACCGGACCGCACCGTCGACCTGCCGTGCGCCGTGAAAGTCGGTGCGGTGTGCCAGGCTGTCGGACGTGACAGCGCAGACCCCGATCATGCTCATCGACGCGCCCAGTCTCTACTTCCGGGCGTACTTCGGCATTCCCGAGTCCGCCGCGAGGACGGCCGACGGCCAGCCGGTCAACGCGGTACGCGGGTTCCTCGACATGCTCGCCCAACTGGTGCGCACCCGGCGGCCGGGGCGGATGGTGTGCGCGATGGACCACGACTGGCGGCCCGACTGGCGGGTCGCGCTGCTGCCGTCGTACAAGGCGCACCGGGTGGCGCCCGAGGGCGGCGAGGTGGTGCCGGACACCCTCTCCCCGCAGGTGCCGATGATCCTGGAGGTGCTCGACGCGCTGGGTGTGACAGTGGTCGGCGCGACCGGCTACGAGGCCGACGACGTGCTCGGCACCCTCTCGGTCACCCAGCCCGGGCCGGTCGAGGTGGTCTCCGGCGACCGGGACCTGTTCCAACTGATCGACGACGCCCGGGGCGTACGACTGCTCTACGTCGGGCGGGGGGTGGCCAAGCTGGAGGACTGCGACGACGCCGCGGTGCGGGCCCGCTACGGCGTGCCGGCCGACAGGTACGCCGAGTTCGCCGCGCTACGCGGCGACCCGTCCGACGGGTTGCCCGGGGTGGCCGGCGTCGGCGAGAAGACCGCCGCCCGGCTGGTCGACAGGTACGGCGACATCGCCGGCATCCTCGCTGCCCTGGACGACCCGGCCGCCGGCTTCGCACCCGGGTTGCGCACCAAGCTCGACGCGGCCCGGGACTACCTGGCCGTGGCGCCGAAGGTCGTCAAGGTCGCCCTGGACGTGCCGCTGCCGCCGTTGGCCACCGAGCTGCCGGTGTCGCCGGCCGACCCGGAACGGCTGCTCGACCTGGCCGAGCGGTGGAACCTCGCCGGCTCCACCCGACGCCTGGTCGACGCGCTCGCCACCCGCACCACGACGAGCTGACCCGCTTCCAGGCCGGCTCGGGCGACCATCCGGCCCGGGGGCGACCGGTTGCCGACGCCGTTCAGGCGACCTCGCGCAGGTAGCCGTCGATGGCGGCGGCCAGGATCTGCTCGCCGGGGCGTGCCCAGACCTCGGCGTTGAAGACCTCCACCTCGATCGGGCCGGCGTAGCCGGCCGCGTCGACCTCCTCGCGTAGCCGGCGCAACTCGATGCAGCCGTCGCCGGGCAGCGCCCGGCCGAGCAGCACCCCCTCCGGCAGCGGGGTGATCCAGTCGCAGACCTGGAACGCGGCGATCCACTCCCCCGCGCGGGCGATCTGGTCGTGGACGGTGTCGTCCCACCACACGTGGTACGCGTCCACCACCACACCGACCACGCCCGGGTCGAACCGCTCGGCGATGTCCAGCGCCTGACCGAGGGTGGAGATCACGCACCGGTCGGCGGCGAACATCGGGTGCAGCGGTTCGATGGCCAGGGTCACCCCGGCGGCGTCGGCGTGCGGGGCGAGTTCGGCGATCGCGTCGGCGACCCGGGCGCGGGCGCCGTCGATGTCCCGGCTGCCGGCGGGCAGGCCGCCGGAGACCAGGACCAGCACCGGTGCGCCGAGCGTGGCCGCCTCGTCGATGGCGCGCAGGTTCTGCTCCCGCCAGTCGTCGGCGGTGAAGAACCCGCCCCGGCACAGGGTGGTGACCGCCAGCCCGGCGTCGCGGACCAGTTTCGCGGCGCGGCCGAGACCGTACTCGGCGACCGGTTCCCGCCACAGGCCGACGCCTGGCACGCCGGCGGCGACACAACCGGCGACCACGTCCGGCAGCGGCCAGTGCTGGGCGGTCGCCTGGTTGAACGAGAACCGGCGCAGGGCCGCCCGGCTCGCCGGCCCGGCCCCGTGAGCCCGCTCAGCCGCGTGAGCAGGCCCGGTCACTGGGGCACCCCGGCCACGGTGAAGAAGGCCCGGGCGCGGGCGGCAGCCAGCTCGGCGTCGGGCAGCAGCCCGGCGGCGTCGGCGAGGCTGAGCAGGGTGCCCAGGTGCTCCGGGGAACGGCCGGACTGCAATCCGCCGACCATTGTGAAGTGCTCCTGATGCCCGGCCAGCCAGGCGAGGAAGACGATGCCGGTCTTGTAGTACCAGGTGGGTGCGGCGAACAGGTGCCGGGCCAGCGGCACGGTAGGAGCGAAGATCTCGTCGTACCGGGTCAGGTCACCGCGGTCGAGGGCGGCGAACGCGGCCGACGCGGCCGGCGCGATGGCGGCGAAGACCCCCAACAGCGCGTCGGAGTGGCCGGCGTCGTCACCCCGGATCAGTTCCGGGTAGTGGAAGTCGTCGCCGGTGTAGAGGCGTACGCCCGCTGGCAGCCGGCGGCGCAACGCCACCTCACGCCCGGCGTCGAGCAACGACACCTTGATGCCGTCCACCCGGGCCGCGTGGGCCTTGAGCAGCTCGACGACGGTGTCGGCGGCCAGGTCCAGGTCGGCGGTGCCCCAGTAACCGGACAGCGCCGGGTCGAACATCGGACCCAGCCAGTGCAGCACCACCGGCCCGTCGGCGGCGTGCAGCAGTTCGTCGTACACCCGCAGGTAGTCCTCGGGGCCGCGGGCGGCGGCGGCCAGGTGCCGGCTGCACATCAGCACCGGCACCGCCCCGGCGGCCTGCACGTCTTCGAGCTGCGCCCGGTAGGCGGCGGTGACCTCGGCGAGCGTCGCCGGGCCGGGCGGCAACTGGTCGGTGGTGGCTCCGGCAACGATCCGCCCGCCGACGGACCGGGCCTCCGCCGCGCTGCGGCGGATCAGCTCCCGGGTGGCCGGGTAGTCCAGACCCATGCCGCGCTGCGCGGTGTCCATCGCCTCGGCCACCCCCAGGCCGTACGACCACAGGTGCCGACGGAAGGCGAGGGTGCGGTCCCAGTCCAGGACCGCCGGGGTGCCCGGGGTGTTGTCGGCGGCCGGGTCGGCCACCACGTGCGCGGCGGCGTACGCGATGCGGGTGCGCGGCGGGCCGTCGGGGCGGGGATGCCCGCTGCCGCCGGACAGCCGGATCCGCCGGCCGCCGGGCAGGGTCACCTCGGCGCTACCGAGCCTGCTGGTTCGCTCGCTCACAGGGCCAGCTCCGGCACCTCGACGCGGCGTCCCTCACGGGCCGACAGCAGGCCCAGTTCGGCCAACTGCACGCCACGGGCGCCGGCCAGGAAGTCCCACGGGAACGGTTCGCCGGTGGCGACGTGCCGTAGGAACGCCTCCCACTGCACCTTGAAGCCGTTGTCGAAGTCCTCGTTGTCCGGCACCTCCGTCCACTGCGAACGGAAGTCCTCGGTGGCGGGCAGGTCAGGGTTCCAGACCGGCTTCGGGGTGACCGCCCGGTGCTGCACCCGGCAGCGCCGCAGCCCGGCCACCGCGCTGCCCTCGGTGCCGTCGACCTGGAACTCGACAAGCTCGTCGCGGTGCACCCGGACGCACCAGGACGAGTTGAGCTGGGCGATGATGCCGCCCGCCAGCTCGAAGGTGCCGTAGGCGGCGTCGTCGGCGGTGGCCTCGTAGGGCCGCCCGGCCTCGTCGACCCGCCGGGGAATGTGCGTGGCGATGGTGGCCGAGACGCTGCGTACCTCGCCGAACAGCTCCGCGAGCACGTAGTGCCAGTGCGGGAACATGTCCACCACGATGCCGCCACCGTCGGCGGCCCGGTAGTTCCACGACGGGCGCTGTGCGGGCTGCCAGTCGCCCTCGAACACCCAGTAGCCGAACTCGCCACGTACCGACAGCACCTGGCCGAAGAAGCCGCCGTCGAGCAGTCGCTTGAGCTTGCGCAGCCCCGGCAGGAAGAGTTTGTCCTGCACCACGCCGGTGCGTACGCCGGCCGCCCGGGCGGCACGCGCCAGGTCCAGGGCGGCGGCGGTGTCCTCGGCGAGGGGCTTCTCGGTGTAGATGTGCTTGCCGGCCTCGATGGCCTGTCGGATGGCCTTCTCCCGCTGCTGGGTCACCTGCGCGTCGAAGTAGATCTGGATGTCGTCGCGGGCCAGGGCGGCGCTCAGGTCGGTGGTCCAGTCGTCCAGGCCGTGCCGTTCGGCGATCTCGCGCAGCTTGGCCTCGCTGCGGCCGACGAGGACGAGATGCGGCCAGACGGTGGTGCCGTCGGCCAGCGGCACACCACCGGCGGAACGGATGGCCAGCAGGGAGCGCACCAGATGCTGCCGGTATCCCATCCGGCCGGTGACGCCGTTCACGATGATGCCGATCGACCTGCGGGTCATGAGGGTCCTTCCGTCGTAGGCGCTCGTACCGATCAGGTAAGCGCTTTCCTGCACAGGTTAGGCGGTGCCGCGACGGCCAGGCAAGGGCTTACCCAACCGCGGTACTTTCGGCCGTCGCAGCCGTCGCCGGGGACGGCGGCAGGAGCAGACCGCTGGCCATCTCGCCGCCCCAACGAGGATCATCACTGGATGGCTGACCAGTCAGACGAGATCGTCGCGTACTACACGGACCGCTACCGCGAGGATCTGCGGCTCGCCGCGCGGCCACAGGCCCGGCTGGAGCGGACCCGGACGTTGGAACTGCTGCGCGCGTACCTGCCGACGCCGCCCGCCCGGATCCTGGACGTCGGCGGAGGGCCCGGTGCGTACGCCCGGGCCCTCGTCGCCCTCGGCTACCGGGTACGCCTGCTCGACCTGGTGCCGGCGCACGTCGAACAGGCCCGCGCCGGCAGCCCCGCGATCGACTCGGATGTCGCCGACGCCCGCGCGCTGCCCGAGGAGGACGACAGCTACGACGCCACCCTGCTGCTGGGGCCGCTGTATCACCTGCCGCGGCGCGCCGACCGGTGTCGGGCTCTGGCCGAGGCGCTCCGCGTCACGCGACCCGGCGGACGCGTCCTCGCCGCCGCGATCTCGCGGTTCGCCGGGCCGCTCGACTTCGCCGCCACCGGGCGACTCGACGACCGGACGGTCGAGGAAGCCGAGGTGCTGCTCACCGACGGCCGGAACGACGCGCGTCTGGGTTTCACCCACGCCTACTTCCACCGGGTCGAGGAACTCCTCGACGAATGCCGTACCGCCGGGTTGGTCGAGCTGGCCGTCGACGGCGTCGAGGGACCGGCCTGGATCGCCGCCGAAGCGGCCGCGCACGGGCCGACGGCGGAGACCGTGTACGCCGCCGCCCTGCGGCTCGCCCACGTCTTCCGAGGGGAGCCGACCCTGGTCGCGGCGAGCGCCCATCTCCTCGCCCGGGGCACGGTTCCCTGACCGCGCGGCGGAGACCGGACGGACCGCCCGGACCCGCGGCCTTGACCTGCGCGAACCACGCCCCGGAAAAGGCTCCGCGCTGCGGTACGGTGTCGCTGGTCGCCGCGACAGCGGCCGGCGCGACGCGTGAGGGGGCGGGTGTGGCGACGCTGTCCGATGTGGCCCGACGGGCCGGTGTCTCACCCGCCACCGCCTCCCGCGTGATCAACGGCAGCAGCAAGCCGGTCACCGAGGAGTTACGCGAACGGGTCTTGCAGGCCGTCGCCGAGTTGCAGTACGTGCCCAACGCGCACGCCCAATTGCTGGCCCGGTCGCACCGCGGCGCCGTCGGAGTGATCGTGCACGACGTCTCCGACCCGTACTTCTCGGAGATCACCCGCGGCCTGCAACGGGTCGCCACCGACCAGGGCCGCCTGTTGATGATCTGCAACAGCTACCGCGACCCGGAGCGGGAGTTGGAGTACGTCGAGCTGTTGCGGGGCCAGCAGGTCGCCGCCATCGTCCTGGCCGGTTCGGGATACCACGACGCCGACTTCACCCGGCTGCTCAACGGCAAGCTCGCCGCGTACGAGGCCACCGGTGGCCGGGTCACGGTGATCGGCCGCCACGAGCACTCCGGTGACGCGGTGATGCCGGACAACCGGGGCGGTGGCGGACTCCTCGGTCGGGAGCTGTGCCGCCTCGGCCACGAACACATCGGTGTGGTGGCCGGGCCCCGGGTGCTGACCACCATCACCGACCGGCTCACCGGGTTGCGCGCGGCACTCGCCGAACACGGCCTTGACCTGCCGGAACACCGCATCCGGTACGCCGATTTCGACCGTGACGGCGGTGCCGAGGCCACCGCCGCGCTGCTCGACGCGGAGCCCGGCCTGACCGCGATCGCGGCGCTCAACGACTCGATGGCCATCGGGGCGCTGGCGCTGCTGCGCGCCCGCGCGGTGCCGGTGCCGCAGCAGGTCAGCGTCTTCGGGTTCGACGACATGCCGATGGCCCGCGACGTTACGCCGGCGCTGACCACGGTGCGACTGCCGCTGGTGGAGATGGGTGCCCGGGCGATGGCCCTGGCTCTCGACCCGGGCGCCGCCAGCCCTCGGGTCGAGTCGCTCGCCGCCGAACTGATCCGTCGGGACAGCACCGGGCCCGCCCCGAGGTGACGCGAGTAGTGGGGGCTCGCGGCCCGGCCGAGGGCTCGTCTACCGCCACCGAAAACGTTATCGTGAGTGATCATCGTTAGGAGCCCCATGCCCCGCGCGCACCTCACCATCAACCCGGCCTTCACCATCGGCCCGGTCCGTCGCCGACTCTTCGGCGGTTTCGTCGAGCACCTCGGTCGCCACATCTACGACGGCATCCACGAGCCCGGGCATCCGAGCGCCGGACCGGACGGATTCCGGCGCGACGTGATCGATCTGGTCAAGGAACTCGGGGTCAGCACGGTCCGGTACCCGGGGGGCAACTTCGTCTCCGGCTACAACTGGGAGGACGGTGTCGGGCCGGTGGGCGAGCGGCCGCGCCGGCTCGATCTCGCCTGGCACTCCACCGAGACCAACGAGGTCGGCCTGCACGAGTTCCAGCACTGGCTCGACCTGGTGGGCAGCGAGCTGATGCTGGCCGTGAACCTCGGCACCCGGGGCCCGAAGGAAGCCGTCGAGCTGCTGGAGTACACCAACCTGCCGGCCGGCACCGCCCGCGCCGCGCAACGGGCCGCCAACGGCCGGGAGAAGCCGTTCGGGATCGCCATGTGGTGCCTCGGCAACGAGATGGACGGCCCCTGGCAGCTCGGCCACCGCGACGCGACCGACTACGGCAAGCTCGCGTCGATGACGGCGAAGGCGATGCGACAGGTGGACCGGGATCTGGAGCTGGTCGCCTGCGGATCGTCCGGCCGGGGCATGCCGACCTTCGGTGAGTGGGAACGCGTGGTGCTGACCCACGCCTACGACGACGTCGACTACATCTCCTGCCACGCGTACTACCAGGAACACGACGGGGATCTCGCGAGTTTCCTCGCCTCCGGGGTCGACATGGACACCTACATCGAGTCGGTGGTCGCGACCGTCGACCACGTACGCACGGTGAAGCGCTCGACCAAGCGGGTGGACCTCGCGTTCGACGAGTGGAACGTCTGGTACATGTCCCGCTGGCAGGAACAGGCCCGCACGTTCACCATCGACGAGTGGCCGGTCGCACCACGCCTGCTGGAGGACCGGTACACCGTCGCGGACGCCGTGGTCCTCGGCGGTCTGCTGATCTCGCTGCTCAACCACGCCGACCGGGTCACCTCGGCGAACCTCGCGCAGTTGGTCAACGTCATCGCGCCGATCATGACGGAGCCGGGCGGGCCGGCCTGGCGGCAGACGACGTTCTTCCCGTTCTCGGTGACCTCGCACGCCGCTCGGGGCGACGCGCTGCGGGTGCTGGCCGACGCCGACGAGACGACCACTGCCACCTTCGGCTCGGTGCCGGTGGTGGCCGCCGCCGCGACCAGCGACGGCGCCGAGCTGTCGGTGTTCCTGCAGAATCGGCACCTCACCGAGGCCACCACCGTGACGATCGACCTCGGCGCGTTCCAGCCGACCGGTGCGGTCTCGGCCCGGGGGATCTGGGACACCGACGTACACGCCGCCAACGACCTGCGCGACCCGCACCGGGTCGGGCTGCGGACCAACGACACCGCGCGGCTCGCCGACGGCCTGCTCACCGTCGAGCTGCCGCCCGTGTCGTGGACCGCACTCACGGTCGAGCGCGCCGAGCCCCGAAGGGGCTGACCGTTCCGGCGGTCGGACCGTATCGTCTCCGCCGTGTCACCGGCGTTCGGAAACCTCACCCGCCGGCAGCGCACGCTGCTGGCGCGGTGGCTTCCGGGGGCGACTGTCGAGGCAGACCACAGCTGGGGTCTGGTGGCCACCACGGTCCTTGAGGTGACCTGCGCCTTCGAGGCGCAGGGCCATCGCATGATCGCCGAGGCGCTCGCCGATGTCCGGCGCTGACCAGTCCGGCGGAGGCTGTGGCATCGCGATGCGATCATCGGTGCCATGCGCAAGATTGCCGTGACGATGGCCGTGGTCGTGCTGGTGTCGGGGTGCACCGGCGGACCGGCCGGCACGGACAACTCGGTCCCCGCTGGGACAGCCGTCGGCGGATCCCCCGAAGCCGTCGTCACCAGCCCGCCGGCACCGAGCTGGCGACTGGCCACGCTGCCGGAGCTGGCCGGGCCCACAAGCGTGCTGTGGGACGTGGTGTCGGTGGACGCGAGGCACGCGTGGGCCGTCGGCAGCGAGGCTTACTCGCCCGCCCAGCCGGACGACACCGGCACCCCGGTGATCCTTCAGTGGGACGGAAGAAGCTGGGCCCGCGCGCCGCTGCCGGCGATCTCTTGGCACGGGCGGCTCGACCTCGTCGCGGCCGACTCGCCGTCGAATGTCTGGGCGGTGGGCAGCACCGCCGCCGCCACCCCGGAGGAGCAGGTGACGCACGTCCTGCACTACGACGGCAGCGCCTGGCGCGAGGTGCCGTTCGCACGGGGCGACGGCGGAAGCCTTGCACTCATCACCGGACTCACCGTCGGCGGCGGACAGACGTGGTTGGTGGGCAACGACCTCAGCAATGTGATCATCGAGCAGTGGGACGGACGATCCTGGCGGTCACACCAGCCGCCCGCCGAATGTCGCACCGGCGGCACGTCCTTCGGTGGGATGCCGAACTTCTGCACCTTCACCGCGATCAAGGCCTTCGGCCCGGACAACGTCTGGGCCGCCGGCAACGGCGCGTGGCAGGGCTTCAAGGGCCCGTTGCTCTTCCACTGGAACGGCTCCGCCTGGCGCACCGTCCAGGTGGGCGTCAATGAGGAGGAATCCTCGTTCGGCGCGCTCGCGGGTCACTCGTCCGGCGATCTGTGGGCGGTGGGCGACGGCGGGTTGGCCGTGCGCGCGAGCGGTGGATCGTTCGAACTGCTCAGGTACGCGCAAGGTGGCGCGCTGCCCGACGTGGTCACCGACCTGGCCGGACGGCCGTGGCTGATCGACAACTCGCCAACGCCGAGCCCGTCGCTCGTCACGTACCGCACGGGCGGGTGGGCCCGCGTCCCGGTGCCGCAGCCGCCCGACGCCGTCGGCATGAGCCTGCACGGGCTCGACAGCGTCCCGGGCAGCCCGCTGATGTTCGCGGTGGGAGCGGCCGATCTTCCCACCAACCCGCGATATCTGAAGGGGATCGTCCTCGAGTACGCGCCGGCCCCGTCGGCCGAACCACGCCACTGACGGGCCGGTGCCGGAGGTGGTGCTGACCGGGGTGGTGACCGACGGCTGACCCGTACCGCCCGCCGGCCGCACCCCGGGTGGGGCCGGCGGGCACGGGACGGACAGCGGGCGGAGCGCGGCCTACGCTGTCCGGGTGGCACCGGTCAGTCCGACGCAGCGGGTCCTCTCCCCCGACGACGTGGTCGACTTCGTACGGTGCTCGTTCGGTCCGGATCGGCGGGTGGCCGACTGCGGGCCGCTGTCCGGTGGCGGCTTCGCCGCGGTGTGGTGGGTCCGCCTCGACGGCGACCGGCCGGAGGCGGGCCGCGCGCAACCAGGCCACCGGGACGTCGTGCTCAAGGTCGCCCCGCCGCCCACCGCCCGGCTGCTGCGCTACGAGACCGACCTGCTCGCCGCCGAGGCCCGGTACTTCCGGCTGGTCGCCGAGCGGGCACCGCAGGTGCCGGTGCCGCCGGTGCTGCACCACGGCCACGACCGGCGACTCGGTGAGTGGCTGGTCACCGGCCGACTGCCCGGCCGGGCCCTGCCCGAGCTGGACGGCGACGACGCGGCGGTCCGCGCCGACCTGGGCGCGGCCACGGCCGCCCTGCATCGGATCACCGGCGACCGGTTCGGCTACGACGCCGGCCGCACCGGCGGGGCGACCTGGTCGGCCGCGTTCGCGGCGATCATCGACGACCTGCTCGCCGACGCGGCCGACTGGGAGGTGACGCTGCCCGCGCCGCCGGAACGGTTCCGGGTGCTTGTGGCCCGGCACCGCGAACTGCTCGACACGGTACGCCGGCCGGCGCTGCTGCACTTCGACTGCTGGGACGGCAACGTCCTCGCCGCCCTGGACGGCGACGGTGTCTACCGGATGTGTGGCCTGGTCGACGGCGAACGGTTCCTCTACGGCGATCCGCTGCTCGATCTGGTCTCTCCGCTGCTGTTCCGTTGCGCCGAGGACGAACCGACGCACCCGTTCCTGCGCGGATACGCCGAGGCCACCGGCGGGCCACTGGTCTTCGACGACGGGGCCCGCCGCCGGCTCGCGCTGTACCGGATGCACCTGCACCTGCTGATGACCGTGGAGATGCCCAGCCGGGGCATCACCCCTGACAACGACCCGGGCCGGCACACCCTGCTGGCCGAGCTGCTCGACCGCGACCTGACCGAACTGGCCGGGGCATGACCAGCCTGCCGACGGCCGCACCGCCGGCCCTGGCCGGACCAGCCAGCCAGGCCCAGGCCAGCCGGCAGGGCCGACAGTGGAACATCATCGGAGGAGCCGCCGTTGCGAGACCGTCACGCCAACCTGGCGCGCATCCGGTCGCTCGACCCCGAGCGTGACCACCTGGCGATCTACCAGACCATGCTGCGCCACGAGTTCTGCTGGGACCTGCGGCTCGGGCTCAACCTGGCGTTCAACCGCTCCTTCTCGATCCCGGAGATCGCCGCCGTGCACACCGCCACCGGCGAGCTGACCCGGCGGACCCGCAAGCGCATCGACGACACCGGCCTGCTGATGTACGAGATGGTGCTCAACGGCTTCGACCATCCGCGCGGGCGCTCCGCGCTGCGTCGGGTCAACCAGATCCACCGCCCGTACGGCATCGACAACGACCACTACCGCTATGTGCTCGGCTGCCTGGTGGTGATCCCGACCCGGTGGATCGACAGGTACGGTTGGCGCCGTACCTGCTGCCACGAGCGGCGCGCCACCCACGTCTTCTACCGGGAACTTGGCCACCGGATGGGGATCACGGACATCCCGGAGACCTATCAGGAGTTCGTCGGCTGGTTCGACGCGTACGACGCGGCACACCTGCGGCCCAACGACGACGCGGCGGCGATCGAGCGGGCCACCCGGGGGCTGCTGCTCGGCCGGCTGCCGCGCCCCCTGACTCCGATCGGCGACGCCCTGGTCGCCGCGCTGTACGACGACCGACTGCGCGCGGCCACCCGGGTCGCCCGGCCGGCCTGGCCGGTGCGGGCCGGGCTGCACGCCGGGCTACGCGTCCGGGCGTGGCTGCTGCGCCATCTGGGCCGGCCCCGCGCCGAGCCGCTGTTCACCGACGGGGTGATCAGCACGAGGACGTACCCCGACGGCTACACCATCGACCAGCTCGGCCCACACCCCGGTTGATCCGCAACCGCCCCGGCAACGGCCGTCACCGGGGCGGGACCTGGGTGTGCCGCAGGTCAGGACGGTGCGAAGCGGGCGATCGGATTGGTCAGACCACCGACCAGTTGCAGGGCTGCGGACGGGTCGGCGAGGTCGACCATCTGCTGGTTGTCGCGCAGCTGAAGCCGGTTGAGGCAGGACAGCGCGAACTCCGGGGCGAACAGGTCGTAGCGGGTCAGCCGGTCGGCCAGGTGGGGTACCCGGCCGGCGTACTCGGTGGCGCAGTCGGCCACCGTACGCCAGAACTCCTCCTCGCCGATGACGCCCTGATCGGCCAGGGTCGCGCCGAGGAAGCGGAAGAAGCAGTCGAAGACGTCGGTGAAGATCGACAGCAGCTTCATGTCCTCCGGAATGTCGGCGCGGACCCGCTCCACCGCCGGTGGTAGCTGCGCCGCAGCGCTCATCACCACGATCTCCTCGGCGATGTCCTTGAAGATCGCCCGCTCCACGGCCCCGTCGCGCAGCACCAGGATGACGTTCTCGCCGTGTGGCATGAACGCCAGGTCGTAGGCGTAGAACGCGTGCAGCAGCGGAGTCAGGTAGGCGTCCAGGTAGCGGCGCAGCCACACCCCCGGCGCCAGCCCGGAGGCGGCGATCAGCTCGGCGGCGAACGACCGCCCGTCGGCGTCGACGTGCAGCAGTGACGCCATGGTGGCCAGTCGCTGGCCGTCAGCCAGGTCGGGCACCGGGCTCTCCCGCCAGAGCGCGGCAAGCATCTTCCGGTACGGCGAGTAGCGGTCGGTGGCGGCCTCGTACTGGCGGTGCCGGTAGCCGACGGCGGCCCGCTCCCGGATGATGGTCAGCCCGGTGGCTCGGAACACCTCGTCGCCGTCGATCAGGTCGGCCAACCAGTCGTTGATGGCCGGAGTGGCCTCCATGTACGCGGCCGACAGCCCCCGCATGAAGCCCATGTTCAGCACGGACAGCGCCGTCTTGACGTAGTGCCGCTCCGGATGGCTGACGTTGAAGAAGGTACGGATGGACTGCTGGGCGAGGTACTCGTCGGGGCCTTCACCGAGGCAGACCAGCCGGCGACGCGCCACCTCGCCGGCGAAGGTGACCGACAGCTTGTTCCACCACTGCCAGGGGTGCACCGGAATGAGGTGGTAGTCGGCGAGGTCCAGGCCCAGCTCGGTCATGGTCGCGGCGAAGCGGGCGAGGGTCTCCTCGCCCAGCTCGGCACGCAGCAGCGTCTCCTCGTCCAGGTCGGCGGCGCTGGTGAAGGTGGCGTGGTCGCGGTGGGCGGCGAGCCAGACCAGCCGGACCGGGTGGGCAGCCTCGGGGGCGTACCTGTGGTACTCGTCGACACCGAAGCCGAGTCGCCCGTTGTTGGCCACGAAGCAGGGGTGGCCCTCGGTCATCGACGTCTCGATGGTCTGGAAGTCGGCCTCCACCAGCTTCGCCGCGCTGGGCAGCGCGTTGTCCAGCTTGTATGCCAGGCCGGCGAGGGTGGAGGTGATCTCCTCAAGGTAGACCGGCAGGATCCGGTCGGTGAGGCCGAGCGCGTCGCGCAGGTCGAGGCAGAGGTCGACCGCGTCCAGCGGCAGCGGCTCGCCGTCCCGGTGCCGGGTGATGCTCTCCGGATCGATGTCCCAGTGCTCCAGGGTCAGCACCCGGGCCGCGAACCGGTACCGGACCGCGCCGGAGGCGGCGGTGACGGCGTACCAGCGGCGGCCGGCGCCGTCGGCGGCAGCCGGGCCGTCCGGTTCGGGAGTGAGCAGGCGCTCGTGGGTGAACTCGGCCAGCGCCTTGCGCACCAGCAGGCGGTTGGCCCGCTCCCAGGTCTGCGGGCGCAGGTGGGCGACGGGTGAGCGCGAGGTCATGCCGGTACTCCTTCGTCTCGGGTCGCGGCCAGGAACCGCTGCCGGGTGCAGACACTCAGCAGGGCCGTCTTCTCCGGCTTGGTGACCGGTCCGACCACCTCGAAGCCGACCGCCGCGTTGAGCGCGTGCACGGCGGTGTTACGCACGTCCGGCTCGACCACGACCCGCGCCGTGGCAGGATCGGCGAAAAGCCAGGCCATCACGGTGGTGATGACCGCCCGGGTGAAGCCGGACACGGGAGCGTCGGCGGGCGCGCAGAGGAAGTGCATCCCGACGTCGCCCGGCCGGGCGTCATGCAGGCCGACCAGCTCGACGCGCGCCGGATCGTAGCGTTCGGCGAGGAACGCCGGCTCGCCCCGCCACAGACCGAGGTACGCCTCGTGGTGCGGATGATCGGCGATGAGCTGGTACTCGGCGGCCACGGTGTCGACGTCGGCGTCCTGCATCAGCCAGAACGCCGCCTTGGGGTGGGTGACCCACCGGTGCAGCAGCGGCGCGTCGGCAGCCACGTCGAGCGTACGCAGGGCGAACTCGCCGAGTCGCCGATCGTGGCGGGTGTAGACGAGCTGGGTCACCCGGTCACCCCGAAGTCCTGGAAGGCGATCGACTTCTCGATCGGGTACGGCTCGCGGCCGAGCAGTTCCCGGATGATCCAGCTGTTGCGGTACGGACCCATGCCGAGATCGGGCGAGGTGATGCTGTGCGTGTGGGTGCCCCCGTTCTGCAGGAACACGCCACGCCCGGTGGAGTCCACACTGTAGTTGCGGGCGACGTCGAGCCGACCGTGGTGGTCGAAGCGCAGCCGGTCCCGGACCGGCTCCAGGAACGCGGGCACCTCGTACCGGTAGCCGGTGGCCAGCACCAGCCCCTCGGTGTCCACTGTAAAGTCCCGCTCCTGCTCGACGTGGCGCAGCCGGAGGGTGTGCACGCCGGTGCTCTCGTCGTGGGTGACCCCGGTCAGCTCGGTGTTGGTAAGCAACCGGGTGTTCACCGGGCCGTTGATGCTGGAGGCGTAGAGCAGGTCGTAGATATCGTTGACCAACTCGGCGGAGATCCCCTTGAACAGCCCTTTCTGGTCGGCCTCCAGCCGGTACCGGGTGGGCTCGGGCAGCGCGTGGAAGTAGTCCACGTAGTCCGGCGAGGTCATCTCCAGCGTGAGCTTGGTGTACTCAAGCGGGAAGAAGCGGGGCGAGCGGGTCACCCAGTTCAGCTGGTAACCGTGATGGTGGATGTCGCCGAGCAGATCGTGGTAGATCTCGGCGGCGCTCTGCCCGCTGCCGACGATCGTGATGCTCCGCTTGGCCCGCAACGCGTCCCGGTGTTCCAGGTACCGGGAGTTGTGCACCGCGTCGGAGTTCAGCCCGGCGCAGGCGCCCGGCAGGTGTGGCGGGGTGCCGGTGCCGAGCACCAGGTGCCGGGCCCGGTGGGTGACGGTGGCGCCGTCGGCGGTGGCGGTCACCACGTACCGGTCGTCGGCCGGGTCGTACTCGACGGCGGTGACCTGGTGACCGAACCGCAGGTTTGGCAGTTTGGCGGCGGCCCAGCGGCAGTACGCGTCGTACTCGACCCGCAGCGGGAAGAAGTTCTCCCGGATGTAGAAGGGGTAGAGCCGGCCGATCTCCTTGAGGTAGTTGAGGAAGGAGAAGGGCGAGGTGGGGTCGGCGAGGGTGACCAGGTCGGCCAGGAACGGCGTCTGCAACCGGGACGACTCCAGCAGCATGCCGGGATGCCAGGAGACGTCGTCGCGGGCCTCCAGGAACAGCCCGTCGAGGTCGGCGATGGGTGCGGTCAGGCAGGCCAGGCCGAGGTTGTACGGCCCGAGGCCGATCCCGATGAAGTCGTAGCTTTCCATCCGGCCCTCCAGGCTCGGGTCAGCAGGTGGCACGGTCAGCCGACCGGGCAGGTCAGGTCGGCGGTGGCCGCGCGGGCGTGTTCGTGCACGTGACGGCCGGCATGCTCGGCGATCAGGTCCAGCACGTAGGCGACGTCCTCGGTGGTGGTGGCCGGGTTCAGGACGGTGAACTTGAGGTACTGCCGGCCGTCGACCCGGGTGCCGGCGACCACGGCGAGACCGGAGGCGGCCAACGCCTCGCGGGCCCGCAGGTTGGCCGCGTCGGCCAGGTCCCGGCCGGGTCCGGTGGGTCGCCAGCGGAACACCACGGTGCTCAGCTGTGACCGGGTCAGCACCTCGAAACGCGGGTCGGCGGCGACCAGCTCCCACGCCTGCGCGGCCCGGTCGCACACCTCGTCGAACAGCTCACCGACGGCGTCGGGCCCCATCACCCGCAGGGTCAGCCAGAGTTTGAGCGCATCGAACCGGCGGGTGGTCTGCAGGCTCTTGTCGACCTGGTTGGGGATGCGCTGGGCGACCATCCGGGCCGGGTTGAGGTAGTCGGCGTGCCAGGTGGCGTGCCGCAGGGTCCGCCGGTCGCGGACCACCAGCGCACTGGAGCTGACCGGCTGGAAGAAGGACTTGTGGTAGTCGACAGTCACCGAGTCCGCGCGTTCGATGCCGTCGAGCAGGTGCCGGCGGGTGGGCGAGACCAGCAACCCGCAGCCGTACGCGGCGTCGACGTGCAGCCAGACGCCGGACGTCGCGCACACCTCGGCAATGTCGTCGAGCGGGTCGATGGTGCCGAAGTCGGTGGTGCCGGCGGTGGCCACCACCGCCATGACGGTCAGTCCGGCGCGCCGGCAGCGGGCGATCTCGTGGCGGACCGCGCCGGGGCGCATCCGCCGGTCGGGGCCCGTTTCCACCACCACGACCGCATCCGGTGCCAGGCCGAGCAGCTTTGCCGCCTTCTGCACGCTGAAGTGACCGGCCGCCGAGGCGATGATCCGCAGCTGGGGCAGCAGGATCCGTCGGTCGGCGGGCGTCGCGGCGGCCAGCGCCTCCTCCCGGGCCAGCAGCAGAGCATGCAGGTTGGACTGGGTGCCACCGCTGGTGAACACACCGTCGGCGGCCGGGCCGAGACCGATCCGGTCGGCGGTCCACTCGATGAGCCGGCGCTCGATCAGGGTGCCGCCGGCGCTCTGGTCCCAGGTGTCCATGGAGGAGTTGACGGCGCTGAGGACCGCCTCGCCGAGCAGCGCCGGGATCACCACGGGGCAGTTGAGGTGGGCCAGGTAACGAGGGTGGTGGAACCAGACCGCGTCGCGCAGGTAGACGTCCTCCAGTTCGTCGAGCGCGGCGGTGGTGTCGCCCAACGGCCGGTCCAGATCGATCGCCTCCACCTGCGGAGCGAGTTCGTCCGGGCGTACGCCGGTGAAGGGTCCGTTCGCCTCCGCCACCCGACGGGCCACCCGGTCGGTGCCGGCGGCCACCGCGCGGCGGTACTGCTCGACCGTGTCGGCGTTGAGCAGGTGTGCCCGGGCGGGTGTGGTCTCGGGCTTCGGGTGGGTCGGCGTTGCCTCGGCGGTGTGCACCGGCAGGGTCATGGACGTGTCCTCCACGCTCGGCGGTTCGGTTTTCGGGCAGCCGGAACCCGCCGCACGACAGGTGGGCGGCGGGCACTGCGATTCTGGGAGGGCGGTGGCGGGGCGGCCGGTGCGGTGGTCGACCGTGGCCGGCCGCCCGGCGGCGTCAGGTGAGCTTCTTCGCCCCCCGAATCGCCTTGGCGAGGTTCTCCAGCAGCGGAGCCGCGCCCGCGTACGAGAAGCGGGGCACCGCGTCCCACGGCGTGACCTGCCCGGCCTGCACGGCGGGCAGTTGCTTCCAGGTGGGCTTGGCGGCCAGGTCGGTGGGTTGCAGGGCGGTGCTGCGGTTGTCGAGCAGGATCAGGTCGGCGGGGAACTTGCCGGTGTTCTCCCAGCTGAGCGCCTCGAAGTAGTCGCCGGCTTCCAGCTTGGTCGGCACCACGATGTCGACGCCGAGTTCGGCGAAGTACATCAGGTCGGTGCTGACCTTCGGGTTGGAGACGTAGAACAGGTCGGGGCTGCCGGAGGCGGCCATCACCTTGATGCCGGGGTTGGCCGCGACGGCCTGGCGGACCGCCTCGGCGGCGGCCTCGAACCGGGCCTTGGCGTCGGTGACCTTCGGTGCCGACAGGTCGGCGCCGAGGGACTCGGCGAGCTGGGCGTACCGTTCGATGGGCTTGGTCATCGGCACCCGCGCGGTGGTGATGGTCACCACCGGCGCCAGCGGCAGGATCTTGTCCTTGCTCTCGTCGGGGACGTACCAGTAGGCGCCCGGGTCGTACATGTGGGTGACCAGCAGCTCCGGGCGGAGGGCGGCGTACTTCTCGACGCTGAACTCGCCCCAGACGTTGCCGAGGATCTCCACGCTCTCCACGTCCAGGTCACCGGCCTGCGGCTCGACGCTGCCGTCGGCCTTCTTCGTCTCACCGAAGACGCCGACGATCTCGCGGCCGAGTCCGAAGTCGACAAGTGCCGCGGCGGAACCGGTGAAGGCGACCACCCGCTCCGGCCGGGCGTCGGCGGTGACCTCCTCGGGGCGGTCGTCGGTGAACGACCAGGGCCCGGAGGCGTTGTCGCCGTTGGTTCCGGAGGCATCGTCGCGGCCGCAGCCGACGAGCGCGGCGGCCACGGCGGCACCGCCGACGGCGAGCAGCCCCCGGCGGGAGAGGCGACGGGGAGAGGGGTGCTCAGACATTCGTGTCGTCTTTCGATCAGGGTCTCGGACCATGGACAGCCGGGGGTTAGGCTAACCTAACCTAACTTCGTGCCTAGACTCGGCTCCTGTCAAGTCCCGACGGCGTTTCGCACCACACTGGAGTTCACACTGTCCGTCATCGAGTCGCCACCCTATGAGACGCCGACCCGGTCGACCGCACCGCCCCGGCACCGCCGCACCGCCCTACGCGCCAGCGGTCTCCTCATGGCCGCGCTGACCCTGCTCACGGTCGCGGTGCTCAGCATGGCCGTCGGTGCCAAGCAGATCCCCCCGGGCGAGGTCTGGCACGCCCTGACCGACCGCGACGCCGCCGAGTACGCGGTGGTGCGGGAGCTGCGGCTACCGCGCACGCTGCTCGGTCTGTTGGCCGGCGCCGCGCTCGGCGTGGCCGGCGCGGCGATGCAGGCGCTGACCCGCAACCCCTTGGCCGACCCTGGTCTGCTCGGTATCAACGCCGGAGCCGCCGCCGCCATCGCCACCGCCACCGCCCTGTTCGGCCTCGGTGGCGGCACCGGGCAGGTGTGGTTCGCGCTGCTCGGCGCCGCCATCGTCACCGTCGGGGTGTACGCGGTCGGCGGCGGTCGCGCGGCCACGCCCGCCCGCCTGGCGTTGGCCGGCGCGGCGCTCAACGCGGCCCTGTACTCGTACGTCAGCGCGGTGATGCTGCTCAACGCGGCCGGTCTGGAACGGCTGCGCTTCTGGACCGTCGGGTCACTGGCCAGCGCCGACACCGGCACGGTGCTGCGGGTGCTGCCGTTCATCGCCGTCGGGCTGTTTGTCGCGTTGGCCGCCGCCCGGCCGCTCAACGCGCTCGCCCTCGGCGACGACGCCGCGCAGGCCCTGGGAGCCCGGCCGGCCGTGGCCCGAGCCGGTGTGATCCTCGCCATCACCCTGCTCTGCGGGGCGGCCACCGCAGCCTGCGGACCTATCGTCTTCGTCGGGCTGCTCGTGCCGCACCTGGTCCGTGCCCTCACCGGCCCCGACCTGCGCTGGCTGTTGCCCTACTGTGCGCTGCTCGCTCCGGTGCTGCTGCTCGGCTCCGACGTGCTCGGCCGGGTCGTCGGCCGTCCCGGCGAACTTCAGGTCGGCCTGATCACCGCCGTGGTCGGCGGCCCGCTGTTCCTGACGCTGGTGCTCAGGACGAGGACGACCCGCTCATGATTGTGATTCGTACGCCCGGCCGGCTCTCCGTCCGGTTGCATCCCCGCGTCCTCGCCGTCGGCGCGGTCTGCCTGCTGCTCACCGTCGGCGTCGGCGTACTGGCCGTCGGGCATGGCGAGTACCCGATGTCACCGGCCGACGTGCTGCGCACGCTCACCGGTGGCGGCAGCGCCGCCGAGGAGTTCATCGTCACCCAGCTGCGGTTGCCCAGGCTGGTCACCGGCCTGGCCGTGGGCACCGCGCTCGGCCTGGCCGGAGCCGTCTTCCAGGCGCTGGTCCGCAATCCGCTGGGCAGCCCGGACGTGCTCGGTTTCACCCAGGGCGCGGCAACCGGCGCGCTCGTCGTGGTCGCCGTCGGCGGCAGCAGCGCCGCCCTCGCCGGCTCCGCGGCCCTCGGCGGCGTGGTCACCGGCCTGCTCATCTACCTGATCGCGTGGCGGCGTGGCGTGCACGGCTACCGGCTGGTCCTGGTCGGCATCGGCATGTCGGCCATCCTCACCGGCGTCAACGGCTACCTGATGACCCGGGTACCGCTGATGAGCGCTTCCCGGGCGATGCTCTGGCTCACCGGCAGCCTCGACGGCCGCGGCTGGTCCGACGCCGTGCCGCTGCTGGTCGCCCTCGTGGTGCTGGTGCCGGCGCTGCTGGCCTGCGCTCCGGCGCTGCGGATGACCGAGCTGGGCGACGACGCCGCCAGCGGGCTGGGGGTGAGCGTGCATCGGATGCGGATGCTGCTGCTCGCCGGGGCCGTGCTGCTGGTGGCGCTGTCCGCAGCCGCCGCCGGGCCGGTGCCGTTCGTCGCGCTCACCGCCCCCCACCTCGCCCGCCGGCTCACCCGGGCACCCGGGGTCACCCTGCTGCCGGCGGCGCTCATCGGCGCGTTGATCATCGTGGTCGCCGATCAGGTCGCTCTGCGCGCCCTACCCGGTCAGCTGCCGGTCGGCGTGGTGACCGGCGTGATCGGCGGCGGCTACCTGGTGTGGCTACTGGCCACCGAGCGCCGGGCGGGCCGGCTGTGATGCCCGGACGGTCCCGCGAACCGCAGCCGACCACCGTGCCGGTCCCGACCGTGACACCGGTCCCGACCACGACACCCGAGAACGGAGCAACAAGCATGTCGACCTCCCGGCTCGGTGGCAACGGGCTGCGGCTCGCCTACGACCGACGCGTCGTCGCCGAGGACCTCACCGTTGCCGTGCCCGACCGCTCCTTCACGGTCATCATCGGCCCGAACGCGTGCGGTAAGTCCACGCTGCTGCGGGCGCTGTCGCGGCTGCTGAAGCCGGCCGCCGGGGCGGTGCTGCTCGACGGTGCGGACATCCACCGGCTCTCCGCCCGCGCCGTGGCCCGTACGCTCGGGTTGCTGCCCCAGTCGCCGATCGCCCCTGACGGCATCGGGGTGGCCGAGCTGGTGGCCCGGGGCCGCTACCCGCACCAGGGGCTGCTGCGGCAGTGGTCCCCCGAGGACGAGCGGATCGTCGCCGAGTCAATGGCCGCCACCGGCGTCGACGACCTCGGGGACCGGCTGGTCGACGAACTCTCCGGTGGCCAGCGACAACGGGTCTGGCTGGCCATGGCGCTGGCCCAGCAGACGCCCCTGCTGCTGCTGGACGAACCGACCACGTACCTCGACATCGCCCACCAGATCGAGGTCCTCGACCTGTGTGCCCGGCTGCACGAGGAGCAGGGACGCACGCTTGTCGCGGTGCTGCACGACCTCAACCACGCCGCCCGCTACGCCACCCACCTGATCGCGATGCGCGGTGGCCGGGTGGTGGCCGCGGGCGAACCCCGCCGGATCGTCACCGCCGAGCTGGTCGAGGAGGTCTTCGGCCTGCCCTGCCGGGTCATCGACGACCCGGAGACGGGTACGCCGCTTGTGGTTCCCGCAGCCCGCGCCCGAGCCGGTACGGTGGCGCGGTGAGCGCCCGCCGCTACCGCGACGGTTACGGCGTCCCGCACCTGCGCGCTGACGACCACACGTCGCTGGCCTACGCCCAGGGTCGGGTCACCGCCCTGGACCGGGCCTGGCAGATCGAGGTGGAACGGCACCGTTCCCAGGGCACCTCCGCCTCGTTTCTCGGCACCGACGCGGTGGCCTGGGACAGCTTCGCCCGCCGGGCGAGGCTCGACGACACCGCGCGACGTTGCCACGCCGCCCTCGACCCGGCCACCGCCGGATGGGTGGGTCGCTACGTGGACGGGGTCAACGCCGCGCTCGCCGCCGGTGCGGCGCAGGCTCCGGAGTTCGCTGCCACCGGCCTGCGGCCGGGCCGCTGGCAGCCATGGACCCCGCTGGCGATCTGGCTCGGTCACCACGTGCTCTTCGCGGGCTTCGGCACGAAACTCTGGCGCGACCACGTGGCCCGCCGACTCGGCCCGCAGGCGACCGGCCTGTTCGCGGTCGACAACCACGTCACCTCGGGCAGCAACGGCTGGCTGCTCGCCGCCGACCGCACCGCCACCGGGGCCGCCCTGATCGCCGGTGATCCGCACCGGATCATCGAAGCGCCCGGCATCTACCAGCAGATCCGTCTCGCCTGCCCGGAGTACGACGTGCTCGGGTTCGCCGTGCCCGGCGTTCCGGGCATCCCCCACTTCGGCCACGCCGGCGGGGTCGCCTGGGCGATCACCAACGCGATGGCCGACTACCAGGACGGGTACGCCGAACGGCTGCGCCACCGGGGCGACCGGGTCGAGGCGTACGGGCCGGACGGGTGGCGACCCGCGCACCGGCACGTCGAGACGATCGAGGTGGCCGGCGCCGCACCGGTCGAGGTCGAGGTGATCGAGACCGACCGGGGGCCGCTGATCTCCGGTGGGCCCGACGACGACCCGGCCGTCACGGTCAGCCTGCGCTATCCGCCCCGCGTCCTCGGTGAGCTGGGCTTCAGCGTCCTGCCGGCGCTGCTGCGGGCACGGACCGTCGACGACATCGACGCGGCGCTTGACGGCTGGGTCGAGCCGGTGAACGTGGTCCTCGCGGCCGACACGGCCGGCGGACTGCTGCACCGGGTGGCCGGCCGGGTGCCGCGTCGCCACCCGGACAACGGGCTGCGGGTGGTTCCCGGTTGGGAGGCGAGCCACGCCTGGCGGGGCTGGCACGACATGCCGAAGGCGCCGGTCGACCGGGTGGCGGTGATGGCCAACGACCGCGGCATCGCCGCCGAACTCGGCGTGGAGTTCGCGCCGCCGTACCGGGCCGACCGGATCCGCCAACTGCTGGACGCCACCGACGACTGGCGTGCCGAACAGTTGGCGAGCGTGCACACCGACACCCATTTGGCCGCCGCCGCGCCGCTGTTGGACCTGCTCACCACGCTGGACGGGCTCGGCCCGGCCGCCGCCGGGCTGCGGGAACGTCTGCTGGCCTGGGATCGCCGGATGACCGCCGACAGCGTGGACGCCGCCGCCTTCGCCGACCTGCGGGCCGCCGTGACCCGCCGGCTCGCCGCCCACCCCACGCTGGCGACGCTGGCCGAACCACCCGCCTATCCCGAGGTGTTCCGGCCGTGGCTGGCCCTGCTCCCCCGGGTCGGGTACGCGGTGACCCCGCTGCTGCACGCCGTCCTGCCCGGCCTGGATCGGGCCGAGCTGCTGAGCGAGGCCCTGGCGGAGGTGGCCGCCCACGACGACCTCCCGTGCTGGGGCGAACGGCACCGCCTCCTGCCGTGGCAGGCGTTGCCCGAGCCGGCCGCGCCGCCGGGTCCGCAGCTCTCCGGCGACCACGACTGTGTGTTGGCCACCTCCAGCGTCCCCGGAGTCACCGACCTGTGCCTGCGCGGGCCGGCGGCCCGCTACGTCTGGGACCTGGCCCGGCGGGACGACAGCCGCTGGGTGGTGCCGCTCGGCGCCACCGGCAGTGGACCGCACCGCGACGACCAACTGCCGCTGTGGGCGAGCGGCGACCTGATCCAGATCGGCTGTGACTGGGACCGGCTGACCGAGGAGCACGATGACTGACCGTCACCACTACGAACGACACGTGCCCCGATTCGGCGTGGTCACCTTCCGGCCGGTCGAGCCCGACACCGACGCCGACGTCATCCACTCCTGGGTCAGTCAGGAACGGGCCCGGTTCTGGGGGATGCGCGACGCCGACCGGGAGCAGGTCGCCGAGATCTACCGGTACGTGGACTCGCTCTCCACTCATCACGCGTACCTCACCCTGCGCGACGGGCACCCGGTGGCGCTGTTCCAGACCTACGAACCGGAGCATGACCCGGTCGGCGAGTGCTACTCGGTGCGCCCCGGTGACCACGGCGGGCACCTGCTGATCGGCACCCCGGTACGGCCGGAACCGGGGTTCACCGGCACGCTGCTGGGCGAGTTCGTCACCTTCGTCTTCACCGACCGCAGCCGGCTACGTCTGGTGATGGAGCCGGACGCCCGCAACGACAAGGCGATCAGCCGGTTGCGGCGAGCCGGTTTCGTCGACGGCCCGCTGATCGACCTGGCCGACAAGCGGGCCCGACTGATGTTCCTCGACCGTCCCCCGGATTAGACCCTGGTCGAAGTCCTCGGTCGAGCCGAGGCGGAGTCCAGCCGGCGGTCCGGCCCGGCAGGGCCTAACCCCGACATGCGGCATGCCGCGCCTTCCCGCCGCCCGGACAGCGCGAGATGCGGCATGTCGCGGCACCCGCCGCGGCAGAGACACCGCGAGATGGCGCGTCAGTCGGCCTGCGTCGGTTCGCAGCGTTCGGACAGGGCGTAGCGGGTGAGCACCACGTCACCGATCTGCCGCGCCTCGACCACCTGCGCCCGCCGACCCGGGTGCCACGGGAAGCTGCCCTCGCCGACGAACCGCGGTGCCCGCCGGTCACCCACGAAGAACGGGGCCACCACCAGGTGCAGCTCGTCGGCGAGCCCCGCCGCGAGGAACTGTCCGTGCACGCCCGCGCCGCCCTCCACCAGCAGCCTGCCGATGCCCCGCTCGGCGAGGTCGGCCAGCATCCGCACCAGGTCGACCGGGTCACCGGCGTCGACCACGGTGGCCAGCGCGCCCAGCCGGTGCCGGGTCTTCTCAACGGCGCCGCTGGCGCTGTAGACGATCCGCTCAGTGTCACCGACGGTGAACAGCCGGGCCTGCGGATCCAGGTCGCCGCAGCCGGTCACGGTCACCCGGGTGGGCGACGCCGGCAGACCACGGGCGACCCGCGCGGCCCGGCGCCGTTCGCAGCGCACCAGCAACCGGGGATCGTCACGGCGTACGGTTCCGGCGCCGACCAGGATCGCGTCGCAACCGGCGCGGACCTCGTCCACCCGGTCGAGATCCGCGTCGTTGGACAGCAGCAGCCGCTCCTCGGTGGCGTCGTCGATGTAGCCGTCGATCGAGGTGGCGCAGCTGAGCAGCACGTACGGCCGGGCCACCCCGGGCGGGCCGGTCACCGGACGAAGGGAAGGTCGGCGGTGCGGGCCGCGCGGCTGGCCTTCGCCGCGAGGTAGTCGGCGTTGGCCGGGGAGAGGAACACGCCGGTGGGCACCTGCTCGGTCACGGTGATCCCGAGCCGACCCAACTGCTCGGTCTTCTCCGGGTTGTTGCTCAGCACCGCGATCGGTCCGACGCTGAGCGCGGCGAGCATCTGCGCGGCCACGGTGTAGTCGCGTTCGTCCTCGGCGTGACCGAGCGCGACGTTGGCCTCGAAGGTGTCCAGCCCCGCGTCCTGCAACGCGTACGCGTCGAGCTTGGCGTACAGCCCGATGCCCCGGCCCTCCTGGCGCAGGTAGAGCAGGTAGCCGCCGACGTCGGCGATGCGCTGCACCGCCTCACGCAACTGCGGCCCGCAGTCGCAGCGCTGGCTGCCGAACACGTCGCCGGTGAGACATTCGCTGTGCGGCCGGACCAGTGGCACGTTGCCGCCGCGTTCGGCCGCGGCGGTGTCGCCGAGGGCGAAGGCGAGGTGCTCCCGGCCGTCGACCAGCCCGTCGAAGGTGAACAGCCGGGCCGTGGTGGTGTAACCGTCGGGAAACCGCAGCGGCACGGTGACCTGCGTCCGGATGGTGGCGACAGGCAGTGATTCGGACATGGGTCTCCTCGTCAGACGGTGGCTGGTACACGGACACGTCGGGCCAGCAGCACGGCGGCTCCGGGCAGGCTCGCGACGAGCACCAGGGCGCCGTACACCGTCGCGGTGGCCACCCCCTCGGCGGCGGTCAGGCCGGCGGCGGCGAACGCCCACGCGGCCACCCCCTCGCGGGGGCCGAAGCCGGCGACGTTGGCCGGCACCCCCATCGCGAGCAGGGCCAGCAGGGTCAGCGGCAGCAGCAGGGTCAACGGGGCGGTGGAGCCCGCGGTGCGTGCCGCCACCAGGAAGGTGGCGAGGTGCCCGGCGACGGCCAGCGCCGAGGCGAACAGCACCCCGGCCCAGGTACGCCGGCCGAGCAGCCCGCGTCGTACGTCCGAGACGGCGGTACCCAACGCGCGCGCCCACCGGGAGGCACCGGACTGCGGCAGCAGGCGGGCGGCCAGCACCACGGCGACCAGCACCGCCACCGCCACGGCGGTCGCCACCGGCAGGAACGGACGCACCGGGGACGGGAAGGCGAACAGCAGCACCACGGCGACTGCGACCAGCACCACCTGCCCGGCCATCCGTTCCCACACCACCGCCCGAATGCCGCGTCCGACGTCACCCACTTCGCGGCCGTGCCGCACCGCGCGGTGCACGTCACCGAGGATCCCGCCGGGCAGCGTCGCGTTCAGGAAGATCGCCCGGTAGCAGTGGGCGACCGCCTCCCGCAGCGGCAGCCGTACGCCGAGCCCACCCGCGACGAGACTCCACCGCCAGGCGGCGCAGACGGTGGTGAGGACGCCGATGGCGAGCGCGGCGGCCAGGGCTGGCGCGTCGATCAGCCGCAGTCCGGCCAGGAACGGACCGGTGCCGAGCCAGCAGAGCAGCCCGACGAGGACGGCCAGTCCCAGCGCCAGTCGGGCCCAGCCCCAGAACGACCGGCCCGCCGGGGTCGCCGTGGGTGCGGCGCCGCCAGCTTCATCCCCCACCCGTGCCTCCCCGGCATGACGATCTTCCCTGACTGTACGCACGTAGCTGGTCGGCTGCCGGTTCAACGGGGCAGCGCCAGCAGGTCGACGTGACCGACCAGTACCCCGAGCCGACCGGTTTCAGCCTCCGCCAGCCGACGGCGTTCGTACTCGCCGGTTCGGGCGGTCAGCTCAACGCGTTCCTCACGAGCCGCGTCGAGCCATCCGGTGAACCACTCCGCCGCCAGGGCGGCCTGCTCCGGCCCGAGCAGCCAGGGGCTGGGGCGTCGTTCCACGTCCGCCCCGTGCCGGGCGAAGGCGGCCGCACAGGCGTCGACCGCGTCCGGCCCGAGCAGCCGCCGACCGCCGACGGTACGCCGCTGGTGTGCGTTGAAGGCGGCGGCGACCTGGTCGTCCAGCGGGTCGGCCGGGGTCAACCGCACGGTGCCGGTCACGGAGATCAGGAACAACGCCGGGCAACGGGCCTCGGCGCAGGCGGCGACCAGGTGGTCGAGTTCCTCGGCGGTAAGCATGTCGAGCAGGGCCGAGGCGGTGACCAGGGCGGCGTCGGCCAACTCGGCGGCGGTCAGTCGGGTCAGGTCGCCCTGGCGCGTCTCGACGGTCACCGGTGCGCCGTCTCTGGCGGCGGCCGGCATGCCGGCGCGGGCCCGGGCCAACAGGTCCGGATCCTGGTCGTACAGGATCCAGTGCTGTGCGCCGGGCAGCAGCGGGGCCAGCCAACGGCCCAGTGAGCCGGTACCGCTGCCGAGGTCATGCACCACCAGGGGGCCGTGGCCGGGCAGCGCCGCCCGCAGCTTGTCGACCAGTTCGGTGGACCGGGCTGCCACGTCGGCGGGTTCCCGCAACGCTAGCCACCGCGCGAAATCCGGCGGAAGATCGATGCTCATGCCGACGCCTCCTTCAGGGCCGTGGTGATCTGGGCGATCGTGCTGCTCCAGTCGGCGAGGGTGTCCCGTCGCTGGACGGCGACGTGCCGCAGGTGCGCGCGCAGGGCCGCGTCGTCGAGCCAGCGGCGCAGCGCCGTGGCGAGGGCTGCCGGGTCGTCGGGCGGCACCAGCAGACCCGGCCGGTCGCCCGCCGCCGTGCGCCCGAGGGCGTCGGGCAGCCCGCCGACGGCGGTGGCGAGCACCGGTACGCCACGCGCCAGCGCCTCGGTGACCACCATCCCGTACGTCTCACCGCGCGACGGGTGCACCAGCAGGTCGGCGGCGGCGTACGCGGCAGCGAGCCGGTCACCGGCCAACGGCCCGGTCAGCCGGATCCGATCGGTGAGCCGCCCGGCGCTGATCCGCTCGCGCAGCCGGTCGACGAACTCCGGCTCCCGGTGCAGCGGACCGACGCAGGCCAACGTCCAGTGCCGGTCGGCCACCATGGTCAGCGCCTCGACCAGGACGTCGTGCCCCTTGTGCCGGGCGACCGCCGCGACGCAGAGCAGGGCCGAACCGGTCGCCGAGCCGGTCGCCGGCGACGCCGGGTCCACCCCGGGCGGCGCCACGTGCACCCGTTCGGCGGGCAGCGGGTACCGCCGCAGCAACGCGTCGCGGGTCCAGGCGCTGGTGGCCACCACGGCGGTGACCGCGGCCAGCGCTCGGGCCTCGGTGTCGTCGTCCCGGGGCAGGTGCACCAGCGCGACCAGGCGCAGCCGCCCGGAGTGCGCGGCGAGCACGTCCGGCACCACCGAGGCGACCAGGCCGTCGACCAGCACCAGCGCACCGTCCGGCGTACCGGCCAGCACCTGCGCCAACGCAGCCTGCGCCGCCGGGGACGGTCTCGGCCAGTCACCGGCCACGGCGTGCTCGCGGACCAGCCAGCCGGCGGCGGTGAGCCCGGCGCAGATCCGCCGGTCGTAGCCGTTGCCGCCGCTGGGTGACGCCGGGTCGTCGATGTCGCCCGGCAGGATCACGTGCAGGGTCGGCACGTCAGGCGGCGCCCTCACCGACGGCGGTCGAGCCGGGCAGCGCCCGCTCGTAGCTGGCCCACGCCACGTGCGACTCGTGCAGCGTGACCGTGATCCCGGTCAGGCCCCGGGCACCGCCGCCGAGTTGACCGGCGGCCACCCGCTCGGCGAGCCGGTCGGCGATGGTGCGGGCCAGCACCTCAGTGGTGGTGTTCTGCCCGGCGAACGCGGGTTCGTCGTCGAGGTTGCGGTAGTTCAGCTCGCCGAGCACCGCCTTGAGCTGCTCGGTGGCCAGTCCGATGTCGACCACGATGCCGTCGTCGTCGAGGTCCGGCCGGCGGAAGGTGGCGTCGACCACGAACGTCGCGCCGTGCAGCCGTTGGGCGGGGCCGAAGACCTCGCCACGGAAACTGTGGGCGATCATGATGTGGTCACGGACGGTCACGCTGAACACGGTTCACTCCCCGTCGTAGGTGATGAGATGGCACAGCGCGGGCAGGTCGCCCCCGCTGAGTCGGGCGAGTACGTCGGGCAGTTCCGCGAACGGCGACCGGCCGGTGATCAGCACGTCGAACGCCGGGTCGGCAAGCAGGTCCAGGGCGAGCGCCATCCGGTCGGCGTAGCTGCGACTGCCGCGTCGCGCCGGCGCCACCATGCCGACCTGGCTGCTGCGGATGTTCAGCCGTCCGGAGTGGAACGCCCCGCCGAGGGAGAGTTGCACCGGCCGGTCGCCGTACCAGCTCAGTTCGAGCAGGGTGCCTTCCGGCGCGAGCAGGTCCAGGCCGCGTTGCAGGCCGGCGGCGCTGGCGCTCGCGTGCACCACCAGGTCACGGCCGTCGCTGGCGGTCTCGGGGGCAGCGAAGTCGACACCCAACGCGGCGGCCACCTCGGCGCGGGACGGATCGGTGTCGACCAGTTCCACCCGTACCCCGGGGAAGCGGGCCAGCAGGGCGGTCACCGCACAGCCGACCATGCCACCCCCGACCACTGTCACCCGGTCGCCGACCAGGGGCGGGGCGTCCCACAACGCGTTGACGGCGGTCTCCACGGTGCCGGCCAGCACGGCACGGGCCGCCGGTACCTGCGCCGGTACGACGGTCACCGCCTCCGCCGGCACCACGTACGCGCTCTGGTGCGGGTGCAGGCAGAACACCGTACGTCCGAGCAGGTGCGCCGGGCCCTGCTCGACCTCGCCGACACTGAGGTAGCCGTACTTGACCGGGGCCGGAAAGTCGCCATCCTGAAACGGGGCGCGCATCGCGGCGTACTGGCTGGCGGGCACGCTCCCGGTGAAGACCAGGGTCTCGGTGCCCCGGCTGACCCCGGAGTACCGGCTGCGCACCAGGACCTCGTCGGCGTCCGGTTCCGGCAACGTCACCGGACGGATCTCACCCGCGCCGGGAGCCCGGAGCCAGAAGGCGAGGGCGGTACGCGTCACGGATTTTTCTCCTTACCTGCGTCCAGACCGAACCGATCCGTCGTATTTTCCGTAGTTCCCTGGCAGGGGTCGTCGATCATAAACACGGAGGCACGGTGTCCACAGTTCGAACCGGTCCGCAAATCGGGCTGATCGTCCAGATCGCGCTGCTGGCGGCGCTCGCCGCGACGGTCGGTCTCGGTGTCGCGGGCTGGCTGGCGGGCCTGGCGTACGGGGCGGTGACCTGCCTGGCGCTCGTGCGTGGGCTGCGTCACGCGGGCTCGACCCGGCTGGGACCGGCCGACTGGGTGACGATGGGTCGGGGACTGCTGGTCGGGGCGGTGACCGCGCTGATCGCCGACTCGCTGACCGGCGATCGTCCCGCGCCGGTGGCGCTGCTGGTGACGATGACCGCGGTGGCCCTGGCCCTCGACGCGGTCGACGGCAAGGTGGCCCGCCGCACCGGGACGACAAGCGCCCTCGGTGCCCGGTTCGACATGGAGGTCGACTCGTTCCTGGTGCTGATGCTGAGCCTCTACGTCGCCCCCTCGGTCGGCGCCTGGGTGCTCGCCATCGGCCTGATGCGGTACGTCTTCCTGGTCGCCGGCTGGGTGCTGCCCTGGATGAACGCGCAGCTGCCGCACCGGTACTGGCGTAAGGTGGTCGCCGCGGTCCAGGGGATCATGCTCGCGGTCGCCGCCGCCCAGGTGCTGCCCGGGATGCTGACCACGGTCGTGCTGGTGGCCGCGATCGTCCTACTGGTCGAGTCGTTCGGGCGGGACGTCAGCTGGTTGTGGCGGCACCGACCCGTCCGGACCGTGCCGGCACTTGTGGTGCCGGCGGTGCCGACCATGCCGACCGTGCCGATCGGCGTGCGACGGGCCGATCGGGTCGACGAGCGCGACCTGTCCACCGCCCCCGTACTGTCGCTGCGCTGACCCGGGAGACCCAGTTGTCGATCGCCGACCCGGCGTCCACGCCCGACGCCGACCAGAACCCGAGCACCACCACCGACGCCAAGGACGCCGCGTCCCGGCCAGCGCCGGTCACCATTCGCCGACGGATCCTCGCGCGGGTGGCCACGGCGCTCGCCGCGCTGCTGGTGCTTGTCACGTTCACCCTGCCCAACCGGCCGTGGCAGCTGGAACCCGGCGCGTTTCTACGAATCCCACTGGAGGCGCTGCTGCTGGCGGCGCTGCTGCTCGCGCTGCCCGGTCGGCCCCGCCGGGTGGTGGCCGCGCTGGCCGGTGGGCTGCTCGGGCTCGTCGCCGTGGTGAAGGTCGGTGACCTGGGTTTCTACTCCTCGCTTGGTCGCCCGTTCGACCTGGTGCTGGACTGGTCGCTGCTGGACGAGGCGTTCACCTTCGTGGCCGAGTCGATCGGCCGACCGGGCGCGATAGCCATCGCGCTCGGCATCGGGCTGCTGCTGCTGGCCGTTCCGCTGCTGACCGCCCTGTCCGCAGTACGGCTGTCCGGGGCGCTGACCCGGCACCGCACCGGCAGTACCCGGGCGGTTGCCACGCTGGTGGTGGTCTGGGCGGTGCTGGCCGCCTTCGGGGCGCGGATCGTGCCCGCCATGCCGATGGCCGACACCAACGCCACCATCCTCGTGCAGGAGCATGCCGCCGAGGTCCGGGATCGGCTGTACGACCGCCAGGCGTTCGCCACCGAGGTCGGGGTGGACCCGTTCCGGGACGTGCCCGCCGACCAGCTGCTCACCGGTCTGCGCGGCAAGAATGTGCTGATCGCCTTCGTGGAGAGCTACGGCCGCGACGCGGTCACCGACGCCGAGTTCGCGTCCATTCCCCGGATGCTCGACGAGAGCGCCGATCGGTTGACCACGGCCGGGTTCGCCACCCGCAGCGGCTTCCTCACCTCGCCGACCATCGGCGGAGCGAGCTGGTTGGCGCACGCCACCCTGCTGTCCGGCCTGTGGGTCGACAACAACCAGCGCTATCGGAACCTGCTCGCCACCGACCGGTTCACCCTCGGCGACGCGTTCCGGCGCGCCTCCTGGCGTACCGTCGGAGTGATGCCAGCCGTCAACCAGGCATGGCCGGAGGGCGCCTTCTACGGCTACGAGCAGTTCTACAGCGGCCCCGACCTGGGCTACCAGGGCCCCAAGTTCGCCTTCGCCCCGATGCCTGACCAGTTCGCCATCCACCAGTTCCATCAGCGGGAGCTGGCCGGACAGCAGGACCGTCCGGTCATGGCCGAGCTGGCCCTGGTCTCCAGCCACTCCCCCTGGACGAAGGTGCCGTCGCTCGTCGACTGGGACACCATCGACGACGGCGAGGTCTTCCGGCGGGGCATCATCGGTACGCCGACGGCGCAGGCCCGCACCGGCTACCGGCACTCGGTCAGCTACACGCTGCGTACCCTCATCTCCTACGTGGAGCGCTACGGCGACGACGACACGGTGCTGGTCTTCGTCGGTGACCACCAGCCCGCGCCGGTGGTCACCGGCGAGAATCCGAGCCACGACGTGCCGATCCACATCGTGACCAAGGACCAGGCGGTGCTGCAGCGCATCAACGACTGGGGTTGGCAGGACGGCCTGACCCCGGACCCGAGCGCACCGGTCTGGCCGATGAACGAGTTCCGCGACCGTTTCCTCACCGCCTTCGGCCCCACCGGATCCCGCCCCCAAGCCCAACCCCGCTGACCCACCCCCACCCCCACCCCCGCGATCTTGCGCTTTCTGTCCCCGCAAGAGGGGCATAGGGCACATTTCGACGACCAAAACTGCAAGATCGCGGGGGTGGGGTCGGGTCAGGTGGGTTTGTGGGCTACCAGGACGTCGCGGACTATGGCTTGGTCGACGCGGTGGGAGAGGGCGCGCCAGGGGCCGGTGTCGAGGACGGTCAGGCCGGCGGCGGTGAGGCGTTCGGCGGCGGCCTCGCGGCGGGCGACGTTCGTGTTCCAGGAGATACCCAGCGCGCCACCGGGGCGCAGCACCCGCGCCCACCCGGGGGCGGCGGCGGTGAGCAGGGCGAGCGGGTCGCGGGCCAGCCCGTTCTCGGCGGTACGGCTGCCGTGCTGCACCCCGTAGGGCGCGTCGGCCACCACCACGTCGATCGTCTCCGGGCGGAAGAACTCACCGACCCGGGTGGTGTCCGCGTTCACCACGTCCACCGACTGCACGTCGCCCGCCTTGTGGGCCTCCTTCGAGGCGGCCAACTCCACCCGCAGCCGCCGGCCGACCACCTTGCGCTCCCGACGGATCGGCCCGGACTCCAGCACCCGGTGCTTGATCCGCTTGCGCTTGAGCCAGGTGCTCAGGAACGTCTGGTACGCCTCGAAGTCCTTGCTGTCCCGGTCCAGGCCGGCGGCGTCGAAGCCGTACATCATCGCCTGGTTGAGCGTGGTGCCCCGGCCGCACAGCGGATCGAGCACCCGGAACCGTCGGGTCAGCAGCTCGCCGGCCCCGTCCGAGGCGAGCAGTGTGACGTTGAGCAGCAGCTTGGTGAACTGCTCGTTGGTCTTGCCCGGGTACTTCTGGATGGTGAGCAGGTCGTCGTCGAAGCGGTCCAGCCGGGTCACCGGCACCGGACGCAGCAGCTCGCCGACGAACTCGAAGATCGCGTACGCGCCGGAGAGGTTGCCCAGCAGCGCGGCGTCCTGCTCGCTGAGGCCACCGGCGGCCTCGAACGTGATGTAGCGCGCCCCGCCGATGGTCGCGGTCGCCACCTCACCGATCCGCCCACCGAGCACCGCGTCGCCGAAGATCTCCAGCTCCGCCCGGGTCAACTCCACGGCCGCCCCCGAGTACACCCGGTTACTCGACGGCAGACTCAGCACCCCATACCTCGTCACGACCGCCCACTATCCCACCCCACCCCGCGCTCCCCCGCACAACCCTCGCCGATCATGCAGGTGTGGCACCCGGAACAGCCCGTTTCGGGGCGTTCGTGGGGCACCACACCTGCATGATCGCGGCGGCGCGGGTCAGGAGGGCAGGCCGCCGACCTGGGAGTTGATCCAGGAGCGGATCGAGGTCAGGTCACCGTAGATGGACGGGGCGGTGGCGCAGGTGGAGCTGTTGTTACCGGCTCGACTGGTCGCGCCGATCACGTTCCACACGCCGTTGATCCGGCGCACCTGCGGGCCGCCGGAGTCGCCGTAGCAGGCGCCGGCGTTGCCGTTGGTGTTGTTGGTGCAGATCTCGTACGGACCGTTGATGCCGCTGCACCGGCTGTCGGACACGATCGAGGTGTCCAGTTCGTGGGCCACGGTGGGCGCGGAGCCGCAGCCGCGGGGCGCGCAGGTCTGGCCCCAGCCGATGATCCGGGTGGCCGTGCCGACGGCGCCGGAGGTGGTCGGGATGGGTGCCGGCGCGTAGCTGACCGAGCTGGCGAGTTGGAACAGCTTGACGTCGATGCTCGGGTGGTTGACCGCCCGGCTGACCCGGACGACAGTGCCGCCGCTGGTGCGGTTGATGCTGCCCACCCGCACCGACGACGGGGTCGGGCAGTGCCGCGCGGTGACCACCCAGTTGGACTTGATCAGGGTGCCGGTGCAGCCGGAGGTGTAGACGAGCCACGGGTAGTTCTCGGTCGCCGGCCGGCCGTTGACCACCAGGATCCCGACACCGGCGTCCTCGGTCCAGGTGTAGCTGCCGGCCGCCGCCGACGCGCGCACGCTGCCGGCGAAGAGCTGGTTGACCCGGCTCGCCTCGGCGGCGCTGGGGTACGCGTTGGTGCAGGAGACCGGCGCGCTGCTGCCGGACATCAGGTCGGAGCAGAGCCCGGTGCGCCGGTCGGGCAGGCCGAGGATGTGACCGAACTCATGGGTGGCGATCCTGGTGCGGTGGTAGCCCTGGTTGACCGCCTGCCAGCCCATCCAGATGCGGCCGGAGCCGAGCCCGGTGACCTGCGCCCGGGGCCAGCCACTGTCGACGTAGATGGTGACGCTGGCGGGCGTGCCGGGCACCAGCCGCACGTTGCTGACCCGACTGTTCCAGATCTGCGCGGCCTGGTCGAAGTTGGTCCGGAACTCGCCGGCCCGGCTGGCGTCGTAGTAGACGGTCCGGGCCGCCGAGGCGCTGGCGGCGGTGGCCACCTGAAGCCCCGTCGCCGCCAGCACCGCCGCCAGCGCGGCGGTGGCCGCGCGCAGCAGTTGTCGTCGGATCATCACGCACTCCCTGCGAACTGAGCGGCGCGCCGACACGCCGCAATCGATGTGCGTAAATATTAATGGGCGCCCCTGGATGGTTGTCATCGCGAAAGCGTCATACCGCCCGGCGCTGTTACCCCTGCGTTACGCCACGGCGAAACTGCCGTGGCGTAACGGCGCGACCGTGGGATTTCACCAGGTCAAGCCCGCACGTCCCAGGGACGAGGCGGGCTGGAAGGGAGCACCGAATGAGGACCAGAAGGACCGTCACCACGCTGCTCGTGGCGCTCGCCGCGCTGATCGCCGCCACGGCCGCGCCGAGCACCGCCACGCAGGCGGCGACCGGCGCGCCGTACTGCGGAATCACCTGGGGCAGCGCCGACAAGACCGCCGGGGCGCTCAGCTCCGCGCCACTGATCGACGTGCGAACCGGTCGGCACGACTGTCACGACCGGGTGGTGTTCGAGTTCGACGGCCCGGTCACCGGCTACAGCGTCGGCTACGGCGAGACGTACACCGAGGGTGAAGGGTTGCCGCTGTCGCCGTACACCGCCGGTGGCGCGCTGCTGCGGGTCTCGCTGCGCGCCCCCGCGTACGACGACGAGCACCTCGCGACGGTGCCGTACCGGACCGGCGAGCACGTGGCGAACGTGCTGCGCTACCAGACCCTGCGCGACGTGGTCTTCGGCGGCAGTTTCGAGGGCTACAGCACATTCGCCGTCGGTGTCCGCGCCCGGCTACCGTTCCGGGTGTTCGTGCTGGCCGGACCCGGCAACCACAGCCGGATCGTGCTCGACGTGGCGCACCAGTGGCAGGAATGACCGACCGCTGCGGTGAGGGTCCGGCGCCGGCCGGACCCTCACCCTCGCCCGTCACGCCGAGCGACGTACCTGCCGTCCGGGACTACCCTGGGTGCATCATGGACGGCCGCGTGCTGGTGGTCGAGGACGACGCCTCCATCCGGGAGGTCACCGCCCTCGGGCTGCGTCGCGCCGGGTTCCGGGTGGACACCGCCGCCGACGGCCGGCAGGCGCTGACCGCCTGGCGGGCCGGGACCGTCGACCTGATCGTGCTGGACATCATGCTGCCCGGCCTGGACGGCCTCCAGGTGTGTCGGGAGATCCGGCGCAGCAGCGCGGTGCCGATCCTCATGCTGACCGCCCGTACCGACACCATCGACGTGGTGGTCGGTCTCGAATGCGGCGCCGACGACTACCTGCGCAAGCCGTTCGACCTGCCCGAGCTGGTGGCCCGGGTCCGTTCGGTGCTGCGCCGCGCCGTGGTGCCACCCGAGCCCGGCGCGTTGCGGGTCGGCGACCTGGAGATCGACCCGGGCGCGTTCGTGGCCCGCCGGAACGGTCAGGAGCTGCCGCTGACCACGACCGAGTTCCGGCTGCTGCTGGAGTTGGCCCGCCGACCGGGGCAGGTGTTCACCCGCGAGCTGCTGCTGGACCGGGTCTGGAACCACAGCTACCTCGGTGACAGTCGGCTGGTCGACGTGGCGGTGCAGCGGCTGCGCGCCAAGGTCGAGGCGGACCCGGGCGCCCCTCGGCTGATCCGCACGGTACGCGGCACCGGGTACAAGCTCGTCGCCGGATGAGCGGCCGACGGCGATGGGTGCAACGCCAGCACGGGAGACGACGGCAGGATCACCGACCGTCCGTCCCGGCCGGCTGCGCCGCCGGCTGACCATCGCGTTCGTGCTGGTCGCCGGAATCTCCGCCGGAGGGCTCGCCGGTGGGTCGTACCTGCTGCTACACCAGGCCCGCTACGACGCGTCGTTGCACGCCGCCGCGGCCGACGCCCGCTACCGGCTGGTGCTCGCCGGGCAGTTCCTGCCGCTGACCGAGCAGCGCCGCACCGAACTGCTGACCAGCTTCGAGGGCAGCGACCGGCACGTGGTGCTGATCGCCGAGAACGCCTGGCCGTCGGACCCGGCGTACGCGCCGCACCTGACCGAGCGGCTGCGCAGCACCGTGGCAGCCGGACAGCTCGGCTATCAGCGCAGCTCCGGACCGACACGGCTGCTCGTGGTGGGCGGACGGATTCCCGGCTCGACCGCCGAGCTGTACGTGATCACCGACGAGAACGACCTCGCGGCCGGGTTGGAGCAGCTCCGCAACGCGCTCGCCGCCGGCTGGGTGCTTGTGGTGCTGCTCGCCGCCACGGTCGGGCACACCCTCGCCCGGCGCACCCTGGAACCGGTGGGGCGGGCCAGCCGGGCCGCGCGAGCCATCACGGAGGGGCTGCTCGCCACCCGGCTGCCGGTGGCCGGCCGGGACGAGTTCAGCGGGTGGGCGGCGTCGTTCAACGAGATGGCCGAGGCGCTGGAGGCGAAGATCACCGCCCTGCATCACGCACAGGAACGCGAGCGGCGGTTCACGGCCGACGTGGCGCACGAGCTGCGTACCCCGGTGACCGCCCTGGTCGGCGCGGCCTCGCTGCTGCGCGACCACCTCGACCAGTTGCCCACCGATGCCCGGCGCGCCGGTGAGCTGCTGGTCATCGACGTGGTCCGGTTGCGTCACCTGGTGGAGGACCTGATGGAGATCTCCCGGCTGGACGCCGGGCGGGAGGCGGTGCACATGACCGACGTGGACGCACCGGACCTGGTACGCCGGATCGTGGCCGCTCGCGGCTGGCCCGACCGGGTCACGGTCGACGGCGACGCGCTGCGCCTTCGCACCGACCCGCGCCGACTGGAGCGGGTGCTGGGCAACCTGATCGCCAACGCGGTGCAGCACGGTGGCGGTGAGGTGCGGGTGCGGACGGCCCGGGCCGGTGACCGGGTGCAGATCGACGTCGACGACCGGGGGCCGGGAATCCCGGCAGAGCACCTGCCCCGGCTGTTCGACCGGTTCCACAAGGTCGACCCGGCGCGATCCGGCGGCGGTAGCGGGCTCGGTCTGGCCATCGCCCTGGAGAACGCCCGGCTGCTCGGCGGCCGATTGACCGTGCACAGCACCCCCGGCACCGGCACCCGATTCCGCCTCGACCTGCCCGACATCGCGCCCGCAGGCGTCCCGTCCGCAGAGCGCACCGGGCCCGGACGGGCGTCTGCGGGGCTACCCCCCGACGTCGGCGGCTCCGAGCTGACGGGCGGCACCGGATGATCCGGTGCCGATCCGCGACGCTGATCGCCCTGGTGCTGCTGGTCGCCGGGTGCGCGCCGTCGCGGTCAGGCTCGCTCGGGCCAGCGCCCACCGCCGCCGCGCCGATCGCGCCAGCTCCCACCAGCGTCGGCCCGTCCGCCACCATCGCGCCGCCGCCCACCGACGCCCCCGCACCGACCACGCCCGGCATCGGCACCACCGGCGTCGCCCGGCCGGAGACCCTCACCCTTGAGCTGTGGTACGTCCGTGACGGGCGGCTCGTCCCGACCCGACGCACCCGACCCGCCACCGTGGCCACCTCCCGGCTGGCCCTGGCCGAGCTGGCCGCCGGGCCGACCCGGCGGGAGGCCGACGCCGGTCTGGTCACCCTGCTGCCGGACGGCGCCGAGGTGAGCCGGATCGTCGCCGGTGTCGCCACCGTCCGGCTGGCCGTCGTGGCCGACCCGGTCACCGCCCGGCTCCGTGAGGCGCAGGTGGTCTACACCCTCACCCAGTTTCCCACCGTGCGACAGGTCGACTTCGGCACCGCCGCACCGGCCGGGCGTGCCGACCACGCCGACCTGCTGCCACCGATCGTGGTCACCGGCCCGGTCATCGGCGGCCGGGTGACCAGCCCGGTCACCGTCACCGGCAGCGCCGACGTCTTCGAGGCGACGGTCAATGTCCGGGTGCTTGACGCCGCCGGCCGCCAACTCGCCACCGCCTTCACCACCGCCACCTGCGGCAACGGCTGCCGGGGCGGGTACCGGGTGGCCGTGAGATACCGGCTGTCGGCCGAGCAGAGCGGCACCATCGAGGTGTACGAGGTGTCGGCGGTCGACGGCTCCCGTACGAAGGTGGTGGCGGTGCCGGTGACCCTGGCCGCGACGCGCTGAGCCGGCTCCGCAGCGACGGGCGGAAGGTCGGTCGCGGCCGGCGACTCGATCTCGACGACCGCGGCTACGATCTCCGACGTGTCTGCGAACGCCGTGACCGGGATGGCCGGTGCCTGGACGGCCGCTGCCTCGGCCCGCCGGACGGCGCTGCTGGTGCTGTCAGGGTTCGTCATCGCCGGGCTCAACACCGGCATCGGGTACGCCGCCGCCGGCACCAGGGCTGTCGCGATCGGGACCGGCATCGTCCTGTCGCTGGCCTTCGTGTTCGCCGTCCGCCTCCTGCACCGGGCGGCCTGGCTGGCCTTCCTCTCCCTCCTCCCGGCCCTCTTCGTCCTCGTCGGTTCGGTGCAGCTCGCCCCCGACCTGGCGCTCGAACAGCGCGGCGTACGCCAGGAGGTCACCGTCGTCGACGCACAGGCCGACGGCAGCCGGCACACCTTCACCCTTTCGGGCGCGACCGGGCCCCTTGCGGAACCGCTTGTCTACCAGGGCAGTGACCCCGGTTACCGGATCGGCGAGCGGCTCACCGTGCTTACCGACCCGGACGGGGAGCTCACCCTCCAGGACGCCGACCGGGTCGACTCCGGCGGCAAGCTGATCGCGCTCCTGCTCGGCGTCAGCGGCTGGACCTTGATCGCCCTGCTCGCCGGGTGGCGTGGTCACGTCCGCCGCCGCACCGGCCGCGAGGACACCCTGGTGATCTAGCGGGTAGCGATGGTGTCGAGCGAGGGCGGCAGGGATCCTCGACCTGGGGCGGTCACCCCGGCAGCCGCCTCGCAAGGAGGGCCGGTCACGAGCGACGATTCTGCCCTACGGCCGGAGTCTTTCTCTCGACACGGCACGGCTGGGCCGTTCGTCGGACCCCGATCGCACGACGTGACGGCGGCCACCACAGGAGGTTCACTGCATGACCGAGAACACTGCGAAACGTGACCGCACCGCCGTCTGGTCGCTGGTCCACGCGGAACGGGCGGCACTGGCCGACGACCTCGCCGGCCTGACCGCCGACCGGTGGGCCACTCCGTCGCTCTGCACAGGTCTGACGGTGCGTGAGGTCCTCGCCCATCTCACCGCGGCGGCGAGCCTGAACCCCGCGCGCTGGATGTTGGGCGTGATCCGATGCCGATGGGACTTCGACCGGCAGGTGCTCATGCGACTCCGGGAGCAACTGGGCGACACCCCCGACGACACCCTCGACAGGTTCCGCGGGATCGTCACCAGCACCACCAAGCCACCCCTGCCGGTGGTGGCGATGCTCGGCGAGCAGGTCGTGCACGGCGAGGACATCCGCCGCCCTCTGGGGCTGGAGCGCCCGTACCCGATCGAGACCGTCACCCGGGTAGCGGAGTACTTCGCCGGCTCCGACCTCACCGTGCCGGCCAAGGGTCGGATCGATGGGTTGCGCCTGGCGGCGACGGACGGCCCCTTCGCCACCGGTTCCGGGCCGCTGGTGTCCGGTGGCACGCTCGCGCTGACGATGGCGATGACCGGGCGGCGGGCCTACTGCGCCGACCTGACCGGCGACGGTGTGCCGATTCTGCTCGGCCGGTGCCCCACGGCGTGATCCCACCGTCCACCGGGTCGGTGAGCGCCGCCCACCGACCGTTAATGAGCCGTCCTCATATTTGGCGTTGACCCTCCCACCCGGACATGCGATATAGATATCCATGAAATCTGCGTCATCACCGTCCTCTCCCCCGCCGACGCTCGCCACCGGCCAACCGCCGCGCCGGTCTGGTAGCCATGGCCGGCGAGGGCTGGGCCGGCTCGTCGCCGGACTAACCGTCCTGGGCGTGCTGGTCCCGGCGGCACCGGCTCACGCCAGCTCACTGCCCAACCTGCCGCACAACGCCGGCGGCTACGAGTCGTCGTTCTCGCCCGCCTACGACTACGACACCGACGGCTGCTACGCCGTCTCCGCGATCAGCCCGGACGGCACGATCAACGGCGGGCTACGGACCACCGGGGCGATCAACGGCAGCTGCCGGGACCGCTCCGACCTGGACATGTCGCAGACGTACGCCCGGTCCAAGTGCAACAACGGCTGGTGCGCGATCGTCTACGCCAGCTACTTCGAGAAGGACCAGGCCGTGCACGGCAGCGGTCTCGGCGGCCACCGGCACGACTGGGAGCACGTCATCTCCTGGGTCGACCAGGCGGCCAACCGGGTCGAGTACGTCAGCACCACCCAACACAGCAGCCGGCGCACCTACCCGCGCGCCCAGGTACGGTTCGACGGCACGCACCCGAAGGTCGTCTACCACAAGGACGGCGCGTCGACGCACTTCTTCCGCCTCGCCAACAACAACGACGAGCCGCCGGAGAACCACTACCACGTCTGGCACTACCCACCCGTGGTGGACTGGAACGGCTGGCCCAGCACCGAGCTGCGCACCCGGCTGATGGACGCCGACTTCGGCGCCGCCACCATCAAGATCAAGGATGGCTCGTTCGAGTACCTGCTCAACGCCGCCAAGCCGGCCGGGATTCCCTTCGACCCGTACGGCTGACCGGCCGCGCGCCGGGATCGGCGGCGCGGTCACCGGTTCTGGCGTTCGATGCCGCGACGGACGAGGCCACGGATGCCGGGCAGGGTGACCGCCCGGATCGTGACCTCGTTCAGCCAGACGTGCAGGCGACTCGGTGGCGCGTACTGGTACATGCCCCGGCGGGCGAGCGCCTGCCGCTTGACGACCTCGGCGCGTAGGCCGGTCTCCCACTCGGTCAGCGCCGACCGGACGTCGTCGCCGTGTCGCCCCAGGGCGGTGCCGAGTTGGTCGGCACCTGCGAGCGCCAGGGCCGCGCCATGCCCGGCGAAGAGGCTGACGCACCAGGCCGCGTCACCGAGGAGAACCGTGCGACCGACGCTCCACTGCGGCAGCATGACCTGGCTGACCCGGTCGAAGTAGGCGTTCACCGGGTCGGCCTCCAGGTCACGCAGTGCCTCGGGTACGCCGCCGGCCACGTCCCCGAAGGCCGCGCGCAACGCGGGCACCGGCCCGCGTCGCAGTTCCCGGCCCGGCTCCGCACAACGGTAGGTGAAGAAGGCCGAGGACCGTCGCGGGCCCAGGTTGACGATTGCCGCCGTACGTCCCGGACCGATGAACGTGGTGGCAGACGACGCGGGCACGGCCTCGGGCGGACGGATTAGCGGAAAGGCCGCCACCACGTACGGCAGGTCGACCCGATGACCGCCGCCGAACAGGGTCGTCCGGGTCGCGGAATGCACGCCGTCGGCACCGACGAGCAGATCGGCCTCCTCGGTGGTGCCGTCGCTGAGCCTGACCACCACCCGGTCTGCTTCCTGCTCCACGGAGTCGACGGTGGTGCCGAAGCGCAGGTCGACCCGGTCGCGGACCGCCTCGTACAGCACGTCCTCCAGATCCCCCCGGAACACCGTCAAGGTGCGGGGGCCCAGTGCCGCCTCCGCGACGACCGAGGGCACCGTGAGCTTCGGCCGACCGTCCGATCGGACCAACACGGTGGTGAACAGGCCCAGCGCGCGCTCGGCGAGGGCGGGAACCAGACCGAGCCGCTCGACGGCGTCATAGCCCCCGCCGAGCAGGTTCACCAGGTAGCCACCACTGCGCCGGACCGGGGCACGTTCCACGACGATCGGCTGCCACCCGTCGCGTGCCAGTCGCAGGGCGGTGGCGAGACCAGCTATGCCGGCACCGACGATCACCGTTCGCTTCATTAAGACCCCCAGGTATGAGCGTTTGCTCAAACATGATGAGCGTATGCTCATCCGGGCGCAAGATGCGTAGACTGCCGGCATGCCACGCGGAGTCGCCATCACCGAGCCCCGGCAGCACCTCTTCGCCGCCGCGGAACGCCTGATCGCGACTGCGGGGCCCAGCCAGCTCACCAGCCGGGCCGTGACGCGGGAGGGTGGCGTCGCCACGGGGCTGCTGTTCGCCCACTTCGCCAGCTTCGACGACTTCCTGACCGGCTACGCGGTCGACCGGAGCTTCCAGATCGCCGCCGCCGTGGCCGGGCTTCCCGACCGCGCCGGCACCGGCACCCTCGACGCGAATCTCAGTGAGACGCTGCTCGCCACCCCGATGATCACGCTGCTCGCCGTCACCCGGCTCTTCGCCTACCGGCCGATCCTCACGGAGGCCGTCGAAGCGGTGCTGGGCAGCGGAAGCGCCGCGCTGCGCGCCCTCGAACGCGCGGTCGTCGACTATCTGGCCGCCGAGCGACACATCGGACGGCTACCCGCAGCCGCCGACACCGAGGCGCTGGCGGTGGCGGTGGTCGGGGTCCTGCACCACATCGCCCTCACCGACGGAGACGACCCGGCAGCGGCCAGCCGCGTCCGTCACGCCATCACCGCCCTGACGACCGCGACGGTGAGGGCGCCTTCATGACCGTACGTCCGGACGTTGTCGTCCTCGGTGCCGGAGTCGCCGGGCTCAGTACCGGCATCCGGCTGGCCGAGGCCGGTGCGCGGCCCCAGGATCGTGCTGCTGTCGCGCTCCGATGCCGAATGTCGTTGCCCGACACGACGACGGCTCGTAGCGTCGCCGGGTGACAGTTGAGGTGCCGTTCCGATCCCTCGCCATCGATCAGTCGGACGTCCGCTACCACCACGGCCCCGACTCGCACCGACAGCAGAGCACACCGAGCGGTCACACCATCTCATCCACCGCGGCGACATCCCGGCCGCTGTCGGCCTGTTCGTCGACCCTGGCATCCTCGTGAACGCCGAGCAGCCGAGGAACCGCAACGTCGAGTACGACGCGTTCGACGACCGCCTCGTCACCTTCCTGCTGACCGAGATCATCCCGCAGGTCACCGCACGCTACTCGATCACCGATGATCCGGACCGATGGGCCATCTGTGGCGGCAGCAGCGGCGGCAATGCCGCGTTCACCGTCGCCTGGCTGCGCCCGGACAGGTTCCGGCGGGTGGTGTGCTACCTGTCCAGCTTCGCCCAGATGCCCGGCGGGGACCCGTACCCGGAACTCGTCGCCAACGAAGCCCGCAAGCCCCTACGCGTCTTCATGCAGGCCGGTCATCGGGATCTGCACTGGAACGAGCCGCGCCGCAACTGGCTCTCCCACAATCTGCGCGTCGCCGCCGCCCTGGCCGAGGCAGGATACGACTTCCGGCTCGTGCTCGGCGACGGTGGCCACAACCCCAACCACGGTGGAGTCCTCCTACCCGACGCGCTGCGCTGGCTGTGGCGACCGACCGACACTTGACCTACTTCATCGCTCTTGGCGCGACGTCGGGCGTTGCGGCCAGCAGCAGCGCCGACCCGGCCGCGATGACGGCCGCGCCGAGATAAACCAAGCCCGGTGACGCGTACGTCAGCGACCAGCCGAACGCCAATCCGGCCGTGATCGGCACGACGGTTTCCGCCACGGCGCCGATGCCGGTCAGCGCGCCCTGCACGGTGCCCTGCTCGTCGGCCCGCATGCTGCGGGAGATCCACGACTGTGCGGCGGCGCCGCCGAGCGAGCCGAGCACGCCGACCGCGCACAGGAGATAGAGCAGCCACGGCACCGACACGAACGCCGTACCGCAGAGCGAGGCGACACCGAGGAGGCTGCCGAGCACCGCGGCACGTTTGTCGCCGAGACGGCGCACCACCGGTCCCACGGCTCGGGCCTGGTAGACCACGCCGGCGAGCGCGGATACGGCCAGCACGAGCCCGATCTGGGTGGTGCTAAAGGCGAACTGGTGGGTGAGGTAGAACGTCCAGGTCGACTGGTGCGTCATCCGGGCGACGTCGGCGCAGAATCGGGCGCGGGCGAGGCGGCCGAGCACCGGTCGGCGCAGGACGGCAGCGATGGCACCGATCGGGTTCGCCAGCCGCAGGGTCACCGGGGTGCTCGGGTCACCGGGTCGTGACTCCGGCAGGACGAACCAGCCGTACGCGGCGTTGGCGAAGCAGAGTAAGGCGGCGGCGACGAAGGGCAGGCGTACGTCGACGGCACCGAGCAGGCCACCGAGGACCGGACCGGCGACGAAGCCGAGCCCGAACGCGGCGCCGATCAGCCCGTACGCCTGGGCCCGCGACCCGGGTTCCGTGACGTCGGCGATGTAGGCGTTGACCACGGTGTACGTCGCCGCGCAGGCACCAGCGGCAGCGTGGAACACCAGCAGGGTCCACGGGCTTGGCGATGCCGCGTGGGCCAACCAGTCGACGCCGAGGCAGGTCAACGACGCGAGCAGGACCGGACGGCGACCGTGGCGGTCGGACAGCCGCCCGAGCAGCGGCGAGACCACGAACTGGAGCAGCCCGTAGACCGAGCCGAGCAGGCCGGACCAGAAGACAGCTGCGGCGACGTCCTCGGTGATCGAGGTCATCAGGGCTGGCACGACCGGCACGATCAGGCCGAGCCCGAGCATGTCCAGGAAGACGGTGCCGAGGAGGACGGTGAGAGCGGGCGCCCGGCGCATTGCGGCTCCTGAGTGTCGAGTGGGCAGGGCCCCCTCGACACTCACGGTCCGCCGAAAGTACGGAGGATCAGAATATGTGCGCTGTCAAACCGTTTTCGACGTTGTTCGCCGTGGTCCGCGCCGATGCCACCTCCCGGCGAAATCAGTGGACGACGGCTTCCCGGGGTGACCGATGATGGGTCCGTGGCCGAGACGTCCGTGGTGCGCAGAACAAACCTTCCCGCCTCGAGCGCGGAGGGGGCGTGGCAGGCGTTGGTTCTCGACGTCGGGCAGCCAGACCGACCGGCCCTGCGGGTGGAGGCAGCCGGGCGTGGCCTGCTCGTGCTGCGGCGTGGCGACGCGGTCCTGCTGCTGGCCAGTGTGGCTGATGACCACTTCGGCGTCGCGTATGCGTCAACGGGCCATCACCGCCCGCCGGTGCCGCCGATGAGCGCGGCTCGGGCGGCGGTCGTCGGGGCCGCCGACGCGGGCGGCGCCTGGCTGGCTCGGTGGGCTCATCACTTCGCTACCGCGCTGACCGGGACCGGCGCAGGCCCACTGCATGCCGGCCGTTGGGTCATCCGCGGCGACGACGGATACCCGGACGTCGGCGCGACGCAGCGACCGACCCCTGTTCCGCTGCCGCATGACCGGGGCTGGATCGACTGGTTCGGCGGGGACCGGCACCGGCAGATCCTGCCGCTCCGCCCGCTGGCGGGCCCCGGCTCCGCGCGGGTCAAGGCGTATCGGAAGCAGTTCCGGGAGGGTGTCCTGCCGCCGGTCCTGCTGTGGTGGATCAGCGGCCTCGACTGCCACGTCGTGCTGGACGGTCACGATCGGCTCGTCGCCGCGCTCGCCGAGGACGGACAGCCACCGCTGCTCCGGCTCTCCTCGGTGGGCCAGCATCAGGTCGACGGTGACACGGACACCGCCGTGCGCCGCTACTCGACGACCACCGAGGCCGTACGACTCCAGGTGGCCGCCGGCACGCCCGGAGCGGCGGACGCCCTCGCCGCCGTGCACCGCCGTTTCGCCCGCGAGCTGAGCGGGGTCGGAACCGGTTACGGCACCAGCCGCGCCTGGCCCCTGCGGGGCGGCCGCGCGACCTGGCACCGGCTCTCCGAAGCGCAGGCTCCGGACTGGCACGCGGAGATCTCAGCGGCAGGCGACGGGTGCGGCCGGCGCCCGCCCCCCGACGGGCGCCGACCGCGCCTCAGCCCTTCACGCAGATCACCTGCTTGAGGTGAGCGACCACCTCGACCAGGTCCTCCTGCTGCGCCATCACCTCGTTGATGTCCTTGTACGCGCCGGGGATCTCGTCGACCACCCCGGCGTCCTTGCGGCACTCCACACCCGACGTCTGCGCCGCCAGGTCAGCGGTGCTGTACGTCCGCTTCGCCTGGGCCCGGGACATCCGCCGGCCCGCCCCGTGCGAGGCCGAGCGGTAGCTCCAGTCGTTACCTGAGCCACGGACGATGTAGGAGCCGGTGCCCATGGAACCGGGGATGATGCCCAGGTCACCGAGGCCGGCCCGGATGGCACCCTTGCGCGTCACCAACACGTCCACCCCCTCGTAGGTCTCCTCCGCCACGTAGTTGTGGTGGCAGCTGATCGGCTCGTCGTACGTGATCTGCGGGAACCGGTCCCGCATCAGGTTCATCAGGACGGCGAGCATGACGGCGCGGTTGCGCCGCGCGTACTCCTGCGCCCACCACAGGTCCCGGCGGTAGGCGTCCATCTCCGGCGTGCCGGCGAGGAACACCGCCAGGTCCCGGTCGGGCAGGTCGGCGTTGTGCGGCAGCCGGCGGGCCACCGCGATGTGGCGCTCGGCCAGTTCCTTGCCGATGTTGCGGGACCCGGAGTGCAGCATCAGCCAGACCCGCCCGGCGTCGGCACCACCCTGTTCCAGGCAGACCTCGATGAAGTGGTTGCCGCCACCGAGGGTGCCGAGCTGCCGACGGGCCCGCGACTCCAGTTGCGCCACCCGCCGGTCCAGGTCGGTGAAGCGCCGCCAGAAGTCGTCCCAGCCGCGCTGTTCCAGCCCCCGTACCCGGCGCGGGTTCACCGGCTCGTCCCGTTGCGCGAAGCCGACCGGAATGGCGGCCTCCACGGCCCGGCGCAGCCCGGCGAGGTCGTCGGGCAGGTCGTCGGCGGTCAGCGAGGTACGCACCGCCGACATGCCGCAGCCGATGTCGACTCCGACGGCCGCCGGTGAGACCGCCTGCCGCATCGCGATGACCGAGCCGACCGTGGCGCCCTTGCCGAAGTGCACGTCGGGCATGACCGCGACGCCCTGCACCCACGGCAGCGCGCCGATGTTGCGCAGCTGCCGCGCGGCCTGCGGCTCGATGGCGTACGGGTCGGTCCACACCCGCACCGGCGCCCGCGTTCCCGCGAGCAGGCTGAAGCCCATGGTGGTGTTCTCCTGGTCTCTGAGGCGAAGCCCGCCGATCATGCACCTGTGGTCGGTGGAATGCAGCTTTTGCCCCGATTTGGACAGACCGCAACTGCATGATCCACGGCCGCGCGGGCGCGGGTGGCGGGTTGGTGTGAGAGATGCCGGGGCAGCCCGGGGTCGGTTGGGATGGTCGCTGAATCGTCGGCGAATCCGAGCCGGTCAGGGTCTGCCCTGCAGCGGCGCGCCGAGCGCCGGGACTACCTGCTGGTCGTCGGGAGGGCGGGTCTGCCGGCGAGCGCGACGGCGGGGCACCACAAACAACGACCGACCTGGCTGCGGTTCAGTTCTCGCACGGCATACTCCTTCCGGCTTCCGTCGTGATCGACCTGATGCGGGAAAGGCTAGGCATGATCCGCGCCGCCCGCAATGGATATTGAACCGGGGCTGCCAGCTGTCGAGGGCCCGGTCAGGCCGGCGCGGAGTGCTCCCGCTCGTCGGCGACACGGTCCAGGTGGGCGGCGAGTTCGTCGGTGACCAGCAGGTCGGTGCGGATGTCCTCGTGCGGGTACGCGACCCGGCCGACCATGTGGGCGGCAACCGGGGCCGTGGCAAGGGAGAAGGCACCGACCAGCACCAGCGTGGTGATGTCCACCCCGGTACGCAGTCGCAGAGCGCATCCGACCAGCACCAGCAACAGACCGAGCACCTGCGGTTTGGCCGCCGCGTGCATCCGGGTGAGCAGGTCGGGGAAGCGCACCAGGGCCACCCCGGCGGCCAGGCTGAGCAACGCGCCGGCGATCAGACAGATCGAGGCCACGACGTCGAACACCACGTCCAGGTTCACGGCTGGCTCCCGTCCGAGGTGGTGGACGTGGCGTTGTCGTCACGTCGGGCGGCGAACCGGGCGACGCTGACCGAGCCGACGAATCCGAGCACGGCGAGGACGACCAGCACGGGCAGCGCGGTGGCGTCCCGGCTGTAGGCGGCCTCCGTGGCGATCGCCGCGACGATGATGGCCAGCAGCACATCGGTGGCCACAGCCCGGTCGAGGATCGACGGCCCGCGGATGACCCGGGTGAGGGTGAGCCCGCCGGCCACGGCGAGCAGCACGGTGACGGTCACGGCGACTGCGGTCATGCGGGTACTCCTTCCCGGTCAGCCGGATTCTCCCGGATGCGGCGCAACTCCTCGGGTGAGCCGATGGCCTCGATGATGCGGGCCTCAAGCTCCAGCACGCCGCGGCGGAATCGCTCGACCTCGTCCCGGCTGGTCACGCCCAGTACATGGATGTAGAGCGTGCCAGTCCGCCGGTCGGCCTCCAGGATCAGGCTGCCCGGCAGCAGCGACAACGCCTCGGCGGTGAGTGTGAGGTTGAGGTCGGTGTTGACCCGCAGTCGCGCCGCGATGATCGCGCTCTGCGGAGTGTGGCCAACCCGCATGGCCAACCAGGCGACCTGCGCCGAGGCCACCACGAGGTCGCGCAGGAAGTGCAGCCAGAAGCGGAGCATCGGCAGTGGGTGGATGCGGCCGGCGAAGGTCACCGGCGGCAGCGGGAACACGGCAAGCAGGACGGCGGCCACCACCAGTCCACCGACGATGTTGGCCCAGGAGAGGGTGCCCCAGAGCAGCACCCAGACGGCGACCAGCGCGGTCACCGCGATGACCTGGTTGCGCCGCCGGGCCGTGCGGCTCAGCGCGGGGCGTAGCGGCTCGTTCGGCTCCGCCGGGGTCATCGGGTCGGAACTCACGGCGCACCTCCCGGGAAGACGGCATCGACGTACGGCGTCCGGCGCAGCAGGTCGTCGGCGGCGTCGGTGCTGAGGTCGAACAACGGGCCGGCGACCACGGTCAACGCGAGGCCGAGCACCACCAGCGCGAGCGTCGGCGCGATCATCAGCTTGGGCAGCACAGCGCCTGACTGCCCGCCACGGTCCGGCTCCACCGCGCCCTCGGTACGGGCCGCCTGCTCGGCGTCGTCGGCGGCCGGCATGTCCACGTGCGGCGTCCGCCAGAAGGCCAGATTCCACACCCGGGCGATGGCGTAGAGGGTGAGCAGGCTGGTGACCAGCCCGCCGGCCACCAGGATCCAGGCCAGCACGCCCCCGTCGTCGACGCCCGCCTGGATCAGGCCGAGCTTGCCGAGGAACCCGGAGAACGGCGGGATGCCGGCGAGGTTCAGCGCGGGCACGAAGAACAGCACGGCGAGCACGGGTGACAGCCGGGCCAGGCCACCGAGACGGTCCAGCGCGGTGCTGCCGCCCCGGCGTTCGACCAGACCGGCGGCGAGGAACAGGGTGGTCTGGATGGTGATGTGGTGCACCACGTAGAAGATCGCCGCGGACAGCCCGAGCGACGAGGTGAGGCCCACCCCGAACAGCATGTAGCCGATGTGGCTGATCAGCGTGAACGACAGCAACCGCTTGATGTCCGACTGGGCCACCGCTCCGAGGATGCCGACCACCATGGTCAGCACCGCCGTCACCAGCAGCAGCGTGGCGGTGCGTCCGCCGGGGAACAGCAGCGTCTCGGTACGGATGATCGCGTACACGCCGACCTTGGTGAGCAGGCCGGCGAAGACCGCGGTGACCGGGGCCGGCGCCGTCGGATAGCTGTCCGGCAGCCAGGCCGACAGCGGGAAGACCGCCGCCTTGATGCCGAAGGCCAGCAGCAGCATGCCCTGCAACAGCAGGCGCAGGTCGTCCGGCAGGGTGTCCAACCGGTCGACGAGTTGGGCGAGGTTGAGCGTGCCGGTCGAGGCGTAGACCAGGCCGATCGCGATCAGGAAGATCACCGAGGAGAGCAGGCTCACCACCACGTAGGTGGTGCCGGCACGGATCCGGTTCTCCGTGCTGCCCAGGGTCAGCAGCACGTAGCTGGCGACCAGCAGGATCTCGAAACCGACGTAGAGGTTGAACAGGTCACCGGAGAGGAACGCGTTGCAGACGCCGGCGGTCAGCACCAGGTAGGTCGGGTGGTAGACCGACAGCGGGGTCTCCTCGTGGCCGTCGGCCATGCCCTGCCCGATCGAGTAGACCAGCACGCAGAGCGTCACCGCGGCCGAGACCACCAGCATCAGCGCGGCCAACTGGTCGGCGACCAGCACGATGCCCAACGGGGCGACCCAGCCGCCGACCTCCACCACCAGCGGTCCGTGCAGGCTGGACTGCACCAGCAGTGCCGCCGACACCGCCACGGTGGCGGCGAGCACGGTGAGGCTCACCCACCGCTGGGCGTGCGGACGGCCGAGCAGCAGCAGCGTCAGCGCCGCGCCGAGCAGTGGCATCACCACCGGCAGCGGTACGAGGTACGTCATCCGGCCCGACCTGCCTCCACCACGTCGACGCCCGGACGGGCACCGCCGGCCGGCCCGTCGTCGTCACCGTCACCGGTGCCGCCCTCGATGTCGGCGGTGCCCGGGCCCTCGTCGCGGATCGCGAGATCCATGATCCGGCGGTCCTCGACGTCGTCCTGCACTTCGTCGTGCCCGTTGAGGTGCCAGCTGCGGTACGCCAAGGCGAGCAGGAACGCCGTCATGCCGAGGGTGATGACGATGGCGGTGAGAATCATCGCCTGTGGCAGCGGATCACTCATCTGCTCCGGATCGGTGGTGCCGACGATCGGCGCTCCACCGGCCCGTCCGCCGGTCAGCAGCAGCAGGTTGGCACCGTTGCCGAGCAGGATGACACCCATCAGCACCCGGGTGAGGCTGCGTTCCAGCAGCAGCGTCACGCCGGCGGCGACGAGCACTCCGACCACGATCACGTAGGTGAGGTTGGCGCTCACACCAGCTCCTTTTCCCTGCTCTCGGCGGTCTCGGTCTCGCTCTCGGTCTCGGTCTCGCTCTGCCGGTCCATCTCCGCGCCGAGGCTGCGCAGGATGTCCAGCACCAGACCGACGACGATCAGGTAGACACCGACGTCGAAGAAGACCGACGTGACGAAGTGGACGTGCCCCAGCACCGGTAGGTGGAAGTCGAGGACCGCGCTCTGCAGGAACTCGCCGCCGAGCAGCATCGCGCCCACGCCGGTACCGACGGCGACGAACAGCCCGGCGCCGAGCACCACACCGGCGTCCACGGGTGCCGCGCCGTTGAGTTCGGTGCGCCCGCCGGCCAGATAGCGCACGGCCAGCGCGAGACCGGCGACCAGGCCGGCGGCGAAGCCGCCGCCGGGGGCGTTGTGGCCGCTGAACAGCAGGTAGATGGAGAAGAGCACGATCGCGTGGAACAGCAGCCGGGTCACCACCTGGAGGACCACCGACTGGGTCCGGGTGGTGGCGCCGGTGGTCAGCCACCGTGGGCGGTTGTATCCGGCCCGGCCGTCGCCGGGAATGTCGGCCCGCCGGTGCAGGTCGCCAGCCCGGCGGAAGATCAGGCTGGCCACACCGGTGGCGGCCACCACCAGCACGGCGATCTCACCCATCGTGTCCCAGGCCCGGATGTCGACCAGGGCCACGTTGACGATGTTCTTGCCACCGCCGTACGACACTGCCTCGTCGGGAAAGCCCACCGAGACCGGAATGGCCTGGCGCGAGCCCGTGGCGACGTACGCCATACCGGCGGTGACCGCACCGACGGCGACGCCGATCGCGACGCGACCACGCCGGCTGGAGCGGATCGGCCGCTCCGAGAACCGCACCGGCAGGCGCCGCAGCACCAGCACGAACATGACGATGGTGACGGTCTCCACCAGGAACTGGGTGAGCGCCAGATCGGGTGCGCCGTGCAGGATGAACAGCAGCGCGGTGCCGTAGCCGGCCACGCCTACCAGGATCATCGCGGTGAGGCGGCGCAGGGCGCGGGCGGCCAGCACCGCCGCCACGATCACCACGGCGGCGGCCACCCCCTGCAACGGGGTGTCCCAGACGTGGAACCGCTGCGGCCAGGGCGCACCGATCAGCAGGGCCCCGCCGGGCAGCAGCACCAGCACCACCAGGATGACGCCGAGGTAGAACGGCAACGAACCACGCTGGGTGGCACCGGTCAGCTCCACGGCCAGCCGGTCGACGCCACCGATGACCCGCGCGTAGACGGTGGCGCTGTCGAAGGGCAGCCGCAGCGCGGCAGGCACCCGTTCGCGGCGGCGCAACAGGTGGAACAGCCCGGCGCCGCCGGCCACCGCCAGCACCGACAGCCCCAGCGCCGGGGTCAGCCCGTGCCACAGTGCCAGGTGGTAACCCGGCTCGGCGCTGGGATACAGATCGGCGTACGGGGCGAGCAGCCGGTCCACTGCCGGGGCGAGCAGTCCGGCCGCAGCGCCCGCGAGGGCCAGCGCCGCCGCCGGGGCGATGAACGGCCAGGACACGGTCGCCACCTCGGAAGGCGCGGTGTCCGGCTTGCTGGCGAAGGCGCCCCAGAGGAACCGCAGTGTGTACGCGACGGTCAGCGCCGATCCGAGCACCACACCGGCCAGCACCATCAGGTCGGACCCGCTGCCGTGCAGCAGCGCCTCGACGGCGGCCTCCTTCGCGACGAACCCGGCCATCGGCGGCAGGCCCGCCATGGACGCCGCCGCGAGCGCGGCCACCCCGGCGAGCACCGGCGCCCGCCGGCCCAACCCACTGAGCTCGCGCAGGTCCCGGGTGCCGGCGGCATGGTCGATGAGCCCGACGGTGAGGAACAGGGTGGCCTTGAACAGGGCGTGCGCGAGCACCATGGCCGCTCCGGCCAACGCGGTGTCGCGGGTGCCGGCGCCGAGCATCACAACCAGCAGGCCGAGCTGGCTGACCGTCCCGTACGCCAACAGCAGCTTGAGGTCGGTCTGGCGCAACGCCGCCCACCCGCCGAGGAACATGGTGACCACGCCAGCGGTCAGCAGCACCGGCCGCCACGGGGTGACCTCGGCGACCGCCGGCCCCATCAGGGCGACCAGGAACACGCCGCCTTTCACCATCGCGGCGGCATGCAGGTACGCGCTGACCGGAGTCGGTGCCGCCATCGCACCCGGCAGCCAGAAGCTGAACGGGAAGATCGCCGACTTACTGAGCGCGCCGAGCAGGATCAGCACCACGGCCACGGCGAGGTATCCGCCGCCGGGCAGGTTGCCGGCGATCTCGGACCAGCGGTAGCTGCCGGCGTGCTGGCCGAGCATGACGAACCCGGCGAGCATCGCCAGGCCGCCCAGCGTCGTCACCAACAGCGCCTGCATGGCCGCCCGCCGGCTGGCCCGTTTCGCCGGGTCACTGCCGATCAGCAGGTACGAGAAGACGGTGGTCAGCTCCCAGAACACGTAGAGCAGCAGCAGATCGTCGGAGACCACCAGGCCGAGCATCGCCCCGGCGAAGGCGACGAAGACGGCGGCGAAGCGGCCGAGACCGGGATCGTCGCTGCGGAAGTAACGCGCGCTGTAGGCCAGCACCAGCGCGCCCACCCCGCCGACCAGGACGACCATCAGCCAGGAGAGCGTGCCCATCCGGAAGGCGAGTTCCAGCCCGAGTTGCGGCACCCACGGCACCGTCTCGACCACCGGTGCACCGCCGCGTACCCCGGCGGCGTGCGTGAACGCCCAGACCAGCGTCGCGCCCGGTGCCAGCGCCACCAGGTAGAGGGCGTTACGCCCCCACAGCCGCACCAGCCTCGGGGCGATCACCGCTGTCAGCGCATGGACCGCCACCAGTGCCAGCACGCAGCCTCCCCAGAGATCATCAGACGGTGTAACGACCCTATCCGGTGACGCCCGTTATCCGCACCCGTCGTGATTCTGATCAAAGACGGACGCGACGGCAGGTGGTCATTCCTTGCCGACCCGGCGGAGGCGGCCGTCGTCGCGGTCGATGCGCAGCTCCCGTTCGAGCTCGACGATGAGCGTACGCAGGTCGTCGAGACGTTGACTGATCGCGATCCGGTCCACCTCGTCGGGGACGCCGTCACCGTCGGAGTCGTAGCCGGGGCCCAACCCTTCGGTCATCTCCAGCCGGCGCGCCTCCTCCATCGAGTTGACGAAGACCGCGATCAGGATGTTGAGCAGCAAATTGACAGTGATCACCACATAGCTGCCGTAGTAGAGCACCGTCCAGGGCGAGAACTCCATCCCCTGCTCGATGAGGTCCGGCAGCATCTCCAACGACAGCAGCACGAACAGCGTCAGCAGGGAGCGGCCGATGTCTCCGTACTGCTCCGGATAGACCTCGCCGAAAATCAACCAGCCGGCCATGCCGTACACGTAGAGCGTCACCACAGCCAGGGCGAAGAAGCCGCCGATGCCGGGCAGGCTGCGCCACAGCGCGGCGACGATCGTGCGCAGCCCGGGCGAGAACCGCACCAGCCGGACGATCCGCAGCACCCGGACCACCCGCAGCAGCGCCGAGTCGCCGTGCAGGCCGGGGATGAAGATCGCGGCGATCACCAGTAGGTCGAAGACGTTCCAGCCGTGCCGGAAGAAGTCCTGCGGGCGGCGACCGTACGCCAGGATCCGGATGGTGATCTCGGCGACGAAGACCGTCCGGAAGCCCCATTCCAACGCACGCAACGCGGTGCCCGCCGGCCCCAGATCGGGGTACGTCTCCAGGCCGAGCACGATCCCGTTGGCGAGGATCACCACGACGATGGCGATCTCGAACGAGCGGGACGCGGCGAGCCGGGCGCAGCACCCGAACAACCTGGTGGTACGCGCCCGTCCGCCTCGCGGAGCCGGCACAGGCGTACCACTCATGGTGCGACCGGCCCCGGTGCGGACACCGGGGCCGGCGCGGCCACCCACCGTGCGTCATCGGCGCGCTGACGTACGGCAATCATGGGCGACAGCCTACGGGGCGACGGAGTCCGCGCTCAGCCGCCCAGCCGGCGCACCATGTTCATCACCGTCTCCACCTGGGCGCCGCCCTTGATCGGGTAGTTGGTGGCGCCGAGGTATCCCCACCAGTCCCAGCATCCGTTCGGGTTGCTGGGCACGGTGATGGCCTGTGGGTACAACACGATCGTGGCGTTGGTGTCGGCGTACTGGTTGAGGTTGGCCCGGTCCACGAAGGCGGTGCCGACCCGGCTGTGGCCCTGGAGGCAGCCGTGCAGCGCCACCAGCAGCCGGCAACTCGCTCCCGAGGCGCAGGACGACGGGACGTAGGCGAAACCGTTGGCGTCCATGCTCAGGCCGTTGGCCCAGCCACCCGGCGCGAAGCTGTTCTGGCTGAACCGCACCAGCGTGCCGCCGAGCGGCCCGGTGTTCGGCGGCTGCACCGAACCGAAGAGTTTGCGCAGGAAGGTGTGCTGCGGGTCGGTGCCGCAGTCGTTGAGGTACGGCGCGGCCGTGGCCGTGCAGCCCACCGTGCCGTAGGGCGTGACCCAGCCATGGCCGGCGGCCGAGCCGCTGTCGTACTGGACGCTGGCACCGAAGTGCTGCTGATAGCGGACCAGGTCGTCGCTCACCGACCGCTTCACGGTGCCGTCGGATCCACCGTGGAACACGTAGACCGGTTCGCCGGACAGCCCGCTGACCGGGTCGACCCAGCCGTACCCGGCCCAGGTCCGGGTGTACGACTGCAACGCGCTCAGGTACGTCGGGTAGATGTTGTCGCCGCAGCCGTACAGCGCCTGCGCGACGTTGTTCTGCGCGCAGTAGTAGGGGCCGGCAGCGAACAGCGCCGCTCCCCTGATCCGCTTCGAGTAGGCCACCTGGAGTTGGCCCGCCAGGTAGGCGCCGGAGGAGACGCCGGCGACGTACACACCCGAGATGCGGTAGGTCGACAGGCTTCCGGACACGGGACTCTTGGTGTGCGGGGTGTCGGCGGCGTGGGCGGGTGCCACCGGGGTGAGCAGCAGAGCCGCGACGGCGGCGGCGAGCAGCCGCGAGACAGGTCTGATCATGACGCTCCCTGGGGTCCGGTGAGCGCCGGCGGTGGTGTCGGCGTACGGCGACGCTAGCGTGACCTGCGTCACCGCCGACATGAGCGCAACCCACACCTCACCGGACCCCACAGTGGTGCCGGCCACCGTCCCGCCCTCTCACCCACCACGCACCGTCCATTTGAGAGACGCTGCGTTCTGTCGCTTGCGGCAACCTTGCGGTTGTCAGCCGGCCGAGGAACGGGTCACCGGCAGGTCGAAGTAGGTGTCCGGCCAGGGTTCGTCGCGGTAGCGAAAGTGCCACCACTCCCGGTCGTAGCCGACGAAACCACCGTCGGTCATCAGCTGCCGCAGTTGCCGTCGGTTCTCACCGGCGACGGGTCCGACGCGGTCCGAGTCGGTGTGCGACAGCGGGTCGAAACAGTCGAAGCCGGTACCCATGTCGACGCTGTTGTCGGGGAAACGCTGCGCACGTGGGGCGGTGCAGGCCAGCAGCGGTTGACCGGGTTCGAAGCGGGCCTGCTCGGGCGGCGGCACGTCGACCAGGGTGAGGTCGACGGTGCTGCCCCGGCTGTGTGCGCTGGGTGCGCCGAGATAGCCGCGGTCGACCAGTTCCGCTTTGGCCACCCGAGGGTAGAACTCGGCCTTCATGGCGTCCTGCCCCGGCTGGCCGGCCCAGTTCAGGAAGTCCTCGGTGGCCCGCTGCGGGCGGTAACAGTCGTACACCTTGAGGCTGCGGCCGACGGCGAGCGCCGCCTCCTGCACCCGGCGCAGCGCCTCGGCGGCGCGTCTGGTGAGCAGGCACAGGGGTTCCTGGTAGCCGTCGACGCGGCGGCCGATGAAGTTGTACGCCGTGGCGTACCGGATGTCGGTGAGGATGCGATGGTCGACATCGGACAGCACCACGAAGCCCGGCGACACTGACGGCGAACGTGGTGGCGGTGCCGGCTCCGGTTCGTCGTCCCGTCCGCAGCCGACAGCCATGACCGCCAACGCCGCCGTCGCCGTCAGGCTCAGCCGGGCGAGGGAGCGCGACGATGCCGAGCGCGGCGGCGTGCCCGCCGTCCGCGCCGGGTCGCGCCTCGACCAGTGCCGTCGCCGCATCACCTCAACGCCGACCGGCACGCGTCCCGGCGGTACGGTGCCGGCGGCGACGGCGGCCGACCAGACCGCCCGCGAGCAGCGTCACCCCGACGGCGAGGCCGATCAGGGAAACCGACCGCAGGCGACCGGCCAGGATCGCCGAGCGCGATGTCTCGGCCCCGGACGCGCCGCCGGGCAACGCCTGCGGGGGTACGGCGGCAGGTGGGGCCGAGGCGGTGGCCGCACCCGGGCTCACCAGCACTCCCACCGAGGCCGCCGGAGGCAGCTCGAATCCCCAGTCGAGCAGGGCCGCACCCTGTTGCCAGCCCCGCTTGTCGATCACGTCCGCACCCAGCAACGTCACCACGAGCCGACGTCCGCCCCGCTCGGCCATCCCGATGTAGGTGTGTCGGGCCAGGTCCGTGTAGCCGGTCTTGCCGCCCAATGCGCCGGGATAGTGGTAGAGCAACTGGTTGTCGTTGTCGATTGTGAATCCCTTGGCGCGCTGTCTCGGCTGGGCCGGGATGCTCGCCTCGCGAGTGGCCACGTAGCGCCGGAAACGTGCGTCGGCGAAACAGGCCCGGGTGATCAGAGCCAGGTCGTACGCGCTTGTGAACTGCCCGGGACCGTCCAGTCCGGAGGGGGTCGCCGCGTGGGTCTGGTACGCGCCGAGCAGTCTCGCCTGCTCGTTCATCGCCCGTAGCCCGCCGGCCATGCCGTCGGCACCACCGCCGAGGCGGGCCAACGCGTTCGCCACCTCGTTTCCCGAGCGCAGCAGCAACCCCAGCCAGAGTGTCTCCACCCGGTACCGACCGCCCGCCACCAGCCCCACCGCGGAACTCCCCGGTTCAATGTCAAGATCACCCGCGGTGATGGTGACTACGTCGGCCGGATCAAGTTTCGGGAGCATGGTCGCGGCCAGCAGCAGTTTCTGCACGCTGGCCGGGGTCGCGTACTCGTGAGGACCGCAGCCACCCAGCACCTCACCGGTGTCCAGGTCGGCCACCAGCCATGAGGTGGCGGCCACCTTCGGCGGTTTCGGTACCCCGGGCGGCACCACCAGACCGGACGTGGCCAGCCGAGGGCCGCCGACGGCCCGCTGCACCGGGTCCGGGGAGGGCGTCACAGGTGGTGTGGGGCCGGGAGCGGGCGGCGCCGAGCGCGGACACGGAACCGGCGCTGCCGCGTGGGCGTCGACGACGGGCACCAGCGGCGTCGCCAGGAGCGCGACAGTCACCGCCACCGTAAGCGCGGAAGCTCTCACAATTAGCGACACTATCGGGTGATTCCCAACCAGTCCCTCAAATCCCCCCCACCCCCCACCCCCCTCTCCCCTCTCCCCCTCTCCCCCCGTCCCCCACCCACCACCCAACCTGCCCGGATCTTGGACTCGGACGGCCCCGATAGGGGCGATTTCGCACCAAGATCCACGGCGGGTTGGGCGGGTCAGGGACGGCGGGAGGTCGCGGCAGGGGTGGGGCCAGGGGTGGCTGAGGCGGAGGCAGGGGTGGCTGAGGCGGAGGAGGCAGGGGCGGCTGAGGCGGTGGGGGCAGGGGCGGGGCTGGTCGGGAAACGTCGCGCGGCTGAGGTGGTGGGGGCGGGGGGGCGGGGGGCGTGGGGGCGGGGGGGCGGGGGTGGTTGGGGATCGTCGGGCGGCGACGACTGCCAGGGTTATCGCGAGCGCTCCGACGGCCAGCGCCACGAGCATTCCGGCGCCTGGCCCGTCGTCGACCGACGAGGCGGTGCCCGCCGGCTGAGCGGTGCCCGCCGGCTGTGCGCTCCCGGCCGGCGGGGGCGACGCCGATGACGGTTCAGCGTCCAACTCCCCCGGCTCCACCAGCCGGCCGACGCTGGCCGGCCGGGGCAGCGTGAAGCCCCAGTCGAGCAACGCGGCACCCTGCTCCCAGCCACGTTGCGGTCGCGGCTCGGCACCGAGCAGCGTCACGACCAGCCGGCGACCGTTCCGCTCGGCCGCACCCACGTAGGTGTGCCGGGCGTAGTCGGTGAAGCCGGTCTTGCCACCGAGCGCACCGGGGTAGCGGTACACCAGTTGGTTCTCGTTCTGGATCTCGAAGCCCTTGCCCCGCAAGGCCTTTTGCGCCGGAATGCGGGTGCGCTCCGTGAGCACGTACCGCCGGAATGCCGGATCGGCGAAGCAGACCCGGGCGATCAGAGCCAGGTCGTACGCGCTGGTGAACTGGCCGGGGGCGTCCAGCCCGGACGGGGTCACCGCGCGGGTCTGCCATGCGCCGAGCTTTCGGGCCTGCTCGTTCATCGCCCGTACGCCACCGGCCACGCCGTCGGCGCCACCGCCGAGGCGGGCCAGCGCGTTCGCCGCCTCGTTGCCGGATTGCAGCAGCAACCCCAGCCAGAGCGTCTCCACCCGGTACCGGCCGCCCGGCAGCAGTCCGACGGCCGAACTGCCGGGGGCGATGTCCAGATCCTCTTTGGTGACAGTGACAACCTTGGCCGGATCAAGTCGAGGCAGCATGGTCGCGGCCAGCAGCAGTTTCTGCACGCTGGCCGGGGTCGCGTACTCGTGAGGACCGCAGCCACCCAGCACCTCACCGGTGTCCAGGTCGGCCACCAGCCACGAGGTCGCCGTCACCTTGGGCGGCGTCGCCACGCCGGGCGGCACGATCAATCCGGGGGTGGCGAGCGCATCTCCGCCGACCACCCGGTGTTCCGGAACGGGCGGCGGCGGCGTCGGCTTCGGTGACCGGACCACCTTCGGCGCGACCGCCTTCGGGCAGGGCACTGCCGTCGGGGCGGCGGGCCCCCGAACGGGTGGCGGCGTAACGGCGGCGGCCGGCAGAGCGGATGAGGTCAACGGTCCAGAACCGACGGTGATCGCCGCAACACCGGGAGTCGCGGGGATCGTCACGGCGGCGAGGGCGGCAAAACCGGCGGCGAGGGCCCGGATTCTCATGAACACGCAGACTAACGGCAGGATCTCCGGCGACGCCCACCCCGGCCGGCCGGTTCGGGACTGGCGGAGGGCCGCGATCTTCGCGGGGAGATGTTGAACCGATCGCTCGCACCCCCCGTATCCACGACCGAACACATGAAACGCCCGGACCTGCGACGGGAGCGCTCCCGCAGCTCGGTCCGACGTCACCCGTGAGAATCCTCGGCATGCGGGGCGGGGCCGGCCGCCGTTGCCGATCGTCTTTCCGGGCACCCCATTGCGCACCAGCCGATGGTCGACCCGTCGGGCGGTCAATCATGAGGAGAGAAGCATGGTCAGGCGTACGCAGCAGCACCGCAAGCACGCTGCCTTGAAGCTCGGCGGCGTCGGTGTCCTGGCGGTGGTGCTCCTGGGAGGCGGTCTGACGCTGGCCTCCGCCGACGACGGCGCTGCGCCGCAGACGGCAAACTGCCCGACGGTACGGGACAAGCTGTCCAACGTGCCCGCCGCCGCCGTTGCCGGAGTCGAACAGGAACTGGCCAACCTCGACAAGCAGATCGCCGAGGCGAACGCCCGCCTCGCGCAGCAGGCCGCCAACCCCCAGGGCGGCCCCAACTTCATCCAGAACGCCATCCTCGGCCCGCTGGCCAGCAAGCGAACCGCCGCCCTCGATCGCATCGGCATCAACATCAACCGCGTCGGCGGACAGCGCCCCGATCTCGCCAGCCTCGCCACCTGCGGACTCAACGCCGCAGGGGTGCCCAGCGCCGTCAACGGCAACGCCGGAAACGCAGGCAACGGCAACGCGGGCAATGCCGGCAACGGCAACGCCGGCAACGGGAACACCGGCAACGGCAACGCGGGGGCCGGTGTGGCGCAGCGGGTGAGCTGCCCGACGGTGGCCGACCGGCTCCCGGCCGTGCCGGCTCAGGCCGCAGCGGAGGTGCAGCGGGAACTCGCCAACCTGGAGAGCCAGATCGCTGACGCCAACGCCCGCCTCGCCCGGCAGGCGGCCAACCCGCAGGGCGGCCCGAACTTCGTGCGCAACGCCATCATCGGCCCACTGGAGGACCGGCGCGTCGCGGCGATCAACCGCATCGCCACCGCGATCGGCAGGGTCGACGGCAACCGGCCCGCCGACCTGGTCAACCTGGCCCGGCCCTGCTCGGCGGGCTGACAACCTGATCTACCCAGGAAGGGCGAGCGGGTGGGGACGCGAGTGGTCGACCTTCGAACACCACGCTGAGCGAGCTTCCATCGTGGATCACTTCAGGCGGTGATGTCACTCGGACATGTGCATGTCGGAGTGACATCACCGCCTTCGACCTAGGTGCCTGCCCAGCAGTGTCAGGCGGCCAGGTGGCACAGATAGTCGTGCAGGGTCGCTGAGGCGGCCAGTCGTCGCCGGCTGCGGCGGTGCAACTCCTGCTCGCGGCGGGCCAGCTCGGCGCGGACCCGCTGCGGGCTACCGGTGGTACGCATCTCGTCGAGCACCGCTGTGATGATCTCGAACGGGTACGCACCCCGGCGCAGCAGCGCCACCACCTGTGCGGCACGCTGCTCGGCCTCGTCGTACACCCGATAACCGGTGCCCGCCTCGCGGGCCGGACGCAGCAGGCCGCGAGCCTCCCACGAGCGCAGTTGCGAGGTGCGGACCCCGACCAGGTCGGCGACGACGCCGACCCGTACCGCCCGGCGTGGCACAGTGTGCTGGCGCGCACTCGTCACCACGGTTTCGAACGCGCCGAGCACCATCCGGATCTCGGCCCGTTCGCGGTCCAGTTCGGCGTGGCCGGCGTCCAACGACGCCAGCGCCGTCGGCAGGTCACCCCGGTGGACCGCCGCCATGATCTCGCGGGTACGCGTCCAGCCGTGCCCGTCGGCCACCGCGCGGGCCACCGTAAGAGCCCGCGCGTGCGCGTCGGTGAAGATCCGGTAGCCGCTCGGGGTGCGCTCCACCCGAGGCAGTACGCCGAGGTCGACGTAGTTGCGCACCTGCTGAACGGACACACCCGCCGTCGCGGCGAGATCCACCGCGCGCAGCCGTCCGCTGACCCGACGATCCACCACCGGTTCAGCCTAGCCTCTCACGTCTGTTTGAGACTTCTCGCCATCTACCGGACCTTGCACACGCTCGATACGTCACAAAAGCCTCTACGAGCACATCAATGCGACAATTGAATCTGGCCAGGCCAATCGGAAGCCAGTTCCCGGGCGGTAGTCCGTCCACGATCTCGCGAAGGGTTCGCATGCAGCAGCCAGCACGGTCCGCCGCGGACAGCCACGACATGATCGAGGTACGCGGGGCGCGGGAGAACAACCTCGATGACGTCTCGGTCGACATCCCCAAGCGCCGACTGACCGTCTTCACCGGCGTCTCCGGCTCCGGCAAGTCATCGCTGGTCTTCGGCACCATCGCCGCCGAGTCCCAGCGGCTGATCAACGAGACCTACAGCGCCTTCCTCCAGTCGTTCATGCCCAGCCTCTCCCGGCCCGACGTGGACTCGCTGCGCAATCTCACCCCGGCCATCGTGGTCGACCAGGAGCGGATGGGCGCCAACTCACGCTCCACGGTCGGCACCGCCACCGACGCGTACGCCATGCTGCGCATCGTGTTCAGCCGGCTGGGTGAGCCACAGGTCGGCGGTGCCGGCGCCTTCAGCTTCAACCTGGCCGAGGGCATGTGCCCCACCTGCGAGGGCCTGGGCCGGGTCTCCGATCTCGACGTCAACGAACTGGTCGACGTGGAGAAGTCGCTGAACGACGGCGCGATCACCGTGCCGAACTTCGCCGTCGACACGTGGTACTGGCAGACCATCGTCGGCTCCGGCCTGTTCGACCCGGACGTCAAGCTCCAGGACTTCACGCCGCAGCAGTGGGAGGACTTCCTGCACAAGCCCGCCACGAAGATCAAGGTAGGTGGCACGAACCTGACCTACGAGGGTCTGGTCGTCAAGGTGCGTCGGCTCTACCTCGCCAAGGACCGGGAGTCCATGCAGCCGCACATCCGGGCCTTCGTCGACCGGGCGGTCACCTTCACCACCTGCGCCGGCTGTGGCGGCGCCCGACTCAACGCGGCGGCGCTGTCCTGCCGCATCGCCGGGCGCAACATCGCCGAGTGCGCCGCCATGCAGATCAGCGACCTGGCCGAGTTCATCCGGGAGATCGACGACCCGTCGGTCGCCCCGTTGACCGTCAACCTTCGGGAACTGCTGGACTCGCTTGTCGAGATCGGTCTCGGGTACCTCAGCCTCGACCGGGAGTCGGCCACCCTCTCCGGTGGTGAGGCGCAGCGGGTCAAGATGGTCCGGCACCTCGGCTCCAGCCTTTCCGACATCACGTACGTCTTCGACGAACCCACCGTCGGCCTGCATCCGCACGACATCGCCCGGATGAACGACCTGCTGCTGCGGCTGCGGGACAAGGGCAACACGGTGCTCGTGGTCGAGCACAAACCGGAGACCATCGCGGTGGCCGACCACGTGGTCGATCTCGGTCCCGGTGCCGGCACCGCCGGTGGCGGCATCTGCTACACCGGTGACGTGGCCGGCCTGCGCCGCTCCGACACCCTCACCGGCCGGCACCTGGACCACCGGGTACGGCTACGGGAACCGGTCCGTACGCCTCGGGGCCACCTCGCGATCCGGCACGCCGACCTGCACAACCTGCGCGACGTCAGCGTGGACATCCCGCTCGGCGTGCTGACCGTGGTGACCGGGGTGGCCGGCTCGGGCAAGAGTTCCCTGGTGCACGGCTCACTGCCCGGCCGCGACGGTGTGGTGGTCGTCGACCAGGCCCCGATCCGTGGCTCCCGGCGCAGCAACCCGGCCACCTACACCGGCCTGCTCGACCCGGTACGTACCGCCTTCGCCAAGGCCAACGGGGTCAAGGCCGCCCTGTTCAGTGCCAACTCCGAGGGTGCCTGCCCCACCTGCAAGGGCATCGGGCTGGTCTACACCGACCTGGCGATGATGGCCGGCGTCGCCTCCGTCTGCGAGCAGTGCGAGGGTCGCCGGTTCACCGACGAGGTGCTCACCTACCGGCTGCGCGGACGCAACATCAGCGAGGTGCTCGGCATGTCGGTGGCCGAGGCCCGGGACTTCTTTCCCAGCGGCCCGGCCCGGGTCATCCTGGACCGGATGGCCGACGTCGGGCTGAGCTACCTCACCCTCGGCCAGCCGCTCACCACGCTCTCCGGCGGCGAGCGGCAACGGCTCAAGCTCGCCATCCACATGGCCGACAGGGCCGGCACCTACGTGCTCGACGAGCCGACCACGGGACTGCACCTGGCCGACGTCGACCAGTTGCTCGCGTTGCTCGACCGGCTCGTCGACGCCGGCAACACGGTAATCGTCATCGAGCACCACCAGGCGGTGATGGCCCACGCGGACTGGCTGATCGACCTCGGCCCGGGCGCCGGTCACGAAGGCGGCCGGATCGTGTTCACCGGCACCCCGGCCGACCTGGTGGCGCACGGCAACACGCTCACCGCCCGCCACCTGCGCGATTACGTCGCCGCCTGACCACCGCCGGAGCCGGTACGCGCCGGCCGGCTCCGGCACCCGAGGTCCGACCACGGTGCCTGCTGATCCGGGCGTCGACGCTGTGGAGGCGACGCACCGGCCACCGCCACCCGTGGTCGGTCCCGCTACGCCGCCGACAGCCGGCGCAGCCAGCGCCGCTGCCAGGGCGTCTCCACCGCGCCCGGACGGTAGGCGGCGCGCACCCAGTCGACCGCATCATCGGCGGGCAGCCCGTCGAGGACCGCCAGCGCCGCCAACGCGGTGCCGGTCCGTCCCGTGCCACCCCGGCAGGCCACCTCGACCCGCTGGCCGGCGTACCCGCGGCGCAGCGCCTCGCGGAAGGCGTCCAGGGCATCCGCCCGGTCCAGCGGGATCCAGAAATCCGGCCAGCGGAGCCGCCGGTACGCCCAGCCGGGCACCGGCCCGTCAGCGAGCAGCAGACTGAAGTCGGCCGGTGAGGCGGGGTCACCGATCCGGCGACCCCGCATCCGCACCCCACCGGGCAGTTCCACCACACCGACCTCGTCCGCCCAGTCCGATCCGCTCACCAGCACCTCCCTCGGGACAGCCAACCCCGTCCGGAGCCCGTTCGGGGCGGACGGGACGGGGCATCTCTACCGGCCGGACAGGAATCAGTGCCGGGGTTCCTGGTCGGTCGGTTGGTGGCCGTCCGACCAGACGCTGCGGTAGATGGTGCCCCGCCCGTCGGGATCCGGCACCCCGGCGGGCGTCGCGTCGGTCAGGCCGGTGCCGCTGTCGTTGGACCGCAGGCCGCCGGCTCGGCGGGAGCGGCGCAGACGGGTGACGACGAACCAGACGACACCCAGCGCCGTGGCGACGATGACCACGTTCTGCAGGATGCCGGCGTACCCCTCGACCAGGTGCCAGTTGTCACCGAGCAGGAAGCCGGCCATCACGAAGGTGGTGTTCCAGATCAGACTGCCCAACGTGGTGTAGACCGCGAAGGTGAGCAGCGGCATGCGTTCCACCCCGGCCGGGATGGAGATCATGCTCCGGAAGATCGGAATCATCCGTCCGAAGAAGACGGCCTTGACGCCGTGCCGCAGGAACCACTCCTCGGTCCGGTCGATGTCGCTGAGCTTCACCAGCGGCAGCTTCGCCGCGATGGCCCGCGTCCGCTCCCGGCCCAGCGCGGCGCCGACCCAGTAGAGCGCGAGGGCGCCGAGCAGCGAACCGAGTGTCGTCCAGAAGATGGCCCCGATGACGCTCATCCGCCCCTGCGCCGCGACGAACCCGGCGAGCGGCAGGATCACCTCGCTGGGAATCGGGGGGAACAGGTTCTCCAGCGCCACGGCCAGCCCCGCACCTGGGCCGCCGAGCCGCTCCACCAGGTCGGTGACGAAACCGACCAGGCCGTCCTCGGGTGGTGCGGACTGGCCGACGACCGAGGGCGAAGCGTACCGGACATGCATCATGTCCCACACGCTACGAACCTCAGCTGAGAGTCGCCGCACCGGCATCGCCTTTCCTGCGTGCGCCTGGCCGACGACGACAACGCCGCCGGCCGAAGCGCCAGGGCGCGCCGCAGCCCCGCCAGCCGTATTGCCGGTCGCTCTAAACTGCGCAGGTGCCGCGCCCCTCGCTGACCATCGCCGTCGCCCAGCCCCGATGCGTGTCGTACGACATCGACACGAACGTGGCGGCGCACGCGGCGATGGTCGGTGCTGCCGCGGCCCGGGTGGTGGTCTTCCCGGAGTTGTCGCTGACCGGTTACGAACTCGACGCCGCGCCGGTCGACCCGTCGGACCCCCGGCTCGCGCCGCTGGTTGCCGCGTGCGCGGCCACCGGGGCGCTCGCGCTGGTCGGCGCACCGGTGGCCGGAGAGCACATCGCCACCCTCGCCGTGGACGGCGGCGGGACACGGGTGGCGTACCGCAAGATGTGGCTCGGGGAGGTCGAGGCCCGCCGGTTCCGCCCCGGACCGGCGCCGGTCGTGCTGGACGTCGACGGCTGGCGGATCGGCCTGGCGATCTGCAAGGACACCGGAATCGCGGAACACGCGGCGCGCACCTGCGCTGCCGGCGTCGACGTGTACGCGGCCTCGATCGTCGACGCCGCAGCCGAGGCGCACGTGCCGGACCAGCGGGCATCGCGGATCTGCGCCACCCACCGGGTCGTGGTCGCGGTCGCCAGCTTCGCCGGCTCCACCGGTGGCGGCTACGTCGAGACGGCCGGACGGTCGGCGATCTGGGCGCCGAACGGTTCGCTCCTCGCCCGCGCCGGGACCGCTCCGGGCGATTTCGTGCGGACGACCCTGGCCTGATCCTGGCTCAGCGGCGGTGCCGGTCGACGCCGGACAGGGTCACTCCTCCGGCAGGTTGGCCTCGAGCCGCTCCAGCACGTCGTCGACCTGGTCGGCGAAGTCAGCGGGGAGGCGACCGCGGTCCACCTCGTCGTCCAGACGCTCCCGCAGCTTCTCCAGTCGCTTCTCCTGCTCCTTCGGCCTGCCCCCGGCCAGTTCGGTCAGCTCCTCACGTAGCCGGTCCGCGGCCTTACGGTCGATCTCTCCGGTGAGCTGTGCCTCGGTGAGCAACGCGATGAGTTCGACCGCGGCCCGTCCCAGGCTCACCGGCTCCGGCCGGGCGGCCGGCGAGCTGGCGGCGGGTCGTGGTGAGGCAGGCGCGGAGGTCGGCGGGGCGGCTGGCGGCGTGGTGGGGCTGACCGTCGACTGCCCGTCACTCCGGTCGCCGAGGACGAGCGCCGCGCCCAGGCCCAGCAGCAGGACCAGCGCGAATGTGACAAGCGCGCCTGCCGGCGGGCCGCTGTGCCCCCGCCGGCCCGGCGGCCGTCCGGGTGCCGGCCGGGGTCGGCCACGGCCGGACAGTGCTCCGCGCGTCGTGGATCGTGGTGCGACGCCGGACACGGTCTCGGGGCGGGTGGTCGGCTCGATCAGGGTCGGTGGATGGTGACGCACCGGCCGGGTCTGCGGCGTCTGCTGCCCGCCGGTGGCCGGTGTGTCGACCGTGGCCGCCGCCGGTCCGGTGGCGGCGGCGCGGAACCGGGTGGCCAGTCGGCCGGCCGTGGGACGTCGTTCCGGATCAGGGTCGAGACAGGCCAGCACCAACTCGGCGAGATCAGCCGGTAGGCCCGGCACCCGCGGGGGTGCGACAGCCGGGCGGTTGGCGTGCACCCTGACCGCATCGGGCCAGCTGCGCACGGGCAGCGGAACATCGCCGGTGAGGGTGCGGTACAGCAGCGCCCCGAGGGCGTACACGTCGCTGGCCGGATGGGGCGGGTCGGCGCTCAACCGTTCCGGCGCGAGGTACGCGGGCGTACCCATCAGGGCGCCACCCGCCGGGCGGGCGCCGGGCGACGGCGCACCGGCGAGCGCGGCGATACCGAAGTCGAGCACCTTGGCACCGTTGTCGGTGAGCATGACGTTGCCCGGCTTGATGTCGCGGTGCACCACGCCCAGGCGGTGCGCGGCGGCCAGGGCGGCGGCCACCTCCGCAGCCATCCGCAGGGCCGGCCGCCAGGGCAGCGGCCCGTCGGCCAGCCGGTCGGCGAGATTCCGTCCGTCGACCAACTCCATCACCAGGTACGGCACGACGTTACCGTCAGCCAGAGCCGCCTCGCCGTAGTCGTACACCTGGGTGACGTGCGGGTGGGCCAGGCGTGCCGCGGCACGGGCCTCCCGCCGGAGGGTGGCCCGCAGATCCGGGTCCACGGCGAACGTGCCGGCAAGGACCTTCACCGCGACCGACCGGCCCAGGACCTCGTCGTCGGCGCGCCACACCTCGGACATTCCGCCGAGGCCGATGCGATCGTGCAGCACGTAGCGGTCGTGCAACCGCAGGCTGGGGGTGAACGGCGACATGGGCCTCCAGTCTGCCTGCTGCACCACCCGGCGCACCACCCGCCCGGACGGCGGACCGGCCTAGGTGCGGCAGGCGGGTGGGGCGGGCACGGGACGCGGCTGGATGTGGTCGGCGAGCCGGCGCAGCGCCCCGGCGGCGAGCCGGCGGGTGACCACCAGCCGCGCCGGCCGGGGTACGTCGGGTCGGACCGGTGCGTCCGGCCGGGCGGACATGACATGACGGGTGACGGCGTCGACGGCCATGACGAAGCCGGTGGGCTGTTCCATGGTCAACTCCTCGGGGCGGGTCCGGAGCTGCTCCGGACGACGAGCGTGGTGGGCAGCAGGATCTGGCCCGCAGCGGCGTCAGCGGGCGGGTCGAGCAGCAGCGTGGCGGCGCTTCGACCCTTCGCCTCGCCGGGCTGGCGGACGGTGGTCAGGCCGGCCGGGGCGGCCTCGGCGATGTCGTCGAAGCCGGTCACGGAGACGCGCCGCCCCCGCTCACCGTCGGCACGCAGGACGTCGAGCGCACCGAGGGCGAGCACGTCGGAGCAGGCCAGCACCGCGGTGGGCGGTTCGGGCAGGTGCGCCAACGCCCTGGCGGCGGCGGCACCCGCCGCGCGGGTGTTGTCGGTCGCGGTGAGCACGGTCAGGTCGGGCCAGGCGACGCCGACCGCCGCGAACGCCTCGGCGAAGCCCGCCAGCCGGTCCCGGGTGGTGGGGTGCGGCACGTCGGCCACGTCGCCAACCCGCAGCGGCCCGACCGGTGCGCCGGGCAGGACGTCGTCGCCGAGCAGGGCGACCCGGCGGTGACCGAGCGCGGTCAGGTGTGCCGCGGCGGACCGGGCGGCGGACCGCTCATCGATGCCGACCCAGAGGTCTCCGGCGCGGGGCCGCGAGGAGGTGGTGACGAAGGGCAGCCCACGGCCGCGAATCGTGTCGAGGATGCTCTCCTCGTCACCGGCGCAGTAGACGCAGAACCCGTCGACGGCGGCGTTCTCCACCGCCGTACGCGCGCCGGCCGCGTCGTCGGGCAGCGGTATCAGCAGCAGGTTGCTGTCGTGGCGTTCGGCCGCCTCGGCGACGCCGGTCAGGAACCGGACGGCGAAGGGGTCGGTGAACGCGTACGACAGCCGGGAGGTGAACAGCACCCCGATGGCACCGACGAATCCCCGCCGCAACGATCGCGCGGTCGGGTCGGGCCCCGGGTAACCCATCTGCCGCGCGGTCTCCAGGATGCGCTGGCGCAACTGCGGTGAGAGCTGATCCGGGCGGCCGTAGGCGTTGGAGACGGTGCTGCGCGAGACACCGACAGCCTCGGCCACGGCCCGCAATGTCGGCTTCATCAGCACTCCCCGTTCTGGATCGATCCAGTTGCTGGATCGATCCAGACCATAACCCCCGCACCCCCACACCCGTCAACCCCATCCCCGGCCCTCGACGTGTTGATCACGAAATTCCCGTCCGGGCAAGCGCTTGCCAGCAGCGGTAGCCCCATGATCAGCGCGGAGGGGCGTGGGAAGGGTGAAGGTGTGGTGGTCAGCTGGGGTCGAGGTCGGCGATCATTCGTTCGAGGATCTCCGGCGTACGCTCCGGCGGCTCGGCCTCGACGCAGAGGCGTTCCATGGCGACCGCGTAGAAGTCGAGGTCTTCGCGCTTGTCCAGGTAGATGGCGCTGGTCAGCTGCTCGATGTAAACGATGTCAGGCAGGTCCTGATCACCGAAGCGCAGAATCGTGAAGGCTCCCCCGGCGGCGGCATGCCCACCGGCGGCGAACGGGATCACCTGAAGCCGCACGTTCGGCGTACGCGTCGCCTTGAGCAGTGCCTCCAGTTGACCGCGCATTACCTGGGGGCCACCGATCGGCCGGCGCAGCGCCGCCTCGTCGACGACCGCCCACAGGCGCGGTGGGCGCGGCCGGGACAGTAGTTCCTGTCGGCGCATCCGCAGATCCACCCGACGGTCGATCTCGTCGGGACCGGCCGTGCTGTGGCCGAGCAGCACCACGGCTCGGGCGTACTCCGGAGTCTGCAACAGACCCGGGACGAACTGGACCTCGTAGCTACGGATGAGGGCGGCCGCCGCCTCCAGGCCGAGGTACGACTGGAACCACGACGGCAGGACGTCGCCGTACCGGTGCCACCAGCCCGGATTGTTCGCGTCCCGGGCCAGTTTGAGCAACGCGGCTCGCTCCTGCTCGGCGGTGACGCCGTAGAGCGTGAGCAGATCGGCCACGTCGCGCTCCTTGAAGCCGACCCGACCCAGCTCCATCCGGCTGATCTTCGACTCGGAGGATCGAATCTCCCAGCCGGCGTTCTCCCGGGTGACGCCCCGCGACTCCCGCAGCCGTCGCAGTTGTGCACCCAGCAGCATCCGCAGCACGGTCGGGCCGGCCGCCGGACCCTCCTCGGCGGAAACCATGGTCACCTACCGTCCTCCGCATGCCGTCAGCGGCCGAACCGGTGGACCGACTCGACCGACGTGTAAGCATGCCATGAACCGTCAGTGAGGTGAACCGCCCATCCCGTGCGAGACGAATCCCGTCGATGGGATGCGGGGTCAGCCGATCAGGTGATCGAAGTCACCGTCCCGGGCACCGAGCACGAACGCGGCGATCTCGTCCACCGTGTAGATCAGCGCGGGTCCGTCCGGGTGCCGGGAGTTACGCAGGGCGATGCCCGCCCCACCGGGCAGCTCCGCCAGCTCGACACAGTTCCCACTGGGATTGCTGCGCCGACTCTTCTGCCAGGCAAGGGGAGGCAAGTGGTTGACGGAAACACCGTTGGGCGGCTGCTGCATGAGGGGCTTCTGTTCTCTCCGATTGGCGCCGGTGCCGTGGGAGGAGCGGTAGCGGCTTGACGGGCGGTGTCGGCTCGTTATGCACGTGCATCTGCTATTGCATCTGCAATGGACACCGGGGATGATAACGCACGTGCGTGATGCCTACCTGCTCACGTTCTGTCCCGCGAACCTGACAACCATCAGGGGAAACGAGGTGTCTGGCAGCGTCGGCCGATCGGTGCCCGACGTGTGTCGCGGAGAAGGGAGATGGTGGTGCCGGATCCGCTGACCGTCGCGTCCGGCATCTGCGCCGCAGGAGCGTTGCTCTCCTCCTGGCAACTGGGACGCCGGGCCGTGCGGGCGGAGGCGGAGATCGGGCGTCTTCAGGCGGAACTCACCGCCGAGCGGCACGCCGCCAGCCACGACCCGCTTACCGGTCTACCGAACCGGCGGGCCTTCTACCGGCTCGCCGCGACGCTGCTCACCGACCGCTCCGGCTGCCACCTGATCGCCGTGGTCCTCGACATCGACGACTTCAAGCAGATCAACGACCGGTACGGACACGCCGCAGGCGATCAGGTGCTGGTGAGCGTCGCCGAACGACTGGCCACCTTCGCCGGTGACAACCTGGTGGCCCGCCTCGGCGGTGACGAGTTCGCCGGGCTGCTGACCAGCCCGACCCTCGACCGACGGTGGATCGACCACGCGACCCGGCGGCTGTACGACATGCTGGCCGCCCCGATCCCGATGGGTGCCGTCACCCTCCGGGTGACCGCCTCGGTCGGTCTGGCACCCGTGCAGGACAGCCAGCTCACCGAGGCGCTCAACCGCGCCGACGCGGCGATGTACGAGGCCAAGGCGCTCGGCAGTGGCCGAACGGGCCGGGCCCTGCGCGACACCGCGTACCTCGCCGAGTGCTGACGCCACCCCGGTTGCGGCCCCGGCCCGGGCGTCACCGGTCCACAGGTGGGTACTCCGCCGGGATCAGGCTCGTACGGCGGAGGGAAGATCATGGCGGACATCCGGGCGTTGATCCTCAACTGCACCCTCAAACGCTCCCCTGCCCGGTCCAGCTCCGAGGTGCTGGGCCGGGAGGTGCTCGACGCTCTCGGCGAGCAGGGGGTCACCGGCGAACTGATCCGGGTGGTGGACCACGACGTTCGCTTCGGTGTCTCCACCGACGAGGGGAATGGCGACGCCTGGCCGCAGATCCGCGCGAAGCTGATGGCCGCGCAGATCCTCGTGATCGCCACGCCGATCTGGCTCGGCCAGCCGTCGAGCGTGTGCAAGATGGTCCTGGAGCGGCTCGACGCCGAGCTCAGCGAGACCGACGACCAGGGCCGGCTGCTCACCTACGGCAAGGTCGGCGGGGTGGCGGTGGTCGGCAACGAGGACGGCGCGCACCACACGATCGGGCAGGTGCAGCAGGCGCTCAACGAGGTCGGCTTCACCTGCCCGGCGGCCGGCGCGACGTACTGGGTCGGCGAGGCACTGCACAAGACCGACTACATCGACGCGCGCCCCAAGCCCGACACCACCGGTCGGACGACGAAGGCGCTGGCGCTCAACAGCGCCCACCTGGCGCGGCTGCTCGCCGAACAGCCGTACCCGCCGCCGGACGCCCGCGACGCCGCGGTCGACCCGGCCCAGCGGTCCGGCTGAGGCCAGCGGTCCCACGGCGCACGTCACCGGCGCCGCAGCGCACGCCACCGGCTCCGTGCGGAACCGCCGGGACCGGTCGGTCAGCGCCAGCCGTACCCGGCGCGCAGGGCCTGACCCACCCGGTCGAACCGGGCCCGGTCCAGGACCGCGCCTTCCCGCCGGATGCTGTCCTCCCGCATGGTCAGTACCCGGTCCAGGCGCACCCAGCTCGGCCGCCGGTCACGGTCCCAGTCGCCCGGCCCCAGGGCCAGCCAGTGCCGGTCGCCGTGGCGGTCCTGCTGGCTGGAGAGCATCAGCCCGAACAGCGTCCGGCTGTGCCGGCCCACCACCAGCACCGGCCGGTCCTTGCCCTGGCGAGGGTCGTCCTCGTAGGACACCCAGGTCCAGACGATCTCCCCCGGATCGGCCTGGCCGTCGGGCTCCGGGGCGTACGACAACTCGCGGCGCTGCAACGCGCTGACCTGACGCGGTCGCGCGAGCCGTGCCGGGGACGGACCGGCCGCGCGCGGCCTCGGGATGACCGCGCCGACACGGGACGCCATGCTCCTGAACAGACCTGCCACGGCGGCAGCCTATCCGCTGCCACCGGTCCCCCGGCCGGCAGGGAGCGCGCCGCGAGCCGCCGAGTGCCGGCCGCGCCTCATCCGACGATCGGGTCACTGCCACCGCCGGCCGCATGCAGTCGCGTCACCATCTCCTGGAACTCGCCGACGGTCACCGTCTCGCGCAGGGTGGCGAACACGGCCGCGGCCCCGGCGGCCGCCGTACCCTCGTCGACTCCGGCCCGCTCACCGACCCGGCGGAGGAAGTCCGCCGGCTCGCCCGGCGACACCGCGTCGGTCAGCTCGGTCGGCAGGTACCCGGTCGGGTCGGTCGGCGGTGCGCCGGTCATCCGCTCCACGACGGTCTGTAGCACCGCGCGCGCGACGCTGGCCGCGGGTTCGGACGCCAGCCCGGATCGACGGGACACCGCGGCGACGAACAGCGGAAACCGCACGGCGCCCTCCTGTCGTCAGCGCCGCGCTGGTTACCCCCGCCGACACCTGACAAACGCCTGCCCCGGGTGCTCGGGGTGGTCCCGTGCGGTGACCGGGCGGGCCCGCCAGGAACCGACCAGGTGCGAGGCCGGCGGGACGAGCGCCGCCCGGAGGTCCCTCGGCCGCCGGGTACGGCTCGCACGCACACGTCGCGCCCCCGTTCGCCACCACGTGTGCCTGCCCGAAAGACCATGCTGGCAACCCGCCGGGCCGGAGCTGTCCGGCCGCTGGGGTTGCCAGGCGAATGCCATCGTACGCGTACAGTTAGGAGTCCTGTCAATGCTGGATGCCATGTCCAGCCCTCGTGTAAATATGGTGTTCCGCCGTGCGAGGAGCCTCCATGCCTGAGGAGCCGCACCACCCCGGCGAAACCTTCGCCGAGCGTCTCGACTGGCTGTTCCGAACCACCTCGGACCCGACCGGCAAGCCGTACAGCGTCCGCCATGTCGCCGCCGAGTTGACCCGGCGCGGCTGCCGCATCTCCCACACCCATCTCAACAACCTGCGCCAGGGACGAGCACCGGACCCACGGCGATCCGTGGTGGAGGCGATAGCCGCCTTCTTCGATCGTCCGCCCTCGTTCTTCACCGGTCGACCGATCGATCGGGAGCTACCCGACGACGACCTCGTCCAGCTGCTTGCCGACCCGTACCTCCGGCAGGTGGCCCGGCGGCTGGTCGACGCCCGCCTGTCGCCGGAGGGACACGCCGTCGTGGTGGCGGTGATCGAGCAGGTCCGCCGGCTGGAGGCCGCGGCCGGAAACCGATGCGCCGCGGCCACCCACGTCGCCGGGAGGTGAATCACGCCGCCGGCTGGTCACAGGTCCGGCTGCGCGCCGACTTTCCCGGCTGTCTCGGGGCCGCGATGCTGTGCCTCGCGCCAACGTGCGGCGCGGACCCGGTCCATCGTGTAGCACAGCTCCCGAGGGGACTCCGGCCGCCCGGGCATTCGGTCGAACGGGAACCCCCGACCGGCGTAGTCGTAGTGGGCCTTGAGCAGCCGGGTCAACCCCGCCATCGCACCGATGATCTTCTTGCGGGGCCGTCCCGTAGCCTCGGCCAGGTCTGCCACCGTGAACAGCCGCTCCGGATCGGCGGCGAGCGCGTCGAGCACGGCCGCGACCGTCCGATGGGTGGCGCTGTGCCCCTGGCTGAGCCGACGCAGATCCTCGACCGTCCAGTCCGACTCCGCCGGATGGGGCGTCGGGTCGGCCCGCCGACGGGGCACCGGCCCCACCCGGTGCCGGGCGTCGAGGTCGGCCAGCAGCCGGGCCACGTGCGGGACGTACGCCAGCGGGACCGCCACCAGCACCATCCCCTCCGTCGGTGTGCCCGACGGCAGCGCCGGCATGTTCACGACGTCGTCGGCGTTGCCGTGGCCTGGGCGGGCACGAACCGGTAGCCCAGGCCGCGTACGGTCACGATCATCGGCGCCTGGTCGCCGTCCAGCGCCAGTCGCCGACGCAGCCGTTTGATGTGCACGGTCAGGGTGTTCGACGTGTCGTCGGAGATGCCACCCCAGACGGCGGCGAGCAGTTGTTCGCGGGTGACCGTCCGCTCCGCGTGCGTCATGAAGAAGTAGAGCAGCCGGAACTCCTTCAAGGGCAGGGCCACCGTCCGGCCGTCCAGACTCACCTCGAACGTCGCCGGGTCCACCCGCAACCCGCCCAGTTCGATGGGTGGATCGAGGGCACCGGAGGTCTCCGGGCGGATGGCCCGCAGGAGCGGCAGTACCTCCTCGGGCCGGTAGGGACGCCGGACGCAGGCCGTGGCACCGGCCTTGAGCGCGGCGGCGGCCACCCCACCGTCCTCGTCGCCGACCCCGACCACCGTGGGGATGCCGGCCCGACTGGCGAGCAGCCGCACCAACTCGGTGCAGCTCATCGTGGACAGACCGGCGGCGACCACGGCCGCGTCCGGTTGCAGTGCCCCGGCGGCCAGCAGCGCCTCGGCGGCGTGCGCGAAGTGGTGGCCGCGTACCCGGTGGTCGGCCAGCTGGGCGACCAACGCGGCACCGACGCTCTCGTCGTCGTCCACCACGAGCAGCACGAAACGCCCGTCGGATCGATGGTCACCCCTGGTGGCCTCGACGAGATTGTTCATCGCACACCGGCTCCGGTTCAGTTCAGGCCCGCCGCGACACCCTCGGTCGCGCAGGGCGATCCCCCGCACTACAGGTCGGCGACGGTCGGCCGGACGCGGCTGGGCTCACGACGAGCCAGCCACTCCCGGTGGGTCACCCTTGCCCAACGGCGACCCACCGCCGACCGTCGCGTTCGGCCTCAGCCGAAGCGACCGGTGATGTAGTCCTCCGTACGCTTGTCGGCGGGGTTGGTGAACAACTTGCCGGTCTGGCTGAATTCGACGAGCCGCCCGTGCCGCTCCTGCGCCTCGTCCACCTCGGCGGTGAAGAACGCGGTGTAGTGGCTGACCCGGGCCGCCTGCTGCATGTTGTGGGTGACGATGACGATGGTGTAGTCGTTCGTCAGCTCGAAGATCAGATCCTCGATCTTCGCCGTGGCGATCGGGTCGAGGGCCGAGCAGGGCTCGTCCATCAGGATCACCTCGGGCTTGACGGCGATCGTCCGGGCGATGCAGAGCCGCTGCTGCTGGCCGCCGGAGAGCGCCAGAGCGCTCTTGCGCAGCTTGTCCTTGACCTCGTCCCAGAGCGCGGCCTTGGTCAGGGCCTCCTCGACGTGGTCGTCGAGGCGACCCTTGATGCCGTTGATCCGCAACCCGTACGCCACGTTGTCGTAGATGGACTTGGGGAACGGGTTGGGCTTCTGGAACACCATGCCGATGCGGCGGCGCACCTGGATCGGGTCGACGTCCTTGGCGTACAGGTCCTGGCCGTGGAAGAGGACGTCGCCGCTGACCCGGGCACCCGGGATCGGGTCGTTCATCCGGTTGAGCGCCCGCAGCACCGTCGACTTGCCGCAGCCGGAGGGCCCGATCATCGCGGTGACCTGGTTCTGCTGGATCGGCATCGTGGTGCCGCGGACCGCCTCGTAGCTGCCGTAGTAGACGCTCACGTCGCGCAACTGCATCACGGACGCGTTGGCGGACTCCGCGCCGGAGACGGTGGTGCCGGGAGCGTGCACCGCCACGGACGGGCGGGTGGTGAGGTTGGTGTCGTTGCTGGCCATGTCAGCGCTCCTTGATGGCGAACCGGCTGGAGATGAATCGGGCGATGATCGTGAAGCCGAGCACGATCACGATGAGCGTCAGCGCCGCACCCCAGGCCCGGTCCTGTGCGGCCGGGAAGGGCTGGCTGGCATTACGGAAGATCTGCGCCGGCAACGCCGTGTTGGAACCGTCGAAGAGGTTCCAGTTGGGCGAGAAGACGATGCCGGTGACGATGATGATCGGGGCGGTCTCACCGGCCGCACGGGCCACGGCCAGCAGCGAGCCGCTGGTGATCCCCGAGATCGCCGCCGGCAGCACCACGGTCAGGGTGGTCTTCCACTTGCGGGCACCGAGCGCCATGCTCGCCTGCCGCAGCTCGTCGGGGACCAGCCGGAGCATCTCCTCGCTGCTCCGGATGACCACCGGCAACATCAGACAGGCCAACGCCAGCGCGCCGGCGAAGCCGGTCTGCTCACCGACGAGCAGCACCCAGGAGATGTAGATGAACAGGCCCATCACGATCGACGGCACGCCGGTCATCACGTCGGACATCAGCCGGATGACCCGGGCCAACGGCCGCTGCTTGCCGTACTCGTTGAGGTAGATCGCGCCGAAGACGCCGAGCGGGATCGCCATCAGGGCGGCCATCCCGGTGATGAGCAACGTGCCGACGATCGCCGGGCCCATCCCACCACCTTCGCGGCGGTAGGAGTTTGGGATGTCCTCGTTCAGGAACGACAGGCTCATCACCCCACCGCCCTTGGCGATGACGGTGTAGGTCACCAGCGCCAGCGGGATGACGGCGAGCAGCACGGCGACCCAGATGGCCGCCGTGGCGAGATGGTTGGTGAACCGGCGGCGGCCGGAGAGCGCCGCCCGGGTCAGGTCGGGCCCGCCGGCGGCCGGCCGGGCGGCGGGTGGTGCGGTGAGAGTCACGCGACGCTTCCCTTCATCCGGGCCTCGGCCCGACGGACGACCACCTGGGCGAGCACGTTGATCAGCACCGTCATCGCGAACAGCACCACGCCGAGACCGATCAGCGCGGCAGTGAAGGTGCCGGTGGACTCGCCGAACTGCTGCACGATGACGGCGGCCATCGAGTTGCCGGGGGCGAACAGGTTGGCGGTGATGTTGGTGGCGCCGCCAATGACCAGCGCGACCGCGATCGTCTCGCCCATCGCCCGGCCCAGGCCGAGCATCACCGCGCCGACCACCCCGCCGAAGCTGTGTGGGAAGACCGCGCCCCGGATCATCTCCCAGCGGGTCGCGCCCAGGGCGAGGGCGGCGTCCTTGTCGGCACGCGGCACCGTGCTGAACACCTCGCGGGTGATCGAGGTGATGATCGGCGTGACCATGATCGCGAGAATCAGGCCGGCGGTCATGAAGTTGCGGCCGCTGCCCACCGGGCCGAAGAGGCGGCCGAGCAGCGGGATGCCGCCGAAGACGTCATGCATCCACTGGTAGATCGGGACCAGGGCGGGTGCCACGACCAGGATGCCCCAGAGCCCGAAGACCACCGACGGCACGGCGGCCAGCAGATCGATCACGGTCACCGCGGGGCCGCGCAGCCGGCGCGGGGCCAGCTCGGTGAGGAACAGCGCGATGCCGACCGAGACCGGCACCGCGAACAGCAGCGCGATCAGCGACGAGACCGCGGTGCCGTACGCGAACGACAGCGCGCCGAAGATGGCGTCGCCGGTGGCCGGGTTCGGGTCCCAGACCCGCTCGGTGATGAAGCGCAGGCCCATCGCGTCGAACGCCGGCCAGGCCTCCCGGACGGTGGTGATGAGGATCAGCCCGAGGATGGCCAGCACCAGCAGGCCGGTGCCGAGCGTCCACCAGGAGAAGACGCGGTCGCCGAGGGCACTGCTGCCGCGCTGGGTCAACGTCGGCTTGGCGGCGGGGGGATTGTTCGTCAAGGTCATCTTCACTCCAGCTCAGGTACCCCGCTAGGGACGGGATCGACGTGATCCCGTCCCCAGCCGGAACGCCCTAGCGATCTTGATTTGATCAGCCCTGGATCTTCTCGACCTGGGCCAGCGCCTTCTCCTTGAGCGAGGCCGGCAGCGGTGCGAAGTCGACCTCCTCGGCCAGTTCCTGGCCGTCGTTGAGCAGGTAGGTGAGGAAGCCCTTGACCAGCGCGGCCTTGTTCGCGTCGTCGTAGGACGTCTTGACGATGATGAACGTCGGCGCGGTGATCGGATAGGCGGAGGCACCGGCGGCGTTGAGCGGGTTGTAGCTCAGGTCCTCGGCGACCTCGGCACCTTCCAGGCCGGCGGTGGTGCCCTCCAGGGACGGCTCGACGAACTGGCCGTCCTTGTTCTTGATGGCGGCGAACTTCAGGCCGGTCGCCTTGGCGTCGCTCAGGTCGACGTACCCGACGGCGCCGTTGGTCTGCTTGACGATCTGCGCGACACCGGTGTTCTTCTCGCCACCCTGGGTGCTGGCCGGCCAGGCCACCGTGTCACCGCTGCCCAGCTTCCAGGTGCCCGCCGCCGCGGCGTCGAGGTACTTGGTGAAGTTGCTGGTGGTGCCGGAACCGTCCGAACGGTGCGCGACGGTGATCGGCGTGTTGGGCAGCTCGACACCCGGGTTGTCGGCCTTGACGGCCGCGTCGTCCCAGGTCTTGATGTCGGTCTGGAAGATCTTGGCGAGCGTCTCCGGGCTGAGCTGGAGCTTGTCGACGCCCTCAAGGTTGTAGGAGACCGTGATCGGGGCCGCCACCGTCGGCACGTACATGAACGAACCGGCGGTCACGCCGTCGGTGTCCTTCACCAGGCTGTCGGTGCCGGCGAAGTCGACCAGGCCCTCACCGAACTGCTTCTTGCCGGTGCCGGATCCGGTCGCGTTGTAGGTGACCGTCACGTCGGATGCCTCGGCCTTGAAGGCCTCGACGACCTCTTGGTAGTAAGCGTCCGGGAAGCTGGCGCCCGACGCCTTCAACTCGCCGGACAGGTCGGCGTAGGCGCCGTCGCCGCCACTGCCGCCCGGCTCCGAGCTGTTGTCGTTGCTACCACAGCCGGTAAGCGCGAGCGCGGCAAGCGCGACGCCGGCAAGGACGCGCCGCGAAAGCACGTTGCGGTTCACCAGGTAAGCCTCTCTATCGGGGTGCATCAGCCCGTCCGGGCCGTACGCGAGTCAAGCTAGGAGGCCCAGGTAGCCGGACTCCCGGACCCAGGTGAACGAAAAATGAACTTGCCGGCTCGGTGATGGCCACCTGGGAGTCGGGATGTGAAGTTGCGGACGCGCCGTACCGGATGTCCGGAATCTGGGGCCCGCCGGCTGCCCTACGGGTGCCGCGTCAGAGCCGGATGGTGCCGGTCACCAGGTAGACGACCTGACGGGCGACGTTCACCGCCTGGTCGGCGTAGCGCTCGTAGTAGCGGCCGAGCAGGGCCAGGTCGATCGCGGACTCCACCCCGTAGGGCCAGCCGGAGACGAGCAGTGACAGCAGGCGTTCCTGGGCGGCGTCGACCTCGTCGTCGTCCAGCCCGAGCTGCATCGCGTCGAGCCGGTCCCGGGTGGCCAGCACGACCGCGCACTTGTCCGCCACCCGCGCCGCCGCCTCGGCCAGCGCCGTCATCACCGGCATCGCCGGCTCCGGGACCACCCCGACCGGGTGCCGGCGCAGCGCCACCTTCGCGACGTGCACCGCGAGGTCACCCATCCGTTCCAGGGCACCGGCCATCCGCAGCGCGCACACCACCAGGCGCAGGTCCGAGGCGACCGGCTGGTGCCGTACCAGCACCTCGGGGATCATCGCCTCCACCTCGGCCCGCCGGGCGTCCAGCACAGTGTCACCGGCGAGCACCCTCTCGGCCGCGTCCCGGTCCACCTCCAGCAGCGCGGTGCTGGCCCCCCGGATCGCCGAGCCGGCGTCCCGACTCATCAACGCCAGGACGCCGGTGAGCCGGTCGAGCTGCTCGTCGAAGCTGTCCCGGCTCATTGCGCGTCCCTCCAGTCGGGTCACCCGGTCACGGTGCCGCCCGGGACCGGCGCGGCAGCCGGCCGATCCTGGACAGCAACCTACCTGCCCCCGGGCAGCGCCACCCCGGGCAGGGCACCGGCAGGGTCCCGCCGCACCGGTCAGTCGGCCAGCACGTCCAGCAGCAGGGCCGCCGTCCAGCTGAACGCTGGTGAGCCCAGGCCGACACCGGTGTCCGGGTGGAAGTACTCGTGGCAACCGGCCGCCGCGACCAGGTCGATCATCGAGGAACGCAGCCCGGCCGCCAACCGGTCGTGTCCGTGCCTCAGCAGTCCATGCCGGATCAGCCAGGTGATGTTCATCCAGCTCGGGCCGCGCCAGTAGCGCAGCGGCTCGAAGTCGGTTGCGGTGCGGTCGTGGCTGGGCAGTGGCCGGGGCATCCGGGCGGCGAGGCCGAAGCGGGCCGAGCGTGCCTCGGCGAGCACCGCGTCGACCTGTCGCACCGGCAGGCCGGGCAGGATCAACGGGGTCAGGCCGAGCACCGTACGGGCCGGCGTCAATCGGCCGGTACGCAGGTCACGCGGGTGGAAGGTGCCGCTGACCGGGTCGTACAGCCGGGTCACCACGGCCTCGGTGATGGCGACGGCCCGCTCCCGGTGCGGGCCCGGGTCGACGCCGATCACCTCGGCGATGCCGGCGAGCGCCACCTCCGACGCGCCCATGGCCGCGTTGAACAGCGGACACTCGACCAGGAACGGATGCCGGTCGGCCAGGCCGTCGTCGCGGTAGCCGTCCGCCCGGTACGCGGTGACCATGGTGACGTACCGCGCGTAGTCCAGGTCGGTGGGTCGGTGGGCGGGATCGGCGTGCACGGTGTCGCGCCGCCGGTACGCGCGCATCACCGCCGCCTCCGCCGGCACCGCGGACATCGGCCCGTCCCAGGCCGGGCTGTTGTCCAGTCCGGACTCCCACGGGTGCACGATGCTGACCAACCCGGCGCCACCGACATCGCGACAGGTCGCGAGGTAGCGCTGCTGCGCCACCAGGCGCGGATAGAGCCGTCGCAACGCGGCGCGGCCCGCCTCCGACGGCACGCGACGGTACGCGTGCCAGGCGGCCAACGCGTGCACGGGCGGCTGCACCAGGCCGGAGGTGGCCACCGGCGGTGTTCCCTCGACGGTGTTCGACGACCAGAACCCGGGGCCGGGAAAGTAGGCGCCGCCGGCCACCGCCGGGTTGAACACGATGTGCGGCACCCGGCCGTCGCGCCACTGGGCGCGGAACAGGCTGTCCAGCTCCGACCAGGTGCGGTCGGGGCGGAGATGGGCCCAGCCGATCGCGATGAAGGCCGAGTCCCAGCTCCACTGGTGCGGGTACAGGGTGCGCGACGGCACCGTGTGTCCGCCCGCCCAATTTCCGTCGAGGGTGGCGCGGGCCACCCCCCACATTCGGCCATGCTCACCGGCAGCGTCAGTGCCCAGAGCCGGGCCCGGCCCGGCCGGCGGAACAGTTCGGTTCACCATGAGTCACGACATGGTAGCGCGCGAGTTGGGCTCCGGACACCTGCCGTTGGTCCTGTTCCGGTGGTCCGACGGCTGCCCCGAGCCGGTCCGGATACGGTGCAGACATGACCAACAGGACCCGATGGGCCACCGACACCGGTCCCGAGCACTCGCAGTGGTACGTCAACCGGTTCCGGCAGTTGGCGGCCGAAGGGGCGGATCTGGCGGGTGAGGCCCGACTGCTCGACACGCTGGTGCCGCCGGCCTCCCGGATCCTCGACGCCGGCTGCGGCACCGGTCGGGTCGGCGCCGAGTTGGCGGCGCGTGGTCACACGGTGGTCGGGGTGGACGCGGACCCGGTGCTGATCGACGCGGCCCGGGCCGACCACCCCGCGCCCCGTTGGCTCGTCGCAGATCTGGCCGAGTTGGACCTCGCGGCGGCCGGCGAGAGCGAGCCGTTCGACGCGGCGGTCCTCGCCGGCAACGTGATGGCCTTCGTCGCCGCCGGCACCGAACGCCAGGTGCTCAGCCGGGTCGCCGCGCACCTGTGCCCGGACGGCGTGGTCGCGGTCGGATTCGGCACCGACCGGGGGTATCCACTCACCGACTTCGACGCCGACGCGATCGGCGCCGGACTGCGTCTGGAACACCGCTTCGCCACCTGGGACCTGCGCCCGTGGCGCGACGACGCGGACTTCGCCGTCACCATCCTGCGCCGTCCCACCTGATCGCCGCTCCCCCGCCGTCCGCCATCCGCCGCGTCGACGCCCGAACCGGCTGATATTGACGTGGAAGCGTCACCGCGCCTCACCGTAGCCTGAACCGATGCCCCCACAGCTCCCGCACGCCGAGCCGGGCACGCCGGACACGAGGGGGCCACTGAGGTACATCTGGTGGCTGGTCCGCTGCCAGCCGTGGCGGGTGCTACGCGGCGGTCTCATCGGCACGGCCTGGATGCTCGGGTTGTCGGCCCGGCCGTACCTCGTCGCCCGCGCCATCGACGACGGACTGCGCGCCGCGGATCACCGGGCGCTGCTGTGGTGGGTGGCCGCGATCGTCGTCGCCGGGATGGCCTTGGCCTACCTGGGCATCATGCGGCACCGCACGATGACGTTCGTCCGGGAGGATGCGTCGGCCCGGTCCGCCGCGGTCCTGTTGCGTCACCTGTCCCGGATCGGTGCCGTGCTGCCCCGCAGACTCGCCGCCGGGGAGGTCGCCACCGTGGGCGGTGCCGACATCATCCACACCTCGGCGGTGCTGACCATGACCGGGCCGGGCGTCGGGGCCGTCCTCGCGTACGTCTTCGTCGCCTTTCTCCTGTGGTCGGTGTCCCCGTTGCTTGCAGTGTTCGTGCTGCTCGGTGTGCCGGCGGTGGTGCTGCTCGTCGGGCCGCTGCTGCGCCGCCTCGAACGGGTCGAGTCGGTCTACCGGCACCAGCAGGGTCTGCTAACCACTCGGGCCGCCGACATCGTGGCCGGGCTGCGGGTGCTCGCCGGGGTCGGTGGGCGGGGACTGTTCGCCCGTCGGTACACGGCCCGCTCGCAGCGGCTACTGGCGGAGGGGTACCGGGTCGGGGCCATGAACAGCTGGATCGAGGCGCTGACAATCGCCATCCCGGGGCTGTTCCTGGCCGCCGTGGTGTGGCTGGCGGCGCGGATGGCCTCGGCCGGTGACATCACCATCGGGCAGATGGTGGCCGTGTACGGGTACGTGGCGGTGCTCATCGTGCCGGTGTGGTTCCTGCTCGAAGGTGGCCACCAGCTGATCCGGGGGCGGGTCGCCGCCCGCCGGATCGTCGCGCTGCTCAACCTGAGGCCGGACGTGGCCGGCCCGCCGTCGCCGGTCGGCGGGCCGCCTCGACCCGCCCCGGACGGGCCCGCCGACCTGCACGATCCCGACACCGGGCTGACCGTACCCGCCGGGCGGCTGCTTGCCGTTGCCGCCGACGACCCGGCCGAGTCCATCGCCTTGGCCGACCGCCTCGGGCGGTTCGTCGCCAGCGAGGTGACCTGGGGTGGCGTACCGCTGACCAGCATCGCGCTGGACGAGGTGCGGGCCCGGATCCTCGTCGCCGACCACGACTCCTACCTCTTTGCCGGGACACTGCGCGAGATCCTGCACGTCCGGGCCGACCTCGACGACACCGACCTACGGACGGCCCTGTGGACGGCGTCGGCGGAGGATGTGGTCGACGCCCATCCGGAGGGGCTCGCGATGCCGATCGGCACGCGGGCCCGAACCCTCTCCGGCGGCCAGCGACAACGCGTACGCCTGGCCCGCGCTCTGCTCGCCGAGCCGGACGTGCTGATCCTCGTCGACCCGACCTCGGCGGTGGACGCGCACACCGAGGCGCGCATCGCGCAGCGACTCCGCGCGGCGCGGGCCGAACGTACGACAGTCGTGCTGACCACCTCACCGCTGCTGCTCGGTCATGCCGACCTGGTCGCCCACCTGCGCCACGGCCGGATCACTGCTGCCGGCAGTCACGTCGAGCTGCTCGAACAGGCACCGAGCTACCGGGCCCTGGTGTCCCGGGACAACGAGGTCGCCGACGCTGACGGGTCGCTGCGGTGAGCGGACTGCCCGTCGCGGACCGGCAGGTCGTCCGCCGTGCGGCGCTGGGCCTCGTCGCCGTGGACCGCCGCGCCGTCGCCGTGATGCTGGTGCTGCACAGCGCCGCAGCGGTCGCCGGGCTCGCCACGCCGTGGCTGGTGGGCAGGATCGTGGACGAGGTCGCGGCCGGTGCCGGCGTCGCCGCCGTGGACCGCCTGGCGCTCGCGATCGGCGGCTGCGTGTTGGCGCACGGGCTGCTCACCCGGTACGCCCAGTACACCGGTCACCGGTTCGGCGAGCGTGCCGTCGCCCGGCTGCGCGAGGGGTTCGTCGCCCGTACGCTCGACCTGCCCATCGCCGTGGTCGAGCGCGCCGGCACCGGCGAACTGGCCACCCGCAGCTCGGTGGACGTGACGACGGTCGGGAGCACCGTCCGGGACGTGGTGCCCGTCATGGTCATCGCCTCGACCCAGCTGACGCTGCTCTTCGGTGCGATCTTCCTGCTGCATCCGCTGCTCGGTCTGGCCGCCCTGACCGGGCTTCCGTCGATCGTCGCGGTCACCCGCTGGTACCTGCGTCGCGCCAGGCCGGCGTACCTTGCCGAAGGGGCCGCGACCGCCGAGCTGACCGAGGCGTTGACCACCACCGCGGAGGGCGCCCGCACCGTCGAGGCGCTCCGCCTCGGCGCCGACCGCACCGCGTACGGCCGGCAGCGCATCGGCCGGGTGTGGGCCACCCGCCGGGCGACCCTGGCGCTGCGATCGGTCTTCTTCCCGGTGGTGGAGGCGAGCTACGCGCTCCCGATCGCGGTGGTGCTGCTGTTCGGCGGTCTACTGCTGGACCGTGGCATGGTGAGCCTCGGCGAGGTGGTGGCGGCGGCGCTCTACCTGCAACAGGCGATCGAGCCGCTGGACCGGCTGCTGCAATGGATGGAGCAGGCCCAACGCGGTCTCGCCTCGTTCGCCCGCGTACTCGGTGTCGGCCAGCAGGCCGAAAGCGCCGCCGCCCCGCGACCACGCGTCCCGGCGCCCGCTCGTTCTGGGCGGCTCGTCGTGCGCGGCGCCCGGTTCTCGTACGCCGACGGTCCCGACGTGCTGCGCGGGATCGATCTGGTGGTGCACCCTGGCGAACGTCTCGCCATCGTCGGCCCTTCGGGGGCGGGAAAGTCCACTCTCGCCCGGCTGCTCGCCGGAATCGACGTGCCGCGCGAGGGGGTGGTGAGCCTCGACGGCGTCGCGGTCACCGACCTCGACCCGGCCGAGCGGCGCCGCCGGATCGCCCTGGTCACCCAGGAGCACCACGTCTTCATCGGTACGCTGCGCGACAATCTCGCCTTCGCCGCACCGGACGCGTCCGACGAACAGATGCGCGACGCACTTGTCGCGGTGAGCGCCGACTGGTACGCCGACCTGCCCGACGGGCTCGACACGCAACTCGGCGACGGTGCCCGTGAACTCGGTGCCGCCGACGCTCAACAGCTCGCGCTGGCCCGGCTGGTGCTCGCCGACCCGCACACCCTGATCCTCGACGAGGCGACGGCCGCGCTCGACCCGACGACCGCGCGGCGCACTGAGCGGGCCCTCGCCGCCGTGGTCAACGGGCGTACCGTCATCGCCATCGCGCACCGGCTCAACACCGCGCACGACGCCGACCGGGTGGCGGTGCTGGAGGACGGCCGGATCACCGAACTCGGCAGCCACCACGAACTCGTCCGCGCCGGTGGCGCCTACGCCGCCCTCTGGCGCTCCTGGCACGGCTGAAACCGTCTTGCACGGCCGCCTCGTCACCCCCGATCAGGCTCGACGCCGAGCAACACCGCAGGCTGTTTCGATATTCTTCTAGGTTGACATATCTCTAATCAAGGGGCAGTCTCTGCTTCGAAGGTTGTCGAGACAGAGCCGCGGTGCAGGGACATGCGTACGCCGCATCCTGATCATCCTGCGGCCATCGAGAGGAGTTCGAATGAGCAACAACACTCAAGCTGTCGGATCCACCGACCACCCAGCCACCGCTTCCGGTTCCTGCTGCGGCAGCCCCGCCCGGCCGGCGGACACGACCCTCCCGCTCACCGGCGAGACGCCGACCACCAGTCCCTGCTGCGGCTCGACGGCGGCCGCCCAGGCTGCCGGTTCCTGCTGCGATGCCAACGCCAAGGCCGCCGCCATCAGCGCAGGACAGGGATGTTGCGGATGACACGGGTCGGGTCCGAGGATCCGTTCGGACAGGTCCGCCCGGGCGGTGCGGCGACCCCGGTCTCGTCCATCGCCGGCGACGGTCGCCCGGGACGACCAGCCGCAGCCACCGTCTTCAGGCACGACGCCCAGGTGACGTCCCTGGTCGGCCCCGGTTGCACCGGCTGATGACCACCTCCACGGTGGTGTCCGCCGATCCGAGAGCCGACGGACACCACCCGTGGCGCATGGTCGCCGCCCTCGCCATCACCTCCACGGTGGGCTACGGCACGCTGTACTACGCCTACGCCGTCCTCCTCAGGCCCATGGCCACCAGCCTCGACACGTCCACCACCGCCGTCACCGGTGCGCTGACCACAAGCGTCCTCGCCGGGGCCCTGATGGCCATACCCGTCGGCAGATGGCTCGACCGGCACGGCGGACGCGTCCTCATGACCGCAGGCTCGATCACCGCCACCGCCCTGCTGGTCGCCTGGTCCCAGGTCCAGACCGTCGGACAGCTGTACGCCGTGATGACGGGCATCGGAATCGTCAGCGCGATGGTCCTCTACGAACCCGCCTTCGCCGTCATCGTCTCCTGCTTCTCCCCCGACCGACGCCCCACCGCCCTGCTCGCAGTCACCATCGTCGCCGGTTTCGCCAGCACCATCTTCATGCCCCTCACCGGCCACCTGGTCGCTCACCTCGGTTGGCGCGCCGCACTGCTCACGCTCGCCGCCATCCACGGCCTGGTGACCGTGCCGCTGCTCTCCCTCACAATCCCGCCGCCCACCGCGTCCACGCCCACCGCGCATCCGGACCGCGGCCAGCGACGGGCGGCGGCCAGCAGGGCCACCCACGACCCGCGATTCTGGATCCTCACCGCCGCCCTCGTCGCCCACGGCGCCGCGACCAGCATCATCGCCGTCCACCTCGTCGGCTACCTCACCAGCCGCGGCCACCCTGCCACCTTCGCCGCCACCACCACCGGCCTCCTGGGCGTCCTGTCCGTCACCGGCAGACTCGTCCTCACCGCCGCCCGACGCCGCTTCGCGGTCACCACAATCGTCGCCACGGTCTTCGCCATCCAGGCCGCCGCCATCCTCGCTCTACCTTTCGCCGGAGACAGCCGGATCGGGGCGGTCATCACCGTTACCGGATTCGGCATCGGGTTCGGCATCGCCCATCTCGCCGTCCCGGCCCTGCTCACCGGCCGCTACGGCACCACCGCCTACGCAACCATCGCTGGACGACTTGCCGCCCCCGTCACCATCGCCAGAGCCACCGCACCGCTCGGTGCCGCCGCGATCCTGCACACCGGCGGTGGATACCTTCTCGTACTCGCCGCCGTGGCCCTCTGCTGCGTCCTCGCCGCCGCCGGAATGCTCGTCAGAGCCGGCACCGCGACGCCGCCCACTTGAGCTGCGCCTACCCGGACCGGGACGCTTCCGCCTGTCCCAGTCGGCGCCGGGCCGTCAGGGTCGTACGCGCCCCACCTGATCGTCGCCGTGGTGGGAGCATCCTCGGCATGATTGTCTGGATCAACGGTGCCTTCGGCGTCGGCAAGACGACCACGGCGGGCCTGCTCGTGGAGCGGCTCCCGGATGCCAAGGTCTTCGACCCTGAGTACGTCGGTTACCTGCTGACCCGGTTCGTCACCTCGCCGACCGGGGACTTCCAGGATCTTCCACTGTGGCGTCACCTCGTCGTCGAGACGATGAGCGGCCTCGCCCGGGAGTATCCGCACCCCTGGATCGCGCCGATGAGCCTCATCAACCCCGTGTACCGCGAGCAAATTCTCGACGGTATCCGCGCGGACGGCGTCGAGGTGCACGAAGTCGTGCTCACCCTCCCCGAGGAGCAGTTGCGCGTCCGCATCGATGCCGACCAGTTGGATGTCGCTGCCCGCCAGTGGCGACACGACCATGTTGCCCGGGCGCTCAGCACCTTCGCCGACGTGACCGGCGCTCATCTCGTCGACGCGTCCCAGCCGCCCGACCAGGTGGCCGACGCCGTCGCCATGAGCATCAGGTCCGCGCCCAGCCACTGACCGGCTTCGGCTGTGGGTACATCTGTTGTCGTCGGAGCGACAACAGATGTACCCACCACGGTCAGGCGGGACGGTGCCGCACCACCGGCCGGGCCGGTCGGCTGATCAACGAACGACGTCGTAGACCAGCTTCTGGATGCCGTTGGCGTAGGACTCGCTCTCGATGAGCTTGAGGTTCTGCTTGTCCCGGTCGGTGTCGGAGAACAGCCGCTTGCCCGCGCCGAGCAGCACCGGAAAGACCAGCAGGTGGTAACGGTCGATCAGGCCGGCGTCGGAGAGGTTGCGGTTCAGCGTGGCGCTGCCGTGGATGCTGATCGGGCCGCCCTCGGTCTGCTTGAGCGCGGCGACGTCGTCAAGCGACCGGAGAATGACGATCTCCCCCCAGTTGGACACCAGGTCCTGCTCCTTGAGGGTGGTCGACACGACGTACTTCGGCATGGCGTTGTAGCCGGCGAACTCGACGGTCATCTCCGGCCAGACCGGGGCGAACGCCTGGTAGCTGACCCGCCCCATCATCATCGCGGTGGCCTCGTCCTGCTCACGGCCCTTGATCTCGTAGGCGGCCTCGTCGAACGCGATGTCGTTGAAGGTCCAGCCCGAGTTGCGGTAGCCCGGTTCTCCGCCGGGTGCCTCGACGACGCCGTCGAGCGAGACGAACGCGGTGGCGATCAGGGTACGCATCTGGTTGCTCCTTGAGGTCGGTCTGACGTGCTGTCGTCAGTGCGACGAGCGAGGGTCGCCGGATTCGACAACCCACGCCGAAAAATTTCCTACCACTTCCGCGGCGCGAGTCCGAGCAGGTCAGGCGGGGGCGGCGCGCTGGCGGGCCACACTCGGGTCGAGCGAGGCGCCAGCGGGTACGAGGCTGACCACGCCTGCGGGCAGCCGGACGGGTCGCACGTCCGCGTAGCCGAGCATGCCGGTCACCTCGGGGCCGGCGAGCGCGTACCGGCGGCCGAGGTCGGTCACCACGGAGATCGCGCCGCCGGTGGCGCCCGGCGTGGCGACCGATTCGACGACCGCGCCCCGCCCCGGCTCCACCAGCACGTGGTCAGCGGTCGTGGAGTCGGCCGACTGTTCCGGCGTCGAGGCCGGCGTCGGCAGTTCCACACCCCGCCGCACCTCGACCGCACCGGTGTCGTCAGCCACCCGCACGCAGATCGTCGACGGTTCCGGCGTGGCCAGCCGGGGCGGAGCAACCGGCGGCGCGTCGGGCCCGGCGGGGACGAGATCGGGCAGCTGGGGCAGGGCGGCGAACCGGCCGAGGCTGATCTGCTCCGGCGCCCGCTGACCGGTACGGGCGAGCAGCAGACCGGCCTGTAGCTCGGTGATGCCGGCGAGCCCGTCGCGCAGCACCACCGCGTACTGCCGCCCGCCGCCGGAGTTGCTCACCACCAGCACGTCACCAATCCGAGCCTCGGCGACCCGGGTGGACCGCCGACCCAGGTCGGGCGGGTCCAGTGGGGCCAGGTCGAGACCGGCCGGCACCGAGTTGAGCAGCGCGGCGGCCACCGGTACGGACCGGGAACGGGTGGTCACCAACGCGGCCAGCACCCGGTCGGTGTCCCGGATCAGGTGCCGCTGCTGGTGCCAGAGCAGGTGCAGCCGGCCGTCGGGGTCACGCAGCAGCAGTGCGTCCCGGCCCAGCGGCCGGCCGCCGGTGCCGCCGGTGCCCACCAGCAGCACCGACCGTGCCGCCGCTGCCGGCTCGGTCGGGGGCACCGAACAGACCGACCACGGTGCGGTGGCCAGCCGGGCCGCCGGGGGCAGCGAGTCGGGAGCGTCGCGGATACCCAACGGCGATCCCCTCGGCACCCCGTCGATCGACCGCCGGGACACCAGTACGGTCTTCGGCCGCTGCGTGCCGACGATGAGCAGCGCGGAGGCGTAGTTGAGCACCGGGTGCAACTTCTCCTCCCGGTAGACGAACCGGGCACCGGACTCCTTCTCCACGATCACCACGCCAGTGTCGCGCCACTTCGCGCCGCCGCCGGTGAAGAGGCCGTAGAGGGCGGCAGCACCCAGCCCGATGACCGCCACCAGGACGCCGGCCATCCCGGCTCCGGCAAGCCGCCGCATCGGGGACTGCGCCGGGTCGGTCTCCCGCGTCACCAGCGCGGCCACCGTCCGCTGGAGGGTGAACTGGTACGAGTGCAGCTGATCCTGCCGCGACGGCATCGCTTTTCCCCTCCGGCGAGACGAACGGGGCACAGGATATGCGCTGCGTCGATGTCCCGGGGACCGAGCGTCACGCCGCTCGTGGCAGTTCACCGGCCGGTAGCATGCCGGCGGTGAGCGTACGTTTCGAGGAACTGGCCTGGCGACCGACACCCATCGGCGAGATCAGTCTGCGCCGGCGTCGCGATCCCCGGCTCGACCTGGATGTGTACGAGGTCAAGCTCGACGACGAGTTCCTGATGTCGAGCCTGTTCACCGCCGGTGAGATCGAGTTGGCCCGGTTGGGGTTGGCGCCGCTGGCCGGTGACCGCCTCGACGTCGTCGTCGGCGGGCTGGGCCTCGGCTACACCGCCCGCACCGCTCTGGCGAACGACCGGGTCGCCTCCCTGCTGGTGGTGGAGGCCATCGAGGACGTCATCGACTGGCACCGGCGCGGCCTGCTGCCGTTCGCCGCCGGGCTGGCCACGGACCCGCGTACCCGGCTGGTGCGGGCCGACTTCTTCGCCCGGGTGGCCGGCCCGGACGGCCTCGACCCCGACGACGCCGGGCGTCGTTTCCATGCGGTGCTGCTGGACGTCGACCACTCCCCCCGGCACCCGCTGCACCCGAGTCACGCCGCCTTCTACCGGCCGGACGGGTTGCGCCGCCTGGCGCGGCTGCTGCATCCGGGCGGGGTGTTCGCCCTCTGGTCGGACGATCCACCGGACCCGGACTTCGAAGCCGACCTGGCCGCCGTGTTTCCCACCCACCACAGCCACGTGGTGCGGTTCGCCAACCCGCTGACCGGCGGCACGTCGGCCAACACCGTCTACCTGGGCAAACTTGCCGACTGAACCGGGTCGCCCACTCGCACAGACGGCATGATGCGGGTGGAAACGGGTAGCCGGACCGGCAACCGCGCCCGGACCGGCCGGGCGGCCGGGTGGGAGGTGGAGATGCGTGCCCTGCTCTGGGTGGTCGGCGTCGTCGCCGGGGCGCTGGTCCTGCTCGGGCTGCTTCTGGAAGCGGTCCGCTGGCTGGTCATCATCGGCCTCATCGCGCTCGCCGCGGTGATCGTGCTGGCCTTCGTCAAGGGCCGCCAGTCCGCCCACAACTACCCCAACCGCCGCTGACCGACCCACTCCCACCCCGCCCACCAACGCTGCGGTGGGCAACTTCAGGGCTGTTGCTGGGTCAGCGGGGCCTCCAGGCAGCAACAACCCCGAAGTTGTCCGAAAACGGCGGCGGCGGGACGAAGTCGTGGCGCGGCGGTCAGGCGGCGACGAGTTCCCTGGTGGAGTGGTCGGTGGAGTCGTCGAGTGGGATGGCGGGGGCCGCCGGCTGGCGACGGTTCGGCAGCGCGAGCCGGAAGACCTTCTTCCACGCGGAGAAGACCTGCCGGGGCAGCGAGCCGGTGGTGTACTTCAGCCCGTACCTGTCGAACAGCGCCCGGATCTCCGGCGCGATCTCCTGGTAGCGGTTGCTCGGCAGGTCGGGGAAGAGGTGGTGCTCGATCTGGAATGACAGGTTGCCGGTCATGATGTGCATCAGCCGGCTGCCGCTGATGTTGGCCGAGCCCAGCATCTGCCGCACGTACCACTCCCCCCGGGTCTCGCCCTCGATCGAGGTCTTCTCGAAGGTCTCCACCCCCTCCGGGAAGTGCCCGCACATGATCACTGAGTGGCTCCAGAGGTTACGGATCAGGTTCGCGGTGAAGTTGGCGGCCAGGGTGTGCAGGAACGACGGGCCGGACAGCACCGGGAACAGCAGGTAGTCCTTGAGGAACTGGCGGCGGATCTTCCGGCCGACCGCGCGGACCCGGCGCCGGAACTCGGGGTCCTTGTGGCCCCCGTTCTTCAGCTTGTTGCCCAGGTCGAGGTCGTACGCGGCGATGCCGTACTCGAAGAAGCAGGCGTTGAGGAAGTTGTAGAGCGGCTGCCCGAGGTGAGCCGGGTGCCAGGGCTGGTCCTCGTCGACCCGCATGATGCCGTAGCCGAGGTCGTTGTCCTTGCCGACCACGTTGGTGTACCGGTGGTGCAGCTCGTTGTGCGACTGCTTCCACTGGTCGGCCGGGGCGACGTGGTCCCACTCCCAGCTGGTCGAGTGGATCTTCGGATCACGCATCCAGTCCCACTGGCCGTGCAGGACGTTGTGCCCGATCTCCATGTTCTCCAGGATCTTCGCCACCGACAGCCCGGCGGTGCCGACGATCCAGGCCGGCGGGAACAGCGAGAACAGCAGCACCACCCGGCTGCTGATCTCCAGCTTCCGCTGCGTCGAAATGACCTTGCGGATGTACGCGGCGTCCCGTTCGCCCCGGGAGGCGATCACCCGTTCCCGGATGGCGTCGAGTTCCTTGCCGAGAGTCTCGATGTCCTCGGCGGTGAGGTGGGCGATCGGGTTGTCGGCCTTTTTCTGGATCACGGTCATGTCGGTCGGTCTCCGATCAGATCTCGAGTTCGCACGGGCCGGCGGCGGCGGACACACAGGTCTGCACGCGTACGCCGTCGCCCGGCAGGGCGGTGGTGAGCTGGCCGTTGCGTAGGTCGCGGACCGCGCCCTGGCGCAGCGGCAGCACGCAGCCGAAGCAGATGCCCATTCGGCAGCCCGAGGGCATCAGCACCCCGGCGTTCTCGCCGGCGTCCAGCAGCGGGGTGGCGCCGGTGGCCGCCACGGTCACCGACGAACGGGTGAAGGTGACCGTCCCGCCGTCACCGGCGGTGATCACCGTGGGGCGGAACCGCTCAGTGTGCAAGCGGGCGGCGTGGCCGCGGGCCGCCCAGTGTGCCTCGGCCGCGTCGAGCAACCCGAGCGGGCCACACGCCCAGGTCTGACGGTCCAGGTGATCGGGGACGAGCGTGTCCAACTCGGCCACGTCGAGCAGGCCCTCGACCTCGGTGTGCCGCTCGATCAGCCGGATGGCGCCACGCTCGGCGAGGCCGCGCAGCTCCGCGCCGAAGACCACGTCCGCGGCGGTGGGCGCCGAGTGCACAAGCACCACGTCGCTGCCGGCCAGGGCACCCGAGCGCAGCATTCCGGCCACCGGGGTGATGCCGCTGCCCGCGGTGAGGAACAGCACCCGCGACGGTGCCCGCTCCGGCAGCACGAAGTCGCCGCACGCCTGGTCGAGCTGCACGATGGTGCCCGGCCGGATGCGACGGACCAGGTGATTGCTGACCACGCCGTCGGGAATGGCCTTCACCGTCACCGAGATCGGATCGGCGCGCCGGCTGGGGGCGGAGGTGACCGAGTAGGCCCGCCACTGGCGCACCCCGTCGACGTCGACACCGAGCCGGACGTACTGGCCGGGGACGTGCCCGCGCCAGCTGCGGCCAGGCTGGATCAGCAGGGTCGCCGCGTCCGGCGTCTCCGGCTGCACGGCGAGGATCCGGCCGCGCAGGTCGGCACCGGCGCGGAGCGGAGCGATCAGATCGAGGTAGTCACTGGGCAGCACCGGCGTGGTCACCGTCTCGGCGAGCCGCCACAGGCGGCGCCGCAAAGATCTCGTCGTGCCCGGTGGCGGGACGGTGGCGGTCATACGACGATGGTCGCTGCGCGCTGGCATAAAATCTTGGCCAGCGAAGGTAAAGCGATCCATCCCTTTTGTGCGGGGAGAACAACCGTGGCGGAACCATCCGGAACGACCAATCGGGCGGCCCGCATCGAACTGGACCAGCGGGTGGCCCGCGAACTGCGCGACCGGCTGCCGCTGGTGGCCGGGCAGACCGTCACCGCGATCACCGCCGAGGTGCCCAGCTACTCCGGCACCCTGACCGGGCAGATGCGGGACAAGATAGAGAACGCGGTGCAGATCGCGTTGGGCACCTTCCTGCAACTGCTCGAACAGTCCCAGGCCGCCGACCGTACCCAGGTCAACGACCCGAGCACCCCGCTGGTCCCGGCGCTGGAGGCCGCGTACGCCCTGGGCAGCGGCGAGGCCCGGTCGGGCCGCAGCGTGGACGCGCTGCTGGCCGCGTACCGGGTGGGTGCCCGGGTCTCCTGGCGGGAACTGGCCGCCGCCACCGTGGCGACCGGCCTGCCCGCCGCCAAGGTCGCCGAGTTCGCCGAGTTGATGTTCGCCTACATCGACGAGCTGTCCGCCGCGAGCGTCGCGGGGCATGCCGACGAGTTGGCAAGCGTGGGCCGGGCCCGACGACGGAACCTGGAACGGCTCACCCAGCAGTTGCTCGCCGGTGAGGCGGAGGACGTGCTGCTGCGCAGCGCCGAGCGGGCCGACTGGCCGGTACCGCAGACCCTCACCGTGGCGCTGCTGCCCCAGGCGAAGCTGCGCGGGGCGCTCGCCCTGCTGGGCGAACACACCTTGGAGAGCAGCGAGGAGCTGCCGGCCGGCGAGCCGGGCGAGGAGACCGCGGTGCTGCTCGTACCGGACATGCACGGGGACCGGCGCCGGCAGCTCGCCCGGGTGCTGCACGGACGCCGCGCGGTGCTGGGGCCCTGCCGTCCCTGGGCCCGGGTCTGTTCCTCGTACCGGCGGGTGGTCCGGGTGGTCGCGCTCGGTATCGCGCAGCCCACCGACGGCGAACCCCTGGACACCGAACAGCATCTGGCCGAACTGCTGCTCAGCGCCGACGTCGAGGCGCTCGCCGACCTGCGTGCCCGGGTCCTGCAACCCCTCGCCGCTCTGCCTGCCGCCACCGCCGAGCGGCTCACCGAGACGCTGCGTTCCTGGCTGCTGCACCAGGGACGGCGGGATGACGTCGCCGCCGACCTCTTCGTCCACCCGCAGACCGTGCGCTACCGGATGGGTCAACTGCGCGAACTCTACGGTGACCGCCTCACCGATCCGCGCAGTCTGCTCGACCTCACGGTCGCGCTCGCACTGCCGGCCGGCGGGGCGGCGGCCGGCTGAGCGAACCCGCCGGGTAGGCGGGCCGGCCGGCTGAGCAGCGGTTACTCGGAGGTCGTCGGGCCGAGCAGGCGGATCTCCTCGACGTCCAGCCGGGCCTGCAACTCCTGCAAGACGGTGTCGTCGATCTCCCGCCGGTCGCGCATCGCGGTGATCTCGCGTCGCTTGTGTTCGAGGGCGGCCAGCCGCAGTTGACGCTCGACCTCCCGGGCGGTCAGCGACTCGTCCTCCGGCTCGGCCTGCATCGCGTTCAGATGACCCGAGTACTCGGCCCGGAGCCGTTGCAGGATCTCCGCCTCGGCACCCACCCGGTCGGCGAGGTCGGGCAACGCGTCGAGGGTGGCCTGGGTGGCATTCAGCTGCGCCTGCCGCGACTCCTCGACCCGTTCCGGATCGCCGCGCAGCCCGGCCCAGCTCATCACGAACGGCAGGGTGGTGCCCTGCACCAGCATGGTCACCATGATCACCGTGGCGACGCCGAAGATGATCAGATCCCGCTCCGGCACCGGGCTGCCGTCCTGCGCGGTCAACGGCACGGCCAGCGCCGCCGCCAGCGACACCGCACCCCGGAAACCGGCCCAGCCGGCGACCGTGCGCACCCGCCAGTTGACCTGGCGGGCGAGCTGCGACTCGCGCCGGTCCACCAGCCGGGCCACTCCGGCGATCAGGTGCAGCCACAGCATCCGCACGGCCACCAGCACCCCGGCCACCACTAGCGCGATCACGACGGCCCGGCCCAGGGAGACGCTCGTGACGTTCTGCACCGCCCGCGGAATCTGCATGCCGACCAGCACGAAGAGTCCACCGTTGACGAGGAAGGTGGTCAGGTCCCAGAAGGACAGCGCGAGAATCCGGGACCGGGCCCGGATCACCCGGGGGCTGGCGTAGGAGAGCATCAGACCGGCGACCACCACCGCGAGCACCCCACTCTCGTGGATGCTGTCGGCGAGCAGGAAGGCGGCGAACGGGGTGAGCACGCTCAACGCGCCCTCCCGCAGCGGGTCGTCGAGGCGCTTGCGGATCAGGATCACCACCGTGCCGACCACCATGCCGGCGGCGATGCCGCCGAGGAAGGACAGGCCGATCCGCTCGACGAGTTCGAAGGCGTTCGGTGCGGCGCCCCCGCCGAGCAGGCCGAGCGCGATGGCGAACAGCACCAGGGCGGTGCCGTCGTTGACCAGGCTCTCCGCGCGCAGGGTGGTCAGCAGCCGGCGGGGCATCCGCTTGGCCAGCCCGGCCACCGCCGCGGCGTCGGTCGGGGCGAGCACCGCGCCGAGCACCCAGGCCACCGCCGGGTCGACACCGAAGCGCTGCACGACAAGCGACACCGCGACCATCGTGACCCCGACCAGGCCGACCGCCAGCAACGCGATGACGACGATGTTCGCCCTGATCTCGCGCAGGCTGGTGACCAGGCTCTCCCGGTACAGGATCGCCGGCAGGAACAGCAGCAGCACCACCTCGGGTGCCAGGACCACGTGCGAGAACGGGGGCAGCAGCGCCACCAGGGCCCCCAGGCTGATCAGCAGCACCGGTGGGGCGACCCGGTACCGGCCGCCGATGGTGGTGCCGACCAGCACGACGACGCCAAGCGTGATGACCAGCAGCAGCTCGCGCACCTCGCCCCCCGTTCGTCGCCCCCCACATGGTGGTACGCGGACGGGCCGCCCCGGGCTGATTCGCCGCAGCGCCCAGACCGGGCTCAGCGACGGGGACCGGCGCTCAGGTCCTCCTCGATGCGCTTGGCCGTGGCCAGCAGCGGTGGCAGCAGCTCCCTGCGGATCATCTCGAACGAGCCTCGGCTGGCGTGGGCGGAGACGTTCACGGCGGCCACCACCGAGCCGTTGTCGCCGTGGATCGGCGCGGCCAACGACCGCAGCCCCTCCTCCAGCTCCTGGTCGACGAGGGCGTACCCCTGGGTGGCGATCTTCGTCAGGAGGCCGCGCAGCTTGTCCGGGTCGGTCACGGTGCGCCGGGTCAGCGGGCGCAGCTGCGCCGTGGCGAGATAGTCGTCCAGCCATCGGGGCGGCTGCCCGGCGAGCAGCACCCGGCCCATCGACGTGGCGTACGCGGGGAACCGGGTGCCGACGCTGATCCCCACCGTCATGATCCGCTTGGTGGGCACCCGGGCGACGTAGACGACCTCGTCACCGTCGAGGACCGACACGGAGCAGGACTCGTGCACCTGCGCCACCAGCGCCTCCATGTGCGGCTGGGCCACCTCGGGCAGGCTCAGGCTGGACAGGTAGGCGTAGCCGAGGTCGAGGATGCGCGGGCGCAGGGAGAACAGCCGCCCGTCGGTGCGTACGTAGCCGAGTTCGACCAGGGTGAGCAGGAAGCGACGGGCGGCGGCCCGGGTCAGCCCGGTGGCCCGGGCCACCTCACTGAGGGTGAGCTGCGGGTGTTCGGCGTCGAAGGCCCGGATCACGGCGAGACCGCGTTCCAACGACTGGACGAACTCGCCGGAGCGGGCCGTCGCCTCGTCGGTCACGGGGCCGCCTCCTGCCGCAGAGTCTCCTGGGCCACCTTGAACGCCCGGTTCGCCGCCGGTACGCCAGCGTAGACGGCCACCTGGAGCAGCACCTCCTTCACCTCGTCGGGGGTGAGGCCGTTGCGCAGGGCGGCGCGTACGTGCATGGCCAGTTCCTCGTCGTGGTGCAGGGTGGCCAGCACGGCGAGGGTGATGCAGCTGCGGGTACGCCGGTCCAGCCCCTCCCGGGTCCAGATCTCACCCCACGCGTAGCGGGTGATCAGGTCCTGGAAGTCGGCGGTGAACTCGTCGGTGCCGGCGATGGCCCGGTCGACGTGCGCGTCGCCGAGCACCTGCCGGCGTACCGCCATGCCGGCCTCGTACCGCTGCTGGTCGGTCATCAGGGCACCGCGCCTTTCGGGTCGAGGTGGTCCGCGAGCAGTCGGGTGACGGCCTCGGGTTGCTCGACGTTGGCCAGGTGCGCCGCCCCGTCGAGCACCACCAGGCGGGCCGACGGGATCCGCTCGGCGATGGCGGCCGCGTGCTCCGGCGGGGTCGCCGGATCGTCGGCCGCGCCGACCACGAGCGTCGGTGCGCGGATCGCGGTCAGGTCCGGGCGCAGGTCCATCGCGGCGATTGCCGCACAGCAGCCGGCGTACCCGGCGGCAGGTGTGCTGACCAGCATGTTCCGGTACGCGGCGACGGCGTCCGGATGGGTCGCGGTGAAGGCCGGAGTGAACCAGCGCTCGACGATCGCGTCGGCGATGCTGTCCAGCCGACCGGCACGGACGGCGGCGGCTCGGGCCCGCCAGCCGTCCGCCGGCCCGAGCAGTGCGGAGGTGCACAGCAGGGCGAGGCGGTCGATCCGTTCGGGGGCGTGCGCGGCCAGCCACATGCCGACCATCCCGCCGAGGGAGAGCCCGGCGTAGTGGACCCGGGTCACGCTCAGGTCGTCCAGCAGCCGCAGCACCTTCCGGCCGAGCAGGTCGATGGTGTACGGCCCGGCCGGTGTCGCCGAGCCGCCGTGGCCCAGATGGTCGTAGCGGACCACGCGGTACCGCTCGGCCAGCGCCGCCACCTGCGGCTGCCACATCGCGCCGGTGGTGCCCAGGGAACTGCCGAGCAGCAGCACCGGCGCGTCCGGCGGGCCGTCGACGGTGTAGTGCAGCGCGCCGGTCACGGCCGTACCTCGCCGTCCGGCCCGACGGACGCGGCCAGGTCGTGCGCCGCCCCGGGGTGCGGTCCGCTGGACGCGGCCGGGTCGTGCGCCGCCTCGCGGTGCAGGTCGAGGGCGCGGTCGATGAGGTGCCCGGTGCTGCCGAGCCAACCGGCCGGGTCGAGGGCGGCGTCGACGTCCGATTCCGACAGGTGGGCGCGCAGGTCCGCCTCGGCCAGCAGCGCCGCCCGGAAGTCGGGCCGGCCGGCGGCGCGGCGGACCAGGTCGTGAGCGGCGGCGCGGCCCAGGGCCGGTGCCAGCCGGGCGGCGACCGCCTCGGCGAGCAGCAGGCCGCCGGTGGCGTCCAGGTTGGCCCGCATCCGCTGCGGACGTACGTCGAGGTTGGCGAGCATCCGGGCGGTGCGGGCGGCGGCCCCGCCGGCGAGGTGCGTCAGGTCGAGCAGGGGCTCCCACTCGGCGTGCCAGCCACCGGTGGCCCGCTCGTGTTCCTGGCCGGCGGCGGCGAACAACGTGCCGACGAGCCCGGGGCCACGCCGGGCCGCGGCGGTGACCAGCACCGAGTCCACCGGGTTGCGCTTGTGCGGCATCGCCGAGGAGCCGCCCCGCCCCGCGCCTCCCTCGGCCACCTCGCCGACCTCGGTCTGCGCGAGCAGGCCCACGTCGAGGGCGATCTTGCCAGTGGCGGCGAGCAGCCCGCCGAGGGCGGCGGCCAGGTCGAGCAGGGGCTGGCGGCGGGTGTGCCAGGGCAGCGGGCTCGCGGCCAGGCCGAGCTGCGTGGCGAACCGGTCGACCATCGCCGGCCCGGCAGTGCCGTAGACGGCGAGGGTGCCGACCGCCCCGCCGAGCTGCACGGGCAGGTCGGCGCGCGCCCTGGCCAGCCGGGTCCGTGCCGCCACCAGGCCGACCAGCCAGCCGGCCGCCTTGAGCCCGAAGGTGGTCGGTGCGGCCTGCTGGCCGAGGGTACGGGCGGTCATCAGGGTGTCGCGGTGGGTCCGGGCCAGCCGGGCGGCGGCGTCGGCGGCGTCGGCGAGGTGCCGCAGCAGCGGCTCGGCGGCCCGGGCCGCCACCAGCGACAGGGCGGTGTCGAGCACGTCCTGGCTGGTCGCGCCGTGGTGGACCCAGGGCCGGGCCGGCGCGGCGACCGCGGCGGTCAGCTCCCGCACCAGCGGGACGACGGGATTGCCGGCTGCCTCGGCCGCCTCGCCGAGAGCGGCCGGGTCGTACCGTTCGACGCGGCACTGCCGGACGATCTCGTCGGCGGCCGGGGCAGGCACCAGCCCGACCTCGGCGCCGGCCCGGGCCAGGGCCGCCTCCGCGTCCAGCAGCGCCCGCAGCAGGGCGTGGTCGCCGAGTTCGGCGTCGACGTCAGGCGTGCCGGAGAGCCCGCGCAGCAGTGCCTCAGACGGCGAAGAAGACGGTCTCATGCTCTCCCTGAAGGCGGATGTCGAACTGGAACCCGTCCGTGGCCGGTCGGGCCAGCAGCGTGTCACGACGCTGCGGGTCGACGGTACGCAGCACCGGGTCGCTGGCATTGGCCGCCTCGCCGGGAAAGTAGACCCGGGTGACGAGACGGTGCAGCAGCCCCCGCCCGAACACCGACAGGGTCAGGTGCGGTGCCTCGGTGTCGCCGTCGAAGGTGGGCAGCGGCCCGGGTTTGACGATGTGCAGGGCGTACCGGCCCTCGGTGTCGGTCTCGGCCCGGCCGAAACCCCGGAAGCCGGGGACCGCCGGTGGCCGGGCGCCCCGTGGATCGTCGGGGTGGTCGAAGCGCCCGTCGGGATCGGCCTGCCAGCTCTCCACCATCGCGTCGACCACGGCCGCGCCGGTGCCGTCGAAGATCCGGCCCCGCAGCCAGAACGCCCCGGGCGTACCCTCCGGGACCACGTACGGCCCGTCGGGCCAGCGCAGGCCGATGTGCAGGTACGGCCCGACGGTCTGGGCGGGCGTGACGCCCAGCGACTCACTCATCGTCGTCCTCGTCCTCGAACACGGTGGCCTCCCGGCCGCGCAGCACGATGTCGAACTCGTAGGCGAGTGCCCACTCGGGGCGGGTGGCGGCGTGGTCGTAGCGGGCCACCATCCGCTGCCGGGCCCGCTCGTCGCGGACCGAGTTGAAGATCGGGTCCTGCAAGAACAGCGGATCGCCCGGGAAGTACATCTGGGTCACCAGCCGCTGGGTGAAGGCGCGACCGAAGAGGGAGAAGTGGATGTGCGCCGGCCGCCAGGCGTTGTCGTGGTTGCGCCACGGATAGGCGCCGGGCTGCACGGTGACGAAGTGGTAACGGCCGTCCGCGTCGGTCAGGGCGCGTCCGACGCCTGTGAAGTTCGGGTCCAGCGGCGCCGGCCAGGTGTCCGCCGCGTGCCGGTAGCGGCCGGCGGCGTTGGCCTGCCAGATCTCGACAAGGGTGTGCGGCACCACGCGGCCGTCGCCGTCGAGGACCCGGCCGTGCACGATGATCCGCTGCCCGAGGGGTTCGCCGTCGTGCTGGCGGGTCAGGTCGTGGTCCAACTCGCCGAGGCGACCCTCGCCGAGCAGCGGGCCGGTGACCTCGGTGAGCCGCTGCGGCAGGTAGGTCAATGGCTGCTGCGGCGCCCGGGTCACCGTCGACCGGTAGCCGGGGCTGAGCAGCGGCGGGTGGGCGTCGACGTCGTCGCGCCGGTAGCTCGGCAGGATCAGTTTCCGCTCGGCGTCCTGGGTCAAGGCCGCTCCTCCCCTTCAGTCGATCCGAGTATCCGCGACCCGGAGGATTCGAGCGGGTGCCCGCTGACGATCGCACCACCCGGCGGTTCGGGCTGCGGCTGGTCGGTCATGCCGCCGCCCGCATTGTCGCTTCGAGGGCGCGCAGCACTCTGAGTTCCTCGGCGGTCGGTGGCTCGTTGGTGCTCAGGTCGTCGGCGACGGCGAGCGGCCAGCCGGTGGCCTCGAGGACCCGCTCGACGGTGACGCCCGGGTGCAGCCGGGTGAGGGTGAGTTCGCAGCTGTCCGGGTCGGCCTCGAGGACGCCGAGGTCCGTGATGACGGTGCGGGGTCCACCGCCGCGTAGACCGAGCCGGGCCCGGTCGCCGGGGCCGGCGCCGTAGCCGACCGAGGTGACGAAGTCGACGCGCTCGGTGAAGGTACGCCGGCTCTGCCGGACGATCACCACCACCTCGCCGCAGGAGGCGGCGATCTCGGGAGCGCCGCCGGCACCGGGCAGGCGCACCTTCGGGTCGGTGTAGTCACCGCCGATCACGGTGGTGTTGATGTTGCCGTACCGGTCGAGCTGCGCGGCGCCGAGGAACCCGACGTCGATGCGTCCGGGTTGCAGCCAGTAATTGAACACCTCGGGCACCGGGATCACCGCGTCGGCGGTGTCGGCGAGCACGCCGTCACCGATGGAGAGCGGCAGCCGGTCGGGTTTGGCGCCGAGACAACCGGACTCGTAGATCAGCACCAGGTCCGGGGCGTGGGTGGCGCGGGCCAGGTTCGCCGCGGTGCTGGGCAGTCCGATCCCGACGAAACAGGCGGTGCCGTCGCGCAGTTGCCGGGCGGCCGCCACCGTCATCATCTCGTCGGCGGTGTACTGACTCATGCCGGCCCTCCGCTGCGCTGCGGGCCGACATGAGGCACCAACGCACTGAGTTGATGATTCGCTCGCTGACGCTCACTCATGCCGGCCCTCCGCTGCGCTGCGGGCCGACATGAGGCACCAACGCACTGAGTTGATGATTCGCTCGCTGACGCTCACTCATGCCGGCCCTCCGCTGCGCTGCGGGCCGACATGAGGCACCAACGCACTGAGTTGATGATTCGCTCGCTGACGCTCACTCATGCCTTCGTCCCCGCGTTCTGCACATGCCGTTCGATCCAGTCCTGGAAGGTGTCACGGTCCCGGCTGATCTCGTCCCAGGCGACGTAGAAGGCGTTGTCCCGCACCGAGTAGCCGTGCGCGTACGAGGGGTGGGCGCCGCCGGGTACGTGCGCCACTGCGGTGATCGCCCAGCCGGGCAGCACCACCTGGCCGGGTACGGGGGTCAACTCGTCGACGATCTCCTCGACGGTGACCAGGGACCGGCGGGCGGCCAGCACCGCCTCCTTCTGCACGCCGGTGATGCCCCACATCTGCACGTTGCCGGCGCGGTCGGCGCGCTGGGCGTGCACCACCGTCACGTCGGGGTTCAGCGCGGGGACCGCGGTAAGCGTCTCCCCGGTGAACGGGCAGTCGATGCTGCGGATGTTGCCGGTGTGCCGGGGCAGGTCGGTGCCGGTGTAGCCGCGCAGCACCGCGAACGGCAGGCCGGAGGCACCGGCGACGTAGCGGTTGGCCATCCCGGCGTGGCTGTGTTCCTCCAGCTCCAACGGGACGGGCCAGGAGTTCTGCACGGCGTCGCGGAAGCGGTGCAGCGACCCCACGCCGGGGTTGCCGCCCCAGGAGAAGACCAGGCGGCGGGCGCAGCCGGCGCCGATGAGCTGGTCGTAGATGACGTCGGGGGTCATCCGTACCAGGGTCAGGTCGCGCCGCTCCTGCCGAATGATCTCGTGGCCGGCGGCGAACGGGATCAGGTGGGTGAATCCCTCCAGCGCCACCGTGTCCCCGTCGCGGACCAGCTCCGCGACGCCGTCGGCCAGCGGGACGAGCTTCGCCATGAGCCTCCCTGCCTCCTGTTTCACGTACCCACCGACCGCTGTTCGGCATGCGGACCGGCGTACTTATCTCGAACGTAATCGGCGTTGGTGACGTTCGTCAACGCGCCCCGGCCGGCCGGATTCACCCGTCCGACCTGTCGCAGAAATGTTGCGGTGATCCGTTGACGCGAGCCGAGTCCCGTGCAAATGTCCTTGATGAGAACGCCTGTTCGGCAAGCGAACAAGCGACGCGCGCGGTCGGCCCTGGCTACCGCCGGGCCGCCGCACGTATCAGGCGTGGCCGGAACCATCCCGCCGGCCACCGCCCGTGCCTGTCCCACCTGCGGCGCAAGGAGGATCACCATGCCCCTGCTCGACACCGACACCTGGCACGGCCGGATCTACAGCGACGGTTGGGTGCGGGCCTCCGGCGGCACCGCCACCGTTCGTGCCCCCGCCACCGGCGAGGAGATCGGCCAGGTCGGCGTGGCCGACGCCGACGACGTCGCGCGGGCCAGCATCCGGGCCGCCGCCGCGCAGCGAGCCTGGGCCGCCACCAGCTACACCGAGCGGGCCGCCGTGCTGCGCCGGGCCGGCGCGTTGTGGGAGCAGCACGCCGCCGAGGTCGGCGAGTGGGTGGTCCGCGAGTCCGGGTCGATCCCGCCCAAGGGCGGCCTGGAGACCGGCACCGCCGCGCAGGAGTGCTACGAGGCCGCGACGCTGCCCTCGCAGTCACTCGGTGAGATCATCCCGAGCGCCCAGCCCCGACTCAGCCTGGCCCGCCGGCTACCGGTCGGCGTGGTGGGCGTCATCTCGCCGTTCAACGCTCCGCTGATCCTGGCGATCCGCTCGGTTGCCCCGGCGCTGGCGCTGGGCAACGCGGTGGTGCTCAAACCGGACCTGCGTACGGCGGTCTGCGGTGGGCTGTCCATCGCCCGGATCTTCGAGGAGGCGGGGCTGCCCGAGGGCCTGCTGCACGTGCTGCCGGGCGGCGTCGCGACCGGCGAGGCGCTGGTCGCCGACCCGCGCGTACGGGTGATCAGCTTCACCGGGTCGTCCGCCGCGGGCCGCAAGGTCGGTGAGGCCGCTGCCCGGCACCTGAAGCGGGCGCACCTGGAGCTGGGTGGCAACTCGGCGCTGGTGGTGCTCGACGACGCGGACCTGGACCTCGCCGTCTCGGCCGGTGCCTGGGGTTCCTTCCTGCACCAGGGGCAGATCTGCATGACCACCGGCCGGCACCTGGTGCACGAGAGCCTCGCCGAGCGGTACGTCACCGAGTTGGCCGCCAAGGCCGACCACCTGCCGGTCGGTGACCCCGCCAAGGAGCAGGTGGCGCTCGGGCCGATCATCGACGAGGCGCAGCGCGACAAGATCCACGCGCTGGTCACGTCGAGCGTGGACGCGGGTGCCCGGCTGGCCGCCGGTGGCAGCTACGAGGGGCTGTTCTACCGGCCCACCGTGCTCGCCGATGTCACCCCGACCACCCCGGCGTACGCGCAGGAGGTGTTCGGCCCGGTCGCCCCGGTGCTCGCCTTCAGCGACCTGGACGAGGCGGCGGCGCTGGCCGGCGCCAGCGAGTACGGGCTGTCGCTCGGCATCCTCAGCCGCGACGTGATGAAGGCGATGGCGCTGGCCGAGCGCATTCCCAGTGGCATCGTGCACATCAACGACCAGACCGTCAGCGATGAGGCGGTGGCGCCGTTCGGCGGGGTCGGTGCGTCCGGCACCGGTTCCCGCTTCGGCGGGGCGGCGGCGAACATCGAGGCGTTCACCGAGACGCAGTGGCTCACGATGCAGGGCGACATCACCCGCTACCCGTTCTAGGCCCCAAGGAGGCATGGATGCGTACCCAGGTCGGCATCATCGGAGCGGGACCGGCCGGTCTCATGCTGTCGCACCTGCTGCACCGGCACGGGATCGACTCGGTGGTGGTCGAGAGCCGTAGCCGGGAGTACGTGGAGCACCGGCTACGCGCGGGCGTGCTCGAACAGGGCTCGGTCGACCTGCTGCGAGACACCGGCCTGGGGGCACGCCTGGACCGGGAGGGGATGCGGCACGAGGGCATCGAGCTGCGCTTCGACGGCGAGTCGCACCGGGTGCCGATGACCGAGCTGACCGGCCGGGCGATCACGGTGTACGGCCAGCAGGAGGTGGTCAAGGACATGATCGCCGCCCGGCTGGCGGCGGGCGGGACGATCCTGTTCGAGGCACCCGCCGACCGGCTGTCCGGGCTGGACAGCGCCCCGGTGATCCACTTCCGGCACCAGGGCCGGGACGAGGAGTTGCACTGCGACTTCGTGGTCGGTTGCGACGGCTACCACGGGATCAGCCGGCCGACGGTGCCCGACGGGGTGCTGACCACCTACGAGCGCACCTACCCGTTCGCCTGGCTGGGCGTGCTCGCCGCCGCCCCGCCCGCGGTGGAGGAGCTGATCTACGCCCACCACGAACGCGGCTTCGCCCTCTACAGCATGCGCTCGCCGCAGATCTCCCGGCTGTATCTCCAGGTGCCGGCCGACGAGGACATCGCCGACTGGCCGGACGAGCGGATCTGGGCCGAGCTGCGTACCCGGTTGGAGACGGTGCCGAACTGGACGCTCAACGAGGGGCCGGTGCTGGAGAAGTCGATCACCCCGCTGCGCAGCCTGGTGGTCGAGCCGATGCAGTGGCAGCGGCTGTACCTGGCCGGCGACGCGGTGCACATCGTGCCGCCGACCGGTGCCAAGGGCATGAACCTGGCGCTGGCCGACGTCGCGCTGCTCGGTGACGCCTTCGCTGCCTGGTACGCCGACGGCAGCACCCACCTGCTGGACGGCTACTCGCGTACCGCGCTGCGCCGGGTCTGGCGGGCGCAGCAGTTCTCCTGGTGGATGACGTCGATGCTGCACCGACTCAACGCCGACGACCCGTACGAGGCGAAGCTCCAGTCGGCGACCCTGCGGTACGTCACCACCTCCCCGGCGTACGCGACAAGCCTCGCGGAGAACTACGTCGGCCTACCCGAGGTCTGAGCGCGGAAGGTGAGGGACCTCAGCGCTTGCGCGCGAGGATGAGCCGGAACCGTGGGCTGCCGTCGCGGTGCTGACCCAGACCGGTCAGGGCGGTGTCGGTCGCGGTGAAGCCGACCGCCGTCAGGTCGTCACGCAGCGCGGAGAGGCTGGTGGTGTGGTAGTACATCACGAACGGCGGGCGCCACACGGCGTTGCGGACCCGCATGGTCAGGTCGAACCCGCGGGTGACCCAGTGCGAGACCGAGGTACGCGGCGACGGCGTACCGATCGGAATGGCGAACAGCCCACCCGGCCGCAGCGCCCGGTGGACCCCGGCGAAGAGCGCGGGCCGTTCCTCCGGCAGGAAATGCCCGAGCGCACCGGCGCTGACCGCGAGATCGAACCCCTCGGTGAACGGCAGGGCCCGAACGTCGGCCCGCACCCAGCTGGCCTCCGGAAATGCGCGGCGCGCCTGCGCGAGCATCCCGGCGCTGAAGTCCACGCCCGTGATCCGATCCCGACACAGAGAGCTGAGGACCTGCATTCCCGCGCCGGTGCCGCAGCACACGTCCAACCCATTGTCGAACGCACCGACTTCGGTAAGCGCCTGCGCGGTCGCGCGGAGAACGCTGTCCGGCGTGCGGAAGGGCGTGTGGTCGAACTTCGGCGCCAGCAGGTCGTAGCCGCGCTCCACCGAGGAGAGCGCCTGGACGCACAGCTCCCGTAGCGACGGGCCGTTGGGCGAGAACACCGGCCGAGGGTACCTTCCGGACCGCCGGCATCCGCCGATGCCGAGGTACCCAGCCGAGTGGACTATTCGCGCGGGCCGGAGTCGCGGGGACCTGGCGCACGGCGGCGTTACGAGGTAGAAACATCTCGGCGAGAGAGCGCTCTCACAGACCTGGTCCACCGTGTCGTCGGGCCCGCCATCAACCGGCCCGACGGGAAGGACGAACGCATGCCGACCCCACCACCGCACCGGCGACTCGGCCGGGCACTGGCCTTCGGGCTGGTGCTGACCACCGCCGCGGTCGCCACGAACACCCCGGTCAGCGCGGGTCCGCCCCGGCCGACCAGCCCCACCTTCGGGCCCAACGTCACGATCTTCGACCCGAGCATGCCGGTCAGCCAGATCCAGGCGACCCTCGACGCGGCGCACGCCGCGCAGGTCGACAACGAGATGGGCACCACCCGACACGCCTACCTGTTCCGGCCGGGCCACTACGGCACGGCCGACCAGCCACTCCAGATCAAGGTGGGCTACTACACCGAGATCTCCGGCCTCGGCGCCTCCCCCACCGACGTGGTCATCAACGGCAAGGTCGAGGCGTACAACCGCTGCCTCACCGAGGGCGGCACCGCCAACTGCATCGCGCTCGTCAACTTCTGGCGCACGCTGAGCAACCTGTCGCTGCGCATCAACGCCACCGGCCAGGACGACTGCCGCGCCACGGCCAACTTCTGGGCGGTGTCCCAGGCCGTGTCGATGCGCCGGCTCGACATCAGCGGCGGCGGACTGTCGCTGATGGACTACTGCACCAACGGACCGCAGTACGCAAGCGGCGGCTTCATCGCCGACTCCCGGCTGCCGGCCACCACCAACGGCTCACAGCAGCAGTGGCTGACCCGCAACAGCGAGGTCGAGAGCTGGTCCAACGCCGTGTGGAACCAGGTGTTCGCCGGGGTGGTCGGCGCTCCCGACGACGCCGGTTTCCCCGACCCGCCGTACACGACGCTCGACACGACCCCGTTGAGCCGGGAGAAGCCGTACCTCTTCGTCGACGCCAGGGGCAAGTACCAGGTCCGGGTGCCGGCCGTGCGCCGCGACACGCGCGGCATCACCTGGGGTACCCGGATGACGCCGGGACGGACCATCCCGATCAGCGACTTCTTCGTCGCCCGGCCGTCCGACCCGGTGCACGTCATCAACCGTGAACTCGCCCGGGGCCGGCACCTGCTGCTGACCCCCGGGGTGTACGACGTGGCCCGCAGCATCGAGGTCCGCCGGCCCGACACGATCGTGCTCGGCATCGGGCACGCCACCCTGACCGCGGTCGACGGCGCGGTGCCGCTCAACGTCGCCGGGGTGCCCGGCGTGGTCGTCGCCGGGGTCACCATCGACGCGGGTCTGAAGGAATCACCGGTGCTGCTGCGGGTCGGCCGCAAGCACGGCCGCAACCACAGCACCCCGCGTAACCCGATCACGCTCTCCGACGTGTACTTCCGGGTCGGCGGCCCACACATCGGCAGGACGGACACCGCGCTGGAGGTCAACAGCGACCACGTGCTGATCGACCACACCTGGGTGTGGCGGGGCGACCACGGCGTCGAGGGCTTCACCGAGGGCGTCAACGGCGACACCGACCGCTGGCGTACCAACACCGGTCGCTACGGCGTCGTCGTCAACGGCGACCACGTCACCGCCACCGGCCTGTTCGTCGAGCACTTCCAGCGGTACAACACGGTGTGGAACGGTGAGCACGGCACCACGATCCTCTACCAGAACGAGTTGCCCTACGACCCGCCCACCCAGGCGGACTGGCACAACGGCAAGGTCAACGGGTGGGCGGGCTACAAGGTCGGCGACCGGGTCCGGCACCACACGCTGCACGGCGGCGGGGTGTACGTGTTCAACCAGAACAACCCGTCGATCCGTACCGAGAACGGCTTCGAGGTGCCGGCACGCCCCGGCGTGCGGCTGCACCACATCATGACGGTCAACCTCAGCGCCGGCACCATCGACCACGTGGTCAACGGCGTCGGCGAGGCGGCCGACATGGACCGGGTCGGCGCTCCGGTCTACCTGGAGCAGTACCCGTAGCGCCGCAGGCGGGGGCCGGCGGCTCGCCGGCCCCCGCCGAGCGGTTCAGTCCACCACCGGGCTGCGGCGCTCCAGCAGGACGACGTCGCGCCAGCGGCCGTGGTGGCGGCCCACCCGTTCGCGGGTGCCGACCACCCGGAACCCGGCCCGCCGGTGCAGCGCCAGGCTGGCGGTGTTCTCCGGGAAGACGCCGGACTGGATCGTCCAGATGCCCGCCGCGTCGGTCGACTCGACAAGCGCGTCGAGCAGCAGCCGGGCCACGCCCCGCCCGTGGGCGGCCGGGTCGACGTAGACGGAGTGCTCCACCACCCCGGCGTAGACCGCCCGCGCCGAGGTCGGTGACACGGCGATCCAGCCGATGAGCGTCCCGTCTGCGCCGACCGCCACCAGCCGGTGGGCCGGCAACCGGCCGGCGTCGAAGTCGGCCCAGGATGGCGCGACGGTCTCGAAGCTGGCGTTCCCGCCGTCCAGCCCGGCCTGGTAGATCGCCAGTACCCGGTCGGCGTCGTCCGCCGTCATCGGGCGCAGCCGCACCTCCGCCGTCACCGGCTCATTTCCGATCATTGGCGAATCGTAGGCGAGGGCACCGGACGGCCCGCACGGCGATCGGAACCGCGCCGGGTCTGGGTCCGGCGACCGCCGCCGCGCTAGCTCGCCGGCCCGTACCGGTACCGCTCACCGTGGCAGCCGAGTCGACGCGAGCGCAGCCGCCGGGCCGGGCGCGGCCTGCCGGCGGACGGTTCCGGCACGGGCGAGTCGCGCTCCCCCTCGGCCACGTGGACGACCGTGTCGAAGGTGCTGGTGAAGCGCTGCCGCAGGGACGGCGGCAGCGGTGCCCGGCTCACGCAGTGACGCAGCCGGGGCAGTACCCGGCGGCCCCGGGCCGCATCGAGCAGGGCCGCGTACATCGCCGACGTGCCGTGGAAGACGGTGACCTCCTCACGCAGCATGAGGTCCAGCGCCGCCGGGCCGGTGAAGCGGCTCAGCAGCACCAGGGTCGCCCCCGCCCGGAAGGTGCCGGTCAGGGCGACGGCCCGGCCGAACCGGCCGCCCAGCGGCAGGCAGCCGAGCACCACGTCGGTGCCGTCCGGGTCGGCGGCCGGGTCGACGTCGGGGTCCGCGAACGTGGCGGTGCCGCCGGGTGGGGTGTCACAAAGATCCTCCAACCGGGGTACGCCGGACAGGCCCCGGGCCGGGCCGACCGTGAGCAGCGGTACGCCGGCCCGCGCACTGAGCCGCCGCCCGGCCGCCAGTTGCGAGGTGTGGCAGACCAGCAGCCTCGCCTCCCGGGCCAGGTGGTCGGCGTGCGGACCGACCGGCACGCCGACCGGTAGCACGACCGCACCGGCGGCGAGAGCGCCGTAGTAGACCCGGGGGAAATCCACCACGTTCGGCGCGAGCAGGGCCACCGCGTCGCCGTCGCGGACCCCGGCGGCCCGCAGACCGGCGCCGTAGCAGCGGGCCTCCAACCACAACTCGGCGTACGTGACGCGGGCCCGGCCGTCGACGACGGCGACGGTGTCGGCGTGCCGGTCGGCGGAACCGGCAAGCACGGTCGCCGGGGAGAGCGCGGTCATCGGGGCGGGTCCACGTACAACCGGCTCACCGTCTCGGCCACGCAGACCGGCTTGCCGCCACCATCGCCGTCCACTGTCACCGTGGCCACCAGCTGCGCTCCGCCGTCGAACGGGCTCACCTGGTCGATCGTGGCGACGACCCGCACCGAGCTGCCGACGCGTACCGGCGCGGGGAAACGGACCCGGTTGAGGCCGTAGTTGACCCCCATCCGCACCCCGTCCACCCGGTAGAGGCGGCCGACCAGGGCGGGCAGCAGGGCGAGCGTCAGGTAGCCGTGGGCGATGGTGCCGCCGTACGGCCCGGCCGCCGCCCGTTCCTGGTCGAGGTGGATCCACTGGTGGTCGTCGGTGGCGTCGGCGAACAGGTTCACCCGGCGTTGGTCGATGGGGAACCACGGGCCCGGCCCGAGTCGCTCGCCGACCGCGCCGGCCAACTCGTCGATGCTGGCGAAGCGCCTCATCCCAGATGCCCTCCGAGCTTCGTGTACCCGCGCAGCAGGTCGCGGGAGATGATCAGTCGCTGCATCTCGTCGGTGCCCTCGAAGATCCGGTACAGCCGCACCTGCCGGTACCAGCGTTCGATCGGCAGCTCGCGGGTGTAGCCCATCCCGCCGTGGATCTGCATGACCCGGTCGACCACCCGGTTGACCATGCCGGCGCCGTAGAGCTTCGCCATCGAGGAGGCGTGCCTCGGGTCCAGGCCGGCGTCGACCGTCCACGCGGCCCGCAGGATCAGCCAGCGGGCCGCCTCCAGCTCGGTCTCCGAGTCGGCGATCATCCACTGGATGGCCTGGTTGGTGCCGATCCTGGACCCGAAGGTCTCCCGGGTGTTGGCGTAGTCGATGGCCATCCGCAGCGCGCGTTCGGCGATGCCCACGGCGTGCGAGGGGATGGTGTAACGCCCCTTGCCGATCCACTGCATGGCGAGGGTGAAGCCCTGCCCGACCTCGCCGAGGATGTTGCGGTTCGGCACCCGTACGTCGTCGAAGAACAGCGAGGCGGGCCCGCCCTCGCCCATGGTGGGGATGAACTCCGACCGCCAGCCCATCGCCCGGTCCACCAGGAACGCGGTCGCTCCGCCGTCGCGGGCCCCGCGCTCCGGGTCGGTGACCGCGATGACGATGGCGAAGTCGGCCTCGTTGCCGCCGGTGATGAAGGTCTTCTCGCCGTTGAGGATCCAGTCGTCACCGTCGCGCCGGGCCCGGAACCGGATGTTGGCGGCGTCGGAGCCGGCGCCCGGCTCGGTGATGGCGAAGCAGGAGTTCCGCTCCCCCTCGATGGTGGGCAGCAGGAACTCCTGCCGCTGCTCCTCGGTGGCGTGGAAGAGGATGTTGTCCGCCTCGCCACCGAAACGGAACGGCACGAAGCTGCGGCCGATCTCCGTCCAGATCAGCGACTGGACGACGGCGGGCAGGTCCATGCCGCCGTACTCCGCCGGCGTGGCCAACCCCCAGAAGCCGAACTTGCGGGCCTTGAGCTGCAACTCCCTCAGCTCGGAGCGTTCCAGGCCGGGTTGGTGGGCCCGCTCGCGACGCAGCAGCTCCTGCTCCAACGGCATGACCTCGCGGGTGATGAAGTCGCGGGCGGTGTCGCGGATGGCCCGTTCCTCGTCGGACAGCCCGAAGTCCATGTGCTCACGGTTCCTCTCGCGGGTTCAGAAGGCGTTGACGCCGGTGAGCGCCCGCCCGATGAGTAGCTGCTGGATCTGGCTGGTGCCCTCGTAGAGGGTGGCGACGCGGGCGTCGCGCAGGTACTTGCCGACCGGGTACTCGTCGATGTAGCCGTACCCGCCGAAGACCTGGATGGCGTCGTTTGCCGCGCGGACGGCGGCCTCGCTGGCGAACAGCTTCGCCATCGACGCCTCGGTGGCGAACGGCTGACCCCGGTCGATCAGGTCGGCGACCCGCCAGACCAGCAGTCGCGCGGCGGCGGTGTCGACCGCGATGCCGGCGAGCAGTTGCTGCACGAGCTGGTGCCCGGCGATCGGCTTGCCGAACTGCGTACGTGTTCCGGCGTAGCCGACGGCGGCGTCCAGGCAGCCCTGGGCGATGCCGACGCAGCCGGCGGCGACCGACATCCGGCCCTTGGCGAGGGTGGCCAGCGCCAGCTTGAAGCCGGCACCGCAGTCGCCGAGGCGGGCGGTGTCGGGCACTCGGACGGCGTCGAGGACGAGTTCGGCGGTGGCCTGCCCGCGCAGGCCCAGCTTGCCCTTGATCTCCGACCGGGTGAGGCCGGGGCTGTCGGTCGGCACCAGGAACGCGGTGATCCCCCGGTGGCCCGGGCCGCCGGTACGGGCGAAGAGCAGCGCCACGTCGGCAGTGGTGCCGTTGGTGATGAACGTCTTGCGGCCGGTCAGCAGCCAGTCGTCGCCGTCACGCACGGCGCGGGTGGTCAGCGCCGCCGCGTCCGAGCCGCTGTCCGGTTCGGTGAGGGCGAAGCAGCCGAGCGCGGTGCCGGAGCAGAGCGCGGGCAGCCACCGTTCTCGCTGCTCCGGGGTGCCGTGGGTGGCGATCGACTTGGCGACCAGGCCGAGCGAGACCGACACGATGCCCCGGACGGCGGAGTCGCCCCGGCCGAGTTCCTCAAGCACCAGGCAGTACGCGAGGTGGTCGCCGCCGGATCCGCCGTACTCCTCGGCGATGGTGAGGCCAAGGAAGCCGACCTCGCCGAGCTTGCCGACGATGCCGGGGTCGACCGCCTCGCGCCGGTCCCAGGCCGTCGCGTGCGGCACCACCTCGCGGTTGACGAACTCGGCGGCGAGCGCGCGGACCGCGACCTGCTCGGCGGAGAGGTGAAGGTCCATGGCAGTAAACTAGCGGTGCAAGTTTTATGCTGTCCAGACCCCGGTGTGGCAAAGTTCCCCGCGAGCCACCCACCCGAAGGAGGACGCCATGCCCCGGCCGCGACAGGCCCTGCTCAGCAGGGAGCGGATCGTCGAGGCCGCTGCCGCGTTGATCGACGCCGAAGGGCTCAACGCGTTCTCCACCCGCCGGCTCGCCGCCGCGCTGGGCGTGCGCGGGCCCTCGCTCTACAACCACTTCGGCACCAAGGACGAGATCCTCGACGCGGTCGCGGACAGCATCACCGGCCAGGTCGACGTGTCGTTCTTCGCCGAGGTCGACTGGCGTGAGGCGCTGCGTCGCTGGGGCCACTCCTACCGGGCCGCCCTCGCCGCCCATCCGAACATCGTCCCGCACCTGGCCCAGGGTCCGGGTCGACGCCCGGCGGCGCTGGCCATGGCCGACGCCGTCTACGGCGGGCTGGTCGCGGCAGGCTGGCCACCCGCCCGGGCGACGCACATCGGCGCGCTGATGCGCTACTTCGTGATGGGTTCCGCGCTCAGCTCCTTCGCCCAGGGCTTCGTGGAGGATCCGGGGCTCTACGCCGAGCAGTACCCGCACCTGAGCCAGGCCCACCGCCTCGCCGAGCACCAGCAACAGGTCGACGAGGGCGCCTTCGCGCTGGGCCTGGAGGCGCTCATCGACGGGCTGACGCACACGTACGAACGCGTCGTCGGCCCGCTGCCGCCCCTCCCGCCGAGCGGCCCGGCGTACTAGAGTCCAAACTTGCACCGCTAGTTTTAGTCTAGGTGAGGAGCCCATGGAATCCGTACGGACCGACTTCTACCTCGACGGACGCTGGGTGCGCGCCGAGAACGGGCAGCCGCTGGAGGTGCACAACCCGACGACCGAGGAGGTCATCGGCACCGTCCCGGCCGGCACGGCCGAGGACGTCGACCGGGCCGTGACCGCCGCCCGGGCCGCCTTCGAGGGCTGGGCGGCGACCGACCCCGCCGACCGGGCCGCCCACCTCGACCGGCTGCACGCCGCCCTGACCGCCCGCGCCGACGACATCGCGCACACCGTCGCCGCGGAACTCGGCACCCCGCTGAAGGTCGCCACCCGGGTCCAGGCCGGGCTGCCGCTCACCGTGCTGCGCAGCTACGTCGACCTGGCCGCGCACCCGCCTGCGCCGCAGACCGTGGGCAACTCCCTCGTGGTACGCGAACCCGTCGGCGTGGTCGGCGCGATCACCCCGTGGAACTATCCGCTGCACCAGATCGTCGCCAAGCTGGCGCCCGCCCTGGCCGCCGGTTGCACGCTGGTGCTGAAGCCGAGCGAGCTGACCCCGCTGACCGCGTACCTGCTCTTCGACGCCATCGACGAAGCCGGCCTGCCGCCCGGCGTGGTCAACCTGGTCACCGGCACCGGGCCGGTGGTCGGCGAGGCGCTCGCCGGCCACCCCGGCGTGGACCTGGTCTCATTCACCGGCTCCACCGCCACCGGCCGGCGGATCACGCACCTGGCCGCCGACCGGATCGCCCGGGTATCGCTGGAGCTGGGCGGCAAGTCGGCAAACGTGATCCTCGACGACGCCGACCTGGCCGGCGCGGTCAAGGTGGGCGTCGGCAACGCCTTCCTCAACTCGGGCCAGACCTGCACCGCCTGGACGCGGATGCTGGTGCACCGGGACCGCTACGACGAGGCCCTCGACCTGGCCGCCAAGGCCACCGACGGCTACCGGCTCGGTGACCCGCTCGACCCGGCCACCCGGCTCGGCCCCCTGGTCTCCGCCCAGCAGCGGGACCGGGTACGCGACCACATCACCCGGGGCCTGGCCGACGGCGGCCGGCTGGTGGCCGGCGGCCTGGACGCCCCAGTCCCACAGCGGGGCTGGTTCGTCGCCCCCACGGTCATCGCCGACGTCGACCCCGACAGCGCCCTCGCGCAGGAGGAGGTCTTCGGGCCGGTCCTGGCGGTCATCCCGGTCGACGACGACGACCACGCGGTACGGGTCGCCAACAACTCCCGCTACGGCCTGGCCGGCGCGGTCTGGTCCGGCGACGAGGAGCGGGCGCTGCGGGTGGCGCGCCGGCTGCGCACCGGTGCCGTCGACATCAACGGCGCGCCGTTCAACCCGCTCGCCCCGTTCGGCGGCTACAAGCAGTCCGGCGTCGGCCGCGAGCTGGGCGTGCACGGGCTTGAGGAGTTCAGCGAAGTGAAGGCGATCCAACGGTGAGGGGCCTGGTGGTCCGGGGCGTCGGCGCGCCGCCCCGGGTGGAACCTGTCGAGCTGCCCGGCACCGGCCCCGGGCAGGTACGGGTGGCGGTCCGGGCGGCCGGCGTCTGCCACTCCGACCTGTCCATGGTCGACGGCACCATCGCCGCGCCGTACCCGCTGCTGCTCGGCCACGAGGCCGCGGGCGTGGTGGTCGAGGTCGGTGACGACGTCGACCGGATCGCCGTCGGCGACCACGTGGTGCTCGACTGGGCTCCCCCGTGCCGCGTCTGCTGGTACTGCGGGCACGGCGAGCCGTGGCTCTGCGAACGCTCCGGCACCCCCGCCGCCACCGCCGGGCACACCATCGACGGCGAGCCGCTGCACGTCACCCTCGGCCTCGGTGCGCTCGCCGAGCAGGTGGTGGTGCCGCAGCAGGCAGTGGTGACCGTACCGCCGGAGCTGCCCTTCCCCACCGCCGCGTTGCTCGGCTGCGCGGTGCTCACCGGCGTCGGCGCGATCCGCCGTACCGCCGACGTGCGGCCCGGCGACTCGGTGGCCGTCATCGGTCTCGGCGGCGTCGGCCTCTCGGCGGTCGCCGCCGCTCGCGCCGCAGGCGCTGCCCGCGTCATCGCCGTCGACGTCGCACCCGCCAAGGCCGAGCTGGCGCACGCCGCCGGGGCCACCGACTTCCTGCTCGCCGACGACACCCTCAGCCGCGCGGTACGGTCACTCACCGACGGCCGGGGCGTCGACCACGCGGTCGAGTGCGTCGGCCGGGCCGCCACCATCCGCGCCGCCTGGCGGGCCACCCGGCGCGGCGGGCAGGTCATCGTGGTCGGCATGGGCGGCAAGGACGACATGGTCGCCCTCAGCGCCCTGGAGATCTTCCACTCGGCCCGCACCCTGCGTTCCTCGGTGTACGGCTCCTCCGACCCGGACCGCGACGTGCCCGAGCTGGCCCGCGCGGTCCTCGACGGCACCCTCGACCTGGATTTCCTGGTCACCGACCGGATCACGCTCGACGCGGCACCGGAGGCCCTGGCCCGGATGGCCCGGGGCGAAGGCGCCCGCACGGTGGTCCTGTTCGACTGACGCGCCCCGGTCGGCCAGCGGCATCCCCGCTCCGAGCATCGAGGGCGTTTATCGAGTGTCGTGACAGGTCGGTGCCCTGCCACCTGTAGCGACCTTCCCTGGCCCAGCACGGACACCTTTTCCGGCGACCTGGAGATCTTCCGTCAGTACGTGTCGCCCCAGTAGGTGTCCGTGCTGGCGTTCACCACGTCCTCCAGCGTACGAAGACCGGTGGGAAAGATGTTGAGTTGCCGCAGGTCGGCGAGGTTGCACCAGCGCATCCCCTGCTGGCCTTCGTCGGAGACATCGTCTGCGGCCAGGTAGTCGGCGGACAAGTCCGATTTGAGTTCCGCGAGAAAGTAGAACTCGATCTTGTGTTGATCGCGCCCCTTCCCGGCCAGTTCGTGGCGCGCGTGAATGTACTCACGAACGAAGAGCAGGCGCCCTGGCATCACGTCCGCGCCGATTTCCTCCTGGCATTCACGGATCAGAGTTTCGGTCAGCGTCTCGCCGTACTGCTGCCGACCGCCGGGCAGCGAGTACCAGACCCCGAGCCCCATCTTGCGGTCCACATACTTCAGCAGGAGCACCCTGTCGCCATCGAGGATGACAGCCTTGGCAGAGTTTTCGAGCCGGCTCTCGGCACTCGTCATGTCGTCGCTTCCAATCCCGCTGCTTCGATCATGTCCTGGAACGTGTGCGGAGGTGGGTTGTTCTGCCAGCCATTCATCGCCAGGCGGTCGAGCAGCGCCCGCTTGAGGTCGATGATCGCCAGGAGCGGCTCACCGAACCGAGGGTCCAGAGCATCGAGGCCGAGCGCGATCTCACGCCAGAGGGTATCGGCCTCCCGGTAGCACTCCCGCATGATGCCACCCGACACCAGCATCTCCAAGATGGCGCTGTGCGTCTCGTTCAGCTCAGGATCGTCGGCCAGCGCCCGGTTGAGCACACCAGCATGCCTGCCGTGGCTGCCGATGACCTGCTGCGCCCGGGTCCAGAGCTTGCTGATCGAGTGGCGCAGGTGCGCGTTGAGCGTCGGCTCGGCGAGCCCCTTGGCGACCGGGTAGCTCACCAGCCCAGTAACGGTGTCCTCGAACAGGTCCGCCAGTTCGTCCACCCGCTGTCTCAACCGGCGCATGTCGCGGAGCTCGTCGGCCAAGCCATCCGGCACGGTCTTCCCGAGATAGGCAAGCAGTCCGAGTAGGCCAGACGAGTAGAAGCCAGATCCGAGGTGTCGAGACCTGACATCCATTCGATACCAGTTCACAAGGCTGTCTCCGTCTTCGAGCGGCGCTGCGTCGAAGCGGGCGGCGTAGTTGTCGTACATGGACTGCACGATTTCCACCGTCACCTCGGCCATCACCGGTAGTGCCCGAACGCCTGCTGGTGTGAGCGTCGCCTCGCGGACCATCGTCAGCAGGCTGGTCATCGAGAGGCACATGGTCGAGTTGACATCGGCAAGCAGCAAGGCCGGGTCGCGGATGCTGTAGGAAGCCGAAAGGTCGAGGTGGCGGTCCATGTTGTTGAGGATGAGGGTCTGACCCAGTGCGTAAATCTTCAGGTACTCAGCCAGCACCTCCGGATCGGCACCGATCCGGGCACCAACCGCGGCCACCGGCACCGTCTGCCGGAACAGCAGCTCGGAGTCAAGGGCATCCTGATACAGCCGGGACATCCGGGGAAACAGAAAGTCCATAGTGCGTAGTTGGCTAATGGCTATCAAGATCGGCTGACCGTATCGGGCGAGAAGTTCGACCGTCGTACCGAAGTCGTAGCCGACTGGGTCAGCACCCGTAGAGAAACGCCTCACCCGCCCGCTCCCACTGACCGTTTTCGTTGTACCCTCTGGAGTACCTCCCACGTGAACTCCATCTGCAAGAGGAAGTAGATCAGCGCGAACGCCGCTGACAGCAGGGGCGTCCAGGAGATGTCTGTTCCATACGTGATGAGACGGTCGGCACCGACAGCGACGTACGCGGCGTTGAGCGATCCGATCACCACTGAAGTAAGTGCTGCGGCCTTCAGCTTGCGTCGACTCTCCAGGTATGGGTTGGTCGACCCCCACACCGGTTTCCATCCTTCGGGAAAATCGGCGGCAAGCGCGTGCAGATAGAGGCTTCGCAGCCGGTTGACCTGGTGTTTCGCCTCGGTCTGCACCCGATCGGTGACGACATAGGCCCGCAGGACGATCGTGTTCAACACCCCAGCAATCACCGCCGCCGCATAGATGATCGGTAGCCGCAGCACCGTGCCGACCTGCCCCACCGAGGAGATCAATTTTGCGGACACCAGGGCACCAGCGACCAGCACCGGAAAAGCCAGGATACGGAGACTGAGCTTATAGAGATCCCTTTCGGCGTCCTTGTAGTCGTTGTGCAGGATGAACGCCTGCTCGAAGTCGATCAACAACATCTTGCGGGCGGTCTCTACGTCGATGCCCCCGGGTCGCGTCCGCGCTGGCGGTGTGGTGCGAGCCTCCGCATTCTTGGGCGTCAGCGCCTGCTTGATCACCTGGCGCAGACGCCTGCGGCGTTCGTGAGTAGGCACGGGTGATCGCCACCTCCCCATGGTCACGTGCTGCGCATTATCGCGTCAGACGTGGCATCATGGAAACGGCGCCGCAGAGACGACAAATGCCGACGGAAGACTATCGCGATCGAGGGCGGTTCTGCGGTCAGTGCACTTCGCCGCGCTACGGTGACGGTCATGCCGCGCTACCTGAAGGTCGTCTACCTCCTAATCCTGCTCGCCCTCGTGGTCTTGGGCTTCGCCTGGGACGCGTCCGTCGGTCTTAAGATCCTGGTTGGTGCGGTGGCGGTAATCCCTGTTGTGGTAGCTAATTTCGTCCTCAGGCACCGGCGGAGCGGGTCGCCCAACGCATAGCCCGAAATGTACGGCGGCCTGTCCCACCTCCGGTCATCGCGCTCACCAGCGCGCCGCCAACCCGTCGGCCGCCGACCCCACACCTCGGTGGAGCAGCCGTTTGGCAACTCGACCTGGAGCCGTCTGGCCCTGTCGGAGCCGCAATCCCCAAGTCTCAACCCTGTCCCACCGTCGGCCCTGCGATGAGGATCAGTCGGTTGCGGGCTGGGCGAGAGACAGGAATGGGGCCGTCACTGGTCAGCCCACCCCGAGGGCAACGGCGAGCTGCGTGATCGTGCTCGGGGCGCACGCGTCACGGGCGATCTCGGCGAGTAGCTCCCGGCCCGCGGGCCGGTGACGGATCTCGGCCGGTGCGGTGCGTTCGGCTTCGATCAGGACCCGGGCAGCATTGGTCGCATCGTCGGCGTGGAGGTAGGCGCGGGCGACGTCGAGCAGGTGCGCAGCGCGATGTTCGGGGGGTAGCCACCGCCACCCGGGTCGCCTGGTGGCCTTCTCGTGCCAGCCGATTGCAGCACGGACGTCACCGGACTCGACGGCTGCGGCGGTACGCGCCAGGGCGACGGCGGTGGGTCCGAACCCGGTGTGGTGATGGTCGTGCCCGTCGCCGACCCGCTCGGCCATGCCGGCGGCCTCGTCGATCAGCTCAGTGGCGGTCGACTCGTTCCCGTGCTGTGCGGCGGCCAGGGCCGCCTGGCTGAGCAGGGTTCCACACAGGGACAGCTCCGCCGGTGTACCGCTGTCGATCTCCGGCGGGGCGATCCGGTACGCGCCGGCGAGCATCAACGACTTCGCCTCCCGCGTACGACCCGACATCCGCAGCACCTGGCCGAGCTGGACGGCGGCGGCTGCCACCAGCTCCCGGTCACCGGTGGCAGCGAGCATCGCCCGATCGGTGGCCAGCCAGGCCAGCTCGGCGTCGCCGAGCTTGATCAGCAGGGCGGCCGTGATCCGGTACGCTCCACCAGCGGGGTTCGACCTGTGGCCGGGGCTTGGGCGTAGGTGCGCTGTGCATTGGTGAGCAGGTCCGGTGCTATGTCGATCACCTGCTGGTAGCGGGCGTACTGGAACGTCGTCCACGCGTGCCCCACCTCCCGCAGCATCCGGTCCACCGGCATCACCGGCCGCAGGCCCGCCGGCATGCCCAACGGAATCTCGTACCGGGACAGCGCAACCCTGATCCGATCGACACCCTCGGCGCGATGTGTCACCTCGGCCGGCTCGGTGTTCCCGCCGACCAACACGGCGGCATCGATACGCAGCACGCGGGCGATCTGCTGGAGGGTGGACAGTCTGTCCAACGATCGGGCTCCGCGCTCAACCTTGTCGACCCAGCTCTTCGACTTGCCGAGCCGGTCGGCGAACATCTGCTGCGACAGCTTCCGCCGCCCCCGCCAGTACTGCCCTACGTCCTGGTCGCCCCGGCGCTCGTCCTGGCCTGGCTGGTCTCCACCCGCCGTCCGACCGGCAACAGCTCAACGCTGTCCACGACGCCACCGCCGGTCCGGTCTCGCCCGGGTGATCTCCTCCGCCGGGATCCGCTCCGCCTCAGCCTCGGCGAGAAGCCGCCGCTTCGCCGCTTCCCGCTCGACTGCTTGGATCTGCTCGCCCCGGCTCACCCCTGGCTCGTCGCCGTCACCCTGCATCCCCACCTCCGTCGGCCGAAGCGCGGCGGCAGTCGACCGTCGCAGGTCTACAGTGACGTCCGAATGTCACCGACCGCGACGACACAAAGCCCGGCAAATAGGCCACATTGGTGGCGACAAAAAGGCGACACGACGCTATCTTGTCGGTCATGGACGCCCCCAATACCGCCCTGCGAGCTATCCGCATCGGGATGCGGATGAGCCAGGACGACTTCGCCCGCGCGCTCCAGGCGGCCGGCCATCGCGTCGGTGAGCCCAACGACGCCAACAAGAGGCTCGTCCAACGATGGGAGTCCGGCGCGATCGCTGCGCCCAGACCCGTCTACGCTCGCGCGCTGGAGGTCGTCACCGGCCTGCCGATCTCGCTGTTGGGCTTCGCCTCGGTTCCCGGCAGGGAGGTCGCCGACGACCAGCACGGCGGCCACGACCTGACATCTCCCATGTCCAGCCTGGCCACGCCGACGCCAAGGCCGACCACGGTTCACCAGTCGTACGAGGGAATCTGGCTCAGCCGCTACCAGTACTACTCAAGCGGCCGGGGAGACTCCTTCGCCGGCCAGCACTTCGTCGTAGTTCTCCAGCACGGCGACCGACTGACCGCACGTAGCCTGCCCGGTTCGGCAGCCTCGTCTCTCTCAATGGACCTGACCGTGGACGGCTCCGTCATCACCGGCACCTGGGTCGAGCAGACCGACCCGGCCGGCTACTACCGGGGTGCCCGCTATCACGGTGCGATCCAACTCCTCGCCGAGCCCACGGGCCGACGGATGGCCGGAAAGTGGGTCGGGTTCGGCAAGGACATGGACGTCAACACCGGCCCGTGGGAACTCATCTTCCGCGACCCCTCGACATCCAAGGCAACACTCGACCGATACAACACGACGGCGACGTAGCGCGCCGCTATCCGACCGACGACGCCGAGCCGCGGCCGACCTCGGCGTGGCGCTTGGCTAAGCCTGAGTACAACTTCCCTGTTGTTGTCGTCTCCGTTCGGTTCGAGGCGACAGCTTCCCCGTTGTTGTCCTATCCGTAGGGCCACTGACTACGGTCGGCGCTTGTACTGGTTGCCGTGTCGGGCGGTGAGGTGGTCGGGGCTGATTCAGCCGGGCCACCCGTCGAGGTACTCGGCGAAGGAAACGTCGCCCCGCTCGTCGCCGCCGATTTCCCGGAGCTGGTCCAGGTCGTCGTAGCCAGGAGTATCGGGCAGCAGCACCCGCAGGGGGTGCGTGGCGTGGTCGGCCAGGGACTTCCACAACGCTCGGGTCAACTCAGGCTGGTCGGAGTTGGCGCTGTAACCGTCCTGGAAATAGCCGATCCGCTGGTCGCCCAGCCGGTACGCGGTGCCCAGTGCCATACACATGGCGCACTGCGGACAGGCCAACCAGCCGGTGAGCGACATTCGGGAACCCCAATCACATCGTCATGCCACGGCGGTCAGGTGGCGGCGTCGCGTTCGGCCGCGTCGCGTTCGGCGGCGTCGATGTTGGCGTCGGTGACGACGAACATGCCGAGCAGCAGGGTCAGCGTCAGCGACCCCATGATGGCGAAGACCGCGCGGAGGCCGAAGACCTCGGCCGCGACGCCGCCGACCAGCGCGCCGGCCGGCATGCTTCCCCAGGCCAGCATTCGGTAGCCGCTGTTGACCCGGCCGAGCAGCCGGTCCGGGGTGATGCGTTGGCGTAGCGAGATGGTGATGACGTTCCAGGTGGCGAGCAGGATCCCGCCGACGAAGAAGACCGTGCCGATCACGAAGGGGTTGGTGCTCAGCGCCGGTACGCCGACGACGGCGGCCATCGCCAGCACGGAGAGCGCGAGGGTGCGGGACCGCCCGAGCCGTTGTTCGATCTTGGCGGTGGCGACCGAGCCGAGCACGATGCCGGCGGCGATGGTGGTGAGCAGGAGGCCGTACCCGGGTTCGGTGAGGCCGATGGCCGAGTCCGGGCCGACCGCGTAGAGCACCAGCACGGCGAAGATGCCGCTGGTGATGAAGTTGCTGGTCCCGACCATCGTGGCCAAGGTGCGCAGCAGCCGGTGCCGCCACAGGAAACGTAGCCCTTCGGCGATGTCGGCGCGCATCGTCGTCGGCTCGTCGCGCTCGATCCGGAACCGGCCGGTGACCAGGAGCAGTGCGGCGACCGCCAGCGCCCACAGCACGGCCGGCCCGGCGAGTGCCAGGGCCACCCCGGCGGCGATCAGGAAACCGGCGAGTGGCGGGCCGATGAACTGGTTGGCGGCCAGTTCCACGGCGGCCAGCCGGCCGTTGGCCCGGGGCAGCTGGTCGCGGGTGACCACCTGCGGCAGGATCGACTGGGCGGAGGTGTCGTAGAGGGTCTCGGCCATGCCGAGGCCGAGCGCCACCAGGTAGAGCAGCCAGATCGACCCGGAGTCGAAGGCCGCCGCCAGGGCCAGTGCGCCGATGAGTGCCGCGCGCAGGGTGTTGGCGGCGAGCATCACCCGCCGCCGGTCGAGCCGGTCGGCGAGGGCGCCGGCCGGCAGCGCGAACAGCAGCCAGGGCAGGCTGTACGCGGCGGCGACCCCGGCCACCAGCACCGGTGAGCGGGTGTAGCCGACGGCGACCAACGGCAGTGCGATCTTGACGATCCCGTCGGCCAGGTTGGACACCGCCGACGCGGACCAGAGCCGCCAGAAGCGACCCCCCAGCCGAGAATCGTGCGCCGCCCCCTGATCCGTACGCACTGGTTCCTCGACCCCCGTCATGCCGCCGATCATCGCAGCGTCGCGGCGACCGGCGAAAGGCCGCGCGGCCTTTCACTGAGTGAAATAGACGCTGCCGATCAGCGGTCGGATCACGGGATCATCCGACCGCACCCCGCTCCCGTCCCGAGAGAGGTTGGGTCACGATGGCGTTCGCCCGCAACCAGTGGTACGTGACGGCCTACAGCAACGAGGTCGGGCGGGATCTGCTCGCCCGCACCGTGCTCGGTGAGCCGCTGGTCCTCTACCGCACCGAGTCCGGGGAGGCCGTGGCGCTCGCCGACCGGTGCGTGCACCGTCGCTACCCGCTGTCGGAGAGCCGCCTCGACGGCGACACCATCGTCTGCGGCTACCACGGTTTCACCTACGACCAGACCGGCACCTGCGTCTTCGTGCCGGGCCAGCAACGCATTCCGCGGACCGCGCGGGTCGCCGCGTACCCGTTGGTGGAGCAGGATTCGCTGATCTGGGTGTGGATCGGCGACCGGGACCGGGCCGACCCGACTACCATTCCCCGCGCCCCCTGGCTGGACGACCCCCGGTACGCGGTCGTCCGCGGGATGGAGCCGCTGAACGCGCGGTACAGCCTGCTGGTCGACAACCTGATGGACCTGTCGCACGAGACCTACCTGCACGGCGGCTACATCGGCACCCCCGAGGTGGCGAACACGCCGATCACCACCGAGGTGGACGAGGAACGCGGCATCGTCTACGTCAGCCGGCACATGGACGACGCCGAGTGCCCGCCGTTCTACGCGAAGTCGACAGGCATCCAGGGCCGGATCACCCGCTGGCAGGACATCGAGTTCCACCCGCCGTGCCTGTACCTGCTGCACAGCCGGATCGCGCCGCAGGGCCTCTACCCGCCGGCCGAGGGCGAGGACAGCGACGCCTTCCACGCCGAGATCGTGTACGCCATCACGCCGTCGACGGAGAACACCACCTACGATTTCTGGGCTGTGGCCCGCGACTTCGCCATCGACGACGAGTCGGTGAGCGAGTACCTGCACCAGAGCAACCGCACGGTGGTCATGCAGGACGTGACGGCGCTGAACATCCTGGAGCAGGTGACCGCCTCCGAACCGGACAAGTACCAGGAACTGAGCATCAACATCGACACCGGCGGGCTCGCCGCCCGACGTCTGATCGCCCGGATGGTCGAGGCGGGGACGGTGGGGGCGCCCCGATGACCGAGCCGGCCCACATGCTCACCGGCGACCGGATCTACCGGATCCACTGGATGCCGGGTACGGACACGCTGCGCGGGATCTGCCACTGCGGTGCCGAGCGCGTCGCCGAGGAACCGGTCGAGCTGTGGGAGTGGCTGCTCGCCCACCCGTACGGTCACCAGCCGCCGGAGGCGGTCGCACCGACCCCGCACGCCGCACCGACCCGGTCGGCGGTGCCGGCATGACCGACGACGACCTGGCCGGCGCGGAGCTGGTGGTGACCGACCGGGACCCGGCAGCGGAGGGTGTCGCCGTGCTGAGCCTGTGCCGCCCCGACGGCGGCGACCTGCCCGCCTGGACCCCGGGTGCCCACCTCGACCTGGAACTCGGGCCGGGGCTGGTGCGCCAGTACTCGCTCTGCGGCGACCCGGCCGACCGCGCCACCCTGCGGGTCGCGGTCCAGCTGGAGGCAGAGGGGCGCGGCGGCTCGCGGCACGTGCACGAACGTCTCACCCCGGGCGCGACCGTCCGGGTGCGCGGGCCGAGGAACAATTTCCCGCTGGTGGCGGCGCCGCGCTACCTGTTCGTCGCCGGTGGCATCGGCATCACCCCGATCAGGCCGATGGTCGCCGCCGCCGACGCCGCCGGAGCCGACTGGCGGCTGGTGTACGGCGGACGCAGCCGCGCCACCATGGCCTTCGCCGACGCCCTGCGGGAGAAGTACGGCGACCGGGTGAGCCTGTATCCGCAGGACGAGGTCGGCCTGCTCGACCTTGACGAGCTGCTGGGGCAGCCGGTCGACGGGCTGGTCTACTGCTGTGGGCCGGAGGCGTTGATCGCGGCGGTGGAGCAGCGCTGCCGGACGTGGCCCGCCGGGGCCCTGCACGTCGAGCGCTTCACCCCGCTGGCCCCCACCGAGGCCGCGGACGCCGCCGTCGAGGTGGAACTCGCCCTCAGCGGCCGGACGCTCACCGTGCCGCCGGGCACGTCGATCCTCGAAGCGGTGGAGGCGGCCGGTGTGCAGGTGCTCTCCTCGTGCCGGGAAGGTACCTGTGGCACCTGCGAGACAGGCGTGCTGGACGGCGTGCCGGAGCACCGGGACAGCCTGCTCACCGAGGCGGAACGGGCCGCCGGCGACACCATGATGATCTGCGTTTCCCGGTCCGTCACGCCCCGGCTGACGCTGGAGCTGTGACCGGCGGGCCGGGGTCGGCATGATGGCGGGGTGGACGCGCAACCCGGACGGTCGGTCACCAACAAGGTGCTGGCCCTGCTCGACGCGTTCACCCCGGCGAGTCCGGCGCTGACCCTCAGCGAGCTGGCCCGGCGGGCCGAGCTGCCGTTGCCCACCGCGTCCCGCCGGGTCGCCGAGCTGGTCGCCTGGGGCGCGTTGGAGCGGGGTGACGACGGGCGGTACCGGATCGGGTTGCGGCTGTGGGAGGTCGGTTCGCTCGCTCCCCGGGGGCTCGGGCTGCGTGAACTGGCGCTGCCGACCATGGAGGACCTGTACGAGGTGACCCACGAGAACGTCCAGCTCGCCGTCCGGCAGGACGTCGAACTGGTCTTCATCGAACGGATCGCCGGGCGGCACGCGGTGCCGGTGCTCACCCGGGTCGGTGGTCGCTTCGCGTTGCACGCCACCGGCGTCGGGCTGGTGCTGCTCGCGTACGCGCCGGCCGAGGTGCAGGAACAGGTGCTGGCCGCGCCGTTGGAGCGGTACACCCCGCTGACCATCACCGATCCCGGGCGGCTGCGACGTGGGCTGGCCGAGGTGCGCCGCACCGGGTACGCGGTGAGCGACCGGCAGGTGACCATGGACGCCCTCTCAGTGGCCGCGCCGATCTGCGGACCGGAGGGCGCGGTGGTCGCCGCGATCTCACTCGTGGTCGCGCAGCACCGGGCGGACCCGGTGGCGCTGGCGCCGCTGGTCCAGGCGGCCGGCCGGACCATTTCCCGATCCCTCGGCACCTCGTACGGGTCACGGCGGCCGGTCGGGTGAGGCCGGTACCGCGCTGTGACCTGGCGCAGTAACGTGTCCGGGTGTTGATGCGCTCTGGTCAGCCCCGCAGCGGCGCAATCGCCACCGGGGCGTCGTCGTGGTGAGCGATGTTCTGGGTGAGTCGCCGCCGGGTTCGCCGTCGGAGCGGGCGGCGGTCGGGCGGGCCCGGTCCCAGCGGCTGCTGGTGACCCTGCTCGGCGACCACTGGCACGCCGGTCGTGCTCCGCTGCCGTCCGGGGGTCTGGTGGCGGTCCTCGCGGAGTTCGACATCGCCCCCGCGAACGCCCGCGCCACGCTCGCCCGGCTGACCCAGCGGGGCATGCTCCAGCGGACCAAGGAGGGCCGCCGGACCAGCTACCGGTTGACCGAGCCGGCCTGGCACATCCTCCAGCGCGGAGCGCGGCGCATCTTCGCCGCGACCGACGAGAGCACCTGGGACGGCAGTTGGACGCTCATCGCGTTCACCGTTCCGCTGGAGGACGCGAACCAGCGGCGGCTGATCCGGGCCCGGTTGCGCTGGTTGACGTTCTGGCCGCTGTACGACGCCACCTGGGTCACCCCGCACGACCGGCTCCACGAGGCACGCGAGCAGCTCAGCGAACTCGGCGTCACCGACGCGGTGCTCCTGCGCTCCACGGACCTTGAGCTGCTGCCGGACGGCAGGGCGCGGCTGGAGGCGGCCTGGCGGATCGACGAGGTGGCCGCCGGATACCAGGAGTTCCTGCACCGCTACCGCGACCTGGCCGACCGGGCCGAGGCCGGTGCGGTGCCGGCGGCGGAGGCGCTCGTCGCGCGTACCGAGTTGGTGAGCGACTGGCGGGCGCTTGTCGGCACCGACCCTGACCTGCCGGTCGAGTTCCTACCCGCGTCGTTTCCACGCGCCGAGGCACGGGCGATGTTCCTGAGCATCTCCGAGGCACTGGCACCGCTGGCCCAGAAGCGCTTCGAGGACCTCGTCCAACGGCTCGAACCGGTCTGACCGCACCGTACATCCGTGCCGAACCCGGCCCAGGGCCACCTCACGGCATCGATGCATTGCACTTCCATTGACTGCCGATCAGTTTTCGCATTACGTTCTCCCCGTGCCTTCGACCCCGGAGGCCCAGCCGCCCGTCCCCGGCTGAAAGGGGTCCCGCCATGCCCATCCACCGTTCGAGGAGGAGCACCCGGCACCGACCCCTCCGGGTGGCGTTGACCGCGCTCGTCGCCATCGCACTGGTCAGCAGCTCCGCACCGGCCGGCGCCGCGCCCCTGACCGGCAAGGGCGGCGACAGGGGCTTCGACGTGACTGTCGTCTCCGGCCGCCCGGACATGGTCAGCGGCGGCGACGCCCTGGTACGGGTCACCGTGCCGCGTACCGTCGCGCCCCACCGGGTGAAGGTCCGCCTCGACGGCCGCGACGTGACCGGCCGCTTCCGCCCAGCGGGCGACAAGCGGACCCTGCTCGGCCTGGTGGACCGGCTGAAGCTGGGCCGCAACCGGATCGAGGTCCGCACGCACGGACCGGGCTGGGGACGCCCCGGCGCCAGCCTGACGCTTGTCAACCATCCGGCCGCCGGCCCGGTCTTCTCCGGGCCGCACATCCCGCTGTTCTGCACCGCCTCGGGCAGTCCGTGGCACCTGGGCCCGGTCGACGAGAACTGCCACGTCACCGAGGCTCAGGTCAGCTACCGGTACCGCAGCACCGCCGGGAGCTTCGCCGACCTGCCCGACGGTCCGCTGCCGGCGGACGTGGCCAGCACAACCACCACGGCCGGCCGGACCGTCCCGTACGTGGTGCGGATCGAACGCGGCACCATCAACCGGGCGGTGTACGAGATCGCCATGCTGCACCAGCCCGGCACCCCGGCCCCGAGCCCCTGGGCGGCCACGCGTGGCTGGAACGAGCGGCTGGTCTACACCTTCGGCGGCGCCTGCGGCATCGGCCACACCCAGGCCACCAGCACCGGCGGCGTACTCGACCACACGCTGCTGAGCCGCGGCTACGCGGTCGCCAGCGCGACCTTCAACGTGTACGCGCACAACTGCAACGACGTCACGTCCGCCGAAACGGCCATGATGGTCAAGGAACACTTCGTCGAGACGCTCGGCGTACCGGCCTTCACCATGGGTTGGGGTGGATCGGCCGGCACCATGCAGCAGTTGCTGATCTCGAACGCCTACCCCGGCATCCTGGACGGCGTCATCGGCAGCATCGGCTACCCGGACGAGCGCTCCACGACCATCTCCGGTCACGAGTGCCGGTTCATCTCCCAGGCGGCCACCGCCGCCGGGCTGTCGGCGGCGCAGCAGCACGCCGTCAGTGGCTTCGGCAGCCCGAACACGTGCTTCGGCTACCAGTTCTTCGACAGTGTGGACTGGCCGACCGCCTGCCCCGCCCACATCCCCGCCGACCGGCGCTACCACCCGGACACCAACCCGGAGGGCATCCGCTGCGCCATGGCGGACTTCGTCTCGAACGTCTACGGCGTCGACCCGAGGACCGGTGCCGGCCGGCCGATCATCCCGGACACCGTCGGCGTGCAGTACGGCCTGGCGACGCTCAGGGCGGGCGTGATCAGCCCGGAGCAGTTCGTCCGGCTCAACGAGGGCATCGGCGGCTTGGGCGTGGAGGGCAACCGCACGCCGCAGCGCACCTCGGCGAACGTCGCGGCGATCAGCAGGGCGTACGCGACCGGCCGGGTCAACCAGTTCGACGGCGGGCTGCGCTGGACCCCGGTCATCGAGACGCGCGGCTACACCGACCCGACAGGCGACTTCCACGACCGGTTCCGCTCGTGGACGATGCGGGAGCGGCTGGTGCGGGCCAACGGCAACGCCGACAACCACGTCAGCGTCACCGGCCCGCCGGGCGCGGCCAGCGCGGCGATCCAGGAGCAGGCGCTCGCCGACATGGACGCCTGGCTGACCGCGCGCGGCCGGCTCGCGGCGGCCCGTCCGCACCTCGACGCCGTCGCGCTCACCCGGCTGTCCCGGCCGCGTGGCCTGGCCGACGGTTGTGTCGCGCCCGACGGCGAGCGGATCGTGGAGCGGCTGACCCTCGACCCGAACGCCCGGTGCAACCAGCTCTACCCGTACCACCGCAATCCCCGGGTGGTGGCGGGCGGGCCGACCACCTCGGCGGTGCTCAAGTGCCAGCTTCAGCCGCTGCGCAAGTCGGGGTACGGGGTGCGCTTCACCGCCGAGCAGTGGCAGCGGCTGCGCGCGGTCTTCCCCGACGGTGTCTGTGACTGGTCGAAACCGGGCGTCGGGCAGCGCCCGCTCGCCGGCACCTGGATCCGCTTCTGAGGCTCAGCGCGTAGTCGGGGAGGCTCGCTCGTCGCGGGCCTCCCCGACCGCGCTCAGTCGGGAAAGGCGAGCAGGCGCAGCAGGCCGGCCAGCCGCTCGTGCTCCTCGGGGGTGACCGGGGCCAGCAGGCCCAGCTCGACAGCACGGGCGGCCTGCTGCGCACGGGCGAACAGATCCCGGCCGGCGTCGGTCGCGACGAGGACGTTGGCCCGCCGGTCGGCGGGGTCGGTGCGGCGCTCCACCAACTGGCGCTGTTCGAGCCCGTCGACAAGCGCGACGACCTGGCTCGGGTCGAGGCGGAGGAACTCGGCCAGCTCCCGCTGGGTGGGTCGAACCCCGTCGGCGGCCAGCGCGAGCACGGAGTAGGACCGCGCCTTGAGCCCGTGCTCGGCGAGGGCGGCGTTGGCCGCCGCGAGCGTGAGCGCGTTGGCGCGGGCCAGCAGAAAGACCAGGTCACCGCCGAGCACGCTGTCCCGCAGGGCGTCCCGCCCCGGCAGCCGGGTCTTCCCGCTAGCGGACATGGCGACGATGGTAGCGCGTTTCACCAATGATTGACATTTTCAACGGTCCGTGCTCAGATCGGGTGAACACGAAGGAGTTCTCCATGTCCCTGGACGGCAAGGTCGCCATCGTCACCGGATCCGGCCGCGGTCTCGGCCTCGCGTACGCGCAGGAGCTCGCCCGGCAGGGTGCCGCCGTGGTGGTGAACGATGTCGACGCGCAGGCCACGGCCGACGCCGTCGCGTCGATCGAGGCGCTCGGTGGCCGGGCCGCCGCGGTGGTCGCTCCGGTCGGCCCGACCGAGACCGCCGAGCGGTTGGTCGCTGCCGCCGTCGAGACGTTCGGTCGACTCGACATCCTGGTCACCAACGCCGGTGTGCTGCGCGACACCGTGCTGTGGAAGATGACCGACGAGGACTTCGACACCGTCATCAACGTGCACCTGCGCGGCACCTTCACCACCGTGCGCGCGGCGGTGCAACACATGCGGACCGCGGGCGAGGGTGGCCGCATCATCTGCATCGGCTCCCCCACCGGCCAGCGCGGCAACTTCGGCCAGACCAACTACGCCGCCGCCAAGGCGGGCATCGTCGGCATGACGCGTACCTGGGCGCTGGAGCTCAAGCGCGCCGGCATCACCGCCAACACCGTGGTCCCGGTGGCCGCGACCGCCATGACCGCCACCGTTCCCTACTTCGCCGCTGCCGTGCAGGCGGCCGAGCAGGGCGAGCCGATGCCGGCGTTCTTCCGGCACGATCTCGGCTTCGGCACGGCTGAGGACGTCGCCGGTCTCATCGCGTTCCTCGGCTCCGACGCGGCCGGCGGGGTCACCGGTCAGGTGATCGGGGTGGGCGGCGACCGGCTCCAGGTCTGGACCCACCCGGAGGCGGCGCTGACCGCCCACCGCGAGGGCGGCTGGACGTACGATGCTCTGCTCGAAGCCTGGCCGGCGACGTTCGCCGGGGCGCTGCAGAGCGTCGGCGAGCGGTTCCCGGAACTCCCCGAGGAGTTCAAGACCGCAGGCTCCTGACCCGCCGGACGAAAGTTCCCCATCATGTACCAACCCGCCATCGACCTCGACGCCGTCACCGCGATCGACATGCACGTGCACATCGAGGTCGACGAGCACGGCCACAACTCGCTGCCCGACGACCTGGTGGCGGCGGTGTCGAAGTACTTCAAGGCCGACGGGCCGCGCCCGGCGATCGAGGCGGTGGCGCAGTACTACCGGGAACGCCAGATGGCGGCAGTCGTGTTCACGGTGGACGCCCGCACCCAGTTGGCGCACCAGCCGCTGTCGAGCGTGGAGATCGCCCGCGCCGCGGCCGAGCATGCCGACGTCCTGATCCCGTTCGGGTCGGTCGACCCGCGCACCGGAGCGGCGGCGCTCGACCTCGCCAGTCGGCTGATCGAGGACGAGGGCGTACGCGGCTTCAAGTTCCATCCCACCGTGCAGGGCTTCGATCCGAGCGACGAGCAGTACGCCCCGCTGTGGGGCCTGCTCGAAAAGGCCGGTGTGCCGGCGCTGTTCCACACCGGGCAGACCGGCATCGGTGCCGGGATGCCGGGCGGCTACGGCTTCCGGCTCGGCCTGTCGAACCCGATGCTGCTCGACCCCGTCGCGGCGGAGTTCCCCGACCTCCAGATCATCATGGCCCACCCGTCGGTGCCCTGGCAGGACGAGGCGCTGTCGGTGGCCACCCACAAGCCGAACACCTGGATCGACCTGTCCGGCTGGAGCCCGAAGTACTTCCCGGCCGAGCTGGTGCGGTACGCGAACTCGCTGCTCAAGCGCCGGGTGCTGTTCGGCACGGACTACCCGCTACTCACCCCGGACCGCTGGCTGCGGGACGTGCGCACCACCGACCTCAAGCCCGAGGTGCTTCCCGGCATCCTGAAGGACAACGCCGTCCGGCTGTTGCGCCTGTCCAGCTGACGACGAGAGGACGCTCATGACGACGACGATCACCTACGAACAGCTCGCCGACCTTGCCGGCACCGACCTCGGCTACACCGACTACCGGACGGTCACCCAGGACCAGGTGAACCTCTTCGCCGACGCCACCGACGACCACCAGTGGATCCACGTCGACCCGGAGCGGGCGAAGAACGGCCCCTTCGGCGCGCCCATCGCGCACGGCTTCCTCACGCTCTCGCTGGCGGTGCCCTTCTGGACCGAACTGCTCGACGTGAAGGGGGTCACCACGAAGGTCAACTACGGCCTAGACAAGGTGCGCTTCCCGGCCCCGGTAAAGGTCGGCTCGCGGGTACGCATGACCGCGACGGTCGCCGAGGTCGTCGAGGTGGCCGGCGGCTACCAGATCGCCGTCGACCAGACGATCGAGATCGACGGCGGCGCCAAGCCCGCAGTGGTGGCCCGCGGCCTGTACCGCTTCTACGCCTGACAGCCAGCGGCACGCCGGGAGGCCGCCCGGCCACCGGCACGCCGACCGGCCACGCATCGACGCACCATCCGCCACCACCGGGAGACCGCTGATGCACGAACAAGGAATCGGTGCCTGGCTGGCCAAGCGCCGGCTCAAGTCCCCCGACAAGCTCGCCCTAGTCCACGGCGAGGGCTCCACCGTGACGTACCGCCAGTTCGCCGACGGCACCGACCGAGTCTCCGCCCTGCTGCGGCGGCTCGGCGTCGGCAAGGGCGACGCGGTGGCCTACCTGGGCGAGAACAGTCCGGATTTCCTCCAGGTGATGTTCGGCGCGGCGCGGCTGGGCGCCGTCTTCGTGCCGATCAACACCCGGCTGGCGCCGCCCGAGGTCGCCCACGTGCTCACCGACTGCGGCGCGCGGGTGCTGATCCACGATCCCGAGTTCGGCGAGCGGGTGGCCGCAGCCATCGGCACCGGGCCGTCCCCGCGCGTCGTCGTCACCGGAGAGGGTACGGCCGACCGGCCGGGACTGACCCGGCTGCTGAGCACGACCGCCGTGGACGACGCTGCCGTGGCGGTGAGCCTGGACGACCCGGCCGCGATCATCTACACCTCGGGCACGACCGGCCGGGCCAAGGGTGCCGTGCTGACCCATGGCAACCTCACCTGGGTCGCGCTCAACTGCGTGGTCGACTACGACGTCGTGTCGACCGACGTCGCGCTGATGATCTCGCCGTTGTTCCACGTCGCGTCCCTCGGCATGGGTGCGCTGCCGGTCATCCTCAAGGGCGCCACGCTGGTGCTGGAGAAGGGCTTCGAGCCGGGACGCGCGCTCGCCCAGATCGAGCGGCACGGCGTCACCATGCTCAGCGGCGTGCCGACCACGTACCAGCTGATGGCCGACCACCCGAACTGGGTCACCACCGACCTGTCGACGTTGCGCAAGCTGACCTGCGGTGGCTCGGCCGTACCCACCCGGATCCTCAACGCCTACGAGGAACGCGGCCTGTCGTTCTCGCAGGGCTACGGCATGACCGAGGCGTCGCCGGGTGCGACGTCGCTGCCCCCGGCGATGACCCGCGCCAAGCAGGGCAGCGTGGGCCTGCCGCACTTCTTCACGAGCGTGCGGATCGCCGACGAACACGGCGCACCGATCGGCGACGACGGCATCGGTGAGATCCAGATCTGCGGCCCGAACGTCTTCCCCGGCTATCACCTGCTGCCGGAGGCGACGGCCGAGGCGTTCACCCCGGACGGCTGGTTCCGCTCCGGCGACCTCGGATACCTCGACGCCGACGGCTACCTCTACATCTCGGGCCGCCTCAAGGACATGATCATCTCGGGGGGCGAGAACATCTACCCGGCCGAGATCGAAGTCCTGCTCGGCGAGATCGACGGAGTGACCGGCGTGGCGGTCATCGGCGTACCGGACGCGCGGTGGGGCGAGGTGCCGTGGGCGATCATGACGGTGCGGGAGGACGCCACCGTCGACACGGCGACGGTGCAGCAGTTCCTCGACGGCCGGGTCGCCCGTTACAAGGTGCCCAAGAACGTGGTCGTCGTCGACGAACTTCCCCGGACCGCGTCCGGGAAGGTGCGCAAGGGCGATCTGCGGAGCCGGTTCGCCGGCTAGGCCCGGCTGCGCCGGGCCGGATCGCCGACCGACCTCGCCGCGGCACCGGCGACGTTCCTGGCCACCGCACCGGTGCCAGCGGTGACGAGGGCGGCGAACTCGTCGGCGGAGGCCGCAGCCAGCCGCTGGTGCATCCGCCGGTAGACCTGCGTCGACCGCTCGGCCGGCCACTGCGCGTCCATGAACTCGCGGGGCAACCTCGGGTCCGCGCGCAGCAACGCGAGCCAGTCGGCCACCAGCATGGTGCGTACGGTCAGCGCGCTCGCCGCCTGGGTCGCGGCGCCCGGATCGCCCCACACCTCGATGAACGCCAGGTGTTCCCGCCGGATCGCCTCGATGTCCCATGCCGCCCGGACACTGTCGGCGATCGGAAACCCGGCGAGTTCCCGGGCGTGGAAGGCGACGACCGTCTTGGGGGGAAGGTCCTGACACAACGGCTCCAGCGACCCGGCGAGGTCGACCTCACCGGGCGCCAGCCAGAGCCCGTCGCGCAGCGGCGCGAACCCCTCCCAGGTCAGGGTGGAACGCAACCGGTGGCGCAGGGTCCGCTGTCCCTCGGGGATCGTGAACGTGACGAGGGTCCAGCCGGTGCCCTGCGGCTCGAACGGGCGCGGGCCACGGACGCGTGCGGTGGCCTCCCGCAGCACCGCCACGCCGTGCTCGGTGAGCGAGAAGAGGATCTCCCGGCCGCTCTTGCTCCGGTCCAGCATGCCGGTCTGCACCAGCCGGTCGAGGGTCGCCCGCGTCGCCGGTGCGGCGACGCCGGCGCCTTCGAGCACCCCGATCAGGACGCTGGCGCGAATCGGGCCAACCGCATCGTCGACGACGTGCTCGCCGAAGAACGCGAGCAGCAGCTGCTTCGGCTGACGACTGCGCACAGCTCTCCCTCTCGAGCGAATCCACCCCGCGGCACGGTCACGGGGCGACGGTCTGCCCGCGCTTCGCACGCTGGATCTGGTCGTAGACATGCGTACGCAGCTCGGTGAAGCGCGGCAGCGCCCGGGTGGTGATCTGGTCGCGCTCCGGCGGCAGGTCGACGGTCAGATCCTCCTGCACCCAGGTCGGCGACGCGGACAACACCAGCACCCGTTCCCCCAGGTAAACCGATTCGTCGATGTCGTGGGTGACGAAGAGAACCGAGATCTTCCGGTTCGTGTGCAGCTCGCGGACGAGATCCTCCAGGTCCGCGCGGGTCTGCGCGTCGACCGCGGCGAACGGCTCGTCCATGATCAGCACTTCGGGTTGGTACGCGATGGCCCGCGCGATCGCCACCCGCTGCTGCATGCCGCCGGAAAGCTGCCACGGGTGACTGCGTGCCGCGTGCGCCAGCCCGACCGCCTCGATGGCGTCGGTGACGAGCTTGTCGCGTTCCTGGCGGGACAGCCGCTTGTGCCGCAGCGGCAGCTCGACGTTGCCCCGGACGGTCAACCACGGGTAGAGGCTGCGACCGTACTCCTGGAAGACGACTGCCATCGCCGGGCTCGGGCCGGTCACCGGCTCTCCGTCCATCTCGACCAGGCCGCTGGTGGGCCGGAGCAAGCCGGCGAGACACTTCAACAGGGTCGTCTTGCCGCAGCCCGACGGCCCGACGATGCAGACCAGCTCACCGGAGCGCATGGTGAAGCTGATGTCCCCGATCGCCTCGACATCGCCGTTCGTGGACTCGTAGACCTTGCGCAGGTGCTCCACCCGCAGCAGGGTGCTCCGGTCAGGCACGGTTGACCTCCCTGATTCCGTGGTACCAGCGCAGCACCCGTCGCTCGACGACACCGAAGGTCGCGGCGAGGAGCACGCCGACGAGGCCGAGCAGGAGAATGCCGCTCCACATCTCGGCGATGAGGTAGTTGCGTTGGAAGTAGGCGATCCGATAGCCCAGTCCGGCGGACGAGGCGAACATCTCCGAGATGACCATCAGGATCAGCGCGACCGAGAGCCCCTGCCGGACCCCGGTCATGATCCGCGGACTGGCGGCCGGGAGCACGAGGAACCGGAGCCGCTCCCACCAGGTGATCTGGAACGAGTCGGCGGTCTCGGACATCACGCTGTCGGTGGCCCGGACACCGTCGATCGTGTTCAGCAGGATCGGCCAGACCGCGCCGGAGACGATCACGACCACCTTCATCGTGTCGGTGATGCCGAGCAGCAGCATCACGACCGGGATCAGCACCGGCGGCGGGATGGCCCGGAAGAACTCCAGCAGCGGTTCGAGCAGTTCCCGTAGCCATTGGAACAGCCCGATGAGCGTGCCGGCGGCGATGCCGATCACGATCGAGGCCGCGATCCCGAGGGCGAGCCGGTAGAGGCTCGGCAGCACGTCGTCGACGAACGCGGGGCCGATCCAGGTCTCCCGGAAGGCTTCGAAGATCGTGAGGGGGCCGGGGAAGAACCGGTTGGTCGACGAGCTCGACGCCACTCCCCAGACCACCAGCAGCAGGAAGGGCAGGCCGAGCGGGTAGAGGAAACCCGCAGCGACGCGGCGCCCGAGGCCGCGCCCGCGCGAGCGCTGGGCGATCCGGCCGGTGTGCACGGTCACAGGACCTCCTCACCGCGTACGGACTGGTGCCACGACAACGAGCGCCGCTCGATGAACCGGAAGACGAGATTCACCACGAGCCCGAGCAGACCGGTGACCACCACGAAGGCGTACAGGCCGACCGCGTCACCGGCGGACCGGGACAGCTCGATCATTCGCCCCAGACCGGGATTGCCGATCACCATCTCGGCTGTGATGGCGAGGATGAGGGCGACCGCCGCAGCCAGCCTGACGCCCGTCATGAGGTACGGCAGGGCGGTCGGCAGCACCAGGTACGACAGCCGCTCGCGGCGGGTGAGTCCGAAGCTGCGGGCGGTGTCCCGGGCGACCGCGTCGACGTCGGCGACGCCGTAGATCACCTGGACGAAGACCTGCCAGAACGACGCGTAGATGATGATGAGCAGGGCGGCCTGCATCTGGATGCCGAACAACAGCACGGCGAGCGGGATGAGCGCCACCGACGGGATGGGCCGCAGGAACTCCACCACCGTGTGGGTGGCGCGGCGCAGGAAGGGCACCAGGCCGACGATCGTGCCGAGGACGACGGCGGCGGCGGTGGCCACGGCCAGCCCGATCGCCCAGGAGGTCATGGTGTACCCGAGCCGGCGCCAGAAGGCGAGGTCACGGAACTCCTCGGCGAGCCGGGCGAGCACGTCCGTGACGTACGGCAGGTACTGCGAGTTGATCAGGCCCAGGGTCGGGACCAGCTGCCAGATGACGAGGAACCCGGTCAGCCCGACAACGCCCAGCATCACCTTGCGCAGCGAACGGGGACGCCGGAGGGACAAGACGTGCATGTTGCTCCCGTGGTCGGCGGCGACGCCCTTCCCGGTCGGTCACCGGGAAGGGCGGGACCGCGCCGGCTACTGCTGTTGGATGAGGCGATCGAAGTTCGGCTGCTGATCGAGCACCTTGTACTTGCCGGCGAGCGTGGCCAGCGATTCCAGGCTCGCCCGGTCCAGCTCCCAGCCGAACTCCGGCAGCTTCACCGAGTCCGCGACCGCCTCCGGAAGTTCCAGGTTGTCCTTGATCGCCTGGCGGACGGCCGCCTCGTTGGCGGAGTCCTGGGCCCACGCGAGGGTCTCCTTCATCGCCGCGGTGAAGTCGGCGACCAGCTCGGCCTCAGAGTCCAGCTGCTCCTTCGTCGTGATGGCGGTGAGCGTCGCGAGCCCGGGGGCGACCGCCTGGTACGGCGCGACGACGAAGGTGTCGCCACGGTTGCGCAGCTGGGTGACGAAGGGTTCCGGCACCCAGGCGGCGTCGATGTTGTCGGCCTCGAGCTGCGCCGGGACGTCGGGGAAGGCGACCTCGACGAACTTGATGGTCGAGGGGTCGCCGCCGTCCTTCTCCACCGCGGCCATGATCGTCACGTCGCCGGCCGCGCCCAGGCTGTTGACCGCCACCCGCTTGCCCGCGAGCTCCGCCGGCCTGGTGATGCCCGACTTGGCCGAGGCCACCACGGCGTTGATGTCGTCGCCCTCGGCGTAGGACGACGCGTAGTTGCCGATGATCACGACTCCGAGATCCTGCAGGTCGGCCCGGAACGGACCGAACGGCTGACCGATGGCGAAGTCGATGTCGCCGTTGATGAGCGCGGGGATGGCCTGTGCGCCGCCCTGCGCGGGCAGCACCTCGATCGACAGCCCGTGCTTTTCGAAGATGCCGGCCTTCATGCCACCCCACAACGCGGCGGTCTCGGTGATCGGCAGGGCCGCGACACGAACCTGGCGAAGTTCGCCGCTATTCTCTCCCGAGGGGGTGGCATCGGAGTCCGTACATCCAGCGAGCGCGATCGCGACGCTGGCGATCAGCCCGACCGTGAATAGCTTCTTCATCGACAAGGCCCTTCCTGGGGCGGGAGTGGTGGGCGCGTCAACACCGACAGGTGCCTTGGGACCTGCGGCGGGCTGGATGTGAGTGAGATCACCCGGCCGTGTTGGCCATCGTGGGCCACCGACCCTCAAATGTCAAGAAATTCTGACGCCCGTCATGGATCAGTTGAATATCGGTTTGGCCACGTCAGCCCAACGCGCGGACCAGCTCGGTGCGGGAGCGGATGCCGAGCCGGTGGTAGATGTTGCGCAGGTGATGGTCGACGGTCCGGGTGGACAGGAACATCTGCCTGGCCACCTCCTGGTTGGTGGCACCGGAGGCGACCAGGTGGGCGACGCGCAGCTGCTGACCGGTGAGCAGCCGCACGGCGTCCGGGTCCGGCGTACCGACGGACTCCCCCGCGGCGCGCAGCTCCACGGTGGACTGCCGCGCCCACGCCTCGGCGCCGAGCAGGATGAAGGTCTGCCGGGCCCGGTGCAGGTGACCGCGAGCCTCGCGGGGGCGGCGGGCGTGGCGCAGTTCCCGACCGAAGAGCAACTCGGTGCGCGCCCGTTCGAAGGTGGCGGCGTCGCACGGGTGCAGGGACAGCGCGGCCCGGAAGTACCGCTCGGCCTCGGCGCTACCGCGCGGGGCCAGCAGCGCGTGGCAGCGGGCCGACAACGCCCGGCGCAGCGGGCTGGCGGTGCTGCCGGCCCAGCGGTCGAAGACGGCGAGCGCGGCCCGGGCCCGGGCGTGCCGACCATCGTGTGCGGCGGCCTCCACGAGGTGGGGCGTCGCCATCACCTGGACGAGGACCTGGCCGCGTCCGGTACCGGGCCGGGCCAACGCGGCCAGGCGGTCTGCCGCGTCGGCGTACCTGGCGTCGACCAGGTCCAGCAACGCGAGGGCCCACTCGGCGAGGGCGTGCGGGCGGCTACCCGGTACGGCGACGTCGCCCAGCTCGGCGACGTGGCCGAGACTGGCGTCGTGGTCGGACCGCACGGCCGCGAGCACGGCGAGCAGGCCGAGATGCACGCCGGCGCTGCTGCGCTGGCCGGCGGCCCGCGCCACCCGCAGCCCTTCCCGGCAGCTCTGCGTCGCGGCCTCGTGGCGACCCAGCCAGTACTCGCTCATCGCGCGTAGTTCGAGCGCCCGGGGCAACAGGGACACCTCGCCCCGGTCGGCCGCCAACTCGACGGCGCGGTCGGCGAGCCGGTACGCCGCCGCGTCCACCGCGACCAGCAGACCGGCCACGGCCGCGCCGGTCAACGCGGTCGGGGTCGCTGCCGCACTTGTCAACCGGTCGCCGAACACCACCGCCCGACGTAGCAGCGGGCCGCCGTGGGCGTGGTCACCGCGCAGCGTGGCGGCCACCCCGGCGACCAGGGTGGTCAGCAGGTCCGCCCAGGGTGGGTCCCCGTCGCGACGGAGTGCCGCCATCCGTCGGGCCACCTCGGCGTAGCGGTACTGGTCGCCGCAGAAGCAGACCGCCTCACCGGCGCGGACCAGCGCGACCAGTGCCGACTCACGGTCCATCTCGGCCAGTGCGCCGGCGGCGGCCAGCAGGTTCGGCAACGCGGCCGGCGCCGAGCCGCAGCGCAGTCGCATCTCGCCCCGCAGCAGCTCGGCGAGACCGCCGGTGGGAGAAGTGACCGGCACGTCCGCGACGCGATGTAGCAACGCGCGGGCGCGACCGGGATCCCCCGCCTGCCAGGCGTAGCGGGCGGCGGTGACCTGCCGGCTGGCGGCGAGCACCGGATCGTCGCTGAGTTCGGCGGCCCGGGCCAGCGCGGTCGCCGCGGTGGAGCGGTCCACACGGTCGTCCACCGCGTCCGCCAGTTCCGTGGCCAACGCCGGTGCCGGTCCGTCGGTCGCCGCCGCCAGGTGCAGGGCCCGACGCAACCGGGCCCCGGTGCCGTCGAGCGCGGCGGCGAGCAGTAGATGGGCGTCGCGGCGCGCGGTCACGGAGGCGGTGGCCTCGACCATGGCCCGGGCCAGCGAGCGGGGAAAGGCGACACCGCCCGGTGCGGTGAATCGGATCAGGCCGGCGGCCTCGGCCGGTGCGAGCACCGCGAGACTGTCGCCGGCCGCTCGCAGCGCCCGGCTCAGCGTCACCGGATCCGCGACGTCCGTATGGTCGGCCGGGGCGGTCGCGGCGAGCGCGGCCAGCAGCAGCGCGCGCCGCGTCTCGCCGGGCAGACGGGAGAGCAGGCCACGGTAGGCCCGGCCCAGGCCGCCGTCGGCCGGCGGGGTCGTGGGCAGCGGTTCCAGCCCGTGCCACTGGCCGTGTGCCAGCGAGTCCGCGAGGTCGACCAGGGCCTGCGGGTTGCCGGCGGCGAGGGCGCTCAGCCCGGCCAGCACCGGGCCGGGTGGTGGCGGCCCCGGGCGGCGCGCGGCCAGCAGGGCGTGGCTGTCCGGCTCGTCGAGCGGCAGCAGCCGGCGGCCGGGTATCGCGTCCGCTCCGCGGTCGCTGCCGGCGGTGAGCAGCAGGACGACGGGCAGCTGCGGCAGTCGTCGGGCCACCAGGGTCAGCAACCGCGCCGTCGGGGCGTCGCCGACGTCGAGGTCGTCCATGGTGCACAGCAGCGGGCCGTCGTGGGCGGCCTCGGCGAGCAGCCCGAGCACGGCGTGGGAGAGCACCAACTGGTCCTGGTCGCGACAGCCCTCACCGGCCACCGCCCGACGCAGCACCTCCCGTTGCCGCTCGGGCAACGCGCCGATGCCGTCGAGCACCGGATCGAGCAGCCGCTGCAATCCGGCGTAGGGCAGCATCGCCTCGTCGGGCAGGCCAGCCGCGGCGAGCAGCCGACGCCCCCGGCCGTGCCGGTGGGCGTACGCCAGCAGGGTGCTACGCCCGGACCCGGGTTCGCCGTGCAGCAGCAGCGCCTTCCCGGCCGGTGCGGCGAGCAGTCTCCGGATCTCCCGGCACTCCGCCTGCCGGCCCCGTAGCACAGCTATTTGCACCGTCGATGCAGTAACCATGCATCGAGTCTCGCCTACGCATCGGCGCTTGAGAAGAGGGAATTGTCGGGTGGCGGCGGCCCGGGTCAGCGGTCGGCCGGCTCGGCGAGCAGCGCGCCGACGGTGCGGGCCATCACCGCGCGGGCGGCGTCCACGCCCAACCCGAGGCTGTCGCGCAGGGTCGACCACGCCGGCCAGGTGCTCGCCGCCACCACGGCGTTGACCACCTGGTCCCGGGCCGGCCCGGTGCGGTCCAGCTCGTCGGCGAACAGCTGCTCGACCTCGTCGCGTACCCGGGCGATGTGTTTGAGGCGGTTGCGGCGCAGCTGCGCGGAGACCGGTTCGCGCATCTGTGCCGCCCGAGCCGACGGCGCGATCAGTTGCAGCAGTTTCGCCCGCTGCCGGCAGAACGCGTCGACCCGCTTGGCCAGCGGCAGGCTGGGCGAGATCGGCCGCCACGCGGCGTCCTGCTGACGAAGCAGCTCCGCCCCGCTGGCCTCGAACAGGGTCTCCATGTCCTTGAAGTTGGTCCAGAGCGTACGCAGGGAGATGCCGGCCCGCTCGGCGATGCGCTCGCCGGTCGGGCGCAGGTCTCCCTCGGAGATGAGCGCGAGATGCGCCTCGACGATCGCCGCCCGGGTGCGCTCGGCCCGGGCGGTGCGCCCGTCGACCCGACCGGCTGCCTCGGCACTGACCATCCCCGCCGTCCCCCTCACCCTGGCGTCGCCTTCGTGCGAGCCGAGTCTAGGCGTTTGCCGAGACCCTGCCCGGACGAGCCGGCCCGATCGCACCGGTGCCGCCGCGGATCGCGGCGGGTCGGCGCGGGTCGGCTCAGCTCGCCGGTGTGCACCGACCGGGATCGGGCCGGGCGGTGCACACCGGGCGAGCGGATCAGGCGCTCGGCACGCCGTTCGCCGGTGGCGGCACCGGCGGTGTGGCGTACTCGTTGACCGGCCCGTCGGACTCGTCGGTCTCGTACGTCGGACCGAAGTAGCGCTGCTCTCCCCCTTCGACCCGGCTCAGCCGACCGCCGCCGTAACCGGAGTGGTCGGTGGCGGAGAACCGCAACGGCGCCACCCCGGGCCCCTGGTAGCCACCCTTGCGGACGGCTTCGACAAGCGACTCCCGGGTGAGGTCCTTGCCGGCGGCCTGGAGCACCTGCACGAACAGGTAGCCCACCGCCATTCCGTAGACGGTGTTGCCGTCGAACTCCGCGCCGCCGTTGTGCTCCGTGTTGACCTTGGTGAACAACTGGATCCACGGATCGTCGGCGTCGTTCTGCATCGGCAGGTAGTTCAGACCGACCATGCCCTCCAGCAGCCCGGCGGCGTCGCCGAGCTGGCGAGCCAGCGTCGGGTGGTCGGCGCCCACGTTCGACACCACCCACTGGGGGCGGAAGTCCAGTCGGGCGGCGGTGCCGACGGACAGGGCGGTGAAGCCCGGCACGGTGGCCAGGATGACCACCTCGCAACCGGCGGCCTTGAACGCACCGATCTGCGGCGCGACGTTTGTGTTGCTTGTGACGTAGGTCTGGCGGTCGGTCACGCCGTCGGCGCCGAGCACCTTCTCCACGCCGGCCAGCGCGTCCCGGCCGAAGTCGTCGTCCTGCCCGAGGAAGCAGACCTTGCGACCGGGCAGGGTGGTCTTCACGTGGTTCGCCAGGATCTTGCCCTCGACCGTGTAGTCGGGGTTGAAGCCGAAGGTGTTCGGATAGCGGTCGGGCTGGTCCCAGCTGCGGCTGCCGGAGGCGACGAAGAGGTCCGGCACCCGGTTGGTGTGCAGGAAGTCCAGCACGCCGGTGTGGGTCGGCGTGCCGAGGCCGTTGAGGATGGCGAAGACCTTGTCCTGGAGGACGAGCTGCCGGACGACCTGCTGGGTGGTGGCGGGGTTGTACCCGTCATCCATGATCTTGTACGTGATCTTGCGGCCGTGCACGCCGCCGTTGGCGTTGACGTAGTCGAAGTACGCCTTCGTCGCCGGGGCGATCTTCGAATAGCCGGCGGATGCCGGACCGGTCAGCGGCATGTGGGTGCCGACGACGATCTCCGAGTCGGTGACGCCGGGCACCGGCGCTCCCGCACCGGGACCGTCGTCCGAGCCGCACGCGGCAGAGGTGAGCAACAGGGTGAGAGTGGTGGCGATCACGAGACCGCGCCGTGCCGTGCTTCGCATGGGACACCGACCTTTCATCGGTCCGGTAGTGCGAAATGGATGGTTGGGGTGAGTAGGTGCGACGGTTACGACCGCCCGACCGGCCAGCGGGCGCGCATCGCCCTGGCCAGCCGGGACAACAACCCCTGCACACCGCCCGGCGCGACGATCATGACCGCGATCAGCGTGCTGCCGAAGATCGCCAGCGGCAGGTTGCCCTCCAGTCGCTGCGCCGCGGCCGGCGAGAGGGTGAACAGGTTGGTCAGGGAATGCGTCAGATCGGGCAGCGCGACCAGCAGGATGGCGCCCCAGGCCGCCCCGGCGATCCGACCGAGACCGCCGATGACCACGGCCATCAGCAGGAACAGCGACAACGTCAGGCCGAACGCGCCGGGCGACACGCTCTGCGCGAGCACCGCCAGCAGGGCCCCGCCGAGGCCAGCGCTGGCCGCGCTGACCACGAACGCGACCACCTGGGTACGGGCCACGTGGATACCGGCCAGCCGGGCGGCGACCTCGTCGTCGCGTACCGCCCGGAACGAGCGGCCGTAGCGGCTGCGGACCAGGTTCGCCAGCAGCACCAGGCAGATCAGGGACGCCGCGGCGGCCATCCAGAGCTGCCACCGCTCGTGCGGGAAGTAGCTGCCCAGCGCGGCCGGGGCCGGGGCCACCGGCACCGCCAGGCCCTGTTCGCCGTTGAAGACCCCGTCGAAGGTGACGGTCAACGCCGGCACCACCACCGCCACGGCCAGGGTCAGCCCGGCCAGGTACGGCCCGCGCAGCCGGGCGGCGGCGACCCCGACGACCGCGCCGACGACGACGGTGGCCAGCACCGCCACCACCAGCGACACGGCCAGCCACCCACCGGCGGTGAGACCCCGATCGGCGAAGGCGTTCTGTACCAGCGCGAGGCTGTAGGCGCCGGTGGCCATCAGCGCGCCGTGTCCCAGCGAGAGCTGCCCGCAGAGCCCGGTCAGGACGGTCAGCCCGGCGGTGGCGCAGAGGTAGGCCGCCACCGTGGCCAGTTGGTAGTTGCGGAACGAGTCGAGTTGATAGCTGACCGCCAGCACCAGCAGGGCGACGCCGGTCGCGACGGCGAGGTGGCGCACCAGGGTCGGCAGTGACCGGCCGGGGCGAACGGGATCGACGGCGGCGTGCCGGGTGGGCGGTGTCGCCGCCCGGGTGGCGCTCACACCCGCCTCGCGGCGACCGGGGCGAACAGCCCACCGGGGCGTAACAGCAGCACCGTCAGCAGCAGCGCGAGCACCGCGAGCGGGATGAGATCGCCGCCGGCGTACCCGCTGACGTAGGACAGCAGCAGGCCGACACCGAGACCGCCGACGACCGCGCCGGGCGGGCTGTCCAGCCCGCCGAGCACCGCGGCGGTGAACGCGGAGACGAAGACCAGGTCCATCGCGTGCGGATGCAGCCCCAGTTCGGTGGGGATGACCAGCATCCCGGCCAGGGCGCCGACACCCGAGGCCAGCGCCCAGCCGAGGGTGAGCATGCCGCCCACGTTCACCCCGAGCAGCCGGGACACCTCGGGTGCGAACGCCGCGGCGCGCATCCGCAGCCCGATCGCCGTCCGGGTGAAGACCCAGACCAGGGCCGCGCCGACCACCCCGACGGTGGCGAAGACGAACAGGTCGTACGGGGACAGCACGGCCGTGCCGCCGACCGTCAGCGCGGTCCGGCTGAACGGTGTCCGGGCCGGCAGGTACTCGTTGCCGTACACCATGCCGAGGATCGCCTGGATCAGCAGGACCAGCCCGAGCGCCACGATCACCGGATTGAGCGGTGACCGGTGGTCCACCAGCCGCATCACCGCGACGTCCACGACCGCGCCGAGCAGCAGCCCGGCCAGCAGCGCCGCGCCGAAGCCGAGCCAGTACGAGCCGGTCACGGCGGTGACGCTGTACGCGACGTACGCGGCGGCCACCGCCATCGCGCCCTGGGCGAAGTTGACGATCCGCCCGGCCCGCCAGATGAGCACCAGGGCGAGTGCGAACGCGGCGTAGACCGCGCCCCTCGACAGGCCGTCGAGGGTGAGGAAGAGGAAGCGGTCCACGGTCCTCCTTGCGCTTCAGAATCCGAGGTAGGCGTGGCGCAGGTCGGCGTCGTCGCGCAGCCGGGCGGCCGGGGCGGCCAGCGCGACCCGGCCGAGCGACATCACGATGCCCTGGTCGGCGACGGCCAGGGCGCTGCGCACGTTCTGCTCGACCAGCAGCACGGTCAGCCCGGTGTCGTCGCGCAGCTGGCGCAGCAACGCCATGGTCTGGGCCACCACCCGCGGCGCCAGGCCGAGTGACGGTTCGTCCAGCAGCAGCAGGCGGGGCCGGCCGACCAGCGCCCGACCGAGGGCCAGCATCTGCCGTTCGCCACCGGAGAGCTGGTGGCCGAGGTGTCGCCGCCGCGAGGCCAGCGGCTCGAACAGCTGATAGACCTCGTCGAGGGCGCGCGCGGCGTCGCTGCGGTCCCGCCGCCACAACGCGCCGAGCCGGAGGTTCTCCTCCACGGTGAGTTCGCCGATCACGCCGCGCCCCTCCGGCACGTGCGCGACGCCGCGCCGGACGAGTTGCTCGACCGGGGTGCCGCGCAGGTCGCGGCCGTCGAGGAGGATCCGACCGGCGGTCGGGCGCAGCATGCCCGACAGGGTGCGCAACAGGGTGGTCTTGCCGGCGCCGTTGGCGCCGATGACGGCGGCGATGGTGCCGGGGGGCACCCGCAGGTCGACGTCGTGCAGCACCGGCACCGGCCCGTAACCGGCGGCCAGGGCCTCGGCGGTGAGCAGGTCGCCGGCCACTACGCGGCCTCGTCGAGAGCCGCGCCGAGGTAGGCGTCCACCACGGCCGGATCCTCGCGGACCGCCTCGGGCGGCCCGGTGGCGACGACCCGCCCGAAGTCGAGCACCACGATCCGGTCACAGACCGCCATGACCAGGTCCATGTGGTGTTCCACGAGCAGTACCGCGCAGGGGTCGGAGGCCCGGTGCGGCAGCCCCCGGATCAGCTCCGCGAGGCTGTCCACGTCGTCCGCGCCGAGGCCGCCGGCCGGCTCGTCGAGCAGCAGCAGCCGGGGGCGCGCGGCCAGCGCGCGGGCGAGCGCGACCCGCTGGCGTACCGCGAACGGAAGGGTGTCCGGCGCGGCGTCGGCGTACTCCGTGATGCCCAGGTCGGCCAGGACGGCGCGGGCGTGCTCGCGCAGCCGGCGCTCGTCGCGGTCGCTGCGAGGCAGACCCAGCAGGGCCGGTATCAGCCCGGTGCGGGCGGTGTGGGTGGCCCCGGCCATCACGTTCTCCAGCACGGTGAGCCCGGCGAACAGGCCGGTGCCCTGCAACGTCCGGGCGATGCCCAGCCGGGTCAGCCGGTGCGGCCGTGGTCGAAAGGGCCGGCCGTCGAGGGTGAGTGTGCCGGTGTGCGCGGTGGCGAAGCCGCAGACGACGTTGAACAGCGTGGTCTTGCCGGCCCCGTTCGGACCGATCACCCCGACCACCTCGCCCGGCCCGACCGTCAACGAGACGTCGTCGAGGGCGATGAGGCCGCCGAAGCGGACGCCGACCTGGTGCAGTGCGAGACCGTCCGCCATCAGCCCGCTCCTCGCCTCGCCGCCATATTATTACACTCGGAGTGTACGTTTCTCGCGTGTTTCGTCAACACCCTCGATGCCTGGTTGTTACCTGTCGGTACTGCGACTCGTGACGCCCTCGGCGGTGCCCGGCCCGGGCAGGTCGACCAGCCGGGCCAGGGCGGCCCGGTGCCGGTCGGCGGTGCCGAAGGCGATCGCGGCGCTCTTGGCCCGCTTGAGATAGAGATGGGCCGGGTGCTCCCAGGTGAAGCCCAGCCCACCGTGCAACTGGACGCAGACCTCCGCCGCCCGGACCGCCACCGGGCCGCAGTACGCCTGCGCCAACGCGGCGGCCAACGACGCCTCGGAACCGGCGGCGTTGGCGGCCGCGTACCGGGCCACCGCCCGAGCCTCGGTCAGCTCCACCCAGAGGTCGGCCAGCCGGTGCTTGACCGCCTGGAACGAGCCGACCGGTCGGCCGAACTGTCGACGCTGCCGCACGTAGTCCACCGTCGTGTCCAGACACCACTGCGCCACCCCGACCTGTTCGGAGGCGAGCAGCGCCGCACCCGCGGTGAGCGCCGCCCGCACCGCCGTCGCGGCCACCTCGCCCGCCGCGACCCGGCGGGCGGGCGCGGCGGTGAACTCGATGTCGACGAGCGGTCGGGTGGCATCCAGCGACACCACGGGAGTCGTCCGCACCGCCGGATCGGCGGCGTCCACCGCGTACAGTCCGTCGCCGGTCGGGACCAGCAGCAGGCCAGGCGGCGCGGTGTCGGCGACGCCGGCCACCCGGCCGGAAAGCGTCGGCCCGGGGCCGGCGGTGACCGCGCCGGGAGCCGCGTCGGGCGCGGTGGCGAGACCGACGGCCAGCGCCACGTCGCGTTCGGCGGCCGCGACCTGACGCAGCAGCGTGGACTCGCCGCAGGCGAGCAGCGCCCGGGTGGCCACGACGGTGCCCAGGAAAGGCACCGGCGCGACCGCTCGGCCCAGTTCCTCCAGCACCACCGCGACCTCGCGGAACCCGGCCCCGGCGCCACCGTGCTCGGCCGGCACCACCAGGCCGGTCACCCCGGTCTGGTCGACCAGCCGACGCCACAGCTCCGCGTCGTACGACGCACCGGCGTCGACGGCGGCGAGGATGCGCTGCCACGGTGCGTGCGTGGCCAGCAGGGCGCGGACGCTGCCGCGCAGCGCCTCCTCGTCGGAGTCGTAGAGCAGGTCGGTCATCGGTCCACCCGGGGCTCGGCGGGCAGCCCGAGCACCCGCTCGGCGATGATGGTGCGCAGGATCTCCGACGTGCCGCCCTCGATGGAGTTACCCCGGGCGCGTAGATATCGATAGGTGGCGGTGCGGCCGAGCAGGTCCGGGGCCACCGGCCGCCGCATCGTCCAGTCGTCGTGCCGCAGCCCCTCGGCGCCGCGCAACTCGACCTCCAGCCCGCTGATCCGCTGGCTCAGCTCGGCGAAGGAGAGCTTCACCGCCGAACCCTCGGGGCCGGGTTGGCCGGCGGCGACCAGTTGGCGCAGACGCAGCGCGGCCAGCCGGGCGGCTTCGGCGCGCACCCACGCGCGCAGCACCTCCTCGTGCAGGCCACCGGTGCGCAGGTCCGGTCGCTCCCGCCACAGCCGGGCCAGCACCCCGACCATCCCGCCCTCCCGGGGCAGCGGCCGGCCGCCGATGGCGACCCGTTCGTTCATCAGGGTGGTGCGGGCGATCCGCCAACCGTGTCCGACCTCGCCGATGCGGTGGGTGTCGGGTATCCGGACACCGGTCAGGAACACCTCGTTGAACTCTGCCTCACCGGTGGCCTGCCGTAGTGGCCGCACCTGCACCCCCGGCGCCGCCATGTCACAGACGAAGTAGGTGAGGCCGTGATGCTTCGGTGCGGCGGGGTCGGTGCGGGCCAGCAGGATCGCCCAGCGCGCCTCGTGGGCCAGCGACGTCCACACCTTCTGCCCGTCGACCACCCAGCCGTCGCCGTCGGGCACCGCCCGGGTACGCAGGCTCGCCAGGTCGGAGCCGGCATCGGGCTCGCTGAACAGCTGGCACCACACCTCCTCGCCGGTCCACAACGGTCGCAGCCAGCGCCGGCACTGGGCCTCACTTGCGTGCCGCAGCAGGGTGGGCGCGGCCATGCCGAGCCCGATGCTGTTGCGCCGGGGCTGGTTGTCCGGCGCACCGGCCGCGGCGAAGGCGTCGTCCACCACCGCCTGGAGATGCGGCGGTGCGCCCAGGCCTCCGCGACCCGGCGGGTGATGCACCCAGGCCAGTCCGGCGTCGAAGCGAGCGCGCAGGAAGCCGGTGCGGTCACCGCTCGGATCGTGCCTCCGCAGGAACGCGGCGACCAGCCCGCGCAGCCCGTCGGCCGTGTGGTCGGACACTCGCCACCTCCAATATTTTTGCACTGCTGATGCAATATAAGGCCGCCGGTCCACGGGACGGAAGACCGGCGGCCGGACGGCCGGGGCGGACGCGACGCGACCGCCCCGGACCGACCTCAGTGCGGGCAGGTGTCGCGGTACTCCTCGATCGCCAGGCCGCTCGGCCCCGGGCAGAGGAACTGCTCGTACCGGGTGTCGTCGTCGACGAACCGCTTGAGCCAGGCCACCATCTGCTTGGCGGTGGGGGTGTTTACCGTGTTGGGGAAGAAGTGACCTTCGCCGTTGAGTTCGAGGTACGCCTTCTCCGCCGAGGCCGGGATGCTGTTGTAGAACGGCTCGGAGTGCGACGAGACCGAGGCCACGGTGTCGTACTCGCCGCCGACGATCAGCGTCGGCACCCGCAGGTTGGACCAGTTCTTGGTCAGGTTCCACGGCGCCAGCGGCACGGCGGCCTGCAACGACGGCCGGCTCGCCGCAGCCTCCAGGCTGCCGCCACCACCCATCGAGTGCCCGGCCACGGCCAGCCGACTGGCGTCGATCCGGCCGCGCACCGAACTGCGCTCGGTCAGGTAGTCCAGCGCGGCCAACAACTGCCGACCCCGGCTGCTCGGCTGGTCGAACCGGGTGATCGTGTCGATGCCGATGACCACGAAGCCGTGCGAGGCGATCCGCGGGCCGAGCCAGTCCAGGCTCGACCAGGAGGCGGTGTAGCCGGGCGAGATGGCCACCGCGCCGAAGGTGCCCGCCGTGGTGGTGGTCGGGTAGTAGATGACGCCGCCGCCGAAGCCGCTGACCAGCGAGGAGACGCTCGTCGACGAGGTGGCGAACGGGCCGCGGCTGGCCTCCAGGATGGCGTTTGTCGGTGCCGGTCCCCGCTCGTACGGGTTGGCGGCCTGGACTGGGGACGAGGCGGCGACGACGCCACCGGTGGCCACGACGGCGGCCATCGCCAGCCGGGCCAGGAGGGAGAGGGAACGGGGACGGGTGGTGGTGGTAGATCGCACGTCGGATACTCCCTTGGGTTGGAGTTGTATCGACTGCGATCAGTGTTTGGGGCGTCCCACCAGCCCCGCATCGGCAAAATCACCAGTCCCGGCGTCGTCGGTGGAGCGCGATGCCGCCACCGACGACGCCGGCGGCCTCACAGCACGGCGCAGAGGGTGCCGTTGAGCCGGAAGGCGGTAGGTGTCACGTTCGGCCCGCTGTACTCCCCGACGAAGCCGGCGCTCGTACCACCCTCGGCGGGTATCCGACGGTTGTCGTCGGTGCTGGTGACCCGGACGGTGGTGTCGACCTGCTCCCAGTTCGCGCTCCAGCCGCTGCCCACCCGCTGCCACGTCGTCGGCCAGGTCCAGGTCAGCGTCCAGCCGTCGATCTCGGTGTCGGTGTTGTTGACGATGTCGACGTTCGCCACGTAACCGTTGCCCCAGTCCGTGGTGCGGGTGAAGCGGACGCCGCAGCTGCTGGTGGCCGGGGCGCCGGTGGTGAAGGTCAGCGGCGGCGACGCCCACGAGACCCGGCCGGCGGTGTCCCGGGTCAGCACGTTGACCGTGTACCTGCGCCCGGGGACGAGGTTGTCCACGGTCAGCGAGGTGCCCGAGGTCTCGCCGAGCTGCTCGCTGACCGCGCCGTACTGCCGGTGCACCTCGTACTTGGCGATCGGGCTCGCGCCCCGGGTCGCCGCCGGCCAGGAGATCGTCGCGGTCCGGTCGGTGACCTCGGTGGCCGTGGGCTGCCCCGGTGCGCTGGGGTGCCCGGTGGCCGGAGCGGCTGACTGCACCACGAGCGTGGTCAGCGAGTACGGCGGCAGGGTCCGGCTGGTCGCGCTGCCGGACCGGCTGGTGGTGATGGCGGTGGCGCCGTTGGTGTGGGTGTGCACCGTCGGCTCCCCACTCGACGGGGCGAAGCCGGCGTAGTCGATGGTCACCTCGTGGGCGTTGTCCGGATCCCGGTTCACCAGCAGCACCGCGACCTCGCCGTTGGCCCGGCGTACCGCGTGTGCGGCCACCAGCGGGTCGTCGCTGGCCGCCCGGATGAACTGATCGCCGGTGCGGGCGAAGCGGCTCATCATCGACAGCCCGTGGTATGCGGCGAAGGGGGTGTTCAACGGCGGCTCGCAGACCGATCCGTCCGAGGTGCAGGTGCCGCTGGAGAGCATGCCGAAGTCGCCGTAGTCGGTCTGCCCGGCCACTGTCGACACCTGCCCGATGCCGTTGCGCACGTTCCACCAGTGGACGGTGAACACACCGTTGGCCAACAGCCCGCTGTACGCGTCGGCGAGGAACAGCGCGGCCGGCTGGCTGGTCATGCCCTGGGAGGTGACGTTCACCTCGGTGAGGCTGATGCCGATGCGCCCGGCGTCCGGGCCGGCGTACCTGGTGATCTGCTCCCGGAGCAGGTGGACCGCGTCGGTGATGTGGCTGGTCCGGGGCAGCGATTCGGCGGCGCTGCCACCCGGGTACCAGTGCACGTCAACGAAGTCGATCTTCTGGCCGGCGATGTCCAGCACGGTCTGGTTCCACGGTCCCGGATCGTCACCAGCGGTCAGCCCGTCGGGCCAGTTCGCCGGCATGGTGAGCACCGCGCCGACCTTGATGCTCGGGTCCACGGCCTTCATCGCGTCCGCGTACTCGACCACCAGGTTCGCGTAGTAGGTGGCGCTCTTGTCGGGGTGGTGGTCGGCCTCCCACGCCGACCCGTAGTGGCCGTTGCCGTAGTTCTCGTTGCCGACCGTCCAGTACCGGGCGTCGTAGCCCTTCGTCACGTTCGCGTACCGGACCCACTCGGCCGCTTCCTCCGGGGTGCCGGTGCCGTAGTTCGCGATGATCATCGGCTGGGCGCCGGCCCGCCGCACACCGGCCATGAAGGTGTCGAAGTCGGTGCCGGGGGCGACGTAGCCGCCGGGCGCGGTGTGGTCCTCCCAGTGGTAGATGTCGGCGTAGGAGCCGCCGGGATAACGCATCATCTGCACACCGGCCGTCCGCAGCAGGTCCGACGTCTCGGTGGTGCCCAGCTGCGAGTCCCAGATGGCGTGGTTGACGCCGAGCGCGGTGTCGGGCACGGTGGCCAGCCCGGCTCGGGCATTCACTGTGATCGCCGCCGACGTGCTCGCCGCGACGGCGTTCGGTTGGTCGATCCCGACCAGTGCCGTGCCGAGCAGCAGGCCGACCGCGAAGAAGGAGTGCGCGCGTCGGACGGATGGTCGAGGTCGGGCCAGGTGTCGAACCCCGTGCCGGTCCGAGAGTTTCATGATCTTCCTTCGTTGGTCACGCGGAGACCCACCGGCCCCGAGCCCGACGTGCCGGACCCGGGGCCGATGGATCGGAGACGAATCCGTCTTCGGCCGTCACCCCCCGGAACCGTGACGGTCCCGGTTGCCCATCGAGCGACGGTCACTCACACGCGCGACAACGCATCGGCGTCCAAGAATCCCACAGCAATCGGTCCGGCTCAACGCCCGGTTCACTGCTCGGAACTAATAGTAAGGTTTATGAACAGTGGGTGTTACCATCACAGTCGTCGATGACCGTTCCGGCTCTCGACGTACCACTCCCCCCGGAAAGGAGTGATCGCATGTCGAGATTGCGCGCCCTGGCCGCGCTCGCGGCACTGACGCTCACCGGCGCGCTGCTGGCGGTCATCCCGTCGACCGCCGCCTCCGCCGCCGCCTGTGCCACCCCGTGGCAGTCCGCCGCGGTCTACACCTCGGGCATGCAGGTCTCCCACAACGGCCGCAACTACCAGGCGAAGTGGTGGACGCAGAGCGAGGCCCCGCCCGGCACCACCGGAGTCTGGCAGGATCTCGGCGCCTGCGGCGGCAGCACCCCGCCGCCCCCGGGCGGCACCTGCAACCATCCCAACTGGATCGCCGGCACCTGGTACCCGGCCGGCAGCATCGTGCGGTACACCAACGGCCAGTACTACATCGCCGAGCACGACAATCCCGGCTACGACCCGATCATCAGCACCTGGTACTGGAACCCGTACACCTGCTCGGGCACGCCGCCCACCAGCAGCCCGCCACCGACCAACCCGGGTGGCTTCGTGGTCAGCGAGGCCCAGTTCCGTCAGATGTTCCCGAACCGGAACTCCTTCTACACGTACTCCGGGCTGATCAATGCGCTGAGCGCCTACCCGGCGTTCGCGCGCACCGGTAGTGCCACCGTGCAGCGACAGGAGGCGGCGGCCTTCCTGGCGAACGTCTACCACGAGACCGGCGGCCTGGTGCACATCGTGGAGCAGAACACCGCCAACTACCCGCACTACTGCGACAGCGGCCAGCCGTACGGCTGCCCGGCTGGCCAGGCCGCCTACTACGGGCGCGGGCCGATCCAACTGAGCTGGAACTTCAACTACAACGCGGCCGGCGCCGCCCTCGGGCTGCCGCTGCTGACGAACCCGTGGCTGGTGCAGAACGACGCTGCCGTGGCCTGGAAGACCGCCATCTGGTACTGGATGACGCAGCACGGGCCCGGCACGATGACCGCGCACAACGCGATGGTCACCGGGGCCGGCTTCGGGCAGACCATCCGCAGCATCAACGGCTCGATCGAGTGCAACGGCGGCAACCCCGCCCAGGTGCAGAGTCGGGTCACCCGGTACCAGCAGTTCGTGGGCATCCTCGGGGTGCCCGCCGGAGCGAACCTCTACTGCTGATCCCCCGGCTCCGGCGTCGCCGCCCACCGCGGCGGCGCCGGACCGGTCAGCCCACCTTCGGGGTGGCCCGGTCGATGATCGCGGCGAAGTCGACGCCGGCCGGCAACGTGCCGTAGGCATGCCCCCGGTCGCCACCGAGCCGGGACGCGCAGAAGGCGTCGGCGACCGCCGGGTGACCGTGACGCACCAACAGCGCCCCCTGCAACACCAGCGCCAGTTGTTCGACCACCCGGCGGGCACGTACCTCCAGATCGGCCGGATCGGCCAGGGCCGCCCGCACCTGGCGGACCGCGGCGTCGAGCCGGGCGTCAGCGCCCGCGGCGGCGTCCACCTCCGACTGGAACGCCGCCAGCACCTCGGGCTGGCCGGCCAGCGCCCGCAGCACGTCCAGCGCGGCGACGTTCCCCGAGCCCTCCCAGATGGAGTTCAGCGGCGATTCGCGGAACAGCCGCGGCATCCCGGACTCCTCCACGTAGCCGTTCCCGCCCAGGCACTCCAGGGCCTCCGCGGCGTGACCGGGCCACCGCTTGCAGACCCAGTACTTGCCCACGGCGAGGGCGATCCGCTTGAACGCCGTCTCGGCCGCGTCGCCACGTGCCGAACGGTCGGTCGCCCCGGCCAGGCGCATCATCAGCACCGTGGCGGCCTCGGACTCCACCGCCAGGTCGGCCAGGACGTTGCGCATCAGCGGCTGATCCACGAGGTACCGACCGAACGCCCGCCGGTGCGCGGCGTGATGGGTGGCGGTGACGACCCCGTGGCGCATGCCGGAGGCCGCACCGATCACGCAGTCCAACCGGGTCAGGTTCACCATGTCGATGATGGTGCGGACGCCCCGGCCCTCGTCGCCGACCCGCCAGGCCACCGCCTCGTCGTACTCCACCTCGGCGGAGGCGTTGGAGCGGTTGCCGAGCTTGTCCTTCAGCCGCATCAGCCGCATCGGGTTCCGGGTGCCGTCGGGAAGCACCCGCGGGACCAGGAAGCAGGTGAGCCCGCCCGGCGCCTGGGCGAGGGTGAGGAAGAGGTCGCACATCGGCGCTGAGGTGAACCACTTGTGCCCGACCAGCCGGTAGCTGCCGTCGGGCGTCGGGCGGGCCGTCGTGGTGTTCGCCCGGACGTCCGACCCGCCCTGCTTCTCGGTCATCGACATGCCCGCGAGCAGCCCCTGCTTGCGCTGCGGTTCACGCAGCCCGAAATCGTAGCTGCGGGCGGTGAGCAGCGGTTCGTAGCGAGCGGCCAGGTCGGGGGCGTGCCGCAGCGCCGGTACCGCCGCGTACGTCATCGAGATCGGGCAACCATGGCCGGCGTCGGGTCGCCAGACGTGGAACTTCGCGGCCCGGGCGACATGCGCGCCGGGTCGCTCGTCGGCCCAGGGAGCGGCGTGCAGGCCGTGCGCCACGGCGGTACGCATCAACTCGTGCCAGGAGGGGTGGAACTCCACCTCGTCGACCCGGTGTCCGTACCGGTCGTGGGTACGCAGCACCGGCGGATGTTCGTTGGCCAGCCGGCCGTGCTCGACCGCCTGTTCGGTGCCGGCCAGCCGGCCGAGTTCGTGCACCTCGGCCGTGGCCCAGTCGGCCCCCTCCCGGGCCAGCGCGTCGAGCAGCGCGGGCTCGTCCGCCGTGTCGTGGCTGACCAGCGGCGGCACCTGGTTGAACACCTCGTGTGTGCTCACGACGGGACTCCCAACGCGCGGTGGATGAAGGTGATCAGGCCGCCGACGGTGTCCGGGCCGGCGACGCCGGCGGCCAGCGGGCCGACCATCGCCTCAGCCAGCGCGCCGACCACTGCGGTGGAGGTCAGCTCGGGATCCTGCGCCGGCAGCTCACCGTCGGCCACCCCGTCGGCGATGTAGCCGGCCAGCAGCGCCGCGTGGGCACGCCGGAAGACCAGTCGCTGCGCCTCCACCGCCGGATCGACCGGCTCGGCGAGCAGGGCGTACGCCAGCCGTGGCGACCGTAGGGCCCGGCCGGCGAAGGTTTCGATGACCGCGCGGACCCGCGCCGCGGCCGTGCTCTCGGCCGCGGCGGCCCGGGTGACGGCGTCGATCTCGCGCTGGCTGGCGGAACGGAACACCTCGGCGACGAGGTCGGCCTTGGCGGGAAAGTGACGGTACACGCTGCCGGTCGCCACCCCGGCCCGCGCCGCGACGGCAGCGACCGCGCAGCCGGCATAGCCGTCATCGGCCAGGATGTCGATCGCGGCGGCCACGATGCGTTCCCGCGAGGCGGTCAGCCGCGCCTTCACCCGCTCCGTGCTCCGGTAGGCCACCAAAGGATTGAACCATCATTCATTTCTTGCCGGCAAGCACCCGACCGGCGACCAGTACCGCCGCCGGGACGTCCCCGCCGGGTGAGCCTCAGGCGGCCACGGTCACAGGTCGTACGCCTGCGCGAGTTGCTTGCGCAGCGCCTCGACGAATGGCCGCAGCTCGGCATCGAGGGAGGCCGCTTCGTCGGGGGTGACCACGACCGAGGCGTCCCGGTGGGGCATTCCCGAGATCACCTGGTGCCGCCGGCCCGGCGCCGGATGGCTGGCGAGCAGTGACGCGTACTCGCGGATGGTGAGCTGACGCAGCATCGGCAGCCGCACTGCCTGCTCCGCACGGGTGGTGGCGATGGCCCGCCGCCACACATCCATCGCGACCCCCGGCGTTGGATGCGCGGTGACGAGAGGCGACAGCAGAGGCGACAACGCCAAGACGTCGATCATGCTGAGAGCCGCGGTGCTGCCCGCCGCACTCGCCGCCATCGCGTCGGCTCGCACCTCCGCTCGACGCCCCTCCCGGGCATCGAGCGTGTTCATCGCGAGGTGTACGGCGAACAGCAGCCAGCTGACGGCACCTCCGACCAACTGCCAGAGTGTGTAGAAGAGGGCGTAGATACCCGCCACGTCCCTGTCGTGCGCGTCTCCGTGTGGCGGCCGGGTCACGGTCGCGAGCATGCCGAAGAAGGTCCGGGCCGGCTGCGTGAGGAGACGACGGCGGGAGTCGGCCCAGCGGAAGTGTCCGAGTTCGTGACCGATCAGTGCCACCATCTCCTGCGGCGACAGGCCCACGAGCAGCGGTACACCGAGCAGCAGTACTCGGGTCCTGCGCACCCCGACGACTGCCGCCGCCGCGTTCCACTCGCCGTTGAGCACTATGAGGTCGGGCTTCGGTGCGCCGACAGAGTCGCCGACCTGTTCGACCAGACGGTGCAGCGCCGCCTGTCGCTGCGGAGTCAACCGGTAGGTGCCTTTGACCACCTGTCGGACGCTGCCCAGGCGGGGACGCAGCGCGTAGGCCACGGCGGCGAGCAGCAGCGGCAGAATCAACGGCCCCACGCCGTCGACCAGCAGCCACACGGCGGCGGCCAGCGCACCTAACGGAAGAAGCACCAGCGCGAACGAGACCAGCACGAGCAGCAGGAAGGCAGGCGTCAGCCAGGAGTGGGAAGCACCCAACTGCGTGGCCATGTGGGCCAGGCGGCGGTCCGCCCGGAACCCGGCACGACGATCGAGCCGTTCGAGAGACCGGCCGAGACGGCCGACGGCACTCGAAGCGGCGACGTCGAGGTTCCACTCACAACGTCCGCACCAGGGTGGCTGATCGACGACGGTCCGCAGCTCCGTGCTGGCGCAATCCGGGCAGGAGCCGACGCCGGGCTCGGACATGATGTGGTCACGCGCGATGGGCACCGCGACAGTGTGATCAACTGCTATGTCTCCGTCAACGGCTCACCATCGCCGGGCTTCGGCGGGTACCTGCCAGCGCGCGTTTCAGGTCAGCGGCTTGGCGAACCAGTGGTGGGCGTACGGGTTGTCGTTGTAGCGCGGGATCTCCTGGTAACCCTCGGCGCGGTAGAGCCGCATCGCCTCGGTGAGAGTGCGGTTGGTGTCGAGGCGGATGCTGGCCGCGCCGGCCGCCACGGCGTGCCGCTCCAACTCGCCCAGCAGGCGACGCCCGACGCCGAGCCCGCGCACCGAGGCCGACACCCAGAGGCGCTTGATCTCGGCGGGCTCGCCCGGGGACAGCCGCAGCCCACCACAGCCCACCGCCTCGGTCGAGAGGGTGGCGACCAGGAAGAGGCCGGCCGGAGGCACGTATTCCTGCTCGTCGGCGCCGCCCTGACCCACCTCGAAGCCGGAGTCGAACCGGGCGGCGAGTTCCCGCACGTACGCCCGCAGGCAGGCGCGGGCACGCGGCTCACCGGGATGGCAGGGTTCGATGGTGACAAGCGACGCCATCAACAGGCGCTCGACCTCGGCCATGGCGCTGGTGAGCCGGGCGCGTTGGCCGGCGGTGAGCGGTGCGAGGACGGACCAGGCCAGCTCGTCGGACCTGCCGTCCAGCAGGTGCCACTCGGCGCGGCCGGCGTCGGTGAGGCGGACGGTCCGCACCCGGCCGTCTCCCCCAGCGGGCCCCACCACGACGAGGCCCGCACCCTCCAGCGTCCGGAGCAGCCGGCTGAGGTAGCCGGCGTCGAGATCCAGCCGGGTACGCAGGGCCGCGACCTCGGCACCGTCGGGTCCGATCTCCCAGAGCAGCCGTGCTTGCGCCAGGGGCCGATCCCGAGCGAGATAGCTGTCGTCGAGCGCGCCGACGCGCTGGGTCACCGTGCGGTTGAAGCGCCGCACCACGTCCACGAGTGCACGATCCACGATTGCTGACTTTAGTCAGATATTCGAGTGACGAACAGTCGCCGGGGACGATGAGCCGCGCAGGGTCGGCGTGGCCAGGGCCGCCAGCCCGGTCACGGCGAGTACGCCCGCGCAGCCGAACAGCACCGCCGGGACGTCCACGATCTCGACGACGAGGCCGAACGCGTTGGCCGTCACCAACAACGGCAGGCTCTGCGCCAGCACCAGCACGGACTGCACCCGAGCCAGATGGGTGAGCGGCGTGGCGGCCAGGACCAGTGGACCGACGTGCGTGGCGAAGCAGCCGGCGCCGGCACCGACGAGCACACCGGCCAGGACGGCCGGCAGCGGAGCGCGGGCGACCGCGAGCGCGACCACGCCAGCGGCGGCGACCAGCAGGCCGACGGCGGCCACCGCTGCGGGACGGGAGGACCCACCGCGCAGCAGAACCCCCAGCGCGATGGCGGCGGTGCCCAGCGCCATCGCCGCGACGACCGCGCCGGTGGCCGACGCCGACCAGTCCCGCTGCCGGGCCAGCAGGGGCACCAGCAGCGTGCCGACCGGCAGGAGGAACCCGGCCGCGACGCCGGTCACCAGCAGCGCCAGCCGCAGCACCGGCACCGACCAGGCGAGGCGCAGTCCGTCCAACCCGGCCGACACCGGCGACCGCCGGTGAGCCACCCCGGCGCCGGGCGGCCTGTGGCCTCGTCCGGTGTTCGGTGGCCGCCCGCCGTCCGACCCGGCGTCGGGCGGCCCCTCGCAGTCCGGCCCGGCGTCCTGCGGTTGCTCGGCGGCGGGTCGGACGACCAGCAGGACCGCGAGCATCGCCAGGAAGGTGGCGGTGTTGGTCAGGGCCGCCCCGGCGAGCCCGGTCATCCCGAGCAGCACGCCACCCAGCGGCGGGCCGCTGAACAGCGCGAACTGCCCGACGAGTTGCCGGGCCGACATCGCGCGGGCCAGCACCCCCGGCGGTACCAGCCGCCGTGGCATCGAGCCCGAACTCGGCAGCTGAAAGGCGTCCACGGTGCCGATCGCCAGCGCGGTGAGCAGCAGCGGCAGCCGCAGGTCGAGCGGCGACCACGCGACGGCGGCCAATGCCACGGTGACCACCACCATGGCCGCGTTCGAGGCGAGCAGGACGAGCCAGACGCCGAACCGGTCGGCCACCGCACCGCCCACCAACAGCAGCAACACCCGAGGCAGCACGATCGCGGTCGGTACCAGGGCGGCGAACCGAGCCCCCTGCCCGGCCGCCGACCAGGCCATCGCGAACGCCATCGCCTGTACGCCGACCAGACTCAGCGCGCTGCCGCCCAACCACACCCGGTACGCACCCGGCATCTTCGCCCGGCCCCCACTTGCCACCACCACGTGCCCCTGCCGTCGCCGCTCGCCCGACCGGTCTCGGCGAGGACGCCGGCCGGCTGCCCTCGGCACCCTCCGGCCTCGACCGGGTCGAGGGTCAATCCGGGTCGCCCCGCAGCCCCGTCAGCAACGTCTTGCGGTAGCCATATAGAGCCGCGTATGTTAGCGATAACATTGATGGGCTTGGCAAGGCCGCCACCGCAGCAAACGCGCCGGGTCCGATCGTTGCGCGCTGCGCGCCGCGCATCGACGTCATCGCACCACTCCTCGCCGCCCGGTCGGCCACCACTCCCGCCGGGTCGGGCGGCGTTCCCCCATGCCACCACGGAGGTCGTGATGCCCTACCCGTCCCTCAACCGTCGACACGTGCTCCGGGCCGCCGGCGCGGCCGCCGTCGCCGCCGCCGTCGGCCCCGCACTGGCCAACGGCACCGCCAGTGCGGGACTCCCCCCGGTACGCCCCGACCTCGGCGTCTCCGCGTACGCCTTCGAGCCGGGTCAGGTTCGGTTGACCGCCAGCCGTTGGCTGGACAACCAGAACCGCACGGTCAACTACCTGCGCTTCGTCGACGTCAACCGGCTGCTCTACAACTTCCGCGCCAACCACCGGCTCTCCACCGCCGGTGCCGCGGCCCTGGGCGGCTGGGAGGCCCCCAACTTCCCGTTCCGCACCCACTCGCAGGGGCACTTCCTGAGCGCCTGGTCGTACCTGTGGGCCGTGCTCGGCGACACCACCTGCCGGGACAAGGCCAACTACATGGTGGCCGAGTTGGCCAAGTGCCAGGCCAACAACGGTGCCGCGGGCTTCAACACCGGCTACCTCAGCGGCTTTCCCGAGTCCGACTTCACCGCCGTGGAGAACCGCACGCTCAACAACGGCAACGTGCCGTACTACGCCATCCACAAGACCCTGGCCGGGCTGCTCGACGTGTGGCGATACGTCGGCAACAACCAGGCGCGCGACGTCCTACTGGCGTTCGCCGGCTGGGTGGACTGGCGCACCAGTCGACTGAGTTCGGCGCAGATGCAGGCGATGCTGGGCACCGAGTTCGGCGGGATGAACGCCGTGCTGACCGACCTGTACCAGCAGACCGGCGACGCCCGCTGGCTGACCACCGCCCAGCGGTTCGACCACAATGCCGTGTTCAATCCCCTGGCGGCCAACTCCGACCAGCTCAACGGGCTGCACGCGAACACCCAGGTACCGAAGTGGATCGGCGCGGCCCGCGAGTTCAAGGCCACCGGCACCACCCGGTACCGGGACATCGCCAGCAACGCGTGGAACATGACGGTCAACGCCCACACCTACGTCATCGGCGGCAACAGCCAGGCCGAACACTTCCGGGCCCCGAACGCCATCGCCAGCTACCTGCGCAACGACACCTGCGAGGCGTGCAACACGTACAACATGCTCAAGCTGACCCGGGAGCTGTGGCTGCTGGACCCGAACCGGGTGGCGTACTTCGACTTCTACGAGCGGGCACTGCTCAACCACCTGATCGGAGCGCAGAACCCGGCCGACAACCACGGCCACATCACGTACTTCACCCCGTTGAACCCCGGCGGGCGGCGAGGTGTCGGACCGGCATGGGGCGGCGGCACCTGGAGTACGGACTACAACTCCTTCTGGTGCTGCCAGGGCTCGCAACTGGAAACCAACACCACCCTGATGAACTCGATCTACTTCCACAACGACACCACGCTCACGGTGAACCTGTTCCTGCCCTCGGTGCTGAACTGGTCGCAGCGCGGCATCACGGTCACCCAGAGCACCACCTACCCGGTCAGCGACACGACGACCCTCACCGTGACCGGCGACGTCGGCGGGTCGTGGACGATGCGGATCCGCATTCCGGCGTGGACGCAGGGAGCGACGGTCAGCGTCAACGGCACCGCGCAGAACATCAGCACCACCCCGGGCACGTACGCGACCCTCACCCGATCCTGGGCCTCCGGCGACACGGTGACCGTACGGCTCCCGATGCGCGTGATCGTGCAGCCCGCCAACGACGATCCGAACGTGGTGGCACTCACCTACGGGCCCGCGGTGCTCTCCGGCAACTACGGCAACACCGCGCTCTCCGCCCTGCCCGCCCTGGCCACCACCTCGGTCAACCGGACCAGCACCTCGGCGTTGACCTTCACCGCCACCGCCAACGGCGCCACGGTCAACCTGGGCCCGTTCTACGACGCGCACGGGCACAACTACACCGTCTACTGGAACGCCAACGGCCAGTCCCCGGGCACCGGAACGGCGACGTTCCGGCTCGCCAACGCCGCCAGCGGCCTGGTGCTCGGCATCGAGAACATGTCCACCGCCGACGGGGCGCCGGCGTTGCAGTGGGGCGACAACGGCACCGCCGACCATGACTGGCAGCTGGTCGTCGACGGCAACGCGGTGAAGTTCCGCAACGCCAACAGTGCCAAGGTGCTCGGGGTGCAGAACATGTCGACCGCCGACAACGCGCAGGTCCTGCAATGGTCCGACACCGGCACGGCCGACCACCGGTGGACGATCGTGGACGTCGGCGACGGGTCACACAAGATCCGTAACGGGCACACCGGCAAGCTGCTCGCCACCCTCAACGGGTCCACCGCGCAGGGTGCCCGGGTCGTCCAGGATCCGGACAACGGCACGCCGGACAACCAGTGGCGGTTCGTGCCCAACGGTGCCCGCCGGATCCAGAACCTGGCCACCGGTCTCGTGCTGGGCGTGCAGAACATGTCCACCGCCGACGGCGGCCTGGTGATCCAGTGGGGCGACACCGGCACCGCCGACCACCTCTGGACCGCGATCGTGGACAGTGGCGGCTACCTGCGGCTGCGCAACTCCCACAGCGGCAAGGTGCTGGGGGTGGAGAACGGCAGCAGCGGCAACGGCGCCCGCGTGGTGCAGTGGGCCGACAACGGCGCGGCCAGCAACCGGTGGCGGCTGCGGTACGCCGCGAACGGCTACTTCCGGATCCAGTCCGCAAACGGCGGGCGGGTCCTCGGCGTCACCGGCGCCTCGTCCAGCCAGGGCACTCAGATCGTGATCTGGGACGACAACGGCGCGGGCGACCACCGTTGGCGTTTCATCTGAGCCTGACCGCTGTCACCGAGGCCGTCGGAGCGACCCACCACGGGGTCGTCTCCGGCGGCCTCGACCGTCATTGCATCCATCGTCATCGCTTGAGCATGTTATCGATAACATGCTAGCTTCGGGACAGGGAGCCACGGGCACGCTCCTGTTCAGGTCACCGGCCACCGGGCCGAGGCGGCACCAAGCCGACCCCGCCTGGCGGCCTGTCCGGGCCGGCATCCGCGAGACGCCGCGCGCTGTCAATCCGCGCGGAAGGGCACGCCTCGACGGCACCGATCGTCGCGTCATGGCCGCTGTCATCGGCGACCGCCACATCCCGACCAACCCCGCAACCCGTGCGATCCGCGCTCGGGTCGCCTCGCCGTGCCCGGATCCACACCTCCGCGCCGGTAGGCGGCCGCCAGCAGGCTGATCCGGGGTGGCATCCCGAACCACCACCATCGAAAGGGCACGTCGATGAAATCCAGAACCACCGGAGGCAGGGTCGTGGGCATCCGACCGCGTACCGTGCTGATGTCCGTCGCGGCCGGTGCCGCGCTGCTCGTCTCCACCGCGCTGGTCGCGCCCTCCGCCCACGCCGCCGCCAGCACCCTCGGCGCGGCGGCGGCGCAGAGCGGTCGCTACTTCGGCGCCGCCACCAACTCGTTCCAGCTCTCCAACTCCGCCTACGCCACGATCCTCAATCGTGAGTTCAACTCGATCGTGGCCGAGAACGAGATGAAGTGGTACGCCAACGAGCCCCAGCAGAACTCCTTCAGCTTCAGCGCGGGTGACCGGCTCGTCGCGCACGCCCGGGCCAATGGGATGTCCGTACGTGGCCACACCCTGCTCTGGCACGCGCAACAGCCCGGCTGGGCACAGAACCTGTCCGGCACCGCGCTGCGTAACGCGGCGATCAACCACGTCACCCGGGTAGCCACCCACTACCGGGGTCAGATCCACTCCTGGGACGTGGTGAACGAGGCGTTCGCCGACGGTGGCAGCGGCGCGCGGCGGGACTCGAACCTGCAACGCACCGGCAACGACTGGATCGAGGCCGCCTTCCGCGCCGCCCGCGCGGCCGACCCCGGCGCCAAGCTCTGCTACAACGACTACAACACCGACGGCATCAACGCGAAGTCGACAGGCATCTACAACATGGTGCGCGACTTCAAGCAGCGCGGCGTCCCGATCGACTGCGTCGGCTTCCAGTCCCACCTCGGCACCACCCTCGCCGGTGACTACCAGGCCAACCTGCAACGCTTCGCCGACCTCGGCGTCGACGTGCAGATCACCGAGCTGGACGTCGCTCAGGGCCCCAACCAGGCGAGCATCTACGAACGGGTGACCCGGGCCTGCCTGGCCGTGACGCGCTGCACCGGGATCACGGTCTGGGGTGTCTGGGACGCCGCCTCCTGGCGGGATGACAACCCGCTGCTGTTCGACGGCAACGGGAACAAGAAGCCCGCGTACACCTCGGTGCTCAACGCGTTGAACAGTGTCAGCGGACCGAACCCGACCACCGCGCCGCCGACCACCACCGCGCCCCCGCCGGGCGGCGGTGCCTGCTCGGCCTCGGTGTCGCTGAACTCCTGGAACGGCGGCTTCGTGGCCACCGTACGGGTCACCGCCGGCAGTGCCGCGATCCGGGGCTGGACCGTGCGGATCACGCTGCCCGGCGGCGCGGCGGTCACCGGCACCTGGAACGCGCAGGCCAGCGGCAGCACCGGGACGGTGAGCTTCGGCAACGTCAGCTACAACGGTCAGGTCGGCGCGGGCGGTAGCACCGAGTTCGGCTTCCAGGGCACCGGCGTCGGCCCCTCCGGCACCCCCACCTGCACCGCAACCTAACCCACCCCACCCGGGTACGAATCGCCGGTTGATCAAGAAGTTTTGGTCGCGTCCAGCGCGCAGGCCGACCAAAACTTCTTGATCAACCCTTCGGTGGAGGGGTTGGTCAGGGGCGGGGTGGGGGGCCTACGCTTCGGCGGGCCACCAGGGTCGGGGCGATGGTCCGGCGCAGGGCGCCACCGCTCACCGACTCGATCTGGGTGAGCAGCATCTCCAGGCTCGCCCGGGCCACCGCGCCGAAATCCGGTCGTACGGTGGTCAACGGCGGAATGAAGTAGGCGGCCTCCGGCACGTCGTCGAAGCCGACCACGCTGATGTCGTCCGGCACCCGGCGGCCGTGCTCGTGCAGGGCGCGCAGCACCCCGAGGGCCAGGTGGTCGTTGGCGGTGAAGACGGCGGTGACGTCGGGCATCCGGGCCAGCATCTGCCCACACCGGTAGCCGGCCGCCGCGGACCAGTCCGCCGGCACCAGCGGCGGGATCTCCGCGCCGGCCGAGGTCAGCGCCGCCCGCCAGCCCTCGATCCGGCCGGCGCTGTCGAACCAGTCCGACGGACCGGAAACGTGCCAGACCGTACGGTGACCGGCGTCGAGCAGGTGCTGGGTGGCGGCCCGGGCACCGGCCGCCTGGTCCACCGTCACCAGCGGCATCGGCCGATGCGGATCCCCGTCCACGGTCACCAGCGGCACGTCCTTCGGCAGACGCTCCAACGCCTCGCCGGCCGACTCCACCGGCGCGATCACCACGATGCCGGCGACCCGGTGCGCCAGATGCCGCTCCACCACCGCCGAGATCGACCGATGATCGAGGTCACGCACGCTGCCCACACTTACCGCGAAACCGGACTCGGCGGCCGTCTGCTCCAGCGCGGCCAACAGCGAGGCCGGACCGTAGAGGGTGGTGTTCTGCGCGACCACCCCGATCACCTGCGAGCGGCCGGTGACCAGCGCGCGGGCCGCCCGGTTCGGCCGGTAGCCGAGCTCGGCGATGGCCGCCTGGACGCGCAGTCGAGTCTGCTCGCGTACGTTCGGGTGCCCGTTGAGCACCCGCGAGACCGTCTGATGGGAAACACCGGCGAGGCGGGCCACGTCCGTCATCGCAGGATCGCGTACGGCCATCTCACACTCCCCGCAATCCAGTCGCTCGCCGCAGCCCGTCGGCGATGACTGGCACGGCTCAGGTACAAAGATCCCCTCGCGCGGTGCCCACGCCGGCCCGTGCCGTCCGGGTGGAGAGCGCTAGATCACGCACAGTCTAGCGCCAGTAGCCGCCCCGGTGGCCGCCGGGCCGTCCGCGTACGCCACACAGCGTCCTTCATCGCTGTCTGTTAGCGGTCACACCCGGATTCCACTCCGTTCGGTTCGACGCAGATCTGTTGCTCCGAGAGGCTGTGTGGGCAAGCAACAGACAATTTACAGGCATTGATGATAGCGATAACATTCCTGTCATCGGAACGGTGCCTGCCGACACGGCGCGGCGGCAACCGTGCGGGGCCCGAAACAGCGTGCCGACCGGCGATATCCGGGCCCTGCACATCGGCGTCCCGGACGACTGCACGCGTACGTGGGCGGCGTGCGCAGGATCCGCCCGCAGAGTTCCACCCGGCCGGACCCCGCCGAACGCCGCGATGCCGGCGACCGGACCGATCACCACACCGACGCAAGGAGGATTCGACGTGCGTAGCGCAAGAAGGTGGCTGACCGCCGCCCTCGGCATCCTGGCGGTGACGCTCACCGCGAGCTTCGCCGACGGGGTCATCTCCCCCAAGCCGGCGCAGGCGCTGAACAACGGCGTCGCCCGTACCCCACCGATGGGCTGGAACACCTGGAACACGTTCGGCTGCAACATCAACGAGACGCTCATCCGCCAGATGGCCGACGCGATCGTCAATCACGGGTTGCGCGACCTCGGATACAAGTACGTCGTCGTCGACGACTGCTGGTTCAACCCGGACCGGGACGCGCAGGGCAACCTCCAGGCCCATCCGCAGCGGTTCCCGAGCGGCATGAAGGCCCTCGGCGACTACCTGCACTCCCGCGGGCTGCTGTTCGGCATCTACCAGGGGCCGCTGGACCAGACCTGCGCCCAGTACTTCGACGCCTTCCCCGGTTCCACGGGCAGCCTCGGACACGAGTACCAGGACGCCCGGCAGTTCGCCGCCTGGGGCGTGGACTACCTCAAGTACGACTGGTGCTCCCCCACCGGCACCATCAACGACCAGGTGGCCCGGTTCGGCATCATGCGCGACGCGCTGGCGGCCACCGGCCGGCCGATCGTCTACAGCATCAACTCGAACAGCATCCACGAGAAGACCGGGCCGCAACGCAACTGGAGCGACGTGGCCAACCTCTGGCGGACCACTGAGGACATCACCAACACCTGGGACAGCGGCCAGACCAACGGCTACCCGATGGGCATCCAGAACATCGTCAACGTGAACGTGCCACTCGCCGGCTACGCCGCACCGGGCGGATTCAACGACCCGGACATGTTGGAGGTCGGCAATGGCGGCATGAACGACACCGAGATGCGCAGCCACTTCGCGCTGTGGTCGATGATGGCCGCGCCGCTGATGATGGGCAACGACCTGCGCTCGGCCAGCACAGCGACGCTTGACATCCTGCGCAACCAGCACCTGATCGCGATCAACCAGGACACGTTGGGGCTCCAGGCCGTGCAGGTCTCGCACGACGGCACCCGGCGGGTACTGGCCAAGCGGCTGGCCAACGGTGACGTCGCGGTCGCGCTGTTCAACCAGGGCAACTCCACCACGACGATCTCCACCACGGCGGCGGCGATCGGCAAGACCGGCAGCTCGTTCACGTTGCTCAACGCGTGGACCGGCGGCACCTCCACGACCACCGGGACCATCTCCGCGAGCGTGCCGGCACACGGCACCGTGGTGTACCGGGTAAGCGGTGGCGGCACCACCAACCCACCGGTCCCGAGCACCTTCCGGCTGCGCAGCGAGTCGGCCGGGCGCTGCCTCGATCTCGACAACTCGAACACCGCGAACGGCACCGGAACCCTGATCTGGGACTGCCACGGCAACCCCAACCAGCAGATCACCCAGGACGGCCAGACGTTGCGGATCCTCGGCAAGTGCCTGGACGTGCCGACGAACGCCACAAACGGCACCCGGGTGCAGGTCTGGGACTGCAACGGCGGCACCAACCAGCAGTGGACGTTCAACGCCAACGGCACGGTGAGCAACGGCCGCTTCCCGTCGCTGTGTCTGGACGTCAACAACGCCGGCACCGCCAACGGGACCGCGGTGATCCTCTGGTCCTGCCACGGCAACGCCAACCAGCGGTGGAGCCGGGCATGAGCATCACGGCGCTCCGCCGCGTCGTCGCCGTGCTCGTGAGCATGACCTGCGCGATCGCCCTGCTACCCGGCGCGGCGCGGGCCGACAACCCGATCGTCCAGCACATCTACACCGCCGACCCGGCACCGATGCTGCACGACGGTCGGGTCTACCTCTACACCGGCCACGACGAGGACGGCTCGACCTACTTCACCATGCGTGACTGGCGGGTCTTCTCCTCGGCCGACATGGTGAACTGGACCGACCACGGCACGCCGATGAGTCTGGCCACGTTCGCCTGGGCGGACGCCAACGCGTGGGCCGGGCACGTCATCGCCCGTAACGGGAAGTTCTACTGGTACGTGCCGGTCCGGCAACGCTCGAACGGGCAGATGGTCATCGGGGTCGGGGTCGCGGACAGCCCGACCGGGCCGTTCCGGGACGCGCTCGGCCGCCCGCTGGTCGGCAATGGCGAGATCGATCCGCACGCGTTCATCGACGACGACGGTCAGGCGTACCTGTACTGGGGCAACCCGAACCTGTGGTACGTACGGCTCAACCCTGACATGATCTCGTTCTCCGGCGGTCCGACCCAGATCCCGCTCACCACGGCGGGCTTCGGTACCCGGACCGGAAACGCCAGCCGGCCCACCCTCTACGAGGAGGGGCCGTGGGTCTACAAGCGCAACGGGCTCTACTACAACGTGTTCGCGGCGGAGTGCTGCTCGGAGTTCATCGGCTACTCGACGGCACCCGGCCCTACCGGCCCGTGGACGTACCGGGGAACGGTCATGCCCCGGCAGGGCTCCAGCTTCACCAACCACCCCGGCGTGATCGACTTCGCCGGTGGGTCGTACTTCTTCTACCACAACGGTGCGCTGCCCGGCGGTGGCGGCTACACCCGGTCGGTCGCGGTGGAGAAGTTCACCTACAACTCCAACGGAACCATCCCCACCATGAACATGACCACCGCCGGGGCACCCCAGGTCGGCACGTTGAACCCGTACGTACGCCAGGAGGCCGAGACGATCGCCTGGGGATCCGGTATCGAGACCGAGCCGGCCAGCGAGGGTGGCATGAACGTCGGCTGGATCGACAACGGCGACTACATCAAGGTAAAGGGGGTTGCCTTCGGCACCGGAGCGACCACCTTCTCCGCGCGGGTCGCCTCGGCCACCAGCGGCGGCCGTATCGAGGTACGGCTGGACAGCGCCAGCGGTCCGCTCGTGGGCACCTGCACGGTGGCCGGTACGGGCGGCTGGCAGACCTGGACGACCACCAGTTGCGGGGTGTCCGGCGCCACCGGCACACGCGATCTCTACCTGCGTTTCGCCGGCGGCAGCGGCAGCCTGTTCAACGTCAACTGGTGGCAGTTCGCCGGTGGCGGTGGCGCACCGACGGCCTACCGGATCACCAATCGCAACAGCGGGCAGGTCGTCGACGTCCAGCAGCCGAACCTCGACAACCTCGCGGTGATCGGTCAGTGGAGCAGCAACGGCAACGCCTGGCAGCAGTGGCGTTTCCTCGACGCCGGCAACGGCAACGTACGGCTGCAGAGCGTGCACAGTGGCAAGTGCGTCGACGTGCGCGACGTCTCCACGGCCGACGGGGCGCAGATCATCCAGTACACCTGCCACGATGGCCTGAACCAGGTCTTCAGCTGGCGATCGACCGGCGACGGCTACCACCAGCTGGTCAACGTCAACAGCAACAAGTGCCTGAACGTGGCCGGCGGCTCCACCGCTCTCGGTGCCGCCCTGGAGCAGCGTACGTGCAGCTCCGCGTCGAGCATGCAGTGGTCCCGCGCCGCCTGAGCCACAGGTAGCCGAGGCCGGACGGGTGCCGGGTGGGATGTCTCCCACCCGGCACCCGCATGTCCCCCGGCTGCCGGCGGCGGCAATCGCCGGGCCGGAGGAGGGGCCTGTCGCCCGCTCGGCGGGCAGGCGACAGGCCCCGGTCCGTGGGTGACGGCCCGGCATCGGTACGACGCCGGACCGTCAACCGTCACCTCATGGCGTGGCCAACTCGAAACGGCGCACCGTCACCGAGCCGCCCAACGCCTGGGTGGCGTAGTTGAAGATGGCGAACCGGTAACCCATGAAGAACGTCCAGTTGTTGTTGAGCGTCAGGGCGTTGCCCAGCGGGACGAAATTGACCCCGTCGGTGCTGTAGGAGAAACGCGCCTGCCGACCGGAGCCGGGCCGGATGTCGGCGTTGGCCCGCAGCCAGATTCGCCCACCGGAGACCGCGGCGCTGGCGATCTCGCTACCGGTGCTGCTGGTGTCCCAGTTGCTGTTCATGTTCAGCCCGTTGGTCATCACCACCCGGGTGGCACCGTTGTCCCGCCGGACGCCGATCCACGCCGAGACGTCCCGCAGCATGGCCAGGCCGGTACGATCGCCGTCGCGCATCGTCGAGTAGTCGATCTCGACCGTGCCGGTCGAGGTCGGCCCCTGGATGCGGTGGGTGATCGTGTTGCGTGCCCGGTAGAGGTCGTTGGTCACGGTGGCGGTCTGCAACCGAAGCCCGTTGTTCACCGACCACCGGCTGTTGTCGGGGTTGTGGTTCCACTCGTACTGCGGACCGAGGGTGGTGCCGGTGAACGTGTCGACGCCGGTGAGCGGCTTGACCGGACGCAGCGGCAGCGGGTTCGGGTAGTTGACGCCCCAGGCGCCGTTGACCGTCTGCACCTGCGGCCAGCCGTCCGCGGTCCAGTTGATCGGCGCGAGGGTCGGCATCCGGCCGCCCGGGTACGCGTCGGTGAATGCCATGTAGTACCAGGATCCGTTCGGCAGCTGCACCAGTCCGCCCTGGTGGGGCACCCCGCCGCCGGAGATCGGGCCCTGCATGTTGAGCAGCACCTGGCGCTGCTCGTACGGGCCGAAGGGGCCGTTTGTGGACTTGAGCACGTACTGGCCGTTGGCCGGGCGGGTCAGCCAGATGTAGTAGGCGCCGTTGCGCTTGTAGAAGCGCGCGCCCTCCAGGGTGCCGATGCTCGACGGCGTCTGGTAGACCTGCTGCGCCCGGACCTGGCTGCGCCCGTCGGCGGAGAGCTGAGCCACGCTGATGGTGCCGTTGCCGTACGCGACGTACATGGTGTCGTTGTCGTCGATCAGCATCCCGGCGTCGTAGTAGCACTGCGGCAGGGTCGCGTGCCGGCTCCAGGTACCGTCGACGGCCGTCGCGGTGTAGATGTGGGTCTGGGCGAAGTTGATGCACCCGGCCCAGTAGTAGGTCTGGTTGCTCGGCCGGTAGTTCAGCGTCGAGGCCCAGATGCCCTCCACGTACGCCTGCTGCCCGGCGGGCAGGTCGTACTTGGTGCCGAAGTCCAGACGGGGTACCGAGTGCCCGGCGAACTCCCAGTTCACCAGGTCGTACGAGCGCAGGATCGGGGCGCCGGGCGAGTAGTGCATGGTGGAGGCGGTCATGTAGTACACCTCGCCGACCCGGATGACCTCGACGTCGGCGAAGTCCTGCCAGACGACGGGGTTGGTGAAGCTGCCGCCGGAGGGCGGGTCGGTGGGGTTGCCGCCGCCGTCGACGCGGACGAGTTGCCACTGCTGGTTGGCGCCGCCCCAGTCGTCGTACTGCACGATGTTGCCGCCGTCGGCGGTCGAGGCGTTCTGCACCTCCATCACCTTGTTGGAGTTGCGGTTGATCAGCCGTACGTAGCCACCTGCCGAGTCGGCCAGTCGGAACTGCTGGTTGGTCCCGTTGTGGTCGGACCACTGCACGATCGAGGCGCCGTTGGCGGTGGAGAAGTTGTAGACGTCGAGCACCTTGCCCGAGTGCCGCGACTTGAGCCGGTAGTAGCCGCCGCCGGAGTCGACGAACTGCCACTGCTGATGGTTTCCGTCGTTACGCGACCACTGGGTGATCCGGGCCCCGTCGTTGGTGGCCAGGTTGTAGACGTCGAGAGCCTTGCCGCTGTTACGGTTGACCAGCACGTACCAGGCGTTGGTGTCCACCGTGGCCGCGGCTGCGGGCGATGGCGCCACCGCGGCGAGGGAGCCGCCCACCACCATCGCCGTCAGGATGGCCGCCGCGCGCGACAGCCAGCCGCGCCGGCCCGGCGCGGTCCGTGGGACCTCACCATTGGCAATCATGATTCTCCTTCGGGATACGAGCAGAACGAACAGGACGGCTCCTCTGCGGCCTACGCCGTCGCTGATCCGGTGCGGCGTGTGATCGCTAACATGACCGCCCTGCCCAAGGGAGAGATCAGGTGACCACCAGCTTCAGAGCAACGTGGCGCGTCCCGGACGGCCACAGATATCGTCCGTCTTCACTACGACTGTGAGCGATAACACGGCCTTCGTCAAGACGTAACATCAACGACGCCGTACGGCTCGCAGAAGCCTGCTCGCGGTCCCCGGCCGGCGGGGTGGCGCGCCGGCCGGGGACCCTGCCACCCGCGGGCGCGGGCAGCCGCTGGCGGGGCGGAGAGGCCGCTACGGCAGCTCCGCCACACCAGCGTCAGCGGGCGGTCAGAACCCCCGGGCCAGCCGGTAGTACGCCTGGTTCCAGCGCAGCTCGTCGGCGAACCGCCGGGGATCGGTCTCGGCGTCGATGACGACGAGTTCGGTACGGCTCATCTCGGCGAGGTCGTGCAACTCCTCCACCCCGACCGCCTGGGACAACACGGTGTGGTGGGGCGCGCCAGCGGTGATCCACGCTTCGGCGGAGCCGGGCAGGTGCGGTCGCGGCCGCCAGACCGCCCGGGCGACCGGCAACCGGCGCAGTGGTTGCGGTGGGGAGACCACGTCGACCTCGTTGGCCACCAGCCGGAAACGCTCGCCCATGTCCGCCAGGCCGAGCACCACCGCCGGCCCCGGCGCGGCGTCGAAGACCAGCCGGACGGGATCCTCACGACCGCCGATGCTCAGCGGATGGATCTCCACGTTCGGCACGTCACCGGCGATCGACGGGCAGACCTCGAGCATGTGGGCACCGAGCACCAGTTCCTCGCCCGGGGTGAGGTCGTAGGTGTAGTCCTCCATGAACGAGGTTCCGCCCTCGGTGCCGACGGCCATCGCCTTGAGGGTGTGCACCAGCACCGAGGTCTTCCAGTCGCCCTCACCGCCGAAGCCGTAGCCATCGGCCATCAGTCGCTGCACCGCGATGCCGGGCAGTTGACGCAGCCCGCCCAGGTCCTCGAAGTTGGTGGTGAAGGCGCGGAAGCCACCGGCGTCCAGGAAGGTGCGCAGCCCCAGTTCCAGCCGGGCGGCGTACCGCAGCGAATCGTGCCGCTCGCCGCCGGGTCGTAGCTCGGCGGCGACCCGGAAGGTGTCGTCGTACTCCTTGACCAGATCGTCGATCTGCGCCTCGGACACCTCGTCGACCACCCGCACCAGGTCGTTGACCCCGTACGTGTTCACCGAGACGCCGAAGCGCAGCTCCGCCTCGACCTTGTCCCCCTCGGTGACGGCCACGTCGCGCATGTTGTCGCCGAATCGCGCCAGCCGCAGCGAGCGCATGGCCGACCAGCCGATCGCCGCCCGGGTCCAGGCACCGACGCGGGAGACCACCCGGGGGTCGGAGACGTGCCCGGCGACCGTCTTGCGGGCCACCCCGAGCCGGGTCTGGATGTACCCGAACTCCCGGTCGCCGTGCGCGGCCTGGTTGAGGTTCATGAAATCCATGTCGATCTCGTCCCACGGCAGCAGGACGTTGGCCTGGGTGTGCAGGTGCAGCAACGGCGTCTGCAACGCGTCCAGGCCCGAGATCCACATCTTCGCTGGCGAGAAGGTGTGCATCCAGGCGATCACCCCGACCGCCCCCTGCGACGCGGCATCCCGGCAGGTCCGCAGGATGTCGGCGCTGGTGGTCAGGACCGGCTTCCAGACCACCCGGGCGGGAATGTGCGGCGATTCGTCGAGCAGAGCGGCGATCTGACGGGACTGGTCGGCCACCTGCCGGAGCGTGTCCTCGCCGTACATTGCCTGGCTTCCGGTTAGGAACCAGACCTCGGGTTCAGGGTGTGTTGCCATGGGAGTTGCCTTCCGCGAGAGGGGCGGTCACTTGTAGCGGATGCCGATGAGGCGCTGGAGCAGGATGAACGCGAAGAGCAGGCCTCCGATCACGATCTTGGTCCACCAGGAGTTGAGGCTGCCGTCGAAGGTGATCAAGGTCTGGATCACGCCGAGTACCAGCACACCGAGCACCGTGCCGAAGATGTACCCCGAGCCACCGGTGAGCACCGTGCCACCGATGACCACGGCCGCGATCACGTCGAGTTCCATCCCGATGGCGATCAACGGGGCGCCGGACAACGTGTAGAAGGAGAGCAGGATCCCGCCGATCGCCGCGCACAGGCCACTGATGGTGTAGACCGCGATCCGGGTCCGGCCCACCGGCAGCCCCATCAGCAGCGCCGACTGCGGGTTGCCGCCGATCGCGTAGACGTTGCGTCCCAGTCGCGTGTACGCCAGCACGTACGCGGCGATCAGGACCACCGCGAACGCCACCAGCACGCTGATCGAGACGAAGTTGCCCCGGGGATCGCCGATCCGGTACTGCGACATCGTGGTCCAGAACCCGTCGGTGATCGGAATCGACGCGTCGCTGATGAACGTGCACATGCCCCGGGCGAAGAACATCCCGGCCAGGGTGACGATGAAGGGCTGGATGTCGAAGAAATGGATCGCGCAGCCCATCAGGAACCCGAGCGTCGGCCCGATCAGCAGGGCGATCACCAGCACCAGCAACGCGGGCAGCCCGGACTGCAACAACCAGGCCGAGACCATCGCGGTCATCGCCGCCACCGAGCCGACCGACAGGTCGATACCGCCGGTGAGGATCACGAAGGTCATCCCGACGGCGATGACGAGAAGGAAACCGTTATCGATGAAGACGTTGAAAACCACCTGGACGTTGGAGAACGCCCGGTACTGGGACACACCGATGCCGTACATCACCAGCAACAGCGCCAACGTCGCCAGCACCGGCATGTGCCGCCGAGGCAGCTTGGCCCAACTCGGAGCGGAGATCGGGAAAGTACTCATGCCGGCACTCCGCTCCGCTCCGTGCCGCCATGAGGCACCAACACCCTGAACTGATGATTCGCTCGCTGACGCTCACTCATGCCGGCACCTGCTCCTTCTGCCGCTGCGGAGACGGCTGGGGCGGCGGCGGTGCCCCGGGCCGTCGACGGCGGAACTTCGCCCGGAAGGCCGGTGCCTGGATGAGGCAGACGGCGATGACGACTACCGCTTTGAACAGCAGCGCCGTCTGGGGTGAGATGTTCATGGCGTACACCGTGGTGGTGAGGGTCTGGATGATCAGGGCGCCGAGGATGGTGCCGCCGAGGTAGAACCGGCCACCGGCGAGCGAGGTGCCGCCGATGACGACCGCGAGGATCGCGTCCAGCTCCACCCACAGGCCGGTGTTGTTGCCGTCGGCGCTGGAGACGTTGGCGGTCATCATGAACCCGGCGATCGCGGCACAGGCGGCGCTGACCACGTAGACGAGGAAGACGACCCGACCGGACCGGATGCCGGCCAGCCGGCTGGCCTCCCGGTTACCGCCGACCGACTCGACGATCATGCCGAGCGCGGTACGGCGGGTGAACGCCGCGACGAGTAGGGCCGCGGCCAGGGCGATGAAGATCGCCAGGGGCAGGGTCAACAGGTGCCCCAGCCCGATCGCCCGGTACGGCCCGGAGTTGATGGTGATGATCTGGCCCTCGGCGATCAACTGTGCGAGGCCCCGGCCGGCCACCATCAGGATGAGCGTGGCGATGATCGGTTGGATGCCGATGACGGAGACCAGAACCCCGTTCCAGGCACCGAGCACCAGCGCGACCCCGAGCGCCATCGCGAGCGCGGTCAGCACGGTGACGAGGTTGTTCTGGTCCGGTGCCCGGCTGATGTAGAGGCAGGCGATGGCGCCGCTGATCGCGCAGAGCGAGCCGACCGACAGGTCGATGCCGCCGGTCGAGATCACCAGGGTCATGCCCAGCGCGACCAGGATCAGCGGGGCGCTCAACCGCAGGATGTCGATCGGGGTGCCGTACAGGTGCCCGTTGTTGACCTCGATGGCCAGGAACCCCGGACGGTAGATGGTGTTGGCCGCCAACATGACCACGAGCACGGCGACCGGCCAGAACAGCCGGTGGCCGAGCATGGTACGGAAGCGGTTCCCGGCGTCGCTCATCGGCTCGCCTCCTCACGCTCGGTCCCGCTGGCGATGGTCTGCATGACGCGGTCGGCATCCACAGTGTCGTCGTTGTCGAGCTGGGCGACCAGTTCCCGGTCGCGCATCACCGCGATCTTGTGGCTGAGACGCAGCACCTCCTCCAGCTCGGCGGAGATGAACAGCACCGCCATCCCACCGTCGGAGAGCTCCACCACCAGCCTCTGGATCTCGGCCTTCGCGCCGATGTCGATTCCCCGGGTCGGCTCGTCGAGGATTAGCAGTCGCGGCTCGGTGATCAGCCAGCGGGCCAGCAGAACCTTCTGCTGGTTGCCGCCGGAGAGGTTGCGCACCGGCATGTCCGGGTTGGCCGGACGGATGCTCAACGCCTTGATGTACCGGTCGACCAGCTCGTCCTGGCGGCGACGTGGGATCGGGCGCAGCCAGCCCCGGGCGGCCTGCATGGCCAGGATCATGTTCTCCCGGACCGACAGGTCGCCGATGATCCCCTCCGCACGGCGGTTCTCCGAGCAGAAACCGATGCCCCGCTCGATCGCCTGCACCGGGTTGCGCAGGCCGGTCTGGGCGCCGTCCACCTGGACCTCGCCGCGGTCGGCCCGATCAGCACCGAACAACAGCCGCGCCACCTCGGTACGCCCGGAGCCGAGCAGCCCGGCCAGGCCGACCACCTCACCGGCGTGGATGGTCAGGCTGAACGGGGCGACCGCGCCCCTGCGCCCGAGCTGCGACACCTGGACGAACGGGGCGCCGCTCTCGATGGCCGCCGTCGTCTGCCGGGGCTGCTCGTCGATCCGATCGAGAACGTCGAGCTCCTTGCCGATCATCTTCTCCACCAGCGCCAGCTGCGGCAGCTCGGCGATCGGGTACTCCCCCACCAGCGTGCCGTTACGCAGCACGGTGATCCGGTCGGCGATGCCATAGACCTGGTCGAGGAAGTGGGTCACGAAGAGAATCGCGATGCCCTCGTCCCGCAACTGCCGCATGATCCGGAACAGTTGCGCGACCTCGCCGGCGTCCAGGCTGGAGGTCGGCTCGTCCAGGATCAGCACCCGGGCCTGTACGTCGATCGCCCGAGCGATCGCCACCATCTGCTGCACGGCCAGCGAGTAACTCGCCACCGGCGCGGTGACGTCGATGTCGAGGTCCAGCCGGGCGAGCAGCTGTCGGGCCCGCCGACGCACCTCGCCCCAGCGGACGGCGCCGAAACGGCGCGGCTCCCGCCCGATGAAGATGTTCTCCGCCACGGACAGGTTCGGGCAGAGATTGACCTCCTGGTAGACCGTGCTGACCCCGGCCGCGGCAGCCTGCATCGGTCCGTTGAAGGCCACCTGCTCGCCGTCGAGGGTGACGTTGCCCTCGTCGATGCCGTAGACGCCTGTCAACACCTTGATCAGGGTCGACTTGCCGGCGCCGTTCTCGCCCATCAGGGCGTGCACCTCGCCAGGAAGGAGCCGGAAGTCGACATTGTGGAGTGCGCGCACCCCGGGAAAGGACTTGCTGATCCCGGTCATCGTCAGGACCGGACGACTATCCGTCATCCCATCGATCCTCTTCTAATTTTCATCGATGCGGAAGGGCCAGTTCTCCCGGCACGCCGCCCGGCCGGCCAGCGGGCCGGCCGGGCGGCGTGGCACGGGACGTCGGGCCGGACGCCCAGTCCGTCGGGAATGGGCGACGCGGCGGGGCCGCCACGTGGGTGCGGCGGCCCCATGCGTCATCAGTACTTGCGGTTGGGCAGGGCCTCCTTGGCCTGCTCCTGGGTGAAGGTGGTCTCCTCGGTCTCGATCCGCGGCGGCACCTCCTCGCCGGCGTGCACCTTCTTGGCCAGGTCCATCAGCTGTGGGCCGAGCAGCGGGCTGCACTCCGCGATGAAGTTGAACTTGCCGTCGGCCAGGGCCTGCATGCCGTCCTTGACCGCGTCGATGGTGATGATGGTGATGTCCTTGCCCGGCTCCTTGCCCGCCGCGGTGATCGCCTCCAGCGCGCCCAGACCCATGTCGTCGTTGTGCGCGAAGAGGACGTCGATCTTCGGGTGGGCCTTCAGGAACTGTTCCATCACCTGCTTGCCGCCCGCGCGGGTGAAGTCACCGGACTGGGAAGCGATGACCTTCAGCTTGGGGTCGGCCGCGATCGCCTCGGCGAAGCCCTTCTTCCGGTCGTTGGCCGGGGCGGAGCCGGTGGTGCCCTGCAACTCGACGATGTTCACGTCGCCGGTCGCGTCCTTCTTGTTCTCCACCAGCCACTCGCCGGAGAGCCGGCCCTCCTTGACGAAGTCAGAGCCGAGGAAGGTCTTGTAGAGCGACTTGTCGGCGGAGTCCACGGCGCGGTCGGTCAGGATGACCGGGATGCCGGCGTCCTTGGCCTCCTTGAGCACCGTGTCCCAGCCCGACTCCACCACCGGCGAGAAGGCGATCACATCGACCTTCTGCTGGATGTAGTTGCGGATGGCCTTGATCTGGTTTTCCTGCTTCTGCTGCGCGTCGTCGAACTTCAGCTCGATGCCGGCCTCGGCCGCCGCCTCCTTGATGGAGTTGGTGTTGGCCGTACGCCAGCCGCTCTCCGCGCCGACCTGGGAGAAGCCCAGGACGAGCTTGCCGTCGTCGCCTCCGTCGCCGCCGCCGGTGTCGCTGTTGCCGCAGGCCGCCACGCCGCCGGCGAGCAGCACGGCGGCGACGACCGCGATGGCGCGCCGACGCGCCATGGGCATTCGCATGTTCCTCATCGGATCTCCTCGGGTGGGGTGCGGTTGTCCACGCCGGCCGCAGAGGTACACGAGCAGCCAGCGCTGGTGGTGCGGAATCTGTGCGTCAGGTGGTGCCAGGCGACCCGGTTCACCGGGTCGGTCAGGAGTTCGCCGGGGGCGAAGAACGTTGGCCGTAGACGTTCTGGTAGCGGTCGTAGAGGGCGTCGATGTCGGCCTGCGCCATCGGCACCGGTTGCCCGAGCGCGCGCGCCAGGTGCGCGGTTCGGGCGACGTCCTCACACATCACCGCGGCCTTGACCGCGGCCCGGGCGTTGCGCCCGATGGTGAAGACGCCGTGGTTGCGCATCAGCACCGCGGGCGATCGGTGCCCGGTGAGCGTGCTGACGATCCCCTTGCCGATGTCGTCGCCGCCGATCAGGGCGAACGGGCCCACGGGGATCTCCCCGCCGAACTCGTCGGCCTGCGCGGTGAGGTGGCACGGGATCGACTCGCCCCGCGCCGCCCAGGCGGTGGCGTACGTGCTGTGGGTGTGCACGACGCCGCCCACCTCGGGCATGGCGCGGTAGACGTAGGCGTGCGCCGCGGTGTCGCTCGACGGCGACAGTTCCCCCTCGACCGGCACGCCGTCGAGGTCGCAGAGCACCATGTTGTCGGCCGACAGGTCGTCGTAGTCGACGCCGCTCGGCTTGATCACCATCAGCTCGTGCCCGGGTACCCGGGCGGAGACGTTGCCGGCCGTCCAGGCGACCAGACCGTACCGGGTCAGTTCGCCGTGCAGCCGGGCCACGCTCTCGCGCAATTCGCTGATCTGTCGGCTCACTTCGACGTTCACGCGAAGACCTCCTGCTGCGACGTAGCCGACTCCACAGCCGCGTTGCGGATCGCCCGCAGCCGCAGCATCACGTCGTTGGCCCCGCGACCGAAGTGGTCGTGCAGCGCCCGGTACTCGGCGTAGAGGGCGTCGTAGGCGCGTACCCGGTCCGGGTCCGGCTGGTAGACCGCCGCCGATATCCGCCCCATCGCCTGCGACGCGTGATGGATCGAGGGGTGGGCGCCGGCGGCCACGGCGGCGTGGATCGCCGAACCGAGCGCCGGCCCCTGCGCGGAGCCGATGATGCCCAACGGCCGGTTGGTGACGTCGGCGTAGATCTGCATCAGCAGCTCGTTCGACGTGAGGCCACCGGCGATCACCAGGTCGTCGACCGGCACGCCGGCCTCGACGAACGCCTCGATGATCATCCTGGTGCCGTACGCCGTCGCCTCCAGCAGGGCCCGGTAGATGTCCTCCGGGCGGGTGGCCAGGGTCAGCCCGACGATCAACCCGCTGAGGTCGTGGTTGACCAGCAGCGACCGGTTGCCGTTCCACCAGTCCAGCGCGACCAGGCCGTGCGCGCCGACCGGCTGCGCGGCGGCCAGCTCGGTGAGTCGCTCGTGCGAGTCGACGCCGGCCGGCGCGGCGTGCTTGACGAACCAGCCGAAGATGTCGCCGACACCGCTCTGCCCGGCCTCGTAGCCCCACGCACCGGAGCTGATGCCACCGTCGACCACCCCGCACATCCCGGCCACCTCGGCGAGATCGGTGCCGTTGACCACGTGACAGGTCGAGGTACCCATGATCGCCACCAGCCGGCCCGGGTCGAGCGCCTGGGCGGCGGCCGCGGTCACGTGCGCGTCGACGTTGCCGACCGCGACGGCGATCCCCTCCGGCAGCCCCGTCCAGGCCGCGGCACGGGCGGTGAGTCCACCGGCCCGGGCGGCGAGGGGCATCAGCGGGCCGTCCAGTTTGGCCACGAAGTCACCGAAACCGGGATTGAGCGCGGTGAGGTACTCCGCCGACGGGTAGCTGCCGTCCTGGTGGATGCCCTTGTAGCCGGCGGTGCAGACGTTGCGGGTCTCGACACCGCACAACTGCCAGATGATCCAGTCCGCCGCCTCGATGAACCGCTCGGCCCGGTGGTAGACCTCCGGATCCTCCTCCAGGATCTGCAAGCCCTTGGCGAACTGCCACTCGGCGGAGATCTTCCCGCCGTAGCGACCGATCCAGGGCTCGCCACGTTCGTGGGCCAACGCGTTGATCCGGTCGGCGTGCGGCTGGGCGGCGTGGTGCTTCCAGAGCTTCACCCAGGAGTGCGGACGCTGCCGCAGCTCCGGCACCTCGCACAACGGCGTACCGTCGGCCAGCGTCGGCAGCACGGTGCAGGCGGTGAAGTCGGTGCCGATGCCGACCACGTCGCCCGGGTCGATCCCGGCGGCGGCCACCGCCGCCGGCACCGCGTGGCGCAGCACGTCGCGGTAGTCCTCCGGGTCCTGCAACGCCCAGTCCGGCGGCAGCGGCGTACCCCCGTCCGGCAGCGCTGAGCTGATCACCGCGTTGCGGTACTCGTGCACCGCGGTCCCCAGCTCGGCACCGTCGCGGACGCGGACCACCAGGGCCCGCCCCGACAGGGTGCCGTAGTCGACGCCGACGACGTACTCGTCGCCCGCTGCCACACCGCTCATCTTCACCTCCGGCCGATGACGGACCTCAGTGTTAACGCTCACATCCGATGTCGTCAAGACACCTCCCGGCAACAGCTCCGTAACGGACTGCATGGTCGCAGGCCCACCCGCCGGTCGGCTACCCCATGCCACCGGCCCGACCGCGTCGTCGACGCCGGCCGCCCTGCTCAGACCTGTTGTCGCCGCCGGAAACCCGGCACCGGCGCGGACGTCGGCACGCCGACCTCCGGCGACACCGGTGCGGTCAGCGCCGCCAACGGATCGTCGAGCAGCCGGGCGAAACCGAGTTCCGCCGCGCCGACCAGGGTGGCGTCGTCGCCGAGGGCCGCGGTGCGCAGCCGGACCGTCTCCCGGGCCACCGGCAGCACGTGCCGGGCGATGCGACCGCGTACCTGGGCGGCGGCCCCCGGGTAGAGGTCGCACAGCATCCCGCCGAAGACCACCACACCCGGGTTGAACAGATTGATCAGATTCGCGACCCCGATGCCGAGCCAGTCGCCGATCCGGCGCAGCGCCTCCCGCGCCATCGGATCCCCACGGTCGGCGTCGTCGGCCACCGTCCGGACGGCAGCACGCCCGAACAGCTCGGCGGGCCGACCGGCGGCATCGAGCAGGGCCCGCTCCCCCACCTCCGCCTCCAGGCAGCCGCGCGAGCCGCAACCACAGGGCCGGCCGTCGTACGGGTTGACCACCATGTGCCCCAACTCGCAGCCGTAGCCGCTGTCGCCGCCCAGCAGCCGCCCGCCGACGATGATTCCGCCGCCGACGCCGACGTCACCGTGCAGGTACACGAGATCGTCGAGGCCGACACCCGCGCCGCGCTGCTGTTCCGCCTGCGCACCGAGGTGGGCCTCGTTGCCCACCGACACCGGCAGGCCGAGCCCGAGGCGGCGGCCGAGTTCGTCGCCGAACGCCTGGTCGACCCAACCCAGGTCGGGCCCGTACCGCACCATCCCGTCGCCCGGCCGGATCATGCCGCAGTACGACGCGCCCACGCCGACGCAGCAGGCGCCCGGCGGTGCCGCCCGGTGCAGCTGGCGGCCGAACCGGGCGAGGACCGTGACCACGTCGTGCAGGTCCGGCCCGGCGCGCGGACGCACCGCCTCCCGCCGGTCCAGGATCCTTCCGCCGAGCCCGACCCGGGCAGCGACCAGCCGGTCCACGGCGACGTCGAACGCCAGGACGTAGCAGCGCTCGGACGCCGGTCGCACCACAAGTGACGGGCGTCCGGCACGGCCGGTGTCCACCGGTGACTCCTCACCGACGAGACCGAGCCGGCTCAGCTCGGTGGTCAACGCCATGATGGTGCTGCGGTTCAGGCCCATCCGTTCGCTGAGCTCGGCCCGGGACAGCGGGCCGCGGAGATGCACGTGCCGCAGCAGCGCGCCGGCGTTGCGCCGCCGAATCTCCTCCTGGACCAATCCGACCTCCGCAGGTCAGCTCCGAGCGACGCGGAGCCGACCCGAGGAAGTGTTTCCACACCGCGACCCGACGTCAAGCGTCGGCCCGCGCCCCGAAGCTGGCGGTCGCTCAGCGGCTCGCGCCGGCGCGGCGCTTGTTGTAGACGTCGAAGGCCACGGCGACCAGCAGCACGAGGCCCTTGACCACCGACTGCAACGACTGGTCCACACCCATCAGCTGCATCCCGTTGCTCATCACCGCCATGATGAGCCCGCCCACCATCGCGCCGACGACGGTACCGACACCGCCGGTGACCGCCGCACCGCCGATGAACGCGGCGGCGATCGCGTCGAGTTCGAACATGTTGCCCGCCGCCGGCTGCGCACCGTTGGAGCGGGAGGAGAAGATGATCCCGGCCACCGCGGACAGGAAACCCATGTTCACGAAGATCCAGAAGTTCACCGTGCGGACCTTGACGCCCGACAGCATCGCCGCGGACAGGTTGCCGCCGATCGCGTAGACCTGCCGACCGAAGACCGTACGCCGGGTGAGCAGCCCGTAGACGAGGACCAGCGCGGCCAGGATGATCAGCACGATCGGCAGGCCACGGGCGTGGGCCAGTTGCCAGGCGAACCACATGACCACGGCACCGACAAGCGCCAGCCGGGCGACGAACAACGCGAAGGACTCGACGGGCTGCTGGTAACGGACGCGCGCCGCGCGGGTACGGAAGCCGCTCACCACGTACCCGGCCACCGCGATGCCGCCGATGAGCAGGGTGAAGGCGTCGTAGCCGTCGCCACCGATGAGTCCGTTGAGGAATCCGGCCGCGATCCGGTTGTACTCGGCCGGGAACGGCGACAGCGAGATGTTGTCGAGCACCCGCAGGGTGAGGCCGCGGAACAGCAGCATGCCGGCGAGGGTCACGATGAAGGCCGGGATGCCGACGTACGCCACCCAGAAGCCGTGCCAGGCACCGACCGCGAGCCCCACCGCCAGGGCGGCCAGCACGCCGACCCACCATGGTTGTCCCTGCCGGATCACGACCACTGCGGAGACCGCGCCGGTCAGCGCCACCACCGAACCGACCGAGAGATCGATGTGCCCGCCGATGATCACGATGACCATGCCGATGGCGAGCACCAGGATGTACGAATACTGAAGGACGATGTTGGTGATGTTGCCCGGGCTCAGCGAGAGACCGTCGGTCAGGAACGCGAACAGGGCGACGATGACGACGAGAGCGACGAAGATGCCGCTCTGCCGCAGATTGTTCAGGATCAGCGTACGTGGGTCGCTGGTGCCGACGTGCAGTGCGGCGGCGGAGGCGCTCTCGGCCGACTTCCGGTCGGTCGAGGAGGGCTTGGTGCTGGTCATCCGACGCTTTCCTTGTCCTTCGCCATGAGTTCCATGAGCTTTTCCTGGGTCGCCTCGGCGACCGGCACCTCGCCGGTGATGCGCCCGGCCGACAACGTGTAGATGCGGTCACACATGCCGAGCAGCTCCGGCAGTTCCGAGGAGATCATGATGACGGCCTTGCCGTCGGCCACCAAGCGGTTGATGATCGTGTAGATCTCGAACTTCGCCCCGACGTCGATCCCCCGGGTCGGCTCGTCCAAAATCAGCACCTCCGGGTCGGTGAACAGCCACTTCGACAGCACGACCTTCTGCTGGTTGCCGCCGGAGAGCTTGCCCACGACCGACATCACGCTCGGCGCCTTGATGTTCATGTCGCGCCGACTGGACTCGGCGACCTTGATCTCCTCGTTGTCGTTCACCCAGCCCAGCCGGGCGAGCCGGCGCAGCCCGGCCGCCGAGACGTTGCGCCGGATGTCCTCGATGAGGTTCAGGCCGAAGCGCTTGCGGTCCTCCGTCGCGTACGCGATGCCGTTGCCGATCGCCTCCGCGACGGTGCGCGCCCTGACCTCCCGGCCGTGCACGAACAGTCGACCGGTGATGTCCCGACCGTAGGAGCGCCCGAAGACACTCATCGCCAGTTCGGTACGACCGGCGCCCATCAGTCCGGCGATGCCGACGACCTCGCCGGCGCGCACGTTCAGGCTCGCGCCGTCGACGACCAGGCGGTCCTGGGTCGGGTGCCGCACCGACCAGTCCTCGATGCGCAGCACCTCCTCCCCCGGCGTGGAGACCCGCTCGGGGTAGAAGCTGTTGATGTCGCGGCCGACCATTCCCCGGATGATCCGTTCCTGGGTCATCTCGCCGGAGGCCATCTCGAGCCGTTCCACCGTCCGCCCGTCCCGCAGCACCGTGGTGGAGTCGGCGATCGAGGTGATCTCGTTGAGCTTGTGCGAGATCATGATGCAGGTGATGCCCTCGTCGCGCAGGCGTCGCATCAGGTTGAGCAGGTGGGCCGAGTCGACGTCGTTGAGCGCGGCGGTCGGCTCGTCGAGGATGAGCAGTCGGACCTTCTTGGAGATGGCCTTGGCGATCTCCACGAGTTGCTGCTTGCCCACGCCGAGCTGCACCACCGGCGTGACCGGGTTCTCCGCCAACCCTACCGAGGCGAGCAGTTTCGCCGCCTCGGCGTTGCTGCGGTTCCAGTCGATCAGACCACCGGGCCCGCGCTGCTCGTTGCCGAGGAAGATGTTCTCGGCGATCGACAGGTACGGCACCAGGGCGAGTTCCTGGTGAATGATGACGATGCCCCGCTGCTCGCTGTCGCGGATGCCGCGGAAGTGCACCGGTTCGCCGTCGAGGAGGATCTCGCCGTCGTAGCTGCCGGACGGGTAGACCCCCGAGAGCACCTTCATCAGGGTGGACTTGCCGGCGCCGTTCTCACCGCAGATGGCGTGGATTTCCCCACGGCGTACGGCGAGTGTGACGTCCTGGAGCGCGGCCACGCCCGGGAAGGTCTTGGTGATGCGACGCATCTCGAGGATGTTGTCGTCGGTGCTCACCATCCTGAGCCTCCAGATCGTCGTGGGTGTCAGGGGTGGTGCCGGGCTCGGCCGCGGTAGCGCCGCCGAGCCCGGCGGTGCCGTCAGCCGGCCTGGCCGGCGGCGACCTCCTCGGCGGTGAAGTAGCCCGAGTCGATCAGGACCGGCTTGATGTCGTCCTTGAACACCGTCTGGACCGGCAGCAGGTACGACGGAACGACCTTGACACCGTTGTTGTACGTCTCGGTGTCGTTGGCCTCCGGCGCCTTGTCGGTCAGGAACGCCTCAGCGGCGACGACGGCCTGCTCGGCCAGCAGCCGGGTGTCCTTGAAGATGGTGGAGCTCTGCACCCCGTCGTCGATCAGCTTCACCGAGGCGATCTCGGCGTCCTGGCCGGTCACCACGGGGAAGTCCGCCCCCTTGTAGCCGGCGTTCTGCAGGGCGGTGATGATGCCCCGCGACAACCCGTCGTACGGCGACAGCACGCCGTCGACCTTGGTGCCGCCGGTGTAGCTGGAGGTGAGCAGGTCCTCCATCCGCTTCTGCGCGGCCTCCTGCTGCCAGCGCAGGATCGCCACCTGTTCGATGTTGGTCTGCCCGGAGGTCACCTTCAGGGTGCCGTCGTCGATGAACGGCTTGAGGGTGTCCATCGCCCCGTCGAAGAAGAAGTGGGCGTTGTTGTCGTCGAGCGATCCGGCGAACAGCTCGATGTTGAACGGGCCCTTCGCCTCGCCCCGCGCGCCGTCCTTGGTCTGCACGCCGAGACCGACCAGCAGTGCGGTCGCCTGGGCGACACCGACCTTGTAGTTGTCGAAGCTGACGTAGAAGTCGACGTTCGGGCTGTCCCGGATGAGCCGGTCATAGGCGATCACCGGGATGTCGGCGTCGGCCGCCGCCTGCAACTGCCCGCTCAGCGCCGTGCCGTCGATCGCCGCGATGATGAGCACGTCGGCACCCCGAGTGATCATCTGGTCGACCTGCTGGGACTGGGTGGGGATGTCGTCACCGGCGTACTGGAGGTCGACCTGGTAGCCCTTGGCTTCGAGCTTCTCCTTGACCGAGTTGCCGTCCGCGATCCACCGCTCGGAGGTCTGGGTCGGCATCGAAACGCCGATGGTCAGGTCGCCGGGCTGGTCGCTGTCGTTTCCGCCGCTGCCGGCGCCGTCGCCGCTACAGGCCGCCATGCTCAGCGCCAGGGCGGCGCTACCGAGAGCGGCCAGGACTCTTCTGTTCACTGGCTTCCCCAATCTGGAACTCGCGCCGTCGCACCGGCTGCGCGGGTCGCACTTGGGGCCCAAGTGTTAGCGCTCACAATGCCTAGGTCAACACCTGGTTGGAAATACTGCGGTCACGGTCTCGTAACGAACGCCCCGCTCCCCCATCCGGCCGAATCGCCGCAGGTCAGGGCGGCGATCACGAGGTGCGACCAGGGCGTCGCGCGGACCTACCGGACGGCGGTCATCGACGTCAGAGAATACGGCAAGCCCGGGGTGGCGAAAACCCCAGGGCCGAGTGCCGTCCACACCCGACCGTGGCCGCCGGGTGGACCGGCGGCGAGCCGGCGATTCTCCCGAAGATGTGAACAGTCGGTTTCGACCCCGTCACCAAAGGCGGCCTTGACATCGACCCGACCGACGCCGATGCTCTGCTAAATCAGTTTAGCGCCCGCTGATTCGGAGCTCGACAGAGCCGCTCCGGCGCGAAGCCGGACCAGACGGACGCGTCCAACGAGGAGGGCCGATGAGACTGCGCAGGACGCTCGTCTCCGTCGCCGCGGTGCTGCTGCTGGCCACGTCCGGCACGGCTGCCTATGCCGCGACCAGGGAAAACGGCGGCGGCACCGGTGGCATCCGTAGCGTCACCCCCATCACCACGGTCTACACCTACGGCCAGAAGGTCTCCGCCGTCGCCGTCGAGTACGGTGCGACGGTCAACCCCCGCAAGCTCGACAACTCGACCTTCGCGGTCTCCGACACCAGCTACAACTTCCGCTTCAACCCGATCGAGGATCTGCCCAAGCTGACCGAGCGGAAGATCACCCACACCTACACCAACAGCAGCGCCACCGTCCGCGCCGACCGCCGGTCCGTACCGGGCCGGTTCGTCATCGTCGAGTTGGACCCGGACCAGAACGCCGGCTGGACGGTCATCGTCTCCAAGTGCCCGACGTTCCTGTGCACGGTGAAGGTGAACCCTGAGCTGCCGACCCGGGTGACCCAGCGCAAGGACGTGCACGCCCAGCCGGGCAAGGGCAAGGGCGCCGGGCCGGTGCTGGCCAAGGGAGCGCCGCGTACCTCGCACGGTGTCACGGAGGCACCGGTGAACCTGCTTGTCGACGAGTTCCGTTACGGCTCGTACCTCAGTGGCGGCATGGTGCTGCCGTACCACTACCACCTGCCGAAGAACTACCAGCCCGGCCGGAAGTACCCGCTGATGGTCGTTCTGCCCGGGCACGGCATGGGCTGGGACGGCGACAACACGGGCGTACAGATCGCCGCCGACATCCCGGCGACGGCCTGGCTCCAGCCGAGCGTCACCGGCAGCCGTGAGGACGTCATCGTGCTCGCCCCGCAGAACCAGCGGGTGGGCGACGTGGCCGAGGCGGAGCTGCTGGTCAAGCTGGTGGAGCAGTTCAGCAAGGACCACGCGGTGGACACCGAGCGGGTGTACGCCACCACGGTCTCGTACGGCTCGCGGCTGTTGTGGGAGGCGTACGCCAAGCGCCCCGACCTGTTCACCGCCGGCCTGGTCACCGGCGGGTTCCAGGTGAGCACCAGCCAGGCGGAGGCCATCGCCGCCGCCGAGATCCCGCTGTGGATCACCCACGGCGTCAACGACCACCTGCTGAACATCTCGCTGGCCCGCAACTCGCGGGCGGCGCTGCGATCGGCGTACGAGGCGCAGGGCAAGACGCCCGAGCAGATCGCCGAGTTGCTGCACTACACCGAGTACGACAACGAGGCGTTCACGCTGCCCGACTACCACGCGGCCTACGGTCCGACGTACGACGACCAGAGCATCCTGCAGTGGCTGCTGGCCCAACGAAAGTGAGTGCCGGCCGGTACTGAGCACACCGGGCTCGCCGGCCGCGACATCCCGTCGCGGCCGGCGAGCCCGATCTGTTGCCGCCCGGCGGCGAGTCGGAGACCCGCCCTCGGCCGTCAGCTGCCGATCGCGATGGCGAAGATGTGCATGGTCGGTACGTTGGCCGCCGGACGTGCGCTGATGTTCGGCAGTTCCACCCGGGCCACCGGCTTGTTCTGCAACCCCACCCCGACGTAGTAGACGCAAGCGGTGGTGTTGTGCCGCTGGTTGCCGGGCCGGTTCTGGTACGCCATCACGACGGCGGCAGTGCCACCGGCGTGGGGGCCGCCGTACCAGTCGGGGGTGCTCAGCGTGAACGTCTGCCGGGTGCCGTCGGCGTAGACCACCGCGGCCGTGCCCGACACGGCCCCGTAGGTGCCGGTCGCGAGGAACCCGAGCGTACGGCCCGTGCCGGTCAGCCCGATCGACTGCCCGGAGGCGATGGCGTTGTCCGCGCCGCCCGGCGCGACGTTGGGCCAGCGGAAGGTGACCCCGTTGCGGCTCACCGTGCTGCCCGGCGTCACCCCGGCCTGGGCCAGGGCCTGCGCGGAGAGGGTGGCGCCATTGCCGTCGAAGTTGCCGGCGCCGGTGTTGTTGTCGTTTGTGGTGCTGACGTTTGTGAAGCTCTGCTCCAGCGGCGGTGCGGTGGGCGTGCCGCCGGAGCCGGTGGCCCGGTAGGTGCGCCCCGCCTCGACGGTGACCTCGATCAGGTCGTTCTCGACCTTCGTGGTCCGGGCCGGGGTGCCGTCAGCGGCATCGACAACGGTGTGGTCGCCGGTGAACATCCGGCCCCGCAGCCGGACGGTGCCGGCCCGGTCCGGCCGGACGAGGATCTCGGTGGCCTGGCCGTTGCTCCAGGTGATGCCGACGGTGTGACCGCCCCGACCGCGCAGTCCGCTGACCCGTCCGCTGGGCCAGGCCGCCGGCAGGGCCGGCAGGATGTGCAGCTCACCGACGTGGCTGTGCAGCAACATCTCGGCGATGCCGGCGGTGGCGCCGAAGTTGCCGTCGATCTGGAACGGCGGGTGCAGGTCGAACATGTTCGGCGCGAGCCGGGCCGGGGTGGCGAGGAAGCGGATCAGGTCATGGGCGCGGTTGCCTTCCTCCATCCGGGCCCAGAAGTTGATTTTCCAGGCGAGCGACCAGCCGGTGCCGTCGTCACCCCGGATCTCCAGGGTGCGCCGGGCCGCCTCGAAGAGTTGTGGGGTGCCTCGCCGGGTGATCTGGTTGCTGGGCGCCAGCCCGTAGAGGTGCGAGATGTGCCGGTGGTTCCGCTCGGTCTCGACCCAGTCGTACAGCCACTCCATGATGTTGCCGCGCGACCCGATGCGGTTCGGCGCGAGCCGGTCCCGGGTGGCCCGGACCTGCGCCCGGAAGGTGGCGTCGGTGTTGAGGATCTCGCTGGCTCGGGCGCACCCGTCGAAGAGGTCCCGCAGGATCTGGTTGTCCATCGTGGGCCCGGCGCACACGCTGGCGTCGGCGTGGTGACCGATCTCCGGCGAGTTCGACGGGTTGGTCACCAGGTAGCCGAGGCTCGGCTCGGTCACCAGGGTGTCGAGGAAGAACTGCGCCGCACCCTTCATCGCCGGGTAGTTCGCCCGGAGGAACTCGACGTCCCCGGTGAACAGGTAGTGGTCCCAGATCAGGGTGGCCAGCCAGGCGCCGCCGGTCTGCCACATGCCCCAGAAGGCACCGTCGACCACCGAGGTGGCGCGCCAGGCGTCGGTGTTGTGGTGGGTGACCCAGCCGCCCGCGCCGTACTGCACCTGGGCGGTGCGGGCCCCGGCCACCGCGAGATCCCTGACCATGTCGAAGACCGGTGCGTGGCACTCGGAGAGGTTCGTGGTGTTGGCCGGCCAGTAGTTCATCGGCAGGTTGGCGTTGATCGTGTACTTCGAGTCCCAGGCCGGCGTGAGGGAATCGTTCCAGATGCCCTGGAGATTGGCCGGCTGGGTGCCCGGCCGGGAGGACGAGATCAGCAGGTACCTACCGAACTGGAACAGCAGCGCGGAGAACTGCGGATCGTTGACGCTGTTGTGCTGCGCGATCCGCACGTCGGTCGGCTGGTCCGCGGCGGAGGTTCGGCCCAGGTCGAGGCTGACCCGACCGAACAGCGCCTGGTAGTCGGCGACGTGCCGAGCGCGCAACTGGTCGTAGCTGCTGGCCCGGGCGGCGGTGAGGTGGCGCCGCGCGATGCCCTGGTAGTCGCCGCCGACGTTGCGGTAGTTGACGTAGCTGGAACCGATCGAGACCAGCAGGGTCACGCTTGTGGCGCCGGTGACCCGCAACGTGCCACCGGAACTGCTCACGGTGCCGCCGCTGACCGTGGCGTTGGCCAGCGCCAGGAAACGCACCGCACCGTTGACGCCCTCCTGATTGCCGGAGACCCCGTCAAGGGCGATCGTGCCGCCGTCCGGGCTGGAGGCGGAGGTCCGCTGCGGACTGTCGAAAGTGGCGGTGAAGGTGATCGAGCTGGCCCGGTCGGCGGTCAGCCGCATCGCGATGACCTGGTCCGGCGCGCTGGCGAACGTCTCCCGCTGGTACCGCACGCCGTTCATCACGTACGACACGCTTGTCGTCGCGGTGGTGAGGTCCAGCTGTCGGTTGTACTGCGACGCCCCGCCGGAGGTCGGGAAGGCCAGCCGGAGGTTGCCGACGGTCTGGTACGCCAACTGTCCGACCGGGTTGCCGAGCATCGTCTGATTGATCAGGTTCTGAGCCTGGGTCCACTGATTGGCGAAGACGAGACGCCGGATCTCGGCCAGCGCGCCCAGGCCACGGGGGTTGCTCGGGTCATGCGGTCCGCCGGCCCAGATGGTGTCCTCGTTGAGCTGTAACCGCTCCGCGTCGACGTTGCCGAAGACCATGGCGCCGAGCCGGCCGTTGCCGATCGGCAGCGCCCGCAACCAGTCGGTGCCGGCGGCCTCGTCGTACCAGAGCGCCAGGTCACCGGCGGCCAACACCTGTGGCGGTGCCGCCGAGTCCGCACGGGCCGCGGCGGTCCACGGCAGCGGCAGCAGGGCTCCACCCGCACCCGCCGCACCGATCTTGAGGGCCTGCCGTCGAGTCAGGTCTGACATCGATCCTCCAACCGAGACCGATCCGGCCATGCGAAGCCTCACTGATCGCCGGCAGACCCAGAACGGCCCAGACGTCTGATGTGTTTCGCGTAGGTTACCGCCGAGCAAGCCGATAGGCAACGGTCGATCCAGGCATCGGAACGACGCGTTCACCAAGCGGTCGATGCCGCTTCCACCAGGTGTTCTATGGCCTGGAGGCAGGATGATCCCGCTCCCGTCGGCCGCCCGGGTAGACCGGAGCACGCACCGAGCGGGAAGCTCGACTAACCATATTCATCAGATGAGCTGCCGGGTCGGATCGGTGTCAGCGCCGGTCCGTCGCGACGCGCTCAGGCGACACGGTGCGCAGGACAGCCGCCCACCAGTCAGGGGTTCCGGTCGGACAGGTCAGGGCACCTCCTCGGTCAGGTGCCAGATCTCCTGCATCGGGGCCCACCAGTGCCCCGATCCGGGTTCGGCGAGAGACTCCTGGCAGGGGTCGGTCAGCTTCCACCACGCCTGCGTCTGCGGGTCGTCGGCCATCCGACGCTGGTCCGCGTCATGATCGTCGCCGACGTACTCGTAGTAGCCGAACAACAGGTCGCCGTGGAGAAAGATGGTGAAGTTGCGGATGTTCCCCTCGCGCAGCGTCTGCTCGACAGCGGGCCAGACCGCGGCGTGCAGCCGCAGGTAGGTTTCCCGGTGCTCCGGCCTGAGCCGGATCACCATGCCGTAGCGTCGCACGTCACATCCTCCGGCGAGGTCGGTTGATCCTGGTCCCGGCAGCCGCACCGCGAGCGAGCAGCGTCGCCGACAAACGTCCGATGTCTCTATAGTGGTGGGGGTCGCCGGCGCCCCTCACGGGCATCGGGTGCAGGCCGGCGTCCGGCTGACCTGTCCGAAGGGGGCGCGCATGGCACTTACCGACGACGCGATCGCGAAGATCCGGAGCATGATCCAGAGCGGTGAGCTGCCCCCGGGGACGCGATTGCCACCGGAGCCGCAACTGGCCGCCCAGATGGGGCTCTCCCGAAGTGGCGTCCGGGAAGCGGTGAAGGTGCTCGAATCGGCTCGGGTGCTCGACGTGCGACGCGGCGACGGGACGTACGTGACAAGCCTCGCCCCCCGGCTGTTGCTGCAAGGGCTCGGCGTCGCGGTGGAGTTGCTGCGTGACGACACCCTCCTGGAGGTCATGGAGGTACGCCGGATGCTGGAGCCGATGGCGACCGGCCTGGCGGCGTTGCGGATGACCGACGCCGACCTCGACGAGCTTGGCCGGATCCTGGAGGACATGCGCGCGGCGGCCGACGACGCCGAGAAGCTGATCCAGTTCGACACCGCCTTCCACCACACCGTCGTCGCCACGACCGGCAACGAGACCCTCACCTCGCTGCTGGACGGGCTCTCCGGCCGTACGCTGCGGGCCCGGGTGTGGCGCGGGTTGATAGAGGGCAACGCGGCGCACCAGACCATCGAGGAGCACCACACGATCTACCTCGCGCTGCGCACGCGTGACCAGTTGCTGGCACAGGCCAGCGCCCTGCTGCACGTCAACACCTCCGAGGCGTGGCTGCGCACCGTGCTCGCCGCGACGTCGGCAGACGGGTAGACACCGCCCGGCGCGGACCGGGGGTCTGTCGGAATCGCTCCGACGGTCGTCCGGACCGGGGCGGAGGCCGGCCGCCGGCACGCCCCGCCGGGTCTGCTTTGTCGGCGGTGTCCGAGGACCCGCGGTCAGCCGGATCGGATGGGGCGGACCGACTGAGTCGAGCCAGACATCAGACGACCCACGCCGGACGGCGGCGTGGCCGAGGAACTCGGCGGCCTCGTCGGGACGGCAGCGGCCGCCCCGCACCAGTACGGTGCCGTACCGCCCGGCCGCAACACTGATCATGTCTGCCGTGCTCCCGCCATGACCGACGCGTCCGCCCACGCCGGGCCGCCCGGGAAGCGGTACTGCGCCAACGAGTCGGGCAGGATCCGGGCGCTCATGCCGGGCGCGTCGGGCGCGAGGTAACGTCCGCCATTGACGCGTACCGGATCGACGAAGTGCTCGTGCAGGTGATCGACGTACTCGATGGCCCGGTTCTCGGTGCTGCCGCTGAGCGCGACGAAGTCGAACATGGCCAGGTGCTGCACCAGCTCGCACAGTCCCACTCCCCCGGCGTGCGGGCAGACCGGCACCCCGAACTTCGCGGCGAGCAGCAGGATCGCCAGGTTCTCGTTGACACCGGCCACCCGGCAGGCGTCGATCTGCACCACGTCGACGGCGTCGGCCTGGAGCAGCTGCTTGAACATGACCGCGTTGTGCACGTGCTCGCCGGTGGCCACCTTGACCGGGGCGAGCGCCTTGCGGACGGCACCGTGCCCGAGCACGTCGTCCGGCGATGTCGGCTCCTCGATCCAGTACGGGTCGAACTCGGCCAGCTCCCGCATCCAGCGGATCGCCTCGGGCACACCCCAGATCTGGTTCGCGTCGACAGCGATCCGGATGTCCGGGCCGACGGCCCGTCGCGCGATGCCCATCCGGCGGATGTCGTCGGTCAGGTTCCCGCCCACCTTGAGCTTGATCAGCCGGTAGCCGGCCGCGACCGCCTCCCGGCAGAGCCGGGCCAGCTTCTCGTCGTCGTAGCCCAGCCAGCCGGGGGTGGTGGTGTACGCCGGGTAGCCTTCGGCCCGTAGCCGCCGCTCGCGCTCGGCCCGCCCACCCTCGGCGGCTCGCAGCAACGCCGCCGCCTCGTCCTCGGTGAGGGCGTCGCGCAGGTAGCGGAAGTCGACCTGGGCGACCAGTTGCTCCGGGGTGAGGTTGGCGAGCAGCTGCCACAGTGGCTTCTCCGCCCGCCGGGCCGCGAGGTCCCACACCGCGTTGACCAGACCGCCGGCGGCCATGTGCACGACCCCCTTCTCCGGCCCGAGCCAGCGGATCTGGCTGTCGCCGACGAGCCGGCGGGCCAGTGCCCCCGGATCGGCGACCAGCTCGTCGACCGGCTGGCCGACCACCATCGGGGCGAGTGCCTGCACCGCCGCGACCTGGAGGTCGGTGCCCCGGCCCACGGTGAAGACCAGCCCGTGTCCCTCGGCATCGGCCGAGGTGCGCAGCACCACGTACGCGGCGGAGTAGTCGGGGAACGGGTTCATCGCGTCCGACCCGTCGCGATGCCGGGAGGTGGGGAACCGTACGTCGATGGTCTCTACGGACGAGATGCGCTCACTCACCAGTAACTCCTGAGGGTCGAGCAGGTGGGCCTGGTTGCCTGCCTCGCGTTGGGCCCGGCCGACGGGCGGGCCGCCTCACGTCTGCGCCTTGCCTCCGGTGATGCGGGAGACCACCAGGGCCACCAGGATGACGGTGCCGTTGAGGAAGTTCGTCCACTGCGCAGGCACCCCGGCCAGGGTCAACACATTTATGATCATGAACAGCAGCAGGACGCCGGTAAAGGCGCCGAAGACGCTGCCCTTACCGCCGTTGAGGCTGACGCCGCCGATCACCGCCGCCGCGAAGACCTGGAAGATGGCGCCGCTGCCCTGGGCCGACGGCACCGCCGCAAGCCGGCCGCTGATCAGCAGACCGGCGAGCGCCGCGAGCACACTGGCCACGATGAGCGTCAACCAGAGCACCCGGTCGGTACGGATACCCGCCGCCCGGGCCGCGTCGGCGTTGCCGCCGATCGCGTACAACGCCCGACCCGCCCGGGTGTAACCGAGAACGACGATCCCGGCGGCGAACAGCAGCAGCGACAGCCAGATCGAGGCCGGTACGCCGACCCAGGTGGCGGAGCCGAGATAGGTCATCGACTCGGGCAGCATGAAGAAGGTCTGACCACCGGAAATCCCGGTGAGCAGGCCGCGCAGGACGATCAGCATGCCCAGCGTGACGACGAAGCCGTTGAGGCCGAAGCGGACGATGAGCAGCCCGTTGAAGGCGCCGACGAGAGCGCCGACGAGCAGCACGACCGGGACCGCCCAGGCGTCCGGTAGCACGTCGAGGCCGAGACCCCGGGTCAACGCGGGATCCACCACCAGCCAGGCGGCGATACCCGGGGCCAGGCCGAAGGTGGACTCCAGCGACAGGTCCATCTTGCCGGTGATCAGCACGATGGTCTGGGCGAGGACCACGATCGCGATCTCCGACATGCTCTGCAGCACGTTGATGATGTTGTCGGGGCTGAGGAAGACCGGGCTGACGACGGACCCGACGATCGCGACCGCGATGATCGCCGGCACCAGCGCCAGGTCCCGTAGCCGGGCGATGGCCAGGCTCCGTGATGCGGCGGCCCGGGGTGGTAGTGGCGTTTCGGCCGGCCGCGCGGTGGTGGAGAGCGTCTCAGACATGGTGGAGATCCACCCCTTCCATGGCGGCTACCAGCTCGTTGTCGCTCCAGCCGTGGGCCAGCTCGCGGACCACCCGCCCCTGGAACATCACCAGTACGCGATCACAGATCCGTAGGTCGTCGAGTTCGTCGGAGACGACAAGCACGCTGGTACCGCGACGGCGTACCTCCTCGACGACACCGAGCAGGGTCTGTTTGGAGCGCACGTCCACCCCGGCGGTCGGGGTGATCAGCACCAGCAGCTTCGGATCGCTGGCCAGTGCCCGACCCATGACCACTTTCTGCTGGTTGCCCCCGGACAGCTCGGAGACCGGCACCTGCGGCCCGGCGGCCTTGATCGCCAGTTCGGTGATGGTGTCCCGGGCCAGGGCGTCACGCCGGGCCGGCGAGATGAGGCCCCGCCGGCCGATCCGATGCGGCACGGTCATGGTGACGTTCTCGGCGATGGACAGCAGTGGCACCAGCCCTTCGCGGTGCCGGTCCTGCGGCACCAGCCCGACACCCGCGTCGAGGGCGTCGGGCACGCTGCCGGGCCGCAGCGCACGCCCGTCGACAACGACCGTCCCGTCCGCTGGCCGGGCCAGGCCGACGATCGCTTCGGCCACCTCGACCTTGCCGCTGCCACCGCCGCCCGCGATGCCGACCACCTCGCCCGCTTGGACCTCGACGGACAGCTCGGCGCCGGAGGTGGTGACCAGATCGCGTACGGCGAGCAGCACCGGCGCGTCGGCGAGCAGCGGCCGGTGGTCGGCCTCGGGCATGGTCACGTCCTCGCCGGTCATCGCGGCCACCAGTGCGGGTCGGCTCAGCTGCGCCACCGGGGCGGTGACGATGTGCCGGGCATCGCGGAAGACCGTCACCTGGTCGCAGATCTCGTAGATCTCCTGTAGGTGATGGCTGATGAACAGGAAGGTCACGCCCTGCGCCCGCAGCTGCCGGATCCGGGTGAACAGCCGATTGATGCCAGCCCCGTCGAGCTGGGCGGTCGGCTCGTCGAGGATGATGAACCGAGCGCCGAAGGAGAGCGCCCGGGCGATCTCGACGAACTGCCGCTGCTCGACGGAGAGCGTCGACGCGGGCTGGCGCACGTCGACCTCCACCGACCACTCCGCCAGCAACTGCTCGGCCGCGCGGCGCAGCCGCGACCAGCGGATCAACCCGGCCCGACCGCGGGCGTGCCGGTTGAGGAAGAGGTTCTCCGCCACGGTGAGCGTGCCGATGATCGTGGACTTCTGGTAGACGCAGGCCACCTGCTTGCGCCAGGCGTCGCGGTCGCCGAGCGGCGGCGCCGGACGCCCGTCGAAGGCCACCGCTCCGTCGTCGGCCGCCTGCAAGCCGGTGAGAATGCTGACCAGTGTGGACTTGCCGGCGCCGTTGCGCCCGACCAGGGCGTGGGTCTCGCCGCGACGCACCACGATCCCCGCGTCGGCCAGCGCCACCGTCGACCCGAATCGTTTGGTGATGCGCACGGCCTCGACGACGGGCTGGCCGGCATCGCCCAGCCCGTCGGCCGACCCACTCGGGGTGACGCTCATGCGTTGTTGCCCCACAGGGACGGGTCGTCGAACTTGAGGGTGGGTTCCCCCGCGATCGGCGCACCGTCAAGCGTCACCAGTGGCGCCGGCAGTTGGTCCTCCAGCAGGCCGTCGCGCACCTGGATGATGTTGCTGCCGTGCTCGGTCGGGCCAGGCTGGAACGTCTTGCCCTCGATCGCCGCCTGCACGTACTCCAGGCCGTACTTGGCGTAGAGGTCGGCCGGCTGGCTGACCGTGGCGTCGATCAGCCCTTCGCCGATGTTCTTCAGCTCCTCGGGAATGCCGTCGTTGGAGACCACGAAGACGTGCTTCGCATCGCTCGGCGGTACCTGGAGACCGCGCTGCTTGAGGATCTGAAGGGTCCCGGACAGGGCGAACGAGGACTGCATGTAGATGCCCTTGATGTCCGGGTCCGACGCGAAGCGGGTCTGGAGCTTCGACGCCGCCACGTCGGCCTTCCAGTCGGTGGCCTCGCCGAAGACGGTGATGTCGGGGAACTGTTGCTGCATGCACTCGTTGAACGCCTCGGTACGGTCCCGACCGTTGATCGAGTCGAGGCCCCCCTGGAGCATCACGACCTTGCCCTTGCCCCCGAGTTTGGTGCCGAGGAACTGACACGCCTTGATGCCGTAGGCGCGGTTGTCTGCTCGGACGACCATGAACACGTTGCCGGTGTCCGGCCGGGTGTCGATGGTGACCACCGGGATCTTCTTGCTGTCCAGTTGGGACAGGGTCGGCGCGATGGCGGCGGTGTCCTGCGGCGCCATCACCACACCCTTGACGCCCTGGCTGATGAAGGTCTGGGTGTTCGAGATCAGGTTGGCGATGTCGTTCTGCGAGTTCGTCGTCTTGACCTCGACGCCCAACTCGTCGGCGAACTGCGGGACGTACTTGATGTAGGAGTTCCAGAAGTCCGTGTCGGAGCGGGGGTAGTCAACCCCGATGACCTGCGAGCTGCCCGATCCGGTCCCGTCGGCCGCGCCGTCACCGCAGGCCGCCAGGGAGGCCGACACGCCGAGCAGCAGCGTCAGCCCCACGCTCGTCAATGCCCTGTTTCTCATTGCCGTTCCTCCATATCCGGGACGTCACCGCAGGTGCGTCGTCGCGACCGGGTCCGGTCGCGACGACGCGCGTGTCGGACGTGATGTGCGAAGGGTTCATGTGGTGGCGATGGTCCACCGCAGATCGCCGCCGTCGCCGGGCGCCTGGTAATCCGCCGCGCCGTCACTGGTCCGCAGTTGCCGAGGCAGTCGGACGGGCCCGCGGTGGCGGCCCGGCCGGGCAACGGCCCAAAGGAACGGAGTGCGGGACATGGCGATCCCTCCAAGGCACGGTGGCGGGGTGGTGGAGTTCACGTGACTTAGACATCAGACGTTAGGGCTTGCAGACATGTGACGTCAACGTCCAGGATCGCGCGAAACCCGGACGGTGGTGACGTCGGATCGTCTTAGACATCAGATTGATTGCATCAACGAGCAGCACTCCAGCCCACCGGAGGCTGGCGGCCCGCCAGCGCGGGCACCACCGCCCGCGCCTCGCGGGCGGCCCAAGGGACACGGCGCGTGACCGCCACGAGCGGGAACCTCGGCCACCGATGTTGGCGATCACATCGGCACAACAACCGCTGTCCGTCCGGGTGTGGGGGACGCTAGATGCGAACGCTAACATCGATGTCGCTGAGATTGCTAGCTTGTTGCGGACGCGATCAGGAGAATCTGAGCCGCCAGCGTCATCGCCCGCCCACCACGGTCGCGCACCGAATTGTCGGCCCTGCCTGGCAGGGTGACTGCCGGAACGCGAACGGAATGGAGCAACGCGATGAGCCGCCACATCCAGGTCACCTTCGACGCCCACGACCCGACAGCGCTGTCGACGTTCTGGCGGGACGCACTTGGCTACGTACATCCCGGCCCGCCCGGCGTCGACCTTCCCGAGGGCGCCGACCCGCTGGCCGCGTGGGACGACTTCCTCGCCCGGATCGGCGTACCGCCGGAGCAGCGCAACACCAGGTCGGCCATTGAGGACCCGGAAGGGCACGGCCCACGGCTGTTCTTCCAACAGGTGCCGGAGGACAAGATCGTCAAGAACCGGGTGCACCTCGACGTGCGGGCCGCGCCCGGGCTGACCGGAGCGGAACGAATGGCAGCCTTACAGGCCGAGTCTGATCGGCTTGTCGCGTTGGGCGCCACGCAGGTGCGCCGGGTCGAGCCCGCGCCGCCACTTGAGGGCGGCTTCATCGTGCTGACCGATCCCGAGGGCAACGAGTTCTGCCTCGACTGACCGGGCCGGCCTTACGCCGACTCCCCCTGCTCAGCGATCAGCGTCAACAGGTCGGCGTGCGTAGGCGCGTCGGCCGCCGCGACGAGCCCGCCCAGGCCGCTGCGCCAGGGTTGGCCGTCGAGCCCGGTCACCACGCAGCCGGCCGCCTCGCAGAGCGCGATGCCGGCCGCGAAGTGCACGTTGTCGCGCAGTCGGCCATCGGTGACGTACGCGGCGCGCCGACCGGCCGCGACCCAGGTCAGTGCCAACGTGGTCGACACGACCCGGGGCCGGAATCGCTCGACGAACCTTTCGTGAGCCAACAGCCGGACGGCCCGGAACACCCGCTCGTTCGGGTATGGCGGATCGAGATTGACGTCCACCAGCCCGGAGGCCGCCGAAGGCGTGAGTTGCTCGTCGGCACCGGCGCGCCGCACCCGGGCGTCGGTGCCGTCGGTCCAGAAGACCTCCTGGGTGAACGGGTCCACGGCGGCCGCCACCACGACCTGCGCGCCGACCCGCAGGGCCACGTTTACCGAGACCAGCGTGGTGTGTACGGCAAAGTTGAGCGTCCCGCAGAGCGGATCGACAAGCCAGACGCGCCCGTTCCCGCCTGAGCCGCTGCGTCCGCTCTCCTCGGCCAGCACGGCGTCGTCGGGTCGCGCGGACCGCAGCACGCCGAGGATCGCCTGCTCCGCCTCAACGTCGGCGGTGGTGGCGAAATCCCCACCCGACTTCGCGAACCGGGCCACCGCTGTGCCGTGGTGCGAGCGCACCACCTCGGCGCCGGCCTGCGCCGCCCGGATCGCGAGATCAGCATCGACAAGGGACATCCGACCAGCGTACGGCGATCCCGGTCGCGGGTGTGCCCCGGCTCAGCCGAGCGGCTTCGCCGGGCCACCCGCGTCGGTCACCTATCGCCCGAGGCAGTCCCGGACCGCTGCGGAGAGCAGGTTGGCCCGCTCGTCGTCGAAGCCGCCCATCTGGTTGACGACATAGCCGAAGCCGACCTGGTGGGCGTCGTCGCCGAAGGCCAGGTGTCCACCCGCGCCGTCGTGCCCGAAGCTGCGTACGCCGAGCATCGGGCGGGGCACCGAGTGCACCAGGAAACCGGTGCCCCAGCGATGCCCCGCATCGGGCAGCCCGTAGACCTGTTGACCACTCACCCGGACCGTGACGGCGTCGTCGACGGATGCGGGGCTGAGCAGCCGCGCCGCACCCACCTCCGAGACGCAGGCGGCGTAGAGGCGGGCCAGGCTCTCGGCCGTGCTGACCGCGCCCGCGCCCGGGATCTGGGCGGCCTGAATAGCCGGGTCGTTGAAGCTGACCAGGCCGTTCTCGTCGGCGGGGAAGGCGAAGGCGCCGCCCATGGTGATGCCGCGCTCGGCGACCGGGTCGCTGGCCGGGACGGGCTCGCCGATCGGCGCCAGCATCCAGGCGACGGCGTCCCGCTCGGCGGCCGGCAGTCCGATCCAGGTACGCAGGCCCAGCGGCTCTCCGAGAACGCGGGCGAAGTAGGCGCCGGGCATCTCACCGGTGATCCGCCGGATCACCTCGCCGATCAGCCAGCCGTAGGTGATCGCGTGGTAGCTGTGCGCGGTGCCCGGCTTCCACAAGGGAGCCTGCGCCTCGATGGCCTTGATCACCGGCTCCCAGGCGAGCACCTCCTCGCGGGAGAAGGGCTTGTCCAGCGCCGGCAGGCCGGACTGGTGGGTGAGCAGCCACCGGACGGGGATCTCCGCCTTGCCGTGCTGGCCGAACTCCGGCCAGTAGCGGGTGACCGGCGCGTCGAGGTCCAACCGCCCCTCCTGCACCAGCAGGTACGCGCAGATCGCCATGATCCCCTTGGTGCAGGAGAAGACGACGGCAGGCGTGTCCGCCGTCCAGGGGCGTCCCGACCGGACGTCGGCCAGCCCGCCGTGCAGGTCCACGACCTTACGGCCGCGCAGGTAGACGGCGACCGCCGCGCCCACCTCCTGCCGGTGGGCGAAGTTGTCCCGAAACACGTCGGCGACCGGGCCGAAGCCCTCTTCGACGTCACCGTGGATCTGGCTGTCGCTCAACCCGCTATCCCTTCACGGAGCCCTGAAGCAGGGCCTTGATGAACTGTCGCTGGAAGATCAGGAACACGATGAGGGTAGGCGTGAGGATGAGCAGCGAGCCAGCGCAGAGCAGCACCAGATCGGTTCCCCACTGTCCCTGAAAGGCACCGAGGGCACCCGCCATGGTCCGCTTCGTCGCATCGTCGACGAGCACGATGGCGAGCAGGAACTGGTTCCAGGTCCACAGGAACAGCAGGATGGTCAGCGACGCGATGGCCGGCCGAGCCAGCGGTACGTGCACCCGCCAGAACAGCTGCCAGGTGTTGCTGCCGTCCACCCGTGCCGCCTCGGACAGTTCCCGGGGCACGTTTATGAAGTGGGCGCGCATCCAGAAGACCGCGAACGGCATGTAGAGGCCGATCAACGGCAGGACGATCGCCCAACGGGTGTTGAGCAGGCCCAGGTCCCGCATCTGGTAGTACAGCGGGGTGACCACCGCCTCGAAGGGCAGGGTCAGGCCGAGCAGCAGCAGCCCGAAGGCGAGGTGACCGCCGGGCACCCGCAGGTGGCCGAGGCCGAACCCGGCCATGGTCGCGATGAGTACGCCGACCGGCACCACCCCGGCCACGATCAGCGCGCTGGATTTCAGCAGCGCGCCCATGTTCGCGGCGTTGAAGGCGTCGACGAAGTTGCCCCACTGCGGATCGGTGGGCCAGGCCAGGCCGGTGGGCACGGTGCCGCGCGGTTGCAACGCCGCCGACAGCATGCTCAGGAACGGCAGCAGGGTGACCACGACCAGCGCGATCAGGAAGATGCGTCCGGTCAGCCGCTCGCTGCGGGTGGTCAGGTTCATCACTTCTCTCCCCGGGTCAGCCGCTGGATCGGCAGTACGCACACCAGCACCAGCGCCATCAGCACCACCGCGAGGGCCGAGGCGAGGCCGACCTGACGCTGGGAGAAGGCGAGCCGATAGATCTCCAGGCCGGGCACGGTGGTCTGGATCCCCGGGCCACCGCTGGTGGAGATGTAGACGATGTCGAAGCTGGCCAGCGCCGCGATGATGGTCACGGTCAGGCAGATCCCGATCTCCTGGCGCAGGCTGGGCAGGGTGACCGCGAAGAACTCGCGCACCGGGCCGGCGCCGTCGATGCGGGCGGCCTCGTAGAGCGAAGGGTCGATTTTGCTCATCCCGGTGATCAGCAGGATCGTGCAGAGGCCGAGCATGACCCAGGTGCCGATCACGCCCACCGCCGGCAGCGCGGTGTCGAACTCGCCGAGCCAGGCCCGGGTGACGCCGCCCAGCCCGACCGCCCGCAGCGCCTGGTTGACCAGGCCGTTGGTGGAGAGCACCCAGCTCCAGGCGATGCCGGCGGCGACGAGCGGGATCACCTGGGGCAGGAACAGCACGGTCCGGACCATGGTGCCGGCCGGGCCGGTGGTGATCCGCCGGACCAGGCTGGCCACGAGCAGGCCGAGCAGGACCGGGATGAAGCTGAAGAAGATGATCAGAATGAACGCGTTCGAGATGATCTTCAACAGGTCCCGGTCGGTGAAGACCGTGAGGTAGTTGTCCAGCCCTGCCCACCGGGCCGCACCGATGCCGTTCCAGTGGTACAGCGAGTACTGCATGGTCAGCACGAGCGGACGCAGCACGAAGACGCCGTACATGATCAGTGCGGGCAGGACCCAGAGCCACCCGGACCACCGGACCGTGCGGCCCCACCGCTTCCGGTGGGGCCGCGCGGGTGACCGGGTGTCCCCCCGGCCGGGTCGGGACGCGGTGCCCGACCCGGCCGGGGCGCTGCCGAGGGCAGACGTCATCGGGACAGTTCCTTCTCGTACTCGGCCTGGACCGCCTTCACGTACCCCTCGGGGGTCTGCTGGCCGGCGATCAGCTTCTGCATTTCGGGGGTGATGGCGGCGGCGAAGATGCCGCCGGTGGCGTTCGCGGTGAAGTCGACCGCGCCGTTGTCCGCGCCGAGCTGCTGGGACGCCTTGAGCGTCTCGGCGAGCACGGTGCCCTCCGACACCGGCGGCAGGGCCAGGTCGGCCGGGCCGCCCGGGTGCGAACCGCCGATGGTGACCGAGATTTCCCGGGCCTTGTCGTTGGTGTGCACCCAGTTGAGGAAGAAGGCAGCGGCGTCCGGGTTCTTCGCCTTGGCGCCCACGCCGAACGTGTTCGGCGCGGACATCGCGACCCGCTTGGCGTCGGCGGTCTCACCCGGGAAGAGGAAGAAGCCGACCTCACCGGCCATGTTCTTGTCCAGGTTGCCCGACTCCCAGTCGCCGTTGAACATGAACAGGCCGTTGCCCTTCTGGAACTCGCCCATCATCGCCGTGTAGTCGATGGCGTTGGCGTCCTTCGGGAAGTAGCCGGCCTCCGCCCACTTCTGGATGGTCTGGGTGGCCTTGAGCGCTGCCGGCGTGTCGAAGGTCGCGCCCGGCTTCTGGAAGATCCAGTCGGCGATTGCGGTCGGGTCGCCGTACTGGTTCTGCAGCGCCTGGTGCGGGAAGTTGATGCCGGCGGTGTTCTTGTTGAACTGCATGATCGGCAACAGGTTGGCCGCCTTCGCCTTGGCCAGCAGCTCCTCGAACTCGGCGATGGTGGCCGGCGGCTGGGTCATGCCGACCTGCTCGGCCTGCTTCTTGTTGTAGAAGACGCCGGTCACGCTGTAGCCCAGGCCCATGCCGTACAGCGAGCCGCTGCCGCGCACCGCGCCGCCGTCGGACAGGCGCAGCTGGACGAGCTGGGAGGCGGGGAACTTGTCCCAGCCGTACGCGTCGAAGTACGGGTCCAGGTTCTTCAGCAGCCCGTCCTTGACCAGGTCGACCATGGTGGGCAGGCGGATGATGTCGGGCGCGTTGTCCGAGGCGAGCACCCGGGGCGCGTTCTCCGTGATGACGGTGAACTGGTCCTCGCGGACGTTGAACTTGACGTTCGGGTGCTGCTTGGTGAACTCGTCCGCGAGGGCCTTGGCCAGCGGGAAGCCGGTCTCGGCGTACATTTCCAGGGTGATCGGGTCGGTACCCAGCTCGGTGCTCACCGGGGCGTCGGAGTCCCCTGCGGGGGTCTCCTCCGAACCCGGTGCGCTACAGGCGGTGATGGCCAGGCTGACGCCCACCAGTGGCACCAGCAGGGCCAACCGGCGTCGGGTGAATCTTGTCGAGAACTCCGGCACCTCATGCTCCTTGACTCATCCGCGCGCCGGACCGACTGACGGCCGTTCGTGGCGACCGCCACGAGTCCGGCCCGTCGGCCACCACGTGTCGCACGTCGCGTGCCGAACCCCGGCTCGCGGCCCGCGGTACCCAATATGACGTCGGAAGACGCGAAGGCGTCCACCGCAGAGGCGAAACCACGTCGCTAAACTGATTTAGCAGAGCATGCGCGCGTCGCCGGGGACTGTCAAGGACGAGTTCGCAACGGTCTGGAAACAACTGGTTCACCGGCCCCCGACCAGGCCGGACACACCGCCGGTGACCACGGAAGTGACTCGACCCAGCATGATGGGACCACGGCGGCGTCGGGACGGCCGCCGTGATCGGAGGACGCAATGGGCCGTGAGAGAGCGACACTGGCCGACGTGGCGCGACGGGCCGGTCTGTCCAAGACCGCCGCGTCGATGGTGCTGAACGGGCGCGAGGGCACCCGGCTCTCCGCCGAGGCGCACCAGCGGGTCTTCGCGGCAGCGGAGGAACTCGGCTACCGACCGAACGTGGCCGCCCGCAGCCTACGGACCCGCAAGACCGCCACCATCGCGTTCGTCTCCGACATCGTCGCCACCACCCGCTTCGCCGGTGGCCTCATCCGCGGGGCGCTGGACGCCGCCCGCGAGCGCGACCACGTCCTGCTGATCACCGAGACGCAGGGCGACGCGACGTTCGAGCGGTACGCCATCGAGGCCATCCTCGACCGCCAGGTCGACGGGGTGATCTACGCGGCCATGGCGACCCGCCGGCTGGCGGTGCCGCCGGCCATCCTCGGCGGTCCGGTGGTGCTGCTCAACGCGACAAGTCCGGAGCCGTTGCCCTGCGTGCTGCCCGACGACGAGGGCGCCGGCGCGATGATCGCCGAGACGCTGCTCGCCCAGGGCCACCGGGACCGGATCGCCCTGATCGGCCGCAACCGGCAGAAGGAACTCGACCCGGAGATCTCGCTGGCCGCCGACGCCCGGTTGCGCGGCATCCGGAGCACGCTCGCCGCGGCCGGTGTCGCACTGCTCACCGAGGGCTTCTGCCCCGAGTGGCTACCGGAGCACGGCTACGCCGCCATGCGTACGCTGCTGGACCGCCCGACCCGGCCCACTGCGGTGATCTGCATGAACGACCGACTCGCCTTCGGCGCGTACCAGGCGCTCGGCGAGGCCGGCCTGAGCATTCCCGGCGACCTGTCGGTGATCTCCTTCGACGACGACCCGATCGCCGCGTGGCTGCGGCCGGGGCTGTCCACGGCGGCGCTGCCGCACGAACAGATGGGCCGCCGTGCGGTGGAGGTGCTGCTCGACGGGGGTGACGGCGGCGCGTCGCTCGTGCCGATGCCGCTGCGGCGGCGACGGTCCGTGGCCGCCCCCGACGCCTGAGCTTCACCGTCTCCCCGACAGCACCACCGCACCCGCTGTAGTCGCTAAACCGATTCACTGGTACGTTTCCGGCCATGCTTCGACTGCCCGACCACTGGGTGTGGGACAGCTGGTACGCCCAGGACGACGACGGCCGCTGGCACGCGTTCTTCCTGCGTGCCTCCCGAGCCCTGCTGGACCCCCATCGCCGCCACCGGCGCGCCTCGATCGGCCACGCGGTCTCCACCGACCTGCGCTCCTGGCAGCTGCGCGCCGACGCGCTCGTACCCGCCGACGCACCCGCCTGGGACGACCTGGCGACCTGGACCGGCTGCACGGTCCGCGGCCCGGACCAGCGTTGGTACCTCTTCTACACCGGGGTCGGCCGGGCCGAGGACGGCCTGGTGCAGCGCATCGGCCTGGCCGTCTCCGACGACCTGGTCAACTGGCACCGGCACGGCGACGGGCTGCTGCTCGAAGCCGACCCGACCTGGTACGAGCTGCTCGACCGCGAGCTGTGGTACGAGCAGGCCTGGCGCGACCCGTGGGTCTTCCCGGACCCCGACGGCGACGGTTGGCACATGCTGATCACCGCCCGCACCAACCAGGGACCGGGCGACACCCGAGGTGTCGTCGGCCACGCGACCTCCCCCGACCTGGTCAACTGGACGGTCCGGCCGCCGTTGTCCACGCCGGCCGGCTTCGGTCACCTGGAGGTGCCGCAGGTCGCCGTCGTCGACGGACAGCCGCTGCTGCTGTTCTGCACCAATGCCTTCGCCGCCGGCCGGGAACCCGAGTCGCGGCTCTGGGTCGCCACCGGACCGACGGTGCGCGGGCCCTGGGACATCGCCGCCGCCCGGCCGGTCGCGCAGCCGCACCTGTACGCGCCCCGCCTGGTCCCCGACGGCGACGGCTGGTCCCTCATCGGCTTCGTCGAGCACGCCGACGGCGAGTTCGTCGGAGAACTCAGCGATCCCGTTCCGGTCCGCTACGACCCCGCCCTCGGCCTCGTCGCCCGGCACCCGGCGCCCGTCGGTAGGTGAAGTGCCGTCGACGCCCGCCAACGGGCGGTCCCGGTACGCGGGCGCCCGGGCTGACGGGTCACCGGTCGATCGGTGCGGACGCCGGCCGCTGCCCGCCCCGCGCGTACGGCAGTAGGACCACGCCGAGCAGGTAGATGGTGAGCACGCCGATGGCGACCAGGGCCGGCAGCGCCCGGCCGACCGGCAGCAGGAGCAGCGGTACGACGGCGACGGCCAGGTGGCCCGCCCGGGTGCCCCACCCGGACAGATAGCGCACCAGCAGGGTGCCCAGCAGATAGAGCGCGGTGCCCCCGTAGAGTGCCACCACTCCCGGCCATCCGAGGGGTTCCCCACCCGGCGTGTCGGCGGCGGAGATCAACGCCAGCACGTCCTCGAACCCGAGCGCCGTGTAGAGCACCCCGGCGATCAGCGGCAGATGTCCCAGCGAGTAGGCGTCCGCGCCGATCCGGTCCCGCCGCTCACCGTCGGCCCGCAACAGCGCCTGCTCCGCGAGCGGACTGACCCGGTCGAAGTGGACCGACCACAGGCACGCGATCAGGATGAAGCCGATCACCGCGCCGGCGAGCACCGGAAGCTTGGTGACCATGGTGCCGACACCCACCCCGGCCGCGAGGAACGACTCGCCCAGCGCGATGATCAGGACCAGCCCGTGCCGTTCGGCGAAGTACTCGGGGCTGCGCACCGGCCACCCGCCCAGGCGGTTCTGCACCACGCCGCGCTGCCCGCCGATCTCGACCAGGAAGGCCAGCACCCACAGCCAGGTCTGCGCCCATCCGCCGAGCACGGCACCGACCAGCAGCGGGAACCAGGCCAGCACACTCGCCACGGCGAAACGCCGGATCCGCCGCCGCAGCGCCGGCTCGCCCGCCCAGTGGTAGAGCGCCAGGTGGACCGCGCGCAGCAGCACGTACGACAGGGCCAGCAGCAGCGGCCCGTCCAGGCCCGACGCGCTGTCCCAGGCGCCCGGCATGACCAGCGCGGCGACGAAGAACCCGGCCATCGCGGCGAGCACCAGGAGGCGTACCGGCGGCCTGTCGACGCGGGTCTGGTTACCCAGCCAGAGATACCCCGACCAGGCGAACCAGAGCAGCATCAGCAACAGCAGCCCGCGGCCCATCGCCACCGGATCCGGTGGCTTCCCCATGAAGGCGACGATCCGGGTGAGCGTGAAGACGAAGACCAGGTCGAAGAAGATCTCGAACGGCGTGACCGCGCGTACCCCACGCCCCGGCGCCGGCCGACCCACCCGCCACCCACGGCGCACCTGCCGAAGACCCTTCCGTCGGTCAACCCCGCCGCCACCCTGCGGCTTCAGCAAGATGCTAGGCACCAACCACCCCCACCCAGACCCAATTCCCCACCCCAGCCCGCCCAGGTGATCAAGAGGTTTGCGTCGCTTCCCGGCCGGGATCCGACGCAAACTTCTTGATCAACGTGGGGTCGGGCTCGGTCGGAGGTGTCGGGTCACGCGGCGCGCATGGCGCGCACGGACTCCTTGGCGAACAGGCACGCCGCGCGGTGGTCGGGGTCGACCTCGGCCAGCACCGGATCGGTCTCGGCGCACTCCGGACGCGCCTGCGGACAGCGGGTACGGAACCGGCAGCCGCTCGGCGGGTCCACCGGGCTGGGAATGTCACCGCTGAGGATGATCCGGCGGCGTTCCCGCTCGGCCTGCGGGTCGGCGACCGGCACCGCGGACAGCAGCGCGGCGGTGTACGGGTGGGCCGGGTCCCGCCAGATCTGTGCCGGGGTGCCGCTCTCCACGATCCGCCCCAGGTACATCACCGCCATCCGATCGCTCATGTGCTCCACGGCGGCCAGGTCGTGGGCGATGAACAAGTAGGTCAGGCCCAGATCCCGTTGCAGCCGGCGGAGCAGATTCATGATCTGCGCCTGCACGCTCAGGTCGAGCGAGGCGATCGGTTCGTCCAGCACGATCAGGTCCGGTTCGCCGGCCAGGGCACGGGCGATACCGACCCGCTGCCGCTGGCCGCCGGAGAGTTCGTGGGGATGCCGGTCGGCCAGTTCGCCGCGCAACCCGACCATGTCGAGCAGTTCGTCGACCCGGCGGCGGCGGGCGGCACCACCGTCGGTGAGCCGATGCACGATCAACGGCTCGGCGATGCTCGCCCCGATGGTGAGCCGGGGATCGAGGGACGCCTGCGGGTCCTGGAACACCATTGCCACCCGGCGACGCAGCGCCCGCAGCCGTCGTCGGGACCAGCGGGTGACGTCCTCGCCGCCCACCCGCACCGTGCCGGAGGTGGGATCCACCAGCCGGAGCAGCGCCAGCCCGGTGGTGGACTTGCCGCTGCCCGACTCACCGACCAACCCCAGCGTCTCCCCCCGCCGTACCCGCAGGGACACGCCGTCGACGGCCCGCACCACACCGCCCAGCGTCGGGAACCACACCGTCAGATCGTCGAGTTCGGCCACCACCTCGCCCGGCTCCCGCTGCTTCGGCACCACGCCGTGCGCCGTGCCGTCGGCGGACCCGACCGCGCTGAGCCGATGATCCGCTCGCTGCCGCTCGCTCATCGGCGCTCCCCGTCGCTCGGCTGCGGATAGAAGGTGCGGACCTGGTGTCCGGCCGAGACCGGTACCAGCGGCGGCAGCTCGTGCTCGCAGCGGGCGTCACCCCGCACCGGGCAGCGGGGCCAGAACGCGCAGCCCGCCGGCAGATCCAGCGGGCTGGGCGGCGCACCGGCGATGGTGACCAGTTCCGCGCTGCCGGCCGCCGGGTCCGGACGGGCGGCCAGCAGGGCCTTGGTGTACGGGTGCGACGGCGCACCGAAGACGGCGTCGACCGGCCCCTGTTCGAGGATCCGGCCCCCGTACATGACCGCCACGGTGTCGGCGATACCGGCGACCACACCCAGATCGTGGGTGATCCAGACGACCGCGGTGCCGAGCCGCCGTTGCAGGTCGCCGACCAGCTCCACGATCTGGGCCTGGGTGGTGACGTCGAGGGCCGTGGTCGGTTCGTCGGCGATCAGCAGGTCAGGTTCGCAGGCCAGCGCCATGGCGATCACCACCCGCTGGCGCATGCCGCCGGAGAACTGGTGCGGGTACGCGTCCACCCGCTGCCCGGCCGACGGGATGCCGACCATGTCCAGCAGTTCGACGGCGCGGGACCGGGCCGCCCGTCGGGTCAGCCCGAGGTGTTCCTCGGCGGCCTCGGTGACCTGCCGGCCGACGGTGAGCACCGGGTTGAGCGAGGTCATCGGATCCTGGAAGACGAACCCGATGTGCCGCCCCCGCAGTCGCCGACGGCGTTCCTCGGTCACCCCGGTGAGTTCCGTGTCGAGCAGGTGCACCCGCCCGGTCACCCGCGCGGTGCGGGGCGCCAGCCCGGTGGCGGCGAGCACGCTCATGCTCTTGCCGCTGCCGGACTCGCCGACCAGCGCCAGCGTCTCCCCGGGCCGCACCGCCCAGTCGACGCCGGCGACGGCGCGGGCCGGACCACGCCGGGTGCCGATGGTGACGGTGAGGTCCTCGACGGCCAGTACGGGCTTCATGCGGTGCTCCTCCTGGCTTCGCTGACGGTGAGCTGGCGGGGATCCAGCACGTCCCGCAGCGCGTCACCGACCAGGTTGAACGCCAGGACGGTGAGGAAGATCGCCGCACCGGGGAAGAAGCCCAGCCACCAGGCATCGGTGACGAAGCCGCGCCCGTCGAACAGCATCCGGCCCCAGGCCGGATCGGGTGGCTGGACGCCGAGGCCGAGAAAGGACAGCGCCGCCTCGGAAAGGATCGCGAAGGCCAGGGAGAGCGACGTCTGCACGATCAGCGGCGCCGCGATGTTCGGCAACACGTGCCGGCGCATGATCCGCAGGTCGGACGCGCCGACGGAGACCGCGGCCCGGACAAAAACCTGTTCCCGCACCGAGAGCACGCCGGCCCGGGTCACCCGGGCGAAGATCGGCGTGTAGACCACGCCGATCGCCACCATCGCGGTGACCAGGCCCGGACCGAGTACCGCCACGATCGCCACCGCCAGCAGCAGCACCGGGAACGCGAACAGCACGTCCATGCAGCGCATCAGCACGTTGTCGAGCCAGCCCCGGTAGTAGCCGGCGAACAGCCCGAGGGTCGCCCCCACCACCAGCGCGATGCCGACGCTGACCAGGCCGACCTGCAACGACACCCGGGCGGCGACCATGACCCGGCTGAGCACGTCACGGCCCAACTCGTCGGTGCCGAACGGGTGTGCCCAGCTCGGCGGCTGAAGCATCTGGTCGACGTTCACCTCGTTGATGCCCGACGGAGCCAGCCACGAGCCGCCCACGCCCACCACGACCAGCACCAGCAACACCAGGCTGCCGGTCAGGGCCAGCGGATCGCGCCGCAGCGCGGCGAGCACCCGGCGCAACTGCCCCTCATGGTTGATCGTCTGCTCGCTCATTTGACCGTGATCCTCGGGTCGAGACGGGCGTAGAGGATGTCGACCAGCAGGTTGACCAGGAGGAACAGCGCCGCCACCAGCAGCACCGCCCCTTGCAGGACCGGATAGTCCCGGGCTGCGACAGCGTCGTAGGTGAGCCGCCCGATGCCGGGCCAGGCGAACAGCACCTCGATCACGATCACCCCGCCGAGCAGGCTGGCCAACTGCACCGCCACCACGGTCACCACCGGAATGAGGGCGTTGCGCAGCACGTGCCGCAACACCACCACCCGGGTACGCAGTCCCTTCGCCTCGGCGGTGCGCACGTAGTCCTCGGAGAGCACCTCCAGCATCGACGAGCGGATGAACCTGGTCAGGATCGAGGCGGTGACCAGGCCGACCGTGGCGGCGGGCAGCGCCACGTGGGACGCCCAGCGCCCCGGATCCTCGGTGAGCGCGACGTACCCCGACGGCGGCAGCCAGCCGAGCACCCCGGAGAAGAGCAGGATGCCCATGATTCCCATCCAGAAGTCCGGCACCGAGACACCGAACTGGCTGAACACCCGGGCCGCGTGGTCGACAAGCGAGCCGCTGCGGATGGCCGAGACGATCCCCAACGGAAAGGCGATCGCCATGGCGAACACCACCGCGGTGACCGCCAGCGACAGGGTCGCCGGCAGCCGCTCCAGAACGATCGCGGTGACCGGGCGTCCACTGCGGAAGCTGACCCCGAGGTCGCCGGTCAGCGCCCGCCGCAGGTAGTCGAAGTACTGCACCACAAGTGGCTGGTCCAGCCCCGCCCGGGCCCGCAACGCCTCGTACGTCTGCGGGTCGAAGCGGGTGCCGAGGGCGACCCGGACCGGGTCACCCGGCACCAGTTGGAGCAGCAGGAACACCACGAGGGTCACGCCGAGCAGCACGACGGCCGACTGCAACAGCCGACGGATGACGAAGCGGGCCACCTGAGGTCCCCCGCCGGGTCACCGAGCGAGAGCCACGTCGCGGAACCGGATCGCCCGGTCCGTGCGTACCTCGTAGCCGCTGACCTGCTTGGACCAGCCCTGGGCCACGTCCGGGTTGTAGAGGTAGATGTAGCTGGCGTCGTCCACGATCTGCTTGGCCACCTGCTCGTACTGCTGCTTGCGGGCGGCCTGGTCGGTCTCCGTCCGGGCCTGGTCGAGCAGCCGGTCCACATTCGGGTTGGCGTACTCGTGGAAGTTGAACGTGCCGTCGCTGTGGTGCTGGGCGTAGTAGAACTCGTCAGGGTCGATGTTGCCCAGCCAGCCGAGCATGAACGAGTCGAACTTGCCGGCACCCTGCTCGTCGAGCCACTGCGCGAAGTCCAGCGTACGGATCTCGACGGTGATCCCGACGGCCTCCAACTGGGAGGCGATGACCTGGGCGGCGGTGACCGTCTCCGGGTACTCGTTGGTGACCATGAGGTCCATGGTCAGGCCGCTCACCCCGGCCTGGTCGAGCAGTTGCTTGGCCTGGTTGACGTCGTGGGTGTACGGCGCGTACTCGTAGTAGAAGGCGCTGTTCTGGGGGATGGCGGTCTGGTTGACCGTGGCCAGCCCGAACTTGGCGGCCTTGGTGATCGCCTCACGGTCCAGCGCGAAGGCGATGGCCCGGCGGACGTTGACGTCGTCGTACGGCTTGCGCGCCTGGTTGAGCGCGAGATACCAGTAGTCGGTCGAGGGCACCGACTGCACCGTCGGGTCGTCCCCGTCGAGCAACGCCGGCACCTGCTGCGGTGGCAGGTTGTCGGTCCAGTGCACCTCACCGCCGCGCAGGTTCTGCAGGGCGACGGTGGGGTCGCTGACGAAGGTGAACCGGACGCCGTCCAGCTTGGGCTTCTCGCCCCAGTAGTTGTCGTTGCGGACCAGCCGGATGCTGTCGCCGGAGCTGTAGTTCTCCACGGCGAACGGGCCACTGCCGACCGGCTTGGTGGTGATCTCGCCGGATTCCACGTTGGCCTTCTGGACGATCGCCACGCCCTTGAAGCCACCGAGGTTGGCCAGCAGGTTCGGGGTCGGCGCGTTGAGGGTCACCACCACGGTCTTCGGGTCGGTGGCCTCGATCGACTTCACGGTGCCGAACTTGTACGCGTTGTTCAGCTTCTCGTCGATGATCCGGTTGTAGGAGTAGACGACGTCCTCGGCGGTAAGCGGCGAACCGTCGGAGAACTTGACGCCCTCGCGGAGGGTGAACGTCCAGGTCAGCTGATCCTCGCTGGTGGTCCACTCGGTGGCCAGGGAAGGCTTCATCTCCAGGTTGGCGTCCGGCTCGACGAGCGTGTCGAAGACGTTCTCCAGCACCTGGAAGCTGTAGTAGGCGGAGGTCTTGTGCGGATCGAGCTGGTCGGGCTCACCGCCGATCGCGGCGTTGAGCACGCCTCCGGCGCCCGCCGTGTCGTTGCCGTCGACGTCGACGCCCTCGCCCCCACTGCATCCCGCCGCGGCGGCGAGCATCAGGGCGATCGTCGCGCCGGCCAACCGGAATCTGGTCCTGGACATGGTCCTCCCCTGGATTCTTCCCCGGCAGTCGAAAGATCTTGCGAGTCTGGTCCCCCGACCTAGCGATGTCAACACAAAACGTGGCAAATTGCCCTGGTCGCCGCCGCCCTGCTCGCCCACGCTAACCGCAAACCCGCCGGCCGGCAGGGCTCGGACCGGTGGGCGGACACGTTCGCCGTCAAGCTGTGACCCGGGCGGTCAGAGGCAGCACCAGCAGTAGAGGTGGTGACCGGCGGCCTGGGCACGGCGGGCCAGGGCGCTGATCTCCTCGATCACCGGCAGCAGTTCATCCGGCGGCAGCGGCTCACCCCAGGCCAGCTCCTCGATCTGCCCCCACCGCGCCGACAGCTCGGGAGACTGAGCGGCAGTGATCGACGCCAGGGTGTCCCTGGTGGCATCGTCGAGGACCATCAACCATGGCCCTTCGTCGCCACCGCTCCAGATCAGCCGCTGCTCGATCAGATCGGTGGACCAGGCCAGCCCGCGCACGAAGCCGACCAGCTTGCCGAGGGTCACCGCCGGCTCGATGCCCTTGAGGTCGATCGCGTCCACCCCGGGGCGGCCCCCGGACACGGCGACCGGACCGCCGTCGAGCTCCGCCATCAACCCGATCGCGGCGTCGTCGTCAGCCGCCCGGAAGTAGTCATACAGAACACCCATGGGACGTACCCCATCAGGTGGGTACGACAGCGCCCGCGCTACGGACAGTTGTTGCTGGTCAGCCGCAGCGTGTACTCGGCGTCGTCGTTGGTGATGCCCGACGGGGCGCCGTCGAAGTAGGTCTCCACCTTCTGCCAGCCGCGCCGCTGCTCGTAGTGCAGATGCGGGGCGCCGGAGTTGCCGGTGCTGCCGATCCGGCCGATCTGCTGGCCCTGGACGACCCGCTGGCCGGCCTGCACCAGCGGCGGCTCCAGCAGATGCAGGTACTGGGTCTCCCACCGGCCGCCGTGGTCGATCTTCACCCAGTAGCCACCACCACGACCCCGCGGGCCGTCCGGATTGTCCGGGGTACGACCACCAAGCGACCCGTTGATCCCGGCCACGGTGACGGTGCCCTCGTACGAGGCGAGCACCGGTTGTCCCCACGGGTCGCCGGAGAGCGGGAAGAAGTCCACGTCGTAGTCGCCGTGCCCCGGGTAGGTGCCGACCTGCCAGGTCTCGCCGCAGCCGACCGGCATCTGGAACAGCGGGCGGGGTCCCGGCGGGCGCAGCACGATCACGGCCGCCACGGCCAGGGCGATCACGATGCCGAGGCTGAACAGGAGCCCGAACCGGGTACGGCGGGCGCGGCGGTGGGAACGGGGGTGGCCGGTCGTCACGGCCCAGAGCATGTCAGAGACCGGCAACCCCCGTCGGTCGCCCTCAGGCCGGCACCGCCGGCACGGCGGGACCGCTCGGCGCCGGCACCGGCACCGGGAGCACCACCACCGGACAGGTCGCCTTGCGTACGCACTCCTCACTTACCGAGCCGAGCACGGTGTGCCGCAGCCGGCCGTGCCCGTGGCTGCCCAGCACCAGCAGGTCGGCGCCACGGGCGGCGGCGGTCAGCACGTCGGCCGGCCGGCCCTCGACGACCTCGGCCGAGACCGGTGCCGCCGACGCGCCCCGGGTGACCTCGCCGATCTCCCGGGCCAGCAGGGCGGTGGCCCGCTCCTCCTCCTCGATCGGATTGGGCGCGACCATGGCACCACCGTCCAGGCCGTCCCACCGCCAGGCGGTCACCGCCTGCACGGTGCCGTTGCGCTCGGCCGCCTCACCGACCGCCCACCGCAGGGCACGCCGCCCACCGTCCGAACCATCGACGCCCACGACAATCAGATACGTCATCGTTCTCACCTCTCTCCGTCCTGCTTCCAGTGCAGCGCCCGGACGTGGTGCGGACCAGCGGCCGGAGTCCCCTCCGGACGGGTCGGACGGCCCTGGGCCGGGCAGGACCTGCGACCCGGTCGAGCCGCCCGAATTCCACGGAAGATCGCCGTCGATCATCGGCCTTGTGAGGCGTCACGATCACCTGGTAGACATCACATGTCTTGCGGCTCGTTCGCGCCGCGGTATCTGGGGGTGACGGTGAAGCTGCTGCGAGTGGGCCCTCCGGGGCGGGAGACGCCGGCACTGCTCGACGAGGCCGGCCAACTCCGTGACCTCAGCGGTGTGACCGACGACCTGGACCCCGCCTTCCTGGCCACCGACGGCCTGGCCCGCCTGGCCGGCATCTCCCGGCACGATCTGTCTCCGATGGACCCCACCGACCTGCGGATCGGCCCCCCACTGCGCCCCGGAAAGATCGTCTGCATCGGGCTGAACTACCGCGACCACGCCGCCGAGACCGGCACGGCCCTGCCCGCCGAGCCGGTGGTCTTCCTCAAGGCGGCGGACACGGTGGTCGGTCCCGACGACCCCGTGCTGGTGCCCCGCGGCAGCACCAGGACGGACTGGGAGGTCGAACTCGCCGTCGTCATCGGCCGCAAGGCGCGCTACCTGCCGTCGGCCGAGGCGGCGCTGGACTGCGTCGCCGGGTACGCCATCTCCCACGACGTCTCCGAGCGGGAATTCCAGCTCGACCGGGGCGGCCAGTGGGACAAGGGCAAGTCCTGCGAGACGTTCAACCCGCTCGGCCCGTGGCTGGTGACCGCCGACGAGGTCCCCGATCCGCAGGACCTGCGGCTGCGGCTCTGGGTCAACGGAGTGCTGCGGCAGGACGGCACCACCAAGGACATGGTCTTCCCGGTGGCCGAGATCGTCCGCTACCTGAGCCAGTTCATGGTGCTCTACCCCGGCGACGTGATCAACACCGGCACCCCGGCCGGCGTCGCCCTCGGGCAGCCGGAGCCCAAGCCGTACCTGGTCGCCGGGGACGTGGTCGAGTTGGAGATCGACGGCCTGGGCCGGCAACGTCAGACGCTGGTACCGGCATGACCGGCGACGGGCCGGGGTTCGCTGGCGAACCCGTCGCCGGCTCGGGCGAGTTCACCGGGTTGGCGGCGGTGGTCACCGGCGGCGCCTCCGGCATCGGCCTGGCCACGGCCACCCTGCTGGCCGAGCGGGGCGCCCGGGTGGCCTGCCTGGACCTGAACGCACAGCACGTACCCGAGCCGTTGCTCGGGCTGGCCGCCGACGTGACCGACGACGCGTCGGTACGGGCCGCGATCGCCGCCGCCCACGAGACGTTCGGCGGCCTGGACGTCCTGGTCAACAACGCCGCCGTCGGTGCGGTCGGCACCATCGAGGCCGGCACCGATGAGCAATGGCACCAGGTTCTCGACGTCAACGTGGTCGGCATCGTCCGGGTGACCCGGGCCGCGCTGCCGCACCTGCGCGCCTCCGCGCACGCCGCGATCGTCAACATCGGTTCCATCGCCGCCTGGCTCGGGCTGCCGCAGCGGGCCCTCTACAGCGCCAGCAAGGGGGCGGTGCAGGCGCTCACCCTGGCGATGGCCGCCGACTACGTCACCGCCGGCATCCGGGTGAACTGCGTCAACCCCGGCACGGCGGACACCCCGTGGGTACGTCGGCTGCTCGACGCCGCCGACGATCCGGCGGCGGAACTGGCCGCGTTGCGGGCCCGCCAGCCCACCGGTCGTCTCACCACCCCGCAGGAGGTCGCTGCGGCCGTGGCGTACCTCGCCAGTCCGCTGTCCGGATCGACCACCGGCAGCGTGCTCGCCGTCGACGGCGGCATGCACGGCCTCCGCCTGCCCACGCCGACGACCCGGGCCTGAGCGGCAGCTCAGCGGGCGAGACCGATCGCCGGGCCGGCCTTGCGGACCGACCGGCGGGCCACCGCAACGCCCGGATCACCGGGATGGCCGGGCCCCACCACGTCACCGCGTACGTCGGCGACGATTGTGGCGAGCAGGTCCCGGCTGGACCGCAGCGACTCGATCTTCTCGGTCAGCAGGTCCAACTCGCCCTGAAGGGTGTCGGCCAGGCGGGCCCGGTCGGCCGGCTCGTCGGGGATCGCGGCCCGGCCGTCCAGCAGGAACCGCAGCGCCTGTCCGACCACTCCGGACGGCAGCGCGGCCGACAGCATGCACCGGATCCGGGCCACCCGGTCGACGTCGGATTCCTGGTAGATCCGGTAGCCCGACTCGGTGCGTACCGGCGTCAGCAGGCCCTGCTCCTCGTAGTAGCGCAGCATCCGCACCGACGCGCCGGTCCGCGCGCTCAACTCACCGATCCGCATCGCTTGACTCTAACGTCGGTGTGAGGCTTTAGCGTCCCCTCTGTGATCATCTACGTACTCTTCGTCTGCTCCTTCGCCGTGGCCACCGCCGAGTTCGTGCTCGTCGGCCTGCTCCCCCAAGTCGCCACCGACCTGGACGTCTCCGTGGCCGCCGCCGGGCAGTTGGTCACCGCGTACATGATCGTGGTGACCGTGGGCGGCCCGGTCGCCACCGTGCTGACCCGTCGGCTGCCACGCCGGAAACTGCTCGCCGGCACCATGGCGCTCGCCACGGTGTCCGCGGTAGCCAGCGCCATGGCCACCTCGTACCCGATGCTGCTGTCGGCCCGGTTGGGCTCGGCGCTGGCGCAGGCGCTGTTCATGGCGGTGGCCTCCCAGGTGGCGATGGCCTCGGTCCCGCCGGAGCGGCAGACCGTCGCGGTGGCCCGGCTGTTCGGCGGGTTCGCCCTGGCCACCGTGCTCGGCCTGCCGCTGGGCAGCCTGATCGGTGAGGCGTACGGCTGGCCGGTCACCTTCGTGGCCGTGGCCGGCATGGCCGCGCTGGGGCTGCTCGGCGTGCTCGTCTTCTGCCCCCGCATTCCCACCCCGCCACCGGCCGGCGTCCGCGACAGCGTCGGTGCGCTGCTGCGCCCCGGCATCTACGCCGGACTCGGCGTCACCCTGCTGGCGCTCACCGGTTTCGTGGCCGCCTTCACCTACGTCGCGCCGATGCTGCGCACCGTCACCGGACTGAGCCCCGGCTGGGTGAGCGTCGGTCTGGTCGGCTACGGCCTCGGCACCATCGCCGGCAACCTCCTCGCCGGCCGGGTACGCCCCGAGGCGATCACCCGCCGGCTGCCCCTCGCCGTCGGCGCGCTGACCGCGATCCTGCTGGTGCAGCCAGTCCTGCTGCCGGTGGCCCCGCTGGCGCTGGCCGGGCTGGCCCTGCTGGGCGCGGCGGCGTTCCTGGTCGTGCCGCTGGTCCAGACCTGGCTGATGGGTCAGGTCGACGCGGCCACCACCGGCCTGGTCGCCGCCGTCAACATCTCCGTCGCCGGTGCCGCCGGAGCCCTCGGCGCCGCGCTCGGCGGCACGGTGCTCGCGGTCGGCCTCGGCCCGGCCTGGATCGGCCCGGTCGCCGCCGTCTCCGTCCTGGCCGCCACCATCGTCGCCACCCGCCTCCCCCGGGTTCTCTCGTCACGCGGGCCTTCGCCCGCCGCACTGCTCGACCGCTGAGCACAGGAGTCGGTCGTGCCGTCGGGCGGGAGACCGCACCGACTAGCGAGACGCACCATGCGTGGGAAGCGTCAGGTCAGGGAGAGCCGTTCATGTCTCCCTGACCTGTGGTGTCAGCGGATGATCGGGGTGGTCTTGACGAAGATGGGTGGCGGCTCGGGCGGCCGGGGCGGCAATGCTATGCCGACCGGGAGTGTCTGACCGTCCCACAGCAGCAGGATCTCGTTGGTTCGCGAGCCGGTGCTGATCCACTCGATCAGGATCACCACAAAGGACGCGCCCGGCAGCACCACGCCCTCGTCCAGCCCCTCGATTTCGCTGATCTTGAATCCTCGGGACTGCACCTTGACACCTGTCGCCGGTTCGTTGCCGACGTTACGGATCACGTACGGCGTCCCGATCTCCATCCGGCGGCTACGAGGAAGCTCGGCCTGCCAGGACACCGGCGGAGGTGCCTGCGGTACAGCCAGTTCGGCGGCGACAGCCTGCCGCTCGGCGGCATCAGCGGCGCGCTGAGCGTGCCGCAGCGACCGTACCGACACCGCCAGGGCCGTCGTGGAGAAGATGACAGACGATACGACACCGGCCCACGCCGCCGCGTCGCCGTAGCTCACCGCCATGCCCGGAAGGGTAGCCCCACCCCGCACCTGGTCCATCCACCGTCGAGCGATGCCATCGGGGCCGCCCGTCCGACAATGTTGCCGGGAAGAGTTACTCGGCGACCGTGCAGGTGTACGGTCCGAAGTGGCGGCTCCGAGTTAAGAGCTGCGGATCCTCGCGTTCGGGGGCGTCGACATGGCAGTCATCGCGGATGGTCGGTTCGGTGAGGAACTGCGTAGGCTCCGCCTGTTGGCGGGCCTGTCACTACGGCAGCTCGCTCCGCTTGTCCTGTCCAGTCGAGGGCATCTGCACGATCTGGAGACGGGTCGACGCCGGCCAGCCGTAGACCTGGCCGCACGACTCGACGATGTGCTCGACACCGACGGCGTCCTGTCCGGCATGCTGCATCCATCGCCCGCGCCGCGCGACCCTGAGCGCTTGTCCTATGTCGCCGAGCATCCCCGTCGTGTCGACCCTGCGACCCTGCACACCTTGGCCGAGTTGCTCGCCGCGCATCGTCGGCTGGAAGACACCCTCGGCTCCACACCACTGTTGCCGACGATGCGTACCCAACTGGACCTGGTCACCACACTCGTAGCGGAGGCAACCTCGGAGCTGCGACCGAAGGTGGTTGACCTCGCCGCACAGTGGGCCCAATTCGGTGGGTGGCTGTACGCCGCCAGCGACCGGCCTCGGCTCGCCAGCCGTTGGTACGGCACGGCCCTGGAGTGGGGCACTGAGGCGGGTAATCCGGACATGGTCGCCACGGTGCTCAGCATGCGAGGACATATCGCCTGGTCGGAGCGGCGTTCGCACCCGATGATCGGGCTTTCTGCGGCGGCGGCACGACAGCCGGCCAGCCCTGGCATACGTGCCATTGCCATCCAACAACAAGCCCGTGGTCAAGCGCTGCTCGGCGAGGCGGACTTCGTGACCGCCCTGCTCGATCAGGCTGCGGAGTTGATGGAGGCGGCCCGCCAGGCACCCGACCGCGAGCCGCCATGGATCTACTTCCACTCAGCCGCCTACCTGACCATGCAGCGCGGCCTCGCCTACCGGCTCCTCGGCTGGAATGCGCAGGCGATCGAGTATCTGCGGTTGGGGCTGTCCGGGCTGCCGCCAGAGGCTGCCGGCGCCGCCTGGACCGGGCCCTACCTCCTGCGTCTGGCGGCGGCGCTCGTCGACACCGGAGACGCCAGTGAAGCGCTGAGCATCTACGAGAGAGTCCGAAGCATCGGGCAGGCGACCCACACGGTCAGCCTCGTTGACCAAGCCGAGGGGGCCGTCCGCGCAATGTCCGCAGGTAGATAGCAGACACCCACCCCCTCGACCGTCACCGTCCGATCACTGAATGCTGATCGAGGGCACATAGTGCCTGCTCAGGGAGGTGACGATGAGGGACGAGGTGCCGATCGGGCGGCGGGTGGCGTACTGGCGGGCGCGGCGGCGGATGTCGCAGCAGGTGTTCGCCGACCGGCTCGGCAAGTCCAAGAGCTGGGTGGACAAGGTCGAGCGCGGGGTACGGGCCCTGGACAGGGTTTCCACGCTGCGGGACATCGCTGCCGCGCTGCGGATCGATCAGGCGTTGCTGCTCGGCCAGGACAGTCGACCTGCCGAAGCGACCACCAGCGTCGAGGGCGTCGAGTTGATCCGGGCGGCACTGTCCGCGTACGACATTGCCTTGGATCGGCCCGCGGCGCGCCGGGACGCGCCGGACGCGGCTCGGCTGGCGCGGGGCGTCGCGCATGCCTGGACCAGTTTTCAGCATGCGCGGTACCCGGCGCTTATCGGTCTGCTGCCCGAGTTGCTGGCCGGGACACAGCGCGGTCACGCCCACGATCCGCAGGCGGGCCGGGTTCCGCTGGTGGAGGCGTACCGGGTGACCGCTTCGCTGCTGGTGAAGCTCGACGAGACCGAGTTGGCCTGGCTCGCCGCCGACCGGGCGATGACGGTCGCGACCGGTGATCCCCTACTGGTGGCCGCCGCCACCGTGCAGCTCGGCCAGGTGTTGCGGGCGGCTGGTCGCGCGCGGGAGGCGGGCACGGCGGCACTGGCCGCGGCGTACCGGATCGGGCAGACCGACCTCGACGTGGCACGCATGTCGCTCTGCGGGACGTTGCTCGTGCAGGCGGCGCTCGCGGCAGCCCGGCACGGCGACGACCGGGCCGCCGCCCGCGTCGACGAGGCCGCCGACCTGGCCGCCGAGGTCGGCGACGGCAACGATCATCATCACACCAGCTTCGGCCCGACTGCCGTGGCGCTCGCCCGGGTCGCTGTCGCGATCGATCTGGGTACGCCGGACGAGGCGATCGTCCGACACGAGAAAGCTGTCGGACGGGACGGCTGGCGGTGGCTGCCGCCGGAGCATCGGGCCGCTCATCTGATCGACGCCGGTCGTGCGTACCTTCAGGTTGCCGACCCGGTGAACGCGGCCCGGGTGCTGCTGGAGGCCGACCGGACCGCCCCCGCCGAGGTACGCCGCCGACCCGCCGCCCGGAACGTGCTCGCCGCCACGGTCCGCCATCCGGGTGCTCCCGCCACGATCGTCGCGCTGGCCGCCACCCTCGGGGTGGCCCGCGCATGACCGCACCGTTGCTCACCCTGGCGCAGATCCTCAACCGGCTCACCCTGACCGCCCGCTGGACGCTCCGTGACCACGAGCAGGCCTCCGACGGTCGCTGCCCGATCTGCCGCGTCCCCGACTGTGCCGTGGCCACCGCCGCCCGCAACCTCCTCACCACCCTCAGGCAGACCCGCTGGACCGGGGACGGTGACACTTTGGATCCGTGGCAGTCGCGGTAGTCGACACGCCGACCATCTGACGCCTTTGCTGCCACGGATCCTTCGGCGACGGGTTACGACGGCGCGTGCTGGGGCGGGAGCTCGGGTGCCGGGTCGAGGAGGCGTTGGCGCTCGGCCGCCACGACCTCTCGGACCAGTTCGGCCTCGGACAGGTCGACCGCCTCCGGGCTCGCGTCGGCCGTGTCGCTGACCCGGGCGAAGTCGTCGAAGATGCGTCGCTTGCCGGCCAACAGTTCGGTGATCCGCTGGTCGACGCCCTCCTCGGAGAGCAGCCGGTGGACCTGCACCGACTGGACCTGCCCCATCCGGTGTGCCCGGGCGATGGCCTGCGCCTCGGTGGTGGGTTTCAGCTGAGGTTCACAGAGGACGACGACGGAGGCGGACTGGATGTTGAGCCCGACGCCACCGGCCACGATCTGGGCCACCAGGACGGCCCCATGGCGGGCGGCCGAGAAGTCGTCCACCATCCGCTGCCGGTGGTTGGCGGGCACCGAACCGGTCAGCGGACCGAAGACCGGGCCGGGAAGGGTACGGGCGACCAGTTCGAGTACCTCCCGGAAGTGGGAGAAGACGATGACGCGGCGCTCGTTCTCCGCCGCCTCCCGGACGATCTCGACGAGGCGCTGCATCTTTGTGGACTCGGCGGCCTGAAGCATGGCCGCCTGGCGCATCCGCATGAAGTTTCCCCGCTCGACCGCCTCGCGGTAACGCGTGGTGTCCGCCGAGGACATCGGCAGCCACTCCTCGACCTCGATGAGTTCGGGCAGTTCGTCGAGCACGTCGTCCTGGTTGCGGCGCAGGTACGCGGGCGCGATCTGCCGCCGGAACCGCGCGGGTGACGGGTCGGTGGTGTCGACGGTGAGATCGGGGCGTACATAGCGGGCGAGGTTGCGGAACTCGTCGACCTTGTTCTCCAGCGGTGTACCGGTGAGCAGGATGGCCCGTTCGGCGCGCGCGACAATCTCCTTCGTCCTGATCGACCGCTGCGCCTGTGGGTTCTTGACGTAGTGCGCCTCGTCGACCACGACGCACGCCAGTTCGGGGACTTCCCGGAGTTGCGGCTCCCACCAGGCGAGGGTCTCGTACGTGGTGACCGCCACGCCCCCGTCCCGCAGCCAGGTACGGGCCGCGGCATCGCGTTCCGGGCCGTGCACCCGGTGTGGACGCAGCCTCGACTTGCCGCTGATCTCGCGGACCCAGTTGGTCACCACGGCGGCGGGACACACCACCAGGAAGTGAGTGCTTCCGCTGCTGCGCAGGTGCGCCAGTACCGCGAGCGCCTCGACTGTCTTGCCGAGGCCCATCTCGTCCCCGATGATGACCTTGCGCTGGACCAGGGCGAAGCGCGCCGCGAAGCTCTGGTAGCCGCGCAGCGAAGCGGTCAGGTGTGCGCCGTCGAGCACCTGGTCGCGTACCGCCTCGATGATCTCGTCCGGGAGGTCGCCGTGCGCGGCGTTCCCGTCGCCGCTGGCGAATCCCAGCTCGGAGAGCATCGCGAAGTAGTCGGCGGGGCGAGTGAGGAAGTCGTCCCAGGGGTCGGCACGCATGTTCCGCCGACCCGGTGCGGAGGATCTGCCGAGCAGCTCGGCTCGCCGTTTGACGATCTCGATGCTCTCGCAGAGGCCGCTGGCGGCGAGCCTTCGGGTCGGCACCACCAGCAGGTGAGTGGTGCTGCGGTCGATGGTGCCGCCCAGCGGCGCGAGTTCCGCGGCGCGTTCGAGATCGGCTGCCGCGCCACGCGTGCGCCGGCGCGCGTCCCACTCGGCGAGCCGCCGCAGCAGAAGAGTGGTCTCCGGGTGGCGGTGGTCGACGTCGATTCGGACCGGCGTCTCGTCGTAGGTGGTCTGCCAGAGGGTGCGGGCAGCTCCGATCAGGCGACGAGCCGAGGTCTCCCCGACACCCGGAAGCGCCTGAAGCGACGGGCCATGGTGCAGCACGTCCTGCACCGTGACGACTCCGGCGTCGGCCAGTGGCCCGAGGCGGAACCGGTCGCGGGTGACGGTTCGCAGCGCCTCCACCGGCATGTCTTGCAGGATGCGGTGCACCTCGGATTGTCTGACCTGCTCGCCCGCTTCACGGGCCGCCGACCGGTACGGGGCTTCACCGGCCACGACCTTGTCGATGGCGGCAAGTGCCGCCGGCAGCCCTCCGAAGACCGACCGGTCCACCAGCTCCGGCTCCGGACCGGTCCACCCGGCCGACTCCCGCTCCGGTCCGATCCGGCCGGTGGGCCCGCGCTCCCGCCCCGTCTGCTCGACAAGTTCGGGCTCCCGGCCGGTGCGCTCGGCGAGGAGCGCGAAGCGAAGGGACGGGTCGAGCAGGTCGCGGACGTCGTCCCGGACCGGGTCGGAAGCTGCGGTGGGGACGCCGAGGTACGCCAGGCGCTCGGGACCGCCAGTGGCGATGACCTGCGCGTGCCGGTCGCGGAGGAACATCGCGGCGGTGGCCGCTGACTGCTTCCTGGCTGGCCCGGCGAGGTGACGGCGTACGTCGAGCATGGGCGCGAGGTCGGCGACGGCGCGAGGAGCGTCATCGGTGAGCAGGCGCAGCAGGGCGTGGTCGGCGGCTGTCGTCGCGGGAAGCACGGCCCGCTCCTGGAGTCGCCGGACGGCGTCACGGTCGTTCGCCCGCAACGCGAGCACGCGCCACGCCCCCTGGCCGGAGCGATCGACCACAACGCTGCGGTCCCGCAATCCCATCTCGGCGCTGCTGGCCGCCTGCTGGACGCCCCGGTGCCAGTCCCGTACGTCCTGGGCGACTTGGCCCCACCGCCTGAAGTCCGCCACGAGCCGACGCAGCTCTACGCGCTCGGCCTTGTCCATCCGCACCCCGGCCCGGTACCCCGCCACCCACCCGAGCATGCCGCACAGCTGACCGCCATGCGGCAGCAACTTCCCCGACGTTGCTGCCTCGGGCGCCCTTGAGGGGACAACATCGCCGATGTTGCTGCTTCCTGGGGCCTGTCTCGCTAAGGGTGTTTCCGGCGATCTTGGTTAGTAGGTTTCAGCGGCTGGGAAGCGGTCGCTGAAGGTGATGGCGAAGGCGTTCAGGGCGGGTTTCCAGCGCATCGTCCATCGGGTTCTGCCTGCCCCGGTGGGGTCCAGGGATCGGGTCACCAGGTACAGACACTTCAACGCGGCCTGCTCGTTGGGGAAGTGGCCGCGGGCCTTGACCGCCCGCCGGTAGCGGGCGTTCAACGATTCGATCGCGTTGGTCGAGCAGATGACGGTGCGGATCTCCAGGTCGTAGTCGAGGAACGGGATGAACTCCGCCCACGCGTTGTCCCACAGCCGGATCACCGCCGGATACCGGCCGCCCCATTTCTCGGCCAGGTCGTCGAACGCGGCCCTCGCGGCGGTGGCGTTGACGGCGGTGTAGATCGGCTTGATATCGCGCTTCAGCTCATCCCAGTAGCGCCGCGAGGTGAGCCGGAAGGTGTTGCGGATCAGGTGGATCACGCACGTCTGCACGATCGTCTGCGGCCACACGTTCGTGACGACATCGGGCAGGCCCTTCAACCCGTCGCAGACCAGGAAGAACACGTCCTTCACGCCCCGGTTGCGCAGGTCGGTGAGCACGCTCATCCAGAACTTCGCGCCCTCACCACCCGAGCCGGCCCACAACCCGAGGATGTCCTTGTCCCCGTCGAGGGTGACCCCGATCGCGGCATAGAACGGCCTGTTCGCCACCTGCCCATCCCGCACCTTCACCACGATGGCGTCGATGAACACCGCCGCGTAGATCTCGTCCAGGGGCCGGTGGGACCAGTCGGTCATCTCCTCGATCACCTTGTCGGTGATCCGCGAGATCGTCTCCTTGGACACCGAAGCCCCGTAAATCTCGGTGAAGTGCGCCGAGATCTCCCCGGTGGTCAAACCCTTGGCATACAACGACAACACCACCTCATCGACGCCCGACAGGCGACGCTGCCGCTTGCGCACGATCTGCGGGGTGAACGTGCCCGCCCGGTCCCGCGGCACGTCGATCTGCACCGGTCCCGACGCGTCGGTCAACACCGTCTTCGACCGAGTGCCGTTGCGGATGTTGCCCGAGCCGGCGCCGTCGGGTTCGTGTTTGGCATAACCGAGATGCTCCGTCATCTCCTCGTTCAACGCGGTCTCCAGGACCGTCTTGGTCAACTGCTTCAACAGCCCGTCCGGACCCGTCAACGACAAGCCCTGCTCCTTCGCGGCCCGAACCAGCTCAGCGGCGGCTTTCGCCTCCGCCGACGGCTCGGGCCGCTTCTTCCGTCCGGTCTGGTCGTTCAGTGTCGCGGTCATCACGGCACCCTCCTCACCAGGCACAACGCCCGGCAGGTCAGGCCGGAAACACCTTTAGATCCACAGACCCGCTTCCTGTTCCCCGTCGGGGCGAGGGTCCCATTGGGTGGGTGGGTGGGTGGGGGGTGGGCGCAGGGTCAGGTGATGAGGAGCTTGCGGCCGATGCCGGCGCGGAACTGCGACATCGCGTCGGCGTAGGCGGCCAGGGGGAAGCGGTGGCTGATGAAGACCTGCGGGTCCAGCACGCCGGCCGCGAACAGCTCGGCGGCGCGGTCGAAGCTGTGCAGGACGGCCATCGAGCCGGTGACGGTGATCTCCTTGTTGTAGATGCGGTACGGCTCGACCGGCACCCGGGTGGCGTACTCGGAGACGCCGAACTGGAGGAAGGTGCCGGCGGGAGCCACCCGGGTCAGGCCGTCGGCGATCGCCGCCTCGACGCCGGTGCAGTCGATCACGACGTCCCAGCCGCGCGGGCGGTCCAGCTCGTCCGCATTGGCGGCGCTCGCCGAGCAGCCCAACTGGACGGCGGTTGCGAGGCGGTCGGGGTTCAGGTCGACCACGCTGACGGACGCCGCACCGCAGCGCTTCGCCAGCTCCAGCATCATCAGGCCCATGGTGCCGGCGCCGTAGATGAGATAGTGGTCGGCCAGCCGGCGGGGCAGCACGTCGAAGCCGCGTACCGCGCAGGAGAGCGGTTCGATGAGGGCGGCGTCAGCCGGGGCCACACCGGACGGCAGCACCACGCAGTTGCGTACCGGGGCGAGCGCGTACTCGGCCGCCCCACCGGAGACGGTGACCCCGATGGCGTTCCACCGTTCGCAGAGGTTGCCCCGGGCCCGGCGACACTGGTAGCACTCGCCGCAGTGCAGCGACGGGTCCACGGCGACCGGGTCGCCGACCCGCACCTCGGTGACGTCCCGCCCCACCGCGACCACCGTGCCGGCGAACTCGTGGCCCGGCACGATCGGGTACGCGGGCGCGAACTCGCCGTCCATGATGTGCAGATCGGTGCCGCAGATCCCGCACCCGGCGACCTCGACCACCACGTCCCGGGTGCCGGGCGTCGGGTCCGGCACCGACTCGACGCTGATCTGGCCCGGCTTGACGATGACTGCTGCCTTCACTTGACCGCCCCCATGGAGAGTCCTCGGACGAGTTGTTTCTGGGCGATCCAGCCAGCCAGCACGACCGGTAGCGACACGATTGTCGCCGCCGCGCAGAGCCGGGCCAGGAACAGCCCTTCGGACGTGATGAAGCCGACCAGGAAGATCGGCGAGGTGCCGGCCCGGGTGGCGGTCAGGTTGACCGCGAAGAAGAACTCGTTCCAGCTGAAGATGAAGCAGATCAGCGCGGTCGCGGCCAGGCCGGGCGCCACGATCGGTAGCAGGATCCGCCGGATGGTGACGAGCAGGTCGGCGCCGTCCATCGCCGCCGCCTCGATCAGCGCCGCCGGCACCTCCAGCAGGAACGACCGCATCATCCACACCGCGAGCGGAAGGTTCATGGCGGTGTAGAGCACGATCAGGGTCCAGACGTTGTCCAGCATGCCGAGGTCCTGCACCAGCAGGTAGATCGGCAGCAGCGCGGCGACCACCGGCAGCATCTTGGTGCTGATGAAGAAGAACAGCACGTCGCGCCAGCGTTCGACCGGCCGGATCGACAGCGCGTACGCCGCCGGGGTGGCCAGTACGAGCACCAGCAGGGTGGACAGCACACTGGCCATCACCGAGTTGAGCAGGTACGGGGTGATGTCCCGGTCGAAGACCTGCCGGTAGCCGTCAAGCACCGGGGTGAAGAACCAGGACGGCGGGTTGCTGGCGGCGTCGACCTCGCGTTTGAAGCCGGTGAGCACCATCCAGGCCACCGGCAGGAAGAACAACAGGCCGGCCAGCCACGCCAGCACGGTCCACGCGGCCCCGGTGCGGCCCGCGCTGCGCCGGGCCGGACTCGCGGTACGGGTCATCGTGCGTCCTCCATCCGGAACAGGCTGGAGATCACCCGCAGCGCGAAGGTGGCGACGATGATGGTGCCGATCACCACCACGACGCCGGCCGCGGCGGCCTCGCCGTACTCGAACTTGCGGAAGGTGGTCAGGTAGATCTCGTACGGCAGGTTGGTGGTGGCCCGACCTGGGCCGCCCTGGGTGATGGTGAAGACCGCGTCGAAGGTCTGCACCAGGTAGATGGAGCCGAGCAGGGCACCCAGTTCCAGGTAGGGCCGCAGGTAGGGCAGGGTGATCCGGGTGAAGGTCTGCCACGGGCCGGCGCCGTCGACCCGGGCCGCCTCCAGCGTCTCCAGGGACTGGCTCTGCAGGCCGGCCAGGATGATCAGCATCATGAACGGGGTCCACTGCCAGACCAGCGCGGCGACCACGGAGACCATCGGGTACTGCGACACCCAGTCGGTGCTGCCGCCGAGGATGCCGTTGATCAGGCCGTAGGACGGGTTGTATATCGCGTGTTTCCACAGCAGCGCCGCCGCCATCGGCATCACCAGGAACGGGGTGATGAGCAGGGTGCGGACGATCCCCCGGCCGGGGAACTTGCGGTCGAGCAGGATGGCCAGGCCGAGGCCGAGCAGCACGGAGGCGATCACCGACGAGGCGGTGAGCACCACCGTGTTGAGCAGCGCGGCACGCAGTCGACCGTCGGTGAGCACGGTCGCGTAGTTCGCCAGGCCGATGAACTCGCGGCTGCCCGGCCGCAGCGCGTTCCAGCTCTGGGTGGACAGGTAGAGGGTGAACAGGAAGGGCAGTTGCGTCACCACGATGGCGAAGACCAGGGCGGGCAGCAGCGGGGCCCGACGGGTCCAACGGTGCCGCCGGTCGCCACGGGTGGGACGGACGGTGGGACGCGGTGGGGCGTCCGCACCGGTGGTGCTGGTGGTGGTCATCGATCCGCCTCGGGGGCAGGGCCGGGGCCGGTCGGTCGACCGGCCCCGGCGGGCGGCTACCGGTGGTTGCTGGCGGCTTCCTCGGCCAACCGCTGGCCGTCGGCGAGCGCCTGGTCGACGGTGGTCTGGCCGGCGATGGCGGCCGACACCTCCTGCGACACCTTCGTGCCCAGGTCGGCGAACTCGGGGATGCCGACGAACTGCACGCCGAGGGCGGGGCGCGGTTGCACCCCGGGGCTGACCGGGTCGGCCTCCTGGATGGACTTGAGCGTGATGTCGGCGAACGCCTCGGCGGACTGCCGGTACTCGGCGATCTCGTAGGTGGACTGACGCTTGCCCGCCGGCACCCGGGACCAGCCGAGTGACGAGCCGACCAGCTTCTCGTACTCCTTGCCGGTGGCCCAGGAGATGAACTTCCAGGCGGCGTCGGCGTTCTTCGTGGTCTTCGGCATGGCCAGGGCCCACGCCCACAGCCAGCCGGAGGATTCGGTCTTGTCGACCGGCGCGTACGCGTAGCCGACCTTGCCGGCGACGGTGCTGGCGTTGGCGTCCTCCAGGGTGCCGGCGGCGGAGGTGGCGTCGTACCACATGGCCGCCTTGCCCTGCCCGAAGGTGTTCAGGCACTCGGTGAAGCCGGACTGCGGCGCGCCGGGCTGGCCGTGTTCGCGCAGCAGGTCGACGTAGAACTTCGTCGCCTCGGTGAACTCGGGTGCGTTGACCTTCGGCGTCCAGTCCTGCTCGAACCAGGTGCCACCGAAGGTGTTCACCACGGTGGTCAGCGGGGCGAACAGCTCACCCCAGCCGGGCAGCCCGCGCAGGCAGATGCCGGAGACGCCGGCCGCGTCGTCGTCGAGCCGTTCGGCGAACTCGGCCACCTGCTGCCAGGTCGGCCGCTCCGGCATGGTCAGGCCCTCGGCGGCGAAGAGTTCCTTGTTGTACATCAGGAACGACGACTCGCCGTAGAACGGGGCGGCGTAGAGCTTCCCGTCGGTGCCGGAGAGCGAGGCGACCATCGGCTCCAGCAGGTCACCCTTGTCGTACGCGGTGTCGGCGTCCGCGTACGAGCTGAGTTCGTGCAGCCAGTCGTTCTGCGCCCAGATCGGCGCCTCGTACGCCCCGATCGTCGCCACGTCGTACTGGCCGCCCTGGGTGGCGACGTCCTGGGTGACCCGGTCGCGCAGCTCGTTCTCCGGCAGGATCGTGAACCGCACCTCGATTCCGGTGTCCTTGGTGAAGTTGTCGGCGGTGACCTTCGCCAGGTCCTCCATCTGCGGGTTGCCGACCATCAGCACGGTGATGGCGGTGCCGTCGCTTGAGGAACCACCGCCCGCTCCGGAACAGGCGGTCGAGACCAACGTGACGGCGAGGACGGCGGCGAGCGCGGCCGGCCCACGCCGTCGACGAGGAGTTCGTGTTTCAGGCACAGCGAACCTCCATGGTGGGGTGTGGTGGTGAGGGAAAGGTGGGTCGGACGGCGGCGCTCAGACGCGCAGCACCACCGGGCCGAGCAGTGAGTAGCGGTGCGCCTCGGACGCCGGCAGGGCCGTGTCCGTGACGATGGTGTCGACGTCCGCGACGTCGGCGAAGCGGCAGAAGCTGTGCCCACCGAACTTGGTGTGCACCCCGGCGAACACCACCCGCCGGGACACCGACATCACCTGGGCCTTGACGGCGGCCACCGCCGGGTCGGGCGTGGTCAGCCCGTGCTCGCGGGAGATGCCGTTGGCCCCGACGTAGGCCAGGTCGATGACGAATCCGGCAAGCATGCGGGTGGCCCAGTGGTCGACGGTGGCCAAGGTCCGGCCACGGACCCGGCCGCCGAGCAACAGCACGGTGAGGCTCGGGTACGCGGCCAGCGCCGCAGCGGTGTGCAGGGAGGCGGTCACCACCGTCAGTGGGCGGTGGGTGGGCAGCGCCTCGGCGATCAGTTGCGGGGTGTAGCCCTCGTCGATGAAGACCGACTCGGCGTCGCCGAGGTGTTCCACCGCCGCGGCGGCGATCCGTCGCTTCTCCACGACCATCCGGGTGGCCCGGGTCTCCAGGGTCGTCTCGAAGCGGGCCGTCTCCACCGGGTACGCCCCGCCGTGGGTGCGGCGCACCAGCCCCTGCTGGGCCAGCAGGCTCAGGTCGCGTCGGACGGTTTCCGGCGCCACGCCCAGGTCGGCGGCGAGCTTACGCACGTCGACGTCACCCTGACGGCGAGCCAAGGTGAGGATGTGCTGCCGGCGCTGGGTCGGGTCCACCTGCACACCTCCGTTCGGCTCGGGTGCTTTTTTGTAACACCGATGAACGGCAGGTGACCCCGGTCACCTGCCGTTCAATCCAGTGGATTTGGTGACCGGCTTCCACCGCCGAACGGGCAGCCCATAACCGTCACCGCCGGCAAACCGCCACAAATACCTTGCCCGTTTCGTGGCACGGCCTGCCCGACCGGTACCCGCGCTGCCCGCTCGGGCAGGGACCGGTCATCCCGGTGCCGCTCCGTTGTCGACCAGCCGGAACCGCGTGGTCAGTGGTGCGTCGCCCAACTCCTCCAGGATCAGGCCACGGGTCGGCGAGTTCTGCAGGTACGCCGACTGGCTGCTGATCGCGTACGTCGGCGCACCGCCGCGTTGCCCGTCCCGGACGATGGTGAACTGCTGCCTCGGTTCCTCCGGCGCACAGGTGGCCGCCACCACCCGCAGCGGCTGGCTGCCCGACGACCGCACCTCCCAGCAACTGTCGGTCGGTTCGCCGCCCCGCTCGGCGGCCCGGACCAGATAGGTGCCGGGTCCCTGCGGTGTGACCACGAACAGCTGGCGGCCCTCGTCGCCGTCGACCTCGGCGAGGCGACCGTCGGCGAGCAGGGAGAGCCCGCCGCTCTGCTCGGCCGCCCGGACGATCGTCACCTGCCGCCGCCCCGACAGCAGCGGATCGTTGCTCGGCGAACCGGACGTGCCGGCCGCGTCGGGAGTCGCCGACGCGGCAGCCGGCGGTGTCGTCGGGCCGGCCGGGCCGACGGGGAGGGAGTCCGAGCCCCCGGTGGGACGGGCCAGGACCGCGCCGGCACCGAGCAGACCGACGAGTACGACGCCCAGGGCGGCGGAAGCGGTCCGTCGGCGGCGGCGACGGGTGTCGCCCCGACGTCGGATGTCGACGGCGGCCGGCACCCTTCCCTGCCGGCCGTGCCCGGCCAACGCGCGCAGGGCCTCGTCGAGACGCGGCTCAGGACCCATGACTGCCTCCCCCGCCGGTGGTCTCGTATGCGTCGTCGCTCAGGTGCGCGGCGAGGGCCCGGCGTCCCCGGGCGAGCCGTGTCTTGACGGTGTTCACGTTGCTGCCGATCTCCGCCGCGATCTCGGTCACACTCAGCCCGACCAGGTGGTGCAGGACCACCACCCGCCGCTGGTCGGCGGAGATGCGTCGCAGCGCCGACACCACCGCCACGTGATCGACCGAGGTCGGCTCGACCTGATGGCCGGCCATCTCCCGGCGGTGGGCACGGAGCCGGTTCACCGTCTTGCGCCAGGCGCTCACCGCGATCCGGTACGCGACCCGGCGCACCCACGCCTCCGGGCTGTCGCACTCCCGTACCGACGCCCAGCGGTCCCAGGCTCTGGCGTACGCCTCCGCCACCGCGTCCTCGGCCTCGGCCCGGCTGCCGGTCATCGCCGCCAGGTGGCCCAGCACCCGCTGCGCCGACGCCGAGTAGAAGGCGTCGAACTCCTCAGCGTCGCGTTTCACTCACGTTCCCACCCGTACTGTCGCTGCTTGTCGTGGCCTGGCGGTCACGCCCCCGGGACCGGTGCCCGGGGGGCGTGACCACGCCCTACCTCCGGGGTGCCGGTCCGGTGTCGGTGAACCGGAAGCTACTCGCCGGCGGGGCATCCCCCAACTCCTCCATGATCAGGCCGGAACGTGCGGAGTTCCGCAGGTAGGCCCACCGGTTGCTGATCAGGTACTCGCGGGGACCACCGTCGGCCACGGCGGTGATCTCGAAACGCTGGGCGGGGTCGTCGGCCCGGCAGACGGCGCCCCGTACGTGGAGCGGCCGGGTGTCGCCCGGGTTGCGCACCTGCCAGCAGACCGGCTGCCCGGTGCCGCCACCGTGGTACGCCTTGACGAGGAACTGTCCCGAACCCACCGGCGTCGGTACGAACACCTGTCGGCCCCGGTCGTCGTCCACCTCGGCCAACCGGCCGCCGTCGAGCAGTGCCAGCCCCGACTCGAAGGCACCCACCCGGACCATGGTGATCCGACGCTTGCCGGACAGCAGCGGGTCCGCCGCCACCGTGGGCGGTGGCGTTGCTGCCACCCCCGACGGGGCGTCCACGGGCGGCGGCGTCCGTCCCGCTGCCACCCCCGCCGGAGCGTCCACGGGCGTCGCCGCCTCGCGCGCCGGCCCGTCGCCGGAGGCCGGACCCATGGTGTATACCGCGACGGCGGTGCCGGTCAGCACCACCAGGCCCGCAGCGGCGAGCCACCTACCCAGCGACACGATTCCTCCCGAGCTGGTCGGCACCGGGGCCAGCCGCCGGGTGGCGGGTGATCCTCGGTCGATTCAGCGGGATGACGCGTACCGGCGGCGGAAGGTTTCACGGCTCGGCCGGATCTCTCACCTCAGACTCGGCGCGGCCGACAGGCTGGGGCCCGGCGCGGCCGGCGGGGCACCTGTCGGCGCGGCGCGGTCGGCCGTCAGCTCAGTTTGACCAGGCGCATGCCGGTGCGGATCAGGACCACCGCGCCACCTGCGGCCATGACCAGGCCGACGCCCGGCATCAGTTGCCCCCAGGCACCGGTGCTGGCGCTGAGGCTGATCAGACGGGCCACCTGCCATCCGACGATCGCGGCGACGACCAACCCGGGGATCAGGCTGTGCGCGATGGCCACCTTGCGGTACGGCAGCAGGGCACCGGCGACGGCCAGGAACGCCATGCTCAACGTCCAGAGACCGGGACCGGCCGCGCCGGAGAGCGAACCGAACGGCGTGATGACCCAGGGCAGCAGCGAGCCGACAAGCGCGAGCACGCCGCCGACGATCATGCCGAGACTGCCGGCGTGGAAAACGCGCCGGCGAACCGGGGCGGCGGTGGATGCGGTGTCGGCCATGTCCGGATGCTAGGCGCTCCACACCGTTGATCGACCGGGCCGATCGGTGAGCGGTCGGGCGGGGTCGGTGGGCGGACGGACCGGGCCCGCGAAAACCGCGAAACGGGACGATTTCGCGCTCCGGTCCGCCCCACTCGACCGTTCGCGGGGTCCAACGGACCGCTCAGCGACCCGAGGCCGCACCTGACGGATCAACTCTTGCCTGGCCAGGCTGCATCACGTTCGCTTCCCAGACCAAAGGTGTGACCGACCGCACAACCACGTCGAGCAGTACGGCGACGCGGCTGGGCGGGTCGGGCCACGGCACCAGCACCGCGTCACCACCAACCGGGCGCCGTGTCGCAGGCCCCTCGCCGGATCTACCGGTTCCATACCGACTAGGAGGCTCCAGACATGACCGAGGTAACCCCCGATAAGGAGACCCGTGGCGGTGAACCGCCACCGGCGGCACCACCACCGGCTTCCCCGCCGGACAACAGCTGGCGCAAAGAGTACTGGAGCCGCAATCTGCGGCTCATGGTGATTCTCCTGGCCATCTGGTTCGTCGTCTCGTTCGGCTTCGGAATCCTGCTCGTCGAACCGCTCAACAACATCGTCATCGCCGGATTCCCGCTCGGGTTCTGGTTCGCCCAGCAGGGATCGATCTACGTCTTCGTGATTCTGATTTTCGTGTACGCGAAGATGATGGATCGCCTCGACAACCAGTTCGGTGTTGACGAGCAGGAGACCGAGGGGGCTGGCAAATGAGTCAGATCCAGATCTGGACCCTCGTCTTCATCGTCGGCTCGTTCGCCGTCTACCTCTACATCGCCTGGCGCAGCCGGGTGAAGGAGACCGCCGGCTTCTACGTCGCCGGCCAGGGCATCCCCACCATCGCCAACGGTGCGGCCGTGGCCGCCGACTGGATGTCGGCGGCGTCGTTCATCTCGATGGCCGGCCTGATCGCCTTCCTCGGCTCCGACGGCACCATCTACCTGATGGGCTGGACCGGCGGCTATGTGCTGCTGGCCCTGCTGATCGCCCCCTACCTGCGTAAGTGGGGCAAGTTCACGGTGCCCGAGTTCGTCGGTGACCGGTACTCGGAAACCGTGCGCACCATCGCCGCGGTGGCCGCGATCATCATTTCCTTCACCTACGTGGTCGGGCAGATGCGCGGTGGCGGCATCGTCTTCAGCCGGTTCCTGAAGCTGGACGTGACCCAGGGCGTCATCCTCGCCGCCGTGATCATCGGCTTGTACGCGGTGCTCGGCGGCATGAAGGGCATCACCTGGACCCAGGTGGCGCAGTACACGGTGCTGATCGTCGCCTATCTGATTCCCGCCTTCGCGGTGGCGCAGCAGATGACCGGATTTCCGGTCCCGCAGGTGTCGTTCGGGCAGATCCTCGCCGAACTCGACGCGATCAGCGTCGAGATGGGCTTGAACCAGTACACCGAGGCGTTCGCGGCCCGGCCACAGATCGACGTGTTCCTGGTGACGATGGCGCTGATGATCGGCACCGCCGGTCTACCGCACGTCATCGTCCGGTTCTACACGACGAAGACCGTACGCGGTGCCCGCTACTCGGCGTTCTGGGCGCTGTTCTTCATCGCCCTGCTCTACACCACCGCCCCGGCGGTGGGCGCCTTCACCAAGCTGAACCTGCTCCAGGACGTCAACGGCGTCTCGGCCAACGCCCTGCCCAGCTGGATCGAGAACTGGGCGGCGACCGGGCTGGTCACGGTCAGCGACGGCGCGACGACCATCAACACGGTAAGCAACAGCCCGACCTCCGGCGCCGACCTGATCGTCAACAACGACATCCTGGTCCTCGCCAGTCCCGAGATCGCCGGCCTGCCGGCACCGATCGTGGGTCTGGTGGCGGCCGGCGGCATGGCCGCCGCGATGTCCACGGCAGCCGGCCTGCTGCTGGTGATCTCGTCGTCGTTCTCGCACGACCTGTACTTCCGCCGGGTCAAGCGCGACTCCACCGACCAGCAGCGACTGCTCGCCGGCCGGATCGCCATGGGCCTCGCGGTGCTGGTCGCCATCTACGCCGGCATCAACCCGCCGGCGTTCGTGGCGCAGGTGGTCGCCTTCGCCTTCGGCCTGGCGGCGTCGACCTTCTTCCCGGCCATCGTGCTTGGCATCTTCTGGAAACGATGTAATGCCACCGGCGCGGCGGCCGGCATGGTGACCGGCCTGGTCTTCACCGCCAGCTACATGATCTACACGCTGCCGGTGTTCGGCACCGCGGCCAACCCGCACATCTTCGACATCAGCCCGGAGGGCATCGGCACCATCGGCGCGATCGTCAACTTCGTCGTCACCATCGTGGTGTCGAAGATGACGGCGCCACCGCCGGACGAGATCGTCGAGATGGTGGAGAGCATCCGCTACCCGGCCGCCCGGCGGGAGGTGACCGCCGGCACCGCCGCCGACGCCGCCTGACCCACCTTCCTGTCGAGAACCACCGGTCGCCGGTCCCACCATCGATGTTGGGGCCGGCGACCGGCCCGTTCCGGAGGACCTGGGTCCGCTCAAGATCCGCGCAACATCGGGGAACCTGCTGCCTCAGCCCGGCCGGAGGCAGCAGGTTCCCCGATGTTGTCCCCCTCGGCCGGTGTCGCCGTCAGGAGGGGCGTGCTGGGGGCGGTGGGATGTGTGAGGTGTGTTACCGGTGTTGTGGGGAATCAGGTCGGCGGCTGCGGGTTGCAGCCAGGTATGACCGTCGCACCACGATCCGCCCCGGCTCCGGTCCGGCGGGAGACCTTCCGGTGAGCGCCGTCGACACCGCCGCTCCGCCGTCCGCGCTGATGCCGGGCGACCTGATGAGCCGTCGCCAGCGCCTCCGCCTCATTCTCGTCCTCGGCTCGCTGATCGCGGTGGGCCCGCTCACCATCGACATGTACCTTCCGGCGTTGCCCTCGATCGTCGACGACTTCGGCACCACCTCGGCGGCGGTCCAGCTGACGCTCACCGGCACCCTGATCGGCCTCGCCCTCGGACAACTGCTGATCGGTCCGCTCTCCGACGCCGTCGGCCGGCGGACACCGCTGATCGCCGGTACCGCACTGCACATCGTGGCGTCCGTGAGCTGCGCCCTCGCCCCGAACATCACAGTGCTCGGCGCACTGCGGGTGGTCCAGGGCCTGGGCGCGGCGGCGGCTGCCGTGATCGCCATGGCCGTGGTCCGCGACCTGTTCAGCGGCGCGGCCTTCGCTCAACTGCTGTCCCGCCTGTTGCTCGTGATGGGCGCCGCTCCGATCCTCGCGCCGACCCTCGGCAGCGAACTGCTGCGGTGGACCCAGTGGCGTGGCGTGTTCGCCGCCCTCGCGGTCTTCGGCGTACTGCTGCTGCTGATCGCGATGCTGGGCCTGCCGGAGACGCTGCCACCGCTGCGGCGTCAACGCGGTGGGGTGCTGCCCACCGTCCGGCTCTACGGCGCACTGCTGCGTGACCGCGCCTTCGTCGGGCTGGTGCTGGTGGCCGGGCTGGCCATGGCGGCTCTGTTCGCCTACGTCGGCGGCTCATCGTTCGTCCTGCAGGAGCGGTACGGGCTCGACGAGCAGCAGTTCGGGCTGGCCTTCGGCGCCGGGGCGGTGGGGCTGATCGCGGCCACCCAGGGCAACGTACGGCTGCTGCGTCGCTGGTCCCCGCAACGGATCCTGGTGACCGCCCTGATCGTGGGCTCCGCCGCCAGCGTGCTGCTGCTCGGCCTCGCCGCGACCGGGATCGGCGGCCTGCCGGCCCTGCTCGCGTCGCTCTGGGTGGTGCTCGCGGCGGCCGGCCTGGCGCTGCCGAACGCTCCCGCGCTGGCCCTGACCCGACACGGCGAGGCGGCCGGCACCGCCTCCGCTCTGCTCGGCGCGGTGCAGTTTGGCATCGGGGCGGTGGCCGCTCCGCTGGTGGGCGTGCTCGGCACCGGTGCCGTGGCGATGGCCCTGGTGATCGCCGGCGGAATGGTCTCGGCCCTGCTCGTGCTCGTCGTGGTGGTCCGCCCCGGCCAGCTGGCCGTGCCGGAGCCGGTGGAGGCGATGGCAGTCGCCGCCCACTGAGGACTCCCGGCACGGCGCTGCGGTGTCGGTGGGTTGCACTACCGTGCGGCGGCGTGAGCGTAGTCCAGACATACCGGTATCTCGCCCCCTCCACCCTCGCGCAGCGATCACTCGCCCTGCAGACCAGCGGCGGTCCCGCGCCGAATCCCCGCTTCTTCACCGGTTTTCTCACCACTGGGCAGGCAGCCGCGGTGGGTCTGCTGGCGGTGGCCGAGGTGGCCCGCACCCGCTACCACCGGCCGGTCAGCCCGGCCAGCCTCGACCCGGTGGTCACCGGCAGCCGCGACCGGCTCCGCTTCGAATCATTCTCCGGCTGCTGCGGGGTGTACGCGCGGCTCGACGTGCTGCCCACCGGGCTCGACGGTGACGTGTCCGAGCACGGCACCACGAACGTCGACGTGAACACCCCGCTGCGCGAGGCACTGGCCCGGGTCGGTGGTCTGGATCCGCTGCACCTGTCGGTCGGTCCCGACGATCTCACCGTCTCCACACTGGACGGTGCGGTGGTGGAGAAGAAGGTGCCGCTGCCGGCGCGCTGGCTGCGCGGCTTCGCCGAGGTCCAGGTCCTCGCGGCCCGCTTCGAGCCTCGGGCGGAGCTGCCGGCCGCCGAGGCCAGCGCCTTCCTGCGCCGGCTACCCAGGGGCAGCGAACGGTCGGTGCTCTGGGTGGTACCGGCCGGCCGGTCCCTGCGGCTGACCTCCCGACCCGTTCCCGGAGCGGTCTGCCTGGCCGGGGCCGGCCGACTGGTCGCGCTGCAACCGATGCTGCGCTTCGCGAAAACCCTCCGGGTGTACGGGCCGACGGTGGCTCCCGGCGCCGCTCCGGCCCCGAGCGTCTGGGACCTGGACACCGGCGCGCTGCGGCTGTCGCTGACCCTCTCCCCCGAGCCGTACCGGGGTTTCTCCGGCGAGGGGGCCGCTCTCGCCGCGCTCGCCGGAGACGATGTCGTCGACGACGCCGACCTCATCTCCGCTCTGCTCTCCTGGGATCCGACCATCGAGCCCGACCGGCTGGCCGAGCAGGCCGGCATCGACGCGGAGCGGGTCCGGGGCGCACTGGCCCAGCTCGGCACCGCCGGTCGGGTCGGCTACGACGTGGCCGAGGCGGCGTACTTCCACCGGGTGATGCCGTACGACGCCGGCCGGGCCGAGCGGGACAACCCCCGGTTGGTCGGTGCGCGGGCGTTGCTCGACGCCGAGGCGGTGCAGCTCGACGGCACGGCAGCGACGGTACGCAGCGGGGACCAGGTGTACCGGGTCCGCCAGCTCCCCGACGGCGGGCTGACCTGCACCTGCCCCTGGTGGGCGAAACACCGGGGGCAACGCGGGCCGTGCCGGCACGCCCTGGCCACCCGGATGCTCGCCGCCGAGCGGGTCGAGGAGCGGGTGTGACGCGGCCGGTGCAGAGCACCGTACGTCGTCGGCGGGAGTTGGCGGCCGGCGGCACGAGCGACCTGTTTGACCTGGTGAGCAGCGGTGACGCCGATTCGGTCGCGGCGGCGCTGGAGGGCTTGCCGGAGCAGCGCCGCCGGGAGATCGGCGTGGAGTTGACCGCCTGGTTCAAGCAGCACCGGGACAACTGGTGGGCGGCCGGCACCGGGACCGCCCTGGCGGCCGCCGTGGTCGGCTGCCTGCCCACCGCAGCTCAGGCCGCGGCGATCCTCGGTCGTCCCTCGGTGAACCCGCACGGTCGGCGCGCGGCCGAGCTGATCCGTCGAACAGCGCAGGAGCGGGGTGTCGACTGGCTCGTCGACCTGGCCCACCGGATCGCCGCTCGGTTCCGTCAGGACACCTGGGTGGGCCGGTGGCATTTCATCGCCGCGCTGCTGCACGCCGAGGGGGGCGCGCCACCCACCGACGACCGGTGCGTGCAGCTGTGGTTGACCGGGGTCGAGGCCCCCGACCGGTTCCACCAGGGCCAGCCGGCGCCGGTGGTCGACCGGCTGCGCGACGATCCGTTCCTGGCCGCCATGCTGCCCCGGCTGTTCGAGGTGGATGGCATCGGCGTGCAGATGATGTTCGTCGCCCCCCACGACAACTGGGACGAGCACGGTCAGCCCGCCCTGCCGGCCGCCCTGGCCCAGCTCGCTACCGAGGGGGTGGTCGACCGGATGATGCTGCTCGACGGTTCGATCAGTCGGCTGCTGCGCGGCGACCGGCCCGCCGCGCTGCGCGCCTTCACCACCCTGCTCGACCAGCTCGCGCCGACCCCCGCCGAGGTCACCGACCGGGTCACCGATTATCTGCGGCTGCTCGTCGACGCTCCCGCGCCGGTGGCCACCATGGCCCAGAAGGCGCTGCGGAAACTGCCCGAGCTGGAGCTGGAGCCGATCCTCGACGCCGCCCGGCAGATGCTCACGCGACCCGACAAGACACTCGTCAGGACCCAGCTCACCTGGCTCGACCAACTTGCCCGCCAGCACCGGGACCGGGCCGCCGAGATCGGCGAGGTGATCGCGGTGGCCGCCGACCATCCGGCGGTGGAGCTGCGGGAGCGGGCGGCGGCTCTGGCGGCCCGACACGGTGTCGAGCCGGCACCGTTCATCCCGGCGCTGACCCGGCCACGCGGCGACGACCTGTCCCCGCCCGCGCCGCCCGCACCGGCCTCCGACCCGATCAACGACGTGGACGAGTTGACCGAGGAGGTCGCCGCCCTGCTGGGCGCGCCGTACGAAGGGGCACCCCTGGAGCGGATCCTCGACGGGCTGGTCCGGCTCGCCGCAGCCGACGGGCCCCGGGTACGCGCCGCACTCGACCCGGTGATCGAGCGGCGGCACTGGTCGTGGGCGAACGAGCACCGCTGGGATCCACTCTGTCTCTGCGAGACGGTGGTCGAGGTGTTTCGCAGCGCCGGTGTCGGCCACACCGACCGGCGGCGGGAGCGGTGGGAGAAACTGCTGAAGGCGGTGCACCGACCCGACGCGGTGCCGGAGCTGGCGGTCACCGATCCCAAGGTGCCGCCGATCCACCGGCTGTTGCGTGCCCGGCTGGCCGAGATCGGCGCGTACCTCGACGAGCCGGGACAGTCCGGCCTGCTGGCACTGCCCACCTCGACCAACGGTCTGCTCGACCCGATGGCCCTCCTGGAACGGCTCACCGCGCTGGGTCACCGGGAGCCGGGCCACTGGGATCTCACCCAGGCGCTGCTGCGGTTGCCAGCCGACGTCGACGAGTCAGTCGCCGCGAAGGCGGCGGCGCTCGGCACCGCAGCCGGCCAACGGCTCGCCGGCTGGCTACGCGACGGCGGCCTGCCGCAGCCGGTCATCCGGTCCCGCACCGTCACCCGAGACCCGCGCCGGGGCAACCGCCACTGGGAGTGGGCGTACATGCCGGCCGAGCGCATCCTGGTCGAGCTGGCACCACCCACCGGCACGATCGACCGCTACGGGCTGCTCACCGCGCCGGCCACCCCGCTCGGCGGCGACCACTCCGGCTGGGTGCACCTGTGGCCGTCGCTGCTGCCCAGCCACAAAGGCGCGGTCACCGCGTACGCTCTGCCGCTGGTCGCCGGTGCCGCGGACATGGACGAGCGCGGCGGCGCGACGGTGCTGCCCCTGCTCGCGGAGGTCGGTGGCCCGGGCGGGGTGGCTCTCGACCTGGCGGTGGCCTACGGGCTCGCTGCCCGGCACGGCCCGGACCGGGTGGCGACGGTGGACGCGCTGCTCGCCCTCGCCGCCGCCGGTGACTTCGACGCCGCCGGCACCGGGGAGCAGCTCGGCACGCTGGCCGCCCGGCAACTGGTGAAGCTGTCCCGGGTCGTCGAACCGCTGCGCGACGCCGCGCAGGCTGGCGCGCCGCTGACCGTGTGGCGGCTGCTGGCCGCCGCGCTTCCGGCGGTGCTGGCCGCGCCCACGCCACCGCGTGGCGTACCGGATCTGCTGACCCTGGCAGCGGAGACGGCCACCACGACGGGCGTCCGGATCGACGTGCCCGGCCTGGCCGACCTCGCCGGGCGGAGCGGCTCCAGCCGCGTGGTCACCGAAGCCCGCCGCCTGCACAAGGCCCTGTCCGAGACCTGACGCGCCGGTACGCCACCCCGGACCTACCGAACCTCGCGTGGAGCGCTCGACATGTGAATCTTGGTCCGTGAGCACCCTCCTGGGGGCGCTCACGGACCAAGATTCCTACGGCGTGGAGTGGGTCAGGCGACGGGGGTGGGGGTGGGGAAGCGGTGCCAGACGCGGTGGTCGGCCATCAACTGCTGGACGGCGGTCAGGACGTCGCTGGCGGAGTCGCCGGTGACCACGCCCGGAGAGCCGGTGACGCCGACCTGCTCCAGCACCGTGACGCCGCTGCCCCACGCGCCGATGGCCTTGGCGTGCCGCCAGCACTCCTCCACCATCAGCAGGACCCGGGGGTCGACGGCGGTCGAGCCGGCTGCGCCCGCCTTGGCGTCGCGGGCCGGTATCGCGTCCGGGGCCGGTGCGGGCGCCGAGGCGAGCAGGAGCGCGTCGAGTTCGACCGAGCGGCCGGTGGCGAAGCTGCGTTGCGCGGGCAGATCGCCGATGGTTCCGCCGTGCGGCGCGATCAGCAGTGGCACCATGTCGGCGGCGAAGACCGCCTCGCGGACCGCCCGGACGCTGTCCAGGTCGACGTCGGGGTCGACGACGATGCCCACCATCCGCCCGTCGGCCGGCCACTGCCGGCCCACCTGGGACAGCGCGGGGCTGGGCTCGACGTCGGCCACCGGCACTGTCGGCTCCGGCGCGGGCAGACCGAGGCCGGTGGCCACCTGGGCGCAGAGCACCGGGTCGATGTTGGCCAGGCACTGGAGCTGCCGCTCCTTGATCGCCTGGTGGTAGCACTTGCCCAGCTCGAAGGTGTACGCCCGGATGATGTGTTCCCGCTCGACCGGGGACATGCTCAGCCAGAACAGGCGGGCCTGGCTGAAGTGGTCGTCGAACGAGGCCGGGTTGGCGCGTACCTTGGGGGCCTGCGCGACCTGCACCGGCACGTCGACGAACGCGTCGTCGTCCGCGCCGGCCGGGAACGGGTTGCCACCGTCCAGGGAGTTCGGCCGATACGGTGCCACGCCCGCGTGGACGGCCTGCTGGTGGAAGCCGTCGCGCAGCATGTCGTTGACCGCAGCGTGCGGCCGGTTGATCGGGATCTGCGCGAAGTTCGGCCCACCCAGGCGGGTCAACTGCGTGTCGACGTACGAGAAGAGCCGTCCCTGGAGCAGCGGGTCGTTGGTGACGTCGATGCCCGGCGGCAGGTGCCCCACGTGGAAGGCGACCTGCTCGGTCTCGGCGAAGAAGTTCGTCGGCGTGCGGTTCAGCGTGAGCTTGCCGACCGGCTGCACCGGTGCGAGTTCCTCCGGCACGATCTTCGTCGGATCGAGCAGGTCGATGCCGGCGAAGGTCTCCTCCGGCGTGTCGGGGAAGACCTGAAGGCCGAGTTCCCACTCGGGGAACGCGCCGGCCTCGATGGCGTCGTAGAGGTCACGCCGGTGGAAGTCCGGGTCCATGCCGCCGAGCAGCTGGGCCTCCTCCCAGACCAGCGAGTGCACGCCCAGCTTCGGCTTCCAGTGGAACTTGGCCAGCACCGTCTCGCCCGCCGCGTTGACCAGCCGGAAGGTGTGGACGCCGAAGCCCTCCATGGTCCGGTACGAGCGGGGGATGCCCCGGTCGGACATGTTCCACATGGTGTGGTGCTGGGCCTCGGTGTGCAGCGAGACGAAGTCCCAGAAGGTGTCGTGCGCGCTCTGGGCCTGCGGGATCTCACGGTCCGGGTGCGGCTTGCCGGCGTGGATGATGTCGGGGAACTTGATGGCGTCCTGGATGAAGAAGACCGGCATGTTGTTGCCGACCAGATCGAAGGTGCCCTCGTCGGTGTAGAACTTCGTGGCGAAGCCCCGGGTGTCGCGGACGGTGTCGGCCGAGCCCCGGGAACCGAGCACCGTGGAGAAGCGGACGAAGACCTCGGTGGTCCGCCCCTTCTTCAAAAAGCCCGCCCGGGTGACGGCCTCAGCGGTGCCGTACGCGGTGAACTCGCCGTGCGCGCCCGCCCCGCGGGCGTGCACCACCCGCTCGGGGATCCGCTCGTGGTCGAAATGGGTGATCTTCTCCCGCAGGTGGTGATCCTGGAGCAGGACGGGCCCGCGCGGGCCGGCCTTGAGAGAGTGGTCGGTGTCCCGTAGCCGCGCACCCTGCGCGGTGGTGAGGAAGGCGCCCTGCTGACCGTTGGCGGTGGCCGGCGCGCCGGTCTCGGCGCCGGTCGGCGTACGGGTCTGCGGGGCACCCTGCTCGGGTTTCGGTGGCAGCGGCTCGTGCGGCGTCGTCGGCTCGTCGAGCGTCGGCGGAGCGCTGCCCGGCGCACCGGGCACCTGCGGGGTGAGGGCGTCGGTCACCTTCTCCGCCGCGGCCTCCACGACATTCCTTACCGCCTCGGCGGGGTTGCGGGCGTTCATCTTGACAGGTACCTCCCTGGGGCACGAGAGCCAGATGGCCAGGGCGGTACCCGGGGAAGACCGAGCAAAACGGAGCGAATGGCGCGGATGTGGGTATCTTCGATCACTCCGGCCGCAGTTGCTCGTAGTACGCCTTCATCGGCGGGTGGTAGTCGTCGAACGACGGCAACGCCGTGTCGTCGCGGGCGGCCACCAGACAGTCGAGGTAGTACTCCCAGCCCGGCCCCACCTCACCGATGCCATCGGCGTCGTCGAGGTGGTGGACGAAGCGCAGCTCGGTCCGCTCGCCGTGGGAGGTCAGCAGCAGCTCCAGCACCCAGTGGCCGTACTCGTCGCGCATCGAGACGGCAAGCCGTCGGGGTGGCTCACACGCGTCGATCCGCAGATCTGACCAGGGCGCTTCCTCCTCCAGCGCCATCTGCACCCGGATGGTGCGGCCGGGCCCGGCGTCGCCCTCCCACGGGCCGAACCATCGTGCCGTGCGTTCCGACTCGGTGAGGCTGGCCCACACGTCGTCGATGGGGGCGGGGAACGTGCGGGTGAGGACCAGGTCCATGCCGTTTTCGGTGCCGAAGAGTCGGCCGGTCGGTACACGGGTCATGCGGTGCGCTCCTGTGTGGCGGGTGGCGAGTCGCCGGATCGGCGGTCGCGGCGGGCACGGTAGACCTCGGTCTCCAGGGCGTCGAAGCGACGTTCCCAGAGCGCGGTCCGGGTGAACGGGGTCAGCCACCGGACCAACTCGGCGAGCCGGGTCGGATCCAGTTCGTAGAACCGCTGGCGGCCGACGACGGTGTCGCGGACCAGACCGCAGTCGCGCAGCACGCGCAGGTGTCGGCTGATCGCCGGGCGGCTGATCTCGAACTCCTCGGCGATCCGTCCGGCCGGCAGCTGACGCTCGCGCAGTAGTTCGAGGATGCGCCGCCGCACCGGGTCCGCGATCGCGGCGGCCACGTCGTCCACCGCCAAAGCGTAACCTATGGGTTACGCTTTCGGAGCCCAGGCAGCGGGCCGCAGCCTCCCAGAATTCGTCCTCGCACCGCCCGAACTAGTGCAAAGGTGGCAGAGACAGAGCTGATTCATGGTCGGGAGATCTGATGCGGATCGGATACAAGCTGTCCAGTGAGGGCTTCGGGCCGAACGAGATCATCCGGCAGGCGGTGCGCGCCGAGCAGGTGGGGTTCGACTTCGTCGAGATGAGTGATCACTTCCACCCCTGGCTGGACAGCCAGGGTCACTCGTCGTTCACCTGGACGGTGCTCGGGGCGATCGCCGCCCGGACCGACCGGCTCGAACTGGCGACCGGGGTCACCTGCCCGAGCGTGCGCTACCACCCGGCGATCATCGCTCAGGCCGCCGCCACACTCGCCCTGGTCTCCGACAACCGGTTCACCCTCGGCGTCGGCGCCGGCGAGCGCCTGAACGAACACGTCGTCGGCCAGGGCTTCCCAGGGGCGCGGGGGCGACACGAACGGCTCCGCGAGGCGCTAGAGATCATCCGACTGCTCTGGTCCGGCGGCTACCGGTCGTACGAGGGGAAGCATCTTCAACTGGACGATGCCCGCGTGTTCGACCTGCCCGATGAACTGCCCGTCATCGCCGTCGCCGCCAGCGGCGAGGCGTCCGTGACCATCGCCGCAGAACTCGGCGACGGCTTGTTCGCCACCGAGCCCGAAGCCGACCTCGTGCAGACGTACCAGCGACTCGGCGGACAGGGGCCACGCTACGCCGAGGTGCCACTGGCCTGGGCGCCCGACGAGCAGCAGGCCGTGCGGGCGGCCTGGGAGACCAGCCGCTGGGCGGTCACCGGCTGGAAGGTGATGAGCGAACTGCCGAACCCGGTTAACTTCGACGCGGCCTCGCGTACCGTCACCGAGGACGACATCCGGCAGCAGTTCGCCGTCGGTCCCGACCCGGACGTGCACGTCCAGGCCGTGCGGACGTACGTCGACGCGGGCTTCGACCACATCGTGCTGCAGAACGCCGGTCCCGACCCCGACGGCTTCCTCGACTTCTTCCAGGACGTTCTCGCCACCCGGCTGCGGTCCCTCGGCTGACCTGCGCACCGGCCGGCATCGGCCGGTGTGGCGAGCATTGACACCGCCGACAGTGACGTGATGTGCTCCCAGCGTAGCGATAATGACAACCGTGATCGTTACCTGAGGAGGAGCATGTCTCTCACCGTGCCGCCGAGCCTGCTGCGGGCCGCCGAGTCCGGCCCCGTCGATGACGAGGACTTCGTGGCCTGTGTCCGCGAGTCGCTGCCGTACGCCTGGCAGACGGTCAGTCGGGTGGCGTCGGAGCTGGCGTCCTCCGACGCCGAGTTCGCCGACAACGAGGTGCCCCCGCCGAGCGAGGCGGAACGGGGCCAGCTGTTGCGGGCGTTGGCCAGTGACGCCATCCGGTCCAGCCTGGAGCGCCACTTCGGCATCAAGCTCGCCTTCCAGAACTGCCACCGGGTCGCGGCGTTCCGGCCGTCCGCCGTCGACTCCGACACCTACCGCCGGTTCATCTCGATGCGGGGCCAGCTGCTCAACCAGTCCCCCGAGCTGCGTGACTGCTGATCCGAGCGGGGCCCGGCGGGCCGGCGGGCGCGCGAGTGCGCACCTGTTCCTGCTCGCCGGGCAGCGCCCCGGCGACTCGCACGCCGAGGCGCTGGCGACCGCCCACCGGTACGGTCGCGCGGCCGAGGCGACCGGCTTCGCTGGGGTGTGGATCGCCGAGCACCACTTCATCTCCTACGGCGTCTGCCCGTCGGCGATCACCTTCGCCGCACACCTCCTCGGGGCCACCCGCCGCATCGAGGTGGGCACCGCCGCGTGCATCCTGTCCAACCGACACCCGGTGGCGTTGGGCGAGGAGGCGGCGCTGCTGCACGAACTGTCCGGTGGGCGGTTCCGGCTCGGCGTCGGTCGGGGTGGCCCCTGGGTGGATCTGGAGGTCTTCGGCACCGGGACGGAGCGGTTCGCGGACGGGTTCCATGACGCGCTGGAGCTGTTGACCCGGTGGCTGTCCGGGCAACCGACGGTGGCCGGGAACCATCGCTTTCCGTTTCGTGCCGTGCCGGTGGTGCCGCGACCGCGTGGCCGGCTGCCCGTCTGGGTCGCGGCGACATCGACCGGCACGGTCGAGCTCGCCGCCCGGCACGGCCTGCCGCTGTTGCTCGGCCTGCACGCCGACCTCGCCGAGAAGGCGGAGTTGCTCGATCGCTACGCGCGGACGGCCGAGGCCCACGGCAAGAATTCCGCCGGCATCGAGCATGCCAGCGCCCATCTCGCCCAGGTGGCGGAGACCGACGCGGCAGCGCGTCTTGCGGTCACCACCGGGCTTCCCCCACTGCTGGCCGGCACCCGGGAGTATGTCCGTCTGGACGGCGCACCAGCGGGGCGACGGGACCCGGCCGGCTACGTCGAGCATCTGATCGACATTCATCCGGTGGGTACGCCCGACCGCTGCCGACAGGCGGTCGCCCGGGCCGCCGCGTTGCCCGGGGTACGCCATCTGCTGTTCATGGTGGAGGCCGGCGGCGGGCCCGAGATCGGCCTGGCCAACATGCGTCGGCTGGCCACCGACGTGCTCGACCTTGCCCCGGCCGGCGATCCTCAGCCGCTCACGCCGACCTCGGCGAGTCAGGCGGCGGGTTCGGCGTCGGACGGCGAAGCGACCCGCTACCATGCGATTCATGGAAACGATTTCCGTTAGCATTTCGGTGGAGGGACGCCGATGAAGATCGCCTTCGTCGGGAAGGGTGGCAGCGGCAAGACCACCCTCGCCGCGCTCCACGCCCGCCACCTCACCGCCGCGGGACGCCCGGTGCTGGCCATCGACGCTGACATCAACCAGCACCTCGCGGTGGCTCTCGGTGGCCCGGCCGCCGTGGGCACGATGCGGCCGTTGAGTGAGCACCTGCCAGCAATCAAGGAGTACCTGCGCGGCGACAACCCGCGCATCGGCTCGGCCGCGCAGATGGTGAAGACCACCCCACCGGGGCGGGGCTCGCGGCTGCTCCGGGTGGCGGAGGAGAACCCGATCTACGCCGAGTGCGTCGGCACCGTCGGTGGCGTACGGCTGGCGGCAACCGGCGAGTTCAGTGCCGAGGATCTGGGGGTGGCCTGCTACCACTCCAAGGTCGGCGCGGTGGAGCTGCTGCTGAACCACCTGCTCGACGGCCCCGGCGAGTACGTGGTGGTGGACATGACCGCCGGCGCCGACTCCTTCGCCTCAGGGCTGTTCACCCGCTTCGACCGCACCTTCCTGGTCTGCGAGCCGACCGTGCGCAGCGTCAGCGTCTACCGCCAGTACGCCGGCTACGCCCGCGACTACGGGGTGGCCCTGTCGGTGATCGGTAACAAGGTCGAGGACGCCACCGATGTGGAGTTCCTCCGCGAGCACGTCGGCGCCGACCTGCTGACCTGGATGAGCCGGTCAGCCTACGTGCGCCGCGCCGAGCGCGGCACGGTCGGCCCGCTGGACGACCTGGAGGAGCCGAACCGGGCCGTGCTGAGCCTGATGGCCGACGCCGTCGACGGCACCACCCAGGACTGGACAGCGTTCACCCGGTGGGCCCACGAGTTCCACCGACGCAACGCCGAGGCGTGGGCCAACGAGCGCGCCGGAATCGACCTCACCACGCAGATCGACCCGGACTTCCGGATGGGACCGGCCGCGCTGGCCGGCGCCGTCTCCCACCCCTGAGGCACCGCGCTGCCGGGCCGGCTCGCGTCGTGCCGGCGGCCCGTCGCGTTTGTTCCAACCTGGTTAACGTCACCTGCCGCGTACGCGACAGGTCTGGCGCCGGGCGCGACATCTTGCGACGCTGGTGATCGTGTATGACTACGACCTGTTGGTGCTGGGCTCCGGACCCAGCGGTCAGAAGGCCGCCATCGCCGCCGCGAAGCTTGGCCGGCGGGTCGGCCTGGTGGAGCGGCGCGACATGCTCGGCGGGGTGTGCATCAACACCGGCACCGTGCCCTCCAAGACCCTGCGCGAGGCCGTGCTCTACCTGACCGGCCTCAGCCAGCGAGACCTCTACGGCAGCAGCTACCGGGTCAAGGACGAGATCACGGTAAGCGATCTGGCCGCCCGGACCCAGCACGTCATCAACCGGCAGACCGATGTCATCCGCAACCAGTTGGCCCGCAACCGGGTCGCGATCATCACCGGCACCGGGCGGTTCGCCGACGCCCATTCGGTCTGGGTGGACGGCGACTCCGGACGCGAATCCAAGGTCACCTTCGACAAGGCCATCATCGCCGCCGGCACCCGGCCGGCCCGGCCCGACAGCGTCGACTTCGACGACCGGACCATCGTGGACTCCGACGGTGTCATCAACCTCCAGGCCGTACCCCGCAGCATGGTCGTGGTCGGCGCGGGCGTGATCGGCATGGAGTACGCCTCGATGTTCGCCGCGCTCGGCACGAAGGTCACCGTGGTCGAACGCCGGGAGCGGATGCTGGACTTCTGCGACGAGGAGGTCGTCGAGTCGCTGAAGTATCACCTGCGGGACCTGTCCGTGACATTCCGCTTCGGCGAGGAGGTGGCCTCGGTCGAGAAGCACCAGACCGCCGCGTTGTGTGTCCTCAAGAGCGGCAAGAAGATCGTCGCGGACACCGTCATGTACTCGGCCGGCCGGCAGGGCCAGACCGACGGGCTGGACCTGGCCGCGGCCGGGTTGACCGCGGACCGGCGCGGTCGTATCGAGGTCGACGCGAACTACCGCACCGCGGTGGAGAACATCTACGCCGTCGGCGACGTGATCGGCTTCCCGGCGTTGGCCTCGACGTCGATGGAGCAGGGACGGTTGGCCGCGCAGCACGCCTGCGGCGAGCCGGACCGCCCGATGCACGAGTTGCAGCCGATCGGCATCTACACCATCCCGGAGATCAGCTTCATCGGAAAGACCGAGGAGGAGCTGACCGACAGCGCGACTCCGTTCGAGGTGGGCATCGCCCGCTACCGCGAACTGGCGCGCGGCCAGATCGTGGGTGACTCGTACGGCATGTTGAAGCTGCTCGTCTCGCCGGAGGACGGTCGACTGCTCGGCGTGCACGTCTTCGGCACCGGCGCCACCGAGATCGTCCACATCGGGCAGACGGTGATGGGCTGCGGCGGCACGGTGGAGTACCTGGTCGACACGGTGTTCAACTACCCGACGCTGGCCGAGGCGTACAAGGTGGCCGCCCTGGACGCATCCAACAAGATCCGCAACATCACCCGGATCGACGGCTGACACCTCACCCTCAGCAACAGCAGACTCGATAGTGAACAGTCACTTGGCGTGACAGCCACACCCGCCCGGCCACTTACCCCTTTCCGCACTTTGCTCTGCTTCAACCAACGCAGCAGCGACTGAGCTGGGCAAACTCCAGCGGCCGTAGTCGACCGGCTCGGCGATCAGTCACTTCGTGTAACCGTTGCGTGGGTTGAAGCAGAGCAAAGCAGGCGGGGTGGGAGGTAGGTGGGCGGGCGGGGAGGCGGATACGGATGGTGAACGGCCGCGCGGCCGGTGCCTCCGGGTGCCCGTCGCGGTCCCTGGTCCAGCCGAAGCCGGCCAGGGACCGCGACACAGGGCCTAGGCAGCTGCCAGGGCCGGCTCCCGGGTGGGCCGCAGGTGCCGGGCGTACGCGCTGGTGGTGAAGAACGACGGCAGGTCCTCGGCGAGGGCGGTCTCCTCGACGATCCGCGCGGCCTGCTCGGCGCGTTCCCGCTCGACGCCCTCGCGCCCCTCGGTCACCGTGGCCAGCTCCTCGGCGAGCATCGAGCGGACCAGTTCCTCGGTCACCGATCCCCCGCCGGCCAGCGGGGTGCCGTGGTGCAGCCACTGCCACAGCTGGCAGCGGGCGATCTCGGCGGTGGCCGCGTCCTCCATCAGGTTCCACAGCGCCACCGCGCCCGTGCCGCCGAGCCAGGCGTCGATGTAGCGCAGCGCCACCGCCACGTTGGCCCGTACCCCCGCCTCGGTGACCTGTCCCGGGGTCTTGTCCACCGAGAGCAGCTCGGCGGCGGTGACCGTCACCTCGTCGCGGCGCCGGTCCAGCTGGTTCGGGCGCTCGCCCAGCACCCCGTCGAAGACCTCCCGGCAGGTCGCCACCAGCCCGGGGTGGGCCACCCAGGACCCGTCGAAGCCGTCGCCGGCCTCGCGCTGCTTGTCCGCCCGCACCTTGCGCAACGCGTCCTCGTTGACCTGCGGGTCGCGGGCCGGGACGAAGGCGGCCATCCCGCCGATCGCGTGCGCGCCACGCCGGTGGCAGGTGCGCACCAGCAGTTCGGTGTACGCGCGCATGAACGGCACGGTCATCGTCACCGCGGCGCGGTCCGGCAGGATGAAGTCCGGCCACTGGCCGAAGTTCTTGATGATGCTGAAGATGTAGTCCCACCGGCCGGCGTTCAGACCCGCCGAGTGCTCGCGCAGCTCGTAGAGGATCTCCTCCATCTCGAACGCGGCGGTGATCGTCTCGATCAGCGTGGTGGCCCGGATGGTGCCCTGCGGCAGCCCGAGGTAGCGCTGGGCGAAGACGAAGATGTCGTTCCACAGCCGCGCCTCGCGGTGGCTCTCCAACTTCGGCAGGTAGAAGTACGGGCCCTTCCCGGCGTCGAGCTGCCGCCGGGCGCAGTGGAACAGGTACAGCCCGAAGTCGACCAGGCTGGCCGAGATCGGCCGCCCGTCAACCACGATCCCCTTCTCCACCAGGTGCCAGCCGCGCGGCCGGACCACGATCGTGGCCAACTCGTCGCCGAGCGCGTACCGCTTGCCACGCGCGTCGGTGAAGTCGATCCGGCGGTCCAGCGCGTCGATCAGGTTGAGCTGACCGCCGATGACGTTGTGCCAGGTCGGCGCGGTGGCGTCCTCGAAGTCGGCGAGCCACACCTTGGCGCCGGAGTTCAACGCGTTGATGGTCATCTTCCGGTCCGGCGGCCCGGTGATCTCGACTCGCCGATCCTCCAGACCGGGCGCGGGCGACGCCACCTGCCAGGTCGGATCGTCGCGGACAGCGGCGGTCTCCGGCAGGAAGTCGGGCAGCTGACCGGTGGCGTAGCGGTCGCGACGGGCCCGGCGGGTGTCCAGCAGGGCCACCCGGCGGGCGGCGAACTCGCTGTCCAGCGCGACCAGGAAGTCCAGCGCCTCGCCGGTGAGGACCTCGTCGAAGCGTTCGGCCATCGGGCCGATGATCTCGTATCTCATGCGAACTGCTCCTCCTCCGTGGAGCCACGCAGCGCGGTGGTCTCGGCGGCCGGGTTGAGCACCGTGCTGATCAGGTCGAAGTAACCGGTACCCACCTCGCGCTGGTGCTTGACCGCGGTGTAGCCGGCCGGCTCGGCCGCGAACTCCCGCTCCTGGAGCGAAACGTACGCCGACATGCCGTCGGCCGCGTAGCCCCGGGCCAGGTCGAACATCGAGTAGTTGAGGGCATGGAAGCCGGCCAGGGTGATGAACTGGAACTTGTATCCCATGTGACCGAGTTCCCGCTGGAACTTGGCGATGGTCGCGTCGTCGAGGTGCTTGCGCCAGTTGAACGACGGCGAGCAGTTGTAGGCGAGCAGCTGGTCCGGGTACTCCTCCTTGATCGCCTCGGCGAAACGCCGAGCGACCTCCAGGTCCGGCGTGCTGGTCTCCATCCAGAGCAGGTCGGCGTGCGGCGCGTACGCCAGGCCACGGGCGATGCACGGCTCGACGCCGTTGCGGACCCGGTAGAAGCCCTCCGCGGTGCGCTCGCCGGTGACGAACGGCTGGTCCCGCTCGTCGACGTCGGTGGTGAGCAGCGTGGCGGCCTGGGCGTCGGTGCGGGCGATGACGACCGATGGCACGCCCGCCACGTCGGCGGCCAACCGCGCCGCTTCCAGGGTGCGGATGTGCTGGCCGGTGGGGATGAGCACCTTCCCGCCGAGGTGACCGCACTTCTTCTCGCTGGCGAGCTGGTCCTCCCAGTGCACGCCGGCTGCGCCGGCCGCGATCATCGCGTTCATCAGCTCGTACGCGTTGAGCACTCCGCCGAAGCCGGCCTCGGCGTCGGCGACGATCGGTGCCAGCCAGTCGATGCCGGAGTTGTCGCCCTCGGCGGTGGTGATCTGGGCGGCGCGGAGCAGGGCGTTGTTTAGCCGGCGCACCACCGCAGGCACCGAGTTGGCCGGATACAGGCTCTGGTCGGGGTAGGTGTGCCCGGCCAGGTTCGCGTCGGCGGCAACCTGCCAGCCGGAGAGGTAGATCGCCTTGAGCCCGGCCCGGACCATCTGCACGGCCTGGTTGCCGGTGAGGGCACCGAGGGCGTGGATGTAGTCCTCGCTGTTCAGCAACCGCCACAGCCGGTTCGCGCCGTGTCGGGCCAGGGTGTGCTCCTCCTGGATCGCGCCACGCAACCGCACCACGTCCTCAGCGCGATAGCTGCGTCGCACACCCCGCCAGCGGGGGTTGGTGTCCCATTCGTGCTGCAACTGCTCGACCGCGGTAACCATCGTTGCTCATTCCCTTCGAATTCCGTCGTCACCTGGTGACGCTGCGCGAGACGCCGGGTCGCCGGGTGTGTTGCCCACGGTCACACGGCACGCCGGAGGTGGTCGAGGGACGGAAAAAGCCAATTATTGAAAAGTCGACGGGCGATTCTGCGAAGTTGTGAAAGCGCCTATTCGCAGCAGTGCTAATGTGGCCGGATCAGACTGCCGGACCAGGGAGGTGAGGGCCGTCGCCAGGACCTTCGCCGGGGCCCGGCTACGCCGGATGCGCGAGGAGCGTGGGCTGAGTCAGACGGAGCTGGCCCGACACCTCAGCATCTCCCCCAGCTATCTCAACCAGATCGAACACGACAGCCGGCCGCTGACCGTCCCGGTGCTGTTGCGCATCACCGAACTGTTCGGCGTCGACCCGACCGTGTTCGCCGCGCACGACACCCCGCGGCTGGTCGCCGGGCTGCGCGAGGCCCTGCCCGGCCGCGCCGGGCTGACCGAACTCACCGAACTGGCCAACCGGCTGCCGGAGGTCGCCGCGGCGGTCATCGAGCTGCACCGTCGCTACCAGCAAGCCGACGAGCAGCTCGCCGAGCTGGTCGGCGACCGCGAGCGGATCGGTCGCAGCCCGCACGACCAGGTCACCGAGTTCTTCTACCGGCGGCAGAACTACGTACCGGATCTCGACGAGGAGGCCGAGCGGCTGGCCGGGCGGATGGCGCTGCGTCGCGGCGAGGTCCGCGCCCTGCTCCGCGACCGGCTGGCGCAGCGGCACGGCGTACACGTCACCCGCGAGGACGCCGCCGCACTCGGCGGTGAGCTGCACCGGTACCGCCCGCAGACCCGCACCCTGCACCTGTCGACGTCACTGCGCGCCGGGCAGGAGGCGATGCGGATGGCGGCGCAGATCGCGCTGCTGGAGTTCGCCGACGTGATCGACGAGATCGTCGAGTCGGAGGAGTTCGACGACGTGCAGACCCAGATCCTCACCCGGGTCGGCCTGGCCAACTACTTCGCGGCGGCGCTGATCCTGCCGTACGAACACTTCCTGGCCGCCGCCGAGCAGCGCCGGTACGACATCGACCTGCTCACCCAGCACTACGCGATGGGCTGGGAGACGGTCTGCCACCGGCTCAGCACCTTGCAGCGGCCCCGGGCGCGTGGCGTGCCGTTCTCCTTCGTCCGGGTCGACCGGGCCGGCAACATGTCGAAACGCCAGTCGGCCACCGGTTTCCCGTTCTCGCGTACCGGCGGCACCTGTCCGCTGTGGACGGTCTACGAGGCGTTCGGCGCGCCGGGGCGGGTGGTGACCCAGGTCGCCGCGATGCCGGACGGGCAGCGTTATCTGTGGATCGCCCGCACCATCACCCGGCACCACGGCGGCTACGGCCAACCCGGCAAGGTGTACGCAATCGGGCTGGGCTGCGAGGTGCGGCACGCCAGCCGGCTGGTCTACTCCACCGGAATGGACCTGCACGCGGCAGAGGCCGCGACCCCGATCGGGCCCGGCTGCAAGACCTGCGAGCGGATGACCTGCCCACAGCGGGCCGCCCCGCCGATCAGCCGACAACTGGACGTGGACGAGAATCGCAGCACCTTCATCCCGTACCCGTTGCGGACCTGACCCCGGACCGCCGCCCACCGCCCGCCGGTACGGATACACTTTCAGCCCCTCCGCGAGCCCAGGGCTGGTGCATGGTTTCTCGTCCGACAGTTCCGCGGCCACTGGTGGCCGCCATCGCCCTGCTCTCGGTCGCCGTGCTGCTGGCCGGCTGCTCGGTCGTCGCACCTGTCGCACCGGCACCGCTGCGGGTGCTCCAGCTGAACCTGTGCAACAGCGGCATGGCCACGGGCTGCTACACCGGCCGCTCGGTGGCCCGGGCCGCCGAGGTGATCCGGGCCGAGGCCCCCGACATCGTCACCCTCAACGAGATCTGCTCCGGCGACGTGGACACCCTGGAACGGGCGATGACGGAGGTGCACGACGGCACGGTGGTGGCCGCCTTCCAGCCGGCGCGAAACGGCCGCACCGGCGAGCCGTACCGCTGCGTCAACGGGCAGCAGTACGGCGTCGGGGTGCTTACGCACATCGCGGCACCCGCCGGCGACCACGAGGTGCACGCCGGGATCTACCCGGCACAGGATCCGGCCGACCCCGAGCAGCGGGCCTGGCTCTGCGTCGAGGCCCGCACCCTCTTCTTCGCCTGCACCACCCACCTGGCGTACACCAGCTCGACGCTGGCCCTCGCCCAGTGCGCGCACCTGGTCGGCACGGCGATCCCGCAGTTGCACGCTGACGGTCGCTACCGGCCCACAGTGGTGAGCGGCGACCTCAACCTGCGGCAGGGTGGCACGCCCGACGTGCGCTCCTGCGTACCGGAGGACTACCGCCACCGGCACGACGGCGGGGTGCAGCAGTTCATGGCCACGGCGGACCTGCGGATCGAGGCGACCAGGTCGGTCAGCATGGAACGGACAACCGACCACGCGGCCTTTCTGGTGACGCTCACCCTGCCCGGTGAGGGCGACCCCGCCCACTGAGGACCACCCGGGTCAGTCCCACCAGAACGCCCAGGTCGGCGCGTCGACGATGCGTTCGGCGTAGGCGGCCAGGGTGCACGGCCGCTGCCCCTGCCAGACGTTGTCGGGGCAGAAGGCGAAATGCTCGGCCGCCACCCGCAACGCCTCGGTGGTCTCCTCCGGAGGCGCGGCGACGCTCAGATACAGCTCGGCGAAGCCGACCCCGATCACCCGGACCCCGAACCGGTCCTCCCAGCTGCGCAGCACGGCCGACAGCCGGCCGGGATCGTTCGTGTGGTTGGCCGCGCCCAGCCAGCCGAGGACGGCCAAGGCGTCGCTGCCCCGCTCGGCGGGGACCAGGCCGAGGCGCATCGCCGGTTGGGCCAGCGACAGCTGCTCGGCCCAGTGGTCCGCGTGCCGCTCCGGCGTGGTCCACGGCTCGCCGGGCGGCGCCAGCCCCGGCCAGTCCAGCCCGTACGGGGCGGTGACGGCGACCCGCCGGTCGTTGGACAACTGGTCGTCACCGTCGTAGGGGGCCGTCTGGCCGGCCCACCAGCCGGCGAGCAGCCGCTCCGGATCGTGTTCGGCCGGTGACGAGCCGCGCTCGGGCCAGAACTCGCCGTCCTCCCAGGGCCGCGTCGGCTCACCCTCGTAGCAGTCCAGCAGCAACGGCCACAGCCCCGACTGCGCGTGCGCCGCGTGCAACCGCGACCACAGCCCGGCCGGCGCCGGGTCGTCACTCAGCCACAGCGTCGGCCGGTCCGCGTCACCCCCGTCACCGCGCACCGTCCGGCCGGGCGGCAGCGGCACGGACAACGTCCGGGGACGCGCAGCGGCGTCCACGAACAACTCCAGCAGGTCGGGCGGCATCTCGTTCAGCTGTGCGGTCACGACGCGTGAGGATAGCGGCCAACTCCGACAATCCTCCGCGACAGGCCGGTCGGTGGACGCAGCCGGACCGCCGTCAAGGTAAAGCCCGCTCACTCCGCAGCGGCGAATCTCTCGACGTTGTCGACCGGGCCGACGACCAGGATCAGGTCCCCGTAGCTCAGGACAGTGTCGGGGGTCGCGTGGGTGAAACCCGGCCGTCGCCCGCCCACGGCCGCCTCAGGCTTCACCGCCACCACTGTCACCCCCCACCGGCTGCGCAGCCGGGACTCACGCAGCGGCATGCCGACCACGTCGTGCGGAGGCTTGGTCTTGATGACCGCAAAGTCCGCGTCCACCTCGACGTAGTCGAGAATGCGGCCGGTGAGCAGATGGGCGGTGCGTTCACCCATGTCGTGCTCGGGTGCGATGACGTGGTGGGCGCCGACGCGAGTCAGGATGTTGCGGTGCTGCCCGCTCACGGCCTTGGCCCAGATGTCGGGGATGCCTAGCTCCGAGAGCAGGCTGGTCGTCAGGATGCTGGCCTGGATGTCGGTGCCGATCGCCACGACCGCCCGGTGGAAGTCGCCGACACCGAGTTGCCGCAACGCCTCGATGTCGGTCGAGTCCGCGGTGATCACGTGCGGAAGTTGCCCGACGAGGCTCTGCACGGTCTTCGGCTGGCTGTCGATGCCGAGCACCTCGGTACCCCGCTTGGCCAGTTCGAGAGCCAGAGCGCTGCCGAAGCGGCCCAGACCGATCACGACGACCGGCTCGTTACGGATGTCAGCCAACGATCGTCCTCTCCTCGGGTAGTTCGAAACGCCGATTACGGTCCCGCAGCGCCAGCGCGGAGGCCAACGTGAGCGGTCCGATCCGGCCGGCGAACATCAGCAGTACGAGCAGCACGTCGGCCTGCGGCGGCAGGTCAGCGGTGATGCCGGTGGACAGGCCGACGGTGCCGAACGCCGACACCACCTCGAACAGGACCGCGTCGAGCCGGTACGGGGTGATGGCCAGCAGGATGAAAGTGGCCACGGCCACCGTGCCCGCGCTGAGCAGAACGATCGCGAGAGCCTGACGCTGGTTGCTGGCAGGAATCCGGCGGTGGCCCACGTTCACCTGAGTCTCGCCCCGCATCTCGGACCACAGCACGAAGGCGAGCAGCCCGAAGGTGGTGACCTTGATGCCGCCGGCCGTCCCCGCGCTGCCACCGCCGATGAACATCAGCACGTCGCTGGCGAGCAGGCTCTCCGGACGCATCGCACCGATGTCGACGCTGTTGAAACCGGCGGTACGTGTCATCGCGGAGGCGAAGAACCCGGCCAGCAGTTTCTGTGGCCCGTTCAACGGGCCGAACGTCCCCGGATTCGCATACTCGGCGAGGGTGAACACCGCGGTGCCGAGTGCCAGCAGCGCGACGGTGAGCGCGACGGTTATCCGGGTCGTCACCGACCAGTACGCCGGGCGACGCCAGGTGCGGACCAGTTCGAACACGACCGGAAATCCCAGCCCACCGAGGATGACGGCCGCCGTGATGGTCAGGGTGATCCAGGGGTCGGTCACGTAACCCATCAGGCTGTCCGCGTACGTGGAGAAGCCGGCGTTGTTGAACGCGGAGATCGCATGGAAGACGCCCTCGTAGAGCGCCGTACCGAACGGGCGCTGGTACGCGGTGGCGAACCGGATGGTGAGCAGCGTGGCTACGACTGCCTCGCTGACGAGGCTGAACACGACGATACGACGCACCACGCCGCGTACGTCGCCCAGGTTGAGACTCTTGGTTTCGGCCTGCGCGAGGAAGCGGGCACGTAGCCCGAGCCGACGCGACAGCAGCACGGTGAACAGCGTGGCCAGGGTCATGATTCCGAGGCCACCGATCTGGATGAGCAGCAGGATGACCACCTGCCCGAAGGTGGACCAGTAGCTGCCGGTGTCGACGGTGACCAGGCCGGTGACGCACACCGCCGAGGTGGCGGTGAAGAGTGCGTCCACCAGTTCTGTGCGATTTCCCGATCGCGTCGCCGCGGGCAGGGACAGCAGACCGGTGCCCACCATGATCGCTCCGGCGAAGCCCACGGCGATCATCTGCGCCGGATGTCGAAACCGGTCACCACGTCGCTGCCAGGCGGGCCGTCGGGTCAACGGGCGCACGATCGGCCGCCCGACCTTTGCTCGCGCCGGCTGGGACGATCCGAGGTGCTGACAACCCGTCCGACGAACCGGTCCACCGGTCGCCTCTGGTCAGCAGCGATCACCATAGGGCGCATCCTCCCACGGTCGAACCGTCCCGGTCCCGGCCCGGCAGGTGGAGGTGACCGGCGCATCAAGGTCCGGCGGCGTACCGTGCCGGTGTGGAGCCTGATCGGACGTCCGGGCAGCGACCGCGCCGGACGGAAGGGTCGGAGGCGGAGCTGCTGTCGGCGGCACGCGCCGGCGACGGTGCGGCGTTCGGCCTTCTGGTCGGGTCGCTGCGCGACGAGTTGCGGGCGCACTGCTACCGGATGCTGGGCTCGTTGCACGACGCGGAGGACGCGGTACAGGACACGCTCGATCGGGCCTGGCGCGGTCTGGATCGCCTCGACGACCATGCCGGGATCCGGCCCTGGCTGTACCGGATCGCGACGAACCGGGCGTTGACCCTGATCGGGCGGCGACACCGGCGGGAGCTGCCCACCGACCTACGCGCCGACACCAGGCCGACGAGCGAGGTCGCCTGGTTGGAGCCGTACCCGGATCGGCTGATGGCCTGGGCCGACCACCTGGGCCCGGCAGCTCGGGTGATCGCCCGGGAGAGCGTCGAGCTGGCGTTCGTCACCGCGCTGCAACACCTGTCAGCCCGGCAACGCGCGGTCCTGCTGCTGCGTGACGTGCTCGGTTATCCGGCCCGCGAGGTCGCCGACCTGCTGGACACCACGGTCGTGGCGGTCAACAGTGCGTTGCGGCGGGCCCGTGCGGTGCTCGCCGGCCTACTGCCGGACCGGACCCAGCAACGAGCCCTCGGCGCGCTCGGCGACCCCGCGCGGCGCGATCTCGCCCGGCGGTACGCGGCAGCCTGGGAGACCGGTGACGTCGAGACCCTGGTGGCGATATTGACCGAGGACGCACGCTACTCGATGCCGCCGCAACGGGTCTGGTACCAGGGTCGCAGCGCGATCCGCGGCTTCCTCGCCGAGGCGGTGCTGTCACACCGCTGGCGGTTCCTGCCGGCCTCGGCGAACGGACAGCTGGCCCTCGGCACGTACCTCTGGGACGACGCCCAGGCAGGCTACCGGCCGGCTGGTCTGGATCTGCTGACGCTGGATGGCAGCCGGGTCAGCGAGGTGGTCTCCTTCCTCGACGCACCGTTCCCGGAGTTCGGCCTGCCCGCCCGACTTTCCGAGGACGACCTGGCCACCTCGCGGTGAGTTCGCGTGCCGCCCGGGGTTGTAGGGGTGACGGACCCGATCGACCCGGAAGGACCGAGCCGAGCATGAGCCACGAGGAACAGATTCGCGAACTGATCGAACGCTGGGCCAGGGCGGTACACCGGGGGGACCTAGGCACGGTCCTCGCCGACCACGCCGAGGACATCGTGATGTTCGACGTGCCGCCGCCGCAGCAGGGAGTGCGTGGCCTCGACGCGTACCGGCAGACCTGGCTTCCGTTCGTCCGCTGGCAGGCTCAGGGTGCGTCGTTCGACATCGAGTCGCTGGAGGTCACCGCCGGCGACGAGGTGGCATTCGCGTACGCCCTGCTGCGCTGCGGCACGCCGGCGGACCTGGCCGAGGCGCCCGACCGGCGGTTGCGCCTCACCCTGGGCCTACGCCGCCACGACGACCGTTGGGTGGTCACCCACGAGCATCATTCGTTCGCCCTCGACCCGGCACCCGACCGGGACTCCGCCTCCGACGAGCGGGAACTGTACGAGTTGCACGAGCGGTGGTTCGCCGCGACGGCGGCCAAGGACCTCGACGCCCTGATGGAGCCGATCGCCGCCGATGTCGTGTCGTACGAGCACGAGGCGCCGCTACGGTACGTCGGGGAACCGGCGGTACGCGAGGTCTGCCAGGCCGGCCTCGACGCCTCGGGTGACGGTGCGGTGAGCTGGGAGGTGCCCGACCAGACGCTCATGGTCGACGGTGATCTCGCCGTGTCGTGGGGCCTGAACCGGGTACGGGTCGCCCGCTCCGGTGATGCGACCGTCGAGAGCTGGTCGCGCGGTACCCGAGTGTTCGCCCGACGCGACGGCGGCTGGCAACTGGTGCACCAGCACCTGTCCTACCCGTTCGACCCGGTGACCGGTGCCGCCCGGACCGACCTGCTTCCCTGAGCTGACCGGTCCGGGGCCGCGGTCAGCGTTGCACGCGGGCGCCGGCCCCGCGCACCAGCGCTTCCACCTCGGCCAGGCTGGCCATGGACGTGTCGCCCGGAGTGGTCATCGCCAGCGCGCCGTGCGCGGCGCCGTACTCCACCGCGAGAGCCAGGTCGCCGTCGCGTTCGAGCAGGCCGTAGATCAGCCCGGAGGCGAAGCTGTCGCCGCCGCCGACCCGGTCGAGGATCTCCAGGCCGGGTCGGTGGGTGGCCTCGGCGAACGCGCCGCCGGCCCAGGCCACGGCACCCCAGTCGTTCACGGTCGCGCTGCGTACCCCGCGCAGGGTGGTCGCCACCACCTTGAAGTTGGGGTACGCCCGGACGACCGCCTCGATCATCGCCTTGAAGTTGCCGGCGTCCAGCGCACCGCTGTGGATGTCGGTGTCGGGTACCGGGAAGCCCAGGCAGGCGGTGAAGTCCTCCTCGTTGCCGATCATCACGTCCACCAGACCGGCGAGCCGGGTGTTCACCTCCCGCGCACGCTCCTGACCACCTACGGCCTTCCAGAGGCTGGGGCGGTAGTTCAGGTCGTACGAGACGAGGGTGCCGTGCCGACGGGCGGCGGTCATCGCGGCCTCGGCTGTCTGCGCGGCCGTCTCCGACAGGGCGGCGTAGATGCCGCCGGTGTGCAGCCACCGCACCCCGAGCGTGCCGAAGAGGTGGTCCCAGTCGACGTCGTCCGGCTTGAGCTGGCTGGCGGCGGAGTGGCCCCGGTCGGAGGTGCCGACCGCGCCGCGTACCCCGAAACCGCGCTCGGTGAAGTTCAGTCCGTTGCGGACGGCGCGGCCGATCCCGTCGTACGGCAGCCAGGTGATCAGGCTGGTGTCGACGCCGCCCTGGAGGATCAGGTCTTCCAGCAGCAGGCCGACCTCGTTGCGGGCGAACGCGGTGACGACAGCGGTCCGCAGGCCGAAGCAGCGGCGCAGCCCCCGGGCGACGTTGTATTCGCCGCCGCCCTCCCAGACCCGGAACTGCCGGGCGGTGCGGACCCGACCCTCACCGGGGTCGAGCCGCAGCATGACCTCGCCGAGCGAGACCAGGTCGTAGTGGCAGTCGGTCTTCGGCCGAGGGTCCACCGCGCTCACACCGCACCTCCTGCGGCGGCCAGCGCCTCGCGGGTGCGGGCGGTGATCTCGTCCCACTGCTCGCCGGCGATCAGGTCGGCCGAGACCATCCAGCTCGCGCCGACCGCCAGGACCGCCGGCAGGGCCAGGTAGTCGGCGATCACCGCAGCGGTGATCCCGCCGGTGGGAATGAACCTGACGTCGCGGAACGGCGCCGCCAGGGCCTTGATCATGGCTGCCCCGCCGAGCTGCTGGGCGGGGAAGAACTTGACCACGTTCAGACCGGCGTCGAGGGCCATCTGGATCTCGGTGGCGGTGGCCGCCCCGGGCACCACCGGCACGCCGGCCTGCTGGCAGGCACGGACCACGGCCGGCGCGAAGCCGGGGGTCACCACGAACCGGGCACCGGCCCCGATCGCCCGCTCGGCCTGCTCGACGGTGAGCACCGTCCCGGCCCCGACGGTCAGGTCACCACGGGCGGCAAGCGCCGCGATGGCATCCAGCCCGGCCGCGGTACGCAGGGTCACCTCGACCGCGGTCAGACCACCCTTGACCAGTGCGTCACCGAGTGGATCGGCGTGCCGCGCGTCGTCGAGCACCACCACCGGCAGCACCCGACCGACAGGCAACTGTTCAGAACCATGAACGTTGGTCACGTACGTGACCATACTGGAGGCGTACGCCCTTCGCTAGTCTGGCCTTGTGCCCACCGCGCCCGAGGATTTCCAGCCCGTGAAGTCGGCTGGACGTACCCTCGACCTGCTCGAACTGCTCGCCGATCAGCCGCAGACCTGGGCGCTGGGCGACCTGGCCCGCGCCCTCGCCATCCCGAAGAGCAGCCTGCACGGCCTGCTGCGCACCCTGGTCGGCCGAGGCTGGGTGCAGACCGACGAGAGCGGCACCCGCTTCCGGCTCGGCCTGCGCGCGCTGCGGGTCGGTGCCGCCTACCTGGACGGCGACGACCGGGTGGGCCTGCTGTCCGGCGTGCTTGACGAGTTGTCCCGTCGCTTCGGTGAAGCCGTGCACCTCGGTCGACTCGACGACGACCAGGTCGTCTATCTCGCGAAACGGGAGTCGGTGCACCGCCTGCGGCTCTACAGCGCAATCGGCCGCCGGCTGCCGGCACACGCCACCGCGCTGGGCAAGGCGCTGCTGGCCGAGCTTCCGGACACCGATGTCGACCGGATGCTGAACTGGCCGCTGGCCCGCCTCACGCCGCACACGGTCACCGAGCGCGAGGCCCTGCACGCCGCCCTGGCGACGGTGCGGACCACCGGGCACGCCGTCGACCGGGAGGAAAACGCGGAGGGCATCCGCTGCTTCGCGATGGCCGTGCCGTTGGCGAGTCCGGCGGTCGACGCGGTGAGCGTCTCGGTGCCGGTCAGTCGCCTGCGCCCGGAACTCGAAGCGGCGATCGTCGCGGCGCTACGGGAACTGGTCGGTGGACTCGCTCAGACCCGGAGCATGCTGAGCGCGTGATGTCGGCCTCCCTCTCCCCGCACTGAACACCGGGTCGGACGCTCGGCCCCGGGGTGCCTGAACGGCGGCGTTGACCCTGCCCAGCACCCCTCATAACCTGAGTGAATCGATTCGACTGCGAGGAGCGGGATGAACATCGGGGAGATCGCCCGCCGCGCGGGCGTGTCCCGCAGCACCGTGTCGTACGTGTTGAGCGGCAAGCGGGCGGTGTCGGAACCGACCCGGCAACGGATCCAGGCCGTCATCGACGAGTTGGACTACCGTCCCAACGCCAACGCCCGAGCGTTGAAGGAGGGCCGCACCCGCACCCTCGGCCTGGTCATCCCCCCTGCCAGCCAGCGGCTGACCGACATGCAGCTCGGCTTCGTCGCCAGCGTGGTCGAGGCCGCCGCCCGCGCCGACCTGGACGTGCTGCTCTCCCCCTCCGGCGGCGACCACGACCGGTCGTTCGAACGGATCGTCACCGGACGCCGCGTGGACGGCGTGATCCTCATGGAGATCCGGTTGGAGGACGACCGAGTGACCCGGCTGCGGCAGAGTCGACTGCCCTTCGTCACCATCGGCCGCACCGCCGAGCCGACCGGCACCAGCTGGGTCGACGTGGACTACGAGGGTCTGATCGCGCGGTGTGTGCACCATCTGGCCGACCTGGGGCACCGGCACGTCGCCCTGGTGAACCGCTCGGCCGAGCTGGTGGCCGCCGGCTACGGACCCGGGCACCGCGCCCTGGCCGGGTTCTCGCACGCGGTGGCCGAACGCGGGCTCACCGGCGTCGACCTGTGCTGCGGTGACGACGCGCCCGCTGGCGAGGCCGCCATGAGCCGGCTGCTGACCACCCGTCCGGAGGTCACCGCCGTTGCCACAATCAACGAGGCCGCCCTGCCCGGCGTACAGCGGGCCCTGGCGGCCGAGGGCCGGCTGGTGCCTCGCGACTTCTCCGTGGTCGGGGTCGCCGCCGCGCACTGGGCCGAGGATTTCCGTCCGCCGTTGTCGGCCGCGGACGTGCCCACCCTGGAGATGGGTGCCGAAGCCGTGGCGCTGCTGCTCGAACGGATCGCCGCCCCCACCGCCGCTCCCCGCCACCACCTCTACCAGCCCCCCATCTCGCTGAGAGCCAGCACCGCCCCACCCCCTCCCCCCTGACCCCCTCCCCCCTGACCCCCACCCCCCTGACCCCCACCCCCACCCCCACCCCCACCCCCACCCCCACCCCCACCCCCGACCGCAGCGTTGATCAAGAAGTTTTCGCCGTGCCCGGCCGCGCGGCGCGACGAAAACTTCTTGATCAACCAGGTCGGTGGGGTGGACGGCGACGGCGGTGGTGGGCGGCGGCGAGGATGAGATAGCTGCTGGCGGTCCAGGTGTAGGCGCGGTCGCGTAGGCCCGCGCCGGTCTCGGCGTCGAAGTTCTCCGCGAAGCCGGACTTCTCGCACAGGGCTCGGAACCGCTGGCTGATGTCATCGGCGAATCCGATGTGCCCGGCCCGGCGCAGGCCGTCCTCGATCAGTACGGTGGCAGGCGCCCAGATCGGCCCACGCCAGTAGCCGTCGGCCGCGTAGTGCGGGGAGTCAACCGGCTCCGTGGCGAGGCCGTGTGCGGTCAGATGGCGCTTGAGACCACCGGCGAGCCCGGCGCTCACATCGGCGGGCAGGTCGGCACCGAGCACGATGGGCATGAGGTCGAGCAGACTCGTGCTCGACCTCAGCCGACCGGTCCTGGCACTGCGGGCCACGAACCGCTGGCCGTCCCAGAGCGCGCCGAGCAGCTCGGCGCGGATCTGGCTCGCGGTGCGACTCCACTGCCCCACCTCCTCGGGCAGCCCCAACTCCCCGGCCAGGTCCGCGAGCTGACGCAGCTGCAACAGCAGCAGCGCGGCGAGATCAGGTGTCTCGACGGTCCGATCGCCGTCGAAGGTGGTCGCGTTGTCCCATCCGCTGTCATTGCCGTGCTGGTAGTGCGGCAGATGATGACCGGACACCCGGCGTTGGTCGAGCCAGAAGGTCGTCCAGCGGGCAAGCCGGCGGTACATGTCGGAAAGCTCGTCACGCGACAGTGGCCGGGACAGCCGCTGCCGCAGCTGCCGCAGCGCCCAGCCGTGCACCGGCGGCTTGACGTAGTTGTGCAGCACCTCGGAGTGGGCGACAGAATCCGGCAACGCACCCGTCGGGTCCTGATGGTCGAAGGGTAACTGGACCTGGTGCCAGGCCAGCTCGGCGTCCGCCTCGGCGAGGGCCAGGGCGTTGAAGCAGTGGTCCCAACTCCACACCTTGTTCATCCAGTGCTTGGACATCAGCACGGCAGGCCGGGCGAGAAAGCCGCCCGGCGCGACAGTCGCCGACCACAGCACGTACGCGGCTAGTTCGGCGGCGGGAGTCTCGGAGCTGCGCCAGGGTGCCAGCCGGTCGACGAAGCTGGCGAACTCGGCAGTCGTCGACCTGACGAGCTGATCGAAGTCACGGTCGCCCGGGTAGCGGCGGCGGGCCGACTCGTACTCCTCGACAGCGATCTCCCACGGCTGGTCGGCCGGCAGCTCCACCGCCCGCGCGGCGGTGCCGAGCGCCTCGACGCCGACGGCACGGGGGTCGCCGCGAAGCGACGTGACCCGGTAGCGGCGGCCGGTCTCGTACGAGGTGAAGACGTACGAGTCATCGACCGGGTCGTGGAGGAGGTAGGTGCCGCTGAACGGGGTGAGGGTGTCCCGCGCGGCGGCGATCCGCAGGCCGATTCCGCGGCCGCGCAATCGCACTGCGTCCCGGCCGTCGTAGGTCACCTCGATCAGGCCGGTGCGGTTGCGCCAGGTCAGCAGCGCCGCGCTGGCCGTCACCGTGGTGTCGGCCGAAGGCGTCAGCCGAAGCACCGGATGCATCCCGGTCTGGTGTGAGACCAGATGCAGCTCGGATGCCTGAGTGTGCGCTGCCACCACCGGCGAGATGCTGAACCAGGACCCGTGGTAGCTGAACGGAATCTCCTGGATGGAGAAGGTCGGGCCGGTACGGACGACGGTCATGATCGGCGACTGCCTTTCGGGGTGCGGTTGGTGCGGCTGCTCCGAGAGCCGGCCGGATCAGTCCTTGATGGCGCCGGCGGTGACCCCGGCGGCGACGTAGCGTTGCGCCAGCACCAGCAGCAGGGTGGTGGGAATGGACGCCACCACGGCGGTTGCCATGATCGCGTTCCACTGCTGGTTGTTGTTGCCTATGTACTGGTAGATGCCGAGGGTGATCGGCCGATGGCCGCCACCGCTGGCCAGGGTGGCGGCGAAGACGAAGTCGGACCAGGCCCAGAGGAACGCGAACAGCGACACGGTGACGATCGCGTTCCGGCTCACCGGCAGCACCACCGACCAGAACGTCCGCAGCCGGTTGGCGCCGTCGACAAGCGCGGCCTGGATCAGGTCGTCCGGTATCCCGGACATGAAGGCGGTGAAGATCAGCACCGCGAAGGGGACCGCGATCGTCGAGTCGGCCAGGATCAACCCGGGCACGGTGTTGAGCACGCCGAGGTTGAGGTAGATGGCGTAGAAGCCCATCGCCATGATGATGCCGGGGATCATCTGCGCGATCAGCAGGACGAACCGGATCGCCCCGCCGCCGGGCGGCCGGAGCTTGGCCAGCGCGTACCCGGCCGGGGCGGCCAGGACCAGGGTGACCAGTACGGTACCGAGCCCGACGACCAGACTGGTGCCGACGTACGGCAGCTGCTGGCTGAGCACGGCTCGGTAGCCGTCGAGGGTGCCGTCGATCGGGAACAGGTGCGGCGGGCTCTTGCGCATGTCCTGGTCCCGGGTGAACGAGACGTTGATCATCCAGTAGACGGGGAAGAGCATCAGCCCGGTAAGCATCACTCCGAGCCCGGTTCGCCACCAGCCACGCGTCGGTCGGCTCATGACAGCCGCTGCCGACGCTCGAAGCCGAGATAGAGCCCGCCCGCGGCCACCGCCAACAGGATCAGCAGGTTTCCGACGGCCGCCCCGGACCCGAACTCGGGCAGCAGGTTGCCGAACCCGAGCCGGTACGACCAGGTGGCCAGGGTGGTCGACGAATCCGTCGGGCCACCCCTTGTCATGATCCAGATCAGGTCGAAGACCTTGAGCGTGTAGACCAGCCCGAGCAGCAGTGTGATCGCCGAGACCGGGCGCAGCAACGGCCAGGTGATCCACCGGAAGCGCTGCCAGCCGCCGGCTCCGTCCAGCTCCGCCGCCTCGTACAGCGGACGCGGGATCGCCTGTAGGCCGCTGTAGAGCACGACCAGGTTGAACGGGATGCCGATCCAGATGTTGGCGATGATCACCGAAACCAGCGACCACCGCGGTGAGGTCAGCCAGTTCACCGGATCCACGCCGACCAGCGCGAGCGCGGCGTTGACCACCCCGGCCTCGCTGTTGAGCAGCCACGACCAGGTGGACGCCGACACGATCAACGGCAACAGCCAGGGTACGAGGAACAGCGCGCGCAGCGTACGCGAGAGCGGAAAGTGCCGATGGAAGAAGAGCGCCAGCAGCAGCCCGATGGCGAACTGGAAGGCCAGCGACGCGGCGGTGAAGACGAGCGTGTTGAGCAACGCCGACGGGAACGTCGGCGCTGAGAGCACCGCCCGGTAGTTGTCCAGCCCGGCGAACGGCGCACCACCCTGGACGAAGGAGCGGACTGTGTACTCGCGCAGGCTCAACTCGACGTTGCGGTACAGCGGATAGGCGTAGAAGGCGACCAGGTAGCCGGCCACCGGGGCCAGGAAGGCCCACGCCGCCCACCGGGAACCGCTGGGGTGGCGACGGCGTCGGTGTGCCGGTGGGGCGGTGCTCGCTGCCCCACCGGTCTCGCCCACCGTCGCGGCTCGCGGGGTACGGGTGACGTCGATTCCCATGTCGGGTGGCGTGCCTGGTCAGCTCGTCGCGCTCACGGCGGCCTGCTGCGCGGCCGACAGCGCCTCCTGCGGCGTCTGCGCGCCGCTGAGCGCGGACTGCACCGCCGTCCACAGCGGCTCGGAGATCCTCGGATACCGGGTTCCGAGGTCGTCGCCGGTGCGTTCCTTCGCCGCCTTCACCGCGTCGACCCAGACCTTCAGCTCGGCGTTGGCCGCCACCTGTTGCTCCTGCACCGCAGCGACCGGGGCGATGTAGGACAGCGTGGTGTCCGTGGTGAGCAGGTTGTCGCCGCTGGTCAGGCAGGTGACCAACTGCTGCGAGGTGGCGTACCGTCCGGTGTCACGCTGCACCGGCATGGAGATGAACTCACCTCCGGTGGGTGCCGGGGCGGTGCCGCCGGTACGGGCCGGGACGGGGATGATGCCGTACTCGAAATCCAGCTTCGCCGCGTTGGCCAGCTGCCAGGTGCCGTTCTCGCTGAACGCGTAGTCGCCGCTGGCGAACTCCTGCCAACTTGTGGTCTGCGTGTTGTTGATGACGGAGTTGGGGGCGTGGCCGGCGGCCAGCCAGTCGCTCCAGAGGGTCAACGCCGCCACCGCCGGTGGCGCGTCCAACGCGGTCAACTGGGCACCGGCACCCCAGAACCAGGGCAGGAACTGGAAGCTGCCTTCCTCGGTGCCGATCGCGGAGAAGGTGATGCCCTTCTTGCCGGCTGCCTTGACCTTGACCAGCGCCGCGGTGAGTGAGGGCCAGTCCGTCACCGTGGTGATGTCCACTCCCGCCTCGGTCAGCAGGTCCTTGTTGTAGTAGAGGGCGAGGGTGTTCGCACCGATGGGTACGCCGTACGTCTTGCCGCCGCTCTGCCCGGCGCCGAGCAGGTTGGGTTCCATCGCCGACACGTCGAGGTTCGTCTCGTCGGTGGTGGTCAGGGTGCCGGCCTCGGCCAGGGTGGAGATCACCGGGTTGTCGATGATCAGTACATCCGGGGAGTTGCCCTGCTGCGCGGCGAGCAACGCCTTGTTCGTCAGGTCGGTGGTGTCGTAGCCGGTCCGTTCGACGGTCACCCCGGCCGACGTGCCGCAGCCCTTGAGCAGTCGGACCCAGTCGGAATCGTCGGTGAACTGCGGGTACGGGTCCCAGATGGAGTATGTCCCACCGGCCTCGGTCGACGGGGACTCCGTGGAACAGGCGACGGCTGTGGCGGCGACGGCGACTGCCGCCAGGGCGGCACCGATGGCACGCCCGCGCGGGATGGATCGGGTCATCTGACGCCTCGCTTCGATCGCTGTGGTGGAAGGTGCGCAACATCAGCCCACTGTCGAACCGATTCGCCGAATCGGTTCGGCCGACCATAGGCCCGGCCGAGCGACCCGGTCAAGAGCGGGCGAGACGAGGTCCGCCACAGTGTGAAACGTGCGCTTCACGCTGGCGTCACGGCGTTGACATTTACAACCGTGAACTCCTACGCTCCGCAGCGAATCGATTCGCCAACGCCCTCCGCCCTCGGACGTGCTCCCGTCGCAAAGGAGTCCCCAGTGCCACTCCCCCGCACGAGCAGACCAGGACCTCTCCGCCGCCTCGCCGCCCGACTCGCGGTCGGTGTTCTCGCGGCCACCGCCGTCGTCGCGGTATCCACGCCGGCCCAGGCCGCGGACGAGTCGATAAGCGTGAACTTCTCGAGCACCAGCGGCGCACCGACGTACCGCGCGGCCGGCTGGATCTACGGCATGACCGAGAACGCCTCCGGCCCGGCCGATCACTTCTATCGGGACGTGAAGTTCCGGTACATGCGTGCCGGTGGCGCACAACTGCCCGGCAGCGGCTGGGTCGGCGGAAACTACGAACGCCGGTGGAACTCCACCCTCGCCCAGGCTCGCCGGACCAACGCTCTCGGCGGCGAGTTCATCCTCCTGCCGCACGACCTGTGGGGTGCCGACGGTGCCGCGATCTCCCGTTTCCCCGGCGACAACGGCAACTGGACCGACTACGACAACTTCCTCAACCGGGTCATCAGCGATGTACGCGCGGCCGGACTGACGGTGCAGTGGGACATCTGGAACGAGCCCAACATCACGCTGTTCTGGAACCGCCCGATCTCCCAGTACTTCGAGTTGTGGCGCCGCACCTACCAGCGCATCCGGGCCGAGTTCCCCAACCAGCTCATCGTCGGGCCGAGCTGCGCCTGCGTACCCTCGACCAACCACGCCTTCTGGAACCAGTACCTGGACTTCGTCCGCTCGACCAACACGGTGCCGGACATCGTCAGCTGGCACGCCCTGCCCGGTGATCCGGTGGCCAACGTCGCCGCCGCCAACGCGACACTCGACCCGCGCGGCATCCCGCACCCACGGCCGTACCAGATCAATGAGTACGCCGCCCCGGACGAGCAGAACCCCGCCGACGGCGCCTGGTACATCGCCCGTCTGGAGCGCGCCCGCGCCGACGGCCTGCGGGCGAACTGGGCCAGCGCCGGCAACCTGCACAACGACCTGGGCAACCTGCTGGTGCGCAACTCGGCCGGGCAGCATCAGCCGAAGGGCGAGTGGTGGGTCTACCGCTTCTACGGCTCGCAGACCGGGCAGATCGTTTCGGTCTCGGCCAGCCCGTCGTACGACGCCTTCGCCACCAAGGCGACAGGTTCGGCGAAGGTGCTGCTCGGTGGGGGCCGAACCACCGGAAACCTCACCGTCAACCTGCAACGGCTCGACACCACGGGCATCGTGCAGAACAACCAGGTCCGGGTGCTCACCCAACGGATTCCCCACAACGGCGGCGGCGCGGTGCAGGGCCCGGTCACCGTCTCGAACAGCGTGGTGAGCGTGAGCGGCAACAACGCCACCGTGACGGTGCCCTACGCCAACCAGACCGACACCTACACGCTGACCCTGCTGCCGCCCGGCGACGGCGGCTTCCAGTCGGTGGCCGTGGCACAGCACTCCCAGCAGTGTCTCGACAACACCGACCGCAACACCGCCGACGGCAACGTGCAGCAGCAGTTCCACTGCGAGGGTGGCGACCAGCAGCTGTGGAACTTCCAGCCGGTCTCCGGGGTGGCGAACACCTACACCGTGGTAAACCAGCAGACCGGCAAGTGCCTGGACGTCAACGGGGTGTCCACCGCCGACGGCGCGGCGGTGCACCAGTGGGGCTGCCACGGTGGTCTCAACCAGCAGTTCACCCTGCGCAAGGTGACCTACCCGGGCAACGACCCACACGACTACCAGTTGGTGGCCCGACACAGCAACAAGTGCGTCGATGTCAGCACCATCTCCACCGCGCCCCGCGCCCCGGTCCACCAGTGGACCTGCAACCCGGTGGGCCAGGGCGGCCCACTCAACCAGACCTGGCGGCTGTGGGGCCGGTGACCGCCGATCCCGGCCGATGAACGAGCCCGCCGGCCGAGGCGGCCCCGTCCCCACCGGGACGGGGCCGTCGTGGCGTTCCGGGCGGGCGGGTCAGGCCGGTAGGCGCCAGACCTGGTTGGTGCCGCCGAAGCAGTCCCAGATCTGGAGCCGGGTGCCGTCGGCGGAGCTGTTGCCGGTGGCGTCGAGGCACCTGTTCGACGCCGGGTTGCGTAGCGTGCCGTTGGACTGGGCCTGCCAGACCTGGGCGCCGGTGCCGTTGCACTCCCAGAGCTGGATCGGGGTGCCGTTTGCGGTGCCGGCGCTTGTCACGTCCAGGCACTTGCCCAGGGCGCGCAGGGTGCCGTCGGTGGCCACGGTCCACCGCTGCGCGTTGGTGCCGTTGCAGGTGTAGAGCTGGATGGCGGTGCCGTTGGCGGTGGCCGCAGCGGCGACGTCGACGCACTTGCCGGCGATGCCGGTGATCTGGCCGGTCCGGCCGGTCGGCGGCGGGGAACCACCCATCACGGTGTCGTAGATCGCGCTGACCAGCGACGTCGAGCCACCGGTGTCCTGGGTCAGTTCCCAGTTCATCATGCCGCCGGCGTTGGCCATCGCCCACTGGGTCTTGCGCTTGACCGTCGGTACGCCGTTGTAGCACTGCTGAGCGCCGCCGACGATGGTGCAGTCCCGATTGGCATTGGCCGGGTCCATGCCGACCAACTGGGTGTAAGTGTAGTAGCCCGGTCGGCTGTAGAAGGGCACCCCGAGGATCGCCTTGCTAGCCGGCAGGCCGCGAGCCTTCCAACCGTTCACCGCGTTTATCGACCAGTCGTAGTTGGCGTGGGGACTACCGCCGTCGTACGCCATGATGTTGAGAAAGTCCACGTGGTTGAAGACCGACGTCGGTACGCCGTCGCGGTAGTAGCCCTCCGCCACCACCGCTGCGGTGAGCAGCTTGCCCTGTGGGCGCAACGCGTTGCTCAACTGCTGCATCAGCAGGCTGAAGTTGTTGGCCGAGGTGCCCGGGTCCGGGTACTCCCAGTCCATGTCGACTCCGTCGAGGCCGTACTGGTTGACGAAGTTGACCACGCTGTTGACGAACGTCGTGCGGGTGCCGGCGTTGGCCGCGAGTGCCTCGAAGGCGCTGTCGTCACCGTCGTTCCAGCCGCCGATGGCGATGGAGACCTTGACGTTGTTCGCCCGGGCCAGCGACACCAGCGAGGTGAGCTTGCTCGGATTCTCCACCGCGCGCAGGGTGCCGTTGCTGTTGGGCAGCACGAACGCGTAGTTGATGTGGGTGAGCTTGGTGTACTGCACCGAGTTGACGTTGCCGGTCCAGGACGGCAGGTAGCCCACGCTCTTGAAGTTGCCGGGCAGGACCACCGCCTGCGCGGCGGTAGGGGCGACGGTGAGAGTGGCGCCGGCGGTGACCAGCGCGAGCAGACCGGCGGCGAGGGCCGAGCGCGGCCGGGGACGTGGTGGGGACATCGAGGACCTTCCCGTGGCAGGTGAGGGTGCCGTGCCGCCACGGCCGGTCGTGTGGAGCCGCCGATGACCGGCCGTGGCGTACGGGTGCTTGGTTCCTCGAGGCAGCCAAATCTTAAAGAGTGTTTACGGTAGTGGTCAATGACGCCCTTCGATCAAAGCTGCGGCCGGATCAGCCGACGGTGACCTGGTACAACGTCGTGTTGACCTCCCCGCTGCCGGTGAAGATCTCCGGTCCCGCCTGGACGCTTGTCAGGTACTTCGAGCGGTTCATCCAGCCCCGGGACACCACGTCGTCGGTGAAGTCGCGGATGTTGAGCGTCGCGCTTGTGGTGTTGCTGGTCCGTACGTAGGAGTAGACGTTCCAGGTGCCCACGTAGCCACGCCAGACCTCCCAGGTGGTACCCGCGATGGTGACGGTGCCCTGGCGACTGCCGGCCGGGGACGCATTGGAACGGTAGAGCCAGATCATCAGCTCGTCGGTGGGCTGGTCCGCCGAACCCGGGTTGGCCATCGGGTGGAACCACATGTCGTACGCGACGTTCATGTTCGAGGCGCCGTTGGAGGTGACGTTGAAGCGCCAGTTGGTGTTGACGTCACGGTTCGCGGAAAGCTGCACCGGCAGCCCGGTGTTCGGCCGCCGCCAACCCCAGTGCCAGCCGAGGATCGCCGCCGCGTACGACTTGACGCTGCTCGGGTCGCCGCTCCAGGTGTAGCTGGTCCCCCAGTAGATGGGGTCTCCCGGCCCCCCGTTGGACCAGATGCACTGGCTGCCGGTGGCACCGGTGGCGCCCCACTGGTTGTTGGGGATCCAGTACTTGCCAATGTCGATCAGATCGTCGCTGTCGCACAGCCGACCGGTGGGGGGATAGTCGGGCACCGGCGGCGGCGTGGTGCGGGTCGGCGTCGGGGTCGGACCGGGGTTGCTGGAGCCGGTGCAGGTCACCCCGTTGAGCGCGAACGCGGTCGGTACCGGGTTGCTGCCGCTCCACGAGCCGTTGAAGCCGAAGCTCGCGGTGCCGTTGAGGCCGATCGCCCCGTTGTACGACACGTTCGCCGCGGTCACCTGCGCGAGGTCCTGGGTCACGGTGGCGTTCCACGCCTGCGTGACCCGCTGCCCTGCGGCGTAGGCCCAGGTCAGACGCCACGACGACACCGGGTCGCCGAGGTTGGTGATTGTCACGTCGGCGTTGAAGCCGCCCTGCCACTGCGCGGAGACCGTGTATCGCACGGCGCAGCCGACCGTCGCGGCATGTGCGACCGCGACTCCGACGGCGGCGGTGACGACGGTGCTGGCCACCGCGGCGGCGAGCAGGGCGAGGCGGGTGCGTTTCACCATTGGTCCTCCTTCAGTCCTGGCCGCCACGTGGGCGGCCGGGACTGTTCGCGTTCACGACAGCGGCGGATCCGGCGTGCGGTTCGTGATCGCGTACGGAGGCGGCAGCCGGCAGCGGCATGTGCGTGGCCCGGATCGCGCCGGTGGCGCTGGTCCTGGCCGTCGCGGCCCATCTCGCCCGGCGACCGTGCCCGAGAAGTCGCCCGGCGGACACGGCGCCGGCTCGGTCGCCCTGCCCATCATCGATGGCTGACGCTGCGACGGTACGACGATGCACAGACAGCAGTCAATGAGGGGCTTCTAGTCCACAGTGGCCCGTCGAGATCCACTGTCGATTTGTAGTCAGTCCGTGGGGCCGCCGCGTCAGTACCCTGATGCCACCCGGTCTTCGGTGTCGCCCTGTCGAGAGGTCCAGCATGGCTGGTATGTCCGGCACACCAATCACGGTTTCCCTCGTCGTGGCGGTCGCCGCCGGGCTGCCCGCCATGCCGGCACCGACGTACGCCGACGGGCTGCTCGCCGAGGTGGCCGTCACCCTCAGCGGTACCGATTCCGCGGAATGCGGTGCCTCGGCCGCCCCCTGCCGCACCGTCAGCCATGCCGTGGGCCGGGTCGCCTCCGGCGGCACGGTCCGGATCGGGCCCGGCTGGTACGACGAGAACATCATCGTCCCGGACGGCCTCGCGGTCAGTCTGATCGGTGTCGGCATGGACGTCACCGTCCTGAACGGACGCCAGCGCGCCACCGTGGTGGACTCGTGGGACGGCGGCGCACTCGAGGTGGCGGACCTCAGCATCGTCAACGGTGTCGGCGAGGGTGCCCTCGACGGCGGCGGAATCACCAGTGCGGCACCGCTGACCGTGCGGCAGGTTCGGCTGTGGCACAACGCGGGTGAGGTCGGCGGCGGGATCGCGGCCTACGCCACCACCAAGGTCAGCGGAAGCATCATCAGCGGAAACAGCGCTCGGTCCGGTGGTGGCGGTATCTTCTCGCGGTTCCACGGGTTGACTCTGGAGAGGTCCACGGTTGGCGGCAACCGCGCCGCCGTCGCAGGTGGCGGCATCTACGCGGTCTTCTCGGCGACGCGGATCACGGACTCCACGATCACCGGCAACATGGCCGGTACCAGCGCGAGCGGAATCCTCGTCGCGCACGGGGACCTGCGACTGCGGCACACCACGGTCGCCGGCAACCAGGGGCCAGCGGCGCTGGTGACCTCCGGCGATCCGAAACATGCACATGACATCACCGCGTCCCTGTTCACCGGCAATGCCGGCGGAGACTGCGTGCTGATCCACTCGCCCGCCATCGACCTGGCCAACCAGAACGTCAGCGCCGACGGTAGTTGTGGCCGGCAGGTGGCGGCGGTCGACATCGACCTGCGCCCCGTCGCGGAGCTGGCCACCGGCACGACCCCGACGCACGCGCTCGGCGTGGCGAGCACGATCCGCGGCAGCATCCCGGCCGGCGACCCGCTCTGCGACGGCGCCGACCAGCACGGCCAGAGCCGCCGTAGTTCGCTGGCCGGCGGCTGTGACCCGGGCGCGTACCAGTCGGCTCCGGTGCCGTTCAACGCGATCCCGCCGCAACTGAGCGGACTCGACAGCCCGATCGACCCCTACGGATCGGTGGGCAGCGCGACGCCCGGGGTCTGGCCGTTTCAGCGGAACCTGGTGTACGCCTTCCAGTGGCAACGCTGCCACCACTCCGAACCGGTCTGCGTGTCGATTCCGGACGCCGTCGGCAGGACGTACCGAGTCACCGAGGCCGACGCCGGCAGTCGGCTGCGGGTACGGGTCGTCGCGACAAGCGCCACCGGAATCAGTCAGCCGGCCTACTCGGCGATCACCGAATCGATCGGCTACGGCTGATCGGGCCCCGTCCGGAGCTGACGCCGCCGGCACCGAGGTGCCTAGCATCGGTCGGCATGACGGCCACCTCGACCACGTTCCGCAATCCCGTGCTCTCGGGCTTCCACCCCGATCCGAGCATCTGCCGCGTCGGCGACGACTACTACCTGGTCTGTTCGAGCTTCGAGTACTTTCCCGGCGTACCGATCTTCCACAGCCGGGACCTGGTGAACTGGCGGCAGATCGGCAACGTGCTCGACCGCCCCGGCCAGTTGCGGCTCCCGCCGGACACGCACGCCTCGCGCGGCATCTTCGCACCGACGATCCGGCACCACGACGGCCGGTTTTGGATGATCACCACGGACGTCACCCTCGGCCGGCACCTGCTCGTCACCGCCATCGACCCGGCCGGGCCGTGGTCGGACCCGGTCTACTTCGACCTGCCGCACGTCGATCCGTCGCTGGCGTGGGACGACAACGATGACTGTTGGTTGACCGTGTCCGGGGTGGAGTCCTATCGCGTTGATCCGCAGGCCGGCACCATCCTGGAAGGGCCGGTACCGATGTGGTCCGGCACCGGTGGGCAGTACCCGGAGGCCCCGCACCTCTACCGGATCGGCGAATGGTGGTACCTGCTCGTCTCCGAGGGCGGGACCCACACCGGGCACGCGGTCTCCATCGCCCGGTCCCGCAGTATCCGGGGGCCGTTCGAACCGGGGCCGGTGAACCCCTTCCTCACCCACCGCAGCATGAGGCGTACGGTGCAGGCCACCGGCCACGCCGACCTCGTCCAGGCCGGAGACGGCAGCTGGTGGATGGTCCTGCTCGGCATTCGCGCCAAGGGCCAGTGGCCGCCGTACCACGTGCTCGGTCGGGAGACCTTTCTGGTGCCGGTGCGGTGGGTGGACGGTTGGCCGGTGGTCGACCCGGTCGAGGAGGTCATGGCCGCCCCTGCCGGCAGCCCGCCCGCGCTCGCCCCGTCCCCAGACGCTGGCGGGTACCGCGAGGACTTCGACGGCGGCGAGCTGTCGCCGCGCTGGATCTCCCTGCGTCACCGGCCGAGGACGAGCTGGTCGCTCACCGAACGGCCGGGATGGCTCATCCTGCACGCCGACGGTACGACCCTCGACCGCGCCGGGGCGACGCTCGTCGCCCACCGGCAACTGCATCACGACTGCCGGGCCAGCGTCCGGGTCGATCCCGGTACCGGGCGGGCCGGGCTGACCCTGCGCCTGGACGAGGCGCACCACTATGACCTTGAGGTCGCCGACGGGACCGTACGGGTGATCGGCCGGGTCGGACCGTTCCGCCAGGTGTTCGGCGAGCGACAGGTGCCGCCCGGGCCGGTCACCCTCACCATCTCCACAAGGACGCACAACCTGCTGCCGCCGACGGCGACCGCCGCCGACCAGGCGGCGGCACCGGGAGCACCCTTCGGCGTACGCCCCTCCGCCTGCGACATGGTCACCTTCGCGGTGAACACCGAGCAGGGCCCTGTGGTGCTTGCCGAACTCGACGGCCGCTACCTGTCCACCGAGGTCGCCGCCGGCTTCACCGGCCGGGTCTTCGGCCTCTACGTCACCGACGGAAGTGCCGCCTTCAACTGGTTCGACTACCAGCCGGTGGCGACCGGCGCGCCGGGTGCGTCGACGACGCCGTGACCGAACGAGGACCGGCCGTGCGGGGGCGAGCCCCGCACGGCCGGTGTGGTTCGGCCCGGTCAGCCTGCGGTGCAGGACCTGATCTGCGGTCGGGCGCTGGAGTTGCCGTTCATCATCGTGGTGAAGCCGAACGTGTTGCCGCTGCCGTTGGAGCGCATCGTCATCACGTTGCCGCTGCTGTCCCAGGTGGGGCTGCCACTCCAGGTGGCGGAGATCCGCTGCGGCGGGGTGATGGCGACGACCACCGACCAGGTGCTTGCCCCATTGACCGTCACGGAGGTGTTGTAGCGGTCACCCCAGACCTGGCCGGGCGTCACCGTCGCGGTGCACCCGCCACCGGGCGGCGGAGTGGTCGGGTTGCCGGTGGGCGGCGGGGTCGTCGGGTTGCCGGTGGGCGGAGTGCCGTTGTTCAGCGCGGTGAGCACGGCGTCGTACGCCGGCTTCTTCTGGCCACTGCCGTTGAACAGCAGCGGGTTCTCGCTGGAGCGCCACGAGTCGGAGTCGCGGATGCCCCAGACGGTGATGCCCTTGCAGCGCGCGACAGCGAGGCAGTCGTTCACCACGTTGCGGTACGCGTCGGTCGGGGCGTTGCGGATGTCCAGCTCGGTGATGTGCACGTCGACGCCGAGGGCGGCGAAGCTGGACAGGGTCGTGCGGTAGTTGCTCGGGTAGTTCGAGCCACCGGTGAAGTGCGACTGGAGGCCGACGCAGTCGATGGGCACGCCACGGCTCTTGAAGTCCTGGACCATCCGGTAGACGGCCTGGGTCTTCGCGTCGTTCCAGTTGTCGATGTTGTAGTCGTTGTAGCACAGGTCGGCGTTCGGGTCGGCCTGCCGGGCAGCGCGGAAGGCGGCCTCGATCCAGTCGTTGCCGGTGCGCTGGAGGTTCGAGTCACGGCGAGCGCCGCTCGACCCGTCCTGGAACGCCTCGTTCACCACGTCCCACCACTCGATCTGGCCCCGGAAGTGGGTGGCGACCTGGGTCACGTGGTTGAGCATGGCGTTGCGCAGCGTGGTGCCGGACATGTTCTGCATCCAGCCAGGCTGCTGGGAGTGCCACGCCAGAGTGTGTCCCCGGACCAGCATGCCCTGGCTGCGGGCGTGTTGGACCAACCGGTCGGCGTTGCCGTAGTTGAACTGCCCCTGGTTCGGCTGGAGCGCGTCGATCTTCATTTCGTTCTCGGCGGTGACCTGGTTGAACTCGCGGTTCAGGATGGTCGTGTAGGCCGAGTCGTTGAGCCTGCTCACCGCGACGGCGGTGCCGAAGTAACGACCGCTTTCAGCCGCCGAAGCACCAAGGGTGCTCGCGGCGCTGGCGCTGCCGGGCAGGACCACGGCGCCCGCGGTGGCGAGCAGGCCGACGGCGGCGGAGACAACGAGCGCGGCGCGCAGTCGCCTCGACCGTCCAGGTGCTCGGGAAGAGTTGGCCATGACGCTCCTTCCGGGTCCGGTGGCCCGATGGGGGCAGCATGAATCCGGACGTATGGTTGCGGAAAGGGTGGACCGTGCGCACCTCGGCCAAAGGGATCGCATCGGCCTTACTGGGCCGAAGTATTGCAGCGAGATTTCACGCACGTCAATGATTTCCGGAAGTTCCACCGGAAGTTTCGAAGCGTCACTGGGCATGACGGCGTTCGCCGCCATGCCCAGGCGCTCGGCGCGCAGCGTCGGAAGCTACCGGGCGGCGCAGGTGGGAGTCATCCCGGTGCCGGTGCCGGTGCCCTGGAAACCGAACTCGGTGGACTGCCCGGCGGCGACGGACCCGTTGTAGCTGACATTGCTGAAGGTGACCGCTCCACTGGAGCCACTGCGCTGGGCGTTCCAGGAGTTGGTGACGCTGGCACCGGAGGGCAGCGTCATGGTGACCGCCCAGCCGTTGAGCGCGGCCGAGCCGGCGGTGACCCGGACTGTGGCAACGAAGCCACCCGTCCACTGATTGACGGACACCGAGGCCGAGCAGGCACCGCTCGCCGGTGGCGTGGTGGGAGGCGTCGTCGGCGGGGTGGTGGGAGGCGTGGTGGGAGGCGTCGTCGGCGGGGTCGTCGGAGGCGTGGTGGGAGGCGTCGTCGGCGGCGTGGTCGGGCCGTCGGCGAGGGTCGGCGTCTGCCAATCCCGCCACTCGGAGAGGTTGCCGGCCTTTCGGCTGGAGATCCGGAACACGCCCGTGGAGCTGCCCGTGTTGAGCAGGAACTTCTGGATGTTCTGCTGCAACGGGGTACGCCACTCCGACCGGGAGGCGCAGTGCGTGCCGTCCTGGACGTCGGACCAGTAGCTGATGTTGTCACCCACGCCGAGTGCCCGGTAGACCTCCGCTCCGGCCAGCGCGGCGACACTCGAGGAGCGGGCGGCCAGCCAGTCGATGTGCGGGTTGTCCATGATGAGCAGTCCACGCGGAGCCACCATGGCCACGGTCTGGTGGGTGTCGATCGGCAGGTTCGCCGGGTTGCCGGTGTACGAGCCGAAGGCGTCACCGAGCCATGGCTGCTCGCCGTACGCGCTGCTCAGCGGTTGGGCACCGGACTCGCCGGGGATGCCCCGGAAGATCGGCGAGCCGGCGCTGCCCGACTCGATAGGCATGGTCAGGGCGATGCGCTGGTCGAAAGCGCCCGTCACGAAGGCGCCCTTGCCGTAACGGGAGCACCCCGTGACGCCGGTCGCGTCCGCGCGGAGGATGTTTCCGCCCGACTGCTCGATGACGTCGATGATCCGGCTGACGCCCCAGGCCCAGGCAACCAACAGTCCGCTGCTGCTCGACGAACCGTAGATGCTGTAGAAGGCGCCCTGCTTGTTGTTGCGGGGAGTGCCCTCCCGCCCCACCGCGAGCGGGTCATAGCTGATCACGGCGGCACCGGCGGACCGGATGGTGGCGGTGTCCGCCCCGAACCCACCGAGCACCACGACGGCCGGATACGGCCCACTGCCGCCGCTGGGCAGTTGCACGCTCGCGGAGAAGCTGGCAGTACGGCCGTTGTGCGCCACGTTCACGGTGATGCTGGTGTTCGAGACCGTACCGCTGACGGTCTGCGGTTTCGCCGGCTTCTCACCGTAGACGTACCGCTGCGCGAGCTGCTTGGTCTGGGCTCGCTGACAACGCCAGTCCGACTTGGCCGAGATCCGGCTCCCGTCGAGGCGCCGGAAGGGGTCGGGCAGCCTGGGGTTCGCCGAAATCGTTCCCGGATTCGGCGTCGGGCAGTCGACGCCGTCGTCCTCCACCGAGGAGACGACCGCGAGGCCGTCGGCGGCCCGGGCCACGCCCATCTCCGCCACCGTCAGTGTCGTCGCGGCGAGGGCGAGGGCGAGCGCCGCCACCGCCAGTACGACGACCACCGAACGGTCCCGTGGGCGGCCAACCTTCGCTGTCACTCCAGTCCCCTTCCGGGCAGACGCCGAGACCGACATTGATCGAGCAGCATCGATCGCTATCTGAGGGTAAGTTTCGAGCCGGGAAACGAAACGTGTCAATATAGTTTCGGTGATTATCGGCGCTGAACGGCGGTCGGGCGCGCATCAGCGCGCCGACATCAGGCGCGCTGGGGTGGCCCACGAGGACGATCACGGCCGGAGCGGGAAGTCCACACCACAAACCAACCCCGGCCGGCCGTAGTCGCGGCGAGCGACAGCCGACTGGGGTTGTTTACCCTGGGTTCACCACCGGTCCACGACTGGTCCACTCGCGCGCGAACCGCGCCCTGACCAGCCGACCGGCCCGAGCCGGACGATCACGGATGCGCCTGACGCGCGCCAAAAGTCCAGGTTGGCACAACATTGCCATTGACCCGGTTCGATGCGTCCCATTACTATTCCCGGAATAGTTCCCGCAAGTTTACCGAGACTTTCGGTTGCGTTCGGTTGCCTGACCGCAGCTCGTGCCGACGAGATGAGACGGGGCCGGCGCGACAGCGACCCAGGAGGAAGACACCAGATGTCGCAGCTCATCCTGTTCGCGATCGACATCGGCGCGGTGGTGCTGCTCGTCTTCGGGCTCTACTTCCCGAGACACCGCCGCCGGGATCTCGTGGTCGCCTACCTCGGCGTCAACGTCGGTGTCCTCGCGGTGGCCAGCGCGCTCAGCGCCAGCAACGTCGGCGCGGGGCTCGGGCTCGGGCTGGCGCTGTTCGGCGTACTGTCGATCATCCGCCTGCGGTCGACGGAGCTCGACCAGCACGAGGTCGCGTACTACTTCTCAGCGCTGGCCCTGGGCATCCTCGGCGCGTTGAGCACCACCTCGGTCTGGCTCAGCGCCGGGCTGATGGGCCTCATCCTCGTGGTGATGTTCCTGGGCGACCATCCCCGGCTGCTCCGCCACTACCGGCACCAGATCATGGTGCTCGACTCGGCCGTGACCGACCACGTGACCCTCGTGGCCCAGCTGGAGCAACTGCTCGGCGCACGCGTGCACGTCGCCACCGTGCAGCGACTCGATCTGGTCAACGAGACCACCGTCGTCGACGTCCGCTACTCGGTCAAGGGCCAGACGACCAGAGCCACCGCGACGCCGGCCAAGGCGGGAGCGGCCCGATGAGCATCCAGCCGATCACCGCGCCCCTGGCGGCCATGGACACCATCGGGCTGACCGAACTCATCGACCGGGCCGCCTTGCAGACCAGGGTGGACCGCAAGTACCTCGTCCCGCTCGACCGGTTGCCACACCTGCTGGAGCAGCTCGTTCCGCACGCACGGGTGCTGGAGATCGACGGCGCGCGGAGCTTCCGCTACGAGTCGGTCTACTTCGACACCCCGAGGTTGGCCAGCTATCACTGCGCGGCCTACCGGCGGCGACGCCGCTTCAAGGTGCGCACCCGCACCTACCTCGACTCAGCCCAGTGCTGGCTCGAAGTCAAGATCAGCGGAGCGCGCGACAGCATCACCAAACACCGGCTGCCGTACGATCCGCACGACCGCACGACAGTGCTACCCGGCCGCGCATTCGTCGACGAGGCGCTCGCGCGGGAGGCGATCTGCCCGCCCGCCGGCAGCGCCCTCGACCCGGTGCTGGTCACCAGCTACCGGCGGGCGACGCTGCTACTGCCGGCGACCGCCAGCCGGGTCACCATCGACACCGGGCTCGCCTGGCAGGCCGGCGCCACCTCACTGCACCTGCCGGAGCTGGCCGTGGTCGAGACCAAGACCAGCGCCGCCGCATCGCCCGCCGACCGGCTGCTGTGGCAGCGCGGGCTGCGGCCCGCCCGCATCTCCAAGTACGCCACCGGTCTGGCCGCGCTGCGTCCGGACCTGCCGGACTCGCCCTGGCGCCGGACACTGCGCCGGCATTTCCGCACCACCCCGTCGGTGGGCACGGCACCGACCGCCACCACCCACCGTCCCGTTCAGGAGGCATCGTGCGTCTGACCGACCGCAGCGTCGGCACCTCGGCGGCACCCCTGCGCATCGCGGGGATCGCGGCCGTCGCCATGCTGGTCACCGCGTTCCTCGTCCCGTCGCCGGCACCAGCCGGTGCCGAGCCCCTCGCCGGCACGTCCAGTTCCACCGTCCCGGCTGACCGGACCGCCGGTTCCCGCACCGCCGCGGACGCCGCCGCGGCTGCGGAGGCAGCCGAAGACCTGGTTGGCGACATCGGCTTCTCCGTGCCCAGCGGCACCTTCTCCGGCGAGGTCTCGGTATCGCTGAGCACCACCGTCAGCGGTGCCCAGATCCGCTACACCACCGACGGACGCCTGCCCGACGCGCAGTCGCCGCTCTACTCCGGCGCGGCGCTGCGCTTCACACGTACGACGCAACTGCGGGCCCAGGCGTTCGTCGGGCAGACCGCCTCGGGTGCGCCCGGCACCGCCATGTACGTCGCGCGCAACACCAGCACCACACACGACCTGCCGGTCGTCCTGATCGACTCGTACGGTGCCGGGCGGCCCGACCGGGAGTACTTCGATGCCACCACGATGATCTTCGAGCCGAGCGGCGGCAGCACCTCCCTGGCCGCCGCACCAACGGTGGCCACCCGGGCCGGGTTCCGGCTGCGCGGGCAGTCGTCGGCGATGTTCGCCAAGACGCCGTTCCGGCTCGAATTCTGGGACAACGAGGACGACGACGCCGACTACCCGGTGCTCGGCATGCCGGCCGACTCCGACTGGGTGCTGCGCGGACCGTTCAGCGACAAGGCGCTGATCCGGGAGGCGTTCGTCTACGACCTCGGGCGGCAGATGGGCCTGCCGGCACCCCGGTACGCCTTCGCGGAGTTCTACCTGAACACCGACGCCGGGCCGGTCGGTTCCGACGACTACATGGGTGTCTACATGCTCGTCGAGACGATCAAGAACTCGAAGGACCGTCTCGACCTCAAGCAGCTCCGCGAGGACGACCGGACCCTGCCGAAGATCACCGGCGGTTACATCTTCAAGTTCGAGTGGATGGCCGCCGAGGAGCCGACCCTGCCGTGCACCGGGCCGGCGGCGAGTTGCTGGAACTACCTTGAGGTCGCCGACCCGTCGCCGCTGCAGCCCGAGCAACGCGACTGGTTGCGTAACCACATCCAGGAGTTCCACAACGTGCTGCGGGCGCCGAACTTCGCCGATCCGGTGAGCGGCTACCGGGCGTACATCGACGTGGGTTCCTTCATCGACCAGCTCATCATCAACGAGCTGAGTCGCGAGATGGACTCCTACATCCGCAGCGCCTACTTCTACAAGGACCGCGACACCAAGATCTTCGCCGGGCCGCTCTGGGACTACGACCTCAGCTTCGGCGTGGGCGGCTTCTTCCAGAACGACCAGACCGCCGGTTGGCAGTACCAGCAGGTCCGCCAGCCGGTGGCCAACGACTGGTACACGCAGTTGATGCGCGATCCGGCGTTCGTCAACGAGGTGCGGCTGCGCTGGCAGACGCTGCGCCGTGGCCCGCTCTCCGACGCGTCGTTGCAGTCCCGCATCGACGGCCTCAGCGCACCCCTGACGGCCGCCGCGCAGCGTAACTTCGCGCGTTGGCCCAACCTGAGCACCCGGAACGTCGGGCCGTTCATCACGCCGACCGCGCCGACCTGGCAGGGGCAGGTCCAGTTCATGCGGGACTGGATGCTCCGCCGCGCGGCCTGGCTGGACTCGACTGCCGGCTGGGGCGGGTCCACCACGCCCCCGCCGACCACTCCCCCGCCCACCACCTCGCCGCCCACCACGCCGCCGCCGAGCAGTCCACCGCCCACCACGCCGCCGCCCAGCGGTAGCGGCTGCACGGCGACCTACACGGTGACCAACCAGTGGTCCGGCGGCTTCCAGGGGGAGGTGCGGGTCACCGCGGGCGGTTCGGCGATCAGCGGCTGGACCGTGACCTGGACGTACCCGGCCGGGCAGACGGTCACCCAGGCATGGAACGCGACAGTCACCAGCCAGGGATCGGCGGTGACCGCCCGTAACGTCAGCTACAACGGCAACCTGGCCGCGGGCGCCAGCACCTCGTTCGGTTTCCTCGGCGCCACCACCGGCACGCCGAGCACACCCACACCGACCTGCACGGCGAGCTGATCAGAGCGAACGTCCGGCACCGGTCCCTCCAGCGGACCGGTGCCGGACGTCCGGGTGGCAGGACAACCGTCGGGTGGTTCCGGGACAGCTGACGCCGATGGATTCCGCTAAGCTCCCCTATTATTGTGTCGATCGGTACAGAAATAGGGGCAGGCATGACGGAACTCGCCGGCAAGGTTGCGCTGGTCACCGGCGGTAGCCGGGGCATCGGAGCGGCGGTTGCCGCCCGCCTCGCCCGGGACGGCGCGGACGTGGCCATCACCTACCGCGCCACGGCCGACCGAGCGCAGACGGTCGTCGCCGAGGTGGAAGCGGCAGGCCGCCGGGGAATCGCAATCGCGGCGGACAACGCCGACTCCGCCGCGGTCGCCGCCGCGGTCCGACGTACGGCTGGCGAACTGGGCCGGCTGGACATCCTGGTCAACAACGCCGGCATCTTCCCGTACGGGCCGATCGAGCAGGTCAGTCTGGCGGAGCTGGACCGTGCCCTCGCGGTGCACGTACGCGGGGTCTTCCTCGCCATCCAGGCCGCTCTCCCCTATTTGGGGCCGGGCGGAAGAATCATCAGCATCGGCAGCTGCTTTGCCGAGCGGGTGCCGTACGCCGGAGTCAGCCTCTACTCGATGACCAAGAGCGCGCTGCTCGGTCTGACCCGTGGGCTGGCCCGCGACCTCGGCCCCCGGGGGATCACCGCGACCGTGGTGCACCCCGGCTCGACGGACACCGAGATGAACCCGGCCGACGGGGAGGGCGCCGATCACGAGCGCAGCTTCATCGCCCTCGGGCAGTACGCGGCCGCCGCCGACATCGCGGCGACGGTCAGCCACCTTGCCGGTGCGGGTGGCCGCTACATCACCGGCACCGCCATCGCCGTCGACGGCGGCTTCGCCGCCTGAGGTCGGCCGTCCGGCACGCAGCCACCGGCCGGCCTGCCGGGTAGCGGGAGGCAGCGGGCCGCACATCGTGAGGAGCGTAGGCATGGCATGGTTCGTGCTGGTCGTGGCCGGACTGCTCGAGGTCGTCTGGGCGACCGCGCTGAAGAACACCGACGGGTTCACCCGGCTCTGGCCCTCGCTGCTGGCGGTCACCAGCGCCGTGCTCAGCTTCGTCATGCTGGCCTGGGCGATGAAGAGCCTGCCGGCCGGTGCCGCGTACGCGGTCTGGGTCGGCATCGGAGCGGTCGGTGTCGTGATCGCCGGGATCGTGACCATGCAGGAGAATGCCGGTCCGGCACGGCTGTTATTCCTCGCCCTGATCGTGGTCGGGATCATCGGGCTGCGTCTGGTGGAACACTGACCGCTGAAGCCGGTGGAAGGGGAGGACGCGACGCATGACGGCCACGCGAGGTCGACCCCGCACGTTCGACCGCCAGGTCGCGCTGCGGCGTGCGATGGAGGTCTTCTGGCGTCGCGGCTACCAGGGTGCCTCGATGACCGAGCTGACCGCCGCCATGGGCATCGCTTCGCCCAGCCTCTACGCCGCATTCGGCAGCAAGGAAGCGCTGTTCCGGGAGGCCGTCGATCTCTACAACGCCACCGAGGGCGCCGGCCCCCGGGCAGCCCTCGACGGTGGGAAAACCGCCCGCGCGGCAATCGAGGCGATGTTGCGTCACCACGCGTACGCCTATGTGGATCCGGCGAATCCGAGCGGGTGCCTGGTCGTGCTCGCCGGCGCCGGCACGGTGCCCGAGTCCGATGCGGTCGGCCAGTTCCTCGCCACGTGCCGGGAGCGTGACATCGCGGAGCTGCGGCGGCGGATCAGCCGGGGGATGGACGAGGGTGATCTACCCGCGTCGGTCGGACCTGACGCACTCGCCCGGTTCGTCGGCGCGGTCGTACAGGGCATGGCGGTCCAGGCACGCGACGGTGCCACCGCCGAGGATCTCCTCGGCATTGTCGACTGCGCCATGGCCGCCTGGGACGGCCTGACCCGGGGCGGCGCCCCGACGAGCTGACTCCTTGCCCTCGCACCCGGCGAGCGCGGCTGCCCGGTACGCCCGGTTGGTTTTCCCGAGGCCGGTGACCGCGCCCGCCGCAGCGTCCGGCACGATCGGCGGCATGGTGTTCCACGGGCTCGCGTACACCGCGACACCGCACGACCGGGCGGCGAGCCTACGCGTCGACCCGGCCCGGGTTGCCGACCTGCTCGACCGCGACGACAGCCAGGTGCTGCCGATGTGGCGCGACCGGCCGCTGCTCACGGCCGACGGCAGACCGGTGCGGCTCACCGGTGCGCCCGCCCGAACCCTGGTGGCGGCGGCCGGTCAGACCGCCCTGCTCGGCCTCGACGGCACCACAGCGAGTTTCACCGCCGATCTCAGCGACGTCGAGGAGACCGAGGCGCTGCGCCTGGCTACTGCGCACCGCAGCACCGACCTGCGCGGGCTGGCCACCACCCTGCCCGGCCCACTCGCCGCGACCCTGGCGTACGCGCGCGGCCTGCTCTACTGGAACCGGCACGCCAGACACTGCGGTACCTGCGGCGCGACCACGGCCAGCGCCGACGCCGGTCACCTGCGGATCTGCCAGGGCCCCGACTGCGGTCGGCAGTTGTTCCCCCGGATCGAACCCGCCGTCATCGTGCTTGTGGAATCCCCCGATCCGCAGCCACGCTGCCTGCTGGCCCGCCATCACGGTGCCGGCGCGGACGGCTTCTCGCTGCTCGCCGGCTTCGTCGAGATCGGCGAGAGCCTGGAGGGCGCCGTCCGTCGCGAGGTCGGTGAGGAAGCCGGCGTGACGGTCGGTGCGGTCACCTACCAGGGTTCCCAGGGATGGCCGTTTCCGGCCGGTCTCATGGTCGGTTTCGTCGCCCGGGCAGTCGAGGAGACGATCGCCGTGGACGGACGCGAACTGTCGGAGGCCCGATGGTTCACCCTGGCCGAGATCGTCGAACGCGTCCGCAACGGTCCCGGCTCGGGACCGGTCGACTCCATCGGCGGTCGGCTGCTGCGCTCGTGGGCCGGGCTCGACCGGCCACCGCTTCCGCACGCCGAGGACTGAGACCTGGCCAGCACGGCGCACCCGCGAATGGCATTCGGCGAGGACAGCGGGTTAGCCTGCCCTAACTCATCGAACGTGAGGCGGGGGCATGACACAGACCACGGGGCGACTGATCCGCCGGATGTTCTGGCGGCAGCGTCGCGACACCGCCCTGTGCGCCGCGTTCTGGTCACTGCACCAGCTGTGTGAGGCTCTCGTTCCGGTGGCCATCGGCCTGGTCATCGACCAGGCCGTCGGAACCGGGTCGACCTCGGCGATGGCCTGGTCCGTGCTGGGCATCTTCGCGTTGTTCACCGCCCTCACCATGGGCTGGCGGTCGGGCTTCTGGTTCCTGTCCCGGGCGGTCACCGAGGAGTCCCACGAGCTGCGGATGCGGGTGGTCCGACGGGTCGTCGGCGGTCAGGGCGTCCGGACCAGCCGCCAGAGCGGGGAACTGCTCTCGATCGCGACCTCCGACACGCAGTCCGCCGCTGAGCTGCTCGAACTGGGCACCCGGGGGGTGAGCGCGCTGGTCGGGCTGACGGTGTCGACGGTCGTGCTGCTGCGGATCGACTGGTCGCTCGGGCTCGGACTGGTGGTGGGCGTGCCGCTCCTGGTGCTCGGGCTCAACGCGCTGGGGCCGGTCGTGGGCCGCCGCACGTCCGCGCAGCAGCAGGCGGTCGGTCGGGCCGCCGCCACGGCGTCGGACCTGCTGCGTGGGCTGCGACCGCTGCGTGGCTTCGGTGGGGTCGACGAGGCCGTCGGCCGTTACCGCACGGCCAGCCGTACGTCGCTGCGTGCCGGCATCGGGACGGTCAAGGCCGGCGCCACGTTCGTCGGCGCGTCCACCTTCACGACCGGCCTGCTGATCACCGCCGTGGCCGCGCTGGCTGGCTGGTACGCCCTAAACGGGCGGATCACGGTCGGGCAGCTCATCACGATCGTCGGGCTGGCCACCTTCCTCACCGATCCGGTGCTCAACCTCGCCGACTGCGTCTTCCGGCTGGCGACGGCGCGGGCCAGCGCGGCCCGCGTGGCCGAGGTGCTCGCCGCCCCGGAGCGGGTGCCCTCCGGGACGCGGACGGCCGAGCCGGGGACGTTGAGCCTCGACACGGTGCACGCGCCGGGCCTGGACGGCGTCGACCTCGCCGTGGCCCCCGGTGAGCTGCTCGGCATCGTCACCGCGGAGACCAGCACGGCGGACGACCTGACCGAGTTGCTCGCGGGGGCACGGCCGCCGGAGCGGGGTGAGGTGCGGCTGGCCGGCACGCCGATGCGGGAGCTGGACCTCGCCTCGTTGCGGCGAACCGTGCTTGTCGAACCGCACGGCGTGGACCTGTTCGGTGCCACGCTGCGGGAGGTGCTCCAGACCGGCGACGACCGGGACGACGCCGCCCTGCGCGCCGCCATGGCCTCGGCCGCCGTCGGTGACCTGCTCGCCGATGACGCAGGATTCGACCGTGGACTCGTCGACCACGGCCTGAACCTCTCCGGTGGCCAGCGGCAGCGCCTCGCCCTGACCCGCGCGCTGCTGGCCGACCGGCCGGTCACCGTCTTCCGCGACCCCACCACGGCGATCGACGCGGTCACCGAGCACGCCATCGCCGACGGCATCCGCGCCTACCGGGCCGCCGACGACCGGGCGACCGTCCTGGTCACCACCAGCGCACCGCTGCTCGACCGGTGCGACCGGGTCGTCTTCCTCCACGCCGGTCGGGTGGCGGCCGTCGGGCGTCACCGCGACCTGCTCGCCGACTCGTCGTACGCGGAGGTGGTGCTGCGATGACCCCGGGAGCGACGATTCTGCCGGTCGCGAGCGGCCGGGTGACGCTCACCGCCTTCTGGCGGGCTCTGCGGCGCTATCCGCTGCTCGCCTGGGCATCGGTGGCGGCGGCCGCGGCGGCCAGCGTCGCGGCCGTCGTCGTGCCGATCCTGCTGGGCCGGCTGGTCGACCTGGTGGTGGCCGGTGGCACCGTCGAATCACTGCTGCTCACCTCGGCGTTGATCCTCGGCGCGGGCCTGGCCGCCGCGATCCTCACCGGCGCGGCCAACTGGCTGGTCACCGAGTGGGGCATGCGTGCCTGCGCTGACCTCCGCGAGGAGGTGCTCGACCGGGCGCTGCGGATGGACGCGACCCGGCTGGAGAGCGCCGGCTCCGGCGACGTGGCCTCCCGGGTCACCGAGGACGTGGAGCGGGTGACCGACTCGGTGCGGCTGGCGGCCGGGATCTTCACCGCCCTGGTCACCGTTGTCATCACCTTCGCCGGTTTCGCGACCCTCGACTGGCGCATCGCCGCCGCGTTCCTGGTCGTCTTCCCGGTGTACGTGCTGAGCCTGCGCCGTTTCGTGCCGCAGGCGAAACGACTGTACGCCGCCGAACGGGAAGCCGCGGCGGTGCGTACGCAGAGCGTGCTGAACACCTTCACCGGTGCCCGGACGGTGCACGCGTACGGCATGCAGGAGCGCCAGAGCCGACGGGTCGAGCAGGCCTCCCGGCACGCGGTGGTGGCGCGCCTGCGTGCGGTGCGGGGCTTCCTCTGGTTCGCGAACACGATGAATTACGCGGAGGCGCTCGGCCTGACCGCCGTGCTGCTCACCGGCTTCCTGCTGGTACGCGCGGGCGACAGCACGGTCGGCGACGTCACCGCTGCGGCGCTGCTGTTCCATCGACTCTTCGGCCCGCTCGGCCTGTTGTTGATGTCGTTCAACGACATCCAGTCGGCCGGGGCGGCGCTCGCGCGGCTCGTCGGCATCTCCGGGCTCGACGTACCCGCTACGCGGCCGGCCGGGCCGATCTCCGGTTGGCTGCCGACGAGCATCACCGCCAAGTCGGTGTGGCACCGCTACCCCGGCGGCCCTGCCGTCGTGCAGGACGTCTCGATCGAGATCGCCGAGGGCCAGTCGTTGGCGATCGTCGGCGAGAGCGGAGCCGGCAAGACCACCCTCGCGGCCATCCTCGGTGGCGTCTTCCCCGCCGCCGAGGGCGAGGTGTGGTTGGGTGACCGTCGGATCGGCGAGCTGGATCCGGCCGAGCTGCGCCGGACCGTCGGCGTGGTCACCCAGGAGGTCCACGTCTTCGCCGGCACCCTCGCCGACGACCTGCGGCTGGCCGCTCCGGCCGCCTCGGACGACGACCTGCACGCCGCCTTGCGGCTGGTCGAAGCCGACGGTTGGGTCAACGCCCTGCCCGACGGGCTGTCGACCCGGGTCGGCGACGGCGAACACCCGCTCACGGCCGGTCAGGCGCAGCAGGTGGCGCTGGCCCGGATCGCCCTGCTCGACCCACCGATCGTCGTCCTCGACGAGGCCAGCGCCGAGGCCGGCAGCGCGGGGGCCCGACAGCTCGAACGGGCCAGCGCCGCCCTGATCCGGGGCCGCACGGCCGTCGTGGTCGCCCACCGGCTCAGCCAGGCACACACCTGCGACCGGATCGCCGTGATGGCGCACGGCCGGATCGTCGAACTCGGCGCCCCGGACGATCTGGTCGCGGCCGGCGGCCGGTACGCCGAACTCTGGTCGGCCTGGCGACGCTGACCCGGCCCGTCCGACCGTCAGTCGCGCAGCAGCGGCAGTACCCGCCGACCCAGCAGGTCGATCCCGCGCTGCGGGGTCAGGCCGTGCGGGGTGCCGAACTCGACCCGGCTCGCCCCGGCGTCGAAGACCGCCGCGGCCTGCGCGGCGACCTGCTCGGGCGTACCGGAAAACGCAAACAGGTCGAGCAGGTCGTCACCGATCAGTGCGCCGGCCAGATCGTCCTCGCGGCGGGTGACGTGTTGCTGGATTCGGGCCAGCAGTTCCGGGTCGACCTCGACGGTGGGGTCGAGGGCGGCGACCACCGCGAGGTACATGGCGACCTCGGTGCGGGCCATCCGTCGGGCCAGCGCACCGTCGGTGTCGACCACGGTGACCGCACCGAGCACCACCCCGGTGTCCCGGCCCGAGGCCGCCTCGTCCAGCCACGCCCGCATCGTCTTGGCCATCGCCGGATTCGCCGATCCGCCGACCTTCACCTCGTCGGCGAACGCGGCGGCGGACCGGGCGGTCTGCTGGCCCCACGTGCCCACCAGTACCGGCACGTCCGGCCGGGCCGGGGTGTACCGCAGCGCGGTACCCGGCGCGACGGTGAACTCACGGCCGACGAAACCACAGTCGTCACCGGCGAGCAGCCGCCGGACGATCTGCACCGTCTCGGCGATGCGTCGCAGTGGCCGGGTCTGCGCCACCCCGACCTGTTGCAGCCAGGTGCCCCGGGCCAGGCCGAGGTACGCGCGGCCGTGCGAGGCCAGGTCGAGGGCGGCCACCTGACCGGCCACCTCCACCGGGTGCAGGGTGAACGGGTTGAGGCAGGCCGCGCCGAGCCGGATCCGGCGGGTGTGCCGGGCGGCCACCAGCAGCGGAAACAGCGGCGGCTGGTACATCAGGTCGCCGAAGACCGACAGCACGTCGAAGCCGTGCCGTTCGGCCAGCTCGGCCAGCACGGCGTACTCGTCGGCGGACTTGTCCGACTGGAGGCCGACACCCACCAGGCGGGTCACGTCAGCTCCTCGGTGGGGATCTGCCGCCGTCCGGTGCGCTCGATGCGCATGATGAGCCGCTCCTCCGGGTCGGGGCAGGCGACGTGGCTGTCCCGGGCCATCCAGTCGCCGTCGTCAAGGGCCCGCTGCTTGGCCGGTAGCAGCGGCAGGCACGCGGCGAGCGCGTACAGGCAGAAGTGCTGGCCCTCGGGAATGCGCAACCGGCACGACTCGGTCAGGTCGACGTGGTCGCCCGGCTTCATGCCGCACACCGAGCGTCCCTCGATCCGCTCCACCACGATCCGCAGGTCGTAGACGTCGGTGGTGGGCTGGTCGTCGCTCATCGCACGGCCTCCGCGTGGTGGTGCACGATCCGCCAGCCCGCGTCGTCGCGCCGCAGCACATCGGTGACCCGGAAGCAGACGTCCGGTCGGTCGGCGGCGTGCCGGGCCCGCAGCACGTACCGGACCAGACCGGTGTCGTCCCACGACTCGGCGTGCAGCTGTTCCGGAGCCACGCTGACCGGTGCCGGTCCGGTCGCCTCGGCAGCCCGGCGGTCACGCAGCACGTCCAGCGCAGCCAGCCCGGTGAGCAGCCGGTCGGCGTCGGATTCCCAGATCGTCAGGTCGGGGTGCAGGTGGGCGTCGAAGGCGGACCGATCCCCCAGTGATCGGTACATGTCGGTGATCGTGCTGGTGAGTTCGTCGATACTCATCGGGGTCACTTCCGGTCGAGGGAGGCGGCAGCGGGTCGGAACGTCTCGGCGAGGCGCTCACGCAGCGGATCCAGGCCCATCGGCCCGAGCGCCAGCGCCGTGTGGTGGAACTGTTTGCGGTCGAAGGTCGGGCCGGCACGACGCTCGGCGTCCTGGCGGGTCTGCTGCCACAGCCGCGCGCCGACCTTGAAGGCGAGCGCCTGCGCCGGCCAGCCGAGATAGCGGTCGACTTCGAACCGGGCGGTGGCGGCGTCCAGCCCGGCGACCCGGGTGAGCAGGTCCACGGCCACACCGTGGCTCCAGCGGGGCGCGTCGGTGAACCCGTTGCCGGGCGGGATCGGCAGGTCGAGGTGCAGGCCGAGGTCGATGACCACACGGGCGGCCCGCCACATCTGCCCGTCCAGCATGCCGAGCCGTTCCGCCGGGCCGGCGTAGAGGCCGAGTTCGTCGGCGAGCCGTTCGGCGTAGTGCGCCCAGCCCTCGGCGTACCCGTGCACGTGGCACAGCGTGCGCTGCCACGGGTGCAGGTCGGCGGTGGTGAGCGTGATGGCGTGCTGGAGGTGGTGACCGGGCAGCCCTTCGTGGCAGAGCGTGCCGACGTGCCGCCACACCGGCACCGTCGACTCGCCCGGCGGCACCGACCACCAGATGCCGCCCGGGCGGGTCAGTTGCGCGTCCGGTGGGGTGTAGTACATGACCCCGGAGGTGGCGGGACTGATCCGGCACACCACCCGGCGGGTGGCGGCGGGGATGTCGAAGTGTGTCCCGTCGAGCAGTTCGGTGGTCAGTGCGGTCCGCCTGGCCAGCCACTCCTCCAGGGCAGGGCCGACCGGCACCCGCCCGTCCGGGTCGGCATCCAGCGCCGTCCGGGCGGCGGCCACGTCCGGGTGGCCGCAGTCGGCCGCCGCCGCCCGCAGCTCGGCCGCAGTGCGGGCCAGCTCCGCCCAGCCGTACGCGTACAACTCGGCCAGGTCGACGGTGGCGCCGAGGAAGGCGCGGGCGGTGATCTGGTAGAGGTCGCGGCCCACGCCGTCCACCTCGGTCGCGGCGGGAGCCAGTTCGGTACGCAGGAACGTGGCAAATTCCGCCGTGGCAGCGGTGGCCAGCCGGGCACCCTCAACCAACCGCTCGGCGAGCGGCCCGGCCGGGTGACCGGCGACGAGACCGCCGAAGAAGTCGGCGTCGACCCAGGCGGTGCACTGCGCGGCGACGGTCAGCACCTGCCGGCGGGCGACCAGTTGACCACGCTGGGCGGAACGGCGCAGCGTCGCGGTGTACTGGTCCAGGGTGGTGGGCAGCCGGTGCAGGTGATCGGCGACGACGGCCCAGTCGTCGACGGTGCTCCGGGGCAGGTTGTCGAAGACCTGCCGGGCCAGGTGCACCGGGGTGGCCAGCGGGGCGAGCAGCCGGGTGGTGAAGCCGGCGTCGTAGAGCGCCACCTCGCTGGCCAGCCGGTCCGCCAGGGCACCGGCGAGGGCACGCTCGGCCGGGCCGGTCACCGTGGCGGCGGCCAGGGCGGTCGCGGTCGCGCGGGTCAGCTCGGCGCGGGCGTCGAACCCGTCCGGCGACAGGTCGGCCAGCCGCCATTCGGGGGTACGCCCGGCTGCTTCGGCGGCCTCCGGGTCGAGCGCGGCGAGGGCGTGCAGGTATTTGTCGGCCACGGCGCTGACGCGCGGCGCGGACGCGCCGGTCATCGGGGCTTCCGGAGCCGGTGGTGGTCGTCGCGGTACACCACGCCGCCCTTCATGACCCCGTGCAGGGTGCGCAACGCGGAGACGGAACGGGTCGGGTCGTCCCGCAGCACCAGCAGGTCGGCGTGCTTGCCGGCCTCGACGCTGCCGAGCGTGTCGGCCTGGTCCAGCCATTCGGCGGGACGGATGGTGGCAGCCTTCAACGCGTCGGCGACCGGCATCCCGGCGTCCACCATGAACTCCAGCTCACGCACGGTCGCGCTGGTCTCGTCGTAGCCCGCGTGCGGCGGCATGTCACTGCCCAGTGCGATCGGCACCCCGTTGCGGATGGCGTGCTGGAGGCTCTCCCAGTGCCGGGGGCCGGCGGCCAGGGCCCGGTCCATCAACCAGCCGGGCACTCCGGAGTCACGGAAGAACTGTTCGCAGCGGCTCACCACGATGGTGGGCACGTACCAGACGCCCCGGTCGGCCATCAGGCGGGTGACCTCGTCGGTCAGCTCGTAGCCGTGCTCGACGCAGTCGAGGCCGAGTTCGACGGCCCGGCGTACGGTGTCGGCCGGGCCGGCGTGCGCGGTGACCTTGCGCCCCCAGTCGTGGGCGACCCGGATGACGGCGGCCATCTCGTCGTCGAGCAGCTGCGGGGTGTCGATCGCCTCGAACTGACCGGCGATCCCGCCGGAGATGCAGACTTTGATCAAATCAGCGCCGGCCCGGATCTGGGCCCGGGTGAGCCGCCGGAAGCCGTCGGCGCCGTCGGCCTCCAGGGCGTCGGCCTCCCAGCCGTGACCGCCGGTGCAGCACAGCGCGTGTCCGGCGGTGAAGATCCGGGGGCCGTCCACCGCGCCGGCCTCGATGCCCCGGCGCAGCGCGAAGTCGGCGTAGCGCCCCTCGCCGACCAGCCGGGCGGTGGTCACCCCGGCGTGCAGGGTGCGGCGGGCCGAGTCGGCCATCAGCAGCACCAGTTCGGCCAGGTTGGACCGGTGCACCGTGTCGGCGAGGTGACCGGGCAGCCCGAGGGAGAGGTGCACGTGCATGTTGGTCAGGCCGGGCATCACCACGTCGCCGCCGAGGTCGACCACGCGGGCGTCGCCGGCCTCGGCAAGCACGTCGTCGACGGCTGCCACGGCCTTGATCATCCCGTCGGCGCCGACCCAGACACCCCGGTCGGGCTGGAGGTGGTTGGCGACGCCGTCGTAGAGCGCGAGGTTGACCAGGACCTGTTCGGTTGCGGTGTGCATTGACGACGTCCTCAGTTCGCGGGCACGGTGGCCGGGGCCACCGTGGGGTCGTTGAGCCAACAGGCGGCGCTGCGTCCGCCGAGGTCGAGGGTGGGTGGCTGGTCGCCGCAGGGGGCGAAGGCGTGTGGGCAGCGCGGCCGGAACCGGCAGCCGGTGGGGGCGTTGGCGGGATCGGGCACCTCACCGGCCAGGGTGGCGGGCAACCGTGGGGTGGGGCCGATGCGGGGCACCGCGTCGATGAGCGCCCGGGTGTAGGGGTGTCGCGGGTTCCGCCACAGCTCCCGGGTGGGCGCGCTCTCCACGATGCGGCCGAGGTACATCACGGCGGTGATGTCGGCGATCTCGTGTACGAGGGCGAGGTCGTGGGAGATGAACAGCATGCCCATGTCGAGATCGCGGACCAGGCCGACGAGCAGGTTGACCACCTGTGCCTGGGACGAGGCGTCCAGCGCGGTCACCGGTTCGTCGGCGATGATCATGCGGGGTTGCGGGGCGAGTGCCCGGGCGATGGCGAGGCGTTGCCGCTGGCCGCCGGAGAACTGGTGCGGGTACCGCTCGGCGGCGGTGGTCGGCATGCCGACCCGGTCCAGCAGCTCGCGCACCCGGTCGCGGCGGGCCGCGCCGGTCACCGTCGCCGGGACGCCGTCGAGCAGTTGCGCGCCGATGGTGCGCCTGGGGTTCAGCGAGGCGTACGGGTTCTGGAAGACCATCTGCAGGCCGATCTCGGTGTCCGGCCGGCGCCGCCAGCCCAGCGGGGTGACCGGCTGCCCGGCGAAGCGGACCACACCGGCGCTCGGCGGGGTCAACCCCACGGCCACCCGGGCCAGTGACGACTTGCCGCAGCCGGACTCGCCGACCAGGCCGACGATCTGCCCGGCCGCCACGTCCAGGCTGACCCCGGCGACCGCGAGCACCCGGCCGCGTCCCCGCGAGCGGTACTCGACCTCGACGTCGCTGATGTCCAGCAGGCCGGTCATCGGGCTGTCACCTCCAGGTGCGGGCGGACCACACAGGCAACCGACCGGTCGGCAGCCACCGGAGCCAGGGGCGGTGGCACGGCGCCGCAGGCCGGCTCGGCGTACCCGCAGCGGGGTTGGAACGGGCAGCCGGGCGGTGCCTCACCCGGCGCCGGCGGGGCGCCGGGGATGGGCCGTAGCGTGCCGACGGCCTGGGTGCCGTGTGGCCGGGCGCCGAGCAGCGCCGCAGTGTACGGGTGGGTGGGTGCGGTGAGCAGCGCCCCGGTAGGGCCGGTCTCCACCACGCGACCGGCGTAGAAGACGTAGCCACGGGTGGTCAACGCGCTGAGCACCCCCAGGTCGTGGGTGATGAAGGCGACGGCCAGCCCGGTCTCGGCACGCAGCCGGTCGAGCAGGGCGAGGATGCCGGCCTGCACGGTGACGTCGAGCGCGGTGGTCGGTTCGTCGGCGATCAGCAGTCGGGGCCGGGCGGCCAGGGCGATGGCGATGGCCGCCCGTTGCCGCATGCCGCCGGAGAACTGGTGCGGATAGGCGCGCAGGGCACGCTCGGGGTCGGGGATCCTGACCTGATCGAGCAGTTCCACCGCCCGGCGGGTCGCGGACCGTCGGTCCAGTCGCAGGTGCACCCGCATGTGTTCGGTGAGCTGACGGCCGACGGTGAGCATCGGGTGCAGGGCGGCGGTCGGGTCCTGGAAGACCATGGCGATGCCCGCGCCCCGGATCCGCTGCCAGCCATTGTTGTCCAGGCCGAGCAGGTCGGTGCCGGCGAACCGCGCCGTTCCGGTGACCTTGGCTCCCGCCGGCAGCAGACCGAGCAGGGTCTGTGCGGTGAGGCTCTTACCGCAGCCGCTCTCCCCGGCGATGCCGACGAGTTCGCCCTCGTCGACGGTGAGCGACACGTCGTGCAGGATCGGCAGCGGCCCGCGCGGGCCGGGCAGGGTCACGGCGAGGGAGTCGACGTCGAGCAGCGGCGCCATCTCAGCGTCCCTTCGCGTAGCGGGGGTCGAGCCGGTCGCGCAACGCGTCGCCGAGCACGTTGAAGGCCATCACGACGGTGAGGATGGCCAGGCCCGGGAAGACGCTGACCCACCACATCGACAGGTCCTGGGAGCCGAGCGCGACCATCGAGCCCCACTCGGCGGCCGGTGGGCGGGGCCCCAGCCCCAGGAAGGAGAGCGCGGCGAGCAGCAGCACCGCGTTGCCGAGTTCCAGGGTGGCCAGCACGATCGCCGGGCCGATGCTGTTGGGCAGCACATCGCGGCGCAGCGCCCGGACCGGTCCGACGCCGAGCAGTCGGGCGGCGCTGAGGTAGTCGTCGCCGCGCATGCTGAGCACGGCGCTGCGGATGACCCGGGCGTAGACCGGCCAGGAGACGATGACCAGGGCCAGCACCGCGTTGCGGGTGTTCGGGCCGAAGGCGGCGGTGACCGCCATGGCCAGGATGATCTGTGGGAAGGCGAAGACCAGGTCGGTGAGCCGCATCAGCGCCTCGTCGGCGAACCGTCCCAGGTATCCGGCGACCAGGCCGAGCAGGCCGCCGACGAGCAGGGCCAGCGAGACGATGGCCAGGGCCAGCGGGATCGACAACCGGGCGCCGTGCACGACCCGGCTGAAGATGTCCCGGCCGAGGGAGTCGGTGCCGAACCAGTGCGCGGCCGAGGGTGCCGCGTAGGTGTCGGCGCTCTGGGCGAGTGGATCGTAGGGGGCGACGAGCGGGGCGAGGATCGCCACCAGCAGCCAGCCGCCGAGAATGGTCAACGCCACCACGGCGATCGGCTGTCGCCAGATCGGCCGGCCGGCCGAGCCACCACGCAGCCGACCGAGCCATCGACGGCGGGTCAGCGCCCGGTCCACCTTCGGGTCGGGGGCCACCGGATCAGGTGCGATCATCGTCATGACAGGCGGATCCTCGGGTCGATGAGCCCGTACAGCAGGTCGACGGTGAGGTTGACAAGCGTGTAGACCAGCGCGACGAACAGGCTGACACCGAGGATCGCGGGCAGGTCGAGGGCGGTGGCGCTGCGGTAGGCGTACTGACCGACGCCCGGCCAGCCGAAGATGCTCTCCACCAGCACCGTCCCGGACAGCAGCGAGGCGAAGGCCAGGCCGGAGACGGTGACCACCGGGACCAGCCCGGCGCGCAGCAGGTGCCGGCGCAGCACCACCCGGGCCGGCAGGCCCTTGGCGTACGCGGCCCGGATGTAGTCCTGCTGAAGCACCTCCAACATGGCGGAGCGAACAAAGCGGACCAGCAGCGCCACGGTGAGCGAGGTCAGCACCAGCACCGGCAGGGTGAGGTGTTGGGCCGCGTCCCAGGCCACGTCCCACTGACCGGCCAGTGCCGCGTCGACCGTGTACATGCCGGTGACGGTCGGCGGCGGGCTGAAACCGGTGGAGAGCCGTCCACCGCTGGGCGCCAGCCCGAGTTGGTAGAAGAAGACGTAGAGCACCACGAGCGACAGCCAGAACGGCGGCGTGGAGAGCCCGAGCAGGGCACCCACCCGCACGAGCTGGTCGGTGACCCGGCCGTTGCGGACCGCCGCGAGCATGCCGATCCCGGTGCCGATCACCAGCGCCAGCACCATGGTGGGGATGGCCAGTTCCAGGGTCGCCGGCACGTACCGGACCAGGTCGTCCAGGACCGCCCGACCCGTCTGCTGGGAGATACCCAGGTCACCGCGGAAGAGGTTGCCCAGGTAGTGCAGGTACTGCTGCCAGAGCGGCTGGTCCAGCCCCCACTTCTCGCGGAAGGCGGCCACCGTGGCCGGGTCGTTGAGCGCCTGGTCGGACAGGTTGGCGGTGACCGGGTCACCGGGCACCACGTTGACCAGCCCGAACGTCACCACGGTGACGCCCAGCAGCAGTCCGGCGGTGATCGCCAGCCGCTTGGCCAGGAAGGCCAGCAGCGGGTGGGACCGGCGGGGCCGGGGCGCGGTCGTGGTGACCGCGCCCGGCTCGCCGTTGTGGACGGTCGTCATGGTGCTCCGACTACCTGCGGCCGACCGCGGCGACGTCGACCTGCCAGCCGGCGGCGGAGTAGTCCGCGCCGGTCAGGTCGGCGGTCGCCACCACCGTGGAGGAGTTGCTGGCCAGCACGATGTACGGGGAGGACTGGTTCATCAGCCGCTGCCATTCCTGCATGGCGGTGGCCCGGGCCGCGAGGTCGAGGGTCTCGGTGACCTTCTCACCGGCGGCGACGACCGCCGGGTCGGCCCGCTCGACGGTCCAGCCCGAGCGCAGTGCGGTGGCCTGCCCGGGCGCCATGTTGTTGATCAGTGAGTCGGCGACCGGGTAGTTGAGGCTCTGCGGAGTGAAGCCCAGCGGGGACTTACCGCCGCGCATCTCGTCGAGGAAGGTGGTCAGCGGCTGCGGGTTCAACTCCAGCGTGATGCCGGCCTCGGCGGCGTCGCCCTGCACCTTGGTGGCGACGGTGCCCAGGTCGACGCCCTTGTAGGTGATGGCCGGGTAGTTGAACTTCACCGTCGGGTTGGTCAGTTCGGCCTCGGCGAGCAGCGCCTTGGCCTTCGCCACGTCCCGGGTGGACGCCTCACTCTCGGGCAGGGTGCCGGGGAAGGCCGGCGCGACCAGGCCGGCGCCGGGAGCGGCTCCCTCGCCGTACAGCGCGGCGATGCCCTGGTAGTCGATGGCGGCACGCAGCGCCTGGTTGAACTTCGGGTTCGCGGTCACCGCCGAGACCGCCGGGTCGGCGTTGAGGAAGAGGAAGTAGACGGTGTCCTGCACGCCGGAGGTCTGCAGGCTCTCCGGCAGGCCGTCGAGCAGCTTGCCGGAGATGTCCAGCGAGATCTCGGCGCTCTCGGCGCGTTGCATGGTCAGCTTCTGGGTCTGCACGTCCATGTTGCGCAGTACCACCCGCTCGAACTGTGGCTTGTCGCCCCAGTAGTTCGGGTTGGCCTCCAGCACCACCTGCGACTCCGGCTCGTACGACTTGAGCACGTACGGCCCACTGCCGATCGAGTTGGTGTCGAGGTACTGCTGGGCGGTGTCGCCCTGCGCGGCGTCCGCGCCGTCCTTGGCACCGTTGTCCCGGGCGACCTTGGCGTTGAGCACACCGGTGGACGGCATCGCCAGCACCACCGGAACGTTCGGGTTGGGGGTGGCCGAGGTGACCACGACGGTGCTGTCGTCGGTCTTGCTGACGCTCAGCTCGCTCACCGTGACCGCCGGGCTGCCCTTGATGTTCTTCAGCCGGTTGAGGGAGAAGACCACGTCGTCGGCGGTGAGCGGGCTGCCGTCGGAGAAGGTCACTCCGGAGCGGAGCTTGAAGGTGAAGGTCTTTGCGTCCGGCGACGCCTCGTACGACTCGGCCAACGCCGGGACGGGGGTACCGACGTCGGAGCCTTCGAAGGTGAGCAAGGTGTCGTAGAGGGCGTGCACGGCGGTCAGGCCGGTGGCTTCGTAGACGCGACCAGGGTCGAGGGTCTTGAGCACGAACGACGTGTTGACGGTGAGGGTCTTGGCCTCGCCACCGTTCGCGTTGCCACCACTGCCGCCGGCCGTGCAGGCGGTGGTGGAGATGATGGCCAGCGTCGCCAGAGCGAGCGCTCCGGCGCGGAGCCGGCGGGGGGACACCGACATGCTGTTCCTACCTTCGTATGGCGCGGCCCGCTGCGCGGGACCCGCGGGGCATCGACGTCCGGCGGCACCACCACTGGCCGGGCCCAGACGGCCAATGCCGGTGTTCCGGGTTCTCTCGGGGTGCGTCGGGTTCTCGGGGTGCGTCGTCGCAGGGTTGGATGTAGCCGGACTCGCATTCGTCCGGTTCATGTCTGGACGCGGCGTGTCCACCAGTACCAAACAGCGCCGCCCTCGTGTTTGACCACCCTAAACACGGCCGTGTAGCTTGGTCAAACATTTTTAGCCACACTGTTATCGGATCGAGGTTCACATGCTCGGTGACCGGCTCCGCGTCCTGCGCCAGCAGCACTCCCTCACGCTGCGGCAGCTCGCCACAGCCGCCGACGTGTCACCCGCCCTGCTGAGTCAGATCGAGAACGGGGCGACCGACCCGAGCCTGGCCACCCTGCGCAAGCTCGCGCAGGTGTTCGACACCTCGATCGCCGAGTTGTTCTCCGAGCCGGAGGCACCGGCGGTGCACATCAGCCGGGCCGGCAGCCGCAGCCTGCTCACCGCTCCCCCGGGCCAGATAACCTACGAGCGCCTGACCCCGGGGCGCGGCGATCTGGAGGTGCTCCAGGCCCACCTCGCCCCGGGCGACGCCAGCTCGGCCGAGCCGTGGGCGCACCCCTCGACCGAGTGCGCCATCGTCATCAGCGGCGAGGTGGTCGCCGACATCGGCGGCGAGACGTACACCCTCACCGCCGGTGAGGCCGTCACCTTCGACTCACGCCTGGCCCACCTCTACCGCAACGCCAGTGACCAGCCAGCCCACCTGATCATCGCGGTCACGCCACCCAACCCCTGAGCGGGCTGACCGGCATCGCGCTGTTGCGGCGGCCGCGCCGGTCGCTACTGTCGTCCGCGTGAATCTGGACGACATCGCCACCCGGCTCGGCGTGCCCATCGAGGACATCGACCGTGTGCACCGGCTGGCCGGCGAGCACCCGTCGGCGCCGGTGCCCGCCAGCGCCGACGCGCCCGCGCTGCTCGACCGGCTCGCCGTACGACCGGACGACGCCGCCGAGATCATGGCGGGCTGGCCGGACCCCGACTCCACGCAGTGGACCCCGGAGCTACGCTGGCTGCTCGACCGCTCGATCGCCCTGGTCCGCGCGGATCTCGGCGGTCACGAATGGCTGCCGCCCGGTCCGGCGCTACCGCGCGAGCGGGGCCCCGCCTGGCGGCACCTCTACGTCTACACGTACCTGGCCCTGGTCGACGTGGTCAGGGGGTACCACCGTGACCACGGCGTTCCCGACGCCGTCTCCTGGGTGACCCTCGCTGACCTGGGTCGCAACCTCGCCATCGACCGGCGAATGAATCGCGAGGGCTGGTCGGTCATGCAGAGCTGGCTGACGCTGCACTCGCGCGGCGCGGTCTACGAGCTGGGTCGGCTTCAGCACCATCGCGGCGGCACCGCCATCGACCTGCACATCCCCGACTCGGGGTCGCTGACCCCGGAAGCGGTCGAGGCGTCCCTCGACGAGGCCCGGGCGTTCTTCCCGCGCCACTTTCCCGACGAGCACTACACGTCGTTCGCCTGCGGTTCGTGGCTGCTCGACCCGCAGCTGCGGGAGTACCTGCCCGAGGAGTCCAACATCATCCGCTTCCAGCGACGTTTCGAGCTGGAGCCCTATCAGGAACCGGAAGGGCTCGACGCCGACGTCGAAGTGGTGCGGTTCGTGTTCCGTACCCTGACCACACCGCTGGACCAACTGCCGCGCGACACCGTGCTGCAACGCGCCGTCATCGACCACCTGAAGGCCGGCCGCCACTGGCAATGGCGCCGCGGACGGTTCCCGATCGAGCCGGTCCGCTGACCGCGGCGGGTCGGCTGGTGCTGGTGCCGCCGCTGTCACCTGCCGCGCCCGGGTAACCTGCGCCCGAGCGCTGGGACCGGACCCGGACGGCGATGGCGGCGGCGAGCAGGGCCAGACCAGCGACGTGCAGCGACCGGACGATTGTCGCGGCGAGGATGGTTGCACCGGGCAGCAGCGGCACGAGCGCCAGTCCGGCGACGGACACCAGCGCGGCGACGCTCCAGAACAGCACTGGAAGCCGACGTGGCGGTGCGAGCCGGCGAGCTCCTGCCGCCGCCGCTGCCCGCCGACCGAGGCGTGCGGTGAGCACCACGGCGAGCAACGCACCGACGAGGGTGCTCGTCAGATCCGAGACCGTCCACCAGGAGACGTCCGTAACGCTCGACCATCGGAGACCGAACACCACTCGAAGCCAGTCGTCGGTGTGCGTCAGCCAGTCCCAGCCGAGGTGGCTCGCCGCGCCGAGGAGCGCCGAGCTGATCGTGATCCACCAGCGGTGCGGCCACCGGGCCAGGGAACCGTGCCCACTCCAGCCGAACCAACGCTCGCCGGGCAGGTGAGCCAGGATTGCGTCGGCGCAGGACCGGAAGACCGCCGCGTACGCCAGCGCCACCGGCAGGCACCACCAGAACAGCGCCGGCCAGGAATGGGTATCGGCAAAGGTTCGTCCGGTCGGGCCGGTTGCCAGGTAGACGACGTCCGGCGACATCGCGCCGAAGCTCAACGTCACGCCGTCGAACCACCGGGGCCGCCACCACTTGAGCGCCAGCACCGGCGCGAGATGCGAAGGGAAGGTCAACGGCACGGTGCGGAGCATAGGGCCTGTCGTCCGCGCGGGCGTCGGCCCGCGACCGGGCGCGGACCCCCGAGTGGGATCCGCGCCCGGACAATGTACGGATCAGCTGACGGTGCAGGTCGCGCCGTTGAGGGTGAACGAACTCGGTTCAGCGGTGTTGCCGGTGTGGGTGGCCTGGAAGCCGATGCCGACCGACGCGTTCGGGGCGATGGTGCCGTTGTACGACATGTTCCGCGCGGTCACCTGCCCGGAGGTCGGTGAGTAACTAGCGTTCCAGCCGCCGGTGATGGTCTGCCCGCCGGGCAGCGTGAAGACCAGCGACCAACCGTTGATGGTGGAGCTGCCGGTGTTGGTGATGGTGATCTGTTCGGTCAGCCCGTTGTTCCAGGCGTTGACCTCGGCGGCGACCCGGCACGCTCCGCCACCGGGCGGCGGCGTCGTCGGGCTCGGGGCCGGCGTGGTGGGGTTCGGCGGCGGGGTGGTCGGGTTCGGCGGTGGGGTGGTGCCGCTGCCGAACTGGGTGAAGAAGCGCCAGGTCTCGCCCGGCAGCCAGGTCCGGGAGCCGCTGTCACCGGGTGCGCCGTCCTGTGGTGCGGCGATGTGTCCCTCGTCGAACGCCGCCCAGACCACCGGGTAGCCGGACGTGCAGCCGGAGTAGGTGGTGCTGCGGTGGGTGAGGCTGCCCTGCGACGGTTCCGGGGGATTCTGCGCGGTGCAGCCGTTGTTGCGGACGAACCGGTCCCGCAGCGACCGCCCGTTGGAGATGTTGAGGACGCTGTCGCGGATGCCGTGTGCCCCGAAGTAGGCGACCGGCTGGGTGCCGCCGCTGCATCCGCTCAGCTGCGCACCGCCGTAGACGGCGACGGCGCGGAAAATGTTCGGCCGGGCGCAGGCGACGGCGTAGCTCATGGCGCCGCCGTAGCTGAACCCGAGCGCGAAGCGCTGGGTGGTCTCGACGCAGAGGTCGCCCTCGATCTGCCGGAGCATGTCGTCGACGAACGTGACGTCTTCACCACCGGAGTTGGCCCAGCCGCTGTTGAGGCCCTGGGGCGCGACGAAGATGGTGCTGTTGTTCGACAGTGGCAACAGTCCGTAGTAGGCCCAGGTGTCGCGCTGCACCGTCTGGCCGGTGGCCACGTCGGTCGCCGAGCCGTTGAGCCAGTGGAACCCGAACACCAGTCGGTACGGGTGGTTGTTGTTGTAGTTGTCCGGCACCCGCAGGATGTAGCTGCGGTTCTTGCCGCTGCTCTGGATGGTGTGGGTACCGCTGCGCAGCGTGGGCGTCTTGCCGCAGCCGGCGGTCGCGGCCAGGATGCCCGACTGGGCGGCCGGGACGCTGCCGGGGTTCGCGCTCAACGTCGTACCGGCGGCGGCCAGCACCATCAGGGCCGCGAGCGCGACCGGTCCGAAAATCGATTTACGCCTGGACATCGTGACTCCATTCCGCGCCCGCTGTGGACGCGCGGCGGTGCGGCGCATCGCCCTGGTGGCGGCGCCGGGAACGGCCGGCGTACCGCGGGGTATGCGCCTGGGTACGGTGCGACACCGTTCGGGCTGTCAGGTCAGGTGGGCGGCCCGGAGCGGCGATGCTCTGCGTGTGCCACGGCTCCCGCGACGTACCGTCAGCCGCCCTGGACCGGCGGCGTGACCCGTCCCGCACGGGGCCCGCAGTGCCCGTCAGCCGGCGCAACGCGCCTCGGCTCGCCTGGTCACCGACCGGGCGGGGGACGTCGGAGCGTGCCCTTCGCTCCTGCCTCCGAAACGTAGCCAGTGAGCGATAACATCGCAAGGTGTAAATGTCTAAACTCCGAAGGGAGACGCCGTGCGTCGGTCCCCCTACCTGCTGGCACTGCTCGGCATCGGTCTGTCCGGCACGCTGGTGCTGCACGCGGCTCCGGCGGCGGCGCGGACCGCACCCACCGCCACACCGGGAATCGTGGTCGTCGACGGCATGACCCAACCGGTGTTCTCGCTCGCCGACGCGATCGAGGAGCGGGTTTACGTTCAAACCACTGTGGACACCGACCATGACGGCCGCCTCGACCGGGTGGCGATCGACATATCCCGGCCCCGGGAGACCGCCACCGAGGGATTCAAGGTGCCGGTCATCTTCGAGCACAGCCCGTACCGCAAGGACGTCTGGTATGACGTGCCGTACCCGAGCGTGCTGGTGGACGAGCTGCCGCAGAACGGCGTCGACCGCCGGGCCGGCCGACGGACGTCCGACGTGGCGGTGCAGCGGGCGGCGACAAAGGCCAACCTGCCCGGTTCACTCGACGACTACTACGTGCCCCGGGGCTACGCGGTGGTGCTCGGGCAGAGCGTCGGCACCGGCGATTCCGACGGCTGCCCGACCAGCGGCGACCAGGCCGAGACGCTCGGCACCAGAGCGGTGATCGACTGGCTGAACGGGCGGGCGAAGGGGTACGACGCGGCTGGCGCGCCGGTCACCGCCGGCTGGACCACCGGCGCCGTCGGCATGACCGGTGTCTCCTACAACGGCACCCTGCCCAATCAGGTGGCTACCACCGGCGTCCCGGGGCTGCGGACCATCGTGCCCGTGGCCGCCATCAGCAGCTGGTACGACTACTACCGCGCCAACGGCCTGGTGGTGGCACCGGGGACCTATCAGGGTGAGGACACCGACGTGCTGGCCGGGTTCACCGCCGGTCGGGCCCGGGCCGAAGGTCGCTGCGCCGATGAGATCGCGGCACTCGGCGCCCGGCAGGACCGGGTCACCGGCGACTATTCGGCGTTCTGGCGCGACCGTGATTACCTTGACGCACGGCAGGTGCGGGCCAGCGTGCTCGTCGTGCACGGCCTCAACGACTGGAACGTCAAGACCGAGCACTTCGCCGGCTGGTGGGACGAGTTGGCCCGGCACCGGGTACCGCGCAAGATCTGGCTGCACCGGGGCGGGCACGGTGGCCCGGGCAACACCGCGTCGGTGACCCTACCGGACGGCCGGACCTGGACGTGGAAGCAGACCGAGAACCGCTGGTTCGACCACTGGCTGTGGCAGGTGCCCAACGGGATCATGGACGAGCCGAGGGCCGTGGTGCAGCGCGAGGACGGTGGCTACACGACGTACGCCGACTGGCCCGATCCGGGCAGTCGGGAGGTCGCGCTGCGGCTGGCCGCCACCGACGCCACCACGGTCGGCACGCTCACCTCCGCCCGGGCGCCGAAGCGCTCCGTCGAGCAACGCTTCGTCGACGAGGGGCGCACCATCCACCCGGACACCCTGGTCGCCGACCCGGAAACGGCAAGCCCGCACCGGTTGGCCTACCTGTCTCCCACGCTGCCCCGCGACGTCCGCATGTCCGGCCGTCCGGAGCTGCGGCTGCGGCTGGCGATCGACAACAAACCGGACGCGAACCTCACCGCCTACCTGGTCGACTACGGACCGGCCGGCTCGACCGCCGCACCGACGGTGGTGACCCGTGGCTGGATGGACCCGCAGAACCGGCGGAGCATCTCGCGCACCGACCCGCTGCGCCAGGGCAGACTGTACGACCTGCGGTGGACCCTGGAGCCCAAGGACCACGTCTTCCCGGCGGGTCACCGGATCGGCCTGGTGATCTTCTCCAGCGATCAGGATTACACCCTGCTTCCGCTGGGTGGCACCCGGCTGCGGGTCGCACCGCACCACAGTGAGCTGCGCCTACCGGTGGTCGGCGGAAGGGCCGACCTCGGCTTCTGACCCGGAAGGGCGGGCGGCACGACCGGCGCCGAAGACCCGTTCGTAGCCGACGAGCACCACGAGGAAGGTGGCGAGCAGGCCGAGGGCAACCAGGCCGGGCAGGTACCGTCCGGCCGGCAGCAGCGCCAGGGCCACCGCGGGCGCGAGCAGCTGCGCCGGGGACACCGATCGGACGCTGAGCCCACGGAACAGCACCTCGCCCGCGAGATACAGCGCGACCCCACCGAACAGCGCCACGGCCGAGATCCAGGCCAAACCCGACTCGGCGGCGTGCCAGGGTCGATGATGTGCCAGCGGGGCGATCACCTCGTGCACCCCGAGCGCCAGATAGATCGTCCCGGTGACCAGCGCGAAGTGGCCGCCGCTGTAGGCGTTGGCGGCTAGCCGATCCCGTCGCGGACCGCGCTCAGCCATCAGCGCCTCGCCCGCCGCCACCGAATTCAGCATGTACAGCCGAAACAGGCAGACCGTGACCACGAGGGTGAGCAGCGCGGCCAACATGGTCGGACCATTGATCATTTCGGAGCCGATGCCGGCGCCGACCGAGATCAACGTCTCGCCGAGCGCGATGATCACCACGAGGGTGTGCCGTTCGGTGAAGTACTCGGAGCTGCGCAACGGCCACCCGCTGATTCTTGAGGCGACCAGTCCGCCGGCGAAGTCGACCGCGACCGCCGCCGCCCAGAGCAGCAACTGTGCGCCACCACCGAGGACGGCTCCGAGGACCAGCGGGATCCAGGACAGCGCGGTGGTCAGGGTGTAGATGCGCAACGTGCGGTGCAGCCGCCGGTCGCCCTCGGCCGCCCGGCGATAGAGCACCAGGTGGACCGCCCGCACCACGAGATACGACAACACCAGGATCAGGCGCGGACCCGGGCTCGGTTCCCATACGTTCGGGATGACCACGGCGATGAGAAAGATCGGACCCATCACGGCGGTGGTGCCGGCCCGGATCAGCCCGATGTCGGCGCGAGCCTGGTTGCCCAGCCAGGCGTAGATCAGCCAGGAGATCCACAGCAGCAACAGGACGACCAGGCCCTGGAGCAGGGTCAGTGGCGAGGTGTGACCAGCCATGTAGGCGGTGATCCGGGTCAGCGCGAAGACGAACACCAGATCGAAGAAGATCTCGTACCGCGTCGTCCGGTGCATCTCCGTGGTCGTCTCGACGCGCCCTCGGAGGAACCGCCCCATGTGCCCATCTTCATCGTTGCGACCGCCGTGGTCCCGACGATTGGCCAAGCTCGACCCTCCGGCTAGGCCGGCAGCCGGCGCAGGTAGTGATCAAGGGTGACCCGCCCGTCGGGGACGAACGGCCAGGACGGGTCGGCGAGCCGGGCGGCCAGCTCGGCCAGGTCGAGCCACCACCCCTCGGCGACCTCGCTGGGCTGATGCACCACCGGGCCGCAGCGGTGCCGCCGGTAGCGGGCCTCGAAGACGTAGGCGAGGTAGTTGGTGCGCGTGTCGGCGTACCAGTACCGCAGGCAGGGCCGGATCTCGCAGTTCGTGACGCCCAGTTCCTCGGTGAGTTCCCGGGCAGCCGCCTCGGACGGGTCCTCGCCGGCCAGCACGACACCTCCGGCGAAGGCGTCGTGCATGCCCGGATAGACGTCCTTCGTGTCGGTGCGGCGGTGGACGTACACGCGGTCCTGCTCGTCGCGCAGCAACACCGCCGTCGCGGCGTGCGGCAGGTTGCCGGCACGCACGGCACTGCGTGGCGCGGTGCCGGTAACGGTTCCCGAGATGTCACCTTCCAGGTAGAGCGCCACGAGTTCGTCCATCCGCCCACCGTAGCGCCGGTCGGGTCCGACACGGCCTCGGCGGTGATCCCCTGCCCCCGTCCAGGTACCACCGGAACCGCCGTACGCCGTCCCTTCACCGGGACGGCGAGCCGTTCAACCAGCGTTCGAGGGCCTCCGGAGTTTCGAACAGCAACACCGGCGGTCCACTCGGATCGGCGTGCCAGGCCCGTAGTCGACGCCGTTCCCGGCCGAACTCGGTGAGGTGCCACACCAGGACCGACTCGCTGGACAGCACGCTGCCCAGCGACTCACGGTTGCCGTTGCAGATCTCCTCCCCCGTCGACAGCCGGCGCAGCGTACGCCGCAACAACCAGCGGAAGGACAGCCCGCGCGGGTAGTCCAGACCGATGACCAGGTCCGCGCGGGCCAGCGGCACGTCCCGCCAACCGTGGTACGCCCCGTCGAGAATCCAGCGGTCGCGGCGGCAGATCGCCTCGATCCGGCTGCGTTGCCGCGCCACCGGCACCTCGATCCAGTTGGGCTCCCAGAGCAGGTCGTCGACCGGGTACCAGGGCAGCCCGAGCCGCTCGGACAGCCGTTGTGCGAGGGTGGATTTGCCGGAGCCGTGGATCCCGTAGACCAGGATGCGCGACAGCGTCTTGCTCATCGCGCGGCAGCCTATCCGGCCGCCGCCACCAGCCCGAAGGAGGCGGCGGGGCGGCCGGTCGACGGCCGCCCGGAGCCGGGATCAGCGGTTGGTGGCCAGGTCGCCGCAGTCGGTCTCGTCGGGCAGCAGCGGTCGCAGGGCCACCGTCCACCGCTTGCCGTCCGAGACCCACGGGGTGGCCGCGTTCGCCGCCGCCGCGGCGGTGAGCACCTGCTGCGCCTCGTCACCGGTCGCCGTGACACAACCCAGGCTTAGGCCCTCGCCGAGTTCGGCGCCCGGCAGCGCCGGCCCGGGCCAGGCCACCTCGGGCTGCTCACCGGCCTCGGCATTGGCGACCCAGGGCTCGGCCACGGCGGCGACGGCGGTCGGCACGTACGGCTGTGTATCGGTCGCCGCGGCGGCGAGCGGACCGGACTCGGCGGTCAGCGAGTCGGCGAACTCCCGCAGGGTGTCCCGCTTCGCCCGCTGGTCGGCGGTGAGCCCGGTCTGCGCTCCGCCGGACTCGGCCAGGGCATAGACCTCCAGCTCCTCGACGCCGTTGTCACCGAGGATCGTGAAGCGCGTCGCGGGCGCGTCGGCGACCGGCGGCGTACCGAAGTCCGCCGGTCCGCCCACCCCGGCGGCGCGGGCCGCCTTGAGCAGTTCCTCCACCTCGGTGGCGCTGATCGTGCCCACCTGAAGGTTGGGCAGCGCCGGACCGGGATAGATCAACGGCACCGGCCCCTGGGTGATCACCCGGCCGTCACCGTAGACGCTGACCGTGGGCAGGCGGGTGGCCAGCATGGCCGGCGTGACGAACCCCCCGGTGTGCTCCATCCGGAACACCACCGCGTCGGCGGAGTAGGACCGCTCGGGTGAGTCCGCCTCTCCAGACCCGGCGTCACCGGCCTGCTGGCCGCAGGCCGCGGACGTCAGCAACAGCAGAGGGACGACCGCGAGTCGCCCGCTTCGACGAATGCTCATGCCGATCGGACGTCGGCGGGCGCCGATCGGTTGCATCCGACCGGCACCGGCGCGGTCCGCCGCAGGCCCCGGGTCAGCAGCAGCGTCGTGACCAGCGACAATCCGGCCATCACGGCCACCGCCCGGTGGGTCGGCAGCAGGTCGGCGACCGCACCGGCCAGCGCCGCGAACACCGCCTGACCGGCCAGCATCCCGAACGGGTTGGACCGGCTGATCGGCCCGAACCGACCGCCATCCTGATCCGGTTGGGCACGCCGCTGAGCACCCCGCACCTGGCCGCGCTCACCGGGCTGTCCCTGGGCGCGGTCGGTGACCATCTGCGGGTACTGCTCGACGCGGGCATGGTGACCAAACGCCGCTCGGGGCGGGAGGTGCGCTACTGGCACACCCCTCGTGGCGCCGTCCTGGCGGCCGGTGAGCCGGTGCCGGCGGATGTCCGGGTGGACGAGGTCAGGCCAGATTGATCGTGAACGCCGCGGTGTGCACCTTCCCGTCCACCTGGAAGTCGAAGAACGCCCGGTAACGGCCGGCACTCGGCGCGGTCAGCCAGAACTTCACCGCGCCGTCGACCAGCTCCGGCTCCGGATGGACATGCAGGAAACCCAGGTCGCCTTCGCGGACCACCACCAGATGCCCGTACGCGCCCAGGTAGCGCTCCAACGGCGCCGGCCCGGCCGCCCCGTCGCGGTCGACGCGGAGGGTCAGCGGAACGGTCATCCCGATGGTGGGCGCGCCGGCCAAGGACACCGTGTACGGACCGGTCGTCGTCTGCGGCTGCGGCGGGGGCAGTCCGGCCGGTTGGTAGTTGCCCGGCACCTCGTGGTCGACGCCGAGCACCAGCGGCAACCCCGTGCCGTCAGCCGTGGTCACGGTGAAATCCGCGTAGATGCGGTAGCCGCCGGGTCGGGTGAGTTTCAGCGGCACGCTCCAGGTGCCGTCGTCCGCCATCGTCGGGTGCAGATGCTGGTATCCACCGAGGTCACGGCCGACCACGATCATGTGCAGCGGCTTGTCGTGCACCACCGCGAAGCGGGTCACCGGCTGCCCGTCGACCCCCACCACCCGGAACCGGTAGTCGCTGGTCGCGCCGGCCGCCTGGGAGCGCAGCACCGGCTTCAGCGTGTACCCGGCGACGCTTACCGTCGTACCGGTGGCCTGGTCCTGGCCGTCACCTGGATGCGAGTGCGGGCCGGTTCCCGGCCGGTGCTGGTGTCCGTCGCCGGCCGACAGCGCCTGCGCCGCGTCCCGACCGCCGCTGCCCGGTGCGGTGCCCGGCGGCTGCGCGATGTAGGTGGGGTCGTCGTCGGTGCCGATCCGGCCGAGGGCGAACCCGGCCAGCAGCGTCAGGACGAGTCCCCCGACCAGCAACGCGAGCCGGGTGTCGCCGACGCGCTGCCACCAGCCGGTCGACGCGGATCCGTCCGCCGGTGCCGCAGCGGCGGCTTCCGCAGGTTCGCCGTGCGCCACCAGTGCGGTGGTGACCGCCCGCTGGGCCGGGGTCGCCGGTACCGTGGCTGCCTTCGCGCCTCGCCGAGCGGCCGGGACCACAGCCGTGCGTGCACCACCTGTGGCACGCCGCCCCTTGGCCTTCGTGTTCGGCTTGGCGCGAGGTCGGTTGGCAGCGGACCGGCGTACCGCCTTGCGACTCCGCTCGACGCGGGCCGGGCGGCGCTGCCAAACGAGGAAACCGGCGACCGCGACGACGGCCACCACCACGACGACCCAGCCCGGTGGGCCCATGCCGCCGGAGTCGTCCGAGGTGGGTGGCGCGGCGGCAACCGACGGGAGCGGCGCCGTCGGGGCGACGGGAGTGGTGTCGCCGGCTGCCTGCTGCGATCCGGTGTCTCCGTGCTGCTCGGCGGCGGCGAGCAACGACGGATCCGGCTGACCGGTGGGCGGTTGCCAGTTCGGCGGCGCGGCCGTCGGCTTACCGGTGTACCGGAAGGTGATCGTGCCACGCACCGGGTCACCGTCTGAGGCCACCGACAGGTAGCTCACCGAGTACTGGCCGGCGGCGGGCAGGTGCGCGAGGGCCACCACCGCGGGAAAACCGGTGGTGTACTCGCGCGGTTCGAACACCCCGTCGACCAGGAAGTACTCCCGCACCGGACGGTCCAGTGTGCGGGGTTCGCCATGCGTCCAGCCGTTGTCGACCCGGGCGCCGCCCGGCGCTGTGACGGTGAAGTACGCGTCCTCGCGGACCCGCTCGGTGAAGGTGAGCTGCACGGCCGTCACGGCCTCATCGACGGTGGCACCATCGGCCGGTGTGGACGTCGCCAGGGTGCCGTGCGCCGAGACAGGCGTGGCGGTCCCGAGAAGGACGACGCTGGCGGCGAGGGCCAGAGCGAGCAGACCGACGGCGACACGGCCGTGAGCCCGAGGGAGACGACGCATCGGATCATCCTCGCGATGACGCCGCTTTCTGCAATAGGTCGTCATCTTTTTGTTCAGATGGGAAAAGTTCTGGTCGTCCCGACCGATACCGGGATGGTGGTCCACTGCCGTCGTCCTGATCAGTCGGCGACGCGGACGGACTCGCGGCCCTCGGCCCGGGCCTGTTCGAGCAGTCGGGCGAGCTTCCGACGACGTCGGCGGCTGATGGTCCGCCAGCCCAGCAGCAGCGTGCCGACGAGCACGCCGAGGACCAGCTGTGGCCAGGGCAGCGCCCATGCGGTCACGGTGATGGTGGTCGGCCGGATATCGGCACCGGCCGGATCACCGGAGACGACCGTCGGGGTGACCTCGACAGTGGTGGTGAGCCGTCCCAGCCCCCAGATCCCCCCGACGTGGGCTTCGACCTTTCGCCCGTCGCCCGGTAGCAGCTCCGGCACGTCGGTGGCGGCGCTCCGGCCCGCCAGGCCGAACAGCTCGCCCACCCGTACGCTGCCGTCACCGGTAGCCGCGACGTTGCCGTTGTTCTGCGCGGTGAACGTCAGGTGGACATCGCCGGGGCTGAAGGGATTCCACGACCTCTCGTACCTGACGCTGAGATCCTCCACCGCGACTGCGGCGGTGACCGTGCCGCTGGCCCGCAGCATGACCCGGAACCCGACCCTGCTCTGCACCGCCACCGTGCTCCCGGCGCTGGTCACCGTGGCCGCGACACCGGCCGGATGATCCCCCGGCGTCGCGTCCGGCGGCACGGTGATGGTGAACGGCACCACGGTCGTCTGCTTCGCCCCGACGGTCACCGTCTCGGGCAGGGTGATCCAGGTTCCACCGTCCACCGACTCCTGGCCGGAGGTCAGCATGTTGAACCGCCCCTTGTCGGTCAGGTAGCCGTCGGCGGCCTGCAACGCGAACACCACCGGCGCGTCGCCGAAGTTCCGCACCGCCAGGTGCTCGGTCAGCACCGTACCCGGATCCAGCGTGTGCTCGATCCACCGACGGCCGTCCGGGCCCCGGGCGTCCGCCGGCTGCACCGCCCAGGTCACCGTCGCACCGGTCGGCTCCGCCGACACGGCGACCGGTGCGGACAGCACGATGGCCGACATCGAAACCAAAACCGCCCCCCACCGCGGCAGGAATCGGATCATCACAGTCCTTCGAGGTCGGGAGAGTACGGACCGGGGGCCGCCGGTCGGCGACCCCCGGGTGTGCGGTGACGTGCCACCGCACCGGCCGTCACTCGAACAGGGACAGAGTCAACGTCGAGGTGTACGAACCGGCTGCGACATCCGCCGGGGTGCGCAGGAACAGGTCGGCGTCGACCGAGTACGCGTCCCCGGTCACCGCACCCGAGTCGAACGTCGAGACCAGCAGCTCCTGGTCGACCAGACCCACGTTGTTCCCCGGCTGTGTCGGCTCGTCCAACACCGTGACGACCTCTTCGCCCGCGCTGACCAGGCCGGTGTCGCCGCCGTCGAGCAGTCGCGGCTTCCAACCCAGATGCCCGGCGGCGATCGGCGCCTGACCGGCGCTACCGACGAAATCGGTAGCGCTGCCCAGCACCGCCCACGCCGCACCCTCGGGTGCCTCGTCGGCCGTGCGGGTGTCGGTGACGGTGACTGTCGGCAGCCCGCCGACGAACTGGCGTACCAGCAACGTCGAGCCGTCCTCGGTCAACGCCACCGAGTCCCCGGCGATCGACATCGCCAGCACTCCCGGCTCCTGGATCTCCTCGATGTCGACCGTGACCTCCACCTCGCCGGTGTCACCCGGCTCGGCCTGGGCCGGTGACGGCACCACCGCCGACCCGACCAGGAGGACGCCCGCAGCCCCCGCTGCGACCAGCCGCTTGCGATTCCATGTGCTCATCCGTTGCTCCGTTGTCGTGTGTGGATGGGGTGCAGGTCAGGCGCCGCAGTCGGCAGCGGGATACTCGGCGGTGCGTACGGTGGTGCCCTCGACACCGTCGGCGGTGACCCGGACGGTCGCCACCCCGGCCGGGACCGTCGGCGTCCGCGCATTGAACTGCTGGTACGCGTTGGCGCCGGGTGCCACGCCGGTCACCGACCGCTGCCCGTACGCCGTCTCCAACACCACGTTCACCGACGTGTCGTGATCGTTGCGCGCCTGCACCGCCACGTACGCGTTACCACCCACGCACCGTGCCTGGGCACTGACCGTCACCGGCACCCCGGTTCCGTTCTCGAAGGCCCAGGTGTCCAGTTCGAAGAGGTCGGCGCCCTCCGGCCCGGCGTAGGTGAAGTACACGTCGTGCACGCCCGCGACACCGTCGAGTTCGGCGGTCAGTTCCGTCCACTCGCCGAGGGGCGCGTCAACCGGGATGGTCGCGACCACCGGTGCGGTGACCTCGCCCAGTCGAATCTGGATCGATCCGCCGCTGACGAGCGGCCGTACCTTCGCCGTCACGCTGCGGGCACCGTCACCGAAGTCCACCGACGACAACGCCGTCCAGTCGCCATCGTCGATGTCACGTACGACCATGTTCGGTGCCGCGTCGCCGAACTGCGCGGACCCGCCGTCGACCTTGGCGGTCGCAACACCCTTGCTCCAGCCGAAGGTCTCCGCCTCGAACACCCGGTACGGGTCGAAGTCACGGACCTGGTCGACACCGGCGTAGGTGCCCACCACCTGCTGGATCGTGCCGTCCTCGTTGAAGGTCAGCTCCTGGATGTGCGGGCTGCGGTACCCCTGGGTGGTGTTGCCGTTGATGCGCTTGTTCAACGTCGGGGCGTGATACGTGAAGTAGTACCTGCCCTCGTACTCGAAGACCGACTGGTGGTTGTTGCCGCCGGTGCCGGTGCCGAAGAACTGGGACTGGTTCGGGAACAGCACACCCGCATAGGTCTCCTTCGGCCACTCCATCGGGTCGTCGGAGATCATGTAGCCGATCTGGCCGCCGCCGGGATAGCCGGGCAGCGGAGTCTGGTTGCCGCCGAAGTCGTTGCCGCCGAAGTGCGACGAGTACGACAGGTAGTACTTGCCGTCGCGCTTGAAGACCTGGGCCGCCTCGAACGCCACCGGGGCGTCCACCACCGCTGCCGTACCCTCGGTCGACACCATGTCGTCGCCGAGCTCGATGACCCGCAGGTTCTTCGGGTTGTTGAAGCGCTCGGCCGGCGGCAGGCTTGTCGACGCCGGGCCACCACCGAAGTAGAGGTACGCCTCGCCGTCGGAGTCCACAAGCGGAGCGGGGTCGAACTTCCAGGCGACGTCCTCGGCACCGGGCGTGCGGCCGTCGATGAGCGTGCTCGTCCGCTCGCTGGTCCACGGACCGACCGGCGAGGCACCCGTGATCACGTTGCTCGAACTACCGTTGTTGGCGTAGTAGAGGAAGAACTTCTCCTCGCCGTCGACCACCTTCTTGGCCATCCCGGGGGCCCAGGAGTTGGCGGTGAAGGGTGCCACCCCGTTCGGGCCCGCGACCTGGATCTCGCCGTGGTCGGTCCAGTTGACCATGTCCGTCGTGGAGATCACGGTGATCTGGTTGATGTCGCCGTAGTTGATGCCCGGCGAGACCCCGGTGGCCGGGTCGGGCGCGTACCCCTGGGTGTCGTTGGTCAGGTACAGGTAGACCCGGCCGTCGTGCACGAAGCCGAAGCCGTCGGCACCGAACTTGTGCCCGATCAACGGGTTGTGCTCGCCGGGCAGCTTGCCGACGACCTCAATCGTCTTCGACGGCGCGGGCGGCGGCGCGGCGCCGACCACCGACACGCCGTCCAGCTTGAAGTCCATCAGGTGCACCTCGGGGTCCGACGACGGCGTGCTCGTCCACGGCGTCTCGAAGAACAGCCGGGCGGTCGACACGTTCTGATCGGCCGGGATGGTGAAGGTTCCGGTGAACTCCGCCCACTGGCCCTTGGTGGCGACGACGCTGACCAGGTTGGTGTAGGTCGCCGCGCCGTAGTGCATCGTGGCGAAGAACTGCTTCGTCGCCGGTCCGTTCGGGTTCTCGTACTTGATCCGGGCGGTCAGCGTGTAGCTCTGCCCGGCCTGCATCCGGCCGCTGAGATCCTGCATCGGGCCGGACCCGGTGGTCGCCCGGTTGGTGACGAGCACGGCGTTCGAGCCCGCGTGGGCGTCCGCGGTGAGCGACAGAGTGGCGCTGTCGGTCGCGTTGCCGTTGTTGACGAACCAGCCGGTGAGGCCGTCCTCGAATCCGCCGTTCACGACAAGATCGGTCTCGTCCGCCTGGGCCGGCGACCCGGCGACGAGCCCGGTGGCCAGCATGAGCCCGACCGTGACGACAGCGGCGGCCCGACGTAGGGCCGCCCTTCGCACGCGATGTGTCACTGACATCCTCCTTGATCACTGCGGTGGATCCGGGGGTTCGGATGCTGGCGGCCGGCCCGGGCCGTCCAGCCTTCGCCGTGGCGGGTCAGCAGTCCGCAGCCGGGTGGTTCGCCGTATGCACGGTGGTCACCATGCGTCCGTCGACCGGCCCGGTGACCCGGACGGTCACGGTGCCGGCGGACACCGCCGGGGCACGGGTGTTGAACTGCTGGTAGGCGTGGGCGCCGGGCGCGACGTCCGGGACCGACCGCTGGCCGTACGCGGTCTCCAGCACGATGTCGACCGGCGCGTCATGGTCGTTACGGGCCTGCACGGCCACGTACGCGCTGCCACCGACGCAGCGCGCCTGCGCGTTCACGGTCACCGGCACCTCGACCCGGTCGGCCCGGAGTACGCCGAGCCGGGCGAGCTGGTAGCTCAGCGCCCGCTCGGGGGCGTCGATCTGGTTCTGGGTGCCGAACCCGGCGGCCCGCGCCGCCTGCGCCTCGGCCAGCCGGGCGAGCATGACGGCCCAGGCGTCGGCGGGATGGTCGGCCTCGTCCAGCGACCCGGCGTACGCGATGGCGGCGTCCAGCCGGCTGGTGTCCAGTGGTCGGCCCTGGGCCGTCAGCGTGTCGCTGAGCAGGAAGTGGTCGAAGTCGACGTGCCCGCCGGTCTGCTGGGTCGCGTAGTTGAACAGGCCGACCCGGTGCCCCATGAAGTGGGCGAGACTGCCGTCCAGCGTCTGCGGGCCGACCCGGCTGCCCAGTTGGGACCACTGACGCCCGTCGAGGCTGTAGTGGAAGGTCGTCCAGAGCTGACCGGTGGGCGAGGCGAAGTCGAGGTCCGCCTTCAGGTGCACCTCGGTGGCGTCACCCAGCGGCACGGTGCTGCCCGGCAGGAAGTTCTCCAGCGTCGCCTGGTCCAGGTCGACCGCGAACGGTTGGCCCCGGTTCACCACGCCGATGGTGTTGACGCCACCGGTCCGCTTGACCGCGACGTACGAGAAACCGCGGTTGTAGGCGGCCAGACCGGCGACGTCGCCGTCCTTCATCCCGGAGATGTCCATTCTGGTTTCCACCGACTGCCGTGGTCCGAACGTCCGCTGCGACAGGGTGTTGCGGGCCTCCTCGAACCAGGCCAGTTCGGCGCGGTTGGCGAGCTTGGTGTAGACGTAGTCGCCGGTGACGACCTTGCCGGCGGTGAGTCGCAGCCATCCGGCGCGGTCGGTCAGCGACCAGTACCGGTTGTCCGGGGCGTGGTTCCATTGCCACGCCAGGTCCAGCCGCGACCCGTTCGGCGCGATCTCCTCCGCGCTTCCCGGCGGCGGCGTCCACTCTTCGTCCAGGTAGGGCTTGTGCGGCGCGTCGTTGGCGAAGTCGTCGGAGACCACGATGCTCTGCTGCCGGGCGAACAGTTCCTCGGCGGGGCTGAGCCGGATCGGTTTGGCGAAGGTGCCGTCCACCGCCACGACCCCGTTGGCCCCGAAGGTCGGCCAGCCGTCTGACCAGGTGGCGGGGATGAGCGCCGGGATGCGGCCGATCGGGAAGGTGTCCCGGAAGAACATGCCGTACCAGTCCGTCGTCCCGCCGTCGCGGGTGATCGGCACCAGGCTGCCCTGCGCGAATCCGTTGGAGTTGAGCACGCCGCGCGCCTCGTAGGTGTTCACGCCGCCGGTCGAGGTGTAGCGGCCGAGCAGTTCGCGGGAGCGGAACATGACGACCTGCCGGCCCTGGCCGGAGGGCCAGGTGATGATGACCGCGTAGTACCAACCGTCGATGTGGTAGAACTGGGCCCCCTCGAACAACCCGCCGATGAACGGCTGACCGGCGTAGTCACCCGCGGTGAAGATGTTGGGGTAGTCCGCGGTGATCTCGGTCAGGTCGGCGTTGAGCCGTACCGCGCTGGTCCCGCCGGAACCGTAGAAGATGTACGGCGTGCCGTCGAGGTCGAAGAAGAGCGAGGGATCGTGCAGGCCCCGGCCCAGCGCCGTGCGCTGCCACGCCCCGTTCTCGATGTCGTCGGTGCGGTAGATGTACGCGCCGCCGAGGTTGTTGGTGTTGAACGCGACGTAGAAGACGCCGTCGTGGTGGCGCAGGGACGAGGCCCACTGGCCCTGCCCGTACGAGTTCTGCCCGTTGCGTAACGAGAACGAGTCGCCGACGCTCGCCCGGTTGAACACGTAGTTGACGATTTCCCAGTTCACGAGGTCGTAGGACTTCATGATCGGCGCACCCGGGCTGAGGTGCATCGTGGTGCTGATCATGTAGTAGACGTCGCGACCCTCGTCGTTCTCGGCCGCCGGCACCCGTTCCACGCTGATGTCCGGCACGTCGGAGCGCAGCAGCGGCACACTGTAGGTGCCGTCCCCGCGGTCGGTCGAGGTGTACGACGAAGGAGGGGCCCACTCGTCGGCGGCGTGCGCCACGCCACCTGGGGAGATCGCGGCGGCGCAGAGCAGCACGCCGGCCGTGACCAGTGGCATTCGTCGTGGCGGGCGTGGGGCAGGAGGGCCGGCAGACACCTGCATGGCGGGGCTCCAGACGCGAGTGGTACGGGAGCCTCTATGCTGTTAGCGCTAACATAGATCGTCAATACCTTGGTCGAGATCGATCCGAAATATTCGTGAAACAGCGCCGCCGCCAACCCGGCGCAGGTGGGTCCAGAAGGGACCGGTCACCGAACCCGGACGGCTCCGCCTCCACTGAAGGCGGGCAGCCGGCCGGGCGGCGGTGCCAGAGTTCAGCGCGAGTAGTACTCCACGACCAGTTGCTCGTCGCAGCGGACCGGCACCTCGGCGCGGTGCGGCAGCCGGGTCAGCCGCGCGGTCAACCCGGACAGGTCGACGTCGAGGTACGCGGCCGGGCGCTGCGGGGCGTGGGTGCCGGCCGCGGCGACGACGAAGGGCGTCTTGGCGCGGCTGCCCTCGCGTACCGCGAGCACGTCACCGGGGCTCAGTCGGGCGGACGGCCGGTCGACCCGCCGGCCGTTGACGTTCACATGCCCATGGCTGACAGCCTGGCGGGCCTGGTAGATGGTGCGGGCGAAGCCGGCCCGCAGGACGAGCGCGTCGAGACGGCTCTCCAGGTCGATCACCAGCTCCTCGCCGGTCTTGCCCGGGCGACGCACCGCCCGGTCGAACGCCCGCCGGAGCTGACGTTCCCGCAGGTCGCACTGGGCCTTCAGACGCTGCTTCTCCAGCAGGCGGACCTTGTAGTCGCTCTCCTTGGTCCGCGAGCGACCGTGGACTCCCGGCGGGTACGGCCGTCGCTCGAAGTAGCGCACGCACTTGGGCGTCAGCGGGATGCCGAGCCGGCGGGAGCGCTTGATCTTAGGGCGGGACTGGTTCATCATCACCTCTCTAGTAAGGTAAGGCTAACCTAAACGGAGGTGGGAACGTTGGGCAAGGCACTCCCGGCGGTGACGACCAGCACCCCGGCGGAACGGCTGCGTACGCTGCTCGTCGGCACCGGGTCACTGACCCTGCGTACCCCCACGCACCGCGCGAATCTGGTCGGTCGGCACACCGTCGCCGCCGACGGGCGGCTGCGACTCGCCCTGCCCGCCCGGACCGAGGTGGCCCGGCAGTTGCTCGACCTGGGCGAGACACCCGCACAGATCGAACTGACCGATCTCGTGCCGCTCCCCGTACGCGATCGGGTCCGCGCCCGCGCCACCCTGTCCGGCTGGCTCACCCTCGACGAACTCGACGGCGGCGAGGTGACCGCCCGGCTCGACCTGGCCAGCGCCGATCTCATCGACCCCGACGGCGACGCCAGCGTGGATCCGGACGCACTGGCCGGCGCACGTCCCGATCCACTCGCCGCGCACGAGGCGGAACTGCTGCGCCACCTGCACCGGCATCCGGACGCGATGCGACGCCTGGGCCGGCAGGCCGCTGCCGGCCTCGGCGTCGACGCCCGATCCGTCCATCCACTACGACTCGACCGGTACGGGATCGTGCTGCGCCTGGAGTTGCCGACACACCACCGGGACGCGCGGATCGCCTTCGTCAGCCCGGCCGACGGGCTCCGGGAAGCGGTCGCACACCTGGCCGGTCTGATCGGCGCCCACCCGTCCTGCCGGGCCTGCGTCACCTCCCACCGGTAGCGCACCGCCGCCGTCCCGACCCACCTTCACGAACGGAGCCTCCATGCAGCCCAGCCGAGCAGAACTGGCCCGTACTCTGGTCAGCAGCACCACCCCGGCCACCGTCGTGGTGGAAGACCTTTCCCCGGTCACGGGAGTACGGCACGGCGCCGACGACGACGGCCGCGTCCTGCTGCTCTGTCACCGTGGCGACCCGCTCGCCACCGGGCCCCACGACGTGTGCGTGCAGATCGCCGACGAACCACCGCTGCCGTTCTCGCCCGGTTGGGGCCAGGTCCGGGTGAGCGGTCGGGCAACCCCGCTCGGTGGAAACGCGGCCCGGACCGCCGCCGACTCGATCGCCGTCACCCTGCCCGATCCCGACCTGCTCGACGTCGGCCACCACACCGTCATCGTCGAGGTCGTACCGAGCCGCGTCACGCTGCTCCCCCGGCGGGCCGAACCGCACGAGGGCCCCCGGCCGCCTGCGCCCGCGACCTCCGGCTGGCCGGACGGCCCGGTTACCGACGGCTCGTCGGTGGGCCGGCACGACGAACTCGCGATCGGTCTCGCCGACTATCGCAGTGCCGACCCGGATCCGGTGGCAGCGATGGAACGCCCGTTCCTGGTCGATCTGGTCGACCATCACGGCCCGCAGCTCTACCCGTTCCTGCGGCGGCAGCTGGTCGCCTCGGGTGTCGACCTGCCGGCCGACTGCCTGCCGTGCCCGCTGCGGCTCGACCGGTACGGGCTGCTCGTCTCCGTTCCCGACGGTGACTCGACCGCCTGTTACCGGCTCTGCTTCACCCCGCCACTCGACGGTCAGCAGGACCTCCTGGACCGGCTGCATCCGGTGCTGTTCCACCACCGCTGCGACCACCACTGACGAACGCCGACGACCTCGACAAACCGCAGCTGCAATTCGAAAGGCGGCGCACGGCCCGCAGATTCGATGGTTTGCCTATCCTCAGGCTCGTAGCAGCATGGCGTAGGGTGAGCGCCGTGACGTTGTTCCGCATGAGCGAGGCGGCCGAGCTGCTGGGGGTCAGCGCGGACACGGTGCGGCGCTGGGTGGATGCCGGTCGTCTCGCCGCCACCCGCGACGAGCAGGGACATCGGTTGGTCCACGGCGTCGATCTGGCCGCCTTCGTCCGGGCGCGGTCCGACGACCCGGTCGATCGGGCCGACGAGTCCTCGGCCCGTAACCGGCTCCGGGGGATCGTCACCGCCGTGCTCAAGGACGCCGTGATGGCCCAGGTGGACATTCAGGCCGGCCCGTTCCGGGTGGTGTCGCTGATGAGCCGCGAGGCCGTCGACAAGCTGGGACTGTCGGTCGGTTCGGTGGCGATCGCGGTGATCAAGTCGACCACCGTCGTCGTGGAGCGACCGCCGACCAACGCGGGCCGGAGCAACGGCTCGTGACCACCCGACGCCTGGCCCTGTTCACCGCCACGATGACGGTCGCGATCACCGGCTGCGGCAGTGGCGGGAGCAGCGACCGGCGACCGCCGGACGGTGCCTTGACCGGTGACGTCACGGTGTTCGCCGCCGCGTCGCTCACCGAGTCGTTCACCCGGATCGGCGAGGACTTCGAGACGGCGAATCCCGGCGTACGGGTCACCTTCAGCTTCGCCGGCAGCTCCGCCCTCGCGAACCAGATCAACCAGGGTGCCCCGGCGGACGTCTTCGCCTCCGCCTCTCCCGGGAACATGACGACCGTCATCGACGCCGGCAACGGCGACGGCAACCCGCGCATCTTCGTCCGCAACCAGCTCGTGATCGCGGTACCGGACGGCAACCCGGGCGGGGTGAACGGCCTGGCCGACCTGACCCAGCCGGGCGTCAAGGTCGCGCTCTGTGCCGAACAGGTCCCCTGTGGCGCGGCGGCGGCGAAGGTCCTGGCCGCCGCCGGGACGAAACTCACCCCGGTCACGCTGGAACCGGACGTCAAGGCGGCCCTGTCCAAGGTACGGCTGGGCGAGGTCGACGCGGCACTTGTGTACCGCTCCGACGTACGGGCCGCCGACGAGGACGTGGATGGAATCGAGTTCCCCGAATCGGCCGGGGCGATAAACGACTATCCGATCGTCGTGCTGACGAACGCCCCGAATCAGCCGGCCGCCCGGGCGTTCGTCGAGCAGGTGCTCTCCGGGCCGGGCCAGGCCGTCCTCGCCGCCGCCGGATTCCAGGCTCCGTAGCAGATGCCCCGGCCTGACCAGGTGACCGTCGCGCCCGCCCGGTCCACGCCACCTCCACGCGCCAGGCGCACCGGTCGGGTACCCGTCGCGTTGCTGCTGCCCGCCGGCCTCGGCCTGCTCTTCCTGGTGCTTCCGCTGGCAGGTCTGCTGGTCCGTACGCCGTGGAGCACCCTCCCACAGCGCCTGACCGAGCCGGGGGTGCTCACCGCGCTGCGGCTGTCCGTACAGGCGGCCACCCTCGCCACGCTGCTCTGCCTCGTCCTCGGGGTGCCCCTGGCCTGGCTGCTCGCCCGCATCGACTTCCCGGGGCGCCGCCTCGTGCGTGCCCTGGTCACCGTGCCGCTGGTGCTGCCGCCGGTGGTCGGTGGCGTGGCTCTGCTGCTCGTCTTCGGCCGGCGGGGCATCCTCGGCGGCTGGCTCGACAGCACCTTCGGGTTCACCCTGCCGTTCACCACGACCGGTGTGGTGCTCGCCGAGGCCTTCGTCGCAATGCCCTTCCTGGTGATCGCCGTCGAGGGCGCGCTGCGCGGCGCGGACGTCCGGTACGAGGAGGCGGCGGCGACCCTCGGCGCGGGCCGGTGGACCACCTTCACCCACGTCACGCTCCCGTTGGTCGCCCCGGGCATCGCCGCCGGAGCGGTGCTGTGCTGGGCCCGGGCGCTCGGCGAGTTCGGCGCCACCATCACCTTCGCCGGCAACTTCCCCGGCCGTACCCAGACCATGCCGCTCGCGGTGTACCTCGCCCTCGAAACCGACTTGGAGGCGGCGATCGTGCTCAGTCTCGTCCTGCTCACCGTCTCGGTGGTGATCCTGGCCAGCCTCCGCGACCGATGGCTCGGCAGCTCATGACCACCGATCCGAACTCCCCCGGCGTCGATCCGAGCCCGCCGGGCGATCCACCGCCCGGACGTGCGGTGCTCGACGCCCACCTCGTCGTGGACCGTGGCACCTTCCGACTCGACCTGCCGCTGACCATCCGCCCCGGCGAGGTCGTCGCACTCCTCGGGCCGAACGGTGCCGGCAAGACCACCGCGCTGCGGGCTTTCGCCGGCCTGCTCCCGCTCACCGACGGGCACCTCAGCCTCGCCGGCCGCCACCTGGATCATCCCGGCCGGCGGATCTGGACGCCGACCGAGCAGCGCCCGATCGGCGTCGTGTTCCAGGACTACCTGCTCTTCCCGCACCTGACCGCGCTGGACAACATCGCGTTCGGGCCACGTCGACAGGGCCTCGACCGGCAGCGGGCCCGGCAGCGGGCCGCGGACTGGCTGGCCCGGGTCGGGCTCGCCGACCACGCCCGGCGCAAGCCCCGGCAGCTGTCCGGCGGGCAGGCCCAGCGGGTTGCCCTGGCACGGGCCCTCGCCGTCGAACCGGCACTGCTGCTGCTCGACGAGCCACTCGCCGCCCTCGACGCCCGGACCCGGCTCGACACCCGCGCCCAACTCCACCACCATCTCGCCAACCACCGCGGCGCCACACTGCTGGTCACCCACGACCCGATCGACGCCGTCGTCCTCGCCGACCGGCTGGTCATCATCGAGGACGGGCAGGTGGTGCAGGAGGGCGACGTCGCCACCGTCACCGCCCAGCCACGCAGCGACTACGTCGCCCGCCTGGTCGGTCTCAACCTCTACCGGGGGTACGCGGACGGGCACCACGTCCGGCTCACCGACGGGTTCCACCTCGTCACCGGCGACCAGCACGTGGGTGCCGTCTTCGTCGCCTTCGCGCCGTCGGCCGTGGCGCTGCATCCCCGTCGCCCCGACGGCAGCCCCCGCAACACCTGGCCGGTCACCGTCAACGGGATACAGCGCCACGGCGACAACCTGCGGGTGCAACTCGACGGCCCGGTCACCGTGGCGGCCGACATCACCCCGGCCGCCGCCGCCCAACTGCAACTGGCACCCGGACGAACGCTCTGGGCCGCCGTCAAGGCGGCCGAAACCCGGGTCTATCCGGCCGCGGTGGCACCCACCGGCGCCGAGCCGTAGCCTGACCGGTCGCGGGACACCGTCCGCGTGCCCGACCAGCGACATCGACCACCGGCGACCCGAGGGCCGATCACGGGAAGTCGTCCGGGCTGGTGCCGGGTAGCGTGGCCAGCAGCTGACCGGCGAGCCCCCGTACCGTGGGATCGGGCGCGCCGGCCAGTCGGACGAGCAGCGGCCTGGTCCGGGTGTCCTCGCCGTAGTGCCGGGCGAGCGCGAGCAACGCGGTACGGCGGATCTCCCAGTCCTCGTCGTCGACCAGCCGCATCAGCAGCTCCCGTACCCCCGTCCGGTCGGCCAGGTTGGCCGCGAGTTGCTCCGCGGCCCGGCGGCGTACCTCCAGCGCCGGATCGTCGCGCACCAGACCCACCAGCAGCACCCGGACCTCCGGGTCGTTGCCGAAGTGCTCGCCGAGCGCTGCGGCGATGCGGGCCCGGATCGCCGGATCCCGATCGGCCAGCCGGCGCATCAGCCGCAGCGTCACCGCCATGGCGGTCTCACCTCGCGCGATCAGGCAACACACCGCCGCGTCGAAGGCCGCCGGATCGGTGTCGGACTCGATGCATTCCAGCAGCACGTCGGTCACCACGTCCGGGTCACCGTACGCGCTGAGGGTCTCCACAGCGGCGAGTCGGATGCCGGCGTAGCTGTCCCGGCGTGCCCGCCGCGACAGCGTCTCCACCAGCCCGTCGCTGCCACCGTCGCGGGCCAGCGCCTGCGCGGCCGCCCGCAGCACGTTCGGGTCGGGATCCCGGCGGACCTGCTCGGCGAGGCACTCCACCACCGCCGAGTCGAGCGGCTCACCGAGGTGGGCCAGGCTGCGGGTGACGCGGAGCCGGACGATCGGATCCCGTTCCCGGGCCGCCCGGCTGATGAGCAGCTCCTGCGTGGCGGGCCCGAGCAGCGGCCGACCGGTGAGCAGGTCGACGGCGGCGAGCCGGACACCGGCGGTGGGGTCCTGGCGGGCCCGTTCCAGCAGCAGCTCGCCGGTGCGGTGATCCGGGTACGCCTCGGCCAGCGCACGAACCGCGGCGAGCCGCACCGTCGCGTCGTCGTCCGTCCGCGCCGCCTGCGCGGCGACCGCCCAGCCGCTGTCGTCGACCCGGTACCGGTCGGTCAACGCCGCCACCGCCGCCGCCCGCACCGACGCGTCCTCGTCCTGCTCGATCCGGTCCACCAGCCGGTCCCGGCACCGCCCGTCCGGGTCGTTGACCAGCACCAGTCGCTGTACGGCGACGGCACGGACCCGTGCGGAGGCGTCCGAACCGGCCAGTTTCAGCAGCAGCTCGGTGCCCTCCGCGCCGACCCGCCCCGGCAGCAGCTCGCACACCAGGCAGCGTCGCACCTCGTCATGGGAGTCACCGGCGATCCGGGACAGGGCACGCCCACGGGCCGTCTCGCTCTGCTCGGGGAGGGTGAGCAGGCAACGCAACGCGGACTGCACCACGCCGGGGTCGGTGTCGGTGGCCAGCAGTCGGTGCAGCGTCTCGGTGACATCTGGCAGGTCGAGACAGCGGGTGGCGAGCACCGTCACGGCGGCCCGCCGTACGCCGGTGTCCCGGTCCTCGGTCGCCCGCGTCAGCAGCAACCGTCGAATCTCCTCGGCCAGCTCGGACCGCCCGCCGAGGGACTGCACGGCGAGGGCGCGGACCGCCGCGTCGGCGGAACCGGCGAGTTCGCTCAGCGCCACGACCAGGTCACCGGCGGCACCGAAGTTGGCGACCAACGCGCGGACCGCGGCCTGGCGGACCGCGGTCGAGCCTTCCGCCCGGGCCTGTGCGAGCAGCAGATCCTGACAGTGGCGGCGGCTGCGGCCGGTGTCGTCCAACCGTCCGGCGGCCTCCGCCAGACCGGCGACAAGCGCGATCCGCGCCTGCCGTTCGCGTCCCTGGCCGAGTTCCCGGACCAGCAACTCCTCCAGTTGCTCATCGGCGGTGGACAGCACCGCCGCCGACCGGGTGGCGAAGGTCGAACCGGAACGCCAGCTGGTGCGCACCCCGCGGCGGCGGTACCAGTGCAGGAAGACGGCCCGGCCGGGCCAGTGCGGCCCGAGCGCCCGGATCGAGGAGAGCAGTTCCTGCTCGGTGACCTCGACGAGGTTCGGATCGTCGGCGGAGATGCCGTGCTCGATCAGCAGCACGACCTGGCGGAGCACCGCCTCGCCGGCACCGGCCAGACCGGCCGGCTGCGGTGCCTCCGCCACGCACTGCGCGGCCAGGACCAGGTTCCACGGTGCGCTGGGCAGGTTCAGCGGCGGCCACGGTCGGTTGACCTCGGTGGCCAGCAGGGTCACCAGCTCGTTGGCAACCTCGGCGGGCAACGCGCTGGCGACCAGCCGTAGCACCTCCCGCCAGGACGGATCTGCCCAGTTATCGCGGAACAGCGCACGCAACTGGTCGATCCCCCAGGTGTCCGGGTCATGATCGAACCTGTCCACGATCTCCTCGGCACAGAAGAACTCCAGAAACGTACGGTGCACGAACCCGAACAGGCGCAACCCGTACCGTTCCAGGATGAAGCTGCGCTGGCGCAATTTGTCAATCATCGAGTACGCCATGGCGTGCGCGCGGTCGTTCTCGAAACCGTAGAACTCCACCAGGTGGTCCCGGAAGATACGCGAGAGCTCATCCGCCTCGATGTAGTTGCCGGCCGGCCCCGACTCCCGGCACTGCATCCAGAAGGCCAGGTGGCGCAGCAACCGCAGCTTCGCCTGCGGATCCAACGGCGGCACGTCGCCGTGGCTCTCCCGCAGTTGCTTGGTCACGTCCCATTCGGAGATCAGCACATCGGTGACGTGCGCGTAGAGCCGGCGACGGTTGCGGGGCAGCGGGCGGTCCCGACCGACGATGGCCATGAGCATCAGCAGCAACGGATTGCCGGCGATCTCGTGCATCGCCCGGGATCGCCGCACCACGTCGAGGATCTGCCGCCGCTGCCGGTCCGCCTCGACCGACGGGGTCGGCACCACGTACTGGTACCAGTTGCCGAGGAAACGCGCGATCCGCTCGTCGTCGAGATCCTCCAGGGTGAAGTGGTCGAATCCGGCGTTGGCGAAGGTGTGCCGGAGGTAGCCGGCCGCCCGGGAGGTGACCACCGTGCGCACCCCGGGGTACTCGTTGGCAAAGGTGGCGATCTGCCCGGCCATCTCCTCACGTTGCGCCGGATCGAACACCTCGTCCAACCCGTCGAAGAGGAACAGCGCCTGCCCGCCCTGCCGCAGGTACGCCTCAAGCACGTCCCGGTCGATCCCGGCCAGCCCCTGCTGGTGCCGGTGGCCGACGTAGTCCAACAGCCCGTCACACCGGCCGTCCCCGCGATGCGCGGCGTACGATCGCAGCTCGATCAGGACGGGAAGGTACCGGTCCAACGCCGCCAGCCGGGGCTCGTCACAGACGCCGGCAAGCGCGAGGGCGAGGTAACGTGCCGCCGCCGATTTGCCGGACCCGGGATCGCCGAGCAGCACGATGGCCCGCCGCGCCGGGTCACAGACCACGTCGAACAGCGCCGACGCCTCCTTGGCCGCGTACTCCTCCCAGAGCCGTTCCACGTCCCTCGGGTCCACCACGCCGGGCAGCGCGCCGGCGTCACCGTCCGGCCCGGAGCCCGCCCAACGCCACCAGGCCAACGGCATCTCCGGCCGGGCGTCCTCGTGCACCCGTGGCTCGACGAACACGTTGGACAGCCCGACGGTGAGGTAGCCGATGGTGGGCCGGGGCGCGACGGCGTCCAGCGGCACCGCCTGATACCGCAGCCGCAGCTGCTTGTGGTACTGGCTGCGGACCGCCTCCGGCAGGTGGGTGTCGGGGTCGCCGGGCTCACGCGCCGGTGACCGGCCGCTGCGCACGTCGGCCAGCGCCACGGTGACCTTCGCCGACAGATCGTCCACGCTGGAGAAGAAGGCGCACAGGTGGCGCTCCTTCAACTCGTTGCGCAACGCCACGATCTGCTGCCAGTCGCCGTTGCGGTCGATCATGTCGACCGGCCAGGGCGTGTCCTCGGCGACCAGGAAGATCAGGCACGGCTTGCCGGCGGCGAGTGCCTCACGGTACTCCAGCTCGGTGATCGAGGACTCCTGACCCGGTGGCCGGTAGCCGTAACGCCAGGCGAAAAGCCCGACGTAGAGATCACATCGGCGTACGTCGGTCAGGCAGCGTTCCAGGGGTGGACGGGCGTCGGCCCCGTACGCCTCCATGGCGACGTCCTCGATCTCGAGGCGACGCGCCACCGCGTGTACGGCCGCACGGTATTCCAGCAGGTCCTTTTGGGTGGCTGAAATGTAGACCTTCATCGACGGCAAACTCCAGGGGTGGCTGGCGACCGCATTCTTCAAAATATCAGCCGTCGTCACATCCATCCGGCCCGTGAAGTCCGCACCCCGGTCACATATCGGCTTTCCCGCCACGGATGGGCCTATGATGGCCGCGGGACGGATTCGATCCGGTCACCGGCCGCAGGTCCATGCCCGCCGGTGTCCCCCGTGGTGCCGATGCGGAGGAACCATGCTCACGGTGGGCGAGGTGCACACCAGCCTGCTACAGCACAGCACGGCGCTGGCGCAGGATCAGAGTGCCGAGGTGCTCAGCCTGGTCGAGGGTGAGGCGGTGCTGACCTCCCGACGTCCGTCGCTGTACGCGGTCTCACCCGACGTCCGTACCGGCGTGGACTGCTGGCTGCCGAGCGCGAAGAACCGCCAACTGCGGGGAGTTGGCGCGGTGGTCACCCGGGCCGTCATCACCGGCGGTCGGATCGTGCAGGCCTCCTCCATCATCCAGGTCGTCGCCGGGGAACGCCGCCGGCCGTGGTCGCACTACCTGGCCAACTCGGGTGTGCTGGAGACGGTCGGCAAGCTGGACGCCGACGACCTGACGAGCGGGTTCCTGCACGGCAACGCCGCCGACGTGCTGAACCTGGACGCGATCACCGGCCGGGTGCTCGACAGTGTGCAGATGTCCGACCTGCTGGACCGACGTCCACCGCTGCGTGCGGCGCGCACCCGGCTGCGGTGGACCGCCCAGGTGCATCAACAGCCGGGCGAGAACGCCACGGCGGACGTGGCGGTGGACTCACCGACGCTGCGCACCGTGCGACTCACGGTGAGCCCGCAGGACGTGCCGGCGGCGGTCGCCGGCCTCTGCGAGGATCTCGCCCTGCACGACTGGCTGCTCACCATGCTGTCCGCCCTGGTGGAAGCCGCGGTGACCCGCGCCGGCTCGACGCAGGAACACATCGAACGGCTGCGGCCGGTGCTGGAGCACCTGTTGCATCTGTGGCTGCCCGGTGCCCGCGTCGACCCACGGCTGCGGCCGATCTGGGACCGGCTGGAGCAGGTACCGGGGTTCAGCCGGCAGTGGCAGTCCTCGGTCAACTGGATCCGGGATCAGATCACCGTCGGCAACATGGCCATCCTGCGCGACCTGGCCGGCCGGGCGGCGGTCGGCCAGCCGTGTGGGCCCGCCCCGCTCACCGAACCGTTCTCGGCCGCCAACCGGGGCCCGTCGGACCGCAGGGTCGGTCGCGGTGCGCAGGCGCCACGCGGCTGATCAGTCGCCGATGAACACGTAGCTCAGCCGGTCGACCAACTCGTCGGGCAGTTCCAGGCCCTCGCTGCCGGCCCGCTTGGCGACCTGGCGCGCGACCGCGGGTGGCACCGCCACCTGCCCGAGAATGGTCCGTACGGCCAGCTCGACCGGCAGGTACCGGGTGTCCATCATCGTCACGGTGCGGTACCCGCAGAACGGTGTGGCGTTCGGATTCAGCTGGACGATGGCCGGGAGGCGGTCCCAGTCGGTCGGCAGCGGCTCGTCGGCGGGAAGGCGGTACGGCTGGGTGATCGTCTGCCCCCGGTGCCGCAGCACACCCAGCCGGGTCATCTGCCACACCGAGGCGAGCAGCGCACAGGCCCACACCCGGCGGTCCGGTTCGTCGGACCACAGTTCGATGTCGACGAAAATGGAGTGCGGTGCGTCGCCGGACTGCAGCGGCGGTGACCACGGTATCGGCAGCGTCATCGCGGGCGCGTCGGCGTGCCCCGGCGAACGCTTGCCGTTGGACAGCCAGCCCGACTCACTCAGCGGTGGGCGGCTTCCGGTGGTGTTGCGTGGCGGCTCCACGACCAGGGTGTCCACCACCAGCCGGGCCAGTTCGACGTCGTCGTAGCGGGCGAAGCTGGATTCGCGGGCCACATAGTCGAGCATCAGCCCGTGCTCCGCCGCGGCCTGCTGTACCTGCGGGATCACCTCGCGCGGCGTGGCGAACCTGTGGAAGTAGTCGTCGACGAGGAAACAGGTGCTGATTCTGGGTTGTCGGTGGGGGCGCAGCCCCCGGCGGGCCAGCGCCGGGATCGCCTGCGCCCAGTCCGCGATCCGGGCGAACTTGCGCCGTAGGTCGCGGCATCCGTCGCCGAAGTCCTCGGCGTAGACGTGCCCCAGCTCGACCGAGAGATGCGAGTACGGCACGCTCTCCGTCCGGCGTACCGCGGCTGCCTCCTGAAACCTGACGTCCACGCTCATCACACGGTCTCCCATGCGGTCTCGTCGAAGAGCTTCTCGGTCAGCTTCACGAAGGCGTCCACGGTCCCGGCGTTGGCGATCTTGGCCTGCACGTCATTGTCCGAGATCAGCTGCTCGCGCCATTGCAGGAGTGGGTCCAACGGCACCGCGCCGAGCAGCGTGGTCCGTCCGAGGCCCCGCTTGCTGGCCTGTTCTTTCAGTTCCTCGTGGCATTTACGCAGAAACGCCTGCTGCGCCAGCTCGAGATGGCCGACCTCCGGCCCGCGCGAGTCGATCACCGCGGTCCGCACGAACCGTAGCGACTCCCGTAGCCGGTCCGGCTCGTGGCCGTACTCCTTGCCCATGGCCAGGATCCCACCGGCCTCGAAGGCGAGATCCGCCGCCGCCGCCACGTGCTGCGGTGTCCAGCGGTGGAAGACCAGCCACCGGACGGTCACCTTGCGCAGGGTCCGGTTGGCGGTGGCGGCCAGCGCGATCTGGCTGGCGTACGAGCGACCGGCGCTGAGATCCACCAGGGTCAGGTCGAACTCCTCCTCCAGCCGGAGAAAGAGCTCGGCGCAGCGTCGGCCGATGTCGTCGGTGAAGCCGAACTCGCTGCCGTTGCGCTGCCCGGGCAGCAGCACCAGCGAGCTGGAGCGGGGCGGTCGTTGGCGCAGGCTGACCCGCTCCGAGGTGCCCCACACGTCCAACTGCTCCGGGGACGGGATCTCGCCGCGAAGGTAGCGGTGTAGGCCACCGCCGTTCGGGCCGGCGCCCTCGATACCGTTGGTGGCCTGGGGGATCTGGAACGTGATGCCGGCCGTCGGCGAACCGAAGTCGTAGTCCAGGTAGCAGGTGGAGCGGCCGGAGAGCGCGCTGCGGTAGGCGATGTTCGCCGCGGTCACCGAGCGCCCGGTGCCACCCTTGTGCGACGTGACGAAAACCAGCATTCAGATCCCCTCGCTGGCCTTCTGTTGGCCGGTGGTGATGTCGTTCAGCTGTAGCAGCAGGGTGCTGGCCAGCGCGGCGGCCGTGCCCGGTTGGTCGTCCACGAGCGACTGCGCACGGCGCAGCGTCGCCCGGATGCTGCGCATGCTGCGTTGCATGGCCTCACCGGCGAACGTGCCGCTCATCAGCTCACGGTCGAACACGTACTCGGCTTCGTCGATCAGGTCCTGGGCGTACGTGGCGAGGTTGACCGCGCGGGGGAACGGCCGCTCCCAGAGCAGCTGACCGGCGTTGACCAAGGCCTGCACGACCCGCTCGGTCAGGTACCAGGAGGGCGCCTCGGGCAGCGGCGCCAGCCCGGGGAACGCACCACCGGCGTGATCCCACAGCCCTCGGTGCCGACCTTCGGGAATGCGCCGCAACAGCAGGTGCTCCCACACCTCGTCCGCGAGTTCGAGCAGCTCGCTGCGGTGCCGGGCATTGTTCAACAGCCCGGCGACGGTGGTGGCCCGCTGCAGCAGCACAGTGGAGAACTCGTTGACGTTCCACGTCATGATCGGTTTGGAGGTGGCGTCGTTCAGGGTCACCTGCTTGCCCGGGGCGTGCACGACCAGCGCAGCCTCGTTGGGCGAGGCGCGCCTGGTGATCCGGCCTCGCTGCGCCAGCTCCACCAGCACGTTCCCGATCCGCCCGAACTCCTCGTCACCGCCGCGGCCGCTGGCGACCAGCCCTTTCACCGCCAGCGAGGTGGCCTGCAGGGTGTAGTAGTCGGTCCGGTCGCCGTCGGTGGTACGCCAGGGAATGTCCTCGATCGGCCACCGTCGCCGGTTACCGAAGGTGGCCACCGTCGCCCAGTACCTCCGGGTCAACTCCCAGCGCAGTTGCAGGATCCGGAACAGGCGCTGCTGTTCCTCGTTGAGCAGGCCGAGCAGACGGGTACGTTCGGAATTGAGGTCGTCGATGGCGTCCACCGCGATGACGGTGAAGTACAGGTAGGGAGCGTTCTCGGCCGAGCCCTCGCGTTGCGGGCCGATCGGCTCGGTCGTCGTGACCTCCTCGGCACCGGCGATCGTGCCCCACGACCAGCCACACTCGAAGAGCATTTCACTGCTGTCCAGATCCTCGGTGACCTGACCGGATCCGACCACGACGTTGCGCAGGCTCGCCATGGTGTCCCGCAGCTGCGCCCGCAACGCGGTCACCACCTCACGGCGTGGCAGCTCGTCCTGGTTGACCATGTCGCAGAGCCGGACACCGAACTCGTCGGTCGCGGCGAAGACCGAGGTGCTGAAGCTGCGCAGCAGCCCGACCATGGCCGCGGTCAGCCGGATGCTGGCCATCTCCTCCAGCTTGTCCAACTGGGCCCGCAGATCGGCTCGCTGGGTGGAGGGGCGGTAGATCTTGACGAAACCGATCGTCGCCAGGGTGAGCGTGATCGACACCGCGAACGAGTCGACCACGTCCATGGAACGCTGCTCGTCGGTGAGGTCCGGACCACCCTCGACCGGGGTGAGGTAGCTGCCACCACCAAAGGTCGGCGCGCCGCTGTCGTCGGTGTAGCGGACGAAGTACTCGGTCATGATCTTGACCAGTCGGCGCGGGATCTCTATCGCGCCGCCGATCGCGCCGAAGGCGTCGATGACCTCCTCGTCGATCCGGTCCGGATCGTCGAGCGACAGCACCGGGATCTTGGTTGCCGGCAGCAGCAGGGTCAGCAGTTGCTCCGCGTCGCTGATGGAATTGGACCCGCTCCGGCCGCCCCAGTCCCATTCGCCGTTGCGAAGACAGCTACGCACCGTGGCCCGCCAGATGTCGAGAATTTCCTGGCGCGGCTGCATCCGCATGGTCCACCACCGTCTGCTGTAGTCGTCGAAACGGAGCTGCTGATGTTGCCTGACCCACGATGATCCACGATGACGTGCACCCATCATCGTATCCCTGCCGGAGCGTGACCTGAACGGCCGTGCGTACCGATGTCCCGCAGAATTCAGCCGGCCCAAGTGTCCAGGTGAGAGGGATGCGGGGCGGCGATATCCGAGGTCAGCCGCGGCTACGTCCGGTGACCAGCAGCATGCCAAGATACCCGTCGCGCAACGACGGCGTGGGGCGCACCTCGTGCATGTCCACGTCGTACGCTCCGGCCGCCATGCTCGCCACCACCTCCGCGCGGTGCAGTTGCACTGCCGGAAACCAGTGCTGCCCGACGCGGTAGCCGTTCGAGCCCAGCATGAATGCCGCGGCGAACGGCGAACCGGGACGCAGCGCTCCGAGGAACCTGCCGATCGCGCGCTCCGCCTCGACCCGGTCGGCCGAGATCGAGCAGGCCACAAAGAACATGGTGCCCGCACTCCAGACCCGCCTGGGCAGGTCGAAGACGCTCAGCTGCAACACCCGACCCACCCGGGCCAGGTGGCTGCGGGGGTCGGTCAGCGCCGCGTACGCCGCGTGTTCCGCACACACCTGCCAGTACGCGTCCCAGCACTCGTCATAGCCGCTGATCTGATCACGCAGCCAACGCACATTCGCGGTGGAATATTCGCAGAGTTCGACGCTGCGGGCGAATGGCAGAAGCGACAGCGTCGGGTAGAGGTTTGCGCCTGAGCCGACGTCGACACAGTCTGCGCCGGCAATCTTCGCACCCGCGAAAAAGTCTCTTATCCGACAGAGGATTTCACGATCATCATCGCGCAGGACCGAGTAGTTGTGCTGGACGTAGGCGCCCGGGTCGAACCCGTCCCACTCGACCTCGGAATTGACCGTTCGCGGGGACTCAACTCGTGGCGGCGGGGTCGACGGCCCACTACAACCTGCACCAGCCGCCGGAATCAATGCCATGGAGGTGCCTCCATTGAAGTCGGCAGATCACTGTGGTCGTTGCCCCGACGCACGCAGCCCGTTGCCCATTATGCATCGGATGCGATACCGATTCGCAAGTATCGACGTTGACGCGACTCGATCACCCGGGTCGGCATCGTCGCGCCGCCGACGGTGATTGATCGCTGTAAACCACAGTGCTTCCGGCGGCCACTGTGGACCGCGATCAGCAAACGTACTCAGCTGGATGAATGCGATCAGCCGCCGGCACCCTCGGCGGAGCCGTCCGGACCGAGCGCGCCCTCCACCTCGCCGACATCGAGGTGCACGTGCTGGTGACCCTGTCCGGCATCGATGTTGACCTGGTCGAGCTGGGTCGCCGCGACCGACCAGGTGGTGACGGCGAGGGTCGCCTGCCGCGCGGCCAACTGCATCCGCTCCGCGCGCCCGGCAGTCGGACCGCCGAGTGCGAGAGCGACCGAGTCGACCGCGACGGCCACCTGGTCGACGGCGCTACGCAGCCCGCCACGGGCGACGTTGGTGGCGGTCATGCCCGATGGCGGGTCGGCGAACTGGGCGACCAGCCGCCGCATGGTCTGCTGCCACTGTTCGACCTGGGCCCGCTCGGGCGTACGCCCCGCCTCGGCGTCCTGACGGACGGCGCGGATGATCGGCGCAAGTTCCTCGCCCGTCCGGTGAGCCATCTCGGTGAGTTCGACAACCTGCTGCGCGTCCCGCTCGGCGTCGGCCTGGCGCATCTTCGCCACGCTCGCCTCCGTCGGGTCCGGCCGACCCACAGCGTGCCCGACCAGCCCGCCGGCCGGGGCCGCCACCAGGACCGCCGCTGCGGCGGTAGCGACGATCCACGTCCTCTTCCGGTGCTGCCGCGCGGGCGGAGCGACCAGGTAGGAGGGCCTTCCGGTTCGACGGGACATGACACCCCTCGCATCGACGGCTGTTGCCTGGGAGCGTAGCTGTCGTCCCAAGCGACGTCGATAGTTTCCAACCCACCAGCCGAACTTTCGCCTGGAGCAAACGAAAGCTGCTCGGTCTACCCCTCGGCCGGCGCGCCCAGCCGGGCGAGCGCGCTACGGGCGCGGGCCTGTTCCTCGGGTCTGTCGATCTCAGTCGCCAGGGCCAACGCCTCGACATGCCGCGCGACCGCCTCGTCGCGTGCGCCCTGCCCGGTCAGCGCCCGCCCCAGCCCGTTGAGCACGCACGCCTCGCCGTACCGTTCCCCGATGTCGCGGAAGAGGGCGAGGGCCGGTTCGTAACACTCGACGGCGTCCGCGAACCTGCCCAGCGCGACGTAGGCGTCACCGAGGTTGTTCAGCGCGGTCGCCTCGCCGCCGAGATGCCGCAGCTCACGAAAGATCGCCAGGGCCCGGCCGTTCTGGTCGACCGCGGTACCGGGGCGGCCCAACCGTTCGTGGACGGCACCCAGGTTCGTCAGGGTGTTCGCCTCACCGACCCGGTCGCCGATCTGGACGAAGCGGTCGAGCGCCAACTCGTGGTACCCACCGGCGCGCTCCCAGTACCCGGCCGCGCTGTGCACCACACCGAGGTTGCCCAGCACCCGGGCCTCCCCGCGACCGTCACCGGCCGCGCGGAACAACGGCAGTGCGCGTTCCAGATGCCCGATCCCCTCCGGATAGCGGCCCAACTGCCAACACACCACACCCAGATTCGTCAGCGCGGTGGCCTCGGCGACAGTGTCCCCGAGCAGCCGCGCCGCGTGCTCGGCCTCGGTGTGCACGGTGATCGCATCGGCCGGATAACCACCGTTGTCGAGATAGACGTACAGGGTGCCGGCGAGCCACACGGCGTGCTGCGGCCAGCCGTTGCGGGCCGCGTGCACGCAGACCGCCACGAGGGTGGCACGCTCCGCGTCCAGCCAGCGCAACGCGGTCCTGGCCTTGTCGAGCACCGGGACGGCCGGGGGTGGCTGAGGCAGTGGCGGTCGACGGTGACGCTCGGCCGGATACAGCGCTTCCATCGCCGCCGCCGCGCTGTACAGGTAGTGGTCGAGCAGACGGGTCAGGGCTGCCCGACGATCCGCCGGCCGGTCCTCCTCCCGGCCGCGCTCCCCCGCGTATGCGCGGACGAGGTCGTGCAACGCGTACCGCCCGACGACGGGCTGCTGGACCAGGTATTCGGCGGCGAGATGACGCAGGTCGGCTGCGGCGGTGGCCGGATCGGTGTCCAGCAGGGCCGCGGCACCGTGCTCGTCCAGATCCGCGCCGGGCTGCGCGGCCATTCGCCGCAGCAGCGTCTGCCGCCGGTCCGGCAGGTGCTGGTACGACAGGTGCAGCGCCAACTCCACCCCGCTGTCGAGCCGGCGGTGCCGGTGCCGCTCGTCCAGCCGGTCGGCGTGGTCGGTGACCGTCCACCCGGGCCGCGAGGCCATCTGACCGACGACCACACTCAGCGCCAACGGCAGGTACCCGCACCGCAACGCGACACGCTGGTGCGCCGACGGATCGCTGCCCACCGCTACGCCGGGGTGCGACCGGACCAGCAGCCGCTCCGCCTCCTCCGGCGTGAACAGGTCGAGGTCGAGATGCACCGCCTCGTCCAGGTCGGCGAGCCGGCGCCGGGAGGTGACAAGTGTCAGGGTGCCGGCTGAGCGCGCCAGGAGCGGACGAACCTGCTCCGCGCCGGCCGCGTTGTCGAGCACGACCAGCACCCGCCGACCCGGGAGCCGCTCGGCGAACGCCGCCGCGCGCTCCGCCAGGCCGAACGGGATCTCGTGGCCGGACATGCCCAGCAGGCGCAGGAAGCCGTCCAGCACCGCGCCCGGCTCGGCCGGTGGCTGCCCCGGATCCGGGTGGTAGCCGCGCAGGTCGACGAAGAGCGTCGTGTCGAAGTGCCCTTCGTCGACAAGCAACTGGCCGGCGCGTACCGCGAGGTGGGTCTTGCCGACCCCGGCCATGCCGGCGAGCACGCAGACCTGCGCGCCGCGCCCAGCCGGGCCGGGTTCGGCGGTCAGCACGGCCAACTCCCGGAGCCGGGTCAGCTCCGCCTGACGGCCTGTGAAGGCCCCCGCGTCGTCGGGCAGCCGGTCGAGCACCCGTACCTGGGCGGCCGCGGTCGTCTCAGCGAGACTGACCCGCAGCGCCTGTCGCCAGTGCGCGAGGTAACCCGTCTCGTCGTGCAGTGCCTGTACGACGGCGAGCATCAGATCGGCGTTGATCCGCCGCCGCCCGGTCTTGAAGCAGTCCACGACGGTGCCTCGGCGAGCCATCTCATCGTCGGGGCGACCGTCGGCCCGCCACCGCTCGTTTACCCGCCGGGTGATCGTCTCGTACGAGGGATCACCGGCCCAGAGCTTGAGCGCCCGTAGGCAGCCGATCAGTTCGTCGAGGCTGTGGGCCGTGCCCGGGTCGGGTGGCCCGTTGGACACGGCAGCCTTCATGACACCCACGAGTTGCGACGATAACAATCGATCCCGTGACACCCCGTACGGAATCGTTTGGACTTCGCTGGCGGGTCAGAAAGACGTGGTGGGATCAGGCGGGGTGACGGCCGCCACGGGGTACGGGGGCGTGGCGGCCAGCAATTGTCAGGCCACCACCGACGCAGCCCGGCGGACCTGCCGGAACGTCAGGCGAAGCGGGCCGGGTCGCCGGCGCCCACCCGGACGATCTCGGGCTCACCGCCGGAGAAGTCCACCACCGTCGTCGGTTCGGTGCCGCAGTCACCCGCGTCGACCACCGCGTCGACGGCGTGGTCGAGGCGCTCCTTGATCTCCCAGCCCTGGGTCATCGGTTCCTCGTCGTCGGGCAGCAGCAGGGTGCTGGACAGCAACGGCTCGCCGAGCGCGTCCAGCAGCGCGCGGGTGACCGGATGCGCGGGAATGCGTACTCCGACGGTCTTCTTGCGGGGGTGCCACAGCCGCCGGGGCACCTCCTTCGTGGCGGGCAGGATGAAGGTGTAGCTGCCGGGGGTGGCCGCCTTCACCGCCCGGAACACCGCATTGTCCAACTGCACGAACTGCCCGAGCTGGGCGAAGTCGCGGCACACCAACGTGAAGTGGTGGCCGCTGTCGAGGTGGCGGATCTCCCGGATCCGGTCCATGCCGTCCTTGTTGCCCAGCTGGCAGCCCAGGGCGAAGCAGGAATCCGTGGGGTAGGCGATCAACCCGTCCCCGCGAACGATCTCGACCACCTGACCGATGGTGCGCGGTTGCGGGTTGTCCGGGTGCACGTCGAAGTACCTCGCCATGGGCGAAGCTTAGGCCGCCCACGTCCGCTGTCGCGTTGCCGACAGTGGCACGCTCAGGCAGGCGTCGACGCCCATCGTTGTCTCTATGGTCGTACGCGCACCCGGCGGCGGCTACGGGGACCTGCTCCGGCCTCCCACGACGCCAACCCCGGTCCGGGTCACCGTGCTCGCGTTCGCACTGCTGGCACTGCTGTTCGCGCTCGCGATGGTGCACCGGTCGCTGGCCGCGAAAGGCTCCCTCGGCGCCGTCGCCTTCTTCGCCGTGATGGCCACCGCGTGCGCCCTGGTCGCGGTCAGCCTGGCGGCCCGCCGCCGCTGGGCGCCGTACCCTGCGTACGCCGTGGCGGGTGTGCTGGCCGCCGCCTCGCTGGGACTCTTCGGCGCGATCACGATCGTCGGCCTGGGCCTGTTCGCCTGGGTGGCGGTGGCCCTGAACACCCGGTCTTCGCGGGACTGGTTCGGCCGGCGCGGTCGGCTGCGCTGACCGTCCGGTCCCGGCTGCGCCACCGCGACCGTCATGGCCGACCCACCGGCCGGCCGCACCGGCCGGACGGTCCTAAACAGATTGACAGGCGCACCGGCCCTCGACAGGCTGGGCGGGCAGGACGTTGTCAGCCGACGTGGCACACGGGGAGAGGCCATGAGGCGTCCACGCGTCAAACCTGAGCACGCGCCCTACCGGATCGCCGACGGCCGGATCCGGATCGGCGGCCCGACGTACGGCATCGCCGCCGAGGTGGCGGATCCCAGCGGTGCCATCTGGTGCCTGCTGGAGAGCATGGACGGCAGCCGCAGCGTGGCGGAGATCGTGCGCCACGTGCAGACGGCGCATGCCGACCAACCGAGCACCGACATCCGCGCCGCCCTGCAACTCTTCGTCGACTCCGGATACGTCGAGGAGACCGACGCGCCCGACCCGCCCGAGCTCAGTGCGCGCGATCGGCAGCGTTTCGACCGCAGTCGGGCGTACTTCCGCTGGATGGACCTCGTCCCCCGGGACAGCACCTGGGAGCCGCAGGTCGCCCTGAGCCGCGCGACCGTCACCGTGATCGGGCTCGGTGGCACCGGCGGGATCGCGGCCATGGCGCTGGCGGCCAGCGGTGTCGGCCGGCTCCGCTGCGTCGACCCGGACGTGGTCGAACTGTCGAACCTGAACCGCCAACTGCTCTACGCCGAGCAGGACATCGGTCGGGCCAAGGTCGATGCGGCGGTGGACCGGCTTCGGCAGTTGAACTCGACGGTCGAGGTCACCGGGCTCCGGCAGCGGGTCACCGGCACCGAGCAGGTGGCGGCCCTCGCCGCGGAATGCGACGTCCTGGTGCTGGCCGCCGACCGGCCACCGGCGCTGCGGCGATGGACCAACCGCGCCTGCCTGGCCACCGGCACCCCCTGGGTGGACGCCGGCTACCACGGCCCGCTGGTGCAGGTCGGACGGTACGTGCCGGGCACCGGACCGTGCTGGGAGTGCGTCCGGTGGGCCGACGCCGAGCAGCACCACGCGATCGGTGTCCGACACGCCGACACGGTACGGCGCAACGCGGCGGTCGCGAACGCGGTTGCCGCACCAACGGCGGGAATCTCGGGTCACCTGGCGGCACACCATGCCATGGCGTTGATCACCGGCGTACCGGCGCTGCCGGCGGGGCGGGTCGACGCGGTCAACCTCCTGGCCCCCGACGCGACCTTCGTTCGCGACGACCCACGCCGACCGGACTGCGCCGCCTGCGGGACGCCGGCATGACCGCCCCCGGGGTGAGCGGACGCGCCACGCCCGGGGCAGCCGCACCCGCGCCGCAGGTGTCCGACCCGAAGCCGATCGCCGACCGCAGTCGGGTCCGGCTGCACCGGCTCCATTTGCGTGCCGAGGGCAACTCCTGGGTCGTCGGCCGGGTCGACACCGGGTCGTTCGTCCGACTTCCGCCGATCGGGCACCGGGCCATCACGCTGCTACCGCACACCACCGTCGGCGAGGTGCGAACCACGCTGCGGGAGGAGAGCGGCGCCGACGTGGACGTCGCCGAATTCGTCTCCGACCTGGTCGCCCTCGGTTTCGTCGCGGAGATCGACGGTCGACCGCTGCCGACGGCGCCGGCACCCAGACCGATGTTGCCGTGGCTGCGTCAACGGCACGTCCGCTGGCTGCTGCATCCGGTGGTCCCGCTGATCGCAGGTGCCGTGGTACTCGCCGCCGCGGTGGCGATCGGACGCGAGCCCGTGCTGGCGCCACGCCACCAGGACCTGCTCTGGAGCGACAGCGGCGGGCTGATCATGCTCGGCAATTTCGGGATCGTCTGGACGCTTATCGGTCTGCACGAGTTGGCGCACCTGGTCACCGCCCGCGCGGCCGGGGCACCCGGTCGGATCAGCTTCGGTACCCGGTTGCAGTTCCTGGTCGCGCAGACCGACGTCAGCGGCGTGTGGGCGGCGCCCCGCCGCGACCGCCTGACCGTCTACCTCGCCGGTATCGCGACGAATCTGGTGATCTACGCCGGAACGGTGCTGGCGCGGGCCACCGGTGTCGCGGGTCCAGCCGATGGCCTGCTCGCGGCGGTGGGCCTGCTCTCGCTCGGTCTCGTCCCGGTGCAGTTCCTCGTGTTCATGCGTACCGACATCTACTTCGTGCTTCAGGACGTGACCGGCTGCGCCAACCTGTACGCCGACGGCTCGGCCTATCTGCGACACCTGGCGGCACGGCCGGTGCGCCGGTTCCGGCGGGCAGCCGACCCGGGCGAGGACCCGAGCCGGCGACTCACGGCACGGGAGCGCCTGGCCGTGCGGGCGTACGCCGTCGTGCTGGTCGGTGGGACGGTCGCCTGCCTGGCGGTGGCGGTTCTGGTCACCCTCCCGGTGGCGGTCACCGTACTGACCTCGGCCATCGGCGCCGTGCTGGCCGGCGGCTCGGCCGGCGACCTGTTCGACGCGGGCGCGGTAGCTGCCATCAGCGTCGTCTTTGTCGTCCTTTGGACCCGTGCCTGGTGGCATCGCCACGGGCACCGGGTCCGACGGGGGATCAGCCGCCATCGGCGGCAAACCGGAAGGAGGTGAACCGCATGGAGAAGACGGACGGCCGCAAGGCCGACAAGCCGCAGGCCGGCAAGCTCGACAAGATCGAGATCCGCAAGCTCGACAAGATCGAGACGACCGCGCTGAGCAGCAACCCGTCCGGCTGATGCCGACGGACCGCCGGCTCGACGCGATTCCGGTCGCGCCGAGCCGGCGGCACCCGGGAAGGTGACGGTATCGAGACAGAGAGGTGAGGCCGTGCGGGATCTGCTCGATCAGGCGACCGGGAGGCGGCTGGCGCGGGAGGAGTACCTGGCGGACTTCTGGGAGCGGTTCTGGGCCGTCGACGGCGCGCACATCTGGAAGCTGGAACGACGACAGCACTTTCAGGAGCCGGGCTACGGGGTGTGGGAGGCGTTCGCCCGGGGCGACTGGCCGGAGTCGATGCGGCTGCTCCAGGCCGACCGGCAGCAGATAGCCGCCGAGCACCGGCGGATGGCCCGGCACGCGATCAGGCTGCACTGGGTTCGGGTGGTGGAGCCGCCGCTGAGCGAGTACGTGCGGTGGAACCTGCACGTGCTGCGGATCAGGGCGGAGTGCGGCACCGATGTCCGGATCGTAGGGCCACCACAGGTCGCGCCACTGGAAGTCAGCGAGCCGCTGCCGGAACTCGTCGCGGTGGCCGACGAGACGCTCTACGAGGTGTGTTACGACGTCGACGGCGTACTCGTCGGCGCGGACCGCTACGCAGACGCGGACCTGGTCCGGGCGTGCCGGCAGGTGGTCACCGACCTACATCGGGCGGGCGAGCCACTGGCCGACTACTTTCCCCGCGTAACTGCGCGACGACCGCGTTCATGACGTGTGCCGCATCGCGTCCGACACCGCGCAACGTGTTCGAGGCGAAGGAGCGCTGGAACTCCAGGCCAAGGTAGGCAAGGCCGGCATGGGTCGTCGACACTCCACCGACCTGCCGGGGCGCGTTGCGGTCCACCCCGAGCGGACTGAGGTAGTCGAGGTCCGGGCGGTAGCCCGTGGCGAAGATGACAGCATCGACCTTTTCGGTCGTGCCGTCGCGCCAGCACACACCGTCGGGGGTGAAGGCGGTGAACATCTCGTGCCGGGGCAGCGCACCAGAGGCGAGGGCGTCGCGGTAGCGGCCGGTGTCCAGCACGGCGGCGTGCCGGATCAGCCGGGTGACGGCGGACCGTGGAAGGCGGTCCGCGCCGGTGACATGTAGCCAGTGGTGCAGGTCGCGACCCCGGATCCGCTGCGGCAGAAAGCGGACGGGCTCTCGGGTGGCCAGCGTGGTCCGGGCGTGCATGGCCAGTTCGTAGGCGACCTGGACGGCGGAGTTTCCAGCGCCCACCACCACGACCCGCCTACCCGCGTACGCCTGTGGCCGGCGGTAGTGGGCGACATGGCGTAGGTCTCCCGCGTAGTCGGCTTGGCCGGGCAAGCTGGGCAGGTGCGGTCTGCCGAAGGAACCGGTAGCGGCGATGACACCGGCGGCGGGTATTTCGTCGCCGGTGCCGGTTCGGACGAGGTATCCCCCGTCAGCACGGCCGTGTACCGCGACGACCCGGGTCTGGTTGCGGATCTCGGCGTCCAGCACCCGCGCGCAGCGTCGGAGGTAGGCGACCACCTCGTCCCGGTGAGGGTAACGGTCAGGGTCACCACCGAAGGGCAGGCCGGGCAGGGAACTGTAGCGGGCGGGAGAGAAGAGGGTGAGGCTGTCGTAGTAGTCCGGCCAGGACCCCACCGGCTCGGCACCAGCGTGCAGCACGATCGGTCGCAGACCGGCGGTGAGAGCGGCGCGGGCGGCGGCGAGGCCGGACTGGCCTGCACCGATGACGACGAGAGGGTCGCTGGAGGGGCGCACGCCGCGACCATATCGTCATTTCGTTGAATGACAAAATGACTGGTTGAGGGAAAGGTGGAACGATGAGCGACAGCGCCGCCGGCACATCCCCCGGGACGCCGGTCACCGACGGAACCGATTGGCACCTCGCACCGCAGACCCAGGACTTCCTGAAGGCCCTCGGCAGCCCCACCCGACAGCGGATGATGATGCTCTTCTCCGCCGGCGCGGAACTCTCGGTAGGGGAAGTGGCCGAGCGGGTCGGCGTCAGCCAGGCCACCGCGTCGCAGCAACTGACGCTACTGCGACGCGGCGGGATCGTCAGGTCACGTCGCGACGGCAAGACCGTGCTGTACCGAGCCGACCCAGAGGGTGCCCTGACCGCCCTGTCGGACCTGCGCTCCTATCTGACGAACTGCTGCTGAGTCACATCGGTCCGAGGAACTGCGGACGCCGGGGGCGCGAGCTTGACGGACGAGAATTAGTCAGCAATAGTTGAGTCTATGGAGGTTGAGCTTTCTTCGTTGGCGGCGCGAGCGCGCACCCATGCCGCACTCGGTGACCCGGCGCGCCTGGCGATCGTGGACGCGCTCACCCTCGGTGACGCCTCGCCCGGCGAGATCGCCAACCGGCTCGACATGCCGACCAACCTGGTCGCCCATCACGTCAAGGTCCTCACCCAGGCCGACCTGGTGGTGAAGGTCCGCTCCGAGGGCGACCGACGGCGCACCTACCTCCAGTTGCGCCCCGAAGCGCTCGCCGCCCTCGCCACCCCCCGGCTGACCGGGGTCGGTCGGGTGGTCTTCGTCTGCACTCACAACTCGGCCCGCTCGCAGCTCGCCGCCGCGCTGTGGCGACACCGCACCCGCGGCGCCGCCGCCTCGGCCGGCACCCAACCGGCGGCCCGGGTCCACCCCCGCGCGGTCGCCGTGGCCCACCGCCACCACCTCGACCTCGACCCCACCGGCACCGCCCACGTCGCCGACGTCGTGCGCAGCGACGACCTCGTCATCGCCGTCTGCGACAACGCCCACGAGGGACTGACCGACCAGCTACGCCCCCGGCTGCACTGGTCGGTGCCCGACCCGGTCCGGGTGGACACCGACGAGGCGTTCGAATCCGCCTACGCCGACCTCGCCGACCGGGTCGCCCGGCTCGCTCCCGCCGTCCTACCCGGAGACCCACGATGACCCACCTCACCCGCAGTCCCCGACCAGACCTCTCGGTCGATCAACGTCTGGCCCTGCGTACGGCCGCAACCCGCCTCGCCGAGGAGTTCCACGGCACGTACGGCAGCGAGACGATCGAACGTTTCCTGCACAGCAGCTACGACCAGTTCGCCGTCGACGGTCGGATCCCCCACTACCTGCCCCTGCTCGCCGAACGCTTCGCCCGCCAGCGGCTACAGGCACTGGCCCGCGTCGAAGGCCTTCACCGTGACGGCCGGCCCGTCGTCCTGTTCCTGTGCACCCACAACGCCGGCCGCTCGCAGATGGCTCTCGGGTTTCTCACCCACCTGGCCGGCGATCGGGCCGTGGCCTGGTCCGGTGGCAGCGAACCGGGCACCGAGATCAATCCCGCCGCCGTGGCGGCCATGACCGAACGCGGTATCGACATCTCGGACGAGTTTCCCAAGCCCTGGACCGACGAGGTGGTCCGCGCCGCAGACGTGGTGATCACCATGGGCTGCGGTGACGCCTGCCCGGTCTTCCCGGGGACCCGCTATGAGAACTGGGACCTTGCCGACCCTGCCGGCCTCGACGTCGACGATGTCCGGCCGATCCGCGACGAGATCGAGCAGCGGGTACGGCGGCTCCTCGACGAGTTGAACGTTCCCACCCCATAGCCATCGAGGAGAAGCACAACCGATGACCATCGCACTCCCGCGGCGCCTGCTGGCCGAGTTCACCGGCACCGCCCTGCTGGTCACCGCCGTGGTCGGCTCCGGCATCATGGCCACCGACCTGTCCCCGGACGACGTCGGCCTGCAACTGCTGCAGAACTCGATCGCCACGGCCTTCGCCCTCGGCGTACTGATCCTGATGTTCGGGCCGGTCTCTGGCGCTCATTTCAACCCGGTCGTCTCCGCCGCCGACTGGCTGCTCGGCCGCCGCTCGGGCACCGGGCTCTCCCCCCGGGAGCTCGCCGGCTACGTCGCGGCACAGGTGACCGGGGCCATCGCCGGGTCGGTGCTGGCCAACCTGATGTTCGACCTGAGCGCGGTCAGCTTCTCCGGCCGGGACCGCAGCGGTGGCAACCTGTGGCTCGGTGAGGTCGTCGCCACCGCCGGCCTGGTCCTGCTGATCTTCGCGTTGGCCCGGTCCGGCCGCGCCACCGTGGCGCCGGCCGCCGTGGGCGCCTACATCGGAGCCGCCTATTGGTTCACCTCGTCCACGTCGTTCGCCAACCCCGCCGTCACGGTCGGCCGGGCGTTCACCGACACCTTCGCCGGCATCGCCCCGGCCTCCGTACCAGGCTTCGTGGTGGCACAGGTCGTCGGTCTCGCCGTCGGTGTCGGCCTACTGGCGGCCCTCTACCCGGACGCCGGTGCCGCCGCCGACCAGGTGGTCGTGCCGGCCAACGACCAGGCGACCGCGAGCCGACACCCATGACCTCCACGCACGACCGACCGCCAGCCACGACCCCCGCACCGCAGAAAGGCACCTCGTGACCGACAAGCCAAGCGTCCTGTTCGTCTGCGTACACAATGCCGGCCGCTCGCAGATGGCCGCCGGCTGGCTACGCCACCTCGCCGGCGACACCGTCGAGGTCCGCTCCGCCGGCTCCGCGCCCGCCGAGACGATCAACCCGGCAGCCGTCGCGGCCATGCGCGAGGTGGGCATCGACATCACCGACCAGACCCCCAAGCTCCTTGAGTACGCGACTGCGGAGTCCTCCGACGTCATCGTCACCATGGGCTGCGGTGACGCCTGCCCCGTGTTTCCCGGCAAGCGCTACGAGGATTGGAAGCTCGACGACCCGGCCGGCAAGGGCGTGGCGGCGGTACGCCCGATCCGTGACGAGATCCGTACCCGGGTCGAGGCGCTCCTGGCCGACCTGCGGAGAGCCGGCTGACGCCCGCCGGCCAGAAACGTGCACCGTGAGTGCAAAGTCCCACCGCCTTTTCGTTGACGAGCCTGACCTCGATGCCGGAATACTGCTTCCAGTCCCGAGATCGGAGGCAACGATGACGGCGGATCCACACGGCAAGCTTCCCACCGGGTTTCTCGCCGACGGACCTGACGAACCTGTGGTCATGCTCAATCTGCTGCGGTTCGCCGACGGCGGCCGCGCGCGGTACCAGCAGTACGCGAAGGCTTTCGCCACGACCGTCGCGCCGCACTACGGAGTCGAGGTCGTCTACGCCGGCGACGGTGACGACGCCCTCATCGCCGCGGCGGATCAGCAGTGGGACGCGGTCCTGCTGGTGCGCTATCCAACCCGCCGGGCGTTCAGTCAGATGATCGCCGATCCGGCGTACCAGCGGATCGCCCACCTGCGGCGGGAGGCGCTGAGCGATGCCGTGCTGCAACCCACCCGCCCCTGGGGAGGGACGCCAGGAGACGACTCCAGACAGCCGTGACCGACGCGCGCACCGCGCCACGAGACGGAGACTTGCCCGAACGCCGACCGGCTGGTTAGGTATGCCTAACCAAAGTTCGGGGAGGGTTCACATGTCGTCGCCCGCTGTGTCCGAGGCGATCGACGGTCTGGACAGCGCCGTCGTCACCACCGACCAGGTCGACATCCCGGCGCTGGCCGAGGTCTACCGCCGCGTGCACGCCGCCGACCTGCACCTGGTCGACCACACCGTGCCGACGGTGGAGGAACGCCTGCGGCGGACCGCCGAGGCCCCCGGTTTCGAGGCGGCGCTCGGGTACGTCGACGGCCGGCTCGTGGGGACGGTCATGGGTTGTCCGCTACCACCGGAGACCCTCTGGTGGCGTGACCTGACCTCCGCCAAGGATCCCGACCTGGCGATCGAGTGGCCGGGCCGCACCTTCGCGGTCTGCGAGGCGTTCGTGCTGCCCGAGTACCGCCGCCACCGGCTCGGATTCCGGATGACTGTCGAGTTGCTGGCCCGACGGCGCGAGGAGCGGGTGTCACTCGCCGTCGCCGAGACCAACACCCGGGTGTGGCACGCGCTGCAACGAACCGGGTTCGACCACGTCGGCGACCTCGTGCCGTTTCCCGGCTGGCGCTCGCACCGGATGCTGGTGCGGGCACTGCCACTTGCCGCTCGGCCCTGAGCCCGACGCCCACGCGCGCCCGTCGGCAGTCGCCCGGCTTCGACCAGGGACGTGCCATCGAGGGTCGGCAGGCTCCTCGTCGCCCGAACCGCATCCACAGTGGAGAACCGAGTGAAACGCAACTGGGAAGCCCTCGTACTCAAGGCGTTCGGGGGCCGGAACTTTGAGCTGACCGTCCTGGAGAACGAACCCGTCGGAGACCGCTACCAGCGGCTGCTCGTCGACGGGGGCGACCTGCTGCGTACCTGCGGTGTGCACCCCACCATGTGGATCCGGCTGTGGTTCGACAACGAGGGCCGACCCCACCAGCGGGCGTACACCCTTGTCGACCCGGACGCGGACAGCGGGCGCTTCCAACTCGTGTTCGCCCTGCACGACGGCTGCGCGGCGCGCTGGGCCACGACGGCTCGGCCCGGAGACACCATCGAGGCGACCGTGCAGGGCAGCTCCTTCACGCTCCCCGAACCGGTGCCCGGCCGGCTCTACCTGGTCGGCGACGCGGCGTCCCTACCCGCGGTCAACAGCCTGCTCGACGCCGCCGGGCCGGTGTCGGCGAGCATCTGGCTCGAGTACGCCCATGATGGCGAGCGGAACCTGCCGCTGCGTACCCGGCCACACGACGAGGTGGTGTGGGTGCCGCGTCGCGACGAGGGTCAACACCTGGTGGACACCGTCACCGCCGCCCTGAACGCCGCCCAGGAGGACGGCCTGTACTGGGTGGCCTGCGAGGCGGCCAGCACCCGCAGCATCGTCAGACACCTGCGGCGCGGGCTGGGCGTCGGCAAGGAGCAGGTGGCGGCGCTGGCCTACTGGCGCGCTCGGTGACGGCCCATCACCGAGTCGGCTCGTGATGCTGTACCTGACCGCCCTCAACCCGACCGACTCCGTGCTGGACGGCCTGCTGCCGGCCGCCGACACGCTCGGCGTGCCGGTCACCGTGTTGACCGACCGGCCCGACGACTGGCCCACGGCGGTGCCGACGCGGGGCTGCCCGGTGCGGGACCCGCAGGCCGTCATCGACGTGGTCCGGAACGGGCCAGCCGCGGTGGGACTCTTCTCCAACAGCGATCACCTACAGGCCGCGACGGCGCTCGCCGCCCGTCGTCTCGGCCTGCCCGGTAAGGATCCCGAGTCGGCGCGACGCTGCAAGGACAAGGCCGCCACCCGGCAGGCCGTCGCCGACGCCGGTCTCGACGTGGTCCACGCCCAGCGCCTCACTCCGGGGCAGCCACCGACGTTCGACGTCTTCCCCGCTGTGGTCAAGCCGCGTGACGGCGTCGCCAGTGAGGACGCCTACCTGGTCACCGACGCGGACGAGTTGGTCCGGCGGGTGACCGAGATCCGCGGTCGCCGACCGGACGCGGCACTGGTGGTGGAGGAGTACCTGCCGGGTGAGGTGCGCACCCACGACACGCTCGGAGACGCCGGGACGCTGGCCGTGCTCGGTGGCTGGCGTACCACGCTCGGCCCGCCGCCCACCTTCACCGAGCTGTGCCTGGAATGGGCACCCGCGACTCCGGCGACGGCCGAGCGGCTACGCGCTCAGCTGGACGCGCTCGGCGTACGGTTCGGCCCCTGCCACACCGAGTTCGTCATGCACCGGGAGCGACCTCGGCTCATCGAGGTCAACGACCGGTTGATCGGTGACCGGATGGATCTCATCCTGGCCGAGCTGCTCGACGTGCCGCTGTTCGAGTACGTCATCCGGCTGCACCTCGGCGAATCCGTCGCCGACCTCGGTCTGCCCGACCCGACCGCGATCAACCAGACCGCCCGGGTGGAGTACGTCTGCGCCGAGCGCGGCGGCACCCTCGTCGCCGCCCCCGGTCCGATCGACGCGGTACGCGACGGGATCCGGCTCGGCTGCCGCCCGCTGCGGCCGATCGGGACCACCGCTGAGCACACCGGCACCAACCGCGACTACCTGGCCGTCCTGCACGCCATCGGGTCGGATCCGGCCGTGGTGCGCCGCGCGCTCGTCGAGTTCCGCGCCGGACTGGACTGGGTGATCGACACGTGACCGATCCGGTGGAGCAGCAGCTGTTCCGCCGGGTGCTGGACGCCCTGCTGCGCGAGGACCATCTCGGCCTGAGCAGCGGCGGCGGCCCCGACGGCCCCGGCTGGTGGCAGGCAGCGCACCGCGCCGGCCGGTTACGCCTTCCTGTTCGACCCGACGGCTTCCAACACGCCGTCCGCCTCGCCCGCGCCGAACTGCACGTGCACCCGCCCGGCCGGGCGCCACACCGGGTGGACACGCTTGCGGGGCTGCTGGAGCTGCTCGCGCCGCACGACGACGTCGAGGCCGAGCAGGGGTGGCGCGCCTTCACCGACGAATGCCGGCAGGACCTGCTCGCCCGCCGGCTGGCCGAGACCACCCGGTCGGAGACGTACGCCCGGATCGCCGCCGACCGGGTCGACCCGCCCACCGGCTTCGGCGGCGCGCTCCTCGACGACGTGCTCGCCGCCCACGCCGGCCACGCCGTCTACCCCACCGACCGGTGCCGGCACGGCCTGGACGAGGCCGAACTGCTCCGGTACGCACCCGAGCACGCCCCCACCTTCGCCCTGCGTTGGCTGCCCGTACCGGCCCGGACCCTGCGGCTGAACGGGCGGCTGCCCGCCTGGTGGCCGACGCCGCGCCAGGCCGGGGAGGTGCTGTTGCCGGTGCACCCGCTGACCGCCGACCGGTCGGCCCTACCGGTACTCGACGTACCGGAGATCACCGTGCGACCCACCCTGTCGATGCGGACCGTCGCCCTGGACCGCTATCCGACGACCCACCTGAAACTGCCGCTGCCGACCGCGAGTCTGGGTGCCCGCAACCGCCGTACCCTCGCGCCTGACGCGCTCTCCGACGGCGCGGCGGTGGCCGCGCTGCTCGACCGCATCGCCGCGGAGCAGCCGCGCTTCGCCGACCGGATCACGCACGCCGACGAGAGCGTCTTCGGTCACTGCGACGACGACGAGCTGCGGTCCTTTCTGTTGCGTCGGCTACCCGCCGGGCTGGAGCGGGCGACCGTGGTGCCGGTGGCCGCGCTCGCCGCGACGGATCCCACCGCCGGCACGGTCGCCCAGCGAATCGGCGGCGCCGACCCGACCCGGCTCCTCGGGTCCTATCTGGATCTCCTGCTCGACTGGCACGTGTGCCTGTGGTTACGGTACGGAGTGGCGTTGGAAGCACATCCGCAGAACATCCATCTGGTCCTACCGTCCGACGGTCCGATCCGGCTGTTGTACAAGGACAACGACGGCGCCCGGCTGGACCCCCGGCACGCGGGCACGGTCCGACTGCGCGATCAGCGGATGTGGATCCGCCATCCCGGGGAGCTGGCCGACATGTTCGTCACGATCACACTTCACCTGGCGGCGACGGCCCCCCTGCTGGCCCTGGCGGATCAGGGGGTCGCCGTGCCCTCCCCGGCCGAGGCCCTCGCGCCCCGGCTGCGCGCCGCCCGCGACCGGTGGGGCGACACACCCGCCGCCCGAGAGCTGGTCGACCGCGTCCTGACCGCCGACCGGTTGCCGGTCAAGGCGATGCTGACCGCCGGCACGCTGCTGCCCAAGCAGCGGATCGGCTGCACCGACGTGAACAAGTTCTACCACCGCACCGGACCCAACTACCTGCGGAACGCCTCGTGACGCCGCAGACCGCCGAGGCCACCGCCGGGCCGGCGGAACGCGCCGCCGACCTGGCCGCCACGCACACCCTGCTCTCCTGCTACCTGCGGGAGGTGGCCGCGCCCGACGGTGCGGCCGAGACCGTGGGCGGGCAGCTTCGGATCCGGTTGCCACACCTGGGGCTGACGCTCTCCTGCCGACTGGCCCGGATCTCCCCCGTGCTGGCGCACCGCTACGTCGGTCCGGTCCGCTGCCGGCCGGCGGCGGCACCGGTCGCCCGCCGCCACCCGGCGGTTCCGGATCCGCCGGCCGCCGACACGCTGGGCGACGGCTCGACGGACGCCGACGGGCCGGTCGACGGCGCGCAGCTCGCCCGGCTGCTCGCCGCCGAGCTGCGCGCCCGCACCGGGCTGGTTAACGACGAATTCGTCGAGCAGGTGCTCGGCAGCCGGGACGCGTTGGCCACCCTGTTGCGGCAGCGCCCGTCCAACGACCCCACCCCCACCGGCGACCCGGTGGTCGACGACTATGTCGACTCCGAACAGTGTCTGGTACACGGCCACCCGCATCACCCCAGTCCGAAGTGGCGCAGTGGTGATCCGGCGAGCTGGCGTCGCTACGCCCCGGAGCTGCGCAGCAGCTTCCGGCTCGACTGGCTCGCCGTGCCCGCCGACCTGGTGGCGGGCGACGGGCCGGTGGACGAGCTGATCGCGCCGCTGGATCCGCCGGACGCGCCACCCGGTCACCACCTGCTGCCGGTGCACCCGTGGCAGTTGGACCTGATGCCACCTACCGATCTGAGGTTGCGCCGGCTCGGCCCGGCCGGCGTACCGGTCCGCCCGACCGCGAGCGTCCGTACGCTCTACGCCCCCTCGGTCGACCTGTTCCTCAAGACCAGCCTGCACGTGCGCATCACCAACTGCCTGCGCAAGAACGCCCGCTACGAGTTGACCGGAGCGGTGGCGTTGACCCGGTTCCTGTCCGGTGTGCCGCTTCCCGCACGGGTCGGGTTGCTGCGGGAGCCCGGCTACCGGACCGTCGACCTGCCGGGGGCGGACGAGGCGTACGGCACCATCCTGCGGACCGGGGTACGCGAGCATCTGCGGCCGGGCGAACGGGTGGTGTTGGCGGCGGCGCTGGCCAGCGCGCCGCTGACCGTGCCGGACCCGATCGACTGGTGGCGGGCCTACGTCGAGCTGCTGGTGCCCACGGTGCTGCGCCTGTGGCTCGGCCACGGCGTGGTCCACGAGGCACACCTGCAGAACGTGCTGGTGGTCCTGGATCCGGACGGTCGCCCGGCCCGCCTGGTCCTGCGTGACCTCGAAGGATTGAAGCTGGATCTCGGACGGTTGGCGGCCTGGCCCAACCGGGTGCCCCGGCAGGCCGCCTACACCCCCGCACAGGCGGCCCGGCGCGTCGTCTACTGCCTGTTCGTCAACCATCTCGCCGGTCTCGCCGGTGCGCTCGCCGACGGCCACCCCGGCACCGAGCCCCGGCTGTGGCAGACGGTCCGGCGAGCCGTCGAGGCGGCGTACGCACAGCTGGGTGAGCCGGCCGAGCTGACCCCGCTGCTGCACGGCGCTCCGCTCGCTGCGAAGGCGAACCTGTTGGTCCGCTGGCACCGGGCCGCCGACCAGCAGGCACCCTACGTCGAGGTGCCCAACCCGCTCGGCGGTGCCGAATGACCCGACCGACGTACGTCTACGATCTCGCCGCCCTGGCCACGCACGCGGCTGCCGTCCGGGCGGCCCTGCCGGAGCGGGTCGAGCTGCTCTACGCGGTCAAGGCCAATCCCGACCCGGGGATGCTGCGCACCCTCGCGGCCACTGTCGACGGTTTCGAAGCCGCCAGCCGGGGCGAACTGCGGCACCTCGCGGCGGTGCTACCCGACCGGCGGGTGGCCGCCTTCGCCGGACCGGGCAAGACCGACGCGGATCTTTCGGCAGCGCTGGCCGCCGACGTGCACCGGGTACACGTCGAGTCCGCCACCGAACTGCACCGGCTGGCCGCCCTGGCGCGGGCCGCCGGGCGTACCGTCGATGTGCTGCTGCGGGTGAACCTGCCGGTCGCGACCCCGGGCGCGGTCCTGGTGATGGGCGGACAGGCGAGCCCGTTCGGCCTGGACCCACCGGAGGCGGTCCGGCTCGCCGTCGACCCACCGCACGGGGTCCGGGTCCGTGGCGTGCACGCCCACCTGGCCAGCGGGCTCGACGCGCCGACCGCCGCCGCGGTGGCGCGCGAGGTGACCGACTGGGCGGTGCGGCAGGTACGCGCCGAGGAGGTCAACGTCGGCGGCGGCATGGCCGTCGACTACCGCCGCCCGGAGCACCGCTTCGACTGGCCGAGCTACGGTCGGCTGCTCGGCGAGGTGTGCGACGCCCACCCGACGGTCCGGCTCCGGATCGAACCCGGCCGGGCCGTGGCGGTCTACTGCGGGTCGTACGTGACCGAGGTGATCGACGTGAAGCGGTCCCGGGGTCAGTGGTTCGTGATCGTCGCTGGCGGCACCCACCACCTGCGGACTCCGGCGGCCAAGGGACACTCCCAGCCCTTCGTCGTCGTGTCCCGCGACGGTGCCGGGCCGCGTACCGACGGTGGCCCGGTCACCGTCGTCGGCCAGCTCTGCACGCCCAAGGACGTGCTGGCCCGCGACGCCGAGAGCGGCCCGATCGCCGTCGGGGACCTCCTCGTGTTCGGAATGGCCGGCGCCTACGCGTGGAACATCAGCCACCGCGACTTCCTCATGCACGATCCGCCCGACTTCCGGGTAGGAGACCCACTCGCCGTCGCCCACAGCTGGGGCCGCTAGCGGGTAGCGCTCCGGCGACGACGTCGCCGCTCTCGCGGCGGCCGGTGAACCGGCCCGGCGGTGATCGGCAGGATCAGCGCCGGGCCGGACCCGGTTCGTGGTGGTGGCCGGACCGCCGTCAGAAGTCGTCGTCGAAGGCGACAGTGCCGGTGACTCCGACCTGATAGGCCGACACTCGCCGTTCGAAGAAGTTGGACAGCTCCTGCACGTCCTGCAACTCCATGAAGGCGAACGGGTTCTTCGACCCGTACAGCGGCGCGATCTCCAACTGCGCCAGCCGCCGGTCGGCGACGTGCTGGAGATATTCGCGCATGTCGGCCAGGGACAGCCCGGACACGCCCTGTTCGAGCAGGTCGGCGGCGAACTGCACCTCGCACTCGACGGCCTCGGCCAGCATGTCCCGGACCTGCTGCTCCATCTCGGCGTCGAAGAGGTCCGGCTCCTCGGCGCGTACGGTGTCGACCACGTCGAAGGCGAAGGCCATGTGCATCGACTCGTCCCGGAACACCCAGTTGGTGCCGGAGGCCAGGCCGTGCAGCAGGCCCCGGGACCGCAGGAAGTACACGTAGGCGAAGGCGCCGTAGAAGAACAGTCCCTCGATGCAGGCGGCGAAGCAGATCAGGTTCAGCAGGAACGACCGCCGGTCCGCACGGGTCTTCAGCTCCCGCAGCTCGAAGATGGAGTCGATCCATTTGAAGCAGAACTCGGCCTTGCGGGCGATCGACGGGATGTTCTCCACCGCCGCGAACGCCGCGAACCGTTCCCGCTCGTCCGGCACGTAGGTGTCCAGGAGGTTCAGGTAGAACTGGACGTGCACCGCCTCCTCGAACAGCTGCCGGGACAGGTAGAGCCGTCCCTCCGGCGAGTTGACGTGCTGGTAGAGGTTGAGCACGAGGTTGTTGGCCACGATGGTGTCGCCGGTGGCGAAAAACGCGACAAGCCGGGACACCAGGTGCTGCTCCGCCGGGGACAGCTTGGCCAGGTCCGTGAGGTCGGAGTGCAGGTCGACCTCCTCGACGGTCCAGGTGTTCTTGATGGCGTCCTTGAACCTGTCGAAGAACTGCGGGTAGCGCATGGGCCGCAGGGTCAGGTCCATGCCGGGGTCGAGCAGCATCTGCCGCTGGCCGGTGTCGGGTTCGGAAACAGTTGTCACTGGCACGCCTCGCAGCTCTCGGGGTTTTCCAGGGAGCAGGCCAACGCCTCGTCGTCGCTGACCGCGACGATCGGCCTGGCCGCCGGGGTGACGGCGACGGTGGCCTGCTGGATCCGGGTCGCCGGACGCGACCGCAGGTAGTAGGTGGTCTTCAGCCCGGCCTTCCAGGCGTACAGGTACATCGAGGAGAGCTTGCCGATGGTCGGCGCGCTCAGGAACAGGTTCAGCGACTGCGACTGGTCGATGAACGGAGCGCGGGCGGCGGCCAGGTCGACAAGCGCCCGCTGCGGCAGCTCCCACGCGGTACGGAACAGCTCCCGCACCTCCTCGGGCAGCTCGGCGATGCCCTGCACCGACCCCTCGGCCCGCTTGATCTGCTCACGGATCGGCGCGGTCCACAGCCCGCGCGCCTTCAACTCCCGCACAAGGTACGTGTTGATCTGGAGGAACTCGCCGGACATCGTCTCCCGCTTGAACAGGTTGGACACCTGCGGCTCGATGCACTCGTAGCACCCGGCGATCGAAGCGATCGTGGCGGTCGGCGCGATCGCCACCAGCAGCGAGTTGCGCAGGCCGTGGCGGGCGATCTGCTCCCGCAGCGCGGTCCACCGCGACGCCTGCGTCACCTCCGCGCCCCACAGGTCGGGATGCAAGTCACCCTTCGCGGCGCGGGTTTCGGCGTACGCGGGGTGTGGGCCGAACCGCTCGGCGAGCCCGGCCGACGTCTCCAGCGCGGTCAGGAAGATCTCCTCCTGGACCCGGGTCGACAACTCCCGGGCCGGTGCCGAGTCGAACGGCAGACGCAGGGTGAACAAGGCGTCCTGTAGCCCCATCAGGCCGAGCCCGACCGGGCGCCAGCGCGGGTTCGACACCGCCGTCTGCTCGGCCGGGTAATAGTTGATGTCGATCACCCGGTCGAGGAACACCACAGCCGTGCGTACCGTGGCGCGCAGCTTCTCCCAGTCGACACCGTCGGCGGTGACGTGCGCGCCCAGGTTGACCGACCCGAGGTTGCACACGGCCGTCTCGGTGTCGCTGTTGACCTCCAGGATCTCCGTGCACAGGTTCGACAGGTGGATCGTGTTGCCGGGCGCACCGGTCTGGTTGGACAGCCGGTTCGCCGCGTCCTTGAACGTCATCCAACCGTTGCCGGTCTGCGCGAGCGTACGCATCATCCGGCCGTAGAGATCGCGGGCCTTGACCGTCCGCACGGCCTTCTTCTCCGCCGCCCGGTACGCCTCGTCGAACGCCTCGCCGAACAGGTCCGGCAGCTCGGGCGCGTCCGACGGGTCGATAAGCGACCAGTCGCCGTCCGCCTCGACCCGGCGCATGAACTCGTCCGGGATCCAGTTCGCCAGGTTCAGGTTATGGGTACGCCGGGACTCCTCCCCGGTATTGTCCCGCAACTCCAGGAACTCCTCGATGTCCGGGTGCCACGGCTCCAGGTACACGCAGGCCGCGCCCTTGCGCCGGCCACCCTGGTTGACCGCCGCCACCCCCGCGTCGAGGGTCTTGAGGAACGGCACGATGCCGTTGGATCTGCCGTTGGTGCCCCGGATCAACGCGCCCCGTCCCCGGACCCGTGACCAGGAGATGCCGATCCCGCCGGAGAACTTCGACAGCTTCGCCACCTGGTGGTAACGCTCGTAGATCGAGTCGAGTTCGTCGCGCGGCGAGTCGACCAGGAAACACGACGACATCTGGGTGTGCCGGGTCCCCGAGTTGAACAGCGTCGGTGAACTCGGCAGGTACGCCAGGCTCGACATCAGCCGGTAGAACCCGATCGCCTCACCCGGGGTCTGCGACAGCCCGCAGGCCACCCGCAGCAGCCAGTACTGCGGCGTCTCCACCACCAGGCGGGTCTGCGGATGCCGCAGCAGGTAACGGTCCGCGACGGTACGCAGCCCGAAGTACTCGAACCGCAGGTCACCGTCCGGGTCGACCGCGTCGTCCAGCTTGCGGGCGTTGCGGGCCACGAACTCCGCGGTAGCGTCTCCGATCAGCCCCAGGCCGTGGGCGTAGCGGATCGACTGGCTGAAGCTGGCCACCTGCTGCCCACGGACCTCCTTGTCCACGTACGCGGCCAGCAGCCTAGCCGCCAGCTTCGAGTACTGCGGCTCCGTACCGATCAGCTCGGCGGCCGTCTGAATGGACAGCTTGTCCAGCTCGGCGGTGGTGGCACCGTCGTACAGGCCGCTGATGGTCTTGGTGGCCACCCGCAGCGGATCGACCTCGTCGAGGTCGGTCACCCACCGCTCCACCGCCCGGACGATCTTGTTGACGTCCACCGGTTCCGTGGCGCCGTCGCGTTTGCGGACCTGCATCACCTGCCGGCGCTGCTCCGACACACCTGCGTCGGAGGCCGGCGCCTCCCGCACGACCGTCACGTCTCTCTCCTCGCGCCGTCTGCTCAGGGCCTCGGACACGCGGGAGGACGCCACGGGATCCGCGCAGGCGGCACGGCCCGTTCATGGCGTCGGCCGTCCCACGCGGCCTGCGGCCGCCACCCACGAGTGCGGGCGGCGTGCTGGCAGGTCTTCGGACTCGTGGGCGTGCTTACGCGCTCCTACTGGCCGTCGCTTCCCAGGCCGGAGCCCAGTGCTTCGTGACGGCTGTCGTTCCCACTCACCGCTGCGGGGCAGCCCCGGATTCACACCGGGTTCCCTCTTGCCTCGGCCGCCCCGGATGGGCGCCGAACCAGCTACGAGTGACACCATATATGGGCGACCCGCGAACGCAAGACACCAGATGGTGTGTCGGCGTGTCCTGCAACGTGGGTCACATCCTGCTACGCCGGTCCGTGCTTGACCGGTCGCAGGCCGGCCAGCGTACGAAAAGGACGGCGGATGCGACGGGATGCTGATCGTCGGTCACGCCCCGGCGTGGCTACCCGTCCCGCAGGTGCACCGCAGCCACGCGAGGAACCGGGTCGTCAGCTCGCCGGGATCCTCACGCGGCAGGTCGTCCAACGCCGCCGTCAACAAGGCACCCGCGTACATCGACAGGCCCACCCGGTCCCGGCCGTACGCCTCGGCGGCCGTCGCATGCCGGCCACCGGGTGTTGCGCCGGGCCTGGTCGAGCAGGCGTTGCCGGGCGGCCTTCTGCTCGACAGCCTCCCGCCACTGCCCGCCGTCCGCCAGCGGTATCGGCCGCCGCCGCAGCCACCACCAGAACCTGCGCCACCTGCTCACGCCATCACCTCCACCGAAGTTCGGGACGGGGGCGGCGGTACGTGGGGGCGCACCGCCACCACCCACAAGAATCGTGCGATGGCGGTGGGTGCTCAGGGCAGGTGCGAGGCGTCCGGCGCCCTGTCCGGGACGGTTGACGGACAGCTCAGCCGGTGGCGACCGCGAGTGCCTGCCGATATTCCTGCGTCCATGCGGCTTCCCGCTGGTCAGGCGGCAACCCGGCCAACCCGGCCCGCAGGTTGTCGATGCCGGCCGACGTGTCGCCGAGCGCCAGATAGGCCAGCCCGAGACCCATCCTGCTGAACGTGGGCGTCAGCCAGTAGGCCAGGACCGGCGCCTGCTCACGCTCGGCCGCCTCGGTGAGGTCGCTCGCCTCCCCGAGGAGCCCTACCGCTGAGTTCCGGTCGCCGAGTAGCGCAAACCCATGGGCGGCCTGGACCGCGTCGCCGACGCGTTGCAGCGCCGTCGCCCCGGGTGTGTGGTACGCGGTGAGGAAATGGCGCACGATGCCGCGCGGGTTGCCTCGCTGCCGCTCCAGGTAGCCTCGGAAGTTCTCCACCTGCGCCGCGAGCGGGCCACTGTCAACGGCGTCGGCCTGCCTGGCGGCCTCGATCAGCACCTGTATCGCCTCACCGTCGTTGCGGGCTTCCGCATGCAACCAGCCGACGAACTGCGTCCACTCCGCCACCACCCCGTGCAGTTGGCCGGCGTACGGCCCGGCAGCCCGCTCGGCGAGTTGCTGCATGGTGGACCACTGCGCCACCATCGCCGGCAGTGTCACCGGAGCCGGCAGGACGTCGTCGAGGCGGCGTTGCGCGGCCAGCACCTCGGCGAGCAGCCGCACCGCAGCGGCGTCGAGGCGGGTCGGTTCGGCGAGCACGTACGCCAGGCGGTCATCGTCGTCGGGGGTGGTCACGGTCGGCGCATCGACGACCATCGCGGCCAGCGTCCCGCCGGCCTCCAGGGTGTCGTCAAGGTGCGCGGCGAGTTCTCGGGACGGTCGGGTCCGGCCCGTCTCGAGGTCGTGCACGTAACTCTTCCCGACGTACGCGAGGCGGGCCAGATCACGCAGTGACAGGCCACGGACACGTCGAAGTCGGGCAAGCTCAGCGGGAAACCGTGGGTCAACGATGGTGCGCGCGCTCGGCGGCATGACGAAGCTCCCGGGTGAAGGACTATGCGGCGGTCTGCTGGCCTCCACACCAGCGAGCCGCCACAATCGACGGTACTCGGCTCCGACGTGCGGCGGCAGCAACCGCCGAATGAGCCGGGCACGTGTCGGCGAGATGGCGAATCGCGCGGACCTGTCGAATTCAGTCAGCGAAGGCGGGATGGCTACGCGTCTTCGTCACCGTCCTGAAACCCAACCGAGGTGGCAGGTCGACGCCGCGCTGTAATCGTCAGAGCATGGTCGCTCGAACGCGCGCGAGGACACGGCGGATCGTCGCCACCCTGGCCGCCACACTGCTCATGCTGACCGCGCTGACCGCCTGCACGCCAGAGATCAAGGGCATCACCGTGGATGCTGACGGCCGACCGCTCGCCGCGCTGGCCTGGTGCGCGGACAAGCCGCCGGACGTGATTGTCCTTGCCACCGAACGCGCGGTCTCGCCCACCCCGTCCGGCGCTCCGGAACCATCCGCGAATTGGCCGAGCTGGCCGGCCTGCAACCAGGATCAGCCATGATCACCGCAATCGTGAACAACGACGAGGTACCGAAGTACGTCTCCCTCGACGAGTTCGCACGCCTCGGCAGGGCCGAGTGCTGACCTCGCTCGGTTCTGCCGTCCTGGCCGGGTGAAGCCCAACCTGGAGAGAATCCCGGGGAAGCAGGACCGACTCGCGGAGGAGATCCTCGCCCGCGCGCCGCGACGCATCGAGCAGAGCTTCGTACGCTCCCTCGACCCCACCAACGCGCTCGCCCTCGGCCACTACGGTGCCCGCCTCGCCACCCTGGCATTGCGCCAGAACTCCGTCGATCTGCTACGCCGCTCAGTGCTGGCGACCGGCCTCGCCCGATGTCTGGCGTCCGATGACGACCGGGACTTCATGCTGGCTCTGGCAGTGCCGTGGATCGTGGCACAGCAGCTCGGCGAAGCCCCCGTCGAGGTATTCGCCACGGTCGGCGACAGCCTGCCGGACGGGCCGGTCGCCAGACTGGTCCACACCTTCGGTGCCCGTACCGACATCACCCTGGAAGCCTTCGGCTGGGAACTGGTGACGACATCCGACGGCCCGGACTTCCGGCCGGCGTCCTGATCACAGAAGCACCTCGGGAGTGCCGGCTTGCGCCTGGCCGACGGCCTGAGCGATGGCGAGGGTGTGCTGATACTCGCGCCACTGGGCCAATTTGCCGTGGCTGGTCCGCAGTACCCCGATGAACGGTGCCGAGGCGGTGACCCCGGTCGCCGTGTGTGTGCCGACCAGTTCGTACTCGACCACGATCACGTCGGGGTCGCCGGTCTCGTGCACGACCACGTTGCGGCAGCCGCCGCAGGTGACCGCAGCCATGTTCAGTGCGGCGACGACCAATCTGGCGTCGTGGTGGGCGCGCCGGAAGTGGTACGGCGAGTGTATGAACTGGGAGCACGCCAGCACACGCGCAAATGGGGCAATGGGTTGCCTGCGCAGCGCGAAAACAGCACCGGCGTGCCGCCGGACGTTCGTCTATGCTCGCTCGTATTTCCTGCAACTGCCGAGCGGTGGAGAGGGAGAGCCATGTCGGACTGGTTGGACTTGTTGGAACGGGGGTCCTGGTTTGCGGCGATAGCAGGTACGCTGGTCGCTGTCATCGTGGCCGTACAAGCGTCGAACACCTCCTCTAGGATGAAATCGACGCTGGATATGGCGAGGCCCTTTGTCCGCGCGTTGGCGCTCTCCCTGGACAAGCCAGAAATCCTGGCCGCATACGAATCCGAGTGTACGACCGCCAAGGAGATCCTGCGCAAGAAGACGCGCCGCAGGCTCGGTGTGGCAGGAGTGGTACTTGGCATCCCGGCATTTTCGGTAACCGCTGCCTTACTTCTTCCTGAGGTTCCTAATCGCACCGAGATGCGGTTCTCCATCGGCGACGCAGCACAGCAGGAATGCACGACCGGCGGTCTGAACTTCGCAATGCATACCACCTGCACCAATCGCTGGTTCCTTGACTCGCCAGGGCAGGCAATCCAGGCACAGGCCACCCTCTCGGGTCCGGCACGCCAGAGAGATCTGAGCATCGTCGTTGATGGCTGCTCGGACCGCGCGCAGGTTCGGTGGGAGCTACTCGCCGATGGCGAAACTCTCGGCAATGGCGTGGCTGGTTCTGGGAGCCAGGAACAGGAACTGCGCGTACCTAAGGGCAAGTCATCGCTCACCATCCGAGCCGAGCGAATCGATGATAATTCGTGCTCCGCAGAACTCGTCGTCGAGGCCATCCAGTGGCCCTAGTACTTCAGTAGGAGATCCGTTTCCGGGCTCGGTGGGGTCATGTCGGGTGTAGTGACTGATCTTGGCTTTGGTTTGGTGCCGGCCTCGGAAGGTGGACCACACGATGACGTTGCCGACGCGTCGGGTGGGTTCTGGTTCAACGCCTACCGCAGGTGCCGGAAGTGCAGGTCACGGCACCTGCGGGCGTCACTTGGCGTTGAAGTAGCTGGCCTCGGGGTGGTGGACGACGATGGCGTCGGTGGCCTGCTCCGGCATCAGCTGGAACTCCTCCGACAGCTGCACACCGATCCGTTCGGCGCCGAGCAGCTCCACGATCTTCGCCCGGTCCTCCAGGTCGGGGCAGGCCGGGTAGCCGAACGCGTACCGGCAGCCCCGGTAGTCGGTGCGCAGCAGGCCGGCCAGGTCGGCCGGGTCGTCGTCGGCGACGGTACGGCCGTCGGGCAGCTTCCACTCGGACCGGACCCGCTTGTGCCAGTACTCGGCGAGAGCCTCGGTGAGCTGCACCGACAGCCCGTGCACCTCCAGGTAGTCGCGGTACTCGTTGCGGGCGAACAGCTTCGCCGCGTACTCGCTCACCGGCTGACCGACGGTGACCAGCTGCAACGCGACCACGTCCAGGGCGCCGCCGCGCGGGCGGAAGAAGTCGGCCAGGCAGAGCCGCCGCTCCTGCCGCTGCCGGGGGAAGGTGAACCGGGCCCGCTCGGCGTGCCCGTTCTCGTCCAGGACGACCAGGTCGTTGCCCTCCGAGTACGCCGGGAAGTAGCCGTACACCACGGCCGCCTCCAACACCTGGTCGGCGATCAGCCGGTCCAACCAGTAGCGCAGCCGGGGTCGGCCCTCGGTCTCCACCAGTTCCTCGTACGACGGGCCCTTGCCGCCGCGCGCACCGCGCAGCCCCCACTGGCCCATGAAGGTGGCCCGCTCGTCCAGCAGCGCCGCGTAGTCGGCCAACGGCACCCCCTTGACCACCCGGGTGCCGTGGAACGGTGCGACCGGCACCGGCACGTCGACCGCGACGTCGGAGCGTACCGAGGTGTCGTGCAACTCCGGCAGCGACTCGGCGACAACCGCGCGCTGCCGTTCCCGACGGGCCCGCCGGGCCGCCAGGGCCGCCTCCCGCTCGGCGTCGACCACGGGAGCGCCGCCGCGCTTGGCGGCCATCACCCGGTCCATCAGGGACAGCCCCTCGAAGGCGTCGCGGGCGTAGTGCACCTGGCCGGGGAACATCGACCGCAGGTCGTCCTCGACGTACGCCCGGGTCAGCGCCGCGCCACCGAGCAGGACCGGCCAGCGCTCCGCGACCCCGCGCGACGCCATCTCGACCAGGTTCTCCTTCATGATGACGGTGCTCTTGACCAGCAGGCCCGACATGCCGATGGCGTCGGCGCGGTGCTGCTCGGCGGCGTCGAGGATGGCGGAGATCGGCTGCTTGATGCCGATGTTCACCACCTCATAGCCGTTGTTGGACAGGATGATGTCGACCAGGTTCTTGCCGATGTCGTGCACGTCGCCCTTGACGGTGGCGAGCACGATGCGACCCTTGCCGCCGTCGTCGGCCTTCTCCATGTGCGGTTCGAGGTACGCCACCGCGGTCTTCATCACCTCGGCCGACTGCAACACGAACGGCAGCTGCATCTGACCGGAGCCGAACAGCTCACCGACAACCTTCATGCCGTCCAACAGGATGTCGTTGATGATGAGCAGCGGGGCGGTGCCGGCCGCCATCGCCGCGTCGAGGTCGGCTTCCAGGCCGTTACGCTCGCCGTCGATGATCCGCCGCTTGAGCCGCTCGTTCAGCGGCAGGGCCGCCAACTCCTCGGCCCGGGTGGCACGCGCCGAGGCGGCGTCCACGCCTTCGAAGATCTCGATGAACCGCTGCACCGGGTCGTAGCCCTCGCGCCGCCGGTCGTAGACCAGGTCGAGGGCGATCTCGCGCTGCTCGTCGGGGATCTTCGACATCGGCAGGATCTTGCTGGCGTGCACGATCGCCGAGGTGAGCCCGGCCTGCACGCATTCGTGCAGGAAGACCGAGTTGAGCACCTGCCGGGCCGCCGGGTTGAGTCCGAACGAGACGTTCGAGACGCCCAGTGTGAAGTTCACCCCGGGCCAGCGCCGGGCGATCTCCCGGATCGCCTCGATGGTCTCGATGCCGTCGCGGCGGGTCTCTTCCTGACCGGTGGCGATCGGGAAGGTCAGCGCGTCGATGAGGATGTCCGAGCGGTGCATGCCCCACCGACCGGTGAGGTCCTCGATCAGCCGCCCGGCAACCCGTACCTTCCACTCCGCCGTACGGGCCTGACCCTCCTCGTCGATGAGCAGCGCGACCACGGCGGCGCCGTGCTCGGCGACCACCGGCATCACCCGCGCGTACCGGGACTCCGGGCCGTCGCCGTCCTCGAAGTTGACCGAGTTGACCACGCACCGGCCGCCGAGCATCTCCAGGCCGGCCTCGATCACCGCCGGCTCGGTCGAGTCCAGCATGATGGGCAACGTGGAGGCGGTGGCGAACCGGCCGGCCAGCTCACGCATGTCGGTGGTGCCGTCCCGGCCGACGTAGTCGACGCAGAGGTCCAGCAGGTGCGAGCCGTCACGGGCCTGGCTCCGGGCAATCTCCACGCAGGACTGCCAGTCGGCGGCGAGCATCGCCTCCCGGAACGCCTTGGAGCCGTTGGCGTTGGTCCGCTCCCCCACCATCAGCACGCTGGCGTCCTGCGCGAACGGCACGTGGTGGTAGATCGAGGAGACCCCCGCATCGGTACGCGGCTCGCGGGCCACCGGCCGCACGTCGCGCAGCCGCTCGGCGAGCACCCGGATGTGCTCGGGAGTCGTGCCGCAGCAGCCACCCACCAGCGCGACGCCATAGTCGGCGACGAACCGTTCCAGCGCATCGGCCATGTCGTCCGGGCCCAACGGGAAGTACGCCCCGTCCGGGGTGAGCACTGGCAGACCCGCGTTGGGCATCACCGACACGGGGATGCGGGAATGCTGTGCCAGGTAGCGCAGATGTTCGCCCATCTCGGCCGGCCCAGTCGAGCAGTTCAACCCGATCAGGTCCACGCCGAGCGGCTCGATGGCGGTCAGTGCCGCGCCGATCTCGCTGCCCAGCAGCATGGTGCCGGTGGTCTCGACCGCCACGTGACAGATGATCGGCACCGTACGGCCCGCCTCGGCCATCGCCCGCTTGGACCCGACCACCGCCGCCTTGACCTGGAGCAGGTCCTGGCAGGTCTCGACGATCAACGCGTCCGCGCCGCCAGCGATCAGCCCGCCGGCGTTCTGCTGGTACGCGTCACGGAGGCTGGCGTACGAGGCGTGACCGAGGGTCGGCAGCTTCGTACCCGGACCGATCGAACCGAGCACCCAGCGGGGCCGCTCCGGGGTCGAGTACGCGTCGGCGGCCTCCCGGGCCAGCCGCGCCCCCACCTCGGACAGCTCCCAGATCCGGTCGGCGATGTCGTACTCGGCGAGGTTGGGCAGGTTCGCGCCGAAGGTGTTCGTCTCCACACAGTCCGCGCCCGCCGCGAGGTACGCCTCGTGCACCCCACGTACGACGTCCGGGCGGGTGACATTGAGAATCTCGTTGCACCCCTCCAGACCGTCGAAGTCGTCCAGGGTCAGGTCCGCAGCCTGCAGCATCGTGCCCATCGCCCCGTCGGTGACGAGGATCCGGTCTGCCAGCGCATCGAGCAACGAAGTCCGCACGACCTCAGGTTAGTGCGGTGGGACCGGCCCGCACCCCCGCGTGCCGTCCGATCCCACATTGTGTCATCGGGATCACGTTGCCCGCTTTGGTACGCATTGCCCAACACGTGCGCTGCCGACCGGTGTCCGCGCGGTCCTACGCCGTGTCGACGCCCGCCCCATCCGGCGCGGCCGACGGGCCGGGTCCGGGCCTGGCACGTAGGCTGACTGACGTGAAGGACTACAGCGACACCGCCACGCACCGTGGGCGGACGACCGGGACCATCTCCCGGACCGCCGGTGACGAGCAGGAGGTGACGGCGTGACCGAGTTCGACGGGCTGCCGGTGCTGCGGTCCCCGGTCGCCATCTGCGCCTTCGAGGGGTGGAACGACGCGGCGGACGCATCCACCGCGGCGGTCGAGCACCTGGAGCAGGTGTGGGAGGCCCGGCCCGTCACCGAGCTGGACCCGGAGGACTTCTACGACTTCCAGGTCAGCCGGCCCACCATTGCCATGTCCGACGGCGCCACCCGCCGGGTGGAGTGGCCGACCACCCGGTTCACGGTCGCCAGCCCCGCCGGCACCGAGCGGGACGTGGTGCTGATCCGCGGCATCGAACCGAGCATGCGGTGGCGGACCTTCTGCGAGCAGGTGCTGGAAATCTGCCACAGCCTGGAGGTCGAGCGGGTGGTGCTGCTCGGTGCTCTGCTGGCCGACGTGCCGTACACCCGGCCGCTGCCGATCAGCGGCAGCGCCTCCGACGCCGACGCCGCGCGCCGCTACCAGCTCACCCCGACCCGATACGACGGGCCGACCGGCATCGTGGGCGTGCTGCACGACGCCTGCACCCGGGCCGAGGTCGACGCCGTCTCGTTCTGGGTTCACGTGCCGCACTACGCCAACAACCCGCCCTGCCCGAAGGCCACCCTCGCCCTGCTGCACCGGGTCGAGGAGGTGCTGGATCTGCCGGTGCCCATGGCCGACCTGGCCGAGGAGGCCGCCGAGTGGGAACAGCGGGTACGCAGCGCCGCCGAGCAGGACGCCGAGCTGGGCGAGTACGTCCGCGAGCTGGAGGAACGCGTCGGTGACGCGGGCATCACCCCGTTGACCGGGGACGAGATCGCCCAGGAGTTCGAGAAGTACCTGCGCCGCCGGGGCGGATCTGCCGGCCCCACCGCCGGTTCCTGGTAACCCGCTACCCGTTCCGCTTTCGAGACCCCGGGTCGTTCGTCGGCCCGGGGTCTCGAAGTATGTGTCGGGGTGGCGGGGCTCACCACCCGTACGGCATCCTAGGAACCTAGCTGAAATGAGGAGGCGGGGATGCAGATCAACCCGGGGGCGGCCGAGTTCCCGCACCGGCAGATCGCCGCGCAGCTCAAGACCCAGATCCGCCGCGGCGACTGGGCGCCCGGCGAACGGCTGCCGTCCATCCCGGCCATCGCCGAGATGTTCGGGGTGGCCAAGCAGACCGTGCAACGCGCCGTCGACCAGCTGCGGGTCGAGGGCATCCTGATCACCAAACCCGGTTCCGGTACGTACGTGCGGGGCACCCGGCGGCGACTCAACCGGCTATCCCGGGGCCGCTACGGCGGCTTCCGCGGCTACCACACCGACCTGGCGGCCCGATATCGCCAGCAGCTCGTCTCCGTCGGCCGCTCCCCCGCGCCGCCCGAGGTGGCCGATGCGTTCGGCGTACCCGACGGCACCGAGCTGCTCTGCCGCCGCCACCTCGTCCGCACCGAGGACGCACCGGTCGAGGTGGGCGCCTCCTGGTTCCTGCCCGCCGACACCGCCGGCACCACACTCGAGCGGGCCGAGGCGTTCGGCCGGCCGCTCTACCAGGAGGCAGAGGAGGCCACCGGCCGCCGGTACGCGACCGCCACCGACACCATCACCGCCCGCCAACCCAGTCGCGAGGAGTCGGAGACCCTCCAGATCCGACCGGACACCCCGGTGCTGCACCTGCTGCACGTGGCGTACGACCCGCAGCGCCGGCCCATCGAGGTCGCCCAGGCCACCTGGCCGGGCCCGGTCACCACGCTGACCGAGGAGTACCAGATTCCCGCCCCCACCGCCGAGCCGGACCCGGACCCCGGCCTCGTCCTCGGCTGACCCCCACCACCTCACGTCCGCCACCCCTGGAGCCCTCGCCCCGACGGGGAACAGGTAGCAGCAACATCGGCGATGTTGTCCCCTCCCGAGCGCCCGAGACAGCAACATCGGGAAAGTTGCTGTCTCAAGGCGTCCGGGAGGGGCGCGCACGACAACAGGATCGGGGACGTTGCCCTACGGCGTCCGAGGCAGCAACATCGGCGATGTTGTCCCCTCCCGGGCACGCCAGGCAGCAACATCGGGGATGTTGTCCACCGGGGCGGGAGTGGTCCCGGCGCGGGAGGGGCACCGCGCGGGAGGGCACCGTGGGAGGCGGGGACGTCGGGGGCTTTGCCGGCTCGGGCTGTCAGAGACGGATGCCGAGCAGGGCGTCGACGGTCTCGGCGAAGAGGCGCGGTGCGGCCGGGTCGTCGTCGGCGGCACCGGCACTGGCACTGGCACTGGCACTGGCACTGGCACTGGCACTGGCACTGGCACTGGCACTGGCACTGGCACTGGCACTGGCACTGGCACTGGCACTGGCACTGGCACTGGCACTGGCACTGGCACTGGCACCGGCTAGGGTCCGCTCGGCCCACTCGTCGGCCAGCCGCAGGGCACCAGGGGTGTCGAGATCGTCGGCGAGTCGTTCGCGTACGCCGGCCAGGAACGCCGCCCCGGACGGTCCGGCGGTCGCGGCGGCGGCCCGCCGCCAACGACCCAGCCGTTCCTCGGCGGCGGTGAGCAGGTCGTCGGTCCAGGACCGGTCGGCGCGGTAGTGACCGGAGAGCAGGGCCAGCCGGACCGCCATCGGATCCACCCGGTCGGCGCGCAGCCGGGAGACGAAGACCAGGTTGCCCCGGGACTTGGACATCTTCTCGCCGTCCAGCCCGATCATGCCGGCGTGCACGTAGTGGTTGGCGAACGGTGCTGCCCCGGTCAACCGCTCGGCGTGCGCGGCGGAGCACTCGTGGTGCGGAAAGAGCAGGTCGTTGCCGCCGCCCTGCACGTCGATGGTGGAGCCGAGCAGGCCGAGGGCGATCACCGCGCACTCGATGTGCCAGCCCGGCCGGCCCGGACCGAGGTCTCCGCCCGGCCAGGACGGCTCGCCGTCGCGGGCACCGCGCCAGAGCAGCGGATCCAGCGGGTCACGCTTGCCGGCGCGGTCCGGGTCGCCGCCGCGCTCGGGGAAGATCTCCAGCATCTCCGCGCGGGACAGGTTGGACTCGTAGCCGAAGCTCGGTGCGGCCGAGATGTCGAAGTAGACGTCACCGGTGCCGTCGTCGAGGCGGTACGCGGCACCGTCCTTGAGCAGCACCAACACCTTCTCGGCGATGTCCGGGATCGACTCCACAGCGCCGACGTAGTGGGCCGGCGGGATGATCCGCAAGGCCTCCATGTCCTCCCGGAACAGCGCCGTCTCCCGCATCGCCAGGACCTTCCAGTCCTCGCGGTCGCGTTCGGCCCGTTCCAGCAACGGGTCGTCGATGTCGGTGACGTTCTGTACGTACCGGACCTCGTGACCGGCGTCGCGCCACATCCGTTGCACCAGGTCGAAGGTGATCATGGTGGCGGCGTGACCGAGGTGGGTGGCGTCGTACGGGGTGATGCCGCAGACGTACATGGTGGCGGTGCCGTCCGGATCGCTCGGCTGCACACTTTCCCGCGCCGAGTCGAACAACCGCAACGTCTCGCTCCGGCCCGGCAGCCGCGGCACCTCGTGCCCCACCCAAGACTCCATGACCGTCAGCCTAGCCAGCCGTTGGGCGACGTCACGCCGGCCCGAGAGTGATCAACGCGACAGGCTCAGATCGGCGGCCAGGGCACCGCCGGCCAGTCCTGGGACGGCTGCGGATAGCGACCGCTCTCGCACAGCCGGTCGACCCGGGCGGTCAGCTCGGCGATCTCACCGAGGGTGAGGTGCTCGGCCAGTTCCTCGCCGAGCGGGCCGGCGAGCTGACGGGACAGGCGGCCGAGCATGTCGACGGCGTCGGCCGGCAACGACCGGCCGGCCCAACCCCAGAGCACCGTACGCAGCTTCTCCTCCACGTGGAAGCTCACCCCGTGGTCGACCCCGTGAATCCGGTCGTCCGGACCGACCAGGACGTGGCCACCCTTGCGGTCGGCATTATTGATCACCGCGTCGAGCACCGCGAGGCGGGCCAGCCGCGGATCGTCGGCGTGAGCCAGCGCGTACGGGGTGCCGTCGTCGTCGCGGGCGGCCGCGATCGGGAACCAGCGGGGTGGCACCGAGTCGGCCGGCACGAAACCCACGAGTGGCTCGGCGTCGGGCGGCTCGTCGATCCACAGTTGGCAGGAACCGGGCCCGAACGGCCCGTCCCGCAGCACCGTCGGCGGCACCAGGTCCCAACCGGTGGCGGCGGAGACCAGGTAGGCGGCCACCTCGCGGCCCGCGAGGGTGCCGTCCGGAAAATCCCACAGCGGTCGCTCGCCGCGCACCGGCTTGTACACGCACCGCGCCGACGCTCCGTCCAGGCTCAGAACGCCACGCAGGGTGGTGTTCGAGGCATCGACGAGCCGCCCTTCGACGGTCAGCTCACCGTCACGCAACAGGCGCAGCGCGGCACCCCCGTCCTGTCGGGGAGCCACGCCGGACGAGGTCACCGGTGGTAGCCGTTGTTCCGGGGGCAGAGGTGGCCAGCCGGGTCGAGGGGCTGACCGCAGAGCGGGCACGGCGGCCGGCCGGCGTTGACCACGCGCCGGGCCCGCTCGATGAACGCGCGGGTCGCTTCAGGGGTCAGCCGGACCCGGAGCCGGTCGAGGTCCTCGTCGGGCTCGACATCGTCGGGGTCGTCCTCCTCCTCCGACTCGCCAAGCTCGATCTCGGTCTCCGCCTCGCCGACCGCGATCGCCTCGATCACCACGGTCGCGGTGTCCGCGTCGAAGGCCAGGCCCAGCGTGCCGACCCGGAACTCCTCGTCCACAGGTGTCTCCAGCGGGTCGTTGTCACCGACCGGGACGGCAGCAGCCTCAGGCAGTTCCACACCGAACCGACGCTGGGCCTCGGTGAGCAGTTCCTCCAGCTTCTCGGCGAGCAGGGAGACCTGGACCTTCTCCAGCGCGACGCTGACCAGCCGGCCACCGCCGCGCGCCTGAAGGAAGAACGTGCGCTCCCCCGGCGGCCCGACGGTCCCGGCGACGAACCGCTCCGGCGGCTCGAAGGCGTGCACCTGGTGGGTCATACCCACGACCCTATCCGGCGGCCCCGCACAGCGCGCACCCCACCGACCCGAATAGCGACGCCGCCGACACCGCGTGTCCCGCCCGCGGTGCGCGCCGCGGAACACGGAGCCCGGCGGCTCACCGGGACGCCCCCGCGCCACCGCCGACCGCGGCGTCCGAGTCCGCCGGCCGGCGGGCCCGCCGACGCCGCTTACCCGGCGGTGGCACCAGGCCGGCCAGGTCACCGCCGACGTCGTTGAGGCGTACCAGGAAGGGCCGCAGAGGGGTGTAGCGGATCGCGGTCACCGACGCCGGGTCCACCACGATCCGCTGAAAAAGATCCAGATGTACGCCGAGCGCGTCGGCGACGATGGCCTTGATCACATCGCCGTGGCTACAGGCCAGCCAGACCGCCTCGGGACCGTTTTCGGCACTCAGTCGGGCGTCCCAGGCGCGTACCGCCGCGACCGCTCGGGTCGCCATCTGCGCCATCGCCTCGCCACCGGGGAAGACGGCCGCGCTGGGGTGCTGCTGCACCACCGGCCAGAGCGGCTCCTTGGCCAGCTTCTTCAGTGGCTGACCCTCCCAACTGCCGTACCCGCACTCGATCAGGCCGTCGTCCACCACCGGCGACGCCTCGGGCAACGCCAGGTCCAGGGTCTGCCGGCACCGGATCAACGGGCTGGTAACCACGGCCGTCAACGGCACCAACCGTAGGCGTTCACCAACTGCGGTGGCCTGGGCTCGGCCGGTCTCGTCCAGTTCGACGGGCTGCCGACCGGCGAGCCCACCGTCGGCGTTTGCGGTGGTGCGTCCGTGCCGCAGGAGCAGAAGTGTCGCCACCCGCACAACCCTAGGCCCTCGCCCCACACCCCTCAGGGCAGTGCCCAACTCCCCCCGACGGCAACCCCGGCCACCTGCCACTCGCCACCACGCCGCAGCTGCGCGGTGGCGAGTGGCGGGTGGCGGGTGGCGGGTGGCGGGTGGCGGGTGGCGGGAAGATCTTGGTGCGATTCGGCCCTCTGGTGGGCGGTTTCGGACCAAGATCCGGGGCTGTGGTGGTTCGGCAGCCCGGCGTTTCGGGTGGCGGGCGACTTGGCTCGGGCCTGCTGCGCGTTGGCGGGCGCCGGATGCGGCAAGTCGGGCCTTCCCGGGCGCCGGAGACCGCGACTTGCCGCATGTCGTGAATCGGCGAGCCATTTGGCTCGGTGGGGTGGAGCGCGGGTGGCGGTGTGGCGTGGTGTGGTGTCCGGGATTCGCGGCGGGTGCGGTGGTGTGGTGTGGTGTCCGGTTTTCGCGGGCGGTGGCGGGTGGCCGGACGGAATGATCGGCGGTCGGTCGGCGTTGTAACCGGTGACTGACCACGCAGCACCTACCCACCTACCCCCTGGTGGGCCCGGCGGGACACGGGAATGACCCGCCCCGGTCAGTCGTTGGACATGGTCCCGGCGCGTGAAGTGGCACCGCCCCACGCGTCACCCCCTTCGGGCCGACAGTTCGGCCCAGACCCTCGGAACCGAAACGGCCCACCCCCAGAGGCCGACGGTCCCACCAGTCCTTCTGGCACCCCACGTGCACGGTCCCACCGCCACCCCCTGTGCAGGCGGGACGGACCTCACCCCCGAACGCGAAGGAGCCCCCCATGAACACCACGCTGCGCAAGAGCATCCTGGGCATCGCCGGCCTCACCGCCGCCGCCGGACTCGCCGCCGGCCCTCTGAACCACGGCACCACAAGCAACGAGCCCACCCAGATCACCCCGATTGCCGCCGTCCAGGCCGACAAGCCGGACATGGGCACGTTGCTGCCGCACGGCGCCCCGAGCAACCAGTCGATGATCGAGTTGAACGATGAGCAGGTCGGCAATGTGAAGGCGATCATCGCGGCGACGAAGAAGGCCGGCATGGACGAGCGGGCCGCGGTCGTGTCGATCGCCACCGCGCTGCAGGAGTCGAAGTTGGAGAACCTGGGTCACCTGGGTGACCGCAACGACCACGACTCGCAGGGCCTGTTCCAGCAGCGCCCGTCGTCGGGTTGGGGCACGGTGGAGCAGATCACCGACCCCGAGTACTCGACCCTGGCGTTCCTGAAGGGGTTGAAGCAGGTCGACGGCTGGCAGGACATGCCCCTCACCCAGGCAGCGCAGACCGTGCAGGTGTCGGCCTACCCCGACCACTACGCCCAGTGGGAACAGCAGGCCGCCGACCTCGTCGCCCAGCACTGGACCAGCTGACCCCCACCACGGTCAGACAACAACCGAAGACATTCCTCCACAGGGGGAGCAGAAAGCCGCTGGCCGGCACCCGACACCCCGGGTGCCGGCCAGCGGCACATCCAACAACACCAGACAGCAGACAGCAGACAGCAGACAGCAGACAGCAGACAGCAGACAGCAGACAGCAGACAGCAGACAGCAGGATCCTGGGCCGGCTGGCCTACCTTCGCGCGGAGGCGGACCAGGTCAGGCTGGGGGCGACCGTGCCCGGCGCAGGGATCAAGCCTGACCGCCCGAAGCCGGGCACGGTCGCCCCCAGCCCCCAAACAGCAACCACCCTTAAACCGCAACCGCGCCGGAGCCGCACACCCCAGAACTCAGGCTCAGGTGGCGCTGATCGTCCCGGTCAGCAGCAGGGCCAGGACGAGCGTGCCGATCGCGACCCGGTAGAGCACGAAGATGTAGAGGGTGTGATGCGCGACGTAGCGCAGCAGCCAGGCGATGGCCGCGTAGCCGACACCGAACGCGATGAGCGTGGCGACGACCATCTGCGCGACGCTGGGTACCGAGGTGCCGGGTGCCGCCGGTTCGAAGACGTCACCCAGGCTGAACACCCCGGACATCACCACCGCCGGGATGGCCAGCAGGAACGAGTAGCGGGCCGCCGTCTCCCGGGTCAGGCTCAGGAAGAGACCGAAGGTGAGCGTCGCTCCCGAGCGTGACACACCGGGGATGAGCGCCAGCGCCTGGGCGAAACCCATCACCACGCCGTCCCGCATCCGGAAGTCCCGCAGCGTACGGGTCTGCCGGCCCCAGTACTCGGCGAAGGCGAGCACGAAGGCGAACACGATCAGGGTGGTGGCCACCACCCACAGGTTGCGGGCGGTTTCCCGGATCTGGTCCTTGAACAGGAAGCCGAAGAAACCGATCGGGATCGAACCGATGATCACGTACCAGCCCATGCGGTAGTCAAGGCTGGAACGGACGGATTTGTCCCAAATGCCGACGACCCAGGTTCGGCCGATACGCCAGATGTCCTTGGCGAAGTACAGCAGCACCGCCGCCTCGGTGCCCAGCTGGGTGACCGCGGTGAACGATGCTCCGGCGTCCTGTTCGAAGAAGATCGCCGAGGTGATCCGCAGGTGACCCGACGAGCTGACCGGAAGGAACTCGGTCAGGCCCTGGACGATGCCCAGGACGATGGCTTCGATCCAGGTCACTCCCCGACTCCCGAGAGGTCCAGCGCCTCGGCGACGGTCCGCAGGGTCTGCACACCGGTGTCGCGGTCGGCGGCGAAGAGGGTCACCGACAGGGTGGTGACCCCGGCCTCGGCGTACTCGCGCATCCGCTCGGCGATGCGCTCCTTCGGACCGAGCAGCGAGGTCCGGTCGATGAACTCCATCGGCACGGCGGCTGCGGCGTCGCGCTGCCGCTTGGCCAGGTACAGCTCCTGCACCTCGCGGGCGGCGTCACCGTAGCCCATCCGGGTGGCCAGTTGGTTGTAGAAGTTCTGCTGGCGGCTGCCCATCCCACCGACGTACAGCGCTGCGTACCAGCGGACCAGCTCGGCGCAGGAGTTCAGATCGTCGCCGACCACGACCGGCACGGACGGCACCACGTCGAAGCCGGCCAGCTCCTTGCCGGCCTTGGCCCGGCCGGCACGCACCGCCGCGAGCTGCTCCTCGGCGAACTCGGGCGCGTAGAAGACGGCCAACCAGCCGTCGGCGATCTCGCCGGCCAGTTCCAGGTTCTTCGGGCCGACCGCGGCCAGGTAGATCGGGATGTGTTCGCGCGGCGGGTGGAAGCCCAGCCGCAGCGCCTTGCCGGGACCGTCGGGCAGCGGCAGCGTGTAGAACTCGCCGTCGTAGGCGACCTCCTTGCGGCCCACCGCCAGCTTGACGATGTCCACGTACTCGCGGGTGCGGGCCAGCGGCTTGCCGAACCGTACGCCGTGCCAGCCCTCGGAGACCTGCGGGCCGGACACACCCAGACCGAGCCGGAACCGTCCTCCGGAGAGCGAGTCGATCGTGGCCGCGGTCATCGCGGTCATCGCGGGCGTCCGGGCGGGGATCTGCATCACCGCGCTGCCGATGTCGATTCGCTCGGTCTGCCCGGCCATCCAGGCCAGCATGCTCGGCGAATCGGAACCATAGGCCTCGGCGGCCCACACCACCGAGTAGCCGAGCCGGTCCGCCTCCTGAGCCAGGGCCAGGTGATCGGCCGGCGTGCTCCACGCTGTCTGGTATCCGAGGCTTAGCCCGAGTCGCACAGAGTCCTCCCCCATCCGCAGTCGCATCAGGTTACGCGGTGTGGGTGGCCGGGACGATCACCGGCTCACCCCGATTCGCGGGCAGACTCGACGGGAGCGAGGATATCCGTCCGGCCCTGGTTCGAAATAAGGTTCACCCATGCAGCAGCGACCGCTCGGCCGCAGCGGGCTGGCGGTTTCCCGGCTCGCGCTCGGCACCATGACCTGGGGCCGGGACACCGACGCCGACGACGCGGCCGCGCAGTTGAAGAGTTACCTCGACGCCGGTGGCAATCTGATCGACACCGCCGACGTGTACGGCGACGGCGACGCCGAGTCGGTGATCGGCTCGCTACTGGGCAGCCTGGTGCCCCGCGAGGAATTGTTGATCGCGACGAAGGCGGGGCTTCGACCGGGCGGCAGCCGACGCCGGGACGGCTCCCGAGGGCACCTGCTACGCACGCTGGACGCCTCGCTGCGACGGCTCGGCACCGACCACGTCGACCTGTTCCAGGTGCACGGCTACGATCCGCAGACTCCACTGGAGGAGACCCTCGCGGCACTTGATCATGCGGTGGCCAGTGGCCGGGTCCGCTACGTCGGCGTGTCGAACTTCTCCGGCTGGCAGACCGCCCGGGCGGCGGCCTGGCAGGCGGCCTGGCCGGGGCGGGCCCCGGTGGTGGCCGCCCAGGTGGAGTACTCACTCCTGGAGCGGGGGGTGGAGCGGGAGGTACTGCCCGCCTGCGAGGCGCTTGGGTTGGGGGTGCTGCCCTGGTCCCCGCTCGGTCGCGGCGTGCTGACCGGCAAGTACCGGCACGGCCGCCCGGCGGACTCCCGAGCGGTGTCGCCCCATTTCGAGCGTTTTGTTGCCACCTACCTGGAGCCGCGCTGCTCCAGCATCGTGGAGGCGGTGGCCACGGCCGCGGGTGGCCTCGGCGTCTCCCCGCTGGAGGTCGCGTTGGCCTGGATCCGGGATCGGCCGGGAGTGACCGCCCCGATCCTCGGCGCCCGCACCTCCGGACAGCTGCTCGGGGCGCTTCAGGTGGAACGGATGACCCTGCCCGACGAGATCACCACGGCGCTGGACGACGTTTCGGCGCTGGAGGTCGGCTATCCGGAGCGCGATGGTTGAGCATCACCCGGTGAAGGGTGGCGCTTCCGGGGTCCAACTGGGCAGCATAGGCCCCATGGACTACGAATACGCGCCGCTGCGGTTACCGCCGAACGTCGATCGGTTGACCGCCGCGGCGCAGCTGGCGATCCAAGCGGAATACTCCGGCTGGGAGCTGGCCCGGGTGCGGCTGTTCCGCGACGGTACGCGGCAGGTGATGCTGCGCCGCCGACGGGTCAACCAGCCGCAGCCGGGCCTGTCGTACTGACCGTCGGCGGTGCGGCAACCACCGGGCCGACCGTACCGGCCGGCCCGGTGACCGATGGGACAGCCTGTGCTGTCAGTGCACGTGGTCGTGCTCGTCGTCGAGTTCCAGGAACGGGTGCTCGTCGAGGCGGCCGACCAGGCGGTCGTCGACGCCGGGCTGGAACGGACCGGCCGGGTCGTCGTCGGCGAACGACTCCAGGTCGACCGGGGTACCGACCTCACTGACCATCACCACACCGTCGAGCGGTTCCAGCTCCGGCACGTCGAGCGCGCCGAGCGAGCCGTCGCCGCTCTGCAGCAGCTCCAGCACGGCCTCGCCGACGCCCTCCACCGGCGGCACCTCCTCGTCGCCGGGCACGCCCTCGCGGCGGGCGGCCTCGGCGATGCGGATCAGCGCGGAGACGCTCGGCACCCGGTAGTCACGCCGCTGGCGTACGGAGATCACCTGCGGGTGCGGGTCAGTCGACTCGACGCCCTCGCCGCCGGCGAAACGCTGATCGGCCTCGTCGGGGTCGATGGACTCGACGTCCCACGGGGTGACCTCGCCGAAGGCGTCCATGAGTTGCTCGTCGTAGGCGAACGACGCATTGTTCAGCGCGACGTACGCCTGCCAGACGTCGTCGTCGTCGATCCGGCCCTGCGCGGCCCGGACGGCGGCCAGGTGGTGGCGGGCCGCTTCGATCACGCGCTCGAGAGCGGCGTCCAGCTCACCGTGCTGGTCGGTCATGTGAGGCGTCCCCTTCACGAAGAATCCAGGATGTCTAGCAGGTACGCAGGAACCGGTCGAGAACCCGCACGCCGAACTGTAGTCCGTCCACCGGGACCCGCTCGTCGATGCCGTGGAACAGCGCCGAGAAGTTCAGGTCGGCCGGCAGGCGCAGTGGCGCGAACCCGAAGCAGCGGATGCCCAGCTGCGAGAAGGCCTTGGCGTCGGTGCCGCCGGAGAGCATGTACGGCACGGGTCGGGCACCCGGGTCCTCGGCCCGCAGCGCGGCGCCCATGGCCGCGACCAGCTCGCCGTCGAAGGTGGTCTCCAGCGCCGGCTGCCGTTGGACGTACTCGATGGCGATGTCCGGGCCGATCAGCTCCCGCAGCTGCCGCTCCAGCAGCTCCGACTGTCCGGGCAGGCTGCGGCAGTCGATGGTGGCGCTGGCCCGGCCGGGGATCACGTTGTCCTTGTAACCGGCGGCGAGCCGGGTCGGATTCGCGGTGTTGCGGATGGTGGCGCCGACGATGTTGGCGATCGGGCCGAGCTTGGCGATGGCGGCCTCCGGGTCGTCCGGGTCCAGGTCGATCCCGAGCACCTCGGAGACCTCCTCGAGGAAGGCCCGCACGGTGTCGGTGACCACCACCGGGAAGCGGTGCCGGCCGATCCGGGCCACGGCCTCGGCCAGCGCGGTGACCGCGTTGTCGTCGTGCAACATCGAGCCGTGCCCGGGCCGGCCCTTGGCGTACAGCCGCAGCCAGTCGATGCCCTTCTGAGCGGTCTCGATGAGGTAGAGCCGCCGCGCCGGGTCCACCGTGTACGAGAATCCGCCGACCTCACCGATGCCCTCGGTGCAGCCGTCGAAGAGCTCACGGTGCCGGGTGGTCAGGAAGTGCGCACCGTACTCGCTGCCCGCCTCCTCGTCGGCGGTGAACGCGAGCACGATGTCCCGTGGTGGGCGCACCCCCGTACGCTGCCAGTGGCGTACCACCGCCAGGACCATCGCGTCGAAGTCCTTCATGTCGATGGCACCGCGACCCCACAGGTAGCCGTCGCGCAGCTCACCCGAGAACGGGTGCACCGACCACTCGTCGGCATCGGCCGGTACGACGTCCAGGTGCCCGTGCACGAGCAGCGCGCCACGGCCGGGGTCGACACCGGGTATCCGGGCGACCACGTTGGCCCGACCGGGCGCGGACTCGTGGACGACCGGGGTGATGCCGACATCGGCAAGCTTTTCCGCGACGTACTCGGCCGCGCCGCGTTCGCCGACGCTGGTGGCGTTGTCGCCGGTGTTCGTGGTGTCGATGCGCAGCAGATCCCGGCACAGCTCGACGACCTCGTCGGTCGGCGCGGGAAGGGCGGCGTGGGCGTCGCTCGTCATCGTGCCTTCATATCAGCCTAGAGTTTCGGTTCGGGCGGCCGCGGGTACTGCCGCGCCTGCCCGATGCCCGTCGAAGCCCTCTCGTCGCTCCGCCCGCCCGCCCAGGAGGCGACCATGTCCGTCCATCTGCCGCCGCTGCCACCCACCCCCGGGGACGCCTACCAGCCCACCGGGCGCAGCATCGCCGACCTGGTCGCCGAGGAGCACCGGCAGTTGCTGCAGTTGACCCGGCGCCTGATCGAGCCCGGGCCGGACCCGGAGCACGGCCGCGACGTCCTGGTCGCCGCCCTGTCGCGGCACCTCTCCGGCGAGGAGCAGTACCTGCTGCCCGCCGTCCGGCACGCCGTCGAGGGCGCGAACCCGCTTGTCGACGAGGTGTTGACCGGCGACGTCGAGCTGCTGCGCGCCTTGCGGGAGCTGACCGACGAGAACCTGCCCGACATCGCCGCCCGGGTCGAGGCGCACGCCCGTGCGGTCGATCCGCTGATGCAGCGGCTGTGTGCCTCCGCCACCGAGGAGGAGCTGATCCGGCTCGGCAACCGGTTGGAGATCGCCGAGGAGGCGGCACCGACCCGACCGCATCCGGCGGTGCCGCACAACCCGCCGTGGAACCGGATCGTCGAGCCGGCGGTCGGGGTGGTCGACAAGGTTCGGGACGTCCTCGCCGGTCGGCACACCCAGTTGGGTGAGCTGACCGAGCCGCCACCTCGGTGAGAGACCCACGCCACGTTCATGGTCGTTGATCCGTCCAGGCACTACCGCCGGCTGCGCCGTGGCCCTACCGTCACGCTATGAACCTGGAGTTGCGCCACCTGCGGGTGGTCTGCGCCATCGCGGAGACAGGGAGCGTGACCAAGGCGGCCTCGACGCTCGGCCTGGCCCAGCCGGCGTTGACCGCCCAGCTCCAGCGGATCGAACGCACCCTCGGTGGGCCGCTGTTCGAACGGGACCGGCGCGGCGCGCGGCCCACCGCCCTCGGCGAGCTGGTGCTCGCCCGGGCCCGGGTGCTGCTGCCGGCGATGAAGGGCCTGCAGGACGAGGCAGCCCGGTTGGCCGGCGCGGGCGACGCCCCCCGCCGGTACCGGTTCGGCGGAGTGAACAGCCCGATCCTGGGTCGGCTGGTGCACCGGCTGGCGGCCGAGCAACCGCAGGCGCAGATCAGCACGCATGCCTCCTGGTCGGTCGACGAGCTGGCCCAGCTGGTCGCCGGCGGACGGCTGGACTACGCGCTGACCGGGGTCTGCGGTGACTCGACACCGTCGGCGGACTACGGGCTGAGCTGGCGGGAGGTCGCGGTCGACCCGGTCATGGTGCTGCTGCCGGAGACCCATCCGCTGGCCGGGCGCGACGAGGTGGACCTGGCCGACCTGCGGCACGAGCAGTGGGTGGCGGCCCCGGGGGACGGTTGCTTCGGCGACTGCTTCGCCGCCGCCTGCGCCCGGGCCGGGTTCACCCCCCGCAAGGTGTACGAGGCCGACGTGCGCAGCTGCATCGATCTGGTCGACGCCGGCGAGGCGGTGGCGTTGTGTCAGGCCACGTTCCGGCCGGTCGCCGGTCTGGTGACCCGCCGGCTGGTCGATGCGCCGCTGCGCTGGCGGCTGATGCTGGGCTGGCACCCGGAGTCGGCCGCCGCCCGCACCGCCGACCTGGTGCTGGAGACCGCCCTGGTCGCGTACACCGATGCCCTGGCACCGCATCCGGCGTACCTGGCCTGGCTGCTGCGGAACCCGGCGTTCGGCGTTCGGCGACCCGCGCCGGTGGTGGCGGCGCATCGGGTGCGAACCGGCTGAGCGCGGGTAAGGGGCGGGTATGACCGACCTCTATCCCGCCGCCGACGACCGCGAACTGCTTCGTCGGGCTGCCGCCGCGCACACCGCCGCCGTCCGCGAGTGCGAAGCGTTCCTGCGCCGGTTGCCGGAGGTGCCCGACCCGGCCGACCTGGCCGAGTACGCCAACCTGCTCACCCGCGAGGAGCAGACCCGCGCCGACCGGCAGGCCGCCGCCGACGCCGCCGGGCTGGCCATCGCCAGCCTCGAAGCCGAGTAGCCCGCCCGGGCACACGGTCGTCCCCGGCGCGATGCGGCGGCGCCGGGGACGACCGTGGCGGGTCAGCGTTCGACGAGCACGTCGTGTCCCAGGTCGAGCAGGCTGTGCCGCCATTCGTCGTCGGAGTTGCCCCGGCCGGGCTTGGCGGCGGTAAGCGATCGGATCCGCTCGACGGCGTCACGCATCACGTCGATGTCCTCCGGCGTCAGGTCGACCTTGCGTTTCCGCAGCACGGCGAGGATCTGCCGGCCCGGCTCCGGCAGGTTCAGGTCCGGGTCGGGGCCGAACGCGCTCTCGCCGGAGCCGCGGGTCAGCAGCCACTGTCGCAGTTGCTCGGACGGCACGTTGACCTCGGCGTGGAAGTTCTCCCAGAGCACTTCCACCTCTGGGTCGAGTCGCTGTTCGCGTACCATCAGCCCTCCTCTGCCGGCGGCGACCCGGACTCCTCCGGGTGCCCCTCGTCGGTCTGCCCGCCCAGCCCCTCCGGCGGCACCTGCACCCGGGCGGGGTTGGCCGTCGGTGACGCCAGGATCGCCTCGGTCCGCTCGTCTTCGCGGGCCTCGTCCGGTTCGGTCATCAGTACCCTTCCGGTCAGCGGGGATGCGAGGTCGCCGCCCTGGCATGACCCCGGCCGGCCGCCACGTCGAAGGCCAGCCGGTCGTCCCGGGCGTCGACGGTGACCCGCTGACCGGGTGAGATCTGCTGCTCCAGCAGCATCCGGGACAGGTGGTTGTCGACCTCCCGCTGGATCACCCGGCGCAGTGGCCGGGCGCCGAACTCCGGCTGGTAACCGTGGTCGGCGAGCCAGTCGATGCCGGCGGCGGTGAAGTCCACCTCGATGTCCTGGGCGTGCAGCCGGCGACGGGTCTCCTCCAGCAGCAGTTCGGTGATCTGGCGCAGTTGCTCGGCCTCCAGCCGACGGAAGATGATCACCTCGTCGATCCGGTTGAGGAACTCGGGGCGGAAGTTCTCCTGCAACCGGCGCATCAGCCGCTCCCGCAGCTCGTCGCTCTCCTGCCCCGGCTCGCCGGCGCCGAAGCCGACCGCGCGCTGGGTGCCGGTGATCAGTTCGGAGCCGAGGTTGCTCGTCATGATGAGTACGGTGTTCTTGAAGTTGACGGTGCGGCCCTGGCTGTCGGTCAGTCGCCCGTCGTCGAGCACCTGCAACAGCACGTTGAACACGTCCGGGTGGGCCTTCTCGATCTCGTCGAGCAGCACCACCGCGTACGGGCGGCGACGGACCGCCTCGGTGAGCTGGCCGGCCTCCTCGTACCCGACGTAGCCGGGCGGAGCACCGACCAGTCGACTGACCGTGTGCCGTTCCTGGAACTCGCTCATGTCGACCCGGACCATCCGGTCCGCCTCACCGAACAGCGCCTCGGCCAACGCCCGCGCCAGTTCGGTCTTGCCGACGCCGGTGGGGCCGAGGAACAGGAAACTGCCCATCGGCCGGTTCGGGTCGGCCAGGCCGGTACGGGAGCGACGGACCGCCTCGGCGACCGCGGTGACCGCGTCGTCCTGCCCGACGACCTTCTCGTGGAGTTGACCCTCCAGCCGCAGCAGCCGGTCCCGTTCCTCCTCGGTGAGCTGGCTGGCCGGGATGCCGGTGGCCCGGGACACCACCTCGGCGATCTCCTCCGGTCCCACCTCCGGCACCTGGTTGCCGCTGCCGTCATCGCCGCGGGCCCGGTGCACCTGGCTCTCCAGCTCGGCGACCCGGTCGCGCAGCGCGGAGGCACGTTCGTACTGCTCGTCGGCGACGGCCTGCTCCTTGTCCCGCCGTACCTCCTCCAGCTGCTGTTCCAGGTCGCGCACGTCGGCGTCCGGGGTCCGGGTGCGCAGCCGGACCCGGGCGCCGGCCTGGTCGATCAGGTCGATGGCCTTGTCGGGGAGGAAACGGTCGGTGAGGTAGCGGTCGGACAGTTCCGCGGCGGTCACCAACGCCTCGTCGGTGAACCGCACCTGGTGGTGTGCCTCGTAGCGGTCCCGCAGCCCGCGCAGGATGGCCACGGTGTCCTCGACTTTGGGTTCGGGTACGAACACCGGCTGGAAACGCCGGGCCAACGCGGCGTCCTTCTCGATGCTGCGCCGGTACTCGTCGAGGGTCGTCGCGCCGATCACCCGTAGTTCGCCGCGGGCCAGCGCCGGCTTGAGCATGTTGGAGGCGTCCATGCCGCCCTCGCTGCCCGCGCCGCCCGCACCGACCAGGGTGTGGATCTCGTCCAGGAAGATGATCAGCTCCTCCCGGTGGGCCCGGATCTCGTCGATCACCTTCTTCAGCCGCTCCTCGAAGTCGCCCCGGTACCGGGTTCCGGCGACCAGGCCGGCCAGGTCGAGCTGGATCACGCGCTTGCCGAGCAGTGTCTGCGGCACGTCGCCGTCGCAGATCCGCTCCGCCAGTCCCTCCACGATCGCGGTCTTGCCGACACCGGCCTCGCCGATCAGCACCGGGTTGTTCTTGGTACGCCGGGACAGGATCTCCACCGCCTGCTCGATCTCGTCGGCGCGCCCGATCACCGGGTCGATCTGGTCGTTGCGGGCCAGGTCGGTGAGGTCCTGGCCGTACTGGTCGAGCGTCGGCGTGCCCCGGTCCGGTCGAGGCCCGCCGGCCGGACCACGTTCGGCGTTGGCGGCCTGCAACGACTCCGGCTGGATCCGGCCGGCGGCGAGCATCCGGCCGGCGGGCGACTCCGGGTTCAACGGCAGGGCCATCAGGATGTGTTCGGGCCCGATGTAGTTGGCGCCCATCGCCCGGGACAACTGATGCGCGTCGAGCAGGGCCCGCTTGGCCGCCGGGGTCAACGACAGGTTCGGCGGCACCTCACCCTGTGGTGCACCGTCACCGCGTCCGCCCAGGGCGTTGACCAGGGTGTCCGGGTCCGCGCCCGCCCGCCGGACCAGGTCGCGCAGCGGCTCGCGTTGCAACGCCGCCCAGAGCAGGTGGTCGGTGTCCAGGTCGTTGCTCTGCTTCTGCGCGGCCCGACGCGCCGCGTCGGCCAGCATCTCCCGCGCGTCCGCGGTCATCAGTCGGGTGATGTCGACCCGATGCGCCGGGCGTCGCCCGCCCTCGCCCCGACCGAAGTACCGCGCCAGGAACTCGTCCCACGGGTCGGAGCCGAAGTCACCGGGTCCAATCATGTCTGTCCTCCGCGGTCGGGCGAGACGGTCGGCACGGGCTACCCCGGCGCCGGCCGGACAAACGCCACGAAGGGCCAACCAGCCGTTGCCGACACCGGATGGCAGGCTGAACGGATGGAACCGACACCGCTGCTGATCGTGGACGCGGCCAACGTGGTCGGCTCGCGCCCGAACGGCTGGTGGCGCGACCGGGCCGGCGCCACCGCCCGACTACGCGACACGCTCGTCCCGCTGAGTGGGCGGGGTCTGCCGCCGGAACTGCCACCCCCGGTCGAGGTGGTGCTGGTGGTGGAGGGGGCGGCCCGGGACGTGCCGGGCGTCGAGGGAGTACGCGTGGTCTCCGCCGCCGGCTCCGGCGACGATGCCGTGGTCGACCTGGTGGCCGGCACCGGGCAGCGGCGACGGGTGGTGGTGACTGCCGACCGCGAGCTGCGGCAGCGGGTCACCGCGTACGGCGCGGAGGTGCGGGGACCACGGTGGCTGACCGGTGGTGGCGGTGGGTGAGCGGCCGCCCACCGGTCCCACGAATCGGACCCGGGGCGTCTATGGTCGACAACCGGTCAGCGGGGCAGGAACACTGACAGGGCAGTTGTTCTGTCCCCTACCGGCATAGGCTCTAATGGAGTCCTCCCCGCCCCCAGGAGGTTCCGCGTGGCGAGCGTCGCCGAGCTCAAGGCAGCCATCGATGTCGCACTTCAGCAGATCGGTGACGGTCAGAGCGCCGTGCAGGCCGCCGGCGAGAAACTGGCCGAGGCGCAGCAGACCCTCGCCGGGGCGCTGGAGGGCAGCGGTCACACCACGGTGGAGGCGGCGCAGGCGTCGCTGACCCAGGCCAGCCAGGAGCTGGAGGAGTGCCTCGCCGCGACACTCGTCGCGGTCGAGCAGGCCCAGCAGTACGTCTCGACGCTGTAGGGGCGGGCGTGTCCATCGTCGAGGAGGTCGGCGCGCAGGTCCGCGCCGCCGCCGAGGAGTTGCCGCTGGGTCTGCTCGGGCAGGCGCTGGAGAAATTCGGCCTGGCCAGTGAGCGGCTGCGCTGGGTACGTCAGGAGTCGGCCAACCCGATGGGGGTACCGGAGCTGTCCGCCGCCACCGAGCACGCGGAAACCGCCGGCTACGCGTTGCGGCTGGCCCAGGAGCAGCTGACCGCGTACCTCGCCGCGATCGGGCTGGCCCCCGACGGCGCGCCACCGACGCCGGGGCAGCCCGAACGGCGGCCGGTGCACGACGCGCCCGGGGCGGCCGAACCGGTGGTCGCCGCGCCCGAACCCGCCGGCGAGGTGCGGCTGCGTCGCTGGTGGTCGGTGCGGGTGGCCGAGCTGACCGGCGAGCGGGAGGGTCCGGCGGAACAACCTGACGAACGCATCGCTGACTCCCGGGAACTGCTGCACCGGGTGGTACGCGGTGTCCGGGCCGGTGATCGCGACCGGCTGCACCGCGAGCTACGTGGCGCGCACGCCGACGTCGGTCTGGGGCTGGCCGCCGTGGCCCCGCCGCTGCTGCGCGACCTCGCCAGCGAACTGCTGGGTCATCCGCCGCGCGGCGACGACCTCGCCCGGCTGCACCGCGAACTGGACGGTCGGGTCCGCGACCTGCTCCCCGGCCTGCCAGCCCCGGTGCTGGAAACCCTGCTCAGCCGGGTCTGCCGGATGCCTCCGCCGCGGCGCGGCGAGGGCGAGCAGCCGCACGCCGCCGACCCGGCGGTCACCGCCGGGGTGCTCACCGGCGTCCTGCTCGACCGTCTCGGCCGCGACCTGCCGCCCGAGCCCGGTGCCGGCGACCGGCCCTCCCACGGCCGGCCCACCTCCCCCGACGAGCCAGTCAGCCAGCCGAGGCGCGGTATCAATGGCTGACCGGCGCAATCAGCTGGTCACCCGCGTCCGGGAACTGCTCGCCGAGGCACTCGGCGCGTCCCGGCAACGGTCGGCCACGGCACAGATCACGCTCTCGGCGGCCCACGATCGGGCGGTGCGGATACGTCGCGCCGCCGCCGGCGTGCCGGAGCGTGTCGGCGCCGAACGCGACCGCCGCCTCGCCGAGATCGACTCCCGGCACGCGGCACGGTTGGCGGTGCTGGCCCGGGAGGCGGCCGAGGCTGCGGCCCGGGAGGCGCCCGGCGCAGGTTCGGCGGACTGGCCTGGGTGGCGCCCCACCCCGGCCGAGCGAGCCGAACCACCGGGAGCGACCCGGATCGGCACCGTACGGCTGGCCGGCACCGAGCCGGTACCGGCACTGGTACCGCTGCTCGATTCCGGGCACGTGACGCTGGACGGGGACGCCGACGGCTGCGCCGCCGTGGTCGCCGCGCTGCTGCTGCGCAGCCTGGGCCGGGCGGCACCGGGCAGCGTACGGCTGGTCGGCTACGACCCGGACCGGCTCGGCGGCGGGCTGGCCGGATTCGCTCCGCTGGGTCCGGCGGGGCTGCTCACCTTCGTCGGCCCGGGTGGTCTGGGTCGACTCCTGGACGACCTGGTGGAACAGATCCGCCGGATCAACGAGACCGTCCTGGCCGGCGAGCACGCGTCGCTGCGCGACCTGGCCGCCGCGACGGGACGCCGGCCGGAGCCGTGGCGGGTCGCGGTGCTGCTCGGCGGCGACGAACTGTCCCGGCACGAGCGCGGCCAGCTCGACCGGGTGGTCCGTGCCGGCGCGGCCTGCGGGGTCCACCTGATCGTGCGGGGTGTGCCGGTGCCCGACCAACAAGCGGTTACCCGGGTGACGGTGACCGCCGACGGCGCCCGGATCGGCAGCCTGCCGGTCCGGCTCGACCCGCCTCCGCCGGCTTCCCTGGTCACCGAGACCTGCCGGGACATCGCCTCCGTGGTCAGCGCCGGCCCCGCGCCCACCCCGTTCACCGATCTGCTGCCGCCGGCCGACCAGATGTGGCGGGAGGACTCGTCGACCGGGCTGACCGCGCCGATCGGTGAGGGACCACAGGGCCGGCCGGTGCTGCTCACCCTCGGCGACTATCCACCGCACGCGTTGATCGGGGGCCCCTCCGGCACCGGCAAGACAAACCTGATCTTCGCCTGGATCGGGGCCCTCGCGGCCCGGTACTCCCCCGCCGAGTTGGAGTTCTACCTGCTGGACTTCAAGGAGGGGGTGTCCTTCGCCCGGTTCGCCCAGGGCCGGCGGGACCCGAGCTGGCTGCCGCACATGCGGCTGGTCGGCATCAACGTCAACACCGACCGGGAGTTCGGCCTGGCGCTGCTGCGCTTCCTGGCCGAAGAGTTGCGCCGACGGGCGGACGCGGCCAAGAAACACGAGGTCACCAAGCTGGCCGAGCTGCGCGCGGTGGACCCGACCGGACACTGGCCGCGCATCGTCGCGGTGGTCGACGAGTTCCAGATGCTGCTGGCCGGCCGGGACGCGGTCGCCCGGGAGGCGGCCGACCTGTTGGAGGACCTGGCCCGCCGGGGCCGCTCCCAAGGCATCCACCTGGTGCTGGCCTCACAGGACGTACGCGGCATCGAGGCGCTGTGGGGTCGACCCGCGCTGGTGGCCCAGTTCACCCTGCGGATCGCGCTGCCGAAAGCGCTGCGCATCCTCGCCGAACGCAACGACGCCGCCCAGTCGCTGCCGAAGTTCCACGCCGTGGTGAACGCCGAGTCGGGCCTTTCCGAGGGCAACCAGGTGGCCCGGATCCCGTCGGCCAGCGACTGGGAGACGTGGAGCGACCTGCAGCACCGGCTGTGGCGGATGCGTCCGGCGGAGGCGTCGCCCGCCCGTCTCTTCGACGGCGACGCCGTTCCTCGGCTGGCCGACGCGCCGGACTTCCGGGCGCTGCGGGCGCCGGAGGTCGGTACGCCCCGGGGGCCGGTCGCGCTGCTCGGCGAGATCATCGACGTGCAGGCCCGCTCGGCGGTGCTGCGCCTGCCCCGGGCACCCGGCCGCAACCTGGCCGTGCTGGGTACCCGGGTCGACGAGGCGTGCGCGGTGCTGGACTCGGCGGCCCGATCGCTGGCCCGGCAGCACCGCCCCGGCAGCGCCCGCTTCTCGATCGCCTGCCTGGATCCGGACGCCGACCCGGCAGCCCGGGCCCTGTACGAGGATCTCGCCGACGACGCCGCCTGGTACGACGAGGAGACCGTGGCCGAGCTGATGGCCGAGACGGCCGACGCACTGGGTGCGCCCGGCGCCACCGGAGCACCTCACTATCTGCTGCTGTTCGCCGTCGATGCGGCGGCTGGGACGCTCGCCGCACGCACCGGCCGGGCCACCGGGCTGGAGAGCCTGCGCCGGATCCTGCACGACGGCCCCGAACGGCGTACCCACGTGTTGGCCTGGTGGCGTGGGGTGGCCCGGATGCGCGCCGACCTGGGTGGCACCGGCGCCCGCACCGATCAGATCGGTGCCTGGGTGGCGCTGGACACCCACGGCGGGGAGTTGGGCCCGTCGTTGTACCCGGGCAGCGGTGGACCGGACTGGTACCCCCGCCCGTGGCGCGGGCTCTTCTTCGACCGGGCGGTGCACCGGACCGGGCAGACCATCATTCCCTACGGGCCGGCCCGATGAACGAACCGGTCACCAGCCAGACGTACACCGCCCAGCTGCGACGGCTCGCCGAGCTGGCCGCCCGGGTGCGCGAGCAGCGCGACGAGGCGCGAAACTGGTACGACCAGCAGTGTGCGGCGGCCGACCGAGCGGTGGCCGAGTCCGCCGACGAGGTGTACCAGGCCGAGCGGGAGCTGGCGGCCGCGCGCGAGGCACAGGAACGGGTGGACGCCGAGGTGGCGGTGCTGTGGCAGGAGCTGAACAGCCGGCTGGGCGGTGGCGGGCGACGGGCCGGGGCACCGCCGGCGCCTGCGCCGGACGCGACCGGCGATCCGGTCGCGCTGTTGGACGCCGTACGCGATCTGCTGCGCCGTACCCGTCAGCCCGGCGAGCTGCCGGGCAACGTCAATCCGCTGTTGGCGTTGTGTGGTGTCGGCGGTGCGGTGCTGGCGTACGCGCTGGGCGCCGTCGCCCGCGCCCTGGGTGTCCGCAACGACGGTGACCTGGCTGTCGGCCTGCCGGTGTTGGCTCTGGTGGTGACGCTGCTCGGCCCGGTGCTGGGCCTGATCCCGGCGCGCCTGATCGCCGACCGTCGCCACGCCGTGCTGAGCCCCCGCCCCGTCCTCATCGTCGTCATCGCCGGCCTCACCGTCACTCTTCTCCTCCTGGCCCTCCCCCTCCCCTGACCACCCTTCCCCCCTCGTTGATCAAGAAGTTCGCGTCGGGATTTCCGGCGAGACCGACGCAAACTTCTTGATCACGGTGAGCTGGGCGGCGGGACGATCAGGCGGGGGTGAGGGCGGCCTCGCGGAGGAGGCGGCGGGTGAGGGTGAGGCGGTCGGCGTCGGTGTCCAGGCCGGGGAGGTCGCCGACGCGGACCGCCGGGCCGGCGAGCAGCGCCCGCACCGCGGGTCCGCACTGCGCCGGCAGGGTGACCGTACGGTCGAACAGCCGCAGCGCCACCCGCTCGCCCTCGGCGACCAACTGCCAGCGCAGGCCCGCCCGGACGGTGACCCGGCTGTCGGCGGTGAGCGTGGTGATCGCGGCGGCCTGAGCCAACGGCCGGATCGGCGCCGGACGTGACGCCGACCAGGCCCGTTGCCGCAACCGGCCGGCCACGGCGGCCGGGTCGGCCCGCAGCAGCCACTCCCGCAGTGCCTCGACCGTCTCGGTCAGCTCCGGTTCGATGGCGTCCGGATCGGCCACGTCGACGCCGAACGGCAGGGTCGCCCGCAGTCGCTGGTCCTCGGCGGCCAGCGCGAGCAACTCCTCGACCAACGCGTACCGGGTCAACGCCCGGACACCGACGGTCAGGTGCAGCGAGCTGGATTCCTGCGCCTGGGCGCTGTGCAGCCAACCCCGGGGCAGGTAGAGCGCGTCACCCGGTTCCAGGACGACGTCCAGCGCGGCGGGCCCCTGTGCGGTCGCGGCGACCTCGTCGGCGCGGCCGCCCCATGGTTGCCGCTCCAGCGGGTCGGGCAGCACCGGCGGATGGATCCGCCAGTGCTTGCGGCCGTCTACCTGAAGCACGAAGACGTCGTGGGTGTCGTAGTGGGTGGCGAAACCCTGGCTGTCCGGCGGGGTGAGGTAGGCGTTGACCTGCAACGGCTGCCCCACGGCCAGGCTCAGGTCCCGGGTGAAGTCGATCAGCGCCGGCCAGGTGCGGTGCAGACCCTGCAGGACCAGGGTGGCACCGTCGGCGTACAGCTGGAGGATCCTCTCGTCGAGGACCTGATCGTCGATCTCGGCGCCGGCGCCACCGCCGCCGGTGTACCGCGCCGCCGGCAGCACCTGGCCGTCCTTGGCCACCCGCAGGAAGGGGGTACGCAGGCCGCGCCGGCTGAGCAGTTCGTCGGCGTCGGCGGGGCTGAGCAGATCAGTGAAGCCGGCCGGGTTGGGCAACTCGTCGGCGCGGGACAACAGCGGGGTGCGCCCCCAGTGCGCGGCGGCGAACTTCGCCGCTTCCACGCTGACGCAGCGGGCCAACGCGACCGCGGCCGACGCCCGATCGGCGGGCTCGTCGAGGCCGGACGGCACGGCGGCCGGAGACGAAGCCGCCGGGCGGCCGTGGCCGCCCGGCGGGTCGAGATACGTCATGGCGATCCGTTACCGGGCTGCGCCGTCGGCGCCGCCGTCCTGCTGACCGGGGGTCGCGCCGCCGTCGGCCGGACCCTCGGCGCTACCGTCCGCACCGCCGTCGTGCTGACCCGGGGTCGCGCCGCCGTCGGCCGGACCCTCGGCGCTACCGTCCGCACCGCCGTCGTGCTGACCCGGAGTGGCGCCGCCGTCGGCCGGACCCTCAGCCCCGCCGCCGCTGGTGGTCTGCATGTCATCGTCGTTGAGTGGCATCGTGCTCCCTCGGATTGACCCGCCCCCGCCGCCATTGGTCGGTTGCGTCCTGCCGCGGGTGGTACCCCGCTCCCGATCTTCTCTAACCACACACCTGGTCCCACCGTAATCGCCCGAACCATCCGACATGACCAGTTCGCCGCTGCGGGCGGGCCAGCGCCTCGGGTGGCAGGATTGCCGGACACACCGACGGAGGTGCTCATGACTGAACCACTGGAGCCGGTGACCGAGGACTGGCAGCGCGCCCTGGCGATCGTGGCCCATCCCGACGACCTGGAGTTCGGTGCCGCCGCCGCCATCGCCCGCTGGACCGGGCAGGGCAAGCAGATCGTCTACTGCCTGGTCACCAGCGGCGAGGCGGGCATTGACGGAATGCCGCCGCCGCGTGCCCGAGAGGTACGCGAGCGAGAGCAGCGGGAGTCGGCAGCCCTGGTGGGCGTGGACACGGTCGAGTTCCTGGGCCTGCCCGACGGGGTGCTGGAGTACGGCGTACCGCTGCGCCGGGAACTGGCCGCAGTCGTCCGGCGGCACCGCCCGGACATCGTCATCACCAACAACTTCCGGGCCACCTGGGACGGCGCTGACGTGCTCAACCAGGCGGACCACATCGCGGTGGGGCGGGCCACCCTGGACGCGGTCCGTGACGCCGGCAACCGGTGGATCTTCCCGGAGCAGCTCACCGACGGCGTCGAACCGTGGGGCCGCGTACGGCAGGTGTGGGCGGCCTCGTCGCCGCGTTCCCGCCACGGGGTGGACACCACCGCCACGTTCGACCAGGGGGTCGCGTCGCTGCTGGCCCATGAGGCGTACCTGACCGGCCTGGGCGACGGCAGTTTCGACGCCGAGGAGTTCCTGGAGGGCGGCGCGCGGCCGGTCGGCGCCCGGCTGGGCGTGCGCTACGGCACCTCCTTCGAGGTGTTCCACTTCGACCTCTGGTAGGGCCGGGGCCGCCGGCCCGGCGAACCGGGCGCGTCGACCCACCCCACAATGGGCGGGGCGGGTCACGACGGGCCCGGAGTCAGGGCATGATCCGGGCGAGGTCAGCGGGCATCGTGCCCTTGACGTCCTCCCACTCGCCCTGGGTGATGTGCCGACGCAGGGTGTCCAGCACCACCTGGACCACCCGCTCCGGGCCGCCGGCCACGTCGTACGGGAAGCCCTGGCGGACCTCGTAGAGGAAGTCGTCCCGGTTGAGCTTGATCGGCACGTTCTGCGGCTGCCAGCCGTCGAAGTAGATGCCCCGCACCACGACCGGCAGTTGAGCGGAGAACTCCACGCTCTCCTGCACCGGCATCCGGTCGCGGAGCAGGTGCAACACGGTACGCAACGCGGCGTACGACTGGTTGCGCTGCTCCTTCGGCCATCCGTACGCCTGCTCGATGTCCTTCAGGATCAGGTTGGTCTTGTCCATCGAGGACTCGATCGCGGACTGGAACTGCTCAGCCATCTGTCCACCCCCGTAGGTCGGTTTCCCACCGTCGGTCGTCGTGACGTCGCGGCGGACCCACCGGGCCGCGCCGGTACCGGATCGGGCTGTCGCGGCCGGCCCGGGCGACCCGTCGAGGCTGCTCGGACGCTCCGACGGTGCGCAGGACGCCGGTTCGCCGCCGATGCGGTACGACCCGAACGGTCATCGCGGTCACCTCCGTGGTGTCGCTTCCGCGCGGACGATCGCCAACGGCGCGTCGCCCGCTTGACCCCATCCTCGGTTGCCGCAAGGTGAGGTGCCCTCACCCCACCCGGGTGAGAACCGCCCGCGCCCCCATCGCACTCGAACCGCTGGCGGTCAGGCGCGAGTCACCGAAACAGCCATCACCCTCCGTGACAGCATCGATCGCCGCCCCATCTAACCCTCAGTGACAGCCTTGACGTCACCCCCGCTACCCCTGTTCAGCCCCTTTGCTCTGCTTCACTCCACGCACTAGTCCACAAGCTGGTGAGATGCGGCGGGGGCACCGATGAACCCACGGCCGTATCGACACGGAGAGTAGTTCTTTGCGTGGGTTGAAGCAGAGCAAAGGGAGCAGGGTGGGAGGCCGGACGGGCTAGGGCAGGTCTACGGAAAGTGGCCACTGCTGCGCGTACCCAGCAGCCGGGCACCGCCGGGCCGGGCCGCCGTGATCGCATCCTCGGCTCTGCACGACGCCGGGCACGGCGGCGGGGACGTCAGCCGGTCTCGCCGAGCAGGGCCTGGAGTTGCTGGGCGTTGGTCTGGGCGTAGTCGCGGTAACAATTGTGTACCCCCGATTTAGCGCTGTAGCGAGCTGCGAAAAGCCAGCTCGCTGACCAGCGAAAGCCGCTCATTTATCGGCACCATGCGCAGCGCCCTCCGGCCGACTATCACCGAGGGTGATCGGCGTCGTGGCAAGGCCGCCTGCTGGGGTGTGCACATGGTGAAAATCCGTGTACACCTCGCTTCCTTGTCGATTCCGGACACGCGCAAGCTCGGGTCGCACCGCAGGACCAGCTAGCGACCAGGGAGATCACGATGGCTACCACGACCCGCACCCGCCGCACCCGCACCGCCGCCGCGAAGGCCGCCCCTGCTGCCGCCCCGGCGCAGGCCGAGACCGCGCCCGAGGCTGCGCCTGCCGCCCCGGCACCCCGCAGCCGCACCCGCAAGGCCAAGGCCGCCCCGGCGCAGCCCGAGACGCCCCCTCAGCCGGTCGAGGCCGAGGCCGCTGCGCCCGCCGACGCCGAGGGCGCGAAGCCGGCGACGCCCCGCCTGGACCAGAAGGCCCTCGTGCTGGCCTTCCTGACCGCGCACCCGGGCGACGAGTTCAGCCCGCAGGCGGTGTCGAAGGCGATCACCCCGGAGGGCCGCAAGCCGCTAGGGGTGCGGGACTGCCTGGCGCGGCTGGCGAAGCAGGGCACGGTCGAGGTCACGTCGGAGAAGCCGCTGCGGTACCGGCTGGTTGCCGCAGCCTGACCCAATTGGACGGCCCGGGAAGGCGCTGCAACGCCGACCCGGGCCTTGATCGCCTGCGAAGGAGGCGACTATGGAACACCGTACGTCTGTGCCTATCGGGCCGGTAGCCCGCGTCTATCCGCTGCTGCCGCCGCGCCCCGCCGACGACGGCCCGGTGCTGTCGTTTGGCCTGCTGGTCGATGTCGCCGGGGTTCTGATGGCCCACGGCTTCCCGCGCCCGCAGGGCCGCGACTTTGTCGCGCTGCGGGAGTGCGTCGCCTGGTTCGTGTACGCCTCGGATGAGCCCGGCGACCTGCGGGACATCGAGGTACCGGACGGCCCGCCGCCGCCCCTGCCGGTAGGCGTCGATGGGCGCGCTGTCGGCGAGCCGGGGCGGGGGGTGCGCCATGTTCAGGCGTGATGGCGCGGACCTGCCGCGCAGGGCTCGGGTGGCGGTCCTGTCGCCCGCAGACTTGGCGATCATCACCGACGCCCTAGCCGATCACCTGGAGGAGGCTGTTGCGGCAGCCGATCACCTCGCGGGCGCAGATGATCCCGCCGGGCGGGCGGAGGGCCGGATCGCAGACGGGAGGGCGGCGGCGGTGCGTGCCCTGATGATCCGCCTTGGTGCCCCCGAGGACAGGTGGTCGTGGTTCCCGCTGGCACCTGACAGGCTGCCTGACGGCATGGGGTAGCCCTACCCCTGCGGCCCGGTGTGTTCGTGCCCCTGTGGCGCGTCCGCCGGGCCGCTTCGTGCGCTGCGCCTGCCCGGGATCGGCGGTCACCCGCTGCCGGATCGTCTGCACCACTTCGCCGAGGATCGGCTTGATATCCCGGGTCTGGCGCTCCGTGATTTGTGCGCCATGGCGCACATCTTCTGTCGCCTCCTCGATTGCCCGGATTACCCGTGCCTGGTCGAGGACCTGATACGAAGTACGTCGGGCCATATCGAACCGGTCGCGGACGTACGCCTCCCACGTGTTGTACCCGAGTGCCCGCCACACCCGCCGCTCGTGTGCCTCCATCAGCAGCGCCCACACCTACTCCGCTGCCGGGCCGCTGCGTGCCCGCAGCCAGCCGAGGAACTGTGCGTGCGCCCCGGAGGTGTCGACGCCGAGGCGGTACAGGTCCTCTAGGGCGTCGGCGAGGGCGCAGGCGAGGTAGACGGCCAGCGCGGGCCGCGCCCCCCGGTACTCGACGGCCAGCGCTGCGCGGGCGTCCCCGCAGGGCCACGGCTGCCCGCAGCGGCGGCACCGCCAGGTCGGCCGCGCCGGTAGGTGGGCGCGGGGTGCCCCGATCATCGGATGCCGGCGCGGTGCGCCTGCGCGGGCGTCAGCGCACCTGCCCGCCCGATCACGGGGTGGAGGGCTGTCAGCTCCCGCGCCAGCGTCGGCGCTGGCACGCGGGCGGTGCCCCGGGCCGTCGCAGCCTCGGCGGGCGGCGGTATCAGCCGCCGGTCGGGGCAGGGCCAGCGGAGGCCGCAGGTGCACCGCCGCCAGCCCGTCCGCCAGTTCCGGCGGTGGGTAGGGCCGGCAGGAATCGGGCGGGGTGGCTTCGTCCAGGGTGGCGGCATACAGCCCATCGTTTGTCGATGCCCTGACCCTTGTCAAGTGCACAGTGGGCTACTGACCAGTTGGACTACTGCCCAGTTGGCCTACTGACTAGTTACCACGTGGCTACCCTGCGGCCATGCCACGGCACCTGTACGGCGCAGCCGAGATCCAGGAGCGCCTCGGTGTCAGCCGCCAGCGGACGCGGCAGATCATCGACCGCCCGGACTTCCCTGCGCCGTATGAGCGGCTGCGGATGGGTGCGGTGTGGCGGATCGCTGATGTGGAGCGCTGGATCGCGCAGCACCGCCCGGGTCGGGTGGCAGGCGACGAGTAGGCGGCGGCCCGCCCCCGAGGACGATGGGGGCGGGCCGCACTGCGCGCAGCGGGCGCGTACCGAGGGGAGGACGACCCTCGGGGTATCGCTGCGCGGGCTACTGGACGGGCGGACCAGGCAGCGTCGTCACCTTGAATCCGCCCGTCGCGCTGGCATGGAGGGCGCGTGTCTGCGCTGCCGCCGCGTTCGCTGCCGCCTGCGCCTGCGCGTGCTGCCGATCCCGCTGCGCCTGCACCTCTACCCGCAGCCGGGCCGCGTCGGCGGGCGTCACCGACGGCCGTCCCGACCAGTCTGGGGCGGTGTCGATGCCGAGGTCATCGGCGACGCCCTTCATGCGGGCTGCCGTCCAGTAGATCGAGACGATGCCGGTGTCGGTGAAGGCCCGTACGACGTCGGCGAGGGCGATGCGGCAGTTGCACCCCTGCGCCTCCTCCTGCTGCTGCCTGCGCCCCATCACGCCGCCCCCTCCAAGTCGAAGATCGCCTTCCAGTAGGCGACGCTGCGTCCGGTCACCCGCTGCTGCTGCCGCGCGCCGATCTGGGTATGCGGGTTCGCGCCGTAGTTGACGGCGCTGACGTCACCCCGATCAATGTCGAAGGACACGATCTTGAACTGGGTGAAGTCGTCGTTCCACCACCCCTCGGTGATCCGGAACGCAAACGACTGCTCGGTGATCACGCCGTCGCCGATCGCCAGCATGAGATCCCGCACGTCCTGCCGATCAGGGTTCAGATAGGCGGTGTCCTTCAACCCGCGCTCATCCGCCGACAGCTCCAGCGTCCCGGCGGTCGTCCGCGCCATCGTCAGCCCGCCGTGGTTGACCAGGAACACCACGTCAGGGTTACCGGCTAGCGTCGCCGTCGCCGCACCTACGGCGACGACCTCTTCGTACGGGCCGTACGCGTCCCACATGTCGTAGGCGCGCTCGAACACGGTCGCGTACCCCTCGACGCGGTGCCACTTCTTGCCGTCCCGCTCGATCAGGTCGGCGCGCAGGTGCGCCGGGAAGGCCGCCTTCCGCTGCGCGGTGCCCTGCCCCATCCCGGCGGCGTCGCGCACCATCCGGCCGGGGGCACCGCGCAGGCTGGCGGCGGTCCCCACCCCGCGCATCGCCTGCGCCCGTGCGACGGCCGCAGCCGCCCGGCTCGTGGTGTGCGGCGCTGTGATGCTGCGGCTGCCGGCTGGACCGCTGATGTCGATGCCGGCCCGGCTGCGTCGCCAATCCTCCCAGAGCGCCGAGCCGTTCGCTTCCAGGTGATCGGCGAACGCCATCACGTCGTCGGCGCGCTCAGAGAGGATCGACTGCGCCCGCCGCACCGCCTGCCGGTAGTAGAAGTCGTCGACGGCGGCGAGGTTGCGGTAGTCGCTGCGGCAGCCGATCTCGCCGCGCCCCGGCCACTGCTGCCAGCGGAAGGCGGAGATCCACACCATGCCCGCCGAGTACACGGCTGCCGTGTCGACCCGATCACCGTCCGCCCAGAACCGGGTGTTCCCGCAGCCGTCGTCGGTGACTGTCACCTCGCCGACCAGAAAGCCCAGCGCATCGGCCACAACAGCGTGCGCGGCCTCGTGCTCCGCCGTCAGCCGCAGCTCCGACTCATCAAGGATCACCGTTTTGCCCCCCTCGTCCTCTACGTCAAGCTTGGGCGAGAAAGGCGCCTCCACAAAGGGTCTCTGAGCGGCCACGGCTGCGGATCACTCCCCCCATGCGAGTCGGCGTTTCACCATGAGGTCGGCCATGAACGTGGCGTGCCCCTCACGAAGGAACGCGTAGTCGACTTCCGTGGCGGCCTCGATGTAGTCGCACATCGCCACCGCGAACTCGTAGGCCAACGCCGCCTCGCCGGGCGGGAGACCCCGCAGCAGGGTGAGCATTGCGGTGCCGTCGCGCAGCAACACGGCCCGAACCAACGCCACCGCGCGGGCGGTCCCGAAGCCGGCCGACGATGCGGAGCGCGTCGTCGGCCGCTCGGCGGGCTCGCCGGCGTTCCACCACGCCTCCCAGTCGATCTCATCAGGGTTCATGTCGCGGCTCTTGTCGTCGCTCATCACGCCTCGGCCTCCCATCCGCAGTCCGGGCACTCCAACAGCCGCCGCTCAACGACGTAGGGGCGGCCCACACCGCCGCTGGCGGCAGGGTCTAGGGCTTCACCTAGAAGGGCGGCTGCCGTTGCCGCTGTGGTGCGCCCGCCTGCCCGCGCGGCGGCGTCTAGGCGGGCCGCCACCTCGTCGGGTAGCGGAATTTCGATGCTGACCATGATCAACCTCCTGCTTGTGGATCAACTGCATGGACTTACGGCCGGTAGAAAAAAATTGCACAGGCAAGTGCGCGGCCTGAGGTGGCGGTGGCCCTAAAAAACGTGGCTGGTTGGTCGGGTGGGCTGATGTCGTGTGCGGTGATGGTGGCGTCGTAGCGGTCGCCGCCTCGGTGTTCGGTGATGGTGAGGCCGTAGTAGATGGCGGTGATGAGTAGTCCTCGGTCGTTGCGGATTTGGACGGCCTGCCCGGTCCAGGTGGTGAGGGTGTCGATGTCTGCGGTGGTGATGTCGCGCAGGGTGAATGTGTAGGTGTGGTCGCGGTAGGCGGGTGCGGCGATGGGGCGGCGGGTGCCTGCGCTGTAGGTGCGTACTTCGCCGGGGGTGGTGGTGCGGCGGGTGCGTTCGGGGGCGGTGTGTGCGGCGATGGCTGCGCCGTCGGGTAGGCGGTTGATCCAGAGTTTGGTGAGGGTGACGGCGACCATGATCAGGTTCCCTCCGGTGTTGGTGGGGTGCGGTTGCGCCGGAGCGTCCTAGATCGACCCACGGCCATGCCCGAAAGGGGTGTACGGGGGTGTACGTGTACACCCCTCCCCGGGAAGCAACCCCTATGTGGGCGGGGGGTTTGTGTGTGTGACCTGCATGTTTGTGTTTCTGGATCATGCGGTTTATCGGTTGCAGGGGTGTACATGTACACCGCGTACACCCCCGTCACCCTGCGGCCCTCGTCAGCCGGTACCGCTGCCCCGCCTGCCCGCCGCCCGCTGCGTCGGCTCCGATCTCCCCGGCTGCGGCGAGGCGGTCTAGGGCTTCGTCCAGGTGCTCCCGGTCCCGTGCGGCGATGGCCCGTCGTAGCTCGCTGCGGGACATGCCGTCGCTACCGGCGTCGGCCAGCTTCCGAGTGATCGTCCGGCAGACCCGGCGGGTAGCGGCATCGTCGGTCTTCTCTGCGACGACGACTGCCCGTTCGGCCTCCATCACTCCGCGCTCCCTGTTCCGCTGGGATGCTGCGCGGCGCAGCGCTGCGGCGATGCCTGCGCGGGTGTGGGCGCTGATCATCATGACGGCGGCGGCTATCTGCCAGTCGTCGTCGGTGATGGCGTGTCGGCCGTCGAGGATGGCGAGGGCGGCGGCGACCTTCAGCCGCGCCAGCAGTGCGTGGGCGTCGAGGTCCTCGGGTGCCTGCCTACGTATCCGCAGCCAGCGGTCGTAGTCGATCTCCTGCCGGGCGGTGTCACAGACACCCATGATCTGCCGGTGGTGCGGTGACCAGGCGGGCGGCTTCCACTCCCAGGGCTCGGGAGGCGGCGGCAACTCTCGCGGTGCGTTTAGGTCGTAGACGGGCAGCCAGAGGAACCGCTGTGGGGTGCCGCCGTCGGTGTCGCCTAGCAGGGTGCCGCCGCGCCCCGGCTGAACGCCTGCGATCAGCGCCAGCCGGTACGTATGGGCGCGGAGCAGCAGCCGCTTGGTCGGGTCGGCGTAGGCGAAGCCCAACGGCTCCCCCGACCATGCCTTCCGTAGCTCGGGCAGCAGCGTCGCCCCGCGCCGATCACCGAGGGCGGTCAGGGTGTCGATCTCCGACACGTTGATCAACGCGGCGTTGGTGTGCTGGTCGATCTCCCCGTTGCGCTGCCGCCGGGCGTACAGGTGCGTCAGGCCCTCGCCGCTGCCGACGCCCGCCTCGATGAACGCCCCGGTGTCGGGGATGATCCTGCGCGCGATGGCCTCGGCTGTTCCCTTCCCTTCGCCGGACTTCCCGACCATGGCGACGAACAGGTTCAGTGATCCCTCCCCGCCGACGAGGTCAGGCAGCACCACCGTTGGGGGCGTCGCGGCGATCACCCGGGCGAGGACGGCACCGAGGACGGCCGCTGCGCTGGCGCGGCCCGCCAGTGCGGCGTCGCGGATGTGCGCCAGTGACGGCCGCTGATCCCAGATGTTGTCGGCATCCAGCGGCGGCGGCTGGTCCTGCGGCGGGCGGGTGCCGTTCACCGATGCTGCGGTGGCCTCCGCCGTCCGCAGTTCGGCCCATCCCTGCGCCTCGATCGCCTCCCAGGCGGCGGCGTCGTCCTCTGTGAACCCCGCCCGCAGATCGTCGGGCAACGAGTCGATCATGTGGGAGCTCCTGTCCCATCCCGCGTACCTGCGGAGCTCCTGGTCTTGGGTGTCACGTAGGTACGCTGGGACGTGACGCCCGCTTGGCTAGTTGGTCTGTGGTCGTTTGGTCCTTCTGCGGGGATCGCTGCTGATCCGCCCGCCCTCCCGGCCTGGTCACCGGGAGGGCGGCGGTGTCTCATCCGCCGTCGTCCGCCCCGGGCGCGGGTGCGTGCGCGGCGATCAGCGCAACCAGCCGGTCAGCGGCCTCCCGGAGGTCGGCCCACGCCGCCCTGTCGGAGTCGTAGGCCAGCCCGGGGCGGCGGGCCGCGATCAGGGCCTCACAGGAACGGGCACCTGCGGCGACCTGGTAGGCGCAGCCCCGGAACTCCCGGGAGTCGGCGCTGCCGGTGGGCCTCTTCGCCGTCACGCTGCTGCCCCGCCCTGAGCGGTGGGCCTCGCCTGCCCGGCTGCCCTTGCCCTCCGCGTCTGCGCCGACATCAGCGCCAGCCGCGCCATGTGGGCCTTCTGCGCCTGCCGGGCACGCCGCGCCCGCTCGGCGGGGTCCATCGTGCCGTCAGGGTCAACTTGCCGCTCGAATCGGTCGAGGGCAGCCTGGCGGGCGGGCGCTGTCCGGGCTGTCGGGTCGGATGTGTTCGCCCAGGACACGTAGCCGCCAACGCGGCCCGCTAGGCGACGGGCATTAGGATCTTTCGCTGCCATCGGGGACGGTGCTCCCAACACATGGAGATGCCAGGGCCGCCGGTCCGCGTGCGGCCACTACCTCTAGTTGGAAGCCCGTCCGCGCCGTCCAGGGTGACGGCATCGCCGGGGTGGTGCAGGGCCGGAAACCGACCCACGCCGCGATGCTACAGCGCTCTCAGAGGCGGTCGCCAAGCGAAAGGCGGGCGTTCGCCGCTCGTGCCCGCTCCGCTGCCGTCGCCGCGCCGTAGCGGTCCAGCATCGCCCGGGAGCGCCAGCCGCCGAGGGCCATCAGGTCGCCTTCCTCCCCTCCGTTGGCCCGGAATGCTGCCGCCCAGGTGTGCCGTAGCTGGTGGGGGTGGATGTGGCCGATCCCGGCGGCTGCGGCCCGCCGCTGCAACATGGCCTTGATGCCGTCGCTGGTCAGCGTCGGCCTGCCCCTGCCGCCAAGCCACAGCGCAGGCAGCTCGGCGTACGGGTGCCGCCGCCGCTCCCGCAGGTAGCGGTCCAGCGCCCGCGCTGCCTTGACGCCGAGGCTGATCATGCGGCGGCGTGGCCCGGACCTGTTGGTGCCCTTCCCAGCGGTGACGGTGATCGTGCGGGCACGGATGTCGACATCATCGACGCCGAGGGCGGTGATCTCGGCCAGCCGCAGGCCGCAGTCAATCAGGACGTAGATGATCGCGGCGTCGCGGCGGGCGGTGAAGTCGCCTCCGGCGCAGGTACTCAACAGCGTCCGCACGGCATCGGGCGGTAGCACTGGCGTCGTTGGCTGGTTGGGGGGCGGGGTGCGGATGCCCGCCGTCGGGTCGGTGTCGCTCTCGCCCTCGGCGACGAGCCAGCGGTAGAAGTGCCGGACGCCTGCGAACCAGGATCGGGCGGTGCCCGAGGATGTCGTGTCTCGGAGGTGGACGATCCACGCCCGGATGTGATCGCGGGTCACCTCGTCTGGGGCGACTTCGGGCGGCAGCCAGTCAGCGAGGTGCCGCAGCGCCCGCAGGTACGACCTAATCGTGTTCTCGGCGTAGGCGTCGGCGCGGAGCGACAGCTCCCAGGAGTCGGCGAGCGTGCTGAAATCGGGGTGAGGCATGAGCGGAAGCTATCGGCACTATCAGCGCTGTACCAAGGCGGCTTCGAAGGGCTGCTTCACGTCTCCGCAGCTAGGATGGCCTGTAACTGCTGCGCGTTCCGCTGCGCATAGTCCCGATAGCAGTTGTTCATGAGTACGTGCGTCTGTTCGGTCTCGCCAGCCAGTTCGCGGAGCTTGGGGGCCCAGTCCGTGAGCTCCCGTTCGGAGTGGTGGTAGCCGAACTTCTCGTGGATGTCCTTGCTGGTCCACTTGTCGCTGTGCCCGTGGAAGCGCACCACCGCGAGGTCGGAGGTGGCGGCCAACACCGGCGGGATCGACGAGCGGTGCCCCTGCGGCATGTCCACGCTGACGTACGCGAGCCGGTGCGCACGCAGGAAGTCGAGGGTCTCGGTGGCGTTGTCGCCGTCGAACCAGGACGCGTGCCGGAACTCGAAGACCGGGCGCAGCGGCGCGCAGCGCCGCGTCACCTCCAGCAGGTACTGCTTGTTGTCACGCCGGATGGTGAACCAGGGCGGGAACTGGAACAGCAGCGCGCCGAGCTTGCCCGCCTCGACCAGCGGATCGAGGGCGCTGAGGAAGCGCGTCCAGACCTCCTCGTACGCCTGCGGCGGCAGGTCGTCGGGGTAGAGATTGCGCTTGCTGGTCTCCGGACGCAGCTCCTTGTAGATCGCGCTGACCCGGGTGGGGTGGCCGGTGAGCAGGCTGAACGCCTTCACGTTGAAGGTGAAACCGGCCGGGGTCCGCTCGGCCCACAGCTTCGCCGTACGCTCCGCGGGCGGCGAGTAGTAGGTGGCGTCGACCTCGACCAGCGGGAACTGGCGCGCGTAGTAGGCCAGCCGTTTCTCCGGGTTGTCGGCGGTCTGGGGGTACCAGCCGGAGTCCAGCAGAGTCCGGTCGGTCCAGGACGCGGTGCCCACCTTGATCTCGCCCATGGGTGGAGTCCCACCGTGTCCCGGACCGACCGGCAACCGTTGCGGTCAGGCCGCCCGACGCTCGCGCGTCTGCTTGCAGGTGACGCAGGTGGTGGCCGACGGGAAGATCTCCAGCCGTTCGACCGGGATCGGCGCGGTGCAGCCCTCACAGAAACCGTAGGTGCCCTCGGCGAGCCGGGCCAGGGCGTGCTCGTACTGGGCGCGACGGTCCAGGATGGTCCGCAGCAACGACTGTGCGGTGTCCCGCTCGGCGGTCTTGGTGCCGCTGTCGGCCTGGTCGTCGCCGGCGGTGTCGCCGACCTCGACGAGCCGCAGCACCTGGCTCTGCTGCACCGCCTGCTGGTACTCCTCGGTCAGCTCGTCGTGGCGGGCCTGCAGGGAGAGCCGGATCTGGTCGGTCTCCGCCTGGGATCGGCCGGTGCCGACCGTGTCGTGGACGAGCATCGCTGCCTGCCTTTCCTGGGCCTTATGGTCTCCGCGGGCGGGTCGGTCCACACCCGGTCATACCGCCCAAGTCATCGCACCCGGGCGCTGTGAGCCCCGCGTTTACCCTCGCTGTCGGCGACTCAAACCGGTCCGTCGACGGATTCCACCAACGCCGGGCGACGCGGGTCGTCGACCCGGACCACCACGTCGGCGAAGCTGGCCGGGGCGACCTCGGCGGCGTACCTGTCGAATGCCGGCAGGGTCCAGGCCAGGTCGGTCCCGGTGTGCCGACGCAGCGCGGCGGCCGACATCTCCAGGTGTACGACGACGTCGAAGGCCAGCCCGCCGCCGAGCAGGAAGGCGCCGCTGACCAGTACCACCCCGCCGGGTGGCAGGTCGACGTAGGCGGCCCGGCTGGCCCGGTCCGTCCGGGCGTCCCAGAGCGAGGGCAGCACCCTCCCGGGCCCGTCCGGCCCCGCCGGGTCCAGCACCTCCCGCCGCAGACCGGCCTCGTCGATCCAGCTCTCGTAGTACGAATCCGGGTTGGTCCGGCCCTGTTCCAGGCGTAGCGAGGCGGGCCGCAGGAAGTCCTCGGTCCGTACGTGCAGCACCGGGTGGCCGAGGGCGCGCAGTGGATCGACCAGGGCGTCGGCCAGGTGGTCGGGGCGGGCGGCCGGCGCACCGTCCAACGCGACCCGCAGCCGTCCGGTCGACCTCGCGCCGGCCAGCCGCTCGGCCAACTCGCTGACCAGGAGCGGCGGTGAGATGGGACGTACGCGCATCCCACAATGGTGCCCGCCGGACGGAGCGAGGCCGGGCCAGGCCGGCGCGACCCGGTCAGCCGGCCCGGTCGAGGGTGACCCGGGCGTCGTCGGCCAACCGGTAACCGACGCCGTAGACGGTGGTGACCAGCGGAACGTCCACGCCGACCTTGCCGCGCAGCCGACGCACGTGCACGTCGACCGTGCGTACGCCGGCGTGCTCGTAACCCCAGACGGCGTTGAGCAACTGGAGCCTGGTGAAGACCCGTCGGGGATTCGCGACCAGGTGCAGCAGCAGATCGAACTCCAGCCGGGTCAGCGGCAACGGCTCGCCGTCGCGCAGCACCGACCGGGAGGACGCCAGGATGTGCAGGGCGGGAATGGCGGGCGCGAGCTGCCGCGACGGCGTACGACCCGCCGGCACGGTCTCGCTGCGGCGTTCCGGCACCACCGGACCGACGGTGGTGATGGTGCCCTCGCCCCGCTCCAGCATCTCCCGGGCCGCGTCGAGCAGCCGCCGCGCGGCCGGCGTCAGCGACTCCTCGCACGCCAGGGGAATGGAGAGGGTGACCGTCAGGACTGGCGCGGCGGTGTTGGCGGGACGACGCTGGCCGCCGGGGGGTCGACCGGGCACCGCGGGTTGGGACGTATGCCATCCGGCGCGCGACGAAGCGGGGCTGACCGACATGGTCCTCCTTGGCTGGTCCGGGTGTTCCCCACGGCCCCGGGACGCCGCTTTATCGATGTTTCCCGGCGCCCGTGCGAGGGTCAAGAGGCGGCTGCGTTGCATGAATGTGACAATTGACCGACACATCGGAGCCGTCCGCTCGCTCTGCGTACGAGGCCAGATGATTACAGCAGAGTCGCCAAGTTGACCTGATACGGGGGGTGGTCCACACCGTTCGCGGCCTTCGCGGCGGGATGTCCGGACCCGGCGTGACGTCGGCTGTTCGCGCTCCCACGCCACGGCCGTCACGCGAACGGGACAGCGGTGCCGGCCCCGAACGGTCGGGCAACGGCGAGCGGGTCGACTGGCGGTCGCGAGCGGTGCGACGGCGGCGACTAACCTGGACCGGTGAGCGACGAACTCGACGCCGAGACCCTGGAATTCGCCCACCGGATGTTCGACCTGGCGCGCGACGGCGCGACCACGGAGCTCGCCGGGTACGTCGACGCGGGGCTACCGGTCAACCTGACCAACCAGAAGGGTGACAGCCTGCTGATCCTGGCGGCGTATCACGCGCACCCGGAGACGGTGCGCGCGCTGCTCGACCGGGGAGCCGATCACTCCCGCGCCAACGACCGGGGACAGACGGCGCTGGCCGCAGCGGTGTTCCGCAGCAACGCCGAGGCGGTACGCGCGTTGCTCGACGCGGGCGCCGACCCCGACGGCGGCAATCCGTCCGCAGTGGCCACCGCCGAGTTCTTCGACCTGCCAGAGATGCTCACGCTCCTCCGCACCGGCTAGACGCCTACGCCCGGGCCTCGATGAGGAAGCGGCGGGCGTGGGCGACGAAGGGGCCCTCGGCGCGGATCCGATCGTGCAGGCGCCGCAGCGCGGGTCGGTGCGCCGCCACGGTGAAGCCGGGCACGGTCCAGATCACCTTGCGCAGGAACCAGACCACCGCGCCGATGTCGTGGAAGACCGTCCGCAGCGTCGCCTCACGCAGGTCCACCACGGTCAGGCCGGCCGCCCGGGCGGCGGCCACGGCGTGCTCCGGATGGCGCTGTGCCGGCGGCGGCAGCGGGCCGAGGATCGCCTCGCTGAGTTCGCGTACGGTCCCGGGACCGATCTGCTGGGACAGGAACGTACCGCCCGGACGCAACACCCGGGCCACCTCGGGCCAGTCGGTGCGCACCGGATGCCGGCTGACCACCAGGTCGAAGACGGCGTCACGGAACGGCAGGGGCGCGTCGCCGGTCACCGCCACCACGCTCGCACCGAGTGGCGCAAGGTGCTTCCGCGCCACCGGCACGTTCGGCGGCCACGCCTCGGTCGCCACCAGCAGCGGGGGCGGGTGGGGCACCTCGGCCAGCACCTCTCCCCCGCCGGTGTCGATGTCCAAAGCCGCGTCGACACCCGCCATCCGCGCTGCCACCAGCCGCGCGTAACCCCAGGGTGGGCGTTCCTCGGTGGCCCGCCCGGCAAGCCAGTCGAAGGCCCATCCCTCGACCGGGACGGTGGCCCCCTCGGCGATCAGATCCTCGAAGCTCGTCTCTCGCGGCACGGTGTCAGCGTGTCCGGCCAGGACCGCTCCGGCAACGCGTTATCCGACGCTGCCCGCCGAGCACCGACGCCGACGCAGCACCCGGGTACCGGGCCGGGCGCTACGGACGGGGGCGTACGACCTCGACGGTGGGGGCGTCCACGCCGCGTACCAGCTCGACGCTTGCCGTCTCGGACCGGGTGGCGTCGAAGTGGCGCATCAGCCGCGCGCCTAGGTGGACGCCCACCCCGCCGACGGCGAGGCCCAGCACTTCGACGACCAGCAGCGCCGGAGTGGCACCGCGGTTCGTGGCGTCCGCCCGGACCAGGCAGGAGAGCAGGAACAGCCCGGCCATGCCGGCGTTGACGACGTTGAAGCTGATCGCCGTGTGGCGGGTACGGTCGGGCGGCACGTCCCACAGGTCCACCATCCCGGCCACCGCGGTCAACGCCGCCGTCACCAGGGCGGCCACTGCCGTCCAGTAGCCGACCTCGCCGAGGAAGACCGGGCCGCCGACCACGTCGGCGAGGTCGAAGATGACGGCACAGACGAAGAGCCCGTACGGAAAGGTCACCAGCATCGGTTGGATGGGGTGCCCCTGCACCCGCAGCCGGCTCTGCATCATGGTCCCCCTGGCTAGGTTCAGTCCATCAGTCCAGGGTGCTACCCGGGCGCCACCCGGGCGAAACGACACGCCCCGGTCAGTTGTCCCGAGGTCGCGACACCGTGCTGACGAGCCGTTCCGCCACCTCCCGTAGCGGGATCGACAGCGACGACGCGGCGCTGCGCAGCACGTCGAGAGCGTCCTCGGCGGGGCAGCCGCGTTGGGTCATGATGACGCCGACCGCCTGACCGATCACGCCGTCGTTGAGCAGCGCGGTGTCCTGCTGCCCGGTCAGCGCGGCACGCTTCTCCCGGTCGCGCACCGCCGCCAGCAGCAGGCCGGCGTGTTCGGCCAGCAGCATCGCGGTCAGCTGGTGAGCGGGGGTCAGGGCGTCGGGTTCGGCAGCGTACAGGTTCACCGCGCCGATCACCTGGTCATCGATGTCGACGGGTGCCGAGATGACCCCGCGTACGCCCAGTTCGCGGGCCCGGGGCGTCCAGTCCGGCCAGCGCGGTTCGACGCCCAGCTCCTCCGCGCCGACCATCTCCCGGCGGCGGATCGCCTCCATCGCCGGAGTGTCCGGACCGTACCGCAGGTCGTCCAGCCCGCCCAGCCGCGGATCGGAGGCGGCCACGCCGGCCGGCTCGCCGGCCCGCAGGGCGGTGAACCCGCACCAGGCGACGCCGCCGACGGCGTCCCGGGTGATCCGGACCAGCGCGGAGAGCGCCGCGTCGAAGTCGTCCACGGCGATCAGCCCGGCGGTCACCTCCCGCAGCAGGGCAGCCGTCTCCAACACGCCGAGCGTCTCCGCCAGCGGTGTACGCGTTTCCAGGTTCACGAGCCCGCAACTCCCGTACGCCCGGTCAGCGTCGTCACCCGTATCCTCCTCGGCTGGGCCCCCACGCTGGAGCCGCACTCGACATCACGATCGCCCTGCTACCGGCGCCGACAACGGTCGAAGCGGCGCAAACCGGGGCCCCTCCCAGGGTACGGGTGCCGCCGGGAGGGGTGGGCCGGACCGGACGACTCAGCGAGAGCCGGCCCCGCTGAGCCGCCGCCCGACCGAGGCGATCAGCCGGTCCAGCTCGGAGCCGAACGGGTTGTCGTGCACCAGATACGTCCAGGTGGCGCTCGGCCGGACCAGTTCCGCCGCGTCGGGCTCCCAGTCGTCGTCGAACTCGGTCTCGGCGAAGGTCGCGAGGGTACGCGCCTCGATCGCCGGCACCAGCTCGGTGAAGGCCGGCACCGCGGCACGGTGGAACTCGTCGAGCGGGTCGAGCCGTCCCAGGGCCCGCAGGTGCACGCCCTCGCGGACCTCCGACAGCTCGGCCAGGTGCGATGCCCACAGCCGGTCAAGGTGGTAGAGGGCGATCGACCGGGCCACCTGGGCCAGCAGGTCCTCGTCCATCTCGCCGGCCTTCTCCGGCATCTTGTCCAGCAGCATCAGGGCGGCGACATCGCTGGTGAGCAGCCGCTCCCGCCGCTCGGCGAGGGCCTTTCGCTGCTGCTCGATGACCACGCTGTAGCGCCAGGTGTTGCGGTGGATCTCGTGGTTGACCCCTTCCGCGACCCGCTGGGCGTGCTCCACGGCGTAGTCCACCTGCGGGTCGGTGACCAGGCCGTCGGCGTTCATCCGGGGCGACGGCGGGACGGTGTCGCCGGCGTGGCGGACGACCAGGTCGTCCTCCAGGCTGACGTAGAAGACCGAGCCACCGGGGTCGCCCTGGCGGCCGGCCCGGCCGCGCAACTGATCGTCCACACGGCGGCTGTCGTGTCGGCCGCTGCCGATCACGTAGAGACCGCCCAGCTCGGCCACCCGCTCCCGGTCGGCCTGGTCGCTGCCACCGAGGCGGATGTCCACGCCCCGGCCGGCCATCTGGGTGGAGACGGTGACCGCACCGTACGCGCCGGCCTCGGCGATGATCGCCGCTTCCTCGTCGTCGTTCTTCGCGTTGAGCACCACGCACGGCACCCCGGCGGCGTTGAGCCCGACCGCCAACTGCTCGGACTCCTTGACATCCAGCGTGCCGACCAGCACCGGGCGCCCGTCGGCGTGGCAGCGCCGGATCTCGTCGATCAGCGCCTCCTCCTTCTCCGCCCGGGTGGCGTAGATGCGGTCCGGCTCGTCGACCCGCACGCACGGGGTGTTCGGCGGGATCACCGCGACCTCCAGGCCGAAGAACTCCCGCAACTGGTCGCCGACGAGCACCGCGGTGGCGGTCATGCCGCACACCACCGGGTAGAGCCCGACGTACGCCTGCACGGCGATGGTGCCCAGCACCTCGCCCTCTGCCGTGGCGTCCAGCCCTTCCTTGGCCTCGACCGCCGCCTGGAGCCCGTCGGGCCAGCGGCGGCGCTGGGCCACCCGCCCCCGCATCTCGTCGATCAGCTCCACCGTGCCGTCCCGGACGATGTAGTCCACGTCCCGGTGCAGCAGGGCGTGCGCGTGCAGCGCCACGTTGACCGCGGAGAGCTGCTCGACGTTCTCCTCGTCGTACAGGTCGATGCCGAGCTTGGCCTCGACGGCGGCCAGACCGGCGGAGGTGAAGGCGACGCTCCGGCCGTCCTCGGCCACCGTGTAGTGCTTGCCCTTGCGCAGGCCGCGCACCAGCGCAGCGGCGGCGTGGACCGGATCCTGCTCGCCGGGGACCGAGCCGGCGAGGACCATCGGCACCCGGGCCTCGTCGATCAGGATCGAGTCGGCCTCGTCGACGATCGCGGTGCGCAGCGGGCGCTGCACCCGGTCCTCGATGTCGGTGACGAGCTGGTCGCGGAGGAAGTCGAAGCCGGCCTCGCTCACCGAGACATAGGTGACGTCGCAGGCGTACGCGGCGCGCCGCTCGATCGGGGTGGACGCCTCGTTGACCCAGCCGACGGTGAGCCCGAGCAGGGTGTAGATCGGCTCCATCCACTGGGCGTCGCGGCGGGCCAGGTAGTCGTTGACGGTCAGCACGTGCACCGGCCCGTTGCCGAGCCGGACGTGCCCGTACGCGGCGATCGCCGCGGTGAGCGTCTTGCCCTCACCGGTGGCCATCTCGGCGACCTTGCCCGAGAGCAGCGACATGGCGCCCAGCAGCTGGACATCGTACGGACGCTGGTCGATGCCGCGGCGGGCCGCCTCGCGGCCGAGCGCACAGATCTCCTCGTAGCTCGACGCCGCGGTCGCCGCCTCGGTGAGCTCGGCGTCGTCGAACGCCGAGATCTCCTCCTCGCGGGCCTCGATGACCGGCAGCAGCTTCTCCAGCGGAGCCAGATCGACCGTGGTGCCCGGGCGTTGGAGGAACCGGCGGAACCTGGTCTTCAACCGTTGCGACACACCCATGAGCCGCAACGGTACGCGACCGGACCGATCTTGAACGTCCCGGCCGCCCTCCCGAATCCGCGCGATCTTGCACTCGATGTCTCGACATGGGGGATGTCCAGCGCATAAGGAAGACCAGACGTGCACGAATCGCGGAAATTGGGCCTGGTTGGTGGACGCAATCAAAGGTTCATCAGCCGGGAACGTGGCCGGAGCACGCTTGTGATCAAGCTGGGGGACCAATCCGGTTAGCGTGCGGGGGGCTGGGAAATCCATCACCCGGTCTTCCCGCCGACGAGGGGGTGCCTGTGCGCAACAACGAATCTCTGGTCTCGCCGGTGGTGGAGGCCTGGGCCACCTATCGGACCACCTCGGCGGCCGACTGGCCGACCCGACGACTCCTGCGGGCCAAGGGTGACAGCCGGGTCAGCGTGGTGCTGCCGGCGCGCAACGAGGAAGCCACCGTCGGGGCGATCGTGGCGACCATCCGCGAGCACCTGATGGACCGGGTGTCGCTGGTCGACGAACTGATCGTGGTCGACTCGCGGTCCACCGACCGCACCGCCGCGGTGGCCCGGGCCGCCGGCGCCGAGGTGGTCGGCCAGGACGCAATGACCCGCGGACTGCCCCGGCTGACCGGCAAGGGCGACGCGCTCTGGGCCGGCCTGGCCGCGGCGGAGGGCGACGTGGTCGCCTTCGTCGACGCCGACCTGCGCGAGTTCCGGCCGCACTTCGTCACCGGGCTGCTCGGCCCGCTGCTGACCGACCCGTCGGTCGATTTCGTCAAGGGCTTCTACCACCGGCCCCTGGTCAGCAGCGGCGGGGTGGAGGCCGACGGCGGCGGCCGGGTGACGGAGCTGATGGCCCGGCCGATGCTGAACCTGTTCTGGCCGGAACTGGCCGGGTTCGTGCAGCCCCTCGCCGGTGAGTACGCCGGCCGCCGGGAGGTGTTGTCGCGAGTGCCGTTCGTCTCCGGCTACGGCGTCGAGACCGCCATGTTGATCGACCTGCTCGAACTCGTCGGGTTGGACGCGCTGGCCCAGGTGGATCTCGGCGAGCGTAAGCACCGGCACCAGGACACCGCCGCGCTGGGCCGGATGTCCGCCCAGATCATGCTCACCGCCTGGTCCCGGTTGCAGCGCCGGGGCTGGGCGAATTCGGACGTACTGCCCACCGCCCTGCTGACCCAGTTCCGCCGGGGCGGCTCGGACGCGCTGCCGAACCTGGACCGGGAGATCGTGGTCAGCGACGTCGCCGTGGAGGAGCGGCCCCCGCTGGCGGAGTTGCAGCACCAGCTGCCGCGACGGCAGGTCGCCGCGGCATGACGTGTCCGACCCCACGGTGGCGTTTCACCCCGTGGAGGGCCGGGTACCTGCCAGGCTCTGCGACACCGCCGAGACGAGGGTGGAGATGGCGAGCCGGATCACCTGCCAGGTGCACGACGGAGCACAGGTCACCGTCGTACGCCTGGCCGGCACCCTCGACATGATCTCGATGCGTGAGGTGTACGCGCGCCTGGAGGAGTGTCTGGCCCGGCAGCCCGACGCGCTGGTGGTCGACCTGGCCGAGCTGGCCGTGCGGGACCAGCTGGCGGTGTCCGTCTTCGCCGCCGTGGCGCGTCGCGCCGCGGACTGGCCGATGGTGCCGCTGGTGCTCTGCGCACCCCACCCGGAAGCCGCCGCCCTGCTGACCGCCTCCACCGCCTGCCGGGTGGTGCCGATGCGGGACAGCTGTGACGAGGCGAGCCGGTTCGCCGGCGCGTCCGCCGTGAGCCGGCTGCGGCTGCGCCTGGACCCGGTGGCGGCGGCCTGCCGGCGGGCCCGGGAACTGGTGACCGATGCGTGTGCCCGGTGGAACCTGCCCGAGGCGGCCGGTGCGGCCTCGGTGGTGCTCAGTGAGCTGGTCGGCAACGTGGTCCGGCACGCTGGTACCCCGATGCAGGTCACGGTGACCCTGCGCCGGCCCTGGCTGCACCTGGCCGTGATCGACGGCAGCAGCGCGGCGGCCCGGCCCGGCGCGGCCGGGCAGCACGACGAGGGCGGTCGTGGGCTGCTGTTGGTACGCGAGCTGGCCGACCGCTGGGGCAGCGCGCCGGCCGGCGACGGAAAGGCCGTCTGGGCCACGCTACCGGCGAATTGACCGAAATTACCGCTCTCGCCTGGTTACATGGTCGACGGGGTGGGTAGCCACGCCCGTCCTTATCCGTCGTCAACGCAGGTGAGCGCTCATGCCCAAGCGGGTTACCACCGAACCCGGACAGGACCGGGGCCCGGCGATCCTCGCCCCGGCCCGGTTCGGCGGCTATCCCGGACCGCTGCGCAGGCCGCTTCCGGGCGGAAAGCTGGTCAGGTTCCTGGCCACCACGGACCACAAGCAGATCGGCCTGCTGTACCTGCTGACCTCGTTCGGCTTCTTCGTGCTGGCCGGGATCGAGGCCATGGTGATCCGCGCCGAGTTGGCTCGGCCCGGTCTACAGTTTCTCGCCCCGGAGCAGTACAACCAGCTCTTCACCTCGCACGGCGCGGTGATGCTGCTGCTGTTCGCCACCCCGGCGGCGTTCGGCTTCGCCAACTACATCGTGCCGATCCAGATCGGCGCCCCGGACGTGTCGTTCCCCCGGCTCAACGCGCTGGCCTACTGGCTCTACCTCTTCGGTGGGCTGATGGTGGTCGGCGGGTTCCTGACCCCGGGTGGCTCGGCCGACTTCGGCTGGACCGCGTACACGCCGCTGAGCACCGTCGAGCACTCCCCCGGCGTCGGCGCGAACATGTGGGTGATCGGCCTGGTGGTGTCCGGCCTGGGTACGATCCTCGGCGCGGTCAACCTGATCACCACGATCCTGACCCTGCGCGCGCCGGGCATGACCATGTTCCGGATGCCGATCTTCACGTGGAACATGCTCTTCACCAGCGTGCTGGTGATTCTGGTCTTCCCGCTGCTGGCCGCCGCGCTGCTGGCGCTCAGCGCCGACCGGCTGCTCGACGCGCAGGTGTTCAACCCCGACACCGCCGGACCGATGCTGTGGCAGCACCTCTTCTGGTTCTTCGGCCACCCCGAGGTCTACATCATCGCGCTGCCGTTCTTCGGCATCATCACCGAGGTCATCCCGGTCTTCTCCCGCAAGCCGATCTTCGGCTACACCGGCCTGGTGCTGGCCACCATCGCGATCACCGTGCTGTCGATGACGGTCTGGGCGCACCACATGTTCGCCACCGGTCAGGTGCTGCTGCCGTTCTTCAGCATCCTGAGCTATCTGATCGCGGTGCCGACCGGGGTGAAGTTCTTCAACTGGATCGGCACCATGTGGAAGGGACAGCTCACCTTCGAGACGCCGATGCTGTTCGCCATCGGCTTCCTGGTGACCTTCCTGCTCGGCGGGTTGACCGGCGTGCTGCTGGCCAGCCCGCCGGCCGACTGGCACACCCACGACAGCTACTTCGTGGTCGCCCACTTCCACTACGTGGTCTTCGGCACGGTGGTCTTCGCGCTCTTCGCCGGCTTCTACTTCTGGTGGCCGAAGATGACCGGACGCCTGCTCGACGAGCGGCTGGGCAAGCTGCACTTCTGGACCATGTTCATCGGCTTCCACGGCACCTTTCTGGTGCACCACTGGCTCGGCAACGAGGGCATGCCCCGGCGATACGCCGACTACCTGCCCACCGACGGGTTCACCACGCTGAACACCATCTCCAGCATCTTCGCGTTCGTGCTCGGGGCGTCCACCCTGTTCTTCATGTGGAACGCCTGGAAGTCCTGGCGCTACGGCGCCGAGGTGACGGTGGACGATCCCTGGGGCTTCGGCAACTCCCTGGAGTGGGCCACCACCTGCCCACCACCGCTGCGCAACTTCGACCGGATGCCCCGGATCCGCTCGGAGCGGCCCGCGTTCGACGCCAAGTACGGCGAACTCGTCTCCGACCTGGGCCGCGACCTTCCACAGCGGACCACCCGGCCGCCGCAGGAGTTCCGCGACGAGATCCACCGGGAGGTGCACATGCCGGAGTCACCGAGTGCCGAGGGGGCGCACGGCGCGCGGGAGGCCGTCGCGTACCAGCCAGCGCCGCAGTCCGGCGCCCGGCCGGTCGACGTGCCGGAGCCGGAGGAGGTACGCCGGCCGAGCTTCGAGGAGACCGACGAGCCGGAGGACAACCCGCTGGGCGCGCAGCGCGAGGCGCAACCCAACGACCGGTGGCGGCATCCGCGCGGACACGGTGACACCCCGCAGAACTGATCGACGCGTACCGGTCGGGGCGGCACCGGTCGGTGCCGCCCCGACGAGTTCCCCGAGGCTCAGCGACCGCGCACCGGCGCCGTGGCGCGCGGCTGGTTGGCCGACTCGGACTCGGCGGGACCGTTCTGCCACGGTGGCGGCGCGTCGGCGAGCATCGCCTGGCGCAGCCAGGTCAGCGCCCGCGACAGCAACCGGGACACGTGCATCTGGGAGATGCCGAAGCGGGCCGCGATCTCGGCCTGGGTCTGGTTGCCGTAGAACCGCATGGCCAGGATCCGCCGCTCCCGCCAGGGCAGCCGGTGCAGCAGACCGCTGACGGTCACCCGGTCGTCGACCGACTCCAGCGCGATGTCCGACTCGCCGACCAGATCGCCGAACTCCGCCGAACTCTCCCCGCCGACCGGCGCGTTGAGCGACGCCGGGCTGTAGCCGGCCGCCGACTCCAACGCGGCGAGGATCTCCTCCTCCGGCGTCTCCAGCCGTTTCGACAGTTCGGCCACCGTCGGTGCCCGGGACAACTCACTGGTCAGCGCCGCCGTCGCCTGTCCGACCTCCAGGATCAGGTCACGTAGCCGGCGGGGCACGTGCACACCCCAGGTGCGATCCCGGAAATGCCGCTTGATCTCGCCCACGATGGTGATTGCCGCGTACGCGGTGAAGGAACCCCGTTCCGGGTCGTACCGGTCGACGGCGTTGACCAGTCCCAGGCGGGCCACCTGTTCCAGGTCCTCCAACGGCTCGCCGCGCCCCCGGTAGCGGCGGGCCAACCGGCCCGCGAACGGCAACGCGAACCGGACCAGGTCGTCGCGGGCCTCCTGGCGACGCTCCGGCGGCAGCCCTTCGATCCGCGCCGCGTACGCCAACGCCGCGGCGTCGAGGTCCTCAAGCCCACGATCGGTGGGTGGTGGTGTGGTTGTGGTGGTCTGTCCGAACATCCGCGCCTCCCTCGGGAAGGACCCCGCCCGGATTCGCCGACACCGGGCACGCGCGTAGGCACGCACGGGCCTGTGACTGGGTTACGTGACTGGGATGCCAGCGGGCGACGGCGCCGCGCCACGCAAGGTGATCAGCCTGTCGCAGCCGGCGGTGTTCCCGCTCCGTAGGTACTCAATCACGGGATCGCGGGTTCGCGAGGATGTTTCGTCAGCCCGGTCTCAACAGATCAGCAGGCCGTGGTGGCTCCCGCCGTCGCGCAGCGCGGCCAGTGCCTCGCCGGTCGCCAGCGGCGCCGGGTTGGGCAGGTCGTACGGCTGGGCGCGGAGCACCTCGGTGGCCCTGCGGGTGGGCACGGAGGTGACCGGGTAGCCGCGCGCCGAGGTGCGGTCCAGGGCCCGCCGCCGCCGACCGAAGCCGGCGACCGCCAGCCACTGCGGGAGCCCGGCCAGCGCCGGTGAGCGTACGCCGGGTGGCTCCGGCAGCACGTCGATCGAGGTGAACGACTCGCTGCCGGCCAGCCACCACTCCACCTGTTCGACGCTGCGCCGGGTGGCGTTCTCGCACCAGTACGGCACCAGCCCGGCCCGGAGCACCTGCCAGGGGTCGAGCAGTCGCCCGCACTCGACCACCAGGCGGTCACCGGTCTTGCCGGCGGCCCGCAGCCAGTGTCGGTACAGGTCCGCGGTGGCCGCGCTGAGCGCCTCCGGCGTGGGCACCAGGATCTGGTGCAGCGGATGACCGTGCCGGGAGGTCCAGTCCCGTACGCCCCGGTCGAAACCGGACTCCACGCCGTGTTCGGCGGCAGCGGGCGGGGCGGAGATCTCCGGTGGTTCCCAGTGCGCGCTGTCCCCGCCGGCCGAGCGCAGCACCTGCCGCAGCGCGTGACTGTCGGGATGGAAGTCCACCGGGTTCAGGCCGCTGGCCGGGCAGCCGAGTTGGAAGCTGTGCCCGTCAGCGGCGTCCACCACCGGCCAGGTCCGGGTGTCCCGCAGCACCAGCACCGGCGCGCCGGGCGCCAGCCGGTCGGTCAGAAAGCTGCGGTACGCCGCCGGCAGCGCCCGCCAGCGGCCGGTCAGCGCCACCGTCGCCCCGGCCAACGCGCCTCGGCTGGCCGGGCAGTGCACCTGCCGTACATGCAGGTCGGGGTTGCCGGCGAGCACCCGTCCGGCAAGCGCCGCGCCGTGGTCCAGGGCGGCGCGGGGCCGGTCCACCGCGCCCTGCGGCCAGTGCGCGATCATCTCGAAGCCAGCGGGCAGCCAGGGCATGCCCAGCGCCACCGCCAGGTGTGCCACGCCGCCGTGCGGGGAGCCCAGCAGCACCCCGGGGTACCGGCGCCGCGGGTACTGGTCGACGAACCAGCGGGCGACCCGCTCCGCGTCGACCTCGGCGGCCTGACCGGCGGTGAGGGCGATCCGGCCGGCGGAGCGGATCGCCGCCGCCCGCCGTACCGGCTCGGGCGTACCGGCGAAACGGGACACCGGTCCGGCGTGCCCGAGGTCGGCGCAGTCGCTGCCGCGTAGGGCGCGGGCGGTGGCCCCGACCAGGATCCGGGCGGTGCTGCCGGCCGCGACCACGCGGTCACCGGCCATGCCGGCCCCGGCCGCCGTCAGTCCCGGGCGCACCTTGCGCACCGGCCCCACCTTGCCTCGATCGCTCACCACGCGGCCCGGCTTCCCGCCACGATGCGGGTTAAACAGGGCATCTCCCCACCGGACGGCATCAATCAGGGGATCTTGCCCCTTCCCCCCAACACCGACCACCCGCCATCGCCGGTGCACCGTTGCCGTCGAGCACCATCGGGGATCCTGCTGTCTCGCCGTCGCCCGGGGCAGCAACATGCCCGATGTCGTCCCATCCCTGCAGGTTCCACGGGCCTGGGAGCAGGGCGTCCGTGACCATCTCCAGCACGCACGGGCGGTCGGCGGTCAGCGCCTCGTCCCAGGCCACGCCGACCAGCTCCGGCCGGTCGACGCGCACGCCGTGCAGGCCGAGCAACCGGGCCCAGCCGGCGTACGGGACGTCGTCGGTCATCGGCCGGTCCCCACGCCGGAGATGACCAGACCGCTTGTTGAACACCAGCACCACCAGTCGCGGGTCAGGCCACACCGACCGCCAGCGGGAAACGGTGACCAGTTCGCCCAGTCCCTGCGAGCGCATCCCCTCGTCGGTGACCAGGGCGATCACCGGCCGGTCCGGGTCGGCCAGCTTCGCGGCGACGGCGTACGGCAGGGCACCGCCGGGCGGTCCGGCCGGACCCACCACGACGTGCGCCGTCGTCTTCAGGTGTACGGCCGGCAGGGTGCCGTCGACGATCACCGCGCCGTCCGGTGGCAGCCGGGCGGACAGCTCGTCGAGTATCCAGCGGCCATCGGTTGCGGCGCGCGGCGACGCGGCCTGCACCCCGCCGACCGGTGACGGGGGAGGCAGCACCAGGCCGACCGGGCGGCGAACGTGCGCCGCGACGCGCAGCGCCTCGTCCACCAGCTCCGGCACCCGCACCGGATCGGCGGCGTACCGGACGCCGTGACACACCTCGGCGAGCAGTCGTGTCGTGAGACCCACCTCGTCGTCCGGGACCGGGCCGGGCTCGGCGACGACGGCGAGCACCGGCAGGCCGGCGCCCCGGGCGGCGTCGAGTCCCGCGAGCAGGCCGGCGGCGGCCACTCCGCCGGCGGCCAGGCAGACGCCCGGGCCGCCGGTGAAGCGGGCGTGCCCGGCCGCCATCACCGCAGCGCACTCCGCGTTGCGGACGGGTACGAACTCCGGGTCGCCACCGGCGGCGTCGAGCGCCTCGACCAGTGCCGTGGCCGCCTCCGCCGGATGGCCGAAGACCCGCGGAATCCGCCCGGCCAGCAGCCGGTCGACCACCGCGTCAGCGACGCTCGGGTCAGGCACCGCCCCGTCCCGGGGTGACCGGGTCGACGTAGCGCAGCACCGCGCCCACCCCGTCCACCAGGTCGGGCGCCTCGTCGGCGCCGAGCACGGTCAGCTCGGCGTCGGTGCCCACCAGGGCACGCACCAGCGCCGCGTCGGCCCGCACCCGCTCCGGTTCGGCGACCGCGGCCAGCTGATCCGGCTCGGTGGCGATGTCGGTGGCGGCCGGGCCGATCCAGAGTTCGCCGTCGGCCGACGGGTCGTCGACGATGAGCATCGTGTCGACCTGGTTGCGCTGCAACGCGGCCACCACCGCGTCGAGTCCGGCGCCGACGTCCTCCTGCGTGCCGAAGCGGTCCAGCGCCGCGTTCACCCGCTGGTCGGCCACCTCGGCGATGGTCTGCACGGTCAGGTCGTCGAGCAGGGTCTGGTCGGCGCCGCCGGCCCGGGAACCGGCGTCGGTGCGTACCACCAGGTCCTGCCAGCGATCCGGCATCTGGGCGGCGATCATGCCGGTGGCGCGGACGTCGCCGGCCACCACCACCACCTCGGCGCCCACCCGCTCGGCCAGTTCGACGGTCGCGGCGGTGACGTCACCGGCGTTGTGATGCCATGCCTCCATCGCGGCCCGCTGGTAGCGCGACTGGGACCAGCCCCCGGGTTGGACCCGGCGCAGCTGGTAACTTTCCCGACCGACGACATGTGCCCGGCGCGGCACTCCGCCGGCACTCACCGACATCGCGTCGGCACCCGTGCGGTCGGCCAGCACCCGCACCCACGCCACCTGTTCACCGCGCTGGGCCAGCAGCGGCATCACATGCGGCAGCGGGGCGTACGCGGCCAGATCCCGTCGCGGCGGGGCGGACAGGTACTCGGAGAGCACCACCTGTCCGTGGGCACCGAACACGGCCAACCCGTAGTCGCCGGGCATCGGGTCGTGTCCCCGGACCACCCGGTCGATGGCGGCCATCGTCGGCTCGTCCGCCCCCTGCTCGGCCAGTTGCCGTTGCAGGCCACGCCAACGCAGATCGAGTGCCGCGTGCGCGTCCTCGGTGTCCAGGGAGGCGTCCAGGTAGACCGAGCACCACGGGCCCGGACGCTGGTACAGCGGGCGCAGGAAGGACAGCTGCATGCTCGACCCCTTTCCAGCTCGGCCCACCGCTTACCCGCGTCAGCGTGCTTGTCACCTGCCGGCAACCGCGTGACCGGTTTTCATTCACGTCGTTCAACCCCGAGGATCGATACGATCTGTAGGCGTAGGCGGACTCTGGGTGGTGGCATGGACGCGACATCGTATTCCCGGCGCAGCCTGCACCCCACCGGGCGGATCCTCACCGCGCAGATCGTGCGCCTGATGGACGGCTACCCCCGGGAGGTGCGGGTGGGGCAGCCGGTGCTGGTGGTGGTGCTGGCCGCGGCCAGCGTGGCGGGCCTGCTGGCCAAGCTGGTACGAGCCCTGCTCTCGGCCGGCTCCGGCACGGGTCGACGCAGCTTCAAGGAGCTGAAGAAGGGACCCGAGTACCTGGTCACCCCGGTGCGCCTGCGGGACGCCGACGGCCGGCTCTACGAGGTGGAGTTGCACGGGCACCTGCCGCAGAGCGCCCTGCATCCGGCCGACCACGTTCAACTGACCCTGCGCGACCAGGGTGATCCCGACCTGGCACCGAAGATCGAACGGATCGTCAACCTCACCACGGGGCAGTTGCTCCGGCCGCGTACGGCCACCATGTGGTCGCACCTGGGGCCTCCGCTGCTGCTCCAGGCGATGCTGGGCGTGCTGGTGGTCGCGACGGTGGCCGCCTGCACGGCGGTGACCTGAGGCGGCGGCCCGGCAAGACCGACGGCACGGGGGCCAGCCGCCTCGGGCTCAGCCGACCGGAGCGGGCTCCGGGGCCGGCTCGCCGACGTCGAGCATGCCCCGCCGCCGCGCCCAACGCTCGAAGATCACGGTGGCGAACGGCGGCACCGCGCAGGCCAACGCCACGAACGTGGCCAGCAGGCTCCACCGGTGCACCCGGGCCACCGCCAGCACCAGCACCCCGTACGCGACGAAGAGCGCGCCGTGGATCGGCCCGAAGATCTGCACCCCCAGCTCGTTGCCGGGCGGGCCGTACTTGACGGCCATGCCGGCCAGCAGCCCGGCCCAGGAGATCGCCTCCGCGATCGCCGCCACCACGAACAGTCGGGTCACCTTGTCACGCACGACGGCCATGCTACGGACCTCTCCACCGGTCCCGACTTCCGCAGGTGGCATGGACGTGAGACGTTCGGGGTACCAGCGGTGACAGGGTGGTGACCTATGGGCGAGGAAGTCGGCGTACAGACCTTCAGCCGTCAGGATCGGGCTCGCTACCGGGACAAGGTGCGCCGCTGTCTCGACGTCTTCGCCGAGATGCTGCGCGAGTCCCGGTTCGACGTCGACCGGCCGATGACCGGGTTGGAGATCGAACTCAACCTGGTCGACGCCGAATCGATGCCGGCGATGCGCAACGCCGACGTGTTGCAGGCGGTGGCCGACCCGAGCTTCCAGACCGAACTCGGCCAGTTCAACGTCGAGATCAACGTGGCGCCGCGGCGGCTGTCCGGTACCGGCACCGCCGAATTCGAGGAGCACGTCCGCGCCGCCCTGAACTCGGCCGACCAACGGGCCCGCACGGTCGACGCGCAGCTGGTGATGATCGGCATCCTGCCGACCGTGCTACCGGAGCACCTGACCGCCGCCACCCTGTCGGCAAATCCCCGTTACGCGCTGCTCAACGAGCAGATCTTCGCCGCCCGGGGTGAGGATCTGCGGATCGCCATCAACGGGGTGGAGCGGCTGGCGGTCACCGCCGACACGATCACACCGGAGGCGGCGTGCACCAGCACCCAGTTCCACCTCCAGGTGGGGCCCGGCCAGTTCGCCGACTACTGGAACGCCGCCCAGGCCATCGCCGGGATCCAGGTGGCGCTCGGCGCGAACTCGCCGCTGTTCTTCGGCCGTGAGCTGTGGCGCGAGACCCGGATCCCGCTGTTCCAGCAGGCCACCGACACCCGCCCCGAGGAGATCAAGACGCAGGGGGTACGCCCCCGGGTCTGGTTCGGCGAGCGCTGGATCACCTCGGTGTTCGACCTGTTCGAGGAGAACGTGCGCTTCTTCCCGGCGCTGCTGCCGGTCTGCGATCCGGAGGATCCGTCCGAGACGCTCGCCGCCGGAGGGGTACCGACCCTCGCCGAGTTGCGGCTGCACAACGGCACCATCTACCGGTGGAACCGGCCGGTCTACGACGTGCTGCGGGGCCGGCCGCACCTGCGGGTGGAGAACCGGGTCCTGCCGGCCGGTCCGACCGTGCTGGACACCATCGCGAACGGGGCGTTCTACTTCGGGCTGGTCCGGGCGCTCGCCGAGGCCGACCGGCCGCTGTGGTCCCAGATGTCGTTCAGCGCCGCCGAGGAGAACTTCAACACCTGCGCCCGGCACGGCATCGACGCCCACGTCTTCTGGCCCGGTCTGGGTTACCTGCCGGCCGCCGAGCTGGTGCTGCGCCGCCTGCTGCCCCTGGCCCACCACGGTCTGGACCGGTGGGGTGTCGAGCCGGACGAGCGGGACCGGCTGCTCGGCATCATCGAGCAACGCTGCCTGACCGGCCGTAACGGCGCCACCTGGCAGGTGGAGACGCTGCACCGGCTGGAGTCGACGGACCAGCTGGACCGCCCGGACGCGCTGCGCCAGGTGGTCCGGCACTACGTGGAGCTGATGCACAGCAACCGGCCGGTCCACGAGTGGCCGATCCCGTGACCACCTCCCGACACAACGCGTGACGGGTCCGTCACAGTCGCTACCGTGAGTGGGTTTCGTCCGCCGGGTGGAGAGGATCCCGCCGATGCCGCGGTCACCACGTCATGCCATCCCACTCACCGTCGCCCTGCTCGTCGTCAGCCTGCCGCTGCCCGCCGCCGCGAGCCCCGGGCTCGCCCAGTCCGCCGCCCCGCGCGCCACCGCCGCCGCGCCGTCCACGTCCACGTTCGCCGCCACGTCGCACCGGGAGGAAGCCGGTCGGAGCACTGTCGACACCACTGCGGGCGAGGTACGAACCACCTTGCGCGACCGGGCCACCGGGGCCGCCGTACGAGGATGCGTGTCCCTGGTTCCCGTCGACCGTGACCGGCTCACCGTCGTGTATCAGGGCGAGCCGCAGGACGGCCGGCACGGCGGCTGCACCGGCGTTGACGGTGGCGACGTGCTCGCCAGCAACGTGCCGCCCGGCCGTTATCACCTGCTCGCCGAGCCCTACGACAACACGCAGTACGGCATGCAGTGGGTCGGTCGGCACGGCGGCACCGGGCAGCGGGAGCGCGGGGTGACGATCCGGGTGCGTCCGGGCAAGACGGTCACCGCCCCGACGGTCCGGTTCGACCCGCCAGGCACCGTCACCGGCCGGGTCACCCGCGCGGCGGACGGCACCCCGGTCTACTTCGGATACGTCCTGCCCCTGCCGGTGGTCCCGCATCCCAAGTACAGCGACTACGGTGTCATCACCGATGACGACGGTCGGTACACGCTCACCGGTCTCGGGCCGTACCGCTGGCCGTTGTACTACACCGGTCCCGGACTGGCCAGCCAGTGGTCCGGCGGGGTGGCCGACCGCCGGAAGGCCGACACCGTACGGGTCCGGTCCGGCACGTCCGTGACCAGCAATCAGACACTCGTCGCGGGCACCGTGGTCAGCGGCACCATCGCCGTCGACGAGATGCCCAACTACTCCCAGGTGATCGCCTTCCACGCGCGGACCGGCGACGTGACGGGGGTGGTCGACGTCGGCGCCGACTACACGCTGCGGCTGCTGCCGGGGCAGCGGGTGCTGCTGCGGTGCGACTGCGCGCACGCGCCCAGCCGCTGGTTCCCCAACGCGGCGGAGGTGGCCGGGGCGCAGCCGGTGCGGATCCGGCACACCCCGGTCACCGCCGACTTCGACCTGACCGGTCCCGCCACGGTGCCGACCCCCTAACGAGCGCCCGGTCCCGGCCGCGCCGCCCGTCGGCGCGGCCGGGACCGGGCCGCACACGAACCCGAGCCAGCGACCGGACCGGCCACCAGGACGACCCGCCACGGTCGCCTGGTGGCCGGGTCCAGGCTCCAGGGACCGGCTCAGCTCAGCGCGTCGAGGGTGAGCTCGGTGGCCCGGGCGAGCAGGGCGTCGTCGCGCTCGGCGTCGGGCTCGGCCCGATCGGAGAGCACGGCCAGCACGATCGGTGCCCGGTCCGGCGGCCAGATGACCGCGATGTCGTTGCGGGTGCCGTGGTCGGCCGAGCCGGTCTTGTCACCCACCGCCCAGCCCTCGGGCACACCGGCCCGGATCGTCTTGTCGCCGGTGGTGTTGCGCTTGAGCCAGTCGACCAGCAGGGCCCGGTCGTCCGGGGAGAGGGCGTCGTCGACGGCGTACGCCCGCAGCGTGGTGGCCAGGGCGCGGGGCGTACTGGTGTCACGGCGCTCGCCCGGGACGTACGCGTTGAGTTCGGTCTCCCACCGCGTCGGCTCGGTGACCTCGTCGCCGATCTCGCGCAGCGCCTGCTTGAAGCCGGAGGGACCGCCGAGCTGCTTGAGCAGCAGGTTCCCGGCGGTGTTGTCGCTGTAGCGCACCGCCGCGTCGGCGATCGCGCGCAGCGACAGGCCGGTGTCGACGTGCCGTTCCGTGATCGGCGAGTAGGTGACCAGGTCGTCGCGGGAGTAGCTGACGACCCGGTCCAGTTCCTCGGTCGAGGTCGCGGCGAGCACCGCGGCGGCGGCGAGGGCCTTGAAGGTCGAGGCGTACGCGAAACGCTCGTCGGCCCGGTGCGTGACGGTGCTGCCGCTGCCGGTGTCGATCGCGTACACGCCGAGCCGGGCGTCGAACTCCCGTTCCAGCGGCGCGAAGTCGACGGTGACCGGCGCAGCGGACGGCACCGGTTCGGACACCGTCGGCGTTGGTGTCGGCCTGGACGGGCTGCCGGGAGAGCAGCCGGCGAGCAGGCCGAGTGTCAGCGCGAGCGCGATCGCACGGGTACGGCGGTTGGTACTGGTCACAGCTGGGTCCTTCCCTCGATCAACCGGTCCACCGGACGTCGTCCGGGCAACCGGCACCCAGATTCGCAGCGCCGTCCCATGCTGTCGAAGACACCGACGACGGTACCGATGCCGAATCGGCATAGACTGCCGGCGTGGATCTGGTGGCGGCCTGCCGGGCCTTCGTGTCGGTCGGCGCCCACGGCAGCTTCACCGTCGGCGCCTCGGTGGCCCGGATCCCGCAGTCGGTGGCGAGCCGACGGGTGGCGGCACTGGAGCGGCACCTCGGCGGGCAGTTGTTCGACCGCACCTCGCGCAGCGTCACGCTCACCCCGTTCGGGCGGGACATGCTCGCCTCGGCCCGGCGGATCGTGGAGTTGGCGGAGGCGATGGAGCACGACGCCGAACGGGCCCGGCTGCGCCCGTTCCGGCTGGCCGTGCCGGCGGTCTGCGCGCCACGCTCGCTCGCCCGGCTGGTGGTCGAGGCCCGTCGACACGACCTGGATCTGGAACTGCGCCGGGGCGAGCCGGCGGAACGGGCCCGACTGCGGCAGCGCCACGAGGTGCGCGCCGCGCTGCTCTGCGTACCGCCGGACGAGGCCGCGTGGCGGGTGCCGCTCGGCCTCGCGGGCGGCACCGACCCGGGTGTCGAGGTGGTGCGGCTGGAGACGCTGCGGACCCCACGGGCGAACCGACGGACCCGTCGACGTCGGGTCTGGATCTCACCTGAGGACGACGTGCCGCACGTCCGTGACCCGCTGACCCGGCTGCGCGACGCCGTCGGGTTGCAGCCGACCCAGGTGGCGGTCGCGGAGTCCGTGGTCGACGCCGCCGCCGAGGCGCTCGCCGGCACCGACCTGGTGCTCTGCTCGCCCGCCGAGGCGCGCGAACTCGGACTGCACTGGCGGCAGCTTGGCGAGCTGCGACCGGTCCGCGGCTACCAGGTGACGGCCGGTGTCCGGGAGGACGCCGAGCGGCTGCGTGGCGCGTTGGGGGCCGCCGTGGCGCGGTGCCTGGGCGTACCGGAGGCGGCGTGACCGTCGGCCGCCTGCTCCGCACCGCCCGGGAGACGCTGCGCGACGCCGGGCTGCGGGGCTGTCTCCTGGTCCGCGATCTCGACTCCGGCGACGAGTTGGGCCTGGACGACGACGTGGTGCTACCCGTCGCGTCGCTGGTGAAGGTGCCGTTGGCGGTGGCCACCGTGGACCGGATCGAACGCGGCGAACTCGACGGCGCCACTGCGGTCACGGTGGCCCCCGGCCGGGTGCGCACGCCCGGTCCGACCGGGTTGAGCCGGTTCCGGCACCCGGCCACCGTGGCGATCGACGACCTGCTCTACCTCAGCGTGGCGATCAGCGACGAGGGGGCCTCGGACGCGCTGTTCGCGTTGACCCCGCCCACCGTGGTCGCCGACACGCTGCGCCGTTTCGGCGTCGACGGGATCAGCGTCCGGCACCGCACCCGGGACCTCACCGACACCCCGGCCGAGCGGCTCGCGCCGGAGGTGCACCTCGCGCACTCGCTCGCCGCGTCCGCGACCACCGCCGGTCAGGGCCATCCGGTCGCCCAGCTGGACGTGGGCCGGGCCAACTCCGGCTCGGCCCGGGCCTTCGTCGAGCTGCTGCACGCGCTGTGGCGCCCGTCGCGAATACCGGCCGTGGTGGCCGCCCGGGTGCGCGAGCTGATGGGTGACAACCTGCTACGACAACGGCTCGCCCCGGATTTCAGCTCCGACAGCTCCCGGTGGTCGTCGAAGACCGGCACGCTGCTCAACCTGCGGCACGAGGTCGGCGTGGTGGAACACGCCGACGGGCAGGCGTACGCCGTGGCCGCGCTGAGCGAGTCGACGGTGCCGGCGGCCGTGCAGCCGCAGGCCGAGGCGGCGCTGGCGCAGGTGGCGCGGGAGCTGCACGACGCGCTGCGCGCCGCCCGACGCTGACCCAGCTGACAGATCGCGACCCCGCTCCGCTGGCCCGCCGGGCGCCTCCACGCGCCACGCGATGTAAAAGTTCCTAGACATGATGTCAAAGACGCCTTACTCTCATGATGTCAATGATTCTTTACATCGAGGAGTCGTCATGACGCACCAGGAGAAGCGGGCCTGGATCATGCTGGTGGTCAGCGTGGTCGGCTACGCCGTCTACGTGGCCGTGGTCCTGAGCCGGGTCGGTGACGGGCGACTGACCGCGACGCCGTACGCCGGCGCCCTGCTCTGGACGGTCGGCGGCGCCATCGCCGCCAGCATGCTCCTCGAGATCGGGATCGGCATGGTGAACCCGCGCGCCTCGCGGGTCAGCGACGTCCGCGACCGGGAGATCGGGCGGTTGGGCGACCACGTCGGGCAGGCGTTCGTGGTGATCGGGGCGGTGTCGGCGATGCTCATGGCGCTGGCGCAGTGGCACTGGTTCTGGATCGCCAACGTGATCTACCTCTGCTTCGTGCTGTCGGCGGTGGTCGGCTCGCTGGCGAAGGTGGTCGTCTACCGCAGGGGCGTGCCGCAGTGGTGAAGCCGACCCGCGTCACAAACAACATCCGGGCACTGCGTTTCGCCCGGGACGAGATGACCCAGGCCGAGCTGGCCGAACGGCTCGGGGTGACGCGGCAGACCGTCATCGCCATCGAGCAGGGCCGCTACTCCCCCTCGCTGGAGATGGCCTTCCGGATCGCCAATGTGTTCGGCGTACGGCTCGACGACGTGTTCCAGTACCCCGAGGAGGCACCGTGAAGGCCATCGTGTACGACCACTACGGCCCGCCGTCCGGGCTGCGGCTACGCGACATCGACCGTCCCGGCGTCGGGGACCGGGAGGTGCTGGTGCGGGTCCGCGCCGCCGGGGTGGACCCGGGAGTGTTGATCTTCCTGGCCGGACGTCCCTACCTGGTGCGGCTCGCCGCCGGGCTGCGCCGGCCCCGGGTTCCGGTCCTCGGCAGGGACGTGGCCGGTGTGGTGGCCGAGGTCGGCGCCCGGGTGACCCGCTTCCGGCCCGGCGACGACGTGTACGGCACCTGCCTGCGCGGGTCGTACGCCGAGTTCGCGGCCACCCACGAGCGGCGGTTGGCCGGCAAGCCGACAAACCTGACCTTCGCCCAGGCCGCCGCCGTACCCGTCTCCGGGATGACCGCCCTGCGCGCGGTCCGCGACACCGGCCAGGTGCGACCCGGTCACCGGGTGCTGGTCATCGGCGCCTCCGGCGGCGTCGGTTCCCAGGCCGTGCAGATCGCCAAGGCGTACGGTGCGACGGTCACCGGCGTCTGCGCCCCCACGAAGACCGAGTTCGTCCGCTCGCTCGGTGCCGACGACGTTCTCGACTACACCCGCGAGGAGATCGACCGGGACGGCCCGGTGTACGACGTGGTCGTCGACACCGGCGGCAACCGGCCGCTGTCGTTGCTGCGACGCGCGCTCACCCCACGCGGGACGCTGGCCCTGGTCGGTGGCGACTGGACCCGGGGTGCGCTGCTCGGCGGCTACGGCCGGCAGATGTTCGGGGCGCCGTTGTTGTCTACGGTCGTCGGTCACCGGCTGCGCGCTGTGAGCGCCCGCGAGCGCATCGAGGATCTCGACAAACTGCGCGACCTCGTGGAATCCGGCGCGCTCACCCCGCAGGTCGACCGCAGCTATCCGCTCGCGGAGACGGCGGACGCGCTGCGCCACTTCACCGACGGGCACCCGGCCGGCAAGCTGGTCATCACCGTCTCTGGACCGGGAACGTAGGCGGTCACGTCGCTCGGCCGGCGCGCTATCGGAACAGCGTGGCGCGCCCGGCCCGGCTCCCCACCAGGCGATTCCGGGTGTCCAGGTCGTTGACCACGTCCGTGGCACCCAGCCCGTGGGCGGTCAGGTCGACGGTGCGCCCGACCCCCCACAGGACGGGCCGTCGGACACCGGCGGCGGTGTCGGCGCTGCCGAGGACCACCCCCAGGTCGTTCACGGCGGTCGCCCGGCTCGTCGCACCGCCCAACGTGCCCAGGTCGGCCAGCACCCCGGCGCGCCAGCGGAACGCCCGGCCATTGGCCACACCAACCACGTGGCCGAGGTTGTTGATCGCCGTCGCCTGGTCGCCGACAGGGGTGACGACGCCGTCCCGCAACCGGCCACCCACGCAGGTGCACGGGTAGTCGTAAGGCGGGACGTTGAAGGTGCCCACCACGTCGCCCCGGTTGTTGAACCCGGTGGTCAGCTCGTAGAAGTCCTGCCGGCCCAGGTCGGTGATCGCACCGTCCTGCCACACGACACGGTGCGGGATGTCGGTGGCCGGGTTGCTCAGGCCGAGTACCTGCCCCCGGTCGTTGACGGCGACCGCTTCGCTGTAGTCGCCGCCGAGGGTGCCCAGGTCGATCATCTGGCCATTCCGCCAGAGCACTGCCCGGCTGATCAGCTCAGGGCCGATCGAGGTGCCGACCACCTCACCGCGCTCGTTGACGTCGACAGCGGTGGACTCCACGTGCCCCGGCAACACGCCGAGGTCGGTCATCACCCCGTTGCGCCAGACGAACGCGTGCCGTGCGCCGTCGGCCGTCAGGCTCCAGCCGACGACCGTGCCACGATCGTTCATCGCGGTGGCGGCGCTGGCGGCACCGCCCAGGGTGCCCAGGTCGACGGCGTGGTAGGCGAGCGTGGCCGGGGCTGCGGAGGCGGCGACCGCGGGCAGGACGGTCAACGCGGACGCGACGAGCACGGTCACGGACGCGGCGGCGGACAGGCCGGTGGGATACCTCAACGGGTCCTCCTCGGTAAGCGACGAAGACCGACGCCAGCCCACCATCGTGGACGGTACGCGATCGGTCGGCTACACAAAGTAGAACCGACTTCCGGGGAAGTCACCTCGGTCGATCGGCCACGGATCGGTGGCCGTGCGCTGCCCGCGACCGTTCAGGTGCCCTCAAGGCCCGCAGGCACCCACAGACGGCACGCGGCGAAGCGGCGGTCGGGGAGGTCGACGTTTCAGCCGCCCGCCTGCCACACGGACCACAGGCCGTACAGGGTCGCGACGCCCAGCGCCACCGTGCCCAACGCGACCGAGCGGCGGTACTGTCCGCCCGGACGGACCCGGACGGCGACGACGACAGCCACGTAGAGCACCGCCACGATCGTCGTCCAGAGCCACGCGGCCGAGATCCGCGCGTCGACCCGACAACCGGCCGGCGCCGGATGCACCGCGGGGCAGACGTCGGAGCGCGGCACGGCCAGGTACCAGAAGCCAGCCCAGGCGAGGACCGCGACGGCGGTCGCCACCGCGACCGTCTGCCAGGGTCGGACGCCTGCCAGCACCGCCACCTCCTTGAGCGCCTCCGAAGGCGGCAAGCGTACCGGCCACGGATCGGCAGGCCGGAGACGGCACCGCCCACCGCCGAGGGTGGGTGACCGTCGGCGGCGGGTGGGTGGGCTTGACCGGATCCGGTCGGTCAGTCTACGCCGAACTCCATCGCGGCACGGTCGAGCGCCTCGTCCTCCGCCGACGGGACACCCCGGGAGGCGATCGCCTCCGCGCCGCCCTCCGGCATGGCGCCGATCAGCCCGGTCGAGGCCGCCTGGGCCGCACCGACCACCCGCTGCGGAGCGCCGCCGACCATACCCAGGTGCGCGTACTGCTCAAGCTTGGCCCGCGAGTCGGCGATGTCGAGGTTGCGCATGGTGAGCTGACCGATGCGGTCGGCCGGGCCGAAGGCGGAGTCCGTCGTACGCTCCATCGACAGTTTGTCCGGGTGGTAGCTGAAGGCCGGCCCGGTGGTGTCCAGGATCGAGTAGTCCTCGCCCCGACGCAGCCGCAGCGTCACCTCACCGGTCACGGCGGTGCCGACCCAGCGTTGCAGCGACTCACGCAGCATCAACGCCTGCGGGTCCAGCCAGCGGCCCTCGTACATAAGCCGGCCCAGCCGGCGGCCCTCGTTGTGGTAGTTGGCCAGGGTGTCCTCGTTGTGGATGGCGTTGACCAGCCGCTCGTACGCGGTGTGCAGCAACGCCATGCCGGGCGCCTCGTAGATGCCCCGGCTCTTGGCCTCGATGATCCGGTTCTCGATCTGGTCGGACATGCCGAGGCCGTGCCGGCCGCCGATGGCGTTGGCCTCCAGCACCAGGTCGACCGCGCTGCCGAACTCCTTGCCGTTGATGGTCACCGGCCGGCCCTGGTCGAAGCCGATCGTCACGTCCTCGGTGGGGATCTCCACCGCCGGATCCCAGAACCGGACGCCCATGATCGGGTTGACCGTCTCGATGCCGGTGTCGAGATGTTCGAGGGTCTTCGCCTCGTGGGTGGCGCCCCAGATGTTCGCGTCGGTCGAGTACGCCTTCTCGGTGCTGTCCCGGTACGGCAGGCCCCGGGCCAGCAGCCACTCCGACATCTCCTTGCGGCCACCCAGGTCGCTGACGAAGTCGGTGTCGAGCCACGGCTTGTAGATCCGCAGCTGCGGGTTGGCCAGCAGGCCGTAGCGGTAGAACCGCTCGATGTCGTTGCCCTTGAAGGTCGAGCCGTCACCCCAGATCTGCACGTCGTCGGAGATCATCGCCCGCACCAGCAGCGTGCCGGTGACCGCGCGGCCCAACGGCGTGGTGTTGAAGTAGGCCCGCCCGCCCGAGCGGATGTGGAAGGCACCGCAGGTCAGCGCGGCCAGGCCCTCCTCCACCAGGGCCGCGCGGCAGTCGACCAGCCGGGCGACCTCGGCGCCGTAGGCGAGCGCCCGGTCCGGCACCGAGGCGATGTCGGGCTCGTCGTACTGGCCGATGTCAGCGGTGTAGGCGCACGGAATGGCGCCCTTGTCGCGCATCCACGCGACCGCGACGGAGGTGTCGAGGCCGCCGGAGAAGGCGATGCCGACACGTTCACCGGTGGGCAGGGAGGTCAGGACCTTGGACACGAGGAAAAGTATGCACCACGGCGTATGGTCATGCAAGCCAAATGGGATAAAGGGCCGCCGGCTACCGGGGGTCGTGGCGGGCGCGACGGCACCGGCGACCGGATCGACGAGGGTCGAGCAAACTGAGAGTTACCAGCCCCCGACCCATCCACCATCATCATTGCTAACCCTACGTGATGATGAGGAGCCTATCCGTGACCAACACCGACAGGCGCACCAGCCCTCCACCCGCTGACGACGAGCTCCGCGTTCCGGCCGAGACCGGCCGCACCTCGATCTTCGTCCCCGGCGAGACGCCACGTCGACGCGGGCTGATCATCGCGCTCAGCGTGCTTGCCGGCTTCCTGCTCACCGTCGTCTGGTCGGCGGAGTTCGTCGACCGGACCATCGGTGACAACGTCGCCAACACGCTGCTGGGTCACGACGCCAAGGAGACTCCGATCAGTGGGGTCGTGGCCGGCGTGCTCTTCGCGTTCGTCTCGGGCATCGCCGGCACCTTCACCGCCTGCAACGTCGCCGCCTTCGGCGCGCTCGCCCCGCTGGCCGGCACCTCCGGCGGTCGACTGAGCCGCTTCCTGGCACTGCTGCGACCGCTGGGCTGGATGGCGGTCGGCATGATCGCGGTCTCCGCCACGTACGGTGTGGTCGTCGGCCTGGTCGGGACCGCGATGCCCCAGTTCTCCACCGCCTCGAACACGGCCGGCTCACTCTCGCCGCGCAGCATCCAGTCCATGGTGGTCTTCGGCGCCATCGGGCTGATCATGATCTACCTGGGGCTGGCCGCCCTGCGGGTGGTGCCGGACCCGTTCGCCCGGATCTCCCGCCGGTATCCCAATGCGCCGCTGGTATTCATGGGCGCGCTCATCGCCGGCTTCCTGATCGGACGCCCGTTCTCGCTGTTCCGGCAGATGTTCCGCGACGCCGCGGAGAGCGGCAACCCGCTCTACGGCGCTGCCGCGTTCACCCTCCAGTCGATCGGCAACATCGTCATCATGGCGGTGCTGTTCATCCTGCTCACGTGGTTTGCCGGCAGCCGGCTCCAGCGCTGGTTCGCGGCCCGCCCGAGCCGGCTGGCGGCGACCATGGCGGTGGCGTTCCTCATCGCGGGCGCCTTCACCTTCCTCTACTGGGACATCCGTCTGCTCGCCCGCCGCGAGATCATCCCCTGGTACCCGACCGCCCCCTGGGCGTGACCGCGAACCATGCCCCGGTCGACTTCCTGACGTCGGGGCTGGCCCAGGCGAGCGTCACGCCGCCCTCGCTGGGCACGGGCCACGAAAATCACGCGCCGCGCGAGCGGACGCGTGCGATCGTGGCCCGATGCCGCAACCGGTTCTGCGTACCGATCGTCTATTGCTGGTCCCACTCGCCGATCGGCACCTCGACCTGGAGGTCGAGCTGGACTCCGACCCGGAGGTGCTGCGCTACCTCTACGGCCGGCCCCGTACCAGGGACGAGGTGGTCACCTCGCACGCGAACCGGATGGCCCTGGCCGACAAGGTGGACGGCCTCGGCTACTGGATGACGTTCGGCACCGACGGCGGGGCTCGCGGATCGAGGCCGCCGCAGGCCGAGGATGACGGGGAGTTCATCGGGCTGATGATGCTTCCGCCCGCGCACGGCCCCGACCAGCCGGACGATCCGGCCGTCGCCGAGCTGGGGTACCGCCTCCTGCGCCGGCACTGGCGCCAGGGTCTGGCTAGCGAGGCCTCCCGGGAACTGCTGCGACACGCCTTCGAGACGGTCGGTCAGCGCCGGGTCATCGCACAGACCATGGCCGTGAACATCGGGTCTCGTCGGGTGATGGAGTCCGTCGGCCTGCGCTACGTCCGCACCTACTTCCCGTCCTGGGACGACCCGCTGCCCGGAACCGAACAGGGCGAGGTCGAGTACGCCATCACCGGCGCAGAGTGGCGGGCCACCCGACCCGGGTGAACTGCCCGAACGTGACGGACAGCGAGGAACCAGGGCACGAACCGCGCGGCCGGACCGACGGTAGAGTTGCACGCCTGCTGCGGCGCTTCGCACGCCGCGCGATGGTGCACGCTGTGACGGAGAGGACGCGCGATGGAGGGCATCAACCCCGAGGCGCCGCCCAGCGGCCCGGGCTGTGCCGACTGCACGGCGACCGAACCGCCGGGCTGGTGGTTCCATCTACGGCGGTGCGGCCAGTGCGGTCACATCGGGTGCTGCGACTCCTCGCCCAGCCAGCACGCCAGCGCCCACCATGCCGCGACCGGGCACCGGTTCGTCCGCAGCTTCGAGCCGGGCGAGGAATGGTTCTGGGACTACGACGAGCAGGTGCTGTACGAACAGGGGCCCTCGCTCGTGGCGCCCGTCAGCCGTCCGCCGGAGCAGGGCGCACCAGCTCCGGCCGAGCGCGTGCCCGCCGACTGGAAGCGGCAGCTGCACCGCTAGGGCGCTGGCTGGGACCGGTGGTCGGGCGAGGCCCGGGTGGGCCGGCCGACCATGATGTTCGGCATGCGGGAGACCGTCGCCATCGCGCTGATCACGTCACTGTCCACGCTGACCGCCGCCGGCCTCACCGGGCTGGTCACCGCGCTCACCGGGCGTCGACAGGTCACCGGCCAACTCACCGCCGCTCGGGAGGAGCGCGACGCGCAGCGTACGGTCCGCCGAGACCAGGCACGGCGGGACACGTACGTCGGCTTCCTGGCCGCCTGCGACCGGGCGTACCGGGCACTGGACACCGGGTGGGTCGGGCCGGACACCGCACCCGGCGAGGACGCCCCGTACCGGGCGCTGCGCGCGCTCGACGAGGCGTACAACCTGGTGTTGCTGGCCGGCCCGGACCCGGTCGCGGACGCCGCCGGGCGGACCGTGCGCAGCGTCAACGAGGAGTACGCCCAGCAGCGTCGGTTACTCCGGAAGCAGGCCACGGAAGCCACCCCGCCGGGCGAGCGGCACCGTGCCGAGCACCTCGCTGCGCTGCGCTGCCGGACCGAACGCCGCGACGCGTTCGTCGCTGTCGCGCGCGGAGCGCTGGAGCCGAGCTGACCAGCGGACCGTCAGGGGGTGATCGGGGTGGGGGCGGACTGGGCGGCGGCTCGTAGTGCGGTCACCGCCATTCGGGCCGCCGGGGTGTGCTCGACGGCGTCGTGCACCACCACGTGGATGGACCGGGTCGGTGTCGGGCGGAGCAGCCGGACGCAGGTCACCCCGTCCGGCAGGTGCGCCGCGCCGAGCGCGGGCAGCACCGTGAGGCCGATGCCGGCGGCGACGAAGGCGAGCGCGGTCCGGTAGTCGTGCGCCTCGACCCGGAAGGCCGGCCGAAAACCGGCGGCGGTGCAGGCTTCCAGGAGGTTGGCACGGCACCAGCCCCGGGCGAAGTCGTTGTCGACCCAGCGCTCGTCGGCGAGGTCGACCAGGTCCGTCTCCGGCCGGTCGGCGAGGTGATGCCCGGCCGGCACCACGGCGACGTACGGGTCGTCGAGGAGGTGGTGGGCGGTGAAGCCCGAACCGGGGTCGAAGCCGGTGCCCGCCACGACCACCTGCACGTCGGCGCGCTCCTCCCGGCTGTCCGGGATGTGTTCGCGTAGTTGCAGGTCGAGCCGTACTCCGGGAAGTCCGGTGAGGATGGACCGCACCACGTGCGGCATCCACGCCGCGCCCACCGACGCGAAGTACGCGATGGACAGGGCACCGGTGCGACCGGTGCGCAGGTCGGCGATGAGCGATTCGGCCGCACCGACCCGGGCGAGCACCCGATCGGCTTCGGCGGCGAGGGCGTGCCCGGCGGCGGTGGGCCGCAGCCCTCGTCCGGCTCGGGCGAGCAGGGTGAGACCGGTCTCGCGTTGCAGTGCGGTGAGGTGCTGACTGACGGCGGAGGGGGTGTAGCCGAGGTTGGTGGCGGCGGCCTGGACCGACCCGGACGCCACGACGGAACGGAAGACGCGGAGGCGGTGAACGTCAAGCACCGCCCAACGATAAAGCGCTACTAAACTGTTGTGAAGAAACAGTCGCTGGTGCTGAATCGTCGGGCGGCCGAGAATCTCCTCATGAGCAGCCCGTCGATGACCGAGCCCGCCGCCCCGATCCTGGCCGTCCCCGCGAAGCCGGTCACCGGGTACGCCGGGCGCGCGGAGCGGCCCCGGTCCTGGCCGATCGTCACCGCGGCCGGGACCACGGTGCTGCTGTGGGCCTCGGCGTTCGTGGGCATCCGCTTCGCCGGGCACGACTACTCCCCCGGCGCCATGGCGCTGGGCCGCATGGTGGCGGCGTCCGCCGCGCTGAGCGTCTTCGTCGCGGTCACCACCCGTCTGCGGCGCGCCCGAGCACCGCACGCCACGACCCGGGACACCCTGCCCCGTGGTGGCACGTTGGGACTCGTCGCGCTCTGGGGCGTGGCCTGGTTCGGCGGGTACAACGTGGCGCTCAACGCCGCCGAGCGGCTGGTCGACGCCGGCACGGCGGCCCTGCTCGTGGCGGTCGCACCCATCCTGGTCGCGGTGGCCGCGGTGCTCGTCCTGGGCGAGCGACTCACCGGCCGGCTCGGCGTCGGGGTAGCGGTCGCCTTCGTGGGCGTGGCCCTGATCGCGGCCAGTGGTTTCACCGGGCACGCCGACAAGGTAGGCGTCGGGCTGGCGGTGCTCTCCGCGCTGTTGTACGCCTTCGCCGTACTGCTGCAGAAACGTCTGCTGGCGCGGATGGCCGCGCCGACGATGACCTGGCTCGGCGCGCTGGCCGGGACGGCCGCCCTGCTGCCGTTCACCCCCACCCTGCTGGCGGAATTCGCCGCAGCCCCGCTGCCGGCCACCGTCGGCGTGCTGTTCCTGGGCGTGTTCCCGACCGCGATCGGCTTCCTCACCTGGGGTTACGTGCTGTCCCGCTGGACGGCGGGGCGCACCACCGCCGCCACCTACCTGGTCCCGCCGGTCACCGTCCTGCTGTCCTGGACGCTGCTGGGCGAGGTGCCGGCTCCGTTGGCCCTGCTGGGCGGCGCGCTCTGCCTGACCGGCGTGGTGTTCGCGACGCGCCGCTGAGGGGCGTGGGCAGCCAATGGTGGGGCAGCGCACGCCGGCCGGGGGCCGGCGTGCGCCCGCTTTCCAGAATGAGCTGCTCAGCTACAGGCAGCGCCGTTGAGGGTGAAGCCGGTGGGCGGGGCGTCGTTGCCGCCATGAGTGGCCTGGAAGCCGATGGTGACTGAGGCTCCCGGCGGTATGGACGGGTTGTAGCTGACGTTCGTCGCAGTCACCTGACCGCTGGTTGGTGAGTACGTGGCACCCCAACCAGAGGTGATCGTCTGCCCGGGGGCGAGGGTGAATCGCAGCGACCAGCCGTTGACGGCGCTCGTGCCGGTGTTGGTGATGGTGATGTTGTCGACCAGGCCGTTGTTCCACGCGTTGACCGCGTTGGTCACCCGACACGCCCCCGTGGGCGGCTCGGTGGTCGGGCTCGGGGTGGGCGTCGGCGTCGGACTGACGGTCGGAGTGGGCGTCGGGGTGACCGTCGGCGTGGGTGAGGCGGACCCTTCGGTCAGGACGATCGTGGAGATGCTCCGGGCGGGAACGTTCACCGTCGCCTGTCCCCCGCTGATGTTCACCGCCTGGGACTGGGCGCCCGAGGTGCGTGAGGTGACGATGTACTCGGCCGACGAGATGTTCTGCGGCACCTGGACGACGGCGTCGTTGACCGCGTTGTTCGACCGGTTGAGCAGCACCAGCACGACCTTGCCCCGGCCACGGTAGGCGGTGACCTCCAGCCCGGAAGCCCGCGAACTCTTCGACACGCCCACCCGGCGGTCACCGGGGCGGACGTACTTGGCGTACTGGGCGAACGCCTGGCCACGCTTGAGGACGGCGCCCTTGGTGGTCCCCCACTGCGCCTCACCGTCACCGATGAAGGAGTAGAAACGCCGGCCGTACCACCAGATGTAGGCGCTCCAGTTCGCCTCCATCGACCTGTGCACGGTCCGCATGATGTCGTCGAGGGTCTCGTTCCAGACGGCCGTGTTGCCGGGGTCTCCCCAGATGTTCGAACCGCTGCCGTCGGCCGCGTGCAGATTCCACTCGGTCATCCACTGGTTCTTGCCGTACTGGGCGGCGAGCGGGTACGGAGAAAGGTTCCCGCTGTTCTCGGCGTCGTACAGGTGGCCACCGACGTAACCGATGTTGTTGCGGGCGGTGGCGTCCTGCAACGTGGGGTCGGAGTACTGGCGTGCGAACCGCAGGGACTCGCCGACCATCAGCTGGGTGTCCCTGACCCGGGCACCGTGGTCGCGGACGAAGTTCCGCATCTCGGTACCGGTCCAGTCCATCGAGTCGTAGTCGGGGTGCCAGTCCGGCTCGTTCTGGACCGAGGTCACGTCGATGGTGACCCCCCGGCTCTTCATGAACTGCACGTAGCTGTTCAGGTGTTCCGCATAGTCGTCGTAGTAGTCGGTCCGGAGCTTGCCGCCGTTGATCCTGCTGTTGTTCGTCTTGAAGTGGGCGGGCGCGGTCCACGGCGAGGCGAGGATCTTGACGTCGGAGCCGTAGGACTTCGCCGTTTGCAGGCTGCTGGCGTACAGACCCCATTCGCTCGATACGGGCGACACCACGGTCCGCACGATCGACAGACCGAGCTGTCCCGGCCCCGTACCGACGAGGGTCTGGGTTTCGCTCGTCGTCCACGGGTCACCGGAACCACCGAAGATCGGCGTCGCGGCCCCGAACCCGTCGATCGTCTGGAAACTCGAAGCGGTGTTGACGGTGATGTCGGGTGTCGCGGCCAGCGAGGGCGGCGCGGTCAGGATTCCCGCCACGGTGACCAGCGAGGTCGCCGCCGCGAGCACGGTGATCGCGCCGGCTCCGTGCCGCCGACGCGACGGTGGGACGTTGTCAGGTTGGGCAAGCCTCATCGGGCTTCCTCTCTACCGCCGCTGCCAGGCAGCGGCGGCACCTCGCGCAGCTGGGCACGCCCGGTCAGCCCGAGCGGCCGAACGGCAGCGAGCCAACCGCCTGCCGTCGCCCCCAGCTACAAGTCGATCAGGAACGATCCGCTCCCGCGCCGTTGCCCTCGGCTCGGGTGACCATCGCTGCCACTCCCCGGCACCGCATCGACGGTCATCTTGCCAGCCCTGCCCAGCGCACTGCAATCGTTTGCCGAACCGACAGGCTGACCCATCACACCGGGCGGGACTCCGGATGGGGCCGGGATCGGCCGTAGACTCCCCCAGATCACGCTGTCGGTCGATGCACCGGGGTCGGAAGGGTGTCCGTGGCGAGTGACGCGAACGGAGGGAACACGGTCCCGCCTGCGCCCCACGTCGAGGTGCCACCTGCCCGCGGGGACCGGCGCAACCGATGGATCCTGGTCCTGGGGATCGTGACGACGGTGGTGGCGGTGGCAGCGGGCCTGACCGTGTGGGTCGCCGGACGGGAACCGGAGACGGCTACGCAAGGTGACCCACCCCGTTCGGCACCCACCCGGTTCGACCCCGGCCAGCAACTGTTCCGCCTCAGCTTTCTACCTGGCCCTGTGCACCGGGTCCGCTACCAGACCGAGCCGGACATGCACATCATCGACATGGCCGGACGACCCGATGACCCCCAGCAGAGCGACGAGGTCTCGACCGCATCGACCTGGCGCGTCGAGGTCTTGATGGCGGCACGGGACGTCGATGTCCATCGTTATGATCGGGAGTACGACCAGGAGGCCGGATGGCGCGTCCCGGGTGAGTCCGTCGCGCCGGTACGTGGTCGTCCCGCCTTTCAGAACGAGGGCGGCGTTCTGTCCTGGGAGTACGCGCCGGACGCTTGGATGCGAATTGCGGCGTCCGGTGATGACCCACATGAGATGACGCGTCAGGTGGCCGAGGGCATTCGCTGGGAGACGACGCCACTGGCCTTGCCGGTCCAGGCGATGGAGCTGCCCGACGGTGCCGTGCTCGGCGGCGCCGACCTGCAATGGGCCGACGACGAGCTGTGGCCCCACGACGCCCCACTGAGGAACTACGCCCACGCCCAGTACATGCTGAAACCGATCAAGGGTTATCGCGGCTACCTGAGGCCCGACATTCAGGTCGGCATCAGCACCGACAGCCTGGCCAGCGGCAGACACAACGGCACCGATGACATCACCGTGTCCGGCCGTGCCGCCACCGCGGTCGACTGGGTCAGGACTGGCGCAGGGGTCTACCGGGTGGAACAGCTTCCCGGTGGGTGCGCTGAGTGCGTCGCGGAGACAAGAATCATGAGCCGGCGCGGCAACGAGGCGCTGGGGGGCCGGGACATGGCGCTACGGCTGGCGGCCTCGATCCGGCTGGCCGACGGCGTCGAGGATCCCGCCGACTGGCGAGCGCGATGAGTCGACCGGCAACCGTTCGGTGGCCATAGGGATTTGTGGCAGTGCAGGAGGTCGCGACCCGGCGTGTCGGATGCCGGCACTGCCACAAATCGGTCCACCGACTCCGCAGCAGGGTCGTCTTAGAGCTCTTAGGCGGGCGACGCCGAACGCTGCCGGGCGACGCTGGGCCAGCACGGCGAACTATCGCCGAAGTGGGATGATGGGACCATCGATCGAGCGGTGCCGAGAGCCGGTCGCGAGGAGTGTCGAGTCGATGAACCTTGACCCGTTGTGGACCGACCTGACGACTGAGCTGTTGGACATCCTCGCCTCATACCGATCCCGGGTAGCCGAGTTGAACGTGCGGGAGAAGGCCGACCGCACCCTGCTCACCGAAGCCGACCTCGCGGTCGAAGACATGGTCATCAGCAAGATCCGGGCGGTGGACCCTGATGCTCGCGTGTTGGCCGAGGAGTCGGGCAGTGGCTCGTGGCGGCCCGGCCACGACGAGGAACCCGAGCGGATCTGGGTGATCGATCCGATCGACGGCACGGCTGAGTTCGTCAATCCGCACAGCACCGAGTTCTGCTCCGTGGTCTGCCTGCTGGAGCGACGGGAGCCGACTGCCGCGCTCATCGTCGCGCCGGAACTGGGAGACGGCGGTAAACCGATCGTGGTGGTCGCCTCTCGGGCCGACGAGACGATCACAGTCAACGGCAGACCGGCGACGTACAACCGCGAGCCGATTCGTGTCGCATCCCTGACCCGCAGCGCCCGATCGGAAGCCCCGCCGCACGAGATCGGCATGGCCGAGGCAGGTTACGCCCTGAAAACGCGGACCACGTCACAGACGCTGGACATGCTGCGTACCGCCCTGGACCTCACTGATCTCGCGGCGGGTGCGCCGCGCTTCGACCTTTTCTACCGCCCTCGGCAGAAGGTCTGGGACGGCCTCGCAGGCTTGTGTCTCGGTGAGATCGTCGGTCTAATGTCCACAGACGTGAATGGGAAACGGCATTTGCCGGTGCCCATGGAAACGCTCGCCCAACCTGAGCCGACTTTCGCCAGCACCGTGATGGGTCGCCCGGAGGCCGTCAAGTGGTTCGTGGAGCTAGCCCGGGACTCCCCCATCGGAACACCGAAGTCCTCGTAGACGTCACCTCGATCATCAGCGCGGAGGATTTCGTCGTTGCGCAGAACCGCGGGACCCGGCCCGACGACCCGTTCGCCCGCCAAGCATTCGTCGAACTGATCCAATCTCTGATCTTCATGGACCGGGTGTGGGTGGCGCATCCGGTACTCGCCCGACCTTCGGCCGCCGACTTCGGCGCCAGACCGTATCTCCTCCGGGCGTTGGCCGACGTGGGACTGTTGCACCCGCTGCAACTCGACGACGACGAGACCAACCGGATGCGGGACGCCGAGGAGACGGCACTGCACGAGTTGCAGAGCTGGCGCGGCAACCAGGTCCTCGGGCAGTTCATCGGTCAGGCTGTCACCTGCGACGATGCCCTGCCCGACTCACGGAACTCGCTGTCGAAGCGCATCCACGGCTGGTGCGCCTTCCAGGCTGCCAATGTACGGGTCGCCGGTCATCACACGGATCGAATCACCACCTCCGACGGGGTCGAGGACGACCCTTTCGGCACCTGGGCACGAGCGGCCTCGATCGTGCTACGTGGCCCGCTGCGACTGATGGCACCGCCTGGCGAGGAGGTCTACGTCGCGGCGACATTGGCGCGCGGGCTGAAGTATCAGGCACGTGCGGACGCCACCAGCCTGTCCTACCAGGCCCATCCCGTCCGGCGCGACGTCCTGCTGACCTTCGACCTCTCCACCGAGGGTGCGACGGAAACGGTGGTGCTCGACGTCATCAAGGCCATCCGGGGGATCCACGAGTCCCTCGTGACGGCGGCGGACGACAATGACACGCACCGCGTACAGCTTCTCGAACTCGAACTTCCGCTGTTGGGCGGCCGTCTCTGGCAGGCGGATGAGACCGGGCGGCTCGGTGAACGCGAATGGATAGACCTGATCGTCGCCCGGATCGCCGATTACCGGGACAAGGCAGCCGACCTGCGGGCCGCCGTCGCCCGCTGCGTCACCGACGAGGATCATCTTCGCCTCGCCCGCGACATCAACGGGGCGAAGCGACAACTCCTGGAACGGCTCGGCCTGCGCCGGGTGGCGCTCTCGCCGGTCGAACAGGAACTGGTCAACGGGGTGGCATCGGTGACCGAGTCGGTGCCCGGTGTACCCAAGGTCGCCGGCATGTGGATCGGCGCACGGGCACTCGGCAAACAGGTCTCCGCCACCGGCACGCCGGTGCAACGCTTCCTCTACAAGGAGTTCTACCGCGCCTGGAAACGCGCCGGCCGCTGACCCGCCGGGCCGGTCAGCGGGTGAGGCCGACAAGGGTGGCCAGACGAGCGACGCCGGCCGGGGCCGGGTGACGGTGGGCAAGATCGGCGATGACGGTACGCGCCAACGGCCGGCAGCGGATCTCGGCCGGCGCGATGGCGTCGGCGTCGACCAGAGCGCGGGCCGCAGCCCGCAGGTCACCGATCTGGAGGTACGCCCGCGCCACGTCCACCAGATACGCGCCCCGATGCTCGGCCGGCAACCGCCGCCAACCATCCCGCCGCGTGACCACCGCGTGCCCGTGCACCGCCGCCTCCGTGTCTCCCAACTCGACCGCCGCCAACCACCCGCGCCAACTCGACGGCCGCCGGCCCGAACCCGGTCCGCTGCGTGTCTTCACGAACCTTGGCGGCGAGCCCGGCCGCCCGTCCAGTCAACTCGGCGGCACGTCGGGCTTCGCCGCACCCTGCGGCGGCCAGCGCACCCTCAAGCAGCAACGTTCCCTGTACGGCGGCATGGTGTGGCCCAAGGCGGATCGCGGCGGCACACGTGACGGCCAGGGCCAGCCGGTGCCGGCCCAACGCCCGCAACGCCTGCCCCACCGACACCGCCGCCGACGCGGACAGCAGCGCATCACCGCCCGCCGCACCCATCGCCCGGTCCGCGGCCAGCCAGCCCAGGTCGGCCTCGCCGAGCTTCACCAGCACCGATGCGGTGACCCGGTACGCCTGCACCAGCAGATCCCGCCCCGACGATGCCTATGCGGCGTCCAGCAGCCCCGGCAACGCCCGCACCAACTGCGCGTAGTGCGCGTGCTGGAAACTCAACCAGGCATGCTCGACCTGCCGTCGCACCTCGACTGGCAACACCGGATTGCCGAACGCCCGGTCGTAGCGGGCCAGCGCCGCCCGGATCCCGTCCACCCCGTCCGGCGTACCGGCATCCTGCTGCTGCGGCGGGCGACGCTGACCGAGCAGCACCATCGGATCGACCCGCAACACCTCGCCGATCTGCTGGATCGTCGGGTACCGGTCCAGTCGCCGGGCACCCCGTTCCACCTTGTCCACCCAGCTTTTCGACTTACCCAACCGGTCGGCGAGCATCTGCTGGGTCATCCCACGCCGGACCCGCCAGCGAGCCACCCGCCGGCCGATCGGCAGCTCACCGCTGCTCACGCCGCCACCGCCGGTCCGGCACCGCCCGCGTGGTCTCCTCCACCGGTACGCGCTCCGCCTCTGCCTGAATCAACAGGCGTCGCCTGGCCGCCTCCCGCTCCGCCGCCTCAACTTGCTCGCCCTCACTCACCGACTCGCTGTTCCGGCCCTGCATGCCACCTGCACCGCCCGTCTTCCTCGTGCCTCTCGGAGTTGGGCGTGGACGCCCGATCGCAGGTGCATCGGGCATCCACGCGAGGACGGCCCGACAGCGCCAACCGAGGGGAACGACCTCCTCGGCAACCTCCCAGGTACCGTTGGGTAGTTAAGGGCTGACGTAGGTGGTCTACTCGTGTTGCCAACCGAGGAGAAGACGTGCCACCGCGTTACCGTTACGAACAGATCGCTGACGACATCGCCGAACGCATCGGCTCCGGCGAGTTCCCGCCCGGCTCGAAGTTGCCCAGCCGACGCGAGCTGATCGAGCATTACGGCGTCACCGAGCCCGTGATCGACCGCGCCATGCAGGTGCTACGAATCAAGGGCATGACCGAGACGTTGCCGGGTGTCGGCGTGTTCGTCAGGGAGTAGTTGCCCTACCTTGCCTAGCCTCTCCCTAGCCAGGCGGCAGACGTGCCCGCCAGGACTCATCGCGCGGTACCAGCTTTCCTAGCCAGGCGCGCGATAGGTGACGGCCGCTACCGGAGTACATCCGCGCGCGTTCCCCCAAACTTGGACAGTTCCTGTTCGGCGCTAACGACATCTGTCCAAGATTCCAGCCTTCCCCGAGCGTCACAGCGCCACGATGGCGGCTGTTTCGGCTGGTAGTTCGATGCGGTCGCGTTGCACTGTGACGCCGCTACCGGTGGCCAGCAGGACGCGCCGCGCCACCCCGGGCAGGGTGATCCGCTGCGGCTTACCGGCCAGGTTCGCCGCGACCAGGCAGCCACCCCGCCGCATCACCAGGAACTGGTCGCCGTGGCGTACCTCCATCGCGAACAGGTGTGGATCCGACAGTTCGGGGCGGGACTTGCGGAGCGCGATCAGGCGGCGGTGGAAGTCGTACATCTCGCGGTGTTCGGGTTTGTCCAGCTCGGCCCAGTCGAGCCGGGAGCGGAGGAAGGTCTGCGGGTCCTGCGGGTCCGGCACGTCGCCGGGTGGCCAGCCGTGGGCGGCGAACTCCGCACGGCGACCGGAGACCACAGCGGTCGCCAGTTCCGGCTCCGGGTGCGAGGTGAAGTACTGCCAGGGCGTCGAGGCGGCCCACTCCTCCCCCATGAACAGCATCGGGGTGAACGGCGCGGTCATCAGCAGGGTCGCACCCACCCGCAGCAACGCCGGGGAGAGCGAGGCCGACAGACGATCACCGACGGCGCGGTTGCCGATCTGGTCATGGTTCTGGAGGTAGGCGACGAAGCGGTGGCCGGGGGTACGCGGGTCGACCGGGCGGCCGTGTTGGCGGCTGCGGAAGCTGGACCAGGTGCCGGTGTGGAAGAAGCCCCCGGTGAGCACCTCCACCAGGCATTCCATGGTGCCGAAGTCACCGTAGTAGCCCTGCCGTTCGCCGGTGAGCAGGGTGTGCAGGGCGTGGTGGGCGTCGTCGTTCCACTGGGCGTGCAGGCCGTGGCCGCCGGCCTCCCGGGGGGTGATCAGCCGGGGGTCGTTGAGGTCGGACTCGGCGATCAGGGACAGCGGGCGGCCCAGATGCGTCGAGAGCGATTCGACCTCGACGGTGATCTCTTCGAGGAGGTGCACGGCGCGGGTGTCGGGCATGGCGTGCACGGCGTCCAGCCGCAGCCCGTCGACATGGTAGTCGCGCAGCCACATCAGGATGCTGTCGATGATGAAGCGGCGTACCCCGTCGGAGTGCGGGCCGTCCAGGTTGATGGCCTGACCCCAGGGGGTGTGCCGCTCCCCCACATAGGGCGCGAACTTCGGCGCGTAGGCCCCGGAGGGCCCGAAATGGTTGTAGACGACGTCGAGGATCACCCCCAACCCCTTGGCGTGGGCGGCGTCCACGAAACGTTTCAGGCCGTCCGGCCCGCCGTAGGGTTCGTGCGGGGCGTACCAGCAGACGCCGTCGTAGCCCCAGTTGTGTTCGCCGTTGAACGCGTTGACCGGCAGCAGTTCGATCATGTCGACACCCAGGTCGACCAGGTGGTCGAGTTTGCCGATCGCCGCGTCGAAGGTGCCCTCCGGGGTGAAGGTGCCGACGTGCAGCTCGTACAGGATGCTGCCGGGCAGCTGCCGGCCGGTCCAGGAACCGTCGGTCCATCCGAAGGCCGCGTGGTCGTAGATCCGGCTGGGGCCGTGCACCCCGGAGGGCTGCCAGGCCGACCGGGGGTCGGGCAGCGGCTGGTCGTCGTCGTCGAGCAGGAACGCGTAGTCGGTGCCGGCGTCGGGCACCTCGACCCGCCACCAGCCGCCCCGGCCGGCACGCATCTCGTGGTCCGCCGCACCCGGCAGGTGCAGCCGTACCCGTGTCGCCTCGGGCGCCCAGACGGTGAACTCGGTCATGACGCAGCCTCCCGGGTCAGGTGGTGGGCACCAGCAGCGCGACGGGATAGGTGGTCAACAGGTCCGCGAGGCGGACCTGAGAGCCACTGTAGACCCGACCGGTGAACAGGCACGACATCTCTTTAACGGGTAGTGACAGGGTGGTCTCCCGCCAGCCGCCGGCCGCCGCCAGTCGCAGCGGCAGCCGGGTGGCCACGGCGACCGCACCGCCCCGGTCGAAGGCCACGGCGTGCCGGGCCGCCGGCCCGTGCACGATGAGCGGCTGGTAGTCGCCGAACAGCTCCTGGTGGTCGCGACGCGCCCGCAGGGTCCGCGACACCACAAGCAGTTTCGCCGCGCCGGTCTCGTCCACCGGCGGCTGCCAGCCGGCGTCGAGCCGGGCCAGCAGTTCCCGGCGTACGCCGAAGTCGACCGGGCGGCGGTTGTCCGGATCGACCAGCGAGTTCTCCCACAGCTCGGTGCCCTGGTAGGTGTCGGGCACCCCGGGCATGGCCAGTTGCACGAGCTTCTGCCCCAGCGAGTTCGACCAGCCGGGCGGGGTGATCTCGGCGGCGAAGGCGGCCAGCTCCGAGCTGACGGCCGGGTCGTCGTACATGGCGTCGACCAGGGCGTGCATGGCCCGTTCGAAGTCCGGGTCGGGCTCCGTCCAGCTGGTCGAGGCCGCCGCCTCCCGGGCGGCCTTCTCCGCGTACGCGTGCAGGCGCTCGCGCTCGATGGGCCAGGCGCCGACGGCGGTCTGCCACAGCAGGTGGGCCAGGGCGGCGTCGGGCAACGGCACCGCCGCCATCCAGCGGGTGACCGCGTCGGCCCAGCGCTGCGGCAGCTCGGCGAGGACGGCGAGGCGGGCGCGGACGTCCTCACCACGTTTCGTGTCGTGGGTCGACAGGGTGGTCATGCTCGCCGGCCAGCGCTCGTGGCGGGCTGCGGCGAAGCGGTGGAACCGGCCGGGCCGGGTGCCGAAGTGGGTGGGGCTGCCGCCGACCTCGTTGAGCGCGATGAACCTGCTCCACCGGTAGTAGGCGGTGTCCTCGACGCCCTTGGCCATCACCGCGCCGGTGAACTGCGGGAAGCGGCGGGCCAGCTCGTCGTCGGGGTCGCGCAGCCGGCGGGTGATCGCGTCCAGCGCGCCGGTCAGGTCGGTGCGGCGGCGGCCGGCCTCGGCGCGGGCGTTGGCCAGGTGCCGTGCCCCCTCGGGCGGGTAGCCCCGGTAGACGGCGAAGGCGGCGGCGAGTTCGGCCAGGGCGGCGCGGGCCGTGTCCGGGTCGACGTCGGGGGCGAGCGCGGCCAGCCGGGTCAGTTCGGCGGCCAGCAGCCGGGTGGCGGCGCCGAGTTTCGTGTCGTGGGTCAGGTCGGCCCAGGAGGTGGCCCGGCCGGCGAGACGGGTGTCCAGGGCGGTGAATTCGGCTTCGGCGTCGCCGTCGACGAAGAGCCCGCCGACGGCGCCCAGCGCGTCGTAGCCGGTGGTGCCGTCGACCGGCCACGCCGGCAGTTCCTCGCCGTACTCCAGGATCTTCTCCACGATCAGCCAGGCCTCGGGTGCGGCTTCCCGCAGCCGGGCCAGGTAGCCGGCGGGGTCGCGCAACCCGTCGGGGTGGTCGACCCGGATGCCGTCGACCTCACCGGCCGCCACCCAGGCCAGGATCAGCTCGTGGGTGGCGGCGAACACGTCCGGGTCCTCCACCCGCAGCCCGGCGAGGCTGGAGACGGCGAAGAACCGGCGGTACGTCAGCTCGGCGTCGCCGCGTCGCCAGGAGACCAGCTCGTAGTGCTGCCGGTCGTGCACCTCGCGGGCGGCGCCGTCGCCGGTGCCGTCGGCGATCGGGAAGCGGTGTTCGTGGTAGCGCAGCTCCCCGTCGGCGAGCTTCAGGTCGTCGAGCGCGTCGGGGGTGTCGGCGAGCACCGGCAGCAGCAGCCGGCTCCGCTGCCAGTCGATGTCGAACCAGGCGGCGTACGCCGACTCGCGGCCCCGGCGCAGCACGTCCCACCAGGCCGGGTTGGCTGCCGGTACGGCCACTCCGGCGTGGTTGGGGACGATGTCCACGACCAGGCCGAGGCCGGCGTCCCGCAGTGCCCGTAGCAGCCGCTGCCGGCCGGCCTCGCCGCCGATTTCCGGGTTGACCTGCCGGTGGTCGACGACGTCGTAGCCGTGCGCGCTGCCCGGTGCGGCGGCCAGCAGCGGCGCGCTGTAGAGGTGGGTGACGCCGAGGTCGGCGAGGTAGCCGGCGAGGCCGGCGGTGGCGTCCAGGTCGAAGCCGGGGCGCACCTGCACCCGGTAGGTGGCGCCGACGGGCTTCGCAGGCATGTCAGGCCACCCTCTCCAGCACCACCAGGGACCGGTCCGGTACGCAGAGCGTGTCGCCGGCCTCCACGGTGGTGCCCTTGTCCTGGTCCGGTTCGGCGGTGCTGATCACCAGTTCCCAGCGGTGGCCGAACTCGGCCGGTGGGAGGGTGAAGTCCAGTGGTGCGTCGTGGGCGTTGAAGCAGAGCCAGAACGAGGCGTCGTGGTGGCGTTGGCCGTACTGGCCGCGTTCGCGGATGCCCTCACCGTTGACGAACAGCGCCACCGAGCGGCCGAAGTCGTTACCCCAGTCCTCGCCGGTCATCTCCCGCCCGTCGGGGGTGTACCAGGCCAGGTCGGGCAGCGGCTCGTCGACCTCGCGACCGTGCACCGGCAGGCCGCTGAAGAACCGGCGACGCTGGAACACCTGGTGCTGGCGGCGGAACTCGACGAGCCGGCGGGTGAAGTCGAGCAGTTCGGTGTCGGCGTTGTCCCAGTCGACCCAGGCCAGCTCGCTGTCCTGACAGTAGGCGTTGTTGTTGCCCCGCTGGGTCCGGCCCAGCTCGTCGCCGTGGCCGATCATCGGTACGCCCTGCGACAGCAGCAGGGTGGCGATGAAGTTGCGGCGCTGCCGGGCGCGCAGGCCGAGCACGCCCGGGTCGTCGGTGTCGCCCTCGACGCCGCAGTTCCAGGAGCGGTTGTGGCTCTCCCCGTCGCGGTTGTCCTCGCCGTTGGCCTCGTTGTGCTTGTCGTTGTACGACACCAGGTCGTTGAGGGTGAACCCGTCGTGGCAGGTGACGAAGTTGATGCTGTGGAAGGGACGGCGGCCGTCGTCCTGGTAGAGGTCGGCGGAGCCGGAGATGCGGGAGGCGAACTCGGCGAGGGTGGCCGGTTCGCCGCGCCAGAAGTCGCGGACCGTGTCGCGGTACTTGCCGTTCCACTCGGTCCACTGTGGCGGGAAGTTGCCGACCTGGTAGCCGCCGGGACCGACGTCCCACGGTTCGGCGATCAGCTTCACCCGGCTGACCACCGGGTCCTGCTGCACCACCTCGAAGAAGGTGGAGAGCCGGTCCACCTCGTAGAACTCGCGGGCCAGGGTGGCAGCCAGGTCGAAGCGGAAGCCGTCGACGTGCATCTCGGTCACCCAGTACCGCAACGAATCCATGATCAGTTGCAGTGAGTGGGGGCTGCGGACGTTCAGGCTGTTGCCGGTGCCGGTGTAGTCGACGTAGTAACGTCGGTCCTCCTCGGACAGCCGGTAGTAGCTGGGGTTGTCGACCCCCTTGAAGCTCAGCGTGGGGCCCAGGTGGTTGCCCTCGGCGGTGTGGTTGTAGACCACGTCGAGGATCACCTCGATACCGGCGGCGTGCAGCGCCTTGACCATGCCCCGGAACTCCTGCACCTGCTGGCCCAGATGGCCGAGGGCCGAGTACGCGTGGTGCGGGGCGAAGAAGCCGATGGTGTTGTAACCCCAGTAGTTGCGCAGCCCCAGGTCGGTCAGGCGGTGGTCGTTGACGAACTGGTGCACCGGCATCAGTTCGATGGCGGTGATCCCGAGCCGGGTCAGGTGCTCGATCATCGGGGGCGAGGCGATGCCGGCGTACGTGCCGCGCAACTCCTCGGGGATGCCGGGCAGCCGCATGGTCAGCCCGCGGACGTGGGCCTCGTAGATCACCGAGTGGTGGTACGGGATGCGCGGCGGCGCGTCGTTGCCCCAGTCGAAGTAGGGGTTCACCACCACCGACTTCGGCATGTACGGCGCCGAGTCGTCGGTGTTGATCCGATCGGGGTCGCCGTGGGTGTAGTCGTAGACCGCCGGATCCCACCGCACGTCACCGTCGATGGCCTTCGCGTACGGGTCGATGAGCAGCTTGGCCGGGTTGCAGCGCAGCCCGTTCGCCGGATCGTACGGGCCGTGCACGCGGTAGCCGTACCGCTGCCCCGGCCCGATCCCGGGGATGTACGCGTGCCAGACGTACGCGTCGACCTCCCGCAGCTCGACCCGGCGCTCGTGGCCCACGTCCCACTCGTCGAAGAGGCAGAGTTCGATCTTCTCCGCCACCTCGGAGAAGATCGCGAAGTTGGTGCCCATCCCGTCGTAGGTGGCCCCGAGGGGGTACCGCTCGCCCGGCCAGACCTGCATGTCGCTCCTTCGGCCCACATGTCATGAGCGCGCCCGCACCATGAGCGCACCCGCCGGGGCGGCCCGGTGATGCGCGCGGCGGTAATGCCCCGCACGGTCCACCGCCAATCCATCCGATCGGGTGAATGCCCGGTATCCGCCCGACTGAGCCGAGATGAACCCTGCGGTGTCCTCGGTCACTGAGGCCCTCTTCGAGATGCGCGATCGGCCGTCATGACGTTTCCTTGTTCGCGGGCGCGTAGTGCGCGCGCCTATCAGATCCTTGCACCGCGGACGCGTCCACGCGTGTCCGAAACCCAACCCTGCCCGTTCGCCGCCACCGACGTCGGCGCGTTCCTTCCTGCACGGACGGAGACTGATGTGACCACCCTGCGGGTCGGCGGACGTACCGCCACCGCTCCGGACCGCGTCCACCGCCCCACGCTCACCTCGCGCCCCCAGGTTCCGACGCCGTCCGGCCCTACCGCCGGGACACAGACCCGCCGCATCCTGATGCTGTCGTGGGAGTACCCGCCGGTACTCGTGGGCGGCCTGGGTCGGCACGTGCACGCCCTGTCGGTGGCGCTGGCCGCCGCCGGTCACCAGGTCACCGTCGTCACCCGCCACGCCGACGGCGCGCCGCTTGAGGAATACGTCGACGGCGTACGCGTCGTCCGTGCCGCCGAGGACCCGGTCACCTTCCCGCTGGCCACCGGATCGCTGCTGGCCTGGACCATGGCCTTCAACCACACCCTCACCCGCGCCGCCCTACGCGCCGCCGCGACCGACGACTACGACGTCATCCACGCCCACGACTGGCTCGTCGCGCACACCGCGATGACCCTGCGCGACCACCTCGACCTCCCCCTCGTCACCACCATCCACGCCACCGAAGCCGGCCGGCACCAGGGCTGGCTACCCGAGGAGATGAACCGCACCATCCACGGGGTGGAGCACTGGTTGGGCGGCGAGTCGAACCGGGTGATCGTCTGCTCCGGCTACATGCGCGACGAGGTGGCCGGCCTGTTCGGCGTGCCGAACGGCCGGGTCGACGTGGTGCCCAACGGGGTCGAGCCGCACCGCTGGCGGGTCTCCGCCGCCGCCGTGGCCAAGGCGCGGGCCCGGTTCGCCGGAGACGGGCCGCTTGTCACCTTCGCCGGCCGGCTGGTCTACGAGAAGGGTGTGCAGCACCTGATCGCCGGGCTGCCCCGGCTGCGTGAGCGGCACCCGGGGCTGCGCGCGGTGATCGTCGGCGACGGGCCGTACCGGGGTGAACTGGAGGCCCACGTGCACCGGCTCGGCCTGGCCGACACCGTCAGCCTGCCCGGTTTCCTCGGCGGCACCGACCTGCCCGCAGTGATGGCCGCCTCGGACTGCTTCGCCGTGCCCAGCATCTACGAGCCGTTCGGCATGGTCGCCCTGGAGGGAGCCGCCGCCGGTGCGCCGCTGGCGGTAGCCGAGACCGGTGGGTTGTCCGAGATCGTCGAGCCGGGCGTCACCGGCGTGACCTTCCGGCCGCACGATCCGGACGCGCTGACCGACGCGGTGCACACCCTGCTCTCTGACACCGAACGCGCCCGGACGCTGGCCCGCCGGGCCCGGGTGATGGTGCACGAGCAGTACGGCTGGGCCGCCATCGCCAGCCGCACCGCCTCGACGTACGCCTCGGCGATCACCCAGGCCCCGACGTTCACCGCCGAACGCGCGGCGCAGCAGATGGCGCACGGGCGGGCGCTCCCGGCGCTCCCGGAGGGCAACCTGCTCGCCGCCGCCGGCCTGCGCTGACCCCTTACCCACCGCTCGCGCTTGCGGGCGCCTCGCCCCGACCCGGACCTCGACCGGGTCGGGGCGATGACCCATCGGCGATCGGGGGGCGGCTATCGGGGCCCGAGTCCCGTCCTTCCGTCGAGCAGCTCGCGCGCCGCGTCGAGATGACCCGCGTGTCGTGCGGTCTCCTCGATCATGTGCAGGACGACGCGCCGCAGGTCGGTGACCTCTTCTCCGAGCGGGCCGGGGTGCCGCTCGCGTACCGGGGCGGACAGCGACGTGGCGGCGAGGACGGCGTCGGACCGCTCGCACTGGGCACGGTAGAACTCCAGCACCACCGACGGCGGTCGGGGCGTGGTCAGCGGCGCGTGGTCGTCGTCGGGCCAGACCAGCGGGACGGCCGAGCCGAGCATGATCTCCTGGAACCAGTGTCGCTCGGCGTAGCCGAGGTGCTCCACCAGGCCCAGCGGCGTCCACCCGGAGGGCAGCACGGCGGTGGTCAGGGCCGTCACGTCGAGCCCGTCGATGATCGCGAGGACGCTTACCCGCTGCGCCTCCAGGAACATCGACAGTGCGCTCTTCTCCTCGTCACCCATGCCGTGCATCCCCTTTTGTCAGCCGATGCCCCGGGACGTGTCGCCCAGATCGGCTCCAGCGAATGCGGACGGTAGCAATCCCGACCGACACTTGCTCACGACCGCCGTCGGCAAACCCCTAGTCTGCCGATCAGCACGGCGGCCAGCATCAACAGGTGGGCCACCAGCACCACGCGCCCACCGAGCGAGAACGGTGGGACCCGCACCTGCTGACTCATGGGCGGCACCGTACCGCTCACCCGGTTGGTGCGGCAGCCCGGACCTGACGGGGCCACCGGCCGGCAGGGCGAATGGCAGCATGCTGGACATGACGAGGATGGACGGTGGGGACGTCGAGCGGGCGGTGACCGAGATGGTGCGGGTGCTCACGCCGCACCTGTCCCGGGACTGGCGGGAACACCGGGCGGGCCCGCTGAAGTGGAGTTGCTGGACGACGGCGGTCCACGTCGCCCACGACCTGCTGGCGTACGCGGGTCAGGTCGCAGCCCGCCCGGATGCGGCGTACCTGCCGTTCGACCTGGTCGTCCGGGACGACGCCGCGCCGCGCGATGTTCTCGCAGTGGTCACCGCCTGCGGGCGGCTGCTCAGCGAAGCGGTCGACGCTGCGGATCCGGCCGCCCGTGGGTGGCACTGGGGGCCGACCGATCCGGGTGGCTTCGCCGCACTGGGGGTCAACGAGACGCTCGTGCACACCTGGGACATCGCCCAGGGGCTCGGGATCGACTGGCGGCCACCGGCGGCGCTGTGCGCGGCGGTGCTCGCCCGGCTCTTTCCGCAGGCCCCGGCCGGGGATCCGGTCGATGTGTTGCTCTGGTGCACCGGCCGGGCCGAGCTGGCCGGCCAGCCCCGGGTGACGTCCTGGGTGCTGAAGGCCGCCGTCGACTGACAGACCCGGCGGGCACCGCCGGGCGGCGCGTGGGGCGGCGCCCGCCGGATGGCACCAGACCCGTTCGGGTAGTCGGTCTGCCGTTACGATCTATCCACACTGGTCGGCGACGCTGCGCATCCGACACACTCGCAGGCATCCGGCGGCGGTGCGGTCCGAGGAGGGCGCGGGTTGCTGCGCGATCATCTGGTCACCGGGGCGCTGCCGGTGGCCGAGCTGGTCGCCGCCGGCACGGTTACCACCGTCGCCGGCACCAGCCTCACCGTCACCGGTGTCGGGCAGGGCGCCCGCCTCGACGACCAGGCCGAGACGGTGTGCGCCGACTACCGGGCCGGCGCCGCCCGCATCCATGTCATCAACGAGGTGCTCGGCGACCTGCCCACCACTGCGGGTCAGGACGACGACGGCCATCCGGCGCACTGAACGCGGCACGACGACGGCCGCCGTACCCGTGATCGGGTGCGGCGGCCGTCGTCGTGCGGGCTGCGTCAGGTTGCGCGGTCAGCGCTGCTCGACGGGGAGGTAGTTCCGCTCGGCGGCACCGGTGTAGACCTGCCGCGGACGGCCGATCTTGGTCTCCGGGTCGTTGATCATCTCGCGCCACTGGGCGATCCAGCCCGGCAGCCGCCCCAGGGCGAACAGCACGGTGAACATCTTCGTCGGGAAGCCCATGGCCTTGTAGATCAGGCCGGTGTAGAAGTCGACGTTCGGGTAGAGCTTGCGGGAGACGAAGAAGTCGTCGGCGAGGGCGATCTCCTCCAGCTGCATCGCGATGTCCAGCAGCGGATCCGGCTTGGCCATCCGGCCGAGCACGTCCTGCGCCGCCTGCTTCACGATCGCGGCACGCGGGTCGTAGTTCTTGTAGACCCGGTGGCCGAACCCCATCAGCTTGACGCCGTCCTCGCGGTCCTTCACCTTGCGGACGAACGACTGCACGTCACCGCCGTCGGCCTGGATGCGCTCGAGCATCTCCAGCACCGCCTGGTTGGCGCCGCCGTGCAGCGGGCCGAACAGCGCGTTGACGCCGGCCGAGACCGAGGCGAACAGGTTGGCGTTGCTGGAGCCCACCAGCCGCACCGTCGAGGTGGAGCAGTTCTGCTCGTGGTCGGCGTGCAGCACGAAGAGCATGTCCAGCACCCGGGCGATCACCGGGTCGACCTCGTACGGCTCCGCCGGCACACCGAACGTCATCCGCAGGAAGTTCTCCACGTAGCCCAGGGAGTTCTCCGGATACAGCAGCGGCTGCCCGATCGCCTTCTTGTACGCGTACGAGGCGATGGTCGGCACCTTCGCCATCAGCCGGACCGTGGACATCTCCACGTGTTCGGCGTCGAACGGGTCGAGGCTGTCCTGGTAGAAGGTGGAGATGGCGCTGACGGCGGAGGAGAGCACCGCCATCGGGTGGGCCTCCCGGGGGAAGCCGTCGAAGAAGCGCCGCATCTCCTCGTGCAGCAACGAGTGCCGGCGGATCCGCTCGGTGAACTCGGTCAGCTCCTGGGTGGTCGGCAGCTCACCGTAGATCAGCAGGTAGGAGACCTCCAGGAAGGAGCTCTTCTCGGCCAGCTGATCGATCGGGTAGCCACGGTAACGCAGGATGCCCGCGTCACCGTCGATGTAGGTGATCGCGGACGAACAGGCGGCGGTGTTGACGAACCCCGGGTCGTACGTCGTCAGCCCGGTTTCCTTCAGCAGCTTGCCCACACCGATCCCGGCGGGGCCCTCGACCGCGGAATGTACCGGCATCGACAGCTGCCCGCCGGGGTGATCGAGCTTGACTTCCGTCATGTGGTTCCTCGCTTCGCCGGCAGATCTACGTTGAATTGCCTTCGCTTCTACCGTAATTGCGGTTGCGGCAACACCGCCGCTCGTGGTTCGGCGGTGAGGCATGCGTCACCCGATTCCCGACCGAAGCGCCGGGAAACCCCGACGACCGGGACGGACAGGCAGGAAAGGCGCACGTAGCGTGCAAACAGGCGGAGTGAGAAACGATCCAGGACCGGCGCGCGTGCCGACCTGGCGGGCCCGACGGACCGGTCAGGAGATCGACAGCTGACGAAGTTGGCCGTCCTGGCCGACCAGGTAGAGGTCGAGGCGGTTGGCACCGGCCCGGAACAGCCGGTCGTCGGCGAGCAACGCCGCGAAGCGCCGGCCGCCGGGGTCCGGGGCGACCACCGGGACCACCGCCGTGACGGTGCCGTTGACGGCCACCGCCAGCTCGGTGCCGTCGGGGACGTCGTCGTCGACGGTGCCCCAGATCATGCCGGGCAGCACACCCTCGTCGGGATCGACGGCACGGAAGGCGTCCAGCCCACCGACCCGGGCGCTGCCGGAGATCGGTGCCGCGCCCACGGCCGTGCCGACCAGCCGGTGCGGCGCCATCGGTGGCGGCGCGGCCGGCACCCCGCCGCTGATCGGCATCGGCTGGGACGGCCGGTCGTAGAAGACCTTGCCCGCGTCGGCGCGGGGCCCCTGCCGGGCGGAACGACCGTCGACCCCCCAGGGCAACCGGATGGCGGCCTCGTCGGCGATCGTCGGCAGCAGGTCGACGTGTTGCCAGTTGCGGTCGTCGACCCGCCCGCTGCGCTGGCCGGGCGTCTTGACGAACAGCGGCACCCAGGCCACCTCGTCGGCGGCGGCGCGGATCGCGTCCTCGCCGCGCCCCTGCACGCCCTTTGTGAAACTGACTCCGTGGTCGGCGGTGACCACCACGAGCGCCTCGTCCCACAGTCCGCTGGCGCGCAGCGTACGCATCGTCTCGCCAATCAGCCGGTCGGTGTAGCCGAGTTGGGCGAGGTGCCGGGCGCGGGCCAGGTCCACCCAGCCGTCACCCTCGTTGGGGAAGTCCTCCGGGGCCTCGTACCGCGCCCCGGACGGCAGGAACGCCCACGGCGAGTGGGGCATCAGCAGGTGCAGGAAATGCAGTGTCGGTCGCGCCGACGGGGTCAGGCCGGTGAGGAAGCTGGTGAAGCGGGCCGGCTGGTTGACGTTGAGGCTGTCCCAGCGGAACTTCGGGTCGGTCGGCACCGGCTCTGCGGCGTCGATGCCGGCCTCCTCGGCGGTGCGTTCGCGGTAGGAGTCCTCCGGGTCGATCCGACTGTCGTGCGGCGCGATCACCTGACGCAGCAGCTCCGCCGTCTCCCGCACCAGCACGCCGGTCCCCTGTTCCGGGGTGACCGGCTGCTCGCAGCGGCTCGGCGGGCAGAGCCGGGTGATGCTCTCCTCGGCGCGGATGTCGTACAACCCGCCGAAGGCGGTGAAGAGGTTGTCCGGGTAGTGCGAGTAGTGCGGGGCGAACGACTCCGCCGGGTAGCGGCCGGTCAGCATCGCCGGCAACGCGTACGGGGTCCAGCCGCTGACCCCTGTCGCGTTGCGGTACCAGGTCGAGGCGGCGGCCAGCTCGGCGAAGTGCGGAAACCGGGTCGCGTCGACGCCACCGGTGGCGTCGAGCAGGGAGACCAGCGGAAGCTCGTCGAGGATCAGCATGATCACCGGCGGGTGCCGGTTGCCGGTCGCCGTGCCCGCCACGCCGCCGTCGCCGAGCGGCAGCACCACCGGCCCGGTCGGCGAGGCGAACAGGAACAGCCCGACGAAGATCAGCGGGCCGACGGCCGCCAGGCGCAGCACCCGACCGAGAGCCGTCCAGCGCCGGTGAGCGACGGCTCCGGCGGCGCCGAACACCAGCGCCACCAGCAGCAGCGGTACGCCCCGCAGCGGTGTGGTGTGCCGGCCCACCTGCACCGCCAGCGCGGCGACCAGCAGCCCGAGCAGCAGGCTGTGGGTGACCGTCCGCACCGCGGCTCCGGCCAGGCCGGCGAGCAGGCCCAGCAGCCCGAGCGCCACCGTCGGCACCACCGCGACCAGAGCCACCAGCAGCAGGATCTCGCCCCGGTCGGCCCGGTGGAACAGGAAGAAGTCCGGGCTGCGGCCGAGGATGTCCAGCAACGGCTGGGTGATCACCAGCCCGACCAGCGCGGTGACCTCCAGCAGCCGCCGGCCCTCAGCTCGCCAGCCGCCCCAACCCCACCACCTGCGGCGTACCGTCTCGGTCAGATCGGTCGGCGCGGACGGGGCCGGCACCGGTTCGCTGCCGGGACCGCTCACGCCGGCCTCGGTGGTGGGGCGGTCGGTCACGGAAGCGCCACCCGGTACAACGTGCGGGTCCCCGAGGGCAGTTCCAGCCGGTCCTCGACGGTGCCGTGGCCGGCGAGCAGGGCCTCGAAGGCATCCCGCCGGTAGTCGGGAAAGATGCCGTCGGGCTTGTTGGCCAGCAGTCGGGCGGCCATCGGGTCGTCCGGGTGGACGAACTCGGCCACCAGCCGGCCGCCGGGCGCGGCGAAGCCGGCGAGGCAGGCCAGCACCTCCGGCAGCGGCACGTTGCGTCCGATCGCCAGGTGGTGCACCAGGGCCAGGGCGAGCACGGTGTCCGCGTTGACCCGGGCGGCGAACGAGGCCCGTTCGGTGCCGCGCCAGCCACCGCCGGGCGACGGGTCGGCCAGGTCCATCACCAGCGGCAGGACGTGCCGTTCGCCCTCTCCGCGCAGGGTGCGGTACAGCCGGTCGACCACCGCCGGGTCCTGCTCCACGGCGACCACGTAGTCGGCGTGCCGGGCCGCGAGGCGCGCGTACCGTCCGTCGTTGGCGCCCAGGTCGAGCACGAGCCGGCGCCGACCGGCGACGCTCAACGCGGCAGCCACGAAGCGCTCCTTGCCCGCCCGGTCGTCGCCGGAGTAGCCGCAGGTCTGCTGGTAGTCGACCCAGTGGGTGGCAGCCGGCTGATGATCAAGGCGGCGGACGAGCTTCTCCAGCCCCCGCACGGTGGCCACGGCCAGCTCACGGGTGTACCCGGCGTCGCGCAACTGGGCGCGTACGTCGGCGGTGCTGGTGTCGGCGCTGCGGCGCTGCACGGAGCCGTGCAGGTGGACGTGGGTGAGCACCCCGGGCAACAGCCGACGGGTGCCCCGGAACAGTGGTCCCATCTGCTCCGGCTCGATGCCGTCGACCTGGGCCCGCAGCCACGGTTGGAAGGCCAGCCCCAGGTGGGCGCTGAGCATCAGCGGGTAGAGCAGTGTCTGGCAGAACTGTCGGTAGCCGGCCCAGGGTTCACCGTCGCGCAGCGGAGTGAAGGACCCGATGTCGATGAAGACCGGCTCGGTGCCGCGCCACTGGAGGTTGTACGCCGAGCCGTCCTTCGTGGTGAAGCCCGCCGGCAGGGCGGCCCGGAGGATCTCCAGGTGCAGCAGCGCGGCGTCGCGCAGCATGGCGAAGGACCACTCGTACGGGTGTGAGACGAACGGAACGCGCTCGTGCCGAAGCACCGTCGCCCAGTCGGTCGACGCCGGACCCGACGGCAGTTCCCGCAACGGCGACTCCACCGGCAGTTCCTCGGTGCCGCAGACCTTGCCGGCGGCGAGCAACGGCGGAAAGAAGCTGCTGGCGGCGAGGGCACGCCAGTCGGCGGCGGCGGTCCGGTCGAGCGCGCGCAGCACGTCGTCGCCGGCGTGGAACACCCGGTTCGCCGGGTCGCGGAACGAGCCGGGCTCTGGCCGAGGGTCGACGTGCAGCGGGGCCGGTCGCGACGACCGGCCAAGGTCCGGAATCACCATCGGATCGGGTCAGCTCTGGTCGGTGGGCTGGCGGCGGAACCGGCTGACGAGCCTGCGCCAGTAGAGCTTGGCCGCGACCGCGACGCCGGCGATCCCGCCGACCACCGCCTGCACGATCAGGCTGCCGGATCCCGCGTCCAGGTAGGCCAGGTGGTTCACCGACCGCTCCTTCCTCTGCCGTCACAACCGACACCAACCGCCATAAGTCTCGCATTGAGTATTCGGGCGGCCTGGCCGGACCATGCCACCGTACGCTGCCAATTGCCACCTGTCGGGCACAACAACACACTTCCCACCCCATTTCCCCCCGCCCCCACCCCGACGCCCGGTTGATCAAGAAGTTTCCGCCTAGTTCGATCTTCATCGGCGACCAGAACTTCTTGATCAACACGGTGTGTCGGGGGTGCTGTCAGGGGTGGTGGTGCATGGCTAGGCGGAGCAGGGTGAAGCGCAGGGCTGTGGCGGCGAGGTTTGCCGCAAGCAGGACCGCCAGTTCCACAGCCCGGTCCGGGGTGGTGGCCGCGTGCAGGATGGCCAGTGACCCGCTGGTGAGCGCGAGGCCGAGAGCGAACGCCAGCAGTCCCTGCACGTGGTGCCGGGTGACGTGCCGGCGTCCGGCGATGCCGAAGGTGAGCCGCCGGTTGGCGGCGGTGTTGGCCACCGCGGTGAGCAGCAACGCCAGCAGATTCGCCGGCTGGGCACCGAGCGCACCCCGGGTCAGCGTGAACAGCAGCAGGTACGCGCAGGTGCTGACCACCCCCACGGCGGCGAACCGGACCAGTTGCCGGGGCAGCCCGGCGGGCGCCTGCTGCGGCGGTGCCGCCAGCGGAGCCCGACCGAGCTGCGCTCTCAGCTCGGCCAGGGGCAGCGCACCGGTCAGCAGCGCCCGGCCGAGCCGACCGATGCCGCGCAGATCGGCCACGGCGGTGGCCACCACGTCCACCCGGCTGTCCGGGTCGTCGATCCAGTCGACCGGCACCTCGTGGATGCGTAGTCCGGCCCGCTGCGCCAGCACCAGCAGCTCGGTGTCGAAGAACCAGCCGGTGTCCTGCACCAGTGGCAGCAGCTCGCGGGCCACGTCCGCCCGGATGGCCTTGAACCCGCACTGCGCGTCGGAGAACCGGACGGCCAGGGTGCCGCGCAGCAGCAGGTTGTACGTCCGGGAGATGACCTCCCGCCGGGCACCGCGCACCACCCGGGCGGTACGCGCCAGCCGGGTACCGATGGCCACGTCGGAGTGACCCGAGATCAGTGGCGCGACCAGCGGCAGCAGCGCCGCGAGATCGGTGGAGAGGTCGACATCCATGTACGCCAGCACCGGCGCGTCCGACGCCGACCAGGCCGCCCGCAGGGCCCGCCCGCGGCCCTTGGCGGACAGGTGCCGTACCCGAACCTCGGGCAGCTCGACGGTGAGGGCCTCGGCGACGGCCGGCGTGCCGTCGATGCTGGCGTTGTCGGCGATGGTGATCCGGAACGGGTACGGGAAGTGCTCGGCCAGGTGGGCGTGCAGTCGCCGGACGCTCGGGCCGAGGTCGACCTCTTCGTTGTAGACCGGGACGACGACGTCCAGTACCGGGTTCGGTGCGCCGGGCCGGGCCGGTACGGCGGCGCGGGAACCGATCGAGGTGATCATCGCGGTCACCCCTGCCGTCCGCTGCTCAGGTCGTAGAGAGCGACCCCGTCGACGGTCTGCGTCGGGAAGTTCGCCGCGACCCAGGCGGCGATCTCCGAGGAGGCGGAGCTGCCGCCGTTGGTGCCCCGGAAGCCACCCCCGCCGAGGAACCAGTGGATCCTGCCGTCGGCCACGTACCGCTGGAACTGCTCGAGGGTGGGCGACGGGTCGCTGCCGTTGAAGCCGCCCACCGCCATCACCGGCCGGCCGGTGGCCAGCTGGTAGCCGGAGGCGTTGTTGGAACCGACGGTGGCCGCGATCCAGGTGTAGTCGTCCCCGTCGCGTTGCAGCAGCTCCCGCAGTTCCGCGCTCGGCTCCCGGGAGTCGAGCAGGCCGCCAGTGCCGCCACGGTTCGCTCCGGTCCGCCCGGCCGTCGGCGGCCCACCGGGGACTTGGCCACCGGAGACCGCACCGCCGAGGGGTCGGCCGCCGTCGGTCTGGCCGGCGCCGTCGGCTGTGCCCGGCGGGCCGAAGCCGGATCGGCCGTCGCCGGGTCGACCGGTGCCGTCGAAGCGGCCGGCGTAAGGGCCGTCGGCGAAACGTCCGCCCCCGCCCGGCCCGAATCCGCCGCGCGCCTGCGGACCGGCGGTCGGGATGGCGCCGGTGTGCGGGGTCGCTGCGGTCTGCATCGCGTACGCGGCCGGCCCGGCCAGCGCCACCGCCGCGCTGACCAGCAACGCCGGGACGGCCGCGCGGCGGACCAGCCGATGGGCCAGCAGCAGCGTCGACACCGCGATCAGCCCGCCGACCAGTACGGCGGTACGCAGCCACGGATACCAGTCGGAGGTACGGCCCAGCAGCGTCGCCGACCACACCGCAGTGACGACGACGGTGCCGGCGAGGACCAGGGTGGACGCGATCCGTCGTCCCCTCGACGCGACGGCGCGGGCCTGCCAGAGCAGGGTCGTGCCGATGCCGACCAGCGCGGCGACCGCCGGTGCCAGCGCCACCGTGTAGTACTCGTGGAAGATGCCGGACATGTAGCTGAAGATCCCGCCGGTGACCAGCAGCCAGCCGCCCCAGAGCAGCAGCCCCGCCCGCGCCCGGTCGGTACGCGCCGCCCGGCCTGCCAGCACCAGCCCGGCCACCAGCAGGATCAGTGCGGCCGGCAGCAGCCAGGAGATCTGCCCGCCGACCTGCCCACCGAACATGCGCAGCGGGCCGGCCTGTCCGGAGAACGGGCCGCCGCCGCCCGGCCCGCCGCCACCGCCGACGCTGCCCACCTCGTTGCCGGTGATCCGACCGAGACCGTTGTAGCCGAGGGTCAGCTCCAACACGCTGTTGGACTGCGACCCGCCGATGTACGGGCGGTGCGCGGCGGGCACCAGCTCGACCACCGCCACCCACCAACCGGCGGCCACCACCACAGCCAGCCCCGCGATCAGCACCTGCCGGAGCCGGCGGCCCGGCGTGGTCGGCGCGGCGATCAGATACACCGCCGCGAGGACCGGCAGCACCAGAAACGCCTGGAGCATCTTGGTCAGGAAGCCGAAGCCGACCAGGGCGCCGGCCAGCACCAACCACCGGGTGCTTGCCGTCTCCAGGGCGCGGACCGTGGCGTACGCGGCGGCGACCAGCAGCAGCACCAGCAACGCGTCCGGATTGTTGAACCGGAACATCAGCGTGGCCACCGGCGTCACGGCGAGCACCCCGCCGGCGATCAGGCCGGCGATCGGCCCGTACCAACGGCGCACTGCGGCGTACAGCAGGCCGACCGTGGCCACCCCGCAGAGCGCCTGCGGCACCAGCAGCGCCCAGCTGTTCAGACCGAACAGGCGTACGGAGAGCGCCATCAGCCACAGCGAGGCGGGTGTCTTGTCGACGGTGATCGAGTTGCCCGCGTCCGACGAGCCGTAGAAGAAGGCCGTCCAGTCCTGCGAGCCGGCCTGCGCCGCGGCGGCGTAGTAGGAGTTGGCCCAGCCGGAGGCGCCCAGGCCCCACAGGTAGAGCAGCCCGGTGGCCAGCAGCAACGCGGCCAGGGCCGGCCGTACCCAGGCGGTCGAGGGGGCCGAAGGGTCGGGTGAGGCGGTGGGCGCCCCGGACGGGTGCGACGGATTGCCTGTGCTGTCCATGCCGGCCAGCCTCGGCCAGGCAGCTGTCGTGCCGCCGTGGCTCGCCTATGCGTCGGCTGTGGAGTTGGGCAGCCGGACGGTGAAGACGGTGCGGCCCGGCCGGGAGTCCAGGGCGACGGTGCCGTGGTGCGCCTCCACCACGGCGGCGACGATGGCCAGGCCGAGGCCGGTGCTGCCGTGGGCGCGGGACCGGGAGCTGTCGCCGCGGGCGAAGCGTTCGAAGACCTCGGGCCGCAGCTCGGGCGGTACGCCGGGGCCGTCGTCGGTGACGCTGAGTTCGGCGGTGTCGCCGGCCTGGCGCAGGCGGGTGGTGACAGTGCTGCCGGGCGGGGTGTGCACCCGGGCGTTGGCCAGCAGGTTCGCCAGCACCTGGTGCAGCCGAGCCGGGTCGCCGGGCACCCGGATGACCTCGTCGGGCAGGTCGAGCTGCCAGCGGTGCTCGGGGCCGGCCACGTGCGCGTCGCTCACCGCGTCCACCATCAGTGCGGTGAGGTCGACCGGTTCGACCGCCAGGGGTCGGCCCGAGTCCAGCCGGGCCAGCAGCAGCAGGTCGTCGACGAGGCCGGTCATCCGGGTGCTCGCCGATTCGACCCGGCGCAGCGCGTGGGCCACGTCGGGCGGCACCTCGTCGCGGCCCCGGCGCGCCACCTCGGCGTAGCCACGGATCGCCGCGAGGGGCGTACGCAGTTCGTGGCTGGCGTCGGCGACGAACTGGCGTACCCGGGTCTCGCTCGCCTGCCGGGCGGCGAGCGCGGCGGCGACGTGGCCGAGCATCCGGTTGAGCGCGGAGCCGACCTGCCCGACCTCGGTACGCGGATCGGTGTCGGCTGCCGGGACCCGTTCGGAGAGTGCCACCTCGCCCCGGTCCAGCGGTAGTTCACTGACCCGGGCGGCGGTGGCGGCGACCCGGCGCAGCGGACGCAGCGTGGCCCGGACGATCAGCGCTCCGGCGGTGCCGGCGATGAGCAGGCCGACGGCGGTGACCCCGGCCTGCGCGGCCACCATCGCCCAGACGGTCTCCTGCACGCCGGCCAGCGGCACACCCAGCACCCGCACCGTCCCGGTGGCCGACTGCCGGGCCACCACCCGGTAGCCGCCCCGGTCCCCCAGGCTCAGACTGTGCGCCCGGCCGTCGGTTGGCACGTCGGCCAGCTCGCCCACCTCGCCGACCGGTACCGGCTGTTCCTGCCGGCCGACGAGTGTCCACGCCTCGGTGACCCGGCCGTCGACGACCTGGGCGCTGATCGTGCCGGGCGGGAAGCCGCGCGGTACCCGCACGTCGCCCCACGGGCCGGTGCCCGGGCCGGGTTCCCAGGGGGCGCTGGGCCGCCCGCCGGGCGTGAAGCGCAACTGCTCGTCCACCCGGGAGATCAGGAACTGCCGCAGTGCCACGGTGGTGAGGCCGCCGATGGCCAGGCTGACCACGGCGAGCAGCGCGACCAGGGTGATCACCAGGCGGGTCCGCAGCGACCAGCCCGCCAGCCACCGGCGCACTCCGCTCACTCCGCCGGCTTGAGCAGGTACCCGGCCCCGCGCAGCGTGTGGATCATCGGCTGGCGGCCGGCGTCGATCTTCTTCCGCAGGTACGAGATGTACAGCTCGACCACGTTGGCCTGGCCGCCGAAGTCGTAGTTCCACACCCGGTCGAGGATCTGCGCCTTGCTGAGCACCCGGCGGGGGTTACGCATCAGGTACCGCAGCAGCTCGAACTCGGTCGCGGTAAGGGTGATCAGCCGACCGTCCCGGCGTACCTCGTGGCTGTCCTCGTCGAGGGTGAGGTCGCCCACGGTGAGCACCGCGTCCGGGCGGGCGGCCACCGCGAAGCCGGAGCGGCGCAGCAGCGCGCGCAGCCGGGCGATGACCTCCTCCAGGCTGAACGGCTTGGTCACGTAGTCGTCGCCGCCGACGGTCAGCCCGGCGACCCGCTCCTCGACCGCGTCCCGGGCGGTCAGGAACAGCACCGGCACGCTGTCGTTGTCCGCCCGCAACTTGCGCAGCACCTGGAAACCGTCGAGGTCGGGCAGCATCACGTCGAGCACCACCGCGTCGGGTCGGAACTGCCGGGCGGCGCGTACCGCCGCCATGCCGTCGGCTGCCGTACGCACCTGCCAGCCTTCGTACCGCAGCGCCATCGACAGCAGGTCCGTCAGGGTCGGCTCGTCGTCGACGACCAGCACCCGGACCGGTTCACCGTCCGGTCGACGCAGTTCCACCCGGCCCGGCGTGGCCTCGCCCTCGATCCTCATGGCTGCCATGGTGGGGCCGCGCACTTGGGGCCGCTTGTGCGGTTGCTGTGTGCCAGCTGTGCGGCCACCGTCGGAGGGGGTCGACCCGGGGTCACTCGGTCACACCGACCGGGTCGGTCCGGACGAAACGCATGGACCAGGTGCCCGACCCGTCGGGGCGTTGCCGCACGTAGAGATGGTCGGCCGCCGGTGTGGGCGCCTCCTGCGGCCGGCGCAGCACCCACAGCCGCGGCGGCGCGCCGTCCGGCCCCGCCGGCAGCGACCGGACCAGGTCGTGGGCCGGACCGCCGACGAAACGTACGGTCACCTCACTCATCACGTTCCGCCTCCAGCCCGCCCGGCGCGTCGGGCGTCCCGGCTCGCACGCTAACGCACCAGCCGCCGTAGGAGGCGGGTTTGCCCTGATCGGAGCCGGGGTACCGTGCCGGGGCCACGGCCTCACGCGCCGCGGCGGAGCACTACGAGGTCAGGGGGCGGTCGATGCGTACGCTGGACGGGCGCTACCGGCTCGAACAGCGCATCGGCATCGGCGGGATGTCGGAGGTGTGGCGGGCGTACGACACCGTGCTGGATCGGTCGGTCGCGGTGAAACTGGTCTCGCCCGGTCAGCCCGACGGGACGGCCTCGGTGGAGCGGATCCGCTCCGAGGCACGCTCCGCGGCCCGCCTGGTCCACCCGAACGTGGCAAGCGTGCACGACTTCGGCACCTGCGACACCGGGTTGGGGCACGAGCTGCCGTACATCGTCATGGAGCTGGCGGAGGGGCAGACCCTCGCCGCACACCTGCGCACCGGCCCACTGGACTGGCGGATCGCGGTGCGGGTCTGCGCGGAGGTCAGCGCCGCGCTGGCCGCCGCGCACGCCCACGGCATCGTGCACCGCGACATCAAGCCGGCAAACGTGATGCTCACCCCCTCGGGGGTGAAGGTGCTGGACTTCGGCATCGCCACCCCGGCCGGGGCCGCCGACACCGCGCCCGACGGCGTCGTGGTCGGTACGCCCGCGTACCTGGCACCGGAGCAGCTGCACCGGGCCCCGGCGACCCCGGCGGCCGACATCTACGCCCTCGGCGTCCTTCTCCACTACAGCCTCGCGGGACGCCTGCCGTACCCGGTGGACAGCGTCAGTGAGTTGCTCGGGCGGGAGTCACGCCGGGCACCGCGGCCGTTGCCCGAGTTGCCCGGGCTGCCCGCCGAGGTGGCGGACCTGTGCCGGCGCTGCCTCGCCGACGACCCGACCCGGCGGCCGAGCAGCCTGGTGGCCGCACTGCTGCTGGCCGAGGCGGTCGACGCCCGGGTGTACGTGCCGATGCACGAGCCACTGATGCCACGGCAGCGGCCACCGGCGGTGAGTCCGTGGACGGAGCGGGCGGCGGCCGAGGTCACCGAGGCCGCCGCCGGCGCCCAGTGGAGTCGGCACGGCGGTTGATCCCCGGTTTCACGCGTCCGACCCCGGGTAGCCGGGCGGGGAGTGACGGGAGGAACGCGATGCCGAGTTCCTGGCTGAACGAGGTTGCCGCCGCGACCGCCGAGGGCGGTCACATCCACACCGACGACGAGGCGCTGTCGACCGCCCTCGCCTCGCCGCTGGCGCCGCACTGCACCGGGCTGACCCCGTCGCAGCTGCTGGCCGCCGCGTTCGCGTCCTGCCTGCACCACGCGGCGGTGGAGGCGGCCGGCGGGATCACCGACGAGGCGCACACCGTGCAGGTACGCGCGGAGGCGAAGCTGGGGCGGGACGACGACGGCCGGTACCGGGCCGACGTGCACGCCTCCATCTCGTCGGTCGGGCTGAGTCGACAGCAGCTCGCCGAACTGGTCGAGCACGCCGATCGGCTGTGGCCGTTCTCCAGCGAGGACGGCGGCCGGCACCGGCTCACCGTCACTCCGGCGGAGAACGGCCGGCACTGACCCGCTGGTGGGATGAGCGGGCCGGGTTCCTGCCGGCGCGTACCGCCGCCGGCGGGCACCGGATGGTCCGACCGCCCCACCAGACGGCTCGAATGGGTCGAGCCAAGCCTCACCCATTCGGGGGAGGCAACCAACGGGCTCGATAGACGTCTACAAGATCCCGTTTCCGCCCTGTTTTATAGGCTCATTCCTGACATTTACTCCACGGCGGATAGGTCGGGCTCGACCCATATGTAGGCGTAAGTGGAAAATGACCCGGCGGATAGCCGCGAATTGTGACGCATGCCACCAACCGGGCCGATGGCAGGCGGCGATTGGCTTTCTAGCCTCGGCGGGTGCATCCCGACGACGACTTCGACCAGAAGCTGACCCCCGGGCAACCGCCGAGCCTTTCGGCCGACGGTGCATCATCCGAAAGGTTGATGGGGCGGCATCGTGCCGTGCCGACACCGCGCCGCGGCGTTCGCGCGGTGCTCGCCTCCACCCCGGTCCGGGTGGCCCTGGCCACCGGCGTGACCTGCTGCCTCGGCGCCACCGCCGTCGTGGCCACCCGGCACGATGACGAGGTACCCCCGCCTCCGGTGACCGAGGCGCTCACCGACCGCGCGCTCACCGACCGCGCGCTCGCCGCCCAGGAGAAGGCCGCCTCCCGGTCCCTCGACCGCAGCCCCACATCCGCCCCGGCCAGCCCCACCGCCTCGCCCAGCGCCAAGCCGTCGCCCACCCCCAAGCCGAAGCCGAAGAAGACCCCCACCAAGCCACCACGCCCCCGACCCGTCGCCGGGCTCACCCAGGCACAGATGGACAACGCCAAGGCAATCGTGGACGTCGGCGTCGACATGAAGATCCCCCGCCAGGGGCTGGTGATCGCGGTGGCCACCGCGATGCAGGAGAGCACTCTGCTCAACTACGCCAGCGGCGTGCTGCCCGAGTCGCAGAACTACCCGCACCAGGCCATCGGCTGGGACCACGACTCCGTCGGGCTGTTCCAGCAACGCCCCAGCAGCGGTTGGGGCAGCGTACGGGACCTGATGCGGCCGGCGTACGCGGCCCGCGCGTTCTACGAGGCGCTGCTCCAGGTGCCCGGCTGGCAGCAGATGAGCCTGACCCTGGCCGCCCAGGCCGTGCAGATCTCCGCCTTCCCCTACGCCTACGCCCAGCACGAGGACCGGGCCGCCACCGTGGTGGCAGCGCTGACCTGAGCCGGGCGTACGTCGTCGGGTCAGGCCCGCCGGTAACGGCGGGTCAGCCCCGCTTGGGCAGCACGACCACCCGACCGAAGAACTCGTCGATCCGGTGCACCACGTCGTTGAAGTCGTCCAGGTCGATCGGCTTGGTGACGTAGGCGTTGGCTTGGAGCGTGTAGCTGCTGATGATGTCGGTGTCCGCGTTCGAGGTGGTAAGCACGACGATCGGGATCGTCCGCAGGTCCTCGTCGCCCTTCACCTCGCCCAGCACCTGACGCCCGTCCATCCGGGGCATGTTGAGGTCGAGCAGGATCACGTCCGGGCGTTGGGCGTCGCCGTGCCGGCCCTCGCGGCGGAGGAACTCCATCGCCTCCTGACCGTCGGCGACCACGTCGATCACCTTCTCGACGTCCGAGGTGGCCAGGGCCTCCTCGATCATGAGCACGTCGCCCGGGTCGTCGTCCACCACGAGAATGCGAACCGGAGCGAGGGTGCGTGCGCCCATCTCTACCTGCCTCAGGTCGGCCAGGACGGGGCCTGCCGGCCCCGCGCTGGCGGAAATCTAGCCCATCGCCGGACGGTCGGCGACCGCCGGGTCCGCGAAGTCGCGGCCGTACCTCCAGCACCCCCGGCCTGGCCCGCTACGGTCAGCACAGATGTTTGCTGCGCGACAAGTATAGGGGGGCCATGGGGGCCGGCATCTCACCTCGCGGTCAGGCGGCTCGCCGGTCGGCAACCGGCAGTACCGCGCGTCCCCGCTGGAGATAGTCCACCGCCCGGGGAAAATCGTGCAGCACCCTGCCGTAGTGGGCCAGCGAAGCGTCCACCGTCACGGCCGGCACGCCACGACTGTCCAGGATGGTCACCAGCCACTCGACGAACTCGGTGAACAGCGAGCCGTCGTCGACGTAGAGGGCGGCGGCCAGGAAATCCAGGATGTATCCGAGGTCGCTGACCGTCGAGTCCAGTTGGGCCGGGCTGTGGTCGCGAATGGCCGGGAACCGCTGCGCCAGGTCGGCCAGCGCGCTGTCGATCAACTCACCGCGCCGGCTCACCAGACTGGCGTACTCGTCGTCGGCCAGGTGCGCCAAATCGGCCGCCGCGACCGAACGCAGGGCCCGTTCGTCGCCGAGCAGGTCGGCGGCGGCGGGCGCGCTGCCCGCCCAGGGCACGCCGAGCCGCCGAGCCCACCGGCCGTCCACACCGAAGCCCCGACCACCGACCAGCACCGGCACGTCCGAACGCCGGCACGCCTCGATCATCCGGTGCGCGTGCGGCAGCCGCATCGGCAACGCGGAGGCCAGCGCCACCGCGTACGCGTCGTGCCGGTGCAGGTACGACACCAGGTGCGCGGCGGGGACGCTGGCGCCCAGGAAGGTGACTTGCCAGCCGCGCAGCCGCAATACCTCGGCGACCAGTCGCGCCGGTAACGCGTGCCATTCACCGTCCATGCAGGCCACCACGATCCGGGCGCGGGTCGGGCGCACGTCGGCGTACGTGGCGACGGCCGCCACCACCCGCTCGCTGATGTGCGTCGCCGCGTGCTCCTGGGCCACACTCCACTCGTTGCGCGCCCAACGCTCCCCCACCTCGGCCTGCGCCGGAGCGACCAGATCCAGCAGCACGCGTTCGGCCGCCACGCCGGCGTCGAGCAGCCCGCGCGCCACCTCGATGGCGGCATGCTCGTCGGCCTCGGCGAGACAGTGCAGGTAGTCCGGGTAGACGGCGTCGAGCGAGGCATCCCTCGTCGCGGCGGTCACCGGGCCGTCGCCCCCTCCGGGTCCGGCCCGGCCACGCTCGGCACCGCGTGCAGATGCCGTTGGGGGCGGTTGGCGACGCCGCTGGCGCGCAGCGCGAGAACCGCGATGTCGTCGTGGTCACGCTGGGCCAACCAGTCGGAGGTCACCTGCTCGATCCGCTCGGCCAGCGCCGGTGCCGGCATCCGGTGGCACCCGGTCAGCGCCTGCACCAGACGATCGGCGCCGAGCAGTTCCTCGCCCCGCCGGCCGCCGCGCGCCTCGGTGACTCCGTCGCTGTATAGCAGGCAGGTTTCACCGGGGGCGAGCCGCGTGGAGACCTGACCGATGCGCGGATCCGGCACCACGCCGATGAGCATGCCGTTCAACGGCAACTGCTCCACCTCGCCGGAGGAACGCAGCACCAACGGCGGCAGGTGCCCGCCGCCGGCCAGCGTCAGCCCCAGGCCACCGTCGCGGTGCGGACGGACCACACCCAGCACCATGGTGGCGAACCGGCCCTGACCGTGCGCCAGGGTCGTCTCCAGCAGTGCGTCGTTGAGCAGCCGCAGCAGCCTGGCCGGTTGCTGCTCGACCCGGTGCAACGCGTGCAGGCACTGACGCAGCTGCCCGGTGAAGACCGCCGCCTCGACCCCCTTGCCGGAGACGTCGCCGAGGAAGAACACCGAGCCGCCGTCGGGCAGCCGGTGAGAACCGTAGAAGTCGCCGCCGATGCGCAGGCCGGCCTGGGCGGGACGGTACGCCGTGCCCCACTCCACGCCCGGCGCCGCAGCGGGCTCGACAGGCAGCAGGCTGGCCTGCAACATGTCGGCCACCTCCGCCTGTTCGCGGTAGAGCAGCGCGGTGGTCAAGGCCGCACCGGCCCGGGCGGCGAAGGCCCGCACCAGGTCGAGGTCGGCCTCGCCGTACCAGCCGCCCGTCCCCCGGGCGACGAGCAGTACGCCCGCAGGCGCGTCCCGGCCCGGCAACGACACCAGCCGGGCAGCCACCTCGGCGGCGGAGACACCGGGCAGCCAGCCCGCCTCAACGACCTGCTCGACCAGCCAGTCGACGGCATGCGGCTGGTTACCCCGCAGACTCTCGACGATCGCCGGCGGGAGCGCCGTCGCGGGAATCACCCCGCGATCGACGGTGGGTGTCTCGCCTCCGGCCTGACTGGCCCGCCACCAGCGGGCCCGTCCGGACCGTGGCGCCAGCACCAGCACCGCCACCTCGGCGAGGGTGGGCACGGCGAGGCGGACCACCGCTGCGGCGGCCCGGTCCGGATGCAGCGGGTTGCCCAGCTTGTCGCCGACCATCGTCAGGAATGCCGACCTGGACCGCTCGGCGGCCAGTTCCTCGGAGCGCCTCGCACGGTCGCTGACGTCCTCGACGTACCAGCAGCTACGCCCGGCGGAGAGCGGGACTCGACGTACCCGCAGCCGCCGGCCGTGGTGAAGCAGGTATGGATCGAGCGAGGCCAACTGCTCGACGGCCGCGAGCGTCCCGCCGACGGCCACCTCGGGCAGCAGACGCTGCGCGACCGGGCTGACGTGTCGTACGGTCCCGTCCGGGCCGCACACCACCACGCCTTCACGGAGATGCTCGGCGATCTCGGGCCAGTCGACGGCGGGCTGACCCTGCACCGGCTCCAGGGCGGGCAACGCGGCGACCGACCGGGAGGTGGTCGGACGCCAGGCGGCGACCCGGGCGGCGCTCGGCGTGGAAGACCGTCCGTCGCCGGGGTCGAGGTCCCTGACGTCGGCACCTGTCACCAGCTTGAGCCTCGCTCCTTGTCGGGTCCGCAGCCGCTTCGAGCGGCATGCATGGTCACGTCCTGACACCCAGCCTACGCGGGTCTGCCGGTGCCGCCACCCGGGCGACCGTCCGCCGGGCACCGCCGGCCGCCCGAAAGGCGGGCCAGCTCAGTGGTTGTTACGATCCGATCGCCCCTACCCGCCCGCCACCCGCGGAAGGCGTGATCGTTGCTGTCCCACGGTCGCAGACCCGAGACGCCGCCGCTGAGCATGTCCGTCGACCGGTCCGATCCTGACGCCCCCGTGATCAAGGTCGTCGGTGATCTCGCCTACACCACCGCCGCGCCGCTGCGGGCCGAGATCGACCGGTCGATGAGCACCGAACCCAGAACGCTGGTGCTCGACTTCGGCGGCCTGCAGTTCATCGACAGCACCGGACTCAGCGTCATCGTGCACGCCTGGCGCGAGGGTCAGCAGCGGGCCATCCGACTGCGGCTGCGGACCGTCCCCCGGTTCCTCGAGACCATCCTCGACATGACGGGGGTGACCGGCCTGCTGGCCCGCGAACCGGTCGGCACCGAGCCGGACGATCAATCTCCGGTCACCGCGTAGCGGCTGTCGGCAAACTTCACACCCCCGCGACTTGCGCTTGGCCGGCGTACTGGGAGCATGTAGTCATGTCGGCACAGCTGTTGGTCATCGAGGTCGACCGGCACGACGCGGGGCAGGCCGAGTTGCGGCTGACCGGCGACCTCGACTTCGACAGTGCGCCGGAACTCATCGACGTCGTGGCCGCCCTGCGGCGCGACGGCTACCAACAGTTCGTCCTCGACCTCAGCGGCGTCGGGCTGTGCGACTCGTCCGGGTTGAGCGCGCTCGTGGTGGCCTATCGGGGTGGCTCCGCGCCACTGCGGCTCACCGGCGTCAACCCCACGCTGCGCCAACTGCTGGACCGCACCGGCCTCGCCGAGCTGCTGGAGCTTCCCCTGGCCGCCGGGGACGATGACGTGCAGGCGGCCGGCTGATCCACTCGGGCCACCAGAAGGGGTGGCCCCCGACCCTGGGACCAGGGGTCGGGGGCCGGAGGATGGCTCAGGAGGCCGGGACCGGATACCGGCCCGTACGGTGGATGGTCGGCTCCGCGTCCTCCGGTGGACCCGAATCCGGAGTTTTGAACAGATAGCGGACGAACTCCGCACCTGTACCGTCGTCCTGCGCCCCGGGCCACTGGCCGGCGCAGTCGACGCCGATCACCTCGCGGCCGCCGCCGTCGGCCTCTTCCAACAGCGCCCACAGGCTCACCGGGTAACAGCGGGTGCGCTCAGGTGCCAGCCGCCACCGGGCGTACCAACCGGGTCGAGCGGGGACGATCTCGACTATCCGCTTCATCACGACCTTCCCTTCCGCCGTGCCTCGGAAGATCTCCGGTCCACCACGATCGTCAGCCCCGCCCGGGTGACCGGCCCTCACCCCGGCGGGATGAAGCCTCACCGGCGTCGGCGACCGGCACCCGGCCCGACCCCGGCCCGATCGTTTCGCACCGGCGACGGCCGGGAAGGCCATCGACGAAGCCAGCGAACACCAGCGGAAGCGAGGTGTGCACCATGCGTAAGCAGATGGAGGGCGACAACCAGCGCCGCCGGGCACTGGCCCGGCAGGCCCGGGAACGCGGCATGCGAGCCGCCGACGCCGGCGCCAGCCTGAGCGCGTCCAAACAACTCACCCACCTCGACCAGAACAAGCGGGCCGGCCCGGCACCGGCTGGCGGCCGCAAACCGGACACCACGCGGGGCGGTCCCGCTCCCCCGCCAGCCGGTTTGCCGGAGGCCCCTCGGCCCCGGCCGGAGCCAGGTGTGCAGGCACCGGGGATCACCACCATGGGCTACCGCGACCTGGTCGAGGACGTCGTACGTCGCGCCGGGGTCGACTTCCGCACCGCCAAGGTCGGGGTCGAGTCGACGGTGCTCGTGCTGGCCTGGGCCCTGGAGGCCGGCGAACGCCGCCGGTTGCTGGAGGCGGTGCCCGCCTCACTGCACGACGTGGTCCCGGTGGACGGCATCGAGCGGCGCCAGGACCTGGGCGGCTTCCTCTCCGAGGTGGGTCGGATCAGCGGTCGAAGCCCGGAGCAGGCGCGCTATCAGGCCGAGGCGACCCTCGCCGCACTCGCCGAGCACGACGGTGACCTGGTCGAGTCGCTGCACGTACCGGATGAGCTGCGGCAGTTGCTGGAGCAGCCGTCGGCCGGCGGCGGCGTGGTCGGTCCGGTCAGCGCGCTGCCGCCGTTGTCGGCGGCCGAGCTGCGTACGGCCCTGGGCGACCTGCCCTACTGGTCCGGTGACGGCACCGCGCTGTCCCGGACCCTGGAATTGCCGCCGGGCAACCTGGACCGGGTGTTGGACCGGCTCGACCTGCTGCGCCAGCAGACCGGCCGCGGACCACGGATCGGCCGCGCCGACCCGACGACCGCCGTGCTGACCGTGACCTCAAGCAACGCCGGGGCGGTGACCGCGATGGACATCGACCTGGCGCACGCGGTGGATGACGCCATCGACGAGGCGGGGGCCGGAATGGCCGCCGGCTGAGCCGTCGAGATGTCAGCCGTGCGGTCGTGGACACCCACACGACCGCACGGCGGGTCGGTCGGGCCCCGTGGTCAGCGGGCCCGCGCCGGCATCTCGGGCGACGCACTCTCCAGCGGTACGGCGGTGGCGGAGATCAGTCCGAGCTGTGCCGCCGACCGTTGCAGCGCGGCGTCGAGGAACCAGTCCGCGCTCACCCTGGCCCGGTTGCCGGGCATCGCAAGCAGGTGGTAGCCCCGGGTGACCGCCTTGGCGGGCAGACCGGACAGCGGCACCTTCAACGGGTTCGCCGCGGCCTGCTTGCCGCCCAGGTCGACCACCCAACCGAGATCGTGGTGCTTGTACGGCCGGCGGCGTCCCTGCCCGTACGAGGCGGCGATGTTGTGCGCGGCCAGTTTGCCCTGCCGCTGCGCGTGCTGAGCGGTCATCGTGCAGATCTCACCGGGCCGGGTCAGGTCGGGCACCGCGGCGGCGTCGCCGCAGGCGTAGACCTCGGGGAACCCGGGGACGTTGAGGTACTCGTCGACGACCAACCGCCCTTTCTCGGTCCGCAGGCCCAGTTCCGCCACGAACGGGTCGGGACGTACGCCGACGCACCAGACCAGCGAGCAGGTGGGCACGTACTCGCCGTCGGTGAGCTTGACCCCGTCGGAGGTGGCGACCGCCACCGAGGTACCCATCCGTACGTCGACCCCGCGCCGCCGCAGCACCTTGTCGGCGGTGGCCGACATCCGCCGGTCCAACTCCGGCAGCACGCGTGGGGCCACGTCCAGCAGCATCCACCTCGGCCGGATCTTGAGCCGGGGGTGTTGGGCGGCCAGTTCGTCGGTGAACAGGATGCCGTGCGCGGCCACCTCGGTACCGGTGTATCCGGCACCCACCACCACGAACGTGGCACGTGCCTGCTGCTCCGCCGGATCCTCTGCCTGCTCGGCCAGCTCGATCTGCCGGACCACATGATCGTGCAGGTAGAGCGCCTCAGGCAGACCGCGGAAGCCGTGCGCGTACTCGGTCACGCCGGGAATTGGTAGCAGCTTGTTCACGCTGCCGACGGAGAGGACCAACCGGTCGTACGCCAGCCGATTGCGGTCGCCCTCCGGCTGGGTGAAGCCGACCCACCGGTTCTGCAGGTCGACGCTGTCGGCCTCGCCGATCACCACCCGTACGCCGTCCAGGGTGCCGGCCAGCGGCACCGCGATCCGGCCCGGCTCCACCACCCCCGCCGCCACCTCCGGCAGCAGCGGCAGGTACAGGAAGTAATCCGTCGAGTTCAGCAGGACGATCTCGGCTCGGTCGCGGGCCAACCGGCTCAACGTCTTCGCCGCGTGGTACCCGGCGAACCCGGCCCCCACGATCACCACACGAGGCTTCGTCATTTCGGCCCGGTTCCCGTCATGCGCGCCGGCAAACGTCCCCACGACAGTCGCGAAGACCTCAGCGTGGCCGGTCGAGTGGCATCGGGAACTGGAGGAACGTGGCGCCGCGCAGGTCCAGCCAGGCGCGGTCGGGCGCGCGGACCAGCCGCACCATCACCTCGACGCAGGTGGGGCAGCGACCCACCAGGCCGGGCGCATGCGAGTAGACCCGAAGCCCGGCCACCGGACCGGGGGTGCCACAGGTGGCGCACCGGGCGGTGGCGGTGCTCAAGTCGACCGCGAACACCTCCCCCAACGGACCGTCGAGCATGTTGCCGTCCACGTAGGGCAGCGCGGTCATCCGCGGTCTCCTCTCAACCGGTCGGGCCGAAACGTTCGGTGCGTACCCGCCGCGCCGGGTGGCCCAGCCCGACGAGCAGGTCGGAGACGGTCTCCACGAAAGCGGTGGGCCCGCACACGTACACCAACGGCTCCAACTCCGGCGGCCAGCCATGGGTGTTGACATCGGCGAGGCCGAGCCGGTGCGGCTCGCCGCGCCAGCCCTCGGGCGCCTGCCGGGTGTACACGTACGCCACGTCCAGGCCGGCGTCGTCGCGTACCCGTCGCCGCAGCTCGTCGGTGTAGAAGGCGTCCTCGGGGGTGCGGACGGAGTAGATCAGCCGGAACGGTGCCCGGCTTCCGGCCGCCCGCCGGCCACGGATCATGGCCATCAGCGGCACCACCCCCGACCCCCCGGCGACCAGCAGCACCGGTTCGGTCTGCTGTGGCCGCCAGACGAACCAGCCGCCGATCGGGCCGCGCACCTCGACCGGATCACCCTCGCGGTAGGCGTCCACCAGGAACGGCGACACCTCGCCGTCGGACACCCGCTGGATGGACACCTCGATCCGGTCACCGTCGGCGGGGGCGGCGAGCGAGTACGACCGGGCGGCCTGGTACCCGTCCGGCGCGGTGAGCCGGATGTCGACATGCTGGCCAGGCAGGTGGGCCGGCCAACCGGGTACCTCCAGCACCAGGGTCCGCGCCGTCGGCGTCTCGGTCCGGTGTGCCACCAACCGGGCCGCCCGCCAGCTCATCCGGCCGCTCAATCGCCCTGGTACCGCTGCTCACGCCACGGGTCGCCGTAGTCGTGGTAGCCGGCGGTCTCCCAGAAACCCGGGGTGTCCTCGACGGTGAGATGAATGCCCCGCACCCACTTGGCGGACTTCCAGAAGTAGAGGTGCGGCACGAGCAGCCGCGCCGGCCCGCCGTGCTCGGCCGGCAGGTCGTCTCCGTCGTAGGTGTGCACCAGCCAGGCCTGCCCGTCGCGCAGGTCCTCCAGCGGGAGGTTTGTGGTGTAGCCGCCGTAGGAGTGCGCGAGGGCGTAGTCGGCGGCGGTGTCCACGCCCTCGAGCAGCGTGTCCAGCGAGACGCCGCGCCAGGTGGTGCCGAGCTTGGACCACCGGGTGACACAGTGAATGTCGACGGTCGGCGTCTCCTGCGGCAGCGCCATCATCTCGTCCCAGCTCCACCGGTACTCCGTACCGGTCTCGGAGCTGATCACGAATTCCCACTGGTCACGGGGCACCCGTGGGGTCGGGCCCGCGGAGAGCACGGGAAAGTCAGGCGTCAGGTACTGGCCGGGAGGCAGATCCGGAGCCTCGGCGCGCGGCCGACCCTGGAAGCCCGGTGTGACGATACCCACCGCTCAGTCCTACCACGGCGAGGACCGCCGGGGGCGGGTTCGACCGGCACGGAGTCGGCCACCCGTTCCCGGAGACGCTCACTTCCGCTCGGTGACGACTTCCTTGGCCCCCGGCACCACGTTCCGGGTCGCCCGCAGGCTGGTGATCGTGACCACGGTCAGCACGCCGACGATGACCAGCAGCGAGGCCACGGTGGGGATCTCCGGGACGCCCTCCCAGACACCGTGCGCCCAGTGCAGGCCGAGCTTGATGCCGATGAAGGCCAGGATGATCGCCAGGCCGTAGGTGAGGTGGACCAGCCGGCTCAGCGCCGCGTGCAGCACGAAGTACAGCGCCCGCAGGCCCAGCAGGGCGAAGGCGTTGGTGGCGAAGACGAGGTACGGGTCCTCGGTGATGCCGTACACCGCCGGCACCGAGTCGACGGCGAAGACCACGTCGGTGGCGAACACCGCAACCACCACCAGCGCGAGCGGGGTGAGCGCCCGACGCCCGTCGACCCGGACGGTCATCTTGGTGCCGTGGTACTCGTGGACCACCGGCATGAACCGGCGCAGCAGTCGCACCGAGCGCATGTTGCCGATGTCCACCGTCTGCTCGTGCCCGGTGAACGCGTCGCGGAGCAGCTTGGCGGCGGTGAACAGCAGGATCAACGCGAAGATCAGAAAGGCGAAGTCCAGGGTTTGCAGGGCCGCCGCGCCTAGGGCGATGAAGACACCACGCAGGACCAGCGCTCCGGTGATGCCGAACAGCAGCACCCGCTGGGCGAGTTCGCTGGGCACTGCGAAGGCGGCCAACAGCAGCATGAAGACGAAGAGGTTGTCGACCGACAGCGACTTCTCGACCAGGTATCCGGTGAGGTACTCGAAGCCACGCTCGGAGCCGTAGCGGTGCCAGACCCAGGCACCGAAAGCCAGCGGCAGGGCTATGTAGAAGGCGGTCCAGCCGAGTGCCTCCTTGAGCGACACCTCGTGCGGGCGCCGGGTCACCAGGAAGTCCAGCGTCAGCAGGGCGAGCACGCCAAGGATGGTGATCGCCCACAGCGAGGGCGTGCCCACCGACTGCAGACCAGCCGCGACAGACAAATCGGACATGGGGCCTCCTCGAACACCGTGTCATGTTCGAGGTCTCCTTCACCCACGTTTCGTGGGCAACCACCCGAGGCGCGCTCCGGGCGCGCCGTACTGACCGGCATGGTTCGTGGGAAGTACTCCCCTCGTGCTGACAAGGTTAGGACAGCCGAATTCCACCCGCCAGGCGGGGCGTTGTCGGGCCCGGTGGCTTCGCTCACGGCCGGCAGCCGACCGCTGCTGAGGTGAGCGCCTATCGTGACCCGGTGACCGCAGACCTGGCGACCGGCCCGCTGGCCGGCGTACGCGTGGTGGAACTGGCCGGGATCGGCCCCGGGCCGTTCGCCGCCATGATGCTGGCCGACCTGGGGGCCGACGTGATCCGGGTGGACCGGGTCACCGAGGTGGATGCCACGGCCTTCGGCACCCCGCACCCCGATCTGCTCAACCGGGGGCGCCGCTCGATCGGGGTGGACCTGAAATCCGCCGACGGGCGCGAGGTGGTACTGGCCCTGGTCCGCGACGCGGACGCCCTCGTCGAGGGGTTCCGGCCCGGCGTCACCGAGCGGCTCGGCGTCGGGCCGGCCGACTGCCACGCGGTCAACCCGGGGCTGGTCTACGGCCGGATGACCGGCTGGGGCCAGGACGGCCCGAACGCCCCGTACGCCGGGCACGACATCGACTACCTGGCGCTGACCGGTGCGTTACACGGCATCGGACGGGCTGGTGAGCCTCCGGTGCCGCCGATGAACCTGCTCGGCGACTTCGGTGGCGGCGGAATGATGCTCGCCCTGGGTGTCGTCTCCGCGCTGTACGCGGTGCGCGGGGGCGCCACCGGCCAGGTGGTCGACGCGGCCATCGTGGACGGGGTCGCGGTGCTCAGCACCCAGATCCACGCCCTGCACCAGCTCGGCATGTGGCGAAACCCGCGCGGGGTCAATCTGCTCGACGGGGGTGCGCCCTTCTACGACACGTACGAGTGCGCCGACGGGCGGTACCTCGCCGTCGGGGCGCTGGAGCCGCGCTTCTACGACGAGCTGGTGCGGCTCACCGGCTTCCCGCTGCCGCCGGACGAGCCGATCGACCGCACCGACCCGGCGAACTGGCCGGCGCTGCGGGCCGCCTGGGCGCGCCTGTTCCGCACCCGTACCCGCGACGAGTGGGCCGCGCTGCTCACCGCCTCCGACGCCTGCGCCGCGCCGGTGCTGGACTGGCGTGAAGCCCCGGAACACCCGCACCTGGCCGCCCGGAAGACGTTCGTGCTCAGCGACGGGGTCGTCCAACCGGCGCCGGCACCCCGGTTCTCCGCCACCCCGGCCGCGATCCGCCGGCCGCCGCCGTGGCCGGGCGAACACACCGACGAGATTCTCGGCGAGGCAGGCTTCGACCGGGACCGGATCAGCCGGCTGCGCGCCAGCGGGGCGATCGGCTAGTGCGGTGTCCGCACCGACGGCCAGTCAGCCGCGCCGCAACGTGGCGCCGGGCGCCAGGGCGGGCTCAACCATGTCGCGGTAGTCGCGGGGCAACTGGACCACCAGTTCGTCGAACTCGCCACCGGTCACCGCCTCCCGAAGGGTGGTGAAGACCGCGCGGACCGCGTCCCGGGCGGCCGGCTCCCCCACCCCGGCGCGGAGCGCGACCCGGGCGACGAACTCGGCGGCGCCGAAGCGCTCCGCCGCCTCGATGTCCGGTGTCGGGCGCATCGGCAGCCTCAGCGGAGCGGGCAGCTGCACGGCCAGGTCCAGCACCTCGCCGCCGGTCAGCCGCTCGGCCAGCGTCTCCAGCGTCGCCCGAATCAGCTCCACCGCCCGCGACGATGACGTGGCGGTGCGCTGGGCGACCTGGTCGACGAACGTGTCGTAGTTCATCGCGTACCCCCTCCGGCCGGCGCTTACCCACCCGCCCGGTATGGAAACGGCGACTGCTTTTCCGTCGGCCTCGGCGCGTGAGCGGCCCCGGGTCGGGTATCCGCGCCCGGTTGTGGCCGGACCGAATGCCCGGGAGGAGCCGACATCATGGCGAGTTACGCCGACGTCCTGCAGTACCTGTCGAGCCTGGACTACCCCGCCGGGAAGGACGAGGTGGTACGCGAGGCCGAGCGGGAAGGGGCGCCGCCGGACGTGCTCCAGGCCCTGCGCGCCCTGCCTCCGGTGGATTACGCCAACGGCAACCAGGTGGCCCGTTCGGCCGGCATCGACGCGGCCCCCGAGATCACCGATGCGCAGCGTGGCGCGCAGGGACGCGACAAGCGGCACCAGCGGGTATCTCAGCACCTGCGCGGCATCTAGGCCCTGCCCGGCGCGTCTCGACTCGCCGGTAGACAGGGAGGCGCCCCGGCAACGAACCGCTGCCGGGGGCGCCCCTGCGTAACCGCCTGCCCTGGCGACGGCGCACCCGAACCGGGTCGCGGCCACCAGGCGGCCGACAGCCACCCGAACCGGGTGGCTGCGTTTTACTGCGGACAGCTTACCGCACGCCATCAGCCGAACGGACAGCGGGTACCGACGAAGGGCCTCATTCTGTCAGCTCGGCGTAGCGCCCCTCCAGGTCGACCCGCGCGAGCGCACCGACCAGCCAAGCGAGCCGCTCCGACTCGCGGCCGCCGGCCAGCCCGGCGAGATCCTCGGCGGAGCGGCCCAAGCCGAGTCGCCGCGCCGCCGTCAGCGCCCGCCGGTCGGCCACCGGCGCGACCTCGCCCCACAGCGCCTGCACCTCGCGCAGGAACAGGTCCGCGACCTGCTCGTCGACCCCCGGGAGGGCGGTGAGCAGGGCCCGCTCACGGGCCGGGTCGCGGTGCGCCGCCGACCGCAGCCGCCTTAGGTCGCCCCGGTACCGTTCGACGACCGTGCGGGCCAGCCGGCCCAGCAGGTCGGCCAGCGCGTCGACGTCGCCGCGCTGGCCGCTGTCGCGCAGCGCCCTGACCCGATCCGGGTGTGACGCGCCGGACAGCCGGGCGGCGCTGTCCCAGCCCGCGTCAGACAGCGCGTGCGCGCCGTCGACGGCCCGCCGGAAATCTCCCCGGCGGGCGAGCAGCATGGACAGGCAGAGCACCTGGAACAGGCTGGACGGGTTGTTTGTGACCCGGAATCCGTACTGCTCGGCGAAGCCCCGGCCGCTACCGGCGAGCCGACGCGCCAACCGCTTCCTGTCCTCGATCGTGGCAACCGTGGTGGGCATGAGCGGCTGTTACCCGCGCCCCGCACGAGTAGGCCGGGTGTCCCGGCCGCCCGGACACGAACCTCAGCTGCGATCCAACGTCAGTACGCGTACCCCTGAGTCCAGCACGGCGGCGTCCACGTGGGTGAACAAGGTGGGCTGGAAGGGACCGGCGAACATCGGGATGCCCGAGCCGATCACGGACGGGTGCTGCTTGATGATGAGCCGGTCGATCTCGGGCAGCAGGCTGTGGGCCAACGTACCGCCGCCGACCAGCCAGATGTCCAGCTCGCTGCCGTCCTGCTTGAGGCTGCGGACTCGGTCGAGGGCGTCGGTGCGGACCAGCTCGACGGCGTTGCCCGGCGTTGCCCGCAGGGTGGTGGAGAACACCAGGTGACGCAGGTGCGGATAGGCGTCGTCGAGCCCGGCGTCCAGGCCGAGCTGATAGGACGCCCGACCTTCGAGCACCGTGTCGAAGACCTTTCCCGGCCCCTCGACGCCCAACGCGGCACGGGCGGGCGCGGGCAACGTCTCCGGGAAGTTGGTCACCATGTAGTCGATCAGGTCGGCGGGGACCGGGAAGTAGCTCCGGCCGCTCGGGTCCCCGCCGTCCGGGCCGGCGATGAAGCCGTCGAGGGTGGTCGCCACGTAGTAGGTGAGTCGGCGCAAGAGGCTCTCCATCACAGGACGCTCAACTGTCGGATCGGTCCTCGGGGTTCAGGCCGGCTTGGGTCACTCGGCGCCCACGAGCCTCGCCAGGGTAGCTTCCAGCTCGGCGCGGCCGCGTTGCTGCCCCTCGGCCGCGGTGAGTTCGGCGAAGAGCAGACCGTCGACGAGCGCGAGCGCGGCCTTGGCCACATCGCGTGCTGCCACGACGCCCTGCTCGGTCAGCCGCTGCTCGATGGCACCACGCACCCGGTGCGTGCCGGCCGCCAGGACCTCGCGCAGCTCGGGCCGCCGTACGGATTCGAGCGCGAGCTCGTAGCGGGCGAGGAGCCGCTCCCGGTCGGCGCTGAGCAGCTGTTCGGCCACTCGGGCGAGGTCTGCGGCGAGCGTCCCGCCGGTTGCGGGAGCGAGGGCCGCCTCGTCCAGTTCGGCCAGCCGGTCGACGGCCGCCCGGAGCAGGTCCGCGCGGGTGCGGAAGTAGTAGGAGGTCGAGCCGAGCGGAAGCCTCGCCTCCCTGTCGACGGCTCGGTGCGTGAGTCCACGTCCACCGGCCGTGGCCAGCGTGGTGATCGCCGCGTCCGCGATCACCGTCCGGCGTTCGGTCGCCATGGGCTTCCCTCCCAGCTCTACAGGTGTAGAGTAGCACTCCTCGACACCTGTAGAGGAGGAGTCCATGCCGAACGACTACGTGGTGCACGTCCTCGTACTCGGCCTGGCCACCACCGCAGCGTTCAGCCCACCCACGCGACCACGGCCGCTGGCGCGGGCCGCCTTCCTGGCCGGGATGGTCGTGAACGAGGTGCCCCACCTGGTACTGACGCTGCTCGCGGTCTCGACCGCCGCGGCCGTCTGGAGCGGGGACCTGCGCCGCGACGTGTTGTCGGGCGTCCTGCTGGCGGGCGCGGCCGCGACCGCGGTGATGCTTGTCGGGTTGACCCGCCGGGCCACCCGTTCGAGCTCCGTCGCTGACGCCGCACTCCGAGCGGCCGGCATAGACCGCGCACCGCCGCGACAGAGCCGGTGGCGTACCGCCCTCGCCCCGCTTCCGATCCGACCGCGTTCCGTGCAGCGGCTACGCAACCTGCGCTACGGCGACCACCGACGCCAGCGCCTCGACGTGCTGCGACGCCGCGACCGGCCCACGGGTGGCCCGGTGCTGGTCTACTTCCACGGCGGCGGCTACTTCTCGGGAAGCAAGAACTGGGAAGGTCGTGGCCTGCTGCATCACCTCGCCGCGCGCGGCTGGCTGTGCGTGAGCGCGACGTACCGACTCCGTCCCGGTGCGGGCTTCGAGGAGCACCTTGCCGACGCGGAGGCCGCGATGGCCTGGGCGCGCGAGCACGCCGAAGAATACGGCGCGGACGCGACGACTGTGGTGATGGCGGGCAGCTCCGCGGGCGCTCATCTGACCTCTCTCTACGCGCTACGCGCGACGCCCGACGAGCGCCCTGCCGCAGCGGTCTGTCTCTACGGCTACTACGGCCGTTACTACGGCCGCGGTAGAGACGAGGTGGTCACGTCGACCCCGTTCGCGCTGCCGGCATCCGACGCACCGGCCTGCCTGATCGCGCACGGAAGTCTCGACAACCAAACCTCCGCCGCCACGGCGCGCGCCCTGGCGGACAAGCTGCGAGCCGAGTCGTCGCAGCCGGTGGTCCACGTCGAACTGCCCGGCGGCCAGCACGCGTTCGACTTCGTCTCCTCCTGGCGGCTGACCGCTGTCATCGACACCCTGGACGCTCTTCTGGCTGACATCGGCGTGGGAGCGAAACGTCGCCTGGAGGCGTCGTGAAGGTGCTGATCGCCGGCGGGGGTGTCGCCGGTCTGACACTCGCGGCGCTGCTGCGTCCCCGTGGCCACCAGATCACCGTGGTCGACCCCGGCCACGGCAGCGACGACGGCTTCGCGCTCGCCCTGTGGCCACACGGAACCCGGGTGCTGCACGCGGTCGACGTTCATGACCGGCTGGTCGAGCGCGGCCTTCCGATGCGGCGCTACACGGCGCGGTCGGGGTCCGGAGCCCTGCTCACCACCTCCGGGCCACCTGCCGGCATCGCCCGCCACGGATATCTGGGCATCGTGCCGCGCGGCGACCTCGTCGAGATGCTGGCCACGGCCTGCGACCACGTCGAGCACCGGACAGGTCGCGTCGTTGCCCTGGAGCAGCACCACACCCGCGTCGATGCTCATCTCGACGACGGAACCACCATCGAGGCCGACCTGTTGGTGGGTGCCGACGGCATCGGTTCCGCGGTGCGCACCGCGCTCCTCGGACCCCAGCCCCGGCATGACACGGGATGGACCTGCGCCACGTGGTGGATCGAGGCGGCGGACCACCCGGGCGACGCCGGTGAGACGCTGGAATTCTGGGGAGCCGGCAGCTTCGTCGGGTGCTACCCGTGCCAGGGCCGGGTGTGCCTGATCGTCGGCGGTCCCTCGGATACCGTCCGTGGTCCGCAGGCCAGGGCATGGCTGCGCCGGACCCTCACCGGAGCGGGCCTGCCCGCCGACCGTCTGCTGCCCGGCTCAGACGACGAACGTTGGCTGTGGCCCATGACCGACGTGCGCTCCACCCGATGGGTACGCGACCGGGTGGCGCTGGTGGGGGACGCCGCCGCCGCCTTTCTGCCGACCGCCGGAATGGGCGCCTCGATGGCACTGGAATCGGCAGCGGCGCTGGCCGATGAGCTCAGCCGCTGCGACGCCGGCCACGTGCCCTTCGCGCTCCGCCGCTACGAGCGGCGGCGAAAGGGGCGTGTCGAGCGGGCGCAGCGGCAGTCACGCCACTTCGCCCGGGCGCTCTTCACCTCGTCGAGCACGGTCGCCCGCCTCCGCAACGGGATCGTCGCCCGGATGTCCGTCGACCGGCTGCTCGACCCCTTGGTGCGCGACTTGGAGCACCCCGCCTGACTGGACACGGCACTAGCCGTGGAAGCCGCCGGAACGGTCGCGGGCCTTGAGCCGGACAGTGGGCAGCGCCGGTGCCGGCAGCGGCGGGTCGGGGTCGTCGGCCACCACCCCGAAACGCCGCCCGGCCATCCAGTCCTCCCGGGCGGCGACGATCTCGTCGTGGTCACGGCCGACGAAGTTCCACCACATCACCAGCGGCTCCTCGAACGGTGTGCCACCGAGCAGCATGAGCCGGCTACCCGGCTCACCACGCAGGCGCAGCACGTCCCGCCCGGCCCCGAGCCAGAGCAGCGCCCCGGGCACCAGCGGTTGGCCGTCGACCTCGCCGGCACCGTCGAGGGCCAGCAGCGCGTACTCGAAGTCACGCCGCAGCGGCAGCCCGGCCACCGCCGATCCGGCCAGTTCCAGTTGCGCGCCGAGCAGCGGGGTGTGCACCCGGGCCGGCGAGCGTTCTCCGGCGAGTTCCCCGACCAGCAGGGTGACGTCGAGATCCCCGTCGCGCCACCGGGGCAGCTCGGCGTGGTGGGCGAAGTCGGCCCCGCCGGCTCGGGCCTCGTCCGGCAACGCCACCCACAACTGCACCCCGTGCATCAGGGGCGGGTGCTCCGCCGGTGAGCGTTCGGAGTGGGCGATGCCGTGACCCGAGGTCATCACGTTGAGTTGGCCGGGACGGATCGGCTGCTGGTTACCGAGGCTGTCGCGGTGCAGGATCTCGCCGTCGAGCAGCCAGGTCACCGTCTGCAGACCGGTGTGCGGGTGCGGCGGCACCTCCATGCCGGGCCGTTGGGCCACGTCGTCGGGGCCGAAGTGGTCGACGAAGCACCACGCCCCGACCAGTCGACGGGTGCGCTGCGGCAGCAGCCGGCGCACCGTGGTGTAGCGCCCCAGCGGCACATCGTGGCCGGGCAGCAGCACGCTGCCTGGATCGACCGTCGCCACCCCGGGCGGACGGGTCTCGGCAGGCATCGCTTCGGCACGCTCCACGGTCCGACTCTACGCCGGCCCCGGCCGGCCGCCCGGCGGTCGGCGAGCGGCTGCCCCGCACGGGCTCAGCCGCCGCGTACGGTCACCACGTTGGCACCGGCCACCAGGTCCAGGAAAATCCGTTCGGGGGCCCGGTCCCAGCCCTGCGAGCCGAGCACCGTACCCGGGGCGAGGCCGTCGCGGCGCTCGCCGTACAGCTCGACGGCACCGGCGCCGGAGCCAGTCCGGACGCGCACCGGCACGCCGTCGGTGACCGTGACGTCGAACTGGTTGACCCCACCGGTGACCCGCACCACGAGCAGCCCGTCGACGTGGGGCAGCCGAAGGTCGGTCCGGGTCGCGCCACCCACCAGTTCCAGTCCGGACAGCCGGGCGGCGCTGAGGTCCATCCGTCGCTCGGCGGTCCCACCGGTGAGCCGCAGATCCCAGGACACCCGGGCGTTCAGCAGCACCTCGACCATGCCCGGCTGCTCGCCGGTCCGCTCCATCCGCAGCGACACCCGATCGCCTACCAGTTCCGGACGTGCCCGCGAGCCGGACGCGGCGGGGCTGACCACGCGGTACAGCTCCTCCCCCAACTCGGTGACCCGCAGATCCACCCGGTCCAGCCCGTCGACCAACTCGAAGCTGGCCCGCCGTCGATCGTGCAGCGGCGCGGTCCGTACCTCCTCGGGGCTCTCCCGCGCCGCCCGGGCGGCACCGCCCAGTCCGCTGGCGTCGTCCGGCGCGGCGGTCGCGCTGGCCACCGAGTCCGTTCCGCCGGAGAAGACCCGGCCGAGCCGGTGCGGGTCGGAGAGGATCACCACGACGGCAACCGCTCCCAGGCCCAGCACCAGCACCGCGGCGGCGACCAGCAGCCGGGCGACCGGCGACCAGGTCGGTCGGTCCGGTGGTGGTTCCCCGATGTCGGGCGTCACCGGTGACACCTCGACCTGCGCCGGGGCTGGCCCGGGGTGTGTTCGATCCTGTCCGCCCTGCACCGATCCGGCCATCGGTCTCCCCTTTCACGGTCCCCTACCGAGGGGTACGCGCCAGGAGGCGGGTCGGATCAGTCGACCGCGTGTCGAACCGGTACCTGAGCTGGTCCGGGACCGTCGGTGAACCGGACGGCAGTGACGAACCGTATCGAAGGACGGTCGGCGCGACGCCGCCGAGGTCCGGCAACGGCGCCGGGCCTGAACCGGAAGGGACGTGTCGGTGATGCCGGAGACGGTCGAGTCGGTGTTCGCCAGTGTGGTCGCCCGCAACCCGGGTGAGCCCGAGTTCCACCAGGCCGTACGGGAGGTGTTGGAGAGCATCGGGCCGGCGCTGGCCCGGCACCCGGAGTACGCGCGGGCCCGGATCATCGAGCGGATCTGCGAACCGGAACGGCAGATCATCTTCCGGGTGCCCTGGGAGGACGACGCAGGTCGGATCCGGGTGAACCGGGGCTTCCGGGTCGAGTTCAACAGCGCGCTCGGCCCGTTCAAGGGTGGGTTGCGCTTCCATCCCACGGTGTACCTGGGCATCGTCAAGTTCCTCGGCTTCGAGCAGATCTTCAAGAACGCGCTGACCGGGCTGCCGATCGGCGCCGGCAAGGGCGGCGCGGACTTCGATCCCAAGGGGTGCTCGGACCGCGAGGTGATGCGCTTCTGCCAGAGCTTCATGACCGAGTTGCACCGGCACATCGGGGCGCAGACGGACGTGCCGGCCGGTGACATCGGGGTGGGCAGCCGGGAGATCGGCTACCTGTTCGGCCAGTACAAGCGGATCACCAACCGGTACGAGTCGGGTGTGCTGACCGGCAAGGGCCTGTCGTACGGCGGCGCGCAGGCGCGTACCGAGGCCACCGGTTACGGCGCGGTGTTCTTCGCCGAGGAGATGCTGCGGCAGACCGGGGATGGTCTGGACGGCAAGCGGGTGGTGGTCTCCGGTTCCGGCAACGTGGCCATCCACGCCATCGAGAAGGTCCACCAGCTCGGCGGGACGGTGGTCGCCTGCTCCGACTCCACCGGCTACCTGCTCGACGAGAAGGGCGTCGACCTCGACGTGTTGCGGGAGCTGAAAGAGCGGCGGCGCGGCCGGTTGGCGGACTACGTGCTGGACGTGCCGCACGCGGTAAGCGTCGCCGGCCGTACCCCCTGGGAGGTGCCGTGCGACCTGGCCCTGCCGTGCGCGACCCAGAACGAGATCGGCGGCGCGGAGGCCGCCCAGTTGGTCGCCGGTGGCTGCGCGGTGGTGGTGGAGGGGGCGAACATGCCGACCACCCCCGAGGCGGTGCGCATCCTCGGTCGGGCCGGCGTGCGCTTCGCTCCCGGTAAGGCGGCCAACGCCGGTGGCGTGGCGGTCAGCGCCCTGGAGATGCAGCAGAACGCCAGCCGGGAGACGTGGACCTTCGCGAAGTCGGAGCAGCGGTTACGAGAGACGATGCGGGACATCCACGCCCGGTGCTGGGCGACGGCGGAGGAGTACGGCCTGCCGGGCGACTACGTGGCCGGGGCGAACATCAACGGGTTCCGCCGGGTCGCCGAAGCGATGCTGGCGCACGGCGTGGTCTAGGGCGGGCAGACAGGTACCGGTGCCCGTCGGAGGGAGCGGCGGGCACCGGTACCTTCGTTCTCCGGGCCCTGCCCGGAATCGTGGATCAGTTCGCGCCACCCGCACCGAAGCGGTTGCGCCGCCGCCAGGCCAGCGTGCCGAGCAGCAGGACGGCACCGGCGGCGACGAGCCCGCCGCCGACCTTCATCGGCGTGTCCAGGCTGCTGCCGGTGACCGGCAGGTGCGGCTTCTTCTTCGGCAGCACCCGCAACTGGGTCGAGGCGGTACGGCCGGACTCCCGACCGGTCGCGGTGAAGGTGAGCAGGCCGGTCACCGACGGCGTGTACCGCCGGGTGAAGACCCCTTCGGAGTTGGTCCGGGCGGTGAAGCTCAGCGGCGCGCTGGCCTGGAAGGCCACCGGCGCCATGGCGACCGTGCTGCCGTCGCTGCGCCGTGCCGTACCAGCGGCCGGTGCGGCCAGCGGCGACACCGAGACGACGATGTCGACCGTCTCGTTCGGCCCGAAGTTGCGGCCGGTCAGGATGACCGTCTCACCGAGGAAGATGGTGGGTCGGTTCACCGTCAGCGACGCCAGCACCGGCGGATACGGCGGTGGCTGGGGCGGATCGGTGACTGTTGGCGACGGCTGCGGCTGCGGTTGCGCCGCCCCCGCCGCAGCCGGCACGGCCACCACGGCCAGACCGACCGTGAGCGCCATGATGATGCGGGATAGCCGCATGGTTCGTTCCCTCCTACTGAGAACAGCTTGGTGCGGTAACAACATGGGTGGTCCATGGGGTGGCGGTCGGGGTCAGCCACAGCTCGGCCGCTCCGCTCTCCGTCTTGCCGGTCAACAGCGAGACCTCCAACGTGCGGGTCCCGCCAGGTCCGATCTCGACGTTCACGGTGGCGACCTGCCGCTGCCGCTCGGTGCCGTTGCCCACCGAGGTCTCGGCACCGTCGACTCGGGTGTCGAGCACCGCCCCGCCGGCCGGCCCGTACACCGACACCAGCGTCCGGACGGTGTACGGATCCCCGGCCCGACCGAGGCCGAGGACCGACTCGCTGAGCCCCGAAGCCGGCGCGGTGGACCGGAGCGTCACCCGCAGGTTCAGCTCACGGCGACCGTCGGCGTGGCAGTCGCCGACCGTCAGGTCGGCGGTCTGCCGGAGGTAGTAGCCGAGCTTCGCGCCGCTGCCGTCGTTGAGGAACACGCCGACCGTCGGCACGGTGTCCTGTTCCGGAAGCGTCCCGGCCATCCGGCTGTCGCCGAATGTCCGCTGTTCCTCCGGTCGGGCACTCCAGAACAGTATCCGACGTTCTTGTATAGAGCGGTTGAATGCGGACAACAACCCATTCGGGTGGACGTTCCGGGCGAATAGCGTGTCGAAGACGGTGGCCGCCGCGCCCGCGAAAAAGCCGTCCTGTTCTCTCGGACTCATCCGCTGGTAGGTGTCACTGAGCAGGGTCCGAACCACGTTCTCGGCGCTCAACGCCACGCCACCCGGCACCCGCACCGGCCCGGTGGCCTTCAGCAGGTACGACAGCACCACCGGATCGACGGCCAGGACGCCGTCCACCGTCTCGCCGCTGTGCCGGCGGTACATCTCCCGGTACAGGGCCGCCGCGGTCGGGAAGTGCGGGCTGAGGTTCACATCCGCCGGATAGATGCCCGGCAGCTCTCCCCAGAGGGCGCGCACCTCCGCCGGGATCTTCAGCGGCTGGGCGAACCGGCCGATGCTCGAACCGCTGCCCTGGGCCCCCATCTTGACCCGGCCATTGTTCGCCTCGATGACCGCGTACGCGCCGAACATGCCGCCGGTCGCGCGCAGCTCAGCGGGGTTCTGCGACACCAGCAGATACCGTCGCGGCCCGTCCACGCCCAGCAACGGCGGCAACAGTCGGCTCGCCCGGTCCGCCGCCGAGGTCATCGCGGCCAACTGGTCGATCTCGCCACGCAGCTCCGTGAGGGCGCGTCGGACCTGCGCGACCAGCCGGTCACCGGAGACCTCGGCCAACTCAGCGCGGGTCCGCTGCACCGTGGCGTGCACCGCGACCAGATCGTCGGTGACCGTACGCAGCCCGGTCAGGTCCAGCCGACCTTCCTGGGGGATCAGTCCACCGAGGTCGACCCGGAGCAGCGCCGGGAACGCCTGGCGGGCCAGGTCGTCGATGGCGATGGCGATCTGCCGAACCGCGGTGAGGTTCGCCCCGGCCACCGGGGCCTGTCGGCCGAGCCACCATCCGGGGTCCCCGGTGGCCCGCCGCGCCGCGCCGGCCTGCTCCTGCAAGGCGGCGAGGGTCCGCTGGGCGCGTGCGGTGTCGCCACCGACCAGATGGGCACTCAGTTCACCGGCCAGGCCGGCGGCGTTTACCAGATGGGCGCGCGCCTGCCAGCCACGGAAACCGACCCACCCGGTGAGACCCAGCATCAACGAGGCGACCACCAACGTGGTCAGCAGGATGCGACGCAGTCGGGCGCGCCGACGGCGGCGGGATCGGCTACGCCGCCGTCGAGGGCTCTCGCTCTCCGACACATCACACCTCTTTCCAAAAACGGACAGAAGACCACATTGTTCTTAACACCTAACGGTGAGTTTGGCGGGTTAATGACGGGATCAGGCGTTACGAGAGGTTCGTTCGGCTTCCGTGGCACGCCTGGCGCCGATGGCCGCCGCCTCGCGCAGCAGCGCCTCGATGCGATCCACGCCCGACGGCAGCGACATCTCCCGGAGATACGCTTCCCGGCCGCGCCGACCCATCTCGGCCCGCGCCGGTGCGGGGATCTGCGCCGCCAGCCAGAGCCGGTCCGCCAGGCTGGCCCAATCCTCCGGCGGGCAGGACAGCCCCGCCCGGGCCCGTTCGACAAGCGTCGCGGTGTCGCCGCCGGCCGAGGCGACCACCGGCGCTCCGCAGGACAGGGCCGCCTGGAGCTTGTCCGGGACGCTGCTGCGCAGCTCGGGCAGATCGCGCACCATCACCAGCTGGTAGTCGGCGGCGGCGTACAGCTCGGGCATGTCCAACGGGGAGCGCCGGTCCACGAATCGGACGTTGTCGGCCCGCAGCTCGGCGGCGAGTCCCCGCACCCGCCGCTCGTCGGAGCCCGAGCCGACCAGGACCAGATCGACGGTCTCGCCCAGGGCTGCCGCCGCGCGTACCGCCGTGTCCAGTCCCTGCCGCGCGCCGATGGTGCCGGCGTGCATCACCACGCACCGTTCGTCCCGACGGACCAACCGCCGAGCGGCCGGACTGGCCGACACCGGGCGGAAGATCCGCTCGTCGGTCCAGTTGAGCACCACCCGGACCCGCGCCTGGTCGATCCCGTCCGCCAGCACCGCGTCCCGCAGGGACGGCGTGGTCACCGCGACCCGGCTGGCGGCACGGTAGGTCCGGAGGGTGGCCGCCCGCACCCGCGCCGCCCACCGGCCGTCGTCGACGGCCTCGGGGACCTGTTCGGCCCAGACGTCCGGCACGTGCAGTACCAGCGGCACCGGACCGAGCAGGCGCAGCAGGGCCGCCGAGGCGAACGCGGCGGCCGGCGGCTGGTGCACGTACAGCACGTCCACGCCGGCCAGGAACCGGCGGCCCACAAGCGCCGCGCTGCCGGCGAAGGTCAGCCAGGAAGCCATCCGGCCGCGTACGGTGACGTCGCCGGTGCTGTACCGGGGCACCCGCCGCACGGTCAGCCCCCGGCTGCGGGTCTCGTGGTGCCAACGCTGCCGCCACCCCGGGTACACGTGCCCGCCCGGATAGTCGGGGAAGCCGGTGAGGACCCGCACCTCGTGCCCCCGCGCCGCGAGTTCCTCGGCGAGGCTGCCGGGGATGAACGCCGGCTCCGGCGGAAAGTGGTACGTCACCATCCCGATTCGCACCCGGACACCCCCGTTCCCTCGCATCGGTTCGGCGCGCCGCCCGGGACCGTGGCTGCGACGAATGCGTACGATCTCGACATCCCCTCACCGGGCGGACGCCGCCGGCGACCGTCAAACGTCGCGGCGCCACCGCCCGCGACCGCGTCGTCCAGGGGGTTCCACATGCTCAGCGGGGTGTTGTTCGTCTGCCACGCCAACCTGTGCCGGTCACCGATGGCCGAGTACGCCGCCCGTCGCCTGCTCGCCGGGCAACCGGTGACGGTGGCCAGCGCCGGCACCGACGCCGTCGAGGGCCTGGCCATGCATCCGTACGCGGCGGCGATCGCCGCCGAGACCGGCGAGGACCCGGCGTCGTTCCGCAGCCGGCGGCTGCTGCCGGAGCATCTCACCGGGGCGGTGCTGGTGCTGACCGCCACCCGGCGCCAGCGCTCCATCTGCACCGCGCTGGCGCCGGCGGCGCTGCACCGGACCTTCACGCTGCGCCAGTTCGGCCGGCTCGCCGCGGCGGCCGAACCACCGCCGGACGAGCAGGACGATCCGGTACGGGCCGCGGTGGCGGCCGCCGCACTGGCCCGGGGGCGATTGCAGCCCGCCCCCGGCGATGCGGACGACCTGCGTGACCCCGTGGGGGGCACCCCGGAGGACTTCCGACGCTGCGCGGAGGAGATCGACCGGGCGTTGCGCCCCCTGGCCACGCTCATCGGGACAGCCGGGTGAGTTCCTGCGTGTGGTCGCTCACCTCGCCGGCGTTGGCCCGCTCGGCATGCCGGCCGCCCCGGCTGCGGTCCCTCGGCACCGACTGGCCACCGGCCGCGGCGGCGACCACCCGGTAGGCCTCGTACTGGTACGCCTCGGCCTTGGGCACCCGGGCCATGTTGAGCACGCAGCCCAGTAGCCGCACCGAGACCGAGTGCAGGGCCCGGGCGGCTGCGGCGACCTGGGCCCGCGAGGTACGTCCCTGCTGGGTGACCAGCAGCGCGCCGTCGGCCTGCACGGCGACCACCACACCGTCGGTGACCGCGAGCAGCGGCGCGGTGTCGATGATGACGATGTCGGCGGATTCACGCAGGGCGAGCAGCAGATCCGACATGGCCTTGGAGCCGAGCAGCTCGCTCGGGTTGGGCGGCGCCGAGCCGCTGGGCAGTACCAGCAGCGACTTGTCGCCCCAGCGCTGGACCACGTCGCCCACCTGCACGTCGCCGACGAGCACGTCGGTCAGCCCCACCCCCGGGTCGATACCCAGGTAGTCGCCGACCTTCGGGCGACGCAGGTCGGCGTCGACAAGCAGCACCCGCCAGCCCGCCTCGGCCAGGGCGATCGCCAGGTTGCACGACAGGGTGGTCTTGCCCTCGCCCTGCAGGGCGCTGGTCACCGCGATGACCCGGGCCGGCTCGTGCACGTCGACGAAGCGCAGGTTCGTCCTCAGCTTGCGGACGGCCTCGGCCCGCGCCGAGGTGGCGGCGTCACCGACGATCAGTGGGGCCGACCGCGCGCTGGTGTCGATCGGGATCTCGCCGAGCAGCGGGCTGCCGGTCACCCGCTGCAGGCCGGCCGCGTCGCGCAGCCGGACATCGGCCATGCCCCGCAGAATCGCCAGACCGACGCCGGCCAGCAGGCCGAGCAGGGCGCCGATCGCGGTGTTGCGTACCGGCTGCGGCGACACCGGCGTCGGGGTCACCCGTGGCCCACTTACCACCTCGATCTTGATTGGCCCCGGGGTGCCGTCCGGCCGCGCCTCGACCTTCTGTACGAGTTCCACGAACTTCGCCGAGAGCGCCTCGGTCACCCGCAACGCCCGGGTCTGGTCGGTGTCGGTCACCGACGCCCGCAGCAGCACCGTGCCGGTCTCGGTGGAGGTGCTGACCCGACGCTGAATCTCCTCTGCGGTCAGCCCGAGCTGGTTGTCGGCCACCGCGGCCTGCGCCAGCCGATCGCTGGTCAGCAGCTCCGCGTAGGACTTGACCCGCTGCTGGAGGAAGAGCCCGCCCTGGTAGGCGTCGGTGACACCCTGGCTCGGCGTGGTGACGAAGAAGGTGACCGAGGCGACGTAGCGAGGCTGGGCCCGCACGGTGACCAGCGCGGTCACGCCCAGGGCCACCATGAGGGTGACCAGGACGATCCACCAGTGCCGGCGCACCAGGCGTAGTTGGCGGTACAGGTCCATCAGGCGGGCCTCCGTACCGGGCCGGTAACGCCAAAGAACTTCACGAAAACCCCCAAGGTCGACTCAATCTCGTGAAACCATTAAAGCGGCTCATGCGGCTTATGTCCGGAGTTAGGTATTTTCTCAATGGCGGATCGTGCCCGCAGTGACCAACCGGACCGGGGGTCTGTCGGAATCGCTCCGACCCGGAAAAATTGCGGTGTCTTCGCCGAGCACTTCGGGTGACTCCTCGCCCTCCTGTGGGAAGAGTCGCGTTCGCCCCGCTCGCGACGGCCGTCGGCACTGGATAGGGTCTTGCACGGGTGTGCCGGGAAGCCTGGTCGGCGATGGTGCCGTGCTGCCCTCCGACCGACGAGGTGGACCTCACGTATGACCGATCAGACCCCGCCCCCCGAGCGCCGCGGCGTGCGCGGCCTCTTCGCCCGGACCTCCTGGCCCGAGGCGCGTTTCGTGGCCGACGTGCTGCGCACGGAGACCGTCGGCGGCGCCCTGCTGCTCCTCGGCGCCGTGATCGCACTAGTCTGGGCGAACTCGCCCTGGGGTGACGCCTACGCGGACCTGGGGCGGTGGGTGCCCTGGTCGGGCGGCGCGGCGTTGCACCTCGACCTCGACCTGGCCACCTGGGCCGCCGACGGCCTGCTGGCCATCTTCTTCTTCGTGGTAGGGCTGGAACTCAAGCGCGAGTTCGTCGCCGGCGAACTGCGTGACCCGCGGCGGGCGGCGCTGCCGGTGGTGGCGGCGGTCGGCGGAATGGTCGTGCCGGCGCTGATCTTCGTGGCCGTCAACGTCGCCGGTGGCGGCGACGGACTGCGCGGCTGGGCGATCCCGACCGCCACCGACATCGCGTTCGCGCTGGCGGTGCTGGCCGTGATCGGGGCCTATCTCCCGCAGGGACTGCGCGCCTTCCTGCTCACCCTGGCCGTCGTCGACGACCTGCTGGCCATCACCATCATCGCGATCTTCTACACCGACGACTTCAGCATCGTCCCGCTGCTCGCCGCCCTGGTGCCGATCGCCCTGTTCGGCCTGCTGGTGCAGCGTCGCCGCACCTGGTGGTGGGCGCTCATCCCGCTCGCCGTGATCGCCTGGACCCTGGTGCACTCCTCCGGAGTGCACGCCACGGTGGCGGGCGTGCTGCTGGGCTTCACCGTGCCGGTGCTCGCCGGCAAGGGCAGCCCCGGCGGTCGCCCGATGCCCGGCCTCGCCGAGCATCTGGAGCACGTGTGGCGGCCGATCTCGGCCGGCTTCGCGGTACCGGTCTTCGCGTTCTTCGCCGCCGGGGTGTCCCTGCGGGGCGCGGACCTCGGCGCGGTGATCACCGACCCGATCGTCCTCGGCATCGTGCTCGGCCTCGTCGTCGGCAAGTGCGTCGGCATCCTCGGCTCCACCTTCCTGCTGGCCCGGTTCACCCGGGCCAGCCTGGACGAGGACATCAGCTGGTCGGACCTGCTCGGCGTGTCGTTCCTGGCCGGTATCGGGTTCACCGTGTCGCTGCTCATCGGCGAGTTGGCCTTCGGCTCCGACGGGGTCGAGGGCGACAACGTCAAGGCGGCGGTGCTGGCCGGCTCGTTGATCTCGGCGCTGCTGGCCACCGTCGTGCTGCGGCGGCGCAACAAGGTGTACCGCGCGATCGCCCTCAAGGAGCAGGTCGACCAGGACCGGGACGGTGTGCCGGACGTCTACCAGAAGCCCGGCGGCTGACCCCGTTCCGCGCCGCACTCATCGGGGAAACGCCCGGCCGACCCGCTCGGCCGGGCGTTTCGCCTCTCTCGACCGCCGCCGGAAATCCGCGGTCAGCGCGGTACGCACCAGCAGGCGCAGTGCCACGATCGCCACCAGTACGGCGATCTCCGTCCAGGACTGCTCCCCGGCCAGCCGCAGCAGGCCGGCGGCGAGCAGCATGTCGAGCAACACCCCCAGGGCCGTCGTACGCGAGCCGGTGGTCAGCAACGCCACCGCCGCAGCGAGTACACCGAGCGCCGTGATGAGGGCGGACAGCAGCATCCTCATCGGTTGTCGACCTGCCGCTGCTCGTGTTCGATCTCGCGTCCCAGCACGTAGTTCAGCACCGTCCGGATGGCCGCGATGGCGGCCAGTTGGCCGATCTGCGCGAAGGTCGGCGACAGCGCGGTCCGCAGGATGTCCGCCGCCAGCTGGAATTCCAGGCCGAGGGTGAGGAAGCGCCCCAGTGAGAGCCGGATCCGGGTGAACACGGCGGCGTCGCGGTGGCGCAGCCCGTCGACCACGAACCGCAACGCGGCCAGCGTCGCACCGACGACGATGACGAACGCGCCGACGAGTTCCACAGCGGTCACCAGCAACTGGTGGCCCTGTTGGAGGATCACCTCGACGTCCACCCCGCGGGCTTACCCGGCCTGCCTGCGGGTAGTCGGCGCCGGGTCGTACGACGACGGGCCGGTCACCGCGGCCGCTGGGCAGGCGACCACGGCGGTCAGCGCAACTGGGTCACCGCGTCGATGATCAGCCAGACACCGCTGATGGCGAAGAGCGTGGCGGCGCCGTACCTGATGGTTCGTTCCGGCAACTTCCGGCCGAGCAGCCGGCCGGCGATGATCGCCAACGCGTCCGCCAGGACCATGCCGATCGTCGAGCCGATCCAGGTGCCGAACCAGCCGTACTGGGTGGCCAGCGTGATGGTCGCGAGCATCGTCTTGTCGCCCAACTCGGCGATGAAGAAGGCGACACCGACGGTGATCACGGCTGATCTGCCGCCGCGGGCGGCACGGCGCTCGTCGTCCTCGGTGAGCCGGTCGCCCCGCAGCGTCCACGCGCCGAAGCCGAGGAAGGCCAGACCCGCCAGCAGCGAGATCCAGCCGGTCGGCAGGGTCGCGCCGAGGCCGTGGCCGATCGCCACCGAGGCGAGGTGCACCACTGTGGTGGCGACGGTGATGCCGATCAGCACCGGCACCGTGCGATACCTGGTGGCGAAGGCCAGCGCCATGAGCTGGGACTTGTCTCCCAGTTCGGCGACGAAGATTACGCCGAAGCTGATCACCAGCGCGGCGAGGAACCCGTCCATGATGTCCTTCCCGGATCAGACCGGGAGAAGGGTGTGGGGACGCCCTCGACCCGGCCGCGACAGCCTGGGTCGAAGGTCTCGCCCGCCTCGCCGAAACGAGGCCGGGTGGCCGGATGCGTCACGCACCAGTATGTCGACCACGACGTTATGGGCTACTCCCCTTCGCTACGCCCAGCCTAGCCGATCGTCCGTGCCCGGATCACCGGGGCCCGGCCGTGCCGGCCGCCGGGCCCCGGTGCCGAGCTGATCAGCTCCGCCGCTGGACAGCGCTCATTCGGCGCGTGCGAGGGTCACCCCGAACAGGCCGTCCGGGTCGGTCCAGAACCGCTCGGTGCGGAACCCGGCGGCGGCCAACTCGCGCGAGATCCCCTCCGGGCGGAACTTCGCCGACACCTCGGTACGCAGGTCCTCACCGACGGCGAAGTCGACGTTCAGGTCGAGCACCGCTACTCGCATGGATCGCTCAGCCCGCAGCCGCATCTCGATCCACTCCTGATCCGGATTCCAGAGCGCGACATGGGCGAACCCCGCCGGATCGAAGTCGGCGCCGAGTTCCCGGTTGAGCACCCGCAACACGTTGCGGTTGAACTCCGCGGTCACCCCTGCCGCGTCGTCGTACGCGGGCACGATCACCGCCGGATCCTTGACCAGGTCGGTACCGACCAGCAGCCAGTCACCCGCCTCCAGCGCGGCCCGCATCCCGGCGACGAACGCCGCCCGCTCCTCCGGCAGCAGGTTGCCGATCGTGCCACCGAGGAAGATGACCAGCCGCCGCCCGCCGGTCGGCAGGTGCTCCAGGTGGCGCGTGAAGTCCCCGACGATGCCGCGCACCCGCAGGCCCGGATAGTCGGCGGCGAGGGCGGCGGTGGACCCGGCCAGCGCGCTGACCGACACGTCCAGCGGCACGAACGTGCCGAGCCCCCCGTGCTGGGTGAAGGCGTCCAGCAGCAGGCGGGTCTTCTCCGAGGAACCGGAGCCCAGCTCGATGAGCGTCTTCGCGCCGGTCAGCTCGGCGATCTCCGTCGCCTGCGCGGCCAGGACGGCACGCTCGGCCCGGGTCGGGTAGTACTCGGGCAGTCGGGTGATCTCGTCGAAGAGTTCGCTGCCCCGGGAGTCGTAGAACCACTTCGGCGGCAGCCACTTCGCCGCGGCGGTCAGCCCGACGCGGACATCCCGACGCAGGCTGCGACTGATGTCCCGGTCGTCGAGGTGGATCTCGAGCGGCTCAGCGCTCATCTGCTGTCCCCTTCCGTCGTCTCTCACAGGTGTGTGCGGACCCGGGGCCTGCCGGCCGGACGCCTCACCACGCCGCCAGTGCCTGCTGGCGCAGATCGGTCGCCGTGGCCTGCACGAGTTGCCCGTCGGGCACCGCACGCCAGCCCGGTCCGTCGTCGTGCGGTTCGGAGGCGAGCAGCACCGACGCGGGTGTGGCACGCAGTGACAGGGCGTGCCCGGCCGCGCTGGCGACCACCGTGTGCCCGTCGGTGAGCAACAGGTTGAGCCGGGAGCCGGGGGCCGCCGCCGCCGCCGAGGTCACCGTCTCGGCGACCGCCCGGGCCGGCGCGACACCGGCGCGCAACCGGTCACGGACCAGCGCCCACAGCAGTGCCGAGTCGGTCGTCGCGTCGAGGGTGAGCAGGTCCCGTACGGGTAGCTCGGCGGCGAGCGGGACCATCGTGTCCGGCCAGCCCCGGACCACACCGTTGTGGCTGAACAGCCACCGCCCCTCGGCGAAGGGCGCGGCGGCGGTGTCGACGATCGCCATGCCGACGGTGGCTGAGCGGACGGCGGCCAGCACCGCGCCGGTGGAGGTGACCGCGGCCAGTTCGGCGATGGTCGGGTCGCTCCAGATGGGTTGCGCCCGGCGGTACCGCACCGGCGTCTGGCCGTCCGGGTACCACCCGATGCCGAAGCCGTCGGCGTTGATGGTCCCGCCGCCGCGCATGTCGCGGGGAGCCCAGGACTGGCGCAGCAGCGAGTGCGGCGGGTCGAACAGCAGCTCCCGCAGGGTCACCGGCGGCCCCAGATAGGCCAGGTGTCGGCACATCAGGCGACCGGCTTCCGGGCGTTCACCGATGCGCCTCGTCCGGCCGGGCGTCCCGTGCGCAGCGGAAGCCGCTGAAGATCTGTCGCCGGATGGGATAGTCCCAGTTTCGGAACGTGCCGCGGCACGCCGCCTGGTCGGTACCGAACGAACCACCCCGCAGCACCTGGTAGTCGTCGCCGAAGAAGACCTCGGAGTATTCCCGGTAGGGAAAGGCGGCGAAGCCCGGGTAGCCCCGGAACGGGGTGGCGGTCCATTCCCACACGTCGCCGATGAGTTGATGCACCCCGAGTGGCGAGACGCCTGCCGGATAGGCGCCCACCGGTGCCGGCGACAGGTGCCGCTGGCCCAGGTTCGCGTGCGCGGAGGTCGGATCCTCGTCGCCCCACGGATAGCGCCGGGACCGGCCGGTCGCCGGATCCCACCGGGCGGCCTTCTCCCACTCCGCCTCGGTGGGCAGCCGCTTGCCCGCCCAGGTGGCGTACGCCTGTGCTTCGTGGAAGCAGACGTGCACCACCGGCTCGTCGTCGCGGACCCGGTCCAACCTGCCGAACCGCAGGTAGGCCCAGCCGTCTCCGTCCCGCCGCCAGTGCATCGGCGCGCTGAGCCCGGCCTGCCTGCGGTGCTGCCAGCCCGCCTCGGTCCACCAGCGCGGGTCGTCGTATCCCCCGTCGGCGATGAACGCCCGGTACGCACCGTTGGTCACCGGTGCGGCGTCGATGACGTACGCGGGCAGGTCCACCCGGTGGGCGGGGCGCTCGTTGTCCAGTGCCCACGGGTCGGTGTCGGTGCCCATCACGAACGGGCCGGCGGGCACCAGCACCTCGGCGGGCACCCGTACGGTCGGCTCGGGTGGCGGCGGCGCGTGCAACGCCACCGGGCCGGAACGCAACTGGTGGGTGGCGAGCATCGTCTCGTCGTGCTGCTGCTCGTGCTGCACGATCATGCCGAAGGCGAAGCCGTCGGTGACCAGCCGACCGCTGTCGAAGGTGACGCGGTCCAGCAGGTCGTACACCTTCTCCCGGACCGTGGCCACGTACGCCCGGGCCTCCGGCGGCGGCAGCAACGGCAACGACGGGCGGTCCCGACGCGGCTGCTTGAACGCGTCGTACAGGTCGTCGATGTCACATCGGACCGGTTCCCGCCCGCCGACGTCGCGTACCAGCCAGAGTTCCTCCTGGTTGCCCACGTGCGCCAGGTCCCACACCAGCGGGGACATCAACGGCGAGTGCTGACGCATCAGGTCGTCGTCGTCCACCGCCTCGGTCAGCAGGGCGGTGCGGGCGCGGGTACGCGCCAGCTCCGCCGCGATCCGGCCGCGTAACCCCTCGACGTCGCGGTCGATGCCGATGTCGGTCACCGCATGCTCCTCTCCGCGGCGTCACGCCGCCGTCGTAATCCGTGGTCCATCTCCTGGTGCAGGGTCGGCGGCAGTTCCAGCCGCGGCAGCGCGGTCCGGGCCAGGTCGAGCAGGCCCGCGGCGGCCCGGGCCAGGGTGGCGTCCCGCAGGCCGTGCCGCGCGGCGCGATGCCAGCTGTCGGCAGCGGGCGCGGCCGCCTCCATCGCCGCGACGATCGTGTCGGGCCCGCTGAGCAGTGCGCTGAGCACCGCCAACGGCAGGATCCAGCCCCGCCCCGGTTGGGCGTCGAAGTAGCGGATCTCCAGGTAGCCACGCGGACGCACCGGCGGGAAGAGGGTGCTGACGTGGTATTCCAGGTCGTCGACGCGGGGCGGTCGGTGCAGCGCCCCGTCGACCCAGTCGGCGAAGGTCACGCCCGGCGGAGCTGTCCAGTCCGGACCGTCGCCGCGCACGCAGAGCAGCGGCGCGGCCAGGACGTAGGCCGTCCAGGCGGCGACCGGATCACGGTCAGCTTCGGCGGGCGTCCAGACCGGGGCGGTGCGGGCGGGATCGATGCGCCACCACGCGCCCATCCGGGCCGACGCCCAGCCGGTGTCACGGCCGGCGTGCCGGTTGGCGGTGGCGAAGGCGGCGAGCAGGGGCGGCCCGACCGCGTGTACCAGTTGCCAACGGGCCGGCAGTTGCTCAGGCTGCCCGGCGTCGAGACAGATCTGCAGCCCGGCGGTGCTGTACATCATCGTCCGCCCGTCGAGCCCGCGACGGTCGAAGACCTGGCGCATCGCGCGGTAGCGGGGGGTGTCGATCACCGGCCGAGGGCGTCGGTACGGGTCGATGCCGGCCCGGCCGAGAGTCAGGCCGGCGGCGTCCAACAGTCTGGTGGCCTGCTCCACGTCGGACTGGGTGGCATCGATCAGCGCGGCGACGCAGGCTTGCGGTGCGGTGGAGATCTCCAGTTGCCCGCCGGGCTCGACGGTCATCGCGCTGCCCCGGAGCAGGCGCAGGGCGGGGCTGGTCGGGTCCAGCGTGGTGGGGCCGTACGGCCCCAGTGCCGCGCGCAGCCGCGCGGCGTCGACGGGGCGAACCGGATCGACGGCGTCGTGGACCGTCCATTCCAGCTCGACCCCGGTGAGGGTGGGTGGACCGGTCTTGAAGCAGATCCGGGCTAGGTGCCGGGCCGCGGCGGCACGGTCCCGCAGCACCGGGATCCGGTCCACCTCCGGTGACATCACCATGCGTGGCTCCTTCCCGATCGATCCGCCGCCACGGTAGCCCACCCCGGTGACATCGAACCCATATGAACCTGAACCGCACGGTGCCGACGCACCGGCTCCGAACGCCTGACACGTCGCCTTCGCCGGCTGGTTGACGAGGCGATTCGCCCGGGGGGCGGTCTCGGCAGCTCCGCCACCATCTGTGTAGCAGGGACCAACCGTCCGTCGAACGGATTTCACGATTCGGTCGAATTCGGCTCGGGCGGAACAGGTTCCCCTTCGCGCGGACCGCCGGACGGAGGGGTCCGGTGGGACTCAGCCGGCGGCGCTTCCGGTCTGCTCCGGCTCGGCCCGCAGGCCGTGGCAGTACTCCTCGACGTGTTCCGCGCCGCCGGCCGCGACCACCAGCTCCTCGAAGGCCGGCGTACGCAGCGCCTGCTCCCGCTGCCGTTCCGACTTGGCCAGATAGGCCCGGCATAGGCCCGGATGGTCCCTGGTGTTGTCCGAGTTTCCGGGGCCGACGTTCCCGCTGGCTCCGGGGCTCGGCGTCGCCGAGGCGCCCGGTGGCCACACCGGGGTGCTCGGCGACCGCGTGGGTGGGGAGGTCGGGACTGCGGTAGGACCGTCGGTCGGGGCTGCGGTGGCCGCTCCGGTAGGCCCGGTCTCCCCGGGAGGCGTGGCGTCGATGGTGGGTGCCGGCGCGGCGGGGCTGGTGACGACCGGCGGCGAGACCGGACCGGAGCCGTCCAGACCGGCCGCCGCCAGAGCGACGCCCGCGGTGGCGGTGGCCGCCAGACCGGCGACCCAGGCCACCGCGCCAACGGTGAACCGGCGCCGTCGTCGCCGGGGCGTCGACGCCGCCGCCCCAGGTTGGCGGGCGGTGCGGAACGCCGCGACGGCGGCCTCCTCGCCGGCCAGCTCCCGCTCCCGCGCCGGACCGGCGGCGGCCCGTAACAGGTCGGCGAGCGGGCCGGTCGGACCCGGTGCCGTACGCGTGGGTCCGGAGTGCGAGGCGGCATCCAGCAGCCGCTCGTGGTCGCCGCGTCGCGACCGGCTCAGCATCACTCGCAGTCCACGCATGTCAGCCGTCCACCGGTTCGGTCCGCGGCGGCAGGCCGGCTCGTCGCCGGACCCGGATGTCGGCCCCGGTCGGGACGTCGTCGGGTGCGGTGCTCGCAGCTCGCTGGTCCAGCAGCACGGCCAGCCGGCGCAGGCCACGGTGGGCGGCGGTACGCACCGCACCGGCCCGACGGCCGAGCACCCGCCCGGCGGTCTCGGCATCGAGCCCGATCACGGCCCGCAGCAGCACCGCCTCGGCCTCCCGGGGCGGCAGGCTGGCGATCATCGCGAGCGCGGCCTCGGTGCCGAGACTCTCGCCCGCCCGTTCGGCGGTGTCCGCGTCCCCGGCCAACTCGCTGAGTTCCTGCACGGGCACTGACAAGGCGGGGCGACGGCGCTGCCGGCGCAGGTGGTCCATGGCTCGGTTCCTGGCGATGGTGACGACCCAGGCACGAAACTGGCCGCCGGTGAAGGTGGGCAGGTCGCGGGCCACCTGCAACCAGGTCTCCGACGCGACGTCCTCGGCGTCCGCACCGACCAGGGCGGTCAGGTAGCGCAGCAGCCCGGGCTGGAGATTGCGGTAAAGGTGACGGAAGGCGTCCTCGTCGCCCGCCCGGGCGGCCACCACCAGTTCGTCCAGTTCACCGGTCACGGTCGCACCGCCGCCCCACCGGCCGCTCTCGGGAGGCCCACCGAGGGGCGGCACGCCTCGACTCGGCCGACTCCGCGCCCCGGACCTCGCTCCGCACCCCACCCCCGTTGACCTGAACGAACCGGGCTCGTGCGGCCCGGTAGCGGATTCTCGCCGACAACGCCGAGGACCACAACCTGACCGCGCGCCAGTCCCAGCCGACCGAGGTTGGGCCGACGTTCGAAGCGCCGACACCGCCGGACCGGGACGTGGCGGGCACACCCGCAGTGAGAATTGTCTACCTGCGCAACCGCGGTTCGCCGTAACGCGGCGCGGGCCCACGACGCTGCGGACGGTCGGACCGGACCGACACCGACGACAATGTGGCGCCCTGTGCCGTCCTGATCACCCTGGGACAACCGCGGTCCGCGGTCGACGGGTCCGTCGATTCGGACAACGGGCCGACCATCGGCACGGCCCGACCCGCCGACGCGCCGTTCGGGCTCGCGGTGGGTACGGTAATGCCGTGTTGTCTTCGGAGGTCGTACTCAGCGGTCGCTACCGCTTGGACGAGCGTGTCGCCACCGGCGGCATGGGCGACGTCTGGCGGGCGACCGACCTGATCCTCGGACGGCAGGTCGCGGTCAAGGTGCTGCTGCCCTCGCTCGTCTCCGACCCCGATTTCATCGCCCGGTTCCGCGCCGAGGCACGGATCATGGCGGCGCTGCGGCACCCGGGAATCGTGCAGGTCTACGACTGCGGTGAGGACGATCTGCCCGACGGTGGCCGGGCCGACTACCTGGTCATGGAGTTCGTCACCGGTCAGCCGCTGTCCAAGCGGATCGAGGCCGAGGGTCGCCTGGACGTCGGCCTGACCATGTCGGTGGTGGCGCAGGCGGCCCAGGCGTTGCACGCCGCGCACGTCGGCGGGATCGTGCACCGCGACGTCAAACCGAGCAACCTGCTGATCCAGGAGGACGGCACGGTCGTCCTGGTCGACTTCGGCGTGGCCCGTTCGACGAACGTCACCAGCATCACCAGCACCAACGCCGTGCCGGGCACCGCTCTGTACATGGCTCCCGAGCAGGCCGCCGGGCGACCGGTCTCCGGCGCGACGGACCTGTACGCGCTCGGTGCCGTCGCCTACTGCTGTCTGACCGGCAGTCCGCCGTTCACCGGCGACAACCCTCTCCAGGTCGCCGTCCGGCATCTCGACGACCCACCACCGGAACTGCCCCACGACATCCCGGAAGCGGTGCGGGTGCTGGTCGACCGGGCCCTGGCCAAGGACCCGGCCGACCGGTTCAGCAGCGCGGCGGCGATGGCGGAGGCGGCACGGGCAGCCGTCTCCGAGGGCTCCCTGCCCACCACGGTGGTCCCGGCGGCCACGGCGCTGCGCGACGCCGGGCCGGACACACGCACCGGACTGCCGGTGATCGACGCACCGCCACCGGGCCGTCGGCGTCGCGGCAAGTTGGTGGGCGCGCTGACCGCCGTGCTGGTCGGGATGACGGCGCTCGGCGCAGCGCTCGGCGCCACCCAGGAGGCCAACACCCCGGCGGTCAAGCTGCCGACCACCGCACCGACGGTGGAGTCCACCGACGAGGAAGCGGCACCACCGAGCCCGCAGGAGAGCGCACCGGCGCAGGCGCCGTCGCTGCGTCCGGCCGGTTCGACGACCCGGCCGAGCGAGTCTCCGTCGCCTGAGCCGTCCTCGCCCCAGCCCAGCGAGTCGAGCGAGCCCGCGTCGCCGGACCCGACCACGCCCAGCCCCGACCCGGAGCCGACGGATACGCCCAGCAGTCCGGCGCCGTCGACACCCACCACGCCGTCCACGCCCACCACGCCGCCGGACGGTGATCCGCCGGGCACCGGCGAGGGCGAGAGCGGCTGACCTCACCGGCCTCAACCTTCCCTAAACGCGACCGGTCGCTCTAAATCCCCGAAACGGACGTACGGCACCACACTGCGCTCTAGGCTCCTCACCAGCAGTTATCTCCTACTGTTCGGGAGTTCGGGTGAGCGTGGAGAAGTTGGTCGTCGTCGGCCAGGGTTATGTCGGTCTGCCGCTGGCCATGCAGGCCGTCGAGGCCGGTCTGGACGTGGTCGGCCTCGACGTCGACGCCGACCGGATCAAGCGCCTCGCTTCGGGCGAGTCGTTCGTGTCGGACATTCCCGCCGACCGGCTCGGCCGTGCGCTGGCCAGCGGTCGGTACCGCCCGAGCACCGAGTACGCCGATGCCAAGGACTTCGACATCTGCGTCATCACCGTGCCCACTCCGCTGCGTGACGGCACCCCCGACCTGAGCTTCGTGGAGCAGGCCGGCACGGGGATCGGACCGTACCTGCGGCCCGGTTGTACGGTGGTCCTGGAATCCACCACCTACCCCGGCACCACCGAGGAGCTGCTCCGACCGCTGTTGGAGGCGGCCAGCGGGCTGCGCAGCCCCGGGGACTTCCACCTCGGGTACAGCCCCGAGCGGATCGACCCGGGCAACCCGACCTGGCGGCTGGCCAACACCCCGAAGGTGGTTTCCGGGGTGGACGCCGCCGCGCTCACCCGGATCGACTCGTTCTACCGGCGCCTCGTGGAACGCACGGTCCCGGTGGACTCGACCCGGGTCGCCGAGCTGACCAAACTCATCGAGAACACCTTCCGGCAGGTCAACATAGCCCTGGTCAACGAGCTGACGATGCTCTCGCACCAGTTGGACATCGACGTGTGGCAGGCCATCGAGGCGGCCGAGACGAAGCCGTTCGGATTCATGCCGTTCCGGCCCGGGCCCGGCGTCGGCGGGCACTGCCTGCCGATCGACCCCTGCTACCTCTCCTGGCAGGTCAAGCGCCGCCTCGGCCGGCAGTTCCGGTTCATCGAGCTGGCCAACGACGTCAACCACGAGATGCCCGAACACGTGGCGCAACGGGTGATGGCCGGGCTGAACCGCTCCGGGCGGGCGGTCAAGGACGCCCGGCTGCTGCTGCTCGGGCTGGCGTACAAGCGCAACACCGGTGACATGCGCGACTCGCCGGCCGTGGAGGTCGCCCGCCGGCTGCGGGAACTCGGCGCCGAGGTCCGGGCGGTCGAGCCGTACGCCGAGGCGCACCACCTGCCCGCCGGGGTGCTGACCGTGGGCCTGACCGAGCGCGAGCTGCGCGAGGCCGACGGTGTCGTGGTGGTCACCGACCACGACGTGTTCGACTACGACCTCGTGGTCCGGCATGCCCGATACGTCTTCGACACCCGCAACCGCTGCACCGGCCCCACGGTGGAACGCCTCTGATCAGCGGTCCGCGAGTGCCTCGACGACGGGCAGCGCCAGGGCCCGGCGGGCCGGCAGCACCGATGCGACCAGCGCCGCCAGCACCGCGATCCCGAGGATGCCGCCGAGCTGTCCCCACGGCACGACGAGGGTGAACTCGCCGGCGATCCGGGACAGCACGGCCATCGCCGAGGCGGCGACCCCGGTGCCGAGGGCGACGCCGAGCACCGCGCCGACCAGCGCGGTGAGCACCGCCTCGACGGCCAGCATGCCCCGCATCCGCCCACGGGTCAGACCGACCGCCCGCAGCACCGCGTTCTCCCGGGTGCGTTCCACCACCGACAGGCTCAGTGTGTTCGCCACCCCGACCAACGCGATCACCACCGCCAGTCCGAGCAGTGCCACCACGAACGCCAGCAGCATGTCGATGGTGCCGGTGAGCATCCGTTTGTACGCCGCCTGGTCCATCAGGTTGACCGTCGGGTAGTCGACCAGGACCGCCTCGATCGCGGCCCGGGCCGCAGTGGCGGACACCCCCGCCGCCGGGTCGACCTCCGCCAGGTGGCCCCGCTCGTCGGGGAAGAGCCGGGTGAAGTCGGCGTCGTCCAGTTCGACGACGTGACCCTCCGGTATCCGCCCGTTGTCGGCCTCGGGTCCGGTGCCGACGACCACCGCCGCCACCTCGAACGAGCGTCCGTGCAGGGTCACCGTCTCCCCCGCCGACCAACCGCGCCGACCGGCCAGCTCCCGGTGCACCAGCAGCCGACCCGGTCCGAACCGGTCGAGCTGCCCGGTGAGCACCCGGTCGACCCGGTGACCGACAAGCGCCGGGGCGGCGGCCCGGAACTCGACGTCGGCGACCACGTGCGTACGCGACTCGTGCACCGTGCCCAGTTCGGGACGGTCGGCCAGCGCGTCGACGACCCCGGCGGGCAGGTCCACCCCGATCCCGGTCACCACGAAGTCCACGCCCACCTCGGCGTCGACGCTGCGCTCGATGGCCGCCTTGGTGCTCTGCGCGCCCACCACGAAGGAGGAGACCAGGCCGATCCCGATCACCAACGCGGTGGCGGTCGCGGCGAGCCGTCGCGGATTGCGGACCGCGTTGGCCACGGCGAGGGAGCTGGTCCTGCCGAAGATGCTGCGGGCCGGGACGCCGAACAGCCGCACCAACGCCGGCACCAGCACCGGACCGAACAGGACCAGGCCGAGGAAGCCGAGCACCCCGCCCAGGGCCACCAGCACGACCTGCCCCGCCGAGGCCGCGCCGACCAGTGCCGCCACCCCGCAGGCGAGGACGATCGCGCCGAGCGCCAGGCGTACCCGGCCGGCGGGGCGGGCGACCTGGACGGCGGCGTCGGTCAACGCGGCCACCGGGGCGACCCGGGTGCCCTGCCAGGCCGGTACGAGTGCCGCGCCGACCGTGAGGGCCGTGCCGGCGGCGAGGCAGCCCAGCACGGTGCCGACGGTGAGGGTCGGCTCGCCGTGCAACGGGGTGTCCAGCCGCGCCATCAACAGGTTGAGGCCGGCCGCCAGCCCGGCACCGAGCCCCACGCCGAGGGTCGAGGCGGCGAGCCCGACCGCTACCGACTCCAGCAGCGTGGCCCGGAACACCTGTTCCCGGGTGGCGCCGACCAGGCGCAGCAGCGCGGTCCGCCGGGTGCGCTGGGCGAGCACGATCGTGAACGTGTTGGCGATGACGAAGGCGGCGACCACCACGGCCACCCCGGCGAAGGTGAGCAGCACCATGTTGAACTGGCGCAGGTCGCGAACCTCCTCGGCCACGGTGGCGTCGAGGATCTCCTGTCGGGTGCGTACGGTCGTGTCCGCGCCGGCCGCCTCGGCGATCCGCTCGGCGAGCAACCGATCGGTCGTACCCGCCTCGGCCGCCACCATGATCCGGTCGTAGCCGCCGCGGTCGGTCGCGGCGAGGGCGTCGGCACCCACCAGACCGATGTACGGACCACCGACGTCGCGCGCAGTACCGGCCACGTCGACCGTGCCCACCAGGGTGTACGGGCGGGCCGCGCCGCTGGCGCCGCCGACGCGTACCGGCGCGCCGAGGTCGAACCCCTGCGCCGTGACGGTCCGCTGGTCGAGCACCAGCTCGCCGGTGCGGGCGGGCAGGCGGCCGGCCACCACGTCGTACGACTGGAGGGCGGGATCGGTGGGGATCGCGGCGAGGACCCCGTAGCCGAGCACCGGACGGCCGTCGGAGCCGACCAGCCCGCCGGTGCCGATCAGCTCGCCCTCGGCGGCGCGTACCCCGTCGACCGCGCGCACCCGTTCGACCAGGGACGCGTCGATCGCCTCGTCCCGGTAGACACCGACGTCGGTGTGGCGGTCGAAGGTGCCGGCCCGGTCGTACGCGCCGGCCCGCATCCCGTCCACGAAGATCAACGTGCCGGCGATGAAGGCCACCCCGAGGACGACGGCGAGGGTGGACAGCAGCATGCGCGCCGCCTCGGCGCGCAACGACCGCAGGGTCAGCCTGATCATGTCAGCGCCCTCCGACCGGGGCCGTGGCGTCGGTGTCCAGACGACCGAGCACGTCGAGGACCCGCTCGGCGGTCGGCTCGGCCAGTTCCCGGACGAGCCGACCGTCGGCGAGGAAGACCACCCGATCGGCGTGGGCGGCGGCGACCGGGGCGTGGGTCACCATCACCACGGTCTGCCCGAGGGTGTCGACCGCCTCGCGCAGCAGCCGCAGCACCTCTGCCCCGGCGCGGGAGTCCAGGTTGCCCGTGGGCTCGTCGGCGAAGATCACCCACGGTTTGGTGATCAGTGCCCGGGCCACCGCGACGCGCTGCTGCTGGCCACCGGAGAGTTCGGCCGGACGATGCCGCAGCCGGTCGGTCAGTCCCACCGCCGCGACCACCTGCCGCAGCCAGGCCGGGTCCGGCCGCCGTCCGGCGATGTCCAACGGCAAGGTGATGTTCTCCTCCGCGCGCAGCGCCGGCAGCAGGTTGAACTTCTGGAACACGAAGCCGATCCGGTCGCGGCGCAGCAGGGTCAGCCGGCGGTCGTCGAGGCGGCCCAGCTCGGTGTCGCCCACGCGTACCGTTCCGGCGGTGGGGCGGTCCAGGCCGGCCAGGCAGTGCATCAGGGTCGACTTGCCGGAGCCGGAGGGGCCCATGATGGCCGTGAAGCGGCCGGCGGCGAAGTCGACGTCGAGGTCGTCGAGGGCGACGACGGCGGCCTGGCCGGTGCCGTACTGCTTGCGCAGGCTCCGAGCGGTGACGGCGACACCTGCGGTTACGTGGACGGGTGGTGCGATCGACACGTGCTGCTCCGTGGGACGGTGGATGTCGGACGTCCCCGACGCTATGGAGACCACCGGCCTGTCGAGATCAACCCGGACGCTCGACCTCGGTACGCCTCAGGTCGTCCCGCCCCGGCCACTCCCGTACGCCTCAGGTCGTACGCGGGCCCTCAGCGCCCGGGGTGACCAGGCCGCTCTCGTACGCCAGCACCACCGCCTGCACCCGGTCGCGGAGCTGGAGCTTGGCCAGGATCCGGCCGACGTGGGTCTTCACCGTCGCCTCGGCGACGTGTACCCGGGCGGCGATCTCCGCGTTGGCCAGACCCTGCGCGACCAGCAGCAGGATCTCCCGTTCCCGGTCGGTGAGCTGGGCCAGCCGGGGGTTCTCGGTGGGCCCGCTGCCGAGCTGTCCGGCGAACCGGTCGAGCAGCCGGCGGGTGATCGACGGGGCGACCACCGAGTCGCCGCCGGCGACGACCCGGATCGCGGTCAGCAGTTCCTCCGGAGGGACGTTCTTGAGCAGGAAGCCGCTGGCTCCCGCGCGCAGCGCGGCGAACGCGTCCGCTTCGGTGTCGAAGGTGGTCAGCACCAGCACTCTCGGTCCTCCGGCCGGCCGGTTGGCGCAGAGCCGCCGAGTGGCCTCCACCCCGTCCATCGTCGGCATCCGGATGTCCATCACCACCACGTCCGCCGGGACGCGGTCGAGTACCCGCAGCGCGTCCGCGCCGTCGATCGCCTCGCCCACCACCTCAAGATCGGGCTGGGAGTCCAGCACCATCCGGAAGCCGGCTCGCACGAGCGCCTGGTCATCCACGATCACCACCCGGATCGTCATGCCGCGAGCACCTCCGAGCCCGGGGACGACGGCAGCGGCAGCCACGCCCGTACCTGCCAGCCACCGGCCAGCCGGGCACCGGCGGTGAGGGTGCCGTCGTACACCGAGACCCGTTCGCGCATGCCGACCAGCCCGTGACCACCCGGTGGTGTCGGGGTGAGCGGTCCGTGACCGCGACCGTCGTCGACCACCGCGAGCGCGACACCGTCCGCGGTGTGCGCCAGCGTGAGCGCCACGCTCGCTCCCACTCCGGCGTGCTTGAGCACGTTTGTCAACGCCTCCTGCGCCAACCGGTGCACGGTCAGTTCCAGCGCGGGCGGCAGCGGGAGGGATCTGCCGGTGACCGTGTAGCGCACCCGCAACCCGGCCTCCCGGAACCGGTCCAGCAAAGCGGGCAGCTCGGCCAGCGAGGGCCGCCGGTGGTCGGGCCCGGCCGGGTCGGGCACGGGTCGTACGGCCGGTGTGGGCACTGGTTCCGGAGGGTTCGCTTCGCGCAGTACGCCCACCAGCCGACGCATGTCCTCCAGTCCCTGCCGGCCGGTGTCCGCCACGATCTTGAGCGCGTCCCGGGAGGTGTCGGGATTCTGGTCGATCATGTACCGGGCCCCGTCCGCCTGAACGATCATGACTGCCATGCTGTGCGCCACGACGTCGTGCAGTTCGCGGGCGATGCGGGTGCGTTCCTCCGCCACCGCCGCCCGCGCCTCGGCCTCCCGCTCGCGTTCGAGGGTGGCCGCCCGCTCCTCCAGGCTGAGCACGTACTGCCGGCGGGTACGGACGTTCAGGGCCACCAGCCAGACCGCCCCGGTGAGCAGGGTGTAGTAGACGGCGGCGTAGTACCAGGCGGCCGGCAACGGATCCCGCACGGCGGCGAAGACCGCTCCGAGCACGGCCACCACTCCGGCGATGGCGCCGTCGCGTAGCCGCTCGGCGTACTTGACCACGCCGTAGAGGGCGATCAGGACCGCCACGTCGTAGAGCATCGGCGCCCACCCGAGGGCGACCTGGGCGAAGGCCAGCGCCGCCACCACGACGGTCACCGCCACCGGGCGGACGCGGCGGAACAGCAGCGCCAGCGCCATCGCGACACCTATGGAACTGGACCACCAGCCGCCCGGCTGCACCGGCCCGCCGGCCACGCTGACCAGGGCCACCAGGCCGGCAAGGGCAACGTCGAAGGCGACCGCGGGCAACCGCCGGCCGAAGATCATCGCATTCATCGTGCACCCAGCGTACGAGGCATCCCGGCGACGGACGCGAAAGGTGCTCCCGGCCTTCCCGGAGCTGGATCGGTCAGGACGGCAGCAGGTCGCGCATCCGGGCGATCTCGACGGACTGCTCGCTGGCCACGGAGGTGGCGAACTGCTCCACGGTCAGGTCGACCCCCACCTTCAGCACGTCGGTCGCCATCACCACGGCGCCCTCGTGGTGATCGGTCATCATCCGCAGGAAGAGACGGTCGAACTCGGCGCCCCGGGCGGCCGCGAGCCGGCGCATCGCCTCGGCCGACTGCATCCCGCGCATCGTGGCGTGGTCGTGCCCGTCGACACCGGCGGAGAGACCCCGCGCGGTCAGCCAGGCCCGCAGCACGCCGATCTCCGGCCCCTGGCTGGCCCGGATCCGGTCGGCGAGGGCACGCACCTGCGGCTCGGCGGACCGGTCGGTGGCCAGCTCGGCCATCTCCAGCGCCTGCTCGTGGTGCGGGATCATCATCCGGACGAACCAGGTGTCCAGCCCGTTGTAGCGCGGCGGCGCGTCGTCGCGGACCTCGTCGGCGGGGCGTTCGACGGCTTCCTCACCCGGACGACCCGGCACGATGACCGGTGGCGCGGAGGCGTCCGCCGAGGCCGGCGCGGGGCTGGCGGTGGCGGGCGCGGTGGCGGTTGCCGGGGCCGGATCGTCCGATGCGGAGACACCGCGCAACGCGAAGGCTCCGGCGGCCAGCGCCACGGCAACCGATGTGACGGCGGCGAGTAGCCGTCCGCGTCGGGCGGTCATGCCACACCTCCTCCGGGTCGAGGTCGCTGCGATCGTAACCATTCACATTGGACGTAGAATGTGAGCTGGATCACATCGATGAATCTCATCTACGAGTAGGGTACGGCCAACGTCACTACCCCTCTCGAAGGGCGTCGCCGATGGTCGGATCGACCCTGCCACGGGGGCGGCAACTGCGTATCGTCAGTGTGGCCGCCACCGGGCTCCTCCTCGCCAGCATCGCCGTTGCCTCGCCCGGCAACGCACAGACGGTCTCGTCGGCGGCCAGCGAGCCCGCCGCAGCCGTCCAGGCACCGCTCGGTGTCGACGAGATTGCCAGCAGCCCCAACCTCAAGCTGATCGCCAACCTGCCGAAGCAGGCGCCGTTCGACACCACCGCGGCGCTCGGCACCGACATCGCCTTCCAGGGCAGGTACGCCTTCGTCGGCAACTACGACGGCTTCGTCATCTACGACGTCGCCAAGCCGAGCAAGCCGAAGATTGTCTCCCAGGTGCTCTGCCCGGGCGCGCAGAACGACGTCTCCGTCTACGGCGACCTGCTCTTCCTGTCCACGGACTCGTCCCGCAACGACGACTCGTGCAGCAGCACCTCCCAGTCCGCCACGAACAAGGCATCGTGGGAGGGCATCAAGATCTTCGACATCAAGCACAAGGCCAGCCCGCGGTACGTCAAGGCGGTCGAGACGGCCTGCGGCTCACACACCCACACGCTGGTACCGGCGAAGGACAAGAAGTCGGTCTACCTGTACGTCTCCTCGTACAGCCCGAACGCCGCCTTCCCGGACTGCCAGCCGCCGCACGACTCGATCAGCATCGTCAAGGTGCCGCTGAAGAAGCCGACCGACGCGGCCGTCATCGCCACGCCGAACCTCTTCCCCGACGGTGGCTACGAGGGTCGTACCGGCGGCTCGGCGACCACGGGCTGCCACGACATCACCGCGTACCCGACGAAGGACCTCGCGGCCGGCGCCTGCATGGGTGACGGGGTGCTGCTGGACATCAGCAAGCGGGAGGCGCCACGGGTGCTGCACACCGTGCGGGACACCACCAACTTCGCGTTCTGGCACTCGGCCACCTTCAACAACCGTGGCACCAAGGTCGTCTTCACCGACGAGCTGGGCGGTGGCGGCGGCGCCACCTGCAACGAGACCGTGGGCCCGCAGCGTGGCGCCAACGCCATCTACGACATCACCGGTCGGGGTGACCAGCGGAAGCTGGAGTTCCGCAGCTACTACAAGATCCCCCGCACCAACGGCGACACCGAGAACTGCGTGGCCCACAACGGCTCGCTCATCCCCGTCCTCGGCAAGGACATCATGGTCCAGGCCTGGTACCAGGGCGGCGTCTCGGTGTGGGACTTCACCAACTCCCGCAAGCCGAAGGAGATCGGCTACTGGGAGCGCGGCCCGCTGTCGGACAGCCAGCTGATCGTGGGCGGCTCCTGGTCGGCCTACTACTACAACGGGCACATCTACTCCTCCGACATCCAGAAGGGGCTCGACGTGCTGGCGCTCAACGACTGGCGGACGTGGACGGCGAAGCTGGCCCACTTCCGCGAGCTGAACGTCCAGACCCAGCCCAGCTACCTGAGCTGGTAGGACCAGCGCACCGACCGGGCCCGGTCACCCCGTACGGGGTGGCCGGGCCCGACCGCGTAACAGCCGCATCGACTGTCGCGTTTCCTCCCGCCTGCCCCGGGTACCACGTCCGTCACGCAGGGAAGGGGTGTGAGATGACGCGCAACGAGTACCACGTGGTGCCCGACGGCGCCGGCTGGAAGGTCGAGCAGGGCAGCACCGTCGTCGGGACGTACGACACGAAGCAGCGGGCGGTCGAGGCCGGGCGCGAGACGGCACACGGCAACGAACCCAGCCAGCTCGTGGTGCACACGGCCGACGGCAAGATCGAAACCGAGTACACCTACCAGGACGACCCGTACCCGCCCGCCGGCTGACCGGGCGGCACCAGCGGCGGCCTGCCGACACCATCCACCCCGGGTGCTGTCGGCAGGCCGTCGTCGCGGGTCCGTCGTCGCCACCGTCCCTCACCGCCGCCGCGGCTCCGCTGCCACCGCTGGCCGTGCCGGCCGTCACCTGCGACGACACCGAGACCGGCGGGGTACGCCGGGCGTGTCAGGATGGCCGATCGTGACCACTGCCGGGGCTGCCCCGCCCGCCCCGATCCGACCGCCCCGCCGCCGACCCCACCCGCTCGACGCGATCGCCGTTCTGCTCGCCGTCGTCGGGGCCGGTTGCGTCGCGACCGGGCTGTTGCCCCGCCCCGAGGCCGCCGCCACCCTCGGCCGGATCCTGCCACTGCTGCTCTTCCTCGGCACCGTGGTGGTCCTCGCCGAACTGACCGCAGCCGCCGGTGTCTTCGACGTGCTCGCCACCCGGCTGGCCGTGGCCGCCGGCGGTAGCTGGCCCGCGCTGTTCGCACTCTGCGTCGGCTTCGCCGCGGTGACCACCGTCGTGCTCAACCTGGACACCACCGCCGTGCTGCTCACCCCGGTGCTGCTCACCCTGGCGGCCACCCTGCGCACCGCGGTGGCGCCGCTGGCGGTCACCACCGTCTGGCTGGCGAACACGGCCAGCCTGCTGCTGCCGGTGTCCAACCTGACCAACCTGCTCGCCGCGGACCGGATCGGCCTGGACCCGCTCACGTACGCGAGCCTGATGTGGCTGCCGCAACTGGCCGTGCTCGCGGTCACCACGGTGCTGCTCTGGTACTGCTGGTGGCGGCCGGCCCGGCCGCCCGGCAACCGGTTCCCGGCACCGGCGGCACACCGCCCGCCCGACGGGGTGCTGTACCGCACCGCGCTCGCCGGCTGCCTGCTCTTCGTCGGCGCGATCCTGGCCGGCGTACCGGTCGGCCTCGGCTCGACGGTCGCCGCCGGTCCGCTGGTGCTCGCCTTCGCCATCCGCTCGCCCCGCACGCTGCGGTACGCGCTGGTCCCCTGGCGGTTGCTGCTCTTCGTCACCGGGCTGTTCCTGGTGATCCAGACCATCGGTCGGCACGGGTTGAACGACCTGGTGGCCGGGCTGATCGGGCCGGACGGCGGGGTGCTCGGCGCGCTGCGCGCAGGTGGCACCGGAGCCCTGCTGGCCAATCTGGTGAACAACCTGCCGGCCTATCTGGCCGGCGAGGTGGTGCTGCCGGCCGGGGAACGGCAGCGACTGCTGGCGCTCCTGATCGGCACCAACGTGGGACCGCTGGCGCTGCCCTGGGCGTCTCTGGCGACGCTGCTGTGGCTGGAACGATGCCGGGCCGCCCGGGTCCGGGTGCCGGCGGTCCGGTTCCTGCTGACCAGCGCCGTGGTCGCGGTGCTCGGCACCCTCGCCGCGGTCGGTGCCCTGCTGCTCACCGGCTGACCCTGATCGGGGCCGGGCGGCGTGGCCGGTCACCCGGCCACGCCGCTCGGCTCAGGCTCGACGGACCGGCAGCTGCAACTCGGTGACCCCCTTGTCGGCCTCCTCCGGCCAGTACTCCACGTAGAGTTCGCGCGCGTAGCCGTCCGTCCGCCAGTCGTTCTCCTCGATCCAGCGGGCCAGCACCTGCAGGCTGCGGTCGGCCGTGTCCATCGGGCCGTGGTGGATCGTCGTCGCCGCCGTGATCGCCGGCAGTTCCACCACGGTGATGCCGCCGACCGCATCCCGGTTGCCCTCGATCCCCACCCCGGCGTGCACCACGACGCCGTCGCCGTCGGCGGCCTGGTCGTACCAGGCCACCGCCGGACCGGCCGGGCTGACCCCGGCGGCCTCCAGCCGGCGGAACAGCTCCGGGTAGAGCGGCGTCAGTACCGGACCGATGTCCGCTGGTTCGTAGCTGCGGGCGACGGCACTCAGCTCCGCGACCCGGATCGACGGCACCTGCTTGAGCACGACATCCTGGCTGGTCATCCGACCCTCCGTCTCAATCATGTGGAGCCTCGCCTCGACGCTGGACAGTCGGGCGGTGTCCGCCGCCACCTGCGCCGCCAACTGGGCCCGACGCAGCCGCAGCATGCCCCGCAGCTCGACCAGGTCGACCGCCTCGTCGAGGATCGCCCGCACCTGGGCCAGGGTCAGGCCCAGCTCCTTGAGGGCGATCACCCGGTTGAGCCGACCCAGTTGGGCGGCGGTGTAGTAGCGGTAGCCGCTGTGCGGATCGACGGCGGCCGGCGGTAGCAGCCCGATGCTGTCGTAGTGCCGCAGCATCCGGACCGACACCCGGCCCAGGCTGGCGAAGTCTCCGATGGTCAACATGGCTCCCCCAGGGTCGGCGCTGACACCGTGTCAGAGTCAATCCTGGGCCACCACGGGCCCGACAACGACTCAGCCGGGCAGCGGGGCCTCGTCGCCGCGGTTGCGACGTGGGGACACCAGCCGGCGCATGATCGGGGTGGCGTTCCACTTCGCCGCACCGACCAGGTCCCGGGCGTGTTCCAGCACTGTGTAGTCGGGCCTCGCCCGACCGGCGGCGAGCGCGGCGTCCAGGTCGTTGCCGCAGCGCATCAGCACGCTGTCGAAGTCACGGCGGACCGGCTCCAGCAGGTGGTAGCCGAATGATCGGTGCAGGCGGGCGAAGAGCGGCTTGTACAACCGGGCCCGCTCGTGCAGCCCGGAGGAGTACGACATGGGGTTCTTCGGCCGGCGTCGGATGTAGTCGGGCAGCACGTCGGCGAAGGCCCGGCGGACGATCCACTTCTCCTGGCCGGCACGCAGCTTCAAATCGATCGGCAAGCGCATCGCCAGCTCGACGAGCGCGAGGTCGAGGAAGGGCACCCGGGCCTCGACGCCGAAGGCCATGCTGGTCCGGTCGACCCGCTGGAGCTCGGTCCGGCACAGGTTGCGGATCTTGTGCAGGAAGAGTCGCCGGGACGCCTCCGGACCGACCTCGTGGTACATGGGGTAGCCGCCGAACAGCTCGTCCGAGCCGTCTCCGGTGAGGACCACCTTGACGCCCAACTCGCGCAACCGCCGGAAGATCGGCACGGAGACGACCGCGTTGATGATGTCGCCGTACTCGGTCAGCTCGGAGATCCGGATCGCCTCCCGCACGTCGGCGAGCCGGATGTCGCGCGGGCGCAGCTCCACCACCTCGTGCGCCACGCCGAGATCCTTCGCCAGCCGCCGGGCGTACGCCAGGTCCGGGCTCTCCGGCACGCCGACGGTGACGGCGACACAGTCCGGGTGCAGCTGGGCCGCGTGCAGCAGCGCCAGCGAGCTGTCCAACCCGCCGGAGAGCACCACGCCCACCGTCAGGTCGGTGTCCAGCCGCACCCGGAGGCTGTCGGTGAGGGCGGCACGGACGAGCAGGGCGGCCTCGTCCGGGTCCGCCACCACCGGCCGGCCCGCGCCGAGGGCGAGCAGGTCCACGTACGGTCGCAGCTGCGGGTGACCGTCGGCGTCGGCCCAACCGTGGTGCCCCGGCGGCACCTCGCCCACCGGCGCGCCCAGCCGGACCAGCGCCTTGACCTCACTGGCGAGGTGCAGGCACCCCGGTGTCCGCGCCCAGTACAGGGGCTTCACGCCGAGCGGATCCCGGACCAGGTACGCGCGTCCGGTGGCCCGTTCCACCACGACGAAGGCGTACTCGCCCCGCAACCGGGTCACCACCTGCTCGCCCCAGTGTTCGAACGCCGCGAGCACCACCTCGGTGTCGCTGGCGCTGCGGAACCGGTGACCGAGGGCGGTCAGCTCCGACCGCAGTTCATGGTGGTTGAAGACCTCGCCGTTGTAGCAGAGCAGCCACCGCTCGTCGGCGGAGACCCAGGGCTGCACGGCGCGCTCACGATCCACCACCCGCAGCCGCCGGGTGCCGGCGAGCAGACCACTCTCGTGTCGGGTCTCGGTCACCTCGCCCCGTGGCGCGAGTGTGCCGAGCATCCGCCGGAAGATCGCCGGGTCCGCCTCCGGGCCGATGCTGAGCATGATCCCGCACACGGTCAGCCCCCCATTTCGGCTTCGTACGCGCGGCGCAGCCGCAGCGTCGCCGACGGCGCGAGGCAGATGTGCCACGCCTGCCCCTCGTCCACCACGTTGATCTCGCCCGCCCGTTGCCGGTTCAGCAGCAGCCCGGCCAGGGTGTCCCGGACCCCGAAGCGGCGGTACCACTCCATCTCCACGTCGACCGCCCAGCCCAGGCAGTGGCCGCTGGGCACCATGGCGGCGTACCCGAGGCGGCGCAACCGGTACTGGTGTTCGGCGCTGCGGACCAGGCTGGTCACCCAGAGCGGCGGCGTGCCCGCCGGGGTGGTCGCGGCGAACTCGCGACCGATGTCGTTGAGCAGGGCGATCACCTCACGGCGGGACCGGCGGAACAGCAACCCGGCGGTACGCGGCGTGGCGTCGGGCAGCACCCGGCGGCGCAGCGCGCGTACGCCCCGGCCGACGACCGTGCGGGGCTGCTCGGTGTACTGGAACCGCAGCAGCCCTCGCCGCCGCAACCACTCCAGGTCGACAAGTTCGGCGCTGTGGTAGACCTCCGTGTCGGTGAGGAACGTGGCGGCGTCGCGCCACCACATCACGTCGATCCGGGACAGCAGGTAGATGCGGACCAGTGCGGCCAGGTCAGCGGCGGAACTGCGCTCGTTCGGCTGGTACCGGGCCATCTCCAGCAGCAGGGTCTCGCGGGCTCCGATCAGCCCCTGGGAGGTGGCGTCGAGCACCTGCATGATGGCCGGTTCCCGCAGCCGCTGGTCGATCAGCACCTGACGAGCCTTCGCGCTGCTCACCCCGGCGAGCGCGCTCACCTCGACCAACAGTTCGGCCACGGCGTCGCGGTAGGCCGCCAGGTCGGGCGGGGCCGCGGTGACCGGGCGCACGATACCCGGTGGGCGTCGGCGGGCCGGGGTGACGGGGAGACCGGGTCGGTGTCCCGGGCTTCGGCTGGGCACTCGCATGATCGGTCCTCTCTGCCGCCGCGACGGTCGCCTGTGACAGAAAGTAACCACACCAATCCGGATGAGTGCGAGCAATACTCCTGTATCCCCCTAAGGCGTGGCAGACCACTCGGCAGGCGCGTGCCGCCCGGCGGCACACAGACCGGGCGGGGTCGTTGTACCATTCGGTACAACGACCCGTGCCGCGGAGGTGCGGTCGACGGACGGGAGGGACGGTCGATGCCGACCATCACCCTGACCACGGGCACGATCGACTACACCGACACCGGTGGTGACGGAGCAGTCCTGGTGCTGCTGCACGGTGTGAACATGGACGCGAGCCTGTGGCGTCGGGTGGTCGCCGAACTCGGTCCGACCGTGCGCTGCGTCTGCCCCACCCTGCCGCTCGGCAGCCACCGGAGACCGATGGACCGGCCGGAACTGGTCACCCACCGGGGCGTCGCCGCCCTCGTCGGGGAACTGCTCGACGCACTGGACCTGCGTGAGGTGACCCTGGTCGCCAACGACTGGGGTGGCATCCAGTTCCTCGTGGCCGACGGCCCGACCGACCGGATCGCCGGTCTGGCGCTGGTCGCCTGCGAGGCGTTCGACAACTTCCCGCCCGGAAAGCCGGGCAAGGCGGTGGCGATGAGCGCGCGACTTCCGGGTGCGCTGTGGCTGTCGATGCAACTTCAACGGTTCGGCTGGTTCCGGCGCGCTCCCGGCGCGTGGGGGTGGATGAGCAAGTACCCGATCCCCGACGAGGTGCTGGACGCCTGGTTCCGACCGGCGCAGCAGGACCGGGCGATCCGACGGGACCTGCGCACCTTCGCGTTGTCCACCCCGCCGAAGGCGGAACTGCGGGCCCTGCCGAACCGGCTGGCGTCATTCGACCGCCCGGTCCTCGTGGCCTGGGCCCGTGAGGACAAGCTCATGCCCCCGTCGCACGGCCCCCGGCTGGCGGCCCTGTTTCCCCGGGGCCGACTGATCGAGATCGACGACAGTTACACCCTGGTGCCGGAGGATCAACCCCGCCGGCTCGCGGCGGAACTCGCTCGGTTCGTCACGACCGAGGTGCGCGGGCCGCACCCCTGAGCCGTTGCCGGACGTCACCCACGCCGCGCGCGTCACCCGGCCCGGCTGATCGGCCGGGTGGATTGCAGGAAGGCCGCCATGGTGGCGTCCGCCGTCGCCCGGTCGCCGGTGAGCGCCAACTCGAACAGGACGCCCCGGGTCATCGCCATCGCCATCCGCGCCTGGATCCGCGCCTGTGCGGTCGGATGGCCAACCTCCTCGAAGAACCAGCCGAGCCGGTCGGTCCAGAAGGTGATCCAGGTGCGCAACGCGCTGGCCCACGCGTGCCCCTGCATCGCCGCCGCCGACATCTCGAAGAACAGCGGCGCGAACGCCCGATCGTCGGCGAGCCGGAGCCAGAAACGCCAGGCGCCGTCGTACGGGTCGTCGGCCGCCTCACGCAGCAGCGAGTCGAGCAGTTCCTGCTGGTCCCGCCAGACGGCCTCGACCATCGCGGTGAGCAGCCCTTCGCGGGAGCCGAAATGGTAGATCAGCATCCGGTGGCTGGTCCCGATCTCGGCCGCGAGCGTACGCAGGCTGGTGTCGCCGACACCGTTGGCGGCGAAGTACGCGATCACCCGTCGCAGGAGGGCCTCCTGCGGACCGCCGGCCGGCACGGTGACTGTCACGACCCGATGCTAGTGCGGTGGCCAGGACCGTTGGCGGTGTCGCGGCGAGGTCCGCTCTCCGCGATGACGGTCAGCGGTCGGGACACGGCGGCGTCCAAGGCGGCACCGCCCTCGGCGACGCCGCGCACATGTTCGGGTGGTCGCCGCAGCGGTCCAGGGGAGGTGATGAAAGGCTTGACCCATGAGTTCCACGCCCGTACTGCCCGACCCGTCCGCCGAGCCGCCCGCCTTCACGGAACTCGGCCTACGACCCGAACTGCTCGCCGCACTAGCCGCGCTCGGGTACGAGGAGCCCACGCCGATCCAGCGGGAGGCGATCCCACCGCTGCTGAGCGGCCGGGATCTGCTCGGGCAGGCGGCGACGGGCACGGGCAAGACGGCGGCGTTCGCCCTACCGCTGTTGCAGCGAATGCCCGACGACCGGGCCGGAGACGACCCGCACGCGCTCGTGCTGGTGCCGACCCGGGAACTCGCGGTGCAGGTCTCCGAGGCGTTTCACCGCTACGGCAAGGACCTCGGTGCGCGGGTGTTGCCGATCTACGGCGGGCAGCCGATCGGTCGGCAGTTGCGGGCGCTGGACGCCGGCATCGACGTCGTGGTGGCCACTCCCGGTCGCGCTCTGGACCACATCGCCCGGGGCACGCTGCGGCTGGGCAACCTCGCCACGGTGGTGCTGGACGAGGCCGACGAGATGCTCGACATGGGCTTCGCCGAGGACATCGAGGCGATCCTGGAACACACCCCCGAGCAGCGACAGACGGTGCTGTTCTCGGCCACCATGCCGGCGCGTATCGACGGGATGGCCCGAGCGCACCTGAGCGATCCGGTGCGCATCCTGATCGCCCGCGAGCAGCCGGTGGCCGGTGAGGCGCCCCGGGTGCGGCAGAGCGCGTACCTGGTGGCGCGGGCGCACAAACCAGCGGCGCTGGGGCGGGTGCTGGACGTCGAGTCGCCCACCGCGGCGATCGTGTTCTGTCGCAGCCGGGAGGAGGTGGACCGGCTCACCGAGACGATGAACGGTCGCGGTTACCGGGCGGAGGCGCTGCACGGCGGCATGAGCCAGGAGCAGCGGGACCGGGTGATGGGGCGGCTGCGCGCCGGCACCGCCGATCTGCTGGTCGCCACCGACGTGGCGGCCCGTGGGCTCGACGTCGAGCAGCTCAGCCACGTGGTCAACTTCGACGTGCCGTCGGCACCTGAGTCGTACGTGCACCGCATCGGTCGGGTTGGCCGAGCCGGACGGGAGGGGGTGGCCATCACCCTGGCCGAGCCCCGGGAGCACCGGATGCTCAAGACCATCGAGCGGGTCACCGGGCAGCGGATCGCGATCGACAAGATCCCCACGGTCGCCGATCTACGAACCCGTCGGCTGGAGCTGACCCAGGCCGCGCTGCGGGAAAGCCTGCTGGAGGACGACCTGGACCCGTTCCGGGTGATCGTCGAGACGCTCAGCGACGAGTTCGACCTGATGGAGGTGGCGCTCGCCGCCGTGAAGCTGGCCCACGAGGCGACGCTGCCCGGTTCCGACGAGGCCGAGGAGGAGATCCCGCAGGTGGCGGTCCGCCCGCCTCGGGAGGGCCGGTCGGCGGGGTACGAGGGCCGGGGCGAACGCCGACCGGCGCGGCCCCGTACCGCCGGCACCACCCAGGTCTTCATCGGGGTGGGCCGGCGGGCCGGGGTGCGCCCGCAGGATCTGGTGGGCGCGATAACCGGGGAGACCGGGGTCCGGGGCAGGGACATCGGCTCGATCGAGATCGCTGATCGCTTCTCCCTGGTCGAGGTGCCCCTCGGCGTCGCCGACGAGGTCATCGCCGGGCTGCGCGGCAGCACCATCAAGGGCCGTAAGGCCACCGTCCGCCGGGACCGGGAGGGACGTCCCGGCGAGCGCCGATTCGACGACGGCGACCGACGCGACCGCCGCTGATCTCGGTCACCCTCCCGCGCCCCGGCTCCCGTCGCCTGCTCCGCTGTGCCGCGCCCCCCGGCCAGGTGACCGGGGGCGCGAGCACGGTCAGGCGGCGGTGACGCGCTGCCCGCCCAACGACGCCGGATCGATCTCGGCCGGGCGCAGCGCCAGCGCGAGTACGTCGGCGACGTCGGCCAGGGTGTGCACGGTCAGCGCCTCGCGCACCTCGGTCGGCAGGTCGTCCAGGTCCGGTTCGTTGCGGGCCGGGATGATCACCTCGGTCAGTCCGGCCCGGTGGGCGGCGAGGAGCTTCTGCTTCACGCCGCCGATGGGCAGCACCCGCCCGGAGAGAGTCACCTCGCCGGTCATCCCGAACTCGGGGCGTACCGGTCGGCCGCTGGCCAGCGATGCCAGGGCGGTGACCATCGTGATGCCGGCGCTGGGCCCGTCCTTGGGCACCGCGCCCGCCGGGACGTGCAGGTGGATCCGCCGCCCGGCGAGGGCGTTCGGGTCCAGGCCGAGGCGACGACCGTTGGCCCGCAGGTAGGAAAGGGCGATGTGCGCCGACTCCTTCATCACGTCGCCGAGCTGGCCGGTGAGGGTCAGCCCCGGCTCGCCGTCCATGCTTGTCGCCTCGATGAACAACACGTCTCCCCCGGCACCGGTGACCGCCAGTCCCGTGGCCACGCCAGGTGTCGCGGTGCGTTCCGCCGATTCCGGCGTGTGCTTCGGCCGGCCGAGGTAGCGGACCAGGTCGTCGGCACCGACGCGGGCGGGCGTCGGGTCGTCGGCCAGGGTCACGGCCACCTTCCGCATGATCTTCGCCAGGGCACGCTCCAGCTGCCGTACGCCGGCCTCGCGGGTGTACTCCCCGGCGATCCGTGCCAACGCTGCGGCGTCCACGTCGACCTCGTCGGTGGTCAGCCCGGCCCGCTCCCGCTGGCGCGGCAGCAGGTGGTCGCGGGCGATGGCCACCTTCTCGTCCTCGGTGTACCCGTCCAGAGTGACAAGTTCCATCCGGTCCAGCAGCGGCCCGGGGATGGCTTCCACCACGTTGGCGGTGGCCAGGAACAGCACATCGGACAGGTCGAGGTCGACCTCCAGGTAGTGGTCCCGGAAGGTGTGGTTCTGCGCCGGGTCGAGCACCTCCAGCAGGGCCGCGGCCGGGTCGCCGGCGTACCCCACGGAGACCTTGTCCACCTCGTCGAGCAGCACCACGGGGTTCATCGACCCCGCCTCGCGCAGCGCCCGGACGATCCGCCCGGGTAGCGCCCCCACGTAGGTACGGCGGTGTCCCCGGATCTCGGCCTCGTCACGGATACCGCCGAGGGAGACCCGGACGAACGTCCGGCCGAGTGCCCGGGCGACCGACTCACCGAGGCTGGTCTTGCCGACACCGGGCGGGCCCGCGAGGGCCAGTACGGCACCGGAGCCACGGCCGCCGACCACCCCGAGGTCACGTTCGGCGCGCCGGTTGCGCACCGCCAGGTACTCCAGGATGCGGTCCTTGACGTCGGCCAGGCCGGCGTGGTCGGCGTCGAGCACGGCCCGTGCCGCGGCCAGGTCCGTGTTGTCCTCGGTACGCGTGCTCCACGGCATCTCCAGCACCGTGTCGAGCCAGGTACGGATCCAACCCGCCTCCGGGGAGGCGTCGCTGGCCCGCTCCAGTTTGCCGACCTCCCGCAGGGCCGCCTCGCGTACCTTCTCGGGCAGGTCGGCGGCCTCGACGCGGGCCCGGTAGTCGGCCGAGCCGTCCGGGGCGTCCTCGCCGAGTTCCTTACGGATCGCGGCGAGCTGCTGGCGCAGCAGGAACTCCCGCTGCGTCTTCTCCAGTTCTTCGCGTACCTCGGAGTTGATCTGCTCGGTGACCTCCTGCTCGGCCAGGTGGTCCTTCACCCAACCGACGAGCAGTTCCAGCCGCGCGGTGACGTCCGGTGCGGCCAGCAGTTCGGTCTTCTGCGCCAGGCTGAGCCAGGGCGCGTAGCCGGCCGAGTCGGCCAGCTCGCCGAGGTCGGTCATCCGCTCCACCGCGTCGATGACCTGCCACGCGCCGCGTTGCTGGAGCACGGAGGTGACCAGGGCGCGGTACTCGCGGGCCAGTTCCCGGGCTTTGCCGGCCGGGGCGGGTTCATCGATCTCGGACGCCTCGACCCACAGCGCCGCGCCGGGACCGGGCACCCCGGAGCCGATGCGGGCGCGGGCGATGCCGCGGATCACGGCGGCCGGTTCGCCGCTGGGCAGCCGACCGACCTTCTCGATGGTCGCGACCGCGCCGACGGAGCCGTACTCGCCGTCCAGGCGGGGCACGGCGAGCAGCTTGTGGTCGCCGGTGGCGCGGGCCGCGTCGACCGCGGCCTGGGTGGTCGGGTCGAGGGTCACCGGAATGACCATGCCGGGCAGTAGTACGGCGTCGGTCAGTGGAAGTACCGGAAGAGTTGCCATCGAACACCTGCTATCGCGTATGAGTTGAGCGTGTTTGGCTCAAGTCGCGACGGGCCTCGGTTGTTCCGCCGTGTGACCCAGCACACGGCAGGCGGCTCACAGCTAGTCGGCCGCGCCCACGCGGAGCAGATCCAAAATCGGGGATTTCGATGTCACGCAAAACGCGAACCGCCGCAGGGCGCGCTTTTGTTGCGTAATTGGCGGACGATCAGTCAAACTTTGAGCACACCCCGTCAGACACAGGGAGTAATCGACGATGGCCAAACAAGTAATCACGGTGCTGACTGACGACCTCGACGGCGGAAAGGCCGACCGTACGGTCGAGTTCAGCCTGGATGGCGTGGCGTACACCATCGACGTTTCCGACGAGAACGCGGGTGTCCTGCGGAAGGCGTTGGATCCGTTTATCAATGCCGGCCGGCGACTCGGCCGTGGTGCTGCCGACACGGGCCGTAACCCACGTCGTGGCATCGGTTCGGGCACGCCCGGAATGAACCGCGAGCAGAACCGCGCCGTCCGCGAATGGGCGGTCCGGAACGGCTACAAGATTTCCGAACGGGGTCGCATCCCGGTCGAGGTGGTCGAGGCGTACAAGAACCGCTGAGCAGCGGGAATGTCGCTCTGGCGCGGTTAGGGCTCGGGTCACGGCAGGATTGCACCGGCTTTCCTACATGCAGCGGGGCCGCCCGGAATTTCTCCGGGCGGCCCCGCTGTTTGGTCTCAGCCGCACGACCTCAGTCGTCGGCGTCAGTTGACCTGGATGCGCACCGCGTCGAAGGCCGGGGTCTGGTTGGCCCGCTCCGACATCGGGATGCGGTGCGAACCGTCGCCGGCCCAGACCGCGCACTGCGCGGTACCGGAGTCCGGCAGGCCCGGGATCTGGATGGTCACCTGGTCCGGCTGGGCGCCGCCGCCACCGTCCTCGGTGGCCACGAAGAAGGCCGGCACCGGCTCCGGCGCAGGCGCCTCGTCCGTGTTGTTCAGCATCCGGCAGGCGGTGTGGAAGTGACCGCGGGTCAGGCCCTCACCGTTGAGCAGCGAGCTCTCCAGGTAGTAGCCGCCCTGGCCGGCCGGGAGGAACCGGTCCCGGACCAGGTTGCGGGTGCTGACCTGGATCGAGAAGCCCTCGTTACGGTTGATCTGCTGCGGGAAGTCGGTGATCAGCAGCGACGGGTTGTTGGCTGCGGCACCGACCTCGCCGAAGGCGGTGCTGATGCAGCGGTTGCCGTTCTGGAAACCGTCGTGCGCCTGAAGCTGGCTGTTGTCACAGTTGTTCGCCAGCACGTCGAGACCGTTGTTGTTGTTGCCGCCGTCGTTGTCCCCGTCGTTACCGCCGTTGTTGTTGCCGCCGTCGTTGCCGCCGTTGTTGTTGTCGACCGGCTGCACCTGGCAGGTGGCGAGGTTGCCGAGGCCGCGTGGCCGGGGGCCGAAGCGGTCGATGGCGATCGTGATCCGGCCGATGGTCGCTCGACGCTTGCTGGCCAGCGGATTGAGGATGGCGTTACGGATGAACCCCTCGCCGCGGTCACCCTCTGCGGCGAGTCGCTCGTCCGCCTCGGTGATCTGGGTCTGCAACGCGTTCAGGTTGCGGTCCACCTCGGCGCGGGCCCGGTCGGGCACCTGCGGGAGTCGGCTGACCACGTCCGGGCAGGCCACCGCGAAAGCGCCGTCGGTCGCGCCGTCGGTGCCGTCGCGAGTCTCCTGACACTCCTCGACGGTCTGCTGCCCGTCGCCCCAGTGGTTGACCACCCAGCGGCCGTTCTGCCAGGTGCGGGTCGTGGTGGCGCCCCGAGCGGCCGGCGCGGTGGCGCCGGGGCTGGGTGCGACACATTCTGCCGCCACCGGTCGCTGCTGCTGGTTTGACCGTCGGTCACCGGCCGACGAGATCTGGGTCACGGCGACGACGCCGCCGAAGACAGCGAGCGTGGCGCCAACGGCCAGAAGTCGCTTGGTCCGCGCGTTACCGGTTGGTCGGCGCGACCGGGTTGACCTGCGCATCGAATTGCTCTCCTTCTCGATCCGGTTCCTGATTCGTGACTCGACGGACCGAACGGAATCTTGGTTGGCGCGTTCGACGGGGACCGCCTGAACGCACCGGTGGCACGTCGACGAACGACGATGCCCTTTCCGCACCGTCTGCCGCACCTGCCGGTGCGGGTTGGGGAGATCCTGTCCATTCGCGGTGAGGTACGGGCCCGCTCCGACGGCGGTTCAAAGGCCGCCAACTTTTTTTCGATGTTTCTTTCCGCGCCCGGCCGGTCACCGTCCGCCCTCGGTCGACGAACGCTCAGGATGCGGTCACCGCTGGCAGAGATGGTCGTAGGCGAAATCGCCGACGAGTTCGTCGCGTCGATCCCGCAGCTGCCGAATGTCGGCCAGCAGATCTGCGAGTGGCACCAGCGTCGGCGCGTCCGACTCGATCGTCCGCAGTCGCTCGCCGACCGCGAGGACGGCCAGGTCCTCGGCCAGCCGAGCGGGTTCGATGCCGCAGGAGAGGCCGTGCGCCTGCACGGTCACCCGCTCCACCAGCACCTCGCCCGGACGCACCTCGGCCCAACTCCACCCCTCGGCCGGCCCGCGCGCCCAGCACACGTGCAACCCGCGCAGGATCGGATCGGTCAGCCGACGCGCCACGTACCCCTGCACCGCCTCGACGCGGGCAAGCGCGCCGAGGTCGTTGACCGCACCCTCACGTCCGTCGGGCAGCCGGCCGACGATGTCCCGGAACCCGACGCCCGCCAGGTCGGATCCGGCGGCACCGGCGGCGAACCGACGCGCGTCGACGAGGTACGCGACGATCCGCGCCCCGTGCCCGGCGGTACGCAGGGTGGCCGAGACGACCCGTAGCAACGGCAGCCCGATCGCGGCGGCGACAGCCTCCGTGGTCCGCTCGGCCCGCCGGGCTGTGGCGTCGGTCGACGGCGACCGGAACTCGACGGCGAACTCGGGCCGTCCGGTCACCGCCGTGCAGACCACATGGTCGAACAGCGTCCGGCTGGCCGTGTTCCACTGGCTCGCGGTGAGACCCGGCGGCCGACGCCGGACGACCTCGCCGAGCCGCAGCCCGGCATGTATCCGCTGCTCCGCCCGGACCTGCACGGGGGCGCGCCCGGCGTCCTCCGGCACCTGCGACAGCCCGCGATCGTGGTCACCGGTCATCGTCGTACCCATGAGTCCTCTTCAACCTCTCCTTGCCGGCCGACAGCGGCCGCGAGGCCGGACGACGGTGCGCGGGCAGCTCGACAAGGCTCTCCTCCCGTCGGCCGACCGAGTCTAGGATGACGATCATGCCGGCGGCTCCCCCAGCGGGCCGGCGGTGACCGGACGCGCTCCACGCCGGACCGACCGGCAGCCGGGCCGAGGAGGTGGACGGGTGCGGGTGGTGTCCCTGGTGCCGTCGCTTACCGAGGCGGTGGCGGCGACCCTGCCCGATGTGCTGGTCGGCGCCACCGACTGGTGCACCCATCCGGCGGACCTGGACGTGCCACGGGTGGGCGGCACCAAGTATCCGGACCTGGACCGGGTTCGCGCGCTGCGTCCGGACCTGGTCCTGCTCAACGTCGAGGAGAACCGGCGGGAGGACGGCACCGCCCTGGCCGCGGCGGGGATACCCACCCGGGTGACCTATCCGCGCACTGTGGACGGTGCGCTGACCGAGCTGGCCGACCTGCTTCGGGAGCTGGGATCGGCAGCGGAACCGCACTGGCTGACGAAGGCCCGCCGAGCCTGGGCCGCGCTGCCGGGAACGCCGGTCCGCCGACGCGCGGTGGTGCCGGTCTGGCGGCGGCCCTGGGTAGTGCTCGGCGCCGACACCTTCGCCGGGGATCTGCTGCGCCGGCTCGGCGTCGACAACCCGTACGCCGAGCAGCCGCAGCGGTATCCACGACCGACCCTGCCGCAGCTGCGGGACCAGGCACCGGAGCTCGTCGTGCTGCCGGACGAGCCGTACCGCTTCACGCGCGACGACGGGCCGGAGGCGTTTCCCGGCATTCCCTGCGCCCTGGTGTCCGGCCGGCACCTGACCTGGTACGGCCCTTCGTTGGCGGAGGCTCCCGCACTGCTCTCCGCCCAGCTCGCCGATCTCTACGTCGCCCGCTGACCGCCGCGACGCACGGTCGTCGAGGGCGGCACCTGTCACCGGTCCCGGCGAACAGGGGTCGAAGGTCCCGGCCGGCACCGGCCCGCTGGCCCTGATCGCCACCGCCTCCCCGGGCGTCAAATGGAAGTGCCACCGGGACACGCGGTGCGAAGCAGAGAAGGGACGTGGACATGATGACCGCGATGATCGAGCGGAACACCGCCGCCAAGACCCCGGTGGCCGAGACCAACCAGGAGCAGAACCTCCGCACCCGGGCCACCCGCTACCTGCTCGCCGGGCTCCGCCTGGCGCTCGGTTGGGTCTTCCTCTGGGCCTTCCTGGACAAGGTGTTCGGCCTGGGGTTCGCCACCGAGGCGAAGAACGCCTGGATCAACGGGGGCAGCCCGACCAAGGGCTTCCTCAGCTTCGGTGCCGCCGGCCCGTTCCAGGGCTTCTACAACAGCATCGCCGGCGCCGCCTGGGCCGACTGGCTCTTCATGATCGGCTTGGCCGCCATCGGTACCGCACTGCTGCTCGGTATCGGAGTGCGCGTCGCCGCCGCGGCCGGTGGTCTGCTGCTGGTGCTGATGTGGACGGCCGTCCTGCCTCCGGAGAACAACCCCTTCATGGACGACCACCTCGTCTACGCCGGCGTGCTGGCCCTGCTCGCGGTGACAAACGCCGGTGACACCTGGGGCCTGGGCCGCACCTGGGCACGACTGCCGATCGTCAAGCGGTTCGGCTGGCTCCGCTGACCCTGATCACCTCCCCCCGCGGCGGGCGTCACCTACCGGTGACGCCCGCCGCACCGCATCCGGCGCGCTCGGCCACCGGTGGCCCACATCGGTCCACGGGGCGCGCCGGGCCGTAGCATCCGGCAGGATTGTGCTGAGACGGAACCGACGCACCAGGAGAATCCGCATGAACCAGGCAGCGAGAAAGCCCGAGATCGGCCCGATCGAGGGCGCCCCGCCGGCCGACCTCGTGATCGAGGACATCACCGTGGGCGAGGGCCCGGAGGCTCAGCCCGGGCAGGAGGCCCGGGTGCACTACGTCGGGGTGTCCCATTCCACCGGCGCGGAGTTCGACGCCTCCTGGGACCGGGGCGAGCCGTTCGACTTCCCGCTCGGCGGTGGACGGGTCATCGCCGGCTGGGACCAGGGCGTGGTGGGGATGCGCGTCGGCGGCCGACGCCGGCTGACCATCCCGCCGCACCTCGGGTACGGCAGCCGAGGCGCCGGTGGCGTCATCAAGCCCAACGAGACCCTGGTCTTCGTGGTCGACCTGCTCGGCGTCCGCTGACCGCACGCGTCCGGCGCCGGCCCCGTGCCCGGCGCCGGACGCGTCGTCGGAACCCCGCACCCGGTGCGCCACCTGACGGTGGCACGCCGGCCGGTCACGCCGCGGCGAGCACCCGCTGCGGCGTCGTGCCGACGACCGGGATGACCCGTCCCAGGCCGGTGGCCCGCAGCACCCGCTCCACCAGGGGCGGCGGGTCGACCAGCACCAGATTGCCGCCCTGCGACCGCACCCAGAGCCGAGCCGCGACAAGTGTCCGGACCCCGGCAGCGGAGAGCAGCCGGACCCCGGAGAGATCCACCCGCAACTCGGTGCGGGTGGGGGCCGCCCAGAGCGCGGCGCGGAACGCCGCGACCGTGGCGATGTCGATCACACCGACCACGCGAACGCACACCGCGTCGTCGGACACGCTGGTCTCGACGTGGAACCGTTCCTCGCGCTCTGGCATACGACGAACCTATCCCGCACCACCGACACTTCCACCCTGCTGGAAGGCGGTTCCGGGTAAGCCCAGGGCATGACCCGCAGGCCGGCCGGGTCCACCCTAGGGACGATCCCCGGCCCTCAGGGTGACCACCTTCCGGAGACCGCCACGACACGCCGGGCCGACCCGAGGGCGGGTGGCCCGGCGCGTACGTCTGGTCAGCCGCCGCTCGCCGACGGCTGCGGTTCGGGCGAGCCTCCGGCGACCGCTCCCGGGTCCGGGGCCTGGGTCGGCGAGGGCCGCAGGCCGGCCGGCACCGGCAGCGCGCTGCCCTTGGCGAACTGCTCCCAGCTGACGTTCCACGCCGTCCAGCCGTTGCCCTCGTCGAGCTCGACCTCGGTGCCCTTGACGGTGACCAGGTCACCGACCTGGGTGATGCCCATCAGCCAGTCCGCGTTGGCCGCCGACAGGTTGGTGCATCCGTGGGACACGTTGGTGTATCCCTGATCCCCCTCCGACCAGGGCGCGCCGTGGAGGAACTCACCGCCCCAGGTGAGTCGCTGCGCATCCTCGACGTCGACCACGTACGGATCGGCCGAGCCCCGCGTGTCGAACGTGGTGAACTCGTGCTTCTCCATGATCACCATCTTGCCGCTGGAGGTGGGCGTGCTCGGCTTGCCGAGACTTACCGGCAGCTTGCGCAGCAACTTGCCGTCCCGGATCACCGACATCTGCTTGCTCGCGTTGTCGATCTCCAACTCGACCTGCCGACCGATCTTCGAGGTGGCCCGCCGGTCGGCGTCGCCGACGTGCTCCTTGCCGATCGGCAGGCCCTCCAGCGCGGCGCGGACCTTGATCGACGTACCGGGCCGCCAGAAATCGGGCGCCCGGTAATAGACCTGGCTGCCGTCGGACACCCAGGACCAGGTGCCCGGCTGCGGCGGATCCGTTTTCACGAACAATCGGCGTTGCACATCCGCCCGCGCCTCTTTGGGAATTGGCGGGTCGAAGGCGACGGTTACCGGCATAGCCGTTCCGTACGTCCGATCATCGGCGAAATACAACGTGCTGACAATGGCTGGTTTGGATGATTTGGGCTGCGTCGTGAAGGTCGTCCTGCGGGTGACGGTCTTCCCGGAGTGGCCGGTCGCGGTGACCTCCGCGGTGTACGTCCGCTTCGGTTCCAAGGTCCGGCTCGGCACCCACCCGGAGCCGTCCTCACGCGGCTCGGCCGCGACCGTCGCGCCCTTGTCGTCGGTGATTCGCACGGCGGTGACCTGCCCGTGCTTGACCATGGTGCCGATCTCCCCGGTGACCGGCACGTCCCGCGTCCCCTCGGCCGGCGTCACGGACAGTTCCGGGTTGGCTCGCGCCTCGGCGGGCTGCCCGGCCCTGCGATCGCCGGTGCACGCGCCCAGCGCCAGCGGTGCCGCTGCGACACTCACCGCCAACAGCGTCAGTCGCCGCCTCAACATCATGATGCGTCCCCCCGTTATAGCCGCTTCCTCCGCCACATTCTCCCTAGCTCGGCACCGACGTTTTTGCGGTTTCGACCAAGAGCGGGGACATTACATGGAGAACCGTTTCCGTAATCGCACCCAGGCGAACGGAAAATGCCAGCGACGACGGTACGGGCGATACTCGGTCGACTGTCGCGTTCTGTCCGGCGGCGTACCACTGATCCGCTCCGTGGGGTCCGCACCCGGCGGACGTCGATCGCGGGTTCGCTGTCCCGCCTGCGGGCGGAACGGCGAACCCTCCCGGTCGACCTGGTTCCGTCAGACCGTGGCGATCAGCAGCGCGGGCTGCTCGACACAGTCCGCCACATGCCGGAGGAACCCGCCGGCCACACCGCCGTCGCAGACCCGATGGTCGAAGGTGAGGCTCAGCTGCGTCACCTTCCGGACCGCGAGCTGGCCGTCGACGACCCACGGCTTGTCCACGATGCGGCCGATGCCGAGCAACGCGGCCTCCGGGTGATTGATGATCGGGGTCGAGCCGTCGACGCCGAACACCCCGTAGTTGTTGAGCGTGAAGGTCCCCCCGGTCAGCCGGGCCGGTGGCAGCTCGCCCGCCCGGGCCGCGGCGGTGGTGGCCGCGAGTTCGGCAGCCAGTTCGGTGGTGGTGAGCCGCTCGGCGTCCCGCAGCACCGGCACCACGAGCCCCCGGTCGGTCTGGGCGGCGATGCCCAGGTGCACCCCGGCAGACTGGACGATCCGCTGGCCCTCGGTGTCGACCCGCGCGTTGAGCTGCGGGTAGCGGCGCAGCCCGGACAGACAGATCCGCGCGAACAGGGCCAGGATGCTCACCGGACGGTCCGGGCGAGCGGCGTTGATCGCGGCCCGGGTCTCCAGCAGGCCGGTGGCGTCGGCGTCCACCCAGATGGTCACCTCGGGGATCTCCCGCCGGCTGCGGGACAGCTTGTCCGCGATGGTGCGGCGGATACCGGTCAACGGGATGACCAGATCCTGGGCACCGACCGGGCGCGGGTCTCCCGATGCCGGTTGTCGTCCCGTCGTCGCCGGCCGGTCGGGAACAGCGGTGAGCCGGGCGGTCCCGTCGGCCGGCGCCCCGGTGACGTCGCGGGCCGCCGCCTCCACGTCGGCCCGGCGGACCACACCGCCGGGGCCGCTGCCGCGCACCGTCGTCAGGTCCACCCCACACTCCCGCGCCAACCGCCGCACGATCGGCGAGATGACCAGTGGCTGGGCCGGTTCGGGCGGGCCGGGCTCCCGGTCGGCCACCGCCACCTGCCGGCCGGCGGCGGACGGAGCCACTGCCGCACCCGATGCCGTCGCGGCGTCCCTCGCGCCCGACGCGTCCGTGGCCGCGGCGAGCCGAGGCCGCCTACGACGGCGGGAACTGCCGTGCCCGGTGCCGTACCCGATCAGGACGTTGCCGGAGCCGGCCCGCTCCTCCTCGCGGTAGACCGCGTGCCCGGTCGGCTCACCGCCATCGGCGCGCCCGCCGACCGGATCGGCGACGGTGATCAGTGGCTGGCCCACCGGGCGCACCTCACCCTCGGCACCGTGCAGGGCGACGACCCGCCCGGCGTACGGGCAGGGCACGTCGACGACCGCCTTGGCGGTCTCGACCTCGACCACGGTCTGGTCCACGGTGACCGTGTCGCCGACCGCGACCCGCCACTGGACGATCTCCGCCTCGGCGAGACCCTCTCCGAGGTCGGGCAGGAGGAAAACCTTCTCGGTCATGCCGCACTGCTCTCGGTCAGCCAACGCCGGTCGGGCTGGTCGTCCCACTGCAACCGGGCGACCGCGTCCAGCACCCGGTCGACCGACGGCAGGTGGGTGTGCTCCAGCATCGGCGCCGGGTACGGGATGTCCAGCCCGGAGACCCGCAGCACCGGAGCGTGCAGCGCGTGGAAGCACCGCTCCTGCACCCGGGCGGCGATCTCCGCGCCGACCCCTGCGAAGCCCTGCGCCTCCTGCACCACCACGCACCGTCCGGTACGACGCACCGAGGCGGCGATGGTGGCGTCGTCGAACGGCACGATGGTGCGTACGTCGACCACCTCCAGGTCCCATCCTTCCTCGCGGGCGGCGTCGGCGGCCTCCAGCGCGACCGGAACCGCCGGCCCGTACGCGACCAGGGTGGCGTCGCGTCCGGCCCGGCGCACGACCGCCCGGCCGAACGGCTCGGTGCGGGTCGGCAGCTCGGTCTCGGCGCCGGCGAAGTAGAGCTTCTTCGGCTCCATGAACACCACCGGGTCGGGGTCGTCGATCGCCTCCCGCAGCAGCGAGTACGCGTCGTCGACGGTCGCCGGGGTGACCACCTTCAGGCCCGGGGTGTGTGCGTAGTACGCCTCCGAGGAGTCGCAGTGGTGTTCCACGCCGCCGATCCCACCGGCGTAGGGCACCCGGATCACCATCGGCACACTCAGCGCGCCCCGGGTGCGGTTGCGCAGCTTCGCCACGTGCGAGGCGATCTGTTCGAACGCCGGGTACGCGAACGCGTCGAACTGCATCTCGACCACCGGCCGCAGCCCGGACATGGCCAGCCCGACGGCGAACCCGACGATGCCGGCCTCGGCGAGGGGGGTGTCGAAGCAGCGTTTGTCGCCGAAGCGGGCCTGGAGTCCGTCGGTGATCCGGAAGACCCCGCCGAGTTGGCCGACGTCCTCACCGAAGACGAGCACCCGCTCGTCGTCGAGCATCGCGTCGGCGAGCGCGGCGTTGAGCGCCTTCGCCATGGTCATGGTGGCCATCAGGCGTCCTCCTCAGCTGCCGCGGCCAGTTCGGCGCGCACCTGCTCACGCTGCTCCACCAGTTGCGCGGTGGGTTCGGCGTAGACGTGGTCGAAGAGGCTGAGCGGGTCGACCGTGGGTTGGGTGTTCATCCGTTCCCGCAGGTCGGCCGCGTACCTCTCGGCCTGCTCGGCGATCTCGGCGACGGCCGCGTCGTCGAGCACGTCCCGGCCGCGCAGGTAGGTCTCCAGCCGGACCAGCGGGTCGCGGTCACGCCACGCCTCGACCTCGTCGGCGTCGCGGTAGCGCGAGGCGTCGTCGGCGTTGGTGTGCGGCTCCATCCGGTAGGTGTGCGCCTCGACCAGGAACGGTCCCCGGCCGGCGCGGGCGTGCGCGACCGCTCGGGTGAGCACGGCGAGTACGGCCACCGGGTCGTTGCCGTCGACCTGCTCGCTGGGTACGCCGTACCCGACACCCTTGTGCGCCAGCGTCGGGGCGGCGGTCTGCCGGGACAGCGGGACGCTGATGGCGTACCTGTTGTTCTGCACGAAGTACACGACCGGGGCCTTGAACACGGCGGCGAAGTTGACTCCCTCGTGGAAGTCGCCTTCGCTCGTGGCACCGTCGCCGATGTAGACCAGGGCCACCGTGTCGCGCCCCTGGTAGGACTCCCCGTAGGCCAGGCCGGCGGCGTGCACGCACTGGGTGGCCAGCGGCGTGCACTGCGGTGCGGTGCGCCGCTGTGCCGGGTCGTACCCGCAGTGCCAGTCGCCGCGCAGCAGCGTCAGCACCTCGACCGGGTCGATGCCGCGGGCGGTCAGCGCCATCGACTCCCGGTAGGTCGGGAAGACCCAGTCGTCGTCGCGCAGCGCCAGCACGCCGCCGACCTGGCAGGCCTCCTGGCCCCGGGAGGACGGGTAGACGGCGAGCCGGCCCTGCTTGGTGAGCGCGGTGGCCTGCGCGTCGAAGCGCCGGCCGACGACCATCCGCCGGTACATCTCGCGCAGCGCCTCGACCGGCGGTTCGGGATAGTCCGCGCGGGCCGGCAGCAGGGTGCCGTCCGGGTTGAGCAGCCGGACCGGTTCGGTCTGGGGCAGCAGGCCGGCGGCGGGGTCGGGCGCGGCCGGGGTGGCCGGCCGCCGCTTGCGCGGGGATGCCCTGCGGGCCGCCTGAGGGGTGGTGGTCACGGCGGAACCTCCTGGACGTGTGGTGGCCCTATGCTCCTGCTGTCGGATGATTGACTCAAGATGCCCGGTGAACGCGGGATGAATGGCACCCGGAGGAGACCACGATGAGCCAGGAGGCCGCCGAGGAGGCGGACCGGCGGGGCGGAACGGGACGTTCGGCCGTCCCCCTCGACGAGGTGGACCGGCGCATCCTCGACGAGCTGACCCGGGATGGTCGGCTCTCCATCCGGACGCTCGCCGAACGGGTGCACGTCTCGCGGACCAACGCGTACGCCCGGGTGGAGCGGCTGCTGCGGGACGGGGTGATCACCGGTTTCGCCGCGCGGGTCGCCCCGGAGGCGGCCGGCCTGGGCACTTCGGCGTACATCGCGCTGACGATCAGGCAGAACACCTGGCGGGAGGTGTCGGCGGAGCTGGCCCGGGTGCGCTACGTCGAACACGTGGCGCTGCTCAGCGGTGAGCACGACGTGCTGGCCCTGGTCCGGGCGCCCGACAACGCCACCCTGCGGGACGTGGTGCTGGACCGGGTGCAGCGCATCGCCGGGGTGCTCGCCACCCGCAGCTGGCTGGTCTTCGAGGAGTACGACGGGGCGCGCAGCCCGTGGGAGTGACCGCTCAGCGCTCGGGCGGCGACTCCAGGCCCTCCCGGTCGGCCAACTCCAGCAACGGCGCCAGGGAGAAGCGGCGCTCGTCCAGGCCCGCGTGCGGGTCGCCCCGATCGGCGAACCGGCCCGGCATGGTGGTCACGTCGAAGTCCTCCGGCCGGGCGTCGTCCAGCTCCGCCCAGTCCAGCGGCGCGGACACCAGCGCGGCCGGCGTGGGCCGGATCGAGTACGCCGAGGTCATCGTGTGGTCCCGGGCCATCTGGTTGTAGTCGACGAAGACCGGCCGGTCCCGCTGTTCCCGCCACCAGGTGGTGGTGACCAGGTCCGGCCGTCGCCGCTGCATCTCCCGCCCGAGCGCCAGCACCGCGCGGCGGCAGTCGCCGAAGCTCCACCGCGGCTCGATCGGGACGTAGACATGCAGGCCCCGCCCGCCGGTGGTCTTCGGATAGCCGGTGAGCCCCAGCTCGTCGAGGAAGGCGCGCACCTGCTGCGCCACGGGCACCACCTGGTCGAACCCGACGCCGGGCAACGGGTCGAGGTCGATCCGCAGCTGGTCCGGCCGCTCCACGTCCGTCTTGCTCACCGGCCACGGATGGAAGCGCAGGGTGCCCAGGTTCACCGCCCAGATCACCACGGCCAGCTCCGCCGGGGCGACCTCGTCGGCGGTGCGTCCGCTGGGGAAGGTGATGTGAGCGGTGCTCACCCAGTCGGGTGCACCGGCCGGCACCCGCTTCTGGTAGAACGCGTCACCCCGGTTGTCCGCCCGGGTGGCGATGGTCGCGCCCTCGAACACGCCGCGGGGCCACCGTTCCAGCATCGTCGGCCGGTCCCGCAACGCGCGCAGGATGCCGTCGCCGACGGCGAGGAAGTAGCGCACCACGTCGAGCTTGGTCAGCCCCCGCTCCGGGAAGTACGGCTTGTCCGGGCTGGTGACGCGGACCGTCCGCCGCCCCACCTGGATCTCCTCCGCCGCCGTCGCCACATCTGAGAGGGTACGACGCGACGCCCGGCGCGGCGGGCCACCGCCGGACGCCGGGCCGCGACGAGTCCCAGCATCCCGAGCCGTGGCGCCGCCGGCCGGACCGGGTGGAACCGCCGTCGTCGCGCCGCTCAGCCGTTCTCGCGTTGCAGCCGCGCGGCCAGCATCTGCTTGCCCTGCTCGCCCGCCTTGCGATTGTTCTCCTGAATCTTGCGGAACCAGGTGGCGAGTTCCTGGTCGCCTCGGGCGTCCGCGTCGGCGATGTAGGTCTCCAGATGCCAGATGTTCTCCAGCGACATCTGCAACGCGTGGATCAGGTCGTAGTTCTTGTCCTTCACCGGACTGTCCGGCCGCTGCACCATGGTGGCCACGACGCACCTCCAGCTCGTTGGTTGCCGGCCGCATACCCCCGGTCGGCCGCAGCACACGCATCAGCCTGAGGCGCAGTTCCGTGGTAGCCCGCCGGGTGGTGGCGGCCGAGCCGGTTCACCAGGCCGTCGGCGGCACCCCGTCCGGTGGCGGCAGGATCTGCCGCAGCCGGCCCGGGGGGAGGCGACGGGTCCGCCACTCCCGGGGGTAGCCCACCGACACCTCCTCGAACCGCACCCCGTCGTGCCAGGTGGTACGCGGGATGTGCAGATGGCCGTAGACCACCGCGGCGGCGTCGAAGCGTACGTGCCAGTCGGCGGTGGCGGCGGTGCCGCACCACTGGGCGAAGATCGGGTACCGCAGGACGCGTGTCACGTCCCGGACCAGGGGCCAGTGATTCATCAGCACGGTCGGCAGCGCCGGATCGCGTTCGGCGAGCCGGCGGGCGGTCTCGGCCACCCGCGCCGCGCACCACGCCGACCGGCTCTCGTACGGGTCGGGGTGCAGCAGCACCTCGTCGGTGCAGACGATTCCGGTCCGGTACGCCTCGGCCAGCGCCGCCTCGGGCGTGTCGAAGCCGTCCGGCCGCCAGCTGTGGTCGTACAGCAGCATCAGCGGGGCCACCGTCACCGGGCCGCCGGGCCCCTCCCACACCGGGTACGGGTCTTCGGGCGTGACCACGCCGAGCTCACGACACAGCTCGACCAGGTGGGCGTAGCGCGCCACGCCCCGCAACGTCACCGGGTCGCCGGGCGGGGTCCAGAGCTCGTGGTTGCCCGGCGACCAGACGACCCGGGCGAACCGGCCGGCCAGCAGCCGCAGCGCCCACTCCACGTCGGCGACGGTGTCGCCCACGTCACCGGCGACGAGCAGCCAGTCCCGCGGCGTCCGGGGACGCAGCCCTTCGACGATCGACCGGTTCTCCGGATATCCGACATGCAAGTCACTGATGGCCAGGAGACTGCCACCATCGTCCGTCCCCGCCATGCCTCCGATCCTAGTGAAGCGATCAAGGGCGTCGATCCGGCCGCGCCCGGCGGCGCTGCGGCCCGCCGTGCGGGCGTACCCGGTAGGATCCCCTCGGGCCGTGACTGGCGCATGGAGATGGAGAACCATCGGGGAGCGGCCCCGTCACGAGGACGCATGCCGAGCGCCTGGGCCTTCCGCACGTCACCTGGAGGTCGCATGCCGCGCAACGCCGAATCCACAGCCTTCCGCAGCGCTCTTGAGGTGATCCGTGGTGTCGAGCCGCGGGTCGCCGACGCGATCGGCGCGGAGCTGGCCGACCAGCGCGAGTCGCTCAAGCTGATCGCGAGCGAGAACTACGCCTCCCCGGCGACGTTGCTGGCCATGGGCAACTGGTTCAGCGACAAGTACGCCGAGGGCACCATCGGACGCCGGTTCTACGCCGGCTGCCAGAACGTGGACACCGTCGAGGCCCTCGCCGCCGAGCACGCCCGGGAGTTGTTCGGCGCGTCACACGCGTACGTGCAGCCGCACTCGGGCATCGACGCCAACCTGGTGGCGTTCTGGGCGATCCTGGCCGACCGGGTCGAGGCGCCGGCGTTGCAGCGGGCCCAGGCGCGGCACGTCAACGACCTCACCGAGGCCGACTGGTTCGCGCTGCGACGTGAGCTGGGCGACCAGCGGATGCTCGGCATGTCGCTGGATGCCGGGGGGCACCTCACCCACGGTTTCCGGCCGAACATCTCCGGCAAGATGTTCGACCAGCGCAGCTACGGCACCGACCCGGCCACCGGCCTGGTCGACTACGACCGCGTCGCCGAGGCGGCGCGGGAGTTCCGCCCGTTGGTGCTTGTCGCCGGCTACTCGGCGTACCCCCGAAAGATCAATTTCCGGATCATGCGGGAGATCGCCGACTCGGTCGGCGCCACCTTCATGGTGGACATGGCGCACTTCGCGGGCCTGGTCGCCGGGAAGGTCTTCACCGGCGACTTCGACCCGGTGCCGCACGCGCACATCGTCACCAGCACCACGCACAAGTCGCTGCGCGGCCCGCGCGGTGGCCTGGTGCTGTGCGGCCCGGAACTGGCCGACCAGGTCGACCGGGGTTGCCCGATGGTGCTCGGCGGCCCGCTGCCGCACGTGATGGCCGCCAAGGCGGTCGCCCTGGCCGAGGCCCGCCGCCCCGACTTCGCCGGCTACGCCCGCCAGATCGTCGACAACGCGCAGGCGCTGGCCGAGGGCCTGCTGCGCCGGGGTGCCAAGCTGGTCACCGGCGGTACCGACAACCACCTGGTGCTGATCGACGTCACCGGCTACGGGCTGACCGGCCGGCAGGCCGAGCAGGCGCTGCTGGACTCCGGCATCGTCACCAACCGCAACGCGGTGCCGCAGGACCCCAACGGCGCCTGGTACACCTCCGGCATCCGGATCGGCACCCCCGCGCTGACCACCCGGGGGCTCGGCACGGCGGAGATGGACACCACCGCCGAGCTGATCCACACCGTGCTCAGCCAGACCAGCGCCGGGGTCGGCCCGGACGGCAGCGCCTCCAAGGCGAAGTACGTCCTCGACCCGGCCCTCGCGGACAAGGTCAGCCGCCAGGCCAGCGAGTTGCTCACCGGTTTCCCGCTCTACCCCGACGTCGAGCTGGGCTGACGAGGTCGCGCCGGGCCGGGGCGTCCCGGCCCGGCGCGATCCCGGCCTCAGGCGATCGGACGTTTGAGGTGGTAGCGGTGGACCTCGGTGCTGCCCTGCACGTTGTTCACGTCCTCGGCGGCGGAGACGAGTTCCCAGCCGTCCCGCCCGGCGCGGTTGAGATGCGCGATGGCGGTGTCGCCGTACGCCGTGATGTCCTTGCGGGACCCGTCCGGGCCGTACCAGACGAACGAGACATGAAAATTGCGGCCCTGCCCCTGGTAGCGGCGGACCAGCAGGGCGTACTCCCAGGCAACCATGTCGCCCATTATGACCGTCCACCGAGGACGCCGGCAGGGCAGCGGTCACAGGTTGCAAAGCGGTGAACGCGATGAGTCGCCGTACCGGTACCGGTCAGTCCACCGGCACCGTGCGCAGTGCCCGGGCGGCCACCGGGTCGGCGCAGCCGGCCAGGGCCAACGCGTCCCGCAACTCGTCGGCGAGCAGGGCCAGGGCGGTGCTGGCCGCCGGTTGCCCACCGACCGCCAGCGCCCAGAGCATCGGCCGACCGACCAGGACTCCGTAGGCACCCATCGCCAACGCGCGCAGCACGTCGACGCCGCCCCGGATCCCGCTGTCCAGCAGCACCTCGCACCGGTCACCGACGGCCGTCACCACCTCGGGCAGCATGGTGGCGCTGGCCGGGACCCCGTCGAGCTGCCGGCCGCCGTGGTTGGACACGACCACCGCCTGCGCCCCCGCCTCGACGGCGCGTACGGCGTCGGCCGGGTCCAGGATGCCCTTGACGACCAGCGGCAGGTCGCACCTCTCCCCCAACCACCGCAGATCCGCCCAGCTCAGTGCCGGAGCGAAGGGCGAGTCGTGCGGCGTGGACAGCGGGGTGACGCCCGGCGTACCGCCGTGGGCCAGGTCGTCGCGGCCACCCGGCAGATTCGCCGGGACCAGCTCCGGCGGCAGCCGGAAGGTGTTGCGCAGGTCCCGCAGACGTCGGCCGAGCACCGGCACGTCCACCGTGACCACCAGCGCCCGACAACCGGCGGCGCGGACCCGGGCCAGCAGGTCGGCCACCAGCGACCGGTCCCGCAGCCAGTACAGCTGGAACCAGACGTCGGCGCCGGTGGCGGTGACCTGCTCGATCGGGGTGCTGCCGAGAATGCTGGCCAGGTACGGCACCTCGGCGGCACGGGCCGCGGCGGCCAGCGCCGGTTCGCCGTCGGGATGCACCAGCCGTTGGTACGCCATCGGCGCCACCCCCACCGGCATCGCGTACTCCCGGCCGAGCAACCGGGCCCGCAGTCTCGGGGTGGTCACCCCGGTCAGCACCCTCGGCAGCACGCCGACCCGGTCCAGCGCACGGCGGTTCGCACCGAGGGTCACCTCGGCGCCGCTGCCGCCGTCCAGGTAGTCCCAGACGTGCGGTGGCAGCACCGTCCGGGCCAGGGTGGCGAAGTCGGCCAGGCAGACCGGGGCCGGACCGGGCGTGATCTCCATACGGTCCACCATCGCCGACCCGGCGCCCGCCACGCCACTGTCGCGCCGGAGGATCGGCGCCGGCGCGGCGAGGTGTCCGGGCGGAGTCGGACGCGCCCGGCGGGGCCCACCGGGCGCGACACCTGGCGTACCGTCGGGAGGTGGCCAGTTGGGACGACGTACGCCGGATCGCGCTGGGCCTGCCGGAGACCAGCGAACGGCCCTCCTACGACGGGGTGGCCGCCTGGCGGGTGAAGGACAAGCCGTTCGTCTGGGAGCGCCCGCTACGCGGCAAGGAACTCCAGGACCTCGGTCCGGCCGCGCCGGAGGGTCCCATCCTCGGGGTACGGGTGGCGGACTTGGGCGTCAAGGAGGCGTTGCTCGCCGACGAACCGGACCGCTTCTTCACCACGCCGCACTTCGACGGCTACCCGTCGGTGCTGGTTCGGTTGGACCGGGTCGACGTCGCCGAGCTGACCGAGCTGATCGTCGAAGCTTGGTACGCCCGCGCCCCGAAACGGCTGGCCGCCGCGCACCAGGCGGAGACGGCGCCACCCGCAGAAGATTCGGGATAAGGAGACGCCATAAAGGCGCTCGATAACCGCCCCCACTCCGCACACCGTCGACGCGCGTGCTCATCCCTCCCACCCCGCCGGACTCCCCGGACAACACCCCGCCGGACTCCCCGGCACCTTCAGGGATACTGCTGCATCCGGCGTCGTCGAGGCAGCAGTGTCAGCGAAGTTGCGGGTCAGCGCAGCGCGGGGCAACAAGCGCCGGCGTGGCGGTGGGGGGCGACTCCGACGGCGCGTCCCCGGTAAGGGCGGGGTGGGCGAGACGCCGCTCGCCGAGCGCCAGCACCAGGGCCACGGCGCTGAGCAGGGCGCCGATGAGCACCGTGCGGTGCACGCCGTGACTCGGCAGCGTTAACCCGCCGACGAAGGCGCCAGCGGTGATGCCGACGTTGACGGCGGCCGACACGGTGGCGGCGGCGAGGTCCGAGCGCCCCGGCGCCACCTGCAGGACGAGGCCGCCGAGGGTAGCGGTGAACGCGGCGAACGCCAGCCCGGCCAGTGCGATCAGGCCGACGGCCGCGGCGGGCCGGTGCCCCAGTGTGTACAGCCCGATCAGGGCCAGCGACTGTACGGCGACCGTCGCGACCAGGGCGAGCCAGGGGCTGCGATCCACCAGCACGCCGACGGCGAGGATGCCGAGCACGCTGGCGATGCCGCGGACGAGCAGGACGGCACCGACCGAGGTCGCGGCCATGGCGCTGTGCTCGGTGACGAAGAGGGCGACGTAGGTGTAGGCGGCGATCGCCCCGGCGGTCGCCAGCACGGCCACCGCGACCAGCAGCCAGAAGCGTCGGGCGTCGGGCGTCGCGCCTCGGGTGGCGTGCCCCTGGTCGGGCCGGGTCGAGGGCAGCAGCGCGGCGACCACCGCGAACACCACCGCGCCGAGCCCGGCCACCGCCAGGAACGAGGCCCGCCAGCCGGCCCGCTCGCCCAGCCAGATGCCCGCGGGTACACCCAGGGCCAGGGCGACGTTGCCCCCGGCGAACACGACCGCGACCACCCGGCCACTGAGCCCCGGCCGGAACAGTTCCGCGGCGGCCGGCACCACCACCGCCCAGAACAACGCGTGGGTCGCCGCGGTCGCCATCCGGGCCGCCAGCAGCACCGCGAAGCTGCTCGCGAAGACCGTCACCGCGTTGCTGACGACGAAGCCGGCCAGCAGCGCCGACAGCAGTGGCCGGCGAGGAACCCGGCGGACCAGCGCGGTCAGCGGCACCGAGGCGACCATCACCACCGCGCCGTACGCGGTGACCAGCATGCCAACGTCCGCGGGTGACACGGTCAGGTCCAGCGCCATCGGCAGCAGCAGCCCGATGGGCAGCGCCTCGGCCGTGGCGTAGAGGAAGGTGCCGCCCGACAGTCCGATCAGGACCACTGTCGCCCGCCCGCGTCCCATGCGCCCTCCAGTGTTACCTGCTATGTCGTTTACGGGGGTAACACTAGGGAGCGCCCGACACACGGTCAACTGGTAAAGTCTGTTTTGATGGAAACATTCGAGGGTGTCCGGAGGCTGCGCCTGGTGGGCGGCAACCTCGCGCTGGACTTCGTCAACACCCGCACCGGTCCACCCGTCGGGCCGCCCGACGGCGACGTGCTCACCGGCTATCCCGAGCTGGTCGCCTGGGCCGGCTACGCAGGCGTCCTCACCGACGCGGAGGTGACCAGGTTGCATCGTCTCCGCCACGACGACCCGGACGCCGCGCAGGCCGCCTTCGAACGGTCACTGCGCACCCGCGACCGGCTCGACGAGGTGTTCCGGGCCCTGGCGAGCGGCCGGAGCCCGAGCAGGTCCGCCCTGGCCGACCTGCGTGACGACGAAGCTGACGCGCTCGCTAACGCGCAGCTCGACCGGGCCGGCAGTTTCGTCTGGACCTGGCGGGACGACCGCACCGCCGCCCGACCCCTCCGGCCGGTGGTGCACGCGGCGATCCAGCTGCTCACCACCGGCCCGCTGGACCGGATCAAGGGCTGCGGCGGCTGCCGCTTCGTCTTCACCGACGAGAGCAAGAACCGAAGTCGACGCTGGTGCAGCATGGACGACTGCGGGACCACCGAGAAGGCCCGACGCTACGTCGCCGCGCGCCGCACCCGGGCGAGCCGGTGAGCAACGACGCCGGACAGCGCCACCGGTGGACCACCGCCGGGCTGTCGCGTTCGTCCGCTGTTCGTCCGACCGCCACACCGGTGTCGCCCGCTCCGCGTACCGTCGACGCACGTGATCATCCGTCCGGCGACCACCGAGGTGCGCGCGTTACGCCGTATCGGTGACACCGCCCCGCACAGCGCCTTCACCGACCTGGTCCGGTACGCGGGAACCTGGTTCTGCGCCTTCCGCGAGGGCCGGTCGCACCTCTCCGACGACGGCGTCCTGCGGGTGTTGACCTCCTCGGACGGTCGTTCCTGGCAGACCGCGGCCGTCCTCGCCCAGGCCGGTGTCGACCTGCGCGATCCGCGCTTCGTCCTGCGCCCCGACGGACGGTTGCAGCTGCTCGCCGCCGCCGCGACCGGCATGCCGAAGCAATTCCGGACCGTCACCGCGGTCAGCGACGACGGTAAGCGGTGGGACGAACCACGGCCGGTCGGCGAACCCGACGTCTGGGTCTGGCAGGCCGCCTGGTGCAGCGACGCGATGTACGGCATCGGCTACGCCACCCGGGACCCACGGTTCGTCCGGCTCTACCGCAGCGAGGACGGCTTCGATCTGCGACCGGTGGTACGGACGTTGTTCTCCGCCGGTTATCCGAACGAATCCGGGCTGGTCTTCGACCCCGACGGCACCGCCACCTGCCTGCTACGGCGCGACGGCGGTACGGCAACCGCCCAGCTGGGTCGCGCCCGCCCGCCCTATCGGGAGTGGACCTGGACGGACCTGGGGGTACGCGTGGGCGGGCCGGCGCTGTGCCGGCTGCCCGACGACATCCTGGTGGCCGGCGTACGCCTGCACGACGGCGCGGTGCGGACCGCGATCTGCGCCGTCGACGTGGCGCGGGGCCGGCTGCGGGAGCTGGTGACGCTGCCCTCCGGCGGCGACTCCAGCTATCCCGGCCTGGTCTGGCACGACGAGCGGCTGCACGTCAGCTACTACTCATCCCACGAGGGGCGCAGCTGCGTCTACCTGGCCGAGGTCGACCTCGGGTCGCACTGAGGGCCCGCCGGCCACGTCCACGGCCGGGGCGCGGCGCGGCTCCGCCGGTCGGCGGAGGGGTGCTTGTCGGTGCGGGTCGACAGCTCGGCGAGGGGTCGGCGGATCGACAAGGAGTCGCCGATCGGCCTCGCCCGGCGAGAACAGCGGTCCGGTCATGACATCCCCACCTCACCATCGGCGTCGCTGCGGCGCGAACCGGCCGCAGGTCGCCCGCTCGGAGCACTGCCGGAACCCTACGGCAGGCACGGTGGACATTGCTTCATGCAAATGGATACCGGAGACGGGCAACAGGCCGGATTGTCGCCGGGCCCTCCGGCGAGGATGATCGATTCCGTGTGCCGACCTTGAGTGAGTGATTCGACACCTAGCGTGCATCGTTCACCCGGGCGTCCCGGCCGGTACCGGGGTCTGCGCGTGAATGTGGAAACGCAGGGACCGGGCGTCGGTGAAGCACTCCCGCATCGGCCGGACCAGGTCGCGGTGCTCCGGGCTGCGCTCCCACGCCTCGAAGTCGGCCAGGCTGCTCCACTCGCTGGTGATGAGCCACTGCTCCGGGTCGGTCGACGAACGACACACCTGGTCGACAAGATGGCCCGGCACCCCGTCGGCGACCAGGTGCCGGACCGCCTCGTAGGCCAGCAGGAAATCCTCGGTTCGCTCGTCCGGCACCCGGACCAGGAACACCACCCGTGCTCGCGTCATCACCCCTCCTCGCCGACCGGTGGCGCACCGCGCAACACCAGCGCACTGTTGAATCCGTCGAAACCTCGGGCGCAGACCAGCGCCACCCGGGTACGCGGGCGGCGTGGGGCCCGCAGGAAATCCAGCTCACAGCCCTCGGCCACGACCTCCGGACCGGCCGAGGCGGGCAGTGTGTCGTGCGCGAAGGCGAGCAGGGCGGTGGCCACGTCCAGCGCCGACCCGCCCTGATGCGCCCGCCCGGTCAACTCCTTGTGGGTACTGACCGGCGGCGTGCGGGCGCCGAAGACGGCACGCAGGGCGCTGGCCTCGGCCCGGTCGTAGCGGGGCACCCCGAGCGCGTCGGGGACCACCACGTCCACCTCGTCCGGCTCGACGCCGGCCCGGCCCAGGGCCAGCCGCATCGCGCGGGCGTACTGATGCGGGTCACCGGCGCTGTCGGACGTGGTGTGCGCCGCGTCGTGGGTGGCGCCCCAGCCGGTCACCTCGCCGTAGCTGCGCGCCCCCCTCGCTCGGGCGTGGTCCAGTTCCTCCACCACGAACACCGCGCCTCCCTCGGCCGGTAGGTAGCCGCTGGCGGTGGCGTCGAACGGCCGGTAGGCGTGTTCCGGATCGGCCACCTCGCTGAGCAGGCCGGACCGCAGCTGACAGGCGAGCGCGTACGGGCTCAGCGGGCACTCGGTCGCCCCGGCGAGCACCACCGAGGCGCCGCGCCGCACGGCCCGCACCGCGTGCGCCAGGCTGTCCAGGCCACCGGCTGACTCCGCCACCAGCACTCCGCACGGTCCCTTCGCCTGATGCCGGATGGAGAGCTGTCCGACGCTGGCCGCGTAGAACCAGGCGATCGACTGGTACGCGCCGACCGTGCGCGACGGTGACGACCAGAGACGTTGCAGCTCCCGCTGGCCGAACAGGTTGCCGCCGGAGGCGCTGGCCAGGGTCACCGCCCAGCCGTACGGGTCGGTGGCCCGCTCCGGCAGTCCGGCGTCGGCCAGCGCCAGCGCGGTGGCGGCGAACCCGAGGTGCGTCCACCTGTCGGTCTGCACCAGAGCGCGGTTGTCGGCGTACCGGGCCGGGTCGAAGTCCGCCACCTCGCCGCCGAGACGGGTCGGGTACCCGGCGGCGTCGAACAGGGTGATCGGACCGGTACGGCGGCGGCCGGCCAGGACCGTACGCCAGTGCGCGTCCGCGCCGACGCCGCTGGGCGCCACCACCCCGATGCCGGTGACCACGGCCCGCCCGCCGGTCACGCCGTCACCTCGACGGCCGTCCGGACCCGACGCGTGCTCACGGTGTCACGTCCCGGGCCAACCGGCGGAACAGCATGGCCGACTGGAATCCGCCGAAGCCGCTGCCCACCGAGAGCGCCACGTCCACCGGCACCTCCCGGGCCTCGTTGGGCACGTAGTCCAGGTCGCATTCCGGATCCCGGGTGGCCCAGTTGGCGGTCGGCGGCACCACTCCGAACTCGATGGCCAACGCGCACGCGGCCATCTCGATGGCGCCGATGGCACCAAGTGAGTGCCCGACCATCGACTTGATCGAACTGATCGGTACCCGGTAGGCCGCCGATCCGAGCGACCGTTTGAACGCAGCCGTCTCGTGCCTGTCGTTCTGCCGGGTACCCGAGCCGTGGGCGCTGATGTAGGAGACGTCCTCGGGCGCCAGGCGCGCCTGCCGCAGCGCGTCGGTGATGGCCAGCCCCATCTCCAGGCCGTCGGGGCGCAGCCCGGTCATGTGGTATCCGTTGCTGCGACTGGCGTAGCCGGCCACCTCGCAGTAGACGTGCGCGCCGCGCCGCACGGCGTGTCCGGCCTCCTCCAGCACCAGCACCGCCGCCCCCTCGGCCAGTACGAATCCGTGCCGGTCGGCGTCGAAGGGGCGGGAGGCGTGCGCCGGGTCGTCGTTGTCCGGGCTGGTCGCCTTGATGGCGTCGAACGAGGCGACGGTGACCGGTGAGATGGGCGAGTCGGCAGCCCCGGCGAGCACGATGTCGGCCTCGCCGTCGACGACGAGTTGGTGGGCGTACCCGATGGCGTCGATGCCGGAGGTACAGCCGGTGGAGATCACCTGGGCCGGACCGTGCAGGCCGTGGCGGCAGGCCACGTCGGCGGCCAGGCTGCTGGGCATCAGCGCCGGGTAGAGGTACGGGCCGCCGAGTGCCGCGTCGACCAACCAGCGCCGGCCGCTGTCGCTCACCGTCACGTACTCCTGCTCCAGCGCCATGGTGCCGCCGACCGCGGTGCCGAGCACCACCCCGGCCCGGTCGCGTTCGGCGTCGGTGAGGTCCAGCCCGCTGTCGGCGACCGCCTCGGCGGCACAGGCCAGCGCGAACTGCACGTACCGGTCGGCGCGCTGCCGCTGGGCCGGGGTCAGTCCGGCGGCGTCCGGGTCGAAGTCGCACTCGGCGGCGATCTGCGACCGGAACGGTGAGGGGTCGAAGAAGCTGATCCGCCGGGTCGCCGTACGGCCCTCGGTGATGCTCTTCCAGAACCGGTCCCGGGTCACCCCACCGGGGGCCACCACCCCGACGCCGGTCACCACCGTGCGGCGGCTGGTCACGACCGGTCCCGCTGTTCGACAAGCTCGGTGTCGACGTGGCCGAGTTCCGGGCGCGGAGCCAGCGGTCCGAGGTGGAAGACCACCTCGGCGGGGAGATGACCGGTGTTGCGCAGCCGGTGTCGGACGTTGCGGGCCACGAACAACGCCTCGCCGGCCGCCAACGGCACCGGTTCGTCGTCCAGGTCGACGGTGATGGCGCCCCGGGCGACGTAGAGGAACTCCTCGCTGTAGGGGTGGTAGTGCTCGGCGATCCGCTCCCCCGGCACCATGGTGGCCACGCCCATGAAACCCGAGGTGCTGCCGACGGTACGCGGACCGAGCAGGACGCGCAGCTCGCCACCGCGACGGCGGTCGGCGGGCACGTCCCGGGCGGCCACCAGGGCGAGGTCACTCATCGTCTGCTCCTGTCGCGCTCGTACCGGTCGCCGACGCCGTACTCGTCAGGGTCGTCCGGTTCCGGGCGAGCCGCTCGACGCGCTCCTTGATCACGGCCAGCTGCACCGCGCTGTTGGTGTTGATCCGTTCGGTCATCCCGGCGTTGTCCACAGGTGCGGTCGGTTTCATGGCGAAGTCCTGCATCCAGGTCATCCGGACCCCGTCGGGTTCCTCGGTGTAGGTCCAGCGGATCCGCATGTACTCGAACGGGCCGGTCTCCACCCGGCGGGCGTGCACCTGTCGGGTGGCCGGGTCCGCGGTGCGTTCGCTGACCCAGCTCCAGGCCACCCCGTTCTCGTCGGGATGCATGGTGAGCCGGAACCGGACGGTGTCGCCGTTCCGGTCGAGGATCTCCGCCCGCGCGTACTCGGTGAACAGGTCCGGCCAGCCCGCCACGTCGTTCGTCACCGACCAGACCAGCTCCAGCGGGGCGGCGATGACGACGCTGTTCTCGGTGTGCCCGGGCGGGTCGGCCCGCCGGGCGACCAGGTCGGCCACGGCCGGAATGGTCAACTGGGCGGCCTGCTCCGGGATGCTCACCTGCCACCGGTCGGCGACCACGGCCGAGAGTTCGAGCAGGGCGAGCGAGTCCATGCCCAGCTCCTCCAGGGAGGCGGCCGGCGCGCGGGCGGCGGCATCCGGGTCGAGGCCGCAGTTGGTCACCAGGATGTCGGTTATCTCCGCGGTCAGCGAAGCGCCGTCGGTGACGGTCATCGTTTCCTCCTCGGGTGTGCGGGTTTCGGTGCGGCGATCAGGCGGTCCACCAGCCCGGTGGAGTGACGCCCCTTGCGGAACTCGGCGTCGTCGAGCACCCGCCTGACGAACGGGATGGTGGTCCGCATCCCCGGTCCGGAGATGTCGAACTCGCCGAGCGCGCGGTCCAGCCGGCTCAACGCCAGGTCGCGGTCCGGGGCCCAGACCGCGACCTTCGCCAGCAGCGAGTCGTAGTGCGGACCCACCAGGTAGCCGGCATGGCCGTGGGTGTCGACCCGGGTGAACGGGCCGCCGGGCGGCACGAACCGGTCCAGCCGGCCGGGCGTCGGGGCGAAGTCCCGGTCCGGATCCTCCACGTTGACCCGGCACTCGACGCTGACTCCGGTGAACCTGATGTCGTCCTGACGCCAGCGCAGCGGGGTGCCGGCGGCGACGTGGAGCTGCTCGTGCACCAGGTCGATCCCGGTGATCATCTCGGTGACCGGGTGTTCCACCTGGATCCGACAGTTGATCTCCAGAAAGTGGAACCGTTCCTCGGCGTCGACCAGGAACTCCACAGTTCCGGCGCCGGTGAACCCGACGTCGAGGGCACCGCGCAGGGCGGTGCTGGCGATGGCCTCCAGCGTCGCCGGGGACAACGCCGGGGCGGGCGCCTCCTCGACCAGCTTCTGATGGCGACGCTGCACCGAGCAGTCCCGGGTACCGAGGTGCACGCCGTTGCCGTGCGAGTCGCAGAGCAGCTGGACCTCGACATGCCGAGCGTCGGTCAGGTAGCGCTCGACGTACACCCGGTCGTCGCCGAAGGCGGCCTGGGCGGCGGCCCGGGTGCGCGCGTACGCCCGGGGCAGGTCCGCCGGGGCACGGACCACGGCCATCCCGCGACCCCCTCCCCCGGCGGCGGCCTTGATGATGACCGGATAGCCCACCTCGGCGGCGAGGGCCGCGGCCTCGGCGGCCGTCGGTACCGGCTGCACGGCACCCGGTGCCAGCGGTAGCCCGGCCCGGCTCATCAACGCCCGGGCGGAGGACTTGTCGGCCAGCACGGACATCACATGTGGCGGCGGGCCGACGAAGGTCAGCCCGTTGTCCGCGCAGATCTCCGCGAAGTCGGCGTCCTCCGAGAGGAAGCCGTAGCCCGGGTGCACCGCCTGGGCGCCGACCTTTCGGGCGGCCTCCACCACCGCCGCGGCGTTGAGGTAGCTGCGCCGGCTGACCGAGGGGCCGATCCGGACGGCCTCGTCGGCCAACCGCACGGCCGCCGAGTCGGCGTCCGCCGTGGAGTAGACCACCGCGGTACGGATGCCCAGTTCCCGGCACGCGCGCAGGATGCGCAACGCGATCTCGCCCCGGTTGGCGATCAGCACCTTGGAGAACATCAGCGCACCACCCCTCACGCCAGGTCCAGGGCGACCAGTGGCTGGTCGTACTCCACCGGCTGTCCGTCGACGGCGAGGATCTCGACGACCCGGCCGGGTCGGTCCGCGACGATCTCGTTCATCAGCTTCATCGCCTCGACGATGCCGACGACCTGCCCGGGTCGGACCTGGTCGCCGACGGCCACGAAGGGCGCCGCACCCGGCTGCGGCGACCGGTAGAAGGTGCCGACCATCGGCGAGCGGACGCTGGTGCGGGTGGCGGGGCTCGCCGCCGGCGGGGCCGCGGGCGGTTCGGCCGGTGGGCGGGGAGCGGCGGCGACGCTGGAACCCGTGGGGCCGGACGGTACGCCCGGACCGACCGGCCGGTCCCACTCCACCTCCAGTTCGGCGTCGCCGAGGCGCAGCCGCAGCCGGCGTACCGGCTCGGCCAGTTCGGCGATGAACTGCTGGGCGTGTCGGCGCAGGTCGGTCAGGACGGCGTCGGCCGCCGCGTACCGGCCGGGACCGGCGAGGCCGTCGACCAGGTGGCCGGTCTCGTCACCGTCCGGGGTCGGCGCAGCGGTACGAGCGAGGTACGCGCCGTCGGCGTCGGACCGCCCGGAGCGGACCGCGTCCGACGGCAGCCCGGCGGTCGCGGTCGGTGCGCCGTCCACAGGCGACGCCGGGGCCCCGGCGACGGTGGGCGCGGCACCGGCCGTGGCGCTCACCGGGCACCCGCCCGGGCACCGGCACGGGCGGCGCCGAAGCGGCGGAAGCGCCGTCGGCGTCGTTGGACGAGGGTCACCGTCGGCACGTCCAGCAGCGGCAGCAGGTTCGCCAGCAGCGCCTGCCGGACGGCTCGGGCCGTCGCCTCGGGGTCGTCGGCGGCCGAGCCGTCCGGCTCGGGTACGACCTCGTCGACGACCCCGAGCCGGCACAGATCCGGCGCGGTCAACCGCAGCGCCCGGGCCGCCTGCGGGGCGGCGGTACGACCCGGCCAGAGGATCGCGGCGCAGCCTTCCGGACTGATCACCGAGTAGACCGCGTGCTGGAGCATCAACACCCGGTCGGCCACCGCCAGGGCGAGGGCACCACCGCTGCCACCCTCCCCGGTCACCACTGTCACCACCGGTGTGGGCAGCACGCTCAGGGTCAGGATGTTCTCCGCGATGGCCGCCGCCTGGCCGTGTTCCTCCGCCTCGACGCCCGGGTCGGCGCCCGGGGTGTCGACCAGGGTCACCACGGGCAGCCCGAGTCGGGCCGCCAGTCGCATCAGCCGCAACGCCTTGCGGTGGCCCGCCGGGGTGGCCATGCCGAAGTTGCGGGCGGCCAGTTCGGCAGTGGTGTGTCCCTTCTGGTGGCCGATCACCATCAGGTGCCGGCCGTCGAGCCGCGCCACCCCACCGACCACCGCCGGGCAGTCGCCGCCGAGCCGGTCGCCGTGCAGCTCGGTGAAGCCGTCGAAGGTGGTCTCCAGGTAGTCCAGGGTGGTGGGGCGGCCGGGGTGCCGAGCCAGGCGTACCGTCTCCCAGGCGTCGCGGGCCGGCGTCCGGGACGCGGGCATCGGGCGGGCCGCCTCGGGCAGCGGGGCGGTGGCGCCGGGGCGGTTCGTGGCCCGCCGGCGGGTGGCGGCGAGCAGGGTCGCCAGTCGGGCGCGCAGCGCGTGCCGGGGTACCACCATGTCGATCTGGCCGTGCCGCAGCAGGAACTCGGCGGTCTGGAACCCCTCCGGGAGGGTGCGTCCGGTCACCTGGCGGATCACCCGGGGACCGGCGAAGCCCATCCGGGTGCCGCTCTCGGCGAGTACCAGGTCGGCGCTTGTGGCGAAGGAGGCCGCCACCCCGCCGTAGGTGGGGTCGGTCAGCACGCTGACGGTGAGCAGCCCGACCTCGCGCAACGCGGCCATCGCCTGGCTGACCGTGGCCATCTGCATCAGCGACAGCGCGCCCTCCTGCATCCGGGCACCGCCGGAGGCGGTGACCAGGACCAGTGCGATGTCGAGCTCCAACGCCTGCTCGGCGGTACGGGTGATCAGCTCGCCGACGGCACAGCCGAGACTGCCGCCGAGAAACCGGAAGTCCATCACCGCGAGCGCACAGCGCGACCCGCCGATCGTGGCGGTGCCGCAGAGCACCGCCTCCGCCAGGCCGGTGTCGGCGCGGGCGGCGGCGAGCCGGTGCGGATACGGCAGGACATCGACGAAGCCGATCGGGTCCACCTCGACCGCACGGTCCGGCAGCGGCCGGAACGATCCGGGGTCGACCAGCTGGCTCACCCGCTCGGGTGCGGCGAGTCGGGTGTGCAGGCCGCACTCCGGGCAGACGTCGAGATTGCGGCGCAGTCGCTTGCGGTAGAGCAGGGCGGCACAGCCGCCGCACCGGGACCACAGGGACTCGCCGGAGGGCGCGGTGGCGGTCACGGCCGGTGCCCGTCGAAACGGTAGAAGCAGCGGGCCATGGCGTCCCGGGGCGCGCGCCAGTCCGGCCGGTACGGCGAGATGTAGGAACTCAGCCGGCTGCTGACCCGGACGAACTCCGGGTGCTCCCGAACGGCCTCGACGGCGCCGTCGCCGGCCGACTCGGTCTCGATGAGATGCACGTACAGGTCGTGCAGGCGGTACAGCGAGCGATGCCGGACCCCCACCAGGCGGGGCAGTTCGGTCGTGTCGGACTCGGCGAAGATCTCGGCGACCGCCGATTCGGCGGTCGGGACCACCTTCGCGACGATCAGCGTTCGGTCCATGCTGGTCCTCCCCCCATGGGGCCGGTCGGGCGCCACCGGGTGCGCCCGGACGGCTGCCGCCACGATGCGCGGCACCGCGTCACCCGGGCGTCACAGACACCCCCGGAAAGAACGGAGCTGGTGACGCTGTGTTGACGCAAGCTGTGGTTCAGCTGAGCGGTCACGGTTGCCATGATCAGCGCGATTGGCCAGTTCAGAGGCGGTTTCACAGACGCTGACGAGTTGCATTGCCGACAACATCGTTGACTCAGAGTAATTGCGATTGATAATCTTCACGACGGTCGGACCCGGCACCGCACCCCACGTGCGACGGCCCGACGAGTCGACAGTGGCGTCCCGGCGGCCACGCCGGGCCCGGCCTGAACCCGCAACCGACGCGTTTCGCAGGGGGTGCCGCCGTGGCCGCCGTTTCGCCCACGCCCACCACCGGCCAGCCCCACGACGCCGACATCCGGCTGCATCTGCTCGGCGGCTTCCGCCTGACCCACGGCGACACCCCGGTGGTGGTGCCCCGCGGCCTGCAACGGATCATCGCGCTGATCGGGCTGCGCCCCGGGGCCACCCGTACCCACCTCGCCGGTCTGCTCTGGCCGGAGGCCACCGAGGAACGGGCGCTGTCGTCACTGCGGACCGCGCTGTGGCGACTGCGTCAGGATCCGTACTGCCCGCTGAGCACCGCCGCCGACACCGTCCGCCTCGACCCGCTGGTCCGGGTCGACGTCGACCTGCTCATCGACACCGCCGGTCGGGTCCGTGACGGCCATGCGCCGGGCGACGCCCCGAAGGCCCTCGCCGCCGGCCGGCACGACCTGCTGCCCGGTTGGTACGAGGACTGGGTGCTGGCCGACCGGGAACGGTTGCGCCAGCTCCGACTGCACATGCTGGAACAGGTCGCCGGCCAGCACCTGGCCGCCGGGCGGCACGGCGAGGCGTTGGAGGCGGCGCTGGAGGCGATGGCCGCCGAGCCGTTGCGCGAGACGCCACACCGGCTGGTCGTACGCATCCACCTCGCCGAGGGAAACGCCTTCGAGGCGGTGCACGCCTATTACGTCTACCGGGATCTGCTGCTGCGGGAACTGCGCCTGGAGCCGTCGCCGGCGATGAGCGCGCTGCTCGCGGAGACGCTCGACCCCATCCGGCGCGCCAGCCGGCCGGCCAGCGGACCCCGCCGGCACGTGGTCACCCGCAACGCCGCTCCAGGCCCGTTGACGATGCGTCACCGCACCGATCCCGGACATTGACGGACAGGTGACTGTGCGGGCGACAGGGTGGAGCCACAGCGGCCCGGCACCCGGTGTCCGGCCGGGCCGAACCACCGGTGAGAGGGGTCCGATGAGCCGTCTAGTGATCGTCAACAGAATCATCCCGGGCGCGGAGGGTCGCGTGGCGCAGATCTTCGCCGAGTCCGACGAGACCGAACTGCCCAGCCTGACCGGGGTCCGCCACCGGTCCCTGTACTGCCTGCACGATCTGTGCGTACATCTCATGGAGACCGACGACGTCGGCGCGGACGCCCTCGCGGCGGCCCGCAACCATCCGTTGTTCCAGCAGGTGAACGAGCGCCTGTCCGCGCACACCTCGCCGTACCTGCCCACCTGGCGCTCGCCGCGCGACGCGATCGCCAACTGTTTCTACCGCTGGGATGCCGCGGACGTTCCGGCACCGCGTGTGGCCGGCTGACCGGGCGAGAACATGACGACCCGAGCACCGCACGTCCTGGTCATCGGCGCCGGCACCGGCGGCCTCTGCCTGGCCCACGGGCTGCGCCGAGCCGGAATCGGCGTCGCGGTCTACGAACGACACCGGGCCAGGGGCGAAGGACTGCTCGGCTACCGGGTGGGCATCGGCCCCACCGGCAGTCGGGCCCTGCGTGACTGCCTACCGCCCGAGCTGTTCGAGATCTACCTGGCCACCTGTGCCCGCTCGCCCCGCTATTTCAACGTGCTCAGCGAGAAGATGCGCCACACCGCGTCCTTTCCGCTGCGACCGGACACCCACCCGGTCGACACGGAGCGGTCCGTGGCCCGGATGACGTTGCGCCAGGTGCTGCTGACCGGTCTGGAGGACGTGGTGCACTTCGACCGCACCTTCACCCGGTACGAGCAGCACGACGACGGCACGGTCACCGCCCACTTCGCTGACGGGGGCACCGCCACCGGTGACCTCCTCGTGGCGGCGGACGGCACGCACTCCGCGGTCCGCCGCCAGTACCTGCCGCACGCCGTCATCCGGGACGCCGGCACGGTCAACATCGCCACCCGGGTGCCACTCACGGCGCACACCCGGTCCCTGCTGCCAGAGAGCGTGCAGCGGGGCATCTCGCTGATCTTCGGCACCGGCGGGGTGATGGGCGTACTGCACGTGATGGAGTTCAAGTGGGACCGCGACGGCCGGCTGAAACCGGAGACCAGCTCGGCGGACGCGAAACTGCTCACCGACTGGCCGGGGCTGCGACACGATCCCACCCGCGACAACATCAACCTGGTGGTATGGAGCACGGCCCGCCGGTTCCCGTCCGACGTGATGCGTCGCCGGGGCACGGAGCTGATCGAGGTGGCCCTGGAGCTGACCGCCAACTGGCACCCTCACCTGCGGGAACTGCTCAGCCTGGCGGACCCGGAGAGCGCCCTGCCGATCCGGGTGTCCACCTCGGAGCCGGTGCCGCCCTGGAAGAGCAGCACCGTCACCCTGCTCGGTGACGCGATCCACACCATGACGCCGGGGCGCGGCGTGGGGGCCAACACCGCACTGCGCGACGCGAACCTGCTGCGGCGGCAGCTGATCCTCGCCGCCGCCGGTGAGAAGAACCTGGTGCAGGCGGTGGCCGACTACGAAGCGGCGATGGTTCCGTACGGCTTCGCCCGGGTCGCCGACTCGCTGGGGCGCAGCGGCACCAACGGTGACGATCGCATGTACCAGCCGGTGTTCGGGCGGCTCGCGCTGCTCGGTGCCCGGGGTTACTTCCGGGTCACCAGCCGGGTTCCCCGGTTGCGGCGCAAGTTCATCGACGACTTCTACACCTACCGAGGTGAGCAGGACTGATCCGCATCGCGACCCCGGCGCCCGAGTTGGTGTCGGGGTCGCGATGTGTCCACATCCGCACGGCAGCGCCACACCGTCCGTCCCGTACCGGACACCTGCCGTAGCCTCCGCCCGTCCGGTACGGACTGTTACCTGGCCTGCCTGTCGTCCCGGCCGCGCGTATGCGAAGCTGCGGCGAGTTTTTCTCGCGACGATCCGGACGTGAACCTCAGGGAGGGTTACCGTGGGCGAGTCCTTCGGGAGCTGGCTGATACTGCTCGTGGCGCTGCTGGCGGGGCTGGCGGTGGGCTGGGTACTGCTGCGTGGTCGGCGGTCGGAACCGCCCGCGCCGACGGCCGGCACGGCGAGCGACGCGACCACCGAGGCGAGCGAATCGGCCCCGGTCGCCGCCGGAACCGCGCAGTCCACCACCGCGACCGAACCAACGACCGAGCCGGCTTCCGGCGCTCCGGCGAGCACCGGAACCACTACTGCGACGCAGGCCGAGCCGACCGAGGCCGAGCCGGCCCCGACCGCCGCCGCGGAATCGGCCGGCAGCACCACCGAGGAGCCGCTGACCGGTACGCCCACCGGGGCGACGCGGGTCGGCGAACCGCTCGCTGGCGACGTCGACCCGTCGTCGATCCATGCGGGACCGACGGCGGACACCACGGCGGACACGAGCGCGGAACCGCGATCGACGGTCGCCACCCCGCCGGTCCGGCCCAAGGACACCACCGAACCCGCAACGGCAGCCAGCGCAGCCGACCCGGTCGCCACCGAGCCGGCCGTCGCCGTCGACCCGATCGCGACCGAGCCGGCGGTCGCCGCCCATCCGGTGGTGACCGAGCCGGCTGCGGCAGCCGAGCCGGTCTCCGCGGAACCGGTAGCCGCCCAGGCCGACGACTTCCGGCGCATCCAGGGGGTCGGCCCGAAGATGGCGGCGGCACTGCACGGCGCGGGTATCCGGACCTACCGGCAGTTGGCCGAACTGGACGAGGCAGCGCTGCGGGAGACCGTCAAGAGCGCCGGGCTCCGCGCCACCGCCAGCCTGGCCACCTGGCCTCAGCAGGCGAAGGTGCTGGCCGCCCAGGCCGACAGCGAGTCCTGACGACCCGGGCCGCCGGTCGCGGAGACGCCCCCCGCGGGCTCCGCGACCGGCGGCTCCGGTGTACGCCGTTCCGGTGACCGGCCTCGACCAGGACACGCTCCGACCGGAAACGCCGTTACGGTCGGTACGCCGGCCGAGCCGGCAAGCCGCACTGTCGCCGGCTGCCGGGAGTCATCCGTGCCGTTCGCCCAGCAACAGCCCGAGAACCCACGGCGACCTCTCACCCGCAGTGCCACCACGACCCGCCGGGTCACCCTCCTGGAACTGTTCTTCGACCTGGTCTACGTCGTCGCGTTGGCGCTCATCTCACGCGGGCTGGCCGAGGAGATCAACTGGCACCAGGCCGGCCAGGCGCTGATCCTGCTGGCCGCGGTGTGGTGGACCTGGACGATCACCAGCCTGGTCACCGACCTGTACGACCCGGAACGCACCGAGATCAAGGCCCTGGTGCTCGCGGTGATGTTCGGGGTGCTGCTGATGGCCAGTGCGATCCCCAAGGCGTTCGGCGATCGGGGGCTCACCTTCGCCGGTGCGTACGTCGCCATCCACCTCGGGCGCGGGTTGTTCATCATCCCGGCGGTGCGCAACGACCGGCAGATCCAACGACGGGCGGCCCGGGTCTTCTGCTGGTTCACGCTGTCGGCGGTGCCCTGGATCGGCGGCGCGTTCGTCTCCGAGGACGCCCGAATGGCGCTGTGGCTGCTCGCCCTCGGCCTCGACTACCTCGGGCTGCGGCTGTCCTACCCGGTGCCCGGGCTGGGCAGCGTCCCCGCTTCCCTGTTCAGATTGACCGCCGAACATCTCGCCGAGCGGTATCAGCAGTTCTACACCATCGCGCTGGGCGACGCGATCCTCGTTATCGGCATGGCGTACACCACCAATCACTCGGAGCTTGAGGACGCCGTGGCGCTGCTGCTGGCCTTCGCCACCACGCTGGTGCTCTGGCGGATCTACGTGCACAAGGCCGGGGAACTGCTGCCCGTCGCCATCAAGGTCGCGAAGAAGCCGATCCGTTTCCTGGGCACCTCCCCCTACACCCACCTGGTGATGGTCGCCGGGGTGGTCATCACGGCGGCCGGCTTCGAGGTGGTGCTGCACACACCCACCCTGCCCGCGCGTACCCCGCCGGAGTGGGCGGCGATCATGCTCGGCGGCCCGGCGCTGTTCCTGGTCGGCCGGGCCCTCTTCGAACGTGAGGTGTTCAACCGGGTGTCATGGTCCCGGCCCGGCGGCGTGGTGGCGCTGACGGCGGTGGCACCCGCGACACTGTTTCTTCCATCTCTGACCGCTGGGCTGGCCGCGCTGTTGGTGCTCACCGGAGTGGCGCTGGCCGACCTTCGACACACTCGCACCCGCCCGCCTGAGGCACCCATGCCGCCGTAGCTCACGGCGGCCTCCGTTAGCCGCTCGGCGCGTCTGGGTACAAGGCCCACACCTTGCAACCCACCCCGAACCTGTGGAGGAAGCCATGCGTGGCACGTCGATATTCGGAGTCCTCGTGGTGATCTGGCTCGTCATCGGCGCCATCGCCGCCGGTCAGCGCGGCTACTACAGTGACGAGGAAGCCAACTGCGCCGAGGTCGGCACGATCCTGGTGACCATCGCCGCCGGGCCGTTGAACTACGTCGGCGCCAACCCGAAGGTCGACTGCGAACTGCCTCAGCCCTCTCAGTGAGCCCGGGGAACACGAACAGGGCCCGTGCCGGCTTCGGACACGGGCCTTGTTCGTCGGCGGGATGCGGCTGCCGACCGTGCCGGCTCAGCGGAAGCAGTGCGCCACCGGCACCTTGCTACCCGCACAGTTGGTCGGGTTGTTCTCGATGACGACGCTGTCGTCATCGATCTTGACCTGGGCCCGTTCGGCCTGGATCCCGCCCGCCTTGACGGTGGACTGGTTGCCGATCACGTGGCTGCGGTAGAGCGAGGTCGAGCCCGCCGTCACGAACAGCCCCGCCCCCTGCGACCGCTTGCCGACCGCGGCGTTGCCCTTGACGTCGCTGCCCCGCACGAGCAGGTTCGACCTCTCGGCGTGGATGCCGCCGCCGTTGCCGCGCGTGGTGTTGTCGCTGATCACGCTGTCGTCCACGGGCAGCAGGCCCTGGAAGGTGGAGATGCCGCCGCCCTTGACGGTGGCGACGTTGTCGCGGACCGTCAGCTGCCGCAGCACCAGCACCGCGTCGGAGTTGGCCAGGCCGCCACCGATCTCGGCGCTGTTCTGCGCCACCAGCGTGTCCAAGACCTTGGTACGGGCGGAGAAGCTGGCCACACCGCCACCCTGACCGGCGTTGTTCTGCACGAAGGTGGAGGAGTACACGTCGCCCGCGGCCCGGAAGTTGGCCAGGCCACCGCCGTAGCTGACCGCGCTGTTGTGCCGGAACTCGGTGCCGTGCATGGTCATGACGCCGCCGTTGAGCAGGCCCCCGCCCTTGCCCTGGGTGCCGGCGGCCCGGTTGCCGATCAGTTTGCTGTCGCTGATCCGGAGGTTGCCGTCGTTGAAGATGGCGCCGCCACCGCCCTCCGCCGACAGCGAGGTGCTGCCGACGACGGTGACCCCTTCGACGACCGCCGTGGCGCCGTGCACGATGTGGATGCTGCCGCCTTCCGCCGCCGAGCGGCCGTTGCGCAGGGTGACGTCCCGGAGGGTCAGTTCGCCACCGTCGCGGACGGTGAAGAAGCGGAAGTCGGGGGTGTTGACCCCCCGGGCGATGGTCGCGCCGGAGCCTTCGATGGTGATCCCGTGGTAGATCACCGGCAGGCCGGCCTTGTCGTCGGCGGGGTTGCGCGGTGGCGCCTCGGCGTCGCCGGGGTTCTCAGCGGCATCGGCGGCCTCCCGCGCGTCGCGGATGCCGCCGTCGTACTCGTCGGGCTGCTGGAACGCGTGGGTCAACGTGTAGGTGCACTTCTCCGCCAGCCGCAGCGTGGCGCCGCCCTCGGCGTTCGCCCGGACCAGCGCCGCGATGAGCCGGGCGGAGTCGCAGGGCACCGGCACCACCGTGTCGTCGGGTGCGCGCCCGTGGTGACCGCGCGACCGGCCGGTCGCGCTCCCCTGGCCGTCCGGGGTCGCGCCGGAGTCGTGCCGCCACTCCGGCCGTTGCCGGTCCTGCCCCCGGCGGTGCGGTGTCTCGTCGACTCCGGGCACGTCATCCTGAAACATAGCGGCGGGCTGGCCCGGGTTCGGTGCCGCCGGGTCACGGTCGGCGGCCGAGGCGGTGACGGCGGTCAGGCCCGCCGCCCCGACCACCAGGCTGCCCGCCACCAGGCCACCGGCCAGCAACCACCGGGACCGCCGACCGGGTCGGGTGGACCCGCGGCTCCCTTGGTACGTGGACATCAGCGCTCCTGCCTCTCGTGCATGCGGAAACACGGCCGCACCGAATCGGGCGCGGGGTGGCTGACTTCGCCTCAGCCACCAGAGGCCACCGTACGGCGACACATGACACAAATCAGGCATAAGTGAACGGGTAAGCCATTCGGCTTCACATCTACCCGGAGCCGGCATCGACCGCGCCGCTCAACCCCCGACGTGGATGCCGGGGCGGCGGGCGGGATCCGGCTCGGACTTGCGCAGAATCTCCCGTACCACAGGTGGCGTGTCCCCCCGCCCGAGAATGAGATAGCGCAACAGGTGGGCGATCGGGTTCCCCTCCGACCACTCGAAGTGGGCGTGCGGGCGTACGCCGGTGGCGTCCCGCAGCGCCAGCAGGATCGCCGCGATGGCGTTCGGCGCCGCCGGGCTGCTGGCCCGCAGCACCCGGTAGCCCCCCACCTCGACGCCGCACACCCGGAGCACGTGACGGAACCCCGAGGGGTCCACCACGTCGATCTCCAGGAACAGCACGTCGGTCGCTCCCGGAACCGGGTTCAGGCCCCGCTGCGCGCGCTCCTTGATGGTGTACTCCTTGATCGCCCCGCTGCGCCGTTTGTGGGCGATCACGTGCAGCCGCCCGTCATGGGCCACCGAGTCGGCGATGAACCGCCGCGCCGCATCGTCGAACTCGACCCGCTCCGCCCTCAGTTCGGTGGTGCGGGTCACCCGGGACACCAGCGACACGGCGATGATGCCGAGGATGAACAGTCCGGAGATGGCGATTCCGTCCGGCTTCTCGATCACGTTCTCGACCAGCGCGTACAGCAGCACCAGGGTGAGCACCGTGAAGCCGGCGGCGACGCCGCGTTGCCGACGACCGGCGGCGGCGATGGCCACCGCGACGGCCGCCGACACCATCATCGCCAGGATCCCGGTGGCGTACGCCCCCGCCTGCGCGTCGACGTCGGCGCGGAACACGATGGTCAGCACGATGCAGACCAGCGTGTAGACGATCACCACCGGGCGCACCGCGCGCGCCCACTCCGGGGCCATGCCGTAGGAGGGCAGGTAGCGCGGCACGATGTTGATCAGCCCGGCCATCGCCGAGGCACCGGCGAACCAGAGGATCAGCACGCTGCTCACGTCGTAGGCCGTACCGAACGCCTCACCCACCTGCTCGTGGGCCAGATAGGCAAGCGCCCGCCCGTTGGCGGCCCCGCCCGGCGCGAACGCCTCGGGCGGGATGAGCACCGCGGTGACGAAGGTGGTCGAGAGCAGGTAGACAGACATGATCAACGCGGCGGCGGTGAGCAGCCGCCGGGTGTTGCGGATCCGGGCGGCCAAGCGGGCCGGTGCGTCGGGCCCCTTTCCCGCCACCAGCGGCATCATGCTGACCCCGGTCTCGAACCCGGACAGGCCCAGCACCAGCAACGGGAACGCCAGCGCCGCGGTCAGCGCCACCTGGCCCGGACCGCCGCCCGTGGTGAGCGCCGCCGTCCAGTCCGTCAGCGGACGGGGATCATCGGCCAGCTCGACGAGCGACACCCCCACGATCACCGCGTTCAGCCCGAGGAAGGCGGCCACCAGCGGGACGGCCACCGCCACGGCTTCCCGAAAACCGAGCAGGAACACCCCGCCGAGGATCAGCAGCAGACCCACGGTCACCCCGACGGCGACGCCGGTGCCGCCGAACCACTCCGGCAGGTACGGGTTCTGCAGCACGTGCACGGTGGCGTCGGCCGAGGAGAGCGTGATCGTGACGATCCACGAGGTGGCGACGAAACCGAGCAGCACCAGCACGAAAATCTTGCCGCGCCAGAACGGCAGCAGTCGTTCCAGCATCGCCACCGACCCCTGGCCGTGCGGGCTGTCCCCGGCCACCCGGCGGTACATCGGCAGCATTCCGAACAGCGTCAGTGCCACGATCAGCAGGGTCGCCACCGGTGACAACGCACCGGCGGCCAGGGCGGCGATGCCGGGCAGGTAGGACAGGGTGGAAAAGTAGTCCACGCCGGTCAGGCACATCACCCGCCACCAGGCGTGCGACCGGGTCTGTCCCTCGGCGGTCTCCGGTCCGACCGGCTGCACCCGGTGGACGAACAACCACCGACGCAGCCGACTCTCCGGTGTCACCGGGCCGGTCGGGACGGCCACCCGCTCGGGCACGGTGACCCTCCGCCCCGCCCGCTCCCCCTTGCGCGTCGGGTCCCGCGCGGCACGCAACTCCGGTTCTGGTGCGCCGGTCGCCGGGCGGCGGCGTTCCCGGCCCCGTCGCGCTCTCGTCCGGTCCCCCATGTCCCCGCCTCACCGTTGTCGAACAGACCGTAGGTGGTGGTTCGTCCGCTACCGGTCAGCCGCCGTCCGGTGCGGTGAGCGCCCGAGCCAGGTCTGCGGGGTCGGTCACGGTGACGGTCATCCCGGGATGTCGGGGCCACCGGCCGGGCAGCAGGGCGGGCACCGGTCGCACGAACCGGACACAGAGCCCGGCGGCGGTGGTGGTGCCGAAGGTGACGCCGGTGTCGGCGCCGGACAGGTGCGGACCGATCACCCGCCACCAGCGGTACGGGCCGCCGCTCTCCACACCCGCGATGTTCTCCCGACCGGTACGTAGCTGCCAGGGGCCGAACCGGACCAGCAGTTGGGCGGAGTCGACCCGCACCCAGGCGGTGCCGGGCCGGACGCCGATCAGCGCCAGCAGCCGGCGGAACCGCGGGTCGAAGCGGAACTGGAAGACCTGAACGGTCATCCCCGGGCTCCGCGGGCGGCGCGGTCTCCCGGCCGCGCTGGGCGGGGTGGGGCGGCAGGGCGCGGTCGCGGCCGGGCGGCCGGACGGTGCCGGGACACAGTGGTCATGGTCGCGGCGTACCCGGAAGGGGCCGGCCGACACCCCCCGGGCCGGCCGGCCCCTGTTTCCCCCGTGGTCCCCCCGTGGTCCCCCTGTTCCCCCGTGCCCCCGGCTCCCCCGTGCTCCCCCCGGTGGCCGCCTCCGGGCGTTGCCGCCCGGTCTCGGGTCGGATGCCCCCGCGCCCCTCGGGTGGACGGAGCGCGGGGACCCCCCGTCCCGGTTACTGCAGGAACGCCCCGAGGGGCGACAGCAGCAACCGACCGAGCGCGGCGGCCGTGTCGTCGAGCCGCCTGCGCTCGCGCTCGTGCTGGTGCGGGTCGTGCCGGCACCGCCAGATCCGCTGCGCGTTGCGCCAGGCGACGTCGCGCGTGTAATGGATCAGCTCGCCCTGATACCAGTCGTCGATCTCGCCGTTGAGCATGTCGATGAGCAGTTGCCACTGTTCGAGATAGCCCCGGCGCAGGCCGGGGATCTTGTCGGCGAAGATCTTGTTGATCTCCAGATAGTCACGGTGCTGGTCGCTGCCGTCGACCGGCTCGGACTCCAGGTGGTCGAAGGTGGTGACAAGTGCGAACGGCAGATCGAAGTTGATGTGCGCGTTGACGCCGGCCGCCGCCGAGGGCAACGGTCGGGCGTCCGGCCCGCGCATCCGCTCGAACAGGCACGCCCAGGCCCGGGGCGTGCTCGGGCTGGCGTCGCTCCACATCCGTAACGCGTCGAAGTAGCGAGCCGCGAACTCGACGTCCAGCCGGGACAGGAAGACCGGGTCGACGAACCGGTCGGCGTACAGCCCGTCCAGCACGCTGGAAGTGATGGTGAGGTACAGCTTGTTGAAGTCCGCCAACGGGCAGCTGTCCAGCAGCGGAGGCAGCCGGACCAGCATGTCCTGCAGCTTGGTCAGATGGTCGACGACGGCGGGCACGTCGGTCGGATGATCGGCCAGCAGGTCGACGATGTCCCGGTGCACCGGCCCCCACGCCGGCTCACCACACCCACCGCGCTCGCTCATGTCCCCTCCAGGCTGCTCGCCGGCGTCGTCGTGCCCGTTGCGACGCCGGGCCCCAGCCTTTCAGGCGTCCGCTGCGCGGACATCAGTAGAACGACGTATCCGACACCTACGCCCGACTACGCAGGAAGATGGCGCTCGCCTGAACCCGGGTACGTACCTGGAGCTTGTCGAAGATGTGTGACACGTGGACGCCGATGGTCCGCTCGCTGATGAACAGCCGCTGGCCGATCTCCTTGTTGGTCAGCCCTTCGGCCACCGCGGCCAGCACCTCATGCTCCCGAGCGGTCAGGGCGGCCAACTCCTCACCGATCGACCCGCCGGACGTCCCGGACTCGACCGCGCCGCGCTCCTCCAGCGCGACCCGGGCCCGCCCGGCCAGCGTACGGATCTCGTCGGTCAACGGCACCGCGCCCAGCGCCTGCGCCATCTGGTACGCCTGGCGCAGCAGCTTCCCGGCCGTGGCGGCCTTGCGGCGGCCGGCCAGCAACGCCTCGGCCTGACGTAGGCGGGAGTACGCCGCCGGGTACGGGTGGTTGCGGTGGTCCCACTCGGCCGCCGCCCGCGCCCACAGCTCCGGATCGGCCCCGTCGAGCCGGCTCACCTCAGCGGCGCACAACGCCAGGTAACCGTCGATCACATAGCGCACCGGCCGGGCCGCCCGCTCACTGCGTGCCGCCACCCGGTCGGCGATGCCACGAAGTCGGCGCACCGCGTTGTCGTCCACGGCGACGGTGCGGCTGGCGTGTGCCTCCGCCTCGGCGCGCAGCCCGTGCCAGACCAGCACCGCGAGGATGACCAGGTCGTCGGAGCGGGTCTCGGTCAGACCTCGCTGCACCGCGTGCCGGGCCACATCGTGCCGCCCCTGCCACATGGCCAGCCCAGCCCGCAGGGTGAGCAGCGGGATGACGTGCCGGGCGCCCCCGCCGGCCAGGATGGTCGCCACCGCGTCCAGGTCCCGGTCGGCCGCCTCGACGTCGCCGTAGCCGACCGACAGCCGGCAGCGGGCCAGCAGCAGCTCGACGGCGTCAGCGCCGGAGGGACGGTGCCGCAGGGCCGAGGCGACCACCTTCTCCGCTTCGGCCCACTGTCCCACCCGGAACAGTCCATTGGTGGCGATGGCCAGCAACCGGGTCTCGTAGGACCGGCCCAGTCCCAGCTCGGCGACCCGCTCGGCACCCCGGCGGGCGACCACCACGCCCTCCTCGAGGATGTTCAGCGGCCCGGTCAGCAGCTCGGCCAGGTGCAGATAGGCCAACGCGACGTCCTCTGGACGACCGGCCCGCTCGGCGGTGGCCAGTGCCCGCCGCAGCACCGCCAGGCCCGCGTCCGGATCCTGGCGGTACGCCTCGGAGAAGCCCAGCGCGGCGCTGGCCAGCACCACCTCGGTGGTCGCCCCGTCCACCTGCTCGGCCAGGGCGAGCGCCTCCCGCGCCCGCTCGCCCGCCTCGGCGTACCGGCCGAGTTGCAGCAGCAGCTCCGCCAGTCGGGCGGCGGCGGTGGCCCGCTGCCCCGGTGTGCAGTCGGCGACGGCGAGCGCCTGCTCGTACTCCGCCTCGGCCAACGCGGAACGGCCGGCGGCGGCCAGGTAACGGGCCCGTCGGATGTGCAGCTCGCAGGCCGGAAGGTCGGTGTCGGCACCGGCCAGTTCCTCCAGCAGGGCCAGCGCGCGGGCGTACTCACCACAGTGGTGGGCCGCCTCGGCCGCCCGCCCGAGCAGCGTGGCCCGGTCGACGCCGGGCAGTCCCTCGGCCGACTGCACCGCCACCGACCAGTGTCGATGCGCCTCGGCGTAGCCGTACAGCCGCTCCGCCTCCTCGGCGGCGGCCACCGCCGCCGGCAGCGCCCGCTCCGGCTCACCGGCCAGCCGCCAGTGATGGGCCAGCCGGGCCTGGTGCAACTCGGCCGGGGCCGAGGTCAGTGCCTCGGCGTAGCTGCGGTGCAGCAGCGCCCGCTCGGCGGGGAGCAGCTCATCCTCCAACACCTCGGCGACGAGCCGGTGGCGGAGCCGGTAGCCGTCGGCCGAGCCGACCAGCAGCCGGTGGGACACCGCTGCCCGGACCGCATCGAGCAGCTCGTGCTCCGGCAGCCCGACCACCCGGGCGAGCAGCCAGTGCTCCACCGGTTCGACTCCGGCGGCGACGGCGTGCACGGCCCGGTGGGCCGGTCGGGGCAGCGCGTCCACCCGGGCCAGGAAGACCTCGCGGAGGGTGTCGGAGAGCCCGTCGCGACCGTCGCGCAGTTCCCGGGAGAGTTCCTCGACGACGAAAGGGTTGCCGCCGCTGCGCTGCCACAGTTGCTCGGCCGCCTCCGGCGCCAGTGGCCGGCGCATCACGGCGGTGGCCAGTTCCTCGGTGCCGGCCCGATCGAGCGGGGCCAGATCGAGTACCCGTACCGACCGCAGTCGGCGCAGCTCGGTGAGCACCCGACGCAGCGGATGCGCCCCCTGCAACGACTCCGACCGCACCGCCGCCAGCACCGACAGTTGCAGGTCGCCGAGGCCGGCGAGCAGGTAGAGCAGGAGTTGGCGGGTCGTCCGGTCGACCCACTGGAGGTCGTCGAGCACCAGCACCAGCGGGCGGCCACCGGCGATCACATTCAGCCCGCGGGACACCCGCTCCAACAACGCGCCCGCGCCGTCCGGGCCGGCCCGGTCCTCGGCGAACACCCCGAGCAGCGCGCGGACGGACGCTGCGGCCGGCGGGGCGAGGTCGGCGTCGAGGCGGCGCAGCGCCTGGCGCAGCGGATGCAGCGGCGAGGCGTCGCCGATGTCCAGACAGGACCCGGTGAGCACCAGGGCGCCACCGTGGCTCAACTGGCCGCCGACTTCGTGCAGCAGGCGCGTCTTGCCCACGCCACTCTCACCGGTCAGGAACACCGCCGCCGTGTTTCCCGGCGTGACGTCGTCGAGCAGCGCGGATCGTACCGTCGCCATCAGGTCGTCCCGACCCACGAGCGGTGTGGTGTCCACGTCGCTGGCCATGGCTCGCAGCCTAGTCACAGGTTCCGTCCCCGTTCTACAGGTGCCTCGCGTCAGTCCTCCGCATCGCGTCGACATTGCGACCAAAGGTTGCGTTCGGCCGACATACGTCGTTCTGCCGATCCGCCGTCAGACCAGCGGTGACAGGCTCCGGGCATCGTCGGCGCGTACGGGGGGAGAGGCAGGTGCGATCTCCATGCCCAGTTCTGTTTTCGCTGGTCAGCTAGCCGTCGAGCGGGTTCCTTGGCCCGTGACGGAGGAGCGGCGGACCATCACGGTCCTCTTCGTGGACATCGTCGGTTCGACCCGGTTGGTCGACCGGCTCGACCCGGAGGACGTCCGCGCCCTGCAACGGGCCTACTTCGGCACCGTCGCCCGGGTGCTGCGGCGGTGGAACGGCGCGGTGGAGAAGTACGTCGGCGACGCCGTGATGGCTCTGTTCGGCGCGCGCCGTGCCGACGGGTGGGACGCGTACCGGGCGGTGCGGGCCGGGCTGGAGATCCAGCGGGCGCTGGACGGCCGACCGTTGGCCTCGGCTCCGGGCCTGCGGCTCCGGGTCGGCGTCGCCACCGGTGAGGCTGTGGTCGACTTGGCCGTCGACCACGACGGCGGGCACGGCGTGGCCAGCGGCGCGGTCATCACCCTCGCCGCCCGGTTGCAGGAGCACGCCCCACCCGGCGGGGTGGCGCTCTGCCCGGCCACGCATCGGGCCGTCGTCGGGCTGATCGCACAGCGCCCGGTCCCGGCGGTGACCGTTACCGGCAAGGCCCTGCCGGTAGACGTCTGGCACGCCATCGGCACCGAGCGTCCCCGACCGCCACGGCACGACATCCCGCTGTTCGGGCGGCGACGGGAGTTGGCCGTCGCCCGGGAGCAGCTCGCCGAGGCGGTACGCGGGCGCGGTGACCGCCGGGTGTTGCTGCTCGGTCCGCCCGGCAGCGGGCGCAGCCGCCTCCTGCGCGAACTGGTGCGGAGCACCCGCACGCTGGGCGGCGTCCCGGTGCGTTGGTGCTCGACGACCTGCCCGCCCTACCCGGAGGGACCGCTGGATCCCGTCGCGGACCTGGTCCGCGGTCTGGCCCAGGTGGGCACCGGCGACGACCCCGAGACGGTACGCCGCCGGCTCGCCGCCGCCCTGACGGATCTGGTGCCGGCCGAACTGCTGACGCCCGCCCTGAACACAGTGGAGGACCTGCTCGGGGTGACGGTCGCGCAGACCGGGATGGTGGCGTACTGGCGGGAGGTGCTGTTGAGCCTGGCGCGGCGGCAACCGGTCGTGGTCGCCGTCGACGATCTCGACCGTGCCGCACCAGCGCTGCGCCACCAGCTGGCCGTGCTCGTGGAGCTGGCCGACAAGCGTGACCTCCCGCTGGTGCTGGTGGCGACGGGCACTCAGGAGCTTAAGCTGGACGCTTCCGGTCCAGGGGTGGTCAGGGTGCTCCTGTCCCCGCTCGACACCATCACCACCGGCCGGCTGTTGCGCCGACTGCTGCGTCGGGCCGGCCGACCTGCCTGGATGGCGGCCCGGTTGATCCCCGTGACCGGTGGCAGTCCTGGGCGGGCGGTGGCCTACGTCCGTACGGTCACCGGGGGCGACAGCGGGAGCCTGCCCGTACCGGAGGGTGTCCGTCGGGTCGTGGAGGCCCGGCTGGATCGTCTCGACGCCGATGCGCGTGCGGTCCTGACGGCCGTCGCGCTCGCGCCGGGCCGCACCGGGGCGGAGCTGGCCGAGGTTCTCGACTGGCCGCGGACCCGGGCGGCGGCGGAGCTGGCCACCCTGACCCGCAACGGCCTGCTGGTGCACCGGCCGACCGGCGGTTACGACGTCGCCGATCCGGTCCTGCGGCAGGTCGCCGACGCCCGGCTGCCCCGGGCGGTGCGCGCCGTGCTCGCCCGGCGGATCGACCAGGTCACCTCGGCGGCCGCCACGATCGCGAGCCGGATGGTGGCGCGGACCTGCGGCGTCGCCCTCCGGTCGACGGCCTGGTCAGCGGTGCTGAAGGAAGGCCAGCACCCGATCCCAGGTCAGCCCGGCAGCGACCGGGTCGTGGTCAACCACGGTCGGGTCGGTGAAGAGATGCCCCGCCCCGGGATAGCGGTGCACCACGAGATCCGCTCCGGCCGCGACCATCTCCCGCTGCCACTGGTCGACCTCGTCGGGCGGGTCGTAGGCGTCCGGGTCAGCCAGGTGCAGGTGCACCCGGAGGCCGGGACGGACCGCCGCCGGGGATCCTCCGGTGCCGTGCAGCAGCAGCAGGCCGGCGGTGTCGGGTCGTTCGGCCAGCAGCGCGCCGGCCACCCCGGCACCCATCGAGAACCCGGCGAGCACGGTGTCGGGCGGCAGCCCGTCGAGCGCCGCGCGGGCCCGGTCCAGAACTGTCTGCTGGCCGATCCGCTCCAGCAGGGCGAAGCCCGCCGCCACGGAGTCGACGGCGGGCACGCCGTACAGGTCGGGCGCGTGCACCTGATGGCCGGCGGCGCGCAGCCGGTCGGCGGCCGCCAGCACCGCCGGCCGCAGCCCGTACACGGAGTGGAAGAGCACGACGTGTCCCATCGGGACATCGTGCCCGACGCCCGCGACCACCACGGAGCGGCGCGCACGGGATCCGTCCCGGGCGGAGCGTGGACCCGCGTCGGCTGGAGCAGCGGTGCCGGATCCGGGGTCAGCGTCCCTGGCCGGCCGCCGGTGCCCGGTCCCGCTCCCCCGGATCCGATCCGTCAGCGTCAGGGGGAGCTGCCGCGCGCAGGGTCCGGCTCTGGCCACGGAACTCCGCGACCACCTCCCCACCCTCCCGGCTCACGGTGACGTCGTAGATGCCGCTGCGGCCGTACCGGGTGCGCTCGCTGGCCCGAGCGACAAGCACGTCCCCCTGGTGGGCCGGGCGGACGAAGGTGATGTCGGCTCCGGCGGCGACGGTGGCCGGACCATGGCTGTTGCAGGCCAGGGCGAACGCGGTGTCGGCCAGTAGGAACACGTAACCGCCGTGCGCGATGCGGTGTCCGTTGACCATGCCGTCGGTGATCCGCATCCGGGCCACCGCGCTGCCGTCGGCGGCGCTGAGCAGCTCGATGCCGAGCCGGTTCGAGGCCACGTCGGCGTCGAACATCTTGTGCGCGGCGGTGCGCTGAGGGTCCACCTTGCTTCCAGTCCGTTCCGGCCGGGCAGCTCGCCCTCGCCACGGGACATCATGGCACCGCCGGCGGGCGGGCGTTCGGGGAGGCTGGCCACGGGCGGGCGCAGGTGCTCGCGGAGACACGATCGGGCCGGACCAGGTCATCCCGGTCCGGCCCGATCCGATCATCGCCATGCCATCCTCCCGTAGTTGCAAAAGATTGGCAACAAGCCTGGACAGGCGAGCCGTCTAGTAACTAGCGTGCTCGCCATGAGTCCTTACATCAGCAATGTCGCCGCCTGGCAGGAAAGTTGGGACCGCCAGCAGGAGGCGTACATGCCGGACCGCGAGCAGCGGTTCACCGTCATGCTCGACGCGGTCGACGCCATCCGCGAGGCCACCCCGCCCCGGCTGCTCGACCTGGCCGGCGGCACCGGCACCATCTCCCTGCGGGCCCTGCGACGTTTCCCCGACGCCGAGATCACCCTGGTCGACCTCGACCCGGCACTGCTCGCCCTCGCCACCGCCTCCCTCGGCGAGCGGGCCACAATCGTCACTGCCGATCTGGGCCGGCCGGACTGGACCACGGCGCTGCCGCACCGACGCTACGACGCCGTGCTCACCGCCACCGCGCTGCACTGGTTGCCCGCCGACCGGTTGCGCATCCTCTACACGGAGATCCGCGACCTGCTCCGGCCGGGCGGCCTGTTCGTCAACGCCGACCACATGCCCGACGGCGACCTACCCGAGTTGACCAAGCGGCTGCTCGCCCGGGGCGAGGAGCACCGGGCGGCCCGCTACGCCGCCGGCGCCGTGCTGTCGTGGTCGCAGTGGTGGCAGCAGGCCGAGCAGGACCCGACGCTGGCTCCGCTCGTGCAGCAACGCCACGCCATCTACCCGTCCGGACACAGCCCGGAATGGATGCCCCCGGCCTCCTGGCACCTCACCGCCCTCAAAGACGCTGGATTCACCGAGGTCGGCACCCTCTGGCGCGGCGCCGCCGACGCCGCCGTCGTCGCGCTCCACTGACCTCGCCTTTCGCAATCATGCAGTTGTGGTCGTTGCTTGCTCCGCATTCGCCCCACTCGTCCACTGCCACAACTGCATGATCGCCGGGGCCGGGTACCGCGGGGAGTGGGGTTAGGGTGCGGTGGTGGTGGCGTTCGAGCATCTTGCGGGGCGGGTCTGGCTGTGTGCGGGGGATCCTGACCCGGAGTTCGTGCAGGCGGGCGTCGCGGTGATCGCCGACGAGCGGGGCAGCGTACTTGTGGATGCGGGACAGAGCCCGTCGCACGCCCGTGAGATCCAGGTCGCGTTGCGCGCCGCCGGTCTACCGGCGCCACGGTGGCTGGTCTACACCCACCACCACTGGGACCACGTCTGGGGCGCCTGCGCCTGGCCGGACGTGGAGATCATCGGACATGTCAGCGGCGCGGAGTTGCTACGCGCGGAGGCGACCCGGCCGTGGAGCGTCCGATACCTCCGCGAGGAGGTGCTCCGCAACCGGCGGCTCGGGCCGAGCTACCGGGCTCGCGCGCTGGCCGTCGACTCCTGGGACGAGTTGCGGATGCTACCGCCCAGCCGGGTCTTCACCGACGAGGTGGAGTTGCCCACCGGCGTGCTGGCGCGCCACGTCGGCGGCCGGCACGCCCCGGACTCCACCGTCGTGGTGGTACCCGACTCGGGGGTCATGCTGCTCGGGGACAGCTGGTATCCACCGCCGGCGCACCTGCGGACACCGGCGGACGAACCGGACCTCGCGCTGGTCGGACGGCTGCTCGACGACGACATCGGCTGGTACGTCTCCAGTCACAGCCCGCCGTTGACCCTCGACGAGGCCCGGACGGCGATCACCGGCTGAGTCGGCAGCACGGTCGGCTCAGCGGGCGCGACGCTCCGGATGGGCCCGGTTCCAGGCGCGCATCCGATCCGGGTACCCGACCTTGGCGGCCTCGTAGAGCGGGATGGCGTGTTTGCGGGCCAGAGCGCCAGCGGCGCGCGGCGTGCCGGTGCGGCGGCGGATCCACTCGCCGTCGTGGGCGATGGCCATCACTGTGGTGTCGGTGGCGGTTGTCTCCGGCTCCAGGTAGAACTCCACCCCCTGCCGGCTGGTGGCGAAGCGCTCAAGCGCGGCGAGGTCCTCGGGGGTACCCTCGCGGTCGAGTTTCGTCGGGGTGCCCTGCGCGGCTCGTGACCGCCGGCTGAACCAGCCCATGCCCGGCTCCTCTCCTCGGCGTGACTCCCAGTGCAGCACCGTCACCTGGCAGATCCCTGTGAGCCGGGTGAGAATCCCCCGTCGGTAGCCAACCGACGGCGGCACGGCCACCGGCCTGCTACGCGTCGGGCTGCGCCGAGCCCGCCCGCGCCGGCGCCCCCGTGCCGCCGGCGACGGGCGGGCGAGCCGCCGGGACCAGCAGGAGGGTCGGCAGCAGGAGCAGCGGTACGACCAGCAACGCTCGCAACGTGCCGACCTGGTCACCGAGCAGGCCCAGCAACGGCGGCCCGGCCAGGAACGCCGTGTAACCGATCACCGCGACCACGCTTACCCGTACGTGCGCGTGCTCCTCCTCGTCGGCGGCGGCGCTCATTCCCACCGGGAAACCGAGCGAGGCACCGATCCCCCACAGCGCGACGCCGACCACCGCGACCGGACCGGACCCGGCGAGCACCGCCAGCCCCGCGCCGACGATGGCGAGCAGGATCGTGGTGGTCAGCACCGGCCCCCGTCCCCAGCGGTCCAGCGCCACCGTCCCGACGGTGCGGCCCAGCGTCATACCGACCACGAAGACACCGAAGACCGCCGCGCCGGCCGCCTCACTGAAGCCGTAGCCGTCGATGAAGGCGACCGCGAGCCAGTCGTTGGCGCTGCCCTCGGCGAACGCCGCCGCCAGCACCAGCAGGCCGATGAGCAGGGTGCGCGGCTCCCGCCAGGCGGCCAGCAGTCGACTGCGACGCCCGGCCGAGGTGCCGGCCGCCGCCGGCTCGGCCGGCAGGAACGCGCGCACCCCGAGCAGCGTGCCGCCGAACACCACCGCGGCCAGCACACCGAGGTGCACGGCGACCGGGACGCCCAGGCGGGCGGCCCCCGCGCCGATGCCCGCGCCGGCCACCGAGCCGAGGCTCCAGGCGGCGTGGAAGCGCGGCATCACCGTCCAACCGAGCCGCCGTTCGACCGCCGCGCCCTCGATGTTCATCGCGACGTCGCAACTGCCCGAGCCGTACCCGAGCGCGAACAGGCCCACCGCCACCCCGGGCAGCCATCCGGCCACACCGGCCGAGATTCCGGTGATGGTCAGCCCGAGCGCGACGAGCAGGGTGGACGCCGCCACCGCCCGGGCGGCACCGAGACGCTGGGTGACCAGGCCGGCGGTAGGCATGGCGAGGATCGCCCCGAGCGACAGGGCGAGCAGCAGCAGGCCGAGCCGACCTGGGCTGAGTCCGAGTCCGTCGCGGACCGCCGGCACCCGGGCGAACCAGGTGGCGACGGCCAGTCCGTTGAGCGCGAACACGACCGCCACACCGTTCCGGGCGGCCAGGACGGCCCGGGACGGGCCGGCGCCGGTCGGCGGGGTGGCAGGGGTGGTGACGACGGGGTCCATCCGGTCCTCTCCTCGGGCAGTACGACGATCACACACCTGGGAGCGCTACCACCACAATCCACCTCCGGTCCTTACCAGCGGCCGTCGGGCACGGCATGATGCTGATGGGCGCCCAGGCGGGCGGGAGCAACAACGGGGAGAAGTTCATGACGACGGCAGCGCGCCGCCCGGCCACCCTCGACGACGTGGCCCGGGCCGCCGGGGTGTCCCGTTCCACGGCGTCCCGGGTCCTCGCCGGCAACGGTTTCGCGTCACCTACCGCCCGCGAGCGGGTACGCACCGCCGTGAACCTGCTCGGCTACGTGCCGAATCCGGCGGCCCGGGCCCTGGTGCACGGTTCCGGCGTACGGCTGCTGATCGCGGTGGCGGGCACCGGCCCGGCTGTCCTCGACGACCCCTACGTCGACCAGGCGGTCGCCGCGGTGGCCCGGGCCTGCACGCCGCACGGTCTGGGTGTGGCGGTGCAGTGGGTGCCGTTGGGAGCGCCGGAGCGGCTGACCCAGTTGACCGAGGACCGGGGCGTGGCCGGCCTGGTCCTGCTCAACACGACCCCGGCGCTGCTGGACCTGGTGCCGCGCCGGCTGCGCGGCCGGGCCGTGTCGATCGGGATCGGTTCGGCCACGGTGCCGTCGGTGGACATCGACAACGGCGGGGGCACCGCGGCAATCGTCCGTCACCTGTACGACGCCGGACGGCGACGGATCGCCATGGTCACCGGTCCCCGCTGGCTGGCCTGCGCCAACCGCTCTGTGGGGGCGTACCGCAGGCTGCTGCACGACGCCGGCCTGCCGGCCCGGGAGGTGGTCGGCGACTTCAGTGCGGCCCGAGGTTACGCCGCCGCTCGGGAGGTGCTGCGACGCTGGCCGGACACCGACGCGATCGTCGGGATCAGCGACGCGACGGCGCTCGGGGTGATCGGACGGCTCCGGGCCGACGGCATCCGGGTGCCCGAGGACGTCGCGGTGACCGGATTCGACGACATTCCGCTGGCCGCGACGGTGGCGCTGACCACGGCCAGTCACCCGGTACGGCAGATCATCACCGCGGCCGCGACCATGGTGCTGGAGCATCGCGAGGCGCCGGAGACGACCGTCTTCCCCTCGGCGTTGGTCGTCCGCGGCAGCGCCTGAAGGGTCAGCCGGTCTCCTTCCGGCTTCTACAGGCGTAGAAGGGAGTCGCCGTGGCGGAGCGGCATGCGGTCGTGGCCGGGGCGGGCATCGGCGGGCTGGCCGCCGCCCTCGCCCTGCACCGACGGGGCTGGCGGGTCACCGTGCTGGAGCAGGCCCCCGAGCCGCGTGAGGTCGGCGCGGGAATCACGCTGATGGCGAACGCGGTACGCGGGCTGGACGCCCTCGGCCTCGGCACCGAGGTACGCCGGCTGGGGCGCGACGGCGCCACCGGCGGGCTGCGCACCTGGGACGGGCGCTGGCTGTCCCGGGTGGACGCGGCCGAACTGGAGCGCGTGCTCGGCACCACCGCGCTCGGCGTACACCGGGGCGCGCTGCACCGGGCGCTGCGCGAGGCGCTGCCGGCCGACGCGCTGTGGACCGGCTGCGCGGTGCGGGACGCCGATCCGACCAGCGGCATCGTGCGCTACCAGCGCGACGGTGAGCCGGCCGAGATCTCCGCCGACCTGGTGGTCGGCGCCGACGGGCTGCGCAGCGCGTTGCGTACCCGGCTCTGGCCGGACAGTCCGCCGCCGGCGTACTCCGGCTCGACCGCCTGGCGGGCGGCGATCGCCTTCGACGAGCCGGTCCCCGCGGCGGTCAGCTGGGGACCGGGCAGCGAGTTCGGCACCGTCCCGCTCGGCGACGGGCAGGTCTACTGGTACGCCGCGATCACCGCCCCGCCCGGCCGGCAGGCCGTCGACGAGCTGGCCGAGGTACGCGAACGCTTCGGCCGCTGGCACGACCCGGTACCGGCGCTGCTCGCCGCCACCCGACCCGACGACGTGCTGCGCAACGACCTGTACCACCTGGGCATGCCGCTCCCCCGCTACGTGCGCGGCCGGGTGGCCCTGCTCGGTGACGCCGCGCACGCCATGACCCCGCATCTGGGGCAGGGCGCCTGCCAGGCGATCGAGGACGCCGTCACGCTTGGCGCGCTCGCCGGTCCGGAGGTCGACGTTCCGGTGGCGCTGCGCGCGTACGACCGGCTGCGCCGACCCCGCAGCCAGGCCATCGCCCGCGCGGCCGCCCGCACCGCCCGGTTCGGACAGGAACTGCGACACCCGGCGGCCATCGCGGTACGCAACGCGATGCTGCGTCTCACACCGAGCCGGACGGCGCTGCGGGGCATGGCGAAGCACGCCGACTGGCATCCGCCGAGGCCGGACTGACGCCAGACCCGACGCAATCCGATCAAGAAATTGCGGTCAACCTTTCAGAATATCGATTTTCCCGGTTCGCGACCTCGGCCGAATGTGACGGGGTGCCGGTAAGATCGGCGACTGGCATGTGACTGATCGCTGACTGATGACTCGGACGGCGAGAGCACACACTGAGCCCATGAATACGAGGCTCGGGCGCTTCAGCACACTCCGCGGCGCGGCGTGCCTCGTACTGGTGGCAGCCCTTTCCGGCTGTATGCAACTCAATGCCGGGCTGACCGTCAACCCGGACGACACGGTCAGCGGCCAACTCCTGCTCACGGCCGAGCGCAACGTCCTGACCTTGAACAACAGGCCGGTCGAGGCGGGCTTCGCCGAGTTGCGGCAGAACATCCCGGCGCTACCCACCGGGCCGGAGACCCGATACGAGGACGCCACCCACTTCGGATCTCTGATCAACTATCGGAACGTGCCGCTTGCCGAATTCGACAGCGAAAGTCTGAGCATCGTCCGTACCGACGACCGGTATGTGTTCACCCTTCCGCTGGACCCGAAGAAGTACGGCGGAAAAGTGGCCGAGCAGGACCCCAAGAATCAAGAGCGATTCATGTTGTTGATGTCGTTCGAGATCGCGGTGACCTTTCCCGGCCGCGTCCTGGACGCCAGCACCGGCGGTCAGGTCAACGACCGGACGGTCACCTGGCGGGTCAATCGCAACGAGCCGAAGCCCGTCGAGCTGCGCGCCGTCGCCGAGGCGCCGCCGCGCCCGTCTCCGGCGGCCGACCCGGACTCCGGCGGCGGGTTTCCCTGGCTGCTGATCGTCGCCGGCACCGTGGTACTGCTGCTCGTCGCGGTGCTTGTCGCGTTCCTGCTCCGCCGCTCCCGCACCGGCGGGACACCGCCCGAGAACGCCACACCCCAGGTCGGCGGAGCCACCCCGGTGACGGCGGCCGCCACGAATCCCGGCCCGCCGGACGCCGGCTGACAGCCGGCCTGCCGCCGCCCGCCGAGGACGGCAGCGAACCCACACCCCACCCCGCAGTACGCAACACCGAAGGGGGATCGGCGATGAACGATCTCTTCACCTGGGCGGCCCTGGGCAGCCTCACCGGAGCCAGTGCCGCGACGCTGCTCACCACAAACGTCATCGGCGGACTCATCGGCCCGAGCGCCGACAAGGCCCGCAAGTGGATCGCGCTGGGCATCGCCCTCGCGCTGTCGTACCTCACCGCGGCCTTCGCCACCGAGGCCGGCGCCGAGAAGTGGATCATTGCGTTCTTCAACGGGCTGGTCATCTTCTCCGCCGCGCTGGGCGTCAACCAGTTGCCCCCGGGCAACCGGCAGGCGACGCCGACCCAGCTGGCCCAGGGCAATGAGCCCCGGTTCATCCGCTCGTGGGCCTGAGCGGAGCCGGCCATGGTCTTCGGAATCTTCAGCGCCGCCGCTCACGTCGCCGCGGGCGCCGTGCTCGGCCAACTAGTCGGGGGCAGCATCGGGCTGCTCATCGGGGCGGTCATCGGCCTGCTCGTCGGCGCGGTCTTCGGCTGGGCGGTCGCCGCAGCCGAGGTCTACGCGGTCAGCCCGCGCGGTGTCCTCCTCTTCGTCGTCGATCACACCTGGAGCCTGCTGAACACCCTCGTCGGTGCGATCTACCTGGCCCTGCACCTGGTGTTCGGCCACTCGCTGGACCGGGCCACCTCCCGGCACAGCTGCCGGGTGAACGTGGTCGAGGGGGTCTCCCCCCGCTACGCCACCACGCTCGGCACGGTCTGCGCCGGTTCCGGCCCCGGCATCCAGCGACACGAGGACGTGCACATCTTCCAGGCCCGACTGCTCGGCCCGCTGTACATCCCGCTGGTCGTGGCCAACTACGTGCTGTTCACCATCGCGCCGATCTGGCTGCTGTACCACGACCACACCGGCGCACCGATCAACCGCTTCACCCGGTACTTCGAGATCGGCGTCTACCCGCACGTGTGGAACGAGGCCATCGCGTACCGGATCCAGGGGACGCCGCCGCGATGACCGACGGTCCGATCTGTGCGGCCACCACCGAGTTGGTGGCGTGGCTGGCCGGGGCGGTGGGAGACACCGTCCCGGTCGGCCCGCCCGGACCCGACGCCGATCCGAGCCGGTTGACCCTGTGGCCGCTTGACGTCCGGCCGGCCCGGCAGACCCGGGGCAGCGGCAGCGGCCCCGAGCCGTACCGGTTCACGGTGCGCTACCTGCTGGCCGCCGGTGGCCCGGAGGCGCTCACCGCGCTGGACCGGGCGCTCGTCGCGGCCACCGGAACAGACGGCCGCACGCTGGTCCTGGAGGCCGGCGACCCGGCCCTGTGGGCGGCCTTCGGTGCGCCGCCTCGACCGGCCTTGCTCATCGACGTGCTGGTGCAGGTCACCCATCCGACCCGGCCGGCCGCACCGGTCCTGCGACCGCTGCGACTGCGACAGCTGGAGATGCTCTCCTTCGACGGGCGCGTCGTCGGCCCCGCCGAACAGCCCCTCGCGGAGATGCGGGTCGAGGTCGTCGGTCAGCCGTACGCGACACGGACCGACCCGACGGGCCGCTTCCGGGTCGTCGGCGTGCCCCACGACCCGGACCGGCCGGCACCGGTCCGGCTCCGGCTCACCGGCCGGGGACAGGTGCTCACCGCCGAGGTCGATCCGACCGAACCCGACATCGTCATCGTCTGCCCGCCGCCGACCACCTGATCCGCCGACCCGACCTGCACGGGAGGACCGATGCCCACCTACTTCTCGCCCGGCATCTACGTCGAGGAGGTGCCCAGCGGTGCCCGGCCGATCGGACCGGTCGGCACCAGCACGGCGGCCTTCGTCGGGGTCGCGCCGGACCGTACCGCCCATCTCGGTACCGCCCTCGCGGTGAACAACTGGACCGACTTCCTCCGCCTGTACGCCGACGGTGACGAGTTGGAGAGCACGCCGCTGGCCCGGGCCGTCTTCGGCTTCCTGGACAACGGCGGCACCCGCTGCTGGGTGGTGAACGTCGGCGAAGGCGGTGCCGTCTCCGGCACCGGCCGCAAGCGCGCCGGGCTTGACCTGCTGGAGGCGGTCGACGAGATCTCCATCCTGGCCGCGCCCGGCTTCCACGACCCGGTCTCTCACGAGGCGCTGCTGAGCATGGCCGAGCGCACCCGCACCATGGTCGCCATCTGCGACCCGGCGCCCGGCATCGACGACATCTCCACCCTCACCCGGGTCGCCACGCCCGGTTCGGGCCGCCCGGCGAAGCCGAGCGACACCACCGGGTCGGACACCGCCGCCGGATCCGGCGGCGGAAGCAGCGGGAATGCTCCGCTGGCGCACCGCCCCCGACAGTCCGACTTCGGTGCCCTCTACTACCCGTGGCTGCGGGTCCGCGACCCGCTCAGCGGCGAGCTGGTGCTCACCCCGCCGAGCGGGCACGTCGCCGGCATCTGGGCCCGCACCGACGCCCTGCGCGGGGTACACAAGGCACCGGCGAACGAGCCGGTACGCGGCGCGGTCGACCTGGGCCACCTGGTCACCCGGGCCGAGCACGACGTGCTCAACCCCCGGGGCGTAAACGTCATCCGGTACTTCCCCGGCGAAGGCATCCGGGTCTGGGGTGCCCGCACCCTCGCCGCCGAGGCCAGCGAGTGGCGGTACCTCAACGTCCGGCGGCTCTCCATCGCCATCGAGCAGGCCATCGCCAACGGCACCCGGTGGATGGTGTTCGAGCCGAACGACTACACGCTGTGGCGGTCCATCCGGCGGGACATCGGCGCCTTCCTCACCCGGGTGTGGCGTGACGGGGCGCTGCTGGGACGCACACCCGAGGAGGCGTTCTTCGTCAAGTGCGACGAGGAGACCAACCCGGCCGACGTCCGCGACGCCGGCATGGTGGTCGCCCACATCGGCATCGCCGTGGTAAAGCCCGCCGAGTTCGTGGTGTTCAAGCTGAGCCAGTGGGCCGGTGGCACCGAGACCGAGACGATTGGAGGCTGACATGCCGACCACGGCCACGCCGCAGCCGGGCACCCCGGTTGACCCGTACCGGGCCTACAACTTCAAGCTGCTGGTCAACGGGGTGACGAACGGCCACTTCACCGAGGTCAGCGGGCTGGAGGTGAACATCCCGGCGGTGCCGTACCGGGAGCAGGGCAACGACCGGATCCGGATGGTCCCGGGTCAGGTGGAGTACGGGCCGGTCACCCTGCACTTCGGCCTCACCGCGTCGCGGGAGCTGTGGGACTGGGTGCACGCCGTCGCCCGGGGCACGGTCAGCCGCCGCAACGTCTCGGTGGTGCTGCTCGACGCCGCCGGCACAGCGGAGGTGCTGCGCTGGAACTTGATCAACGCATGGCCGACCAACTGGCGCGGCGCCCACCTGAACACGCTCGGTCAGGAGATCGCCATCGCGGCGCTGACGCTGCGCTACGAGAGCCTGGAACTGGAGGCCGGTGGTGCCGCGCCGACGCCCGCGTAGCTGGCTGGCCGATCGTCTCCGGTCCGCAGCGGCTGTCGTGGACCGGCTCGCCGGTGCGGTCGACTCCCCCACCCCGCGGCCGCCGGCCGGCCCGCCCGCGAGGTCGGGCGGGGAACCGGACACCATCGATCGTGCCGTCGCGGCCACCCCTGCCGTGCCCCACGGTCGGCCCCGGCGACCGGGGCAGCCACCCGAGCACTGGCTGCGGATGGTCACCGCCCACGCCCCCGGCCTGCTCCGGGACCTGGCCCTCGACCCGCCGCCGGCCGGCACGTACCACCATGGGCCGGGCTTCCGCGAATCGGACGGCGACGGCCGGTCGGAGGAAGGTTTCGCCGATCCTGCGGGCGAGGGTGGTGTGGACGGTCCGGGGCATCGACCCGCGACGACGGTCGAAGAAGCCGGTCGGCACGCCGAGCGACCCGGCGCGGCGACCGGTCCGGACCCGACCGCCGACGCGCCCACGGAGCACTCCCCGACGTCCGGGCCGGCACCGGCCACCCACTCCCCCACGTCCTTTGCTCTGCTTCACCCCACGCACCACGTAACGTCCGGTATCCGGACATCAGCCGGTGCGCCGATTGAAGCAGAGCAAAGGGACCACAGTGGAATGTCCCGGCCCGTTCCGGCGACGGCCGCGCAGCACGGGTCCGCCGGGCCCGGCGGACCAGGCGGACCGGTTGGGTCGAGCGGGTCGCGCGCTGTCCGCCGGCGATCGACCCGAGGGGCGGTCCGGGTAGCCGGGGCGGCGGCAGCAGCCACGACGGATGCCCACGACGGGGCTCCAGCGTCGACGCCAGGTCCCCGCCCGGCCGAGCCGGTCCGGACGGACCCGGGCGCGACCACGGCCGGGATTCGCACCGATGCGGGGCGGCCCGCAGCAGTCCCGGCCACGGCGGAGCCGCCGCTGCCGCCCGTACCGACCTCCCGGCACACCGATCCCACGAGCCCATACACCGGCCCGGCGGGCCCGCCCACCGACGCAGCCGCCTGCCCGCCGGTCGACGCGGCGGGACGGCCCACCGGCTCCGCAGGCCGGCTCTTCGACGTGGCCGGGCCGGGGCCGGCGGGGCCACCGGGTAACCCCGAGCCGCGACCGGCAGCGGCCACCCCGGGGCACCGGGCGGTGCTCCGGTTGGTGACCGGGCGCCAGCGGACGGCCGACCCTCGCCTGCCGGACCGGGACGGTTGGGCGGGACGCCCGATCGGGCCAGGCGACGGACGCTGGGTACCCCACGGGCCACCCACCGGCGACGGGCGGTGGCCCGGCAGTGGGCTGCCGATCGGCGATGGACGCTGGTCCGTGGGCGCGGACGTCCGCTGGCCGGAGCTGGAGTCGTCGCGCGGTGGGCGTACGCGGCCCGACCCGTGGCCGGCTCTCCCCGACGACCGGTCGCTGTGGTCGGTGCCCGGACCGGCCGACGGCGACGAGCACCGGACGCGGCGGCTCGACGGTGAACAGGCGGGTGGCTGATGCAGCGGGTGGCCTTCCTCATCGACACCGGCGAGCGGATCGACTGTCTGCTCAATCCGGAGACCGTGCAGGTGACCCGCCTCGCCGGGGTGCGTCAGCGAGGTGGCGCCGACGGTCAGCTCACCGGCGCCGGGCTGGCCGACGACCCGCTGCTCTTCACCGGCGGTGGCCGCACCGAACTCGTGCTGGATCTGCTCTTCGACATCGACTTCGCCGAGGGGCAGGTCCGTCCCACCGACGTCCGGACGCTCACCCGACCACTCTGGATGCTGGCCGAGAACTCGGCGGTGGAACACGGCTGGCTACGTCCACCGCTGGTACGGATGGTCTGGGGCAAGACCTGGAACGTGCCCGGTGTGATCGTCGCGGTGGCGGAACGCTTCGACGCGTTCACCGCCACCGGCTCCCCACGCCGCTCCTGGCTGCGGCTCAAACTGGTCCGGGTGGCGGAGGACGCCCGGCACGCCGAGGCGGGCTTCGCCGAGGAGTTGTCCGCCGCGCAGACCCCCACCGTCGCCCCGGGCACGGCCGTGGTGGCCGCCGGTGACGGCACCGCCACCGCCGACACCTCGGGCGTACGCTTCGATCTGCTCGCCCACGACGCGCTGGGCTCGCCCCTGCGCTGGCGGCTGTTGGCCGAGCACAACCGGATCACCGACCCGCTGGCCGTGCCCGCCGGCACCGCGCTCGCCGTACCGCCGCTGCCGGGCACCGCACCGGCGGGGGCGACGTCCACCGACTCCTCCGGGGCCGGGTCGTGACCGCCGCCGCGCCCCGGGCGCTGACCGTGCTGCTCGGCGGTAGATCGCTGCCCGAGGCGGTGACCGGCCGGGTCGCCTCGGTGCGGGTGGCCGCCCGCCTGAACCGGCCCACCCAGTGCGAGGTGACGCTGCGCACCGCCCCTGGCAGCGCCGCGCTGACCGGACCGGTGCAGATCGGCGCGAGCCTGGACGTGCACCTCGACGGGCGTCCGGAGGCACTGTTCACCGGGGAGGTCACCGCCGCCGAGATCGAGTACGCCGCCGACGGTACGGCCGTCCAGCGGGTGCGCGGGTACGACCCGCTGCACCGGTTGCGCAAGCGGCAACGGATCCGGGTCTTCGAGTCGGTGAGCGCCGCCGGGTTGGCCACGGAACTCTGCGCCGACCTCGGGTTGCGTGTCGAGGCGGAGGTCGACGGCCCGCACCTGGACCGGCTTCCGCACCACCGGCCCAGCGACCTGGACCTGCTTGTCGAGGTCGCCGCACGGGCCGGGCTGCACCTGACTGTCGACGGTGACGTGCTGCGACTGGTCACCCTGGACGGCTACGGCGAGGCGATCCCCCTGGAACTGGGCCGCGACGTGCACGGCCTCCGGTTGTCGGTGAACGCCGACAGCGCCGCCGGGGAGAGCGCGGTGCTGGGTTGGCATCCGCAGCGCGCCGAGGCGATGGCCCAGAGCGTCGGCACCCCCCGCTGCGGGCGACGCACCCCGGCCGATCCCGATCCGGCCGATGTCGGCGCGGACGGCGCACGTACCGCCCTGGACCAGCCGGGGCGCAGCGACGACGAGATCGCCGCATTGGCCCAGGCCCGGCTCGACACCCGGGCCGCCGCCCTGGTCACCGCCGACGGCACGGCCGAGGGCACGCCCGCGTTGCGGCCCGGCCGTCGGATCCGGCTGACCGGGGTGGCCGAGCCGGTGGCCGGGACGTACGTGTTGACAGAGGTGGTGCACACCGTCGACGCGAACGGTCACCTGAGCCGCTTCTCCACCCTGCCGCCACCGGCACCGCGCACCGGCACGCCGGCACCGGCGGTGGTCACCCTCGGCACGGTCACCGACGTGTCCGACCCGGACGGTCTGGGCCGGGTACGGGTGGAACTGCCCGCGTACGGCGGGGCGGACGCGGGCTGGCTGGCGGTGCTGTGTCCGGGAGCGGGGCGGGGCAAAGGACTCATGGCGCTGCCCGATCCGCAGGACAGCGTGCTGGTGGCGCTGCCCGGTGGTGAGCCGGCCTCCGGGGTGGTGCTCGGCTCGCTGTTCGGCACCGTCGAGCCGTACGACACCGGGATCGACGACGGGCGGGCCCGGCGCTGGTCCCTGCGTACCGCCGGTGGTCAGCAGGTGGTGCTCGACGACGTGGCGCGAAGCCTGCGCCTGAGCACCGACGGCGGCAGTTGGCTGGAACTGACCCCGCAGTTGGCCACCCTGCACGCCGCGACGGACCTGGTGTTGTCCGCGCCCGGTCGGGCGATGGTCGTGCGGGCCCGCAGCGTCGACTTCCTGCACGCCGAGACCGTCGAGGACCCGCAGACGGCGGCCGAGCAGGCCCGAATCCTCGCTCGCGCCCACCACGAAGGAGGCAGCTGATGCGCTGGATCCACCGCGACTCGGTGATCAGGTGCAGCCACGACGGCCGGGTCCGCAACCGGGCGTCCCAGGGATGGGTCACGGTGGCCGGCGTACCCGTGCTGGTGGCCGACGACCCGAAGGGCCGGGAGATCGTCGCGTGCCCGAACTACGGCGCCACGGTCAAGCCGTGCACCGGCACCGAGGCGGTGCGGGCCGGCTACAGCGACTGGGTACGCGTGGACGGCCGGCGGATCGTGCTGTCGCACCTGTCCGGGTTCACCAACGGCAGTCCACCCGGCCAGTTCACCTACCGGGTACGCGATCCCCGGCAGCGTTTCGTGGGGGCCGACCGGTGAGGGCGATCCGGTTCGTCGGCGCCGGCTTCGACCCCGGTCAGGGCGGCGGGCTCGGGTTGACGGCGGCCGGCGGCCTGGCGATGACCGACGGTGACGAGACCGTACGCCAGGCGCTGTTCCTGCTGCTGTCCACCACGCCGGGCGAGCGGCTGATGCGACCGGGGTACGGCTCCCGCCTGCACCGGCTGGTCTTCGCGCCGAACGACGACACCACCGCCGGGTTGGCCATCCACTACGTCCGCGCGGCCATCGCACGCTGGGAACACCGGATCGACGTGCTCGACGTCGACGCCGGACCGGATCCCGACGACCCGTGGCGGCTGGTGATCCGGCTGGACTACCGGATCCGGGCCAGCCTCACCCCCGGGCAACTCGTCTTCTCGGTCGACCTGCTGCCCGCCGACGACGACCCGACCACCGGTTCCGCCGCCGACATCGAGGAGGCACGATGACGCTGCCCGTGCCGCACCTGGACGATCGGACCTTCCTCGACCTGCTCACCGAGGCCCGGGAGCGGATCCGGCAGTCCTGTCCAGGATGGACCGACCTGTCCGCGCACGACCCCGGTGTCGCGCTGCTGGAGGCGTTCGCGCATCTCACCGAGGTGATGATCTACCGGCTCAACCAGCTGCCGGAGAAGGCGTACGTCTCCTTCCTCAACCTGCTCGGGGTGACCCGGCACCCACCGGCGGCGGCCTGGGCGGACGTCCGGTTCACCCGCACCGGCCCGGACGATGCCCCGCTGCGGATCCCCGCCGGTACCCGGGTGGCCGCCGCCCGCGGAGCCGACCCACGCCCGGTGGTCTTCGTCACCTGCGAGCCGGCGCTGCTCGCCGCCGGGCAGCGTGAGGTGACCGTCCGGATGCACCACTGCGAGCCGGTGGAGGCGGAGTTGCTCGGTGTCGGCACCGGGCAACCGGGGCAGGTGCTGCGCGCCGGGCGCGCCCCGCTGGCCCGTACCGCCGAACCGCTGGACCTGCTGCTCGGTGTCGAGGTGCCGACCGGCTCGGTGGAACTGGGCGCCGCCGCGCGGGAACACGACGGGCGCACCTTCGAGATCTGGCGGGCGGTGGACAGCTTCGCCGGGCTCAGCCCGCAGGACAAGGCGTACCTGGTGGACCGGTGCTCCGGCACCGTGACCTTCGCCCCGGCGCTGGACCTGCGGGCCACCGACGGCGGGACGCTGACCTTCGGCGACGGCGCGGTCGCGGCGGTGCCACCGGCCGGGCGGCAGGTCCGGCTGTGGTACCGCGCGGGCGGTGGACCGGCCGGCAACGTGGCCGCCGGCACCCTGACCAGCCTGCGTGACCCGCTGCCCGGAGTGAAGGTGGTCAACCCGCTGCCGGCGGCCGGTGGGCGGGAGCTGGAGGCCATGGAGTCCGTGCTGCTGCGCGGGCCGTACGCCTTCTTCGCCCAGCAGCGGGCGGTGACCGCCCGGGACTTCGAGGTGCTGGCCACCGCCGCCGGCGGGGTGAGCCGCGCCCGTGCCTTCACCCGGGCCGCCGTCTACAGCTTCGCCCGCCCCGGTGAGGTGGAGGTGGTGCTGGTGCCGTACGTGCCGGACGGGGCGCGGCCCGGTGGCCAACTGCCGGTGGCGGTGCTGCGCGATCACGAGGTGGAGGAGGTCCGGTTGCGGGTCGAGGCGGACCTGGAGCGCCGCCGTTCGCTGGGGACCACCTGCCGGGCCTCCTGGGCGCGGTACAAGGCGGTGTCGATCCGGGCCCGGGTGGTGGTTCGTCGGGAGGAGGACGTCGACGCGGTACGCCGACGCATCCACGACCGCCTGCACCAGACGTTGACTCCGCTGCCGACCGCACTCAACCCGACCGGTTGGGCGTTCGGTGAGCCGCTGCGGGCGTCAAACGTGTATCGCCTGCTGGAGCACGCCGAGCCGGGGGTGCGCTACGTCGAGTCGGTGCGGTTCGAGGTCGACGAGGCGCCGGACAACCAGGTGCGTACCCTGGCGGCCGACCAGTACCAGCCCCGCACCTGGTACGCCGGCAGCGGGGCGGTGCTGTTCCGCTCCACGAACGCGGGAGCCGGTTGGGAGCCGGCGGGACGCTTCGACGAGGAGACCGTGCAGCGGGTGGTGCCGGCCCCCGCGCCGGTGCGACCCGGCATCGTGCCCCGGGCCGGTTCGGTGGCGGTGGCGACGGTACGCGCCGGCGGCGGGTCCCGGGTGCACCTGAGCACCGACCTGGGTGAGACCTGGTCGCTGCTGGCCGACCTGGACTCGCGGGTCGGCGACCTGGCCTGGATCGACCGGGACGGCGCCGGAGCGCTGCTGGTCGCCACCGACACCGGCCTGTACGAGGTGTCCCTGCTGCCGGGCGCGGTGCCGTTGCAGATCCTGGTCGATCCGGCCGACGCCGATCGGGGTTTCTACGCGGTGCGGTCGTTCGTCTCCGAGCGCGGCGCGGCCGGGGTGGCGGTCGCCGCCCAGGCCGGTTTCGGGGTGTACCTGTCCCACAACGCCGGACGCCCCGGCAGCTTCAGCCACGTCGGCCTGGCCAACGTGGACAACCGGGTTCTCGCCGTGCAGTACGACGGACCGGCCACCCTGCTGTGGAGTGGTGCCGGCGAGCCCGATCCGAAAAGGCCCGGCCAGGGGTGCTTCCGCACCCGGCTGTTCGAGTCCGACGTGAAGTGGCAGGCGCTGTCGGCGGGCTGGCTCGGCGGCACCTGCCGGGATCTCGCCTTCAGCGGTTCGCTCGCGCTGGCCGCGACGCAGAGCGGCGGGGTGCTCCGGCTGGACACGCTCGCCGCGCAGCCGCAGTGGACATCGGTGTCGGTCAACTGCGGGTTGCCGCTGCGTGACCGGACCCGGTTCATGCCGGTGGACGCGGTCGCCGCCACCGGCGCGGCGGAACGCCTGGTGCTGGCCGGCGGGGAACGCGGCGTGCACCGCAGCGAGGACGCGGTGGAGTGGTCGGCCAGCGCGAACCAGTCGACCGCCGACGTGGTGACCGTCCCGGACACCTGGCTGCTCTGCTCCGGCGAGCACGACATCGAGGTGGTGCGGCAGGATGCGACGAGCGGCCATTGAGCGGCTGCTGCCCGCGGCCTACCAGCGGGCGGCCGGGCCGGGCAGCGTGCTGTGGGCGTTGCTGGACGTGATGGAGGCGTTGCACGCCCCGGACGAGGCGGTGCTGTCCGAGGTGGACGCGCTTTTCGCGCCGTACCGGGCACCGACGCCGATGATGGCGTACCTGGCCCGGTGGGTGGCGATGGACCACCTGGTCAGCGCGCCCCGGCGGGACGTCCCCCTGCCGTTGCCCCTGAATCGGCTGCGCGACGTGGTGGCGCACGGCGCGGCACTGGCCGCCTGGCGGGGCACCCCGGACGGTCTGCGGGTCGCTCTGGAGCTGGCCACCGGGGTCACCGGGTTCGTCCTCGACGAGCCGGCCGAACGGCCGTTTCACCTGGTCGTCCGGGTGCCCGCCGACGCCGTCGATCAGTTGGCGCTGGTCGACCGGATCGTGGCCGCGGAGAAGCCGGCCGCGGTCACCGCCGAGATCACGGTCGGCGACACCCCGTCCGAGCGGGCGGTCGGCCGGGCCAGCGTGCCGTCGCCGGCCGTCGACCCGTCAGCTCCCGTCTCCCCCGTTTCCGCCGCCGAGGAGCCGTCATGACCACCGAATGGACCGTCGTCGCCGCCGCCGAGCAGTTCACCCTGGACGCCCGCAACGCCGGTGAGCTCACCTTCACCGTCTCCAACCCGGGCGTCGCACCGGACACCGTGGTGTTCGACGTGGCACCCGGCGAGGGCACCCAACGGTCGTGGTTCACCGTCACCGAGCCCCAGCGGGTGGTACCGGGCCAGGGTTCGGTGTCGTTCCTGGTCCGCCTGGCCGTGCCGGCGGGCACGCCGCCCCGGCGCTACGACATGACCGGGTTCGCGTACTCGGCGAACACGGCGCCGGAGGAGAGTTCCCGCTCCAGCGGCCGGGTCACCTACGAGGTGCGCGCGGTCGCGCCGCCGAAGCGTACGCCCTGGCCCTGGATCGCCGCGGCGGCGGCGTTGGTGCTGGTGGTCTCGGCGGTGGTGGTCTTCCTGGTGGCCCGCGACGATGAGCCGCCACCGCAGGCGCAGGTGGTGACCGTCGAGGCGGAGACCCTGGTGACCGGGGCTCGGGTCGAGTCGCCCTCGGGTTCCGGTGCCACCGTTCAGGTGCAGCAGAACTGCTGCGAGGTGACCTGGTCGCAGGATGCTCAGCTGTTCTTCCTCGGCCGTGCGGTCAACGACCGGGTGACCGTGACGGTGGCGCTGCCCGCCGAGGCGACCTGGCAGTTCTCGGCCGTGCTGACCACCGCGTCCGACTACGCCAACACGGTCTTCCTGATCGATGGCCGGCAGGTCGGCGCCCCGTTCCTCGGGTTCACGCCGAAGGTGCAGGTGACCGACTGGGTCGAGGTGGGTCGGGTGCGGCTCGGCCCCGGTACGCACGAGATCACCCTGGTCGTGATCGGCAAGACGCAGAGCACGAACCGCTACTTCGCCGGTATCGACCTGCTCCGGTTCACCGAGGTCGCACCGGAGGACCAGCGATGAGCGAGCGGCAGCGAGCGAATCATCAACTCAGCGCGGCGATGCCTCATGACGGCACGCAGCGAAGCGAAGTGCCGACATGAGCGGGCAGCAGAAGGCGCTGCTGGCGGCGCTGGGCGTACTGCTGGTGGTGCTGTTCGCGGTGGCGGTGGGCGCGGGTAGCGACGACCGGGGCGACCCGGCGGCCCGGCATCCACTTGTCGACCTGCTGGGGCGAGCCGGAGGTGGGCGGAGCGCCGTCGATCCGGCCGGGGTGGACGCGGACTGCGCCGACGCCGCCGGGCAGTTGGTGGTCAACGGTCGCTGCGAGCTGCGCATCGCCGATCCGGGCGGGTTGCGCACCCTGATCCTGCGCGGTCCGCAGGCGTTCAGCGTACGGGCCACGGCCCCGGGCGACGCCGACTTCACGGTCACCGACGAGGTGGATCCCGCCGACGACGGCAGCGGCGCCGTGGCCCGGGTCGCCGTCGACCGAGCCACCACGGTGCTGGTGAGTTGTCCGCCCGGGTGCCTCGTCACCATCGCGCAGGACTGAGGCGGGAGGTCGGCATGGGTGCGTTGCGCAAGCCGTTCCTGCTGCTGGCGATGCTGGCGCTGGTGCTGGCGGTCGGCCTGGAGGTGGGTGCCGGGCTGTTGCTGGGCGGCGGTGACGCCGGTGCGGAGTTGGCCGGCAGCGCCGCCGACCTCGGGGTGGAGGTCGGCGACGTACGGGAGGTCAGCGAGCCGTCCGGCCGTGGTACGGGTTACCTGGCGCTTGTCGACGCGGCGGCGCTCTGGACGACCGGGCTGTTCTGCCTGGGTCTGGTGCTGCCGGACCGGCTGCACGGCCGGATCCAGGGCGTCGCCACCCTGATCTTCTCCATCGTTCTGATCCTGGTGGCCCTGCTGGCGCTGGTGTTCGCGTTCATCGAACTCATGATCATGGTGTCGTTGTTCCTGGCGCCGCCGTTCGGCACGCTGGCGTACCTGGCGCTGTGGGGCTTCTTCCCGGTCGGTGACGCCGCGGTGCTACTCGCGCTGGTGCTGCTGCTCAAGCTCGCCTGGGCCGGGTTGCTGATCCTGGCTCAACCGAAGTTCCTGCAGAACAAGGGGCTGGTTCTGCTGATCCTGACCAGCCTGCTCTGCACGGTGCTGCTGGAGTTCCTGCACCACCTGGTGCCGGTGATCCTGGTGAGCATCGTCGACTCCGTGGGCGCCGTCGTCTTCGCGATCATCGCGATCGTCTGGGCGCTGGTGCTGCTGATCGGAGCGATCCCGGCGATCGTCAAGGCGGTGCGGACCACGGCCGCCCTGCGCGCCGAGCCGGACCCGCACGGCTGACGGCCGGCCTGAAGGAATGAGCTGTGCCGTCAGTCGGGACCGCTGGTCTGCCTGAAGACGCCGGCGTGGACGGCTGCCGCTGCCGCTTCGGCGGCCCGGTCCGCCATGGCCTCGTCGATGGGGTCTCCGCTGACGAGCAGGCGGTAGTAGAGCGGTGCCGAGACGGCACGGATGACCTCGGCTGCGTCCGTGTCCGGGGGCAACTCCCCGCGCCGCACGGCCTGTTCCACGCAGGGGGCCCACTCGGCGATCCGGACGGCGTAGAAGCGATGCAGAGCATCGGCGGCGCGTAGGTCGCAGGTCGCGGCGACGATGACCGCCCGGAACAGGGCACCCTGACGCGAGTCGACCAGGGTTCGCTGCACGAGCCGGGCATTGGCACGCAGGTCTCCGATCAGGCTTCCGGTGTCGGCTCTCGGCAGCGACTGCTCCGCCATGTCTGCCAGCAGGTCGGTGACCAGGCCGGCGGCCGTACCCCAGCGGCGGTAGACAGTTGTCTTGCCCACCTCGGCACGGCGCGCCACGTCCGCGAGGTCAAGACGGTCGAAGCCGTGCTCGACGAGTGCGTCACCGGCAGCTTTCAGCACGGCGGCGCGGACCCGGGCGGTCCGTCCTCCGGGCCGGATCGCACCGACAGTCATAACGGGTCTCCAGTTCCCTTAACTGCGATTGACTGCTAGCGTAGCCGACGCGCTAACGAAACCCCAGTTCCCTTAGCGGAAGGATTCATCGTGGAGTACCGACGACTCGGGGCATCCGGCCTCACCGTGCCCGCCCTCAGCTTCGGCGCCGGCACCTTCGGCGGGTCCGGCCCGCTTTTCGGCGCCTGGGGCAACACGGACGCCCGAGAGGCGAGACGCCTCGTGGACATCTGCATCGAGGCCGGGATAACGATGTTCGACACTGCGGACGTGTACTCCGACGGCGCGTCCGAGGAGGTGCTGGGGCAGGCGATCAAGGGCCGACGCGACGCCGTCCTGATCTCGACCAAGAGCGGTCTGCCGACCGGTGACGGGCCGAACGACGCGGGAACCTCACGGGCTCGTCTCATCCGATCGGTCGACGTGGCGCTGCGCCGACTCGGGACCGATCACATCGACCTGTTTCAGCTACATGCCTTCGACGCCGCGACGCCCGTCGAAGAGGTCATCGCGACCCTTGACGACCTGGTGCGAGACGGCAAGATCCGTTATCTCGGCGTCTCCAACTTCGCCGGCTGGCAGCTCATGAAATCCCTCGCCGCAGCCGACCGGGAGCATCGCCGCCGCTACGTGGCACACCAGGTCTACTACTCGCTCGTCGGTCGGGACTACGAGTGGGAGCTGCTGCCCCTGGGCCTCGACCAAGGCGTCGGAGCCGTGGTGTGGAGCCCGCTCGGCTGGGGACGACTCACCGGCAAGATCCGCCGCGGCACACCGCCACCGGCCACGAGCCGGCTCCACGCGACCGCCGCCTTCGGCCCACCCGTCGAGGACGAGCACCTGTTCCGCGTCATGGACGTCCTCGACGAACTGTCCCGCGAGACCGGTCGAGCGGTGCCGCAGATCGCGGTCAACTGGCTACTGCAACGGCCCACGGTAGCCACCGTCATCATCGGCGCCCGCAACGAGGCACAGCTGAGGCAGACCATCGACGCTGCCGGTTGGTCACTCACGCCGGAACAGACAGCCCGGCTCGACACTGCCAGCAGCCGCACCGCGCCCTATCCGTACTTTCCTTATCAGCGACAGGAAGCCTTCGCCAGGCTCAACCCTTCGCCGGTCGCGACCACAGCCTGAACGCAGACCCAAGCTAGAGAGGCGGCAACAACCCTGTAGTTGCCGCCTTTCGCGGGCCGGACACGGCGACAACCCTGATGTTGCTGCGTCGACGGCGGGGCGGCGTCCAGGGGGCGGTGGTCGAGATCCTGGACGCCCACCTATTGCTTCCGGCGGATATGGTTGCCCCGTGATCGGGCTCGGCCTGCTCTGGTACCTCGTCGGCGTGTTGGCCGACGTCGGTGCCAGCAGCATGCTCTCCGGCACGGCGGCGGTGACCGGCGTGCTGCTGGCCGCCGTGCTCGCCGCCGGGGTCCTGCTCACCGGGACGGTGGCCGATCCCGCCCTGCGGGTCACCCGTCGGATGCTGCGGGAGCGCTCCGGCCGTACCGGCGTACCCCGCCACCGCGATCCGGACGCTGCCGGCCGGGCCCGGCCGAGAGCCCCCACCGCCGCGACCCTCGCGGTCGCCTGAGCGTCTCTCCACTCACCCACCTCTGCCGCTCGTCGGCGACCGCTGGTGACCGTTCCTGCTCACATCAGCCTCAGGCCGTATCGAGGGGTGTTCCATGTCCATGATCTACCACGCCATCTCCGAGATCCTGTTGTTCTGGCACGCCGCCTGGCAACGGCTGCTCGGCGACGCGTCCGTGCTGGGCACCGAGTGGTCCTGGGTGCTGGGCATCGTCTTCCTGGTGCTCACCGTCCGGATCATCCTGTTCCCCGTCTTCGTCAAGCAGATCCGGTCGCAGCGAGCCATGCAGGCGTTGCAGCCGAGGCTCGCCGAGCTCCAGGCCCGGCACCGCGACGACCGGGTGACCCTACAGAAGGAAATGGTCGAGCTGTACCGGGTGGAGAAGGCCAACCCGCTGATGGGTTGCCTGCCGATGCTGGTGCAGATCCCGGTCTTTCTCGGCCTGCTCCACGTGTTGCGACATCTCAAGCCGACGATGCCGGACCACCTGAAGACGCTGTACGGCTGGTCGGTGACCCAGTTCGACAGCGCCTCGTCGGCCACGCTGTTCGGCGCCCCGATCGCGGGTACCTTCGGCTCCACCGGGCAGGAACTGGCCCTGCTCGGCGCGGACAGCGCGACGGTCAGGATCGTGGCCGCCGTGCTGATCGTGACGATGATCGCCACGACCTACCTGTCCAGCCGTCAACTGATCCTGCGCAGCGGCTGGGCCACGGACCCGCAGCAGCGACTGGTGCAGCGGCTGATGCTCTACGGCATCCCCGCCTCACTGCTCGTCTCCGGACTGATCTTCCCGATCGGAGTGATCATCTACTGGGTGACCACGAACCTCTTCTCGCTCGGCCAGCAGACCTGGATGCTGCGCAGGTACCCGCCACCCGCTACCGCGACGACCGGTCCGGGTGCGCCGGCCAGCACGCCGACGGTTGACCCGACCCGCGACGGGGACGCAGCTGGCCGTCCGTCCGCACCGAAGGTCGGGGCGAAGCCGACCAACCGCCGCCGGAGGCGGGCCACCTGAGTCGCGGGGCAACCGCGCGGCGGACGTGCACCAGGGCAGTTCCCGATCATCGGGAACTGCCCTGGAACAGGCGGTCGGCCACCATCGCGGCGGTGGCCGGTCAGCCTGGATTCAGCTGATCTCGGCGGTGGTCCACCGGGCGGAGGCGTTGGTGACCGGCGCGACGTCGCCGACGAGCGTGGTGGACGCCTCGACGTCACGGCGCGCGCTGGTGCCGATCCAGAGGTCCACGTCGCCGGGCTCCACCACTCGCGTCAGCGTTCGGTCGGAGAAGGCCAGCCGGGTGGTGGGCACGGTCAGCGTGACGGTGGCCGACTGACCCGGTGCCAGGTGGACCCGCTGGTAGCCGAGCAGTTGCGCCACCGGTCGGGTCACCGACGCCACCAGGTCACGGCCGTAGAGCTGCACCACGTCGTCGCCGGCCACTCCGCCGGTGTTGGTGACGCGTACGCTCACCGTCAGCGCCCCGTCGGTCGGCGCCGTGGCCGGCACCGTCAGGTCCGTGTACCCGAACGTCGTGTAGGACAGGCCGTGACCGAACGGCGCCGCGGGCGTCGCCAGCAGGTTGGTCACCTCGTTGCCGTCGCCGAGCGTGGGATGCAGGTACGAGTACGGCTGCGCGCCCGCCGACCGGGGCAGACTGACCGGCAGCCGTCCCGATGGGTTGACCCGCCCGGAGAGCACACCGGCGATGGCGCCCGCCCCCTCCTCGCCGGGGAAGAACGTCTGCACCACCGCCGCGCAGCGGCTCAGCGCCCAGTCGATCGCGTACGGCCGGCCGGTGAGCAGCACCAGCACGACGGGCCGGCCCGTCGCCAGCACCGCCTCGACCAGGTCCCGCTGCACCCCGGGCAGTTCCAGGTCGTCCCGGTCGCAGCCCTCGCCGACCGTGCCGCGACCGAACAGTCCCGCGTGGTCGCCGACGACCAGTACGGCGACATCCGCCGCGGTGGCCGCGGCGACCGCGGCGTCGAAGCCGGAGCGGTCGTCGTCGTCCACCGCGCAGCCGCGGGCCGAGGTGACCAGTTCGGCACCGAACTCGGCGCGCAGCGCGTCGAGCACCGTCGGCACCTCGATACCGGCCTCCACGTCGGGATGCTGCACGAGCACGTGGTTGAGGAAGGAATAGCACCCGAAGAGGGCACCCTGCCGGTCGGCGTTCGGCCCGATCACCGCGATCCGCCGGCCCGCCGGCAGCGGCAATGCGTCCTGGTTGGCGACCAGGACTATCGACTTCTCCGCGAGGCTGCGGGCGATCGCCCGGTGCTCGGGCGAGTCGAGGTCGACCACCGGGGCGGGCTCGTCGGTGAAGGTGGCGTCCAGCAGCCCGAGTTCCAGCTTCTGGCGCAACACCCGCAGCACCGCCTGGTCGATCACCGACTCCTCGATCCGGCCGGCGCGCACCGAATCCGCCAGGGTCAGGTACGCGTCACCGGTCGGCAGCTCGATGTCGACACCTGCGGTCAGCGCCTGCACGGCCGCGTCCGCGTGGTCACCGGCGACCTGGTGCAGCAGGTTCAGGAACGCCACACCGTAGTAGTCGGCAACCACCGTGCCGTCGAAGCCCCACCGGTCCCGGAGCAACCCGGTCAGGATCGTCGGATCGGCGGCCACGGGCACGCCGTCGATCTCGGCGTAGGAATGCATAACCGAGCGGGCGTCGCCGTCGAGGATCGCCATCTCGAACGGTACGAGCAGCACGTCGGCGAGTTCACGCGGACCGGCGTGCACCGGCGCGAAGTTGCGCCCGGCGCGGGAGGCTGAGTAGCCGACGAAGTGCTTGAGCGTGGCATGCACGCCCTGCGACTGCAGGCCGCGCACGTACGAGGTGCCGAGGGTGCCGACCAGGTAGGGATCCTCGGCGATGCACTCGTCGACCCGCCCCCAGCGGGGATCACGGATCACGTCGAGCACCGGGGAGAGCCCCTGGTGGATGCCGAGCGCCCGCATCGACGCCCCGATCGCCGCAGCCATCTCCGTGACCAGGGCGGGGTCGAAGGCCGCCCCCCACGCCAGCGGGGTCGGGAAGGTCGCCGCCTTCCAGGCCGAAAGCCCGGTCAGGCACTCCTCGTGCACGATCGCCGGGATGCCGAGCCTGGTCCCCGTCACCAGGTCGGACTGGAACTTCCACAGCCATGACGCCCGCGATACGGCCTCGACCGGCCGGGTGCCGTAGGCGCGGGTGAGGTGACCGAGCCCGTGCCGGGAAAAGTCTTCGAGCCGGCCGATGTCACCGAACTCGCCCTGCAACGGCGCGACCGCCTCGCCCTCCGCCTTTTCCCAGAAGCCGACGAGCTGTGCGATCTTCTCCTCGATCGTCATCCGACCGAGCAGTTCTCGCACGCGCGTCTCGCCATCGGACCCGTACCGGTCGGGCCGGCCGTGGCCCGATCCTGTCTGGGCCGGCACTGTCGCCGGCCCGCCCACGACCTCGCGGACCTCAGTCATGCTGTGTTACCCCTTTTGTGTTCGTGCCGCTGCCGCTCAGCCCTTGACCGCGCCCTGGAGGCCACCGACGATCTGCTTCTCGGCGAACGTGAAGAAAATAAGTGCCGGCAGCATCGCCAGCGAGGTGAAGGCGAGGATGCCCGCCGTGTCGGAGGTGTACTGGCTGGAGAAGTTCTGCACGCCCAGCGGCAGGGTGTGCAGGCTCGCGTCGCCGAGCACGAGCAGCGGCAGCAGGAACGCGTTCCAGCTGGTGACAAAGGCGAGGATACCGACGGTGACCAGCGCGGGCCGCGACAGGGGCAACAGGATGCGCCAGAGGAAGCCGAGCCGACCGGTGCCGTCGATGGCCGCCGCGTCCTCCAACTCCCGGGGGATGGCGGTGAGGAACGGTCGTAGGATCACGATCGTCAGCGGCAACGCGAAGGCGACCTGCGGCAGGATAACCGCGTAGTACGAGTTGATCAGGTTCAGGTCGCGCAGCATCAGGTAGAGCGGCAGGATCGCCGCGCCGGCCGGGAACAGCAGGCCCAGGGTGAAGAAGGTGTAGAGCACCTCACGGCCGCGGAAGGTGTAACGGGCCAGCACGAACGCGGCGCAGACCCCCAGCACCACGACGCCGATCGTGGTGCCCAGGGACACCACGGCGCTGTTGAACACCTGCCGCCAGAAGTCGCTCTGGGTCAGCACCCGGGAGTAGTTGTCCCAGACCCACGGGTCGGGCAGCCCGGCCGGGTCCGCGACGATCTGCGGCGTGGTGCGGAAGCCGCCGACGATCACGTACACCACCGGGGTGATCGACACGGCGGCGACCGCGAGCGCCAGCGCGTAGGTGAGGGGATTCCCCCACGAGATCGGGCGACGCTTGGCGGTCGGAGACAGAACGGCGTTCGCGGCCACGATCAGTTTGCCCTTCTGGTGATGGCGCCCTCGATGTCGCGACGCAGGAGGAAGCGCTGGAACAGCACTGCCGCGACGAACGAGATGGCGAACAGGATGACCGCCACCGCGTTGCCGTAGCCCCACAGGCGAGCGAAGAACCCGTTGTCCACCATGTACGTCGCCATGGTGGCCGACGCGCCCAGCGACCGGACCGCAGGCACGGAGGTCACCCAGATCACGTCGAAGACCTGCAGCGAGCCGATCATGGACAGGAACATCCAGATCCGGATCGTGGGCCCCAGCAGCGGCAGCGTCACGTGCCGCTGGATCTGCCACCAGCTCGCGCCGTCGATGGCGGCGGCCTCGTTCAGCTCCTGCGGCACGTTCGACAGACCGGCCAGCAGAAGGATGATCGCGAAACCGACGTACTTCCAGGTCAGGACGGCCAACATCGTCCAGATAACGATATCGAGATCGGCGAGCCACGCCTGTACGAGACTGCCCAGTCCCAGCGACTCCAGCATCGCGTTGACCGTGCCGGCGTCGGACAGCAGCAGCTTCCACATGATGCCGACGGTGACCTCGGCCAGCACGTACGGCACGAAGGCCAGCAGGCGGAACAGCGTACGGCCCCGGAAGTTGCGGTTGAGCAGCAGGGCGACGCCCAGCGCGATGGGTCCCTGGATCAGCAGTGACCCGAACACGATGATCGCGTTGTTGCGCAGCGCGTCGATGAAGATCGGGTCCTGGAAGGCCAGGACGTAGTTGTCGAAGCCGACATAGTCGGTGGGCGGTCCGACGCCACGCCAACGGAACAGGCTGTAGTAGAAGGCGAAGCCCATCGGGACCAGCACGAACATCACGTAGACGATCACGGCTGGTGTCGTGAGCCCGATGATCTCGTACCACTTGCGTCGGGTCTCGGCGGCCCGAGCGGACGAGCGCCGGGCAGGCCGAGGTCCCGCCGGCGGCGCGGATGCGCCGCCGGCGAGGTCCAGGGTCGGGTTGGTCGACGTCACTTGCGCGCGGCCGCCTTCATGGCCTCGACAACCTGCTCAGGGGTGCCGTTGCCGGCGAAGATGGCGACGATCGCGTCGTTCATCGCGTTACCGACGGTGCTACCGAACGCCGTGTCCAGCCAGAGCTGCACGTAGGTGGCGCTGGTGGTGGCCTCCAGGATGGACTTCAGGGCCGGGTCCTTGACGCCGTCCTCGGCGCCCTTGGCGACCGGCAGGCCGGTGCCGGTCTCGGCGTAGCCCTTCTGCACCTCGGGGCTGACGATGTACTTGAGGAACTCGACGCACTCGGCCGGGGCGTTCTTGGCGCAGGCGAAACCGTCGCCGCCGCCCAGGGCCGCCTTCGGGTCACCGGCGGAACCGGTGATGGCGGGCACCGGGAACCAGCCGATGAACTTGTTCAGCGCCTCCTGGTCCTCGGTGACGGTGTCCAGGGTGCCCTTGTTCCAGTCACCCATCAGCTCCATCGCCGCCTTGCCGTTGGCCAACAGGCCGTTGGCGCTGGTCGGGTCGTTCTGGCCCGGCGTGGCGATGAAATTGGGCTGGAACGGCTCGGTGTCGATGAAGGCCTTCAGGTCCTGACCGGCCTTGACGAAGCACTGGTCGTCGAAGACGTTCTCGAGGGAGGCCTTCCGCAGGGTCTCCACCGAGCAGGCACGCAACGCGAAGTTGTACCACCAGTGCGCGGCGGGCCACTTGTCACCGGCGCCGACGGCGATCGGAATTACGTTGATCGCCTTGAGCTTGGTGACCGCGTCGTTCAGCTCGTCGAAGGTGGTCGGCGGAGCGGTGATGCCGGCCTGCTGGAACAGGTCCTTGTTGTACCAGATGCCCTCGATTCCCATCCGGTACGGCAGGCCGTACTGCTTGCCGTCCACCTGCCAGATCTCGACCGCGCTGCCGATGTTGGCAACCTCGTCCTTGACCTGGTCGGTGATGTCCTTGAGGTAGTCGGCCTCCACCTGCTCGCGGATCTCGCCGCCGCCCCACGCCTGGAAGATGTCCGGCGGGTCGTTGCTCAGCAGCGCGGCGGGGAGCCGGGTGCGCTGGAGCTGGTTGGTCTCGATGCCCTCGATCTCGATCGTGACCGTGGGGTGCAGGGCATTGAAGTCCTTGGCGACCTTTTCCCAGTAGGTCTTGCCGGGACCGTCCTGGGAGGCGTTGTGCCACCAGGTAAGCGTCACCGGGTTCTTGTACAGCTCGCTCTCGGCAGGCGCCTCGTCCTCACCGCCGCCACCGCAGCCGGCGACGAGTAGTGCGGTTGTCATGGAAAGCGCTAGAAAGGTGGTTGCACGGCGCTTTATAGCCATCGATGTCTCCTCGACCAGTCAGTCGGGTGCTCGGCCTGAGCGAGTTTTTCAGTCGGGTAACCCAGTGTCAATCGGTGTCGATAACGTTTTCGACTCGTCTCCGTAACCGGCCCGATCGCCCTCTATCATCATCGACGTGGCGTTTCCCCAGCGTGTCAAGATGTCGGACGTAGCCCGCACGGCCGGCGTCTCCGTGGCGACCGTTTCCAAGGTGGTGAACGGCCGTTACGGAGTGGCACAGGCGACCGTGGAACGGGTCCAGCAGGTCATCCGTCAACTCGGCTACGAGGCGAGCCTGGGTGCGCAGAGCCTCCGCAGCCATCGCACAAACGTGCTGGGCATCCTGGTCGCCGAGTTCGAGCCGTTCTCGACCGAACTGCTCAAGGGCGCCAGCGTGGAGGTCGCCGGCACCGGCTACCAGCTACTGGCGTACTCCGGCGGCGACGGTGCCGGTACGGCCGTCGGTTGGGAACGCCGCTCGCTGGCCCGGTTGTCGGGCACGCTCATCGACGGGGCCGTGATCGTCACACCGACGGTGGTGGAGACCAAGCAGGGCTTCCACGTCGTGGCCGTCGACCCGCACACCGGCCCGTCGGGGCTGCCGACCGTCGATTCCGACAACTTCGCCGGTGCCGTCCTGGCGACCAACTATCTGTTGTCCCTCGGCCACCGCCGCATCGGGCACATCAGCGGACGCCGCGACCTCGAGTCGTCCCGGTTGCGCGAGGCGGGCTTCCGGCAGGCAATGGCCGACGCGGGCGTGACGGTGGACGAGCGGCTGGTGCGGGTCGGCGGGTTCCGCATCGAGAGCGCCGCCGAGACCGCCGCCGAACTGCTCTCGTTGCCCGACGGCCCGACCGCCGTCTTCGCCGGTAACGACCTCTCCGCGATCTCCACAATCGACGTCGCCCGGAGCATGGGCCGGTCGGTCCCGGACGACCTGTCCGTGATCGGCTTCGACAACATCCCGGAATCGGCGCTGGTCAACCCGCCACTGACGACGATAATGCAGCCGTTGCAGCGGATGGGCGCCGAGGCGCTGCGGCTGCTGGTCGACCTGATCGCCGGCGTCGAGCGGGACACCCACATCCGGCTGCCCACCGAACTTGTCGTCCGCTCGTCCTGCCGTCCGCTGCGCGATTGATCAGCCGCCCCTTTGCCGCTTCTCGCGCCATCTGACGGCGTGCTCCCCCGCCGACGGTATTTCCCGGCCCCGACCCCGCTCTGTATTTGGCGTAACCAGGTCGACACCGGAGCGTAACGAGCCGGGTCGACCACGGCTCCGTCGATGGGAGACACCTGTCATGAGCAGTGTAGGGAGACGGCTCCGCCGGGCCGTGTGGGTCGGGTTCGTGGGAGCGGCGCTGACCGGCCTGTTGACGACCGGCGCAGCCGCCGCCGTGCCGGTCGGGCACGGGTCGGACCGCGCCACCCCGGTGGCCCGCACCGACGTCCACATCCGGGATGTCGCCGCCGACACCGGAGTCCAGCCGCACTCGCTCGACCCGCTGTGGGCCAGCCCCGACATCAAGGTCTGCCCCACAGCGGTGGAGTGCGCCGTGAGCCAGAACCCGGTCGTCGGCGCGACCAACTACATCTTCGTCAAGCTCCGTAACCCGGGCCCGTCCGGCTCGGGCTCGGTCAACGGCGTGCTACAGGTCTACCGGACGACGCCGGGTGGCGGTGCGGTGTGGCCCATCCACTGGACCAGGATCGGGGCGGCCTCCGTAGCCGCCGCACCGGGCGTCACCACTGTCACCATCCCGTGGAAGGGAGTCCCGGGACCGGGTCATTTCTGCCTGCTCGCCCGCTGGGTGTCGAACTCCGACCCGATGACCGTCGAGGGTCCGGACATCAGCACCAACACCCGGAGCAACAACAACATCGCGTGGCGCAACGTCGACTCGGTCCAGCTCACCCCGGGTGCCGGCCCGACCGTCCGGCCCTTCGCGATCGGCAACTCGCTCACCGTGCCGTCGCGCAACGAGGTGCTCTTCGTGGCGGCCGAACCATTGCAGAACATCGGTGGCCGGGTGGTCGTCGACCTCGGCCAGGAGTTGTTCGAGCGCTGGCGTGCCGGCGGCGCGGTCGGCACCGGGGTACGGCCGATCGGCAGGACCCAGGTGGAGATCGTCGACACGACCTGGGCCAGCCTGGGCAACCTCCTGCTGCAACCCGGTGAGCGGGCGCAGTTCTCGCTGATCTTCACGGCCCAGGCGGAAAGCGACGGGGAGATGTGCCTCGCCGTGGTCCAGTTGGGCCCGGACAGCAGCGGGACGATGTCCGACCTGGGCGGTGTGCAATATCTGATCACCTCCCTGAAGGAGTAGTCCTCCAACGCCGTGTGCCGCGGGGGTCGGGAACCGTCCCGGTTTTCGATCCCCGCGGTGTCAGCGCAGGCAGACCCAGTCGGTCACCACGCTGAACCCGCCGGAGCGGGCGTGCAGCTGGATCGGGCCCGGCGGTGGGAGACCGAGCGAGAAGAGACCCACGGCGTCGACCGAGGTCTCCTCGTAGGTGCCGTTCGCGGTCCGGGCACTGACCCGGCCGCCGTCGACCGGACTGAGCTGCCCGACGATTCCCGTGCCGCCGATCTCGATCTCCACCACGATCGGGCCGCCCCGGAAGGACAGGTTCCGCGTGGAGCCGGCCGACCGGGTGGCCACCGCGCCCGGCTCACAGGCCGAGTCGAAGACCAGCTCAGCGACGGTGGGCTGGGCGCCCACCGTACGCCAGGCGAAGGCCGCCCGGGCCGCCCGGAGGTGCTCCTCGGGGACCTCGCCCGCGTCGCCGAGCGCCGCGCGCAGCTCCGCGCCGAGCGCGGCGTCATCGGCCGGCGGCCACTGCTCCATCACGCTCACCCCCCTTCGTCCCGTCCCCCGGGTGAGCACCAACGTACGGCGCGAGCGCGGCACAGGCACGAAGCCGACGCAGGCAACGCGCCTGGGTCGGCCCGATGCTGCCGACCGGTACGCCCAACCGCTCGGCGGTCTCCCGATAGCTCAGCGGCGGATCGGCCGTGAGCATCGAGAGCACCTGCTGGCAGCGGGGTGGAAGCTGGGCGAAGCCCTCGCGCAGGGCCCGCCGCCGCTCGGCACGCAGCAGGTCCTCGTCCGCCGCCGGCGACGTGCCGTGGTACGCGTCGAGGGCGCCACCGGACGGGTCGACGGGTTGGGTCCGCCGGCCGAGGCGGGACATCCGGTAGCACTCCCGCCGGGTGGTGACGGCCAGCCAGCCGGCCAGCGCCTCCGGTCTGCGCACCTGATCCAGATGTTCCACGAGCCGCAGCCAGACGGTCTGGTTGACGTCCGCGGCCTCGGCCCCAGCCAGGTCGTGGCCGCGGATCACCGCGTAGACGAGCGGGGTGTAGCGGCGAACCAGCTCGGTCCAGGCCGACTCGTCACCGTCGGCTGCGGCGGCCACCAGAACCGCGGCACCGCGCTCGGTCACCACAACGTGTCCCGGGAACTCATTCGACGAACACGCCGTAGTCGGGGTGCCAGGACGGCGCCGCCAGCAACGCCAGCCGGGCCTCGTCGGCGCTCAGGTCACCGGCGGTCATCAGGGCGGCGAGCCGACCGGAGACGTGGGCAGCCGCGAACGAGGTGCCGGCCCACGTCGCGAAGCCCTGGAACACCCGGGTCGGACGATCGGGCAGCGGCAGTCGACCCGCGACGTAGGTGCTGTCCCGGCGGCCGACGGCACAGGCGTCCACCCACGACCCGAATCCGCTGTCTTCCGCCGGTGCCAGGCCGGCAGGACCCGAGGCGAGCGCGGCCACTCCCACGACGCGGTCCAGCGCGGCCGGCCAGATCGGTCGGTCGGTGCCGGCGTTACCGGCAGCCGCTACCACCGCGGTGCTCGGCGGCAATCCGGCCACGGCGTTGGCAAGTGGCATCGAGGGCTGGTCGTCGAGGGTGAAGCCGCCCAGCGAGAGGTTCACCACCGACACCTCGGGCGTCAGCCGTCCCATGGCCGCCACCACCATGGCCTCGTCGCCGATCCCGGTCGGCGCCAGTGCCGCCTCCGGGTCGACGTGTACGCCCGGCGCGGCCTGCCGCACCACCCCGGCGACGAACGTGCCGTGACCGCCCTGCACGGCGAGCACGTCGGCGTACAGGTAGAGCGGGTCCTCGTCGTCCGGCTCCGGGAGATACCCACCGCCCAGCCAGGACGGGTGGTAGTCGCCGGCCTTCCGCCAGATACCGGTGTCGCAGATACCCACCGTCACCCCCGCTCCCTCGCCGAGCCGGCTCGGGTCGGGCGGTGCGAGCGCGGCGGCCTCCCGCGGCGGCGTACCCGGGTTGCCCATGATGTTGCCCAGGCCGACCAGCACATGGTGCGGTTGGACCCGGGGTGCCGGTTGCCCGGGCCACTGTCGTGGGTCACGCAGCCTCGTCACGATTGAGGGAACATCGGTCTCGGCGACGAACCGCAAGCGGGTGACTCCCGCGAAGCTGTCCGCGATCGTCACCGCGTGGCCGCGGGCCCTCAGCCAGGCCGCGACCCGCTGGGCGTCGGCGGTGGCGGCAAGCAACTGCCGGGGCCGGTAGAGGAAGTGCCGGCCGGCGGCGAGGTACCGCCGCACGTCGGGATCGGCGGTCAGCGCCGCCTCGAACGCGAGCTGGTACGCCTCGTCGTCAGCACGGTCGTGCCGGGTACGCGCGTAGCTCGGACGTGACCCTGCGCCGAACGGTAACGCCGCCGCGGCCAGGGCGGATGCCGCGAGCAGTCGCCGACGCGACGGTCGGCCGGTGAGGGTGGCGCGGTCAGGACGCACGGATCCTCCAACTGTGCGAGAGGCGGCACGCCCACCGGTGGCGGGCGCGGCGGCCCCCGCGAACCTCACCAATTCTTCCAATCAATCGTTGCAAGTCAATGAGGTGAACGCCCGTAACGGCCCACCGTAGCGCCATTCGTCGGCGTTGACGGACGAGTGTGGATGCTGAATTCTCTGACCATGCCTGACCGCACCGGTAGCGGTGCCGGAACCGCCCAGGCGGCTCTCGACCTCGTCCAACGCTGTCCGCGCGAGGCGATCACGATCGCCACCGGGGTCCTCACCGCGATTCCCGCCGATCGCGACGAGCGCGCCACCGCCGAGCGGGCCATCGGTCTGGCCCTGCGGGAACTAAACGATTTGTCCGGTGCGCTTCGCCACCTGCGCCGGGCGGTCCGCAGCGCCGGCTCCGCCCGCACCGAGGCGCTGGCCCGGATGAGCCTCGGCTACGTACTGGCCAACGCCGGCCGTACCGCGGCGGCGCTGCGCGAGGTGACCGCCGCGCTGCCCGAGCTGACCGGCGCCGATGCCGGACGCGCCCGAATGCAGCGGGGCGTGGTGCTGCACTACCGGGGGCTGTACGACGACGCGGTCCGCGACTACGGCCAGGCCATCGACATCGCCCAGCGTGAGGGTGACCGTCTCCTGGAGGCACGGGCTCGCAACAACCGCGGACTGCTCAACGCCCACCGGGGCACCGCAGACGGCACCGACGATCTGGACCGGGCGGCGGCGGTGTTCCACGGCCTCGGCCTTGACCTGGCGGCGGCCGACGCCCGCTGGAACGGTGGGATCGCCGCCGGGCTGCGCGGTGACGTCGCCGCCGCACTGCGCTGTTTCGCCGCCGTCGGCGAGGAGTACCAGCGGCTGGCCGTGCCCCGGCCGGCGCTGCTGCTCGACCGCTTCGAGCTGCTGCTGTCGGTGCCGCTTGTCGACGAGGCGGTGCAGGTCGCCGCCACCGCCATCCGGGAGTTGCGCAGTCGGGGAATGGCCTCCGATCTCGCCGAAGCGCTGCTGGCCCAGGCTCGGGCCGCGCTGCTCGCCGGTGACCTGGACACCGCTACCGGGTCCGCCGCGGCGGCACGCAACCGGTTCCGTCGCCAGGGCCGCCGTACCTGGGCAGCCTTCGCCCGGCACGTCGAGCTACGCGCCGAGTTTCGCCGGGGCACGCGGTCGGCCACGCTGCTGCGGGCGATGGTGCGCACCGCCGACCAGCTCGACGCCACCGGCTGGCCGGATCCCGCCCTCACCACCCGCGTCGACGCCGGACTGCTGGCGACGGAGTTGGGCCGGACCGGACGTGCGACGGCGCTGTTCGCACAGGCCGCCCGTAGCCGCGGTCGCGGCACCGCCCCGCGACGTGCCCGAGGTTGGTACGCCCTGGCGATGTCGCGTCGGCTCGGCGGTGACGAGGCCGGTGCGGCCCGCGCACTGCGACGCGGCCTGGCCGTGCTCGACCGGCACCGCACCTCGCTGGGCGCCACCGAGCTACGCGCGCACAGCGGGGTGTACGGGCAGGAGCTGGCGGCCGAAGGACTGGACATCGCGGTCCGGGCCGGCGCACCGGGCCAGGTGCTGGCCTGGGCCGAACGGTGGCGCGCCAACGGGCTACGGATGCGCCCGGCGCTGCCGCCCGATGATCCCGACCTGGTCGCTGCCCTCGCCGAACTCCGACTGGTCAGCGGCCTGCTGGAGGAGGCGGTGCTGGCCGGGCGGACCGTGCACAGCCTGCGCGAGCGGCAGACCCGGCTCGAACAGCGCATCCGGGACCTGGCCCGGCGCGCGCCGGGCGGTACTCAGGTGGTGGCACCACCGGGTGTCCGGCGCCTGGCCGACCGACTCGGCGCCCGCGTCCTGGTCGAACTCGTGGCCCACGGCGACCGGCTTCGGGCGGTGCTGCTCCGCGACGGCCGCGCCAGCCTGCACGACCTGGGTCCACTCGACCAGGCGGCCCAGCTGGCGCACTGGCACCGGTTCGGGCTACGCCGGCAGATCGTCGGCGGGGACTCGGCCGCCGCGCGAGCCGGCACCGAACACGCCGCCGCGGCGCTCGACAGTCAACTCTTCGACCCGATACGGCGGCAGGTGGCCGACCGTCCGCTGGTGATCGTCCCGGTCGGCCCGCTGCACGGCGTCGCCTGGGCCGGGTTGGCCACCTGCGCCGGCCGGGCCGTCACCGTCGCCCCGTCGGCCACCGTCTGGCTCAGCGCCGAGCAGCGCGAATGGTGCACCAGGGCACCGGTGCTGGCCAGCGGTCCACGCCTGCCGGCCGGGCGGGCCGAGGTCGCACGGCTCGCCCGGGTGTTGCCGGCAGCCCGGACGTTGACCGGGGCGGACGCCACCGTCGCCGCGCTGACCTCGGCGATGGATCGGGCCGCGCTGGTGCACATCGCGGCGCACGGCGCGTTCCGGGCGGACAACCCCCAGTTCTCCACCCTGGAACTCGCGGACGGGCCGCTGTTCGCGTACGAGTGGGAACGGCTCACCCGTCCGCCGTCCTGTGTGGTCCTCTCCGCCTGCGAGTCCGGGCTGCACGGAGTCCGCCCGGGCGACGAGATCATGGGCTTCGCCGCGGTGCTGCTGGCGCTGGGTACCCGGTGCCTGATCGCCACCGTGTTACCGGTGCCGGCGGAGCCCACCACCGCTCTCATGGTGGACCTGCACCGACGGATGCGAGCCGGTACCCGGCCGGCGCAGGCGCTCGCCAGCGCCCAGCGGGTGTTCGCCGCCGGCGGCGACGACACCGCGCGGGCCACCGCGGCGGCGTTCGTCTGCCTCGGCGCCGACTGACGGGTCATGCGTCGGGTTGACCGGACCCGGTTCAACCACCCGCGGCGGCCAGCCCGGCAGCGCCTTCCGGGTCGAGCCTGCCGTCGACCACGATCACCTGGTGACGGCCGTGCCGGCTGGTGCCGGCGGGGATGGTCAGCGTCCGCGCGAAGGCGTACGCCACGCACACCCCCGGGTACATGGTGGTCCGGACGAACCACCGGTCCCCCGGCCCGAGGCCGCTGAAGACGAGGGTGTACGCCCCGCCCTCGGGAGCCTGTCCGCGCAGCGCCACCCACGGTCGGTCGCAGCCGTTGACCGCCTCCTCGCCGGTCAGCTCGGCGGCGAACACCTCGGGCGGTTCGGTCGCCACCGCCCGCCAGAAGAACCCGCCGTAACCGGCGCCGCCGGGGCGCCCGTTGGTGGCCGGGCTGCCCAGCACGATGTCCCGCTCGGCGGGGGCGGTGAGGGTGCTGGCGAGGTCGAGTCGCCAGGCGCTCGGGTGACCCGACACGGCTGAGGCGCTGATGGTGCGCTGTTCGGAGAGCAGCACGTCACCGGCCGGATCACACCAGTGCAGCCGGTGGTCGAGCCGGTCGGGCGTCCGCTCCTCCCACCCCACGTGGACGATGCGTCCGTGGTCGCCACGCCAGGTGTATCCGACGTCGCGGACGTAGGTGCGCCCGCCCCAGAGGTTGGTGCCGGCGACGTCCTGCACCGCCACCGACGCGCCGAGGTGCCAGACGTGGTCGGCGGGCAGAGCGTCGGTGACCGGGGTGCCGGCCAGGGTACGCACCGGGTGCAGGTAGGGCCGGGGCCCGTGTTCGGCGTCGAGGTCCGGGGCGAGCACGTAACGGGCCACCGGCGTACCGCCGACCAGCAGGTGCGGGTCCGCGCGGCCCTCGGAGGCGTCATCGGTGGCCCGGCCGAGGGTTCCGTCCCGTCCGTTCACGACAGCTCCACCTGGGTGACCGGCCGGCGACGGGCGACGGCGTGCACGGCGACCAGCGCGTACCCGGCGAGGATCGGCACCGCGACCGGGGTGACCAGCACCCCGACCAGTACGGCCACCAGACTGGTCCCGGCCAGCGCGGCGCAGTTCGCGGGGTGGTCGAGGCAGGCGCGGGCCGCCCTGGTGACCGCCGACCGCCACCCGGTTCCACCGGTGCGCCCCACCTCGACCACGATCGCGGCGGCGTAGCCGAGCAGGGCCGCTGCCACCACGCTGGTGACAGCCAGTCCCACCGCCCCACCCGGGACCCGACCGGTGGCCAGCGCCACCAGGTTTGTGACGAGCAGCCCGACGCCGCCCAGTCCCAGCAGGGTGACGGGCAGGCCGGGCAGCAGTCCCCGGCCGAACCGCGACATCGTTCGGCGGGCGGTCGGCCAACTGCCCGTGTCGAGCCAGTCGTGCAGCGCCGCGCTGGCGGCGCCGACGGCGGCGCCGGCGGTCAGCACCGGCGCCGAGGCGAGCACCGTCAGGATACCCAGCAACGCCAGGTCGGCAGCGTCGCGTACGGTGTCGCGCCAGTCGCGGCGCTGGTCGCCCCGCTCGTCAGCCCTTGAGTCCACTGGTGTTGATCCCCTCGACGAGCATCCGTTGGAAGGCGACGAAGAACAGGAAGACCGGCAACAGGGACAGCACCGCCATGGCGAACATCGGCCCCACGGCACTCTGGCTGGTGGAGTCGATGAACAGGGTCAGCGCCACCGGGACGGTGTAGTCGCTCAACTCGGACAGGAAGACCAGTTGCCGGAAGAAGTCGTTCCAGGTCCAGATGAACGAGAAGATCGCGGTGGTGACCAGGGCGGGACGGCTCAGCGGCAGGATCACGTGCCGGAAGATGCCGAACGCGTTCGCGCCGTCGATCCGCGCCGCCTCGTCCAGCTCGCGCGGGATGCCGCGCATGAACTGCACCATCAGGAAGACGAAGAACGCCTCCGTGGCCAGGAACTGCGGGATCAGCAGCGGCAGGTAGGGCCACTCCCCGCCGACCAGGCCGAGGGTGCGGAAGAGGATGTACTGCGGCACGATCAGCACGTGTCCCGGTAGCAGCAGGGTGCCGATCATGACGGCGAACCACAGCCCCCGCAGCCGGAACCTCAGCCGGGCGAAGGCGTACGCGGCCAGCAGGCAGCTCACCGCGTTGCCGACCAGGGTGAGCAGGCTGACCATGGCGCTGTTCAGGAAGAAGCGGGCGAAGCTGACGTCGAAGTTGGTCCACCCGTCGGTGTAGTTGCCCGGGGTGAAGTTCCGGGGCAGCAGACCGATGTTGTTGACGATCTCCTCCTGCGACTTGACGGAGGTGCCGATCATCCAGAACAGCGGGTAGAGCACGACCGCGACGATGGCCAGCAGCACGACCAACCGGAGCCAGGAACGGCTGCGTGGGCGTTGTGGACGGGTCGCCACGGTCGGGGCGACGGTATCGGCCACCATCAGCGATCCTCCCCGTCGGAGTAGTGCACCCAGAACCGGCCGGTGCTGAAGAAGATCACCGTGATGATCGCGATGGCGATCAGGAACACCCAGGCCATCGCGGAGGCGTAGCCCATCTCCAGGTTGGTGAAGCCGGTGATGTAGAGGTTGAGCGTGTACATCAGGGTCGAGTCGACCGGCCCGCCGGTGCCGTTGCTGAGCACGAACGCGGCGGTGAAGCCCTGGAACCCGTTGATGGTCTCCAGCACCAGGTTGAAGAAGATCACCGGGGAGAGCATCGGCAGGGTCACGTTGACGAACTGTCGGAACTTGCCGGCCCCGTCCACCGCGGCGGCCTCGTACAGCTCCGTGGGCACCTGCTTGAGCCCGGCCAGGAAGATCACCATCGGTGCGCCGAACTGCCAGATGGCCAGCACCATCAACGTCTCAAGCGCCCAGTCCGGATCGTTCACCCAGGGCTTGCCCTGAATGCCGAAGAGGGCGAGGAACGAGTTGAACGCACCGTCCCGGTTGAACATGTTGACCCAGACGATGGCCAGGGCCACACTGCCGCCGAGCAGCGACGGCAGGTAGAACAGGCCGCGGAACAGTCCGACGCCGCGCCAGGCCCGGTTGAGCAGGAGAGCCACACCGAGCGCCGCGGCCAGTTTCAGCGGTACGGCGATCAGGGCGAAGCTGAGCGTGACCCGTACCGAGTGCCACCACGAGGTATCGCTTGTGAACATCCGTTCGTAGTTGGCCAGCCCGACCCACTCCACCTCGGACCACGGCGTCAGGATGTCGTAGTTGGTGAAGCTGAGGTAGAGCGACAACAGCATGGGTATCGCCGTGATGCCCATCAGACCGATGAGCCAGGGCGACAGGAAGACGTATCCGGCCAGACCTTCCCCGTGCCGGATCCGTCCGGTCCCGCGCCGGTTGGCGTCGGGCCGAACGGATCCGGTGCCGCGTCGGGTCGGGTCGGGCGCCGTGGTCAAGGCCACGAACTGCTCCTCTCCGGGTGGTGCGGCGGGTCAGGAGGCGATTGCCGCCTTGCACGCCTCGACGAACTGGGCGGCGGACTCGGCGGGGGTGGCTCGGCCGTACTGCGCGTTCTCGGCGGCCTTGATCAGCTCGGCGCGAACCTTGCTGTGCCCCTTGATCGGCACCTGGGGCGCCTCGCCGAACGTCTTGGCCAGCTCGGTCTCGACGGCGATGGACTGCTTCATCGCCTCGTCGGTGGTGTCGTCGCTGACCACCCGGCGCAGGTCCAGGTTGGACGGCAGGCCCCGGTCGGTGCCGAGCAGCTTGACCGCGTCGGCGTCGTTCGCCAGGAAGTTGATCACGTCGACCGCGATGTCCGCGTTCTTGCTGCCCCGGAAGACCGACCAGTACATCGAGGCGCGGGCCCACTGGCCGCTGGGGTCACCCGGGTAGGCGATGACGCCGAGCTCGTCGGAGGTGTTCTTCTTCAGCTCGGGCATCTGGTTGACCCACACCCACGAGGTGGCGGCCTTGCCGGTGACCACCAGCTGCTTGGTGATGTCGGTGGCGTTGCCCTCGTGGATGACGTCCGGGGTGGGGGTCGCGCCCCGCTCGCGGGCGTCCTTCCACAGCTCGAACCACCTGGTCACGTCCTCCACGGTGAAACCGAGGTCGTTGCCGGAGTACAGATCCTTGCCCTGCTGGCGCAGCCACACCCAGAACGCCTTGTCGATGGCGCTCGCGTCCATCGTGCCAGGGACACCGGTCTTCTTGCTGACCTCCTCGGCCCAGGCGATGTGCTCCTCCCAGCTCATGCCGGTGGTCGGCTCGGGCAGGCCGTTCTTGGTCACCAGCGTCTTGTTGTAGACCAGCCCCTGGGTGTTCTCCCCGGCGGCCAGGCCGGCGAGCTTGCCGTCGACCACGCCGTACTGGAGCAGGCTGGGCGGGAACTTGGAGGTGTCGAGGTCACCGGACTCCTGGTACGGCTTGAGGTCCAGGGTCGCGTTGCGGGCGGCGTACTCGGTGAGGAAGTTGTCATCGATCTGGAAGATGTCGGGCGGGTTGCCGCCGGCGGTCAGGGTGGCCAGCTTGTCGAAGTAGCCCTGGTTGGCCTGCCACACCTTCTCGAAGACGACGTCCGGATTCTTCTGGGTGTAGAGGTCCAGCGCCTGCTCGGTGAGCTGGGCCCGGGCCTCGCCACCCCACCAGAAGATCGAAATGGTGGTCTTGCCGTCGGACGCTGCGTCGTCGCCGCAGGCCGCGGCCGCGCCGACCAGCGGCAGGGCGACGACCGCGGCGACCAGGCCGCGCAACAACCGGCGGCGCAGCAGGGGGGTACGGTAGGTGCGCCCGTCGGGCGCGCTGGCGGTGGGGTGCGTTGCGGGGTGCATGTGCGCTCACTCCTTGGCGTTAGGAGGCGACCACGTCACCGGCGGCCACGACCGGGTTGCCCGGGTCCGCACGGCGATGCGGGCCCGGGCCAGCGGCAGCGGTTCCGGGACGTTCCCGGCCGGCGTAGGGGCCCGGCGCGGTGGAGTCGCGGATGACCAACTCGGTCTGGAGCATTACCTGTGCGGTGGTACGACGGACGCCGACTGCCACGGTGGCACCGCCGCCCCGCGCGGTACGCGGGAAATCGGTGTCTTGTTGCAGCAACATGTCGACGGCCGTCCGGCCGGCGGCCGCGGTTGGCGTGGCCACCGTCGTCAGCTTGGGGCGGGTGAGTCGGCTCAGGGAGATGTCGTCGACACCGACGACACTGACCTCCTGTGGCACCCGCACCCCGAGTGCGTCGAGCCCTTCGAGAAGCCCGATCGCCATCAGGTCGTTGTAGGCGAGCACGGCGGTGACGCCGGCCCGGCGGACCTGCTCCGCCTGGGCGAGGCCGCCGGTCTCGGTGGGCGGGTTGGGACCGAGCACGGTCAGCTCCGCTCCCGCGGCCCGGGCGGCGGCGCTGGCGGCACGCCGGAGCTCCCGGCTGGTCCACGAACCACGTGGACCGCCCAGCAGCGCCATTTCCCGGTGACCCAGCCCGGCGAGGTGCTCGATGGCCGAACGCGCGCCCTGCCCGACGTCCATCAGCACGCACGGCAGCCCGGCCAGCTGTCGGTTCACCACCACCAGCGGCACCTCCCGACTGAGCTGCTCGATCAGGCTGTTGCTCATCCGGGGGCTGCACAGCAGCACCCCGTCGACCTGCTTGGCCAGGGCGTGGACCAGTTCCTCCTCGGCGGCGGCGTCCTCGTTGGTGTCGGCCACGAAGACGTGGTAGTCGCGGTGGCGAGCCTGGCTCTCCGCCGCCTTGATCAGTGGCGGGAAGAAGGGGTTGGCGATGTCGGCGATGATCAGCCCGATGTTGTGGGTGCGGCCGGTAATGAGTGCGCGGGCGGCGCGGTTGGGCCGATAGCCCAGATCCTCGGCGCACGCGAGCACCCGTACCCGGGTCTCGGGGTTGACCAGGTGGGGTGCCGAGAAGGTGCGGGAGACGGTGGAGATGTGCACGCCGGAGGCCCGGGCGACGTCCCTGATGGTGACTGGCATCCAGGCCCCCTTCGTCGATGTGTCGGCGGTCACGGGTGCCGCCAATTAATGCAAACGGTTGCGCCAGTGTCAACGGTGGATGGTTACAGCTGTGTTTCGGTGGGCCATACATCATGCCCTGTTAAGCCCATAAAACAGGGCAAAGGCCGCCGATTTTCGCGCCCTCGTTGACGCGAGCCGATCGACCGTGGTTACTTCAGTGCAAAGGTTTGCAGAGAGATCGAGGAGGGTCGGTCCGTGTCACCGCAATCCGGCAGGCGGGCCCGGTACGCCGTGGTCGGCACCGGCGCCCGCGCCGAGATGTTCGTCCGGGCGCTGGTGCGCGACCACGCCGACACCGTCGAACTGGTCGCCTTCGCCGACGTCAACCAGGCCCGGATGGACGCCCACAACCGGTGGCTCGGTGAGCTGGGCCACCGACCCGTGCCGACCTACCACGCGGGCGACTTCGCCACGATGCTGGCCAAGGAGCACGTCGACGTGGTGTTGGTGACCTCCGTGGACGTCACCCACGACGAGTACGTGGTGGCTGCGCTGGAGGCGGGCTGCGACGTGGTCACCGAGAAACCGATGACCACCGACGCGCCGCGCTGCCAGCGCATTCTCGACGCGGTACGCCGCACCGGCCGGCGGGTGACGGTGGCCTTCAACTACCGCTACAACCCGCTGCACGAGCAGTTGCGCCGGCTGCTGGCCGACGGCGCGGTCGGCGAGATCGGCTCGGTGCACTTCGAGTGGCTGCTCGACGTGCGCCACGGCGCCGACTACTTCCGCCGCTGGCACCGGGACAAGGCCAGCTCCGGCGGCCTGATGGTGCACAAGGCCAGCCACCACTTCGACCTGGTCAACTGGTGGCTGGACGCCACACCCGTGCAGGTGTACGCCGCCGGCCGGCTGTTCTTCTACGGTGCCGCCGGCCGCCGGCACGGCTACGCCCGGGACTACGACCGGGCCCATGCGTCGCCGGCCGCCGACGACGACCCGTTCGCGTTGCGGCTGGCCGAGCACCCCCGACTGCGCGAGTTGTACCTCGACGCCGAGGCCGAGGACGGCTACCACCGGGACCAGAACGTCTTCGCCCCCGGGGTCAGCATCGAGGACGACATGGCGGTGCTGGCCACCTACTCCACCGGGGCGACCATGACCTACCACCTCACGGCGTACGCGCCCTGGGAGGGATACCGGGTGATGGTCAACGGCAGCCGGGGCCGCCTCGAACTGGAGGTCACCGAGAGCGAGTTCGTAAGCCCGGCCGCCGCCGGTGCGCTCAAGGGCGCCGCACTGCACGGCGACCAGGCCGCCGACGAGGGTGGCGCTGCCACGCTGACCCTGCGCCCCTTCTGGTCACCGCCGCAACGCATCGAGGTCGACGGCTACACCCGGCACGGGCACGGCGGGGCGGACGCTCGGATGACTCAGGTGCTGTTCGGTGGCGTACCCGATCCGCTGCACCGCGCGGCCAGCGCTCGCGACGGGGCGCTGGCCCTGCTCACCGGCCTGGCCGCCAACCGGTCCTTCGAAACCGGCGCACCCGTGCGGGTCGCCGACCTGCTCACCCTCGACTGACACCGACCACAGGAGCCGCTCCCCGTGCCCACCTCGACCAGACCCGACCTGCTCCTCCCCGCCGAGCCGGGCCAACGCGCGCTGGCCCGCGAGCTGTACGCGCTGGTGGCGCAGTTGCCAATCATCTCCCCGCACGGGCACGTCGATCCGGCGCTGCTGGCCGAGGACCAGCCGTTCCCCGACCCGTCCCAGCTGCTCATCGTGCCCGACCACTACGTGACCCGGATGCTGCTCAGCCAGGGCGTCTCCCCGGGCGAGCTGGGGGTGCCCAGCCGCGACGGCAGCCCGGTGGAGACCGACGGGCGGCGCATCTGGCGTCGCTTCGCCGACGGGTGGCACCTGTTCCGGGGCACGCCGTCACGGCTGTGGCTGGAGCAGACCTTCACCGAGGTGTTCGGCGTGCACACCCGACTCACCCCGGGCACGGCCGACGAGGTGTACGACGCCCTCGCCGCCCGGCTCGCGGAGCCCGACTTCCGGCCGCGGGCACTGTTCGAACGGTTCAACATCGAGGTGCTCGCCACCACCGAGTCGCCCCTGGACGATCTGGGCCGGCACGCCAAGCTCGCCGCCGACGGCTGGGGCGGTCCCGGCGGGCGGGTGGTCACCACCTTCCGTCCCGACAACGTGGTCGACCTGGACTTCGAAGGCTGGTCGAGCAACGTCGACCAGCTCGGCGAGATCACCGGGGAGGACACCGGGACGTACGCCGGTTACCTGGCCGCCCTGCGTTCGCGCCGGGCCGCCTTCATCGCCGCCGGCGCCACCTCGTCCGACCACGGTCACCCCACCGCCCGTACCCTCGATCTCGGTGCGGACGCGGCGGCGCTGTTCGACCGGGCCCGGCGGGGCGCGGCGGAGCCGGGCGACGCGGAGGCGTTCCGGGCGCACATGCTGCTGGAGTTCGCCCGCATGTCGCTCGACGACGGCCTGGTCATGCAGTTGCACCCGGGGGCGGTGCGCAACCACAACCGGTGGCTGCACGCCCGGCACGGCCGTGACGTGGGTGGCGACATCCCACAGGTCACCGAGTACGTGCACGCCCTCGCCCCGCTGCTGGACGCGTACGGCAACGACCCCCGCCTTCGGGTGGTGCTCTACACCCTCGACGAGGACACCTTCACCCGGGAGCTGGCACCACTGGCCGGTGGGTACGCCGCGCTGCTGCTCGGTGCGCCCTGGTGGTTCCTGGACTCCCCCGAGGTGCTGCGCCGCTTCCGCGAGTCGGTGACCGAGACCGCCGGCTTCTACAACACCGCCGGGTTCGTCGACGACACCCGGGCGTTCTGTTCCATCCCGGTCCGGCACGACGTGGCGCGCCGCGTCGACGCCGGTTTCCTGGCCCGGTTGGTCGCCGAGCACCGGCTGCCCATGGACGAGGCCGCCGAGACCATCGTCGACCTGGCGTACCGGCTGCCGAAGCGGGTCTTCAAGTTCGGAGAAGAGTCATGACCAGCATCACCGAGGTGACCGTGCACGACGTACGGTTCCCCACCGCCGCCAGCGGCGACGGCTCCGACGCGATCAACCGCGGCGACTACTCGGCCACCTATGTGGAGTTGAGCACCGACGACGGGCCGACCGGCGCCGGCTTCACCTTCACCAACGGCCGTGGCAACGAAATCACCTGCGCCGCGGTCGACGCGCTGGCCCACCACGTACGAGGGCGGACGGTGCAGGAGATCACCGCCGAGCCGGTGGCGTTCTGGCGCTCGCTCGTCGCCGACGTGCAGCTGCGCTGGCTCGGCCCGGAGAAGGGGGTCATCCACATGGCCACCGGCGCGCTTGTCAACGCGGTGTGGGACCTGCGGGCCAAGCTGGCCGGCAAGCCGATGTGGCGCTACCTTGCCGAACTGCCCACCGACGAGCTGGTGGCCAATGTCGACTTCAGGCACATCACCGACGCGCTCACCGCCGACGAGGCCGCCGCCATCCTGGACAAGGGGCGCGACGGGCTCGCCGACCGGCTGGCGCTGCTGGAACGCGAAGGCTTCCCGTCGTACACCACCTCGGTGGGCTGGCTCGGCTACCCCGACGACAAGGTCCGGGCGCTGACCCGGGAGGCGTACGCGCAGGGATGGCGGGCGATGAAGATGAAGGTCGGTGGCCCGCCCGCCGACGACCTGCGGCGGGCCCGGATCATCCGGTCGGAGATCGGCCCGGACGCGCTGCTGATGATGGACGCCAACCAGGTCTGGGACGTCGACGAGGCGATCACCAACATGACGGCGCTGGCCGAGGTCGACCCGTACTGGATCGAGGAGCCGACGCACGCCGACGACATCCTCGGCCATGCCCGGATCGCGCGGGCGATGGACGAGCTGACCGGCGGGCGGTGCCGGGTCGCCACCGGCGAGGTGGCCGCCAACAAGGTCATCTTCAAGCAGCTGTTGCAGGCCGAGGCGATCGGCGTGATGCAGATCGACGCTTGCCGGGTCGGCGGGGTCAACGAGGTGCTCGCCGAGATGCTGATGGCGGCGAAGTTCGGGGTGCCGATCTGCCCGCACGCCGGTGGCGTCGGCCTCTGCGAGTACGTGCAGCACCTGGCGATCTTCGACTACCTGCGGGTGGGCGCCAGTCTGGAGGGACGGATGGTGGAGTACGTCGACCACCTGCACGAGCACTTCGTCGACCCGGTACGCACCCGCGACGGGCGCTACCTGCTGCCGACCGCTCCCGGCTACAGCGCCACCATGCACCCCGAGTCGATCGCCGCCTTCCGCTTCCCGGACGGTCCGGCATGGCGGTGACCGTGGGCGCGTCCCGACTAGGGCTGGGCGCGGTACGCCGGTTGCCCGCGGAGGCCCGTCCCCTGATCCGTCCGGGCGCCGTCCCGGCCGGTGTGGTGCACCTCGGGCTCGGCGCCTTCCACCGCGCCCACCAGGCCGTCTACACCGAGCAGGCGATCGGCCTGGCCGGCGGCGACTGGGGCATCATCGGCGTGGCCCCCCGCAACGCGGAGATGGTGGCGACCCTGGCCGCCCAGGACAACCTCTTCAGCGTCAGCACGCTCTCCGCCGCCGACCAGCACACCCGCGTGGTCGGAGCACTGGCCGGGGTGCGACTGGCCGCCGCCGACCCGCAGGCCGTGGTGGCCCTGCTGGCCGACCCGGCGATCCGGGTGGTCACCCTGACCGTGACCGAGAAGGCGTACCAACTCGATCCGGCCGCCGGCACGCTGCGACCCGACGCCGACCTGGTCGCCGACCTGACCACCGACCGGCCACCGATCACCGTGCCGGGCCTGCTGGTGCGTGGCCTGCTGGCCCGCGCCACCGCCGACGCCGGACCGATCGCCCTGGTCAGCTGCGACAACCTGCCCGCCAACGGCCGCCGGCTGCGGAGCCTGGTGACCCAGTCCCTGGCGTACGCCGGCATCTCGCGACAGGTGCTGGACTGGGTCGAGGGGCAGGTCGGTTTCCCGGGCACCATGGTGGACCGCATCGTCCCCGCCAGCACCCCGGAGACCCTCGCCGCGGCCCAGCGGGCACTCGGCGTCGAGGATCTCGCGGCGGTGGCGGCCGAGCCGTACACCCAGTGGGTGATCGAGGACGACTTCCCCGGCGGTCGGCCGGCGTGGGAGCGCGCCGGGGCGGTGCTCTGCGCGGACGCGGGGCCGTGGGAGCGGCTGAAGCTGCGCGCCCTCAACGGCGTGCACTCGGCCACCGCGTACCTCGGCGCGCTGGCCGGCTGCGAGACGATCGCGGAGGCCCTCACGCTGCCGCACCTGGACACGGTGCTGCGCCGGCTGATCGCCGAGGACGTGGCCGCCAGCTTCGTCCCCCCCGACGGGGTGGACGTGGTCGGCTACGGCGAACAGGTGCTGGAGCGCTTCGGCAACCCGGCGATCCGGCACCGCACCCTCCAGGTGGCGATGGACGGGTCGCAGAAACTGCCGCAGCGCATCCTGCACACGGTCGCCGACCTGCGCGCGGCCGGGCGGCCGGCCCGCTGGGCGGCGCTGGTCGTCGCCGCCTGGATCCGGTTCGTCCAGGGCAGCGCCGACGACGGTCGCGCCCTGCCGCTGGACGACCCGCTGGCGGAGCGGATCCGCGCCGCGCTGGCCGCCGCGCCGCAGAGCCCGGCGGGGGCGGTGGAGGCGGTGCTCGGCCTCGACGAGGTCGTGCCGCCCGAGGTGGCCGCCGACGCACAGGTCCGCGCCGACGTGGTCGCCTGGCTCACCGACCTGCACCAGCACGGTGTACGCGCCACCCTGGCCGGTGCGGTGTGACGAGTCCCCGGGTGGCGCTGGTGGGGGCGAACGGGCACGGGCGCTGGCATCGCCGCGTCATCGGGCCGCTGCACGAGGCCGGCCGGGTACGCCTGGTCGCCCTGGTCGACACCCGGCCGATCGAGTGCGAACCGGCGGCACCGGTGCCGGCCGGCGTCCCGGTGTTCACCGACCACCGGGCGATGCTCGCCGGCGTCACGCCGGACGTGGTGGTCATCTGCACCCCACCGCACACCCATCTGCGGATCGCCCGGGACGCGCTGACCGCCGGGGCGGACGTGCTGCTGGAGAAGCCGCCGGTGCTCTCCACCGCCGAGCACGAGGAACTGTCCGGGGTGGTGGCCACCACCGGCCGGATCGTGCAGGTCGGATTCCAGGCGCTCGGTTCGGCGGCGCTGACCGCGCTGACGGACGCGGCGTCGGCCGGGCGGATGGGCACGGTCAGCGGCATCGCCACGGTGGCCGCCTGGCAACGCCCGGACGCCTACTACGCCCGCGCGCCCTGGGCCGGGCGTCGGCTGCTCGACGGGCGGCCGGTGCTCGACGGTGCGCTGGCCAATCCGCTCGCGCACGCGGTCATGCAGTGCCTTGCCGTCGCGGAGGTGATCGGCGGCGGGCCGGTGGAGCCGGTAAGCATCGAGGTGGAGCGCTACCGGGTACGGCCGATCGAGGTGGACGACACCGCAGCGCTGCGGGTGCGGCAGCGGTACGGTCCGCCGATCGTGGCCGCGGTGACCCTGGCCGGCGAGGACTTCATCGCCGGTGAGGTGATCGTCACCGGCGACGCCGGACGGGCGGTGCTGGAGTACCCGACCGACCGGCTGCTGCTGCCCGGGGAACCCCTCGCCCGTGCGGTGCCCGGCCGGTGCGGGCTGCTGGAGAACCTGCTGGACCACCGGGCCGATCCACGGGTACCGCTGATCGCGCCGCTGGCCCGGACCGCGCCGTTCACCGCCGTCCTGACCGCCCTGCAGGCGGCACCCGAGCCGGCGCTGCTCGATGGCGCGCTGGTGGACGCCGTCGGCGTCGGCGCGCAGCGGGTGCTGCGGGTGCGCGGCGTCAACGAGGTGCTACGTCGGGTGGCCGACGAGGGCCGACTACCGTCGGAACTCGGCGTGCCATGGGCGATTGCGCCTTGGCGAACCGAACCGATCGAGCAAGAATAGGAGGCGCCACCGCAACAAACTGCAAATCCACGGTCCAGACAGGATCGAAGACGCAGCGATGAACAGCGGTTTCCCGACCAGCACACGTCGGGACGATGCCACTCGACACAATTAGCTGCAACAAATCTGCACATCATTAATATTGACCCTCGTAAAAACATGAACGTAACCTTCGTCATTGATAAGAAACAACGACGAAGGAAACGGAACGAGCCGATGCGCAGACTTGCCGCCGCCGCGGCATCGACAATTATCGCCCTGACCGCCCTCCCCGCCGCCGCTTCGGCGCAGCCGTCGAACGACGCGGGGGTCGGCAGCCACCACGAGCGGGGCGACCGCACACCACTCTCACCGTTGGCCCGACAGCTCGGCCGGCAAACCCTCCCGGCCGGTGACGGCTGGGCCGCCGCCGGTCCCGGCACCACCGGAGGCTCCGCCGCCTCGGCCGATCAGATCCACGTGGTGAGCAGCCGCGCCGAGCTGGTCGCCGCGCTCGGCGGAGACAACGCCACGAACGCAACGGACGCCACCGCCAAGATCGTGTACGTCAAGGGTGGTATCGACGGCTTCGAGGACGCCGATGGTCGGCTGCTCGACTGCGCCGACCTGGCTGATCCCGGGTACTCGCTGGAGGGGTTCCTGGCCGCGTACGACCCGGCGGTGTGGGGCCGGGTGACGCCGAGCGGGCCGCTGGAGGAGGCCCGGCGGCGCTCGGTGACCAGCCAGACCCAGCAGACCCAGATCAACGTCGGCCCGAACACCACGATCATCGGGCTGCGGGGAGCGCGCCTGACCGGGCTGACCCTGATGATCGACCGCGTGTCGAACGTGATCGTCCGCAACATCACCTTCGACGACGCCCGAGACTGCTTCCCCGCCTGGTCCCCCTCCGATGGCGAGGCCGGCAACTGGAACTCGCAGTACGACCTGCTCTCGGTACGCCGCAGCGAGAACGTCTGGATCGACCACAACACCTTCACCGACGGCGACAACCCGGACAGCGCCCAGCCCGTCTACTTCGGACGGCCCTACCAGGTGCACGACGGCGCGTTGGACATCACCCACACCGCCAGCCTGGTCACCGCATCCTGGAACCGCTTTGTGGGACGCGACAAGCTGATGCTGATCGGCTCCTCCAACACCGTCGGCCCGGATGTCGGCCGGCTCAACGTCACCCTGCACCACAACCTGTTCGACGGCGCGCTCCAGCGGTTGCCGCGGGTCCGCTTCGGCCAGGTGGACGTCTACAACAACGCCTACCGGCTCGGCGGTGACGGCTTCCAGTACGCCATCGGCGTCGGTGTCCAGTCCGCCGTGCACGTCGAAAACAACCACTTCACCCTCGATGCGGGCGTCACTGCCGTCGACCTGCTCTACGACTGGGGCGGCACGGCGATCACCACCCGGGGCAACTGGGTCAAGTCAGCCGGTGCGCCGTCCCGCCCGGTGGATCTGGTCGCCGCGTACAACGCCGCACACGACCCCGACCTGAGTCCCGACGCCGGCTGGACGCCGACGCTGCGGCACGGACCGGTACTGCCGGCCCCGCTGGTGCCGCTGGTGGTCGGCCCACTCGCCGGCGCCGGACGCCTACCGCTGTAACCCCCCACTCCACCACCACCAACCAGGAAAGGTGAGACGAGGATGAGACGACCAGTCGCACTCCGACTCCTCGCAGGACTGGCCGCCACCGCCACGGGAGCCGCGGTCTGCGTGGCCCTGGCGACGCCGCAGGCGTCAGCCGCGGTCGGCAGCGCCACCGGCTTCGCGACCGGCAACGGTGGCACCACCGGCGGCGCGGGCGGACAGACCGTGCGCGCCACCAGCGGCACGCAGATCCACGCGGCCCTGTGCAACCGGGCCAGCAGCAGCACCCCGATCACCATTCAGGTCGAGGGGACCATCAACCACGGCAACACCACGAAGGTGTCCGGTTCAAGCTGCAACACGGCCGACGACGTGATCGAACTCAAGCAGATCAGCAATGTCACGATCCTCGGGGTCGGCAACGGCGCCGTCTTCGACCAGATCGGCATCCACATCCGCGAGGCCAGCAACATCATCATCCAGAACGTCACCGTCCGGAACGTCAAGAAGTCCGGCTCGCCCACCTCCAACGGCGGCGACGCCATCGGCATGGAGTCCGATGTCCGTAACGTCTGGGTCGACCACGTCACCCTGGAAGCCTCCGGCGGGGAGTCGGAGGGCTTCGACGGGCTGTTCGACATGAAGAACAACACCCAGTACGTGACGCTGTCCTACAGCATCCTGCGCAACTCCGGTCGGGGTGGCCTGATCGGATCCAGCGAGAGCGACCGGTCCAACGGCTACGTCACGTTCCACCACAACCTCTACGAGAACATCGACTCCCGTACGCCGCTGCTCCGCGGCGGCATCGCCCACATCTACAACAACCACTACGTACGCCTCAACGAGTCCGGCATCAACTCCCGGGCCGGGGCACGCGCCAAGGTGGACAACAACTACTTCCAGAACTCCAAGGACGTGTTGGGCACCTTCTACACCGACGAGGCCGGCTACTGGCAGGTCAGTGGCAACATCTTCGACAACGTGACCTGGTCCTCGCGTGGTGGCGACACCAACCCGGCCGGCCCCAACCCGACCTCCAACACAAGCGTCAGCATCCCGTACTCGTACCGGCTCGATGCGGCCAGTTGCGTGCCGAGCATCGTCAGCCAGACGGCCGGCGCGAACAAGGGCATTCGTACCTCCAACGGCAACTGCACGCCGCAGAGCCCGACCGCCGGGCCGACCAGCCCGACGCCCGGTCCGACCACCACCACCCCGCCCCCGACCAGCAACCCGACCCCGACGCCGAGCCAGCCCAGCGGCACCAACCTGAGCATCGGCGCCGGCTCCGACGGCTCCAGCAAGGCCAGCGGCACCAGCTACGGCGACGTGCGCGACGGCAACATGAACACCGCCTGGTCGCCGAACGGCACCACCGGCCAGATCTCGATCAAGTGGGGCTCCGCCACCACGGTGTCGAAGATCAACATTCGGGAGGCGTCCGGCTCCGCCGGCACCATCCGTAACTGGCGGGTCCTGAACCATGACACCGGCGCGGTGCTGGCCTCCGGCACCGGCGCGGGCGTCATCAGCTTCGGGTCGACGTCGCTGCGCAAGATCACCTTCGACATCACCAGCTCGACCGGCACCCCACGGGTCGCCGAGTTCGAGACGTACGCCAGCTAGCACCTGCACCGACATGGTGGGAGCCGTCGACACCCGACCGCTCCCACCACTGTCCTCCCCGCCCCCTTTGCTCTGCTTCAACCCACGCACAGGTTCCCGGGTGAATCCGTTGCGCCAGTTGAAGCAGAGCAAAGGGGGCACACCAGTAACTCCGGCCCGACGCACGATCTGGCCAGGGCCGCCACGCGACAGCCCCGGGCGCCGGTGCGCGGCCGTGGCCACCGACCGGAGCACGACCGTGACCGCGTACGGCAGAATCTGCGGGCGATGCACGCGGCGACCATCCTCACCGCGCTCGCCGACCTGGCCCCGGCCGGTGCCGAGCGGATCCTCGACGTGGCCGGAACCGGCCGGCCGCTGGTCTGGCTGCCGGAACCGCACCGGGGCCCCCGCGGCGCGCGGCTGGACCGGCTCGCCGCGCTGGACGCCCTGCACCGCGACGAACGGATCCTCCGCCTCGGGCTGGCCTTTCTCGTCGGCACGGCCGACCTGGACGGCGCGCGGCGACGTGTCCGACTGCCGCTGCTGGCCCAACCGGTACGCCTGCAACGCGGCCGGCGCGATTACCGGGTCGTGCCGGCCGGCGACCTCGAACTGACCCCGCTCATCGAGGACCGGGAACTCGCGGCCCGGCTGGAGGCAGCACCGGGGCTGGCCGGGCCCGGCTGGCTGACGGCCCCCGGCACCACCGCCTGGATCACCGCGGCGGCCGAGGCCGCAGGCGTGAAGGTGACCACGGTCCGGCCGCGACCACCGCGTGGCAACGACGACGACGTCATCGGGGTCGCCGCGGCAGCGCTCTTCGTGACCCGTGACGTGTTCGCCGGTCGCCTCCGCGACACCCTGTTGAGCTGGGCGAGCCGTCCCGGGCTGGCGGACTCCGCCCTGAGCCGGCTCTATCTCGGCACCGATGGCGACGCGGATCCGATCGCAGACGGCGGCCCCAGCGACGAGGGCGAGGTGCTGTCGCCCCTGCCGCTCAACGAGGCGCAGCGCGACGTGATCCGGCGGACCCGGACGGCACCCGTGGTGGTGATCTCCGGCGCGCCGGGCAACGGCAAGAGCCACGCCCTGGTCGCCGCCGCGCTGGACACCGTGGCTCGCGGTGGGTCGGTACTGGTGGCCACCCAGTCGACCCACGCCGCCGAGGTGTTGGGGGAACTGTTGCGCCGGCATCCGGGTCCGCCGCCGGTGCTCTTCGGCGACGCCGAGCGGCGCGGAACCATCGCCACCGAACTCGCCGGTGGCGTCGCCGTCGGCGTGGACGACGCACAACTGCGCCACGACACCAGCGCCGTGTCGGCCGCCCGAGACCGGGCCGACGGGGTCCGCGCCGGCATCGCCGCCGCGCTGGAGCAGGAACGCCTCGCCGCCACCCTGCCCGACTGGCAACCACTGCTGCCCGCCCGGAGCCACGACGCCCCGGCGGTGTTCGAGCCGGACACCGACCTCGACGCGATCCATGCCGCCCTGCACGCCGCGAGCCGGAGTGGCGACGGCTGGTGGTCCCGGTGGCGCCGGTCCCGCGCCGCCCATCGACTCCACAGGCTCACCGGCGCCGGCCCGGCCGTACCCGTGTCCCAGCTGCGGGCGGCCGTGGACGCCGCACACGCCGTACGTGCCGCCGCCCGGCTGTCCGCCAACGGCGGCACCGACCTGGCCGCCGCCTGGCGGGTGTTGGCCGAGGCGGACGTCGCGCTCGCCCAGGCGGTCGGCACGGCGCTGCGGAACCAGACCGCCAGCGCGCGACGCTGGACCGCGGACGCCCGGCGCGCCGCCAGCGGTCTGGGTACCGCCCTGCGGGCCGGACGCAACCGCCGCCGGGAACTGCTCGCCACGCTGGACGCCGAGGCGCTGGTCCGGGCGCTGCCCCTGTGGGTGGGCACGGTGGCCGACGTCGAGGATCTGCTGCCACCGGCAGCCGGCATGTTCGACCTGGTGGTGCTCGACGAGGCCGCGCACATCGATCAACTGCGAGCCGCTCCGGTGCTGGCCCGAGCCCGCCGGGCGCTGGTCGCCGGCGACCCACGGCAGCTACGGTTCGTCTCCTTCGTCGCGGACGCCGACGTGACCGCGACGCTGCACCGGCACGGCCTGGACCGCTACGCCGACCGGCTCGACGTACGCCGGGCCAGCGCCTTCGACGTGGCGGCCGGTGCCGCACCCGTGACCTGGCTCGGTGAACACCACCGCTGCGCGCCGCACCTGATCGGCTTCTCCGCCCGCCGGTTCTACGACGACCGGCTGGAACTGGTCACCCGGCACCCCGGCAACGAACGGGCCGACGCGATCGACGTGGTGCCGGTCGCCGGTGCCGCCGTCGTCGACGGCGTCAACCAGGCCGAGGTGGCGACCGTGCTCGACCTGGTCGCCACCCTCGCGGCCCGCCCCCGCAGGGCGGCGTCGCGGTGATCAGCCCGTTCCGGGCGCAGGCCGACGCGGTGGAGGCGGCGCTACTGTCGGCGTACGACGTCGACGAGATCGAACGGTTGGGCCTGCGTACCGGGACGGTGCACGCGTTCCAGGGCAGCGAGGCGGACGTGGTGATCGCCACGCTCGGGCTGGTCGACGACGACCCGCCGGCACGGCACCGATTCGTCGCCGAACCGAACCTGTTCAATGTCCTGGTCACCCGGGCCAGGAAGCAGCTCACGGTGGTCACGTCGCTCCGAGCCCCGGAGGGCATCATCGGCGACTACCTCCGGTACGCCGAACAACCACTGGACGCCGCCTACCTTGGGCCGCCGGACACGACCCACGCCGGGCCGCCGGGCACGACCGGGGCGGGAGCCGCCGAGCCGGCCCCGTGGATCCGGGCGCTCGCCGTCGAACTCGCCCGGATCGGACTGACCGTACGGCCCGACTACCCCGTCGGCCGCTGGCGGGTAGACCTGTGCGTCGGCGACGACGGCCCGGTCGGTTTGTTGTGCGGCGTGCACCCGGACGGCGTGGCCGCGCACGTGGAGCGGCAACGCACCCTGACCCGGGCTGGCTGGCGACTGTACGACGCTTTCGCCAGCCACTGGGCCGACGACCCGATCCGCGCTGCCCTCGACCTCGCCACCCGCATTTCGTCTGTTGGACCACGTGAGCCATGATCAGACAGCTTTGAAGACGGTGTCCAGGTGCCATTCGAGGTACTCGGCGTTGGGCCGGTCGGCTCGCCGGTCCGGGAGGGTGATGGACGTTCCGGCCTTCGCGTAGAACTGGTCCCCGTTGCCGAATTCACTACGCAGTCGAGGGCTGACCATCAATCGGAACTTGGGGTCCACGCCCAGATATCCCCGGTCGAAGAGGATGTGCACATCCGACTTGAGCAGCAGGCCGTTGTCGATCCGGTGCTCCCCGCCCTGCGGGAGCGGCCGGATGTGAGCCGCCTGCAACACCGGCTGGACCTTGTTGCCGGTGATGGCGCAACGCCGTCCGTAGGCACCCAGCACCACGGCTTTGAACGACTGCTGGCCAAGGCGCTGCGGCACGAGTCGCGGGTCACCGTAAACCGGACCTGGCCGATGCCAGGGCTCACTGAAGTCCACCTCGACGCCCAAGCCCAACAGACGATGTAGCAGAAGCTCGAAGTATCCCGCCACCGAAGGGTCGGCCAGGTCGTACGTTTTCCCCTGCACCACATTGGAGGCGAATGCCGGAGGTGGATCGGCAGTCGAGTCTTCGGGGAAGAATGAGCCGTCACGGACGAAGATGCAGCCGATGACCGGGTCCTCATCGCGTGCGATCGGCTGCTTACGATAGCGCCCGACGCTGCGACGCATCTCATCTAGGCTGGCCGCACCGTTCGCCTCGCCGAACAACTCCCATGCCTCGGAGATCTTCAGCCGGGTGAACCCGCTGAAGAAGCCTCCTCCGACTATCCGGTTCAGCGGGTAGTGCGCCTTGAAGAAAAAGGGCTCGCCCGGCGTTAGAGCGCGGAAAGCACCGCCGGAGGGCCGCCAGAAGTTGACTTCTTTCAGGCCGGGACGCTCAGCCAAGAACCGGTACCACTTCTCGTCCGTCACTCCGACGAAAGCCCTCAGTGCGTGTTTGAGATGGGGTTGATCAGGTCTGGTTGAAGGTGCGGCGGGCTTGACGCCGTGCCGGTCGGCCGCGGGTGATGCGGCGGGTCATGCCGGTGATGGCGGCCCAGCGGATGAGGGCTTCGGAGACAGTCGGGTGGCGTTCGTAGTCGCGGGCCAGGCGGCGGCAGGCGGTGAGCCAGGCCAGGGTGCGTTCGGCGACCCAGCGGCGGGGGTGGACGGCGAAGCCGCGTTGGTCGGCGGGTTTGCGGACGATCTCCAGCGTCGTGCGTAGGGTGTCGCGGGTCCAGTCGACCAGCCGTCCGGTGAAGCCCTGGTCGGCGTAGACGTGCCGGATCGGGGTGAGCATGTAGGCGTGGAGCAGGGCGGTCTTGGCGCCGTCGCGGTCCTGCCATGACGCGGCGAGCACGGTGACGGTGACCAGCAGGCCGAGGGTGTCGGTGATGATGAACCGCTTACGGCCGTTGATCTTCTTGCCCGCGTCGTAGCCTCGGGTGTCCCGGCCGACGGTGTCGGCGCCCTTCACGCTCTGGGAGTCGATGATCCCTGCCGACGGCTGCGACTGACGGCCCTGCTGCACCCGTGCCTTGATCCGCAGTGTGGTCAGGAGTTCCTCGGTCACGCCGGCTTCTTCCCACCGGGTGAAGTACCAGTACACCGTCTGCCACGGCGGCAGATCCGCCGGCAGGTACCGCCACGGACACCCCGACCGCACCACGTACAGGATCGCGTTGACGAGCTCCCGCCGCGGATGCTTCTCCCGGCGGCCGTCCGTGTTCGGCTCCGGCAACAACGGCTCGATCAGCGCCCACTGGGCGTCAGTCAGGTCGGAAGGGTAGCCACGGCGCGCAGACACCGCGCCACCCTGCCCGCCCCACCGCTGGATGTCATGCCGCCACGCCGTCCACAACAGACCTTCTCAAACACGCTCTCACAGCAGTCAGCATGCATCGGACTTGATCTACTCGCTACCCCCGAACGGTCGGTGTCGCGGACCTTGACGTCAAGGCTCCCGCATCCAGGTCTTCGGATCGGTGATGAAGACACCCTCGCCGGCGCGCGGGCGCTGAACCTGCGGGTCGTTTCGATCTGCGACCGCCTCGCGTACGACGGCTGGATCTGGCTGACCGGGTACGTCATCGACCGGCGCGGCAACGCCACCGCCAAACGGGAGGTCTAAGAGCGTGTTTGAGAAGGTCTGTTGTGGACGGCGTGGCGGCATGACATCCAGCGGTGGGGCGGGCAGGGTGGCGCGGTGTCTGCGCGCCGTGGCTACCCTTCCGACCTGACTGACGCCCAGTGGGCGCTGATCGAGCCGTTGTTGCCGGAGCCGAACACGGACGGCCGCCGGGAGAAGCATCCGCGGCGGGAGCTCGTCAACGCGATCCTGTACGTGGTGCGGTCGGGGTGTCCGTGGCGGTACCTGCCGGCGGATCTGCCGCCGTGGCAGACGGTGTACTGGTACTTCACCCGGTGGGAAGAAGCCGGCGTGACCGAGGAACTCCTGACCACACTGCGGATCAAGGCACGGGTGCAGCAGGGCCGTCAGTCGCAGCCGTCGGCAGGGATCATCGACTCCCAGAGCGTGAAGGGCGCCGACACCGTCGGCCGGGACACCCGAGGCTACGACGCGGGCAAGAAGATCAACGGCCGTAAGCGGTTCATCATCACCGACACCCTCGGCCTGCTGGTCACCGTCACCGTGCTCGCCGCGTCATGGCAGGACCGCGACGGCGCCAAGACCGCCCTGCTCCACGCCTACATGCTCACCCCGATCCGGCACGTCTACGCCGACCAGGGCTTCACCGGACGGCTGGTCGACTGGACCCGCGACACCCTACGCACGACGCTGGAGATCGTCCGCAAACCCGCCGACCAACGCGGCTTCGCCGTCCACCCCCGCCGCTGGGTCGCCGAACGCACCCTGGCCTGGCTCACCGCCTGCCGCCGCCTGGCCCGCGACTACGAACGCCACCCGACTGTCTCCGAAGCCCTCATCCGCTGGGCCGCCATCACCGGCATGACCCGCCGCATCACCCGCGGCCGACCGGCACGGCGTCAAGCCCGCCGCACCTTCAACCAGACCTGATCAACCCCATCTCAAACACGCACTAAGTCCGACCCGCCGGCCTCCGCCCTGCCTCGGTAGCCGTTTCGCGCGGACGCGTTCGAGGTGCGATCCGTGCTGACGGCGGTTACTCGTCACCGAGGCGAGAGTCCGGCGTGCCGTCCTGCTGATTAGTTGGGTCGGCGGCTGGCGAGGATGGCGAGGGCAGTTGCCGGCGCAGCCCCCACACGTCGAGGGCAGTGAGGTGGCTGAGCGCCCCGCGGCCTCGCATCCAGGCGGTGACTGCACGGCGGCAGAGGGCCGGGTCGATCCGGCTGAGCGGCGGGACGCTCGGATGCTTCAAAACGCTCGGATCCCTCATCAGGTGTGCTGCCGCGAACACCTCGGGCAGAACCCGCACCAGTTCGCCGTTGGTGCACGCGCGTTGCAGGGTCCACTCCGGCACGACCTGCTCGACGAGGGATCGGGTCACCAGGCCGTGCCCACGCTTCATCAGTTCCGCCAACACCGCATCCACGCCGCTGACCGTGTCACCCTCAGCACCGACCGACAGCCTCGGATCCCGCCTCCTGTGGACAACGGCCCCACTGTGAATAACTCCCACAATCCGTCGCCGTCTGCTATGAGGGGTGCCGTACCTACCCGTGATCGTGGCAGTGCGGCTGTTCGATTGTCGGCGTGTTGAGCAGCCGCACTGCCACGGCCAAGCGGAGCGATTGATGAGGGCGGCGGAGGTGGGGGTGATCCGATATAAGGGACGGATGGACTTGCCGCCGTATCTGGCCACCATGCCGATGCACGCGATAACCGAGATGCACGGCGAGGCCGGGCTGCGGGAGCGGTTCCGGCTGGAGATCGAGGAGTTCGGCGACGGGGAGCGTGGCCGGCTCGACGAGGCGTTGGAGCTGGCCGGGTGGCTCCATCGCGATGATCGGCGGTCCCGGGAGCCGTACGTCAACCATCTGCTCCGGGTGGCGATCCGGATGCTGCACCACTACCAGGTACGCGACGTCGACGTGATCGTCGCCGGTCTGCTGCACGACGCGGTCGAGGACCATCCGGCCGAGCTGGCCGACGCCGGGGATCCCAGAAGCGGCGGGGAGCCCGGGAGCGGCGGGGAGCCGAACAGCGGCGGGAGGCTGGGCGTCGGTGGGGACGACGTTGGGGATCCGACCGACGCGGCGTTGGCGGTGCTGGCCGAGCGGTTCGGGGCGCGGGTGGCGCGGCTGGTCGCGGCGGTGACCAACCCGCCGTGGGAGCCCGGACGCGATCGCTACGAGCAGTACCGGGAGCATGTCGCGGCCAGTCTCGAACGGGAACCGTGGGCGCGGGTCATCAAGGTCTCCGACTTCACGGACAACGGCGTCGGGGTGATCCATTCTGTCGGCCCGAAGGTCGAGTCGTCGGCCCGCAAGTACCGCCCCCTGGTGCCGGTGTACCGCGACCTCGTCACCCGTGCCGACACGCCCCTGTCCGAGCCGGTGAAGCAACACATCCTGGGTCAGCTCGACCTGGCCGAGCAACGCTTCAGCGCCATCCTCGACCAGCCCGCCCACCCCGCCTGAGCCGGTCGGTCACCGCTCCGCGGGCGCTGCGGGTTGCGGGTCGGTTCGGAGGTTGAGCCTGCTCACCAGCAGTTCGGCCTGCGCCACCGACCCGCCGCCGACCCCGAGCCCACCACGGGCAGCATGGTAGAACGCGTCGCGTGCCTCGTTGGCCCGGTGCAGCAACATGGGCCGGTCGGCGTCGGCCTGCCCGTCGCGCGCCAGCCGCTCGACCTCCCAGACGCTGTCCCGCCAGGCCCGCGCCGCCGTCACCGTCGGCGCGTCGCCGAGCAGCAGCACGTTCTCCCAGGCCAGGGTGTGCCGGAAATCTGCCTCCGCGAGCGCGGCGAGCGCCGTGTCCCGGTCGACGTAACCGCCGGTCAGTCGGCTGGCGATGGTGTGTGTCTCCTTCAACGCCCGGGCGAACTCGACGTACGCGTCGAGCCGGCGCTCGTCCCAGCGCACCGTCTGGTTGCGTCGCCACCGCGACCGGTCTGCCAGCGAGGTGGCGACGATCGTGCCGATGGTGCCGACCAGCACGCCGAGTAGTGCCGGTAGCTGCGCAGCGAGACTGTCCATGGCCGCACAGCCTGGCAGCAGCCGGCAACCGCCGTCCATACGTCGAGACTGGATCTGTTCTGGATACGATGGTGATCTAGGCCCTTCCCAGAGGACGACCACTTCGATAGGAGCCCAGCATGGCCAGCCCGGTGGCCCGCGAGGCTCGATCGCCCGTGCCGATGGCGAATCCGCTGACTCAGCTGTCCCTGGCCGAGCTGCGACGACGTACCAGCGTCAAGTGGCGCCAGTACGCCGATGACGTGCTGCCCCTCTGGGTGGCCGAGATGGACGTGCCGTTGGCCGCGCCGGTCGCCGAGGCGCTGCACGACGCGGTCGGGCGTGGTGACACCGGATACGCCTACGGCACGGGGTACGCCGAGGCGCTCGCCGACTTCGCGGCCCGCCGGTGGGGGTGGTCCGATCTGGCGGTCGACCGCACCGCCCTGGTCCCGGACGTGATGCTCGGCATCGTCGAGGTGCTCCGACTGCTGACCGCTCCCGGCGACGCGGTGGTGGTCTGCGCACCGGTCTACCCGCCGTTCTACGCCTTCGTCAGCCATGCTGACCGGCGGGTGATCGAGGCGCCGCTCGGTGCGGACCAGCGGATTGACGTGTCGGCGCTGGGCGAGGCGTTCCGCCGGGCCCGTGCGGACGGCCGCCGAGCGGTGTTCCTGCTGTGCAACCCGCACAACCCGACGGGTGTGGTGCACCGCCGGGACGAACTCGAAGCGGTCGCCGACCTTGCCGGCCGGTACGGGGTACGGGTGGTCTCCGACGAGATCCACGCTCCGCTGGTGCTGCCCGGGGCGCGGTTCACGCCGTACCTCACGGTGCCCGGCGCCGAGGACGCGCTGGCCGTGCTGTCCGCCTCCAAGGCGTGGAACCTGGCCGGGCTGAAGTCGGCGCTGGTGGTGGCCGGCCCGCACGCGGTCGCCGACCTGCGGCGGATGCCGGAGGAGGTCGGCCACGGGCCGAGCCACCTGGGCGTCATCGCGCACACCGCCGCCTTTCGCGACGGCGGCGAGTGGCTGGACCGCCTGCTGGCCGGTCTCGACCACAACCGCGAGCTGCTGGGGGTGTTGCTGGCCCGGCATGCGCCGACTCTCCGGTACCACCGCCCCGAGGGCACCTACCTCGCCTGGTTGGGCTGCACCGCGCTCGGCATTGACACCGGCCCGGTCGGCGACGAGCCGGGCGTGGTGACCGACATCGCCGGGCCGGCACGGCTGTTCCTCGACCGTGCACGGGTCGCCCTCAGCTCCGGGCACGTCTTCGGCACCGGCGGTGCCGGCTTCGTACGCCTCAACTTCGCCACGTCGCCGGAGATCCTGACCGAGGCGGTGACCCGGATGGGACGCGCCGTCACCGAGCACCACGCGTCGCACGGCTGACCGACCCCGCGACGGGTCAGGCGAAGAAGCCTTCACGCAGGTTGATGCCGTGTTCCAGCCACGCTTTCATACAGCAGAGCATCTGGGTCCAGCCCTGGCAGTTGCCGTACGAGGCTGCCTGGCCTTCGGGGGTGGGCCGCCACCCCTGCTCGGCGATGGTGACCAGGGTCCGATCGTCACCGAGTGACTCGAACTCCATGGTGACGGTGGTGAAGTAGGAGGCACCGGCGACCGGGGCGTCGCTCGTGGGCTGGGCGCCATCGGCCGCCTCCCAACGCAGCACGATCCGCCGGTCCTGTTCCACCTCGACCACCTCGACCGGGAAGGCGCCGGGGAAGTCGGCGAAATCCCAGGTGACGGTGGCGCCGGTGACCAGCCGGCCCTTCGCGCCACCGGTGGTGAAGTACCGGGAGAGCTGGTCGGGATCGACCACCGCCTCGAACACCTCGTGCACCGGACGGCCGATCCGCCCGGCGACCTTGAATCGCAGGTCCATTGCGGTCCCCTCTCGCGTCGTCGACATGTTATAGCTTTATAACATGTCGAGTCGTCGTGGCGGGCGCGCCAACCCGGAACAGGTCGACGAGGACCGGGTTTTCAAGGCGCTGGCGTCGTCGACCCGGCGGCAGCTCCTCGACGCGCTCAAGGACCGGGCCCGGACCACCGGTGACCTCTGCGAACGGTTCCCGCACCTGGACCGCTGCACGGTCATGCAGCACCTGCGGGTGCTGGAGGCGGCCGGGCTGGTCATCGCCCAGCGCAAGGGACGCGAGCGGTGGAACCATCTCGACCCGCTACCGATCAAGCACATCCATGACCGGTGGATCGGCGACTACGCCAGCGCCGCGGTGGGCATGCTGGCCACCCTCAAGAGCGACCTCGAACGCCGTACGCCGTAGTCGCGGCAGCGGTTGGCGACGCGGAGCCGCCGGTCCCTCCGGGCAATTCGGCAACGTGCGGCAAGATGGGCACGGTGACCGTCGTACGTGGCCTTGACTTCGATGTGTCCCGGGCCCTCGGGGCCGTCACGGCGCTCCTGACCGGACCGATACCGTCCGCCGGCAGCCCCACCTCGATCGAATCCGACCCGCACACCGGCGAATGGGTGGCCACCCGCGCCGCCGGCTTCGTGCTCCTGCCGCTGTGGGAGGGACCGGATCTCACCGGCCTGCGCGACCCTGAGTGGACCGAGCAGGTGGAAGCCGGCGACCGGCACCTGGCCACACTGACTCGAGCGTTGGACGAGCAGTGGGGCCCGCACCGCGTGCGTACCGTCGATTACCTCCTGCGGAACCCACAGGCGGACCGTCCGGCGGTCTACGACGCGATATTTCGTCAGGATCTCTACGGCGACCTGCGCGGCTGGGCGCCCGACGAGGCGCCGGCCCGGCAGCTCGCTCTCGTCCTCGGGCACAGCGACGGCGACCAACCCCTCACGCTCGCCGGGCTGGTCACCGCCGGCGCGATCCCCGAACTGCCCGACTGAACAACGTCAGCGGGTCGCCTCAGCGGTCAGCCGCGACTCATGCGAGCCGTCGGCGATGGGTGTGTGGCACCGCTCGACCGGCCGCCGTTGGCGATCAATGGCTCGGCCAACAGGACGGCGAGCGCCGCGATGGCCAGCAGACCGCCGACCAGGGCCGTGCTGCGCACGCCGTACCCGGGCAGAAGGAGGGCACCGAGCAGGGATCCTCCGGCGATGCCGACGTTGAAGGCGGCGGAGTTTCCCGCCGCCGCCAGGTCGGAACGTCCCGGCGCCACTTCGAGTACCCGGTTCTGCAGCGCCGGCGTGAGCGCACCCATGGCGAACCCGGTCAGGGCCAGCAGCACTCCGGTCGCCGGTGTCGAATCGGCGAGGACGAACATCTCGAGCAGGGCGACCGCGAGCAGCAGCACCGGCATCAGCATCGCCGCGCGCTGGTTGCGGTCGCTCGCGATTCCGCCGACGCTGATGCCGGCGAAGTCCGCGAGCCCTCGGGCGAGGAGAAGAAGACCGACGGCTGCGGGAGCGAACCCGGTGACGTCGGTCAGGAACACAGCCGTGTAGGTGAACGCCGTGAACAATCCGCCCACCGACAACGCGGTGGCGAGCACCACGGTGACGTAGCGGCGGGTGTCCGGGCTGGTGCCGGTGAACGCATGGGTGGCCATCATCGGCGTCGACGGCATCAGCGTCACGATCGCCACGAACGCGGCCAGCGCCAGACCAGCCAGGGCCAGAAACGCCGCACGCCATCCGAGCTGCTGTCCGAGCCAGGTACCGGCCGGCACGCCGAGCATCGGGCCGAGGGAGGCCCCGGCGAACACGACAGCGGTGACCTTTCCACGTACCCGGAGCGGGAACATGCCTGCGGCGGCGGGCGCCACCACCGCCCAGAACAGCGCCTGGGTGAGCGCTACGACCACGCGCGCCCAGAGCAGCACCTGGTAGTCGCGGGCGGCGGCCGAGACCAGCGTGGCGATGACCAGTACGCCCAGCAGGACGGTCAGCAGGCGACGACGCGGCACCCGCTGGGTGAGGTACGTCAGCGGAACGGAGACGATCGCGACGGTGACCGCGTACCCGGTGACGAGCAGGCCGGTGTGGGACACCGACACGTTCAGATCGGCGGCGATGAGCGACAGGATCCCGATCGGCAGCGTCTCCATGGCGACGTAACAGAACGCCGAGGTCGAGAGCGCGATCAGTGCCCCGATCGCCCGTGGCGATGCGGCTGTCACCGGCTCCGGTGGCCCTTCACGACCGCGTCCGGGGGCGGTTCCGGTAGTCGGAGGCCGGTATCCCGCGCCGTGGCGTGATCGATGCGACTGCGGCCGCACCGAGGATCAGGGCCGGAATCACGAAGTAGACGCCGTCACCGAGGCCGAGAAGCAGCCCCCAGGCCAGCATCACGATCGCCGCCAGCGTCGTCGCGACACCGACCACGCGGCCCACCAGGTCTGCGCCGAGCGGCAGCAGGGCCACGACCGTCGGCACGCCCAGCAGATAACCGGTGGCGGCGCCGCTGTCCGACACGGTGGCGGGCAGCATGGCGACGGCGATTCCCAGCGTCACCCCGAGCGCGAGCAGTCGTAACGACCGGCCGAGGGCGTACGGTGTGGCGCGCCGACGGCCCAGGTAGACGAGCGCAGCCACCGCGATGGACAACGCCAGCCCTCCGCCGACGATGGCAGCGACGTTCATGACGATTCCTCCCCTTCCATATACTGCCCTCGGTCAGGACGGCGCCGCGCGGCTGATGGCGGCCTCGACCGCGGCGCCGATGCGACTCAGCGCTGCCAACTCGTGCGGCTCGAGCTGATCAATCAGGTATTCCCGGACCGCCGCAACGTGCCCCGGCGCTGCGGCGACGACCACCTCGTAGCCCGCCTCGGTCAGCACGGCGTTGGTACGCCGACCGGCGCCGGGGACCCGGGCTCGGGTTAGTAGCCCACGCTTCTCCAGCCGCTCGACGACGTGCGACAGGCGGGACAGCGACGCCGCCGTGCGGGCGGCGAGGCGGCTCATCTGCATCGTGCGCTCGGGCTCCTCGGAGAGCACCGAGAGCACCATGTACTCGAAGAAGGTCAGCTGGGACTCGCGTTGCATCCGTGCGTCCAGGGCAGCCGGCAGGCTGATCATGATCGCGGAGTTGGCCAGCCAGGCCGCCCGCTCGTCATCACTCAGCCATCGGGTTCCGGCAACTGCTCCGGCGAGCCCTTCCGCCGCCTCATTCTTGGCCATGACGTCACGATACAAAGCAACTTGTTGACGCTTCAAGTTCGTGGGTGTAGAACTTGAAGCGTCAAGTTCGGCCGGATGTGACTCCTCGGAGCACGGGCCGGCCGCCAACCTCAGGAAGGACCCCTTGATGCAGACCACAACGCTGGGCGGCCTCCAGGTCTCCCGCATCGGGCTCGGGGCCATGGGCATGTCGGCCTTCTACACCGGGGCCGGCCGGAACGAAGCCGGGTCGATCCGCACCATCCACCGCGCGCTGGACCTCGGCGTCACGCACCTGGACACCGCCGAGGCGTACGGGCCGTACGTCAACGAGGAGTTGGTTGGTCGCGCGATCAAGGGCCGCCGGGACGAGGTCGTCCTGGCCACTAAGTTCGGCCTCGTTTCCCACGCCGGCAGGCCGGGACCGGACAGCACCCCGGCCAGTATCCGAGCGGCCGTGGACGGGTCGCTGCGGCGGCTCGGAACCGATCACATCGATCTGTACTACCAGCACCGGGTCGACCGCGACACGCCCATCGAAGAGACGGTCGGAGCGTTGCGCGAGCTTGTCGCCGCTGGCAAGGTCCGTCACATCGGGCTCTCGGAGGCGTCCGAGACGACGATCCGACGGGCTCACGCGGTTCATCCGGTGGCCGCCGTCCAGACGGAGTACTCGCTGTGGACCCGCGACCCCGAGGCCGACGTACTGCCCGCATTGCGTGAGCTCGGGATCGGCTTCGTGCCCTACGCACCCCTCGGGCACGGCTTCCTCACCGGCGACATCCGCTCCCTCGACAGCCTGGACGCCACCGACTGGCGACGCACCAACCCCCGGTTCACCGGCGACAACCTCACCCGCAACCTCCGCATCGTCGACGAGGTCAACGACGTCGCCGGCCAGGTGGGTGCCACGCCCGCGCAGATCGCTCTGGCCTGGCTCCTCGCGCAGGGCGAGGGCATCGCGCCGATTCCAGGCACCAGGCGAATCGACCGGCTCGAGGAGAACTGCGCCGCCGACAACATCCGACTCACCGCCGACCAAGTCGCCCGACTGAACAACCTTTCCCCGGCGTCCGGCGATCGCCACGCCGAGCCCGACATGGCCGCCATCGACGGCTGATCAGGACATACATACCCCCAGCGGCCGCACCACGGCCGCAGGTCAACGAAGGGAACCGCACATCATGCCGAGCAAGGCGATTCGGGTGGGCATCATCGGAGCGGACACGAAGGCCAGTTGGGCCGGGGCCGCACACATCCCCGCACTCGCGGCACAACCGCAGTTCGTCCTGGCCGCCGTGGCCACCCGTCACGAGCAGAGCGCCCGCGCGGCCGCCGACGTCTTCGGCACCGAGCGCTGGTACGCCGATCCCCTGGAACTCATCCACGATCCGTCGATCGACCTGGTCACCGTGGCGGTGAAGGTCCCGGCCCACCGCGACCTCGTGCTGCCCGCCCTGGCCGCGCAGAAGGCCGTGTACTCCGAATCGCCGCTGGGCGCCACCGTCGCGCAGACGGAGGAGATGGCTGACGCGGCCGGAGGGCTGCACACCGCGATCGGCCTCCAGGGGCGGCTCAACCCCTCGGTGCGCCGTGCCACAGAGATCATCGAGTCCGGGAGACTCGGGCGGCTGCTCTCGGCGCGAGTCACCGCGACGACGTTCGGAAACGGACCCGAGTCGGTGAGCGCGTACGAGTACTTCGACAAGGCCGCATCGGGCGCCGGATTCCTGCCGATCGCGGCAGGCCACGTGCTGGACGTGGTCGAGGCGGTCCTCGGCGACATCACCGAGATCGACGCGCGTACGGAACTCCTCTGGCCGGAGGTGAAGCTTGTGGACTCCGGCGCCGTCTCCGTCCGCGAGGTGCCGGACCATCTCGACGCCATCGTCAAGACCTCGTCGGGGGCCGCCGTGGGAGTGCAGATCCTGGCTGGCGTGCCCCCGACGGACGCCGCCTTCAGCCTGGAGGTCCGCGGCTCGGACGGGTGGCTGAAGCTGACCGGCAACCATCCGGCGGGCGTTCAGGTCGGCGACCTCGCGCTGTCGTCGAGCGCCGATTTCGCCGCACCTGACCGTCCCGTCGCCACCGGCACCGGCCCGACCGCCGCAGAGATCTGGACCGGCGCGGCCATCAACGTGGGCGAGGTGTACGCCAGCCTGGCGCGCGACATCATCAACGGAACCCACCACACGCCCGGCTTCGGACACGCTGCCCACAACAGCCGCCTGATCGCCAGAGTCGAGCGGGCCGCACGAACCGGCGCCCGCCAGTAGGGCCGACGGTCAGCGCTGAGCCGGTTCCCACCACACCAGATTCGCGGCGACCTGAGCGACCGGCTCGATGATCTCCCACCCTTCGGCGATCAGCCCGTCGTCGATCCGCCAGATGTCGACGACCGCGATCTCCGACCCGGTGTCCGGAAGCCAGCGTCGCGAGTGCACCACGACGTGATCGCCGTCGGCCAGCACCTGATGGATCTCGACCCGCATATCGGCGAGCGGCACCAGCGCGGCGCGGACGGCGGCGAGCCACTCCCTCTTGGTCGATGTGATCGAACCCGGCCGGTGGTGCACGAAGTCGTCTTTCAGCAGTTGGGCGAGCGCGTCGACGTCGCCTGTCTCGATCAGCCCTGCCAGCGCCCGTTGGACGATCGTCTTGTTCTCCGTGGTCATGGACGCAGTGTTTCCCGCACCCGCGACGCCTGTCGATGACATCGGATGTCATGGCGCCTGGCTCCTCGATGAGTACGCTCCATGACCGTGTACACGGTCGGGGAACTCCTACGACAGTGGCGACATCGCCGGGGACTCAGCCAACTCGATCTCGCCATCGCCGCGGACGTCTCGGCGCGGCACGTCAGCCTGGTCGAGACGGGCAGATCCAAACCGAGCGCCGACATGATCCTCCGGCTCGCCACTCAACTCCATGTGCCGCTACGCGATCGCAATCGGCTCCTGCTCGCCGGTGGCTTCGCACCCCGCTACACCGAGCGTCCACTCGACGACGACGCACTGACGGCTGCCCACGACGCGATCCGCCGGGTGCTCCGCGCGCACGAGCCCTATCCAGCGGTGGTCTTCGACCGCCGATGGAACATCGTGATGACCAACCGCGCCGTCGAACCGTTCTTCGCACAGGTGGCTCCCGACCTGCTGCGGCCACCGGTCAACCTGGTACGGCTGGGACTGCACCCACGCGGGCTCGCCCGCCTGGTCGTCAACCTGGCCGACGTACGCGCGGTGTTCCGCACCCGGATCTCACGCCAACTCGCCACCGCGCCCGACCCTTACCTCACCGCGCTCTACGAGGAACTCCTGGCGCCCGGGCAGGACGAGACGCCAGGTCAACGGCTCGACGTCGACGTCGTGATCCCGATGATCCTCAACGTCGACGGGCGGGAACTGCGACTGTTCTCGACCATCACCACCTTCGGCACCCCGATGGACGTCACCATCGACGAGATCGCGATCGAGTCCTACTACCCGGCAGACGCGGCGAGTGCCTCCTACTTCACCGAATAACGTGCCTCCGGTCCGGCCACGGACCGCAGCGGTCCGGTCAGGGCACTGAGCCGGCACGCGGTCCCGTGCTGTTGCCGGGAGTACGGCTACGCGGTCGCCGAGTCGGTCTTGCGGACCAGCAGGTAGCCGTACGGTGGCTCGCCTTTCTCGGACGGAGTGCTGCCCTGGAAACCAACGCGAGCCCGGCGGCGGCGAAGCGGTCCGCCATCTCCCGGGCCGAAAGCCAGTAGCGATCGAAGTCGATGCCGAAGCTGGCGATGCGGCTGCCGGGACCGTTACGGTGCGCGGTGCCGTCGCCGTGCTTGAAGGCCGCCACCAGGTAGCCGCCCGGCCGCACGACCCGGGCGAGTTCGGCGAACGCGTGAGCCCGGGCCTCGGGCGGAAGGTAGATCAACGAGAACCAGCACACCACCCCGGCCATCGACGCATCTTCGAACGGCAGCTTGCGCAGGTCGGCGACCTCGTACGCGAAGCCCGGGTTGTCCCGCCGCGCCACCTCGATCATTCCCGGCGAAAGGTCCACCCCGCGCGGCGACAGACCCCGGTCGGCGAGGTACGGCAGAAGTCGCCCGGTGCCGCAACCCACATCCGCGACCTCCGGCCCCACCGCCAGGGTCAGCTCGGCGAACAGGTCGAGCATCGCCCGCTCGATCGGCATCCGCTCAAGCGCCCCAGCCACGTTCTTCGCGTACCACTCCGACAGCACGTCGTGCGCGTGTCGCAGCTCCTCGGTCCTGCCGTCCATTCCCGGTTGCCCTTTCGTCGACCGCCGTCGTGGCGGCGAATCTACCGCCGGCCCAGGACAGGCACGGAAGGCGGAGATCGCAGCCGACTGCCTAGCGGAGGCGCAGTCCTTCAGTGAGGAGTCCGACCAGGCGACGCGCGTCGTAGCGGGGGTTGTCATCCGCGCCGATACAGAGATTGCCGACGCCACGCAGCAGTTCGTAGGCATCCATGTCGGGGCGGATCTCGCCCGCTGCGGCAGCTGCGTCGAGGAGTTGGGCACACACGGGGACGAGGCGGTCGATGAAATAGGCGTGCAGAGTCTCGAAGGCAGCATCGTCGGACTGCAATGCCTCGGCAAGGCCGTGCTTGGTGACCAGGAAGTCGACGAAGAGGTCGATCCAACGCACCAGGGCGGCATGCGGTGTACTGCTGCTCGCCAGCAGTGCCGGACCGGCCTCAGCGCATGCCTCGACCTGGTGCCGGTAGACCGCGACGATGAGATCGGCCCGCGTCGGAAAGTGGCGGTAGATCGTGCCGATGCCGACGCCGGCCCTGGCGGCGATGTCGCGCACGGGCACATCGACGCCGGAGGTGACGAAGGCCGCGGCGGCGGCGTCCAGCAGTGTCTCCTCGTTACGTCGGGCGTCCGCACGCTTTCGCCTGGCTGACGCCCCTGATCCGTTGTCGGTGCTGGCCACTGCGCGTTACCTCCACCACGTCCCTTGCTATGCGGAACCTTGTTCCGTATGTTGGCTAACGGAACACGGTTCCGCTCAGTCAGCATACTGAACCGGCGAGCCAAGATCCCAGCCGCGCTTCGCAAACCACTTCACCGTCGCAAAGGAGACAAGTCATGCAGTACCGCACTTTGGGCCGCACCGGTGTGCAGGTCAGCAGCCTCGTGCTCGGCGCGATGAACTTTGGGAAGATCGGCAACACCACGCAGGAGGAAGCGACCGCCATCGTCGATGCGGCCCTCGATGCGGGGATCAACCTCATCGACACCGCTGACGTGTACAGCGGCGGCCAGTCCGAGGAGATGATCGGCAAGGCCATCGCCGGTCGCCGCGACGACGTCGTGCTGGCTACCAAGGCGAGCTTGCCGATGGGCGACGAGCGCAACCATCGGGGCAGCTCGCGCCGGTGGTTGGTCACCGCGTTGGACAACAGCCTGCGTCGCCTCGGTGCCGACCACGTGGATCTTTATCAGATCCACAGGTGGGACCCGAGCACCAGCGACGAGGAGACGCTGTCAGTGCTTACCGATCTCCAGCGGGCGGGAAAGATCCGGTACTTCGGCTCGTCGACCTTCCCCGCCTACCGAATCGTTCAGGCGCAGTGGGCCGCCCGGGAGAACCATCTGGGCCGGTATGTCACCGAACAGCCCAACTATTCGATCCTGCAGCGTGGGGTCGAGACCCACGTGCTGCCGGTGACCGAGGAGTACGGCATGGGTGTGCTCGCCTGGAGCCCACTGGCGTCGGGATGGCTGTCTGGTGCGATCCGTGCCGGCCAGGAAATCAGCACCAACCGCTCGGGCTTCATGCAGCAGCGCTACGACATCAGCATCCCCGCCAACCGCGCCAAGCTCGACGCTGTCGAGAAGCTCGCCACGGTTGCCGACGAGGCCGGCCTCAGCATGATCCAGCTCGCGCTCGGATTCGTCACCGCGCATCCCGCCGTGACCAGCGCGATCATCGGCCCTCGCACGATGGACCACCTGCATGCGCAGCTCGCCGCCGCGGACACCGTGCTCTCCGCCGACGTGCTCGACGCGATCGACGCGATCGTCGATCCCGGCGTCGACCTCGCCGCACACGAGAAGAACGACACACCGCCCGCCCTGCTCGACTCGGCGCGGCGACGTCGCTGATCGCTCTCACGTCAGGCACGCACCCGAGCAGCAGGCGTACCCCTGCTGCTCGGTGCGTCGCAGGGTGGCCCTTAAGGAAGGACGACCGACCCATGCCGCAGACACCCCTGCCTCGATTCGGGATCATGACCGCCCCGTCGCAGGTCGACTACCACGACGTCCTGCGGGTCTGGCGCGAGGCAGACACCATCCCGGAAATCGAGCACGCGTGGCTGTTCGACCACCTCATGCCGATCGGCGGCGACCCGAACGGGCCGACCTACGAAGGCTGGACACTGCTCTCGGCCCTCGCCGCACAGACCCGACGACTGCGCCTCGGCCTGCTCGTGACCAGCAACCGCATCCGCCCGCCCGCGATGCTGGCCAAGATCGCCGCGACCGTCGACATCGTCTCCGACGGACGGCTCGACTTCGGTATCGGCGCGGGTTCACGACCCAGCCACCCCCTGGCCCGGCGCGAGTACGAAGCACACGGTCTGCCGTTCCACGACACGGCATACGCGGTGGGAAGCCTCGCCGAGGCATGCACCGTCATTCGGCGTCTGTGGACCGAGACCGACCCGTTCGACTTCAACGGGACCTACCACCGGCTCACCGGAGCATTCGGCAACCCCAAACCCGTCCAGCGCCCCCACCCACCGATCCTCGTCGGCGGACGCTCGGCCGCCGTGCTGCGGGTGGCGGCCGAGCACGCCGACCTGTGGAACATCCCCGGCGGCGACATCGACGACGCCGCCCGCCGCAGCGCCCTGCTGGACCGCTACTGCACCGAGATCGGGCGCGACCCCGCCTCGATCACCCGATCGATCGTCCTGCCGGTCTCCTACGACCAGCCCGGCATCACCCAGGAGGCAGTCGGCAAAGCGATCGACGCCGGCTTCCCGCACATCGTCCTCGGACTGCCCGCGCCCTACCCCGCCAACGTCGCCCAGTGGGTTGCCGACGAACTCATCACCACGCCCGCTAAGTAACCGAGCCGCAGCACTGACCCTTCGCATCCCGGTGACGCGGCCGTTGCCGAGCGCAGGACCAGAAATTGCTCAGATCAGGGATTCCCTCAGCCCTCGGGCGCGACAGCGGAGAGCCAGTCCTCGACCGGGGTGAGCGGGACGGGTGCGGGGCGTTGGACCGCCGTGGTCAGCTCGATCCGCCGGCCCTCCGCGGCCGACCGGAGCAGGCTGGTCATGATGTCGAGTACGTGCAGCCCGACCTCGCCGCTGGCCCGTGGCGGACGCGTATCGTCGGCCCGGACCAGGTCGATCAGGCCGACCCCCCGGGCGGCGGCGACGTACCCGGCCCGCGGTTCGACTGTGCGCCATCCGGGGCCGTCGAGCGCGAGGTGGCGGACCTCGCCGTCGAAGTTGTTCGGATCGGGTACGGCGAGGGTGCCCTCCTCCCCCTGCACCTCGATCGGCACGGCCGTCGTCGCGACACCGTCGAAGGTGGTTGTGAGCGTGCTCAGGGCACCACCCTCGTGTTCCAGCACACCGCTCACGTGGGTCGGCACCTCGACCGGGATCCGCTGCCCGAGCCGGGGGCCCGAGCCGATGACCCGGCTGTCACGCAGCCGGCTGGCCGCTCCGATCACCGCCCGGACCGGCCCGAGCAGGTGGACCAGCGCGGAGATGTAGTACGGCCCCATGTCCATGAGTGGGCCGCCGCCCGGGGCGTAGTAGAAGTCGGGGTTGGGGTGCCAGCGCTCGTGTCCCGGGGTGACCATGACGGCCGATGCGGAGAACGGGCGGCCGATCAGCCCACCGTCGATCGCCGCGCGGGCGGTCTGCGTACCGGTGCCCAGAACGGTGTCCGGCGCGCATCCGACGCGGACGCCGGCCGACGCCGCCCGGTTCATGAGCGACCGGCCCTCCGGGAGCGTGACGGTGAGCGGCTTCTCGACGTAGACGTGCCGGCCGGCGTCGATCGCCGCGTTCGAGATCTCGGCGTGCGCCGCCGGGATGGTCAGGTTGAGCACCGTTTCCACGTCGGGGTGGTGGAGCAGTCGCTCGACACTGACCGCCTCGGCGCCGGGAATCGTGGCGGCGGCCGCGTCGGCCCGGGCCGGGTCCAGGTCGGCCACCGCGACGACGCGCACGGTCGGATGGTCGGCCAGCGTGTTCAGGTACGCGCGGGAGATGAACCCGAGACCTACGACGCCGACGCCGTGCGGGTCGCCCACACCATTCCCCTCTCGATGACGGTACGGACGCTCGGATGCTCCAGCACGTCGAGGCTGTGCCCCGGAGTCGTCACCACGATCCGCCCGGCGCCCCAGTGTCGGGTCCAGATCGCCGGTGAGGTGACCGGCCGGTGCCACGGGTGCCACTCCCGGGTCGGGTGGCTGGTGGTGGCCAGGACGTCGATCAGGTCGTCGTGCAGGACCCAGTACTGTTCGGTGACCAGGTCGAAGTTCTCGATCCCGGCGGTGATCGGATGCTCCCGGCCGAGGTCGGTGATGGTGACCGAGTGAGGCAGGAAGTTGTCTGCCTCTCCGCCGCTACGGTCGCACGGCTGGACGCCCGGGTGGGTCGCGAACTGGCCGCCCACCAGGTGCAGGTAATCCGACGAGGCGCGGAACGAATCGACGATGCCACCGTGCCAGCCGGTGAAACCCGTACCGGCGACGACCGCCGCAGCCAGACCCGCCACCTGCTCCGCGGTGATCTGCGACATCGTCATGCACTGCACGATGAGGTCGGTGTCGGCCAGTTCGGCGGCGTCGGTGTAAACCTCCGTCGACCCCTCCACCCGTACCGCGTATCCGCTGCGTTCGAGGAACGGGATGAACAACTCTGTCGCCTCGACCGGCCGGTGGCCCTCCCACCCGCCTCGGACCACAAGGGCTCTCCGCTGCGTCACACCCACTCCTCCCCCGGTCCCGCCTGGGCCCGCCGTGCGTCGGCCAGGGACTCGACACAGGGCCTAACCGTACCCGGGCCGCCCTCCTGGCTCAGCCCCTCACCCGAGGCGCCGAGATCCGGGCCCGCCTACCATGCGCAGGAGTAATGGTCGGTGCTGGTCCTCCGGTCGCCAGTTCCGAGCGCTGACAACGCACAGCGTACGGTCTAGGCGGAAACCACGGATATAAGCTGCATGCATGATTGACTCGTGGACCTTGCGGGTGCTCCTGGAGGTCGCCAGCCGGGGTTCGTTCTCCGCCGCAGCCGAGGCGCTGTCCATGACACAACCAGCCGTATCCCGGCAGATCAGCGGATTGGAACGGCGGGTCGGCGTGCCGTTGTTCCGTCGGCTTCCGCGCGGCGTACGGCTCACCCAGGCCGGGCAGACCGCCGTCGAGCTGGCCCGCGACATCCTGGTGCGGACCGACGCCCTGGAAGCCCGGTTGCGCGCCTTCACCAGCCTGACCGGCGGGCAGCTCAACGTGTCGGCCTTCCCGAGCGCCAACGCCCGGCTGACTCCGGAAGCCATTCGGTGCTTCGCCGAGTCCCATCCGGGCGTCGCGGTGAACCTTGTCCGACCGGACGAGGCCGGGCCGCTGGCGGCCATCAGGGACGGCCGGATCGACGTGGCTCTGCTGACCTCGTGGCAGTTGTTCGTCGACCCGGCCAGCGCGAAGTACGACCCGTCCGCGTCGCGAGTCACCGATGAAGCGCTGGACGGTCTCGACCTGGTGCCGCTCTGCGACGAACGGCTACACGTCGCCCTGCCGGCCGATCATCCGTTGGCGCAGCGCAATCGAGTGCCGTTGCGGAAACTGAAGGACGAGCGGTGGATCGAGGGCGCCTATCCGGACTGCCTCGGTCCGATCCCGCCGATCGCCGAGGCGTTGGGCGGTCCCCCGCAGATCGCCTTCTTCTGCGACGACTGGAACGGCAAGCAGGCCCTGGTCGCCGCGCGGGCCGGTGTCATGCTCGTGCCGACGCTGACCCAGGCCGCGCTGCGGCCGGACATCGTCCTACGCCCCACCGTTCCGGTCCTGCCGACCCGCCGGTTGTATGCCGCAGCGGCCGCCCCGCCGTTCCGGTCGCCGGCGGCGACCGCGATGATCGAGATCCTCACGGCAATCTGCCGGCAGCCCGTCGAGGCGTGACGACCGTCGGCGGCTTCCGGAACCAGGCGGGCGCCACCGCCAGCAACACCGCGGTGACCAGGGTCAGCACCCCGGTGCCCTGGAACAACACGTCGTCCGAGATGCGCGCATCGCCGTCAACGGGATAGAGGTCGTTGATGAGGGTCTGAGCGTCCAGCAGCCGCAGCACGACGAACAGGGCGTGATTGAACCCACCCTCGAAAAGGCCGACCGCCGCCACCCAGAAGGCGTAGACCAGGGACCAGAAGATCGGGCGAGCCCACCGCATCGTCGATCCGAGCCGATATGCCAGATACGTGACAGCGAAGACGGCGCTGAACACCCCAGCCAGGATGGTCCGCTGTGGGCTGTCGAACCGGAGCCCCCCGTACACGTGATGGATGAACGTCACCAGGAAGACCACTGTGGTCCAGGCGATGGCGGTTCCGCGCCGGTCCGCTGAAGCTCGTTGCATCAATGCTCACATCCTTCGGACGTGGCCGGAATCCGGCCTGTCGCCAGCTCGATCGGGAACGACGGTTTGCTCGTGCACGGTCAGGTCATGCCGCCGAATCGTCTTCAGGAACTCGCCCACGTCGACGATCTGGTCGATGTGATGCACCCCGGGCGGATAGCGGCGACCCATCAGGCCGATGGCGATCTCCGCTGCCACCACGCCTGTCGCATGACCCTCCTGACGGCCCGTCACCGCCGACCACACCTGCCTCCCGCCCCTGTCGGTGGCCGAAGCGTGCACCACGAACCGGTCCCCGCCGAGCCGCAGTCGGCTCGACGCGCCGGTCAGCAGGCGAGCCCCGCCCAGCCGATCCGCCAGCCGGAAGGCACCGACCCCACGCAGCCCGAACAACGCCGCCGTCACCGCACCGGAGTCGAAACAGAGACGAGTGGTCACCGGGACGCCGAGCGTGCGGGTCAACGTGTACTGATCCGAGAAGGGAAACGGGTACGCGGTGCGTACACCGAACCCGGGCAGGTCAACCCGGGCCCGTTCCGGCCGTCGAGTCCGGTCGGGCGGAGCCGTCAGTCCCGCCACCGTCCAGCGGACCGAGTCGGGCCCGTGGTCACCCGCCGTACCCAGCAGGATCGTCACGTCGACGGAGGTCGCGGATGGCAGGCGTTCGGTGCAGCGTCGCGCCAGCACGTTTGTCAGCCCGGGTGCCAGCCCGACGCTGAGCACGGCGGCCGTCCCGGTCCGCTTCGCGGTGGCATCGAGCCGTTCGATGCCGGCCAGCACGTCGGCTGACGCGCTGATGTCGACGACGGCAATGCCACGGTCCAGGCATGCGCGCGCCACCGCCTCGTTGCGATGCTCCACACACATGACCACCACGGCGGCGTCGGCCAACACCCCGTCGAGACCCCGCGGGTCGTCGAGGTCGAACCGGCGCGGGGTCAGCCGGCCCGGGCCGGTCCGGGCCAGGGCCTCAGCACGCGCCAGATCACGACCAGCGACAACGACCTCGTTCGCGGCATCCCGGGCCAGTGTGGTGGCCACCACCCGACCCACTGCGCCGTAGCCGCCGATCACGACGGCCCCCCCGTGGCCGGTCATTGCCACCTCGCCGTGACGCCCCAGTGCCTACCGCTGAGGTGGACACCGGCCCCGAGGTCGTACCTGCTGATCACCACGTCGTGCCGGCCGCGGGGGAATCGGTACACCGGCGCATCGCCCTGGTGGAACCGGGCGTTCGTCAGCCCGTCCCGGACCGCGTCGGCCCGGGCCCGGTCGAGCATCGGCGCGGACAGGTCGACTCCGGCAGCCCGACCCCGGGCACATTGTCGTGCCGCTCGCCGGGTGGTGCGCCCCGTGCCGCACCCGATGTCGAGCACCACGTCGGTGGGGCCGATGTCGGCCAACCGGAACAGGCGGTCGAGCAACGCATCGTCGAGGTCCCCCCGCCGATCGTGGTGCTCGACCCAGTACGCCCCCTCCGGACCGTTCCAGGCCGCTGCCTGGTCAGCGTTTGCCACCCGCATCTGATCACCTCTTCGGACGCCGTCCACGGAAATGAGTCTGCGCGGGCGCAGCTATGAGCACCACTGCAACTTGGTAGGGGAAGCCATGACATCAGCGCATGGCAACGCTTCGTACGGCGCCGCTCTCGCCAGCGGATCGGGCAGCGGTGCTCCACCAGGATGAGGTGTGGTCGGGGTCGAGCCGCCGCAGTGTGCAGTCGGAGGGCGACCCTGCCCGCGCCTGGGCCCTTTGGACGGTGTTGCTGTCGGGATAGCGGGAACTGCCTTGCCGAGGCGCACCCGGCGGGACAAGCTGCCGCCATGCTGGAACAGCAGCGCGGCAAGCTGTGGCTGGTGGTGGCAGCCGCCGGCTACGGCAAGACCACCGCGCTGCGCCGGCTGTTCCCCGGCCCGACCGTCCGGTGGCAACGGGAGTGCGACGTCGATGCGTTGCTCCGCGGCGAGCTGGCGGAGCTGGCCGCCGGCGCGACGCAGCTCGTCCTCGACGGACTGCCCGCCATGTCGGAACGGACCGAGCAGGCTTTGCTGCACGCGATCGCCGGCCTGCCGGACGGCGTACGGCTGGCCCTGTCGTCGCGATGGCCGGTGGGCTGTGCCGCGTCGTCGTGGTTGACCCGGATGGTGCCCGCGCAGCTCCGCCCGGCCGAGCTGAGCCTGACCACCGATCAGGTCGACGAGGTGCTGCACACCGAGTACGGGCTGACCGCCCCCGCCCTGGCGCAGCGCGTGCATGAGATCACCGCAGGGTGGCCCGCGCTGGTCCGGCTGGTCGCCGAGACCCTGGTCGCCGAGGGCGTACCTGCCGGGCCGCTCCTGCCGGCGGTGACCGAGCCCGGCGGTCTCGTGACGGGTTACCTGGCCGAGGAGGTGCTCGGCCCGCTGCCGGAGGACGTCCGGCGGCTACTGCACGAGGTGGCCGACCTCGCGCCGGTGACGGCGGGCGTCTGCGCGGTCGTCGGCCACCCGGCGGCCGGGCCGCACCTCGGCCGGCTGCTGCGCACGGGGCTACTGACCAGGGTCGGCACCGATCCCGACACCGGGCCCCGGGTGGTACCGGTGATCGCCGCGGTCGCCGGCCACGACCGGCCGCCGGTGACGCGCGGGACGCTGCTGCGGGCGGCGACCTGGTACCGCGACCATGGCCCGGCCCGCGCCGCCGCGTTCACCTTCCGGCTCGGCGGCGACGATGCGGCGCTGGCCGCGGTGCTCGACGAGCACGGCGACCGGATGATCGCGGCCGGCCGGCCCGGCGCGATAGCCGAACTGGTCACCACCCTGCCGGCGCCGCTGCGCACCCGCAGGCTACGGCTGCTCGCCGGCGACGCGCTGCGTACCGCTGGCGACGTGGCCGCGGCGGCCCGCGCGTATCAGGAGGTGGCGGCAGCCGAGCCGAGGTGGCAGCCGGGAATCGCCTGGCGGATGGGCTTGATCCACTACCTGCGCGGCGACCAGCCCCGGGCCCTGGCCGACTTCGCCCGGGGCGACGAGGCCCCGGGTTGCCCCACCGATCAGGCGATGCTGCTGGCGTGGACGGCGGCGGCCACCGCTCGCAGCGGTGACGCGGCGGCCGGGGTGGCACACGCCTGGCGGGCCTACCACCGCGCGGCCGAGACCGGCCGGGACAGTGCGCTGGCCACCGCACACGTCAGCCTCGCCCTCTGCCTCGGACTCACCGGTGACCAGGTCGGCGGCGAGGAGCACTACCGGCTGGCGCTGGGCATCGCCGAACGCACCGGCGACCTGGTGCTGCTGGCCCGGATCCTGGTCAACCAGAGCTACCACCTCGTCGAGCAGGCCCGCTATCCGGCAGCGCTGGCCGCCGCCCAACAGGCGGCCGGGCACGCCGAGGCTGCCGGCCACGCCAACCTGTACGCGATGGCCGCCGGGACCGAGGCCGACATGCTGGCGATGCTCGGCCGGTACGACGACGCGGCGACGCGGTACGCCCAGGTGCTCGCCCGCCATCAGCGGATGGGCTCGCGCCGCTGCGCCGACACGTACCTGGGTCTGGCCGAGCTGCATCTGATGCGCGGCTGGCGGGAACAGGCCCGGGCGGCGTTCGTCGAAGCGGTCCGGTTGGCCGATGACAGTGACAGCCGGAAGCTGGCGGTGCGGGCGCACGCCGGGCTGGCCCGGGTGCTGCTGCCCGACGACACGGTGGCGGCGGCCCGGCACGCCGCCGAGGCAACCCGGCTGGCCAGTGACGACCTTCGGGTTCCGGCACTGCTCGCGCAGGGCTGGGTGGCGCTGGCCGGCGGCGACGCCGCGCACACCGCACGGTTGGCCGGCGAGGCGCTAGACCTGGCCCGGTCCGGTGGGTTGCGGGCCGGCCTGGCCCGGGCGCTGGAGCTGCGGGCCGCCGCGGAGATCGACCCGGGTCGGGCCCGCGCCGCCCTGCGCGAGGCGTACGCGATCTGGGCCGACGCATCGGCGGTCGGCGACGCGGCCCGTACCGCGCTGGCGTTGAGCCGGCTGCCGGGCGCCACCGCCGACGATCGGTTCGCCGCGCTGCTGGCCACCGAGCGCCTCGCCGCCGGGGGCGGCTCGATCGACCAGGAGGAGACGCCGCCGGACCAGCCAGCCGACGGCCAACCGTCACATGGCGTGGGTCGCGTCGGCGTCCTGGTCCGCGCCCTCGGCCGGTTCGAGGTACGGGTGGCCGGGGCTGCGGTACCGCCGTCGGCCTGGCAGTCGCGGCGGGCGCGGGACCTGCTGCGGATCCTGGTGGTGCGCCGGGGCCGGCCGGTGCCCCGGGGCGAACTGTGCGAACTGCTCTGGCCCGACGACGATCCGAGCAGGACCGGGCACCGACTGTCGGTGTTGCTGTCGATCGTGCGCGGGGTGCTCGACCCGGACCGGGTCTTCGCCTCGGACCACTACCTGGTGACCGACGCGGCAAGCGTCGCGCTGGACGTCACCCATCTGCGGGTCGACGTGATGGAGTTCCTCGGTGCGGTGACCCACGGTCGTCGGTTGCTCGATCGGGGTGCCCAGGCGGAAGCACGCACCATCCTCGCGGCGGCCGTGCGGGACTACCGGGCGGACGTGTTCTCCGACGAGCCGTACGCCGACTGGGCCTCGGCGCTGCGCGAGCAGGCGCGGGCCGCGTACGTCGCGGCGCTGCGGATGCTGGCCGACGCGCACCGGTCGGCGGGAAACAGCGACGCCGCCGTGGACTGCCTGCTCCGCCTGCTGGAGAAGGATCCGTACGACGAGCCGGCCCACCGGATGCTGGTGCGCACCCTCGTGGCGGGCGGACAGCACGGCGGGCGTTCACCCGCTACCGCGCGGCGATGCGCGCGATCGGAGTACGGCCGCCGGACGAGATCATCCTGACGCCACGGGTCGGGGTACGGCCGTCGGCGACGGTCGTACCCCGACCACGGTGAAGGTTCGGGCAGCGCCGGCACGGCATTCGGCGCTCAGTAGATGTCGTGGTCGGTGCTGTACCCCGTGACCATCCACTTCGGATCATCGGTCAGGTACCGGGGAACCGTTCGCAGCTCGTCGTCCGCGGCCGACGGCCCGGCAGGTGTGCCGCCGCGGACGGACCGGCCCGTCTCGGTGCCGGCCCGCTGGACCGCCGCGACGGTCACCCGGGTCCCGTCGTCGTTGGGCATCATCGCGTCGATGAAGATGTCGGATGCGGGGGCCGGGAACGGGTTGGAGAGGCTGGGCAGCACGGTGATCTCACCGCCGACACCGGACATGGACGGGAATTCCCACTCCCAGTCGCGCTGCACGGTCACGGTCCTCGGCGAGGAAGTACCGACCGGGCTGGTCGTGGCGAACCGCTTGTAGCGAAATACTCCGCTGTCCTCCCACGAGGCACGGCTGCCCTCCACACAGACCGCGTAGGCGACCGGGCTCGCGCCGATCCGGTGGAAGGCCGTGCGAACGGTCACGCTCGCGCCGTCGGTGTCGGGGACCAGTCCGGCCAGCGGCACCCCGGCGGGCAGGTCGAACCCGGTGCCGCTGAGCACCAGGTCGGCGGGGCAACTCGCGGTTTGCGAACCGGCCGGGGATACCTCGACGACCCGCGCCGTGCCGTCGTCGGACTCGCAGATGGCGGCGGCGATCACCGACCACGGTTCCGCGTGGTCCGGGTACGCCTCGCCGCGTACCTCGACCGAGGTCGCGCCCGGCACGATCGCGGCCAGGCGGACTCCCCCGTTGCCGTTCCTGATCCGGCCACCGGCACCGATCAGCACCTCGTCCGCCCCGCACGTCGCGGTCACGCTCTTGGGCGACGTGGTGTCGTAGCCGCTCTCCGCCCGATGCCGGTACGCGGCGTGCGCCGCCCCGGGTAGGACGAGGGTCGCGGCGACCGCGACGACCGCTGCGGCCGCCGCGACAGCGCACCGCGACCGATTGCTTGTGCCGAGTGTCGTGCCCCTGCTCATGACCACTGTCCTTTCCTGCTGACGCTGCCGCGAACGGTTCGCGCGGCGCTGCCCGGAATCATCGGCGGGGCCCGTCACGGTGGCGTCATGGTGGCGCACGGCAGGCTCCGGAAATCGCCCGCGCCTGGTCACGCCGACCGACGTGACCAGGCGCTGCGCCCGCTGACGGTACGGGCCCACGAGCTGTTACGGGCCCCAGCAGATGACGTGGCTCTCCAGATCCCACGGGGGCAGGTAGACCCCATCCTCGACGGCGATCGCCTGGGCGTTGTTCTGGGCGACGTTCGCCATCGACCGGGTGAGCAGGACGTTTCCGGTGGCGGTGGCGGCGACCGTGGCGCCGACGCCGGTGGCGAGCGCGCCGGCCGGGCAACCCGCGGACACCTGCCCCTTGGGGCTGACGCTGTTGGCCGCCCCGGTCAGGCTGACCAGCGTGCCGGTGAGGTTCGCCGGCAGGGTGGCGCAGATGGCGTACCCGACGAGTTCCCACGGCCCGGCGAACCCGCCGGCCGCGCCCGCGGTGACCACCCCGGCGGTGAGCGCCGCGTTCGGCTCGATCCGCTGGTAGAACGCTTCCCCGTTGGCGGTGCGCAGCTCCGCGCCGAGCCCGAGCAGGTCGGTGCCGGCCGGGCAGGCGGCCACCTGGTTCTTGATCGGGTCGACGTTGCTGCCGCTCGCCGAGGTGACGCGCTGGTAGTTGGCCGGGGGCGCGCCCGGCACGCAGATCGCCTGCGCCACGAGGGTGTACGCCCCCGCCACACCGCCCGGGTTGGTGTGCGCCCAGACCGTCACCGACTGGGTGGCCAGGTTCGGAATGATGTCGGTCAACGTGACGTCGCCGCCACCACCGTCCACGGAGCCGCCGCCACCGGCGAGAAACTCGCCGGCCGGACAGGTGGCCACGGCGGACTGGTTGGGGAAGGCGCCCGCCACGCTGACGTTCACCACTGTCGCCTGCGCCGGCCCCGCGCCGGTGGCGACGGCCACGGCCGTGCTGGCCAGCAGCAGGCCCGCGGCACCCGCGAGCCGGGCGAGCCTGGATCGAGTACGCATCGTGCACTCCACTTCGTACCTGCCGCGAGACGATTACGCCCCGACGGGGCGACGCGGCAGGTAACCCACGATCCGTGCCGGCCTCACGGCGGCCTCAGTGCCGCGTCAGGGTGGACGCAACGGTGCACCATCGACGCGGAGGAGCCCCGCGTCGACGCTCGTTCGTGGCTGCCGCGGCGCACAATGAGACGATGGCGACGACCCGGGTCATCCTCTACCGTTTCCGGCTTCCGCTGCCGCGCGGCGACATGATCGTGCACCGGGAGGGCAGGAAGACGACTATCCGCTGGGACGACGAGCCGGTCGCGGTGTTGACCGTGGTGTGGGTCGATGACGAGTCCCGGCATCGCTACTTCATCGACCGCGATCTGGCCGACCGGTTCGACCTACGCCCCGCCGAGCGGGACTGGCAGTTCGTGTCGGTGGACCTCGACCCGGCGACGGCCGCGCAGTGGCGGGTCGCGGCGGAGAGCTACCTGACCGCGATTCAGGCCGCCGAGCGCGACCGGCACGCGGCCCGGGATCATCCGCCGTGGTTCCGACGCAAGGCCGCCGCCGAGCGTGCCCGGTCCCGGCACCGCGCGGCGCTCGACGCCGCCGACAACGCCTACGCGCCGGTGCGGGAGGCCGCCTCGCGATTGGTCGACGAGGTGTACGCCCCGATCGCGACACGGGAGAGAGCCATCGCGGCGATCATCGGCAAGCCGCTCTGGAGGTACGTGCGCAGGGGCGACATCGCTCTTGTGCACGCGGCCACCTCGGGCGGGTCGACCGCCGAAGAGCTCATCTCGGCCATCAGTCGGCAGAAGGGGATCACCGCGTTCCGGTGGGAGCCCGATGCCGTGGCGAAGGCCGTGGAGTTGCTCGGGGAAGACGGATTCGAGGTGTGGTGGCACCGGTTCGCCGGGAATTGGCAGTACCGGCTTCAACAGAACGAGAGAGCACGGCGGGCCGGCGGCACCGGCCTCGCCGGCACCGGCGGCTTCGGAATCTGAGCGCGGGTGTCGAGTCAGCCCATCCGGCTCTGCCCGCAGGGCCCGCCGTGATCGCAGTACGGCTGCCGTTGGCTCCGCCCGCACCCGCACAGGACCGCCCTGGTCTCCGCGCGCACGCCCTGCGGCGTGTCCACTCTCAACTCACCGCGCACGATCAACTGTCCGGTGGAGTCGCGCCTGATCTGCGTCGGCCGGTCCGGGGACTCCGCACCACCGTCTGCGAATTCGTACCGCAACGCTCCGGAGGGACACCGCCGCACCACCTCGGCCAGGCGCTCAGCCTCGGCGCCGTCGGGCCGGATCCACGGGCGCTGACCCGGGTCGAAGACCGCCGGCAGGCCGCGTACGCACTCGGCGGCGTGCAGGCAACGCCGGGCCTCGAAGGTCACGGTGATCGACCGGCCCTCGTACGCCTTCGTCGCCGTTTCGCTGCTCATGCCGACCTCCGTCGCTGTCCTACCCGGCTGTTCAGTCGCTGACCCTGCTGCGGGACTGGTACACCAGGTCCTGATACTCGGGGTGCCGGGCGATCCAGCCCGCGAAGAACGGACAGGTGGGCAGGACCAGCAGATTCGCGGCGCGGGCCGCGTCGAGGCCGGCGCGGGCCAGGGCGGCGCCCACTCCCTTGCCCTCGTACGCCGGCAAGACCTCGGTGTGCACGAACGCCACGAGTTCCGCAGTGCGGATGTACTGCGCGAAACCCGCGACCGTCGATTCTCCCTCGACCCGAGCCTCGTACCGATTGGCCTCGGGGGCATCGCTCACATTCACTACCATGTGTCCTCCAGCTCGCCGTGCTGCGCATCGAAACCCGATGCCCGTCATGAGCCGGGTACGCGGCCACGCGCACGACGCCCCACCCCGGTTGGTTGATGTGTCACCCAGATTAGCCACCGATAGTTGATGCGTCAACCGGCCCCCGGGCTCGCCAGCCTTGACCGAATCCGCGCAGGAAGTCCGGCAGCCACATGCCGTCGACGTTGTCGTTACGCTCCCCGCATGGACCCAACGCCCCGCTGGCTAACCTCGCAACAGCAGGTCGCCTGGGACAGTTTCATCCGCATGCAGGAGAAGCTCATCGGACGGCTCGCCCGCCGAATCCAGGCCGACTCCGGCATGTCCGCCGCCGACTACATCGTGTTGGTCAAACTCACCGAGACCAGCGGCGGACGGATGCGCCTGACGGACCTGGCTAAGCAGGTGGAGTGGGAAAAAAGCCGCATGTCACACCAGATACGGCGAATGGCCGAGCGCGGACTGGTGGCCAAGGAGGAATGCCCCGACGACGGACGCGGAGCGTTCATCGCGGCCACCCCAGCCGGCTGCAAGGCGATCGAGGACGCGGCACCCCTGCATGTCGAACATGTCCGCCGGCTGTTCATCGACGCACTCAGTCAGGAAGAACTCGACATGCTCGCCAGCATCTCCGATCGCGTCCGTGCCCACCTGGAGAGTCAGCCCGACTGAGGCCGAGCGACACCGAGGAGTCGCTGTGCCTCGCCGCTGACCTGGGGGGAAGCGATCGGAGCCCAGGCAGCGAACAGCGAGCGTAAGTAGTCGCCGTACCTGTCCGCGGTAGCAGGATCCTGCTCGACGACATCCAGTTCGTTGACGATGCTGAGATCCACGAACGGTTGCCTCTGGTCGGGTTCCAGGTGCCAGGTCCGGTTGGTGAACCGGTCGACGACCACACCGGTCTCCGCCAGCTGTCGCCAGGTCCGCCATCGGTCGCAGGCCCCGTACAGGTAGACAAGTGCCTCGGCGTCATCACCGATGAGGTTGCGCAGTGTCGCTCGATCGGCCCAGTCGAGCAGCGTCACATCGAAGCCGTCCGTGCCGTAGACGGCATGCGCGAGACCGGCCAGCTGCGCGTCGACCGCACATCCCAGGTCACCAAGGCGGTCGTGAACCCGGCACAGGTGGGCGTAGAGAGTGCCGCCGGGATGCGGAATGGTCTCGGCTCCACGCTGCCGCAGCCAGTGCCGCACCTCGGAATCCACGCTCATGTGCCCGACCTTACGTAAGCCGCGTCCGACCGGCGGCCCGTCAACGAGGGCGGTTCGTCACACCGGCGTACCGAGCAGCTCGGTCGTTCGCTCCCACAGGCGGGTGGCCAACTTGTCGTCCGTGGCCTGCCGGTGGACCGGCCCATTCGGTGTGAGGCGGTGGAAGTAGCCGCCGTTCACCGCCTCCGGATCAGGCATCGTGGCCAGGTGAACCAGCGGCTCGGCACCCTCGGCGAGAGTGGACAGACCACCGAGCAGGCGGTACCGGACCAGCGCCGCGACCAGCGGGGCTTCCCGGTTGATGTCGGTGGCGGCGATCACCCCCGGGTGGAACGCCATCGCGGTCAGCCCGCTGCCCCGGGTACGCCGGGCCAACTCGCGGGTGAACAGGATGTTCTGCAGCTTCGTCATCCCGTACCGCAGCAGCTCGGACCGTTTGCCGGCACCTTCGAGATCGTCGAGATCGATGCTGCCGAACCGGTGGCCGTTGCTGGAGGTGGTGATGACGCGCGCCCGCCCGACGGTGGTCAACCGGTCCAACAGGAGATTGGTGAGCAGGAACGGAGCCAGGTAGTTGACCTGGAACATCACATCATGACCGTCCTCGGTACGGCTGCGCCTGGTCAGCACGACGCCGGCATTGTTGGCCAGCACGTCGATACAGGGGTAGCGACCCAGGAGGGTGTCGGCGAGCCGGCGTACGTCCGACAGCCGGGTGAAGTCGGCCACCAGCGGCTCGCCGCCCACCTGGCGCGCGACGGCTGCGGTCTTATCGGGCGACCGGCCCACCACCACCACGGACGCGCCCAGGCACGCCAACCGGCGGGCGGCCTCGGCACCGATACCCGCACTGGCCCCGGTGATCACCACGGTCTTGCCTGCCAAGATCCGGTCACCCATGGCATCCATCTCCCCGAATGGGACGATGGCCAATCGTAAGAAACCAACAGCACGAACGCCACCGCCAGTGGTGATCAGGCCGAGCAGCCGGTGCAGCCCGGCCGTGATGCCGGCGGTCAGCAACGCATGGTCGGTGCTCAGCGCGGTAGCGATCTGCATGAGCAGCCACATCGTGGCGGAAGCCGCCGACGGTCGAACATGCCCGCCAGCACCACCCCGACGTGGCGGTGCTGGACATTCGCATCGCCGTCGAGGCTGGCCTCGTCGACCATCCGTCCAAGGAATGATCAGGCCGACCCTGTCGAAAGCCAGGGTCGGAACCCTGGTGAATCTCAGGGATGGTGACTGCCTTTCGGGCACGGCGGCGGACCGCTCCCGGCTCATACCGTCGAGACATGATCGACCTGCTGGAAACCGCGATTACCTCGCCCTGGGTTTACCTTGCGTTGTTCGCGATCGCGACCCTCGACGGGTTCTTCCCGGTCGTGCCGTCGGAAACCATGGTGATCACCGCTGGCGTGTTCGCGGCGAGTGGCGAGCCGAACCTGACGCTGGTCGTCGTCGCCGCCGCACTCGGCGCATTCTGCGGTGACCACGTCTCCTACCAGATCGGGCGTACGGCAGGCAGTGGATTCATCGACCGGCTGCCATCCGCCAGCCGGCGCCGGACGGCATTCCGGTGGGCCGCGGGCACTCTCGCCAGCCGCGGTGGGCTGCTGCTCGTGGTCGCCAGATACATCCCCGGTGGCCGGACGGCTGCGACCATGACCATGGGCGCCGTACGCTACCCAAGGACCAGGTTCGCGCTTTTCGACGCCGTGGCGGCCACATCCTGGGCCGTGTATTCGGCCGCCGTCGGATACATCGGCGGCGAGGCATTCGGAGACAACAAGCTCCACGGTCTCATGCTCGGCCTCGGTATCGCCGCCGGCACCACGATCATCGTCGAGGTGGCCCGGCACATCCGCCACCGTACGAGCGCGCACTCACCGTCGCCTGGCACAGTCGGTGACCCGCCCCGAGGGCCGCTACGTTCCCGGCCGGATCCCCGCCCGACGACAGGGCAGTCCCCGCACCGAGCGGGCAAACCGCGATGACCTCGCCGGGCGCGAGGCTGTCAGTTGATCGATCTTGACGGGCGGTACCGACCACGAGCCGTGTGGTCGGTACCGCCCGGCCCGGTTCGGTCAGCCCCCGCGCACCTCGGCGGCGGCGTCGACCAGGTGCCGCAGGGACGCCTCGACCTCCGGATAGCCGCGCGTCTTGAGGCCGCAGTCCGGATTGACCCACAACCGGCGGGCCGGCACGGCCGCGACCGCCCGGCGCAGTGCCTCGATCACCTCGTCGCGCGGCGGCACCCGGGGGGAATGGATGTCCCACACCCCGGGTCCGACACCCCGGCCGTAGCCGATCGCGGCCAGATCGTCAAGCACCTCCATCTTGGACCGCGATGCCTCGATGCTTGTGACGTCGGCGTCGAGGGAGTCGATGGCGTGGATCACCTCGCCGAACTCCGAGTAGCACAGGTGGGTGTGGATCTGGGTGTCGTCGGCGACGCCGCCGGTGGCCAGCCGAAACGCTCCGACGGCCCAGTCCAGGTACGCCTTCTGGTCGGCCTTGCGCAGCGGCAGCGTCTCGCGTAGTGCCGGTTCGTCGACCTGGATGACCCGGATGCCGGCGGACTCCAGGTCGCGGCACTCGTCGCGCAGCGCCAGCGCGACCTGGTCGGCGGTGTCCGCGAGGGGCTGGTCGGTACGGACGAACGACCAGGCCAGGATGGTGACCGGGCCGGTGAGCATGCCCTTGACCGGTTTGCTGGTGAGCGACTGCGCGTAGGTGGACCACTCGACGGTCATCGGTGCCTTGCGGGACACGTCACCGTAGATGATCGGTGGGCGTACGCAGCGGGAGCCGTACGACTGCACCCAGCCGTGCTGCGTGGCGGCGAAACCGTCGAGCTGCTCGCCGAAGTACTGCACCATGTCGTTGCGTTCCGGTTCCCCGTGCACGAGCACGTCCAGACCCAGCTGTTCCTGCAACCGGATGACCTGCGCCACCTCCGCGCGCATCCGCGCCACGTAGCCGGCGTCGTCAAGGCTGCCGGCCCGGTGCGCGGCGCGGGCCCTGCGCAGTTCGGCGGTCTGCGGGAACGACCCGATCGTGGTGGTCGGCAGCTCCGGCAGGCCCAGTCGTTCCTGCTGGCGGGCGGCCCGGTTGCGGTATTCACCGCGCTGCCGGTCGGTGGGACGCAGCGCGGCCAGGCGGCCGCGGACGTCGTCGTGACGCCAGGCCGCCGGGGTGGGCGGCAGTGGCGCCGGTAGCGCGGTGGTGCCGTCGCGCAGCGCACGGCCGAGCACGACGATCTCGTCGACCTTCTGCCGGGCGAACGCCAACCGCGCGGACAACCGGGGGTCGAGGTGCGTCTCCGCGGACACGTCGACCGGCACGTGCAGCAGCGAGCAGGACGAGGAGACGGCGACGTGATCGGCGAGCCCGGCGACCGTCGCGCCGGCAGTCACGGCGGCCCGCAGGTCGGTACGCCAGATGTTGCGGCCGTCGACCAGGCCGGCGACGATGGTCTTGCCGCCCAGCGGGCCGGCGGCGGCGAGCCGGTGCAGGTTGCCCGGTCCGGCGACCAGGTCCACGCCGACGGCTTCGACCGGGGTGTCCAGCAGGGCCGGAAGCGCGTCCCCAAGGTCACCGAAGTAGGTCGCCACGAAGATCCGCGGTCGGTGTGCGAGTTCACTGAGTCGGGTGTAGGCGCGACGGAGGGCATCGATCTCGGCGGGGCTGCGGTCGGCGGCGTAGGCGGGTTCGTCCAGTTGCACCCAGCCGACACCCGCGTCCGCCAGGGTGGCGAGAATCCGGGCGTACGTCCGGACCAGGTCGTCGAGCCGGGCGAACGGATCGTCTCCCTTGGCCAGCAGCAGGAACGTGGCCGGGCCGACGAACACCGGGCGGGTGGTGACACCCAGGTCGTGGGCCTCGGCGTACTCGTCCAGCGCCTTCGCCGGGTTGGCCGTGAAGACGGTGTCCGGGGCGATCTCCGGCACCAGGTAGTGGTAGTTGGTGTCGAACCACTTCGTCAGCTCCAGCGCCGGCTCGGCGTCGACGCCGCGGGCCATGGCGAAGTAGGTGTCCAGCGCGGACAGGCCCAGCCGGGCGAACCGGTTCGGGACCGCGCCGACAGCGACGGCTGTGTCGAGCATCTGGTCGTAGTAGGAGAAGGTGTTCGACGGGATCGCGTCGAGACGGGCATCGCGCAGCGTCCGCCACACCTGCGCTCGGAGACCGGCAGCGGTGTTGGCCAGCGCCTCGGCGTCGATGGTGCCGGCCCAGTACGCCTCGACAGCCTTCTTCAGCTCACGGTTGACGCCGATGCGTGGATAGCCGAGCACGGTGCTCTGCCCGAATGCGGTACTCACCAAGGGGGTCCTTCCCTCGAAGTGTCCGGCGGACACGGAAGGGGAAGACGGGTACACCTCGGGTACCGGCTTCCGCCCTGGCCCTCCCGAGCGGCCGCCGGCGGCGCACACCGGCGGCGTGCGCAGCACTGGCAGGTCTTCGGACTCGCGGGCATGACACCAGGTCGCCTACTGGCCGTCGCTTCCCAGACCTCACGGTCCAGTGCTTTGTTGACGGCGGTCGTTCCCACTCACCGCTGCGGGGCAGTCCCGGATTCACACCGGGTTCCCTCTTACGACGCCCCACCCACCCGGACGGGACGAACCAGCACCACCGCCATCGTACGGGCCACGCCGCCGGCTGGGCCCGTAGTGCCCGACCTACGGGACTACGGGACGACCGCACGCACCACGCACTGGACCGTGCGGTCTGGAAGCGACGGCCGGTAGGAGACCGGCCAAGTCCGTCGACGGCGGCCAGGCCCGGCCGGTGCCGCCGCTGCCACCTCAGGCCGACGGCGACCGGCGCCGCCACCGCGAGGCACAGACCCGCCGCGAGCACCGTCTGGCCCTGCGGCACACCGTGCTCGCGTGGCACCGAGCAGAGTGAAGGCTCCGCTCGGTGCCACGGCAGCCTTGCGGGACGTCTCGACGCGAATCGCTCTCCGCATGGCCTCACCCGGCCCGCTCGTCAGGACTGCTCAATCTCCGAGAACAACCCCTTGAACGCGACCTGCGTCCCCACGAGCGTGCCGAGGACGTCAGCGGCAGCGGGCGTCGTGACTGCGTCGGAGGCGTCTTCGTAGCTGTCGAAGTAGAGGTCGAGGGTCCGGTAGGCGGGGGTAGCGGTCCCGTCCTCCTTCGGCCACACCTTCGCAGACTCAAGTCGTCGCAGCTTCGGCAGCTTCGCCGCGGTCGCCTGCACGTCCGAGTAGGCACGCTCGAAGTCGTCGGGGTCCGCTGGGTTGTCGATGATGAAAGTGATCTTGGTGGACATTGAAGCCTCCATTTGTCGTTCGTTCTGGGGGCAACGGCTCGGGCTCGCGTTGGCGATACCCGAGCCGCTTCGATCCGGCGTGAACCGCTACGGAGGAACGCTCGGCTCCCCGTCAGCGGCCGTACGTCTCCAGCAGGCGCAACCAGACCTCGCTGACCGTCGGGTACGCCGGCACCGCGTGCCACAGTCGGTCCAGCGGGACCTCTCCGACGATGGCGATCGTCGCAGCGTGGATCAGTTCCGCGACGTCCGGACCGGCGAGGGTGAAGCCGACGACCACCTTTCGGTCCTCGTCGACGACCATGCGGGCATGTCCCTTGTAGCCGTCGGCCTGCAGGCTGGCTCCGGCGACAGTCCCCAGGTCGTAGTCCACGACCCGAATCCGCAGTCCGGCCGTCTCGGCCGCAGCCGCGGTCAGCCCCACCGACGCGATCTCCGGGTCGCTGAACACCACCTGCGGCACCGCACGCTCATCGGCGGTCACGGCGTGCCGCCCCCACCTGCCGTCCTCGACCTTCTCCCCCTTTGCCCGGGCCACGATCGCGTCGCCCACCGCGCGCCCCTGATACTTGCCCTGATGGGTCAGCAGCACCCGCCGGTTCACATCACCCGCGGCATACAGCCACCCGCCTCCGCCGACCACACGCAGCGTGTCGTCGACCGCCAGCCAGGCACCCGGCACCAGTCCCACGCGGTCGAGGCCGATGTCCTGAGTGTTGGGCGTCCGGCCGATCGCCACCAGCACCTCGTCCGCCTCGACCCGCTCGCCGTCGACAGTTGCGATGTGGACGATTCCGCGGTCGTCGCGGTTTACGGAAGCGGCCTCCACGCCGGGGCGTACCGACACACCGGCCTCGCGCAACGACTCCGTGACCAACTCGCTGGCGAACGGCTCCGCCGACGGCAGCACACCGTCACGGGCAAGCACCTCCACCGACGACCCCAGAGCGGCGAAGGCGGTCGCCATCTCGGTCGCCACCACGCCGCCACCGATGATGGCGAGCCGACGGGGAACCGACCCGGCCGAGGCAGCCTCGCGGCTGGACCACGGCGCCGCCGCGCGCAGACCCGGAATGTCCGGCAACAGCGCGCTGCTGCCGGTCGCGACGACCACCGCATGCCGCGCGGTCAGCCTGGTCGTGACACCGTCCACGCCGGTCACCTCGACAACGCGGGCGGAAGCGATCCGCCCCTGGCCACGGTGCAGGGCGATACCGGCCGACTCCAGCCAGGAAACCTGCCCGTCGTCCCGCCAATGGGATGCGAAGGAGTCGCGCCGGCCGAGCACCGCAGCCGCATCCAGGTTGCCCGTCACAGCCTCCCGAGCACCCGGCAGTTGGCGAGCCGCCCGCAACGCGGACGCGCTGCGCAGCAACGCCTTGGTGGGCATACACGCCCAGTACGAGCACTCCCCACCGACCAGTTCCCGCTCGACGATGGCGGCGGTCAGCCCGCCCCGCACGACCCGGTCGGCAACGTTCTCCCCGACCGGACCGGCACCGATCACGACGACGTCGTACTCAAGTGAGGTCATGTCAGTTTCCCTTCGCGGCACGGCCGAGACGGACGGCCGCGATCAGGAAGAAGACGGCGCCGGGAATGGCGTAGCCAGCCGCGTTGATCAGCGACGGGTGATCCGCGGCGGCTGCGACGATGAAGGAGCCACCAGCCAGCACCGAGATGCCGCCGCTGATGATCATTGGCCACTGGCCGCCCATCCGCCGACGGGTGACACCTACGATCAACTGGACCAGACCGGCGACGATCGCCCAGGCACCCCAGACCCGCAGGACCGCGGGAACGCCGGACGCCCCGGCGACGCCCACTCCTACCGCCGCGACGAGGCTCACCGCGATGTTCACATAGAGCAGGGCCGGCGAGCCGGTGGCCCTTGACGAACGAAGGTCGTAGCTGGCGGCACCGACGTCGAACAACGGATAGAGCACGAACAGCGCCACCGCGAGCGGACCGATCTCCTTGGCGGTGGCGATCGTCACCCCGGCCCACACGATGGCGAACGCGAAGCGGATGAAGTACAGCCGCCGCAGCGCGGAGGCAGCCTCGGAGATACCGGGCGAAGCAGCAATGGTGGTCACGGGTGACCCTTTCAACGGAGAGGTGGTAGACCGAACGTTCTGTCTCTATAAGCATGCCAGGGGCGGCCGGCACCGTCAAGACCGAACGTTCTATCCGCCACCTCGGTATCGCGCGACCACCGCGCGCCACGGCTCTCGCCGGAGGCCCGCCCCCTTCGTCGCCGCATCGGGCCACGCGTCGTCATCGACGTGGCGCTGTTGGCCCCTGAGGTCGCTCGCTTCCCTCAGACCGAACGTTCTGTTCGCTAAGGTTGAGGGCATGACACGTGGCAAACCCGACAATCGGCCCTCCGAGGCGCGCCTCCGGCTGCTCGCCACGGCAACCAGGATCTTCTACTCGGAGGGCATCCACTCCGTCGGTGTCGACCGGATCATCGCCGAGGCGAAGGTGACCCGGGCGACCTTCTACCGGCACTTCCCGAGCAAAGACGACCTCATTCTCGCCTACCTACGCGAAGTCCATGAGATGGAGCGCGGCACGGTCGACGCGGCCATCGCCAACGATTCATCACCCGTCGACCCGCTCCTGGCCATTGCCGATTCCATAGCTCAGAACATCCAGTCCCCCGGCTTCCGTGGCTGCGCCTTCCTGAACGCCGCGGCGGAGTATCCCGACATGGAACACCCCGTGCGCCAGGAGATAATCGCCCACCGGCAATGGTTCCTGGACACGCTCAGCAAGCTGATGGCGCAGGTTCACCCGGAAACGGCGGACCCGGCCGCACGCCGTTTCGTCATGCTCCGCGACGGCGCCATGGCAGCCGGATGCCTCTTCGACCCCGCGTTGGTGTCCGAGACATTCCTGCACGGCGTCGAAGACCTTCTTCAGCCGAGCGCCGATCGACCGTCGACCGAATCCATCGGCTGACCGGGCCGCACCGGGTCCAGACGACGACCGGCGGCGTTGGATCGCCGATTGGCCCTCGCCGCGACACCGCCAACGTTCCCTGGAAATCGCACTAGCGTAGATGCCGGGCGAAGAACTCGGCCGCGCCTTCCCCTGCGTACCAGGGAACACCAGTGTGTCCGCCCATGTTGGCGTGCAGCGTCTTCTCCTTCGAGCCGAAGGCGTCGAACAGCTTGAGGGCCGCCTGTCGGTCGTTCCCCTCGTCGTCCCACTGCAACAGCACGTGCAGCGGAATGGTGACCTTCCGGGCCTGCTCGAACATGATGCGCGGCACAAAACTCCCGGCGAAGAAGCCGGCGGCCACGATGCGCGGCTCCACCACCGCAAGCCGGATGCCGACGGAGATCACTCCCCCCGAGTACGCGACCGGGCCGCCGATCTCGGGCAGCGACAGGAAGGCATCCAGGGCGGCCTGAAATTCCGGTACCGCCTTGTCGACGAGCGGGAGGATGAGGGCATCGATGATCTCGTCGTTGACCGGCTCGCCGGCCTCCAGCGCCCGGCGCAGGTCGACGCGGGCCTGTTCGATCGCGTCCCAGCGGGGCCGATCACCGCTGCCGGGCAGCTCGATCGCGGCTGCGGCGAACCCATCCGCCACGGCACGCCGAGCCCGCGCCACCAGACGTGGGTACATCCTGCCCAGCCCGAGTGGCGGGTGGCCGAGCAGCACCAGCGGGACCGGCGGTGTCGCGGATGCGGATGTCCACAGGATGCCGGGGATCTCGCCGAGAGTGAACTCGCGTTCGACGACGCCGTCATCGAGGTGTCGTGCAGAGGTGAATCGCATGGTCGTGCCTTTCGGGAGTGCTCGTGGACGGCGCTCCCGGACGACCTATCGCCCGACCGTGACTGCGGGGAGAGCACCCATGTCGAAAACGTTCACGGGTATCACCTCCTCGGTCTCTGGCACGGCCTCCGGCAAAATAGCAGCGGGCCGCTACGGTCCGCCGCGCATTTCTGCGCCGCACCGCGCTCACCGGATGCTGCGGATACCTAGCATCAGCAGCCCGGATGCCACCGCGCACAGGGATCCGAAGACGAACAGCGCCGGATAACCGCCGAACCAGGTGATCAGCGCACCGGCCACCGCTCCGGCCAGCAGCTGGGGCAAGCCGGTGGCCACCTGCAGGATGCCCAGGTCACGGCCCTCGCTGTCGGCATCGGGCAGGACCAGGGACATGACTGCCAGGTCGACCGCGAAGTAGGTGCCGATCGAGGCGCCCAGACAGGCAGCGTAGATCAGCATTCCGGTCCAGGTGGGCATCGCCAGGGGAATGGTCATCGACGCGGCGACGCCGAGGGCGCTCACTCCGACGACCATCTTCCGACGATCCACCTTGTCCGCGATCCAGCCCGTGAGGCCAGCCACGACCACCCACACCAGGATGCTCAGTGTCAGCATGGTGGTCACCGCAGCGGCCACATCGCCGCCGGGCACGTTCTCGGAGCCGATGTAGTCCTGCAAGGTGTAGAAGAGGTAGCCGCTGACCACGTAGTAGGACGCGAAGAGCATGAACCGGCTGGCGAATGCCAACCGGAAGTCGCGGGCGGCGAAGGCGGCGAAGAACGAACGCAGCCGCTCCCCGAGACGCCAGCGCTCACGCACAGGGAGCGGCAGGCCCCGCGCCGACCCTTCCCGGGCCCCGACCAACAGCAGCACGGTGGTGACCAGCAGCACCCCGGCGATGACGGCATAGGCGGTCAGTTGGCTCACCCGGCTGGCGATCTGAACGCCCAGCACGACGCCGGCCGGGGTGCCCATCCCGATGACTCCCGCAGCCAGGCCACGGCGGTCATCGGGAACCCGGTCGGGCAGGATCGCGGTGATCGCGCCGGAGTAGAGGTTCGCCGCGAACCACAACACCATTGTGGTCGCGATCAGCCCCAGCAGGCTGTCGGCCAAGCCCATGAGGATGCAGGCGACAGCCGAGACCACCGCGGCCCCGGCGATCCAGGGTGTCCGACGTCCGAAGCGGGAACGCGTACGGTCGGACAGCGCACCACCGAGCGGAATCGCCACCATCGTCGCGACGGCGGCGAGCGTGTTGAGCAGGGCGAGGTTGCCGACCTTCGACGCCGGGTCCACCGCCTCGACCTGCGCCGGGAGGATGACCGCCGAGATGCCGTTGAAAAGCGCGTACATGGCCGCCGTGGCCGGAAAGAGCAGGATCAGCAGGCGGCCGACACGCGGCCGGGACGCCGGTGCGTGCGGGGGGCGGCGCAAATCAGTCACGAGGTCTCCGGCCGGTCGAGCGAAGTAAGGATCATGCCATCAGTCGCGCGTCGGGCTCCGACCGGCGTGGGTGATATCGTCCGCCTGTGGCAGGAGCTCCGTACCGTTTCGACGGGTTCGAGCTTGACACCTCCCGCTACGAACTCCGGCTCACAGGCAAGCGCGTCCCGCTGGAGCCGAGGGCCTTCGACGTGCTGCTGCACCTGATCCGGCATCGAGACCGAGTCGTCTCCAAGGAAGAGCTCCTCGACTCGGTGTGGGGCGACCGCTTCGTGACCGACGCCGCAGTCACCACCGTGCTCCGCGCCATCCGGCTGGCCATCGGCGACGCCGGCAAGGAACACCGGCTGATCCGTACCGTCTATCGCCGCGGTTACCAGTTCATCGGGCCCGTCACGCAGACACCGGCCGGTGCGGAGGCAGGACATGACCGGGCCCTACCCGCTCGGTTGGCGATGTCGTCAGGTCTCGGCTTCACCGGCCGGCAGCACGAGCGCGCGACGCTCGCGGACGCGTGGAAGGAGGCGCTCGCCTCGCGGCAGCGTCGGATGGTGCTGGTGAGCGGCGAGGCGGGCATTGGTAAGACGACGCTGTGTTCGGTGTTCGCGACCTCGGTGCAGCACGAGGCGGTGGTGCTTTACGGGCGTTGCGACGAAGAGTTGTCGATTCCCTATCAGCCCTGGCGGGAGGTGCTGACGGATCTCGACCGCGATGCCCACGATGTCGTCGACAGCCGCCGCGACGCGCTCGCACCGCTGCTGGGTGGCGCGAGCGCGGTGAGCCTGGAATCGGATTCGGCCCGGTTCGCGCTCTACAACTCGGTCCTCGACATACTCGATGCCGTCTCGGCACGCAGTGGACCGGTACTCGTCGTGCTCGACGATCTGCACTGGGCGGACATGCAGACACTCGCTCTGCTGCGGCACCTCGCCGAGCGGGCACTGACGACGCCGGTCCTGGTGATCGCCACATTCCGCGATTCCGACTTCGACGCCTCGCATCCGCTGAACGTGTTGCTGGCCGCCACCCATCGCGAGCCGGGAACGGCCCGGCTGGCCCTGCGCGGTCTGGACAACAACGAAATGCTCGGCCTGCTGGAGACGATCGCCGGCCACGAGATGGACCACAACGGGCTCACGCTGCGGGATCTGCTGCGCGCCGAGACCGAGGGCAACCCGTTCTTCGTCACCGAGATTCTGCGTCATCTCGCCGAGACCGGGGCGATCAGCCGCCAGCAGGACGGCCGCTGGGCGACTCCGACCCGGCTGCTGACCCGGGGCCTGCCGGTAAGCGTCCGGGAGGTCGTGGGCCGCCGTGTCCAGCGCCTCGGATCCGGAACGCGTCGGGCGTTGGACACCGCGTCGGTGCTCGGCCGGGACTTCGAGCTCGATCTGCTCTCCGAACTGCTCGGCGAAGCTCCACTGCAGACGTTCGAACGGCTGGCGCCGGCGGTCGACAACGCTCTCGTCACCGACGCCGCCGGGCGATTCGCGTTCACCCACGCCATCGTCGCCCACACGCTGTACGCGGAGTTGAAACCCACCGCGCGGGCGTTCATCCATCAGGCGGTAGCGATGGCGATGGAGCGTCGGGTCGGCGATGACGCGGGCGAGCAGGCCGCCGAGATCGCCCACCACTGGATCCATGCCGTCGCACCTGCGAACCGCGCCAAGGCAGCGGAATACTCGCAGCAGGCGGGCGCCTACGCGCTGACTCACGTGGCACCCGACGAGGCGGTCGTCTGGTATCGCCACGCCCTTGAGCTGATGCCCGCCGGTCCCACGGTGCGACGCTGTGAATGCCTCGTCGGTCTCGGCACCGCGCAGCGTCAATCCGGCGACCCCGCGCACCGTGAGACGCTGCTCGAAGCCGGTCGCCTCGCGATCGAACTCGACCACGACGAGCTTCTCGTCCGTGCCGCACTCGCCAACAACCGTGGCGACGTCAGCGGATTCGGGACGACGGACGAGGACCGGGTCCAGATCCTGCGCCGTGCGATCGCCGCGCAGCCCAACCCGGCGGACGGTGCGCTGCTCCACGCGATTCTCGCCATCGAGATCCATGCCACCGCCGCCGAGGACCTGGAAGAGGCCGCAGCCCGTGCGGTGACGCTCGCCCACGAGGCCGGCGACGACCACGTCCTCGCGCACGTCGTACGGCTCACCGAAAGCGCCCTGCGCACGCTGGACGCCCTCGATCGTCGTGAGCAGTTGTTGCAGGCGGGCATCACGGCCGCGGAGCGAACCGGTGACGCGCGGTTGCGCGGCATCCTCTCGATGTCCCACCACGAGATCGCGCTTGAGCGCGGCGACCGTGAGGTGATGAACCGGGAGAAGGACATCCGCAACGCGTTCGCCCAGCGCAGTCCGGAACCCTTCGTCCGCTGGACGAACGCCCAGACGTCGTCGATGCACCACTTTCTGGACGGCGACCTGGCGGGAGCCGAAGCCGCCGCGACCGCCGCCCTCGAACTCGGCGTGGCAACCGGCCAGCCCGAGGCGTTCTTCGGTTACGCGGGTCAGCTCTTCCAGATCCGCCGGGCCCAGGACCGACTGGCAGACGTGGCCGAGGCCATGGAGCAGGTCCTCGACCAGAACCCGATGCTGCAGGTCTTCCGGGCGGGCATGGCCTACGTGTGGTGCGAGCTCGGCCGGGCAGCCGACGCCCGGGCGCTCACCGACTCCCTCGACGTCTCCGCCGGCGGCGCACCCCAGTTCTGGTCGACCTCCCTGATGCTGTGGGCCGAGGTCTGCCACCGGCTCGTCCTTCCCGTCCCCGCCTCCCGGCTCGTGCCACTGCTCGACGGCTGGCGCGACCGGGTCGCCAGCACCGGCGCGACCACCGAGGGTTCGATCGCCTACGGGCTCGGCCTCGCACTGGCCACCGTCGGCCACCACGAGGAGGCGGCGGCCGCCTACGACCTCGCCCTGACCGTGAACCGGCGGCTGCGCTCCCCGCTGCTCGTCGCCCGCACCCAGATCGCCTATGCCGATCTGCTCGCCGGGACCGAACCCGACCGGGCGCGATCTCTCGTCACCGACGCGCAAGCAGCCGCCAGGCGCTTCGGTCTCGCATTTGTCGACCGTCGTGCCCGGCAACTGCTCGATCGTCTCCGCTGAGATTCACACCCCCAACCGGAACGCCTCGACATGCCGCTGGCGGGCCGGGACCCGCAGCGCGCGGAGGCTGCGCTGCACGGTGGTGGCCATCGCCGCGGGACCGCACAGGTAGACGTCCCGTTCGGCGATGTCGGGAACCAGGCCGCGCAGGCTCTCCGGGCTGAACGGCTGGCTGCCGTCGGCGGTGCGACCGGTCAGCAGATGCAGGCGGGCACCCCGGGCCTGTACAAGATTGCGCAGCTCACCGATCAGCACCGCGTCGGCGGGGGTGCGGGCCCGGTAGAGCACCACGACGTCTCCGGTCAGCTCCGGGTCCTCCAGCAGCGCCCGGATCGGGGTGATGCCGATGCCGCCGGCGATCAGCAGGGTGTTCTCCCGGGTACGGCCGGCGGTGGTGAGGGCGCCGTACGGTCCCTCGGCGTAGACCCGGGTGCCCACCGGCAACTGCCGCAGCCCGGCGCTGGTGGAGCCGATCGCCTTCGCGGTCAGCCGCAGCGTGCGGCCGTCGGGTGCCGCGGACAGCGACCACGGGTTGACCTGCCACCAGGAGTTGTGCCCAGGGAAGCGCCACCAGAAGAACTGGCCGGGACGGGCGCGCAGCCGGTCCAGGCGGTTGCCGGCAATGTAGACGGAGACGGCGTTGTCGGTCTCCGGCACCACCGCGACGACCCGCAGCCGGTGCCGGAGGTTGCGCACCAGCGGCACGAACAGGCGGTTGGTCAGCAACGAACCGACCGCGAAGGCCCACAACCCCCACCAGTACGCCTTGGTGACGTCGCTGTTGGCGAACGAGGCGCCCTCGTAGATCTGGTGGATCACCGAGAGCACGATCACCACGTACACCACCAGGTGGATGGCGTGCCAGGTCTCGTACGACATACGGCGGCGGGCCATCCGTACCGAAGTGAACGCCATGACGCCGATCAGGACTGCGGCGATCATGCCGAGTAGTACCGGCATCTGCTTGGCCAGGTTCGGGATCTCGGCGAAGAACGAGATCCGGTCGAGCTGTGCGTAGCCGAGCATCACGAAGGTCGGATGCAGCACGACCAGCCAGAAGATCACGAACCCGGTCCAGCGGTGCCAGTTTGTGAGTTTGTCCATGCCGATCCGCCGTTCCAGGAACGGCACCCGGCCGATCAGCAGCAGTTGCAGTGCCATCACGAAACCCAGATGCAGGCCGAGGAAACGGCCGATCCCGGTCAGGGTGTTGGGCACCGGCCGGCTCGGATGGGCGAACATGACCTGGAGGATCACCAGGTTGACCAGGAGAAAGGCCCAGAGCAGCAGGTACGCGACCCGGGCCTGGCCGAGGCGGCGCACCGGTGCTGCCGGGGCGGCGGTGAATGTGGTCGTGGACATCGCGAGCCTTCCTGAAGCGGTCCTGTTCGGACCGGCGTGAGATTCCGTCGACGGCCTAGCGGGACGGCGCGGTCGCCGTCACACCGATCTCCGGCAGGCGGACCTTTCCGTCCGCCTCAGCGTGCCAGCGCCAGCGTGCGCCCGGAAGATCGCCGAGCACGATCGCGACCTGCCCGGTGCCGGGCCCGCAGGCGGCGAGCAGATGCGCCGCCTCGTCGGCCGAGGGCGTCTCGGCGATCACCGCCAGGGCGGTGAGCGAACGACGGCGGGCGGCGAGGCGCACCATCCCGTCGTCGGTCTCCGGCCCAGAGTCGTTTATCCGCAGCTCAGTGACGGATCCCAGGCGTAGCGCGGACTGTGGCAGGCCGGGTGGCTGGCCGCCGAGTCCCGGCACCGACAGCACCGGCAGATCCGGACGGAAGCGGCTCAGGTCGGCCATGAGGTTGGCCAGGACGTCGATGGCGACCCCGGCCGATCCGCCGATCGCCAGCACGCCGTCGAGCCAGGTGAGATCCACGAACAGGGTTCCGTTGTCGTCTCCGCCGACCCGCACCAGGCACGGCGTGACCGCGTCACCCCGGGTGGGCCGTCCGGCGTCGGCGTCGACGGGGCGCGTCCACACACCGTCGGCCTCGGCCAGCCAGGGCGGTCGGGGGGTGTGGTCGGCGGTGACCCAGGCGGTCACCGCGCCAGTGTCCACGCGCAGAGCGTACGCCTCGACCTGATCGGCGGTCAGTTCGGCGGACGCCTGCCAGGCCAGCGCGGGACGATTCTGGTCGGCGGCGAACTCGGCGGACAGTTGCGCGCGCGTACGCATCCGTTCCTGGATCTGGCGGTGCCAGCGGGCGTTGTCGGCGTAGGCGCGGCGACGTCGGCGAAGCCGGGCGACGAGCCGGCGGCGGAAGATCACCAGGAGGCTGAGCAGGGCCAGGATCACCGCGCCGAGCAGCGCGGCGGCGACCTTCCAGGTGAGCAACGGCGTACTGTCGGCGGCCGCGGTGGAGCCGATCCGGCCGAGCCGGACGTCAGGCCCCGTCGCATCGGCCGGCAGCAGCAGAACCCATCCAGGGCGTACCTCACCGGAGTCGGTGAGGGTGCCGCCGTCGCTCTGCGGGCGGGACCGGTTCAGGTCGAGAATCTCGGCGGCGCGGGCCGGATCACCTAACGTTCGCTCAGCGATCTGTGCCAGGGAGTCGGCGCGCCCGCCGTTCTGTCCGGGGCTTCGCACCACGGCGACCTTGACCACGTCGTCGGGAGCGGCCGAGACGGCCGCCGGTACGGCCAGGACGGCGGTGAGCGCCGCGAGCAGCAGCAGTACGGCACGGCGGATCATCGGGCCGCCGTCCAGCCCTGGGTGGCGGCACTGGTGATGATCGTGTCGGTGCTCTTGTCGGCGACGTTGCGGTAGAGCGGCGATCCGTCCAACGTCACCTGTTTGGTCCCATCCTTGCGGCTCAGCCACCACACCCGGTCGTCGTCGATGCCCTTGAGCTTGACCCTGCCGCCGTTCCTGGCGACCACGGGCTGCCACAGGGCGGCGCACGCGCCCGTGCAGTTGCTGGCCGGCGGGTCGGTGTCGTCCCCGTCGAAGCGGTAGATCGTCGCGCCGTCGTCGTCGACGACGATCGGGCCGTCCTTGCCTTCCTTCGCGGTCAGCGTGCTGGTGCGGTCCGGCTTCGCGGCCTTCAGCTCCGCCGTGGTGATCAGTGCGTCGATGGCCTTTCCGTCGGACCCGAACGCGAACCACGCGTTGTCGACGCCCTGTCCATTCAGGTCGCCGGGCACCGTGTCGCCGCCGAAACGGTAGGCCGGCCGGCCACCGATGGTGACCTGCACGCCACCATCGGGCCGTCGGATCGCACCGATGTCGTCGGTCTTCATCCCGTCGACGAACACTCGGCCGCCGGCCTGGATCAGTACCGGTGGCCAGCTCTCGGCGCACGTGCCGGTGCATGCCGAGGCGGGCGGCTCGGCCGGGTCCCGGGTGAAGCCGTAGAGGGTGAACCCGGTTACGTCCGTCACCGTCTCTCCGATGGTGGCCTTGTTTGTGGAGAGCTGGACCCACTTGGCCGGGGCCTGCGGGCTGGGCACCGTCGGGTCAGACGCCGGAGGCTTCGTGCCGGCCGCCGGAGATGCTGCGCTGGCTTCGACGGCATTGTCGCCGCGACCGTCGCCGGTCAGGCCGGCGCTGGAGGCCGGTGCGTCCACCAGTTGAATCTCACCGCCGGCGAGAACGGGCGCCGCCGCCGGATCGGCGGCTTCGTTCCCGGCGCAGCCCGCCAGGAGCAGGGCCGCGGCAAGTGGGACGGCCAGAGCGCGGACCGGGGTGCGGGACACGATGACACCTCCGTTTCGATCGGGCTCGACAGGTGCGGTCTTCACGACCGGACCACCGATCCGGTTCGAGGCTTGTGTTCCAGGTCACATTCGCCGAACCGCTGCGGGACGTCCGACGTGACGGGCGCATGGCCAGATCAGACATCGTCATCCCGGGCGAAGATCTTCAACAGGCAGCGGACGCGATGCGCCAGGTGCTGCGGACCATCAGCGTCAAGCGCAGCTCGGCCGACTTCAACCGGACGGTCGGACCTCCGGTCCGCGACGCGGCGGAGAACTTCGAGGACCGCTGGGACGCCGGTCGCAAGCAGCTGCGCAACGAGTGCGACGACATCATCGAGGCGATCGACGTGATTCTCGACGCCTTCGCCGCCGTCGATGACCAGAGTGGCGACAGCCTCGGCGGTGGCCGGTGACCGCCCCCGTACCCACCCCTGGATCATTCACCTTCGAGGTGCCGGAGGGTTGGCTCGACTACGACCTGGCGGGACAGGACTTCAGCCGGCAACAACGCGAGCTACGGGCCGCGGTGTCCACCGCCGAACAGCGCAGCGCGGTCGACGACGCGCTGCGCCAGGCCCGCCGCCTGCTGCGGGCGGCTCGTCGGCAGGGAGCTGCGGCCGCGGCCGGCATGATCGCCCGCGACGACGACGGCGGGCTGCTGATGGCGTTCGTGGCGGCCTTCGGGATCACCGTCCCGGACGGTACGCAACCGTCGGTGGCCGACATCGCCCAGCAACTGACCCGCCCCGCCGGGCTCAACGGCCACGGAGACCGCACCGTCACCTCGGCCACCCTGCCCACGATCGGCACCGTCGCCCGGATCACCGGAACCGAGGTCGTCGAGCTGACCGAGAGCACGTCCGCGGTGATGGTCGCCATGCACACGATCATTCCCGTGCCGGGACAGCCCGGCTCGTACCTCGTGGTCACCGGAATGAGTCCGAACCTGCCGCTCGCCGACGCTCTGTACGACGTCTTCGACGCGATCACCGGCACGCTGCGCTTCACCTGACCGGCCGTCCGGGCACCACGGGATCCGGCGACGCCGAGCCGGCGTCACCGGATCCCATGCTTTCAGTCCGCCTTCGGCACCTGCACCGCCGTCAGCACCCCGTCGCCCAGATGCAGGTAGGCACGCCCTGGCCGGGCGGCCTGCCCGACGATCCCCCGTGGGATCCGCATCCCGATCAGCTCCCCGTCGGTGATGCTCTGCGGTGCGATCAACAGTCCAGCCCGGTTGCGTTTGAGCTGGGTCAGCCAGCCGGCCAGGCCGAGACTGAGCGCCTCGGCGTTGCCCGCGACCACCAGGCCCCACCCATTGCCTGCCGCACCCCGGGCCAGGGTGTTGAGGTCTCCGTCGACGTCCGACTGGGCGAGCAGTTCGGCGTCGTCGATGACCACTGTCCCGGTGTCCTCCGGAATGCTCTTGAGCAGGTCCCGGAAGTCCATCGCGGCGATGCCCGCGTCGGTCACCACCGCGGCCACCCCGGGCTGCCCGGCCAGGTCACGCAGTGGCGAGCGCCGCGGCGCCACCACGAGCAGCCCGGTGCCGTTGGCCAGCAGAGTCCGTGCCACCGACAGCAGCGCGGTGCTCCGGCCGGAACGCGGTGGCCCGCCGATCGCAAAGGTCGGAATGTCGGCGAGGTCCGGGCCGAGCGGGACGACCTCGTCGCCGCCGACCCCGACGATCGCCGTCAGGGCGCGGCCCGGCTCCGACAGCATCCGGCGCACCTCGGCGTACCCGATCAGGTCGGGCAACGCCGCGAACCGGCGCGGCCGGGCGGTCCCCGGGACCGTGGCGTCCCGCACGGTGAGCTGTCTGGCGATGTCGGTCAGTGCTGCTGCCTGTCCCTGCCCACTGAGGTCCGGACCGAGGACCGCGATCTGCGCCTCCGCGTGGTCGGCCAGCCGGATCGCCCGGCCCGGTGCCTGCTCCGGGGGTACGTCGCGCAGGTTGAGACCCAGCAGGGAGTAGTCGCTGCGGTCGTTGAGGCGCAACACCAACTTCTCCTCGGTGGCGCCGGCGAACCGGCCCGAACCGAGCACCTTGTCGCCGGCCAGCACGACGTGGACACCGACGCCGGCACCGTCACGCAGCAGCCGGGTCAGCCGTTCCAGATAGCTGCCGTTGTCGTACGTCGCGAAGTCCCGCTCGAACACCTCGAATCGATCGACGAGCAGCACCACGTGTGGCAGTCGCCGATCGGCGGCGGCGTTGCGCCGCTGCTCCGCCAGATCCGCGACGCCCTGCTCACCGAACCGGGCCTGCCGTCTGGTCAACTCGCTGTTCAGCCAGGTCAGCAGGCGATCGAGGCGCTCGGTCTGTAGCCGGTCCACCACCGCGCCGCAGTGCGGCAACCCGACCAGCGGCAGCAGCGCACCGTTGCCGCAGTCGACGGCGTACAGGTGCAGGTCGGCGCTGGAGTGCCGGGCGGTCAGCGCGACCGCCAGGGTACGCAGCGCCTGCGAACGGCCGCTGCGGCCGGATCCGATGAAGAACACGTGCCCGGTACGGTCGGTGTCGAACAGCAGCGGCTCGCGGCTCTGCGAAGCGGGCAGATCGACGATGCCGTAGGCGACCGCGCCCAGGTCGCCCGGGATCGTGGCCGGCGGCGGCTGAGGGAGATCCGCCCACTGTGCCACCTCGGTGAGCGCCGGCAGCCACGGGCTCGGCTGCCGCGGCACCCCGAGCTTGTCGGTCGCCGCGACGACAGCCGCGACGAGTTCCCGCAGGTCGGTGTCGGCCGGTCCACCAGTCGTGGCAGTCGACGAGCGGCGGGCCGGAACCGGGTCGCCCAGCCGTGACCAGTTCACGTGGGTGACCTCGACGCGCACCTCGTCGGCCCGGTCCCCCAGCACCGGCCGTCTGCCGCCGATGCGGCCAGCCTGGAACGGCAGCAGCGCGGCGTACCCCAGCCGGGCGTACGCCCGACCAGGCGTGCGCGGCGACAGTTCACCCGCGTCGGGTGCGTCGATGATGTCCCGGCTCTCGCCCTGGTCGGTGGTGCGCAGGGCGATCCGCAGGTTCGTGTTCGCCCGGATGTCCGGGGTCACCGCTCCGGACGGCCGCTGCGTGGCCAGGACCAGGTGGATCCCAAGAGATCTGCCGCGCTGCGCGATGTTGACCAGACCGGTGACGAAGTCCGGCAGCTCGCGCACCATCGACGCGAACTCGTCGATCACCAGCACCAGCCGCGGCATCGCGGGCATGCTCGCATCCCGGGCTCGGCGTTCCTGGTACCGGATGATGTCGGAGGCGCCGGCCGCGGCCAGCACGTGCTCGCGACGGCGCAACTCCGCGCCGAGCGAGGTGAGCGCCCGCTCGACCAGGTGGGTGTCCAGGTCGGTCACCATGCCGACGGTGTGCGGCAGCTGTTCACACTCGGCGAAGGCACTACCGCCCTTGTAGTCGACCAGCACGAAGGTCATCTCGTCCGGCCGGTTCGCCACCGCCAGCGTGGCCACCAGGGTCTGCAACAGCTCCGACTTGCCGGCTCCGGTGGTTCCCGCGATCAGGGCGTGCGGGCCGTCGCGTACCAGGTCGATCGCGAACCGGCCGTCCAACCCGACGCCGAGCACCGCTTCGGTGCTGGCCGGCCGGACCGCCCAACCCGCCGCGATCCTGTCCGGCGTCGGCGGCTCCAGGTCGAGGATGTCGAGCAGCCGTGCCGACGGCGGCAGCACCGCCTCGTCGCCGTCGCCGGACACCCCCAGCGGCGCCATCCGCCGGGCCGCCCGCTCGTACCATCCGGCGTCCGGTTCGTCGGCGCGAATGCCGGCGACCAGCGACGTCTTGGCGGTCCGCAGCGATGCGCCGTCCGCGCCGGACACCACCACCGCCCGGCACTCCTCGGGCAGCAGCCGTTCCTCCGGCTCCAGGCACATCACGTAGACGCCGACGGCGGGACCGTCCCGCAACAGCGGGACCGCGCCGGGCATCGACCGCAACCGCCGCGCACCGTCGAACACCACCAGGATGTCGGGATCGCCGGCTGCACCGCCCCGTTCCGCCCCGCTCGCCCGGTCACCGGCCGACCGTGCCGCGATCACCCGGTTGAGTTCGGCGATGCGTCGCGACACCGACTCGGCGCTGGTGCCGATCCGGACGTACGCCTCCTCGCCGTCGGCCCGGGTATGGGGAAGCCAGCGCAGCCACGACCAGCGGTGCTCACCGGCGGCATCGGTGAGCACACAGATGCGCAGATCGTCGGGGCTGTGCAGCACGGCCGCCTGCGCCACCAGCCAGGGAGCCAGCCGGGCCAGGCGGTCTCCGGCCACCCCGACCACGCCGCTGTCGCGCACATCCACGGCCACCGGCACCTGGCCCAGCTCGGGCACGGTGATTCGGCGGTGCTCGTCCAGCGCCGGATCCTCCACCCGCACCCCCGACGGCATCGAACAGGTACCGACCCGCAGGGCGAGAAAATCGTCGTCACGCCAGCGCCGCTCCCACAGTCGTTCACCTGGAAGGGTCGCGATCCGGCCGGTCAACGCCGGGTCCGGGTAGGCGTACCGGCGGGCCCGCTGCTCCTCCAGCACCGCCTCGTCGATGTCGGCACGGACCCGGAGAAGCTTCTCCTCGTACTCCTGCATCCGCTCGGCGTGGCTCTGCCTACCGCGCCGCTTGGCACCGAACTGGGTCAGCAGCGCAGCGAGCGGAGAGACCAGCGCGAGGAAGATGAACCGCCAGTTGCCCGTCGCGAGAATGCCCACCAGCGCACCGATCGCCGGGGCCAGCAGCAACGTCACCAGGCCGATCGGGCTCTTGTCGGATTCGGTCGGTGCGGCGGGCAGCCGGAACTGCCCGCCCATGATCTTCGGGAAGAACCGCGGCGGACGGTTGAACTCCCAGGTGAACCCGTCCGCCGTACGGGTCAGCGGGGCGCGTACCGGCACGCCGGTGGCCAGTTCCAGCAGGACGCCGCCGACCGCCAGCTGACGGCCAGCCGGCCACTCGGCGGTGCCGTCCAGGGCAACGCCATCCAACTCGACAGCCGTTACCGCGGTCACCGCCACCGTACGGTCCACGGTGACCAGCAGCCGAGCGGCGACCGGCGGCACATCACCGGCAAGGCGTACCCGGCACGTGGGCGCGCTGCCCACCTCGTACTCCCCGGGGGGAAGGAGCACGATCCCACCGGCTCCCGGGCCGCCCACCAGGCGCACCTCCACCGCGCCCGCCCGACCGGCCGTTGGCCGGGCCGGACGATTCAGGCCCAACTCGGCACCGGCGCCCAGCCGCGCTGCGGCAAGCGAGAGTCCCGGGTCCAGGGGTTGGGCACCGTGGAACAGCGTGCCGGGACGGCCGCCGACGGCGTCGGCCAGCTCCGCGGCGAACGTCCCCACCGAGGTCCCCGGCTCCGCCTCTACGACCAGCGGCTCCGCCGCAGGTGAGGCGTCGGAGACCAGACTGACGTTGAGCCGCATCTCGACCCTCCTCCTTTCCTCTCAAGCGGACACGCCCAGCGCTTGCGCACGCCGGGCGTGTCCGATTCGTTTGAAACGGCGGTCAGCCGAGACGCGAGCCGAGGTCCTGGTCGGTGGAGGCGAATGCCTCACCGACCGAACGGACGTAGTTGCCGATGCCCTGTAGGCCCTGGTTCACCTGGTCGAATCCCTTGGCGAACTCGTCGAAGAACGGCTGGAACTTCTGCTGGGCGGCCGGGGTGCGGTAGCCCTGCGCGAGCAGGTTCTGCACCTTTCCGCGTACCTCGACCAGCTTGTCCTGTAGCTGGGAGAAGTCGTTCAGCAGCGCCGCCGAGGTCTGGGCGGTCTCTTCACTGTTGACCGCGAAATCGGGCATGGTGACACTCCTTGATCTCTTGAACAGCCACCGGCAGGCCGCCGGCCGGTTCTTACCTGCGGAACTTCCTGGTGATGCCGGTGTCGTGCTCGGACGTTGACGCGCCCGTGGCGGCGTCAGCTGCGCCCAACACGAATCCCGCCTGCACAGCCGCCTCGACCACCGCGTCGGTCGGCGGATCCTCGGCTTCCTCGTTCTCGATGGCGGCCGATGCCGCGTCGCTTGCACCGCTGGAGACGATCCCCGTCACCGCCTCGCCCGCACGCTCCTCGACGGACTTCTCACCGGCCGGCTCCTCGTCGACCTTGCGGGCGTCCGGTGCGTCCTCGCCGTTCGGGGGCGCGTCCGGCTGCACCGGGCGGGCGCCTACCGGCTCAGCCGCCGGTTCAGCCGCAGGTTTGGCCGCCGGCTCAGCCGCCGGTTTGGCCGCCGGTTCGGTGACCGCCGCGGGCTGATCCGATCCTGGCGGTCGCGTCGGCGCAGGAGCAGCGGTGGCCGGATCGGCACCGCCCGTCCCACCGCCGGCAGCGGGTGCGCCGCTGGTCACCGGTGCTGGAGCCGGCTGCGGTGGAGCAGCAGCAGTCGGTGCCGAGACGTTGCCGGCAGAGCCGTCGCCGCCGGAAGCAGACGACGGTGCCGGGCTACTGACCGGTGGGTCGATGGAGGTGGATGCACCCGGCGGCCCGCCGCCCGCGGGAACGGGCTCGGTGGCCGATGCGCGGTCCCCGCTGGGAATGTCACCGGCGGGCGCACCGTCACCGCCACGTGCGGTGTTCGCCCCCGACAAGCCCTCGGTGCCACCACCAGGAGGGAGATCGAAATCCGGATCGCCGGTAAAGCCCTTCCGGAAGCCGTCGGCGAGACCTCCGGCGGCGGCACCCGCCGCCGCACCGCCGAAAATCGAGGCGGCGTTGAAGTCTGCGTCGTTGGCCTTCCCGAGCTTGTTGAGGCCGATGGTCGCGACCTCCTCCACCACGCCCTTACCGAAATCGGTCACCACCTGGTTGCCGAAGCCACCACCGCGGCCACCGAACCGGAGCAGGCCACTGATGACGGTGTTGTTCCGGCCGAACTGGCCGAATGCCGCGGCTCCGCTGCCGGCCGTCTTCACAAGGCCAGGCGCTACCGCTTTCGCACCTCGCACGAACGGACCGAAAAGCTTCGCTCCGGGCACGAGAGCCACCAGGCCCACCACGAGCGTGCCCAACTCGAAGTTTCCGTTCGCAGCCTGAACCGCCACCGTCACCACGAGGGCTACCGCGGCGAGCACGATGCCAACCACCGGCAGCAGCACCCCGACGACGGCGATCGCGACATCGATGATCAAGCGGAGGATTGGGTTGTTCCGGAAGAAGTCGCCGATGCGCTGGAAGAAGTTGCGCCGCGGCGGTGGCTTGATGGCCTTCGAGGCGGCGTCGTCGAGCGCCCGATTGCATCGCGCGGACGCGGCCTCCCGCAGTCGGCGGGCGTCGGCGGCCAGTCGTTGCGCGGCCGAGAGCTGGTCCCGTGCGCCGTCGATCTCGTTGGCCGCCGACCGCGCCGCCGCCTCCTGCCCCGGTGTGGCGTCGACGGCCACTCGCGGCACGGCGAGCCGTACCACCTGCACGGCCTCGGTCGCCTGATCCATCGCGGTGTCGATGCGGGTCTGCTGCTCGCGCAGCGCCCGGCTGTAGATGCGGTACGCCTGTGCCGCCGTGTCGAAGGAGTCGACCGCCTGCTGCAGCTTGCGTGGCAGGCTGTCGAGCATGTCCCGCAGCTTCTCCATCGATTCGCCGCGCGCTCTCGACAATGATCCGCCCCGCCCGAGGACCCGCACACCGGTCTGGGCGTCGTCCCGGATCTCCTCGTAGAAGCGGGCCAGCTGATCGATCTGGTCCGGGTCCCCGGGGGTCGGATCCCGGTCCATGCCGAGGATGCTGAATCCGGAGGTGTGCCGCCGGCTCATGAAGGGCTGCCCGGACCGGACGAAGCCGCGGACGCCAGCTCGGCCCGCAATGCCCGGACGGCATAGTGAGCCCGGGATTTGACGGTTCCCGGCGGTATGCCGATGGATCTCGCGGCCTCGGTCACCGTACTGCGGCGGTAGTAGAGCTCGAAGATCACGTCACGGTGCTCCGCGGTCAGCCGGCGTAGGGCCGGCATGAGGGCGGCACTGGCCACGACCGCATCGGCATGGTCCGGAACGGGCTGCTGGATGCTGTCCCAGACCTCACTCCCCACCGGTTGCGACCGTCGTCCACGCAGCTGGTCCACGGCGGCGTTGTGCGCGACCGTGTACAGCCAACTCCTGATCGAGCCCTCCCGGCCGACCAGCCTCTGCCGGTGACGCCACGCCCGCAGCAGGGTCTCCTGATAGACGTCCTCGGCGATGCTCTGGTTGCGGGTCAGACGGAGCAGGTACGCGCGAACGGAGGCGCCATTCTGTGCCACCAAGTCGGCATAGAACTGCTCGGCCGTCGCTGACTGGGCCGGGGCACGCATCACACCAGGTGACCGTCGTCCGACCCGGCCCGCCGTGTCACAGCTGTTCCGGATGGTCTCTCCGGATCTCTTTTTCCAGGCTCGCCGGCCCTGTCCCTGCAGACCGCCCTGACCCATGCCAACGGCATCGGCGGTGCTATGACCCGTGGTCACCGCGGAAGCTCTCCCTCTGCTCCGGGGCCGCCGGTGCGGACCCGGTTCAGAGCCTGCGGGAACCGCCGGGCCAAACCTTTTCGATTGTCTGAGGACTTTCTGAGGACACCGGAAGGATGCCCCGACGGGTCCGCGAGGTCGCCCCAGCGCCAACAGGTCGCCCACGTGCCGCGGCAGGGGTCACCACACGAGCCGTGGCGGTTCTTCACCGGTTTCGCTCGACCTGCGGGGCCGCGGAACGCGCAGGGGCATGGTCAACGGAGCCGCCGATTGCGAAACTGCTTCAATCTGTGTCAGCACGACCATCAGGGCGCCCGACGGATCAGGTAACCATGCGTGCCGGCCAGGCAACAACACGTGCCCGGCTGGTGAGCCTGACCACTACCCGAGGCAGGCTCGACATTGGCACGACCCGGACGGAGGACGGATTGTCCAGCACACCGCTCTCTCTGCCGAAGCCGTCCGCGCGGGCGCCCGAGTTCGGCCGGGACGCGCTCATCGTCTGCGAGAACCTGGTGCGGATCTACCAGACCGGTTCGATCGAGGTGCAGGCACTACAGGGACTGGACCTGACCGTGGAGAGCGGCGAGCTGGTCGCCGTCGTCGGTGCCTCCGGGTCGGGCAAGTCGACGCTGCTCTCCATCCTGGCCGGCGTCGACGCTCCCACCGCCGGACGGGTCCGGGTCGACAGGTGGAATCTGCTGGCGATGTCCCGAGCGGACCGGGTGAACTACCGGCGGCACACCGTCGGGTTCGTCCGGCAGCAGACGGCGAGCAATCTGATCCCCTACCTGACCGCGCGGGAGATGGTGGACCTGCCGATGACGGCGGCGCGTACCGCGAAGGAGGAGCGCCGGGAGCGCGCCGCCGAGCTGCTGGACAGCCTCGGTGTCGCCGACTGCGCCGATCGGCGTCCCGGGCAACTCTCCGGAGGGCAGCAGATGCGGGTCGCGATCGCCGTGGCGCTGGCCAACCAGCCGCGGGTTCTGCTCGCCGACGAGCCGACCGGCGAGCTGGACGCCGCCACGTCCGCGGAGGTCTTCGCTGTGCTGCGGGAGGTCAACCGGCGCTACGGCGTCACCGTTGTCGTGGTCACCCACGATCCGGAGGTCAGCGGCCAGGTCGAACGGACCGTCGCGATCCGGGACGGGCGCACCAGCAGCGAGGTGCTGCGCCGCACCACCACCGACGCGCGCGGCGACACGCACACGATCGCCGAGGAGTACGCGGTGATGGACCGGGCCGGGCGGGTGCAGGTGCCCCGCGACTTCCGCCAGGCGCTGGCGCTGACCCGACGGGTCCGGCTGGCCCTGGAACCGGACCACATCACGATCCGCCCCGACGCGGGGAACGGCGAATGAGCGGCGAGCCGCTGCTGCGTGTGCGTGGCGTGCACCGGCGCTTCCGTACCGGGCCGACCGTCGTACACGCCCTGCGCGGCGTGTCGTTCGACGTGGCCGCCGGTTCCATGGTGGCGCTCGTCGGGCGGTCCGGCTCGGGCAAGACCACCCTGCTCAACACCATCGGTGGCCTGGATCGCCCGGACGCCGGCACCGTGCACATCGACGGCACCGACGTGACCGCGCTCGACGAGGACGGCCTGTCGCGGCTGCGGCGCGAGAAGGTGTCGTACGTCTTCCAGAGCTTCGGGTTGATCCCGGTGCTGTCGGCTGCGGAGAACGTCGCCGCCCCGTTGCGGCTGGCCCGCGTCGCCCCGGCCGAGCGCGAGCGGCGGGTCGAGTTGCTGCTGGAACTGGTCGGCCTGGCCGACCACTCCCGGCAGCGGCCGGCCGAGCTGTCCGGTGGCCAGCAGCAGCGGGTGGCGATCGCCCGCGCGCTGGCCGCCTCGCCCCGGCTCCTGATCGCCGACGAGCCCACCGGGCAACTGGACGCTGAGACCGGGCTGTCGGTGATGGCTCTGCTGCGCGGGGTGGTCGAGTCCGAAGGCGTCACCGCACTCGTGTCCACCCACGATCCGGTGATGATGGCACTGGCCGACCGGGTTATCCGCATCCACGACGGGCACCTCGATGAGGGGACAGCCGGGCGACCTGACGAGCCCGTGTCGGATGCCAGGTGACGCGACGATGCTGAGGCTGGTCACCCGGCGCGCCCGCGTGCAGTGGCCGTTGCTGGCGGCCCTTATCGGGGTCGTCACGGTCGGCGCGACCATGCTGGGCACCTGCACCCTGCTGAGCACCCGCACCGCCGAGCGGGCGCTGGAGGTCGCCATGGCCCGCGCCGTTCCCGCCGCCGTCGACGTGACCGTCTACACCGGCACCGTCGAGGGCCCAGACGCGCTCTCCGTCGCCGCCGACACCCGCACCGTGGTGGCTGCCGCGCTGGCACCGTTCCCGGTGACCACAACCGCGCGGGCGTCGACAGTGCTGCGGGCGCTGCCGCCCACGATCGCCCCGGGCACCACCGTCCCGCCCCAGGCGTACCTGTCGGGATTGGACGACCTGTCGACCCGAGCCGAGCTGGTCATCGGGCGCTGGCCGCACGAGCGTGGTGAGGCTGTGGTGTTGGAGTCCACCGCCCAGTTGCTCGGCCTCACTCCCGGTAGCCGGGTACGCCTCGGCGCCGAGCTGGCCCACGCGCCCGTCCCGGCCATCGACCTGACCGTCGTCGGTGTGGTCCGCCCGTTGCCGGGGCGCGGCTGGGACCGCGACCCGCTGGCCGCGACCGGCTCCGCCATCGGGCACCAGGACGGCCGCTTCCGGCAGCCGGTCAACGCCTACGGCCCGTTCCTCGTCGACCTCGCCGATCTGGTCGCCACCGGTGCCACAGTCGACCGGATGGAGGTCACCGCTCATCCGGACCTGTCCCAAGCCAACCGTCGCGACCTGGCGGCCGTGGCCAGGGCCGTCCGCAGTGCCGACCGCCGGCTGGCCGCCACCCTCGGCGACCGCGTCCGGCTCGCCCGGGTCGCCTCCGACCTGCCGCTGACCCTGCGGTCCGCCGACGACCAACGGCACGTCACCGCCGCCGTCGTGTTCGCCATAGCCGTTCTCGGCGGTGTCCTGGCCGGGACGGCACTCGTCCTCGCGGGCCGGCTGACCGCACGGGTACGCGCCGACGAGACCGCCCTGCGGTCCGCCATCGGCACCAGTAGCCGCCAACTCGCCGCCACCGCGATGCTCGAAGCCGGGCTCGTCGCCGCCGTCGCCGCCGCGCTCGCGATACCAGCATCGTCGGCCCTGCACGCCGGCCTGACCCGGCTGCCGCCGCTGGACGGTGCCGGCCTGACCGTCCGGCCGGACATCACCGGTACCCAGGTCCTCGCGGTGACTGGCGGCGCGCTGGTACTCGCCGCCGTACTCACCGTCCTGGCGGTCCGGCCCGGTCCGGCAGCCGGCGACCGACGCACCCGCCGCGAGCTGCTGGCCCGGTCCGGCGCCGATCTGATGCTCACGGTGTTCGCCGCCGCCGCCTGGTGGCAGCTGTACGCGCAGCCCACCGCCGCCGACCCACGCGTCGACGCGGTCCGGGTACTCGCGCCGGCGCTGCTGCTCACCGCAGGCGCCGCCCTGGCGTTGCGGGTGGTACTGCCCGCCCTGCGCGGCGCCGACCGGCTGGCATACCGAGTCCGTGGGCTGGCGCTTCCGCTGGCGGTCGCCGAGGCCGCCCGTCGGCCGCAGGCGGTCGCCGTCGGACTGCTCGTCGGGCTGGCCTGCGCGGCCGGAACCTTCGGCCTCGCCTTCGACGCCACGTGGCACCAGTCGCAGCGTGATCAGGCCGCGCTTTCCGTCGGCACCGACCTGGCACTCACCCTCGGTACGGCGCCGGTGGCCGGAGAGGGCGCGGTCGTCGGCGCGGCCACCGAAGGGACGGTCAGTCCGGCCCTCGACCGTGGTACCGCCGTCGGTCAGTGGCTCGGCACCGCCGGCGATGCGCCGCGCCTGGTCGCCGTCGACACCACCCGCGCCGACGCGCTGCTGCGCGGACGGCTCGACCGCGACCGTACGTGGTCGGACGTGGCGGCGAGGCTCGCCCCACCGACCCGGGTCACCGGCGTCCCCGTTCCGGTTGATGCCCCGCTCGTGATGAGCGGAACCGCGACCGGCGAGACCTCGCTCGTCGTGACGCCACGGCTGCTGCTGCAGGACGCCACCGGCCTGCGTACACCCTGCACCGGTCCCCCCGTGCCGCTCGACGGCCGGCAGCATCGGCTGCCCGGGTGCGCGAGCGCCGACGGACTGCGCCTCGTCGCGGTGTCCCTGCCGGTCGAGGCCGGGCCGGATGCCGGGTTCCCGGTCGGCGGTCGCACCACCATCGACGTCACCCTGACCGTGCCGCGACTCGGATCGGCTGACGGATCGGACTGGACCGCCACGTCCGTGCAGACGGTCCCGAGCACGTTGCGCGACCCGACCGTGGGACTTTCCGCCACGCCGACGGGAGCGGCGCTCCGGATGGCGGCCTCCGTCGACCTCGGGAGCATCGCCTACACCGCGCCAAACCTCGTCGCCACCGCCTTCCCGGACCCCGGACCGGTGCCGGTCGCCGTCTCCGCCCGCTTCGCCAGCGAGGTCGGTGCCAGCAGCGGCAGCCGGCTCAGCGTCACGGTCGGCACCACGCCCGTGCCGATCGTCGTCGCCGAGATCGTGCCGACCGTGCCGTCCGCACCCGGCGCCGTCGCCGTCCTGGCCGACCTGGACATGCTCTCCAGGGCCCGCGCCGTCGCCGGCGACCTGACGTTCCCGGTCGACGCCTGGTGGGTCGGCCACCCAGCCGGTCCCGGTGCCGCCGAGCGGGCCACCGCCCTGCACCTGGGCACCGTCACGACCCGCGAGGCGGAGACCGCCCGGCTCACCGGCGGTCCGCTGCACGCGGGGCTGCCGGCCGCGCTCCGGCTCGTCGTCCCGGCTGCGGCCCTGCTGCTGCTCGCCGGCATCGTCCTGCACGTCACCTGTGATCTCCAGGTCCGCGCCGTCGAGGTGGCGCGGCTGCGCGGTCTCGGAATGTCCCGGCGCGACATCCGGGCCGTGCTGCTCGGCCAGCATGCCGGAGTGCTGCTGCCGCTGCTCGCAGCGGGCGCGGCCGTCGGCGCGCTCGCCACCCGCGTCGTCGCTCCCCTGCTCGTACGCTCCGACACCGGCGCCGCGCCAGTCCCGGCCGTCCAGCCACACTGGCCATGGCCGGCCGAGGCCGCGCTGCTCGCCGCACTGCTGGCCGGATGCCTGCTGGCGGTCGCCACCGTGGTCGTCGTCCAGGTCCGCCGGGCCGACGCCGCGCACCTGCGGGTGACGCCGTGAACGGTTGGTTGACCCGGCGGTGGCCGGCGCCGCACTGGCCCAGCGTCCGTGGGCGTGGCCGTGCCGACGCCGGACCGCTGCTGCTCACCGCCGCGGTCATCGCGGCCGTCGCGCTGCTCGCCGGGGCCGTGCCGGCGCTGCTGCGTGCCGCCGCCGACGACGCCGTCCAGGACACGGTCCGCCGCGCCAGCCACGCCTCGAACGTGCTCGTGCACGCCAATTGGGAACGCGACGACGGCCCGACCGGCGGGCGGATCCGGATATCCCGCCTCGCCGAGGACGTCGACGACTTCCGCGCCCGGGCAGCGTACGCCCTCGGGCCCGACCTGGACGCCGCGCTGCTCCCGCCCACCGCCGTTGTCAGCGGCCCGATCCTGCGCATCACCGGTGGCAGCGTGCCGCGTACCTTCCAACTCACCTACCTGGCCGACGACGTCGGCGGGCCGGAGGTGACCTGGATCGCCGGCAGCGCGCCCGGCCCCGCCATCCCCGAACCGTCCATCGAGGTTCCCTACAACGGACCGCCCTGGCCGGTGCAGGTCGGCCTCTCCGAGGCCGACGCCGCCGCCCTCGACCTCGGCCCCGGCGATCGAATCCCGGTGCAGGACGGACAGGGGCGCGACAAGGACGTCCGGATCAGTGGGATCTACCGACCCGCGGACGGCAGCGACCCCGCCTGGCGACTCGCCCCGGCGCTTCTGCGCCCCGTGCCCGGCGCCGACGGCGTGGGCACGACCCGGTTCGCAGGTCTGCTGTCGCGTGAGTCGCTGCCGGACGCCCGGCTCGCCTTCGACGAGGACGAACTGCGGCGCAGCGTCCACTTCGCCCCCGAACCCGACGCGCTCACCTGGGACGCCTCCGCGGCGCTGGCCAGCCAGATGGTCAGGCTCAAGGCGGCGTCGGGCTCATCAGGCGTCCGTGACCAGTCCCTGAAGTGGGAATCACAGCTCGACACCGTCCTGCGCGACGCCCGCACCCAGATCAGCGCCGCTTACGCACAGGCCGCCGTCCTGCTCGCCGGAGTCCTGACCGCCACGGTGCTGGTCCTGCTGCTCGCCGCCGATCTGCTGGTCCGCCGCCGTACCCCGGCGCTGACCGCCGCCCGGCAGCGTGGGGCGGCGCTGCCCGACCTCGGTGCGGAACTGATCATCGAGTCCACCGTGGTGTCCCTGTCGGCCGCCGCCGTCGGGCTCGCGCTCGCCCGTGTGGCCGCTCCGGGCGTCTCCTGGACCTGGACCGTTCCCGTGGTGCTGGCCGGTGCCGTCGCCGGGCCGACGTTCGGCACCCTCGCCGCCGCCCGCGCCAGCCGCGACCGGCGCCAACCCGCCAACCCGGCCGCCCGGCGCTGGATCCTGGCCACCGGTCAGCTGCGCCGCGCCGCCGTGGAGGCCGCCGTGCTGATCGCCGCGGTCGCCGCCTTCGTCACCCTGCACCAGCGCGGGCTGCGGCCTGTCGCCGCCGACGGCGACTCCGGCGAGCTGACCGGCGACCTGGTTCTACCGGTCAGCGCCGTCGCTCTGGGCGTGCTCACCGGCGCGCTCGTCCTGCTACGGCTGCTGCCTGTCGGAGCACGGCTCGTGCTCCGACAGGCCCTGCGCTCGCGCCGCCCGCTGGCTGTGTTCGGTGCCGCCCGGGCGGCCACGACGGCCGGACGCGCGCTACCGCTGCTGGTTCTGGTCAGCGCCACGGCGCTCGCCTCGTTCGCGCTTGTCGTCGGCGGGACCGTCGCCCGCGGCCTGGCCGACGGCGCGTGGAACACCGTCGGCGCCGACGCCCGCCTCGACGTCGACGCCGAGGCCGCGGCGCCCACCGTCGCCGAGCGCATCGCCGCCGCACCAGACGTGGGACAGGTCGTCGTCGCACAGGTGACCGATTCGGCGCGCATCTTCACCGAGTCGACACTGCTCACCCCGCGCCTGGTGATCGTGGACGCCGCCGCGTTCCAGCGTTTGCTGGCCACCACCCCGCTGCCCGACGCGCCGGCGCTCGCCCGGCTCACGGCACCCGGTCCTGGCCCCGAAGACGTCCCGGCGCTGGTCCTGTCGAGCGACGGCGAGCTGCCGACCGGCACGCGGTTGCAGCTGACCCGGGAGGACGCCCCGGCGATCCGGCTCGCGGTGGTCGGTACCGCTCCCTCCGTCGGCGGCGCCAGCGACGTCGTCATCGTGGACGCCACTGCCCTGGCCGAGGCGGGGTTGCCCGCCGTTCCCAACACCGTCTGGGTCACCGGCCCCGGCGCGGCGCAGGCCGTGTCGAACAGCGATATCGCCGCCGACGTCGTGCTGCGCGCGGACGTCCAGCGGGCGCAGCGAGTGGCTCCGCTGACCGCAGGGATACTGCGGCTGGCGTGGACGGCCGCCGCGGTGTTGCTGGCGCTGGGGTTGCTCGGCCTCACGCTCGCCACCGCCGCGGGTGCGTCGGAGCGGTGGCAGACCCTGACCCGGCTGCGAACCCTCGGGCTACGGCCACGCGACGCCCGCTGGGTCGCCGCCGGAGAGCTGCTACCGCCGGTCGTGGTCACCGCGATCTGCGGCCCGCTGTTCGGCGTCCTGCTCGCCCGCCTGACGCTCGGTCCGCTTGAGCTGCGGCTGCTCACCGGTCAAGCCACCGACCCGGCTGCGGTGTTGCCGTGGTGGCTGCTCGGTCTGGTGAGCGTGACGCTGCTGGCGGCGGTCGCGGCGGTCGTACCTGTCGAGTCGGCGCTGCGGCGACGCGACCGGCTGAGCGAGGTACTCCGCGCCGGCGAGTAACCGGCACAGCCGGAGCGGAACCGCGGCTATGTAGCGTGGCGATCGGAAGAGTGGCATGCGTTGAGCGACAGCCCGGCCGGCGGTCAGCCGTTGAGGAACTGCTCCAGCCCGTCAAGCATGCGGTCGAGCCCGAACCGGAACGTTCGCTCCGGATCGTCGATCGCGTTGTACTCCTCGCCGGCCACCCGCCCGACCCGGCCGGAGATCGGATAGGCGTCGGCGGGCATCACCCGTTCGAGAACCGGCGCGTTGATCTCCCACCATTCGGCGTCGGAGATGCCGGACCGCTCCGCCGTACGCCGTGCGTCCACCGATGCCCGCGCCATCCCGGCGGTGAACCCGCTCAGCAGCGTGACCACCTGGTCCATCTGGAGATCGGTGAAACCGGCACCTTCGATGGCCGCGAGCTGCCACTCGTACCGGTCGGAGACGTTCGGACCGATCCACGGCCGGCTGTTCTCCACCTGAAGCAGCCAGGGATGCCGGTGGAACTCGTCCCACAGCTGCTCGGCGATCCGGGTCATCCGCTGCCGCAGCGGGCCCTCGTGCGGCGGGAGTTTCTGCTCGCCCGCGACCTCGTCCACCATCAGGCCGATCAGCTCGGAGCGGCCGGGGACGTAGGTGTAGATGGACATCAGCTTCAGCCCGAGCCGATCGGCGACCTTGCGCATCGAGAAGGCGGGCAGGCCCTCCTCGTCGGCCACCGCGATCGCGGCCCGGACCACCTCGTCGATGGTGGCCCGCTGCTTCGGTCCCCGTGAGCCCTGCGGCGTGCCGAGGGTGCGCCGCCACAGCAGTTCGAGCGTGCGGTCGACGTCCTGACTTTCCATGTGCGGAGATTACCCCGTGAGGTGTACGGTGTACCACGCACCATTTCCGTAAGGCATACGGAGTTAGGAGCGGCGTTGACGAACCACACCCTGACCGCCGACGGACTACGCAAGAGGTACGGCGACGTGCACGCGCTGGACGGCTTCGACCTGAGCGTGCCCCCCGGTGTCATCCACGGGCTGCTCGGCCCCAACGGCGCCGGCAAGACCACCGCGGTCAGGGCGCTGGCCACCCTGATCGACGTGGACGGCGGCAGCGCCAGCGTCGCCGGGTTCGACGTGCGCACCCAGGCCCGCCAGGTCCGGCGCCGCATCGGACTGGTCGGGCAGAACGCCGCCGTCGACGAGATCCTCGGCGGCCGGCAGAACCTGGTGATGTTCGGCCGACTCTACGGCCTGAACTCCGCCGACGCCCGGGTGCGCGCCGACCAGTTGCTCGACACCTTCGACCTGACGGACGCGGCGACCCGGGCCGTCTCGACCTACAGCGGCGGGATGCGCCGCCGGCTCGACATCGCCGCCGGCCTCATCCTGACCCCGGCGGTGCTGTTTCTCGACGAACCGACCACCGGCCTCGATCCCCGCGCCCGCAACGAGGTATGGGCCGCCGTGCGCGAGATCGCCGTCCGCGGCACCACGGTCCTGCTGACCACGCAGTACCTCGATGAGGCCGACCAGTTGGCCGACCGGATCTCCGTCATGAACCACGGCAGGATCATTGCCAGTGGTACGCCGGACGCCCTCAAACGTCAGGTCGGCGGAGACCGCGTGAGCGTCACGGTGCCGCTGCGCGAGCCACTGGCATCCATCGCGCAGCGGATGGCGGCTGCCGTCGAGGCACCGCCCGCGATCGACACCGACACCCGCACCATCACCTTCGAAGTCGGCACCGGCGTGGTCGCGATCGCCGAGATCGTCCGCGCCCTGGACGAACTAGGCGTCACCCCGGAGGACCTGATGCTGCGCCGCCCCACCCTCGACGAGGTGTTCCTGACCCTGACCGACAAGGAGGTCGCGCGATGACCACCCTGCGCGCCGGCTGGGTCATCACCCAGCGGGATCTGGCCCACTGGGTACGCCAGCCGTGGGCACCCGTATTCGGCCTGCTCTTCTCGATCATGCTGCTGCTGGTCTTCGGCTTCCTGTTCGGCGGGGCGATCAGCGTCCCGGGCGGCGGCGACTACATCAGCTTCCTGCTGCCCGGCATGCTGGCGTTGAGCATGATGTTCGGGGTGGAGGCCACTGCGACCGCGATGGCCAACGACGCCCGCAGGGGCATCACCGACCGGTTCCGCTCGATGCCGATCGGCAGTGCGTCGGTGGCGCTGGGCCGCGTCGGCGCCGACATGGCCAACTCGGCTGTCGAACTGCTGGTCCTGATCATCGGTGGCCTGCTCATCGGTTGGCGGATCTCGTCGGATCCAGCGTCGGCGGTCCTGGCTGTGCTGCTCCTGCTCCTGCTGCGGTTCGCCGTCCTGTGGATCGGCATCTTCCTGGGGCTGACCTTCCGCGGCGAGGGCGCGACGATGGCGGTACAGGTGCTGGTCTGGCCCATCGGCTTCCTCTCCACCGCGATCGTGTCCGCCGAGACGATGCCCGGCTGGCTCGGCGACCTCGCGGCCTGGAACCCGTTGTCCGCGACCGCGACCGCCGCCCGTCAGCTGTTCGGCAACCCGACCGGCATCACCGAGGGGCCGCTGGTCGGCGGGGCGGTGTGGCTGGCGGTCGGCTGGCCGCTCCTGCTGACCGCCGTCTTCGTACCGCTGTCGGCGCGGGCGTACCGCAGACTGCGCCACTGAATCCGGCCGGACCGCAGCTCGAGCGCTTTCGCCCATGGTCCGTGTACCACAACCCACCAGGAGAGCAGATGAGCTTGATCGACCAACTACACCGCCTGCTCGACGCCGGACTCGCCGACGTCACCGGCAGCAGCCCGGCAGAACTCGCCGCCTGCGTCGCCGCGCTGCCAGACGAACCCCAGTGCGTGCTGGCCGTGCACCCCGAGCTGGCCACCGCGCGTCAACTGGCACCGCTGCTGCGCCGTGACGACAAGCCCGGCTTCGTCGTCGACGACATGGTCGACCTCGAGCAGTTCGTACCCATTGAGGGCCTCGCCCTACCCGACCGCCCGCTCTATCTCGTCCGCGAACCCGACCGCGGCGACTACATGCGCAACTGGAGTCCCAACGAAGCGCTACCGGCCATCCTCGAACGCGGACGAACACCGCTCACCATCCACGAGGGGATCAGCTGGCTGCTACAGGAACCGAAGGTGCTCGAACCCAATCACTGCTTCATGACCATCGGCTCCCGCAAGCCCACCGGCGACACCCTCGACGCCCGGACCCCTGCAATTTGGATCAGCGGCGGAACCGGACGCGACGGCACCGCCCGACGCAGAGCGCCGAAGATCGGATGGTGCTGGGCGGGCAACCGGCATACCTGGCTCGGTTTCGCCTCCGCGCGCCACCGCAGTCCTGTCAATTGATCACGGCAGCGTCGCGGAAACGGAAAGGGCAGTTGTCTCCAGCCTGACCAGCTCCATCCCGTTGTGCACAGGCGGCGATCCGCCTTGCCGGATCGCCGCCTGAACCTAGCCGCGCCACCGCCAACGCTCCTGGACACCGCACTAGGATCGTCGGCCATGACTCGCACCACGCCGCCGCGGCCGCTGGACGTCACGGAGCTCTTCCCTGAGTTGAGGAACCACCCGGCGAGCCTGAGGAATCCGCACGGCAGTCGGCAAACTGCGAGAACACGCTCGATGTCGGGTCGCCGAGAATTCAGCCATGACTGCCACGGAGCGCACCGGTCTGGATGCTGTCCCGTCGACATCGCCGACCCGACGTGGTCGCGTGATCCTGATCGCCGTCGGAGTCGGTGTACTGCTGTCAGTGCTGTGGTCGTACGAGTTCGTCGACCACACCATCGGCGATTCGATGGCCAACGCCATCCTCGGCCGGGACGCGAAGGCGACCGCGATCGGCGGTACCGTCGCCGCCCTGGTCTTCGCGTTCGTCTCTGGTCTGGCCGGTACCTTCACCGCCTGCAACATCGCCATGGCCGCGTCGATCGGACCGATGAGCCAGGCGAACGCGGGTGCGGCGGCCCGTGCCGGGCTGCGTAGCCTGGTGCGGCCGGTCGGCTGGCTGACCCTCGGAATGGTGGCGGTCTCCGCCAGCTACGGGTTCATCGGCGTGCTGCTCGGTGAGCGGCTGCCGCAACTGTCCACCGCCACCGTCGGGACGCTCCCGGTCCGCCTGATCCAGTCGATGATCGTGTTCGGGGTGATCGGGCTCGCTTTCGTCTACCTCGGCCTGGCCTCGCTCGGCGTGGTGCGGGATCCCTTCGCGCACCGGCCGGTGGCTCGTGTGGTGGTGCTCGGCGCGCTGGTCGGTGGCTTCCTGATCGGCCGGCCGTACCCGCTGTTCAACAAGCTGTTCCACTGGGCGGTGGAGAACGGTAACCCGTGGTACGGCGCAGGGGCCTTTGTCCTCCAGTCACTCGGCAACATCGCCATCGTCACGGTGCTGTTCGTCCTTCTCGTGCTGGTGACGCGGGGCGGCTTCATTCGCTTTCTGGCGGCCAGCCCCGCCCGCACCGCCGCGTTGACCGGCGGAATGCTGATCGCGTTGGGCGTGTTCATGGTCGTCTACTGGAACGTGCGACTGCCGGCGATGTTCGACTACGGCTGGTTCCCCACGATGCCCTACAACCAGTGAAAGCCGACGGATGATCCGCGCCTGAGCATCTGCTGATGCCCGGGCCGCCACCTGCCCGGAACTATCGGCCGATCACGTGCCGACGGCACAGAAAGGAAGGTCTGCTCGTGTCGGCTGCCTACCAGGGCGCAGATCCAGCGGACGGCGATGTCGCCGGGACGGGAAAGGACGACATCGCGAATCGACCCCTCGGGCCGAACCGCACGGCGGGGCGACAATCGGCGCGGCATCCGGTGGTCGGGCAGCGGTCGACAGCGGACAGCCACTTCTGGTGGCGCTGGGGCTACGAAGCCGCCGAGGCTGGTCCCGTGCCGACAATCGGCGAGGAGTTGTCGGGCGGACCGGGCCCGATGCCGTGACATCACGTGGGGTGAACAGCACGTTGCGGAATGTCACCTTACCGGCACCTTTTCGGTATTCAGTATGGTATCTTTACGCTCCTCTTTCGAATAGCACACTGCCGTGACGAACGTGATGTCGACATGCGCCCACCGAGAAGGCCCTACGTAGCGGCGACCTCGCTACCGTGCTCCGCCTACGTAGCCCCCACCGACCGTCGGCACCACCTGCGGTCGTACGCCAGTCGCGGCCCGATCCCCCCGGTTGATATGACCTTCGGTGAACTGCACGGGCTACCCCTGAAAGCCCTGGCGACGCGGCCGGTCACAGAGCAGTTCCCGGATCTCAACTCAGGTGTCGTCCATCTCGATGCGCCCGCCGGAACGCTGGCCCACGCCGCCGTCCTCGACGTACTCGAAAACTATCGGAAAAATAGCGTGGGCGTCCCCTGGCACCGCTCCCAGGTGGCGCTCAACTGGGCCGCCAACCGATTCCGGGCGCTTATCGGCGCACCCGGCGGCGCCGTCTCGTTCGGGCCCGACATGACGAGCCTGACCCAGGCCTTCGTCCGCTCGATCGAGCCGGCTCTCCTGCCGGGCGACGAGGTCGTCTGCACCACGTTGGATCATCGTTCCAATGTGGATCCCTGGCGGCAGGCCGCCCACCGCCGCGGGGCCGCGGTACGGATGGCAGAGGTGTCCCCGGACGGCCGGTTGACGGTGGACGCCGTCGCCACCCAACTCGGCCCGCGTACCCGTTGGATCGCGGTGACCGCCGGATCCAACGCGCTGGGCACCGCGCCCGACCTCGTCGGTATCTGCGCCGCCGCTCGGCTTGCGGGTGCCCAGGTCTTCGTTGACGGCGCACAGGCGCCGGCGCACCTGCCGGTCGACGTCGCCGCCTGGGGCTGCGACGTCTTCGTCACCTCGGCCGCCACGTGGTACGGCCCCGGATGCGGCATCCTGTGGCGGCGCGGCGGTAGAATCTCCGCCACGCTGCTGCGCGGTGCCGCGCCGACCGGCAGGCCAGGCATCGAAGCGATCCTGGCCACCGGTGTCGCTGCCGAGGTGCTGATGCACTGGGACCGCGCATCGGTCTTCCGGCACGGCGAGCGGCTGGCGAACCTTCTGGCCCGAAGTCTCCGCATGATCGATGGGGTACGCGTGCTCGGTCGGTCGGGCGACGCGGCACGCCTGCCGATTGTCGCGTTCCAGGTCGCCGACCGTCCGGCCGCCGAGGTCGCGGCTCAGCTCGCCAACGGTGGCGTCGTCGTCGGACACGGCACGTTCGGGTCGGAGCCGGCGCTGCGGGCCGTGACACCGGAGACCCCGGAGGCGCTGCGCGCCGGCATGGCCCGTTACACCTCCCGGGCCGACGTGCGTGCCCTCATCGCCATGCTCGCGGGGATCGCAGCGACCCGCGACTGACCGGCCACTCTCAGCTTGCGCGGTCCCCACTGATCGACCGCGAGGGCTCGAACGCCCGGCGTCGGCGTGCCACGATGGGCTCGACGTGCAGGCGCAGGCCCAACCCGACAAGGAGGGCCGGTGAAACGACCCGGGGCACCAGACGGCCGGCCACTGCTCCTCGACGGCGCGCTCGGCACCGAGTTGCAACGGCACGGTCGTTCCGTCAGCGCTCCCTGGTGGACCGCGGACTGTCTGCTCGACGCCGCCGGCCGACGGCTGGTCACCCAGGTGCACGCCGCATACGTCGCCGCTGGTGTGGACGTACTCACCGCGGACACCTTCCGCACCACCCCGCGTACCGCCCACCGGGCCGGCACCGGCCCCGACACCGCCGCTCGCCTGGCGCACGTCGCGGTGTCGCTGGCCCGCGAGGCAGCCGCCACCGTGGCCCGCCCCGTCGCCGTCGCCGGATCGATCGCGCCGATCGAGGACTGTTACCGGCCCGAGCTGGTGCCCGACGAAGCGGTGTTGCGCAACGAGCATGCCTGGCTGGCCGACCAGCTCGCCCGCGCCGGCGTCGACCTGGTCCTGGTGGAGACGATGAACACGATCCGCGAGGCGGTCGCCGCCGTAGGCGCCGCCCGCGCGCACGGGCTCACCACCTGGGCCAGCTTCGTGTGCGCACCGGGTGGTGACCTGCTCAGCGGCGAGGACGTGGTGGCAGCCGCCACCGCGGTACGCGCCGCCGGGGCGAGCGCGGTGCTGGTCAACTGCACCGATCCGGCCGGTACGGAACGGGCGCTGGCCCGGCTGGGACGGGCCGGCGCCGGGCGGCTCGGCGCGTATCCGAATCTGGAGGACCGCACCGGTCTGCCGCCCGCGACACCTGTCGACCGGTACCTGCCGCCGGCAGTGTCGCCGGCCGCGTTCGCCGGTCTTCCGGACACGGATCCATGGCGCGGCCTCGACATCGTCGGGGGCTGCTGCGGGGCCGGCCCGGAGCACATCGGCGCGTTGCGGGCACGCTGGCCGCGGGACGCCGACGAGGGTCAGCCGGCAGCGGCCACGGACCGCGTCACCCCGGGCGGGTAGGTCGGGACGATGCCCAGCTCGTCCAGGTCCGCCCGTACGCCCTCACGAAGCCTCATCCGCGCGGAGTCGGGCAGCAGCGCGGCCTCGACGGCGGTCATGGTCATCCCGGCGAGCTCGGCCACCGTGAAACCGTGCCAGCGCGCCGCGAGCCGGTGCTCGGCGACCAGGTCGGTGTGGAACATCGACGGATCGTCGGTGTTGAGGGTGATCCGGACGCCGGCCTCCCAGAGCCGTCGCAGCGGGTGCGCCTGCGGCGTCGACACCACGCCGGTCCGCAGGTTGCTGGTGAGGCAGACGTCGAGGACGACTCCCCGGTCCCGGAGCACCTTCATCAGCGCCGGGTCCTCGACCGCTCGGATGCCGTGCGCGATCCGGGGTGGGTGGAATGTCAGACAGTCCCAGACGCCCTCCGGTCCCACCGCCTCACCCGCGTGCGGCACGAACGGCACACCACGTGCCGCCGCCCACCGGATCGGCTCGGCGAACAGCGAGGCCGGCCGTCCCGGCTCGAAGCCACCGAGCCCGAGCCCCACCACCCCGCCGGGTCCACCCGCCACGGCCCACTCCGCGATCTGCTGGCACTCCTCGACCGACTCGCCACGGACATGGTCCACGACGAACCGCATGCTCACCCCGAACCGCCGCCACGCCTGCTCAGCGCCCCTGCGCACCGCGTCGAGCTGCTCGTCGAACGGAATGCCGCGCCCGCGCCAGTGCGTGCCGGGGCTGAACGTCACCTCCAGGTGCCGGACGTTCTGCCGGTGCGTCGACTCGGCCAGTTCCTCGGCCAACAGTTGGAGATCGGCCGGCTCACGTAGCGCGGCACAGCACTGTTCGTACAGTTCGGTGAAGTGCCGGAAGCTGCGGAAGCGGAACAGGTCGGTGATCCGCGCCTCGTCGAGCCGACCGAGGTCGAGCCCGTGGCGGCGGGCGATCCGAAGCAGCGTTCCAGGTCGGACCGAACCCTCCAGGTGCACATGGGTCTCGACCTTGGGCAGCCGCTGGATCATCTCGTCGCGGTCCGGTCCGAGCGGTTCGGCGGTGCTCACCGTGCCGATTCTAGGTTCGTCACGACCGGACGGGCCGGTTCCGGCAACGGTCGATCGGGTCCAGCGGGTAGGAGGGCAATCTCGAAGAGGCCGCCGTGTACTATGTCTAAGTAAAGGGGCGTTGCCTGGGCCCACACTGCGGCATGGAGGAGCGCCGTGAAAGAGCAACGAGACCGTCGGACCTACGGCCAGCAGTGCGGCCTGGCCTTCGCGCTGGATGTGGTGGGCGAGCGGTGGACCCTGCTCATCATCCGTGAGCTACTGGTCCGACCGCGCCGCTACCGGGATCTCCTGGACGCCCTGCCGGGCATCGGCACCAACCTCCTGGCCGACCGGCTGGCCTTCCTGACCGAGGTGGGCATCACCCAGCCGCTGGACGCCGAGCGGCGGACCGCCGGCTACGCGCTCACCGAGTTGGGTGAGAAGCTACGCGAACCGGTCCTGGTGCTGGCCCGCTTCGGGCTGACACTGCTCGCCCAGCAGCCGGGTCAGGTCCAGGCGCCGGTCACCCGGGCGTCGTGGGCGGCGCTGGCGATCGAGTCCATGGTCGACCCCGCACGGGCGCTGGTCGACGAGGTCTACGAGTTCGACATCGAGGGCGAGGTCTTCCACGTCCGGGTCAGCGACGGCGAGGTGCGGACGATCAGCGGTACCGCCGGTCCCGACGCGACCCTCCGGGTAGCCACCGACGCCCGCACCTTCTTCGACCTCGGCAGCGGCGCGATCGAGCCGGTCGAGGCGGTGGTCAGCGGGGTGGTTTCGGTGACCGGGCCGGCGGCGGCCATGCCACGCTGCCTCTACCTGCTGGGCCTGGGTGGCCGCCCGGGTGTCGAGCGGATGTTGTCGACGGCCGGCGGCGCGAGGCGCTGACGCTCACCGACCGGGACGGGCGGCCGGTCGGGCCACGCCACGCTGGAAGGCGCCACCGCCGACAGCTCGGGCACGGCGAGGCTGAAGCCGAGCCGGCCGCGTAACGCATGCTGACTGTCGATCGCCATCAGCAGCTCCGCCAGCGACTCCAACGCCGGTGCCCGATCAATCCCGCCGACATCAACCGGCGCGAATCCGAGTCCACACAGCAGCGCGGCACACTCGATCTTGGCCGAGGGGTGGTCCCCGGCCAGTGGCACCGTGACCGGCCGGCCGTCCAGCACGGGCTCACCGAGCATGCCGGCGGGCACTGTGTTGAGGGCTTTGACCACCCGCCATTGTGGTAGCAGTTCCGCAAGCAGTCGGCCGCTCCGCCGACCACCTCCGACGCTCGACGGCGGGTTGGTCGTATCGACGACCGTACGCCCGCGTCCGTCATCGAGCAACCCGTCGCGGGCCAGGTCCACCGCGGCGTCGAATGGCAGCGCGAGCACGAGCAGATCGGACCGGGCGACCACGACCGGTGCCGGCACACAGTGGATCTCGGGATACGAAGCCAGCCCGACCGGTCGCGTGCCATCGCGCGTACGGCCGGCAATGAGCACCCGTTTGCCCTGCACAGCAAGGTTCCGGGCCAGCGCAGAGCCCATCCGTCCGCGGCCGAGGACGCCGATCATCGGGTGCACCGCACGCCGCGGCGGCGACAGCAGGCAGGCGGTCGTACGGACACACGCATCTTCTGACTCCGGGGTCGGTGGTCAGATTCTCCGCCGAACGCGGCCCGAGAGCTCGGGTCGGGTCGGGTCGTCGGACAGTGTCGCCCAGTCACCTTGACGGCGACTTGAACTCTCCCGGCATGCGGTTGACGCCGCGCGGCTCGACACGACTACTTTAAGTATGGAAGTTCTTCACTTAAGGTGGAGGAGAACCGAGCCAGCACCAGAACAGCTTGGGGGACCCGTGAAACGGACCGAGGTCGAACTCCAGATTCAGATTCTCGGTTCCGTGCGAGCAACGATCCACGGCCAGGAGGTCGACCTGGGCCCCCCGAAGCAGCGGGCGGTTCTGGCCCTGCTGGCGCTGCGGGCCGATGGGCACGTGCCGCTGGACGACCTGATCACCGTCCTCTGGTCGGGACGGCCTCCGGTTCGGGCCGCGAGCCTGGTGCACACCTATGTCGCGCGGTTACGGCACACACTGGAGCCCGACACGCCACGACGTCAGCGCACCAACGTCATCGCCTCAGCGCCCGGCGGCTATCGACTCACCGTGGCCGACAACCAGCTTGACCTGCTCCAGTTCCGGGCCGGCATCCGCGAGGCGGCGGCCTGGCACGCGGCCGGCGAGCACGAGATCGCCTTCACCACGTACCGGGAGACCCTTGAGCGGTGGCGGGATCCGCAGCTCACCGACCTCACCACGTTGCTTGTCGAACAGGACGACATCGGCCCGCTACGGCAGGAGTTCCTGGCTGCCGCACTCGACTACATCGGGCTCGGCCTGGAGTCTGGACGGCCCGAGGTGGTCCTGCCACTGGCCGAACGGCTCGCCCAGGCCGAGCCCCTCAACGAGCGGGTCCAGGCGCGGGTACTACGGGCCCTGGCGCGCATCGGGCAACGCGCCTGGGCGATCGAGCGGTATGCCGACGTCCGCGCTCGCCTCAAGCTCGACCTGGGTGTCGATCCGGGGGCCGAGCTGACCGAGGCGTACCGAGAAGTACTGGACGCCGATCCGCCGCGACCTGACGGTGCGACCGCCAGTGGGGACCATCAGCCGCCCTGGCGGGGACCGGCAGCCGTGGTGGACGAACTGGTTGGGCGGACCGCCGACCTCGCAGCGGTCTGCGACCTGCTCGGCGATTACCGCATGGTGAGCCTCACCGGCCCGGCCGGGGTCGGCAAGTCGGCACTCGGCATGGCCGTGGCGTTGGAGCTGCGGGAACGATTCGCCGACGGGGTCGCGGTGGTGGATCTGGCGAACGCGCGCACCGGCCGGGAACTGGTCCAGGCGACGGCGGCGGTCGTCGACGAGCCGGGGTCCTGGCACGCCAAGGGCTGCCTACCGTTGACGCATCGGCTGCACGACCGCAAGCTCCTGCTCGTCCTCGACAACGCCGAACTCGTCACCGACGAGGCCGCCGACCTCGTCGACGACGTGCTCCGCGGCTGTCCGCAGGTCCACGTCCTGCTCACCTCGCGGGAGCTGCTCGGTCTGCCGTACGAGGCGGTGTACCCGGTGCGGCCGCTGGCGGTCGAGAAGGAGCACGGCTCCGCAACGGCACCCGCACTTGCGCTGTTCGCCCAGCGGGCGGTGCAGATCCAACCGGCGTTCCGACTCACCGAGAGCAACCTTGAGGCGGTGCGGTCGGTGTGCCGGGCGCTGGACGGGCTACCCCTCGCCATCGAGCTCGCCGCCGCATGCCTGCGTACCCAGCGGCTGGAGGCGCTGGTCAACGTCGTGGACGACCCACTTCGCCGGATCCGTCCGCGCCGCCGGGGGTTGCCAAGTCACCACCGTTCACTGCGCGCCGCAGTGAACCGCAGCATGGAACTGCTGGGGCCGGCGGAACAGCGGTGCTTCGCCGCGCTGGGCGCGGTTCCGGCGGAGTTCGGCCTGGAGGCCGCGGCGGTGGCCGGCCGGGCGATCGGCGGTGAACCCGAGACACTGCAAATGCTGCTCGATCGGCTGGTGGACAAGTCGGTGCTGGAGGTCCTGCACGGCGCGTCGGGCCGTCGCTACCGAATGCTCGGCACGGTCCACGCGCTGGCGCGGCAGATGCTGCGCGAGCACGGCGTGGACAGCTCGGCCCCCGCAAGCCGCTGCGGCTGCGGCTGCCACACCGGCCATTGAGGCGAGACATTCACCGATCACTGCTATATGATTCTTTAGTAGATGTTGGCGGTCGACGAGCAGGAGATCTCGTATGGACCAACGCCACCTGCTCATGCACCAGGCAATGCTCGGTGACCGTAGACGCGTCGAGTCCTACGACCGGGCACTGGCCACGGTCATCGACGAGAACGCCGTGGTCGCCGACGTCGGCGCCGGCACGCTGGCGCTTACCGCGTTGGCGCTACGGCACGGCGCCGCACACGTGTACGCCGTGGAGGCTGATCCTCAGATCGCCGCCGTCGCGGACCGGATCATCAAGGCCAACGGCTGGCAGGACCGGGTCACCCTGATCGCTGGGGACGCCCGGCTCGTTCGTCTGCCCCAACAGGTGGACGTGACGGTCTGCGAGCTGATGGGCAACCTCGGGCCGGAAGAGGACATGGCCCGTATCCTGCGGGTGTTCAACCGCCGTAACCTGCGACCCGACGGCGCCGTGGTGCCCGAGCGGGTTGTCACCTGGCTGGCGCCGGTGCAGTTCGGCACCGAAGGTTGGGGCATCTGGTCCCCGGACTTCTTCGGCATGCGGCTCGACGTGGTGCAGGAACTTGTCGACCCCACCGCCCACCTGCACTTCCTCACCCAGGAGCCGACCCTGCTCGGCGAACCGGTCGCGCTTGTCGACACCGGCCGCGGCGACACGGGACTACGCAACGCCCGCCCGCTGGCCCTACCGCTGCACACAGCCGGAACGCTGCACGCCGTGCTCGGCTACTTCACCGCCACGCTCGCCCCGGGGATCGAGCTGTCCAACATGCCGTCGTACCCGGGCTGCAACTGGGCGGTCTTCGTCTGGCCGCTCCGGCACACCGCCGTCGCGGCCGGCGACACCGTACACGTGCGTCCCCGACGTCCCGATGGTTCCGCCGCGCGGGACGTGACCCAGTGGCGCCTCGACTGTCGTCTCGACCGGGTGAGCAAACAATGATCATTTACACCGCTGCCTCCGTCCGTGACCACTCCGTCGACGCCGACCGGATCTCGGGCCTCACCTGGTCCGGTCACACCCTCTGGTACGCCGACGCCGGACGCGGGCGGGCGGTCTGCCTTGACCCGCGTACCGGGGTGCCCGGCGCCGAACTGGCCTGTCCCGGTCTGGTCACCGGGCTGACCACTCTCGGTGGGTGCCTCCTCTACGCCACGTCGACCACCCTGCGGCTGACCGAACCGCAGAGCGGGGATGTGCTGCGGGAGGTGGCCAGCCCTCGGCCGGATACGCAGGTCTGCGGCATGGAGGCGGGCAAGGACGGCATCTGGCTCGGCTGGCCGGACGCCCTGGAGTTGCGGGACGCCTCCAACCTGCGGCTGCTCGCGGCCATACCCGCGCCACTCGGTGTCGCCGGCATCACGGTCACCGACCGGTACGTCGCGCACACCGATCTGCTCGGCGAGGCCATCACGGTCTTCGACCTCCAGACCGGACGCAACGTGTTGCAGATCCAGGTCGACGGTCGACCCGCCACCAGCCTGACCTGGGACGGGCTCCGCCTGTGGTACGCCGACGCCGGCAACATGCGCCTGCGGGCGCTGGACGTCCCCGGGCTGTCCACCGCGCGGGGCTGATCAGGACCCGGTTGACCCCCGGCAGAAAGGCGCCTGATGCTACCGCTCAAGTATCTCCTCAGCCTCTCCCCCATCGGCGCGCCGTCACTTGAGTCATCCCGTTTGCCCGCCCCCGAACGTCTCCAGTTGACCGGGCGCGCGCTCGTCATCGGTTCGGTGGCCGCCGCCTCGATGGCAGCGGGTGTCGTCGGCGCCTCGGCCACTGCCGTACGGCACGGCAGACCGGCCGGTCGGCGGCGGCTCGCCCGGGAGATCGCCCGGACCGTCGCCCGCCTCGGCCCCACCTTCATCAAGGCTGCCCAGGTCCTCGGTACCCGCCGAGACGTCGTGCCGGCCTGGCTCTGCGACGAGTTGTCGATGCTCCAGGACGATGTGCCGCCAATGACCGCGACGCAGGGACGCACCGCGCTGCGCGAGGCGTACGGCGACGAACTGGACGAGGTGTTCGTCACCGTCGAGAAGGCTCCGACAGCCAGCGGCAGCATCGCCTGTGTCTACCGGGCCACCCTGCTCGACGGCGGTACCGTCGCGCTCAAACTGCGCCGTCCCGGAATCGGTCCCCGGATGGCTGCCGACCTCGCGTTGCTGCGCCGGGGAGCGGCGCTCGTCGCCCGGTTGCCGATGTTCCGTGGGGTGCCGGTGCGTGAGGTCATCGACAACCTCTGTGAGTCGGTGCTCGGGCAGATCGACCTCGGCCGTGAAGGGCGGGACCTCGGCCGCCTGCGGGAGGATCTGGGCTCGGTGCCGCGGGTCCTGGTGCCGCGGGTGCATCCGGAGGCGAGTCGCCCGGCCGCCATCGTCATGGACTTCGTCCCGGATCTGGCCGTCGACACCGCGGACCGGTGTCCCCCGGCGTTGCGCCGAAGGTTCGCGGCCTCCGCGCTGACCGTGGTCTATCAGATGCTGTTCATCAACGGGTTCGTCCACTGTGACCTGCACCCGGGCAACCTCTACTTCACCCGGGGTGGCCAGGTGGTGGTGCTGGACGCCGGGTTCAGCGTCCAACTGTCCGAGCGGATGCGGGACCTGTTCGCCAACTTCTTCCTCAACATGTCGATCGGCCGGGGCGAGCGCTGCGCGGCGATCGTGCTGGAGAGCGCCATCGGGGTGTCCGACGACGCGGACGTGGGGGCGTTCACCGAGGGTGTCACAGACCTGGTGGCCCGCAGCTACAAGCTGTCCGCCAAGGAGTTCAGCCTGATCGCGTTCGCGGGGGAACTGTTCGACCTGCAACGCCGGTACGGCGTCGCGGCGTCGCCGGAGCTGGTGTTTCCGTTGCTGTCGCTGCTCGTGGTCGAGGGCACCGTGCGGTCGCTCGATCCGGACATCGACTTCCAGGAGACGGCCAAGCCGATCCTGAACCGCGCGTTGTTCGGCATCCGCTGAACCACCCGATCGATGAGCGGGGGGACCGATCAATCGGTCCCCCCGCTCGGGATCGTCAACGTCCCGCCGCGGTCACCACCTGGCGACTCCGGTGGCCACGGCGTTGGCCCGGGTGCCCGGCCAGTCGGCCACGATCAGGGGCACCAGACGCAGGTCGGCCGTGGCCATCCGGTCGAAGCGGCGCCACAGCGTGGTGGCCGTTGCCGCGTCGAGCGTCCGCAACGCCTCGATTGCGACGCCGGCCGGGTCACCGGAACCGCCGTCAGCCGGCCAGATCCGGTGCAGCAGGTCCCGGTTGGCGTTACCGGCCCAGCGCGGCGTCCACTCGTGCAAGGTGAGATCGACACCCGGCTCCCCCGCCGACACTGTGACGACGTCGACTCCGTACCGGATGAACACATCGGCCACGGCCGCCGCCACGACCGCCGGCCGTGACCCGACCGGCACCGCCAGGACCAGCCTGCTTCCCGGCGTCAGTCCGGCGTCAGCGAGCAGGTGCCGGCCCCGTGTCAGGTCACCGTTATCGGGCGCGGCGTCGGTGTCGGGCGCGGCACCCGGGTCCCCGGGTTGCAGGACACCGTGCTGCGCGGCGGCACCTACGGCACCGGCAGCGCGTGCCGCCTCGGCGAGGGCAGCCCGGTCGACCGCCCAGGTCAGCGCGCGGCGGGCCGCGAGTGACCACGCCGTCCCGCCGGGCGTCGCGGACAGGTAGTAACTACAACCGGTGCCGCCGAAGCGGGCTGGCGACGCCGGCAGATCCCAGGAGCGAACCCCGAAGTCGGTAGCGTCGTCCAGCGGCTGGTCGCCCGAAGAGGCCACGACGTCGATACGGGACGCGGTCCGCCGGCGGATCGGGTCGGTGGCCGGGTCCCATCGGGGGTTGGGCTCCAGGACGAAGTCACCACCCGGGGTCAACTGCCGGGCGATCCGGTACGGCCCGCAGGCCGGGTTGCAGCGGTACAACTCGGGGCTGTCCGGCACGTAGTAGTCGTATTCGCGTGGGGCCAGGGCGGCGTACCCGGTGGCCAGCAGGTCGATCAGGTCGCTGGCCGGTTCGGTGAGCCGCAACACTACTGTGTCGCCCTCGACCCGTAGCCCCGGAACCCGGGTGAGGTGGGAGAACTGGGCGAGCGCGGGGGCGTGCGCCGCCCAGTGCCCGAACTCCTCGTCGTATCGCCGGTAGTAGTCGGCCAGCCCTTCGATCAGCGCGCCGAAGTACGGCCGCATCGGCCGGGCCAGCGGATGGGCCGTGCGCTTGAGGCCCCGCACGGCGTCGGTGGCGCCTACCTCCCGGGCACGCTGCGCGTCCCAGTACACGCCCGAGCGGACTCGAACACGCCAGGTTCGGCCGTCCGCGCTGATCCCAGCGTTCTCGACGGTGGGCACCTCCCGCGCGACGTCGGGCACCGGTCGCCCAACCGGGTCGTCGGTCACGGGGACGGCGAACAGCTGTCGGGTGATGAGCCGGAGCACCTGCCCGGTCCCGATCCTGCCGGGCTCCCCCTCGCCAGGCAGTCCGTCGGCAGGCCGCAGAAACCGAAGCTGGCTGCGGTCGGTCGGGGCAGCGGTGGATGTCCGCTCGCGTACGCCGGTCATGCGGGCACCGTCCCCACGTCCGGGAGGGTACCGGTCGTCGGTTGCCCGGAGCCACGGAAGACGAGCTTGGATTTGTCGATGTTGTCCGGGTCGCCTTCGCAGTCGACCACGACGATCTGTCCCGGGGTCAGTTCGTTGAACAGGATCCGCTCGGAGAGGTTGTCCTCGATGTCGCGTTGGATGGTGCGGCGTAGCGGACGGGCGCCGAGTACCGGGTCGAAGCCCTTCGCCGCGAGGTACTTCTTGGCGTTGTCGGTCAGTTCCAGACCCATGTCCTTGTTGCGCAGCTGCGTCTCGATGCGGGAGATCATGATGTCGACGATCGAGAGGATCTCGTTCTGCCGCAGCTGGTGGAAGACGATGGTGTCGTCGATGCGGTTGAGGAACTCGGGCCGGAAGTGCTGCTTGAGTTCGTCGTTGACCTTCTGCTTCATCCGGTCGTAGTTCGACTCGGAGTCCTCCGAGGCCTGGAAGCCCAGCGACACCGCCTTGGCGACGTCGCGGGTGCCGAGGTTGGTGGTCAGGATGATGACCGTGTTCTTGAAGTCCACGATCCGGCCCTGACCGTCGGTGAGCCTGCCGTCCTCCAGGATCTGCAACAGCGTGTTGAACACGTCCGGGTGGGCCTTCTCGATCTCGTCGAACAGCACCACGCTGAACGGCCGGCGCCGCACCTTCTCGGTCAGCTGCCCACCCTCGTCGTAGCCGACGTAGCCGGGAGGGGCACCGACGAGCCGGGACACCGTGTACCGGTCGTGGAACTCCGACATGTCCAACTGGATCAGCGCGTCCTCGGACCCGAACAGGAACTCCGCGAGCGCCTTGGACAGCTCGGTCTTACCCACACCCGACGGGCCGGCGAAGATGAACGACCCCGACGGACGCTTCGGGTCCTTCAACCCCGCCCTCGTGCGGCGGATCGCCTTCGACACCGCCTTGACCGCGTCCTCCTGCCCGATGACGCGCTTGTGCAGCTCGTCCTCCATGCGCAGCAGACGCGAGGTCTCCTCCTCGGTCAACTTGTAGACCGGAATACCGGTCCAGTTGCCCAGCACCTCAGCGATCTGCTCGTCATCGACCTCCGAGACGACGTCCAGGTCACCGGCCTTCCACTCCTTCTCCCGCTGCGCCTTCTGACCCAACAACTGCTTCTCGGTGTCCCGCAGCTGCGCGGCCCGCTCGAAGTCCTGCGCGTCGATCGCGGACTCCTTGTCCCGACGCACCTGCGCGATCCGCTCATCAAAGTCCCGCAGGTCCGGCGGCGCCGTCATCCGACGGATCCGCATCCGCGCACCCGCCTCATCGATCAGGTCGATCGCCTTGTCCGGCAGGAACCGATCAGAGATGTACCGATCGGCAAGCGTCGCCGCCGCCACCAAAGCCGCGTCGGTGATGGAGACGCGGTGGTGCGCCTCGTACCGGTCCCGCAGACCCTTCAAAATCTCGATGGTGTGCGCCAGCGACGGCTCACCCACCTGGATCGGCTGGAACCGCCGCTCCAACGCGGCGTCCTTCTCCAGGTGCTTGCGGTACTCGTCGAGGGTGGTCGCGCCGATGGTCTGCAACTCACCCCGCGCCAGCATCGGCTTCAAAATGCTCGCCGCGTCGATCGCACCCTCCGCCGCGCCCGCACCCACGAGGGTGTGAATCTCGTCGATGAACAGGATGATGTCGCCCCGGGTGCGGATCTCCTTCAGCACCTTCTTCAGACGCTCCTCGAAATCACCCCGATACCGCGAACCCGCCACCAACGCACCCAGGTCGAGCGTGTAGAGCTGCTTGTCCTTCAGCGTCTCCGGCACCTCACCCTTGATGATCTTCTGGGACAGGCCCTCCACCACGGCGGTCTTACCCACACCCGGCTCGCCGATCAGGACCGGGTTGTTCTTGGTGCGGCGGGACAGCACCTGCATGACCCGCTCGATCTCCTTCTCCCGCCCGATCACCGGGTCGAGCTTGCCCTCCCGAGCCGCCTGAGTCAGGTTCCGACCGAACTGGTCCAACACCAGACTCGTCGACGGCGCGGCCTCACCCGGCGCAGCACCAGCGGCAGCCGGCTCCTTACCCTGATAGCCCGACAGCAGCTGGATCACCTGCTGACGCACCCGGTTCAGATCCGCGCCCAACTTCACCAGCACCTGCGCGGCGACACCCTCACCCTCACGGATCAAACCCAGCAGGATGTGCTCCGTGCCGATGTAGTTATGCCCGAGCTGCAACGCCTCCCGCAACGACAGCTCCAACACCTTCTTGGCCCGCGGCGTGAACGGAATATGCCCGCTCGGCGCCTGCTGACCCTGACCGATGATCTCCTCCACCTGCTGACGCACGCCCTCCAGAGAGATCCCCAGACTCTCCAAAGCCTTCGCCGCGACACCCTCACCCTCATGGATCAGGCCCAACAGGATGTGTTCCGTACCGATGTAGTTGTGATTGAGCATCCGGGCCTCTTCCTGGGCCAGGACGACAACCCGTCGCGCTCGGTCGGTGAACCGCTCGAACATAACCGCCACCCTTGAAGAGTGACGTCGCCCCGGGTGACGCAAGGGCACCCGGGACGACGTCTGCTACCGGACTAAACCAGCCGTCACGCGCTGACGTAGGCCTCGGAGCCCACCAGTGCGTCGGCCAGCTTCATCTGCACGCCGGTCAGGCGCGCCCGGACGTCGCCGCCGGAAGTGCGCAGCGCGGCGTCCGCGTGGTCGGCCGTCAGCACCGTGCCGGTCGGCTCGAGGTCCTTCAGCCGCCCAGCCAGGTGCACCGGCGCCGCCGCGTACAGCGTCGCCGACGGGGTGACCAGCTCGAAGTGAGCGTCGAAGTGCAGCTCACCCGGGTAGCGCAGGGTGCTCAGGCTGTCCTCCGTACCCTCACCGAGCTGGCCGCCCGAGACGGTGAAGAAGCTGGCCCGCAGCATGACCTTGCCACCCAGAGCCGGGCTGTTGCCCACCAGCGCCACCCGCGCAAGCTGGGCCAACACGCCGGAACCCTGGTCGTGCTTCTCCGGGCCGAAGAGGAGGATCTCGGCGCCGGCGGCCAAGGGGTAGTCGCCGGAGAGTTCGATCTCCTCGGTACGGCCGTTGACCTCGACCTTGATCTTCGCCTCGGTCGACGCCTGGATGATGATCGACGGGTCGACCAGCATCGAGACGCACGGGCCGATGCTCGACGCGAAGAAGGCGCTCGGCGTGTTGCCGACGGCCTCGTTCTCGTCGTTCGACGGGTACCACGCGGCCGGCAGGTTGGTGCCCCGGACCACGTTGTGCGCCGGCATGACCTCGCCCTGGTCACCGTAGGGGCGACCGAGGAACGGCGAGGTGAGCGGGGTCTTGTACGGCGGCAGGCCGTCAACGATCCCCTTGACGTCGATGACACCCCGGTGGGCCAGCCGCATGGTGCTGGTCTCCAGGATGCCGAACCGACGGATGTAGAACTCCGCGGGGAAGTTCTTGCCGGGCACGATCTGCTTGATGTGACCGGTGTTCGGCAGGTAGGGGTTCGACAGGATCTGGATCCGGTCGTTGAGCGTGTAGCTGAACCCCTTGATGCCGACCTCGGGAGCGCTGATGAGCTCCAGGTCGAAGCTCGCCGTGCCGTCCTCGTCGACGGTGTGCTTGAACCCCTGCATCGGCCACTTGTTCATCTGCACGAACCCGGACAGGTTGATCGTCTCCCGGCGACCACCGTAGTAGTCGTCGCCGAAGACGACCGTCGCCGCCGCCAGGATGTGCGGCCGCAGCGGCTTCGGCTCGATGTTGAGTGACTCGTAGGTCTCTCTCGCCGTGTCAGTCACGGCTCCACCTCCCTGTATGCCCCGGATGCGGTGACGCCTCTGTGACGCCTCTCCACCGGAGGACCACTACTCGGGACGCTATCGATTTTTAAAGTGCTCGTCAATCGGCCTCGATTGATCCTTAGCGAAATAATGTCCCAATTCGCGCATGGTTGAAGCCTGTGTGCGTCACAGAGGGCAAACGGGTCCACACAAGAGGAAGGCAGGAGTGCTACCGGTTTCCCTATCGGGCAGTCCGATCCGGCGAACCGGTCAGACCGCGCCCGTCGCGGCGGTCAGCGGGAAGTCCGGCACCCGCAGCATCGGCATGGCCACGTGTGCCACCGCATCGCCCCAGTCCCGCGCGCGGGTCGGCACGGTCCGTCCGACCTCGGTGGCCCGCATGACCATCGCCAGCGGGCTGTCGTTGAAGCGGAAGTTGTGCACCGCACCGACGACCTCGCCGTCCTCGACCAGATAGACGCCGTCCCGGGTCACCCCGGTCAGCGCCATCGTCGCCAGGTCCACCTCGCGGATGTACCACAGGCTGGTCAGCAGCAGGCCACGGCGGGTACGGGCGACCAGGTCCGCCTCGGCACCGCCGCCCGGCGGCCCTTCGAGGATCAGGTTCTCCACCAGCGGGGTCAGCGGCATGCCCAGTTCCTCGGCGCTGTGCCGGGTGTGCACCAGCGAGCGCAGGCGTCCCTGTTCCCACCAGCGGGTCGGGCCCAGCGCCAGGCCATTGTCGAAGACCGACCGGGCCCCGCTCGACGCGGCCGCCACCAGGAACGGCGCACACCGCAACCCCTCGGCCGTCGGATCGCTGCGCAGGGTCAGCGGTATCCCGGCGATCGTCTCTCCGATCCGGGTACGGCCGCCGGCCCGGCTGTAGGCCGTCCGGCCCTGCGCCGCCGCCGCGGCACCCGCCGTGGTGTACGCGTAGTTCATCAGGTCGGCGACCGCGCTCGGCGGTACGAGGCACTCGTACCGGCCGGGTGGCAGGTCGACCCGTCGTCGCTCCCACCGCAGCCGCCGGTCGAGATCGTCCTGAAGCCCGGCTACCGACACGTCAGTGAAGTCGTCGGTGACGGCGCTGGTCCACACCGGAGCACCGCGCCCGTCACGCGCGGTCAACTCCAGGTGTCCGGCGGATCCGTCGTGCCGCAGCCGCGCGCCGGCGGAGGTGCCGAGAAACGTCGTCCGGGACCCGTGTTCGGCGTACCCGTGCAGCACCTGGCCGTGCCCGGCGGCCCGCGCGAACCCGGTAGAGAGCTGCTCGACCAGGCCGGCGAGCACGCCGGGCGCTGGCGGTCGGACCGGGTCGTCCCAGCACGGCGACGCCGCACCAGGCTCCGGCAACGGTCGGGCGTCCGGTGCCGGCGGCGCCTGTCGGGCCACCGCCTCCGCGCCGTCCACCGCATCGACGATCTCGGCCCGGCCCACCCGGCCGGACACGGACACCGCGCCTACCCGTCCGCCGACGACCGAGACCACCGACAGCCGATACTCGTCCGCGTCGCCGGCCGCCACCAGCGTGCTGTCGGCCCACCGCAGGTAGCGGTCGACGCCGGACTCCACAATCACCACTGTGGCGTCGCCGCGGGCGGCGGCGAGGGCCAGTTCGATGGTCTCCTGCGGCCCCGGTGTGTTCATCCCGTCGCCCCCGTCCGCGTGTCCGTGACAGGCACCGCCCGGAACAGCGCCGACGGGCAGCCGTGCCCCGCCGCGGCGATCTGGAGCGGCTGGGCCTTGCCGCACTGGCCGGCACCGGACAGCAGCCAGGTCTGCGGGCCGCCGACCGCCTCCAGCGACCGCCAGAAGTCGAGCGTGGTGCCCGTGTACGCGATGTCGCGCACCTGGCCGACCAGTCGCCCGTTGCGGATCCGGTGGAACCGCTGGGCGGTGAACTGGAAGTTCACCCGGGCCATGTCGATGGAGAAGCTGTTGTCACCGACGACGTAGAGGCCGTCGCGGACCCGACCGATCAGCTCGTCGGTGTCCGGGCCGTCCGGCGCCGGGCACAGCGAGACGTTCGGCATCCGGGGCACCGGCAGATGCCGGTAGGACTCGGCGTACGCGCAGCCGGTGGAGCGGTCCAGCCCGGCGGCACCCGCGGTCTGTCTGTCGTGCTGCACCCCCACCAGCAGGCCCTCGGTGACCAGCGGCCAGGAGCCGGCGGCCACCCCGTCGTCGTCGTAGCCCACGGTGGCCAGCGCGTGCGGGGTCGTCCGGTCGGCCACCACCGTCATCTGCGGTGAGCCGTAGCGCAGGACACCGACGTCCTGTGGCCGGACGAAGGAGCTGCCCGCGAATGCCGCCTCCCGACCGCGCATCCGGTCCAGTTCGGTGGCGTGACCGACCGTTTCGTGGATCGTCAGCCACAGGTTGGTCGGGTCGATCACCAGGTCGTACCGTCCCGGCTCGATCCTCGGGGCCGCGGCCTTCTCGGCCAGCAGTTCGGGCATCCGGGCCAGTTCGCCGGCCCAGTCCCAGCCGGTGCCGGTCAGGTACTCCCACCCCCGGGCGGCCGGCGGGCCGAGCGTCCGCATCGCCTCGAACGTCCCGTCACCGGCGTCGATCCGGAAGCCGAACACCATCGGATGCAGCCAGGTACGTCGTTGCCGGATCCGCCGGCCCTCGCTGTCGTGGTACACCGTCGACTCACGGAAGACCTGTAGGTACGCCTCGGCCAGGTGCGCGCCGCCGTCGCGGAGCAGCCCACACCAACCGGCCAGCAACGCGGTGCGTTCGGCGGTCGGAACCCCGAACGGATCCACCTCGTACGGCGACTGCCAGTCCACAGGTGGGGGCACCGGCTCGGCGGTGAGACGCACCGGCTCGCCGCGCAACGGTCGCACCGTACGGGCCAGCGCGCAGGCGCGGGCCGCCAGCGCGCCGACCCCGCGCGGGGACAGCTCGACCCCGGCGGCGAAACCCCAGGTGCCGTCCACCAGCACCCGCACCCCGACGCCGGTCTCCACGCTCTCCTGGCTACTCTCCGGACGGCCGTCGCGGACCCGCTCGCGCAGGGCACGGACCCGCCGCAGCCGGACGTCGGCGTACGTCGCGCCAGCACTGCGAGCCTGCCGCAGCGCCGCGTCGGCCAGGTCGTCGACCGGCAGCGTGTCGAATCCCGGCTCGACGGCCGGGGCAGGAGTGGTCACCGGAACCGGACGCCAGGGTGGTGCGTCGTCCACTCCCCTGCCCGCACGGTGCGCAACGCGGCCACCACCCGGTCGATCTCGGCGACCGTGCTGTAGACCGCGAAGGAGATCCGTACGGTTCCGACCAACCCCAGGTCGTCGAGGAAGGTGCTGGCACAGTGCACGCCGGACCGGACGGCGATGCCGTGCTGGTCCAGGTGACCGCCGACATCGTAGGGATGCAGGCCGTCCACGGCGATCGAGACGATGCCCGCGGGGTCGGTCGCCGGGTCGCCGATGACCCGCACCCGGTCGATCTCGCCCAGCGCCTGCACGGCGTACCGGACCAGATGCGCGTCGTGCGCCCGTACCGCCTCCCGGCCGAGGCCCTCCAGCCAGGTCAACGCCGTGGCCAGCGCCACCGCCGCGGGGATGTCCGGGGTACCTGCCTCCAGTCGGGCCGGTACCGGCACGTACGACACCGGGGCATCGTGGGAGACGCCCTTCACCGTCCCGCCGCCGACCTGGTACGGCGGCAGGTCAACGAGCAGGTCGCGGCGGCCGTAGAGCACGCCCGAGCCCATCGGGCCGTACACCTTGTGACCGGAGAAGCAGTAGAAGTCGGCCCCGATCTCCCGTACGTCGACGGGCAGGTGTGGCACCGCCTGCGCGCCGTCGACGACCACCGGCACGCCGCGCTCGTGGGCGACGCGGACGAGATCCCGCACCGGGTTGACGGTGCCGAGCACGTTGGAGACGTGGGTGACCGCGACGAGGCGGGTCCGGGGACTCAACTCGGCCGCCAGAGCGTCCGGTTGGACGGGCCGGCCGGCGGCCGTCGGCACCACCCGGAGGGTGGCGCCCTGCCGCTCGCACAGCCGCCGCCAGGGCAGCAGGTTCGAGTTGTGTTCCATGCCGCTGACCACGACGTCGTCGCCCGGACCGACGATCCGTGCGGCGAAGGTCTCGGCGAGCAGGTTCGTCGCGTCCGTGGTGCCCCGGGTGAAGACGATCTCCTCGTCATGGGCGGCGTTGAGGATGCGACGCACCGTCGCCCGGGCCTGCTCGTAGTGGCCGGTGGCCCGGCGGCTCAACTCGTAGAAGCCGCGGCCGACGTTGCTGTTGGCGGTGACGTACTGGTCGACCAACGAGTCGAGCACACATCGGGGCTTCTGCGTGGTGGCCGCGTTGTCCAGGTATGCCAGCTGCGGGCGCTGGTCGGCGTGGTCGAGGAACGGGAACTCGGCCCGTACCGATTCCAGGGGATGGGCAGCCGTGTCGGTCATCCTGACTCCTCCGTGAAGCTCGCGATGAAGCGGTCGAGGAAACCCGGTGGGCAGGGAAACAACTTCTGCTCCGGGTAGGGCCGCTCCGCCGGCGGAATCCAGCCGGGCGCGCCGCGGCGGGGCCACCGACCGGTCCGGTCCGCCAGGTGCGGCCCGTGGAAGAACCAGCAGATCTGGCTGACCTGCTCGGTGAAGACGACCGGGTGCACCAGTGGCGAGTACATCGCCAGGTGGCCGTAGGCGGCCCGGAACTCACCGGCCACCCCCATCGTCGCGCCGTGCAGAATGTGCCCGAACACGTCGTGCACGACCCGGAAGATGTCGTTGTGCAGCAGCTCGACGCCGTCGACTGTGACGCCCGACGGCGCACAGAGCGGATGGTCCGGTGCCGGTCCGTGGGGACCGTGTCCTGCGCTGGTGAGGTAGACGTACAGCACGCCCGTGCGGTCCACGGAATCGATCAGCTCGGCCGCGCCATGGTACGGCTGCCCAGGTCCCCGCCACGGCACGACCCGCAGCCCGGCCGGTTCGAGCAACGCGAAGTGGCGCCGGGTCTCCTCGGTGAAGCGGTTGTACCGGGCGACGAGGTCGGCGTCGAGGGCCCGCCGGGGCGCGCGGTCGAAGTGCCGGGCCACCTCGCGGCAGAACTCCGGATCGACGCGGACCCGGGTGCGGGACAGCCGGGACAGGTCCCGGTGGGGTAGTTCGTTCCGTGCGGCTGCGGCGTCCACGTACGCCTGGGCGACCGTCAGCAGGCGGTCGTGCCGTGCCGACGGTCGGACCCGGTCGGCCGGGCTACCGGCTCTGGTCGTCATCCGGTCCTCCCCGGCGTCGCCCCGTCGGGTGCGGCGCGCGCCCGCAGGCACAGCGCCGAGCCGGGCAGGCACACGATGCCCTCCCCACCGGCGTACCCGGCCGCCGCGTCGGCGAGTCGGTCCCATCCGGCGCGTTCGCCGTCGCCACCGAGGTGCTGCCGCACCGCACGCAGCAGGCCGGGCGGTGTCACGTCCCGGGCGTACTGGAGGTACTCGGCGACCGAGGCGAACCGCATCGAGACCGGCACGGACTCGATGGTGATCTCGACGAAGCCGGCGGTCGCCAGTTCCTCGTGGGTACGCGCCACGTCGCACATGCTGAACGGACCGGGTCGCGGCGGTGGCGGGCCGGGCAGTTCGGCACCGAGGGCGCGGAAGGCCAGCGAGGTCATCGGATTGGCCGCCGGGGTGTCCCAGACCGCCGCGGCCAGCACGCCGCCGGGAACCAGCAGGCGACACAGGCCGGAGAGCATGCGGTGCCGGTCGACGGCGAACATCAGGCCCCAGCGGCTGAGCACCACGTCCATCGAGCGCAGCGGCAGGTCCAGTGACTCCACGTCGGACTCGACGAAGTCGATCGGATGGTCGAGACCTGCGGCGGCCATCCGGGCGCGGCGTACCATCTCCGGAGCGAGGTCGATGCCGAGCACCCGGCCGGTCGAGCCGACCAGGCGTCCGGCGCTGATCGCCGGCTCGCCCGTGCCGCAGCCGACGTCGAGCACCCGGTGGCCGGGGCGCACTCCGGCCGCGCGCAGTAGCCAGTCGGTCACCGGCGCGGCGGCGCGTTCGTACCGGTCCCGCCAGAACTCCCACCCGCCGCTGACCGCGTTCCAGGTGTCGCGTTGCTCGGCCTTGAAACCTGCCGGGTCGAACTGTACGACCGTCATGCTGTCTCCTCGCCGGCGAAAATCGGCCTCCGCCAACTATATGATTCACAAGTATCTTGGGCAACGTCGGCTCTTGCGGGCTGAAGACTCACCAACGACAACGTCTTCTTAAAGCGTCTTGCGCCTCGGCGCGGTGTCCACCCTCGCGCTCCCACGGGTAGCCTTCGCCGAAGCGCCGGAACGTCCGAAGGGGAGCCGACATGAGCCAGGCCGACCCAGCCACCGCACCACCGAGCTGGCCGGTCGGTGCCGACGAGGCGTACGCGGCGGCGCGGCGCGGACTCGCCGACGCCGAGCAGGAACTGCGCGACCAGGTCGAACGGGTGGCCGCCGCCCGCCGTGCCCTGCCGCCCGGCCCGCTGCTGGCCGACTACCGGTTTGCCGAGGGCCCCACCGACCTGGACCGCGCCGAACCGATCCGCGAGGTGCGGCTGCGTGAGCTGTTCGACGGGCACCCGACACTCTTCCTCTACCACCTGATGTTCGCTCCGGACGCCACCGAGGCCTGCCCGATGTGCTCGATGTGGGTCGACGGCTTCCACGGCGTCCTGCCGCATCTGCTGCGGCACACCGCTGTCGCGGTGGTGGCGAAGGCGCCGCTGCCCAGGCTGCGGGCGTGGGCCCGCAGTCGTGGCTGGGCCGACCTGCGGATCGTCTCCAGCCACGGCACCTCGTTCAACGCCGACGTCCGGGCCGAGTACCCGGACGGCACGCAACGCCCGATGGTCAGCGTGCTGCGGGCCGAGGGCGAGCGGGTACGCCATCTCTACTCCGCCCCGGCGAGCTTCCCGGACGGCGGTGAGCGCGGCATCGACCTGCTCAGCCCGGTCTGGAACGTGTTGGACCTGTTGCCCACCGGACGCGGCGACTGGTACGCCGGCAACGACTACGTCGCCGAGCCCGGCGCGGGCCGATCCGCCCCGCGCTGACCGACCCGCTCGCCCAGGAACGCCTCGGTGGCCAGCAGATCCGGCAGCCGTACCGCCGCCAGCCGGCGACCCGCGAAGTCGGCGTACCAGACCAACGCGCCGTCCCAGGTCAGGCCGACCGGCCGACCGTCGACGAGCGCCTCCCCGAGCAGCCTGCCGTCCCGGCCGTCCACCGCCCGCAGCAGCGCGGCCTCGAAGTCGGCGTAGATCACCACGTCGCCCGCCACGGTCAGGCCGGACGGTGTACCGGGCACCGGGAACTCCCGGCGCACGGTCATCGTCTCGACATCGCGCAGTTGCACCACCGACGGGCCGCGCAGGCCCATCCACATCATCACGCCGCTGGTCTCGACACCACAGAGCCGGCCACTCGGTGGCCGGACCTCCCGCTCGTCGAGGACCTCCCCGCTGGTCGGGTCGATCAGCAGGATGCGCTTCGGACGTCCACCGACCTGGCACAGCGCCCCGCCACCCACCGTCAGGTCCGCCCGGACCCGGCGGCAGGACAGCGTCCGTACCACCGCGCCCGTGGCCGGGTCGAGCGCGTAGATCTCTCCGGCCGCCTGATCGGAGTGCCAGAAGAACTCACCGTCATGGGTGAGGCCACAGAGGTAACTGCCGGGGGCGGGCAGCTCCCGGGCAATGGGCAACGTCGTGTCGACACCGGGAATGGTCATCGGGTACCCCTTCTCGTCTCGGTGAAGCGGTGAACCGGTCAGATGCCGTCGGCAAGCGCCCGGGACACGTCCTCGACCAGGTCACGGCCGTCCTCGATACCGGCCGAGAGACGGATGAGTGCGTCACCGATGCCCCGGCGGGCGCGGACCTCGGCGGGCACCGGCCGGTGCGTCATCAGCGCCGGACACTCCACGAGGGAGTGCACGCCTCCCAGGCTGACGCCGCAGGAGAACAACGCGAACCGGTCCAGCAGCCGCGCAGCCGGGCCCCCCAGATACTCGAAGGACACCATCGAGCCGGGCTCGGTCATCTGGGCCTTGGCCACCGCGTGCTGCGGATGCTCGGCAAGCCCCGGGTAGTGGACCCGTCCGACGACCGGGCTGGCCCGGAGCCGCTCGACCAGCGCCCACGCGTTCGCCACCTGCCGACTCACCCGCAGCGAAAGCGTGTGCAGGCCCCGCCGGACCAGAAAGCAGTCAAGCGCGCCCGGCACGTTGCCGGCCGCCGTTCGGTACGACCGGTACGCCGCGTGCAGTTCCTCGTCCGCGTAGACCAGAGCGCCACCCAGCACGTCGGCGTGCCCGGCGATCGACTTGGTCGTGCTGTAGAGGGAGACGTCCGCGCCGAGGTCCAGTGGGCGCTGGAGCGCCGGACTGGCGAAGGTGTTGTCCACCACCAGCCGGGCACCGCGCTCGTGCGCCCGGCCAGCGACCTCGGCGATGTCCACCACGCTCAGCAACGGATTGGTGGGCGTCTCGACCCAGACCAGCGCGACGCCGGGGACGTCCAGCCCGCTGTCGATCCCCTCCGGCGTGGTCAGGTCGGCGTAGCGCACCCGGACGCCCTGCCGGGCTGCCAGCTCGAACAACGCGTCGGTGCCGGAGTACACGTCGTCGGTGCTCACCACGCACTGTCCCGGGCGCAGCTGGGCGAGCACGGTCGCCGCGGCGGCCTGCCCGGAGGACAGGACGGTGGCGAACCGTGCCCCCTCCAGATCGGCAAGACACTCCTCCAGTTGCTCCCGGGTCGGGTTCTCACCCCGCCCGTAGAAGTAGCGGAGGTCGTCCTGCGCCCGCCGCTCGTACGTCGTCGAGACGTGGATCGGCGGCACCACGTCTCCGGTGCCCGGCGTTGCCCGCCGACCCCCGTGCACCAGGCGCGTGTCGAACCGCATTTGTCACCCCACCCCGACGCCGGCACCGCGGAACGGTGACAGCGCCCGGACCAGGCCGGCCGGTACGCGGGCCGGCTCGGTACGTCCGTTCGGCCCACGCATGCAGGCGATCCGCTGCCGCCCCCGGGCCACCAGCAGGTCGTCGTCGGCGATCCGCAGGTAGTCGAAGGCCAGCTCCATCTGCGTCTGGGTCAACTCGGCCAGCCGCATGCGTACCGCCAGCCGGTCGAACGGAGCCAGCTCGGCGAAGAACTCGCAGTCGACCTTCAGGGTGAACAGCTTCAGGTCGCCTCGCAGCTCGTCGAGCACCTCGGGCGCGTGCTCGTGCAGGAACATCTCCCGGCACCGACCCTGCCACCGCAGATAGTTGACGTAGTAGACGTTGCCGACGAGATTGGTCTCCTCGAAACCGATGGTGTGGTGGTACTCGTAGTAGCGCGACACTGTCACCCCTCCGTCCCGTTGAGGACCGCCACCACGACCTGCTCCGCGGCGCCCGCCACCGGGCACACCCGGGTGGCGATCCGCACGCCACCGGAGTCCAGCACCACCCACCCATCCGGGGCGGCGCCGGACACCAGGGTCAACGGACCGCCGGTGCGCCCCGCCTTCTGCAGGCACTCGGTCGCGCACCACACCCGGGTCGCCGCGAGATCCGGCGTGTCACCGACCTCGGCGACGAGCAGCGCCGCCAGCGGCCCGTGCCGACCGATCAGGTCGCGCCGGGCGTCCGCCGACCGGACGGTCACCGGCTCCACGTCGCAGGCCAGCGGGGCGCCACCGACCACCGCGAGGCGCAGTGGCGCGGAGTACGCCACCGACACCTCACCCAGGCCGTCGGCCTCGGGTCGCCCGTCCGGTCGGTGGCGTACCACCACCGGCCGGCCAGCCGCCCGGGACAGCAGTGTCTCGGCGTCGCGCGGCCCACCGCCCGGCGCGGCTGCCACCGCGACGTCCCCGGTGAACACCTCCGCCAGACGCCGCTGCAACAGCGGCCCGAGCAGCACCGCCGGCCAACCCGAGGCCGGTGCGTGTGGACGCACCGCGCGCAGTCGAAGCCCTGTCCAGCTCTCGATCACCGTGCCGGTCGCGTCACGGACCACCGCGTCGTAGACGTAGCCCGTGCCGTGCTGCTCGCGTTCCCAGGCGGTGATGGTCACCGTCTCGGCCGCGGAGAGCTTCGGACCGGCGGACCAGATCCGGTCGATGCCCTCCGGCAACAGCGTCGCATCCGGCACGCAAACCTGGATGCCATGCATGAACGCGTCCCGGGCACCGGGGTCGCCCAGCACGAGACGGCCCGGTAGGAAGCGGCTGAACCATTCACCCGCGTCGCTGGTGGTCACCTCCGCCTCGACGAGCCGCGCCGCCACCTGCCGGTAGCTGTTCAGCCGCTGGAACCGACCGGCCTGGAACAGCAGGTCACCGTAGAGGTCCCGGGCCGGTTCCAGGGGAAGGGCCGGCAGCTCCGTCTGCTCCGGCGCAGCGGTGTCCTCCGGGTACGACCCGTCCGGCGCGAACCGCATGCGGGCCCGGAAGTGGTCCGCCGCGAAGCCGGTCTCGGCGCTGCGGATCACGACGTCGATCACCTGTCCCGACCGGACCAGCGCGGCCACCCGGATCGTGACACCGCTCTGCGGGTCGACCACCACCGGCCGGTCGAACCGGACGTCCTCGATGACCGGCACTCCCGGGTGGCGGGCCAGCGCGGTGGCGACCTGGGCCATGGCCTCCAGCCCGAGCACCGCGGGAAAGATCAGGTCACCGTCGAGCTGGTGATCGGCCAGGTACGGGTCGGTGGTGGGCGCGAGATCCACCTCGCAGACGAGTTCCACGCCGTCGTAGCGGATGAGAGGTCGTTCGGTGAACCGCAACAATGGCAGCTCCGGCCGGTGGTACCGCAGGGTCTCCAGCCCACCGGTACGCCCGGTGACCACCACCACCGGCGGCAACGTGTCGTCGGAGAGCACCTCGCGCAGCACCCGCAGCCCGTCCTCCGGGCCGATCGGGGTGACGCCACGGCCGCTGAGCGCCTCGACCACCGACAGCCGTTCCCCCATGCCGACGCCGGACCACACCGACCACTCCAGACAGACCGCGCGGCACGTCGGGTAGGTCGCGGCGACATCCCGGGTCAGCTCCGCGAGTGCCTCGTTGGCGGCGGCGTAGTGCGCCTCACCATGCAGCCCGGCCCGCCCGATGATGCTGCCGAACGTCACGAGCAGCCGCAGCTGCGCAGGGTCGATCGCGGCGAGCACCGCGCGCAGGCCGCCCACCTTCGGCGCGAACACCTGGCGGACCGCGGCCTCGTCGAGGTCGCCGAGCGCGGTGGGGGTGTTCAGCCCGGCGCCGTGCAGCACGGCGGTCACCGGGCCCCAGTCGGCGGTGAGGTCGGCGACGGCGGCGGCGACGGCGGCGGAGTCGGTGACGTCCACCCGCAGGTAACGCAGGTCGCTGGCGGAGTCACGCAACCGGGACAGGTTCGCGGACAGCACCTCGTCGGTGGCCGGGTCGGAACGACCGACCACCGCCAGCCGGCCACCGCTCTCCCGGGCCAGCAGCGCGGCCGCCTCGGCGGTGATGCCCTTGCCGCCACCGGTCACCAGCAGCACGTCCGCCGGTCCCAGGGGCAGCGCACCCGGCCGGGGATCGACCGGAGTAGGCCGCAGCACCGGCACCCGGCGGATGCCCGCCGCGTCGTACGTCACCTCGGTGAAGTCGACGGTGCCGGCCACCTCGGTCACCACCCGGTCCACGGTGTCCGGTCCGAGCGGAGTCGTCACCACCGTCGTCCGCAGCCGGTCACCCTCCAGTCGGGCGGTCTTCGCCAGCGCCCCGCCCCGTGCCGCCGGTTGCACCAGCACCAGCCGGCCACCGGCGGGTTGCCGCAGCGCGGCCTGGGCACCACGTACCGCGACCTCCAGGTACGCCTCGTCGGGGTCGTCCGGCAGGCAGACCAGGACGCCAGAGCCGAGCCCGGCCTCCTCCAGCGCGCGCCGCAGCGGTTCGGCGAGCCGATGGCCGGGACTGGCGTAGACGTCCCACCGACCCCCGGCGCCCGCCGGCTCGCCCGCCGGCGCCGGCTCGTCGACCAGGTCGACGACGAAGGTTCGTACCCAGGGCGCGACCCCGGCGACGACATCGGCTGGTCCGACGGTGTCCTCACGCCCCCGCGCATGCAGCGCTTCGGCCATCTCCCGCACGGTCGCGGTGGCGAAGTTGGTCGGCACGGACACCGCCGACAGCCCCATCGCCCGCGCCGCCTCGTTGACGATCTGCCCAACGGTGATCGAGCTCATGTGCAGGTCGTCGAGGAGGCGACTGTCCTCGTGGAGCACCTCCACCGGCAACTCCGCCCGCTGCGCCACCAACTGGCGGACCAGCTCCAACGCCCCGTCGCCGGCGGGAAGCGCGACCTCGGCGGTCGGCGCTGGCGACGCGGCGGCGGCCGGCACCGCCACCTGGGGAGCCGACTCGCAGGGGTTGGCGAAGAAGGTGCTCGGCCGGTCCAGGTCCAACGGCCGGGTGAACCGGTCCTCGAACAAGGCCGGATAGCTGGCCGGACCACCCAGCACGTACACCGCACCGACGGCGGTGAGCAGGCCGACGAGAGACTCGGCGTCGGTGTCCAGCGCCAGCGCCGGAAGGTCCGGCATCTGGTCCCGGGCCAGCCGACTGAGCACCTGCCCCGGCCCCACCTCGACGAACAGGTCGACCTCGACCGCGGCACGGGCCAGCGCCACGGTGAAGCGCACCGGCGCCTGGATCTGCCGGTGCAACAGCTCGACCAGATCGGTGTCCGGTGGCAGCACGATCCCGGTCACCGTCGAGGCCACCCGCCGCAACGGTGGGCCGAACCGGCACGACCGCAGCCGTTCGCCGAAGGCTTCGGCCGCAGGCGCCATCAGCGGCGAGTGGAAGGCGTGCGAGACATTCAGTCGGGTGCAGGCCAGACCGGCCAGCGACGCCCGCCGGGCCACCTCGCCGACGGCGTCGTCAGTGCCGGCCACCACCGTCTGTCGGGGGCCGTTGTAGCCGGCCACCACCGCGCCCGTGCCGTCGAGCAGGGCGGCGGTCTCCGCCGGGTCGCCGATGACACCGGCCATCGCACCGGGCCGGGCCAGGCTCGCCATGAGGTGCCCCCGCGCCGCGACCAGATCCCGCAGCTCACCCTCGTCCAGGCAGCCCGCCCAGTGCAGAGCGGTCAACTCGCCGAGGCTGTGCCCGACAGCGACAGTGGCGTCGATGTCAAGCGCGTCGAGCACCCGCAACGCGCCGATCGACCCGGTGACGATGCGGGGTTGGGCGGCAGCGGTCCCGACGCTTTCGGCACGGTCACCGCCGGGGACGTCGCCTGCGGTCCGCCAGACCTCGTCCACCTCGGTGAATCTCCGGCGCAGTGCGCCGCCACCCCAACCCTGACCGGAGCCCTGGCCGGGAAAGAGGAAGCCGACGCGGACCGGACGGGTGACCCGTCCGACGAAGACACCCAGCCCAGGGTCGACCAGCCTGCCCGGGGCCCCGGGCGCCAGCGCGGCAGCTGCCGCCTCCACCGCCCGCTCGGCCTCCCGGGGGGTACGGGCCACGACGGCGGCCCGGTAGGCCCGCCCTCGTTGCTGCCGGTGCAGCGTCGCCGCCAGGTCGGCCAGGTCGGCGAAGGCGAGCTTGGCCACCGTCGGCCGTAGCTGCTCCAGCCGTTCCCGCAGCGCGTCCGGGCCGTCGGCGTCCACCAGGAGCAGCTCGGCGTCCTGCGCCGACCGGGCCAGCTGCCGGGTACGCCGGTCCAGCTGCCGGCGACGCGGACGGACCGGCCCGTCGATCACCAGGTGGGTGTTGATGCCGCCGAACCCCATCGCGGTGATCCCGGCCCGCTGCGGAGCGTCGTCCGGCCAGGGCTCAGCCTGGCGGACCACTCGCAGCGCCGGCCGGTCACCGACGAGTTCGGCGTGCGGATCGGTGCAACCCACGGTCGGCGGGATGACCTGATGGTGCACCGCGAGTACGGCCTTGATCAGCCCGGCCACGCCGGCCGCCGCCTTGGTGTGACCGATCATGCCCTTGATGGAGCCGATCGCCGCCGGTGCGACCTGCGGATCGGCCGACCGCCGTTCCGCGCCGAGTGCCCTCAGTTCGGTGGCGTCGCCCACCGCTGTCCCGGTGCCGTGCCCCTCGAACAGCGGCACGCTCTCCACGCCGAAGCCCGCCCGTTGGTACGCGCGGCGCAGCGCCAACCGGTAGCCGTCGGCCTCGGGTCGGGTCATGCCGCCACGCCCGTCGGAGGAGACGCCCCAGCCGGCGACCGTGGCGTAGATGCGGCGGCCCTGTGCGAGCGCGTCCCGCTCCCGCATCAGCACGACCATGCCGCAGCCCTCACCAGGCCAGAATCCGTTGGACCGACGGTCGTAGACGTACATCTCCTCCCGGGCCAGGGCGCCGGTGCGGGCGAAGCCGACCATCTCGAACGGATCGATCGACAGGTCCACCCCACCGGCGATCGCCACGTCGACGTCCTGATCGGACAGGTTGCGACAGGCGGTGAGCACGGACAACAGCGAGGAGGCGCAGGCGCCGTCCACGGTGTAGCCGCCGCCGTGCAGGTCGAAGTAGTTGCAGATGCGACCGGCGATGGTGTTGGACAGGCCACCGGCGAGGCTGTCCTCGGTCACCTCCGGGAACGGCGACTTGTAGGAGGACTCCAGGCCGGCGAGGAAGTCCGCCACCCGCTCGTCGTCCCAGCCCTGCGCGCCCAACGCGGCGCCCACCACCCGCCGCACGTACGGCCAGCGCAGCCGCATCGTCCCCGCCCGGGTGAACTCGCCGGTCAGCGTGTTGCCGACGACGACGGCCGTACGCTCGCGGGGCAGGCCGTCGCCCTCGGCGAACCCGGCATCGGCCAGCGCCTGCGCGGCCATGTCCAGCGCCAGCCAGTGGGTCAGGTCGGTGGAGCGGTAGGTGCTGCCGCTGACCTTGAAGCCGACCCGGTCGAACTCGTACCCCTCGATCACCGCGGCGTTGGCCGCGTAGTAGCGGTCAGCCGCGGTCGGGTCCGCCGACCAGTAGTCCTCGGCGCGCATCCGCTCGTCGGGCAGCCGGCGGAACGCCCGCCGCCCGGCGAGGACGTTCTCCCAGAGTTGACCAGGTCCGGCGGCGTCGGGAAACCGGCAGGCCAGGCCGACCACGGCTATCCGACTCATGCCCGCACCATCTCGCGTGTCACGCTGGCCGACACCTTGCCGTCCAGAGCGCCGGCATCGGTGGGCCCCGGCTGCGCGGCGAGGCGGACCGCGTGCAGCGACCACAGGAAGCCGCCACGGATCAGGCAGACGATCGCGGTGGCGAAGAACAGCCCGTACACGACGGATGCGCCGGTGAGCACGCCGTAGACCAGCGCGACACCGCCACCGAAGGCGAACTGCGACCAGGGCTTCGACGGTGTCGTCCCCGGATCCGTGATCATGTAGTTGGTGAACAGCACGAACGCAACGCCGGTCATGGTGGCCAGCGCGCCGACGATGGAGGTGTCGAGCACCAGGCCACGGAACACCGACTGGAGGACGAACACCCCCAGCCAGCCGGCGATCAGCCACATTCGGCCGGTGAGCTTGGCGTTGAGCAGCGTCCCGAAGATCACGATCACCGCCGGGACGATCCAGTCGCCGATGCCGGTGAGGTGCTCGGTGAACTGGTACGGCGGTGCGATGGATATCCACGGAAACAGCAGCAGCGCGATCGCGATGCCGAAGTTCGACGGGTTCATGTAATGCCGGAGCCGGCCGTTGACCGGCGCTCGGAACAGCCACTTGCCGCTGATCGCGACCATCACCGCGAAGAGCATGACCGGCACCTGGTCGTTGACGTACAGCAGCATGTTCACGGCGAGGCTGGTGATGTGCGCCGGGTAGAGGAACTCGACGAATCCGCGTACGCCGCCGCCGAGGTAACGCGCGCGGCGCTCCTCGGCCCACGCGCCGATCGTCTCCAGCAGGATCTCGACGCTGTACCCCACCGCCAGTGCGAGCAGTGGCCACGCCCAGGCCTGCTCGAACCCGAGCACGGTGTACCCGAAGATGTTCAGGGCCGTGATGGAGATGGCGAACCTGCGCAGCGCGGTGACGATCCGCGGGTCCTTGTGTTGGGTACGCTGCTGACTCATCGCGAAGCCTCCCGTGCCTGGGTACCGAGGGCGAGGGTGTGCCGCCCGGGGGTGAGCCGCAGTTCCTGCTCCCGGGGGGTGCCCTCACGGTCGCGCCAACTCAGCTGCACGGTGACCGGACCAGCCACCTCACCGAGGCCGACCGAAACTTCGTTGCTGCGCCGGCCGGAATGGCCGCTACCGCCGTCGACGCGATCGATCAGCACTCGCCCGTCCGGGGTGGTCACCCGGACCTGCGCGCCGATCACCGGAGACCCGGCGCCAGCGAGCGGGCCGGCGGCCTGCGGCTGGTCGTGCAGCAGCCGCAGCGTCAGGTTGGCCCCGGTCGTCGGGCTGTCGTTGTGGTACACGACGGGGGCGTCCCACTGCCGGGCCACGGCGAAATCGAGCCGGCCGTCGCCGTCCATGTCACCGACAGCGACACCCCGAGTGGGCACCCGCTCGGCCAACCCGAGTTCGACACTCAGGTCCTCGTACCGGCCGTCGTCGCCGGCCACGTGGAAGACCAGGTGCTGGCCGCCGGCGATGTCGTCGCCCTGCTCCACCCGGGGCCACCAGCGCGGATCGGCCAGCAGCTCGTCGTTGGCCGTGGCCAACTCCTGCAACTGCGCCCAGCGGTTGACCTCTCCCTTGACGAAGCCCGCCGTCTGCACGATGTCCGGCCGGCCCCGGTTGGTGAAGTCGGCGAGCTTCACGTCCCAGCTCCAGCCGCTCCAGGCCAGGCCCAGCTCGGCGCTGCGGTCCTGCCACGGCGCCTTGCCCTCGCGCAGCGTGGCGCGCAGCTCGTCGGCGTCGGCGGCGGTGTTGACGAAGGCGAAGTTGCTCTCCTGGATACCGAACGACGTGGTGATGTTGCCGACGTACAGGTCGAACATGCCGTCGCCGTCGAAGTCGCCGAAGTCGACGCCCATGCCCTTGAACGAGTCGTGGCCGACCCGCTTCGACTTGGGCGTCAACCCGGGAAGTCCGCTGCTCTCCACCAGGGCGAAGGCGATCCGGCCCGGCTCCGACCGGTTGTGCAGCAACCGGTCGGGGCCGAAGTCGTTGGCGATGTACAACTCCGGCAGCAGGTCGCCGTCGACGTCGTTGGCGGCGACCGCCAGCGTCCAGCCCCGCGACACGTCGGTGGCGAAGACGTCCGGCACCTCGGCGTACGAGACGTCGGGCTCCGGGCCGGCGCTGCCGCCGGTGAACCGCAGCACGTGGTCGTCGCCACCGTTGAGCGCGTTGGACATCGACCGGTTCATCGCCACCCCGCCGTGCTGGCCGGGGTCGAGTACCGGGCTGTCGGGGAAGTAGTTGCCGATGTAGACGTCGAGGTTGCCGTCACCGTCGAAGTCGGCCAGCGTCGCGGCGTTGGTGTTCCACTGCGGACCGGTGTAGGTGCCACCGGCCGGCACCCGGTCGGGCAGCAACTCGACCGCCACATAGGCGTCGCGGGACAGGGCTGTCGCGTCGGCCCGCGCCAGGAACGCCACAGGCGTGCGACCCCAGTAGTAGACCAGCAGGTCGGTACGGCCGTCTCCATTGAGGTCGCCGGGCAGGCAGCCCATCGGGGCGATGTGCGGGTTGGTGGGCAGCGGCGCCAGGTCCAGCACGAAGGGCTGGTAGCGGTCCGCGCCCGGGGTCGGTGCCGGCGACACCACGACCCGGTCGATGCGCGGGTCGGTGACGCAGAGGTCATTGGCAAGCCCGTCGCCGTCCAGGTCGTTCACCGCGATGCCCGCCCCGACCGAGGAGATCCACGCCGCGATGTGCCGGTACGCGCCGTTCACCTGGCGGATCGACTGCTGCGGCAGCCCACCGGGCATGGTCAGCGACAGGGGCGTGAACCGGTAGGACTGCGCCATCACCCGCCGCTCGTCGGCGCTCGCCTCCGGCAACCGGACGGCCACAAAGGTGCCGACGAGCAGCACCAGCGCCACCACCCCGGCCAATTGCCGACGGAGCATCCTTCTGATTGCCAACACGGGTCAGCACCTCCCCAAGGTCACGAACTGCTGGGCGATCCGCTGCCGCCAGACCAGGAACGCCGGCACCGGCCCGTCGTGGTCGAGGCCGTCCAACGCGTGCTCGGTCACCTCGGCGGCCTGCGCTGCGGGCGTACCGCAGAACACCTCGGTGGCGACGCCGGTGTGTTCGCTGGTCAGGCCGGCACGGCGACGGGCCTGCGCGGCGAACGCGCTGCCCTGCGCCATGGCCGGTGCGTACGCCGCGCCCCGTTCAGCCAGCCGGAGCAGCAGTTCGCGGCGGGCGCCGCCGGCGTAGGTGGCGGCGAGCGCGGTCCCGCTGTACAGGTCCTCGCGCCGCTCGACGGGGAACTTGTCGATCGTGTCGGCGACCCGGTCGGGGTCGGCGCCCGCCACGAACCACAACGCCCGCCCGACGCCCTGGTCGATGACCTGACCGGTCCACCGCCCGGCGGGATCCCCCGGCCACGAGCCGATCCGGTCCCGGTGGCGTTCCCGCACGTATCGCTGAGTGTGGAAGTACGCCTGGTGGAAGCCGTACCCGTCGAGGGCCAACCAGCCCAGCAGGCGGTCGGTCGGTTGGACGGCCCGCCAGCGCCAGCGGGGCAGCCGGGCCATCGCCCACCCCAGCCCGACATGGACCATGTAGACGTGCCGATCGGCGGGACCGGCGAGGAAACGGGCCAGCCGGCGGCCACCGGTCAACCCGTCCAGCACGGCGAAACCCATCGCGGCACCCTCGTACGCGAAGCCCCGCAGGTCGGGCTCGACCGTCTCCAGCCGCGCCGCGGCCTCGACCGGGCCCCGCTCACCCACCGCGTACCGGAAGCCGGTGAGGAAGTGGACGCCGACGGACTCCAGCAGCTCGCGGCTGGCCTCGTCGCGGGCGACAAACCCACGAGTGGCAAAGCTGGCCTCGGTTGTTTTCGGGGTCAGAAGGTTCTGACGAATGGTTCGCCAGTTGACGGGCATGGATTACTCCTGACGCGCGTCATCCGCAATAAGGCCGACATGATTCGGCAAATTGGACCCCGCTGATTAATCAGCCCCATACGGGACCAGTGTCGCCGTGTCGGTACCCGAACCATGTTTCACGGCGATCATCGGAGTTACTTCTCTCAACTTGCTCGGCTGGCCCATCAATTGCCGGCCGGCCCTCCCGGCCAGCAATCAAGAAAACGTCAAGCACAGCCGCGCACAATCCACAACGGTGCCCGATCGACTCGCAGGGAGTGCACGTGAAAACGACGTCAGGCATGACGCGGAGCACGGTCGACCACTCCCGTGCTGCCGCTGCGGCACGGGCGATCGAATACATGCGTGGTCATCTCGCGGAGCCGCTGCAGCTTGCCGACCTGGCCCGGGTGGTTCCCTTCAGCCCGTTCCACTTCCATCGGCTCTTCCGGGACGTGACCTCGATGACCCCGGCCCGGTTCCTCGCCGCGCTGCGCATGGCGGAGGCCCGCCGGCTGCTGCTGCACACCGGCCTGACGGTGACCGCGATCAGCGGCTACGTCGGCTATACCAGTGCCGGCACGTTCACCACCCAGTTCACCCGTCTCGTCGGCACCTCGCCCGGACACTTCCGCCAGTTGGCCCGGCTGCTGGCCGGACGGCCCTGCTACGTCCTGGCCGAGGCGCTGCGCCGGGCGCGCACCGAGGTGGTCCGCCCCCGGCTGACGCTGCACCTGCCCGACAGCACCCCCGACGACCTCGTCCTGGTCGGCCTGCGCACGGCGGGTGAGTCCAGTGACGCGTCAACTGCGTGGGCGGTCTCGGCCGGCGGCACGGGCGTGCCGGTGGTGGCCCGTCCCGGCACGTACCACACCCGGGTCGTGCTGGTCCGAGGTCACAGCACGGTCGCCCAGGCCCTTGTGGACGAGGAGCCGACCAGCTATCTGGTGGGCGCCTCGGACCTGCTGCTGCCCCAGGACGGCCGGGCCCGTGCCCGCATCGCGATCCAGCCTCCCCGCCCCACCGACCCGCCCGCGCTGGCGATCGGGCCGGTGTGCCGACTGGTCGAGACGCTCATCGGCCGGGTCGCACCGGGACGCTGGTCAGGACCGGCCCGGCCGGTCGGCCGTCACGCGCCCGCCACCCCGGCCATCGCGTGATGGCGGCGGCCTGGCGGGTTCGCCCGACGGTGACCGGCCCGCGACGCCGTGAACAGGAAGGCGGTTCCGGACAACCATGCCAATCGATCCCGTTTCCGGACGCGTGTCCGCACTGAAGGCCGCCGTCATCGGCGCCGGTTACGTCGGCACCTGCCTCGCGGTGGCGCTCGCCGAACGCGGCGCCGAGGTGGTGGCGATCGACAGCGACGAGTCCCTGGTGGCCGACCTGCGGGCCGGCCGGTGTCGGCTGCCCGAGCCCGGCCTCGCCGCCGCCGTGGCCGACCTGAGCGCCACCGGACGGCTCACCGCGAGCAGTTCGTACGCGGTGGTGGCCGGCGTCGACGTGGTGCTGGTGACCGTCGGCACGCCTACCGACCCGCGGGGTGAGATGGTCGCCGACCAGTTGGTGGCGGCCTGCGAACAGCTCTCCGGGTACCTGCGCGCCGGGCAGTTGGTGATCGTCAAGTCGACGGTCTCCCCCGGCACCACCCGCACCCTCGTCGCGCCATTGCTGGAGCGCGGTGGGCTGGTCCGCGAATGCGACTTCTGGCTCGCCTTCTGCCCGGAGCGGCTGGCGGAGGGTGCCGCCCTGGCCCAGGTGCGCAGCCTGCCGGTCGTGGTGGGCGGGGTCGGTCCCCGCTCGGCCGCGGCGGCCGAGCGCTTCTGGCGCTCCAGCCTCGGCGTCGAGGTCCATCAGGTGCCGTCCGCCGAGGCGGCCGAGGTGGTCAAGCTGGCCACCAACTGGTGGATCGACGCGAACGTGGCGGTTGCCAACGAGCTGGCACGGTACTGCTCGGCGCTCGATGTGGACGTCCTGGACGTGACCGGCGCGGCGAACACCCTGCCCAAGGGCAGCAGCATGGTCAACCTGCTGATGCCCGGGGTGGGGGTCGGTGGCTCGTGCCTCACAAAGGACCCGTGGATGGCCTGGCGGGACGGTCGCAGCCGAGGCGTCCCGCTACGCACGGTGGAGACCGCCCGGGCGGTCAACGACGACATGCCCCGCTACACCGCCTCGCTGATCGCCGACGAACTGCTCAAGCTCGGCCTGGACCGGTCGGACACCACGGTCGCCGTGCTCGGCGCGGCCTTCAAGAGCGACACCGGCGACGTCCGCAACACCCCGGTGCTGGGCGTGGTGGCGGCGCTGCGCGAGGCCGGGTTCCAGGTCCGGATCTTCGACCCGCTCGCCGACCCGGCGCAGATCGAGGCCCGGTTCGGCTTCGCACCGGCGGCGAGCCTGGCCGAGGCGGTCGCCGGGGCCGGCTGTCTCGCCTTCCTCGCCGGACACCGCCAGTTCCACGACCTCGACCTCAGCACGCTGGTCACTCAGGTGCACCGCCCCTGCCTGTTCTTCGACGGGCGCATGCACCTGACGCCGACGCGCATCCGCGAGGTGCTTCGGCTCGGCTTCGCCTATCGCGGTATCGGGAGGTGACATCGTGCCGAGGTCCTTGGTGACCGGCGGCTTCGGCTTCGTCGGCAGTCACGTGGTGCAACGCCTGCTCGACCGGGGTGACGAGGTGGTGGTCTACGATCCCGCCGACCCGCCGCCGGACCTGGCCGGGGCAGCCGGCGACGTCCGGCACGTGCGAGGCGACGTCCGTGACGCGACCGCGCTGACCGCTGCCGCCACCGGCGTGGACGAGATCTACCACCTCGCCGCTGTCGTCGGCGTCGACCGGTATCTCAGCCGGCCGCTGGATGTCGTCGAGGTCAACGTGGATGGCACCCGCAACGCCCTGCGGGCCGGCCTGCGCTGTGGCGCCCGGGTGCTGGTCTCCAGCACCAGCGAGGTGTACGGACGCAATCCCCGGGTGCCGTGGCGGGAAGAGGACGACCGGGTGCTCGGCAGCACCGCGACCGACCGCTGGTCGTACGCGACGAGCAAGGCCGCCGCCGAGCACCTCACCTTCGCCTACCACCGGCAGGAGGGACTACCGGTGGTCGTGCTGCGCTACTTCAACGTCTACGGCCCGCGCCAGCGGCCCGCGTACGTGCTCAGCCGCACGATCGCCCGGCTGCTCCGTGGTGATCCACCCGTGGTGTACGACGACGGCCGGCAGACCCGCTGCTTCACCTGGGTATCCGAGGCGGCCGAGGCGACCCTGCTCGCGGCGGCGCACCCGCGGGCGGTCGGCGAGTGTTTCAACATCGGCAACACCGTCGAGACGCCGGTGGCCGAGGCGATCCGGCTGGCCGCCGAGGTGGCCGGGGTGACGGTGTCGGCCCGGACGGCGGACACCGGTGCCGGCCTCGGAGCCCGTTACCAGGACATCCCCCGGCGCGTGCCGGACTGTGGCAAGGCCGCCAGCCTGCTCGGCTGGCGCGCCGAGACTCCCTTGGCGACCGGCCTGCGCCACACCGTCGAGTGGGCCCGGCGCAACCCTTGGTGGACAGCGCAGGCCGACGACGGGTTGGTCGCCCGGTAGCCGGAGCACCACAGCGCCGCTCGGGTGGTCGGGGGTGGGCAACACGTGCGGTCAGGCCTGTCCGGGCACGACGGTGGCTGGGCGGATCTGCCCGCCGAGGCTCGGCCGGTCACCGGTGACCCGGGCTCGCGCGTACCGGCGACGGAGCGGTTCCTCCACCCAGCGGTGCAGACCGAGCGCGACGGCGATCGACACCAGCAGCATCGCGCCGGCGACCAGGAAACCCACCCCGGCGCCGAACCGCTGGTCCGCACCGACCAGGTGCCGCATGATCAGCATGATCGGAAAATGGATGATGTACAGCGCGTACGACGCGTTGCCCAGGGCGACCAACGGCCGGGATCGCAGCACCCGACCGCGACCTTCCAGGTCCGCGTGGGCGAGGTTCGCCACCAACGCGAACAGGGGCAGGAACAGCGCCGCGCTGAAGATGAAGGTGAACGGCAGCATCGGGGTCAGCAGGAACGCCAGGATCGTCGAGACCACCAGCTTCCACCGGGCGACCCGCCGCCAGCGACCGGTCTGCACGATGCGCGCCAGCACCATGCCGAGCAGGAAATTCAGCAGCCGGACCGGAGGGAAGGTGTAGACGAACCAGTACTCGGTGAGGTTGAACGGCAACCAGTCCAGTTGGGCAACGCCGGGTAGCAGCGGGCTCAGTGCCGAGATCAGCAGGATGCCCCCGATGATCGCGAAGCACCAGCGCCACAGCCGCTCGGCCGGGATACGCAGCACCAACGGCAGCAGCAACGGGAACAACAGGTAGAAGAAGGCCTCGGTCGAGATCGACCAGGCCGGGGCGTTCAGGTAGGACAGGTAGTCCCAGGACGGCACCCAACCCTGCACCAGCAGCAGGCTCGCCACCGCCGGGCCGGCCCGTAGGTCGGTGGAGAATCCGCTGACCGGCGACGGCGCGCTGGCGAGCAGGACGAACGCCACCGCGACACCCCAGGCGAGCACGTGTAGCGGCACGATCTTCCAGAACCGGCGACGCCAGAACCGGACGGCCCGGTCCATCGCTGGCGCCGACCAGGTCAGCACGAAACCGCTGAGAGTGAAGAAGGTGGCCAGGGCGGCCGAGGCCAACGGCGTGGTCAGGCCCATCCCGAGTTGCAGCGCCTCGTTGGCGAAGAGCTGCGACGTGGAGAGCAGGTGCACCGCCGCCACGGTGAGCGCGAGGAAGAAGCGATAACCGGTGAGTGCCGGCAGCCGGTGTGGTCGTGCGTCGGTGTGTGTCACGTCGCTCCTCGGATGGGCCGGGCCACGCCCTGAGCCGTCGGATGCCGCGCGTCCACCGGTGCCATCGGCGGGTGCCGACACTCAGGCTGAACCTTTCGTCGTATCTGCCGACGAAATAGGATCAGTCCGTCTGGCAGACAAACGTCCGTCGTCCCGCTGATTGGTTGCGGTGAATGCGACGATGACACGCGCACGGGCGCTGACGCACCGTACTATTGGACGGTTCGTCGATCCGTAGAGCGAGGTTGCGACGCCGAGGAGACGGTCCGGTCTATCCGTTTCCCGGGTTACTCATCCGCCGGACCACCACAACCTTCCCGGCTCCCACATCGTAGGATTGGTCCGTCGAGGTTGGCCCGCGTCAGATCTGTTCAGTTCGACGGCGGCTCGCCGGTACGGATGGCCACGAAAAGTCCTCGTCCGGTTAACCAGCCGGTCACATATGACCCTTCGCAGCCGGCGGCGGCGAACGCGTCCAAATACTCGTCACGAGTGAACATCGCCAGCAGGCCGACCTGGGTGAACTCGCGTATGCCGTGGGCGTCACCCACCAGCCAACGCTCCTCCATCCGGGTGAGCCGCCCCTGCTGGGTCGAGCGTGAGATCCGAGCCACCACCCGGTCCGGCTCCCGGACCAGGTCGCCACCGAGGTGACCGTCGATGAACCGCTCCGGAAACCACCAGGGCTCCACCACCAGCACGCCGCCGGGCGCGAGATGCCTGGCCATCGTGGCGATGGCGGCCCGCATCTCCGCCACCGTGCCGAGGAAGTTGATCGCGGTGAAGAGGCAGGTCACCGCGTCGAAGGTGGCACCCAGCCGGAAATCGCGCATGTCACCGGCGTGCAGCGTCACCCCGGGCAGCCGGCGGCGGGCCACGTCCAGCATGGCCGGCGCGAATTCCACGCCCTCGACATGGGCGAACCGGCCGGCGAACGATTCCAGGTGGGCTCCGGTGCCGCAGCCGACGTCGAGCAACCGGGTCGCAGCCGGACGGACGGCCAGTATCCGGTCGGCCACGTCGGTGGCCTCTGCCTGCCAACTCTTGCCCCGGCTACGGTAGGTCGCCTCGTACACCGCGGCGTGCTGTGGCCCGAACATTCCTACCCCTCCCGGCACCACCGGTCGTCGACCAGGTGGCGAGCTGGATCGGCGGTGCCAGGACGATCGCCGACCTGCCGCCTTTATAACCACGGTCTGATATTGTCGTGCCGTGCACGCGTTCGACGTCCTGGGCGACCCCGTCCGCCGCCGCATCATCGAGCTGCTGGCCGACGGCGAGATGTCGGCTGGCGAGGTCGGCGCGATCGTGCAACGCGAGTTCGGGATCTCCCAGCCCGGTGTCTCCCAGCACCTTCGGGTGTTGCGGGAGAACGGCTTCACCACGGTGCGTCCGCAGGGCACCCGCCGCCTGTACGCCGTCGATCCGGCACCGCTTCAGGAGCTGGACCACTGGCTGGAGCGCTATCGCAGCTTCTGGAGCCAGCGCCTCGACGCGCTGAGCACAGAGATCGCGCGGGGTCGGTCCCGCCGCCGGTCCGGCAGCGGCGAGTCGCCGGCCGACCACCAGACCCGCCGTCAGTCCGGCGGCACGGACGGCTAGGGCGCGTCTTCCGGATCTTCGCCGGCCTGCGACGGACCCAGAAGGCACCCGGCGGCGCTGGTGGTTCGTCCGGATACCACACCGGCATCCGGACGAACCAACGCCTTGCCGAATCGCCGCCTGGGCCCCGTCTCGGCTCGACCGGATCCGGGTGACACGCCCGGGGCGGTTCCGGACGCTCCGCTCCGGTGACCGCCCAGCTGCGCCGGCACGGCCGGACGACGGCGAACGGGCGTTCGGACAGCCCGATTCGGGCCCATCGCTCGGGCGCGATCAGGCGGCCCGCCCCGCGGCGAAGTCGGGCAGCCGGCGGGCGACCTCGTCGGGGGCCGGCATCGCGGCGATCTCGGCGGCGACCGCCTTCGCCGCCGTCCGGTAGCTCTCGTCCGCGATCAGCCGCTTCGCGGCGTCCGCCACCGCCTCGGCGTTGACACCGCCGGGCGGCAGGTGCTCACCGGCCTTGGCCTGGGCCACGGCTTGGGCGTTCGCGAACGAGTCACCAGCCCACGGGAAGGAGAGCTGCGGCACACCGGCGTCGAACGCGCCGATGGTGGTCCCGCTGCCGCCGTGATGGACCACGAGGTCGACGTGGGGAAGCAGCGCCGCCTGCGAGACCCACGACTCCAGCCGCACGTTGGTCGGCACCTCGCCGAGTTGGGTGAGATCGAGCGAAGGGCCGCCCGCGACGAGGACATCGACGTCCAGGGCGGCCAGGCCGTCGATCGCGGCCCGCAGCACCTCGACGGTGCCGCCACTGGAGGTGCCCAGGGTCAGGTACACCAGGGGCCGGGACCCGGTCCGCGCGAGTACCCAGTCCGGCACGTCCGGTCGCTCGGTGAACGGCACCGGGCGCAGCTCATGGCGCTCGGGGCGGGACCGGAACGCGGGCTCCTGCAACGACGGCGGATAGATGTCGAGGAACGGGTTGCCGAAGGCGTCGATGCGCCCGGGCGGCAGGTCGATGCCGAGCTGAGCGGCGAGCCGGGCCACCTCGTCCTCGATGGAACGGGTCAGCTCGTCCGGGGTGTCTCGGCCGACCCCGTGGCAGATGGTCGGGATGCCGGCCTTGGTGGCGGCCAGTCCTGCGCCGTAGTTGCTGATCTCCTGCACGACGAGGTCGGGTCGCACCCGGTCGAGCACCGGCTGGAGCTGGTCGAAGATGCGCTGTGGCATCACCTGTCCGAACACGATCTGGGGAAGCTCGCTGAGCTGCTCGGGCGTCAGCCCGTCGGGGCTGTCGGTGTCGAAGCGGATCCGTAGCGCCGCCAGGAAGCCGTCGAAGACCGGCATCCCGGTGGCGACCGGGTCGAAGCCCTGCCCACGCAACACCTCGGCGAAGCCCTCACCGGTGGCGAAGGTGATCTCGTGGCCGGCATCCCGAGCGGCGGCGGCCAACGGCAGTAGCGGGTAGGTGTGGCCGTGTGTTCCGAGACTGGCGAACAGCACACGCACGTCGATCACTCGCCTTTCGAAGGGAGAACAATCCACTTTATTCATATCTAGCACAGGCCTTACGGATCTACAGTGTCCCGGCTTGCGCAACTCGTACGGCAAGCAACCTTGCCGTGTTGTGCCATCCGACGCTCCTGCTCTACGCTTGAAAATATAAAGTGATCTACGTCTGGGAGGCCTCTATGGGCAGCGGTGACGGTCAGGACCTGCGTGCCTTCGTGCACGACTCGGCCGAGGAGACGGACACGACTCAGCGCCTGACGAAGCTCTTGACCAACTCCCCCATCCCGACCGAGGAACTGGTCAACAACCTTCCCCTCTTCCTACGCCGGCACCAGCTGACCGACCTGCTCTCCATGGACCACCTCTACCGCGAGGTCCTGGACGTACCCGGCGTGATCATGGAGTTCGGTGTCCGGTACGGCCGCCACCTCGCCACCTTCACCGCGCTGCGCGGCCTCTACGAGCCCTACAACCCGCTGCGCCGCATCGTCGGCTTCGACACCTTCACCGGATTTCCGGACGTCAACGAGGTCGACAAGGTCGGTCCGACCGCGTACGAAGGCCGGTTCGCGACCCCCGGGGGCTACCCGGCGTACCTGCGGGAGGTCCTCGACGCCCACGAGTGCAGCGAGTTCTTCGGCCACGTGACCCAGCGCAGCGTCCTCGTTGAGGGGGACGTACGCGAGACGGTGCCGCGCTACCTGGCGGAGAACCCGCAGACGGTCATCGCGCTGGCCTACTTCGACCTCGACCTCTACGAACCGTCCAAGGCGGTGCTCGAGGCCATCCGTCCACACCTCACCAAGGGCAGCATCGTCGCCTTCGACGAGTTGGACAACCCCAAGTGGCCGGGGGAGAACATCGCGATGCGGGAGACCCTTGGCCTGGACCACGCCACGCTGCGCCTGATCCCCGGCCGACCGGCCCCCGCCTACCTGCGGTGGGGCTCCTGAACCCCGCGTGTCCACCGCGCATCGAGCAAGCCGGGCGGGGTACGTATAAACTCTGACTTACGTTTGCGTCGACTTATGGAGAGGTGGGCGAGCCGCGGGCCGTCCACCTCCCGCACAGCGACAGTGAGGACGGAGACATGCCACAGGAGAAGACCGCGTCCGCCACCCGCACGGCGACCAAGAGCACCACCGCCCGGAAGCCGAAACCGCCGAACTACGATCCGTTCGTCCGGCACAGTGTCACGGTCGCGGCCGACCGCAAGACCGCCTTCAAGGTGTTCCTGGAGGACTTCCCGCAGTGGTGGCCGGAGAACTTCCGCACCACAAAGGTCGGCGCGCCCCTGGGCGTCGACCCCAAGAAGGGCGGCCGCCTCTACGAGATCGACGAGCAGGGCGAGGAACACACCTTCGGCCTGATCCGCACGGTGGACGCACCGGACACCCTGGCCGTCGGCTGGCGACTCAACGGTTTCGGCCGCATCGACCCGGACAACGCCAGTGAGTTCACGGTGACGTTCGTGCCCGACGGTCAGAAGAAGACCCGGGTTGAGGTCGAGCACACGCACTTCGACCGGATGGGCACCAAGCACGCCAAGCGGGTGCGCAACGGCATGGACAAGGGCTGGCCCACGATCCTCGCCTCCTTCGAAAAGAGGATCAAGGAGGTGACGGCGAAGTGAGCGAACTCAACAACCCGGTGGCCTCCGGCCAGCCGACCGAGCGACTCATCGGCCGGCGTTCGATCCCCGCCGGCGACGCCCGCAGCGTCATCATCCGGCAGCGATACGACGCGCCGGTCGAGGAGGTATGGAGCGCCTGCACCGACCCGAACCGGATCAACCGCTGGTTCATCGAGCCGAAGGGGGAGCTACGCCAGGGCGGCACCTTCGACCTGCCGGGCAACGCGCACGGTGACATCCTGCGTTGCGAGCCGCCGCGGCTGCTCACCCTCAGCTGGATCTACGGCGACAAGCCCGACAGCGAGGTGGAGCTGCGGCTGAGCGAAGACGGCTCCGGCACGCTGCTCGAACTGGAGCACGCCACGGTCTCCGACCTGATGCTCATCGAGGTGGCCGTGGGCTGGGAGATGGCCCTCGACTTCCTGAGCATGTTCCTGCGCGGCGACCTGCCCGGCGCCCCCGTACCGGAGGACGCCGCCGAGGAGTTCGAGCCGAGTCCCGAGATGATGCGGATCGCCCAGGAACGCGGCCAGACCTGGGCCGCCCTGGTCAATGCCGAATCCTGACCGCCAGACGAAGCCGGCCCCGGTTCCCTCGTGGGAACCGGGGCCGGCTTCGTCTGGGGTCAGCGCTGCTTGCGGTTGTAGAGCAGGGCGGTCGGCGTCGCGAACACCACAATGAGCGCCGCGCAGGCGAGCAGACCCGCCGTGAGGTCACCGCCAGACAGATCACCGTGCATCAGGCCACGCGTGGTGGTCGCGGCATGGGTGACCGGGTTCAGCTTCACCACCGCCTCGAGCCAGCCCGGCATGGTCTGGGAGGGGGCCAGGATGTTGCTGCCGAACAGCAGGATGAACTGAAGCAGGTTGACCACACCGGCCGCGGCCGTGGGCTGCGGAATCAACACCGCGAAGAACATCCACAACCAGCTCACGCTGAAGGTGAACAGCTGCAGGTAGAGCAGCGCGAGCACCACACCGGCGAAGCCGCCGTCCGGGCGGAAGCCCAGCAGCAGACCCAACGCCAGCGGCACCACCGAGGTCAGCGCGTACCGCAGGACGTCGCCGCCCATCGTGCCGACCAGGACCGCCGGCTGCCAGATGGGCGTGGAGCGGACCCGATCGAACATCCCGGTCGCGATGTCGCGGTTGAGCGTCAGGGCACTCATCATGCTCGACGCCACAAGCGACAGAACGATCACACCGGGCAGGAAGAACTGCAGATAGTCCCCAGGCGTACCGGCGATCGCGCCACCGAGCAGATACGTGAAGACCAGGGTGAGGATCACCGGGAACACCACGGCGGTACCAAGGTGGTCCTGCACGTACTTCAGCTTGATCAACGTCCGCCAGGCGAACGTACGGCAGGCGAAGAGGGCGCCCGGAGCGGGTGGCCGTTGCATGCCGGGCACCGACCGACCGGGGAACTCGGCCGCCGGCCGAGCCTGGGTGCTGGATGATGTCATGCCCGAACCTCCGCTTCCTCTTCTCGGGTGTCGTCCAGCGTGGAGTGGCCGGTGAGCGCGAGGAACACCGTGTCCAGCGACGGCTGCCCCAGGGTGAAGTCCTCGACGCTGATTCCCGCGCGGGCCAACTCGCCGAGGGCGCGCGCGGCCTGGTCGGCGTCGGGAATCTTCACCAGCAGCCGGGACGGGTCGGACTCGGCGTCCACGCCCGCGCCGATCGCGCGGGCGAGCAGCGTGCCCGCCTCGGCGCGGCGGGACGGATCGGTCAGCAGCACCTCCAGCACGCCGTCGGCGCGGCTGGTCTTCAGCTCGGCTGGCGTCCCGCGGGCCACCACCTGCCCGTGGTCGATCAGGGTCAGGTCGTCGGCCATCTGGTCGGCCTCGTCGAGATACTGGGTGGTGAGCAGGACGGTGCCGCCGTCCTGGACGAGCACCCGGATCATCTGCCAGACCTCGCTGCGGCTGCGCGGGTCGAGGCCGGTGGTCGGCTCGTCGAGAAAGAGCAACTCGTGCGTCACCACCATGCTGGCGGCCACGTCGATGCGCCGTTTCTGACCACCGGAGTAGGTCTTCACCAGCCGATTACCGACCTCGGTGAGCTCGAACGCCTCCAGCAGCTGCTCGGCGCGGGCGGTGGCCGGGCGGTGCCGCAGGCCCTGGAGGCGGCCGGCGAGGATCAGGTTCTGCAGGCCGGTCATGTCCTCGTCGAGCGCCATGGTCTGCCCGGTCAGGCCGATCCGGCGGCGTACCGCCGCCGCCTCGCGCACCACGTCGTGACCGAGCACCTGGGCATTGCCGGAGGTGGGCCGCAGCAGGGTCGCCAGAATCTTCATGGCGGTCGTCTTGCCGGCGCCGTTGGGCCCCAGTACACCGTGGATCGTCCCGGTGCGCACGGTGAGGTCCAGCCCGTCCAGGGCACGCGTCTCTCCGTAGACCTTCACCAGCTCATGGGTCTCAATGGCCAGCGCTGGATTGCCTGTCATGCTCTCTCCCGTCGCGTCACAGCGAACTCGGGCAGCCGAATCACGAGATCTTGCCCGGACCAAGCTACAGAAGCTACTTATATTATTCAAGCCTGCTATTAGTCGCGACGACAATAACGCCGGATCAATCCGGCGGGTCAAGCCACAGGTTGGCCGCGTCGTACCAGCGGTCGACGTGCGGGAGGGGAATCGCGTCGCGTACCCGCGCGCTGGTCAGGTGCTCGATGGTCGGTTCGCAGACCAGGATCGGCACGATCGCCACGTCGGTGAGGACCTGCCGGTCGACCTGGTGCCACAGCGCCGCCGCCGAATCCTCGGTAGGCGCGGAGAGCGCGCGGTCGATCAGGTCGTCGACCAACGGATTGTGGTAGCCGCCGTAGTTCGCCGTGCCGACGGCTGTGTTGCTCTGGAACATCGGCTGTACGTAGGACCGGCCGTTGTTGCCGAACCAGTCGGGCATGAAGGCCGCCGGGGTGATGTCCCACTCCCCCGCTGCCGCCCGTTTCGGATCCTGGAGGATGCGGTAGTACTCGTCGGTCTGGTCGATCTCCACCAGTCGACAGTCGATCCCACCCGCGGCCAGGTCCTCGGCGATCGCCTTCGCCACCTGACCGTGCACCGCGTCGATCCGGTAGATCATCGTCAGGGTGAGCCCGTCCGGATAACCCGACTCGGCCAGCAGTTGGCGACACCGCGCACGGTCACCTTCGTCCCCCGGGGTCGGGTACGGGTCGTAGTCACGGTGGCCGACGTTGCCAGGCGGGATGACGCCGTGCGCGGGACGGGTCACCGTGCCGATTCCCATGTCGTCGAAGAACCGGACCAGCCGCGCCTTGTCGATCGCGTACGCGATGGCCAGCCGGACCTCCCGCCGCCGCAACGCGCCCGCCGCACGCGGACTGTGCAGGTTGAACACCAGGTAGGGGTTGAGCGCCCAGCCGAGGTTGCGGTCCGCTTCGGTGCGTCGGCGTGGCCGCCCCACGGCGGCGCCCCAGGACAGGTCCGCCCGTCCGCTGGTGATCTCGTCGCGGACCCGCTCGTCGCTCACCCGGGCCATCCGGACGTCGATCCGGTCCACGTACCGGCGACGGATCGGGTCGGCGTCGGGCCGCCAGGCCGGGTTGTGCGCCATGGTGAGGTGGCTGCCCGGAACGTAGGAGGTGATCCGGTACGGACCGTTGGAGCGGACCTGGCGGATGAACTCCGGGCTGTCCGGGACGAGTTGGTCGTACTCGTGCGGGGCTGCCGAGGCGAACGGCATCGCCAGCAGGTTGAGCAGATCGTTTGCCGGTCTGACCAGGTCGATGACCAACGTCCGGTCGTCGACCGCCCGCAGGCCGGCGATGTCGTGGCTGTTCTGGTAGTCGGCAAGCTCCGCAGCGGTGGGAGTGCGGCCGGCGAAGCGAGCCCGGTAGCCCGCGACGAACTGCCCCATCCCGGCGATGGTGCTGGTGTAGTAGGCGAGGGCCCCCGCGCCCGCCACCGGATTCGCCATCCGCTTGAAGCCACGGACGAAGTCGGCGGCGGTGACCGCCCGCTGCGGGCTGGTGTCCCAGTACACCCCGTCCCGCAACCGCAGCGTGTAGCTCCGACCGTCGGCGCTGCGTCCTCCGTTGGCGAAAGTGGGCAGTTCGGCGGCGACATCCGGCACCGGCACCAGTGCCCGGGCATCCTCCGTGGTCGGATAGCTGAACAGCTGCCGGGCGAACAGCCGGATCACCTGGTGGGAGAAGGCGTAGTAGGCGGCGGCGGGGTCGAGGTGGTCAAGTCCGCCGGGGCCGTAGAAGCGCAACGTGCCGCCGGGGCGGGGACGTGGGTGGGGATCCGGCACGGTTCGACGACCTCCCTGCTCAGGCCGGCACGCCGACCGCTACGGACATCACCGACCGGGTGGCCACCACCTGCTCCATTCGGAGGCCGGCGGCGATGAACAACGGTTCGAGTTCGGCGGCCGTACGCTCCTGTCCGGTGCGTGCGGCCAGCATCATGAAGTCCATCTCCTTGCTCTGGTGCGGGTCGTTGCCCTCCGGAACGACCGCGTCGACCACCAGTACCCGGCCGTGCGCCGGCATCGCGCGACGGCAGTTGGTCAGGATCCGTACGCTCCGCTCGTCGTCCCAGTTGTGCAGGATCCGCTTGAGCACGTGCACGTCGGCGTGAGGCGCCTCGTCGAGGAAGTCGCCGGCCACGACCTTCCAGCGCCCGGCGACGTCCGGCTCGTCGAGCCGATGGCGGGCGACCACCTCGGCGCGGTCCAGCAGGATGCCTTGGAGGCCGGGGTGTTCGCGCAGCACGGTGAGCAGGAAGCCGCCTCGCCCGCCGCCGACGTCGGCGACCGTGCCGGTGTCGGGAAAGAGGCCGGTGCGGGCGAGGATCAGGTGCTCGGCGGCGCTGACCGTCTCCATGCCCTCGTAGTAGAGCGCTTCGACCTCGGCGTCGTTGTCGAAGTAGTCGTTGAGCGAGCGCCCGAAGATCTCGTCGAACCCGGGTCGGCGCGCCCCCATCGCGTCGGTCACCCGGTGGCTCATCGTCCAGAACATCGTGTCGGTGAACATGAGGATGCCGGCCCGCGCCGGCACCGGGGAGTCCGACCGCAGCGCGGCGCCCTTGTCGGTGAGGGTGAACCGGCCGTCGTGCTCGTGCACCACGTCCCGCGCGGCGAGCAGTCGCAGCACCCGGCGCAGTCCGTCGACGTCGGTGCCGGTGGCGGCGGCCAACTCGGTGGCGGTGCGCGGCCCGTCGGCCAGATGGTCGGCGACGTTCACCGTCGCTGCCGCCCGCAGCGCCGCCGCGTAGGTGTAGCCCATCGCCTCCTGGTAGAGGGCCAGCGCCGACTGCAACCTGTCCATGTTTCCTCCGGGCCCGATCGCTACTGCCGCACACGCTTGCTCGGATGCTATACCGGAATGAAGTGGATGGCAGCGCTAGCCTCTCTTCACCGCAACTTGCGCGATAGCCTCGCCGCTTTTCACTTGAGAAAGTGATTGTTCTGAGCGTCGGCCCGGACCGCCTCTGCGGCCTCCGGACCCGCCGTCGGCTACGAAGGGATCACCGTGAGCCATACCGTGGAGTCCCCCGGCTCGGCCACCGTCCCGGCGTCGGTGCCACCGAGCCCGTTGCGCACCGCGTCGTGGAGCCGCATCCGGGAACTGTTCGCCCTGGACCCGACGACAGTGCATCTCAACACCGGAACCGTCGGGGCCATGCCGTACGAGGTCCTCGACACCGTCGACCGGGTCACCCGGCAGTGGACGGGTGGACTTCTGGACGTCTACCGGCCGGCCATGTTCACCGAGTACCGGGCCTTCATCGGCAAGACGTTCGGGGTGGACGAGGACGAGATCGTCATCTGCCACAACGCGACCGAGGGCGTCGCCCGGGTCATCCACGGGCTGGACCTGCGCGCGGGTGACGAGGTGGTGACCACCACCCACGAGTGCTACTCGGTGTTGTCCAACTTCAACCTGCTGCGCAACCGGCACGGCATCGTGATGCGCACCGTCACCCCGCCGTCGGGCCACGACGTACGGGCCGAGGAGATCGTCGACCTGGTCGAGTCGGCGATCACACCGCGTACCAGGGTGCTGTCGTTCGCGGCGATCACCCTCTTCACCGGCACCATGTTCCCCGTCCGGCAGCTGTGCGAGCTGGCTCACCGGTACGGCCTGACCACAGTCATCGACGGCGCCCTGATCCCCGGCATGCTCGACGTGAACCTGCGCGACTACGGCGCCGACTTCATCACCTGCTCCGGCTCGAAGTTCCAGTGCGGACCGCTCGGCACCGGCCTGATCTACGTCCGCAACAAGGTCGTCCCCGAGTCCAACCCGCTGCCGTTGCCCACCTTCTGGCCGCTCATCTCGACCTGGTACCCGATGATGGGCAGCCCGCCGCCGCGTACCACAAACGAGGTCGCCAGCTACAACATGGGCGACTACCTGCAAAGCGCCGGCAGCGCCAACCTGGCGCGCGGCGCCGCGCTGACCCGCGCCTTCGAACTGTGGGACGACATCGGGCGGCACCGCATCGAGCGGTACGTCATGGAGCTCGCCGAGTACGCGCGCGGCCGACTGATCGAGGCTTTCGGCGAGGAGGCCATGTACTCCCCCGGCGTCGATCCCCGGCTGCGCTCACCGCTGATCGCGTTCAACCCGTTCCGCCGCCCCGAGGACGCCTGGAACATCAAGAAGTTCATCACCTTCGTCAAACGACTGGAGACCGAGCACCGGATCTGGACCCGTTGGACCGAGTTCGACGTCCCCGGATCGCCGCACCAGCACTACGCGGCACGCATCACCACGCATCTGTTCAACACGCGTGAGGAGATCGACCACAGCGTCCGGACGATGGTCCGCCTTGCCGAGGAGATGTCCTGAGGTGACCCAGGCACGCAGCACCACGATCAGCACACCCGGCACCCGGCACCGGAACATCCTGCGGTTGCTCGGTACCACCGCCGTCCACCAGGCCGACCCGGCCGCCGCCTGGTCCCCGGCCGAGCGCCAACTGCTGCGGCTGACCACGCGGCAACTGGTCAGCTACCGCGGGGCGGCTGACCCGACCGACTGGCGGGCCCTCGGCCCGGTCGGTGACCTGGCCGTCGACGTGCCGTCCACCTACAACGCCGGGCTCGGCGCCAGTCACCGCTCGTATGTGGCACACCTGCGCCCGGACGTGTGGTGGGACACCCCGCAGCCGAGGCGGATCACCGCTCACGACGTCGTACGCGGCTTCAAGCGGCTCGCCAACCCCGTGACCCGCCATCCCGCGCTGCCCTATTTCCGCAGCACGATACGAGGCATGGACCGGTACTGCGCGGAGTACGCCGCCGCCGTCGCCGGTCAGCCGGTCTCCGCGGCACTGCTGGCCGGCTTCGCCAACGCGCACGATCTGCCCGGCGTGTTCGCCCTCGACGACGAGACGGTCGTCATCGAACTTGTCCGCCCGGCGTTGGACTTTCCCGACATGCTCGCCCTGTCCTGCGCCTCCCCGGCCCCCGCCGAGTACGACGCGTACCTGCCGGGCAGCCCCGAACTGCACGCGCATCTCGTCGCCAGCGGGCCGTACCGGGTCGCCGCATGGCAGCCCGGGGAGACCATCCGGTTGGAACCGAACCCGACCTGGCGTCCGGAGAGCGACCCGGTGCGGCGCCAGCGTTTCGACGCGGTGGAGTTCCGCGTCTCCGACGACGGTCCGCGCCGGCTGGCCGACCAGCTCGCCGCCGACGTGGCCGACCTGCCGTGGGGGGTGCCCGTCGGCGAGGTGAGCGGGTATCGGGCTGACCCGTTCCTGGTGTTCAACCTGCGCGACCCGGCCAACCCGGCGGTGGCCACGGCAGCCGTGCGGCGGGTCATCGCCGACGCGATCGACCGGTCCGCGCTGGCCCGGATCGCCCGCGCCGACGACCCGTGGTCGGCGATTCGCGAGGCGTACACCGTGGTGCCGCCGGGCAACGACGGACACCTGCCGCCGGACCCACCGGCCGACCCACCGGCGCACGGCACCCCCCGCGAGCGGCTCACCGCCGCCGGCCATCCGGACGGACTCGTCCTGACCGCGGTGTGCCCCGACCGGACCGAGGAGGTGGCCCTGGCCCGCGCCTGGGCCGCCGACCTGGCCACGGCCGGTATCGAGGTACGGCTGGTGGCGTTGGACGAGGCGACGCACCGGGCGCTGCTCACCGGCGCCGCAGACGCACCGGCGCAAAGCTGGGACGTCAGCACCACGTCGTGGACGGCACCGTGGGGGTACGGCAACGCGCGGGTGTTCCTCCAGCCGCTGGTGGATGGCGCACGGCCCAGCGGCCACCGCGACGAGGAGATCGACCGGATGGTCGAGGAGGCGGTCGACGCCGCCGATCCCCGGGAGGCCGTGGCGTGCTGGCAGCGGGTGCAGCGACGGCTGCTGGCCGACGCTGCGGTCGTACCCCTGCTGTTCCGACGCCCCACCGGCGCGGCGCCGCGCGGGCCACGGGTGCACGGCGCCGATGCCCTGCCCTCGCTCGGTGGCCTGGCCGACCTCGGCGACGTCCGCCTGAGGAACGAGCGGTGAGCACCGCCGAGGAGGTCGTCGCCGACTACCTCACGCTCGGGCTGCGGATGGGTCGATTGGTCGACGGCTACGTCGACTGTTGGTTCGGCGATCCGGCGCTGGCCGCCCGGGTCGCCGCCGAGCCGGTCCCCGACCCGGCGACGTTGGCCGGGCAGGCCGGTGAGCTGCTGGCTCGGCTGTCCGACGCGGACCTGCACACCGACCGCCGGCGGTTCCTCACCGCCCAGGTGCGGGCCGTGCACTGCGCCGCCCGGCGGGCCGCCGGTGAGCCGACCGGCTTCCTCGACGAGGTACGAACCTATTTCGGCGTCGAGATCGGGCTCGGCGACCCGGAGCGGTACGCGGCGGTGCATGACGCGATCGGCGCGCTGCTGCCCGGCAGCGGCACGCTGATGGAGCGGGTGGAGGAGTTCTACGCCCGCAACGTGGTGCCGCCGGATCGGCTGGGTCCGGCGGTACGGGCCGTCACCGACGCGCTGCGTGAGCGTGCCCGGCCGCTGCTGGGGCTGCCCACCGCCGAGCAGGTGGAGATCGAGGTGGTCCGCGACCGGCCGTGGAACGCGTTCAACCGCTACCACGGCGGGTTTCGCTCCACAGTGACCCTGAACGAGACGGCGGGCCGCACGATCGCGGTGCTGCCGTTGATGGCGACGCACGAGGCGTACCCCGGTCACCACGCCGAGCACTGTCTCAAGGAAGCCGGCCTGGTCCGGCAGCGGGGCTGGGACGAGCACCGGATCGCCCTGGTCAACACGCCACAGTGCCTGATGGCCGAGGGAACCGCCGAGCACGGTGCGACCGCCCTGCTCGGCCCCGGTTGGGGCCGGTGGACCAGCGAACTGCTGACCGACCAGGGCGTCACCGTCGAAGGTGAGCTGGTCGAACGGCTGGTCGCACTGGTCAACCAGCTCATGCCGGCTCGCCAGGACGCGGCGATCCTGCTGCATGACCGGGGCGTACCGCCCGACGACGTCGTGGCCTACCTGCACCGGTGGCTGCTGCTGCCCCGGGACCGGGCCGAGCAGATCGTCACCTTCCTGGTCGATCCGTTGTGGCGGGCGTACTCCACCACCTACGTCGAGGGTGCCCGGCTGGTCGGCTCGTGGTTGGCCGCCCGGCCGACCGAGGTGCCGCTGATCGAGCGGTATCGCACCCTGTTGACCGAGCAGGCGCTACCCGGTCAACTGCACGACGACATCGTCGCGGAGGCGGCCGGTCCGGTCCCCACGGCCAGCTGATCCGGCCGGCGTCAGCGGCGCCGGGACAGATACGCCTCGGTCGCGTCGGCGGCGCGTACCGCGCCGCCGGCCTGCCGCACCTGCTCCCGCATCGCCGCCACCCGCTGCGCCAGCGCAGGGTCGCCGGCCACCCGCTCGACCGCGGCGAGCAGCTCCTGCCCGTCGGCCTTCTCCCCCGGCAGGAGCACACCGAGACCGAGCTGGTCGACCCGGCGGGCCATCGGCTGCACGTCGAAGGAGTGCGGTACGACAACCAGTGGGCGCCCCCAGTGCAGCGCCTCCATCAGGGTGCCCATGCCACCGTGCGTGACGCAGACGCTCGCCCGTTCCAGCACCTCCACATGCGGCACCCACGGGTGCGCCTCCACATTCGGCGGCAGATCGCCGAGCTGCGCCGGATCGACCTGGTCGCCGAGGGTCATCACCACGTGCCAGGGCTGATCGGCGAACGCGCGAGCACAGTCGCGGAAGAACTCCGGCCGGTCGTTGAAGGTGGTGCCCAGCGACACCAGCACGACCGGTAGGTCGTCGACGGGCGGTGTCCACCGCCCGAGAAAACGTCGTTGCCCGAAACAGGGCCCCACGAACTCGAACCGCTCGTCGAAGCTCTCCCCGGCGATCTGGAACGCCTTCGGCACAAACACCAGGTTGAACTGCTCGACGTGCTGCCAGCACGCGATCACCGACCGGGTCAGACCGTGCTCGGCGAGCAACGCCGCCAGGGTGTCCCGGAACGCCGGGAGGTCCAGCGGGTCGATCGTGCCGGCCAACTCGATCATGTCCCGGGAGAAGGAGTAGCGCTCGTTGGAGGCGAAGGCGGCGCTGAGCCGGCCGGCCGGCCGATCCCAGCGGGCGGCCAGCAGCTGCCCGGCGATGAACGGGAAGTCGTCGTAGAGGATCAGGTCCGGGACGTCGTCGTCGAGCGCGGCAGCGGTGGCCCGCAGCACCGACACGTTCTCCCGCAGATACATCAGGTGCGGTCGGACACCGAGGTCGTCGGCGCCGAAGACCTCGGCGGCGTCAGCGTCGATGATCTCCGATGCGTACGGCACCACGGTCGCGCCGGCCGCCGCGACCGGCGCGGCGAACCCGCCTGCGGTGACGTAGCTGACCCGGTGTCCACGCCGGACCAGCTCGGTGACCACCGCCAGGGTGGGCAGGACCAGGCCGTGGCTGGCCACGTTGACGAAGAGCAGATGGGCCAACGGTCGACTCCGTCCGTGGTCGCGTCCCGCACCGGTGTGGCACGGGTTCAGGTCAGGACATCCAGGCGTCCGGTGCCGGACCGCCGCGCCCCGGCGGCGGGAACAGCTCGTCCAACCGGGCCAGTTCGTCGGCCGCCAGTGGCTGCTCCAACGCCCGCAGGGCACCGTCGAGGTGCTCCGGCGTACGGGGACCGACCACGGCCGCGGTCACTCCCGGCCGGTGCAGCACCCAGGCCATGCCGACCTCGGCCGGGTCCCGTCCGAGATCGGCGCAGAAGCGCTCGTACGTCTCCAGCGCCGTGCGGTGCCGGGCCAGCCCCTCAGCGGCCCTCCCCTGGGCGGACTTCACCGCCGTGCCCTCCGCCCGCTTGCGCAGCACACCGCTGAGCAGGCCACCGTGCAGCGGCGACCAGACCAGCACGCCGATGCCCTCGGCTGCGGCGGCCGGTAGCACCTCCAACTCGACGTACCGGCTGACCAGGTTGTAGACGCACTGCTCGCTGGCGAGACCGAGCAGCCGGTGTCGGCGGGCGGCCTCCTGTGCGCTGACCAGGTCCCAGCCGGCGAAGTTGGAGGATCCCACGTAGCGGACCTTGCCCTGGCGCACCAGTTGCTCCATGGCCTGCCAGATCTCGTCCCAGCCGACCTCCCGGTCGACCTGGTGCATCTGATAGAGGTCGATGGTGTCGGTCTGCAACCGACGCAGCGACGCCTCGCAGGCGGCGACGACATGCCGGGCGGACAGGCCCCGGTCGTTGGGGTTGTCACTCATCGGATTGCCCACCTTGGTGGCCAGCACCACCGAGTCGCGGCGGGACGGGTCCTTGGCCAGCCAGCGGCCGATCATCTCCTCGGTCCAGCCACGGTGTACGCGCCATCCGTAGATGTCCGCGGTGTCGACCAGGTTGACCCCGCGGTTCCACGCGTGGTCGAGCAGCCGGTGGGCGTCGGACTCGTCGACCCGACCGCCGAAGTTGACGGTCCCGATCGCGACCCGGCTCACCCGCAGGCCGGTCCGGCCGAGCCGGACATGCAGCGACGCCACCCGTACCTCCTGTGCCGGGCCGGATCCACCATCCGGCAACCACCCTTACACGATATAGATTTATGAAGCATGCGACGTGGGGCGATATGAGGTCCGCAATCAGGAAGAACGGTTAGCACCCCTGGACGCCCTTCCGCCCTTGACCACCCTCATTAATCACTTGAGAATCATGTGGCACCTATCGAGGGGGGCGCGATGATCCCGTTGTCCAAGGTCGCCATGTCACCGGACGTCGGCCGACGCGTCTCCGCCGTGCTGCACAGCGGGCGTCTGGAGCACGGGCCGACCGTGGCCGAGTACGAGGCGGCGGTCGGCGAACGCATCGGCAACCCCCGCGTCGTGTCGGTCAACTGCGGCACCGCCGGACTGCACCTGGCCCTCAGCCTCGCCGCCCGCCCCGGGCCCGGGCAGGCCGCTCAGGCCGATCCGGGTGAGGTGCTGAGCACCCCGCTGACCTTCGAGGGCACCAACTGGCCGGCCCTCGCCAACGGGCTGCGGGTGCGCTGGGTCGATGTCGACCCGGCGACGCTCAACGTCGACCTGGACGATCTGGCGGCCAAGATCTCACCGGCCACCCGGGCCATAGTGGTCGTGCACTGGCTCGGATACCCGGTGGACCTCAACCGGCTCTCCGCCATAGTGGATCAGGCCGCGGCCCGGTACGGTCACCGGCCACTGATCATCGAGGACTGCGCTCAGGCGTGGGGTGCCACCTACCGGGGCAGCCCGCTGGGCACGCACGGCAACGTCTGCGTGTTCAGCACCGGGGCGATCAAGACCCTCACCACCGGCAGCGGCGGACTGGTCGTGCTGCCCGACGACGACCTGCACGAGCGGCTGCGGCTGCGCCGGTGGCTGGGTATCGAGCGAGCCTCGGACCGGATCACCGGCGACTACGACGTGGCCGAATGGGGTTACCGTTTCGTCCTCAACGAGATCGGCGGCGCGATCGGCCTGTCCAACCTGGAACACGTCGACGAACTGCTGCGCCGGCACCGGGAGAACGCCGCCTACTACGACAAGGAGTTGACCGGTCTCGACGGCGTCGAACACACCGAACGCGCCGACGACCGGGAGCCCTCGTTCTGGGTGTACCCCCTGAAGGTGCGCGACCGTGCCGCGTTCATGCGCCGGCTGCACGAGGCCGGCATCGCCAGCAGTGTCATCTCCCGCCGCAACGACGCGCACAGCTGCATGGCGTCGTCACGAGCCCACCTGTCCGGCCTGGACTCGGTGGCCGACCGGGTGGTCTACATCCCGGTGGGCTGGTGGCTCACCGCGGAGGACCGCTCCCACGTCGTCGAAACGATCAGATCCGGCTGGTGAACCACGCCAGCCGTCACCTCGACCCGAAGGGCACCGACATGCGCGTCCTGTTCGTCTCCTCCCCCGGTATCGGTCACCTCTTCCCCCTGGTCCAGCTCGCCTGGAGTTTCCGCACCGCCGGTCACGACGTGGTCATCGCGCTGGCCGAACACACCCAGAAGGCCGCCGCCGCCGGCCTGGAGGTGGTGGACGTGGCCCCGGACTACAGCGCGGTAAAGGTCTTCGAGCAGGTGGCCAAGGACAACCCGCGGTTCGCCGAGACGGTCGCCACCCGCCCCGCCATCGACCTGGAGGAGTGGGGGGTGCAGATCGCCGCCGTCAACCGGCCGCTGGTGGACCGCACCATCGCTCTCGCCGACGACTTCAAGCCGGACCTGGTCGTCTACGAGCAGGGCGCGACCGTCGGGCTGCTCGCCGCCGCACGCGCCGGGGTACCCGCCATCCAGCGCAACCAGAGCGCCTGGCGCACCCGGGGCATGCACGCCTCCATCGCCTCATTCCTGACCGACCTGATGGAGAAGCACCAGGTCACCCTGCCCAAGCCGAGCGTGACGATCGAGTCGTTCCCGCCGAGCCTGCTGCTGGAGGCAGAGCCGGAGGGATGGTTCATGCGCTGGGTGCCGTACGGCGGCGGAGCGGTCCTCGGCGACCGGCTACCGGCGTCCCCGCCCCGCCCGGAGGTGGCCATCACGATGGGCACCATCGAACTCCAGGCGTTCGGTATCGGCGCGGTGGCGCCCATCATCGCCGCCGCCGCCGAGGTGGACGCAGACTTCGTGCTGGCGCTCGGCGACCTCGACATCACCCCGTTGGGCGAGCTGCCGCCGAACATGCGCGCGGTCGGCTGGACCCCGCTGCACACCCTGCTGCGGACCTGCACCGCGGTGGTGCACCACGGCGGTGGCGGCACCGTGATGACCGCGATCAACGCGGGCCTGCCGCAGTTGCTCGCACCCGACCCCCGCGACCAGTTCCAGCACACCGCACGGGAGGCGGTCAGCCGGCGTGGCATCGGCCTGGTGAGCACCGCCGACAAGGTCGACGCCGACCTGCTGCGGCGGCTGATCGAGGACGAGTCAATGCGCACGGCGGCGCGGGAGGTACGCGAGGAGATGCGCGCGCTGCCCACGCCGGCGGAGACGGTACGACGCCTCGTGGAGCACATCGCCAACTGAGCCGGCTCACGCTGTCCGCCGGCCCGTCCGGCGGACGGCGTGACCAGCCACCGGAGGGAGAACCTCGTGTTGGCCGATGCCGTGACCGCGTTCGATCCGACCGCCGTCGACGTCCGGCGCGACCCGTACCCGTCGTACCACTGGCTGCTCCGCCACGATCCGGTGCACCGCGGCGCCCACCAGGTCTGGTACGTCTCGCGTTTCGCCGACGTCCGCGCGGTGCTCGGCGACGATCGGTTCGCCCGGACGGGCATCCGTCGATTCTGGACCGACCTGGTCGGGCCCGGCCTGCTCAGCCGGATCGTCGGCGACATCATCCTGTTCCAGGACGAGCCGGACCACGGCCGCCTGCGTGGGGTGGTCGGCCCGGCCTTCTCGCCGTCGGCGTTGCGCCGCCTGGAGCCGATGGTCGAGGCCACCGTCGACGACCTGCTACGCCCGGCGCGGGCCGTCGGCACGATGGATGTCGTGGCCGATCTGGCCTACCCGCTGGCACTGCGCGCGGTCCTCGGGCTGCTCGGCCTGCCGGCCGGCGACGCCGACGCGGTCGGCCGCTGGTCGCGTGCGGTGGGCCGGACGCTGGACCGGGGTGCCACCGCCGAGGACATGCGGCGCGGGCACGCGGCCATCGCCGAGTTCGCCGACTATGTGGAGCGGGCGCTGGCCGAGCGGCGCGACGACGGTGAGGACCTGCTGGCCCTGATGCTCGCCGCCCACCGGAGCCGGCGGATGAGCCGCAACGAGATCGTCAGCACCGTGGTCACCTTCATCTTCACCGGCCACGAGACAGTGGCCAGCCAGCTCGGCAACGGCCTGCTCAGCCTGCTGGACCATCCGGAGCAGTTGGATTCGGTGCGCCGACGGCCGGACCTGGTGCCCCGGGCGGTCGAGGAATGTCTGCGCTTCGACCCGGCGGTGCAGTCGAACACCCGGCAGCTGACCGCCGACGTCGAGTTGCACGGCCGGCGGCTGCGCCGCGACGACGTCGTGGTGGTCCTCGCCGGTGCGGCCAACCGGGACCCCGGGCGGTACGACCGACCCGACGAGTTCGACGTCCGCCGCGAACCCGTGCCGTCGATGTCCTTCGGAGCGGGCATGCGCTACTGCCTCGGGTCGTACCTGGCCCGGCTTCAGCTGCGTACCGCCCTCGGCGCCATGGCCGCGCTGCCGGACCTGCGCCTGGCTGTCAGCCCGAACGAACTGGTCTACCAGCCTCGAACGATGTTCCGCGGTCTCACGAGGCTGCCGGTCGCGTTCACGCCGGCCGGTTGAGCCCCGCCGGCGGTCCGACGTACGCGAGCAGGAGGAGCAGGTGCCATGAGACAACCCGGTGCCGAGTACGACGTCATAGTCGTCGGTGGCGGTCCCGCGGGGGCGTGCACCGCCGGTCTTCTCGCGCTGGAGGGGCACCGGATCCTGTTGCTGGAGCGTGAGAAGTTTCCCCGCTACCACGTCGGCGAGTCGCTGATCACCGGCATCGTCCCGACGCTTACCGCGTTGGGACTGCTCGACCGCATGGCCGAGCTGCGGTTCCAGGTCAAGTACGGCGGCAGTCTGCTGTGGGGCGAGAACCAGACGGAGCCTTGGTCGTTCCGCTTCCGAGAGGTCCGGGGTGGCCGCTACGAGTACGCCTGGCAGGTCCGGCGCGCCGAGTTCGACGCGATGCTGCTGGACCGGGCGCGGGAGCTTGGTGTGCACGTCATCGAGGGGGCGACCGTACGGGACGCGCTCACCGACGGCGATCGGGTCACCGGCGTGCGCTATCAGTTCAAGGGCGAGTCGGACTCCGTGTCGGCGCGGGCGACGATTGTGGTCGACGCCGCGGGCCAGCATCGCTGGTTGGGTCGCCGGTTCGGGCTTGTCGACTGGTACGACGACCTGCGCAACGTGGCCGTGTGGAGCTACTGGCAGGGCGCCCTGCGCTACCCGGGTGAGCACGAGGGGGACCTGCTGACCGAGAGCTGCCGGCAGGGCTGGCTCTGGTACGCGCCGCTGAGTCCGGAGCTGACCAGCATCGGCTACGTCACGACCAGCGATCGGCTGGTGGCCTCAGGGCTGTCGCCGGAGCAGCTGCTGGAAAAACAGATCGCGGAGTCGTCCGAGGTCTCCTGGCTCACCTCGGGCGCGAAGCGGGTGGATATCTATCGTGCGGCGCGCGACTGGTCGTACACCTGCCAGCAGTTCTCCGGCCCGGGCTGGGTCCTGGTCGGCGACGCGGCCGCGTTCATCGACCCGCTGCTCTCCTCCGGGGTGACCCTGGCCATGCGCGGAGCGAACAGCGTGGCGAAGGCGGTCCACGAGACGCTCACCGCACCGGACAAGGAACGGCACGTCATGAAGGACTACGAGGACAGGTACCGGGACTTCCTCGGCCAGTTGCTGGAGCTGGTCCGGTTCTTCTACGACGGCGCGCACGGCAAGGAGGAACTGCACCTGCGGGCTCAGGCCATCGTGGATCCCGACCGCAGCCTGCCACCCAAGCTCTCGTTCGTGTCGCTGCTCTCCGGGCTGGTCCGCGGGGACGAGAGCCTTGCCCCCGGCGCAATCGACGAGCATTGACCACTACATCTGGCGCTATATATTGTTAAAGTAAAGATCCTAAGATCATTCGCCCCGAGGAGTGAACTCGATGCGCACCGCCGGAACGTACATTCGTGGGATCGGGGCCTACCTTCCTGAGACCGTGACCGTCGAACACGCCGTCGCCCAGGGCTGGTATCCCGAGGAGGACATCGAGACCCACGAGCTCGGAGGCGCCGCCGTCGCCGGGGACCTGCCCGCGCCGGAGATGGCCCTCCGCGCCGCACAGGACGCCCTGAAAACCAGCGAGCTGAATCGCGGCGACATCGACCTGCTGCTCTACGCGGCCGCCTGGCACCAGGGCCCCGAAGGCTGGATCGCCCACGCGTACCTTCAGCACTACCTGCTCGGCGGCGTGCCCCGGGCGAGCGAGATCCGGCAGGGCTGCAACGGCATGTTCACCATGCTGGAACTGGCCGCGAGCTACCTCAAGGCGGAGCCGGAACGCACGGCCGCGATGCTGGTCGCCGCCGACAACTACGGGACCCCGCTGTTGGACCGCTGGCGGACCAACCTCGGGTTCATCCTCGGCGACGCCGCCTCGGCGGTGGTGCTGAGCACCGAGAGCGGCTTCGCCGAGCTGCTGTCGGTCTGCTCGATCACCGTGCCGGAGGCCGAGGAGGTCCACCGCGGCGGCGAGCCGATGTTCCCGCCCGGCGCGACCCTCGGCAAGGATCTCGACTTCGGCGCGCGGCTCTTCTACCACATCACCGAACAGACGCCCGTGCTCGCCGTGCTGGGCGAGGCACAGGAGACCATGACGACCGTGGCCGAGCAGGCGCTCGCCGAAGCCGGCATCGACACCACCGACCTGACCCGGGTGTCCTTCATGAACTACTCCCGCGAGGTGGTGGAGCAGCGCTGCATGGCGCCACTCGGCCTCGGCATGGAGAAGTCCACATTCGACTTCGGCCGCATGATCGGCCACTGCGGCGCCAGCGACCACCTGCTCGCCCTGCACCACCTGCTGCGTACCGGTGAGCTGACGGCCGGTGACCACGTGCTCTGGCTCGCGATGGGCCCCGGCGTCGAGTTCACCGCAGCCGTGCTGCGCATCCTGCACACCCCCGACGGCCTCTGACCGGCCCGGAAGCCGCCACCGACCCACGGAGGTACGACGATGACCCGGGATGACCCAGCCGGCCGCCCCTTCCAGGTGGCCGTCATCGGTGTCGGCTGCCGGCTGCCCGGCGACGTCGACAGCCCCGACGCCCTCTGGGAACTACTGCTCAAGGGGGGACAGACCAACGCGGAGATCCCCACCCAGCGGTGGCGGGCGTACCGCGAGCGAGGCCCGGAGTACGAGGCGGTCCTGCGGGAGACGGTGACCGCCGGCAGCTATCTCGACGACATCGCCGGATTCGACGCCGAGTTCTTCGGCCTGACCCCACGCGAGGCCGCCGAGATGGACCCGCAGCAGCGGATCCTGCTGGAGGTCGGCTGGGAAGCGCTGGAACACGCCGGCCTGCCACCGACCGGTCTGGCCGGCAGCGACACCGGCGTCTTCGTCGGAGTCAGTACCACCGACTACGGCGACCGGCTGCTGGAGGACCTGCCCACCGTCGAGGCATGGACCGGCATCGGCGCGGCCACCTGCGCACTGGCCAACCGCATCTCGTACGCCCTGGACCTGCGCGGACCGAGTGTCGCCGTCGACACCGCCTGTTCGGCGTCGCTGGTCGCGGTTCACCTGGCCTGCCAGAGCCTGCTGCTCGGCGAGAGCACCGTCGCCCTGGCCGGCGGCGTCAACCTGGTGCTCGCGCCCGGGCAGAACGTGTCGCTGGACGCTGCGGGCACGCTCGCGCCCGACGGGGTCAGCAAGTCCTTCGACCGCGACGCCGACGGCTACGGCCGAGGCGAGGGTTGCGGTGTGCTGGTACTCAAGCGACTCGACGACGCGGTCCGGGACGGCGACCGGGTGCTGGCAGTGATCATCGGCAGCGCGGTCAACCAGGACGGACGCACCGACGGCATCATGGCCCCCTCCGGAGAGGCCCAGCAGCACGTCGTCCGCCGCGCCTGCGCCCGCGCCGGCGTCACACCGGACAGCGTCGACTACGTGGAGGCACACGGCACCGGCACCCGACTGGGCGACCCGGTCGAGGCCGGCGCGCTCTCCGCGGTCTACGGCGCCGGCCGACCGCCGGAGCGGCCCTGTCTGATCGGGTCCATCAAGTCGAACATCGGCCACCTGGAAGGCGCGGCCGGCGTCGCTGGACTGATGAAGGCGATCCTCGCGCTGCATCAGGACCGGATTCCCGGCACCCCGCTGCGCGGCCGGTCGATCCCCGCCGTCGACGGCGACGGCACCGGGTTGCGACTGGTCACCAGCCCGCTGCCGTGGCCACGTCGCGACGGGCCCCGCCGGGCCGCCGTCTCCGGCTTCGGGTACGGCGGCACCATCGCCCACGTGATCCTGGAACAAGCCCCGACGCTGCCGTCCACCGACACCGCGGACGACGACGCAGGCCAACCCATGGTGCCACTGTCCGCCCGCTCCGCCGCCGCCCTTCGCGCGCAGGCCGGCCGACTCGCCGACCGGCTCGCCGCCGACGACCGGACCAACCTGGCCGACCTCCGGCACACCCTGGCACACCGACGCGCCCACCTGAGCCACCGTGCCGTGGTCACCGGCACCGACCGCAGCGGACTGGCCGCCGCGCTGCGCCAACTCGCCGACGATCAGGCGGACGCCGGCACCGTGTCCGGGGTCGCACCGGGCGGCCGCTCCGTACGCCCGGTGTGGGTGTTCTCCGGGCACGGGTCGCACTGGGCCGGAATGGGCCGCGACCTGCTCAGTCACGAGCCGGCGTTCGCCGCCGCGATCGACGAGATCGAGCCGGTGGTCGCCGAGGAGGCGGGCTTCTCGCTCCGCACCGCCCTCGGCGCCGCGGAACTCGGCGGCGTCGACCGGATCCAGATCCTGACCTTCGCCATGCATCTCGGTCTCGCCGCCGTGTGGCGGGCGTACGGAGTGCGACCGGCGGCGGTGATCGGCCACTCCGTCGGTGAGGTGGCCGCCGCCGTCACCGCCGGCGTACTGAGCCCGGTCGACGGCGCCCGACTGATCTGCCGCCGCTCCGCCCTGCTACGCCGTGCCGCCGGGCGCGGCGCGATGGCCATGGTGACCCTGCCCTTCGCCGACGTCGCCGAACGGCTGGCCGGCCGCGCCAACCTGGTCGCGGCCATCGCCTCCGCCCCCGCCGCCACGGTGGTCTCCGGCGACATCGCCGCCGTGGACGAGATCATCGAGCAGTGGCCGGCCGATCGGATCGCCGTTCGCCGGGTGCAGTCCGATGTGGCCTTCCACAGCCCGCACATGGACCCGCTCGTCGACGAGTTGCGCGCCGCGGTGCTCGACCTGGACCGTTCACCGGCCGTGGTACCGATGTACTCGACGGTGCTCGACGACCCGCGCGCGACGCCCAGCTGCGACGGTGACTACTGGGCGGCCAACCTGCGGCGCCCGGTACGCCTGGTCCATGCGGTCGAGGCGGCCCTGGCCGACGGACATCGCGCCTTCCTGGAGATCTCCGCGCACCCGGTGGTCGCCCATTCGCTGCGGGAGACCGCCGACCACGCCGACATCGCCGACGTGTACATCGGAACGACCTTACGGCGGCACGCCCCCGGCCACCGCACCATGGTGGCGGCAGTCGCCGGAGCGTACTGCCACGGCGTCGAGCTCGACTGGACGCGCCACTCCCCGCAGGGCCGGCTCGTCGAGCTGCCCCACTACGCCTGGCAGCACCGCGAGCACTGGCGTGAGCCCGAGCCGCCGGGCACCGCAGGTGGGCACGACATCGGGTCGCACACGCTGCTCGGCACGCCGACCAGTGTGGCCGGCAGCGAGCTGCGCCTCTGGCACACCGTGCTCACCGACGCCACCCGCCCGTACCCGGGCAGCCACCAGGTGCAGGGCGCGGAACTCGTGCCGGCGGCGGTGCTCGTCGCCACGTTCCTCGCCGCCGCTGCCCGCGACGGTGCTCCGGTGGCGTTGCGGGAGCTGTCGATGCGGGTCCCGCTCGCCACCCACGTGCGCCAGGAGATCCAGGTGGTCGACGACGAGGGCCAGCTGCGGCTCGCCTCCCGACCGGCCAACGGCGACCCGGCGCCGTGGCTGACCCACGCCACCGCCCGGGCCGTGCCGGCGAACGACCCGCTTGCCGGCACGGTGGCCACACCGCCGGCCGGCGGTGTGGTCGCCGACGTCGGGCTGGTCGCCGCCCACCTGACCGCCGTGGGAGTGCCGGCCACCGCCTTCCCCTGGACGGTGGACCGTCTGATCACCGCCGAAGGCGGCCTGCGGGCACGGGTCCGCTTCCCGGAGTCGGCCGGCGGCTGGGCGGCGATCGTCGACGCGGCCGTTTCCATCGCACCTGTCGTCTTCCCCGGCCCGCCCCGACTGCGCCTGGTAGACGGCGCCGAGTGGGTCGAGATGGCCGGCGCGCCGCCGACGGTGGCGGTGATCGACGTGATCCGCGACGCCTCCCGGGAGGACACCGCCTCGGTCCTGGTCAGCGCGCCCGACGGCACGATCGTCGCGCAGTTCGCCGGCTTGCGGTACCCGGTGGTGCCGGACGCGCCGGACGGGCCGGCCGACCAGTCCGGAGCGGCCGGCGGGTCGCTGGCCGGGATGGATCCGGACGAACTGCGCGAACGCCTGATCGACGAGGTGCGCGCCGCGATCGCCGCGGAGATGAAGCTCCCCGCCGAGTCACTGGACCCGCGGCTGCCCCTCGTGCAGCAGGGCTTGGACTCGGTGATGACCGTCATCGTGCGGCGACGGCTGGAGAAGACGTACCGCCAGGTGCTGCCGGCCTCGCTGTTCTGGCAGCAACCGACAGTCGTGGCGATCGCGGCCGAGCTGACCGAGTTGATCGCCGCCCCGCCGCAGCCGGCCGGAGCGGCCGCCCGCTGACCCACCGGACGCGCCCCACCGGAGGACCGCATGGCACCGACCACGAGCATCACCCAGCCCGGGCTGCGGCACCGGATGCAACACCTGATCTACGGCTTCTTCACCGCCCAGACGCTGCACGTCGCCGCCCGACTCCGGATACCGGACCTGCTCGCCGACGGTAAGGCCGACGTCGCCGCGCTGGCCGAGGCCACCGACACGCACGCGCCGTCACTGCGGCGGCTCCTGCGCGCGCTGGTGTTCCTGGAGGTGCTGGAGGAGCCGGAGCCCGGGATCTTCGTCCTCACCGAACAGGGCGAGCTGCTGCGGTCGGACGCCATCGGGTCGATGCGGGAACTGGTGCTGCTGCTCTCCGGGCCGGAGAGCTGGGCCGCCTGGGGGCAGCTCGAACACGGCGTCCGCACCGGCGAGGTGGCCTGGGAGCATGCGCACGGGCAGAGCTGCTTCGCCTACCTCGCCGCGAACCCCCAGCGGCAGGCGGCGTTCAACGCGGCAATGGCGGAGGGTTCCCGGGCGTTCGTGCCGACGCTGATGTCCGCGTACGACTTCTCCGACCTGGAAACCGTGGTGGACGTGGGCGGTGGCAGCGGGGACCTGCTCGCCGGGCTGCTCACCGCGTACCCACGGCTGCGGGGCACGGTCTTCGACACCCCCGACGGCGTGGCCGACACCGCGCGCACGCTCACCGCGCAGGGCGTGGCCGACCGGTGTGAGGTCCGGTCCGGGGACTTCTTCCGGTCGGTGCCGTCGGGCGCGGACGCCTACCTACTCAAGAGCGTCCTGCACGACTGGGACGACGACGAGTGCGTGGCGGTGCTGCGGACCGTCCACCGAGCGACCCGCCCGGACAGCCGGATCCTGCTCGTGGAGTCCGTCATGCCACCGACCGTCAGCACCAGCCCGAGCGTTGCTCAGGTGGTCATGAACGACCTGAACATGATGGTGTGCCACGGCGGCCGGGAACGCACCGTGGCCGAGTTCCGGGAGCTGTTGCGCACGGCGGGTTTCCAGCTGGATTCCGTCGCGCCCTGCCCGGCGCCGAGCGTGATGTGCGTACTCGAGGCGACGCCGGTGACGGACGGAACGCAGCCATGACCAGCCTGGGTGACCTGCACACCACCGGGCCAACCGCCCCACCGGCCCGGGCCACGATGGTCCGCGTTCCCGGTGGCACGTTCCTCCAGGGTTCCCCGGAGCGGACGTTGGACTGGCTGGAGGCCGAGGGGCAGGCCTTCCCCCGGGACTGGTTCACCGACGAGACGCCGCAGCGACCGGTGACCCTGCGCGACTACCTCATCGACCGGTACCCGGTGACGGTCACCGAGTTCGCCGACTTCGTCGCCCGCACCGGGTACGTGACCTCGGCGGAGCGGGCCGGCGGCAGCATGGTCTACAGCGACTACTGGGAGATCCGCGAGGGCGCGTGTTGGCACCGTCCGGCCGGCTACGGCAGTGGCGTCCGCAACCGCGGCGACCACCCGGTCGTGCACATCTCGTATCCGGACGCCGAGGCATATGCGACGTGGGCGGGCAAACGGCTACCGACCGAGTCGGAGTGGGAACGGGCGGCGACCGGGCGGGCGTACCGGCTCTGGCCCTGGGGCGACACCTGGGACCCGACCCGGGCCAACACCGCCGAGTGGACCGGCGGCAGCCTCCGCGGGCTCGATGAGTGGCGGAAGTGGTGGTCGGGGATCCACAACGCCCAGGGCCCGGTGCCGCAGACCACACCGGTGGGCGCGTTCTCACCGCACGGCGACAGCCCCGACGGCTGCGCCGACATGACGGGCAACGTATACGAGTGGACCTCCACCACCGCCCACCTGTACGCGCCCGAGACCCGCTGCGACCCCACCATCCACCTGGTGATGGGCCGGTTCCGGGCGATCCGGGGCGGCTCCTGGATGAATTTCCGCTACCAGGTCCGATGCGCGGAGCGGCTCTACGGAGACCCCACCGGCTGGTCCAACTTCGCCCTCGGCTTCCGCTGCGCCGACGACGCGCCCGAGTCCGGCGCCGAACACCACGGGAGGTAGCAAATGGTCACGGTGCTGCTGTCGGCGGGCTGGGCCCACCGTGGGCAGAAGACGTTCGCGTGTCACGAAGGCACCGTCCGCGACGTCATCCGGGAGTTCGTCGAGTCCTACCCGCACTACCGGCGGCGGCTGCTCGACGACGACGGTGAGCCCCTGACCTACTACAACGTCTACCTCGACGGTGACCTCGTCGAGGCCACCGACCGATCCCGGGTGGCCGCCCCCGCCGACAGCACGGTGGCCATCGTTCCGCCCCTGGCCGGTGGGTGACCCTTCGACCGGTCGGGTCGCCGCCACCCACCAGGGTCAACCTTTGGAGTAGTCATGGTCCTGCCGCACACAGAAGCCCGACCTCGTCCGGGGCACGCCGACCGGGACCACCTCGCCGCCCGGCTGGCCCGGTCGGCACGACACCGCCCGCGTCCGGTCGATGACCTGGAGGCGTGGCTGGACGCGCGGGCCCGGGCCAACCCCTTCGAGATCACCGAGGTGCCGTTCGCCGAGCTGACCGGGTGGTCGTTCGCGCCGCACAGCGGTGACCTGGTGCATGACAGCGGCCGGTTCTTCAGCGTCGAGGGCCTGCACGTCCGCACCGACGGTGGGCCGGTCGACGAGTGGTGGCAGCCGATCATCCACCAGCCGGACCGGGCCATCCTCGGCATCCTGGCCCGTGAGATCGACGGTGTGCTGCACTTCCTCCTCCAGGCCAAGATGGAGCCGGGCAACGTCAACGGCATCCAGTTCTCCCCCACCGTGCAGTCCACCCCCAGCAACTACCTGCGGACACACCGGGGCGCACGGTCCCGGTACGTGGAGTACTTCCTGGAACCCGGGCGTGGACGAGTGCTGGTCGATGTGCTCCAGTCGGAGCAGGGTTCGTGGTTCCGCGGCAAACGTAACCGCAACATCGTCGTCGAGGTGACCGACGACATCGAACCGCACCCGGACTTCGTGTGGCTCACTCTCGGCCAGATCCACGACCTGTTGCACCGGCCGAACCTCGTCAACATGGACGCCCGTACCGTGCTCTCCTGCCTGCCCGGCCACGCGGTCGCGGCCGACCCCGCCGACCCGGGCATCGCCGCCGCCGTCGCGCGGTCCTCGCTGGCTGACGACGATGCGGCGTGGCAGCCGTTGCTCCAGGTCCGCAACTGGTTGACCTCCAACAAGGCCGGCCGGACCCTGGTGGCTCACCAGGTGCCGCTGCGGCAGGTACGCGACTGGCACCGAGGCGACGCCGACATCCGCCACCGCTCCGGCCGGTTCTTTCGAATCGTCGGGCGTGCCGTGCGGGCCAGCAACCGGGAGGTGGCCCAGTGGCGGCAGCCGCTCCTGGCCCCCTGCGGCACCGGTCTGGTCGCCTTCGTCGTCCGGCGTCTCGGCGGCGTCCTGCACGTGCTCGCCCACGCCGACCTACGACCCGGCTACCGAGACATCGTGGAGCTTGGCCCGACCGTGCAGTGCACTCCGGACAACTTCACCGGCGCGCACCGTCCCACCTACCTGGATCTGGTCTGTTCCGACCGGGTCCAGGTGCATTACGACGTCCTCCAGTCCGAGGAGGGTGGCCGGTTCCACCACGCGGTGACGCGGCATCTGGTGGTGGAGGTGGGCCCGGAGTTCCCGGCCGTGACCCCACCGGACTACACCTGGGTGACCCTGCGCCAGCTCACCGCGATGACCGCGTTCAGCTACCAGGTCAACATAGAGGCGCGCAGCCTGCTGCTCTGTCTGCGGGCGCTGACATGACCGGGTACCAGAGCCCGCCGACCGGCGACCAGCCCGGCGCTGCGGTGCCGTCAGGGTCGACCGATCCGGGCATCGACGCGTTTCCGCTGCCTCGGCGCTGCCCCTTCAGCCCTCCTGCCGAGTACGCGCGACTACGCGCCGAGCACCCGGTCGTCCGGCTGCCGATGCTCGGCGGTGACACGGCCTGGGTGGTCTCCCGGCACGCCGACGTCCGGCAGGTGCTCAGCGACCCCCGGATGAGCGCGGACCGACGTCGGCCCGGTTTCCCGAAGTTCGCCCCGACCACGGAAAGCCAGCGGCAGGCGTCGTTCGCGAACTTCCGCCCACCCTTGAACTGGCTCGACCCGCCCGAGCACGCCATCGTCCGGCGACAGATCGTCGACGAGTTCTCCGTACGCCGGGTCCGGCAGTTACGGGCGCTTGTCGAACGGGTGGTCGACACCCACCTCGACGCGTTGGTCGCTGCCGCGCCCGGCGCCGACCTGGTGTCGACGTTCGCCTACCCGGTGCCGTCACAGGTGATCTGTGAGGTGCTCGGCGTGCCCTACGGCGAGCACGAGTTCTTCGAGCGCCGTTCGACGCTGATGTTCCGCCGGAGCGCGCCGGCTGACGAACGCGCCCGCTGTGCCCGGGAGATCCGCGACTTTCTCGACGTGGTGGTCAGCGACAAGGAACGCCGTCCCGGCGACGACGTGCTCAGCCGGCTGCTCCAGCAGCAGCGCAGCGCCGGTGACGTGGACCACGAGGCCGTGGTGAGCATGGCGTTCGTGCTGCTGGTCGCCGGGCACGTCACCACGTCCAACATGATCGCGTTGAGTGTGCTGGCCCTGCTCAATCATCCGGCACGGCTGGCCCGGCTACGCGCCGAGCCCGAGCGGTTCCCGGCCGCCGTGGAGGAACTGCTGCGGTACTTCACCGTGGTCGAGGCGGCGACGGCCCGCACCGCCACCACCGAAGTCACGATCGGCGGGGTGACCATCGGGGCGGGCGAGGGGGTGGTGGCGCTGGGGCAGGCAGCTAACCGTGATCCGGCGGTGTTCGAGCACCCCGACGAGTTCGACCCGGACCGGGACGCCCGCGCGCACCTCGCCTTCGGCTACGGCCGGCACGTCTGCCCGGGTCAGCATCTTGCTCGGTTGGAGCTGGAGGTCGCGCTCAGTCGCCTGTTCCGGCGGCTGCCCGGCCTGAGACTCACGACGGAGGTTGCCGACCTTCCGCTCAAGGAGGACGGCAACATCTTCGGGTTGTACGCCCTACCGGTCGCCTGGTGATCCGAGCGGGTGTCGGGCGAGCCCCGCGACGTCGAGCTGGCCAGTCCGCGTCCCGGTCGCTTTCCCGCCGCGACCCCGACGGCGTACTCCGGCATCGGACCGGCCCTGGTCACGGCCGTCCGGTGATCAGCTTCTCCCACGCGCCGCCGATCCGGTCGGCGGTCGCCGTGGCCGCCGCCACCTGCTCCGGCCCGGCGGTGGCGATCCAGTCGACCGCCCGCCCCTCGGGCAGGTCGCCGGCCAGATAGTCGCCCAACGCCAGCAGGCCCATCTCCCAGCCCGCGCCCAGCCCCCAGAGGCCGGGACCGGCGTTCGGCACGATGTCCGCCGGCACCGGCGCGTGCTCCAGTTCCAGGACTGTGGACTCGCCGTCCGGGGTGAGTCGTAGCTGAACCTCGCTGCTGCCACCGCCCGACTCCCAGGTCAGGCCGATCAGGCTGGGCCGCTCGCACCGGCGGATCTCACCGCTGGCGTTGCCCTCCAACTGGAAGCGTCCACCGGCCCGGAGCTCACCGGCGACGGGCAGGAACCAGCGCACCAGGCGCTGCGGATCGGTGATGGCGTCCCACACCTCTTCCGGGGAGGCGTCGTAGCTGCGCCGGAGCACCAGGATGCTCATGCCGTCCGGGTGTTCCCGCAACTCGCGGTCGGTGTCCTGGAGCCCGTCGAAGATCCTGTTCATTGCCCTCGTGGCCTTCCTGCGGGTGCACCCTCACACCGGACTCGATCCGGCGGCACCCGAGGACTTTAGCAGCCAGAACTCGCGCAATGTCCCATTCTGGACCGGGGCGACGGCCACGAGTCGCGCTGGCCCGCGCCGCCTGACGGCGTCGGTTCTGCTCTGCCCAGGCGCATGGCGGGCGGCGGACGGTCAGGCGGCGCCACGCGTGGGGCGGCGCAGGAGCAGGATCACCACGGCGAGCAGCACGAGGCCGTCCAGCGCCAGCAGGGCGGCGCCCATCGGGTCCACCCCGTGGGCGTGCGCCCCGTCGTCGGTCGCGTCCGCCGGACCGGCGGGCGCCGCAGCGTTCGGAGAGCCGACGGTGAGGCGGGCGATGCCCGAGGCGGTACGCCCGTCGACGGTCACCACGTGGTAAGCCACCGCGAGTTGACCGGGCCGGGTCACGGCGACCTGCTGCCGCAGACCGTCGTCGCCGTCGGGCACGGCCGGCCCGGTGTTCAACCGGATCCGATCGGCGTCGTAGACCACGATGTGCGAACGACCGGGGTCAGGCTCACCGGCGACCCGGATGCGTACCGTGGTCGGCAGGTCCGGCAGGACCGCCCCGTCGGCCGGTTCCATCGAGAGCACCTCGACCGCCCGCCCCGCTTCCGATTCGGTGCCGGCCCGGCCGACCAGCGCCAGCACGGCCACCAGCGCCGCCAGGCAGATGGCGGAGCCGACGTAGATGCGACCGGTGGTGGACATCCCGCCCGATCAGCGTCCGGCCACTGCGGCCGGCTGACGCGGGTTGACCAGGCGACCGGCGCACGAACAGCGCATGGCCGCCCGCTCGGTCTCGTTGGGGCGCAGGTGCAGGTACATCGCGAACAGCATCGGGATGAAGACGACCGAGTTGTAGAACAGGTGCAGTTCCACCCGGGGCACCACCAGTTGCAGGATGCTGACCGGGCCTTCCTCGCCGGCGATCCGGAAACTGCTGTGCGCCTGGATCAGCAGCAGCGCGTGCTCGATGTGGTGCCAGAACTGTAGGGCGAGGGCCACCGTCCACCACGCCTTCGCGCGGCCGGTGAAGCCCGGCAGCAGCAGAAAAAGCCCGACCAACATCACGATGGCGTACCCGTAGTGCAGCCACTCGGAGCTGACCAGCCAGGGGAACGGCATCCCCAGCACGCCGCGTGCCTCCGGGCGTGCCCAACCGAGAACCCAGATCTGGTACGCCTGCACGAGGTGTTCCGCCCAGTGAGCCACCACCACAGCCATATAAATCGCAAGCGCTAGCCGGTGGTGCCGGTCGTTCAGGGAGGAGATCAGGCCGGACCATCTGGTTCTCGCGGCAGGTGTCACGGATCCTCCATTCCCCAGCGAAAGCCGTCTACAGACACCTTAGGAAGCTCGTCGTCGCCGCATGTCTCTGAGCTTGCCGTCTATGCGCGGGACCGACCCGGGGGCTAGCCCGCCCGACAGCACAGCTATATACATTGAAAGCTCACCGGATCGCGGGAGTGAGCAGATGCACCAACGGCGGCACATTCTCTTCGCCAACGTCCAGGGACACGGACACGTCTACCCCTCGCTCGGCCTGGTGAGCGAGCTGGTTCGGCGTGGCCACCGGATCAGCTACGTCACCACCCCGCTCTTCGCCGACGTGGTGACCGCGGCCGGTGCCACCGTGGTGCCGTACAAGTCCGAGTTCGACACCTTCCACGTGCCCGACGTCATCACCAAGGCGGACGCGGAAACCCAGTTGCACCTGGTGTACGTCCGGGAGAACGAGGCCATCCTGCGCGCCGCCGAGGACGGGCTCGCCGACGACATCCCGGATCTTGTGGTCTACGACGTCTTCCCGTTCATCGCCGGCCGGTTGCTGGCTACCCGGTGGCGTCGTCCGGCCGTCCGCCTCAGCGCCGGTTTCACCGCCAACGAGCACTACTCGTTCTTCGAGGAGCTGTGGAAGAGCCACGGTCAGCGCCACCCCGCGGACGTGCCGGAGGTCAACGACGTGATCGTCGATCTGCTCGCCCGCTACGGGTTGCGCACCCCGGTCCGACAATTCTGGAACGAGATCGAGGACCTCAACATCACGTTCCTGCCGAAGTCCTTCCAGCCCTTCTCGGAAACCTTCGACGACGACCGTTTCGCCTTCGTCGGACCGACGCTTACCGACCGGCCGGTACGCACCGGCTGGCAGCCGCCCACTCCGGACACTCCGGTGATCCTGGTGTCGCTCGGCAACCAGTTCAACGAGCATCCCGAGTTCTTCCGGACCTGCGCCGAGGCGTTCGCCGGTACCCGGTGGCAGACCGTGCTGGCGATCGGCACCTTCCTCGACCCCACCGTGCTGGAGCCACTGCCGCCGAACGCGGAGGCCCACCCGTGGATCCCGTTCCACGAGGTCCTGCCGCACGCGGAAGCCTGCGTCACCCACGGTACGACCGGCGCCGTGCTGGAATCCCTGGCAGCCGGCGTACCGCTGGTCCTGGTGCCGCACTTCGCGACCGAGGCCGCACCGTCGGCGCGCCGCGTCGTCGAGCTGGGGCTCGGCTACGAACTGACGCCGGAGCAGGTCGAGCCGGCAACGATCCGGGCCACCGTGCAACGGCTCCACGACGACCCGGCGCTGGGCGAGCGGGTCGATCGGATGCGACGCGAGATCCTGACGGCCGGCGGCCCGTCGGCGGCCGCCGACCGGATCGAGAGGTACCTGGACCGGTCCCGGGGGTGATCAGGCCCACCGGCCCGGGCGGTATGGGTGTGCAACTTCGGCGAAAGCGCGGCCTGCCGGGAGCGGGAGGCCGCGCTTTCGCCGACGTTGTCGACCGGGGTCTCCAGCAGCGGCACGATGCCCGATCCGGGCCCGGCCGTCAGCGGCGGGCGGCGTGGGTCACCGTACGCTTCACCGTGCCGTCGGGGTTGAAGGTCGTCCACTCGCCGACCTTCTTGTTGCTGGCGTAGTCACCCCGGTCGATCAGCTCACCGGCGGCGTTCCACCTCGTCCACGTGCCGTGCTTGCGTCCGTGGTCGAATCCACCTCGCTGCATGATCCCGCCGGACGAGCGATACCACACCCACTCGCCGTGCACGGTCCCGTTGTCGAAGCCGCCCTCCGCACGCAACCTGCCGTCGGCGAAGAAGTGCTTCCAGGTGCCCTGCCGCTCGCCCTCGACATACTCGCCGACCATCACACCGCCGTGCGGATCCGGGTCGGTCCAGAGGCCCGTCTTGCGGCCCTGCGCGTCCTTCTCGTCCGGAGTCGGTGGGGTACTCACGTGCGTTCTCCTATTCGCTCAGTGGCCACCGCTCGATGATCGAGCGCAGTGGTGCGGTGTCGAGATGATGGACCTTGGTGCGGCCGACCCGTTCGGACCAGACCAGGCCGGCCTCTTCCAGTACGGCCAGATGCTGGGAGATCGCCTGTCGGGTCGAGGTGGTGCCATGCTCCGCGAACAAGCGGCTATGGATCTCGAACAGGCTCAGACCGTCGGCGAGAGCGAGCTCGTCCATGATCCGCCGCCGCGTCAGGTCGGCCAGCGCCCGGTAGAGCACCTGCACCCGTCAACCATAGGTAATCCGGCGCTTGCCTATCAAGGCTTCGTCTTCTCGCATCATGCGCCATCGCAGGCATGCTCTGTCGAATGCCCATCAGCCCAGCGGCCGTACCGAATCGAGGTCGCAGTTGCTGCCGCCGATCGGTGACAGGCGCGGAACCACCGACCATCCGCCGTCGCGGGCGGCGATGATCGGCGGCTCCGTCGCCACCGCCTACGGCTTGCGGGCGAGTAGTCCGACGAAGGTGTGGTAGGTGTCGGTCTGTTTCGGCGCGGGCGCGCCGGGATCGGGACGCCACTCGGCCAGTGGCACCAGCCCCGGCTCCAGCAGCGTCAGCCCGTCGGCGAAGGAGAGGATCTCCTCGTCGGTACGCCAGCGGCCGGTGCCCAGCGACTTGTTGAAGACCCGTTCGACCTCACGTGCCTTACGGGAGCCCTCCGGGTCCCGCTCGCCCGGATCACGGAAGTGCGAGATCGCCACGTAACTGCCGGACGGCAGCGCTTCGATCAACTCGGCCGACACCGCTCGCGGCTCCTCGTCGTCGCCGAGGTGGTGCAGGATCGCGAAGAGCAGCAACCCGATCGGCCGGTCGAGGTCGAGGAACTGGCGGACGTCCGGATGGTTGAGGATCTCCTGCGGTCGCCGGACGTCGGCCTGGATCACCGTCGCCGTGCCGTCGGCGGCGAGCAGGGCCCGCCCGTGCGTCAGGACGATCGGGTCGTTGTCCACGTACACCACCCGGGCGCTCGGGTTGTGTTCGGCGGCGACCTCGTGCACGTTGCCCTGAGTGGGCAGCCCCGAACCGATGTCGAGGAACTGATCGATGCCGGCCTCGGCGACGAGGAACCGGATCACCCGGCGCAGGAAGGCCCGGTTCGCCTGGCCGGCGGCCGGCCCGTCCGGAGTGATCCGCAGGGCGTGCTCGGCGACCTTCCGGTCGACCTCGAAGTTGTCCTTACCGCCCAGGAAGTAGTCGTAGACCCGCGCCACGCTGGGGACGGTGAGGTCGATTCCGGGGGGTGCGGCCTCGTCGCGGGTCAATGGCATCTCCATCCGATTCTGATCAGCGCCGGGTGCTGCGCGCGGCCCCGGACCTTGTCCGGGAGTGTACCGATCGGACGGTGTAGATCGTCGCCCCGATGGTATCGCTCCCAGCGGATCGGCACCGCGAGCAGGCCCGTCTTCATCGCGACGTCAAGGGCAGGACCGTTCCCTCGGGTCGGGTTTGCTGCGAAGTCAGTGCCCGAAGAGCCAGTTTGATCATGGCGGCATCACCGCTGGCCTTTTCCTTCGTCAGCAGTTCCTGCAGACCTTTCTCGTCGAACCAGCGACCCTCGGTGAATTTGCCGGCTTCCAGGCGGGGCTGGCCAAGGTCGCCATCGGCGGTCGCCAGGACGTCGACTTCCCTGCGCCGTTGTCCGTCAGCACCGGTCCAATCGAATACGTGAACCACATCGGTGATCCGGTCGAGCCGCCAGCCGGTCTCCTCGGTGACCTCGCGAGCCAATGCAGCGGGTAACGTCTCCCCCGGTTCCACGTGGCCGCCGACGATGTCCCAGCAACCCGGAAAGAGACGGACGTGAGGCGCGCGGCGTTGCAGGTACACCCGCCCGTCTGGATCGCGGATGACCGCGCCGACGACACAGGTCAGGCCGTCTCGCTCAGCAGTTCTGCCCAGTTGGTCAAGGCTGGTCAGGATCGCGTCCACTGGCGTTGTTCCGCCTCTCGTCCGGTCTGCTGATGGGCGTAGTAACTGGCGTACAAGTCGGTGAAGTGGCCACCCGCGGCAAGTAGCGTGTCGAAATCACCCTCCTCGACCACCCGCCCGTGGTCGAGCACCAGTAGCCGGTCCACGTGACGGATGGTGGCGAGCCGGTGCGCGATCACCAGGACCGTCCGGTCGGCCATGAGCCGCGTCAGCGCCTGCTGGATTCCAGCCTCGGTGAGCGGATCGATGCTCGCGGTCGGCTCGTCGAGCAGCAGGATTGCCGGTTGTTTGAGGAAGATGCGGGCCAGCGCGATGAGCTGGCGCTGGCCGGTGGAGAGCTCCCGTCCGAGGCTGGCCATCTGATCGTCCAGCGCGAAGGGTATGCAGCGGGCCCAGACTTCACCGAGTTGGTCAACCGCCCGTTGCACGTCGGCCCGGTCGGCGCCGGGCCGAGCGTAGGCGATGTTCTCGGCGAGGGTGCCGGCGAAGATGAACGGGAGTTGTGGCACCACGCCAAGCCGGTGCCGGTATTCGGCCAGGTCCAGTCGGCGGATGTCGCGGCCGTCGATGAGCAACGCGCCCTGCTGAAACTCGTACCCGCGAAGGACCAGTTTGGAGAGGGTCGACTTGCCCGCGCCGGTACGTCCCACGACGGCCACTGTCTCGCCTGCGGCTATCCGCAGGTTGAGCCGGTCGAAAACGAGCGCCCCGGAACCGTACCCGAATCGCAGATCACGGATCTCGATCTCGCCGCGCAGGTCGGCGACTGGCTCGGCGGCGGTCTGCCGAACGCTGTCCTCGCTGTCGATGAGTGCGAAGACCCGTTCGCTGGCGGCCAGCCCCTGCTGGAACAGGCTCCAGAACGAGGCGGCCTGGGTGAGCGGCAGCCACAACAGCCCGAGCGCGTGCAGCGCGAAGTACCAGTCCCCGGCGGAGAGGCTCCCATCGATGGCAAGGCTGCCGCCGCCGACGAGTAGCGCGGCAGTACCCAGCACCGAGATCATGGTCAGCACCGGCAGGATGACCGTGTAGATCAGGCCCTGCCGGACGTAGACCAGATAGGACAGTCGGTTCACTCGCCGGAAGTCCTGGTAGAGGCTCTCCTCCCGGCCGAAGCTCTTGGCTATCAGGATGCCCACCATCGACTCGTGCACGGTCGAGTTGACCTGGGCCATGACCTGCCGGGTGCGCAGGGCGGCGACGCGGGCGATTCGGCGGAACAGCAACGCGACGCCTACCAGGAGGGGCGTCACGACCAGCAGGATCAGGCCGAGACGAGGGTCGACGGCGAACACCACCGACCCGAGTACCACTACCAGAACCATCTGGCTGAAGAAATTCAGCGTCAGCGTCATGACCGCGCTGAAGGACTCGGTGTCGCCGGTCACCCGGCTCAGCACCTTGCCCACTGGATGCCGGTCGTGGAAAGAGGCGTCCCGAGCCAGTGCCGCCTCTGCCACCTCCCGTTGCAATCGCAGCACGAGGTCGCCGACCAGCCAGGCGATGAGCCGCTGCCGGCCCCAGTTCATGGCCCATGCCGCCGCTGCGGCGACGATGACGAACGCGCTGATCGTCCAGGTGAGATGGCTGCCATCACGCACCTGGTCGATCATCCGGGCGATGGCCACCGGAACCGCTGAAGTCAGTATCGAAGCACCCACTGTCAGGACCACGGCGAGCGCGATACGCCGGGTACCCGGGCGCAGCCGGTGGCCGATCCGGGCGATCAACTCGCGGTTACGGTAGACCCGGTCGTAGTCGTCAGGATGCAACCCGGCGAAGAGGTCGCTCATCGGTATATCTCCTGATACAACGCGCAGTGATCGATCAGCTCGGCGTGGCTGCCAAGGCCGGCCACCTCTCCCCGGTCGAGCACCAGGATCAGGTCGGCCCGCCGGATCTGGTCAGGGCGGTGCGACACGAGGATGGTGGTCCGTCCGGTGGTCAGGGCGTCAATCGCGTCGGTGATCTCTTGGGCGGTCCGCGCGTCGATCGCGCTGGTCGCGTCGTCAAGCGTGAGGATGGGTGGGTCGGCGATCAAAGCCCGGCTGATCACCAGACGTTGCCGCTGGCCACCGGAAAGGGTGCTGCCGCCCTCGTTGAGTACGGTGTCGTAGCCCTGCGGCAGTTGGCGGATGAATCCGTCCGCGCGGGCAAGTTGAGCGACCTTGGACACCTCGTCGGAGCTGACTGGTCGGTGTACACCGAAGGCGACGTTGTCGAACACGCTCTTGGAGAACAGGAACGCGTCCTGGTGCACGTTTCCGATCTGCCGCCGCAGCGCGCCCGGCTGCCAGTCCGAGATGTCTCGCCCGTCGATGAGAACCCGCCCGCCGGTGACGTCGTAGGTGCGGTTGACGAGCTTCGTGAGCATGGTCTTTCCGCTGCCCGTCGGGCCGACCACGGCGAGTGTCCGGCCGGCAGGCAGGTGGAAGGACACGTCCCGCAGGATCACCCGGCCCTGGTAGGTGAAGCTCACTCGGTCGAAGGTCACGCTTCCGGTCACCATCGCGGTGGTGCCGCCGGTTTGTTCACGCTGGTCGGAGTCGGCATCGGTCAACTCGTGCATCCGGGCGCAGGCCACGTATCCCTCCTGGATCACCGGGACGGACTGCTCCGACATCGAGATAGGCACCGCGAACAGACCCAGCCAACCGAGGTAGGTGATCACTTGGGCAAGGGCCAGCTCACCGGCGGAGAAGAGTGCCAGCGAGTGCACCGCCCCTGCCGCCATACCCAGCCCGAAACCCAAGGCCGGCAGGTACACGGCCTGTGCGTGACCGCGCCGGACATAGGCGTCCCGGTACGCCGTGGCTGCGGTGTCGAACTTTGCGAGCTCGTTCCGCTCCTGGCCGGATGCCTGCACCGTGGCCATACCGGTCAGAGTTTCGGAGAACTGTTCGTTGAGATCGGTGAACCTGCGTCGCAGCCTGCGGGTCAACGGATGCAACCGGCGCACGTGCCGCCAAAGCGCGAAGGTGAACACGGTGACGAGCAGCGCTGGTGCCAGCAGCAGCTCCGCGCGCATCGTGGCGATGAATATGATCGGGATAGCGAGCGCGATCACTCCGTTGAAGGCGGTCGCGACGCCGGGACTGATCAGGTAGTCGACGAGTCGGGCGTCGTTGATGGTGCGGGCCAGGATGTCCCCGATCCGCTGCCGGTCGTGGAATGCCTGACCCTTGTCCAGCAGGCTGCGGAAGAGCTGGTCGCGGGCATCCCGCTTGACCCGCTGCGCGACGATCTCCATCGATCCGGCGGAGAGCAGGTCCGCCAGGAACCGTCCGACGCCCAGCGCGGCGATCACCAACGCAGCGTTCACCACCACTGTGAGGGCCGGGTCTTGACGAGTCAGCTCGTCGAAGGCACGGCCCACGTACAGCGGTATCAGGGTGGCGAGCAGGTGCGCGGCCACCGTGGCGACGGTGAAGAGCAACAGCAGCCAGCCCTGCGGCCGAAGATGGACCGACAGCCAGCCCAGAGTGCCAGCCCTGCCGGTCCGGTCGGCCATGCTAGCGCACCTCCACACGATCGGCTCGGCGGCTCTTTCCGTTTCCGCCTGCCGGAGCAGTCAGGTGTGGTGCTGAACCGAGCTGAGCCAGGGCCTGGTCGATGAGTATCGAAGCACCGAGCGCGTCACCGATGATCGGCGCGGGCTTGTCCGCCGGCGCCTTACCGCGGCAGTGGTCGAGGAACGCGGCGAGTTCCGGCCCGAAGCCGCTGCGCGCCCAGCCGTCGTCGAGGTTGCGTGTGCTGTGTAGCAACGTTCCGGAAGGACGTCCGGCATCGACGTCGAGCCGGATCTGCTCCAGCGATCCGGCAGTGAACCGGCTGCCGTCGACCGTGTGCACACTGAGCCCCACGAGGAAACTCTTGGTGTGATTGCCCATCCGCAAGGTGGTCAGCGAACCGTCCTCGTGTCGCAGGGTGACGTTGATGAGGAAGCGATGTTCACCGTTGCGGATCGCGTGCGCGTCCACCCGCCGTACCTGCGCGGGCGAGAACCAGCGAGCCAGGTCGAAAGCGTGCACCCCGTTTTGCCGGAGCCAGGATTCCAGGGTCGTGTCGCACCCCCACTGAGGCGCGGACGGATGCCGACTGTAGAAGTCGATGGTCGTCTCGACCGGCGCGCGCCGCGCCGCAGCGGTGAGCGCGTGCAGATGCTGCAGGGTTTCGGCATACCGGAAGTTGAAACCCACCTGGACGTGCAGACCGGAACCTTGGATCACCTCGTCGAGCTGCCTCAGGGCAGGGGTCGACGGAGCCGCCGGCTTCTCAACGAAGCAGTGGACGCCCCGCCGCACGAGGTAGTCGGTGATCTGGAAGGACGGTATCGGGGGGACCGCGATCAGGGCGGCGTCGATGGTGCTCAGATCGAGTTCCTCGACCGCACCGGCCAACACGGTCGCCCGGGTGACGGCGCCCATCGACGCAACCAGGTCAGGATCGGGGTCGACGCAGGCCACCGTCTGGTGGGCGGGCAGGCGATGCAGGAACGGTTGAAGGTTCTGGCGCATCTGGCGGCCGCAGCCGACCAGCGCGAGACGCAGCGGGTCACTCATCATCTGCCTCGCCATCAGTCGACCACAGGCGCAGCGCACGAGTGGCTCGGTCCTCGAGGTCGGCCCAGTCGGTCTGGCCGTGGGCGAGGCAGACGAAGGACGGATGCCCCTCCAGCAGCAGGATTCCGTTGGCCGCGAATGCGGCGAGCAGGTTCTCCCGGCGGGTCTTGTCCCCGAGAACGTCGTCGGAATAGACCAACTCGAACATGCCTCCACCGAGCACCGGCTGGGCCCACACCGAACCGGCCACGCCCGCCGACTTGGCCGCCTGGGAGAACGTCTCCGCAACTCTGGTGCCGATTCGTCCCAGTTCGGCCCAGCCGTTCGGCGAATCGCCGATCGGCTGTTCCAGGATGTCCCGGGTGGCCAGGGCGGCATAGGCTGCGAGCATCTCCTTGGAGAAGGTGCCACTGAGCCGGGCGCGTTCAGCGTGGATCAGTAGTTCGGGCCGTCCGATCAGGACGCTGATCGGCGCTCCGTTCGCCAGCGCCTTGCCGATGACGATGAGGTCTGTTTCCAGCCCGAGATCGTGCGCGTAGCCAAGAGGGGAGATCCGGCCACCGGTCTTGGTCTCGTCGAAGACAGTGAGCAGTCCCGCTTCGTGGCACATCGCGAGTGCCTGGGCAAGCACAGCGGGAGTCGTGAACGACGCCAGGTAGGCATCGAAGACGAAGCAGCCCAGCCGGTCCCGGTGAGTGTCGATGATCTCGGCGAGGGATTCCAGTCGCAGGTCGACCCAGTTGTGCACGGCCTCGTCACCAGTGACTCCGCGCATCCCATCGACATAGCGGAGCTTCTGACGAAACGGTGAATGCAGCGGCTCATGCCACTTGAGCGAATTCGCGACCTGTGAGTCGTGCCAGCCTATGTACCCACTGCGGATGACACCGAGTCGACCGGTTTCCATCGCGGCGATACGCAGTGCGCCCGTTATCGCCTCCGAAGCGGTCTTGAAAAAGGCTCCCCGCGCACCCGGCCGTGGCGCGAGCAGTCGATCCAGATATTCTTCATGAAAGCGCGAGTACCCGGGCATCATGACGCCGTTGCTCAGGTAGCGGCTGAACCGCTCGGTGAATTCTGGTGTCGCGTGGCCGAGAATCACTGGCCCGTAGCCCATGACGAAGTCAAGGTAGGTCGCTCCATCGACAGCCTCGACCTCGCCCCCCTTTCCCTTGGAGAACAAGAGCTGCTTGTTGTTGGACCGAAATTTCTTGGTGATCTTCGAATGGGCAATTCGCTGGCTCACGACTGTGCGACTCCTCAGCAAGAGAAACGATCCACGCTTCAATCGAGGTATCGGTGGACTCAAGATCGTTACGCGGCCACGACACCGAAACAGGTTAACGTACGGTTACTGGGGCGTGACGCTAGTGGAATCATCGCCTGATGTCAACGTTCGAAAATGGTTGTGGATCGACACCATACGGGTGGTTTTTATCGTATTTGAACTATGCGGCAGTGGTTCCTGGCCGCAGCCTGGGCTGCCACAGGGTTCGTTGATGCGCATAAGTGGGGCTTGGGCGAATCGGCGTGATTCGCCTTGATTTTTCTTGCCTTATCGAAAACGTAGGCGATCATTGATCTCAGCGCCGGTCTCCGATATTTTATCTGGCAAGGAGTGTGATATGTTTCGGTATCCCCGGTATGCGCACGAGCTGACCGATGAAAACCTGACGATGACAGCCGAAGAGCTGGCAAAGGTCTCCCGCTACCCGCTGACAATCCACCGAGACACGGCCGACCTGTATGAGCGGCTCGCCCGAGACATGGCGGATGAGCTACGCACCAACAATGATCGCGGTGCACCCACCCGGTGGATACTGCCGGTCGGCCCGAAAGCGCAATACCCCATCTTGGCGAACATCTGCAATGCCGAGGGCATCAGCTGGGCCAACGTTTTCGCGTTCCACATGGACGAGTTCCTGGACTGGCAGGGCCGGCCACTGCCGTCCACCCATCCGTTCAGCTTCCGTGGCTTCTGCGACCGCAATCTGTACGACCTGCTCCGACCGGACCTGCGGCCGAATCCCGACCAGATCGTCTTCCCGGACGTGTTCGCCCCAGATCAGTTCGCCGCCCGGCTGGCAGAGGTCGGCGGCGCTGACACGTGCTTCGCCGGCTTCGGATACCGGGGGCACCTGGCCTTCAACGAGCCGCCGTCGAGCCGCTGGCACCACTACAGCGTGGACGAGTTCGCCGAGTCCACCACCCGCGTGGTCACCTTGCTGGAGGACACGATCGTCGCGCACTCACACCGCACCACCGGTGGCTACACACAGGCCATCCCCCGGATGGCGGTGACCGTGGGGATGGCCGAGATCCTGTCCGCGCGACGGCTGCACCTGATCACCGATGGCGGCGCCTGGAAGCGCTACATCGTACGAGTGCTGCTCCTGACCACTGAACCTGACGTGTCGATGCCGGTCACGCTCGCCCACCGACATCCCCACGTCGAGGTCACGGTCGACGCGAGCAGCATCGCACCGTGTGCACTGGGAATCACGCCATGAGCGGGCCCCTACCGTGACAGTCCTCGCGGTCGGCGCCTACACCGTCGACTTCTACATTTTCGGTGATCGACTGCCGTCGGTGGGCGAGACTGTGGCGGCGACCGGCACCGCGTCCGCGCACGGAGGCAAGGCTGCCAACGTAGCGGTGGCCGCGGCGCGGCTCGGCGGGCGAGCACGCTTCATCGGCGCGGTGGGCGGAGACCAGGAAGGTGCCGAGGCGCTGGCCACGCTGGCGCGCGACGGGGTGGACGTATCCGCTTGCCCACGCACAGATCCGCCCACCGCACGCAGCTTCATCTGCCTGGATTCCCGTGGGCAGCAGTACATCATGACCTGGGCTGGTGCGGCGGACGGTCTCACAGCTGACGTGGCCGCCGCAGGAGCCGCGCTGTTGCGGCCGGGTGCGGTCCTGGTGCTACAGGGCGAGATTCCGGTGGCGGTGTCGGCGGCAGCAGCCGCCGCCGCGGTGCCCGGCGTCACCGTGGTGCTCAATCCGAGCCCGGTCGAGCCGTTCACCCAGCCGAGGTCCGATCCGGACGCCGCTCGTCTGCTGGCTCGCGCGGATCTGGTGGTGCTGAACGCCGCCGAGTGTCGACGGTTGATCGGCGAGCGCGCCGATAGCACGCGCAGCGGCCTCTCCGCCGAGGCCGCGCAGTTGCGCCGACAGATCAGGACCGCGACCGTGGTGGTGACCGTGGGCGCTCAGGGAGCGCTTGTCATCCGCGAAGGCAGCGAGATGCACGTGCCAGCGCCCGAGGTGAAGGTGGTCGATACGACAGGCGCTGGCGACGGCTTCGTCGGCGCGCTGGCCGCCGGCATTGCGGCGGGCATGCCGCTTGCGGAAGCGGTGCTGCTGGCCTGCCGCGCCGCCGCGGTGTCGGTGACGCGGCAATTCTGCATACCGAGCTATCCCCGTGCGAGCGAGTTGAGCCATGCCCCACTGAGTCCGCGACAGCGCTAGCCCTGTGTCGAAGTCCCTGGCCGGCCTACGTCGGGCCCAGACGACGGCCGGCCGCGTTCGGGCCTGGCGACGCGTTTCACCTGCGAACGGTATTCGGCATTGGCATGTCATCTGAATCGGAGGACCTTTGTGACTGAGACCCGGACACCCGCCCGCACCGTGATCATGGATCACGACGGCTCCCTCGACGATCTGCTGTCGTTACTGCTGCTGACCCGCTACGACGTGGACCTGCAGGGGGTCGCCGTCACGCCGGCCGACTGTCTGCTGGCGCCCGCGTTGTCAGTCACTCACCGGATTCTCGACCTGGCCGACCTTCCGCACGTGCAGGTAGCGCCCGGCAGTCTCGCCGGCCCCCACCCGTTTCCGATGGCATGGCGAACAGACGCGCTGCGGGTGGAGGCGCTGCCCGTGCTCAACCGCTTTCCGCCGCGGGAGCGTACGCCCGGACCGGTCCTCCCGGCGCACGAACAACTCGTGAAGTGGATCGAACAGGCGGCCACCCCGTTGACCATTCTCGTCACCGGGCCGCTCACCAACCTCGCCTGGTGCTTGGACAAGCACCCATGGCTTGAACAGGCGATCGGCGAGATCGTCTTCATGGGAGGCGCGTTCGATGTGGCGGGCAACGTGGAAGAACCGGGCCACGACGGTTCCGCAGAATGGAACGTCTACTGCGACCCGAAGGCGGCCCAGCGAGTCTTCGCCACCCAGATACCTATCACCCTCTTCCCGCTCGACGTGACAAACCAGGTACCGGTCACCGATGAATTCGTCCGCGCGTTCGGGGCGCACTACGGCAATCCGGCTAGCGATCTGGCAGGTTCGTTGCTCGCCATGACCTTTGGCACCGTCGAGACGGTTGGCTCGCCGTACTGCTGTTGGGACAGCCTGGCCACGTCGTATCTCGCCGCACCTGAGCTGTTCACCTTCGACCAGGTGCGGTGCACTGTCGTGGTGGATGGCGCAAGCGAGGGGCGCACGGTACGTGCCGACGACGGACGCGTCGTGCGATGTGCGATCACGGTGAAACAGGAGGACTTCTACCGGCATTGTCTCCAGCTGCTGACCTGAAACGCTCGGGCCCGACTGGTGCGTTTGCTCCGCAAGTCCGACGGCGCGGGAGAGCGATTGCCTCCACGATGCGCTTGCCGGCATCGGGCCCGCCGGGCGGGGCCACGATAACGACGGCTGATCGGCGACCTTGGATCGGCAATGAATCGATGGACGTCTGTCTCTTTCTCGACATCGGCAACCCAACGGTGTCCAACCTGGTTCAGGATGGCCGCATGACCAGTCGTTCAGGACCAAAACTCGAGATCGACCGGGGCGATCCCCGGCATCTCACACGACCCGGGAAGAGGGATGTTCGATGGGAGCAAGAACAATCGGTGGTCGGCGCCTAAGTTACCCCATCCTGGCCCTGGCCTTGGCCCTGCCGCTGTTGACCATCGGTCAGCCGGCGCAGGCGGCTCCGCACGCCGACGGTGACAGCATCCGTCAGGTGGGCACGGCCGTCAGCGCCGAGGCGTGGGCGGCCGGCAGGCAGCGGTACGGTGCGCAGGTGACTGCCGACTCGGCGATCGAGGCGTACTGGACGCCCGAGCGGATGCGCAATGCCAAGCCCGTCGAGGAGTCTCCCTCGTACAAGGCCGCGGCACGGCGTTTCGCCCAGAGTGGCGGGACATCGTCCGCCGCGCCGACCAACCGGTCCAGGCCGGTGGATGTGCCTCCGCTCGCGGGCCTGATGGGCACCCCGGGCATGTCCACGCAGGCCATCAACCCGAACCTCGGCTCCAACCACCCGACCGCCCGGTCCAACGGCAAGGTTTTCTTCAACATGGACGGCGGATCGTGGGTCTGCTCCGGCGCGGTCATCAACTCGGTCGGCTTCAACACCGTGTGGACCGCTGGCCACTGCATCCACGGCGGCCCCGGCAGCAGTCTCGCCACCAACTGGTCGTTCGTCCCGGCGTACGACGATGACCTGGCCAACCCTCGGCCGCACGGCACCTGGACGGCCCGCGAGCTGTGGACCTGGAGCAGTTGGATCGACAGCTCCAACTGGGAGGCCGACATGGCCGTGGCCATCATGAACACCCGGAACGGTGTCCGCATCGTGAACCAGTTCGGGGGCCACGGCTTCCGTACGCACCAGGGCTTCACGGTCGGCATCAACAACTTCGGCTACCCGAGCGGCGCGCCGTTCGACGGCGGCAACCTGTTGAGGTGCAGCGGCAACTCGACCCAGTCCGGGGCGCGGATCCGCATCAACTGCGACCTGACCGCAGGCGCCAGCGGCGGCCCGTGGTTGATCAACTGGGATGGGAACTGGGGCTATCTCAACGGGGTCAACAGCACGCTCAACTCGTACGCGGCACCGACCCTGTGGTGGTCACCCTATTTCGACGACACCGCGTCGGAGTTGTACAACTTCACCGCCCCTCGCTGACCGATGTCCGGTGACAGATATCTCGTCCGGTAGTGCGCCCTTGACCTGAGCGGGCCTCCTCCAATGGCAAATGATCGAGCGACTGGTCGCCGTTGGAGCTGGCCCGCGGCGCGAGTGGAGCGGGTGGGACCGCATCGGTGATCATGGAGTTCGCTACGCTTCACGACGCCCCGAGGATCTCACCCGCCGGTGCCCTCAAGCCCGATCACCGCACTGTCCGTGGCCGCCGGCTACCCCGACGCGTCACCACCCGCCGTCACCGAGGATGAGGCGTCAGGACTGCTACGCGCCTTGTCGCGCGTACCGGATCCCCGCGACCATCGCGGGCTGCGGTACCCGACGACAGGTCTCCTCGCGGTCACGGTGTGCGCGGTCCTGGCTGGCGCATCGTCGTTCGCCGGGGCGACAGACCCCGTCCGTTCCTGAGATGCTGCCGGAGGGTCTTGCAGGCGTCGGAGCCCGTGGCCGTCCGGCCGGCATCCACCCCCGTGGCCGGTGAACGCTCGGCAGGCGCAAGGCTCTGGCGGGCAACGTCGACGGAGGCGGGGTTGGCAGTGGTGGTGCGAGTCAGTGGCCGCAATGCTCGGTTCCAGCAGTGGGAAGCTCTCCTCGGCAACCGGACCAAGCGGCAGCGACGCGGCGAGTTCATCGTGCAGGGCGTGCGCCCGATCACCATGGCCGTCGCACACGGCTGGCAGGTCCGGGAGCTGCTCTACGACGCCAACGCTCACCTGTCCGGCTGGGCACGCCAGACCCTGGACACAGTACGGGCCGAGACGTTCGCCGTCTCGCGTGACCTGATGCACGACCTCGGCGGTAAGGCAGATGCGGTGCCAGAGCTACTGGCCGTGGTCGCGCTGCCGGAGGACGATCTCCGGCGGATCCCGGTTTCTCCGACCATGCTCACCGTCGTGTTCGATCGGCCCACCAGCCCCGGCAATATCGGGACCCTCGTTCGGTCGGCGGACGCCTTCGGCGCCGGCGGCGTCATCGTCACCGGCCACGCCGCCGACGTGTACGACCCGAAGGCGGTCCGGGCGAGCACCGGCTCACTGTTCGCCCTGCCCGTGGTCCGGGTCCCCTCCCACCAGGCCGTTCTTTCCTGGGTCGCGGACATCCGTGCCGACGGCATCGGCATGAGCATCATGGGCACCGATGAGCACGGCGTCCTTGACGCCGCCGAGTACGACTTCACACAACCCACCCTGACGTTGATCGGCAACGAGACCACCGGTCTCAGCTCCGGTTGGCGCGAAGCCTGCGACCAACTCGTCCGGATCCCCATGTTCGGGTCCGCCAGCTCGCTGAACGCGGCGACCGCCGCAACCGTCGTGCTGTACGAATCGGCACGCCAGCGGGCCGCCGCCGCCCGGCGATAGCGCACCGATCGCAGGCCTCCGCCGGCAGCTGACCACCGAGGCCGACGACCAGGACCTGATCCGGCAACTGCGCTGCACGTTCCACTGGGCTCCCCAGCGCCGGTCAGGACGCTTCGGCTTTGGACGCTCGGTCCTTGGTGGAGAGCCTTCGTGGACGCTGCTGGAGGAAACAACCGCCCGACCCGGGCCTGGTGACGCGGACGGCGGTAGGGGTTCACGCCACGACGTCGACGGGCGACCGCGCGGGTTGGTGGCGTAGTGACCGCCAGGTCGGCAGCGCGCTCGCCAGCACCGCCAGCAGCAGGCAGAGGCCCACCACCCCGCCGACCACCGACCATGGCACCACCAGGTCGACCGGTACACCGGCCTGCTCGGCGAGTCCGGCACGGATGCTCAGCAGACCGACGAACGCCACAGCGCCTCCGAGCAGCGCCCCGATCAGCACCACCAGGGCGGACTCGGCCGCGACCAGCCAGATGACCTGCCGGCGGGTCGCTCCGGCCAGCCGGATCAGCCGCAGGTCTGGCAGCCGGCCGGCAGCGGCCATCAGCAGCGTGTTCGCCACCGCGACAGCCCCGTAGCCGGCCGAGACACCGATCAGCAGCAGCGTGGCGAGCCAGACGAGGCGATCCTCCGCACGATCCGCCTCGGCCGCCCACCCTTCGACGTCGAGGATCCGCGCTCCGGCCGGCGGATCGATCAGCTCCTGGACGTACACCGCGGACGAGAGCGCCGACGGGTCGTGCTCCCGCACCACGGACCGGCGCAGGAGCAGATCGCCCGGGATCGAGTCGTCGGCGACGACAGCGACGACTCGCAGCGACACCAGCTCCCCGTCGGCGAAGACCAGCGCGTACCGATCGGTTGGCTGGCGGTTCGCCGATGCGGTGACAACGACCGTGTCACCGCCGCTGAGGTCGCTGAGGGAGCCGGCGATGACGGTGAGCGCGCGGTTCGCGGCGGAGAAGCCCGCCGGGTCCACGCCGAGCGCGGTCAGTGGCCGGTTCACCGGCGGCCTGGCCGGGTCGCTCACAAACACCGTCGTCGGTAGCAGGGCGGTGCCCCCGGTCGCCGCGACGGCCTGGTCCGACAGGCCAGGTGTGCGGTCGGGCACGACGATCCAGCCGGCGTTCACGTTGTCGGCCCGGCCCGCCGCGTAGGCGGCCGTCGTGGTGCGCACCATGCCGGAGACCAGCACCGCGAACGCCACCGTGAGCAGCACCGGGGCGGCGATCGAGGCCGTCCGCCGGGTCGCGGTCAACGCCCCGGCCCGGACCAGCATCCCGATCGCACCGCCCGGTCGACGCACCGGCAGACGCAGCATCCGCACCACCGGGCCGACGACCGTCGGTGCCAGCACCGCGACACCGGCCACCAGGGCCATCACCGCGTAGAGGGCGAACGTGGCGGCGCTGCGGGCGTCGTCGGACGTCGCGGTACCGAGGCTGAGAGCGACCCCCACCGCGACGAGGAGCGCCCCGGTGGCGGTTCGTAGCCGTCCGATCGGCCGTTGCTCCACGGCCGCCTCACGCAACGCCTCCAGTGGGCGAACACGTGCTGCTCGGCGCGACGCCGACCAGACGGCCAGCAGCGCGATCACCGGCCCGGCGGCGAGCGACACCGCGACCGGCCAGTGCTCGTAGCGGACCCGGAAGGTCGCCGGCTGGAATCCGACGTCGACAAGCAGTCGACCCAGCACCGGAGCGAGCGCCGCGCCGACCAGGAGCCCGGCGATCCCCGCAGTGACACCGACGACGAGCGCCTCGACGTACACCATGCGGCGGATCTGACCACTCGTCGCGCCGACGGCGCGCAACAAACCCAACTCGCGGCGGCGCTGCGCGACCGTGAACGCGAAGGCGGAGGCGACCACGAAGACCGTGACGAAGCCGGCGAGAGCCGCCGTGGCGGTGAGCACCTGCATGCCGATCCAGCGGGTACGGGCGTCGCCCCGAGGCTCCAACGCTCCGCGTCCGTCGCCGGTCAGCGCCCGTCCGTCGCCGCCGACGACGCCGCGGGCCGCCGCGGCGACGTCCTCGGCATCGGCACCCGCCGCGACAAGCAGACCGATGGCCCGGACGCCGGGCGCGAGCGCGGCGGCGACCTCGTCCGCGACGTAGACACCGGGCGCATCGACCAGACCGGTGACGGTGTACGACTGCGGCCCTGCCGCCGTGAGCAGGGTGATCGGCCTGCCCGGACGCAGCCCCAGCGCACGGTCGACGACCACCTCGCCGGCCTGCCGGGGCGCCTCGCCGGCGGTGAGACGGAATCCACCCAGCCGGGTGCTCGACCAGCCGTGTCCCTGGTGGGCGTCCTCTCGCTGGCCGTCGGTGGCCGGGGGCCGGCCGTCGACCAGCGCCTGGGCGTAGAAGGTCCGGTCCGGCACCGCGGCCGTGACCCCCGGCACCTCGGTCAGCCTGCTGGTGAGTTCCGCCGCCCTGGCAGCCGACCAGGGCCGGGTCGGCGCGAACGAGTCGGCCGAGGCACCGGCCTCGGGGCTCTGGACGACAACTGCCGCGTACGCCAGCCGGTCGGGCACCTGCGGGCGTCCGGAGGCGAGCAGCAGGGTGGTCGCCGCTACCAGTGCCACGCCGGCGGCGACGACCACGAACGCGCTCACCGACCTTCGGAGGCTCAGCACGACCGCTCCCCGGCGATCTCCGCCGGTGCCGTCTCCTGCTCGGCGATCCGCGCGGCCACGACCGCAGCGGTGATCCCGCCGGTCATGTCATCGACGATGCGGCCATCGGCGAGCAGCAGGACCCGATCGGCGTACGCGGCGGCGATCGGATCGTGGGTCACCATCACGACGGTCTGCCGGTGGTCGTCGACGAGTGCGCGCAGCAGCCGAAGGATCTGTCGAGACGCCGCGCTGTCCAGCGCCCCGGTCGGTTCGTCGGCGAAGACCACCGCGGGACGGGTGATCAACGCCCGCGCCACGGCGACACGTTGCTGCTCGCCGCCGGACAGTTCGCTCGGCCGGTGGCCAGCCCGATCGACCAGCCCCACGGCGTCGAACGCGGCAGTGACGTCACGGGCCGGGGGGCGGCGCCCGGCCAGGCGCAGCGGCAGCTCGACGTTCTGTGCCGCGGTCAGCGTGGACACCAGGTTGACGGCCTGGAAGACGAAGCCGATCCGCTCGCGACGCAGCCGAGTCAACTCGTCCTCGCCCAGCTCGTTGAGGCGACTGCCGCCGATGATCACGGTCCCCTCGGTCGGCCTGTCCAACCCGGCCGCGCAGTGCAACAGGGTGGACTTGCCCGAGCCCGACGGACCCATCACCGCGGTGAACGTGCCGCTGGCGAAGCTGGTCGTCACGTCGTCGAGCGCCGTCACCCGCCGCGCTCCGGCGCCGTACACCGCCCGTAGCCCGGTCAGGATCACCGTCTGTGTGGTCATGTCCGCCAGCGTGCCGGCTCCGGCAGGTGTCGGGCGTCGTGCCGGTGCAGACACTTTCCGGTCCGCCCCTGAGTGGACCCGGGGTGCCGGAACGCGGCAGAAGTCCTGCCTGAGGATGACCACCCACAGGTGGACGCGCCGGGTCCGGCCGGCCGATACGCTCGGGCAGGTGACCGCCTTCCTGCTGACCCGGCGGCTGCGGCCGGTGGAACTGGCCACCGTGGACGCCGTGCTCGCCGTGTCGGTCGGTGGGCTGCTCGGCCCGTACGCGGCGCTGGAATCGCCGCTACGTGGTGGTGTGCACGAACCGCTGTGGGTGTCGGTGCTCGTCGGGATGGCCCTCGGGTTGCCGCTGGCCGTCCGGCGACGGTGGCCGGTCACAGTCGCCGTCGTGATCAGCTGTGTCGCCGCCGTCGCCCTGATCACCGGCGTGGTTCCCAGCTATGCCGCCGCCGCGCCCGGGCTCGCCGTCGGTCTGTCCGTCTACACGGTGGCCGTGTCGACGAGCATGTACCGGTCGGTGCTCTGCGCTGCCGGTTGTCTCGCGTTGGTGAGCGTCGCCCTGGTGTTCAGCGAGAGTGATCTCTGGTCGCGGACCGGTGCGGTCGGCTACGCCGCCGTCATGATCGTGCCTGCCGGGATGATCGGCTGGCTGGTTCGGGAGCGCCGCGCCCTGGCCGCCCGTCAGGGCGAGCACCTGGTCCGCCAGGCCGCCACCGAGGAGCGGTTACGGGTGGCGCGGGACGTGCATGACGTGGTCGCGCACACGCTGAGCCTCATCGTGGTGAAGGCGGCCGTCGCCAACCACGTCGCCGAGGCCGACCCCCGCGAGGCGGGCGCCGCCCTGCGGGTGATCGAAGAGACCGGTCGCAACGCGTTGACCGACGTCCGCCGGGTGCTCGGCGTGCTGCGCGAGGGCGCCCCGTATGCCCCGGCGCCCGGGCTGGACGAGTTGCCCGCGCTCGCCCGGCAGGCGGCGATCGGCGGTGTCGACGTACGGCTCGACGTACGGCGGGAGGAACCGGCCGCAGCGGTGCCGGAGTCTGTGGGTCTGGCGGTGTACCGGATCGTGCAGGAGGCGGTGACAAACGTGGTGAAGCATGCGGCACCGGCCATCTGCCGGGCAACGGTGACCGTCACGCCCGGCAAGGTCAGGGTCGAGGTGACCGACGACGGCCGCCGGCCGGTCTCCACCGCCGGGGAGGGACACGGGATCATCGGGATGCGGGAACGGGTGGCGCTGCACGGTGGCGAGTTCCACGCCGGTCCACGCCCCGGCGGCGGCTTCGTCGTCACGGCCAGCCTGCCCTACCGGGCGGCCGCGTGATCCGGGTGTTGATCGCCGACGACCAGGCGCTGCTGCGTGGCAGTTTTCGGCTGTTGGTCGATTCGACACCGGATCTCACCACCGTCGCCGAGGCGGGCACCGGCGCGGCGGCCGTGGCGTTGTCAGCCGAGCACCGGCCGGACGTGGTGCTGATGGACGTGCGGATGCCGGAGATGGACGGCATCGAGGCGACCCGACGGATCTGCGCCGACCCGACGGGCGTCGGCACCCGGGTCGTCATCCTGACCACCTTCGACCTGGACGAGTACGTCTACGGGGCGCTGCGCGCCGGGGCCAGCGGGTTCCTGCTCAAGGACACCCCGCCGGCGGACCTGCTGGCCGGCATCCGGGTGGTGGCCGCCGGCGAAGGGCTGCTCGCGCCGACGGTGACCCGCCGGCTGATCGACGAGTTCGCGCGTCGGCCCGAGCCGGCCCGGCCGCTGCCGCGACGGCTGGCGGCGGTGACCGAGCGGGAACGGGAAGTGCTCACGCTGATCGCCCGCGGCCTGTCCAACACGGAACTGGCCATGCACCTCAATCTCAGCCCGACCACCGTCAAGACGCACGTCGGACGATTGTTGACCAAGCTGGCGGTCCGTGATCGGGCGCAACTGGTAATCGTTGCCTACGAAACGGGCCTGGTTCAGCCGGGCGGCCCACGCTGAGCGGCTCGCCGCACCGACGGGAGCCATGAGTCGGTACGTCGCCCGACTGCGCAACGACTGCATCCTGGTTGCCGACCTCACGGCCATTTCCGGAATGTTTCCGGAAGTTGTTGACAGTGCGGCAGGCCGGTATCGAGACTGACCGTTCCGGGGGCATGCATACACGTCGATTGATGACGTCCAGCACCAAGGGAGGGCCCGTGAACAGCGACCTGAGGCAGCGTAGGAAGGTTGCTCGAACAGCTTTACCGACGGCGGTGTTGTTGCTGATAAGCAGCGCTGTCGCGGTCCAGTCGAGCGCCCCGGCCGCGGCGGCCGAGACCACGCTGCGGGCCGCAGCCGCCAACGCCGGGCTGTTCTTCGGCGTCGCAGCCTCACCCAACCGGCTCTACCCGATCGTCGGGCAGGAGTTCAGCCAACTGACGCCCGAGAACGACATGAAGCCGGACAGGATCGCCACCTCCAGCGGCGGGCTGCAGAACACCAGCGGTGCGGACACCCTGGTCAACCACGCCCAGAGCAACAACATGCTGGTCCGCGGCCACACCCTGGTCTGGCACTCCCAGGCCGGCGCGTTGCAGGGTGCCAGCCAGGCGACGCTGAACACCTTCATCGGCAACGCCATCAACCGCTGGGGCAGCAGGATCGCGTACTGGGACGTCGTCAACGAAGCGCTGGAGGACAACAACACCGGCCGGCGACGCAACCAGTGGCCGCACTCCATGAACCGGGACGCCAACGGCGACGGCGACTTCTTCGACGCCGGCGACACCGACGTCATCCGGGACTCGTTCATCCGGGCCAAGCAGGTCGTGCAGGCCGGCGGGCTGACCACCAAGCTCTGCATCAACGACTACGACGTCGACGGCCTCACGGTCCAGGGCGGCACCCCGAACCGCAAAGCCAACGCGCTGTACGACATCGTCCGCAACTACCGGCAGTACATCGACTGCGTCGGGTTCCAGGCGCACTTCAACGACAACCCGAACAGCGTCATCACCGACGACATCCAGGCCAACATCCAACGCTTCGCCGACCTCGGCGTCGAGGTACACATCACCGAGCTGGACATCGACGACGACCTGAGCAACAACGACATCGGCGCAGGCCAGGCGGAGAACTACCGCAAGGTCGTACGGGCCTGCCTCAACGTCGCACAGTGCACCGGCATCACCGTCTGGGGCATCTCCGACAGCGAGTCGTGGCGCTCCTCGGAGCGGGGCCTGCTGTTCACCGGCGGCAATGGCAGCTACCAGAAGAAGGCCGCCTACCACGCGGTTCTCGACGAGCTGAACAAGGGCCGCAACTCCACCCCGCCGCCGACCACGCCGCCGGTGACGCCGTCCGTCCCGCCGACCACGCCACCTGTCGATCCGACCACCCCACCGCCACCGACCACGCCGCCGACCACCGGTTGCTCCGCGACGGTCTCGCTGAACTCCTGGACCGGTGGGTTCGTCGCCACCGTCAGGGTCACCGCCGGCACCGCGCCGATCAGTGGCTGGAGCGTCCAACTCACCCTGCCCTCCGGGGCCACCGTCACCAACGCGTGGAACGCCAACCGCAGCGGAAGCAGCGGCACCGTGCAGTTCAGCAACGTCAGCTACAACGGCTCAGTGAACGCCGGCCAGTCCACCGAGTTCGGCTTCCAGGGCACCGGGACCGCCACCGGCCTGACCCCGGTGTGCACCGCCACCTGAACACCATCTGTCCTGGTCGGCCGGCAGACCGGCCGACCAGGACAGGCACCACGGCGACGACACGAGCCGAGGCGGGTCAACACGACCGCAGCCGGGCTCGCCATGGATGATCCGGGTGGACCAGGCCGAGCGTCGCGTCCAACCAGCCGCGTTCCGCGCGGGACAGCAGCGGCAGCACGCCGGTGAAGTCGGCCTCGTCCTTGTCGCGCGGGTGCTTTGCCTTGAACAGCAGTACGGCCTCGACAGCCAGGTACGGGATCCCGCCGTCGCTGCGCCGGATGATCTCCCGATACGGCCGCCGGATCCGCTGTTCGTCGCGGCGGCAGATCCAGACCTCCCCGTCGTGTGGCTCACGGAAGACGTCGAAGCGCCACCTGCCTGCCGCCGGATCCCAGGCCCAGGTCTGATGCGAGTCGCCGGCCAAGGCGTCGGCCGTCGACGGCACCAGCGCGCCCCCGCCCGCCGGCACCCAGAAGTCGAGCTCGGGAAAGAGCGGCGGCAGCAGCGCGAAATGCGCCGCAGGCACGGCGATCTCAAGGTCCCCGTGGGCCCGGGTCGGCTCGCCGCGGAACAGATCCACCGCCCAGCCAGCCGCGACGTACCAGGGGACCGGCAGGTCGCGAAGGCGTTCGGCCATCTGGACCGGGTGCCAGGCCTCCCACGCATCGACATCGGGATGGTTCACGACGCGAGCGTACGGCGCAGGAGAGCGCCGGTCGCATCAGCGCCGCCGTCGTGGTTGCGTGACGTACCCGCTTGGCAGTGACTCCACGTCACACGCGATCGTGACACTGCGTCACTTACGTCTCCGGCGCGTCCGCGCTGTGATGGGACACGCTCGTCGTGGACCAGCAGACCACCGGCGTGCCACGTTGCGAGCGTACGGCTGCCAGCCCAACGGTCCGGACCGCCCTGTCCTGACCGCGACGCGGCCGTGCTCGGACGGTCGTCTCACGATGGGGAAGGCTGGGCTATAGCGTTGAGCTCGGTGTGCCATCGCGGCCAGCGGGGGGAGACATGGAACTTTTCGGACGGCACGCCGAGACCGCGGTACTGGACCGGCTGCTGAATCGTGCGGCGGATCGCGCCGGCTCCGGGCTGGTGCTGTGGGGTGAGCCGGGCATCGGCAAGACCGCTCTGCTCGATTACGCCGTCGAGGCGGCGTCCGACGCGACGGTGTTGCGGTGTCGGGGCACCCGGATGGAGACCGGGCTCGCGTTCGCCGCGCTGCACGAGTTGCTGTGGCCGGTGTTGGACCGGCTGGAGACGCTCCCCGCCCCGCAGGCTGCGGCGTTGCGGGGTGCGTTGGGAATGAGCCGAGACCCGGCCAACCGCTTCCTCATCGGCGCGGCAGTGCTGTCGCTGCTCTCGGGTCTCGCGCGGGAGCGGCAGGTGCTGGTCGTGGTGGACGACGCTCAGTGGGTCGATGAGGCGAGCGCGCTGTGCCTGGGGTTCGTCGCCCGGCGAGTGGCGACGGAGCGGATCGCGGTGCTGCTGACCGGACACGAGGATCCCGCCTCGGGGCCGTGGGAGGGTTTGCCGGCCCTGGCGGTCGGAGGTCTGGCCGACGAGGACGCGCGCCAGCTCCTGACCGCTGTCGTGCCCGGGATCGACGCGGCGCTGGCCGATCGGACGGTGCAGGCGGCGGGTGGCAACCCGTTGGCGCTGCACGAGCTGCCCACCCTCGATCGCGAGACCGACGGCGAGGCGACCCTCCCGCACGCCGGCAACCCGGTGCCGGTGGGGCCACGGTTGCGACGGGCGTTCTGCGCACGGGCCGAGGCCCTGAAACCGTCGACCCGGGCGTTACTGCTGCTGGCCGCCGCCGAGGGCCGGGGCGACCGGCACGTCGTGCACCGTGCCGGTGCCGCCTGGGGCATCGACACCTCCGCCTGGGACGAGGCCCTGCGTTCGGGCCTGCTCCATGCCTCGGGAAGCCGCCTGGAGTTCCGGCACCCACTGATTCCGGCAGCCATCTACGACGGTTCCCCCTTCGCGGAGCGGCAAGCTGTGCATCAGGCGCTGGCGGCGGCCCTGCCGCAGGACGCCACCATGGAGCGGGCCTGGCACCTGGCAGCCGCTGCCGACGGGCCGGACGAGGACGTCGCCACACTGCTGGAGCACGCCGCCGAGGAGTGCCTGCGACGCAGTGCGGGTCCGATGGCGGCTCGCACCCTGGGTCGGGCCGCTGAGCTGTCCCCGAAGCCAGCGGACGCCACGCGCCGGCTGGCCGCCGCCGCCCGCGCCGCGTGGCACGCCGGCAATGCCGAGGCGGCGCGGCAGTTGCTCGAAGAGGCTGAACGCCTGAGCGGTGTGCTTCCCGTCGTCCGGCAGAGCGGCGGGCTGCGCGGGATCCTCGAATTCGCGTACGGCATGCCCGAACGCGCCCACCATTACCTGACGAGCGACATGGCCGCGGTACCCGAGACCCGCCGTGCCGTGGAGCTGGGCACGGTCGCGGTCCGCGCCGCCTGGTCGGCCGGGCGGTCCGACCTTCAACAGGAGGCGCTACGACGCGTGCGGGCCGTGGCCACCGCCGCTGACTCCGCCGTGTCAGAGCTGATGCCCGTGTTGGAAAACTGGTGGTCCTGCTACGACGTGACCGGCGAGGCCATCCCGACGACCCGGGATCTGGCCAGCGACGTCGTCGGTCGGCTCGGTACGGTCGCATGGGAGTTGCTGCCGCCCGTGCCGTTGGTCCAGGCCTGGGGCATCGACGGTGGACTGCTCGACGTGCTGCGCATGCAGGCCGTGCAGCTGCGGCGACGGCACGAGCTCACCGCGCTGGCGCTGGTGCTGGCCCAGATCGCGGTCCTCGACACCGCCGCGGGCCGGTGGGGCGCCGCCGAGCAGGCGGCGACCGAGGGCCTGCGACTCGCCGAGGAGATCAAGGCGGATCACGTCGCCACGCAGAGCCGCGCCTGCCTCGCCTTGTTGGCTGCCGCCCGCGGCGAGCATCGCGCCGTCGAGGAGCAGACCAATCGGATGTTGCAGGTCTCGGTGCCACGCGGAGTACGAGCGCTCAGCGCATCGGCGTACTGGATCCGTGGACGAGCGGCGCTGTTCGACGGTCGTCCGCAGGAGGCGCTGAGCGACCTGCTGTGCCTCGTCGAACCCGGCCACGAGGCCGCCCACACCACCTTCGCGCTGCTCGCCGCCCCGGACACCGTCGAAGCGGCGGTGCAGGTCGGCAACAACGACGTCGTCGGGTTTCAGCTCGCCATGGTGCAGGAGTGGGCGCAGCGTACCGACGCGACCTGGGCCCGCACGGCCGGCCATCGGCTCACGGCACTCGCCGACGGTGGATCGGCGGCCGAGGCGTCGTTCCGAGCCGCCCTGGACGTCGCGGGAGCGGGGACGCAGCCGTTCGAGTACGCCCGCACTCGGCTGCTGTACGGGGAATGGCTGCGGCGGGCGCGCCGCCGGGCCGACGCCAGTGCCCAGCTGGCCGCGGCAGCCGAGACCTTCGACCGCCTGGGCGCGGGCCCACTGCGCGTGCGGGCGCTGCGCGAGCAGGCCCTGACCGACCGACGGGCCGCACCTCGCGGGACCGATCCGCCGACCGTCGCCGGGCTGACCGCACAGGAGCTGCGGGTCGCGCGGTTGGCTGCGGATCGTCTGACGAACCGGGAGATCGCGGCACAGCTGTTGATCAGCCCCCGCACGGTCGGCCACCACCTGGCAAACGTCTACCCCAAGCTGGGCATCACCTCCCGTGCCGAACTGGCCAGGATCAACTTTGATGGAGACCTGCGGCTCAGCTAGCGCGGTGTCCAGCGGGCGACGACCGGTCCGACCGTGCGCCGTGGACCGGTCGAGCACCGGTTGGCGCCCGCCCCATTGGCGATCCTCACCGAGCAGTGTTCTGCTGCCACCGCAACGGGTCGTCCTCCAGCGCGGCGCGATCCCAGTGCCCGAGGTCCGCAGCGGCTTCGTAGGTGGTCTGAAGGAACTCGGCGACCGCACGGTCCGGGTCCGGAGCGGTGCGGGCGACCTCGTACGGCAGCAGGAACTGCTTGAACTCGGAACTGAAGTACGCGCCTTCGGGGCGGACCTGCTGCTCGGCGAACCCCTCGGGTTCGGGATAGGCGTAGGAGTAGAAGGCGCCTTCCTCGCCGCCGCCGGGCCAGAACCCGCAGCTGGACAGTTCCCGGGAGTAGCCCTCGACCATCACCCAGTCCCCGCAGTTGGGCACGCCGCCCGGGTGCGGCGGGGCCGACCGGCCGGAGAAGCGGGTGCAGGCGAGGTCCATGCCGCCCCAGAAGAAGTGCACCGGACTCACCTTGCCCACGAAGTGCGACCGGAACTCGCCGATCACCCGATTCGCCTGCAGCAGCTGTCGCCAGAACAGGGCGGCCGCCTCGCCGTCGTAGGAGGCGTGTTCGTGGTCTTCCGCGAAGGGGATCGCCGGATCGACCTCGTTGGGGTGCGGCCGGATCGGTGCCTCGACATCCAGTTCGTCGAGCATGGCCATGACCCGCGAGTAGAACTCGGCGACCGGCATCGGCCGGAGCGGGAGGCTCCGCGCGCCGCCGTTGCTGCTGCGGACGTCGAGCCGCTGGCCGATGAAGTCGAACTCGATCTCGAAGGCCCCCGTGCCGTACGGGATGGCGGACGTCGTCAACCCGCGAGGGCTCACGTACAGGGGCACCTGCCACCAGTGGTTGAGCAGCGGAGCATGCGCCATACGGATCTTGCCCACGATCTGGGTCCACATGTGCAGGGTCTCGCGGGTGGGGGTCCAGTCCGAGACCCGCAGGCTCGGCCAGCTCGTCGGTGCCGGGCTTGTCATCGCTACTCACATCCTTGGCGCTGTCACGGAAGGGTGACGGTCGTCGTGGTCGGATCCTCGGTACGGCTGGCCGACGCGTCAGCGGTACTCGGGGTTTGCGGCATCCGGATGGACCCCTGCGTCCCAGGCAGTGCGCTGGTTGCCGTACGCCGGGAACCCGCCGGCACGACGCATCATCGACGCGAGGTGGAGCAGGTTGTAGGTCATGAACGCGGTGTTGCGGTTGGTGAAGTCGTTCTCCGGCCCGCCGGAACCCTCGTCAAGGTAGGACGGCCCGGGCCCGACCTCACCGAGCCAACCCGCGTCGGCCTGCGGCGGAACAGTGAAGCCGATGTGCTGCAAGCTGTAGAGGATGCTCATCGCGCAGTGCTTCAGGCCGTCCTCGTTGCCGGTGAGCAGGCAGCCACCGACCCGCCCGTAGTAGGCGTACTGGCCCTGCTCGTTGAGCACGCCGGAGTAGCCGTAGAGCCGCTCGATCACCCGCCGGGTCACCGAGCTGTTGTCGCCGAGCCAGATCGGTCCGGCGATGACCAGGATGTCGGCTGCCAGCACCCGGGCCAGCAGCGCGGGCCATTCGTCGGTGTCCCACCCGTACTCGGTCATATCGGGGCGAACCCCGGTGGCGATGTCGTGGTCGACGGCGCGGATCTGGTCCACGCTGACCCCGTTCGCCTCCATGATCGCCACACTGCGGTCGATCACCCCCTGGGTGTGGCTACGGCCCGGGGAACGGTTGAGGGTGCAGTTGATGTAGGTCGCGCGCAGCCCGGTGAAGTCGGGCTTCTCGATCCCCGTCGCGGTCATGGGGTCCTTTCCTGGTATCGGTCGTGCCGTCGGCCCGTCGGCCCCGCCGGGTCCACGTGACGAGTGTCGGACGCTGCGGCCCTCGCCGGATCGGCCGGTCAATCGGTCGGTCCTGCCCGGTCAGCGCGCTCAGGCACGCAGGCGATCACACCTGATCAACTGCGTCGACGACCGTGAGTCGGCCGCCGTCGCCGGGATCCGGGTCCGGGATCATCGTCTCCGGATCCACGAGATAGACCTCGTGACCGTCGAGCGTGAGCCGACGCGCGACCTCCAGGAGCATCCGTCGGGCCACATCGTCGATGGAGTGCACCAGCGAGACGTCGAGAACCACGCGGGGCTCCGCAGGCGCGCTCTCCACGAGCTCGCGAACGATCCGCTCGGCTCCCGCGAAGCGGATTCCGCCCTGCAACCGGAGAACCCGGGTCGCGTCCGCTCCACCGCCTCGTACTCGATTGGAACGCACGACCGCGCGCGCTGCGGGAGGGACCTCCATCACATGCAACCCCATGTCGTACGAGAACCGCTCGAACAGCGACACTCCGCGCACGCTGTTGCCGTGCCGGTCCAGTCGCGGCGAGAAGGTGGCGATGCCGAGCTGACCGGGGAGGGCACCGATCAGTCCCCCGGCCACACCGCTTTTCGCCGGAATGCCGACCTGCGTGGCCCAGTCGCCGGCGGCGTCGTACATTCCGCAGGTGGCCATGACGCTCAGGACCTGGCGCACCACCGCCCCGTCCACCACCTGCTCGTTCGAGAGGGGATTCGCCCCGCGGTTGGCCAGCGTCGCCGCCATCATCGCCAGATCTCGGGTGGTCACGAGCACCGAGCACTGACGGATGTAGCCGTCGACGACGGTCCTGGGATCCTCGGTGAGGATGTCGTGGCTGCGGAGCATGTGCGCGATGGCGAGGTTGCGGTGCGCGTTCTCCATCTCGGATGCGCATACCGTCTCATCGACGGTCAGCTGACGGCCCGCAAACGCCGAAAGCCCCTGAACGACGCGGTCGACCCGCTCGACGGGCTTCAGGTTCTCCGGTCCGGCGAGTGAGTGAGCGGTGATCGCGCCAGCGTTGATCATCGGATTGCGGGGACGCCCCGTGTCGCTTTCGAGGGATATCTCGTTGAACGCCTCCCCAGACGGCTCGACCCCGACCTTGGCGAGCACTCGATCGAAGCCGCGATCGGAGAGTGCCATCGCGTACACGAAGGGCTTCGAGATCGACTGGATCGTGAACGCGGCATCGACGTCGCCGGCACCGTGGACCGTGCCGTCGACCGTAGCGAAGACCGCTGCGAGACGGTCGGGATCAGCTGTCGCGAGTTCGGGAATGTACCCCGCCGGCGCCCCGGAGATGTCCGATTCGACATCTCCAAGTACCTCAGCCAGATAGTCGGGAACGACTGACCGCATCCGTCCTCCTCAGGTCCTCGCGGAGGCTGCCAATGCGGGGCCTCGCGCACCAGCAGCCTGGCAGGCCGCGGTGCGGGTTCGCAGCTCGACCGCCTCGACACTCTCCATCCAGCGGCGACGCCGACAGGTGCCGCAGCCCGCCGGCCCGGTCGGTGAGCATGCGGCCCGAATCAGGTCGATCCACTTGGCGAGCGCGAGCACCTCGTCGAACCGATAGCGGAGGAGGTCGCGGGTCTCCGGCGTCGAGAGGTGGCGCAGCGCCGGTATGCCGGAGCCCGGTGCGACACACGTTCTTCGCCTACTGACACCCGGCGCCTCTCTGGGGCCGATGCCTGGACGCAGAGAGGCGCCGTCCGGGTGGCAGGGCACGGAGAGCATCGGCTGCGTGCAGCCCTCATGCTCTCCGCACGCTGCGCTAGTAACCGTAGATCATCTTGTAGGCCACCTCGGGCAGGAACTGCCCGGCGCTGGATCCGCCGCCGACTCCGCAGTTGCCGTCGGACTCACCCGGCGTCTTGAGCCAGAGCAGCATTTCCGCGCCGCCGCCCATCCGGCTGGGGGTGCCGATCCTGCGGCCGCCGGGGTTGCACCATTGACCGTTGGAGCCGTTGCCGTTGCGACTGGTGTCGATCACGTACGGCTTGCTGTATCCGAATCTCCACAGCGCGGAAGCGACCTGATTGCCGTAGTTGGTGTTCTCGCCGGTGGTGAAGTAATTCGAGACGTTGAGCGCGAAGCCGCGTGCATTGCCCACGCCGGCCATGTTGAGCCGCTGCGCCATCGTCTGGGCATCCACCCAGCGGGGATTTCCGGCGTCGATGTAGGCCCAGGTGTTGGGTGCCTTGGACCGGAACTGGCCGACGGCGCGGGAGAGCATACCCACTCGGTCGTTGATCTGCGCCTGGCTCATGCAGTTGAAGTCGCCCAGGGAGTCGGGTTCGAGGACCACTACGGCAGGACGGCTGCCGATGGCGGAGGCGAAGGAGGCGATCCATGAGTCGTAGGCGGCGACGCTGCCGGCGCCGCCACCGGAGTGGCCGCCGCACGCGTCCCGGCCCGGAAGGTTGTAGGCCACCAGCAGCGGCAGCTTGTCAACCGCATCTGCGGCGCCCACATAGCCCCGGACCGCGCTCCCGATGTCGCCGCTCCAGTTGCCGAACCATCTGGCCATCGGCTTCTGCGCGATCTCGGTACGGATGGCGGCGGCGCGTCCGTCGCCCGGGTTTGCGGCCGCCCACCTCGCCGGGCTCGAGTTGGGGTCGACGTAGAAGCCGCTGGTCTGGCTGACCGGATCCGCGTGCGCGGCTGGTGCCCCGAGCAGGATCGCGGGAACCGCCAACGCCAGGGCGGCGGCAATTCCCCAGGGGCGGGTGAAGCGTTTCATGGATAGCTCTCCTCTGGGTAAAACTGGAAGCGCTTCCAGCGATGTTCATCCATGCATTGCCGTCCGATGTTCGGTAAATTTCAGGCAGATGTCAAGAGAGGCCATCCCCGCGACAGGATCTGGATCACAGATTTCTGGGACCGCTTCCAGGCTGACGACGACAGCGAGCCACCTCGACGCCGTCGATGCCGGCCGATACGATCGGTGAGCGGTAACGGCACCGGCCGGCGGTAGCGGCTGCCCCGACGTCGGACAGGAAGGACTCGGCATCGCGATGGCAGCGCAGCGGCCCCGGCGGCAACCAACCCTGGACGAGGTCGCCGAACGCGCCGGCGTGTCACGTTCCGCCGCGTCCCGGGTCATCAACAAGGCGCCGCATGTCAGCCGCGCCACGCGCGAAGCCGTGGAGCGCGCCATCAAGGAGATGGGCTATCTACCCAACCGCACCGCCCGTGCCCTGGCCACCCGACAGACGGGGATCGTCGCGCTCGCGGTCTCCCATGACGATCCCGAGCTGTTCGCCGACCCGTTCTTCGCCCAGGTCATCGTCGGCGTGTCCGCAGCGCTGGAGGAGACCGACCTTCACCTGCTGCTGTGCCTGGCCAGCTCCGGCCGGGGCCGGTCCCGGCTGACCAACCTGCTGCACACGCGCGGCGTCGACGGCATCATGCTGATGGCGCTGCACGGCGACGATCCGCTGACTCACATCGTGCGTCGGGCCGGGCTGCCCGCGGTGTACGGCGGGCGGCCGTTGAATTTCGAGCCACAGTGGTACGTCGACTCCGACAACCTCGGCGGCGCGCGACTCGCCACCGAATACCTCATCGGGCTCGGCCGAACCCGGATCGTCACCATCACCGGTCCCATGTCCACCGACGTCGGCCGCGCTCGCCACCGCGGCTACCGCGAGGCGATGATCATGGCTGGGCTGACCCCGTACGCGACGGCAGAAGGCGACTTCACCGAGACCGGCGGTGCCGCAGCGATGAAATCACTGCTGGACAGCCACCCCGACCTCGACGCCATCTTCGCCGCCAGCGACGACACGGCGGCGGGGGCCCTCCGCGTCCTCATCGACGCCGGCCGGTCCGTGCCGGCCGACGTGGCAGTGGTGGGCTTCGACGACCTCGGCATGGCCGAACGAACCGATCCGCCGTTGACCACCGTTCACCAGTCGGTCCAAGCCCTGGGCAGAGAAATGACCCGGATGCTCGTCGACCTCATCGCGGGGCACGAACCCTCGTCCATCATCCTGCCCACGAAGTTGGTGCTACGCGACTCGGCATGATCCGTGACCCGGGCAAGCTGGCCGGGAGGTGGCGTCGCTCGCGTGTGGTGGGCCGGCCACCCGGATCGCTGAAGACACCGGTTACCGGACTTGCCACGCTCCCCTCGGGTCGAGTGCCCAGCACCGTGTGCCGCTCGACTGCGTCGCGCCTCCTATGCCTGAACAAGGTCCCGGCGGAGGAAGCAGGACAGCAGTTGGCTGAACTCGTGCGGGTGCTCGATCGCCGGGACGTGCCCACATCGGCCGAGCACGTGCAGCCGGACGTCGGCCAGGTGCTCAAGCAGGGGTTGGGTTGCGGTCCTGAGCGGGGTGACCCGGTCCTGGGCGCCGTGCACGAGCAGCACCGGCGCGCGGATCGCTGCCAGCGTTTGCGCCGAGAGGGTGAGCTCGTCGACCCATCGTGCCCTCGGTGGCGGGAACAATGACGCGTATGCGGCTGCCCCCGCTCGCATCGCCTCGGCACGGGCGTCGACGGCCGAATCGGTCACGAGCGCCTGGTCGTGGACGAGGCGGCTCAGCATGTCTCGTGCGCCCAGGGGACCGGCGGGGGCGGCCCAGAGCGCGTCGAGATCGGCGGAGAGCGGCGCCCCGGGGGCGCCCATCGTCGCGACCGCCACGACCCGGGTGACCTGGTGGGGGCGTGCGGCCGCCAATGCCAACGCCACCGCACCGCCCATCGAGTGACCCACCACGGCGTAGCGGTCGACACCGAGGGCGGCCATCAGGCCGGCGGCCTGCTCCGTCCACAGCCGGAGCCCACCCCGGGCACCCGCCGGGACAGGTGTACGGCCGAACCCCGCCTGGTCGGGAGCCACCAGGTGCCAGGACGTGCCCAGCGCCTGCGCCGTCGTTGCCCAGGCGCCGGACCCGGTCGTGCCGGGTCCGGAGCCGTGCAGCATCAGCACCGCGGGCCCGGTGCCGCCCTCAAGGACGTGGACGGGAGAGCCGTCGACTGTGACGGTCCGACGTGTCGTCACCGGGACGGGCCAGGCGTGCTCATGCCGATGCGGGGTCGACGGACTTCGAGAAGAGCTCCATCATCGCCCTGCCGAACCGCGGCATGTCGGGCCACCCCCGGCAGGAGACGAGGTTGCCGTCCACCACGTCGGGAGCGTCGATGACGGTGGCGCCCGCATTTTCCATGTCACCGGTGATGGGTGGGAAGCACGCGGTCTTTCGACCCTTCAGTAGCCCGTACACCGCCGGCACCTGCGCCCCGTGGCACACCAGGGCTACGGGCAGGTTGCGCGCGAAGAAGTGCTCGGTGATACGCCTGACGTCGGCGTCGACCCGGATCCACTCGGGGGCACGTCCCCCGGGGATGATGAGGGCGTCGTAGCGCTCGACGTCGACCTCGGCCCAGGGCACGTCGACCGGCAGCTTCCGGCCGTTCTTCTCCACGTAGGCGTCGGAGTTGGGGTCGAACTCGTGGATGACCAGTTGCACGTCACGCCTCGTCCGTGACGAGACGTCGACGTCCCAGCCGCCCTCCTGCACGCGATAGTAGGGATACATGGTGTCGAGTTCCTCGGCGGCGTCGCCGGTCAGGAGCAGCGCTCTGGGCACCTGCTTCTCCTCGCATCCTGGGGGCGGGTGGGGTAGATCCGATCCGATCCGATTCGGTTAGCATTCCCCGGCCCGGCCCGCCCGTCAACCCTCCGCCGCCACTGCGTCCGCGTCCTTGGCCTCGTCGAACAATCGTCGGAAACGCTCGCCGGAGCGCAGGATGTGCCGACGCATCGCGTAGGCGGCGGCGTCGGGGTCGCGCGCGGCGATCGCGGCCACGATCTCCTCGTGCTCGGCCATGGCCAGGTGAGTGACCTGGGTGTCGTGGTGCAGCCGAAAGAGGTGCACGTGGCTGTGCAGACGAGCGAGCGCTTCCCGGATGACCTGGTTCTCCGCGCTCAGGGCGACGAGGTCGTGAAAGGCGGCGTCGCGTAGACCGAAGGCGCCGTACGCCGTGGGCCCGGTGCCCCCCTCCAGCTCCGCCATCTCCTCCAGCATTGCTCGCAGACCGGCCACCTGCTCCAGCGATGCGCGTTCGGCGGACCTGCGCGCCGCCGCCGGCTCGAGGAGTAGGCGAACCTCGAGCATGTCCTCGAATCGGCGACGGGTGATCTGGGGTGGAATGCGGTAGCCGGCATGGGGCACCCGCACGACCAGGCCCTCGGCCTCCATGCGGTTCAGGGCGTCCCGGATCGGCGTCTGCGAGACCCCCAGTTCCCGCGCCAGGACGTCGATCGTGACGCGGGAGCCAGGCTCGATCCGCAGCGACATCAGCTGTCCGAGCAGCGTGTCGTACACCTCGTCGGCGAGCCGGCCGCCAGATCTTCCCGACGACGTGCCGCCCGTCACGGCTCGACGGCCCCGCGCGATCATTCCTTCGTCGTCCATCGTGACGTGAGGCCCTTCTTTGCGTCTTCCGGAACCTGTTGACATCAGTCACAACTCTGCGACATGCTGACGCCCCAGCCGGATCGTATAGGAAAAGTGGCGTACGACCGCCATCCTGCACCGTCGCGGAACCACCCGCGATCGCTCTACTTCGATCACCTGGAGCTCCCATGAGCGTGCTCGACGTCCTGCGCGGTTCGTCCCCGGGCCGCAGGTGGACGGGAGGACTGCTCGACGGCACGAAGATCGAGTACATCACGCCGCACTCGTGACGCCGGTCCGCGGGTCAGCCGCCGCGACAGCCCGCCAACCCGCCTGAAACCAACCCGGCAACTGCTCGGCGAAGCACCTAGCGAGGTCGTAGAAGTCCCCACTGAGAAAGCAGGCAAGGATATGCGGTATCAACAGCGAATAGGACGAAAATCCGTTCCCGGGCGAAAGGTGCAGCTGGCGACGGCGGCCATGCTGCTGGTGGCCACGACCATGGCGGCCTGCGGCGGTGGCCAGGACGACGGCGAGCAGGCGAGCGCCCCCAAGGCGCCGGCGACCATCCCGGAGCTCACCACGGACCCGCTGACCCTCAGCTTCATCTGGTTCGACTGGCCCCCCGCCCAGGCCCTGGAAGACTTCGCGAACGCGGAGTACACAAAGGAACGGTCGAACGTCACCGTCAAGGTCAACACCGTGCCGAACGCGAACTGGCACGATGCCATGTTCACCCAGTTCGCCGCGCGCAAGACCGACTTCGACATCGCGATCCTGGACTCGCAGCACATCGGCGAGGCCGTGACGAACGGCAACATCCTGGACATCACCGACTTCGTCAAGAACAACATCGAGGTCGATGCCTACAACCCGTACCTGCTGGCGGCCTACGGCCAGTTCCCGCAGGCGGAGACCGGTCAGCGCGACGAGAACGCCAGCCTGTACGGGCTGCCGCTGCTCGGCGACACCTGGACGATGATCTACCGCAAGGACCTGATCGGTGACAAGCCACCGCAGACCTGGGACGAGATGATCTCGGTCGCTGAGAAGTGTCAGGCGGACAACCCCGGCGTGAGCGGGCTGGCGTTCCACCAGGCCAACGGCTCCGACGCCGCAGCCGTCACCTACAACACGGTGAACGGTGTCTACGGCGGCAACCTCTGGGACCCGAAGGCCCGCAAGATCGACGGCGTTCTCAACGACGCCGCGGGCCAGGAGGCGATGGACGTCCTGGTCAACAAGATGAAGCCGCTGACCGCCAGGGGCTCCGGCAACTGGTTCATCGACGAGGTGAACGCGGCGGTCGCCCAGGGCAAGGCCTGCATCGCGTTCAACTGGATCGCCGCGAGCGGCGGCCTGCTCGATCCGAAGGAGTCGACCCTCGGCACCACCCGGGAGCAGATTCTCGACAAGTTGGGTTTCGCCACCCTGCCGAGCCAGAAGACGAACCTGGTCCCGCTCGGCGGCATGGGGATGCACGTGTCGGCCTATTCCGCCGAGGCGAACCAGGTGGAGGCGCTGAACTTCATGAAGTGGTTCCAGCGGGCTGACATCCAGAAGAAGTGGGCCGCGGCCGGTGGGGTGCCGTCGCGTACGGACGCCCTGTCCTCGCCCGAGTTCCTCAATGCCGGGCCGTTCAACCAGGTGTACGCCGACTCGGTGCCGCGGATGCGGGACATGTGGAACGTGCCCGAGTACGCGCGCCTCGTCGACATCGAGAACACCAACGTCAACGCGGCTCTCAACGGTGCGAAGAGCCCGAAGCAGGCGCTCGACGACATCGCCAAGGAACAGCAGAGCGTGCTCGACTCCAGCGGCCGCAAGGGCGGCGGCGGGCTGTGAGTGACCCCGTACCTCTGACAACCGATGCCGGGCAGGTGGCGGCGGCGCCGTCACCTGCACCGGGTCGGTCCCGCCGGCTGAGCGACCGCGGGCTGGCGGTGGCCTTCATCTCCCCCGCGTTGCTGCTGTTGCTCGCGATGTCGGTGTTCCCGCTGCTGTGGGCGCTGTACCTGTCTTTCACCGACTACTCGGCCACCCGCGGGGGGCCCGCCCGTTTCGTCGGGTTCGGGAACTACACAGCCGTCCTGACGTCGGCGCAGGTCCACCAGCGGGCCCTGACGACGTTGATCTACGTGGTCGGTGCGGTCGGCCTGCAGACCGTGCTCGGTTTCGGCATCGCCTACCTGATCTCACGCCGCACGCACGGGCGAGGAGTGCTTACCACTCTGTTCCTGGTGCCGATGATGCTGTCGCCGGTCGTGGTCGGGCTGTTCTGGCGCTTCATGCTCGACGCGCAGTTCGGCGTGATCAACAGCATGCTCGGCTCGCTCGGCCTGGGGCAGGTGGAGTGGCTGACCCGGCAGCGCACGGCGTTGATCTCCCTGATCGTGGTCGACACCTGGCAGTGGACGCCGTTCATCATGCTCATCGCGTTGGCGGGGCTCACCGCGGTGCCCAAGTACCTGTACGAGGCCGCCTCGATCGACCGGGCGTCGGAGTGGTTCCGGTTCCGCACCATCACCCTTCCGTTGGTGTGGCCGCTGCTGCTGATCGCCGTGTTGTTCCGGGCCATCGAGGCCTTCCGGCTGTTCGACCTCGTCTACATCCTCACCAACGGCGGCCCGGGTGTCTCCACCGAGACGTTGTCGTTCCACGTCTACAAGGTCGCGTTCCTGGGCTTCAACACCGGAACCGCCTCGGCGTACGGGATCCTCATGGTCCTCGTCGTCATCGTCCTCACGCAGCTCTACCTGCGCTACCTGAACAGACTCAAGGAGGGCTGATGGCCGTCTCCGTCGACGAGGCCGTGTCCACAGGTCCTGCCCGGGATCGCACGCCCCCCGTGCGCCGTCGAAGCGGCCGAGGTCGCTCGGTGCTGGAGGTCGCGCTGCTGACCGTGCTGGCCGTCGTGATGCTCTTCCCGGTGTTGTGGATGATCGAGACGTCCATCAAGGAAAACCGGGACGTCTACGCCGTCCCCGCCGAGTTCATCGGCTTCACGGTCACGATGGAACATTTCAAGGACGTGTTCGTCGGTCCCGACGGCGGTCGCTCGGCCCTGTCCGTCGCGTTCCTCAACTCCGTCCTGGTCGCCGGGGCCTCCACGGTGCTGGCCACCCTGCTGGGTGTCCCGGCGGCCTGGGCCTACTCACGCTTCGCCGTGAAGGCCAAGAAGGACCAGCTGTTCTTCATCCTGTCCACCCGCTTCATGCCGCCCGTGGTGGTGGTGATCCCGATCTTCCTCATGTACCGCCAGGTCGGACTCATCGACAGCAAGCTCGGCCTGATCCTCATCTACGCCGCGTACAACCTGCCGTTCACCATCTGGATGATGAAGGGGTTCGTCGACGAGGTGCCCGCGGAGTACGAGGATGCCGCGATGCTCGACGGGTACACCCGTCTGCAGGCGTTCCGGCGGTATACCCTTCCCCTGCTCGTGCCCGGCATCGCCGCGACGGCGGTCTTCGCCCTCATCTTCTCGTGGAACGAGTTCGTGTTCGCCATCTTCCTCACCTCCAGCGACAGCGTGCGCACCGCCCCACCCGCCATCGCCGGCCTCATCGGTGGCACCACGACGGACTGGGGTCTGGTGGCCGCCGCCTCCGTGGTGTTCGCCCTACCGGTGCTCGTCTTCGCCTACCTGGTCCGCAAGCACCTCATCGCCGGTGTGACGCTCGGGGCGGTGCGACGCTGATGGCCGGCATCGAGGTAACCGCCCTGCACAAGCGTTACCCGGACGGCACGGTCGCGGTCGAACAGGTGGACCTGTCGATCGGCCACGGCGAGTTGTTCGTGATGCTCGGCCCGTCGGGTTGCGGCAAGACGACCACGCTGCGGGCCATCGCCGGCTTGGAGCGGCAGACGACGGGCGACATCCGCATCGGCGACACGCTTGTCAACGACCTGCCGCCGGCCGAGCGGGACATCGCCATGGTGTTCCAGTTCTACGCCCTCTACCCGCATCTGAAGACCCGCGACAACCTGGCGTTCCCCCTGCGGGCCGAGGGGCTGCCCAAGTCGGAGGTGCTCAAGCGGGTCGACGAGGCCGCCCGGCTGATGCGGCTCGGTCCGCTGATGGATCGGCGACCGCGTCAACTGTCCGGCGGGGAGCAGCAGCGTGTTGCGCTCGCCCGCGCCCTGGTGCGCCGGCCGCGCGCATTCCTGATGGACGAGCCGCTCACCAACCTGGACGCGGAGTTGCGGGCGGACATGCGTACCGAGATCAAGCACCTGCAGGGAGAGTTGGGGGCGACCATGGTCTACGTCACCCACGACCAGGTCGAGGCGATGTCGCTCGGTCACCGGATCGCCATTCTCAACAAGGGCCGCGTCGAGCAGATCGGCACGCCGCTGGAGGTCTACGACCGTCCGGCGAGTCTCTTCTGCGCTGCCTTCATCGGCTCTCCGCCGATGAACCTGATCGAGGTGGAGGTGGCCGACGGGGCGTTGCGCGCTCAGGGCGGGCTGGCGCTCACCCCACCGCCCGGTCTGTCCCGCGACTGTCACCTGGTCGCAGGTGTGCGGCCGGAAGCCCTGGAGGTCACCGCACCGGGGGCGGAGCGTTCGGTCCCGGCCCGTGTGGTCTCGGCGGAGTGGCTGGGCGACGAGATCATCTACGTCGTCGACCACGGCGGCCAGCACGACGTGCGGGTGCGGATGCCACCGACTGTCCGATTCGCAGCTGACGCACAGGTCGGGCTACGGCACACCGGCGGGACCCCGGTGGTGTACGACGTGAGCACGGAAGAGTTGGTGGCCTGATGGGAACCGTGGCAGCGCACGGGCTGTGCAAGTCCTTCGGCAAAGTGCAGGCCCTGGACGGGGTGACGCTGGACGTGCCGGACGGCTCGTTCTTCGTCGTGCTCGGGCCCTCCGGGGCAGGCAAGACGACGACCCTGCGGGCGATCGCCGGTCTGGAGAAGCTCGACGCCGGGTCGGTGCACCTGGACGGCGCGGACGCGACCGGTGACGCCCCGGCCGAACGCGACCTGGCCATGGTCTTCCAGAGCTACGCCCTCTACCCGCGACACACGGTGTACGAGAACATCGCGTCGCCGCTGCTGGCCCGGCGCTGTTCGTCCAGCGAGATCGCCGCTGCCGTCGAGCGGATGTCGCGCCTGCTGCACATCGAACGGCTGCTGCAGCGTCGTCCCGCGCAGCTGTCCGGTGGTGAGATGCAGCGGGTCGCCCTGGCCCGGGCGCTGGTCCGTAGCCCGCGCGCGTTCCTCATGGACGAGCCACTGACGAACCTCGATCTCAAGCTCCGCGTCGAGATGCGTACCGAGCTCACCCGCATCCACCGCAGCCTCGGCGCAACCTTCATTTATGTGACAAACGACCAGGTGGAGGCCCTGTCCATGGCCGACCAGGTCGCGGTGCTCAAGGAAGGAAAGGTGCAACAGGTCGGCACCCCGACCGAGGTGTACGAGCGTCCCGCCAACCAGTGGGTCGCCGGATTCGTCGGGAGCCCGCCGATCAGTCTGCTCGCCTGCCGCGCCGAGGGAGATCGTCTGGTCGGTGCGCAAGGCTGGACGCTGCCTCGGCCCCACTGGACCACGGCTGAGGACGGTCGTGCGCTGCTGCTGGGCCTGCGCGCGGAGGACCTGTCCGTCGAGCAGCGTGGGCACGCGTCGTTGTCCGGCGAGCTCTACGGGCTTGAGCCGCTCGGTGACCGAACGGTGGTCGACGTCCGAGTGGGAACGGAGATCCTCAAGGTCAAGGCACGACCCACAGTCACCGGAACGCCGGGCGAGCGGCTGCAGGTGACGGTCGACCTGGACCGTGCGCACCTGTTCGATGCGGGCACCGGGCTGTCGCTGCCCGAGGCTGGGCGGTAACCCAGGCCACCACCACATCCGACCCGCTCGGCAACCTCGCCTCCGACGAGGCTGGACCCCGTCCGGCTACGCGCACAGCGTGGTCGCCGAGGCACGCCAGACAACACCAAGAAGATCAAAGGAGGCGACGCAATGAGTGACCCGATGAGCGTCCTGGCCCCCGAGCACCGGCGACTTCGGATCGGCGACGCCTGGTGCGACGCCACCAGCGGAGCCACCTTTGCCGTCGAGGACCCGGCCACCGGCAAGACCATCGCCGAGGTGGCGGACGCCGACGTCGTCGACGGGCTCGTCGCACTGGACGAGGCGAGCAAGGCAATGGCGGAGTGGGCGGCGACCCCACCACGGAAACGATCAGAGTTGTTGACGGCGACGTACCGGGCACTGACCGAGCGATCCGAGGAGGTCGCCCGACTGATCACGCTCGAGATGGGCAAGCCACTCGCCGAGGCCCGGGCAGAGGTGGCCTACGGCGCCGAGTTCTTCCGCTGGTTCGCCGAGGAGGCGGTGCGGATCGAAGGGCGCTACAGCACCGCCCCCGCAGGTGGATATCGCATCCTCACCGTGCCGAAGCCGGTCGGCCCGTGCGTCTTCGTGACGCCCTGGAACTTCCCGTTGGCCATGGGCGCCCGCAAGATCGCTCCTGCGCTGGCCGCGGGCTGCACGACGATCACCAAGCCAGCAGCCCAGACCCCGCTCACCATGCTGCTCCTGGCCCGCATCATGGAGGAGATCGGCGTCCCCCCGGGCGTCGTCAACGTGGTGACCACCAAGCGGTCCGGCGAGGTGGTCTCCGCACTGCTCGCCGACAGCCGGACCCGCAAGCTCTCGTTCACCGGGTCGACCGAGGTCGGGCGCGTGCTGCTACGACAGGCTGCCGACAACGTACTTCGTACCTCCATGGAACTGGGCGGCAACGCGGCCTTGATCGTGTGTGCCGACGCGGACCTGGATGTGGCGGTCGACGGCGCCATGGTGGCCAAGATGCGCAACATCGGGGAGTCCTGCATCGCGGCCAACCGGATCTACGTCGAGGAGCCGGTGCGCGAGGAGTTCACGGCGCGCTTCGCCGAGCGGATGGGCGCGCTGTCGGTGGGCCATGGGCTCGACGACGGCGTGGACGTCGGGGCGTTGATCGACGAAGCCTCGGTCGCCACGATCGACGAGCTCGTCGCCGACGCGGTCGATCGCGGCGCCCGGGTCTTGGTGGGCGGCGAGCGCCCGGCCGGACCGGGCCACTTCTACCCGCCCACAGTCCTGGTCGACGTGCCCGAAGATGCGCGGATGCTCAAGACCGAGATCTTCGGCCCGGTCGCGCCGATCATCTCGTTCACGTCCGACGACGAGGTGATGGCGAAGGCCAACGACACCGAACACGGCCTGGTCGGATACATCTTCACCCGTGACCTCCAGCGGGCGCTCCGGTTCACCGAGGGGCTGGATACGGGAATGATCGGCATCAACCGTGGTCTGATCTCGGACCCGTCGGCTCCGTTCGGCGGCGTCAAGCAGTCCGGGGTCGGCAAGGAGGGGTCGCACGAGGGCATCCTCGAGTACCTCGACCTCACCTACGCGGCGATCGACCTGCCGTGACCGACCCGCCGCTCCGGGCGCCCGCCGAGAATCATCGCGCCCTGCGTACGTACGACCTGACCGGTCTGCGCCCGGCGGACGGACCCCGGGTCATGGCCGGCACGAACCCGCTGGCGCCAGTGGTGCCGGCCACTCCCCCGGCGCGCCAACCACGGCTGCGGCCACGAGTCCGGGTACCCGGCGCGCGCGCCTGCGGCACCCGGGCGGCCACCCTCGCCGACGCCGTCCAGGTGACCTGGACGTCCGCCCTGCACATCGCCGCCGACGTTTCGGAGAGGCACTGACATGCTTGAGACCGTCCGCGGACCACGCCAGCTGATAGTGGGCGAAGGGGTCGCACAGAACATCCCACGAGTGGTGGCCGAGAGTGGCTCACGCGTCCTCATCTTGACCGACCAGGTCCTTCTGCGGCAGCCGGGCGTGGCCGAGATCGTGGCCGCCGTGCAGGAGAAGGCCGACGTCGTCAAGGTGTTCTCTGACGCGACTCCGGACGTGCCACTCACCGATGTCGATCTGGCTGTCTCAGCCGCCGCCGAGGTGGACGCCGACGTGATCCTCGCCATCGGGGGTGGCACGGTCATCGACCTCGCCAAGATCGTCGGCGTCATCCGGCGGCACGGTGGGACGCCACGCGACTTCTACGGCGAGTCGAAGGTGCCGGGGCCGACGATCCCTCTCATCGCTGTCCCGACGACGTCAGGCACCGGCTCCGAGCTCACACCCGTCTCGGTGTTGACCGACCCGGACCGCGAGCTGAAGGTGGGGGTTTCCAGCGTCTACATCGTGCCCGACTTCGCCATCGTCGACCCCGAACTCACGTACACCTGCCCGGCGACCGTCACCGCCCACTCCGGCATCGACGCGTTCTGTCACGCGGTGGAAAGCTACACCGCGCGACCCCGGGCCCACGGGCCGCGCGACCCGGTGGAGCAGGTGTTCCTCGGCCGCAACCCGATCACCGACCACTACGCGCTCCTGGCCGCGGAGCGGATCGCCCGTAGCCTGCATCGTGCTGTCAGGGACGGAGGCGACACGGACGCGCGCGCAGACATGTCCTACGGGTCCATGCTCGCCGGGATCGCCTTTTCCCACGCGGGCAACGCGGCCCCGCACGCTCTCCAGTACCCCATCGGCGCAGCCACGCACACGCCGCACGGCCTGGGCGTCGGGCTGCTGCTGCCGTACGCGCTGGACGCGGCCAAGGACGCCGTCGCCGACCGGTTGGCCATCCTCGCCGGGGTCTGCGGGCTCGACGTGACCGATGCCTCGGACGCTGAGGCCGCGGACACGTTCCTCACCTGGCTCGACAGACTCCTCGCCGACATCGGCATCCCGCCCACCTTGGCGGACATCGGCGTGGCCCGCGCCGACCTCCCCCGTTTCGCGCAGATGGCAAGCGGCGTGACCCGCTTGATCCAGAACCATCCAGGCCCGACCGACACCGCCAGCCTGACCGCGATCCTGGAAGCGGCCTGGACCGGGGACCGGGCCCGAAGCGCCCTCACGTCGAGCAGAAACAGTGACCGGCCTTCCACTTGACGCCGAGTCCCACGCCGTCCTGCTGAGTAGGTGTGCGATCGTCAGGCGTGTTCTCCCCCGGCCGCCTCAGCCACGATCCAGCCAGATCAGCCGGTGAAATCAGCGGCGTACGCCGCGAGCGATATGCCACCCCGCCGACGGTCCCCCAGCCCGCAGCCCCCGGGCCGTCGGCGTGACCACGCTGAACGAGGTCTCGCTCACGGTCAAGCCCGGCGGAAAGATCGGTGTGATCGGCGACAACGGATCCGGAAAATCCACTCTGCTGCGCCTGCTCGCCTGACGAAGCCGACCCGACAACAGCTCCGTCACCGTCGCCCGGTGGCGTCGACTATCTGGCCCAGACCCTGGACCTGCCCGGAACGGCCCTCGTCGGCGACGCCGTCGATCTCGCGCTGGCGGACCTGCGCGACCTGGAGCGCCGGATACGGCAGGCCGAGCTCGGCCTGGGTGATGCCACACCCGCCGAGCTGCCCCTCTACGGCGAACTGGTCGCCCGGTTGGAAGCCCGCGAGGGGTATCAGGCCGACACCCGGGTCGAGATCATGCTGAACGCACTCGGCCTGCCCGGACTGGACCGCAACCGCCTGCTGGGCACCTTGTCGGGCGGGCTGAGGTCCCGGCTCGCGCTGGCCGCGGCTTCCGAGGTGCTCTCCCGTGTAGCAGGTGGCGTTGATTCCACATGCTAAGGCGGCGACATCCGGCCATTCCTCCCGCTCTCAGGCCGGGTACCCCCGGTGTATCCCCTGCAGCCCGGCGATACGAGGCGTTTCGTGCCGATCTGTCGGCGTTTCCGGTGCCGGGGCAAGGGAACCTGACAGAGGTGGCCCTACGAGAAGGAGGATCGTTGTGGGTGACTTTATGAGCAAGGCCAAGGATTTCGCGGACAAGCACGACAAGCAGGTTGACCAAGGGCTGGAGCGGGCCGGTGACATGGCCGACAAGCGCACCGGCGGCAAGTACGACCAGCACATCGACAAGGGTGTGAACCAGGCCCAGGAGCGTACCGGCGAGGGTGACCAGGTGCGCTGACGCCAATGCGGGTCCCGGGCCGTCGCTTTCAAAGGGTTGGCCCGGGCCCGCCCGTCGGCCTGGTCGCGCAGGTCGCCGTCCCAATATCGATTCGGGGTGGTCTGCGAGCCGAGCGGCGTGCTTCCGAATCCGGACTCGTGTCGCACCTGGTCGGAGGCCATCGTCTCGCCCCCTTCCTGCCGCTGGAGCAGGCTTGGCCGTCGTCGACGCGCTGCCTCAGGCCGTCAGATCCCGACGTGACCAGGGAATGGACCACCGCTTACCCGGACGGGGCCGCGCGGATTCTGCTCGGGCGGCGGCGTTCGTTGCGGGTCACCAGTCCATCGCGTCCCGCTCCCTACCAGCAGAACACCCGTCACCAAGGGAGCGGCGCGCTCCTACCATCGCCGCACGCCCGCCGCAGGCATGGGGGTTCGTGTCGGTAGGACGACGTCGACCACGAATCCATGATCGTCGTTCGCGGCGAACTGCAACTCACGCCCAGGTAACCCGGCCCCCGGCGTCGGCGAGCAGCACGTAGTAGGCCCGGGCACTCGCGCGCCACGCGCAGGGACCGACCCGCCCGCGCCGACGCCCGCTCGGAGTGGCCAGAAGTGGTTCCTACCTTGGCGCCGTTGTGTCACGTGAGCGGGCGGCCGGTCGCGAGTCCAACCTGGTTGCCGACGTCCTCGCTGTCTGCGGCGGTCAGCACGGCGTCCAACAGACCGGGGAAACGGGCGTTCAGGTCCTCACGGCGCAGCACGACGTAACACCGGGTGCCTTCCTGGCGAGTGCGGGTGAGCCCCGCAGCGCGCAGCACCCGCAGATGGTGGCTCAGCGTCGACTTGGACACCGGCGTTCGCAGCTCTCCCCAGCCGCGTTCGTGGCCGTCGGACAGCAGTCGGACCAGGCCGATCCGGAGCGGGTCGCTCAGCGCGGCCATCACGTCGGTGAGGGTCATCTCGGCGAGTTCCGGGTGCTGCGGATCTTTCACCCGACCATGATAGCTTGTTCGATGTTCTACGAATATCGAACAAGAGGTGGAGTTGTGACCACACCCCCAGACACCGGCCCATTCACCGGTCGCGTGGCCGTCATCACCGGAGCAGGATCAGGAATCGGCCGCGCGGCCACGATCGCGTTTGCCGAAGCCGGCGCGCACGTCCTCGGTGTCGGACGCCGCGCGGAGGCACTGCACCGCACCGCGCAAGAGCATCCCGGCATCGCCGTTCTCGCCACCGACATCCGCGCGACCCACGCCGGCCAGGCGATCATCGACGCCGCCGTCGACCGGTGGGGTCGGGTAGACGTGCTGGTCAACAATGCTGGCGCCACCGCCGTCATGCCGCTCGCCGACACGGTCGCGGACCGCATCACCGAGATGTTCGACCTCCACGTCACCGCACCCAGCATGCTCGCCCACGCGGCTCTACCCCACCTGCGGCGCACCCGCGGCACCATCATCAACATCTCCAGCACCTACGGCCATCGCCCGGTGGCCGGCGCCGCCCACTACGCCGCGTCCAAAGCCGCCCTCGAACAGCTCACCCGATGCTGGGCACTGGAACTGGCCACCGACGGCATCCGGGTCAACGCCCTGGCCCCCGGCCCCACCGAAAGCGAAGCCCTGCGCGCCGCCGGCCTGCCCGCACCCATGGTCAACCAGATCAAACAGGACGAAGCCGCGCGCATCCCACTGGGCCGCCGCGGCCACCCCGACGACGTGGCCAGATGGGTGCTCCGGCTCGCCGACCCCGCCGCCACCTGGCTCACCGGACAAGTCCTCACCATCGACGGCGGCCTCGAACTCACCTGAGAGCAGCAACTCGGCTGGCCAACGGCCGCAGCCTGAGCCCACGACTCGGAACTCAGACAGCGTGACGAAGTCGGTCGATCAGCCGAGCACATCCGATAGCCGCAGACCGGGCGCAACGTTCGGTCGCGCCCACCATGATGCCCGATGGCGGGCGGGCGTCCTGGCCGGGCATCCAGGTACCGCCCGGTATGAGCAACCTACGGCGTGCGCCGGGTCCTCTTCGAACGCCTCGCCGACTGACCAGTCGTCGATGCGGCGGTGCGGGACGCTTTGGCAGCGGTGGCACCGCGTGATCGCCGAACCCGAACCGGCTCGATGCCGGCAACGTCAGCCCCCATTCTGGCTGCTGGCTCCCCGCCCGATGCTCGGGACGCTGGCCATGCAGGCTTTCGCTCGGCGACCGGTGCCCGGCCTGAGCACGCAACGCTCAACCGGTGTGGCGTGTCCGATCCAGCTTCCAGCGCACTTGGAATGTCAGCGCCGCGGCCATCAGCACCGCCGGGACCACGGTGAAGCCGATCAACAGGGCGGTGTGGGCGGACTCCGGCTGCGTCACGGTCTGCCCCTCGGTGGTGGCGATGAAGCCGCCTAGGGCGAGCACGGCCGAGTACACGTACGGGCCGATTGCGGTGCCGGTGGCTTCGGTGGCGGTCCAGACACCGGTGTAGGCGCCAGCCCGGACGGTGCCACGCTGCTCGGCGGCCGCGACCGCGTCCGGGACCATCGAGAACGCGAACAGCTGCAGCCCGGCGAACGCGATGCCCAGGACGCCGACCACCGCGACAGCCGGCCCGGTGCCGTAGCCGAGCAGCGGCGCCAGCGAACCGGCCACGAAGACCGCCTGGCAGATCAGCAGGCCACGCTGCTTGCCGATGCGCCTGGACACCTGCATCCACACCGGACCGGCGACGACCGCTGGACCGAGGAACGCCCCCATGAACAGGGCGGTTAGCCCAGAGTTCTCGAAGACGTACTTGGTGTAGAACGGCAGCGCTGCGAGGAACAGGTGAGTAGTGGTGCCGGTGAACAGGTAGGACAGCACCAGCGCGCGGAAGTCGGGATCCCGCCAGGCGACCGCGATGTCACCGATGGTCGAGTGGGCCGCCTGCTGGTCGGGCATCCGGAAACCGGCGTGGGCAGTGAGACGCCGTACCCCGGTCAGTGCGACCAGCCCGGAGATCACCATGACGCCGGAGAGCAGCAGGGCCATCCAGCCGTAGTCGCCGCGCCGTCCCGACTCCACCAGCGCCGGTGCGGCCACACCGGCACCAAGCAACCCGAGGGTGAGGAAAAGCATCCGGAACATGAACACCCGGGTGCGCTCGTGGTACCCGACTCGAAGATCGGACGGGGTGGTCAGGTAGGGCACCTGGAAACACGCGAAGAACAGGTTGCCGGCGATGAACCAGCCGCCCACCCAGAGCGCCGCCGATGCGCCGGAGAAACCGGCGGGCACCGAGAACATCGCCACCATGGCCACCGGAAGCAGCAGACCGACCCGCAGCATGCCGAGCCGGTGTCCGCTGCTGCGCGCTTCCCGGTCGGATCGGCTGCCCAGCATCGGATGCACGATGATGTCGATGATCTTCGGCAGCAGCAGGGTGAGACCGGCCAGGAACGGCGAGACACCGAGCGTATTGGTGAGGAAATAGAGCAACAGCAGGCCGGGAACGGTTACCCAGACGCCCATCCCGACCGAACCGGTGGCGTACGCGATCAGGTCACCTGCCCTGCTTCGTACCTCGCCCGCCGCCCCGCGCAGCGCCGTCATCGGGTCGCCTCGTGCCGTGCGACCACACCCGCGGCCAACTCGGCGCCCTGGAACGCGCCGGAGCGGACCCGGCCGGCGAGGATGCGCGCCACGATCCGATCGGTCAGCGCGGGCAGGTGACGGGCCAGGAAGAACTCGACCGCGCCCCGCCGGGTGGTGGGTAGATCACGGCGAGGACGACGACTGAGCGCGGCGCGCAGCACGGTCCGGACCACCCCGTCCAGCGGCTCGTATTGGCTCATGCCCTCCAGCGACAGCCCGGCCGCGGCCGTCGAGTCGTGGATCGGGCTTCGTACCGCCGACGGGTACACGCAGGTGACGCCGACATGGGTGCCGAGCTCCAGACGCAGCGCGTCCGCGTACGCGACCAGGGCGCGCTTGGAGGCACCGTACGCAGCGGCCAGCGGCAACTGCATGACGGCCATCCGCGAGCTGAGCATGACTATCCGGCCACCAGAGGCGACCAGCGCGTCCACACATGCGGCGGTGACCCGCCAGGTGCCCAGCAGGTTGATGTCGAGCTGGCGGCGTACTTCCGCGCCCGGCGCCAGTTCGGCCGGGGCCGGCCCACCGATCCCGGCGTTGTTGATCAGCAGGTCGAGCCCACCGAGCTGGTCAATTGCTTCGCGTACCACCGCCGGCACCGCGTCGTCGTCGGTGATGTCGCAGGCCAGGACCCGGACCGGGTCATCGGCACGGGAGGCCAGGTCCAACCCGACGACCTTGGCCCCGAGTTCGTCCAGCCGGGCACAGATGGCCCGGCCGAACGTGCCGGAGGCACCGGTGACGAGGACACGCAATCCGCGGGGGTCTCGGGCGCTCAAACCACACTCTCCTCGGCGGTGAAGGTGCGTCCGCCCCGGGCGAGGCGATTCCGGCCAGCCGCGATCTCCCTGAGCAGGTCGGCGACGTACCTGTCGAAATCGATACGCATGTGCGGCCGCGCGTTCGTGCCCCACCGTGCGATGGCGGCGCGCAAGGCTCGCTGCACGGCGTGCTGCTGTTCGTCGATGCCGGGCAGGGCATAGCCGCCGGAGAGATACGCGGCGACCAGTTTCGCCTGGACCTCCACGACCGGCAGAGCGGCACCGGTGGACTGCATCAGGCCGACGAATGCCAGGCTGGGGTCGTCGAGATGGAAGACCCGCTGGTACAGCAGCAACTGTTGGGGGTCGGGGCCCAGCCATTGAGGGGACAGGAACGGGATACTCACCCGGTACCCGGTGGCCCAGACGATCACGTCGACCGGGTCGGCGCTGCCGTCGGTGAACATCACCCGTTCCCCGTCCAGCCGTTCGATGCCGGGACGTGGGGTCACCTCGCCGTGGGTGAGCCGGTGCAGGATCGTGTCGCTGATCGTCGGATGGTTCTGGAACAGGCCACCGGCCGGGGCGGGTAAGCCGTACCTCTGCGGGGTCCCGACAGCGAGCCGCAACAGGGTCTCGGCGATGCGCTGCCGCAGCCGCCACGGCAGGGCGGCGAGGGCACCGCCGGTCGCGTCGGCCGGGCGGCCGAACAGGTACTTGGGGACGATGTGGACGCCGCGCCGGGCGGAGAGCAGGACCGGCCCCCGAGCGACGTGCGAGGCGTCCACCGCGATGTCCATGGCCGAGTTGCCCATGCCGACGATCAGCACCCGCCGATCCAGGAAGACGTCCGGAGTGCGGTAGTCGTGGGCGTGCATCTGGGTGCCGTGGAACGTGCCCGGATAAGCCGGATCCGGATAGCGCGGATCCCAGTTGTGGCCGTTCGCGACCACCACGGCGTCGTACCGCTCGGTGTCACCGGACTCGGTCGTCACCGCCCAGACCCGGTCACGCTCGACGCGGGTGACCGTGCTCCCGAACCGGATGTGCGGAATGAGCCCGAACGACTGCGCATAGTCGGCCAGGTAACTGGCGACGCGACTGGCCGACGGATAGTCGGGCCAGTCCGCGGGCATCGGAAAATCCGCGAACTCGGTGCGGCGTTTGCTGGTGTTCAAGTGCAGGGAGGCGTACGCCGGAGACAGGCCGCTGCTGTTGTCCCTGACCCACAGGCCACCGGGCCGGTCACCCTTTTCGTACGCCACCACCGCACAACCGGCGTCGAGCAGCGCCTTCACCGTGGCGAGACCGGCCGCTCCCGCACCGATCACCGCCACCCGACTCGAAGAAACGGCCATGGTGCTCCTCGACGGTTGTAGCTTCCGCCAAACCGTAGGGCCTGGCACGGGGGCGATCACATGGCGTGGAGCACGCAGTTTCGGGTTCTTGTTGTAGCGCAGCACAACGGCGGAGAGCATGACAGGATGACGCATCCGGACGGCTGGACGACGATGGTGAACCTGATCGAACGCGTCGTGGGCGATGACGAACTGCTGCCCTCGGTGGTCGCCGGAGTCCGTACCACCGTGCGGGAGGTCTCCGCACTGCCCACCTCCGACATCGCCGGGCACACCCGCGCTCTGCTGGTGGCCGCAACCCGCGCACTGGCCGCACGGCGCGGCCCCACCGAAGCTGAGCTGTCGTTCGTCGCGGACCTCGGTGTCACCCGTGCCCGGCAGGGCGTGCCGATCGAATCGGTGCTGGGCGCGATCCACGTCGCCGAGCGCGCGATCTGGGCCCGGGCCCGGGAACTCGCCCGGGACCAAGGCGTCAGCGCCGAGCAACTGCTGGACGTCCGGGACCTTTACGACGACTGGGCCGAGGCCGTCCGGGCCCGGCTGATCAGCGCGCATCGGGCTACCGGAGCCAGCACGGATCCGCTTCCCGGGCGCCGGGACACGGCACTGCTGCGGCGGCTGCTCCAGGGTGGTTCGGCGGCCACGCTGGCAGCCGCCGAGGCCGGCCTTCCGGTCACCGACGGGCTGTGGGTGCTCGTCGCCCGGCCCGGGGAGACCGCCGCCGGCATCGAACGAGCCGTGCGCGAGCACCCGCCGGTGCTGTGCGCAACCGTGGACGACCTGATGGTCGGAGTTCTGTCCCGGGCTCCGTCCGCCCGCCTGAAGGGGACCGCGGCCGTGGCAGGGCTCGCCGGTCCGGCCGAACCGGAGAAACTCGCGCCGGTGCAGCGGCTCGCCACCGCGGCCCTGACCGCCGCCGAGTCCACCGGCCGCACCGGACTGATCCACATTGCCGATGTGGCCTGGCTGGCGGCGTTGACCGAGCGGGCAGACCTGGCAACGGTGCTGCTCGACCGCTACGCGCCCGCTTGGGCGACACTCGGACCGACTGCCGAATCGGTGGCGCACGCCGTGCTCGCCTGGCTGGAGAGCGACCGCGATGTCGACCTCGCCGGGGCGAGACTTTTCGTGCACCCCAACACGGTTCGCAATCGGGTCCGGCGCTTCGCCGCCGTCACCGGCATCGACCCGGCGGGCACCTTCGGTGCCATGACCGCCTGGTGGCTTTGCCGGACCTGGCTGCGCGACGCGACCTGATCTCGCACCGTGCGGATCACCACCCTCCCACCAGACGGAAAGATCGGAGCCGAAAATGGGGATCGTCGACCACTAGCCTCGATCATTCACCGCTGATGTCGGCCGCTTCGGTCCCGCGCCTGTGATCGCTGGTGTTCGATGCGGTCCGGTCAGGTCATGGTGAGGGGCCGTCTGTCGCGGCGGTGGGTGGTCGGTCCGGTGGTCGGCTCCCCTATGGGACGTGCTGGCCCATCCCCTGCTACCCGCCACAGACGGGCCGGACCTGAACATATAGACCTGGTCCAGGTGTCACCTCTACGGTCTTCGGGCTGGTGAACAGGCGCGGGATGCGTCGGAGGCCGCGCGGTGCGTACAGTTCCGGGTCGGACTTGGGGTGCGCCGGATAGATCCGGCGCAGGGAACGGGACGAGACAGCGACAGCATGACGGCGGACAGAATTACGGAAACCGGTCAATACCGCATTGACCCGGCCCTGCTGGAGACTTGTCTCAGCGTCTTCGAGGCGTTGGAGGACCTGCCTCCCGATCACCCCGACGTGGTGCGGGTGCAGCGGGCCACCGCGAAGCTCTACAAGATGATCAAGCAGCGACGACGTGAGGAACGGCGGGATGCCATCGCGGCAGCCGACCGCGCGGTGACGGCGGCCACCGCCACCGCCGCCCCAGGCCGGATCGACGACGAGACCCAGGGCAACCCACTCGCCTCCCCCACCGTAGGTGCCACGGCCGGCGTCCTGCACAAGCCGCGTGGCTGCTACATCTGCAAGCAGCGCTACCGCGATGTGGATGCCTTCTACCATCAGCTCTGCCCGCCCTGCGCCGCACTGAACCGGGAGCGCCGCGACGCCCGCACCGACCTGACCGGCCGGCGCGCGCTGCTCACCGGCGGCCGGGCGAAGATCGGCATGTACATCGCGCTGCGGCTGCTGCGCGACGGCGCGCACACGACGGTGACCACACGGTTTCCCCACGACGCGGTCCGCCGATTCGCCGCGATGCCCGACAGCGGGCAGTGGCTCCACCGCCTGCGGATCGTCGGGATCGACCTACGCGACCCCGCCCAGGTCATCGCCCTCGCTGACTCGGTAAGCGGCCAGGGACCACTCGACATCCTGATCAACAACGCGGCGCAGACCGTCCGCCGCACGCCTGCGGCGTACGCGCAACTCGTCGCCGCGGAGGCGGCGGCCCTGCCGGACGGCCCACTGCCGGAGATGATCACATTCGCCAAACCGGCCGGCCGGGGCGACCCGGCGGGTAGCCTGACAGCCCCACTGAACTCGCCCACCATCACCCCGCACGCGCTCACCGCGCTGGCGCTGACCAGCGGCTCCGCCTCACCGGCACGGATCGCAACAGCCAGCGCCATCGACGCCGGCGGTCTGGTCCCGGACCTCGACCCGGTCAACAGCTGGGTGCAGCGGGTGCACGAAGTGGACCCGGTCGAACTGCTCGAAGTGCAGCTGTGCAACGTGACCGCGCCGTTCGTCCTGATCAGCCGGCTGCGACCGGCGATGGCCGCAGCGACCGCCCGCCGCAAGTACGTGGTGAACGTGTCGGCGATGGAGGGCCAGTTCGCCCGCGGCTACAAAGGGCCAGGGCACCCACACACCAACATGGCCAAGGCCGCGCTCAACATGCTGACCCGCACCAGCGCCCAGGAGATGCTGGCCGACGGCATCCTCATGACCAGCGTCGACACCGGCTGGATCACCGACGAGCGGCCACACCCCACGAAGATGCGCCTGGCGGACGCCGGCTTCCACGCTCCGCTGGACCTCGTCGACGGCGCGGCCCGGGTCTACGACCCGATCATCCGCGGCGAACAGGGCGAAGACCTGCACGGCTGCTTCCTCAAGGACTACACACCCTGCGCCTGGTGATCGCTGCTGCCCTGCCGAAAACCTCATCCACGCAGGGACCGGGAGCACAGGCCGCGAGGACCCCACGACACGGGTGGTCAAGCCATGGGAGTTCGTGTCGGAGGGGCGACGTCGACCACGAATCCATAATCGTCGTTCGCGGCGAGCTGCGACTCACGCCCAGGTAAACCGGCCGCCGGCGTCGGCGAGCAGGTCGAACGAGCACACGAGCGCGCCCTGCTCTCGGCGGCGGCCGATGACGTACCACTGCGGTCCCGGGCGGCCGGATGGTACTGGTGGCGGCGGTGGCCGTGCTCGCCGGCCTGGCCGCGGCGATCGCACGCGAGCGGCGCCCGTGAGTTCATGACCGCGAGCCGGGCGTGGCGTCGCGTCCCGGGGTGACCAGGCCACTCTCGTACGCGACCACGACGGCCTGTGCTCGGCTGGCGAGGCTAAGCTTGGTCATCGCCCGATGTAGGTGGGTCTTGACCGTCGCCTCGCTGACCACCAGTCCGCGTGCGATGTCGCCGTTGGTCATGCCGGTGCCGATCACCCGCAGCACCTCGATCTCGCGAGCAGTTCGGAGTCAAGGCCGTAGTGCCGCGTTCGGCCAGCCACAGGTTCGGCAGGGCGACGCCCTTGTGCTTGTCCCGGGCCCGCAGATACCGCGACAACGCCCGGGCCGTCTTCGGCCCGAACCGCACCCGCCGATCCTTGGCGCCCTTGCCGTTCAAACGCACCGACTCCGTGTGCAGGTCCACATCAGCGACCAGAAGGTTGCCGACCTCCGACAGGCGTGCGCCGGTGTTGCAGTACACCCGGATCAACGCCTCATCACGCAGGTTCGCGAAGCCTTTGCCCTTGCAGGCGTCGAGAAGCTTGCTGGTGTCCTCGTCACGCATGACCGGAATCAGCTTGCGGGGCGTCTTCGGCTGACGCACCCGCTCCATCGGCGACCGGTCGATGGCCTCCTCGTCGAGGAGCAGCCACTTGAAGCTGGGAGGTTGGGCGATCGGCAGCGGCGTGGAGCGCGGTGAGGGTGAGCCTGACGAGGCGGTCGAGCCCCTCGTCGGACGTCACGGTTGCCGAGGCGGTCAGCGCATGCGCCAGGAGTTGCGGTAGACCAGTTCGATCTTGAACGTCGACCAGAAGTTCTCCATCAGGGCGTTGTCGAACGAGTCGCCGACTGAGCCCATCGAGGGCAGGATCCCGTTGTCGGCCAGGCGTTGCGCGAAGCGGAACGACGTGTAGTTCGAGCCCCTGTCCGAGTGGTGGATCAGTTGGCCGTCGCGGACGTCGCGGGACCAGATGCCGTACTCGAGAGCACCGAGGATCAGGTCGGTGTCGCAGCGGTCGGAGCACCGCCAGCCCACGATGCGGTTGGAGAACACGTCTCGCACCGCGGCGAGCCAGAACACGCCCTCGCCGCAGGGGATACGGGTGGCGTCGGCGACCCACAGCCGGTTCGGTGCCGCGGCGGTGAAGTGCCTGTTGACCAGGTCCGGTGCCGGTGTCGCCTTCGGGTTCGACCGGGTCGAGGGGATGCGCCACTTCTTGCGCAGGAACGCCCCTTGCAGGCCGGCGTCACGCATCAACCGCTCGACCCGCTTGCGGCCCACCTGGCGGCCTTGGCGCCGCAGCATGGCGTGCACTCGCGGACTGCCGTAGGTGCCGCCGGACACATCGTGGATCTCCGCGATCTCCACCGCCAGGTCCGCGTCCTCGCGCCGTCGCGGTGACGGGTTCGCTGCCTGGGCGAGCCACCCGTAGTAGGTCGACACGGCCACGTTGAGGACCCGGAGGACGGGCTCGACCCCGAAGCGGTCGCGTAGCTCGTCGACGAGCGTCATGACCGTCGCCGGGTCGGGTCGAGTTCCGAGGCGAAAAAAGCCGACGCGGCCTTCAGGATCTCATTCGCCCGCTTCAACTCGGCGTTCTCCCGCCGCAGCCGACGCAACTCCTCCACCTCCGAGGTCGTCGGCCGGTCATCACGCTGACCCCGGTCGGCCTCGTCCTGGCGGATCCAGTTCCGCAACGCTTCGTGATGCACCCCAAGCTGCCGCGCCAGCTGGCGGATCACCGGCTTCGGGTCCGACTCCCGATACAACCGCACCGCACGTTCACGCAGCTCATCGGGATACTTCTTCGGTGCTGCCACGGATGACTCCCTTCAGCTCCATCAGAGCATGATCGAAAGCCTCCGAGCTACCGGGGGAACCTCACCTTCGTCGTGGGTCATCTGTTCAGCTATCCGTCAGCTCGTCCGTCATGCCCTCCACGTCCATGGGCCTGTCCCGGGGATCGGGAGGCCGACGAGCGTCCTGAAGACAGCCATTACCGGGGGCGAGCCGTCGCTGGCTGGGACACCCCAGCGGACTTCGAAGGCGATGCGAGGCGCCCATCCGTACCAGCGATGGGCGCCTCGACGTACGGTGCCTTATCCGATGGGGTGGAAACGGCGCAGGCGGAGGCTGTTGGCGACCACGAAGACCGAGGAGAAGGCCATCGCGGCACCGGCGATCATCGGGTTTAGCAGCCCCGCCGCCGCCAGGGGTAGGGCGGCGACGTTGTAGGCGAAGGCCCAGAACAGGTTGCTCTTGATGATCCGCAGGGTGCGCCGGGCCAGCCGGATGGCATCCACGGCGGCGGTCAGGTCGTCCCGGACGAGGGTCAGGTCGGATGCCTCGATCGCCACGTCGGTGCCAGTGCCCATGGCCAGGCCCAGATCGGCCTGGGTGAGCGCGGCGGCGTCGTTGACGCCGTCGCCGACCATCGCCACCACCTTCCCATCGGCTTGGAGGCGCTTGACCACGTCGACCTTGTCGGCGGGCAGCACCTCGGCGATCACCTCGTCGATGCCGACCTCGGCGGCCACCGCGTTCGCGACGGTGGAGTTGTCGCCGGTGAGCAGGATCGGTGTCAGGCCCAGCGCCCGCAGCTGGCCGACCGCCGCCCGGCTGGTCGGCTTGACCACGTCGGCGACGGCGAGGACACCGCGAGCCTGTCCGTCCCAGCCGGCCAGCACGGCGGTACTCCCGGCGGATTCCGCCTGGCCGGCGGCCCGTTCCACCTCGGCGCAAACGTGCAGGCCGCGCTCACGCAGCAGCCGGGCACGGCCCACCACCAGGTCACGGCCCTCGATGAGGCCCGTCACACCGAGGCCTTCGACGTTGGCGAACCCGGTGACCGGCGGCAGCGGCCCCGCGTCGGCGGCGCCGGCGGCGATCGCCTGGGCGATCGGGTGTTCGCTGGCCGCCTCGATCGCCCCGGCGAGCCGAAGCAACTCGTCGGCGTCCTGGCCCTCGATCGGGCGCACGTCGACCAGGGTCATCTTTCCGGTGGTCACGGTGCCGGTCTTGTCGAGCACCACCGTGTCGATCCGCCGGGTCGATTCCAGCACCTCCGGCCCCTTGATCAGAATGCCGAGCTGGGCACCACGCCCGGTGCCGACCAGTAGCGCGGTCGGGGTGGCCAGCCCGAGCGCGCACGGGCAGGCGATGATCAGTACGGCCACCGTGGCGGTGAACGCCGCTGCCAGACCAGCTCCGTTGCCGATCCAGAATCCGAGGGTGCCCGCCGCGAGGGCGATCACGATGGGAACGAACACCCCCGAGATCCGGTCGGCCAGTCGCTGCACCGCGGCCTTGCCGGTCTGCGCCTGCTCGACGAGCTTCGCCATCTGGGCGAGCTGGGTGTCCGCGCCGACGCGAGTGGCGGTGACGACGAGCCGGCCGCCGGCGTTGACGGTGGCACCGACCACCGTGTCGCCGGGGCCGACCTCGATCGGAACGGATTCGCCGGTCAGCATGCTGGCGTCGACCGCCGAGGTCCCCTCGTGCACCGTCCCGTCGGTGGCGATCTTCTCGCCCGGACGCACCACGAACCGGTCCCCCAACACGAGCTGGTCGACCGGGATGCGGATCTCGGCACCGTCGCGGAGCACGGCGACGTCCTTCGCACCGAGTTCCAACAGGGCGCGAAGTGCCGCCCCGGCGGTCCGCTTCGAGCGGGCCTCAAAGTAGCGGCCCGCGAGGATGAACGTCGTGACGCCGGCCGCTGCTTCCAGGTAGATGTGCCCGGCACCGCCGTCTCGGCTGACGTCGAAGCTGAACGGGTGGCTCAGCCCGGGCGTCCCCGCGTCGCCGAGGAACAGCGCCCAGACCGACCAGCCCAACGCGGCGAGGGTGCCCATCGAGACCAGCGTGTCCATGGTGGCGGCGCCGTGGCGCAGGTTGACCAGCGCCGCGCGGTGGAACGGCAGGCCACCCCAGACGACCACCGGGGCGGCCAGGGTCAGCGACAGCCACTGCCAGTAGGTGAACTGCCAGGCCGGCACCATCGCCAGGGCAATCACCGGGACACTCAACACCACGGAGACCCACAGCCGGGTCCGTACGCTGCGCAGTTCGTCGACCGGTTCGGCCGGCTCGGCGATGCTGGCGGGACCTCGCGGGGGTGGCAGGGCGGCACTGTAGCCGGTCTTCTCCACGGTGGCGATCAGGTCGTCCGGAGTGAGGTCGCCGGTGTACTGGACGGTCGCCTTCTCCGTGGCGTAGTTGACCGTGGCCGACACACCGTCCATCCGGTTCAGCTTCTTCTCGATCCGCGCCGCGCAGGAGGCACAGGTCATCCCACCGATGGCCAGCTCGATCTGATTCGCGGCGAGCTGCAAGGGTTTCGCACTGGATGTCATCGCCAGCTCCGATCAGTCGTGGCCGTGGCCGGGGTCGCCGTGCCCGTCAGTGGTGGTCGTGGCCGGGCTGGTGAGCTCGTACGGCGTCGCCGGGCCGCCCGGTGCGGGGCCCCCGACGCCGGCGGCGGTCAGGGTGAACTCAGCTGTCCGCACCGTCCCGGCGTGTTGGAAGTCCAGAAACAGCCGGTAGGTGCCGGCCGAGGGGACCTCGGTGTGGAAGGTCACCTGCGGGCCTGGTTCGGAGCGCCCGTCGCCAGGTTCTCCGTCCGGGTGCACGTGCAGGTAGGCCAGGTCACCCGAGCGCAGAGCCACCAGGTGGCCGTAGGCGCCGAGGTAGGGCTGCAGGTCGACGACCGGCACACCGTCCCGGCTGATGGTCAACGTCAGCCTGGCCGTCGCCCCCGGCCGCAGGTCACCGTCAAGGGCGACCGTGTATCCGTCGACGCTGGCGGTGCGTGCCGGTGCGGGCACCTGTCGCGGAGTGAAGGTGCCCGGGAGGTCGACGTCCACGCCGAGAGTGAGCGCCTCACCGCCGGTGGGGATGAAGTCAGCGAAGGCGCGCCAGGTTCCCGGGTCCCTGAACGGTGCGGCCACCCGCCAGGTGCCGTCGGCGGCCATCTCGGGATGGACATGCCGGAAGCCGGACAGGTCCCTGCGGGTGACGATCAGGTGCATCCGCTTGTCGTGGGCCTCATCGAAGGCGGTGACGGTCTGCCCGTCCGGACCGGTGATCCGGAAGGCGAACTCGCCGGGTGGGGCGGAAACCGGCGCCAGGGTGTAGCCGCGGTCGGAAACCAGCAGTCCGCCGGGAATCTGGGAGGCTGCTTCGCTTCCGGTTTCGTCATGGGGGGCGCTGCCGTGGGCGGCGGTCGTGTCGTGGCGGGTCTCGGCGGCTGGGGCGACGGGGTCGGTCAGCTGACCGACCCCGTACGCCGCACCGAACACCGCCGCGAGGCCGAGCGCGAAACCGCTCAGCTTCGTCGCCGTGTTCATGACTGGATACCTCAGTTCTTGTTAGCTTCGAGAAAACGTTCAGGCGTTGACGAGCTCGTAGCCGGCCTCGTCGACCGCGGCCGCAACCGCGGCGGGATCCAGCGGCGCCTCACTGTCGACGGTGACCTGCCCGGAGGCGAGGTCGACCTGGACATCGCGAACCCCGGCGATCCCGCTGATCTCGGTACTGACCGAACTCACGCAGTGCCCGCAGGTCATACCCTTCACCTGATAGGTGGCGGTGGTCATCAGGACGCTCCTCCCAATCAATTTCCACGGGGCGGCTCGCCGCCCGAAGATACCCCCCAGAGGTATCTCTCATCGCACGTTAGCATACCCCCCTGGGGTAGGCTATCCTGGGTTTCATGACCACACCCACTCCGATCCGCGGCTACACCGCCAGCAAGGATCAACTGCTCGCCCGGCTGCGCCGCGTCGAGGGCCAGGTACGTGGCATCGAGAAGATGGTCGACGACGACCGCTACTGCATCGACGTGCTCACCCAGATCTCCGCCATCCAGGCCGCCCTGGACAAGGTCGCTCTCGGCCTGCTCGACGGGCACGCCCGGCACTGCATGCACGAAGGCGCCGCCGAAGGACGTGCCGACGAGATGGCCACCGAGATGATGGCCGCCGTCGGCCGCCTCATGAAGCGCGGCTGATCCCCCCACCCTGCAGGTCGGCTACGTTCAGACCAGGGGTGAGCCGCTCTGGCGCGGCTGGCCGCCCTGGCATGGCAGCGACGATCACGACCGTGACGAAAGCCGTCAGGGGCCCTGGTGTCCGGTGTCCGCGACGGCTCTGTGCCCGTGAGCACCGCCGGTCGCGCGGCACACCCATCAGGTGCCCTGGCGCATCGCACCCGCCGGTCAAGCGCAAGAAGCCGCTGCCGCGACAAGCCCGACCAGCGCCGGTGCGGCAACTGCAGCGAGCGGGAGCAGCAAACGCGGCAGCCCGGTGCGGGCGTGGGCGCCGGCCCGCAGATGGTGCAGTCGCAGCAGCATGTCCGCGCCGGCCATCGGTAGGGCGTGTGCGGGCTGGACGATCCGGCAAGCGGCGATCAACGCGTCGCGGACGGCGCGGAGGGCTCATCTACCTGGCTACCGAACGGCCGGGCGCTGCGCAGCGCCGCCGACACCGGTCACCACCTGGCAGCCGCTGATGCCCTGAGCTAGCGCGGTGTCCAGGTGTGCGGCGGCCCGGTCGGGATCGCCCCGACCGGGCCGCCGTTCGCGCTGTGTCAGCGTCGTCCGGGAGTGAGGTTGACCCGGCGCAGGAGCTGGGCGTTCAGAGCCACCACGATAGTGGAGGCGGACATCAGTACCGCACCGACCGCCGGGCTGAGTGTGACCCCGGCCCAGGCCAGCGCGCCGGCGGCGAGTGGGATCGCCACCACGTTGTACCCGGCGGCCCAGGCCAGATTCTGGATCATCTTGCGGTACGAAGCCTGAGACAGTCGCATCACGCCGGTGACGCCGCGCGGATCCGACGAGGCCAGGATGACTCCCGCCGACTCGATCGCCACGTCGGTGCCCGCACCGATGGCCAGGCCCACGTCGGCGCGGGCCAGGGCGGGCGCGTCGTTGACGCCGTCGCCGACCATCGCCACGGTCAACCCTCGGGCCTGAAGGTCAGCCACTGCCCGGTCCTTGTCCGCCGGCAGCACCTCGGCGAACACCTCGTCGACCCCGGGTCGGAATCCCAGGTCCGCAGCGACCGCCTCGGCGACCGGGCGGGCGTCACCCGTGATCATCACGATCTTCCCGATGCCCTGCTCGCGCAGATCCGAGATGGCTTCGCGGGCCTCGGCGCGAACCTCGTCCTCCAGCGCGAAAGCGCCGACCGCGATCGATTGGCCGGCCTGCGACAGCCGGATCAGGTGCAGTACCGCCGCGCCGCGGGCCGACCAGGCCTGCGTGGTGGTAGCCAGGTCCTCGGGAACCTCCGCACCAACCTCCCGCAGCAGGGCGGGTCCGCCCACGGCCCAGGTGGTGTCGTCGACGGTAGCCTGGACGCCGCGACCGGTCAGCGATCGGAAGTTGCCGGCGGCCGCTCGCAGTCCTCGGTCCTGCGCCACCTTGACCAAGGCTTTGGCGAGCGGATGTTCGCTGTCGGCCTCGACCGCGCCGGCGATACGCAGCACCTCGTCCTCGCTGACGCCGCTGGCAGCGGCCACGGCGGTGACCGTGTGCGCGCCCTTGGTCAAGGTGCCGGTCTTGTCGAACAGCACGGCGTCGACGGTGCGCATCCGCTCCAGGGCGAGGCGGTCCTTGACCAGGATGCCGGCCTTCGCCGACACCGCCGTGGACAGCGCGATCACCAGCGGGATGGCCAGCCCGAGCGCGTGCGGGCAGGCGATCACCAGGACCGTCACTGTCCGGACGACGGACTGGTCGAGGTCGCCCAGTGCCCACCAGGCGGCGAAGGTGACCAGCGCGGCGGCGGTGGCGACGTAGAACAGCATCGCCGCGAACCGGTCAGCCAGCACCTGAGCCCGGCCGCTGGATGCCTGCGCCTGCGCCACGAGCCGGCCGATGCCGGCCAGCGCGGTGTCCTCCCCGACCGCGTCGACCCGGATCCGCAGCGCGGAGTCGGTCGCCACCGTGCCGGCCACGACCCGGTCCCCGACGCCGCGGGGCACCGGCCGGGACTCCCCCGTGATCATTGACTCGTCCAGTTCGGCCGACCCGTCGATGATCCGGCCGTCGGCAGGCACCCGGCCGCCCGAGCGGACCAGAACTACGTCCGCAACCCGCAGCTCGGCCACCGGCACCCGGCGCACCGTGCCGTCGGCGTCGATCTGTTCGGCGTCGTCGGGCAGGAGCGCCGCCAGCGCCGCCAGCGCGCCCTGCGCCTGACCGATCGCCTTCATCTCCTGCCAATGACCCAGCAGCATGATCGAGACGAGCGCGGCCAGCTCCCACCAGAAGTCCAGGTCGAACGCGCCCAGGCTGGTCGCCATCGAGGCGACGTAGGCCACCGTGATCGCCATCGAGATCAGCAGCATCATCCCGGGCGCCCGGTCGCGGACCTCGCGGACACCGCCGATCAGGAACGGCCAGCCGCCGTAGAAGAAGACCACCGAGCCGAGAACCGGGCCTACCCAGCTCATGCCCGGGAAGTCGATCGTGTAGCCGAACCAGTCCATCACCATGTGGCTGGTCACCACGATCGGAATCGTCAGCCCCAGGCTAAGCCAGAACTTACGTCGGAACTGCTCCGGATCGTGGCCTGCGTGCTTGTCATGGGATCCGTGCCCGCCGGCGGATCCGTGCCCAGCGTGGCGGTGGCCACCGCTCGGCCCGGCACCGCCGTGATGCCCGCCGTCAGCGTGCTCACCCACCGGATGCCGGTGATGCTCGTCCTCGTTGGTGACCACCATGGCATCGGCGTGCGTCGCGTGTTGGTCTCTCATGCCCTCCACCTCCACACGGCACGGTATACCCCGTAGGGGTATATGGCAACCAGTTTACATGGTCGGCCACTGGCCCTCCTGGCACGAATATCTGCCGCGACCTCGCGCCCATGCCAGATACCTGTACCCCCCTCCGGTAACTGGCATGACAGGCGAGCTGCGACTTCCTGAGGCGGGATCGGTGGCAAATCCGTCCGAGACCACAGGATGTCTGCCGCGCACCGACTCCTACTGCGCCCCCTTCTCGGGGGACCACCCACCCGGCCGCGGCATCACTGGAGCCCTTCAGCCATCCTCAAACCGCTGATGGGATGTCGTGCCGAGCACTCGTTCATGCTCAACCGGCGGGGCATCGGCGGCTGGCGGACTCGTCGTACTCGGGGACGGGCCGGGCCTGCGCCTCCTCGGCGGTCTCGGCCACGCCGTTGCGCCGAATGTCCTCGATGAGCCACTCCATCTCCGAGATCTCTCGCCGCTGCGCCTCACTGATCTCCACGGCGAGCCGGCAGACCCGCACGTCGTCGAGGTTGGCCCGCTCGGACCGGGTGATGGCCATCGAGTGGTGCGGGATCATCGCGTTCATCCAGCCGCTGTCGTCCACGGTGGCCTGGCTGCGGTCGAGGACCACCCCCGTGCCGAACAGAAGAACGCTCGCCGCGATGATGCCCAGGTTCGCCTTGGTGTTGCTGTACATGTTCCGCATCCAGCCGAGCATGACCATGCCCATCGTGCCGCCCATAGCGAACGCCATGAACATGCGGCTCTCGCTGAAGCGGATGTCGCTCCACCGCCAGGTACTCAGGTACATCACGCCGTACATGACGACCATTGCGGTCAGGATCATCGCCGCGAAACGCAGGTACATCTTCATCTCGTGCGACAGTCCGCTGCCACGAGCACCTCCGCCTGATGTCCGCTCGTCCATCATCCTTGGGCCTCCACTTCTTCGTCGTGACCTCTCGCCACTTCGGACCGAGGTTCGGCCCGCGATCTCCCCGCGGTGCCGCCGCTACTCGATCGCCCGTACCCACGCGCTGACCTGGCGAACCGAGCATCCTGGCTCGCCGGCGCGCACTTCAGGGAATCTTCATACTCGCGGGCTGGCACCTCGTCGTGGTCGTAGGAGGTGAGGTAGAACGACCGGCGTCGAGTACGAGACCTGATCTACGACCCGCGCTGCTGCGGCCCGACACCATGTCCGGCCGCCGGGCCACCGGCACGTGACCGCCAACCAACCACACCGCCAGGCGACGTACCAGCGCGGCCAGTACCTGTTCCGCACCCGCATCGACACGGGTCGGTCCCGCTATCGCTGACCGTGTTCGTTCTGACCGGCCCGCGCCGGTCATGTGTCCGGGCAGCTCACGGCTGGTAGGCGAGGTTGATCATCATGCCGGTCTCGGCGTGGTAGATGTTGTGGCAGTGGATCATCCACTGTCCAGGATTGTCGGCGTCGATCTCGACGGTGACGGTCTGGTGCGGGGTGACGATGACGGTGTCCTTGCGGGGGCCGCCGTCGCGGAGGGCGAAGGTGTGTCCGTGCACGTGCATGGGGTGGAACATCATCGTCTGATTGGTCATCCGCAGCCGTACCCGTTCACCCTCCCGCACCAGGAGCGGCTCGGCGTCGCTGAAGGTCTTGCCGTTGATGGTCCAGCGGTAGGGCATCATGCTGCCGCCGAGGACCAGGTCGTGGGTCCGGTCCGGGGCGCGCTGGGGCAGCCGTACGCTGTCGGCGGCCCGCAGCTGGTTGGTGAGGATGACGCGCCGGTCGAGTTCGGCCGCGCGTACCACGGTCGACGGTGGCCTGCCGCCTCCGGTCCGGACCACCGCGAGCGCCTGCCCCGTCTTGCCCTCGGCGACCGCGACCAGGGGGAATACCCCGTCGGCGACGACGACCTCGACGTCGACTCGTTCCCCCATGCCGACGACCAGTGCGTCGGTGACGTCCGGGACGACCGGGAATCCGTCGCTGTGTGTGACGGTGAGTCGGTGCCCGCCCAGCGCCACCCGGAACGCGGTGTCGGAGGCGGCGTTGACCAGCCGGATGCGTACCCGCTGTCGGGGCCGGGCGGTGAGCGTGACGGGGGCGGTCGGGACCCGACCGTTGATCAGGTAGTGCGGGTAGTCGACGTCGCCCGCGCCGCCGAGCAGCGGCGACATCATGGTCTCCATTCCGCCACCGCCCATCGGCACCCCACCTCCGTGGTTCATGCCGGGCATGCCGTGCCCGCCGTGCATGCCGCCCATGTCCCCGCCGAGGGAGGCCAGGACGTCGTCCGGGGTGCGCCCGGTGCCGTCGACCCAGTCATCGAGGACGACGATCCATTCCTGGTCGTAGCGGCCCGCGTCGTTCGGATCGTCCACGATCAGGACGCCGTGGAGCGCCCGGTCGAGTTGCACGCCGGAGTGCGGGTGGTAGAAGTAGGTTCCCGGGTCGGGCAGGGTGAACTCGTAGGTGAAACGCCCGCCCGCGCCGATCGGGTCCTGGGTGACGCCGGGGACGCCGTCCATGTCGTTGCGCAGCGCGATGCCGTGCCAGTGCACGCTGGTGTCCGTGGGTAGGTCGTTGACCACGTCGACGCGGAGCCGGTCGCCGGCCTTCGCCCTGATCAGCGGGCCGGGGGCGGTCTCGGCGTAGCCCCAGGTGTCGACCGTTACGCCGCCCAGGTCCAGGGTCACCGGGCGGGGGTTGAGGGTGGCGCGGACGGTGGCGGCGCCGGGGCGGTGCCGGGCCAGTTCGGCGCGGCGGACCGTCTCCGCGCGGGGGTCGACGAGTTTCGGGGTGTTGTTGCGGTCGGCGGTGACGGCGACGACCCCGGCAGTGCCGGCGAGACCGGCAGCTCCGGCGATCCCGGCGATCAGGTGGCGGCGGGTGAGCAGCGGTGACATGGAGACTCCTTTGGTGTCCGCCTCCAGCGTGATCAACCGCCGGCCCGGCGAGTAGGGATCGGGCCGCATCTTCAGAGAATCTTCATGGCCCCCGAGGGGTCGTTCCGCCGGTTTCGCGCCATGGTTGAGGGGGACGAGAGGTCACCCTGAAGCCGCACCGGGGGGCACTCCGGGCGGGTGGGTCAACGACGAGGAAGTGGACGTAGTCGATGAGCAGGACGTCGCAGCCGATGCGACCGCGCAGCAGGCCCGGATCCGGGCGCAAGACGCAGGGTCGCGGTGCGCCGGCCGCACCGACGCGGAAGATCGTCATCGCGGCGCTGGCCGGGCTGGCTGTCCTCACCGCCGTGGTGGTGTTCGCCCTGCGCGGTCAAGGTTCTTCGGACGACCACACGGCTGGTGCCGGACACGAGGGGTTCGGGCACGTACACGGGATCGCGGTCGACCCGGGCAGCGGCGCCCTGCACGTCGCCACGCACGTCGGGCTGTTCCGCATCGACGATCCGCGGACCGCCGTACGCGTGTCGAAGGACGACCTTGACCTGATGGGCTTCACCGTGGTCGGTCCCGGTCATTTCCTGGCCTCCGGTCACTCCGCGCACGGCCCGGCCAACGTGGGCCTGATCGAGTCGACCGACGGTGGCGCGACCTGGCGGGAGAAGTCACTCTCCGGTACGGCGGACTTCCACGGGCTCCAGGTCGCCCACGGCTCTGTCTACGGCTACAACTCGACCGACGGCGCGTTCATGGTCAGCGCCGACCAGCGGAGCTGGGAGCAACGGTCCCGGACGGCGATCGGCGCGTTCGCGGTCAGCCCGATCGACGGCGGGACCTTCCTCGCCGTCGGCCGCGACGGCCTGCAGCGCTCCACCGACGGCGGCCGCAGTTGGCAGTCGGTGCCCGACGCCCCCGCTGTCGGCCTACTGACCTGGGACCGCACCGGTGTGTGGGCGGTCGCCCGGGACGGAGCGATCTGGTCGTCGACCGACGGCGGGGGGCAGTGGCAGCGGCGCGGAGCCGTGCCGGGTGAGGCCCACAGCTTCGCCGTGCAGGACGGCACCCTCTTCGCCGCGCTCGCCGGTGACCGGGTCGTCGCCAGCACCGACGGCGGCGCCACCTGGACCGATCGGTACGCCCCGGAGTGAGGAGCACGTCCGGTAGGAATCAGGACATGAGTGGACGGGTGCTGGTCGTCGACGACGAACGGAGCCTCGCCAAGGTCGTGGCGAGCTACCTCGAACGCGACGGCTACCAGGTGCGCTGCGTCTTCGACGGCCCGACGGCGTTGGACGCCGCCCGGGAGGACGAGCCCGACGTCGTCGTCCTGGACCTGATGCTGCCGGGCCTCGACGGCGTGGAGGTGTGCCGGCGGCTGCGGACGTTCAGCGACTGCTACGTCATCATGCTGACCGCCCGCACCGAGGAGACCGACAAGCTGACCGGACTCGGCGTCGGGGCGGACGACTACCTCACCAAGCCGTTCAGCCCCCGCGAACTCGTCGCCCGCGTCGCAGCGATGCAGCGTCGCCCCCGGGAGCGGCACGCCCGGCCGGAGACCCCACCGCGCCGGTTCGGCCCGCTGGAGGTCGACGTACCCGCCCGGGAGGCTCGCCTGGACGGTGCGGCCGTGCCACTCACCCGCACCGAGTTCGACCTGTTGGCGGTCCTGTCCGCTCGACCGAACGTCGCGCTGAGCCGCGCCCAGCTGATCACCGCGGTGTGGGGTGACGGGTGGGTGGGCGACGAGCACCTGGTCGACGTGCACATCGGGCATCTGCGCCGCAAGCTCGACGACGACCCCGCCCGCCCCCGGTTCATCCGCACGGTAAGGGGCATCGGCTACCGAATGGGGCCGCAGTCGTGAACCTCCGGCGCGTCAACCTCGCGGTGCGGCTCTTCGCCGCGCAGGTGCTCGTGCTCGCCGTGGGCGGGCTGACCCTGGCGCTGGTCGCCGGCGCGGTGGGCCCGCGGATCTTCCACGAGCACCTCGGGCGGGTCGGCGGGGAGGTCAGCGCCGAAGCCCGCTGGCACGTCGAGCAGGCGTACGCCTCGGCGAACGCGCTCGCGCTCGGTGTCGGCCTGCTCGCCGCGCTGGCCGCGGCGCTGGCGGCCAGTGTGTACGCGACGCGACGGATCGCCAGCCCGGTCACTCACTTCGCGCACGCGTCGGCCAGCCTCGCCGACGGGCACTACGACGTCCGCATGGCCGACCCCCGCCTCGGGGACGAACTCGAAACCCTCACCGACTCCTTCAACACCATGGCGGAACGCTTGGAGACCGTCGAAGCGACCCGACGACGGCTGCTCGCCGACCTCGGCCACGAGCTGCGCACCCCGCTCGCCACCATCGAGGCCTACCTGGAGGCCGCTGAGGACGGCGTCGCCGTCGACGACGAAGACCTCCAGTCGGTGCTGCGCGCCCAGACCGCGCGGCTGCACCGCCTCGCCGACGACATCGCCGCGGTCTCCCGCGCCGAGACGCACCAACTCGACCTGCACCCGGTACGGACCGCCCCGGCGGACCTGGTCCGGGACGCCCTGGCCGCGGCGCGGCCCCGCTACGCCGGCAAGGGCGTGACGCTGCGCAGCGACGTCCGCCCGGCGGCACACGTCGACGTCGACCCGCAGCGGATGGGGCAGGTGCTCGGCAACCTGCTGGACAACGCGCTACGGCACACACCCGAGGGCGGGACCGTCACGGTACGCGTTACGGGCGGTGCCAGAAACGTGGAGCTGGCGGTGGTCGATACCGGTCCCGGCATCCCGGCGGAGCATCTCCCGCACGTCTTCGAACGCTTCTACCGGGTAGACACCGCCCGGGACCGGGACAACGGCGGGTCCGGAATCGGGCTCGCCATTGTGCGCGCCGTGGTCAGCGCCCACGGCGGACGGGTACGGGCGGAGAACGTCCCGGGCGGTGGTGCGATGTTCAAGGTGATGCTGCCACCGGTGGGACAGGCACAGGTCTGATCAGACGAAGCGGCCCCCGGCCAACTGTGCCGGGGGCCGCTTCGGTGGTGCCCGGTCGGGTTAGGCGGAGTAACCGCGTGAGGCGGCCCAGTTCGCCAGCTCCTCGACGTCCATCCAGTAGGTGCCGTCACCCACCGGCTGCCACGGGTCAGCAATCTTCACCTTCTCGCCGTCACCCTCGTAGGCGACCACGGTCAGGTAGTGGCCCGGGAATGACCGCTCGACACCGTCGAGGTCGGTACCGGCGCCGATGACGTTGACCACCGCGACCCGCTCGTCGTCGACGGCGGCCTTCAGGTCGGCCTTCATCCGTTCTACCTGATCCGGCGTGACCGAATCGGTCGGCAGCTCACCGGCCTGGTAGACGTCGGAGCCGAGCTCCTCGTTCAGCACACGGGTGATGTCGAAGGCCGACGGAGTGCCGGCCTCGGTGGTGCCCAGCTTCTCGGCCAGCTCGTCCTGGCTCGGGACCTCGCCCTGTGCGCTCAGCGCGATCCGCGTCGACGCCGGCCCGCAGTAGTAGAAGTTCGGCTGAGCCTCGAACGCGTAGCCGCCCACACGCTTGTCCGCGCCGTCCTTGGCCCTGTCGGCCTGGACAGCGCTCACCGGGGCGCTCGCCTGCGGTGCCGCCGCTTCGGCGGCGGCGGCCGGGCCGGCGGCGAGAGCACCGGCGAACGTCAGACCGGCGACGCCGAGAACACTCTTACGAACAATCCCGGTGGTCACATTCTCAGGAAGCCAACGAGTGAACGTCGTCATAGGTATTCGCCTCTCATCCGCAGGGTGAGCGGCGCGCGACCTACACGAGGGCGCACCACTGATGGGATGTCAACCGGAGACAAGACCCGGGGAGTCGCACTCACCCGGGCATCGCAGATGTAACGATGTCGGAGGAACCCGCATTCCGCCGGCAGCCTTTTCCTCTGCGAGCACCGGGCCCGGTCGAGTCCCGGTCTCGACCTTCCCGATCAGCGGGACATTCCGGGAATCCAGGCTGTTCGCACCAGCGGACATCGTCGGCGGAAACGCGCCAGTGAGACATCCCGCACGGGTCCGCCTTCCCTTCGTTCGGCGCCTTTTCGGGGCATGCCGGGCGGCAGCCGCCGGAATTCTCGTAACGTCGCGAGTGTGACGGGCATGTCGCGAGGTCATGGAGGCTTCCGATGATGTGGGACGGCGCGATGGCGGGCTGGATGATCGTCTGGTCGATCCTGATCCTGGCCGGCCTGGTGGCAATCATCATGCTCGCCGTACGGACATTCTCCGGCGGCCCCGAAGGGCGAACCGGTGGACGGGCCTCGGCCCGCCAGATCCTCGACGAACGCTACGCACGTGGCGACATCAGCGACGAGGAGTACCGCCAGCGCCGGCAGACGCTGGAGTAGACGTACCACCCAGGTGAGCGCGAGGACGACCCTGCCCTGGAACGACCATCACATGGGCGGCTGGGGAACGACCACGCCGATCGTCGGCGAACTCCGTCAAGACTGCGGATCCCGGCCGGGCGGTGCCGGCTTAACGGGGACGGTGATTGTCTGCCCGCTGCTGATGGTCGTCGGGGGATGACCGGCGACGCGTACGGTGACCGGTCCTGCGTTGCAGGGTGACACGGCCAGGGTGAGGTCGTGCCGGGTGACGGTGAGGTGCAATTGGTGGCCGCGGTAGGTGAGCAACGTGTGGAGGCTGACCATTTCCTGCGGCAGCCGCGGGTTGAGCCACAGGGCGTCGTGGCGGGTCTCCAGACCGAGGTAGCCGCGTTCGGCCAGGTCGAGGGTGCCGGCCATGGCACCCAGGTGGATGCCCTCGCGGGTGGTGCCGTCCTGGGTGTCGCTGATGTCGGCAGACAGCGCCTCGGTGAAGAACCGCCAGGAGGCGGCGCGGTCGGTGCGCGCCTGCACCCACGCGTACACGACGCGGCAGAGGGTGGATCCGTGGCTGATTCGCTCGACGTAGTACTCCACCGTGCGCCGCAGTGCCGGCCTCGGCCACCGGTAGCCGAGGCCGGCGAGTAGATCGCGCAGCTCTTCTGCGGAGAGCAGGTAGAGCAGCATGAGCACGTCGGCCTGCTTGCCGATCTGGTAGCGGTTGGGTGAGTCGCCCTCGGCGGCGAGGATGAGATCGAGGCGGCCGATGTTGCCGTACCGGGCGGTGTAGCTCGGGAGGTCGAACTCGGCCAGGTCGGCGTACCCGTCGAACTGGCTGATGATCTGCCGGCCGTGGAACGGCACGTACATGCGGCTGGTGATGTCCCGCCAACGGGCCAGTTCCTCCGTCCCGACGCCGAGCGCGTCGGCCGGATTGCCGCCGTCGTGACAGCCGAGCAGATCGATCACCTCACGGACGCGGTGCAGCAGCCACACGGTCATCACGTTGGTGTAGGCGTTGTTGGTGAGCCCCGGCGTATCGGCGTCGGGGTAGCCGTCGTGGAACTCGTCCGGGCCCATCACCCCGGTGATCCCGTACCGTCCGGTGGCCGGGTCTTCCTCGGCCAGGTCGGCGAAGAAGCGGGCAATCTCCACCATCAACTCCGCACCGTACGTACGCAGGAAGTCCAGGTCACCGGTGGCCTGGTAGTACTGCCAGACCGAGTAGGCGATCGCCAGGCCGACGTGCCGTTGAAGCGCCGAGTGGTCCGGCATCCACTGGTTGCTGCGCGTGTTGAACAGCTCCGTCGGGGTTTCGTCGCGGCCGTCGCTGCCCGACTGCCACGGGAACATCGCACCCGTGCGGCCCACCGCCGCCGCGGCGGTTCGGGCGGCGTCGAGCCGCCGCCAGCGGTAGAGCAGCAGGGCGCGGCTGACCTCGGGCAGGTGCAGCACGAGCACGCGGTGCACGAACACCTCGTCCCAGAAGATGTGGCCCCGGTAGCCCTCCCCGTGCAGGCCCCGCGCCCCGACGCCCACGTCGAGGTCGACCAGGTTCGTCGAGGTGGCGGTGAGCAGGTGATAGGTGTGCAGGTTGAGCGCCAACGCCGGCATGCCGGTGTCGGTACGCAGTTCGACGTGGCTGCGTTCCCACAGCCGCCGCCAGGCGTGCACGTGGGCGGTGAGCAGGTCGTCGAACGAACCTGCTCGGGCCACCGCCTGCCGTGCGGCCGTGGCAGGTTCGGTTACCGCCCGGTCCCGGGAGGTGTAGATGGCCACCGTCTTCTCCACCCGTACCGGCCGGCCCTCGCAGACGGGAATCGTAAAGGTCTCCGCAGGTCGCCCGGTGGTCATCTCGACCTGGCGCTGCACGTCGGCCTGCGCATCGGGCACCAGCACCCGGGTACGCGCGGCCAACGCGACGTCGATCCCGGACTGGCTCGTGCGTACCCGCAACCACAGCCCGACCGGATCGTCGGGCCCCTGCCCCGCCGGCTGCAGGTGCCGGCCGGCCAGGGGCGCGTACTCGGCGACCTGACGGTTGGTGACCTGGCCGTCGATGGCCGAACACACGTGCAGCGTGCCTGACCAGTTCTCCGGGACGAAGGTCGCGTGCATGGCGGCGAGATGCGGAGCGGCCATCGACACCAGGGTCGCCGACACGACCGTCGTCGCCCGGCCATCGCCGTCGACGTACCGGTAGTGGCGGTGGAGTACGCCGGCGCGCAGGTCCAGGGTCTGCCGGTACTCGCTGACCCCCGGCCCGTCCGTGCTCACCCACCGATCCTGGTCGACGCCCCATCGCAGCACCAGCCAGTTGGGCAGGTTGACCAGGCTCTCGTCCTCGTGGACGTGACCGTGGACGCGGGTGCGCAGCCGGTTGAACACCCCGGCGGCGTAGGTGCCCGGATAGTGCACCGGCCCGGCGTCGACCTCTGGGGCGGCTCCCCGGGCAGCCAGGTAACCGTTACCGACCGTGCACAGAACCTCCCGGATCCCCTCGCCGTCCGGATCCACACCGGCGTAGTCGAGCAACCATCCAGCGTGCCCCACACTCGCCTCGATTGTCCGGCTGGTCTGCCACCAGCGGCGCCGCGCCGCGTCCTCGTCGATGCCAACGGCCCCCAGACTCGTGAAAACCAGGTCGGCACCGTGCCGAGACAGCTCCGCCGTTGCCCCACCGTCCCGGTCCAGACCGATGACCAGACCGAACCCGGCCGACCGGGCGGCCAGCACACCCGCCTTCGTGGCGTCGACGACACCAGCCCGCGCGGGATGCACCCCCAGCGTCCCCGCTGCGAGCAGCAGCGTGGCCGGCTCCGAACCGGCCCTCTCCGGCTGTTCCTTGTCGTCGGCGCCGACGACGGCGGTGAACAGTTCCGCAAGCCCGCCAGCCCTCAGTGCCTCCCGGCAGCGTCGGTGAGCGACCACCACAGCCGTGGACAACCCGAGATCACGCAGACGTTCGACCAACTCAACCGTGTCCGGAAAGGCCGTCACATCCGGAGCCACGTCCCGCAGCACCACGTCGAGGTCGAACAACACCGCGTCGAGCCGTTCGAGCGGCAGCCGGACCGCCCCCGGCAGGATCTTCCGGGGCTCGCTGCCGCTGCTCACCCCTGCCCATGAAACACAACCGAACATCCGGTGCGGATACCCCGAAACCGGACGCCGATGCCCCTACTGCGAATGGCCCTTCGCGCCGCGATCGATTCGGTGACACTGAGCCGGGGGTGCCATGAGTCACGACAACGAACACCGGCCGCCGCCGGAGCAGCCCGACGCGGGTCACGCTGGACCACACCGGAGTCACGACAAGCACGCCGGGCATGACCCGGAGGCATTCCGCCGCAAGTTCTGGCTCTCCCTGGCGCTGACGATCCCAGTCATCCTCACCAGCCACCTGGTGATGCAGTCGCTGAACTACTCGCTGGACTTCCCCGGGATCACCCTGATCGGCCCGGTGCTCGGCTCCATCGTGTTCTTCTACGGCGGGTGGCCGTTCCTGGTCGGCGCCGTCCGGGAGGTCCGCGACCGGGCACCCGGGATGATGCTACTGATCGGCCTGGCGATCACCGTTGGCTACCTTGCCTCGCTCGCCACCAGTCTGGGCACTTTCAACCTGGACTTCTGGTGGGAGATGTCCGCGCTGGTGACCGTCATGCTGCTCGGGCACTGGCAGGAGATGAAGGCCATCGGCCAGGCCCGGGGTGCGTTGGCCGCGTTGGCCGAGCTGCTGCCCGACGACGCCGAGCGGGTCGGTCCCGACGGCGGCGTGCAACGGGTGAAGGTACGCGAACTGCGGGTCAAGGACCTGGTGCTGGTTCGCCCGGGTGCCCGAGTTCCCGCCGACGGGCACGTCATCGACGGCAACGCCGACATCGACGAGTCGATGATCACCGGCGAGTCGCGGCCGGTGCCGCGCGGCGTCGGCGCCCGCGTGGTGGCCGGCTCGGTGGCCACCGACTCCGCGATCCGCGTGCAGATCGACGCGGTGGGCGAGGACACCGCTCTGGCCGGCATCCAGCGGCTGGTCGCGGAGGCCCAGGCCGCCGGCGGGCGTGCCCAGGACCTCGCCGACCGGTTCGCCGCAGTGTTGTTCTACGTCGCCACGGCCGTGGCCGTGCTCAGCCTCGTGGTCTGGACGGCCATCGGAAACCTGGGTGAGGCAGTCGTCCGCACCATCACCGTCCTGGTGATCTCCTGCCCCCACGCGCTCGGTCTGGCGATCCCCCTCGTCATCGCGCTGTCCACCGGCCTGGCCGCCAGCAACGGCATCCTGGTCAAGCACCGGCTCGCCCTGGAGCGGATGCGCCAGGTCGACGTCGTCCTGTTCGACAAGACCGGCACACTCACCAAGGGCGAGCACACCGTCACCGCGGTCGCCGCCGCCGACGGAACCAGCGAGGACGATGTGCTGCGCCTGGCCGCCGCCGTCGAAGCCGAGAGCGAGCACCCGCTCGCCCGCGCCATCGTCAAAGCGGCAAAGGAAAACGGACAACAGGCGACCGCCACCCAGTTCCAGGCGCTGCCCGGCCGCGGCGTGCAGGCCAGCATCGACGGCTCCCGGTACGCGGTGGGTGGGCCCGCCCTGCTCCGCGAACAACAGATCCAGGTGCCCGACAGTCTCGCCCGGACGGCCGAAGACTGGTCCGGGCGGGGCGCCTCGGTGCTGCACCTGGTCACGCTGGACCGGACACCGCGAGCGCTCGGTGCGATCGCTTTGGAGGACGAGGCACGCCCCGAAGCCCGGGATGCCATCGAACAGCTACGCCAGCTCGGCGTACCGAAGATCGCCATGATCACCGGCGACGCCCGGCCGGTCGCCGAGGCAGTCGCCGCCGACCTGGGCTTCCGGCACGGCGTCGACGAGGTCTTCGCCGAGGTCTTACCCGCCGACAAGGACGACAAGGTCAGCGAACTACAGGCCCGGGGCCTCACCGTGGCGATGGTCGGCGACGGCGTCAACGACGCCCCCGCACTGGCCCGCGCCGACGTTGGCATCGCCATCGGCGCCGGCACCGACGTGGCGATCGAAACCGCCAGCGTCATCCTTGCCTCCTCCGACCCACGCGGCGTCGCCAGCAGCGTCCGCCTGTCCAAAGCGTCGTACCGAAAAATGATCCAGAATTTGGCCTGGGCCGCCGGCTACAACGTCATCGCCATCCCAGCCGCCGCCGGAGTATTCGCCGGGGCCGGCCTCGTCCTCAGCCCCGCCGCCGCCGCCGTACTCATGTCCGCCTCCACCATCGTGGTCGCCCTCAACGCCCAGACACTGCGCCGGGTGCAGCTGGCCCCCGAACCGCAGTGACGCGAGGACGACCTTGCAGGTGAGGTTCCCGGTAGCTCGGAGGCGTCCTCGACACGGGAGGCGCGGTACCGGTTACCCCAAAGCCGGCATCCGTGGTGAAGCGTCTGGTAACGAACTATGTAAACAAATAGCGTTTCCCGTAACAAATCTTCCAACTGCAGTAGCGCACCGATACAGTCAGCTCGGTCTGTCCGGCTAGGTACTGCTGACCGAAAGGTCCATGGTGCACCGACCTGTCATGCGAGCCCTCATGCTGCTGGCTCTACTGATCTGCGTCGCCACGGTGCACCATGACGCCACCCATGATCATGCAGGTCACGCCGCTGCGACGACGGCATCGACCAACACCGACGAGCCGTCGCCTGGCGAGGTGACTGACGGCAGCCTGACGGCCTCGGCAGACGGCCACGCCGGGGGTGTTGGTCACAGTGCTCACGGAAGCTCCTGTGAAACTGTGTTTTCCGTCGGTTGGCGCACCGGCACGCCCGCTTCGCCGGGCGTTGTCTCCACGCCACCAGCCACTGACGTTGAAAGCGACCTCGCCGGCACAGCCGTACATCCGATGGTCCGTCCCGGACGGATCCTTCTGCTGCACGTGTGCGTCAGTCGAACGTGACATCACCGGCAACCTGACATCAGCGCACAGCACAGCGCCGCGCCTTGGTTCTGAACCCGTCTGCCCTTCAGGCGTGCCCGAGCCGCGGTAGCGCTGTCCGCCCTCGCACATCTTCGGACGCTTCATCCGACATGCCTCGCCTCATGCTGCCCGCTCCACATCGATGTCGCTACGTCACGCCGCTGAAAGGACCCATCGTGGTCAACCGTGCTTCTATCTGTCCTGCTGACCTGCCGACACTGAGTCAGCTGATCGTCAGTTCGCCCTGCCACCTGCTCGACCAACTCGTCGGTAACACCCCGGTGTTGTGGACCCCCGACATTGGCGGCTCGACGCGCGGGTTCTGGGCCAAACTCGAAGGGCACAATCCCGGCGGCCTCAAGGACCGACCCGGTCTGCACTTGGTCAAGTGCGCTCGGGAAAGCGGCGACCTGGCGCCAGGCGCCCCGGTCGTCGAGTCCACGTCGGGCACCCTGGGGCTGGGGCTCGCGCTGGCAGGGATGGTGTACGGACATCCCGTCACCCTGGTCACGGACCCAGGCATGGAAGCGCCGATGCGCAACCTGCTGTCCGCCTACGGCGCCCGCGTCGATGTTGTGCACGAGCCGCACCCGACGGGCGGCTGGCAGCAGGCCCGCCGCGACCGTGTTGCGGAGCTGATCAACGAACACCCGGGTGCGTGGTGCCCGGACCAGTACAACAACCCCGACAACGTCGACGCCTACCAAGGTCTCGCCTTGGAGCTCGCCGCCCAGCTCGGACGCATCGACGTCCTCGTGTGCAGCGTGGGTACCGGCGGGCACAGCGCCGGCGTCACCCGGGTGCTGCGCCAGTTCTTCCCGGACCTACGTCTGGTCGGCGTCGACACGACCGGTTCCACCATCTTTGGTCAGCCGGCCCGCCCCCGGCGAATGCGTGGACTGGGCAGCAGTATCTACCCACGCAACGTCGACTACGGCGCCTTCAACGAGGTCCACTGGGTCACCGCCCATGAAGCGGTCTGGGCCTGCCGGCGGATGGCCGCCGACAGATACGTCACAGGAGGCTGGAGCGTCGGCGCGGTGGCCCTGGTGGCCTCGTGGCTGTCACGCACCCTGCCGGATGCCATCCGCATCGCCGCGATCTTCCCGGACGGACCGCAACGCTACGCCGAAACGATCTACAACGACGCCTACTGCCGGCAGCACAACCTGTTGGACCGGGCCCCGGCATCAGCGCCGGAGTACATCAGCCACCCCCGCGAACGCGAGGTTATCCGGTGGACCCGGTGCACCACCGTGCTGGACCCCGTCGCGATCGACAACCTCACGGACAACGGCGCGTCGCAGGCGGCGGTGGCACAACCCGGGTCCGGCCGGCGGACCTCCACCGCGCTGGTGGACCCCGTCAGGGAGCCCGCGTGAGGGCAGCCCTGTCGCAGGTCGGCTCGTTCAACCGGCCCATCCAGCTGCTTCTGATCAACCAGCTGACGATCAACGTCGGCTTCTACATGCTCATGCCATACCTGGCCGGTTACCTGTCCAACAACCTGGCCATGGCCACCTGGATGGTGGGCCTCATCCTCGGCATGCGCAACCTCAGCCAGCAAGGCATGTTCCTCATCGGCGGCAGTCTCGCCGACCGCATCGGGTACAAACCGATGATCCTGGCCGGACTCGCACTCCGGGTGGCGGGCTTCGCCATGCTCGGCTTCACGCAAGCGGTGCCGACCCTGCTGGTGGCCTCCGCGTTGACCGGCCTGGCCGGTGCCCTGTTCAACCCCGCCGTTCGCGCATACCTGGCTGCCGAAGCCGGGGAGCGCAAGGTGGAAGCGTTCGCCCTGTTCAACGTCTTCTACCAGGCGGGCATCCTCGTCGGTCCGCTCATCGGCCTGGCGCTGCTCGGGGTCGCGTTCCGGTGGGTGTGCGTCGTGGCTGCCGCGCTGTTTCTCATTCTGCTCGTCTTGCAGGCCCGCGCGTTGCCGTCCCGGCGTGGCACCGGCGACAAACCGCAGCAGAGCATGCTGGCGGACTGGCGGCAGGTCGTGCGACACCGGCCGTTCCTGCTGTTCTCCCTAGCCATGATCGGCTCGTACGTGCTCAACTTTCAGGTCTACCTGGGCCTGCCGATCGAGGTCCGACGAGTCACCGGCGGCGAGGCCGGCGTCGCGGCGCTGTTCGCCATCTCCGGGATACTCACCGTGATCGGGCAGGTCCGACTCACCAACAGAATAAAGGCACGGTGGACACCTGCCCACGCCATCGCCCGAGGGCTGCTGCTCATGGGAGCATCGTTCGTGCCGTTGGCGCTGGCTGCCGGGCTACCATCGGCCAACACGAGCCGACCGCTCGGCTGGCTCGATTATCTGCTTGCGTTGGCTCCGGTCCTGATCAGCACAGTTCTCCTGACGTTCGCCACCATGATCGTGTACCCGTTCGAGATGGCCACCATCGTCAACCTCGCCGGCGAACGAACCGTCGCCACGTACTACGGCTTCTACAACACCCTGTCCGGTATCGGCATCGCCGCCGGTAACCTGCTCACCGGCTTGGCCTTGGACGCCGGCCGCAGCAGCGGCTTCCCCGCTCTGCCGTGGATAGGGCTGACCGCGACCGGGATCGTCTGCGCGACCGCGATCGCGGCACTTGGCAAGCGCGGCAACTTCACCTCGCAGGCAACGGTTGCGCTTACGGAAGCAACACCGCCCGCCGCGCCGACCCACCCCGTTACGGCAAACAGCCGCTGACCGCTGCCCAGCGCTTAAGGGTGGGGTCGACCTCCGCTACCGGTCGACCCCACCCATGGCATCGCCGATGCCACACTCGCGGCACTGGTACTTCGCGTCCGAATCGAGCGCATGGCAGCCAGTCTGCTCAGTACGGTGATAGCCACGAAGCCTGACATTTCGATAATTGAGCGACGGTTGTATCTCAGCATCGGCGAGCCCGGCTTTGTCACCGGAGGACCAGACACGGCGGATGCGGGTGATCGCCGGTGCGCTCGAGGCATACGTCGCCATCTGCGAGATCCTGCACTGCCGAAATCCGGATCCCACGCCTCCTCTGGAGGACGTGGCCACGTGGACCGTCGCTGTTGACGTAAATAAAATAGGCCAGCTCAGCTGGCCTATTTTAAGTCGGGACGGCCGGATTCGAACCGACGACCCCTTGACCCCCAGTCAAGTGCGCTACCAAGCTGCGCCACGTCCCGATTGCCACCACCGGGATCTCCCCGCGACAGCCGGTACAGCTTAGCGCAGGCTCCGCTCCGCTCGCACCGACCCCTCCTGGCACCCCAGTGGCGCTGGAGCCGCGCCAGAGCTGGCTACTGTGGCGCGACGACGCACCCCACCACCGCTAGGGCGTCCTAGGAAACTGGTTAACTTGGGCGGTTCGCGCGCAGCGGGGAGCCGAGGGTCAGCCGTGGGCTTTGCCGCGGCCGCCGGGTCCGAGCTTCTTGCGGGGGCGTACCGAGATCTCGATCGGGCTGCCCTCGAAGCCGAACTCCTCGCGCAGCTTGCGCTCGACGAAGCGCTGGTAGCCGGCGTCCAGCGGACCGGTGGTGAAGAGCACGAAGCGCGGCGGGGCCACCCCCGCCTGGGTGGCGAACAGGATCCGTGGTGCCCGACCGCCACGCACCGGGTGCGGGGTGGCCTGGACCAGGGCGGTGAGCCACGCGTTGAGCTGTGCGGTGGGGATCCGCGTCTCCCAGCTGTCCAGCGCCCGGTGCAGGGCGGCGGCGAGCTTGTCGACCGCCCGGCCGGTCTTCGCCGACAGGTTCAGTCGGATCGCCCACGGGATGCGACGCAGCTCCCGCTCGATCTCCTTGTCCAGGTAGTACCGGCGGTCGGCATCGACCAGGTCCCACTTGTTGAAGGCGATCACCAGCGCCCGGCCGGACTCGGTGACCATGGACAGGATCCGCTGGTCCTGCTCGCTGATCGGCTCGCTGGAGTCCAGCAGCACCACCGCCACCTCGGCCGCCTCGATCGCCGAGGCGGTACGCAGGCTGGCGTAGTACTCGGTGCCGCTGGCCCGGCCGACCCGCTTGCGCAGCCCGGCCGTGTCCACCAGGTGCCAGGTGTCGCCGCCGATGGTGACCAGGCTGTCCACCGGGTCGACGGTGGTGCCGGCGACCGCGTCGACCACCGCCCGTTCCTCGCCGGAGAAGCGGTTCAGCAGGCTGGACTTGCCGACGTTCGGCCGCCCCACAAGCGCCACCCGACGTGGGCCCCGAGGGCGGTACTCCGCCACCTTCGGCGCCTCCGGCAATGCCGCCAGGATGGCGTCGAGCAGGTCACCGGAACCACGTCCGTGCAGTGCCGAGACCGGGTGCGGTTCGCCGAGGCCGAGTGACCACAGCGAGGTGGCCTCCAGCTCGATGTTGGTGTTGTCGGCCTTGTTGGCCACCAGGATCACCGGCTTGGCGCTGCGGCGCAGCATCTTCACCGCCGCCTCGTCGACGTCGGTGGAGCCCACCGTCGCGTCGACCACGAAGACCACCACGTCGGCGGTCAGCACGGCGGTCTCGGCCTGGGCGGCGATCGCTGCGGCGCGATCCTTCGCGTCTGGTTCCCAACCGCCGGTGTCCACCACGGTGAACGCCCGCCCGGACCACTGCGCGTCGTAGGGGACCCGGTCGCGGGTGACCCCCGGGACGTCCTCGACCACCGCCTGGCGGCGGCCGATGATGCGGTTCACCAGCGTGGACTTGCCCACGTTGGGGCGGCCGACCACGGCCACCACCGGTTGTGGACCGGTCTGCTCCTCGGTGTCCAGGTCCGGCTCACGCAGCTCGACCCAGCCGTCGTCACTCACGCCACTGACCGTTCGGCAAGTAGGGCCCGCAGGCGCGCCACGACCTCGTCGATACCGAGCTCGGTGGTGTCGAGCACCACCGCGTCCGGCGCCTGGGCCAGCGGGTCGGCCTTGCGGGTCGAGTCCAGCTGGTCACGCCGGGCCAGGTCGGCGGCGGTGGCGGCGACATCGGAGGCGTTCTCGGCGCTCCGCCGCGCGGCACGTGCCGCGGCCGACGCGGTCAGGTACACCTTCAGGTCGGCGTCGGGCGTCACCACGGAACCGATGTCCCGTCCCTCGACCACGATCCGACCAGCCTTGTTGATCATGTCCCGTTGGCGGGCCACCAGCAGCGCCCGGACCGCCGGCACGGCAGCCACGGCCGAGACTGCGGCGGTCACCTCGGGGCCACGGATGTCGGTCTCGACGTTCACCCCGTCGACAGTCACGCCGTACCCCGCGGGGTCGGTGCCGATGCGCAGATCGACCTCGCCGGCGACCTTCGCCACCGCCTGCGCGTCGGTCAGGTCGACGCCGGAGCGCAGCACCGCCCAGGTGATCGCCCGGTACATCGCACCGGTGTCGAGGTAACGCCCGCCGAGGCCCGTCGCGAGCCGTCGGGAAACGGTGGACTTACCCGAACCGGACGGCCCGTCCACAGCGACCACGCAGCGCCCGGCCCGCACGTTTTCCTCCACCGTCGTCCTCCTCAGCCCGTACCTCACGATCCGTCGGAGACGACCGCGAGCGGTTGACCACACAAGTCCAATGATGCCCGGCGCCGTGCAGCGCCACCGGCCGGGCCGTCAGGCAGCCTACCCGCAGCCGTACCCGCGACTGCCGCCTCAGTCACCCACGGCCTTGAACAGGGCGGCGACCTCCGCGTTGGTAAGCCTCCGGGTCCGCCCGGCACGCAGGTCGCCGAGCCGGATCGGCCCGATGGAGGTACGCACCAGCCGGCTCACCGGGTGGCCGACCTCCGCGAGCAGTCGGCGTACGATGTGTTTGCGGCCTTCGTGCAGAGTCAGCTCGACCTGAGCGGTACGCCCCAGACTGTCCACCACTCGGAAGGCGTCGACGGTCACCGGTCCGTCCTCCAGCTCGACCCCGGCCGCCAACCGCTTGCCGAGGTTGCGGGGAATCGGGCCGGAAACCTCACATAGGTAGGTCTTCGGCACCCCGTAGGAGGGGTGCATCAGCCGGTGGGCCAGGTTGCCGTCGTTGGTGAGCAGCAGCAGGCCCTCGCTGTCCGCGTCGAGCCGCCCGACGTGGTAGACGCGCTGCTCGACCCGGTTGCCGAGAAAGTCGGCGAGCGCGGTACGCCCCTTCTCGTCCGCCATGGTGGAAACCACCCCACGCGGCTTGTTCATCGCCAGGTAGACCAGCCGGGTGTCGGCCGCCAGCCGCTCGCCGTCGACGTGGATGACCGCCGTGGTCGGGTCGACCTTGTCGCCGAGCTGCGCCACTCGCCCGTTGACCGTCACCCGCCGACGGAAGATCAGATCCTCGCAGGCACGCCGGGAGCCGACACCGGCGGCGGCGAGCACCTTCTGGAGGCGTTCCGGGCCGGTGTAGACGGGGGCGTCGGGGCGGGGGGTGCGGTCATCGCGCGGCATCGGCAAGCTCTTCTACGTCGTCGGGGAGGAAAGGGGCCAGGGGCGGCAGGTCGTCGAGACTGTTCAGGCCGAGCTTCTCCAGGAACAGGGTGCTCGTCCGGTACAGGTAGGCCCCGCTGTCGGACTCGGTGCCGCACTCCTCGACGAGGCCGCGAGAGACCAGGGTACGGATCACCCCGTCGCAGTTGACACCGCGGATGGCGGAGATGCGCGACCGGGTCACCGGCTGCTTGTACGCCACCACGGCCAGGGTCTCCAGCGCGGCCTGGGTCAGCCGGACCGACTGCCCGTCGAGAATGAACCGCTCGACGTAGGTGGCGTATTCCGGTCGGGTGTACAGCCGCCACCCGCCCGCCGCCCGACGCAGCTCGAACCCGTGGCCGGCGGCGGTGAAGCTGGCGGCGATCTCGTCCAGCATCGGGCCGATCCGCTCGGCCGGTTGCTCCAGCACCTGGGCGAGGACGAGTTCGCTCACCGGTTCGTCGACCACCAGCAGGATCGCCTCCAGCGCGCCGCGCAACTCCGTGTCGTCGAGTTCCGGTGCCGGCTCCGGTACCGGCCGGACCCGCGCCCCTGACCGCTTCCGCCCCAGATCCGGAACCCCCTCCCCCGTCCTCCCACCATCCCCGCCCCCTTCCTCACCGCGCCCCTCGACCAATTCGATCTTGGACGGGAACGGCCCCTGGAGGGGCACCTCCGCACCAAGGTCCGCGGCCTCCTCCACCACCGCAACCGAGGCGGCGGTGGATGGAGCAGCGGGATCGGCGGGCGAGGCCGGATCAGTGGACGGGCCGGGATCAGTGGACGGGCCGGGCTCGGTGGTTGGGCCGGGCTCGGTGGTTGGGGCGGAGTCCTCTGGTGGGGCGGGAGCCGGGCGTTGCCACGGCGGCACCCAGGCGGCGGCCTGCTCGGCCAGGGAGTCCGACCGCTCTTCGTTGCTCATCCAGCACGCTCCTCGGTCGTTCCCATCGCCTCAGCCTCGTCGGCCCCAGCACCCCCGACACCGCCCTCGTCAGCACCGTCACCAACCGGGCTCTCGGCCGCCACCACGGTGCCACCCGCCTGCGGCCCGGCGGACAGCTCCGGGGACGACTCGTCGGACAGCTCCGTGGACGGCCCGTCGGACAATTCGCCGGTCGGGCTGGCGGACGGCTCCGGGGCCGGAGCGGGCTGCCCCGAGGACGGCTCGGGTGGTGTCCCGGCGTACTCGTCGATGGCCAGCGCCGGCCCGCCGTCGGCGGGACCTGTCCAGCGCACGGTCAACTCCTCCAGCGCCTGCTCCTGCACGAAGGCCACCACACCCTGTCGGTACAACTCCAGCAGGGCGAGGAACCGGGCAACCACCTCCAGGGTGGCCTCACAGTCGGCGCAGAGCAGCGAGAAGCTGGCGGTGCCGGCCCGACGCAGCCGTTCGGCGATGATGCCGGCGTGTTCCCGGACGCTGACCCGGACCATGTGCACGTGGGCGACGGACACCTCGGGCACCGGTTTCGGGGTCATCGCCCGCACCGCCAGCTTGAGCAACCGTTGCGGGCCGACGCCGAGCACCAGGTCGGGCAGCGCCTCGGCGTAGCGGGCTTCGAGGGTGACGGCCCGCGGGTAGCGCCGACCACCGACCTCCTCCAGTGCGGCGATGTGCGCCGCCGCCTCCTTGTATGCCTTGTACTGCAACAGCCGGGCGAAGAGCAGGTCCCGCGCCTCCAGCAGGGCCAGATCCTCCGGGTCCTCGACCTCGGCGGCGGGCAGCAGCCGGGCGGCCTTCAGGTCGAGCAGGGTCGCGGCGACCAGTAGGAACTCGCTCGCCTCGTCCAGGTCCCAGTCGTCGCCCATGGCCCGGATGTAGGCGATGAACTCGTCGGTCACCTGGTGCAGAGCGACCTCGGTGACGTCGAGCTTGTGCTTGCCGATCAGTTGCAGCAGCAGGTCGAACGGGCCGGTGAAGTTGGCCAACCGCACGGTGAACCCGGTGCCCTCCGCCGGCTCCGCGGCCACCGCCGGCCCGGTCGGCACCGCCGGCTCCGCGGCCACCGCCGGCCCGGTCGGCACCGCCGGCTCCGCGGCCACCGCCGGCTCAGCTGGCACCGCCGGCTGAGCAACGATCATCGGCTCCCCGCCGGGGTCCGGGACGGGTGGGTCAGCCGCAGCGGTCGGGTCGAGGGGCGGGGCGCTCACGCCGACGACGGTAGTCCACGGTCGGGACACCTCGGTTCAGCGCCTCCTACCGCTCGGCCTGCGCGGCGATCACCTCGCGGGCCAGCTGACGGTAGTTGCGGGCACCCGAGGACGCCGGGTCGAGCGTGGTGATGGGTGAGCCGGCGACGGTGGACTCGGGGAACTTCACGGTCTTGGTGATCACCGTCTGGTAGACCTTGTCGCCGAACGCCTCGACAACCCGCTGGAGCACCTGCCGACAGTGCGTGGTGCGGCTGTCGTACATGGTCGCGAGGATCCCCTCGAGCTCCAGGTCGAAGTTGAGCCGCTCACGCACCTTGTCGATGGTGTCCAGCAGCAGCGCCACGCCGCGCAGGCTGAAGAACTCGCACTCCAGCGGGATGAGCACGCCGTGCGCGACGGTCAACGCGTTGATCGCCAGCAGACCGAGTGACGGCTGGCAGTCGATCAGGATGTAGTCGTACTCCTTGCGGATGCTCTTGAGCACCCGGGCCAGAGCCATCTCGCGGGCGACCTCGTTGACCAGCTGGATCTCGGCGGCGGAGAGGTCGATGTTCGCCGGCAGCAGGTGCAGCCCGGCCACATCGGTCTTGATGAGCACGTCGTCGGCGGTGACGTCGTCCTGCATGAGCAGGTTGTAGACCGACAGGTCCAGGTTGTGTGGGTTGACGCCCAGCCCGACGGAGAGGGCGCCCTGCGGGTCGAAGTCGACCAGGAGCACCTTGCGACCGTACTCGGCAAGTGCGGCACCGAGGTTGATGGTCGTGGTGGTCTTGCCGACGCCGCCCTTCTGGTTGGCCATCGCGATGATGCGGGCCGGCCCGTGCCGATCGGTGGGCATCGGTTCCGGGATCGGCTTGCGCATGGTGTAGGCGGCCGGGTCCGCCGGGCCCAGATCCGAGCCGAGGGCGTTCTGCTGCTCGCGGAGCTCCGTCGTCCAGGTCTCGGCACGGTCACCGTTGCCAGCCATGTCCTCGATGCCCCCTCCCGACGACCGTGCGGCGTCGGAGCCGCCCGACGTCCTTCGCGGTGCCGCTGCGCACCCCGGTCCACTCGCCGCGAGGGCCGCGCCATGCCGACTGTACGCCACCGGCCAGCAGGGCGTTCGGCACCCGCTCGGCGTGTCGGCCGGTAGCACCGACCACCAGCAGGTCAGGCCGTCAGCACCCGGCCGGCTCCGGGCTGCGACCACACCGCCGGTCACCGGCCGAGCAGGTGCGGCGGGCCACCGTCGACGGTCAGTTCAGCGCTCGGGGATGTGCGGTGGCGTAGACCTCGCGCAACCTGTCGACGGTGACCAGTGTGTAGACCTGGGTGGTGGTGACCGAGGCGTGGCCGAGCAGTTCCTGCACCACCCGCACGTCGGCCCCACCGTCGAGCAGGTGGGTGGCGTACGAGTGGCGCAACGTGTGCGGTGACACGGCCTTGGGGCCCTCGACGGTCAGCCCGGCCCGCTGCGCGGCGCGGCGCAGGATGGTCCAGGCGCCCTGCCGGGTCAGCGGGCCGCCCCGGGCGTTGAGGAAGATCGCCGGAGTGCCCCGGCCGGCGGCGGCCAGCCCCGGCCGGGCGCGCACCAGGTACGCGCCGAGCGCCCGCAACGCGTACCCGCCGATCGGCACCAGGCGGGTCCGGCCGCCCTTGCCACGTAGCACCGTCACCCCGTCGTCGAGGTCCACGTCGTCCACGGCGGTGCCGACGGCCTCCGAGATCCGCGCTCCGGTGCCGTACAGGAACTCCAGCAGCGCCCGGTCGCGCAGCGCCAACGGGGCGGCGTCCCCCGCCGCGTCGACCGGGCCGGCGGTCTCCAGCAGGGCGACCACGTCGTCGACCGGCAGCGCCCGGGGCAGCCGTCGGGGTGCGGCGGGGGGCCGCACGTCCCGGCTCGGGTCGGCGCCGACCAGGCCCTCGCGTAACGCGAACCGGTGCAGTCCGCGTACCGCGCTGGCGGCGCGGGCCGCCGAGGAGACCGCGAGCGGCGGGTGACCGTCGGCGCCGGAGCGCAGCCGGGCCAGGTGGCGTTCGATCTCCCCGGTGGAGACGGCCGACAGGTCGGTCACCCCGACGGTGGCCAGCGACCCGAGGTAACGGTCCAGGTCCCGACGGTACGAGGCGAGCGTGTTCGCGGCCAGTCCACGTTCGACGGTGAGGTGGTCCAGGTAGCCGCGGACGGCACGACGCAGGGCCGGCGCGGGTTGCTCGCCCCCGCCGGCCTCGCCGTCGGTCAGCCGGTCGGTCAGGCCAGCACCTCGGTCAACGGCAGGGTGGGCAGGCCGTGCGCCTCGGCGACCGGACCGTAGACGACCTGCCCGTCGTGGGTGTTCAGGCCCAGCGCCAGCGCCGGGTCGTGACGCGCGGCCTCGCGCCAGCCGTGGTTGGCCAGTTCGAGGGCGTACGGGAGGGTGACGTTCGTCAGCGCGTAGGTGCTGGTGTTCGGCACCGCACCGGGCATGTTCGCCACGCAGTAGAAGATCGAGTCGTGCACCCGGTAGACCGGGTCGGCGTGGGTGGTGGGCCGCGAGTCCTCGAAGCAGCCACCCTGGTCGATCGCGATGTCGACGAGCACGCTGCCCGGCTTCATCCGGGAGACCAACTCGTTGGAGATGAGCTTCGGCGCCTTCGCGCCGGGCACCAGCACCGCGCCGATGACCAGGTCCGCGTCAAGCACCGCACGCTCGATCTCGTACGCGTTGGAGGCGACGGTCTGCAGGTGGCCCCGGTAGATGGCGTCGGCCTGGCGCAACCGGCCGACGTTCTTGTCCAGCAGCAGCACCTCGGACTGCAGGCCCAGGGCGATCGCGGCCGCGTTCATGCCGGAGACACCGGCACCGATGACCACGGTCTTGGCCGCGTACACACCGGAGACGCCGCCGGGCAGCACCCCACGGCCACCGCCGGTACGCATCAGGTAGAAGGCGCCGACCTGCGGGGCGAGTCGTCCGGCCACCTCGGACATCGGGGCGAGCAGCGGCAGCGACCGGTCCGGCAGCTCGACGGTCTCGTAGGCGATGCCGGTCACCTTCCGGTCGAGCAGGGCCTGGGTGCAGTCCCGGGAGGCGGCCAGGTGCAGGTAGGTGAAGAGCACCTGTCCTTCGCGCATCCGGTGGTACTCCTCGGCGACCGGCTCCTTGACCTTCAGCACCAGGTCGGCGGCGTCCCAGACCTCGTCGGCGCTCTCCAGGATCTTGGCGCCGGCGGCGGCGAACTCCTCGTCGGTGATGCTCGACCCGAGCCCGGCGCCGGCCTCCACGAAGACCTGGTGGCCGCCGCGGGTGAACTCGTTGACGCCCGCGGGCGTGATCGCCACCCGGTACTCGTGGTTCTTGACCTCGCGTGGGATGCCGACCTTCACGATGCTGACACCTCTCTTCGGGGCACGTTCACCCCGACTGCGCGGTGCCGCGGCGGCCCCATTGCCGCCCCGGTCATCCGGTCCCGCCGGCGGCAGTCTAGGCGTGACCGCACGTCAGCGGAGCCTGCACTGTGACACCTGCTCGCCATGGCCGTTGACGATGTGTCAGGTGTGAGTACCCGGGCCGGCGGTGGACGTCACATCAGCCGTCAGGACAGTCTTCGGCACCATCGTCCCATCTGGTGCACACCGGTGCGGACAACGCGTTAGTGGATCACTATTGTGTCGCCCCATGACCACTCCTCCAATGCAGCCCGGGTACCCCCAGGGCGTTTCTGACAAGAGCAAGGTCGTCGCGGGCGTCCTGCAGATCGTGCTGGGCGGCTTCGGCGTCGGCCGGTTCTACATGGGCGACACCAAGACGGGCGTCATTCAGCTGATCGTCACCCTCGTGACCTGCGGTATCGGCAGTATCTGGGGCCTCGTCGACGGCATCCTGATCCTGGTGAACGGCGGCGTCGACGGACAGGGCCGGCCGCTGCGCGACTGACCCACGAGACCACGCGGGGGCCGGGCGGTGCACCGCCCGGCCCCCGCGTCGTGTTCCACGGGACCGCGTACCGGTCAGCGGGGCAGCGGGGCGTCCGCCCGGCGCAACCCCGACCAGCCGGCGTCGCGGGCGCGGGCGGCAGCGAGCAGCCCGGCCACACACGGTCCGTTGCTGATCTCCCCCGCCAGCACCATGCCGACCGCCTCGTCCAGGTCGATCCGGACGATCTGCAGGTCGGCCTCCTCGTCATGACGGTCGTGTCGCTGCTCCACCGGCACCTCGCCGAGATCCCGCGCCAGGAAGACCCGGACCAGCTCGTCGGTGAACCCGGGCGAGCTGTGCACGTCGACGAGCACGTCGAGCCGGCCGGCGGTGAGATCGACCTCCTCGGCCAGCTCACGCGTTGCCGTCACCGACGGGTCCTCTCCGGAGACGTCGGTCAACCCGGCCGGCAACTCCCACAACCGCCGGCCCACCGGCTGACGGTACTGCCGGATCAACACCACCTGACCGGCGTCGTCAAGCGCCACCACCGCCACCGCGCCGACGTGCCGGACGAGGTCACGCGCGGCGGTGCCACCGCCGGGCATGGTGACCTCCTCGGTGACCACCTCGAAGATCCGGCCGCGGTAGCGCAACTCCCGCGACCGCACCTCGTAGCGGTGCTCGACGGCGCTCATCGGCCCACCACCGGGTCACCCGCGCCGGCCTCGGCCCTCATCGCCCCTTCGATTCCTGCGGACCGTCCGCTCACGAGGCCGAGGCCGCCTTCGTGGCGGCGCCGTTGCGGGTCGCCCGCTCGGCGGTGGCCCCGTCCAGATCGACCGGGAGCTGGTCGGCGTGCGAGTACGTCACCGCGGCGTGGACGAAGGCCGCGAACAGCGGGTGCGGCCGGGTGGGGCGGCTCTTGAGTTCCGGATGCGCCTGGGTGGCCACGAAGAACGGGTGCAGATCGCGGTCCAGCTCGACGAACTCGACAAGCCGACCGTCCGGCGAGGTGCCCGAGATGTGCAGCCCGGCCTTGGCGAGCTGGTCGCGGTAGGCGTTGTTCACCTCGTACCGGTGCCGATGCCGCTCGCTGACCTGGGTGCTGCCGTACGCCTCAGCGACGATCGACCCCTCGGTGAGCGTCGCCGGGTACGCGCCCAGCCGCATGGTGCCGCCCAGGTCGCCCTTGCCGGCGACGATATCCTGCTGATCGGCCATGGTGGCGATGACCGGGTGCACCGCCTCGGCATCGAACTCCAGAGAGTTGGCGCCGTCCAGGCCGGCCAGGTGCCGGGCCACCTCGATGGTCATGCACTGCAGGCCCAGGCAGAGCCCGAGCAGCGGAATGCCGTTCTCCCGGGCGTACCGGGCGGTGCCGATCTTGCCCTCGATGCCCCGGACGCCGAAGCCGCCGGGGATGACGATGCCGTCGACCCCGGCCAGGGCGGCCGCCGCACCGGTCGGGGTGACGCAGTCGTCGCTCGGCACCCACCGCAGGTGGACCCGGGCCCGGTGGCCGAAGCCGGCCGCCCGGATCGCCTCGCTGACCGACAGGTACGCGTCGGGCAGGTCGACGTACTTGCCGACCAGCGCGACGGTGATGGTGTGCCGGGGCTGGTGCACCCGCTCCAGCAGGTCGTCCCAACCCTCCCAGTCCACGTCCCGGAAGGAGAGGTTCAGCCGGCGCACCACGTACGCGTCGAGCCCTTCCCGGTGCAGCACCTTCGGGATGTCGTAGATGCTGGGCGCGTCCGGCGCGGCGATCACCGCTTCGGCGTCGACGTCGCAGTAGAGGGAGAGCTTGTGCTGGAGCTTCTCCGGGATGTCCCGATCGGAACGGCACACGATGGCGTCGGGCTGGATACCGATGCTGCGCAGCTGGGCGACCGAGTGCTGGGTCGGCTTCGTCTTCAGCTCCCCGGAGGGGGCGAGGTAGGGCACCAGCGAGACGTGCAGATAGAAACAGTTGTCGCGACCCAGGTCGTGGCGTACCTGCCGGATCGCCTCCAGGAACGGCAGCGACTCGATGTCACCGACCGTGCCGCCGACCTCGGTGATGACCACGTCCGGGGTGCGGCCGTCGTCGTCCGGGTCGGCCATGGCCAGGATCCGGGACTTTATCTCGTTGGTGATGTGCGGGATCACCTGGACGGTGTCCCCCAGGTACTCACCGCGCCGCTCCTTGGCGATCACCTCGGAGTAGATCTGGCCGGTGGTGACGTTGGCCTTGCCGGACAGCGACCGGTCCAGGAAACGCTCGTAGTGGCCGACGTCGAGATCCGTCTCGGCACCGTCCTCGGTCACGAAGACCTCACCGTGCTGGAACGGGTTCATCGTGCCCGGGTCGACGTTGAGGTACGGGTCGAGCTTCTGCATCACCACGCGAAGCCCCCGCGCGGTCAGCAGGTTGCCGAGACTGGAGGCGGTGAGCCCCTTACCCAGCGAGGAGGCGACGCCTCCGGTGACGAATATGTGCCTGGTCGTCCGTGCTGAAGGGGCCAAGGCCTGCTCCCGTGTCGTCCGTCGCGGTCGTGCAGACCGCCGAGCCGATCAGCGAAGTGATCACGCGATCCACGGGATTCCACGGTAACACCTCCCCAACGGCCGGCCGGTGCCGCACCCGGTACCGCCGCCGAGTCACCCGGTCGCGACCTCGGCCGACGACCGTGCGCCCGGCCCGTCACCGCCCGGCCTGTCACCGGTTGACCCGCCATCAGCCGGCCCGCCGCCGTCCGGCCCGCCATCGTCCGGGCGACTACCGTCCGGCCCGCCGCCGGCCGGGCGGTCCGCTCCCGGCTGGGTGCGGTCCGCCGAGTGGTCGAGCACCCGCAACGCCGACAGCGCCGCCAACGGCACCACCACGGCTGCCGCAGCCCCGGCCACGTCCAACGCCGCGGCGCTGAGCAGCCCGCCGATCACCGCCGCCACCGCGGTGCCCGCCATCGCCGCCCGGATCGCCGGGTAGATGCCGAACAGCCGCATCAGCCCGCCCCAGGGTTGCAGCAGCGCGAACCAGACCAGCAACGCGCCGGCCAGCGCCAGCACCGTCAGCGGACTGTTGACAAGCGTGTCGAAGCTCGCGGCGCTGGACCGCTGCACGGTCAGCCCGCCGGTACCGTCGCCGAGCGCGGCCAGGAACCGGCCGAGGCTGCCCCGCTCCGCCGGGGTCCGACCCAGATCCACCACCGCGAACCCGACCGTCACGGCCAACCCGGCCATCGCCGCCCAGGCGAGCCGGGTCAACGTCAGCCAGCCACCCGCGCTGATCGCCGCCGCCACGCTCACTCCAGCGGTCAGGGCGATCGCGCCGATCGAGTCGGCGCCCAGATACGCGCTGCCGACGATCACCACGGCGGCCCCGCCGACGACGACCATGACGGTCGGACGCCAGCCACGGCGCACCCGCTGGGCGAGCCAGCCGGCGCTGAGCAGGGCGGCGGCAGCGAAGACGCCGAGACCGACGGTACCGAGGCCGGCATAGCGGCCCCCTTCCAGCGCGGAGTAACCCACCACCCCGTTGAGCTGCAACCGGGCCCCGGTCACGACGTCCAGGCCAACGGCCAACATGGTCAGCCCGGCTACCGCGCCGAGCGGACCCAGGGTGGCGCGGTAACCGGGTGTCAGCCGAACCAGCAGCGTCGCGGCAGCCAGCAACACGGCGGTCAGCCCGGCGAACGAGGCCGCCGGATACGCGAAGCGCCACCACGGCGCGGCCTCGGCGACCAGCGCCGCCGGTATCGCGAGCGCGGCGGCGACAAGCAGCACCTCCACCGTCGCCACCACCGGACGCGGCACCGGTTTCGGTCCGTACGGCCCGGCGTGCCGGCGGGCCCGGCGCAGCAGCGGCAGCACCGCCACCGCGAGCGCCACCTGAACGACGGCCAGCAGGGTGAAGAACCCGCCGGCCACCTTCCGTTGCGCGGCGGCTTCCCGGTCCGCGTCCGCCGGCTCGGCGATCGCGGCGGACAAATCGGCCGGCCGGCCGTCGACCGACTCGGCGGGCCGGCCGAGGAACGGCCGGTCGGGCATCGGACGACCCAGGACGGTCAGCGCGGTCGGGGCCAGGTCGATCAGTTGCAGATAGCCACGGCGGTCCGTGCTGGGCGAGGTCAGCCAGCCCTCTTCCCAGCCCGGACCGTGGGCAACGGCCACGTGCAGCCGGGACGGCAACTGAGTGTCGGAGACCCCGGCGACGATCACGAGCGATCGCGGCGGCCGGCCGTCGAGCACCCGGGCCAGTTGCGCGTCGGCAGCCCGAGCCGCCGCCGCCCGTACCGCCGGGTCGTCGCCCTCCACCGTGCCGAGATCGACGATGCTGAGCACGCAGGAGCCGAGCAGCCCGGCGGGATCCGCCGGCAGCGTCGGCGCGTACCGGTCGACCCGACCGAACGGTCGGGCGGCGGCCACCGCCGCGCCCGGTCCGACCGCCACCGAACACCGCACCGACTCCGACAGCGCACCGGGTACCGTGCCCCACGGCAACCGCTCCTGGTTGTGCACGGCAACGCTCTCCTGATCCGGCAGGTTCGCGCCGATGCCGTCCGGCTGCTCCACCGTCACGTCGACGGGCGGACACTGCCCGTCCCCGCCGCGGCTGCCGGGCCAGGCGGCAAAGCTGCCCGCGCCGAGCGTCAGCCAGCCGTCCACGGGACAGGTGGGTCGATGTGCGGACCGCACCGACAGCGACCCGATCGAGCCCTCGCGGGCCAGCCGCCACAGCGTCGGCGTACGCTCCGCGTCCACATCGTCCCAGCGCAGCCCGGCCACGCCGACGAGAACCACATAGTCGGCGCTCTGCCGGGCCGGCGGGCTCTGCGGGCGGGCGGCCAGCGCGGTGACCCCGAGCGCCACCACCACCAGGGTTAGCAGGACCGGAGCGATACGGCGCAGCATCACCGGCGTCCCGTCGACGGTGCGTCTGCGTCCGGCGATGCCGGCCCGGCCGGGCCGGGTGTCAGCTCGGCGTAGAGCGCGAGCAGTTGGGTGCGGGTCTGCGCCTCCGTCGGCCAGGTCAGTGCCCGCGCCGCGCCGCGCCGCGCCAGTTCGGCGCGGCCGGCCTCGTCGTCGAGCAGGCCGCGCACCGCCGCGTCGACCGCGTCCACATCACCTGGCGACACCAGCACCGCCGCGTCACCGACCAGTTCCGGCAGCCCACCCACCGCGGTCGCCACCAGCGGTACGCCGGCCCGCAGCGCCTCCTGCGCGAACAGTTGACGGGCCTCCCAGTCGCTGGTCACCACCGCGAGGTCGGCGCCGGTGAGCAGATCGGCCACGTCCGTGCGGTGCCCCAGCAGGGTGACCGGTGCGCGGGCGGCGCTGATCCGGGCGGCCAGCGGCAGGTAGGCCGGTCCGCTGCCGGCGATCACGACAACCGGCGGCGGGGTGCGCTCCCGCCATCGGGCGGCCGCGTCGACCAGGACGTCGTACCGCTTCTGCGGATGCAGCCGGCCCACCGACAGGATCAACGGCTGGTCGGCCGCGACCGCGAACTCGGCCCGCACCGCGGCCCGGCGACGACGCGGCGCGGGCAGTTCCGGCGCGGCGACCGGGGCGAGCCGGGCATCCCCCGCGCCCAACACGACGGCCCGCGCCACCAGGTCACCCGAGGCGCCGAGGGTCACCCGGGCGTTCCGCGCCACGATCCGCTCCACCAACCGGGACAGGGCACCGCGTACCCCGCCGGCCAGCACCGCGTTGTGCCAGGTGACCACGAGCGGGGCCGCCGGCCGGGCCAGCACCGCCACCAGCCCGGCGCGCAGCCCGTGCGCGTGCACCACGCTCACCTGCTCGGCGGCGAGCAGACGGCGCAGCACGCCGACGGCGCGGGCGTCGCCCGGCGTGGGACTCGCCGGAATCTCCACCGGCCGGAACCGGGCACCGGCGGCCACGAAGTCGAACTGGTCCTGGGTCGCCGCCGGCCCGCAGACCAACACCGGCTGCCCGGCCTCGGCCAGCCCGCGCGCCACCGACCGGACATGCTGACCGACCCCGCCGGTGCTGGAAGCCAACAGCAACATCACCGTCCCCGGCTGGCCCGGAACGGCCGCCGGCCCATTCGTCGCGCTCACCGGACCCACTCTCCGTTCGCGACCGGGGGGCTCGCAAGCTCACTCCTCGCGCTCACCGGACCGACACTCCGTTCGCGACTGCGGGGCTCGCAAGCTCACTCCTCGCGCTCACCGGACCGCCTCCTCCTTCCGGTCACCTGGCCGGGCCCGGCGCAGGCGTCGACCCAGGCCGGTCAGCAGTGGCCGCAGGTCCTGCCGGTCGACCAGCCATACCACGGCGAGGAACACGACAGCGACCAGGACTCCGGACAGCATGCCCTGCATCAGTGCCGTCCACCGCGCCGGGGGGTCGCCCTCGGCGCCCAGCAGCCGTAGCATCCCCACCGCCGCGACGGCGGCCGCACCGCCGGCCAGCAGACCGGCAGCGCCGGCCCGTCCGGCGCCGGCCAACGCCTCCCGGCCGGCCGACCGGGCGACGGCGACCAGCAGCAGCGCGCCGAGCAGCAGCATTCCCGCCGAGTTGGCCAACGCCACCGCCAGCACCCGGTCGGCCACCGGAAGCAGCGCAGACAGCGGAAGCAACGCCAGCGGTACCGCCAGCCAACCGGCGGTGATGGTGGCGGTCGCCGCCCGCGTCGCGCCCCGGGCGTACAGCGCGCGGGACAGCACCGCGAACAGCCCGTACCCGAGCAGCCCGGGCGCGTAACCGGCGATCGCGGCGGCGGTCGCGTCGCTGTCGAGCGGGAAGAACCGGCCGATCGGGCCGGCCGCACCGACAAGTGCCGCAGCGCCGAGGAAGCTGCACAGCAGCACCCCACGCAGGGTCGCCGACAGCACCTTCCGGTAGGTCCGCTCGTCCGCGCCCGCCGCCGTGGCCAGGGTCGGGTACGCGGCGGTGGCCAGCGGCACCGCCAGCACCGCCCAGGGCAGCAGGTAGAACGTCTGGGCCAGGTTGAACACCTGGAACGCCTCGGTCCGGCCGCTGGAGAGCCGGTAGAGGATCACCGCCAGCGCGACCTGTTGGGCGGTGACCGTCACCACGCCGGCCACCGCCAGCCCGCGTACCCGGGCCCGGGCGTCGGCCGGGAACGCGTACCCGGGGCGCAGCGTCAGCCGCAGCCGACGCAGCGGGATCAGCAGCGACAGCGACAACACCACCACGCCGAGGGTGGTGCCGACCGACAGGATCAACTCACCGCCGCGGCCGGCCTGCGCCACGCTGGCGCCCGTACCGGCGGCCCCGGCGAAGACCAGGTAGACGACGACCACCGTGAGGCTGGACAGCAGCGGCGCGATCACCGGCCAGGCGAACCGCCGGTGCGCCTGGAGCACGCCGGTGAGCACGATGCCGATGCCGTACAGCGGCAGTTGCGGCGCGAAGACCCGCAGCATCCGGGCGCCGGCCGCCAGTTCCTCCGGTGACCGGCTGTCGCCGAGCGCGGTGATGATCGGCCCGGCGCCCAGGGCCACCAGCACCGCCAGCGGCACGAGCAGCGTCACCGTCCAGGTGAGCAGGGCGCCGGTGGTGGCCGCGACCGCCTGCCGGTCCCCCGCCGCGACCGCGCCGGCGAGCAGCGGTACGACCAGGCTGGCCAGCGCCCCGCCCGCGACGATCTCGAAGATGATGTTCGGGATGGTGTTCGCCAGGACGTACATCGCGCCCAGGTCGCTGTCCTGCACCACCCAGGTGAACACGGCGGTACGCCCGAACCCGGCCAGCCTGCTGACCACGGTGAGTACGGCGATGAGGGCTGCCGCTCCGGCCAACCGGCCGGCGCCGGCGAGGGGGGCCGGTCTGGTCACGTCAGTCGGCGCGTCGGCCCAGCGCGTCGAGTTCACGCAGCCCCGGCGTGCTCGCGATGACCTTCGTGAAGCTCACCTTCTCGCTGGCCGCGGTGAGCCCGGCGAGGACGGCGAGCAGCCCGGCCCGGCCGACCGGGCCGGTGCGGGCGGCCAGCGCCACCCCGAGCACCGCGCCGAGGGCGTTCGCGCCGCTGTCACCGAGCATCACGTCCTCGGCCAGGTCTTCGGGGAGCAGCCCGGCGGCGGCACCGGCCGCGCCCGAGGCGATCCCACCGTGCCGGCCACCGCTCAGCGGCGCACCGAGCAGCAGACCCGACTTCAGTGCCCGTCCGGGACGCAGGTCGAGCAGGTTGACCAGGTTCGCCGTGCCGGCCACCACCCCCGCGCCGAGCAGCACGTCGACGCCTCGTCCCCAGATGCCCTGCCGGCGCCGACGACGATGCCCGGCCACCCCCGGGTCGGCGGCGAGCAGGGCGGCCGCCCCCAGACCGGCCGCGCCCACCCCGACGATCTTGACGAGGCCGGCGGTGACCCGGCCCTGCCGCAACGCGGCCAGGTGCCCGGCGAAACCCTTTGCCGCCTTCTGCTCCGGACGGGCACCGACAACGTCGTCGTAGAGGCCCACGGCACCGGCGCCGAGCCCGGCCACCAGGGTCGCCGCGCCGGCCGGCACGCTCGCCGCCCCGCAGGCCGCGGCACCTGAGGCCCCCAACGCGAGGGCCGGGCCGGCGGCCAGGGTCACGGTGCGTTCCCGGAAGTTGGTCCGCTCCAGGGCCACCGCGGGCGGTGAGGTACGGATCTCGCGCAGCGCGTACCGGGCAGCGACCGCCCCGATCCCGGCCACCAGGAGTCGACCGAAGACCGTCACGTCGCCGTCCCGCTCACTCACGCCATCCCCTCCCGCCGGCCGGCGGACATCGTCGGAATCGGGCACCGGGTGCCCCGTCAGGCCACTGAACCCTTGCCGGCCCGCACCGCTCGGCGGGTGCGTACCCGCGCCGACGCCGCGACGGGTCGGAGCGTGCGAAGTGGGTGAGAAGGGTTCACTGGGGCAGTCTAGGCACCAGCGAGGCGGCGCTGTCACCGACGCCGAAGTGACCGGCCTTGCGCTCGGCGAGCTGCTGCACCAGCGCCAGGGTGGTGACCAGTTGCCCCTGGACCGTGTTGGCGTTGTCGATGGTCGAGATGGTCTGGGCGAGCACCGCGTCGCCCCGGACGAAGGCCACCAGATTGCCGCCGGCCGAGCCGTTGCCGGCCACCACGATGCCCCCGGTCCGGTCGAACTGCTCGGCGATCTTGACGACGGACTCGTCCTTCTTTGCGGAGTCCTTGTCCACGTACGGCTGCCCGCTGACCACCACGACGGCCTCGGCCGGCGCGGTGATCCGGTCCGACGTGGTCAGGTAGTTGGCGTTGCCGTACGCGGCCAGCACCGCCCGCCGGTCGGCCTCGGTGACCGGCTCGGCACCGGCGGGCTGGTCCAGCAGTACGGTCGCCAGCAGGGCGCTGGAGGTCTCGACGCCGTGGCCGTTGCCGGGCAGCCCCGCGGTCGGCGCCTCGGTCGGTCGGGCCGCGGTGACCGCCAGTTCGAGCAGGTCGTTGTTGTTCTCCGGGTTGATGAACTTGTCCTGCAGGTCGATCCGCCCGGTGACGTCGGCACCGGCCAGCTGGAGCATGTTGAGCACCCCCTCGGTGTGCTCGCGACCGGTGGGCAGGCTGAGCACCAGCACCCGCTTGCCGCTGAGCGTGCCCGGCAGCATCACCTGGGCCATCTCGGCGGCGAAGTCCTCCTCCAGCTCCAGTTCCCGCTGCATGTTCTGGACCGCCTGGCGCTGGTGCTGGTTGTCCTTGCGTAGCTCGTTGACGGTCTCCCGAAGCGAGTCCGCTACCGGACCGTTGAGTGCGGCGGTACCGACCACCAGGCCGATCGCCAGGGCGAGGAAGACCGCGGTCAGGGACACCACGTGGTACCGGAAGTTGATCACGCTTGAAGCCTCTTGATCGGTCGGGAGCTAGAAAAGCTGGCCGAGCTGGAACACGAAATTGTCCCACCACTCGGAGACCACGCCCAGGTACGCCTTACCGACGGTGGAGACGGCCACCGCCGAGGCCATGGCGGCGAGTGCGGAGAGGACCAGCAGCAACAGGGACGACCCGGAAATACTCTGCCGGTACAGCCGGCTGACCCCCTTGGCATCGACCAGCTTGCCACCGACCTTGAGCCGGGTGAGGAACGTCGACGCCATGCCGCCGCGCCCCTTGTCGAGGAACTCCACGAGCGTGGCGTGGGTACCCACCGCGACGATCAGCGAGGCGCCCTTCTCGTCGGCCAGCAGCATGGCGAGGTCCTCGCTGGTGGCGGCGGCGGGAAAGGTCACCGCCGGTACCCCCAGGCCGTTGACGCGCGGCAACCCCGGCGCCCGCCCGTCCGGGTACGCGTGCACGATCACCTCGGCGCCGCAGCGCAGCACGTCGTCGGTGACCGAATCCATATCGCCGATGATCATATCTGGGGTGTAGCCCGCCTCGACCAGAGCGTCGGCGCCCCCGTCGACGCCGATGAGCACCGGCTTGAACTCCCGGATGTACGGGCGCAGCACGTCCAGGTCGGCCTTGTAGTCGTAGCCCCGAACCACGATCAGACAGTGCCGGCCCTGCACCTCGGTGGCGATCTCGGGCACGCCGACGCCGTCGAGCAGCAGGTCCCGCTCCTGCTTGAGGTAGTCCATGGTGTTGGCGGCGAACGCCTCCAACTGCACCGACAGGCCCTCCCGGGCGTCGGTCATCGCCTTGGCCACGCTCTCGGCGTCCTGGCGACTACCGTGCGCCACCGGGTCGTCGTTCAGGTAGACGGTGTTGCCCTCGATGCGCACCGTGTCGCCCTCACGGATCCGCTCGAAGATGCCCTCACCGAGGTCGTCGAGCAGCGGAATACCCGCCGAGATCAGCACCTCCGGCCCGAGGTTTGGGTAACGGCCGGAAACCGACGGCTTGGCGTTCAGCACCGCGCCGACACCGACCGCGACGAGCGAGTCGGCAGCGACCCGGTCCAGGTCGACGTGGTCGATGACCGCGATGTCGCCGGGGCGGAGCCGGCCGACCAGCCGCTTCGTGCGACGGTCGAGGCGCGCGGTGCCGAGGATCTGTCCCGGTTCCGCGTTCCGGGCCCGGCGCAACGTGGGTAGACGCATCGTGACCATCCTGGCATGTGAGGCAGGCGAATCTGTCGCGACATGCCTGAGCAGGGCCGCCTACCCAGGGAAACACACATGGGCGAAGGCCGGTGTGCCTCCGCTCACAATCGCGGTCTCAGGACCGCCGTTCCCTGGCCGCCACGGCCAGGAGTTCCTCGGCGTGAGCGATACCCAGATCCGAGTCCGGCAAACCCGCAAGCATCCGGGCGAGTTCCCGGGCCCGCTCGGTGTCCTCCACCACCCGCACCCCGCTGGTGGTGACCGCACCGCCGGTGTCCTTGGCCACCACCAGGTGCCGGTCGGCGAAGGCGGCGACCTGAGGCAGGTGGGTCACCACCAGGACCTGGTGGCTGCGGGCCAGTCGGGCCAGCCGCCTGCCGATCTCCACCGCCGCCTGACCGCCCACCCCGGCGTCGACCTCGTCGAAGACCAGCGTCGGCGGGCCGCCGGAGCCGGCGAAGACCACCTCGATGGCGAGCATCACCCGGGACAGCTCACCGCCGGAGGCACCCCGTTGCAGCGGCAGCGACGGCGCACCGGGGTGCGCCAGCAGCCGCAGCTCGACCTCGTCACCGCCGTCGGGCCCGACACCTACGTCGACCCCGTTGACCGGCAACGTCGGCTCGGCCCGCCCGGCGGGTCGGGGCAGCACCGCCACCTCGATCCGGGCGTGTGGCATCGCCAGCCCGGCCAGCTCGACGGTGACCTGATCGGCGAACCGCGCCGCCGCCTCCTGCCGGGACAGCGACAGCCGGCCGGCCAGCTCGGCCACCTCGCCGGCCAACCGGGACGCCTCCCGGTCCAGCTCGTCGAGCAGCTCGTCGGAGTTGTCCAGCTCGGACAGTCTGGTCCGGGCCCGCTCCGCCCAGGCGATCACGCCGTCGACATCGTCGGCGTACTTACGGGTCAACGCGCGCAACGCGGCCCGCCGCTCGTAGAGCGCCTGCAACCGAGCCGGGTCGGCGTCCAGGCCGGCGAGGTATGTGGACAGCTCCACCGAGACGTCAGCGACCAACGTGGCCGCCTCCTCCAGACGGACGGCCAGTTCACCGAGCGCCGGATCGGTGCCGGCCTGCGCCTCAAGCGTGCGCCGGGCGGTGCCCAGCAGCGTCGAGGCGTCCGGAGTGTCGTCGGTGGCCTCCAAGCCGCCGGCCACGCACTGATGGGCCAACTGGGCCGCGGTACGCAGACCCTCCGCGTGCTCCAGTCGCTGCGCCTCCGCCTTCAGCTCGTCGTCCTCGCCCGGCTGCGGATCCACCCGGGTGATCTCGTCGAGCCCCAACCGCAGCAGGTCGGTCTCCTGATGGCGTTCCCGCGCATTGCGCCGCCGGTCGGCCAGGTCGTCGACCACCCGACGCCACCGGGTGAACGCGTCCCGCGTCGCGTCGAGCAGCTTCTCGTGCTCGGGACCGGCGAACCGGTCCAGCGCGGCCCGCTGTTCGGCCGGGCGCAGCAGCCGCAGTTGGTCGGACTGACCGTGTACGGCGACCACCTGCTCACCGACCTCGCCGAGCATCGACACGGGCATGCCGCGGCCACCCAGATGGGCCCGGGACCGGCCCTCCACCGTGACCGTGCGGCTCAGCAGCACGCAGCCGTCCTCGTCGGGCTCACCTCCGGCGTCGGTGATCCGGGCGTGCACCGTCTCCGCCACCCGGCCACCGAGGCGCAGCCGGCCCTCGACCACGGCACGGCCGGGTTCGGCGCGTACCCGGCCGGCGTCGGCCCGGCCACCGAAGAGCAGGCCGAGCCCGGTCACCACCATGGTCTTGCCCGCACCGGTCTCGCCGGTGATGACGTTCATGCCGCCGGCCAGCGGCAGCGTCGTGTCCTCGATGACGCCCAGTCCGGTGATGCGTAGCTCCTCCAGCACAGCAACCGACAGTAGACGCGTGGCCCGACACTTGACCAGCCGGCGCGGCCGGCAGCCTCAGCGGCGGTTGCCCCGCCAGCCGTGCACCGGGAGGTCGAACTTTGCCACCAGGCGCGCGGTGAACGACCGGTCCCGCAGCCGCACGATCCGCACCGGCAGGGTGCCCCGCCGCACGGTGACCCGGGCGCCCGGCGGCAGGTCGTAGACCCGCCGCCCGTCGCAGCAGAGCACGGCCAAAGTGGTGAACGGGTCGACGGTGATCGTCATGGTGGAGGTGGGTGCCGTCACCAGCGGTCGGCTGAACAGCGCGTGCGCGCTGATCGGCACCAGCAGTAACGCCTCCACCTCCGGCCAGACCACGGGCCCGCCGCCCGAGAAGGCGTACGCCGTGGAACCGGTGGGCGTGGCACACACCACGCCGTCACAGCCGTAGCGTGACAGCGGCCGCCCGTCGACGTCGACGAGCAGTTCCAGCATCTGGGCCCGCTCGCCCTTCTCGACGCTGATCTCGTTGAGGGCCCACGACTCGATGGTCGGCCCACCGTCGAACTCCGCCGTCACGTCGAGGGTGAGCCGCTCATCGACGCTGTAGTTGCGGCTGACCACGTCACGGACCGCTTCGTCGAGATCGTCGATCTCCGCCTCGGCGAGGAAACCGACCTTACCGAGGTTGATGCCGAGCAGCGGCACCTTCGCCGGCCGGGCGAGCTCCGCGGCGCGCAGGAACGTCCCGTCCCCACCGAGCGCGAAGACGATCTCGGCGCCTTCGGCCGCCTCCGGCCCGGTCACCGGCACCACGCCCGGCAGGTCGAGATCCTCGGCCTCCTCGGCCACCACCCGCACCTCGAACCCGGCGGCGATCAGGTCCGCAGCGACCGCACGGGCATGCTCGGTGCTGCGCCGCCGGCCGGTGTGCGTCACCAACAGGGCCGTGCGGGTCACCGCGCCGCCGCCCCGCTCCGCTCACCGGCGGCCTGAGCCGCCACGCTGCTGTGCCAAACGGTTCGCTCGCTCCGCTCGCTCACGTGGCCACCTCCTCCGTCACCTCGTCCGGTCCGTCACCGGACGTCACCGGGCCACCTGGCCCGGCCGCCACCACGGCCCGCACCCGCTCCGGGTCGGCCGGTGGCGCGTCCCGGCGTAACCATACGAAGAACTCGACGTTGCCGCTCGGCCCCGGCAGGGGGCTGGCCGCGAGATCCGCCAGCCCCAGCCGCAGCGTCGCGGCTGCCGTGGCGACCTCAAGCACCGCCTGCGCCCGAAGCTCCGGATCGCGCACCACCCCACCGGTGCCGACCCGCTCCCGGCCCACCTCGAACTGCGGTTTGACCATCAGCGCCAGGTCACCGTCGGCCCGGGTGCAGGCCGCCAGGGCCGGCAGCACCAGCCGCAACGAAATGAACGACAGGTCGGCGACGGTCAGGTCGACCGGGCCGCCGATCGTCTCCGGCACCAGCGTCCTGACGTTCGTGCGTTCGAAGACCCGTACCCGGGGATCGTTGCGCAGCGACCAGGCCAGCTGGCCGTAGCCGACGTCCACCGCGACCACCTCGGCGGCCTCGGCGCGCAGCAGCACGTCGGTGAAGCCACCGGTGGACGCGCCGGCGTCCAGACAGCGTCGACCATGCACCGTCAGCCCGGCAGGGGCGAAGGCGGCGAGCGCACCGGCCAGCTTGTGCCCGCCCCGGGAAACGTACTCGGAGGTCGGGTCGGCACCGCTGACCAGCAACGGATCGGCGGGATCAACCATCGCGGCGGCCTTGCGGGCGGGCACCCCACGCAGCTGCACGCGGCCAGCCTCCACCAACGCGACAGCCTGCTCACGGGAGCGGGCCAGGCCGCGACGGACGAGTTCGGCGTCCAACCGGTTACGCCGTGCCATGGATGGACGCGCCTCCTCAGGCCTGGTCGATGGTGGCCAGCGTCTCCCGCAGCGTCTGGTACGCGGCCTCGTACTGGGCGATCTGGTCGGCGGGTCCGAGCGTCGCGGCGTTCGTGATTGCCTGCATCGCGGCCTCCACCGCCGGGTGACCGTCGTCCTGCCCGCCCTCGCCGGTCCAGCGCTGTGGCGGCGGACCCGGGCGCGGACCCGGCGGCGGGCCGGGCCGCGGCGCGGTCATGCGGCGCCGTCCGGGCGCGGCGGTGCGGCCTTGGCCGGTCGCGACGTCGGTTCACTGTCAGCGGTACGCACGACCGTTCCGGATGCCTTCTTGGCCACGGTCTTCTTCGCGACCGCCTTCTTGGCCACCGCTTTCTTGGCCACCGCCTTCTTCGCCACCGCCTTCGTCGGCGGGGCGGCGGCGGCGGTCGATGGCGTGCCGACGGAGGGGGTCTCGACGGACTCGGGGGCCGCCACCGGGCCCGGCGCGGCGCCGCTGGTGGGCGTACCGGAAGCGGCCCGGAGCTGGCGTTCCAACTCGCGCACCCGGCGGTCCAGTTCGGCGACCTCCTCGGCGGTGGCCAGGCCCACCACGCCGAGCGCCCGCTCGACCTCGAACCGCACCAATTTGGTCAGGGCCTCACGGTTGGCCGCGCCGGTCGACCGCAACTCCTCGGCGAGGGTCTGCAGCTGGGCCGCCGTCGCACCGGTCGATCCCATAGCCCGGCGCACCGCGTCCTGTGCTTTCTTCCGGGGCGCCTCCGTCAGGCCCATGGCCAGTTCGAGGTAGGTACGCCACGCGTCCTGCATGCCTGAGTCCTTTCGCCCGACGGCTGTGCAGGTGTCACGCTACCGGGCCGTCGGAACCGTCCTGTGCGGTACGGTGCCGGGAGACGACGTGGTGTGGCGAGGAGGCGATTGGTGGCCACGGTGGACGAGTGTCGGCAGGCGTTGCAGGATCTGGCCGCCCGGCTCGAGCGCAACGCGGAGACCGTACGCGATCGCGTGGACCTGGATCGCACCCTGGCCTGCCGGATCACCGATCTGGAGACCGCCTTCCACGGCCGGCTCACCGGCGGGAGGCTGGTGGAACTCGCCGACGGTGACGACCCGAAAGCGAAGATCGCCATGAGCACCACAAGTGACGACCTGCTGGCCCTGGTTCGCGGCGATCTCGACGTCACCCGCGCGGTCGCCAACCGCCGCGTGTCGATCAAGGCGAACCCGTTCGACCTGATGAAGCTGCGCAAACTGCTCTGACCCGGTCAGGGTGCCAGGGCGAGTCGCTCCAGCGCCTTCGCCGCCTCTGGGGAGGCCGGCCGGATCGGGCCGGTGGGATGACTGCGCCAGGCCACCGCGCAGAGCGCGGCGAGCGCGTCAAGCGCACGCCCCGAGCCGGACAGCTGCCAGTCGTCGGCCCCGGTGATGGTCACCTGCCAACCACCGTGGTCGGCGTCCGACGCCGGCACCCGTACCACACCGTCGGGGTCGAAGAGGCCGGTCAGGTCCCATGAGACGTACGTCGGCCGCCGCTCTGCGGGCGCGCCGAGCAGCTCGGCGGCGTCGCTGACCCCGGTGAGGACCAGCAGGCTGTCCAGACCGGCCCGGTTGGCGCCCTCGATGTCGGTGTCCAGCCGATCGCCGACGACCACCGTACGACCGATGTCCGCCCGCCGGGCGGCGGTGGCGAACAGCTCCGGTGCCGGCTTACCGACGATCTCGTCCGGGTTCCGGCCGAGCGCGGTGGCCAGCGCGGCCACCAACGCGCCGTTGCCCGGCAACGGCCCACGCCCGCTGGGCAGGGTACGGTCGGTGTTCGTGGCCACCCAGGTCGCGCCGGCCCGTACCGCAACCGCGGCCTCGGCCAGATCGGCCCAGCCCACCTGCGGGCCGTACCCCTGGATGACCGCGACCGGACCCTCGTCGGCCGTGGAGACCGGCTTGAGCCCGGCCTCGCTGATCTCGGCCCGGAGCGCCTCGGCGCCCACCACGAGCACCGGCGCGCCAGCCGGCAGCCGCTCACCCAGCAGCTGGGCGGCTGCGGCGGCGCTGGTGAGCACCTCATCCGGTCGCGCCGGCACACCCATCCCGGTGAGCAGGTCGGCCACGTCGGCGGCACGGCGCGAGGCGTTGTTCGTCGCGTACGCGACGGCTCGGCCCTCACCGTGCAGCCGGGCGACCGTCTCGACCGCGCCGGGGATCGGCTGGTCGATCAGGTAGATCACTCCGTCCAGGTCGAAGACGACCAGGGCGTAACCGTCAACCAGCCGGTCCCCGCTCATCGCTGCCGTGCCTCCGGCTCCGCGGTCCCGTCCGCCTCGCGGCGGTCCGCACCGGATCCGGCGACCTCCGGTGCGGCCTCGATGTCGGCTGCCACGTCCTCGGCCGGCTCCGCGCCGGTGGTCGCATCGTGCTCGGGTCCGTCGGACGCCAGGTCACTGCCGACCGGGTCATCCTGGTCGGACACCTCGGCGGTGGTCGACGGGCCGGCGTCCGGGCTGGTCGGTACGGCACCGGGGGCACCGGGACCAGCTACCAGTTCCTCGGTCACCTCGTCCTCGTCGTCGCCCTCGATGACCACACCGTCGAGTTCGAGCAGCCGCTCGGCCGCGTCGGTCTCGGCCTCGGTGTCCACCTCCGCCGCGCGGGAGAACCACTCCCGTGCCTCGGCTCGCCGCCCGACGGCCAGCAGCGCGTCGGCGTACGCGTACCGCAGCCGTGCCGTCCACGGCTGGACGGTGTCGCTGGTCAGGTCGGGGACCTGGAGCATCGCCACGGCCGCGTCCCGCTGGCCGAGGTCGCCGCGCGCACCAGCGGCCACGATCAGCAGTTCGGTCGCCACCGCCGGGTCCAGCTTCTCCTGGTCGGCACCCCGGAACAGGTCGATGGCCCGCTCGGGACGGCCCAGTGCCCGCTCGCTGTCCGCGATCACCGCAAGGTGGCTCTGCGCACCGCTCATCCGGTGGTACGTCCGCAGCTCCGCGATGGCCGACTGCCACTCCCCGGCGTGGTAGGCGGCCAGGCCGACTGCCTCCCGGACTGCGGAGATCCGCGATGCGAGCCGGCGAGCGGCCAGTGCGTGCGCGAGCGCCTCGGCCGGGTCCTCGTCGATCAGCTGCCCGGTCGCCACGAGGTGTCGGGCAACGGTCTCCGCGACCGGCTTCGCCAGCGACAGCAGCTCGGCGCGGACGTCCTTGTCCAGGTCGGTCGCGACGATCTCGTCAGGCAACGCCGGCGCCTCCGTACGCCCGTCCTCGGCCGAGCCGGGTCCGTCCGCACGCCGGACAAAGCGACGTTCACCGTCCCGGTCGTCCCGGAATCCGCCGCCACGGCGGTCGCCGCCACGCTCATCCGTGCCCCGACGGAATCCGCCGTCGCGGCGCTCGGCGAAGCCGCCCGCTCCGCGAGCACCCTCCCGGTCCCGGAAGCCACCCTCACGGCGCTCACCCCGGAACCCGCCGTCCCGACGCTCACCGTCGCGAAAACCGCTCTCGCGACGGTCGCCCCCACGGAAGCCACCCTCACGACGCTCACCATCGCGGAAACCGCCCTCACGGCGCTCACCGCCACGGAACCCACCGTCGCGACGGTCGCCGCCACGGAAGCCACCCTCACGACGCTCACCGCCATGGAAACCGCCCTCACGGCGCTCACCGCCACGGAACCCACCGTCGCGGCGCTCACCGTCGCGGAAGCCACCCTCGCGACGGTCACCCTCACGACGCTCACCGCCACGGAACCCACCGTCGCGACGCTCGCCCCCACGGAAGCCACCCTCACGGCGTTCACCGCCACGGAAACCGCCCTCACGACGGTCGCCCCCATGGAACCCACCGTCGCGGCGCTCGCCGTCGCGGAAGCCACCCTCACGACGTTCACCGCCACGGAAGCCACCCTCACGACGGTCGCCGCCACGGAAGCCGCCCTCACGACGGTCGCCCCCACGGAACCCACCCTCACGACGCTCGCCGTCGCGGAAGCCGCCCTCACGGCGCTCGCCCCCACGGAAACCGCCCTCACGGCGCTCGCCGCCACGGAACCCGCCCTCACGACGGTCGCCCCCACGGAAGCCGCCCTCACGGCGCTCCCCGCCACGGAACCCACCGTCGCGGCGCTCACCGTCGCGGAAGCCGCCCTCACGACGCTCGCCCCCACGGAAGCCACCGTCGCGACGCTCGCCGCCCGCGCCGCGATCGTTGCCCCGGAAGCCACCCTCACGGCGGTCGCCATCTCGACGGAAGCCGCCGCTGTCACGGCGTTCGCTACGGAACCCGCCAGTTGCCCGGTCTCCGCTGCGGAAACCACCGGAGCGCTCGCCACCGTCGCGGCGGAACCCGCCCTCACGACGGTCGGAGTCGCGACGTTCTCCGCCTCGGAAGCCGCCGGTTCGCCGGTCCCGGTCGCCGGAGCCGTCGCGCCCGCCGAAGCCGCGGTCGTCGCGCTCGCCCCGGTACCCACCGCCCGAGCGGCCACTGTCCCGGAAGCCGCCCTCACGGCGGTCACCGTCACGACGGAAGCCGCCGGACCGGGATCGGTCGCCGCCGTACCCGCGGTCGTCGCGAGAACCTCGCTCCTCTCCCCGGTCCTGGCGCGACGGACGGTCGTCGCGGCGAGGTCCGCCGTCCCGATCCGCCGGTCGGCCCTGGTAACCCCGGGGGCGGTCCCCGCCCTGAGGTGCTGAACTCACAGGTACATCCTTCCTGAGTACGCCGTATCAACGACGCAACGCAGTCGAGGGCCGACCCGATTCCGGGTGGCCCTCGACTGTGACGTGTGTCCGGCGGTGTCCTACTCTCCCACACCCTCCCGGGTGCAGTACCATCGGCGCTGGAGGGCTTAGCTTCCGGGTTCGGAATGAGACCGGGCGTTTCCCCTCCGCCATGACCGCCGTAACCTTATCAACATGTCAAACAACACCGTTCGCTGACACCATCCATGTTGGTGTCGGGTGTGTTGTTTGTTTGTTGTGAGTTACACAGTGGACGCGAGCGATCGTTGTAGTCAAGTCCTCGGCCTATTAGTACCGGTCAACTGAACCCGTTACCGGGCTTACATTTCCGGCCTATCAACCCAGTCGTCTAGCTGGGGGCCTTACCCACCCGAAGGTGGTGGGATACCTCATCTTGAAGCAGGCTTCCCGCTTAGATGCTTTCAGCGGTTATCCCTTCCGAACGTAGCTAACCAGCCGTGCCCCTGGCGGGACAACTGGCACACCAGAGGTTCGTCCGTCCCGGTCCTCTCGTACTAGGGACAGCCCTTCTCAAGTATCCTACGCGCACGGCGGATAGGGACCGAACTGTCTCACGACGTTCTAAACCCAGCTCGCGTACCGCTTTAATGGGCGAACAGCCCAACCCTTGGGACCTGCTACAGCCCCAGGATGCGACGAGCCGACATCGAGGTGCCAAACCATCCCGTCGATATGGACTCTTGGGGAAGATCAGCCTGTTATCCCCGGGGTACCTTTTATCCGTTGAGCGACACCGCTTCCACACGCAAGTGCCGGATCACTAGTCCCGACTTTCGTCCCTGCTCGACCCGTCAGTCTCACAGTCAAGCTCCCTTGTGCACTTGCACTCAACACCTGATTGCCAACCAGGCTGAGGGAACCTTTGGGCGCCTCCGTTACCCTTTAGGAGGCAACCGCCCCAGTTAAACTACCCACCAGACACTGTCCCTGAACCGGATAACGGTCCGAAGTTAGATACCCGAATCAACCAGAGTGGTATTTCAAGATTGCCTCCACCCATACTGGCGTATGAGCTTCACCGGCTCCCACCTATCCTACACAAGCCGACTCAAATACCAATGTCAAGCTATAGTAAAGGTCCCGGGGTCTTTCCGTCCTGCCGCGCGTAACGAGCATCTTTACTCGTACTGCAATTTCGCCGGGCCTGTGGTTGAGACAGTGGGGAAGTCGTTACGCCATTCGTGCAGGTCGGAACTTACCCGACAAGGAATTTCGCTACCTTAGGATGGTTATAGTTACCACCGCCGTTTACTGGCGCTTAAGTTCTCCGCTTCGCCCCGAAGAGCTAACAGGTCCCCTTAACGTTCCAGCACCGGGCAGGCGTCAGTCCATATACATCGAATTACTTCTTCGCATGGACCTGTGTTTTTAGTAAACAGTCGCTTCCCCCTGCTCTCTGCGGCCATACAACGCTCCACCCGCGCGGGGCTTCACGTCTCCGGCCCCCCTTCTCCCTAAGTTACGGGGGCAATTTGCCGAGTTCCTTAACCACAGTTCGCCCGATCGCCTCGGTATTCTCTACCTGACCACCTGTGTCGGTTTGGGGTACGGGCCGCTCGGAACTCGCTAGAGGCTTTTCTCGGCAGCATAGGATCACTGACTTCACCTGAATCGGCTCGGCATCACGTCTCAGCCTTCATGACGTGCGGATTTGCCTACACGTCGGCCTACACGCTTACCCCGGCACAACCACCGGCCGGGCTCAGCTACCTTCCTGCGTCACCCCATCGCTTGACTACTACCCGCCAGGTTCCCACGCTCCCCCAGCTTGGTCCGAAGACCGCACCAGGCTCGGGTGGTTAGCACAACGAGGTTCATCAGGGACGCTCCTTCGCGGGTACGGGAATATCAACCCGTTGTCCATCGACTACGCCTCTCGGCCTCGCCTTAGGTCCCGACTCACCCAGGGCGGATTAACCTGGCCCTGGAACCCTTGGTCATCCGGCGGAAGGGTTTCTCACCCTTCTTTCGCTACTCATGCCTGCATTCTCACTCGTGCCGCGTCCACAACTAGGTCACCCCGCTGCTTCACCCCCGGCACGACGCTCCCCTACCCACCCACACACCTGGATGCCCACCTCGAAAGACAGACACCGGGCTCTGTGTGAGTGCCACAGCTTCGGCGGTGTGCTTGAGCCCCGCTACATTGTCGGCGCGGAACCACTTGACCAGTGAGCTATTACGCACTCTTTAAAGGGTGGCTGCTTCTAAGCCAACCTCCTGGTTGTCTATGCGACCCCACATCCTTTTCCACTTAGCACACGCTTAGGGGCCTTAGCTGGTGATCTGGGCTGTTTCCCTCTCGACTACGAAGCTTATCCCCCGCAGTCTCACTGCCGCGCTCTCACTTACCGGCATTCGGAGTTTGGCTGATTTCGGTAAGCTTGTAGGCCCCCTAGACCATCCAGTGCTCTACCTCCGGCAAGAAACACACGACGCTGCACCTAAATGCATTTCGGGGAGAACCAGCTATCACGGAGTTTGATTGGCCTTTCACCCCTAACCACAGGTCATCCCCCAACTTTTCAACGTTGGTGGGTTCGGCCCTCCACACGGTCTTACCCGCGCTTCAGCCTGCCCATGGCTAGATCACTCCGCTTCGGGTCTAGAACATGCGACTCAAACGCCCTCTTCAGACTCGCTTTCGCTACGGCTCCCCCACACGGGTTAACCTCGCCACATGCCACTAACTCGCAGGCTCATTCTTCAAAAGGCACGCCGTCACCCCGCAAGGCTCCGACGGATTGTAGGCGAACGGTTTCAGGTACTATTTCACTCCCCTCCCGGGGTACTTTTCACCATTCCCTCACGGTACTCGTCCGCTATCGGTCACCAGGAAGTATTTAGGCTTACCAGGTGGTCCTGGCAGATTCACGGCAGATTTCAGGAGTCCGCCGCTACTCGGGAACACCCACAGAAGACCAGCAGCTTTCACCTACCGGACTATCACCGTCTACGGTCAGCCTTTCCAGACCATTCAGCTAACCACTGGCTTTATCACTCCTCACACGAGTGTCAGCTCGTGTAGCAGGGTCCCACAACCCCGACCACGCAACCCCTGACAGGTATCACACGCAACCGGTTTAGCCTCAATCCGCTTTCGCTCGCCACTACTCACGGAATCACATGTTGTTTTCTCTTCCTACGGGTACTGAGATGTTTCACTTCCCCGCGTTCCCTCCACACACCCTATGAGTTCAGGTGCAGGTGACACCACATGACTGATGCCGGGTTACCCCATTCGGACACCCTGGGATCACAGCTCGGTTGACAGCTCCCCCAGGCCTATCGCGGCCTCCCACGTCCTTCATCGGCTCCTGGTGCCAAGGCATCCACCGTTCGCCCTTGACAACTTGACCACAAAGATGCTCGCGTCCACTGTGCAATTCTCAACAAACAACCAACCCACAACCCACCGTCTCCCACCAGCCCGGCAACCACCGGCGGTATGAGAAACCAGGCCATGCCTGGCGCCACTCAGGACACCACGTCCCAAGCATCGGCTCTGAAAGACAACCACCACGGGTTGTTCCTTCAGGACCCAACAGGGTGCCCTACGCCTCCCCCAGCCGCACCACAACCCCGTTCCCACCACCCCACAGGGCAGCTGTACTAGGAAATTCCGGCCGTTGCCGAGGAAAACTCGCCAGTGTCTCCGCCAATCGAGCACCCCGACCCGACATCCGCGGGCCGCGGGCTCCATACCAGCCTTCGCTGGATGGTGCTCCTTAGAAAGGAGGTGATCCAGCCGCACCTTCCGGTACGGCTACCTTGTTACGACTTCGTCCCAATCGCCAGCCCCACCTTCGACGGCTCCCTCCACAAGGGTTGGGCCACCGGCTTCGGGTGTTGCCGACTTTCGTGACGTGACGGGCGGTGTGTACAAGGCCCGGGAACGTATTCACCGCAGCGTTGCTGATCTGCGATTACTAGCGACTCCGACTTCACGGGGTCGAGTTGCAGACCCCGATCCGAACTGAGACCGGCTTTTTGGGATTCGCTCCACCTCACGGTATCGCAGCCCATTGTACCGGCCATTGTAGCATGCGTGAAGCCCTGGACATAAGGGGCATGATGACTTGACGTCATCCCCACCTTCCTCCGAGTTGACCCCGGCAGTCTCCCATGAGTCCCCAACCGAATTGCTGGCAACATGGGACGAGGGTTGCGCTCGTTGCGGGACTTAACCCAACATCTCACGACACGAGCTGACGACAGCCATGCACCACCTGTCACCGGCCCCGAAGGACCCCACATCTCTGCGAGATTTCCGGCGATGTCAAACCCAGGTAAGGTTCTTCGCGTTGCATCGAATTAATCCGCATGCTCCGCCGCTTGTGCGGGCCCCCGTCAATTCCTTTGAGTTTTAGCCTTGCGGCCGTACTCCCCAGGCGGGGCGCTTAATGCGTTAGCTGCGGCACAGAGAACCGGAGAGGCCCCCCACACCTAGCGCCCAACGTTTACAGCGTGGACTACCAGGGTATCTAATCCTGTTCGCTCCCCACGCTTTCGCTCCTCAGCGTCAGTATCGGCCCAGAGACCCGCCTTCGCCACCGGTGTTCCTCCTGATATCTGCGCATTTCACCGCTACACCAGGAATTCCAGTCTCCCCTACCGAACTCTAGCCTGCCCGTATCGACTGCAGGCCCGCAGTTGAGCCACGGGTTTTCACAGTCGACGCGACAAGCCGCCTACGAGCTCTTTACGCCCAATAAATCCGGACAACGCTCGCGCCCTACGTCTTACCGCGGCTGCTGGCACGTAGTTGGCCGGCGCTTCTTCTGCAGGTACCGTCACTCGCGCTTCGTCCCTGCTGAAAGAGGTTTACAACCCGAAGGCCGTCATCCCTCACGCGGCGTCGCTGCATCAGGCTTCCGCCCATTGTGCAATATTCCCCACTGCTGCCTCCCGTAGGAGTCTGGGCCGTGTCTCAGTCCCAGTGTGGCCGGTCGCCCTCTCAGGCCGGCTACCCGTCGTCGCCTTGGTAGGCCATCACCCCACCAACAAGCTGATAGGCCGCGAGCCCATCCCAAGCCGAAAAACTTTCCACCCACAAACATGCGTCCGCAAGTGAATATCCGGTATTAGCCCCGGTTTCCCGGGGTTATCCCAAAGCCTAGGGCAGGTTGCTCACGTGTTACTCACCCGTTCGCCGCTCGAGTACCCCGAAGGGCCTTTCCGCTCGACTTGCATGTGTTAAGCACGCCGCCAGCGTTCGTCCTGAGCCAGGATCAAACTCTCCAACAAAAACCTGAAGGAAAATCCATCCCAGCAACAAACAAAATTGTTGCCAAAGGAATCCAAACCAACCAGAAAAACTGGCCAGCCCGGGAATCAAACAAAAATTTGGCACTGGCATATCAAGCACCCTGTTGAGTTCTCAAAGAACAACCACACACCATCAGACAACCCCACAAAGGGGGCCACCATCCGGGGCACCACACCCGCCACAACCGCGCCGGGCACTTTTACTACGTTACCCGGTGGTTTCTGCCGTGTCAAACCGGCTCACACCGCTTTGTCACGCTTCAACCCATTTCTCCGGGCACCACGATCAAGCCGGCTTCCGCCGTTCCGGTCGTGGTTTTGGCAGGCCAGCCGCTGCGGTCTACCGCTAGCGCGCCTGGGGCCCTGCCGGTCGTCAACCATACCCGGTCGGTTTCGCCCCGCCAAATCCGCCTCCCGGCAAATCTGGGGCACCGCCCGGCTCCGACCTGGTGGGCATGAGCCACCCGGTCCGAAAGGTCTACCTGCGCTCCGGCCTTGGGCTTTCGCCCTGTTTCGTCCGTTCCGCGCTGGCAGAGAGAAAGTTACGCGCCCGGCGGATTGATCGTCAAATCCACCGGGCGCGTCCCGCGTCACACCTGCCGGTCGGTGGTCAGGAGCCGACCTCCACCCCGGCGAAGGACCGCTTCCCCCGACGCAGCACCAGGTACCTGCCGTGCAGCAGATCCGCCGGAGAGACGACGGCGTCCGCCGCGACGACGCGGACGTTGTTCACGTAGGCGCCGCCCTCGGCGATCACCCGCCGGGCTTCCTTCATGCTGGGCACCAGGCCGGACTCCTTGAACAGGGCGGCCACCTCGGGGAGGTCGTCAAGGCGTACCAGGCCGGCCTCGGTGAGCGCGGCGCGCAGCGTCACCGCGGACAGGTCGTCCAGCGATCCCCGGCCGAACAGGGCCTGACTGGCGGCGACCACCTGCGCCATTTCCCGCTCACCGTGCACCAGGGTGGTCAGTTCCTCGGCGAGGGCACGCTGCGCGGCCCGGGACGCCGGCCGCTCCGCGGTCTCCTTCTCCAGTTCCTCCAGCTCCTCCCGGCTGCGGAAGCTGAAGTAGCGCAGGTAACGACCCACGTCCCGATCATCGACGTTGATCCAGAACTGGTAGAAGGCGTACGGGCTGGTCATCTCGGGATCGAGCCAGATCGCGCCACCCTCGGTCTTGCCGAACTTCGAGCCGTCCGACTTGGTCACCAGCGGGGTGGTGAACGCCTGGACCGGCCCGAGCCCGCGTCGCCGGACGTAGTCGACACCGGCAGTGATGTTGCCCCACTGGTCGGAGCCACCGAACTGGAGCTGGCAGCCGTGCCGCCGGTGCAGCTCGAAGAAGTCGTTGGCCTGGAGCAGCTGGTAACTGAACTCGGTGAAGCTGATGCCGCTCTCCAACCGCGCCCGCACCACCTCGCGAGCCAGCATCCGGTTTACCGGGAAGTGCTTGCCCACGTCACGCAGGAACTCCACCACCGACATCTCGCCGGTCCAGTCCAGGTTGTTGACCAGGCGGGCGGCCTGGTCTCCGGTGTACGACACGAAGGGCGCGAGCTGGTCACGGATCCGCTGCACCCAGCTCGCCACGACCTCCGGCGGGTTGAGGGTCCGTTCCGCGCTCTCCTTCGGATCGCCGATCTGCCCGGTGGCGCCCCCGACCAGCAGCAGTGGCCGGTGCCCGGCGAGTTGGAGACGACGAGCGGTGGTGACCTGCATCAGGTGGCCGACGTGCAGGCTCGGCGCGGTCGGGTCGAAGCCCACGTAGAAGGCGGCTCCCGGGCCGTCGAGCAGCGCGCGCAGCTCGTCCGGGTCGGTGGAGTCCTGGAGCAGACCCCGCCAGCGCAGGTCATCGGTCAGGGAATCCCGCCGGACCGGCGGGAGGGTGCTGTCGGTCACGGTCACCGATTGTCCCCCATCAGGCCGGTCCGGCCCTACCGGGTTCCGGCGGAAGGCACCGGCACTAGGCTGGCGAGTCCAAGATCGTGGAGGTGGCCGTGGACGTGTCGACGATGTCGGGTGGCTTCTTCGCCCTGCTCGGGCTGGAGTTGGACGAGATCAGCGGGGACCGGGTCACGATCCGCTGGCGGGTCCGCCCGGAGCTGCACCAGCCGTACGGCATCCTGCACGGCGGGGTCCACTGCTCGGTGGTGGAGACGGCGGCGAGTCTGGGTGCCGGTGTCTGGCTGGGTGAGCGCGGGCGGGTGGTCGGGGTGTCCAACCAGACCGACTTCCTACGGGCCGTGGACGAGGGTGAGCTGGTTGCCGTCGGCACCCCGGTGCACCGGGGGCGGAGCCAACAGCTGTGGCAGGTGGAGATCACGGACGCGGACGGGCGGCTGGTCGCCCGCGGCCAGGTCCGCCTGCAGAACCTCTACCCGACCGCCGACTGACAAAGCCGGGACTGACATGAGCCGGGACTGACAAGGGCAGCCGGCTGACAGGGCTCCGAGCGGGTGGAACACCCGCCGGCCCGGGAACCGGGCGCAGCCCGACCGCCGCTCATCGGCGCCGCGCCGCCTGGGCGGCACTGAAGGCGGTTTCGGGTAGATGGCGGCTTTCGCGGCGTTATCGTCGCGTCGATGACCGAGCCCGCACCACCGACGTGAGGAAGCTCCTCGCCGCCACGCTCGGCATCCTGTCCGCGGTCGGTGGTTTCGTCGACATCGGCGACCTGGTCGCCGCCGGCCAGGCCGGTGCTCGCTTCGGCATGGCGCACGCCTGGGTGTTGCTGCTCGGGGTCGTCGCCATCTGCGCGTACGCGGAAATGGCCGGACGGATCGCGGCGGTGACCGGCCGGGCGGTGTTCGACCTGGTCCGGGAACGGCTCGGTGCCCGGATGGCACTGCTCAACCTGGTGGCGTCGTACCTGGTCACGGTGATCACCCTGGCCGCCGAGCTGGGCGGGGTGGCGCTGGCGTTGCGGCTGGCCACCGGCGTGCCGTACCTGCTCTGGGTGCCCGTCGCCGGGATAGCGGTCTGGCTGGTGCTGTGGCGCATGCGGTTCCCGGTGATGGAACGGGTCTTCGGGCTGGCCGGGCTCGCGCTGGTGGTGTTCGCCGTCGCCCTGTTCTGGCTGCCGACCGACTGGGCGGCGCTCGGGCGCAGCGCGGTGGCACCAGACGACTCGGGTCAGGGCTGGGGGGCGTACTGGTTCGTGGCGGTGGCGCTGTTCGCCTCGACGGTGAGCCCGTACGAGGTCTTCTTCTTCTCCTCCGGTGGGGTCGAGGAACGCTGGAGCGCGGACGACCTGGCCGATGCCCGCTTCAGCGTGCTGGTCGGCTTCCCGATTGGTGGCTTCCTCGCCCTGTCGCTGATCGCCACGGCGGCGGTGGTGCTGCGCCCCGCCGGGTTGTCGGTGGACAGCCTCGACCAGGTCGCGCATCCGGTGGTGCTGGCCTTCGGCGCGGCCGGCCTGGCGGTGGCGGCACTGGCGTTCTTCGCGGTCACCTTCGGCGCCGCGCTGGAGACCGGCCTGTCCGCCGCGTACGCCGCCGCGCAGTATTTCGGTTGGCAGTGGGGCAAACGGGTCAGCCCGCGCGAGGCGGCCCGATTTCACACGGTGCTGCTGGTCAGCGTGCTGCTGGGCGTGCTCCTGCTGCTCACCACTGTCGACCCGGTGACGCTCACCGAATTCATGCTGATCATCAGTGCGGTGGCGCTGCCGCTGACCTACCTGCCGATCCTGGTGGTCGCCAACGACCGCACCTACCTGGGCGACCGGGTCAACGGCCGGGCACTCAACCTGCTGGGCGCGGTGCTGCTGCTGGTGATCCTCGCCGCCTCGATCGTCGCCGTACCGCTGGCGATCGGTACGAGGATGGGCCAGTGAGAATCCAGGTCAGCCAGGAACTGCTCGATCGCCAACTCGTCGACCGCGACGGCCGGCTGGTCGGCAAGGTCGACGACGTGGAGTTCGGGCTCGGCGCGGACGGGGTGCCGTACCTGCGGTCGTTGCTCACCGGCCCAGGTGCGCTCGGGCAGCGGGTCGGCGGTCGGCTGGGCCGGATGCTGGTGCTGACCGCCGAACGATTCGTCACGGATCGTCCGGTGGCGCCGTTGCGCATCCCGTACGCCCTGGTCACGCGGGTGGACAGTGCGGTCTGGCTGCGGGTGCGGGTCGACGAGCTGCCTACCTCGCCGGTGGAGGAGTGGTTGCGCCGACACCTGATCGATCGGATCCCGGGGGCCGGCCGTGCGAGCGGGTGAGTTACTGGGTCGGACGGCGTACGACCATCAGGGCCGCCGTCTCGGTCGGGTCGTGGACCTCGTGCTGCGCGGCCCCGCTGACGGCCCGCTGCGGCTGACCGACCTGGTCGTCACCCGGCACTGGTACGGCCGGTTGAGTGGGCGGCTGATCGGTCCGCAGCGGCATCCGTCGGGTCCCTGGGCGATCCGGGCGTTGGCCCGGCTGCTCGGTCGGAGCACCTGGCAGGTGCCGATGGATCGGGTGCGGTTGGACCCGCCGCTGCCCGACCCGCGCGGTCCGGGCGGGCCGGGCGGGCCGGGCGGGCCGGGCGAGCGCTGACTCGAAGCGTGCCTGAGCAGGCCCGTGCCGCCCCGACGACGGTCACCACGGGCGGGTTAGGCGCGACCCGCTCAACGACGGGTGCCGTCCAGCACCGAAGAGCCGTCGGTCGGCGTACCCGATCTGTCGTCCGGCTGCGACTCGGGCTCGTCGGGGACGGCAGGCGTAGCTGCCTCGGCCGCACCGGGGGCTGCGGGCGTCGCTGTCTCGGGAGTCTCCGGGTCCTCGGACGCCGCTGTGGCGCGGCGCAACCGGATGCCGGAGACCGCCCGGTCGTCGGCGAGCGTCACCTCCAGCCGCCAGGCGTCGACGGTGAGATGCTCCCCGGCGCGGGGAATCCGGCCGAGACCGGCCAGGAGCAGCCCGGCCACGGTGGTGTAGTCGCCGTCCGGACGCCCGGGCAGTTCCACGCCGATGTCGGGCAGATCGTGGACGGGAAACGTGCCCGGCAGCAGCAGCGCTCCCTCGTCGTCGGTGCGTACCGCACCGACGTCCCGGTCGGTCTCGTCGTAGATCTCCCCGACGATCTCCTCGAGGATGTCCTCCAGGGTGACGATGCCCTCGACGGCACCGCGTTCATCGACGACCAGGGCCATGTGCTGGCGTTCGGCCTTGAACCGGCGTAGCGCGTCGACCACCGGTACCGAGTCCGGCAGCAGCAGCGGCGGGCGGGCGTACTCGTCGACCGGCTGATCGTCACCGACGCCGACCAGATCCCGCAGGTGGATGACGCCCACCGAATCGTCCAGGCCGCCGTGGCGTACCACCGGCGCGCGGGAGTGCCCGGAGGCGGCCAGCACGAGTCGGGCCGCCTCCGCCGTGGTGCCGCTGTCCAGGCAGAAGACCTGCAACCTCGGCACCAGCACCGCCCGCAGCCGCCGCTCGGCGATCTCCACCGCGCCGGCGATGATGGTCTGCTGCTCCTTGGTGAAGCCGTGATGACCGGACACGATGTCCCGCAGCTCGTCCGGGCTGATCTCGTCCCGCTCGGGCTTCGGGTCCAGGCCGAACAGCCGTACCACCAGGTCGCTGGTGGCACCGAGTACCCAGACCACCGGCCGGGTGAGGGCCGCGAGCAGGTCGAGCGGGCGGGCTACGAGCAGCGCCCACCGCTCCGGAACCTGCATGGCGATCCGTTTCGGCGCCAGCTCACCGAAGACCAGGGTGACGAAGGTCAGCACCAACGTGACAAGCACCACGGACACCGGGCCGGCGGCCCGGCCGAAGACACCCTCCAGCAGCGGGACCAGCGGCCGGGCCAGTGACACCGCGGCGGCTGCCGAGGCGAGAAAGCCGGCCAGGGTGATGCCGATCTGGATGGTGGCCAGAAACCGGTTGGGGTCGCGGGCCAGCCGGGCCAGTACCCGGCCCGTGCGCCCGGTGCGCTCCAGCCGTTGGACCTGGCTGTCGCGCAGCGACACCAGCGCCAGCTCGCTGCCGGCGAAGATCGCGTTCACCACGATCAGGACTGCGACCAGGGCCAGCTGGCTCCAGTAGCTCTGCACGCCTGGTTCTCCCTCGCTGTACCGCGCGCCGTGGCGCCGCCGGTGGTGGCCCCGCCGGCGTAGCGGTGCCTATGCCCACTCGCCCCGGCGGTGAATCATCGCCCGGTCGGGGGCGGTGGATCATCGCCCTGCGGCAGCGCCGGTGCCGGCACGTCAAGGATGTAGGACTCCCCCGCACGGCGGAACCCTAGGCGGTGGTAGTACGGGGCGATCATGCCCGGCGGGCTCACCACCTGGCGGAACCCACGGTCGGTGAAGAGGCTGCTGCGCCGGTAGACGAACTCGCCGGGGGTGAAGTCACGAAACGGCGGGGTGACGTAGTCCAGGTCGACCTGGGCCACCCCGTCGCCGGCGTCGCGTACCAGCACCACACCGACGACCTCGTCGGCGCGTACGACGAGGAAGGCCGCACGGCCGGCCAGCCGGTCCGGGCGGAAACCCGGGTTGAACCGGGCGATGTCGGCGGCGTGCACCCGCAGCGTGTGGGCCAAGAACGCGTCGTCGGCCCCCACCTCGACGACCTGGTAGGTCTGCTCGTCATGGCGGGTGCTGAGCAGCCGCCGCAGGTACCAGATGTTGATCACAGCCAGCACCACGTTCAGCCCGACCATGGGCCACACCCGGATCGTGGCGTTGTAGCCGATCAGGACGGCACAACCGACCAGGTTCAGGGCGCGCAGCCGCAGGATGCGCGTCTGCAGCAGCGACCAGACCAGCAACGCGGAGCCGGCCCAGCCGACCAGTTCCAGCCAGTTCACCCCGCGAGGGTAGTCGCCGCCCTGGTCAGCCCCGGTGTCAGGGGGCGGATCACGCCGGGTCGGCGCCGGGTGACGGCGGCAGTTCCAGGACGTACTCGTCGATCTCGTGGCCGCGTCCCGGTGCGTACGCCCGCTCGGTGCTGCGGACGACGAAGCCGCAGCGGCGAAGCACCGTCAGCGACGCGGCGTTGTCGGTGGCCGTCCGCGCGAACAGCGGCCGGCGGGTGACCTCCCGCAGCAACGCGGCCAAGGCACGGGTGGCGTACCCACGGCCCCAGTGCGGCCGGTCGATCCAGTAGCTGACCTCGAACGCGCCGTCGACGGGGAAGGCGAGCACGTGGCCCACCACCGTGTCGTCGACGGTCACCGTGCGGGCCAGGTTCTCCGGGCCGGTGAGGATGCGGACCCAGTGCGCGGCGAACGCCCGCCGGTCCGTCGGATCCTCGGCGCCGAAGGCGGCCATCCGGTTGGCCTCCGGGTCGAGCTGGTGGACGAAGAACTCCACCAGGTCGTCCTCGCGTACCGGGCGCAGCCGCAGGTCATCGGTCACCGGCCGACCATACGCGGCCCGGTTGAGGACCAGCGACCCTGTTCGGATCGGCTTTCGGCCCTGCCCCCACCAGCGGCGACGTTGCTACCAACGAGGCAGAGGCATCGACGGCGAAGTGGAGGCCGGGTCATGACCAGGTACGTGTACGACTTCATCGAGGGCGGTCGAGGCATGGCCGACCTGCTCGGCGGCAAGGGCGCCAACCTCGCCGAGATGACCCGGCTCGGGTTGCCAGTGCCGCCCGGCTTCACCGTCAGCACCGACGCGTGCCGGGCGTACCTCGTCGACCGGAAGGTGCCGGAAGGACTGTTCGACGAGGTGAACGCCCACCTGCGAGAGGTCGAGGTGCGGCTGGGCCGGCGGCTCGGCGACCCTGCTGAGCCGCTGCTGCTGGCCGTCCGTTCCGGCGGACGCTACTCGATGCCCGGGATGATGGAGACCATCCTGGACATCGGGCTCAACGACGCCACCGTGACCGGGCTGGCCCGGATCAGCGGCGACGAGCGGTTCGCCTGGGACTCGTACCGACGGTTGATCCAGATGTTCGGTCGGACGGTGCACGGTGTGCCGGCCGAGGAGTTCGACCGAGAGCTGGACGCGTTGCGGGCCACCGCCGGGCCGGACGGCCCCACGGCGGAGCAGTTGCGCGGGCTGGTCGAGACGTACAAGAAGGTGTTCGCCGACCGGGTCCGTCACGACTTCCCACAAGCCCCGCACGAGCAGCTGTACCTGGCGATCCGGGCGGTCTTCGAGTCGTGGAACGCCTCCCGGGCGGTGCTCTACCGACGCCGCGAACACATTCCCGACGACCTGGGCACCGCGGTCAACGTGATGGCGATGGTCTTCGGCAACCTGGGCCCGGACTCGGGTACCGGGGTGGCGTTCACCCGCGATCCGGCCACCGGCGCGCCCGGCGTGTACGGCGACTACCTGTCCGACGCCCAGGGCGAGGACGTGGTGGCCGGGGTCCGCAACACGGTGGGGCTGGACGAACTGTCCCGGCTCGACCCGGCCAGCTACCGCCGGCTGACCGGGATCATGACCACGCTGGAGCGGCACTACCGGGACCTGTGCGACGTGGAGTTCACCATCGAGCGGGGCCGGTTGTGGATGTTGCAGACCCGGGTCGGCAAGCGCACCCCGGCGGCGGCGTTCGTGATCGCCGCGCAGCTGGCCGACGAGGGTCTGATCAGCTGGGACGAGGCGTTGACCCGGGTCAGCGGGGCGCAACTCGCGCAGCTGATGTTCCCCACCTTCGACCCGGAAGCCACGCCGGAGCCGTTGGCCACCGGTGTCGGCGCCTCGCCCGGAGCCGCCGCCGGACGGGTGGTTTTCGACAACGCCGCCGCCACCGCGGCGGACGGGCCGGTGATCCTGGTCCGCCGGGAGACCAACCCCGACGACCTGCCCGGCATGATCGCCGCCGCCGGCATCCTCACCGCCCGGGGCGGCAAGACCTCGCACGCGGCGGTGGTTGCCCGGGGCATGGGACGCACCTGCGTCTGCGGGGCGGAGGCACTGGAGATCGACCCGGAGCGCGGCGAGTTCCGCGTCGGCGACCGGACGGTCCGGGCCGGTGACCTCATCTCCATCGACGGCAGCAGCGGCCGGATCTACCTCGGCGAGGTGCCGGTCCGTCCGTCCCCGGTGACCCGCTACCTCGCCGGTGAGCTGGCGCCGCAGTCCGACCGGCTGGTCTCGGCGGTGGACCGGCTGCTGCGGCACGCCGACTCGGTGCGACAGCTCGGCGTACGCGCCAACGCCGACACCCCCGACGACGTGTCGCGGGCGCGGACGCTCGGCGCGAACGGCGTCGGGTTGTGCCGCACCGAGCACATGTTCCTGGGCGCCCGCCGCGCCCTGGTGGAGCGGTTGATCCTGGCCGACGGGCTGAACGAGGTCCACGCCGCGCTAGCGGAGCTGCTGCCGTTGCAGCGGGAGGACTTCGTCGCGATCCTCGCGGCGATGGACGGCCTGCCGGTGACCATCCGGCTGCTCGACCCGCCGCTGCACGAGTTCCTCCCCCCGTTGCCCGAGCTGGCCGCGCGGGTGGCCCGGGCGGAGGCGCTCGGGCAGGATCCGGGCCGCGACGCGGTGCTGCTGGCCGCCGTCCGCCGGATGCAGGAGAGCAACCCGATGCTGGGCCTGCGCGGGGTTCGGTTGGGCCTGGTGGTGCCGGGCCTGTTCGCGATGCAGGTCCGGGCCGTGGCGGAGGCGGCGGCACGGCGGGTGGCCGAGGGCGGCGACCCGCGCCCGGAAATCATGGTGCCGCTGGTCGTCGACGTGCACGAGCTGGCCGCGGTGCGGGCCGAGGTGGCCGACGTGCTGGCCACCGTGCCGGGGGCGCCGCCGATCCCGGTCGGCACGATGGTCGAGACGCCGCGGGCGGCACTGACCGCCGGGGCGATCGCGGGCGAGGCGGAGTTCTTCTCCCTCGGCACCAACGACCTGACCCAGACCACCTGGGCGTTCTCCCGCGACGACGGGGAGGGCTCGTTCCTCGGTGACTACCTGGAGCGGGGCATCGTCGAGACGTCGCCGTTCGAGACCGTCGACGTCGCCGGGGTGGGCCGGCTGGTCCGCCTGGCGGTGGCCGAGGGCCGGGCCGCGCGACCCGGGCTGACCGTGGGGGTCTGCGGCGAACACGGCGGTGACCCGGAGTCGGTGGAGTTCTTCGCCGACGCCGGACTCGACTACGTCTCCTGCTCGCCGTACCGGGTGCCGATCGCCCGGTTGGCCGCCGGTCGGGCCGCGGTGGCCCGCGACTGCGCCGGCTCCGACGCTCGATAGGAGGTACCCGAGATGACTGCGATCTTCAATGCCACCGGGCCGGTGCCGCTGGTTCCGCCCCGACCGGCCCCGGAAACGGCGCCGCAGCCGGCAGCGCCGCTGTCGGTCGGGCCGGTGCAGGAGTTGCCCGGCACGCCGCCGGCCGCTGTGCTGCCGGTGACCCGCGACGGACGCCCGGTCGGCGTGTTCGTCGCGACCGGCGGACGCGTGCGGTACCTGCCGCTGCCCGACCCGGATCGGCTGCTGGTCGCCACCGCCGGGGTGCTGGCCGTCGGGCTGGTCACCGCCGGGGTGACGGTGCTGGGTCGGCGCCGGCCACCCGCGGTCGCACGGCTGACCATGGGCCCGGGCGGCTGGGTCAGTTTCCGAGGGGTACGCGCCCCGGCTCCCCGGGCTGCCCGCCCCTGGTGGGCCCGCCTGCTCCGGGCCCACCGCCTGGTCGCCGAACGCTGAGCCGCGCCGTCGGGCGGGTACGCCACGGCGAGCACTTTCGGTGATGTGCTGCCTCCGGCCGGCCGGAGGCAGCACCATCGCGGATGTTGCCCGGATCATGACCAGGGTCGGCCGGCACGTCGGTGCCCGGCCCCGACGGGCGAGCAGCGTGCCGGCGTCACCGCGTGGGGACGGGCCGGCAGGGCCGTTGGTCCCGGGCCGGGCGGGCGATCGCCCCTGCCGGGCGGTGCCGGTCTCGGCGAGGCTGGTGTCGAAGGGGCGTGCCGTCCGGGTACGCCCGATGCACAGGGCGGAGCGGACGGTGGCCGGACAGGTCCAGGTCGCGGACGGGGACGTACGCAGGGAGAGCATCGTAGCGGCGGCACCCGACACCGGGCTCAGCTCGACCGAGGCCGCCCGACGGCTGCGGGTCGACGGACCGAACGCCGCCGCGACACCGCCCCGCCGGCACCTGGCTGCCCGGGTCGTGCACCAGCTCTCCGATCCCCTGGTCGCGCTGCTGCTCGCCGCCGCCGTGGTCACCACGGTGCTGCGGGACTACCCCGACACCGCGGTGATCCTGCTCGTGGTCGCCGTCAACACGGCCATCGGGGTGGTGCAGGAGGTACGCGCCGACCGAGCCATCGCCGCGCTCGATCAGCTCGCCGCGCCGACCGCCCGGGTGATCCGCGACGGCCGGGACGCGGTGCTGCCCGCCACCGAGCTGGTCCGGGGTGACCTGGTCCGGGTCGAATCCGGCGACGTGGTCCCGGCCGACCTGCTGCTGCACGATGCGAGCCGGCTGCACCTGGACGAGTCGGCGTTGACCGGCGAGTCGGTGCCGGTGTCCCGGGCGGCAGGCGAGGAGGCCAGCGCCGGCACGGTGGTGACGACCGGTCGGGCCGCCGGCACCGTGGTACGCACCGGCGCGGCCAGCGCGCTGGGCCGGATCGCCACCCTGGCGGCCACCACCCGGCCGGCGGCCACCCCGCTGCAACGGCGTCTCGCCGCGCTCGGCCGGATCCTCGGCCTCGCCGCCGTGGCGTTGTCCGGCCTGGTCTTCGCCATCGGTGTGCTCAGCGGTCGGCCCCTGGTGGACATGGCGGTCACCGCGGTGAGCCTGGTGGTGGCCGCGGTGCCGGAGTCGCTGCCGGCGGTGGTGACGCTGGCCCTGGCGCTGGGGGCCCGCCGGATGGCGGCTGCCCGGGCGATCCCCCGCCGGCTGCACGCGGTGGAGACGCTCGGCTCGGTCACCGTGATCGCCTCGGACAAGACCGGCACCCTGACCGAGGGACGGATGGCCGTGCAGTCGGCGGTCACCGGCGACGGCGAGCGGTTCGGTGTCACCGGCAGCGGGTACGCCCCGCACGGCACCGTGCACCGCGACGGCACGCCGGTGGCGGTGCCGGACGAGTTGCGCCGGCTGGCCCGGGCCGGGCTGCTCTGCAACGACGCGACCCTCGCCCCGCCGACCGAGGAGCGACCCCGCTGGGGCGCGGTGGGCGATCCGCTGGAGGCGGCCCTGGTGGCCTTCGCGGCCCGCTGCGGCCTGGATCCGCAGACCACCCGCAACGCCTGGCCCCGGGTCGCGGAGCACCCTTTCGACCAGCAGTTACGACGGATGACCACGGTGCACCGCTCCTGCGACCGTCGCTACCTGGTGGTGTGCAAGGGCGCCCCGGAGAACGTGCTCACCACGCCACTGCTCGACGCCGACGCCGACGAGTTGGCCGGCCTGACCGCCGCCGCGCACCGGCTGGCCGGCGACGGGCTGCGGGTGCTGGCGGTGGCCGCCGCCCTGGTGGACGCCCCACCGGCCGACCTCGCGCACCCCGAGGGACTGCGTCCGGTGGGTCTGGTCGCCGTCGGCGACCCGCTGCGCGCGGGAGCACCGGACATCGCCGACGGCTTCGCCGACGCCGGTGTGCGGCTCGTGCTGGTCACCGGCGACCACCCGGCGACCGCGGCGGCCATCGCCGGTCAGCTGGGCCTGTGGGCCGACGGCGACCCGGTGGTACGCGGCGACGACGGTGACCCCGCCGAGGCACCGGCGGCGGCGCGGGTGTTCGCGCGTACCCAGCCGGAGCAGAAGCTCGACATCATCGCCGGGTTGCAGTCCCGAGGGCATGTGGTGGCGATGACCGGCGACGGCGTCAACGACGCACCGGCGCTGCGCCGAGCCGACATCGGGGTGGCGATGGGCGGCGGCACCGAGGTGGCCCGGCAGGCGGCCGACCTGGTGCTGGTCGACGACGACCTGTCCACCGTGGCCACCGCGATCGGCGAGGGCCGCAGGATCTACGACAACATCCGCCGGTTCCTGCGCTATGCCCTCTCCGGCGGGGTGGCCGAGATCGCGGTGATGCTGCTCGGGCCACTGTTCGGCCTGCCTGTGCCGCTGCTGCCGGCCCAGATCCTCTGGATCAACCTGCTCACCCACGGGGTGCCCGGGGTTGCCCTGGGCGCCGAACCGGCCGAACCCGGCACCCTGCGTCGGGTGCCACGCTCACCGCAGGAGTCGGTGCTCGGCGCGGGGCTGGGCCGGCAGATCCTGGTCGGCGGCGCGCTGATCGCGGCGGTGACCCTGGGAGCCGGCGTGCTCGCCGCCCACTGGGACCGGCCGTGGCAGTCGGTGATCTTCATCGTCCTCGGCCTGACCCAACTCGGCGTGGCCCTGGCGGTCCGCGCGCCACGACCGGGCGGACAGCGGCGGGGCAACCTGGCCCTGCCGCTCGCGGTCGCCGCCTCCGCACTGCTCCAGGTGGCCGGAGTGCTGCTGCCGCCGCTGCGGGAGCTGCTCGGCACCGAGGTCCTCGGCGTCACCGAGCTGCTGGCCTGCGCTGCGGTCAGCGTCCTGCCCGGTCTGGTGCTGCGGCTGACTCGGCGTACGCCGGACACCGATCTGTCCACCTTTACGCCGTCAGTGAGCGAGGCTGACAGCGAAGTCGAGAAGGAGATGTGATGACCAGCAACACCGGCGCCCCCGTCGTGGTGGGCGTGGACGGTTCCGAGATCGCCCTGCACGCGGTGCGCGCCGCCGCGCGGGAGGCGGCGTACCGGCATCGTCCGCTGCGGATCGTGCACGCGTTCATCTGGCCACTGATGCGGGTGCCGCTGGGCCCCGCGCCGGGTGCGCCGGCCGACGGCGGGCTGCGTAACCAGGCCGAACGGTTCCTGGCCGACGCCGTCGCCGAGGCCGGCAAGGTGGCCCCGGAGGTGGCGGTGACCGGTGAGGTGGTCGACGGAGCGGCGAGCACCGTCCTGCTCGCCGAGGCCCGGGACGCGGCGTTGGTCGTCCTCGGCAACCGGGGGCTGGGCGGCTTCGCCGGGCTGCTGCTCGGCTCGGTGGCCGTGCAGGTCAGCGCCCACGCGGACGGTCCGGTGCTGGTGGTTCGCGGCGAATCGCGGGCGGATGGGCCGGTGGTGGTCGGCGTCGACGGTTCGGAGCTGTCCCGGGAGGCCGTCCGGTTCGCCTTCGAGGAGGCCGCGTGGCGCGGCACCGACCTGGTTGCGGTGCACGCCTGGCTCTATCCGACCCCGGCCGGTCCCGGTGACATCCTGCCCCTGGTCTACGACCTGGACGCCTTCCGGGACGAGGAGGAGCGCCTCCTCGCCGAGGCGGTGGCCGGCTGGTCCGAGCGCTATCCGGAGGTGCCGGTGCGGCGGCGGTTGGTGCGCGGTTCCCCAGGTCGGGCGCTGGTCGAGGAGTCCCGCACCGCCCAACTGGTGGTGGTGGGCGCGCGTGGGCGCGGGGCGCTGGGCGGGCTGCTGCTCGGCTCGGTCAGCCACGCCGTGCTGCACCACGCCCACTCCCCGCTGGCGATCGTCCGGAGGCTGCGTACGGTCGAGGGGACCTGACCGGTGGTGTGTCGACGCGTCCCGGCCGCGGGACGCGTCGACAATGAGCCCTGACCGACTCATGGAGTGACGATGAACCGACCTGTCGTGGTGGGGGTGGACGGATCACCGCCGAGCCTGGTGGCCGCGGAGCACGCGGCGCAGGCGGCGGTGTGGCGGTCCCGCCCGCTGCACCTGGTACACGGCTACCTGCATCCGCTCGGCTACGGCGTGCCGATCAACCCGTACGAGGTGGGCGTGCCGGCAGCGTCGGAGGACGGCCGCAAGATGCTCGAACAGACCGCCGCCGAACTGGTGGACCGGTGGCCGGGGTTGACGGTCGAGGTGCGTCAGGTGGCCGGCGGGCCGGGCGCGACCCTGGTCGAGGAGTCCCGGCGGGCGGAGCTGGTGGTGGTGGGCAGCCGGGGTCTGGGCGGCTTCGCCGGGCTGCTGCTCGGCTCGGTCGGCACCCAGGTCGCCGCGCACGGGCACTGCCCGGTGCTGGTGATCCGCCCGCCCGACCGTCCGATCCCGACCGAGGGTCCGGTGCTTGTCGGTGTGGATGGTTCGGAGTCGGCCGAACTCGCCGTCGGTTACGGCGCGGAGGAAGCCGTCCGGCGCGGCGGGACGCTGGTGCTGATGCACGTCGCCGACGAAGGCGACGACGACGGGGCGGCGGCGGCCCTGCTCGCCACCGCCGGTGCGGCGGCGCGGGGCAGCCACCCGGGGCTGACCGTGGAGGAGCAGGTGATCGTCGCGCCCAAGCCCGATCAGGCGCTGATCGAGGCGACCGGGGACGCGGCGCTCGTGGTGGCCGGATCGCGCGGTCGGGGTGGCTTCGCCGGGTTGCTGCTCGGCTCGGTCAGCCAGACGCTTGTGCACCACGCCCGCTGCCCGGTGCTCATCGCCCACCCGTACCAGCCGGAGCAGTGAGCGCCGCTCGACCGGGCCGCCGCCACGTCGGCGGCCCGGTCGGCGGGATCAGCCGTCGCGGCCGTTGAGCAGTTGGTCGAAGCTGGTGGTGAGGGCGAACGGGTCGACGGGTCCGCTGGACGGGGCGCTGCGCCGCACCAGCTCGGCCAGTTCTCGACCGGCGCGCTCGATCCGGGCGCGCAGCGCACCGTCGACGGTCCCGCCGGACCAGTCCTCCGGGGCGGCGAAGACAGCGGTCGGCGTCACCACCGCCCGCAGGTAGGTGAACATCGGACGGAGCGCGTGCTCCAGCGCCAGGGAGTGCCGGGCGGTGCCGCCGGTCGCGCCGACCAGCACCGCACGGCCGCCGAGCGCGTCGGCGTCGACCAGATCGAAGAACGACTTGAACAGACCGTTGTACGAGGCGTTGAAGATCGGACTGACGGCGATCAGCCCGTCGGCGCCGGTGACCTCGTCCAGTACCTGCCGCAGCGGCTCCGACGGAAAACCGGTGAGCAGATGGTTGACAATGTCGTGGGCGTGTTCGCGCAGTTCGACCGGGCGCAGCTCGACCTGCTCGCCGTGCCGGACCAACTCGTCGCGGGTGGCCGCGGCGAGTTGGTCGGCCAGCAGCCGGGTGGATGAGGGCTGGCTGAGACCGGCCGAGACCACGGCGAGGGTACGCACGGTCATCGGGCGCCCTCCGGTGCCCGGCCGGTGACGTCGTCGACGGCGTGGACGGTGCTGTCGCCGCCACCCCCGGCGGCGGCCAGCAGCGAGGCGTGGGTCGGCGCCAGCGGCACGTGCGCCGGCCGCAGCGACTCGAACTCCTTGCGCAGCACCGGCACGACCTCCTCGCCGAGCAGATCGAGCTGCTCCAGGACGGTCTTCAACGGCAGCCCGGCGTGGTCGACGAGGAACAGCTGCCGCTGGTAGTCACCCACGTAGTCGCGGAAGCTGAGCGTACGGTCGATGACCTGCTGCGGGCTGCCCACGGTCAGCGGGGTCTGCGCGGTGAACTCCTCCAGCGAGGGGCCGTGGCCGTACACCGGCGCGTTGTCGAAGTAGGGGCGGAACTCACGTACCGCGTCCTGGGAGTTGCGCCGCATGAACACCTGGCCGCCGAGACCCACGATCGCCTGGTCGGCCGAGCCGTGACCGTAGTGCTCGAAACGCTGCCGGTAGAGGCCGACCATCCGCCGGGTGTGCTCGGCCGGCCAGAAGATGTGGTTGGCGAAGAACCCGTCGCCGTAGTAGGCGGCCTGCTCGGCGATTTCGGGACTGCGGATGGAGCCGTGCCACACGAACGGGGGTACGCCGTCGAGCGGGCGCGGCGTCGAGGTGAACGACTGCAACGGGGTGCGGAACTTGCCCTTCCAGTCGACCACGTCCTCGCGCCACAGCCGGCGCAGCAGGTCGTAGTTCTCGATGGCGAGGGGGATGCCGTTGCGGATGTCCTGGCCGAACCAGGGGTAGACCGGCCCGGTGTTGCCCCGGCCCATCATCAGGTCGACCCGGCCGTCGGCGAGGTGTTGCAGCATCGCGTAGTCCTCGGCGATCTTCACCGGGTCGTTGGTGGTGATCAGCGTGGTCGCGGTGGACAGCAGCAGCCGCTCGGTGCGGGCGGCGATCCAGCCCAGCATGGTGGTGGGCGACGAGGGCACGAACGGCGGGTTGTGGTGCTCGCCGGTGGCGAAGACGTCGAGGCCGACCTCCTCGGCCTTCAGCGCGATGGCCACCATCGCCTTGATCCGTTCGGCCTCGGTGGGCTCCCGGCCGTTTGTCGGGTCGACCGTGACGTCGCCGACGGTGAAGACTCCGAACTGCATGACCGCTCCCTCGTGTCGTCCGACCGGGCGATGGTGCCCGACGCCCCCGACAACATATTTGACGAGTCAACTATTCCGCGAGTCCCGCACCCACCAGTGTCCCCCGTCACGTCCTCCCCATCCCCGGCCGCGACCGGCGACGCCATCGACGAAACCGGACAACGGGGTCAGGTTCGGCGTCGTGGCACGTGCCGGCGGTACGGGCTGACGGTCGGGTCACCGGTGATCCAGAAGCGCCAGGGCACGTCGTGCGCGGCAGCCACGCCGACCCGCGGGCCGGCGGAGACGGCCGACGGCGCGACCGGGCGGGTCGGCGGAGACAGCAGCAGCGGTCCGGTCCCGTCGAGCATGCAGGTGCCGTTCGCCGCCGCATCGACGCCAAGCGCGACCACCAACCGTGCGGGTCCGCGCGCGAGATCCCGGTCGGCCACCTCGCCACGCCGCTTGCGGGCCAGGTCCATACCGTCGACCACCTCGCCGGCACGCAGCAGGACCGCCGCCGCCTCCCCCGCGTCCCCGCAGACGACGTTGAGGCACCAGTGCATCCCGAAGACGAAGTAGGTGTAGGCGTAGCCCGCCGGACCGAACATCACAGTCGTCCGGGGCGTCGGTCCGCGATGCGCGTGCGAGGCGGGATCCACCCCGGTGCCGGCGTACGCCTCGACCTCGGTCAGCCTGATCCGGACCCCGTTGGCCGACACCTCCCAGCCCAGCAGGTGCCGCGCCGTCTGCGCGACGTCGGCGGCCGGGGCACTCGACCAGGGATGCTGCACGCCTCCAGATAACCCGGCCCGGGTCCGACCGGCAAGCCGCGCCCCATGCTGATCGAGGGCCACGGCCGCAGCATCCGGCAGGCAGTACGCGAAGATCACGCAGAGGATCGACGTGCGACGAGATCGTTCTCGTAGGCTGCGATGACGAGCTGGGCTCGATCACGGGCGTCGAGCTTGGTGAGCAGGTTGCCGACGTGAGTCTTGACCGTCTTGATCGAGATGGTGAGTGTCCGGGCGATCTCGTCGTTGGACAGGCCGCGGGCCACGAGAGACAGCACCTCGGTCTCGCGGCCGGTGAGCCTGTCGATCTTACGAACCTCGGGCGGGCCGGGCCGGTCGAGGTAGTGCGCGACGAAGCGGGTGAGAATGCTTGGCGCGAAAAGGGACTCGCCCGCGTGGGTCCGTCGGATGGCGTCGACGAGTTGGTCCGGGTGTGCGTCCTTGAGCAGGAAGCCGTGCGCCCCGGCGCGCAGCGCGGCAGCCACGTACTCGTCGAGCGCGAACATGCTGAGCACGAGGACCCTGGTACCGCTTAGTTCGGTGGCGGCGGTGATGCGTCCGGTCGCTTCGATGCCGTCGCCGTCGGGCATCCGGATGTCCATCAGGACGACGTCGGGGCGGCGTTCGCGGGTGAGCGACACGGCCTCGTGTCCGGTGGCAGCCTGACCGACGACGCTGAGGCCCGGGGTGCCGTCGATGAGCAGGGCGAGGCTGTGCCGCAGGAGCGGCTGGTCGTCCGCGACGAGCACCCCGATGCTTGTGGACGGGCCCGCTGATTCCGTTGTCATCCGGACCGCCGAGCCGGGAGGCGCGCCGTGAGCTGGAAGCCCGGCCCGGACGGGCCGGCGCGCAGGGCACCATCGAGCATGCTCACCCGCTCGCGCAGACCGTCCAGGCCGTGGCCGGCCCCGGGGCGGGGTCGCCAGCCGGGGCGGGGACCGGTGTCCCGTACCTCCACCACGATCGCGTCGCCGTCGCGATCCACGGTGACGTGCACGCAGGTCGGCCCGGCGTGCCGGGCCGTGTTGCTCAGGCCCTCGCGGACGATCGCGCACACGGTGAGCTGCACGCCCGGCGGCACCTCGCCGACCTTCCGCACCTCGACAGTGGCGGCGATCCCGGCGGCGGTCGTGGAGCGCACGATCTCCGGTAGGGCGTCGAGTGTGTCGGGCGGCCGCAGGGGAGCGGGCTCGGCGCCAGGTGCGCGGAGCACGTCGAGCATCCGCCGCAGCTCGGCCGTGGTCTCCCGACCGACCTGTTCGATGTCGGCCAGGGCGTTCGCCCGTTCGGCCGCACCGGTCGGCCCGGTCACTCGGGCGGCCGTGGCGGCACGCACCGTGACCAGGCCCAGGCCATGCGAGACGAGATCGTGAAGCTCACGGGCGATGCGCAACCGTTCCGCCGCCGCGGCCCGCTCAGCCGCCCAGGCGGTCAGCCGGTCCTCGTACACCCGCCGTTCCTGACGGGCGCCGATCACCGCCCAGAGCAACGCTGCGACGGCGGTCGTGGTGATCACCGTCAGCAGGAGCGTCCCGGCCGGCCCCACGGTGCCCGCCGTCATCAGGCAGAGGAGCAGAGCCACCGGCACCGATACGGCGACGGCGGACAGCCAGGGGCGCCGTGTCGGTCGCCCGTCAGGTGCCATCTCGCGAGTCTAGGAACCCGGACCGTGGCCTGACATCGGACCTGGGTCGGAGCGACCTGAGGTGGGCGGGCTGGCGGAAGTCCCGGCTCTGGTCCGATGACGCGGACCGGCACTCTGAGCTGACATGGTGCTCATGCTGTCAGTCGAGCGTCTGGTCAAGCGGCGCGGCTCCCGCGAGATCCTCACCGATGTCACCTTCCGGGCCGCACCGGGCCGGGTGACAGGTCTGCTGGGGCCGAACGGTGCGGGCAAGTCATCCACCCTGCGCATCCTGCTGGGCCTGGACCGGGCAGATGCCGGCACGGCCCTGGTCGACGGCCAACCGTACCGGCGCCTGCGCCAGCCGTTACGCACCGTCGGGTCGATGCTGGAGGGCTCCGGCGCACACCGCTCCCGAACCGCGCGCAATCACCTCACCTGGATGGCGCGCAGCAACGGCATCCCGATCCGACGGGTGGCCGAGGTGCTCGATCAGGTCGGGCTCGGTGCCGCCGGAGGAACCAGGGTCGGCCGGTTCTCGCTCGGCATGTGCCAGCGGCTCGGGCTGGCCGCGGCGCTGCTCGGCGAACCACGTGCACTCGTGCTCGACGAGCCGGTGAACGGGCTCGATCCGGAGGGCATTCGCTGGATCCGCGTTCTGCTGCGCGGGCACGCGGACGCCGGTGGCACCGTGCTGCTCTCCAGCCACCTGATGAGGGAGGTGGACGAGATCGCCGACGACCTGGTCGTCATCGCCCACGGCCAGGTTGTCGCCGCCGGTCCGATCCGCGAGGTCACGGCCGGCTATCCGACACTGGAGGATGCCTTCTTCGCCCTCACCGGGCCGACGGCAGGTGGGCGATGACCTTCTTCGACGCGGTCGCCGCCGAGATTCGGAAGACGGCGACGCTGCCGGCGACCATGGTCGCGCTGGCTGTCACGGTGCTCGGTCCGGTCGCGATCACTCTGATCAACGCCATCGGCGTCCGCGCCGCGCTGCGCAGCGGACGGTCCGAGCTGACGGCCTACACCTCGCCTGTCGATGCGGTCTTCTCCGCGGTGCCGATCGGCACGGTCGGCGCGGTGGTCCTCGGCGTCGTCGCCGTTGGCGGCGAGTACACCGCGAACAGCGCCAGGATCGGCGGCGGTCGGCAGATCACCACGACCCTCACCGCCATCCCCAACCGCCTCGGCGTGCTGGCCGCCAAGGCCGTCACCGTCGCCCTGCTGGTCGCGGTCGCGGCTCTGGTGGTGATTCCCGCCTCGTTGGCGCTGGCCAGCGGGATAGTCGGCGCCGACGCTCCGCCGGCCCCGGAAGGGGTGCTGTCCCGCGCTGTCGGTGCCGGGATCTACTGGCTGCTCACGGCGCTGATCGCCCTCGCGGTCACGGTCTTCACCCGCAACGGGATCGTCCCGATCATCGTGCTCGTGGTGAACAGCAGCCTCGTCTCGGTCTCCGTACTGCTGTCGCACCTCACCCCGCTCGCGAGGTTCCTGCCCGATCTCGCGGGCATGAGCATGTTCGCCGGCGACCTGCTGGCGTTCGACGACGCGCTCGCCCCGGTCACCGGCGGCCTGGTCATGGCCACCTGGACGGCCGGGCTACTCGCGCTGGCCGGTGCGGTCTTCCTGCGGCGGGACGCGTGATCCGCGCCTGCGCCCGCGCCACCGTCGCGGAGTTGACCAAGCTGTTCGGCCTGCCTGCGGCGCTGGCCGCGGTCTTCGGCACGATCGGCGCAGCCGTCGCCATCAGCGGGGCGTTGGCCGCCTCGCCGGTCGGGGCGAACGAGCCGGTCGCAGTCGTCCTCCAAGCGGTGCCGTACCTCCAGGCCGGCACCATCTCGCTCGGCGTCCTCGCGGTCGGAACCGAGTACGCCGATGGGCAGATCCACACCACCCTGCTGTGCGTGCCGGACCGCCTGGCCGTGCCGGCCGCCAAGACCATCGCCTACCTGGCCTGGGCTGCCGGAACCGCCGTCGCGGCGCTCGCCGTCGGGCTGCTCACGGCCCGAATCGCGCTGGCCACGCGGGACGTCCCGGTGGTCACCGACGGTTTCCCGTGGACAGTCGTCGGCGCGGCGGTCCATCTCGCGCTCATCGGGTTGCTCGGGCTGGCTTTTGCCGCGCTCCTGCGGGCCGTCGTATCCGCTCTCGTCGTCACGCTCAGCCTGGTTCTGGTCGTCTCGCCGGTGCTGGACGCCGTCACCCCGCACGCTCGTTACCTGCCGGACCAGGCGGGTGGCCTGCTCTACCTTCCCGACCCGGCACGGGTCCTGACGCCCGCCACCGGCCTGCTCGTTCTGCTCGGTTGGGTCGTCGTCATCGGGAGTGCGGCGGTGACTTCCTTCCGACGCCGGGACGCCTGAGGCCGATCACCCTCTCCACCCCTACCTCCCCCGCCCCGCCCCCGGGCGCGTCGAGGCAGCAGTTTCGGGGAAACCGTCGCCTCCGGGCACGCTGAGGCGACAGTTTCCCCGAAACTGCACGAGCAACCGCGAAGGGGTGCGGGTCAGCGCGGGACCACTGACTCGGCGGTCCAGTTGCGCCAGGTGGTCAGTTGGTCGGCGGCGGTGGCTAGTTGGTCGGCCACCGGGCCGGGACCCGTGGAGCCGGGGGTGATCCGGGCGGCGAGGGCGGACCGGACCGAGAGCACGTCGCGGACGCTCGGGTCGAGGTGCTCGCTGACGGTGGCCAGGTCGGCGTCGGAGACCTCGTCAAGAGCGCAGTCCCGGGCCGCGCAGAGCGCCACCAGCTTGCCGGTGATCTCGTGCGCGTCGCGGAACGGCACGCCCTTGCGGACCAGCCAGTCGGCCACCTCGGTGGCGAGGGAGAAGCCCACCGGCGCGGCGGCGACCAGGCGGTCGACGCGTACCGTCATGGTGGAGATCATCCCGGCGAGCGCCGGCAGCAGCAGTTCCAGGGTGTCGACCGCGTCGAAGGCCGGCTCCTTGTCCTCCTGCATGTCCCGGTCGTACGTCATCGGCAGGCCCTTGAGCATGGTCAGCACGGCGACCAGCCCGCCGACGAGCCGCCCGGACTTGCCCCGGGCCAGCTCGGCGATGTCCGCGTTCTTCTTCTGCGGCATGATCGACGAGCCGGTGGCGAAGGCGTCGTCCAGCTCCACCCAGCCGAACTCCTGCGACGTCCAGAGCACCACCTCCTCACCGAGCCGGGACAGGTGCACCCCGATCATCGCGGTGACGAAGAGGAACTCGGCGACGAAGTCCCGGTCGGCGACCGCGTCCATCGAGTTGGCGAAGGACGTCCGGAAACCCAACTCCTTCGAGACCGCCCCCGGGTCCAGCGGCAGCCCCGAACCGGCCAGCGCCCCCGCGCCGAGCGGGCTGACCGCGGTCCGGTGGTCCCAGTCGCGCAGCCGTTCCAGGTCCCGCAGCAGCGGCTGCACGTGGGCGAGCAGCCAGTGGCCGAAGGTGACCGGCTGGGCGTGTTGCAGGTGGGTCATGCCGGGTGCGGCGGTGTCGACGTGCCGTCCGGCCTGCTCGACGAGCGCCTCGGCCAACTCCACCAGCCGCGCGGCCACGCCCCGCGCGTGGTCACGTAGGTAGAGCCGCAGGTCGGTGGCGACCTGGTCGTTGCGGGACCGGCCGGCACGCAGCTTGCCACCGAGGCTGCCGAGTCGTTCCAGCAGCCCGCGCTCCAGGGCGGTGTGCACGTCCTCGTCGTCGACGGTGGGACGGAACGTGCCCGAGGCGCAGGCGGCCTCCAGGTCGTCGAGGGCGGCGAGGATGCGGCCCAGTTCCTCCGGGTCGAGCAGGCCGGCGCCGGCCAGCACCCGGGCGTGCGCCCGGGAACCCGCGATGTCGTACGGGGCCAGCCGCCAGTCGAACTGCACGCTCACCGACAGGCGGGCCAGGGCTTCGGACGGGCCACCGGCGAAGCGCCCTCCCCACAGGCTCGTCCGGTTGGCCGCTGCGCTGTTCTCGGTCAGGCTCTTGTCATCCACCCGGTCAATTGTGGTCCCCACGATCAGCCGCCTTCCCACCGGGCACCCACGTCCGACACGACCTCGCTCACTGCGTACCGCTCCCTTCGCCGCTCTCGTCCCGGCGGGCCCAGCCGGCGAGCCGTTCACCGAGCGCGGCGCCACCGTCAGCGGCGCGCGCCACGACGAAAATGGTGTCGTCGCCGGCGATGGTGCCGACGACCTCCGACAGACCTGCCCGATCCAACGCGCTGGCCAGGTAGTGGGCGGCTCCCGGCGGGGTACGCAGGACCGCGATGTTGCCGCTGGAGTCGACCTCGTTGAGCAGTTCGCGCAGCAGCCGCACCAGACGGGCCGGCGCCGCCTCGGCGTCGCGCAGCGGGCGATGGCCGTCCTCGGGGATCACGTAGACGGCTCGGCCGTCACCGCCCCGGGCGGTGACCGCGCCGAGTTCCTTCAGATCCCGGGAGAGGGTGGCCTGGGTGACCTGCACGCCCTCGTCGCCGAGCAACTCGGCCAGCTCGGTCTGCGACCGGATCTGCTTGTCGCGGATCAGCTCGACGATGCGGGCGTGCCGAGCGCCCCGGGTCAGTGGTGCCGTCATGTCGGCTCTCCTTGGAGCAGGAAGGTCAGCAGCGCCTTCTGGGCGTGCAGCCGATTCTCCGCCTGGTCGAAGACGGCGCTGCGCGGGCCGTCGAGCACCTCGTCGGTGATCTCCTCGCCGCGATGCGCCGGCAGGCAGTGCAGCACGACGGCCTCCGGCGCGGCATGCCCGAGCAACGCCTTGTTGACCTGGTACGGCAGGAACGGGGTGCTGCGGTCCAACCCGTCACCCTCCTGGCCCATCGAGGTCCAGGTGTCGGTGGCCACCACGTCGGCGTCCCGCACGGCGGCGACCGGGTCGGTGAGCACCCGGACCGAACCGCCGGTGCCGGCGGCGATCGCCTCGGCGCGGGCCACCACGTCCGCGTCCGGCTGGAAGCCGGCCGGGCCGGCGACCCGCACGTGCATCCCGGCGGTCGCGCCGGCCAGCAGGTACGAGTGGGACATGTTGTTCGCCGCGTCCCCGACGTAGGCCAGCGTCCGCCCCGCGGTGCCGCCACACCACTCACGGATGGTGAGCAGGTCCGCGAGCAACTGGCAGGGGTGGAACCCGTCGGTCAGCGCGTTGACCACCGGCACGGTGGCACCGACGGCCACCTCCGCGATCCGGTCGTCGCCGTGGGTACGCAACACGATCGCGGCCACGTAGCGGGACAGCACCCGACCGGCGTCGGCGAGCGACTCACCCCGACCGAAGTGGGTGACCTGGGTGTCCACCACCATGGGGTGACCACCGAGTTCGGCGATGCCGGCGTCGAAGGAGACCCGGGTACGCAGGCTCTGCTTGTCGAAGAGCACCGCCACCGAGCGGGGCCCGGCCAACGGCGCGAACGCGAAGCGGTCGGCCTTCATCCGGCCGGCCAGGTCGAGCACCGCGGACTGCTCGGCCGGAGACAGGTCGTCGTCGCGCAGGAAGTGCCGGATCATGCGGAAGCCTCCGTCGGCGTCACCGGGTCGGTCGAGATCTCGGTGCGAGAGCGCCCCTGGGAAGGCGTCTCCGTGACCGGATCCGCAGCGACCGCCGGGGCGGCGGTCGGGATCACGCTACGGGACGGCGCATCCTGGGCACCACGATCTGGCGCGCTCGTGGCGGCGCTCAGGGCGGCCGGCAGCGCCGCCAGGAAGGCGTCGGCCTGAGTGACGGTGAGGATCAACGGCGGGGCCAGGCGGATCACGTCGGGCTGGATCGGGTTGACCAGGAAGCCGGCCTCGCGCAGCGCGCCGGCGAGGGCGACGGACGCCGGTGCGGTCAGGGTGACGCCGAGCAGCAAGCCCGCACCGCGTACCCCGCCGACCAGCGGATGGCTGAGAGCCTCGATCCCCCGACGCAGCCGCTCACCGATCCGCTTGACGTGGTCGAGCAGCCCCTCACTGGCGATGGTGGAGATCACCGCCAGGGCGGCGGCACAACTGACCGGGTTGCCGCCGAAGGTGCTGCCGTGCGAACCAGGGACGAGCAGGTCGGCCGCCGGGCCGAAGGCCAGGGTCGCGCCGATGGGCAGCCCGCCACCGAGCCCCTTGGCCAGGGTCACCACGTCCGGTTCGACGCCGTCGGCCTGGTGGGCGAACCAGTGTCCGGTCCGGCCGATGCCCGTCTGCACCTCGTCGAGCACCAGCAGGGCACCGTGCCGGGCAGTGATCCGCCGGGCCTCGGCGAGGTAACCGGCAGGCGGGACCACCACTCCGTTCTCACCCTGGATCGGCTCCAGGATCACCATGGCCGTGGCGTCGGTCACCGCCGCGGCCAAGGCGGCGACATCACCGTACGGGACATGGGTGACCTCGCCCGGCAGCGGACGGAACGGGTCCGCCTTGGCCGGTTGACCGGTCAAGGCGAGAGCGCCCATGGTGCGGCCGTGAAAGCCGCCGACGGTGGCCACCACGTGAGAACGGCCGGTGCACCGGGACAGCTTGAACGCCGCCTCGTTGGCCTCGGCTCCCGAGTTCGCGAAGAACACCCGCCCCGGCCGACCGGCCAACGCCAGCAGCAACTCGGCCAGCGCCACCGGCGGCTCGGAAATGTACAGATTGGAGACGTGGCCGAGCGTCGCGACCTGCTTCGACACGGCCGCCACCACCGCCGGGTGGGCGTGACCGAGCGCATTGACCGCGATGCCGCCGAGCAGGTCGACGTACTCCCGGCCGGCCTCGTCGACCACGACGGCGCCCGAGCCCGACACCAGCGCCATCGGCGGCGTGCCGTAGTTGTCCATCATCGCCTGCCGCCACCGGCTGACCAGAGCACTCATGAGGGAATCACCATCGTTCCGAACCCTTCCGAGGTGAACACTTCCAGCAGGGTGGAATGGGCGACCCGACCGTCCACGACGTGCGCGGCCGGCACTCCCCCGTTGACGGCCCGCAGGCACGCCTCCATCTTCGGCACCATGCCCGACTCCAGCGACGGCAGCAGCTTCGCCAGCGCATCGGTGCTGATCTCGCTGACCAGGCTGGACTTGTCGGGCCAGTCGGCGTACAGGCCGGGCACGTCGGTGAGCACCACCAGCTTGCGCGCCCGCAGGGCTACCGCGAGCGCGGCAGCGGCGGTGTCGGCGTTCAGGTTGTGCAACACCCCGTCCGCGTCCGGCGCCACCGTGGAGATCACCGGAATCCGGCCGGCGGCGATCAGGTCGTCCACCGCCGAGACGTCCACCGACTCCACGTCGCCGACCTGGCCGACGTCGACCGGCTGCCCGTCGACGTACGCGGGCCGCCGCACCGCCGTGAACAGCCCGGCGTCCTCGCCGGAGAGACCGACCGCGAACGGCCCGTACGCGTTGATCAAACCGACAAGTTCCCGGCCCACCTGGCCGACCAGCACCATCCGGACCACGTCCATCGCCTCCGGGGTGGTCACCCGCAGGCCACCCCGGAACTCGCTGTCGATGCCCAGCCGGCCGAGCATCGCCGAGATCTGCGGGCCGCCGCCGTGCACCACCACCGGTTTCAGCCCGACGTACCGCAGGAACACCATGTCGGCGGCGAAGGCCCGCTGCAACTCCGGGTCGACCATGGCGTTGCCGCCGTACTTGATCACGACCGTGGACCCGGAGAAGCGGGCCAGCCACGGCAGCGCCTCGATCAGCGTGGCCGCCTTCGCCTGGGCACGGCTCAGATCAGAGCTCAGGGTCACCGGACCGACCTTCCGTTCACGACTGCGGGACTCCGCTGCGCTGCATTCCTCGCGCTCACGTTGAGTAGGCCGAGTTCTCGTGCACGTAGGCGTGCGACAGGTCGTTGGTCCACACCGTCGCCTCGGTGGTACCGGCGTGCAGGTCGATCCGGATGGTGACGTCCCGGCCGGAGAGGTCGACCTTCGAGCGGTCCTCGGCCGCCGCGCCGCCCCGGCAGACCCAGATGCCGTTGACCGCCACGTCCACGGCGTCCGGCTCGAAGACGGCGGTGGTCGTACCGACGGCGGCGAGGATCCGACCCCAGTTCGGGTCGTTGCCGAACAGCGCGGTCTTCACCAGGTTGTTGCGGGCCACCGCCCGGCCCACCTCGACCGCGTCGTCCTCGTCGGCGCTGCCGACGACCTCGATGGCGACCTGCTTGGTGGCGCCCTCGGCGTCGGCGAGCAACTGCTGAGCCAGGTCGTGACAGGCGGCGGTGACCGCCGAGGCCAGCTCCGTCTCGCTCGGCGCGACGCCCGAGGCACCGCTGGCCAGCAGCAGCACCGTGTCGTTCGTCGACATGCAGCCGTCGGAGTCGACCCGGTCGAAGGTGACCCGGGTGGCTGCCCGCAGCGCGGCGTCGAGCGCCTCCGGCCCGGCCACCGCGTCGGTGGTGAGGACGCAGAGCATGGTGGCCATCGCCGGGGCCAGCATGCCGGCGCCCTTGGCCATGCCGCCGACGGTCCAGCCGGCGCCGGAGACGACTGTGGTCTTCGGCCGGGTGTCCGTCGTCATGATCGCTTCAGCGGCGGCACCACCGTTGTCACCCAGGCTCCCGGCAGCAGCGGCAACCCCGGGCAGGAGCCGGTCCATGGGCAGCCGTTCGCCGATCAGGCCGGTGGAGCAGACCGCCACCTCGCCCGCGCCGATCTGATGCACGTCGGCCGAGGCCAACGCGGCAGCGGTGTGCTCGGCGGTGGCGTGGGTGTCCTGGAAGCCGGCCGGGCCGGTGCAGGCGTTCGCGCCGCCGGAGTTGAGCACCACCGCCCGCACGATGCCACCCCGGACGACCTGCTGGGTCCAGAGCACCGGCGCGGCCTTGACCCGGTTGGCGGTGAAAACACCGGCCACACCAGCGTCGGGTCCGTCGTTGACCACCAGCGCCACATCCGGCTCGCCGCTGGTCTTCAGGCCGGCGGCCACCCCGGCCGCCCGGAAACCCCGGGGTGTGGTCACGGTCACGGCGCGGTCCCCCAGACGGACAGGCCCGTGGTCTCGGGCAGGCCGAACATCAGATTGGCGTTCTGCACCGCCTGGCCTGCGGCACCCTTGCCGAGGTTGTCCAGCGCGGCGACCACGATCAGCCGACCGGAGTCGACATCGACGGTGGCCTGCAGATGACAGGAGTTGCCGCCCAGCGTGGCGGCGGTGTGCGGCCACCGCCCCTCGGGCAGCAGATGCACGAACGGTTCGTCCGCGTACGCCTGCGCCAGCACCGCGCGCGGGTCGGTCCCGCCGGTCGGCAGCACGGTGACCGTGGCCAGGATGCCGCGCGGCATCGGTGCCAGCACCGGCGTGAACGACAGCCCGGTCACCCCGGTGGCCTGCTTGATCTCGGGTACGTGCTGGTGCGCGCCCACCTTGTAGGGCGACAGGTCGCCCATCACCTCGCTGGCGAGCAGGTGTGCCTTAGCGGCCCGGCCCGCGCCCGAGGTGCCGGACGCGGCGACGACCACCACGTCGTCGGGTCGGGCGGCACCGGCGGCGATCAGCGGGGCCAGCGCGAGGGTGATCGTCGCCGCGTAGCAGCCGGTGCTGGCCACCCGTTCCGCGGCGGCGATCCGCTCCCGCTGACCCGGCAACTCGGGCAGGCCGTAGGTCCACGCACCGGCGTGCGGGCCGCCGTAGTAACGGGCCCAGGCGTCGGCGTCCACGAGCCGGTGGTCGGCACCGAGATCGACGATCCGTACCCCGGCGGGCAGTTGCGCCGCGAGAGCGGCGGACTCGCCGTGCGGGAGGGCGAGGAAGACGAGATCGGCCTCGGCCAGCACCTCCGGCGCGGTCGCACCGAGGGTCACGTCCAGCCCGGTCAGCTGCGGGTGAACCGCGTCGAGCCGTTGCCCGGCCTGACTGTGCGCGGTCGCGGCGACCAGGTCGAACTCGGGATGTCCGGCGAGCAGGCGGAGCAGTTCACCACCGGCGTACCCACTCGCCCCCGCGACCGCAGACCGAATCCCCATACCTACCTCCGCATGACTATGCAGCGAGGATAGCCTCGAAAGGAAGTTACTGCAAGGTCATACAGTCGTGCGCATGGTGATGTAAGGCAGGGTGCGGTGGCCCTCCGGTGCCGAAGGAGGGCCACCGCACGATCAATTGGTCCGCCCCGACAGGCCGTGCTGACGCTCGTACGTCCGCAGCGCGGCGTCCCACGCCTGCGTGTACTCGGACGGCCCAAGGCCGAGATCACCGTGGCCCTTCACCGCCTCCCGCAGCAGACTCACCAGATCCGGGACGGTGTCACGGCGCTCCACCACGTACCGCTGGAAGACCTCGGCGAACTGCTCTCCCGCCAGCCGCGCCGCATGCCCGGTGACCGGGTCGTCCTCCAGGCTCTGCAACACCGCGGCCCACCGGCGGGTCAGGTCGTCGGCCTGCCAGGCACGGATCTTCTGTAGTTCGTGGTGGCACTCGAGCTCGATCCGCTCTTCCCAGTACGGGCGCAGCCGCTCCCGCACCCGCTCGTCGGGGCTGACCCGTAGATGAACTCCGAACTGCGGCAGGCTCGCGTCCTGCGGCCAACGTTGGTGCATCAGGAGGTTGTTCAGCGCCCGCTCCAGGTCGTGAGCGCGGTGCGGTTCGTGCTCGCGGGCGAGGTCCACCGCCCGTTCCCGGACGATTCCACCCGCCCACGGCAACAATCGCTCGGCGCGCAGGCGCAGTTCCTCGAACCCCATGTTCGACGCGGTCCAGAGGTAGACGACGTGCAGGCGGAAGTCGAAAGCGTCACCCTTGGCCGGCACCAGGAGGGGTTGCGGTACGTCCTGCCGAAAGCTCACCCGAACGGGTACCGGCGGCAGCGGAGCAGGGGACGGCGGAAAGATGGAGTGCCACCATCGGCGATCGGCCTGCCTCGGCACCGAGTGGTGGACGTGCGGGTTCCCGGCGGGTTGATTGCTCATCGGTTGTCCTCATCGATAAGTTGTCCGACATCGGCAAGCAGGGCGTTCCGGGGCATCACCGGGCGCCACACGTGCCGTAGCTGGTGGTGGAGTCGCCGACGCAACGGAATCCGTCCCGCCACCACGAGTCGCAGCAGCGCCAGCACGTGCCCAGCGACCTCGGGTTGGCCGTCCGCCCGGTTGAGCCAGGAGCCGAGGGTCCGCCAGGACCGGTACGCCGTTTCCGGCAGGCTCAGCGCTGTCGCCCAGAGCGTCGCCAGGTCATCGTCGGTGATGAACCCCGTACGGGCGAGGTCCAGCAGTTCCGGCCAGTGTTCCCGCGGCGGTCGGGCCCACCGTTCGGCCAGCACCCGCAGCGTTCGGGCGGCGTGCAGTTGTACCTCGCGGTCGGGCGACCGGGTCCACTCGACCAGATCGGGCACCAGGGCGGTGGCGTGCCCGCTCTGATACACCTCGACCAGGCCCCGAACCACGGAGTTGTTCCAGCGTTGCATGCGCGCCGACGCGACCAGGCGAAGCTGCACCAGCGCCGCGTCAGGCCAGAGACGGGCCAGCCCGAGTTCGTGGGCTCGGGCCACGGTGTCCCGCAGATGGCCGGCCGGCCCGGCTGCCCAGCGATCCAGCTCGGCCCTGACCCGCTGTCTCAGATGCGGTTGCATCGCCATCGCCACCAGCACGATCGCGGCCGCCTGCCGAACTCCGGCCCGCCGCTCCCGGGCCAGATCCCGTACCGTGTCCAGGGCCGCCTGCACGTCCCTGCTCGCCGTCCAACCGACCGCACCGGCCGCCGCCTGGCGTACGGCCGGCTGTTCGGCCCGGACCAGATCCGCGAGCCAGCCGAGTAACACCCGAGGTGGGTACCAGTCCGTCCAGGCCACGTCGAGCACGGCGGAGCGCAGTTGCTCGCTGCCTGCGGCGAACTGGAGATGGGCAGCGCCCACGGCCCACCCGTCGGCCGGTACCACCACCGCCGCCCGCAGCGTCTGGCCGAGCAGCTGATCGACGGTGGTTCCGCGCAGGCGCAGCGGAACCGTCGCCGGTGGCATCGGCGCGTCGGCCGGCACGAGCCGATCGGCGTACCCGAGCCCGTCAGCGGCCACGAGCCGGTCGGCGGCGAGACGGATCTCCGAGGCGGAGAGGCCGACCAGGACCGCGCAGGAGAGCCGGAACGCCCGTACCTGGTCGCGGGACCAACCCACCGAGGCACCGGCACCGTCCTCCGCGTCGAGAATGCGCGCGGCGCGCTCGCGCAGCTGCCGGGGCAACAATTCGGCCAGACGGGCGGTCAACGCCGCGGCGCGTGGTGCCGTGCGGGCGATCGCCTGCACCACCGCAACGACCTCGCGTGGTCGAGGTTCCCCGCCGAGGTAGGTCGCCAGCAAGGGATGCCGGACGCACTCCTCGTCGACATACCGTTCGACGCATCCGCCGGCACAGCCGTCCGCGCAGAAGCCGACGCACGGCACCGTCAACTCACGCCGCAGCCGAGTGCGAAACACCTCCTCCGCAGGCGGCGGTCGATGCTCGACGACATGGCCGCTGAGATCCTGGATCCGCCGCGAGAAGTCACCGACGAGAAGCAGGGTCACCCCGTGGGTCTCGGCGCGCGCCGCCAAGGCGACGAGGGTGTACCCGTCCACCGAGCACACCGTCTCGTCGCTGAGCCGTAGCACGTAGCCGCATCCGCTACGGGGACCGGAGTTCGTGCCGAGCAGGTCGGCGAGTTGCTCGACGCCAAGAACCCCTACCCGGCCGAAGCCGTGCCGGCGGGCCGAGGCGACAAGCGCGGAGGTGAAGCGGCCGCTGCCGGTCGGACCGGACAGGCACACCAGGTGGCGTTGCTTCAACTGCCGGTCGAGTTGCTGATCGCTCGCGGCGGGGGCGTACGCGAAGGCGACCTCCCGTACGGTCGACTCGCTCAGTGTCTCCGCCCAGACGCGACCACCCCCGGCGGTTGCGGCGGCGGTGACGTTGACCGTGCCGATGGCGAGCGCGCCATGGCCGGTCGCGTTCTGTCCCTGTACCTGCATGTCGCCAACATCGATGCGCCCGCTGTCGCCGAGCAGACCGGCGAGTCGGCGCAGCACGTCGGCGGAGTCCAGCGGCTCCTCGGTCTCGTCGGTGTCCTCGACATCCTCCGGCTCCCGCTCCGTGGATGGCGGGTCCGCAGCGGTCGCGCCGCTGTCCGGCGCGAGTCCGGGGCGGCTCTCCTGCGGCTGGTCGCCCGGTGGCTCCAGCCCGGCATCGGCCGGCACGGCTTCGGAAGCGGACCTCGCCGACTCCGGACGGTGGTCGCTCACCGGTCCGTACCTCCACCGAGATTCGCGTCACGACCGATCGACCCGATCGCCGTGGCACCCGGGCCGATGGCGTTCTGCCCCTCGACGGTGATGTCGCCGGTTCGGATCCCGCCCGGGGCGGGGATGTCGCCATCCCGCTTCGCGCGTGAACGGCGAGCAGAGACATCCGACGTGTCCCCGGCCGGCGGGTTGGACTCCGGGGACCCGTCCACCCAGGACGACAGATCCTCGTCGACGACGCAGAGCCACGCCGGTTCCTGAAATCCCTTGCTCGCGTGGACCACGTCGATCCGACGGAACCGGTCCGGGCGGAGCTCCTCGGGATACTCGGTGACAACGTCACGGTAGATGTCTGCGGACACCACGAGCGCGATCCCGGCCTCGGGAAGGCGGCCAGTGCCCGACGGACCGGCTCCGCGTCGCACAACCTGCTGACCAGCACTACCGCTTGCCCGGGAAATCCGTTGGCACCGTCGAGGTGCACCATGCCCTGGTGCACCGCGACCCTGAGCCGGATGCGGGCTGCCGGCAACCGGCTGGCGTTGTACCGCCGTAGCAGCCGATTCAGCTCCGGCACGAACCGGCCGATCACCCTCGCTTCGGGTATGTCGTGCGGCAGGATCGCCAGTTCCCCGTCGCCCGACTGCTGTGTCGTCCAGCCCACCCGGTCCATGCCCACGTCGCCGGCTGCCTCCCGCAGCAGGCGGTGAAAGTCGTGCTGGGCCTCGTACTGCTGAAGGTTGGTACGCCGGCTGTAGCGCTCCATGTCCACGCAGACCAGCAGGCGCCGCTCTGGATGTCGCATGTGGTCGGTCCTCCTCACCATGGCCCGTCAGAGCCGGGCACCAGGTGACATCCAAGACGCGTCGAAGCTCGGAGATCCCGTAGAAAGACGGCATCGCCGCGTTTGTCGACCACCCGTCATCCCCTCCTGTGCGGGTGTCTCGACGGTTCCGTACGGATGGACTTGGCCCATGTGGACCCTGCCGATCGACCTGCTCCTGGGATCGGGGCTGGCGGCGTGGCCGACGCTCGGGTTGCTGGTCGCCTACCTGCTCGCGGCGGCGCTGTTCCGTCAGGCGTCGCGCACCGCGAAAGACCGGTTACGCTTCGATCGCTTTCGTTGGTGGAGAAAAGTGGGAGCGTTGATGCGGCGAGAAACGCCTCAGACCGCACAGTGGCCCTACGGCACATTCCTGCAGCGGCTGGGCCCCCCAGTCCGCACGGCGTTGTTGGAACTCGGCGTTCGCCGTCAGGTGCCGGCCGGTCAGATCCTGATTCACGAGGGACGCCAGGAATCACACCTGGTTTTGATCGAGCAGGGGCTGACCAAGGTCACCGCCGCGCTGCCGGACGGCCGAACCGCGCTGCTGTCGCTCCGGGTCGGGGGTGACCTCGTCGGTGAGATGTCCGCGCTTAACGAACAGCCAAGGTCGGCGACGGTCACCGCGTGCGGACCGGCCCGCTACAGCGTGATCCCGTGTGACCGCTTCCGAGCCTTCCTACGCGGGAACCCCGACGCGGCGCTCGAACTCGCGGCCATGGTCTCGGACCGGCTGCGCTGGTCGAACCGGCGACGGATCGACTTCACCTCGTACCCGGTCAAGATCAGGGTGGCACGGGTCGTGGCGGAACTGTCCCGCACCCACGGTCGGCGGGCGCCCGACGGTGTCGTCATCGATGTCCGGCTCACCCAACCGGAACTCGCCACGATCTGCGGCGCCTCCGAGACCTCGATCCAGAAGAGCCTGCGTGATCTGCGGACCGAGGGCCTTGTCGACACTGACTACCGTCGGATGACCGTCCTCGACCTGCCGCGACTGCGGGCGGTGGGGCAACTGGACGCCGAGGAGCGGTAGCCAGGTCCCGTTCCGGCCCCCGGCGACAGGCCCTGACAGCTCCCGGGTCAGAGGCGGTCCTCGGCGACCGCGTGGGTCACCCAGGGGATGACCTCGTCGAGCATCTCGTCCAGGGTCGTGGTTGCGGTGAAGCCGAGCACCTCGCGAGCCTTCGTGGTGTCCGGTACGCGTTTTTGTACGTCGTACTGGAAGGGGTCGTCGCTGACGTGCCGGAAGGGCACGTCCGGCCCCTTGATCTTGCGCCAGATCAGCTCGGCCAACTCCAGGACGGTGGTCGACTCGGCGGTGGAGAGGTTGAAGTCCTCGTTGCGCGCCGCCGGGTGCTCGATGGCGAGCGCGATCCCCCGGGCCAGATCGCCGCCGTAGGTGTAGTGCCGCACCTGGTCGCCCTCGCCGAGGATGTGCAGCGGGTCCTGCCCCTTGACGATCTTCTGGACCAGGTCCGGTACCACGTGCGACATGGCCAGCTTCACGTTGCCGGAGAGCACCTCGGCCTGGCCCAGCGCCCGCCCCTCCCCCACGCCGACGCAGTTGAACGGCCGCACGATCGTGTAGGGCAGCTGGTACTGGTCCCAGGCTGCCCGGGCGTAGTACTCCACGGCCAGCTTCTGGAAGCCGTACGAGGACAGCGGCGGCGGGATCCGTCGCTCGTCGCCCTCCCGGCTGGGCCAGTGCTCGGTGGACTCGAACACCATCGAGGAGGAGAGGTAGGTGACCTTCGACAGGCGACCGGCGCGGTGCGCCTGCAACGCCGCGTCGCAGGTCGCCGCCATGATCCGCTCGTTGGTGGCGAGCAGGTCGTAGGCGTACGCGTGGAAGTAGGAGATCCCGCCGATCATGGCGGCGCCGGCGACCAGGTGGTCGCAGCCGTCGAGCAGCCTGGTCAGCAGATCGGTGTCGCGGGCGTCCCCCTCGACGAACCGGAACCTCGGGTGCCCCTCGTGGCTCTGGGCGACCGGACCGTACTTCGAGAAGTTGTCGACACCCACCACCTCGTGGCCACGGTCGAGCAGCTCCGCGACGAGGTAGCCGCCGATGAATCCGGCCGAACCAGTTACCAGGACCTTCGCCACGTACGCTCCTATGCCGTCTTCTCGTACTCGGTGCCACGCGGGGTCGGCACGGCCGCCGTCCGCACCCGGGCGGCCAACTTCTCCCGGCTCAACCGCCGACCGTAGGCGAACAGGTACCAGCGCAGGTAGCCGGGGAGGAAGCGGCCGAGGTCGAAGTGGGACTCGCCGAGCGGACGGTCCAACCAGATGGTCGGGATCTCGGCGACCGGCAGGCGCAGCCGGGTGGCCTTCGCGGTGAGTTCCAGCCCGATCTCGAAGCCGGTCCGCGACTCGATGCCGACCTCGCGGACGAACGCCGTGTCGTACGCCTTGAAGCTGTTGGTGGCGTCCCGGGTGCCCGCCCGGGCGAAGGTGTAGAGGCTGCGGCCGGCCCAGCGGGACATCAGTCGCTTCAGCCTCGGCCCGCCGACCTGCTGACCACCCGGCATGTACCGGGAGGCCGCGGCGACCACCACGCCCCGGTCCACCAACCGGGCCAGCTCGTCGATCTGGCGGGGATCGTCGCACCCGTCGGCCATCGTCACCACCGCGACCGGCGCCAGGGCCGCGTCGATGCCGTACCGGATCGCGTTGGCCGGGCCCCGGCCGTAGGTGTTGAGCACCGCCCGGACCCTCGGGTCGGTACGCGCGATCCGCTCGACGTACGCAACGGTGGTGTCCTCGGGCATGTCGTGCACGATCAGCACCTCGGCGGGCAGCATCAGTTCGCGCAGCATCCGCTCCAGGCAGCGGATGATCGCCTCGCCCTCGTTGTAGACCGGCACGATCACCGAGACCCGGGGATTCATCACACCCGCACCCCCTGCCCGGTGAGACCCCACATGTCAATCACCGGTTTGTCGGTGTCCAGGCGGGCGTACTGCTCGTGCGGTGCGGCGATGACCAGCAGGTCGGCCCGGCGCAACACCTCGTCGAGATCGACGAAACGCTCGTCCGCCACGTACGGGTCGGTGCAGAGCGTCTCACGGGTCTTCAACGCCAGGATCTTGCGTAGCTTGTACGCCAGGCTCTCCCGGGGATCGTCGCTGCCGCCCTTGAAGGCCATGCCGAGGATGCCCACCGTCGAGGTGGCCAGGTCGAACCGGTCCTCCAGGCGGGACACCAGATACAGCGGCAGCCCTTCGTTGATCAGCATCGCGGAGTGGCCCAGGACGAAGTTGTTCCGGTTGAACGCGGCCAGTTGCATGGTGTCCTTGAACAGGCACGGTCCGGCGGCGAAACCGGGCATCGGCAGATCGGCGGCGCGCGGGTAGTCGTACGCCACCGCATGCCGGATCCGGGCGAAGTCCAGCCCGAAGTCGTTGGCCATCATCCAGAACTGGTTCGCGGTGGCGAACTTGATGTACCGCCAGGTGTTGGTGAACAGCTTCGCCAGCTCGGCCTCCTCGGGTTCGAGCGGGACGATCTGGTCGGTCAGGTGCCGGAACAGCTTCTCCGCCCGGGTCAGCGCCTCCGGGGTTCGTGCGGCGACGATCTGCGGCAGGGTGAACAACTCGGTCATCGCCCGGCCCTCGGCGATCCGCTCCGGGCAGAACGCCACGTCCGCGCGCAGCCCCTTGCCGGCCAGCAGCTTCTCGGTCAGCGCGGTGACCCCGGGGTAGACGGTGCTGCGCAGCACGATCAGCTGGCCGTCGCGCAGATGCTCGGCGCAGCGTTCGAGCGCGCGGGGCACGGCACCGAGATCCGGGTTGAGGTGCTCGTCGACCGGCGTGCCGACCACCACAACCAGATGCTCCGACGCCCCGACGGCGGCGGGGTCGGTGGTTGCGCGCAGCCGCCCGGCGGCCACCGCCTCGGCCAGCGGACCGGCCGCGCCGGGCTCGGCGAAGGGCAGGGTGGCCGCGTTGACGCCCGCGACGGCCTCGGCGTTGATGTCGTACAGCACGACGGACAGCCCGCGGGCGGCGAAGGCGATGCCCAGTGGCAGGCCCACCCGGCCACAACCACCGACGATGCAGACGTCGACCGAGGCGGGCGGATCATCGGACATGAGGGGGCTCCCGTGGGGGTGGCGGGGGTGATGCGGATGACGGCACTCGGAATCCAAGCAGGCTAACCGCTCAGAGGTAACTCGCGGGTAACCAAACAGCCATCGGTGTTGACCTTTCGGTCGATCCCACACCGAGCGCCTTGCCGCCGTCACCGATCGCACACGCCGTCGGTGCCCGCACCCACCACCGGGGTCGGGAATGGGCCCCTTCTTTGCCCGAGGCGTAGCGAAGGGGCCCTTCCCGACCTGTCAGGCGCCGCGGAGGCTGGCGCCGCAGCGTTCGGCGGCGCGGGCGACGGCGGCGTCACGGGCGGCCACCGCCTCCTCGACCGTCAGGGTGCGGTCCGGTGCCCGGAAGGTGAGCTTGTAGGCCAGCGACTTGCGGCCGGCGCCGAGCTGCTCCGAGGCGTACACGTCGAACAGGCTGACCGACTCCAGCAACTCGCCGGCCCCCTCGACGAGCGCCTGGCGCACCTGCGCCGCCGGCACCGACTCGGCCACCACCAGCGCCACGTCGATGAGCGCCGGCGGGAACGTCGACACCGTCGGCGCGCCTACCGGCGGGGCGGACGGCAGGGCGTCCAGGTCCAGCTCCATGGCGCAGGTCCGCCTCGGCAGTTCCAGCGTCGCGACGACCTGCGGGTGCAGCTCACCGGCGTGACCGACCACCGTGCCGTCGACCAGCAGTTCCGCGCAGCGGCCCGGATGCCACGGGGCGTACTCGGCCGACCGCACCTCGACCTGCCGGTCGGGTACCCCGGCGGCGGCCAGCACCGCGCGGCCGGCCTCGACCGCGTCCGCCCAGCCTGCCGCCCGGCCGCCGCCCCACCAGCCGGCCGGCTCGATGTCACCGGTCAGCACGACGGCGACGTGCCGGGGTTGGCGCGGAACCACCGCGTCGGCGGCGGCGAACTCCGCGTCGGTGGGACGCCGATCCACGCCCATCGCCGGCGGGCTGCCGGCGTCCGGCCGGGGGTGGAAGACCGTGCCGATCTCGTAGAGGGACAGGTCCCGCAGACCACGGCCGAGGTTGCGCCGGACGATGCCGAGCAGCGGGCCGAGCAGCGTGGTGCGCAGCAGCGGCTCCTCCTCCGACAGCGGGTTGGCCAGCCGCACCGCCCGGCGGCGCGGGTCGTCGGCAGGCAGGCCGAGCTGGTCGGCCAGGTCCGTGGCGACGAACGGGTGCGCCAGGACCTCGACGTAGCCACGCTCGGCCAGGGAGCGGGACACCGCCCGGTGGCGTCGCTGCTGCCCGGTCAGACCCCGGCCGGGCGGCGCGGTCGGCAGCACCGACGGCACCTTGTCGTACCCGTCGAGGCGGACCACCTCCTCGACCAGGTCCGCCGGGTCGGTCAGGTCGGGCCGCCAGGACGGCGGGGTGACGCTCAGCGTCTCGCCGCCACCGGCGGCCACCGCCACCTCACCCGGGTCCTCGGCCAGCCGGTCGGCGCCGCGCGACACGGTGCAGCCGACCTGCTCCAGCAGGGCGGCCACCCGGGCCGGCGGGTAGTCCACCCCGACCCGCCGGGTGGGCAGGTCGGCCGGCAGGGTGACCGGGGTACGCGGCCGGACATGGTTGATGTCCAGCACCTCGTCGCTGGCGGTGCCGCCCGCGTACGACGTGAGCAGCCCGACCGCCCGGTCCAGGGCGACCAGCGGCAGCGCCGGATCCACCCCCCGCTCCCAGCGCTTCGCCGCCTCGCTGAACAGCTTGTGCCGACGGGCGGTGCGGCCCACCATCGCCGAGTCCCAGTGCGCGGCCTCGAAGAGCACGTTGACGGTGGCCGGCAGCACCTCGCTGGTCTCGCCGCCCATCACGGCGGCGAGCGAGATCGGCATGCCGTCGCCCTCGGCGGCGAGCGGGTTCGGCAGCCCGGCGTCGCAGATGACCATGTCCTCGGGGGCGAGGGCGCGGGTCACCCCGTCGAGCGTGGTCAGTTTCTCCCCCGGTACCGCCCGGCGCACCACCAGCGGGCCGGCGATCCGGTCCGCGTCGAAGGCGTGCATCGGCTGGCCGAGTTCAAGCATCACGTAGTTGGTGATGTCGACCGGCAACGAGATGCTGCGGATGCCGGCGATGGTCAGCCGCTGCCGCATCCAGTCCGGGGTCTGCGCCGCCGGGTCGACGTCGCGCACCATCCGGGCCGCGAACCGGTCGCAGCCGACCGGGTCGCGCACCTCGACCGGGTACGCCGGCTCGGCCGTGCCGGGCGTCGCGGGCATCCGGCCCCGGTCGGTGTAGTCGAGACCGAGAGCGTGCGCCAGTTCGCGGGCGAGCCCGCGCAGTGACATCTGGTAGCCCCGGTCCGGGGTGATCTCCACCTCGACGATGATGTCGTTGAGGCCGATCACCGGCCGTGCGTCGTCGCCGGGCTCGGCGACCACGTGCTCGGGCAGCACCAGGATGCCGTCGTGGTCGTCGCCCAGGCCCAGTTCCCGGGCCGAGCAGATCATCCCGTTGGAGTTGCGCCCGTACGTCCGGCGGGCGCCGACGGCGAAGTCACCCGGCAGCACCCCGCCGGGCAGAATGACCACGACCCGGTCGCCCGGAGCGAAGTTGCGGGCACCGCAGACGATCTCCTGCGGCTCGCCGGTGCCGTTGGCAGTGCCCACGTTCACCAGGCAGAACCGGATCGGCTTCTTGAAGCCGGTCAGCTCCTCGACCTCCAGGACCTCGCCGACCACCAGTTGCCCGGTGACCGTGCCGGAGAGGTCCACGATGGACTCGACCTCGATGCCGAGGTCGACCAGGGCCCGTTCCAGCTCGTCAACGGGCAGGTCGGGAACGTCGACGTACTCCCGCAGCCAACTGAGAGAAACTCGCATGATGTGTAACCACCGTCTCCGTAACTCGCGCCCGCACTAAGCCCCGTGGCCGAACGCCCGGGTGAACCGGACGTCGCCCTCGACCAGGTCCCGCATGTCGCCCACCCCGTGCCGGAACATCACCGTCCGGTCGATACCCATGCCGAAGGCGAAGCCGGAGTAGACCTCCGGGTCGATGCCGCACGCCCGCAACACCCGCGGGTTGACCATGCCGCAGCCGCCCCACTCGACCCACTGTGGGCCCTTGCGGTGCTCCGGGAACCACACGTCGAACTCGGCCGACGGCTCGGTGAACGGGAAGTAGTGCGGCCGGAACCGGGTCTTCGCGCCCGCGCCGAACATGGCCCGGGCGAAGTGGTCGAGCGTGCCGCGCAGGTGCGCCATCGTGATGCCCTTGTCCACCACCAGGCCCTCGACCTGGTAGAAGACCGGGGAGTGGGTGGCGTCCAACTCGTCGGTGCGGTAGACCCGGCCGGGGACGACCACGTAGATCGGTGGGGTGCGGGTGAGCATGGTGCGCGCCTGCACCGGCGAGGTGTGGGTACGCAGCACCAGTCCGGAACCCTCCGGTGCGATGTGGAAGGTGTCCATCAGCCCGCGGGCGGGGTGGTCGGCGGGGATGTTCAGCGCGTCGAAGTTGGTCCACTCCAGCTCGACCTCGGGCCCCTCGGCCACCTCGTAGCCCATCCCGATGAACAGGTCGCTGATCTGCTCCATGAGCAGGGTGATCGGGTGCCGGGAGCCACGCGGGTGGCGGTCGTACGGCAGCGTCACGTCGACTCGTTCGGCGACCAGGACCCGCTCGGCCTGCTCACGCTCCAGCACCTCGGCACGGGCGGCGTACGCCTGCTCGATGGTGCGGCGGGCCTCGTTGACCCGCTTGCCGGCGTCGGCCTTGGCGGCCGGCGGCAGCGCGCCGATCTCGCGGCGGGCCAGCGAGACCGGGGCCCGGTCGCCCAGGTGCGCCGGGCGCACCACGGCGAGCGCGTCGGGGTCACCGGCGGCGGCGAACGCCTTCTCGGCCTCGGTCACGGCCTCGGCCAACGCGGCCGGGTCGAGCAGGGCGACCTGCTTCGGGTCGTACGGATCGTTGCGGTAAGTCATGGCGTACGGGCACTCCCTCACGACGGCGCCAGCCCTCGCGGGCGGCTAGGCGAGTCTACGGACGCGCGGCTGTGCCGCAGCCCGCCGGTGGGAGTCGCGTGGAGAGCAGGTCAGGCCCGCCGCCCGCCGACACCGGCGGGCTGGCTAAACGAACGCCGTGGTGCGTTCATCATCGGGGCCGCATCTCCTCCGTCATGTGCGCGTGACCTCGGGTCAGCGCTGTGCTCTGGCCGAAGCGTACAGGCAGACGGCCGCCGCCGCAGCCAGGTTGAGGCTCTCGGCCCGCCCGTGCAGCGGCACCCGGACCCGCGCGTCGGCGGCCTCGGCCAGCTCGATGGGCAGGCCGTGCGCCTCGGAGCCGAACAGCCAGGCGGTCGGTGCGGCCAGCCGGCCGGCGTCGACCAGGTCGTCGAGATCAGATTCGCCGTGGCCGGTCGCGGCGAGCACGGTCAGCCCGGCGGCCCGCGCCGCGGTGACCGTCGCGAGCGGGTCGCGCTCCCGGACCACGTCGACGTGGAACAGGCTGCCCGCGGACGACCTGACGCACTTGCCGTTGTACGGGTCGACGGCGTCCCCCGCAAAGATCACCGCGGTGGCGCCGGCCGCGTCGGCGGTACGCAGCACCGTGCCGGCGTTGCCCGGGTCACGGATGCCGGCGAGCACGGCCACCAGTCGGGGGCTGTGGGACAACGCGTCGGCCAGGGACACGTCGAGCTGCCGGCAGACGGCGACCAGTCCCTGCGGGGCGACGGTCTCGGCGAGCGCGGCGAGCGCCTCGTCGGTCACCTCGGAGACGGGTACGTCGTCGGCGGCGGCGGTCGCCGCGAGGTCGGCGTACCGGTCGAGGGCGGCCGGGGTGCCGAACAGTTCCAGCACGGTGCCGGGTCGGCTCAGCGCCTCCCGGACCGCCTGCGGTCCCTCGGCGAGGAACCGACCCGCGGCGTCGCGTTCGCGGCGACGCTGAAGTCGGCGTGCGGCCACCACCCGGGGCGTACGCGGTGTGAAAAGCATGTTCTCCGCCACACGCGCGAGGCGTCCCCCGTGGCCGAGGGACGCCTCGCTGCGCTGGGTGGGACTCAGGCGGCCTGGGCGGGCGCGCCGCCGGTGCCCTCGGCCTGCACGGCAGCCCGGGCCAGCTCGACGATCGCCGCGAACGCGGCGGCGTCGTTGACCGCCAGGTCAGCCAGGATCTTGCGGTCGACCTCGATGCCGGCCAGGCGCAGGCCCTGGATCAGCCGGTTGTAGGTCATCCCGTTGGCGCGGGCACCCGCGTTGATCCGCTGGATCCACAGCTGCCGGAAGTCGCCCTTGCGGTCGCGACGGTCCCGGTAGGCGTACTGCATCGAGTGCAGCACCTGCTCCTTGGCCTTGCGGTACAGCCGGGAGCGCTGACCGCGGTATCCGCTCGCGGTCTCCAGCAGGGTACGGCGCTTCTTCTGGGCGTTAACAGCCCGCTTGACGCGTGCCATCTCAACTCCTTCTTGGATTCAGGTGGCGCGCGTCAGCGGCCGAGCAGCTTCTTGATGCGCTTGACGTCAGCCTTGGCCACCTCGACCACGCCCGTCAGCCGGCGGGTGCGGGTGGAGGGCTTCTTCTCCAGGTTGTGACGCAGACCGGCCTGCTGCTTCGTGATCTTGCCTTTGCCGGTCACGCGGACCCGCTTGCCCATCCCCGTGTGGCTCTTCATCTTCGGCATGTGGAACGTCTTCTCCCCTGTTACTGACCGCTGGTGTCAGCGGTCGTGCCGGTCTCACCGGCTGCTGCGCTCTCACTTGTCACCGCAGGCTCGGCGGTCGCGGCGGGCTCCTCCGCGGTCCGCTCCCGAGGCCCGCCACGGGACGCCGTGGCGGCGACCGCGGAGGCCTTCACGGCCCGGTGCGGAGCGAGAACCATGATCATGTTTCGGCCGTCCTGCTTCGGAGCGGACTCCACGTATCCCAGTTCCGTGATCTCGGACTCGAGCCGGCGCAGGAGCCGGTAGCCCAGCTCCGGGCGACTCTGCTCGCGACCGCGGAACATGATCGTCACCTTGACCTTGTCGCCGGCCTTGAGGAACCGCACCACGTGACCCTTCTTGGTCTCGTAGTCGTGCGGATCGATCTTCGGCCGGAGCTTCATCTCCTTGATGACGGTCTGCTGCTGGTTACGCCGCGCTTCGCGCGCCTTCAGTGCGCTCTCGTACTTGAACTTGCCGAAGTCCATGAGCTTGCACACCGGCGGGCGCGCCATCGGCGCAACCTCGACCAGGTCCAGATCGACGTCCGCGGCCAGCTGAAGGGCGCGCTCCAGCGGGACGATGCCCACCTGCTCACCCTCGGGGCCGACCAGTCGGACCTCACGTGCCCGGATCTGATCGTTCACGCGTGGTTCGACGCTGATGGGGCCTCCTCGAGTCGGATCTTCATGCGTGGCCGACCCGGCGGCTCCCGGTGGGAACCGGCCCGGAAAGTAGAAGGCCCCGGCGAATGCCAGGGCCTGCTCGACCGGTCGGCACGATCACAGGATCGCGCATCCGATGCCGGGACGTGCCCGGAACCGGTGACCGGACCCGGACGCCAAAGGCGGCGACTCGGGTGGGAGCAGGCGCTCCGCTTTCACGGCCACCCGCCGGAGCGGACAGCCTGGTCGACTTGACAACACTACACCCTCGGCCAGCGGCCCCTCAAACCGGGCGCTGGCCCGCTGCCCGCTCGGCGAGCGCGGCAAGGTGCTCCCGGTGCAGCCGGCGCAGGGCGCGCACCCCGTCGACGGCGAGCTGTTTGTCTGCGGCCTGGAGGGCGACCACCGGCAGCAGGTCGTCGTCGTACAGCTCCAGGGCCGCCCAGGGGGCGCCCCGGTCGAACCGGACGCCCCGGACGACCTCCCAGGGCAGTTCGTACGAGCCGATGATGTTGCGCACCCGCACCCCCCGCGCGTCCGCCTCGACCCGAGGCCGGGTGAACAGCAGGGTGCCCAGGGCGAACAGGATCCCAAGCCCGATCATGGCGAACTGGTCACCGCGCTGGAAGGTGCCGTACCCGTTGCCGGTCGGGCCGGTCAGCGTGGTGGCGACCAGCGCGAAGACCACGACCAGCAGGATCGCCGACACCCAGCAGACCAGCCGGATCCGGCGTGGCCGCAGCCGGAACAGCTCGGTGCCGGTCGCCCGCTCGCGCTCGCCCGGACCGGCGCTGGGCTGCGTCACGTCCCGCCGCTCACTCATGGCACAAGTCTGCCATCCGCTTCCGGCCGCCCCGCCGCCGCCACACTGACGTGGACCTCACGGGCCATCGAAGCAGCGACTCACAACCGGCAGGCGTGGATGTTGGTGACCAGGATCGCGCGGGCACCCAGCTCGTAGAGTTCGTCCATGATCCGGTGCACGTCGTCGCGGAGCACCATGGCCTGCACCGCCACCCAGCCCTCCCGGTGCAACGGCGAGACCGTCGGCGACTCGATGCCCGGGGTCAACGAGCTGGCCCGATCCAACAGCCCGGCCGGCACGTCGTAGGCGAGCATCACGTAGCGGCGGGCCACCAGCACCCCGTGCAGCCGGCGCAGCAGCTGCTCGGCCTGCGGGTGAGCGGCCGCGCCGGTGCGGCGTACCAGCACCGCCGAGGATTGCAGCAGCGGCTCACCGAAGACCACCAGACCGGCCTGGCGCAGCGTGGCCCCGGTCTCGACCACGTCGGCGACCACGTCGGCGACGCCCAGCCGGATGGCGTTCTCCACCGCACCGTCGAGACGGATCACGTCGGCCTTGACGCCCAACTCGGCGAGGTGCCGCTCGACCAGCCCCGGGTACGCGGTGGCGATCCGGTGCCCACCCAGCTCCCGTACGTCGTCGACGTCGTCGGGCCGGGCCGCGAAGCGGAAGGTGGCCCGGCCGAAGTTCAGGTCGACGACCTCCTCGGCCGGCGCGCCGGAGTCGATCAGCAGGTCCCGGCCGGTGATGCCGACGTCCAGATCACCGGAGCCGACGTAGGTGGCGATGTCCTTCGGCCGCAGGTAGAAGAATTCGATGTCGTTGGCCTGGTCGCGGCAGACCAGGTCCTTGGTGTCGGTGCGCTGGCGGTAACCCGCCTCACGCAGCATCTGGGCGGCCGAGTCGGCCAGGGCGCCCTTGTTGGGTACGGCGACACGCAGCATGACGGAGTGCTCCTTCGATCGGTTCGGTTCGACGGTGGAGGCACTCACAGATGTCGGTAGACGTCCTTCAGGTCGAGACCGGTGGCGAGCATCAGCACCTGGACCTGGTAGAGCAGCTGGGAGATCTCCTCGGCGGTGCGCTCGGACCCCTCGTGCTCGGCGGCCATCCAGGACTCGGCCGCCTCCTCGACGACCTTCTTGCCGATGAAGTGCACGCCCTGCTCCAGTGCGGCGACCGTGCCCGAGCCGGGGGTGCCGGCCGCGGCCTTGGCCTGCAACTCCGCGAACAACTCCTCGAACGTCTTCACGGAGACGGATTCTCGCAGTCGCCCAGGGTCGACCCGCGCGCCGGGTCGGTGGTGACCGGTGGACGGAACGCATCCCACACCGGCACGATGGGACAACCCTTCGATCCCCACCTATGTTGGTCGTACGCTGTCCGCCATGGTCACCACCCCGCGTACCCTCGCCTTCGCCTCCGCAGCGGCCGTTCTGCTCGCGGCCAGCGCCTGCACGCCGCAGGCCCAGCCCGCGCCCATGCCGACCGTGTCGATGCCGTGCGCCAAGGACAGCCTGCCCACCGAGACTGCGGGCAAGCTCACCATCGCCACCGGTGCGGCGGTCCGCCAGCCGTGGTTCGTCGACGACAAGCCGGACAACGGTCAGGGCTTCGAGTCCGCCGTGGCCTACGCGGTGGCCGAACAGCTCGGCTACGCCCGCGACGACGTCACCTGGACACGGGTGGGGTCCGAGGCCGCTGTCGCCCCCGGGCCGAAGACCTTCGACTTCGGCATCGACCAGTTCTCGATCAGCGACGAGGGCAAGCAGGCGGTCGACTTCTCCGCGCCGTACCACCTGGTCCGGCAGGCGGTGATCACGCTGAAGTCCACCGAGATCGCAGGCGGGGCCGCGCTGGCCGAACTGCGTGACGCCCGGCTCGGCGCCCAGGCCGGCACGACCGGCCACCAGGCCATCACCGATCTGGTGCAGCCGAGCTCCGAACCGCGGACCTACAAATCCCGCGACGAGGCCACCAAGGCGCTGCGGAACGGTCGGATCGACGGCCTGGTGGTGGATCTGCCCACCGCGTTCACAATCGCCGGGACGGAGATCGACGACGCGGTGATCGTCGGACAGCTACCCCAGGTGGGCAGCCCGGAGGCGTTCGGACTGCTGCTGGAGAAGGACTCGCCACTCACCGGTTGCGTCAGCGCGACGGTCGGACAGCTCGCCTCCGAGGGCGTCCTCAAGCAGTTGGAGGAGCGGTGGCTCGCCCAGGAAGCGGGAGCGCCCGAACTCACGTGAGCACGGTCGAAGCCGGTTTCCGACTGTTCGGAAGAGGACTGGTCGATGCTGGTCGCCGGCTGATGGACGCATCCTGAGGCGACAGCCCCTCGTCGCCGGGAGACCCCATGATCTGGATCATCGAGAGCAAGAGCAAGATCAGCCGCGAGTTCGCGGCCGACCTCAAGCGCCTCCGGGCGAACAAGGCGGTGGCGCAGCACGTCACCCGGGCCGTGCTGAACAGCACGATCGCCGAGATGCAGACCCCGCTGAAGCCGGCGCTCAAGCCCGGCGAGCCGGTCCTGGTCCTCGCCCACTCCGGCTACGACATCGATCCCCGGTCCGGGCAGGAGGCACCGTGGATCGGCGGACGGTGGCTGGACGAGTTCGCCCAGGACCTGGCCGCGAAGTTCACCCCGGCCGGGATCAGCGGCCACACCCTGTGGTTCCTCGTCTGCCACACCGGACACGACATCAGCGCGCTGGCCAACCACCTGGTCACCGCCGGCGTGGACAACGTGACGATCTACCTGCCGAAGAACTTCATGTACGTCAGCAAGACCGGCATCCCGCACGTGCTGCTCAGTGACGCCGACCTGGACGACGTGAACCGGGACGTCGCCCGGTGCGACAGCGACTACTGGAGCATCCAGGGCTCGCAGGCCACCGGCAGCTACTGGGCCGGCTGCTCGATCAGTGGTCAGACCGTCACCCCGCTGTCCTCAGCGGCGGTCGAGCAGGCCGTCCAGGCACAGTTCGATCCGAACGAGGAGGAGAGCTGAACCGCCGACGCCGCAACCGTCAGGCGCCGAAACCGACAGGGTAGTTGCCGGCGGCGGCGGTCTGGCGGATGGCGAGGGCGGCGTCGAGGGCGGCCACCGTCGACGACCAGCCCTTGTCCTCGGCGGAGTCGGGCAGGCCGGCACGGTCGCGGGCCTGCTCGATGGTGTCGACGGTGAGCACGCCGTGGGCGACCGGCTTGCCCTCGTCCAGGGCGACCCGGGTCAGGCCGTCGGTGACCGAGCGGCAGACGTAGTCGAAGTGGGCGGTGGCACCGCGTACCACCACGCCGAGGGCGACCACCACGTCACAGCGCCGGGCCAGGGCCTGCGCCACCACGGGCAGCTCCACCGAGCCGGCCACCCGGGCCACCACCGCCCGCGCACCGCACGCCTGCGCGGCGGCGACCGCCCGGTCGAGCATGTGGTCGGTCAGGTCACCGTGCCAGCGCGCGGCGACCACACCGACGGTCATCCCGGCCGCGTCCACCGGAGCCGTACCCGGCTCCCCGAAACCCGCCATCTCTCCTACGCTCCGATCTCTCTGCCCGGCACCGGACGCCCCATCGGCGCCTCGGCCACCTCGTCAAGCTGGTCGAGCAGATGGCCCATCCGGTCCCGCTTGGTCCGCAGGTAACGTACGTTTTCCGGGTGCGGGCGCACCGGCAGCCCCTCGCGGCCGGTGACGGTCAGTCCGTAGCCCTCCAGCCCCGCCCGCTTGGCCGGGTTGTTGGTCAACAACCGCATCGAGCGGACCCCGAGGTCGTAGAGGATCTGCGCGCCGGTGCCGTAGTCACGCGCGTCGGCCGGCAGGCCGAGGTCGAGGTTCGCGTCCACCGTGTCGCGGCCCTGGTCCTGCAACTGGTACGCCTGGAGCTTGTGCAGCAGCCCGATGCCACGCCCCTCGTGACCGCGCACGTAGAGGACCACGCCCCGCCCCTCGCGGGCCACCCGGTCCAGGGCGGCGTTGAGCTGCGGCCCGCAGTCGCAGCGCACCGACGAGAAGACGTCGCCGGTCAGGCACTCCGAGTGCACCCGGACCAGCACGTCACGGCCGTCGCCGATGTCGCCCATCACCAGCGCCACGTGCTCGGCCGAGTCGTACTCGCTGCGGTAGCCCAGCGCCCGGAACACCCCGTGCTCGGTGGGCATCCGGGCGTCAGCGACCAGCTCGACCTGCTTCTCGGTGCGCCGCCGGTAGGCGATCAGATCCGCGATTGTGACCAGGGTCAGCGAGTGCTCGGCGCAGAACTTCTCCAGGTCCGGCAGCCGCATCATGGTGCCGTCGTCGTTGACCAGCTCGCAGAGCACCCCGGCCGGGCGCAGCCCGGCCAGCCGGGTCAGGTCCACGGCCGCCTCGGTGTGCCCGGGGCGGCGCAGCACCCCACCCGGGCGGGCCCGCAGCGGCACCACGTGCCCCGGGCGGGCCAGGTCCGTCGGGCCGGTGGCCGGGTCGGCGAGCAGCCGGATGGTGTGCGCCCGGTCGGCCGCCGAGATGCCGGTGGTGACCCCTTCCCGGGCGTCGACCGTCACCGTGTAGGCGGTCTGCCGCCGGTCCTGGTTGGTGTGGTGCATGGGCGGCAGGTCGAGCCGGTCGCACTCGCTCTCGGTGAGCGGTACGCAGATGAAGCCCGAGGTGTGCCGCACCGTGAAGGCCAGCAGCTCCGGGGTGGCCAGCTCGGCCGCGAAGATCAGGTCACCCTCGTTCTCCCGGTCGGCGTCGTCGACCACCACGACCGGACGGCCGGCGGCGATCTCGGCCAGGGCCTGCTCGATGTCGGCGAAGGTCATGCCGGCACCTCCGCTCCGTCGACGGTGCGGCCGGCCAGCAGCCGCTCGACGTACTTGGCCAGCACGTCCATCTCCAGGTTGACCGGGTCACCAACCGACCGGGTGCCGAGCGTGGTCGCCGACAGGGTGGTGGGGATCAGGCCGACGGCGAACCAGTCGGCACCGACCTCCGCCACGGTCAGCGAGACCCCGTCGACGGTGATCGAGCCCTTCTCCACCACGTACCGGGACAACGCGGCGGGCAACCGGAACCGGACCGTCTCCCAGCGCGGGGCCGGCTCGCGGGAGAGCACCTCGCCCACGCCGTCGACGTGCCCCTGCACCAGGTGACCGCCGAGGCGGCTGCCCAGCGCGGCGGCCCGCTCCAGGTTGACCCGGTCGCCGGTACGCAGCGCGCCCAGCGCCGAGCGGCGCAGCGTCTCGCCCATCACGTCGGCGGTGAACACCCCGCCGTCGACGTCGACGACGGTCAGGCAGACCCCGTTGACCGCGATCGAGTCGCCGTGCCGTGCGTCGGAGGTGACCAGTGGGCCACGGACCGCTACCAGAGACGAGTCCTCCGCCGTCGGGGTCACCCCGACGACCTCGCCCAGTTCCTCGACGATGCCGGTGAACATGCCTAGCCCTCCCTCTTCCGGGGCAGCGCGGTGATCCGCAGGTCGGGACCGACCTGCGTAACGTCGGTGAGTTCCAGGTCGATGGCCTCGGCGATGGTGGTCACACCCGCATCGACAAGCGCGGCGGGCCCGGCCCCGAGCAGCCGGGGCGCGAGGTAGCCGACCACCCGGTCGACCAGGCCGGCGGCGAGGAACGCCCCGGCGAGCCGGGGCCCGCCCTCCAGCAGCACGGCCCGTACCCCACGGGTGTGCAGGGCGGCGAGCAGCGCCGGCAGGTCGACGCCACCGTCCGGGGCGGTGCCCACCTCCTCGGCGGTGGCCACCCAGGTGCGGGCGGCGCCGTCGCGGACCCGGGCGTCATCCGGGGTACGCCCGACCGAGTCGACCACCACGCGCAGCGGCTGCCGGATGGCCAGGCTGCCGTCGCGCAGGTTGCGCACGGTGAGGCGGGGATCGTCGGCGAGGACCGTGCCGACCCCGACGACCACCGCGTCGACGGTGGCGCGCAGCGCGTGCACGTCCATCCGGGCCGCCTCGGACGTGATCCACATGCTGGTGCCGTCGGCCGCCGCGGAGCGGCCGTCCAGGGTCGCGGCGTACTTCCAGATCACGTACGGCCAGCCCCGACGCATGGCGGTCAGCCAGGCCACGTTGCCGCTCTCCGCCTCGGCCTCGCGTACCCCCAGGTCGACCCGGACCCCGGCGGCGCGCAACGTGGCTGCGCCGCCGGTGGCGACGGGATTGGGGTCCGGTACCGCGATGACGACCCGGGCCACCCCCGCCTGGACCAGCGCGGTGCTACAGGGGCTGGTGCGGCCGACGTGGTCGCAGGGTTCCAGGGTGACCACCGCCGTGCCGCCCTTGGCCCGCTGGCCGGCCTGGGCCAACGCGACGATCTCGGCGTGCGGTCCCCCGGCGTACGCGTGGAAGCCCTCGCCCACCACCTCGCCGTCGGCGTCGAGCAGCACGCAGCCGACGACCGGGTTGGGACTGGTGGTGCCGAGCCCGCGCGCCGCGAGTTCGATCGCGCGACGCATCGCCTCGTCCACGGAGACGCTTGCCATCGCCTGCCGCTGCCCTCTCGCTCGTACGCGCGGGCGGGGAGGTCGGCCGGGTGGCCACGGGCAGGCAGCGGAATCCGGGTACGGCACAGCCGCCCCGGCCGGGACGCGCGCACGCCGGAGCCCGGCGAGCCACACGGCTCCCTTCCGTCCCGCGCGCTGTCTCCCATCCGGACTGTCTGGGCGCGGACGAGCCGCCCCCAACCGTCGGCCCCGGATTCTCACCAGGTCCACCGGGCGGACGAACCGCTCCCGGGTCGCGGGCTTACCACGGTCGGACCGTGGATCACCGCCGGTTCGGAATTACACCGAGTCCCGCCAGCGCGTGGTGGGTACTGAGCAAAGTCTTACACGTCCGGCGGGGCACCGGGCCACCCGGGCGAGCTACTTCACATGACGGTTACCGGGGTCGGCGACGCCGCGACGGCGATCCACCGCCACGTACGAGCCGGGTTGGCTCTTGGCCACGGTCTTCATCTCGGAGGCGACGGTCATCGCCTCCAGCGGGTTGGTGATGCGCTTGTCGGCGTCGGAGATGGCGACCCCGATGGAGAGGGTGACAAGCGCCGCCCGGCGGATGTTGCCCCGCCGGTCCTTCAACTCCACGTAGCCGCGTTCCCGGTCGGTGGGATCGTAGAGGGCGTCCGCGGCCTTCTCGAAGTCCGACGAAACCCGCAGGGTCAGTGGCCGTACCTGCTCGGGCGTGCACACGAAGACAAAGTCGTCACCGCCGACGTGGCCGAGGAAGGCCGGCGGCAGGGCCACCGCGACGACCGCCCGGTGCAGGCTGCGGGCGAGCGCGGAGATGAAGCCGTCGCCCCGGACGAACCCGTACCGGTCGTTGACGCTCTTGAACCGGTCAATGTCGATGTAGCCGACGGCGTAGTCCGCGCCGCCACGGACCCGGTCGGCGATCTCCCGGCGGATCCGGCTGTTGCCCGGCAGGCCGGTGAGCGGGGAGACCTCCCGGAACTCCTTGTTGCGCCGCAGCGTGGAGCTGACCCGGGCGACCAGCTCGGCATTGTCGAAGGGCTTGACCAGATAGTCGTCGGCCCCGGCGTTGAGCCCGTGGACCTTGTCCTGGGTCATCCCCTTGGCCGTCAGCATGATCACCGGCAGGGCGGCGGTCATCGGATCGGCGCGCAGTCGCCGGGTCAGTTCCAGCCCGTCCACCCGCGGCATCATCAGGTCGACCACGGCCAGGTCGGGCCGCTGGCGTTCGATCAGCTCCAACGCCTCCTGACCGTCGGCGGCGAGGATCACGTCGAAGCCCTGGAGACGCAGGTTGAACTCGACGAAGCGGGCGATGTCCTCGTCGTCGTCGACGACGAGGATCACGTCCTTGCGATCGTCGTCGGGGGTGTCCACGTCAGGCCCCGGCCGCCGCGCGTTCGGCCAGCCCGCGCAGCCGGCGTACCGCCTCGGCCGGGTCGTCGGCGCCGTAGACGGCGGTGCCGGCCACGAAGGCGTCGGCGCCCGCCGCAGCCGCCTGCTCGATGGTGTCGGCGGCGATCCCGCCGTCGACCTCGATGCGCAGCTCCAGGTGGCCGGCGTCGACATGGCGGCGCGCGGTGCGGACCTTGTCCAACAGCTGCGGGAGGAAGCGCTGCCCGCCGAACCCGGCCTTGATGGTCATGACCAGCAACGTGTCGAAGCTGGGCAGCAGGTCGAGGTACGGCTCGATCGGGGTGTCCCGGTCGATCGCCAGCCCCGCCTTGGCACCGGCCGCCCGCAGGTCCCGGGCCAACGCCACCGGGTCGTCGCAGGCCTCGGCGTGGAACGTGACGTTGTACGCCCCCGCGTCGGCGTAGCCGGGCGCCCAACGCTTCGGGTCGGTGATCATCAGGTGCACGTCGAAGGGCAGCTTGGTGGCGGCCCGCAGGCTCTGCACCACGGGCAGCCCGATGGTCAGGTTCGGCACGAAGTGGTTGTCCATGACGTCGACGTGCAACCAGTCCGCGGCGTCCTCGACGGCACGGACCTCCTCGGCGAGACGGGAGAAATCGGCGGCGAGGATGCTGGGCGCGACGATCGGCGGCGGTACGGTCACAGGGCCAGTGTACGAACGCGGCCAGCAGCCGCGGCAGCGTGCCAGCAACCGGGACACCCCGTGACCCGGAGGTGACCAATGGTGCAGAATGACCCCCTTCGAACCGATGAAACGGAATGAAGCTCAGCTTCCACTGGCCAGACGACCGATTCGCGGCAACACTCCATCGGGGACGGTGACGTATCGTGCATGCCGGTGGGCGCGGGAGCCGGCAGCCGGGCGGCAGCTCCCGGAAAGGGCGGACGATGCGACGGTGGCTCGCGGCACTGGCGCTGGCCAGTGTGGCTGCGATGGTGCTCAGCGGCTGCGTGCGGCCGGGTGGGACCGACGGCGATCTCACCGACGACTGGCAGACACTGCGGGCGCCGACCATGTTCGTGCCGGCCACCGACGCCTGCCTGCCCCGGATCACCGCGGTGGTCCAGGCGAGCACCTACGAGACCGTGGACTGTGCTCGCAACCATCTCGCCGAGGCAATCCACGTCGGCACGTTCACCGACGCAGCCGCCGAGGGTGAACGCCCGGAACCGGGGTCGGCGGCCCTGCGTACCGCCCGCGCGGAGTGCGACCAGCGGGCGCGCCTGGTGCTCGGCGGTGACTGGCACACCGCCCGGTTGACGCTCAACATCTCCCTGCCGTCGGCGCCGGCCTGGAACGGTGGTGCCCGCTGGTTCCGCTGCGACCTGAGCGAGACCGACAGCATCGACAACACCCGGCCGGTCAACCGCACCGGCAGCCTGCGCGGCGCACTGATCGGCGACTCACCGCTGGTGCACCGTTGCTTCGACCCGAAGCTCATCGGCGACAGCCTCAACTACATGGCCCCGGTGCTGTGCACCGAGCCGCACGGCGCCGAGTTCGTCGGTGTCTACGTCGAGCAGGACATGAGCTGGGAGCAGTTCGTCCGTTCGGCCGGCCAGGCCCACAAGCGGTGCATGGAGCTGATCGCCGCCTTCGCGGACGTGCCCAACAACGCCGACCTGCCCTACCGCGCCGGTTCCATCTTCTACCCGCCGTCACAGCGGGAATGGGAGGAGGGCGACCGGGGGGTGCGGTGCATCCTTTGGAGCGACGACCGCAAGCTCACCGGCTCGATGCGCGGCGTGGGCCCGCAGGGACTGCCTGTCACCTGAGTACGGTGCGGAAACGGCTCGAACGGTCGCCGAATCCGGTGCCGTATGCTGCCGCTTCGACAGCGGGGAGCGGGAGGTCCACGGGGATGCGACGATGGCTGACCGGAGTCGCCCTGGCGACCGTGGTGGCGCTGGCGGCGACCGGCTGCACCCGGCCGGCCGGCACCGATGGTGACCTGGTCGACGACTGGACGTCGATGAGCGCACCGGCGGTGTTCACGCCCGGCTCCGGCACCTGCCACGGGCAGCCGCAGGAGGTCGGCTACCTCAGCGCGTACGCACCGGTGGACTGCGCGCAGCCGCACCGGGCCGAAACCCTGCACGTCGGAACGCTCACCGAAGCGACCGGGTCCCGACTGCCGACGGCCGGCAGCAAGGGGATGCGCGCCGCGTTCGGCGAATGCGACCGTGAGGTCCGCGAGACACTGGGCGGCGACTGGCGCGGCGCCCGGATCGGGCTCACCGTCGTCCTGCCCTCGCCGCAGGCGTGGACCGGCGGCGCCCGGTGGTTCCGCTGCGACGTCCACGAGCTGCGCGGGCTCGACACCCCGATACCGGTACGACGTACGGCCAGCCTGGCCGGTGCGCTGGACGGGTCCTCGCCGCTGCGGCACGGCTGCTTCAACGCCCGCACCGAGGGCGACGAGGTGACCGAGATGGTCGCCGTCAAGTGCACGGCGAAGCATCGGGCCGAGTTCGTGGGTCTGTGGCAGGCACCGGAGAGCAGCTGGTCGGAGTTCCTGGAGAATCCGGGGCGGAGCCATCGAGGTTGCCGCAGCGCCGTCGCCCGCTTCGCCAAGCTGCCGGACGACGGCAACCTCCAGTACCGGGTCGGCACCATCTTCTACCACCCGTCGGAAGGCGAGTGGCGCAGCGGCAACCGGTCGGTCCAGTGCTTCCTCTGGATGAGCGACCGCACCCTGACCCGATCGGTGAAGGGTGCCGGCACCCGGGTCCTGCCCATCAACTGACCCAGCCCCAGCCCCAGCTCCGGCCGCTTCGTCCCGGCCCCGGCCCGTCGCCCGCGAGATCTTGGCAAGATTCCGTTCGCGAATAACGGAAACTGTCCAAGATTTCGACGTGAGGAACCCGAATCGTCGGGGCGGGGTGGGGCGGCGAGGCGGTGGGTGCGGGGTGGGGCGGCGGGGCGGTGGGTGCGATGGGTTCCTGCGCTGACGACGAAGCGCCCACCCCCGTGCGGGGACGGGCGCTTGCGCGCGGGTCGGGTCAGGACCGCCCGGCGGCCCGGGCGACGAACGCCTGCCAGGCCGCCGGGGCGAAGACCAACGCCGGACCGGTCCGGTCCTTCGAGTCGCGGACGCCGACGACGCCGGGAAGATTGTCGGCGACCTCGACACAGTTCCCACCGTTCGAGCTGCTACGGGTGCTTGTGCGCCACACGGCGCCGGTCAGGTCAGCCATGATCGTGCCTCAAGGAAGTCGATGGTCTGGCGGCGCGGGAGCGCCACCGAGCGCAGCGTATCCCAAATGGACCAGAGCGCGGCGGTGTCGTTGGTCAGCCGGCCGGCGGCCTGGTCGTCCAGGTAGGCGACGTCGCCGTCCTCCGTCGTGGCGATGACGAACGGCCCGGCCTGCCCGGGGTGCAGGCCGGCGTCGAGCGGCAGTACGTGCAGCAGGATGTTGGGCCGCTGCGCCAACCGCACCAGGTGATCCAGCTGTGGGTGCATGATGTCCGGGGCGCCGCGACGCAGCGCGAACTCGTCGATGACCGCGACGAAGAGCGGCGGTTTGCGCCGTTCCAGGACCGACGACTGCCGGCGCATCCGGGTCTCGACGTAGCCGGCCACCTCGTCCGGGGCGAGCAGCCCGCTGCTGAGCACCGCCGTGGCGTACTCGGGGGTCTGCAACAGGCCCGGGATGACCGCCACCTCAAAGGACCGCAGCGCGGTGGCCTGGAGTTCCGTCTCCACCCACGGCCGGAGCCAGGACGGCTCGCGCCGCTTCAAAACGTCCGGCCAGATGTCCTCGATGTCCCGCCCTAGTGCCGCAGCCGCCGCCGCGCGGTGTCGGGGATGCGGCACCCGCCCCGGGGCAACCCACCGTGCGACTGTCTTGGGATCCACGCCTACCTGTTCGGCGAGACTCTCGGCGGTTTCCCCCGCGTCCACCATGGCTGCCCTCAGCGCCTGATTCATGCCCGCCTCCCACATGACGTCCTTGACGTCTGAAGAACCTATGCCTACGCCCTGTAGTCGTCCACATTCGCCACGCGATGGTTCTCGTGGGCGGCGCGTGCGGGCCTTGGGACGGCAATCCCGCTCGCCGGGTCGCCGGGGGTCGCCCCTGGGCGAGCAGACCGGGGCGACCCCCTCCAACCACGACGGAGGAGGCACCCATGTCCGTGCAAGAGCCGGCGCGTGGCAGGTGACCGGGCGGGAGGGCGGAACACCTCGGGTCCGTCCCGGCGTGTACCTCCTGGCCCGGGAAGCATCCCCGCAGTTCCACCAACCGATCCTGGTCCGAGTGATCCGGCACCTGGAACGCACGACGTACGACGGGTGGGCCTGGGTCGACGTCTACCAGCTCGATCGGCACGGGGACGCGACGCAGCGGCGGGCGCTGTTCCTGCGGCCCGCGGGGATGCGGCCGGTGAACGTCCCACCCGTCCCGTACGCCGAGCGTCGCTCCCGGCCCCGCTCCGGCGTCGCGAGCGTGACCGGATGAACGGCCGGATCGAGGCGCACGTCCCGTCCCGCCCGACGTGGCGGTGCCGGGCCTGCGGGGCCGCCTGGCCCTGTTCTCCGGCGAAGCTGAATCTGCTCGCCGTGTACCGGGAGGACAAGCCGGCGCTCATGGTGCACCTGGTGGAGTTGCGCGAAGAGGCCGCGGAGCAGCTTGCCGGGCTATCGCCCGGTGAACAGCTCCCGGATCTGCACCGACGGTTCACGGACTGGGTACCCGTCAGGTCCGCCGAATAGCCACCCGCCCCGGTCGCTGCGGCTCTTCCCCCGACCGCCGCGCCCGGGGCGGGTCCGGGCGGCCGGTCCGCAGCACGCCACAAGCGGATCCCGGCGGCGGGGTCCGCAGCACACCACGAACGGATCCGGACGGTGCCGGTCTGCCGATCAGGTACGCCACGAACGGATCCCGGCGGTGCCGGGGCCGGGATCAGGTGCGGCGGAGCAGGGCGAGGAACATGGCGTCGGTGCCGTGCCGGTGCGGCCACAGCTGCACCGTCGGTCCGTCGCCCAACCCTGGCATGCCGGCCGGCAGCACCGTACGGGCGTCGACGAAGTCGACCGGCACTCCGCTGCGGCGGGCCGCCTCGGTCACCGTCACGTGCGTCTCCACGGTGTGCGGTGAACAGGTCACGTAGGCCACCAGCCCACCCGGCCGGGCCGCCCGCAACCCGGCGGCGAGCAGCTCACGCTGCAACCGGGTCAGGGCGGACAGGTCGGACGGCTGACGCCGCCAACGTGACTCCGGCCGGCGACGCAGCGAGCCGAGCCCGGTGCACGGCGCGTCGACAAGCACCCGGTCGAAGTGTTCCTCCGGCAGCTTCGGCTCGGTGCCCACCAGCCGGCCGTCGGTGTTCAGCACGGTGACCGGCAGCCCCCGGGTGGCGCCGGCGACCAGCCGGGCCCGATGCTCGGCCACCTCCACGGCGGTCAGCCGCGCGTCCCGCTGCGCGGCGAGGGCCCCGAGCAGACCGGACTTGCCGCCCGGCCCGGCGCACAGGTCGAGCCACCGGCCGTCCGGCCCGTCCACCGGTGCCAGCGCGAGCGCGTTCGCCACCAGTTGGGAACCTTCGTCCTGGACGTGGGCCCGCCCGTCGGCCACCGCCGCCAGCTCGCCCGGTGCGCCACCGGCGAGGTAGACCGCGTACGGCGAGAAGGCGCCGGGCGCGCCACCCACCTCGTCGGCGAGGTCGACCGGGTCGACCAGGCCGGGCCGGGCGCACAGGTGCACCGGAGGGCGCTCGTTGTCCTCGATCAGCAGGCGGGTGGTCTCGCCGAAGTCGCCACCGAGCGCCTCGTTGAACGCCCGCACGATCCACTGTGGATGACTGTAGGCCAGCGCGAGGTGGCCGACCGGGTCGCTGTCGATCGACGGTGCCAGTCGAGTCACCCACTCGTCGACGTCGCGGGTGGCGACCTCGCGCAGCACGGCGTTGGCGAAGCCGGTGGCGCCCTGGCCCACCGCCCGGACCAGGTCGACGGTGGAGGAGACCGCGGCGTGCGCCGGCACTCGGGTGTGCAGCAGTTGGTACGCGCCGATGCGCAGCGCGTCGCGGACCGGTGGGTCGATCCGCTGCACGTCCCGCCCGGCCGCGTCGGTGAGGATCGCGTCGAGCGTGCCGAGGTGGCGCAGCGTGCCGTAGGTCAGTTCGGTGGCGAAGGCGGCGTCCCGGCCGAAAAGTCCCGCGTCGGTCAGGATCGCCGGCAGCGCCAGATTGGCGTACGCGTCGTCGCGGTGCACTGCCGCGACCGCCTCGTACGCCGCGTACCGTGGCCGGTCGACCATCGGCCGCCCCCGACGCTCTCCGCTGCGGCGGGCGGCGGTCTCCCTCACGCGAACTCCTCCCCGGCACCGACGCGGGCACCGCGTGCCCAGTCGGTCGCCGGCATGGCCCGCTTGCCGGCCGCGCGCACCTCGCCGAGACGGACCGGGACGGTGGCGGTGCCGGCCAGCACCCGCGCCTTCTCCACGAGCAGCTCACCGGGCTTGAGGTCGGGCGCGTCCGGTGCCGGGGTGACCGGGCCGAGCTTCACCCGCTCGTCGCGGAAGGTCGTCCACGGGCCGGGGGCCGGGGTGCAGGCACGGATGCGCCGGTCGACCGCGAAGGCCGGGTCGCCCCAGCGCACCCGGGCGTCCTCGACGGTGAGCTTCGGGGCCAGCGAAACGCCGTCGGCCGGCTGCGGCTGCGCCCTGGCGGTGCCGTCCTCCAGCGCGTCAAGCACCGCCACCAGCAGCCCGGCGCCGCTGTGCGCCAAGCGCTCCAGCAGGTCCCCGGAGGTGTCCGCGGGCCGGATCTCGTCGGTGAGCGTGCCGTAGACCGGGCCGGTGTCCAGCCCCTCCTCCAGGTGGAAGACGCTGGCCCCGGTCAGCTCGTCGCCGTGCAGCACGGCGTGCTGCACGGGTGCGGCACCCCGCCACGCCGGTAGCAGTGAAAAGTGCAGGTTCACCCAGCCGTGCCGGGGGATCTCCAACGCGACCGGCGGCACCAGCGCGCCGTAGGCGACCACCGGCACGCAGTCCGGAGCCAGCTCGCGCAGCCGGTCCAGGAACTCCGGCTCCCGGGGACGCGCGGGGGTCAGCACCTCGACACCGTGCTCGTCGGCCCAGGCACCGACCGGGGAGCGGACCAGCCCTCGGCCGCGCCCGGCGGGCGCGTCCGGGCGGGTGACCACGGCGATCAGCTCATGCCGGGAGGCGGCCACGGCGGCCAGGGCCGGAACGGCGACGGCCGGCGTACCGGCGAAGATCACACGCACCCGGTCACCGCCCCAGACCGAAGGGGCTGCCGGCGGCGTGCGGGCTCAGCTTGACTGTGGGCGGCGCGGCGGCGTCGTACCACTCGGCCTGGCGGATCGCCTTCATCGCCTCCTTGCGGCCGGCCGCATCCAGCCGGTCGAGGAAGAGCACCCCGTCGAGGTGGTCGGTCTCGTGCTGCACGCAGCGGGCCATCAACCCGGTGCCGACGATCTGCATCGGGTCGCCGTAACCGTTGAAGCCCTTGGCGATCACGTTCTGCCGGCGCTTGGTGTCGAAATAGAGCCCGGGAATGGACAGGCACCCCTCCGGGCCGTCCTGCTCCTCCTCGTCGGGAAACTCCAGGACCGGGTTCACCAGGTGGCCGAGCACGTCGTCGACGTCGAAGGTGAACACCCGCAGGCCCACGCCCAGTTGCGGCGCGGCGAGACCGGCACCGCCCTGCTCACGCATGGTGTCGGTCAGGTCCTCGACGAGCTTGCGCAGCTCGACGTCGAAGTCGACCACCGGATCGGCCGGCGTGCGCAGCACCGGATCCCCGAACAGACGGATGGGCTGGACGGTCACGCGGGTTGGCTCCTTCACGGCGGGACGGTAGTGCCGTACCAGTCTACGGACTGCCGATGGCCGTGCCGGCCGGCGCACCACCAACCGTGGCCGCCTGCGGTTCACCCACGGTGATCGGCAGGTGGTCGTACCCGCGCAAGGTCAGCCGGATCCGTCGCCGGGGCTGCCCGGCCGACGCCAGCCCGGGCAGCCGGCGCAGCAGCGCCGGGAAGGCCACCTGCGCCTCCAGTCGGGCCAGCCCCGCTCCCAGGCAGTAGTGCGGCCCGGCGCCGAAGGAGAGTGGATTCAGCTGCGCCCGCCACGGGTCGAACCGCTCCGGCCGCGGGTACCGCCGGGGGTCGCGGTTGGCCGCGCCGAGCAGCAGCAGGATCCAACTGTCGGCGGGCACCTCGACCCCGCCGAGCCGAACGGTTTCGCCGTTGGTGCGGGTGGTCAGCTGCACCGGGGAGTCGAAGCGGAGCAGTTCGTCCACGTACGCCGGGGCGTGCTGCGGGTGCTGACGCAGCACGTCGGCGGCCCGGGGATGGGCCAGCAGCACCGCCAGCCCGTTGCCGAGCAGGTTGGTGGTGGTCTCGAAGCCCGCGACGAGCAGGATCACCAGGTTCGCCAGCAGTTCCTCGCCGGAGAGCCGGTCACCGGAGTCGTGCGCCTGCACCAGGGCGGTGGTCAGGTCGTCGGCGGGGCGGCGGCGACGGTCGGCCACCAGCTCGGTGAAGTAGTCCCGCAGCTCGGCGGCACCGGCATCGGCCACGGCCAGCTCCGCCGGAGTGATCTCGGGCTCCAGGGCACCGGTCAGATCGGCCGCCCAACGCCGGAACAGCGGGCGGTCGGCGGCGGGCACGCCGAGCAGCGCGCAGATCACCCCGACCGGTAGCGGGTACGCGAACTCAGCCATGAAGTCGACCGGAACGCCGCCCCGGCCGGTCGCCGCCATCGCGTCGATCAGCTCGTCCGTCTGCGCCGCGACCACCTCACGCATGGCACCGATCCGGCGTGGGGTGAAGGCGCCGGCGGCGAGCCGACGCATCCGGCTGTGGTCGGGCGGGTTGGTCCGCAGCATCGACCGGGCGATCGAGGACAGGGCCGGGCTCTCCCGCCAGCCGGGCAGGAACTGGTCCCGCAGGTGGCCGTCGAGGACCCGGATGCGGGCGTCCCGGAGGAGTTCGTCGGCCTCGGCGTGGCCGGTGACCGCGTACAGGCCCGGACCGGCCTGCACAACCGGTCCATGGGCACGCAACCGCTCGTACGCCGGATACGGGTCGACCCGTCCCTCGGGCGACATGAGCGACGCAAACGCCTCACTGACGTCCATCTGGCCTCCTCGGTGTCCAGGAGGCTCCATCATGCCCGTGCGACGCTGTGACCTGCGGTAACCAGGGCGTACGGCGAGGCGCGGCGGGGCTCAGCCGGCGACGCCGCTCTCCCCCGCCAGCACCGCGTCGCCGGCGAGCAGGGCGTGCTCGGGCAGGGGCAGGTGGATGTCGTGGGCCGCCTCCCAGTCGTGGATCAGGCTGGGCCGGGCCTGCGCGGCGAAGTAGTCCATCGCGCTCACCCCACCGACCACCGGCTCCTCGACCTCGGCGACCAGCCGGCCCGGCACCAGCCGGAAGCCGTTGCGCAGCGCGGCGCTGAGCCGGCGGTGCCCGTTGACCACGAAGAAGTACTCGCCGGTGTACCCGATCTCCAGTGGCTCCAGGCCGGTTTCACCGGCGGCGGCGACCTCGCTGGTGAGCGCCGAGTCCCACATACCGCGCAGTCCGGTGACGTCCTCGGTCGGGTAGACCCGCCCGGGGTCGAGCAGCAGCAGCGGCGGGGCGCCGCGCAGCACCTCCGGCGCGAGTCGCCCCTCGTACGCATCGACGATGCGCTCGATCACCTCGTCGGCGGGCGCGCGGGTGGTGTCGCAGATCAGGTCGTAGTTGCGCAGCCTGGCCTTGTCCACGCCGTACCGGACCAGGAACCGGCCACGCTCGCTCTCGCTGCGTTCCCGGAGCTTGGCCTTCGCCTCGTCCAGTGAGGTGTAGCTCTCGGCCGGCCCGGAGGGGCGCAGTAGGACGCGGCGGGCGGCCTCCCCCGGCTCGGTGATCATGTGCACCTTGAGTGCGTCGGTGAAGAAGTGCCAGGCCAGCCGGGAGTCCATGACCAGACTCTCGCCGGAGGCGGCGATGTCGCGCTGGAGCTGGTCGACGTAGCCGTCGACGGCCTGGTCCAGCTCGGCGTGCAGGTTCAGCTGGAGCGCGGTCATCTGCCGCTCCTGCGCCATCTGCCGGTAGAGGTCACCGACGCTGACCCGGCGCAGGCCGAGTCGCTTGGCGATCTCGACGGAGACCGTGCTCTTGCCGCTGCCCAGGTCACCGTTGAAGACGATCGACTGACGAACGGTCACGACTTGTCCACCCCTGATCACCGGCCGGTTGAGATCATCGATTTCCGCGCCGGGCCGACGCGGTTCCGCCGTCGTCGCGCCGCCCTCGGACACCTCCAGCTCGACCTGGAGTCGCCGTACGCACCGGCATGACGGGCGATGCTACCACCTCGCGCCGTCCTGCCTCCGGGACGCGACCGTGAGCGGGCGAGTCGATACGGACAGTCATGATCAGGTAACATATCGCACTTCTTGGGACATCGGTCGGCACACACCGTCACCGCTGGGTCAGAACAGCGCGAGCGGGTCGACCTGGAGGCGTACCGGCTCGGTCGCCTTGCGGGCGCTGCGTACCCCGGCCGCCGTGTGCAGCGCGCCGGCCATGTCGGCGGCCCGAGCCCTCGGCACCCGCACCAGCATCCGCTCCCGCTCGCCGTCGGCCGGCACCGGACCGAGCACTTCGGCCCCGTCGGGCAGCCGCGCCTGCGCCAACAGGTCGGCGACCGCGGCGGGCAGGCCCGTCACGCTGGCCATCCGCATCGCCGGCGGAAAGCCCAGCTCCCGCCGCTCGGCCAATTCCCGGGCCGCGAACCAGCCGGCGTCCCAGCGCAGCAGCGCCTGCACCGGCGCGAGCGCGCCGTCGGCGACCACCACCACCCGACCCCCGGCAGCGGCCGGCCGGGCCAGCGCCGCGGCCCCGGTCCAACGCCGCAACGCCTCCTCGCCGGCCCGCAGATCGGCGCGGGTGAGCAACGCCCAGGTGTCCAGCAGCAGCACCGCGCCGTAGCCGCCGGTCGCCACCGGCTCGGCCCCGGGAGTCGCGATCACCAGGCCAGCGCCGCCCGGGACGTCGGCCAACACCTCCTCGCGGCCGGAGGTGCGCACCGGCACCCCCGGGAAGGCCCGCCCCAGTTCCTCGGCGGTCCGCCGGGCACCGGTCACCGAGGCCCGCAGTCTCCGCCCGCCACACTGCGGACAGGCGTAGGCGGCGGCGATCCGGGCGCACCAGCGGCAGGCGGGCGACCCGCCGGCCGACGGCAACGCGAGCGGGCCGGCGCAGTGCGGGCAGCGGGCCGGCGTACGGCAGTCGGCGCAGGCCACCGAGGGCAGGTAGCCGCGCCGGGGCACCTGGACCAGGACCGGCGCATCCGCGCGTAGTGCCTCCCGGGCGGCGGTCCAGGCCAGGCTGGGCAGCCGGGCGGTCGCCGCACCGGGATCGCGGGCCAGTTGCGGGTCGTCGCCGGCCGGCACGATCGCGGGGGTACGCGCCCGCAGCACCGCCCGGTCGGCGATCACCTCGCGGGCCCAGCCGGTCTCCACCAGCAACTGCGCCTCGGCGGTACGGGCGTAGCCGCCGACCAGCGCGCCCGCCTCCGCCAACTGGGCCCGGGTCAGCAGCACCTCCCGGGCGTGCGGGTAGGGGGCTCGCGGCTCGGCGTGCAGATCGTCACCGTCGTCCCAGATGGCCACCAGTCCCAGCCGGTCGACCGGGGCGAACATGGCAGCCCGGGTGCCGATCACCACCGGGACGTCGCCACGGCGGGCGGCCAGGAACGCGCGGTAGCGCCGCGCCGGCCCGAGGGCGGCCGACAGGCAGACGTGCCGGCCCGAGCCGAGCCGTGCGGTCAGCGCGGCGTCGAGCCGATCGAGGTCCCGCCCGTCGGCCACCACCACCAGCGCGCCCCGGCCGGCGGCCACCGTGGCGGCGACGGCGGTGGCGTAACGGGCCGCCCAGTCCTCCCCCGGCAACGCCGACCACACCGCACGGGGCGAGCGCCCGTCGGCAAGTGCCCGCAGCAGCGCCGGCCCGGCCGGGTAGTCGCGCCATCCCTCCGGCGCCGGTGAACTTGGCGGGTCGGCCGGTGCCTCGTCGGCCGCCCGGACCTCGGCGGTGACCTCCTTCTCCACCCGGGCGTGCCGGGGTGGAACCGCCAGCCGCAGCACGTCGGCCAGGCTGCCGGCGTACCGGTCGGCGACGACCCGGGCCAGCCGGGCCACCTCCGGGGCGAGCACCGGCACCGGGGACACGACCTTGTCGAGGAACGCGAGCCGGGGGTGCTCGGATCGTTCGGTCCGCTCCAGCAGCCAGCCGTCTACCAGTTGGCCGGCGAAGCGCACCTTCACCCGTACCCCCGGCACGGCGTCGGCGGCGAGGGCCTGCGGAACCAGGTAGTCGAAGGGCCGATCCAGGTGGGCCAGGGGAACATCGACGCAGACACGGGCGACCGGCGACCCGTCAGCGGGCCGCCGGTCGTCACGCCGGGTGGTTGTCAGGCTCCCGCGGCCGACTTGAGGTCGGCGGCGCGGTCAGTGGACTCCCAGGTCAGGTCGGGCAGCTCGCGGCCGAAGTGGCCGTAGGCGGCGGTCTGGGCGTAGATCGGCCGCAGCAGGTGCAGATCCCGGATGATGGCGGCGGGACGCAGGTCGAAGATCTCGGTGACCGCCTTCTCGATCGAGGCCACCGGCACCGTCTCGGTGCCGAACGTCTCGATGAACAGGCTCACCGGATGCGCCTTGCCGATCGCGTACGCCACCTGCACCTCGCACCGCTCCGCGAGACCGGCGGCCACCACGTTCTTGGCCACCCACCGCATCGCGTACGCGGCCGAACGGTCGACCTTCGACGGATCCTTGCCGGAGAAGGCCCCACCACCGTGGCGGGCGTAGCCACCGTAAGTGTCCACGATGATCTTCCGCCCGGTCAGGCCCGCGTCGCCCATCGGGCCACCGATCTCGAACCGGCCGGTCGGGTTGACCAGCAGCCGGTAGCCCTCGGTGTCCAGCTCCAGGCTCTCCAGTTCCGGGGCGATGACGTGGTCCCGCACGTCCGGGGTGAGCAGCGACTCCAACGAGATGTCCGCGGCGTGCTGGCTGGACACCACCACCGTGTTCAGGCGTACCGGACGCAGGCCGTCGTACTCGATGGTGACCTGGGTCTTGCCGTCGGGACGCAGGTAGGGCACCGTGCCGTCCTTGCGTACCGCGGCGAGCCGGCGGGCCAGCCGGTGCGCGAGCGCGATCGGCAGCGGCATCAGCTCGGGCGTCTCCGAGCAGGCGAAGCCGAACATCATGCCCTGGTCACCGGCGCCCTGCGCGTCCAACGCGCTCTCCGACGTCCCGGTACGCAACTCGAACGCGTTGTCCACGCCCTGCGCGATGTCCGGCGACTGGGCGCCGATGGAGACACTGACCCCACAGGACGCCCCGTCGAAACCCTTCTTCGACGAGTCGTAGCCGATACCCAGGATCGTCTCGCGCACGATCGTCGGGATGTCGGCGTACGCCTTGGTCGTCACCTCACCGGCGACGTGCACCTGACCGGTGGTGATCAGGGTCTCGACGGCCACTCGGCTGTGCGGATCCTGCGTCAACAGGGCATCGAGGATGCCGTCACTGATCTGGTCGGCGATCTTGTCCGGGTGGCCTTCCGTGACCGATTCGGACGTGAAGAGGCGGCGTGTCACGGTACTCCTAAGTTCTTGGACGTCGTTCCGCGGCAGTGTAGTCACTAACCGTCGACGGCATCGTCCACGGTCGTCTTGCGTCCAACCGTCAGGAGAAGTCACCCGGCCAACCGGGCGACCACCAGGTCCCACACCCCGTCGGCGAGATCCTCCTTGGACCGCTCGGGTATCCGGGTGACCGAGCCGTCCACGCTGATGACCGTGGCCGCGTTGGTCTCGGCGCCGAAGACCTTGTCCGGCCCGACCTCGTTGATGACGATGAGGTCGGCCCGCTTACGGGCCAGCTTGGCCCGCCCGTTGGCCTCGGCGTCGCCGGTCTCGGCGGCGAACACCACCAGCACCTGCTCCGGCCGACGACGCTGACCCAGCTCGGCGGCGATGTCCGGGTTGGTCACGAGTTCGATGATGGGTGCCGTGCCGTCGTCCGATTTCTTGATTTTGCCAGGCGCGTACGTCGCGGGTCGGAAATCTGCCGGAGCCGCCGCCATCACCACCACGTCGGCGTCCACTGCCGCCTTCAGGGTGGCCTCCCGCAGTTCGCCGGTGGTGCCCACGCGGATCAGGTCCGCACCGGCCGGGTCGGGAAGTGTGACGTTGGCGGCGATCAGCGTGACCCGGGCACCCCGGGCGAGGGCGGCACGGGCGAACGCGTAGCCCTGCTTGCCGGAGGAGCGGTTGCCCAGGAAGCGCACCGGGTCGAGCGGTTCCCGGGTGCCACCGGCGGTGACCACCACCCGACGGCCGGTCAGGTCGGCCGGCGCGTCGGCGCCGCGAGCCAGGATGCGGCGGGCCACCGCGAAGATCTCCGTCGGCTCCGGCAACCGGCCCTTGCCGGTGTCGACACCGGTGAGTCGCCCCACGGCCGGCTCGACGACCCGGACGCCCCGGGACCGCAGCGTCGCGACGTTGTCGACGGTGGCCGGGTGTTCCCACATCTCGGTGTGCATCGCCGGCGCCAGCAGCACCGGGCAACGGGCGGTGAGCAGGGTGTTGCTGAGTAGATCATCGGCGAGGCCGTGGGCGGCGCGGGCCAGCAGGTCGGCGGTGGCGGGTGCGACCACCACCAGGTCGGCCTGCTGGCCGAGGCGTACGTGCGGCACCTCGTGCACGTCGGACCAGACGTCCTCGGCGACCGGCTGCCCGGAGAGCGCCGCCCAGGTCGGCGCGCCGACGAAGCGCAACGCGGCTGCCGTCGGCACCACCCGCACCTGGTGGCCCGACTCGGTGAACAGGCGCAGCAACTCGCACGCCTTGTAGGCGGCGATCCCGCCGCCGACGCCGAGGATGATCCGGGCGCTCATCGACGGGCGGAGGATTACGGCTGGTCGGTCGGCTCAGCGGTGAGCAGGCCAGCGTTGATCTCGCGCATCGCGATGGAGAGCGGCTTCTCCTGGGGAGTGGTCTCGACCAGCGGGCCGACGTACTCCAGCAGGCCCTCACCGAGCTGGCTGTAGTAGGCGTTGACCTGGCGGGCGCGCTTGGCCGCGAAGATGACCAGCGCGTACTTCGACGTCGTCTTCTCCAGGAGCTCGTCGATCGGCGGGTTGGTGATGCCTTCGGGGTTGGCGATGGATCCCACGGATAAACCTCTGCGTCTTTCGCACGGACCGCGCGTGAGCGCGGCGCCGGCGCTCAACCGCGCGGACGCGGCCGGGCCGGAGCCAGGAAGGAAGAACCGATGAATCCTACCAGTTCGTCCACGACCCGCTCGATGCGGTCGGCCGACACGCTGAGGTCGAAGGCCGTCACCACCGGCGGGCCCGGCAGTCGACCGGGCGGATGGAGCAGGACGAGTCGTGCCCCCGGCCAGCCCGCCCGGACCAGCAGCGCACCGTCGAGGTCCAACGCGAGCAGCACCGGCTGCCCGGCGGCGAGCCGGCGGCGTAGCGGGGCGGCCTCCGTGCCGCGCCGGTGAGCGCCGAACCGACTCCACTCCAGCAGCTCGCCGGCGGCAAGCCGGCGGTCGAACTCCTCAGCCGTGACGAAGTGTCGGTGGACGCCGTCCAGTTCGTTGCCCCGGCGGGGCCGGGTGGTGACCGCGACCGGCGTCCACACTGACGGAGAACGCGCCCGGATCAGCTCGACGACACTCTCCCTACCGGCGCCGGATGGGCCAGCCAGGACAGTGAGCCGAGCCGCCGGGCGCGCCTCGTCATCCAAGCTCACTGCTTGTTTCTACCCGCAGTCGTGCTCAGTTGGCGGCGAACTCCCCAAGCAGCGCCTTGCGCTGCTGCTCGCCGAGGCCACGCAGGCGGCGACTGTCGGCGATCTTGAGCTTCTCCATGATTTGAGTAGCCCGGATCTTGCCGATGCCCGGCATGGCCTGCAGCACAGCCGACACCTTGAGCTTGCCGACGACATCGTCGGACTCGGCCCGCTCAAGAACGGCTCCGAGGGTGGTCTTGCCCTGCTTGAGCTGCTCCTTCAGCTCGGCACGGGCTTTGCGGATCTCCGCAGCCTTTTCCAGCGCGGCTGCGCGCTGCTCGGGGGTCAGTGACGGGAGCGGCACCAGTTCTCCTCAGGTCCCTATCGCGACGGGCGGGACGCACCGCCGCATCTGTGAAACGTGGTGTCGCTGTGAACCAAGGGGTTCCCAGCGCGGGGAAAACTAGCGGTCAACGGAGCTTTCGGCAACGTGGGCGCGCAATGATCACCACAAAGTGACCGAGCCATCAGTCAGTCAGGACATCGCCAGGACCGCCCGACACTCGGTCACGGCGCGGTCCGCGGCGGCCCGCAGCGCGTCCGGATCGGGCCCGGCGCCCAGCACCTCACGGGAGTACGCGGGCAGCACGGCGGGCAGCGCGGAGCCGAAGACGACCCGCAGATCGGCTGCCGTGGCACCCTGCGCTCCGAGCCCGGGGGCGAGCAGCGGCCCGTTCACCGCAGACAGGTCGCAGCCGGTCTCTCCGACCGTCGCGCCGATCACGGCACCGACGCTCCCGAGCGGCTCCGCACCCGCGTTGAGCTGGGAAATCTCGTCGAGGATCGTTTGCGCGACGCTGCGGCCGTCGGCGCCGCGGGCGCGCTGCACCGAGGCGCCCTCGGGGTTGGAGGTGAGCGCCAGGACGAACACGCCGCCGCCGTGCTCGGCGGCCAGCTCGAACATCGGGGCCAGCGATCCGACCCCCAGGAAGGGGCTCGCGGTCACCGCATCGACATACATGGGGCTGGATGGATCAAGGTAGGCCGACGCGTACGCCTGGACCGTCGAACCGATGTCGCCGCGCTTGGCGTCGAGGAGAACGAGCGAGCCGAGATTTCGTAACTGTCGGATAGTTGACTCAAGGACCGCCACCCCTTGAGACCCGAATCGCTCGAAGAACGCCGACTGGGGCTTGACCACCGCAACCCGGTCACCGAGCGCGTCCACGACGGTCCGGGCGAAGCGGTCGAGGCCGGCCACATCGTCGTCAAGGCCCCACCGGGACAGCAACGCCGGGTGCGGGTCGATCCCCACGCAGAGCGGTCCGCGCTCGTCCATGGCCCGGTGCAGCCGGGCGCCGAAACTCTCCATGTCGCCAGTGCCTTCCTCTCGTCCCGGCCGGGCTTCCACCCGTCCGCGCCTACTCAGCAGGCCCGGATCGGGGTGCCGCCGGGCTACTCCAATTCGCGATGCCTGCCGAACACGCCTACTCAAATCCAGCCGAGGGCCGATACCCGCCTACTCAGCCCGCCGCTACCGCTGCCGAGATACCCGACATCACGACGGCGAGGTCGGCGTCCGTGGTGACGTACGGCGGCATCGTGTAGACCAGATCCCGGAACGGACGCAGCCACACCCCCTGCGCCACGGCGGCGGCCGTGGCCGCGCCGAGATCCACCTCGTGGTCCAACTGGACCACGCCGATTCCGCCGAGCACCCGCACGTCCGTCACACCCGGTGCGCCGCGCAACGGCTCCAGCCCCGACCGCAGACCCCGTTCCAGCCGCGCCACCTGCCCGGCCCAGTCACCGGCCCGCAGCAGGCCCAGCGACGCGTTGGCCACCGAGCAGGCGAGCGGGTTGCCCATGAACGTCGGGCCGTGCGCGAGCACACCACCGGCCCGGATGCCCCGCGCGACCTCCGCCGTGCACAGCGCCGCGGCCAGAGTCAGATAGCCGCCGGTGAGCGCCTTGCCGACGCAGAGCACGTCCGGGGTGACCCCGGCATGCTCGGCGGCGAACATCGTCCCGGTACGGCCGAAACCGGTGGCGATCTCGTCGAAGATCAGCAGCACGCCGTGCGCCCGGGTCACCTCGCGCAGCACCCGCAGATAGTGCGGGTGGTGGAAACGCATCCCGCCGGCACCCTGCACCACCGGTTCCACGATCACCGCGGCCAGCTCGTGGGCGTGCCGCTCCACCGCGTCGATCAGCGCCGCCTCGTACGCCGGATCGGGCGGGCTGTCGAAGCCACCCGGCGGCATCGGGGCGAAGACCTGCCGCGGCAGCACGTCCCCCCAGAGGTGGTGCATGCCACCCTCCGGGTCGCAGACGCTCATCGGATGGAACGTGTCGCCGTGGTACCCGCCCCGCCAGGTGCCCAGCCGGTGTCGCTGCGGCCGGCCGGTGGCCCGCTGGTACTGCAGGCACATCTTCACCGCGACCTCGACACTCACCGAACCCGAGTCGGCCAGGAACACGTGCTCCAGCCCGTCGGGCGTCACCTCGACCAGAGTGCGGGCCAGCTCCACGGCCGGCGCGTGGGTCAGTCCGCCGAACATGACGTGACTCATCCGGCCCAACTGGTCGACCACCGCCGCGTCCAGCACCGGATGCCGGTAGCCGTGGATCGCCGCCCACCAGGAGGACATCCCGTCGACCAGCTCGCGGCCGTCGGCCAGCCGCAGCCGTACCCCCTCGGCGCTCTCCACCAGGTACGGCGCCACCGCCGGCGGCAGCGCGGCGTACGGATGCCACACGTGCGCCGCGTCGGCGGCGAGAACCTCCTCCGGCGTCATCGGTCCTCCTTGCGTCCCCTTTGCTCTGCTTCACCGGACGCCCGGGTTCCGCGCCGAAACCGTTGCGTGGGGTGAAGCAGAGCAAAGGGGGGTGGTGAGTGGGTGGTGTTCGTCAGGCGCCGGTCGTGGCCGGACGCACGGCACCCGCAGCCGCGCGGGCGACGGCCCGGGGCAGCGCCGGGCCACGGTAGATGAACCCGGTGTAGAGCTGCACCAGGCTGGCGCCGGCGTCGAACATCCGGGCCGCATCGTCGGGGTCGACGATGCCGCCGACGCCGATGACCGGCAGTCGCCCGCCCGTCTCGGCGTGCACGAAGGCGACCACCTGCCGCGCCCGGTCGGCCAGCGGACGGCCGGACAGCCCACCGGTCTCGCCGGAACGTCCCCGGTCGGTCGGGGCCAACCCGTCCCGTCCGAGGGTCGTGTTCGTGGCGATCACTCCGGCGGCGCCGCGAGCCAGGCACACCTCCAGCAACTCGGCGATGGCCGGCTCGGTGAGGTCGGGAGCGATCTTCACCAGCACCGGCTTCTCCCCCACCAATGCCGCCAACAGCGCGTCCAGATGCTCCCGGTCCTGCAAGGCGCGCAGCCCGGGGGTGTTCGGTGAGGAGACGTTGACCGCGAAGTAGTCGCCGTGCTCGCGCAACGCGCGGTACGACTCGCGGTAGTCCTCCACCGCGTCCTCCAGCGCCGTCACCTTCGACTTGCCCAGCGAGATTCCAAGCGGTACGCCGAGCGGTCGCGGCAGCGCCGCCAGCCGGTCTGCCAGCGCCTGCGCCCCGGCGTTGTTGAAGCCCATCCTGTTGATCACGGCCTCGCTGTCGACGAGCCGGAACAGCCGGGGCCGGGGATTGCCTGGTTGGGGACGCGCCGTCACCGTGCCGACCTCGACGAAACCGAAGCCCAGTGCCGGCCACGCCGGCAGCGCCACCCCGTCCTTGTCCATCCCGGCGGCCAGGCCGACCGGGTTGGGAAATGACACCCCGAACACCGTGCGCGGCGCCGACACGGCGTACCGGGCCCGCAACGCCGCCAGCGCCACCGGCGTCCGGGACAGCGCGGCCAGCCGCCGCAGGGTGAACTCGTGCGCCGCCTCCGCGTCCCCACCCCCGACCCGGAACAACCCCCGCCGAACGGTCCGTTCGAAGATCACGCCGCCCCTCCCCGATGCCATGCGTCGATCAAGAAGTTCTGGTCCCGCCGAGGGCCACCCGAGGACCAAAACTTCTTGATCGACGAGAACGGGGTGGTGGCCGAGGGGTGGGGGGTCACTGGGCGGACCGGAGGGTGGCGTGGAGGGCCTGGAGGGGGCGTACCTGCATGTCGCCGCGGATCCTCGCCTCGATTCCCATGACCGCGGCGGCGGCGCCGGGGACGGTGGTGACGCAGGGGATGTCGGCGGTGACCGCGGCGCTGCGGATCTCGTAACCGTCCGAGCGGGCGCTGGCACCCGAACCCTGTGGCGTGTTGATCACAAGAGCGACGTGGCCACCGAGGATCAACGACACCGCGTCGTCCTCGGAATCGGCCTCGTAGTGCTTCGGGACCTGCTCGCAGGCGATGCCGTGCCGGCGCAGCACCTCGGCGGTACCGCTGGTCGCGACGATGTCGAAGCCGAGATCGGCCAGCCGCTTGATCGGGAAGATCATGCCGCGCTTGTCGCGGTTGGCCACCGAGACGAAGATCCTGCCCTCGGTCGGCAGCGACCCGTACGCCGCCGACTGTGACTTGGCGAAGGCGTGCCCGAAGGCGGTGTCGATCCCCATCACCTCGCCTGTCGACTTCATCTCCGGGCCGAGCAGCGAATCCACCCCCTTGCCCGCCGGGGTACGGAACCGCTTGAACGGCAGCACCGCCTCCTTCACCGCGATCGGGGCGTCCGGCGGCAGCGAACCGCCGTCCCCGGTCGTCGGCAACATGCCCTCGGCGCGCAACTCGGCCAGGGTCGCGCCGAGCGCGATCCGGGCCGCCGCCTTCGCCAGCGGCACCGCCGTGGCCTTCGAGACGAACGGCACGGTACGCGAGGCGCGCGGGTTGGCCTCCAGCACGTACAGCGCGTCGTCCTTCAGCGCGTACTGCACGTTGAGCAGCCCGCGTACGCCGATGCCCCGCGCGATGGCCTCGGTGTACCGGCGGACCTGGGCCACGTGCGAACTGGCCAGGGTGATCGGCGGCAGGGCGCAGGAGGAGTCGCCGGAGTGGATGCCCGCCTCCTCGATGTGCTCCATGATCCCGCCGAGGTAGACCGCGCCGTCGGCGTCGCAGAGCGCGTCCACGTCGATCTCGATGGCGTCGTCGAGGAAACTGTCGACAAGCACCGGATGGTCCGGCGAGATGTCGGTGGCCCGGCCAATGTAGTCGCGCAGCGTGGCGTCGTCGTAGACGATCTCCATACCCCGCCCGCCGAGCACGTACGACGGCCGGACCAGCACCGGGTAGCCGATCTCGTCGGCGATCTCCTTCGCCTCCTCGTACGAGGTGGCGGTGCCGTGGTCCGGCGCGCGCAGGCCGGCCCGGGCCAGCAGCGATCCGAAGGCGCCGCGTTCCTCGGCCAGGTGGATCGACTCCGGTGAGGTACCCACCACCGGCACCCCGGCGTCCTTGAGTCGCTGGGCCAGTCCGAGCGGGGTCTGCCCACCCAGCTGCACGATCACGCCGACCACGCCCGGCCCGCCGACGGCCCGGCCGGAGGAGTCCTCCGCGTGCCAGACCTCCAGCACGTCCTCGAAGGTCAGCGGCTCGAAGTAGAGCCGGTCGGCGGTGTCGTAGTCGGTGGAGACGGTCTCCGGATTGCAGTTGACCATGACGGTCTCGTAGGACCCCTTCAGGGCCATGACCGCGTGCACGCAGGAGTAGTCGAACTCGATGCCCTGCCCGATCCGGTTCGGTCCGGAACCCAGGATCAGCACCTTGGGCCGCGCCGAGCCGGCCACCTCCGTCTCCTCGTCATAAGCGGAGTAGTGGTACGGGGTGGTGGCCTCGAACTCCGCGGCGCAGGTGTCCACCGTCTTGTAGACCGGCCGGAGGCCGAGGCGGTGCCGCAGCGTACGGACCCCGTCCTCGGCGGCCAGTTCGGGACGCAGCGCGGCAAGCTGCCGGTCGGAGAGGCCGGCCCGCTTCGCCCGGCGCAGCAGCTCCGCGTCCAGCACCGGCGCCGCCACGATCTCCGCACGCAACTCGACCAGGGCGGCGATCTGGTCCAGGAACCACGGGTCGATGCCGCCGGAGGCGGCGCTGACCTCGGCGATCGAGGCACCGAGCCGCAACGCCCGCTCCACCGTGTAGAGCCGCCCGTCGTGCGGCATGCCCAGCGCGGCGAGGGTGTTCTCCTTCGTCGCCCCGACCGGGTCGGGCACGGTCCAGAAGCCGGCGGCCTTGGTCTCCATCGAGCGCATCGCCTTGTTCAGCGCCTCGGGGAAGTTGCGCCCGAGGCTCATCGCCTCGCCGACCGACTTCATCGTGGTGGTCAGCTCCGGATCCGCGCCGGGGAACTTCTCGAACGCGAACCGGGGGATCTTCACCACCACGTAGTCAAGCGTCGGCTCGAACGCGGCCGGCGTCTTGCGGGTGATGTCGTTGGGGATCTCATCGAGGGTGTAGCCGATGGCCAGCTTCGCGGCGATCTTCGCGATCGGGAAGCCGGTCGCCTTCGACGCCAGCGCCGACGAGCGGGACACCCGCGGGTTCATCTCAATGACGACGATGCGACCGTCGGCCGGGTTCACCGCGAACTGGATGTTGCAGCCACCGGTGTCCACGCCGACCTCGCGCAGCACCGCGATGCCCAGATCCCGCAGGTGCTGGTACTCCCGGTCGGTGAGCGTCATGGCCGGCGCCACGGTCACGCTGTCACCGGTGTGCACGCCCATCGGGTCGACGTTCTCGATCGAGCAGACCACCACCACGTTGTCGTGGCGGTCCCGCATGAGTTCGAGTTCGTACTCCTTCCAGCCGAGCACGCTCTCCTCGATGAGCACCTCGTGCACCGGGCTGGCAGCCAGCCCGGCACCCGCGATGCGTTCCAGGTCGGCATCGGTGTGCGCCATGCCCGAACCGAGACCACCCATGGTGAACGACGGCCGGATCACCACCGGCAGGCCCAGCTCGGCCACCGTCTCGCGGACCTCGTCCATCGAGTGGCAGACCCGCGAACGCGGCACCAGGCGAGCCGGATCCTCGACGCCGAGGCGTACGCCGGCCTTCGCCACGATCTCCTTGAACAGCTGCCGGTCCTCGCCGCGCCGGATCGCGTCGATGTTCGCGCCGATCAGCTCGACGCCGTACTTCTCCAGCACCCCGGCCTCGTGCAACGCCACGGCGGTGTTCAGGGCGGTCTGCCCACCCAGGGTGGGCAGCACCGCGTCCGGACGCTCCTTGGCGATGACCAGCTCGACGAACTCCGGGGTGATCGGCTCGACGTAGGTGGCGTCGGCGAACTCCGGGTCGGTCATGATGGTGGCCGGGTTGGAGTTGACCAGGCTGACCCGGATCCCCTCGGCGCGCAGTACCCGGCACGCCTGAGTACCCGAGTAGTCGAACTCGCAGGCCTGTCCGATGACGATCGGTCCCGACCCGATCACCAGGATGTGCTTGAGATCGGTCCGCTTAGGCATTGGTACGCCCCCCACTGAGAGCCCGGCCGTCGATCAGCTCGGCGAAGCGGTCGAAGAGATAGTCCGCGTCGTGCGGGCCGGCCGCCGCCTCCGGGTGGTACTGAACGGTGAAGGCGGGCACGTCGCGCGCCCGCAGCCCTTCGACCACGTTGTCGTTGAGGCAGACATGCGACACCTGGACGCCGCCGAACTCGGTCTCGATCACCTGGTCCGGCACCACCGCGCCCGGCCGTGCCCCGGGCACCTGCACCGCGAAGCCGTGGTTGTGGCTGGTCACCTCGACCTTGCCGGTGACCCGGTCGAGCACGGGCTGGTTGATGCCCCGGTGGCCGTAACCGAGCTTGTAGGTGCCGAAGCCGAGCGCCCGGCCGAGGATCTGGCTGCCGAAGCAGATGCCGAACAGCGGCACCTCGCGGCGCAGCACCTCGCGGGCCAGCGCGACCGGCGCGTCGGCGGTCGCCGGGTCACCGGGGCCCGGTGAGAAGAAGACCGCGTCGGCGCCGGTGGCCAGCAGGTCCTCGATTGTCGAGTGGGCCGGCAGCACGTGGGTGGTCACGCCCCGGGCGGCGAGCCGGCGCGGCACGTTGCGCTTGATGCCCAGGTCCAGCGCGGCCACCGTGAACCGGTGCTCGCCCTCGGCGTCGACCACGTACGGCGTCGCGGTCGTCACCTCGGCGGAGAGGTCCGCGCCGAGCATCTGCGGCGACTGGCGGACCCGTTCGAGCAGCGCCCGGGGATCGTCCTCGACGCTGGAGACGCCCACCCGCATCGCGCCACGTTCGCGCAGGTGACGGGTGAGGGCCCGGGTGTCCACGCCGCTGATGCCGACCACGCCCTCGGTGGCCAGCCGGTCCTCCAGCCCGCCGGTGGCCCGCCAGTTGGAGCTGATCCTGGCCGGGTCACGCACCACGTAACCGGCCACCCAGATCCGGCGTGACTCGTCGTCGGAGGTGTTGACGCCGGTGTTACCGATGTGTGGAGCGGTCTGCACCACCACCTGACGGTGGTACGACGGGTCGGTCAGCGTCTCCTGGTAACCGGTCATCCCGGTGTTGAAGACCGCCTCGCCGAAGGTCTCCCCGACGCTGCCGTACGCCTCGCCGTGGAAGGTGCGCCCGTCCTCCAGGACGAGAAGAGCCGACCTGCGCTTCACTTGAGAGCCTTTCCGTCCAGGACCGTCGCCTCGCCACGCAGGAAGGTCGCCACGATGCGACCCGGCAGCGTCATCCGGGCGTACGGGGTGTTGCGACTACGGCTGGCCAGTTCCGCCGGCTCGATCACCCGACGGGCCGCCGGGTCGACCAGGGTGAGGGTGGCCGGTGCCCCGGGGGCCGGGTCGTGGCCGTGTTCGGTGAGCCCGGCGATCCGGGCCGGCGTACGGGACATCCGCTCGGCGATCAGGTCCCACTGCGGACCCAGCACGTCGAGCGCGATGGACAGCGCCGTCTCCAGCCCGAGCATGCCCGGCCGGGCGTACGCCCACTCGCACTCCTTGTCCTCCACCGCGTGCGGGGCGTGGTCGGTGGCGATGATGTCGATCACCCCGTCGACAAGCGCGGCCCGCAGCGCGGCGATGTCGGTCGCGGTACGCAGCGGCGGGTTGACCTTGAAGACGGGGTCGTAGGTCTCGGCACGTGTGTCGGTGAGCAGCAGGTGATGCGGGGTCACCTCAGCGGTGACGCGTACCCCCCGGGCCTTGGCGTGGCGCAGCACCTCGACGCTGCCGGCGGTGGAGACGTGGCAGATGTGCAGCCGGCTGCCGACGTGCTCGGCCAGCAGCACGTCCCGCGCGATGATCGCCTCCTCGGCGACCGCCGGCCAACCGGTCAGGCCCAGCCGGGTGGAAACCTCACCCTCGTGCATCTGCGCCCCCTCGGTGAGCCGGGGCTCCTCGGCGTGCTGGGCGATGATGCCGTCGAACGCCTTCACGTACTCCAGCGCACGGCGCATCAGCCGGGGGTCGGCGACACAGTGCCCGTCGTCGGAGAAGATCCGCACCCGGGCCGCCGACTCGGCCATCGCGCCGAGTTCGGCCAGCCGCTCCCCGGCCAGGCCGACGGTGACCGCGCCGATCGGCTGCACGTCGACCAGCCCGGCCTCGCGGCCGAGCCGCCACACCTGCTCGACCACACCCGCGGTGTCGGCCACCGGCGAGGTGTTCGCCATCGCGCAGACCGCGGTGTAGCCGCCGAGCGCCGCCGCCCGGGAACCGGTCTCGACCGTCTCGGCGTCCTCCCGGCCGGGCTCACGCAGGTGGGTGTGCAGGTCGACCAGGCCGGGCAGGGCGACCAGCCCGTCGGCGTCGATCACGGTGGCATCCGACGCGGACAGGCCCGTGCCGGTCTCGACGACGACGCCGTCGCGGATCAGCAGGTCGGTCGGTGCGGCGCCGAGGATGCTGACGTTCCTGATCAGGTACGAGTTCACCGGTTGTTCCCCCCGAGCAGCAGGTAGAGGACGGCCATCCGGACGGAGACACCGTTGGCGACCTGTTCGACGATGGTGGAGCGGGGCGAGTCCGCGACCTCCGGCGTGATCTCCATGCCCCGGTTCATCGGGCCGGGATGCATGACGATGGCGTGCTCCGGCAGTCGGCCCATCCGCGGCCCGTCCAGGCCGTAGCGGCGGGCGTACTCGCGGGCGGACGGGAAGTACGAGTCGTTCATCCGCTCCCGCTGCACCCGCAGCATCATCACCACGTCCGACGAGGGCAGCACCGCGTCGAGGTCGTAGCAGACGTCGGTGCCCGGCGCGAGAGCGGCGGCGATGTCGACCGGGATGAGCGTGGGTGGCCCGACCAGGGTCACCTTGGCGCCGAGGGTGGACAGCAGCAACACGTTGGAACGGGCCACCCGGGAGTGCAGCACGTCACCGACCACCGCCACCGACAGGCCGGCCAGGCGGCCCAGCCGGGACCGCATCGTGTACGCGTCGAGCAGCGCCTGGGTGGGGTGCTCGTGGGTGCCGTCGCCGGCGTTGACCACCGAACCGTCGACCCAGTCGGCGAGGCGGTGCGGGGCCCCCGAGGCGGGGTGCCGGACCACCACCGCGTCGGCCCCCATCGCCTGCAGGGTCAGCGCGGTGTCCTTCAGGCTCTCGCCCTTGGCGACGCTGGAACCCTTCGCCGAGAAGTTGATCACGTCGGCGCTGAGCCGTTTGGCCGCCGCCTCGAACGAGATCCGGGTGCGGGTCGAGTCCTCGTAGAAGAGATTCACCACGGTCCTGCCCCGCAGCGCGGGCAACTTCTTGACCTCGCGACCGGCCACCGCGGCCATCTCGGCGGCGGTGTCCAGGATCTGGGTGGCGGTGTCGGCGTCCAGGTCGGCGCCGGAAAGCAGGTGCCTGATCATCGGGCCTCCTCCCCGTAGAGCCGGACCTCGTCCGTGCCGTCGGTCTCGACCAGCGTCACCTTGACGCTCTCGGCCAGGGCGGTCGGGATGTTCTTGCCGACGTAGTCGGCGCGGATCGGTAGCTGCCGGTGCCCCCGGTCGACCAGGACGGCGAGTTGCACCGAAGCGGGCCGCCCAAGGTCACCGAGCGCGTCGAGGGCCGCCCGGACGGTCCGGCCGGAGAAGAGGACATCGTCGACGAGGACCACCCGCTTGCCGTCGATGCCACCGGCCGGCAACTGGGTGGGGCCGACCGCCCGGGTGGCGTTCCGGCGCAGGTCGTCGCGGTAGAGAGTGATGTCGAGCACGCCGACCGGCACGGAAATGCCCTCGAAGGCGCTGATCCGGGCGGCGAGCCGGCTGGCGAGGGGGGCACCCCGGGTGGGGATACCGAGCAGCACGGTGTCAGCCGCGCCCTGGGTCTTCTCGAGGATCTGGTGAGCGATGCGGTCGACCACGCGTTGCAGGTCGGCGCTGGTCAATATCACCTTCACCGAGGGTTGTCGCGGCGGCGACGACGGGGCAGCCGATGGGTAGGCCACGGCGGACCTCCTTCCCCGCCTCACGGGACGGGTCGTTAAAGGACGTCGGATCCTCCCGGCCAGCCGGGAGTGGCCGGCGCAGGGGCTTCGGCAACGTTACCAGTGGTCGTCGCCGCCTCGACGCGCGGGCACCAGCTACGACGGCGTCACCCGTCGCCGTTGGCTGACTGGCCAGTCAGCCAGGCGAAACGGGACAACTCACCCGGGGTACACAACGGGAAGATCGCGACCACTTGACCACGTGTACGAATCCCCGTACCGTCACGCTCCGTAGCGAATCGCTGGGAGAACCCGAGCAGCACTGGGAGTGTCCGAATGCCCTCTGAATACGCCAAGTCTCTGGGCGCCCGCCTGCGCTCCATCCGCCAGCAGCAGGGCCTGTCCCTGCAGGGGGTGGAGGAGAAGTCGAACGGGCGTTGGAAGGCGGTTGTGGTCGGCTCGTACGAGCGCGGCGACCGGGCCGTCACGGTGTCCCGTCTGGCCGAGCTGGCCGAGTTCTACCGCGTGCCGGTCTCGGAGTTGCTGCCCGACGGCAGCGGGGTACGACACGAACCCACCAGCAAGATCGTTCTGGACCTGGAGCGCCTCTACGACGAGGCCAGCGAGGATCTCGCCTACGTGGCCCGCTACGCGCGCGCCATCCAGCAGCAGCGCGGCGACTACAACGGCCGGGTGCTGTCGATCCGTGCCGACGACCTGCGCGCCCTCGCGATCGTCTACGACGCCTCGCCGTCCGGCCTGATCGAGCGGCTGACCGAGCACGGCGTACTTGTCGCCGACCCCCGGGCGTTCTTCGCCTCCTGAGATTCGACCACGCGAAAGGGCCCGTGCCGGACGCACGGGCCCTTTCGTCGCTTCCGTCGCTGATGCGCGACACCCATCGGCGGCGTCCGCCCACCTCAACGGGTGGCGTACTCGGCGATCCGGCCGAGCAGACCGTTGAGGAAGCGGGGCGAGTCGTCGGTCGACATCTGCCGGGCCAGCTCCACCGCCTCGCTGATCGCCACCGCGTCATCGATCTCGTCGAGATACAACAGCTCGTAGACTGCGATCCGGGCCAGGTTGCGGTCGACCACAGGCATCCGGTCCAGCGTCCAGCCCTCGGCGTAGCTGGAGATCAGCTCGTCGATCCGGTCCAGGTGCCCGGCCACCCCCTCGACCAGGCCGACCGCGTACCCGAGGTGGTCGGGACGCGGCTTCTCGATCCGCTCGACATAGCCGGCCAGCACCTCGACCGGCGGACGATCACGCAGGTCGGCCTCGAAGAGCACGTCCAACGCCCGCTTGCGCGCCTTGCGACGCGCCGGCATCTGCTGCTTCGGACCCTCGGACATCAGGCGCGGCCGAGGTAACGGCCGTCGCGGGTGTCGACCTTGATCTTCTCGCCGGTGGTGACGAAGAGCGGCACCTGAACGGTCGCGCCCGTCTCCACCGTCGCTGGCTTGTTGCCACCGGTGGACCGGTCGCCCTGCAGGCCCGGCTCCGTGTAGGTGACCTCCAGCACGACCGAGGTCGGCAGCTCGACGTAGAGCGGCACGCCCTCGTGGGTGGCCACGATCGCCTCGGCTTCGGGCAGCAGGTAGTTGGCTGCCTCGCCGACCGTCCCGCCCATCACCGTGATCTGGTCGAACGTCTCCATGTCCATGAAGACGTAGTCCTCGCCGTCGGCGTAGAGATACTGCATCGTGCGCTTGTCGACGGTCGCGGTCTCAACCTTGGTGCCCGCGTTGAAGGTCTTGTCGACCACCTTGCCGGAGAGCACGTTCTTCAGCGTGGTACGCACAAACGCACCACCCTTACCGGGCTTGACGTGCTGGAACTCGACGACGGACCAGAGCTCTCCGTCGAGGTTGAGTACCAGGCCGTTCTTCAGGTCGTTGGTGGTGGCCATTTCCTGCCTTGATCATCATTTGGCGGACAGACCTGGCAAGTCTACTAGCCGCCTCGCGACCCGCCGACCGCCGTCGGCCGCCCGCGAAGGTCCACCGCCGGTCGACAGGTCCAGCCCGGCTCGGCCTGCCAGCATGCGGCGCACTGAACCCGCCTGTGCAGCACTGTCAGTGACACTCCGCCCCGCCCCCGACTTATCAACCCGCTCCCTTTGCTCTGCTTCAACCCACGCAACAGTCACTGTCGGTGGCGACAACACCGTACGTCGTCGCCAACGTGCTCCCGAAAGTGCTGCTCAGCCGCTAGTGCGTGGGTTGAAGCAGAGCAAAGGGTGGAAGGGGTTGTTGGGCGGGGGCGGTGACTGCTCACTGAGGGTAGATGTCACCAAACGTAGTTGCGGCCATGAATGAGGTGCAGCCGAGCCGTCAGCCGACCTTGCCAGCAGGTCGAAGGCCGAACGGTCCGGTCGCCAGCCGGCTCGGGACGTCAGGCGGCTCGGGACGTCAGGCGCTCTGGTCGCGGCGGTCGGCCAGGTGGTGCAGGGCGAGACGGTAGCCGTCGACGCCGAGCCCGCAGATCACGCCGGTCGCCACCGCCGAGACGACGGAGTGGTGACGGAACTCCTCCCGCGCGTGGATGTTGGAGATGTGCACCTCCACCAACGGCCCACGCAGCATCGCGCAGGCGTCCCGCACCGCGATCGAGTAGTGCGACCAGGCCGCCGGGTTGAGCACCACGGCGGCACCCTCGTCGGCGGCGGTGTGCAGCCAGCCGAGCAACTCATGCTCGGCGTCGGTCTGCCGCACGACGACGTCGAGGCCCAGGTCCCGCCCGGTGGTCTCGCAGAGTTCCACCAGGCCGGCGTAGCTGGTCACCCCGTAGACGTCGACCTGGCGGGTACCCAGCCGGCCCAGGTTCGGCCCGTTCAGCACGTACACCCGCATGGTCATCGGGACACCGCGGCGTAGGCGGTGTGCAGCAGGTCGTCGTCCGGGCCGTCGAGGATCGCCGGTCGGGCCAGCCCGTCGAGCACCACGAAACGCAGCCGACTGCCCCGGGCCTTCTTGTCGACCCGCATGGTGGCCAGCAGGCGAGGCCACGCGTCGGCGGCGTAACCCGTCGGCAGATCGAGCGCCGTCAGCACCGCCCGATGCCGCGACGCGGTGGCCGCGTCCAACCGGCCGGCGAGGCGGGCCAGCTCGGCGGCGTACACCAGGCCGACCGACACCGCGTGACCATGCCGCCAGCGGTAACCCTCGACCTTCTCGATCGCGTGGGCCAGCGTGTGCCCGTAGTTGAGCACCTCCCGTACGCCCGACTCACGCAGGTCTCCCGCGACCACGTCGGCCTTGACCCGGATGGCCCGCTCGATCAGCTCCCGGGTGACCGGCCCGGCCGGATCGGTCGCGGCGGCCGGGTCGTCCTCGATCAGGTCGAGGATGACCGGATCAGCGATGAACCCGCACTTGACCACCTCGGCCAGGCCGGCGGCCAGGTCGGCCGGCGGGAGGCTGTCCAGCGTGGCCAGGTCGGCCAGCACGCCGACCGGCGGGTGGAAGGCACCCACGAGATTCTTGCCGGCGGCGGTGTTGATTCCGGTCTTGCCACCCACCGCCGCGTCGACCATGCCGAGCAACGAGGTGGCCACCGGCACCCACCGCACCCCGCGCAGCCAACACGCCGCCACGAAGCCGGCCAGGTCGGTGACCGCGCCGCCACCGATGCCGACCACCGCGTCGGTACGGGTGAAGCCCGCCTCGCCGAGCCGGTCCCAGCACTGCGCCGCCACATCGACGTGCTTGCTGGCCTCGGCGTCGGGCACCTCGATCGGCAGGGGGGTCACGCCGGCCGCGGCCAGGCCGGCGCCTACCGCGTCGGCCAACTCCTTCAGGGGCGGCGCATACAGCACCGCGACCTTGGCGGCATCGGGCAGCAGGCCAGGCAGCGCGTCAAGCAGGTCGCGGCCGACCAGCACGTCGTACGGCCGTTCGCCACCGACCGGGATCCGGGTCACCTCGTCCATCGCCGGGAGCCTAGCCCACCCACCACCGATCCGACCCGCGCCGCCACCGGCTGCCCGAGGGTTGGAACAACCTCAGTCCGGCGGGCCCCACCCCTTACGGCTTCAGCAGGGCGGCGATCTCGGTGACGATCTCCTCGGGGGTGCGGCCGTCGGTGACCACGGTGGCGGTGGCGACCTCGGCGTACAGCGGTCGGCGCTGGTCCATCAGATGTTTGAGAGTGGCCCGGGGGTTGATCGCCAGCAGCGGCCGGCCGGCGCCGAGGCCGACCCGTTTGACCGCGTCCGGCAGCTCGACGGAGAGGTGCACCACCCGGTGACCGACAAGTGCGGCCCGGTTCTCCTCGGCCAGCACCGCGCCGCCGCCGAGGGCGAGCACCCCGGAGCAGGAGGCCAGCGCCGCGGCCAGCGCCGCCCGTTCGAGGGTACGGAAGTGCGCCTCCCCCTCGTCGACGAAGATCTCCGGGATCGGCTTGCCCGCCAGGCGCTCGATGTCGGTGTCGGTGTCGCGGAACTCGACGCCGAGCGCTGCCGCAAGGCCCTGCCCGACAGTGGTCTTGCCCGAGCCGGGCGCGCCGACCAGCACGCAGACCGGCCGGGTCGGACCGGTCACCGGATCACCAGCGCGTCGAGGTAACCGGCCAGGTTACGGCGCATCTCGGCGACCGAGTCACCGCCGAACTTCTCCACCGCCGCCTCCGCCAGCACCAGCGCCACCATCGCCTCGGCCACCACGGCGGCGGCCGGCACCGCGCAGACGTCGGAGCGCTGGTTGATGGCGGTGGCCGGCTCACCTGTGGTGACGTCCACCGTCGCGAGGGCCCGGTTCAACGAGGAGATCGGCTTCATCGCCGCCTTCACCCGCAGCGGCTCACCCGTGGTGATGCCGCCCTCCAGGCCGCCGGCCCGGTCGGTGACCCGCCGCACGCCGGTGGCGGTGGGCATGATCTCGTCGTGCGCCTCGGAACCCCGGGACCGGGCCTGCTGCCAGCCGTCGCCGATCTCCACACCCTTGATCGCCTGAATCGACATCAACGCGGTGGCCAGCCGGGCGTCGAGCTTACGGTCCCACTGCACGTGGCTGCCCAGACCCGGCGGTACGCCGTACGCCAGCACCTCGACCACGCCGCCGAGGGTGTCGGCGGCCTTCTTCGCGGCGTCGACCTCGGCGACCATCCGGGCGCTGGCCTCCGGGTCGAGGCAGCGCAACGGGTCGGCGTCGATCCGCTCGGCGTCTTCCGGGCGGGGACGCAGCCCCGGCTTGACGGCGACCGGGCCCAGTTCCACCACGTGCGAGACGATCTCGATGCCGAGCGCCTGCTGCACCAGAGCCTTGGCCACCGTGCCGACGGCGACCCGGGCGGCGGTCTCCCGCGCGCTGGCCCGCTCCAGGATCGGCCGGGCGTCGGTGTGGCCGTACTTCTGCATGCCGGCCAGGTCGGCGTGGCCGGGTCGGGGCCGGGTCAGCGGCGCGTTGCGGGCCTGCCGGGCCAACTCGTCGGGGTCGACCGGGTCGGCGGCCATCACGGTGCGCCACTTGGGCCACTCGGAGTTTCCGACCCGGATGGCGACCGGGCTGCCCAGGGTCACCCCGTGCCGCAGGCCGCCGACGATCTCGATCTCGTCCTGCTCGAACGACATCCGGGCGCCCCGGCCGTAGCCGAGCCGGCGGCGGGCCAGCTCTCCGGCGATCTCGGTGGAGGTCACCTCGACACCGGCCGGCACCCCCTCCAGTAACGCGACGAGAGCGGGTCCGTGCGATTCCCCTGCGGTCAACCAGCGCAACACAGCCCTGAGTCTGTCACGCCCGGTGTCCGCCGCCCCGCGCCGCCCGCCGCGTCCCGCCCTACGGACGCGGCGGGCGCGACCCCGACGCGGGCGGCGGAGGCAGACGGCACAGCGGGCGGTCAGATGCCCCGGCCGCGTCGGTGCAGGGTGCGCAGCACCGTGTCGGCGCGCACCACCCGCCCGGCGACCGCCAGGGCCAGATAGGCACGGGGTTCGCGCGGGTTGCGCCGGATGGTCCGTCGGGCCCAGCGCACCGCGCCCCGGGAGTCCCCCGACGCGGCGCGGGCGAAGGCGATCTGCCCGGTGACCCGGGCCTGCCCCGCCGGTTGGCTGGCGAACTCGGGGTAGCGGTCCAGCAGCCACTGCAACGCCTCGGAGATGGTGTCCCACCGCTGGGCGAAGTACGACCGTTTGTGCCAGCGCACCACCACGTACGGGGTGCGCAGGTTGACAAGCGGTGCGCTGCGGGCGGCCCGGAGCAGGAACTCGTAGTCCTCGGCGTAGCTGCCCGGGATCTCCTCGTCGACGAGCCCGAACCCGTCCCGCAACGCCGCCGCCCGGATGACGAAGGTCGACGGATGCAGTTCGGTCATCCGGTCGCGCAGCAAGTCGGCCAGGCTGATCGAGTCGCGGTCCAGCACCCGCTCAACGGTGTGCCCGTCGTAGCTGACCCGGATGCCGCAGCTGACGAACTCAGCGCCGGGCACGGCGGCCAGCGCCTCGGTCTGGGCGCGCAGCTTGCCGGGCAGCCACTCGTCGTCGTCGTCGCAGAAGGCGACCAGTTCACCGGAGGCGGCAAGGGTGCCCGTGTTGCGGGCACCGGCCAGGCCGGGCGTGCGCGCGTTGGTGATGACCCGCACCGGCCGGTCCGGCGCGGACAGCTCCGCCAGCGTCGGGTCCGGTTCGGACTGGTCGTAGACGACGACCACCTCGACCGGTCCCGGGTAGTCCTGGGCGACGATGGCCCGTACCGCGGCCCGCAGCAGCTCCGGCCGGTCGCGGGTGGGCACCACGGCGCTCACGCTCGGGTACGGGGTCACGGCTTCCGCCTTCCGTTCGGGCCGGGTCCGCGCCACGGCCGCCACCAGGGTCGGTGGTGCCGCTGCGCGGCGGCGGCCACCAGGTCTTCGACGATCACTCCCACCCGTCGCACCGCGGCGCGTCGCCCGTCGGCCGCACCGGCGTCCACGGCGACGGTGAACCGGGCCCGGTCAGCGAGACCGGCGGCCAGCGTGTCCAGCAACTCCTGCCGGGACTCGCAGAGCGCCACGAGGCCGGCCGCGCCGAGCCGGCGGGCGAACAGCAGCTGATGGTCGTCGACATGCTCGCCCCGGGTCGGATCGCGGGGCACCACGATCGGCAGGTGCCCGTGCCGGCGGGCCTCCAGGATGGTGGCCGGCCCGCCGTGGCAGACCACCAGGTCGGCCCCGGCCATCGCCGCCTGCAACTCGGCGTGGCCGAGGAACGGCACCGCGTCGGGCAGGTCATCCGCCCGGGTGTGGCCGTGCTGCACGGTCAACCGAACCTCACCGGCAACCTCGTCGTGCCACCCGCGCAGCCAGTCGACCAGCCGGTCGAACGGATGTTTGTCGGTGCCGACAGCCACCAGCACCCGCGGCCGGCCGTCGGAGCCCGGCTCGCGCGGCTCCGGCACGCGTACCGTCGGCTCCTCGGGGGCCGGGCGAGGCCGCACCGGCGTGGCCCGGTGCCCGTCGCCGGGCCCGTCGCCGCTCACAGCAGCGTCCCCACGACTGTGGCCTCCGGGTACTGGCGGCGCTGCTCCTCCCACTGCACGAGCATCGCCGACAGGAACGGGCGGCACAGCCGGGCGGTGAGCGTCGGTGTGTCGATCCGGTCGTAGACCTCGATGTAGACGGTCGGGATGCGGCGCAGCCGAGCGAACACGACGAACGGCACCGCCACGCCCGCGCCGGTGGTGACCACCGCGGCGACCCGCCGCCGACGTAGCACCCGGACGGCCAGCCACGCGTTGCGCAGCAGGTTGCCCAGGTGGCGGGTGGTGGGATGGTACGCCGGAACGACGTCCTCCCCGGCCAGCAGCGACAGCGCCTCGGGCGTGTCGAAGGTGACCCAGCACCGTCGCCAGGTTTCGTACCAGGGCCGCAGGGCGAGCAACTGCGCCAGGTGCCCTCCGCTCGACCCGACCAGCAGCAGCACCGGCTGCTGGTCGGCTCCTTCGTTTGTGTTGTCCACGCGACTCCCCACAAGTCCGCTTGACGTGTCGGTCAGCTGTGTCGGTTCGAAATGGTGTCCAGCAGGGCGGGATGCAGCGCCGGATTCCAGCCGGCACCGGCGTCCGCCAGCCGCCAGGTCCGCAGCCACATCTCCACCAGGTAGGCATCGGCCACCAGCCGCTGCCGTGCCCGGTCCAGCCCCAGCACGTCACCGTGCCGGTTGAGCCAGGTGTCGACCTGCCGGGCCGCCTCGGCGGCCGGTTCGCCGCGCGCCACCAGCGCGCGTTGGAACGCGTCGTGGGCCAGGTCGAAGCCGACGGGTACCTCCGGTCCGCTGTGCTCCCAGTCCCAGGCGATGAGTTCCCCCTCGTGCCGGCCGAGGTTCCACGGCACCCAGTCGCCGTGCCAGTGGCCGAACTCGATGGCCACGTCACCGTGCCGGCGAGCCAGGTCGGCGACGGCGGCCGACGCACGGTCGCCGACGGTTTCGGCGGCGCGCCGCGCCTGCGCGGTCAGCCGGGCCAGGAACGGTGAGCCGGCCAGTTGCCGGGCCGGCGCCGGTGGGCCGCCCCGCCGGGCCACCGCGAGCAGCGCAGTCAGGTCGGGCGGCGTGTCGACGGACACCCCACGGATCCGCGCCGGCAGCGGTTCGACCACCGCCACCGCCTGCCCGGCCCAGGCGAACTCGGTGAGCAGGCGGGTGGTGCCGGGATGACCGGCTGTCCCGGCCAGCCCGGCGACCTCCCGTAGCGCCGCGGCCTCGGTGGTGACCAGCGCCCGCGTCGCGTCGTTCCAGCCGATCTTCGCGTACCCGCGCGGCTCGCCCCGGCCGTCGAACAGTTGCAGCGTTGGCTTGTGGTTCGGGTCCGGTGGGCGCACCCCGCAGGCGGCGTGTACCGGCGCGCCGAGTTCGGCACCGACCCGCGCGGCGAGCAGCACCTCCGCCGGGTCGAGCCCGACCGGCAGCGCCACGGTCAGCACCGGAAAGGGGGCCCGGTCCACCGCGCCGGCCCGTGCCGCGACACCGAGCACCGCCCGCGCCGCGCGCAGCTTCGCCGGGCGCAGGGCGTTGTACGACAGCAGCGCCGCCGCCGCGACCCGGGGGCAGCCCAACGGCAGCAGGAAGCGGGCCCGAGCCACCGACGGCACCACCGCGTACCGGGCCACGACGGTGTGCCCGGCCGGCGGCTCGGCGTCCACGGTCACCGCGACCCGGGCGTCGGAGAAGACGGCCCGGGTGACCCAGCCCAGCCCGTCGTCGCGGCTGCGGGGGTCGCCCGTGGTGGTGGCCGAGGCGGTCACGCGACCCGGTCCGGCCAGTCGAGCCGCAGTCCCAGCCGCCGCCGCAACGCCTCGTTGTGCGGGCGGTAGTACGCGGTCAGCTCGGCGCGCAGCGCCGGCTCCAGGGGTGCGGACCGCCGGTCGTTGTAGACCTTGAAGTTTGGCAGGTCGAACGAGGGGAGGCCGAGGAAGTCCAGGGTGCGCCGGTAGGTGGCCCGGGCGTCGCGGTACAACTCCTCGCTGGGCAGGAAGAGGATCTGGCTACGGTCGAAGCGCTCCAGCCACGGTTGCAGGTGTTCCAGGTACCGACCCCGCGCCCGGTAGGTGTACCAGTCGTAGGGCTCGCTGAAATAGTTCGGTTCGGCGATCAGCCGGTCCCGCTCCCCTGCCGTGCGCTCCGCCTCGGCGGCCAGTGCGGCGGCGAAGTCGAGCGGCTCCACGCCGTTGGTCCGCCGCTCCTTCCAGTGCGAGTAGGCCCGTTCCACCGGGTCGCGTAGCAGCACGATCAGCCGCACCGAGGGCATCAGCGCGGACACCCGCTCGGCGGCCAGCGGGTGGAACATGTACAGCGGGGCGGCCTCACCGACGCGAACCGGACCGCCGTGGCGGTTCTCCAGCGCCTCCCGCTGCCGCAGGGTCGGGAAGTGCGAGCGGTACCACGCCTCGCCGCGGTGCCAGTGTTCCTCGAAGTAGTGCGAGGACTTCGTGTTCCAGGCCGGGAAGAGCCGTGGCACCAACGGATGCTGGATCAGGTAGTTCCACAGCGAGGTGGTGCCGCCGCGCTTGGTGCCGATGATGAGGAAGTCCGGTAACGGCCGGCGGTCGCTGGTGCGTACCCCGTAGTCGACGAGGCTTTCCCGTACCCGGTTCGTCACCTGGGTCGGCACCAACTGCTTCACCCGGTCGCGAATGGACGACACGACGAACTCACCTGCCCTTCGACGTCCGTGGCGGGTCGCCGGCCGGCGACCCGCCACGGATCTGCACCATGGTCACCCGGATGCCGCGTCGCACCCGGGACAACGTCAACAAGCCGACGCAGACGATGGCGAGCGTCGCCACCGCAAGCACCAGTCCGGCGATGCCTCGGCCGGCCACCGCCAGCCCGGCCACCGCCGCCAGCCCGACCCCGGCCACTGTGGCCGCCGCTGAGGCCAGCATCCGGGCGTCCACCAGGGGCTGGCGCACCACCAGCCGGGCGAAGGTGGCCGCGCAGAGGTTCTCGGTCACGATGCCGGCGGCCCAGGCCACCGCCGCGCCGGTCGCCCCGTGGTCGGGGATCAGCGCAAGCCCGCCGCCGACGGTGACCAGCAGCCCGGCCAGCGCCGCGGCCAGGTGCAGGCCGCTGCGCCCGCCCATCAGCAGCAGGCTCTGCACATTGCCGACCCCGGTGTTGACGAGCATCGCCACGGCGAGCACCGTCATCGCGGCGGCGCCGGTGGTGAACTCCGGGCCGAACAGCGCCAGGAAGGCCGGTGCGAAGACGGCGAGCAGCAGGTACACCGGCCAGGAGAGGACCAGCCCCCAGCTGGTCAGCTGCCGGTGCACAGCTGCGGCGGCGGCCCGCTCACCCCGGCCGAGCAGCCGCGACAGCTGCGGGGCGACGGCCACCCGCAGCCCCTGCATGGCGAGTTGGCCGGCGAGGACGTAACGGCCGACGGCACCGAAGACACCGGCGTCGGCCGGGCTGGCCAGGGCCGAGGTGAGCAGCACGCCGATCCACATGCTGCCCGCGTCGATCGCCGCCGACGCGGCGCGGGGCAGCGCGAACCGCCAGAACGTCGACCAGTCACCGCGCTGCGGGCGCAGCCGGGCCCCCGCGCCGATCCCGAGCGGCCCGGCGACCAGGATCAGGCAGACCAGCAGCGCCACGGCGGCGGGCACCAGCCAGCCGGTCATCCCGGCCAGCAGCCCGCCACCGGCGAGTACCGCCGCACCGACCAGCAGCGGACGGGCGATCGGCAGCAGCAGGAACTGCACCGAGACGTAGGACCGCATCGGGCGTACGCAGCGCACGACGGCCAGCAGCAGGTTCATCGCGACCACCACGGGTACCGCCGCGAAGGTCACCACCAGCAGCGGCCCGCCCGCCGGGCCCAGCAGTCGGCCGGCGAGCGGCCCGGCGACAACCGCGCCACCCACCGCGACCAGCACGGCGAACAGCAGCGGTGGGGTCAGGGCGACCGGCAGCACCCGGGCGCCGTCGCCGGGCCGTCGCCGGGGCAACGCCCAGATCAGACCGGTCTCCGCGCCGAGGGTGCAGATCGCGGCGGCGACCGTCACCACGCCGATCGCGGCGAAGAACGCCCCTGCCCCGGTGGTGCCGTAGCCACGGGTGATGACCACCGCGAGCACGAAACCGAACAGCCCGCTGGTCGCCGCGCCGAGCAGCCCGGCGACGCCGCTGCGGGTGCTGCGCCGGGTTTCGGCCGCGCCGTCCACCGCCCCCGCCGCAGGGGCGAGGGTGCTCGGCGTACGCCCGGGTCCGTCGCCCGTCGGTGGGCTGGTGGTCGCCGTCATGCCCGCATCACCGCCGTCGGCCGCGGCATCCCGACCGGCGGGGTACGGCGTTCCCGTTCGGCGAGTGCGAGCGCGAAGGCCACCGCGAAGAAGGCCACCGCGAGGTTCTGGTTGGCCATCCCGTAGAAGGGGACCTGCACCAGGCAGATCACCGGGACGACGGAGAGCCACTGCCCGGCCGCCGAGGTGGCCCGGGCGCAGATCAGCGCGGCGGCGACGAACCAGGCCAGGAAGCACAGCAGAGCCGGTACGCCGTGACTGAACAGCACCATCCACAACTGCCCCTGGGTGCCGATCGGCGCGTCGGCGGTGACGGTGTCCACCTCCATCGGCGCGCCGTAGCCCAGCCACGGCGAGTCACCCACCCGACGCAGCACCTCGGCGTAGAGCGACAGCCGGTCGGTGTTTGTGTCGCTGGATTCGACCCGATTACCGATCAGCTCGGCGACCGGGATGAACAGGCTGGCGAGGCCACCGAGCACCACCATGCCGCCGATCGAGGCGGCCACCCGGGTGTTGCCGCGCAGCGCCGCCCGCACCCCGAGCACGGCCAGGCCCACACCGAGGCTGAGGAACATCGCCCGGTTGAGCGTGAGGAACGCCGGGACCAGCGACACCGGCAGCGACGCCAGCAACGCCCAGCGCAGCAGGCCACGCCGACGCAACATGGTGTACGCGACAACGCACGGCAACGTCATCGCGTACGCGCTGCCGTAGTTGTTCGTGTACGCGTACGGGGCCGCCGGCCGGTAGATCGGGTTGAGTGACCGGGCGCTGTATTCCGCGGTGGTCAAATGGACCATGTCGCTGATGAACGGCACCCCGGACACGCCCGGCGGCAGCAGCGCCTCGACCGGGGTGGTCAGTTCCAGGCGTGGCACCAGCACACCGAGCCACCCCAGCGCGACAAGTCCGAACCAGAACGCGCACAGCGGCACCAGCACGGCAGCCTGGTCGGGTCGCTCCCGGGCTACGGTGTAGACGTAGACCGCGACGACCAGCGCGGTGAGGTAGAACGCCAGCCGCAGCACGAAGGTCGGCAGCGAGGTCGGGGACGCCAGCCGGGTCGCGCTGGCCACCACGAGTGCCAGGAACAGCAGCCAGATCCCCACGGCGGGCGGCAGCGGCACCCGCCCCCGGGTGGCCAGCAGGGTGAACAGCACGGCACCCAGCAGCGGCCAGCCGAGGTAGAAGGCGCCGGCCACCCACCAGAGCGGGACCAGCCCGAACATCGCGGCCAACGGCCACAGCGGCAGTCGGGGCGGCGCGGCGGGCGGGGGCGGGGCGGCGGCGCTGGCCGGTAGGGGCGGCTCGGTGGTCGCCGGGGCGCGGGTGACCGGCACGCCTCAGCTCCGCCCGCTGCGGCACAGCACGAACCCGAGCGGGTTGACCCCGGCCGCCCGCAGCCGCTCGGCGAGCCGGCGCAGGTCGGCCTGGCGGGTGCGGTCCCGTTCGACGACGACCACGGCGGTGCCCTGCCGGGCCACCGCCACGCCCCGCTCGTCGGCCTCGGCGGGCGGGGCGTTGTAGAGCACGAGACGCTGGTCGGCGCCCTGCCGCCAGGTGCCGAACCGCACGGTGCCGGCGCCCACCACCACCTGCTCGTCGCCGCTCACCCGCCCGTTGTCGGTACGGCTGCTGGTCTTGGCGACCCGGGGCAGGGTGAGGGTGGCCTCCGGGTCGGTCGAGGCTCGGGCGCCGATCGGATGTGGGGAGGGACGTCGGGTGATGACCTCGGTGGGACCGTCGTCGGTGTCGATGTCGGTTGGGGCGGTGCGGGGTTTGGGCACGGCGGGTCGGGTCGGGTCGATGGCCGCGGGCAACCGGCCCCGGTCGGTGAGCACCGTGGACCGCAGCCGGTCGAGCCGGCCGCTGTCGTCGGCCACGAACACCTCCCGCCCGGCCACGGCGAGCGCTACCGCGAGCCCGGCGGTGATCGCGGTGGCGTCCTCCCGGGCGGTCACCACGGCGACCCGGGCGGGCTCGCGTACCCGCTCGGCGACGGCCATCGCCACGTAGCGGATGTCGGCGTCGACCGCCCGGCCACGTAGCCGGGCGCGACGGACGGTGCCCAGCAGCGGCAGGCCGGTGCTGTCCCGCGCATCGGCCACGCTGCGAATGCGCCGGTCGGCCGACTCCCACAGGAAGGCGAGCACCAGACCGATCACCGTCCCACCGAGCAGCCCACCGGCGAGCAGCATCGACGAGCTGCCGGCGGTGGTGGCCAACGCCTGCTCGGCGCTGCGGGTGACCCAGCCCGGATTCACGTCGACCGCCGCGATCTCCGTCCGGGCGGAGCTGAGCTGGGTGAGCTGGTTGTTGATGCCGCCGAGTTCGGCGACGGCGGCTTCGGCGGCGGCAGCGTCCCGGGCGTTGTTGATCCGGCGCTGCACGGTGTTGCGCTGGGCGACGATCTTCTCGATGCTCTCGTCGTACGAGTTCAGCATCTCCTCGCGCTGCTTCTCGTACATCCCGCGCCGGATGTCCAGGTAGCTCTGCGCGGCCAGGTTGGCGCCCGCCACCGCCCGTTCGGCGTCGCCGGCCTGGTAGATGAAGCGCAGGATCTGGCCACCGGCGGGCACCTCGACCTCAAGGGCGTCGCGTACCGTGCGCTGGTCCGAATCGAAGGTCGCGGCCAGCTTCCCGACGACCTCCGTGCCGGTGGCGATCCCGCTCTCCACGTTCATGTTCACCGCCCGGTCGGCGGCGGCGCCGCTGGGCGTGAAGGCGTCGGTGACCACCGGCCGCACCGCCACCACCGCGCTCGCCGTCACCGAGGCCGGTGCCACCAGCAGGTAGCCGACCGCGGCGAGCAGTCCACCGAGGGCCACCGCCGCGACCAACCGGATCCGGTGCAGCGGCACCCGCACCACGTCGGTGATGGTGACGCTGCGGGAGGTCGACGCGGTGGTTGGGCCGTCTCCGGTCCAGGCGTTGGGCGTGGCATCAGTCATGGAACTTCTTCGCTATCTGTTGTGGATTGCCGATCACCACGACCCCGGGCGGGACGTCGGCGCGGACCACCGTCGCGGCACCCACGACGCTGTCCCGGCCGATCCGCACCCCCTTCATCACCAACGCGTGCGCACCGATCCACACGTTGTCCTCGACGGTGATCGGCGCTCGGGTGGCCGCTGTGGGCGGGTCGTGACGGCGATCGGGGGCCAGGTTGTGGAAGTCGTTGTCGAGCAGTTCGCAGTCCGACAGCAGGCACCGGTCGCCGATGGTCACCGAGGTCCAGGTGCCGATCCAGGTCGCGTTGAGCAGACAGTCGGCGCCGACGCGTACCTCACCGGGCCCGGCGAAGCGGACCAACTTGTTCAGGCGGGTGTGCGCACCGATGCTGACCCGCACCCCGCGACGCAGCCGGATCCGGCCACGGATCTCCACCCCCGCGCCCAGTTGCAGGCGCGGGTAGCGCAGCCGGTACCAGCCACGCTTGACCGCGAAGACGGTACGCACGACGAGTCCACGTCGGATGCTGGACAACGAGCCTCCCCACTTCCTCGGGTCGGCGCGGGTTGCCCCGCGCCGACCCGAGGTGAACAAACTACCGAGGATTCGTTACGAACGGTGAACGCTAGGGCACCGAAAAGAACATCGACGCGGTCGACCAGGTCAGCTCCGGCGTGGCTTCCGCGATGAGCGTCGACGCGGTGCCGTCGACCGCGGCGGTCGGCGCCAGGGTCGGATCGAACGGCACGCTACGCAGCGAGCCGTTTGTCGCCCCGTAGACGATCTTTCCGTCCACCCAGGCCATGCCACGTACCGCCGACCAGGTCACGCCCGTGCTGGGCAGGACGAACTCGGTGGCACCCAGGTAGCTGCCGTCGATCTCGAAGTAGCGGTAGTAGAGGTTGTTGGCGCCGCTGCGGGTGTAGTACAGCCGGCCGTCGAGGTAGAACGCTCCGGTCAACAGGGCCGGGTTGTACCAGTCGTTGTAGCCGGACGCCTCCCAGGAACCACCGATCGTGTTGCCGTTGAACAGCGAGACGTCGATCCGGCTGCCGGTCGGTGTGCCGGAAACCACGTGGGACCAGTAGATCCGGTCGTCGACCAGCCAGGTCGCGCCCGCGTCGGTGTAGTTCGGCTGGCTGACGACGGTGGCGTTGGCGGCGTCGAGGGTGCTGCCGTCGAACGGTACCTTCGCCACCTCACCGGGGCCGACGTTCAGGTGGAGGTGCCCGCTGCTCCCGGTGGGCGGGTTCTTCGGGATGATCGTGCGCCCACCGCTGATCGGGAACACACCGAGCCGGCCGTGGTACTCGTTGCCCATGCCGTCCGAGTTGTGTCCGAAGTAGAGGCCGGCGCTGCCGCGCCAGAGCACCGGCACCGAGGATCCCCACGAGCTGGCGCCGGAGGGCAGGTCGGAGCCGCCGCTGCGGCGCGGGTTCCAGTTCACCGGCATGCCGGTGGCGGGGGTGACCGCGGCGATGCCCAACCGGTCGATGGCGCCGTTGCCGGCCCGGTCGCTGGCGTTCGGGTTGTTCAGCCAGCGGAAGTGCCCGCCGAGGTAGATGATGTTGTCGGCCACCTCGACCGAGGTGATGGTGTCGTTACCGGTGAAGTTCACCCAGGTGGCGACCTGGCTGGGGCCCCGGTGGGCGGTCTCGAAACGGACCAGGGCGTCGCAGTAGGCGCTCGGCCAGCCCGACCCGCCGTTGGTGCCGACGACGAACCAGGTGCCGTCGCCACCGAAGCGTACGTCCTGCACGTAGTGCACGAATGTCGCCGGGTTGGCGCACGGCGCGACGAACCGCTCCGAGCTCCAGTCGATGACGCTGGGCGTGCCCGTGAGGTCGACCAGCGCGATCTGGTTACGCGGCAGGTCGTTGACGTAGAGGAAGTTGCCGCCGACGACGAGGGTGCCGCCGTCCGGGGAGACGTCGATGGTCCAGGCGTACATGCTGGTGCCGTGCCGGCCGACGCTGGTGTTGATGTCGAAGGTCGCGTCGATCTCGCCGGTCGTCGCGTCCAGCCGGCCCAGCCCGGAGTGCGCGGTGCCGTTGAGCCAGTTGAAGGCCCCGGCCACGTAGAGCCAGTTGCCGTGCAGCACCAGGTCACGCACGGTGCCGCCGTCGGAGCGACCGGCCCAGCTGTCGATGATCATCCCGGTGGACGGTTCGAGTGCCACCAGGTTCTTGCGGGACACGCCGTTGACGTTCTTGAAGGCCCCGCCGACGATCAGGGTGCCGCCCGGGCCGGCGATGAGCGAGTTGACCGCGCCGTCGAGCACCGGCAGGAAGGCCGTCGAGATCGTCCCGGTGGTGCGGTCGTACGCGAAGAGATAGCTGCGGGAGATCCAGGCCGAACTGGCCGTCTGACGGATCTGCGTGAAACTGCCCCCGACGTAGACCGTGTTGCCGATCTCGGCGAAGGCGCGAGCCTCACCGTTGCGGGCGTGCGGAGTCTGGTCGGCCGGATCGGTCGAGACCAGAGTGGCCGGCTCGGGTACCGGTACCACGGCTGCGGCCGCTGCGGTGGGCACGGAAAACACGGCCGCGACGGTCACCAACGCGACGGCCGCGGCCGGGAGTCGAAGCCGACGGGTGGAACGCCACGACAAGGAGTATCTGGGCACGCTGCGCCTCCAGAGTGGACGAGAATGCACGTAGCGTGCCGGTCCACGCTGGAGGGCGGCATCCGCCGATTGGGCGGAGGGTGGATCAGGAAACGGACAACCTCAGCGACGGTCGGATTTCCGACAGTCGCTGCGGCGGCCCGCTTCCGCGGCTCAGCTCACCTTGGCTCAGCGGCTCCCTCCCGTCGGTTGCCGCAGGTAGCTGTCCCGTCCTGCGGCGGCGAATCCGGCCACCGCCGCCGCGTTCTGATTCATCATCATGTTGCAGGTGCTCGTGGTCTTCGTCATGCCGGCCGAGTTGAAGTAGACCGCTGCCTTGATCTTCGGATGGGCCTTCAGCGCCGCCGGGAACTCCTCGAACCAGCGTCGCTTCGCGTTCGGATCCGCGGCGTTCATGTTGGTGCCGAACTCGGCCAGCATCCGGGGCTTGCCCGCGCCGATGCCGTTCTGGTCGAGCCACCGGTAGAAGGAGCCGATGGTGGTGCTGGGGCTCTTCCAGACGGTGCTGCCGTTGCAGACGTGGAAGTTGTACGGGTCCCAGGCCACCCAGTCGACGTAGCGGTCACCGGGATAGAGCCCGGCGTACCTGTCGTAGTGACCGGACCAGCCCATCATCGTCCACACCCAGACGGCGTTGTCCGCCTTGGCGTCGGCGAACCGGTCGTGCACGTACCGCCAGGCCCGGACGAAGTCCGCGTCGCTGCCCTTGGCCGGCTCGTCCTCCGGCTCGTGGTCGAACCCGATGAAGACCGGCTGGCCGATCGCCCGGATCCGTCCGGCGACCGCGTCGATCGTCGCGTCGTACCGCCCGCTGTAGACGTCCTTCCAGGTCAGCACCGTACCCGAGGAGAAGATCCGACTCTCCCAGGCGAAAAACATGAGCCTTCCCTCGCGCATCTGTTGCTGCTGGAACTCGTCGGGGAAGGCGCCGTTGCTGCCGGTGTTGGAGAAGTCGTGATAGCGGTGGACGACGTCGAACTTCCGCCCGACCTGCTTCTCCACGTCACTGACGGCCTTGCCGTGATCCCATCCGGCGGCGGCGTTCGTCGGCGAGTACATCCCCCACCAGGCACCGCAGCCGGGGACCAGCTTCGCCGAGACCGTTCCGCACTTGCCCGACTCCGGTGGCGGCGGTGTGGTGGTGGGGCTGGGCCGGGCGGGCGACGGGCTCACGCTGGGCGAGACGGTCGGCGAGGCCGGAGGACGGCTGGCGGTGACCGTCGGCGAGGGCGCGACGCTGGGTGAGGCCGACGGCGGCCGGATACCCACGCCGTCGTAGCTGATCGTCAGGCTCGGCCGCAGATCGGGGTTACGGTTCTCGCCGGAAGCCCAGTAGATCCGGGTGTCCAACCCGGCCTGCGCCAGCGACAGGGTCCAGATGCCGTTACCGGTGACCAGGCCCGAGACATCCCACTCGTTGAAGCCCTTGGCGACGCCGGTGACCGTGTCCAGCGCCGCGCCCAGCGGCGTCGGCATCGGACGGGCCGCGCGGGCGTCGAGTCGGGACTCGTGCGCGGTGACCGTCGCCTGGAACTTCTGCCAGGCGTGTACGCGCAGCGTGGCCCGTACGTTCATCGCGTTCGCCGGCAGCTTGGTGACCAGGAAGGTCAGCACCGCCTCGCGGGCGCCACGCGGGTTGCCGTCGCAGGGCGCGGGACACGTCGCGAGCGTCGTCTTGACGCTGTTGTCACCGTCCTGGGGCACCGCCGTGGCGGTGGTGTCGGCCACCACCGCGATCGACAGGCCGTCATCGGCGAGCAGCGGCACCATGGTCGCGCCGAGCCCTAGCACCACAGTGGTGCCGATGACGCCGAGCATCACGGCCTTACGCCGGCCGCCACGACGCGGGATCATGCGGTGCAGTCCGCGACTGGTCACGGATACTCCTCGTGTCTTCGACGATAACGCTGAGCAGCGTATCCGCGTACACAACGGAGCGTGCGAATGACGGCAGGACCTAAGCGCGTCTTAAAACTCACCTAAGACACTCCTACGCCTCCCCACCCCACCCCCGCCCCGCCCCCACCTCACCCGACTCCATTGATCATGAAGTTCACGGCGGGTTGCCGGTCGGCGCAGCACCATCACGTCGCTCACCGCCACCAGCACACGAGATCTTGGAACGTTTCCGTTATTCGCTAACGCAAACTTCCAAGATCTCGGCAGATCGCCCCGGCGGCCGGGAGCGGACCGCGGGGCGAGCGGTGCCGGCGGTGCCGGCGGCTGGCGGGCGGCGCCGGCGAGCGGGCGGTGGGGCGAGCGGCGATCGGAGCGGGGTGGCGGGGCGGGCGGCGGCTCGCGGGCGGCGAGGGTTCCGGCACGCCTCGCCGCGTTGGGTACCGTCACCTTGAGCCGGAGAAGGCCGCCGGCCGGCGGGAGATCAGGTACCGGCGCGGGTGGCGGCGGTGAGGGCGGCGGCCATTGCCGAGCGGGGGGCGGGTGCGCCGGTGAACTGCTCGAACTGGCCGATCGCCTGGGCCAGCAGCAGGTCGAGGCCGGAAACGATCCGACAGCCGGCGGCTTCGGCGGCGGCGGCCAGCGGGGTCGGCCACGGGTCGTAGATCGCGTCGAAGACCACCGTGCCGGCTCGCCAGGGCACCCTGCCGGCAACTTCGTCGGCGGCCCCCTTCGGCACCGTGGAGATCAGCACATCGACACCGGCCAGCCCCGAAGCCTCGGACCACGCCGCCGCCGGCCACGGTGCGCCGATCATCGTCACGCCGAGCGCCGCCGCGACCGGTTCCAGTTCGGCGAGCGCCGCCGGGCGGCGGGCGATCACGGTCACTGCGGCCGCGTGCAGCCGGGCCGCCGCCGCGAGGGCAGCCCGGGCGGTACCGCCCGCGCCGAGCACGGTGACGGTGGCGCCGGGGCGTACGCCCGCCTCGGTCAGCACCTCGACCATGCCGCTGACGTCGGTGTTGTCGGCGTACCAGGAACCGTCGGGTCGGCGTACCAACGTGTTGGCCGCGCCCACGGCGGCGGCGACCGGCGAGACCTCGGCGGCCACCGCGAGCGCCGCCTCCTTGCCCGGCATGGTCACCGACAGCCCGGCCCACTCCGGGCCCAGGCCGGTGACCAGGGCCGGCAGCTCCGCCGCCGCGCACTCGATCCGGGTGTACGACCACCCGGTCAACCCGGCGGCGGCGTACCCGGCATTGTGGATCACCGGGGAGAGCGAATGGGCGATCGGTTTGCCCAGCACCGCCGCCCGGTGCGCCGCTGGCCCGTGCACCGACGCCTCGGGCACCGATGCTGCACCCCCCGACGCCGCAGGCGCTGACGCGACGCTCCCTGACTCAGCCACGATCGCTCCTCAGCAGCATGCACACCTGTCGCCTAACATCCAACAATGTCTGACAGCAGTCTGCGGCACCGCAAGGGCGAGATCACCCTCACCGTCCGAGGCGCCGACCGGCAGCCGCTCGCCGACCAGGCGGTGACGGTCGCCCAGGACCGGCACTCGTTCGCCTTCGGCAACATCGGTTTCGACTTCGTCAACCTGGTGGGCGGGCCCGGCCCGACGGGAACCACGGACGTCGAGAGCTTCGGCGGGACCGACCACCTGGATCTGGACCGGCTGGGTGAGCTGTGGCTGAACCTGTTCAACACCGCGACCCTGCCGTTCTACTGGGGTCGCTACGAGCCCCGGCGTGGCGCGCCCGACACCGAACGTCTCACCGCCACGGCACGGTGGCTGGCCGAACGGGGCGTCGCCGTCAAGGGCCATCCGCTGGTCTGGCACACCGTGCAGCCGTCGTGGCTGCTCGGTCTGGACCTCGACGAGGTCGAAGGGCTGCTGCGGGCCCGCGTCCGCGATCTGGCCGGTGGATTCGCCGGCCTCATCGACACCTGGGACGCGATTAACGAGGCGGTCATCATGCCCGTCTTCGACAACGGCGACAACGCCATCACCCCGCTGGCTCGGGCGCGCGGACGCATCCACCTGGTGCGGTTGGCGTTCGAGGAGGCCCGGGCGGCCAACCCGGCGGCCACGCTGGTGCTCAACGACTTCGACCTCAGCTCGGCGTACGAATGCCTCATCGAGGGCGTTCTCGAAGCCGGTGTCCGCATCGACGCGATCGGCTTGCAGACCCATATGCACCAGGGCTACCGGGGCGAGGAGTACATGCAGCAGATGCTCGACCGGTTCGCCCGGTACGGGCTGCCACTGCACCTGACCGAGACCACCCTGGTCTCCGGGCACCTGATGCCGCCCGAGATCGAGGACCTGAACGACTACCAGATCCCGCACTGGCCCAGCACGCCGGAGGGCGAGGCGCGGCAGGCCGAGGAGATCGTCCGGCACTACCGTTCGCTGCTCGCCCACCCGGCGGTCCAGTCGATCAACTACTGGGGGCTCACCGACCGGGGTGCGTGGCTCGGCGCGCCCGCCGGACTGGTCCGCGCCGACGGCAGCCCGAAGCCGGCGTACGACGCGCTGGCAGCGCTGGTCAAGGGCGAGTGGTGGCTGCCGCCGACGGACCTGCGCACCGGAGCGGACGGCACCGTAGCCGTCGAGGGCTTCCTCGGCGACTACACCGTCTCCGTCGGGGACCGCACCGCACGCTTCACCATCGACGCCACCGACACCACGACCACCCTCGACCTGGCCTGAACGCCGGGTCGCTACGTCGGTGACCGGGTCTTCACCCGGTCACCGTGTCTCAGCAGCGATCAGATGATGCCGGCTTCCCGGGCCTTGGCCTCGTTCTTCAGGTGGTCGTCGTAGGTCTCCGCGAAGGCGGAGTTGCCCTCCTTGTCGACGGCCACGAAGAACAGCCAGTCGCCGACCGGCGGATCCATCGCCCCCTCAAGGGCTTCCTTGCCGGGGTTGTTGATCGGCGTGGGGATCATGCCGCGTAGCTTGCGGTTGTACGGATTGTCCGGATTGTCCAGGTCGCTCTGGGTCATCTGGCCGGACGTCTTCGTCTTCTGCCCCGTCAACTCCAGGTAGTAGTTGACGGTGACGTCCATCTCCAGGCAGCCACAGTCGAAGTTGCCCCGGTACACCCGGTTGTAGGCGACCCGGGCGACCTTGCCGAGGTCCTTCTTGGTGCCAGCCTCTGCCTGAGCCAGCGAAGCCACGATCAGCGCCTCGTACGGGGAGATCCCGCCGCGCTCCTCCTGCACCCGGTCGGCGAACTCCATCTCGCCGGTGACGGTGAGGAAGTGGTCGACCATCTGGCCGAGGATGGCCTCGGCGGTGGCGTCCGGCGGGATCTCGTAGGTGTCCGGGAAGAGGAAGCCCTCGATCGACTTCTTCGGCTTCTTGCCGTCCTCCCGCTTGAACCACCAGTCCGGTACGCCGAGCTTCTCCGGGTCCTTCGCGGCGGTCTCGAACTCCTTCACCGGAATTTCGGTGTGATCGCTGAGCAGCTTGAAGATGCTCTTCGCGGTCCGCCCCTCGGGAATGGTGAGCCCGTTGACCACCCGGTTCTTCGGGTCGAGCATCGCGGCCAGGGCCAGCTCACCGCTCATCTGCTTGCGCAGCTTGTAGGTCCCGGGTTGGACGTTGCGGCTGCGGGAGTTCTCGTCGGCCGCCTCGATGAACGCCTTGGTGCTCTTGATCACACCGGCGTCGTACAGCGCCACGGCCATGTCGGCGAGGAACGCGCCCTGCGGAATCTGGACGGTCACCTCCTCGGTGCCGCCGCCGTCGTAGTCGGGCGTGACGAAGTAGCTCTGGATCCGGTCGAAGCCGTAGAAGGCGCCCCCGCCGATGCTGCCGAGCAGCACGACGGCCAGCAGCAGGGCCAGAACGGTCTTGCCCCGCCCACCACCGGACCGGCCGCCCTTACGGCGGCCACGGCGGTGCTTGCCCTTCTCCCCCCGCTCCTGCTCGTCGAACCCGAGGTCCAGCTCGTCCATCATTGCGTCCGCCTCCGCTGCGCATCCAGCCAGCTCTGCAGAATTTCCACGGCGGCGGCCTGGTCGACCACCGCCCGTTGTCTCTTCCCCCGGACACCACGCTCGGCAAGCCTACGGCTCGCCACGACCGTGGACATCCTCTCGTCGGTGAGCGTCACCGGGACCGGAGTTATCACATCGGCCAGTTGTCGAGCGTACGCCTTCACGTGCTCCGCCGCCGGGCCATGTTTGCCGGCCAGATTGACCGGAAGGCCCACCACCACCTCGACTGCCTCATGTTCGGCGACCAGCGCGGCGAGTTCGGTGACGTCCGACGGCACCGCATCTGACCTGGGGTTCTGCTCCCGCGCGAGGGTGACCAGCGGGGTGGCCAGAACCCCGTGCGGATCGGACCGGGAGACCCCGATCCGGACCTGCCCGACGTCCACGCCGAGCCGTACCCCACGGGGCGAGTCGCTCACGCCGCGTCACCTCCCCCGACAAACGCGTCAGGGCGGACCGCGCCGGTCCGCCCTGATCCGCTGCGCTGGCGACTCACGCGTCGACGAGCGCCCGCTCGACCGTGAGCAACAGTCGAGGCACCTCCGACTCGGGCAGCCCGCCGCCCTGGGCCAGCTCGGGGCTGCCGCCGCCACGACCGGAGAACGCCGCCTTGACCAGCTCGTTCGCGGCGATGCCCCGGCTGCGGGCGGCCGGGTTCACCGCCACCACCAGCGACGCCTTGCCGTTGGCTCGGGCGGCCACCGCGACCACCCCGGGCCGGGACGCGTCGATCCGCCCCCGGATCTCCTGGGCGAGGGTACGCACGTCGTTGCCGACCGCCCCCTCGGGCGCCTCGGTGCCCACGTAGGCGACCCCGTGCACGTCCTTGGCCTGGGCAGCGAGGGCCGCCGCGCCACCGAGCACCAGCTGCGCGCGTAGCTTCTCCAGCTCCTTCTCCGCGTCGCGCAGCTGGGTGACCGTCTGCTCGACCCGGTCGGCGACCTGCTCGGAGGGGACGCGGTACAGCTCGGCGAGGCGCGACACCAGCAGGTGCTCGCGGGCCAGGAAGTTGAACGCGTCCATCCCGACCAGCGCCTCGACCCGGCGTACGCCGGAACCGATTGACGACTCGGAAAGGATCTTGACCAGACCGAGCTGACCGGAGCGGGCCACGTGGGTGCCGCCACAGAGTTCGCGGGCGTAGTCACCGACCTCGACCACCCGGACATGCTCGCCGTACTTCTCGCCGAAGAGCGCCATGGCACCGATGCGCCGCGCCTCGTCCAGTGAGGTGATGAACGCGTGCACCTCCAGGTCGGCCAGCAGCACCTCGTTGACCTGCTGCTCCACGTCCCGCAGCACGCTGGGCGCCACCCCGGTGGCGGTGTTGAAGTCGAAGCGCAGCCGGCCGGGCGCGTTCAACGAGCCGGCCTGGGTGGCGGACTCGCCGAGAAAGTTACGCATCGTCTGGTGCACCAGGTGGGTGGCGGTGTGCGACCGGGAGATCGCCCGCCGCCGGCTGGTGTCGATCTCCGCGTAGCCGGTCTCCCCCGCGCGCACCTCACCGCGCAGCACCCGGGCCCGGTGCACGATCAGCCCCGGCACCGGCTGCTGCACGTCGAGGACCTCGACCTGGCCGCCGCCCACCGTGATCATGCCCAGGTCGGGCTGCTGGCCACCGCCCTCGGCGTAGAACGGGGTGGTGTCGAGCACCAGCTCGATGGTGTCGCCCTCGACGGCCGCCGCGCGCGCGCCGTCGGTGCCGAGCACCGCGCGGACCGTCGACTCGCGGGCCGTCTCGGTGTAGCCGGTGAAGGTCACCGGGCCGCCGGCGTCGAGCACCGACCGGTACGCCGACAGGTCGGTGTGCCCGGTCTTACGCGCCTGCGCGTCGGCCTTCGCGCGGGCCCGCTGGTCGGCCATCAGCCGGCGGAAGCCCTCCTGGTCGACGGTGAGCCCCTGCTCAGCGGCGATCTCCAGGGTCAGGTCGATCGGGAAGCCGTACGTGTCGTGCAGCTGGAACGCCTGCTCCCCCGACAGCGCGCCGCCCCCGGAACTGCGGGTCTGCGTGATCGCGGTGTCCAGGATCGTCGTACCGGCCCGCAACGTGGCCAGGAACGCATCCTCCTCGGCGTACGCATACGCCGAGATCCGGTCGAAGTCCGCCGCCAGCTCCGGGTAGGACGGCGCCATGCAGTCCCGCGCCACCGGCAGCAGCTCCGGCAGCGCCCGCTCCTGCCAGCCGAGCAGCCGCACCGACCGGATCGCCCGACGCATGATCCGCCGCAGCACGTACCCGCGACCCTCGTTGGACGGGGTCACCCCGTCACCGATGAGCATCAACGCGGTACGCACGTGGTCGGCGATCACCCGCAGCCGCACGTCGTCCGGGTGTGACTGGTTGGCGGCGTGGCCCGAGTGCGCGCCGTACCGCTTGCCGGTCAGTTCGGCCGCACGGTCCAGGATCGGCCGGACCTCGTCGATCTCGTAGAGGTTGTCGACACCCTGCAGGATCGACGCCATCCGCTCCAGGCCCATGCCGGTGTCGATGTTCTTCGCCGGCAGCTCACCAAGGATCGGGAAGTTCTCCTTGTCGGTGCCCGGGCCCCGCTCGAACTGCATGAACACGAGGTTCCAGAACTCCAGGTACCGGTCCTCGTCGACCTCCGGGCCGCCCTCCGCGCCGTAGGCCGGGCCCCGGTCGTAGTACAGCTCCGAGCACGGGCCGCACGGGCCGGGGATGCCCATGGACCAGAAGTTGTCCTTCTTGCCCCGGCGCACGATGCGCTCGTCGGGCACCCCGGTACGACGCCAGATGTCGTACGCCTCGTCGTCGTCGAGGTAGACCGTCGCCCAGATCCGCTCCGGATCCAGCCCGAACCCACCGGCCTCGACCGACTTCGTGGCCAGCTCCCAGGCGAGCGGGATCGCCCCGTCCTTGAAGTAGTCGCCGAAGGAGAAGTTCCCGTTCATCTGGAAGAACGTCCCGTGCCGGCTGGTCTTGCCGACCTCGTCGATGTCCGGCGTACGGATGCACTTCTGGACACTGACCGCGCGCCGGTACGGCGGCGTCTGCTGACCCAGGAAGTAGGGGACGAACTGCACCATGCCGGCGTTGACGAACAGCAGGTTCGGGTCGCTGATGGCGGGCAGCGGAGCGGACGGCACCACGGTGTGACCGTTCGCCTCGAAGTGGGCGAGATACCGCCGCTTGATCTCCGCCGTCTTCATCGCTGGTGTTCCTCCGGAAAGATCTCTCGGTCGCCGACACGCGGGTCCTCCCGCAACTCGGCGAACTGGTCGTCGAACGCCTCGCCCTGGGCGAACGCCTCGTGGATCTCGTGCTCCCGCTCGGCCATCCCGGCGCGTACGTCCGCCACGAAGCTACGCAGTTCCTCGACAAGGCCGCCAGCGGATTGCGACAGGTTGTCGGCGATGCCGGCCGGGGTGTACGCGTGCGCGGCGCGGGTCGCCTTGCGCACCACCACCACGCCGACGGCCAGCCCGATGCCCAGCCAGAAAAGACGCCTCATGCTCGTACCTCCCGGGTGCCTTCGGGGTCAGCGGTTCCCGCGCCGGGCGGCGCGCCGCTGAGCCTTGATGGTGTCCCGCACCTCGCGCTCGGTCTCGGCGTGCCGGCGGGTGGCGGCGGCCTTGCGCACGCCGTACCCGAACGCGGCCACCTTGACCAGCGGGTTGGCCGCGGCGGCGGAGACCACGGTGACCAGGTTGGCGACGTTGGCGCTGATGTTCTGCGCGTGACCGGTCATCGTGTCGACCTTGGCCAGTTGGAGGTTGACCCCGTCGATCGAGGTCTGGACCTGCTCCAACGTCACGTTGACGTTGCGTACCGTGGTGTTGACGTCACCGAGCAGGGGCCCCGTCCGGTCGTTGAGGTCGTTGATCATGCGGGTGGTGGCGTCCACGGTGTGTCGCAGACGCAGGATGGGCAGCGTCAGGATCAGCACCAGCATCGCGAACGCGATCGCCGCGATCAGCGCCGCGACCTCCAAAAAGCCCACGCCAGTCCTCCTCAAACTGTGCGGTCGGGGCGCAGCGCCCCGAGCCGCACGACCGTCTCGCCCTCGTCAACGTCGAGTGCCCGGCCGACCGCCGGTCACCACCAGCACCTGACCCTACCGTCCGTGATGACGATCGGCTCAGGACGGTGGTGACGGCGTCAGGTCGCTCAACGGGTCGTCGGTAAGTGTCGGGAAGGGATCCTCACCGGTCAGCGAGGGATCGGTGCTCGGCTGTGGCCGCGTCCGCTCGTCGTCGATCGCGTTGCGCACCTTCACCGACACCAACGATCCGGGGCACTCCTGCGCCGCGGTGGACGGGTCGGGAGCCGGCACCACCGCAGGCTCGCCGTCCACGGGTGGCGGCACGCAGGTCCGTTCCCGTACCCAGAGGTCGAGGGTGAGCTCGTCCCGCCGCCAGCAGGTGTAGCTGCCCTTCTCCTCCTGCTCCGGGCAGTAGTTGGGCGTCCACCGCTGCCAACCGTCGCGGGTCAGCGCGGCCTCGTACGCCTGGGCCGTCTCGTCCGGCGACCGGTCGGAGGTGGCGGTCCGTTCCCGCAACCGGCAGTCGAGCAGGCACCACTGGCTGCCGCTGACGTCATCGACCGGTTCGACCGAGGCCCAGGACGGCACCTCCAGTTCGTCAAGCGAGGCGAAGACCGGATCCCGGTTCATCGTCTGCACCCCGAAGAACGCGGGGAGAACGCCGAGCAGGAGGACACTGGCCAGCACCAGCACGGCGGCGCGCAGCCGCGGGGAACCTGGCGGCTGGCGGCGCGACTCACCACCGTCGCCGGTCTGGTCGCCCTCGGGCCGGTCGACGTCGGCGGCCGGCGGCACCTCGGCACGTCGGGCCATCGGCTCCGCCCCGGGATGCCCGGCCGGATCAGCCGGTGCCACGGCAGCCGCGGCGCGGGCCACCGCCGGAGCCTCACCGCCGCGCCCGGGAGGCACCGGCGGAGGCCCGGAGGGTTCGGGACGCGCCGGATGCCGGTGCGGTGGCGTGGCCCGGCCGGCGAGCCGGTCCTCCGGTCGAACCGGGGCGCCGGCTCGAGCCGTGACCGGCGGACCGATCGGACCGGTGCCGGCACCTCGGACGGGGTCAGCCGGGCCACCGCCGGCGGAGCCGGCATCGGGCCGGTGCGGGCCAGCATCGGGCCGGTGCGGGCCGCGGGCGGGGCCGGACGGCGGGCCACCCGGGCGACCGGCCGGGCCGTCGGGGCGGGCCGCACCACGCGCCGGTCCCACCGGCGGACCGTCAGGCCGGGCCGCACCACGCGGCGGAACCCCCGGCGCACCACCGGGCCGCGCGACGCCAGGCGGCGGGCCGACGGGTGGGCCGTCCGGACGCGCCGCACCACGCGGCGGAACCCCCGGCGCACCACCGGGCCGCGCGACGCCAGGCGGCGGGCCGACGGGTGGGCCGTCCGGACGCGCCGCACCACGCGGCGGAACCCCCGGCGCACCACCGGGCCGCGCGACGCCAGGCGGCGGGCCGACGGGTGGGCCGTCCGGGCGCGCCGCGCCGCGGGGCGGAGTTCCGGGCGGGCCCTCGGGACGCGCCGCGCCACGGGGCGGGCCGTCGGGCCGGGCGGCCGGGCCGGTGGGACCGATCCGGGGCAGGGCGCCGGCCCGACCGGTTGGCTCAGGTCCGCCCGGGCCCGGGGCAGGGCCGGTCGGCGGAATGGGACGGCCCGGTCCAGCCGGTGGCCCGTCGGCGCGGCGGGCGGGCCCGGCACCCGGACGTTCCGGACCCGGCTCGACCCCGCGTCCATCGGCCGGTGCGGTGCCCGCGTTCGGCCGACGGGGCGGGCCGCCGGCTTCCGTGCCACGGCGGTCGCCGATCGTCGGCGTACCGCCGGACGGCGTGCCGACCACGCGGCCGGACGGTGCGGTGGGTCGCTTGCTGATCGTGGGCAACGCCGGGTCGGTGTGGTGCGGTCGACCGGCCTGCCGGAGCCAGTCGGACGGCCGCTCCGGCCGACTGGAGCGGCCCTCGGCCGGCCGCCCACCGCCGGCTGGCGTCTCGGCAGCGGCACCCGCTACGTGCCGTCCGGACGGCTCCTCGGCCGCCGCGCGCCGGCCCCGGGTCGGTGTGTCCTCCTCGTCGGCCGCGCGGCGTGCCCGCGGTGGCTCGGGTGGCCCGTCAGCAGGTCGGCTACCGAACGGCGGCTGCGGTTCGGGTGGCCTCCGACGGCCCGACGCCGCGTCGGCGGCACCCTCGGGCCCGACCGCGCCGGGTGCGGTCCGGCGGTCCCGGTCGGCGCCGATCGGTGCGCCGGACTCCTCGCGACGAACGGGTGCGGGCTGCGCGGGCCCAGCGGCCGGACGGCCGGACGGCGCACCGGGGATCGGTGGCGCGTTGCCGGACAGCGGCACCACTGGCCGGTCCTCCTCCGGCTCGGCGGCCCGGCGGCGGCCAGCTCGCCGACCGCCCGCCGGCGCGCCGCCCGGCCGACCGACGGCGGGCGTCATGCCCGGCGCCGCCGGGCCGTGGGCGGTGTCCGGCGATGCCGGGAGAGGTTCGGTCGACGGCAGGCGGCGCGGGCCGGCCGGCGCGGCGTTCGGTCGGACGCCGGGCAGGCGCCGCTGCCCGGGCGGACCCGACACCGGGCTCGCCGGCGCACCCGACACCGGGCCCGCGGGCGGCCAGCCCGGGACGGTCGGTGCGCCGGAGACCGGGCCGGCCTCGGGAACCGGCCTGGGGCCGTCGCCCGGAACCGGCTCACCGGAATGTGGCCGCCGGGCGGGCGGCCCGGCGGCTGGCGGCTGCTGCGGCCAACCGGCCGGCGGGGTGTTCGGCGGGTCGGGCTCGTGACGGGCGGCGGGCGGCGGTGCAGCGGCGAACGGCGGGGGGGCCGGGAGCCGTCCGCCGGGCGGGCCGGCAGGCGGCCGGGCAGCCGGATTACCCGGCCAGGGGCCGTCGACCGGACGCGCTCGTGGTGGTTCGGCCGGGCCGCGGCCGGGTGGCGGCGCTACCGGAGCGTCCGGCCCCGGGTGGTTGACCGGCGTGGGGCCGGGCCGCATGGCTGGCTGCGGACCGGATCGCTCGGGACCGCTGCGTGCAGCGGCGGACGGATCGACGGCAGCGCCGTCGGGGCCCAGCTCGGTGCGCTGCTGCTTGGCCGAACGCAGGTCGTCGATCCAGCCGAAATCCTCGCCGCTCCCCGTTTCCTCCGGGGCGGCGGCCTCGGACTTGCCCCGACCCCAGCGACGGCCCTTGCCGCGCCGCGCGTCCGGGCTCTCGTCCGGTCGGTCCGACGATTTCACTGTTGACCCCTCCCGTCGGCGCTCGCGCCGACCTCTTCGGCCACCTGGGCTGCCGTGGCCGTACGGCCGTCGTCATCGTCCCCCCCGGACGACGTCGGCCGGGCCGGCCGACCGCCCTTTGCCGGCTCATCCGTGCGGGCAGGAGTGGACAGCCCGCGGACGATCCGGCGTAGCAACGGCAGCCGGCCGGCCACCGATCGCTCCGCGCCGTGCTGACTCGGTCGGTAGTAGTCGGTGCCGACCAGGTCGTCGGGCACGTACTGCTGGGTGACCACGCCCCGCTGGTCGTCGTGCGGATAGCGGTAGCCGATGCCGTGCCCGAGCCCCCGGGCACCGGAGTAGTGGGCGTCGCGCAGGCCCCGGGGCACCGGCCCGCCCCGGCCGGAGCGCACGTCGGCGATCGCCGCCCCGATCGCGGTGGTCGCCGAGTTCGACTTCGGTGCGGTGGCCAGGTGGATGACGGCCTGAGCGAGATTGAGCTGCGCCTCGGGCAGGCCGACGTACTCCACCGCGTGGGCCGCGGCGGTCGCCACACCGAGCGCCGCCGGGTCGGCCATGCCGACGTCCTCGCTGGCGAAGATCACCAACCGCCGCGCGATGAACCTGGCATCCTCCCCGGCGACCAGCATCCGGGCCAGCCAGTGCAGCGCCGCGTCCACGTCGGAACCGCGCATGCTCTTGATGAAGGCGCTTGTCACGTCGTAGTGGGCGTCCCCCGCCCGGTCGTAGCGGACGGCTGCGGTGTCCACCGCGCGTTCGGCGGTGGCCAGGTCGATCTGGTCCTTGCCCAGCGCGGTCGTCGAGGCGGCCGCCGCCTCGAGCGCGGTGAGCGCCTTGCGGACGTCCCCGCCGGCCAACCGGATCAGGTGCTCCTCCGCCTCGGCGGCGAGGGTGAGCGCCCCGCCCAGGCCGCGCTGGTCGACCAGCGCGCGGCGCAGCAGCCCGCGTACCGCAGCGTCGTCGAGGGGCCGAAGGGTGAGCAGCACGCACCGCGAGAGCAGTGGGGAGATGACCGAGAAGTACGGGTTCTCGGTGGTGGCCGCCAGCAAAGTGACCGTCCGGTCCTCCACCGCCGCGAGCAGCGAATCCTGCTGGGTCTTGCTGAACCGGTGCACCTCGTCGATGAAGAGCACCGTCGGCGGGCCACCCGAGCGCCGCTGTCGCCGCGCCGTGTCGATCACCGCACGGACGTCCTTCACCCCGGCGGTCAGCGCGGACATCGCGACGAACCGCCGGTCCGTCGCGGTGGCGACCAGGTGGGCGATAGTGGTCTTGCCGCTGCCCGGCGGCCCCCAGAGGATGACCGACATCGGTGCGCTGCCGGTGACCAGCTGGCGTAGCGGCGCACCGGGAGTGAGCAGGTGTTCCTGGCCGACCAGCTCATCGATACCGGCCGGGCGCATCCGGACCGGCAGCGGCGCGTCCGGCCCGGCCGGGGTGAAGCCGCCGACACCACCGAAACCCGCCTGCGCACCGGGTGCTGCGGCGGGTTCACCGAGGGTGAAGAGGGCGTCGGACTCCATCACGAGAACAGTACCGGGCTCGGCCGACTTCGCCGGAATCGCGCCGTCGGCCGAGCCAGGGGTGATCGTTACCGGTCAGCCGCGGCCCGGGCGGCGACCCCGGTACCAGCGACCACCGCCGCCACCCGGCCCCCGGCCGACGCCGGCCAGATAGAGCGAGAGCAGCAGCAGACCGATCAGCACCAGGGTGTTCCAGTTGAACAGGTCCGGTGCGCCGAGTTTGGTGTCCAGCAGGTCGAGCAACAGGGCGAAGCCGAAGACGACGGCCGCAGCGATGGCGAGCATGACGTTCCTCCGGTGGGGGTTCCAGTAGGTCGGCGCGGGATGTACCCGATCGGTCGGCTCGCCAATCTCCACGGTGGATCACGCGACTCCTCCCCACCCGCCGCCTACGCTGACGACATGATCAACGCCGACGAGGTCCTCGATGGGCGGAGCGCCATCCTGGCCGCGACGGGCCGCCATCCCTTCGTGCGGCACTCGCTGCCGATCCACGAACCGGCGCAGGGCTGGCGACGCGCCGGGACCGTGTGCTGGCTGCTCACCGTCGAGCAGGGGCCGATCGGTGGCGTGATCGGCCCGTCTGACACGGCGATCGACCTGGTCAGCACGCTGGTCACGGATGGCAGGTTGGGTGCCGGACGGTGGCTGCACCTGCCCCGTACGGATCCGGCGCCGCTCGGTCCGGCCGTGGCCGGGTACGAGGACTGGGATTTTCTCTGGACGACAGGTGCGCCGCCGGCACAACCCGGCGAGGAGCGGGTGGTACGACTGACCGAGGCGGACCACCCGGCCCTGACGGCGCTTATCGACGAGGCGTTCCCGACCAGCACCGCCCGTCCGGGCAGTCCGCAGGTGCGCGGCTGGTACGGCATCCGCGACGGTGACCGGCTGGTCGCCTGCGGCGCCGACCGGACCCGGGGCGAGGTCGGTTTCCTCGCTGGGCTGGCGGTGGCACCGCAGCACCGAGGACGCGGCCTGGGTGCGGCGATCACCACCGGAATGACGCGGGCCCTGCTGGACCGGTACGGCATGGTGGCGCTGGGCGTCTACCCGAGCAACGTGACGGCGATCCGGCTCTATCGGCGGCTCGGCTACGCCGACACGTTCCCGCTCACCTCGGTCCGCTTCGTCTGATCGTCGGTGGGGCCGTCGGCGATCCTTCCTGCCCGGCCGGCGACCGGTTCGTCGACGATCGTTTTCGCCTGGTCGGCGGGCGGCCTGGGTTGGCCGGCGACCCGGCCCGCCCGCCAGGCGGGCAGGTACAGCGGTGCGGCGACCGCCAGCGCGACCGCACCGACGAGCATCGCCGTGCTCACCCCGGCCCGGTCGCCGATGAAGCCGAGCAGCACGCCGCCGAACGCACCGGCCGGCATGGCCACCATCGAATTCACCGAGATCACGCTGGTCCGGTACGGGCCGTCGACCTGCCGGTGCAGCAGTCCCATGTGCAGCGGGTTCGACGCGCCGTGCACGGCATGGCAGGCGAAGAAGGCGATCAGCACGCCGACCGGTCCGGCCAGCAGGGCCATCCCGACCACGGTGACGCCCTGCACGATCCGCAGCACCGCGGCACCGGGTGCGGCACCGAGCCAGCGGATGAGCAGCGGGGTGGCCGCCGCGCCGGCCGCCGAGGCCAGCCAGGCGATGGTGCTCGCCGGGCCGAGCAGGGCGGCCGCCCGGTCGGCGTCGCCGATCACCTCGGCCAGCCGGATCGGCAGCAGGCTCTCGAAGGTGACCATCCCGAAGCCCCAGAACAGCTCCACCGCGACCAGGGCGAGCAGCACCCGGGACCGGCGCAGCAGGCCGAACGCCTCGCCGACCATGCGGGGTGCGGCCCGGACCGAGGCCCGCACCGCACCGGGCCCGCTCGCCGGTCGCCGTTCCACCAGCAGGGTCAGCAACGCCAGCAGCGAAACCCCCTGCAGACCGAGGGCGGCCAGGACCGGCGTGGTCAGGGCACTGACCGGACCCAGCGGACCGAGCGCGACCAGACCGCCGCTGAGCAGCGCACCGGCCGCGATGCTCAGGCCGAGCACGGTGCCACCGTGACCGAGACCCTTCTCGTACGCGGCATCCGGGTCGACGGCCAGGGTGCTGTCCACGTACCAGGACTCCAGCGGGCCACTGTCCAGGGCACGGAACACGCCCTGCAACGCCCAGACGATGGCCAGCAGGGCGAACGAGTCCGCCACCACCAGCAGACCCAGTGAGACGAGGCTTACCGAACCGGCCGCCACCAGCACCGGCTTGCGGCCCAGCGCGTCGGCGAACCCACCGGTCGGCAACTCCAGGGCGAGCACCACCACCCCCTGGGCGGCGGCGGCCAGACCGATCTGGGTCAGGGTCAGGCCCCGCTCCTGCATCAGCAGGATCACCACCGGGATCAGCAGGCCGGTCGGTAGCCAGCGCAGACCGTGCAGGACCAGGAAACGACGCCGGATCTGGCGTACGGACAGCTCGCTCACGGCTTCCTCCCGAGCAGCAGCGGGAAGGAGGCGAGGAAGATCTGCACCTGCTCGGCACCGGGCTCATCCGGATCGGCCCCGGCCCGGTAGCGCTCCAGGATGCGCCACAGCTCCTGCTGCAACTCGGTCAGCTGGGCCGCCGGAATGGTCAGGAAGGCATCGCTCATGCCGAAGGCGTCCCGCCACTCGGGTGACCACTCGTCGCGGACGGCGAACCATCGCTCGGTGTGCTCGACGAAGAGGCGGACCTGCTCGGCCTGGATCCACTCCATCGCGGCCCGGGCGTCGGGGTCGTTGTCGAAGTCGGTGTTCTCCCAGTTGGTCACGTCATGGGCGGCCCGCCACCAGCGCTGTCGCCCGGTGCCCCGGTCAGGCTCCTCGACGACCAGGCCGACCTCGGCCAACTGGCGCAGGTGATAGCTGGTCGCGCCGGTGTTGCTGTCGAGCAGTCCGGCGAGGGTGGTCGCGGTGGCCGGTCCCTTGACCCGCAGCGCGCCGAGCAGCCGGGCCCGCAGTGGATGCGCCAGCACCCGGACCTGTCGGTGATCGATGCGGACCTGTCGCGGCGGTGGTCGACGCTCTCCCTCGGTCACGGATGCACAATATCTGTGCACAACTATTATGCACAATAGTTGTGCACAGCTGCCGTCGGTGCATGGTGGGTGGCGGCCGATGAGCGGTGCCGTCTGCGCCCAGCTGCGCTTCAGGCGGCCGTCACCGGTGTACTCAACGGCCGGTGGAAGCGGCGAAAAGCTCCGAGACACCGCGCAGTCGGGTACGGAGCAGACTGGCGGCGCGGAAGGAGTCGAGGCGCACCTCGGTGGGGCGCACCAGGCCAGCGCCGGTGGTGGTCTTCAGGCCGGCCGGGTCGATGCCCTCCCGGCGGGCCACCAGCAGGCCCAGCTCCTCCCTCACCCCCCGCCCCCGCTCCCGGACCGGTTGATCAAGAAGTTTGCGTCACCAGATGGCCCAGATCATGACGCAAACTTCTTGATCAACGGACAGAGGGTCAACGGGGAGAGGGGCAAGCGGGGAGAGGGTGGGGCCGGGGATGGGTCAGGTGGGGTCGGATACGGGGGCGGCGGGGCCGGCGGTGCCGGGGTGGGATGGGGGCTGCTGGGGCTTGGGCTTGGCGTCGATGCCGGCCTCGGTGCGCTGCTGGGCGGTGATCGGCGTGGGTGCGCCGGTCAACGGGTCGAAGCCGCCCCGGGTCTTCGGGAAGGCGATCACCTCGCGGATCGAGTCGGCTCCGGCGAGCAGCATGCAGACCCGGTCCCAGCCGAACGCGATACCGCCGTGCGGGGGCGGGCCGTAGCTGAACGCCTCCAGCAGGAATCCGAACTTGTCCTGTGCCTCCTCGGGGCTGATGCCGAGCAGGTCGAACACCCGCTGCTGCACGTCACGGCGGTGGATACGGATCGAACCGCCGCCGATCTCGTTGCCGTTGCAGACGATGTCGTACGCGTACGCCAGAGCCCGGTCCGGCGCCTCCTCGAACCGGTCGACCCACTCGGAGTTCGGCGAGGTGAACGGGTGGTGCACAGCCGTCCATCCCCCCTCGTCGGTCTTCTCGAACATGGGGGCGTCGACCACCCAGCAGAACGCCCATGCGCTCTCGTCGACCAGGCCGGCCCGCTTGGCGATCTCGATGCGGGCCGCACCGAGCAGTTCCTGCGCCTCTCGGGTTTGCGGGCTGGCCGCGAAGAAGATCGCGTCGCCCGGCTTGGCACCCACCGCGTCCGCCAGCCCGGCCAGGTGCTCCGCCGAAAGGTTCTTCGCCACCGGCCCGCGTGCCTCGCCGGTCTCGGCGTCGAGTACCACGTAGGCCAGGCCCTTGGCACCCCGCGCCTTGGCCCAGTCCTGCCAGCCGTCCAGCTCCTTGCGGGTCTGGGACGCGCCACCGGGCATGACCACCGCGCCCACGTAGCCACCCGCGTCGATCGCCCCGGCGAACACCCGGAACGCGGTACCCCGCAGGTAGTCGGTCAGCTCGGTCAGCTCGACGCCGTAGCGCAGGTCCGGCTTGTCCGAGCCGTACCGGGCCATCGCGTCGTGCCAGGTGATCCGTGGGATGGGCCGGGGGATCTCGTGGTCGGCCAGCTCCGACCAGAGCGCGGCGACGATCGCCTCACCGAGGTCGATCACATCGTCCTCGGTGACGAACGACATCTCGATGTCCAGCTGGGTGAACTCCGGCTGCCGGTCGGCCCGGAAGTCCTCGTCGCGGTAGCAGCGGGCGATCTGGTAGTAACGCTCCATCCCGCCGACCATCAGCAACTGCTTGAACAGCTGCGGCGACTGCGGCAGCGCGTACCAGCTGCCCGGCTGAAGGCGCACCGGCACCAGGAAGTCGCGGGCGCCCTCCGGCGTGGACCGGGTCAGCGTGGGCGTCTCGATCTCCAGGAAGTCCCGCTCGTGCAGCACCGTACGAGCCAGCTGGTTGGCGCGTGACCGCAGCCGCATGGCGCGCGCCGGGCCGCCGCGCCGCAGGTCGAGGTAGCGGTACTTGAGCCGGACGTCGTCCCCGGCCACCACCTGGTCGTCCACCGGCAGCGGCAGCGGCGCGGCCTCGGAGAGCACCTCCAGCTCGGCCGCCGTCACCTCGATCTCGCCGGTGGGCAGCTCCGGGTTCTCGTTACCCTCGGGCCGCCGGGTGACCTCACCGACGACCTTGACGCAGTACTCGTTGCGCAGCGCGTGCGCGTCCTCCTCCCGGAGGACCACCTGCACCACGCCCGAGCCGTCGCGCAGGTCGACGAAGATGACACCGCCGTGGTCGCGCCGGCGGGCCACCCACCCGGCGAGCGTCACCGTGGTGCCGGCGTCCGTCGCGCGCAGGCTGCCGGCGTCATGGGTACGGATCACGACGTGCGTCTCCCTCGTCTTGCCCTACGTCTGCTCCCCGGCATTCTGTCAGCACCCGCCCGTCGACGTTCCCCGGGTACGCGGACCAGCACCCTTGTCGACACCTGCGGTGACGGACGGACGCTCCGTCAGCGCGTCCGGCTCACCGACACGACCCTCGGGTCCACGGAGTAGCGGCGCGCCACGTCGTCGGCGTCGCCCGCGGTGGCGCCGGGATCGAACAGCACCTCCAGGCACGAGCTGTGCGGCCCGTCGAACCCGAAGCCGGCGATGACGTGATCGGGATCGAAGCGGCGGCTGTCGCGGGTCAGCTCATCGACGGATGCTTCCGGCCGCACGCACACCATCACCTCGGGCTGGGTACCGCTCCAGGCCATGGCCGGCGCCGATGCGCCGATGGTGAGCAGGAGAGTCGCCCCGACGCCGATCACGGTGGCCCGGCCGAGCGCCGACCTGCTCGCCGGAAAGGCCCCGAGGGCCGGCCGGCTCGACGGCAGGGCCACCGCGCCGAGAGCGGCCAGGACGTACGCCCACAGCGCCCGCTTGTCCGCCGTGTCGTACAGGGCCAGCGCGACGACGCAGGCGCCGATGGTCTGGGTGACCAGGGCGACCACCCGGAATTCCGGCTGGTCGACAACCGCTGCGGGTATCGCGGCGAGCACACCGAGCACCAGGAGCAGCCCGACGAACCAGGACGCGTTCCATTCACGACGCGCGTCCACGGCGAGCAGCACCCAGGCCGACACCTGCCCGCCCACGAAGATCGGCGCGCGTAACTGCGCCAGGAGTCGTACGACCATCGGTCGACCGTAGTTGATGAAACCTGATCCGGAACAGCGGTGCGGGCCGCCGGAGGAGGAATCCGGCGGCCCGCTGGCGGAGGAGATTCTCCCGGTGGGCTGGTCAGAAGACGCTGACGCCGTAGCGGCTCAGCGCCTCGGTGACCGGCTGGAAGAAGGTGGTGCCACCGGTACGGCAGTTGCCGCTGCCGCCGGAGGTCAGGCCGAGCGCGGTGCTGCCGCTGAACAGCGAGCCGCCGCTGTCGCCGGGCTCGGCGCAGATGTTGGTCCGGATCAGACCGCTGACCCGCCCCTCGGCGTAGTTGACCGTGGCGTTGAGCGCGGTCACCGAACCGCTGCGCAGGCCGGTGGTGCTGCCGGAGCGCTGCGCCGACTGACCGACGTACGCGTTACCGGCGCCGGTGATGTCCCGGTAGCTGCCGTTGTAGAGGTAGACGTTGCCGGCCGCGTTGCCCGAGTTGTTGTGCCGGACGATGCCGTAGTCGTTGCCCGGGAAGCTGCTGCCGGCGCGGGTGCCCAGCAGCGAGGTCTGACCCGAGTTGCTGTACCAGCTCGACGAGATGTTGGTGCAGTGGCCCGCAGTCAGGAAGTAGTACGTGCTGCCGCTGCGCACGTTGAAGCCGAGCGAGCAGCGCCCGCCACCGCCGGCGTAGATGGCCTGGCCGCCGGAGATCAGGGTGCTCAGCGGGGCGGCCCCGGCCTCGATGCGCACCGCGCCGTTGGTGCGCGCGGCGGCGGCCTTGACCTGCTCCAGCTTGGCGCCGGTGACGGTGGTGTCGACGGAGATGACGACCTGGTTGGTGACCGGGTCGGTCCACCAGGCGGTGCCGGGGATGTTGACGGAACGCTCCAGCACGGCGGTGGCGCGGTTCAGCTCCGCGGCACCGCGCTTGACGACCTTGACCTTGGCGCCGGCGGCGGCCGCCTGGCGGGCGGCGGCGACGTCGGTGACGGCGACGACCATCTTGCCGCTGGCGTCGGCGTAGGTGCCGGCGGCGCGGTCTCCGAGCCGGTCGGCGAGCGCGGCGGCGGCGTCGGGCGAGACGCTCCCGGGTGCCGCCTGGGCGGGGGTGCCGGCCAACACGCCGGCGACCAGGGTTCCTGCCGCGGCTACGGTGACGACACGGCGGAGCATTGACCTCGTGGGTCGCATGTAACAGCCTCCCGACATGGGGGATGAGGCCCTGTCACGTCGACAGGGACGGGGGCAGCTCGACCACCTGGGGAAATGACCAAGCGATGGAAAGTATTCACATATTTAAGATCGTTAACAAGACCTGGCTATGCCCGAATTCACCCACCGGCAATCCGTAACAGGGAGGACACATACGAAGACCGGGGTGTCACACGGCCAGTACGACCTCCGTGTGACACCCCGGACCGGGAAAGCGATCTCAGGGTTACGGCAGCACCGCGCTCAGCTCACCAGTGGCTTGAGATCCTCGCGAGGCGGCGTCCACTCCCCCGGCGCGGCGGCCACCTGCTCGCCGGAACGGATGTCCTTGACCTCGTCGGGGTCGCCGTCCGCGCCCGGGAACCAGACGTACGGGATGCCACGCCGCTCGGCGTACCGGATCTGCTTGCCGAACTTCGCCGCGCTCGGCGACACCTCGGCCGGGATCCCCCGGGACCGCAACGCCCCGGCGACGGAGTCGCTTGTCGCCCGCAGTTCCTCGTTGGTCACCGCGACCAGCACGCAGGTGGGCACCGCCCGCGACACGGACAGTGCGCCCGCGCCGAAGAGCAGCCCGAGCAGGCGGGTCACGCCGATCGAGATGCCCACCCCGGGGAAGCGGGCGTTGCCCGCGCTGGCCAGGTTGTCGTACCGACCGCCGGAGCAGATCGAACCGAACCGCTCGTACCCGATCAGCTGCGTCTCGTAGACGGTGCCGGTGTAGTAGTCCAGACCCCGGGCGATACGCAGGTCCGCCACGCAGAGACCCGGCGCGTGCGCGGCGGCGGTCTCCACCACCCGGACCAACTCCTCGACCCCCTCGTCGAGCAGCGGATCACTGACCCCGAGCGCGCGCACCGCGTCAGCGAAGGAGGCGTCCGGCGCGGAGATCTCGGCAAGTGACAGCACCGCCTTGGCCTGTGCCTCGCTCGCCCCGGCGGTGGTCGCCAGCAGCTCCGTGACACCGGCCGGGCCGATCTTGTCGAGCTTGTCGACCGCGCGCAGCGCCGCCTCCGGATCGGTCAGACCGATGCCCCGGTAGAAGCCCTCACAGATCTTGCGGTTGTTGACCTGGATGCGGATCGGCGGGATCGGCAACGACCGCAGCGCGTCGCCGACGACGAGCGGCATCTCCGCCTCGTGGTGCACCGCGAGGGTGTCCCGGTCGACGATGTCGATGTCGGCCTGGAGGAACTCCCGGTAACGCCCCTCCTGCGGGCGCTCACCGCGCCACACCTTCTGGATCTGGTAGCGGCGGAACGGGAAGTTCAGCTTGCCGGCGTTCTCCAGCACGTACCTGGCGAACGGCACGGTCAGGTCGAAGTGCAGGCCGAGGGCGTCGTCACCGGCCGGGCCCTCCGGGTCACCGTGCAGCCGTCGGATCACGTAGACCTCCTTGGAGGTCTCCCCCTTACGCAGCAACTGGTCCAACGGCTCGACCGCCCGGGTCTCCAGCGGCGCGAAGCCGTACAGCTCGAAGGTCGACCGGATCCGGTCCAGCACGTACTGCTCGATCATCCGTTGGGCGGGCGTCCACTCCGGGAAACCGGAGATGGGCGTGGGCTTGCTCATGACGTACTCCCTCGGCAGCCGCGCGCTGCGCGGCAGAGTCTGCTGACGATCCCGCGCGGTCCGCGCGGTGCGGTCTCGACGCGACCGTTACAGGCCGCGGGTGGGTGCCGGTCGCGCGCCGCCCAGCTCCGCCACCTCGACGAGGTACGGGTTGGTGGCGCGCTCGCGGCCGATGGTGGTCGTGGGGCCGTGCCCGGGCAGGACGACGGTGTCGTCGGCCAACGGGAGAATCTTGTCCCGCAGGCTGGTGACCATCGTCGGCATGCTGCCGCCCGGCAGGTCGGTGCGGCCGATCGAGCCGGCGAAGAGCACGTCACCGGAGAGGCAGAGTTGCTCCGCCTCCCAGGGCGAGCCGGCGCCGGGCAGCCGGAAGAGCACCGACCCGCCGGTATGGCCGGGCGCATGGTCGACGGTGATCTCCAGCCCGGCGAGGGCGAGCGTCGTACCGTCGGCCAACTCGGCCACGTCCTCGGGCTCGGCGTACGGCAGTCGCCCGCCGAAGAGCTGCGTCAGTTCCATCGACAGCGCCTTCGTCGGATCCGCCAGCAGCTCCCGATCGTCCGGGTGCACGTACGCGGTGATTCCGCGCGCCCCGCAGACCGGCGCCACGGAGAAGGTGTGGTCGAGGTGCCCGTGGGTGAGCAGCACCGCGGCCGGGTGCAGACGATGCTCGGCGAGCAGCGCGTCGAGCCGGTCGACCACCCCGATGCCGGGATCGACCACCACGCACTGTTCCCCCGGCCCGGTGGCGACCACGTAGCAGTTGGTGCCGAAGGCGTCCGCGGGAAAGCCGACCACGAGCACGTCCGCTCCCCTTTCCGTCGAGTCGTCCTCTCCGGCAGCCTACCGGCGTCGCCGGCCGACCGGCCCGACCCGCCGGCCCCCGGGTGAGGCACTGACGGAGCCCGATGTAGAAGGGCACCGACCTCGTACACCACTTTCCCAGCCGGTACCCGTACACTCTGGCGGGCGTGTGGCGTGGCACACCTGCCGCCCGACAGGTACACGACCACCGGGTGACGACCAGGGTAGAGGAAAGGGGAGCACGGGTGGCTTCCAGCAGGGACCGGCAGCGCAAACTGGCGCGGGCCAAGCTCGACCGGCAACTGGCCCGCCGGGCCGCCGCCGCCAGGCGTCGCCGACGCATCCAGGCCGGTGTCGGCACCGCCCTGATCCTCGTGCTGGTCGTCGCCGGCTCGGCGTGGGCCCTCGGCGCGTTCGACAGCGAGCCGACCGAGGACACCGCGGCCGACGAGGTCTGCCTCTGGACCCCGCAGAACACCGAGGGCAACGCCAGCCTCAAGGATGTCGGCGAGCCCCCGACCACCGGGCTGCCGGTCACCGGCACCCGGCCGATGACGATCACCACCAACCAGGGTGCGCCGATCTCCGTCGAGCTGGATCTTGCCAGCGCCCCGTGCGCCGCGGCCAGCATCACCCACCTGGCCAGCCAGTCGTTCTACGACAACACCAAGTGCCACGAGATCACCGCCGACGGCGCGGTGCGCTGCGGCGATCCCAGCGGCACCGGTCTGGGCGGCCCGGCCTACTCGTTCTACGACGAGAACGTGCCGACCGCGCCGGAGGCGTCGCCGCAGCCGAGCCCGTCCCCGGACGATCCACCGACGTACCCCAAGGGCACGGTCGCGATGATCTCGAACCCGCCCGGGGCCAACGGCAGCCAGTTCCTGATCTTCTTCAAGGATTTCACCACCGCCGAGCCGAAGTTTCCGATCATCGGCCGGGTCACCGAGGGCCTCGACGTCGTCGAGAAGATCGGCGCCCTGCCGACGGTGGACAATGGGGCCGGGGAGAAGGTCAAGCCGGAGAATGACGACGTGGTCATCCAGAGCCTGACCGTCGGCGAGCCCGTGCTGGATCCGGCGTCGTCCGCCGATCCCGCGCCCTCGGGCACGCCGGAGTCCTCCGGCACACCGAGTCCGGCGGCCTCGGGCGACCCCGAGGCCAGCGCCAGCGCCGGCTGACCACGGGCGGCCGGGCCCCAACCCCACCGCAGCGGCATCCACATACAGTCCAGGAGGATCGAGGCGTGACGTCCACCAGAGAGCGGCAGCGCGCGGCGGCCCGCGCCCGGCTCGAGAAGGAGATGGCCGAGCGGGCCGCTCGGGCCCGTAAGCGCCGCCAGACGCAGGCGGTCGTCGGGGCCGGCGTGGTCCTGCTGCTGGTGGTCGCCGGCACGGCCTGGCTCGCCAGCAACGTGCTCGGCGACGACAGCGGCACCGACAACGCGGCCCAGGACGCGAACTCCGTGCAGTGCGACTGGGTCGAGATGCCCGACGGCGAGCGCACCCCGCAGGTCAAGGACGTCGGGCTGCCGGACACCCAGCAGAGCAAGGTCGGCGTCCAGACCATGACGATCACCACGAACCTCGGCCCGATCACCGCCCGGATCGACAGGTCCGCGGTGCCGTGCACGGCCGGCAGCTTCACCCACCTGGCCGAGCAGAACTTCTTCGACAACACCAAGTGCCACCGGCTGGTGACCGAGGGCATCAAGGTGCTCCAGTGCGGCGACCCGAGCGCCACCGGCGAGGGCTGGCGGGACACCGACGGCACCGGCGGTCCGAGCTACCGCATGGCGGAGGAGAACCTGCCGGCCGACAAGCGGCCGCCGTACCCGGAGGGCGTCATCGCGATGGCCAACTCGGGCCAGCCGTCCAGCAGCGGCAGCCAGTTCTTCATCGTGTACGGCGATTCGCCGCTGGACCCGAACTACACCGTCCTCGGCACCATCACCGGCGGAATGGACATCGTGAAGGATGTCGCGGCGGCCGGTGACGACGGCGCGTTCGCCCAGCAGGCCGGCGGCGGTCACCCGAAGAAGGAGGTCGTCATCACCGACCTAACCATGACCGACGCCTGACCCCCGAACCACCCGAAGCGCCCGTCGGCCCCGCCGACGGGCGCTTCGCTCACTCCCCCCAGCCCGGTTTCCGCCTTGGTTGATCAAGAAGTTTTGGTCTCGATCCGGCCGGATCGAGACCAAAACTTCTTGATCAACAGGGTCAGGGTGGGTGGGTTAGGCGCCGGAGGTTACGCGGTAGGCGTCGAAGACGCCGTCGACCTTGCGTACCGCCGCCAGCAGGTGCCCTAGGTGTTTGGGGTCGGCCATCTCGAAGCTGAACCGGCTCACCGCCACCCGGTCGCGGGTGGTGGTGACGGTGGCGGAGAGGATGTTGACCCGCTCCTCGGAGAGCACCCGGGTGACGTCCGCCAGCAGCTTGTGCCGGTCGAGCGCCTCCACCTGGATCGCCACCAGGAACGTCGAGGCGGAGGTGAGTTTCCAGTTCACCTCGACCACCCGCTCGCCCTGGGCGCGCAGGTCCTCCGCGTTGGCGCAGTCGTCGCGGTGCACGCTCACCCCGCCGGAACGGGTCACGAAACCGAAGACCGAGTCCGGCGGGACCGGGGTGCAGCAGCGGGCCAGCTTGATCCACACGTCGCTGACCCCGCGTACGACCACACCTGGGTCGTGGCTGGAGGCGCGGCTGCGCGGCGGGCGGGTGGCCACGGCGGTCTCGGCGATGTCCTCGGCCGCGCCCTCCTCCCCGCCGTAGGAGGCCATCAGCTTCTGCACCACCGACTGGGCGGAGACCTGACTGTCGCCGACGGCCGCGTACAGCGACGCCACGTCGGCCAGGTGCAGGTCCCGGGCGATCGCCATCAGGTTGTCGGAGGTGAGCATCCGCTGCAACGGCATGCCCTGCTTGCGCATCGCCTTGACGATCGCGTCCTTGCCCTCCTCGATCGCCTCCTCGCGGCGCTCCTTGTTGAAGTACTGCCGGATCTTCGTCCGCGCCCGGGGGCTCTTGACGAAGCCGAGCCAGTCCTGAGTCGGGCCGGCCGTGTCGGACTTCGAGGTGAAGATCTCGATCACGTCGCCGTTGGACAGGGTCGACTCCAGCGGCACCAGCTTGCCGTTGACCCGCGCCCCGATGCACTTGTGCCCCACCTCGGTGTGCACCGCGTACGCGAAGTCCACAGGCGTCGACCCCGTCGGCAACGGGATCACGTCGCCCTTCGGGGTGAAGACGTACACCTCCTGGCTGGACAGGTCGAACCGCAACGCGTCCAGGAACTCGCTCGGGTCGGCGGCCTCCCGTTGCCAGTCCAGCAGCTGCCGCAGCCAGGTCATCTCGTCGATGTGGGCGGGCGGGCCGACGATCTGGGTGCCCTTGTGCTCCTTGTACTTCCAGTGCGCCGCGATGCCGAACTCCGCCGTACGGTGCATCGCGTACGTGCGGATCTGCATCTCCACCGGCTTACCGGTGGGACCGATCACCGTGGTGTGCAGCGACTGGTACATGTTGAACTTGGGCATGGCGATGTAGTCCTTGAACCGGCCCGGCACCGGCTGCCAGTTCGCGTGGATCACCCCCAGCGCGGCGTAGCAGTCCCGCACCGTGTCGACCAGGATGCGTACGCCCACCAGGTCGTAGATGTCGTTGAAGTCCCGCCCCCGCACGATCATCTTCTGGTAGATCGAGTAGAGGTGCTTCGGCCGGCCGGTGGTCTCCGCCTTGATCTTGGCGGCCTTCAGGTCGGTCTGCACCTTCTGCGTCACCTGCCGCAGCAACGCCTCCCGCTGCGGCTGGTGCTCCCCGATCAGCCGGTTGATCTCCTCGAACCGCTTCGGGAACAACGTCCCGAACGCCAGGTCCTCCAGCTCCCACTTGATCGTGTTCATACCGAGCCGGTGGGCCAGGGGGGCGAGGATCTCCAGCGTCTCCTTCGCCTTCTGCTCCTGCTTCGGGCGCGGCAGGAAGGTCAGCGTCCGCATGTTGTGCAGCCGGTCGGCCAGCTTGATCACCAGGACGCGCGGGTCCTTGGCCATGGCGACGACCATCTTGCGGATCGTCTCGGCCTTGGCCGCGTCACCGAGCTTGACCTTGTCGAGCTTGGTGACCCCGTCGACCAGCAGGGCGACCTCGCCACCGAAGTCGGACCGCATCTGGTCGAGGGTGTACTCCGTGTCCTCGATGGTGTCGTGCAGCAGCGCCGCGACCAGGGTGGTGGTGTCCATGCCCAGGTTCGCCAGGATGGTCGCCACCGCGAGCGGGTGGGTGATGTAGGGGTCGCCGGACTTGCGGTACTGCCCGGAGTGCCAGCGCGCCGCCGTGTCGAAGGCCCGCTGCAACAGCCGCGCGTCGGCCTTGGGGTGATTCTCCCGGTGCGACGCGATGAGCGGCTCCAGCACCTCGCTGACCTGCGAGGACTGCCATGGCGCGTTGAACCGGGCCAACCGGGCCCGGACCCGCCGCCCGGTGGGCGCGTGGGACAGGCCGAATCCACCGGCCGCCGAGGAATCGCCGTCCCCGGAGCCGGCGGCCGGACGAGCCGGGTCGCCGGTCCGCTGCGCCGCGCCCGACCCGCCACCCGGCGCCGCCGCGGCGCCGTTGCGGTCGGTCAGCGAGCCCTCCGCGTCACCTGTCGGGTGCACCGTGCCCTCCACCGGAGGAACGACCTCGTGGGACACCGGCCTCCTCACCGCTCGCCGGGACGACACCGACCGTGCGCCGGCCGGTCTGGTCTAGCGCCGCACAGGCGGGTAACCGCCCGGTCAGCAATGGGCAATGCTACCCCCACCGGGGGTGCCGTGCCGCTCCGCCGGACGGACCGTGCCGGGCCCGTCCGGGGCCGTTGACGCCTCAAACGGTCAACAGGGCATGCACGGGACGCGGGGCCAGTCGGTCGCGCCCGCCGAGGAAGGACAGCTCCAGCAGCACGGTGAAACCCGCCACCGTGCCACCCGCTCGCTCCACCAGATCCAACGTGGCCGCCGCCGTGCCGCCGGTGGCGAGCACGTCGTCGACCACCAGCACCCGGTGGCCGGCGGTGAAGGCGTCCTGGTGCACTTCGAGCGTGGCCTCGCCGTACTCCAGCTCATAGGAGGCGGCGTACGCCGGCCGGGGCAACTTGCCGGCCTTGCGCACCGGCACCACCCCGACTCCGGTCGCGTACGCGATCGCGGCGGCGACCACGAACCCGCGCGCCTCGATGCCGACCACGGCGTCGAAGGACTCCCGCCCGTGGTACGCGACGATTCCGTCGATCACGTCCCGGAAGGCGTCACCGTCGGCGAACAACGGCATCAGGTCCTTGAACATGACGCCGGGCTTGGGAAAGTCAGGCACGTCGAGCACCCGGCTGGCCACCAGCCGGGCCACCTCCGGCCCGCTGTCCCCGCGTACTCCGGTGCTGTGGGTCTCCGTCACGGCAGTTCCGCTTCCCTTCCACACGACGGCGGCGTCCCGCACACTGCTCGCACAGCATGCAGGACGCCGCCGGTACCTGTTTCTACCGGGTCGCCCCGGGTGTCCTCAGCGTCGCTTTCCGCCGCCCGGACGGTTGCCGCCACCGGGACGCCCGCCCCGGGCACCGCCGGAACGCTTGCCCGCCGGCCGGGCGCCCACCTTCGGCGCGGCGGCACCGGCGAGCGCGCCGGTCTCCGCGGTGACCGGCTCCTCGTCCCGCTCGACCGGGCGCGGCTGGCCACCCGCCTTGGCCAGGGTCTCGCCCCGGCTGACCGTGGACCGCCGGGCCAGCACCCGCTTGTTGTGCGCCTGGATCCGCGGGTCGCGGTTCTTCAGCACCACCAGCAGCGGGGTGGCCAGTGTGATCGAGGTGAGGAAGGCCATCGCCATACCGACGAAAAGCACCAGGCCGAGGTCCTTCAGGGTGCCCGCGCCGAGCAGGCCGGCACCGATGAACAGGATGCCGCCGACCGGGAGCAGGGCGACCACCGAGGTGTTGATCGACCGCATCAGGCTCTGGTTCACGGCCAGGTTGGCCGCCTCGCCGTACGTCTGGTTGTTGTTCGCGGTGATGCCTCTGGTGTTCTCCTGCACCTTGTCGAAGACCACCACCACGTCGTACAGGGCGAAGCCCAGAATGGTGAGGAATCCGATGATCGTCGACGGGGTGACCTCGAACCCGACGATCGAGTAGAGGCCGGCGGTGAGGACCAGGTTCATCACCAGGGCGAAGATCGCCCCGACCGCCATCTGCCACTCGAAGCGCAGGACCAGGTAGACGGTCACCAGCGCCAGGAAGATCACCAGACCGAGCAGGGCCCGGTTGGTCACCTGGCTGCCCCACGCCTCGCTGACCCGGTTACTGGCGATCTCCGCCGGATCGATGTTGAACACCTGACCCAACTGGGCCCGGACCGCTTCGGCCTGCTCGGCGCCGAGCTCGGTGGTACGCAGCTCGTAGAACTCGTCACCGCCACCGCCGACCTGCTGGGTGGTGACCACCCGGCCACCCTCACCCGCGGTGGCCAGCACCTCGCCCGCGCGGTCCTCCACCTGCTCCAGGGTGCCGACGCTGGTCGGCACCTGGAACGAGTTGCCACCGGCGAACTCGATGCCGAGGCTGAAGCCCCGGAAGATGACGCTGCCGAGCGCGATCAGCACCAGCACGGCGGCGACGGTGAACCACATCTTGCGCCGGCCGACGATGTTGAGGCCGGCCTCACCTCGGTAGAGGCGGGCTGCCAGACCAGTCTCAGCCATCTCAGGCCTCCTTGACACGCTGGTTGCGGGACGGGGCCTGCTCCGACCGGGCCGGCAGTGCCCGGCCCAGGCCGCTGACCCGTGGGGACAGGAACGCCTTGGTACGGGCGAACATCGTCATGATCGGATGCCGGAAGAGGAAGACCACCAGCAGGTCCAGCACCGTGGCCAGACCGAGGGCGAAGGCGAAGCCCTTCACCGTGCCGACCGAGACGATGTAGAGCACCACCGCCGACATGATCGTGATCGCGTTGGCGGAGATGATCGTCCGGCGGGCCCGGACCCAGGCCCGAGGTACCGCGCTACGTGGGCTGCGCCCCTCCCGGATCTCGTCCTTGAGCCGTTCGAAGTAGATGACGAACGAGTCCGCCGCCACACCGAGCGAGACGATGATGCCGGCGATGCCGGCGAGGGTGAGCGTGAAGCCGATCTGCCGGCCGAGCACCACCAGCGCGCCGAAGAGCAGCAGCGCCGAGAGGATCAGGCTCAGGAAGATCACCGAGCCGAGCAGGCGGTAGTAGAAGAACGAGTAAATGATGACCAGCAGCATGCCGATGCCGGCCGCGAGCAGACCGGCCCGCAGGTGGCTGGCGCCCAGGGTGGCGGTGACGTTCTGCTGCTCCTGCGCCTCGAAGGTGACCGGCAGGGCGCCGTAGCTGAGGTAGCCGGCCAGCTCGCTGGCCTCGGCGTTGCTGAAGTTGCCGGTGATCTGGGAGTTGCCGGTGAGCACGCCCTGGATCTGCGGCGACGAGATGATCTGGTTGTCCAGCACCACGGCGACCCGGCACTTGCCCTCGTCACCGAGCGCGGACGCGTCGCACGCCTGGCCCTCGTTGTTGAACGCCTCGCGGGTCAACGCGGTCCACTTGTCCTGGCCGGAGCCGGTGAAGTTCAGGCTGACCACCCACTGGCTGGTCTGGTCGCGCACCGCGTTGGCGTCGGAGACGTCGGTGCCGAGCACCTTCGCCACGTCCAGCAGGTTCTTGGCGTACCCGCCCTCGCAGGCGACGACCTGCTGCTCCGGGTCGGAGATGGACGCCGGGGGCCGGTCGTCGAGCTGAGCGCAGCTGATCGTCGGCACGTTGAACTGCATCTGCGCCGGCAGCACCGCGACCTCGCGGCCGCTCAGCTCACCAAACGGCTTGAGCTTGTCGGCCAGCGACGGGTCGGCGCTGAGATCGGCCGGCGCCTGCAAGCCGCTCGCCGCGGCCCACGCCTCGGCGCCGACCTTCTGCTCGACGGCGCGGCGCTGCTCCTCGATGCTCTGCGTCACCTCTTCGTCCGGCGTGGCCGACGGGGTGGGCGACGGGGTCGCCGACGGCGTCGGCGTCGGTGCGCCACCACCCTGACCGCCGGCGTCGGGCGACGAGGAGGCTTCGGCGTCCGGCGTGGGGCTCGCGGTGCCCGACGGGGTGGCCTCGGGGCTCGCGGAGCCGGACGGGGTCGCCGAAGGGCTCTCGCTCGGTGCCGGCGAGGGGATGGACCCGCTGCCGTCGGCGATCTTCAGGACCTTCCGGAACCGCAGCTCGGCGGCGCTGCCGACCTCGTTGAGCTCGCGGTTCTCGCCGGGCAGGGAGACGACGATGTTGCGGTCGCCCTCGGTGACCACCTCGGCCTCGGCCACGCCGTACGCGTTGACCCGGCTCTCGATGATCTGGCGGGCCCGCTCCAGGTTCTCCGCCGTGGGGGCGCGGCCGTCGAGGGTGTTTGTGGCCTCCAGCGTGAGCCGCGTGCCGCCGACCAGGTCAAGACCGAGGCGGGGTTCGAGCCGGTCCTTCCAGCCACCGCTGGCGCCGCCCGAGAAGAACACCAAAAGATAGAGGACGACGAAGATGGCCCCGAGCACGGCCAACTGCCGTCCCGGGCGCATCTGTCCCTGAGGTGGTGCCACGGCTGTCCTGTCTCCCTGTGGTCACGCCGCCGCGGGCGCGGCGGCGGGTCGGCCGGAATCCCCCGGCCGACGGTCTGCCTTCCGACGGCGCTCAGGCTGGCGCCGCCGCCTCCGGGGGTCGACGCGGACGCGTGGACCGGGTACGAGTCGGCGCGCCGGCGCCCGGCGTCGGCCTTCTATCCAATTGTCTCAATGCGCAATTAGCGGATGGCACCCACCCGGGGACGCGCGTGGGCACCCTCCCGCCCGAACCGCCGGGGGACCGGCGACCCGGTTGGGACGCGGCGTCAGTCCTTGACGGAGTCGGACTCCTCGACGGGCGACTCGACCGGGCGCTCCGCCGGGGTGACCACCCGGGCGATCGCCGGCCGGGCGTAGCGGGTCTGCACTCCGGGAGCGACCTCCAGCAGGACGCTGTCGTCCTCGACACCGGTGACCGTGCCGTAGAGCCCGCCGATGGTGACCACCTCGTCGCCCACGGAGAGGTTGGACTGCATCGATTCGGCCTCGCGGCGGCGCTTCTGCTGCGGACGGATCATCATGAAGTACATGACGCCGAAGAGCAGAGCGATCATGAGGATCGGCGTGAAGCCTCCCGCTCCGCCGCCTTCTGCTGCGTAGTGCACGGTTGTCGACCTTCCCATTGGCCGCCGGACCGGCGCGTCGGCGCCGCAACGGAGGCGGATTTTCACGTCCTGTACAGACCGCGGCGAGTCTAGTCGCTCTGTCTGGGAACGCCGAATGCGGCACAGATCACGAACAGATCACGGCTCGCCGACGTCCAGCGAGAACAGATCGGGCGCGGGAGGAGCTTCTACCGCAAATGTACCATTCGGTGGCGTACGGCCCAGATGGTGCCAGGCGGCTTCGGTGGCCACCCGGCCTCGGGGCGTACGCGCCAGCAGCCCCGCCCGCACCAGGAACGGCTCGCAGACCTCCTCGACCGTGTCCGGCTGCTCCCCCACCGCCACGGCCAGGGTCGACAGGCCGACCGGACCACCCCGGAACGAGTCCACCAGCGCGGTCAGCACCGCCCGGTCGAGCCGGTCCAGCCCGAGGGCGTCCACGTCGTACACGGTCAGGGCCGCGCGGGCGGTCGCGACGGTGACCACACCGTCGGCGCGTACCTCGGCGAAGTCGCGCACCCGGCGCAGCAGCCGGTTGGCGATCCGGGGCGTGCCCCGGGACCGGCCGGCGATCTCCGCCGCCCCGTCCTCGGTGATCGGCACCCCGAGGATCCGCGCCGAGCGATGCAGCAGCGTCTCCAGGTCGGCCGGCGCGTAGAAGTCCAGATGCGCCACGAAGCCGAACCGGTCCCGCATCGGGCCGGTGAGCAGACCCGACCGGGTGGTCGCGCCGACAAGCGTGAACGGCTCCACGTCGAGCGGGATGGCGGTGGCGCCCGGCCCCTTGCCGACCACCACGTCGACCCGGAAGTCCTCCATCGCGCTGTAGAGCAGCTCCTCCGCCGGCCTGGCGATCCGGTGGATCTCGTCGATGAAGAGCACGTCCCCCTCGGCCAGGCTGGTCAGGATCGCCGCCAGGTCACCGGAGCGTTCGATCGCCGGCCCGCTGGTCACCCGGATCCCGGCACCCAGCTCGGCGGCCACGATGTTGGCGAGGCTGGTCTTACCCAGGCCCGGCGGGCCCGAGAGCAGGATGTGGTCGGGCGGCGAGCCACGCCGCATGGCGCCCTGAAGCAGCAGGTCGAGCTGGTCGCGAACCCGGTCCTGGGCAATGAATTCGGAAAGGCGCCTCGGCCGGACGCTGACCTCCGCGTCCAGCTCCGCGTCGCTGACGTACGCCGAGACCAGGTTCTCGTTGCTCATCGGGTCCGACCCAGCAGTCGGATGGCCTGCTTCAACAGCACCGGCACCGGCGGGGTGGGACCGTCGACGCTCTCGGCGACGGCGGCCACCGCCTGGTCGGCCTGGCCCGCCGTCCAACCGAGCCCGATCAACGCCTGACGGACCTGATCCGGCCAGCTGCCGCCGGTCACCCCGGCCGCGCCGTCGGCACCCACCGGCACCGGGCCGATCCGGTCGCGCAGCTCCAGCACCAGTCGCTCGGCACCCTTCTTGCCGATGCCCGGCACCCGGGTCAGCGCCGCGGTGTCGGCATTGGCGACGGCCTTGCGTACCGCATCGGGCGTGTGCACCGCGAGCACCGCCTGGGCCAGCCGCGGGCCGACCCCGCTGGCGGTCTGCAACAGCTCGAACAGCACCTTGGCGTCGTCGTCGGCGAAGCCGTAGAGGGTGAGCGAGTCCTCCCGGACGACCAGGCTGGTGGCCAGCCGGGCCGGCTGGCCGACCCGCAGGTCGGCGAGCGTGCCGGGGGCGCACTGCACCGCCAGGCCGACCCCGCCGACCTCGATGACCGCGTGGTCCGGGCCGGTGGCGGTCACCACGCCACGCACACTGGCGATCATCTCGCTCCTCCTCGTCTGACCCGGTCCGCCGCGGCGGCCAGTTTCGAGCGGGTGCCGCCGCGCCACACGTGGCAGATGGCCAGCGCGAGGGCGTCCGCGGCGTCCGCCGGCCGGGGCGGCTCGGGCAGCCGCAGCAGCCGGGTGACCATCGCGGTCATCTGGGCCTTGTCCGCCTGGCCGGAACCGGTCACCGCCGCCTTGACCTCGCTCGGGGTGTACGTCTGCACCGGCAGCCCGGCACGCGCCCCGGCCAGCACCGCGATCCCGCTGGCCTGGGCGGTGCCCATCACCGTACGCACGTTGTGCTGGCTGAACACCCGCTCCACGGCCACGCTGTCCGGCCGGTGCTCGGCGACCAGCTCGGTAAGCGAGCGGTCCAGGTGCAGCAGGCGGGTGGGCAACTCGTCGGCCGGGTCGGTGTAGACGACGTAGTAGGCGATGAGCGTGCAGGGCCGACCGGGCACCCCCTCCACCACGCCGACGCCGCACCGGGTCAGCCCCGGGTCGACGCCGAGCACCCGCACGCCGCCTCCCTCCGACCGCCAGCCAGTACGTGTGTTCGACACCCTACCGATGCGTCCGCGACGGCGCGCCACGGGACACGCCCGGCACGCACGCCTGGCGACACACCCGACGCGGCGTTGTGCCGGGCGGGACGCGACCGCCGTGGCGGGCACGGCCGGGATGTAGCGGACGGCCACACAGTACGGCGGGAGTATGTGCCGCCATCCCATGTGCGCCCGACCACACAGCTCGTAACTTCATGCGCCATGACGGCAGAACCCGTGGCGGTCCCCCACGTCGTGAACGTCGACCTGGCCGGTCGTACCGCCCTCGTGACGGGCGGGGGCGGCGGCATCGGCCGGGCCTGCGCCCTGCGGCTGGCCGCGGCCGGCGCCACGGTCGTGGTGGTGGACCGCAACGTCGAGGCGGCCAAGCAGGTGGCCGCCGAGGCCGGCGGCCGGGCCGAGGGGGTGGACCTCGCCGATCCGGCGGCGGTGGACGCGCTCGACGCCGACGTCGACATCGTGGTCAACAACGCCGGGCTACAACACGTCGCACCGCTCCAGGACTTTCCCGTCGAGCGGTTCGAGTACATCCAGCGGGTGATGGTGGAGGCGCCGTTCCTGCTGATCCGGCGGGCACTGCCCCACATGTACGCCCGCGGTTGGGGTCGGATCGTAAACATCTCCTCGGTGCACGGGCTGCGCGCCTCGCCGTACAAGGCCGCCTACGTCTCGGCCAAGCACGCGTTGGAGGGGCTGTCGAAGGTGGTGGCGCTGGAAGGCGCGGCGCACGGGGTGACCGCCAACTGCATCAACCCGGCGTACGTGCGCACCGCGCTGGTGGAGAGCCAGATCGCCGACCAGTCGACCGCCCACGGCATCCCCGAGTCCGAGGTGATCGAGAAGATCATGTTGGCTCGTGCGGCGGTCAAGCGACTGATCGAGCCGGAGGAGGTGGCGGAACTGCTGGCGTACCTCTGCTCGCCGCCGGCCGGGTTCCTCACCGGTGCCTCGATCGCGATCGACGGGGGTTGGACGGCGAACTGACGCCGGCCACCCGCAGAATGTCCGTCATGTCGTCGCCGGTGGAGTTCCTGGAACTGCTCGCCCGGGAGGCGGCCGCGGTCGAGTTCGAGGGACCGCTGGTCGCCGCCCGCTCGGCCGGGCTGCCCGCCGAGCGACTCGCCGAGTTGGAGCAGGCCAAGACGGTGGCGCTGCGGGTGCGGGCGCTGCTGGAGCGCCGCCGCCGCCGGGAGAGCGAGCTGTCCGGCCTGTACGACACCGTCAGTGACCTGGCGGGGCTGCGCGACCTGGACGAGGTGCTGCGGGCAATCGTGCACCGGGCCCGGCACCTGCTCGGCGCGGACGTCGCCTACATGACGCTCGACGACGCCGAGCGCGGCGACACCTACATGCGGGTCACCGACGGCTCGGTCTCCGCCCGGTTCCAGCGGCTGCGGCTGCCCATGGGCGCCGGACTCGGCGGTCTGGTGGCCCAGTCCGGCGCCCCGTACGTCACCGCGAACTACCCGGAGGACGAGCGGTTCCACCACACCCGGGAGATCGACGCCGGGGTGGGCGAGGAAGGGCTGGTGGCCATCCTCGGGGTGCCGCTGCGGCTCGGCTCGACAAGCATCGGCGTGCTCTACGCGGCCAACCGCTCGGCCCGGCCGTTCGCCCGCGAGGAGGTGGCGCTACTGCTCTCGCTGGCGGCCCACGCCGCGGTGGCGATCGACACCGCGCGGCTGTTGGCCGAGACCCGCTCGGCGCTTGAGGAGCTGTCCTCGGCGAACACCACCATCCGCGCGCACAGCAGTTCGGTGGAGCGGGCCGCAGCGGCGCACGACCGCATGACCGCGCTGGTGTTGCGCGGCGGCGGGGTGGAGGACGTGGCCGCGGCGGTCACCGACGTGCTCGGTGGCGCGCTGCTGGCGCTGGACGCCGAGGGGCGGCGGCTGGCCCAGGTCGGCGAGATCGACGAGCCGGACCGGGCGGAGATCGTGGAGGCGGTCGCGGCGTCGCGGACCGAGGGACGCAGCGTACGCCGCGGCAGGTTGTGGTACGCCGCGGTGGTGGCGGGCGCGGAGAACCTGGGCGTGCTGGTGCTGCGTCCCGAGGGCGAACCGGCCGACGCCGACCAGCGGATCCTGGAACGGGCGGCATTGGTGACCGCCCTGCTGCTGCTGTTCCGGCGGACCGTCGCCGAGGCGGAGGGACGGGTCCGGGGCGAGTTGCTCGACGATCTGATCGCCCGGCCGCTGCGCGACACCGACGCGCTGCGCAGCCGGGCGCGGCGGCTGGGCGTGGATCTGGACGCGCCGCACGTGCTGGTGGCCGTCGGCGACGACGCCATCGCGGCGACCGGCTCCGCCCGGCAGCGGGTGCTCTCCTGGGCCACCACGTACGCCTCGACCCGGGGCGGGCTGGCCGCGGCGCGGGACGGCCGGGTGGCGCTGATGCTGCCCGGTCAGGACGCCGGTGGCAGCGCCCGGGCGGTGGCCCGGGACCTGTCCCGGATCACCGGCCGGCCGGTGACCGCGGGCGCGAGCGGCCCGTCGACGGGCCCGGCGTCGCTGGCCGCCGCGTTCCGGGAGGCGGACCGTTGCCTGACCGCGCTGGGCGCGCTGGGCCGGGCCGGGCAGGGGGCGAGCAGCGCCGAGCTGGGTTTCGTCGGACTGCTGCTGGGCGCCGTCGACGACGGCGGCGACGCCGACGTGAGCCGGTTCCTCACCGCGACCATCGGGCCGGTGATCGAATACGACGCCCGGCGGGGCACCGCGTTGATACGGACCCTGGAGGCGTACTTCGGGGTGGGTGGCAGCCTGGCCCGGGCCGCCGAGCAACTGCACGTGCACGTCAACACGGTGACCCAGCGTCTGGAGCGGGTCGGGCAGTTGCTCGGCGCCGACTGGCAGCGGCCGGATCGGGCCCTGGAGGTGCAACTGGCCCTGCGCCTGCACCGGTTGCGTACGCCGGCCGGCTGAGCGACCGTCGGTCACCTTGCGCCGCGCGACGTGTCGGCGGCGGGGGTCAGCGAGCGCGAATACCGGCCAGCACGCCGTCAACCACCTTCTCCGGCAGGGTGGCCTCGTCGAGGTCCGGGTTCCAGTTCAGCACCCGCTGGATGAGCATCGGGCCGGTGAGCATCGCCATCGTCACCTCGATGTCGATGTCGGTGCGCAGTTCGCCCTCGCGGACGCCACGGCGCAGCACCTCCCGCATCGCGGCCCGGCGGGGCTCCACGATGCTCTGGTAGAACGCGTACCGCTCGGGACTGCGCTTCATCTCCGGCACCAGACAGGGCATGATCTGCGCCGCGCGCGGGTCGACGTTGTGACCGATCGCGGTCACCAGCATGATCAGGTCTTCGCGGACGGACGCGCCGGACGGCTGCGGCGGATCGCCCTTGAGCCGGCGCAACGCGTCGCGCAGCAACGCGTCCTTGCCCGACCAGCGGCGGTAGATGGTGGCCTTGCCCACCCCGGCCCGCGCAGCGATCGCCTCGACCGAGATCGTCTCGATGGTGCTGCCCTCCGCGAGCAGATCCAGGGTGGCCTCGATGATCGCCTCGTCCGCGCGGACGCTGCGTGGCCGCCCGGGTGGTCGTGCGGCGTCCGCGGTGCTGGTCATCCCCTCATTGTCCCTGCCCGGGTGCGGCAGCGGCCAACCCGGGTTCGCCGATCGTCGCCGGCCCACCGGGGGCGGCCCGGCCGGGCATGAATCGCAGGGCCACCAGGATGCCGGCCGCGGCGACCAGCGCGGCCAGCGCGGCCGACAGATGCATGGCCGAGACGAAGGAGTCGTTGGCCGCCGCGATCAGTTGCGGGCCCGCCGGACCGAGCTGGCCGGCTGCCGCGTACGCGCCGGCGAGGGACTCACCGACTGCCGCGCCGGCTGCCGGTGGCAGATCCACCAGGGCCGGTTCGATCCCGTTGCGGTAGCCGGCGGCCAGCACCGAGCCGATCACCGCGACGCCGAGCGCGGCGGCCACCTGCCGGATGGTGTTGCTGATCGCGGAACCCACGCCGGCCTTCTCCCGGGGCAGCGCCGACATGATCGACTCCGTGGCCGGCGGCATGATGTTGGCCATCCCGACGCCCTGTAGGAAGAAGGCGACAAGCACCAGCCAGATCGGCGTGTCGGCGTCGACGAAGGCGAACGCGCCCAACGCCACCGAGGTCAGCACCAGCCCCACCACCGACACCGCCCGGCTGCCGTACCTGCGGACCATGGTGGCGCTGCGCGGGGCGAAGACGAGTTGGGCGACCGCGAAGGGCAGGAAGAGCAGGCCGGTCTCGAGCGGGCTGTACCCGCGCACCAGTTGCAGGTAGAACGAGCTGAAGAACATCACGCCCATCGCGGCGAAGAAGACCAGCCCGATCATCGCCACCGGGGCGGCGAACCGGGGCACCCGGAACAGTCGGACGTCCAGCGCCGGGTGGCTGCTGCGTCGCTCGTGCAGGACGAACCAGGCCAGCACCGCGACGCCGCCGAGGATCGAGGCCCAGACCAGGGGTCGACCGAAACCGTGCTCGCCGCCGTCGATGATGCCGTAGGTGAGGGCGCCCAGGCCGACCACCGAGAGCAGCACCCCGAACGCGTCGATGCGGCCCGGTTCCGGGTCGCGCGACTCGGGCACCAGCAACGCGACCAGGGTCACGCCGAGCGCCACCACCGGCACGTTGATCAGGAAGACCGAGCCCCACCAGTAGTGTTCCAGCAGCAGTCCGCCGAGGACCGGCCCGATGGCCACCGCCAGACCGACCGCGCCGGCCCAGATGCCGATGGCGCGTCCTCGTTCCCGGGGGTCGAAGACGTTGGAGATGATCGACAACGTCGCCGGCATGATGGCCGCGCCGCCGACTCCCATCAGCGCCCGGGCGGCGATCAACTGGCCGGGCGTCTGCGCGTACGCCGACAGCAGTGACGCCAGGCCGAAGAGCGCGAGCCCGATCAGCAGCATCCGGCGGCGACCGGCCCGGTCCCCCAACACGCCGAAGGTGAACAGCAGCCCGGCGAAGACCAGGGTGTAGGAGTTGATGGACCACTCCAGCTCGCCCTGGCTGGCCCCGAGCCCGTGCACCGGGTCGGCGAGCGTGCGTAGCGCGACGTTGAGAATTGTGTTGTCGAGGACGACCACGAGCAGGCTGATCACCAGCACCCCGAGGATCGCCCACCTCCTCGGATGTCCGGTGTTCTCGTTCGGCTGCATCCCCGCCCCCGGTTTCGCTCGGTCCCGTCCGCGTCGACTCCTGAGCGTAGGGCATTTACGATACGGTACGGGTCCGTATCGGTATGACCCGCGTCACCATGGGGGCGGCGACTACCGAATGCGTACCCCTTGCCCACAACACCTCGATGGCGGCGGAGAGGGAATCGAGACGCGTCACGGGTGGGGCGAGCGGCTCGACCCAGCCCGGCCCGGCACCGTACACCCGGACCGCCGGGAACTCCCGGGCGAAGCGGCCGATGCGGTACGACCGGCCGGTCACCGGCGACTGGGACCAGACCGCGACGGCGTGTGGCCGGGCCCGACCGACGGCGCTGGCCAACGCCGCCCACGGCAGCGCCGGCCCGACCAGCAGGCAGCCCCGGCCGCGTTCACGCAACGCGGCGGCGAGCGCGTGCAGTCCGAGACCGTGTTCCTCCTGTTCCGCCCCGGCCAGCAGCACACCGTCGGCGGCAGGACCGACGCCCGGATCGCGGCGGAACACGTCCAGGCCGACCCGGACGCCTTCGGACAGGGCGTGCTCGACGGCGATCCCGGCGGCGGTCCGCCCGCTCAGCGCGGCGAGCACCGGCACGCAGACGTCGTCCCACAGCCGCACCACCCCCCACTCCTCGGCCAGCTCGACCACAAGCGCGGCGACCCGGTTGCCGTCGAGTTCCTCGGCGGCGGCCGTCAGGCGCTTGCCCGCGACCTGCACGACCTCGGCGGGTATCGGTACCCCAGACACCAGACTTCCTCCCAGTGGACAGGTCTCCACCGGGGGATTCGTCAGCACGGCCCGCCACGGATGCGCTCGCCACGGCCTTGACCCGGACAGCTACGTTGATGATCAACTCAGCAAGGCCGTTTCCGGAAAGGTCCCGTCATGCCCTTCGGCTTCATCCTGGCGATCGTCGCCGCCGTCATCGCGATCATCGCGGTCGCCGTCGCCCTGTTCAGCTCGCAACGCCAGGTGCGGCAGATCGGCGTCCTGACGGCGGTCGGCGCCCTGGCCGGTACGGCGATCCTCACCGTCGCGTCGAGCGCCCACTCGGTACCGATCCGCTCGGTCGGCATCGTCACCAGCTTCGGCAAGCCGACAGGTGAGGTCACCGGTTCCGGCCTGAAGTGGGTCACCCCGTGGCAGCGGGTCGGCGAGTGGGACGCCGGGCGGCAGAAGTACGACCACATCGGCAGCGACAAGTGCGTGCGGGTGCGTACCGGCACCCTCGCGGACGCGTGCGTGGAGGTGCTTGTCGAGTGGCAGGTCCAGCCCGAGAACGCCCCACAGCAGTTCATGGACTACAAGGGCGACTTCGAGAGCTTCCGGGGGCAGCGGGTCGGCGTCCAACTCGACAGCGCGGTGAACGACGCCTTCGCCACCTACAACCCGTTGGAGCGTATCGACTCGAAGACCGGCAACCTGAACGTCGACCTCAAGCCCTTCTCGGCGAGCATCAAGTCCAACGCCGAGGGAAGGCTGGCCGACGACGTCGAGATCCTGTCGGTCACCATCACCCGGGTCAACCACGACGACAAGACCGAGGGCAACATCAAGGCGTTCCAGGACAAGCTCGCGCAGACCCGCAACCTCGAACAGGACCGTCTCAACGCCGAGATACAGAAGCAGGTCACCGAAACCAACGCGACGGTGGACAAGGTGACCCGCTGCCTGGAGATCGCGGACAAGCACGGCAGCTCGCCGGGTCTGTGCATCAACCCGGGCATCATCACCGGCAAGTGAGCCGGCGGCGCCGTCGCGGACCGGTCCCGCACCCTTCCGGGGCCGGACCCGAGACCGGAACCTAGGGCCCCGGGGGTGGCGGGAGGCCGGCGGACCTGGGCCGAGGGACAGCGCCGCCCGCCCTCACCGGTCAGGTGATGAGGGCGGGCGGCGAGCGCCGGCCGCACACCGGCGAGCCAGCCGGTGCGGCGTTGGACGGCGCGGTCAGGAGGTGAGCGCGTCGAGGGCCAGGTCGACGTCCTCGGTGGTGGAGTAGAGGTGGAACGAGGCCCGGACCCGACCGGCCCGCACCGCCGCGCGTATCCCGGCGCGCGCCAACTTCTCCTGCGCGCCGGGCACCTCGACGGTGACGATCGCGCTGTGCCCGGTCGGCTGCCCCAGACCGGTGAGGAACCGGTTGGCCAGCGCCACGTCGTACGCCCGCACCTGCTCGACGCCGATCTCCAGCAGCAGTTCCAGCGCCGGAGCGGCACCCACCCAGCTGAACCAGGCCGGCGAGAGGTCGAACCGGCGGGCGTCGTCGGCCAGCCGCAGCGGCGGCCCGTAGTAGGAGGCGTGCGGATCGCGACCCGCGTACCAACCGGCGGCGTCCGGTCGCAGCCGATCCCGCAGCTCGGGCGCCAGGTAAGCGAACGCGGTGCCCCGGGGCGCCATCAGCCACTTGTATCCGCCGGTCACCACGACGTCCGCGCGGGCCGCGTCGAACGGCAGCCAACCGCACGCCTGGGTGGCGTCCACCGCGACGAGCGCGCCGTGGGCCCGGGCCGCCGCGACGATCTCGTCGTACGCGGCGATCGTGCCGTCGGCGGACTGCACCAGGCTGAACGCCACCAGATCGGTGTCACCGTCGATGGCGACGGCCAGCTCGTCCAGCGGGACGGTGCGCACCTCGACGCCCCGTTCGGCCTGGACGAGCCAGGGAAACAGGTTGGAGGTGAACTCGACCTCGGGCACCAGCACCCGGGCGCCCGCGGGGAGCGCGGCGGCGACCGGCGCCAGCAACTGGGAGACGGTGGCACCGACCGCGACGTCGGCGACCGGTACCGCGACCAGTTGGGCGAAGGCCGTCCGACACCTGTCGGTGGACGCGCCCCAGTCCTCCCACGATCCCTGCCCCACCCGCCAGGCGGCCAGCGCGTCCTGCAAGGCGTCCCAGGCCGGGTCGGGCGGCAACCCGTAGCTGGCGGTGTTCAGCCAGCCCGGCTGCGGTTGCCACAGCTTCTGCGCCTGCTCCAGATCCACACCCCGACGCTAACCGCCCCGCCGCCCCGCCCCGAAGCGCCAATCCCACCCCAGTGGCCCACTCCCGTCCCCCGCCCCCTTGCGGAGGTGACCGGGGGTACGGGTCAGGTGACGTTGGCGGGGCCTAGGACGCTTTTCAGGTCGGCCATGAGGGCGGTGGTGGCGGCCACCCGGACCGGGCTCAGGCGCAGGGTGGTGGTGCGGGTGCCGTTGAGGAGTTTGACGTGCACCTCGGCGTCGCCGGGGTGCAGCACCAGGGTCTCCTTGAGGCGTTCCACAAGCGGCGGGGTGCAGCGGGTCACCGGGATGGTGAGGGTGACCGGCTTGTTCGCCGTACTGGTGCTGATGTCCGGCAGGGACATGTCCATCGCCATGATGCGCGGGGTGTCGTCGCGCCGGTCGACCCGACCCTTGACCACCACGATCGCGTCCTCGGCGATGTACTGCCCGATCACCTCGTAGGTGTTCGGGAAGAAGAGCGTCTCCACGCCACCGGCGAGATCCTCCAGGGTGGCCGAGGCCCACGCCCGCCCCTGCTTGGTGACCCGTCGCTGCACGCCGGAGAGGATGCCGGCGAGGGTGACCACCGCGCCGTCGGGCACGGTGCCCTCCTCCGAGAGCGCCGCGATGGTGGTGTCGGCCGCCGCGCCGAGAATGTGCTCCAGGCCGAACAGGGGGTGGTCGGAGACGTACAGGCCGAGCATCTCGCGCTCGAAGGCGAGCTTGTCGCGCTTGTCCCATTCTCCCTCGGCGATGACCGGCATGACCGTGGTGTTCGTCGCCACCTCGGCGTCACCGAAGCCCGCGCCGAACAGGTCGTACTGCCCGACGGCCTCCTTGCGCTTGACGTCGGCGTACGCGTCGATGGCGTCGGCGTGCACGGCGAGCAGGCCCTTGCGGGGATGCTTCAGCGAGTCGAACGCCCCCGCCTTGATCAGGGATTCGATGGTCTTCTTGTTGCAGACCACCGCGTCCACCTTGGACAGGAAGTCGTAGAAGTCGGCGTACTCGCCCTTCTCCTCGCGGCAGCGCATGATCGCGGCGACCACGTTCGCGCCGACGTTACGGATCGCGCCGAGGCCGAAGCGGATCTCCCGGCCGACCGGGGTGAACGGGCCGGCCGAGGTGTTCACGTCCGGCGGCAGTACCTGGATGCCCATCCGCCGGCACTCCGACAGGTACATGGCCATCTTGTCCTTGTCGTCACCGACGGAGGTCAGCAACGCCGCCATGTACTCGGCCGGGTAGTTGGCCTTCAGGTAGCCGGTCCAGTACGACACCAGCCCGTAGCCGGCGGTGTGCGCCTTGTTGAAGGCGTAGTCGGCGAACGGGACGAGGATGTCCCACAGGGTCTTGATGGCCTCGTCGGAGTAGCCGTTGCTCTTCATCCCGTCGCGGAACGGGATGAACTCCTTGTCGAGGACCTCCTTCTTCTTCTTGCCCATCGCCCGGCGCAGCAGGTCGGCCTTGCCGAGGCTGTACCCGGCGAGCACCTGGGCGGCGCGCTGCACCTGCTCCTGGTAGACGATCAGACCGTAGGTCGGGCCGAGGATCTCCTCCAGCGGCTCGGCCAGCTCCGGGTGGATCGGGGTGATCTCCTGGAGCCCGTTCTTGCGCAGCGCGTAGTTGGTGTGCGAGTTGGCACCCATCGGGCCGGGGCGGTAGAGCGCCAGGACGGCGGAGATGTCCTCGAAGTTGTCCGGCTTCATCAGCCGCAGCAGCGACCGCATCGGCCCGCCGTCGAGCTGGAACACACCGAGGGTGTCCCCCCGGGCCAGCAGCTCGTACGTCGGCTTGTCGTCCAACGGCAGCTTGAGCAGGTCCACGTTGAGTCCGTGGTTCAGCTCGATGTTCTTCAGCGCGTCGTCGATGATGGTCAGGTTGCGCAGGCCGAGGAAGTCCATCTTCAACAACCCGAGCGACTCACACGTCGGGTAGTCGAACTGGGTGATGATCGCCCCGTCGGCGTCCCGACGCATCAGCGGGATGTGCTCGATGATCGGCTCGGCGGACATGATCACACCGGCGGCGTGCACCCCGGTCTGCCGGATCAGTCCCTCGATGCCCTTGGCGGTGTCGATCACCTTGCGGACGTCGGGGTCGGACTCGTACAGGCCACGGATCTCGCCGGCCTCGGCGTACCGCGGATGCTTCGGGTCGAAGATGCCGGTGAGCGGAATGTCCTTGCCCATCACCGCAGGTGGCATCGCCTTGGTGATCCGGTCGCCGACCGCGTACGGGTAGCCGAGCACCCGGGCCGAGTCCTTGATCGCGGCCTTCGCCTTGATGGTGCCGAAGGTGGCGATCTGGGCGACCTTGTCCTCGCCCCACTTGTCGGTGACGTACTTGATCACCTCTCCGCGCCGACGCTCGTCGAAGTCGATGTCGACATCCGGCATGGAGACCCGCTCGGGGTTGAGGAACCGCTCGAAGATCAGCCCGTGCGGGATCGGATCCAGGTCGGTGATGCCCAGGGCGTACGCGACAAGGGAACCGGCTGCGGAACCACGGCCCGGACCGACGGCGATGCCCTGCGCCTTGGCCCACTGGATGAAGTCGGCCACCACGAGGAAGTACGACGGGAAACCCATCTGGATGATGACGCCCAACTCGTACTCGGCCTGCACGACGTGCCCCTCGGGGATGCCCTCCGGGTACCGGCGGGCCAGGCCGGCGAAGGTCTCCTTGCGGAACCAGGACTCCTCGGTCTCCCCCTCGGGCACCGGGAAGCGCGGCATCAGGTTGTGGAACTCGAACATCCCGGTCGGGTCGACCCGCTCCGCCACCAGCAGCGTGTTGCGGCAACCCTCCAGCCAGGGGTCGGAGTGGTCCACGCCGCGCATCTCGTCGGCCGACTTGATGTAGTAGCCGCTGCCGCCGAACTTGAACCGGTTCGGGTCGGCCACGTTGCTGCCGGTCTGTACGCAGAGCAGCACGTCGTGCGCCTCGGACTGCGCCTCGTGCGTGTAGTGCGAGTCGTTGGTGACCACCGGCGGGATGTTGAGCTTTCGACCGATCTCCAACAGCCCGTCGCGGACCCGCTTCTCGATGTCCAGGCCGTGGTCCATCAACTCCAGGAAGTAGTTCTCCTTGCCGAAGATCTCCTGGTACTTCGCGGCGGCTTCGAGCGCCTGCGCGTCGTGGCCGAGCCGCAGCCGGGTCTGCACCTCGCCGGACGGGCAGCCGGTGGTGGCCATCAGTCCGTCGGCGTACTCGGCCAGCAGTTCGGTGTCCATCCGGGGCCACTTGACGAAGTAGCCCTCGGTGTAAGAGCGCGAGGTCAGCGCGAACAGGTTGTGCAGACCTGTCTTGTTGCGCGCCCAGATCGTCTTGTGGGTGTACCCACCGCTACCGGAGACATCGTCGCTCTTCTGCTCCGGCCGGCCCCACCGCACCCGCTGTTTGTGGAACCGTGACTCCGGCGCCACGTACGCCTCGATGCCCAGGATCGGGGTCACCCCGGCGGCCATCGCCTGCTTGTAGAAGTCGTTCGCGCCGTGCATGTTGCCGTGGTCGGTCATCGCCACAGCCGGCATCCCCTGCCGCTTGACCTCGGCGAACAGGTCCTTGAGCCGGGCCGCCCCGTCGAGCATCGAGTACTCCGTGTGCACGTGCAGATGCGCGAACGAATCGCCCATGCGGAGGCCCCCCGGGTCGGCTGATCGAGTCGGTCGGCGCTAACCCTAACCCCGCCGTCGTCGAAGGCTCCACCGCGCCGCGCCAGGTGCTCGACGACCCGTGCAGCGCGCCTCGGCGGGACGCCTCGGCCGTCGCAGACACCCCCGAGGCGTGTCGGCTGCTGGACTCGGGGCCGGGCCCTGCGGCCCCTCCGGCGTAACCTGAACGCCCACCGCAACACCGGGCGAGTACGGGGACGGCGCGATGACCCTCGCGGACGGAGTCGACGACCTGGCCGGCGCCGCGGCGCGCGGCGACACCGCAGCTCTGGACACCCTGCTGGCGGCGATTCGCCCGGAGGTGCTGCGGCTCTGCGGTCGGTTGCTGCCCAACCGGGAGGACGCGGAGGAGGCCTGCCAGGACGCGCTGCTCGCGGTGGCCCGGGGCATCGGCCGGTTCGAGGGTCGCTCGTCGTTTCACACCTGGCTGTACCGGCTCACCGCCAACCGGGCCCGCTCCACCTACCGGGCGCTGCGCCGACGTTGGCTGATGGAGGCCGCCGGAGCGCCGCTGCCGGACCGGCCCGACCCGCGCCGCACAAGCGTGGTGGCCGGCACCCGACTGGATCTGCTGGAGGCCCTCGACGCGGTCCGCCCCGAACTGGCCGAGGCGCTGACCCTGCGGGACGTGCTCGACCTCGACTATCGCGAGATCGCCGAGTTGCTCGACCTACCCGAGGGCACGGTCAAGTCCCGCCTCCACGAGGCCCGCCGGCAGGTCCGGCAGCGGCTCAGCGGTGCCGGCTGACCCGGCCACCGGGCGCCGTCCGACGGCGCTGGCCCTGGCCGTCGTGCTCGTCGCGGGTGCCGCCGGTTGCGCCGACGAGCCGGTCGCGCCGCTGCCGGTACGCCCACCCGTCCCCACCACCGCGCCGCCGCCGGTACCGACCTCCCCGCCGTCGACCCGGCCGAGCGAGACACCTGTCGTTCCGCCACCGGCGGTCGTGACCCTGCCGTCCGCGCGACCGACTCCGGCGCCTCGGGCACCCACCCCGCAGCGGAGCACCCGCAACCCGTCGCCCACCGCCACCCTGTCCGAGGCATGCCTCGGCGCGGTCCGGTACGAACTGCCCCTGTCCGACCCCGGGCCACTTCCCTCGTCGCTCTGCTTCGCCACCGGCGGGGTGCTGCGGCTGCGGGGCATCGGCCCGGGTGAGGTCACCGTCGACCGCGAGGACCTGGTGGACAGCCAGTACGAGGCCGGCGTGGTCGATCTCCGGTTCGTCCGGAGCGGCACCGTGGACGTGTTCGTACCCCGCGAGGCGGGCACCCACGTGATCACGGTGGTCGTGCGATGACCTGTCGTCGTATCCGTACCCCGTCGAGCAGCGCGTCCACGAACTCGTCGCCGGCACCGGGCGGGGGCACCACCTGCGCGTAGAGCAGCCCGACGCTGCCCCGGGCCGCGGCCTCCATCAGCACCGGCCGCCCGTGCGGGCAGTCGAAACGGGCCACCACCCAGTCCAGGCCACCCCGTCGCACCTGCCGTGGGGGCGTGGGCGCGCAGTCGGCGTGCGGCCGCTCGGCGACGAACGCGCCCGGCTCGGTGTCCCGGGCGACCACCGACAGTCCCAGGAAGGCACCCGGCACACTCGGATCGATGGCCCATCGACGCGGCTCCGGCGAGATCACCAACGCTGGTTCGAGTCGACCTGACGCGTCGTACCGCCCCGCCCACCCGGTGCCGGCCGCCCGCCAGCCGGCCGGCAGCGCCACGGTCAGCGGACCACTCGTCGCCGTGCCGCTCGGCGTCGCCGAGTCCGCCGCCACCGCGCCGGCTGCCGCCACCAGGACCACCGTCAGCGCGACCGCACGCAACCACGGCGAGCGGGACGCACCCGCCGGCACCGGCAGGACGTCGGCGGGGTGGAGGTCGAACGCCGGCCCGGTGCCCGGGTCGATCGGATCTCGGGTCCGACGCGCCGCACTCAGCAGGGCCGTGCGGAACGCCTCGGCGTCCTGGTATCTGTCTGCCGGCCGGGCGGCGGTGGCCCGGCGCAGCACCGCCATCACGACCGGTCCGACGTCGGCGGCCGCAGCGGCGATCGGTTTCCCCACCGGAGACCGTTTCCCCCGGCCCCACCCCGACGGCCGGGGGCGCGAGCAGTCGCAGGCCGAGCTGACCAAGGGCGTACACGTCGGCACGCTCGTCCACGATGGCCAGGGCATCGTCCTGTTCGGGGGCCATGTAACCGGGGGTGCCGGCGCGCATGGTGAGCCCGGACGCGACGGCGAGCGCCTTGGCCAGACCCAGGTCGGCGATGAGCACCCGTTCACCGTCGGCGGTCGAGCGGAACAGGATGTTGCCGGGCGACAGGTCGCGGTGCACCACCCGGTGCCGGTGCAGCACCGCCACCCCGGCAGCGATCTCGGCGAGCAGGTTCAGGGCGGCCGTTACGGGCAGGGGCCCCGCGGCGAGCCGCTCCCGAAGACTGCCCCCGTCGGCCCAGTCCAGCACCGTGTAGGGCCGGCCGTCGGCCAGCTCTCCCACCAGGCGTACCCGGAGCAGCCGGTCGTCCTCCATCCGGCTCAGCAGCCGGGCCTCCTCCAGGAAACGCTCCCGGACGCGTACGTCGTGCTGCCAGTTGTCCGCCAACACCTTGATCGCTACCCGGAGGTCGAGCATCGGGTCGTACGCGAGCCAGACGGTCGCGAACGAGCCCACGCCGAGCAGCCGCTCCACCCGGTACGCCCCGATCCGCTCCGCCCCCACCACCCGCCCCTCCCAGCCCTCCCCACCCTCCCTCTCCCCCACCCCCACAGCAACCTTCCCCCTCCCCACCCCCAACCCCGCGATCATGCAGTTGTGGCACCCGGAGGCAGGTGTGGGGTTGGGCGAACTGCGGGGGTGGGTGGGGAGACGAAGGAAGTAGGAACTCGATGCCGAGGAGGCGATCTCTGTGCACCGTCTCGTGTATGTCGCAGTCGCGACCGTCCTTACCCTCGCCGGGGCAGCTCCGGCCAACGCCGCGCCACTGTCGCGTACGGCCCCCTCGGTGGCGGTGGCCGCGCAGCCGCTGACCACCACCGACGTGTTGAGCGTGTGGGGTGCCGGGCCGTACCGGATCGGAGCCAGCCTCGACCGGCTCGCCGCCGCCGGGATGATCGAATCGCCGGTCGCCACCTGCGACGGTGTGGTCCGAGCCGGCGCCACCGGCACCTGGGCGGGGGTCATCCTGCTGGCCTTCCGGCACGGCCGGCTGGTCGAGGTCAACACCGCCACCGCCCCGCCCTACTCCCCCGCCGGCGCGGGTGTCGGCATGTCCTTCGCCGACCTGGAGACGATCTACGGCCCGCGCGGCAGTCTGATCAGCAACGACGCGGGCACCGCAACGGCCTACCTGGTGCGGGTGGGCACGCGGGTGGAGCTGTTCACCGGGCATCCGATCCGGCCCGGCGTGGGCGCCTTCCAGGTCGGTACGGCGTCCTTCGTGGAACGTGACTTCCGGCAGGGCGGCACCTGCTGAGGCCGACAGGCTCGCCTCCTGGCGGGCCTACGGCCCTCATGAACGTTCGGCGACACGATGTTGGCTGGGCGACATCGTTGGGTGATGGACAACAGTGTGTGTCACACAGTATGGTGTGACGCATGGTCAGCGATGACGTCCTACGGACCCATCTACAGGAGCTACGTCGAGGCACCGTGGTGGTGGCCAGTCTGGTCGCGCTCCGTCGACCCGACTACGGCTACGCGTTGCTGCAACGACTCACCGGGCACGGCTTCCCGGTCGACGCGAACACTCTCTATCCCCTACTGCGGCGGCTGGAGGAGCAGGGGCTCCTGACCAGCGAGTGGAACACCGAGGAGAGCCGGCCCCGCAAGTTCTACCGCACCAGCGACTCCGGCGAGCAGGTGCTGCGGCGCCTGCTCGCCGACCTCGCCGCCGTACAGACCTCCCTCACCGCCCTGATCGAAGGAGCCCCCCGATGACCTCCCTGACCGACCGCTACCTGGACGCCACCCTGCGCTCGGTGCCGACCGGGCGGCGCGAGGAGATCGCCAGCGAACTGCGCGCCTCCATCGGCGACATGGTCGACGGCCGGATCGCCGACGGGATCGACGCCGCCACCGCGGAACGTGACGTCCTCACCGAGCTGGGCAACCCCGCGCAACTGGCCGCCCGATACACCGACCGGCGGCTTCAACTCATCGGCCCCGAGTACTACCTGGCCTGGCAACGGCTGCTGATCGTGCTGCTCAGCACCATTCCCGCCATCGTCGGGGTGCTGATGGGCTTACTCGAGGCCACCGTCGCCGACAACGCGGCGGGCGCGATCGGCGAGGGCATCGTCGCGGCGTTCACCGTCGCCGTGCAGATCGCCTTCTGGGTGACCCTGGTCTTCGCGGTGATGGAACGCCTCGGCACCCCGCTGAACCTGCCCGAATGGAGCGTCGACCAACTGCCCGAGCACCCCACCGAACGGGATATCACGCTCACCGACGTGTGTGCCTCGATCGTGTTCCTGTGCCTGTTCATCGCCTTCCTGCCGTGGCAGCACTTCCAGTCCGTGGTGGGTCCCGACGGCGAGCCCCTGCCGATCCTCGATCCGGCGCTGTGGACGTTCTGGCTGCCGCTGCTGCTCGTCGTCCTGCTCGCCAGCGTCGCACTGGAGATCGCCAAGTACCGCGCCCGCCGCTGGACCTGGTCGCTTGTTGGCGGCAACGCCGTGCTGAACCTGGCGTTCGCGGTGCCGGCGATCTGGCTACTGCTCGACGACCGGCTGCTCAACCCGGAGTTCGTCGACCGCTTCGCCTGGCTGCGCGACGGCGGCCTCGACACGGTTGCCCGCATCAGCGTCGTGGCGATCGTCGCGATCATCCTCTGGGACATCGCCGAGAGCGTGGTCAAGGCGCGTCGATCCGCGCGGTGAGCAGGAGCGGGCCTGGACCAACGAACGTACGATGATCAGCGGAAGAACCGATCCCACCGAGGGAGCAGCCGTGGAACTGATCATCGGACTGGTGTGCCTGGTGTTGATCGTCGTGGCGGTGCTCGGCTTCGGCGTGTCGATCTACAACGGGCTGGTCCGGGCCCGCAACGCGTACCGCAACGCCTTCGCCCAGATCGACGTGCAGCTCGTCCGGCGGCACGACCTGATCCCCAACCTGGTCGAGACCGCCAAGGGCTACCTCAAGCACGAGCGGGAGACCCTTGAGGCAGTGATCAACGCCCGCAACGCCGCCGTCAACGCACAGGCCACCGCCGCCGCAGCCCCCGGCGACCCGGCCGCGATGCAGCAGCTCAGCGGCGCGGAGAACGCACTCACCGCCACCCTGGGTCGGCTGTTCGCGCTCTCCGAGGCGTACCCGGACCTCAAGGCCAACCAGAACATGATGCAACTGTCGGAAGAACTGACCTCGACGGAGAACCGGGTGGCGTTCGCCCGGCAGGCGTACAACGACGCCGTCATGGCCTACAACAACAAGCGCGAGGTGTTCCCGTCCAGCGTGGTGGCGGGGATGTTCTCGTTCGGCCCGGCGGAGCTGTTCCAGCCGGACGACCCGCAGCAGCGCCAGGCGCCGCAGGTCTCGTTCTGATCGGGTTCCGATGAATTTCTTCGAACGACAGCGCCAGGTGCGTCGGCTGTCGACCCGGCTGGTGCTGCTGTTCGTGCTGGCTGTGTTCGGGATCGTGGTGGTGGTGAACATCGCGGCGTTGTTCGCCTTCAACGCCACCGCCGCCGATCCCGCCCAGCTCGCCGGGTTCATCGCCATGGTCACCGTCGCCACCCTCGCCGCGATCGGGCTGGCCGCCCTGGTCCGTACGCTCGCGTTGCGCGGCGGCGGCGGGAAGGTGGCCCGCGAGCTGGGTGGGGTGCCCGTACCGGCGAACACCACCGATCCGGAGCTGCGCCGGCTGCGCAACGTCGTGGAGGAGATGGCGCTTGCCTCCGGCGTACCCGTCCCCGAGGTCTACGTACTGCCGGAGGAGACGGCGATCAACGCCTTCGCCGCCGGGTGGACCCCGTCCGACGCTGCCGTCGCCGTCACCCGGGGCGCCTTGCAGCGCCTCAACCGGGACGAACTCCAGGGGGTGATCGCCCACGAGTTCAGTCACGTCGTCAACGGCGACATGCGGCTCAACATCCGGCTGATGGGCCTGCTGTTCGGCATCCTCTTCCTGACCGTGATCGGTCGTGGGTTGGCCCGCGCCGGGGTCATCGGCGGCGGCCGGTCACGCGGCAACAACAGCGGCGGCAGCGCCGCCCCACTGGCGCTGGTCGGCCTGGCCCTGCTGGTGGCCGGCTACGTCGGCGTGCTCGCCGGGCGGCTCATTCAGGCGTCGGTCTCCCGGCAGCGGGAGTACCTCGCCGACGCCTCGGCCGTGCAGTACACCCGTCAGACCCAGGGCATCGCCGGGGCGCTGAAGAAGATCGGGGGTCTCAGCGCCGGGTCCGAGCTGAAGTCGCCGAAGCGCGACGAGGTGGGGCACATGCTCTTCGGCGAGGCCGCCCGGACGTCCTGGTTCGCCACCCATCCCCCGCTGGCCGACCGGATCAAGGCACTGGAGCCGTCGTTCGACCCGGCCCAGTTGCGACAGTTGTCGCGGCAGTGGGCGGCGGCGCCCCCGTCGGGCCGCCAGGAGGACATCGCCATGGGACTGGCGCCGGGGCGGACGCCGCCGGCTCGGCCCGGGCCGGCGGAACCCGGGGAGCGGGTACGCGTCGCGCCGGAGGAGGTGTTGGGCCGGGTGGCCGCGCCGACCGACAGCGCCTACGCCCACGCCGCGGCGATCCTCGACCGGATCCCGGATCCGCTGCTCGACCGGGCCCGCGATCGGCAGGCGGCCGTACCGCTGCTGCTCGGTCTGCTGCTCAGCGCCGAGCCGACGGTCCAGCAGCACCAGTACGCCGCAGTGGCCCAGCGGCACGGCCAGGAACTGGCCGACGCCGCCCGGCGGGCGGCGGACGACCTGGTCGAGTTCCCCGCCGAGCTGCGGTTGCCGCTGGCCGAGCTGGCCTTCCCGGCGCTGCGCGAGCGTCCGGACGCCGAGCTGGAGTCACTGCTGGCGGCCGTGTTCACGTTGATCCAGGCGGACGGCGCGATCAACGTGACCGAGTACTGCCTCTCCCGGCTGCTGCTGGCCGAGTTGGAGGAGTCGCTGCGGCCGGACTCCCGCTGGCGTACCGACCGGCGCAAACTCATCGACGCGCGGTCGGCGGCGGCCACCCTGCTGGCCATTCTCGCGCAGGTCGGGCACCCGGACCGCCCCGAAGCGGAACGGGCCTTCCAGGCCGGAGTCGGCGCGCTGCTGCCCGGCGCGAACCTGCCGTACGCGCCGCCGGAGAACGGCGTGCTCGCCCTGGAGACCGCGTGGCCGGTGCTGGACGGGTTGCGACCGGCCGACAAGGAACGGCTGGTGGCAGCCACCGTCGCGGTGATCAGCCACGACGGGACGATGACCGTACCCGAGATCGAGTTGCTGCGAACGGTCTGCGGTCTGCTGCACTGTCCGCTGCCGCCGATGGTCGGCCCCGTCATTGGTTGACCCCGCCCCCGCTGGTGCTCCGCCGTGCTCCGCTTCAAGGTTGGCGCCACCGGAAACTACACAGAGCGTGGTTTTCACTGTGCGCAACAACAACGGGACCTACCCCTACTCCACTGCACACGCTTTGCTCTGCTTCAACCCACGCACTAGCGCTTGAGCAGGCAGGCTGCGTCCGCCCTCGGCCCCACATGCCACATCCGTTGATACTTTCCGTGAGTGTTGCGTCGGTTGAAGCAGAGCAAAGGGAGCGCGGGTCGATGGTTGGGGGAGGCCGGGCAGCACTGTCCGTGAGGTCGCGGTACGGCGGCGGGGATGGCCTGCGGTGAGCGGACCGGCCACCCGGGCTCACCCGACACGACGGGCGGGCGGCGAGGGGATGGCATGCTGCCCAGGGTGAGCACCGAGACCGCTGACGAGTGGCGACGGCCGGGGCCGACGCCGGAGCAGCGACGGCTGGATCTGTTCGCCGGCCTGGCGGCGACGGTCCTCGCCCTGCTCAGCCTGACGTTGGCCCGCAGCACCGGGGCATTCTTGCTGGGCCCACCGCCGTCCGGTGTCGAGCAGCTCTTCTGGACCGTCGCAGTGCCGCTGCCGTTGATCTGGCGACGTCGCTTCCCCGTCGCCGCCACGCTGGCCGTGTCGGCCGCGTTCATCGGTTCGCAGGTGCGCGCCGTCCCCGAGTGGCAGCTCTCCACCTGGGCGCTGTTCATCGCCATCTACACGCTGGGTGCCTGGGGCCGGGACCGCCGGTTGTCCCGCCGACTACGGATCGGCGTGATCGTTGCGATGTTCACCTGGATGGGGATCGCCCTGTCGATCAACTACCGCACGCTCACCACGGAGGACTTTGCCGACGCGGTCGGCCCGGTCCCCCCGGTGCTCGCCGCGATCGTCACCGGTGTCCTGGTCAACGCGCTGTACTTCGGGTTCGCGTACTTCTTCGGCGAGACCGCCTGGGTGGCCGCCCGCCGTGAGCACCAGCTGGCCGAGCAGGCGGAACGGCTGCGCCGGTCACAGGCCGAGGTACGCGAGCACGCGGTGGTCGGCGAGCGGGTCAGGATAGCCCGTGAGCTGCACGACGTGGTCGCCCACCACGTGTCGGTGATGGGGGTGCAGGCAGCGGCCTGTCGCCGGGTCTTCGACAAGGATCCGGCGAAGGCCCGCACCGCCCTCGTCTCCATCGAGGAGACCGCCCGGCGAGCCGTCGACGAGTTGCGCCGGATGCTCGGCGTGCTGCGGGCCCGCGACGGCGACGCCGAGAACACCCGGCAGCCGGCCGGAATCGACCGGATAGCCGCCCTGGTGGACCGGGCCGGCGAGGCCGGGCTACGCGCCACCCTGGGCGTTTACGGCGATCCGCTGCCGTTGCCGGAATCGGTCTCCCTGGCCGCGTACCGGGTGGTGCAGGAGGCCGTGACGAACGTGTTGAAGCACGCCACCGGGGCGAGTCTGCTCGACGTCCGGATCCGTTATCTGGCGCAGGAGATGGAGGTCGAGGTGAGCGACGACGGCCGGGCCAGCCGCTCGGCGAACGCCGACGGGCTGGGACTGATCGGGATGCGGGAACGGGTCGCGACTCACGGCGGCGAACTGGAGGTGGGTCCGCGTACCGGCGGTGGTTGGCGGGTGCGGGTCCGCTTCCCGCTACCGGCGGGGAGTCCGGCGTGAATCCGATCCGAGTGCTTCTCGCCGACGACCACCATCTGGTGCGTACCGGCTTCCGGGTCATTCTGGAGATCGAGGACGACATCGAGGTGGTCGGCGAGGCCGCCGACGGGGAGCGGGCAGTCGGCATGACCCGGGCGCTGCGTCCGGACGTGGTGCTGATGGACGTGGAGATGCCCGGCGTGGACGGGTTGGAAGCCACCCGGCGGATCAGCGCCGGCGACGACGAGCCGGGCGGGCCGGCCGTGCTGATGCTGACCACGTTCGACCGCGACGACTACCTGTTCGCCGCGCTACGCGCCGGGGCGAGTGGCTTCCTGCTCAAGAACGGCACACCGGAGGCACTTGTCGACGCGATCCGGGTGGTGGCCCGCGGCGACGGCCTGCTCGCGCCGGAACTCACCCGGCGGGTGATCGCCACCTTCGCCCGCCCGGGCAGCCAACCCGGTGACGACGTGGCATCGGAGGCGGCGCTGGACAGCTTGACACCCCGGGAACGCGAGGTCCTGGTGCTCGTCGCCGGGGGCGCCAGCAATGCCGAGATCGCCGCCAGCCTGCACCTGGGCGAGGCGACGGTGAAGTCACACGTCAGCCGGGTGCTGGCCAAGCTGGGTCTGCGCGACCGGGTGCAGGCGGTGGTCTTCGCGTACGAGCACGGGGTGGTCCGGCCCGGCGGGTGAGCGACCTCCGCCGCGAGGGGGAGTCATGATCTCCGTCCGCGGGCGGACGGCGACCAGCTTCCGAAGACCTACCGTTACGCCATGACCAGCGTGCTCCGCCTCGACGGCGTCGACCGCAGCTTCGGCGGTCGCCAGGTACTCAAGGACGTCTCCTTCGACGTCGTCGCCGGCCGGATGACCGGCTTCGTCGGCGGCAACGGCGCCGGCAAGACCACCACGATGCGGATCATCCTCGGGGTGCTCGCCGCGGACGCCGGCCAGGTGACGTGGCAGGGTGAACCGCTGAGCCGGGACGCTCGGCGACGCTTCGGGTACATGCCCGAGGAGCGCGGCCTGTACCCGAAGATGAGCGTCCGTGAGCAGGTCACCTACCTGGGTCAGCTGCACGGGTTGACCGCCGACGCCGCTCGGCGCGCCACCGACGGGCTGCTGGAGCGGGTCGGACTCGCCGAGCGGGGGAACGACCTGCTTGAGACGCTGTCGCTGGGCAACCAGCAGCGCGCGCAGATCGCCGCCGCGCTTGTGCACGACCCCGAGGTGCTGGTCCTCGACGAGCCGTTCTCCGGCCTCGATCCGCTGGCCGTCGACACGGTTGTCGGCGTGCTGCGGGAGCGGGCGGCGGCCGGGGCTCCGGTGCTCTTCTCCAGCCACCAGCTCGACGTGGTCGAACGGCTCTGCGACGACCTGGTGATCATCGCGGACGGCTCGATCCGCGCCGCCGGCAGCCGGGAGCAGCTGCGCTCGGCGTACACCACGCCCCGTTTTGAGCTGGTGGTGGAGACCGACGCCGGCTGGCTGCGCGACCACCCAGGGGTGAGCCTGGTGGACCTCGACGGCGCGCGCGCCGTGTTCGACCTGGCCGCCGGCACCGACGAACAGCCCGTGCTGCGTGCCGCGCTGGAGCGCGGCCCGGTCCGCGCGTTCCGCCCGGTCACCCCCTCCCTCGCCGAGATCTTCCGAGAGGTCGCCAAGTGAACGTCATGCAGGCCACCCGCCTCGTCGCCGCCCGGGAGATCCGGGTCAAGCTGCGCGACCGTACCTTCCTGATCAGCACCGTCGTCTTCCTGCTGATCGCGGCGGCGGCGACGATCCTGCCGCCGCTGCTGTCCGGCGGACCGTCCACCGTGGCGGTGACCGAGGCGGCGGCGGGCCCGTTGCGGGCGGCCGGGCTGGAGGTGCTCGCCGTACCCGACGACGCCGCCGCCGAGCAGGCGGTCCGCGACGGCGACGCGGACGCCGCGGTGGTCGCCGGCCCGGCCGTGCTCGCCATGGACGACGCCCCGGGCGACGTTGTCTCCGCGTTGAGCACCGAGCCCCCGGTCCGCCTGCTGAATCCGGACGCGGTGGACCCGGTGGTGGCCTTCCTGGTGCCGTTCGCCTTCGCCTTCATCTTCTTCATCACCTCCCAGACCTTCGGGGTGCAGATCGCGCAAAGCATCATCGAGGAGAAGCAGACCCGGATCGTGGAGATCCTCGTCGCCGCGGTGCCGGTCCGCGCCCTGCTGGCTGGGAAGATGCTCGCCGGTACGATCCTGGCGCTCGGGCAGATCGGCCTGGTGGCCGTGGTCGCGGTGGCCGGCATGGCGTTCGGGGACAGCGGTGGGCTGCTGTCGCTGCTCGGGCCGGCGATCGGCTGGTTCGTGCCGTTCTTCCTGCTCGGCTTCGTGCTGATCGCGTCGATGTGGGCGGCGGCCGGCGCGCTTGTCAACCGGCTGGAGGACATCGGTGGAGTGTCGATGCCGGTACAGCTCGCGGTGATGCTGCCGTTCTTCGCGGTGATCTTCCTCAACGACAACGTCACCGCCATGCGGGTGCTGTCCTACCTGCCGTTCTCCGCACCGACGGCGATGCCGCTGCGGCTGTTCAACGGCGACGCCGCCGGCTGGGAACTTGTCGTCTCGCTGGCCCTGCTCCTGGTCGCGGCGGCCGGTTTCCTGCTCGCCGGAGCCCGGGTGTACGAGGGTTCGCTGCTGCGCACCAACGGCCGCACCTCGATCCGCACCGCCTGGCGCGAGCGCGAAACCCTCAGCTGAGGTCGCCGCCTCAGCGCGACGCTCAGGCAGCAGTTTCCCCGAAGTTGCCGCCTGAGCACCGCGCGATGCAGCAGTATCCCCGAACTTGCTGCCGCAGAGCCGCGCGATGCGGCAGTTTCCCTGAAGTTGGCGCCGGCGGGTGCAGACGGTCAGCGGTGGGGTGGGATGGCTGCCCAGTTGGCGGGGAGGTGGGGGACGGGCCAGGCGGGGTCGGGTCGCCAGGTCGACCAGGACTCGTCCCACCAGCGCTCACCGGCGTCGAGTAGGGCAGCGATCCGGTCGCCCTCGGCGCGGATCGCCTCGCCCATGCCCGGGTAGCGGCCCTCGACCAGCCGCTGGGCGAACATCTCCACATCCTTGAAGACGTACCGGTCGGCGTCCGCCGCCCACCACAGGTCAAGCTCGTGGTCGAGGGTGTCCACCCCGATCGGCGTACGCCGGCACGGATCCTGGAGGTTGAAGTACCAGCCGGCGAAGGTGCGCTCCGGGCCGGACCAGAACACGTCGACCGAGTGCGCCTCGCCGGGCCGTTGCAGCATCAGCTTGCCGTGACCGGTCCAGGCGGTGTGCCCGGCGAGCTGCCACGGGTGCCGGCCACACGGGAACTCACCCCACTCCGGGAAACCGAACTCGGCACCGGTCGGCAGGTAGAGCGCGAGCAGGTCAGGCGAATCCTCAACGCAGATCGTCGGGCAGCCGAACCACACCTCACCGAGCAGGATCTCCCGCCGCACCACCACGTCACCCGGTGCGAAGCGTTCGGTCACCGGCTCGGGTGTCGGGGTCACTCCCCCGCCAGTTCCGGCCGATGCTCCCGGATCCACGCCTGCACATCCGCCTTCCGCCACACCTTGCCCATCGCCAGCACGGCGATCGGCTCCGGGAAGTTCCGCTGGTTGGCGATGACGGACGCGCGCTGTCTGGAGACGTTGCCCAGCATCTCGCGAATCTCCGACACGCCCACCAACTCCATGTGTTGACAATGACAGCGCCGATCATACTCGACTCCGACAACTACGCTATCTGTTGACAGCGTAAACGGGCGCGGTCACCATGGCCAGATGAGCGCGTCGCCTCCCTCTTCCCAGCTGAGCCAGCCGCTGAGTCGGTTGCATCGGGTGCACCGGCACCTGCCCCGGCGGCCCGACTGGTCCTGCGCGGCGTGTACCGCCGCTTGGCCGTGCCCGACCGCCCGGATGCTGCTGCGCCACGAGTACGGCCCGGACCGGGTCGGCCTCTCGATCTACCTGGCCGGTCAGCTTTTCGACGCCACCGGGGATCTGCTGTGGCTGGCCGGAGGTCGGCCGCCGACGCCCGCTGAGCTGTTCGAGCGCTTCCTGGGCTGGGCCGCGCCCCGGCTCAGCGGGACGACGCGTGCGCGAATGTCACCGGCTGACGGTAGACATTCACCGTCCCCAGACACGAGGAGCACGATCATGGACGTACGAGATGCCGCCCGACGGTGGGCGGACGCCTGGTCGCAGGGCTGGCCCGCCCGGGATGCGGCGAGGATCGTCGAACTCCAGGCGGAGGACGGTGACCACTGGGCGTCGATGTTCCGCCCGTACCGGGGCCGCGCCGGGCTACGCGCCTATGTCGAGGAGTGTTTCGGCGAGGAGACCCGCCCGGCGGAGGTCTGGTTCGGCGGACCACGGGTCGACGGCGACACGGCCACCATCGAGTACTGGGCGGTCACCTACCCGTACGACGAGCCGGTCACCATCTCCGGCTGCACGGTTGTCCGCTTCAACGCCGACGGTCTGGTCGCCGAGTCCCGCGACTACTCCCACAGCACCGAGGGCAGACACCTCCCACCCACCGCCCTCTTCCCCTGAACCGCCCTCAGGTTCCCCTCAGCCAATCCCCCTCCACCGAGCCTGACCTGCGGATACTCTGCCGACAGGTACCTTCGGAAGGTTCCCGGTCCAGCCGAACCCGATGGCGGCGCGGGAGGAATTCGTGTGCGGCAAGGACTGGCGCGAGCGCCTCGATTTCGAGCCCGACGACCGCGAATGGCGAATGCTCAACCAGGTGGCTGAGGGCAAGCCAGCTGAGCCTGCTGCGCAGTTAGGCAATGAGGTTGGCGCTCACGCGGTCCGCTATCTCTGTGCCCGCGTCGGTGAACCGGTCCAGGATCGCGTGGTCGTCACCCATGCCCGGGTACGGGGGCGGTTGGACCTGTCCGGACTGCACCTGAAGCACGGCCTGTCGTTTCGGAACTGTGAGTTCGACGAAGGTGTCGACCTGTCCGGGGCGCGCTGCGACGAGACGATCGAGTTCATCAGTTGTCGGCTCAACGGCTTCGCCGCCGACAGTCTCCACGGATGCAAGGAGATCAGCGCCGTCGACTGCGACATCACAGCGGCCAGTTTCGCCAACGTCCACCTGAAGCACGACCTGAGGCTCAGTCGCAGCCAACTGAGGAGCCGGCCCAGTTACGCGGCCTTCCATGGGCCCGACATGGTCATCGAGGGCGGGCTGTTCCTGGACGAGGTACGAGTGACCGGCGGCGTGACGCTCGACTCCAGTTACGTCGGGCACGATCTCGACTGCCGGGGCGGCCAGTTCAGCAACACGCCGGCACCGGCCATCGACGGGACCTGGGTGAACGTGGGCCGGGAACTGCGCTGCGACGAAGGGTTTCACGCCGACGGCGAGGTCCGGCTCTGCTGGGCACGGGCCGACCTCATCTCATTCCGCAACGGCACCCTGCACAACCCCAACGGGCTGGCGCTACGCGCCGACTCGCTCCGGGCCACCACGGGCTGCTACCTCGATCAGAACTTCCACGCCAACGGCACCGTACGCATCGTCGGCGCGCAGATCGCTGGCGAGTTGAGCTGTAGCGGTGGCCAGTTCGACGGCCGCGGCGGTGTCGCGATCGAGGCGGTACGGCTGGCCGCCGAGGACGTGTATCTCGACCGGGGTTTCGCGGCACAGGGCGCGGTGCGGCTGGTCGGTGCAATACTGGAACGCCAGCTCACCTGCACCGGGGGCCACTTCGACAACCCGTCCGGCAGCGCCTTGGACGCCACCGGGCTGCTCTGTCGCGGCGGCGTCTACCTCGACCAGGATCCCGATCTCGGACGGGGTTTCACCGCGAACGGCCAGGTCTGGTTGTGCGGTGCCAGTGTCACCGAGGCGGTCGTCTGCACCGGCGGACTGTTCAACCACGAGGCAGACATCGCCCTCGACGCCGACGGCCTGACCACCGAGGGAAACGTCATGCTCAACGACGGCTTTCGGGCGGTCGGTGGCGTTCGCCTGGCACGGGCCACCGTTGGGCGGCAGCTCGACTGCAGCGGTGGCGTCTTCCACGCACTGGGACGTGTCGCTCTCGACCTGACCGGCATGGTCGGGCGCGGCGACGTACTGCTCACCAGCGGCTTCCGGGCGACCGGCGAAGTGTCGCTCCGGGACGTGGACATCACCCGGGACGTGGACCTGCGCGGGGGCCATCTCAGCGAGGTCGGCGACAGATCACTCGACGCGTACGGGTTACGGGCGGGCGGTTCGCTCATCCTGCTGCCGGCCGGCACGCCCACACAACTCGTCGATCTGCGGTACGCGACCGTGGCGAGACTTCAGGACAGCGTGACCAGCTACCCGGTGGATCGCGTCGAACTCGAAGGCTTCACCTATCAGACCATCGAGAGCGAAGGCGAAAGCGCAATCTCGTACGAAGAGCGCGTCGAGATTCTCCGCCGTATGCGTAGCTACTCGCGCCAGCCCTACCTGCAACTCAGCAAGGTGTACCGGACAGCTGGGAAGGAGATCGAAGAGCGCGAGGTGGCGGTCGCCGGCTTGAAGCAGCTCCGGAAGGAAGACAAACTCCCTCGTCACTCAAAGGCGTGGAACTTCTTCATGTGGGCCACGGTCAGGTACGGCTACCGCCTCTACCAGCCGCTCCTCATCGCACTCCCGTTCGTGGCGCTCAACATAGTCTTTTACCACACGGCTGAGCATCACAACCTCATGGAGCCGGTCGGCGCGAAGACCTCCGGTGAACCGCATGCCAATCAAGATCGATGCCCCGAGAACCACCCGTGCTTCAATCCGGTCGCATACTCGGTCCAGTTGCTGATCCCCGCCGTCAACCTGTTTCAGATCGACAAATGGATACCCGATGCCAGCAAGAACTGGGGCAGCCCGCTGCTCTTCTGGACTTGGGCCATGATCCTGCTCGGATGGGTTCTCGGGTTCTCCTTCGTCGCCGCCATCAACCGGTGCCTCCGCCGGGAGTAGGCAGTGCGCGCATGGTGCGCAGTGGGGAGAAGAAGACCCAGAGCACCCCGAGGAGGGCACCGAGGCTGGCGAACCAGAGGGCGGGCCTTACCCCGATGGCCGCGCCGAGCGTTCCGCCGAGCACGGCACCGATCGGTCGGATGCCGTAGTTGACGGTGCGGCGGAAACCGGAGACCACGGCGAGCATCGCCACAGGCGTGGCCGCGATCTGCACCGACCCGACGGCGATGTCGAGGACCATGACGCCCAGCGCGGAGACGAATTCGGCGGCGAACAGCAGGGCGAGCACCAGCGGCTGCGGCCCCGTGGCCAGGGGCACGAGGACCATGGGGGCCGGGAAGGCGACGAAACCGAGGAGCACCGCGGGGCCGATGCCGATCCGGCGACTGATCGCGCCGGTGACCGCCGCGCCGAGCAGTCCACCAACCGCGCCGGCCCCGATGATCAGGCCGAGCAGTCCCGGGGAGACACCCAGCTCGGTGGTCACGTACAGCACGAACAACGCGGCGAACATGTAGTTGAACAGGTTGAGCGTGGTGGTGCCGAGCAACGTCGACCGCAGGACCGCCGAGCGGGCCACGTACCGCACCCCGGCGGCCATCCCTCGGCCGGAGCCCTTCGGTACGGGACTCTCGGTGACCTGCGTCCGGGCCAGGAAGGCCGCCGAGATCAGGTAGGTGAGCACGCCGGAGAGGAGCGCGAACGGAGCGGTGAGCACCTGCACCAGCACGCCGCCGATGCTCGGGCCGGCCACGTGCGACATGGCCCTGCTGCCGTTGACCAGACTGTTGGCCTCCACGTAGTCCGCCCGTCGGACCAGGGCTGCAAAGAGGCTGATGTGCGCCACCTCGAAGAACATCGAGTGAACGCCGATCAGAAAGGTGATGGCACAGAGCAGCGGTAGGTTCAGCACGTCCGCCCACCACAGCAGCGGCACGGTCAGCAGCAGACCCGCCCGACCTACGTCGGCGATGATCATCACTTGGCGTCGGCGGGGGTACCGGTCCACCAGGGCGCCGGCCGGCAGCGAGAAGAACAGGTTCGGCAGCAGCGCGGCGGCGGTCAGGTAACCCATCTCGGCGGGCCCGGCACCGAAAGCGAGCACGGCCAGCAGCGGCACAGCGAGCACGGTGATCTGGTCGCCGAAGAGCGAGACGGTCTGCGCTGACCAGTAGCGACGGAAGGCCGCCTGCCGCAGCAGTCGTGGGATGCGCGGTCGGCGCGGCGGTGCCGGGTCGGCCAGGACGAGGGATCCGGTCACGGCCCGTCTCCGCTCGCCGTCGCTGGCGGGGGTACGACGCCACGCGGCAGCGCCATCTGGACGATCGTCACCGGGCGCGAGCCGGGCGGCCGTTTCGACGCGTCGGCAATCCGTTCGTCGTACCGGGCCAACAGCGCGTCGATCTGTTCGGTGACCTCACGCAGCTCAGCGGCGGTGACGTGCAGCAACGCGTCACCGAAGCCGGCGGCGGCCCGCCACTCGGCCGGTTCGTCGGCGCGGATCGCCAGGTAGTCCTGCGCCCGTTGCAGGTAGATGCCGACCATCACGCTGTTGATCTGGTCCGTGGCCTCCCGCATGGCCGGGTCGTCGGAGTCGTCGTCCCAGGACGTGTACTGCGTGGTGGCCCGCCAGGGCCGTTCCCGACCGTCCGCACCGGGAACCCGTTCGGCGAACCCGTACTTGGCGAGTTGCCGCAGATGGAACGAGCAGTTCGGCACGTTGTCGTCGAGCCGAGCGGCTGCCTGCGTCGCGGTCATCGGCCCTTCGCCGCGCAGCAGCCCGATCAGCCGCATCCGCAGTGGGTGGGCGTACGCCCGCAGGGCACGCGGGTCGGTCACCTTGATCGCGCGCCGAGGCACCTCGTCAGCCATACAGTAGAGGATGCTTTAGAAAGATATCTCTAGCAACCCCAAGTGCCGATTCGCACTTGAACCAATCGCGGCAAGCGATCTGCTGCGCTCGACACGCCGGTGGGGGCGACTGAAGGCGGCAAATGAAGAAGGCGCCGACCCGGCGGGGTCAGCGCCTTCGACTCGTACGCGGGGTCAGCCGACGGCGGCCATGACCTCGTCGGAGACGTCGAAGTTGGCGTAGACGTTCTGCACGTCGTCGCAGTCCTCCAGGACGTCGATCAGCTTGAAGACCTTGCGCGCGCCCTCCTCGTCCAGCGGCACGTTGACGCTGGGGATCAGGGAGGATTCGGCCGACTCGTACTCGATGCCGGCGTCCTGCAACGCGGTCCGCACGGCGAGCAGGTCACCCGGCTCGGAGACCACCTCGAACGCCTCGTCGAGGTCGTTGACCTCCTCGGCGCCGGCGTCGAGGACGGCCATCATCACGTCGTCCTCGGTGGTGCCGGCCTTGGGCACGATCACCACGCCCTTGCGGGAGAACATGTACGACACCGAGCCGGCGTCGGCGAACGAGCCGCCGTTGCGGGTCAGCGCGGTGCGTACCTCGGTGGCGGCGCGGTTGCGGTTGTCGGTCAGGCACTCGATCAGCAGCGCGACACCGTTCGGGCCGTACCCCTCGTACATGATCGTCTGGTAGTCGGCGCCGCCGGCCTCCAGGCCGGAGCCGCGCTTGACGGCCCGGTCGATGTTGTCGTTGGGGACCGAGTTCTTCTTGGCCTTCTGGATCGCGTCGTAGAGCGTCGGGTTACCGGCCGGATCACCGCCACCGGTACGCGCCGCGACCTCCACGTTCTTGATCAGCTTGGCGAACATCTTGCCGCGCTTGGCGTCGATGACCGCCTTCTTGTGCTTGGTCGTCGCCCACTTTGAGTGGCCGGACATCTGTTACCTCCGTTGCTACCCGCCGTCTGCCTCGACCGCACCGAGCGCCCCGCTCCGCACCGGCGCACACGGTGGTGCCGGTCAGCTCTGGTGGAAGCAGTGGCGGCCAGATGGCCCTGCCGAATCTCGACAATCCTACCGACGTGCGGCGGGTGGTCGTCACCCGCCGCACGTCAGCCGTCGGCCCGCTCTCCCCCGGTCGACACAAAGCGGACGAAGTCACCCGCCCATGCCGTACGACCCCAGGACTGTGAAACCGGCGGTGCTCCGCTGCTCGCACCGCTCCTCCAGCCCGGCCCGGAAACGGCCGAAGGATTCCAGCGACGGAAGCGGTTGGGGTAGTTCCGGGCCCATGACGACGTCGACGAAGCTGAGCCCGTCGTCGAGCCGCAGGGTCAGATAGCGGAATCCGGGCGCATCCAGCCGGGCCAGGTCGCGGTGCACCGCGTCGAGCAGGGTCAGATGCTCGTCGAGGCGGTCCGGGCGGACGCGATACGTGATCAGAAGCGTCTCCATGGCCAGCTCACCGGCCACCAGCCGGGACCGCGTCCCGATCCGCAGTCCGGACCGCAGCGAGGAGTTCGGTGAGCATCGCCGTGATCGTCGCCGCCCTGTCTTCGCCGGGCGAGATCCGACCGTCGGCGGTCGGGTCCGACCGATCCGCACCGGTCCAGTCGAAGTCCGTGAACAGCCCCAATTCGACATGGGCCGGTAGGACCTCCATGCCCACCTCGGCGAGAATCGGTCGCAGGTGCTCGGCTGCCCGCCCGCCCCCGCGTACGCCGTAGGTGAGCACCCCGGCCGGCTTGCCGCGCCACTCGGCGTCGAGATAGTCGATGGCGTTCTTGAGGACCGCCGGGACCGAGCTGTTGTACTCCGGGGTGACGAAGACGTACGCGTCGTATGCCGCCACCACCGTCGACCAGCGGCGGGTGTGATCGTGACGGTAGTCGCCGAACCTCGCCGGCACCGGTTCGTCGAGCATCGGCAACCGCTGCTCGGCGAGATCGACAAGTTCGACGGTCACCTCACCCGCTCGCGCCGCCGGATGCCGGGCCGTCGTCTCGGCCACCCATCCCGCCACCGCCGGGCCACGTCGCCCCGGGCGACTGCTGCCGACGACCAGGCCCACCTTGATCGGTCCGTGCTGTCGTGTTCTGTTCATGAGCCGATCCCACCGCCGTCAGAAGCACTCGGGGAGACCGGCGGGAGGGTAGCCCTGGCGGGGACATGCTCCCGGGCCACGGGCGCGGCAGACTGGACGCGTGATGGACGGCGAGTTGGGCGCGTTCCTCCGCAGCCGACGGGAGGCGCTACGGCCCGAGCAGGTGGGGCTACCCACCAACGGCCGGCGGCGTACGCCCGGCCTGCGGCGTGCGGAGTTGGCCACGTTGGCCCAGGTCAGCGTGGAATACCTGACCCGGCTCGAACAGGGCCGGGACACCCGTCCGTCACCGGGCATCCTCGCCGCCCTGGCCGAGGCGCTACGCCTCGACGACGCCGACCGGCGGCACCTTCAGCAACTCGCGTCGGTCGACCACCGCCGGCAACTGTGCGCGGGTGGGCGGCCGACCGTGTCGCGTACCGTCCGCCCACAGGTCCGGACGCTGCTGGAGGCGCTACGGGACCGGCCGGCGTACCTGATCAACCGGATCGGCGACGTGCTGGCCTGGAACGGGCCGTTCGACAGGTTGGCCCGGCCGCTGGGCCTGCTCGATGACGAGCGGCCCAACCTCGTATGGTTCGTTTTCGCCGACGAACGCGCCCCGGAGCACTTTCCCGACTGGGCCGACCTCGCCGACCAGCAGGTCGCCGACCTGCACCGGCTGCGCGGAGGCGACCCCGCCGCCGACGCGTTCGCCCAACGGCTCGACCGTACCGTCGGGGAGCCGTTCCAGTCCCGGTGGCAGCGCCGACCGGTCGCCGTGCAGCCGAGCGGGGTGCGCTGGCTGCGGCATCCGGAGGTGGGGCCACTGCGACTGTCGTACGAGACCCTGGAACTCGCCGACGACCAGCAGCGACTGGTGGTGCAGCAGCCCACCGACGCGGAGAGCACCGCGGCACTGGACCGCCTCCTCGGCCGCCGCCCCGGCAGCCTCCGCTCCGTCGCCGGCTGAGGGCTGAGACACAACCACCGCCCCGCCACCGCCGCCGCCCACCGCCGCCGCCACCGTCACCGCGAAGATCCGAGCAGTTTCAGGGATGTTGCTGCCTCGAAGCGAGTCGAGCCAGCAGCATCCCCGATGTTGCTGCCTCACGTGCCGGGCGGGCGGCGCGCAGGGTCGGGCGGGCGGCGCGGGTCAGGGGGCGGTGCGGACCAGGTCTATGAAGTAGGCGTGCAGGCGGGGATCGCCGGTGAGTTCCGGGTGGAAGGAGGTGGCCAGCAGGTTGTGCTGGCGTACGGCGACGATCCGGCCGGCGGCCGGGCCGGCGGTAACCGTGCCGAGCACCTCCACGCCCTCGCCGACCCGCTCGACCCAGGGCGCGCGGATGAAGACCGCGTGCAGCGGCCCACCCGGTACGCCGGTGATCTCCACCGGCGCCTCGAAGGAGTCGACCTGCCGACCGAACGCGTTGCGGCGGACGGTCATCGCGATGCCGTCGAAGCCGCGCTGATCCGGCCGGCCGTCGAGCACCTCGGTGGCCAACATGATCATCCCGGCGCAGGAGCCGTAGACCGGCATGCCGGCGGCGATCCGCTTGTCGATCGGGTCGCGCAGCTCGAAGATGTCGACCAGCTTGCTGATCGTGGTGGACTCCCCGCCCGGGATGACCAGTCCGTCAACCGCGTCCAGTTCCGCCGGTCGGCGTACCGGACGGGCCTGCGCGCCCGCCGCGGTCACCGCCGTGACGTGTTCGCGGACGTCGCCCTGGAGGGCGAGCACACCGATCACGGGTGCCGCCACGTCACCAGCCGCGTTCGGCGAGGCGGTGCGGCTGCGGGATGTCGTCGACGTTGATGCCGACCATCGCCTCGCCGAGCCCACGGGACACCTTGGCCAGCACGTCCGGGTCGTCGTGGAAGGTGGTCGCCTTGACGATCGCGGCGGCCCGCTGGGCCGGGTTGCCGGACTTGAAGATGCCGGAGCCGACGAAGACCCCCTCGGCGCCGAGCTGCATCATCATCGCCGCGTCGGCCGGGGTGGCGATGCCACCGGCGGTGAAGAGCACCACCGGCAGCTTGCCGGTCTCGGCGATCTCCTTGACCAGCTCGTACGGCGCCTGCAACTCCTTCGCCGCGACGAACAGCTCGTCGGCCGGCAGGGACGTCAGGCGGCGGATCTCCTGGCGGATCTTCCGCATGTGGGTGGTGGCGTTGGAGACGTCGCCGGTGCCGGCCTCGCCCTTGGAGCGGATCATCGCGGCCCCCTCGGTGATCCGACGCAGCGCCTCGCCGAGGTTGGTCGCGCCGCAGACGAACGGCACGGTGAACGCCCACTTGTCGATGTGGTTGGCGTAGTCCGCCGGGGTGAGCACCTCGGACTCGTCGACGTAGTCGACCCCGAGGGACTGGAGGATCTGCGCCTCGACGAAGTGGCCGATGCGGGCCTTGGCCATCACCGGGATGGAGACCGCGTTGATGATGCCGTCGATCATGTCGGGGTCGCTCATCCGGGACACCCCGCCCTGGGCACGGATGTCCGCGGGTACCCGCTCCAGCGCCATCACCGCGACCGCGCCGGCATCCTCGGCGATCTTGGCCTGCTCGGGGGTGACCACATCCATGATCACACCACCCTTGAGCATCTCGGCCATGCCGCGCTTCACGCGCGCGGTGCCGACGACCGGGGTGGCGGTGTTCGGGGAAGTCGTCTCGGACACGTCGTCGCTCCTCAGGCGTCCTCGGGAGGTGGCAGCGCAGATGCTACGCCCGGGCCAACGCCACTCCGACAGCCAATCAGCCCCGTGGTGGCCTGCTGTGTGTCCGCCGTCACCCCGGGCCACCCCGGCCGGCTGGGCGGAGCGGTTCAGCGGCTGGACACGTCGGCGGCGGGCAGGGTGAGGGTCGGATCGTCGATGTCGAAGTAGCGCGGCCAGGTGTGCCGGTGTCCCATCCGTAACAGCCGCACCAGCGGCCGGCTGCGCGCCGACCGGGCGTCACGGACCAGGTCGGTGTGCACCTGGCGGGCCAGGGCGAGCCGCCGGCTGGCGGCGATCACCGCCTCACAGTCGGCATCGGTGGGATCGAGTTGCACCGACCGCAGCTGCCGGGTCAGGTCGTTCTCGGCCGCCTCCCGCTCCTCCGGCTGGGCGTCGAGGGCGATGCGCGCCGCCGCGTACAACTCGACGCCGTAACGGCGCTCGGCCAGCACCGCCGCGGCGGCGGCCCGACGCAGCAGGTGGGCGTCGAGGGCGCGGGCGGCGAGCTGGGCGCGGTCCTGGAGCCGCTCGACCCGGCCGGCGGTCCAGATCAGGTATACCGCCACCAGGGCGACGACCACCGTCGCGCCCACCACCCACCACATGCCCGGCATCGTAGTGCTGCTCCCGTTCCTCCCGATCAGGTCAACCCCACCCACTCCTGGTCGATCACCCGGCCGTCGGTGGCCTCGATCGCCGCTGCGTATACCTCCAGAACCCGCCGGGCAACCACGGGCCAGTCGAAATTCGCCACCACCTGGTCACCGCAGGCGGTCAGCTCCGCCCGCTGAGCCGGGTCGTCGAGCAGCTGCGACAGCGTCGCACGCAGGGTCACCGCGTCGCCGGTCGGGAACAGCCGGCCGGCCCGGCCGCCGTCGAGCACCCGGCGGAAGGCGTCCAGGTCGCTGGCCACGACCGTGGTGCCGGCCGCGAGCGCCTCGGTGAGGATCATGCCGAACGACTCGCCGCCGGTGTTCGGCGCGACGTAGAGGTGCGCACTGCGCAGCATCCGCGCCTTCTCCTCCTCGGAGACCAGGCCGAGGAAGGTGACCCGGTCCCGCAGGTCAGCCGGAAACCGGGCGAACAGGTCGTCCGGGTCGCCGGGACCGGCGACCAGCAGGCGCAGGCCGGGACGCTGCCGGGCCAGCTCGACGAAGGCGTCGCGCAGGATCGGGAACCCCTTGCGTGACTCGGTGAAGCGGCCGAGGAAGCCGAGCGTGCCGCCGGTGCCCGGCCCGCACTCCCCCGGCCAGCCGGGCAGCGGCTCGATCCCGGCGAACTTGGCCACCGCCACCCCGTTGGGGATCTCCACCGCCCCGCCGTCCAGGTGCTCGACCTGCACCTTGCGGGCCAGGGCGCTCACCGCGATCCGCGCGGTGATCCGCTCCAGCACGATCTGGAGCACCCCCTGGGCGGCGGCGAGCATCCGGGAGCGGGTCATCGCGGTGTGGAAGGTGGCCACCACCGGCCCCCGGGCGGAGAGCACGGCGAGCATGGACAGGCTCAGCGCGAGCGGCTCGTGCACGTGCAGCACGTCGAAGTCGCCCCGGGTGATCCAGCGGCGTACCCGGGCGGTCGAGACCGGGCCGAACGCGATCCGGGCCACCGAGCCGTTGTACGGCAGCGGCACCGACCTGCCGGCCGACACCACGTACGGCGGCAGCGGCGAGTCCTCGTCGGCCGGGGCGAGGACGCTCACCTCGTGCCCGAGCCCGATCAGCGCCTCCGCCAGGTCCATGACATGGTTCTGCACCCCGCCGGGTACGTCGAAGGAGTACGGGCAGACGATGCCGATCCGCATTGCGCCCGTCCCCTCAGTCCAGCCACATCCGTTGCAGCATGTGCCAGTCTTCCGGATGCCGGGCGATGCCCGCCGCGAGACCGTCGGCGATCAGCTGGGTCAGCGACCGGACCCGCACGTCGAGGGTGCCCGCCTCGGGCCCCGGCACCGGCAGCGGGCCCACCAGCGAGGCGCACGCCGCATCCGGTTCGTACCACATCGACGCCACATACAGCGGCGCGCCGGTGCGCAGCGCGAGCAACGCCGGACCGGCCGGCATCCGGGTCCGGCCGCCGAAGAAGTCCACCTCCACGCCACGGGTGGAGAGATCCCGGTCGGCCAGCAGGGGCACCACCGTCCCGGCGGCCAGCCGGTCGGTCAGCACGTCGATCGCCGGCCGGGCACCGCCGTTGGTGGGCAGGATCTCCATGCCCAGGCCCTGCCGGAAGGCGACGAAGCGCTCGAAGACGCCCTCCGGCTTGAGCCGCTCGGCGACGGTGGACAGCGGCCAGCCGTTGGCGGCGACCCAGGCGCCGGCCGTGTCCCAGTTGCCGGCGTGTGGCAGCGCCACCACCGCGCCGCGCCCGGCGGCCACGTCCGCGGCGAGCACGTCGGCGCGGTCCAGCCGGAATCCGGCGAGGAGCTGCTCGCGGCTCAGGGCGGGCAGCCGGAACGCCTCCATCCAGTAGCGGGCGTACGAGCGCAGCCCCCGGCGGACCAGGTCGTCGAGTTCGGCCTCGGGCAGTTCCGGGCCAACCACGCGGCGCAGGTTTGCCCGTAGCCGGGTGGCGCCCGGGCCCCGGCGGCGGTGGGCATTGTCGGCCACGGCGTCGAACGCGGCGGCGGCGACCGACCGGGGCAGCACGCGGACCAGCCGCCAGGCGGCGGCGAACCCCAACTCGGTGAGGTTCACCGGATGCTCCGCCCGGCTGTGCCGCTCACCCGTGACCGCCCGGCACGTCGACCTGCTGGGCCTGCCGGTAGACGTGTCGCATCCGCTGGCCGACGGTGAACAGGGACACCGCCGCGAGCAGCCAGAGCGCGATCGGCAGCGCCACCGCCAGGCCGAGCCCGGCGAGCAGGCCGCCGACACCGACGATCAGCAGTCGCTCCGTACGCTCGGCGATGCCCACGTTGCAGGTCATCCCGAGCCCTTCGGCGCGGGCCTTGACGTACGACACGAGCCCGCCCGCGGCCAGGCAGATCAGCGCGGCGGCCACGCCCGCGTGGTTGCCCTCGGTGGCCAGGTAGAAGGCGACCGCGCCGAACACCGCGCTGTCGGCGACCCGGTCCATGCTGGAGTCGAGGAAGGCTCCGAACCGGGTCGACCCGCCGCTCATCCGGGCCATCGTCCCGTCGAGCAGGTCGGTGAGCGCGAAGACCGTCACGATCAGCGCACCGGCGACCAGATGGCCGCGGGCACCGAGGCCGAGCGCGCCGACGAGCACGCCCAGGGTGCCCGCGACGGTGACCGCGTTGGGAGTTACGCCCGCGCGCAGCAGGCTGCGGGCGATCGGCTCGACGACGCGGGTCATCCCCGCGCGGGCCGACACTTGGAAGATCTTCGCCATGGCGGTCCCACGATAACGGTCGGCCCTCGACCGGCGACACCGCCCGTCTGACCAGCCACGCTCAGCCGGCGCGGCGGCCCGCCCGGAGAGGGTTGTGTCGGCCCCCCATCGGGTGTGAGATCGAGCCAGAAGGTGACCCGGCTCACCCCGCCGCCTGTTGACTGCCCGGCTCCCAGCGAATCACCGGAGGATATCGCCGCAGCACCCCGCCCGGGCCATCCCCGTCGCGTGCGGCGGTCGCCACCCACCACCACCGGCTGAGGGAGGTGCGCCCGATGGCGCAGAGGAGTCAGGACAAGGGGGCCGCCGGCGTACCGGCGGTGACCGACCCCGCCAGGATCCGCAACGTGGTGCTCGTCGGGCATTCCGGGGCGGGCAAGACGACGCTTGTCGAGGCGCTGCTCGCGGCGTCCGGGACGATCCCGCGAGCCGGCTCGGTCACCGACGGCACCACCGTCTGCGATCACGATCCGGCGGCCGTACGCCAGCAGCGTTCGGTCGCCCTGGCCTGCGCGCCGCTGGTGCACGACGGGATCAAGGTCAACCTGCTGGACACGCCGGGCTATGCCGACTTCGTCGGTGAGCTGCGCGCCGGGCTGCGGGCCGCCGACGCCGCGCTCTTCGTGGTCTCCGCCGTCGACGGGATGGACGCGGCCACCGCGGCGCTCTGGGAGGAGTGCGCGGCGGTGGACATGCCCCGGGCGGTCGCGGTGGCCCGACTGGACCATCCGCGCGCCGACTTCGACGAGACGGTGGCGCTGTGCCAGCGGGTCTTCGGCGACAACGTGCTCCCGCTCTACCTGCCGATGCTCGGTGACGACGGCGAATCCACAGTCGGCTTGCTGGGGCTGATCACGCGGCGGGTCTTCGACTACACGGGCGGGCTGCCGTCACAGGTACGCGAACCCGACCCGGAGCACCTGCCGGCCATCGTCGAGTCCCGCAACGAGCTGATCGAGGGGATCATCGCCGAGAGCGAGGACGAGACCCTGATGGACCGGTACCTCGAAGGTGAGGAGATCGACGCCGGCATCCTGGTGGAGGACCTGGAGAAGGCGGTCGCCCGCGGTCACTTCTATCCGGTGGTACCGGTCTGCGCGGCGACCGGGGTCGGCCTGGACGCGTTGCTGGAGGTGCTCACCGCCGGTTTTCCCGCCCCGCCGGAGCACGCGCTGCCCGCGGTCACCGGGGTGGACGGCGCCCCACGGCCGCCGCTGACCTGCGACCCGGACGGCCCGCTGGTGGCCGAGGTGGTCCGGACCACCATCGACCGGCATGTCGGGCGGGTCTGCGTGGTCCGGGTCTTCTCCGGCACGCTGCGTCCCGAGCAGACCGTGCACGTGTCCGGGCACGGCCTGGCCGAACGCGGGCACCCCGACCACGACGCCGATGAGCGGATCGCCCATCTCTACAGCCCGCTCGGCGCCACCCTCCGGGAGGTCGGCGTGGCGGTGGCCGGTGACATCTGCGCGATCACCAAGTCCGGCAGCGCCGAGACCGGCGACACCATCTCCGCCAAGGACAATCCGCTGCTGATCGCGCCGTGGGAGATGCCGGAGCCGTTGCTGCCGGTGGCGATCGTGGCGAAGTCCCGATCCGACGAGGACGCCCTGGCCCGCAACCTCGGCCGGCTGGTGGCCGGCGACCCGACGATGCGGCTGGAGCGCAACCCGGAGACCCACCAACTGGTGCTGTGGTGCATGGGCGAGGCGCACGCCGACGTGGTCCTCGACCGGCTGCGCGCGGGCGGGGTGGAGTTGGACACCGAGCCGGTGCGGGTGGCGCTACGGGAGACGCTTACCGTGCCGGCCCGGGGGCACGGCCGGCACGTCAAGCAGTCCGGAGGCCATGGTCAGTACGCCGTCTGCGACATCGAGGTGGAGCCGCTGCCGCGCGGTGGCGGCTTCGAGTTCGTCGACCGGGTGGTCGGCGGCGCGGTGCCGCACAACTACATCCCCTCGGTGGAGAAGGGGGTACGCGCCCAGATGGAACGCGGCCTGGTCGCCGGCCACCCGGTGATGGACCTGCGGGTCACCCTGGTCGACGGCAAGGCGCACAGCGTGGACTCCTCCGACGCGGCGTTCCAGACCGCCGGGGCGCTGGCCCTGCGCGACGCCGCCGACCGGGGGCAGCCGGCGCTGCTGGAGCCGGTCGACGAGGTGACGGTGCGGGTGCCCGACGTCAACGTGGGCGCGGTGATGGGCGACCTGTCCGGGCGACGCGGCCGGGTGCTCGGCACCGAACCGGACCCGGCCACGGAGGGCCGCACCCTGGTACGCGCCGAGGTGCCCGCCACGGAGTTGCTGCGCTACGCCGTGGAGTTGCGGGCGATGACCTCCGGCGCCGGCACCTTCCGGCGCCACTTCGTCCGCTACGACCCGATGCCCGTCCACCTGGCCGACCAGATCCGCAAGGAGCACACCTGACCCGGACGGTGTCCGGTCGGGCCCGAGGCGACTCCGGTCAGGGACGGGCGGTGGGAAGCATGGGGCTGGGCCAGTAGGGGCGGTCGGCCTCCCGTAGCGCGGCGGCCCGCACGGCGGCGAGCTGCCGTTCCACCTCGGCGAAGTGGTCGGGGGCGAGCGGGCCGAGAGCGAGCGCGGCGGCGTTCTCCTCGACCTGGGCGACGGTACGGCAGCCGGGGATCGGGATGGCCCGGTCGCTGCGCGCCCAGATCCAGCCCAGCGCCCCCTGGGCCAGGGTGCGTCCGTCGGCGGTCAACGTGGCCCGGACCGCGTGCACCCGGCGCAGCCACTCCGGCGCCGGCCGCCCGCCCCGGAACCACTCCAGCCAACCCGAGGTCATCCCCCGCACGTCGTCGCGGGGCAGCACCGACTCGGGGCGGTACTTGCCGGTGAGCAGCCCCATGCCGAGCGGGCCACGGTTGATGCTGGCCAGGTCGTACTTCTCGCAGACGGCGAGCAGGTCGGGTGCGTCCCGCAGCACCGACAGGCTGTGCTGCACGGCGGCGGCGTGCGGGGCATCGTGCCCGAAGGCCGCCGCCCGGTCGACCCGGTCGGTGCTCCAGCCGTACGCGCGGACCAGACCGTCGGCCACCAGGTCCTCCAACGCGCCGATCAGCTCGTGAGCCTGTGGCATGGGCAGGTCGGCCAGGTGCAGCTGGTAGAGGTCGATCCGGTCGGTACCGAGGCGGCGCAGCGAGTCGCACACGGCCCGCCGCAGGTACGCCGGTGAGGCGTCGGGACCGATGGCCTGCCGGGTCCGCTCGTCGAACGTGTATCCCCACTTGGTGGCGATCACCGCCTCGTCACGGCGGCCGGCCAGGGCCCGTCCGAGGACCCGTTCGCCGTGTCCCGCGCCGTAGCTGTCGGCGGTGTCGAAGAGGGTCACCCCGAGGTCGACCGCGCGCCGGATCGCCCGCACCGACTCCTCGTCGTCGACGGCGCCCCAGCCCAGCGGCATGCGCCCCTCGGCCCACGGGCCGGCGATCGCCCAGCAGCCCATGCCCAGGGCGCTGACCTCGATGCCGCTGCGGCCCAACGTCCGCGTCGACTCCACCACCGGCGCATCGTGCCATCTTTCGGACAGACGTTGACGAAGATCCAGCACGATCATCCGTACGGGTCCGGTGTGCGTACGGATCACCCGGCTGGAGGCGGGATCCGGGCCGTTTCGTCCACTCCCGCGCCACGCCGCGAGCGACCTGCGGATGGCCCCGGGAAGCCGCTGTCCGACGTATCCCCTTCGCTCTGCTTACTGATACGCATCGACTTCACTGCGTAACCTCCGCGTGGGTTGAAGCAGAGCAAAGGGCGCGAACCAAGGGCTGCCACCGCCGGGGCGACACGGCGCGAAACACGAGCGGGAGACGGCGCGGCGCCGGAACGGCGAGGGTGGCGCGGCGCGGACGGGAGGTGGGCTGTGGTCAGGAGGGCCAGGCGCGGGCGAGCAGGTCGCGGGTGTCGCCCAGCAGCTGCGGCAGGACCTTGGTACGCCCGATCACCGGCATGAAGTTGGCGTCACCACCCCACCGGGGCACCACGTGCTGGTGCAGGTGGGCGGCGATGCCGGCACCGGCCACCCCGCCCTGGTTCATGCCCAGGTTGAAACCGTGGGCGCTGCTCACCTTGCGGATGACCCGCATGGCGGCCTGGGTGAACGACGCCAGCTCGGCGGTCTCCGGCCCGTCCAGGTCGGTGTAGTCGGCCACGTGCCGGTACGGGCAGACCAGCAGGTGCCCCGGGTTGTACGGGTACAGGTTGAGCACCACGAAGACGTGCCCGCCACGCGCCACCACGAGGCTCTCCTCCGGGGGCCGGGCCGGGGCCAGGCAGAACGGGCACCCGGAGGGTCGCTCGTAACCACCCTCGGGCCGGTCCTCGCCGGAGATGTACGTCATCCGGTGGGGCGTCCAGAGCCGGTCCAGCCCGTCGGCCATGTCCCTGTCGGTGTGCTCCTCCGCCCCAGTCACACCGGCGATCCTACGGCCCCGCCCGGCCGTCACATCTCGGCGGAGGGGCCCGTGTTGCTCCGGGAGGTGACCACGTCCAGGACGTGGCTGACCGCCTCGGCCAGTGGCACCCCGTTGCGCTGGGAGCCGTCCCGGTAACGGAAGGAGACGGTGCCGGCGGCCACGTCGTCGTCGCCGGCGATCACCATGAAGGGGATCTTCTGCTGCTGCGCGGTACGGATCTTCTTCTGCATCCGCTCGTCACCGGCGTCGACCTGGGCCCGGATGCCCTCGGCGCGCAGCGCGGCGACGAAGCCGTGCAGATAGTCGGCGTGGTCGTCGCGGATCGGGATGCCGACCACCTGCACCGGGGCCAGCCAGGCCGGGAACGCCCCCGCGTAGTGCTCGGTGAGCACGCCGAAGAACCGCTCGATCGAACCGAAGAGCGCCCGGTGGATCATGACGGGCCGCTGCCGGGTGCCGTCGGCGGCCTGGTACTCCAGGCCGAACCGCTCCGGCTGGTTGAAGTCGACCTGGATGGTGGACATCTGCCAGGTCCGGCCGATGGCGTCCTTGGCCTGCACGGAGATCTTGGGACCGTAGAACGCGGCGCCACCCGGATCCGGCACCAGTTCCAGGCCGGAGGTCTCGGCGGCGGTGCGCAGCGCCTCGGTGGCCTCGGCCCAGTCCGCGTCGGAGCCGATGAACTTCGGCGAGTCGTCGCGGGTGGACAGCTCCAGGTAGAAGTCGTCCAGGCCGTAGTCACGCAGCAGGTCCAGCACGAACGACAGCAGGGTGGTCAGCTCGCCGGGCATCTGCTCCCGGGTGCAGTAGATGTGCGAGTCGTCCTGGGTCAGCCCGCGTACCCGGGTGAGGCCGTGCACCACACCCGACTTCTCGTAGCGGTAGACGGTGCCGAACTCGAACAGCCGCAGCGGCAGTTCGCGGTAGGACCGTCCGCGCGACCGGAAGATCAGGTTGTGCATCGGGCAGTTCATCGCCTTGAGGTAGTACTCCGCCCCCTCCAACTGCATGGGCGGGAACATCGTGTCGGCGTAGTACGGCAGGTGGCCCGAGGTCTGGAAGAGCTGCGCCTTGGTGATGTGCGGGCTGTTGACGAACTCGTACCCCGCCTCCTCGTGCCGGCGACGCGAGTAGTCCTCCAGTTCCCGGCGGATGATGCCGCCCTTGGGGTGGAAGACCGCGAGGCCCGAGCCGATCTCGTCGGGGAAGCTGAACAGGTCGAGGTCCGCGCCGAGCTTGCGGTGGTCGCGGCGGGCGGCCTCCTCCAGCAGCTTCAGGTACGCCTTCAACCCATCGCGGGTCGGCCACGCGGTGCCGTACACCCGCTGCAACTGCGGGTTCTTCTCCGACCCACGCCAGTACGCGGCGGCCGAGCGCATCAGCTTGAACGCGCCGATCAGCCGGGTGTTGGGCAGGTGCGGCCCCCGGCACAGATCCGACCAGCAGACCTTGTCCTCGTCGGCGGCGAGGTTGTCGTAGATGGTCAGCTCGCCGCCGCCGACCTCCATCACCTCGGAGGAATCCAGTCCTTCGCCCTTGACGTCGATCAGCTCCAGCTTGAACGGCTCGGCCGCCAGCTCGGTCTTCGCCTCGTCCAGGCTGTCGAAGCGGCGACGCCGGAACCGCTGCCCCGACTTGATGATCTCCTGCATCCGCTTTTCCAGCTTGGCCAGGTCGTCGGGCTGGAACGGCTTGTCCACCGCGAAGTCGTAGTAGAAGCCGTTGTCGATCGGCGGGCCGATGCCGAGCTTCGCCTCGGGGAAGATGTCCTGCACCGCCTGGGCCAGCACGTGTGCCGTGGAGTGGCGCAGCACGTTCAGCCCGTCCGGGGAGTCCAGCGCGACCGGCTCGACGGTCGTCTCCTCGGCCGGTCGCCAGTCCAGGTCGCGCAGCACGCCGTGCGGGTCGCGGACCACCACGATCGCCCGGGGGCCGTTGGTGGGCAGCCCGGCCGCGGCCACCGCGTCGGCCGCCGTGGTCCCGGCGGCGACGACGACGGGGTCGGCCACGGCGGGGGTACGGGGTGCGGACACGGATGACTCCTCGCAGCAGACGTGACGGATGGTGCCGATGCCGGCGCACTGATGCTATCGGGCGCCCCGGGCGTCGCCGTCGTCGACACCGACAGCAGACGATTGCCGGCACCGTTGAACCTTTCCGGCCCGGGATCCGAACTACCAGGTGTGGCCGGAGCCGGTTCCGGCCGCGTGGACACGGATGGGAACCCAGATGGCGATGACGCACGGCCGCAGCCGTCGACGCCGGGGCGTGCTGGTGGCCGCCCTGGCCACGGCCGTGGTGCTGCTCTGGCCCGCCACGGCGTGGGCCGACGGGGTGACGTTCACCCCGGCCGAGGCTCAGCAGGGCAACGCGGTGAAACTCGAATTCGTGGTGCCCGACGAACGGCCCGGTGTCCGGACCGAACAGATCGAAATCAAGATCCCCGAGAACCCGCCGATCGCCGAGGTGTACCCGCTGTCGGTCGAGGGCTGGGCACCGACGATCACCACCCGGAAGCTGGACCGGCCGGTGTCCGGCATGCACGGCCCGGCCACCGACGTGGTGACCGCCTCGCTGATCTGGTCGCGGGCGAAGGACCAGGCGGGCGAGGGGCCGGCCCGGCTGGTGTTCTCGATGGCCCCGCTGCCGCAGACCGAACGGCTGACCTTCGAGCTGGTGCAGACGTACGCCGACGGCCTCCAGGTGCGCTGGGGCGGCGGCCCCGGCCAACGGCCGTTGCCGGCGCTGACGCTGCTGCCGGGCGATCCGGCCTACCCGGGTGCGCACGGTGGGCACGGTGCGGCCCCCGGCGGCGCAGCGCCCGCCGAGGCTCCGCCCACCACCACCGCCACCTCCGATGGTGGTCCGAACGCCAACAGCCTGCTCGCCGCCGGGCTGGTCGCCGGCCTCGGCGGCGGCGCGGTGGTGGGTTGGCTGATCAGCCGCCGACGGCGCGCGACGACCGAGGAGATCGACCGTTCGGTGCTCGACGAGGAGCGGCCCGGCGAGCAGCCGGCAGCCAGCGCCGAGGCGGACGACTCCGGTGCGGCGGGAACGCCCACGGGTGCCGGTTCCGAGACGGTCGAGGCGGGCGCCCGGCGGTGAACGGCGGGCGCGGCACGTCCGGGTCAGCCGACCCAGTCGGGTAGCGGCTCCCGGGCGGCCAGCCAGTCGGCGGGCACCCCGCCGTCGGTGGCGACCCCGGTGTACGCGGCGACGATCCCCCCGGCGATGGCGGCGGTGGTGTCCACGTCACCACCCGCCTCGACGCAGGCGCGTACCGCGGCCGGGTAGTCGTCCAGGTGGGTGGCGGCGACCCAGCAGGTGAAGGCGACGGTGTCCGGCGCGGTGACGCGGGACCCGTTGCCGAGCGTGTCCACCGCCTCCGGCAGCGGACGGCCGAGCAGCCCCGCCGCCCGGCGTACCCCCCGGTGCACCTCGGTCGCCGGGTCGACCGCGGCGGCGACGCTGGCGAGCAGGCGCTCCGGGTCCGGCCGGTCGCCCTCCAGCCGGGCCCGGGCGGCTCGGGCGGCGGCCACCGCCACCGCCACGGCACCGGCGATCCCCTCCGGGTGGGCGTGGGTCACCTCGGCCGATGCCTGTGCCTGCGCGACCACCCGGCTGGTCGAGTCGGCGAAGTACGCACCCAACGGGGCGACCCGCATCGCCGCCCCGTTGCCGCAGGAGCCCTGCCCGTCGAACGCGGACGCGGCAGCGACCGGCCACGGGGTGCCGGTCCGGATCAGGCGCAGGATGCGCACCGCTCCGGGGCCATAGCCGCGGTAGGGCTCGCAGCGTCCGGCGAAGTCGAGGGCCAGGCTGTCCCGGTCGATCCGGCCGGCCGCGGCCAACTGGGCCAGCACCGAGCAGGCCATCTCGGTGTCGTCGGTCCACTGCCAGGGCGGTGGCGGGAGCCGGTCGGCGGCCAGGTCGGCGGGGTGCCGGCCGGGTACGAAGAACTGGGAGCCGAGGGCGTCGCCGACGGACAGGCCGGCGAGGCTGTCCCGGGCCAGGGCCAGGCGGGTGTCTGGATAGAGGGTGAACGTCATGGTCGCACCAGCTTGGCGGGTACCCGGGGTGGGCCGCAATGACGCCACACTTGCCGCCCCGAGTACCGTGCTTGGGTGGCCACCGTCCTCCTGGTCGAAGACGATCACGTCGTACGCGGCGCGATGCTTCGCTCCCTCACCGACCGGGGTCACGCCGTACACGCGGTGGGCACCGCCCTGGACGCGCTGCGCCGGGTTGCCGCCGAGACACCGGACCTGGTGGTGCTCGACCTCGGCCTGCCGGATCTGGACGGCTCAGACGCGTTGCGGATGCTCCGGGGCATCACCGACGTGCCGATCATCATCGCCACCGCCCGCGACGACGAGCAGTCCGTGGTCAAGCTGCTCCGGGCCGGCGCGGACGACTACATGATCAAGCCGTTCACCGGCGCGCACCTGGACGCCCGAATCACCACCGTGCTGCGCCGCGCGGGCCGGGCCAGCCGCTCCGCCCAGCCGGCCGTGCACAGCGTCGGCGGGCTGAAGGTGGACGTCGGCGAGCGCAGCGCCCACCTCGACGGTGCGGCGCTGGCGCTGACCCGCAAGGAATTCGACCTGCTGGCGTATCTCGCCGCCCGCCCTGGCCGGGTAGTGTCCCGGCGGGAACTCTTGGAGGAGGTATGGCGGCAGCCATCGGTCGGCGAGGATCAGACCATCGACGTTCACCTGTACTGGCTACGGCGCAAAATGGGCGAGTCCGCGGCGAAGCCGCGCTACCTGCGCACCGTGCGGGGGGTGGGCTTCCGGCTGGTGGCGCCGGACTGAGAAGGGCGCTGGCCCTCTGGACGGCCGGTGTGGGCACTCTGCTGGCGCTGGCTTTCCTGGTGCCGCTCGGGCTGACCCTCGGCGGGCAGGCACGCGAGGAAGCGATCGCCGACGCGGCCCGGCGCAGCGCGCTGGTGACCGGGGCCCTGGCGATCAGCACCGACGCGAAGGTGGTCACCCGGGCGATCGAGGCCAGCGGCGGCGACCCGGCCACCCGGCCCGTCGTGCACGGGCTCGACGTGGACTCCTCCGCCGGACGGGCCGACGCGGCGCACCTGGCGCAGGCCCGGGAGCAGGGCCGATCGTTGGTCGTCGACGTCGACGGCGGGGTGTTGCGGCTGGATCCGGTGGTGCTTGGCGAGCAGACCGCCGTGGTGGAGGTCTTCGTCCCGGATGCCGCGCTCGACGCCGGTGGCGGCCGGTGGTTGCTGCTGGCCGGGGTGGCCGTCGCGTTGGTGGGTGCCGCGATGCTGGTGGTGGACCGGCTCGCCGCCCGGGCGGCCGACGCGAGCCGGGCCCTGGTCAAGGCGTCGCTCGCCATCGGCGACGGCGACCTGGGGGTACGCGTGGAGCCGCATGGCCCGCGCGAGCTGGTCCAGGCCGGCCACGCGTTCAACCGGATGGCGGAACGGTTGGTGGCGGCGCGCACCGAGGAGCGGGAACTGGTGGCGGACCTGTCCCACCGGCTGCGTACCCCGTTGACCGTGCTGCGGCTGGACGCCGAGGCGCTGGAGTCCGACGACACGAGTGTCGGCTCGTTCAGTCAGGCAGAGTTGGACTACCGGCGCGGCATCCGACGCATCCGGCAGGCGATCGTCACCCTGGAGGGTGAGATCGACGTACTGATCAAGACCACCCGTAAGGCGGTGGCGACCGAGGCCGCGCCACCGGCGATGTGCGACGTGAGCGAGGTCGTCCGGGACCGGATGGTGTTCTGGGCCGCCCTCGCCGGTGACCAGAACCGTCCGCACCGGGTCTCCGGCGCCCAGTTGCGTATTCCCGCGCCGGTCCCCCGCGCCGAGCTGGCTGCCGCCCTGGACGCCGTGATCGGCAACGTGTTCCGCTACACCCCACAGGGCACCGCGTTCGAGGTGGCGGTGTCGCGCCGCGACGGATACGTGGCCATCCGGATCGACGATGCCGGTCCCGGTATCGCCAACCCGGACCGGGCGCTGCGACGCGGCGCCAGCGACCAGGGCTCCACCGGGTTGGGGCTGGACATCGCCAAGCGGGTGGCGTTGCAGGCCAACGGCTCGGTCAGCATCGACCGGGCCCACCTGGGCGGGGCGAGTGTGGTGATGCTGCTGGCCGACCCGGAGGCTACGCCGCGCCAGGTCAGCCGGTTCGGCCTGGTGGGCCGGATGGCGCGGGAGAGTCGGGACCAGAAGGCCCGTGGACGCCGCTGGCCCCGGCAGCGCCCGACGGACGGCTGACCGTCAGGCGCTCCGGGTAGGGAGCCGATCGCCTCGGGCTGTGCGACGGCACAAGTCTTTCTTAGATCCGAATTAACCAGGTTCCGCCCGACCGGTCCGGCTGACAGGATCGCTGCGAACCGAGCAGTTCCACCGGCCTATCGCTCCCAGCGCATTCGGCCGGTGGAGCCGTGCGCGCGGCGGGAGACACGGTCCCCCCACACCTCCTCCCGCCGCGCGCCACCTGGCCGGACGCGGTCGAGCTGACCGTCGGGGGGCACCGACCCCGCACCCGCCGCAGGGTGCGGCGGCGTCAGCCGCGCCGGTTGGCGAGGTAGGTGTCGATCTCGGCGAGGATCCGCTGCTTGCCGGTCCCGTCGAGGAAGGACGCGGTCACCGCGTTACGGGCCAGCGCGGCCACCCCGTCCGGGCCGATGTCGAGCAGCCGGGCCGCGACCGCGTACTCGTCGTCCAGGGTGGTGCCGAACATCGGCGGGTCGTCGGAGTTGATGGTCACCAGCACTCCCGCGTCGACCAGCCGGCGCAGCGGGTGCTCGTCGAGGTCGGCCACGGCCCGGGTACGCACGTTCGACGTCGGGCAGACCTCCAGCGCGATCTGTTGCTCGGCCAGGTACGCGAGCAGTCGCGGATCCTGCGCGGCGGAGATGCCGTGGCCGATGCGTTCGGCGCCCAGCTCGTGCAGCGCGTCCCAGATCGTCTGCGGGCCGGTGGTCTCCCCGGCGTGCGGCACCGACCGCAGCCCGGCCGCGCGGGCCTGGTCGAAGTAGGGCTTGAACTGCGGCCTCGGCACACCGATCTCCGGGCCGCCGAGGCCGAAGCTGATCAACCCGTCGGGGCGCTCGTCGAGCGCGATCCGCAGGGTCTCCTCGGCGGCCGGCAGGCCCGCTTCGCCGGGAATGTCGAAGCACCAGCGCAGCTCGATGCCGAAGTCGGCGGCGGCCCGTTTGCGGGCGTCCTCGATCGCCTCGCAGAACGCCGGCGCCGCAATGCCGCGCCGTACGTGGGAGTAGGGCGTCACGGTCAGCTCGGCGTAGCGGACCTGCTGGCGGGCCAGTTCCCGGGCCACCTCGTGGGTGAGGATCCAGACGTCCTCCGGGTCGCGAATCAGGTCGACCACGCTGAGGTACAGATCGATGAAGTGGGCGAAGTCGCGGAAGACGAAGTAGTCGGCAAGCAGTTGCGGGTCCGCCGGGACGGGGCTGCGTCCCTCGTGCCGGGCGGCCAGCTCGGCCACGATGCGGGGCGAGGCGGAGCCGACGTGGTGCACGTGCAGCTCCACCTTGGGCAGTCCGGCGATGAAGGAACGCAGGTCGGTCACGAGTTCTCCTGGGCGGAACCGGTACGGGCGACGAGAAAGATCCGTCGGAACGGGAAGTACACCTGGCCGTGCCGCACCGGGTACGCCTCGCTCAGGCGTACCGCCAGCGCGGCCCGGAAGGCGGACCAGCCGGCCGGGTCGAGCGCCGCCCGGACCGGGCGCAGGGCGGTGCCCTCCAGCCAGGTCAGCACGGGGTGGGCCGAGTCGGGACCGGCCGCCAGCAGGTGCACGTAGGTAGTCTCCCAGGCGTCGACGGTGCAGCCGACGGCGACCAGCGACTCGGCGTAGTCGGCCGGGTCGGCGACCGGCGCTTCGCGCAGCAGCGGGGTCAACGCCGCCCGCCACGGCGGGTGGCCGGCGACCTCGCGCAGCGCCCGGTGCGAGGGCGCGTCGAAGTTTCCCGGCACCTGCACCGCCAGCCAGGCGCCGGCCGGCAGCTCGGTGGCCCAGCGGACGAGCAGGTCACGGTGGCCGGGGACCCACTGGAGCACCGCGTTGCTGAGCACCACGTCGTTGTCCGGGTCGGGACGCCAGTCGCGGACGTCAGCCACCTGGAAGCTGACCGGGACGTCAAGCGCGGTGGCCCGCGCGATCATCTCCGGCGAGGAGTCCAGGCCGACGACCCGGCTGTCCGGCCAGCGGGCGGCGAGCACGGCGGTGAGGGTGCCGGGACCGCAGCCGAGGTCGACCACCCGCCGGGGGTGGTCGGCGTCCACCCGGGCCAGCAGGTCGTGGAAGGGCCGGGACCGTTCGTCGCCGTAGCGCAGGTATGCCGTCGGATCCCACATGACCGCCCCACCCCCATCGCAAACCGTACGTCCGTCTTGTTGACCGTACGGCCCGGCCCGTGCCGGAGGCAAGCCGGGTCACTAGGCTCACCTCATGGAGCAACGCACGTTCCCCCGAATGGATCGCCAGGTCGGTGTGGTCGGGCTCGGCGCCTGGCAGCTCGGCGCCGACTGGGGCACGGTGACCGAGGACGACGCGATCGCGGTGCTGACCGCCGCGGTCGAGGCCGGGGTCACCTTCCTGGACACCGCCGACGTCTACGGCGACGGGCGCAGCGAACAGCTGATCGGACGCTTCCTGGCGGCGCACCCCGACGCCGGGCTGACGGTGGCGACCAAGATGGGCCGACGGGTGGCACAGACGCCCGAGGCGTACACCCTGGACAACTTCCGCCGGTGGACCGACAGGTCCCGGACCAACCTCGGCATGGACACGCTGGACCTGGTGCAGCTGCACTGCCCGCCGACGGCCGTCTTCGCCACCGACGAGGTCTTCGACGCCCTCGACACCCTGGTGGCCGAGAAGCGGATCGCCGCGTACGGCGTCAGCGTGGAGACCTGCGACGAGGCGCTCACCGCGATCGCCCGGCCCGGGGTGGCCAGCGTGCAGATCATTCTCAACGCGCTGCGCCACAAGCCGCTCGAACGCGTGCTGCCGGCCGCCTCGGCCGCCGGGGTCGGCATCATCGCCCGCGTCCCGCTGGCCAGTGGCCTGCTCTCCGGCCGGTACGACGAGCACACCACCTTCGCCGCCGACGACCACCGCAACTACAACCGGCACGGCGAGGCGTTCGACGTCGGCGAGACGTTCTCCGGGGTGGACTTCACCACCGGCCTGGCCGCCGTGCGACGGATCGCCCCGCTGGTCGGCGAGGACCGCACGATGGCCCAGTTCGCGCTGCGCTGGGTGCTCGACCAACCGGGCGTCACCGTGGTCATTCCGGGCGCCCGCGACGCCACTCAGGCCCGCGGCAACGCCGCCGTGGCCGGCCAGCCAGCACTGTCCTCTGAGGAACTTGCCGAGGTGGCGGCGGTCTACGACGACCTGATCCGACCCCAGGTGCACCACCGATGGTGAGCGGCGCGCCCGGCGGCGGCCCGTCCGGCGGCCCCGCCGGTGCGCCCGGCGGCGGCCCGTCCGGCGGCCCCACCGGTGCGCAGCCAGGTGGCGGGCCACAGCAGAGGGAGACCGCGATGAACGGTTGGCTCCGACTCACACTCGGTCTGCTGGCCGTGGTCGTGGGTGCGGTGTGGACGGTGCAGGGCCTCGGTTACGTCGAGGGCAGCGTGATGACCGGCCAGCGGATCTGGGCGGTACTCGGTCCGTTGCTGATCCTTGTCGGTCTGGCCCTGCTCTGGCTCGGCGTACGCGCCCGCAACCGCCGTTGAGGCCAACGCACCAATCATGCGGAAAGCCCCGCGTCCATCCGGGACGCGGGGCTTCGCACTGATTCGGGACTGCCTCGCCACTGGCCGGCGGTCGCCGACCGGTGCCTCAGAGGGGGCGGACCTGCTCGGCCTGCGGACCCTTCTGGCCCTGGGCGATTTCGAACTCCACCCGCTGGTTCTCCTCCAGCGTGCGGTAGCCGCTGGTCTGGATGGCCGAGAAGTGGACGAACACGTCAGCACCCCCGCCGTCGACGGTGATGAAGCCGAAGCCCTTGTCAGCGTTGAACCACTTCACGGTTCCCTGCGCCATGTGTATCTCCTTCTAAAACTGGCGGCCGAGCACACCGTGCGGCCGGTTGGCCGTTTTTGAGCAGCGGTGCCTGAGGCGGCCCCCAATGAAGGAGACTTCTCTCAACCCACGCCATCTCTCAACAGCGTGGAACAGCTTAACCACGTACGCAAAAACTCTGCACAGCCTAACCGACGAAATTCTCCGACATGTGACCTGAGGGATGCGTGAGATCCGTCGTGGGCGGAGGCGGTGGGATAAGGCGAAAGGCCCCCTCACCGGCAACTGGTGAGAGGGCCTTGGCATGGACGTTCAGTCCGGCCAGCTACCGGTGATCCGGCGGACGCCGACCGCACCACCTCGGTCGACGGCCGCCCGGACGACCGAGAAAATGGCTCCCTGCAAGGCAGCCGCCGCCAGGATCTCCCCCCAGCGGCGGTCCTCGTCGGTCGGGTTGGGCGCCTCACCGTCACCGGCGGTCATCTTCCACACCTGGCGGAAGACCGCGCCCGCGATCGCACCGGCGGCGAAGCCCATCAGCACGCCCACCGGCTTGTAGGCGGCCCTGCCGATTCCCTTGCTCACGCACGCCTCCCTCTAATGATCATCAACACCACGGCGGTGGCGACCGCACCGGCCGCGAGCGCGATGAACGGAGCGGGCCCCTGCCGACCCGGTCCCTGCTGGTGGAGACCGGCCTGGGCGCGTACCCGGGCGACGGTCACCGCAGCCTGCTCACGTACCCGCTCGCGTGCCTGGTCCGCCGAGGACTTCAGTCGCTTCTTGACGTCGGCCTTGGCGGCCAGCGCCTCCATCGTCTCGCCCAACTCGACGCGGGTGCGCCGGATCTCCTCCCGCAGCGCCTCCGTGTCACCCGTACCGTTGCCTGTCATGCCCGTCCCCTGTCCTTCACCGCAGCGCTGACCACGTCGACGTCGGCTCGCAGGCTGCGCACGGTCGCCTCGGGCACCGGCGGGACCGCGCGACTGACCCGGCGCTTGCCGATCAGCGCGAGCACTCCGGCGACCAGGAACAGGGCCACCGCCACGATCAGGGCGGCTGCCCACGCCGGCAGCACCAGGGCCAGCAGGAGGATCGCGGCGGTCACCAGTGCCCCCAGACCGAAGAAGGCGAGGGCGCCACCGCCTGCGAACAGCCCGGCACCGATGCCGGCCTGCTTACCCTTCTCGGTCAGCTCGGCGCGGGCCAGTGCGAGTTCGTCCCGAACCAGGCGCGAGACCTGCTCGGTCGCCCGCTGGACCAGTTCGGCGGTGGACGGCTCCGTCCCGTTGTGGGACATGCGCCCGTTGTGGGACGTACGGGCATTCGCCACGTCAGCCATGCTGTCCCCCTCTCGTCATCACCGCGCTGTATGCCCGGAGTCGCCGCTCGTCAATCCTGTTCCCGAAAAAGGGGGCAGAAGCGTCGGGCAGCACGTCCCCGCCGAACGCCGCGCCAAACCTCCACATCCGAGTGGATAACGAGGTGGTCAGCGGCGAGGTTCGGCGGGCTCCCGAGGTTCGGCGGGCTCGTCCGGGCCGACGAAGGCCTCGTTGCGGGCGTGGCCGTCGTCGCTGCCACCGAAGAGCCGGGCGTCGTCGGGCATCTCGGCCTCGGCCTGTCGCCGCGTCGCGTGGCGCGGCTGGATCCACTGCCACGCCAGGTCGCTCGCGCCGTCGCCGACCTCCGTACGCAGTCGGGGCATCGCGGTGGGACGGTGATCGCGTACCCACGCCACCAGCTGCTCCCGCACGAGGCAGCGCAGGTCCCACAGCGCGCCCGCGTTGGCGGCACTCACCAGCGCGCGAACCTTGATCGTCCCGCCGGTCGCGTCGGTGACCTGGAGGACACAGACCCGGCCGTCCCACAGTTCGGTGCTCTCGACCAGCCGGCGTAGCTCCTCGCGCATGGCCTGCACCGGGATCGACCAGTCGACCTCGAACTCGGCGGTGCCAAGGACCTTCGCCTCGGTACGGGTCCAGTTCTGGAACGGCTTGCTGGTGAAGTAGGAGGTGGGCAGGATCAACCGCCGGTCGTCCCAGATCTGCACCACCACGTAGCTGAGGGTCAACTCCTCGATCCGACCCCACTCCCCCTCGATCACCACCACGTCGTCGAGGCGTACCGCGTCGCTGAAGGCGAGTTGCAGGCCGGCGAAGACGTTGCCCAGCAGGCTCTGCGCGGCCAGGGCGGCGACGACACCGACCACACCGGCGCTGGTCAACACACCGGCACCGATCCCCCGCACGGCGGGGAAGGTCATCAGCATCACGCCGAGGGTGATGACGACGATCACCACGATGGTCACCCGACGCAGCATCACCACCTGGGTGCGTACCCGCCGGGCGTGCCGGTTGTCCGGCACGTCCACCCGGAACCGGGCGAGCGCGGTGTCCTCTACCACCACCAGCAGCGAGGCGACCAGCCAGGCCGCGGTGGCGATGACGGCGAGCACCAGCAGGTGCAGCAGTGCCTGACGCCAGCCGGTGCCGATCGCGTACCCGGTGCTGAACCGGACGGCGAACTGCACGGCGAGCACCGTGGCGGCGACCTGGAACGAGCGGTGCGCGTGCTGGGTCAACTCGGTCAGCAGCAGTGACTTGCGGCCCCAGCGACGGGTGAGGCGGTGCACCACCTCGACCACGGCAAGAGCGATCGCCGCCGCGGCGAGCGCGGCGACGACCGTCACGAGGTAGCTGTGCACGTGTTGCTTCTCCTTCCGGCCCGACGACGATCCCCGGTGGTGGTGTCCGGCGTGCGGGCAATCAAGATCCGGCAAAGGGGCAATGGTGCCCTGGATTGCCGGCCCCGGCCACCGCGGGGGTGGCCGGGGAGGAGAAGGTCATACCTTGCGGTAGCGGGACTGGAGGAAGCAGTAGACGCCGAAGGCGGCGATACCCAGCGCGATGAGGATGAGCAGGATGGTGCCGAACGACTGGTCACGCAGGGTCCGAAGCGCGGCGTCCAGACCGCGGGCCTTCTCCGGGTCGTAGTTCACCGCGGCCAGTATGACCAGCAGGCCGGTGACGGCGAAGGCGACACCCCGGGAGGCATAGCCGGCCATGCCGAGCCGACGGGCGAGCTGCCGGGTCTTGGCGTTCATCTCGCCGGTCTTCAACCGCTTCATGAACTTCTTCTTGAGGCCGTAGATCGTCATGCCGACACCAATGCCCGCGAGGACGAGGCCGGCGAGGCCGACCAACCACCGACCGCCGGTGGACTCCATCATCCGGGCGGTCAGGTCCTCCTGCTGGGAGGCGCTGTCGGAGTTGGCGTTGGAGAAGACCCGCCAGGCGGTCCAGGCCAGCCAGAGGTAGATGACGGTGCGGGCGGCGGAGATGATCCGCTCCTTGAGCCGGTCGTTACCCCGCTCGGTGTGGTGCCCGACGGCCGCCTCCAGGGCCTGCCAGATCGCCATGGCGAGCATGCCCACGGCGATGGCGATGACCAGGAACTGACCCATGGGTTGCGCGGCGAGGGTACGCAGCGCGCCGGACTGGTCGCCGTCGTCGGACGAATTGCCGAACGCGATCTGCAGCGCCAGCCAGCCGAACAGCAGGTGCACGATCCCGTAGCCGATGAAACCGGCCCGGGCGAGGAGTTCCAGCCACCGGCTGTCGGCCGTACGGGCGGCGGTGGCTTCGGCGTTCCGGGTAAGAGGCATGGCGCCTCAATCTCCGAACGCGAAGATTTCCAAACGTGCTGGCCGCCGCCCGGACGCCATCAGCCGCCGTTACGGGCGATGCGGACCTTCACCTCGCTGTCGGTGACGCTGTCCAGGGTGACCGCGAGACCACCGACGTCGGCCGCCTGCTGGCCGACCGTCAGGGAGAGCTGCTCGCCGCCCACCTCGATGGTGACCACGTCGTCCTGTGCCTCGACCAGACGGGCCTCGACGCCGAGGATGTTGGCCCGGGCGTCCACGCCCCGGTCGAAGGTCACCGTGCAGGCGTCCAGCCCGCAGTCGGTGCTGGCGCCCTCGGAGCTGCACCCGGCCAGCAGGGCCGCGCCGAGCGCGAGACCGGCCAGCAGGCCGGCGAGTCGGGTGGGGGTGCCACGGCGGGGGGTGAGCGGGGGCTTGCCGGCGGGGGATCGGTTCGTCACGCCGTCAAGCGTACGAGACCCCGGCGAACCGACCAGCCGGTCCGACCGGCGATGGACAATGCAGGGGTGAGCATGCTGGTCGAGGACAATCCCGCCAAACACCGCTACGAGATCCTGGTCGACGACGCGCTCGCCGGCTTCACCGCGTACCTGCCCCGCGAACAGGTGCTGATCTTCACGCACACCGAGGTCGACTCGGCCTTTCAGAACATGGGCGTCGGTTCGGCGTTGATGCGGGGCACCCTGGACCAGGTCCGCGCGCAGGGGCAGCGGGTGGTGCCCCGCTGCCCGTTCATGGCCGCCTTCATCGAACGCCACCCGGAGTACGCCGACCTGGTCACCAGCCCGGACTGACGGCGCCGCCGGCGAGCAACTCGGCCGCGGCCCGACCGGCCGCCCGGGTGGCGCCGTGGGTGGCGACGTGCACCGCGCCGGTGACCAGCGCGGGCACCCCGAGTTCGACGACCACCGCGTCGGGGCGGACGGCCAACGCCCGGTCGACCGCGTCCCGCATCCAGGCGTGCCGGTGCAGGTCGCGCACCACCAGCACCAGCGGCCGGCCGGTGGCGTCGGCGGCCAGGTCGGCCGGCACCGAGTTCTCGACGTACCGGACGCTCGTGGTGCCCGGCACGAGAGCGGCCAGCGGCGCCGCCACCCCCCAGGGGGTCTCCGACCCGATCGCGATGTTGTGCGGCGGCTGAAACTCGACCACGTGCGACGGGCCGGTCAGCGGCAACGAGGTGGCCGAGGCCCCGCACCTGGTGATCCGGACGGCCAGCCGGGCCGCCGCCAGCCCGACCGTCGAGCCGGCCGTGGCGACCGGCGTCCCGGAACGGCCGGCACGCGCCGCCACCGTCCAGGCAGCGAGTTGGCCGACCCGCTTGGCCGCCTCGGCCAGCCGCTCCTCGGGCAGCTCACCGGCGACCACCGCGTCGACGATCGCGTCGCGCAGGTGCCGGGCCGTCTCCTCGTCGGCGTGCTCGCCGCCCACACAGATCGCGTCCGCCCCGGCGGCCAGGGCACGCACCGCCGCACCGGCGAAACCGTAGCGGTCGGCCACCGCGCCCATCTCCACCGCGTCGGTCACCACGACTCCGTCGAAGCCCATCTCCTCGCGCAGCAGGCCACCCAGGATGCGGTCGCTCAGCGTCGCCGGCAGGTCGGCATCCAGGGCGGGCACCAGCAGGTGCCCGGTCATCACGGCCTGGACGCCCGCCGCCACGGCAGCCCGGAACGGGGCCAGTTCCACCGCGTGCAGCCGGGCCCGGTCGGCGTCGATGCGAGGCAGGTCGTGATGGGAGTCGACGCGGGTGTCACCGTGGCCGGGAAAGTGCTTCGCGCAGGCGGCGACGCCACCGGACTGCAGGCCGCGTACCCAGGCGGTGGTGTGCCGGGCGACAAGCGACGGATCCGCGCCGAACGAGCGGACACCGATCACCGGGTTGTCCGGGTTGGAGTTGACGTCGACGTCCGGCGCGTAGTTCAGGGTGATCCCGGCGGCGGCCAGTTCCACGCCGAGGTCGCGGGCCACCTGCTCGGTCAGCGCCGGGTCGTCCACCGCGCCGAGCGCCAGGTTGCCCGGGCGGGAGCTGCCCCGGCCGGACTCGATCCGGGTCACGTCACCCGCTTCCTCGTCGATGGCGACGATCACGTCCGGCCGTTCCGCGCGCAGCGCCGCGGTCAGCTCGGCGACCTGCCCGGGATCGACGACGTTACGGCTGAACAGCACCACCGAGCCGAGCCCGTCGCCGAGCCAGCGGCAGATCCAGGTAGGTGGGACGGTGCCGACGAAACCGGGTTGCAGGACCGCGGCCGCCAGGGCCGCCAGGTTTGCGTTGCGCTCAACTCGATCGCTCATGACGGCACTCCGCTTCGCTGCGTGCCGCCATGAGGCACCACCGCGCTGAATTGATGATTCGCTCGCTGCCGCTCGCTCATTCGGCGCTGTACCCCCGCGTGTTCCGCCGTGGACTCCCGCCGGCCGGCGGTGCAGACATGGTCACACCGCGCCACTCAATAGTCAATAAACCTTACAGTTGCCTTGGGAGCGCTACACCGCGACAGTGCGGGTATGGACCCCGTGCTACTGGCCGACGCGACGAGCCCGGCCGACGTCCCCGGCGTACGCCTGCTCGGCCTGGTGGTCGGCGGCCTGCTGCTGCTCCTCGCCATCCGCGCGATGTTCCGCCGCTGACCGCCCGTCAGGTGTGACCGGCGGCGGCCCGGGTACCGCCTGCCCCACAGGCATCAGCGGGGCCGAAGGGGCGAAAATGAAGATCGGATACTTCCTGTCCACCGAGGAGTACGCGCCGGCCGAACTGCTCGACCAGGCCCGGGCCGCCGAGCGGGCCGGCTTCGAGGCGCTGTGGATCTCCGATCACTACCACCCCTGGATCGACGCCCAGGGGCAGAGCCCCTTCGTCTGGTCGATGCTCGGCGCGCTGAGCCAGGTCTGCCGGCTGCCGGTCACCACCGCCGTCACCTGCCCGACCGTACGCATCCACCCGGCGGTGCTCGCCCAGGCCGCGGCGACCAGCGCGGTGCTGCACTCCGGCCGGTTCGTCCTCGGGGTGGGCTCCGGGGAGGCACTCAACGAGCACATCCTCGGCGACCACTGGCCGCAGGCCGGCGTCCGGCTGGAGATGCTGGAGGAGGCGGTCGAGGTGATGCGCAAGCTGTGGCGCGGCGGCTTCGTCAACCACCACGGCCGGCACTACCAGGTGGAGCACGCCCGGATCTACACGCTGCCCGAGACTCCCCCGCCGATCTACGTGTCCGCGTTCGGTCCGAAGGCGGTGGACCTGGCCGCGCGGATCGGCGACGGGTTCGTCAACACCATGCCCGACGCCGACCTGGTGCGCCGGTTCCGGGACAACGGCGGCGGCGACAAGCCCTGCCAGGCAGGTTTCAAGGCCGCGTACGCGTCGACGGTCGAGGAGGGTATGCGGCTGGCGTACGAGCGCTGGCCGACCGAGGCGATCCCCGGTGAGCTGCTTCAGGTCCTGCCCTCGCCCCGGCACTTCGAGCAGGCCGCCACGCTCGTGGATCCGGAGGCGATGCGCGACGCGTTCGTCTGCGGCAACGACGCCGACGCCCACCTGGCGAAGATCGACGCGTACGCGAAGGCGGGTTTCGACGAGCTCTACGTCGCCAACACCGGGCCGAACTGGCCGGGGCTGCTCGACCTGTACCAGCGCGAGGTACTTCCCCGGGCACGCTGATCAACTCGGGTTTCGGCGCGGAGGCTCCCGGGTACCTGCGGCCTTCGATGAAGCTGACCACGCACTCGATGTCGTTGCGCCGCGCCGCGCGCAGTCTGTTCGGTTGGACCGCCCTGCGGCCCAACCAGTTGGCCGCGATGCGGGCCGTGATGCGCCGCCGCGACGCCCTGGTGGTGCTGCCCACCGGCGCCGGCAAGTCGGCGATCTACCAGATCCCGGCCAGCCTGATCCCCGGCCCGACCGTGGTGATCTCACCACTGCTGGCACTCCAGCAGGACCAGATCGCCGCGCTCAACGAGCGGCAGCGCTCGGAACTGCGAGCGGTCCGGATCAGCTCGGACGAGACCGCGGCCCAGCAGGCCGAGGCGATCGCCGAGATCCGCGACGGGCGGGCCGAGTTTCTCTTCATCACTCCGGAGCAGTTGGCCAACCCCGATCGGCTGGCCGAGGTCCGGGACCTCAAGCCGGCGCTGGTAGCGATCGACGAGGCGCACTGCATCTCCGCCTGGGGCCACGACTTCCGCCCGGACTACCTGGCCCTCGGGCAGCTCATCGAGGGCATCGGCCGGCCACCGGTGGTCGCGCTGACCGCCACCGCCTCCCCACCGGTACGCGACGACATCGTCGACCGGCTGCGGCTGCGCAAGCCCGAGATCGTGGTGTCCGGGCTGGACCGTCCCAACCTCTTCTTCGAGGTGGCGCACTGCCCCACCGAGGACTACCGGTGGCGGCGGCTGATCGCCCTGCTGCGCGACGACAAGCGGCCCGGCATCATCTATGTGCCCACCCGTCGCGCCGCCGAGGAACTGTCCGCCCGGCTGACCGACGCGGGCTATCCCGCGCAGTACTACCACGGCGGGATGCCGGCCAACGCCCGTGCCCGGCTGCACGAGGCGTTCCTCGCCGACCAGGTGCCGATCATGGTGGCTACCTCGGCGTTCGGCATGGGCATCGACAAGCCGAACATCGCCTGGGTGGTGCACATGGCGCTGCCCGACTCGCCGGACAGCTACTTCCAGGAGATCGGTCGGGCCGGTCGCGACGGCGAGCCGGCCCGGGTCCTGTTGCTCTGGCAGGCCGAGGACGTCGGGCTGCAGCGTTTCTTCAGCGGTGGCCTGCCGGACGCCACCGAGCTGCGCGATCTGGCCGCGTTGCTGCGCAAGGAACCGACCACCCGCAAGGAGCTGCGCGAGGTGACGGGGCTCGGTCCGCGCAAGCTCGGGCAGTACCTCGCCCTGCTCGAACAGGTCGGTGCCGCCCAGCAGGCGGCGGGACAGCGCATCGGCGCACCCCGTTACGCCCCCACTCCGGTCGACGCGGCGGCGGCCGCGGTGGCCGAGGCGGAACGGCAGCAGAGCCTGACCCGTTCGCGTACCGACATGATGCGCGCCTTCGCCGAGACCAGCGCCTGCCGGGGACAGACGTTGCTTGCCTACTTCGGCGAGCAGATGACCGAGATCTGCGGGCACTGCGACAACTGCCACGCCGGCACCAGCGTGCCCGACGACGGCTCGGTGGGCCCGTTCCCGGTACACAGCCAGGTGCGGCACGCCGAGTGGGGCTCCGGCCTGGTGCTCAGCTACGAGGAGGATCGGATGACGGTCCTGTTCGACGAGGTCGGGTACAAGACGTTGTCGGTGAGCGTGGTGTCCGAACAGGGTCTGCTCACCCTGGACTAACCTGATCCGGCCGCTGCCGGTGGCCGGGGCTGTCGGGCCCGGCCGGGTCGGGCGGAAAGACCAGACCGGCCGCCACCGGCGGTACGGCTGACGAGACGTGAACGACGAGCGGGAGGGGCGGGTCGTGATCGAAGAGCCGGCGTACACCGGTTTCGGTTTCTCCGACGAGGAGTGGGGGCTGCTGGTCGGCCTGCCACAGTCGGTGCTCACCGCGGCGAGCGCCGCCGAGTCCGACGGCACCAAGGCGACGATGGCCGAGGGGGCCGCCGGTCTGGAGACCATCTCCGGCGGGCGGGAGTCGGCCAGTCCGCTGGTGGCCGCCGTGGCCGGCGAGATCGTCACCCGGGTCGGCGACCCGGAGGCCGGCGAGGAACTGCCGGTCATCGAGCCACCGGACCCGCGCGGCTACGCCGAGGACGTGCTGGGCCGGGCCAAGGAGGCGTCGGCGCTGCTGGCGGCCAAGGTGGACGAGGGCGAGGCGGGCGCGTACCGGCACTGGCTGGTGGAGATCGCCGAGCAGGTCGTCGGCGCGGCCAGCACCGGCGGCGTGCTCGGCCTCGGCGGCACCGAGGTCAGCCCCTCCGAGCGCCGCTTCCGCGACCGCCTGGCCCAGGTCCTCAACGACTGAACCCGGGGCAGCTCAACGGGATGCGGCATCTCGGGCCTTCCCCGGTTCGGGTAACCCCGAGATGCCGCATCCCGCGACCGCCGGCAGTGCGGGTCAGGCCACCCGGCGGGGGAACAGTAGGGCGGAGAGGAGCATGGCGAGGGCTAGCAGGCCGAGGCACCAGGCCGCCGCCTGGGTCGGTGCCGTACCGACCGGGGTGTCCAGCAGGAGGCCGCGCAGCGACTCGATGACCGGGGTGACCGGTTGGTGCTCGGCGAAGCCACGCAGCCAACTGGGCATGGTCTCGACCGGTACGAAGGCGCTGCTCGGATAGGGCAGGAACATCACCAGGAAGGTGTAGCCGTTGGCCGCCTCCGGGGTCCGGGCCAACAGGCCGAACGCCGCCGAGAGCCACGACACCGCCAGCAGGAACAGCAGCAGCACCCCGGCGGCGGCCAGCCAGCGCAGCGGCGCGACGGCCGGCCGGAACCCGATGGCCACAGCCACCCCCAGCACCAGCACCGTGGAGACCGCGTTGCGGGCCACGCTCGCCACCACGTGCCCGGCGAGGATGGAGGTGGCGCCCACGTCCATCGTGCGGAGCCGCTCGATCATGCCGTTGGTCAGGTCGGTGGTGACACTGACCGCCGTGCCGGCCGCCCCGAAGCCGGCACAGAGCAGCAGCACCCCGGGCACCACATAGGTCACGTACGCCGAACCGGTCTCGATCGCCCCGCCGAAGAGGTAGACGAAGAGCAGCATCAGGATCACCGGCAGCAGCAGCGAGGTGAGCAGCGCGTCGATGTTGCGCCGGGACAGCCGGACGCAGCGGCCGATCATCACGGCGGCGTGCATCGGCCGGACGGTCAGCTCAGACACGGGCCACCTCCCGCTCGGGGCTCGCCGGACGGCCGGTGAGCGTGAAGAAGACGTCATCGAGGGTCGCCTCCCGGACGGTGAACCGGACCACCCCGTGCCGGTCCGGATCGACCTCGTCGAGCAGGCCACGTACCTGGGGTGCGGTGCCGTCGGTGGCCACGGACAACGCCAGCCGGGCCGGATCGCGGTGGGTCACCCGGTCACCCAACCGCCGCGCCGCGGCGGCAAGGCCGGCGGCGTCACGCCAGGTCAGCTCCAAGCGTTGGGCACCGAACCGGCGTTTGAGGTCGAGCGCCGTCCCCTCGGCGACGAGCCCACCGTCGTGCAGCACCATGATCCGGTCAGCGAGCCGGTCGGCCTCCTCCAGGTACTGCGTGGTGAGCAACACCGTCACCCCGGCACCGGCCAGCTCGCCGATCACCTCCCACAGCCCCTGCCGGCTACGCGGGTCGAGGCCGGTGGTGGGCTCGTCCAGGAAGATCACCGACGGGGCGCCGACCAGACTGGCCGCCAGGTCGAGGCGGCGCCGCATCCCGCCGGAGTAGGTCACCACCCGCCGCCCGGCGGCGTCGGCCAGGTCGAAGCGGTCCAGCAGCGCCGCGGCGCGGGCGCGGGCCGCCGGTGCCCGCAGCCCGGCGAGCCGGGCCAGCATGGTCAGGTTCTCCACGCCGGTCTGCCCGTCGTCGAGTGCCGCGTGCTGGCCGGCGAGGCTGATCGCCCGGCGCACCCGGCGCCGCTGACGCACCACGTCGTGGCCGGCCACCCGGGCGGTACCCGAATCCGGCCGGGTCAGCGTCGCCAGGATCCGCACCGTGGTGGTCTTGCCGGCCCCGTTCTGCCCCAGCAGGGCGTGCACTCCGCCGGTGGGCACCCGCAGGGTCAGCCCGTCGAGCACGACGTGGTCCCCGAAGGACTTGCGCAGATCGACCAGCTCGACCGCCGGCGGTCCATTCGCCATGATCACCCTCCCTAATCTGCGTATGGCATACGCTTATCTGCGTGGACCATACGCAAAAGATATGCTGGCGGTCAACGCCGGCCTGGAGGTGGAGTGAACGGAGACGTTGAGCTGCCCGAGAACGTCGCGCTCGCCTGGGGGCTGCGCGACCGCCCGAGCCGTGGTCCGAAACGCAGCCTCAGCCTCGACCAGGTGGTTGCCGCCGGGATCCAGATCGCCCAGGCCGAAGGGCTGACGGCGGTGTCGATGAGCCGGGTGGCAAGCGAACTCGGCGTGGCGACGATGTCGCTGTACCGGTACGTGCCGACCAAACACGATCTGCTCGACCTCATGGTGGACACCGCGTTCGGCCCGCCGCCGCACCCCCGTGGCGCTGATGAAGGCTGGCGGCCGGCCCTGGCCCGATGGGGTGAGGGCAACGTCGCCGCACTGCGCCGCCAGCCCTGGATGCGGCACGTGCCGATCAGCGGTCCACCGATCAACCCCAACCAGGTGCGCTGGTTGGAGTACGGGCTCGTCGCACTGCGCGGCACCGGGCTACGCGCCAGTGAGCGGATCTCCACGATCATGCTGGTCAGCGGGTACGCCCGCAGCTGGGCCACGCTCACCGCCGACATCGTCGAGGCCGCCGCCCGGACCGGGCAGACGCCGGAGCAGGTGGGCCTGCGCTACTGGCAGCACCTCGCCGTGCTCACCGCGCCCGGCCCGTACCCGGCGATCCACGAGCTGCTGGGCGAGGGCGAAGAGTACGACGACGACGTCGACCTCGAATGGCGGTTCGGACTGGACCGGATCCTCGACGGGGTGGCGGCGATGATCGATGCCCGCGCTGCCGCCTCGTCGCAATGACGGCGGTCAGCACCGCGCCAGCAGGGTCAGCACCGCCCGCTCGGCCTGCTCCGGCGAGGTCCCCTCGGTCACCGGAGCGACCACACCGTCGTGGAACAGATCCACCACCCTCGGGTCCACGTACGAGGCGCGGGCCACCGTCGGAGTGTTGCCGAGCAGCTCCGCCACCTGTCGCATCACCGCCGCCACCGCCCGACGTCGAGCGGTGACCGACCGGGCGGAGGTCACCGCGGCCAGCTCCGTCGCCGCCCGTACCGTCGCGTGCCAGGTGCGGAAATCCTTCGCGGTCATCTCGCCGCCGCTGGCCTCGCGGAGGTAGTCGTTGACCTCGTCGGCCCGTACGTCCCGCCACTGCCGGCCGTCCCAGTAACCGAACAGCCGGTCGGCCGCCCGTCTGCGCCGGCGCAGATCGGTGAGCACCCGGCACAACTGCGGGTCGGAGATCAGCCGTACCTGCTCGATGCCCCCCTTGGCCGGGAACTCGAACAGCACACAACCCCGGCGCAGCCGGGCGTGTTCGGGGCGCAGGGTCGCCACCCCGAACGTCGGATCTTCGCCCGCCGCGTACTGGTCGCTGCCGACCCGGAAAGTGCCCATGTCGAGCAGCCGGGTCACCGTCGCCAGCACCCGCTCGCGGCGCAGCCCCCGTACCGCCAGATCGTGGCCGACCCGCTCGCGCAGCAGCGGCAGCCGGCCGGCCACCTCCAACACGTGGTCGAACTTCGCCTCGTCCTGCCGCTGTCGCCACAGCGGGTGGTAGAGGTACTGCCTACGTCCGGCCGCGTCGATACCGATGGCCTGGATGTGCCCGTTCGGGTACGGCGAGATCCACACGTCCCGCCAGGCCGGTGGAATGACCAGGGCACGCAGCCGGGTCAACTCGTCGGGATCGCGTACCGGCTCGCCGCGCGGGTCCAGGAACGACCAGCCGCTGCCCCGTCGGCGTCGCCGGTACCCCGGCCGACCCGGATCGCTACGCCGCAACCGCACGGTCCACCCGCACCGCCCGCTCCACCTCGTCGACGGCGGCCAGCACCTCGTCCACACCGAGGGCGACCATCGTGGGATGGTCACCTACCCCGTCCCACGCCGGCCATGCCCGCGCGCCGGCCCAGAGCGCCAGGTGCCGTCGGCGCTCCGGCGGTGGCCCCCAACGGGTCGGCGAAACCGGGCCGAACAGCACCACCGACGGGGTGCGGTAGCCGGTGGCCAGGTGCGCCACCCCGGTGTCCCCGCTGACCACCAGGCGCGCCCCGGCGACCAGAGCGGCGAGTTGGGCCAGGTCCGTGCGGCCGGCCAGCACCGCAGCGGCAGGCAACCCGGCCCGGTACGCGATGTCAGCCACCACGGCCCGCTCCGCGGCGCTGCCGGTCAACACCACCCGGTGCCCCCGTCCGGTCAGCTCCCGGGCCAGGGTCGCGTACCGGCCGGCCGGCCAACGCTTGGCCGGCTCCTTCGAACCGGGGTGCAGCACCGTGACCTCGCCGGTCGCTCCGCTCGACGGCGGGCGGCGCAGGTCCAGGTCGGCCGGGTCGGCCGGAATCCCGTACCCCCACAGCAGCCGGCACCAGCGCGACACCTCGTGCTCGTCGTCGTCCCACTCCGGCCCGTCGGCGTGAGACGCCTCGGCGTTGGCGAAGGCGAACATCCGGTCAGGTCGGACGGCGGCCAGCAGCCGGTGCGACCGTGGGCCCCGGCCGTGCAGGTTGACCGCCACCTCCACCCGCCCGGCGGGCTGGCCCAGCCGGTCCAGGCCGGCGGTGGGCAGCAGCCGGTCCACCCCGCCGACCAGCTCGACAAGCGGCCCCAGCCAGGCCGGCGCGGCGAGCACCAACTGCTGGTCCGGGTAGGCCACGCGCAACGCCCGCAACGCCGGGACCGCCGTGGCGAGATCACCGACGCCGAGGGCGCGCAGCGCCAGGATCACGGGTACGACGTCTCCTGGTCGGCGCAGACGACCATCTCGCGGATCGCGCAGCCGGCCGGCTGGGACAGGGCGAACATGATCGCGGCGGCGGTGTCGGCCGGATCGTTGAGGATCGCGTCCGCTCCCGGCCGGTACTGCGGGTCGCGCTCGTCGAAGAAGGCCGTCCGCATCCCACCCGGGATGAGCAGCGTGACACCGACCGTGCCGGCCAGTTCGGCGGCGAGCGCCCGGGTGAAGCCGACCACCCCGAACTTCGCCGCGCAGTACGCCGTCGCGTCGCTTACCGCCTTGATGCCGAGGGTGGAGGCCACCGTCACGACGGTGCCCCGGGACTCGGTAAGGAACGGCAGCGCGGCCCGGATCACCGCGGCGGTCGCCAGCAGGTCGACGGCGACGATCCGGTCCCAGGTCTCGCCGGGCACGTCGGCGAGCCGACCGGGTACGTCGATGCCGGCGGCGGTGACCACCGCATCCAGCCCGCCCACGCGTTCGGCCAACTCGCGGGTGGCCGCCTCGGCGCGGCGGGTGTCGGCCAGGTCGCACTCCGCCCAGGGCACCCCGTCGGCCGGCGCCTGCCGGTCCAGCACCAGCGGCCGACCACCGGAGGCAGCCACCGCCGCCACCACGGCCGCGCCCAGTCCGCTGGAGCCGCCGGTGACCAGCACCGTCCGCCCGGTGGCCGGCGCGCTCACCGGACAAACCTCGTTCGCGACTGCGGGGCTCGCAACACCGGCTCACTCCTCACGCTCACCGGACGACCTCCGTCCGGGTGACCGTCGCGGCGATCATCTCGGTGGTGGAGCGCCCGTCCAGGTAGGGCACCACCACCGTGTGACCGCCCCACCGGCGCAGGATCTCCGCCTCCGGCAGGCCGTCGCCGTCTCCGCCGCCGGTGGCGTAGTCCCCGCCCTTGACCCAGATGTCCGGGCGCAGCCAGGACAGCGCCGCTTCCGGTGTCGGCTCGTCGAAGATCATGACCGCGTCGACACAGCTCAGCGCGGCCAGCAGGCGACTTCGGTCGTCCTGGCGCATCACCGGCCGGTCCGGCCCCTTGAGCCCGGCGACGCTGGCATCGGAGTTGAGGCACACGATCAGGCAGTCGCCGAGCTGCCGGGCGGCCTGCAACGTCGCCACGTGGCCGGCGTGCAGCAGGTCGAAACAGCCACCGGTGGCGACGACCGTGCCGCCGGCGGCGCGGACCCGGGCGACCGCGGCGGCGGAGGCGGCCACCCCGACCCGGTCGCCGGCCACCGCGGCGTGCACCGCCTGCGGGGCGCGCCGCACCGGCGCCGGCAACGCCGTGGCCACCCCACCGTCCGCCACGTACGCCGATGCCTCCGCCACCGCCTCCTGCACCGCCTCGGAGACCAGCGCGCCACGGGCCAGGGCGAGACAGGCGGCGACGGCGAACCGGTCGCCCGCGCCGCAGGTGTCCCCCTCGGCGGCGACCGGGGCGGGCACCATCAGCGGGGTCGACCCGGCGTGGCTGAGCAGCGCGCCGTCGGCACCGAGGGTCACCGCGACCGCCCCCGCCCGCCACCGCTGCCGCAGCCGCTGCGCACCCTCGGCGGCGGTGGCCAGCCGGGTGGCGCCGACCGGCGCCTCCATCAGCTCCCGCACCTCCGCCTCGTTCGGGGTGACCAGGTTCGCCCCGGGTACCGCGGCGGGCCCGCGAGGGTGCGGATCCCACACCAGCGGGGCGCGGATCGAGGCCAGGGCCGCGCGCAGCGCCGGCTGCCGTGCCACCGCGCGGCCGTAGTCGCTGACCAGCACCACCGATGCCCGGTCCAGAACGCGCAGCACCGCCTCGCCCGGCTCGCCCAACTCCCCCACCCCGCCGCCCCGGTCATGGCGCAGCAGCACCCGGCCCCCGGACCGCAACCGGATCTTCTCCGGGGTCGCGCCGGCCAGTCGCAGCGGATACACCTGCACCCCGGCGGCGGCGAGCAGCACGCTCAGCCGGGCCCCACCGGCGTCGTCGGCCAACGCGGTCACCAGCACCACCTCGGCACCCTGTGCGGCGGCGAAGACGGCGGAGAGCCCGGCGCCGCCGGGCCGGTCCACGTGCGCGATCTCGTCGAGCACGGGCACCGGCGAGTCCGGACAGAGCCGGTTGACCACACCCTCGACGTCCCGGTCGAGCAGGGTGTCGCCGACCACCACCACGGGTCCCGTCACGCTTGCCTCCTCACGCCTGCACCGGCCGGACGGCGCCGCCGTCCAGCACCACCTCGACACCGGCCCGCACCGCGCCGGCCGCTGGCGCCGTCGGTGCCAGCTGATCCGCCATCGCCTGCTCGACGTACTCGCAGAGCAGGTGGCTGGAGACCAGATGCAGTTCCTGGACCACCTGGGTGTCCGGCGAGTCCACGGCGAGCACCTCGTGACACGCCTCGGCGAGCGGGTTCGGCGCCGGCCCGGTGAACGCCCAGCAGCGCAGCCCCGCCTCCCGACCGGCCCGGGCAGCGGCGAGCAGGTTGCCGCTGCCGCCGCTGGTGGACAGCAACAGCAGCACGTCGTCAGGTCGGCCGTGTGCGCGGACCTGACGGGCGAACACCTCCTCGTAGCCGTAGTCGTTGCCGATCGCGGTCAACGCCGACGTCTCGGCGTGCAGCGCGATGGCGGACAGCGGCTGACGGTCGTCGCGGAGCTTGCCGACCAGCTCGGCGGTCAGGTGTTGCGCCTCGGCGGCGCTGCCACCGTTGCCGGCGACGAGCAGCCGACCGCCGTCGGTGAGCCGCCGGGCCAGCGTCGCGCCCCACCTGTCGAGCAGCGGCTCGCAGCGCCGGAACGGCGGCAGCGCCGCGGTCAGGTGGGCCAGGTGCGCGTCGAGCAGACTCATCAGGCCACCACCCGGGTCGGTCGATGCACCGCTGCCACCTCGTCGTAGACCTCGGCGAGGCGCTGTGCGGTGACCGCCCACGAGTAGTGCCGGCGGGCTCGGGCCCGGGCCGCGCCCGCGTACGCGAACCGGCGGATCCGGTCGTCGAGCAGCGCCCGCAGCGTCTCTCCCAGCGCCCGCGGATCCCGCGCCGGCACCAGATCGCCGGTGACGCCGTCGACCACCGTGTCCCGCAGGCCGCCGACGGCGGTGGCCACCACCGGCACGCCGCACGCCATCGCCTCCAGCGGGGTCAGCCCGAACGGCTCGTACCAGGGCGCGGCGACCAGGATGTCCGCCGATCGGTACCAGCGGCCCATCTCCTCCCGGGGCACCGCACCCACCAGCCGGACCCGGTCGGCGACGCCGCAACTGCCGGCGAGGGCCCGCAGCCGCCGGGCGTACGGGTCGGTCTCCAGCAGGCCGGCGGGTGGCCCACCGACCACCACGCACTCGGCCTCGGGCACGTGCGCCATCGCCCGTACCACCGTCTGGAAGCCCTTGCGTTCCACCAACCGACCCACGGTGAGGATCCGGGCCCGCCCGGGCTCTCGCTCGGCGGCCGGCCCCAGCGGGGCGAAGGTGGCGAGGTTGACACCGGACGGGACGACGGTCATCGCCGACCGGGGCACCCCCATCCGGACCAGCTCACCGACCTCGTCGCGGCACTGCGCGATCACCCGGTCGACCGAACGGCCCAGTTGGCGCTCGTAGCCGATCCGCCGGGCCGGGCTGGTGTCCTGCACCCCCTGGTAGCGACGCTTCACCGTGCCGAGCGCGTGGTACGTCTGCACCACCGGCACCCCGGTCTGCCGGCCGGCCTCCAGCGCGGCGAGCCCACTCATCCAGAAGTGCGCGTGGATCACCTCGGGGGCCCAGTCCCCGCCCCGCCACCTGTCGATCAGCCAGGCGCCGAACGGGCGCATGTGCGGCAGCAGGGCGTCCTTCGCCACCGGCTCGGCCGGTCCGGCCGGCACGTGCACCACGTCGTAGCCGTCCGGACTGCGTACGGTCACCGGTAGGTCCACCGCGTCGCGGCGGGTGTAGACCCGCACGTCGTGCCCGGCGGCGGCGAGCGCGGCGGAGAGTTCCGCGACGTGCGTGTTCTGGCCACCGGCGTCCTCGCCGCCCAGGATGGCGAGCGGGCTGGCGTGCTCCGAGATCATCGCTATCCGCATACTTCCTCCTCCAGCAGCCGGTCCCAGTCGGTGAGGAAACGGTCGAGGCCGTAACGTTCACGAGCGGCGGCACGGGCCTCGGCGCCGGCCTCGCGCGCCCGCTGTGGTTCGGCGACGAAGCGGCCGGCGGCCGCCAGCAGGGTGTCGACCCGGGTGGAGAGGGCGTTGGCACCCGTTGGCACCGCCATCGCCGCCTCGGTGGTGGCCAGCGCCACCACCGGCATGCCCATCGTCATCGCCTCGATCAGGCTCAGCCCCAGCGACGTCCACCGGCACAGGTGCAGGTACGCCCGGCGGCGCGCCAACTCGGCGTGCATCCGGTGCTGCGGCACGTCGTCGTGGCTGGTCAACCGGTCGGCCGGCAGACCGAGGTGCTCGGCCAGCCCGGCGACCTTCATGCCGAAGACGTCCAGCGGGGCGATCTCGGCGAACCGGGGCAGCAGGTCGGTGCCGGTCACCCGCCAGCGGCGTACCGGCTCATTGATCACGACGGCCAGCCGGTCCAGTTCGCCGGTCCAGGCCGCCGTCGGCGCCACGATGCCGTGGTCGACGACCGTGGTGCGGGTGGTGCCGGTGTCCCAGAACAGCTCGTTGAACGCGGTCACGTGGGCGACGAGCAGGTCGTCCCGGTCGGCCATCGGGTGGCGGCTGTTGGGGACCTGGCCGTCCTTCGGAGTGTTGTGCTCCACGTAGACGGCCGGCAGGTCCCGGCCGGGCCGGCGACCGAGCCACTGCTCGGCCAGGTCGATCTCCTCGGGGCGTTGCAGGATCACCACGTCGACGTCCGCGGTGCGCAGTTGCTCCGGGCTCACCTCGGCGGCGCTCTCCGGCCAGGTGTACGTCCGGGCGCGGCCCAGCCCGTACGGTCCCCGGTCCGGGGTGGCCGGGATCAGGTAGCGGTGCTTGCCGTGCACGAACGAGGTGGTCCAGGAACCGTGCACGTGCCAGAGCAGGATGTTCATCGGCCGCCCCCACCGCCGACGGTGGCTACCTCGGGCGCCGCCCGGGGCCCGGCCGGTCCGGCGGACACCCGGTCCGGCGCCACACCGAGCAGGCGCAGCGCGTCGAGCACGGCACCCGGTTCGATGTCGCTGAGGCAGGGATGCCCGGGTACCGGACACCGTGCGGCCCGGGTGTCGCGGCAGGCGGCGGTGGCGTCACCGAGGCGTACCGTCGGCACCCGCCACGGCCCCCACTGTCCGAAGGGGACGGTGGGGGCGAAGAGGCTGACCACCGGCACGCCGTACGCGGCCGCCAGGTGCGCCGGTCCGGTGTTGCCGACCACCACCGCGCCGGCCCCGGCCACGATCCCGGCCAACTCGGCCAGGCCGGTGCGGCCACCGAGGTCCCGACCGTGCCGTCCGGCAACCCGCGCGGTGAGGTCCCGCTCGGGTGGACCGCCGGTGACCACCACCCGGTACCCGGCGGCGCTCAGCGCGTCGGCGATCCGTTCGGCCAACTCGGGCGGGCAGCCCCGGGCCGGCGCCGCCGACCCGGGATGCAGCACCACGTAACCCGGTTCGCCGGCCTCTGGTCGCGGCGGGACCGGTCGCAGTCGCAGGTGCGGTTCGTCGCCCTCGCCGAGCAGGTAACCGGCGGCGGCGGCCAGGGAGAGGGCCCGCTCGGCCTCCGGCACGCCGACCGGCACCCGATGCCGCACGTCCAGCAGGCTGCCCGGGTAGTCGTCGCTGATCGCCGCGATCCGGGCGACCCCGGCCATCCGCAACAGCAGCGCCAAGGGCAACGGCGACTGATGGAACGAGGTGAAGATGACCGCCTCGTCGGCGGCGACCGCCGCCATCCGGCTGACCAGGGTGGCCATCTCCTGCGGATCCACCGGCGCGGGAGCCGGGTCGATCCAGGGCAACCGGTGCTCGATCACCTCGTCGACGCCGGGCAGCAGGTCGGCGGCGGCCCGCCCCCGGGGCCCGCAGAGCAGCACCACCCGCTCGGCTCCGGCGGCGACCGCCCGGATGCCCGGTCCGGTCACCAGCACGTCCCCCGCCGAGTCCGACCGCACCACCAGCACGGTGCGACCGCCACCGGGGCGTCCCGCGCCGGCTCGCCGGACACCTGTGGCACCGGACCGGTGCTGCGGGCCCGACGTCGGCTCCGCCGGGCTCAGTGCCGCCTGGCGTCGAAGGATCTCGGTAACGGCCGTGGCCAGGTCGGCGGCCACCCACGGGGCCGCCGCCACTTCCTCGGTGCGGGTCACCGGCGTCGGGACCAGGATGCCGGCCGCACCGGCGGCCAGGGCCGCCGTCACGTCGCGGCCGATGTCACCGATCAGGGCGCAGCGGGCAGGTACGGTGCCCAACGCTCGGGCCGCGGCGTGCACCAGGCCCGGTCTCGGCTTGCGACACGCGCAGCCGTCCCCGTCGTCATGGGGACACACGTGCCAGGAGTCGAACGGGCCGAGCAGGGCCTCGATCCGGCGGTGCACCCGGTGCAACTCGCCCTCGGTGAACAGCCCCCGAGCCAACCCGGACTGGTTCGTCACCACGGCGAGCTTCAGTCCGGCCGCCCGCAGCCGGTCCAACGCCGCGCGGGCGCCCGGCATCGGGCGCACCTTGTCCGGATCCGAGTTGTACGGCACGTCCTCGACCAGGGTGCCGTCGCGGTCCAGCAGGACCGCGTCGAACAGGACCGGGCGGGACACGGTCCGGCCGGCTTCGGCCAGCAACCCTGCTGACCTGCGCTGATCCGGCTCCCCATGGTCCTTTCGCACGGGCGGCGGGTTCCCTGCGCCCCGATGAGTAAACGTCACCCGCGACGCGGCCGAGGACACCGCGCACCGGCGGCACCCGCACGGCCGCCCGCGGTTGGCCTTACCCGCGGTCCCCGAGAAGCTAACCCGGCCGCCTCGTTAGCCGAGGCCACGGGCGGGATACCGGGGGGCGGTGGCGGTGGTGGAGAGCCCTGGACCGGCTCTCCGACATCGCCCGCCGGCAGAAGGAACCGGACTGATCGCGGGGCACGGCGTCGGGGAGCCATTTCACCCCGGAAGGGACAAGTGGCTACGCTCACGGGTGACCCTGTCCGCAGACCGAGGATGTCCCCCATGATCGAACCCGTCCAGTTGCCCTCGCCGTGGCGGGACGTGCGCCTGACCGTCGTGGTCCCGACCTACAACGAGGCCGGCAACCTGCCGGTGCTGGTCGAGCGTCTCCTCACGCTGCCACTGCCCGGCCTGAAGGTGCTGGTCGCCGACGACAACTCCCCCGACGGCACCGGTGAGGTCGCGGACAAGCTCGCCATAGAGCATCCGGAACGCGTGCAGGTCGTGCACCGGCCGGGCAAGGAGGGTCTGGGCCGGGCGTACGTGGACGGGATCGGCCGGGCCCTCGACGGCGGCGCCGAGTACGTGGCCCAGATGGACGCCGACCTGTCCCACCCGCCGGAGGCGTTGCCGGGGATGCTCGGCGCGCTGCTGTCCACTCAGGCCGGTGTGGTCATCGGGTCACGTTACGTGCCCGGCGGCGAGCTGGACGAGAACTGGCCGCTGTACCGGCGGGCACTCAGTGGCTGGGCGAACCTGTACGTGCACACGCTGCTGCGGGTACGGATCCGCGACCTCACCGCCGGTTTCAAGATCTGGCGGGCCGACGCGCTGCGCGACATCGGGCTGGAGCGGGTGCAGTCCAACGGCTACAGCTTCCAGGTCGAGATGCACTACCTGGCCACCAAGCTGGGGCACACCATCCTGGAGGTGCCGATCCGGTTCGAGGAGCGACGCGACGGCGCCTCGAAGATGACCACCGCCACCAAGATCGAAAGCGCGCTGATGCCGTTCAAGCTCCGTACCCGGCACCGCAACATCGAGCCCTGACCTGTCGGTTCGGCGGTCACGCGTAGACGGCCCGGTGCGCGGTGGCGATCGCCCGTTGGTACCACCCACCGGTGAGCGCCCGGTCGCGAGCCAGGGCGGCCCGGGCGGCGTTCGCGCCGGGCGCGCCGTGCACCCCGCCGCCGGGGTGTGCCGACGAACTGGCCAGGAATAGCCGGTCCACCGGAGTGTCGGCGCGGCCGAGTCCGGGTACCGGCCGCAGGAACAGTTGCTGGTACGGGGCGGCGGTGCCGCCGCCCAGCGCGCCGCCGACCAGGCTCGGGTTGGCCTCCTCCAGCTCGGCCGGGCCGGCCACGTGCCGGCCCACCACCAGGCTGCGGAAGCCGGGGGCGGCGGCTTCCAGCACCGTCTCCATCCGCTCGACGTGCGCGACGATGTCGTCGGCCCGCCAGTGCCGACGGAACGGCAGGTGGGTGTACGACCAGAGCGACTCGGTGCCCGGCGGCGAGTGACTCGGATCCGCCACCGACATCTGCCCCACCAGCAGGAACGGATCCGGTGGCAGCTCGCCCCGGGCCAGCGTCGCGGCATAGCCGGTCAGCCCGTTGAGATCCGCACCCAGGTGCACGGTGCCGACGGTGGACAGGCGGCGGTTCGTCCAGGGCATCGAGGCGGACAGCGCCCAGTCCACCTTCAGCGTGGACCCGTCCCAGCGGAAGTGTTCCAGGTCGGCCACCAGCCGCGGGGGCAGCACGGCTGGGCCGACCAGATCCAGGTACAGCGCGGGCGCGGGCACGTCGGCGAGCACCGCCCGACGGGCCCGCCAGTTGGTGCCGCCGACGGTGCGTACGCCCATCGCCCGACCCCGGGCGACCAGGATCCGGTCCACCCGGGCACCGTAGAGGATCCGGCCACCTCGCTCGGTCAACCGGGCCACAAGCGCGTCGGTGATCTTCTGCGCGCCGCCTTCCGGGACCGGCCAGCCGACCTGCTGGCCGAGCATGGCGAGCAGCCAGCCGTAGACGCCGGAGCCGGCCTCCTCGGTGGACAGGTCGGTGTGCAGGGCGCAACCGGCCAGCAGTGCCGGCCCGCCGGCACCGCTGAAGAGTTCCGCACCGAGCCGGCTCGCCGGCAGCACCAGGCGCCGGGCCAGCCGCAGCGAGCCGCTGATCCGCAGCCGGCGCAGCAGGTCGAGGCCGCCGCGTACCGGCGGGAACGGAGTGGTGATCAGCTCGATCATCGGGTCGGCGACCTGCTGCCACTGCTCGTACGCGCTCAGCCAACGCTCGCCGTCACCGGGAGCGAAGGTCTCCAGTGACGCCGCCGTGACGCCGGGGTCGCGGTTGAGCACGGCGGCCCGGTCGTCGGGAAACAGGTGGGCCAGCACGTCGGGGGCGTGCCGCCAGGCGAGCCCGTACCGGGTCAGGTCGAGCCCGCGCAGCACCGGCGAGGCGTAACCGAGCGGGTAGAAAGAGCTGAAAAGGTCGCTCAGGTAGCCGGGCGCGGTCACCTCGGCGGAGCGGACCGCTCCACCGGGCACCCCGGTGGCCTCCAGCACCAGCACGTCCCAACCCGCGTCAGCCAACAGGTTGGCGGCGACCAGGCCGTTGTGTCCGGCACCGACGACGACAGCGTCGGCCCGCTCGGCACCGAGGGAACCCGACGACATCATCCGAGGACGCTACCCCGAGTCGTTGCGGCGAAACGTTTGCCGGGGCCGGGCCCGGGCATGCAGCGCGCCATGTACACGGTCACGCAGCTCATCGGTGGGGTCTGGGGTGCCGGCGGGGAGGCCGGCGAGTTGACGGTGCACGATCCGGCCGACGGCCGGCCGGTGACCAGCGCCCCGGTCGCCACGACCGACGAGGTCGACAAAGCGGTGGCGGCGGCGCGCGGAGTGGCGTCCGAGTGGGCGGCGACGGCCCCGTCGGAGCGGGCCGCGGCACTGCACCGGATCGCCGACGCGGTCGCCGACGTCGCCGACGAGCTGGCGCAGGCGACCACCGCGGAGATGGGCAAGCCGCTCGCCGACGCCCGGGGCGGCGTCGACGCGGGCATCGCCACCCTGCGGCAGTACGCGGAACTCGCGCCCGCCCGGGGCGGCCGTACCCTGCACGGCGATCCCGCCGCGATCGATTTCATGACGCCGCAGCCGCGTGGCGTGGTGGCTGCCATCACGCCGTGGAACGACCCGGTCGCCGTGTCGTGCGGGCTGCTCGGCGCGGCTCTGGTCACCGGAAACGTGGTGCTGCACAAGCCCAGCGAGCGCACCCCGGCGACCGGGTGGCTGCTGGCCCGCGCCTTCGACACCGCCCTGCCGGCGGGGGTGCTGTCGCTGCTCAGCGGGGGTCCGACGACCGGCGCGGCGTTGGCCGCCGCCGAGGTGGACATGGTGGCCCACGTGGGGTCCAGCGCCACCGGCCGGGCGATCGCCGAAGCCGCGGCCAGCACCGGTGCCAAGGTGCTGCTGGAGAACGGGGGCAGCGACCCACTGATCGTCGACGCCGACGTCGACCCGAACTGGGCCGCCGGGGAGGCCGCCCTGGGCGCCTTCGCCAACGCGGGCCAGATCTGCGTCGCGGTGGAACGGATCTACGCCCACCGCGACGTGGCCGAGGACTTCGTGGCCGCGCTGGTCGAGCGGGCCGCCGCACTGCGCGTCGGACCGGGGCGGGATCCGGACACCCAGCTCGGTCCACTGGTCGACCGCCGCCATCGCGATCAGGTCCACGGGCAGGTGATCGCGGCGGTGGCCGACGGCGCCCGGCTGCGTATCGGCGGCACCCTGCCGGAGGGGCCGGGCGCCTTCTATCCGGCCACCGTGGTCGACCGCTGCCGGCACGACCTGGCGTTGATCCGGGAGGAGACGTTCGGCCCGGTCGCCGCCGTGGTGGTGGTCGACTCGTTCTCCGAGGCGCTGCGGTGCGCGGCCGACTCACCGTACGGGCTGGCGGCGACCGTGCTGACCGGGTCGATGAGCCACGCCCAGCGGGCCTGGCGGGAGCTTCCGGTGGGCACCGTGAAGGTGAACGCGGTCTTCGGCGGCGCGCCGGCCGGTGCCGCGCACCCGCGCCGGGGCAGCGGTCAGGGCTTCGGCTACGGGCCGGAACTGCTCGACGAGTTCACCGCCACCAAGGCGGTACACATCCAGGCCCCCGGCGGCGGCCACTGGTGAACCGGCGCACCGGACGGGCGTGCCGCAGGGCCCGGTCCGACGCGTACGCCGGCCGGGCCCTGCCGACGAACGGCGGGCTCAGCCCGCCGCGGCCGTCGCGGGTCGGCGAACGTCGGTTCAGCCGCCGCGGGCCTTGCGGGTCTGGCGATCGTTGGCCTTCTGAATGGCCTTGACCAGTTCCGGCTTGGTCATGCTCGACCGTCCCGGCACGTCCAGTTCGCGAGCCACCCCCATGAGGTGTTCCTTGGAGGCGTTCGCGTCCACCCCACCGGCGGTCGGCGCCCGCCGGGTCGGGCCACCGCCGGCGGCCTGCTGGTCGCTGGGGCCCTTGCGGCCCTTCGGCTCCCAGTGGTCGCCGACCTTCTCGAACTCGTGCTTGACGGCGGCGAACGCGGTGCGGTGCGCCCGCTCGCCCTCGCCGTAGGTCTCGACCGCGGAATCGTGTGTCTTCTCCCAGGTACGCTGGGCCTTCTCCGGGGAGCGCCGCAGCGTGCTGGGCAGTACCTCGCGCCCGGGCATCTCGAACCTCCTCCGTGTGCGAGCGATTCGGATTGGCGTACCCCGGCGACGTCGCGGCAAACGTCGGCGGCGTTTGCCGCCGGAGCGGGCCGGGTACCGGCCGGACCAGCCACGGTGCCCACAGTGCCCAGGGAGCGGTCATGACGACGACGAACCCCGACGCCCCGTCGACCGATCCGCCGGTGCCACGGCTACCGGGGATCCGCCAGCTCCGCTGGCAGACCTGGCGTGGCGTGCTGGTCCGGGCCGGACGCAACTACCTACGGGACAACTGCACGGACTGGGCCGCCGCGCTCACCTACTACGGGGTGCTGGCGCTGTTCCCCTCCACCGTCGTGGTGGTGGCCCTGGTCGGTCTGGTCTCCGACGGGGAGCGCACCGTCGACACCGTGCTCGACCTGGCCCGCGACGTGGGCGCCGGCTCGGTGGTGGCGAACGAGAGCTTCGTCGGCGTGGTCCGCGAGGTGGTGGACCAGAACAGCTCCGCCGGGGTGTTGCTCAGCTTCGGTCTGCTCGGTGCGCTCTGGTCGGCCTCGAACTTCATCGCCTCGTTCACCCGGGCCTCGAACGCCATCTACGGCGTCGTCGAGGGGCGGCCGGTGTGGAAGTTGCGCCCGTTGCAGATCGGACTGGCTGCCCTGTCGCTGGTGCTGCTCGCCATCGTGGCCGCCGGTCTGATCGTCAGCGGCCCGGTCGCCGACGCGATCGGTGACCTGGTGGGGGCCGGCGGCGCGGCCCGCACCGCGTGGGCGGTGGCCAAGTGGCCGGCGCTCGCGTTGATCGCGATGCTGTTGATGTCCCTGCTGTTCTGGGTCGCGCCGAACGTGCGTCAGCCACGTTTCCGCTGGCTCACCCTGGGCGGAACGGTGGCCCTGAGCACCTGGGCGCTCGGCTCCTTCGGCTTCGGGTTGTACGTGGCGAACTTCAACTCGTACGACACGACGTACGGCAGCCTCGGGGCGGTGATCGCGTTCCTGGTCTGGCTCTACCTGTCCAATTCCGCGCTGATGCTCGGCGTACAGATCAACGCCGAACTCCAGCGGGGACGGCGGCTCCAGTCGGGCCGGGAGGACGCGGAGGAGTCGGCGTTGCCACCACGGTCGCCGGCCGGTGCGTGACCGCTTACCGGTTTACCACCCGTCCCCTCGGGTAGCGCAGAAGACATGGATCGCGGCAGCAGCAAGCACTCACCGAGGGTCGACGAGCAGATGAGCCAGGAGGTCAGCGGCCTCGTGCAGGGGCCGGGGACCGGCGGCTCGCGGGTCGACGAGTTCCGCGTCCCGGAGCCCGCGGGAGAGGACCAGCCGGAGCCGACCACGGCACCGGCCGGCGACCTGCGCAGCGGCGCTCCCCAGGGCATGACCTCCGAGGACGTCGAGGCCCGCAGCCGGTTGGGGCGGTTCATCACGATGACCGCGCTGCCCGGGGACCGGGCCGCACTGCTCGCCAACGCACGGGCGAACGAGGCCCCCGACGACGTACTGGCCGCGTTGGAACGCCTGCCCGAGAGCACCCGGTACCAGACGGTGTCCGAGGTGTGGGCGGCGCTCGGCCACACCAACGAGACGACGCGCTGGTAGGTGGACCGACCGGTCCGCAAGCCTCACCAAGTGCAGGGAAGGATGCTGATGAGTGGCGTAACGGAGCATGTCGATGTGGCCGTCCCGGTTCGGACGGCGTACGACCAGTGGACCCAGTTCGAGGAGTTTCCGCAGTTCATGGAGGGCGTGCAGGAGATCCGCCAGCTCTCCGACACGATGACCCACTGGACCGTCGAGATCGCCGGAGTGAAGCGGGAGTTCGACGCTGAAATCACCGAGCAGCTGCCCGACGAGCGGGTGGCGTGGCGGTCGACCGGCGGCACCCAGCATGCCGGGGTGGTCACCTTCCACCGGCTGGACGAGAACAGCAGCCGGGTCAGCCTCCAGTTGGAGTTCGATCCGCACGGTGTCATCGAACAGGCCGGCGACAAGCTCGGCGTGGTCGACCGCCGGGCAAAGGGTGACCTGCAACGGTTCAAGACGTTCATCGAGCGGCGCGGTCAGGAGACCGGTGCGTGGCGTGGGCAGGTCGAACGTCCGCAGCCCTGATTCCGCCATTAGACCTTCGACGGCCGCCGGGTACCTCCGGCGGCCGTCGACGTGTGCACCGGATGCTTCCCTGGCTGCCGGACGACCACGCCGCGTCGGACGCGCCGTTTGCGACGACGGGGCGGGGGTACCGCGATGGCATGACCGACGACAGGGCATGGCGCGACGAGGAACGACTGCCGCTGGAGGAACTGGACCGGGCCGTCGCCCGGTCCACGCTCGACGGGCAGGCCGACGACGTGACCGGCAACGACGCCGGGGAGGAAGCCGCCTTCGGGCACGGCCCCGAGGCGGCCGACCGGGGCGGCGAGGCGCCCGGCACGGGCCGTGAGCCCACCGACCCGGACCGCGCCTACCGCCCCTCCACCACCGGGCGTACCGGCCCGGACACCCTCTGACACCGAATCCGGGTACGTTCCGGATCCGCGGCGACGATCCGCGACGTACCCGGAGCGTCGCGACCGGCAGCGGAGACGCCTCGGCCGAACGGCCGGAGAATTCGGACAGCTCAGGCAGAATCGGCCGTTCGGCTGACGGCAATGGCCGCGTCGCGCGCAAGACTTTCGGAATGCATCAGGGCTCCGGCTTCCTCTCCACGCGTCAGCGCCGCCTGGCATGGCTCGGCTTTCTCCTCGCCGCAGTGCAGGCACCCGTCTCCGCCAGGCTGGTCGACGACAGCTCGTGGCTGTTCAGCCTCTGCGTCGCGCTGATGGTGGCGACCGTGATCATCGCCGACGATGCCGCGCGGCGCCGTCCGGCGGACGCGCCTTCCTCCGAGTAGGGCTCCCCGACGTCACCGGCCGGGCGGGGGCGCCTCGGCCGGGCCGAGGTTCATGGTTCGCCGGCCGGGCGCGCCTCGTGGCCCGGACGCCCGGGCGTGCGGCGGCGCTCCTTCATCTCCGCCTCGTAGAGGTGCCGTCGGCCACCGACCAGTTGGTCGCGGGCCGACCGGTCCAGGTCGCGGAACACCGCGTGGTAGCCGTCGTCGAAGTCCTCGACGATCTGGAACGTCCACCTACCGGCGATGACGTTGCGGCCCACCAGTTCGTCGGCGATCCGGTCGGCGATGCCGGGGTGCCCGGCATCGCGGAACATCCGTACCGCGTCGTCGAGCATCAGATCGGCGTGCCCGACGAGCTGGTGCAGCGAGTAGAGATGCCCCCGGGCGCGTTCCACGCACTCCAGCGCCTCGCTGAGCTTGCCGAGGGCAGCCACCGTGTCGTCGCTCACTCCGGCCGGACGCCGGTGTTGCTCGTCGGGACCGTCGGTGGTGTCCATCCGTACCTCCTGGTGCCGGTCGTGCCGCGGGGTCCGCTTCCCCACCGTCCGCCGCGCCCGACTCGATCCCCTCGGGCACCTGCCGGCCACCGCCGTGGACACCGGGACCGTCCGAGCGGCCGAGGTCGCGGCGCTGCGGGTTGGCTACATTCGTTCCCCATGCGCGTGCCGTCGAACCGGGTCGTCTCCCCCACCGCCGTCGACTGGGCCCGGTCCAGCCTGGTCACGCTCGCCAACGCCGTGGGGCTGGACGGGCTCGCCGCCGCCTCAGCCCTGCCCGGGCTGCTCGCCGCCGTCGACCAGCACGCCGCCGCGGTGCGTGACAGCCTGCGCGGGGACCGACGACCGTTGACCGCAGCGGCCCTCGCCGGTTACGCCGACGGTGTGCGGGTCGCCGCCGAGGAGTACGGCTGGCATCCGGCCGATGCCCCGGTCGACTGGGCGGAGGCGGACTGGGTGATGCTGCGCCTGCTCGCGGTCTGTGCGCTGACGGCCGCGCTGGACACGCCGGCCCCGCAGCCGCCACCGCTGTGAGGTGAGCCGGGCGCCCGCCGTGCGGCGGACACCCGGCTCAGCGCGACCGGCAGTGCGACCGAGCCACCGTCACGGACGGAACTGCTGGGTCTCGTCGCCGGCGTTGCCGGACTGGTAGGTACCCCGTCCCCCGGCCATCGAGGACTCCGATCCCCGTGCCGCCGGCTGGCCGGCGCCAGTCCGGTCGGCCATCTGCCGCTGCATGTCACCACGACCGGCCTCGGCACCCTGCCGCTGCTCCCGGATCGCCCGTGACTCCTCGGCCGCTCGGGTGAGCCAGCCTTCCCAGCGGTTCTGCATCGGTCGCACCAGACCACCACCGACGCCGATGATCAGGATGCCGGCCACCGTGGCGAGCACCGCGATCAGCACGGGCTGGGTGACGGTGGTGGCGATGCCCACCTGGTTGAGCGCCGCGATGACACCCAGGGCGATGATGAAGATCGCCGTCACGTCCGCCAGGAAGCGGCCGTACGACAGCCCGCCGAGCGCCCCGGTGACGATGTCCCGGACCGCGTTGGCGATCGCGGCGGCCACCACCACGATGACGATCGCGACGAACGCCCGGGGCAGCCACGCCACCACGCCCGCGATCAGGTCGCTGATCGCGTTCGGCCCCCAGACGCCGAAGGCGAACTGAAGGGTGAACAGCAGCACCGCGTAGTACGCGAGCCTCGCCAGGATGTCACTGGCGTCGTACCGCGTCCGCTCCAGCGCACGCTTGATACCGCCCCGTTCGACCGCCCGGTCGAACCCCACCCGTTCCAGGGCCGCGTCCACGATCTTGAGCACGGCTCTGGCGATGAGCCATCCGACCACGAGAATCGCGATGAACGCGATGGCCCGGGGCACGAACAGCAGCACCGACCTCCACATGTCGGCCACGGCGTCACCGATGTCGACCTGCCTGGCCGCGAGGGTTTCCGGCATGATGTCCCTCCTGTCGCATGGATTGCCCGGCGCGCTTACCCCTTCCCCCGGCCAGCACGCCGCTACGGTCGCCCCCTTTTTCTGGACAGACCGCACCGGAACGGCTCTGACCTGCTCTGATGTCCCAGGCCGGCGCGCCCGACCGATGATCGGGAACGCGGGTCGAGCGGGCGGACTAGGCTGCGTTCATGCCAGGAACGGTCGGGCGAGTACCCACGCCATCAGGCCCGCTGCCGGGCACGGCGGTGCCGGGCACGGCGACCGTCGTCGGCCACCCCCGATGGGGTGCCACGGCGCTCGGCCCGTACGAGTCGTGGGATCCCGCCGTCCGGGCGACCGTCGAGGTGGTGCTCGCCTCTCCGGCGCCGATGGCCCTGCACCTCGGCGCGGAGTTGCTGCTGCTGTACAACGACGCGTACGCCGATCTGATCGGCGACCGGCACCCGGACGCCATGGGCCGTCCCCCCACCGAGGTCTTCGCCGAGGTCTGGCAGCGCCCCGGTGTCGGTGACGTCGTCGAGCAGACCTACCGCACCGGAGTAGCCGTCCTGGACCGGGAGATCCCGCTCCCGCTGCACGCCGCAGTCGCCCTCGACCAGCCCGTCTACACCCGCGCCTGTTCGCCGGTGCGGGACAGCCACGGCCGGGTCGTCGGCGTGCTGTCCGTGGTGGCCGAGACCAGCCCGGCCACCCGCCAGTTGCAGGGCCTCAGCGATTTCGCCGCGGCGCTCGCCGGCACGCTCACCCTGGACGACGTGGCCCGGGTCGCGTTGCGCTACGCGATCACCTCGTTCGACGCCGACCGGGTCTCCTTCGCGGTGGACGACGGGGGCGGCGGCGCCGGGTGGCGGATGGTCCGGCGGGTCCGTGGCGAGTTGGTCGACGAGGCGGACGAACGCCTTCCCCCGCTGTGGCGGCGCGGCCCGGCCGGCTGGTCGGCGCCGGCGGTGGTCAGTGCCCGCACGGGTCAGGCCAGCTTCATCGACGACGGCCAGCCGCTGTACGAGATCGCGGCGGACCGGCACGACCAGAAGATCCGGGCCCTGGCGGCGGTACCGCTGCGGGCGTCCGTGGTGCGGGGAGCGCTGACGGTCGGCTACCGCTCGGCGCATCCGTGGTCGGCGGCGGAGCGGGCACTGCTGGCAGCCTCGGCCGAGCTGATCGGGCAGGCCACCGAGCGGGCACGCCGCTTCGAGACCCAGCACGGCACCGCCCAACTGCTGCAACGCAGCATGCTGCCGGAGAACCTGCCGGTCCTGCCCCGCCTGCGGATCGCCGCGCGGTACGACCCGGGAGTCGACGGCAACGCCGCGGGCGGGGACTTCTACGACGCGTTCGTGCTGCCCACCGGCGACCTGGGTGTGGTCCTCGGCGACGTGGCCGGCCACGACGTGCAGGCCGCCGCCCGGATGGGCCAGGTACGCGCCGCACTCCGCGCGCTGGCGCTCAACGACCCCCGCCCGGATCAGGTGCTCGCCGGGCTCGATCGGCTGGTAGGCAGCCTCGGCACCGAGGCCGGCACGTACGAGTTGTTCGTCACCGTGGCGTTCGGCGTCATCGACGTCGGCCGGGAGGAACTGACCCTGGCCAGCGCCGGTCATCCGGCGCCGCTGGTGCGTCGCTGTGGGCCGACGGGTGAGCCGACGGCCGAGTACGTCGACGTGCCCTCCGGTGCCCCGTTGGGGATCGGCTACCGGGCGGCGACGCGTACCGTCGCGTTCTCGCCCGGCGACACGCTGCTGCTGTTCAGCGACGGCGTGGTGGAACGACGCCGGCACGGGTTGTCGGACGGCCTGGAGCGACTGGCGGAGTCGGTGGCCGGGGCGCCGAGCGGCGACCCGAGATCGTTGTGCGCGGTGGCCTCCGCGGCCGTGCCCGGCGCGACCGAGGACGACGTGGCGGTGCTCGCCGTCGAGTACGCGGTGCGGCCGAGCCGGTCGGCGCGGATGGAGGTACCCGCCGAGCCGACCGCGCCGAGCCGGGTACGGCACTGGATGACCGCCCAGCTCACCGAGTGGGAGGTCGCGGAGTCGGTGATCGGCGCGGCGGTGCTGTGCACCAGCGAGCTGACCACCAACGCGTTGCTGCACGCGGGCACGGCGGCCCGGGTGGAGGTCGATCTCAGCCCGGAGCGCCTGCTCGTGTCGGTGGCCGACTCGGGCTCCCGGGGCACGGTGACCCGGGCCCGCACGGAGACGCTGAGCAGCCGGGGACGCGGGTTGGGCCTGATCGAGGAGTTGAGCGACGCCTGGGGCACCGACCCCACCGTGCGTGGCTCGACGGTCTGGTTCGAGATCCTGCTCCCATCCGCCTGAGCAGCCGGCCGACGATCCGGGGTACGGCTGGCACCGGTACCGGAAATTCTCCCGGATTACCGCAACCTCCGCCGGGGCACGTAGTGCGCCACCTGTCCGCCTGCTGCGGACGTGGTGAGAGGCGGTCCGGTGGAGACGGTAGACGTTGCGTTCGCGGTGCTCGGTGTGGCGGCCCTGCTCGCCGGCATCCTGCCTCGGCTGGTGGAGCGGCGACCGCTGTCGATGCCGCTGGCCTTCCTAGGTCTCGGGATGCTTGTCTACTCGCTGCCCACCAACCTGCCCGTGCCGGACCCCCTGACCCATCGGGATCTGGCCACCCACCTGACCGAGATCTGCGTGATCGTCGCCTTGATGGGCGCCGGCCTGAAGATCGATCGACCGTTGAGTTGGAGACGCTGGTCGTCGACGTGGCGGCTGCTGGCCGTGGCCATGCCGTTGTGCATCGCCGCCGTCGCCCTGCTGGGGTGGTGGTGGGCGGGCCTGGTGCCGGCCAGCGCGCTGCTGCTCGCCGCGTCGCTCGCGCCGACCGACCCGGTCCTCGCCTCCGACGTCCAGGTCGGCGAGCCCACCGACGAGTCGGACTCGGAGGACGAGGTTCGTTTCGCGCTCACCTCAGAGGCAGGGCTGAACGACGGCCTGGCGTTCCCGTTCGTCTACGCGGCGGTCGCGATCGCGGGCGCCGGCCTCGCGCCCGGTGACTGGCTGGCCCGCTGGCTCACCGTCGACCTGCTCTACAAGGTCGGCGCCGGGCTGGCCGGCGGACTACTGATCGGTTGGCTGCTCGGCAAGCTCTTCTTCCGGGCGCCCAGCGAGCTGCGGTTGGCCCGGCACGCGGAGGGATTCCTGGCGCTGGCCGCCACCTTCCTGGCGTACGGGCTGGTCGAGGTGGCCGGCGGCTACGGCTTCCTGGCGGTCTTCGTGGCCGCCCGCGCGATCCGGGCGGCGGAGCGCAACCACAAGTACCACGCGGTGCTGCACGACTTCGCCGAGCAGGTGGAACGGCTGCTCACGGTGCTGATGTTGCTGCTGCTGGGCGGCGCGGTGATCAGCGGGCTGCTGGCCGCGCTGACCTGGCCCGCCGCATTTGTCGGTCTGGCCCTGGTGTTCGTGGTCCGGCCGCTGGCCGGTTGGCTGGCGCTGCGCGGCGCACCGGGGCGGCCGGCGGAGCACTGGGTGATCGCCGCCTTCGGCATCCGGGGCATCGGCTCGTTCTACTACCTGGCCTACGCCACCACGAAGGCGGACTTCCCGCAGGCGGAACTCGTCTGGGCCACCGTCGCCCTGGTGGTGATCGTCTCCGTGGTGGTGCATGGGGTCGCGGCGACACCTGTCATGCGGTTGCTTGACGCATCCGGTGGGCGCACCCGGACGGAGACCTCAGCGGCCCCCTCCGCACCTGTCGCCGCCTGAGCGCCCCATCGGCCGGCGCGTCGGCCGCTGGCCGATCAGGCCAGCCGGCGGGCCAGGGCCCGGCCGAGGTCGCGGCCGGAGCGCCAGGCGGTCTGCACCCGGGGTGCGCCGAACGCGTCCCCGGCCAGCCCGATGCCGTCGTCGTCGAGGTGGAAACCGGTGTCCGGGCCGCCACCGCCGGTCGGCTTGGCGTACGTCCACCGGTGCACGTGCACGTGTTCCGCCCGGTCGGGCAGGGCGAGCAGGTCGCGTACGGCCGCCTCGATCTCCGGCGCGGCTGCGGTCGGCTGGGCCAGGTGCCCGGCCGCGAACTCCTCGGTGGTGTGCGCGACCAGGACCGCCGCACCGTCGCCGCGCCGGTCGCCGTCGTCGCAGACCAGGTTGAGCAGTGGATGGTCGTTGACGAACGCGCCCCGGAAGTCGCTCCACCGCCGCGTCGGAAACCGCAGCATCGCCGCCAGGGCCGGCGACCAACGCTGCCGTGCCACGGCCTCGGTGGCCGCCGCGAGTCCCGGGTCGAGCAGCCACGCGGCCTGTGGCCCGGGCATCGCCAGCACCACCGCCGCACACTCTTCGCCGTTCACTGTCGGTCCCGGCCCGACACCGAGCACCAGCCGGTTGACCGTCACGGGCAGGTCCCGAGCGAGGTGTTCCACAAGCGAGCGCAGCCCGCGCGATGCCGCCCAGCGCATCGGCCCGGGCACCTCACGGCGGCCGTCGCCGTCGTACGCGACGAAGGTGTCGGTCCACTCCCGGGCCAGCCCGGCCGCCTGCCAGCCCTGCACCACCTCGGCGAACTCGGGATCACTGACGGTGAAGTAGGCCGCACCGAGGTCGGCGGGGCGGCCGTCGAAACGCCGGCTGGCCATCCGGCCGCCGGCCACCCGTCCCCGCTCCCGGATCTGGACCGGCACGCCCGCGTCGCGCAGTTCCCGGGCGCAGGCCACGCCGGCGATCCCGGCACCGATCACCACCACGCCCGATCGCTCACCGTCCATCCCATGATCGTAGGGCGGCCGGCCGCTGCGGCCCGACGCCACGGGTCGGTGGTCCGCCGAATTGTTCCGGAAACTCTTCACAAGCCTGCAATCGGCCCGTACCTTGACGGACATGTGGGAGCGCTTCCACGCACTTTCTTCGATGGGTACGAGGAGCAGACCATGAGAACCCGAAGCACATTCGCTCTGGTCGGCGTCGTGGCGACGGCACTGACCGTGGCCGGCAGCGTCGGCGTGGGCGCGCTGCGCCCCGCGCCCGCCGCGGCCGCCGAATCCGCCTTCTACGTCGACCCGCAGACCAGCGCCGCCCGCTGGGTGGCGGCCAACCCGAACGACTCGAAGGCCGCCGTGATCCGGGACCGGATCGCCAGCGTCCCGCAACCCCGCTGGTACACCACCACCAACACCTCGACCGTACGCGGCGAGGTGGACTCCTTCGTCGGCGCCGCAGCCGCCGCCGGCAAGATCCCGATCCTGGTGGTCTACAACATCCCCAACCGTGACTGCAGCAACCACAGCGCGGGCGGCGCCCCGAGCCACTCCGCCTACCGGCAGTGGGTGGACCAGGTCGCCGCGGGTCTCGGTGGGCGTCCGGCCACCATCATCCTGGAGCCCGACGTGCTCCCGATCATGACCAGCTGCATGAACGAGAGCCAGCAGGCCGAGGTGCGGGCCTCGATGGCGTACGCCGGCAAGGCGCTCAAGCGGGGTTCGTCGGCGGCGAAGGTCTACTACGACATCGGCCACGGCGGCTGGCTCGCCGCCGGTGAGGCCGCTGCCCGGCTGAACGCCGCCGACATCGCCAACAGCGCCGACGGCATCTCGGTGAACGTGTCGAACTACCGCCGTACCGCCGACGAGGTCTCGTATGCCAAGCAGATCATCGCGGCCACCGGCAACTCCCGGCTGAAGGCGGTCATCGACACCAGTCGCAACGGCAACGGCCCGGCCGGCTCCGAGTGGTGCGACCCGCCGGGGCGGGCGATCGGGACTCCGAGCACCACCAACACCGGCGACTCCGCCATCGACGCGTTCCTCTGGGTGAAGCTGCCCGGCGAGGCGGACGGCTGCATCGCGGCGGCGGGTCAGTTCGTGCCGCAGCGGGCGTACGACCTGGCTATCGCGGCCGGCCCGGTGCCGACCACCGCCCCGCCGACCACCGCCCCGCCCACCACCGCCCCGCCCACCACGGCCCCGCCCACCACGGCCCCGCCGACCACCAACCCGCCCGGCGGTGGCTGCTCGGTGACGTTCACCCCGAACACGTGGACCGGTGGCTTCACCGCCGAGATCCGGGTGACCAACCGCGGCGCGGCGCTGAACGGCTGGAACCTCACCTTCAACGTCGCCTCCGGAGTGCGGCTGAGCAACGGCTGGAACGGTGACTGGAGCCAGTCCGGCAACCAGATCACGGTCCGCAACGCCGCCTGGAACGGCAGCCTGCCCAGCGGCGGCACGCTCAGCGTCGGTTTCCAGGGCACCTACACCGGCAGCAGCCTGTCCACGCCGAGCGGTTACAGCCTGAACGGCACCGCCTGCGCCTGATCCCCTGACCCGTCCCGGGGCCCCCGACCACCGCCCTACCGGTGGTGGCCGGGGGCCCGCCCTTTTCCGGAGCATGTCCCGATGCTGCCCGCGTCGGCGCAGGCCAACGAGCCGGAGGCCACCCGGGCGTTACCGCCCCGCCGACGCGGGAAGGCGACCCGTTGACGAAGGAGGAGACCCATGACCACACAGTCGAACCCCTCGGCCTGGCAGCCGGGTGTGACCGGCGGCGGCACCCTCCCGTCGGGCCCCGGCGGTCGTCCCGCCGCACCCAGTGGCGACGGCCACGGACCACCAACCGGGCCGCCGACCGTGACGATCGGCGCCTTTCCGGACTATCCGGCCGCCCAGCGGGTGGTGGACCATCTCGCCGACAACCGGTTCCCGGTGGAACGAACCGCCATCGTCGGCACCGACCTAGCCCTGGTGGAGACCGTGCTGGGCCGGCTGACCACCGCCCGCGCGGCACTGGTCGGAGCCGGTACGGGGGCCTGGTTCGGTCTGTTCATCGGCCTGCTGTTCGGCATCTTCACCGTCGGGAACTGGGTGGCGGTGATCCTCGCCGGCCTCGTCATCGGTGCGATCTGGGGTGCCGTCTTCGGTGCCGTGGCACATGCGATGACGGGCGGGCAGCGTGACTTCACCTCCGCCAGTTCCCTGCGGGCCAACCAGTACGCGGTCACCGTGGAGGCCGATGTGGCCGACCAGGCCCGTCAGCTGCTCGGCCGGCTGAACCTGGGTGGACGCGCGGCGCAGCCGGCGGGCTGACCCCGTCCGAAACCGCCGCCCGGGCGGCCCCGCCGTGGGTGGGGCCGCCCGGTCAGTCGGTGGACAGGCGGGCGTGCAGGTGCTCGTCGTAGCGGCGGCCGTCGCCGTAGCGGTGCGACTGCCGCAGCGTGCCCTCGGCCAGAAAACCGGCCCGTTCGGCGACCCGGCAGGACGCGACATTGGCCACCGCGTGACACAGCTCGATGCGCTCCAGCCCGAGGTCGGCGAAGGCCCACCCGCTGAGCCGCACGACCGCCGCGGTGGCGACCCCGCGACCGCGAGCAGCGGCGACGGTCCAGTAACCGATCGAGGCGTCGCCGGCATGAATGCGGTGCAGCGACACCGATCCGAGCAGAATCTCCGGGTCGACCGGGTCGGCCGCCGCCAACGACACGTGGCCACCGCCGGACCAGTCGGCCCGCCACCGTAGCCAGCGCAGCGCGGCGTCGAGGTCGAGCTGGTCGCCCTGCGGGTTCCACTGCGCGATCGCCGGATCACGCCAGGCATCCAGAACGGCGGGTGCGTCCGCGTCCCGCCAGGGACGCAGCAGCAGGCCGGGAGCGGTCAGTTCCACGGCCGCAGAGTCTCACACCACCCGTGCCGAGTACGCACCGGACATCTCTCGGCGATCTGTCGGCCACACTTCTTCAAAGCTTCACCACCACCGGCGAACAGTGCCGGCCGCGCCCCTAACCACCATGACATCCAACTCTTGTTCAAATTTTGACTAAGTGCTAACGTGGCGGCGTGACCGAGAGTCTGGACCGCGATCGCCTGGCCGCCTGGCGGACCTACATCGAGGCCAGCCAGCGGTTGTTCACCCGGCTGGAGGACGACCTGCGCGCCGCCAGCGGGCTCAGCTTCGCCGACTACCACGTGCTGGTGCTGCTCTCCGAGGTGCCCGGGCAACGACTGCGGATGGGTGAGCTGGCCGACCGTCTGGTCTTCTCACCCAGCCGGCTGACCTATCAGGTTTCCTCCATGCAACGGCGGGGCCTGGTCGCCCGACAGCCCTGCCCGCAGGACGGGCGGGGCAGCGAGGCGGTGCTGACCGCCGCCGGGCTGCTGGCGCTGCGGGAGGCCGCACCGCACCACCTGAAGTCCGTGCGTACCCATCTGATTGACGACCTCGACGACGCCGAGGTCGCCGCCCTGACCAGGATTTTCAGCCGGCTCGGCCGGCGGCTGCGAGGCGCCGACGACAGTGACGCCACCCTCGCCACCGCCCCCGGCGACAACTGAAGGAGCCCCGATGCCCGCCATCACCGTCGACAACGTTCTCGTCCTGCCCCGGCTGCCCCGGCTCGACGAATCCACCGAGTTCCGGCCGGTCCGCCGGCTCACCACCGCGCCCAGCGGCTTCGAGGGCGAAGGGTTCCCGGTGCGCAAGGCGTTCGCCGGGGTGCCGATGAGCGAACTGGACCCGTTCATCATGCTCGACCAGATGGGCGAGGTGGACTACGCACCGGGCGAGCCGAAGGGCACCTCCTGGCATCCGCACCGGGGCTTCGAGACCGTCACCTACATCATCGACGGGATCTTCGACCACCAGGACAGCCACGGCGGCGGCGGCACGATCACCAACGGCGACACCCAGTGGATGACCGCCGGCAGCGGCCTGCTGCACATCGAGGCCCCACCGGAGCACCTGGTGGTCAGCGGCGGGCTGTTCCACGGCACCCAGCTGTGGGTCAACCTGCCCAGTGCGGCCAAGATGAGCCCACCGAAGTACCAGGACATCCGGGGCAACCAGGCCGCGCTGCTCACCACCCCGGACGGCGGGGCGCTGATCCGGGTGATCGCCGGTGAGATCGCCGGCCACCGGGGGCCCGGCTCCACGTACACCCCGATCACCGTCACCCACGTGACGGTCGAGCCCGGGGCGCAGGTGGACCTGCCCTGGCGGCCGGACTTCAACGCGCTGGTGTACGTGCTCGGCGGGCGCGGCACGGTGGGCGCCAACGGCCGCGGCGTACGCACCGGACAGCTGGCCGTGCACGGGCCGGGCGACGCGTTGCGGTTCAAGGCGAACGCCCGCCAGGACAGCCGCAACCAGACCCTGGACCTCTACATCATGGGCGGCCAGCCTATCCGGGAGCCGGTGGCGCACTACGGGCCGTTCGTGATGAACACCCGCGATGAGCTGATCCAGGCGTTCGAGGACTTCCAGGCCGGGCGGCTCGGAGTGGTCCCGGCGGAGCGGCTGCCGCACACCGAGGGGCAGGGCGAGCGTCCCTGATCGACCGCTGGACGTAGGGCGGCTCCGGTCACCGGGGCCGCCCGCCCGGCTCAGGAGACGGCGAAGATGCCGGCCACACCGAGCAGGACCATCACCAGTACGGTCAACAGCGCCCCCCGCTCACTCTCCACCGCCTGCTCGCGGTGCTCGGTCGCGGAGTTCGTCGGCTCGCCGGACATGCTTCGGCTCCTCGCTGCTCGGGGTGCGGGTCGGTCGCCTACCGCCAGCAGCCCACCAGCGTGCGAGCCCGACCACGGGTTCGTATGGTGAGGACGTGAACGACCTCTCTGAGGGCGGGAGCGTGCCGCTACAGGACTGGTTCCTCACCGCACCGGAACGCGCCAACCCGGTCTCTGAGTTACCCGTCTGGACCAGTGGAAACCTCGCCGAGCCGCTGATTCACGGTGCCGCGTACTTCGACCGGCTGGTCACCGAGGTCGAGGGGCTGGGCGCCGGCGACCACCTCTTCTTCGCCGACTGGCGGGGCGACCCGGACGAGCGTCTCCGTCCGGACGGGCCGACCATCGCCCAGCTGTTCGCCCGCGCCGCTCAGCGCGGTGTGGTGGTCAAGGGTCTGATCTGGCGGTCGCACCTCGACGTGCTGTCCTACAGCCACCAGGAGAACCGCAACCTCAGCGAGGCGATTTCGGCCGCCGGCGGCGAGGTGCTGCTCGACCAGCGGGTCCGGCGAGGTGGATCACACCATCAGAAGCTTGTGGTGCTGCGCCGTCCGGCCGCCCCCGAGCAGGACATCGCCTTTGTCGGCGGCATCGACCTGTGCCACAGCCGCCGCGACGACGACGCGCACCACGGTGACCCGCAGGCGGTACGGATGGCCGCCGCCTACGGTGACCATCCGCCCTGGCACGACGTGCAGCTCGCGCTGCGCGGGCCGGTGGTGGGCGCGCTGGACACCACGTTCCGCGAACGCTGGACCGACCCGATGCCGCTGGACTCGGAGAACCCCCTGGCCTATCTGCGCGACCGGCTCCGCGGCGCGGACCTCACCGCCGGGCCGCTGCCGGAGCAGCCGGCCGACCCGCCGGCCTGCGGGCCGCACCACGTCCAGGTGTTGCGCACCTACCCCGCGGTCCGACCCCGGTACGCGTTCGCCCCGGACGGCGAACGCACGGTGGCCCGGGGCTACACCAAGGCGGTACGCCGCGCCCGTCGGCTGATCTACCTGGAGGACCAGTACCTCTGGTCCACCGAGGTCGCCGAACTCTTCGCCGGAGCGCTGCGCGACAATCCGGAGTTGCATCTGGTCGCCGTGGTGCCACGCCATCCCGACGTGGACGGGCGGCTGGCCCTGCCGCCGAACACGGTCGGTCGCGAGCAGGCGTTGGCCCTCTGCGAGCAGACCGCGGCGGGGCGGGTGCACGTCTTCGACGTGGAGAACCACGCCGGCACCCCGGTCTACGTACACGCCAAGGTGTGCGTGGTCGACGACGTGTGGGCCTGCGTCGGCAGCGACAACTTCAACCGGCGGTCCTGGACCCACGACAGCGAACTCTCCTGCGCGGTGCTGGACGACACCGCGGACGCACGCCACCCGCACGATCCGGCCGGTCAGGGTGACGGAGCCCGGCATTTCGCCCGGGACCTCCGGCTACGCCTGCTCCGCGAGCATCTGGACCGCGATCCGGCCGGCGGCGACGACGCGGACCTGATCGACCCGGACGACGCGGTCACCGCGATCACCGCCGCCGCCGAGGCGTTGCAACGCTGGTACGACGGCGGCCAGGTGGGCCCTCGCCCACCTGGCCGGCTGCGACCGCACCGTGCCCGACGCCTGCCCTGGTGGACCCGGGCCTGGGCGCTGCCCGCGTACCGTCTGGTCTACGACCCCGACGGCAGACCGCTGCGGGCCCGCCGGTCCGGCACCTGGTAGCTCGGCTCCAGCTCGCCGAGCACCGTCAGCCCACCGGGGTACGCGAACGAGGAGCGCGGCGAGTAGTAGCCCCAGGCGATGGTGAGCGGGTTCTCCGGGCGCAACGCGTACACCGGGTGGTCCGGATCGAGGAACTCGACCGATTCGATCTCGAACGCGGTGGACGGTTCGGCGACCACCGGATAGATGCTGCTGACCAGTTGACCGTGCAACTCGGTCAGGTAGCGGTGGTGTCCGTTGTGCATGGCGTGGCCGGTGTCGCCGACGCGTACCTGGGCCCGGATCACCGGCACGCCCTCGATGTCCGTCCCGGTGACGATCGTGCCGCCCCGCTCGGTGATGCTGGTGCGGCCGGGTACGGCCGGGGCACCCCGGGCCAGGGCGTACCCGCGTACCCGCTCGCTGGAGGTGACGTAGTGGGTCCACCAACCGCCCGGGGTCACCCCGTCCGGGGCGTCCATCCCGACGAGCGTGACGCCGAGGTAGGTCAGGGAGTAGGGACCGAAGCCGGAGGTCTGGCTCTCGTCGTCCACCACGTACTGGTTCATGAAGACCTCGCGGTCCGGGTGGGGCCGCAGCCCCTCGGGGACCAGCGCCGCCACCGCGTCCGGGTCCGCCGGCAACCAGCTGAAGTACAGCGTCCGGCTGTTCACGACGAGGTGGGGAACGGCAGGATCGAGCACGGCACCTCCGGATCAGGGATGTACCCCGCGACGCTAAGCCCGGTCCCGTTCACGGGACAACGACGGATTGGTGACACTCCGCTTGCCAGCTGCGGCGACCGTCGTCCGTTCGACGCCCCGGAGGCCCCATCCGGACGGGCGGTGATGTACGGACGGTCATCTACCACTAGCCCGATCGGCCGTTCATGCAGGGTCTCCGCGACGATCTGACCGCGCCCGACAGGTTGACCTTGACCCTTTCGCGGCCTTCATGCCTAGAAATAACTTAAGTACATCGTCCTTTCGGCTAGATTTCCAGGAGACGATCGGGCTAAGGTGACTCCCGAACGTACTAACAGAACTAACCAAAGCGTCACGTCTATATCCGCGGACGAGGTGCAGGGAGGACCACCATGACCGCGTCAACGATCACTGAATCGGCGACCACCCCGGCAACCCCGACCACCCCGGCAACCCCGACCACCCCGGCAACCCCGGCCCCGAAGCTCGACCCGCGGGCGCTCACCGACAGCGCCGCCGAGCTGCTGAACGCCATGGCGGCGCTGCCGGCCGGACATCCCTCCCGGGCCGCGCTGCGTGACCGGGCGATCGAGGCCTGGCTGCCGCTCGCCAACCACCTCGCCCACCGCTACAGCGGTCGCGGCGAGCCCACCGACGACCTGGCGCAGACCGCCGCCGTCGGCCTCATCAAGGCCATCGACAAGTTCGACCCGTCCCGTGGGGTCGACTTCGCCGGGTACGCGATCCCCACCATCATCGGCGAGCTGAAGCGGCACTTCCGCGACCGGACGTGGGACATCCGCGTGCCTCGCCGCTTGCAGGAGCTGCGGCTGGCCATCTCCGACGCCAACAGCTCCCTGCTGCAGTCCCTGGGCCGCTCCCCGACCGTGGCCGACATCGCCGCTCACCTCAAGCTCACCGAGGAAGAGGTGCTGGAGGGCCTGGAGGGCGCCCGCGCGTACAACGCGGTGTCGCTGTCCACCCCGACCGGTGACGGCGATCGCGCGACCGAGCTGGGCGACATGCTCGGCGGTGAGGACAGCGAGTTCGAGCTGGCCGAGCTGCGGGTGGCACTGGGCCCGGCGCTGGCCACGCTGGACGAGCGCGAGCAGAAGATCCTCACGCTGCGGTTCTACGGCAACCTGACGCAGTCGCAGATCGCGGAGCAGATCGGCGTGTCCCAGATGCACGTTTCGCGGCTGCTGGCCCGGGCCCTGACGAAGCTGCGGGGTCAGCTCGACGGCACGTACTAAGAGGGGTGGCGGTGGTGGCCGGGTCCGATGGACCCGGCCACCACCGTCTTCGCACCTCAGCCGGCGACCGGCTCCCGCCACATCGGCCAGAACGGCGTGCCGTCGGGCAGCCGGAACGGCTCGGCGACCCGGTAGCCGTGCCGCGCGTACAGGTCGCGGCTGGTCTCGCTACTCGCCTCCAGGTACGCCGGCATGCCGTTGGCGTCCAGCCAGGCGTGGTGGTGGCGCAGCAGCGCACTGCCGACGCCCTGGCCCTGGCGGTCCGGACGTACGGCCAGCAGTGCCAGGTGGTGATGATCGTCGTGCGGATGGTTGGCGGCGAACAGCTCGTCCAGGTGCACGAAGTTAGGGGTCCACTCCCCGCACGCCGAGGCCAGCCGGGTGTCGTAGTCCTCCGGCGGCGGCAGCGGTTCACCGACGGACGGCAGCCAGACCGCCACGCCGGCCCGGTCCTCGGTGCCGAACACCAGTCCGTGCCGAGTGGCGTGGTCGACGATGATCTCGAAGTTTCCGGCCAGCACCGACTCCCGCTTGGCCTCGTCCGGCACCAGCCAGCGAGGCTGGTCCAGCACCATGAATGCCTCGGCGATCCGCGCGGCGACCCAACGGGCGTCGTCCTCGCCGAGCCGGCCGATCTCCGGCGGGTTCACCGCCGCACCTCCGCCGTGGGCGTCGGCTCGGCCACCGGCGCGGCGGTCACGACGGCCGCCGCGCTCTCCGCGCCCAGGCCGATCCGGGCGTACGTGTCGGGACGCCGCCGCCGTAGCGACAGGCCCCACAGTCCGCCCAGCAGCGCCGCCACCGGGTAGGCCAGCGGGATCGCCCAGCGCAGCGGCGAATCCGGCTCGACCCCGAGCAGGTTGGCGAAGTTCTGCACCGCCAGCACGATGATCGCGATCAGCGCGATCACGGCGATGCCCGGCGCGACCAACCGCCGCCACAGCGTCTCCTGCACCTCGCCGCGGGCGAAGTACGCGATGATCGCGACCGCGGTGGTAGCGATCAGCAGCAGCACGCCGAACCCGCCGCTGGTGCCCAGCCAGAAGAACAGTTGCAGGACCGGGTCCCAGCCGTTGACCGCGTACAGGATGATCACCAGCAGACCGAACGCGCTCTGCGCGAGCGAGGCGGCGCGGGGTGCGCCGGTGGTCGGTGAGGTACGGCCGAACACCGCGGGCAGCACCCGCTCCCGGCCCAGCGCGAAGGTGTAGCGCGCGGTGGTGTTGTGGAACGAGATCATGGCGGCCAGTACCGAGGTCAGGAAGAGTGCCTGCCCGATGGTCAGGACGGTGTCACCCAGGTGCGCCCCGGCCAGGTTGAAGATCAGCTCGACGCTCTGGGTGCCCGCCTCCTCGACGATCCGGTCCGGTCCGACCGCCACCGTCATGCTCCATGAGGAGAGCGCGTAGACCACCGCGATGATCGCCACGGACAGGTAGGTGGCCATCGGCACCGTACGCTTCGGGTCCTTGCTCTCCTCGCTGAAGACCACAGCTGCCTCGAAGCCGACGAAACCGAGGATCGCCAGTACGAGCACCGCGCCGAGTCCCGGCACGAAGAAGTTCTCCGGCGAAAACGCGGCGAAGCTCACGTCGCCGCCGGCCGGGTTGCCCAGCTGGCCGAGATCGAACACCACGATGATGGCGATCTCGGCGCAGAGCAGCGCCGCCAGCACCATGCCGTTGATGTCCACTCGGAGCAGGCCGAGCATCGCCACCAGCGCCCACGCCACCAGCGCCACGATCCACCACTGCGGGGTGATCCCGAACAGCCGGTCCAGCACCGGTGCCGCCGCCGCGCCGATGGTCCCGTAGAGCCCGACCTGGAGGGCGTTGTAGGCGATCAGCGCCACCCAGGCCGTACCCACTCCGGCCGGGCGTCCCAGCCCACGTGCCACGTATGCGTAGAAGGCCCCGGCGTTGGCCATCCGACGGGCCATCGCCACGTAGCCGACGGAGAACACGGCGAGCACCACGGCCACCGCCAGGAAGGCCAGCGGAATGCCGAGCACGCCGATGACGCCGTAGCCGGTGGTGACCACGCCGGCGACCACGGTCAGCGGTGCCGCCGCGGAGAGAACGAAGAAAATCACTGAGGGGACGCCGAGCCGGCCACGGGCCAGCGCCTCGGAGACGTTGCTAGGTCGTTCGGTTGTCGCTGTCGAGGACATGAACTGCTCCGGTCTGAGGGGAAGGGGTGTTCCGGGTCAGGGAGCGCCGCGCAGCACCGCCGCACCGACGGCGGCTTCGGTGTGCGCCACGAGTTCCTTCAGCGGGTCGGGCAGTGCCGGGATGATCAGGTTGAGTCGGTGGTGGGCCCGCGGACCGGCGCTCCACAGCACCTCCCGGGTCAGCCCTGCGGCGGCGACCAATCCGAGCAGCGTCGCGTCGGGCACGCTTGGCGGCTCGGCACGCTCCAGCAGCGCACGCAGCCGGGTCGCGGGCCAGGCCACCACGTTGAGGTCGATCGGCTGGTAGGTGACGGTGGTCCGCAACAGCCGCCGGCTCTCCTGCCGGCGCAGGACGCCGGCCCGGGACAGCCGCTCGCCCACCGAGGTCACCGACGTCTGCGCGAGAAAACTGAGCCAGGTACGCACCGACTGGTGCTGAGCCTCGCCGATCAACTGGTCCAGCACGGTGTGCGCCAACGCGTCGGCTGGCGGCCGGCGGTCGATCACGCTGACCTGACCGGCGACGACCGTGATGTGTCCATAGAGGATCAGCTCGCCGAGGAGACCCCCGGCCAGCCCGAGGCCGGTCGCCGCCGGGTGCAGCTTCGCCTTGCCCCGGGTGTCGTTGTGCGCGATCAGAAAGAACTCGTCGGCGGTGAGCACACGTCCTCCCGAGCCGGCCGTCCACAGTGATCGCTAACCGGAAAAGGATGCACCGAGCGCAACTGCAACGCAACTCCCGTTTTAGCCAGTTGCACTCCGTGGTGAAGCGACCTGCGCCTTTTCCCGTGACAGACTCGGAGGGTGACCGCAAGCCCCACCGTTCGACGCCGCCGCATCGCCCGGGAACTACGCCAGCTACGTGAGCGCGCCGGGATGACCCTGGATGTCGCCGCCCGACAGTTGGACATGTCCAAGAGCAACCTGTCCCGCATCGAGAACGCCCAGATCGGCATCAAGCCGCGCGACGTCCGGGCCGCGCTCGCGCTGTACCAGGTCACCGGCAACGACGCCGAGGCGCTCATCGATATCGCCCGGGGCGCACAGCAACGCGGCTGGTGGCAGCACTACAGCGACGTCCTCCCGGAATGGTTCGAGTTCTACGTGGGGCTGGAGGCTGAGGCCGCCACCCTGCGCACCTACGAGGCCGAGGCGGTGCCCGGCCTGTTGCAGACCGAGGCGTACGCCCGCGAGGTGTACCGGCTGACCGCCGGCGAGGACGATCTGGACCGCAAGGTGGCCGCCCGGTTGCGCCGGCAGGACGTGCTGCGCGGCGACGCGCCGGTGGAGTTGTCGGTGGTGCTGAACGAGGCAGTACTGCTACGCCCTGTCAGCGATCGCACCGTCATGGCGGGCCAGATGAGCCACCTGGAAACCCTCGCCCAACTACCTAACGTAACGGTCCAGGTACTTCCGTTCGAGGCCGGTGGACATCCGGCCATGAACTCGCCGTACGTGATCCTCACGTTCGCCGACGCGGCCGACGCGGCCGTTGTCTACCTGGAAAATCTCTCCACGGGGCTGGCACTGGAGGAGGGGGCACAGGTGCGCTCGTATAGCCTTGTGCACGAGAGGCTGTGCAGTCTGGCACTCGATCCAGCGGCGTCCCTGATCCGCCTGAAGGAAGCTTCTCGTTACTTTACGTGACCGCTGCACCGCGGTCACCCTCGGTATCGACGAAGGGATCGCGATGACCGCGCTCGACCTGTCCCGGGCGGAGTGGCGCACCAGCACGCGCAGTGTGGGCAACGGCAACTGCGTCGAGGTGGCCACCATCGACGGTGGGGTCGCGGTTCGGGACAGCAAGGATCGTCGTGGCCCCGTGCTGACCTTCCCACCGTCGGCGTGGAACGCCTTCGTCGCCAGCGTCCACACTCGCTGACCCCACCACCGCCCGCCGGGCTCGCACACCCCCACCCCTTGAGCGAAGCGGCGGCCAGAGAAGCCAACCGTCACAATCTGTCAGCTAGATGCGGCGTTCTCGCAGATCACCCTCCGCAACCGCGCCACTCACCCACCCACCTCTCACCCTTCGCCCTTTGCTCTGCTTCAACCCACGCACCCCCCGACCGAGCTGCCATAACGTCCGAGCTAACTAATCGCACAACAGGCCGACCGCGCACGGAAGGTAACCGTTGCGTGGGTTGAAGCAGAGCAAAGGGGCGGAAGACCCTGTGCGGGGGCTGAGGGAAGCGGCTACGCGTTGTGACGGGCATGCCCAGGGCGACGGGCACCGACGCAGATGCCCTCGACAAGTCAAGGCACCGACGAGGACAGCACCAGGCAGGCGCGGTCCGACGCACCCACACGGAGCGGTCCCGATGGCCCGCATGCGGGCGCGGGGGCGGTGCGAGACTGGGCCGTGCTCTCCGACGTGTCTATCGACCTGCCGGTGCGGGCGGTGCTGCCGGCGCTGGTGGCGGCGCTGGGCTCGGCCGGCAGCGCGGTCCTGGTCGCCCCGCCGGGTACCGGTAAGACCAGCCTCGCCCCGCTCGCCGTGGCCGACGCGGTGGGCGGGCGGGTGATCGTCGCCCAGCCTCGCCGGGTGGCCGCCCGTGCTGCGGCCCGCCGAATGGCGGCGCTGCTCGGGGAGCCGGTCGGTGGTCGGGTCGGTTATGCGGTGCGGGGTGAACGACGGGCCGGACCGCGTACCCGGATCGAGGTGGTCACCACCGGCCTGCTGGTCCGTCGGATGCATCACGACCCGGAGTTGGCCGGCGTCGATGCGGTGCTGCTCGACGAGATCCACGAGCGCCAGCTCGACGCGGACCTGGCGCTCGCCTTCAGCGTCGAGGCCCGGGCGACCCTGCGGCCGGAGCTGTGGCTGCTGGCCATGTCGGCGACCCCGGAGGCGGACCGCTTCGCTGCCCTGCTCGGCGGCACCGTGCCGGCACCGGTGGTTCGGGCCTCATCGGCGCTGCATCCGGTGACTCGCATCTGGGCACCACCGCCCCGGCCACTGGCGCCACCCGGTGCGGGCCCGGTGGACCGGGCTCTGCTCGACCACGTCGCGGCCACCGTACGCCGGGCTCTCGTCGAGCAGGAGGGCGACCTGCTGGTCTTCCTGCCCGGCGTGGGCGAGATCGCCGCCGTCGCCGGTCGGTTGGGCGAGGTGCAGGACAGCGTCGATGTGCTCCGCCTGCACGGCCGTCAGAGCGGCGCCGAGCAGGACGCCGCACTGCGGCCGGGAGACCGGCGACGGGTGGTGCTGGCCACGGCGGTGGCGGAGAGCAGTTTGACCGTGCCGGGCGTACGCACGGTGGTGGACGCGGGCCTGTCCCGGGTGGCCCGACTGGACCTGGCCCGAGGGCTGGGTGCGCTGGTCACCGTGCCGGTGTCCCGGGCGGCGGCGACCCAGCGGGCCGGCCGGGCCGGGCGGGAGGCACCCGGCCAGGTGTACCGCTGCTGGTCGGCGGGGGTGCACGAGCGGTTGCCGGCGCAGCCGGAGCCGGAGATCGCCACCGCCGATCTGACCGGATTCGCCCTCGAACTCGCCGCCTGGGGCGCTCCCGGCGGGACCGGGCTGGCGCTGCCCGACCCGCCTCCATCGGCGGCGATGACGGTGGCGTCCGAGACGCTTACCGCCCTCGGTGCGATCGATGCGAACGGGCGGATCACCGAGCGGGGCCGGGCCGTGGTCGCCGTCGGAGCGCATCCCCGGCTGGCTCGGGCGCTGCTCGACGGGGCCGACCGGGTCGGCGCCGATCGTGCCGCGCAGGTGGTGGCGCTGCTCGCCGAGTCGACCGTGGCCGGTTCCGGCGATGATCTCGGTGCCGTCTGGCGTCGGTTGCGCGCCGGCACCGATCCGGCCGCCACCGCCCGCTGGCGTGCCGAGGTACGCCGGCTGCGCGCCGCCCTGCCACCGGGCGCGTCCGGGCGGCAACAGCGACCAGACCAGTCGAGGTGGTTGCCCGACGAGCTTGCCGCCGGGCTGCTGGTCGGGTTGGCGTACCCGGAACGGTTGGCCCGGGTACGGCGGCCGGGTGGTTCGGCGTACCTGATGAGTGGCGGCACCGCGGCGGAGCTGGCGCCCGGGTCGGGGCTGGTGGGCGTCGACTGGCTGGCCGTCGCGGTGGCCGACCGCGTTCCCGGCGCACCGGCCGCCCGGATCCGGCTCGCCGCCGTCCTCGATGAGGTCACCGCCCGTGAGGCGGCCGGCTCGCTGCTGCGGACCGAGCGGGAGATCGGCTGGTCGGGTGGAGACGTGGTGGCCAGGGAGGTGCTTCGACTGGGTGCCATCGAACTGGTCGACCGCCCGCTGGCCCGACCCGACCGGGATGCGGTGGCCGGTGCGCTGCTGACCGGACTGCGCGAGACCGGGCTCGACGTGCTGACCTGGACGCCGGCGGCCAGCGCCCTGCGTCAGCGGCTGGCGTTCTGCCGGTACGCGCTCGGCGACGACTGGCCCGACGTCTCCGACGAGGCGTTGCTGGCCGGCGCACCGCACTGGCTCGGGCCGGAGCTTGCCGGTGCCCGACGCCGGGCCGATCTGGCTCGGGTCGACGTGACAGGTGCGCTACGCCGGCTGCTGCCCTGGCCGCTGGCCGGACGGCTGGACGAGTTGGCACCGGAGCGGATCGCGGTGCCGAGCGGTTCGCGGATCCGGGTCGACTACGCCGATCCGGCAGCGCCGGTTCTCGCGGTCCGGCTTCAGGAGACGTTCGGTTGGCCCGAGGCGCCCAGAGTCGGTGACGGTCGGGTGCCGGTGCTGCTGCACCTGCTCTCCCCTGCCGGCCGACCGGTGGCGGTCACCGCCGACCTCGCCTCCTTCTGGCGCTCCGGCTACCGCCAGGTCCGCGCCGAACTGCGCGGGCGCTATCCGCGCCACCCCTGGCCGGAGGATCCGACCACGGCCACGCCGACCCGACGGGCCGGGCGGCGTTCCTGAGCGCTCACGGCTCGTCGAGCACGTCGGCGATGACGACCGTGATGTTGTCCGGGCCACCGGCCTGCAACGCCAGGTCGATGAGGTGGCGCGCGCAGGCGTCCCGCTCCGGCTGGCCGGCCAGCACCTCGGCCAGGGTGTCGGCGCGTACGACGTTTGACAGTCCGTCGCTGCACAGCAGCCAGCGGTCACCGGCCCGGGGCACCATTGTCGCGTACGTCGGGGAGACCTCGTCGCCCTGCAACGCCTGGGTCACCACCGCCCGGCGGGGATGGCTACCGGCCTGGTCCGGCGTGATCAGCCCCTGGTCGACGAGCATCTGCACGAAGGTGTCGTCCCGGGTGATCTGCTTGAGTACGCCGTCGCGGAACAGGTAGGCCCGGGAGTCACCCACGTGGGCCAGCGCCAGGCAGCTGCCGGTACGCGCGAACAGCAGCGCGGTCAGCGTGGTGCCCATGCCCTGCCGCTGGGGATCCTCGGCGACCGCCTGACGGATCCGTTCGGTGGCCAGCTGGATGCCGTTCTGCAACGCGGCGACCAGCACGTCCTCCGGCGTCTCCACATCGAGCGGCGCGACCGCTCCGATGGCGATGGCGCTGGCCAGGTCACCGGCCGCCATGCCGCCCATGCCGTCGGCGACGGCGACCAGCCAGGTGCCGGAGTGCAACGCGTCCTGGTTTCCGCTGCGGATCAGCCCACGGTCGCTCGTCCCGGCGGAACGCAGCTTCAGGGTCATGGCACGCAGCCTGCCAGGAGTAGGGCTCGGTTGTCTCTAGGAGATCAGGACCGCCCGGCGTGGCGCGGTGAATCTCACTGAGGGTGAATGTGAATTCTCATCGGATGCGATCGATTGACATGTCCTGCGCGTCCTGGAAACATGCCCGATACCTGGGAGCGCTCCCAGCTTTCGCCCCCACCTCACCCATTCCGTCCCGCTCGTCGGAAGGACTCCCCCGTGACGCCATCCCGACGTCGTCTCGCGGTGCTCGCCGCGGCGACCGCCGTGGCGCTGGTCGGCGTTAGCGCCGGCACCGCGTTCGCAGATCCACCTGCCGACGCACCCGAACAGATCCGCAACGGTGACTTCAGCGACGGCTCGTCGCCCTGGTTCTCATACGGCACCAACACCCTCGGCGTAGTCGATGGCCAGCTCTGCGCCACCGTGGCCGGTGGCCTGGCCAACCCCTGGGACGCCGGCATCGGCCACGACGCGCTTCCGTTGATCGCCGGTGCCGAGTACACCCTCGGCTTCGACGTCACCGCCACGCCTGGTGGCTCGGTCGCCGCCGTGCTGCAACTCGGCAGCGAGCCCTACACCGGCTACTACTCGGTCACCGCCGCCGCGACCCCGACCCAGCAGCGCGTCGAGCGCACCTTCGTCGCTCCGAACGACGACGATCGCGCCCAGCTGATCTTCCAGGTCGGCGGCAGCGCCGAGGCGCAGACCGTCTGCCTGGACAATGTCTCGCTGCGCGGCGGCAACCCGCCCGAGCCGTACGTGCCGGACACCGGCCCCCGGGTGCGGGTGAACCAGGTCGGTTACCTGCCCGGCGGGCCGAAGAACGCCACGGTGGTCACCGAGGCCACCGAGGCGCTGCCCTGGGAACTGCGTTCCGCCTCCGGCGCCGTGCTGGCCAGCGGCACCACCACTCCCCGCGGGGTCGACGAGGCGTCGGCACAGAACGTGCACTCGCTGGACTTCTCGTCGTACCGCACCCCGGGACAGGGGCTGACGCTGGCGGTGGACGGCGAGGTCAGCCACCCGTTCGACATCTCCGGCACGCTCTACGACCAGTTGCGGTCGGACGCCCTGCAGTTCTTCTACATCCAGCGCAGCGGTATCGAAATCGACGGTGACCTGGTCGGCGAGGAGTACGCCCGCCCCGCCGGTCACCTCGACGTCGCCCCGAACCAGGGCGACACCGACGTGCCCTGTGTCGCCAACTCCTGCGACTACCGGCTCGACGTACGCGGCGGTTGGTACGACGCGGGCGACCATGGCAAGTACGTGGTCAACGGCGGCATCGCCACCTACCAGCTGCTGAGCGCCTTCGAGCGGACCAAGAACGCCGCCACGGCCGGCTTCGGCGCCGACCTCGGCGACGGGACGCTGCGGCTGCCCGAGCGGGACAACGGGGTGCCGGACATCCTCGACGAGGCCCGCTGGGAGCTGGAGTTCCTGCTGCGGATGCAGGTTCCGGCCGGCAAGCCACTGGCCGGGATGGCCCACCACAAGATCCACGACCGGAACTGGACCGGCCTGCCGATGCAGCCCGAGGACGACCCGGAGCCGCGCGAGCTGCACCCGCCGTCCACCGCCGCCACCCTGAACCTGGCCGCCACGGCAGCCCAGTGCGCCCGACTGTTCGCCCCGTACGACAAGGAGTTCGCGCAGCGCTGCGACAGCGCGGCGAAGACCGCGTACGCGGCGGCCAAGGCCAACCCGGCCCGGTACGCCCCCGCCACCGGCAACGGCGGTGGCCCGTACGACGACACAAACGTCACCGACGAGTTCTACTGGGCGGCCGCCGAGCTGTACCTGACCACCGGCGAGAGCGCCTACCTGACCGATCTGACCGCCTCGCCGCACCACACCGGTGACGTCTTCGACCCCCGGGGCTTCGGCTGGCAGAGCGTGGCCGCGCTGGGTCGCCTCGACCTGGCCACCGTGCCGAACGGGCTGCCGGCCGCCGAGCAGACCCGAATCCGCGAGTCGGTCATCGACGCCGCTGACGGTTACCTCGCCGAGATCGGCCGGCAGGCGTACGGGTTGCCCATGCCCGGTGACCCGAACAGCTACTTCTGGGGCGGTAACGGCGCCATCATCAACAACGCGGTCGTGCTGGCCACCGCGTTCGACCTGACCGGGGCGGCGAAGTACCGCGACGGCGCGGTGCAGACGATGGACTACATCCTCGGCCGCAACGCGCTGAACATCTCGTACGTGACCGGGTGGGGCGAGCACGCGGCGGAGAACCAGCACAGCCGGATCTTCGGCTTCCAGCTCGACCCGAGCATGCCGAAGCCGCCGGCCGGTTCGATCGCCGGTGGTCCGAACGCCGCGCTCCAGGACCCGTTCGTGGAGCAGCTGCTCGAAGGCTGCGCACCGATGTTCTGCTTCGTCGACGACATCGCCTCGTACTCCACGAACGAGGTGGCGATCAACTGGAACTCGGCGCTGGCCTGGATCTCCTCGTTCCTGGCGGACCAGGGCGATTCCGCTGCGGTGCCGGCGCCCACCTGCACGGTGTCGTACACCAACTACGGCTCGTGGCAGGGCGGCACCGGCTTCACCGCCCAGGTGAACATCCGCAACACCGGCACCGCCGCGGTGAACGGCTGGACCGCCCGGTTCGCCTTCACCGGTGACGCCAAGGTGCGCGAGGCGTGGATGGCCAAGGTGACGCAGTCCGGGGCCACGGTGACCGCGAAGAGCGAGTCGTACAACTCGCGGATCAACCCGGGTGCGTCGGTGATGTTCGGCTTCAACGCCACCACCGGCGGCGGCGCGAACCCGGCGCCCAACCTGGTCACGGTCAACGGCGCGCCCTGCACCGTGTCCTGATCCCCGGGTGGGGTGCCGTCGGCGACCGGCACCCCACCCGGCCCCCACCCCGATGAAGTGATCAAGAAGTTCTGGTCCGGATCCGTGACGGATCCGGACCAGAACTTCTTGATCGTCGGGCATTGTGGCGGGCTGTGGCTGGGCGGGTGGTCAGGGGCGGAGTTTGGGGAGGACCTGGTCGGCGAAGGTGTCGAGGAAGGGGCGTTGGTCCTGGCCGACGTGGTGGAGGGCGATCTGGTCGAAGCCGAGTGCCACGTACTCCTCCAGCCAGCCCACGTGCCGACCCAGGTCGGCGGAGATGTTGACCACCTCGGCGAGCCGGCTCATCGGCACCTCGGCCGAGACCACGTCGAAGTGTTCCGGCGTGGTCAGGTCCCAGCAGACCGGCGGCGCGAACACGTTGCTGCGCCACTGGTCGTAGGCGACCGCCTCGGCCTCGGCCTGGGCGGGCGCCCAGCTCAGGTGCACCTGGAGGTGCACAGGTCCACGACCTCCGGCCTCCCGGTAGGCGTCGATCATGCGGCGCAGGTGGTCGGTCGGCGCGTTCACCGTGATGAGGCCGTCCGCCCACTCGGCACACCAGCGGGCGGTGGCGACACTGACGGCGGCCCCGACCAGCGCCGGTGGCTGCTCCGGGCGGCTCCACAGCTTCGCCCGGTCGACCCGGACCAGGCCGTCGTGACTGACCTCCTCGCCGGCCAGCAGGGCGCGGATGACGTCCACGCACTCGCGCAGCCGCGCGTTGCGTACGTCCTTGCGCGGCCACGCGTCGCCGGTGATGTGCTCGTTTGCGGCCTCCCCGGAGCCCAGAGCCGCCCAGAACCGACCCGGGTACATGGCGGCGAGCGTGCCGATCGCCTGCGCGATGATCGCCGGGTGGTAGCGCTGCCCGGGCGCGTTGACCACCCCGAATGACAGGCCGGTGGCCTGCAACGCCGACCCGAGCCAGGACCAGGCGAATCCGGAGTGGCCCTGGCGTTCGCTCCAGGGGGCGAAGTGGTCGGAGCACATGGCGGCGTCGAAGCCGACCTGCTCGGCGTGGATCACCGCCGCCAGCAGTTCGCGCGGGTGGATCTGCTCGTGGGAAGCGTGGAACGCGATCGCCGTCATGCCGCGCTTCACTACCCACCCGGGGGCAGGAGTAAGCAGCAGCTACTCGGAGTGGCTGCCGGCGCCGGCAGTGGCGGCGCCCTCCCCCACCCAGACCGTCTTGACATTGCAGAACTCGTGCATGCCCTGGGCGGAGAGTTCCCGGCCGTAGCCGGAGTTCTTCACCCCGCCGAAGGGCAGTTCGGGGTAGGACGTCGTCATCCCGTTGATGAAGACGGCCCCGGCCTCCAGGTCGGTGGCGAACCGCTGCTGCTCCTGCGGGTCGCGGGTCCAGGCGTTCGAGCCGAGCCCGAAGCTGGTGCCGTTGGCCAACTCGATCGCCTCGTCGTACGACGAGGCCCGGTACAACCCGGCGACCGGCCCGAACACCTCCTCCGCCCACATCCGCATACCCGGGTTCAGATCTGTCACCACCGTCGGCGGGTAGAACCAGCCCTCCCCGCTCGGCTTCTCCCCGCCACAGAGCACCGTGGCTCCTTTGTCGACCGCGTCCCGTACCTGCGCGTCGACCTCGTCGCGCCCCCGCTCGGAGGCCAGCGGGCCGACGTCGGTGCCGCCGTCCATCGGGTCGCCCACCCGCAGCGCCGACATGCGGTGCGCGAACGCCTCGGCGAAGGCGTCGTAGACGTCGGTGTGCACGATGAAACGCTTGGCCGCGATGCAGGACTGGCCGTTGTTCTGGCAGCGGGCGGTGGTGGCAACCTGCGCCGCCAGTTCCACGTCGGCGGAGGGCATCACCACGAACGGGTCGCTGCCACCCAGCTCCAGCACCGTCTTCTTCAGCTCCCGGCCGGCGATCTGCGCGATCGACCGGCCGGCGACCTCACTGCCGGTCAGCGTGGCGGCGCGGACCCGGGGATCGCTCAGAATCCGGTCCACCGCGTCGGAGCCGACCAGCAGGGTGGTGAACGCGCCCTCCGGGAAGCCGGCCCGGCGGAACAGGTCCTCCAGCAGCAGCGCGGTCTGCGGCACGTTGGAGGCGTGCTTGAGCAGGCCGGTGTTGCCGGCCATCAGGGCCGGCGCGGCGAAGCGCATGACCTGCCAGAGGGGGAAGTTCCATGGCATCACCGCCAGCACCGGACCGATCGGCTGGTAACGGACGAACGCCCGGGTCGCCGAGACCGCCTCGGCGTCGGCCGGCTCGTCGGCGAGGAACTCGGCCGCCCGGTCGGCGTAGAAGCGGCAGGCGGTGGCGCACTTGGTGACCTCGGCCTTGGCGGCGGCGAGCGTCTTGCCCATCTCGATGGTCATCAGGCGGGCGATCTCGTTCCGCTCCGCCTCCAGCAGGTCGGCCGCCGCGGTCAGCCACCGCCCGCGCTGCTCGATCGTGGTGTCGCGCAACTGCCGGTACGCCAGGTCGGTCCGTTCGATCGCGCCGTCGATCTGCTCGTCGGACATCGCCTCGTACGTCTTGAGCACCTGGCCGTTTACCGGATTGGTGGTGGCGATGGTCATCAGGGCTTCTCCCGTCACTCGAAGAGCGAGTGCCGCGCGCCGGGCTCCTCCCGGCGGCGGGCGGCGCGACGACGTTGAATGATGATCAGGTCAACCACGGCAACCACCGCGAAGACGGCGCAGACGACCCCCAACCAGGCCACGTCGGCACGGAACGCCAACACCGCGAAAACGGTCATGGTGACGAGCCCGAAGCTGGCCAGCGCCAGTCGCAGATTCAGTGCGCTGTACGCGTGACCGACCGTGCCACGGGCACGCCGAGGCTGTGATCTCGTCATCACCTCCACCTACCCCGCGCCGCCAGCGCTAACCGTCGCCCGCACCCGCTTTCCGACCGTGCGTTGCGTTACACCGGCCCCACGTGACCCGGCCGATCCGGGCATCGGCGGGGAACATGGACCCATGACCGTGAGCCATGCCGAGCCGGTGACCGTCGCCGTCGCCCGACGCGCCGACCCCGCCCGTACCGACGAGATGGTGGCGTGGATGCGGGCGGGCACCGCGCTGGCCGAGGCGTTCCCGGGCTTCCTGGGCGCGGGTTGGGTACGCCGCGCCCCAGGATCGGGCGACTGGCACATGCTCTACCGGTTCGCCGACCCGGACACCCTGCGACGTTGGGAGGAATCGCCGCAGCGACACTGGTGGCTGACGTCGGCGCAGGGCATCGTCGAGCACACCCACGTCGAGCGGCGGACCGGCATCGAGGGCTGGTTCGACCCGCCGCACGCGGCCGCCGTCGAGCCGCTGGACGCGGAACCGACAGTGCCGCCGTCGCCGCCGCGCTGGAAGCAGGCGGTGACGATCTGGCTTGCGTTCTTCCCGCTCAGCCTGACCGCCACGCTGCTCACCGGCGAGTTCCTGCCGGGGCTGCCGACCGCGGCGCGGGTGCTGCTCATGACGCTCACCCTGACCCCGCTGATGACCTACCTGGTGCTGCCCCGGATCACCCGGGCGCTGCACTGGTGGCTGCACGGCCAGCGGGCACCCTGGCACAGGTAGACGACCGTCAACCCCATACCACGCGAGCCTGGGACACGACAGGGCACTGCCGCATCCCCGACAGCAGCGCGCGATCAACCCGGCCTACGCGCGTAGAGTCACCGTGCTGTCGCTCTGCGCTGTGAGGCTGGGGAAGTCATGCCTGGACGCTGGACCACCGCCGCCGTCTGCCTGCTCGCGCTCGTCGCGTTGGCCTGCGAGGCGGGTGGGGACGCGGCGCCGCGACCGTCGGGCGGCACGGCCCAGCCCGGCTCCCCCCGGGTCGTCGCCGCCCTCGGTGACTCGATCACCACCGGCTTCGGGTCCTGCCTGGTCCTCACCTCGTGCGAGCGCAACTCCTGGTCGACGGGGGACGGACTGCGGGTCGACAGCCACTACCGCCGGCTGCTCGACCGGAACCCCAACCTGCGCGGCAAGGCCCACAACCGCGCCCGGGCGGGAGCCCGGGCCGCCGCGCTGGCCGGCCAGGCCGAGGCGGCGGTACGCGATCGCGCCGACTACGTCACCGTGCTGGTCGGCGCCAACGACGCCTGTCGCGGCACGATCGACGCGATGACCCCGGTGGCCGACTTCCGGGCCGAGATCGACCGAGGGCTGCGGGTGCTGCGCGAGGGGCGGCCGAAGGCTCGTGTCCTGGTCGTCAGCATTCCGAACCTGTACCGGCTCTGGGAGGTCGGCCACGATGAACCCCGGGCGGTACGTGCCTGGCGGCGGGGCATATGTCCGGCGCTGCTGGCCGAGGCGACGTCGACCGCACCGGCAGATCGGAGCCGCCGCGCGGCGTTCCGGGAACGGATCAGTGCATACAACGGTCAGCTGAAGGCGGCCTGCCGGGCGTACGGCTCCCGATGCCGCTATGACGGCGGCGCCGCGCACCGGATCCGCTTCGACCTGGACCTGGTGAACGCGCTTGACTACTTCCACCCCAACGCCGCCGGTCAGTCCCGCCTCGCCGAAGTGACCTGGCGTTCCTCCGGCTACGCCGACTGATCGCCGTTCTCCTCCGAATGACGGGGCAGCGGGATCCGAGCCTCGCCGTGTTGACGGTAGAGCGCCCGGGCACGCTCGGCCAGCTTCTTGGTCGCCGACGAGTTCGCCCAGGTGCCAAGGATGATCGCCGCTCCGGGGACCACCTTGGCGAAGAGCCGTTTCGCCGCGCGTACCCCGGCCATCTGCGCGAGGCGCACCCCGAGGTGCAGCATCACCCGGCCGAGCGGTGCCTGCCCGCCACCGCCGAACAGCGCGCCCGCCCGTTCCCGTCCAGCCGCCACGCCCAGCGCCACGCGGGCGCTCGCGGCGACCTTGTGCACCTTCTGCAGCACCAGCAGGTCGGTGGCACGGTCGGAATGCGTCGGGTCGGCACCGTACGCGGCGGCGACGTGCAGGACCATGCGGGCCTGGGTCCAGGCCAGCACGCCGACGTCGATCACCGCACCGGGCAGTCCGGCCGCGCCCGAGACGGCCCCGGAGAGCCGAGCCTGGTTGACGAACCGGCGTACCGCCTGCTCCGCCAGGGCCTCGGCGCCGATGCCGGGCTGCGCGGCCCGGATCCGCTGCACCCACTGCGCGGCCTCCGGACCGAGCCGGCGCACCGCCTCGAGCGCGAGGTGCTCCGGAGCGTACTGCGGATCCTGGCGCATCCGGTCCCACAGCGTGGCCGGCGGCGCCTCGACGACCCGACTGCCGGACGGCGGCGGAGCCGGGGTGACGGGTTGGCCCTCGGCGGGCACGGGATCGCTCATCACCTCTCCTTTCGGTGGCGACCATCCATGTGTACCCCGCCGGGGCAACGGCGTACCGTCGGCCGATCGCACGGCGACCCCGGGCCGGGCGGACCGGCCCGACAGGAATGCACGAGGATGGCAGGTACGTTCTGGCGATCGGGGCACCGCGAGTCCGGTGGCCCCGTTACGCACATGCAGGGAGGCCGCACCGGTGCTCGACCCACACGAGCTCTACGAACTCACCGACGATCTGCCCGACCTCGGTCAGCCGGTCCTGATCCAGGCGCTCACCGGTTTCGTCGACGCAGGTAACGCGAGCCGGCTCGCCCGCGAACAGCTGCTCACATCGCTGGAGTCCCGCCCGATCGCCCGGTTCGACCTGGATCAACTCTTCGACTACCGCTCCCGCCGACCGGTGATGACCTTCGTCGAGGACCACTGGGAGAGCTACGACGACCCGGAGTTGGAGCTGCACCTGCTCCACGACGACGACGAGACCCCGTTCCTGCTGCTCACCGGCCCGGAGCCGGACCTTCAGTGGGAACGGTTCACCGCCGCCGTCGCCGGGCTCGCCGCCCGACTGGACGTACGGCTCACCGTCGGGCTCAACGCGATCCCGATGGCGGTGCCGCACACCCGGCCGACCGGCGTGACCGCGCACGCCACCCGGCGTGACCTGATCTCCGGTTACGAACCGTGGCTGCAACGGGTGCAGGTCCCCGGCAGCGTCGGTCACCTGCTGGAGTTCCGCCTCGGCGAGGCGGGCCGCGACGCGCTGGGCTTCGCCGCGCACGTGCCGCACTACGTGGCGCAAGCCGAGTACCCGGCCGCCGCCGAGGTGCTGCTGGCGTCGGTGTCCCGCAGCACCGGGCTGCTGCTGCCCCGGGACGGGCTGCGCTCGGCCGCCGAGGTGGTGCGGGTGGAGATCGACCGGCAGGTCGCGCAGAGCGACGAGGCCACCAGCCTGGTCCAGGCGCTTGAGGAGCAGTACGACGCGTACGCCCGGGGGCGGGGTGAGAAGAACCTGCTCGCCACGGAGAACGGCCCCCTGCCCACGGCCGAGGAACTCGGTGCCGAGTTGGAGCGTTTCCTCGCCGAGCAGACCCGCCCGAACAACGATACCCCGGGGAGTTGACCGGGGGTCTTCGGGCTGACGCGGGCGGCACGCCGACGACCTCGGCGCGTGTCGGCCGGCGGTGGCCGAGCGGGCCCAGCGGAGATGGGGCAGGCTGGCATCATGCGCCTGGCGACGTGGAACGTGAACTCGGTGAAGGCCCGGCTGCCCCGGCTGCTCGACTGGCTGGCCGGCACCGCGCCGGACGTGGTCTGTCTCCAGGAGACCAAGTGTTCCGACGGCGCCTTCCCGGCGACCGAGGTGGGTGAGCTGGGGTACACGGTGGCCAGCCACAGCGACGGCCGCTGGAACGGGGTCGCCATCCTGTCCCGGGTCGGTCTGGCCGACGTCACAGTCGGGTTCCCCGGCGAGCCCGGCTTTCCCGAGCCGGAGGCCCGGGCGATCTCGGCCACCTGCGGCGGGCTGCGGGTCTGGTCGGTGTACGTGCCGAACGGCCGCACGCCCGACGACCCGCACTACGCGTACAAGCTGGCCTGGCTGGCCGCGCTGCGGGACGCGCTGGACACCGAACTGACGAACCGCGCGCCGCTGGCCGTCTGCGGCGACTTCAACGTGGCCCCCACCGACGACGACGTCTGGGATCCGGCGCTGTTCGTCAACTCCACCCACGTCACCCCGCCCGAACGGGCCGCCCTGGCGGCGCTGCGCGATCTCGGCCTCACCGACGTGGTGCCCACCCCGATGAAGGGCCCGCACCCGTTCACCTACTGGGACTACCGGGCCGGCATGTTCCACCAGAACAAGGGCATGCGCATCGACCTGGTGTACGCCTCGGCCCCACTGGCCCGCGTCGTCCGGTCGGCGTACGTGGACCGGGAGGCCCGCAAGGGCAAGGGCCCCTCCGACCACGCCCCCGTCGTGGTCGACGCCGACCTCACCCCCACCGTCGAGTCCTTCTGAGCGCCACGTCGCGCCGACCCGGACCGGCGCGGCTGCCCCCGCCCACCCCGATGCCGACCCAGCGGCACGAGATGCCGCAAGTCGGCCTCTCCCGCTGCCCGGAAAGCCCACTTCCCGCAACCGCGCCCGCACCGCGCCCGTGGCCGGCGGCGCCGGCTAGGGTGAGGCCATGGCAGTTGTGAAGATCAACGCGATCGACGTTCCGCCCGGTGGCGGCGAGGAGTTGGAGAAGCGGTTCGCCGCCCGGGCCCGCGCGGTGGAGAACTCCCCCGGTTTCCTCGGCTTCGAACTGCTGCGCCCGGTGGCCGGCGAGAACCGCTACTTCGTCTACACCCGGTGGGAGACCGAGCAGGCGTACCAGGACTGGGCCGCCGGCCCCGCCCGGGCCGCCCACGCCACCCCGCCCGGGGCGGAGCGGAGGCCACCCGTCGCCTCCGGTGCCACCCTCCTGGAGTTCGAGGTCGTGCAACAGGTTCCCTGACGACGTTTCTCGTCGCCGGGCCGGAGCAGTGGCGGCGGGTACGTCAGGAGGGACGGGTGGTGGTGAGGGTGGCGAAGGCGATGACGTTGTCGGCGTAGCCGGTGCCACCGCCGAGCCACTCGCCGCCGCAGGTGATCAGCCGCAGGCCGGGCGGGCCCTCGTGACCGTAGACCCGGTCGGCGGGCAGCCGGTCCTTAGGAAAGTGTTCCACCGAGTTGACGGTGAACACGGCCACCGAGTCGTCCTCGCGGGCCACCTCGACGGTGTCACCCACCTTCAGCTTGCCCAGGTCGTAGAAGACCGACGGGCCGCTCCTGGTGTCCACGTGCCCGACGATGACCGCCGGCCCCGGGTCGCCCGGCACCGGCCCACGGTCGTACCACCCGGTTTCCTCGTGCCGGCTCAGCGGCGGCACGGCGATCGAGCCGTCCGGTGCGTCGCCGACCGGCTGCACCGGTGCCGAGACGTCGATCGACGGGATGGACAGGCTCACCGGCCGCGCGGCGGTACGCCCGGCGGGTACCGCCGATACTCCGCCGGAGCCGCGTTCATCGCCGGTGGTGGTCCAGTCGAGCGGTCCGCCGACGGTGTGCCCGAGCCCGGCCCCGGTGGCGAACACGCCGGCCAGCACGAGCAGCACCGCGAGCGGCAGTGACCACGGGCTGCGCCCGGAGCGCGTCGTGCGGGCGGATCCGCTGGCGCTGCGCGGTGCCCGGCGTCGATCGGTGAACGGTGCCGCGGCGCGAGCGCGCCGGGAGCCGAGGTCCGGCACCGCAGCCCAGCCGTGCGGGCGCGGCGTGGAACCGGGGCCCGCCGCACCGTCGCCGTTACCGGGTACGGAGCCGGAACCCGAGCGGTCGCCGTGGCGCGGTGGCGGGCTGGCCGCGGGTACGAACAGGTCGGGGCGGTAGGTGGGGCGGGGCGGACTACCGGCGGGGCGGGGCGGCACTCCGGCGGTGCGCGGGGTGGCCCGGCCGGAGTCGGTGCGTGCCGGGGTACCTGTCAAGTTGGTGGGGCGGGGTGTGCGGGCGGTGGTCATGGCGGCTCACCGTCGGCTACCGCGACGGCGGGTCGCGCTGACCCAGAGGACCATGCCGGTGACGGTCAACGCCAGACCGCCGGGGAGCAGCAAATTGGCGGTGAGGTTGCCGGCACCACCGCCGAAGCCGGTCGCCGGCCCCCGACTGGGTTTCATGTGGCGTACGACCTGGATCATGGTGGACGCGGTCTCGCCACCCCGGCACTCCAGCTTGACCCGGTAGTTGCCGGGGAGCACCCGCTCCTTGACCATCGCCGTGCCGGTCAGCAGCCCGCGCTGCGGCTGCACGGCGACCCGGCCGAACGCGTCCGAGACGACGATGGCGCCTACCGAGTTGTCGTGGCAGCTGGCCCGGAGCCCGACCAGATGGCCCGGTTCCACCATGCTCGGCGAGACCTCCACGAACACGGTCGGGCCCGGCTGCGGCGCACCCGCAGGCGCACCGGGTTGCCCACCGCCGGGTTGCCCGGCGACGAACGGCGCGACGGCGGCCCGCGCGGGTGCGGCCACGGCCGGCGTCGCCGCCAGCAGCGGAGTGGCCAGGGTGAGCGCGAGCAGCGGAGCGAAGGCTGCGACGGTACGCGGCGAAGCAGCGGACAGCGCCTGCCTGGCTGCTGACACGATGCCCCCTCCCGGTGCGCCGGTGCGGTCGCCGGGCACTGCCGGACACCCGGTCCTGCCTTCCACCGATGATGGTCTCACCACCGGGCGTACATCACATCCGGTCTTGCGTGGTGCTCGCGTAGGCTCGGTTGGTGGTGACCTCCACCGACCCGACTCCCGCCGTCGCCGCGCCGCACCTGGCGCGGGCGATCCGTACCTACCACCCGCGGCGCGGCCGGATGAGCGGCCGGCAGGTGACGGCGTTGGACCAGCTCTGGCCGCGGTACGGGCTGCGCGTCGCCGACGCCGACCCGTTCGACCCTGTCGGCCTGTTCGGCCGCCGGGCCCCACTGGTGGTCGAGATCGGTTCCGGCATGGGCGATGCGACCGCCGAGATGGCCGCCGCCGACCCGGATCGAGATTATCTGGCGGTCGAGGTGCACACCCCGGGAATCGCGAACCTGCTGGACCTGATTCACCTTCGGGACCTGGGCAATGTCCGGATCGTCGAGGGCGACGCGATGGAGTTGCTCGATCTGCTGCCGCCCAGTTCGCTGGACGCGGTGCACGTCTTCTTTCCGGACCCGTGGCCGAAGTCCCGCCACCACAAGCGGCGGCTGATCCAGCCGACCCATGTGGCGCGGTTGCGTTCCCGGTTGGCGGTCGGCGGCACGCTGCACTGCGCCACCGACTGGGCTGAGTACGCCGAGGCGATGCGGGCGACGCTGGACGCCGACCCGGGTCTGGTCAACGCCTACGACGGGTACGCTCCCCGGCCCGCGTACCGGCCGGTGACCCGGTTCGAGCGGCGGGCGCTGCGGGCCGGCCGCCCGGTCGCCGACCTGATCTACCGCCGCCACGGGTAGGCCCGACGGCGGGCGAGCGCCGGCTGCCCCGGTTGGCGCACAAGCAATTCATCCAGGCACCATGGACCGGCCATGACACTCACCGCCGCGCTGCCGAAGACCGCCGACCCCGACACCCTCTACGACGCGTTCGCCAGTTGGGCGTCCGAGCGCGGCCTGGACCTCTACCCCCACCAGGAGGAGGCGGTCATCGAGATCGTCTCCGGGGCCAACGTGATCATGAATACCCCGACCGGCTCGGGTAAGAGCCTGGTCGCCATCGCGGCGCACTTCGCCGCCCTGGCCGACGACCGGACGACCTTCTACACCGCGCCGATCAAGGCGCTGGTGTCGGAGAAGTTCTTCGCGTTGTGCGAGGTGTTCGGCGCCGAGAACGTCGGCATGCTCACCGGCGACGCCAGCGTCAACGCCGACGCCCCGATCATCTGCTGCACCGCGGAGATCCTGGCCAACCTGGCGCTGCGCGAGGGCGCCCGGGCCGACGTCGGCCAGGTGGTCATGGACGAGTTCCACTTCTACGCCGAACCGGACCGGGGCTGGGCCTGGCAGGTACCGCTGATCGAGCTGCCGCAGGCCCAGTTCGTGCTGATGTCGGCGACGCTCGGCGACACCACCCGGTTCGTCGACGACCTGACCCGGCGTACCGGCCGGGCGACAGCCGTCGTCCGCTCGGCCGAGCGGCCGGTCCCGCTGCTCTTCTCGTACGCGATGACACCGCTGCACGAGACCCTCGAAGAGTTGCTGGAGACCAAGCAGGCTCCGGTGTACGTGGTGCACTTCACCCAGGCCGCCGCCCTGGAACGCGCCCAGGCGCTGATGAGCGTAAACGTCTGCACCCGGGCCGAGAAGGACATGATCGCGGCGGCGATCGGCGGGTTCCGGTTCACCTCCGGCTTCGGCAAGACGCTGTCCCGGCTGGTCCGGCACGGCATCGGCGTGCACCACGCCGGGATGCTGCCCAAGTACCGCCGGCTGGTGGAGACCCTCGCCCAGGCCGGGCTGCTCAAGGTCATCTGCGGTACGGACACCCTCGGCGTCGGGATCAACGTGCCGATCCGCACGGTGCTGTTCACCGGCCTGTCCAAGTACGACGGGGTACGCACCCGGCTGCTGAAGGCCCGCGAGTTCCATCAGATCGCCGGTCGGGCCGGCCGGGCCGGCTTCGACACCATCGGCCGGGTCGTGGTGCAGGCACCCGAACACGTCATCGAGAACGAGAAGGCTCTCGCCAAGGCGGGCGACGACCCGAAGAAGCGACGCAAGGTGGTGCGCAAGAAGCCGCCGGAGGGCTCCATCGGCTGGGGCAAGCCCACCTTCGACCGCCTGGTGGAGGCCGAACCGGAACCGCTCACCTCCAGCTTCCAGGTCAGCCACTCGATGCTGCTCAACGTCATCGGCCGCCCCGGCGACGCGTTCGTGGCCATGCGGCACCTGCTCACCGACAACCACGAGGACGCGGCGGCCCAGCGCCGGCACATCCGCCGGGCCATCGCCATCTACCGGGCGCTGCGGGCCGGCGGGGTGGTCGAGGAGCTGCCCGAGCCGGACGAGACCGGGCGCCGGGTCCGGCTCACCGTCGACCTGCAACTCGACTTCGCGCTCAACCAGCCCCTGTCCCCGCTCGCGCTGGCCACCATCGAGCTGCTGGACAGCGAGTCCCCGTCGTACGCCCTGGATGTGCTGTCGGTGATCGAGTCGATCCTCGACGACCCGCGCCAGGTGCTCTCCGCGCAGCAGTTCAAGGCTCGCGGCGAGGCGGTCGCCGCGATGAAGGCCGAGGGCATCGAGTACGAGGCCCGGCTCGAACTGCTCGACGAGGTGACCTGGCCGAAGCCGCTCGCCGAGCTGCTGGAGAACGCCTACGAGATGTACCGGCGGGGGCACCCCTGGGTGGCCGACCACCAGCTCTCCCCCAAGTCCGTGGTCCGGGACATGTACGAGCGGGCGATGACCTTCACCGAGTACGTGCAGTTCTACGGGTTGTCCCGCTCGGAGGGGCTGGTGCTGCGCTACCTGGCCGACGCGTACAAGACGCTGCGGCAGACAGTGCCCGAGGAGGCCAAGACCGAGGAACTGGTCGACCTGATCGAGTGGCTGGGTGAGCTGGTCCGCCAGGTCGACTCCAGCCTCATCGACGAGTGGGAACGGCTGCGCAACCCGACCGACCTGCCCGAGGTGGCCGCTGCCCTGGACGACCGCCCGGCGGCGGTGACCCGCAACCCGCGGGCGTTCCGGGTGCTGGTGCGCAACGCCCTGTTCCGGCGGGTCGAGCTGGCCGCGCTGCGGCACTGGGACGCGCTCGGCGAGTTGGACGCCGACTCCGGCTGGCCCGCCGACGCCTGGGCCGACGCGCTGGAGCCCTACTTCGAGTCGTACGACGGCATCGGAACCGGCCCGGACGCCCGCGGCCCGGCGCTGCTCATGATCGAACAGGGTCGGGAGCGCTGGACGGTGCGGCAGATCCTGGACGACCCGGAGGGCGACCACGACTGGGGCATCAGCGCCGAGGTCGACCTGGCCGCCTCCGACGAGGCGGGTGCCGCCGTCGTGCGGATCACCGACGTCGGCCAGCTCTGAAATTTTTCCTACGGGGGCCGTCCGGGATGCCCGGGCGGCCCCTTTCGTGCCCTGGGCGATGTCAGGGTCGTCGATTAGAATGTATGTACTAATCGAGTTCCTGACCTGGGAGGATGCTCGTGACCGCGACCGTCTCCGCCCCCCTCACGCCGTACGCAACCCTCCTCGGTTTCACCCGGTACGTCGACCGCACCGGTCCGACCAAGGCCAGCTTCGTCGGCGGCCTGCGCCGGCAGCGGGCGAGCCGTTCCGGGTTCAACCCACACGGCCAGTTCGTCAAGGCGCTCAAGGCCGACATCGCCTTCCACACCGGCGGCACCCACCTGGCGCAGGTGGTCGACGTGGTCAAGCCCCGCTGGCGCCCGCTCTACCAGTCGCTCGTGCCCGGCGCGACGGCCTGGCTGCACTCGCTCGGCGAGCCCGCCGGGGTCGACCTGGCCCAGACCCGCGACGCGCTGGCCATGCTCGGCGACCTCCCGATCAAGATCAACCCCCACTTCGGCATCCGGTACGCAGACGGCCGCGCCGAGGCGGTGCGCCTGCACTTCGACGAGGCCCCGCCCAGCGAGGAGGCGACCCTGGCGGCACTGCACCTGACCGCCCGTCACATGGACGCCGTGCTCCCGCACGCCGAGCCGGTCCTGGTCGACGTGCGCCGGGGCATCACCCACCGGATGCCCGACAACGCCAGGCCCAACGAGATCGAAAGCTGGCTCGCCGGCGAGGCAGCCGCCTTCCGCGCCATCTGGTCCGCCGCCGCCTGACCCACCCGCCCCCGCGCCGCCCCGCCCCCGCGCCGCCCGGCCCCACGCTGCCCCGTGCCGCGCCGTCCCACGCCGTCCCGCGCCGCCCCGCCCCCGCGCCGCCCGGCCCCACGCTGCCCCGTGCCGCGCCGTCCCACGCCGTCCCGCGCCGCGCCGTCCCGCGCTGCCCCGTGCCGTGCCGTGCCGTGCCGTGCCGTGCCGTGCCGTGCCGTGCCGTAAAAATATGAGCAACTTCGGGGGAAGTGTCGCATCGACGCACCCGGAAGCAGCACTTTTCCCGAAGTTGCTTGAGCAGTAGCGCCCCGGCAGGGCGGCAGGCGGCGCGGCGAGGCGGGGCGGGTGGGGCGGCGACGGGGCGGCGGGGTTATCCACAGGGGCGGCGGGCGGTGCTTGCGGTCGTCCATGGTGGACGGCATGACCAAATCTGCTCGGCGTCCGCCGCAACTGCGTGGACGCCTCTTCCGTGGTTCCCGCGCTGTGGCCCGAGGGCTACTGACCCGGGGTGAGCTACGCAGCCGGGCGTGGCGACCGGTCTTCCGGGACGTGTACGCCGACGCACAGCTCACGATCTCGCACCGCACCCGGTGCCTGGCCGCAGCGCGGTGGATGCTGCCACCCGGGGCGGTGATCGCCGGTCGGAGCGCCGCTGCACTGTTCGGTGCCGGGTTCATCGGGGATGCCGAACCGCTCGACATCCTTGTGCCGACAGGGCTCCGGTTCGGGCCGGTTGCCGGTCTCGTCGTGCACACCGGCGAAATCGCCGAGGCCGACGTGGTGTCGCACGCCGGCATGCCGGTCACCACGCCGCTGCGCACCTGCTGGGATTTGGCCCAGTGGCTGAATCCGGAGGAGGCCGTGGTCGTGGTGGACAGGCTGCTCGGTCAACGACTGGTGCGCGCCGATCAGCTGCGGGAAATGGTGGACCGCCGTCGCGGTGCCCGAGGCTGGAGACGCATGCTTCGGGTGGCACAGCTGGCCGACCCGGGCGCGGAGTCGGCTCAGGAGTCGCGGCTTCGGGTGCGGATCGTGCTGGCCGGTGTTCGCCGGCCGGTCACCCAGTTCGTGGTGGAGCGCGACGGCAGGTTCATCGCCCGGGTCGACCTCGCCTGGCCGGAACTCAAGATCGCGGTCGAGTACGACGGACTCTGGCACGACGATCCGCAGCAACTCCATCGCGACCGGCAACGCCTGAACCGTCTGCTCGGCGAGGGCTGGATCGTCTTGCACGTGACCGCACAACGGCTCCGCGAGGACTTCGACGGCTTCCTCGCCGAACTCCGCCAGGCAGTACGCACCCGCACCCGCTAACCCTGAGGTAAACCTACTTCCTCCTGACCAGGGCCGCTTCGCGCAGCGGAGCGGAGCGGAGCGGCTGGGACTAACCCCACCTACAAGACCCTCCGCGCAGGGGCCGCCACGCAAAGCGTCACCCGCGCAGTTTCGGGGATGGTGCTGCCTGCGATTGCGTCGAAACGACATCTTCCCCGAAACTGCACGCCTTGTGGATCACGGCGGCGAGCCGGGCAGGCTAGCGGGGGGTGGGTGGGGTCAGGTCGGTGACGGGCACGACGTTCGGGTCCTCGGGGTTGCCGACGATGACGCGTAAGGCCGGATAACGGTCGGCCAGGAGCTGGCGACAGGCATCGCAGGGGGTGACGAGGGAGCGGCCGCGGTCGCCGACGGTGACGATCGTCTCCAGCTCTGCCACGCCCTGGGTGGCGGCGGTGCCGAGCGCGACCGTCTCGGGGCACGCCCCTCCCGTGGCATGCACCACGTTGACTGCGGAGATCACCCGACCATCGGCGGTACGGGCCGCCGTGGCGAGGGTGTGGGTGGCGCTGCGGCAACGCAGCTTCGCCACCGCGCTGGCAGCCTGCACCAGCGCCCGATCGGTGTCACGCATCGTCATCGCCGTCCCCGTGTGTCCCGCTCCCAGCCCGGCGCCCAACGATAGACCGGCCGGAGCAGCCGGCCCGAGCAGGCCGGGCACGGCGCGGGTAACCAGGAGGCGGACGGGCAACCGGCTGCCTATCCTTGGCCACGACATGCAGAATCCAGCCTCACCCGCCGCGACCGATCCCGTTCGGGAGTTGCAGCGTCGCCTCTCCCCGCTGATGTTCCGCGACCAGCGTCAGCTGCGCCGTCGACTCGACGGGCTGCGGAAGCTACGCGACCCGCAGCGACGCGAGTCGGTGCTTGCGGAGATCGTCGCCGAGACGGCTGCGGCGGAAAGTCGGCTGGAGCGGCGGAAAGCCGCGGTGCCGAAGATCACCTACCCGTCGAGCCTGCCGGTCAGCGAGCGCAAGGATGACATCGCCGCGGCGATCCGCGACCACCAGGTGGTGATCGTGGCGGGCGAGACCGGCTCGGGCAAGACCACCCAGTTGCCGAAGATCTGCCTGGAGCTGGGGCGTGGCATCGGCGGCCTGATCGGGCACACCCAGCCCCGGCGGCTGGCGGCGCGTACGGTGGCCGACCGGATCGCCGAGGAGTTGGGGACCGAGCTCGGGGACGTGGTCGGCTACAAGGTGCGCTTCACCGATCAGGTGGGCGAGAACAGCCTGGTCAAGCTGATGACCGACGGCATCCTGCTGGCCGAGTTGCAGACCGACCGGATGCTGCGCCAGTACGACACGTTGATCATCGACGAGGCGCACGAGCGCAGCCTCAACATCGACTTCATTCTCGGGTACCTCCGGCAGCTCCTGCCGCGCCGTCCCGACCTCAAGGTGATCATCACCTCGGCGACCATCGAGACCGACAGGTTCGCGCGGCATTTCGCCGGGCCACCGACCGTCGAGCATCCCGACGGCGAGCCGGCGCCGGTGGTGGAGGTCTCGGGCCGGACCTACCCGGTGGAGGTGCGCTACCGGCCGCTTGTCGAGGTCGCCGACGGCGACGAGGAGGAAGCCGACGAGGAGAACGTCCGCGACCAGATCCAGGCGATCGGCGACGCGGTCGAGGAACTGGCCGCTGAAGGGCCGGGCGACATCCTGGTCTTCCTCAGCGGTGAGCGGGAGATCCGGGACACCGCCGAGGCGCTGGGCAAGCTGGTGCAGAACAAGCGGTCCCTGCTCGGCACCGAGATCCTGCCGCTGTACGCCCGACTCAGCGTCGCCGAGCAGCACCGGGTCTTCGCCCCGCACTCCGGCCGCCGGGTGGTGCTGGCCACGAACGTGGCGGAGACCTCGCTCACCGTGCCGGGCATCAAGTACGTGGTGGATCCCGGCACCGCCCGGATCTCCCGCTACTCGCAGCGGCTGAAGGTGCAGCGGCTGCCGATCGAGCCGATCTCCCAGGCCAGCGCCAACCAGCGCAAGGGCCGCTGCGGGCGTACCTCGGACGGCATCTGCATCCGGCTCTACGACGAGCCGGACTTCGACTCCCGGCCCGAGTTCACCGACCCGGAGATCCTGCGGACCAACCTGGCCTCGGTCATCCTCCAGATGACCGCCATCGGGCTGGGCGACATCGCCGCGTTCCCGTTCATCGACCCGCCGGACCGCCGCAACATCACCGACGGCGTGAACCTGTTGCACGAGTTGGGCGCGATCGACCCGACCGAGACCGAGCCGAGCCGACGGCTCACGTCCCTGGGCCGGCGGCTGGCCCAGTTGCCGGTCGACCCCCGGCTGGCCCGGATGGTGCTGGAGGGCGAACGCAACGGCTGCGCCACCGAGGTGATGGTGATCGCCGCGGCCCTGTCGATTCAGGATCCGCGCGAACGTCCGGCGGAGAAGCAGGCCCAGGCCGACCAGGCACACGCCCGGTTCGCCGACGCCGAGTCCGACTTCGTCGCGTACCTCAACCTGTGGCGGTACCTGCGGGAGCAGCAGCGGGCGCTCTCCTCAAGCGCGTTCCGGCGGATGTGTCGGGCCGAGTACCTCAACTACCTGCGGGTACGGGAGTGGCAGGACATCGTCAGCCAGTTGCGCCAGGTGCTGCGTACCCCTGACGACCGGAACCGGGGACGGGGCCGGCGGGGCGGCGCGGACGGCGCGCCCGACGGCGGTGGGCGACGCCAGGTCGGCGCGGACCTGCCGGAGGAAATCGACACACCGAAGGTGCACCAGTCGCTGCTGCCCGGCCTGCTGTCGCACGTCGGTCTCAAGGACGCCCAGAAGCACGAGTACCTGGGCGCGCGCGGGGCGAAGTTCGCCCTGTTCCCGGGCTCGGCGTTGTTCCGCAAGCCACCTCGCTGGGTGATGGCCGCCGAGCTGGTGGAGACCTCCCGGCTGTGGGGGCGGGTGAACGGGCGGATCGAGCCGGAGTGGGTCGAGCCGCTCGCCCAGCACCTGGTCAAGCGCAGCTACAGCGAGCCGCACTGGGAGAAGAAACAGGCGGCGGTGATGGCGTACGAGAAGGTCACCCTCTTCGGCGTCCCGCTGGTCACCTCCCGGAAGGTCAACTTCGGCCGGATCGACCCGACGTTGAGCCGGGAGCTGTTCATCCGGCACGCGCTTGTCGAGGGCGACTGGTCCACCCACCACCAGTTCTGGCGGGACAACCAGCGGCTGCTGACCGAGATCGAGGAGTTGGAGAATCGGGCCCGGCGACGCGACATCCTGGTCGACGACGAGACGATCTTCCAGTTCTACGACGAGCGCATCCCGGCCGACGTGGTCTCCGGGCGGCACTTCGACAGCTGGTGGAAGAAGACCCGCCGGGAGCGGCCCGAGCTGCTCACCTTCACCCGGGAGCTGCTTGTCAACGCGGGCCGGGGCGGGCTCGACGAGGCCGACTACCCCGACGAGTGGCGGGCCGACGGGGTGGCGTTGCCGCTGACGTACACGTTCGACCCGGGTACGGCGACCGACGGCGTGACTGTGGACATTCCGCTGCCGTTGCTCAACCAGGTGCCCGCCGAGAGCTTCGACTGGCAGGTGCCGGGGCTGCGTGAGGAACTGGTCGTGGCGCTGATCCGGTCGCTGCCGAAGCCGGTACGGCGCAACTTCGTGCCGGTCCCCGACTACGCCCGCGCCGCGCTGGCCGCGATCACACCCGGCGAGGAACCGCTGCTGGACGCGCTGACCCGACAGTTGCGGCGGATGACCGGGGTGACCGTGCCGAGGGATGCCTGGGACCTGGGCAGGCTGCCGCCGCACCTGCGGGTCACCTTCCGGGTGCTCGGCGACGACGACAAACCGGTAGCCGAGGGCAAGGACCTGCCGGCCCTGCAACGCCAGCTCAAGGCGGAGGTACGCCAGGTGGTGGCCGCCGCCGCGCCGGAGGTGGCCCGATCAGGGCTGACCGGCTGGGAGATCGGCACGCTGCCGCGCACCATCGAGCAGGTACGGGCCGGCTACGCGGTGACCGCCTACCCGGCGCTTGTGGACGAGGGCGCCACGGTCGGCGTGAAGGTGTTCGACTCCCCGGCCGAGCAGGAGGCCACTCACTGGGCCGGCACCCGTCGGCTGCTGCGGCTGACCGTGCCGTCCCCGGCGAAGTTCCTCCAGGGCCGGTTGACCAACGAGGCGAAGCTGGCGTTGTCCCGCAACCCGCACGGCGGGGTGCAGGCGTTGATCGAGGACGCGGCCGGCGCGGCGATCGACAAGCTGATCGCCGACGCGGGCGGACCGGCCTGGGACGAGGCGGGTTTCGCCGCGCTGCGCGAGAAGGTCCGGGCAGAGCTGGTGGACACGGTGGTGGCGGTGATGGACCGGGTCCGGGCGGTGCTCGCCGCCGCGTACGCGGTGCAGCAGCGCCTCGGCGCGACGCGGAACCTGGCCGTGGTGGCCGCCCTGGCCGACGTCCGCAACCAGCTCACCGGCCTGGTGCACGCCGGCTTCATCACCGAGGCCGGGTACGCCCGACTGCCCGACCTGCTGCGCTACCTGACCGCGATCGAGCGGCGGCTGGACCGGCTGCCCGGCAACCCGGCGCGCGACAAACAGCAGCAGGACCGCGTCGCGGTGGTGCAGCGCGAGTACGACGAGCTGCTCGCCGCCCTGCCCCCAGCGCGGCGCTCATCTCAGGCGGTGCGCCAGATCCGCTGGATGATCGAGGAGCTGCGGGTGAGCATCTTCGCCCAGGCCCTCGGCACCCCCTACCCCGTCTCCGAGCAACGCATCTACCGCGCCATGGACGACGCCGAAACCCCCTGACCCCGCCCCCGCCCCCGCCCCCGCCCCCGCCCCCGCCCCCGCCCCCGCGATCTTGCAGTTCTGGTCGCCGATACGCCCCCTTTGGCATGCTTTGTCGCGACGGAAAGTGCAAGATCGCCGAGCAGGGCGGGGTGAGCAGGGGCGGGGCGAGCGGGGGTCAGGGTAGGGGTTCGACGCCGGGTGGGAGTTGGGCGGTGGCGGTGGCGGTGTGCACGTAGTCGAGCAGGATGCGGCGTAGTTCGCGGCCGGCGTGGGTGGGCACGGCGTCCCGGCGGCGAGCCACCGCGATGGTCCGGCGTACGCCCGGAGGAGCGAGCCGGGTGACGCGGACGCCGGCCCGGCGGGCCACCACCATGCCGGGGACCACGGCGATGCCCAGCCCGGCCTCGACGAAGCTGAGCACGGCGTCCATCTCCCCGCCGTCGACCGACAGGGTCGGTTCGAAGCCGGCGTCCCGGCACGCCTGGAGGGTGGCGTCGCGCAGGTCGTAGCCCTCGCGGAACATCACCATCGGCTGGTCGCGCAGGTCGGTGATGCGCAGGTCGGCGCCGGGCGTGGCGGTGGGCACCGGGTCGACCGAGGCGACCACCAGGCTCTCGGTGAGGATCGGGTCGGCCCGTAGGCCGGGATCGATGCCCTGGGCGGGCATGATGATCAGCGCGAGGTCGAGGTCGCCCCGGAGCAGGTCACGGACGAGGTCCTGCGAGCCGCCCTCCTCCATCCGCAGGTCGACGGTCGGGTGGGCGTCGCGGAACCGGCGGAGCACCGGCGGGGCGAGGGAGGTGGCGAGGCTGGGGGTGGCGCCGAGGCGTACCCGGCCACGCCGCAGGCCGACCAGTTCCTGCACCTCCCGGGTGGCGGTCTCGACGTCGGCCAGGATCCGCTTGGCCAACGGCAGCAGCACCTCCCCCGCCGCGGTCAGGGTTATGTTGCCCCTTACCCGCTCGAACAGGGGTGCGCCGAGGGTGTCCTCCAGCGCGTGAATTTGCTTACTCAATGAGGGCTGGGTGATGCCCACGAGGTCGGCCGCCTGGGTGAAATGTCGTACTTCGGCCACCGCGACGAAGTACTTCAGCTGATGGAGCTGCATCTACATAGCTTATGGCTATCAAGACTGCGGTGTCGATGCATTGGACGACTGATCGAAGTCCTCCTAGCGTCGGTCGAGTGGTAGTCACGACGAGAACCCGGTCGCCCATCCGCTCCAATGTCGGCCTCAAGGCCGTCATGGCGGTGACGGGCATCCTGCTGGTGCTGTTCCTCATCGCCCACATGCTGGGCAACCTGAAGATCTTCTCGGGCGCGTCCTCGTTTGACCACTACGCGCACTGGCTGCGTGAACTCGGCGTCCCGCTGCTGCCCAGCGCCGGGTTCCTGTGGATCCAACGGGTCGGCCTGCTGGCGGCGGTGCTGCTGCACATCTGGGCCGCCACGGTCCTGGCGTTGCGCGCCCGCGCCGCCCGCCCGGTGCGCTACGCCCACCGCAAGAAGGTCCGGGGCAGCTACGCGGCCCGGACCATGCGCTGGGGCGGCGTGATCATCCTGCTCTTCGTGGTCTACCACATCCTCGACCTGACCACCGGCACGCTGAACCCGGTCGGCGACCCGTCCCGGCCGTACGCGAACGTGGTCGCCGACTTCGCCCCGGAGCGCTGGTACGTCACCGCCTTCTACACGCTGGCGATCGTCGCGCTCGGCTTCCACCTGCGGCACGGCGTGTTCAGCGCGCTGCGCAGCCTGGGCCAGCAGACCCCGCGCGGCGAGCAGCGGGCCAGGGCGGTGGCGCTGGTATTCGCCGTCGCGCTCTGCGCCGGCTACCTCGTGGTCCCGTTCGCCGTACTCACCGGATTGGTGTCCTGACCATGGATCTGTTCACCGAGGGCGACCCGATCGCCGACAGCAGGGCCCCCGACGGGCCGATCGAGACCCGCTGGGAACGTCGCCGCTTCGAGGCGAAGCTGGTCAACCCGGCCAACCGCCGCAAGATGACCGTGATCGTGGTCGGCACCGGCCTGGCCGGCGGCTCCGCAGCGGCCACGCTCGCCGAGCAGGGCTACCGGGTCAAGTCGTACTGCTACCAGGACAGCCCCCGCCGGGCGCACTCGATCGCCGCGCAAGGCGGCATCAACGCCGCCAAGAACTACCGCAACGACGGCGACTCGGTGCACCGGCTCTTCTACGACACGGTCAAGGGCGGTGACTTCCGCTCCCGCGAGTCGAATGTGCACCGGCTGGCCGAGGTTTCGGTCAACATCATCGACCAGTGCGTCGCCCAGGGAGTGCCCTTCGCCCGCGAGTACGGCGGTCTGCTCGACACCCGTTCGTTCGGCGGCGCACAGGTGCAGCGCACCTTCTACGCCCGGGGCCAGACGGGCCAGCAGTTGCTGCTCGGCGCGTACCAGGCGTTGGAGCGACAGATCGGCCTGGGCAACGTGGAGATGTACGCCCGGCACGAGATGCTGGAGCTGATCGTCGTCGACGGCAAGGCCCGGGGCATCGTGGTCCGAGACATGGTCACCGGCGAGATCACCACGGAGTTCGCCGACGCCGTGGTGCTCGCCTCCGGCGGCTACGGCAACGTCTTCTACCTCTCCACGAACGCCAAGGGCTGCAACGTCACGGCCACCTGGCGGGCGCACCGCAAGGGCGCGTACTTCGCCAACCCCTGCTACACCCAGATCCACCCGACCTGCATCCCGGTCTCCGGCGACCACCAGTCGAAGCTGACCCTGATGAGCGAGTCGCTGCGCAACGACGGCCGGGTGTGGGTGCCGAAGGCCAAGGGCGACGACCGCGCCCCCCGCGACATCCCCGAGGACGAGCGCGACTACTACCTGGAGCGCATCTACCCGTCCTTCGGCAACCTGGTGCCCCGCGACATCGCCTCCCGGGCCGCGAAGAACGTCTGCGACGAGGGCCGGGGCGTGGGCCCGACGAAGCTCGGCGTCTACCTCGACTTCGCCGACGCCATCGACCGGCTCGGCCGCCAGGCCATCGAGGCCAAGTACGGCAACCTCTTCGAGATGTACGAGCGGATCACCGGCGAGGACCCGTACGAGGTGCCGATGCGGATCTACCCCGCGGTGCACTACACGATGGGCGGGCTGTGGGTCGACTACGACCTCCAGTCGACCATCCCCGGCCTGTTCGTCATCGGTGAGGCGAACTTCTCCGACCACGGCGCGAACCGGCTCGGCGCCTCGGCGCTGATGCAGGGCCTGGCCGACGGGTACTTCGTGCTGCCCAACACGGTCGCCAACTATCTGGCCGCCGGCCCGTTCGAGAAGGTCGACGCGACTCACCCGGCGGCGGTCGAGGCCCGTCGCGACGTGGAGGACCGCATCCAGCGGCTGCTCGCGATCGACGGTGACCGGACGGTGGACTCGTTCCACCGCGAGCTGGGCCAGATCATGTGGGAGCACTGCGGCATGGAGCGCTCCGAGGCCGGGCTGCGCAAGGCCATCGACGAGATCCGCGCCCTGCGGGACCAGTTCTGGCAGCGGGTCCGGGTGCCGGGCAACGGCGAGGGATTGAACCAGTCGCTGGAGAAGGCCGGCCGGGTGGCCGACTTCTTCGAGCTGGCGGAGCTGATGTGCATCGACGCCCTGCACCGGGAGGAGTCCTGCGGCGGCCACTTCCGCGCCGAGCACCAGACCCCCGAGGGCGAGGCGCAGCGCGACGACGACCGGTTCGCGTACGTGGCGGCCTGGGAGTTCACCGCCACGGGTGAGCCGTCGGTGTTGCACAAGGAAGACCTGAACTTCGAATACGTCCACCCCACGCAGCGGAGCTACAAGTGAACCTGACCCTGCGCATCTGGCGCCAGTCCGGCCCCCAGGACAAGGGTCGGATGGTGAAGTACCAGGTCGACGACGTCTCCCCGGACATGTCGTTCCTGGAGATGCTCGACGTGCTCAACGAGCGGCTCATCCTCTCCGGCGAGGAGCCGGTCGCCTTCGACCACGACTGCCGTGAGGGCATCTGCGGCATGTGCGGTCTGATGATCAACGGGGACGCGCACGGTCCGCAGCGCGGCACCACCGCCTGCCAGCTGCACATGCGGCAGTTCAAAGACGGCGACACCATCGACATCGAGCCGTGGCGGGCCCGGGCCTTCCCGGTCATCAAGGACCTGGTGGTCAACCGCAACGCCTTTGACAAGATCATCGCCGCTGGCGGGTACGTCACCGCGCCCACCGGCAGCGCGCCGGAGGCGCACTCCGTACCGGTGGCCAAGGCCGACGCCGACTCCGCCTTCGAGTCCGCCGCCTGCATCGGCTGCGGCGCCTGCGTGGCGGCCTGCCCGAACGGCTCCGGGATGCTGTTCACCGCCGCCAAGGTCACCCAGCTCTCGCTGCTCCCCCAGGGCCAGCCGGAGCGCCACACCCGGGTGATCGGCATGGTCGACGCGCACGACGAGGCCGGCTTCGGCGGCTGCACCAACGCCGGCGAGTGCACGGTGGTCTGCCCGAAGGGCATCCCGCTGACCACCATCGGCCGCCTCAACCGCGACTACCTGGCCGCCACCACCCGCCACGCCGACACCCCCGGCACCTGACCGCCCCGACCGGACTTCCCCCGTTGACCATGAGGTTGGCGGCAGTCGTTGATCTTCAAACTGCCGCCAACCTCATGATCAACCCCCGCGGGTGGGGGTAGGTCGGTTGAAGGGCGTTGTCGCGGGTAGCAGGTGAGCTACGGGGACGGCGGCGACGAGGGGGCGGCATGCGGGCACTTACCTGGCAGGGCAAGCGGGACGTACGGGTCGAGGAGGTGCCCGACCCGGGGATCGAGGATCCGACCGACGCGATCGTGCGGATCACCTCCACCGCCATCTGCGGCTCCGACCTGCACCTGTACGAAGTCCTCGGGCCCTACCTCAAGCCGGGCGACATCCTCGGCCACGAACCGATAGGCATCGTCGAGGAGGTCGGGCCCGGGGTGACCCGGCTCAAGCCCGGCGACCGGGTGGTGGTGCCGTTCAACATCTCCTGCGGATCCTGCTGGATGTGCCAGCGGCAGCTCTACGCTCAGTGCGAGACCACCCAGGTCACCGCCGAGGGCAAGGGTGCCGCGCTGTTCGGCTACACCTCCCTCTACGGTGCGGTGCCCGGCGGGCAGGCCCAGTTCCTTCGCGTCCCGTTCGCCGAGTTCGGCCCGATCAAGGTGCCGGACGAGGGTCCGGACGAGCGGTGGCTCTACCTCTCCGACATCCTGCCGACCGCCTGGCAGGCGGTGAAGTACGCCGACACCCCGCGCGGCGGCACCCTCGCGGTCTTCGGCCTGGGGCCGGTGGGCCAGTTCTGCGCCCGCATCGGCCGCCACCTCGGCGCGGACCGGGTGATCGGCCTCGACGTGGTGCCCGAGCGGCTGGAGATGGCCCGCCGGCACGGCGTGGAGGTGCTGGACATCTCCCAGCTCGACGACGTGCCCGGCACATTGATCGATCTGGTGGACGGACGCGGGCCGGACGCCGTGATCGACGCGGTCGGAATGGAGTCGCACGGCGCACCGCTGGGCAAGATGGCTCAGGCCGCCGCCGGGCTGCTTCCGGACAAGCTCGCCCAGCCGATGATCGACAAGGTGGCGGTGGACCGGCTGGTCGCGCTCAAGGCCGCGCTCAAGGGCGTCCGGCGCGGGGGCACCGTCTCCATCTCCGGGGTGTACGGCGGCGAGGTCGACCCGTTGCCGCTGATGGAGATGTTCGACCGGGGCATCCAGGTGCGGATGGGTCAGTGCCACGTGCGGCGCTGGACCGACGAGATCATCCCGCTGCTCACCGACGACGACCCGCTCGGCGTGGCCGACCTGCGTACCCACCGGCTGCCACTGGAGCAGGCGCCGCAGGCGTACGAGATGTTCCAGAAGAAGCAGGACGGCTGCATGAAGGTCGTTCTCGCCCCGTGAGCCCATCGACGGGATCACCTACGTCGATCCTTCGGCCTAGGGTGTGTCGTGGACACACCAGGGGACCGATGGGAGAGACGAGTGACCATCCGGATGGACCGCAGGACCGCGCTCGGCCTGGGCACCGTGGCGACGGCCGGCACCGTGCTCGGCACCGGAGTGCCCGCCGCCGCTGACCCCGCCGAGGAGGCGGGCACAGCAGGCGGGCCGCGCGACCGGGAACGGCTCGCCGCCCGCATCGCCACCGTCTTCCAGCGGGAGAGCACCCGGGCCGGCGGCAACTGGCAGGCGTACGTCAGTCTGGCCGGCCCGGACGGGCCGTTGGTCGCCGTCAACGAGTCGGCGGACCTGCGGATCGAGGCGTACAGCGTCAACAAGATCGCCGTGGCGGTCGCGGTGCTGGACAAGGTCGATCGGGGCCTGCTCACCCTCGACCACCAGGTGGAGGTGACCGAGGCGATCGTGGTGACCGGCGGGGACGGCATCTTCAGCCTGGACGGCGCCTACCCCAGCCTGGTCACCGTCGGCCACGTCCTGGCGAACCTGCTGACCGTCTCCGACGACACCGCGGTACGGCTCTGCGGGCTGGTCTGCCCGGCCGCCGAGATCAACCAGATCCTGGTCGCCAAGGGCTTCCCGAACACCCAGGTGCAGCCGGTGGCCAACCCGAACCGCTTCTACCTGGGCACCAGCACCCCACGGGAGACGCACGACCTGCTGCGGGCACTTGTCGCCGGCACCCTGCTCTCCCCCGCCTCGACCGATCGCGTACTGCGGCTGCTGCGCTCGCCGGTGGCCTTCACCGACGGGGTACGTCGTGAGATGTCCTCCGCCGAACGGGCCCGCGTCGCCACCAAGGCCGGCTGGTTCGTCGACGCCCGACACGAAGCCGGAGTGATCTTCGACACTGCCGGCGCGCCACTTGTCACGTACGCCCTCTTCGCCGACGGGCAGGCCGGCGCGGACGACTTCGGCGCCACCCACCCCGCCGTGCAGGCACGGGCCCGGTGGGGCCGGCGGGTCATGGACCTGAGCGCCGGTTTCGGCGGCACCGGCACCACCCACCGCAAGCACACGTACCGCCCCAGCAACGGCGGCTGAACCCGGCCGGTGACGGCTAACGTGGGCCTTGGGATCAACCGAGGGGGGACCATGCGGGCGCCGAACAAGCCGAGTGGACGGACGACCGGTCGGCGGATCACCGGGTCGGTGGCGGGCCTGGCCGCGTTGGCCGGGCTCGCCGGAGCGGCCTGGGCCGCGCGGAACGTGCCGGCGGCGATCGGCGGCCGGCTGGCCGGCGCCCGCGCCGAACGGGCGGCCAGGTCACCGCAGTTCCGCGACGGCGTCTTCCACAACCGGACGGACACCCGCACGATGGTGCCCGTCTCCGACCGCAACCTGTTCCGGGAACTCCTCTTCGGCAAGCAGAAGCGTCGGCCGGGCGCACCCGTGCCGCTGCTGCGACCGGCCGCCGAGACCGGGATCGACCCGGCGCGCGAGCTGAACATCGTCTGGTACGGCCACGCCTCCACCCTGATCGAGATCGAGGGCAAGCGGGTGCTGCTGGACCCGGTGTGGAGCGACAGGTGCTCCCCGTCGACGGCGGTCGGCCCGCGTCGACTGCACGAACCCCCGGTACGCCTCGACGAACTGCCCCGAATCGACGCGATCCTGATCTCGCACGACCACTACGACCATCTCGACATGGGCACGGTGCGGGAACTGACCGCCCGGCAGTCGGCGCCGTTCCTGGTGCCGCTCGGGGTCGGCGCCCACCTCGACCGCTGGGGCGTCCCGCCGGAGCGGATCATCGAGCTGGACTGGTCGCAGACCCACCGGGTGGCCGAGTTGGAGATCACCTGCACCGCCGCCCAGCACTTCTCCGGCCGGGGCCTGCGCCGCAACGGCACGCTGTGGAGTTCCTGGGTGGTGGCCGGCCAGCAGCGCCGGGTCTACTACACCGGAGACTCCGGCTACTTCGGCGGGTACGCCGAGATCGGCGCCGCGCACGGGCCGTTCGACGTGACGCTCATGCAGATCGGCGCGTACGACCGGGCCTGGCCGGGCATCCACATGTTCCCGGAGGAGGCGGTCGCCGCCCACCTGGACCTGCGCGGTGGACTGTTCCTGCCGGTGCACTGGGGCACGTTCAACCTCGCCCTGCACGACTGGTCCGAGCCGGTGGACCGGCTCTGGGCCGAGGCGAAGGCCCGCGACGTGCGGCTGGCCGTGCCGCGCCCCGGCGAGCGCGTGGTGGTCGACGACCCGCCGCCGGTCGACGGCTGGTGGCAGGCCATCGCCTGAGCCACCCCTGCCCTGACGGGCCCGAGCCGACCGCCTCACAGCACGAAGGCGTCGGTCCAGAGGGCGCCGGAGCGGCCGGAGAGCGCGTCCAGCATCGCCACCGCCTGGCCGTCGGTGAGCTGGGCGACGAAATCCACGATGGCCCGGCCGCGCGCCTTGCCGATCCGGTCGGTGGTGCGCGGGTGCAGCTCCGCCTCGGCCAGCTCCACCAGGTCGTGCAACCGCCGGGGCAGCCGGGACTCCTCCTCCGGATCCAGCAGCCACTCCCGCAGGGCGTCGACCAGGGTGTCGAGCAGCCGGGCCTGCCCCCGCTGGTGCAGAGCCAGGTCGGGACGGGCCAGCACGAACCGGTGGTGCACGAACTTGAGCACCTGCACCTCGTGCCACTGGGCCGGGGCCAGCAGCACGTGCCCGGAGCGTACGGCGGGCTGCTCGACGACGGTGATCGCGTCCACGAAACGGGTGGTCCAGCGGGCGGAGAAGCGGGCCACGTACTGTTCCGCCTCGATCGAACCGTCGAACGGCAACGCGAGCAGCCCCTCGACCAGTTCCTCCCGGACGTGCTCGACGGCGGCGGCGAACGCCTCGTCGTCGGCGATCCAGGCGTCCTTGTGGTGCAGTTGGCGACGCAGCCGCTCGATCGACGAGCCGGGCCGGCGGGCCGAGGTGGCCAACGCGGAATCGGTGATCGCCCGCAGATGACCGCCCTCGCGCTGCCACGCCATCAGCTCGGCGGCCACCGCACCCTGCTGGAGCACCCCGACCCGGTAGAAGTCCTCCACGTCGTGGATGGCATACGCGATGTCGTCGGCGGTGTCCATCACCGACGCCTCGACGGTCTGCTGCCAGTCGGCGATCCGCCCGGCGAAAGGTGCCCGCGCCTGCCGCAGGTCGTCCAGTTCCGTGCGATACGCCCCGAACTTCAGCGAGCCGCTGTTTGGGTCGTCGGGCGGCGGGGTCGCGCCGCGCGGCGGCGGATCCATCGTCCGGGGGTGCGGGTCGGGATGGTCCAGCCGGGTCCACGGGTACTTCAGCATCGCCGCCCGCACCGCGGCGGTCAGGTCCAGGCCGGTGGTCGCCGCACCCCGGATCTCGGTCGAGGTGACGATCCGGTACGACTGGGCGTTGCCCTCGAACCCGTCGGTCAGGCCGAGCCGGTGCCGGGCCAGCCGGTCCAGCACCCGCTCCCCCAGGTGCCCGAAGGGCGGATGCCCGAGGTCGTGGGCGAGCGCGGCGGCCTCCACCACGTCCGGATCACAGCCGCCGAGCTTCTCCACCAGGTCACGTTGGTGGTCGTCGGCGGTGAGCCGCTCGGCGATCGCCCGGGCCACCTGGGCGACCTTCAGGCTGTGGGTGAGCCGGTTGTGCACCAGCAGCCCGGACCCGCCCGGGCTGACCACCTGGGTGACGCCGCCGAGCCGGGTGAAGAACGGCGAGCCGACGATGCGGTCCCGGTCGGCCCGGAACGGGCTGGTGGCGAGGTCGCCGAGGGCCCGCGCGCTGCCGCCGAAGAGTCGGCGCGCCCGGGGGTCCGCAGGTGGTTCCATGATCGCCACGGTAGCCCGGCAGAATGCACCACGGAACCCACACCCGAAGGCGGAGCGACAACGTGACCCTCTCTGTTCATCAGCGGATCGCCGAGGAACTCGGCGTCGCCGAGCGCCAGGTACGCGCGGCCGTGGAGCTGCTCGACGGTGGTGCCACCGTGCCGTTCATCGCGCGGTACCGGAAGGAGGCCACCGGCCTGCTTGACGACACCCAGCTGCGCACCCTGGAGGAGCGTCTGCGCTACCTGCGCGAGCTGGACGAGCGGCGCGCGGCGGTGCTGGAGTCCATCCGCTCCCAGGGCAAACTCGACGAGGCCCTGGAAGCGCAGATCATGGCGGCCGACTCGAAGTCCCGCCTGGAGGACATCTACCTGCCCTACAAGCCGAAGCGGCGGACCCGGGCGCAGATAGCCCGCGAGGCCGGGCTGGAGCCCCTGGCCGACACGCTGCTCGGCGACCCCACCCAGGATCCGCGCGCGACCGCCGCCGGCTTCGTCGACGCGGACAAGGGGGTGGCGGACGCCGCCGCCGCGCTGGACGGGGCGCGGGCCATCCTGATCGAGCGGTTCGCCGAGGACGCCGACCTGATCGGCACGCTGCGCGAGCAGATGTGGTCGCGGGGCCGGCTGGTGTCCCGGGTACGCGAGGGACAGGAGAGCGCCGGAGCGAAGTTCGCCGACTACTTCGACTTCGCCGAGCCGTACCCGAAGCTGCCCTCGCACCGCATCCTGGCCATGTTCCGGGGCGAGAAGGAGGGCGTACTCGACCTGACCATGGACCCGGAGGCCGAGGGCGACGCCGACGCGGCGGTGACCGGGCCGACCCGCTACGAGGCCGCCATCGCCGGCCGGTTCGGGGTCAGCGACGCCGGGCGGCCCGCCGACCGCTGGCTCGCCGACACGGTCCGCTGGGCCTGGCGTACCCGCATCCTCATCCACCTCGGCGCGGACCTGCGGATGCGGCTCTGGCAGGCGGCCGAGGAGGAGGCCGTCCGGGTCTTCGCCACGAACCTGCGGGATCTGCTGCTGGCCGCGCCGGCCGGCGCCCGGCCCACCATGGGGCTGGACCCGGGCCTGCGTACCGGCGTGAAGGTGGCGGTGGTGGACGCCACTGGCAAGGTGGTCGCCACCGACACGATCTACCCGCACGAGCCGCGCCGGCAGTGGGACGCCTCCCTGCACACCCTGGCCACGCTCGCCGCGGCGCACGGGGTCGAACTGGTCGCCATCGGCAACGGCACCGCCAGCCGGGAGACCGACAAGCTGGCCGGTGACCTGATCAAGCGGCACCCGGAGTTGAAGCTGACAAAGGTGGTGGTCTCCGAGGCCGGCGCGTCGGTCTACTCCGCCTCCGCGTACGCCGCGCAGGAGCTGCCCGGCCTGGACGTGTCGTTGCGCGGCGCGGTCTCCATCGCCCGCCGGCTGCAGGACCCGCTCGCCGAGCTGGTGAAGATCGACCCGCGTTCCATCGGGGTCGGGCAGTACCAGCACGACCTGTCCGAGGTGAAGCTCTCCCGGTCGCTGGACGCGGTGGTGGAGGACTGCGTGAACGGCGTCGGCGTGGACGTGAACACCGCCTCCGCGCCGCTGCTGACCCGGGTCTCCGGCATCGGCGCCGGGCTGGCCGAGAACATCGTGCTGCACCGGGACGCCAACGGCCCGTTCCGCACCCGGGCCGAGCTGAAGAAGGTGGCCCGGCTCGGCCCGAAGGCGTTCGAGCAGTGCGCCGGCTTCCTGCGCATCCCCGGCGGCGACGACCCGCTGGACTCCTCGAGCGTGCACCCCGAGGCGTACCCGGTGGTACGCCGGATCCTCGCCTCGACCGGTCAGGACCTGCGCTCGATCATCGGCAAGAGCGCCATCCTGCGGGGGCTGCGCGCCACCGACTTCGTCGACGACACGTTCGGCCTGCCCACCGTCACCGACATCCTCGCCGAGTTGGAGAAGCCGGGCCGCGACCCACGGCCGGAGTTCAAGACGGCGACCTTCGTCGAGGGTGTGGAGAAGATCAGTGACCTGACGCCGGGGATGGTGCTGGAGGGCGTGGTCACCAACGTCGCCGCGTTCGGCGCGTTCGTCGACGTCGGGGTGCACCAGGACGGCCTGGTGCACGTGTCGGCGATGTCCCGCACCTTCGTGAAGGATCCCCGCGACGTGGTCAAGTCCGGCGACGTGGTGAAGGTCAAGGTGCTGGACGTCGACGTGCCGCGCAAGCGCATCTCGCTGACCCTACGGCTGGAGGACGATGCCTCTACCGCGAGCCGCCCCCAGGGCGACAGAGTTCGCCGGGACCGGGGAGGACCGCGGGCCGGCCAGGGCGGCGGACCGCAGGGTCGGCAGGGCGATATGCAACGCGGTGAGCGGGGCTCGCGGAGCGGCCCGCGCCAGGGGCGCGGTGCCGGAACGCCGATGCCGACCAACGACGCCATGGCGGAGGCCTTGCGCCGCGCCGGACTGGCCTAACCGTTTCGCGATGCCGAGCTGACGCCTTCGCGGACACACCAGCGTCGGCTCGGCAGCGTCCCAAGGCAACCGGGTCCTCAGTCCGGCGTATCGTGGCCGTCGTGGCCGACGATCCTGGTGAGTGGCGGGAGCACCAGCGTCGGGCTGTCCGAGCACATGCCGAGGCTGATGCCCGCCAGCGGGCTACCGAGCAGGCCGCAGCGGCCGAGTTGGTGGCGTGGTTCGCCGCAGAGGCGACCCGACGGGGGCTACGCACGACCAGACTTGTCGCCCGCTCCTACGACGGAAGTGCCCGCTATCGCACCCGACTCACCGGTTGGTACGTGGACCGGTCTCGGATCCGTGCGGTCGACCCGCAGGGACATTTTTATCTGTTGACCGTGCCGGCGAGCCTGCGTGCCCGTTTCTTCGGTGCCGCTGCGGAGCCAGCCGCAGCACCGCTCATCATTGGGCGCGGTGGCCGCGACGGCGAGTCGATGCCTTTGCGTGACATGCTCACCAGACGTCTCGACGCCGGCGACGACTGGGGCTAGCCGAACCTCGCACGTCGCCGAGCTACGCACGATAAGCACATAAACCGGGCCACATAATGCGAGAACCTGTTCTCGTTGCACAAGGGCAACACCGACGGCCAGCTACGTCGTTGACCTCCTCGGAAGCAACCGCGACAAGCGGGACGGACGGGGGCGGGCGATGGCGGTATACGAGGACACCGGTCGACGACCGGAAGGTGCGAAGGAGCGCATCCTGCTCTCACCCCCGGACGTCGGCCCGTTGGAGGAGTCGTACCTCCTCAACGCATTACGGTCGGGCTGGGTGGCACCTGTCGGCCCAGAACTTGAAGCCTTCGAACGCGAAGTCGCCGCACGGGTGCGTCGAAAGCACGCCGTCGCGCTCACGTCCGGCACGGCCGGGCTGCATCTTGCCCTGTCGGCCCTCGGCACGGGGCCGGGCGATGTCGTGGTGGTGCCTACGTTGACCTTCATCGCCACCGCTAACGCGGTCGCCTACACCGGAGCCGAGCCGGCCTTCGTTGACTGTGAGCCCGAGTCGGGCAACCTGGACCCGGACCTGCTCGAACGAGCACTGCGTGAACTTCGACGCGCCAACCGGCGAGTTGCCGCAGTGCTGCCCGTGGACATGTTCGGATCCTGTGCCGACTACGGGCGCATCCTGCCCATCTGCGAGGCATCGGCGGTACCGGTCGTGGAGGACGCCGCAGAGGCCCTCGGTGCGGTCCGGAACGGCCGGCCAGCAGCCTCCTTTGGACGGGCGGCTGTGCTGTCGTTCAACGGCAACAAGATCATCACCACCTCTGGTGGAGGAATGCTGGTCTCGGACGATGCCGATCTTGTCGCCCGGTGCCGTTACCTGTCCACTCAGGCCCGTCAGCCGGTACCCCACTACGAGCACACCGACATCGGCTACAACTACCGGCTGAGTAACCTGCTGGCTGCCCTGGGTCGGGCACAGCTACGTCGCCTGGACGGGATGCTCGCCAGGCGCCGAGCCCACCGCGAGCGTTATGCGAAGATCTTTGCCGCCGTACCGGGTGTCCGGATACTCGCCGACATTGACACAGGCGCCAACTGCTGGCTCACCAGCATCGTGGTCGATCATGCAGCAGCTGGGTGGCGCGCTGTCGATCTTGCCCGGTTCCTAGACGCGTTCGGTATCGAAACCCGGCCGATCTGGAAGCCCATGCACCTGCAACCGGTCTTCGCCGGAGCCCGCAGCGTCCTCTCCGGGGCCGCAGAGCGACTTTTCGCAGATGGACTCACCCTACCCAGTGGCTCTGCCATGACTGACCGCCACGCCGGCCGGGTTGCCGCTGCGATCGAGGAGTTCCTCGACCGCCGATGACCGTACCTCTTGTTGATCAAATGGTGCAGGAATGAAGCTGGAAATTTGGAACGCCCGTCACCCACGCGATACGGCCAGGTGGGAGAAGGTTCACGCAGCCTGGCCGGACCGAGAGGTGTGCGCCCACCCCGGCTATGTGCGGTTGTTCGCCCGAGAGCAGGACGAACCCCTAGCGGCGTACGCACGGACCCGCGACGGCTTCATTCTCTACCCGTTCCTGCTGCGACCCGTGGACGCAACGCATCTCCGGGACGATCCGCTGTCTCACGACATCACGAGTCCTTACGGCGGTAGCGGAGGAGCCTTCCAACAGAACGTCGACGAGGTTGAGGCGAAGGCGTTCTGGATTTCTTTCGACAAGTACTGCCACTCTCGCCGGGTAGTGAGCGAGTTTTGTCGGCTTCACATCTATCCCGAACAGATCCTCCCGCATCCCGGGAACGTCCAACCGCGGCTGACTAATGTGGTGCGCAACCTCGACACACCACCGGAACAGATGTGGATGGAGTTCGAACACAAGGTCCGAAAGAATGTGAATAAGGCTCGGCGTAACGGCGTCGTCGTCGAGGTCGACGAAACGGGTGACCGGCTCAACGACTTTCTGCGCATCTATGAGACAACGATGCGACGCCGAGGCGCAGGGGAACTCTACCACTTTCCGCGAGACTTCTTCGAGACACTGCTGCGAGACCTGCCCGGTCAGGCAATCTTCTTCCATGCACAGCACCAGGGTCGAGTTATCTCGACCGAACTCGTCCTAATTTCCAGTCGCAACATGTACTCATTCCTTGGCGGCACCGACGAGGAAGCGTTCGACCTACGCCCGAACGACCTGCTCAAGTACGAGATTTTCCGGTGGGGCCATCACCATGGCCAGCGGCGCTTCCTCCTTGGTGGCGGGTACGCCCCGGACGACGGCATCTTCCGCTACAAGAAGTCTTTCGCGCCTCAGAATCTGCTGACGTTCTCAACCGGGTCCCGGGTGCTGGACCAGTCGCGGTATGACGCGTTGACTCAGGCGCACATTGCCGAAGCCCGACGGCGAGACCCGGGCTGGAGTCCACAACCCGATTTCTTCCCCGAGTATCGGCAACCTCTTCCGCAAACATGAAACGCGCCACGAAGGACTGAACGTCCTGGTAAAACTCATAGGCAGACCTATGGAGCGATTGCCGAGGGAAGCTTGTGTCAAAATCTGTGCAACGCCGAGTAAAGCGGGTACTGGACGTCGTGACCGCCCTAGTCGTCCTCACGCTGGCAGCGCCAGTGATCGCAGTCGCCTCTCTTCTCATTCAGATCCAGCTGGGCGCCCCGGTCTTCTTTGTCCAAGAGCGCTGCGGCTGGCGGAAAAAACCATTCAAGATCATGAAGCTACGCACCATGTCTGACGAACGGGACGCAGACGGCAACCTCCTGCCCGACTCGATCCGCTGCCGTGGAATTGGCCGCGTACTGCGTCGGCTTAGCATCGACGAGCTGCCCCAATTGGTGAATGTCATCAAAGGCGATCTAAGCCTCGTGGGTCCACGACCGCTACTAACCCGTTACAACGCCTGGTACACCGAGCGCGAGCGGCGGCGCTTTGAAGTCCGGCCCGGAATAACCGGACTGGCGCAGATCAGCGGACGTAACGGCCTTCCGTGGAACGAGCGCCTTGCACTCGACGTGCGGTACGTCGACGAGTGGAGCCTCTGGTTGGACCTACGCATCCTCGTCGCAACCATCGGGAAGGTTTCCCGTGCCAACGGCGTCGCCCTAGATCCCGGTGCGGAGATGCTTGACCTGGACAAGGAACGGCAGCTCACATGTACGCCCTCCTGACCACGCCCGAAGTCGAGACTCTCGACGGCAACGATCCCGCACTCGGCGAGGCGGTGGACCTGTTGGGCGCCTCCGTTCCCCAAGCGTGTGCCGGACTGGTCGCCTACCACGCTGCCGGTTACCGATCGTACCTAGCCGCAGCGGTAACACCTCCGATCGCCTCGCGCTCGCTGATCCTGCGCGCCATACGCGGTCCTCGGGGCCTACGGGCTATCGCTGACTGGCGGATTCTGCCAGGACAACTGTTCCTCAACGGAGTGGCGGTACGCGAAGATGAGCGCGGACAGGGCCTGGGCACACGGCTGTTGAGCGACGGGCGGAAGTTGGCTGAGCGGCTACTCTGCCGAAGACTCGCGCTTGACGTATCGCTGGATAATCCTGCCGCACACCGCCTCTATCTCTCCCACGGTTTTACCGAACTGTCTCGTTCCCGATGGCGCGACGTTTACCCGAGTGAACACTCGCCGGCCGCCCTCAGATTGATCAACTGGCCGTTCTACGTCGCGCACCGGAATCTGTACGGCTTTGGGGATCTTGCGGTTCGCGCAGGAATCCGCGACATGAACCTTCGGATCGTCGGCACGGCGACCCGGGTACCGGCCGTTGCCGATGCTGATGCCCTCGCGGCCGCCGTCACCCGGCTTCTACCCGTCAAGGACTACTATCTGACGGAAAGCGCAGAAGACAGGAACGCCGCAGACGGTCGACCGATACGAGCCGAGTTTCTGAGGATGTCCAGCGAGCTGCCGGAATCGACCCGATGAGGGTGTCTCAATCGCAGGCGTCGCTCTCCGGCGGAGGTGCCCGGCATACCTTCCGAATGCGCAGACCAGCACGACAATCGCCGCTGGCGACAGCCGGGTTCCTCGTTGTTGCCCAAGTGATTGTTGGGGCAGCCAGCTTGATCATCAACGTGATGGCCGCACGTGCGCTGGGGCCGGCCGGCCGCGGCAACCTGGCACTGCTGCTTCAGGTCACCTATCTGGCCAACATGCTCGCGATTGCAGGTATCGATCGGTCCTACCCAGCGACAGTCGCATCCGGACGACAAGTGCAGGACACCTCCGCCGACACGCTACGTCTCGTCGCGCCTTCAGCAGCAGTTGTATTCCTTATTGCTGGACCGCTCGTCTACTACGTCGGTGGGAGCGAGCCGGCCGGCGCCGTACTAGCCGTCGCCGGCTTCACGGTGAGTGCATGCGCGCTGGTCGTGACGGCGTCCCTTCGGACTGGGGCGGTGGCGGCCGGGGTCGTCCGGCCTTATGTCACCGCCACCATCACCGGCCAGGTGGCCCTCGTTTTAACGGCGATGATTCTCACGGTCGGCAGCGTGGACTCACCGAACGTCTGGCTGCTGGGATATGGGTTGGCAGTCGGAATCGGTCCCGTGCTTGCCTTTGTGACATTGCGCAACCAGCGCGATGGACCGGCGACGCCACACAGCCTCGTCCCTGCCCGCCGCCTTGGCCTACGGCTTATGCCCGCAGCCGTCGCCAGCATGGTGATGCTTCGTGCGGACAGATTGATGTTGCCTTGGCTGGGCACCTACGAACAACTAGGCATCTACATCGTTATCGCCACGGTCGCCGAGTTCGCGATCTGGCCCGTGCAGAGCTGGGTGGATGCCCAATTGCCACGCTGGCACCAGCGCTTCCTCTCCGGCGAGCTGCGCCGCACCGGGCCGGTGCTGACTGCGGCGGCTTACGGTGCGACCGCCGGTTTGGTTCTGCTGCTACTAGGTCACTTCCTGGTGGTGCCGATCTTCGGCACCGAATACCGGGACTCCGTGGGGCTGCTCGCACCGCTAGCCGTTGGTGCCGCCTTCTACAGCGTCAGCCGCGTCGCAATTGGTCTCGGCGTCGCCAGCGGTCGCGCCCGAGCGGCACTCGCCGCCGACATACCGGCGATGGTGGTAGCGCTCAGCTGCTACCTCGTTCTAATTCCCAGGTATGGCGCAATGGGGGCCGCTGTCGGCTCTGCGGCTGCATACGGCGTCGGTGCTGTCCTGGCACTGCTGGCTCATGGTGGCCGTCCTGCCAAGGCCGCCGCCTTGACCGTCGCCGATCGAATTGCTCGCCCATCCGACCTTCGGAGTATGCCTTGACTCAGCGGATTCACCCCGAGCCACCGGGGATGACGCCTTTGCGCGTAGATCGAACCGGCTCTGGTTCCACTCGCCGTCCTGGCGCACTGCGCGTTTCTGTGCTGCTGCTGACCGCCCTGTTCGTCGTCGCACTCGCTGGCAGGTTCTCGCCTGGCCGCCTCGATCTGCCGACGTACGGCCTAACGGACCTACGTGTACCCGGCTTGACGCTGCTGGGTTTCGGGGCACTCGTCCAGTATGCCGGCGCATCGGCACGAGGCATTCGTCTGCACTGGCCCCGCATGGTCACATTTTTCTGCTTCCTTATAGGACTTCAGTTGATTACTGGACTGTGGGCACCGCCGGAGGCTCGCGTCGGCAAGTTGACCTGGGACCTCGTCGCGATGTTGGTCCTCGTCCTGGCAGCCACGATCCTCGCCGCAGCCGAGCCGGCCCGCGCGGCTCGCGTCTTCCTCGCCCTGATGCTGATTGCTGGAATCGTCTACGCCGTAGCGGGTCTGATAGCCGGCCCGCAGACGCAGGGCAGGTACTCCGCTTTCGGCGGCGGACCCAACGTATTCGTGCGTGTGACCTGCCTAGGTATCATCGCCGCGATAGCACTAGCTGTCGTCCACCGCCGATGGCTCTTGCTCATACCACTCCCACTGCTGGCGGCTGCAGCCATGCTGTCCGGCTCACGAGGCGGTCTCGTGTCGCTCGTCGGCGCCGCGCTGGCCTTCTTCCTACTCTTTTTGCGCCGACGCCGCGTCGTGACATTGATCGCCACCGCCGTTGTCGCTTCGCTGGTGGCTTGGGCCGTATGGAGATTCCTCGGAGACGCGGTTGCGGCCCTCGCGGAGTGGCGGTACTCCATGAGCGGGATTCAGCAAGGGGACTTCTCCTCGCGGCCGATGCTGATGTCGTGGGCATGGTCGTTCTTCCTCGATCACCCGATCCTCGGAGGCGGCCTCGACAGCTACTATGCCAATTTCGGATTTGTCTACCCCCATAACTACATGCTCGCCTTGGCCGCCGAGAGCGGCATCGGAGCGCTGGCACTATTTGCACTGGCCCTGTTCTGGTTCTGGCGCGAAGGCACACCGTGGAGGGCGGTCTCTAAGGAACAGATCGGTTGCGCGGTGGCTGCGATCTACATCGGGGTGGCAAGCAACTTCTCCGGCGACTACTACGACACCCGATTCTTCTGGATCCTCGCCGTCATTGCCGTACTGAGACCGCCACGAGCCCCACGGGCACCGAGAGAAGCGCTCGCCGTCAACTACTGGAATCGGCAATCTGCACGCGACTTCTCACTTCACTGAGACGCACGGCCGGAACCACGTCATCACATGACCCCGCCAGTCCAGTACTCCGCGAGTAAAAGGTCTGCATTGTCGTCAATGAAACCGGCTGAAAGCGTACCGTTGGGAACCGCTCGGAGATTCAGGCACGGCCGCCCTCACCGGCGGATAGAACTACCGCGACTATCTCATGGAAACGACCGTGACCGTCGTTCTGACAGGCGCTGCGAGAAAAGGAGTACGACAGATGACACGCCCTGATGCACGATTTGTAATGATCATCAACCATTACGCCAAACCGGTAACTGCCGGCGGGGGGACTCGCCACGCGGAACTGTTCAGCAGACTGAAAGGATGGCGACACGTCATCGTAGCTGCGGATTTCGATCACGCATCCAAGCAGCGTTTCCTGGTTGACGACGCGTCGTTTATACAGGTACGCGCCTCGGCATACCAAGCTAATGATCATCGCCGGGTGATGAACTGGCTGACTTACTCCCTCAGGGCCCTCCTTACCGCCCTACGCGGTCCTCGACCCGACGTGGTGTACGCTTCGTCACCACACATCCTGGCGCCGGTTGCCGGATGGTTGTCCGCCCGGATACGTCGGACGGCCTTCGTGCTGGAGGTTCGCGATCTTTGGCCTCAATCGATTGTGGACACGCGCCATCTGCGCACCGGTTCACTGACGCACCGGCTCCTGACTGCACTCGAACGGTGGTTGTACCGGCGCGCCGACCGCATCGTAATTGTGACCGCTGCGTGGCGCTCGTACTTTCAGGATCTGGGCATCGAGACAGAGAAACTGGAATGGGTCAGTAACAGCGCGGAACCAGCGGACTTCGACGTCCGTCCCGACTTGGCCCCTCTGCGGGAACGGTGTGAAACACGGGGCCGCCTGCTCGTCTACGCCGGCGCCCATGGCCCCGCCAATGGACTGGACATGCTGCTCGACGCGGCGACCGCCATACCAGAACACACATTCCTGCTCATCGGCGACGGCATGGAAAAGGTTCGGCTGAAGGACCGGGTTCACCGCGAGAGTATTGACAACGTACGTTTCCTCGACCCTATGTCAAAGCAGGAGCTGGCCGGTGTCCTCGGTAGTGCTGATATCGGGATCCACGTGTTGGCCGATGCGCCCGTGTTCCAGCTCGGCGTCAGCCCGAACAAGCTCTACGACTACATGGCCGCAGGACTGCCTGTTGTGACCAACTGCATGGGCGAACCCCATGACGTCGTCGTTGAATCCGGTGCCGGAGTTGCCGTCGCACCCGGCGAACTAGCGAGCGGGATCAGCAAGTTGGTCGGACTGGACGACGACTCGCTGTGGACACTTGGCCAGCGGGGTCGGCGATACATTCAGGAGAACCGCTCCCGCACCGTGATGTCCGCGCGTCTGCAGCGCGTCTTGGACGAGACGGTTGCGGTTCGGCAGGTAGCCAGCGCACCGGTTCCGAGACTGGCCGAGACTCTGCGGGAGAGGTGATCGGATGCCGACGGTCATGCTGGTCGCCGGAACCCGACCGAACTTTATGAAGATCAAGCCGGTGCTCGACGCCCTGGTGCGGCGTTCAGCGCGTGTGGAATTGGTGCATGCGGGCCAGCACTACGACCACGCAATGAGCGACGTGTTCTTCGACGATCTGGGGTTGCGTCCCCCCGACTGGCACCTCGGCAGCGGTTCCGGGAGTGTGGCAGAGCAGACAGCGCGGATAATGTCCGGCTTCGAACCGGTGCTCGCCGACGTCTCGCCAGACGCTGTGGTCGTCGTGGGCGACGTCACCGCGACGCTTGCCTGCGCTCTGGTGACCGCACACGCCGGCCCTGTCCTGGCCCACGTGGAGGCGGGCCTTCGCAGTCGGGACTGGACCATGCCGGAGGAGGTCAACCGCGTCGTGGTGGACCGGCTAAGCGATCTGCTCTTCGCCCCGTCATCCGACGCGGTCGACAACCTTCGGCAGGAGGGCTACCACCCCCACCAGATTCACCTCACCGGAAACGTCATGGTTGACACGTTGCTCGCCAACCTTGCCCGAGCCAGAGAGTCGGACGTACTGGCGCGGCACGGGTTGACGGCGGGCGAGTTCGGCCTGGTCACCCTTCACCGGCCCGCCAATGTCGACGATCCGGCTACCCTCGGTGCCCTGATGGCGGCGATGGGAGAGGTCGCCAGCATGCTTCCGCTAGTGATGACCGTCCACCCGAGGACGGCCCAGCGACTCGCATCCTCCGGTACCCCAGCGGGGCTTCGGCTGCTACCTCCGGCCGGATACCTGGACTTTCTCGGCCTACAGGCTGCCGCACGGATGGTCTTGACCGACTCGGGCGGCGTCCAAGAGGAGACGACCGTGCTTGGCGTTCCATGCTTGACCCTGAGAGAGAACACCGAGCGGCCGATCACCATCGAACAGGGCACGAACGTGCTTGTCGGCCGGGATCCCCAACGCATTGTCACGGTTGCCAAGGAAGTCATGCATGCTCCGCCTCCGGGACGCTGTCCATCACTGTGGGATGGGCGAGCAGCCGATCGGATCGCTGACGTGCTGCTGGAGCATCTTCGGACGGGGAATCGACCGCGTCCGACAGAACTGACTGTCACTGCACCAACGCGAGCAGCTCGCCGCCGGGTCTGAGCTGCGGACCGCATCCGCCCGCAGCCGAAGCGAATCCCTTTCGAAGGAAAGGTGAACCTTTCCCGGAGTGCGAAATCCGAACCCGGACACTGTGTCAAAAATACGAAACCTGGAATCCGATCCCTTTTGTTCCGCTATGCAGTTAGGGGACATACGTGGCCCTGACCAGCCGTAGGTCACTTGCGGCCACGAACAGGACAGGGAGTCGTACATGCCGCCGGAAATGCAGCGCGCCTCACGAACGGAATCGGCGACCAGAAGCCGGGCAGAGGTGAATCGTCGTCGCACCGTCACCTTCCTGGTGACTGACGCCCTCGCGTGGGTCGGGGGATTCGTGGTCGCTGGCTGGGCGAGGTATGAGCAGAGCCTCACCGCCGAACAGGCGACCAGTGCGATATTGCTCGGCGCCGGTGCCGCCGTGCTACATGTCGGCCTCAGCGCGATGCGCCGGATCTACTCCGGCCGCCAGCCCCTCGGCAGCGTCGAGGAGGTCCGTGGGCTCGCCGGTACCACCGCCACCACGGCGACGATCGCCTTGGTCGCCCTGCTCGCGATCGGTGAGCGTCCAGTGCCCGCCAGCACGCCGGTTGTCGGCGGTGCCCTCGCCCTGTTGATGATGCTCAGCTTCCGTCTCCTGCATCGGCACCGGCGGGACCGTGCCATGCGCCCGGACGCACGTTCCGCGACCCCGGTGTTGCTCTTCGGCCTCGGGGAAGCGGGACAGGGGCTCGTACGCGCGATGCTCGGCGATCCCAAGGGCCGCTACCTGCCCGTCGGTGCGATCGACGACGACCCGAGCAAGCAGGACCTGCGCATCGCCGGCATCCCGGTACTGGGCGGCCGAGGCGACATTGCGAAGGCCATCCACCGTACTGGTGCGACTGCGCTGATCTTCTCCGTGGTGAACGCCGACGCCGCGCTGATCCGTGAGATCCGCGAGGCAACCCTCCGAACCGGTGCCGCATTCAAGATCCTTCCACCCGTTCGGGAGTTGGTGGACCACCGGATCACAGTCAGGGATGTGCGGGATGTGCAGATCGGTGACCTGCTCGGTCGACGCCAGGTCGTCGGCGACCTGACCACGGACGACAACGCGCTGACCGGCCGACGCGTCCTGGTCACCGGTGCGGGTGGTTCAATCGGCTCCGAGTTGTGCCGGCAGATCCTGCGGGCCAACCCCGGTGAGCTGATGATGCTGGACCGCGACGAGTCAGCCTTGCACAGCCTTCAGATGTCGCTCACCGGCCGGGCGCTGCTGGACGGCCCCGAACTCATTCTCGCCGACCTGCGCGACGATGAAGGGATCCGGAGCATCATGCGGGAGCGCCGCCCCGAGATCGTCTTTCACGCCGCGGCGCTGAAGCATCTGACGCTGCTGGAACGACACCCGGGAGAGGCCGTCAAGACCAACGTCTGGGGCACTCTTACCGTGCTCGACGCCTGCCGGGATGTGGCACGCTTCGTCAACATCTCGACCGACAAGGCCGCCGATCCGATCAGCGTACTCGGTTACTCGAAGCGCATCACCGAGATGCTGACCGCGCATGCCGCAGCAACCCACCCGGGCACCTTCCTCAGCGTCCGGTTCGGCAACGTGCTGAGCAGTCGGGGCTCGGTGGTGACCGCCTTTCAGCGGCAGATCGAGGCAGGGCAGCCGCTGACCGTGACCCACCCCGACGTGACCCGGTATCTGATGACCGTGCAGGAGGCGGTCCACCTGGTCCTCCAGGCAGCAAACATCGGCCGGGACGGCGAAGCCCTGGTGCTGGACATGGGCGAGCCCGTACGCATCGACGACATCGCGCGTCGGATGGTCGAACAGGCGGCCAGCCCTGTCGAGATCGTCTACACCGGACTGCGGCCCGGCGAGAAGTTGCACGAGGACCTGCTGGGCAGCGGCGAGTCCGATCACCGGCCGCTGCATCCGCTGATCTCGCACGTCAACGTGCCCGTCCTGGACCCGCTCGAGGTCAGCGGACTGGATCCCTTCGACGAGCCCGCCAAGGTCATTGACCAGCTCGCCCGACTTTGCGGCATTCTTCCAGGCGCGGCACTCAATCAGAAGGCAGGCATACCGCTCGCCCGCTGACCACAGCCGCACCGCCAGGCCGCTCGCGTCGCCACTGCCCGGCAGGCGGCCAGGGGTGATCGCCGAGACCCCATTCGACCGTGATCTGCTGTTCCGCCGCTTCGAGCACGTGCTGCTTGAAGCGGCGGGCGGCGGGCGTTCGTCGTCTACACCGCAACCATGGGCCACGTCGCTGCGGACAGCTATACGCCAGGCAGCGCTCCGGCCGTCTCTCGACATCAACATGATCGATCTATTGACACCTTTCGCACACCCGGCGAGGCTCGCGCCCAGTAGTCCTTTCATCCCAAGGGGGCACGATGAGGCGCACACCGCTGGCCATCGCCGGCGTGTTCACTCTGGTCGGTGCGCTGGTGCTGACCGCACCGGCGAGCGCACGGCCGCCGTCCGATCCGGGCGGTCGCGACGGCCGAGACGGTTTGGAGGTGTACGTCGGCACGGTCGATCCCGCGCAGTTGCACCAGTTGCGGGAGGCTGGTGTCGACCTCGGGCACGGCGCGACGCCCGACCAGGCCGGCAAGACGGAGATCGAGACGGTGCTCAGCCGGGGGCAGGCCGATCGGCTGGCCCGCAAGGGCGTCGATCTGGAGGTCAAGAAGGTCCGCGGCAAGGATGCCTCGCAGGTGCTGCGGGAGCAGAGCGCGGCGGGCTGGCGGGCCTTCCGGTCGTACAGCGAGCCCGGCGGCATCCGCGACGAGATCACCGCGACGGCGGCCCGTTATCCGAAGCTGACCAAGGTGCAGAGCATCGGCCGGTCCGCCCAGGGTAAGCCGATCCTCGCGATCAAGGTGACCAGGGACGCGAAGAAGATCAAGGACGGCAAACGGCCGGCGGTGCTGTACGGCGGCACCCAGCACGCCCGGGAGTGGATCACGCCGGAAATGACCCGTCGGCTGATGCACCACGTGCTGACCGGGTACGGCTCGGATCGGGAGATCACCCGGTTGGTGGACACCACCGAGCTGTGGTTCATCCCGGTGCTCAACCCGGACGGCTACGACCACACCTTCACACCCGGCAACCGGCTGTGGCGCAAGAACCTGCGCGACAACAACGGCGACGGCCAGATCACCGGGGCCGACGGCGTCGACCTGAACCGTAACTTCAGTTACAAGTGGGGCTACGACAACGAGGGGTCTTCGCCGGACCCGACCAGTGACACCTACCGGGGGCCGGGTCCGAACTCGGAGCCGGAGACGAAGGCGCTGGACGCGTTGTTCAAGCGGCTCAGGTTCGAGTTCTTCGTCAACTACCACTCCGCCGCGCAGTTGCTGCTGTACGGCGTCGGTTGGCAGGTGGCCACACCCACCCCGGACGACGTGATCTACGAGACGCTTGTTGGCGACGACGCCAATCCCGCGGTGCCCGGCTACGACCCGGACATCTCCGCCGAGCTTTACACCACGAACGGCGACACGGACAGCCACGCGACGGTGCGCTACGGCACGCTGGGCTTCACCCCGGAGATGTCCACCTGCCAGGCGGCGGCCGAGTCGGACCCGGACGACCAGTGGCTGCCGGAGGACTGCGTCAGCAGCTTCATCTTCCCCGACGACGAGAAGTTGATCGCCGCCGAGGTGGCCAAGAACATTCCGTTCGCGCTGTCGGTGGCGAAGTCGGCCCACCAGCCGGACGACCCGGTCTCAGTGGTCGGCCGCAGCACCCCGGACTTCGTGGTGGACGCCTTCGACGTGTCGTACGGTCGGACCCAGCAGGTCGCCGCGATCACCCGGCGCTCGTTGAAGAACGTCAAGCTGAACTGGTCGATCAACGGGGGCCGGACGAAGTCCACCCGGGTCCGCGAGTGGCGCGGCGGTGAACGCTACGGCGACACCCACAACGACTACTTCGCCGAGCTGCGCGGCAAGGTCACCGGTGCCCGACCCGGTGACCGGGTGCGGGTCTGGTTCACCGCTACCAGACCGGGCCGGGGCAAGGTCAGCAGCGAGCGCTTCAGCTACCGGGTGCACGACGACATCGGTGGGGACGTGCTGGTGCTGGCCGTGGAGGACGTCACCGGTGTCAGCCCCGCCCAGGACACCACCACCGCGAAGTACGCCGACGAGATCGCCGCGTCGCTGAAGGCGGCCGGGCGCAGCAGCGACGTGTACGACTTCGACGCGATGGGGCGTGCCGCCCCGCATCACCTGGGTGTGCTGTCGCACTACGACGCGGTGGTCTGGGAGACCGGCGACGACATCATCCTGCGCGAGCCGGGTCAGGTGCCGGGCACGGTGGCGAAGGCGGCGGTGGACACCGAGCTGTCCGTCCGGGACTACCTCAACGAGGGCGGCAAGCTGCTGGTCAGCGGCAAGTACGCGCTCTACGCCCAGGCGGCCAACGGTTCCTACGGCTACCTGCCGGACGCCCCGCCGGAGTGCACCGACGCCGCCGATCCGAGCTGCCTGCCGCTGCTCAACGACTTCCAGCAGTACTGGCTGGGAGCGTACAACTACGTAAGTGACGGCGGCACCTCGCCCGACGGGCAGCCGTACCCGGTCCGGGGTGACGACGGGGCGTTCGCCGGCTTCACCGGAACGCTCAACGCCGACGGCTCGGCCGGCAACCAGGATCACACCGCCTCGTTCCTGACCACGTCGAGTTTCCTGCCGCCGGCACAGTTCCCGCAGTTCACCAGCTCCGCCCCGGTGGGTTGGGGACGCCCGGGCGGGGCGCCGTTCGATCCGCGTACCGGCGAGTGGTATCTGTTCAGCGGGCAGTCCGACGAGTCGTACAAGCGGCTGACCCGGACGGTGGACCTGACCGGGGCGAGCAGCGCTGAGCTGCGCTTCTACACCTCGTTCGATATCGAGACGAACTGGGACTTCATGTTCGTCGAGGCGCGGGCGGTCGGCACCGACGACTGGACCACGCTGCCGGACGCCGGGGGCCTGACCACCCAGGAGACCGGCGACAGCTGCGCCTCCGGCTGGGTGGCTCAACTGCACCCGTTCCTCGCCCACTACCAGGGCGCGGACTGTTCGCCGACCGGCAGCACCGGACAGTGGCACGCGGCGACCGGCACCTCCAACGGCTGGAAGGAGTTCGTGGCCGACCTGTCCGGGTACGCGGGCGGGCAGGTGGAGGTCTCCATCAGCTATGCCAGCGACTGGGCCACCCAGGGTCTCGGTCTGTTCATCGACGACACCCGGGTCGTGGTGGACGGAACCACCGTCGCCGAGACGTCGTTCGAGACGGACCTCGGTGGCTGGACGGTGGCCGGTCCGCCGGAGGGGTCCGCTTCGGCTGCCATCGACTGGTCGCGCAGCCAGCAGGCGTTCGAGGAAGGTTCGACGGTGGTCACCCGGGACACCGTCTACCTGGGCTTCGGGCTGGAGGGGTTGGCGCCGGCGGCCCGCGACGAGTTGGTCGCCCGGTCGCTGAACCATCTGACGGGCCGACCGCGCCGGTAGCGGCGGTCCAGGGCGCGCCGGCGGTCGGGACACCGCCGGCGTGCCTTGCCGCGTACCGGCATGAAAGGCGCTCCGACTGTGGTGAGCTGTGGGTATGGACCGCATCCGGCTCGGGCTGGTGCTGCACCCCACCCGGGACGTGTCCCCGGTGGTGGACACCATCGCCGCCTGGGCCGCGCGGCACCAGGTGGCCCTGACGGTACGCGAGCAGGACCGGCAGCGGGTGCCCGAGTCCGTCCGCCCGGTACCGGAGGACCACCTCCCCGCCGAGGCGGACGTGCTGGTCAGCATCGGCGGGGACGGCACGATGCTGGGGGCGCTGCGGGCGGCCGTACCCGATCCCAAGCCGGTGCTCGGCGTACACCTGGGCAAGTTGGGGTTTCTGGTGGAGGTGGAGCCGCCGGAGCTGCCGGCGGCGCTGGACCGGCTGCTGGCTGGTGAGTACACCGTCGAGTCGCACAGCTGCCTGGCCTGCGACGTGTGCGGCGACGACGTGGTCGCGTTCAACGACATCGCGCTGATCCGCCACCCCGGGCAGGGTTTCGTCAGCGCGACCCTGGCGGTGAACGGGCAGCAGTACGGCTACTACCGCTGTGACGCGCTGGTCGTGAGCACCCCCAGTGGGTCGACCGCCTACAGTTACGCCGCCGGCGGGCCGCTGATCTCTCCCGCGACGCGTGCCGTGGTGGTCACCCCCAGCGCGCCGATGTCCGGCATCTCCCGATCGGTGGTGCTCTCCCCCGACGAACGGGTCCGGCTGGAACTGCGGCCCGGGTCCGCCCCGGTCGCGATCGAGGTGGACGGCCAGGTCATCCGGGACGGGTCGACCTCCGGTGCGGTGGACATCGGCTACCGCACCGACGCGGGCCTGGTGGTCCGCCTCGACCCGGCCCGGTACCAGGAACGCAGCCAGCTCAAGCTGAGCCTGCTCGACCTGCCGCTGCTGCCCGAGCAGCTCCGCGAACTGCTCCCCGAGAACCTGCGTCGTCAGCTGGGCCGCCGCGAGATGCCACCGCCGCGTTGATCCGGCGCCGCGGCGGCTGACTTTCCACCCTTACATCGATAGACTTCGCTTAATCCGCAACCGGTGTCGGTGGCCGTCCCAATCGGGCCCCCCTGTCGCGACCTTCCCGCCCGACCCACCACCGCGCCGGATCAGTCTGGAAGGAGGCACATGATCCGCGCACTCCTGCGGGCGGCGACCACCGTCCTCGCCGCCGCGCTTCTCGCCACCACCGTCATGGCCGGCAGCGCAGCCGCCAGCCCGATCTCCCAGCGTTTCTCCGTCCCCTCCGGAGACACCTGCACCTATGGCTACACCGAAGGCGTCCTGGAGTGGCGTTCCGCCGCGCCCACCAAGGCCGTGCGGCTGACCGGCGTCGTCGTTGACCGGCCCAGCGCCAACGAGCCGATCTTCTGCCGCGACGACCGTCGCTACACAATTGCCAGCTACGTCGCGTACGCGGGCGAACGTCCGATCGACCGAGCAGCGCAGCGGGTGGACAACGGAGTGCTGCGGTTCGACTTCGTTCTCGACTCCGACGCCTGGGCGGTGGGCATCGACCGCGTGGTGATCCAGGTCTGCCGGACGTCGCTCGACAGGCCCAGCACCGTGCCGGACTACTGCGGTCGGGAGTACACCTTCCGCCCCACGTCGATCGGCCCCAACGGCTCGTGACGGGGTAGCCGGGTGTGGTCACCCACGGTCACCACACCCGGCACCGCGGCTTGGGCACCGCCCGACCCGGCGGGAGCGGTGGCCGACCGGGCGGCGAGGGCCGGTCGCTCGCCCGCGTTTCCGCGACGGCTTCAGGCGCTGCCGAGGACGTCGGTGACCAGGGCCTGGGCCTCCTGTTGGAGACGGGCCAGGTGGTCGGGGCCCTGGAAGGACTCGGCGTAGATCTTGTAGACGTCCTCGGTGCCGGACGGGCGGGCGGCGAACCAGCCCGACTCGGTGGTCACCTTCAGGCCGCCGATCGGGGCCCCGTTGCCGGGGGCGGTGGTCAGCGTGGCGGTGATCGGTTCGCCGGCCAGTTCGGTGGCGCGTACCTGCTCCGGGGAGAGCTTGCCGAGCACGGCCTTCTGCTCCCGGGTGGCGGGCGCGTCGATGCGGGCGTACGCGGGTGCGCCGAACCGGTCGGCCAACTCGGCCCAGTGCTCGCTCGGGGTCCGCCCGGTGCTGCCGATGATCTCGGCGGCGAGCAGGCAGAGCAGGATGCCGTCCTTGTCGGTGGTCCAGGTGCCGCCGTCGCGGCGCAGGAAGGACGCGCCGGCGCTCTCCTCGCCACCGAAGCCGACCGCGCCGTCGAGCAGGCCGGGCACGAACCACTTGAAACCGACCGGCACCTCCAGCAGTGGTCGGCCGAGGTCGGCGGCGACCCGGTCGATCATGGATGAGGAGACCAGGGTCTTGCCGACCGCCGCGTCCGGGCCCCAGTTCTCGCGGCTACGGAACAGGTGGGCGATGGCGACGGCGAGGTAGTGGTTGGGGTTCATCAATCCGGCGTCCGGGGTGACGATGCCGTGCCGGTCGGCGTCGGCGTCGTTGCCGGTGGCCACCTGGTACTCGGCGCGCCTGGCGATCAGCGAGGCCATCGCGTTCGGCGACGAGCAGTCCATCCGGATCTTGCCGTCACCGTCGAGGGTCATGAACCGCCAGGTCGGGTCGACGGTCGGGTTGACCACTGTCAGGTCGAGCCGGTGCCGGTCGGCGATCTCGCCCCAGTAGTCGACGCTGGCGCCGCCGAGCGGGTCGGCGCCGATGCGGACCCCGGCGGCGCGGATCGCGTCCAGGTCGAGCACCGCCGGCAGGTCGTCGACGTACGCGGCGAGGAAGTCGTACGTGTCGGTGGTGTCGGCGGCGCGGGCCCGCGCGTACGGGATGCGGCGCACCTCCTTGAGCCCGGCGGCGAGGATCGCGTTCGCGCGGTCCTGGATCCACTTCGTGACGTCGGAGTCGGCGGGCCCGCCGTGGGTGGGGTTGTACTTGAAGCCGCCGTCGTCCGGCGGGTTGTGCGACGGGGTGATGACGATGCCGTCGGCGAGGCCGGCGGTGCGGCCCCGGTTGTGGGTGAGGATGGCGTGCGACACGGCCGGGGTGGGGGTGTAACCGTCCCGGCTGTCCAGCAGCACGGTGACGTCGTTTGCGGCGAGCACCTCCAGGGCGTCGACGGCCGCCGGGGTGGACAGCGCGTGGGTGTCCCGGCCGAGGAAGAGCGGGCCGTCGACGCCCTGCTCACGGCGGTAGTCGCAGAGCGCCTGGGTGACGGCGAGGATGTGGTCGGAGTTGAAGGCGTTGCGCAGGCTCGACCCGCGGTGCCCCGAGGTGCCGAAGGAGACCTGCTGCGCCGGGTCGGCCGGGTCGGGATGCTCGGCGTAGTAGGCGGTCACCAGCCGTGGTACGTCGACCAGGTCGGCGGGCTCGGCGGGCTGGCCGGCACGGGGATGAGCACTCACGGTTCTACCTTCTGTCCTTTGCCGATGACCACGATGCCGTTGTCGGAGACCGTGTAACGCTGCCGGTCGCGTTCCAGGTCCACGCCGATCTCGGCGCCCTCGGGCACGTAGACGTTCTTGTCGAGGATGGCCCGCCGGACCACCGCGTGCCTGCCGATCTCGACACCTTCCATGAGTACGCAGCCGTCCACGTGGGCCCAGGAGTGGACCTTCACCTTGGGCGAGACGATCGAGTTCTCCACCAGGGAGCCGGAGATCACCGCGCCGGGCGAGACCATCGAGGCGACCGCCCGGCCGACGCGTTCCCCCCACTGGTGCACGAACTTGGCCGGCGGGAACGGCGGCTGCTCGGTGTAGATCGGCCAGTCGAAGTTGTAGAGGTTGAACACCGGGTGGACGTTGATCAGATCCATGTGGGCGTCGTAGAACGAGTCGAGGGTTCCGACGTCGCGCCAGTAGCCGCGGTCCCGGTCGGTGCTGCCGGGCACCTCGTTGTCGCGGAAGTCGTAGACGTTCGCCTCGCCGCGTTCGACGAGCATCGGGATGATGCTGCCGCCCATGTCGTGCTTGCTGGTTTTGTCGTCGGCGTCGCGTTCGACAGCGTCGATGAGCGCCCGGGTGGTGAAGACGTAGTTGCCCATCGAGGCGTAGATCTCGTCGGGCGCGTCGGGCAGGCCGACCGCGTCGGTGGGCTTCTCCCGGAAGGCCCGGATCCGTCGACCGTCCTCGCCGACCTCGATGACACCGAACTGGTCGGCCGTCGACAGCGGCTGCCGGATGCCGGCGACGGTCACCCCGGCGCCGGAGGCGATGTGGTCTTCCACCATCTGCCGGGGGTCCATCCGGTAGATGTGGTCGGCGCCGAAGACGATCACGTAGTCGGGCTGCTCGTCGTAGATCAGGTTGAAGCTCTGGTAGATCGCGTCGGCCGAGCCGGCGAACCACCAGGGGCCACGACGCTGCTGCGCGGGCACCGGCGTGACGTAGTTGCCGAGCAGCGTCGACATCCGCCAGGTCTTGGTGATGTGTCGGTCGAGGGAGTGGGATTTGTACTGGGTCAACACGACGATCTTCAGATAGCCGGCGTTGGCCAGGTTGGAGAGGACGAAGTCGACCATGCGGTACATCCCGCCGAACGGGACGGCCGGCTTGGCCCGGTCCGTGGTCAACGGCATCAGGCGCTTGCCCTCTCCGCCGGCCAGGACGATCGCGAGCACCTTGGCAGCCATGAACAGACGCTATCCATACCGGTGCCGGTTCACCACTCGTACGGGACAGTTCCGCGGCCGGGTGCGACGCCGGATTCTGCACTAGGGTGCCGGGCATGACGGACTCCGCACGGCTGCGCGTGGACCTGCTGACCCGGGAGTACCCGCCGGAGGTCTACGGCGGCGCCGGGGTGCACGTCGAGTACCTGGCCCGGGAGCTGCGCCGGATCACCGACGTGCGGGTGCACTGCTTCGGTGCGCCGCGTACCGAGCCGGGGGTTCGCGCGTACGCCGAACCGGCGGCCCTGGCCGGCGCGAACGCCGCGCTGCGCACGATGGGCGTGGATCTGGAGATGGCCGCCGGATGTGCCGGCACTGACGTGGTGCACAGCCACACCTGGTACGCGAACCTGGCCGGGCACACCGCGAAGCTGCTGTACGGGGTGTCGCACGTGGCGACCGCGCACAGCCTGGAACCGCTGCGACCGTGGAAGGCCGAGCAGCTCGGCGGCGGCTACGCGCTCTCCTCGTGGTGTGAGCGCACGGCGTACGAGGCGGCCGACGCGATCGTGGCGGTCAGCGCGGGGATGCGCCGGGACGTGCTGGCCGCGTACCCGTCGGTGGATCCGGACCGGGTGCACGTGATCTACAACGGCATCGACACCGCGCAGTACGCCCCGGATCCGGGCACCGACGTGTTGGCGCGACTCGGCATCGACCCGGCCCTGCCCAGCGTGGTCTACGTCGGGCGGATCACCCGGCAGAAGGGCCTGCCACACCTGCTGCGCGCCGTCCGCGAGCTGCCGGCGGACACCCAGCTGGTGCTGCTGGCCGGCGCGCCGGACACGCCGGAGATCGCCGCCGAGGTGGAGGGCCTGGTCGCCGAGCTGCGGGCGAGCCGCTCCGGGGTGGTCTGGGTGGCGGAGATGCTGCCCAAGTCCGAGGTCATCCAGGTGCTCACCCACGCCACCATCTTCGTCTGCCCGTCGGTGTACGAGCCGATGGGCATCGTCAACCTGGAGGCGATGGCCTGCGAGACGGCGGTGGTGGCCACCGCCACCGGCGGCATCCCCGAGGTGGTCGCCGACGGCGAGACCGGACTGCTGGTCCCGATCGACCAGGCCGGTCTCGACGGCACGCCCGTCGACCCGGCGCGTTTCGAGGCCGACCTGGCGGCCCGCCTGAACGAACTGCTGGCCGACCCGGAACGGGCCGCCGCACTGGGCCGGGCCGGCCGCCGCCGCGCCGTCGAACACTTCTCCTGGGACGCCGTGGCCGCCCGCACCCTAGACCTCTACCGCTCCCTGCTGAAGTAGCGCGATCAACCGGCCGGGCTGATCAACTTTAGCTTCGGGAAGTACGTCCGGTACCGGGCCCCGTCGCGGGTGAGCAGACGGTATCCGCACACGGCCGCGTGGGCCCCGATGTAGAAGTCGGCTATCGGCGACCTCTTGGTGCCGCCCTGCGCGCGGTAACTCGCGTACGCCTTACCCGCGAGGAAACCAGCCGCATACGGGAGTTCCTCCCGAAGGAAGTCACCGGCCGGCAGCGCCTCGTCGAGGTCCTCGATGCGTTCGAAGCGGACCGACACCTCGGCGTACACAATGGGGTTGATCACCAGGGCCCCGTTGTCCCGCGCCTCGGCCAGTGACTCGCTGGACCAGTTCGCCCACCGGGCGTCGTTGGCGAGGATGTCGAGCAGCACGTTCGTGTCGACAAGGGTCGTGGCCGAGTCAACGGGCCGGTGGGCGACGGCGCGGAGTCGATCAGTCCCCACGCAGCAACTCCATGAGGTCGTCGGTGGACATGCCGGCGGTCTGCTTCGTGCCACCGCGCCCGCGCATGTGTCGCACCAGGCGCTGCCCTCGACTCTCCGCGCCGCTCACCCGGACGATCCTGAGCGCACCGCCGTCCTCGATCACGTCGACCTCGTCGCCCTCGTGCAGGCCGTACCGGGCGCGCAGCGCAGCCGGGATGGTGACCTGCCCCTTGCTGTTGAGCCTCATGGCGCCTCCGCGTATCACGTAATACGAACGATACGTGTCAGCAGCCGGATACGCCCTCAGAACTTCGGACGCAAGACGACCGACCCAGGATGCCGTGGCGACGAGCAACTACGGGGATGGTGCTGCGTCGATCGGCGTGGAGGCAGCAGCATCCCCGAAAGTGCAGGGTTCAGTGGATCAACGACGGAGGCAACCGCGGTCAGCCGAGCGCGAGGGGATCTCGGGCAGTAGGTTGGGGCGGTGAGCGGACGGTTCCCGATCGAAGACGTCTCCCCCGTCGTCTCCTGCGGTCGCTACCCGGCCCGTGCGGTGGTCGGCGAGGTGGTGCCGGTGTCGGCGCGCGCCTACCGCGAGGGGCACGACGCGCTCGGCTGCAACGTGGTGTGGCTCGGCCCGGACGGGGTGGCCCGCCCGTTCACCCGGATGCGTCCGGGTGAACCCGGCCAGGACCGGTGGCACGCCAGCATCGTGCCGGACGCGGTGGGCGAGTGGATGTTCACCGTGGAGGCGTTCAGCGACCCCTACCTGACCTGGCACAACGCGGTCACCAAGAAGATCGCCGCCGGCCAGGGGCCGGCTGAGCTGGCAAATGACCTGGCCGAGGGCGTACGCGTGCTCACCGCGGCCACCAAGCTGGTGCCCAAGGCCGAGCGGGCCCGGCTCAAGAAGGCCGCGCAGGCCCTGGGTGACGCCAAGCGGCAGTTGCCGCAGCGGGTCGGTCCGGCGCTGGAGCTGGCCGACCTGCTCTGGGCGCACCCGGTCCGCGAGCTGGTCACCACCGGCGAGGAGTACCGCCTCTGGGTGGACCGCGAGCGGGCCCTCTTCTCCGCCTGGTACGAGTTCTTCCCCCGCTCCGAGGGGGCGATCCCGGCGACCGTCGATGCGCCGGCCCGTTCCGGCACCTTCGCCACCGCCACCGAGCGGCTGCCGGGCGTGGCAGCGATGGGCTTCGACGTGCTCTACCTGCCGCCGATCCACCCGATCGGTCGGGTCAACCGCAAGGGCCCGAACAACAGCCTGCTCGCCGGACCGGACGACGTGGGTTCGCCGTGGGCGATCGGCGCGGCCGAGGGCGGGCACGACGCCATCCACCCCGATCTGGGTACGCCTGAGGATTTCCGCGACTTCGTCGCCGCCGCCGCCGATCACGGCCTGGAGGTGGCGATGGACCTGGCGTTGCAGTGCGCCCCGGATCACCCGTGGGTGACCGAGCACCCGGAGTGGTTCACCACCCGGGCCGACGGCAGCATCGCGTACGCGGAGAACCCGCCGAAGAAGTACCAGGACATCTACCCGCTGAACTTCGACAACGATCCGGAGGGCATCCGCGCCGAGGTGCTGCGGGTGGTGCGGCACTGGGTCGGCGAGGGCGTGAAGATCTTCCGGGTGGACAATCCGCACACCAAGCCCGTCGACTTCTGGCACTGGCTGATCTGGGAGGTCAAGCGGGTCGACCCGGACGTGCTCTTCCTCGCCGAGGCGTTCACCCGGCCGGCGATGATGCACGGGCTGGCCAAGGTCGGCTTCACCCAGTCGTACACGTACTTCACCTGGCGGACCTCGGCCGCCGAGATGCGCGAGTACTGCACGGAGCTGGTGGCGGCGGCCGACTACATGCGGCCGAACTTCTGGCCCAACACGCCTGACATCCTGCACGCCTCCTTGCAGCACGGCGGACCGCCGATGTTCAAGATCCGTGCGGTGCTGGCCGCGCTGCTCTCCCCCTCCTGGGGCATGTACGCCGGCTACGAGCTGTTCGAGCACGTGGCGCGCCCGGGGGCGGAGGAGTACCTCGACAACGAGAAGTACGAGCTGCGGCCCCGGGACTGGGCCGGCGCCGAGGCGCGGGGCCGCTCGCTGGCACCGTTCATCACCACCCTGAACCGGGTACGCCGGCAGAACCCGGCCCTGCGCCGGCTGCGCAACCTGGTCTTCCACGACATCGACAACCCGGCCCTGCTGTGCTGGTCCAAGCACGATCCGGAAACCGGCAACACGGTGCTGGTGATCTGCTCGTTCGACTCGCACACCGTGCAGTGGGGCAACACCACCCTGGACATGCCGGCGCTGGGTCTGGACTGGCACGACCGGTTCACGGTGCACGACGAGCTGACCGGTGCCCGCTACGACTGGGGGCAGCGCAACGCGGTCCGGCTCGACCCGTACCTGCAACCCGCGCACGTGCTCACCCTGCGCCCGGTCGCTGCGGCGTCGCCTTTGACCGGGCCGGGCGCGTCCGGGCCGGCCGACGCCGGATCACCGGGTCAGGGCGGCACCGAGCCGGTCACCTTGACCGTTGAGAACGTACCGGCCGACCTGTCGGGCGGCACCGCACCTACCGCTCCCGCCCAGAAGGACGACACCCGATGGACCAGCTGATCTCCGGGGAGATCCACGACCCGCACGCCGTGCTCGGCGCGCACCCGGCCGGCGGGCGTACGGTGATCCGCACCCTGCGTCGGGGCGCGGGCGACGTGAGCGTGCTGGTCGGCGAGGAGCGGCACCCGATGAAGCGGGTGCACGACGTCGGCGTCTTCGAGGCCGACGTGCCTGGCGAGGTGCTCGACTACCGGCTCGACGTCGACGGGGTGCGCAACGACGACCCGTACCGTTTCCCGCCGACCCTCGGCGAGCTGGACCTGCACCTGATCGCCGAGGGCCGGCACGAGCGGCTGTGGGAGGCACTCGGTGCCCGGGTGCTCGACGGCGGGGTGGCGTTCGCGGTGTGGGCGCCGAACGCCCGCGGCGTGCGGCTGGTCGGCGACCTCACCGGCTGGGCGCCGGATGACGGTTGGCCGATGCGCTCGCTCGGCTCGACCGGGGTGTGGGAGATCTTCGTCCCCGGGGCCACCGCCGGCAGCCGGTACAAGTACCGGGTGCTGGGCGCGGACGGGTACTGGCGGGACAAGGCCGACCCGCTCGCGGCGTACGCGGAGGTGCCGCCGGCCACCGCGTCGGTGGTGCACCTGTCGACGTTCGAGTGGTCGGACGCCCAGTGGCTGGACCGGCGGTCGCGGCGGCAGCCGCACCAGGAGCCGATGAGCGTGTACGAGGTGCACCTGGGCTCGTGGCGGCCCGGCCTGGGTTACCGGGAGCTGGCCGAGCAGTTGGTCGCGTACGTGGTGGAGCTGGGCTTCACCCACGTGGAGTTCCTGCCGGTGATGGAGCACCCGTTCGGCGGCTCGTGGGGCTACCAGGTGACCGGCTACTTCGCGCCGACGGCCCGGTTCGGCGACCCCGACGACTTCCGGTACCTGGTGGACCGGCTGCACGCCGCCGGGATCGGGGTGATCCTGGACTGGGTGCCGGCGCACTTCCCGAAGGACGAGTGGGCCCTGGCCCGTTTCGACGGCACGCCGCTCTACGAGCATCCCGATCCGCGCCGGGGTGAGCATCCCGACTGGGGCACCTACGTCTTCGACTTCGGTCGCCGGGAGGTGCGCAACTTCCTGGTCGCCAACGCGCTGTACTGGCTGGACGAGTTCCACGTCGACGGGCTGCGGGTGGACGCGGTCGCCTCGATGCTCTACCTGGACTACTCCCGCTCTGACGGGCAGTGGGCACCGAACGTGCACGGCGGCCGGGAGAACCTGGAAGCCATCGCGTTCATGCAGGAGGTCAACGCGACGGTCTACAAGCACCACGCCGGGGTGCTGATGATCGCCGAGGAGTCCACCGCCTGGCCGGGGGTGACCCGGGCGACGAGCGACGGCGGGCTCGGTTTCGGGTTCAAGTGGAACATGGGCTGGATGCACGACACCCTGCTCTACACCTCGAAGGACCCGATCTACCGGCAGCACCACCACCATCAGCTCACCTTCTCCCTGGCGTACGCCTGGAGCGAGAACTACACGCTGCCGATCAGCCACGACGAGGTGGTGCACGGCAAGGGCTCGCTGGCGAGCAAGATGCCCGGCGACACCTGGCAGCGGCTGGCGAACGTCCGCGCGCTGCTGGCGTACATGTGGGCGCACCCGGGCAAGCAGTTGTTGTTCATGGGCTGCGAGCTGGCCGACGACCGGGAGTGGAGCGAGGAACGCGGACTCGACTGGTACCTGCTGCATGATCCGGCGCGGGCCGGCGTGCAGCGCCTGGTGGGCGACCTGAACCGGGTGTACCGGGACACCCCGGCGCTGTGGGCGCAGGACACCTCCCCCGCCGGTTTCCGCTGGCTCGCCGGTGACGACGTCGCCAACAACACCATCTCGTTCGTCCGGATCGCGCCCGACGGGGCCACCCTGGTCTGTGTGGCCAACTTCTCCGCGCTGCCGCTTGAGGACTACCGGATCGGGTTGCCGGCCGCCGGCGCCTGGGCGGAGGTGCTCAACACCGACGCCCACCACTACGGCGGCTCGGGGGTGGGCAACCTCGGCACGGTGCACGCCGAGAACGTCCCCTGGCACGGCCAGCCCGCCTCGGTGGCGCTCCGCGTGCCGCCGCTGGGCGCCCTCTGGCTCCGCCCCGCCTGACACGCCCACTGCTCGCCCAGTGCCACGAGCGCGCCGGGGCGAACGGGCTCGCCGGCGCCTCGTCCCCTTATAGAAGCTTGTCAACGCTTCCGGCAACAGTAGCGCGGCGGCTGCGGCGACCACCAGCAAGAGGGCGACGGGGCGTAGACGGTGCTGACGTTCGCACCGGTCGCCTGGGCGGCCTTGGATGCGAGACCTTGGACAGTTTCCGTTCGGCGCGAACGGAAACTGTCCAAGATCTGGACCGGATACCGTAGCCCGCGCCGGGTTACCCGTTCAGGGCGGGCACGAGGCGTCCTCGAAGCCGTGGTGTCACCCGGCATGTTCATGTCTGAGTGACATCGCGCTTACTGGGCATAGAACAATCCGCCGGATCGGCACGTAGATCATCCGGACGGTGAACTTCGCCCGCCCCCGCGCCCGTACTCCCGGTTCCAGGTGGACGACGAGGCGGAGGATCAATGGCGAGCAGCAGGGGTACGGCCCGGGACCGGGGCGGCGAACCCTCGCCGGGGCAGCGGAGGGTCGCGGGGTTCGCGGCGGTCGGGGTGACCCTGGCGGTGGCCTTCGCGGTGGCCACCGGGACCAGTCAGGCCAGTGAGAACTGCGACGGACTGGACGCCGCCGTGGGCAACAATCTCGCGTTCATCGCCGACCAGTTGGTGTTCCCCGACGAGTTGACGGAGGCCCGGATCGCCAACCGGCAGGCGGTCATCGACCAGTTGGAGCAACGGCGCGCGGCGGCGGGCTGTACCGGCGAGGTCGAGGTGCCCGACGCGGACCCGAACGCGGCACTCAACGGCGGCGCGGCGGAGAACTGCGCCGGCCTCGACGGCGCGGTCCGCAACAACCTCGCCTTCATCGACGGCCAACGGCGCAACCCGGATGCCCTCTCGGAGGCCCGGATCGCCAACCGGCAGGCGGTCATCGACCTGCTCGAAGACCGGCGGACTCTGGCCGGCTGCACCGGCGACGTCGCGCTCACGCCGGGCGGCTGACCTCGACGTACGCGGCGCGCGGGCCGACCCCGCGCGCCGCGCAGCAGGCCCAGCTCAGACCAGGCCCGCGTCGCGCAGCAGGGTCCACAGGCCGGCGCCGTCGGGGGCGGAGAGCCACTTCTGCCCCACCGGCCCCTCGGTGGGGTGGTCGTGCGGGACGGGCAGGCTGCCGGCGAGGACCGCCTGGGCGGGCGACAACCGGCGGATCGCCACCCCGGCGACGTTGTCCGGGTGAGCGGCGGCGAACTCGCGGTAGATCTCCTGGTCGTGCTGACCGTCGTCACCGACGAGCAACCAGCGCACGTCGGGGAACTCCTTGGCCAGCCGGGCCAGGGTGGCGCGCTTGTGCTCCCGGCCGCTGCGGAACCAGCGGTCGTGCGTCGGCCCCCAGTCGGTGAGCAGCAGCGCCCCGGCCGGGTAGAGGTGCCGGGACAGGAACCGGGTCAACGTCGGGGCGACGTTCCACGCGCCGGTGGACAGGTAGAACACCGGCGCGCCGGGGTGGGCGGTGACCAGCCGCTCGTAGAGCACCGCCATGCCGGGCACCGCGGCGCGGGCGTGCTCGTCCAGGACGAAGGTGTTCCACGCGGCGAGCAACGGCCGGGGCAGGGCGGTCACCATGACCGTGTCGTCGATGTCGGAGATGATGCCGAAGCGCACCTCCGGGTCGAGGATGCGCACCGGCGCCTCGACCGGCTCGGCGTCGGGCATGCTCAGCCGCACCGAACCCCAACCGGGTGGCAGACCCGCCTCGACCACCGTGTCGACGAAGCCGCTCCGGTCGGCCCGCGCCTCGTGCACCACCCCGCCGGTCTCGATGGTCACGGTGACGTGCTTGGCCGGCAGGGTGGTGAAGCTGCGCCAGCCCCGGACCTTCTCCAGCCGGCCGCGCTGGCGGGTGTCCGGCCGCCCCAGCAACACCCGGCACATCACCCGTACCCAGCCGGGACCGCCGTAGCCCGTGTACGCGATGATGTTGGTCCGCCAGCCGGTTCGCCGCAGCCGGCGTTCCACCAGCGCATGCACGGCGTCCTCGATCCGCGCGGCCCGGTGCAGGTTCGGTATGGCCAGCTGGCCTGCGGGAGTCGGTGGCACGCCAGCAACCCTGCCACAGACCAGCCACCTCGGCCACGCGAGCTGAGCCGAACCGCCACGCCCGACGTCGCCGTCGTGACACACTCCGGTCGGGACGGCGACGGGGGCGAGGTCGTGCCACGAGCAGGGGCGGAACCAGGGCGACAGCGCGGGCGGTGGCGGCCACGGCTCGACCGGCCGGCGCTTGTCGCTCTGCTGCTCGGGATGCTCGGAGTCGGGTACCGGCTGGTGCTGGTGCTGACCACCGTGCCCGTCTCCAACAGCGACGAGGCGACCTTCGGGCTGGCCGCGCTGCACATCGCGCAGGGCCGCGAGCAGCCGATCTTCCTGTACGGCCAGCGGTACATGGGCACCCTGGAGTCGTACCTGGCCGCACCGCTGCTCGCGGTGACCGGGCCGAGCTGGCCGCTGCTGCGGTTGCCGGTGCTCGCGCTCTACGCGCTGTTCCTCTGGTTGATCCACCGGTTGACCCGGCGGATCTGCTCGCCGTGGTTCGCCACCGTCGTCGTCGGGTTGCTCGCGCTCGGCTCCGAGCGGGTCGTCCGGGACCAGGTGACCGCCGTCGGCGGGCGGCCGGAGGTCAAGGTGGCGGTGCTGGCGATGCTGCTGATCGTGGTGGCGCTGGCCCGAGGCACGGCACGGCACCGGGCGCTGGCCGTGGGCGGCTTCGGGCTGCTCGCCGGGGTGGCGCTCTGGTCGGACTGGCTGATCGTGCCGTACCTGGCGGTGGCCGGGCTGGCGTTGGCGTGGACGCTGCGCCGGGAACTGCTCGGCTGGTCGGGTCTGCTGTTGGTCGTCGGCTTCGCCGTCGGGCTCGCCCCGATGATCCGGGACAACCTGGTGGCCCCGCCCGGGCAGGACTCCCTGTCGGTGTTGCGTGGCGTCAGCGGCGAGAACGGGCCGGTGCCGCCGTGGTCGCAGCGGCTCGGCGGTGGGCTGTTGGAGGGGGTGCCGCTGGCCGCCGGGCTCTGCCCGGTCGACGGCTGCGCCCGGTGGCAGGCGTGGTTCGGCCTGCTCTACCCGCTGCTGCTGCTGGTGGCGGCGGCGCTCGCCGGGCTGGCGTACCGGCGGGCGAGCGGGCGCCACGACCGGGTCGGCCCGGTCGTGCACCTCGCGCTGCTCGCGGGCGCGGCGCTGACCCTGCTGGCGTACGTGCGCAGCCCGCTGGCGGCGACGGATCCGCTGGGCAACGCCCGCTACCTGTCGGTGCTGCAACTGTCGCTGCCGGCGGTGCTGTGGCCGTTGTGGGTGGCGGCGGTCGCCGCCCGACGGGGCACGGCCGGCGTGGCGGGCCGGGTGGCGGGTGCGGTGGCCACCGCCGTGCTGGCCGCGCTGGCCGCCGGTTCGCTTGTGGTGACCGTGCTCTTCGCCACCACCGGCGCGGCTCCCGGACGCACCGAGGAACGACAGGCCCGGGAGCTGGCCGACACGGTCCGCGCGGCCGGCCTGCGTGAGGTGTACGGCGAGTACTGGACCTGCAACCGGCTGATCTTCAACACCGACGAGGAGGTGGTCTGCGCGGTGGTCGACGGCAGTCTGCACCCCGGGCAGAACCGGTACCCGGCGTACTGGTGGCGGCTGGCGCGGGCGCAGCGGCCCGGGTACGTGCTGGCGGCCGACGCCCCGGCGGACCGGCGGCTGCGGGAACTGCTCGGCGACCGGGCCGGCGGGGCGCTGCTCGCCGAGATCGGTGGCTTCCGGGTGTACCACCCGCCGGAGCCGCTGCGACCGTGGCGTTAGAGTCACCCATGCTCATCCTGCTGCCGCCCTCGGAGGGCAAGGCCGAGGCCGGCTCGGGCCGCCGACTGGACCTGGACCGGCTCTCCCTGCCGGAGCTGAACCCACGGCGGGAGGAGGTGCTGTCCGCCCTGATCGCCCTCAGTGCCCGGCCTCCGGAGACGGCGCTGACCGCGCTCGGCCTCGGTGCCGGGCAGCACGGCGAGTTGCGACGCAATGCCCGGCTGCGGCAGGCCGCCACCGCACCCGCCGGCCGGATCTACACCGGCGTGCTCTACGAGGCCCTCGACCTGGCCAGCCTCCCTGCGACGGCGCAGCGGGCGGCCGGACGGCAGGTGCTGATCAGTTCCGGTCTGTGGGGCGCGGTACGGCTGACCGACCGGATCCCGCCGTACCGCTGCCCGATCGGTGCCCGGCTGCCGGGCGTCGGCGCCCTGCCGGCGCTGTGGCGGCAGGATCTGGGGGCCGCGCTGGCTGCGGCGGCCGGTCGCGGCCCGGTGCTGGATCTGCGTTCCGGGGCGTACGCGGCGGCCTGGACGCCGCGCGGCGAGCTGGCCGAGCGCACCCTCACCGTGCGGGTGCTGCATGAACGGGAGGTCGACGGCGTGCCGGTGCGCTCGGTGGTCAGCCACTTCAACAAGGCCACCAAGGGACGGTTGGTCCGGGACCTGTTGCTCGCCGGAGCCCGACCGCGTTCGGCGGCAGCGCTGGTGACGACGCTGCGGGACCTGAAGTACACGGTGTGCGAGCAGGCCACCGGGCCCGGCCGGCCACGTCAGGTCGACGTGATCGTTTCGGAGCTGTAACCAGACGCAAGATTTCCTCAAGGCTGGACCGGATCGGTACCACCGGTCGGTGTCGCGGGTCACCGTAAGAGAACCCCGACGCGACGAGGAGGCCCTCCGGTGGTTGCTGAACCGATCCTGCTCGACCGTTCCCGTCCGTCATCGGCCCTGCCGGCGTCCACCACACCGCCGTCGGCCCGGCCCCCGTCGGCACCGCCACCGCTGGACTGGACGACGCTTGCCGACGCCTTCGAGACGGCCTGCCTGCTGCGCTGCATGCCGCCGCCGGCGACCCCCGGGCACCGGCACGTCGGGCAGCAACCCGTCCGGCCGACGACCATCGAGTTCAACCGGGAGGAGGCGGCGCGGCGGACCCGGCAGCTGCTCGACCGTCTCGACATCCCGGTCCGGCACGAGGTGGCGGTCGGTGGGCTGCGCCGCCGGTACGAGCTGCACCGGCTGCAGGTCGGGCGGGAGCACCGGCCGACGTACGCGGCGATCGTGGAGAACGGCTGGCGGCGTGGCCGGCGGGAGCTGCTCGGTGGTCCGGTGCCGGGTGCCTCGACGGCGCGACGGCTGTGGCGCACCCGGTTGGCCGCCGCCGCCTGGCGGGCCGCGCTGCTGGCCGGTGGCCGGCATGTCCGGCGGCACATCCTCGGGGTGCGGATCACCGACCGGGAACTCGGCGCGGTGCTGGTACGCGGCGCCGCCCTGCTGGACGTGCCGGCGCTGCTGCGTCCGAGCACCGGCTGCTTCCTGGTCAGTGTGGCGCACGGTCGGGATCGGGACCGGATCCTGCGGTACGCGGCGGAGGAGGCGGTGCAGCGGCCGGTGGCCTGACCGGCGGCCGACCGACGGCCGCACCTGCTCCGCCCTCCCCGGGGTTGCGTCATCGGGGTCCGGCGGCGCACAGTGCTGCCCGTGACCCGTACCCGGTATCCCGCCCGAGCCCGGTGGCGCGGCGCCCGCGTGGCGGTGGCGTTGACCCTGCTGCTGGCTCTGCCCGGCCTCGGCGGCTGCCGCGACGACCCGGGTGAGCCGGTGGTCATCCGGATCGCCACCGGCAGCCCCACCGCCGTCTACCACGCCTTCGGCTCGTCGCTGGCGGCCATCCTCAACCGGGAACTGCCGCAGGTGCGGGCGGAGGTGCTGGTCACCGCGGCCTCCGCGGAGAACGTGGAACTGCTCAACGCCGGTGCGGCCGAACTCGGCTTCACCCAGGCCGACGTGTTGCAGGCCGACCCGGGTCCGGACCCGCCGGTGGTGGCGGTCGCCCGGGTCTACGACGACCTGCTGCACCTGGTCACCACCGCCGACAGCCCGGTGCGGACCCTGACCGACCTGCGCGGCCGGCGGGTCTCGGTGGGCGCGGCCGGCTCGGGGACCAAGATCACGGTGGATCGGCTGTTGACCGCCGCCGGCCTCGACGACGCACAGGTACGGCAGGAACGGCTCGGCCTGGACGATTCGGTGGCCGCGCTGCGCGCCGGCCGGATCGACGCCTTCTTTTTCTCCGGCGGGCTGCCGGTACGCGCGGTCGCCCAGTTCGCCCAGGACACCCCCACCCGCATCGTCGACCTCGGCGAGTGGACCGCACGGCTGCGCCGGGGCAACCCCGAGGTGTACGTGCCGCGGGACATTCCCCGCTCGGTGTACGGCGTCGATCCGGTCACCACCGTGGCCAACCCGAACTACCTGGTGGTGCGGGCCAACCTGCCGGAGTCGCTGGTACGCGACGTGACCCGGCTGCTGATGGAGCGCCGCTCCGAACTGGCCGCCGCGCACCCGGCGGCCGGCCGGATGAGTCCCCGCTCGGCCATCGCCACCTCACCGCTGCCCCTGCACCCCGGCGCCGTCGACTACTACCGGGCCAGCAAACCCTGACCGGGCGGATCAGGCGGAGCGCGCGGGGTCGCCGAGGCGGGGGAACGGTTCGGTGGAGAAGACCACCTCCACCGGCACCTCGAAGTGCCGGGCGATGCGCAGCGCCAGGTGCAGGCTCGGGCTGAACTCGCCGCGTTCCAGGTAGCCGATGGTCTGGTAGTGGACGCCCAACGCCTCGGCCAGCTGACGGCGGGAGATGCCCCGCTCGGCCCGGAGCATGGCGATGCGGTTGTGGACGTGCTCACTCATCTCGACGGCCCATCCTCAGGTCACCCGCTGCATGGCCTTCTCGCGGCGGGCCGCCACGCTGGACCCGGACTCCCGGCGGGCCATCCGACGCAGCACCACCGGTGCCAGCACCAGCCCGGCTACCGCCCAGCCGCCGAGCACCAGCAGGGTCTCCAGGTGTCGCCACGAATCGCCGAGCTCGACGGCGGCCATGGCCTCGGGCAGCAACGCCGACCGCATACCGAGACCGAGCCAGTAGATCGGGAAGACCTGCGCGACGGCCTGCAACCAGCCGGGCATCGCGGTGATCGGGTAGAAGATGCCCGATGTCGCGATGAGTCCCATCATCGGCAGCATGATCAGCCCCATGTTCCGGGGGTTGGACAGCAGCGAGCCGAAGACCGCGCCGACCGGCATGGTCGCCACCATGCCGACCAGCATCACCCAGGCCAGGGTCAGCCAGGCGCCGATGCTGTCCAGCGCGAGGACGTCGAAGAGGAAGAGGCCCGGTACGAGCAGCAGGGCGACGCTGACGAGCGTCATCCCCGAGACTAGGGTGATCTTGCTGATCAGGTAGCCGAACATGCCGTTCGGGGTGGCCTTGGCCCGCAGCAGGGTGCCGTCCTCACGTTCCACGGTGAGGATCGACGCCATGCTGACCAGCCCGCCGAACGCCACGGTCATGCCGAGCGTGCTGGGCAGCGTCTGCGCGCCGAGCGAAAACTCGGTGCCCGGCACCTTGGCGCCCCGCAGGAAGAACATCACCACCAGCAGGACGACCGTCGGGAAGAGGTATCCCCAGAGGGTCTCCGCGTTGGTGAAGCTCTGCCGCAGCTCGATCCGGCCCCGGGACAGACCGGCCCGGGCGGCCACGACCAGTGGACTCATCGAGCCACCTCCTCGAACGCACGGGTCGCGCCGTCGGCGCGGCCGGACTCGTGCTCGCGTACCAACGTCATGTAGGTGTCCTCCAGGCTGGCCCGGCGCACCTCAAGGTCGGCGATGTCCTCGCCGTGCTGGGCGAACAGCTCCCGGACGAAGCCGGTCGCGTCGGCGGTGGAGTGCACGAACCGTGCCCCGCCCTGGCTCCAGCGCACCTCGGCGTCGGCGGAGATGCGGCGGGACAACTCGTCGGCGGACCCGCTGGCGATGATGCGACCACCGGCCAGGATGAGGATCCGGTCGGCCAGCTTCTCCGCCTCGTCCAGATCGTGGGTGGTGAGCAGGATGGTGGTGTCGTCGATGTCGGTGAGCCGGTGCACCAGGTCGTGGAACTCGCGGCGGGCGGACGGGTCGAACCCGGCGGTCGGCTCGTCGAGGAAGAGCACCTCGGGCCGGCCGACGATGCCGATTGCCACGTCCACCCGGCGACGTTGGCCACCGGAGAGCTGACCGACCTTCTTGTGCGCGTGCTCGGCCAGCCCGACCACCTGGATCAGCTCGTCGATGTCCCACGGCCGGCTGATCCGCCCGGTCGAGTAGGGCGCGTAGTAGGAGCCGAGGTGCGTCAGCAACTCCCGCACCCGCCATCGGCCGTGGTCACGCCAGGACTGGAGCACCACGCCGAGTCGGGACCGCCACCGCTCGTCGCCGCGCGCCGGGTCGATCCCCAGCACCTCGACCCGGCCGCCGGAGCGCATCCGGAAGCCCTCCAGGATCTCGATCGTGGTCGTCTTGCCGGCGCCGTTCGGGCCCAGCAGGGCCAGCACCTCGCCGCGCCGCGCGCGGAACGACACACCGGTGAGCACGTCGGTCGAGCCGTACCGCATCCGCAGGTCGTGCACGTCCAGGGTGATGCCCCGGTCGGTCGGCGACCCGGTGCTGGTCGGGGTTTCCGCCCCGGCGCTGACAACCATGGACCACCACCTCCGTATAATCTGTGCGCTGAAAGATAGCACTCATACTACGGATCGGAGCAAACCTAGGCTGACCCGCCGGACAAGCCCCTGCTCAGGCCACTGCTGGTGCGGACGACGCCGGATCGGTGGGTGCCAGTGGACCGGCCGCGGAATCCGGGCCGGCGGGTTCGGCCGGCTCCGCCGGCTGCGGAAACCACAGCGCGGCGACCAGGCCACGCGGCGAGTTCGGGTGCATGGTGAGCCGGCCGTCGGAGGCGTCGACAAGCACGGCGGCGATGGTCAGGCCCAACCCGGCGCCGTCGACGTTCTGCACCTCCGGCGCCCGCCAGAACCGTTCGGTGGCCCGGCCGAGTTGGCTGCGGGTCATCCCCGGGCCGGTGTCGCGTACCTCAAGGGTCGTCCCACCGTCGCGGGCCGCGACGGTCACCGTCACCTCGCCGCCCGCGCCGCTGAACTTCACCGCGTTGTCGATAAGGGCATCGAGGGCCTGGTCGATGGCGGTCGGCACGGTACGGGCGTACACCGGGCCGGGACCGGCCGCCAGCCGCAGGGTGACCGACCGGTGGCGGGCCAGCGGCTCCCAGGCCGCGACCCGGGACTCGGCCGCAGCCGTCGCGTCGACGGTGACCCGCTGGTTCTCGCGGCGTTCCGCGCGGGCGAGGGTGAGCAACGCGTCCAGGAGCAGGGCGAGCAGGTCGGTCTCCTCCAACGCCAGTCGGTGCTCGGCGCGGCCCTGCTCGTCGGTGACGCTCGGCCCCAACTCCTCCACCCGCAGCCGCAGCGCGGTCAACGGATTGCGGAGCTGGTGGCTGGCGTGCGCGACGAACGCACGCTGCCGGTCCATCACGTCGGAGACGACGTCCGCCATGTGGTTGAAGCTCTTCGCCAGGCGGCGCAGTTCGGGCGGCCCCAGCCGGTGCTGCACGCGGGCGCCGCGGTCGCCCTCGGCGATCTCGTGGGTGACCGCGTCCAGCTCGGTGACCGGGCGCAGCACCCAGCCGGCCAGCCCGAACGCGGTGAGCACGCAGGCCAGCACGGCGAGCAGACCCAGCGCGGCGACGAGCGTCCACCAGGTGGCGACGGTACGCCGGACCCCGTCGGCCGGGGTGGCGGTGACCACCGCGCCGAGCACCTCGCCGCCGTCGTTGATCGGCACCGCCACCACGATCGGCCCGTCGACCCACGGCCAGACCGAGTCAGGCCCGCTCGCCTGCTGCCCGGACAGCGCGACGTCCAACGCCTCCCGGGTACCCGGGGCCGGTCGCCAGCTCGCCGAGGCCACCACCTCCCGACGGTCCCGGTCCACCACCGCCGCCCCGATGCCGTACAGCTCGTCGTAGCTGCCCAGCTCGTGGTCGAGTGGACCGGGCGCGCCGTCGCGCAACGCCGGCCCGGCCAGCGACGCGAAGCGGGTGGCGTCGGCGAGCCGGTCGGCGCGTACCCGGTCGGTCTCCCGGGTGGTGAGCGTCACCGCCAGCGGCGTACCCAGCGCCACCACCACCAGCACCATCAGCAGCAGATAGCTGATCACCAGCCGCCGTCGCACCCTGGGCTCCTCACTCGCCCCGGAGCCGGTAACCGACGCCTCGGACGGTCTCCACCAGACGCGGGTCGCCGAGCTTGCCGCGCAGCGAACCGACGTGCACCTCGACAGTGTGCCGATCGGTGAAGGTGGTGCCCCAGGCGTCGAGCAGGATCCGGTCGCGGGGCACCGCGACGCCGGGTTGCCGGGCCAGGGAGAGCAGGACGTCGAACTCCTTGCGGGTCAGCGACACCGGCCGCCCGGCCACCGCGACGGTGCGGGCCGCCACGTCGATGTAGACCGGCCCGACCTCGATCAGGTTGCGTTCCGGTGCCGCGTGCGAGGCCCGCCGCAGCACCGCCTCGATGCGAGCCTGGAGTTCCACCATCGAGAAGGGCTTGACCACGTAGTCGTCCGCGCCGAGCCGAAGGCCGAGCACCCGGTCGCGCTCCTCACCGCGCGCGGTCACCGCGATGATGCCGAGCTGGTTGCTGCGCCGTCGCAACTGCCGGCACAGGTCGGTCCCGTCGCCGTCGGGCAGGGTGAGATCGAGCAGCACCAGGTCACAGGGGGCGGCGGAGAGCGCGGCGGCGACGGTGGCGGCGTGCTCCACCTCGTACCCGCGTCGGGTCAGCGCCGACAACAGGGCGGCGGCCACCCGTCGGTCGTCCTCGACCAGCAGGATGCGCACCCGGCCTCCCCGTTCGGTCTGCTCAACTGCGCTAGATGGTGGCAGACGAGCGGCCGGGTGGACAGGCCCGGGTGCCTCGGGCGGCTCAGTCAGAGGCCGAAGGTCTCGTCGGAGGTGCCGTCGCGCACCCCGTCCACGAAGCCCTTGAATCCGGGGTCCTCGTGGCTGGCCGGCACGGTGGCGACGACCTCGCCGGTGGCCTCGGTGACCGCGTCGATCAACGGCGCGAAGTCGATCTCGGCGTCGGCGAGGGTGTCGTCGTCGGCCTCCGCCAGGTTGATCACGTGCTGCACGTCCTCCGACGGCGTGTCGGGATCGTCGGCCCAGTCGGCACCGGCGCGGTAGCACTCGTCGTAGAGCGCGCGCTGGCTGTCGGTCCAGTCCTCGTGGTAGCTCTCCATGCCCATCCCCTCGCCCGGCGGCCTGCCCTTCGAGCATGCCCGCCGGGGCGGCGGACCGGGCCGGTACCGGACAAAACCCGGGCTCAACGGCGCGGGGACCGGGGCACCCTTGCGGCGTCAGCGGCAGAGCCGGCCGACCTGCTCGGCGAACCGGTCCATCGGGTCGGCGTCGGTCGGGCCGAGCAGGTAGGTCTTCAGCTCCCGGCGGGCCGCGGTCATCGGGTCGTCGCCCGCCCGGGTGACCGCCACGATCTTCCCCAGTTCCCCGCAGTCGGCGGCCAGCAGGTACGCCGCCCGAGCGGTCGGGAAGGTGCGCCGGAACTCGTCCTCGGGCAGCCCGGCGGGGTTGGTCACCACGTACGGCCGTTGGCTCTGCACGAAGTCGGACACCACGCTGGACACGTCGCTGACCAGCAGGTCGGTCTGGTCGAAGCAGTCGAACAGCGCGGGCACCCGCCCGGTGACGACCCGGTGCGCCGGTCCGTCCAGGGTGCTCGCGTCGATCAGGCCACCGGCGGCCCGGATGCGCTGCACGATCCGCTCGTGCGCCGCCCGGACCCGCCCCGACCGGCTCCCGGTCAGCGGGTGCGGCTTGTAGATCAGTCGGACCTCCGGCCGGAGTGCCAGCAGTTCCGCGACGAGCTGCTCCCCCATCAGCAGCACCGAAGTGTGGAACGGGTCGTCGGCGAGCCAACCCTCCCAGGTGGGCGCGTAGAGCACGGTGAAGGGACGTTCGGCAGACCCGCCAGCGGTACGCAGGCCGGCCAGTTGCGGCCGACCGATCTCCACCACGTTCCCGTCGCGTACGCCGGTCCCGGCCCGGGCGAGGCGTTCCCGGCCGGCCGGCCCGGCGACCCAGACCTCGTCGTAGACCTTGCAGAACGGGTTGACGCTGGCGGCCTTGTCGCTGTCGCCGTGCCCGACGAAGACGTGCTTCATCCCGGGCTCCCGCAGCATGTGGATGTTCTCCCCGGCGTTGGCGGGATACAACGCCACCCGGACGCTTGTCTTGCCGAGATTCATGAAATCCGCACCGGGTGGGACGCAGACCACCGGCAGCCGGGTGTCGGCCAGCTCCGCCAGGGCCTCCCGGTTACGCAGGAAGACCACCGTCGGCCGGTCCAGCGCCTCGACCGGGGCGAGCCACATGTTCGCCTGGTAGACGTCCTTGCCCGGGCCGGCGAAGTAGAGCGCGACCTCCGGTCGGTGGCTGTCGAGCCACCGCTGCACCGCCGACAGGCGGGCGCCGTGCCCGGCGCCCCGGCCCCGCAGCCAGATCGACGCGACAGTTGCGCCCACCACCGCGGCCAGCCCGACGGCGATCACGCCGGCCAGGTGAACGGGTGTCACCGTGTCGGCCAGCGCCGCGGCCACCGCCGCTGGCACAAGCAACACGTTCACCCAGGGCAGCCGGTCCCCGCTGAGCACGGCGGCCCACCGGGGCAGCTGCGGCCCACCGAGCCGGCCCAGGTCGATGTTGCGCACCATCGAACCGCCGGGGCTGCGCCGGTCGATGATGCGCTCGAACGCTCCGGCGAAGACGGCGATCACCCACACCAGAGCGGGCAGCAGAAGCAGCAGGGTCAATGCGCCGCCGACCGGGGCCACCTGGGCGACGACCAGCAGCACGACCGACACGTCACGGGCCAGCTGCCGATAGCCCAGGCCGAGGCCGGCCTTCTCCATCAGGATCGCGGTGGCCGGCGACCACCGCTGCACGGCGACCTCGCCGAGCACCGCCGCCAGTGCGGCAACCACGAACCCGGCGACCTGGCCGAACGCGCCGCCGACGAGCAGGAGCAGGTACGCCCCCACCAGCAGGGCCCCACGCGCCGCCACACCGACGCGCCCAGTCAACATGCTCAACAAGGGACGGCTCTCCCTACCGCGATCGACGGCCGGCAGCCCCGGCGGCACCGAACGCCACGTCCCGGCGTCAGCGCAGCTGCGACCTTAACGCGAGACATCGACGCAGTGACGTCCGGGTGCCTACCCACGACGCAGGCAGGTGACGGCGTTCGGGTGAACGGGCGGATCGGCCTTCCGCCTGGCGAACGTGCTGTAGCCGAACCCTTCACCGGTCTGCCGGGCGTACCGGTTCTGGCTGTAGACGCAGATCGTGCCCACGTCCAACCGCTCCAGCGCGGCGCCCACCTCCTCGGCGGAGGGCCGCTGGGCGGCCGGGCCACCGTTGGCGAACCGGGTCAGCAACAAGCGGTCCTGGGAGAACTGCGAGTTGATGTCGTACTCGATCAGGAAGAAGTCACGCGGCAGGACCACCCGCGCCTCGGTGGTGAGCAACGGGATGGCCCGCATGATGCTCTCCGGGGCCAGCACCAGACCGTCCGGTCGGTCGAGGCCCACGACGAACCTCGCGATGGCCAGCTGCTTCGTGCGGATCTTCCAGGTCGGCCTGTCGTGCACCAGCACGCCGCTGCGCTCGTCCCACATCGGCACCGCGTAGCCGGCGAACGAGCCCACCATCGCGCCGGCCAGCACCACACCGGCCAGCGCCCGTACGGCAGGCAGCCGGGTCGGCAGCCAGACCGTGCACAGCAGACCGATCAGCGCCGGCAGGGCGAACAGCCACGACACCCGCCACAGCACCACGGAGATGCCGGTGAGCGCACTGAGCCACTCCAGTACGCCGGGCACCAGCAGCACGCTCAGGGTGACCGTACCGCCGGCCGCCAGCAGCGCCGGGCTGCGGCGGCGGGCCAGCAGCGGGCCGCACCACAGCGCGAGTCCGCCGATCACGCCGACGATGCCGATCTCGAACGTCCGGCGGTAGGTGTGCGCGGCGTCGTAGAAGTTGACGTCGGCGGCGGCCTCGTTGGCCGACCCGAGGATCAGCTGGCTGATCACCACCGCCCCGATCGGATAGGTAAGCGCGGCCGCGCCGACGGCGAGCGCCGACTTCCAGCGGCCCACCAGCAGCATCATCAGGGCCGCCCCGCCCACCAGCAGCGGCAGGACGATCGCCGCCGTGGTGGTGAGCCCGGTCGCGGTGATCGACAGCGCGGCGATCAGCAGCAGCACCTGCCGGGACCGGTCGTCGAACCAGCGGGTGAGATAGAGCCACATCAGCGGCACGACCGCCGAGACGAACATGCCCTTGCCCTGGTAGAGCCGGGGGAGGTGGAAGTTGCCCAAAGCGGCGTCCGGGCCGCAGACCAGGGCGAGGAAGGCGATGGCCACGGTGAAGGCGAGCACCGGACGTCGGGGCGCCCAGCGCTGCACCAGCCGCCAGAGCGCCAGCACGGCGAGCACCGCCAGGAGCGGCAGCAGCAGGTACCAGGTCGCCGACGCGGCGGAGATGCCGAGGAACCGGGCGAGCGCGCCGGCCAGCACCTCGATGCTGGCGATCGGAGGTTGGGAGGCCATCGCCGGCAGGACGTTCTCGCTGAACAGGAAGTCGTTGAGCGGAACGTTGTCGCGTTCCGCGACCCAGACCGATCGACCCACGTAGTAGATGTCGTCCGGGGTGTTGCGGGCCAGGAAGAGGGAGGCGGCAGCGGCCCCACCGGCGACCAGCAACGCGTACGCCGACTGCCAGGCGGTCGGCGCCGGCGGCCGGGTCGCCGGAGTGTCCCGCCAGGTCCGCCAGGTTCGCCGGGTAAGCAGCACCAGACCCGTGGCCGCCACGATCCCGGCCGAGGCCGGCACCCACCAGGACAGGTCTGCGCCGGCCGGCGTACCGGCCAGCCCGGCGGTGATCGCCGCGACGGTGCCGAAGACCAGGACCAGTGCCGTCCAGCTGCGCCGGACGACCGCTGCCCGGCCGGTGCGTCCCGCCGCCGGTTCGACGTCGGAGGCCGGACCCGCGCCTGCCACATCCGGCGCACCGCCCGCGGTGTCCGGCGCGCCGACGCGTCGGTGATGCCATCGGGTCAGCGCGATGAGCAGGAGCAACGCCAGGCTGGCCGCCAACCAGACCCGGAACGTCCACGACGGGGCGAGGCCGAGCGGGAGCGCGGCGTGGTACAGCAGCGTCCAGAGCGCGAACACCAGGACGGCGCCGTCGGTCAGTGCTGCGGGCAGCCCGGCGACGATCGTCCCGACCCGGCTCGCGGTGAGCCACGACCGGCCGGAAGCGGGAGCGGTCGGTTCGTCGATCGCCGCCGAGGGTGCGGCAGCCTGGTCGGTCATCGACACGGGGCGTCCTTGTCGTCGTACGGGCGGGTCCGGCTCGGCACGTTCGCGGCGCATGCTCGGCCGGTGCTGCGAGCGGATCGCAAAGCAGCGTAATCGGAGTCGGGCGCAGGCCCGGTCATCACACGGCCCGGTATGCTGCGCCGAGTTCCGCCAGACCGTGCACACCCGATGGGATCTGAAGGTTGACTGACAAGAACTCCCCCTCCGTCTTCGTCCATCCCACCGCCGACGTCGAGCAGGGGGCCAAGGTCGGCGACGGGACCAAGGTGTGGCATCTGGCCCACATCCGATCGTCGGCCCGGGTCGGTGCCGGCTGCGTCATCGGTCGTAACGTCTATGTCGACGCGGGCGTGACGATCGGCGACCTCGTGAAGATCCAGAACAATGTCTCCGTCTACCAGGGGGTGCTCCTGGAGGACGAGGTTTTCGTCGGCCCGTGCGCGGTCTTCACAAATGACTTCCGTCCCCGCGCCCAGAACCCGGACTGGAAGATCACTCCCACCGTGGTACGCAGGGGCGCCTCGATCGGCGCGAACGCCACCCTGGTCTGCGGCATCGAGGTCGGCGAGTACGCGATGATCGCCGCCGGTTCGGTGGTCACCCGGGACGTGGCGCCCTACCAACTGGTCGCGGGCAACCCGGCCCGGCCGAAGGGCTGGGTCGACGAGCGGGGCGAGGTCGTCTCGCGGGACCTGGACAACCCGCCCCGACGGGATCACTGACCCGGTTACGACCGGGGCCCGAGCGGTAGCCGCCGGGCCCCGGGATACGGCTCGTTCAGCCCCCGATGACCACCCGGCGGACGCCCGTCCACCGGGCCGCTTCGGTGACCCGTCGCCCGTCGACAAGCACCGTCACACCGGGCAGATCGGCGGGGCTGAGCGTCCGGTACTCGACGTGGTCGGCCTGGATGACGGCGGCGCTGACCGGCTCACCGTGGTAGCCCGGCAGGCCGTGCGCCACCAGTTCCTCGTTCGTGTACATCGGGTCGCTGACGTACGGCTTCGCGCCCCGCCGACGCAGCGCCTCCACCGTCGGGAAGACACCGGAGAAGGCGGTCTCCTTCACGCCGCCCCGGTAGGCGGCACCGAGCACCAGCACACCGACGTCGGTCAGGTCGCCGTACGCGGCGGCCAGCAGATCGACGGCGTACTCCGGCATGGCGACGTTGGCCTCCCGGGCCGAGCGCACCACGGTGGCCGCCGGGTCGTTCCACAGGTACATCCGCGGATAGACCGGGATGCAGTGTCCGCCGACCGCGATGCCCGGGGAGTGGATGTGGCTGTACGGCTGGGTGTTGCACGCCTCGATCACCTTGATGACGTCGACGCCCACCGTGTCGGCGAACCTGGCGAACTGGTTCGCCAGGCCGATGTTGACGTCCCGGTACGTCGTCTCGGCCAGCTTGGCCAGCTCGGACGCCTCGGCCGAGCCCAGGTCCCAGACGCCGTTCGGGCGGTTCAGGTCGGGCCGCTCGTCGAAGTCCAGCACCGCTTCGTAGAAGCGCACACCGTGCTCGCCGGACGCCTCGTCGATGCCGCCGACCAGCTTCGGGTACCGGCGCAGGTCGGCGAAGACCCGGCCGGTGAGCACCCGCTCCGGGCTGAAGACCAGGTGGAAGTCCGTACCGGCGGTGAGCCCGGAACCCGCCTCCAGCATGGGTGCCCACCGGCCCCGGGTGGTGCCAACCGGCAGGGTGGTCTCGTAGCTGACGAGGGTGCCCGGCCTGAGACCGGCGGCGATCGCCCGGGTGGCGTCGTCCATCCAGCCGAAGTCCGGCACGCCGTCGGCGTCGACGAAGAGCGGCACGACCACCACGACCGCCTCGGAGGCGGCCACCGCGGCGGTGGTGTCGGTGGTCGCCGACAGCAGGCCGGCGGCCACCACCTCCTTCAGCTTGACGTCCAGGTCCGTCTCGCCCGGAAACGGCACGGCCCCGTCGTTGACCAGCTCGACGACCCGCTCGGAGACGTCGGCGCCGACCACCCGGTGTCCCTTCGAGGCGAACTGCACGGCCAGCGGCAGGCCGATCTTCCCGAGGGCGACGACGCAGATGTTCATGGGACTACTTTCCTCTCGAGGGCCGCAGACGGGCCAGACGGGTGGCGGCGACCTGGCGGTACCGGACGCGCTTGAGCGTCAGGAGCACCTGATGTTTGCGGTCCGTGTTGGCGGTGACGCGGTGCAACCGGAGCCCGCGCCATATCGCCTGGCGCGGTGCGGTGAGCTGAGCCTTCGCCCGCAGCGGCACCGTGCTGAGCCCGCCGAACACGCTGAGCTTGGCGGCGGACTTCCACCGTTGGGCGCCCGCTGCGAGCAGCTGCTTGACCGGGAATTCCGCACGTAGCAGCGTACCGGCCCCGTCCGGGCGCAGCGAGACGGCGGCCGGCTGGTCACCGATGGTGACCCGCACCGCGTCGCCGGTGAGGTCGGCCAGGCGCGCCCAGGCGTTGTGCGCCGTGATCACGAGGGTCAGCCCACCTGCGGCGTCGCGGCCCCAGGCAAGGTCGGTCACGGTGGTCTTGACCGCCGACTTGGCGGCCCGGTCGGTGACGTCGTACCACTCGTCCGGGAAGCCCAGTTCCGGGTCGCGGAAGCCGACGTAGCCGGCGAAGCAGCGGTCGCCGTCGACAGTCAACGCGGGCAGCAGCTTCTCGCTCTGCTGACGGATCAACCCGCGTAGCTGCTCCAGGCTTCCGTGCCGGGCGACCATCAGGCGCAGGCGTACGTCGGGGGCGAGTTGGTCCCGGATGGCGTCGGTCAGGAAGCTCTCGGCCAGCCAGCGGATCCGCTGGTGGCTACGCTCCTGAACCGATGAGTCGAGGTCGAGGAAGTCGGCCCGCAGCAGCTTGGCCACCTCCCAGCTGAAGTGCCGCACCAGGACGGCGTCGCGCCGGGAACCGGGCTCGATCAGCCCGGCCACGAAATTGATCAGTTCCTCGGCGCAGCGCAGCCGCTCCTCGAACCGACTCGCGTAGGTGATGTTCTGCGCGTTGTCCCGTTTGACCGCGTAGTAGTAGACGTAGTCGGCGAGGACCGAGATCCGCCCGGCCCGTACGCACGCCTCCAGGGTGAAGGGCTGGTCGCTGCCCATCCGCATGTCCTCGCGGAACCGCAGCCCGTGCCGCTCGATCAGATCCCGCCGGAACAGCTTGGTGTTCGACATCGACCAGGGCAGCGCGCTGTCGAACAGGTCGACCTGTTCCTCTGTGCTGGCGTAAATGGCCTGGTGCACGTAGCGGTTGTTGGTGCCGACCATCCGGCCGAGCACCACGTCCGAACCCCACCGGTCGGCGGCGTCCACCAGCCGTTCCAGCGCCTCCGGGCCGAGGTAGTCGTCCGAGCCGATGAAGAAGACGTACCGCCCCTGCGCCACGTCCAAAGCCCGGTTGCTCGGCCCCGCCGGGCCACCCGAGTTGGGCTGGTGCAGCACGGTGACGGTGCCGGGGTAGCGCTTGGCGAAGCGGTCCAGTTCCTCACCGCTGCCGTCGGTCGAACCGTCGTCCACCGCGACCACTTCCAGCCGCTCCAGACCGATGCTCTGCCCGACCAGCGATTCGAGGCAGGTGGTCAGGTACGGCATGGTGTTGTAGACGGCGACAACGACTGTCACGTCCGGTGCGTTCACCAGGCCACTCCCACCGAGGTCGTCAGTTCCCATCGTTGCCCGTTTCCGTCGTCGCCGGTACCGCCCGCCCGTGGACCCGAGCGAGTGTACGGCAGGGTTCCGGCCCGGAACGCCGTGGCGGTCGGGGGTCCGTGACCTACCGCGCCGATTGCTAACCTCCATGCTGTTTGACGACCGATGGCAGTTTTCGCTCGGGTGTCAGGCCGCCCGGCCACCCGGCGAAGGAGCTGTCGGATCATCCCCTTTCGGCACGGACGGGATCATCCATTGCACCTCTCCCTACCGCACCCTGCGGCCCGGCTGAACCCTGCGGCACGGCTGATCAAAGGGTCGGACGCGGCGAGCGAGCGCCACCCGGCCCGGATCGGGGTTGATCGGGGGTGGTGACGGCGGAGCGCCAGCAGCAACCGGCGGCCGTGGCCGCACCGACGCGGCCGGGTCGGGTCCGGCGACTACGGGACGCCGCCCGGTACGCCCTGCCCGGGCTCGCCGCCTACGCGCTGATCCGCCTGGTCGGCGTGGTGGTCCTCGCCGTCTGGGCCGATCGCGTCGGCGTCTCACCGGGCCAGTCCCTGGCGAAGGCGGACGGGGTCTGGTATCTCGCGATCGCCCAGCACGGCTACGACGGGTACGAGAAGACGCAGTCCAACATGGCCTTCTTCCCGCTCTACCCCGGGCTGACCGCCGCGCTGGATCGGATCTCCCCGCTCAGCACCCGTGACGCGGGGCTGATCGTGGCCTGGCTGGCCGGCCTGGCCGCCGCCTGGGGGCTGTTCGCGATCGGCGCGTACCTGCACGACCGGCGCAGCGGCGTACTGCTCGCCGCACTCTGGGCGGCCGTGCCACACGCCGTCGTCGAGTCGATGGCGTACAGCGAAACCCTGTTCACCGCCCTCGCCGCCTGGACGCTCTACGCCCTGCTGCGCGGCCACTGGATCACCGCCGGCCTGCTCTGCCTCTTCGCCGGCCTGACCCGCCCGACCGCGTCCTCGTTGATACCGGTGGTGGGGCTGGCCGCGCTGGTGGCGATCATCCGACGTCGGGACGGCTGGCGTCCCTGGGTCGCCGCGCTGCTCGCCCCCGCCGGCTGGCTCGGCTACCTGGCCTGGGTGGGCAGCGAGGTCGGGCGCCCGGACGGCTGGTTCCACATCCAGTCCGCCGGCTGGGGCAGCACCTTCGACTTCGGCGTCTACACGGTGAGCCGGGGCCGCGAAGCGCTGGCGCAGACGGCCCCGCCGCAACTGTTCGTGGTGAGCCTGGTGGCCCTGCTGGCACTGATGTTCTTCGTACTGAGCGTGCTCGACCGGCAGCCGTGGCAACTGCTGATCTACAGCGGGCTGCTACTGGTCACCACGCTGGGCACGGCCGGCTACTACCAGTCCAAGGCCCGGTTCCTGCTGCCGGCCTTCCCGTTGCTGCTGCCGGCGGCCGTGGCGCTGGCCCGGGCCGGCTGGGCGCGGGCGACCACCGTGCTGGTGGCGGTGGTCGCCTTCTCCACCTACTTCGGTGGCTACCTGCTGCTGATCTGGCCGTGGTCGCCCTGACCCGGTGGCCGGGGCGCGGCGCTCATCGGGTGAACGGCCGCACGTCCCACAGCCAGACGTCGTCGATCCGCTGTCCCGGGCCGTAAAGAGCGTCGAGCACGGTCTTCAGCGCATCGTGCCGGCGAGCGCCCCGGTCGGGCAGCACCACCGCGTCAGCCCTCCAGTAGCGCGCGTCGGCGCGTGCCTGGGTGATCTCCGTAGGGCCGACCGTGGTGTCCCGCTTGCCCGTCGACACGGCGGTGAGCAGGGCCGCGGTGGGCTGTGGCACCACTCCCCAGCGGCCGGTGGTGTCGGTCGCGGAGACCGGTCCGAGAAAGTAGCCTTCCGGGACGGCGAAGCCGGTCAGCGCAGCCGAGCCCCAGTACACCGAGGTCATCCGGGTGACCGGCACCGGCACCAGAGTGCGGCCGGCCGCCACATGGTCGCGCCACGCCCCGCTAGTGACGAAGTCCGGCACCGGAGGCCGGCCACGGGCCGGCAGCGGCGTCGGCAGGATCGGCAGCAGCGCGACGGCCACCGCCACCGCACCGGCTACGCGGGCGAACCGGCCGAACGGCCGGCCCGGGCGGGTGGCGAGCCGGTCGGCGGCCATCGCCAGCAGTACCCCGAGCGCCACCGTGGTGATCAGCGCGAACCGGGCCACCACCACCGAGTCGAACGCCGGTAGGTGTTGCACGAGCGCGAACGGGGCCGGCACGTCGGTACGGCGGGTGCCGACGGTCCAGGTGGTGCCGATCGACAGCAGCGCCGACACCAGTCCGACGGCCCCGAGCACCAGCGCTACGGCCTCACGCCGCAGCCAGCACAACGCGCCGAGAGCGAGCAACAGCATCGGCCAGCCGTAGAAACTCGCCTGTTCCGTGGTGTTCGGCGCCCAGCCCACGGCGCTGGTCGGGCCTCCGGCGATGGACTCGGTGGCGAACCGGGCGAACGAGCCGAGCTTGAGGGCGTACACGTCGGGGGCACCGGGATGGCCGCTGCGGTGTTGCGGGCCGGCGAAGTACATCCAGAGCGGGTACACGGCCACGGCCGCCACCAGCATGGCGGTGATCGCCAGGCCCGGCAGCAGCGCCCGCCCGCGGCGCACCGCGTCCCGCGGCCGGACGGCGAGGTACGCCAAGACCAGCATCAGACAGCCGAGCGCGGTGAGGAAAAGGATCTCCAGGCTGACGAAGAACTGCGCGGTCACCAGCGCGCCCAGCACCAGACCGTCGCGGACCACGTGCTCGCCCCGGGAGAGCGCGACCAGCCGCCAGACGATGAACGGCACCAGCCACTGCGCCGTGATGTGCGGATGGCCGTTGCTGTGTGAGACAAGCGCCGGAGCGAATGCGCAGAACAGGCCGCCCAGGAAGGCCGCCGCCCGGGAGTTCACGACGTGTCGGGAGAGGACGTGGTACCAGGCGTAGCCGGTACCGGCCAGGTTCAGCGTGATGAACAGCAGGTAGGCGACCGGCGCACCGAAGAGCAGAGTGACCGGGCTGAGCACCAGCCCGGGCAGTTGCAGCCCGACGTTGGCCACCAGGTTGACCCCGTTCGGGGCGTTCTGCAACGTGGTGAAGAACGGATTCTCCAGGTGGCTGACCGCGTGTGCCGCGTACGCCAGCATCCACTCGTTGAAGCCCTGGTCGTCGGGGCGGCTGCCGAGCAGCCGGCCGTCGGGGTCGAGCCACCCTCGGCCGGTGACCCAGACTGCGCCGGCGAGAAACACCAGGGCGGCCAGCACGTCGACCGGCCAACGCCGGGCGGTGCTGCGTGCGACGCCGGCCGCCGGCCCGGCGAGCGGCGGCGGGGTGGCGGACGTGTCGCTTTCCGCCGGCTCGACGCGCGGCGTCAGAGCGGAAGCGTCGCTCTCCGCCGGCTCGGCGCTCCCGAGGGAGACGGGCTCGCGGTCGCGGGTGTCGGGAGTGGTCATGTTGAGGCGCAACCTTCCACGGCGACCGGGCCGGCCACCGGACGGATCGGACGGCGGCCGAGACGACGGACGCTCGGGCCGGCGTTATTGTAGGGTCAGCACCCTGTCCGCGACGGCCCTGCCCGGCGCCAGCAGAAACCGCGTCCCGCCGACCGACGAGGTACGGCGTGCCTCTGACGAAAGGTCCCTCCCGGCATGGTCCCGCTCCGCAGACGTCCTGCGGCTGCCGCCATCCGACCGGGTAGCGAGGAGGGGCCCTCCGGGTACCCGCGCGGAATCTTCCCACCTCCCCAGGAACGGAACAAATGATCAAGCGGCGACCTCTCTGGGACTCGTGGAAACGTTCCCGGACGCGCCGGTCCGGATCCCGACCGCACATGATCTATCTCGCGATCGGTTTCCCGCCGGCGGCCAAGAGCTCCACCTACCGGATGCGGGCGACGGCCAACCAGTTCGCCGCCGCGGGTTGGGACGTCACCGTCGTCACCATCGCGGACGAGGCGTGGGAGCGCGATTACGGCCTCGACCACACGCTGGTCGCCGGGGTGGATCCCCGCGTCCGGGTGGTGAAGCTGCCGCTGTTCCGGGAGGACCTGGAGACGGACGTCCGGGCGTACACCGAACGACGTGCGCTGGACCACAACGACTATCTGACCGAGCTGCGCGAACAGCACCTGAAGGTCTTCCCCGAGCCGGTGTTCGGCGGCTGGCGGCCCGCGTTGGAGGAGGCAGTGCTCCGGCTCCACCGCGAGCGACCTGCGGAGCTGCTGGTGGCCACCTGCGTCCCGTACGTGAACCTGGCCGCCACCTGGAAGTTGTGGGAGACCCACCGGGTTCCCTACGTGGTGGACTTCCGGGACGGCTGGTCCGTTGATGTGATCAACGGCGGGGAGGCGTTCCCCCGGGATTCGGTCTCCGGCCGGTGGGAGACGAAGCTGCTCACTGACGCCGTGGCGATCTGGAACGTCAACGAGCCGATCTCCCGCTGGTACCGGGAGCGCTATCCGGAGCTGGCCCACAAGATGCGGATCGTGCGCAACGGCTACGACGCGGCCAGCATCCCGGCCGAGTCGATTCCCGCCCCCGCCGACCGGCCGCTGGCCTTCGGCTACCTCGGGGCGCTGAATCTGCCGGTGCCGCTGCTCGAAGCGGTGCTGGAGGGGTGGCGGAAGGCCCGCGCGGCGGACCCGGCGCTCACCGACGCCACGTTCGAGGTGCGGGGTCACATCGGCTCCGGCTGGGCGCGGGGCGACAACCGCCACGCCGAGTTGCTCAAGGCTGCCGCCGCCGACGGGGTGGTGGTCGGCGGATCGGTGCCCAAGGCCGAGGTGGTGGACTTCTACTCCCGCTGGGACGTCGTCGTGCTGATGGTGACCGGCGGCAAGTACATGACCTCCGGCAAGGTCTACGAGTACATGGCCACCGGGCTTCCCGTGGTCTCGGCCCACGAGGCGGAGCACGACGCGTCCACCCTGCTGTCCACGTACCCGCTCTGGACCGGGGCGGTCGGGCTTGAGCCGGACGCGCTGGCCGATGCCTTCCGGCGGGCCGCCGACCTGGCCCGCAACGTCGACGTGACCGAACGGGACAAGGCGCGGGTCGATGCGCGACAGTACGCCCGTGAGGAGCAGCTCATCCCTGCTGTCCGGGAGGTCACCGAGTTGGTGCTGGGCGTCGGCGGGCCGGCCGGCACCGCGCCCGGTGCCGCTGCCGACGCTCCCGCTCTTGCCCGGGAAGGTGGGTCATGATCGAGGTCCTGGTAGTGCTGGGCGCCGTACCCGCCCGGGTGGCGGTGCTCACCGATGCGCTGACGCAGTTCCGGGCCCTGGGCGTCACCGTACGCATCGCCACCACCTTCGACCCGGTGGAGAAGATCCCGGCGGTGACCGAGCTGGCCGAGGTGCACCAGCTACCCACGGCAGCGCAGTTGGGGCCGCGGTTCGGCCGGATGCTCAAGCGGGCCAACCCGGCCCGGCGTCCGTGGCTGCGCGCCCAGCGTGACCCGTGGATCCGTCGGCACGCGAAGCGGGCCGACGTGCTGGTCGCCCTGGACGTCAAGGCCCTGCACACGGTCTGGCAGCTGGCGCAGCGGCACCGGCGGGCCGATGCGGTCCACGGCATCGCTCCGGCGTTGCAGGCGGTGCAGAGGCGGTCGGCCGACCCGGCGCGGTACCGCCGGCACCGGCTGAGCACCATCGGTCCCTCGCCCACGGCGCTGACCAGCACCACCCGCAGTCAGACCATCGACCTGGCGAAACGGGTTTTCGACCTGAGTACCGGCAAGAGGGCCATGCAGCTCGCCCCGGTGCGTTGGTTCTGGCATCAGGCGGTGACCGCTCCCGGTGTGCCGGAACGCCTGCGGGGCGTGGCCGCCCGGCGGGTGAACCGCAGCATGCGCCGGGCCGGGCACCGGGACAGCGCGAACCGGCTGGTGCTCGCCGCCCAGCGCCGGATGCGCAGCGTCGCGGCGAAGGGTCAGGTGCTCAGCCCGATGGTCGAGGCGGAGCTCAAAGAGGGCCAGTTGCCCGAGCACCTGAAGACGGTGGTCAAGGGACAGCTCCAGATGGCCGAAGGCCACCTGAAGAAGCGCCGGACGGGCCAGGCCGCGGAGCACGTGGTACGCGCCTTCGACCTGATGTTCCACCGGAACCTGCACTTCGACGGGCTCACCTCGCCGCTGGCCGCGGATCCGGCGGGTTTCCTCGCTCCGCTGCTGAAGAGCGAGGTCGGCAAGGCCCTGGCCACTCCGCAGGGCCGCCGTACGCCGGCGGAGTTCCCACCCGCCGACCGTCCACACCGGATGCTCTTCTTCACCGGGATCAACGACAACTTCATCGGGCCGATCCTCGATCGCTACGAGGCGACGCCCGGCGTGGAGGTCCGCCGGTTGAACCTGGTGGAGGAGTCGATCCGCCCGGTGCTCGGCAACGGGAGGATGCGTCTGACCCGGCACCGGCTCGCCGGCAGCTCCGAGCACGCCCGCAGGGTCCAGGAGGCCTGGGGCGCCGACGTCGCCTGGGCGGACACCATCTTCGTCGACTGGTGCAACCTGGCCGCGGCGATGCTCACCATGATCGATCCGGGGTCGGCCCGGGTGATCATCCGGTTGCACAGCTTCGAGGCGTTCACCTGGTGGCCGCACCTGACCGACTGGTCCCGGGTGGACGACCTCGTTTTCGTCTCCGAGCACCTGCGCGATCTGGCGCTGGCGGCGGTGCCCCGGCTTCGCGGGCCGCAGGGTCCGCGGACCCATGTGATCGCCAACGCCATGGACCTGCACCGGTACGTCCTGCCGAAGCCGTCGGCGGAGGCCCGCTTCATGCTCGGCCTGGTCGGGCTCAGTGCGGTGGCGAAGGACCCGCGCTGGGCGTTGGAGGTGCTCCGCGAGTTGCGCCGCCGCGACGACCGGTACCGGTTGAAGCTGATCGGTGACGAGTTGCGCACCTCGCTCGGCCCAGGGGTGGCGAGGTACGCGGAGGAGTTGGCCGCGGACCTGGCCGAGCTGGAGCCCACCGGTGCCGTGGTACGCACCGGCCGGACGGAGGACGTGCCGGGGGCCCTGACCGATGTCGGGGTCATCCTCAGCACCTCGGTACGGGAGAGCTTCCACTGCGGACTGGTCGAGGGTGCCGCCAGTGGTGCCGTGCCGGTGGTACGGGACTGGCCGTTCTTCGCCGGCCGGGCGCACGGTGCCCGCACCCTCTTCCCCAGTGACTGGGTGGTCTCCACTCCGGCGGAGGCGGCGCAGCGGATCCTGGACGTCACCGCGTCCGAGGAGACCTGGCGCGAGGCGGGCCGGGCGGCGGCCTCGCACGTGCTCGGCGAGTGGGACTGGTCCGTCACGCACAAGGACTTCGACCGGTTGGTGCTGGAGCCACCGGCGGCCACGCGCTGACGTACCGGCCAACCGTTTCCGGGGCCGTTCCGCGTCAGCGGAACGGCCCCGGTGTCGTCGGTCGGACCGGCTAGCGGGCGGCGGCGGTCTCCTCGTGGTGGCCCGGCGCCACCGCGACCACCGTGCCGTCGGTGGCCGACGCCAGCAGCCCCGCGGCGACCCGCACCGTACGCAACCCTTGCCGGAGGGTGACGATGTCGCTCTCCTTGCCCTCGACCGCGTCCCGGAAGCGCTCGTGTTCGACAAGCAGCGGCTCGCGCTTCGGAATGGCGTAGCGGACCATGTCGCCCTCGGCCACGCCGCGGAAGGCCCGCAGCGCCTCCCACTCGGTGCCGATCGCGCCGTTGGCGTAGAAGGTCAGGTCGGCGGTGAGCGTGTCGGCGACGAAGCATCCCCGGTCACCGGTGATGACTGTGGACCGCTCCTTGAGCGGGCTGAGCCAGTTGACCAGGTGGTTGACCATCGTGCCGTCGGAGAGCTGGCCGACGACCGCGACCATGTCCTCGTGCAGTCGGCCGCTGCGGGAGACCGTACGGGCCGACACCGAGACGTACTCCTGGCCGGTCACCCAGCTGGTCAGGTCGATGTCGTGGGTGGCCAGGTCCATCACCACGCCGACATCGGCGATCCGGTGCGGGAACGGGCCCTGCCGTCGGGTCACCACCTGGTAGACCTCGCCCAGCTCGCCCGCTTCCAGGCGGATGCGCAGGTTTTGCAGGGCGGGGTTGTACCGCTCGATGTGGCCGACCCCGGCCACCAGCCCACGGCTTTCGAACGCCTCGACGAGGCGGGTCGCGGCCTCGACGGACTGCGCGATCGGCTTTTCGATCAGCGCGGGCACCCCGTGTGCGGCGAGTTCGAGCCCGACCTGCTCGTGCAGCGCGGTCGGGCAGGCGACCACCGCGTAGTCGATGCCCAGGGCCAGCAGCTCGCCGAGATCGGGCAGCACCGGTGCCCGGAGCAGGCCGCTCTGGTCACCGGCCGGGTCGACGATCCCGACCAGCTCGACCCCGTCCAGACCGGAGAGTACGCGGGCGTGGTTGCGCCCCATCGCGCCGAGGCCGATCAGGCCGGCGCGCAGCTTGCCGCCCTGCCGCGCGCTCACCGGGCACCACCGGCGAGGTTGGCGGCTTCGACGATCCGCTCAAGGTCGTCGGGGCTCAGTGAGGGGTGCACCGGCAGCGAGATCACCTCGGCGGCGGCCCGCTCGGTCTCCGGCAGTTCCCAGGGGCCGGGCTGGCCGTCCTTGTCCAGGTACGGCTTGAGCCGGTGGATCGGGGTCGGGTAGTAGACGGCGTTGCCGATGCCCGACTCCTGCAGGCTCGCCTGGGCGGCGTCCCGGTCGCCCCGGACCCGGACGGTGTACTGGTGGTACACGTGCCGGGCGGCGTCCGCCACCGGCGGGGTGACCATGCCGGTGATGTTCGAGTCGAGGTACTTGGCGTTGGCCCGGCGTTGCTCGGTCCACTCGCCGAGCTGGGTCAACTGCACTCGGCCGATGGCCGCGGCCACGTCGGTCATCCGCATGTTGGCCCCGACGATCTCGTTCGCGTACCGCTGCTCCATGCCCTGGTTGCGCAGCAGCCGTAGGGTGCGGGCGAGCCCGGCGTCCGCGGTGCTGATCATGCCTCCCTCCAGGGAGTGCATGTTCTTGGTGGGGTAGAAGCTGAAGCAACCGGCGGTGCCGAACGCGCCGACCGGGGTGCCGTGCAGGCTGGCGCCGTGGGCCTGGGCGGCGTCCTCGACGACGGCCAGGCTGTGCCGCTGCGCGACCGCCATGATCCGGTCCATCGCGGCGGGGTGGCCGTACAGGTGGACCGGCATGATGGCGACGGTCCGCGTGGTGACCGCGGCGGCGACCGCCTCCGGGTCGAGACAGAAGCTACCCGGCTCGATGTCCACGAAGATCGGCTCGGCGCCGACCAGCCGCACCGCGTTGGCGCTGGCCGCGAAGGAGAACGATGGCACGATGACCTCGTCGCCCGGGCCGACGCCGAGCGCCAGCAGGGTCAACTGGAGGGCGGAGGTGCCGGAGTTGACGGCGACACAGTGTCGGTTGGCGACGAGTTCGCCGAACTCCTGCTCGAACGCGGCTACCTCAGGTCCCTGTACCACCATGCCGCTGCGCAACACCCTGACAGCCGCCTCGATCTCGGCTTCGCCGATGATCGGGCGGGCTGGCGGTATGAAGGCCGGGCGCTGCCCAGTCATGAAGAAGATCCCCTCCCGTTGCCGGACTGTTCGCAAGTTCGGGGTGCGATACTAGTCCGTTGGACACGGAAGATGAGAAAGCCGTTCACGGGGCGTCCGGCCGGCGTTCACGATTCGGTGGCGAACGCCACGCAGCTCAGGCCAGATCGTCCTCCGGCACGGCGCAGGCCACCCGCAGGGCAGCCACGGCAGCCCGCGCCATCCGGTCCAGTTCGGCTGGGTCCAGCGGCAACCGGGCGATGGCCATCCGCCAGTAGATCGGCCCGACGATCAGGTCGGCCGCGGTCCGCGGGTCGGCACCGCTGGGCAGCTCACCACGCTCCACCGCCCGCCCGATAACGATCTTGCCGATCCGGTCCTGGTAGTCCTTCAGCGCGCTCTGCAGGGTCCCGGCGATCTGCGGATTGCGCGCCGCCTCGGCGAGCAGGTCGGGGATGATCTGCGACGCCACCGGGTGACCCAGCGCACCGCTCACGACCAGCAGCAGCAGCCGGACGTCACCGTCGAGGGTTCCGGTGTCCAGCATCGGCAGCTTCCGGCTCGCGACGGCCGAGACCACGTCCAGCACCAGGTCGAGCTTCGAGTTCCAGCGGCGGTAGATCGCGGTCTTGCTGACCCCGGCCCGGCGGGCCACCGCCTCGATGGAGAGCCGGCCGTATCCGACCGCGGCGAGTTCCTGCATGAGGGCCCGACGGATGGCCGAGGTGATCTCACCCCGGAGCACCGCCGCACCGGCCGGCGCGCGCCTCTTCTCGGCCGTCACCTGGGACTCTTCTCGACTGTCACCGGCACAGCGTAGCGCAACGACGCTACGGTTGCGTCCCGACGTATTTCGGACTACTGTCCAGCCAGCGACCGCGGGCGGCGCTCCCGCACTGACCCACGCTAGATTCACTCATCGCGCGACATAACGCCGGCACGACAGATCGGAGCGCCCATCCCCATGGCCAACCTGCTGGCCGACCCCGACTCCGGCCTCACCCCAGCTCAGCTGGCCGCCCGACACGGGCTGCGGGTGGCCGGCGAGCGGCCCACGATCGGCGCCTACAGCGGCCAGCTGTGGCGCTACCGGCACTTCATCTCCGCGTACGCCCACGCCAAGCTGACCGCCTCGTTCAGCAACGCCCGGCTCGGGCAGCTGTGGCAGGTGCTCACCCCGCTGAGCAACGCCGCGGTCTACTTCCTGATCTTCGGTGTGGTGCTCGAACAGACCCGGGGCATGGACAACTTCATCGCCTACCTGACCACCGGGGTGTTCATCTTCAACTTCACCCAGGTCAGCCTGCAGCAGGGCACCCAGGCGATCAGCGGCAACCTCGGCCTGATCCGCGCTCTGCACTTCCCCCGGGCCTGCCTGCCGCTGGCCATCACCGCCACCCAGTTCCAGCAGCTGCTCGGCTCGATCGTGGTGCTGTTGGTCATCGTGGTCGCCACCGGTGAGCCGATCACCCTGTTGTGGCTGATGCTGGTGCCGGCGGTGCTGCTCCAGACGGTCTTCAACGCCGGGTTGACCATGGCGATGGCCCGGCTGGGCGCCAAGGCCACCGACCTGAAGCAGGTCATGCCGTTCATCCTGCGGGCCTGGATGTACGGCTCCGGCGTGCTCTACAGCGTCACCCTGTTCGCCGAGAACCTGCCCGGCTGGGCCACGGGCATCGTGCAGTTCAACCCGATGCTTGTCTACATCGAGCTGGCCCGCCTCTCCCTGCTGGAGAACACCCACCTGCTCAACGAATCGCTGCCGCTGACCTGGCTGATCGCGTTCGGTTGGGCGGCCGTCGCGGGGCTCGGCGGCTACTTCTACTTCTGGCGCGGCGAACAGGAGTACGGCCGTGGTTAACCTTGAAATGTCCAATGATGTGACGGTGACTCTTCCCCGAATCCAGGAGCGGATCCCCACCGTGGTGGTGGACGACGCGCACGTCGTCTACCGGGTGTACCGGGGTGCCGCCGGCAACACCAGCCCGGTGGCCGCCTTCAAGCGGCTGGTCACCCGCACCAACACGCCGAACGTCCGGGAGGTGCACGCGGTACGCGGGGTCTCGTTCACCGCGTACCGGGGCGAGGCCATCGGGCTGATCGGCACCAACGGCTCCGGCAAGTCGACCCTGTTGCGGGCCATCGCCGGACTGCTGCCGGTGGAGCGGGGGGCCGTCTACACCCAGGGGCAGCCTTCGCTGCTGGGCGTGAACGCCGCTCTGCTCAACGACCTGCCGGGCGAGCGCAACGTCACGATCGGCTGCCTGGCCATGGGCATGTCACCGGCCGACGTACGGCGCAAGCTCCCGGAGATCATCGAGTTCTCCGGGATCAACCAGCGGGGTGACTTCGCCTCACTGCCGATGCGCACCTACTCCTCCGGCATGTCGGCCCGGCTGCGCTTCTCCATCGCCGCCGCGAAGCAGCACGACGTGCTGCTGATCGACGAGGCCCTCGCCACCGGCGACAAAGCGTTCCGCAAGCGCAGCGAGCGGCGGGTGCGGGAGCTGCGGGAGAGCGCCGGCACGGTGTTCCTGGTCAGCCACCAGCTCTCTTCCGTACGGGACACCTGCGAACGCACCATCTGGCTGGAATCCGGCGAGATCCGGATGGACGGCCCGACTCGCGAGGTACTGGCGGCTTACGAGGCATTTACGAACGGCAAGTAGAGTCTGGGTGAACGAGCGGCGACGTCGCCGAGCGTGCCCAAGATCTTGGGCCGCGTTGTCCCGTTGGGACGACGCGGCCCGCGCGTTATGGTTCACTCCGTCGCCGCGTCGGCGGAACCTTCCGTTCACCTACCCACCACAGTCATGCACCCCCGAGAGCGAGGACCGGCAATGACGCAGGACCAGACCACCGATCCGGGTACCACGTCGGAGGACCGGACGCCGTGGCGACCCTCACGGACGGTGGCGGTGGTGCTGGCCGGCGGCACCGGCACCCGGCTGGGTCTGGGCATTCCCAAGCAGCTGCTCAAGATCGCCGGTAAGCCGATCATCGAGCACACGCTGGCCGTCTTCGAGGCCGCGCCCGAGATCGACGAGATCATCGTGCTGATGGCCACCGGGCACGTCGCCGAGGCGCAGAAGATCGTCGACAAGGCCGGCTTCCGCAAGGTCACCAAGGTCATCGAGGGCGGCGACACCCGCAACGACACCACCCGCGTCGCGCTGGACGCGGTCGGTGAGGGCGACTGCAACATCCTCTTCCACGACGCGGTGCGCCCGCTGCTCAGCGGCCGGATCGTCCGGGAGTGCGTGAACGCGCTGTGGACCTACTCGGCCGTGGACGTGGCCATCCCGTCGGCCGACACGATCATCCAGGTCGACGAGAACGAGTGCATCACCGACATCCCCGTGCGCGCCACGCTGCGCCGGGGCCAGACCCCACAGGCGTTCCGCTCCGGCACCATCCGGGAGGCGTACCGCCGGGCCGAGGGCGACCCCAACTTCGCCGCCACCGACGACTGCGGGGTGGTTCTGCGCTACCTGCCGGAGACCCCGATCAAGGTGATCGACGGCTCCGACGAGAACATCAAGGTCACCCACCCGGTCGACGTGCACCTGGCCGACAAGCTGTTCCAGCTGGCCGCCGCGAAGGTGCCGCGGCTGACCGACCACCGCGCGTACAGCGAGGAGGTCTCCGGCCGCACCATCGTCGTCTTCGGCGGCAGCTACGGCATCGGTCACGACCTGACCGAGCTGGCCCGCCGCTACGGTGCCCAGGTCTTCCCGTTCAGCCGTTCCAGCACCGGCACCCACGTGGAGCGCCCCGAGGACGTCGAGGCCGCGCTGCGGACCGCCTTCGAGGCCACCGGCCGGATCGACCACGTCGTGGTCACCGCCGGGATCCTGGAGAAGGGCGCGCTGGCCGAGATGGACCAGGACACCATCGACCGGGTGCTCCAGGTCAACTTCGTCGGCCCGGTCACCGTCGCCCGGCAGGCTCTGCCCTACCTCCAGCAGACCAAGGGCCAGCTGCTGCTCTACACCTCCAGCTCGTACACCCGGGGGCGGGCCGACTACGCGCTCTACTCGGCCACCAAGGCCGCTCTGGTCAACCTGACCCAGGCGCTCGCGGACGAGTGGGCGGAGTTCGGCGTACGGGTCAACGTCATCAACCCGGAGCGGACCGCCACCCCGATGCGGACGAAGGCGTTCGGCGCGGAACCGGAGCACACGCTGCTCGCCGCCGAGACCGTCGCCCAGTCGTCGCTGGACGTGCTGATCTCGGATCTCACCGGCCAGGTGATCGACGTCCGCCGGCCGCCGGGTGAGGCACCGGTCGCCGTCGCCGTACCCGCCCAGACCGACCGGGCGGCCAGCGCCGCCGCCGTCGGCTGACCCGTCCGACCACACGACCGCGAAAGCGACACCGAGATGCGTGGTGAGCTGGTCCGGAAGTTGACCGCACGGGGCCTGGCCACCGGTGGAGCGGTCCTGGCCTTCCTGGTGATCGCACTCACCGGAGCGACCGCCTGGGGGCTCTGCCTGGCCGTGGTGGCGCTCGCCGCCACGGTCTGGGAGCGCCGGGTGCGACCCGGTGCCGACAACGTCGCCGAGACGGCACTGATCGCGGCCGGGGTGCTGGTCGGCTACGCCCGCCAACTCGACGCCGGCTTCGACCCGGCCCTGGCCGCGACCGCCCTGGTCCTGCTGGGCCTGGTGCTGCTCACCGGTCCGCTGCGCCAGGCCGGAAACCTGGAGATCCGCGCCGCCAACCTTCCGGTACGCGCCTGGGTGCCACAGGTCGCGGCGGTGCTCGGCGACGCTGTGGCCGTACTGCTCGGTCTGCTGGCCCTGGCCGCGCTGGCGGGGCTGCCCGCGGCCTTGGCCCTGGCGGCGACGCTGCTGGTGGGCGGTGCCGCCGCGGCCGTCGCCCTCGACCTGGCCCGGCGCCGGTTCCGGCCGTCCCCGACCGGGTCGGCGGTGGCCCGGGCGCTGCGCCGGCACCAGCCCGAGTTCGTCCTGCACTTCTCCGCCCCGCCCGGCTCCGAGTACCAGGTCACCATGTGGCTGCCGTACCTGGAACGGATCGGCCGGCCCTTCGTGGTGATGGTGCGGGAGCCGGAGTTCCTGGCCACCATCGCGGCGGCCACCACCGCCCCGGTGGTCTACTGCCCCACCACCCGGAGCATGGACGAGGTGCTGGTGCCGAGCCTGCGGGCGGCGTTCTACGTCAACCACGGCGCGAAGAACAGTCACTGCATCAGGTTCACCCAGCTCACCCACGTGCAGTTGCATCACGGTGACAGCGACAAGGCGCCCAGCGCCAACCCGGTCTCGGCGATCTTCGACCGGATCTTCGTCGCCGGTGAGGCGGCCATCGACCGGTACGCACGGGCCGGGATCGACATCCCCGCCGAGAAGTTCGTGGTGGTCGGCCGTCCCCAGGTCGAGGCGATCGAGGTGCGTTCGCGGCCGACGCGGGGGCTGACGAATCCGACGGTGCTCTACACCCCCACCTGGACCGGGCACAACGCCGACGCCGACTACTGCTCGCTGCCGGTGGCGGAGCCCCTGCTCCGACGCCTGTTGGACCGGGGGGCCACGGTCATCCTGCGGGCCCACCCCTACACCGCGCAGAACCCGGCCTCGGCCCGGCAGTTGGCGCGGCTGCACGACCTGCTCGCCGCCGACCGGGCCCGCACCGGCCGGGCGCACCTCTACGGTGCCGCCGCGAGCAAGCTCACCCTGACCGACTGCGTCAACCGCGCGGACGTGCTGGTCTCCGACGTCTCCGGGGTGCTCTCCGACTGGCTCTACTCGGGCAAGCCGTACGCGGTGACCGACATGGGCACCGACGGCGACCGGTTCGTCGAACGCTTCCCGCTGGCCGCCGCCGGCTACGTGCTGCGCCGGGACATGGCCGACCTGGACGACGTGCTGACCGGGCTGCTCGACACCGACCCGCTCGCCGAGGCGCGCTGGGCCACCCGTACCCGCTACCTGGGCGACTTCCCCGCCGACTCGTACGCCGAGGTCTTCCTGGCCGCTGCCCGACGCGAACTGGACCCGGCCTGGACCGCACCGACGCAACGCACCGCGGTCGCCGCGCCCTCCCCCACCTGAGATCACGGGTGCGGCGCGGTCCGCCACCCGGTGCGGCGCGGTCCGCCAGCCCCCGGGCACCCGGTGAGGGTGGCCGGCGACGCCGACCACCCTCCTGAGGCGTAGGCCGCATCAGGTCACGGGCAGGGCTGCCAGGCGAGGTGGTACATCGTCTGGATGCTGCCGTCGGTCGAGTCCATCGTGAGGAAGTTCGTGTCCGTGGACCGGCCCCGGCTCAGGCGCAGCTCGGTGTTGATGTTGAGGTTGCGCAGCTCGCCGCAGGGGTGCCAGACCACGGAGGCGATCGGCACCTCGTCGGTCACCATCCAGTTGTCGTCGAGCGGGGCGGGGATCGGGTGGTTGCTGAAGGTGCTCTGCGTCATGCCCTGGAAGTAGTAGTTCGCCCGCGCCGAGGCGATGGCGCCCGGGTTGAGCAGCCCGTACCCGCGGTAGTCCACCTTGACGATCGCGAAGGTGTAACCGGCCGGAGCGTGGACCAGCACGTTGAGCTGGCAGTTCCGCCGCCCGTCGGTGACCGGGATGCCCGGCCCCGCCTGGACCAGGTAGTCGCTGTAGATGGTGGTGAAGGCGGTGTTGTCCGGGGAGACCGCGACATCGGCGGTGCCCGGCCGGCACCCCGAGCCCGCCATCGCGACAAGGTCGATGACGACCTTGTCGGTGGGCGGATCATCCATGACTCCCTTAGCGGACGCCGACGCCCCCACGGTCAACGATGAAGCGAGTAGCGCAAGCACCACGCCGCCCCGCGTCAGCAGTTTACGCATGAATCCTCCTCCGGTACAGGAAACGAACCCACATGCGGAACAAGCTACGTACAGACATAGATGACTGTCAACGTAATTTCAATTTGTCGACAACGGATGCCGAGCCGAATCTCATTCGGCTTAGTCCGGGGACTTTGCCGCGTCCCACAGGGTGGAGATCGCCCGAAACCTGGGCCCGCACCGCCAGTTGATCGGGCAGATACCCCTTACGCAGCAACAGTTATAGAGGTTGATCTCCGCGTCCGGCAATTCCGATCAAGCAAAGGATGGCATTGGATCACATAGACGTAGACTGATGCTTGCGACCCTCGCCCCCCATCGCTAGCATCCTCTCGCAGAACGCCAACCGAGTGCTACTCACCGCCACCCACAACGGGCCGGCACGCGAAGCGCCCCACGGCCGTTCGGCGAAGAAACACGCGTTGAATTCGGTGAACATCAACTGCATCCGAGAGGAACGGAATGACAAAGAACCTCGTCGGCGCGAGAAACGGGATCTTCGCCGTACTCGGCACGGTTCTCGCGTTGTCCCTGTCCGCACCGGCCCACGCCGCTCCATCCGCTGCCACCGCTGCACCGGACAGCGAGATCACCGTCGAGGTGGTGGCTGCCAACGGCTCCGGTTGCTCGCCCGGCACCGCGCGGGTGGTGGCCCATCCCGACAACACCGGCTTCCGGATCCGGTACTACGACTTCGTCGCGACCGCGGGCCGGGGCGTCGATGTCACCGACAGCCGGAAGAACTGCCAGCTCGGTGTGCTCGTCACCGTGCCGGCCGGCTGGACCATCGCCGTAGCGGCCGCCGACTACCGGGGCCGGGCCCGGATCCCCACCGGCGCGACCGGTCGCCAGCGTACGACCTACTACTGGCAGGGCTCGTCCGAGACCAGCCGCACCGACGCGACCTTCTCCGGCCCCTACAACGGCTTCTGGGGCACCTCGGACGTCGCCCCCGTGCTGGTCTACACGCCCTGCGGGCAACAGCGGGTACTCAACGTCAACACCGAGTTGAGAGTGGACCCGGGCACCGCCGGATCGAACGTCAGCATGTCCATGACGACGACCGAGGGCGACGTCGACACCCTCTTCAACCTCAAATGGGAACGGTGCTGACCCCCTGATCCGGCTTCGCCACGACGCCGAGCAGACCGGCGGCGGACGCAGGTGCGCGACGCGCCCCGCGCCCGCCGCCGGCTATGCCAGGGGAACCGCCTCGTCCACCCGGGCCGCACCCGCGACCTCGTGGACCTCGCGAATCGCTGCTGCCGGCAGTGCCGCGTAGACGTGCGGGAACGGCCCACCATTCGGGGCGTCCTCCCACCGCAGCGCACCACCGAGCAGGGACGCGTCGAGCGCGACGATGACAAGCTGCGGCTGGTCGCCGAAGACCCGTGCCGCCGTGGCGGCCAGTTGGGATCGCGACGAGCAGTGGATGTAGCCGCTGTCCCGGTCGAACGGTGAGCCGTCGAACCGGCCGGCGGCCCGGAACTCGGCCCATTCGCCCGGCAGCAGGATCTTGTAGATCAGCACGTCGCCATGCTGCCAGAGCGGCGGACGCGACAGGTCGGCCGTCAGTCGACGCGTACGGCGATCTGGAGGGTGTTCAGGTAGTGCTTGCGTACCGTCCCGGCCGGGCGCGCCGCGATCATCTCCCGGATCCCGTCGAACAGGGTCCGCCGCTGCCAGGGCGCGGCGGCAATATGACCGGAGTACGTGGAGAGCAGGGTCAGGTACTCCTCGGCGGTGTAGTCGCGGCTCCAGACGTAGCGGTGCACGGTCGGGTGGGCGAAGAAGCCGCTGCCCGCCATCGCCGCCACATCGGGGGCCGCGATCGCCTCGGGTGGTTTCGGGCCGCCCTGCCCGTCGCCCATGCCGACCTCGTCGTAGATCCGCTCGACCTGCCGGAAGAAGTCGTCGCCGTCCGGTGGTGACACGTGCTCGGTGGCGACGATCGCCAGGTGCCCGCCGGGACGCAGCAGTTCCGCGGCCCGACGGTAGGCGACAGCCGGGTCCAGCCAGTGCCACGAGGTCGCGGCGAAGACGAGATCGAACGGCACGCTTTCGTCAGCTTCCCACCGCTCGAAGGGCGACTCCACGACGCGCACGTCGCCGCGGCCGGCGAGTACGCGGCGCGCCACCGAGGCCAGTTCCCGTCCCGGTTCCAGGGTGACCACCTGCCAGCCGCGCGCCAGCAGACCACGGGTGGCCTGGCCGGTGCCCGTGCCGATCTCCAGCACCCTGGCCGGCCCGGTCACCAGGCCCGTCGTCGCGGCCAGGTCGTCGAACAACGGCTCCGGATAGCCCGGTCGGGCCTGCTCGTACAGCTCGGCGGCCGTGTCGAACGTGGTGGCCAGCCCCGCGTACGGCTCCTGCTCCCCCATGGTTCCCCCGCATCAGACGTCGAGGCCGATGTCACCCTGATCGTCGCATCGCCCCCACCCGCCGTTCCCACCCTCACCGCACCCACCATCAGGTCGCCGCCACGCCCACCGCCGCGTCACCCGCGCCGCCGCGCCAAGATCCGGGCAACTTCAGGGTTACTGCTGCCTCAGCCGGACTCGAAGCAGCAGCAACAGGGAAGTTGCCCGGATCTTGAACGCGACAGACCCTGCCGGAACGGCGCACTTGCTCTGCTTCACCTGGCGCGCAGGATCCGCGACGATCCGCAGGATCTCGTCCGGCGCGTACGCCACGCTCGCCGAGATCTTGGACAGGCCCTGTCCGCCGCTTGAACCCTGGCGATCGGGGTGGCAGCGGGGTTGCTAGGCGGGGCGGCAGCGGACCCAAGCTATGAAGCGGGTGAAGAGGGTGGCGGGGGCGGGGGCGTCGTGGGGGTTGAGGTGGTAGAGGTCGCGCATGGCGTCGTACATCAGGCCGGCGAGGTAGATGGACAGGCCGGGCAGGTTCCCGTCGTACTCGACGCGCAGCAGCAGCCGGGCCTGCCCGCAGGGCCAGGGTTGCCCGTCGGCGCGGCAGCACCACATCGGCCGTAACGGGGTGTGCGGCACCTCGCCGCCAGAGGCGTACGGACGCTGGGGCCGTGGACCCCGCTCGGGAGCGAACAGTCGGGTGGTGATCGCGCCCGAGCCGCCGGCGGTCACCACTGGCCTCCGTTGGCCCGCCACTGCTGCCCGGGGGTGAGCCAGCCGGGACGCCCCGGACGCGGCATCGGCAACGGCCGGGTCGGCTCCCGCATCCACTCCGGCAGGTGCGTGCCCCGCCGCCGCTGCGGCAGATCCGTCTCATGCCGACCGTGCGGTAGGTACGTCTCGTGCTGATCCTGCCGCCCTGGCGAGTGCTCCGGCAGCGACCGCCGCCCCGGCGAGTACACCGGCAGCAGCGTCGTCGGGCACAAATACCAGGCAACCCGGGTACGCACATCAACCTCCCAGTCAGCGATCGGAGGGGCCGCCCGGACGCGGGGGAAGGCGCACGGGCGGCCCCGGGACAGAACCGCCCCGTCCCCTGTGGATGGGAGCGGCCCCGTTGCGTGACAGTCTGGTGAGGACGGCACTACGGTCGGAAGGCATCGACGCTGGCCACGGTGGGGTCCGGGTGCCCCGATCCAGCGCTGGGCGGCCTCTTGGCGATCTTGACAGACCCGGTGGAGGGGACATGGAACGCGAGCAGCCTTCCGACCTGCATGAGTTGATCCGTACGCAGCTTCGCCGGCTGCGTACTGCCGCGGGCATGAACCAGGAGGAGTTCGGTAGGCGGACGAACTATTCGGCGTCCCTGGTGTCCGCTGTGGAGGTGGGCACCCGCCCGCTCGATCGGCCGTACGCCAAGCGGGCGGACGAGGTCCTGGAGACGGGGGGCATGTTCGAGGAGTTGCTGCGGACCGCCGAGGTGCTGCGCCAGCCCGCGTGGTTCCTGCCCTACCTGGAGGCGGAGCGGAACGCCCGGCAGCTCCGCTGTTACCAGCCGACGCTGGTGCCGGGCCTGCTCCAGACCGAGCGCTACGCCCGCGCGGTGATCCGGACCGACGCCGCGCTGACCGAGGCCGGGGTGGAGCGGCGGCTGGCCAACCGGATGGCCCGGCAGACGGTGCTGGAACAGGACGACCCGCCCCAGCTCATCGCGGTGATCGACGAGGTGGTGCTGCGGCGGGTCGACGAGGAGCTGAAGGAGGTGCTGGTCGAGCAGGTGCACCACCTCATGGCGCTGGCCACCCGGCCCAACATCAGCGTGCACCTGGTGCCCACCGGCGTCGGCATGCACATCGGACTGACCGGCCCCTTCATCCTGGCGAGGGGCGCGGACGGTGACTGGGTGGGTAATCTCGAAACTCAACTCGGCGGCGTCCTGGTCGACAAGGACGGCGACCTGAGTGACCTGCTGTCCCGGTGGGAGACGGTGCGCAACGAGGCACTGTCCGGCCGCCAGTCGATCGAGCGCATGAAGGATGTTGTGAAGCCATGGATCTGAACGGCGCGACCTGGCGCAAGTCCACCCGCAGCGGCGCCGGCGGTGGCGACTGCGTGGAGGTCGCCGACAACCTGCCCGGCATCGTGCTGGTCCGCGACACGAAGAACCGCGACGCCGCCACACTGGCCTTCACACCGGCCGCCTGGGCGAGCTTCGTCGGCCTGGCGAAGCAGCACCGCACGCACGCCTGACGAACCCCGAGCTACGTCGACCCGACAACCAGCATGACGTACCCGAAACGGAAGCCCTCGGCCAACGGGCCGAGGGCTTCCGGGTGCAGCGGGACGATGATCAGGCCGAGTAGCCCCGGGTGGCGGCCCAGTTGGCCAGGTCGATGGTGCTGAGCCAGTACGACGGGTACGACGCGTCCGCCGAGTCGGCGACCCTCACCAGCCGGCCGGAGTCCTTGTAGCCGACCACGGCGATGTAGTGGCCCCCGGGGAACGAGTGCCAGCGGCCGTCGGTGTCGGTGACGGAACCGGCGACGTTCACCACGACGCCCCGCCCGTCGGTGACGGCGGCGACGACGTCCGCCTGGAGCTGGTCCATCTGGGCCGGGGTGGCCGCACCGCCACGGATCATCGTGGTCTCGTACGGGTCGCCCTTGACGATGGCGTTGAGGACGCGGGTGGTGTCCTCGGCCGAGTTGGTGCCGGCGAACGTGGTGCCGAGCTGGCTGGCCAGGGCGTCCTGACTACGCGCGACACCGGCGGCGCTCAGCGCGTTACGCACTGCGGCGGGACCGCAGTAGTAGCCGTTGATCTGGGCCTGGTGGTCGTACTCCAGAACCTCTGAGGCCGGCGGCTTCGGTGCCGCCTTCTTGCTGGTTAGGTCCGGGTCCGCGGTGGCTTTCGGTGACGGCGAGGCGGCGGCGCTGGCCGGCGCGGCACTGGCCGGCGCGGCGCTGCTGGGTGCCGCGCTGCTCGGCGCGGCGGTCGTCGGCGCGGCCTCCGCCTGACTCGGCGCGACCACCGTGTCACTGCGCAGTTCGGCGGCGGCGGTCGTGGTCTGCGTGGGTGCCGGGGTGTTCCCGGTGCCGGCGAGGGCGGCTCCGGTGCCGGTGGCCAGTACGAGGGCCACGGCGGATCCGGCAACGAGCTGATAGGGGCGTTCACTGACCAGCCGGCGGAGCCGGCGGGAAAGGGTGTGCTTCACGGTTCCTCCACGGGCTGAGGGGAGAACGGCACACCGGCTCCGGCGGTCGGGTCGGCATCAGCGCGCCGACGACCGCCCGGGTGAGCGGGACGAGGCCGTTCGAGGGGTACGCCCGGAGAGACCCGGGCGGTGGCGATGACCGGGGTCAGCTCGCGGCGGTCGGGCCAGCGAGCACGGGCACCGCGGTGCCGTGGAGGCGGGGGAACAGGGGGATCACATCGGACTGCACGAGGGTTGGTACTCCTTCCGTCACCGCCGACCGGGTTAGCTGACGGATTCGGGCGGGAAGACGCCCTACCGCGGGCCGAGGCTCGCGGATTCACCCCAGTGGTGCAGTGGGTCCCCGGTTCGTGAGATCACGATTGAGCGGGTCGGTACGGCGTCGCTTCCTGCGATCGGTTACCGCACCGGACGCGCTGACACTACTGGCCGGTCACCTCGAAGCCAACCCACCCTGACCTGCTTAAACATGATCCGCTGCGGCAATTTTCGGGTATCGGAGAACTGGCGTCGCTCAATGGGACCGACGGCATTCCGGGCACCTTGAGGGAACAACCGGACGGCTGGTGGAAATCTCGACGGAGATTGCTGCGGTAATCGCCTCGCCTACGAACAGTGACCGAATTTCCGGCCCATGTGACCCAGCTCACGGAATTTCAGCCAAGCCGAGCCGGACGCCAGCGCGGGACAAGGTCGCGCCGGCCGGCGGTGACCCGACCGGAGACGGGCAGCCGGTTCGGTCGGAGTCGCTCAGCGGCCGCGTACGCCTCGGCGGAGAGGGCGCGGGCCGCCTCGGTGGCCAGTTCCGCCGCCCGCCACAGGTCCTGCTCCCGCTCGGCGGCCGATCGATAGGCGGCCAGGCGGTTGTCACGCACCACCCGAACGAGGACCACCTCCTGCTCGGCCGGATGCCGCCGGGGATCCCAGCCGGACCGGCCCGCCAGCACATCGCTGAGTTGACGGGCGGTCAGGTCGCCACGCCAGTGGGCGGCCATCGCGGCCCGGCGCAGCCAGCGCTCGCGGGCCGCGTACTCGGCCGGGGTCCGGGGGGTGCGCGGGGTCGGCAGTCCGACGACGCCGGCCAGCCGGCGGGCGGCGGCCTCCGCCTGGTCGTACGCGGCCCAGGCGCGGTCCAGTTCCGTCTGCGCCACCCGCCATGCCGTGCGGCGTCGCTCGGCGTTCTGCCCGGCACCGGCTGCCGCGACCGCCACCTCGCCCGCGTATCGGCGCAGGTCGACCTCTTCGGTCGCGGCGCGGAGCGCGTCCTCGTCGACGGGTTTCTCCACTGGCCCGGTCGGCTCCGGGCGGGCGACAAGCACGGTGAGTACGCCCAACGCCAGGACGAGCAGGACCGACCAGATGGCGGCGGCGCGTGGCACCTCGATCAGGAACTGGTAGAGAACTGTCTTCTCCATGTCGGCACCTCGGGAAATCGGTACGGCGACGGTGGCCGTGCCGGCAGCGGTTCGCGGATGGCGTTGCGGCGCGGTCGCGGCTCGTGCCGGTGCCCCTCGTGCTGGGGAGCACCGACGGCGCGGCTGGCGGCAACGGGTTGGCAGGGGCTCGGCGCGGGTGCGGCCCCGAGCGGTGCAGACGCGACGGAAGGTCGCCGGGGATCAGGCGGGCGGTGTCGCCGGGATCAGGCGTGTGGTGGGGCGCGGGCGGCCCGGACGCCCTCGACCGGGGCCGTAGGCCCCCGCGTGACGCCCGCAGCGACGCTGCCGAGCACCGTCAGCCCGGGCCGACCACAGGCCGGCGGCTGCGTCGCGGACACCCCGGTCGGGTCGGCGGCGGCCAGATCGAGAGTGGCGGACGGGTCGAGGGGTGCGGCCAAGTCCAAGGGCACGGCCAGGCCCGCGGACGCCGGTGCCACGGCGGGGTCGGCCAGCGGTGCCGGGGCGGCGGGCCGATCAGTGGGAGCCGGGTGGCCGGGCAGGGCCCAGGCGCCGAGGGTGAAGGCGGCGGCGACCGCGAGCCCGGTCAGCAGCCGCGTGGCCCAGCGCGCCAACCACCACAAGGGACGGGTGGGCGCGGCAGGAAGCACCCCGTCACGCTACCGCCACGACCGCCCCGGACGCACCAGCCACCGGGCGTGTCGAACCGCCCGGCGCGTCGCCGGGAACGTCGATACGCGCAGGTCAGGCTACCGTCAGCTCACTGTCCGTGATGGACGGTCGAGCCATGCTCGACGTCTCCGGCCGGGCCCGCACCGCCCCGGGACGCCCGCTGTCGGGGCAGCCCGTCCGCCGACGGGCCGGCCGATGCCTCGGAGCCCTCCGCGCCCGGCCGCCCGGATCGCACCGCGCCGCCCGGCGACTCGGTGCGCGCTGTGCCGCCCGGCGGGCCGGGTCGCGGCGGTCCGGACGGGGCCAGGCGACGCATCATCGGCTGTTCCACGTACCGGTGCAGCAGAGCGGCCAGCCCCAGGGTGAGCAGCAGGAATCCGATCACCGCGAGCGGACCCCACCAGCCGGGCAGGCCGGTGCCCCAGTCGCCGGTCAACCGCAGGATCGTCATGATCACGAAGACGTGCACCAGGTAGAACGCGAAAGAGACCTCGCCGAGCCAGACCATCGTGCGGGAGCGCAACGGCGAGCGCCGCCCGTGCACGTCCGCATCGGCCGCCGCGGCGATCACCAGGACGTACGCCGCCGCCAGCAGCGCCGCCCAGAACTCGGCCGGGATCCACTGGGAGGCCGCCACCCAGGTCAGGACGAAGATCAGGCTGGCCACGGGGAGCCCGGGCCCCCGCCAGCGGCCCCGCAGCATGAGTTCGGCCGCGGCCACGCCCATCCAGAACTCCAGCGAACGGACCAGCGGGAAGACCTGAGCGAACCACCAGCGATCCGACTCCGGCACCAGTGCCTGCCCGGGCCAGAGCGCCAGGATCAGCAGCGGCACCGCGATCACCACGGCCCACAGCAGCCACGGTCGGGCCCGCCGCACCGCCGGCAGCACCAGCGGCAGGCACAGGTAGAAGAACAGCTCGCAGGAGAGCGACCAGCTGACGTTGTTGACGCTGTAGAAGTGGCCGGGCCGGGGGTCCCAGGCCTGCACCAGCAGGAGGTTCTCCAGCGCCGCCACCGGGTTGATCGGATCGGCGAACCAGAGCATCGCCAGCATGGCCAGCGCCCACAGCACCAGATGGTTCGGATAGATCTTGGCGAACCGACGCCGCCAGAACCGGCGGCGGGAGGCACCGGGCCGCGCGGACCAGACCAGCACGAAGCCGCTGAGGATGAAGAAGAACTGCACCCCGGACAGACCCAGGGTGAAGATCTCGCCCACCACCGCCTGCGGGCCAGGCTCGGCGATGATGCGCATGGTGCCGGCATGGAAGCCGAAGACCAGCAGCGCGGCGATCCACCGCAGTCCGGTAAGCGACGGCAGGCGGTCGGCGTCCGTACGCTCGCTCGGGGCGGTCGCCGACGCCGCGAGGGTAGTGCTCGTCATGCCCACCTCCCGGTTCTCGACCACGTCACCCGCACGCCCATCTCCTCGTGGCCCGCCGGGCACCCTACCTCGGGTAGCTGGCAGACAACTGCCTGGCTCGGCCGTCTGCCGCACTCCGGAGCACCGCCCACCGCGGCATTCGTCCAGATCGATCACCGGCGACCCTTCAGACCACCAAGTGCCCCGCCGTTAACCTGACACTCATCGGCTGTTCGAAAACTTCACCGCGCCCGGCCACGTCAGGTTCCAGGTTCGTCAACCCGGGTGGCCGAAGGTTTCCGGGTGGTCACACCGCCGACGCCGACGCCGCTGCTGAGCATCGTCGTGCCGGTTTACGGCGTCGAGGCGTACCTGCGCCAGTGCCTGGACTCCATCCGCGCCGACGTCCCGGACGACGAGGCGGCGCAGGTCGAGGTGGTCGCCGTCGACGACGCCTCACCGGACCGCTGCGGTGAACTGCTGCGCGCGTACGCCGCCGAGCATCCCGGGGTGCGCGTCCTGCACCTGGACCGCAACGTCGGCCTCGGGCCGGCCCGCAACGCGGGCCTGGACGTGGCCACCGGCCGGTACGTCTGGTTCGTCGACAGCGACGACTGGCTGCCGGCCGGGACGATCCCGACCGTGTTGGACCGGCTCCGGGCGGACCGCCCCGACGTGATGATGGTCGACCACCTGCGGGTGCACGAGTGTGGGCGCGAGGAGGTGGACGCCAGCAGCCGGCTGCTGCGCGCGACCCCCGGCGTGGTGCGACTGGCCGACCGGCCGCATCTGCTGCGCGTGCAGCACACCGCCTGGAACAAGGTGGTACGCCGGGAGTTCATGGCCGAGTTGGGTCTGCGCTTCCACCCCGGCTGGTACGAGGACATCCCGTTCAGCCATCCGCTGCTGATCGGCGCGGAGCGGATCAGCGTGCTGGACCGGGTCTGCTATCTGTACCGTCAGGGTCGCCAGGGAGCGATCACCTCGACGCGCAGCGGCCGGCACTTCGACTCCTTCGAGCAGTACGACCGGCTCTTCGCCTGGCTGCGTGAACGGCATCCCGACGGGCGCTGGCACGCGGAACTGTTCGACCTGATGGTGAACCACTTCCTGGTGGTGGTGGGTAACGACGACCGGTTGCATCCGCACCTGCGCCGGGACTTCTTCCGCCGGGTCGCCGCGCACTACCGCACGTACCTGCCCCGCGGCGGCTACCCCCGGCCGGGCGGGGTGTCGGGGCTCAAGCACCGGCTGGTCGGCCGCGACAGCTACCTGGCGTACGCGGCGCTGCGGCGGGCCCATCGGCTCGCCGGCCGGCTACGCGGCAGCACCGGCGGGGATCCCGCGACGGGCGGGACGGACCCGGCACCGGGCAACCCGGCCCAGGACCGCACCTTGGTAAGCACGCACGGAAACGGATCGGAATGACGTTCAAGATCGGGTCGCATCTGGTCGGCACCGGAGAGCGCCCCTTCGTGGTGGCCGAGATGTCCGGCAACCACAACGGAGACCTGGACCGCGCGCTGTCCATCGTGGATGCCGTGGCGGCCAGCGGCGCGCACGCGCTGAAGCTCCAGACGTACCGACCGGACACCATCACCATCGACGTGGACACGCCGGACTTCCGCATCTCCGGCGGGCACGAGCTGTGGGGCGGGCAGAACCTCTACCGGCTCTACGAGAAGGCGCACACGCCGTACGAGTGGCACCGGCCGATCTTCGAGCGGGCCCGCTCCCTCGGGCTGACCGTCTTCTCCTCCCCGTTCGACTCCACCGCCGTGGAGTTGCTTGAGGAACTGGACGCTCCGGCGTACAAGATCGCTTCGTCGGAGCTGGTCGACCTGCCGCTGATCCGGCTGGTCGCGGCCACCGGCAAGCCGCTGGTCATCTCGACCGGGATGGCCACCCTGGCCGAGATCGACGCCGCCGTACGCACCGCCCGCGACGGTGGCGCGGGCGGGATCATCCTGCTGGCCTGCACCGCCTCCTACCCGGCGCCGCCGGCCGACAGCAACCTGCGCCGCATCCCGGTGCTGGCCGACGCGTTCGGCGTGCCGGTGGGCCTGTCCGACCACACCCCGGGCATCGGGGTGCCGGTCGCCTCGGTGGCGCTCGGCGCCTGCTTCATCGAGAAGCACGTCACCCTGGACCGGGCCGACGGCGGGGTGGACTCCGACTTCTCCCTGAACCCCACCGAGCTGGCCGCCCTGGTGGTCGAGTCGGAGCGAGCGTACGCGGCACTGGGCGGCACGGCGGTCGGGCCGACCCCGGCCGAGCAGGAGGGCCTGCGCTTCCGGCGCTCGCTGTACGTGGTGGCGGACGTGCGCGCCGGCGACGAGGTGACCGTGCACAACGTCCGCTCGATCCGACCGGCCGGTGGACTCCCCCCGGTGGAGATCGACCGGGTGCTGGGCCGCCGCTTCACCGCCGACGTGGCACGCGGCACCGCGCTCAGCTGGGACCTCATCTGAGGGTGCCGGTTTCCGCCGGAGGGGTATACCTCTGCGTATGACCTTGGTGGCGGTGGCGGCGGGCCTGGCGTTGATCGCCGTGGTGGTGGTCGACGTCTGGCTCACCGTGCTGCATCCGGACGCCGAGGGACCGATCGCCCGTACGGTCCGGCGGCTGGTCTGGCGAGCCTCGTCGCTGACCGCCGGCCGACGTCGTACGCCTCGCCGCACGCCGCTGGTCTGGGCGGGACCGATCCTGGTCACCGGCACGTTCCTCGCCTGGCTCGGGCCGCTGGCGCTCGGGGTCGCGCTCGTCGTCTGGCCGAGCCTGGACGGCTACCACCGGGTCGCCGGTTACGGGCCGGCCGGCTTCGTCGACGCCCTCTACTACGCCACCGGGCTGCTGACCGTACTCGGCTTCGGCGACATCACCCCGGACACCGGGGCGCAGAAGCTGTTCGCCGTGACCGCCGCCGCCCTCGGCTTCGGCTTCTTCGCCGCGTTGGCCACCTATCTCATCGAGCTGATCACCGGATTGGCGGTCCGCAACCGGTTCGCGCTTACCATCTACGACCAGGTGCGCGGCACCGACGGGGTGGGCCTGCTCGCCCGGAGCCTGACCGACGAGGGGGTCGACGCGGCCCGGGAGCGGTGCATGGCCTGGGCGGCGAGCCTGCGGGAGGTCGACGACACAGTTCGCCGGTATCCGCTGGTCGCCCTCACCTACCGGCCCCGCCGCCGGGACTACGACATCGAGCCCGCCCTGGAGCAGATGGCCGCCGTCACCCTCGCGGCGCTGCTGGCCGCCAGGTGCGAACCGTGGCGCGGCCTCCGACCCCGGGCGGAGGAACTGGCGTACGCCCTGCTCCGGCTCCAGGACACCATCACCAGTCGTTACCTGGGCCGTCACCTGCTTCCGGCGAGCAGCGAACCGGCAGCGGACGACGCGGATCCCGATGAGGTCCTACGGCGGCTGCACGCCCGGCTGGTCGACAAGCTGGGCCCGCAGTTCGATCAACCACCGGGTGGCGACGAGTTGGTCCACGAGTTGCTCGCCCAGTCGCTGCCATTCCTGGCGGCGCTGCGTGGCTGGTCGGTGCTCGGCGCCACCCGCGACGGCCAGCCGATCAAGGTCGACCGCCCGGACGAGGGGGCGCGGTCTTGACGCACGAAGCATGCTTCGTGAATAATGAAACGTAGTTCGAGGGGGAGTACCCGACGCAGTGCGCGCCACCGTCAGTACGGGCCCGGCCCATCCGGGCCCCGGTGACGCGGCCACCACACAGGTGGCCGGGGAGACCTTCGTCCGACAACGCCGGGCCCGGTGACGGGTCCGGCCGGACGAGAGGTCTCTCCGGTGTCTGTCTCCTGGTGGGTCTGGGCCCTGCTGATGCTGGCGATCGCCGCGATGCTGGCCATCGACCTGTTCCTGCACCGTGACAACCACGTCATCGGCTTCCGCGAGGCCGCGACCTGGTCCGGAATCTGGATCGCCGCTGGCCTGCTGTTCGGGGTGATCCTGTGGGCATGGCAGGGCGGCGACGTGGCCGGCACCTACTTCGCCGGCTATCTCATCGAGAAGGCGCTCTCCATCGACAACGTGTTCGTCTTCGCGATGATTTTCGCCTACTTCGGAGTTCCCGCCGCGTACCAGCACAAGGTCCTCTTCTGGGGAGTCATCGGTGCGCTGGTGTTCCGGTTCGTGTTCATCTTCGTCGGCGCGGAGCTGCTGGAGACGTTCTTCTGGACCGCGTACCTGTTCGGTGCGTTCCTCATCGTGACCGCCTACAAGATGGCGTTCCGGCACGACGAGCAGACCCCGCCGGACCGTAACCCCGTGGTCCGGCTGGTCCGCCGTCTCGTGCCGACCGATCCGGCCTACCACGGCGACAGGTTCTTCACCCGGGTCGACGGCCGGCGGGTCGCTACCCTGCTGTTCGTGGTCCTGATCGCGGTCGAGACCACCGACCTGATCTTCGCGATCGACTCGGTCGCGGCGATCCTGGCCATCACCACCAGCACGTTCATCGTGTGGACGGCGAACGCGTTCGCGATCCTCGGGCTGCGCAGCCTCTACTTCTGTCTCGCCGGCCTGCTGCGCCGCTTCGTGCACCTGCACTACGGCCTGGCGGTGCTGCTGGCCTTCGCCGGGGTCAAGCTCATCCTGTCCGAGACCCCGGTCGGCAAGCTCCCCATCCCGGTCACCCTGGGCGTCATCGTGGCGACGATCGCGGTGTCCATCGCCTGGAGCCTGCGCAGCACCAGCGCCCGCTCGGAAACGCCGGAGCCCGCACAACTTCCCTGATGGTGCGGTCTCAACCGGCGCCGGACACCGCAACATCCGGGAAGGTGCGCGAATCTGGGCCGACGCGGTCGACACGGTCGACGCGGTGGGTGGAGGTGGGGGTGAAGGCGACGGTGACGACCAGGTCGGTCAGCGGCAGGGTGCGCCACAGCCAGACGGTGCCGGACGGCACCTCCAGGCCGTGCCGATGCCACCAGGTGGCCACCGGTACGTCGGCGAGTTTCGCCAGACACTCGACGCGGGTCCACCGGCCCCAGAAGTCGGTGGACCCGAACCGACGGGCCAGCGCGGGAGGTAGCGCGGCGGCCCGCTCGGCGTCGATCGCGACCTGCCAGCCGGGCACCGGCGGGGCGTACCAGCCGACACAACGTCCGTCGCCGAGATGGCTGCGGGTGACGGCGGCACCCGAGTCGGCAGCCGATGCCACCCGCAGGTGTCGTGGTGCGGCGGCGAGCAGGGCGGAGACCCGTTGCCCCGCACCGTCGTGGGTGCGGGGCAACGGGTGCGGCGGATCAGATCGAGGCGGCACCGTCGACCACGATGACCTGGCCGTTGATGTTCGTCTGGTCGCGCAGCAGCAGCCGCACCACCGGCACCACCTCCGCCGGCTCGGTCAGCTGACCGGTCGGCGTACGGCGCACGATCTGATCAAGCTGGGTCTGGCCGAGTACCGCCGACATCTCCGAGGCGAAGAAGCCCGGCGCGACCGCGTTGACCAGCACCCGCCCGCCCAGTTCCCGGGCGAGCGAGCGGGTCGCCGCGTCCATCCCGCCCTTGGTGGCGGAGTACGCCACCAGGCCGGGAAAGCCGCGCTGCGCGCAGATCGAGGTGATGTTGACGATCCGCCCGCGTCGCCCTTGGGTGAGCATCCGCCGCACGGCCAGCCGGGTGAGCTGCAACGGCGCGGTCAGGTTGGTCTCGATGATCCGGGCGATGTCGGCATTGGCGGTGTGCACGTGCAGCGAGTCCTGCCCGACGGCCGCGTTGTTCACCACGCCGTCGATCGGGCCGAGCCGCTCCTCGGCCGCCCGGACGAACGCCTGCGCGGCGGCGAGGTCGGTCACGTCGACCGAGCCGACGTGCGCCCGCTCCGGATGGGCGTCGGCGAGCTTGGCCAGCTCGGGCGTGACGGTACGGGCGAAGGCGGCCACCTTCAGGCCCGATTCGAGCAGGTCGGTGACGATGGCGAGGCCGAGACCGCGGGAACCGCCGGAGACGAGCACCACGGAGCTGGGCGGTACGGGCTGGGCGGGGGTGGTGGGGTCAGACATCGCTCTTCAGGGTCTCCTTGACGGGAATCTCGGTAAGCACGCGGATCCGGCGCGGGACCGCGTACTCGGGCAGTTGGTCGGCGCACCAGCGCACCAGCGTCGCCTCATCCAGCCCGGCCTCGCCCAGCCCGGCCTCGGCCGGCGCGGTGGCGCTGCCGACCGGCACCACCTCGGCGACGACCATGTGGCCGAGCAGCGGGGCGCGTCTGCCGGTGACCCGGGCCCAGGCCACCTGCGGATGCGCGGTCAGCACGTCGCGGACCACGCCGGCGGAGACCTTGCTGCCACCGACGTTGATCTCGTCCGCGTCGAGTCGGCCGGTGATCAGCACCCGGTCACCGCTCACCTGCGCCCGGTCGCCGGTGCGGACGGGACCGTCCAGCCCGGCGCCGTGGTACGGCGAGGTGATCACCAGCTCTCCGTCGTGCACCCCGATGGTGGGGCGACCCGGCGCTGCCCGGTCCAGCCACTCCACCGGGAACCCGGCCCGCCCGTCGTGCACCACGATCGCCGCACCGACCTCGGAGGAGGCGTAGATCCAGGAGATCCGGGCGGCTGGGAACACCTCCCGGAGCCGGTCCAGGATGGTCTGGTCGACCGGTTCGCCGCCGAGGGTCAGCTGACGCAGCGGCACCCGGGCCAGCCCGGCCGGGTCGCGGTGCAGGGCCCGCCGCCAGAAGGTGGGGGTCCCGGAGGCGGCGTCCACACCGTGCTCGGCCGCCAGCGCCGGCCAGTCGTCGAGCTGATCGGGCTCCACCACCACCAGATGCTGGCCCGGCTGGGTCAGCGACAGCGTGACCACCTGCCACCAGGCGTACGTGCCGGGGGCGTACGGGCAGAGCCAGGTCCGCGCGGGCTGCTGCCCCCGGACGGTGGTCAGCGATTCGAGGGTGTGCCCCACCCGCTTGGGACGACCGGTGGAGCCGGAGGTCAGCAGCCACAGCCGGCCGGTCTCGGCAGCTCGCGAGCCCGTGTCCCCCGCCGGGTGGTCACCGCCCAGTTCCGTCACCGCGAACCCGGCGTCGCGCAGGTCGGCGCGCATCGCCGCGTCGACCCGGCTGGCCGTGCTGAGCAGCAGCTCGGTGCCGTGCACGGCGTGGTGCCGGGCGGCCGCGAGCGCGTGCCGGGCCGTGTGGGCCAGCGCGGCGGCTGGCCCCGGAAGGGTCAGCTCCGGCAGGTCACGCCAGGTGCGGGTGGCACCGTCGACGACGATCCGGTTGTCCATCCCCGCTGGGTGGGCGCGGGCCTGCGGGGCGGTCTCGACGCTCACTGCCGCTGCAACTCGACGAGGAAGTCCAGCACGTCGCCGACGGTGGCGATCCGGCGCAGCCCGGGCGCGTCGAAGTTCAGCTCCTCCCCCGTGGCGTCCTCGACGCGCAGCGCCAACTCGGAGAAGTCCAGCGATCGGAAGCCAACCTCGCGCAGATCGGCGGCGTCGTCGGCGGGCAGCGCTTTGCCCTGGTTCTTGAGAACCTCGCCCATGAGGTCGCGAATCTGCGCCCGACTCAATTCCTTCATGCGGCGGAGTGTACAGCCAGGTGAATCGTGATTAGGGTGCCCGGTGACCAGGTAAACGGAACGGAAAGCGAGCGGTACGTGTTGCGTGACGCCACCGAGGACGACGTTAACCTGATGTTGTCCTGGCGTAATCAGGAAGTCAACCGGCAGGTCAGCAAGACCAGTCACGTCATCACCGCCGAGGAGCACCGACGGTGGTGGTCGGCGGTCCGTCAGGACCCCTCCCGTCGGGTCCTGACCTACCTGCGCGACGGCGTGCCGAGCGGCGCGGTCACCTACTTCGACCTGCGGTTGTCCGGCCCGCGTACCGGCGGGTGGGGTTTCTACCTGGACGCCGAGGGGCTGGCCGAGCGGGGTGAGACGCTGCCCGCCTGGCTGGAGGTGATGCGGGAGGCGGTCGACCACGCCTTCGACGTGCTGGCGCTGGACCGCCTCGACGGTGAGGTGCTCGCCCACAACACGGTGGTACGCCAGATGAACCGTCGGCTCCGTTTTGTCGAGGGGCCCGGCCGCCAGGAAACCCACGACGGCCGGGAAATCACCGTGATACCCATTTCTCTGCAGCGCGCCAACCGTCGCGTTCGCTGATTTTTGGTTTTCCGTCCACGCATTGTTCACGTGGCCGACGAGTTACGTTGGCCGCCACTGCGGGAATCACCGACGCCGCCATCCGGCCCATTTCCGGTGCGGGTCGCCGCCCAGCCGGACAAAGCCGTACCGGGTGCCGTCCCAGTCGTCGGGTTCGCCGGGCGTCCAGCGGGCGAAGACCACCTCCGCGTCGGCCGGCGGCCGGTCGCGGAACCACGGCACCTCGGTCCAGGTGACCTGGTGGCTGAGGTTGAACCGGAGCTGGTATGGCACGCCGGTGGACGCGGCGACCCGCTCCGGCGGCCGGACTCCCAGGTCGGTCACGCCGGGCACGGGGGTGCCGGCCGCCGCCAGTGGGCGGATCAGTCGCTGCGTGATCACCTGCATGGTCGCCACGTTGACCACGACCAGCGTCGTGAGCACCACCCCCAGCAGGCGGGTACGCGCGGTCCGGTGGCGGGTCGCCAGCACGAGCACGAGCAGCAGGCAACCGGCGACCCCGATCGCGGAGCCGACAAGCGGGCGCAGCTGTCGCCACCCGCCGGTCAGGGCCATCAGGTCCGGCGCGCTGAACCCGCCCCAGCGCAGCGGTGCACCCTGGGCCGCGGCGTGGGCCAGTCGGAGATGGATCAGCGCGCCGCCCGCCGCCAGCAGCAGCACGGCGGCCCCGGCCCGGCGCAGCAGCGGTCGGTACGCGACACCGAACAGCAGCCCGATGCCGACAAGCATCCAGAACGGGGCGAACATCTGCACGTACCGGGCGTAGATGGCGTCCGGCACCCGGTCCGGAATACCGGCCAGCACCGCCTCCGCGCCGACGGCTACGCCGACGGTGGTCAACAGGGCCACCCCGAACGTCCATCGGGTGGCGGCACCGCCCCGGCGACACAGCCGGGTCACCGCCTCGGCGCCGGCCAGCCCGGCCAGCCCGAAGGTGACGACCGTCAGGTACCACACCTGCGTACCGACGGACGCCAGCACCTGCGACAGTCCTCGGACCGAGGTGACCGCGCGCCCGACGTTGCCACTGGCCGGGTTGCCGAGCAGCTGCACCGTCTCGCCGAGCAGCCGTACGCCCGCCTCATTGACCAGCACGGCGGCCACCACCGGCAGCACCGCCGCCAGCAGCGCGGCCGGGTCCAGCCGACGGCGGACGACCAGCGCCAGAGCCAGCAGCGCGAACCCGGCCACGATCACCACCCCGCGCGAGTGCACCAGATGTGCCGCCCCCACCAGGGTGCCGCACACCGCCGCGGCGACCGGTCCGGGCCGCTCGACCAGCCGGTGCACGGCGAGCAGCCAGGCCAGCAGCAGCGGACCGAGCACCGCGTCGGTCATCGCCACCGTGGCGTGGAAGGCCACCGCCGGCAACGTGGCCGCGCCGGCTGCCGCCGCCAGAGCCGGACCGGGTCGCAGTCCCATCAGCCGACGGCCGAGCAGGTACGCCAGCGGCAGGACCGTCGCGTTCAGCGCCGCGTTGATCACCCGTACCAGCAGGTAGGTGTCGACGAAGTCCCGGTCGAGGAGAAAGGCCGGCGCGATCAGCAGCGGGTAGCCGATCCGGCGCAGGGTCTCGTTCTCGCTGCTGAACCCGCCGGGACCGCCGGCCAGGGCGCGTGCGGTGTTGAGGTAGCTGTCCTCGTCGGTGTGCGCGAACGGCATGCTGGCGTGGCGGGCCAACCAGATCCGCCAGGCGGTGCCGAGCAGCCAGCCGCCGACCAGCAGCAGGGGCACCATCCAGCGTCGGCGGTTGGGCCACGCCGACCCACGCCGGTCCACCGGCCCGCCCGTGTCCCCGGCCCGGGTCGCCTCGGCCTCGACAGTCATCGTTTCCTCCCACGACGCGGCCGGGGCAGGCAGCCGCCAGCCGGACGCGCCACGGTTCCCGGTCGGTCGGGACGCTAACGGGCCGGTCGACGCCTGTCGGCGGGCACGCCGCGACGGCGGCAGGTGTTCGCCAACTGGGTGCTCGCCATTCATCGCCGCACGGCGCGCGGTTAACCGCAGGGCTCGGGCCCGTTAACCCACCGCGTCTAGCGTTCCCACCCGGCCGGCCGAGGCCGACCGCGAATCCGACACACACGGGAGCACCAGTTGAGCGAGCTGAACGGATCGTCCATCCTCGTCACCGGGGGAACGGGTTCCTTCGGCAGGACCTTCCTGCGGCACCTACTCGCCGAGACCGATCCGGCCCGGGTGGTGGTCTTCTCCCGTGATGAACTCAAGCAGTACGAGCTGCGCCAGCAGCTCGGCGACGACCCCCGGCTGCGCTGGTTCATCGGTGACATCCGGGACCGGCACCGGCTGACCCGGGCCATGCACGGCGTCGACCACGTCGTACACGCCGCCGCCCTCAAGCAGGTCGACACCGCGGAGTACAACCCGTCGGAGTTCATCGCCACCAACATCACCGGTTCGCAGCACGTCGTCGACGCCGCGATCGAGGCCGGTGTGAAGAAGGTGGTGGCCCTCTCCACCGACAAGGCGTCCAGCCCGATCAACCTGTACGGCGCGACCAAACTGGTCGGCGACAAGCTGTTCATCTCCGCCAACCACTACGCGGCACAGCACCCGACCCGCTTCGCGGTGGTGCGCTACGGCAACGTGGTCGGCAGCCGGGGCTCGGTGGTTCCGCTGTTCCGCCGGCTCGCCGCCGAAGGCAAGAGCCTGCCGATCACGGACAAGCGGATGACCCGCTTCTGGATCACCCTGGACCAGGCCGTGCAGTTCGTCATCGACTCGTTCGACCAGATGCAGGGCGGCGAGCTGTTCGTCCCCCGCATCCCCAGCATGCGCATCCTCGACCTGGTCGAGGCGGTCGCCCCGGAGGCCACCACCCACGAGATCGGCATCCGGCCGGGCGAGAAGCTGCACGAGGAGATGATCGCTCCGGACGACAGCCGGCGGACGCTCATCGCCAAGGACCGGTTCATCGTGCAGCCGACCATCGCCACCTGGGGTTACCAGCCGCCCGTCGGCTGTGAGCCGGTGGCGGACGGGTTCGCGTACCAGTCGGACTCCAACGACGAGTGGCTCACCGTGCCCCAGCTGCGTGAGATGCTCGGCATCGCGGCATGAGCGAGCACCGCGAGCGAATCATCAGGCTCAGCGCCGCCGTGCCTCATGGCGGCACGCAGCGCAGCGGAGTGCCGTCATGAGTACCTCCTTTCTGCCGTACGGACGCCAGTCGGTGACCGACGACGACGTGGCCGCCGTGGTCGCCGCCCTGCGCAGCGACTGGCTCACCACCGGCCCGGAGGTCGCCGCCTTCGAAGCGGACATCTCCGCGTGGGCCGGTGGTGCCGGGGTGGCCACGGTCTCCAACGGCACCGCCGCGCTGCACGTGGCGTACGCGGCGGCCGGCGTCGGCCCCGGCGACGAGGTGATCGTGCCGCCGATGACGTTCGTGGCCACCGCCAGCAGCGCGGTCGCGCTCGGCGCGCGGGTCGTCTTCGCCGATGTGGAGGAGGAGACGTTCACCCTCGATCCGGCAGCGGTGGCCGCGGCGACCACCGAACGGACGAAGGTCGTCGCGGCGGTGGACTACGCCGGTCACCCGGCCGACTACGACGCGCTGCGCACCGCGCTCGACGGCAGCGACGCGCTGCTGCTCGCCGACGCGGCCCACTCGATAGGCGCCGCCTACCGGGGCCGGCCGGTCGGATCACTCGCCGACCTGACCACGTTCTCGTTCTTCCCCACCAAGAACCTGACCACCGCCGAGGGCGGCGCGGTCGCCGCCACCGATCCGCGGCTACTGAAGCGGGCCCGCCGGTTCCGCAACATCGGGCTGGTCCGGGAGGCCGACGAGCTGCGGTGGCCGGACGAGGGCGGCTGGCACCAGGAGGTGCACGAGTTCGGCCTGAACTACCGGTTGCCGGACGTGTTGTGCGCGCTCGGCCGCAGCCAGTTGCGCCGGCTCGGTGACTTCCTCGCCCGCCGCGCCGAACTGGTGGCCCGCTACGACGCGGCTCTCGCCGAGCTGCCCGGCGTGCTCGTCCCCGGCCGGCGGGAGTGGGCGGCACCGGCCTGGCACCTGTACCCGATCCGGGTGCTCGACGGCCGCCGCCGCGAAATCTACGAGCGGATGCGTGCCGCCGGCATCGGCGTCCAGGTCAACTACATCCCCGCGCACTGGCACCCGGCCTTCGCCGACCTCGGCTACCGGCGCGGCAGTTGCCCCGTGTCGGAGGCCTTCTACGCCCAGCAGTTGTCGCTGCCGCTCTACCCTGGACTGCGCGACGCCGACCAGGACCGCGTCATCGACGCGTTGGCCGCGGCCCTGCGCGGTGCCTCGCTCCGGCCCGCCGCCTGAGGGAACGCCCGATGCACCACGCGAACCACTTCTACGGTCACGCCCACGTGCTGGCCCGCTACGCGGGGCTGGGTGACGGCCACCCGCCCCGGATCAACGGGTACGTCCAGCACGGCTGGAACATCGGCGACGGCCTGGCTCCCGGCCACCCGTACGCCGAGCGCACGCCGAGTCTGCTCTGGTCGGAGCAGACCCGGCGGCGGGCCTGGTCGGTCGGGCGGCGCAACGTCACGGTGATCGGGGCACCCTTCGTCTACCTGCTGGCCATGCGACCGGAGGAGGAATCACCGGCACCCCGGGAGGGCACCATCTGGTACCCGTTCCACGGCTGGGAGGGCCAGCACGTCAAGGGTGACCACAAGGAACTGATCGCCCGCATCCGGGACACCGAACCCGGCCCGGTCACGGTCTGCCTCTACTGGCACGAGCACCGGATGCGTCGGGTGCGCCGGCTCTACGAGAATGCCGGCTTCCGGGTCATCTGCCACGGCTACCGAGGACACTGGTGGAAGGACACCGACCCGCTGTTCCTGGACCGCCAGCTCGCCGAGCTGCGCCGGCACCGCCGGGTCGCGTCCAACCGGTTGACCAGCGCCATCTTCTACGGCATCGCGGCCGGTTGCGAACCGGCGGTGTACGGCGATCCGATGGTGCTTGCCGACGAGGACCCGACCTTCGGCGGCACCGCCCGCATCCGCCGGCAGTGGCCGCAGTTGCACGGCGAACAGGTGCACCTGCCGACCGCCGTCGCGATCGCCCACGCCGAGCTGGGCACCGACCACCGCCACCCGCCAGCCGCGCTGCGGGAGCTGCTGGGGTGGGCGTACCCGCAGGAGGAGACGACGTGACAACCGAGACGGCGTCAGCGGTGGCGCTGCCCGGCGGCGAGATGCTCGCCTGGTCCGACCGGACGGACGAGACCGGCGACGGCGCCCTCGCGGCGCTGGCCGCCCGCCTGGTGCCGGCCGGGGCCCGGGTGCTGCTGGCCGGGCCGCACGGTCCGGCGCTGCTCGACGCGCTGCCCCACGCCCGGATCACCTGCCTGCTGCGCGGCTACCCGGACGCGGCGGTGCTCGCCGACCGGGTGGACCGGGTGCTGGTGGCCGGCCCGCACGGCCTGCCCGCCGGCGAGGAGTACGACGTGGTGATCGCCGGTGCCGGGCTGGACGCGGTCGAGTCGGTCGAGGGTGAGCGGCTCGGCTGGGACGGGCTGCTGGCCCGCCTGGTGGCGGCGGTTCGCCCCGGTGGTGACCTGCTGCTGCGGCTGGACAACCCGCTCGGTGTGCACCGGCTGGTCGCCGCGCAGAGCTGGTACGCCGGCCGGGACGATGCCGAGTGGACCGTCGGTGGGGTGCTCGACGCCGCCCGTCCGGCCAATCTGGCGCAGGCACGCGAACGGTTGGCCGCCGCCGGGATGCGCACCGGCACCTGTTACGCCGGGTATCCGCGTCCCGACCTGACCACCGCGCTGCTGGCCGTCGACGAGCTGGCTCGGCGCACCACAAGTGGGTTGTTCGACGCGGTGCTGCACGCCGCCTGCACCGACGGGTACACCGGCCGGTTCGTCCTCGCCGATCCGGCCCGGCTGGCCGCCGACGCCCTGCACGCCGGGCGCGCCGCCGACCTGGCCCCGTCCTGGCTGGTCCTGGCCCGCCGACCGGCCGCCGAGCCGACCGACCCCGACGAGGAGCCGGTCGGCACCGCCCCCGACCCGGTCGACACCGGCGACGCGGCTCACCGGCTGCCCCGCCTCGACCGGTCGACGCACCCGTCAGCCGAGGTCGGCGGATCCGACCGGCTGCCGGTGGCGTTTGTCGCCGACGCGGCGGCGGGCGGCACCGTCGTGGAGGTGCGGGACGGGCCGCAGGGCTGGCACTGGCACCGCACCGGCATCGCCGTGGCCAACGCCTCGGCCGACGCCGGCCCGGATGCGGTCCACCGCGACCCGGATGGCCCCGAGGGGCCGGTGCCCGACGGGCGTCTGCTGCGCAGCCTGCTGCTCGACGGATGCCTGCGCCGCGACACCGCGCTGCTGCGCCGGCTGCTGCGTGGGTACGCCGGCTGGCTTGACGGCCAGGCCGAGCAGGGACAGCTCGCCGGGGCGGCGGCCCTGGCCGGGGTGGACAACGTGGTCGTCGATGGTGACCGCTGGGCGGTGCTCGACCGGGGCTGGCGGGCCGAGGCACCGTCACCGGTCGACGTGGTGCTGGCCCGGACGTTGTGGCGCTTCGCCGCCGACCTGCTCACCGGCGGGTACGCCCACCCGTGGACGTCCACGCTGGACGTTGCGGGGCTGACCGTGGTGCTCGGTGGGGTCGCCGGACGCGACTTCGACCGGGCCGTCGTCGAGGCCGCGACGCAACCGGCGGCGGCCACGGTCGCACCGGCCGACCCGCCGCCGGGCCCGCGCAGCTACCAGCAACTCCGCGAGGCGTGGTTACGCCAGCGGGAGGAGAACACCCGGCTGACGGCGCTGCTCAAGTGGACCGAGGACCTGCTCACCTCGCGGGAACGTGCGCTGCGTCGGGCCGAGGCGAAGATCAATCTGTTGAGCGGTTCGCTGAGCTACAAGGTCGGGCGCCTGGCCATCACGCCGGCCCGGATGGCCCGGCGCGGCGCCCGCGCCGCCAAGCGCCGGGCCCGCGCCGCCATCTCCTCGAAGCAGGGAGGACAGCAGTGACGGACCGGATCGTCGGCATCGTGCAGGCGCGGATGGGCTCGTCCCGGCTGCCCGGCAAGGTGCTCCGCCCGCTGGCCGGGCGCAGCGTACTCGGCCGGGTGGTCCGGGCCGCCCAGGACAGCGGCGTGCTGGCCGACCTGGTGGTGGCGACCAGCAGCGACAGCAGTGACGACGCGGTCGTCGCCGAGTGTGACCGGCTCGGCGTCGGCTGGCACCGGGGCCCCGTCGATGACGTGCTGACCCGCTTCGTCGGTGCCCTGGACGCCCACCCCGCCGACGCGGTCATGCGGTTCACCGCCGACTGTCCGCTGCTGGACCCGGAGATCGTCAGCCTGGTCGCCTCGGTGTACCGCGCCGTGCCGGGGCTGGACTACGCCAGCACGTCGATCGCCCGTACCCTCCCCCGAGGTCTGGACGTCGAGATCATCCGGGCGGACGCGCTGCGTACCGTCGACCGGCTCGCCACCGACCATCACCGGGTGCACGTGACCTCGTACGCGTACGCGCATCCGGAGCTGTTCCGGGTGCTCGGCGTGACCCTCACCCCGGACCGTTCGCAGCTGCGCCTCACCCTCGACACGGCCCGCGACTGGGATCTGGTCCGCGCGGTGGTCGAGCACTTCGGTGACGTCAGCGTGCCGCTGGCCAAGCTCGCCGACTGGCTCGACGGGCAACCGGCGCTGCGCGCGCTCAACGCCGACGTCCGGCAGAAGCGGTTGGAGGAGCGCTGAGCACGTTACGTGTCGGACTGCGTTGCGACGCCGGGCCGCTGCGCGGTGTCGGGCACCTGGTCCGTTGTCTCGCTCTCGGTGAGGAGTTCCAGGCCCGGGGCGCCACCGTCGAGGTCTTCGGCACCGTCGACGGCGTCGGTTGGGCGGCCGACCAGCTCACCGCCCGGGGTATCGCGTTGCGCCCCGGCCCGGACACCCCGGACGACCTGGTCGCCATGGCCCGCCGACACGACCTGGACGTGCTGGTTCTCGACTCGTACGAGCTGGATCCCGCCGGTGCGGGCGCGCTGCGGGCCGCCGGGGTGCTGACCCTGGCCATCGTCGACGGGGACACCCGGGGCCAGGACGCCGACCTCTATCTCGACCAGAACTTCGCCACCGACCTGGCGGTGCCGGCGGGCAGGCTGCTCGCCGGCAGCGGGTACGCCCTGCTGCGCGAGGGTGTCCTGGCCGCCCGGCCGGCGGCCCCGCGCCCGGCGGTGACGGTGGATCCCCCCTCGGTGCTGGCCTTCTTCGGCGGCACCGACGCGGCCGGCGCGGCGCCGGTGCTCACCGAGGTGCTGCTGTCGACCGGCCGGCCGATGGAACTCACAGTCGTCGTCGGTCGGCCCGAACTGGGCGAGCGGATAGCTGGGCTGACGCCGGGGCCCGGGCAGTCGCTGCTGCCGGTGCCACCCACCGGTACGCTGCCCGCGCTGATCGCCGCGGCGGATCTGGTGGTCAGCGCGGCCGGCACCTCCACCTGGGAACTGTGCTGCCTCGGTGCCCCGTCGGCGCTGGTCTGCGTGGTGGACAACCAGCGCGAGTCGTACCACCGGGTGGTGGCGGCGGGCCTGGCCGCCGGGCTCGGTGAGCTGCCCGTGCTGGCCGGCGACGCTCCGGCGACCCGGGCCGCCACGCGCACCCTGGCAGGGCTGCTCGACGACGGGGCCCGCCGGGCGGAGTTGTCCGCCCGCGCCTGGGCCGCCGTGGACGGGCGCGGACGGGAACGGGTGGTGGACGCGGTACTGGAGGCGCTACGACACGTCGCGGCTGGCGCCCCAGTGCAGTGACAGACCCCGCGCGGCACGGTCGGTGTTGATCTCCATCATGCTGCCGAGGATCGTCGCCCGGTCGGCGACGATGGCGAGGCCGTCCGACGTGTAGGTGGTCCGGTCGCTGATCAGCACGGCAGCGCCGGGAGCGTCGTCCAGGTGTGCCGCCGGCGCCCCGTCGAGGATGCCGGGCCGGATCGTCTCGGTGGCCCGGGCAACCGGGACACCCCGGGTGGCGAGCGCCTCGTACAGCGAGGTGGCGGTGAAGTCCACCTCGCGCAGACCGTCCGCGTGCGAGGCGCGTACCCAGGAGACCTGGTGCACGGCGCGACGGCCGGCGAACGCGCGGACCCGCTCCAGCCGCAGCCCCGAATCGGTCGCGTTGGCCCGCAGCGTGCCGGCGATCCGCGCGGGCAGGCGACGCACCGCGCGGCCGACGACGGCGGTACGCACCTCGTGGCCCTGCTCCCGCAGGTCGTCGGCGAAGCTGCGCAGCGAGCCGAGCCGGTACGCCAGGTGTGGCGGCGTGACGAAGGTGCCCCGGCCGGGTTGCTGCTCGATCAGCCCTTCGTCGCTGAGCTGCCGTAACGCCTGCCGGAGCGTCATCAGCGTGACGCCGTAGGCGGCGCTGAGGTCACGCTGGGAGGGCAGCGCCCCGCCGGGCGGATAGTCGCCGGATCGGATCTTGGCGGCGAGGTCCGCGGCGATGGTGCGGTACCGCGCCGCAGGCGCGTCCTGCCCGGTAGCCATGCCGCCGCCCCGCCTCCTATCCTCCGGCGTCCGCCGCCGTCCGTGCCGGCACGCCGTCCAGCGCCGCGCGCAGCGACCGGACGAATCCGGCGGTCGACGCCGGGTCCGCGCCGTCGAGCAGGCGTCGCATCAGCGCCGCGCCGACGATCACGCCGTCGGCGTCCCGCGCCGCGGCAGCCGCCTGCGCCGGTGTCGAGATACCGAATCCCAAGAATACGGGCCGGTCCGTGACGCCCCGCAGGCGCCGCGCCAGCCCGGCGGCCGAGGCGGCGAGCTGGTCGCGCTCGCCGGTGGTTCCCATCAGGGAGACGGCGTAGACGAAGCCGCGACTGCGTTCGGCGATGTCCCGCAGCCGCCGTGCCGGGGTGGCGGGCGAGGCCAGCAACGCGAGGTCGACGTTCGCGGCCCGCGCGGCCGCACCCGTCGATCCGGCCTCCTCCAGCGGCAGGTCGGGCACGATCAGGCCCTGGACGCCCGCATCGGCGAGGGCCCGGCAGAACCGGTCCGCGCCACGACGCAGGGCGAGGTTGGCGTACGTGCTGACGACGACCGGGACGTCGATCCGACTCCTCGACAGGTCGGCGAGGATGCCGGCGGTGGTGGCACCCCGGCAGAGCGCGACGTCGGACGCCTCCTGAATGGTGACGCCGTCGAGAGTGGGGTCGGAGAAGGGGATGCCGACCTCGATCGCGTCGGCCCCGGCGTCGGCGAGGGCGCGCAGGTGGTCGGTCCAGTCCGGAGTCACTCCCCCGGTGAGGTAGGGCATGAGCAGCTTGCGCCCGCGGTCCCGGCGCAGCCGCAGCCGGGTCTCCAGACTTGTCATTCCGCCTCCCCGTCACCCAGGTACGTCATCAGCGTCGCGATGTCCTTGTCGCCGCGCCCGGAGAGCGTGACGAGCACGCTGCTGCCGGTGGGGAGTTCGGTGGTGCCGGCGGCGCGGATGACCCAGGCGAGCGCGTGCGCCGACTCGATCGCCGGGACGATGCCCTCGGCGCGGGCCAGCCGGACCGCCGCCGCCAGCGCCTCCTCGTCGGTGGCGGTGACGTATTCGGCCCGACCGAGATCGCGCAGGTGGGCGTGCTCCGGCCCGACTCCGGGATAGTCCAGGCCCGCCGCCACGGAGCGCGCCTCGCGGATCTGACCCTGCTCGTCCTGAAGGAACAGCGACTGGAATCCGTGCAGCACGCCGATCTCACCCCGCGCCGCGCCGGCACCGCCCGCCGCCTCGACCCCCACCAGACGTGCCGAGGTGTCGACGAAGCCGGCGAAGGTGCCGGCGGCGTTGGAACCACCACCGACGCAGGCGACGACATGCTCCGGCGTGCCGGCCGGCAACTGCTCGGCGCACTGGTGTCGTGCCTCCTGGCCGATGACCGCCTGTAGCTGGCGAACCATCCACGGGTACGGGTGCGGACCGATCACCGAGCCGACGCAGTAGTAGGCCTCCTCGGTAACGCTCACCCAGTGGCGCATCGCCTCGCTGGTGGCGTCCTTGAGGGTCCGGCTGCCCGACCGCACCGGTACGACCTGTGCGCCGAGCAGCCGCATCCGGAACACGTTGTGTGCCTGCCGCTCGACGTCCCGCTCGCCCATGAAGACCGTCACCGGCAGGCCCAGCAGGGCACCGGCGGTGGCGGTGGCGACGCCGTGCATTCCCGCGCCGGTCTCGGCGAGCAGCCGCCGCTTGCCCATCCGGCGCGCCAGCAATGCCTGCCCCAACACGTTATTGATCTTGTGGGAGCCGGTGTGCGCCAGATCCTCCCGCTTGAGCAGCACCGTCACACCGAGTTCGGTCGACAGCCGCAGGGCCGGGGTCAGCGGCGTCGGTCGGCCCGCGTACCTCGACAGCAGCCACGCCAGATCGGCCCGGAAGCCCGCATCCGCCCACGCCTCGGCGAAGGCCACCTCGACCTCTTCGCAGGCGGGTATCAGCGGCTCGGGTACGAACCGGCCACCGTGGCGCCCGAATCGGCCGGCCTCGGGCGCGGCGGTCGGGTCGCGCAGTGCCAGAGCCTCCATGACCACTCCCAACTGTTCTATAACTCTCTCGTGGAGTTATAGAACAGTTGCCGGCCACACGCAACCCCCGGCTCACCGACTCGGTAGCACTGGTGTACTAAATCCCTGCTAGGCTGCGGGGCATGTCGCAGACCGCGTACCAGCCGTCGATGCTGGAGGTCACCGACGCCGCGCCCGCCCTCGGCCCGCTGGCCGGGCGACCGCGCCGGCACCCGCTGAGCCGGGGCGCCTGGGTCGACCACCTGCCCGGCTGGGTGCGCGGCTCCGACCAGGTGCTCGACGTGCTGCTGCGCGAGGTGCCGTGGCGGGCCGAACGACGCACCATGTACGACACCGAGGTCGACGTGCCCCGGCTGCTCAGCTGGTACGGCGCTGGCCGACCGCTGCCGCACCCGGTGCTGACCGCCGCCCGCGCGGCGCTGACCCGCCACTACGCCGACGAGTTGGGCGAGCCGTTCGTCACCGCCGGCATGTGCCTCTACCGCGACGGCCGGGACAGCGTCGCCTGGCACGGCGACACCCAGGGCCGCTCCGCCCACACCGACACCATGGTCGCCATCGTCTCCTTCGGCTCGCCGCGTCAGCTTCTGCTGCGCCCCCGCGGCGGCGGCACCAGCCTGCGCTTTCCGCTCGGCCACGGCGACCTGGTGGTGATGGGCGGTTCCTGCCAGCGCACCTGGGAACACGCGATACCGAAGACCGCCCGCCCGGTCGGCCCCCGGGTCAGCGTCCAGTTCCGCCCGGCCGGCGTCGCCTGACCCACGCCGAGCAGGCACCATCCGTGGCCGGTCCGCCAGCCGGTGGCCGGCGCGTCGGAGTCCCCGGGGCTCGACCGGGGACTCCGACCATCGGCTTAGAACTGCGCGAAGAACCGCCACACCTCGCCCTTGGTCCAGGTCCTGGCGCCGCTGTCGCCGCCGCCGTCGACCGGGCCGGGGGTGTGACCACCGTCGAACGCGCCCCACTGCACCGGATAGCCGGCGCGGCATCCCGAGTAGACGGTGGTGATGTGCGTCCGGCTGCCCGCCGCCGGCTCCGGCGGGTTCTGCGCGGTGCAGCCGTTGTTACGGACGAACCTGTCCCGCAACGACCGCCCGCTGGTGATGTTGTCGGAGATGCCGTGGATGCCGAAGTACGCGATCGGCTGGGTACCGCCGCTGCACCCGCTCAGCTCCCGGGGAGCGCCGTAGACCGCGACGGCCCGGAAGACGTTCGCGCGGGCACAGGCGAGGGCGTAGCTCATCGCCCCGCCGTAGCTGAACCCGAGGGCGAAGCGCTGCGTCGTGTTGACGCACAGGTCGCTCTCGATCCGGCGGATCATGTCGTCGACGAAGGTGACGTCCTCACCGCCGGAGTTGGCCCAGCCGTTGCCGATGCCCTGGGGCGCGACCAGAATTGCGCTGTTGTTCGACTGTTCCTGCTGCCCGTAGTAGGCCCAGGCAGCCCCGTCGGCTCCGCCGTAGGCGACGTCGCCCGCAGTGCCGCCCCACCAGTGGAACGCGAACATCAACCGGTAGCGGGTGTTGCTGTTGTAGTTGGCCGGCAGGCGCAGGATGAAGCTACGACTCTGGCCGCCGCTCTGGATGGTGTGCGTGCCGTTGCCCAGCGTCGGCGTCCGGCCGCACCCCGCGCCCGGCTCACCGGTCGGTGGTGGCGACGTGGGGCCGCCCCCGTCGACCCGGGCCAGTTGCCACTGCTGGTTGCTGCCGTTCCAGTCGGCGTACTGCACGATGTTCGCGCCGTCCGCCGTGGAGGCACCCTGCACCTCGACGACCTTGTTGCTGTGCCGACTGACCAACCGGACAAGACCACCATCGGAGTCGGCCAACCGGAACTGCTGATTGGTGCCGTTGTGATCCGACCACTGCACGATCGCCGCACCGTCGGCGGTCGACGCATTCGACACGTCCAGAACCTTGCCCGAGTGCCGGGACTTCAACCGATAGAAGCCACCGCCGGAGTCCACGAACTGCCACTGCTGGTTCGCGCCGTCGTTACGGGTCCACTGGCTGATCCGCGCACCGTCATTGGTCGCCAAACCATACACGTCCAACGCCTTGCCACTGTTGCGATTGACCAGCACATACCAGGCGTTCGGGTCGACCGTCGCCGCCGCCGCGGGCGCCGCGTTGACCGCGACGAGGCCGCCGGCCACCAGGACCGCCGCACCGACCGCCGCCACGACCGACCGTCGTCGACGCCTGGGAGGAGAGGCGGGACGAACCTCACCAATCATTGATCCACTCCTTCGACTAGGACCACGCGCAGTCGGGAAGGGACGCGCGTTGTCGCAGGCACCGACGTTGTGGATGGTGGTGTCGACACGTCGGGCCGCCAGCGAGCAAGCCCAACGTATCGTCGTAATACGTCATACGTCAATGACAGGCGTCGATGGATGCGCGCGTGCCGGACGGTGGTCTCCGGCACGCGCCGTCGAGGAGCAGGCAGCTACTCGCGGTCGATCTGGTGACCCACCACGGCTGGACCGAGCATGACGGCGAAGCCGGACCCGTCGCGGCGCGGGTCGGCCGCCGGCAGCTCCACCGCCTCACCGTTGGCCGTCGAGCCCACCGGTCGGGGACCGACCCAACCGACCACCACGTCGGTCTCACCCTTGAGGAAACGATGGGCACGCACCCCGGCGGTCGCCCGCCCCTTCGCCGGGTACGCCGACAACGGCGTCACCTTGACCGTCGCACCGGTCGAGGTGACCACCATCGGCTCACCGTGCTCCGGATCGTCGGTGCGGACCGCGCCGAAGAACACCACCCGCGCCCCGGACGACAGGGCGATCCCGGCCATCCCGCCGCCCTTGAGCCCCTGCGGGCGGATAGTCCCGGCGGGGAACCGCAGCAGCGAGGCCGCACTGGTCAGGAAGGCGAGCGTCTCGGCGCCGTCGACCAGCCAGGTCGCCCCGACCACCTCGTCGCCGTCCCGCAGCCCGATCACCTCGAACTCGTCGGATCGCACCGGCCAGTCCGGGGCGCAGACCTTCACCACGCCCTGCCGGGTACCGAGTGCCAGGCCCGGCGACCCCTCCGCGGCAGCGCCGAGCGGTGCCAGGCCGACCACTGTCTCCCCCGGCTCCAGCGGCACCAGCTCGGCGGCCGACATTCCGCCCCGCAGCGACACCGTGCCGGCCTGCTCCGGCAACACCGGCAGCGGCAGCACGTCCACCTTGAACGCCCGGCCGGCACTGGTCACCAGCAACACCCGCCCCCGGGCGGTGGAGTGCACCACGGCGCGTACCGCGTCGTGCTTGACCCGGCCGTGCCGGCGACGCCCCTCGGCGGCCTCCTCCGACTCGGCCGCGGTGCGGGCCACCAACCCGGTCGCCGACAGGATGACCTGGCACGGGTCGTCGGCCACCTCCAACGGCCCGGCCGGCGCGGACGCGGCCAGCACCTCCTTGAGGTCACCGTCGACGAGCGTCGTGCGCCGGGGCGCGGCGAACTGCTTGACCACGGCGGCCAACTCGTCGGAGACGACCTTCTTCAGCACGTTCTCGTCGTCGAGGATGGTGGACAGCTCGGCGATCTCGGCCCGCAGCTTCTGCTGCTCGGCCTCCAGCTCCAGCCGGTCGTACTTCGTCAACCGGCGCAGCGGAGTGTCCAGGATGTAGTTGGCCTGGATCTCCGAGAGCTTGAACTGGCGCATCAGGCCGCTCCGGGCCGCCTGGGCGTCCTCGCTGCCCCGGATCAGCTTCACCACCTTGTCGATGTCGAGCAGCGCGATCAGCAGGCCGTCGACCAGATGCAGCCGCTCCTCCCGCCTGCGCTTGCGGTACGCGCTGCGCCGGGTCACCACCTCGTAGCGGTGGGCCAGGAACACCTCAAGCAGTTCCTTGAGCCCCAAGGTGCGCGGCTGCCCGTCGACGAGCACCAGGTTGTTGACGCCGAAGGACTGCTCCAGCGGGGTCAACCGGTAGAGGTCGGCGAGCAGCGCCTGCGGGTTCACGCCGACCTTGCACTCGATGACCAACCGGGTGCCGCTCTCGCGGTCGGTGAGGTCCTTGACGTCGGCGATCCCGGTCAGCCGCTTGGTCTTGGTCACCTCGTTGGTGATGGCGGCGATGACCTTCTCCGCGCCGACGCCGTACGGCAACTCGACCACGGTGATGGCCTGCCGCCCCCGGCTGCCCTCCAGCGGCCCGATCTCCACCTTGCCGCGCATCCGCACCACGCCACGGCCGGTCTCGTACGCCCGGCGCACCTCGTCCAGGCCGAGCAGCATGCCGCCGGTGGGCAGGTCGGGACCGGGAACGAACTCCATCAGCTTGTCGAGGGTGGCGTTCGGGTGCCGGATCAGCCAGCGGGCCGCCGCGACGACCTCGCCCAGATTGTGCGGGATCATGTTGGTCGCCATCCCGACCGCGATCCCGGCAGCGCCGTTGACCAGCAGGTTCGGAAAGGCGGCCGGCAGCACGGTGGGCTGGGTCAGTGAGCCGTCGTAGTTGGGCTCGACGTCGACGGTGTCCTCGCCCAACTCACCGACGAGCAGCATCGCCTCCCGCGACATCCGGGCCTCGGTGTAACGCGCCGCTGCCGGACCATCGTCCGGGGATCCAAAATTTCCATGCCCGTCGATGAGTGGCGCGTTGAGTGAGAAGTCCTGCGCCAGCCGGACCATCGCGTCGTAGATCGCGGTGTCGCCGTGCGGATGGTACTTACCCATTGCGTCGCCGACGATCCGGGCGGACTTGACGTGCGCCCGGTCCGGGCGGTGGCCCTGCTCGTACATCGACCAGAGGATGCGCCGGTGCACCGGCTTGAGGCCGTCGCGCGCGTCGGGCAGGGCCCGGGAGTGGATGACCGAGAAGGCGTACTCCAGGTAGGAGTCGGACACCTCCGTGGTCAGCGGGTTGTCGATGATCCGCGCGCCGGCCTGGTCGAACGCGGAATGGTCGACCTTCGTCTCCTTGCGGCGTGCCATGGCTCAGCTTTCCTTCCGAGAGACGCGGTGGTCAGGCGTCGATGGCGTCACGGTCGACCCGGTCGGCGGAGTCGATCAGCCAGTTGCGGCGCGGCTCGACCTTCTCCCCCATCAGCAGTTCGAGGATCCGCTCGGCGGCCTCGACATCGTCCAGGGTGATCCGGCGTACCGCGCGGGTGGCCGGGTTCATCGTGGTCTCCCACAACTCGTCGGCGTCCATCTCGCCGAGACCCTTGAACCGGGGCACCGGGGTGACGATCTGCTTGCCGGCCTTCTCGAACCGGCGCACCGTCGACTCCATCTCCGCCTGGGTGTAGGTGTAGACGGTCTCCGGGTTGCGCCCCCTGGTCGTGATCTTGTGCAGGGGCGGCATGGCGGCGTAGAGCCGGCCCGCCTCGATCAGCGGTCGCATGTACCGGGCGAAGAGGGTGATCAGCAGTGTCCGGATGTGCGCGCCGTCGACATCGGCGTCGGCCATGATGAGGACCCGGCCGTAGCGCAGCGCGGACAGGTCGAAGGTGCGCCCCGAGCCGGCGCCGAGCACCTGCACGATCGCCGCGCACTCGGCGTTGTCGAGCACCTGCTGAAGGCTGGCCTTCTGCACGTTGAGGATCTTGCCCCGGATCGGAAGAAGCGCCTGATACTCCGCGGAACGGGCAAGCCGCCCTGTCCCGAGGGCGGAGTCCCCTTCCACGATGAACAGCTCACTCCTGTCGATGCCCGAGGCGCGGCAGTCGACGAGTTTGGCGGGCATGGCCGCGCCTTCGAGGGCGGTCTTGCGGCGGGCCGCGTCCTTCTGCTGCTTCTGGGTGAGGCGTACCCGGGACGCGTCGACGATCTTCTGAAGGACCGTACGCGCCTCGGTGCGCGTCTTGCGGTCGTCCAGCCAGGACTTGATGTGCTGCTCCACCAGGCCCTGCACGACCTTGGTGATGCCGGCGGTGGAGAGCTCGTCCTTGGTCTGCGAGGTGAACTGCGGCTCGGGCACCCGGACGTGCACCACAGCCGTCATGCCCTCCAGGACGTCGTCCAGCGTGGGCGCGTCCTCCTTGGCCTTGAGCAGGCCCCGGGTGTTGCGCACGGCGTCGGCGAGCGTACGCGCCAATGCCCGCTCGAAGCCCTTGCGGTGGGTGCCGCCGTGGGCGTTGCGAATGGTGTTGGTGAAGCACTCGACAGTGCGTTCGTAGCCGGTGCCCCAGCGGAAGGCGATCTCGACCTCGGCCCGGCGCTGCACGTTGGACTGCATGACGCCGTTGGCGTCGGCGGCGTTCTCCCGGTACGTCCCCTCGCCGGTGACCAGCAGGGTGCCGGAGACCGGCCGGTCGCCGGCCGGTGCCAGGAACTCCACCATGTCGGTGAGGCCGTTGGGGTAGTGGAAGCGCTCCTCGGTGGGCTCCTCCGTGGTGTGGTCGCGCAGCGTGTAGCCGACACCGGGGACCAGGAAGGCGGTGTGCCGCAGTTTGGCCCGCACCGCGTCGTGGTCGAGCGTGGCACCGGTCTCGAAGTAGCGGGGGTCGTGCCAGTAACGGATCGAGGTGCCGGTGCGCTGGCCACGCTTGACGGCGCCGACGACCTGGAGTCCGGGGCCGGGGGTGAACGGCGCGTCGGGGCCGTCGCCGTCGAAGATGCCGGGCACGCCGTGTCGGAACGACATGGTGTGCACCTTGCCGCCCCGGCGGACGGTGACGTCGAAGCGGCGGGACAGGGCGTTGACCGCCGAGGCGCCCACGCCGTGCAGGCCGCCGGAGGTCTTGTAGCCGGAGCCGCCGAACTTGCCGCCGGCGTGCAGGCGGGTGAGCACCAGCTCGACACCGGAGATGCCGGAGCGGGCGTGCACGTCGGTGGGGATGCCTCGGCCGTTGTCGTCGACCTGGACCGAGCCGTCGGCGTGCAGGACGACCTCGACGGCGGTGGCGTGGCCGGCGACGCCCTCGTCGGTCGAGTTGTCGAGGATCTCGTTGACGAGGTGACCCACGCCACGGCTGTCGGTGGAGCCGATGTACATGCCGGGCCGCTTACGGACGGCGTCCAGCCCCTCAAGGTGCGTGAGGTCGTCGGCCCCATACAGGGTGTCAGGCTCTGCGGTCAACTGGTCGTACTCCCCGGTCTCGGCGATGTGTTCCCCCGCGCCGTCGGCGGTCGGCCCGGCGCGGGCACGCCGCAGCGAGCGTAGCCGTACGCCCCGACAACCTGTGCGGACACCCGCCCGGCACGCCGTGGGCCGCTGCTGGCGGACCTGCTGCGGTCAACGTCCCGGCTGCCGGTCTTATGCCCGGCGGCGGTGCTCGACGTCAGCCACGGGAGCCTCCCTGACCCCGCTGGACCCGCTCGTCACAGATGTTTCCCGCTGTTGACGTTCGTCACACCTGCGTGATCTCATCACCGCACCAGAGGATCTTTCATATTTCTATGAACGGATGGGGATGCCGATGTCCGCGTTGCGTCGTACCGCCGCCGCGATGGCCCTGGCCGTCACCGCAGCGACCCTCTCCACCGCCGTCGCGGCCCCCGCCGCCTCGGCCGCACCACCCACCGCGGCGGTGGCTCTCGGCGACAGCTTCATCAGCGGCGAGGGCGCCGGCTCCTACCAGCCGGTGGTCGACGCGACCGGCGTGGCGCGGAGTTTCCCCGGGTGGACAGCACCCAACAGCGACGCCTTCTTCTGTCACCGGTCGGCCAACGCCTCACTGCACAAGGCGACGCTGCCCGGCATCCAGAACCGGTTCAATCTCGCCTGCTCCGGCGGCCAGCCGCACGACATCGCCGCCGCCTCGTCGGCCCGGACGAACGGCCGCCAGGTCGCCGCCCAACTCGACCAGCTCCGCGCGGTCGCCCAGACCCACGACATCGACCTGGTCCTGATCGGGCTCGGCTCGAACAACAGCTCGTTCACCTTCGGCGGGGTCGCCGAGAAGTGTGCCAACCGGTTCATCGCCGACGCCTGGACCGGCTGGTGGGAGTTCTGGGCGTACCTCAACGGGCCGGTCGAGCAGAAGCCGTGTACGGACGCCGACCTGGCCACCGCCGCCCAGATCACCGCCGCGACGGCGGAGACCACCGCGGCCGTACGCCAGATCCTGACCACCCTGCGCGAGGTGGACGCCGACGGCCAGCACCGGGTGGTGTTGCAGGACTACACCAACCCGTTGCCGCTGGACCTGGCCCCCACGTACCACTCCGAGGACAACCGGGACGACACCCGGGACAAGTTCCGCGCGCTGGGCGCCGAGCGGTACGCGGCCGGTTGCCCGATCCACCGGGCCAGCCTCGCTCCCGGCCACCGGTTCTCACAGGGTCTCGGCACCATCGTGCGCTCCGCCCGGGACACCCTGGCCGCCGAGTTCGCCAGCGCCGACCTGGTCTACCTCAACGTGCAGCGGGCCTTCGACGGCGCCCGGCTCTGCGAGAACACGAACAGCCCGGCCGGCACCCTGGCCACCCCGATCCGGCTGATGGACAGCCCGCCCAACGGCACCTTCGTGACCAGCCTCTCCGGCAAGGACAAGATCGCCATCCAGCGGATCGCCAACACCTGTGTGAGCTACTTCCAGACCTGTCAGGAGTCGTGGCACCCGAATGCGGCCGGGCACCAGGTGCTGGGCCAGTGCCTCTCCGGCGCGGCCACCACCGCCGCCCGCTCGGTCGCCTGCGTACGCGGCTCGAACGGCACGATAAGCGTTTCCTGACCGGCTCGGTACCGCCCGGACCCGCGAGGTCCGGGCGGTACCCGTTGCTCACGATGCCGGGGGTGTCGGGCCGAGGGCGAGCAGCACCGACCCGGTCGGCCCGTCGACCAGATCGCCGAGGCTGACCCCGTCGAGAACGGTGAGGAACGCCTCCTGCGCCCGACGCAGTTCGGCCCGCAGCCGGCAGGCCGACCGCAGTGGACAGGCCGGTGCCTCGCAGTCGACCACCTCGCCGTCGCCCTCGAACGCCCGAACCACCTGCCCGACGGTGTAGGCCGCACCTTCGGCGGCGAAGGCCACCCCGCCGAAGCGACCCCGGATGGTCACCAGCACGCCGAGGCGCTGCAGTCGCTGCACCACCTTGGCCACGTGGTTGCGGGGCAGCGCCAGCCGCTCGGCCAACTCGTCCACCGTCGTCCGGCGGCCGGTAGCCGCAGCGTGCATGGCGATCCGTAGTGCCATGTCGGTGGATCTGTTGAGCTTCACGTACCGACCCTAGGCTGTGGCGGCTCGATGCCACGGTCGGCTGACTCCCCGGTGTGACCTGTACGACCGTCGATCCGGGACCTTCGACCCTAAAACAGGTATCTGCAAATCCTGTTTTGTGTGGGGGTCCGAACGGTCGAACCAGAAGGAGAACATCGTGCTCACGCAGTCCTCAGCAGCGGTGGTGTCGGCGACCCTGCCCGCGGTACGCGCGCACGGCGAGGCCATCACGCGGCGGTTCTACCAGCGGATGTTCGAGGCTCATCCGGAGTTGCTCGACCTGTTCAACCGGGGCAATCAGGCAAGCGGGGCGCAGCAGGCCGCCCTGGCCGCCGCGGTGGTCGCCTACGCCGAGCACCTGACCGGTGCGAGCACCGTGCCCTGGGGACCGATTCTGGACCGGATCGCCCACAAGCACGCGTCGCTGGGCATCACCCCCTCCCAGTACACGCTGGTGGGTCGCAACCTGCTCGCTGCCGTCGGTGAGGTGCTCGGCGATGCGGTGACGCCGCCGGTCGCCGCCGCCTGGGACGAGGTCTACTGGCTGTTGGCCTGCGAGCTGGTCGCCCGGGAGGCCCGGCTCTACGCGGCCGCCGGGCTGGCCGAGGGCGAGTCGGTGTGGCGGCCGTGGCGCGTGACCGCCCGCCGGCAGGAGACCGGCGACGTGGTGTCGTTCACCCTGGCACCCGCGGACGGCAGGGCCGCGCCCACGTTCATCCCCGGCCAGTACACCTCGGTCGCGGTCGACCTCGACGGCGGTCGTGGTCAGCAGATCCGGCAGTACAGCCTCACCGGCCGCCCAGGGGCCACCGACTGGCGGATCGCCGTCAAGCGGCTACGCGGGCTCGACGGCGCACCAGACGGCCTGGTCTCGACCTTCCTGCACGAGCACGTGGGCGTCGGTGACACGCTGCGACTCAGCCCGCCCTTCGGCGAGGTCAGCGCGGTGGCCGGAGACGGGCCGCTGCTGCTGGTGAGCGCCGGTATCGGGCTGACCCCGGCAATGGCCGCGCTGGAGCATCTGGCGGTCACCGCACCACGACGACCGGTGGTGCTGGTGCACGCCGATCGAGCCGGCGCGACGCACGCCCTACGCGGTGACCTGCCGCGCCTGCATGCCGCGCTGCCCAACCTGCACACCACGCTATGGTACGAGGACACCAGCGACGCGACGCCGCGCGATCTCACCGCCACGGTGAGCGGTGGCCGGGTCGATCCGGAGCTGATCCCGCTCACGCCCGACGCCCACGTGCACCTGTGCGGCCCGCTGCCGTTCATGAACCTGGTCCGGAGCGGTCTGCTGCGTCGCGGCGTACCGGTGGAGCGGATCGCCTACGAGGTCTTCGGCCCGGGCATGCTGCGCGGCGAGCCACGGTGACGCCGCCGGTCGCCTCCCGGCGCGGGCGCAGTCCCGCCGGGGGCGACCCCCAGCCGCCACCTACCCGCCGGTAACCTGTGGTCGTGAACGTGGTGGAGTACCAGCAGGAGTTCGTCCAGGTCGACGGTGCCCGGCTCGGCATCCAGGTCTACCCGGAGCCCGTCGGCGTGGCCGACGCCCCGGTGGTGCTGATCGCGCCGGCGATGGGAGTCCGGGCCCGGTACTACCGACCGTTCGCCGCCGCGCTGCGCGCCGCCGGGCTCGCCGTGGTCGTGGCGGACCTGCGCGGCACCGGCGAGAGCACGCCGCGGCCGAGCCGCACCTGCCGGTACGGCTACACCGAACTGGCCGCCGACATCGGAGCGGTACGGGCGGCGCTCAAGCCCCGGCTGGACGGCCGGCGGACCCTGCTGCTGGGGCACTCCCTCGGCGGTCAGGCCGCCGTGCTGCACCTGGCCCTGCACGGCGAGCACGAGGTGGACGGGCTGGCCCTGATCGCGGTCGGCATCCCCTACTGGCGTGACTTCACCGGCCCCCGACGGTACGGGATACTGCCGTACACCCAGGGCGTCGCGGCCACCGCCAGGTTGCTCGGCGTCTGGCCCGGATGGGGTTTCGGTGGCCGGCAGGCACGCGGGGTGATCCGCGACTGGGCGCACACGGCCCGCACCGGACGTTTTCCCGAGCTGGAGGGGGTGGACACGGAGGCGGCGGTACGCCGGATCCGCACCCCGGTGCTGGCGATCAGCGTCGACGGCGACCAGTACACCCCGCATCCCACGCTGGACCGGCTCTGCGCCAAGCTCACCGCAGCTCCCGTCGAGCGTGAGCGCTACGGCGCGCCGGGTACCGACCTGGACCACTTCACCTGGGTACGTGCCGGCGGGCCGCTGGCCGCGCGGGTGGCCGACTTCGTCACCACCCTGCCCGCCCGCTGACCCGCCCAGCGGCGGGCCGGGACGCCGGACAGCCGGTCAAGCCGACGGGCTGGCCGAACCGCGTCGGCGAAGCCGGAACAGCAGCCGGGCCACGGCCATCGGCAGCAGGTGCAGCACCACCACCAGCGTGGCCGTCAGCGTCGCGTACTGACCCACGGAGAGCCCGGCCAGGGCCAGCACCAGCCCGGCGCAGGCCACGGTGACCAGCGCGTGGCCTGCGATCCGTAGCGCGATCCGTCCGGGCGACGGGTCCAGCTCGGGCTCGGCGGATCGTCGCAGCGCCGCGCCGACCACCGCCGCGACCGCGGTCAGGCCGGCGAACTGCAAGGCCCAGAGGGCGACCCGGCCGACACCGGCCTCGTCGGTCACCGACGGCGCGACGAGGGTGGCCAGCGCGAACACGACGAAGGTCGGTGGCCAGCTGAGAACGAACGCGCCCGACGCCGCCAGCGCGATCCGGCGGGGCAGGCTCGGCTGCGGGCGTACCTCCTGCTCGATGCGGGTCATCACCTCGCCGGGGGCCCACACGAGTTGGTGTTCCGAGCCCGCTTCGGGTGCCGGAGTTGCCATGCGGCGAGCCTAATCGGACCGGTCAATGCGATCTGTTGGGGCGGAGCCGCGAGGCGACCGCCGCGCCGGCGACCCAGCCGGCACGATATGACCTGCGTCACTCGACGGCACAGCGGCCAGGGCCGCGGTGTCCTGAGAGCGGACCCTGACGCGAAGGAGACCCCGTGACCTGCCGAGGAGGTACCGGAACCCGCACGGAGGAAAGGTCGAGACAGTGAGTGATCGCGCCACCGACCCGGCGACCGCGACCTTTGTCGCCCACCGCAACCTGCTGTTCACCGTCGCGTACGAGCTGCTCGGGTCGGCCGCCGACGCCGAGGACGTCCTCCAGGAGACCTGGCTGCGGTGGGTCGACGTCGACCTGGGACGGGTCCGCGACCAGCGTGCCTACCTGGTCCGGATCACCACCCGGCAGGCCCTCAACCGGCTGCGCACGATGCGCCGCCGCAAGGAGGCGTATGTGGGGTCGTGGCTGCCCGAGCCGCTGCTCACCGCGCCGGACGTGGCTGACGACGTCGAACTCGCCGAGAGCGTCTCGATGGCGCTGATGCTCGTCCTTGAGACGCTGTCGCCGACCGAACGGGCCGTGTTCGTGCTGCGCGACGCGTTCGACGTCAGCTACGACGAGATCGCCGCCGCGGTCGGCCGCAGCCCCGCCGCGGTGCGGCAGATCGCGCACCGGGCCCGCCAGCACGTCAACGCCCGCCGTCCCCGCGACGTGGTCTCCCCCCGCGAGACCCGGGCGGCGTTGGAGTCGTTCCAGCGCGCGGTCGAGACCGGCGATCTCCAGGCGCTGCTCGACGTGCTCGCCCCCGAGGTCGTCCTGGTCGCCGACGGCGGCGGCGTGCGGCAGGCCGTGCCGAACCCGATCGTCGGCGCGGACAAGGTGGCCCGCATGATCGTCGGTGGTCTCCGCAAGGTGCCGGGCCGGCTGACCGCAGCCGCCACGTCGCTCAACGGCAGCCCCGCCCTCGTCGTGCAGCTGGACGGTGAGCTCGACGGCGTGATGGCGGTCCGGGTCGGGAAGACGGGCATCGCCGGCCTGTACTACGTGCGCAACCCGGAGAAGCTGACCCGGGTCGCAGCCGAGACCCGACTCGCCCGACGCTGAACGCCGACCGACGCAGGCACGTCGCCCGAGGTCACAGCGATTAGCCCCACCGAAGGTGGGTAAGCCGCTGCGCCCGATACGGCGGAAGGGGACCAGATGTCTGACAGCCACACCGCACTTCGTTCGATGCACGACCTGGGCCTGGCGGCCTGGTTCGGCGGCTCCCTGATGGGTGCCTTCGGCGTCAACGGTGCCGCGGCCCGGATGGGCGACTCGACCCAACGACTCTCGGTGGCGTCGACCGGTTGGAACCGGTGGACGCCGGTCAACGCGGCGGCCATCGGTGCCCACCTCGCCGGGGCGGTCGGCGAGCTGGTGACCGAGAGCCCACGCATGGTCGCCCAGGCCGGCGTCGGCCGGGCCAGCACCGTGAAGACCGCGCTGACCGTGAGCGCCCTGGCGGTGACCGGGTACAGCCGACTGCTCGGCATGCGGCTGGCCAAGGCCGGACAGCCGTCGGTCGAGGGGGTCACCGAGCCGAACCAGCAGACCCCGGCGAACGTGGCGTCCTGCCAGCGCCAGTTGAAGATGCTGCAATGGGCGATTCCGGCACTGACCGGTGCCCTGATCGTGGTCACCGCCTACATGGGTGAGCAGCAGAAGCCGGGCCAGGTCCTACGCGGCATGCTCGGCCGCGTGGGTGGCATGGGGCACACGTCGAAGATGATGGGCAAGGGTGCCGGCGGGATGGCGGCGGCCAAGGCGATCCGACAGATGACGATGTCCGGCCGCTGACGGCTGAACCACACGAACGCCAGCGCACCCATGTGCCGGGTGCCGGTGTCACGTAGACCGGCGACCGGGCACCGATCAGCGAGGTGGCGATGACGGACAGGGACAGGCACGACCGGGCACCCGAGGGTGTCGCACCCTGGGGGACCACCGACGGCTTCGACGCGGATCCGCCGTGGGGTGCCGGTGCGGACTCCCCGATGGACGAGGGCAGCGAGGAGACCGCCGTGCCCGAGGGACGACGCGGTGAACGACGCGCGGCCGGCCCCCTCACCGGTGATACGACGGAACGGCCCGCCGGGCGGCACGGGTTCGGCTCGGTGGAGCCGACCCGTACGCCGGTGGCCGGGCCCGGGGCACCGCCGGACCCCGCGCCGTCGCGGCGCAGCTTCCCGGACGACGCCGCCGACGGGGATCTGCCGGACAACGCGCTGGAGGAGGCGACCGGGATGCACCCGGAGGGGACCTGGCGCGGGTGAGTGCCGCCGCACTGTCCGGTCAGGACCGTACGGCCCGCCGGTCGGCCCCGTCGAGCAGGCCGGCGAGCCGTTCCGCGTCGCGCTGGGCCTGACCGGCGCAGCAGTTGTTGAACAGCACGTGCAGTTCGTCGGCCTGCCCGGCGAGGTCGACCAGTAGCTCGGACCAGCGGCGCAGTTCCTCGTCGCCGTACGCGTACCGGAACCGGTCCTCCTTGTCACCGCTGGTCCAGGCGCTGCTGTGGCCGTGGAACCGGATCATCGCCAGGTCGGCGGTGGCGACCGGGATCGGCGGCACCGAGTCCGGATGCCCCTGCGGCATGTCCACGCAGCAGAAGGTCAGCTCCTGGTCACGTAGGAAGGCCAACGTCTCCAGCGCCGCCGTCCCGTCGAACCAGGAGGCGTGCCGCAACTCGACGGCCACCCGCCACGGCCGGCAGCGTGACGCCAGCTCCGTGATCCGTCGCCGGGCCGCCTCGCCACGGGCCAGCCACGGCGGAAACTGCAACAGCACCGCGCCGAGCCGGCCGGCCGCCGCGATCGGCGTCAGCGCCGCCCGGAACCGGCTCCACAACTCGTCGTACGCGGCCGTCGGCAGGTCGCGCCGGCGGATCCGGGTCGGTCCGCCGGTCGGTCGCAGATCGGCGGGCAGGGTGGCGATCGGGGTCGGGTGACCGGTGAAGAGGCTGAACGCCTTGACGTTGAAGGTGAACCCCTCGGGTGTGGCGTCGACCCAGCCCTGCGCGGTCTCCGGCGCGGGCACCGCGTAGTACGACGTGTCCACCTCGACCAGCCCGAACCGCTCGGCGTAGTGGCCCAGCCGACCGGCCGGGGTGTTCGCCTGGCGCGGGTACCAGCCGGAACGCACAAGCGTCCGGTCCGCCCACGAGGACGTGCCCACCTTGATGACACCCATGTAGTTCAGTGGACCGCCGAACGGGCCGATCGGCAACCGCTGGGCGGTGACCGCCCGAGGAGAGGGCGCGCGGTCGCCGAGGTGGTTTGAGTCGACGTCCGTCGGGGAGCCTCGGTTCGGGCGTCACGACGACGGGAGACAGGGATGCGTGCTCTGCGGCTGCCCGCCTGGAAGACGGAGCCGGAACTGGTCGAGGTCGACGAACCGACACCCGGCCCGGGCCAGGTGGTGGTGCGGATCGGGGCCGCCGGCGCCTGCCACTCCGACCTGCACCTGATGCACGACTTCGAGGCCGGCGGCCTGCCCTGGAATCCGCCGTTCACGCTCGGCCACGAGAACGCGGGCTGGGTGCACCGGCTCGGCTCCGGGGTGACCGGGCTGGAGGTGGGCCAGCCGGTCGCGGTCTACGGGCCGTGGGGTTGCGGTCGCTGCGCCCGGTGCCGGGTCGGTGTCGACAACTACTGCGAGAACCCGGCCGCCGCGCCGGTGCCGGGCGGAGGTGGTGGCCTCGGTCTGGACGGTGGCATGGCCGAGTACGAGTTGGTGCCGGATGCCCGGCACGTGCTGCCGCTGCCCGAGGGGCTCGACCCGGTCGACGCCGCACCCCTGACCGACGCGGGGCTCACCCCGTACCACGCGATTCGCCGGTCCTGGCCGAAGCTGCCTCCGGGCAGCACCGCGCTGGTGATCGGCGTCGGTGGGCTGGGGCACGTCGGCGTGCAGGTCCTCAAGGCGACCACCGCCGCCCGGGTCGTCGCGGTGGACACCCGGGAGGAGGCGCTGCGGCTCGCCGAGGAGTGCGGTGCCGACGTGACGATGCAATCGGCCGAAGGCACCGCCGAGGAGATCCGCAGGGTCACCGGCGGTCGGGGTGCCGACGTGGTGCTCGACTTCGTCGGCGCCGATGCCACGCTGAAGCTGGGCGTCGCCGCCGCCCGGACCGTGGGTGACCTGAGCATCGTGGGGCTCGGCGGCGGCTCGCTGTCGGTCGGCTTCTTCTCCGTGCCGTACGAGGTCAGTATCCAGACCACCTACTGGGGCAGCCGCCCGGAGCTGCTGGAGGTGCTCGATCTGGGTGCGCGCGGGCTGGTGCGGCCGAAAACCACCACGTTCAGCCTGGACGAGGCGATGAGCGCGTACCGGATGATGCAGGACGGCACGCTTGAAGGTCGAGCCGTCATCGTGCCGTGAGCCGCCCGGACGGCGCGTTCCTCGGACTCCACCCTAGAGTGATCATGTGGTCGCCGCGTTGGAGCTGTACCTGGACACCGTCGCCACCCGGCGGATCCGGGTGCTGTGGGACGCCCTCGAGGCCGAGGGGGTGCAGAGCATGCGCTCCTTGCTGGAGCAGCGGCACCGGCCCCACGTCTCGCTCGCGGTCGCGCCGCGCTTCGATCCGGAGCAGGTCACCGCAGCGCTGGCCGGCACCACGGTGGCGGCACCACTGCGGTTGTCGTTCCAGCACGCCGGTCAGTTCGTCGGCCGGGTGCTGTGGTTGGGTCCGGTACCCACCTCGGAGCTGCTGGCGCACCACCGGCGGGTGCACGACCTGCTCGTCGCGGGCGGGGTGACGATTGTGGAGCACTACCGGCCGGGCCGGTGGGTGCCGCACTGCACGCTGTCCATGCGGGTGCCGAACGCGCTGATGGCCACCGCCGTACGCCGCTGCCTCGAAATGCTCCCCCTGGAGGCCACCGTCGTCGCCGCCGCCCTCACCGACCACGCCCGCAACATCTCCCACCCCCTCCCCTGACCACCCCACCCTGCCCCCCGCATCGTTGATCATCAGTTTGGCGGCAGAGTCGATCTCGAAGCCGCCGCTGACCCATGATCAGCAGGTAAAGCTGTCAGGAGGGGTCGGGGCGGCCGTGGCGCCAGTAGCCCATGAAGGCCACCGCGCGGCGGTCCAGGCCGCGCTCGCTGACCAGGTGTCGGCGGAGGGTACGGATGACGCCGGCCTCCCCGGCCAGCCAGGCGTAGAGCGGGGCCGTCGGGGGCGCCTCGGGCACCTCCCAGAGGATCTCGTGGTCCACGTTCACCTCGTCGACCAGCTGCGGCCCGCGCTCATCGGGCGAGGCGCCGGCGAGCAGGTCTCCGGCGACCGCGGCGACGGCGGCGACGAGGCGGCTGCCGTATCCACCGGAACCCCGGGGCAGCCAGGTCACCTCGACACCGGGCGGCGTGATCAGCGGCAGTGCGTCACCGGCTTCAGGGACTTCCAGCAGCACCCGGCCGCGCGCGTCCAGCGGTAGCCGTTCGCAGATGCCGCTGATCGCCGGCACCGCCGTCTCGTCCCCGGCCAGCAGCAGGCGCCCGGTCGACGGGGGCCGGAACTCGACCCCGCCGTGGTCGCCGCCGTACGCCGAGTCGGGGCCCACGATCGCGATCGAGTCGCCGGGGCGGACCCGGCGGGCCCACCGGGTGGCCGGTCCACCGTCGCCGTGCAGCACCAGGTCGACGTCGACCTCGCTCAGGTACGGCCGGACCGCGCGCACCGTGTACGTCCGGATCGGGTTGCGCTCGTGATCCGGCAGGGTCCGCCACCGCGCGTACCAGTCCGGCCCCTGTGGAAGGTGGACGCCGGCCTGGCCGGGCAGCGGCAACGCCAGCTTGATCCGCTGGTCGTACCCGTTGTCGGCGAAGCGGTCCAGGTCGGGACCGGTGAAGGTGACCCGGACGAAGGACGGGCTGAGCCGACGTACCGCGCGGACCTCGACGGCGAACAGCCGCCAGGGCGCGATGGGCAGAGTGTGGGTCATGGTGCCTCTCCGGGTCGGGTCGGTGCGCTTACCGGGGTGGGGCGGCGGCGCGGGAACGCCACAGCAGCCAGACGAAGTAGGGGGTGCCGATCATGGCGGTGACCAGCCCGGCGGGAATCTGGGCCGGAGCGATCACGGTGCGGCCGAGGGTGTCGGCGAGGCTGACCAGGGCCGCGCCGAGGAGGGCGGCGACCGGGAGTACCCGGGTGTGCCGGCCGCCGACGAGAGCCCGGGCCGCGTGCGGTGCGACCAGGCCGACGAAGCCGATCACGCCGACGGCGGAGACCGCCGTCGAGGTGAGCAGGGCCGCCGCACCGAGCGCAACCAGTCGGGTGCGTTCCAGCCGGACGCCGAGCACCCGTGGGGTGTCGTCGTCGAGCGTCATCAGGTCCAGCTCGCGGCGGGCGGCCACCACGGCCGGGGTGAGCACCAGCAGGGCTATCGCCACCGGCAGCACCTGGGTCGCGGTGCGGCCGTAGGTGGAGCCGGAGAGCCAGGTGAGGGCCTTGCCGGTGTTCCACGGGTCGAACGCCACGATCATGAAGGTGATCATGGCCATGCCGCCCTGCCAGGCACCGAAGCCGATCAGGACCAGCCGGTCGGAGCTGAGGCCGCCCCGCCAGGCCGCGCCGTACACCAGGGCGAAGGCCAGCATGGCGCCGAGCCCGGCAACCCCGGAGACGGCCCAGACGCCGGCCAGCGGCACGAAGGTGAGCAGCGAGACCGCGCCCAGTCCGGCACCGGCGGTGATGCCGAGGATGCCGGGCTCGGCCAGCGGGTTGCGGCAGACCGCCTGCACGGTGGTGCCGGCGACCGCCAGGGCCGCGCCGGCCAGCATCGCGGCGGCGACGCGCGGCCACCGCTGGTCCAGCACGAAGGTGTACGCCGGCCCGGTGCTGCCGTTGACCCAGTTGACGATGTCGCCGAGCAGCAGCCAGGTGTCCCCGGCGAGCATGCCGAGCAGCACCGCCCCGGCGGTGACGGTGGCGGCGACCGCCACCACGGTGCGGTGGAAGGCCGCGGAGCGTACGGCGGCGTGACCGCCGGCTGGGCGACGGGTGGGGCCGGCGTCGCGGTGCCGGCGGGCCAGCCAGATCAGGATTCCCGCGCCGAACAGGGTGGTCACCACGCCGGTGGGAATGTCGACGCCGGCCTGACCACCCATCAGCGCCCGCAGCAGCACGTCGGAGCCGAGGACGATGATGACGCCGGCCATACCGGACAGCGGCAGCAGGATCCGGTGCCGGTGGACGCCGGGCACCAGCGGGCCGAGCAGCCGGACGATCACCGGTGCGCAGAGGCCGACGAAACCGACCGGGCCGGTGAGGGTGACCGCTGCGGCGGACAGCAGCACCGCCAGCACGGTGACGATCAGCCGGGTCCGGCGTACGTCGATGCCGAGCACGGTGGCGGTGTCATCGCCGAGGGCGAGGATGTCGAGGCGGTGGCCGAACAGCATCAACGCCGCCACGGCGGCCACGATCACGGGAGCGAGTTGGGTGAGGGTGTCCAGGTCGCTCTGCACCAGGGAGCCGTTGCCCCAGGCGAACAGGCCGATGGTGGCCTGCTCGAACAGCAGGAGCAGCAGCATGGTCACCGAGCTGAGCGCCAGCGCGGTGGCCGAGCCGGCGAGGATCAGCCGGGTGGTGCCGGCCTGACCGCCGGACGACATCGCCATCACCAGGCCGGCGGCGGCGAGGCCACCGCAGAAGGCCAGGCCACCGGCGGGCAGCGCGGGCAGTGCGATGCCGAACGCGGCGACCGAGACGATGGCCAGGTGTGCCCCGGCGTTGACGGCGAGGGTGTCCGGGGACGCGAGGGGGTTGCGGGCGATCGACTGGAGCGCCGCACCGGCGAAGCCGAGGGCGACGCCGATGGTCAGCCCGGCGAGCAGCCGGGGCACCCGGGACGCGACGAGCACCCGGGCGGTCTCGTCGTCCCCGCCGGTCAGCAGGCGGAGCAGGTCGAGCGCACCCACGGCGGAGGTGCCCTGGGTCAGGTGCACCGCCACGACCGCCAGCAGCAGCGCGGTGGCGGCGACGAAGATCCCGACGACGCGGGGAGTGGAGGGGCGCTCGGCCGGAGCCGGCTGGACAGCCGGCTCCGGACGCGGGGGCGCGGACAGCGTGGTCACACCGCGTAGGTGCTGACGAGCTGGTCGATGTACTGCTTGCCGGAGAGCGGCCCGCCGAAGGTCCAGATGCCGTCGGGCATCCGGTGCAGGTTGCCCTGCTCGACGAAGGGCAGCGACTTCCAGATGGCGTTGCTGTTCAGCCCGTCGGCGAAGACGTCGACGCCGTCCGAGGCGTTGTAGAAGAAGTGCAGGTCCGGGCTCTTGAGCACGGTCAGGCCCTCGACGTCGGTCTGGCCCAGGCCCCAGGCCGGGTCGGTCTCGCCGGTCCAGGCGTTCGTCAGGCCGAGCTGGATGCCGATCTGGGAGACCAGGGCGCCCTCGCCGAACATCCGGATGCTGACCGTGCTGCCTTCCTTCCAGCCGTCGGCGATGGCGAACGGCTTGCCGGCCGCACCGGCGTCGGCGATCTTCTTCTTGCCGTCGGCGATGGCGGCGTCGAAGTCGGCGAGCAGCTTCTCCGCCTCGGCGGTCTTGCCGACCGCGGTGGCGATCATGTTCAGGTCGGCCCGCATCCGGCCGAGGTTGTCCGAGGCGTCGCTGCCCTTGGTCACGATGACCGGGACGTACTTCTCCAGCTGCGTGATCACGTTGGCGCCGCGGTCGTCCTCCATGACCACGAGGTCTGGTTGCAGCGCCACGATGGAGTCGATGCTCGGCTCACCGCGCGTGCCCACGTCCTTGACGCCCGCGTCGAGCTTGGCGGCGCTGACCCAGGTCGCGTACCCCTTGGGGTCGGCGACGCCGACCGGCATGACGCCGAGGCTGACAAGCATCTCGACCTCGCCCCATTCGAGACCGACCACCTTGGTCGCGGGGGCGTCGAGCTTGACCTCCTTGCCCCGGCTGTCGGTGACGGTGACCGGGCCGCTGGCGGCGGGAGTGGTGGCGGCGGGCTCGGTGGTGTTCTCGGTGGTGCCGCAGGCGGCCAGCAGCACTGCGGTGGCGGCGGCCACCAGGGCGGTTACACGGGTACGGGACATGATGTTCTTTCTCGGGTGGGTGTCGTGAACGGTCTGTGCTCAGACCGGGATTCGGGCCAGGTGTCGGCCCACGGGACGGGTCGTCACCAGCCCGCTGAGCGGGTCGGTGCTGACCTCGATCCGGATGCCGTAGGTCTCGGTCAGGTCGTGTTCGGTGAAGACCTCGGCCGGGGTGCCGGTGGCGCGGACCCGGCCACCGTGCAGCAGGACCACCTCGTCGGCCACCGCGGCGGCCTGGTTGAGGTCGTGCAGCACGACGCCGACCGCGACGCCGTGATCGTCGGCGAGGTCACGCATCAGATCGAGAATCCCGACCTGGTAGCGCAGGTCGAGGAAGGTGGTGGGCTCGTCGAGCAGCAGCACCGGGGTGTCCTGGGCCAGGCAGGTGGCCAGCCAGACCCGCTGGAGTTCGCCGCCGGAGAGTTCGTCCACGGGCCGGCCGGCCATGGCGTTGACGCCGGTGACCTCCATCGCGCGGGCGATGGCGGCCGGGCCGTCCGGGTCGTCCGCGCGCCACCGGCCCCGGTAGGGGTGGCGGCCGTAGCCGACGACATCGCGGACGGTGACGCCGTTGGGGATCGGCCGGCTCTGGGCGAGCAGGGTGACCCGGCGGGCGTACTCCTTGGCGGGCAGACCCGCCGCGGCGATGCCGTCGGCGAAGAGCACCGTGCCGCTGTCGAGCGGATGCAGCCGGGCCAACGCCCGCAGCAGGGTGGACTTGCCGCTGCCGTTGGGGCCGACGAGCGCGGTCACGGTGCCGGGACGCAGGGTGATCGCAGCGCCGTGCACCACCGTGGTGCCGTGGTAGCCCAGGCGCAGGTCGACACCGCGTAGGCTCTGCTCGGCGTCGTTCGTCATCAGTCCGCTCGACATGCGGTTAGGCTAACCTAACCTAAGTACGTGTCAAGACGCGGGTCTGTTTCACTTTCATCGCCCCACCAGCCCCTCTCGACGCCGGTGAGCAGGGTCGATACGTCACGCCGCGTCGCCGGCCGGTCCCCTGGCGTGTAACCGGGACAAGCAGCCACGTGCGATCGGCGGGACGCCGATGCCGGACCACCCGTCAGACGGCGCGAAATCCGTACCGGGGTGGGAGGACAGAGCAGCCGGAGCAGCGGTAACGTTGCGCGTCATCCGCCGCCGGCCCGCCGGCGTGGCGCTCTTCGATCCTCTGGAGGATGGGGCATGTCCATCGGCGAGGAGCCGTTCGCAGTCCGCGACGACCTGGCCTCGCGGCCGAATTTCGAGGTCGCCCTGCGCGGGTTCGACAAACGGCAGGTCGAGCGCTACGTCGAGCAGATGGACGGCCGGCTCGCCGCCATCTCGGCGGAACGGGACCGGGCCACCGCACACGTACGGGAGCTGAGCGGAAAGCTCCAGGCGGTGCAGAGCGAGATGGCCGAGCTGCGGCAGCGACCGGCGCAAGTGGACAAGGCCACCTTCCAGGACGTGGGTCCGATGGTCGGCCAGATCCTGGACCTGGCCGAGAAGCAGGCCGCGGCGATCATCGACACGCACACCCAGCGGGCCACCAAACTCCAGGCGGAGGCGGAGAAGACGCTCGCCAACGCGCGGGAACGCACCGTCAAGGCGCTGGCCGACCTGGAAGAGGAACTGGCGGCCCGGCGGGCCGAGCACGAGAAGACGTACGAGGAGTTGCGGGCGACGGCCGACGCGGAACTGGCCGAGACCCGTGAGCGGGCCGACAAGCTGCGCGCCGACGGGGAGGCCGCACACGAGCGTGCCCAGCAGGAGGCGCAGCGGATCGGCGAGCAGTGCCGACAGCAGGTCGAGCAGGCCCGCTCGGCGGCGGAGGCGCTGACCACCTCGGCGCGTACCCAGATCCACCAGGAGATCCAGGCGGCCCGGTCGAAGAGCCAGCAGGAGCTGGCGCAGTGGCGGGCCACGGTCGAGGAGGAGCTGGCCGAGCGACGGGCCACGGCCGAGGAGGACCTGACCGAGCAGCGGGCCGCTGTCGAGCGTGAGCTGGCCGCGCAACGCACCGCCGCCGAGCAGCGGGTCAGCTCGATGATCGCCGACGCCCAGCAGTACTCGGCGGAGATCCGCAAGCGCGCCGACGAGCAGGCGGCCGAGGTGCGCAAGCTCAGCGACGAGCAGGCCGCGGCGGCCGAGGAACAGTTGCACGCGGTCCAGCTTGAGGTCGGGGAGCAGCGTCAGGCACTGGCCCAGCTGCACGAGCAGCTGGACGACGCCGAGCAGCAGCTCGACGAGGCTCGCCGCGCCAAGGACGCCACCGAGGCCGAGCTGAACCGGCTGCGGCAGCTGCTGGAGGAGACCAGCCACGAGCTCGTGGCGGAGCGTCAGCGACTGGACGAGGTGCGCCGGGCGGCCGAGGCCGCCGAGCGGCACGCCAAGGAGACCCGGGCCCGGGTGCAGCGGGAGGCCAAGCGGGTCGCCGATCTGGCGGCCGCGGCGGTGATGGCGGCTGCGGCCGGTGGCGGCGAGACCGCCGAGTACCCGATGGTGGCCGCCCGACTGGGGGTTTCCCGGACCGGTGGCGACGCGGCCACGGCGGGCGGTGGCGAGGTGACCCCGGCGGCCGATGCTCAGGCCGAGGGGGCGACCGCCGCTGCCGAGGAGGACGCCGAGCAGGCCGGGTTGGGCTCGGAGCGGACGGCGGCCGACCCCGCCGCCCCGGCAGGCCAGGAGCGCAACGGAGCCGCGACCGGCCGGCCGGGCAACCCGCAGCCAGGCTCGGGCAAAGTAGGTGGCGGACCTGAGCACGGCACCCGCCCGCTGGTGGATCCGGTGGCTCGCGCGGCGGCTGCGGTGGCGGCAGGCGGGCCGGGCGGCATCGACTGGTTCGCCGGCCAGCCGGCGAACCAGCAGTCCGACCAGGCCGAGCCGGCGGCACCCGCCGCGAACGACACCGACCGGGCACCCGAGCCGGCGGCGAACTGATCGGGCCACCCGAGCGGTGCCGCGTGCCGACCGGCCTGTCCGCACAAGCCCGCCGGAGGCGACCTGAGCCCGTCCGCCGGTCGACGACCGGCGGACGGTTCCTCATCACGGCCGGCGGGGCAGCCAGCCGAGGAAGCGGTTACGCGCCCGGGCCAGCGGTAGCCCGGGTAGATCCCGGGCGGCAGCCAGCAGACAGGAGCCCAGGTAGACCGCGAGCGCGGCGCGGGCACCGCCGAACTCCGCGAGCAGTTGGCTCTGCTTGACCGCGCACGGCCACTCCTGCCCGCAACCGGTGCAGGTCCAGCTCGGCGGCGAGGGCAGATGCTCCGGCGGCTTGGCCGAGCGGTAACGGACGGAGGCGCTGTTTCCTCGGCCGACCCGGCTGGCGGGCCGGGGTGGATCGCCAGGCACAGAATGTCGATGAGTGAACAGTTCCCGTCGCGCCAGTCCGAGCGCCCCGCCCACCCGGACCAGCGCGTCCGGACCCGGACGGTAGCCGACCAGGGCACCCAGCAGGTGGTGACCCAGCAGGTCGAAGGCGTCCGGCCCGAGGGCGAGGTCGCGGCAGAGCGCGATCAGCCGCGTCGGCGCCACCACCCGCTGCGCCACCAGGGCGCAGCGCAACACGTCCCGCAGGGCACCGCCCAGATCGGACGTGCGGGATCCCACGATGCCGGTCAGGTCTGTCTCGCCGGCGATCCGCCGGCGTGCCTCAGCCGTCGCCAGTCGGACGATGTCAGTCGGATCCTTGGTCTCCAACACCCCACCCCTTCACCCGTTGGTCGATCAGCTACCCCTCGTTCGACACCCTTCGCATGATCATGGCCACGGAGGGTTGTCGGCTAGCCCGGTGCGCGCACGCCGGACCGTGCCGATTAGCCCAAAAACGAAAACTCCCCTGACATCGACAACGAGCGAGATCTACCGGGCGCGACGGATGCGCCACGAAAACTTCATGGGAGTCCTTCCTTTGTGGATACCATCGATGGGAATCCTGGCTCTGCATGTCCTATCGCTCTCCGGATCCACCACGTCTCGCCGGGGCATCGTCCCGGCGTGCCGAAGCGCCCTCCGTCCAGGTCGATGGAGACGTATTGAAGACGAAGGTTCCGATTGCCCACCGGTTCGACAGCCGCGACCCGGAGACGATCCGCGACTTCCTGGCGTACGCCTACCGCTCCAAGGTCGCCCTCCGCGCGGCCCCCGGCGTCCACTACCGGTTCCGCCACCACCGGGTCGACGCGGGCTCGTTCTGGTTGGAGTCGTTGGCACAGTCCACCCAGCTCGATATCGATGTCGAACCGCCCGCCGCGCTGGTGATCTGCGAGGTCCTCAACGGACGCGTCGACCGCTCAAGCGCCGGTGCGTACGGCCGGTACAGCCCGGGCGACGTCTTCCTGGCCACCCTCCCCGACCTTCCCTGCTCGCTGCGCTGGCTGCCGGGCCGGGTCAGCGTCTGCCTGCTCGACCTCGCCGTGCTGGACCGGGTGACCGGCACCGCGTCCGCCGGGCGGGTGAGGGCGGTCCAGTTCGGCGGTCTGTCCCCCGCCTCCCCGGCCCTGGCCGGACTGTGGCGGCACACCACGAGCTACCTCAACCACGTCGTCCTGGGCAACCCGTACGCGTACCGCGAGCCGCTGGTCATCGCCAACGCGGCCCGGATGCTGGCCGCCTCGGCCCTGGCGGTCTTCCCCAACTCCACCGCACGCTGGCCACAGGCCATCGACCGGCGGGCCGCTACCACCGCCACGCTGCGCCGCGCCACGGCCTTCATCGAGGAGTACGCCGACCGCGACATCGGCGCAGCCGACATCGCCGCCGCCGCCCAGGTCTCGCTGCGGACCCTGCAACTGGCGTTCCGCCGGCACCTCGACACCACCCCGATGGCGCACCTGCGCCGGGTCCGGCTCGACCGCGCCCACCGTGACCTTGTGCAGGCCGACCCCCGCCAGGAGACCGTCTCCGCGATCGCCTCCCGGTGGGGGTTCCTCAGCCACAGCCGGTTCACCGCGCGTTACCACGCCACCTACGGAATTCCACCCAGCCGCACCCTGCACGCCTGACGCCTACCCTGGCCGACCGCCCGCGGTGGGCCACCGTCCGCACGATGGCCACTCCACCTCATCGGTGCCAGAATCGCACCATGCGGGGTACGCTCGTCGGCCGCGACGGGGTGTTCGACCAGGCCTGGCGCGCACTACGCGAGCCGGGGTCGGTGCTGTTGGAAGGCCCGGCCGGCATCGGCAAGACCACGTTGCTCCGGGAACTGGTCACCGAGGCGACGCGGGCCGGCTGGTCGGTGCTGACCTGTGCGCCGACCGAGTGCGAGACCGAGCTGCCCTTCGCCGCCCTCGCCGACCTGCTCCGTCCGCTGGCGGACCTGGTGGTGGAGTTGCCGCGCCCACAGCGCGTCGCGGCCGAGATGGTGCTGCTCACCCGGGACAGCGACGAGACCGTCGACGAGCGGGTGGTCGGTGCCGCCACCCGCTCGCTGCTGGAGGCCGTGCTTGCCGCCGGCCGGCCGGTGCTGGTCGCCGTGGACGACTCACCATGGCTGGACAGGCCGAGCGAACGAGCACTGCGGTTCGCGCTGCGCCGGGTCGCTCCCGGGCTGTCCACCCTGGTCAGTTGCCGCACCGACAACACGCCGACGATGCGGATCGCGCCGCTCGGGCTCGACTCCGGTCCCGGCAGGCTGACCCGGCTGCCACTGGCTCCGCTGGGCGTGGGGGCCCTGCACCACCTCCTGCGCGAGCGGGTCGGTGCCACCCTGAGTCGTTCGCTGCTCGCCCGAATCGCCCGGGAGGCTGCCGGCAACCCACTGGTCGCCATCGAGGTGACCCGCGCGGTGCAGCGCCTGCCGCAGCCACCGGAGCCGGCACAGGATCTACCGGTGGCCTCGTCCATGCATCAACTCCTCGGAGAGGTGCTCGCCCGGCTCCCGGCCCGCTGCCGGGACGCCGTACGGCTGGCCGCCCTGCTCGGCGTACCGCTGCTTCGGGACCTGGCCGCGACGGGGATCTCCCCCGCCGCGTTCGACGCCGCGGAGGAGGCCGGTCTGCTGGTGGTCGGGGCGGTGCGGGTGGAGTTCGCCCATCCGGTCTACGCGGCCGCGGTCCGCGCCGGCATCCCACCCGGCGTCCGGCGCGGCCTGCACCGCCGGCTCGCCGAGGTGGTGACCGATCCGGACGAACGCGTCCGGCACCTGGCCCTGTGCACCACCACGGCGGACCCGGTGGTCGCCGACGCCCTCGCCGCGGCTGCCGCCCGGCAACACGCGCGGGGCGCGCCGGAGGCCGCCGCGAACCTGTACGAGTCGGCGGCGCGGCTCACGCCCGCCGACGATGTGGCCAGCCGAGGCCAGCGGCTGCTGGCGGCGGCCCGTTGCCGCTTCGGGTGCGGCGACCACCCCGGCGCACGCGTCGCCGCCGAGGCGGTGGCCGCCGAGTTCGGCGGCGACGTCCGCGCGGAAGCGCTGCTGCTGCGCGCGGTGGTCGCCTGGAGCGCCGACGAGTCCGGCGGCACGGCGGTCGAGGCAGCCGGCCGGGCACTGGCGGCAACCCGTCCGGATTCCCCGCTGGCCGGCCGGATCCACGCCCACCTGGCGCTCTTCGTCGACCTGCCGGATCCGGCGCGGGCCCATGCCGAGGCAGCCATCGCCCTGCTCACCGGTCCCGGCGGAGACCGCACGCTGCTCGCCGCGGCGCTGCTGCACCTGTTCTTCAACGAGGTACGGGCCGGCGAACCACCCCGCATCGAACTGCTCGACCGGGCGCTGGAGATGGAGGGACCGGAGCCGTCGTGGCTCGCCGGCACGATCCCGGCGATCTGGTGGAAGTCGATCGACGATCCGGCCCAGGCCCGACGACGGCTGGGCAGCCTGCTGGACCTGGCGGCCGCTCGGGGAGATGAACCCTCGCAGTACGACCTGCTCAAACACCTCGGCGAGACCGAGCTGCTCGCGGGGCGGTGGTCGACTGCCGAACGGCACATCGCGGCGGCCCGCGAGCTCGGTGAGCTGCTGGGCACCGAGGCGACCGCGGAAATCTGGCTGGCCGGGCTGCTCGACGCCCTCCGCGGCCGACTCGACGTGGCGCAGCGGGTGGCCGAGGCGGGGCTCCGACTGGCCGAGCAGCTCGACGACGACTGGTGCCGGCGGATCCACCTGCAACTGGCAGCGTTCGTGGCGCTCTGCGCCGGCCGGACGGCCGACGCCGCAGCCGGGTACGGCCGACTCGCCGCGACGGTCGACCGGATGGGTCTGGCCGAGCCGCTCGCACAGCGCTTCGAGACCGACTGGATCGAGGCCTGCGTGGGTGCCGGCGACCTGGTCACGGCGCGCGACGCCCTGGCCCGGCTGGCGGAACGTCACCGGCGGTTGCCCCGCCCCTGGACGCTGCTGGGGCTGGCGCGCAGCCGCGCCCTGCTGGACAGTGCCAGTGGCGTCGACCCCTCGGCTGCCCTGGATGACCTCGCCGCCGCGCGTGCCGCCGTGCCGCCGGAGGTCCTGCCGCTGGATCGGGCCAGGTGTCTGCTGGTCGAGGGCATGGTGCACCGCCGGTCCCGCCGCAAGCGGCCGGCCCGGGAGGCACTGGCCGCCGCGGCGGTCGAGTTCGACGCCCTGGGCGCGACGGTGTTCGCCGAGCGAGCCCGGGCCGAGGCCGCCCGGCTCGGTGGGCGCCCGCCCGCTCCGTCGGACCTCACCGCCACGGAGGAGCGGGTCGCCCGGCTCGCCGCGCAGGGACGGACCAGCCGGGCCATCGCCGACGAGCTGTTCGTCAGCCCGAAGACCGTCGAGACGAACCTGTCGCGGGTCTACCGCAAGCTGGGCATCTCCCGCCGGGCGGAACTGGGTGCCGCGCTGGCGCGGGTGGGCGGACCCGACGAACGGCTACACCGGCCGGCGGCGACCGTCGGCGCGCCGACCGGCGCCGCCAAAGGCTAGGGAAACGCCGGATTCCTCGACGGTCGTGTGGTCGTAGCGTCGAGACGTCACTACCGGCGGACCGGCTTCGGGTGGACCGGTGCCGGCTGCCGGCACCGGTCCAGCCGTGCCGTGCGAGCGGCGGTCGTCCGTTCCGGGTGTGGTCGAACAGCCCGGCCCGGGGCGGCCGGGCGTCAGAAGGGAACCGAACCTGTGCGTCGACTGATCCTGCCCGCAGTGCTCGCGGCCGCGCTCGCGCTGACCGGCTGCGACAGCGCCGAACCTGCGCCGCCAGCGGCTGGCCCCGGCGCGGATGTGGAGACCGACCTGGACGTGCCCGCCGACGGCGCGGGCACCGAGGCCCAGATCTCCGAGTTGATCGGCCAGTCCATGGTCGACGACGGCAACTGCAGCTTCGGCGACGGCAAGGGGGTGGCAGCGTTGTCCGTGACGACCGCCTCCCAGTTGGCCGGCGAGACGACCTACGACTATCAGCGCCAGCAGGCCGAGCAGACCTACCAGACGGTGACGGATCTCGACGGGGACGGCAAGGGCTACCTGGCGGTCAAGGACATCGGCGCCGAGGCGGTGCTCGTCGGCGGCGCTGGCAGCTTCACCGTGACGTTGAGCAGCTTCGAGCGCCTCGGCGCGCAGCCCGACGGCTACGAGCAGGCGCTGCGCCGGCTGCTCGACGCCCTCCCCCGGTGACACCACGCCCCCCGAGGAGACGACCGTGAGGTACCTCAAGCTCGCCGCGACGGCCGTCGCCGTCGCCGCACTCACCGCCTGCGGCGGCAACGCCGAACCCGCCGCCGCGCCACCGCCACCGACCGAGGTGGCTGAGCCGGCACCGGCCGTCGAGTCGACCGAGCCGACGGCCGAGGCGCCGCCTGTCGACGCCTGCGCCCTGGTACCCAAGGAGGACGCCGAGAAACTGGCGGGCACCCGCCTGGAGGATCCGGTGCCGGTCCGTGAGACCTGCACGTACAGCGGGCCGGTCTCGGGTCCGTTGGCGCAGGTGGAGGTCTACGTGGGCGACGGAGCCAAGAAGATCCTCGACGTCGACCGCGATCTCGACCACGAGTTCGAGACGCTGTCCGGGATCGGGGACGAGGCGTACCTGGAGGACGGCGCGGTCTTCGTGCACGCCGCCGGGGTGTGGGTGGCCATCCGACTGGTCCGGCTGGACGACCCGGCCAAGTACCACAAGCCGCTTACCGAGTTGGCCCGGACGGTCGCCGGGCGGCTCTGAGAGGACGTCTGAGCCCGGCCGGGGCCGGTCACGCCGCCTTCCGCTCGACGGGCGACTTCTCGCTCGCCCGACGCTGCGCTTCGAAGCGACGCCGGATCACGGCGACCGCCTCCTCCTCGTGGCAGCCGAGGCTGCGCAACAGGTCGGTGGCGACGGTACGGATCTGGGCCACCACCACACTGCCGGAGAAGCCGACCCCCTCGTCGTACGCCTCGGCGGCCCGGTCGACCGCCTTGAGGATCAACTGCTCGGACCGGTTCGTGTGGTGCCCGCTCTCCGCCTCGACCTGCAACAGCGCCAGGGCGTCGCCGAAGTAGTGCACAGCGGCCGCCAGCCCGGCCGGGATCGGTTCCTCGTCCCGGACCGCGGTGGCCGCCCGGCGCAGCATCTCCTGACCACCCCCGACGGCCAGGTCGAGGTAGCGCGTACCACGTTCGTAGTGCTCGAACTCGCCCCGTCGGTGCCAGCGGGCCGGCGACACCGCCACCGCCTCCCGTGCGCCGGAAACAGCGTCGTTGAGCAGGGCCAGTTGGGGGCTCAGGCCGTACAAGCCGTCCCGGGCGGCGGCCACCACCGCGGCGTCGCCCTGGGACATCCCGTCCGCGGCGTTGTGCAGGTGTTCGATCAGGTCGGAGAAGAGGGGGCGGGCGGCCCGTTGGATGATGCGCACCGGGTTGACCGGCAGCACGGCCACCACCACCACGGCCGAGATCGCGCCGATGACCGCGTCGATGACCCGCGGCACCTCCAGTCCCCGCTGGATCGGCGAGAGGGTGGCGATCAGCACCGCCGTACCGCCGGCCTGGGTGACGACCGCGCCGCCCCGGCTCATGGTCAGCGCGAGCAGGATGGCCAGGGTGACCACGGTGCCGATCTGCCAGGGACCGGTGCCGATCACCATGATCAGGGCGTCACCCACCAGCAGGCCGGCCAGCACGCCGACCAGTAGCTCGACGGTACGACGGGTCCGTCGGCCGATCGCAGCGGCGACGGTGCCGACGGCGGCACTGGGGGCGAACACCGGCGACGGGTGGTTCAGCAGCTCGTGCGCCAGCGTCCAGGCGATCGCGGCGGCCACGCCCGCCTGAACGGCGAGGATCGCGTACAACTCCAGGCTCCGGCGTCGCTCCCGCCAGCCGATGCGTTGGCTGAGGCTCCCGACCGTGCTGGCGACCCCGGCCTGGACCCGGCCGCCGGCACGATGCGCCCAGCCGCTGTCGTCCTCCCCCGCCGCCACGCCGCCGACTACCCCACCGGGCCCCGCTCATTCTCCGCTTGGCGACGCTTCCTTCCCGCGGGCATCCGCCGAACCGTTCGAGGCGGTATCCCCACCGTCTCGGTACGCCGGACCGGAATACGCCATCCCTGGTGCACCTTTCTCACCTGGGCAGAGAGCCTTCATATCGCGCTGCATCGATTGACAAAGTTGATGATCCCAACTTATGGTGCGAGCCGGCCGGATGTTTCCGGTGGCCCGGCGACGCCCGGCCAGCCACCCCGTTGACACCATCACCACGCGAGGAGCGTCATGGCTGGGCTGAAGGGCACACTACGCAGGACACGTTGGCGATTCGGCCTCGTCGCCAGCGGCGTCGCCGCACTACTGGCCGGGGCCGGCCTGATCACCGCCGGCACCGCGCACGCGGCGGCCGGATGCCGGGTGGCGTACTCCGCCCCCAGCCAGTGGCCGGGCGGGTTCACCGCCAACGTCGCCGTGACGAACCTCGGCGACCCGCTCAACGGCTGGCGGCTGACCTGGACCTTCCCCTCGGGGCAGCGGGTCACGCAGGCATGGAACGCCACGGTCACCTCGTCCGGCAACGATGTCACCGCCAGCAACGTCAGCTACAACGCCGCGCTGGGCACCAACCAGACCGCGTCGTTCGGCTTCAACGGCTCGTGGTCCGGCAGCAACACGGCGCCGACCACGTTCGCCCTCAACGGCGTCACCTGCACCGGTAGCGTCGGCACCACCCCGCCACCGACCACCACCCCGCCGCCGAGCACGCCACCGCCGAGCACCCCGCCGCCGACCAGCCCGCCGCCGGCCGGCGACCCGATGGCCTACGTGGCGGCGATGCAGCCCGGCTGGAACCTCGGCAACACCTTCGACGCGGTCGGCGCCGACGAGACCGCGTGGGGCAACCCGCGCGTCACCGAGGCGCAGCTCGACGCCATCCGGGCCCAGGGCTTCAACAGCATCCGGATCCCGGTGACCTGGAGCAACCACCACGGCCCCGCGCCCTCGTACACCATCGACGCGGCCTGGCTGAACCGAATCAAGGAGGTCGTCGGCTGGGCCCTGGACGACGGCTTCTACGTGATGATCAACCTGCACCACGACTCGTGGCAGTGGATCCACGAGATGCCGACGAACCGGACCACGGTGCTCAACCGCTACAACGCGCTGTGGACCCAGATCGCCGCCGCGTTCCGGGACCACTCGCCGAGGCTGCACTTCGAGAGCGTCAACGAGCCGCAGTTCGCCAACAGCTCCGGCGACGCCCAGAACGCGGAGCTGCTGCACGAGCTGAACGTGAACTTCCACCGGATCGTGCGCGCCTCGGGCGGCACCAACGCCACCCGGATGCTGGTCCTGCCGACCCTGCACACCTCGTCCGAACAGGCTCGGATCAACGAGTTGACCACGACGATCAACCAGCTCGACGACCGCAACCTGATCGCCACCGTGCACTTCTACGGCTACTGGCCGTTCAGCGTCAACGTCGCCGGTGGCACCCGCTTCGACGCCACGACGCAGCAGGATCTGACCGACTCGTTCGACCGGGTGCACAACGCCTTCGTGACCCGCAACATCCCGGTCGTCATCGGCGAGTACGGGCTGCTCGGCTTCGACCGGCACACCGGCACCATCCAGCAGGGCGAGAAGCTCAAGTTCTTCGAGTTCCTCGGGCACTACGCGCGATCCAAGCGGCTCACCACCCAGCTCTGGGACAACGGTCAGCACTTCGACCGGGTCGCCTTCCAGTGGAAGGACCCGGAGCTGTGGGCCCAGATCAGGTCGAGCTGGACGACCCGTTCCGGCACCGCGTCGTCCGACCAGGTGTACGTGCCGCGTACCGGCTCGATCACCGCGAAGTCGCTGACCCTCAACCTGAACGGCACCACCTTCTCCGGGTTGCGCCACGGCAGCACGAACCTGACGCAGGGCACCGACTACACGGTCTCCGGCAACCAGCTCACCATCACCGCGAGCGCGCTGACCCGGTTGGTAGGCAACCGGGCGTACGGGGTCAACGCCAGCCTCCAGGCCCGCTTCTCGGCCGGTGTGCCCTGGCGGATAGACGTGATCACCTACGACACCCCCGTCCTGTCCAGCGCCACCGGAACGACAGCCGCCTTCGCCATTCCGACCCAGTTCCGCGGCGACCAGCTCGCCACCATGGAGGCGAGGTACGCCGACGGCAGCAACGCCGGCCCGCACGACTGGACGTCGTTCAAGGAGTTCGACGTGGCCTTCAGCCCTGACTACCCGGGCAACCGGATCACGTTGACCGACACCTTCTTCGGCGAGGTCCGCGACGGGGCAGCGGTCACCCTCACCTTCCACTTCTGGAGCGGTGCCCAGGTGACCTACCGCGTCACCCGGTCCGGCAGCACCGTCACCGGCGTCACCGGCTGAACCAGCCGCGCCACCGGCCGCCCACCGGGTGGCCGGTGGCGCGCAGCGGTCATCATGGGTTCATGATCCGATTCCTGCTGAACGTGCTCTGGCTCATCTTCGGTGGTGGCCTCGTGCTGGCAATCGGCTACGGTATCGCCGCCCTTATCTGCTTCGTGCTCGTCGTCACCATCCCGTTCGGGGTGGCGTCGTTGCGGCTGGCGTCGTACTCGCTGTGGCCCTTCGGCCGGACCCTCGCACCGAAGCCCGGTGTCGGGGTGGCTTCGGGTCTCGCCAACATCATCTGGGTGTTGCTGGCCGGTTGGTGGCTGGCGCTCTCGCACATCGTCGCCGGCGTCGGCCTCTGCCTGACCATCATCGGGATCCCGTTCGGCGTGGCCAACTTCAAGCTCGTCCCGGCGGCGATCTGGCCGTTGGGGCAGGAGGTCGTACCCGCCCCATGAGAGCCGAAGGCGTGTTTCCGACGAATGACCTGACTGGTCGGGTGGCTGTCGTCACCGGGGCCAACCACGGCATCGGCGCGGCCACCGCCGTCACGCTGGCCCGGTTGGGCGCAGCGGTGCTGGTCAGCTACCTACGGTTGGACGACCCACCGGACCCGGGCATCCCCGACGCGTACCGACGCAAGCGGGCGGGCGACGCGACCGAGGTGGTCGAGCGCGTCCGCGCCGTCGGCGGCCGGGTGCTGCCGGTCGAGGCGGACCTGGCGGACCCGGCCGTCCCGGCCCGGCTGTTCGACATCGCCGAGCGCGAGCTGGGCACCGTCGACATCCTGGTGAACAATGCCAGCGGCTGGCTGGCCGACACGTTCAAGCCCACCGCCGTCGACCGGCACGGCCGGTCGTTGCGGCCGGTGAGCGCCGAATCCTTCGACACGCAGTTCGCTGTGGACGCACGCGCGGGCGCCCTGCTGATCGCCGAGTTCGCCCGCCGCAACGTCGCCGCGCGACGCGGCTGGGGGCGCGTCATCAGCCTCACTTCCGGCGGCAGTGACGGGTTCCCCGAGGAGGTCTCCTACGGCGCCGCCAAGGCGGCACTTGTCAACTACACCATGGCCGCGGCGCACGAACTCGCGCCGTTCGGCATCACCGCCAACGCCGTGCACCCGCCGGTCACCGACACCGGCTGGGTCAGCGAGGAGGTACGCGCCGCCGTCGCCGACGACCCGCACCTGCTGCGGGTGGCCGAGCCCGAGGAGGTCGCCGAGGTGATCGCCTTCCTCGCCGGGGAGAGCGGGCGGCTGGTCACCGGTAACGTGATCCAACTGCGCTGACCGGCTCACCAGTGGGCGCCGCCGCAGACGCCTTCGGCATCCCGCGGCTCGACCTGCAAGGTGGCGTGCTCGATGCGGAAGCGGTCGTGCAACATCTGGCGGGCGGCGGCCAGCACCGGGGCCAGGTCCGCACCGGTGTCCAGGGTGAGGTGTGCCGAAGCCACCTCCATCCCCGAGGTCAGGGTCCACACGTGCAGATCGTGCACGTCGGCGACACCGTCGAGCCCACGCAGGCCGTCGCGCACCTCGGCGACGTCCACGTGCGGCGGCGCGGCCTGCACCAGCACCCGCAGCGCAGCCCGGGCGAGCCGGTAGGTGCGGGGCAGGATGAACAGGCCCACCCCGACGGCGACGATCGGGTCCGCGTACCACCAGCCGGTCAGCGCGATCACCCCGGCCGCGACCAGCACGCCCACCGAGGCGAGCAGGTCACCGAGAACCTCCAGGTAGGCGCCGCGCACGTTGAGGCTCTCCGTCGACCCGGCGCGCAGCAGCAGGAAGGCGACCACGTTGGCGACCAGCCCGCCGACGGCCACCGCCAGCATCGGGCCGACCAGCACCTCCGGCGGGTCGTCGAACCGCCGGAGCGCCTCCACCAGCACGTAGAGGGCCACCCCGGAGAGCAGCACCGCGTTGGCCAGCGCCGCCAGGACCTCCATCCGGTACAGGCCGAAGGTGCGCTGACCGTCCCGGGAGGCCCGGCTCGCGGCGGTGATCGCCGCGAGCGCCATGCCGATGCCCAGCACGTCGGTGAACATGTGCCCGGCGTCCGACAGCAGGGCCAGGGAGCCGGTCACCCAGGCGCCGACCGCCTCCACCAGCATGAAGATCGCCAACAGGGCGAAGGCCGCCCACAGTCGCCCGCGGTGCTTCTCCCCCGCCCGGGCAACCTGCTGCCCGTGATCGTGCCCGGCACCCACCCCGCGCCCCCTCTCGCCGCCGCCAACATATGCGTATATCGCAATGGGCGCAACTATCTCCGCCAACCCTGCCCCGCGATCTTGCACTTCCGGTCGCCGAGATGCACCTTTTCACCACTTCTGAGGAGGCAAGAAGTGCAAGATCGCGGGGCGGGAGCCGGGCTGGAGGAGGAGCGGCGGTTCAGCCGGGATGTGCGGTCAGTCAGCGAGCGCGTCGGTTGGCGCGCAGGGCGCCGAGGATCACCCTCGGTGTGACGAGCGAACTCGGGTGCTTGCGCATCGAGACGACGTCGTTGAACCGCCGGGCGGTGGTCACGTCGGTGACGGTCGCCGCGACGATCTGCCGGCTCACCCAGCTGGAGAGCCGGTAGCCGCGTGGGTAGGGGCCGTCGACGTGCGGCAGCGCCAGGTCGGCCGAGGTCGAGATCGACCAGGCGGCGTCGACCACGATCTTCTGAAGCGCGAAGAAGTGGCGGGCCGGCAGGCCCAGGTCCGGACCGGGCCGCAGGTAGTGCGCCAGGCAGGCCGCGTGCAGCGCGGCGGCGGTGATGCCCTGCCCGTACACCGGGTTGAACGAGGCGACCGCGTCACCGACGCTGACCAGCCCGCCCGGCAGCCGGGTCACCGCGTGGAAGTCCCGACGCCGGCTGTCGGCGTGCCGGTAGGTCTGCACGTCGCCGAGGATCTCGCTGTCGGCGACCGTCGCGAACTCCGGCGGGAACTGCTCGCGCAGCCGTCGGACGAAATCCTCGGCGGTACGGCCGGGACGGTGCTCCCCGTAACCGGCCATCATCGCCATCCACCGACCGTCCTCGATCGCGAAGAAGGCGGCACCGGCGACGTCGACAGACATCGTCGGGCTGTGCAGCGCCAGCACCACCGTGTGCTCGGGGTCCGCCTCATCGCGTCGGAACAGGGCGGTCGCGTAGTTGAGGTGCACAGTCATCCGCCGCAGCGCCGGCCGCTCCCACCCGGCCTCTGCCAGCCAGTCGGAGAGCCGGCTGGACCGCCCCATGGCGTCCACCACCAGATCGGCGTGCTCGACACCCGGCGAACCGCCGACGTCGCACCGGACGCCGCTGGCCACTGGGCCGTCGAACACCAGCCCGGTGGCGCGGGCGGTGACCGTCTTGACGTTGGGCAGTCGCAGCACCTGCTGCCGGATCAACGACTCCAGCAGCGGCCGGCTCCCGGCCAGGCTGTCGGCGTCGTCCGGTACGACGACCTTCAGCCGGCCGTCCAGGTAGTTCCGCCGGGCTGCCGGCGGAGCCTCGATCGCCCCCTGTGCCAGGGCCTGTTCCCGGAACCCGGGGAACAGCTGCTCCAACTGGAGGAAGCCACCGGGCAGCAGGGCGTGCAGTTGAGTCCCCTGTGGTACGCCCGGTCGTCCTCCGGTCGCCTGTAGGTCGTCGCGGTCGATGACCACCACGCTCTCGGCGTAGTCGGAGAGCACCCGCGCGGCAAGCATGCCGGCGATGCTGCCGCCGATCACCACCGCCTTGCCCATGACAGGGGATGCCTGGTCGGGCGGTCGCACCGCGTTCAGCGCGGCGAGGACCCGAGCCGGAGAGAGGGACATCGTGCTCTCCAAAGGGGTACGAGGTGTGGCGCCTTTCCGCCTGCCTGCCAGTGACCGATGCTGGGGCAGACCGACGGAGCCGGGCGGTCGGCATGACGCCCAACGATCGTTGCACAGGGAGGGAACGCCAACGACGATTCGTCTCGGCCCCCGGCCACCTTTGTCTCCGGCCGGCTCAGCTCCGGACGGCACCGTCCGGCGCCGGCTCCCGGCCGGCACCAACCCGGTTGACCAGGTAACCGAAGGCGGCGGCCGTGAAGAACATGACGATGCCGTAGACGGCGCCGGGAATCGCCATCTGCGCGTTGTCGAGCAGCGCCGGACTGAGCGCGATGGTGATGGCCAGCGTGCTGTTGTGGATGCCGATCTCGAACCCGGCCGCCTTGGCGGCGCTCCGCTCGACCCCGGCCAGCCTCGGCACGCCGTACCCGATGCCGAGGCTGAGCAGGTTGAACGCCAGTACGGCCAGCCCGACGGAGACGAAGTAGTCGGCGAGGTTGTCCCGCTCACCGAGTACGGCACCGGCGATCACCGCGATCAGCACCACCACGGACAGCACCCGTACCGGGCGGTCCAACCGCTGCGCGACAGCGGCCGACCGTGCCCGGATCAGCATTCCGAGGGCGACCGGGATCAGCACGATCGCGAACACCTGGAGCACCTTGTCGAACTGGAGCCCGATGCTCCTCGCGTCGCCGAGGAGGTACGCCGCCGACAGGTTGACCACGATCGGCAGGGTGAAGACCGCCAGCACCGAGTTGATGGCGGTCAGCGTGATATTCAGGGCCACGTGCCCGCCGAAGAGGTGGCTGTAGAGGTTCGCCGTGGTGCCGCCCGGCGAGGCCGCCAGCAGCATCATCCCGACGCCCAGTTCGGGCGGCAGGTCGAAGGCCAGCACCAGGCCGAAGCAGAGCGCCGGCAGCAGCAGCACCTGGCAGACCAGGGCGATGACGGCGGCCTTCGGGTGCCGGGCCACCCGGCGGAAGTCGCCGGTGGTCAGGCCGAGACCCAGACCGAGCATGATGATGCCGAGGGCGACGGGTAGTCCGATCAAGGTCAGGGCGGAGTCCATGACACGACATCGTTACCACCGGGTAACGCACTGGCAATCCTCCATGTGGCCGGGGTAGCCGTCAGAACTGGACCACACGCCCCACCCGTGGCGGGGTTACGCCCGCGAGCACGTCGAGCCAGGCCCGCTCCAGCGCGCCCGGGCCGGTGCCGAGCTGGACGTCGACCCATTCGCCGGCCACGTCCGCGAAGCGCCGCCAGGCGTCGGCGAAGCGCTGGTCGAGCCCGTCGCGACCCCAGTCCAGGCGGCGTTTGCGCATCTGCACCGGGGCGAAGAAGACCTCTCCGGCGGCATCGGCGTTCGGGATCTGGTTGGTCAGGCCGACAGCGATGTCGCGGACCAGCCGGTCACCGAGGTGCCGCCGCAGGGCGGCCCGGGTCGCGGGCGCACCGGACAGGTCGAGGTAGGCGGTCGGCACCGGGTCGAGGGCGGCGATCCCGTCGTACGGCAGCACCTCGTCGTAGCAGCCGAGCGACCGGGTGAACGCGAGGTTGCCGGGCGAGGTGAGCCCGACCAGGCGCGCGCCGCGCCCACGCAGCTCCACAGCGGCGGCGTACGCGGTCTTGCTGGATGCCGACGAGAAGACCAGCGACGTCGCGCCGTAGCAGTCGTTGTCGACGATCTGGTCGGCCAGCATGAACGAGGTGAAGAAGAGCGGCCGGAACAGGATCAGCAGATCCTCCTGGTCGGCCCGGTACGCCGGGTCACCGACGGTCGAGCGGTACCCGTTGTACGGCGAGGGCAGCTCGGCCCGGTGCACGCTGGCGTCCCGGAACCCGGAGGCGTCCACCCGGGACGGCCGCACCACCAGGTGCCCGGCCGGCGGAAGGTAGCCGTACACCCGCTGCCCCACCTCGACCTCGGCGACGGTCGAGGCGGCCACCTCGGCGAAGCCCCACAACGGCGGCAGCCCCCACTGCCCGCCCAGCCCGTGCCGGCCGGGCGGGAAGAACTCCCAGTACCGCATCGACTCGCCGAGCACCGCGTAGGTGACGTTGTTGGCGGTCAGTCCGACGCGGTCCACGCGCAGCAGCGTCTCGCCGTCGGACAGCTCCGGCACGGCACTCTCCACCAGGGTGGTGCGGCTCAGCTCGGCACGGGCCACGGCGAACGTCCAGGAGGCAGCCATGCTCAGACGCTAGGCAGTCAGAGCCGTCGAGACAAGATGCACTGCTAGTGCAAAATCCCACTCCGTGTGGCTATCTGGTCGCCATCCGGCGGGTCAGTTCGGCCGCCCGGTACGCCGCCACCTGACGGGCCTGACCGGCCACGAAGCGCCGCAGCGGCGCCGGTGCGTGTGCGGTGACCCGTTCGTCGACCCGGGTGCCCTCCGGTACCGGGGTCAGCTCCACCACCGCGCGCAGGGACACCCAGCCCGGGCTGCGCACCTCGCTGACCAACGGACCGTGCGGCGGCGTCGAGACCATGCGTACCCGGATGCGGTTGTCCCACCGCAACGGACCGACCAGCCGGAACCGCTCGACGGCGACGTACTCGGCCATCGCGCGGCCCTCGGCGTCGTGACCGTGCCGCACGTCGTCGACCGCCACGATCAGCGGCGACAGTCCGATGTAGCTACGCGGATCGGCCAGGTGCGCGTACACCACGTCGGGCGGGGCCGCGACGGTGCTGGTGGTCTCGAACGCGATCGGCGGCTTCCGGTCCTCGGGCACGCCCCATGGTGGCACGCCGGCGACGCGACCGTGTCCCGCCGCCGGCGTGCCCGAGAGGTCAGGACGGCCGGGCCGCCTTCGCCAGGCCGCGCTCGACGGCGGCGATGAGCTGCGGACGCAACTCCTCGGGCCGGATGATGGCGTCCACCGAGCCGACCTCGACCGCACGCTGGATGCTGTGCACACCGTCGAACTCGGCGGCCACCTCGGCCAGCTTCTCCGCCCGCACCGACGCGCGCACGTCCATCAGCTGCGTCACCAGCGCCGCCCGCTGTCCGCCGGTCGCCGCCGCCACGCGTGCCTCCAGGTCGGCCACCCGCGGATCCTTCGCCGTACGCGCGTTGACGTCACCGGCGAACACCACCGCCGCGGCCGGCGCGCCGCCGATGACGGAGGCGAACGAACCCGCCACGGCGAGGACCGTCATGTTCGGGTTGAGCGCCTTGGAGAAGACCACGAACGCGCCACCGTGGTACCGCGAGATCACGCAGAAGACGATCGGCCCGTCGAAGTTGACGATCGCCCGGCCGATCTCCGCGCCGTACTCCAGCTGCAACTGTCGCATCGACTCCGGCGAGCCGTCGAAGCCGGAGAGGTTCGCCAGCACCACAAGCGGCCGGTTTCCGCTTGCCGCGTTTATCGCTCTGGCCGCCTTCTTCGACGAGCGCGGGAAGAGCGTGCCGGCGGTGTAGGTGTCCGGCCCGTCGGTGGGCGGGAAGCCGCGCCGGGGCACCGAGCGGGATTCGATGCCGAGCAGGCACACCGGGATGCCGCCGAGATGCACGTCCTGCACGACTGCCGTCTCGGCGTCGGCCATGCCCGCCCAGCGTTCCAGGACCGCGTGGTCCTGGTCGGCCAGAGCCCGCATCAGCGTACGGATGTCGAACGCCTTCTTGCGGTCGGGGTTGCGCTCCCGGGAGAAGATCTCCCCGACGGTGGTGAAGTCGCTGTCCGGCACGCTGTGCGGGTAGTCGGAGATGTCGCGGTCGACCGGGTCGGTGGTGACCGCCCGACGTGGCCGGCTCTCGCCCGGCGCCACGTAGGCGTGGTCGTGGTACGCCATCAGGACCTGGTGGGCACCGCGCAGGTTCGGCGCCCAGTACTGGGCCTGACCGTTGGGGCCCATCACCCGGTCGTAGCCGCCGATGCCGAAGTTGTCCTCGGCGGACACTCCACCGGAGAAGTCCAGCGACTGCTTGCCGGTCAGCACCATCGCCGAATCCGGCGTCATCACCAGGATGCCCCGGGTGTGCATGAGCATCGTCGCCTCGGCGTTCCAGTACGGCTGGGCGCCCACGGTGATTCCCGCGACGACGATGTTGATCTCACCACCGGCCTGGGTGAACTCGACGATCCGCTTGAGCGCGGCGGCCACCCAGTCCATGTTCTCGGTGCCCGAACTCATCGAGATCCGCGCGCCGGCCGACAGCGCGAACCAGTCGACCGGCACGCGCATCCGCTCGGCCAGGTCGAGCGCGGCGATCACCCGGGCACACTCCGGCTCGGCCAGCGCGCCCAGCGCCCTGGTCGGGTCGCCGAGCAGCACCACCCGGGTGACGCCCTCCGGATAACGCTCGGTGGGCGTGCTCGCCACCCCGACGACGATGCCTGCCCGGTTGTGCCCCTTCGGCCGCTGTACCGGGACCAGTTCGCCGGACTCGGTCAGGTCGTACTCGACGAAACTGCCGTTGCGGCCGGCCAGCATCTCGGTCAGCTCGTACGGGTAGGTGGTGCCGCGCCGCCGAGCCGACAGCACCTTCTGCCGGTAGTCGTCGAGCGGCTGGATCAGCTCCGCCGTCGGCTCGGTGACGGAGATCCGCATGCCCTCGTCGTAGGAGATCTGCACCGCGATGTCGGTCAGCTCGCCGGTGTCCTCATCCCGCTGGCGGCCGAGGAACAGCACCTCCTCCAGCCCGGCGTCCGCCGTGATCGGCAGCACCCGCTGGGCGACGGTGTTCAGCTCCTCGATGCTCAGGTCGTTGGGCGGCCAGACGAAGAGGGTGATCCGGTTGGTGTCGAACCGCTTTTTCGCCGGGCGCTGCGCCTGTACCTTGCGGATCGCGTCGAGGCAGGCGTCGAGCGCGCCCTCGACCGCGGGCAACGCCAGGATCCGGCCGTCGGTGTCGCGCAGCGGAGTGAGGTCGCGTACCTGGGCCATCGCGGCCAGCCGCTCGTCGGCCGGATTGTCCGGCGCGACGCAGTGGAAGAGGTACACCTCCTCGTCGGCCGAGGGCAGCCGGGTGAGGTCGAAGTGGCGTAGCCGGGGCAGTTGCAGACGCTGGGCGATCAGCGGGTGCAGGCCCCGGATCACCCGGTCCTCACCGACATCGGGCCGGAAGGTGAAGTGGTGGTGCATCTCGGCGCCGTTGCGCCCGGCCACGGATACCGTCACCCGCTGGAGCACGTTCAGCAGGCCGGCCTGGTCGAGCACCTCCCGCAGGGTCGTGGCCATCGCCTCCACGTCGGGCTGCTCGGCCCAGGTCAGGTACACGTCGGCCACCGACGACGCGGTATCCGGGCCGGGCACCGGCGACGCCGAGCCGGCATCGTCGCCACCCCCTCCGACCAGCGCGGCGACCTTGGCCAGGGTCGCCGACAGGCCGGCGAAGTCCGTGGCCGCGGCAACCAGGCGGAAGCGCTCGCCGTCCCGGTCGTACCCGGCGGTGAAGAACGACTGCCCGGTCACCTCGACGGCTCGGGCGTTGCTCGCGCCACGGCTGCCGTAGTAGCGGCGGCTGAGCACCTCGAGCATCGGGCCGTGGTCGACGCCCGGCCGGCCGATGCGCTGGGCGAGCAGCCGGACCAGTGGCTCGGGCGAGGCGACCATCGTCGCGATCCGCTCGGCCCGGTCCGCCGCGTCGGGGTTGCGGTCGAGATAACGCAGGTTGCCGCGAACGTCGGCGTACACCTCGGCCCGCTTGCGTCGCAGCATCGGCTGCGCCGCCCAACGGAAGACCACGCTGCGGGCGAGGTCGCCGACCACCGGGAAACGGCGCTGGGTGGCGAAGATCAGGTGTTCCAACGCCTGACCGACCAGCTCGCGCAGGCTCTCGGCCGGCGGCGGCTCGGTGAGCCACCGTTGCAGGAAGGTGACGATCACCTTCACGTCGGCCGCCGCCCGCTGCTGGGCCAGGAAGATCCGGAAGACGGCCTCCTCCAACTCCGGCGTGCGTTCGAAGTCCTGGACGCCGTAGTGGGCCAGCACCCGGGCGAGACGCTGGCGGAACGTCTCCGGCAGGGCCGCCCGCTCGACGTCGAGGCACTGGAGGTAGCTGTGGAAGTACTCGCGCGGGCTGTGCACCCGGGTGTCGGCCCGGGTCTCCTCGCCGGCCGGACGGTTGCGGCTCAGCTCGGACAGGTCGGCGAAGACCTGGAGCAGCTCGACCTCCTCCTCCAGCGGCCGGTGCGGCAGCTCGGCCCGGGCTGCCAGGTACGCGGCGAGGGCCCGGCGTTCGTCACGCGGGTCCAGGTCGTAGCCGAGCAGCAGGCTGCGCAGCTCGGCGATGCCACGTGCCACGCGGTCCCCGGCGGACAGCCCGGTCGGCTCGGGCGGCAGTTCCAGGTCGACGGCCGTGGACTCGGTGGCCTCGCTCGCGGCACCGTCACCGAGCGGTTCCAGGCGCAGCAGCGGCGCGCCGGTCTCCACCTGACTGCCGACGGAGACCAGGCACTCGCGCACCTTCGCCGCGAACGGGGCGCGCAGCACGGTCTCCATCTTCATGCTCTCCAGGACCAGCACCGGCGCGCCGGCCTCGACCTCGTCGCCCACCGCGAGCGGGGTCGCGACGACAAGCGCGGGTGACAGGGAGCGCAGCACGCCGCCCTCGTCCCGGCTGACCCGGTGCGTGATGCCGTCCACCTCGACCAGGTGGATGGGTCCGTGCGTGTCGGTGACCAACCGGAATCGCCGGCCGTTGACCAGGATCCGGCCACTGTGCTCGTCGAAGCGCTCCAGCTCGACGTCCACCGTCGAGGTGTCGCCGACGCCGACCCGGAACCGGTGCGGGCCGGTCTGCGCGACGGAGACCCGGTAGGTCGCGCCGCGCAGCTTCAGGTCGATCGGCCGGCCGCTGACGTGCTGGACCTGGGGACGGCCGCCGTGGGCGGTGGAGAGCAACCGCTGCCGCTCGACGTGCGCCTCGTCCTCGTACGCCTCGATGGCGGCGGCGGCCAGCGCGACGCCGGAGTGCCGGGTGGAGACCAGGCGGCCCTGCGCCCGGACCCGGTCGATCCAGCCGGTGTCGGCGCTGGCGTCGATGACCTCGGGCTGGTCCAGCAGGTCGAGCAGGAAGCTCTTGTTGCTCGCACCGCCCTCGATGATCACCGTGGTCTCGGCCACCGCACGACGCAGCCGGCCCAGCGCCTCATCGCGGTTGCGGCCGTACGCGATGATCTTCGCGATCATCGAGTCGAAGTCGGCGGGGATCACGTCACCCTCGCTGACCCCGGTGTCCACCCGCACGCCGGGCCCGCTGGGCAGCACCAGTCGCACGATCCGGCCGGGCGACGGCGCGAAGTCCCGGTCGGGGTCCTCGGCGTTGAGTCGGGCCTCGACGGCGTGCCCCGCCTCGGCCGGGATCCGGTCGCCGAGCCGGCCACCGGCGGCCACCTGGATCTGCGCCTTGACCAGGTCGAAGTCGGTGGTGGCCTCGGTGATCGGGTGCTCCACCTGCAACCGGGTGTTGACCTCCAGGAAGGCGAACATCCGGTCACCCGGGTGGTAGAGGAACTCCACAGTGCCCGCGCCGCGGTAGTCCACCGCCAGCGCGAGCCGTTCCGCCGCCTCCTTCAGCTCGCGAGCCTGCTCGGCGGCGAGCACCGGCGACGCGGACTCCTCGATCACCTTCTGGTTGCGCCGCTGCACCGAGCAGTCCCGGACGCCAAGCGCCCACGCAGTGCCCTGGCCGTCGGCGATCACCTGCACCTCGACGTGCCGCGCACCGGTGACCAGCCGTTCCAGGAAGACCACACCGCTGCCGAAGGCGCGCTGGGCCTCCAGGCTCGTGCGCTCGTACGCCTCGGCAAGTTCGGTGTCGCTGCGTACCACCCGGATGCCCCGGCCGCCCCCGCCCGCGGTGGCCTTCAGCATCAGCGGGTAGCCGATCTCGGCCGCGGCCCGCTGGGCCGCGTCGAGGCTCTCCACCGCGCCACGACTCCACGGCGCCACCGGGACGCCGACCTCCTCGGCGATCAGCTTCGCGCCGATCTTGTCGCCAAGCTTGCGCATCGCCTCGGGGCTCGGGCCGATGAAGGTGACGCCGTTCTTCTCACACAGCTCGGCGAAGGCCGGATCCTCGGCCACGAAGCCCCAGCCCACCCAGGCCGCGTCGGCGCCGGTGTCGTGCAGCGCCCGTTCGAGGACCCGGTGGTCCAGGTAGGGTCGCGCCGACGCGGGTCCGAGGCAGTAGCTGTGGTCGGCCTCGCGTACGAAGGTGGCCGAGCGCTCCGCCTCGGTGTAGAGCGCGACGGTCTCGATCGGCGGGGCGTCGGTCTCGGCGTTGAGCTCGCGAACAGCGTGGATCAGCCGCATGGCGGCTTCTCCCCGGTTGACGATGGCGATGCGGCTGAACACCGAGCAGGCCTCCGGAAGATCGTCCCTGACAGGAGGGGACGCCCCCTCGGACAGGGGGTCCCGTTGAACCAACCTTCGTGGCTACCGGCGGGTAAGGAAGACGTGGGAACTGCCACCTCCGGACAACGGATTTTGTGGAGAACCACCAACGCCACCCTCCGACGCCGGATTCGGGTGGCCCGGGTCACCCCGAACGGGCCTCGAACGACCACGTCGCGTCGAGGCGACAAACACCCTGCGTGGCGGTGACATCTCCCAAGATCATCAACGTTTCCCTCGCGGACCTGGTGCTATACGGTCAGCGGGTGAGAGTTGAGCGTCACTGGTGGAACGGCGACCACACCCCGCGCGGACGTCGCGACGTCTACATCCGTACCGACGGCGAGTCGTGGGAGGTCGAGGCCCGGGCCGGCGGCGGCACCGGCCGCTCGAAGATCTACCCCTGCCCCGGCCGCAAGTCGGCGGAGATCCTGGCCGGGGCGTGGATGGGCGGCCAGAGCCGCTGGCGGGTCGTGGCACCCTCCTGAACCTCACCGGCAGCCCGCCCGCCACCGGTCGGGTAGGCTGATCGTGCGACCCGCCTGACCGCGGGTCCGATTCGATGTCCCGAGCCCCGCGCCTTCGACGCGCCAGGCCACGGCCGGCACCACTGCGCCGGGGCGGGACGTCCCCTTCTACGTTCGGAGCCTTCATGGCGGCACGCCGCCCGCAGCAACAGACCACCCCGTCCACCGTCCCGACCTTCGCCGAGCTGGGCGTGCCCGCCGCACTTACCCGCGTGCTGGCCGCGACCGGGGTGGACCGACCGTTCCCGATCCAGGCCGCAACTCTGCCCGACGCCCTCGCCGGTCGCGACGTGCTCGGTCGGGGCCGCACCGGTTCGGGCAAGACGTACGCCTTCGTCCTGGCCGTGCTCACCCGGCTCGCCGCAACCGGCGCGCCGCGCCGGCCCGGACGCCCCCGGGCGCTGATCCTCGCGCCGACCCGGGAGCTGGCCACCCAGATCGACAGTGTGATGGCGCCGCTGGCCCAGGCACTGTCGCTGCGCACGATGACCGTATTCGGCGGTGTCGCCGCCCGGCCGCAGGTCACCGGGTTGCGCGCCGGGGTCGACGTCCTGGTGGCCTGCCCGGGCCGGCTCGCCGACCACGTACAGGCCGGGCACGCCCACCTGGACGCCGTCGAGATCAGCGTGCTCGACGAGGCCGACCACATGGCCGACCTGGGCTTCCTGCCGACGGTACGCCGACTGCTGGAGCTGACCCCGCGCAGCGGGCAACGGCTGCTCTTCTCCGCCACCCTGGACTCCGGTGTCGATGTGCTCGTCCGGCGTTTTCTCACCGATCCGGTGGTGCACAGCGTCGACTCGACCAAGTCTCCGGTCGCCGCGATGACGCACCACGTGCTGCACGTGCACGCCGAGGACCGGTTCGCCGTGCTTGTCGACCTGACCGCCGCGCCGGGACGGACGGTGGTGTTCACCCGCACCAAGCGAGGCGCCAAGACCCTCACCCGCCGGCTGGTCGCGGCCGGGGTGGCCGCGGTGGAGCTGCACGGCAATCTGGCTCAGGGCGCCCGCACCAGGAATCTCCAGGCGTTCTCCGACGGTACGGTGCGGACACTGGTGGCCACCGACATCGCGGCCCGGGGCATTCACGTCGACGACGTGGCCCTCGTGGTGCACGCCGATCCACCCGTGGAGCACAAGGCGTACCTGCACCGCTCGGGGCGTACCGCCCGGGCCGGCGCGGCCGGGACCGTGGTGACCCTGATGACCGACACGCAGGCCCCGGAGGTACGAGAGCTGACCCGCAAGGCGGGCATCGCGGCGACCACCACTCGACTGCGCCCAGGGGACGCGCTGCTGCGCGAACTCGCGCCAGGGGAACGGACACTTGCGGTCGCGCCGGCCGCGCCGGTCGCCCGGCCAACGGCCGCCCGCCGGGAGGCGTCACCCGCCTCCGGCGGCCGCAACCGGCGCGGCGGCAAGTCCGCCCAGGGCAGCTCGACCCGGTCCGCTTCAGCCAGCTCGGGGCGGCCCGTTCCGGCCGGTTCAGGGCGGTCCTCGGCTGCCTCGGCGCGCTCCGGTGCCGCCCGGTCGGGTGCGGCAGCCTTCTCCGCCCGGGCCCGGCCCGGCGGGCGTGGCGGCGGTCGCTGAGCGACGCGGCCACCCGCCAACAGTCCTGATCAGCGCTTCCGAAAGCCCGCCGGCACCGCCGGCGGGCTTTCCTTGCGCCACCTGAATACCTAGAACTACTATGCCTCATAGTTCTAGGTATTGGTGGTGGGAGAATCTCATGAAGGTCACCAAGGATCTCGTCGCCGCCTCGGCGACGCCGATGGTGCTCGGCATCCTGGCCGACGGGGAGAGCTACGGGTACGCGATCCTCAGACGCATCAACGAGCTGTCCGACGGCGAGTTGGACTGGACCGAAGGGCTGCTCTATCCCCTGCTGCACCGGCTCGAACGGCTCGGTCACGTGGAGTCGAGCTGGCAGTCGGTCCCCGGGGAGCGGCGACGCAAGTACTACCGCATCACCGACAGCGGCCTCGCCGAGCTGGCCGAGCAACGTCGCCAGTGGGACACCGTGGTGAGCGCCCTCAAGGCGATCTGGGCCGACCCCGGCGACGTACGGCGCTCGACGACGATTCCCCTCGGAGGTCTGGCATGACCGCGCCCGGCAGCCCCGACGCTGGCACGCCATCCCCCGGCCCGGACGCGTTGGAGGACCAGTTCGCCCAGTGGCGTCACTACGTACGACGCCGCCCGGAGTTGCAGCGCGCCGACGTCGAGGAACTGGAGGACCACCTTCGCGGCTCGGTCGACGAGCTCATCGCCGCCGGCCTGCGCCCCGACGAGGCGTTCCTGGTCGCGGTCAAACGGCTCGGCGGCCTGGACGAACTGTCCCGCGAGTTCGCCCGGGAACACTCGGAGCGGCTGTGGAAGCAACTGGTGCTGACCGGCGGCGCCGACGACCCGGAGACGGGCAACCGGTCCCGGCGCGACCTGACCGCGATGATCGTCTGCGCGGTCGGTGCGGCCGTGTCGATCAAGCTGCCGGAGCTGTTCGGCCTGGGTTTCCAACAGGACGGCGCCTTCTACGCACCCAACTTCGCGCTGTTCACGCTGCCCTGGCTGGCCGCGTACCTGGCCTGGCGCCGCCGGGCCGGCAGGGCGCTGATCGGGGTGATGGTCGCCCTGTTCGCGCTCGGTGCGGTGGCCGCCAACGCCTACTCCCTCGCGGAGGACTCCCAGTCGCTGGTGCTGACCACCATCCACCTGCCGATAGCCCTGTGGTTCGTGGTCGGCCTGGCCTATGTCTCCGACGATCTGCGCTCGTCGCGACGGCGCATGGACTTCATCAGATTCACCGGCGAATGCTTCGTCTACTTCGTCCTCATCGCCCTCGGCGGCGGCGTGCTGACCGCCTTCACGGTCGGCACCTTCCAGGCCATCGGGATCGACCCCGAGGGCTTCGTCTCGGAATGGTTGCTGCCGTGCGGCGTGGTGGCCGCGGTGGTCGTGGCGGGCTGGCTCGTCGAGGCCAAGCAGAGTGTGGTCGAGAACATCGCCCCGGTGCTCACCCGCCTGTTCACGCCGCTGTTCACCGCCGCGTTGCTGGCCTTCCTGGTCGCCATCGTCTGGACCACCGCCGGCATCAACGTCGAGCGGGAGGCACTGATCCTGTTCGACCTGCTGCTGGTCGTGGTGCTGGGGCTGCTGCTGTACTCGATCTCGGCCCGCGACCCGCTGGCCCCGCCCGGCCTGTTCGACCGACTGCAACTCGCCCTCGTGGTCAGCGCGCTCATCATCGACGTGCTGGTGCTGTGGGCGATCACCGAGCGGATCACCGAGTACGGCACCACCCCGAACAAGGCCGCGGCCCTCGGCGAGAACGTCATCCTGCTGGCCAACCTCGCCTGGTCGGCGTGGTTGATGCTGGACTTCATCCGTCGGCGCACCCCGTTCGCGGCCCTGGAACGCTGGCAGACCGGCTACCTACCGGTGTACGCCGGTTGGGCCTGGGTCGTGGTGCTGCTCTTCCCGCCGCTGTTCAGCTACCTCTGATCCGCCGCGCAACCCGAGCGGCCACCGGCTAGCACTGACGGCAATCGTCCGCGCCCGGTGGCCGCCTGCGCGCCGATCTTCCAGCTCCTGGCACCGGCAACCGCTTGAAGCGCCTTCATGCCGATCGACTATGCAGTGAGTGCCGGCGTCTCAGCTGGTCGCGCCGCGCCAGGGATCGACGACATCGATCCCTGTGTCAGTGAAGTCCTTAGTGTTCCGGGTGGCGAGGGTGGCGGCCTGGACGCGGCAGATGGCGGCGATCTGGGCGTCGAACCCATCGATCGGGTGGCCGAGTTTTTCCCGCACCGCGACTACGTCGGCGTAGGCACCGGCTGCGGCGAGGTCGAAGGGCAGCACCTGGCGAGGAAAGGCGGCGAAGATCTCGCTGGCAGCCTGGTGCAGTGATTCCCGGCGCTGGCCTTCCGGCAGCCGCGCAATGCCGTAGCGGATCTCGGCGACGGTAACGGCTGTGGTGTACAGGCCGGTGCTCGAACTCTGCTGGAGCCACGCGAGCACCACTGGAGCGGGCTCGGCCCGCATGAGCTCGGAGACAACGTTGGTGTCGAGAACGATCATCATTCGGGCAGATCCGCCGCACGGGGGGCCGTGGAACGTGCCGGTACATCCAGCTCAACCCCACCGAGTCTGGTGAATCGATCGGTGAGTGCGCTGAACAGATCGTTTGCCGGCGCGTCCTCGGCAACTGCCGCAGTGAGTATGTCGCGGATCTCGGCCTCCATGGATCGGCCGTGTTGCGCAGCGCGGCGGCGCAGCTTGTCGCGCACGCTGTCGTCGAGATCTCTGATGCTGAGGGCTGCCATGCTGTTCCTCCCACCCACCCAATGAGAGCAATGCTAGCATGGGCTACCGCACGCTGGTCGGCGGGCCGAAGGCGACCGGCACCCCCGGTGAGTAGAGCACGCTTGTCGGTGGCCCCTGCGGCGGCGGCAGCCCGGCGGCGGTCACCAGTTTGTCGTCCAGGGCGAGCAGTTCCGCGTGGTGCAGCGGCCAACGTGGGTGCCAGTTCGGTAGGTGCCGGGTACGTCCGTACGCCCGGGTGTGCAGGCCCCAGCGCGCGGTGACGAAGTGGTCCAGCGGCGTCGGCTCGGCGATCGGCCCGCCGACCCGGACCTCGATCCGGCTGGTCGTGCCGGTCGGGCCCGGCCAGCGACGCCGGCACCGGTAGCTGAGCCGGTCGCCGTCTCGCTCCAGCTTCATGGCCGACCACAGGTACGGCAGCCGCAGGGTCGCCCGGGCGACCAGCACCGGCACCAGCCGGGAGGCGTCGAGCGAGCGGAAGACCACGGCCCGTCGGCCGGAGCTGTCCACGGAGTACAACCGGACGTTGGTCTCCCAGAAGCTGCCGAAGTACGGTACGCCGGGTCCGAATCCCAGCCCCAGACCGACCATCCGGAAGCCGATCAGCCCGACGTAGGTCAGCCCGTCGAGCGTGTCGGGGCGGGTGCCGGCCGGCAGCAGCGGTGCAACCCGCTCCGGCTCGACCGGCCAGTGCAGGAAGATCAGATCATCCCAGCGTTGCCGAAGGATCGCGCGGCGGAACCCCCGGATGGGCGCGACGTCGACCGGCTCGATGTCCACGTACCGATCCTGCCGGACCGGCCGACGCCGCGGCACCCGGCGGTCAGGTACCGGGGTGACGGCTGCCCATCCGGTTTCCGCCGGCCCGCTTCGCCGCGTACATCGCACCGTCCGCGTGCGCCAGGGTCTCTCCGAGGGTGTACGCGGAACCGCCCGCCACCCCGACGCTCACCGTCACCTGCCACACCGCCATCGCGGCCACGGCGTCGACGGCCCGCTGGGCGACCTGCTCAGCGGCGCCGAGATCCGCTCCCGGCAGGATCGCGACGAATTCGTCACCGCCCAGCCGGGCGACGAAGTCGTCCCGGCGGACACTTGCCGCGACCACCTGCGCAACGGCCCGCAGCACGTCGTCGCCGGTGGCGTGCCCCAACGAGTCGTTTATGTCCTTGAACCGGTCCACGTCCACGATCAGCACCGCCACCGGATCGGTCCCGGCCGCCGTGGGAGTGGCCAGGCGCTCCAGGAAGCTGTCCAGGCCCCGCCGGTTGGCCACCCCGGTGAGCGGGTCGATCCGCGCGGCCCGTTCGGCCCGCTCGTGCTGCCACCGCAGCACGTCGTACGACTGCATGGTCACCGCCGCGTGCAGCCAGCGATGTCGCTGACGCCACAGCAGTTCCGCGAGCGCGTCGCCGTAGGTGAGGCCCGGCAGTGCGTCGCGTGCCCCGGTCTTCGCCAGCAGCACCGCGTGCGTACGGTGCAGCGCCGCCGTGATCAACCAGTCGTTGTCGGGAGAGAGGCCGGTCACCGCCTCCTCGATGACCCGCAGCGCCTCAGCCGGCCGCCCGGACCGGCTGAGCGCGACGGCGTGGAACGGCCGGCACAGCAGTTGCTCCTGGTGTCGCTGTTCGACGCCGTGCTCCTGCAACGACGCCAGTACCCGGGGAATGTCCTCCGCCGCACCGGCCGGGTCCTGACGGTCGGCGCGGGCGCACGCCGCGAAGAGCGACGCCGAGAGCCGCCACACCTCCGCCTTGGGGCCGGAGGCTTCCGTCATCGCCCGCGCCGCGTGCTCCTCGGCCACCGTGGTGTGCTTCTCCGCCTCGGCGACCTGGCCGACCTGATACAACTCCAGGGCCCACATGAGGTTGAGCTCCGCGAGGTTGCACAGCCACATCGCCCGGTTGCCGTTGTCCGGGTACCCGGGTCGGCAGGTCGTCTCGTATGCCGCCTGGAACTGTGGCGCCGCCAGCTCGTAGAGGCGCAGCTTCGCGTACCCGATCGCCAGCCCGGTGCGGGCGTTGCCCTCGATCACCGGATCCGGTTCGCCGGCCAGCAGGGCCGTTTCGGCGCGAACGAGGTCCCGCAGGACGGCTTCGATGTCGTACTCGGCGATGTCCTGGTCGCCGAGGCGGAGCCGCCGGTCGGCGCGCAGCGACAGCGCGCAGGAGCGCCACCCGGCGCTGTTCTCCCGCTCGGCGGCGACGAGCATCAGATCGGCGGCGGCGATCGCGGCGCGCAGGTCACCGAGCCGGGTCAGCGCCACGACGCGCACGAAGTGCATCGCCGCCGGGCCGTCGCGCAGTTCCCCGGTCGGTTCCCGTAGCGCCGCGACCGCCTCCGCCAGCACCTGGGCCGCGCCACCGGCCTGCGCCTCCTCCAGTAGCCGCAGGGCTCGGAGGGTCACATCGTCCATGCGGTCTCCTCCGCACCCACCCAGGGGAAGAACAGCCCGATGGTACGGTAATCAGCTCTCTTCGATAGTCTCCGACCGGTTTGGACTCTGTGCCAGCGGTCGCCAGGCGGCGACAGCGACAACCGCCATCGTCACCCCGGCGATCCAGAACGGGGCCGTGTTGCCCCAGCTGCCGGCAATCAGGCCACCGAGAAGGGAGCCGACCGCCGCCCCGCCGAGATCGAGCACCGCGTACGCGCTGCCGACCCGGCCGAGCAGCCGGGACGGCACCAGCCGTTGACGCAGCGACGCGACGGTGATTCCCCAGACCATGCCGTGCGCGCTGAACACGACCAGGACGACCACCACTACCCATGCTGCCGTCGTGGTCGCCAGAACCAGGTGCGTGACCACCTCGACGATCAGCCCGCCCCGCAGCACCACGGTTCGTCCGACCATCCGGACGAGTCGGGTCGCCACCGCCGTGCCGGCCAGCCCGCCGACCGCGAACGCGGTGAGCAGGAAGCCGTAGCCGACGCCGGAGACGCCCAGACGCTGCCGGCAGTAGAGCACGAACACCGCGAACGCCGCGCAGAAGGCGACGTTGCCCACGCCCATGCTCAGGGCCAGGGTCCGTAGCAACCGGTGCCGCCACAGCCACCGCACCCCCTCGGCGATCGAGCGGACCACCGACGCACGCGTCGTGGCCGCCGGTGCCGGGGCCGGCCGCAACCCCGCCAGCAGCACCGCGGCGACGGCGAACGTGAGTGCGTTGAGGCCGAACGGCGCCGCTGCGGCGATGACGAACAGCCCGGCGCCCAACGGCTTGGCCACGAACTGGTTGCCGATCGTGAAGGTGGCGTAGAGCCGCGCGTTCGCGCTCGGCAGCCGGTCGGGGGCGACCACCGATGGCAACAGCGCACCCATGGCGGTGTCGGCCAGCGTCTCCCCCGTACCGAGCAGAAAGAGCACCGCGTAGAAGATGACCACCGTGACGGTGTCGGTGGCGATGGTGACCGTCAGCGTGGCGAGCGCGACGGCCCGCACCAGGTTCACCGCCACCACCAGGCGACGCCTGTCGATCCGGTCCACGTAGGCACCGCTGAGCAGGGCGAACAACAACCAGGGCAGCTGTTGTACGAAGACCGCACCGGCGATCAGCGCCGGGCTCTCGGTGATGGAGGCGACCAGCAGTGGGCCGGCCGCCATGGTGATGCCGTCGCCGATGTTGGACACCGCCGAGGCGGTCCAGAGTTTGGCGAAGTCCGCGCCCAGACGCGCGGATACCAGGGCACGCAAGATTGCTCCTCGAACTGGAAGGGAAACGGTCGTCAGGGGACCGCTCCGCAGCGAGGAGCACCGCCACCGTCGGTGGACCGGCGGTGGACCGCACGGATCAGCGCACGGGGAGCTCTCGCGCCGGAGCGGCGGCCGTGTCCAGGTCGAGGCGCATCTCAGCTCCTGTCCGTCGACGGATGTCGAAGCGGAGGATAGTCGGCCGATCCCGTACGCCGGCACTGGATTTCGCCGTTTCGCGCCGAGCCATGATCGCGACGCCGGTCGATACAGTGACGCGGTGGAGCAGATCAGCCGCCGGCGGTTCCTCGACGAGATGGCGGCCGTCACCCGGGACCGGCAGGCCACCACCCACCTCTACCTGATGCTGCGCGAGGGCGGCGGCATCGGCGTGCAGTGGGAGCAGCCCGGTCTCGACCATCTGCGGGAGTTCCGCGTGGTCGACCCGGACGGGCCCGTCTGCCCGCACTGCACGATCATCGAGACGGTCCTGACACTGGCCCCGGTCCTGCCGCTCGACATGCTGCGGACGGCCCGGGCTCGGGTGCAGTACGAGCGGATCCTGCGCGCCGGCATGCTGCCGGCGCCAGCGTTCGCCCGACAGTCGGTGAGCCGTGAGGTCACCTGGTTGGGAGACTGCCACGGCGCGACCGGCGATCCGCACACCGACGCGGACTGCGCCGAACACGCGGCGATCGGTCCGTCCATCGTCACCGACCCGCTCCACGTGGATCCCGTCGCGCCACTGCCCCGCGCGCTGCTTGAGATGACCGACGCCACCGACGTCCGGGAACGGCTGCGGCTGGCCCGCGACTGGCGGGACACCGCAGCCGAGGTTGCCCGGCGCAGCCGATGGGCCGCAACGACCTGGGGCTTCCTGCGGAGTTCCGCGGTCCTGGGCGTCCCTACGCCCGGCCGGCCGGGGATGGTCTACGCCCTCGACCCGGACGCGGCGACCGACGACCGTCCCTTCACCGAGGTCGCCACGACGGCGATGCGGTCGCTCTCCGGCCGGGATGACCTGGTCTACGCCGACCGGGTCTGCCTGGTACCCGACCCGGTCCCGAGCGGCGAGCGGATGCCCAGCTTCGCCGGTGCGGTGGACGTGGCCGCCGGGCAACCGGTACGCACGTTGCGGCTGCCGTCGAGCCGCCGGCCGCTGAGTCGGCTCGGCCGCGGGATCCTGCTGTTGTTCGAGGCGCGGCACGTGATGCTGATCCGCCACGTCCAACGCACCCCGGACTGGGAGTCGGAGGCGGCGCTGCACCTCTTCGAGTTCGGCATGTTGGAGGAACTCGGCGGGCCCGCGTACACCTCGGCCGTCGCCGCGTACCTCGACGCGCTGCGCCGCGCGGGCGAGTTGCTCGCCCGACCGCAGAAGGTCCTCGACCGCCGCGCGCGCAAGGCGCTCGCCGGCATTTTCGGCGGCCTCGACGACGAGGAACTGCACCTGTGGGGATCGGTCGCCTACCGCAACGCGATCATGGTCATGCTGGGCAGCCAATCCGCCTTCGCCGAACACCTTCGACGTCAGGCGTCCTGAACCGAGTAACCCGGGTGGGTGGGGTCGGCACGCGGCCCCACCCACCCGGATCGTCAGTTACGCAGATTCCACTGCTGGTTGGCGCCGCCGTGGCAGGCCCAGAGGTGGACCACCGTGCCGTTGGTGGTGCCGTAGCCGCTGGCGTCGAGGCACAGCCCGGACTGCGCGCCGGTGATGGTGCCGTTGGCGTTGACGTTCCACTGCTGGTTGACCTGGCCGTTGCAGTCCCAGATGATCGCCAGGGTGCCGTTGCTGGTGCCCTGCCCCGACGCGTCGAGGCACTTGTTGCCGTACACCATGAGTTGCTTGCTGGCGGTGTAGGTCCAGCGCTGGTTCGTCCCGCCGTGGCAGTCCCAGAGCTTCGCCTGAGCGCCGTTGGTGGTGCTCGCACCTTCGACGTCCACGCACCGCCCGGACTGGGTACCGACGATCTGCACGCCCTGCGGGTTGCTGGTGCCGCCCTGCGGACCGGCCCCGGCCATCACCGCCTGGGCGCCCGAGGGCCAGTTGCCGTTGGTCACCGTCACGTTTCCGGACACGACGTTGCCCCGGTCGCCGTTTGTCACGTTGGTGCTGCCGTTCGTCGACCAGTTGTTGGTGACGGTGAAGTTGCCCATGTTCTCGGCGTACCAGTAGTTGGCGGTGGCCCAGGTGCCGGTGGACGAGAACACGTTGTTGCGGGCGGTGTAGTAGCGGGACCCCTCGTCGAAGTAGACGCCGAAGTAGCCGTTGGTCCGCAGGCAGTAGTTGTCGCTGATCAACCCGCCCGGGTTCGCCGACAGGGTGTAGATGCACCCGCCGTCGTTCATCTGCTGCATCACGTCGTGCACGTAGTTGCCGATGAGCCGGTTGTTCGACGCGGTGGTGGCCGTGGTGTAGCGCGGCTGGTAGTTGTACAGGCCACGGCCGGCGTAGTGCTCGCTGCCACCCGCGTCGTTGGAGCCCCAGCCGTACCCGATGGACATGCCGGTGTACGGCATGTTGTAGACCTCGTTGTACGAGACCGTGGAGTTGGTGACGTAGGTGGTGAGCACCGAGACGATGCCCCGGTACTCGATGCCCAGGTCGTGCAGGCGGTTGTTGCTGATGGTGATGTCCCGGTTCACCATGCGCTGGTCACTGGGGTGGTGGGCGTCGGCGCGTACGCCACCGACGACGATGCCACCGGCCGCGTTGCGGGCGATCTCGGAGCGGGTGACGGTGATGTTGCTGGTGCCCAGGCCCACCCCGCTGCCGTGGGCGTTGGCGTCGTTGCCGATCCCGATCGCCGTCTGCCCGAGGTTGACGAACTGTGAGTCGCTGAAGGTGATGTTGTTGGCGGCCGAGACCTGCACGGCGGCCGGCATCTGCTGCCAGTTCGGTCGGGTGGCCTCGAACTGCGGGCAACCGTTGTGGCAGGAGGAGAAGCTGGGCCAGTTCCAGTTGCCGTAGATGTACGCGCCGGTCTGCTGGTCCACGTAGCCCTGGTTGCTGCTGGCCCCCAGCCAGGTCGTTCCGGTGAAGGTGATACCGGTGAACGTGATGTGGTGTGCCGGCGCGGCGTAGGTCCCGCCGAGGTTGACCAGGGACTGCTGCGTCGGCAGTTCCACGCTTACGCTGTTCATGTTCTGGCCGGCGAGCGGGATGTAGTTCAGCGCGCCGGTGCCCGGGTCGAGGTACCACTCCCCCGGCGAGTCCAGGAACTCGTAGGCGTTGGCCAGGTAGAGCGGTCCGGCCCGGTGTGGGCTGGTGAACGTGTCGTACCCGAAGTTGTTGTTGCTCCAGCCGGGCTGCTGCATCCGGATGAGGCTGCCGCTGATGCTCTGCACCGACACGTACCGGTCGGTGAACGAGTTGACGCTCTCCATCTGGATGCGGCTCTGGTTGGCCAGGTTGTTGAGGTAGCTCAGGGCGCCGCTGGTGAACCGCATACCGGTGCTGTCCGCGGTGAAGTCCGCCCGGTTGACCTGGGTACGGGCCCGGGTGGCGAGCGCACCGTTTACGTACAGCTGGCGGGTGTCGGTGCCGGCGCCGACGTTGGCCCGCCAGATGTTGCGGCCGGCGTCCACCTGCGTCCAGCCGGTGACCGCCCGCGCGCCGCTGATCACGGGACGGGCCGACGGTGCCGCCTGCCAGATCACCCGGTAGCCGTTGGTGCCGGAGTCGGCGGCGGTGAACCGCAGCGGTGCGGAGAGCCGATAGACGCCGTCAGCCAGTTGCACGACGATGTCGCCCGACATCGAGCTGTTCATCGAGCGGACGGCGGTCTGCGCACCGGCCAACGAACACGGCTGCGCGGCGGTGCAACTGCTGCCGCCACCGGAGGGGGACGCGTAGAGGGTGGTGGTCGCGGCGAGCGCGGGGGCGGCGAACGTGGTCACGCCGGCCACGGTGGCCGCGGCGGTCAGCGCCACCGTCGCGGCCGCGGCCAGCACCCGTCGGGGTGTGCCGGGGGGTGGAGGTACGGACACGGGGGTCTCCTTACCTGGACGGGTGGTGCGGTGTGGTGGGTGGTATGTGGACGGCAGTTCATCATACGAATGATGTCTGCGCAAGGATCGACTGAGATCACGCCGGTGACCGGGCGTAGGGCGGCGCAGCTCAGCCGAGAATGCTCCGGAGATAGGCCAGCCCGTCCCCCGCGAGCCGGTCCGGTGACGGGGCGAGCGGGCGCCAGATCGAGGCGGCGGTCGCGATCGTCGCGTTCTCCGGGGTGAACGACTCGATGCAGATCGCACCCCAGTAGCCGGTGGCGGCCAGGGCGGCGAGGAGCCGGGGCCAGTCCAGGTGATCCGACCCGGGCGCGCCCCGGTTGGTGCCGCTCACCTGTACGTGCTTGATGTGCGGACCCGCCGCGGCCAGCGCCGCGTACGGGTTCGCCTCCTCGATGTTCATGTGGTACGTGTCGATCATGAGGCCGACGTTCGTCGGCAGACCGTCGATCATCTCCACGGTCTGTTCGATCGTGTTGACCACACTGGTCTCGTACCGGTTGAGCGCCTCCACCCCGATGGACACCCCCCGATCGGCGGCCCGGTCGGCAACCGGTACCAGCGCCCGACGGAAATCGGCGTAACAGGTCGCGCGTTCCGTCGGCGTCATCGGCCAGGTGCGGCCCACCGACGCGTAGACCGGACCACCGACACACGGCGCGCCGATGATCGCCGCACTGTCCACGCAGCTGTTCAGGTACGCCACCGTGGCCTCCACCACGGCGGGGGCGGCATTTACGAGTTCCCGCCCGGGCGGGGTGACCGCACAGACGCCGGCCGCGTCCAGTCCGTACCTGGCGAGCAGGTCCCGGACGCGGTACGGATCCCAGTCACCCGGCTGCTCGATCGGCAGTTCGACCGCGTCGAAGCCGAGCGCCGCGATCCGGGGGATCAGTGCGGTCAGGGCCTCGTCGTCGACCGGCGAGGTCCACACCCAGGGATTGACACCGACGGCACGCAACGGACGCCTACTTCCAGCGCTGCGGGTAACCCGGCAGGTCGGTGCAGCCGCACATCGCGTAGTGCAGCGGCGGCATGTTCGGGTCGAGATAGCTGTCCAGATTCTCCTGGGTGATCGTCGGCTGGGGCAGCTTCCACGGGTCGGACACCTGCTGGCCGTCGAGGATTCGCAGCGCCGCGATGATCGGCGTACGCCACTGGTAGGTCGGGTACGTGGGCGCGATCGCGGTGAGCCCTTCGTCCTTCCACATCTTCAGGAAGTCGAGCTGGTCCTCGCCGTTGATCGGAGGCACCGGCTGACCGGCGTCCTGGAACGCCTCCACCGCCGCGACGGCGACCGCGCCCGCGTCCATCCAGACGCCGTCGATGGTGCCGTGCCGCTGGATGTAGTCGTTGACGATCTTCTTGGTCTTGGCCGGGTCGCCATCGGTGAACTCGACCCCGACCACGTCGACCTGCGCCTTGTCGAACGCGACCTTGGCGGCGGACCACCGGGTCTCCAGCACGTCGACGCCGGGCAGGATACGCAGCGCGAGAACCTTGCCGCCGGGCTTCATCTGCTGGCTGACGAACTCCGCTCCGACGTGACCGAACCCGTACCCGCCGATCGGGTTGATGAACGTCACCGGGCAGTCGGTGTCGACGCCACGGTCGAAGACGATGACCGGCAGGCCGGCGTCGCAGGCCGCCGTCACGGCCGGAGTGAGCGTGGCGGTGGTGTTCGGCGAGACGATGAGCGCGTCACAGCCCTTGCCGAGCAGGTCGTTGATGTCGGCGATCTGCTTCTGGTCCTTGCCTTCGGCGTCGACGTGAACGAACTCGGAGATCCGGTCGCCCTGCGCCTCGACCTCGGCCTGCATGGTCTTGAAGCCGACCTGACGCCACGGGTTGTTCAACGCCGCGTTCGAGAAGCAGATCTTGTAGGGGCCGTCCTTCTTGAACTTGGCGGTGTCCACCATCTTCGGGTTGAGCACCTGCTCCCACGGCTTGTCGGCCGGACCGGTCGGTGCGGCGTCGAGCAGCGCGAGTTCGTTGTCGTAGTCGGCCTGCACGAAGAACTTCGACTGCTCGCCGGTGCCGGCCCCGGCAGGGGGCGCCGAAGAGCCGTCCGAAGGGGTCGCAGCGGGCTCGTCGGTGGCACAGCCGACGAGGGACACCAGGAGAAGCGCGGCCGTGGCCGCCATGCGTCGTTTCATTTAGAAATCCCCTTATCTCGACGTGGAACGTCGACTCGAGACCGCCACGGCGAACAGGATGATGGCGCCCTGAACGGTCGGTCTGAGGGCGCCGGAGACGCCGTAGAAATTCATGAGCGTGAAGAGCAGTTCGAGGGTCAGCGCGCCGAGCATCGCGCCGACGACCGAGCCACGTCCGCCACCCAGGGCGACCCCGCCCAGCACGACCGCGGTGATGGCGCCAAACTCCAGACCGGCACCGGCCTGGAAGGACACCCCGCTGTAGCCGCCGATCAGGATGGCCGCGACGGCGGCGGCGAGGCCGCTCAGCATGAAGGCGATGGTCCGGGTACGGCGTACCCGGGCGCCGCTCAGCTCCGCCGTACGTGCGTTGTCCCCGACCGCGACCAGGATCCGGCCGAAGTCGGAGCGCATCAGCAGCACCGCGAGCGTGGCGAGGACCAGCAGGACCAGCAGGGCGTACGGGATACGGCCGAACACCGGCACGTCCTCGAACGCACGCCGGCCGAAGCGACGGAACTCCTCGGAGAGCCCGCCCTTGGGCGCGCCGTTGGACCAGAGATAGACCGCACCCACCAGGATCAGGAACATGCCGAGGGTGGTGATGAACGAGGGCACCCGCAGTCGCGTCGTGATCAGGCCGTTGACCAGCCCGACGAGCACCCCGCCAGCGAGCAGCACCAGCACCACCGGCCAGGTCCGCGACGGATCGCTGTCGATCAGCCGGGCGGCGACCACGACCTGTGCGGTGACCAGCGAGCCGACGGACAGGTCGAACTCGCCCGAGACGATCACGAAATACTGACCCGCGGCGAGCAGGATGAGCGGCGCCGAGCGGCCGAGGAACGACATCAGGGAGGCCGGCGCCAGAAAATCGGGCTGGCGCACGGCGACCAGAATTAGCAGCACCGCGAGTATCGCGAGCAGGGGCAGCAGCCCGCCGGCGCGTACCCGGGTCAGCTGGGGCGGCAGCGGGCGACGCTTGACGAGCTGCATGTCAGACGGCCGCCTTTCGCATGGCCCGACGGGCGTAGACGGCCACGGCGGCGATGATGATGGCCCCCCGGATCACCTGCTTGAAGAAGGCGTCCACTTCGAGCTGGTTGAAGATGGCGTCGATGCTGGCGAGCAACAGCACGCCGCCGAGCGTGCCGAGGACGCCACCACGGCCGCCGGCGAGAGCGGTGCCGCCGATGACCACGGCGGCGATCGACTCCAGGTCGTAGAGACCTTCGGTGCCCACCCGGGGGGCACCCGAGCCGAGCCGGCTCGCCAGGTAGATCCCGGCGAGTCCGGCGCAGAGCGAGCAGAGCACGTGGGCGATGACCAGAACCCGGTCGTTGCGGACGCCGGAGAGTCGGGCGACCTCCGGGTCACCGCCGACGGCGACCAGATGGTGACCGAACCGGGTCCGCGCCAGCGCGAACCAGCATGCCCCGGTCACGGCGAGCAGCAGCAGGAAGGACAGTGGTACGGGGCCGATGCGTTGGTAGCCGAGGCTCTGCACGAGCCCGGGCGAGGTGCTGCCGGCCGGACCGTCGTAGCCGTTGTCGAGGTATCCCTTGAGCAGCAGCCCGACGCCGAGGGTGGCGATGAAAGCGTTGATCCGCAGCCTGGTGACGAGCAGCCCGTTGAGCAGCCCGACAGCAGCACTGACCATGAGCGCCAAAGCGACCGCGGGCAGCAGCGCCCCATCGCTGCCGTTCATCGTCTCGGCCGCGACGAGGGTGCTCAGGCTGATCACGTAGGCCACCGAGAGGTCGAGCGACCCACCGAGGATGACCAGGGTCTGACCGACCGCGACGAGGCCCAGCCCGGCGGCGACGTGCAGCAGGCTCACCGTCGTCGACTGGTTGAACAGCTGACCGCCATCGATCATGACGATCAGCCAACCGAGCGCCAGCGTGATCGCAAGCGCCACGAACACGCCAGGTACCGGCCGTCGCGCCGGCCGCAGCGACAGCAGACTCACGCCGCCGCCTCGCTTCGCTCGCTCCGCTTACTCACGCCGCCGCCTCCCGTACCGTCCCGACCGCCAGGGCGACGACGTCCTCCTCGGTGGCGCCGGCGGGCAGCTCACCGGCGACACGGCCGTCGCGCATGACGAGCATCCGGTCACTCATGCCGAGCAGCTCCGGCAGCTCGGACGAGATCATCAGCACCGCCGCACCCGCCCGGGCGAGCCGACGGACGAGATCGTGGATCGCCGACTTGGCGCCCACGTCGATGCCCCGGGTGGGTTCGTCGAAGAGCAGGATCAGCGGGTCGAGTGCGAGCCACCTGGCCAGCACCACCTTCTGCTGGTTGCCGCCGGACAGAAATCGGATCTCCTGGTCGTCACCGGCGGCCCGGACCTCCACCGCGGCAAGCAGCTCGCGGACGCGTACGGTGCGCGCGGCGCGACCCGAGCGGGCCGGGAAGACCGCCCGGCTCGCGAGCAGCGCGTTGTCGAGCACCGACTGCCGGGCGACGATGCCCTCGCCCTTGCGGTCCTCGGTGACGTACGCGAGGCCGGCCCGCGTCGCCGCGCGCGGGGAGCGCAGCCGGGTCGGCCTACCGTCGATCGTGACCACGCCGGTGGTGAACGGCTCCACGCCGAACAGCGCGCGGGCCAGCGCCGAGCGTCCGGAGCCCTGCAGACCACCGATCCCCAGCACCTCACCGGCGCGCAGTTCCAGGTCGACGTCGCGTAGTTTGCGGTTCCCGCCACCGCGCACGGCCAGCCGTACCGCGCCGGCGTCCCCGGGCGCGGCCCGATCCGGGTAGTAGCTGGACAGCTCCCGGCCGACCATCTGGCGTACCAGGTCCTCCGGTGTGGCGTCGGCGGTGCGCATCGTCCGCACCAGGCGGCCGTCCTTGAGGACCGTGATCCGGTCGGACAGGTCGAAGACCTCGGTCAACCGGTGCGAGACGTACAGCAGGCCGATGCCCTGCTGTTGCAACCGTCGCACCAGGCCGTAGAGCAGTTCGACCTCGTGGTCGGCCAGTGCGGCGGTGGGCTCGTCCATGATGAGCAGGCGCGCGTCGAGCGCGAGCGCCTTGGCGATCTCGACCACCTGCTGCTGAGCGACCCCGAGGCGGCCCACCACGGCATCGGCGGGCAGTTCCGTCTCCCCGATGGTGGCCAGCAGCTCCGCGGTGCGGCTGAGCATCTGTCGCCGGTCGACCAGGCCACGCCGCTTCGGCTCATGGCCCAGGTACACGTTCTCTGCGACGGTGCGCTCCGGCAGGAGGTTGAACTCCTGGTGGATGATGCCGATGCCGGCCCGCTGGGCGTCACGCGGGCCGCCGAACACGCGTGCTCGCCCGGCGAACTCGACGGTGCCGCCGTCCGGGGCGTACCCACCCGAGACGATCTTCATCAGGGTGGACTTGCCGGCACCGTTCTCGCCCACCACGGCGTGCACCTCGCCCGGAGCGACGTCGAGATCGACACCGTCGAGAACGCGTACCCCGAAGAAGGACTTGCCAATGCCCCGCAGGGTCAGCAGCGCCGGGGGTCGAGCTGACATCAAGAATCCTTACGGATAGTAATCGCCAAGGGCATCGGTGCGCCACCTCGAAGTTCACTTAGGACCGGCCGGTCACCTGGCTTTAGTTATCGGAAGCGAAGCTTCCTGTTGTCGTGCTCAAACTTTCGCTTGACATGACCGAAACATCACACGTATGAAGATAGATGCTCGGGGATGGGTACGCAATCCCCGATCTTCCCGGACTACCGACTGGGCCAACGACAGGCAAAGACGCCGGGTGGGGTCCACTGGGGAGCGCGGACGCCGATGATCAGTCCCATCCATGTTGTCGTTAACATCAATATATGTCCATATCGATACTATTTAGGCTCCTTGCCACCACGGGGCCCGGAACCCACCCGGGCGTGACTCTGCGTCACATCCAGCAGTGTCACGTCGGTACGACGAACCGTGCGAAGACCACCGCGCACGCCTCCCGTCGTGCCACACCAGGCACCACCCGACGTGCCGTGGGAGGTGACCGGACTCGTGGTCGCGCCCCCTGTTGCTCCACCCCCGACGAGGAGACGGCATGCGTCGTAAGACAGCCATCATCGGACTGATCGCCGGTCTGTTACTGGCGCTCGCGCTGGTCCAGCCGGCATCAGCGGCTCCGGAGTTCCGCGCCCTGTTGTTCACCAAGACCACCGGCTACCGGCACGACTCGATCCCGGCCGGGGTCTCGATGTTCCAGCAGCAGGCCGCGTCCGACAACTTCGAGCTGGTACACAGTGAGGACTCCAGCGTCTTCACCGCAGCGAACCTGGCCACCTTCGATGTCCTGATCATGTTCCAGACGTCCGGCATGGTGTGGACCTCCGCCAGCCAGCGCCAGGCGGTGGAGGGCTACCTCGCCAGCGGCAAGGGCATCGTGGCCATCCACAACGCCACCGACATGGGCATCGAGGGCGAGTACCCCTGGTGGGACCAGACCATCAACGCGGGTGCGCACATGCCGGAGCACTCCCCCGGCGTCCTGCCCGGCACCGCCATCGTCGCCGACAAGAAGCACCCGTCGACGGCCAGCCTGCCGGATCGCTGGAACCGCAGCGAAGAGTGGTACAACTTCGACAAGAACCCGCGCGGTGAGGTGCACGTCCTGGTCACCGCCGACGAGCGCACGTACAACCCGGGCCCCCGCGCGATGGGCTCCGACCACCCGATCTCCTGGTGCCGTAACACCGGCGGGGGCCGGGTCTGGGCCACCGCGATGGGCCACGCCGCGGCGTCCTACAGCGAGACCCACTTCCGCAATCACGTCCTCGGCGGGGTGAAGTGGGCCGCCGGCAACGAGCCGGGCGACTGTGGTGGCACCGTCTGGGGCAACTTCGAGAAGCGGACCCTCGACAGCAACACCGTCGACCCGATGGCACTGGCCGTGGCACCCGACGGGCGGGTGCTGTACGTCCAGCGCGGCGGCCAGGTCAAGATCTTCAAGCCGAGCACCAACAGCACGGTGACCGCCGGCACGCTCAGTGTCTACACCGGAGGCGAGGACGGGCTGACCGGGCTGGCCCTCGACCCGAACTTCGCCAGCAACGGGTACGTGTACGTGTATCACGCCCCGGCCAGCAGCTCGACCGACGTCAACCGGGTCTCCCGCTACACCCTCAACGGCGACACGTTGAACATGTCCAGCGGGGTGACCATCATCGACATCCCGGCCTACCGCGACCGGACGTACCCCGAACCCGGCCACACCGGCGGATACATCGCCTTCGGGCCCGACGGCAACCTCTACATCGGCACCGGCGACGACGTCGCGCCGAACCTCGACCCCAACTGGCAGGGCTACGCCCCGCTGGACTGGCGCCCGGGCAAGCACATGCTCGACGCGGCGCGTACCGCCGGCAACACCAACGACCTGCGCGGCAAGCTGCTGCGCATCCGGCCCTCCGCCGGTGGCGGCTACACCATTCCGTCGGGCAACCTCTACCCCCAGGGGACGGCGCAGACCCGGCCCGAGATCTACGCGATGGGCTTCCGCAACCCGTTCCGCTTCTCGATCGACCCGGCCAACGGCTGGGTCTACCTGGCCGACTACGGACCGGACCGGAACCCACCGACCACCAACCGGGGCCCCGAGGGCCTCGTCGAACTCAACGTGATCAAGACGCCGGGCAACTACGGCTGGCCGTTCTGCCACGGCGACAACCAGCCGTACGCGCCGTACAACCCGGACACCGGCGTGGTAGGCGCCAAGTTCAACTGCGCCGCACCGGTCAACAACTCGCCCAACAACACCGGCCTGACCAACCTCCGGCCGGTCGTCGCGCCCAACTTGTGGTACGGCTACGGCGCCTCGCAGAACTTCCCAGAGGTGGGCTCGGGCGGCTCGGCACCGATGGGCGGACCGGTCTACCGCTACGACCCGCAGAACCCTTCGGCGACGAAGTTCCCGCCGTACTACGACGGAGTGCACTTCTTCTACGAGTGGTCGCGTGACTACATCAAGGAGATGCACTTCGACTCGGCGTCGGCGGTCACCCGAACCAACCCGTTCCTGCCCAACACGCGGTTCAACAGCCCGATGGACCTCGAGTTCGGCCCGGACGGCTCGCTCTACCTGCTGGAGTGGGGCACCAACTTCGGTGGCGGCAACAGCGACTCCGGCCTCTACCGGATCGACTACGTCCAGGGCGGGCGGTCACCGATCGCCAAGGCCACCGGAACCCCCACGAGCGGCAACGCCCCGTTGACCGTGCAGTTCTCAAGCGCCGGGTCGGCCGATCCCGACCCCGGTGACACGATCAGCTACCTGTGGACGTTCGGCGACGGCACCACCTCGACGGCGGCCAACCCGTCGAAGGTCTACACCAGCAACGGCAACTACACGGCGCAGTTGAAGGTCACCGACAGCTCGGGCAAGACGGCCTTCGCCAACGTGCCGATCACCGTCGGCAATACCGCTCCGGTGGTCACCATCACCACGCCGGCCAACGGTGGCATGCTCACCTTCGGCGACCGGGTCTCCTACCAGATCACCGTCACCGACCCGGGCGGCGCACCGATCGACTGCAGCAAGGTCTTCCTCAACCCGGCGCTCGGGCACGACGACCACGCGCACGAGACCACGGACTACGCCGGCTGCTCCGGGACCATTCCCACCGACCTGCTCGGCGGGCACCCGGACGGCGCAAACCTGTTCTACGTGCTGAACGCGCGGTACACCGACGACGGCGGCGCGGGTGGCGCGGCTCCACTCACCGGCCGTGCCCAGGTGATCCTCCAACCCCAGCACAAGCAGGCCGAGTACTACAGCAGTCAGTCCGGCACCCGGGTCATCGACCAGGCCGGCGCGGAGAGCGGCAAGCGCATCGGGGACATCTCCAACAACGACTGGGTGGCGTTCAACCCGATGAGCCTGTCCGGCATCAACACCGTGAGCTACCGGCTGTCGTCGCCCTCCGGCGGCGGATCGATCGAGTTGCGGGCCGGATCGGCCACCGGCACGCTGCTGGCCACCACCCCGGTGCCGAGCACCGGCGGCTGGGACAACTACCAGTCCACGCCGCCGGTGAACGTCACCCCGCTCGCCGGCACCCACACCCTGTACCTGGTGTTCAAGGGCAGCGGCAACAACTGGTTCGACCTGGACTCGCACACCTTCGGTGGTCCGGGAGTGGGCGTCGGTGACACCGGTGGTGGGATAGCCGGCCGTACGTGGACGCTCACCGCACAACACAGCAACAAGCTGATGGACGTCAGCGGCGTCTCCACGGCCGACGGCGCGCAGATCCACCAGTGGGCGGCCACCGGTGGCAACAACCAGAAGTGGCAGGCGGTCGACGCCGGCGGCGGTGCCGTCTATCTCCGGGCCGTGCACAGCAACAAGTGCGCGGAGATCACCGGCGGCTCCACCACCCCCGGCGCCTTCCTCCAGCAGGCCACCTGCAACAACAGCAACCAGCAAAAGTTCACCGTCGCGTCCACCGGTACCACCGGGGTCTACACGGTGAAGAGTGTGCTGAGCGGGCTCTGCATCGATGTCAACGGCGGTGCCACCACCGACGGCGCCCGCCTGTTGCAGTGGACCTGCCACAGCGGCACCAACCAGCAGTGGCGGTTCAGCCTGGCCTGACCGTCGCGACCATCGCGACCGTCAAGGACGCCCCGGTCGGGACCGGTTTCCGAAAAGCGGAGCCGGTCCCGCGCCGGTGCGGTCACACCCGCCAACGCGATGTGTGCTCGACGTCGTCATATCCGATCTTCGAGCGTCATCCTGCCGAGGCGAGCAGCCCGGTGGCGGCCAGTGACCGCCACAGCTCGTCGGGCACGACCGTGGCCGAACGCCGTACGGTCTCCGTCATCTGCGTTCCGTTGCGCACACCTACCACCGTGGAGACCACGGCCGGATGCCGGCGGACGAAGGCCAGCGCCGCCTGGGGCAGGGTGACACCGTGCGCGTCGCAGACCTCGGCGATCCGTCGGGCCCGCTCGATCAGCTCCGGTGGCGCCTGCTGGTAGTTGTAGAGCGCGTTGGCGGGCGGGTGGTCCCGGGACAGCAGTCCCGAGTTGTAGACACCCGCGATCACCACGCCCACCCCCCGGCTCTCCGCGAGCGGCAACAGGTCAGCGGCCGCACCCTGTTCGAGCAGGGTGTACCGGCCGGCACACATCATCACGTCCACGTCGGTTTCCCGAACGAACCGCGCCAGCATCGCCGACTGGTTCATGCCGGCCCCGATCGCATCGACGACGCCCTGGTCGCGCAACTCGACCAGGGCGGGCACGGCCTCGGTGACGGCCTGCTCCCAGTGATCGTCGGGGTCATGCAGGTAGGCGATGTCGATCCGGTCCAGGCCAGTGCGCGCCAGGCTGGCCTCGATGCTGCGGCGTACCCCGTCGCGGCTGAAGTCCCAGACCCGGCGATGGCTGGCGGCAACGTCGAACCCCTCGGAGTCGCGCAGGTGCGCGTTCTGTGGCGACGGCACCAGGAGTCGCCCCACCTTCGTCGACACCACGTACTCGTCGCGCGGTCTGTGCCGCAGGGCGCTGCCCAGGCGACGTTCGGACAGCCCGAGGCCGTAGTGCGGCGCGGTGTCGAAGTACCGCACCCCGGCAGCCCAGGCGGTGTCGACGGCCGCGACGAACTCCTCGTCCGTGGTCGCCCGGTAAAGGTTGCCGCCCTGGGCAGCGCCGAAGCCCAACTCGGTGAGGCCGATCGCCGGACGGCGCGGCAGCACGTGGGTCCTCATCATGCCCCCAGTCGGTACGAACGCCGGGCGGTACCGCCCCAGAATGCTGCGCGCCCGGTCGGGCCGAGGTCGCCCAGCAGCTCCGTGACCGCCTCGATCCAGCGGGGGTACGAGGTGGCGAGCAACGAGACCGGCCAGTCCGACCCGAACATCAGCCGCTGCGGCCCGAACACGTCGAAGGCGTGGTCGACGGCAGGTCGCAGATCTGCCGTCGACCACGGCGACCGGGGCACCTCGGTCGTCAGACCGGACACCTTCGCCGTCGTGTTGGCTGCTCTTGCGAGCGTCCGCAGGTCACGCTTCCAGTTGTCGAATTCCTGGGTGCCCAGCGCGGGCTTGCCGAGGTGGTCGAGGACGAAGCGCACCTCCGGCAGGTCATGGGCCAACCGGGCGGCCATGGGCAGCTGGTGTTGCCGAACCAGCAGGTCGAAGACCAGACCGGCGGCACCCACCGCGGCGATGCCCCGGCGGACGTCCGGACGGTCGAGGTAGGCCGGGTCGGTCTCGCTCTGCACGAGGTGACGGATGCCGACCAGGCGCTGCCCGCCGGGCGCGGCGCGTAGCCGGTCGAGACGGTCGGCGACGTCGTCGGCCGTCAGGTCGACCCAACCGACGACGCCGCCGACCAGGACGTCGTCGGCCGCGATCCGGAGCAGGTCCACGGTCTCCCGCGCCGAGGCGATGGACTGTACGACGACGGTGCTGGTGACACCCGCCGCCCGGGCCAGCGGGGCCAGGTCGGCCAGCTCGAAGTCGGCGTCGATGGTCGCCATGGTCACCGGGTCGATCCACGGCTGCGGATGTCGTGCCCGGACCCAGAGGTGGTGGTGGGCGTCGACGATCCCGGCCGCGCCCGGAGTTGCGTCGGTCATCGGCCCAACCACCCGCCGTCGACCGGCAGCACGATCCCGTTGACGTAGTCGGAGGCCGCCGAAGCCAGAAACACGGTCGCACCACCGAGGTCATCGGCGGCGCCCCACCGACCGGCCGGTATCCGGGCGAGAATCGCCTGGTCGCGCTCGGGGTCCTCGCGCAGGGCCCGGGTGTTGTCGGTGGCGATGTAACCAGGGGCGATGGCGTTCACGTTCACCCCGTGCGCCGCCCACTCGTTCGCCAGGGCCTTGGTGAGACCGGCGACACCCGACTTCGAGGCGGCGTACCCGGGCACGGTGATGCCGCCCTGGAAACTGAGCAGGGACGCGGTAAAAATGATCTTCCCGTGGCCGCGTTCGACCATTGCCCGACCGATCTCCCGACTCAGCACGAACTGGCTGTTCAGGTTCACCTCGATCACATGGTCCCAGAGTTCGTCGGGGTGCTCGACGGCCGGTGCGCGGGCGATCGTACCGCCGTTGTTGACCAGGATGTCGATCGGTCCGAGCGCGACAAGCTCGCCGGCCAGCCGGCGCACGGCCGTACGATCGGCCAGATCGGCGCGCAGCCCGGTGAACCGTCGGCCGGCGGCGCGCACCCGACGCTCCACCTCGCTCCCCTCCGGTTCCAGGTGCGCAGAGACGCCCACGACGTCGGCACCGGCCCGGGCCAGCGCCTCGGCCATGGCCAGGCCGATGCCCCGCCGGGCGCCGGTGACCACGGCGGTCCGTCCGGACAGGTCGAACGGATTCGTCACCGGTTGCCCTCCCGCCAGTCCAGCAGCACCTTCATCACACCGCCACCCTTCAGCGCGGTGAACGCCGCGGTCGCCGCCTCGGGCGGGTCGACCCGGGAGATCAGCTGCCGTGCCGGGATGGCGCCGGAGGCGACCAACCGGATCGCCTCCGCCATGTCGTCGCGCTGGTAGAGCCGGGCGCCGAGCAGCTCCAACTCGCGCCAGAAGAACCGGTGCAGGTTCACCTCCCGGGGGCGGGGATGGATCGCCACCATCACCAGCCGACCCCGGACAGCCAGCACCTCGACCGCGGTGGCGACCCCCGCCGCGGCACCGGAGACCTCGAAGGCGACGTCGGCGCCCGCGCCGTCGGTCCGGTCGGCGACAAACGCCGCCACGTCGATCGCAGCCGGGTCGACCGCCTCGATGCCGATGTCGCCCGCCACGGCACGCCGAGTCGGGTCCGGCTCGACGAGCAGTACCCGCGCACCGCGACCCTGGGCGACGGTGCCGATGAGCACCCCGATCGGCCCTCCGCCCACGACGACCACGTGATCGCCCGAGGCCACCGAGCCCCGCCGTACGTCGTGCACGGCGACGGCGACCGGTTCGACGAGTGCACCGTGGTCGAGCGGCAGCTCCTCCGGCAGCGGCAGGACCAGTTCCGCCGGCACGTTCCAGACGGACTGCATGGCGCCGGGCGAGTCGATGCCGAGGAAGTCCATGGCGTGGCAGATGTGCGAGTTGCCGCGCCGACAGGCGGCACACTGCCCGCACCATCTGGTGGGCAGCACCGTCACCGGCTGGCCGACGGACCAACCGGTGACGCCCTCACCCAGCGCCGCGATCCGCCCGGACATCTCGTGCCCGATGATCGCGGCGGCACCGACCCGGGAGTCCATGTCCCCGTGGTAGATGTGCAGGTCGGTGCCGCAGATCCCGGTGTACGCCACCGATATCCCCAACTCACGGCGCCCGGGTGCCGCCGGCTCACGTTCCTCGATACCGAGATGCCGTGCTCCCCGGTAGACCACTGCCTTCATCGATCCTCCGTATCAACTCCGCACACCGCTCGCGTCACCGGCCACCACCGTCGGTCTCGTTCAGTGACTTCCGGTCGGCGACACCTGGTTGCTGTTGTGCGCCGGGGTGACAGCCCGGGTCAGCGGGAAGCCAGCGGTGGCGGGCAGGACGCCGTCCGTCGCCGCCAGCAGCCGTCGCCCGGCCTGCTCCGGCCGGACGTTCGGGCCGTCGTCCGCCGGCGCCTGGGGGTGCCGGTCCACGGCCTGGATCCGCTGTTCGTCCACGCGGAGGCCGAGTCCGGGTGAGTCACCCAGGACGAAGAACCCGTCCTCGACGTGCGCGTCGACGGAGACACCGACCGGCGGCCAGAGGTCCTGCAACTCGCTGGTCAGGTGGTTCGGCACCGAGGTGGCGGCGTGCAGCAGCCCGAGCGGGCTGTTGCCGATCGGGCTGACCGGCAGATCGTAGGCGTGCGCCAGGGCGGACACCCGCAGGAAATGGGTGACTCCCCCGACCGCGGACGTCTGGACGACGTCGACCGCGCCGGCGGCGATCAGCGGACGGTACTGCTCCAGCCCGGTGAGGTTCTCCCCCGTGGCGACGGAGGCGCGTACCCCCCGGCCGACGGCGGCGAGCCCTTCGGCGTCCCAGCGTCGAACCGGCTCCTCGATCCAGATGAGGTCGAGGGTGCGTTCGAGTTCGCAGACGTGCCGGACGGCCTGCTTGCGGGTCCACGCCTCGTTGACGTCGAGCATCAGACCCGGCCGCAGTCCGTGGCCGGCCTCCGCCAGGACCTCCTTGACCAGGTGGAGCCGGTGTCGGTCATGCTCGATGTCGAGACCACCCTTGAGCTTGGCGGCCCGCAGCCCGTGCTCGGCGTAACGGATGTACGCCGAGACGAGGTCCTCGTCGCTCAGGGCGATGTCGAGACCGGACGCGTACGCCGGGACCCGGCGGTCGCGGCCGCCCAGCAACCGCCACAGCGGCTGACCGGCCGCCTGCGCCTTGATGTCCCACAGTGCCGTGTCGAGTGCGCCGATGGTGCCGAACACCGGGCCGGCGTGACCGGCCTTGAAGGTGTGTCGCAGCATGCGGTCGTAGAGCGTCGTCACCGCACGGGGGTCTTCGCCGTCGATGGCCGCGAAGATCCGCTCGATTTCGACGTGCGGGCCGATGCCGACACCCGACAACCCCTCGTCGGTTTCCACGACGACGATCGGCACCGGGACCCTCCCGTCGGCGAAGACGCCGTTGGCGTCGCCGACCGGGCGCCCCCATTCCTGGACCGTGGTGAGCGTCCGAAAACCGGTGATGCGCATTTCAGCCCTTCGTGGAGCCGGCGGCGACGCCGTCGGCGATCTGGCGCTGGAGAAAGAGGTAGACCACGAGGACCGGTATCGCGGCGATCAGCACCCCGGAGGCGAAGGTGGGGATGTCGTCGGAATACTGGCCACGCAGCGAGGTCACGCCGACCATGAGCGTGCGGTGATCCGCCGACGGCATCATCACCAGCGACATCAGGACATCGTTCCAGCAGAACAGCGCGTTGAGGATGCCGACCGACAGCAGCGCCGGGGTGCCCAACGGCAGCATGATCCGGCGGTACACGCCGTACACACTGTTGCCGTCGATCCTGGCCGCGTCGATGATCTCCCGCGGAATGGTCTTGTAGTAACTCGTCATCAGGAAGACCGTGAAGGGCAGGAACTGGGCCACGAAGACCAGGATCAGTCCGGGGTACGTGTCGATGAGGGCGGTGTCGGCCATGATCCGGGCGAGCGGCACCATGATCACCTGGAACGGCACGAACAGGCCCGCGAGGCAGCCCAGGAACAGCGCCGAGGAGCCACGGAACCGAAGCTGGCTCAGGGCGAAGCCCGCCATCGACCCGAGCAACAGCAGCAGGAGGACCGACGACGTCACCACGATCAGCGAGTTGACGAAGTACCGGTCCATGCCGACGCTGTTCCACGCCGCGCTGATGTTGTCCCAGCGCAGAGTGTCGGTCAGGGAGAACCGGTCGAGGATGTAGTCGCGCCGGGTCTTCATCGCCACGTTGGCGGTGAACAGCAGTGGGTAGATCGTCGCCAGCGCGAGCAGCGACATCGGGATGGCCAGCAGCCACCGGCTCAGTCGTACCCGGGACATCAGTCCTCACCTCCCGCCCGCCTGAGCAGCTTCACCTGGAGCAGCCCCACGACGAGCATGATCACGAAGAGCACCGTCGACGCGGCCGAGGCGAGGGCGGGCCGATTCATCTGGCCCTGCTGGATCCAGATGTAGTACTCCGGGAGATAGGTGGACCCTTCCGGCCCGCCGCTGGTCATCACATAGAGCAGGCCGAACATCGAGGTCAGCATTCCGACCATGGTGGTCACGGCGACGAACGCGATGGTGCGGGACAGACCCGGGATGATCACGTGTCGGATGACCTGGGCCAGCGAGGCACCGTCCACCCGGGCCGCGTCCAACAGCGCGGCGTCCAGGGTCGCGAAGCCGGCCAGGAACACCACAAGGGCCATTCCGAAGGTGGCCCAGATGTGTACGCCGACCACCACGAACATCGCGACGTCGGGATTCCCGAGCCAGTCCACCGGGCTGATCCCGGCCGCCTCGAACAGGACGTTGACCGGGCCGTCAAAGGCGAGCAGCAGATTGAAGATCGCGCCGACGATGACAGGTGAGAGCACCGCCGGGAAGAAGTAGACGCTGCGGTAGAAGCGGTGCCCGGGTACCCGGAGGTAGATGAACGTCGCGAGCAGCCCGGGGATCGCCACCGCCACCGGAAGCAACAGCACCAGCAGCCCGACGTTGCCCAGCGCGGTGCGGAACAACGGGTCCTCGATCAACTCAAGGTAGTTGTCGAAGCCCACCGTCTGACCGTTGCGCTCGCCGTCTCCGGTGAAGGAGAAGTTGACGCCGAGCAGCAACGGGTACAGCCGCAGCACCACGATGATCAGGATGGCGGGTGCGACCAGGACGTAAGGGGCGAAGCGCTCGGCCCGCGAGCCGCCGCGAACGGACCGTGAGCCGCCACCGCGACGGGCGCCTGCGGACCCGGCCGCCGCCCCGTCGGCCCGTCCGGGAGGAACCGGACGGACCGACGGCTCTGCGTTTCCGATCGGCACGAAATCAGCCTGCCTGGTCGGAAGCTGCCAGCTGCTTCACCGCCTCGTCGACGCTGATCGAGCCGCTGAGCAGTTGCTGGGAGACCCGCCCCATCAGGTCCAGGGTCTTCGAGGAGAGCGCCACGTGCAGGGCGGGCTTACCGCTGTTGAGCGCGGCGACGATCGTGGCGGCGGCCGGACCGGCCTGCGACACGTCGATTGTGGTGTCGGCGGCGATCGCACCGGCGTCGGCGTAGAACGCCTGGAGCGCCTCGGTCGACGTCAGCGATCGCACCAGGTCGGCGGCGACCTTGGGATCCTTGGTCCACTTCGCCACCCCGTACCCGATGCCGCCGTCATAGGCCAGGCTCGGCGTGGTGCCGGCGGTGACCACCGGAGCGCTCATCACGCCGAGCTTCTCGGGCGTCAGGAACTCGTTGAAGTCCTTCCAGTGCCCCACGTCCGACATCAGTCCGATGACGTGCGCGGCCTTGGCGGACTGGAAGAGCGCGAACGAGTCGTTGAACATCGCGGTCGAGTTGGCCCCGTCGTTGTTCAGGCCGGCGTCGCCGGCCTCCTTCCAGAGCTCGAAGATCCGCTTCACGTTTGGCGAGTTCCAGTCGCGCTTGCCCGCGATCCAGTCGTCGTACTCCTGAGCGGTGAGGATGCCGGAGCCGAGGGCCGACATCCAGAACTGGATTCCAGCGCCTTCCTTGTTGCCCAGGGCGAAGCACTTGGCGCCGGCCTTGCCGATGGCGGCGCAGTCAGCGAGGAACTTGTCCCAGGTGGTGGCGGGGCTCGCCGGATCGAGCCCGGCCTTCTCGTAGAGCGCCTTGTTGTAGTAGATGGGGTGCCCCTGCAGCGTCACCGGACCGGCGTAAACCTTGCCGTCCTTGCTGAAGGCGTCCCAACCGGCGAGGCGCTGCTTGTCCTCGGCCACGTACTCGTCGAGGGGCACCAGCGCGTCGACCCGGTCGCGGATCTGACCGCCGCCGTTGAACAGCATCACATCCGGGCCCTTGCCGGACTGAATGGCCCCGCCGAGCAGCGTGTAGTACTGGTCGAACGGCTGCGCGACGAACTCGACCGTCACGTCGGGGTGCTTGGCGGAGAAGTCGGCCTTCGCCTTCTCGACATACGCTTTAGCCGAAGGCTCGCCGGACTTCCAGTCCCACACCACAAGTTTGTCGTTTCCGCCACCGGACGAGGGCCCCGTATCGCTGGCACTTCCACAACCTGCCGTCGCCAGTCCCACAACGAGGACGGCTGACCACAATGCTCGTTGTTTCATAGTTGTTCACCTCTGAAGGGAGTGGCTGACGGCCTGCCGCAGCCAACGTGATCAAGAACGTAACTCGTATGACGTCTGACGTCAACAGTCCCGCCGTACACTGGCCCTGGACGTCGTGGCACGACGAGCCAATCGGAGGGGGACATGACGCCATCGCAGGAGACGGCCCTGGAAAATCTGGCCGCCCCGGTCTGGGCGCGCCGCCCCACCAACCTCGCCACGGCGGTCACCGCCGAGCTGGTGGAACGCATCGTCCGTGGGGTGCATCCGTCCGGCACGGCACTGCCCCCGGAGCCCGTGCTCTGCGAGACCTTCTCCGTCAGTCGGACAGTCGTCCGAGAGGCGGTGAAGATCCTCCAGGAGAAGGGGCTGGTGCAGGTCCGCCAGGGTGCCGGCACCATGGTCACCCCGGCCTCGATGTGGGACATGCTCGACGAGCTCGTCCTCGGGGCCACCATCGCCGAGGACGACAGCCTCGCCATCCTCGACGACCTCGTGGTCACCCGACGCCTGCTGGAATCCGACATGGCGAATGTCGCCGCCCGGGTCGCCGACCAGGAGACTCTCGACCGGCTGCGCGCCCTGGTGGACCGGATGGACGAGCTGGTCGGCGATCACGTCACCTACCACGAGCACGACCGGGCCTTCCACGACCTGATCATGCAGGCGTCCGGGAACCGCATCGCCCGTGGCGTCGTCCGGGCGCTGGAGAGCCAGGTGGTGAACACCGCCCGGTACATGGGCCGAACCGAGCGTTCCCTGTGTGTGGCATCGAACCGCGGGCACCGCCGCATCTACGAGCGGATCGCCGCCCACGACCCGGAAGGGGCCGCGGCGGCGATGTTCACCCACATCACCGAGGCCTGGGTGGTCCGCCGCAGCGGCTCCGGCAAGCCGGCCCGCCTGCAACGCTGACCCGGGACACGACGGGTCGGCGGGCCCGACCCCCTGGCTCCCACTGCCGCCAGGAGGCCGCGACCCGCCGTCGCGCTCGGCCCGGTCAGGAGAACTGGGCGAAGAAGCGCCAGATCTCACCCTTGGTCCAAGTGGTGATGCCACTCTCGGCGTAGGTCCCGTCCACCGGGCCCGGCATGTGCCCGTTGTCGAAGGCCGCCCACTGCACCGGGTACCCGGCTCGGCAGCCGGAGTAGGCCGTGGTGATGTGCGTACGGCTGCCCGCACCCGGCTCCGGCGGGTTCTGAGCGTTGCACCCGTTGTTCCGGACGAAGGTGTCGCGCAGCCCTCGGCCCTGGCCGATGCTGAGGACGTTGTCCGAGATGCCGTGCAGACCGAAGTACGCGATCGGCTGGGTACCGCCGCTGCAACCGCTGATCTGCGCACCGGCGATCACGGCAACCGCCCGGAAGACCGTGGCCCGTGCACAGGCGAGGGCGTAGCTCATGCCACCGCCCCAGCTGAAGCCGAGGGCGAAACGCTGCCTCGGGTTGACGCACAGGTCGCTCTCGATCCGGCGGATCATGTCGTCGACGAAGGTGACGTCCTCACCGCCGGCGTTGCCCCACCCGTTGCCGAGACCCTGCGGCGCGACCAGGATCGCGCTGTTGTTCGACTGCTCCTGCTGCCCGTAGTAGGACCAGGCGCTCCCGCTGGTGCCACCGGAGGAGATCTCCTGCATGGTGCCGCCACGCCAGTGGAACGCGAAGATCAGCCGGTACGCGTTGTTGTTGTTGTAGTTGGCCGGCAGGCGCAGGATGAACTGGCGGCTCTTGCCGTTGCTCTGGATGGTGTGCGTGCCGTTGTACAGCGTCGGGGCCTTGCCGCACCCGGTGCCACCGCTCGGCGGTGGCGACGTGGGGCCGCCCCCGTCGACCCGGGCCAGTTGCCACTGCTGGTTGCTGCCGTTCCAGTCGGCGTACTGCACGATGTTCGCGCCGTCCGCCGTGGAGGCACCCTGCACCTCGACGACCTTGTTGCTGTGCCGACTGACCAACCGGACATGACCACCATCGGAGTCGGCCAACCGGAACTGCTGATTGGTGCCGTTGTGATCCGACCACTGCACGATGGCCGCACCGTCGCCGGTCGACGCGTTCGACACGTCCAGGACCTTGCCCGAGTGCCGGGACTTCAACCGGTAGTAGCCACCGCCGGAGTCCACGAACTGCCATTGCTGATTCGCGCCGTCGTTACGGGTCCACTGGCTGATCCGCGCACCGTCATTGGTCGCCAGACCATACACGTCCAACGCCTTGCCACTGTTGCGATTGACCAGCACATACCAGGCATTCGTGTCCACGGTCGCCGCCGCCGCCGGCGCCGCGTTCACCGCCACGAGCGCGCTCGCCGCCAGGGCCGCGGCGGCCGCCGCGGCCAGCCCCGACCGCCAACCGCGTCTGGGTGGAGAGGCGGGACGAGCCTCACCGATGGCCTTCATGGTCCACTCCTTCGATCGGGGTCACCCACGCGCAGCCGTGGATGCCCTGGGGATGTGCCGGCGTCAGGTGGTGGCGTCAGCACGTGGGGTGGTGCGAAAGGTCTGGTCACCGGCGCCACCGGTCAGCACGACGACGCGCCCACGGTCGCGGCTGGCCGGCGCGGGACCACGGCGGAGAATCCGGCTCCCGGCAGCCACAACACCCGCCCGTGAAGCGAAGTTAGCGTTAACGACGTCATACGTCAAACGACAGAGGTCTATCCCTTGCCAGGTGTTCGTGCCCCCGGTCCGGATCCGCGCAGAGCCACGGAACACCCCCGCCCACCGGGCCCGGTGGCGACTCCCGGGCCCGGACGACGGTCACGGTGTCCAGTACACGTGCGGGTTCACCCGCCCCGACCAGTCGAAGACGGCCATGTTGTCCCAGCCGTTGCCGGTTCCGTTGATGTCCGCCGGATCCCAGCCATTGCCGCGTACGGCGTGCCAGGTCGGCTCCCAGTAGAAGACGCCTACCGCACCGGCGTTGCGTGCGGTGTTCTGCACCCAACTGAACTGCTGCGCCTGCCCGGACCAGGTGGCCGGGATGTTGTCGCAGCGCGCGGTGCCGGGGATCACGTTCGGCTGGTGGTCGGCGTCGGCAGTGGTGAACGGGTACGCGGTCTCGGCGATCACCACCGGTTTGCCGTAGCGGGCCTTCACGTCGGCGATGACGTTGTACAGGTTGGCCAGCGTGCCGTGCCACATGCAGCAGTAGGACAAGGCGGTGACGTCCCAGGTGACGCCCTGCGCCCGGATCCCGTCGTAGAACCAGCGGGCGTTGGCGTTGCTGTCCGCGTTCGCCGTGTGGATCCACACCTGGGTGCCGCCGTGGCACGCCTTGGTGGCCTGGTAGCCCCGTTTGAGCAGGCTCGCCAGCGGGGCGAAGTCGTTGTTGACCACCTGCCCGGCGGGCCAGAGCATCCCCACGTTGATCTCGTTGCCGATCTGCACCGCGTCCGGCGTGGTGCCCTGCGCCTTCAGCGCGCTGCACACGTCGTAGGTGTAGTTGTAGACGTCGGCCTGCAACTGACTCAGCGAGTGGTTGGCCCATGCCGCCGGCGGATACTGCTTGCCCGGATCCGCCCAGGTGTCCGAGTAGTGGAAGTCGATCAGCAGCTTGAAGCCCTTGGCCTTGATCGCCCTGGCCTGCTGAAGCACCTTGGCCTTGTTGTTGTAGCCACTGGCCGGGTTGTTCCAGATGCGCAGCCGCAGGTAGTTGACCCCCTTCGAGGCGAGGATGTCGTAGGGGTCGGCCTGCGCGCCGGAGGCGTTGTAGTAGCGGGCCCCGAGATCGAGGCTGCGTTGCAGCGAGGAGACGTCGGCACCGCGCATGGCGAGTGTGTTGGCCGCCTGCGCGGGAGCGGTCAGGGCCAGCGGGGCCGCGAGGACTGCCACCCCCACAAGGACCCGGAGGGACGGTTTCATGGCGCTCCTTCACATCCAGGGATGCGGGTGCCCGACGGGTTCGGGCACGTCCGGCGGGACTGCCGGACGGTCTCGGTACCAGGTGAGGTGGTGATGGGGATCGATGGCTCAAGCGTGACAGTCAGAGTGACCCATGCCGGCACCTCCGCACCACCCCCCCACGGTGCCGCGCTCCGACCCGACGTCGTACGCCCGACCGGGGCCGGCGACGGTAGGTTGCCCGCATGGAGCTGGAGTTCGCCGGTGAGGTGTGGTTCTGGCGCGGCCCGTCCCCGTTCCACTTCGTCACCGTGCCCGACCAGCACTGCGGCCAGCTGGCGGAGGTGGCCGGTCAGGTCAGCTACGGCTGGGGAATGATCCCGGTGGCCGCGCGGATCGGTGACACCCAGTGGACCACCTCACTGTTCCCCAGGGACGGCGGCTACGTCGTGCAGGTCAAGGACAAGGTCCGCCGGGCCGAGGGCATCGAGGTCGGCGACGTCGTCACGGTTCTGCTGATCGTCGACGCGAGGTAACGACGCGCAGGCCGGCCGAGAAGCGGTATAACTTATTGATTATCTTGCATGTATCGATGCTTTTCGGTAAGAAGGCTTAGGAATCGTTCAGGTTCCGCTTCCTGGGAGGAGCGACGATGAAACATGCCCTGCGCCGCCTACGCACCGCGACCGTCACACTCGCCGCCTGCACACTCGGCCTGTCCCTGCTGTCGGCTCCGGCCGCGGCATATCCGGTGCAGCCGACCACGCCCCTTTCCGACCGGGCGCCCGAGTCGGACCAGTTCTCGGCCGAGGGTGTGACGACCGTCGGTGAGCTGCGCACCGTCGACGGCTCGTTGTCGTACGCCCGCGCCGGCCGGACCCAGATCATTCAGCACCCCGGCGCCACGTACATCAAGGTGCACTTCAGCTCGCTGCGGCTGGCTCCCGGGGAGTACGTCACCGTGTCGAGCCCGGACGGCCGGGAAAGCTACCGGTACGACCGTCACCTGAACCGGGCGACCGGCGCGGACTACACCACCGACGGACGGCCGGGCTTCTGGGCGATGTCGGTGGAAGGCGACACGGCGGTGGTGACCTTGCACAGCAACCGCTCCTCCCGGGGCAGCGCCGCGACCATCGACCGGTTCTGGCGCGGCTACGACCGCACGGAGATCAGCCAGTACAACTTCTCCATCCAGTCGGTGTGCAGCACCGACGCCCGCCGGGACGTGGTCTGCTACCGGAGCAGCCACCCCACCGAGTACGCACGCGGCAACGCGGTGGCCCGGCTGCTGATCAGCGGCGGCGGCATGTGCACCACCTGGCGGGTCGGCAACACCAACCGCATGCTCACCAACAAGCACTGCTTCTCGACCCAGGCCGCGGTCAGCGGGAGCGAGATGCAGTTCAACTACCAGTGCGCCACCTGCGGCGGCGCGAACCCCGGGCCCGGCACCAAGGTCAGTGGTGCAACGCTCTACCGGGTGAGCAGTGGTGGCTCCAGCCAGCTCGACTACGCCCTGTTCTCGGTGAACAACTTCGCTGCCATCCAGGGCTTCGGCACGCTCTACCTGGCGACGTCCGCCACCACCACCGGGACGCAGATGTACATCCCGGGGCACGGTGACGGCAGCCCGAAGCGTCTGTCCATCTTCGAGAACGCCCAGAACGGCGCGCGCTGCACCGTCCGCAACGCCAACTACAACACCTGGAACATCAGCTACAGCTGCGACACCTCCGGCGGCAACTCGGGCTCACCGGTGCTGAACAGCAGCCACCGGGTGATCGCCCTGCACCACCTCGGCGGCTGTCCGTCCAACCAGGGCGCCAAGGCGCACCTCATCTACAACGAGATCGCGAGTCTAATCGACAACGGCTGACCACGGCCGGTGGCGGCCCGGTGGCGGACCACGCGACCCCGGGCCGCCACCGGTCGCACCAACCCTCGTGGGCCGCGCACCCGAGTCCGCCGTACCATCCGGTACATGACGATTGCCGTCGAACAGCACGTGGACGCCGAGGTCGCCGCCGTCTGGCGGACAGTGAGCGACGTCGACCGCTGGGCCGAGTTGCTGCCCACCATCGACGAGATCAGGCGAATCGACGACGCCGGGCCGGTGGCGGTCGGCAGCCGCTTCCGGATCCGCCAGCCGGGGCTGAGCGCCGCCACGTACGAGATCACCGACTGGCGGCCCGGGGCCGGCTTCACCTGGGTGGCCCGTACGCCGGGGGTCCGGACCAGGGCGAGCCACGAGCTGCTGCCGGAGGGCTCCGCCACCCGCCTGCGGCTGAGCATCGACTGGGCCGGCCCGGCCGCCCGCCTGGTGGAACTGCTGTACGGCAAGCGGACCCAGCGGCTCCTCACGCAGGAGGCGACGACCTTCGCCAGCCTCGCCGCAGGCAACGGGGGTGCCCGATGAATCCGGTCGAGCGCGTACCCACCCGCTGGGACGTCCTGGACGAGCGGTTCCGGACGGTGAGCGGTGACCACCTGGTGCAGCGGCTGTTCGACGGCGGGCGGTGGCTGGAGGGGCCGGCGTACTCCCCCGCGTGGCGCTGCCTGCTGTTCAGTGACATCCCGAACGACCGGGTGCTGCGGTGGGACGAGATCACCGGGCGGTGCGACGTCTTCCAGACGCCCGCCGGTTACGCAAACGGCCGTACGATCGACCGCCTCGGCCGTGTCGTGACGTGCGAGCACGGCCACCGCCGGGTCACCCGTACCGAGCCGGACGGGTCGCTGACCGTGGTGGCGGACCGTTGGCAGGGCAAGCGGTTCAACAGCCCGAACGACGTCGTGGAGACCAGCGACGGTTCGTTGTGGTTCACCGACCCGAGCTACGGCATCGACAGCGACTACGAGGGGCACCGGGCGGATCCGGAGCTGGACGGCTGCCACGTCTACCGCTGCTCGCCCGACGGTCGGGTGGAACGGGTCGCCGACGACTTCCTGCGTCCCAACGGTCTGGCGTTTTCGGCCGACGAGCGTCGGCTGTTCATCGTCGACACCCGGCGTCGGCACCTCCGCCACTTCGACGTGGGCCCCGACGGGACGCTGCGGGACCGTGGCGTGCTCGCCGAATGCGACGCCGGGTCGTTCGACGGGATCCGACTCGACCGGGAGGGCCGGCTGTGGGTCGCCGCCCACGACGGGCTGCACTGCTTCGACCAGGACGGCACCCTGCTCGGAAAGCTCCGGCTGCCCGAGATCTGCTCGAACCTCACCTTCGGTGGTCGTAAGCGCAACGTGCTGTTCGTGACGGCCACCACCTCGGTCTACTCGCTCGTCCTCAATGTCACCGGCGCAGGCCCGACGACCGGTCCGGCCACCAGGTAGGCACACCGACGTCCGCTGGTCGGACCACCCGGACACCAGCCACCGGTGCGCTGCCGGCGGGGCCGGGAGGGTTCGGTGGCCACCGACCCGGGTATGGCACACCTGTTCGAGAGAGAGGGTGCCGACATGAGCGAAAAGCATGATCCGCAGGCCGCGGTGAAGGACCCGGACGAGTGGGTGACCGGCGACGAGCCGACGACGGCGGCGCAGGAGTCGTATCTGCGGACCCTGGCCCGCGAGGCGGGCGAGAGCGTGCCGGACGGCCTCAGCAAGGCCGAGGCGGCGAAGCTGATCGACCGGTTGCAGCAGCAGACCGGGCGGGGTGACCAGGGCTGATCCCCTGAGGCCACTTCCATCTTATCGACGGGTCAAGTCGCGCAAATCACCCTGGATGCTGATTTTGCGGTTCTGGCCGGTACATATTCTCGACCAGTCCCCGTGCAGCAGCCTCTGGCAGACCAGGGAGCGGTGTGTCCGAAACAGTGCGGCAGCTCGCCATCGAGCAGCAGGTGGTCGACAGGGTGTACGAGCGACTGGAGGTCATGCGTACGCAGGCGAGGGAACTGGAGTCCGAGGGTCGCGGTCGCGCCACGGCCGGCCCGCTGACCGGGCTGGTCGAGCGCGACGCGATGGTGCTGAGCGCGGCGGCCAGACTGTCCGACCTGGATGGTCAGGAGGAGGGCCTGGTCTTCGGCCGGCTGGACTTCGACGACGGCGACACCTACCGCATCGGCCGGCTGGGCGTACGCGACGAGAACCGGGAGCCGCTGGTGGTCGACTGGCGTGCGCCGGCCGCCGCGCCGTTCTACCGAGCCACCCCCGGTGAGCCACTGGGCGTGGTCCGCCGCCGGATCATCACCTGCGAAGGCCCCACGGTCGTCGGCGTGGACGACGAGGTGCTGTCCGGCGGCGAGGTCGACGGTGTGGTGGGCGAGGGCGCCCTGCTCGCGTCGCTCAGCCGGGAACGCGGTCCGCACATGCGCGACATCGTCAGCACCATCCAGCGCGAGCAGGACGAGGCGATCCGCGCTCCGGCGCACGGCGTCACCCTCATCACCGGCGGCCCCGGCACCGGCAAGACCCAGGTCGCCCTGCACCGTGCCGCCTATCTGCTCTACACCGACCGGGGGAAGTTCGCCGACGGCCGGGTGCTGGTGGTCGGTCCCTCGACCGTGTTCACCGAGTACATCGGCCGGGTGCTGCCCGGTCTCGGTGAGGACAGCGTCCACCTGCGGGCGATCGGGGAGCTGTTCGACGGTGTGGTGGCGACCCGGCGTGACCGCGCCGAGGTCGCCAGGTCCAAGGGCGACCTGAAGATGGTGCGGGTGCTCACCGAACTGGCCTGGGACACTCCGCCGAACGCGCCACAACGGTTGGCCAGGCTCGACGCCGACGACCTGACGAAGGCCCGCCTGGAGGTGCGTCGACGGTGCGAGGCTCGGGGCATCAAGCCCAACCTCGCCCGTGCCGAGGCGGCGCAGGTGCTCTCGGACCTGCTCGGCGGCAGGGAGATCCCGGACGCCTTCCTGACGGCCTGGTGGCCGATGCTGACCCCGCAGGACGTGCTGCCCGCGCAGCACGGGCAGTGGTCGGTGGACGACGTCCCACTGCTCGACGAGCTCGCCGAGATCCTGGGCCCGCCGGTCACCACGGCGCCGACCAGGAGCGAGTGGCAGGTACGGGAGTTGAGCAGTGGTCCCCGGCTGGCGGAGACCTTCGTGCTCAGCCTGAGCCTCAACGACGGTTGGCAGCTCTTCGCACCCGGACTGGCCACCCCGATCGCCGTCTCCGGCCAGTCCCTGGACAGCGGCAACGCCTGGGCGGCGCAGCGCTGGGCGGCGGCGATCATCCTGCGTGAGGGCCACACGGTGGTGGGCTGGGCAGACGGCTTCGACCCGTACGGCGAGGAGGGGCACGTGCCGGAGCTTGCCGAGCCGCTGCCGGTGGCCGTGCCCACCGAGCCCGTCGAGGACGTGTACCTGCATGTCATCCTCGACGAGGCCCAGGACCTGTCGCCGATGGAGTGTCGGATGATCGCCCGCCGAGCCGCGCACGCCTCGATGACGATCGTGGGCGACCTCGGTCAGGCGACCCATCCGCTGGCCGCCGGAAGCTGGCCTGAGCTGGTGCAGCAGCTCGGCAAACGCGAGGCTCGAATGCTCGATCTACCCACCGGCTATCGGGTGCCGCAGGTCATCGCCGACTTCGCCGCCCGGACGCTGGCGCCCGGGATCGCGCCGACCCGCTCCTTCCGACCCGGCGGCACCCTCACGATCCGCCAGGTGGACGACCTGCGGGCGGCCCTCGCGCAGGAAACCGGTGCGATCATCGCTCCGGACGCGATCGCCGACCAGCTCGGGGCGATCCCGGTCAGTCAGGTCAAGGGGCTGGAGTACGACCGGGTCGTGCTGGTGGAGCCCGCGGACATCGTCGCCGCCGAGCCGCGCGGCATGAACCGGCTCTACGTCGCCCTGACCCGGGCCGTCGCCGAACTGGTCATCCTGCACACCAAGCCACTGCCGGAGGCGCTCCGGTCGTGAGCGCCCGGTCGGCGTCGGTCACCCGTCGTGAGACGCCGCCGGTGGTCGCTGGACCGCCTCGGCGACGACCCGCCAGACCTGGGTGGCGAGCCAGTCGTTGAGCTGCTCCGGCCCGACCTCGTCCCGGTGGTCGAACCACCAGATGATGCCGGCGTCGACCATGCCCACAACGCTGGCCACCACGTACGCGGGCAGGTGCGCCGCGTACCCGGCGGCACGCAGGTTGGCGACGGCGGCTTCGGTGATTTCGGGGACGGCGTGCGCGGTGCCGAGACGGGCCCGGAACCGGTAGAGGTTGGGGTGGGACACCGCCCAGCTCAGCACCTGGCCGACGATGCCGTGCACCACCTCCGGCGGGGTGCCCGGGGCGGTCAGCGACGGACGGATCCAGGCGCTCACCAGGCGGGCGGCGTGCCGGGCGACGGCCTGGTCGAGGTCGTCCTTGCTGGCGAAATGGCGGTAGACGTGCGGTCTGGGCAGCCCGGCCCGGTCGGCCACCGTGCCCAGCCCGATGTCGGTGCCGTGCTCCTCGATGACGCGGACCGCGGCCTCCACGATCGCCTGCCGTCGCCGGGCCCGCTCCTGCGGAATGCCGCCGGCACGGCGGGCGGCGATGGTGTCCCGTTTCACCGCCGCGTTACCCACCGGATCACTGTAGCGGGTCGGTAGCCTTGGTTGGGTACGAGCTGTACCCAACCAGCATCCTGCGAGGTAGCCATGCCCAGTCAAGCGCCCGGCCCCGTCGACCTCGCCCGCCTTCAGCAGGTGCTCGACGGACCGTGGGCCGAGGTCCGCAACGCGCACCGTCGGCATCTCGACGAACGCTTCCTCCCGGTGTACGGCGAGACCGGTGACCAGGCGCGTGAGCGGATCACCCGACTGCTCGGCGAGCTGCCTGTCAAGCTGGGTATCGCGTCGGCCTTTCCCACCCAGTACGGCGGCGGATCCGACGTCGGCGGCTCGATCATCGCCACCGAGATGCTGGCGCAGGTCGACCTCTCGCTGATGGTCAAGGCCGGCGTGCAGTGGGGTCTGTTCGGCGGCGCGGTCGCGGCTCTGGGCACCCGGCGTCACCACGACGCCTACCTTCGGGACATCATCTCCGGCCGGATCCTGGGCTGCTTCGCGATGACCGAGACCGGGCACGGCTCCGACGTCCAGCAGCTGCGCACCACCTGCACGTACGATCCCCGGACGCAGACCTTCGACCTGCACACCCCGCACGAGGCGGCCCGCAAGGACTACATCGGCAACGCGGCCCGGGACGGGCGGATGGCGGTGGTCTTCGCGCAGCTGGTCACCAACGGGCGGCGGCACGGCGTACACGCGTGGCTGGTGCCGATCCGTGACGAGCGGGGCAACCCGCTGCCCGGCGTGACTATCGGCGACGCGGGGGCCAAGGCCGGCCTGCTCGGCGTGGACAACGGGCGACTCAGCTTCGACCACGTGACGGTGCCCCGCGACATGCTGCTGGACCGGTACGGCCAGGTCGCCGAGGACGGCACCTACTCCAGCCCGATCGAGAACGACTCCCGACGCTTCTTCACAATGCTGGGCACCCTGGTCCGTGGCCGGGTCAGCGTGGGTGGTGCCGCGTCGTCGGCCACCAAGTCGGCGTTGACCATCGCGGTCCGCTACGGCGACATCCGCCGCCAGTTCAGCACCCCCGACGCTGAGCGGGAGGTGCTGCTCAACGACTACCTGGCCCACCAGCGCAAGCTGCTACCCGCCCTGGCCACCTCGTACGCGCTGCACTTCGCCCAGGCCGAGCTGGTCGCCGCGGTGCACGAGGTGCAGGGCGGCGACGGCCCGGTCGACGAGCGCCGGCAACGGGAGCTGGAATCCCGCGCCGCCGGGCTCAAGGCCGCGCAGACCTGGCACGCCGCCCGCACCATCCAGCTGTGTCGCGAGGCGTGTGGCGGCGCCGGTTACCTGGCCGAGAACCGGTTGCCGGGCCTGCGGGCCGACACCGACGTCTTCACCACCTTCGAGGGCGACAACACGGTCCTGCTGCAACTTGTCGCCAAGGGGCTGCTGACCGGCTACCGGGACGAGTTCGGCTCGCTGGACGGCTGGGGTCGCGCCTCCTTCGTCGCCGAGCAGGTCCGGGAGATGGTGCTCGAACGCACCGCCGCACGGTCGCTGATCCAGCAGCTGATCAGCGCCGTGCCGGGCCGCGACGAGGAGGTCGCCGTCACCGACCGGGGCTGGCAGCTGAAGATCTTCGACGACCGCGAGAAGCATCTGCTCGAAGGGGCGATCCGCCGCTTGCGTAACGGCGCTTCCAGCAAGCAGGACCGCCCGTTCGACATCTTCAACGACGTCCAGGACCACGTCCTCACCGCCGCCGCCGCGCACATCGACCGGATCACCCTGGAGGCGTTCGTCGCCGGCATCGAGGACACGGCGGACCCGGCGGTCCGGGCGCTGCTCTCCCGCGTCTGCGACCTGTACGCCCTCAGCGTCATCGAGGCCCACAAGGGGTGGCTGCTGGAGCACGGCCGGCTCACACCGGCCCGCTCGAAGGCGATCACCGCCGTGGTGAACGGCCTGCTCAAGGAGCTGCGCCCACAGATGCGGACACTGGTGGACGGATTCGCCATCCCGGACATCTGGCTGCACGCCGCCATCCTGAGGGAGGAACCCGGTCGCCAGGAGACGATGACCGCCCACGACACCGCCTCCGCCTGAGGCGTGGGCTGCTTAGATTTCGCGAGTAATCTATAACTCGACATTCGGTTGGCCACGGTGAAGGTGGGCAGATGAGTCGGGCATCCAAGGCTGACGCACAGGCCAATCGGGCAGCGGCGGTGAAGGCCGCCTCGCGACTCTTCCGCGAACAGGGCGTACCGAACGTCAGCGTGGGCGACGTGATGCGGTCCGTCGGCCTGACCCAGGGTGGCTTCTACAAGCAGTTCGCATCGAAGGCGGCGCTCGTCGACGAGGCCGTACACCTGGGCTTCATCGACATGCTGCGCTATCTGTCGGACCTGCAGGACGGCTCCGCGGACCACGCGGCGGCATGGTCGTCGCTGCTGGACACGTACCTGTCGGTCGAGCACCGGGACGACCCGGGCGCGGGTTGCCCAGCGGCCGGATTCGCCGGTGATGTCGCGCACGACCCGGGGCCTCGTGAGACGTACGCGGCCGGCGTCCGGGAGATGGCCGGCTGGATCGCGCCGGGCAACGCCGGTCTGGCCGCCCTGTCCACCATCGTCGGCGGCCTGCTCCTGGCCCGGGCGACGGCGGGCACGGAGGTGTCGGAGGAAATCCTGGGCGCGGTGCGCGAGGCCGCCTCTCCGCCGGCCGACTGAACACGCGAAGGCGGAGCCGTGGCAGTCGCCACGACTCCGCCCCGCACCGCTCAGCTGTCGGAACCGGTTGCCGCGGCGATCGCGGCGCGCACCTGCTGTGCGAAGCCCCGGACGGTGTAGTCGGCCGGAAGGCTGTCGATCAGCACGATGTCAGAGATCGAGTTGTTGACCCGCAGAGGCAGGATCTCCTGATACTCGGGCGAGGCGTACCACCGCTCGGCCGCGGCGCGATCGGGGAACTCCATGAGGACGACCAGGCCCGGCCACGCGCCTTCGACCGTGCTCGCCTCGCCGTTGGCAAGCCACTTCCCGCCGTACGGCTTCACCGTGGCCTCGACCTGCTCGAGGTAGCGCAGCCCGGCCTCGTTCGGAACACCGCCGGGAATGCGCAAGTGGTTGATCAGGTAGGTGCTCATCGCGGACCTCCAGGTCAGGGGAGAGCCGCGGACGCGGCCCTGTTTAGATTATGAGCGTAATCTAAACAGGGCCGCGCACCCGAGGCGCGTGAGCCACCACACTCGATTGCCCGAGGATCCTCGCGGTCGCGCCTCGACGCCTCGCAGGCCCACGTCAGGGTGAGACATCTCCCATTCAGTTCAAGCTTGAATCAAGTCTGGCTATCGTCGGATTCAAGCTTGAACCTCAGACTCATGGGAGTTGTCGTGACCCTGTTCCGACTGGATGCCAGCATCCGCACCCACGGCTCGGCGAGCCGCGAGATCGCGGACATCGTCGAGGCGGAGTGGCTCGCCGCGCGCCCCGGTGACACGATCGAACGTCGCCACCTCGGCGTCGATCCCCTGCCCGCGACCGCCTGGGCCGCGGCGGTCACCGCCGGGACGACCGCGCCGGAGGAGCACACCACCGAGCAGCGCGAGGCCGTCGCCCTCGCCGCGACACTTGTGGACGAGCTGCTCGCCGCCGACGCCATCCTGTTCGCCGTGCCGCTCTACAACTACGGCGTCTCACAGCACTTCAAGGCGTACGTCGACCTGGTGAGCACCGACCAGCGAGCGTTCGCCCAGCCGTTCCTGGCGGGCAAGCGGGTCGTGCTCGCGACGGTGCGTGGTGGGGCGTACGGCGGTGGCACGCCCCGGGAGGGTTGGGACCACGCGACGCCGTACCTGCGCCGCATCCTCGCCGACTGCTGGGGCGCCGACCTCACAGTGGTCGAGCGCGAGTTCACCCTCGTCGGCGTCAACCCCGCCCTTGACTCGTTCACCGACCAGGCCGCGCAGATGCACGCCGAGGCCCTGAAGGCCGCTCGGGAGGCCGGCCGCGCGCTCGGTGACCTGCCGGTCCCGGCCTGAGGGGGCGGGTGAGGCAGGCCGGCGCGGGACGCCCCGCGCCGGTCCCACCTCGCCCTCAACCATCCGCGCGGCAGGAGGCGTTTACTTCTGCCGAGGGGGTGGCGATGAGCCAGACGTTCCACGAGTTCGTGGTGCACCGTTCACCGGCGCTGTCCCGGACCGCCTACCTGCTCACCGGCGACCACCAACTGGCCGAAGATCTTCTCCAGAGCGCACTCGCCCGAACGTACCGGCACTGGCGGCGGATCCGCGACGGTGACCCGGAGGCGTACGTGCGCCGGGTCATGTACCACCAGCAGGTCTCCTGGTGGCGGCGGCGTCGGTTCACCGAACGGCTGGAGGCCGACCCGGCGCCTGCGCAGACCGGTCACCCGGACCCCAGCGACGCCGCCGCCCTCCGGGTGACGCTGGCCGCCGCGTTACGCCAGCTCACCCCCAGGCAGCGGGCCGTGATCGTGCTGCGCTTCTACGAGGACCTGACCGAGGCGCAGGTGGCCGCCGTACTCGGCTGCTCGGTCGGGACGGTGAAACGGCATGGGCACGACGCGCTGGTCCGGCTTCGCGCGGTGGCCCCGGAACTTGTCGACCCGGTGCCGGAGAGGAGCGCGCGATGACCACGCGGCTACGGGACGTGCTGCACACCACGGCGGCGCAGGTTCCCGCGTACCAGGTGGAGCAGCGTGCTCTGGCGACGGCGCGGCGCACGCGACGGCGTCGAGCCACGGCGGTGGCCGCCGCGCTCGTGCTGGTGGTGCTCGGCGGGCTCGTACTGCCGGCAGCCCGTACCTCGCCGGTGGATCCGGCCGGACGAGACGAGCCAGGAGCGTTGCCGGACCGGATCGGCCTGCCGCCCCTCGGGAGCCTGCACGCCACGGACCGGCCCCGGACCGGTCCCGCCTCGGTGATCTTCACCGGGGAGGCCGGACGCCTGACCTACGACGACGAGTGCAGTCTCGTCACCGTGGTGGACGGCGACACCGACGCCTACCGGGTCTTCCGCAGCGGCTGGGAGATGACCGCCGGCACGGACGTGGTGCTCTCCCCAAAGGGCCGGTGGATCGCCCACGACCCGCAGCGCGGCGATCCCCGGGTCGACATCATCGACCTGGTCACCGGTGCGACCCGTCAGCTGCGCAGCGGTGTGGCCGGGACGGTCGGCACGGAACCGGCCGCCTGGTCGCCGGACGGGATGTCACTTGTGGTCCGTGACTCGGTGCCGATCCACCTCGACCGCAGTGATCACCGGCGCCTGCTCAATCTGATCCGGCTGGACGACGGCAGCTCGGTCCGGCTGGCCGAGGCGCCATCCGGCACGGTGCCGGGCGTGGTCGTCGCCTTCGCGCCCGGTGGGGCCCGTCTCGCCTGGCAGACCGGGCGCGTGGTCACGGTCGCGCACATCGACGGCAGCGTGATCGCCTCGTTTCCGCTCGCGCCCGGTACCGAGCTGGCCGGCAAGGGGGCCTGGACGCCGGACGGGCGGTGGCTCACGGTGGCGCGGCGCGATGACGCGAGGTGGACGCTGCGCCGGATCGAGCCGGCCACGGGAGCCGACGGCGGGGCGTTGGGCACCGCCGGTGTCGACGACGTGGTCGGCCTCCAACTCCTCGGCTGGACGGCGACCGGCGTGCCCTGGGTGGTGTCCTACCTTCCCCATCCGCCCGAGGCAGCGACCTACACCAGGCCCTTCCCCAACGACGACCGCCCGATGTACGGCAATATCGGCAGTGTTGAGGTGCTGTCGCTGCCGCCGGACGGTCAGCCACCGACCACGCTGCTCACCGCACCCCGGCAGGTGGTCTCCATCGACATCGCCGACGAGGTGATCCGGGCCGGTCAGACCCGCGTCGCCGACCCACCGCGCGGCGTCGGCGGCCGGTTCTGGATCTGGACCGCCGGGATCATGCTGGCGGTGAGCGCGGTGGCGGCCTACCGGCGCCGGGAACAGCTCACGCTCTGGTGGGAGAACCGCCGGGTGCGACGGTCAGCCGGGGCCCGGTGACGCTGGAGCGCTGAGCGGCATTCAGTGGCCGTTCACGCCAGCGCCAGGCAGGCGTCAACTCGTCACGGCAGGGTGACCGCCTGCGCACGTTGCGCGGATGCTCTGAGGTGGACTCTGCGTGGGACGGGGCCGGCAGACGATGCGATCCGACATGACCGGAGAGACGACGCTCTCCGTGGTCATTCCGATGTACAACGAGGAAGCGGTGATAGCCGGCCTCGTCGCCCGGCTCCGCCCGGTGCTGGACGGTCTGCACGTCGACTACGAGGTAGTGGCCGTCGACGACGGCAGTCGGGACGCCACGGTCACGCTGCTCACCGCGCAGGCGCGGGACTGGCCACAGCTACGGATCGTGCGGCTGCGTCGCAACAGCGGCCATCAGGCGGCGCTGACCGCCGGCCTGCACCGGGCGCGCGGCCGGTGGGTGGTCAGCCTCGACGCCGACCTCCAGGACCCGCCGGAGACCATCGCCGAGATGCTGCGGCTCGCTCGGGCCGGTGCCGCAGTGGTGTACGGGGTACGCGCCGACCGCAGCACCGACACGGTCTTCAAGCGGCACACCGCCCGGGCCTACTACCGCCTGATGCGGCGGATCGTCGGGGCCGAGGTGCCGGCTCAGGCGGGCGACTTCCGAATGGTCAGCCGGGAGGTGGTGCAGACGCTACGCCGGCTGCCGGAGCAGAACCCGGTCTACCGGCTGCTCATCCCGGCCCTCGGCTTTCCCAGCGCCGAGGTCCGCTACGTACGCGAGGCCCGGCACGCCGGGCAGACGAAGTACCCGCTGCCGCGCATGATCGCGCTGGCCTGGGACAGCGTCGCCAACTTCTCCGCTGCTCCGCTGCGGCTGGCCACCTGGCTCGGCGCGAGCAGCTTCCTGGCCTGCCTGGCGCTGATCGTCTTTGGCGTCGTCGGGCACCTGCGCGGGGTGACCATCCCCGGCTGGACCTCGCTGTTCGGGGCGGTGCTGCTGCTCGGCGGGGTGCAGCTGGTCTGCCTGGGCCTGCTCGGCGAGTACGTCGGCCGGATCTACGCCGCCGTGCAGAACCGACCCGCCTTCCACATCGGCTCGGACACCGCCGACGACCCGCCCACCACGTTGGAGCATCAGGCGGCCAACGGCCAGCCGGTCGCTGCTCTCCGTGGCTGACCTGCGTCGATTCGCCGCACTGCTGCCCTGGCTGGCGGTGCTCACCGTAGTGCCGGTCGGCTGGTGGCACGGCGGGGTACCGGTCGCCGACGTCGGAGCGTTCGTGGCGTACTGGGCGTTGGCGGTGGTGCTGCCGGGAACCCTGGTGCACCGTGCGCTACGCGGCAGCCGGGGTAACCTGCCCGAGGATTTCGGCTACGGCGCGGCCACCGGCCTGCTGCTCGAACTCGCCGCCTGGGCGGTCGCCGCCGCCACCGGCGGCCAGCACCTGTTGCGGTGGTGGCCGCTGCCGGTGGTAGTCGTTTTCCTGGCCGTACCCCGATTGCGGAAGCACTGGCGTACCGGTCCCGGTCGACGGCTGCCGCTGGGCTGGCACTGGGCGATCTGCGGGGTACTGCTGCTCATCGCCGTTTGGGGCTACGCCAGCTGGCGGATGCTGCCGCTGCCCCCGGCCGACTACGCCTACTACCCAGACCTGCTCTACCACCTCGGGCTGGTGCACGAACTCACCCGGACCATGCCCTTCGAGCTGCCGCACCTGGCCGGGGAGCCGCTGCGCTACCACTATCTGTCCGACGCGCACGTCGCCAGCGCCAGCATGATCACCGGCGTGCCACCGGCGACGGTGCTGCTGCACCTGTGGGTGGTGCCGGTCGGCTGGGTGGCCGCGCTGGTCACCGCCGCGCTGGCCCGCGAGCTGGCCGGACGCTGGTGGGTCGGGCCGTTGGTGGCCGCTGTGGGGTATCTCGGCGCCTCGCCGACCTTCGGCTCGCCGCTGGACATCCCGTGGACCCGCGCGCTGTCGTACGCCAGCCTTTCTCAGACGTACGCGCTGCCGCTGTTGATGCTGCTCGCCGCCGTCTGCGTCCAGGTGCTGCGCGGGCGGGCCCTCGGCCCGGCCTGGGTGCTGGTCCCGGCGCTCGGCCTGGCCTGCGCGGGCGCCAAGTCCAGCGCCCTGCCGCCGCTGATCGCCGGCCTCGGTCTCGCCGCGCTGGCCGCCTGGGTCCGTCGTCGTCGGGTGCCGTGGCGGGTGTTCGCGCTGCTGGCCTCGCTGGTCGTCGCCATGGCCGTCGGCTACCGGTTGTTCGCCGGTGGCGGCGCGGGCACCCTGCGGGCCCAACCGCTCGGGCTGATCCGCCATCTGCTGCCCTACCAGCAGACCTACGGCGCGGAAGAGGGCGCCCGGTTCGGGGGCCTGCTGCCGCCGGGCCTGGCCGAGGCGGACAGGAACGCCGCGTGGCTGCTCGCGGCGGCCCTGTTCGGCTCGTGGCTACTGCGGCAGGCACCCCGGCTGGCCGGCGGGTTGCTGCTGGCCACACCGGCCCGACGCGATCCGGTCGCCTGGTTGTTCACCGGTGCCATCGCCGCTGGTCTCGCCGTGGCCTGGCTGACCTACCATCCCTCCGCCAGTCAGGTCTACTTCTGGCTACCCGTCATCCCGTTCGGTGCGCTGCTCGCCGGCTGGCTACTCGCCCGGAGCCGGGTACGGTGGCCGGTGCTCGTGACGGCCGGTCTCCTCGGTGTACTCACGCACCTTCTCGCCCCGCCGCTCGGGTCGCCGCCCGTGCTGACCCAGGCGGAGCGAGCCGTCGAGTCGGTACGCCTCGCCAACGCCGACGACTGGATGACCGCACTCGGGTGGTCGGCCGCCCGGTACGCCGCCCTGATCGTCCTGGCCGCGCTGCTCGCCGTCGCGGTGGAGGCGCTGCTGCTCACGTGGCCCCGGGCCGCCGTCTCTGCCCGCCGTGCCGCCCTGGTCCGTCGGCGGGGCCGGCCGACGCGGACGACGTTGCTCGGCCGGTCGGCGCTGGCCGGGACGGTCACGGCACTGCTCGGTGCCAGCCTCGCCGTCGGAGTGGAGATTCCGGTTCGGCACCTGCTCGCCCGCGAGGATCCGCTCGGGGCCATCAACCAGCAGCTGGTGGTGACCGAGGCCGAGATGCGGGCCGCGCTCTGGCTGAACGAGCACACCGAACCCTACGACCTGGTCGCCACCAACGTGCACTGCCGACCGGTACGGTCCACACCGCGCTGCGACGCCCGCGCCTACTGGGTCACCGGACTGGGCGGACGCCGCGCCCTGGTGGAGAGCTGGGCGTACGCCGACGCCACCCTCGCCGCCCACGGCCGCGACGGATACCGCTACCCCCGACAGCCCGCCCCCGACCCGGACGTGTTCACCCTCAACGAGCGGGTGTTCACCGCCCCCACCCCCGCCGACCTGGCCCGGCTCCACGACACCCACGGGGTGCGCTGGCTACTCGCCGACACCAACGCCGGACCGGTCTCCACTGACCTGGCCCGGCTGGCCCCGGTCCGCTACACCGCCGGCCCGGTCACCATCCACGAACTACCCTGACCCGCGACTCGACCGGCTCGGGCAGCGACGGAGGTGGTCGGCTCGCCGAGGCGAACCGACCACCTCCGTCCCGATCGGTCAGAACAGCCAGGTCGGCAACGCCGGGTCACTGCGCAGCGGCACCGGCGGCTGCGCGGCGGGGCCGGAGTCCTGGCTCGGCGCCCGGCCACGGGCCGACGTCGTGCCCGGCGGCGGGGCTGCGGCGCAACGGGTACCCTCCGCCGGCACCACCTGATCGATCAGGTACGCCTCGATGGCCTCGTCCGCGCAGCTCACGCGGCCGTACACGATGTGCCCCCAACCCTCGTAGGTAAGCAGTTCGGCATGGTCGGCGAACTGGTCGGCGGCACCGAGCGCCCAGTTGTAACCGGTCGCCGGGTCGTGCAGCGAGTTGACGAGCAGCAGTTGCGAATCGTTTGTCGGGTCGATCCGCCGCTGCGGGTTGTCCGCCGAAGTCGGCCAGCCCAGGCAGATCGCGCCGACCGACGCCCGGGGCGGGTCCGGCAGATCCGGCGCGACGCGCTGCGCGTCCGCGAGAATCGACCGCCACCTGGTGACATCAGGTGCCTTAAGGTTCCAGTCCTGGCAGAGCACCGCCTGATACGCGAAGGCCACCACGGTCGGCGGTTCCTCGGCCGACTGCCGCGCCGCCGACGACGTCCCCGACGGCCGACCCGCGTCGACCCGCTCCAACTCGGCGGCGATCTCCAGCCAGTACGGCTGGTAGTTGAGGTTGCCCAGCACGAAGTTGACCAGATCCCGCTGGGTGATCTTGTAGGTGTGATCGTCCGGGTCCGGCAACTCACCCCGGGCGGCGCGGTCGAGCAGCCGCTGCCAGAACTGGCGGATGTCCCGGCCGTACAGGGCGCACTGCGGCAACCGGGCGCAGCCGGCCACGAACTCGTCGAACGAATCCTGCCCGGTGGCCGCCTGGGTGACGGCGAAACCACGCGCGTCCTGGCTGTGATCCATCACGCTGTCGGCCACAATGGCGCGTACCCGGCTCGGAAACATTTCCGCGTACTGCTGGGCCATCAGCGTGCCGTACGACATCCCAAGAAAATTCAGCTGGGTGTCACCGACTGCGGCGCGTATCGCGTCGATGTCCTGGATAACCTGTAGCGTGTCGACGTGGTCGAATACCGGCCCGCTGTTGGCGCGACAGTCATCGGCCAACGCGCGACTCGCGGACACCATCCGGGCAAATGCGCTGGACGTTTTGATCGGCTCGACCGGCAAATCGTTGATCTTGTCCAGCGTACACATGATCGGTGAACTGCGGGCCACCCCGCGCGGGTCGAATCCGACGATGTCGAAATGGCGGCGCAGCTCGTCGCCGTAGGTGGCCCAGAGCGCCGAGTCGACGCCGGAGCCACCGGGCCCACCCGGATTCACGATCAGCGACCCGCGGCGCACCGTCGGGTCCGTTGCCGGCCGCTTGGCCAGCGCCAACTCGATTGTCGGCCCGTTCGGATCGGCCCAGTCGACCGGTACCTCCAGGGTGCCGCACAGGGCGCTGGCATCCTGCTCACACGGCATCCACTGCACGTCCCCAATCGGGGCCGCGGACGCGGACGACGCGGCAAGCGGTGCCAGCACCACCCCCACCGTGACCCCGGCGAGCAATCGCCGGATCAGTTTTCTGCGCATGCTCCCTCTCCCAGATCATTTTCCGGCTTTCCGCCGGCCGATGCTGAACGTAGCGACCGGGCCACGGTCCGGGGTTACCGAGAAATGTCGCCGGCAATACCATTTGGAACGCGACATGATTGATCGGAATGACCAGCTACGGCACCGTTGCCGTACGGCGCACGTGAATGGCGAGGTCACCGGGGAGACGGCGGTTGTCACAGCTCGCGAATCGGCAACCGGTCGACGGATGTCAACATGGCAGAGGTCACAATCAGCCGCCGTGTTAGCGCTAACCCAGGAGGCATCCGACCGCAACGTCCGGTCAAATTGCGTGATGAATTGGAAACCCCGGATTCATGTGTCCAACCGCCGGGTGGCGGCCGCACGGCCCCGAGCGCCGCGGCGTACGGTCGGCGTGGGCGCGGCAGAGCCGGCACCGGGGCCGGCTGGCCGATCGGCTCGGGAGGAACGAGTGATCCGGATTCTTCTCGCAGAGGACGTACGCATCCTGCGGGACACCCTGGCCGCGGTGCTGCGGCTTGAGGACGACCTGGCCGTGGTCACGACGGTCGCCAGGGGCGACGAGATCGTCCCGGCCGCGCTACAGCACCGCCCGGACGTCGCCGTGGTCGACATCGACCTACCCGGCGTCGACGGCCTGACTGCGGCGGCCGAACTGCACCAGCGCCTCCCGCAGTGCCGTACGTTGATCCTGACCGGGCTGGGCCGGCCCGGCAATCTCCGCCGGGCGGTCGCCGCCGGGGTGAGCGGCTTCATGGTCAAGGACGCCCCGGCGGAGCAGCTGATCGACGCGGTCCGGCGGGTGGCCGGCGGAGAACGGGTGGTGGAGTCACAGCTGGCGTTGGCGGCGCTGGAGGCGGCGGACAACCCGTTGACCGCCCGGGAGGCCGAGATCCTCACCCGGCACGCGGCCGGCGCGTCGGCGGCCGAGATCGCCGCCGACCTGCACCTGTCCCGTGGCACGGTGCGCAACTACCTGGCCTCGGCCGTCACCAAGCTGGGCGCGCGTAACCGGGTGGACGCCGCCCGCATCGCCACCGAGGCCGGCTGGCTGTAGCGGAACGGATCCGCACGTCAGGTCTCCGGCTCTGGGACGGACCCGCCGACAACAGGCGGCCGGTGGGCGGAGTCGCCAACGACGGGTGCCCGTTCACCGCGCTGTCTTGGTGGGACGCCCGGCAGCGGCAGCCAGGCCGTCAGCTCGAAGCGACCGCCGTGGACCCGAACGGAGAGCCGCCCGGCAAGGTCAGCGACCCGACCGGCCAGGTTGGACAGCCCGTGCCCGCCGGTGTCCGGAGGCGCGTCCGGCCCAGGTGGCCGCAGTTGCCCACGCTCGCCAGCGACGCCCAGGAGGCCGTCGTTGGAGACCCGGAGGCGGACCGTGTCCTCGCCCACCTCGACCGTGATCTCGCACCCCCGTGCCGGCGCGTGCCGCACCACGTTGGTGACCGCTTCCCGCAGGAGCGTCGCAAGGACGGTGTCCAGTTGCTCGGGCAGCCGAGCCACCGACGGCTCGGCGCGCACGACGGCGTCCACACCGGCGGCGGCGAGCACCTCAGCCGCCGCAGCCAGTTCGACGCTGAGCGAGAGGACACGTTCGTCGGCGGTCACGGTCCGCAGGTCCGCCCGTGCCTGCCGGGCCAGCCGGGTCAACGCCTGCAACTCCGCACGCGCCGCGGCGTCGTCGCGGCCGATCAGCCGCCGGGCCAGGTCACACTTGAGCGCGACCGCTGAAAGGCCCATACCCAGCAGGTCGTGGGTGTCCTGCGCGACCCGTATCCGCTCCCGCACGGCGGCCATCCGGGCGAGGTGCCGGCGTAGGTCGTCGAGTTCCACCGCAAGGGCCGCCATGCGGGACAGCGCGTGGACGACCAGGCCGGTGGTCACCGTCACCAGGAGCGCGTAGACGAGGTCGGCGGTGTCCAGGTCGGGCAGCACGTGCGCGTGTACCGCGATCGACGCCTGGATCACCGTGAAGGTCAGCCAACCCCATGGGCGGGGCAGCAGCAGCAACGCCGAACCCGCCACGAAACCGCTCAGCCCGTGGATGGCCGGGTGCATGGCCGGGACAAAGCCCAGGCAGGTGAGCAGCAACTGGCCGGTCAGCGTGTACGACCAGCCGCGCGGTCGGACACGGTCCCGCCACGCCGTGGAGTGGTAGAGCTGAAGCACCGCGAGCAGCACGATGGCGGCGACCGAGGCCGCCATGACGACGGTGCTCGCGGAGCTGGCCACGGCACTGACCGTGAACTCCGCCGCGAGGGCGGCCAGCACCAGGGCGAGGACGAGTCGGGCGAGCCGTGGTGCCAACGTCGGCTGGGTGGTGTGGTCGGCGGACGGGTCCGGCATGCTCGCCGGCCGGTCGTACGCCACCGCTGCCCGGATCTGGTCGAGTGCCTGCCGGGCGCTGCGCGCCGCCTCGTCGAGCCGTTCGCGCGCCTCGTCAGACCTCCGGATGCCGGTCGCGAGTGCGGCCCGGGCATGCGCCAGCACGGTGTCGAGCCGGTCACCGACGGCCACCCGCAGTCGCTCGGCCGCCCGCAGGCGTTCCCGGGCCACGGTCAGGGTCGCCAGCTCGGTCCGGGCGGTGTTCAGTTCGGTGACGATGCCGGCGAGCCGGACCAGTCCGAACAGGGCCATGCCGACGTAGACCGGTAGGACGAGGACCAGCGGGGTCTCCGAGAGGCCGGTGAGATGCGGCAGGCCGACAACGGCGAAGCGCAGCACACTCTCGGCCGCCACTGCGACGCCGAACAGCAGCCATGACATCGGCGTCGCCACCGTCAACAGCAGCAGCGCGCCCAGCAGACCGGACGTGCCGACCACCCAGTCACCCCCGAACAGCACGAACGGCAGGTAGGTCAGCAACGCCTGGGTGGTGAGCAGGAGCGCGCGGTGGCGCGCCCACCAGGGCCGGGTCGCCGGTACGGCGTACAGCAGCGGTAGCGCGAACGCCAGGATGGTCACCACGCCGGCGAGCGGACCCGCCCAGTGGACCGCGATCCCTGCGCCCACGGGCAGGGTCAGGCAGAGGAAGACAGTCGCGGACACCCACGAGTGCCGGTGGGCGTCCGGGGCCGGCCCCCGGTCCGCGTCCATTCCTGCTGGCACCTTCCTCCTCGCCGGTTCCTGGCCGGCTGCTGCCGTCTGCACGGTAGTCGCCACCGTCCGCCACCGAAACGAAGATGTGCCCGGCGCACCCTCCGGCCCATGCGGATCGCACATCCAGCTCGTGCTCGGCGGCACTGGTCCGCCGCGTCCGCACCGCACGAGACTCGACCTACGGTCCGTCGTCAGCAGTCGCGGAGGTCAGCATGCGGAGCACGGGGAAGCTGGCGCCTCCCGGCCGCCGCCGCGTGGTGCGGAGACTCACCCGAGGCGCGGTGGTGCTGCTCGCCTTCCTCGCCGTCCCGGCGGCCACCTTCGCCGCTGGCCTGCACACCTTCGACCGGGACCGGTACGCGCAACCCGACGCCGACGCGGCGGCGATCGCGGCGGCCGTTCCGCCGGCACACGACCCCGGTAAGCCCACCGCCGTGGTCGTCGTCGGCAACGACGGCGCCAACATCGCCGACACGCTCGTCCCGTACGAGGTTCTCGCCGCCAGTGGTGCGTTCAACGTCTACACCGTCGCGCCGGAACGTCGCCTCGTGCCGCTGCTCGGCGGGCTCGATCTCGTACCCGATCTCGACTTCGCGCAACTGGACCGGCGGCTGGGTGGTGCCGCGCCGGACGTCACAGTCGTACCGGAGATGCCGGCATCGGAGTCCAGCGACGCGCGGGTGACCGGGTGGCTGCGCGACAGCGCCCGGCGCGGACTGCTGCTGGGGGTGTGCACCGGCGCGCGACTGCTCGCCGAGGCCGGTCTACTTGACGGCCGCGACGCGACCACGCATTGGTACCGGCTCGACGGTTTGCGGGAGCGCCATCCCGATGTGCGTTGGCAGCGCGGGGTCCGCTATCTCGACGACGGCGACGTCATCACCACCGGCGGGCTGTTGTCCTCAGTTGACGGCACGTTGCGGGCGGTGGAGCGGCTCGCGGGTACCGACATCGCCGCGACGGCCGCGACGGCGGTGGGTTGGCGGCACTACTCCCCCGGCAGCGCAGCCGCCCTGCCGAGGTCGCGGCTGGCCGTCGGCGACGCACTTCTGCACGTGCTCAACGTCGGCTTCCGCGCGCGGGAGACCACCCTGGGGGTGGTGCTCACCGATGGTGTGGGCGAGCTCGAACTGGCCTCGGCGTTCGCCCCGTACGCCGAGGTCAAGGCCGCGCGGACAGTGGCGCTCGCGGCCGGGGACCGGATCCGTTCCCGGCACGGCCTGACCTTCGTCCCCCGGGCACAACTCGGCGACGCGGAACGCGTCGACCGGCTGCTCGTTCCCGGTGCCGACGCCGCCGCCGATCCGCCCGCTGCGCTCGTCGGGTTGAGCGACCGCGCCGACGTACCGGTGGCGTACCTGCATGAGCGGCCCGGCTTCGCGTTCGACCCGGCGCTGCGGGAACTGGCCCGCAGCATGGATGTGCCCACCGGACGGTGGACCGCCAAGATCCTGGAGTACCCCCGCTCGGATCTCCAGCTGTCCGGGCCGGGGTGGCCATGGTTGTTGACCCTGCGCCCGGTGCTCCTCGGCCTGGCGGGGCTGGCGGTCGCGCTGGCGGTCCTGCGATTGGCGCGGAAGCCCCGCGCCGCGCCTCCCCTGCCTGACAATGCAGACCGATGATTCGTCGCAGGTGGGCCTACACCCGACAGACAACTGGAGGTAGCAGCGGATGAGCACGACCGAGAGTCGCGGCCGGGTCAAGGCCGCCATCACCGTGTCGGTGGATGGCTACGTCACCGGTCCGGACGACCGTGAGGGCCAGGGGCTCGGGGTCGGCGGTGAGCGGCTGCACTACTGGGTGATGGGCGGCCCATGGACCTACGAGACCGACCATGAGCCCGGTGCAGGCATGAGCGACGCGGACCGCGCCTACTACGACGCACTGCTCGACGGGGCGACCGGCGGCCTGTGTGGCCGTGGCATGTACGACAGCTCCGGTGCCTGGGGCGGCCAGAATCCGTTCGGCGGGACGATGGTCGTACTCACGCACCGCACTCAGGACCAGCCCGACCCGAGTAGCGGCTTCCTGATGGTGAACGGCTTCGACGAGGCGCTGGCGGCGGCCCGGAAAGCGGCGGACGGCGGGGCTGTCGCCATCGGCGGAGGCGCCGACATCATCCGGCAGGCCCTCACCGCGGGGGTCGTCGACGAACTCGGCATCACCACCGCTCCGGTGACGCTCGGCCGAGGCAAGCGGCTCTTCGAGGGCTTCGACCGCGACCTCGACCTCGAGATCCTCTCGGTCCACCAGTCGCCGTACGCCGTCCATGTCAGGTACGCGGTCCGACGCTGACCGTCGACCGTCTGTTGTGACCAGCGCTACCTACCCGAGAATGGAAACACCGGGTGGGATCACGACCGGGCGTAGTGGCGGCAGCGGCCGGTGAAGGTCAGCGCCAGGACCGGGTCGATGACCGCGTCCGCGGGTGCCCGACGACGGGCCGGATCGTCGGGGCCGACCAGGATCAGGCTGGCAGCCAGACCATAGGTGGTGGCGAGGATCCGGGCGGCGGCGGTATCGACGTCGACGTCGACGTCGACCTCGCCGCACCGCTTCCCGTTGCGCACCGCGATCGACGCGCGCAGGTGCAGGTCGCGGTGGGCGCGTGCCGCGACCTCAGCGAGCTCCTGATCATGCAGGGCCTGGGTGGTCAGGTTCTGGGTGACGTGGAACTCCTCGATCCGGATCTCGTCGAACGGAAGCAGTTCGACCACCGCGGTCGCGATGATCTCGCGAATCGGCCGTTCGACGGCCTCGCCCTCGGCGATGTGCGTCGCGATCCGCTCGTCCCGGCGGCGGAGCGCGTCGACGTAGACGAATCGGAGCAGTTCCTCGCGGTTGCCGAAATAGTGCTGGATGAGGCCGACCGAGATGCCGGCAGCGGCGGCGACGCGGGCGAACGTGGTGGCCTGAAGGCCGTGTTCCACCAGGTGACGCCGGAACGTCCGGGCGATGAGCGCGCGTCGCTGGTCGTGGTCGGCAACGCGGGGCATTTGATGACCATACCGCCGTATGGCTACGGTTGCCATATGAACGTATTGCAACGGGGGGTGGCCGCGCTGCTGCTCGCGCTGCCCGGAGTCGACCTAGGGGTCGGAGCCGGCAGGTCGGTTGAGGCGGCACCGGCGGCGAGCAGCGCCGTCGAACCGGGCCGGCTGGACGCCTTCGTCACCGAACAGATGGACCGGGCCGGCGTCCCGGGCGTCGCGTACGCGATCGTCGGCTCCGGTGGAGTGGAGCACCAAGCGACGTTCGGCGCGGACGGCGACGGCGAGCCGATCACCGACGCCACCCCGTTCCTGTGGGGATCGGTGGCCAAGCCGGTGACCGCGAGCCTGCTGGTGTCGATGGCCACGGCCGGGGAGCTGGATCTCGACGCGCGCGTGACGACCTACCTGCCGACCTTCGGCATGGCCGACGAGGAAGCCAGGACGATCACCCTGCGCCATCTGCTGAGCCAGACCGGCGGCATCCCGGAGCGGATGGACCTGACCGACCGCTACGACGTTGATCGGCGGCCGGGCGACGTCATCGACGCCCTCGACAACGTGCACCTGGCCGCCGGCGTCGGCGAGAAACACCTCTACTCCAGCGTCAACTACCTGTTGCTCGGGGCTGTCGTCGAGGAGATCACCGGCCGGGACTTCGCCGACGTGCTTCGTGAGCGGCTGCTCGCGCCTGCGGGGATGAATACCGCGATCATCGAGGCCGACGATGCGGCAGACCGGCTCCCGCCGGGCCATCGATACGTGTTCGGCGAGCCGAGGGCGTTCCCGAGCCGGTTCGACCCCGCCGGTGTCAGCTACGGATACCTCGGGGGTTCCCTCCGGGACGCCGTAGCGTTCGCCCGGGCGAACCTCGACGGCAGCGCAGTCCTGTCCGCCGAGCAGCGGGCCACTCTGGTCCGTCCGGTGGCGACCACCGGGGACGGCCGGAGCTACGGGCTCGGCTGGCGCACCTGGCCGGTGTTCGGCAGCGACCAAGCGATGGTCTGGCACTCCGGCGCCGCGCCGGGCTACCAGGCCGGGATCGTTGTGCTGCCCGAGCAGGACCGGGCCGTGGTGGTATTGCAGAACGCGTACGGCAGCTTCCAGGAGAACCAGCTCCTGGACACCTCGTGGGGCCTGGCTTCCATCCTCTCCGGAGCCGTACCCGAGACCCACGGCAACGAGCGGTCCTACGCCGCGCTCCTGTCCGGCCTGAGCCTGGTGTGTCTGCTGCTGCTCACGGCGGTGGCCGGCTCGCTGTGGCGGGTGGCGCGGCCGGTCGCCGCCGGGTCCCGGCGGCGTCTGCTGGGTCTCGTCGCCTGGCTGGTGGCCCTGCTGCTCGTCGGTGCCGGCCTGCTCGCCCTGCCGTCGTACTTCGGCGTCACGCTGGGCCAGGTCTCCCTGTGGGCGCCCGACCTCGCCGCGCTGCTCGGTGCCGGGCTGCTCCTCGTCGCTGTTCTCGTGCTGGCCCGCGCAGCCGTCACCGTACGCATCTGGCGTCGGGCAGCAGAGTTGGATCCGAGTACCGCCCCTGAGACCGGTGTCGGATCTGCGGGGCGGATCATGTTCCCGGAAGGTGGCGACGCATGATCCACGTCGGCGCCGTGCCTTCGCCGGTCACCGCGCCGGTACGCGGGTCGACCGCGCGCCAGCGGTGCTGGTGAGGTCGAACGATCACGTAACCCAACCTCTGGTAGAACGAGACGGCCGCCTCATCGTCGACGTCGACGTCGAGACTCATGGCGTCGGCGCCGCGCGCCACACCTGCCGCTTCGCTGGCTGCGACAAGCGCCCTTCCTACCCCACGGCGACGGGCCGGCGCGACCACCGCCAGCCCGTACAGCCATGGGTTGGGGGTGTCGCAGCCGTCCCGCCACCGGACGCTCACCACCCCCACGACGCGGTCGGCGGCCACCGCGACGAGCATCGCCTCCTCGCCTCGCCCGGCGGCCTGGAGACGCACCTCGGCGCGGTCCCGCGAACCCGCCAATTCGCCCAGACCGTCCAGGTCGACGCGGTGGGCGGCACGGATCATCAGGTCGTCGAGCGGGCTCATTGCGGCGTCCCCAGTCGCGTCGGTAACGGGCTCGGCATCGTCGTCGGTGCCGCGTCCGGGCGGCAACACCGTCTCGGAGATCGTGTCACTCGTAGCGATGGGCCCGGGGGTGCCGCCGGGAGCAACCTAAAGCTATTAGGTTTTAATCTAAAGGGTGTAGGGTGTGGGTATGGCACGAGCGAACCTCACCCCGGCGGTCGTCATCGCCGCGGCGGCCCAGTTGGCGGACCGGGAAGGATTCGACGCGATCACCCTGTCGGCGCTGGCCCGCCATTTCGGCGTGCAGACCGCGAGCCTCTACTCGCATGTCCGTGACCGGTCCGCGCTGCTCGACAGCGTCCAGGAACTGGCCCTCGGCGAGCTGGCCGACCGGATCGCGATCGCGATCGGCGGCCGCTCACAGCGAGACGCGCTCACCGCTCTCGCCGACGCGCACCGCGACTACGCCCGTCAGTTCCCCGGCCGTTGGGCCGCCCTGCAACGTCCGGCGGCGGCGACCACCGTGCGGTCGGACTCCGCCGGCAGGCTGGTCGCGCTCACGCTGGCGATGCTCCGTGGCTACCAGCTGCCGGAGACCGAACTCGTGCATGCCACCCGGCTGCTCGGCGCGACAATCAACGGCTTCCTCGCACTTGAGGTGGCCGGCAGCTTCGGGCACCGCGAGCCCACCCCCGACATCTCCTGGCAGCGAGCGCTGAGCGCGCTCGACACCGCATTCCGCTTCTGGCCCACCGAAGGGAACCACTGATGCCAGTCCCATCCGAACTCCTCCGTGGCGTCGCCGAGGCCGAGGCCACTCCTCGCGGCCTCCGGCCGCACCGGCTACCGACCTGGGTACGGGAGCAGTTCCCGGACGGCCAGCTGCTCGCGATGGAGAGCCAGCCGTCCGGCGTACGCATCGTCTTCCGGACGGCGGCGAGCACGCTGGAACTGGTGACTCATCCGACCCGGGTCGCCTACCTGGGCGCCGACCGACCGCGTGGCCGCATCGACGTGTACGCCGACGGCGCACTCGCCGCCCGCGACACGCTGACCGGTGGCGACCGGATCGATGTCGATCTCACCAGCGGTCAGAGCGCCCTCCATCCCGGACAGGCGCACACGACCACCGTTTCCGGGCTGCCCGCCGGCCGCCACCGGATCGAGATCTGGCTGCCGCACAACGAGAGCATCGAACTGGTCGACCTGCGGGCCGATGCCGCGATCGAGCCGGACGACGCCGCGTTGCCGCTGTGGGTGCATCACGGCAGTTCCATCAGTCACGGTTCGAACGCCCTCGCGCCCAGCGAGGTCTGGCCCGCTGTCGCCGCCCGCCGGGCCGGTGTCGAACTGCGCAACCTCGGCCTGGGCGGCAGCGCGTTCGTCGACCCGTTCCTGGCCCGCGTGATCCGCGACGCCCCCGCCGACTACATCAGCGTCAAGCTCGGCATCAACGTGGTGAACCTCGACGGGATGCGGCTACGTACCTTCGTCCCCGCCGTACACGGTTTCCTCGACACGATCCGCGACGGCCACCCCGACGTCCCGCTGCTGCTGATCTCGCCGCTGTTCTGCGGAATCCACGAGGACACCCCCGGCCCGGGGGCGATCGACCCCGAGTCGATCGGCACCGACCAGGTACGTTTCGTCGCGACCGGCACACCCGGGGACGTCGCGCTGGGACGCCTGACGCTCCAGGTCATCCGGCGCGAGTTGCGCTCGCTGGCCGACCGCCGTGCCGCCGACAAGAACCTGCACTACCTCGACGGCACCGCCCTGTACGGCCCGACCGACGCCACCGACCTTCCGCTACCGGACGGCCTGCACCCGAGCGCCGAAGCCCACCGGCGGATCGGCACTCGGTTCGCGGAATACGCCTTCACCGGCACCGGCCCGTTCGCCCGATGACACCTGGACGTCAACCTCGCGATCTACCCTTCCACCGACCCCACCGACCCGCTGCGGAACGGACCCGATTCCGATTCCCCTTCGGGTCCTTTCGCGACCGATGCTCTGCCGAAGCCTGCCCGGACGTGGCCCGGCGTGCCTCGGCTGCTACCACCCCGTCGTGGTCGATCGCCGCCGCTTTTCGTTGCGTCGGGACAGGCGCAGGCCCAGCGTCGCCTACCGTAGGTGACACCGCCGCCTGCCGACGGTGGTCATACCGCAGGTAGGCCCACCCGGCGACAGCCGTGAGAACCCAGGTGCCGGGGAGAAACCAGTAAAGGTCAAACCCGATGCTCTGCAGTGGCCAGGCGACGATCAGACAACAGCAGAGAGCCAGCACAGATGCGAGGACGGCCTGCCTGGCCCAACCCTCACCACGACCTTGGCCTCCTGGGCGGCCATGGAATGCCACCACGACAAGAACGAGAACGAGGCCGACGATTGTTTCAAGCGGTTCCCACTGTCCTTCAGCCGCCGCGATGCTGACGGTGGCCGCGAGCGCGACGCCCAGAATTGCCACTTGATTGGAATGGGCTTCCGGCCTCTCGGTCACGCCCGGGTCCTCTCCGTCCATGATCTCCCACCGAAATCAGCCGACCGCTACCTGAAACGCGCTCCTACTCCAGGTCCACGACCTGCTCCAGGGCGGCGCGGATCGTCTCGTCGGACACCGTGTCACCGGTGATCTCCACCTCGGCCACGATGCGGCCGTCCACTCGCTTACGCAGTATCAGGAAGCGACGCCGGTCGCGGTTGAGCCAGGCGTGGAACAGCGCGACGACGCTGCCCAGCGCCCCTCCCCCGCCGACCAGAATCGTGAGGTACTGCTCCCACCCCTTGGTGCCCGGTACGTCGGGGCCCTCGTCGTGCGAGATCAGACCCTGTTCGAGCAGATCCACGCGTAGATCTTCCACCGCACTGAGTGCCGCTTCGTGGTCGTTCGCGACACCGGTCAGGCCGGGACTCACCACGATCGCCAAAGGACCCACCTCGCGCCTCCTCCGCATTACTGGCGAGCCGTACAGTAGACCACTGGTCGCGTTGTGGGCAGTCGGGAGCGAGAGTGTACAAAGCCCTCCTCATTTGCAATTCGGACTACGGCCGGTCCGGGACGCTGCCGTTCCTCCGTGGTCCCGAGAAGGACGGGAACCTGCTCGCTGCCGCCCTGACCGATCCCGACAGGGGCATGTTCACCGACGCGACAGTACGGCCCGAGCAGAACTTGACCTCGGCTCAGATGCAGCGCACCATCAACGAATTCTTCAGGTCCGCGAGTCCCGAGGACACTCTGCTGTTCTACTTCAGCGGGCATGGCCGCAGCGAGTTGCAGAAGCTCTACCTGTGCGGCGTCGACACCGAACGGGATCTCATCCCCGGCACGGCCGTCGGAAACGACACCATGAATGCGATCTTGCAGCAGTGCGTTGCCCGGACGAAGATCTTCATTCTCGATTGCTGTGACGGCGGCGCGTTCAAGGGCGACAACCTGGCCGAGCAGTTCGCGGGCCGCGGCCGGTTCGTGCTCACCGCTGCCGCCGCGACGGAGCTGGCCAAGGACGCCGAGCTCGACGGCCAGCCCAGTCCGTTCACCGCAGCCCTCGTGGACGGACTGTTGGGCGGTGCGTCGGTCGACAACGACGGCAACGTCACGCTGGCCACTCTCTACGACTATCTGCACGCCACGCTCACCAGTCCGCGGCCCGGCCAGAAGTTCGACGGATACGGTCGGATCGCGATCGCCCGCCGACCTGCGCCGGCCGTGGGAGAGGTCACGCCGCCGGCGGATCCGCAGCCGACCGATCCGACCGAGGAGGCCCTGTCGCTGCTGGAACGGCCGACCTCCGGCACGGCCGTGAACACCGAACAGCTGGCCCGGTTCCGCGCGAACCTGCGCCCCGACATCGCCGCGGAGATGCCACCCGCCCTCAACACCGCCGAGTTCCTGCATCGGGCCCACCTGATGCGCAACGGGCGGCTGACCTACGCGGGAGCGCTGCTGTTCGGCGAGGATCCGACGGCCGTGGTGCCGACCGCCATGGTGACCTGCGTACATTTCAAGGGTTCGAACCGGGACGAGTGGTACGCGCGAGAGGAGTTGCGCCGGACGGTACCGGAGCAGATCGTGCAGGCGCGCAACTTCGTCGCCCAGCGGACGGCGCAGGGTGAGACGTTCACCGGTGACTCGATGACACCGGTGCCGGTCAACGACTACCCGATGATCGCGGTACGCGAGGTCATCGCGAATGCCCTCGCGCACCGCGACTACGAGCACCGGGGCATGTGCGTGCACGTTCGGGTCTTCGACGACCGGGTGGAGATCGTGAACCCGGGTTCCTGGCACGGGCCGGAGTTGCCGGACGGCGAAGCGATTCCGATCAGCCAACTACGCTCGGAATCCGACCGCCGCAACTTCCACTTCGCGCGGGTGTTGACCTGGATGCGACTGGTGGAGGGCGAGGGCTCGGGCATTCCCCGCGCGGTCGGCGAATGCCAGCGCATCGGCGCACCTGAGCCGACCGTGGTGCAGACCGGTGACCGCGTCATGGTGACGATCTATCCCCGGGCCCTCAAGGCCACCACGAAGGTGTACGTCTCGTCGACCTTCCCGGATCTGACCGAGTGCCGCCGCGCGGTCCACACCGCCGCTCGTCGGCTCAATGTCGAAGACGTCGCGATGGAATCGTACGTCGCGGAGAGCCGTCCTCCCCTGGAGGCGTCGCTGCGGGCCGTTGCCCGCAGCGATCTCTACATCGGGCTGTTCGCGTGGCGGTACGGTTTCGTGCCGGCGGGGCAAGACCAGTCGATCACCGAGTTGGAGTACCGGGAGGCGCTACGACTGGGCAAGCCGTGTCTGATCTTCCTCCTGGCTGACGACGCGCCGTGGCCGGCCACCATGGTCGACCGTGGCGAGGCGGGCGAGCGGATCGAGGCGCTGCGTACGGAGCTTCGAGGGCGCCATCTCATCGCGTTCTTCCGCGGTCCGGAGGATCTCGCAACCCAGGTGACCGCCGCGCTGGCCAACTTCCTCGCGGGCACCCAGCCCCCTGAAGCCGACGACAAGGCCATCGCCGAGAGCCTGCGGGGATACTTCCTGCGGCTACGCCAGCGCTACGGTGGACTCGACCTGGAGGCGTTGTCCGGGCCGGGCTATCGACGAATCGACCTCGGGTCCGTGTTCGTCGAGCCGATTGCCCGTGAGGAGGTCGGCCCCGGAGCGACGGCGTCAGCGGTGCCTCTGTTCGAGCTGCTGTCCGATCCAGGCCGCCGGACGGTGATGCTGCTCGGTGCCCCCGGCGCGGGCAAGTCGACGGTGGCGCAGTATCTGGCACTGGCACTGGCCGAACCGCATCGGGAGCCCCGACTCGCGCCGCTGCGCGGGCACGTTCCGCTGCTGGTTCCGCTCCGCTCCTACGCTGCGCCAGCCGGCGACGGTCGGCGGGAGGGCATTCTCGATCACCTCGACCACCTGCATCGCTCCGAGGGCCTCGGCCTGCCGCGCTCCGTGCTGCGCGCCCTGCTGGACGCCGGTCGGCCCATGATCTTCATATTCGACGGGCTGGACGAACTGTTCGATCCCCGCCAACGTGAGGCGGTGACGGGCCTCATCGCGGCATTCGCCGCCGAGTATCCCTCCGTCCGGATCGTGGTCACGTCGCGGCCGGTCGAGTACAGCCAGCGGATCCTGGCCGAGGCCGGGTTCCACCACCTCACCCTGGATCCCCTGAACGACGCCCAGATCGCAGATTTCCTGTCCAACTGGTATGCGGTGGAGGCGCCGGACGACCCTGCCAAGGCGGAACCACACCGGAAACGTCTCCGGTCCGCGATCCGCGACAGCCCGGCCATCCGGGCGTTGGCCGGAAACCCGTTGCTGCTGACCGCCCTGCTCTCGCTGAGACTCCGGCCGGAGCAGCCCAGGAATCGATGGCAGCTCTACGACCACCTCACGGACGTCCTTCTCGACCGCTGGGACCAGCACCGCCACCTGAGCCCGACCCGGCACGCCGCAGCCTTCGTCGACGTCGCCGACAAGAAGCAGGTGCTGGGGCGCCTGGCGTACCTGATGCAGTCACAGGGCGCGACGCGCCTCGATCGAGATGAGCTTGACCGGGTCTTCGAGTCCTACCTGGAGGAGCGGTACGGCCTGTCACGTGTGCAGTCCCGGCAGGTGATCGGCGAGCTCATCGACGAGTTCCGCGTACGCGACTTCATGCTCGTCCGCTACGACGACAGTCGGTACGGCTTCACGCATCGCACCCTCCTGGAATGGTTCTGCGCGCGGGACATCGTCCGGCAGCACCATGAGGGGCAAGCGGAGTCGTTGCTGGCCCTCTTCGCCGCGCACTGGGCCGACCAGTCGTGGTGGGAGGTGCTCCAGCTCGTCGCGGGAGCGGTGCCCCCGGCGCTGGCCGGGCGGCTGATCCAAGTCCTCTCGACCGAGGTCAACCGGCCCTGGCCGGCCGACCGGTTCACCGAGCCGCCGTGGAATCTCGTGCTGGCCGTGCAGTGCCTCGCCCAACTGCGGATCGGACCTGCGGTGGCCCGGCCGGCGTACGCGCTCCTGCGCCAGCTCATCCTGCTCATCGAGCACGGCGTGTCCACCGGCGACGAAGCCACCGCCGTACTGATCGAGGACCCGATGCTGCCGGTGATCAGGACGCTGGGCACCGACTGGCCGGGCCGAGAGGCGTACCCGCGCTGGTACCGGCGACGTGGGTTCGAGCTGACCCGGGGCACCGCGTACGCCGAGGTCGCCGCGCGGCTCGCCACGCTTCTCGGCGCTCCGCGCGACGGCATCCAGGAGCTTCTCGACCCGCTGGCCGACGAAGGGGATCACCAGGCGCAGCTCGCACTGGTCGCCGGACTGGCCGAAACCGCGATCTCCGAGGCTGGGCTGCCGGTCGAGCGGGACCGCTTGACGGCCGGTCGGGCACGGCTGATCGGGTACGCCGTCAACAGCGCTGACCCGGCGGTGCGGCGTGTCGCGCTCGACGCGCTCGTCAGCGGCTACGGCGTCGACGACGCTCTGGTGAATCTGCTGCATCACCGGGCCCGCAGCGACGAGGACCCCCCGGTACGCGCCCTGGCGGTGCGGGCGCTCGGCCACCATGACGACGGGGACGTCCACGACACCCTTTGCGAGAGACTGGCCAAGGATGTCGCGCCTCCGGTGGTGGAGGCGGCGGCCATCGCGCTGCTTGACCAGCCCGGCAACGCCCCACTGGTCCGGCGGCAGTTGCTCGACCGGATCCATGAAGACGAGTCCGGGGCGGTGCGCAGCATTGCCGTCCGCCTGCTGAGCCGGCACTTTCCGGACGCGGGGCTGATGCTCGAACTTGTGCGTCACGACCCCGACCCGGACACCCGCCTCGCGGCGCTGGAGGCACTCGTGCGAACCACCGACCACAGTGCGGCGGTTCTCGACACAGCACGCGACGATCCGGCGCCAGCGGTACGGCTCGTCGCCGTCCACGCTCTCGCGAACGGCAGTCCGGCCGTCCTCGCGGACGCCGCCGAGGACCTGATCCGAGACGCGGACCCGGCTGTGCGACAGGCCGTCGTCAGTACTCTCGTCCGGACCGGCACCCGCGACCACCTCGCGCTCGAACGCATCCGCGAGGATCCGGACCCGCAGGTGATCCGCGAAGCGGCCACCGGCCTCTTCGGCTGGCAGTCCCCCGTGCGAAACGAGGTCGTCGCGGCGCTGCTGCAACGCGGCAGCCACGACGTTGACCCCGCTGTCCGAGCCGCAGCCGTCGAACTGCTCGCCAGCTCGCCCCTCCCGGCCGAGCAGTCGAGGGCGTTCCTCCTCGACCGGGTGAACGACCCGGATCCCACCGTCCTGGCGGCCGCCGCCGGCGCGCTGCTCGCGGCGGACGGCAGGCCCACGGTGGCACCGCTGCTTCGAACACGCGCTACCAGTGACGACCCGACCATCCGACGCGCCGTGGTCGAGCTGCTCAGCCGAGACTCGGAGGGCGACAGCGACACCCTCGCCCTGCTGGTGGAGCGGGCGAGCACTGACCCGGACGTCTCCGTCCGCCGTGTCGCCGTGGCAGGTCTCGTGGACAAGGGACGCGACCGCCCCCAGGTCGTCGACCTGTTCCGCGACCTTTTCACCGACGGCGATCCCGGCGTACGCCGCACAGCGGCCTGGGCACTGGCGCAGCACCACCCCACCGAGGAGTTCCGCGACCTGCTCGTGGACCAGGCCGCCCATCACCCCGACCCGGCTCTGCGGCGGCTCGCCGAACAGGCCCTCACCTGGCTGCCCGGCACCGAGATCGACGACCTACCCGACCGCACACCGAGCTATCCCGACCCCCGGTAGCCGCCTTCGTGGAACGATGCCGTGAAGCCGACCGGACGGACTCTTCCGAGGCATCCTTTCGACCGACGCGGGCCATCACCACTCGGGTTAGCCACTGGGACATGAACAGGCGTACTCACTACTGCTGCTGCAGTACCCGAGCTTCGCTCAGAAGACCGGCGACACCGCGGATGTGGTAGGTGCTCATGAAGTCGTAGACGTCCAGCGCCTCGCCGAACTCGTCTTCGATCTTCGCAAGGACCTCGACCGCAACAATCGAGTCGCCGCCGAGGTCCAGAAAGTCGTCGTGCACGCCGATCCACTTGAGGTTCATGGTGCTGGTCCAGATCGACAGGAGCCGCTCTTCGACACCGTCGACCGGACCTTCGAACAGGGTGCACGTGCCGGCGATGACGGCGGACCGGACGTATTCGGTGTCGAGCGTGTTGCCGGCGAGCGGCATGGCGTCGACGAGCAGCACGCCGTCCAAACCACAGCCCGCACCGAGCCGGTCCCACACGTAGCCACGAAGCTCCGGCCCGCTTACGTACTGGGAAAACTCGACCACGCCGATCGTGACGTCCCGATCGTCGTGGCGGATCGTCGTCGCCCGGGCATCACGCACAGCCGGATGCCCCAGCAGGGTGGATGCGAGCTCTGCCAAGCCAACCATCAACCGCTCCTTCAGTAACGGCGGCAATCCGAGCCGTCGGCGCGGATTGACAACAGTCGCCAATGTGCCACGGATGCTTGAGCGGTCGCAGAGAAGAACCGGCAGAAGTTCCGGAAGTGGTTGACTGCCCTTGCTTCTTACCGCCAATCCTTGCCCGCGCCGGCCGCGCGAACCACAATTCTCCGGAGGGTGGCGAACCTGCGACTGTTCGCCAATAGACGCCATATTGTCGCCGGCCAGGGGGTAATTGACGATGAACGAGATCAGCTATGCACAGTCGTCGCTCGTCGAAGAGGACAGGCCAAGCACCACTACGGAACGGGTCATCGCCGAGGTGTGGGCCGAGGTACTGAATCTCGACGAGGTCGGGCGACACGACAACTTCTTCGACCTCGGCGGCCATTCGGTGCTCGCGACGCAGGCCGTGGCAAGGTTGTGCGTCGCCCTGGACCGGCAGTTGCCGGAGCGGGCCCTGTTCGACTGGCCGACCGTCGCGACTCTGGCCTCGGCTCTGCCCGGCTACCCCGTCGCCGAACAGGTTGCGCCCATCAGGCGCCGGTGAGTGACGGGCCGGGGGCTTCCGGACCGGAGCTGCCCCGCCGCACCCGCGGGTCGGACAAACCGATCAAGCCGGAACCACACGACATGACGGATCCTCACGACATCGAGCGACCAAACTATCGTTCAGAATTTACCGGGGTTTCGTCCGCGACAGGTCATCAGTAAGACGATCTGTAACCGGTCAAACCGCCTCCCGACGAATTAAGGTTACTCGCGGTATCCCTGCTCCGCGGCCCGCTCGAGTACGCCCGGTTGGCGCCTGAACGACTTCCGGAACAAACGTGATTGATGATCGTCGTTCCGTGATACCGTATGCTGGCCGACATGGTGCGAGTCGAGTTCCGGGTTCTCGGAACATTGGAAGCCGTGGTCGATGGTTCCCCCGTGCCGATAACCTCCCCGCGGCAGCGCATAGTGCTGGCCAATTTGCTGATGGCCGCCAACCATGTCGTGACCGTGGAAAAGCTGATCGGCGCAGTTTGGGACGATTCCCCGCCGCCCAGCGCGCGTGGTCAGATCCAGATCTGCATCTCCGCGTTGCGCCGGGCTCTCGGCAGTCCGGAGATCATCGACACCAGCCCACTCGGGTACTCCATCCGGGTGGCCCGTCAGCAGCTCGACTACCTCATGTTCGACGACGCTCTCGCCCGGGGCCGGTCCGCCGCAGCCAAAGGTCGGCTGGACGAGGCGCTTACGCACCTGGACCGCGCGATCGACATCTGGTCCGGACCGGCCTTGGGCGGAGTGCCGGGCCGGGCCGCCGAAGTTGTCTCCCACCGTCTGGAGGAACGGCGGATCATGGCGCTGGAGGACCGCGCCGAGATCCGTCTTGGCCTGGGCGGTCATCGGGAGTTGGTCGAGGAACTGGTCGCGTTGACCACGGAGTACCCACTGCGGGAGCGCCTGTGGGGATTCCGGATGCTCGCGCTGTATCGGTCCGGACGGCAGGCAGAAGCGCTGGCGACGTACCGTACGGCCCGCACCAACCTGGTGGGCGAGCTCGGCATCGAGCCGAGCCAGTACCTGCGCAAGCTGGAACGCGCGATCCTCAGCCAGGACAGCAGCATCAGCGGCGAAGTGGACGACAGCCGAACCGAGGCCGCCACGAGCGTGCACCGTCCGCAGGAGTTGCCCGCAGATCTGCCGGACTTCGTCGGCCACGCGGCGCTTATCGAAACCCTGACCGCCACGCTGACCAGCGAGGACACCAAGCAGGTGCCGATCGCGGTCATCACCGGCGCGCCGGGCTGCGGAAAAACCTCGCTGGCCCTGCACGTGGCCCATCTGTTACGCGCCAAGTTCGTCAACGGCAGCCTCTACGCCTGCCTCTACGGGAGCACCACGCAGCCACGCTCGACCGAAGCCGTACTCAGCGACCTCCTGCACGGACTCGGCGTCGCCCCGGCGGCGATCCCGGTCGCACCCGGCCAGCGGATCAACCTGCTACGGAGCCAGCTCGCGACGCGGCGGCTGTTGATCGTGCTGGACGATGTGGGCAACGAGGACCAGATCGCCGACCTGCTCCCCGGCGTGCCAGGCCCGGCGGTGCTGATCACCAGTCGCCGCCGGCTCGCCGGCATCCCGGGCGCCCGGGCCGTCGACGTGGACATGATGTCGGCCGAGGAGAGCCTCACCCTGCTCGGCCAGATCTGCGGGGAGCAGCGGGTCGCCGCGGCGCCCGAGGCTGCTGCGGAGCTGACCGAGATGTGCGGTGGTCTGCCCCTGGCCGTGCGGATCGCCGGGGTCCGACTGGCTGCGCACCCGCACTGGGCCGTTGGCACCCTGCTGGACCGGCTGCGCGACGAACGGTCTCGGCTGGACGAACTCTCCCACGGTGACGTCGCGGTCCGCTCGCTGCTCGCTGACGTGTACGACTCCCTCACCGTGCCGGCGCAGACCCTGTTCTGGTTGCTCAGCGCGTTGGAGCTACACGAGTTCAGCGCCTGGACCGCGGCGGCCCTGCTGGACTGCGATTCGAGACAGGCCACGGCGCTCCTCGACGAGCTCGTCGACGTCCGGCTGCTGGAGGCCCAGCTTTCCGCGCTCACCAAGCAACCCCGCTACCGATTCCACGAGCTGGTGCGGGTGTTCGCCAGCGAGCACCGACTGACGCAGGACGACCGGGAAACCTGCATAGCGGCGGTCACCCGATCGCTCGGTGCCCTGCTCGCCTTCGCCGAGGAGGCTCATCATCGGATCTACGGGGGGCGGTTCGCGGTTCTGCACGGCACGGCACCCCGATGGGCCAGCGCGCGTGCCGAGTTCGACCGCTTCCTCGGCGATCCCACCGCCTGGTTCGACGAGGAGCGCATCACGCTGGAGGTGGCGATCCGCCAGGCGGCAGAGCTGGGGCTGGACGAACTGTGCTGGGAGTTGGCCACTGTATCGGTTGCCCTGTATGAACGGCGCGGCCTGTTCGCCGAATGGCGTACGACCCACAACATCGCGCTGGAGGCCACCAGCAGGGCCGGCAATCGCCGGGGTGAGGCTGCCGTGTTGGCGTCGCTCGGCTCGCTCGGCGTGGCCCAACACGCCGAGGACGACGGCGAGAACCTGCTGCACGCGATGAGCTTGTTCGACGCGGTCGGCGATCAGGCCGGAGCGGCATTGACATTGCGCAACCTTGCGCACCTGGACCGGATCCAGGGTCGACCCGACAGTGCGGTGCTGCGTTACGAGCAGGCGCTGGAGAAGTTCCGGGCAGTCGGCGACCTGGGCGCACAGGCCCACGTACTGAGTGGACTCGCGCGTAGCCACCTGGATCTCGCAGCCCCGGAGCGCGCCGAGATCCTGGCGAAGGAGTCACTCGCACTGGGTGAACAGCTGGGTAACCGGCGCCTACAGGCCCAGGCGTTGTACCGGCTCGGTGAGGTGTTTGCCGACTCGAAGCAGTCGCTGGCCGCGAAGGCCGTCTTCCAGTCGGCTCTGGACCTCGCTCGGGCGCAGGACGACCGGATCGGCCAGTCCTACGCCCTGATCGGTCTCGGCGGGGCCATGTTGGAGCAGAACGAGTTCACCGCCGCCGAGATCCACTTCAGCGAGGCGGTCGAGATCTGCCGGATGACGCAGGAGCGGAATGTCCATGCCCACGCCCTGTTCGGCCTCGGCCGGGTGTACCTGGGCCGGAGTGAGTTCGACACCGCCGAACACTTCTTCGTGCAGGCCGCGAACGCGTTCGCGATGCAGGAGAACAATCCGTGGCACTCACGCTCCATCGACGAGCTGGGCGCGCTGCGTCGGGCCGCCGGCCGGCTGACCACGCAGAGCAGCAAGAACGAGCCGGCCGGCGAGATGAGAACCTGACCGCGATCAGCCCCGCTGGCCGGCCAGCCGCCAACGTTCGAGCTTCCCGGCCGCCGAGCGCGGCACCTGATCGACGAACGTGACCCGCGTCGGCACCTTGTAGTTGACCAGACCAGCCCGGCAGTGCGCCATCAGCTCACCGGTGCTGACCGAGGCTCCCGGCCGGCAGACGACGTAGGCGCCGACCGTAGCGCCCAGCACCTGGTCCTCGGCCGCCACCACCACGGCGTCCAGCACCGCGGGGTGCTCCAGCAACTGCGCCTCGACCTCGTTCGGGTAGACCTTCTCACCGCCCACGTTGATCACGTCGTGCCGACGGGGGGCGAGGAACAGATAGCCGTCCTCGTCGAGCCATCCGAAGTCGCCGACGCTGGCGAAACCGTCGGCCGTCGTTTCCAGCACCTGGCTGCCCAGGTAGGCGTCTCCTTTGGACACCCGACCGGCGCGCATGAACACCTTGCCGGTCTGTCCCGGGCCCAGCCGGTTCCCGGCGTCGTCCCTGATGCTGATCTTCGTGAAGAACCCCCGGCCCACCGTGCCCGGCCGTTGTTGCCATTCGTCCCCACGCACCAGGGTGCCGCCGACGTTCTCGGTCGAGCTGTACACCTCGTACAGGTGTTGCGGCCCGACCAGCTCGATCCACCGCTTCTTGGTGAACGAGTCGCACGACGCGGCCGTGTGCATCACCGTACGCACGCTGGCGAAGGACGCCGGATCGGGCTCGAGAAGCATCAGGATGGTGCGCATGTGTGCCGGGGTGAGCTGGATCCATTCCACCGCGTAGCGCTCGACCAGCTCCACCGTCCAGGCCGGCAGGAAGTACGGCGGCAGAATTGTGGTGTTGCCGTCGAGGAGCCCGTCCAGCAGCGTGGTGAACGGGGCCGCGTGGTGCAGCGGGCCGAGAATCAGCTGCCGCTGACCGGCGCGCCAGCCGGCGCGACGGCGCAGGGGCAACGGCACCTGGTGCGGATCGTAGCCGAGTGGTCCGGGCCGAATCGCGATCTTCGGCCGGCCGGAACTGCCGCCGGTGGGCAGCAGGTAGGCGATTCGGCTGGCCATCGCCGCCGGCGACCGCGCCGGTCGTCCCGCGCCGGCCTCGGCGTCGGCCTCTGCGGCGATGAGCTCGGCCCGTCCGTACGTCTGGCCGATGAAGTTGAGCAGCTTCTCCCGCTCAGGTACGGGCGAGGCCGGGTTCAGCGGCAGCAGTGGCAGTTCCGCGGAGAGGACGGCCACGATGTCGACCACCGACTGGATCGTGTTGTTCGCCTCGATCGCGACCACGCCCGGACCGGTCCCCCGAGCGGCGGCGTCCACAAGTGCGTCCGCCCGCCGGCCGCTCCGCTCGGCCAACTCCCGCCACGTCAGTACCTGCTCGACGGAGTTCTCGTCGAAGCCGACGACCGCAGGCCGATCGGCTGACAGCTCCGCGATATCGGTGATCCGCTGACGGATCGATACGCTCATTCGAGCCTCCCACAATCGAGTACGTCGTCATCCACCCGGCGGTCGGCGACCTGCCGGACAAGCCGGCCGAGGTGGACGAGACGCAGACCCACCCGGCAGACCTGGCCGGCGCACACGTGATGGACGCAGGTCGATGATGGCCCGCCCGGGTCGGCGTACGCAGAGAACAACCGGCAGAACAACGCACACGACCCGACCCCGAGTCGCTGCCGGTCTTTCTCTACTGCGCGGCGCGGATCGCTCAATAGCGTTGCGCACATGGTCTCACCAGGGCACATCGACAGTGCCGCGCCGAGCATCCGGACGACGCGGACCCACCAGGCAACCGGAACCCGCGCGCCCCGGCGTCGGGCTCGATCGGTGACCCTGGTCCCGCGGCCGTCGGTGACCGTGCGGTTCAGTGGAACACGGTCGGCCGAGGGGCCCCTCAACATCGGCCAGTACAACATCCTGCAGTGGCTGCGTCGTGAGTCGGAGCAGTTCTTCGCGGCCGTCGCGGGGGAACTCGACGTTCCGGCCGCGACCGTGGTCGATGACGTCGCCCAGGCACTCGCGGTCCTGATCGAACGGCACGAAGGACTCCGTACGACCTACCTGGACGGCGCCGAGCCACAGCAGTTCGTGCAGGCCACCGGCGAGCTTGTCGTGGAGGTTTACGCGATCGAGGCCGCTGACCCACAGCTCGTCGACCGGGCCAGCCTGGCCCGGGACCTTACCCGGCGGTTGCGCGCCGCGGGCGCGTACCGCATCGGCGAACTGCCGGTCCGGGTCGCCCTCGCGGTGTCCTCCGGTGACGCGTCCACCAGCTCCGCCGAGGTGGTGCAGGCCGCGGTGATCGGCTGCTCGCATCTCGCGGTCGACTATCAGGCCATGGAGATCATCAAGCGGGAATTCGCCGACCTGATCCGTGACCGCGGTGCACGACCGGCCGGCGGACCACCGATCCAGCCGTTGGACCTGGCCGCCCTGGAACGTACGCCCAAGGCCCTGCGGCACGAGGAAGCGGTTCTCAGCTACTGGAAAGACCGGTTCTCCCGCATGCCGCAGTGCCTGTACCCGGTCCCGCGGGTCGCCGCCGGCACCGGGTCGGTCTCCGTCGAGATGACCTCCACCGCAGCCGGGATGGCGTTGCGGGCGGTGACGGCGCGCACCAGGACGAGTCGCGCCAGCGTCGTGCTGGCGGCGATCGGCGCGGTGCTCTCGCACCGGACCGGCGTCCGGGAACTCGTGCTCCCCACCCTGTCCGCCAATCGCTTCGAGCCGCACCTTCGGCAACACGTCGGCAGCCTCGCGCAGCTCGCGTCGATCACGCTCACGGTCAGTGACACCACCTTCGACCGGCTGGTACGGCAGGCGTGGGCCGCTGTGGTCGACGCGAGCCGACACGGCCGTTACGACGTGGACCGGCAGAGTGCCATCGCCCGCCGGATCGAGCACGAGCGTGGCGTCGTGTTCGATTGCGAACCCCTGTTCAACAACCTTGTCATCGAGTCCGGTCGGGCCGCCGGCCGGGCCACGGCACCGGTACCCACGCCGGATGAGCTGGTCGCCGCGCGACGCACGACGCAGCTGCGGCGGCAGCCGATGCCCGCCGGGACCACGCTGATCCGCTTCGACCTCTACGGCACCGACGGGCAGTTGCGTCTCGGCTGCTGGAGCAGTGACACCGGCCGCATCCCCGACGACGAGGTCGAATCGCTGCTCCTGGCGGTCGAGAACCTGTTGATCGCGGCCGGATCCGCTGACCTCGGCGCCCGGGGGATCCGCGACTCGATTCCGCTCAGCCCGGTGCAGCGGGGCCCCGGCTGGCGGCTCGTGGACGGTTGCTGGATCGAGGTGGCCGAGGTGCAACGGTTGCTCGACGACAACCTACCGTCGACAGGTGCCCGGATCTTCGCGGAGGTAGACGGCCTGCCGTTGGTCGCTCACCTGGCGCGGACCGAGGCCATCCGCACCCCCGAACAGGCCCACGCCGCCTGCCTGGCAGCGGTGAAGGCGTATCCGACGGCGATGACACCACGGCACTACGTCATCTGCGAACGCGTTCCGGACAACCCCGACGACCCGGCCGCCTGGCGCGACGTGTGCTCCCAGGGATCCGGCCGAACCGTCGGGACCGGCGACCCCGGGCCCTGCTGATCCGACCCGACCACCAGATGCAATGAAGGGAGCCGACGGTGACCACCAGCAACATCACGCCCGTACGCCTCACACCCGCGGTATCGAGCGACGAGTCGACACTGCCCGCCGTGCTGACCGCGCCCAGCAGTGGCGTACCGGCCGAGAGTCAGATCGCCGAGATGCGGGAATCGGTCCGTCGGCAGCTGCGCACCAACGGCGCGGTCCTGCTACGTGGCTTCGACATCGGCAGCGTCAGCGGGTTCGAACGGGTCGTCCGGGCGGTGTCCGGTGCGCCGCTGTCCTACGCCGAGCGGTCGTCGCCGCGTAGCACCATCGAGGGCCAGGTCTACACCTCGACGGACTACCCACCGACCGAAGAAATCTTCCTGCACAACGAGAACTCGTACCAGGCGACCTGGCCGCTGACGCTGTTCTTCTACTGCATCACGCCGCCCGACACGCAGGGCGCCACGCCGCTGGCCGACACCCGCCGGATCCTACGGTCGATCGATCCGAGCGTGCTTGAGGAGTTCACCCGGCGCGGCTGGACCGTGGTACGCAACTTCACCGAGGGCTTCGGGGTGCCATGGCAGCAGGCGTTCAACACCACCGACCGGGCCGAGGTGGAGCGCTACTGCGCGCGTAGCGGTGTGGAGGTCCAGTGGGTCGGGACCAACGGCCTGCGTACGACGGCCCGCCGCCGGGCGGTGCACCAGCACCCGGTGACCGGCGAGACCGTCTGGTTCAACCACCTCACGTTCTTCCACGTGACCACGCTGCCCGAGGAGGACTGCGAGGGCCTGCGGGAGATGTTCGACGAGGCGGACCTGCCCACCAACACGTACTACGGCGACGGCGGGCGAATCCCCGATGAGGTCGTGGCGCACCTGCGCGACTGTTACCGAGCCGCCCAGCGCCGCTTCGACTGGGAGCGCGACGACGTACTGATCGTCGACAACATGCTCGCGGCTCACGCCCGTGAGCCGTTCACCGGACCACGAAAGATAGCCGTGGCGATGGCCGAACCATTTCCGGCTGCGTGAGGAAGGTGGCACCTGACCGACGGAGGGACACCGCTGCGGCGGCCCTCCGTCGGCCGGCCCGGGAGAGACTGATCATCCCCACGGCGTGTCACCGGCGACAGCGACCACCGAGGTGGGCGACGAGACGATCGGGCGCGGACCGGAAACCTTTGAAACCAACAACTCGATACCCCTTGTCTGCTTCGGCTCTTGTGCCGGCTGCCGCCGACAGAAACGAAGCTATGGCCGGCCGTTTTCGGCTCCCCATCACGACGCTTTCCTCGCCGGCCGCTGCCTACCCGATCGGCGATAGCGGTGTGGAGGTGCCCGGGACGACGGTTGAGCAAGAATTGCCTACTCTCCGTCAACGAAGGCGACCCTCCTCATGGCCTCATGGTTGGACCAGCGGACCGCTCCGCATGTCGGCACCGCAGCGCTGATCTGCATACCCAGCGCCGGTAACGGCGACTTCCAGTTCGACCGGTGGCCCGACACCGTCGGGCCCTGGTGCGTCGTCCGCCCGCCCGTCGTGGGCGACCCGGGCGGCGACGCACCGGGCACGCGGTCTGCGGCCCAGCCTCCGCCAGGACTGCCGGAGCGGGCCGCGGAGCTCGTGGCGGACCTCAAGCGCCTAGGGGTCGAGAAGTTCGCGTTGTTCGGCCACGAGGGTGCCGCGCTGCTCGGCTACCAGGTCGCGGTCGAGCTGGACCGGCGGGGCGCGCCGGCACCGCTGCGCCTGTTCGTGTCGGGCTGTCCCGCACCCCAGTACCTCCGCCGCTATGCCGGCGAGGCGCACACCGAACCGACCGACGACGAACTGACCGAACGGGTGCTGGCGACCGCAGTGGCCATGGGCACCATTCCGCTGCCGTCGATCGTCGCGGCCGGCGTACGGGCGCTCCGGGCCGAACTGACCGCGTTGCGGGCCTATCAGGTGCCCCGTCCGGCGCCGCTGCGCTGTCCGCTGACCGCGATCCGGTGGCTGGACCAGGGCATCGAGGCGGAGGTGATGGCCGGCTGGTCGGCGTACGGAGACACCGATCTGGTGCAGTTGCCCGGGTCCGGATTGAGCTATTCGACCGAGCCGGCCGATCTGTTGCGGGTCATCGGTGACCGGGTGCCGGCCGGTGGCCGCACCTGAATGACACGTCCGCGGCTGCACGCCGGTGTGCAGCCGCGGACGAGGGGGGCTCAGATCAACCCGGTCGCTACCCCACAGGCCACGGCGTGGGCGCGGTTGCGGACCTGCAACCGCGCCATCATGTCGTAGATGACGTTCTTCACGGTGTGGTTGGAACACAGCAACGACCGGGCGATCATCGCGTTGTCCTGGCCCTCGGCCATCAACGCGAGCACCCTCGTCTGACGGGGCGTCAGCGGCGACCGGCCGGCCGCGCGGGACGTTTCGGCCTGGCTCGGCGTGCCGCTGCCACCGAGCACCCCGACCAGCACCTCGTGCGGCAACCGGACCTCCCCGTCCCGGGCGGCCCGCACGGCGGCGGCCAGTCGGCTCGGTGTGACGTCGGCGAAGCGGAGCATCACCAGGGTCCCCGAACGCAGTACGCGTACCACGTCCGTCGGTGAGAAGCGGTCCGCGACCAGCAGCGTCCGCTGTGTCGTGGGCCGCGACGGGCACGCCGTCAGCGCCTCGTGCACCGTGTCGACCGCCGTGACGATGACGGTGTCCGGTGATTCGTGCGGGTCGGGCACGGGTGTGACACCGGCACGCCGCAGCGCGGCCAGCACCTCGGCCCGGATGGTCGCGTTCGGGGCCACCACGTGTGCGGTCAAGGCCATCATGTTCTTCTCCTGTTCGCCGTTCACAACATTCCGGCCCGCAGGGCGAAGGCCACCGCGTGGGCCCGGTTGCGCAGCCGGAATCGTCGCGTGATGTCGTGCACGACACTGGTCACGGTGCGCGTCGAGTAGCACAGCTCCTTGGCGATCTCACCGGTCTCCCGGCCCTCGGCGATCAGCCGCAGCACCGCGCGCTCGCGGTCGCTGATGTTCGACGCCAGGGTGCCGGCCGGAGCGGCCGGCGCGGCGAGCAACCGGTCGAGCATGTCCGGCGAAACCGTGCAGTCCCCCTCACCGGCGGCCAGCACGGTGCGGGTGAGCCGCTCCGCGGTCGCCTCCCGGCGCCGAAGCAGGCCGCGGGCACCCGCCGCGATGGCTCGCAGCGCGTCAGCCGGCTCCACCTCGGGCACGACGAGCACCACCTCGGGCCGGTCCGCACCGGCGCGGACGGCCCGCACCGTATCCAGCGCGTCCTGGCCCAGCTGGTCGACCACCAGGACCGTGACCGCCGCCTTCTCCCGCGTCGTCACCACAGCGATGTCCGGGCACCCGAGCATCGCGCTCGTCACGCCCGCTTCCAGCACGGGGTCGGTCGCCATGACGTTGACCCACATCGGTTCGCCCATCACGCCTCCTTCTTCGTCACGCCGGGGCGTGGCGTGGCGTCGGAATGTCCTGGCCGGATGGTTCCGCGACGAACTAACTGGTCGCTGTCGACTCGCTGTCGACTCGCTGTCGGCCGCCGGCACAGCCTGATAGCGGAGCATCGACTCGGCATCGTCGCGCCAGCGCCGGTCGTCCTGCCCGCAACGCGACGCCGGCTACATCGGCGGGCCGACCCGGGGCGGCAGCCTTCCCGCATGTCTGCCGATTCTTCTCTGCAGGCGGTCCGTGTTTCCGTGGCACATTTACAACCGTTGTGGATCCGTGCCGAGAACGTCGATTTCCGCCGTTGCGGTGAGAGCGGTTGATGAAGGCCGCCCGCCCTCTACCTGGATGGACACGGATCGGAAAGAGCAAGGTTCGGTGCCGAAAAATCGTCGGATCAGCAGGATGTGGGTGAACAAGTGATTAGTTCTGACGTCAGTGACATCGCCGCAGACCTCGCGGCGAACGCCACTCTCTTGGAGATCGCCGAGAATGTAGGGCTTTCGCCGCTACTCGATCGCGGAACCCCATTCACGCTGGCCGAGGCAACGACCGCGACGGGCGTTCCCGAAGATCGTGCTGCCCTCTTGCTGCGCGCCATGTCCGCCGCCGGGCTGCTGGAGCGCGACGCCGAGACCGGGCCGTTCACGCCCTGCGCGGAGCTCGCGGACCGGCGGTACGAGGCGGGCTACCTCTCCTGGTCGCTCAGCGCGAACCGGCCGTACATCGATCACGCGGAGCGGTTTCTGCGTGAGCCGGACGCGGCCGGCCGCCAGCACCAGCGCGACGGTCGACGGGTGGCGGTGTCGTCCCGCTGGATCGGCTCGCGCGGTTTCTATCCCGGGGTGTTGTCCGAGATCATCAGCCGCAAGCCCCGACACATCGTGGATCTCGGCTCCGGCGCGGGCGCGCTGCTGATCCGGCTGCTGACCGAGCTACCCACCAGCACCGGCGTGGCCCTGGACCTCAGCGCGGGAGCGTGCGAGGAGGCCGAACGCGCCGGTCGCCACGCCCAGGTGGACGACCGGCTCACGGTGGTCAACCGGTCCGTCGAGACGCTCGTCGACGACCCCGCTCCGCTCGACGGCGCGGACATCATCCATGCCGGCTTCGTCATGCACGATGTCGCTCAGCATCCCGAGGTCTTCGCGGGCGTCCTGCGGGCCTGCCGCGAGCACCTCGCCGACGGCGGCTGCCTGGTGGTCACTGACGCGGTGCCGTACGTGGACAGGCCGGGCGAGCGCGCCTTCAGCGCCCTGTTCAGCTACCTGCACGAGAGCTCGATGGACGTGCGGCTGCCGACCGAGGACCGGTGGTGCGAACTCTTCCGGCAGGCCGGTTTCTCCGAAGTGACCAGCACCGCCCTGGGGATGCCCGGCAGCCGCCTCTTCGTGGCCACGCGATGAGCCGCAACGGCGGAGCAGCGGCCCTCGCGGAGCCCGACGCCGAGCGCATGGCCATGGCTCTGTACGAGGCGCGGAGCAACCGCGTGCCGATCGCTCCGTTCACCGATGCCTGCCCCACGCTCGACGCGGCCGGCGGATACGCCGTCCAGCGCCGGTTGACCGAACTGCTGATCGCTGACGGCGAACGGGTGATCGGCTACAAGGCCGGGCTCACCTCCGCCTCGATGCAGGAGATGTTCGGAGTCCACGCCCCGGACTACGGCCCGGTGTTCGCCTCGACCGTCCGCGCGGACGGTGCGAGCTTCGCCCGCGGCGAGTTCATCTCGCCGAAGGTGGAAGCCGAGATCGTCTTTCGGCTGGCGAGGCCGTTGACCGGTCCCGGCGTCACCGTGGAGCAGGCCCACGCGGCGATCGGCGAGGTCATCGCGGGTCTTGAGATCGTCGACTCCCGGATCACGGATTGGCGCATCCGGCTGGGCGACACCATCGCCGACCTCGCCTCGAACGGCGCGGCCGTGCTGGGACGTTCGATCCCGGCCAGCGCGGAGCTGGACTACCGGCGCGTGCGAATGGCCTTCCGCCGCAACGGGGAGTTGGTCGCGTCCGGTCAGGGCGCCGACGCCCTGGGCGACCCGGTGGCGGTGGTGGCGCTGCTGGCGAACCTGCTGGGCGAGAGTGGCGTCACGCTGGAGGCCGGCCAGTTGATCATGACTGGTGCCCTGCACGCCGCAGTCCCGTTGAGCCCCGGTGACACCTACACCGCCGAATTCGATCACCTGGGCTCGGTCACTCTGCACGTCACCAACACGTAGCCCCGACGCGGGTAGGAAGGCGATCCCCTCGATGAATTCAGAACGACGGCTGTCAGTTGGGGTGCTCGGCGCCGGGCTCATCGGCGTCGACCTGGCGGTGAAAGTCGAGCGGTCCGCCGCACTGGACCTTCGCCTCGTCGCCGGCCGGACGGCCGACAGCCCGGGCCTCAAGCGGGCCGCTCGGCTGGGGCTGCCGGTCGCCAGCCGGGGCCTGTCGTCCCTTGCCGACCTCGACGAACCGCTCGACGTGGTCTTCGACGCCACCAACGCCGGCTCGCACGCCGAGCACGCGGAGACGCTGACACCGCTCGGCACGCTGCTGATCGACCTCACACCCAGCCGGATAGGGCGGATGGTCGTCCCCACCGTCAACGGCGCGGAGGCCGCCGCGCACCGCGACCTGAACATGGTGAGCTGCGGTGGGCAGGCATCGGTGCCGATCGTACGAGCGATCACCCGAGCCCACCGCATCGACTACGTGGAGGTGGTCGCGACCGCGGCGACGCTCAGCGTCGGTCGCGGGACCAGGCTCAACCTCGACGAGTACGTCGAGACCACTCAGGACGCGCTCCGCGAGTTCACCGGTGTGGGGGACGTGAAGGCCATCCTCAACGTCAGCCCGGCTCGTCCTCCGGCGACCTTCAGGGTGGCCATGTCGCTGATCGGCGAGGGGCTGACCCACGAGTCGGTGCACCCGCTCGTGGCGTCCGCCGCCGCCGACGTCCGTGCCTTCGCCACCGGCTACACCGTGACGAGTTGCATCGTGAACGACAACAAGGCGTTCATCGCCGTGGAGGTGACCTCCGCAGGCGACCAGATTCCCGCCTACGCGGGCAACCTCGACATCATCAACTCGGCTGCGATCCGGGTCGCCGAGCGTTGTGCGGTGGAACGCCGACCGATCGAGGCCATGGAGGTCGTGTCATGAGCCAGCAAGCTGCGGAAAGTTCGCCGAGACAACCGATCCTGGTCCACGATCCGACGCTGCGCGACGGGCACCACGCCGTCCGCCACCAGCTCGGGCGGGATCAACTCCGGGCGTACGCCGCCGCCGCCGACGCCGCCCGGGTACCCGTCGTCGAGGTGGGGCACGGCAACGGCCTGGGCGCCTCGTCCCTGCAAGCCGGCCGAGCCCTGCTCAGCGACGAGGCGATGCTGTCGGTGGTCCGGGACGCGTTGACCACCACCAAGCTCGGCGTCTTCATGCTGCCGGGCTGGGGCACGACCGAGAGCATCCGGCTGGCCGTCTCGTACGACGTCGACCTGGTCCGCATCGGCACCCACTGCACCGAGGGCGATCTGGCCGAACGGCACCTCGGGTTGCTGCGCGACGCGGGCGTCGACGCCCACGGCGTGCTGCTGATGAGCCATATGGCCAGTCCCGAGCGCCTGGCCGAGGAGTGTGCGCGGCTCGTCGAGTTCGGTGCGACAGGCGTCGGCATCCTCGATTCCTCCGGCCACTACCTGCCGCAGGACGTGAGCACGCGGATCGCGGCCATCCGGTCCGCCGTCAGCGTGCCGGTGATCTTCCACGGGCACAACAATCTCGGTATGGCGGTGGCGAACTCCATCGCCGCCGCCGAGGCGGGCGCCACGATCCTGGATGCCTGCGCCCGGGGGTTCGGCGCGGGGGCCGGCAACACGCAGCTGGAAGTTCTCGTGCCCGTGCTCGAACGGCTGGGCTACGACACCGGCATCGATCTCTATCGGCTGCTGGACGCGGCGGACATCGCCGCACGGGAGCTGATGCCCGCGCCGCCCACCATCGACTCGATCGGTGTGGTGAGTGGTCTCGCCGGAGTCTTCTCCGGGTTCAAGAACCGGGTGTTGGACGTCGCCGCCCGGGAGGGCGTCGATCCGCGCGACGTCTTCTTCGAACTGGGCCGCCTACAGGCGGTGGCCGGGCAGGAGGACCTCATCGAGGACGTGGCGCTCGCGTTGCGTGCCGGGTCCACGGGTCAGCGTGAACGGACGGCAAGCCATGTTTGACCAACTCAAGACCATCCTGGTCGAGGATCTGCAGATGCGGACCGAGGATGTCGTGGCCACGGCCGATCGCGTCGAGGTCGGCCTCGACTCCCTCGCCGTGGTCGAGCTGTCGGATCTGCTCAGCAAGCGGTTGGACGTCCACGTTTCCGACTACGAACTGCTGGAACTCGCGACGGTCGGTGACATCGCCGAGCTGGTCGCGGAGCGCTGTCGTGCGTGAGGCCGCGGGGCCGACCGCCGGAGCGTCCCGTACCGTCACCCGGGCCCTGTCGCGCAACGAGTCACCGCACGGCCCGTTGCCGGACATCGTCGCCGCGGTCGCGGCGAGCAGCCGGGACGTCAACCGCTATCCCGACCCGGCCTGCACCGACCTGACCGCGGCGCTCGCCCGGCGGCACGGTGTCGCACCGGACCGGGTGGCGATCGGCGCCGGATCCTGTGCGTTGCTCCAGGCGGTTTTCCAGCTCGCCGGGCCGGGTGCGACGGCCGTCTACGCCTGGCGTTCCTTCGAGTACTACCCGATCCTCGCCGGTCATCTGGGGATCCAGTCGGAGCGGGTGCCACTCGCCGACGACGTGCACGACCTCGCCGCCATGGCCGATCGCATCACCGCCACGACCCGGCTGGTCGTCATCTGCAACCCCAATAACCCCACGGGTACGCTGCTCGGCCTGGACCGGCTGCGCGCGTTCCTCGATCGCGTCCCGCCGACCTGCCTGGTCGCCCTCGACGAGGCGTACTTCGAGTACGTCGACGAGCCGATGGGCGCCGGTGGACTCGCGCTGTGCGACAGGTATCCCAACCTGGTGGTCCTGCGCACGTTCTCGAAGGCGTACGGCCTGGCGGGGCTCCGGGTCGGCTATCTCATCGGCGCGGCGCGCATCGTGGCGTCGCTGCGCGAGATGACGCTGCCCTTTGCGGTGAGCGCGCCAGCCCAGCACGCGGCGGTCGCCGCCCTCGCCCTTGAGGACGTGCTCCTGACGCGGGTCCGGCAGACGATCGCCGAGCGCACCCGGGTGCGGGCTGCTCTGCTGGCCGACGGCTTCGCGGTCCCGGCCAGCCAGGCGAACTTCCTGTGGCTCGGGCTCGGCGAGAACGCGGGCCCGTTCGGTAGTTGGTGTGCCCGGGCCGGAATCGAGCTGCGGGTCTTCGACGGGGAGGGCGTCCGGGTGTCGCTCGGTTCGCCCTCGGACAACGACGCGTTCCTCGCGACGGTACACCGATGGCGCGTCCGCAACGCACCGGAACTACTCACGACTGGAGCGCTGAGATGATGCCCGAGAACACAGCCCTTCACCGGAAGGTGATCGTCGCGCCGGGAATGTGCAGCGGCGGCTCTCTGATCTTCGGGCGGATCGGCGACTGGACGTGGGAATCGGTGGCCGAGACCTGCCGCACCAACGTGCACGCCGCCCGCACCGCCGAAGGCGAACCGACCTACCTCTCGTTCTACTACTACCGGGTGCGGGGCGGGAAGGTCGTTCATCCGCACGGCCTGGCCTTCGGTGACGAGCTTGAGGTGACGTCGAGGGTCTTCCAGTTCGGCGGTGGCTCGGTGCTGACGTTGCATCGGCTCGCTCCCGCCGGCTCCGGCCTCGGCACCGCGTTCCTCGATCCGGCGGAGGTCTACGAGACGCCGGACCCGGAGTGCATGTACGCGGAGACGCTCAACCGGTGGATCGCGCGCGGCAATCCGGGCAGCAACCGGGTCCTGTCCGAAACCGTCCCCCACGGCTTCGACAACGCCGACCTGCCACGACTTCCCAACCAGTTCTCACCGCGTACGCTCGTCGGTCGCGCCCGCGGTGCGGGCAGCTTCCTCACCCCGGCGCCGCCGGGATTCGCGGTCGCCGGGGACGAGCTGTCCTTCGAGTACGCACTGGACGCCGTCCGGGACATCAACGGCGCCGGGCTGGTCTACTTCGCCTCGTACTTCTCGATCTTCGACACGGCGCTGTTGCGTCTGTGGCGTGGGCTCGGCCGCACCGAGCGGCAGTTCCTCCAGCGGCGGGTGATCGATCAGAAGGTGGGTTTCTTCGGCAACGCCGACCTGGGCTCGCTCTTCACCGTCACCGCCCGGCGGTGGCAGAACGTCGCCGACCCGCTCTCCGAGATCGCCGACCTGGAACTGCGCGACTCGGCCAGTGGTCGGCTGCTGGCCGTCGCGGCGATCGAGACGGAAACGCCGTCGACGCTGGCCTGAGGACGTCGACCCGACAGGTCGCGGGCCCCGGCCCGCACCCCACCGGCCACCTGATGGGCGCGGTTGCGAATTGGCAACCGCGCCCATCTGTGCGTAGCTGACGTTTCGTCACCGGGTGGGTCGCCCTCGCCGCAGTCAGCCCGGACGCGGGCACTGGGTGTGGGCCACGGGCACGGGCACGAGACACGGGCGCCGGACGCCGGGTGCCGGACGCCGGGTGCCGGACGCCGGGTGCCGGGCACGGCTGGCTCATCCGGGTGGGCCGCCCACGCCGAGGTGGACGGCCCGCACCAGGTCGAACTGCAACGGCCCAGGCAGTCGGCTTCCGGGACCGACCGCGGCGATCCCCTCAACACGGTGATGTCCGGGCCGACGTCGGCCCGGACATCACACTCTCAGCGCATGTCGGGTGAGCTGACCCACGCGGGGTGCTGCTGCCCGCTCCGGCCCGCCGCTGGCGGCGCGCCGGAGCGGGCTACCGAGCAGCTGCCGCCGGCTCGGGCTCGGGCTCGGGCTGCGGGCTGGTCGGCGCCACCGGATCGAAGTGCCGCAGCGCCACCACCAGGTTGACCGCCGCGAGGGTGGACAGAGCCGCGAGGAAGAGCAGGGTCGTCGTCACGCCGAAGCGGCCGATCGCCATCCCGCCGGCCAGGAAGCCCAGCGGGCCGGCGATGTTGCTGATGGTCATGACCGCCTGGATGACCTTCGCTCGGATGTCGGCCGCGAACCGGGTGGCCAGGATGCTGAAGAACGGGGCGTTGGACAACGGAAGCGCCGCGCCGGACACCGCGAGCGCGGCGACCAGGACCGGCACCGGCACCTCGAACAGCAGCACCCACCAGGGCAGGACGAGCTGGAAGGCGGCCAGCCCGAAGACCATCGTCGGGGACAACCGGCTGCCGATCAGATAGCTGACCGCCGCCCCGGCGATCGCGCCGGCACCGAAGCCGGAGAGCAGCAGCCCACCGACTCTGGCATCGCCGGCGAAGCGGGCGAACGCCAGCAGCGGCAGCGCGAGCATCAGGACCCGCATGAGGAAGCCGAAGCTGATGGTCGTGACCATCACCCGTCGCAGGAAGTCGTCCCGGAGCAATGCGCGTACCCCGGCCAGGACTCCTGCGTGGTCCGGGGTCTGCCGCTCCTGCGGTGCCGGCGTCGCCGGCTCCGTCCGCCGCGTGCGCGGCACGAACCACCACAGCAGCAGACCCGACACCGCCGAGGTCACGGCGTCGAACAACAGCACCTTGTCCGCGCCGAGCGTCGCGATCAGCACGCCCGCTATGGCCGGGCCGGCCAACGCGGCGATGTTGAAGCACCCTTCCAGCACGCTGTTCGCCCGCATCAGCGCCTTCGGGTCCGGACCGGCGAGTTCGGTGGCCAGGTCGCGTTGCGCGGCGAAGTAGGGCACTCCGAGCACGCCGATCACCGCGACGATCGTCAGGAGCAGGGGAAAGCTGAGCAGACCCAATGCGGCCAGCGCAGGTATCGACCCGATGGCGGCGAACTGCGCGAAGTCGATGACCACCATGGTTCGGCGTGCGCCGTACCGTTGGATGACCTCGCCGCCCGCGAATCCGAGCACCGCCATGGGAAGCACCGACACGGCGAAGACCAGACCTGCCCGCGGTGCCGAGCCGGTGCTCTCCAGCACCAGCCACGGCAGCGCGAGCGTCGTCATCTGGGTCCCGACGGCGGACCCGGCGCCGGCGGCGTACACCGCCGCGAGGGCCCGCCTGGTGGTGCCCGGTGCGGGAGACGGCGCGATCGACATACCGTTCACCGTCGCCCGGCCGGCTTGTCGATCAGCCCCGTCAGGATGCCGGCGAGGTCCGCCACATATTCCTTCATGACCGAGAAGTGCTCACCCTTCGCCCGGTGCACCCCCAGCCCGGCGGTCCGCTCGCGCCACCGTTGGAGGTAGTCGCCGTAGCTCTGGCCGGAGCTGACGACCTCGTGCTCACCCTGCGCCAGCTCGTCACTGACGATCAGGTCCAGGTGACCGGCGTACGGGCGGTCCCGGTAGGACAGCACCATCTCCATCACCTCCTCCCACATCCGCGCGGCGGGCAGCCACATCGTTCCCGCGCCGCGTTCGGGGAGCGTGATCCCGTCGTTGCCGACGATGTCGTCCACGATGTGTTCGAGCAGCGCCAGCGTCTCCTGCCGGAGCACCGAGGTGTCCTCGTCCGGCGGTGCCGCGTCGAGCCGTTCCAGGTTCGTCACACACTGCTTGATCAGCGCGTACTCCGACCAGAGGTGCTCCTTCTGCCACGCGTCCTGCCCCGGGTCGAGCAGGATGAAGGTGACTTCCTCGCCTTCGGCCATCAGCCGGCTGGCCATCTCGGTGCTCACCCCGCTGCCGCCACACCAGCTGAAGATCCGGTACGGCCCCTGCGGGACCGCCTCCCGCAACTCCGCGAGGTAGCGGGTCGCCATCTCCTCGGTGGACGGCACCGAGCCGGTCGACGGGTCAGGGCCCGGCCACTCGAAGGCGACCACCGGCAGATTCGGATCAAGGTGCTCGGCCAGCCGCCGGTACCAGTGCGCGCTGCCGCCGCCGGGGTGCACACACACCAGTGGCGGTTGGTCGCCGGTCCGGCGCAGCCAGAGCAGCGCCGTGGCCGGCTGCCGCTCGCCGTCGATCGACGCGGCGAGCGCCGCGAGCGTGCGGTGCTCGACGAAGGTTCGCACGGTCGTCTCGATGTCGTGCCGGTCCCGCAGCATCGCGATCGCCCGCAAGGTCAACAGCGAGTGCCCGCCGAGGTCGAAGAAGTCGTCGTCACGGCCGACCCGGGGCAGGCGGAAGACCTCGGTCCAGACCTCGGCGACCGCCACTTCCGTGGGCGTACGCGGCGCGCTGTATTCCCGTACCGACGTCGTCGCCGCCGGCCGGGGCAGCGCGGCCCGGTCGAGCTTTCCGTTGTTGTTCAGCGGGAGCCGGTCCAGGCGGACCCAGGCCGTCGGGACCAGGAAACCGGGCACCCGGCTGCGCATCACGTCACCGAGCCGGGCGGGGTCGGCCGGGCCGTCCTCGTCGAGCACGACGTACCCGACGAGCTGCTTGACCCCGTCCACGCCCTGGTACGCCGCCGCCGCGGCGGCCCGCACCGTGGGCAGCTCGGCGATCGCGGCCTCCACCTCGCCCAACTCGACGCGGTGCCCACGAATCTTCACCTGGTGGTCGCGCCGCCCGATGAAGTGGATCGTGCCGTCCGGATCCTGGCGGACCAGGTCCCCGGTGCGGTAGAGCCGGTTCCCCGGCGCGTGCCCGGACGGGTCCGGTACGAAGCGTTCGGCGGTCAGGTCCGGACGGCTCTGGTATCCGCGCGCGACGCCCGGACCACCCAGCAGCAGCTCACCCGGCACGCCGAACGGGACCGGGTCGAGGTTCTCGTCCACGACGTGCACGTAGGTGTGATGGATCGGCTTCCCGATCGGGATGACGTCGGTGAGCGCCGGCAGGGGGATCCGTGGGTGGACGGTGGCGAACGTGGTGGTCTCGGTCGGGCCGTACCCGTTGCTGACCAGCACGCCGTGTTCCATCGCCTTGCGCACCTGCAGCGGCGGCAGCACCTCGCCACCGACCACCACTTCCCGTACCCCGGCCAACGCCTGCGGCCGAACGTCCATCATGGTGTTGAAGAGGCCGGTGGGTAGGCACAGCACGGTCACCCCGTGTCGGCGCAGGAGTTCGTCGAGCCCGTCGGCGGTCGGCATCTCCGGGGAGACGACCAGCCGGGCCCCGTTGCACAGCGCACCCCAGATTTCGAACGTCGACGCGTCGAAGGCGAGCGTGCAGATCTGGAGCATGACCTGCTCGGCGTCCAGTCGCGCGTACTCCTGGCCGTGCACCAGCCGTACGACGCCGCGGTGCGGGACCAGCACGCCCTTCGGACGTCCGGTGGACCCCGACGTGTACGTGATGTAGGCGAGGTTCTCCGGTGACAGGGTCACCTGTGGCGCGGTGGTCGGCCGGCTGCCGTCCGACCACCAGTCGGAGTCCAACTTCAGCGTGGTCAGCCCGGCACGCGCCACGAAACGGTGGGCGTGGGCCGGCCCGCTCACCAGAACCTGGGCGCCGGAATCGTCGAGGAGGTACTCGATGCGGCCGTCCGGGTACTTGGGGTCGAGCGGCAGGTAGCAGCCGCCGGCCTTGAGGATGCCGAGCAGCGCGACCACCGTGTCGATCCCGCGGTCCATGCAGACCGCGACGGGCGTTTCCAGGCCCACACCGTGCTCACGAAGCGCCCACGCCAGCTGGTTGGCCCGGGCGTCGAGTTCGCCGTAGGTCAGGCGCGAATCGCCGCACTCGAGTGCGACGGCGTCCGGCCGGGCCTGCGCCTGGGCCGTGAACAGGTCGGTGACGCACGCCTCGGGCAGGGCGGGCCAGTCCTGCTGCGGCTCGGTGAACCGGTGCGCCGGGGTCGAGCTGAGGTCGACCGGGTTCGCGCCGCCGTCGGCGATCATCGCGGTGAGCAGTTCGAGGAAGGTCTCGCCCAGGGCGGTCAGCCGCTCCTGGGTCGCCCAGCCGGCCCGGCACTCCAGTCGCAGCTCGCCCGGGAAGGTCAACGTGACCAGGGTGAACTCGTTGGGGCTGTCGTCGACGACCGCGCCGAACACGTCCTCCTGCGCGTCGAGCACGTGGAAGTCGAGGTAGGAGAAGATGCTGCTGATCAGCGGCGTACCGGCGCCCCAGGCACGCTGCATCGCGGGGATCGGGTAGCGCCGGTGCGGCCAGACGGCAAGCTCCTCGGCGAACACGGCGCGCACGAGGTCGCGCCAACGGGGCGTACGCAGATCCACCGCGAACGGCACCGTGTTGAGGTACATCCCCATCACCTCGTCGCCGCGCAGCAGTTCGGGCCGGCCGTTGACGACCAGACCACTGAAGAACCGCCGCTGGCCGGTGATGGCGCCGATCATCGCGAGGTGCGCGGTGTGCAGCACGGCCTTGAGCGAGGTCTGCGTCCGCGCGGCCAGCTCACGCAGCCCCGGTTCGAGATGCCGCCAGGACATCCGCAGCTCCGGCACCGCGCCGTGGCCGGCGGGGGCGGTGTCCGCCGGCAACGCGATCCGGTCGTACTCGTCGACCCGGCTCCGCCAGAACTGCTCGTCCGGCCCGGCCGACAGCGATCGCCGTTCCAACCTGACGAAGTCGGCGTACCGCCCGGGAGGCGGGGGCTTCAGCGCATCAGGGTCCGCGTCCCGGATCGCCCGGTAGGTGTCCCGCAGCTCGGCGATGAGGGAGTGGTGGCTCCAACCGTCCAGGATGGCGTGGCACTCGGTGTGGGTCAGCACCCACGTCCGCTCCCCGGTGCGGTGCACGTGCCAGCGCAGTTGCGGGGCGTGATCGATGGGCAGCATCGCCAGCTTCATCGTCTCCCGGTACCGCTCCAGGATGTCCTGCTGCTCAGCTTCCGCGAGCTCGCGTAGATCGTCGAAGCCCACCTCGACCCGCGCCTCGGCGTGGACGAGTTGCATCGGCTCCGTGTAGCCGGACGGGTGGAACGTGGTGCGCAGGATCTCGTGCCGGTCGACCAGCCATTGCGCGGCCTGCTGCAACGCGGCCAGCGAGAACGGGCCGTCGTCGGCGATGTCGAAGCTGGTGACGTTCTGGTACGCCGGGTGCGAGCCGTTGACCAGCATCTCGTACACCATGCCGGCCTGCACCTGACCCATCGGGTAGGCGTCCACCAGGCCGTCGGGGAGCCGGTCACGGTCGGCCGGGTCGAGTTGCTCGAACCGGCCGACCGGCGCCTCGTCCGCACCGGTCGCCGGCCGGTCGGCGAGCGTGGCCAGCTGCGCCGCGGTCTGGTGGGTGAAGATGTCCTGCACCGACAGGTTCAGCCCGCCCCGGCGCAGGGTGCCGATCGCGCGGATGGCCCGGATCGAGTCACCCCCGACGTCGAAGAACCGGTCGTGCACACCGATCCGATCGATGCCCAGCGCCGCCGCGAGCGCCTCGGTGACGACGCCTTCGGCCTCGGTGCGGGGGGCGACGTACGCTCCGGCCGCCCAGGCGCGGCCAGGTGTCGGGGCCGGCAGCGCGCGCCGGTCGGTCTTTCCGCTGGTGGTCAGGGGCAGCGCGGGCAGCAGCTGCCAGTGGCTCGGGATCATCGCCTCGGGCAGTCGACCGCGCAGGAACGACGCCACGTCGCTCACCTCGACGCCGGCGTCGGTGTCCCGGGCGACGAGGTAGCCGACGAGCTGGCCGTCGTGCACCGCCACGGCGACCGCGGACACTGCCGGGTGCTCCGCCGCCACCGCCTCGATCTCGCCGAGTTCGACCCGGTGCCCACGGATCTTCACCTGGTCGTCGAGCCGGCCGAGGTAGTCGATCCGGCCGTCCGGCAGGTAACGCGCGAGGTCGCCGGTGCGGTACAGCCGTCCTCCCCCGCCACCGGACGCCGCAAACGGGTCGGGAACGAACCGCTGTGCCGTGAGCTCCGGGCGGCTGAGGTAGCCGCGGGCCAACTGCACGCCGCCCAGCAGCAGCTCACCCGGCACTCCGATGGGGACCGGTCGCAGGTTCTCGTCGACGATGTAGGTACGCGTGTTGGCGATCGGCCGTCCGATGGTGACCGGCGTCCCGGGCAGGCACCGCACCGCGGTGACGTCGACGGCCGCCTCGGTCGGCCCGTAGAGGTTGTGCAGCTCGCAGCCGATCCGCTCGTGGACGGCGGCGACCAGGTCGGCGGGGAGCGCCTCGCCGCTACAGATCATCCGGCGCACCGACGGCAGCGGCCCGAACGACTCGGCCAGGAACACCCGCAGCATCGACGGTACGAAGTGCAGGGTGGTGACCTGCTCGGTGGCGATCAGGTCGGCCAGGTAGTGCGGGTCGCGGTGGCCGTCGGGGCGGGCGATCACCAGCGTCGCCCCGGTGATCAGCGGCCAGAAGAACTCCCACACCGAGACGTCGAAGCTGTACGGGGTCTTCTGCAGCACCCGGTCGGAGTCGTCCAGCCGGTAGGCGTCCTGCATCCAGCGCAGCCGGTTGACGATCGCGCGGTGGGTGACCACGACGCCCTTGGGCCGGCCGGTCGAGCCGGACGTGTAGATCACGTACGCCGGGTGGTCCGGCCCTGCCGGGGTCGGGCTCGCCGGTGCCGGCCCGTTGCCGGTGATGGCCGGTTCGCCGTCGGTGAGCACGATTGTGACACCGGCGTCGGCGCACATGTAGTCCCGACGCTCGGCCGGGTGGTCCGGGTCCAGCGGCAGGTAGGCGCCGCCGGCCCTCTGGATCGCCAGCAGGGCCACCACCAGCTCGACACCGCGCCGGCGGCACACGCCGACGATCGACTCCGGCCCGACACCCGCGTCGACCAGGTACCGCGCCAGTCGGTCGACCCGCCGGTCCAGCTCGGCGTAGGAGACGTCCTCGCCCTCGAAGCGGAGGGCGACGGCGTCCGGGGTCCGGGCCACCTGCTGCGCGAAAAGCTCCGGCAGGGTGCCGGTCGGGTACGCCACCTCGGTCTCGTTCCACGTCCGCAGCACCAGCTCCCGCTCCGCCGGTGGCGACTCGACGAGCTGGCTGACAGGTGCGTCCGGCGTGGCAGCGATGCTGCCGACGAGGGCGGTGAAGTGGCTCGCAAACCGCTCGACGGTGTCCCGGTCGAACAGCGCGGTGGCGTAGTTCAGGAAGCCGGTGAGGGTGCCGTCGGGCTGGTCGACGACGACCAGGGTCAGGTCGAACTTGGCGTCGCTCTCGCCGACCGGCAGTTCCTCGGCGCGCAGTTCGCCGACGTGGCGGGCCGTGGAGTCCCCGTTGGCCCAGAGGAACATGGTCGAGAACAGCGGGGTCCGGGAGGCGTCGCGCACCGGGGCCAGCTCGTCGACCAGCCGTTCGAACGGGAGTTCCTGGTGGGCGTAGGCGCCGAGCGCCATCTCCTTCACCCGCCGGAGCACCTCGCGGAAGGACGGGTCGCCGGACAGGTCGGTGCGCAGCACCAGCGTGTTGAGGAACAGCCCGATCAGGTCCTGCACCTCGGCCCGGTCGCGACAGGCCACCGGGGTGCCGATCGTGATGTCGTTGCTCCGGCCGAACCGGCCCAGCGTGATCGCGTACACGGCCATCAGCACCATGAACGGCGTCGCGCCGGACTGGCGGGCGAGGTCGTGCAGGGCTCGGGCGTCCGACGCGGACACCGCGAACGGGACCAGGTCGCAGGCGCTGTCCCGGACCTGTGGACGGGGCCGGTCGAGCGGCAGTTCCAGCGCGGTGGCGCCGGCCAGCGCCTGCCGCCAGTAGTCGAGCTGACGGTCGAGCTTGGCACCGGACATCGCATCGCGCTGCCACGCGGCGAAGTCCGCGTACTGCACAGGTAGTGGCGCCAGCGGGGACGGCCCGCCGGTCAGCGCGGCGGTGTACAACCGGTCGAGTTCCCGCCACAGCACCTGCTCGGACCAGCCGTCGAAGGCGATGTGGTGCAGGGTCACCACCAGCGCGTGTTCCTCGTCGGCCAGCCGCGCGAGGGTTCCGGTCAGCACCGGGCCGGTCGCCAGGTCGACGGGTGCCCGGTCGTGGGTCATCCAGCCGGCGATCCGTTCGTCCTGCGCGGCGGGGTCGAGGCCACGCAGGTCCACCTCGTGCAGCGTGGCCGGCTGCGGAGGGTCGATCACCTGGCCCGGTTCACCGTCGACCACCACGTAGCGGGTACGCAGCACCTCGTGCCGGGCCACGATCGCGTCCAGCGCCGCTCGCAGCGCGCCGGGCTCCAGCGGCCCGAACAGGCGCAGGCCGGCACTGGCCAGATACTCCGTACCGCCCGGCCGGACCTGGTCGAGGATCCACAGCCGGCGCTGCGCGAACGACAGCGCGGGCGGCGTCTCCCGCGAGACCCGGGTGACCCCCTCGTCCGGCGCGGCGGTCGCGGCACCTACGAGCCTGCGCCGAAGCAGTTCCGCGCGCAGACCGGCTCGATCGATTGTCTCAGTCACAGGGCACCATCCTGGGAAAGCAGTTCGTTCATCTGGGCGTCGGTCAACTCGTCGAGTTCCGCCGTGATCAGGTCGGTCACCACCACCGCCAGCTCGGCCACGGTGGTCGCCTCGAACAGGCAGCGCAGCGGGACCTCCACGGCGAAGGTCGCCCGCAGCCGGGCCAGGACCCGGGTGGCCAGCAACGAGTGCCCACCGAGTCCGAAGAAGTCGTCGTCGACGCCGACCCGGTCGACGCCGAGAATTTCCGACCAGATCCCGGCGATGGTCTCCTCCGCCGGGTCCCGTGGCGCCACGTACCCGCGGGCACCGTCGAGTTCGGACGGTTTCGGATCCGGCAGCGCCGCCCGGTCGACCTTCTTGCTCGGTGACAGCGGCAGGGCCGCGACGGTGACCCAGGCCGACGGGATCATGTACGAGGGCAGCGACTCCCGGAGGTACGCCCGCAGTTCGTCGAGGTCTGGTCCGGTGTCGTGGGGCCACTCCAGGTAGGCTACGAGCCGCTTGTCGCCGGGCCCGACGTCCCTCGCGACGACGGCGGCTGCGGACACCGCGGGGTGCCTGGCCAGCACGGCTTCGATCTCGGCGAGTTCGATCCGGAAACCACGGATCTTCACCTGGGTGTCGAGTCGGCCGAGGAAGTCGACAGCGCCGTCCGGCCGGAGCCGTACCAGGTCACCGGTGCGGTAGAGGCGCGCTCCCGGTTCGGTGGCGAACGGGTCGGGCACGAACCGCTCCGCGGTCAGTTCCGGCCGGTCGTGGTAGCCACGGGCCAGGCGGACGCCGCCGAGGTACAGCTCACCGGGCACCCCGACCGGAAGCGGACGCATCTCCGCGTCGAGCACGTACACCTGGGTGCCGGCGGCCGCCCGGCCGATGTGTAGGGTGGCCGTGCTGCGCTCGTCAGCGAGATCGCCCGACACGGGGTTGAACATGCAGGTGACGGTCGCCTCGGTCGGCCCGTAGGTGCAGAGGAACCGGCCGGGCAGGCCGGTCGCCGCCCAGCGTTGGGCGTCGTCGACGGTCACCACGTCCGAGCTGACGTTGATGGTCTTCATCGCGGTGAGCCGGTCCACGCCGGACTCCATCATCTCCCGGTAGTACGCCGGGGTGATCTCCATGATCGTCACGCCGTACTGCGCCAGCTTGGCCGGCAGCTCGTTCGGCGTCCAGAAGACCGGGTCGCTCACCACGATCGTGGCGCCGGTGACCAGGGTGGCGCCGATCTGGTCCATCGCGACGTCGAAGGTGAGCGCCGAGAGCTGCACGACCCGTTCGCCCGGGCGGATGCCGTACTGGTCGGCGACCACCCGGCAGTGGTGCGCGTACGCCCGGTGCGAGATCATCACGCCCTTGGGACGGCCGGTCGACCCGGACGTGTAGATGATGTACGCGAGGTTGTCCGGCACCGTGACGGTTGCCAGGTCGGTCGTTGGCCGGCCGCTCGCCCGGTCCCCGTCGTCGACCACCAACACCGGCCGGTCGTGTCCGGCGAACCGGTCGGCGAACCTGCCGGTGGTCACCACCAGCTGCGCTCCGGCGTCGGCGAGCATGTAGCGCAGCCGCTCCGGCGGATGTTCCGGGTCGAAGGGCGCGTACACGCCGCCGGCCTTGAGCACCGCCAGCAGCACCACGACCGGTGCGATCCCGCGCTGAAGGCACGAGCCGACGACGACCTCCGGGCCGACCCCCATCGCACGGAGCTGGTGCGCCAGCTCGTTGACCCGGGCGTTCAGCTCCGCGTAGCCGAGCCGCTCGTCGCCGAACACCACGGCGGTCGCGTCCGGGGTCCGGGCCGCCCACTGTTCGAACAGCTCCGGTACCGAGAGGTGCCGTTCGCCGGGCGGGTCGAGCAGGTCCAGCCGGTCCGCGTCAGGGTCCGCCCACTGGTGCACGATCGTGTGGCGTTCGTCGGCCGACAGCAGATCCAACTCGCTGATCCGGGCCTGCGGGTCGGCGGTCGCGCCGCCCAGCAGGCGTAGGTACTGGCCGGCGAGGCGTTCGATCGTCGAGCGGTCGAACAGCGCCGTGGCGTACTCGAACCAGCATTCCAGCCGGCCGTCCGGCTGCTCCATCACGGACAGGGTGAGGTCGAACTTGGCCACCGACAGGCCGCTGTCCAGGCCGGTCGCGGCGCAGCCGGCGAGGGTGGACGCCGCGTTGCCGGCACCGGTGTGCTGTACCTCGAACATGATCTGGAACAGCGGGTTGCGGGACAGGTCGCGGTCCGGTTGCAGGGCGTCGACGAGGTGTTCGAACGGCACCTCCTGGTTGGCGAACGCCTCCAGGGCGCTCCGGCGGACCCGGTCGACCAGGTCGAGGAAGGTCGGGTTCCCGCCCAGTTCGGCCCGGACCACGAGGTTGTTGACGAAGAAGCCGACCAGGTCCTCGGTCTCCGGCCGCGTCCGACCGGCGACCGGGGTGCCGATCGCGATGTCGGTGCGGCCGGTGTGGCGACTCAGCAGCACGTCGAACGCGGCCAGCAGCACCATGAACATGGTTGCGCCGGTCTGGTTGCCCAGCTCGCGTACTGCCGCTCCGGTGGTCTGCGGAATGTCGACGATCAGCATGTCGCCGCGCAGGTCCCGTCCGGGCTGGCGGGGCCGGTCGGGGGTCAGCTCGACCGGCACGAGCCCGGCGAGCCGGTTTCGCCAGTGCTCGATCTGGTTGCCGATGGTGCCGTCGGCCTGCCGGTCGCGTTGCCAGGCGGCGAAGTCGGCGTACTGGACCGGAAGCGGCTGCGTCGACCACGGGGTACCGGCGAGTCCCGCCGCGTACGCCTCGTTCAGCTCGCGTAGGAAGATGCCAAGCGACCAGTTGTCGAAGGCGATGTGGTGCAGGGTGATCGCGACCAGGTGTTCGTCGGCTGCCGTGTGCACGACCGTGACCCGCAGCGGACGCTCGTGGGTGAGGTCGAACGGCCGGGCGCTCACCGCTTCGACGATCGTCCGGGCGCGCTGCGCGGCATCCGCGGTGCCGATCAGGTCCACGACGTCGAAGGGCACCGGGCCGGGGGGATCCACGAGTTGCAGCGGAACGCCGCTGTCCCCGACGTAGCGGGTGCGCAGCACCTCGTGCCGGGCGCTGACCTGCTCGACCGCGCGGCGCAGTGTCGCGGTGTCGAGCGTTCCGGTGAGGTGGTACACCAAGGGAATCAGGTATTCCGCGCTGCCCGGTTCGAGCTGGTCCAGGAACCACAGTCGTTGCTGGCCGAACGAGGTCGGCAGGGCGCCGTCGCGGGATACGGGCACGATCTGCGGCTCGCTGTCGGGCGCCGTGCCCGCATCGATCGCCGCGGCGACCCGCTCCACGGTCCGTCCTTCGAACAGGGTGGCCACCGTCAGCTCCAGCCCGAACCGGCGACGCAGCCGGTGCGCGAGCCGGATCGCCAGCAGCGAATGCCCACCCAGCGCGAAGAAGTCGTCGGCGACGCCGACCCGCTCGGTCCCGGTCAGCTCGCCCATCAGCGTGGCGACGGCCCGCTCGGTCTCCGTCCGGGGGGCGACGTGACCGGGGGGCACGTCGTCGGGCTCGGCGTGCTCCGGGTCGTCACCGGCCGGGCGGCTGCCGGGGGGCGGCAGCGCCGACCTGTCGACCTTTCCGTTGGGCAGTGACGGCAGCGCGGCCAGCGGGACGATGCTGGCGGGAACCATCGCGGCGGGCAGCCGGGTGCCGAGGAATCCGGACAACTCGTCGATCTCCACCGTCGTACCGGCGGCCGGTACCACGTAGCCCGCGAGTTCCAGGTCGCCGGTGACGGACCGGTAGGAGGTGACCACGGCCGCCGCGACCGACGGATGCGCCCGCAGCGCGGCCTCCACCTCACCGGGTTCGACACGCACGCCTCGCACCTTGACCTGCGCGTCGAGGCGGCCGACGAACTCCAGGACGCCGTCGTCACGCCACCTGGCGAGGTCTCCGGTGCGGTACCACCGCTGGCCGGGCCGGTCGGCGAAGGGGTTCGGGGTGAAGCGTTCGGCGGTGAGGTCGCCGCGCCCGGCGTAACCGCGGGCGAGGCCGACGCCGCCGATACACAACTCACCCGGTACGCCGATGGGCGCGAGCCGACCGGCGGAGTCCACCACGTACAGGTCGACGCCGGGCAGCGCGGCACCGATCGGAACCGTACCGTCGGTCTCGCCACGTGCGTAGCGCCACGCGGTCACGTCGATCGAGGACTCGGTCGGGCCGTAGGTGTTGTACACCTCCACCTCACGCACGCCGAGCAGTCGCTCGCACAGTTCGGTCGGCAGCGGCTCCCCGGCCGAGCAGACCAGCCGCAGCGCGTCGCAGGCGGCCAGCTCCGGTTCCTCGACCACGGTGCGCAGCACGGACGGGACGAGTTGCACCACGGTGACCCGGTACGCGGCGAGGGCACCGACCATCACTGCGGTGTCGCGGTGCGCGTCCTGCGGCGCCATCACCACTGAACCGCCGGACACCAGCGGCGCCAGGAACTCCCACATCGACGCGTCGAACCCGATGGTCGTCTTCTGCAGTACCCGGTCGGTACCGGTGAGCGCGAACTGGTCCACCGCCCACAGCACCCGGTTCCGGATCCCGCCGTGGCTGATCACGACGCCCTTGGGGCGACCGGTGGAGCCGGACGTGTACATCACGTAGGCGGCGTTCGCGGCGTCGAGCGCCACCGGCGGCGGTGGCGTGGCGCGGGCGATGTCGTCCCACTGCTCGTCGAGCACCACCACCGGGGTCTGCTGCGGAATCCGCTGTCGCAGCGCCGTGTCGGTGAGCACCAGTCCGACGCCCGCGTTCTCGATCATGAATTCGAGCCGCTCGTCGGGCAGGTCGGGTGCGAGCGGAACGTAGACCGCGCCGGCGGTGAGCGAGCCGAGCAGCGCGACCACGAGATCGGTACCGCGATGCAGGGCGACGCCGACGGCGGTTTCCGCGCCGACTCCGCGGGTGCGCAGGAAGCTGGCCAGCCTGTCCGCCCTGGACCTCAGCTCGGCGTAGGTCAGCTCGGTGTCACCACAGACCACGGCCACCGCGTCCGGCGTGGCCTCGGCCTGTGCCCGGAACAGGTCCGGCAGCAGGGCGTCGGTCGCTGCGCGCGGTGCGGGGTGCCAGCCGAGCAACTGCTGCTGCTGCGCGGTCGTCACGGTCGGCACGTCGCGCAGCGGCTTCTCCGGCGCCGCCGCCAGGTTCTCCAGCAGCGCCACGTAGTTGTCGGCCATCCGCTCGATCCGGGCCCGGTCGAAGAGCGCCGTCGGATAGGTGATCCGGGCCACCCAGGATCCGTCCGGCTCCTCGGTCATCTGGAGCGACATGTCGAAGGTGGCACTGCGTACCGGGGTCGGCACCCAGTCGACCTCGACGCCGGGCAGACTCAGCGGCTCCCCCTGGCCGTTCAGGACCGCGAACCCGACCTGGAAGAGCGGGTTGCTGGCCAGGCCACGGTCGGGCGACAGTTCGGCGGCCAGGCGTTGCAGGGGCACGTCCTTGTGTTCGAAGGCGTCCAGGGCCGTCTCGCGGACCCGACCGAGCAACTCGACGAAGGTGGGATCGCCGGACAGGTCGGTCCGCAGCACCACCGTCTGCGCGAGCGAGCCGATCACCGACTCCAGCTCGACCCGGTTCCGTCCGCTTGTCGACACTCCGACACCGAAGTCGAGCTGATCCGCGTAACGGCTGATCAGGAGCTGGTAGGCGGCCAGGAACACCATGAACGGGGTCGCCCGGGCGGCACGTCCCGCGGAGTTGACCCGGGCCGCCAACGGGGCCGGCACCGCGAACGCCACCACATCGCCGGCCGGCTCCCAGGCGGCGGGGCGCTGCCGGTCCGTGGGCAGTTCCAGCGACGGCAGTCCGGTCAGTTGCTCCCGCCAGTAGTCCAGGTGCCGGACGAAGGTCGCGTCGTTCGCGTCCCATCGGCTCCGCTGCCAGTCGGCGAAGTCGGCGTACTGAAGCTCCAGCGGTGCCAGCGGCGACTTCTCGCTGGCGGCGTGGGCCGCGTAGAGCACGCCCAGTTCCCGGGCCAGGATGCCCAGCGAGGGGCCGTCGAAGGCGATGTGATGCACCACCAGCATCAAGATCGCGTCAGTGGGGGAAAGCTGCACGAGGGTCAGCCGCCACGGAGCTGATTCGCGCAGGTCGATCGGCGTGGTCACCGCCGCCTCGCCGATCTCGCGTACCCGTCGGTCCTGTTCCGCGGCGGGGTACCCGGTGAGGTCCACCACCGTGAGGTCGGCCGCCGCCGGCTCGTCGATGATCTGCACCGGCTGTCCGTCAACAGTCGAATAGCGGGTACGCAGAATCTCGTGCCGGCCGGCGATGTCGGTGAAGGCGGCGGTCAGCGCCGCCCGGTCCAGCGGCCCGCGCAGCCGGAATCCCCAGTGCAACAGGTACTCCTGGGTGCCGGACCGGACCTGGTCGAGAAACCACAGCTGCTCCTGCTCGAACGAGAGTCGGAGCTGGTTGTCGGTTTCGAGGATGTCAGTCATGCGCACACCTGCTGCTTCGTCGGTAGGAAGTCATCCAATGTGGTGCCCAGGCCGCGGCCCGACGCCGCACGCCGGACCAGGTCGGCCACTGCCAGATCCAGGCAGCCGAGACCGAACGGGGAGAACACCGTCACGGCTTCGTCGCTCCTGACGTACCGCTCACCGGCCACCAGGACCTCGCCGAGCGAGGCGGCGATGAAGTCGCGGTGGCCGGCTTCCTGCTGGGCCAGATCCAGCGAGGTCGCGGCCCGGCACACGTGGTCCGCGTCGTCCACGATGTTCACGCTGGAACGGATCGAGTCGGTGGTGAGGTCACGCAGGGACAGGTGCAGCACCAGCGTTCCCGGGCGGCAGTGCTCGGTACCCAGGTGCGGGGCGCTCGCCGTGGTCGCCAGGCACACCAGCTTGTGGCGGGCCATGGCGTCGGCCGCGTTCTCGGCCACATCGATCTTCAACGTCGGCCAGACCGACCGCGCCTCGGCGGCGAAGGACTGCGCCCGTTCGGCGCTGAGGTCGTACAGGGTCACCGTGTCCAGCGTCGGCAGCACGGTGCGCAGATACCTCAGCACCTCGAAGTTGATCGGACCGCAGCCGACGAGCGTCACAGCCGATTCCGGGCTGGACGAGGAGAGCGTGGACGCCGCCAGGGCGGCGCTCGCGGCCGTACGCCCGGCCGAGATCGCCGACGCTTCGAGAATCGCCTCCGGTACGCCGGTGTGTACCGAGTTCAAGATCATCACGGCTGAGGCCCGGTGCATCCCCCGGTCGAGGTTGCCGGGAAAGGATGACACCCACTTCACCCCGCAGGTCGGCGTCTCACCGCCCAGATAGGCCGGCAGCGCGATGATCCGCTCGCGCTCTCCGTCGGGGAAACGGAGGAAAACCGACTGTGGTACCCGGGTACGGCCCAGCGCGTGCGACCGGTACGCCGCCTCCACCGCGGACACCACATCGCGCTCGCCTCCGTCGAGGACAGCACGGACCTCGCCTGCTCCGAGAATCAACATGGCGCCACCTCCATGTCGGGCTTGGTCCACAGGTGCGACACGTCACCGAAGTACGTCATGACCCAGTCGTCGTCGTAAATGGTGTCGAGGTACCGCTCACCGCGGTCGGGAAAGACCATGGCGCAGGTGGCCCCGGGTCGGATCTGATCGCGCATCTGCTCCAGGCCCGCCACGACTGCGCCCGACGAGCCGCCGACGAGAATCGCCTCGCGGGCGGCCAGCCGGCGGCAGGCCACAATCGCGTCGAGATCATCGACTCGGACCACGATGTCGGCCAGATCGCTGCGGTACAGCTTCGGACGCACCGATGCGCCGTGGCCGGGAATCATCCGCCACCCGACCGCTGGGCCGAATATCGCACTACCCAACGCGTCCACCGCCACGATGGTCACCGGCAGTTGGTGCGTCCGGATGTATTCGGCGCACCCCCGCAGGGTGCCGCAGGAACTCGTGGCACAGAACAGGTAGTCGATGTCCGGCAGCGCGCGCACGATCTCTCGTACCGTCGTACGGTGTGCCTGCGGGTTGAGCGGGTTCGAATACTGGTCCGGGCAGTACGCGTGATCGATCGTCGCGACGAGTTCACGCACCCGTCGGATACGGACGGGCAGGTACTCTCCGGTGGCCGGGTCGACATCGGTGACCACCTCGACCTGCGCGCCGAGCGCCCGCATGATGGCGATGTTGTCCTTGTTGGTGCGCGGGTCGACCACACAGATGAAGCGAATTCCGTAGTACCCGCAGACCTGCGCGAGCCCGATTCCGAGGTTGCCGGAACTTGACTCGATCACCACCGATCTTCCGGGTACGAGCCGCCCGTCGCGTATGCGTTCTCGCAGCATCTCCAGCGCCGAGCGGTCCTTGATACTGCCGCCCGGATTGTGCGACTCCAACTTAGCGAACGTCCTGAACGGACTCTCGGGGTCGAGCTTCACCAGCTCGACTATCGGTGTCGCTCCGATGGTTGCCAGCACTCCTGACCCGGTGGGGGTTTGTTCGGTCATAGAGCCGCTCCTCGAATTGCATCCGCCGCGATGCGCCTACTACGAGATTCCTCCGCACCGTCGAGACAGCGCAGGGAAGAACATGCAGACTCACCGGTTGACGCCGGCAGCAGTTCTGCCGGAGGTTCTTCTGTTTTCTTCGTGCTGCTGCCGGCCGTGCCGTTTCCACCCGAAACAATGACGACCGCACGGCCGGCAGATCCGCGCCGTAGCGCGCCGGCCAGCGCTACCGCACCGCTTGGTTCCGCGCTGACACCGGCACGGCGAAGAACACCCAGCGCGTGGGTGATCGCCTCGTCGGTCACGCCGATCAGATCGTCGACCCGGTGCCGAATGATCGGCCAGGGAACCGCACCGGGTCGTTGCCCACGCAGGCCGTCGGCGATCGTCATGGACGGCGGCAGCTCGATCGGCGCACCCTGGGCGACGGAAACGGCGTAACGGCGGGCGGACATCGGCTCCACCCCGACGACCCGCACCCGCTGGGACAGCGCCGACGCCGCCAGGCAGACGCCGGCCAGCAGGCCACCACCGCCGGTCGGTACGAAGATCGTCGTGACGCCCGGCACCTGTTCGAGCACCTCAAGCCCGACCGTGCCGGCCCCGGCCACCACCAACTCGTCGTCGGAGGAAGGCACGAAGACCGCCCCGGTCGCCGCCGCGATGTCCGCGGCCCGACGGTCACGTTCGACCACGCCGCCAGTCACCTGGACCACGCTGGCGCCCAGCGCCCGGATCGTCCGGGCCTTGCCGTCGCTGGCCCCGGCGGCCATCACGATCGTCACCCTGATGCCCAACGCGGCACCGAGCATGGCGACGGCGATGCCGTGGTTACCGGAGGAACCCGCGACCACATCGTCCGCGTACCGGGCAAGCATCGCGTTCGCCGCGCCCCTGATCTTGAACGAGCCGCCGCGCTGGCGGTGCTCGGCCTTGACCAGCACCCGCGAATCCAGCGCGAGCACCGGAGTGCGATCGACCAGGCCGGTGATCCGGTCGGCGGCCAGGCGTACATCCGCGAGGGTGGGCCCGACGCCTGTCGTCCTCATGGCCCGTCCACGGTGACCGCCCGGCGGTCGGTCTTGCCGCTGACCGTCGTCGGCAGGCGGTCGATCCGGGCGAACCGTCGCGGGATCATGTAGTGGGGCAACGTCATCGCCAGGTGGGCGCGCAGCGCTGCGTCCGTCACCTGCTCCGACGCCGCGGCGACGTGCGCGATGAGGAAGACCCGGCCGCCGGCATCGGTACCCGAGGTGACCACCGCGCCGGTGACGGCGGGATGGGCCAGCAGCGCGCCCTCGATCTCGGCCGGGTCGATCCGGTAACCCCGGACCTTGATCTGCCGGTCGATGCGGCCGAGATACACGAGGTCACCGTCGGGCAACCGACGCGCCAGATCCCCGGTGCGGTACATCCGCGCGCCGGGGGCACCGTGTGGGTCCGGCAGGAACCGGTCCGCAGTCAAGCCCGGTCGGCCGCTGTAGCCGCGCGCGACTCCACATCCACCGATCCACACCTCGCCGACACCGCCGTTCGGCACGGCGTGCAGCTCGTCGTCGAGCAGATGCACGCTCACGCCGTCGATCGGTGTTCCGATCAGGTCGACAGTCGTGTCCGGAACCGCCGGCACGGCGAAGCGGGTCGAGGTCATCGTGGTCTCGGTGGGGCCGTACTGGTTGATCAGCCGTCCGGGCACCCGGTCGCGGCCACCGGCGACGAGGAACGGTCGCAGCGACTCACCGCTGGACACGGTCAACCGCAGGTCGGGCAGATCGCTGTGCCGCAGCGACGTCAGAAAGGTCGGGGTGGCCGACAGGATCGTGTTCACGCCCCACCTGCGGAGGGCCGCGACGAACTCACCGGCGCGCAACAGGGTGGAGCGCGGCGCGAGGACCACCTGCCCGCCCGCGACGAGCGGGGCGAACGTGTCGCGGATCGAGGCGTCGTACCCGAACGGCGCGAGTTGCAGCACCACGGTGTCCGGACCGAGTTGGTAGTCGGCGACGACGAACCGCAGGTAGTTGGTGACACCGCGGTGCTCCAGCAGTACCGCGTTCGGCGGCCCCGACGAACCGGAGGTGTGACTGACGTAGGCCAGCGATCGGGGCGACACCGGTCGCAGGGGCGCCGACGCGTCAGGCGCGTCGACGAACACGGTGGGGCCGTCGATGGCGAGGTCGTGCTGCCCGGCCCGGGCCGGTGTGGTGACCAGGAACCGGGCCTGGGCGGTGCGGACCATCGCCGCCAGTCGCTGGTCGGGCAGCTCGGTGTTGAGGGTGAGGAAGGCGCCGCCGGCCCGAAGCACGGCCGCCATCGCGATGACGGCCTCCGGGCCCCGGTCGACCATGACCGCGCAGACCTGCTCCGGTCCGACGCCCCGGGCCACCAGCGCCCGGGCCAGCCGGTCGGTCCGGGCGGCGAAGTCCTCGTAACACAGGGCGGTGTCCGGGGTGACGATCGCCGGTGCGTCGGGCCGGGTCGTGGCGTGGGTCAGGATGTCGTCGAGAAACGTGGTCACAGCCCCGCTCCGCCGCTCGGCCGGTCGGTGGCGCACCACTCCAGGACCGCCCGGGCGCTGTGGTACTTGTTCTCGGCCTGGGCGAAGGCGATGCTGTCGGGCCCGTCGAGCACCGCCCCGGTCACCTCCTCGCCCCGGTGCGCCGGCAGGTCGTGCATGAAGACCGCGCCCGGACAGGCCGCCATCAGCGTCTCGTTGACCTGGAACGGGGCGAACTCGGTACGCCAGTCGGGCGTCGGCTTCGTCGAACCCGTCGTCTGCCAACGGGTGGTGTAGACGACATCGACCGCTGGCAGGTCCGATACGTCGTGCCGCTGCTCGACACGTGCGCCGCTGCGCCGGGCGGACACCGCCGCCTGGTCGAGGTAGCGCTGCTCCACGCCGTACCCGGCCGGGGTACGCAGGTGCAGCTCGGCGCCGGGGTACCGGGACAGCGCGAGGGTCAACGCCGAGGCGGTGTTGTTCCCCTCCCCCACGTACAGCACCCGTACGCCCTCGACCCGGCCGAAGTGCCGGACGATCGTGGTGAGGTCGGCGAGGGCCTGCGTCGGGTGTTCGACCGCGCTCATCGCGTTGATCACCGACATGCGCTTCTGGGCGGCGTACGCCCGCAGCTCGGACTCCGGACCGACCGTGCGGGCGACCAGGACGTCGAGCATGCCGGAGAGCACCGCGCCGGTGTCCTCCACCGACTCGCCGGTGGCCAGTTGCAGGTCGTTCGGGCCGTACGTGATCAGGCCGGCGCCGAGACGCAGCGCACCGGCGGAGAACGCGGTCCGGGTACGGGTGGAGGTCTTACGGAACAGCACGCCGACGACCGCCCCGGACAGGGGCTGGTCGGCTCCCGCGGAACCACGCGAGTACTCGGCGCCGCGCTGGACGAGCCAGCGCAGTTGGTCGTCGGAGAGGTCGTCGATGGAAATCAGGTGGCGTCGCTCGGTCATGCCGAGCCCCCTTCCAGGTGGCGATCGGCCGTGACCCCAGAGCCTGCGCGAGGTGCGGACCGTCGAACAGGGACGGAGTCGCACGACGCGTCTGCGTATTCGTCTCTATGGGCGGTACGCGTGGGCCCGGCAACATCGGGCTCAGCTATTCGGATCACCCGACCATGCCGGAGGGGTCATGACTGACGACGGTGTCTACCGCGTCGTGCGCAACGACGAGGAGCAGTACTCGATCTGGTGGGCAGACCGGGAGCTGCCGCTCGGCTGGACCGCCGAAGGGACGTCCGGGTCGAAGCAGGAGTGCCTGGATCACATCGGAAAGGTGTGGTCGGACATGCGGCCGCGAAGCCTGCGGGAGCAGATGGCCAGGGCCTGACGGCCGAAGTCCGCACCACACCACACCTCATGCCGCCCCGTCCCGCCGAACACGGCGTGCGGCGGGGCGGCAGCACAACGTCTCGCCGCCGAGGGCCGGCAGCTCAGCGCCGTGGACGCAGACAGCTACATCGACGCGACTCCGAAACCGTGGTGGACGGGCAGCTCCAACTCCGAGGGAGAAATCATGATCGCCCCGACAATTGAGTCCGAGGTCCGTAGTTACTGCCGAAGCTGGCCGGTCGTGTTCGACCACGGGCGTGGCAGCCGGATGTTCGCCGACGACGGCCGCGCCTACCTTGACTTCTTCGCCGGCGCCGGTGCCCTCAACTACGGCCACAACCATCCGACCCTCAAGCAGGCCCTGCTGGACTACCTGGAGCGGGACGGCGTCACCCACAGCCTCGACATGCTGACCGCCGCCAAGCAGGACTTCCTCACCGAGTTCGCATCCCAGGTGCTCGTTCCCCGTGGCCTGGACTACCGCGTGCAGTTCACCGGGCCCACCGGCACGAACAGCGTCGAGGCCGCCCTCAAACTCGCCCGCAAAGTGACCGGACGCCACACCGTCGTCGCCTTCACCGGCGCCTTCCACGGCATGTCACTCGGGTCACTGGCCCTCACCGGAAACGCCGCCCTGCGCGCCGGCGCCGGCGTTCCACTCGGAAACACCTGGCGCGTCCCGTACGACGGCTTCGCCGGTGGTCAGGTCTCCGGGCTCACCCTGCTCGACACCATGCTCGCCGACAGCAGCAGCGGAATGGACCTACCGGCTGCCGTCATCGTGGAGACCGTGCAGGGCGAAGGCGGCATCAACCCGGCCCGCGCGATCTGGCTCGCCGACCTCGCCGAGCTGTGCGCCCGTCGCAACGTGCTGCTGATCGTCGACGACATCCAGATGGGCTGCGGTCGCACCGGCCCGTTCTTCAGCTTCGAGCACGCCGGAATCACGCCCGACATCGTCTGCCTTTCCAAGTCCATAAGCGGGTACGGCCTGCCGATGTCCCTCACGCTCTTCCGCCCCGAACTCGACGTGTGGCAACCCGGCGAACACAACGGCACCTTCCGCGGCAACAACTTCGCCTTCGTCACGGCCGCCGCCGCGCTCAAGGAATTCTGGGTCGACAGCAAACTGGAGAAGCAGACAGCGGAACGGGACATCCTGCTGGAGGACTGGCTCGCGGAGCTCGCCGAGCGACACCCGGCGCACATCGCGACCTCCCGTGGCCGGGGCCTGGTGTGGGGCCTGGCCTTCCGGGAGCCGCACCTGGCCCGACGAGTCGCCCAGGAGGCGTTCTCCCGTGGGCTGCTGGTGGAGAGGTCCGGATCCACCGACGAGGTGGTGAAGCTGATGCCGCCCCTGACCCTGACTGACGACGAACTGGCCGAGGGCCTCGGCATCCTGGAGCAGTCGGTGGCGGCAGCAGTCACCCGCTGAGCCGCACCCCCGCCGTACCCGGTGGGTCCCTTGCCGAACCCGAGATCCGGGCAACTTCCCTGCTCCTGCTGCCTCAGCCCGACCCCGAGGCAGCAGGAGCAGGGAAGTTGCCCGGATCTGAGGCCATGCCGTCGCGGCCGTGCAGGTCGTGTCACCGCAGGAGCATCCGGTCAATCGGAGGCAGCGCTCCGGGGAGCCTGCCGTTGCACGAAGAGATCTGCCTCCAGCAGCCGGCCCGAGAGCCGACCCGCCTCGTAGATCTCGTCGGCGGTCATCCTCGGCACGATCTCGTGGGCTTCGTGTATGCCGTCACCGCTGCCGACATTGAGCATGGTGAGATACCACCGAAGTGCCTGTACGAGGTTGATCGGCCCGCCGAAGCCGTCGCGGTACCAGCAGGCTGCAGCGAACATGCTGCCCTTGTCACCGGACTCGGCGCCCCGCACGTACCACCTCAGCGCCTCCTCTTCCAGGTCACGCTCGCTGAGCCGGTCGCCTAGCAGCGGATACGCCTCGGAGATCCCGGCCTCCGCCGCGCGCCGCAGCCAGTGCACCGCCTCGGGCGAGCTACCGGACAGCACACCGAGGTTGAACGCGGCGAAGCCGTCGCCCGCGTCGGCGGCGGCCTGGTAGAGGGTGGCCGCCCGGACATCGTCCTGCTGCACTCCCAAGCCGTGCTGGACGAGGTAGCCGAGGCTGCGCTGGGCGATCGGATCGCCTTCCTGTGCCGGGACGGTCAGCAGCTTCGCACCACCCGCCGGATCATCGAGCTGGAAGGCGCGGATCACGCCGAGCATCGTGCGTGCCCGGCTGTCAACCTGGACCAGTTCCTGCAGCTTCGGCGCGAGCAGCTGTAGCTCCTGCTCGGCCACCTCGACGCCCGCCTTGGCGGCCAGCAGATACCAGGACGCCGCCTCCGGTAGGTCCCCCTTGTGATACCCGAACAGCGTCCCCAAGTCATGCAGCGCCCGTACCTCGCCATCCGCCGCTGCCGACCGCCACTGCCGCTCCGCCTCGTCCTCGTCGACCGCCACGCCCTGCCCAGTCGCGTACATCAGTCCGACCATCCGGCGAGCAGACACGTCACCCAGCTCAGCCGAACGCCGATACCACCGGAGCGCCACCGTGAGGTCCTGGGCGACACCTCGTCCAGTGGCATACAGGACGCCCAGATTGTGGGCCGCTTCAGCGTTGCCCAACTCGGCCGCCTGCTCGTACAACTGGCCGGCCTTCGCCGGGTCCGTCGGCTCGCCCTGACCGTTACTGGCCAACTGGCCCAGCAGCAGCAACGCCCTGTCGTCCGGGCCAGCCAACGCCAGCTGCTCACGAGCTTCATCGAACGCCCGCCGCTGCACAGCGAGCACCCCGCGGTCGTACGCCGGCAGTCTCACGCCAAGCAGTGTAGGGAGACCGGAGAGGGCTCTCGTTCGGGGCAGCGAACGGGCCGGCACCTGTCGGGGTGTAGGCAGGCGGGATGCCGGGTACCTCGCGCCCAACCCCCACCCCTGCCCTGGAGGACCCCATGACCGTCGTACTCGCCGTTGTCTGCAGCGACGGGGTGGTGATCGGCGCGGACTCCCAGATCACCGAAAGCGACCGCGGTCTGAGCTTCCCCGCCCGGAAGCTGCACCCGCTGGGCTCCTGCGCCGCCTGGGGTGGCAGCGGCGCGCGGGGAGTTCTCAACGACCTGCGTCCCCTCCTTGAGGATTCGGCCACCGCCATCCTCGAAGCACCCGACATCGGCGACGAGTTGCAGGAGCGCGTCCTGCCCGTCCTCAAGAAGCACTACGAGAACTACATCCCGGACGTGCCCGGAGAGGACGGCGGGGGTGGGGTGTCTGCGTACCTGCTCGCGGCCGGCTACAGCCAGGGCGGGCCGTGGATCGTGGAGATCAACCCCAACGGGCTCATCGGCCGTTACGAGGACGTGGGCTTCCACGCCATCGGCTCCGGCGCACCCATGGCCCAGCAGGCCGGCGCGCTGCTGTCCCACTTCCGGATGACCACGCGCACCGTCGAGTACGGCGTGGTGGGCGTGCTACGGGTGCTGGAGGCGCTGGATCGGACCTCGCCGTCGGTCGGCGGGCCGTTCAACGTCGCGTGCATCCGCGAGGAGGGCGCCGACCACCTCGACGAGAAGGAGATAGCCAAGGCCCTGAAGGACGTCCAGCGCTGGTGCGACCTGGAACAGGAAGCGCTCGACCGGCTGTTCGACTGACGGCGACGACCGGCATGGCGACGGCCCGTCGGGTCTCCACCATGACATGGGAGGCGAGTTTCCGGCTCGGGCGGATTGCTGGCGCACCGCGCACGTTCGGGGTGCCGTGTCAGGCGGCGATCGTGACGCGGTCGCCGATCCGTAGTAGGCCCTCGCGTTGGACAGCGCCGTAGGCGCCGACGCAGGTCAGTTTGCCCAGGTCGAAGACCGGAACCCGGTTGAGCCGTGCCGCTGTGCGTAGCACGGCTGGATCATCGGGCAGGTCGGTGCCTTGAGCGAGGGTGGGCACCGCGCAGCGCGGGGTGGGTGCGACGATGCGGATCGCGGTCTGGGCGGCGACGGTCATGGTCTGGCCTTGCCAGGTGTTCTCCGCGAAGGGTGCGGGGTCGTCCAAGCGCACCACGATGTTCGGGCGGAACCGTCGCGGGTCCATTCGACCATCGGGGTGCCGCCGGGCCAGGGCGTCCAGGGTGGCGGTGGTGATCACGTGTACGGCGGCGAAGTCGACGAAGGTGTTGCCGGGGGTGCCGGCCGCGAGGCTGCTGTGGGTCACCGTTCCGGCGCCGGGCTCGGTCGGCGGGGTCAGCCGTTCCATGCTCGCGTCTTGCGGGAGGCTGTCGGTCAGCCGTACGGGTCGTCCCAGGGCTCGCGACAGCGCGGAGTTGGCGGTGGGTGCGCCGGTGTGGATCTGCTCGCCGTCCGGGCCGGTGACGACCACCCGGCCGTCCGGCTCGTGACGGGCGGTCATCGAGAGCAGGCCGCGCCACCTGCGAGGGTTCTTCGCGCTGGCGACCAGGCCGGTCTCCTCGTCGATCAGGGCACAGCGGCGGTCGCCCACGACGCCCGAAGCGTCCAGGCGCGCCTCGATGAGGCGCTCGCCGCACATCGACTTGACCGGGTACCGACCCAGCCACACCACTTCCCCCATGACCACCCCCAAGTCCGCGCTGCCCAAGATATCCGCGACCGCTCCCGTAGCGAGGTGGGCGAGGAGGAGTTGGTCGCGGTCGCGCACCGCAAGAGCGCCTTTCCCCGGCCCCACCGCACATCTGGCCGAGGTGGTTCGCGCACCGCCAACCACGGGCTCACACTTCCCCAGTTCAGGGAGCGATCGTTACGGTCCCAGCGGGACGTAGACGCACGGCCTGACGCGGCCAGTCATCGTGACCGTGGGCAGCGACCTCGATCCAACATCATCCGGTGGCTGTCCTGCAGACGAGATCGCAGTGCGCGCAGGTACCCAGCCCTTGGAAGAACACAAAGCCGCGCGCTCATGCCGAGTTGAGGACGTTCATCCTTTCGAGCCGACGGCGTGATGAAGTGGCCTCCCCTGCTCAGCGAACTGTCGCCCGCAGCGCTTCTTCGTACTGGAGGCGATCGAAGGTGACGGGAAGCAGTTCCTGGTAGCCCCAATCACGATGCCCGGTGCGATAGCCAGACCAGTTGACCGTGTCCTCAGCCACCGTGACCATCGCGGTAAACGGCCAGCAGCCCCAGTCACCGCAGGTACACCCCAGTAACACGGTGTCGCCGTCACCGAACCAGCTCAGCACCGGATCACCGAGATAGTGCCGACTCGGCCAGCGCACGCTGTCGCCCAGCAGCCCCGCATAGCTGCCCGCGAGGTTGGGTTTCCCTTCCCGCCGCGCAAAGGGCAGCTCAGCCGTGCGAACCATGTCAGGCAGGGATATGTCGTTAAGGTACGGAACGAGTGTCGGGAACATCCCGACGCCGAGCTCCTGCTCGATGGTACGGAATTCGATACGTTCCACGAGCCCAAGGCTAGAATCCTGCGCCCTGACGTGGTCGGGCGCCCCCGTGTCATTACTGCCCCGGGTCGTCGCTAGCACGGCGGGCAGGGCACGGTTCCGCAGCGGATCGCACGCACATGCCGCCTCCCGAGCGCGCCGCTTGCCAGGGTTTCATCGCTGCCTGCACTGGCGGGTGGACCGGATGACGCCAGCTACCGCCTTCCCGTCAAGTAGCCGATGTGCGTGGGTGAGCCGCAGGTTTCAGGTTGCGGTAGACGCTGGCTTGAGACGCTTTCGCTCGACAACGCTTGTTGCCGTCACCACACTCAGCGGCGGCACGTCCTTCGCGACAACGGCGCCCGCGCCGACGACCGAGCCCCGACCGATTGTCACTCCAGGGGTGACCGTGACCGCGGCACCGATCCACACATCATCCTCGATGACGATGGGCGCGTGCGTGATGAAGTCGTACCGCTCGTGGAGCTCGACGGGATGTCCGGCCGTGCTCAGAGTCACTCGGGGACCAATCAGGACGCGGTCACCGATGGTGATGCCCCCGTAGTCGAGGAAGAAGCATCCCTGGTTGATGAACACACGCTCTCCAAACGATGCTCCAAGCCCGTAGTCGCAGTAGAACGGAGGCAGGACGGACAGCGAGTCAGGGATCGGTTTACCGAAGATCTCGGTCAGCACCGTCCTGCGCGCATCGAGGTCGTCAAACGGCAGCACGTTGAGGCGCGAGGTCAGGTTCATGACGAGCTGTACGCGCTGTCCGAAGGCTCGGGACTCGGGCGTCCGTGTTCGTAGCCGTTCCTCGTTGCGCACGAGACGATCCTGGCACGGCGAGTCAGAGACTGCGTGACGACCCAGGCAGGGAATACATCACTCCATGATCGTTGGCTCCTCATCAAACGTCCGGATCTAGCCGCAGACCGGGCGTCACGGAGCGCAGCCGCTGCCCATGGGCAGGCGCGAGGACACGCCCGAGAAGGGTGCGACAATCGTTCAGTGTTGGTGCGGTCAGTGCGTTCGTTGCGCCACGAACACGTACTCCCGCCCAGGACGGTCTGGGGCCTCGCGGACGTCGATCGTGGTAAAACCACTGGTGACCAGGGTCTCCTCAACCTCTGCTTGACTGCGGAACCTGAGGGTGGAGTCCGACTCCACCGAGAAGCCGTCAGAGGCGAAGGTGTACGTGTACCGGAAGGAGACATATGGCAGCGCCACCCTGGTGACTTCCATACGCCGTTCGACCTCACCGATGCCAGGAAGATTTCGGGTGGCCGGGTCAGTGTCGACGACCCATTCCTCCCAGGCACGGCGCTGCGGGCGTCTCGTCTCGAACACGAGGTGGCCGCCGTCGCGTAGCGCGCCATGAATGCCCTGGAGTGTCGCGCTCCAGTCATCGTCGTCAAGGAAGACTTGAGCCACGTTGCCGGTCATCAGCGCGATGTCAGCTGACAGCGCGGGGAGCGTCGTGGCATCCCCGTGGAGCCAGGTGACCGATGCGGCGCCGGGTTTGGATACCGCCGCGTCCAGGGAGGCAGCGGCGGGATCAACGCCGGTTACATGTCGTCCACTTCTCGCCAGCAGGATGGCCAGGGATCCCGTACCGCATCCGATGTCGAGCACGTGCCGGGCGTCGAACTCGTCGACGATGCGAAGATATGCGTCGAGGTCTGCGCGGTCGCCATCGAACGCATCATAGACAGGCGCGAGGCGCGGGTGGCTGAAGATCGCGTCGGGCATGGCACAGAACCGTAGCGATAAGGAGCGTCCGCGACCAGCAATAATCGACGCGGTTGCGATACCGCTCATGCCGCGCCAAACGCGGCGGCCTGATGTACTGCGTTACCGCTTCTGTGCTCGGTACTTCCGGAGCAGCGCGGTAATCTTGGCGTAGTTGCGGGTGCCGTTCAGCTCATTGAGCAACTCGTCTGGGCAGAGCTCAAAGAGTTCGCCCCACCACCGGCGAGCCCGGTTGTCCCAGATCCGGTAGCCGCCATCAACGCCCCTCGCCACGTACCTTCGCCTCGCCACCGGTGGCAAGGTATCAATGTCGATACCCGACTGCATGCGGATTGCGGCTATCCAGTTCGGCACGCTCATCTGGCCGCTGAGAACGCGCGCTCGGCCTTGTCTCTACCGCACCGGGCTCTCCCTCCGACACCCGCTGTAGTCACCCTCGGGGACGTAGCGGGCCTTGGCCGCAGCGACACCGGATTTCCCGGGAGATAAGCAGCAAGCTCAGAGTTCAATCATCAACCCGGCGAAGACCCCTGGCGCGACAGTTTGTCCAGGTCACGCTTGCAGAACCGGTGGTGTTCCCATTCCTCGTTGAGCACAGTGCCGAGGCATTGCCGCACTGTCCGCCCCTTGGCGTACGGGGGCCATCTGTCGTCGTCCGGGACCGGCGCGGTCTTCGCGAGCTGATCAGGCGTGACCTCGGCCAGCCATGTCTCGATCTCTGAAGCCTGCCGGACTCGTACCGCGAGCACCTCGTCGAGGCTCGGTTGGGCTGACGGATCGAGCCCATCCTCCTGGCCCGAGACCAACGGTGGCCCCAGTCCCATGGCCGTGAACGGCTCGGTAAGCCCGAGCACGCAGCGTCGGAACCAAGAGTCGTGCACGAAGACAAGGTGGCGCAGGGTGTCGACCATCGACCACTCGCCGTCGACGCCGCGATGTTCGCTGTCCTCGGGCATGGACCGAACCCGCTCGGTAGTCCTCGCCCAATCGTCGCGCAGTTGCTGCCAGGCATCTCGCAGGTCGTCCGGCTGATCGGAGCGGATCAGCAGCCGTACCGGGTGACGACGGTCGAGTTCCGCCTCGACGTACGACATCACTTCGACCCCGTTGACCACAAGATTGGTGACCAGGCCGTCGATCTCAGCGTCCTGCATGACCACGCCGACCATCCGCGCTCTACTCAGATCGCACTCGCGGAACTCAGCTCCGGTCAGGTCCTCATCCTGGAAGCGTCGCATACAAACAGGCTAGGTCGCACCGCACACGCAACGCCCGGATCTGGCCGCCGATCGTGCGTGCTCTCCCCTGTGGTGGGCTTCGCCGTCAGTAGCAGCCGCAGCTTCCGGCGAGGTGCGGACCTTACGATTGCTCTGGCGGCCGCACGTGCGGAGCCAGGCGGTTGTCGCGCCAGTAGCGGAAGACCAGTCCGGGTACCACCTCAACCGACGGCCATCACTGCGGGCATCGAGCAACGGCTCGCCATGCCAGCGGACGTACGAGCGCGGGCAGCGGCGAGCCCGGGGCTGAATGTCCGCCGCCGGCCAGGCTTGCCCGTGCCGCCGTCCGGGCGTCACGGTACGTGCCGGCGTGCAGTTCCAGTCCGGCCGATCTGAGGGCGACGGTTGACCGCTTGGGCCGAAGGGCGCCGCCGTAGCAATTGCGCAACCGGTGTGGCAGGACGCCTCAGCGCAGCGTCGACTGCCGCTGGATCAGTTCGAAGTCGACGACCAGCCTCCGGGGCGCCGGCTGCTCCTCTCGCGGCACACCGTCGAACTGGAGTTGGATCCGCTCTTCCAACAGGGCGACTGCCTGGTGTGCGATCACGTCGCGTCCGGGGTCGATGGTGCTCAGCGGAGGTCGGGAGTAGTTCGCTTCGTCGATGTTGTCGAAGCCGATCAGCAGGACATCCTCGGGAACCCGTAGGCCGCGGTCCTGAAAGGCGGCGAGCGCACCCAGCGCGAGTGTGTCCGCGAACGCCACAACCGCGTCGGGTTTGACACCGCTGTCAAGGATGCGAGCGATCGTCGTGGCGCCGGTGGAGTGGAAGTAGTCGGGTACCCCGATGATCGCGCGTGGGTCGACGGTGAACCCTCGTGACTGGAGGGCGTCCCGGAAGCCCTGGAACCGCAGGGTTCCGCTGCTCGGCGACGGGTCGTCCTTGACTCCGAGGGGAACTACCGTGGTCGCACCCCGGCCCAGCACGTGCTCGGTCGCCGCACGTGCTCCCTCGACGTTGCTCATCGTGACGTGGTCGAGGCCGCCATCGAACACCCGCTCGCCCAGGAGCACGAGGGGGAAGTCGACGTCGAACAGCGGGAGGTCTTTCTCGCCCAGCGCGAGCGGGGAGTACAGCACGCCGTCAAAGCGTGACCGGTAGCTGCCGTCCAGCACCCGCAGCTCGCGGTCGCGCTCGGCGTTGGTCTGCTCGATGAAGACGGTCAGGCCCCGCCTGGATGCCTCTCGCATGACGGCATCCGCAAGTTCGGCGAAGTACACAACACGCAACGACGGCAGCACCAGAGCGATCGCCCCGGTCCGGCCTCGGCTCAGGTTCCGCGCCGACACATTCACGTGGTAGCCCAGCTCACGGATCGCGTCGTCCACCCGCTCGCGGGTTTCCGGACGCACGTACTGATAGCCGTTGAGGATGTTGGACACCGTCTTGATCGACACCCCGGCAAGTCGGGCGACGTCGCGCATCGTCGCCGACCTGTTGGTCTTGCGTGCCACAGCCCCTCCCGCCGCCCGTCGATCCGTCGGCCAGGGTATAAGACTGCACCATTCACCACCCCAGACGCAGCGGCCGGCCCGCCCGATCCGGGGCGCGCCGGCCGCGTGACGCGAGGTCAGTTGATGGTCAGGGCGATGGCGTGAACGGGGCCGCGGACCGGGTCGATCTGCAACTCGTAGGCACCCGGGGAGAGCCCGCTGGTGTCCCAGTGGAAGACGTACTGGTTTCTTGCGGCGCTGTAGCGCGCGGTGTTGTCCGCCCTCTTCTGGACGGGTGTGGCCGGGACGCGGTTGCCGGCCACGCCGTCGGTCTTCTTCACGAGGTAGAGGCGCGGCCGCGCGTCGGTGACCGTCTCGCCGTCTGCGCCGGTCAGGGTGAACTTGACCGGCACGGCGCGTCCGGCTTTGACGATGTCGGGGCCGTCGCCGGCCAGCGGAGGCCGCACCCCGCCGAACCGGTGCTCCGGCGCGAAGATCCGCGGCACGAAGTCGATCAGATTCGCCATCCAGATGTCGAAGCCATGCGGACCGACCCAGGTGCCGGCGTACTCGTACTCGATGCCCTGGGAGGTCAGCCACTGCATCGTGTTCTGGGTGAACGTGTACGTGAAGTCGACGTCACCGGAGTACAGCCTTGCCAGCTTGGTGCTTTCGTTGACCGCCTCGACGTCGACTGTGGGGTAGGAGAGCAGGCCCCCCGAGAAGGCACCGATGTAGGCGAACTCGCCCGGGTGGCTGATCCAGGTGCCGAGGGTGTTCATGGCTCCCCACGACAGACCGGCGAGCGCCTGCTCATCCGGATCAGTCGAGATGTTGTACTTTTCCGCAGCGGTTGGCATCACGTGCTGGCTGAGGTCGGTCCAGAAGTCGACGCCGTTCTGGTCGGGCATGACCACAACCATCGGCACCATTGTCCCGTTGAGGTAGCTGTTGTCGAGAATCTGCTTGGCACGCCCGGTTTCGAGCCAACTGCCGTAGTTCTGGCCCCCGCCGTGGTACAGGTACAGCACCGGGTAGGCAGCTTCGCGGCCAGCATCGTAGCCAGGCGGCGTCCAGACGTACGCGTAGCGCTCTGCGCCCTGGCCTCCGTCGTAGGTCATCAGCGAGACCGTGCCGCCCCGGCCTTCGGGGACATCGGCCAGCATCGCGTCGGACTTACCCGGCACGAAAAGCTGCGACTCCATCACGTGGGTGTTGACGGTGTCGGCCGGGTCCTTCATGTCGACGCCGTCGACCACGTACCGGTAGTAGTAGTAGCCGTCGAGCGGTCCAACCGTGATTCGCCAGCGGCCGTCGGGCTGCTTCTCCATCGGGATCCGGAACCATTGGCCATTCGGAGCCCAGTTGCCCCAGATCGTGACGTCCTTGGCGCCAGCCCACTGGGTGCCGGTCTCGAACGTGACGATGCCGTGCCGGTCGATGTGCGGGGTCGTGATCGACCCGGCCGCAGGGGGCTCGTACGGCCTGGTCAGCGCGCGGTGTCCCTTGCTGGCGCCGTGGCGGACGCCCTTCTGTCCGAAGAGCCGAGCGGCGAAGTCTCGCAGGTTCTCCCGCCACGCGTCCCAGGTGGCGCCGTCGTCGGGGTTGACGCCGTCGAACTCGAACCTCACTCGGGACTTCTTCAGGTCCACCAGCAGGTCGTAGTTGTCGTTGTAGGACGGATCGAGCGTGTTGCCGACGTACACCCGGAGCAGTTTGGTGCCCTTGTTGATCGCCTTGGCCTCCGCCTTGGTGATCGGGCCGTCGACGGAGCCGGAGAAGGAGCCGACGTAGGCGAACGCGCCGGGATCGCTGCGGAGGATGCTGATCGCCTGCTCGGCACCCGTGTCGACACCGGCCAGCGCCTGACTCCTGGGCCGGGACGAGATGTTGTAGCCGGCCCGTGCTGCGGGGACGATGGCGTCGAGCAGCTCGGCGCGGGGGTCGGCGGAATTGGCGTCAGCCATCACGACCACCATCGGCTTGGCGTCCCTGCCTGCGACCAGGTTGTCGAGGATCTGCTTCGCCCGGCCAAGTTCCAGCCACTCACGAGCTGTCTGACCCTCGCTGCTCAGCAGGTACAGGACCGGGTACGCCTCGGCCCGGGCCGAGTCGTAGCCGGGCGGCGTCCACACCAAGGCGGTACGGTCCTCCGCCGCTGTCGCGCTCGGGTAGGACAGTTCCTCCACAGTCCCGCCCGCGGCGATGTCGTCCATCCACGCGACCGACTCACCGGGCACGAAGAAGGTGTTCCAGTTTGGCTTCGACGTCACCGCCACCGGGCTGCCGGGCTGGCGGAAGGACACCTTCGACCTGTCCTGCATCGTCGCGGTGTACTGGTAGTAGTACAGCCCGGGATCGAGCGGACCGACGTTCGCGGCGTAGTCCGAGCCGCTCGGGTCGAGCGCGAGCGCCGACCAGGTGCCGCTCGGGCCGATGTTCGCCTCCAGTTCGAGCGTTGCCGGCGTTCCGCCGACAATGCTGCTGGCCTGCGACTGCGGCACCTTGAAGTAGTGATAGACGTCGTCGTTCGAATGCCACGTGTCGGTCGCGGCAGCCGCCGGGGCGGCCGCGATGACTGACACCACCAAAGCCGCGGCTGCGACAAGGCTCGTCATTCGGGGGCCACTGCTGTGTGACATCGCGTTGCTGCTCCTCTCAGAGCGTCAAGGCCTCCCGCATCGAAGGCATGCGCCTCACCATCGAGATCGGCCACCGAAACCTTCCCGACAGCCGCGACAGTCCACATTCACACCAGCGCACTACTTTTCCTACACCGGTGTAGAGCGGATAGCAAGAGACACCTGTCGATGGTCGGCGATACTGGGATCGAACCGGTGGCATCTTCGGTGTGAACTCTCGGCGGGCCGGCCGGATCGGGCTTGATACGACGTCATCCGGCCTGGTGACGCCCGTTCCGGCCTCGTTCGGTCGGGACGGTTGCTGTACTTCGCTGCGGTACTTCCGCCGGCTGCCGCGTCCAGCCGATGAAACGGCGGTGCAGCGCGCCGGCCGGTGCCCACGGCATGTCCTCGGCCGCCTGGACGAGATAGGCACCGAGGTAGAGCGCCAGCGACACCGGCGCATCCGCGTACTCCGCGCGCAGCTCCCGCCGCCGCGTGGGGCACGGCCACGGCAGTTCACAGCCGCCGCAGCTCCAGATCGGCAGCACCGGGCCGTGGGTGGTCACCGCACACCACCCAGGAACCGGGCGACGCTCGCGCGAGCCTGCCGACTTGTCGCCCAATCCACCTGCCAGCAGGGGTACGGGGCGAGCCGTGACCACCACCCGCGGCAGCCGGCGCACATGCCGTCGAGCCCTCGAACGTGCACCGCGAGGATCGTCCGCTCCGGGCTGCCGATCACTGCTCGTTCTCCTGCGGCCAGTGGCCCCGGTTGATCGGTATCCGGTGCCGGGCACGACACGGCAGGTCGGCACCGCAGCGACAGACGCGCCGCCAGAGCTGCCAGGACCAGACCGGCCGATGCCGTCGGGCGAACGTCAACGCGGTGGCCGACAGGTACTCGTCGTACGAGACGCGCCGCACGCACCCCTCCCTCGTCGCTCACGAGGGCAGCCTCTTCGCCCTCTGATCGAGGGGGACGCGGCGACCGGGCGTGACTCGCGCCGCCCGCCGCATCCCGTAAGCGAGAAGCTACGGTCGGTTGCGCGATGGAACGGGTAAGGTTCCTACCTCTGGATCACGAGACGAGACCGACTCGGACCGCGAGGTCACGGGCGTCATCCCGGGTGGCACGCGGGCCGTCGAGCAGGTCCAAGGTGATCTGGCGGGCGTACCCGTTATAGCGGATCGTCTCCGGGGCCGACTCGTACGCCTGCCGCAGCGTCGCCACTGTCGCTTCCGTGTCGTCCCTGCCGTAGTGCGCCCGCGCGACCTCGATCAGATGGCGTGCCCGACGCGGCCTCGACGGGATCGCCGCCGCATCGTGGCGGCGGGCCTGCCGCACCGCCTCGCCGGACTTCTGCAACTCCACCGCCACGGTCACCGCGTGAGCGCCCATGATGACCCGGGAAAACGATGTCTGCGGTTGGTAGAAGCTCTGGGGCAGACGCTGCGCCACCCGATCCGCGCGGTCCCAGTACCGCCAGGCCCGCCCTTCCTCACCGGCACGAGCGGCCGTGTACGCGGCCTCGAAGTTCAGCGCACCCCACAGCGCCAGCAGATTCGTGCTCCCGGTGGCCGCCTGCGACTCCAGCGCCGACAGCACGTCCAGCGTGACCGCCATCGCGGTGTCCCAGTCCCCGGCGTCCCGATGCACCTGACACAGGAACCACCCCGCACCGGCCAGCGCCTCCGGATCACCGGACTCCTGCGCCGCCACCATCGCCCGATCCGCCACCCGCCACAACAACTCGGCCGCCGGCTGGTACGCGATGAACATCTGCGCCAACCCGAGCGTCTCCGCCAACAGCGCCTGCGCCTGCCGCCGCTCGTCGCCCTCGTACACCAACGCGGCACGCTGCACATCCCGCAGCAACCCCGGCAACAACCCGCCCAGCACCGTCCGGTGATCCGACGCCTGATGACGTGCCCGCCACGCCACCGCAAGCCGCTCCCTCAGACCGGACAACGACTCCGCCGGGGCGTCACCGGCGAACGCGACACGGTTCACCGCATCCCGCACCGACGCCAACGCCGGATGCTCCGGCCCATTGACCACCGCAGACCGGTCACCCAGCTCCACAGCCAAGGCAGCCACGTCGACCTTCAGAGCACGCGCGATCCGATCCAGCATGGGAAGGCGCGGCGGCAAAATCCGGTCGGTTTCGACCGCCTTTACCCACTCGGCGCTACGGCCCACCAACCCACCAAGCACCGCCCGAGTCTTCCCCGACCGCTCCCGGTAGACCTTCAAACGCTGCCCGAACGTCAACTCCGGCAAGGAATCCACCCGGAACCTCCTCGCGTAGCGCCGGAAGCACCATCGGCCCATCGGGCCGCATTCACGCCCAACGCTACCGATCCGCAGGCTGCCTCATAACCCTCACACGCCGGCCACCTCCGCATCCCGGCAGGCACCCCGACCTCTCGCTTGTAAGTTCTAGGCGCTTCGTCCGGGGGAGTTGGTCGGCAATCCGCAGCCTCGGGCAACTGTCGACGCTCAGCCGTCGACCAACGTCCTTGTCTCTGCTCGTTGCTGTCAGCTACCCGCGCCACGGAGTGCACGTCAGCCAGGGAGCGCCGCCGATCGTGACAGCCACTCCCGGGCCAACATCGCGAACACGAACCGGTCGGCCCACTGACCGCGAAACAAGTAGCTCTCGACATGCCGCGCCTCGCACCGCATACCCAGCCTGGTCATCAACCGGGCCGACGCCTCGTTGCCGGCGTGGCACCGACCGTAGACGCGGTGCAGGCCGAACTCCTCAAAACCCCATCCCAGCAGCGTCCCCACCGCCTCGGTGGCCAGCCCTCGACCTGAAAACTCCGGATTGAAGACGTACCCAATCTCAGCGGTCCGGTCGGCCCGGCTCCGCCAGACCAGCTCAACAGTGCCAGTCACTCGTCCGTTCGCCTCGGCAGCCAAGGTCAGTACGTCACCCTCGACACGCAGCCCGTCCTCACCGGTCATCGCCGCCACCGACTTCTGCGACTGCTCACGGCTGCGCGGCTCGCTGCCGAGCATCCAGCGGCACACGTCGGGCCGGCGCTGGTACGCATACACGTCCTCCAGGTCAGCCATCGTGACCGGCCGGAGGGTAAGCCGGCGGGCGCGAATTGGGGTGAACACGGCCGCAGCGTACGGGATCCGGCCCGCGGCAACTGAATAGCTGGTCAGACGTTGAAGCGGACTCAAGAGCCCCGGCGCACCCTGTTCGTGACCGCCGCGGTGGTGCAGCCTACTGGTACGTCAGCGGCAGATACCGCTCCCGGCCGCTCTGCTCAGTCGTCTGCGTGAACCCGGCCGCCTCCAAGATCGCAGCGAACTTAGCCCGTCTGCGTCGACGAATGGAGACCAAAAATAGGGTGACAGACATCAGCGCCGCCCAGGTGACGGCAGCGACGCCCGCAGCGGTGGTGGGGGACGTCCCTCCTAGCCCGAGCCACACACCGAGGATCGCGCACAGCACGGTGAGGACGACATAGAGGAACCACGTTCGCTGCTTGTCGTCGTTCCAGCCCTCGAGGTCGTAGCTGATACGGGCCTTGAACAGATCCAGCACGTCGGCAGGCACGGGGGGCAGCGCGCCCCCGGTGGAAGCATCCGGGTACTGCACTCGGTTCCGCGCGGCCCTTTCGCGGGCCTGCGGACGGGGATCGGGTACGAAGAACAGCTGCGGTCCGTTGCGGTGTCGCTGCCGTGTGTCCGTGTACGCGTAACCAAATTGCTCGGCAACAGCGGCCATATGGGCGAGTGAGCGCAACGTGGCCACCCGCTCCACCTCCACCGGCTGCCCGCCGGCCATCTTCCGCAACATTTTCCGCACGTGCCGCTGTCCCACCAGCGATCCCCCATCACATCGTTGATCAGACTTGCACAGCCTCTCGCCCGGGAAAGGCCGGAGGTCCATCCACCAGTGCCACGGTCCCGGTTGGGCTAAGCCACCGTAGCGGGTTCGAGAGGTGCGGAAGTTCCTGGAGTCCGCACGTGCCGACGAGGATCCCCTCTAGGCCGCGTACGCCCTGGTCCTCGTCACCGGCCTGCGTAAAGGTGAAGCGCTCGGCCTCACCTGGGCCGACATCGACCTCGACGCCGGGGAGCTGACCATCGGCCGGCAACTGCAACGCGTACGCGGGCAGCGCCTGCACCGCGACACCAAGACCCAGGCGTCCGACGCCACCCTGCCCCTGCCCGACGTCTGCCTGGCCGCACTGCGACTGCGCAAACACCAGCGCGACGAAGCACGAGCAGTCGCCGGCAAGGCATGGCACGAGACCGGACTCGTCTTCACCACCCGCTACGGCACGCCCATCGAGCCGCGCAACTTCCAACGCTCCTGGCAGACCCGCTGCGACAAGGCGGCAGTCACACCGATCACCGTCCACGACGCCCGCCGGACCTGCGCCACCCTCCTGGCCGACCTCGACGTCCACCCGCGAGTCGCCATGCAGATCCTCCGGCACGCCCGCTTCTCGGTAACGATGGAGATCTACACCCAGGTGTCATCGAAGGCAACGAGAGACGCGCTCAAGCGCCTCGGCGAATCGCTCGGCCAATGAGCGGGCTGCTGTACTTCGCTGCTGTACGGGCAGCAGAAAGGCCACCTCCCGAACCCCGGGAAGTGGCCTGAGCTGCGTGGGCGATACTGGGATCGAACCAGTGACCTCTTCGGTGTGAAGCGGGACGCTGCACCCACTCTGACCTGCAGAAAAAGAAGCCGCAGGTCGTGGTGGGTGCAGTTGAGTGCCATTCGACGCCGCTGGGCGCGGTTCAGAGCCGTTCAGCGCGCCCGACTGCTCCCACGTTGCTCCCCGATCCCCGGTGGTCGACCGCGTCGTCGGCCGGCCCGTCTTTACGCGTCGCTTCGGCGCGTCTCCCAAGGAACAACGCCGAGACTGACGGGTACTCAACGTGACCGGCGCGCTGAGGTACCACGCGCACCGTCGGTGGCAGAGGTGCTCACCATGGGGCGGTCGTTCGGTCACGGTTCTCGGGCGGGTAGTGCTTGCGGAGGTCGGAGGTCGTCATCCGGTCGAGCATCCGGTCGGGAAGGATGCGGGAGGCCCGGATGAGGAAGGCAGCCGTCGCGCCGATGGTGTAACGGGTGCGGGGCCTGGCGTCGGTCACCGCTTTGGCGATCCTCTTCGCGGCGACGTTGGAGGTCACGCCGGCCTTGGTGAACGCCGCCACGTGGGAGGGTATTGCCTGCATCAGAGTGCCGTAGCGCGCCTTCTGCTCGGGCGTCATCCCGTCGTCGAGGCGGCTGAGGGCGGCCAGGCCGACGCGGGACATCTCGGTTTTGACGCCGCCCGGTTCGACCACCACCACCTGCACACCGTGGGGGGCCAGTTCGTTGCGCAGCGCGTCGCTCATCGCCTCCATCGCGAACTTGCTGGCGGCGTACGGCCCGTAGCCGGCCATCGAGATCTTGCCGTTGAGGGAACTGATGTTGACGACGCGTCCCTTGCCACGTAGGAGCGCGGGAAGCAGGGCCTGGGTGACGGCGACGTGGCCGAAGAGGTTCACCTCGAAGATGCGCCGCCATTGGCTGAGCGGCATCACTTCGACCGGGCCGGCGCCAGGGACGCCGGCGTTGTTGACCAGCGCCCGCAGCGGCTGCGGACCCCGCTCGACACGTGCGGCGAGCGCGGCGACGTGGTCGGGGTCGGTGATGTCGAGGGTCACCGGCTCGATGCGGTCGGCCCGCAGGGGTGTCCGGTCGCTGTCGCGCCGTACGCCGGCGAGGACATGGAAGCCGTGCCGAGCCAGTTCCTGCGCGGTGGCCGCGCCAATGCCGGTCGACGCCCCGGTCACGACCACGAGTTCCCGAGTTTCAGTTGACGATGTCATCTCTTGAGTGTGCAGTAATGAGATGACAGTGTCAACTGGTTCAAGTGACTTAGTCATCACAGGTGGGCTAGAATCCTCCGCGTGATCAGCCGGGCCGAATCAGCTGCTGCCACCCGCCGCGCCCTCCTCGACGCGGCCGCTGAGCTGCTCGATTCCGGTGGCCTCGACGCCGTGACGTTGCGCGCGGTGGGGGCGCGCGCCGGAGTGACCCGCGGAGCGCCCTACCGGCACTTCCTCGACAAGGAGAGCCTGCTGATCGCCGTCGGGACCCGGGCATGGGACACGCTCGGAGACCGCATGCAAGCCCTTCGCGCGGAACCGGGCCTGTCGGCCGCCGAAAAGATCCGCGGCGGCCTCCTTGCGTTCATCGACGTCGGCCGCTTTCAGCCACACCTCTACAAGCTCATGTTCAGCAACCCGCCCGGCGATCCCACCGCACTCGCCCGGGCCGCCCAGCGAAGCCAGACCGAGTTCCTGGCCGTCGTCGCCGACCTGGTGGGCGAGCAGGACGCCCGACGGTACGCGGCCCTGCTCATCAGCAGCGCGAACGGGATCGCCGGCCTGCAGGCCAGCGGCCAGCTCGCCGACCCGAAGTGGGGAGGCGTCTCCGCCGAAGACCTAACCGACACCCTCGTCGACATGATCGCCGGCAAGGGCCGGCACGCATGACCGGCGACCAGCGGGCTCATGACCATTGCCAGAAAGTGGTAGAAACCGCCCGGACGTCATCGGCTCGCCATCGCCGAGTTCATCCCTCAACCGAACTTAACGACCTGCCGCACGGCATGCGCTGATCCGCCAGCGGCATCCACACGCCACGGCCTCCTGCAAGCCGAGTGCAGCAAGTGATTACACCTGCTCATCGGAACGATCCAGGGCACTGACATCGGGCTACTTGTTTCATTGACCTACGACCGTTGCCCGGCGTGAGCTGCGAACCACTGCCCCAACCAGGCGATGAATTCAGCGGAGGCCCGCAGCCTCGTCCGTGATCGGGCACCGTTGCAGGACCTGACGCCGTCGCGACAGCCGGCACGGACTGCCGCCAACGTCACTTCCCTGCGCAAGGCGGCGGGCCTGGGCAAGTCTCCGCTAGATCCAGGCAGGTGACGGGGTCGGAATCGTGGTACAGCCGCCGTGGGTGACCGCCTCACCGTCGAGGAATCGCGATGCCGGCAGCGCGCAGCCGCGCTTCGATGAGTGCGGTCAACCGAGCTGTGGTCGGCGCCTCGTCAGCCCGGTGTTCGTTGACCACGTCGTAGCGGGTGGCGGCGTCGGGGCTGGAGAAGAAACCGTCCATGTGTGTCTGCATCACCGCCCGTTCAGTCAGCAGGTTGTCGGCCATCTCAGCTGCGAGCTCGTCGAGGCGCGGGTCGTCGGGCTCCCAGGACAACGCGTCCCAGGTTCGCTTCCACAGCCTCACATACTCGGGATCGTCGAGCCGGCGCTCGAGCTGGGTCACGAAACCGTCGAAGAACGCTGGGGCCAGCGCGCGAGCCAGGACCAGGGCCTCCCGTTGCGAGGCCACGATGTCGGGACCGAAACCCAGCGCGGTCAACCGGTCCAAAAGGGTGCAGGCGCGGTCGGGAAGCAGCGCCCGGTCGCTGTCAGCGAGTCGACGCAGTGTGTCGCGGCGGGCGATAAGCTCCGAGATCCGGTCGGTGAGCCGTCGCTCGACGTCAACCACGGCGGCGGCGAAGCGCTTCGGATCAGCGTCGAGCAGTTCACCGATCTCGGCGAGCGGCACGCCCGCCTCGGCCAAAGTACGGACCTGGACCAACCGGAGCAGGTCGGTGGAGGTGTAGCGGCGGTAACCTGAGGAGTCGCGGCGGGGCTCGTCGAGCAGGCCGAGACGGTGGTAATGCCGCACCGTCTTGACCGTGACACCGGCGAACGCGGCCGCCTTCCCGATCGTGAGCCCTCCGCCCATGGGCTCAGTCCGTCGTGCGGGTGCCGGTAGGCGCGAGTTCACGCACCGCCCTGGCGACGGCAGGAAAGTCCTTGCGCAGGATCGTGCTGTGGTTGCTCGCGACCTTCGCGCTGATCGCGAGATTCGGGTTGCGGGCGAGAATCGGATCGAGTGCGGCGCGTCCCTGTTCCATCTCGTCGCCCTCGTTGCCAAGGCTGGCTCCGGTCGCCAGGACGAACCGCAGCGGGCAAGCGATGCGTTCCAGGACCGGCACGCTGGCGGCGGCGATCTCGTTGAGTTCGATGTTGACCTCGGCGTGCTGGTCCGCGCTCATCCGAGCGCCCATGCCGAACCGACTGGTGATCGGCAACAGCAACCGCACCCGGCGAAACTCCTTGCGGATGCGTTCCCGGCCGGCGACGCCGGTGAGGCCAACAGGGAAGGCGTCCACGGTAACGACGCCGAGAACACGATCCGGGTTCCGGTCGGCCCAGTGCCACGACAGGATTCCGCCGTAGGACCAACCCACCAGCAGCGGCCGGTCGACTCCCCGGGATGCAAGGACGGCGTCCAGATCTCGCAGGCAAGCCTCGAAGGAGTAGTCGGCGGAACGCTTCGACCGGCCGCGGGCGCGCTCGTCGTAGGTGATGTGGCGGTATTCACCACCGAGCTCGGCGATGACCCGCCGCCAATGCGACTGGTCGGCGTAGGCGCCGTTCAGGTACACGATGGGCGTGCCCGAGCCGCCGGTGTCGGTGACCGCGAGGGCTGTGTCGTCAACGGGAAGCATGCCCGTCCAGGGCGAACTGGCCATGCGTTGAGCCTATGGATTGACCTTAGGTCAAGGTCAACCGTTGTACGAGGGAGCCGATGCCACATCGACTCTGGCCGCTGGAACGTCGATGAACGTGAGGTGCCGCGACTCACCTCGGTAGTTGCGTCGACGGTTCCCAAGCCTGCGTCGTCGACTGATAGCGGTCGGAAGGACCCCCCTCCTCCTGGTCGCCGCAGCCGAACAGCCGAACCCCCATGATCAACGGTGTTCGTAGACGTCCCCGGCGGAGACGTCTACCACCGTGCAGGGCTGCGGGGCGCCACCAGTGCAGAGCTGAATCAGCCGCTCCACGAGCGGCACCTACATCTTCTGACCGAGAAGAACGCCGGGATGTCGCCTACCACCTGCCAAGCCGACTCGGAGACCTGCTGTTCAACCAATTCGACTGAGCTGCCCTCCGCGCTCACCGTGCGGCAGAAAAGGGCGGCGAAATCCGGTAGCCACGGCGCGGGAAGGCTGTCGGCGGCCAGTGAATACTCCCCGTAGGCGGCCAAATGTCGCCCCGCTGGTGGCCAGGGATCTCCCGTGGATGGCCAGATACCTCCCCGCTGACCAGGTCAGAGTGCCGGTCGGCGAGGGTCGACGGCGTGAAGAGCGGCAGGGAGATCGTGGAAATCTTGGAGGCATACGACCTCACGGGTAGTTACCGTGCGGCGGCTGAGTTGGCTGGGTGTGACCATCACACGGTTGCCCGGTATGTGAAGTTGCGGGAGTCCGGGCAAAGTCCCGAGGCGCGGGCGCACCGGGCCCGGCCGATCGATGAGTACGTGGCGAAGATCGAGGAGTTGGTGGCCCGTTCGGGTGGCCGGGTCCGCGCGGATGTGGTGCACCGGCGGATCACCGCGATGGGCTTCGGCGGAGGTGAGCGCACCACCCGGCGGGCGGTCGCGGAGGTCAAGGCCCGCTTCGCCGCCGGGCAGCGGCGGGTGTTCCGGCCGTGGATCCCGGAGCCGGGCCTGTGGTTGCAGTTCGACTGGGGCGAGGGCCCGCGCATCGGTGGGCGGCGTACCTCGTTGTGGTGCGCGTGGCTGGCCTGGTCGAGGTTCCGGTTGGTGATCCCGACCTTCGACAAGACCCTGCCGACGATCGTGTCCTGTCTGGACACGACGCTGCGAGCACTCGGCGGTGCGTCCCGACCTCCAATGTGGGACAAGGGCGACAGTGCCTGCAGGTCAGTGGCGGGCAGAAGAATCTCCGCGACGCCCACCGGCCCAAGAACCAACCCGTCCGGGCTTCGGGATTCCCGATCCTGCTCTGACGATCTCGACAGCGATCGCGCGGTCGTCGGCCGCCGGAACCGCGGGCGGGGTGGCCCGCTGGTGCCATCGCCAGCCTGCTCCCAAACTGCTCCCAATTCAAAGGGCCACAGCGGAGAAGCTCGTTACCGACCGTTCCGGCAACGAGCTTCTGACCTGCACATATTAATGGTGGGCGATACTGGGATCGAACCAGTGACCTCTTCGGTGTGAACGAAGCGCTCTCCCGCTGAGCTAATCGCCCTCAGCGCGGATGACTCTACCCGATCCGGCGCGCGGACCGCGAACCCGGGGTCAGTGGGTCGCGAGGTAGTGCAGCACCTGGGCGATCACGTCGATGCCGAGGCTGTACTTGATCGACAGCAGGGCGACGGCGCCGACGAAGACGAGGCCGACCGAGCCGATCACCAGGCGTACGGGCAGTGATTGTCTCTTCACCCAGGCGGTCCAGCCGTGGACGTGGCGGCGGGTGAAGGCGAGCAGGCGCTTAGCCCAGTGGAACTCTACGGCCCAGATGCCGAGGCCGGCGATCACCAACAGCCAGCCGGGGCCGGGCAGCGGGATGAGTGCGATGCCGATGGTGACCACGAGGGCGCCGAGCACCCCGAAGATGATCTTCAGTGCGATTCGGCCGGTGGGGTTGGCTCGGACCAGGGCGAGGGTGGTGGTTATCCGTTGCCGCCACGCTGGCGGGTCGCGTCGCTCGGACACGGCGACACCACCCCCCTTGCGCTGCGCACCACCGGCCATCTCCCCACGATGCCCCTTCCCGGTCGATCTATCCCGACTTCCCCCCGGGTAGCCACGTCCGTTGCGCACTCGGACGGCCGCCGGGCCGCGTTCACCTAACCGACCGCGGTCGATCACTGACCGACCGTGCCGGCTTCTCCGCTTCTTCGGCACCCCGTACCCCCGCTGTTCGGCTGTGCGGACCGCGACGTTCGACGGGTCTCGCCGGCTCGGCGCATCCACTGAGGATGGCGTCCGCGACCATTTCACGCCCCAGTGTGGCGCGGGCCCGTCACTGCAACCGCCGACTGGACGTTACCGGAGTAAGTCGACGACTCAACAAACCCGATGCCGGGCAGGATGAACCCACTGGGCAGAATCGGAAATCCTACATGAATTTTCACATTCACGAGGCCCTTCCGACCCCCTTCCCACCACTGGGTGAAGTCAGCGCATGGCGGAGCGTAGCCAGGAGTAGCGGCTGAGTATGGGAAAAGCGGGACACGCGCGTTCCGCAGCGGTGCCGGGGGGAGAACGTTCATGAGTGTCATCCGACCGACGACCGTAGAGGTCGAGACGTCGCTAAGGCTCGTCGCACCTGACGCCACCGCCTTGCCGGTGCGCGCCAGTCTGCGCTACGACCCTGCGGACCCGTATGCGGTCCATGTCCTGTTCCATGCCGAATCGGCTGGCGGCGAGGCGGTGAGTTGGTCCTTCGCCCGCGAACTGCTGGTCACCGGCCTGGACGAGCCGGCGGGCATCGGGGACGTACGGGTCTGGCCCTGGGCCACCCCGCGCGGCGACTTCGTCGCGCTGGCGCTGTCGTCGCCGGACGGCAACGCCCTGTTCGAGGTACCCCGCAGCGTGCTGGTGCGATTCCTGCGGCGGACCTACGTCGTCGTTCCGCGTGGCCGGGAGGCCGAGCACCTGGACGTCGACACCGCGGTGAACCGGCTGCTCGCCGGTCGCTGACAGACCGACAACCGGGGCCGCGCGAATCTGCCGAGTTCGCGCGGCCCCCGCCTACCCAGCCCCACCCCCACACCGCTTCCTCCGCGATCTTGCACTTCTGGTCGATGCATATGCCGCACAAGCCGCATAACAGCGACCGAAAGTGCAAGATCGCGGAACGAAGGGGCGGGAGGGCGAGGAGGCGGGAGCGGTCAGCCGTGGGTGGTCAGGCCGCCGTCTACCGGGATCACCGCGCCGGTGAGGTAGGCGCCGGCTCGGGAGGCGAGGTAGATCGCCGTGCCGGCCATGTCCTCGGGGCGGCCGATGCGACCGAGCGGGACCTGGGCCTCAATGGCGGACCGGGAGCCGGGGTCGTCGAGCGCGAACGCCATCATCTTGCTCTCGAACGGTCCGGGGGCGATCGCGTTGACGGTGATCTGTTCGCCGGCCAGCTGGTGGGCCAGGCTGCGGGTCAGCATGTGCACCGCCGCCTTGGTCGCCGAGTACGCGTACACCTCCATGAGCGGCACCCGGATGCCGTCGATGGAGCCGATGTTGATCACCCGTGCCGGGTCTTCGGGGCCCGCCGCCACGCGCAGGGCCGGCAGCAGCGCGGTGGTCAGCCGGAAGACGGACTTGACGTTCACCGCCCACAGCTTGTCGAACGCGCTCTCCGGGTAGTTCTCCAGCGGTGCGCCCCAGGTGGCGCCGGCGTTGTTGACAAGCACGTCCAGCTTGTCGAACCGGTCCTGGACGGCGGCGGCAAGATGCTGCACGCCCTCGTCGCGGCCCAGGTCGGCGGGGATCGCCTCGCAGCGACCGTGCGTGGACAGCTCCGTGGCCACCGCCTCGCAGACATCGGCCTTGCGGGAGGAGATGATGACGTGCGCCCCCGCGGCGACAAAGCCCCGGGCGATCATCAGGCCGATGCCGCGGGAGCCGCCGGTGACCAGGACGGTCTTGCCCTCGACGGAGAACAGATCCTTCATGCCATCCCCTTGCGTTTCCGGCCTGGGACAGCCGGTGTCGGGGCCGCCGTCACGAACCGCGCGGGCGCCACGACGACCAGGTCACTACCGATCAGTAACCTAACCGTCCCGCCTTGTCGGGACAACCCTGTGCGCCCGGCGGCACCGCGACCCGCGATACCGGGGTGGCGAGGGATGCGTACGAGCCGGGCTCGGGCTAACGTCGCAGGTGATGGTCCCTTCCGGTCACCCAGTCACGGCGCTGTCCGATGCTGCCGCCAGCCCGGCCGAGATCGACACGATCACCCTCGGTGATCTCGCCCCCGACTCCGGGTGGCGACGGCCGGTGCTGCTGGACCGCGAGCTGATCGTGCTGACCACCAGTGGTCACGGGCTCGCCGAGGTGGATTTCCGTGCCCTGCCGTGCCGGCCCGGCACGTTGCTGCGGATCCGTCCCGGCCAGGTACTGCGCTGCGCCCTGCCCCGGCTGGACGCCACGGTGGTCCGCTGGCATCCGGAGGCGCTGCACGGGCTCGACGTCGATGCCGACGAGGTGCCGATCTGGTTTCAGCTCGCCGGTGAGGACGAGGACGCGATCATCAACGAGGTCAGCCAGTTGACCGTGGACGCCAGCCGGCACCGGGACACCCGGTCCGCCCGCAGCCTGTTGCGTCATCAACTGAGCGTGCTGTTGCTGCGGTTGAGCATGTTGCCCTCCGGAGCGGGGCGGACGGCGCGCCCGGAGGAGGAGACCTTCCGGCGGCTGTGCCGCGAGGTGGAGCGGGGTTACCAGGCCAGTCGCCGGGTCGAGGACTACGCCGACCGGCTGGGCTGCTCGGTGCGTACCCTCACCCGGGCCTGCCTGGCGATTACCGGGCGCAGCGCGAAACAGGTGGTGGACGAGCGGGTCGCGCTCCAGGCCAGCCGGCTGCTGGCGGCCACCGACGAGCCGATCGCCCGGATCGGTCGGCAGCTCGGCTTCACCGAGCCGACTAACTTCGGCCGGTTCTTCACCCGCGAGGTCGGCATGAGCCCGGGCGCGTTCCGGGCCGCCCGGGAACGGCCCGCGCCGGCACCGATGGTGCGTCCCCGCCCACCCGTCGACGGCCGAATCGACGTCCACGGGGCAGGACAGCGCACCTGACGCGCCATTGGGCGATCCGGCCGGCTAGGCGCGGCACCGGCCGCCGCGCATTCGGCATGATGGCGGAGTGCAGATCTCCGCGCGTGGCGACTACGCGGTACGGGCGACACTGAGCCTCGCCGCCACGTACCCGGCGTTGCTGTCCACCCAGGTCATCGCCGCGGAGCAGGACATGCCCCGCAAGTTCCTGGAGGCGGTCCTGGCCGACCTGCGCCGGGCCGGCATCGTCCGGGCCCAGCGCGGCGCGGAAGGCGGCTACACCCTGGCCCGGCCGCCCGGCGAGGTCACCGTCGGCGCGGTGTTGCGCGCCGCGGAGGGCCCGTTGGCCGGCGTACGCGGCCGGCGTCCAGAGGAGACACGGTACGAAGGGGTGGCAGCGCACCTGCCCGAGTTCTGGGTCGCGGTCCGGGCGGCACTGCGCCGCGTCGTCGACGAGGTGAGCCTGGCCGACCTGCTCGACGGTCGGCTACCGCCCCACGTCCGCCGCCTGACCACGCAGCCGGACGCCTGGGAACCCCGCTGATGCCCCCCACCCGGGTTGTTCGTCAATCAGTCGAGCGACTGAACTCCACTGCGGATTCGGCCTGGTTTGGCGAATCGACGCAATGGGCATCTTCGAGCCCGTACGGGAAGTCTCGAAGGGAGCCCCACAATGGGTGTGATGTTGCGTAAGCGCAAGAAGTTCGGGCCGCTCATCCTGCACTTCACGCAGAACGGCTTCTCGTCCTGGAGCATCAAGCTCGGTCGCTGGTCCTGGAACTCGCGGGCCAAGGCGCACCGCGTCGACCTGCCGGGGCCGCTGCACTGGAAGCAGGACAAGTCCTGAAGCGCCGACGTTCAGCGGGGCGCCGGCACCCCCGGCGCCCCGACATTGTTTCTGGCCGCACCAACCGTTTCCGCTGACCCGGGCGGGTCGCACCGATGATGCACCGCCGGGCCGGACAATTTCGACATGAAACAGAAAGCGGACCACCGGTTGACGCGTCGGCGAACCTCGCTGGCCTGCGGGCTGCTCTTCGTGACCTACTTCGTCGTGCCGGTGGAGTCCGATCCCGACCCCACCCGGCTCGGCCTGCGTATCGGTCTCACCGTGCTGATTCTCGGCGTGGTGGCCCGGCTGGTCACCGGCCAGGTACGCCGTCAGATCGTCGCCGCCACGCACGAACGCGCGGCACCACCGGTGACGCACCTGGTCCTCGCGCTGATTGCCGGTCTGCTCGCCTTCGCCCTCGCCGACTACGTCATCGCCAGGCTCGCGCCGGCCCAGTTCGTCAATCTGGAGACCCGCGTCGACGCGTTGTACTTCGCGCTGGCCACCCTGACCACCATCGGCTACGGCGACGTGCACGCCAACGGGCAGTTCGCCCGGGTGCTGGTCTGCGCGCAGATGGTGTTCAGCATCGGGGTGATCGCCACCGGCTTCTCACTTGTGGTCAGGCGCCTGACCGCACGGGTGTGACAAGCACGTCGCCGCCGAGCCGGCCGTCCGGCGGGGTCCGGGCCACCTGGCCGGTGTCGAGCAGGTCGTCCAGGGCCCGGACCGCGTCCACCGCCCGGTAGGCGGTCTCCGTCACCGCGTACCGGCGCAGCTCGGTGACCGTGCGCGGGCCGTGCCGGGTCAGCTCGGCCAGCAGGGCACGGCCCAGTGGCGCCGGGTCCACCGGGAGTGCCGGCGACAGCGGCTCGCCGTCCGGGTCGCGGAATCGCAACCCGCTCGCCCACAGGGCTTCCTTCAGCTCCTCCAGGCTGCGATCCGAGCCGGTGCCGAAGCCGAGCCGCCGGTCGGCGTCGACCAGCTCGACCTCGGTGGCCAGCGCGAATCCGGCGTCCATCAGCCCCGCTCGCAGGGCGGCCGTCACCTCCGCGATCACGAACGCCTCGGTGCCCCGCCCGGTCGCGGCGGCGGTGAGCGTCACCGGATCATCCGCCTCCAGGTAGGACAGCACCGGCGCGCCCGCCGCGCCGGCCGCCCGCAGGGCCACCGGCAGCCGGGCCGGCGGGCCGGGCATCAGGTGTACGGCGACCTCGGCCGGCAGTCCGGCCTCGGCGGCACCGAGTCGGGCCGGTAGTTCCTCGGTGCCCTCGGCGAGCACGAGGACGGTCAGCCGGCAGCCGCGCAGCCGCGCGGCGTGCTCGCCGGTCAGGCGTACGGTCTGCTCGGCCAGGCTCGGGTCGCTGCCGTCGTACCCGAGGGCGACGGTGGCCCGCCGGGCGCGGCGCAGCGCGGCCGGCAGCCACCTGTCGAGGTGTCGGAGGAACGGCGCGTGCCCTACGGCTTCGATCGGCATCCTGCCGTTCTACCGCAACCCGTCACGCCGGCCCGCCTGGACGGCGTGTCACACGGGGACCGAGATGCCGACGCCGCCCCGGGTGTCTCCGCCGTAACGCTGGATCTCGGCGGTCAGGTTGAGGCGACCGATCCTGGTCCGGGCGGCGAGGGCGGCCTCGTCGAGCTGGTCGGCGGGGACCAGCCAGACCACCTCGAACTCCAGCCCGTCCGGGTCCTGACCGTAGAGGCTCTTGGTGGTGCCGTGGTCGGAGGTGCCGACCAGCGCGCCCGCCTCGGTCAGCCGCCGAGCGGTGGTGGCCAGCTCGTCGAGGGTGTCCACCTCCCAGGCCAGGTGGTAGAGGCCGACGGTGGCCCGGCCGGCGGTCGACCGACCGGCACCCGCGCCGATCTCGAACAGGCCGAGGTCGTGGTCGTTGGTGGAGCCCGGCGCCTGGAGGAAGGCGGCGCCCCGGAAACCCTCGGGGGTCATCGGTACCCGGCGGAAGCCCAGCACGTCGCGGTAGAAGGCGACGCTGCGGTCGAGGTCGCTGACGTAGAGGACGGCGTGGTTGAGGCGATGGATTCCCATGCGCCAAGGCTAGCCCGCTTTAGTTGAGTGTTCAACTATCACGCTATGATGCTGGTCATGACCCGCTGGCTGGACCCGGACGAACAGCGCACCTGGCGGGCGTTCCTGACCGCCTCCCGGGCGCTCATGGACACGCTCGACCGCGAGTTGCAACGCGACGCCGGGATGCCGCACGCCTACTACGAGATCCTGGTACGGCTCTCCGAGGCACCCGACCGTCGGTTGCGGATGAGCGAGTTGGCCAAGTCCAGCGGCTCCTCGCGCAGTCGTCTGTCGCATGCGGTGGCTCGCCTGGAGGCGGCCGGCTGGGTGCGTCGCGAGGACTGCCCCACCGACCGGCGCGGCCAGATCGCCCACCTCACCGACGAGGGTTTCGCGAAGCTGGCCGCCGCCGCGCCCGGCCACGTCGAGGGGGTACGCCGGCACCTGTTCGACCCCCTCAGCCCGACGCAGGTGGAGCAGTTGCGCCGGATCAGCGAGGTGCTGGCCGAACGTCTGAGGTGAGCGTGACCGGATCCTGACCGAACCACTCCGGCGCGGGTCTTGTACTAAACGTCGCTGAATGAGCACGATGGGGCGTGCCCTCCGGCTTCGGTGAACTGACTGATCAGGCGCACGACCTGGTCTCCGCCGGCGATCTCGCCGGCGCCCAACGGCTGCTCGCCGACGCGCTGACCGGCGCCGACCCGCGCCCGGCCAACGCCACGTCCGAGTTGGCCGAGGCGGCCAGCCTGCACGCGCGGGTGCTGATCGCGCTCGGCGAGCCGCACTCGGCACGGGGTTGGGCCGCCTACGCGTACGCCGCCAGCACCCGGCTCTACGGCCGCTCCGACCCGCGTACGGTGGCCGCCGCGGCCACCCTGGCGGCGGTGCTGCACCGGGTGGGCAGCTGGTCGCGGGCGGCGCGGCTGTACCAGGAAGTGATCATCGAGCTGACCGCGTCGGACGGACCGGAGTCGCTGCGGGTGCTCGCCGCCCACGCCGATCTGGCCACCGTGGAGTACGCCCGGGGTCAGTGCCAGGTCGCCCGCGACCGGCTCCAGGACGCATGGGAGCTGCACCGCGAGGTCTACGGCGACGGGCACCCGAGCGGGATCAAGATGCTGGCCCGGCTCGGCTCGATGCAGCGCGACTGTGGCCAGTTCGCCGACGCGCAGGACAATCTGGCCCTGGCCCGGGAACTGGCCCGCCAGCATCTCCCCGCCGACGATCCGCTGGCCGCCCAGGTGGCCACGCTGGCCCGAGCGGCGGCCAATCCGGACCACGTCTGCGCCGACAACCCACCGGTAAGCGTGGAGGAACCGGTCGTGCCGTCCGCCCGTACCCCGGCGGCCGACGACCTCCCACCCACGCCGACCGACACCTGGCCGCCGACGTGGGCGGCGGCCCCGGAGGAACCGCCGTCGGGCCAGCCGGCCGGGACAGCTGCCGCGACGTCCTGGGCGACGGAGGAGGACGAGCAGCCGTGGCCGGCGGCCCACCACACCGCCCGGGAGGAACACCCGGCGGAGGGTTACCACCCGAGCCACGGGTACCCGTCGACTGATCCTTCGGCGAGCGGCGCCGCCTCCGCCGTACCCACGCCCCGGCAGCCGGTCGACGGCCCGGCCGGGCCACCCGAGGACTGGTGGGTCGGGCCGGCGGTCGAGCAGCCCGGTCCGAACCCGTATCCCGAACCGCCGCCACCCCCGGCGGGCGGTGCGGTACCGCCGAACGTGGTCGGGCTGACCGGTACGCCGCAGGCGCCCGGGGTGTACCGGCTGCGCCGGGTCGAGCCGGAACGCCCCGGGCCTCCGTCGCGCCTGCTGCCGGTGCCGGTACGCCGTACCGCCGTACCGGCGTCGGACGCCCGGCCGAACCGGCTGGTGCTGATCGTCGCGGCCGGGGTCGTGGTGGTGCTGCTCGGTGCCGCGGCGGTCATCGCCGGGGTGTCCCGGGTCGGCGGCGGCGATCCGACGCCACCGGCGGCCAGCGGCGACCCGAGCGGCGCGGCGACCCCGGCGGCCACCGCCACGGCCGGCGATGCTCCCCCCGCCTCCCCCGGTGCCCCGCCGACCGGGCTGTCGCTGCGTGACAACCGGGACAGTGTGACGTTGCGGTGGACCTACCCGGCCGGAGCGGAGGGGCCGGTGATCGTTTCGGGCGGCCGGAACGGCCAGCCGCAGAACCCCTTCGCGGATCTGCCCGCCGGCAGCGACAGCTTCGTGGTCTACGGACTCAACCGCAGTCTCGACTACTGCTTCACGGTCGCGGTCGCCTGGTCCACCGACACCGTGGCCCGCTCCGACGAGGTCTGCACCGAGCGCCGCTGACCGTCGACAGCGCGCTATCTTTGGCAGTTCAGGCATAAAAAATGAACGGCTGCGAAAGCCGTTCTGAATGCGAATTCTAGCTAATCGGGAGACGGATTGTCAAGGCACTCCGGCGGTTCGCCGTCCGACGACGAGATCGGCCGCGAGCAGGAGTACGTCTCGATGCTCTACCAGCGCCTCGACGACCTACGTGACCAGGCGGCGACGCGGTTGACTGAGCAACTGCGGTCCACCGGCGGCACGTTGCAGGCCCGCTCACAGCGCGACAGCTCGGTACGCATGTACGCCGACCAGGTCGAGCAGTTCTCGGCGGTGGAGAATGGCCTCTGTTTCGGCCGGCTGGACACCGACAGCGACCAGCGCCACTACATCGGCCGAATCGGCATCTTTGACACCGAAGGTGACTACGAGCCCCTGCTGATGGACTGGCGCGCCCCGGCCGCCCGCGCGTTCTACCTCGCCACCGCCGCCAACCCGCAGGGCATCCGGCGACGTCGGCACCTGCGTACCCGGCAACGGAAGGTGGTCGGCCTCAACGACGAGGTGCTCGACCTGGCCACCGCCTCTCCCACCGCTCACGAGGAGGTGACCGGTGAGGCGTCGCTGCTGGCGGCGCTGAACGCCGGCCGGACCGGCCGGATGCGGGACATCGTGCAGACCATCCAGGCCGAGCAGGACCGGATCATCCGGGCCGACCTGCCGGGCGTGCTGGTGGTGCAGGGCGGGCCGGGCACCGGCAAGACCGCGGTGGCGCTGCACCGGGCCGCGTACCTGCTCTACACCCACCGGCGGGAACTGTCGACCAGGGGCGTGCTGCTGGTCGGCCCGAACGTGACGTTCCTGCGGTACATCTCGCAGGTGCTGCCGGCGCTGGCCGAGACGGGCGTGCTGCTGCGTACCCAGGGCGATCTTTTTCCGGGCGTGAGCGCCCACCGGGCCGAGCCGGCCACCACCGCCGCCCTGAAGGGCCGCCTGACGATGGTCGAGGTGCTGGCCAACGCCGTACGCGATCGGCAGCGGGTGCCCGACGAGCCGGTGGAGATCGAACTGCCGCAGCGGGAGGTCCTGGTCCTGGACCCGGCCACCGTGCACGCGGCGCGTGACCGGGCCCGGCGCAGCGGCCGACCGCACAACCTGGCCCGCGCGGTCTTCGACATCGAGGTCATCCACGCGCTCGCCGACCAGGTGGCCGAACGCATCGGCGCCGACCCGTTGGGCGGGGAGAACCTGCTCGAAGAGGCCGACCGCGCCGAGATCCGCCGGGAGCTGCGCGAGGAGCCGGAGGTCCGGGCGACCCTGGACGAGCTGTGGCCGGTGCTCACGCCGCAACGCCTGCTCGCCGACCTGTACGCCGCGCCCGAGCGCATCGACACCGCCGCGCCCATGCTCACCGCTGCGGAGCGGGCCGCGTTGCACCGCGAGCCGGGCGGCTGGACACCGGCGGACGTACCCCTGCTGGACGAGGCAGCGGAGCTGCTCGGCGAGGACGACCGGGCCGCCGCCGCCCGCCGGGACCGGATCCGGGCCCTGCAACGCGAGTACGCCGAGGGTGTGCTGGAGATCGCCCGAGGTTCCCGCTCGATCGACGTGGAGGACGAGGCCGAGGGCGGCGAGATCCTCGGCGTGACCGACCTGCTGGACGCCGACCGGCTGCTGGAACGGCAGGAGGAGGCGGACCGGCTCACCACCGCCCAGCGGGCGGCGGCCGACCGGGGCTGGGCGTTCGGCCACGTCATCGTCGACGAGGCGCAGGAGTTGTCCCCGATGGCGTGGCGGCTGCTGATGCGCCGCTGCCCGAGCCGTTCGATGACCATCGTGGGTGACGTGGCGCAGACCGGTGCGCTGGCCGGCACACCGTCGTGGGCGGAGGCGCTGGCCCCGTACGTGGCGGACCGGTGGCGGCTGACCGAGCTGACCGTCAGCTACCGCACCCCGGCCGAGATCATGGAGGTGGCGGCGGGGGTACTGCACGAGATCGATCCGACGCTGCGCCCGCCCCGCGCCGTACGCTCCAGCGGCTTCGCGCCGCAGCAGCGGGCGGTGCCGACGGAGTCGCTCGGCGCGGAGCTGGTGGCGGTCGCCACCGCCGAGGCAGCCGGGCTGACCGACGGGCGGCTCGGGGTGATCGTCCCGGCCGGCCGGCTCGACGACCTCGGTACCGCCCTGACGGCGGCCCTGCCCGAGGCGGCCGTCGGTGAGCAACCGGAGCTGGAGAGCCGGGTGGTGGTGCTGACCGTCGCCGCGGCCAAGGGCCTGGAATTCGACTCGGTCATCGTGGCCGACCCCGACCGCATCATCGCCGAGTCCCCCCGAGGCCCCAGCGACCTCTACGTAGCCCTAACCCGAGCCACCCAACGCCTAACCACCCTCAGCCCCACCCACCCCTAACCCCCACCCCACCCCCACCCGCCCTCCCGCCCTCCCGTGCCCACCCGCCCTCCCGCGCCCACCCGCGTTGATCAAGAAGTTTTGGTCGATGTTGATCTCAAGATCCGACCAAAACTTCTTGATCAACCGGGGCTGGGGTGGGTGGGGCTGGGGTGGGTGGGTGGGTGGGTGGGTGGGTGGTTATTCGAAGTTGCCCTGGTGGGTGGTGGGGGTGGAGTTGTCGCTTGTTGGGCCGGCGGGTGGGGTGGTCAGGCCGCCGGTGGTGGCGTCGCCGGTGGTGGTCGGGGCGACCTTGCCGCGATGGCGCTCCGGTTGGCGGGCCATCCGACGGGCACTGGCCGGGCCGGCGGTGCCGCCGGTCGTGGTGATCGCGCCCTGGCCGCGTGTCGGGCCGCCGTCGCGCAGCACGTTCGGGTCGATCGGCACGTCCGCCGGGTCGTCCGGGTCGTCGCGCTGCAACTGGCTCTCCACATCGGTCGGCGGCACGGTCACCTCGTCCAGGGCACCTTCGCCGTACACGCCGCCGGCGATCCGCTCCTCGGCCCGGCGGGCGGCGTCCTGTCGCATCTCGTCCTCACGCACGATCCATCACCTCGCAGAAGGGTCGGTCTCGGTGCGTGCCCGGTGACCGGCGCGGCAAACCCGCACCGCCGGTTCACCGGGTCGTCGCACGGCGCTTGCCTGCCCGCCGCGCCGGCTGCCGATGCTGTGCATCGGATTCGGCGGGAGATCCCCGCAGGAGGGAGAGGACAGCGTGCGCATCGTACGCCGTACCGCCGTCGTGGCCCTGGCCGCGACGATCGTGACGACCATGCTGGCGGCGCCTGCCGCGGCACATCCGCGACCAGACCGGGACTTCGACCTACAGGCCCACCGGGGCGGACTCGGGCTGCGGGTGGAGAGCAGCCTCGCGTCGTTCGGCAACGCCCTTCAGCTCGGGGTGGGCACCCTCGAACTGGACGTGCAGATCACCGAGGACGGACGGGCCGTGGTCACCCACGACCGGCGGGTCAGCGCCGCGAAGTGCACCGACACCGCCCCGGTCGTACCCGGTGACCCCGAGTTCCCGTACGTCGGGAAGTACGTCAACACGTTGACCCTGGCACAGGTGCGCACCCTCGACTGCGGCTCACGTACGCTGCCCGACCGACCCGGTCAACTCGCCGTGCCGGGCGCTCGGATGCCGCTGCTGAGCGAGGTCTTCGACCTGGTCAAGCGGTACCGGGCGGACGATGTGACGCTCAACATCGAGACCAAGGTGGAGGCGGGAGCGCCGAACGAGACCGCGCCACGGGAACAGTTCGTCCAGGTCACCGCGAAGGAGATCCGGGCCGCGGGGCTGCTGCGGCAGGTGACCATCCAGAGCTTCGACTGGGGCGCGCTCAAGCGGATGCGTCAGGTCGAGCCGCGACTGCCGTTGGTGGCGCTGACCAACTACGACTTCCTCCAGGTCGGGCAGCCGGGCGCCTCGCCGTGGCTGGGTGGGCTGGACATCGACGACTTCGGCGGCGACCCGATACGGGCGATCCGCAGCCTGGGCGTCACCGCGTTCTCACCGGTGCACGGCTTCCCGCAGAACGGCACCGTCACCGACCCCGGCTACCGGCCGTACGTGACCCGGGAACTGGTGACCCACGCGCACCGTAACGGCATCACGGTGATCCCGTGGACGGTGAACGACGTGCCGACCATGGCCAAGCTGATCGACGACGGGGTGGACGGCATCATCACCGACTACCCGGACCGGCTGCGTACGCTGCTCGCCCAGCGCGGCTACCGGCTGCCCCGGGCGTACGCGTCGCCGTTCGACATCCAGGCGCACCGCGGCGGTCGGGCGACCCGGCCCGAGAACACCCTGCCCGCTTTCGCCAACGCGCTGGCCAACCCGGCGATCTCCACCCTGGAACTGGACACCGGCGTGACCTCCGACGGCCGGCTGGTCGTGCTGCACGACCGCACCGTCAACGGCTCGCACTGTCTCGACACCGCACCGGTACGGCCGCGCGACCCGCAGTTCCCGTACGTGGGCAAGCTGGTGCACTCGCTCAGTCTCGCGCAGCTCAAGACCCTCGACTGTGGTACGAAGACCGCTGCCGAACTGCCCGACCAGGTACCCGTCCCGGGTGCCCGGATCCCCACCCTGGAGGAGGTCTTCGCGCTGGTGAAGGCCAGCGGCCGGACGGACATCCGGTTCAACATCGAGACGAAGATCAGCCCGTTGGTGGACGACACCGAGCCGTACCGTAGCTTCACCCGCAAGCTGGTCACCGCCGTGCAGCGCGCCGGCCTCACCAGCCGGGTCACCGTCCAGTCCTTCGACTGGCGCACCATCACCTACGCCCGGCGCCTGGACCGGCGGATCGAGACGGTCGCCCTGGTCTGGCAGTACGGGCCGGCGGAGTGTGCCGGGCTGGCGGATGAGTGCTCGCTGCGGGCGGTGTACGGCGACCCGTCGGTCAAGAGCCCGTGGACCGCCGGGCTGGACTGGTGGAAGTACCGGGACCTGGGCAAGCTCACCCGGGCTGCCGGCGCTGCCACGGTGTCGGCGAACTGGCAGGTGCACGACCCGGCACAGGGTTCCGTCAGCCACCCGGACTGGTACCTGCGGCAGGACCCGACGTACTTCCACGGACCGGACGTACGCACCCTCCAGGCCCGGTACGGCCTCAAGGTGATCCCGTACACCGTGAACGACGCCGCGGTGATGCAGCGGGTGATCGACCTCGGAGTCGACGGCATCATCACCGACGACCCGGACCTGCTGGTCGGCGTGGCCATCCGCAACGGCCTGCGGTGAGCCTGAGCGCGGGCGACGCGGCAGCCCGGCGTCGCCCGCGCGAACGGCGGGAATCGCGGAACCTGCGGGCGTTACTGCCCCCGTCGGCGGGGGTAGACGCGGGGTGCCCCCGCCAAGTGCGCGAACCGTGCCGTGGCCGACACGCGGTAGCGGGGCGAGGGTCGCAGGTTACGACTCATCAATCCTGAGGAGGACAGATGAGCACGCAGGCTGCATCTACCAGGCCGATGAACCGCCCGGCGCAGGACGTGCAGAACCGCGCGGCCATGCAGGAGGCACCGACCCGTCAGATGCCGATGATGCACGACGGGCACCGGGAGCCGATGCCGGCACCGGGTACGGAGACGAAGCAGGCGTTCCTGACCACCGAGTTCTGGATCTACGCCGCTGCCGTAACCACCGTGGTCATCGCCGCCTTCTGGCGTGGCACCAGCGCGTACGGGCTGAACCTGAACAACCCCGGCCAGGCGTGGTTCTTCATCACCCTGCTGACCCTCGGCTACCTGGGCAGCCGTGGTCTGGCCAAGGCCGGTAGCGCGAAGCGTTCCGGTGAGGAGCGCAAGCGGGGGCGGTGACCCCCGCACCGGCGAGGCCGCGACCGGCCCGCGTACGCACGGTGGCCCTTTGGGAGAGATCCCGAAGGGCCACCGTCTCGTCGTGCCTAGAACTCCTCGAAGCCGCCGAAGTCACCGCCACCGAAGTCGCCGCCGAAGTCCCCGGCGGCTTCGGACACCTCGTCCTCGGCGCCCTCGAACGCGTTACCGATCATGTGGCCGGCGAGCATGCCACCGGCGGCACCCAGCGCAGCGCCGGCCACCACCCCGCCCATGCCGACGCCGCCCCGCTGATGCGGGTGGCCGAACTTCTGCGCGCCGCCATAGCCCTGTGGGCCGAACGCCTGGGCGCGCATGGCACCGAAGCGGCCGATGGTCTCCTGCAACCAGCCGTCGACCACCTGCGCCCAGTCGGAGCGGTCCGCGTCGGTGTGGGCCACCTGGTAGCGGCCGAAGACGTCGTGGCCGGGTGCCAGGAAGCCGCCGCGCTTGTCGCACTCCAGCACCACGTCGACGCCGTGCGGGTTGGTCACGAAGGTCAGTTCGAGTTCGTTGATGGTCTGCGCGTACTGCGGCCCGGCGAAGAACTCGATCTCCTGGTAGAACGGCAGGGTCTGCTGCACCCCGTGGATCAGGCCGCGCTCCAGGTCGGCCTTCTTGAACCGGAAGCCGAGCTGGAGGAACGCCTCCAGGATGCGCTCCTGCACCGGCAGCGGGTGCACGTTGATCTCGTCCAGGTCGCCCTTGTCGACCGCGCGGGCGATCGCCAGTTCGGTACGCAGCCCCAGCGACATGCCGTGCAGCCGCTGACCGTAGACCGCGGTGATCGGCGTCTCCCAGGGCAGCGGAAGCTGGAACGGGATGGACAGCGTCTGCTTCGGCGCGAGTTGCAGCGGCCCACTGACCACCTGGCGGTGGAACTCCATCACGCCGGCCTGCTCACCGATCTCGACCCGGGTGACCAGACCGATGGCGATGTGTTCGATGTCCGCCGCGGCGTCCCCACCAAGCAGGTTGACCTGACCGTCGAGTGCCAGTCCGGGCCGGGTGTTCGGGTTGGCCAGGACGGTGTCCACACTGGGACCGCCCACGCCCAACGCGCTCAGCATCTTTTTGAAGACCATCGGTACTCCTGCGGGGTCTGGTGCCCGAACTCCACACTGGGAGCGGACGCGGACCAGCGCACCCTATCGAGCGGGCCTGTGAGGTCGCTGAAAACAAGCCGATGCGGTACGGATTCGTGCCGTCTCGCCGGGGTCGTACGACGCCGGAACCCTGGGGCACCGGCGCACCGTTGACGAGACGGCCCGACAAGCAGAGATGGCCGGGCCCGTGCGGGCCCGGCCATCGACGGTGCGATGTCAGCTTGCGGTGCAGGCCACCGCAGGGGCCGAGTTGGTGCCGTTCCAGCTGCCGAGGAAGCCGAAGGTGGTGCTGGCCCCGGCGCCGAGGCGGCCGTTGTAGGAGACGTTGCGGGCGGTCACGGTGGAACCGCTGCTGGTGACAGTGGCGTTCCAGGACTGGGTCACCGTCTGGCCGTTGGCGTATGTCCAGCGCACCGTCCAGCCGTTGATGGCACTGGTGCCGGCGGTCACCCGCACCTCACCCTGGAAGCCGCCCTGCCACTGTCCGCTGATCGAGTAGGTCGCCGTGCAACCGGCGCTCGGCGGCGGAGTCGACGGGGGCGGCGTCGAGGGCGGCGGAGTCGAGGGCGGTGGGGTGGACGGCGGCGGAGTCGAGGGCGGCGGCGTGGTCGGCGGAGTCGAGTCGTAGACGCTGGCCTGCCGCGCGGTCTGCCGGATGCCGTTGGTGCCGTTGAACAACCGCTCACCCCAGCTGGTCAGCTGGTTCGGGTTGAAGTTGGTGGCCATGTCGAGGTACTCGACGCCACCGCTGTTGCCGCTCCAGGACCAGCCCAGCCAGCCGATGCCGTTGGCCTGGGTGTAGGAGAGGATGGCGTCCTCGTCGGGGTTGCCGTCGGAGTGGTTGTGCCCGAACTCGCCCACCACGATGGGCAGGCCACGGCTGCGGAACCGACCCAGGTAGTCGCTGATCTCCGCGGCGGTGTCGAAGACGCCGTACATGTGGACCGAGAAGACCGTGTTGCCGGCCGGGTCGGCGCTGAAGACCGTGGGGGCGTTGTCCCGCATGGTGAAGGACCAGTCCTGCCCCCAGTTCGGGGCGTCCACCATGATGGTGTGCGTGAGGCCGCCGTCGCGCAGCCGACGGATCGCGTTGGCGGTGTCGGTGGCGTACGACGAGTAGTTCTGGTTGCCGTACGGCTCGTTGCCGATGTTGACGATCACGTACGCTTCCTGGCCGTTCAGCGCGCTGGCGATGCTGAGCCAGTAGTCGACCGCGCGGTCCAGGGTGATCGCGCCGCTCTGCTCGCCGTACCCGGTGGTGTCGTGCACCTCCAGTACGCAGATCAGCCGGTTGGCCTTGCAGAGCTGGATCACGTTGGACACGTCGCTGGCGCTGTTCCGGGTCCACCGGTCGCCGCTGGAGAGCACGACCCGAACCGAGTTGGCGCCGAGAGCCTTGACGTCGGCGAAGGAGCTGGTCTGGTTCGGGTACCAGGTGTGCGCGTGGTTGACCCCACGCATGATGAACTCGTTGCCGTTGGCGTCGTAGAGCCGCCCGTTGCTGACCGTGAAGCCGGCGGCGGCGTGCGCCGAAGGTCCGAAGGCGAAGACTGCGGCGACGGTCGCCAGCAGGACGGCGCCGACGGCCGCGAACAGTTTTCTCATGCATTCCTCGCAGGAGGTGTCTCCCCCGTGCCCAGGGGGTGCGGTGAGTGACAGGTGAGCGGCTGCAGCCCGACAGCCGCGTTCAGACCCGGCGAGGCATCAGCGTATGCCGATGGGTTAGCGAAAGCAACCGGTTCAGTACGCCGGCTGCCCGTGACGACCCAGGAGACACCGAGTCGTCACGGGGGCGGACATCCCCACCACAGGATGCACACCACGCCGGCATCTGAACCGGTTCAGACAACGGTAGGCACGGGCCGGTGCACCGTCAAGCGTCGAGCAGGGTTGACCGATCCGGCCCGGGGTATCCGGAATGACCCGCCCCCGGCTCGAAGGAGACGTCAATGGTCAGCATCGGCTACACCCTGATGTGCGAGCAGGCAGGTCCGAAGGAACTCGTCGACCACGCCGTGCGGGCCGAGGCGGTCGGCTTCGACCACCTCGTCATATCCGACCACTACTACCCCTGGCTGGAGTCGCAGGGTCACTCGCCGTACGCCTGGTCCGTGCTGGGCGCTGTCGCGCACGCCACCTCCCGGGCGGCGCTGATGTCCTTCGTGACCTGCCCGATCCGCCGTTACCACCCGGCCGTGGTGGCACAGAAGGCCTCGACGCTGGGCGTGCTCTCCGACGGCCGGTTCACCCTCGGCCTTGGTGCCGGGGAGAACCTCAACGAGCACGTGGTGGGCGGTTGGCCGCACGTACAGCAGCGGCACGAGATGTTCGAGGAGGCGTTGCAGATCATCCGCCCGCTGCTCAACGGGGAGACGTTGACCTTCTCCGGTAACCACTTCGACGTGCCGGACGCCTACCTCTGGGACCGACCCGACACCCCCGTGCCGATGGCGGTGGCCGCCTCCGGCCGGCAGTCGGCGACCCTGGCCGCCGAGTACGCCGACGGCATGATCGCCACCGATCCGGAGCCACGCCTGGTCGAGATGTACGAGCAGGCCGGCGGGGCCGGACGTCCGCGGTACGGGCAGGTGGCCATCTGCTACGGCCCCGACGAGGCCGAGTGCCGCAAGATCGCCCACGACCAGTTCCGCTGGTTCGGCCTGGGCTGGAAGGTCAACAGCGACCTGCCCGACACCGACTCCTTCGAGGCGGCCACCCGCAGCGTGCGTGAGGAGGACGTGGCGGCCGGGCTCTCCTGCGGCCCCGACGTGGACAAGCACGTGGCGGCGTTCAAGAAGTTCGTCGACGCCGGCTTCACCCACGTGGCACTGGTTCAGGTCGGCGGCGACAGCCAGCCGATGTTCCTGGACTGGGCGCAGGAACAACTGCTGCCCCGACTGCGTGACCTCTGAGCAGGAAGGTGTGACAGTCGATGCGTATCGGCAACACGGAGATCCGCCCCGCCGGCGGCGGCGTCGGCTGCCTCCTGATGATCCTGTTCTCCATCGTCGCCTCGATCGTCCTGACCGTCCTGCTCAACCTGCTCCTGTGACTTCGGACGGGTGTTGACCAAGAGGTTTTGGTCCCGACACGCCGACGTCGGAGACCAGAACCTCTTGATCAACCCGGCAGAGGCGGGGTGAGGGCGAAGTCGGCTAGTAGGGGGTAGTGGTCGGAGGCGTGGTCGGTGTGGGGGGTGCGGAGCACTCCTACGTGGGTGAGGTGGGTGGCCAGGGTGGGAGTCGCGAGCAGGTAGTCCAGACGCATGTCGGCGAACTCGGCACCACCGTGGGCGGTCGGCACAGTCGGTCCAGCGTCCGCTCCGAGATCCACCAGCCCGGCGGCGAGCAGCCGGGCCACCGCTCGGGTCTCCACCGTCCGCCCGTCCCGACGCAGATGCCGGCGACGGTACGCGGGCGGTAGCCGACCAACCTGGTCGGCGTGCCCGGCGTACGGATCGAGGGTGTTCAGATCACCGGCGAGCAGCGCCAGGCCGTCGTGGCGGGGGCGCAGCGCGGCGACCGCCCACCCCGCCTCGACCAGCCGGCGCGTGCCCGAGTACGGGTCGAGGTGGGTGCCGAGCACCGTCAACGGACCGGCGTCGGTGCTCACCACCACGCGTTGGGCCGCGTGGTGGAACGGCCGGCGTACCGGCGCGGCGGCCAGCACCGGCCACCGCGGGGCCACCAGCAGTGCGACCGGCTGCCCCAGCCAGGAACGGGCCACGAACGGGCGGAGCCCGACGCCGCTGGCCAGGCCCGCCACGTCGAGACCACCCAGCTCCTGCAACGCGAGTACGTCCGGCCGCTGCTCGGTGATGACCCGGGCCACCAGCTCGCGCCGGTCCGGACCGTCACGGTCCCGACCGCCGGTGCGGATGTTCCAGGTCATCACCCTCAGCACGGCAGGCTCAGCCCGGCTGGCCGGCCCGAGCAAGCTCGTCATCGAGAGTGTCCACGTCCTCCGACTCGATGGCCGGCTGGTTGCCCTGCCGGACGTCCTCGTTGGGGCGCACCACCCAGTACAACAGCCCGATCCACAGCGAGGTGAGCAGGATCGCGCCCATGAAGTCCGTCGGGTGGTGCATGCCCCGGTACATCCGGGAGATCGCCACCCCGACCGGCATCACCACGGCGAGCGCCACGAAGACCCACCGCCACCACCTGTCGGTCCGGGGGAAGACGATCACGGCGATCGCGACCCAGATGCAGAGGCTCGCCGCGATGTGCCCGGACGGGAACGACGAGGTCGGCATCGGGCCGTCCAGGTTCTCCACCGGCGGGCGCGGCCGGTCCACCGCCGCCGCGCTGGCCAGGAAGAGGGTCAGCTCGCCGAACATGGTCAACGCCACGAACAGCACCGGCCGCCAACGCCGCCAGATCGCCAGCACCAGCGGGCAGAACACCAGCGAGATCGCCAGGATGGCGTGAGTGTCGCCGACCTTGCTCCACCACCAGCTGAAATCGTCGAGCGAGGCGGTACGTTGCTCGGCGAACCAGTTGGGCACCGTCTCATCGAGGCTGGCCAGGAAGGTGTTGTCGGCGTGGTAGCTGACGAACATGCCGAAGCCGTAGAGGGCGCCGAACACCAGCACCCAGCCGACGATGATCTCGGCGATGCCGGCTCGGGCGTGCGGCAGCAGCTTCTCCTCGTCCGGCGCCGGCGCCACCTCGTGCCCGGCCTCCGGCTCCAACCCCTCGGTCAGCGGTGCCGCGGGCCGTCCCCGCTCCAACCGCCACAACCGGAAGGCGTACGCGGTGACGCCCAGCCAGGCCGCGCCGAGCAGCCAGGCACCGATCACGTCGGAGAGGAAGTGCACGCCGAGCGCGACCCGGGTGAACCCGATCAGGAAGACGACGGTGGCGACCAGGGCCATCGCCGGCCGACGCCAGCGGGGTGCCATCGCCGGCAGGAACACCAGCAGCAGCGCGCCATAGGCCACCATCGACCCGAGCGCGTGGCCGCTGGGGAAGCTCTGCCCCGCGTACGCGCCGATCGGCACGTCCACCTCGGGGCGCAACCGGTCGACGAGCGTCTTGAGCGAGGGGTCGAGGACCAGCGCGCCCACGCCCGTGGCGATCAGGAACACCGCGAGGCGACCCTGCCTGCGGATCAGCAACCCGACCACGGCCACGGTCACCAACCAGATGATGACCGTCCGCCCACCGAGGTCGGTGATGGCGTTGAGCACCGTCACCAGCGGCCCGATCGGCGCCACCTGGTCGTTGAGCCACTCGGCGACACCGTGGTCCACGTCGTACAGCGGCGACCACCGCACCCGGACCAGCACCAGCAGCAACCCGAAGCCCACCCCGGCACCGAGCACGAGCGCCAAGCCGGCGAGCGTACGTTCGGTGAAGTGTCCGAGGGGTCGTCGCAGTACGTCCCTGACCGCGCCCACGGCAGCCTCCTTCGCCTCTGGCGTGCCGCAGTACCCGGTACGCCGTCGCGGTACACCCGGCGACACCGTGGGTCAGAGCGCGGTCATCTCACCGGTGTCGTGCACGGGAACCCGCTGCGCCTTCGGCTCCCACAGGTCCGGCCTTGCCGGCTCCTGCACGCCGATGCGTACCGCCTCGAGTTGCGCCGCGAACGAGAGCCCCCCGAACAGCGCCATGCCGGTGAGGTTCGCCCAGAGCAGCAACGCCATGATGCCGGCCAGCGCGCCGTAGGTCTGTCCGAAGTCCTCGCTGAACCGCACGTAGCCGGCGAGCCCCAGGCTGGCCAGCCACCACAGCGCGGTGGCGATGCCGGCACCGAACAGCAACCAGGACAGGCCGGGCTGGTGGCGTCGGGGCGCGTGGCGGAACAGCACCGCGACGGCGAGCACCGTCAGGCCGAGACTGAGCGGCCAACGCACCAGATCCCACACCGTGCTGGCGACGTCACCCCAGGCATAGTGGCGTTCCACCGAGTCGCCCATCGGACCACCGCCGACCAGGATGAGGAACCCGGCGAGGGCCGGGAGACCGGCGCTCACGGCGAGCACGGCCGCCCGCAGGTACTTCCACAGCGCGGGCCGGTCCCGTTCGACGCCGTAGATGCGGTTGGCGCCCCGCTCGATCTGGGCCATCGTGCTGGTCAGCGCGACCAGACCGGTGATCAGACCGAGAGCGAGCGCCACCTCACCGGTCTCCTCGGCCCGCTCGGCGCCCGCGTCGTCGCCCCCGCCGAGCAGCTCGGCGACCATCTGATCACTGGTGCCGGGGGTCAACGCCAGCACCGTGTCGGCGACCACCTCACCCCCCTCGGCCACGCCCAGCTCGGAGATCAGCCCGGTGAGGGCGATCAGGAACGGCACCACCGCGAGACAGAGCTGGAACGCGAAGGCTCGGGAGTGACTGAACCCGTCTCCGTAGCGGAACCGGGTGAAGGCGTCACGCAGCAGGTGCCAGCCGCCCTCCCGGCGCAGCGTCTGCCAGGCATGGTCGGCGCAGAGCTGCTCGTCGGACATCAGCCGGGTCTCCGGCACGATCTTGGTGCTGCTCACCGTGCGGCCCCTTCGTTCGCGACTGCGGGGCTCGCAAGCTCACTCCTCGCGCTCACCGAGCCCACCCTTCGTTCGCAACTGCGGGGCTCGCAAGCTCACTCCTCGCGCTCACCTCGGCCCTCCTCGACGAGGCGTTCGCCCCGCTCGGCGGCGGCCGACGCGTCCTCGGCCAGATCCGGAGCCTGCTCCGGTCGCGGTACGCACAGCCACAACGCCCGCCGCCGAATCTGCACCCGCAGCTCGCGGCCCGGTTCGATCAGGTCGCCGTCCAGCTCCCGGGGCTGGCTCCGGTTGCTGGTTATCTCCACTCGACGGGCGCGGTACACCTCCAACCGCGGCACCCGGTCGCGGCGGAGCAGCACCGCCCAGCCGAGGGAGAGCCAGTGCCGCAGCGTGCGCGGAGTCAGCACGGCGACGTCGAGGTACCCGTCGTCGGGCTCCGCCTCGGTGAGCAGGGTGACCCCGCCCTGGAGCCGGCCGACGTTGGCGACCAGCACCGAACGGGCGCGACGGCGCAGCGGTGCCTGGTCGTCCAACCGGATCCACACCCGCATCGGTCGGTCCCGCAGGTGTCGCGCGGCTCCCACCACGTACGCGGGCCAGCCGATCCGGCGCTTGGTCGTCTCGCTTGTGGCATCGAGCATCTGGGCGTCGAAGCCCATGCCGGCCATCACCGCGAAGTGGTGCCCGTCCACCTCGCCGACGTCGAGCAGGCGCCGACCACGCTCGATGGCCACCGCCAGCCCGGCGGGCAGTTCGTCGGAGAGTCCCAGGTTGGCCGCGAGCAGGTTGCCGGTGCCCTGTGGCAGCACGGCGAGCGCCACCTCGGTGCCGACCAGGGCGTCGACGCAGGCCATCACCGTACCGTCGCCGCCGCAGGCGAAGACCACGTCGACCCCGGCGGCGAGGGCCTTCTCGGTCTGGCCGCGACCGGGATCGTCGGGGGTGGTCTCGAACCACAGCGGTTCCGGCCAGCCGGCCGCGTCGAGCGTGTCGCCGACGGTACGGCGCAACGCGTCGAGATCGGTCACCTTTACCGGATTGACCACCACCGCGCTGCGCAGCGGCCCTTCGTCCCGTCCAGCTTCCACGGCGTCAGTGTGCAGCACCGTGCCGCGTTCAGCGACCCGACACCGATGTGCCTCGCCCCACCCGCCCCCACCACCACCTCCCACCGGCGATCTTGCAGTTTTCATCGGTGCATATGCTGACAAAAACCTCACAACGGCGACCGAAAGTGCAAGATCGCGGAGGTGGGCGCGGGAGGGGGTGGCGACGGTTATGCGCTGGCGCGCAGGGCGAGCTCGACGCGGTGGCGGACGTCGGCCAGGTCGACGCCGGCCTCGGTGAGCGCCAGCGCGGCAAGCCCGTTGCCCTCCCGCAGCAGGCCGAGCAGGAGGTGCTCGGTGCCGATGTGGCGGTGCCGCAGCCGGATCGCCTCGCGCAGCGACAGCTCCAGCACCTTCTTGGCGCGGGCCGAGAACGGACCACCGCTCGGCCGACGTCGGCCCCATCGGCGGCGTGGTGCCGGCACCGCCTCGCGTAGGGCGTCCGGGCCGAACGACTCCTCGATCCGGGCGACGATGGCCGACAGGTCGATGCCGATCTCACGCAGCGCCGCCGCGTCGGCCTCACCCAGGCCACTGCCCCCGGTCTCGGTGTGGTGACGGATCCGCTCGCGCAGGTCGTCGGCGGTGACCCCCGCGTCCCGGAGCACCCGCACGGCCAGGCCGTCACCGTCGGCGAGGATGGCGAGCAGGAGGTGCTCGGTGCCGACGGGCCGCTGCCCCTCGGCGCGGGCCTCCTCGCGCGCCCGCCGCACGGCCGCGCGGGAACGGTCGGTGAATCGTTCGAACATCACGCCTCCCAGGAGGAATCGACCGCCGGTCGCCCGGCGTGCTTCTTGTGCACCGCCTGCCGGCTGACCTCGAGCGCGTCGGCGATCTCCTGCCACGACCAGCCCTGTCGCCGGGCGTTGTCGACCTGGACCACCTCAAGCCGTTCGAGCAGCCGGCGCAGGGCGCGGACGGCACGCAGACCGACCCGGGGGTCGGTGCTGCCGGCCGCCGCCGCGAGTTCCGTCGCCTGACTCATGCTGTCAACCTACATTGACACCAGCCGGGCGTCAACCCCAGTTGACACCCGCCTGGTGCCGCTAGGGTCGTGCCGCGTGGGGTGCCGCGCCAGCCGTCGGTCGGGGGTCCAGTGAACCGAAACGAGAGTCACGAGCCACGCCGCTTCACGCTCACCGACCTGACACTTGAGGTGGCCGGCGGCAGCGTGGTCGGCAACCGGTACCGCGACAACTACGACGTACTGCACGTCGATGCCACGCTTCCCTTCGCCGTGGTGGCCGACGGAATGGGCGATGGTGAGGGCAGCCGTCGCGCCGGTGCCGCCGCCGTACCGACGTTCGCCGCGCTGGTCCGCGAGGCGTGGCCCGAGATCGGGGCAGACCGGCTACGCACCGTTGTCGACGCGGTCCGGAATCTGCTGCGCGCCTCACTGGACGCCGGTGGGATCGACAATGCCAGCGCGATCGTGCTCCGGGCCTCGCCGGCACGGTGACCACCCACCGGGTCGGGCTGCCGTCCGGCGATCACGCCCCGGGACGGCACCGGCGCGACTAGCCTCAGACGCAGGCCAGGTGCCACAGCTGCGGGGGTGATGCGGATGGCCGCCGCCAGCGACGCGCCGGTTCTCGTCGGCGTCGGCCCGGAGGATGCCCTGCCGGTGGCCCGCCTCGCCGCCCGGGTCGCCGCCGCCCACGGACGCGGACTGCACCTGCTGCACGCCTTCAACTGGGCCGCCTTCGACGCGCCGGCGGTTTCCAGCTCCCGGGCAACCGCAGAGCAGTTGCTCGCCGAGGCGACCGCGGCGGCCAACGAGAACGAGCCGGGCGTACCGGTCACCGCCGAGATCGCCGAGGGCTCGGCGGTGGCGAACCTCGTCCGCAGGTCGGAGACCGCCTTCCTGGTGGTGGTCGGCGACGGCGGGATGGCCCACTGCGACCGTTGCATCCCGGCGGACAGCCCCGCCGTGCAGGTGGCCGCCCGCGCCGAGTGCCCGGTGCTGGTCGCCCGGCGGGAACCGCCACCCTCCGGCCCGGTACTGGTCGGCATCGACGGCTCGGCCTCCAGCGAGATCGCCCTGGACTGGGCGCTCACCTGCGCCACCCGGCACGAGGCACGGCTGCTGGCGGTCTGGGTGGTGGACTCCGACGGCATCGTCGAAGAGGCCGCCGAACGGCTCAGCGAGACGGTGTCCCGCCACCGGGTCGACCATCCCGACGCCGCCGTCGAGTGCCACGTCATCCAGGGCGAGCCCGGTGACGTGCTCGTCGACCAGTCCCGCTCGGCACAACTGGTGGTGGTCGCCGCCCGGGGCGAGGAACCGGCGCGCGGGATGCTCGGCGCGGTCAGCCAGTCGCTGCTCTACCACGCCCCGTCCCCGGTGCTGGTGATCCGTGGGGTGACCGGCACACCCGACCCGGACGGGTCGTGAAACCCGGACCGGCGGGACCAACGGCCCTGATCCAGGATCGCCGATTCGGCCAAGCTGACAGAGGAAACCGCGTTGCGGATGCAGGATTCACCGACCCGCGAGAGGCTCAAGCAGTATGGACACCGCCGTAGACCTGCGAAGCCCCCTGACCGATGACGAACTGCGCCGGCTGGACGCCTACTGGCGAGCGGCGAACTACCTCACCGTCGGGCAGATCTACCTGCTGGACAATCCCCTGTTGCGCGAACCGCTGACCCCCGAGCACGTCAAGCCCCGCCTGCTCGGGCACTGGGGCACCTCCCCCGGGCTGAACCTGATCTACGCCCACCTGAACCGGGCCATCGTGGCGCGCGACCTCAGCGCCATCTACATCACCGGGCCCGGGCACGGCGGACCGGCGCTGGTGGCCAACACCTGGCTCGAAGGCACCTACAGCGAGCTGTACCACGACATCGGCCGCGACGAGGCCGGCATGGCCCGACTGTTCCGGCAGTTCTCCTTCCCCGGCGGCATTCCGAGCCACGTCGCGGCGGAGGTGCCGGGTTCGATCCACGAGGGCGGCGAGCTGGGGTACGCGCTCAGTCACGCCTACGGCGCCGCCTTCGACAACCCCGACCTGCTGGTCGCCTGCGTGGTCGGAGACGGCGAGGCGGAGACCGGTCCGCTGGCCGGCAGTTGGCTGTCCAACGTGTTCCTCAACCCTGCCCGCGACGGGGCGGTGCTGCCCATCCTGCACCTCAACGGATACAAGATCGCTAACCCGACGGTGCTGGACCGCATCCCCGAGTCCGACCTGCTCGACCTGATGCGCGGCCAGGGTTACCAGCCGTACGTGGTGGCCGGCGACGATCCGGCCAAGGTGCACCAGAGCCTGGCCGCCACCCTTGACCGGGCGCTGGACGAGATCGCGGAGATCCAGCGCCGTGCCCGTTCCGGCGCAACCGTCGAACGCCCGCGCTGGCCGATGATCGTCCTGCGTACCCCGAAGGGCTGGACCGGGCCACGCGACGTCGACGGCAAGCATGTGGAGGGCACCTACCGCGCCCACCAGGTGCCGCTCTCCGCGGTCCGTTCCAACCCGGAACACCTGGCCGAACTGGAGCGGTGGCTGCGCAGCTACCGACCGCAGGAGCTGTTCGACGCGACCGGCGCGCCGGTGGCCGAGGTGGCCGATCTGCCGCCCCGGGGGCCACGGCGGATGAGCGCCAATCCGGTCGCCAACGGCGGCTCCCTGCTGCGCGATCTGGTCCTGCCCGACTTCCGCGACTACGCCGTCGAGGTACCCCGCCCCGGTGCGACGATCACCAGCGCCACCGGTGAACTCGGCAAGTGGATCCGCGACGTGATCACCGCCAACCCGCAGACGTTCCGCCTGTTCGGCCCGGACGAGGTCGCCTCCAACCGGCTACAGGCGGCCTTCGAGGTCACCGGCCGGGCCTGGATGGCCGGCACGGTCGACGGCGACGATCACCTCTCCCCCGACGGGCGGGTGATGGAGGTCCTCTCCGAGCACCTGTGCCAGGGTTGGCTGGAGGGCTACCTGCTCACCGGCCGGCACGGCATCTTCACCAGCTACGAGGCGTTCATCCACATCGTCGACTCGATGGTCAACCAGCACGCCAAGTGGCTCAAGGTCACCCGTGGCATTCCGTGGCGGCAGCCGGTGGCGTCGCTGAACTACCTGCTCTCCAGCCATGTCTGGCGGCAGGACCACAACGGTTTCTCCCACCAGGACCCGGGCTTCATCGACCATGTGATGAACAAGAAGGCCGAGGTCGTGCGGGTCTACCTGCCGCCGGACGCCAACACGCTGCTCTCCACCATGGATCACTGCCTGCGCAGCCGTCATTACATAAACGTGGTGGTGGCCGGCAAGCAGCCCGCGCCCAGCTGGCTCACCATGGACGAGGCCATCGCGCACTGCCGGCGCGGCGTGGGCATCTGGGACTGGGCCAGCACCGACGACGGCAGCGAGCCGGACGTCGTGCTCGCCTGCGCCGGTGACGTGCCGACGCTGGAGACCCTGGCCGCAGCCGATCTGCTGCGCCAGCACCTGCCCGAACTCAAGGTCCGGGTGATCAACGTCGTCGACCTGATGCGGCTCCAGCCGGCCGCCGAGCACCCGCACGGCCTGCCGGATTCCGAGTTCGACACGTTGTTCACCCGCGACAAGCCGATCATCTTCGCGTACCACGGCTACCCGTGGCTGATCCACCGGCTCACCTACCGCCGGGCCAACCACGACAACCTCCACGTACGCGGGTACAAGGAGGAGGGCACCACCACCACGCCGTTCGACATGGTGATGCTCAACGACCTGGACCGCTTCCACCTCGTGATCGACGTTATCGACCGGGTACCGGGGCTGGCCGCCCGCGCCGCGCATCTGCGGCAGGAGATGACCGACGCCCGCCAGTCCGCCCGCGACTACACCCGCCGGTTCGGCGAGGACGACCCGAAGGTGGCCGAGTGGCGCTGGGTCCGCGAGACCGACCCGACCAACCCGTGAGGAGATGCCCATCATGAGCGAGCACGGCGCAGGCGCGGAAATCCTGGTGGGCTACGACGGCTCACCGGACGCCGCGGCGGCCCTGGAGTGGGCGCTGGATCAGGCCCGCCGCGACGGCCGGCCGGTCCGGTTGGCGTACGTCTTCGAATGGCTGACCGTGGCCGGCTGGGTGGGTCCGGGCGTGACGCCGGGGATGTGGCCCGACGAGCAAGCCCGCCGGCAGGTCGAGGAACTGGTCGGCAAGGCCGCAGCGGACGCCGCCGCCACCCATCCGGGCCTGGACGTACGCGGCGAGGTGCTGGACGGTCCGCCCGCCCTGATCCTGGAGGAGGCTTCGACGCAGGCCGGCCTGTTGGTGCTGGGCAGCCGTGGGCACGGCGGTTTCGCCGGTCTGCTCGCCGGCTCGACCGCGGTCAACGTCACCGCGCACGCGCACTGCCCGGTGGTGGTGGTCCGTCGCCGGCCGGCCGAGAGTGACCGGGCCGGGCACGTCGCCGTCGGGGTGGACGGCTCGGAGCATTCGCTGCTGGCCCTCGGCTTCGCCTTCGAACAGGCGGCCCTGCGTCGGGTGCCGCTGCACGTGGTGCGGGCCTGGCAGCCGCGACGCGAACAGTGGAGCCTGCGCGGCGAGCAGGCCCGCGACGCGGCGCTGGCCGACCAACGGGCCGAGGTGGACGAGGCGTTGCGTCGCGGGCAGGAGAGTTTCCCCGACGTCGAGGTGACCGTCGAGACGGCCGCCGCCGCGCCGGCCGGTCTGCTGATCGACGCCAGCCGCAACGCGCAACTGGTCGTCGTCGGCAGCCGGGGACGCGGTGGGCTGCGGGGGATGCTGCTCGGCTCGGTCAGCCAGCAACTCCTCCAGCACGCCCACTGTCCGGTCGCGGTGGTCCGGGAACGGTGAGGCGCGCCGTGGGCCGGGAACGCTGAGGCACGCCGGGGGCCGGCCGCTGTCAGGCCGGCCCACGGCGCCCACCTCGGAGCGCGCGCAGCGCGTTGAGGATCACCAGCACGTCGATGCCCTCCTGAAGGAACGCGCCCGCCACCGGTGGCAGCCGACCGGCCGCCGCGAATCCCATCGCGAGCAGCGCCAGCCCCATCCCGACCGTGGCGCTCTGCACCGCGATCCGGCGGGCGTACCGGGCCACCTCGACCGCGTCGGCCAACGGATCAAGGCGGTCGAGACTCAGCACGGCGTCGGCGACATCGGCCGAGGCGGTCGCCCCGGTGGCCCCCATTGCCACGCCGACATGCGCCTCCGCCAGCGCCGGAGCGTCGTTCACCCCGTCACCGACCATCACGGTCACCGCCCGGTCGGCCTCGGCTCGAACCCGGCTCACCTTCTCCTGCGGGGTGCACCGGGCCAGCACGGCGTCGACACCCACCACGTCGGCGACCCGGCGGGCATCCTCCGGCCGGTCCCCGGTGACCATCACGATCCGGGTGAGCCCGGCGGCACGCAGCCGAGCCACGGTCCGGCGGGCGTCGGGGCGTACCGGATCCTCCAGCAGGACCGCGCCGAGCGGCCCGGCCTCGTCGGCCACCCAGACCAGCGAGTGTCCCGTCCCGCCGGCCCGCCGGCTGGCCAGCTCGGCCCACTGCGGCAACGTCCCGGGGAACTGGCCGACCCGGATCCGCCGCCCGTCGACCCACCCGCTCACCCCCCGGCCCGGCTCCTCGGTCACCTCAGCCGGGGTGACCAGCCGTAGGCCGCGCTCACCGGCGGCGCGCACCAGTGCCGCCGCCAGCACGTGCGAGGACAACTGCTCCACCGAGGCGGCCACCCGCAGCACCTCGTCGGGGTCACCGCCGGGAGCCACGACGGTATCGGCGACCCGGGGACGGCCGGCGGTGAGCGTTCCGGTCTTGTCGACCAGCAGGGTGCGCGCCCGACCAAGGACCTCCAGCGAGCCGCCGTCGCGAACCAGCACCCCGTGCCGGGCCACCCGGGACAGTCCCGAGACGATGGCGATCGGGGTGGCCAGCAGCAACGGACACGGTGTCGCCACCACCAGCACCGCCACCGCCCGGAGGAACTCGCCGGAGAGCACCCAGCCCAGCCCGGCCAGCACCAGTGTGAACGGCACGAAGGCGGCGGCGTACCGGTCGGCGAGCCGCACCGTCGGTGCCTTGCGAGCGGTCGCCTCCTCGGCCAGCCGGACGATCCCGGCGTACGTGCTGCGCTCGGCGCTCTCCGTGGCCCGCAGGCCGAACGCGGCCCCGGCGTTGACCACACCGCTGGACACCCGGGCCCCGGCCGCCCGCTCGACGAGCCGGGACTCCCCGGTCACCACCGACTCGTCCAACGTCGCAGCGGTCTCGGCGACACCGTCGACGGCGACCACGTCACCCGGGCCGACAAGTAACCGGTCACCGACCGCCACCCGGTCCGCCGGCACCACCTCGACGCCGCCTTCGGCGGTACGACGGCGCGCGGTACGCGGTGCCCGCTCCAGCAGCGCCCGCAGGTCCCGGGTCGCCCGGCGCTGCGCGTACGCCTCCAGGGTCCGCCCGGTGGCCAGCATCACCGCGACCACCGCACCGGCCAGGTACTCGCCGACGACGAGTGCTCCGCCCAGCGCCAGCACGGCGATCACGTCCACACCGAACCGCCGCCGCAGCAGTTCCCGCAGCACCGACGCGGCAGCCGGCAGCAGCGCGACCAGGGTGGCCGCCGCCCACCACACGTCGGCGGCGCCCGGCTGCCCGGCCAGCCGCACCGCCGCACCGGCCAGCACCAGCAGCGTGAGTCCGGCCAGCGGGACCCACAGCCACCAGTTCCGGCGACCCGAGCCGGAACGCTCCGGTCCGGGTCGCGCCGGCCGGTCCGGCAGGCACTCGCCCCGGTCATCCGCCGACCGTCGCTTCCCCACCTGCGGATCGTCTCAACCGGGTCGGGCGGAGCGGAGCGGAACACGGGTCACAGGTCCCGCCCGGTCGGGCCGTGCGGATCCTGCGCGCCGCCGACCGATGTCGCACGATGAACCGGACCGCACCCACAGCCGTACGGAGGTGCGGCACGATGGGCAGAGACGGAAAGGTCGTGAGGATGAGCCACCAGACGCCGGCTACCCACCGCCCGCTGACCACCGCCCTCGCGGAGGCCGCCGCGATGGCCGGTCACGCGCCGTCGGTGCACAACAGCCAGCCGTGGCGCTGGCGGGTGCTACCCGACGCGTTGGAGCTGCGGATGGTGCGCGACAGCAGGTTGGCCGCCACCGATCCGCAGGGCGAGCTGGTCACCCTCAGCTGCGGTGCGGCGCTGCACCATGCCCGGCTGGCCCTGGCCGCCGAGGGGTGGGCGACAAGCGTGCAGCGGATGCCCGAGCCGGGCGACCCCGACCTGCTCGCCCGCCTCACCGAGCCCCGGGCCACCGGCGCCGACCCGGACGCGATGCGGTCGGTGCAGTGCATGCAGGTGCGGCACACCGACCGGCGTCCGGTCAGCGACGAGCCGGTCTCCGACGACTCGTTGAGCGCCATCGCGTCGGCCGCCGGCCGGGAGGGTGCCCGGTTGGAGATCCTCGATCGCGACCAGGTGCTGCAACTGGCCGCGTCCGCCTCACACGCTGCCACGGTCGAGGCGGAGGATTCCCGGCTGCGGGAGGAACTGGAGTACTGGACTAGCCGCGCGGGCGGCACCGGGCTCACCCCGGAGGTGCTGCCGGAGCAGCCCGCGCAGACCACCGTGCCGGGCCGGGACTTCGGTCGCCCGGGCACCCTGCCGGTCGGGCCGGGGCACGATCGGGCAGCGTCCTACGCGGTGCTCTACGGCGACCAGGACGAGCCGGTCGACTGGCTCCGTGCGGGCGAGGCGCTGTCGGCCGCCTGGCTGGCCGCCACCCGACTGGGTGTTTCGATGGTGCCGCTCAGCGGCGTGGTCGAGGTGCCGGCCACCCGGCAGACCCTGCGCCAGCTGCTCTCCGGGCTCGGCCACCCGTACCTCGGCCTGCGCCTGGGGGTGGCCGACCCGGCCCACGCCGGCCCACCGCACACCCCGCGACTGCCCCGCGAGCAGGTGGTGGACACCTCGGCGGTGTCCGGCGACGCCGCCTAGCGCGGCATCCGGGCACCACGCCCGGCCGGCCGCGGGCGTTTCCGCGCCGCCGGTCGCCGGATAGCATCGCCGGGTGACTGTCGGCGCACCCAATCCCCGTCACGAGCCACCGTCGCTCGGCCTGAGCCCGCTCTCCCGGGTCCGCCTGGACGAGCTGCTCCAGGAGATGCTCGATCGTGTCGGCGAGGTGGTGACCAGCCGGGAACGCCTACGGGCGCTGCTCGACGCGGTCGTCGGCATCGGCACCGACCTGGATCTGCGCAGCACCCTGCGGCGCATCGTGCAGGCGGCCTGTGACCTGGCCGGGGCCCGCTACGGCGCGCTCGGGGTGATCGGCCCCGACCGGATGCTGCACGACTTCATCACCCACGGCATCTCCCCCGAGCTGCACGCGAAGATCGGTGACCTGCCGCACGGCCGGGGGGTGCTCGGCCTGCTCATCGACGAACCGAAACCGGTGCGGATGCCGGACATCACCCAGCATCCGAACTCGTACGGCTTTCCGCCGCACCATCCGCCGATGCACACCTTCCTCGGCGTGCCGGTCCGCATCCGCGATCAGGTGTTCGGCAACCTCTACCTCGCCGAGAAGCAGGGCGGCGCCGAGTTCACCGAGGACGACGAGGAGATCGTCGTCGCGCTCGCCGGAGCGGCCGGCGTGGCGATCGAGAACGCCCGGCTGTACGCGCTGGCCAACCGCCGGGAACGCTGGCTCGCCGCCACCGCCGAGATCACCTCGCTGCTGCTCGGCGAGGTGCGCCGCACCGACGCACTGACCCTGGTGGCGCGGCGCGCCCGCGAGGTCGCCGAGGCCGAGCTGGCCCTGGTGCTGCTCTACGACGAGGAGGCGGACCACTTCACCGTCGAGGTCGTCGACGGCGTCGGCGCCCAGGCCCGCGCGCTTGTCGGCACGGTGCTGCCGGCCGCCGACACCAGCTTCGCCGGTCCGGTGACCCAGGGTCGGCACGACTCGGTGGAGGATCTGGCCCACGCCGCGCCGTGGCCGGCGGTGCTGCACACCGGGCCGGCGGTGATCTCTCCGCTGGCCACCGCCGACACCCTGCACGGTGTGCTGGTGATCGCGCACAGCGCCGACCACGGCGGCGCCACCGACGACGACGTGGCCCTGCTGGGCAGCTTCGCCGGTCAGGCGGCGCTGGCCATGGAACGCGCCCGTGGCCAGGAGGAACGCGAGCAGCTGGTGGTGCTGGAGGACCGCGAGCGGATCGCCCGGGACCTGCACGACGTGGTGATCCAGCGGTTGTTCGCCACCGGCCTGCAACTACAGAGCGCGGTGCCGTTGACCGCGCGGCCGGAGGTCGCCAGGCGGATCAACGCCGCGGTCGACGACCTGGACACCACCATCAAGGACATCCGCCGCACCATCTTCGAGCTGCGTACCCCGATGAGCGCGGCGCTGCGCACCGAGATCCGCGAGGCGGTGGAAGCCGCCGCCGAGTCGCTCGGTTTCCGGCCGAGGCTGGAGCTGACCGGGCCGATCGACAGCGCCGTGCCGGACGAGGTCCGCCCCGAGCTCGCCGCCGTGCTCCGCGAGGCGCTGTCCAACGCCGTACGCCACGCCGAGGCCACGGCGGTGTCGGTTGCGGTACGCGTCGACGCCGCCCAGGTGGCCGTCACCGTGACCGACAACGGGGTAGGTTGCGACCCGGCCGCCGCCCGGGGCGGGCTGGTGAACCTGCGCGAACGCGCCGAACGGCACGGCGGCACCTTCGAGGTACGCGGCGCCCAACCGCGCGGCACCGAGCTGCACTGGTCGGTGCCGCTGGTGGCCTGAGCCGCTGCGACCCGCCCGTGACGGGACTGCGCGGGGGGCCGGGCCCGGCGGGTGCGGTCAGTGGGTCTTGCCGAGCAGGCGGGTGGCCAGCACCGCGGCCTGGGTACGGCGTTCCAGGCCGAGCTTGGCCAGCACGCTGGAGACGTAGTTCTTCACCGTCTTCTCGGCCAGGAACATCTTGCTGGCGATCTCCCGGTTGGTCAGCCCCTCGGCGACGTACTCCAGGATGCGCCGCTCCTGCTCGGTGAGGGACTGCAACTCGCGGGGCTGCTCCACGCCGCTGCGGATGCGATCCAGCACCCGGGTGGTGATCGCCGGGTCGAGCAGCGACTGGCCGGCCGCCACCCGGCGTACCGCGTCGACGAGGTCGGTGCCCCGGATCTGCTTGAGCACGTACCCGGAGGCACCGGCCATGATCGCCGCGAACAGTGCCTCGTCGTCCTCGTACGAGGTGAGGATCAGGCCCTTGATCGAGGAGTCCACGGCCCGGATGTCCCGGCACACGTCGATGCCGTTGCCGTCGGGTAGCCGGGCGTCGAGGATCGCCACGTCGGGCCGCAGCGCCGGAATCCGGCGGGCCGCCTCCTGGGCGGAGCCGGACTCACCGACCACCTCTATGTCACCACTCGCGTGCAGCAGGTCGGCCAGACCACGACGGACCACCTCGTGGTCGTCAAGCAGAAACACCCGGATCATCCCCCCTTTCTACCCCCTCCCGCCCACCCCCACCCGGGCCAAAAGTCCCAACCTCCCACCCGACCTCCCCACCCACCCCCACCCCCGCTCGGTTGATCAAGAAGTTTGCGTCTCCCTCGGGCCGGATCCCGACCAGAACCTCTTGATCAACCGGACGAGGTCGGGCGGGGGGTCCTGGGGGTTCGGGACGTGTGGCCCTGCTGGGTGGGGGTGTGCGGGGCGCACCGTGGGGAGGTACCAGGCGAATGTGAGGGAGCCCGACCATGGAAACCGGCTACACCGTCGAACAATTGCGGGCCGCCGCGACCGACGCGGTCCGGGCACCGTCCCTGCACAACGTCCAGCCGTGGCGGTTCCGGCTGCGCGACGGCGGGATCGAGGTGCTCCTCGACCCGACCCGGCGGCTGCCCGCCACCGACCCGAGCGGCTGGGGCGCCCGCGTCGCCGGCGGAGCGGCGCTGTTCAACCTGCGCCTCGCCCTGGCGATGGCCGGCGCCCCGGCGACGGTACGACTGCGTCCGTACCCGTCGGAACCGGACGTGCTGGCCCGGCTGGTGCCGGACCTGCCGCGCCGACCCAGCCCCACCGAGCAGAGCCTCTACGCGGCCATTCCACGCCGGTTCAGCAACCGTGCCCCGTTCTGGCCCGACCCGGTCCCGGCCGACTCTCGCTGGCGGCTGGGTGAGGCGGCTCGGACCGAGCACTGCTGGCTGGAGCTGCTCATCGGGGTGAGCGCCGTCAACGCCTTCGCCGAGATCGCTCGCGGCGCACACCGGGTGCTCGAACGCGACCCCGCCTACCGGGCGGAGCGCGAGGCGTGGGTACGCGCCGGAGACGAGCCGGACGGCGTCCCGGTCACCGCCAGCGGTCCCCGGGCCGAGCCGCAGGACCTGCTTCCCTCGCGTGGCTTCGGCGGCACCCAGCGGGCGCCCGGACGGGACTTCGAGCCGGAGCCCCTCGTGGCGGTGCTCGGCTCCGCCGGCAACACCGCCGTCGATCAGGTGGTCGCGGGCCAGGCGTTGCAACGGGTCCTGCTGACCGCCACCGACGCCGGGCTGTCCGTGTCGATGCTGTCGCAACCGATCGAGGTGCCGTCGGCCCGGGAGCAGCTCCGGCTGTCGCTGGGGCGGTTCGGTACGCCGCAGATGGTGATGCGGATCGGGTACGGCCAGCCGGGCTGGCCCACCCCCCGCCGCTCGGTGGACGAGGTGCTGGACCTGCCGGTGCACCTCGCCTGAGGCGACCGGACGTCAGCGAGACGGCACCGGCGGCGGACGGTCGGTGGTCAGGGCGGCGAGCAGGGCGGCCTCCCGGTCCGGGTCCAGGCCGACCGGCTGCCGGGCCGGTCGGCCGGCGCGGGCCGGCACCGAACCCACCCGGCGCAGCCAGGCCCAGGTGTCGACGACGGTCTCGGTCACCGGCCGGCAGCTGAGCCCGTCAGCGTACGCACGGGTGACGTCGATCTGCTGCATCCACCGGTACTCGTGCCCAAGTGGGATCCAGATCGGCAGATCGTTCCACGCTTCCACACCGGCGGCGAGCAGTTGCTCCGGCTCGGCCCAGCGCAGTCGGGCGTCAGCGCCGGTGGCCGTCACGCCGACGGTGAGCAGTTCGCCCATGGTGGTGTGCCCGGGTCGGCTCACCACGTTCACCGCTCCAGCCCGACCGGCGGCCCCGGCGTCCAGCAGGAAGGCCGCCAGGTCGCGGACGTCGACGTACTGCACGGGCAGGTCGGCAGGGCCGGGTGCGAGCACGTCACCGCCCCGGGCGAGACGGTTGAGCCACCACGGCAGCCGGCCGATGTCCTCACCGGGACCGAGGATCAGCCCGGCGCGGGCGAGCAGCACCCGGTCGCCGAGCACCGCGCGGAGGGCCCGCTCGGCACCGGCCTTGAGCGTCGGGTAGTCATCGTCGATGTCGTCCGGGCCGGCGGTCACCAGCGGCGCCTGTTCCGTCACGCCGGCCGGCACCGGCCGGGCGTACACCGAGCCGCTGGAGACGTAGACGTAGTGCCCGGCCCGTTCGGCCAGCATCCGCGCCGTCGCCTGGGCGGCGCGGGGTGCGCCGTCCCAGGTGTCGACGACGAGATCCCACTCCCCCTCGGCCAGCGCGGCCAACCCGTCGGCGGCGGTGCGGTCACCCAACAGGTGCCGTACGCCAGCCGGGGGCGCCCCGTGCCGCCCCCGGTTGAACGCCGTCACCGCCCAGCCCCGGTGGATCGCCTCGGCGACCACCGCCCCGCCCACGAATCCCGAGCCGCCCAGTACGAGGAGTTTCATGTGAGCCACCCTGCCCGTTGTCGGCGGCGTCGGGGTGGCTCGTTCACCGTCAGCGGATCTGCCAACGGCAGAAACCGGCGACGACCTGTGCAGGGCCGGGTGGAAGGTGGGTGCCGTGTCCGGCGGGCGGCGTGGGCGTCCGCCGGACACGGCCGGGCGGTGCCGCGGGCACGGCGGGCACCACCAGCCAGTTCCTTGGTGAAAAGGACGGCGAGTCCCATCGTCGGCCCCACCGGATGCGGCGTCAACAACTTCCGGAAAAATATCGATAGCTAGTGCGGTGCCGCGCTGTCCCGGATGACGAGTTCGGTGGCGAGTTCCACCCGGGGGCTCTCCACCTGCTCGCCTCGGGCCAGCCGCAACACCGTCCGCGCCGCCAGCATGCCCATCTCGGCCAGCGGCTGACGCACCGTGGTCAACGGCGGCGAGCACCACCGCACCTCCGGCAGGTCGTCGAAACCCACCACGCTGACGTCGTCCGGTACACGCAGCCCGCGCTGCCGGACCGCCTCGTACACGCCCAGCGCCATCTGGTCGCTCGACGCGAAGATCGCCGTCGGCGGCTCGGTCAGCCCCAGCAACCGCACCCCGCCGTTGAAACCGGCCTCGTGGTAGAAGTCGCCCGGGCAGACCAGGTCCTCGTCGAAGGACAGCCCGGCGGCTTCCAGGGCCGCCCGGTAGCCGTCCATCCGGGCCCGGCTGCACATCAACTGCGGTGGCCCGGCGATGAACCCGATCCGCCGATGCCCCAACCCGATCAGATACTCGGTCGCCCGCAGGCCCCCAGCCCAGTTGGTGGCACCGATCGTCGTCGCTTCCCGGGCCGGCAGGCCGTCCGCGTCGACGATCACCACCGGGATGCTCAGCCGGCGCAGCTCGGCCTGCAAGGGTGGCTCGACCATCGAGGTCACGAAGATCACGCCCTCGGTGCCCCGGCGGCGCATGCCGTCGAGCCACTGCTCCGCGGAGGAGGTCTGCCGGTGGATGGCCGACACGACGGTGCCCACCCCGGCGGCGTGCGCCACATCCTCCACACCCCGGATGATCTCCACCGCCCACGGACTGTCCAGGTCGTTGAAAACCAGATCCACCAACCCCGAACTCGCCCGCATACTCGGCGGCCGACGCCGGTAACCATGCCGCGTCAGCAACTCCTCCACCCGCTCACGGGTCTGCGGAGCCACATCCGAACGACCATTGATCACCCGGGACACCGTCGGCACCGACACCCCCGCCAGGTCCGCTATCGCGGAAATTGTGATCTTCCGGGTGTCTCTGGCAACCACGGCACTCCCCACCCAACCGGTACGGCGACAGCCCGCACCATCGCCCCGGGGCGGCCAGGACGGGCAACCGGCCGCCCGCCCACACCCTAGTGCCGGAAATTTCACTCGACTATCGGTAGTTGGCGCAGTTCACTCCGAGGACCCCCGATCGGCACGCGGCGCGGCCGCGCTGTCCCGGATGACGAGCTCGGTGGCGAGTTCCACCCGGGGGCTCTCCACCTTCTCACCACGGGCCAGCCGCAACACCGTCCGCGCCGCCAGCATGCCCATCTCGGCCAGCGGCTGACGCACCGTGGTCAACGGCGGCGAGCACCACCGCACCTCCGGCAGGTCGTCGAAACCCACCACGCTGACGTCATCCGGCATCCGCAGCCCGCGCTGCCGGACCGCCTCGTACACGCCCAGCGCCATCTGGTCGCTCGACGCGAAGATCGCCGTCGGCGGCTCGGTCAGCCCCAGCAACCGCACCCCGCCGGAGAAACCGGCCTCGTGGTAGAAGTTGCCCGCCTGGATCAACCGGTCGTCTATCGGGATCCCGGCGGTTTCCAGGGCGGCCCGGTAGCCGTCCATCCGGGCCCGGCTGCACATCAACTGCGGCGGCCCGGCGATGAACCCGATCCGCCGATGCCCCAACCCGATCAGATACTCGGTCGCCCGCAGGCTTCCCGCCCAGTTGGTGGCACCGATCGTCGGCGCGTCCTGGGCGGGGACACCCGCCGGGTCGACGATCACGGCCGGGATGTTCAGCCGGCGCAACTCGGCCTGCTGCGGCGGCTCGAGGGTGGAGGTCACGAAGATGACCCCCTCGGTGGACCGGGTCCGGATGTTGTCCAGCCACTGCTTCGCCGAGGACGAGCGTCGGTGGATGGCCGACACGACGGTGCCCACCCCGGCGGCGTGCGCCACATCCTCCACACCCCGGATGATCTCCACCGCCCACGGACTGTCCAGGTCGTTGAAAACCAGATCCACCAACCCCGAACTCGCCCGCATACTCGGCGGCCGACGCCGGTAACCATGCCGCGTCAGCAACTCCTCCACCCGCTCACGGGTCTGCGGAGCCACATCCGAACGACCATTGATCACCCGGGACACCGTCGGCACCGACACCCCCGCCAGGCGGGCGATGGCCGCGATGGTCACTGTCCGGTTGTCGTTGGCAGCCATGCGCCCTCCCTACTTCGCTCAACCCTCAACGCCGCCGGCAGGAGCGCCGACAGGCTGACGTACGGCGACGGCGCGGTGCCCGAGCGCCGACGACGCCCGCTACTGCTTCTTCGCGACCCTGGTGATGTCCTTGACGATCTGGTCCGGCCGCTTCGTGCCGGCGATCAGCTGTGCCACACTCTCGTTCACCTGCTGACCCACCGCTGGCGGGTACGCCTGGTCGAGGTAGAGCTGGAAGCCGGTCGCGATGCCCAGGTTCGCCGCCACGACCTGGTTGTTCAGGTCCTTGATCCCGCCGACCGCGGCCTGGTTGGTGGGCAGCACCGCGCCGGTCTGTGCGGCCCGGCGCTGGTTCCTCGCCTGCAGCAGCGTCCGCAGGAACTCCACGGTTGCGGGCGGTGCGTCGCGGCCGACCACGAAGCCGTTGCCGCCACCGAACGCGTCGGTGGCCGAGCCCTTGCCGTCCTCGACGGCCGGGAAGGGGAAGAAGGCGAGGCGGTCACCGAGGCCGCGCTTGCTGGTCGAGGAGGACGCCTGCACCGACGGTGCCCACTGGCCCATCAGCTCCATGGCGGCCTCCTCGTTGCCCATCGTCGCGGCCTGTCCGGTCTCGGACCCGTACTCCGCGCGCAGGTAGCCCTTCTGGAACGGCTGCATGTCGACAAGTTCCCGGAGGCGTTCGCCAGCGGCGATGAAGACCGGCGTGTCGAAGTTGCGGTCCTCGGCCGCGCGCTGCAGCGCCTCGAGACCGCCGATCCGCATCGCCAGGTACGCCCAGTAGTAGTGCCCGGGCCACTTGTCCTTGCCGCCGAGCGCGATCGGAGCGATGTTGACGGCCTTGAGCTTGTTGACCACTTCCAGCAACTCGCCCCAGGTCTTCGGCGGCGTCTCGATGTTGGCCTTGGCGAAGTGGTCCCGGTTGTACCAGAAGCCGACCATGCCGATGTCGAACGGAATTCCGTAGATCTTGTCGTTCACCGTGTACGGCTGCAACGAGGCGGGCAGCAGCTGACCGATCCAACCCTGGACCTCGCTGGTGATGTCCTTGACCAGGCCGGCCTCGACCTGCTGTTGCAGTGCTCCGCCGCCCCACGACTGGAACAGGTCCGGTGGCATCGCCGCCTCGACCGCCCCGTTCAGCTTGGTCTTGAACGCCTCGACCTCCAACGGCTGTACCTCGACGGTGACGTGGGTGTGCTCGTTCTCGTACTGCCGAGCCAGGTCTGCCCAGACGCTGAGCATCGGCTCGGCGTCCTGGACGTGCCACCATCTGATCTTCTGCGGGTTCGCGGAAGCGCCGCTGTCCCCATCCCCGCAGGCGCCGAGCAGGAGTGCGCCGGCGCCCGCGCCGGCCAACCCCAGCAGCGACCGGCGGGAGAGGTGCGATGTCATGGTTCATCCCTTCGGGGAGGCGTAGTTACGCGGAGGGAACACCACCGCACTCAGCGGCGGCCATGAAAACGGGATCGCAAGTTTCGCTTCGATACCGGTATTTTCGACGTGATGGCCGGCACGTTACGACGGGCTTGCGTCGCCGGTCAAGGGGGTGTCGCGAGGGGACGCCAGCCGATACCGTGAGCGCAATCTTGGCACTTCCGGAGTATTTCCGGGAATTAACCGGGATCGTGACCTGAAGGAGTCGAACATGTCGACCGAGATCGCAGACGTGGCTATCGCCCGGTCGATCCGCAACCCCGTCCTCACCGGCTTCCATCCGGATCCGTCCATCCTGCGGGTCGATGACGACTACTATCTGGCGACCTCGACGTTCGAGTGGTACCCCGGCGTACGGGTGCACCACTCGAAGGATCTCGTCCACTGGCGGGAGCTCGGCGGGATCATCACCGAACGACGCCTGCTCGACCTGCGCGGGTGCGGCGACTCCAACGGGATCTGGGCACCCGACCTCACATACCACGACGGACTGTTCTACCTGGTCTACAGCGACGTCGCCAGCTTCGCCAGCGGTTACTGGGACGCACAGAACTTCCTCACCACCGCGCCGACCATCACGGGACCATGGTCGGACCCGGTACGGCTGCACTCGCACGGCTTCGACGCCGCGCTGTTCCACGACGACGACGGCACCTCCTGGCTGCTGGCGATGAGTGCTGACTGGCGGCCGGGGCGTGACCGCTTCGGTGGCATCGAGATTCAGCAGTATGACCCGGCCCGACGGCAACTGGTCGGCCGACCCCGGATCATCTTCACCGGCACCGAGGTGGGGCTGACCGAGGGACCGCACCTCTACCGGCACGACGGCTGGTACTGGCTGGTCACCGCCGAGGGCGGCACCAGCTGGGAGCACCAGGTCACCGTGGCCCGGTCGCGAGAGCTGTTCGGGCCGTACGAGGTGGACCCGGCCGGGCCCCTGCTCACCTCTGTCGGCCGGCCGGAGCTGACGCTGCAGAAGGCCGGCCACGGCAGTCTGGTCCGCACCCAGCGTGGTGAGTGGTATTTGGCCCACCTGGTGGCCCGTCCCTACACGCCCCTCGGCAACTGCGTGCTCGGGCGGGAAACCGCGCTCCAGAAGGTCGACTGGTCACCGGGGGGCTGGCCGTGCGTGTCCGGCCGGGTGCCGGCCGACGAGATCCCCGCCCCGGACCTGCCGGCCCATCCGTGGCCCGACGAGCCGGCCACCGACCACTTCGACGCTTCGCAGCTGGGCGCCGGCTGGTCGACCCTGCGCCGACCGGCGACGGACGACTGGATCGACCTGCGCTCCCGCCCGTCGCACCTGCGGGTGCACGGTGGCCAGTCCCCCGTCGGTAAGCAGACGCCTAGCCTGGTGGCACGACCTGTGGGTGCGGTCCATTGCTCGCTGGAGACCGTCGTCGAGTTCGACCCGGGCGACCATCGGCACCTGGCGGGCATCACCGGCTACTACAACACCGAGAACTGGCACCACCTCTACCTGACCCGGGCCGACGACGGACGGTCGGTGCTGGAGCTGCTCAGCTGCGACGGTGGCCACCGCACCGCGTACCCGCACCTGACCGTCGACACCGGCGGCCGGCTGCGGGTGGGCCTGCGGGTCACCTTCGACGGCCCGGTACTGCACTTCGCGTACGACCTCGGTGACGGTTGGCGGCGACTGCCGGTGGAACTGGACGCCACCATCCTGTCGGACGAACACGCGGCCCGGATCGTCGACGGCGAACCGGCGGCCTGGGGCTTCACCGGTGCCCTGCTCGGCCTCTGGGTGCAGGACATCGGCGGCGACGGGCGCTACGCCGACTTCGATCACGCCACCTATCTCGAACACTGATCCTCATCGACCGGCGACGTACGCCGTCCGACCGACCTGCCCCCGGCGGGCCCTAGCCCCGGGCCGGCTCGACCCCGTCCACGGAACCCGCGGGAGCGAGCCGGCCCGGCCACTTCGTACGGGGCAGGGCGCCGATCCGAGGGCACGGAGCCGAGGTTGGATCCGGAAGTTTCCGGTTGTAAACCGGACGTTCCAGCAGTGCACACGGGCTGCTTCCGGAAGTTTTCGTGGTTGACTGCGGCCATCGATGGCCCTAACGTTTCGACCAAGTTACCGATCGACATCCGGAAAAATATCGGCGCCCTCCGCGACCACGTGACACCTCCGGCCATGGCGCCGCGCACCGCTGCCAACCTGCTCAGCACCGGCCCGAACCGGCGCTTCATGATCGACCTATGTCGATTGAGGATCGAGAGGAATGCAGATGAAGTTGAGACGGTGGATGGCCGTCGGAGCGGTCGCCGTCGCGACCGCTGCGACTTTGAACATGGTGCCGGCCACGGCCGGCCGGCCGTACGACCCGACCGCGAAGACCCTGGGCGCCCTCGGCCTGCGCCACGGCCTGCAGATCGGCACCGCGGTCAGCGCGGACGCCCTCAACGACAGCGCCGACCCGGAGTACCGCAAGATCGCCGGATCCGAGTTCGTCTCGGTCACCGCCGAGAACGCCATGAAGTGGGAGAGCCTCGAACCCACCCGCGGCACCTACAACTGGGAGCCGGCCGACCAGCTCATCAACTTCGCCAAGCGCAACCGCCAGAGCGTACGAGGTCACGTGCTCGTCTGGCACAACCAGCTGCCGCAGTGGCTGACCGAAGGGGTCGCCGACGGCTCCATCAGCAAGCAGGAGCTGCGCGAGCTGTTGCGCAAGCACATCACCACGGTGGTCAAGCGCTACAAGGGCAAGATCTGGCAGTGGGACGTCGTCAACGAGGCGGTCAGCGACCCCTGGGACACTCCGCCCACCCTGCACTACAAGGGTTTCTGGGCCGAGAACCTCGGGCCCGACTACATCGCTGACGCGTTCCGGTGGGCCCGCGCCGCCGACCCCAAGGCGCTGCTGTTCTACAACGACTACAACATCGAGGCGTTCGGCTCCGGCAACCCGGCCGACGACAAGACCCAGTTCGTCTACGACATGGTCAAGCGGCTGCGTTCCCAGGGCGTACCGATCGACGGTGTCGGCGCGCAGGGCCACCTCGGCACCCAGTACGGCAACTTCAACACCTTCCAGGTGACCGAGGCGCTGAAGAAGTTCACCTCGCTCGGGGTGGCGACCGCGTTCACCGAGGTGGACGTCCGCAGCCAGATGACCGAGGCGGTCCAGGCCGGCAACTCCGAGGAGATCAACCCCCGGTTGCAGGCGTCGGCCGCCAACCACAGCGTGCTGATGAAGGCCTGCCTGGCCGTGCGCAGCTGCCTCTCGTACACCGTCTGGGGCTTCAGCGACAAGCACTCCTGGGTGCCGGGCTGGTTCGACGACCCGCCGGAGGGCCTGGCCACCATCATGGACGAGAACTACCAGCCCAAGCTGGCCTACCACGAGATCAAGTCCGACCTGATCCTCGCCGGCCCGCCGTACGTCCTGCCCCGCATCGCACCCAAGCCCCGCCGCTGACCCTCGTCCCGGCGGGCGGACCAGCCATCCACCACCAGCGGGCCGTGTGGGGCGCCAAGCGCCCCACACGGCCCACCAGCGGAAGGTCCGATCGATGTCGTCCACCACGCAGCCCCTGCGTCCCCCGCCTGCCGCGTCCAGGCTGGGCGTCGGACCGCCACCGGTACGGCCCACCGAGGTGATCGGCACCGAACGGGTCGTCTGCCTCACCTTCGATGACGGACCGCACCCGGAGCACACCCCGCACCTGCTCGACATCTTGGCCGCCCACGACGTCCGGGCGGTCTTCTTCCTTCAGGGCGACCGGGTCATCGAGCACCCCGAGCTGGTGCGCCGGATCGTCGCGGCCGGGCATGCGCTGGGCAACCACAGCATGCACCACGACGACATGGGCGCCTGGGCCGCCGGGCGGATCGCCTCGGACCTGCTGGAGACCAACGCCGTCATCCGGCACGCCGTCCCGCACGTCCGGGTCCCCTACTTCCGGGCACCGTACGGGGCCTGGGGCCAGACGCCCGGCGTGGCCACGGCGCTGGGGATGCGACCGATGGGCTGGCGGCTCGCCGTGACCGACTGGGAACCGCCCGGCACCGACGAGTTGCTGCGACGCCTCATTGAGGGCGTCGCCCCGGGCGCGGTGGTGCTGCTGCATGACGGCGGCGGCGACCGCAGCCAGACCGTCGACGCCGTCGACCGGGCCATCCCCGCCCTGCACGCGGACGGCTGGCGCTTCGCCCTGCCCACCAGCGCCGACGGCCGCTGAGGCCGCCGACCGGTAATCGGCCCGTCGGGACCGCTGCGGTGGCTCCGTCCGGAGCAGGTCCACGCTCGACGGTGACCGACCATTTGGCCGCCGATCATCGCGGGCGGGACGACCCCGGACCGAGGCCCACCGGCGCGGGTTCGGACGGAACATGCAGCGACAGGCACGGGGACAGGGCGGCGAGGAAATCTGGCGCGTCGAACATCGCGCCCGCCGAGGCGACGCCGACGGCCCTGGTCCGGCCGGTGAGGATGCGGTCGACGGCCTCCACCGCGAGGGGCGCGCTGATCGCGTAGATGTCCTGACCCGTCGCCGCCAGGCGCCGGTGCGTACCGCCGGCTCGGACGAGAACGTCGACGACGAAGGTCTGCGCGGATCGGCCGCGCTCATCGACCGGGGTAGGCCTCGACGCGTCCGCAGCGGACAGGTCCGCCGCCGCAGTGGCCGCCATGTAGGTGCGCACCCTGGGGACGGTCAGGTGGCTGGGCACGGTGACGACGTCGGCCATCGTGAAGTCCCCGATGACCCGTTGCCGGCCCAGCGGAGCCGGGAAGGGCCACTCCAGGCTCGGCAGCGCGTCGTCGTGGTACTCCAGTTGCCCGCCCGTGTAGCGGACCCGGCGGTCACCTCGCCGCCGTGCCGACACCGCGCCCGACGCGCGAGTTCCGGGGGTGGGTCGCCAACTGCTCAGGCCGTAGGCGATGTGCACCTCGTCCGCCGCCGCCGCGTCGTCCAGAACGGTGGTGACCAACAGGTCGCCGAGACCGCCGAAGAAGGCCATCGCCGGGACCACCGCGATGCCCGCGGCGCGGGCCGGTGCCGCGAAGTGCCGGAACGTGTCCAGGTTCGCCTCGATCTCCGCAGCCACGTCGACGTACGGGATGCCGGCGCGCAGCGCCGCCGCCACCAGCGCGGCGGCGGTGGAGGCGAACGGCCCGGCACAGTTGATCACAGCGGTCGCTCCGTGCAGCGCGCGCTCGAGGGAGGCCGGATCGTCGACCGCCGCCTGTCGCGTTTCCAGCCCCGGTCGGGTCCGCGCCAACGCCAGCAGCTTGTCCTGGTCGCGGCCGAGCAGCAGCGGCACGTACCCGCGCTCGCACAACTCCGCCACCACGAACCGGCCGGTGTGCCCGTACGCGCCGAACACCGCCACCTCTCGCCCCGCTCCCATGCCTGCCCCCTGCTCGCCGTTCCACGTGATCTTCTGGGCATGACTCTGCCGGGGCCGACGAGGCGGGACGAGTGTCCGGAACGACACGGCCCGTACAATTTCCGACATGAGCGTCGCCCCGCACTCCGTCGCGATCGCCGCCACCGACGGGATGCTGCACTTCGAACTGGCGCTGGCCTGCGAAGTCTTCGGCTCCGCGCCGGACGCCGTGCCCGGCCCCTGGTACAACGCCCAGGTGTGTGGCACGCGCCCCGTCCACGTCGGCCGGTTCCTGCTGAAGCCCGACCATGGGCTCGACCGGTTGGCAGCCGCCGACACCGTGATCGTTCCCGCCCTGGCGGACGTCGAACAGGAGCCTCCCGGCGAGCTGGTCGAGGCGGTGCGTACGGCGTACGAATCGGGTGCGCGGGTGGTCTCCCTCTGCACGGGCGTGTTCGTGCTGGCCGCCGCCGGCCTGCTGGACGGGCGGCGGGCGACGACGCACTGGGCCCACACCCGGGAGCTGGCCGCGCGCTATCCGAGGGTGACTGTCGACCCGGACGTGCTCTACGTCGACAACGGCCGCGTGCTCACCTCCGCCGGCAAGGCCGCGGCCATGGACCTGTGCCTGCACCTGGTCCGCCGCGATCACGGCCCGGCGATCGCCAACGTGGTCGCCCGCCGCCTGGTCGTGCCACCGCACCGGGCCGGTGGTCAGGCCCAGTTCGTCAGCACACCGGTACCCGCCCGGGACGGCCGTCCCCTGACCGAGCTGCTTCCCTGGGTGATGCGCCGCCTGGACCAGCCGCTCACCGTCGAGGATCTGGCCCGCCAGGCGAGTCTCAGCTCCCGCCAGCTGACCCGCCAGTTCCGCTCGGTGACCGGCACGACCCCGCTCCAGTGGCTGCTGACGCAGCGGATCCGTCGCGCACAGGAGCTGCTGGAGAGCACTGACGACAGCATCGACACCATCGCCTCGGCCGCCGGCATGGGGACGGCCACCACGTTGCGCCGGCACTTCCACCGCGTGATCGGCGTGCCACCGGACACCTATCGGCGGACCTTCCGAGCCTGAGCGCCAGCGCGGCTGTGCGCTGCCGGCGATATACAACACTGCTGGTGGACGGCCCGGATCGAAGATCCAGGGCGCGACTCGAATCGGCTGGACCGAATGCGGCACAACCCGAAACCGCATTCCCGTACCAGCCGGCATTCGGTTTGTCGATCCTGCTGAAGCGAGTTCGTCCGGGTAGCTGGCGGGATCGACCCCCATGGACCCGACGGCAAGACTCAGTGCATCCATTCGCGACTGAGGGAGTTCCTCGTGCGTAGACCATCGTTGTTACGGCGCGCTGCCATCGCGGCCGCGCTGTCCCTGGCTGTGTCCGGCGGAGTCGTCGCCACGGCGGCCGCACCCGCACAGGCGGTGAGCATTACCAGCTGCAAGCAGGCAGCGAAGAAGATTCTCAAGTGGCTGCGTCTCGTGGACACGGCCGCGCACAGCAACAACCCCGACGACCGGGTGTCGCGCAACGACCTGTCGGCCGTCGGCTACTGGTATCCCCACGTTGTCATGCCCAGCGATCCGGTCGAGCGGCAGGAGTTGCAGGATTCCTCGATGGCGATGCTCACCAGAGGTTGGTTTGAGGTAGTTGACGGGATCCGCGCCAACGGCAGGCTCGACGGCATAGCGAACAGGCAGGACTGGCAGTGGGCCGCCAACGATGACACATATGCCTGCGCAGCTTGAGGTGCTGGCGGGTGGTGCGCTCGGAGGCCAGCGAGTGCTGGTGGGCGATACTGGGTTTGAACCAGTGACCTCTTCCGTGTCAAGGAAGCGCGCTCCCACTGCGCCAATCGCCCGTGGAGACCGGCGGCACCCCAGGGTGCGGCCGGACCGCGAGCGGACGACGGGATTCGAACCCGCGACCCTCACCTTGGCAAGGTGATGCGCTACCAGCTGCGCTACGTCCGCACTGCCTCCGGCTGCGCCGGCGACGGGGCAACTCTACCCGATGACAAGATCGCCGGAGGCGCCGCCCCCGACCGCCGGTGATTGCGCCGCTCCCGACCCGGGTACAGAGCCCTCCCGACAGCACACCGCACCCCCCGGACAAAGGAGGCTGTCATGGGTATCGGCACCAGCATTTTCCTGTTGGCGCTCGGCGCCATCCTCACCTTCGCGGTCAACGCCAGCATCGGCGGGCTCGATTTGGACGTGGTCGGCTGGATCCTGATGGCCGCCGGCGTGCTCGGCCTGATCCTGACCACGCTCGTCTGGGGCCGCCGTCGCCAGACGGTCGCCACCACCACGGAGGAGCCGGTGGAGTACCGCCGGGTCGAGGAGCGGCGGGACGTCGCGCCGCCGATGTGACCGGCTGCGGGCGGTGGCGGTCACCGGACGGTGCCGCCACCGCCACGCGTCGGCGACCCGGCGCGGCGCGCGGCTCATCGACTCAGGAGCGGCCGGCGGCGAGTTCCGTGGCGACCGGCGCGTCCCAGTCGATCCGGTAGCGCTGCTCCGGGCCGAGCGTCCGCTCCGGGTCGAGGAAGGTACGCAACGCCAACGGCATCATGAGCCGCATCATCCGCTTCGCGACCGGGCCGACCGTCTTGGTGGACGTCGTCTGCCGTCCCCGCCGGAGCACCTTCTCGACCCGCCCACGGCGCAGCCGCTCGTACGCGTCGAACGCGGCCGGCACGTCGGGGTGGTCCCGCAGGCAGCGGGCCAACTGCACGGCGCTCTCCACGGCCAGTGACGCGCCCTGGCCGGAACTCGGTGACGGCGCGTGCACCGCGTCGCCCACAAGCGCCATCCGACCGTCGTGCCAACGCGGCACCGACGGCATGCTCTCGATCGATCCGATGGCCACCAGGTCGTCCGGCTCGGTGTGGGCGAGCACCTGCCGGGCCGGCACGTCGTCGGCAAACACCTCGCGGAGCCGGTGCAACCACTGCGATCGCGGTATCTGGCTCGCCTCGGCGTAGCTGGTGGGTCGGTGATCCGGCACGTTGGCGAACCAGGCCGTGCGACCGTCGGGCTGCACCCAGTAGCCGAAGAAGGCACGGGAACCGAAGACGAAGTACATCGCCTCCGGATCGGCGTCTGGCACCGCGTACCGGGCCGCGCCACCGAGGTTCAGCAGTGGCAGCACCTGCGGCCCGGGTGCCTGCGGGTCGATGAGCGTACGCACCCGGGAGCGGATGCCGTCCGCGCCGATCAGCACGTCGGCGCTGGCAGTGGAGCCGTCCGCGAACCGGGCGAACACGCCGTCGGCGCGCTGTTCGGCGTCGACCAGTCGCTTGTCGTACACGATGCGCACGCCCTGCGCCTCGGCCCGTTCGCGCAGCACCCGGGCCAGGTCGTCACGCCACAGCCCCAGCGTGACCGGTTCCACCGCCACGTGCGGGAAGGCGCCGATGCGGCCTCCGCGACCGTCGGTGACCACGGTCCGTCGCATGGGCAGCCCCACTTCCTCGACGGACCGCTCGGCATCGACCCAGCGCAACGCGGCCAGGCCGTTGGGTGCCATGGTCAGGGTGACTCCGCTCCCCTCGGCCGCCGACGGGTACGCCTCGTGGACCGTGGCCTCGATCCCGGCTCGGCCCAGCGCCATCGCGGTCACCGGCCCGGCAATCCCGCCACCGATCACCAGCGCGGTTCGGACGGATGTCATGCGCGACCCCCCATGGTCTCCTGCCAGGACTTCGCATAGTCCGGCTGCTTGAGTGACTCGATCAGCTCGGTGACGAACCGGCGCTCGGCCTCCAGCAGCGCGAGCGCGTACTGCTCCTCGACCAGGAAGATCCAGGTGACGCCGTCGGCGCGGGCCTCCTCCATGGTCGTGCGGGTCTCCTCGATCCGGCCGGCCAGCGCCGCCGACCGGCGGCGCAGCACCTCGACCGCCTCGTCGGGCGGGAGCAGGCTGAGCAGCGACAGGGCGACGGCGAAGTGCGGATATTCGTCGCGGGGCTGGGCGAGCAGGGAGCGCAGCCAGTCGTGCATCTCGTGCCGGCCCTCTTCGGTGATCGCGTACACCGTGCGCTCGGGGCGGGCGCTGTCCCGGACCGTCTCCTGCGCTTTGACGAACCCGGCCCGGGCGAGCTGTTCGATGACCATGTAGAGGGAGCTGCGGGTGTACCGGATGAGCTTGTCCTGACCGGTCTGCTTGAGCCGTCGACCCAGCTCGTAGGGGTGCATCGGCTCCCACATCAGCCAGGCCAGCACGGCCAGGGCCAGCGGGTTGGGCACTCTCCGACGTCGATCCACCACCACTCCCTTAGTCAATGCTGACTATGCAGGACTGACCAATGGAGCGTCAACCCGCTCACGCGGGGGCACGACTGAGACATGCGAAAGGCCCGCTACCGGATCTCCGGTAACGGGCCTTCATTTACTGGTGGGCGATACTGGGTTTGAACCAGTGACCTCTTCCGTGTCAAGGAAGCGCGCTCCCACTGCGCCAATCGCCCTTGCTGTTCTTACCGAGGTGGGGACGGGATTTGAACCCGCGTACACGGCTTTGCAGGCCGTTGCCTCGCCTCTCGGCCACCCCACCGAGGTTGCCCCCGTCACGCGTGGCGGCAGCTCCGAGCGGACGACGGGACTCGAACCCGCGACCCTCACCTTGGCAAGGTGATGCGCTACCAACTGCGCTACGTCCGCACGCCCCGGGAATACCCGGTGACGGATGAGAACTCTAGCCGAGCGGTGGAACGGATGCCAAATCGGGCTCCCGTCCCGGCGAGTCCGGAACTGTCCGGCTTCCGACTGTCGTAAGCAGGATCAACGGGGGTTTGGTGACCGGCCGTATCCGTTTCGATCGGATACGGTGACGGGCGTGACGAGACGTGCGGCGGAAATCCGCCTGGATGCCCTGCTGCGCACCGCATGTGACGTGATCGGGCAGCGCGGGCTGGCGAACACCCGCACGGCCGATGTGGCGCAGGCCGCCGGGGTGAGCCAGGCACTTGTCTTCTACCACTTTGCCACGAAGGAACGACTGCTCGCCCAGGCCTTCGCGTACGCCGTCGAGCAGGATCTGGCCCGACTCGACGCGGTCACCCGCTCCAGCGCCCCGCCGCTGAGCAAGCTCCGCCGCATCCTGCGCCTCTACACCCCGGCCGGGCGCGCCACCTCCTGGTCCATGTGGATCGACGGCTGGGCGGAGTCCCTGCGTACCCCCGAGTTGGAGAAGGTCTCCCGCAAGCTTGACCTGCGGTGGCGGCAGGACCTCGCCACGGTGATCGCCGACGGGGTCCGGGAGGGCAGCTTCGTCTGCACCGACCCGGCCGGCGCGGCCTGGCGGATCAGCGCCGTGATGGACGGCCTGGCGGTGCAGCTCGCCGTGCACGACCGGGTGATTTCCCGCCGGCAGTTCGCCGAGTGGGTGCGCCTGGTGACCGCCCGGGAACTGGGACTGGATCCCGAGCAGCTGGAATAGGCAGGCGCGGTCGGCGGCCGGGGCAGCCGACGGTTACCCGCGCCACCGAATCCGGCGGGTTACCCGCGCCGCCGACGGGAACAAAGGCGGCATGGAGCTGCTGAAGACGTACCGGCGCAGCCTGGCCGAGTTCACCGACCGGGTGGAACAGGTGCACCCCGGACAATGGTCGGCTACCACCCCCTGCCCCGGCTGGGACGTCCGCACACTTGTCAATCACGTGGTCAACGAGGAACGCTGGAGCGTGCCGCTGCTCGCCGGACGCACCATCGACGAGGTCGGTGACCGCTACGACGGCGACCAGCTGGGTGCCGACCCGATCCAGACCGCCCGCGAGGCCGCGGCGCAGGCCGAGGTCGCCGCGACCAGCCCGGGCACCCTGGACCGGACGGTGCACCTGTCGGCCGGCGCCACCTCCGCCGAGGAGTACCTGCATCAACTGCTGGCCGAACACCTCGTACACGGCTGGGACCTGGCGGTGGCGATCGGCGCGGATCCGACGATGGACGCCGACGCGGTCGCCGAGGCGGCCCGCTGGTACTCCCGCCACGTCGAGGACTACCGGAGCAACGGGCTCGTCCAGCCCGAGGTCGAACTGCCCGCCGGCGCCGGCGAACAGGACCGGCTACTGGCCGCCTTCGGTCGCGACCCCGACTGGGCCCCGTGACGTGACCGGACGCCACGGTGGGACGGACGGCAGCCCGCCCGCCCCACCGTGGCTTGAATCAGCTCAGGTAACCGCCGTCACGGGGTACCGTCCGCCACCGGCTCCGCGGGTCCGACCGCCGTTCCCAACGGTCGGGCATCGGACCGCCGGCGTCGACCGCGGCCTCGGGCTCACGAGTCAGCTGCCGCAACCGCAGCAGCAGGCCCACCCCGAGGAAGAGCAGCAGACCGCCGAGGAGGAAGGCCACCTCGGTCAGACCCAGCCCGCTGCCGGTCTGGTTACCGGCCGCGTCGGCGTCCGGCGGTTCGGCCGCCCCACCCGCGTACCCCGCGTCGTCGGCGGGTTCGCTCTCCTCCTCGGTCGGATCCACCGTCGGCACCTCGACCGGCTCCTCCGTCGGATCCACAGTCGGCGCCTCGGACGGGGTGGGTGACGCGGTCGTCGGGCGGGCTTCCACGCCCCGACCCACCACCTCGCGGGTCGCCGTCTGACGGGACAGCAACCGCAGGTTCCGGTCGTACGCCTCAGCGGCGAGGCTCACCCGTCCCCCGTCGGCGTCCCGGTCGAACGCGATCCGGTACTGCGCGGTGACTGTACGCCCCGGGCAGAGCGTGCCCGGGTCGAGCTGACGGTCGGTCAGCCGTGCCGCGTCACCCTCGGCGCGCACCTCCACCGGAAACGAGCCGGTCTCCTCGATCCGATCCACCCGCACCTGGTCCAGTCGCAGCCCCTGCACACCCAGCACCAGGGACCAGCGCACCTTGATGCAGTCGCCCTGGTCGTCGCGGGACACCACAGCGGAGATCGTCGCCACCCGCCCACCGGCGGTGAACTGGTCCGGCAGGCCGCCGAGTTCGGTGGCGAACGCCGCGTGCGCCGGCGCGGCCATGGCGAAGTCCACTCCGGTGAGACATGCCAGCGCCACCCCGATCCGTAGCGTGTAACGCCACAGCCTCTTCACGATCCGTCCTCCCGTTGGTCGCCTCCATTGGCAACGCTAGGAGCGCGGGAGGCCAGCCGGTAGACGGGCGTGTTCGCACGTACCGTGAAGCAAGATGCCCGATTTCACGTACGGTATTGAACCGCTTACGGATCACCCGCGACACGCCGGGCACGGTGACGGTGGACAATCACCGGATGTCCGCGCTCTCCGCCGCCTTCGTCCGGCTGCACGCCCGGCTCGCCCCCGTCGCCTTCGTACCCGAGGTGCGGCTGCACCAGGCGGACGAGCCGATCGGGTTGTGGGAGCTGACCGAGGGCGAGTTCCGCAGCGACCGGCCGCCACCGTTCTGGGCCTTTGCCTGGGCCGGCGGCCAGGGCCTGGCACGCTACGTCACCGACCACCCGGAGGCCGTCGCCGGCCGCCGGGTACTCGACCTGGCCTCCGGCTCCGGCCTGGTGGCCATCGCCGCCGCCCGGGCCGGCGCGACCGCCGTCCGCGCCGTGGAGGTCGACGAACTTGCCGTCGCGGCCGTCGCGCTCAACGCCGAGGCCAACGAGGTACGCGTGGACGCCGAACTCGGCGACATCCTCGACGGCGACGCGGGCGACGCCGAGGTGATCCTGGCCGGCGACGTCTTCTACAGCGAGGCGATGGCCAACCGGGTGCTGCGGTTCCTGCTGCGCGCCACCCGGGCCGGGGCGTCGGTGCTGGTCGGCGACCCGGGACGGGCCTTCCTGCCCCGGGAACGCTTCGACGAACTCGCCGCCTACGACGTGCCGGTCAGCGAGGCGCTGGAGAGCGTACGGGTGAAGCGCACCACGGTGTGGCGGCTGCGCGCCGGGCGGCCGGAGGCGGCCGACTAGCGTGACGCCGTGCTGTTCCGCAGCTGGGAGCAGGTCCCGGCAGACTCCGGGGCCGGCGTCGCCCACTGGCCCGACGTGGCCCGGGTCGCCGATCACGTGGGCGTCGAGCACCTGCTGGTGACCCGGCACGCCCTGGTCCGCCAAGTGCTCACCGACCCCACGACGTTCCGACCCGACAACGCGCTGGACGCGGTCACCCCGATGCCGGTGGCGGCGCTGCGGGTGCTCGCCGCCCACCGGTTCCGGCTACCGCCGACGCTGGCCAACAACGCTGGCGCCAGCCACCCGGAGATCCGTGCCCTGGTCGCCGACGCCCTGCACCCGACCCGGGTGGCCGCCCAACGGGAGTGGCTGTCCGCGCTGGTCCGGCAACGGGTCGCCGAACTGACCGCCACCCTGGACACCGGCGCACCTGTCGACCTGCACGCGAGCCTCGCCGCCGACCTACCGCTGCTGGTCCTGGCCCGGCTGGTCGACCTGCCCGACGCACCCGTCGCGGCGGTGAAGGAGTTCGCCCGCGCAGCGCTGGAACTCTTCTGGGCGCCGCTGGACGCCGACCGGCAACACCTGCTCGCCGTCGAGGTGGGTCGTTTCCACCGGTTGCTGCGGGAGTTCGCGGCCACCGGCGACGGCCTGGCCGCATCCCTGCGCGCCGCCGGGCACCCGCCCGACGTGGTCGTCGGCGCACTGTTCTTCCTGCTGGTCGCCGGCCAGGAGACCACCTCGCAGTTCCTCACCCTGCTGCTGCACCGGCTCACCGCCGAGCCGGCGGTGCTCGCCGGGCTACGCGACGGCTCGGTGCCGGTCGCCGACGTGGTCGAGGAGGGGCTGCGGCTGGAACCACCGATCGTCACCTGGCGGCGGGTCGCCGCCGTGGACACCACGCTGGGCGGGACGGGGGTGCGGGCGGGTACCAGCGTGGTGCTGTGGCTGGCCCGCGCCGGACGGGACCCGGAGGTCGTGCAGTCGCCGGACGAGTTCCGCCCGGGGCAGCGCGGGTCACGCCGGCATCTGGCCTTCGGGGCGGGCGTGCACCGCTGCGTCGGCGACCAACTCGCCCGGATGGAAGCCACCACGCTGGTGCGCGAGGCCGCACCGCTGCTGACCGGGGTACGCGTGCTGCGCCCGCCCCACTATCCCGACAATCTCACCTTCCGGATGCCCGACACCTTCGTCGTCCGCCGCTGAACCGGGCGGGAGTTGACGAAAGTCAGGGCCGGGTGCTGCCTTTCGGGCACGGCGGGCCCCATCGTCACCGACCTACCGTCCCGGCATGATTACGTTACGTGCGTTGACCAAGCGGTTCGGGGATACCACGGCTGTCGACGAGTTGACCGTCGACATCGGTCCCGGCCGGGTCACCGGCTTCCTCGGGCCGAACGGCGCCGGCAAGTCGACCACCATGCGGCTGATCCTGGGACTGGACCGCCCCACCGCCGGCCAGGCGCTGATCGGCGGGCGGCCGTACCGCGAGCTGCGCCGGCCACTGCACGAGATCGGTGCGCTGCTTGACGCGCGGGCCCTGCATCCCGCCCGCTCCGGGCGGGCCCACCTGTCCGCGATGGCCGCCAGCAACGGCATACCCGAACGCCGGGTGGACGAGGTGCTCGCCACCGTCGGGCTTGACGACCGGGCGGCGGCGAAGCCGGCTCGCGCGCTCTCCCTCGGGATGGGTCAGCGGCTCGGCATCGCCGGTGCCCTGCTCGGAGACCCGCCGGTGCTGATGTTCGACGAACCGGTGAACGGCCTCGACCCGGACGGGGTGCGCTGGATCCGGCAGCTCAGCCGGTCCCTGGCCGCCGAGGGCCGCACCGTGCTGATCTCCAGCCACCTGATGAGCGAGATGCAGCAGACCGCTGACTGGTTGGTGGTGCTCGGTCAGGGCCGGCTGATCGCCGACGCGCCCACTGCCGAGGTGATCACCGGCAGCGGACTGGCCGTACGGGTCCGCAGCCCGCGACCGGCCGGGCTGGCGGCCCTCGCCGATCGGCTGACCGCCGCCGGTGCGGTGGTCGAGTCCGGCGGAACGGACGAGCTGACCGTCACCGGCGCCACCGTCGAGCGCGTCGGCGAGCTGGCGTACGAACTCGGGGTGCCGCTGCACGAGCTGGCCGCGGAGGAGGCCTCCCTGGAGCGGGCCTTCATGGCCCTGACCGCCGACCACGTCGAGTACGCGGCCGGCGCGGGAGGTGCGGCATGACGACGATCCGCGCAGAGTGGACCAAACTCCGGACGGTACGCAGCACCTGGTGGACGGTGCTCGCCTCGGTGGTGCTGATGACCGCCACCGCCGGGCAGCTGGCGATCTACGTCGCCAACGGCAACACCAACGACGATCCGAGCGACGACGCCGGGGTGGTCCCGGTGGGGACCGTACTCGTCGACTCGCTGGAGCTGGTCCAGTACGCCGTGCTGGCCCTCGGCCTGCTCATGATCACCAGCGAGTTCACCACCGGAACGATCCGGACCACCTTGCAGTGCACACCGTCGCGGGGTCGCGTACTGCTGGCCAAGGCGGCCGTCACGGCGGCCGTGACCTTCGGGCTCGGGTTGCTGCTCGGCGGGGTCGGCGCACTCGTCGCTTCGCCGGTGCTCGGTGAATGGGGAGCCGCCCCGGCGGCCGGCACCCTCCGCGACGTCGTCGCCCTGGCCGCCTACCTGGCGTTGATCGGTGTCCTCGCGCTCGGCCTCGGCGCCGTGCTGCGCAGCGCGGTGCTGACGTTGACGGTGCTGCTCGCGGTACTGATGATCGTGCCGTTGTCGTTGCGCGAGCCGGACATCACCGCGCTGCACCGGATCGCCGACGCCCTTCCGGGCGAGGCCGGGAGACACCTCCTGGCCGGCGACGGGCAACCGTACCCACCGGTGGTCGGACTGTTGCTGCTCGCCGGCTGGGCCGCCGTGGCACTGCTGGCCGGCCGAGCGGCGCTGCGCAGACGCGACGCGTGAAAGGTCGGACGGGGCTGGTCCTATTCGACCGATTCGACCAGCCCCGCCTCGTACGCGAGGATCGCCGCCTGCACCCGGTTACGCACCTCAAGCCGGGTGAAGATGCTCGTCAGGTAGGTCTTCACGGTGCCCTCGACCAGATACAAGCGGCTGGCGATCTCGGCGTTGGAAAGTCCCGCCCCGACCAGCGCCAGCACCTCCCGTTCCCGGGTGGTCAGCCCGGCCAGCCGATCCTGGGCCAACGGTCGGCGGGCGACCCGGTCGCCGCCCAACTCGATCACCCGGCGAGCCACGGTCGGGGACAGGTACGCGCCGCCACCGGCTACCGCGTGCACCCCGGCGATGAGTTCCCGCGGGTCGCCGGACTTGAGCAGGAAGCCGCTCGCCCCGTGCCCCAGCGCCCGCGCCACATGGTCGTCCTCGCCGAACGTGGTCAGCATGATGGTGGCCGTCTGCGGCACCGACCGACGGATCTCGGCGGCGGCGGCAAGCCCGTCCAGCTTCGGCATCCGGATGTCCAGCAGGGCCAGCCGAGGTCGGTGGGCCCGGACCAGTTCCACAGCGGTCCGGCCGTCGCCAGCCTCGGCGACGAGCTCGATGCCGGGGTCGGTGGCCAGGATCGCCCGGACACCGGCCCGGATCATCGCCTCGTCGTCGGCCAACAGCACCCGTACCGGCTCCACCGGAACACTTGTCATTCGTTCACCCGCTCCTTGCTGACCAGCCGACCGTTGAGGAAGCACAACCGCCACGTCGGCTGGGCGAATGGGAAGTTGCCGTCGGTGTAGTACTCGCAGTCCGGCCGGGCGTCGGCGGGCCGGTCCACCTGCCGGGGCGGCAGGCCGACCAGGTCGTCCCGGGCCACACCCACAGGCAACTCCTCGAAGGTGCTCCGGTCCAGCACCGCGCCGACGGTGGCGACCGGGTAGTAGATCAGCGACAGTGCCATCGCGATACCGACGGGTGCGCCGAGCGCCACCAGCAGGCTGCGCCGAACCTGCCGGCGGGCTGCCGCGCCATCCGGGTTGCCGCCGGCAGCAGCCGAGCCGCCCGGAGCCGCGTCGGGCATGCCGATCACGTCGGGCCGGGCCGCGAAGGCGACGTCAGCGTTGGTGGCGGGGGTAGGCACAGGTAGCCGGGCTCGGACGGCGAAGCCGCCCTGCGGGCATGCCCCGGCGCTGAGCGAGCCACCGGCGAGCCGGACCCGTTCGGCCAGGGCGAGCAGGCCGGAACCGGTGGCCGGCGGCCCGGGCAGCGGACCGGCCGGCGGCGACTCGTTCACCACCTCCACCACCACACCGTCCCCCCGCCGGACCAGACTGACCGTCACCTCGGCTCCGGGCGCGTACCGGGCGGCGTTCGTCAGCGCCTCGCGAACCAACCCGTACGCGGCGTGCGACGTCAACTCGGGCAGGGCCGGCGGCACGTCCAGCAGACCCGACGGCACCTCATGCGGATCCGGCGACATGCTCCGTAGGTCCAGCCGCACCGCCATGCCGGCCTCCCGCGCGCCGTCGACCAGGTCGGCGATGTCCTCCCCGGCGGGACGGGTGGTGACCGGCGCGGTCTCCTCACGAAGCACCCCGATTATTCCGTGCAGCCGCTCGGTCGCCTCGGCCACACTGGCCCGCAGCTCACCGGCGGCAGCGCGATGCCGGGAGTTGAGGTCGTCGGCGAGTTCCAATGCGGCGGCACGCAGCGCGATCAGGCTCAGCGCGTGCCCGAGCGAGTCGTGCATTTCCCGCGCGATGCGGGCCCGCTCACGCAACCGGATCCGTTCCGCCTCTCCCTGTCGCTCTTGTGCGCGAGCCTGGTCGTAGCGGCGACCGGCGTCGAGAAGCGCTGCCTGTTGCCGCCGGTACCTGCCGATCAGCCAGGGAAAGACGCCCGCGAACAGCAGCACCGTGGCCAGCAGAAACCAGGTGGCCATGCCGGTGCCGAGCAGCCCGAGATTGAGCACCGTGCCACCGGCCGCGATCACCGCGAACACCACGGCCACCGGCATCGTACGCGGACTGCGTCGTCCGGCCAGGTAGCTGAATACCGGGATGGCGAAGACGAAGTTTCCGTTGAGCAGGGTACCGAGCACCACCACGAGCAGGGCGACAAGCGGCAGCCGCCGGCTGACCGCGACCGCGACACCGGCCCCGCCCAGGCCGATGAGCAGCGACACCACGGCGTCGCGGGAGTGCGGCGGGGTGGCACCGACGTACCCGAACGGCGCGGCCAGCACCGCCCAGAGCAGCAGGTCACGCCACCTCTTGTACACGACGGTCACGCTACCCACGCCCGGCCGGTGTCGGCACTGACGAAAGTCAGCAGGTCGACGGGTTCGGCTCAGGTGGTCTCGTCGGCCCAGGCGCGCCAGTCGTCGAGCACGCCGTACAGGGCCGGGGTGAGCCAGCCCGGCGCGGAACGCCGGAACACTCCCGGGTCCATCGCCCCGGCCCCGGCCGGCAACGCGCCGAGCAGATTCGGCAGCAGGTCGCTGAGGTTCGCCCAGTGCACCAGCTCAGGCTCAGCCGGCCAGGCGCCGATGATCACGCCCGCCGGCACGGCCCGCCGGTCCAGGGCCTCCAGGGTGAGCGCGGTGTGGTTGAGGGTGCCCAGGCCGGCCCGAGCCACCACCACCGCCGGAGCGCCCAGTGACACGGCCAGGTCGGCGACGGTCCACGGCTCCCCGGACGGCCGCAGGCCCATCGGTACGAGCAGTCCGCCGGCCCCCTCGACCAACACCAGATCGTGCTTGTCGGCCTCCTCCCGCACCGCGTCGACCGCGTTGTACAGCTCCAGCGGCGGCAGTTCGGCCACCCGGGCAGCGGCCAACGGCGCGAGCGGGTCCGGAAAGCTGGCCAGCGTACGACAGGTCATCGGGGCAGCCAGCCGGGCGACCGTCTCGACATCACCGGGATCGCCGGTGGCCGTACCGGTCTGACCGGGTTTGACCACCGCCACCCGCAGCCCGGCCGCCTGCGCCGCGGCCGTGATCGCCGCGGTCACCACCGTCTTGCCGACCTCGGTGTCGGTGCCGGTGACCAGCACCGGTCCACGCCACTGATCCGTCATGGCGCACATTCCACGATGACCTCCAGGGCGTGTTCGAAGTCCGCCCGCGGCACCCCGGCGCTGACGGTCAGGCGCAGCCTCGACCGGCTGTCGGGGGTGGAGGGCGGGCGGAAACAGCCGACCGCCACCCCCCGGTCCCGGCAGGCGGTGGCCCACGCCGTCGCCGCCTCCGGGCTGGGCGCGGTGATCGAGACGACGGCGGCGTCGGCAGCGGAGACGTCCAGGCCGGCGGCGCGCAGCCGGCCGACCGCGTGGGCGGCCCGCTCGGCCAGCTCGGCGCGCAGGCCGGCGCCGGAGCGCGCCAGCCCGACGGCGGCCTGCACCCCGGCCGCCACCACGGGCGGCAGGGCGGTGTCGTAGATGAAGGTCCGCGCGGTCTCCACCAGGTGCCGGACGAACTCGGCCGGACCGGCCACCACGCCACCGGCCCCACCGAGCGCCTTGGACAGGGTCGCGGTGACCACCACGTCGGGTTCGCCGGTCAGTCCGGCCTCGGCCACCGCGCCGGCGCCGTCCGCGCCGACCACGCCCAGCGCGTGCGCGTCGTCGACCAGCAGCAACGCGCCATGTTCGCGGGCGGTGGCGTGCAGCCGCGCCAACGGGGCGAGATCACCGTCGACGGAGAAGACCGACTCGGTGACCACCACGGCCGGTCGGCCCGGGGCGGCGGCAAGGGCGGCGGCGACCGCCGCCACGTCGGCGTGCGGGGTCACCACCGTCTCCGCGCCGGAGATCCGGCAGCCATCGATAAGTGAGGCGTGGTTGTGCGCGTCGGAGATCAGCAGCGTACGGGGACGCACCAGCGCGCGGACCGCACCGAGGTTGGCCAGGTACCCGGAGGAGAAGACCAGCGACCGGTCGGTGCCGAGCCATTCGGCGAGCGTTTCCTCAAGCGTGTGGTGGGCTTCGGTGGAGCCGCGGATCAGCCGTGAACCGGTCGCACCCAGCCCGTACGCGGCAAGGGCCTGCGCGGCGGCGGCAACCACCTCAGGGTGCGCGGCCAGGCCCAGGTAGTCGTTGCCGGCCAGGTCGACCACACCGTCGGCGGCGGCGCGCGGATGCAGCCGGCGGGTCAGTCCCGCCTTGGCCCGCAGCTCGGCGCGGCGGTCCAGCGCCGCCAGCCAGTCCGCCACCGCCACGTCCCTTCCCCGCCGGTTCCGCCCGTCAGGCGCTTCCGCCGGGCGAAGTTACCACCCGGGATGCCCGCACCGGCGTGGCGGCGTACGGCTCGCCGCGCTGAGCCACCGGGCGGCCGGGTCGGACCGGGCGGCGCGGCGGCCTTGTAGGGTACGTGCCATGCCAGAGATCCTCGACCAGGCCCGGGACCAGGTGCTGCACAACGGCGTCGGTCTCGACGAGGCCGGTGTCCTCGCCGTGCTGAACCTGCCCGACGAGCACCTGTCCGCCACCCTTCAGCTCGCCCACGAGGTGCGGATGCGCTGGTGCGGCCCGGAGGTCGAGGTCGAGGGCATCGTGTCGCTGAAGACCGGCGGCTGCCCGGAGGACTGCCACTTCTGTTCCCAGTCCGGCCTGTTCACCTCGCCGGTGCGGTCGGTGTGGTTGGACATTCCCTCGCTGGTGCAGGCGGCGAAGCAGACCGCCGCGACCGGGGCGACCGAGTTCTGCATCGTGGCCGCCGTCCGGGGCCCGGACGACCGGCTGATGAAGCAGATGCGTGAAGGGGTCGCCGCGATCAAGGCGGAGGTCGACATCCAGGTCGCCGCCTCGCTCGGCATGCTCACTCAGGAGCAGGTCGACGAGCTGGTCGACATGGGTGTGCACCGCTACAACCACAACCTGGAAACCTGCCGGTCGTACTTTCCGAACGTGGTCACCACGCACTCGTGGGAGGAGCGGTGGGAGACCCTGCGGATGGTCCGCGAATCCGGCATGGAGGTCTGCTGCGGCGGCATCCTCGGCCTCGGTGAGACCGTCGAGCAGCGGGCCGAGTTCGCCGCGCAGCTCGCCGAGCTCGACCCGCACGAGGTGCCACTGAACTTCCTCAACCCTCGGCCCGGCACCCCGCTGGGTGACCGCCCGGTGGTGGAGGGCAGGGACGCGCTGCGGGCCATCGCCGCGTTCCGGCTGGCCATGCCGCGCACCATCCTGCGGTACGCGGGCGGCCGCGAGATAACCCTGGGTGATCTCGGTACCCGCGACGGGCTGCTCGGCGGCATCAACGCCGTGATCGTCGGCAACTACCTGACCACCCTCGGCCGACCGGCCACCGACGACCTCAAGCTGCTCGACGAGCTGAAGATGCCGGTCAAGGCGCTGTCGGCGACCCTGTGATGCCAGCCGTGGCAGCTCAGACCTGGTGCGACAGGTGCGGGGAGGCGGCAGCGTCCGGCGCCCACGAACAGTGTGCGGCGGCCCGCGTCCTGGAGCCGCCCCGGTACTGCGCGCGGTGCCGACGCCGGATGAAGGTGCAGGTGCTGCCGGTCGGCTGGTCAGCGATCTGCGTGGAACACGGCGAGATTCGGAGCTGAGCGGATGCTGCGCGGCAAGGCGGTGACCCTACGACCGGCGACGGCCGCCGACGTGCCCGCGCTGGCGAGGATCCGCGCCGAGCCCGAGGTACGCCGCTGGTGGCGCGGCGGCGACGACCTGGTCGCCGCCGTCGAGGCGGATCTCGCCGAAGAGGGCACCTCGGTGTACGCCATCGAGCACGGCGACCGGGTGGTCGGCGCGATTCAGTGGCACGCCGAGGACGACCCGGATTACCGGCACGCCGGGCTCGACATCTTCCTCGACCCCTCGGTACGCGGCGCCGGTCTGGCCGGGGACGCCATCCGCGTGCTGATCCGCCACCTGATCGACGTGCACGGCCACCACCGCTTCACTATCGACCCGGCGGCGGCGAACACCGCCGCCATCCGGGCGTACGCGAAGGTGGGTTTCCGGACCGTCGGGGTGATGCGCCGCTACGAGCGTGGCGAGGACGGCCGCTGGCACGACGGCCTGCTGATGGACCTCCTCGCCGACGACCTGCGCTGACGCCACGCCCCGGCCGGACTCGTCCGGGCGGAGCCTGCCCTCCTCCCCGACGCACTGCTCCTGACAGACGGTGACATTCCGCCCCCTCCAGCCACTCCACTCCGCTCCCTTTGCTCTGCTTCAACCAACGCAACGCTCACCGAAAGTGACGGCGATCGTCGCCTGCTTGACCACCGGCCAATGCGGAATACCTGCTCAGGCGCTATTGCGTGGGTTGAAGCAGAGCAAAGGGAGCGAGGTGGGGCAACGGTCTGACGCCGCCTATGCCACGCAGAGCGAGCATTGCTCGCTGTGTTCGGCCGGTCGGGAAGCGCCGCCAGCCACAGGTCGCCGACCAGCACAGGTCGGCCTCCGCCGCGCAGCACGCCCGGCCACAGCAGCGGTCCCGAGCGGACGCCGCTGTGCTGGCATGTCACACAGGCGTGATCGTTCCTGTGTGACATGCCAGCAGCGGAGCGTTGCACCGGCCGGCCCGGCTGCGACCCGGGGAACCGGTATTCGCGTCAGCCGATGGTGCAGGTGGCGCCGTTGAGCGTGAACGTGGTGGGCTTCGGGTTGCTGCCGGTGTGGGTGCCGTTGAAGCCGATGCCTACCGACGCGCCCGGTGCCAGGTTGCCGTTGTACGACATGTTCGTGGCGGTCACCGCCGCACCGGTCTGGGCGTACGTGGCCGACCACCCCTGGCCGACCCGCTGTCCGGCGTTCGGGAAGCTGAACGCCAGCGTCCAGCCGTTGATCGCGGTCGTACCGGTGTTGGTGATGGTGATGTTCGCGGTGAAACCGCTGCTCCAGTCGTTGCTGCCGTAGGTGACCCGGCAGGGCGACGTGGGCAGTGGCGCCGAGGTGGTCACCATCACCGTCTGCGAGGGCGGCGAGGCGTTGCCGGCGGCGTCGATCGCGACCACGTAGAACGGGGTCGCGCTGTCAGGAGTCAAGCCGGTCAGCCGATAGGTCGGCTCGGTGACCGTGTCGATCAGGGTGTCGACCAGGTACGAACGGTAGATCCGGTACCCGACGACGCCCACGTTGTCGGTCGACGGAGCCCAGGTCAGCGTCGCACCGGTCGAGGTGACGGCGGAGACCGTGGGCGTGCCGGGCGTGGTCGGTGGGACGGTGTCCCCCGTGTCCACGGCGGGAGTCGTCACGCTCAGCGACGGTGACGAGAAGGACGTGTTGCCGGCCCTGTCCCGGGCCACCACGCTGAACTCGTACGTCCGGGCCGGCAGCACGTCGATCGTCAGCGAGTTGGTGCTGGCGTTGCTCAACGTGATCGCGTCGCTGCCGATCTGGCGGGTGCTGACAAGGTAGACGTCGACCCCGCTGCCGGAGTCGGTGGACGGCTCCCAGGTAAGACTCACCGCTCGGGAGCTGACCGAGGTGGCCACCGGGGTGCCGGGGGTGGTCGGCCGGGTGGTGTCGGGGGCGTCCGGCGCGGGCTCCGAGCCCCACACCACCTCGCCTCCGGAATAGAGCGGCACGTTGCGGTTCGGCCCGGCGGTGGCCTGGTACGACGGATCGTTCGCCGGGTCCCAGGTGCCGCCCTCGGGCACACCGACCTTGAACTGCACCTCCATCCGGTGCTGCGACTGGCCGGCCGGCGCGATGGTGTGCCCGGTGCAGTCGACCTCGACATACCAGAGGTCGCCGCTGGCCTGGCGGGCGGTGGTCGGGGCCGGGCAGCCCTGGGTGTAGCTGGAGGTCACCTGCACCGGGCCGGTGCCGTCGGGCCGGAAGTAGTAGCGGAACTTCGCGTCGGTCAGTGCCCGGGCCGGGAAGGCCGACTTGTTGTAGATGATCGCCTTGATGCCGGTGGCTCGCGTCTCGTTCTGCATGACCGTGGTCTCCACGGTCAGTTCGTCGATGTCGGGCTGCTCGGGGACCGGGAAGTTGGCCAGCGGGGTGCCGCCGTACTCCTGGGAGAGCCGGGCCAGCGCGGAGGTGAAGCCGGCGTTGTAGTCGGTGGCGACCTCGTTCATCACGTAGTCGGACCGGTTGTCGGTGTACGCGTCGTTCGGCGAGGACGGCCCGCCGACAAGCGCGCCGTAGAGGGTGTGCCGGGTCTCGGTGGGCACCGTCTGGCTGTCCCACCAGGAGCCGTGCGCGGTGCGGTGGTGGGGGTTCTTCGGCGGGTTGGCGCCGAAGCCGATCACGTAGCTGGAGTTGCGCGGGTTGTCGCCGAGCGCGTAGTTGATCTGCCGGACGGCGAAGTCGTGGTAGCGCGCCTTGCGGGTCGCATCGGTGGTCTTGTCGCTGTAGACCAGCGCGGCGAACGCGGTGTTGGCGGCGTAGCGCAGCGCGCCCCACGAGTCGAGCACCGCCATCCCGCCGGGCGAGTACCGGACCCGCTCGCCGTTGACGCCGACGGTCCAGAAGTCCAGCCACCGGTTGGCGTCGTCGATGTACTTCTGCTTGCCGGTCAGGTTGGCCAGCAGCACGTACGCCCCGAACTGCTTGTTGTCCCAGGCCACGGTCCATTTGTACGAGCGGGTGGTGGTCTGCGGCTCGGTGCCGAGCTTGTCGTACTCGCTCTCGGCCTTGGCCAGGTACGCGGCGTCGCCGGTGGCCCGGTACAGCCAGATCGCACCCCAGACGAGTTCGTCCTGGTAGCCGCTCCAGGACCGGTAGAAGCTTGTCGCGTCGGTGATGCACTCGTGGTAGTTCTTCCGCACCGTGTCGGCGAAGGTGTAGAGCTGCCGGGCGTGGGTCAGCAGCTTGTCGGCGTACGCGGCGTCGGTGGGTCGGAACACCATGGACGAGGCGGCCATCGCGGCGGCGGTCTCCCCCGCCAGGTCCGCGCCGCCACAGCTCGCGTCGATCTTGTACGCGGGCCGCGCCATCGGCATCACCTCGGCCGGCCCCCACCACTTGTGGTCGTCGTCGCCGTTGCCCACCTGTCCGTACAGCACGTTCGGCGACGGGTGCGCCTTGACGAAGTAGTCGTTGACGTAGCGCAGGTTGTTCAGCAGGTGGGTGAGCTGGCCGGACGCCGCGTACCCGGCCCGGTACTCAACCGCGCCCCAGGCCAGCATGGTGGTGCTGAATGCCATCGGAAAGCCGAACTTCACATGGTCACCGGCGTCGTACCAGCCGCCGGTGAGGTCGAGTCCGACGTCCGAGCCGTCGCGGAGCGCCGAGTCGCCGCGCCACGAGACGCGGTTCCAGTCGGGCAGTTCCCCGGACTGCTGCGCCTCGTAGAACAGCAGGGACTTCTGTAGCGCCTCGGCGTAGTTGAAGGCGGGGGCTGCGGCGGCGGCACCGGCACCGTCGGTCGGCGCGGCGGCGGCACCGGTCGCGGGTACGCCGAGCGCGAGCGCGAGGCCGGCGGCGAGTGCGGTGACGGCGGCCAGCATCCGGCGGGGCCAGGGCTGGTCGGTGCGGTGACGCGGCCAGAGCTGGTTCGGCAGAGGTCGGTCGGCGTGGACGTGGCCCGACCGTGGGGGTAGATGCATGCGACTACTCCTGTCGATGCGTGCCCGACGGCATCGACCGGACGCGTGCCCGCGTCGGGGTGGACGGCTGCCGGCGGTGGTGGTGGCGGCGAGGTGGCTCCAACAGGACCGGGAGCGCTCCCATGGATAGTTGACAATGTAATCCGGGCACCGTCGGTTGGGAAGCCCGCCCGGCGATGCCGCTGGGCGTCGGAGGGCCGTCTGGCGTTACACCGACACGCGCGCCGACAGCCCCGGAGACACCCTCGCGGGCACATCGCGACTTCAGGTCTGCCCAGGTCAGACCGTTCGCCCGAGATCAGAACCGGCCATCCGGATGCGAGCATGTGCCGTCATCCCGCTGAGATCCGGAGGAATTCTCATGCCACAGCGTCGGCACGTGGCGCGTGCGGCCGTTTCCGGCGTCGCCGCCACGGCCCTCCTCGCCCTCGCCGCCCCGGCCTGGGCGAGCAGCACAGTTCCGCTTCACTCGGCCCACCAGGGTTCCACTGCGGCCGACTTCCAGCAGCAGTGCGCGGACACCAGGTTCGCCGATCGCCCCGCCGACCACGACGGCTGGCACTTCGTCCTGCCCGGCGGTCCGTCCGCAGGCGGTTTCGAGAGCCTGACACTCACCTTCGACAAAGGCTCCGGCACGGTCGACGTCACCGTGCCCGACGCCGCCGACGCCTACCCGGACGCGCTCTACCCCGCTGGGCAGAACGAGTCCCGACTTATCCACGCCTATCTGTTCACCCCGGCCGGGTGGACGCTGGTGGACGGTAGCGCCACGATCAGCGGCCAGGGTGACCGCTTCAACCTCAGCCACACCTGCGCCGGCCAGCCGACCCCGGAGTCACCGACGCCCACGCCCACCACTTCGGAGTCGCCCACCCCGACGCCGACCGTCCCCGAGTCGCCGGTCCCGTCGGACACGCCGTCGGCCAGCCCGTCGAACGGCACCGGCGGTGGCGGCGGTGACGACGACGGCAGCCTGCCGGTCACCGGCGCGGCGGCGACGACCATGGCTCTGGTCGGCGTCGGCCTGATCGGTGGCGGTGTCGCCCTGGTCGCGCTGCGACGTCGGCGTGACGGGATCACCTTCACCAGCTGACAGCACCATCCCAGAACGGCCGCCGGCACCCCTCCGGCGGCCGTTCTCGTCGTTGGGTACGAGTGGACGCCTCCCAGGCCGATGCCACCGCCGGGTAGCCGCGATCGTACTCGCCAGTAACAAAGGGGGAATGTTCACATCATCGATGTGTGACGATATGCGTGCGGAAAATCGGCAGGTGAGAGGCGTCGACCACGGGACAGGACGCACCATCCACTCAGGAGCGCCAAGCCTCGGGTGTCCTGCAATACGGACCGTACTGTTGCCGTCGCGCTGGGCGGCACGCGACAGTACGCGGCACCTGGCGGCACCCCTCGACGGCCGCTCCCCGCCCACCTGAGGAGATCGCGATGGCTCTACGACTCGCCGACGGAACCTCCTGGCCAGACACCCTCGCCCAGGCGGTGGCCGCCACCGGTGAGGCGTTCGACCGCCTGGTCGACGGCACCACCACCTTGCGGAACCTGGTCGGCGGCGGCTGGCGCACCGGCGGCACGCCCACGCCGACGCGTACCCCGGTCGACAACAGTGTGCTGGTCAACCTGCCGCGACTGGACGCGGCGACCGCCCACGACGCGGTCGCGCACGCCGCCGCGGCCCACGCCAGCTGGGCGGAGACCCCGCTGGCCGAACGCCGGTCGCGGGTCACCGACGCCCTGGACGCCCTCACCGCCCACCGCGACCTGCTGGCCCTGCTGCTGGTCTGGGAGATCGGCAAGCCGTGGCGCCTGGCCTGCGCCGACGTGGACCGCGCACTCGACGGGGTGCGCTGGTACGTCGACGAGATCGATCGGATGCTCGCCGGCGGTCGCGCCCCGCTGCCCGGCCCGGTCAGCAACATCGCCTCCTGGAACTACCCGATGAGCGTGCTGGTGCACGCCGAACTGGTGCAGCTGCTCGCCGGCAACGCGGTCATCGCCAAGACACCGTCCCAGGGCGGCGCGGTCTGTCTCACCGTGGCGCACGCACTGATGCACCGCGCCGGACTGCCCGCCACCCTGCTCTCCGGCAGCGGCGAGGCGCTGTCCGAGGTGCTGGTACGGGCACCGGAGATCGGCGCGGTGGCGTTCGTTGGTGGCCGCTCCAACGGGGGCAAGGTGGCCGCTGCGCTGCTCGACTCGAACAAACGGCACTTCATCGAGCAGGAGGGCCTCAACGCCTGGGGCATCTGGAACTTCTCCCAGTGGGATCTGCTCGCGGCTCACCTCAAGAAGGGCTTCGAGTACGGCAAACAGCGCTGCACCGCGTACCCCCGGTTCGTGGTCCAGCGGGACCTGGTCGACGAGTTCCTCGACATGTACCTGCCGGTGGTCCGCTCGGTCCGGTTCGGGCACCCGCTCGCGGTCGGCGAGACCTGGCAGGCCGGAGACCCGTTGCCGGAGCTGGACTTCGGCCCGCTGATCAGCGCCGCCAAGGCCGACGAGCTGCACCGCAAGGTCGACGAGGCGGTACGGGACGGCGCCGTCCCGTTGTACCGGGGCAAACTCGACGGCGCGCCGTTCCTGCCCGGGCAGGACACCTCGGCGTACGTCGCGCCGTCGGTGCTGCTCGCCCCACCCGGCCGGTCCCGGCTCATGCACGCCGAGCCGTTCGGCCCGGTCGACACCATCGTCGTGGTCGACACCACCGACGAGTTGCTGGCCCAGATGAACGCCTCAAACGGCGCGCTGGTGGCCTCCCTCGCCTGCGACGACACCGACGAGGCGGCGAAGCTGGCAGTCGACCTGCAAGCCTTCAAGGTGGGCATCAACCGGCCCCGCTCCCGGGGTGACCGGCAGGAGCCGTTCGGCGGCCGGGGCGCTTCCTGGAAGGGTGCCTTCGTCGGTGGGGATCTGCTGGTCCAGGCCGTGACCGTGGGCGACGACGATCGCCTCTACGGCAACTTCCAGGACCGCACCGCCCTACCTCCGAGCATCTGACCGCACCCGGTCAGGAGGCACGCGGTGGGCAGGACCCCCGCACCGGGAATCCTGCCCACCTCACCGGCCTCCGCACCGGAGGTCGGTCGTCTGGGCCGTCAGCCGGCGCTCTTCGCTGCCGCCGGTACCTCGGCGGCCAACGGCACGGTCATGGTCAGCAGTGCGCCGTCCCGCTGGACGGTGGTCGGCCGGGACAACCGGCGCAGCGTACGCAGCATCGGCGCGTTGTCCGCCTGGACGTGCAGCACCATCGCCGCGTAGCCGGCCGACTCGGCTTGCCGGGTCAACCGACGCAGCAACGTCGAGCCCAGCCCACGGCGCTGCCAGTCGTCGCGTACCAACAGCGCCACCTCGGCCTCGTCGCCCTCGGCGAGCAGGTTCGCCATCGCGACGACCGACTCCGCCGCCCCGCCGGAGCCGGTCGTCGCGGCGACCAGGGTCAGCCCACGGGCCGGCTCCAGGAGCCGACGCAGTCGGGCCGGGGAGGGAATTACCGCACCGCCGAGGTAACGGCGCTGCCGGCTGCGCACCGAGCAGGCCTGGTGCAACTCGACCACGGCCGTCAGGTCCTCCGCGACGGCGGGGCGTACGGTCAGCTCGGCGCCGTCGGGCAGGACCACGGTGACCTGTTCGGTGCTGCGCCGGGCGGCGGTGGCCCCCAGTTCGAGCAGCGCCTGGGCCCGGGCGTACTCGGCCGGGGTGAAACTCGGCGCGACCCGGCGCAGGGTGTACGACCCGCCGTTCGGGTCGGCCAGCAGCATCGTCATCCCGTCGATCCCGGGCCGGGCCAGGGCCGGCGCGGCCCGCCAGGTCACCTCGTCGGCGCCGAGCAGGGCCCGTAGCACCTCACCTGTCGCGTCCGGGTCGTGCACCAGCCGGGTCGCCAGCCCGAGCACCCGGGTCGGCTGATCGGCCAGGCCACGCGCCTCGCTGCGCGCCACCCAGCAGTCCCGCCCCCGGCCCCGCTCGACCGCGGCGAGCAGTCCCGCCTCGTCGAGGGTGTCCGGCGCGTCGACGAGGAAATCATCGACGGCACCCTGCTCGGTGGTGTGCACCTGCACGGTGAGGATGTTGACTCCACGCAACGCGAGGCTCGCCGTGAGCACCGACAGGTAACCCGGTCGGTCGTCCACGGTGGCTCGGATCCGCCACAGCGTCATCGTTGCCTCCCTTCGCCTGCCACCCTCGTCCGCGGCTGTTGCCGGTCGGTTGCCTCACCGTGTCCAGCCGCGATCGGCCCTGCGGTCTGCGTCACAACGGCTCAAGGTTTGGCGCTGACCGGCGGAGCGCCGACCAGGTCGAGCCGGTCACCGAGGATCACGGCGCAGGCCCGGACCAGCTGGGCGAGCCGATCCACCTCGGTGGAGTGGAAGGCGGCCGGCGTTAGGGTCTCGCTGTGCTCGCGGGACACCACCAGCACCAGCCCGGCCCGACCGAACGGTGCGACCGCGAAATGGCCGCCGTCGGGCGCGGTCATCGACCGGGCGCGCAGCGGGGTCACCTCCGGCAGCATGGGCGGCACCGGGGTACGCCAACTGGCGTGCCCGACCGTCGCACCGCCCCCTCCGGTACGCGATGCCCAGTCCACCGGCACCATCGCGGCGACGGACCAGTCGGCGGCGAGCAGCCCTGGCACCGCGTCGACAAGGGTCGCCAGCCCGTCGGCCGGGTTGGCGGCGACCTGGGCCAGCAGCTCGGCATCCTGGCCGGTGGTGGTGGGCGCGCCGATCGCCCGCCAGACCCCGTCCACCCGTACGCCGGGGATCGCCGCCAGGCCGGCCAGCAGACGTTCCACCCGCGCGACGCCCGGCCACACCACCGTGAAGTCGTCGACCGCCCGCCCGCCGAGGCGTTCCAGCACGACCACCTGGACGATGTCCGCCCCGGACACGCCGAGGGTGCGCGCGACCTGACCGAGCGTGCCAGGACGGTCCGGCAGGGTGACCCGAACGCGCAGCAACATCTCAAACCCCTCCGCTCGGCGGGCCGGCACAGTGGCCGGCAGGCTGGTGCCAGCCTGGCAGTTGACCATTTCGTCCCTGTTGCGGCGGCATGTCCCGAGGGTCAAACCTGACCTTGACAACCCGCCGGAGCTGCCATGGACTGTCCGGATGACCGAACCGACCGCCGGCTCGCCCGCCGGTCTGGATCTGGACCGGCTCGGCGACCACCTGGCGGCGCACCGCCCCGATCTGGCCGCCGGCCCGTTACGGGCCGAGCTGATCGCCGGTGGCCGGTCGAACCTGACCTACCTGGTGCACGCCGGCGATCGGGAGATGGTGCTGCGTCGACCCCCGCTCGGGCACGTGCTGGCCACCGCGCACGACATGACCCGGGAGTTCCGGGTCATCTCGGCGCTCGCCCCGACCGACGTCCCGGTGCCCGGCGCCCTGCTGCTCTGTCCCGAGCCGGAGGTGCTGGGGGCGCCGTTCTACCTGATGGAGCGGGTGCCGGGCGAGGTGTTCCGGAGCCGTTCCCGCACCGACCGGCTCACCGGCGAGCAGCGACACGGGCTGGCCATGACGATGATGGACACCCTGGCAGCGCTGCACACGGTGGAGCCGGCGGCGGTCGGGCTGGCTGACTTCGGCCGCCCGGAAGGGTTCCTAGCCCGGCAGGTCCGCCGCTGGTCGGGGCAGCTCGACCGCTCCCGCAGCCGGCCGCTGCCCGGCATCGACGAGCTACGCGATCGGCTCGCCGCCACCGCGCCGGACGGGGCCAACGCCGGCCGGATCGTGCACGGGGACTTCCGGCTGGACAACCTGCTCGCCACCGTCGACCCGGTGACGGTGACGGCGGTGCTGGACTGGGAGATGGCCACCCTGGGCGACCCGCTGACCGACCTGGGGCTGTTGCTGACGTACTGGGAGGTGCTCGGCGGCAGTGCGGCCTCCGCCGGAAACCCCGTCGCCGACGGTCTGGGCCCGCGTGCCGGCTTCCCCAGCGGCGCCGAGCTGATCGACCGGTACGCCGGCCGCAGCGACGTCGACGTCGGCCCGCTGCACTGGCACATCGCGCTGGGCTGCTTCAAACTCGCCGTCATCTGCGAGGGCATCCACTACCGGCACACCCTCGGCCAGACCCTCGGTGAGGGCTTCGACACCATCGGGGGCCTCGTTGCCCCGCTTGTCGCACACGGACTGACCGCGGTGAGGGAGACCTGATGGACTTCGCGTACGACGCCCGGACCGAGCAGCTGCGCACGGAGCTGACCGATTTCCTGGAGCGGCACGTGTACCCGGCCGAGCCGGTGCACGCCGCCCAGGTGGCCGCGGCCGGTGACCCGTGGGCCCGCCCGCCGGTGCTGGCCGAGCTGAAGGCCGAGGCGCGCCGACGCGGCCTGTGGAACCTCTTCCTGCCCGATCCGCGCCACGGTGCCGGGCTGACCAACCTCCAGTACGCCCCGCTGGCCGAACTGACCGGCCGCAGCCCGCACCTCGCTGCGGAGGCGCTCAACTGCGCCGCACCGGACACCGGCAACATGGAACTGCTCGCCGAGTTCGGCTCCCCCGCCCAGCAGGAACGCTGGCTCACGCCCTTGCTGGCGGGCGAGATCCGCTCCGCGTTCTGCATGACCGAGCCCGACGTGGCCTCCTCCGACGCGACGAACATCGCCACGTCGATCCGCCGCGACGGTGACCACTACGTGGTCGACGGCCGCAAGTGGTGGTCCTCCGGCGCGATGGACCCGGCCTGCGAGATCCTCATCGTGATGGGCAAGACCGACCCGGACGCCGACCGGCACCGCCAGCAGAGCATGATCCTGGTCCCCCGCGACACTCCCGGGGTCACCGTCCGTCGGGGGATGCGGGTCTTCGGCTACAGCGACGCCTCACACGGCGGGCACGCCGAGATCGACTTCGACAGCGTACGGGTGCCAGCGGAGAACCTGGTCGGTGCCGAGGGCACCGGCTTCGCCATCGCCCAGGCCCGGCTCGGCCCCGGCCGGATCCACCACTGCATGCGCCTGATCGGGATGGCCGAGCGGGCGTTGGAACTGCTCTGCCGTCGGGCCGTCGAGCGGGTCGCCTTCGGCCGCCCGCTCGCCGAGCAGGGCGTGGTACGCGAGTGGATCGCCGAGGCCCGGGTCCGCATCGAACAGGCCCGGCTGCTGGTGCTCAAGACGGCCTGGCTGATGGACACCGTCGGCAACAAGGGCGCACACACCGAGATCCAGGCCATCAAGATCGCCACACCGGCGATGGCCGAGTGGGTCATCGACAAGGCCATCCAGGCGTACGGCGCGGCCGGGGTCAGCCAGGACACTCCCCTCGCCGCGCTCTGGGCCCAGGCCCGCACGCTGCGCCTCGCCGACGGTCCCGACGAGGTGCACCGCAACAGCCTCGCCAAACGCGAGCTTCGCCGCTGGACCGCCCCGGCCTGAACACCACCGCCCACCCGGCTGATCAGATCCGCATCCGACAAGCCCTCCGGCGTGACTTTCCGTGGTCTTCGCCGCTCCCCCAGACCCGGTGTGCCCCACCTTTGCTCTGCTTCAACCGACGCAACAGTTACTTTCAGCAACCGCGCCGAGCCGGTGACTCGATCCCACCTTCGCATTACCGCAGTTCAGGCGCTAGTGCGTGGGTTGAAGCAGAGCAAAGCGTGCGAGGTGGCACTGAGTGCCGTCGGGGAGAAGTGACACAGCGTCAGAACTGCGGAGAGTTATCGCGGGGCGGGTAAGCACCGGCCCGCGTACGACCCGCCGCCAGTACCCGCCCGGGGTGGCGCGTGGTTCAGGCGGAGGCGCGCTCGACGAACTGGGTGTCCAGGACGACGTGTGGAGTGGCAAGCTCGTCGCCGCGGATCCGGTCGACCAGCAGCCGCGCCATCTGCCGGCCCATCTCCTCCACCGGCTGGAACACCGACGTCAGTGGCGGGTTGGCCTGCCGGGCGATCGGTTCGTCGCCGAAACCGACCACGGCCACGTCCTGCGGCACCCGACGGCCGGCCTCCCGCAGCGTCCGCATGGCACCGAAGGCCATCAGGTCGGCGGCCACGAAGACGGCGTCCAGGTCGGGGCAGCGCTCCAGCAACCCCCGCATGGCCGTCGCGCCGCTCTCCTCGCTGAAGTCGCCGTACGCGATCAGGTCGGGGTTGACGCCGAACCCGGCGGTGCGGACCGCATCCCGATAGCCGGACAACCGGGCCAGGCCGGCGCCCATGTCCTGCGGGCCGGCGATGGTGGCGATGCGCCGCCGTCCCCGACCGGCGAGGTACTCGACCGCCTGGCGTGCCCCACCGGCGTTGTTGACGTCGACGAACGAGGCGGGCTGCGCCTCGGGGTGCAGCATCCGCGCGGGCCGTCCGCCGAGCACGGTGGGCAGGCCACGCTCCTCCAGCAGGGTGGGCAGCGGATCGTCGTCGTGCAGCGACAGCAGCAGTACGCCGTCGATGTGCTGGTTGGTCAGGTGGTGCTCGACCCGCTCCCGCTCCAGCGGCGACTGGGCCATGGCCAGCCAGAGCTGCAACGGCGTCTCCAGCAGGGCGGAGCTGATCCCCCGGACGATGCCGGCGAAGAACGGCTCGGCGAAGATCCGCTCACCGGACTCGCTGACCACCAGGGCCACCGAGTCGGTCCGCTGGGTGACCAGCGCCCGAGCCGCGCGGTTGGGTACGTACCCCAGTTCGGCAATGGCCTGTTGCACGGCGGCCCGGGCCTCCGGACTCACCTGCGGGGAGCCGTTGACCACCCGGGAGACCGTGCCGCGGCCCACCCCGGCGCGGGCGGCAACCGCGTCGAGCGTCGGCCGCCCGAGCGACCGGGTGCGCTGCGTTGTCATCGTCTGCTCCTCCGACGTCAGGCGGCCCCGGCACCTTCACCAGCGCTGGTGCCGGGCCGCCCGTTACTGGCTGGCCATCGCCCTATTGTGCGGCCAGACCGTTGCGTCGGATCACCTCCGCGTACCACCTGGCACTGGACTTGGGGATGCGGGTCTGCTTGTCGTAGTCGACGTAGATCATGCCGAACCGCTTCGTGTAGCCCCAGGCCCACTCGAAATTATCCATCAGCGACCAGGCGAAGTATCCCCGCAGGGGGACGCCCGCGCTGATCGCCTCGTGGGAGGCGCGCAGGTGGGCGTCGAAATAGGCCAGCCGGTCGACGTCGTCGACCTGACCCTCGACAACCTCGTCGACGAAGGCCGAGCCGTTCTCGGTCACGTAGAGCGGAAGGTCCGTGTACTCTTCGTGAACCCGACGCAGCGTCTCCACCAGCCCGGGAGCGTCGATCTCCCAGTTCATGTCGGTCACCGGGACCCCCCGGGTGACGAACCGGACGTCCTCGCTGCCCGGCCAGCAGGCCTGGTCCCGCCAGTAGGCCTCCGGCTGCTCGCCGGGGATCGGCGCGGCCACCACGTGCCGGCTGTAGTAGTTGACGCCCACCACGTCCAACGGAGTGGAGATGGTAGCCAGGTCACCGTCGTGAACGTGGCCGAAGTCGGTCACCTTCGCCAGGTCGGCCACCAGGTCGTCCGGGTAGGCGCCGCGCAGGATCGGGTCGAGGAAGAACCGGTTGGCCAGCGCGTCGATCCGCCGGGCCGCGTCGACGTCGCCCGGCGAGTCGCTGGCCGGGGTGACCGGGTACAGGTTGACGGTCACCCCGAGCTGCGCCTGTGGCACCGCCGTACGCAGCGCCTGCACGGCGAGCCCGTGGCCGAGCATCAGGTGATGTCCGGCACGGACCGCGTCGGCCCCGTCGGAGCGGCCCGGGGCGTGCACCCCGGAGCCGTACCCGAGGAAGGCCGAGCACCAGGGCTCGTTGAGCGTGGTCCAGTACTTCACCCGGTCGCCCAACGCGTCCGCCACCAACAGCGAGTAGTCGGCGAACCGGGCGGCGGTGTCCCGGGCCGGCCAGCCACCGGCGTCCTCCAACTCCTGCGGCAGATCCCAGTGGTAGAGGGTGAGCCAGGGCTCGATTCCGTTGGCCAGCAGCTCGTCGACCAGCCGCTGGTAGAAGTCGAGCCCTTCGGCGTTCGCCGGACCCGATCCGCCCGGCTGCACCCGGGGCCAGGACACCGAGAACCGGTACGACTTCAGCCCGAGCTCGGCCATCAGCCGGACGTCGTCGCTGAGCCGGTGGTAGTGGTCGCAGGCGACGTCGCCGGTGTGCCCGGCGACCGTCCGACCCTCGGTGTGGCTGAAGGTGTCCCAGATCGACGCGGTCCGACCGCCTTCGTTCGCCGCGCCCTCGATCTGGTACGCGGCGGTCGCCGCGCCCCAGAGGAAGCCGGGCGGGAAGGTAAGTGGCGGACGCTCGTCGAGGACGCCGACGGCGGGCGGGGTGGCGGGGTTGCTCACGACTTGACTGCACCTTCCATGATCCCGCCGATGATCTGGCGGCCGAAGAGAAGAAAGACGAGCACCAGCGGGATGGTGCCGACCGCCGTGGCGGCGAAGACCTGGGAATAGTCCGTGTAGTAGGCGTACGAGAGGAAGGAGAGCGAGACCTGCAGGGTCGGGTTCTCCGGGGTGAGGATCGCGTACGGCCAGAGGAAGGAGTTCCAGGTCTCCATGAAGGTGAGCAGACCGAGCACGCCGGCCGCTGGGCGCAGCGCGGGCAGCACGATGTTCCAGTAGATCCGGAAGGTGCTGGCACCGTCGACGCGGCCGGCCTCGATCAGCTCGTCGGAGATCGCCTGGCTGGCGTACTGCCGCATCATGAAGACGCCGAAGGCGCTGACCAGGAACGGCACGGTCACCGCGTAGAGGGTGTCGTACCACCCCAGCGACTGCATCATGCTCCAGAGCGGGATGAGACCCATCTGGGTCGGGATCATCATGGTGACGATGATCGCCAGCAGCAGCACGTTGCGACCGCGGAAGCGCAGCTTCGCGAAGGCGAAGCCGGCCAGGGAGCCGGTGAGCACCACCGACACGGTGACCACCGACGAGACGATGATCGAGTTCATCAGGCCCTTGAGGAAGTTGGCCGCGTCGTTGTCGAGCACCCGCCCGAAGTTGTCACCGAACGCGCCGGCCGGGGTCATCGGCGGCGGCACGTCGTTGATGGACTCCAGGCTCCGGGTGCCGATCACGATCATGTAGTAGAAGGGGTAGATCGACAGCAACGCCGCCAGGACGAGCGCCATGTAGGTCAGTGGACTGGTGCGCCACAGGCGCTTTGAAGCCGAGATCATCGATCTCTCCTCACTTGGCCGCGCGGCGGACGAGTATGAAGTTGATCAGCGACACGAGGACGATGATCATGAAGATCGCCCAGGCGACCGCGGCTCCGTAACCTGCGGTACTCAGGTTGTAGATGCCCTTCTCGTACATGTACATCGCCAGCGTCTGGAACTCCCGCTGGTTGCCGCCGATGATGCTGCCGTTGGCGAAGAGCAGCGGCTCGGTGAACAGCTGCATGCCGCCGATCGTGGAGAGGATGACCACGAAGATGAAGGTGGGCTTGAGCATCGGCAGGGTGATCTGCCAGAACTGCCGCCACGGGCTGGCCCCGTCGATCGCAGCCGCCTCGTACAGATCCTTCGGGATGGCCTGCATGCCGGCGAGCAGGATCAGGGTGTTGTAGCCGGTCCACCGCCAGTTGACCATCGTGGCGATCGCGGTCCAGGAACTCCACTCCTGCGCACGCCAGTCGATCTGGTCCACCCCGACGAGACCGAGCAGCCAGTTGAACAGGCCGAAGTCGCGCTGGAACAGCATGCCGAAGACGATCGCGACGGCGGCCACCGAAACCACGTTCGGCACGAAGATGGCCATCCGGAAGAAGGTCTTGGCGCGCAGCAGGGTCTGGTTGAGCAGGTTTGCCAGGAACAGCGCCATCAGCAGCTGCGGGATGGTCGACAGGGCGAAGATGCCGAACGTGTTGACCAGCGCGTTCCAGAAGTATTCGTCGGAGAACAACTCGGTGTAGTTGTCGAGCCCGATGAACGTGTGCTCGCCGACCATGTCCCAGTCGTGCAGCGACATCCACGCGGTGCGCAGCATCGGGTACAGCCCGAAGGCTCCGAAGATCAGGAAGAACGGCGCGATGTAGAGGTACGGGGAGTACTTGAGATCCAGGCGGTTGAAGAGATAGCCCCGGCGGCGCCGGGCGGGGACATCGGGGGGTGGTGCTGCTGGCGACGGCGGTGCCGTCGTGGCCGACAGGCTCATGACGACACTCCGCTGCGCTCCGTGCCGCCACGAGGCACCACGGCACTGAGGTGATGATTCGCTCGCTTACGCTCGCTCATTCGAGTTTCCTTTTCCAGCGAGGCCCGGGGGCCCTCACGCAGGATGCTGCGCGGTGGGGACCGACCGGTGGCGTCCGGGTAGTCCCGAACGCCACCGGAAGGGAATCACTCAGAAGACGCCCTGGGTCTGCGCGTCCTTAGTGAACTGCTCCCAGGCCGCATCCTTGCTGGCCTGCCCGTTCTCGAACGCCCGCATCGCCGGCTCGAACGCGTTCTCCTTGACCGCCTGGTGCTTCGGGCCCAGGTGGATCGGCTGGATCTGGGCGACGCTCTCGCCGAAGATCTTGCCGGTCGGCGCGTTGCTGAAGTACTCGTTGGTGTAGCTGAGGAAGGCCTCGTTCTTCAGCGCCTCCAGGTTGGTGGGCAGCGGGCCCTTGGCCTTGAAGGCCTCCACCTGGCTGGTGGCGTTGGTCAGGAACTCGGCGAGCTTCGCCGCCTCCTCCGGGTACTTGCTCTGCTCCGGCACAGCCAGCCACGAGCCGCCCCAGTTACCGCCGCCGCCCGGCACGGCCGCCACGTCCCACTTGCCCTTGTTCTCCTCACCGGAGTTGTCCGCGACGATGCCGAGCATCCAGGACGGGCAGAAGGTGGCCGCGAAGGTGCCCTGCTTGAAGCCGCCGGACCACTCGGGCGACCAGGTGGACGCCTTGGCGGAGATGTCCACCATCGAGGTGGCGGTGTCCCAGGCAGACTTCACCGCGGGGCTGGAGTCCGCGATGATGTTGTTCTCCTTGTCGTAGAACAGGTCGCTGCCCTGCTGGAACAGCACGCCGTTGGAGACGGCGGTGATCGAGTCGACGAACGCCTTGCCGGTGGCCTGCTTGTACTTCTGGCCAGCCTGGTGGAAGCCGTTCCAGTCCGGCCAGAGCGCCGAGACCGCCTCCCGATCGGTGGGCAGGCCGGCGGCCTCGAAGAGGTCCTTGCGGTAGCAGACCGCGAGGCTGCCGACGTCGGTCGGCAGGCCGATCAGCCGACCGTCCGGTGCCTTGCCCAGCTCCCACTTCCAGGGCAGGTAGTCGTCGGTGATCTCGGACGACACCAGCGGAGTCAGGTCGGCCCAGTTGCGCGGGTTGGCCTTGAACTCGTTGAGGATGCCCTCTTCCAGGGCGGTCACGTCGGCCGCGCCCTTGCCGGTGGCGAGGTAACGGACCAGCTTCGGCCGGTACTCGCCGAGCTGTGCGGTCTTGCGCAGCTCGATCTTGATGCCGGTCTGCTGCTCGTACTGCTTGACGAGCTCGTCGTAGCCGAACTCGCCGAAGGTGTCGACGACCAGCTTCGCGGGCTTCTCGCCCTCGGCCGGCGTGTCGTCGTCATTGCCGCAAGCCGCGAGACCGCCGACAGCGGTGATCGCGGCCAGGGCGGCTGCCGCCATGCGGGAACGCCGCGTGGTGAGGCTCATCCTGACCCCTCTTTCGATGGTGAGGCTGCATTTGTCTGTGGTGGGGGGTGCCGCAGCGCCTGCCGACACCGGCTGCGTCAGCCGGGGTCGGCGCCCAAGCGCGCGCCATGTGATCCACGCCTCTTGGGAACGCTCCCATGAGATTGCCGGCAGGTGTCGGGAGTGTCAATAGTCCAGTGGGAGCGATCCCAGATCGTTACCACGCAGCTCGTTTGACCCGGCAAACAATCGGGAAACGCAGCTGGGTTGCGATCCGGAAGCGGTGTCAGCAGAGACGACGCAGCAGGGTGTCCACCCGGCCGGCGTCGAAGGCCGCCGGGTCGAAGCCGGCACCCACCCAGTCCCGCATCGTCAGATGCTCCGGATGGCCCGGCTCGGCCAACGCGGCGAGCAGCACCAGGTAGCCCTGCGGTCCGCCGACGTCCTCCGGTGGGCAGGCCCGCTCCCCGTCGAGGCAGCGCGGATAGCGCTCGTCCGCCTCGGCCGTCAGGGCGTCCTCCACCAGCAGGTCGTGCTCCCACCAGTCGCCGAAGTCGTACGTGTAGTGGAACCGGCTGCCCTTGCCGACCACCGCGTCCAACCGGACGTCCAACTCGTCGTGCAGGGCCAGCTCGCCGTCGGGGTCGGGTTCGCCGTACTGCACGCCGTCGATCTCGAACGAGTGCAGGTGACAGTCGTGCCAGCCCATCGCGTGCTGCACCACCCGGTGCAGCCGGTCCAGGGTGTAACCGCCGGGTACCAGCACCCGGCGCCAGATCGCCGGACGAACCCCGGACAGGGACATCCTCAGCTGGAAGATCTGACGCGGCATGGGTGTCCCATCCTCCCTCGGCATAGGCTGCGAGCATGATCTGCCGAGCGTGCCGGGCGCGGCGGCACGACGACTGCCCGGGCCGGAACTGGTGCGACTGCCAGCACCGTACCCCCCGACCGACCCCTCCCGTCACCGGTCCGGCCGGCGAATGAGCAACGGAGCACCGATTTCCGTCCTCTGGCCGGACCCGTCACCCGAGCCGGTGGACGACGACACGCTCATCGCCCGGTACGGCCGCGCCGAGCAGCCGCACCTGCGGATGAACTTCGTGACCAGCGTCGACGGCGCGGTCAGCCTCGACGGCTACTCGGCCGGGCTGTCCGGCGCACCCGACAAGCGGGTCTTCGGACTGCTCCGGATGCTCTGCGACGCGCTGCTGGTGGCCGCCGGCACACTGCGTCACGAGGGTTACCGGGCGATCCGGCTCGATGAGCGACGCCGGGCCTGGCGGCGTGCGCACGGGCTGACCGAGTATCCGACCCTGGTCGTGGTCTCCGGCTCGCTCGACCTCGATCCGGCCCAGGCTGCCTTCGCCGACGCGCCCGTGCGCCCCGTGGTGCTGACCCGCCGGGACGCGACAGCGCCGCCCGGCCTGACCAGGGTGGCCGATCTGGTACGCCACGGCGAGGACCGGGTCGATCTGGTCGCCGGGCTGGCCGACCTGCGCCGTCGCGGGCTCGGTCAACTACTCTGCGAGGGCGGTCCGCACTTGTTCGGCGCCCTCACCGCCGCCGACCTGGTCGACGAGGTGTGCCTCTCGGTCGCACCGCTGCTCGCCGGGGCCGGGCCCGGCCGGATCACCGCCGGTGACCCGAGTCCCGCCCGGCACCTGCCGCTACGGCACGTCCTTCGCGCCGACGACGGCACCCTGCTGCTCCGCCACGCCCGGCACTGACCAGCTGCTCCGCCAGCACCGCTGCGGCCGCCGCCACGAGTTGTCGGAAAGACCGCGAAAGCGCAGGTCAGCTCACTACCGTGAACCGGTATCGGCGGCTGCCGGAGGGCGGAGACGTGGCGTACGAGGTGGTCGAGCTACGGGTCCACGGGGTCTCCGGAGCCGCCGCCGAAACACTGCTGGACCATCCGGTCGTGACCAGGGTCGCCGGCGACGACAACGCCGGCTTCTACCGTCCCCGGCCCGGCTTCGGCGTCAGCGACCGGCCGCAGGCGCTGCGGGTTGAGGCGTACCGCTGGGGGGCGCTGACCGCCGGCGGCGCCGTGCGTACGGCGTCGCTGTTGTTCCTGCTGCCGTTCATGCTTGTCAACCTCGCGGTCTGGACGCGGCCGGCGACCGGTGGGGCCGGCGGTGTGATCGGTCCGCTGTGCCGGCTGCTCGCCGCCACCCTGACCGCCGCCTTCATGCTCTCCATGGTGGGTGTGACCGTCGACATCATCGGTTGGCAGTGCGTTCCCTACGAGCCCTGCCTGCGCGGACGCGGGTACCTGTCCTGGCTGGCCAACCTGCCCCTCGGTCCCCGCCTGGCGCTGCTCGCCCTGCTGCCGATCACCGCCCTGCGGCTGCTCTGGTGGCTCGGCGAACGGTCGGCCCGGGTGTTCGAGGCGTTTCCGGCGGCCCGGGGCCAGGATCGCACCAGGGGCGGGGAGGACCGGCTCGACAGCCCGGGCTTCTGGAACGACGCGCTCGTGGTGCACCGGCTGCGCGCCATCCACGTCGCGGTCGGACTGGGCGTAGTCGACGTCAGCCTGCTCGGCGCCCTGATCTACATCTATCCCACACCCGCCGCCCGCCTGCTCTTCGGCGCGGCCTGGGTGCTGCTGGCGGCCTGCACCGTGCTGCTTCTCCGGCCGGCGCGCGTCGCACCACAGAGCCCGGGCCGGGGCCCGGTCGACCTGCGCGGTATCCGACCGCTGCGGATCGGCGCCATCGTGCTTACCGTGCTGGTCCTCGCCTACAGCGCGGTGCCGTTGGAGCCGGAGCCGCCACGCGGGCCGTTGCCCGGTCACGAGGAAGCGGTGGCCGCTCTGGTGGCGGCCCAGGCCGCCCTGCTCGGCGCGCTCGTCGTAGCGACCGTGCACCAGCGCCGACGCAGCCCGACGGCCAGTTCGTCGTGGCTGGGCGGGCACGCGTCCCCGGTCTTCGCCGCCATGGCGGTCGCCGCCTCGTACGGGTTCGCCGCCGTCCTCGTCTACCGGGTCGCCGATCTGCTGGATCGGGGAGAGATCCCGAACCCGGCCCGGCCGGACCGGCCCGGCGCGCCGCCACTGGAGCCGCCGGTCGCCTACCGTTGGGCGGCCCTGGTCGGGCTGGTGACGGTCCTGGTCGTCGCCGCGACGGTGCTCTGGCGGATCGCGGTGACCCGGAGACAACGACGCCGGATGGCCGAGGAGATCGTCCGGCGGGACTTCCCCGACCCACCGGCGGAGGCCCTGCCCCTACGCGACAACGTCCGGGAGATCGTCGCCCGGTCCGCGATCGCCGATCACCTGGGGCCGGTCTTCACCGTGTTCCTGATGCTGTCGCTGGTGGGCGTCACCGTCGTCGCGCTGGACCTGATCGGCATCGGGCCCTCGGAGCTGAGTCGGCGGCTGGCGGGCACCGAAGGCATGGCGGCCACGAACCTGGCCCTTGCCACCGATGCGGGGATCTACGTCATCGGCCTGGTCGGGCTCGGCATCGTGGTGCTCGGGCTGTTCTCCTACCGCTCCGAGGAGACCCGGCGCACGGTGGCGGCGATCTGGGACCTCGGCACCTTCTGGCCACGCACGGTGCACCCGTTCGCGCCACCCTGCTACGCGGAGCGGGCGGTGCCGGAACTGGCCAAGCGGGTCGCCGCGCTGACCGACCACGGTGGCGTGATCCTCTCCGGGCACAGCCACGGCTCGGTGCTGGCCGCCGCGACCCTGCTCCAGTTGCCGTCCCGGGCGCTGCCCCGGGTGGCGCTGCTGACCCACGGCAGCCCCCTGCACCGGGTGTACGCGCGCCTGTGCCCGGCCTTCTTCGGCGACCCGATCCTGACGGAACTCGGCGACCGGATCGGGTGGCGGTGGGTGAACCTGTGGCGGGACACCGACTCGGTCGGCGGGCCCATCTTCTCGGCCCACCGCCCGGGGCAACAGCCACACGTCACCGGGCCTGCCGGCACGGTCGACCGCCGGCTCCGCGACCCACGCGGCATCACCGTGCCACCCGACGACACCGTCCCGCCCCCGGTCAACCGGCACTGGCCGTACCACACCGACGAGGCGTACGAGACGGCCGTGCGGGACCTGGCCGGTCGGTTACGGCCCGCCACCGGTACCAGCCCGCCCCCGACGCCCTGACGGCCCGACGGCCCCGGTATTTGGCGGGCCGGCAGTTCGGCGGGCCTTGTCGGACGGCGCCCGGACACCCGCCGTCAGGTTCCGATCGCCGTGCGCGTTCGGCGTGATGTCGTTACGTGGCCTGCGCCGCGTCGCGTGGCGGCCTGTCGTACTCCTCCGGCAGGATGCAGGGCGTGTGTGCCGACCGCGACGACCAACCGAGCGGAGTTGCCCGATGACCGACCAGGGGTTCGACGGCCCGGGCGAGGGGGTGGGCCGGGTGCTGGGCACCGCCGACGCCACTCCCCTGCAGTTCTGGACGGCGGTCGCCCCGGGCAGCTATCTCCAGCTCGACGACGTGGTGGTCACCCGGCGGGAGCTGCCCGACCGGGAGCCGGTGACCATCGCCGGGGTGGTCACCCAGGTCCGGGCGCGGCACGAGGGCGCGCAGTTCGATTCCGACGTCTTCGCCATCGCCGACGGCACACTGCCGGCGATGGTGCAGGAGGCCGCCGAGATCACCACCACCCGGGTCGACCCCGAGTTCTACGTGCCGCCGCAGCCGGGCGCCGTGGTGCACCGGGCCGAGGGCGATGCCCGCGCCCGGGCGCTGCACTTCGACCGGATGGAGCGGCGCATCCCGATGGGCACCGGCCGGGACGGCGTCCCGGTCTACCTGAACGCCGACTTCCTCGACGGCAGCCGGGGCGCGCATGTGTCGATCTCCGGCATCTCCGGGGTGGCCACCAAGACCAGCTTCGCCACCTTTTTGCTCTACTCGGTGTTCCGCTCCGGGCAGCTCGGCGGCGACGCGGTAAACGCCAAGGCGCTGATCTTCAACGTGAAGGGCGAGGACCTGCTCTTCCTCGACCATCCGAATGCCCGGCTCGACGACCCGACCCGGGCCGCGTACGCGCGGCTCGGCCTGGCCGCGGACGCCTTCCCCGACGTACGGGTCTACGCGCCGCCCCGGGTCGGTGACTCGTCCGGCACGCCGGACGTGAGCAGTCGGCTCACCGGCGTGGACAGCTTCTACTGGACGCTCACCGAGTTCTGCGCCGACCGCCTGCTGCCGTACGTCTTCGCCGACGCCGACGACGAACGCCAGCAGTACACGATGGTGGTCCACTCCGTCGCCGCCCACCTGGCCCGGTACGCCCAGCCCGCCGACGGCGGCGTCAGCATCGACGGGGTCCGGCTGGGCAGCTACGGCGATCTGGTCGACCACGTCGTCGAGCAGCTCAGCGACGACGAGACCCGCGGCGACTGGGCAGGCAGCGCGGTGGGGCTGGGCACTGTGAACGCGTTCGCCCGCCGGTTGATCGGCAGCAAGAAGGACCTGTCCCGGCTGATCCGGGGCGACCTGGCCACCCGCCGCCCGCACAGCATCAACACCGCCGAGAGTGCCCAGGTCACCGTCGTGGACCTGCACAACCTGCCGGACCGGGCGCAACGTTTCGTGGTCGGTGTGACGCTCAAGAGCGAGTTCGAGCGCAAGGAGAAGGCCGGCACCGCCAAGCCGCTGCTGTTCGTGGTGCTCGACGAGCTGAACAAGTACGCCCCGCGGGAGGGTTCCTCCCCGATCAAGGAGGTGCTGCTCGACATCGCCGAGCGGGGCCGTTCGCTCGGGGTGATCCTGATCGGCGCGCAGCAGACCGCAAGTGAGGTGGAACGACGCATCGTCACCAACTCGGCCATCCGGGTGGTGGGCCGGCTCGATCCGGCCGAGGCGTCCCGCCCGGAGTACGGTTTCCTCCCGCCCGCCCAGCGGCAACGCGCGCTGCTGGCCAAGCCGGGCACGATGTTCGTCAACCAGCCGGACATCCCGGTGCCGCTCTGTCTGGAGTTCCCGTTCCCCGCCTGGGCGACCCGGGTCTCCGAGGCGGGGGCCGCGCCGTCACAGACCCTGCGGTCGATCACCCAGTCCGCCGATCCGTTCGCGGTCGTCGGCTCCGGCGGCGGCGCCGACGACGACATCCCGTTCTGAGAGGCAAGTCCAGTGAAGATCCTGCACACCTCCGACTGGCACGTGGGCAAGGTCCTCAAGGGGCAGTCGCGGGCCGAGGAGCACAAGCAGGTGCTGGCCGGGGTCGTCGAGATCGCCCGCCGGGAGCGACCCGACCTGGTCGTCATCGCCGGTGACCTCTACGACACGGCGGCACCGACCCCGGAGGCGACCCGCCTGGTCACCCGGGCGTTGACCGCGCTGCGCCGCACCGGCGCGGACGTGGTGGCGATCGGCGGCAACCACGACAACGGTCCGGCCCTGGACGCGCTGCGCCCGTGGGCCGAGGCCGCCGGCATCACCCTGCGCGGCGGCGTACGGGAGGATCCGGCCGAACACGTCATCGACGGCACCACCGCCGGCGGGGAACGCTGGCGGCTGGCCGCCCTGCCGTTCCTGTCCCAGCGGTACGCGGTCCGCGCGGTGGAGATGTACGAGCTGACCGCCGCCGAGACCACCCAGACGTACGCCGACCATCTGGGCCGCATCCTGGCCCGGCTGACCGAGGGTTTCGACGAGCCGGACCGGGTGCACCTGGTCACCGCCCACCTCACGGTGGTCGGCGCGGCCACCGGCGGCGGCGAGCGGGACGCGCACACCATCATGGGTTACGCGGTGCCCGCCTCGGTCTTTCCCGGCACCGCGCACTACGTGGCGCTCGGGCACCTGCACCGCGCCCAGCGGGTGCAGGGGCCGTGTCCGATCCGCTACAGCGGTGCCCCGCTCGCGGTCGACTTCGGCGAGCAGGAGAACGTCCCGGCGGTGACCCTGGTCGAGGTCACCGCGACCACGGCGGCGCGGATCCGGGAGGAACCGGTGACCGCGGCCACCGCGTTGCGCACCGTACGCGGCACCCTCGCCCAACTCGCCGAGATCACCGCGCCGGAGGGTTGGCTGCGGGTGTACGTGCGCGAGCAGCCCCGCGCCGGCCTGCGCGAGGAGGTGCAGCAGTTGCTTCCCCGGGCCCTGGAGATCCGGATCGACCCGGAGCTGGTGCCGGCGCCCGGCACCGGCACCCGGGTGGCTCAACGGTCCGGTCGGTCGCCCCGGCAGTTGTTCGCCGACTACCTGGACAGCCGGGGGCATGCCGACGAGGGCGTCCGGGAACTCTTCGACGAGCTGCTCGAGGAGGTCGATCACTGATGCGGCCGATGCGGCTGGACCTGGCCGGTTTCACCGTCTTCCGCGACGACACCACAATCGACTTCACCGACGCGGACTTCTTCGCCCTGGTCGGGCCGACCGGTTCGGGCAAGTCGACGGTGCTCGACGCGATCTGCTTCGCCCTGTACGGCACGGTGCCCCGGTGGGGAGGCACCCGCGGGCTGGGCAACGCGCTCGCGCCGTCGGCCACCGAGGCGCGGGTCCGGCTGGTCTTCGAGTCCGGCGGTGCCCGCTACGTCGCCACCCGGGTGGTGCGTCGGGACAGCCGGGGCAACGTCAAGACCGCCGGTGCCGGCTTGCAGCTGATGCCGGAGGGGTTCGACGTCACCAAGCTGGACACCGGGCTCAGTCCGGAGGATCTCGGCGAGGTGGTCGCCGGCACCCCGGCGGAGATGGACGCCGCCGTGCTGGCGGCGGTCGGTCTGCCGTACGAGCAGTTCACCAGCTGCGTGGTGCTGCCGCAGGGCCAGTTCGCCGACTTCCTGCACGCCCGCCCGGCCACCCGGCAGCAGATCCTGGTCAACCTGCTCGGTCTCGGCGTGTACGAGCAGGTGCAGCAGCGGGCCACCACCCGGGCCGGGCAGGCGGAGGCGAAGCTGGAGGCGGTCGATCAGCTGCTCGCCGGGCTGGCCGACGTCGACGACGACGCGCTGGAACTGGCCACCGGTCAGGTCGACCGGATGCGGGAGCTGGCCGGTTCGGTGACCGCCGCCGTACCGGAACTGGAAGCGGCACGCACGACGGTGCAGGAGGCCAACGCGGCGCTGGCCACGCTCGACGCCGAACTTGCCGCGTTGGACGAGGTTCGAGCGCCGGACGGGGTGGCCGAGGTGGCCCGGGCGGTGACCGCCGCCCGGGCCGAATCCGACGCGGCGGCGACCGCGGTGTCGCTGGCCGAGGAGCGCGAGGAGAAGCTGCGCGGCGAGTTGACCGCCGCCGGCGACGAGAGCGCCCTGCGGATGCTGCTGCGGGCGTACGCCGACCGGGAGCAGCTGTCCGCTCAGGCGGAGCAGGTGCGGGCCGGGCTGGAGGCGGCCGACGGCGAGCACGACGCGGCGGTGCGGGCACTCACCGGGGCGCAGGCGGCGGCGGAGCGTGCCGAGGCGGAACTGGCGGCGGCGTTCCAGGCCCACGAGGAGGCGAAGACCGCCGATCAGGCGACGGCGTTGCGGGCCCACCTGACCGACGGGGACGCCTGCCCGGTCTGCGAGCAGACCGTGGCCCGGGTGCCGGCGATTCCGACCGGCTCGGCGGTGGCGCGGGCGGTGGCGGCCGGCAAGGCGGCCCGGGCGGCGAGCGAGGCGGCCAGGAAGGTCGTCGCCGAGCGGGACGCTGCCGCGCGTGACCTGGAGCGGGTGCTGCTGCGCGCCCGTACCGAACATGACGGGCTGCGGGCCCGACTCGCCGAGCTGGATGAACGGCTGGCCGGGGCGGCGACCGCCGAGGCGCTGCGGGCGCGGTTGACGGAGCTGGCCCGGCTGCGGCAGGGGCTGGACGAGGCGACCACGGCGGTCCGTGCCGGCCGGGACGCCGCCCGGCAGGCTCGGGCGGCGGTGGAGGCGGCGCAGGATCGGCTGCGGACGGCGTGGCGCAGCTTCGACGGCGCCCGCGACGCGGTGGCCCGGTTCGGGCCGCCGGCCACCGACCGCGACGATGTCGCCGGTGCCTGGGCGACGTTGGCCGAGTGGGCGCGGGACCAGGCGCAGCACCGCCGGTCGGAGCGGGACGGGCTGGCCACGGCCGTGGTCGAGGCGGAAACGGCGGCCGGCGCGGCGGCGGACCGCATCGCCGGCATCTTCGCCGACGCCGGGCTGCCCGCCCCGGACGACCCGGTGCGCGCCGCCACCGTCGCGGTGGAGCGGGCCGAGGCCGAGCTGCGCCGGCTGACCGAGCGGCGCGAGCAGGCCGGGGCGCTACGGGAGCAGCGGGCCGGGCACGAACGCGAGGCGCAGGTGGCTCGGGCGTTGGCGGGGCACCTGCGGGCCAACAACTTCGAGCGGTGGTTGCTGGCCGAGGCGCTGGATCTGCTTGTCGACGGTGCGTCGGGCATCCTGCGGGAACTCTCCGGCGGTCAGTACGACCTGGTCCACGACAAAGGCGAGTTCTTCGTGGTCGACCACCACGACGCAGGGCTGCGTCGCGGGGTGCGGACACTCTCCGGCGGTGAGACGTTCCAGGCGTCGCTGGCGCTGGCGCTGGCGTTGTCCGAGCAGCTGGCCGGGATGTCCACCACCGCGGCCAGCCTGGAGTCGATCGTGTTGGATGAGGGTTTCGGCACCCTCGACGCGGCCACCCTCGACACGGTCGCCGCCACCTTGGAGAACCTCGCCGCCCGGGGCGACCGGATGGTCGGCGTGGTCACCCACGTGCCGGCGCTGGCCGAGCGCATCCCGGTCCGCTTCGAGGTGCACAAGGACGCCCGCTCGGCCCGGGTGGAACGGACCGGCCGGTGATGCGGACGTGAACCGCTTCTTCGTCGATGCCTGGGATCCGGGCTACGGGGCGTCGTTCGAGGCCGCGCCGGCCGGTCCGGCCGCGCCGAGCAGCGCCCAGGTCGAGGCGGAGCACGAGCTGCCGGTGGTGGACTGGCGGGCGATCGGCCCCCGTCCGGAGGTCCGGGTACCGGACGTGGTGCTGCTGGTCGACGGGGTACGCCGGATCGACGCCAGCATCTGGACGGCCGAGGAGGACGGCGGTTCGTTTCCCGGGCTGGCCGCCTCGTACGCGGCCGGGGTGGTGCGGTGCGACCTGGATCGCGGTGCCGCGCAACTGGCCGGCGCCACGGTGGAGCGTGGCCTGTTCACCGCCAGCCCGTCGGCGACCGACGTGGTGGCCGGCAACGTCCGCTACCCGGTGCACCGGGTCAGCGGCAGCGGTGAGCTGGCCAAGCTGCCGGCGGCGGTGCAGGGGCCGTTGACCGCCCTTGAGGTGCAGGTCTCGGCCGCCGCGCGGACCGACGACGACCTGCTGGTGGTGGACGGGCCGTTGCGTAACCGGCGGCAGCTGCCGCGCACCCTCGGCTACATCAAGACCCAGCACAGCCAGTATCTCGACGCCCGGCTCACCGCCGTGGTCACCGGTCTGCCACCGGGCCACCGCTCGCCGGTGTTCCGGCTCGGCACCGCCTGGGGCGGCTGGTCGTGGTATCTGCGGCTGCCGGTGGCAGCGGGCGCGCCGTGGGCGGGAATCGTCCGGCTGGAATGCTCCGCCGACCTGGAGACCGCCGAGGCGGTGCGGTTGGCCGACCTGTCGGCGGTCACCCTGCCCCGGTTCGCGTCCAGCCCGTACAAGGATCCCCGGGCCCCGCAGAACCTGGTCCCGATCGCCGGATTGGAGCGGCTGCTGCGCTCCCGGCTGGGCGACGCGCGCCTGCTGCACCGCGCGCTGACCGTCGCCGCCCGAGCCGCCACCCGGACCGGCCGCTGATGGGTCGGCGTCGCGCCGCCGACCGGATCACCGAGCCGGTCGACACGGGGCTCGCCGAGCTGGTGCCGGACCGGGACCGGTCCGGCTCGTGGACGCTGCTGCTCGACGGCGCGCCGCAGTCTCATGTGGACCTTACCGATCCCACGCACCTGGAGTTCGAGTACGTCCGTCGACTGGCCGCCGCGATCGACCTGGTGGCACCGGCGGGTGCTCCGCTGCGGGTGCTGCATCTGGGCGGCGGTGCGCTGACCCTGCCCCGGTACGTCGCGGCCACCCGCCCGGGCTCGACGCAGCGGGTGGTCGAGGTGGACGGGGCGCTCGTCGACCTGGTGCGGCGGGCGTTGCCGTGGCGGGCCGATCCGCGCCTGAAGGTACGCGTGGGTGACGCGCGGGCGGTACTCGCCTCGTCCCGGGAGGCCAGTTACGACGTGGTGGTCGCCGACGTCTTCGCGGGTGCCCGGACACCGGCCCGGCTGACCTCGGTGGAGTACGCGGCCGAGGCGGCCCGGGTGCTGCACCCGGCGGGCTGGTATCTGGCAAACGTCGCCGACGGGCCGCCGCTGCGCCACGCCCGGGGGCAGGTGGCCACCGTACGGGCGGTGCTGCCCCGGGCGTGTCTGGTCGCCGACGCCGCCGTGCTGCGAGGGCGGCGCTACGGCAATCTGGTGCTGCTCGCCGGCCGTCAGGACCCGCCGGTGGCCGCGCTGACGCGCCGGGCCGCCGGTGACTGGTTTCCCGGCCGGGTGCTGGTCGAGGCGGAACTCGATCGCTTCACCGGGGGCGCCACGGTGGTGCACGACGCCGACGCCGTCGACTCGACGCCACCTCCGCCGGGGATTTTTTCCGTCGAACGTTGATCCGTTCGGTGCTGCCTCCCGTACCAGTCAGCAGCCATGCCCGTGGGGGGACGGCTTTCTGTCCATGGACGTCGGAGGTCTGCATGCACGCACTGGCGGTCGGTTGGCAGGGCGACCGGGTGCGGGTGGACTGGATGTCCGCCCGGTCCCAGTCGCGGCCGACCACGTCCACCCGTGGGGTCGACTCTCGTGCGGCGGCTCGCCAGAATAGCCCGGTGACGCCGCGACCCACCCCTGGCCGCCACCAGGCTTCCACCACCGAAGCCGCCCATTCCGACCAGTTGGTCCGCACGCTCTACGCGGAACACGCCGGGCCGCTGCTGATGTTCGTGATGCGGTTGACCGGCGGTGACCGGCAGCGGGCCGAGGACATCGTCCAGGAGACCCTGCTGCGGGCCTGGCGCAACGCGCATCGGCTGGGCACGCAGGGACAGGGGTCGCTACGGCCGTGGCTGGTGACGGTGGCGCGACGGATCGCCATCGACGAGCACCGCAGCGAGCAGGCCCGCCCGGCCGAGACGTACGACCGGGACCTGACCGCGTTCGCCGAGGCCGACAGCACCGACCGGGTGCTCCGGTCGATGACTGTGGCGGACGCGCTGCGAACGTTGAGTCAGTCGCACCGGGAGATCCTGGTGGCGACGTACTTCCGGGGCCGGACGGTGCCGGAGGCGGCCGAGGAGCTCGGTCTGCCACTGGGCACCGCGAAGTCGCGGGTCTACTACGCGCTGCGCGCGCTGCGCACAGCTCTGCAGGAGAGGGGGGTGACGGAATGAGCCGGGTTGACCACATGGACGTCGCCGCGTACGCGCTCGGCGTGCTTGACGAACAGGACATGGAGCGGTTCGAGGAACACCTCGCGACCTGCTGGGCCTGTGCCGCCGAGCTGGAGACGATGGTGCCGGTGGTCGGGCTGCTCTCCGACATCGACGAGGAGTCGATCACGGCGCTGGAGCAGACCCACTCGGATCCGGTCCTGCTGGACCGGACGCTCGTGGCGCTGCGTACGCATCGTCGGCGAGCCCGGTTCCGGCAGGTCCTCGCGACCGCGGCGGCCGTGGTGGTCTTCGGTGGGCTGACCGGTGTGGTGTTCAGCAATCTCACCGACAGCAGCACGGCGCCGCCGTTCGCCGGACCGACCACGGCTCCGGTGGGCCCACCGAGCGACCGCCCGGGAAACCCGAGCGGCCCGAGCGTGGGTGGCAACGAGCAGGAGGGTGAACAGGTCGACGTCACCGACCCGACCACCGGCGTCGACGCGACGTTCTGGCTGATCTCGAAGGACTTCGGCACCAAGATGGACTTCAGCCTGAGCAAGCTGCCGGGGCCGCGCACCTGCCGCCTGGTGGTGGTCCGCGAGGACGGCTCCACCGAGGTCGTCTCCACCTGGTCGGTACCGGACGGCGGCTACGGCACCAACGCCAACCCGCAGCTGCTGGCGCTGTCGGCGGCCACGTCGACGAAGCTGGACGACATCAAGCACTTCGAGGTGCAGGAGATCGACTCGCGGGGTGCCACGGACACTCTGGTGACCGTCCCGGCGGTCTGATCCACCTGTTCGAAAGGCCCGCCTCGATCGAGGCGGGCCTTCGTCGTTGCGGGCCCACCCGGTCGGGCGCGGCGCGGCGACCTGGGGATACGGACTCACACGGACAGAGAACCCAGACGGTTCAATGGATGCTTGTGAACTTGCCCACCCTTTCGGATTCAACCTTGACAGCGCTGGTCCCGTATCTCCCGGTGAACTTGCCAAGTATGAGGAGGGCACGTGGCACAGATGAAGCGAACCGTCATCGCCGTGGGCGCCATGTTCGCACTTACGGCCTGCGCTCCCGCAGGCTACAACGGGGCGGACGCGGGCGCGGCCGAGCCGGTCGCCGTCGCCGCGGCCGAGCCCAGCGTGACCGCCGACCCCGAGGCCAGCGCGGAGCCGGGCGCCTCGGCGTCACCGGGCGCGGAGGCCGAGACCGACGCTCCCCTGCCCGACGGTGTCGAACTGACCGACAGCCTGACCGGCAAGAAGTTCCCCCGGATGGGCAGCGCCGTGGTCAACCAGGACGGATTCATCCTGTACCGCTTCGACCGCGACACCAACGACCCGCCGTCGTCCAACTGCGACGGTCAGTGCGCCGAGGTGTGGCCGCCCGCGCTTACCGACGGCGCCCCGGAGCTGAAGGGCGTCTCCGACGACGCCGTCGGCACCATCACCCGCGAGGACGGCACCCGCCAGATCACCCTCGACGGATGGCCGCTCTACACCTACATCGGCGACAAGAAGCCGGGCGCCTGGAAGGGCCAGGGCGTCGGCGGCACCTGGTTCGTGGTCAACCCGGACGGCAGCAAGAACCTGGAGTGCCTGCCCAAGGGCACCCCGAAGGCGGTCGCCCCGCCGTCGAAGACCGAGTCGAACGATTCGGACTCCGACTACGACTACTGATCCATCAGCACGTCGGTGGCCGGCCGCAGCCAGCAATGGCGCGGCCGGCCACCGGCGTTCCTGACGCGGACCAGCGGGTGCGCCTCGTTGACCCGGGCGGCTCGCGTGGCAGAGTGAGCCGGTGAACTGGACGGCACCAACCACGAAGCGGGTCCTGCGAACACCAGCCGGCTACCGTTTCGCCGCCTCGGTGCGTCCGCTCACCTTCAGTCCGTACGACCCGTGCGCGCGGATGATCGCGGGCGTCTTCTGGTGGGCGGCGCGCACACCCGACGGACCGGGCACCCTCGCCCTGCGACCCGAGGGCGGCGACCTGATCGCCGAGGGTCACGGGCCGGGCGCCGGCTGGATGGGCGAGCATGCCGACGCGGTGGCCGGGCTCCGCGACGACCTGACCGGGTTCGCGGAGCTGGCCGCGAGCCACCCCGTGGTGGCGCGGCTGGCCAGCCAGCAGGCGGGGCTACGGATGCCGGCCAGCGGGCTGATATTTCCCCGGGTGCTGCGGGCCGTGTTGGAGCAGAAGGTCACCGGCAAGGAGGCCTACCGGGGGTACGCGGCGACCGTGCGCCATTTCGCCGAGCCGGCCCCGGGTCCGGTACGGCTGCTGCTGCCACCCGACCCGGCGGTGATCGCCGCCACCCCGTACTGGGTATTCCATCCGTTCGGCGTGGAGCAGCGACGCGCCGAGACACTGATCCGGGCCGCGCGGGTGGCCGACCGCCTGCAACGATGCGCCGACTCGACCGAGGCCACCCGGCTGTTGCGGTCGATCCCGGGCATCGGGCCGTGGACCGCCGCCGAGGTGGTCCGGGTCGCGTACGGCGACGCGGACGCGGTGAGCGTCGGCGACTACCACGTACCCAACACGGTCGCCTGGGCCCTGGCCGGCGAACCCCGCGGCGACGACGCCCGGATGCTGGAGCTGCTGGAGCCGTTCCGGGGTCACCGGGGCCGGGTCTGCTGGCTGCTGGAGGCCGCCGCCGTGCAGGCGCCGAAGTTTGGCCCGCGCGCCCCGATCCGATCCTTCGCCCACTACTGAACGCGGGCCTCAGGCGGCCTCGCGCAGGTCGGCCAGGTCGACCGGGGTACGCCGACGCAGCAGCTCGGCCAGCTCGTCGACCGACCCCACCTCGCCGAGCACGTTCTTGCCGCCGCCGAAGCGCCGGGGATAGGTGTGCACCAACCGGTACACGTACCGGCCGTGGATCAGCTCGACGCTGACCCGCCACCGCCCGCAGCACCCGCACACCCACTCCGCCACCTCGCGAAAGTAGCTCTGACCTGCGGTTTTGCGATTCGCCCGGGTAGTACGTGACGGGTCAGAGGCGGACAGGCCGCCCACCAGGCGACCGTGATCCGGCTCACCACTGTCGGTGCCGTCTGATTGACTGATCGCCGTGGACCTGCCGATCAATTCGCCGGTGGAGCCGATGCTCGCCCGCAGCGTCAATTCGATCCCCACCGCCCCGGGGATGACCTACGAGCCCAAGTGGGACGGCTTCCGCTGCATCGTCCTCCGGGACGGCGACGAGGTGGAGCTGGCCAGCCGGGGCGGCAAGATGATGACCCGCTACTTTCCCGAAGTGGTCGAGCAGGCCCGCCGGCAACTGCCGCCGCGCTGCGCGGTCGACGGCGAGCTGATCGTGATCCGCCGCGACGGCCCGGACGGGAAGCCCCGGCTCGACTTCGAGCTGCTGGCCCAGCGCATCCACCCGGCGGCCTCCCGGGTGAAGCTGCTCGCCGAGACGACCCCCGCCGACTTCGTCGCCTTCGACCTGCTCGCGCTCGACGACGAGAGCCTGCTCGACGCCCCCTACCCGACCCGCCGGGCCCGACTGGAGCAGGCGCTGGCCGGGGTGCGACCCCCGGTGCACGTCACCCAGATCACCACCGACGCCGAGGTGGCGCGCCGCTGGTTCGACGTCTTCGAGGGCGCCGGCCTGGACGGGCTGATCGCCAAGCCCGCCGACCTGCCGTACGAGCCGGGCAAGCGGCTCATGTCCAAGGTCAAGCACGCCCGCACCGCCGACGCGGTGGTCGCCGGATTCCGCTGGCACAAGTCCGGTCCGGTGGTCGGGTCGCTGCTGCTCGGCCTCTACGACGACGCCGGGGTGCTGCACCACGTCGGGGTGAGCGCCTCGTTCACCATGGCCCGCCGCGCCGAGCTGCTGGACGAGCTGGCCCCCTACCGCGACGCCGGGCCCGAGCACCCGTGGGTGCACGGCGACCACGAACGCGGGCAACGCATCCCCGGCGGGGTCAGCCGCTGGACCGGCACGAAGAACCTGGAATGGGAGCCGCTGCGCCCGCAACTGGTGGTCGAGGTGGCGTACGACGCGATGGAGGGTGACCGGTTCCGGCACACCGCGCGCTTCGTTCGCTGGCGACCCGACCGCGACCCGCTCTCCTGCCGATACGATCAACTCGACCGGCCGGTCCGGTTCGACGTGGACCAGGTGCTGCGGGGTGACCCGGCGGTGCCGGCCGGGCCCGCATAGCTTGGCCGTCGACGATCACGGAGGCTCGTTCGTGACCCGTACGCCCGACCGGACCCGCCGTTTCCGGCTCACCGTGGCCGGCCTGACCGCCGCCGTGGTGGTCACCGCCGGCTGCACGCTGCCGGCGTTCGCGCCGCGCACCGACGTCGACGGCGAGGCCGCGGCACCGGGGGCCGCGCCGACCTGGCGATTCTGCCCGGAGGTGGCCGACGAGGTGGTCGGGCGACGCGCTCCGGACATCAGGTACGAATGCACCCGCATCCAGGTGCCGCGCGACTGGGCGGGCGGCAGCGCCGCCACGACCGGTCCCGGTGCCGGCGAGACCTTCGAGATCGCGCTGCTCCGGGCCCGCTCCACCAACCAGCGCGACCGGATCGGCTCGCTGCTGGTCAACCCGGGCGGCCCCGGCGGCTCGGGCGTCGACACCGCCGTCTACCTCACCTTCGGTGAACAGTACGGCGGCCTGCCCGACGCGATCCTCGAACGCTTCGACATCGTCGGCTTCGACCCGCGCGGAGTGGCCCGGTCCAGCCCGGTCGAGTGCATCCCGGACGCCGACCTCGACGCCGTCTTCGGTTACAACCCCGACCCGGAGAGCCAGGCGTCGTTCGACGACTTTGTCGCGCTCAACGAGCAGATCGGTCAAGGCTGCGGCGCCAAGTACGGCGACCAGCTACCGCTGTACGGCACCGAGCAGGCGGCCCGCGACATGGACGCGATCCGGGCCGCTGTCGGCGACGAGAAGCTGACCTACCTCGGCTACTCCTACGGCACCCTGCTGGGGGCCACGTACGCCCAACTGTTCCCGCAGCGGGTGCGGGCGCTGGTGCTCGACGGCGCGGTCGACCCCCGGCAAGACCTGATCGAAGGCTCGGAGGGCCAGGCGAAAGGCTTCGAACGCGCCTTCGACAACTTCACCAGGTGGTGCGCGGCGAACGCGGCCCGCTGCCCCATCGCCCCCGACGCCCGGGCGGCGGTCACCTCGGCGATCGACAAGGCCGTGGTCTCCCCCGTCCGCTCCGCCGACGGGCGGGAGGCCACCGCCGGCTGGATCTTCTACGCCATCGTCTCGTCGCTGTACTCCGAGCCCGGCTGGGAGCAACTGGCCCGGGCCATCGACCGGCTGAACCAGGGCAACCCGACGGACGTGTTCCGGCTCGCCGACAACTACACCGACCGCGACTCCGACGGCCGCTACAGCAACCTCTTCGATGCGAACCTGGCCATCAACTGCGCCGACGAGGAGCAACGCCCCGACCTGGAGCGGATCCGCCAGCTCCAGTCCGAGTGGCGCAGCCGGTATCCGCTCTTCGGCGCACCGCTGGCCGCCGGCCTGGTCTCCTGCACCGAATGGCCGGGCGGCAGCGACCCCTACCCGACCGGCCGCGCCGAGGGCGCCCCACCGATCCTTGTCGTCGGCACCACCGGCGACCCCGCCACGCCGTACGAGCAGACCCCGGCGTTGGCCGAGATGCTCGGCGTCGGCCGGGTGCTCACCTGGGAGGGCGAGGGCCACACCGCCTACCCGCAGACGGCCTGCATCACCCAGGCCGTCAACGCATACCTCATCGACCTGACCGTCCCACCCGACGGCAAGCGCTGCCCGGCGCGCTAGCCTGCCCGCTCCCGGGACCGGCGGCCATCGCATCCGTCGGCGTACTCCCTCTCGCTAGCCACCAGGGGCCGCGAGGTAGAGGCGTACAACGCGGGTGACGGTGTCGCGGTCGCCTTCGACGCGTACGGTGCCGGCGCGTTCGGCGTCGGTGAGCGGCAGGCCGTCGAAGAGCACCCCGCTCCAGGCCGTCGAGTCGGCGGTCACGGTCGCCACCGGGTCGACGGCGGCACCGGGCCGGACGTCCAGCAGCCCGTTGACGGTGGTCAGCCGATAGTCGCGGACCGGTGGGTCGGGTTGGCGGGCGTCGTAGAGGCGCAGGGCGGTCAGTGGCACGCCCTCGGGGACGGGGGGCGCCATGGTGCGCATGGCGAGGACCATGGCGTCGGGGGTCATGCCACCGCTGGTGCGGGGGTCCGTTCCGGATGAGTACCAGCGCCCCAGGGACGCCAGGACCGACTCCAGGCCACGGCCCCACTCGGTGACGGCGTACGCGCGGGTGCGGGCCAGGTCGGTAAGCGTCACCTGGTCGATGATGCCGGCCTGGCGGAGGGATCTGAGCCGTTCGCTGAGGACCGCCGGGGTGATGCCACGAACGGCGTCCTGAAGGTCGGCGAAACGCTTGGGGCCGAGGAGCAGTTCGCGGACGACGATGAGCGTCCACCTGTCGCCCACCAGGTCGAGGGCGTTGGCAGCCCGGCAGGCGTCGCCGTGGTGCGCGTATGTCAACTTGACAGGCAATCCCGATCAACTTCCTTCACGCGAGTGGACGCTATGTTTATAGTAGCGGCATGCAGAGTACGGACACATCGCCAGCGCCTCCGGTGGTCGACCGCGACACCTGGCTTCGGGAACGGAACGCACTGCTCGTACGGGAGAAGGAGCACACCCGGGCGGGTGATGCCATCGCAGCCGCCCGCCGTCGCCTCCCGATGACCGAGGTCAACCCGGTCAAACTGGTCGGCGAGCAGGGTCCGGTCTCGTTGCTCGACCTCTTCGACGGGCGAGACCAACTCGTGGTCTACAAGCACATGTGGCACCTCGGCAAGCCGTTCGAGGAGCAGTGCGAAGGCTGCACCATCAGCATCTGGAACTTCCACGAGGCTAGCTACCTGGAGGCACGGGGCATCAGGTTCGCGGTCTTCGCCGAGGGACCGTACGAGGAGATCGCACCGTTCCGCGAGTTCATGGGTTACCTCCACCCGTGGTACTCGACGTACGGCATCGAGGATCCCGCCGTCGCCGGCGGCGGCGTCATCGCCTGCTACCTACGCCGGGGTGACCGGGTGTTCCTCACCTACGAGACGACCGGACGCGGCGTCGAGGCGATCATGGGCTCGCTCCAGCTGCTCGACATGACAGCCTACGGACGGCAGGAAGCCTGGGAGGACTCCCCCGACGGCTGGCCGCAGGCCGACCCAACGTACAGCTGGTGGCGCAAGGACGGCCGCCCGGTAGCCCAGTGGACCCGCCCCGGCGCCACGCCCGTCCAGTCGGACCAGCACCACTGCCACTGAAAGACCTGAGCCGAACGGTTGCCACCTACCTCAGGCCAACTGGCCCAACGACGTCCCTGGGCCGCCTACGGCACGCCCAGGGACGTCGACATGGTCCGGCTGCCTGACCCTGTGGGACGAAGCAGGGGCCGCAGTGGTGGTCTGGCCGCCTGGCACCACGTTGCTTCCGCACGGCCGGGTGGGCGTACGCGTGCCTGGAGGCGGGGAAATCGTCGTGGGTGATCGGGTCGACGGCGGCGGCGGCTTCTTCGAGGCTCCGCTCACCGAGGCCGGCCCGCCGGAACATCTGCCACCCATCCCGGCCGCATGCGCCTCCGTCGGCGCAGCCTTGGCGGTGCTCGAACGCGTCAGCCGGTACAGCGACAGTTGACGGTGCTCTGCCGCACATCGGGTCGCACCGTTGTGGGACGCTCGCGGGATGAGTGAGGTGATCTTCCGTGAGGCGGTCCGGGCCGACCTGCCGGCCATCCTCGACCTGCTCGCCGACGACATGCTGGGGCGTACCCGTGACGTCGGCGAGGTCGACGCCACGTACGAGAAGGCGTTCGCGGACATCACCGCCGATCCGCGCAACCAGCTCATGGTCGGTGAGGCCGACGGCGAGGTGGTGGGGTGCATGCAACTCACCTACATCCCCGGGCTCGGCCGGCACGGCACCGAGCGGCTGCTTGTCGAGGCGGTCCGGGTCCGCTCGGATCAGCGCGGACGGGGCCTGGGCCGGCAGATGATGACCTGGGCGATCGACCAGGCGCGGCAGCACGGCTGCGGCCTGGTGCAGCTCACCACCGACAAGACCCGCCACGACGCGCACCGCTTCTATCTCGGCCTCGGCTTCGTCGCCAGCCACGAGGGCATGAAGCTCAGTCTCTGACACCGGCGGACGGGGGCCCGGCCAGCCGGGGTCGCCCCACGTCGCAACCGAGGATTGTGGCCCAGAAGGTCGTCAGCGTCGCCAGACTCGACCCGTGGGCCAAGGACCGGGCGGACTTCCGGATCAGCCAGAAGTCCCCCTCGGGCAGGACGACCGCCCAGCCGATCGGGATGTCGTTCTCCGCCACGAGCACCAGCAGTTCCGGCTTGCTGTCGACCTCGATCTCGGGCAGGTCCGCCACCTCGACGGACCACATCCCCTGCTCCGCGCTCACCGGATGCTCCGCCGGTGGCATCGCCGCACGACGTGGCGGGACCGCCACAGCCGGGCCAGCCGCAACGGCCGCTGCTGCGGCTGGCCCGCCGTCGGGGCGTTCCGCCCGGGTTGATCGGCCCGGTACGCACCGGCCCGCTCGTGGTACGCGGACCGTTGCACCACGTCGATCGGTTCGTCCTGCCGTTGAAACCATTTCCACCAAACCACCGCGAGCCTCCCGCGAACACGCACCGATATTGCCGATGCCTGCCACCATCGGTCCGCGCTTCGCCAATCTGCGATGTCTCATACGGAGATTTCGGGAAAGATATGGACGGTGTGTCATCTGGGCCTCGATGCTGTTCCAAACGAGACACTGGCAGCACCGATGTGAGACGGGGTGAAATGAGCGACGTTGGGTCTTCGGTGCCGCGGCGGCAACTGGGCAGGTTGCTGCGCCAGGCCAGGGAGGAAGCCGGCATCAACCTGGAGGCTGCCGCCGAGGCCCTCGAATGGTCGCGCGCCAAGATGTATCGCCTGGAGAGCGGACAGACATCTCTGCGTACCCACGATGTGACGCTGATGTGCCAGCACTACGGCACCTCCGGCGAGCTGACCGAGGTCATGGTCAGTCTGGCCCGGGAAAGCAAGAGTCGGGGTTGGTGGCACGCCTACGGTGAGGCCATCCCGGCGTGGTTCGAGTTGTACGTCGGGCTGGAGGCGGCGGCCCGCCGCGTGCGTCAGTACGAGCCGACGCTGATCCCTGGGTTGCTCCAGACCGCCGAATACGCTGCGGTCATCTTCAGCGCCAAGGCTGGCCGGAGCCAGGATGAGGTTGCGCAGAAGGTCGCACTACGCATGGAGCGTCAGAAGCTGCTCGCTCGCCGCAGCCCAAAGGCTCCCAGCTTCGAAGCCATCATCGACGAGGCCGTGATCCGCCGCCCCATTACCGACCTGGACGCCTGGCGCAGCCAACTCGCACACCTGGTGAACGCCGCACAGCGACCGAACGTCTCGGTCCGGGTGCTGCCGCTGGGCAGCGGCCCCCACGCGGCATCCGTTGCCGGATCGTTCATCATGCTGGACTTTCCAGCGGTCGGCACGCGGCCCGCAGAGCCGTCGACCGTCTACAGCGAGTCGCTCACCGGCAGCCTTTACCTGGACAAGCCGACAGAAGTGGCGGCGTACGGTGACGCCTGGTCCACCCTTCTGGACCTTTCACTGGGCGTGCGCGAGTCTGAAGATCTGATCGGGACGGTTATCAAGGAGACCTTCGATGAATGACTTGACCAACGCCCGGTGGCGCAAGAGCAGCCGGAGCGGGGAGGGCGAGTGCGTCGAGGTGGCCGACAATCTGGCCGACGCCGTCGGGGTGCGGGACAGCAAGGACGTTGCCGGGCCGGTGCTGCGGTTCGCCCCTGCCCAGTGGTGCTCCTTCGTGAACGGTGTGAAGGGTGGCACCCCGAGCTGACGCTCGATCGGCGCGGGCGCGTTGCCCGCCGTAGCGCGGGGCTGGTTCGATCACCTGCATGGAGATCTTTCTGGCCACACTCCTCGCTCTGGTCGTCGGCCTTCTGCTCGCTCAGGCGCCGAGCCGTCGCGAGGTGGCCCGCACCGCATACCGGCTGACCGAGCTGGAGCGGCGGCTGACCCTGGTGATGGATCACCTCGGCGTCGCCGACACCGACCCGCTGCCCCCGGTCGTCCGGGAGCACCTCGCCCGAGGTGACAAGATCAAGGCGATCGCGGAGTACCGGAAGATCACCGGCGCGGACCTGCTGACCGCCAAGACCGCGGTGGAGGCGGGCGACACTCGCCGGTGACGGTCAGCGGGGGCGGTCGCGGTCCTTGGACGGCTGCACGCGTTTCGGCTCGCCGGGCATCTTCGGGTGGTCGGGCGGGTAGGGCAGATCGCCCTCGCCGGCGGCGGCGTCCCGCTCGGCCCATTCGAGCAGCGGCGTGATGTCCCACGCGGCGTCGTCGATGCCGGCGTGCGGGTCGCCGCGCTGGGCCAACCGTTCCGGCACGGTACGCAGGTCGAAATCGTCCGGGTCGACGTCGGGCAGCTCGTCCCAGCTGACCGGAGTGGAGACGGTCGCCCGGGCGTTGGCTCGCAGCGAGTACGCGCAGGCGATGGTGCGATCCCGCGCCATCTGGTTGTAGTCCACGAAGACCCGCTCGCCGCGTTCCTCCTTCCACCAGGCGGTGGTGACCAGGTCGGGCCGGCGGCGGGCCAGCTCCCGGGCCAGCGCGATGGTGGCCCGGCGTACCTCGACGAACGTCCAGCGCGGCTGGATGCGCAGGTAGACGTGCACGCCCCGGCCGCCGGAGGTCTTCGGCCAGCCCGGCACGCCCAACTCGTCGAGGATCGCCCGCAGCTCGGCGGCGGCCGTCGCGGCGTGGGCGAAGTCGGTGCCGGGCTGCGGATCGAGGTCGACCCGCAACTCGTCGGGCTGGTCGACGTCGGCGGACCGGACCGGCCACGGGTGGAACACCACAGTGCCCATCTGCGCCGCCCAGGCCACATGGGCAAGGTCCGCCGGGCACAGCTCCGCGGCCTTGCGACCGCTGGGGAAGCTGATTTCGGCGGTACGCACCCAGGGCGGCACGCCCCGGGCCGGCACCCGCTTCTGGAAGAACATCTCCCCCTCGATGCCGTCGGGGAAGCGCTGCAACGTGGTGGGTCGGTCGCCGAGCGCCCGCATGATGCCGTCGCCGACGCTGACGTAGTAGTGGAAGACGTCGGCCTTGGTGAAGCCCCGCTCCGGGAAGATCACCCGGTCGGGACTCGACAGTCGTACGCTCTGCCCGGCCACCTCGATCTGCTCGGCCGCAGCCTTCGTGCCACCCATTGCGCGACCATATGCGATGGGTCCGACCTTCGGCGTACCGTTGACCTGTGACTCTTCCCGACAGCGAACTGCCCCGCACCGAGGACGAGTGGCGGGTTCGGCTCAGCCCCGCCGAGTTCCGGGTGTTGCGCGAGCATGGCACCGAGCCGGCCTGGACCGGCGAGTACGTCGACACCAAGACGCCCGGCATGTACCGGTGCCGGGCCTGCGGCGCCGAGCTGTACCCGAGCGACACCAAGTTCGACTCGCACTGCGGCTGGCCGAGCTTCGACGACGCGATCCCGGGCGCGATCAAGGAGATCGAGGACAGTTCCCTCGGCATGAGTCGCACCGAGATCCGCTGCGCCCGCTGCGACAGCCACCTCGGTCACGTCTTCCGGGGTGAGGGCTTCACCCCGAAGGACACCCGGCACTGCGTGAACTCGCTCTCCATCCGCCTGGACCCGACCGACGTCTGACCCCGGTCACCCCGGCCGGGCGGCCATCAGCGCGACCTGAGCGGTACGCGACTGCTCGACGCGGCGGGCCATGTCGAGTACCCGTGCGTCGGTGCCCGCCGCCTGATGTGCCCGGGCCAGGTCGGCCGCGGCCTGCTGGTGCGCGCTGAGCACCTCGATCAGCACCTTGTCGACCTCGGTGTCCGGGGCGTCGCGCAGCCGCGCCAGCTGCTCGGGTCCGGTGCCGTGCCCGGCGTGGTCGTCGGCGCGGGCACTGCGCCCGGCCGCTGCCAGCCAGCCGCGTGCGGTGGCCAGTTCGTCGGACTCGGTGGCCTCGACGGCTGCGACAAGGGTGCGCAGTTCGCTGTCGGTCAGTCGGTCCCGCACGAGCCCGACGATCTGGAGGGTCTGCTCGGTGTGCCCGGCCATCATCGACAGGAACAACAGGTCGATACCGGTCATCTCGCCGGTGACGCCAGGCGTCGCGGCGGGGGTCGCGGCCACCGGCGGCGTGGCGTCGCCGGGCGCGGGCTGCCCGGACGGCGCGGGCGAGCCGCCGCACCCGGCAACCAGCAGCACCGCGATCAGGTGCAGCGGCAGCACACGCAGCGCGGCACGCCGTACCCCCGCCACCGCGCGCCCTTCGGACGGCCGGGCCGACGACACGGCGACTCGGGTCCCCAGCACGCCGGCTCCGGCCCGCGACACGGCAGCTCCGGCCGACAGCACGGCGGCTCCGGCCGACAGCACACCAGCTTCCGCCCACAGCACGGCGGGCGGGTGCGACGGTACGGCGGGCGGGAGGTGCGGCCAGCTCCAGCCGCACCTCCCGTTGGTCAGAGCTGACTCCACAGCGCCGGCACGTTCGGCGGTTCCCAGCCGGCGATGGCGGTGTGCGCCTGCCGGCAGCGGTAGGTCCGGCCACCGTAGGTGACCTGGTCCCCGACGGAGTACGCCCGACCGGCTGTCCAGGTGCCGCCGGCCGGCGGGTTGGTGGTCGGGGCGACCGTCGGGGTGGGCGACGGGGCGGGCGGGTTGGTGGTGGGGCTGGGCGTCGGGTTGCCGCCGCCACCGCCGATCTGGAGGTCCACGCAGGAGTAGAAGGCGTTTGCGGTGTCGGAGATGTTCCACACCGCCAGCAGCTTCTGTCGGCCCTGGTAGCCGGCCAGGTTGACGGTGTGCGAGACGGTCGCGCCGGGCTGGCGTCCGCCGCCGGAGAAGACTGCGACCCGGGTGTTGCCGATGAAGTACTCCCAGTCGCGGGTGGCGTGCATGGCCGTGTTGACCCAGGTGAACGTCACAGTGGTGCCGACCGAGGTGGCCGGCCAGCCACGGTTGTCGTCGTTGAGGACGGCGAAGTGCGAGATGTTCGCGTGGCAGTTGCGTAGCCCCTTGGGGCCTTCGACGCTCTGTGGCTCCCACCTGATCTGCCCGCAGTCGGGCACCCGGTTCTGGGCGCAGAGTGCCTGGCGGCTTGGCGGCGACGAGACGTAGCCGTGGGCCTGAGCGGGGGTGGCGACGGCCAGGGTGGAGACCATGGCGCCCGTCGCGACGAGCGGAAGGGTGATTCTTCGGCGCATGGCGGCAGCTCCTTGTCGGCGTGATGCCTGGTGAGGTGCCACCAACATAATTTAAACCTTGTTAACAGTAAAGACCACTGTCGATAAAAGCAGAGCCGCCGGAGGTCATGCCGCAAGATGGGACAAAAGGTCTACTGATGGAGGTACGGGGCGTGGCTACCTGCGAGGTCTGCGGCAACGACTACTGGCTGGCGTTCGAGGTGCGTACGGTCAGCGGCGACGTACACACCTTCGACAGTTTCGAGTGCGCGATCCACCGGCTGGCGCCGATCTGCGAGCACTGCGGCATCAAGATCTCCGGCCACGGGGTCGAGGTCTCCGGCCGGTTCTTCTGCTGCGGTCACTGCGCTCGGGCGGTGGAGACGGAGCAGGGGGCCGAGATCCGCGACGCGGTGGGCGCGCGTCCCGCCTGACGGCCGTCGACCGATCATCCGCAGCGACCGAGCACCATGGGAAATCCCGCCCGAGAAACGAAGACGCCAAGGTAGACCTTGGACATTTTCCGTTCGCGAAGAACGGAAAATTTCCAAGATCCGTAATCCGGTTCCGCGCGCATGCCGGCAAACGCGTACGAAGCCAGGCGGCGCAACCTGCAGGGCAGGCTGAGCCAGGCCAGGGGCACCTCCACGCCGACGTCCGGTGACGACAGCACTAGCCTGGCGGGATGTCTGACACGCAGCTGCACAGTGCCAGTTTCGCCGAGTTGGACGCCCGCACCTTCCACGATCTGGTGCGGCTCCGCGTCGACGTCTTCGTGGTCGAGCAGGAGTGCGCATACCCGGAGATCGACGGGCGCGACGTCGAGCCCGGCACCCGGCATCTGTGGCTGGCACGCGACGGCGCTCCGGTGGCGTACCTGCGAATTCTGGCCGACCCCGGCGGGGTGGCCAGGATCGGGCGGGTGGTGGTGGCCCCTACGGCCCGGGGTGCCGGGCACGCGGGCCGGCTGATGACGGCGGCCCTCGCGGCGATCGGTGACCGGCCGTGCGTGTTGGACGCGCAGTCACATCTGGTCGACTTCTACACCCGGCACGGCTTCACGGTCAGCGGGCCGGAGTACGTCGAGGACGGCATCCCCCACACACCGATGCGCCGGAAGTGGTGAGCCACCCGAACCCGGTGGTGGAAGCGTTTCGACGACGCCTCGCACCCGGTGCTGGAAATCGCTTTCCTCATTGACGGGTGACGATCGATCGTGCCATCCTTCCGAGTCAGCGCACGAGGGCCACACTGACGGCACGGGAGAGGGCAACTCCCGAGCGTCCGGGCGATGTCGAGATCCGACGACTCCCCCTGGGGGCTCCATGTCCAATTCGCTCAGATCATCGCGGGCACTGTGGCTGCTGGCCGTCGCGGCCGTTGCCACGCTGCTGCTCTCCACGGCATTTGTGCAGTCCGCCTCCGCGCACGGCTCGGTGGCCAACCCCATCTCCCGCAACTACGGCTGCTGGCAACGCTGGGGTGGCGACTTCCAGAACCCGCGGATGGCCACCGAGGACCCGATGTGTTGGCAGGCCTGGCAGACCGACACCAACGCCATGTGGAACTGGAACGGCCTCTACCGCGAGGGCGTGGCCGGCAACCACCAGGCCGCCATCCCGGACGGCCAGCTCTGCTCCGGCGGGCGCACCGAGAACGGGCGCTACCGGGCGATGGACGTGCCGGGTGCCTGGCGGACCACCTCGGTCGGCAACAACTTCCGGCTGAAGTTCTACGACCAGGCCAGTCACGGCGCCGACTACATCCGGGTGTACGCCACCCGGCAGGGCTACGACGCGTTGAACACGCCGCTGGCCTGGTCGCACCTGGAACTGGTCGGTCAGATCGGCAACACGCCGGCCTCCCAGTGGCAGCAGGAGCCCGGTGGGGTCTCCATCGAGATCCCGGTCAACGCTCCGGGCCGCACCGGCCGGCACGTCATCTACACGATCTGGCAGGCCAGCCACTCCGACCAGTCGTACTACATCTGCAGCGACGTGCAGTTCGGTGGCGGCACCACCCCGCCGACCACGCCGCCGCCGACCACCCCACCGCCGACCACCCCACCGCCCACCACTGCCCCGCCGACCACGCCGCCGCCGACCACCAACCCGCCACCGGCGGGTGCCTGCTCGGCGACGTACCGGGTCACCTCGACCTGGTCCGGCGGCTTCCAGGGTGAGGTCCAGGTGACCGCCGGCAACGCGGCCATCCGCGGCTGGCGGGTGAGCTGGACCAACGGCAGCGGACAACAGGTCAACCAGGCCTGGAACGCCACCGTCACCTCCAGCGGCTCCACCGTCACCGCCACCAACGTCAGCTACAACGGCAACCTCGGCGCCGGCGCCAGCACCAGCTTCGGCTTCCTGGCCTCCGGCAGCAGCACGAACACACCGACGGTGACCTGCACGGCCACCGCCTGACCCCGGCCGGGGCCGCGCCACACTCCCTCTGGCGCGGCCCCGCCCGGCTCGGTGAGCGGCAGCCGGCACGTCAGGCAGCTGCACCCGGTAGCCCGGCGGGGTGCCGGCACCTGGCTGGTGGTGGTGCCGGAGGCCCGCTCCGGAGAGCGCTTCTCGCGTTGACGTACGCCGATACCCCGTGGCACGCTTCCCTCGGAGCCAACACCACAGGGGCAACGCAGATCGACCACGGGAGAGGCAACTCCCGAGTGTCCGGGCGCTTTCGCGAACTGACGATTCCCTTGGGGAGCTCCATGTCGAACGTACTCAGAACACCACGCGCTGCCTGGCTGCTGGCCGTCGCGGCCGTCGCCCTGTTGCTGCTCACCACCGCGCTGACAAACCCCGTCTCCGCGCACGGCGCCACGGTCAACCCGGGTTCCCGCGCCTACGGCTGCTGGGAACGCTGGGGCGGTGACCACATGAACCCGCGGATGGCCACCGAGGACCCGATGTGTTGGCAGGCCTGGCAGGCCAACCCGAGCGCCATGTGGAACTGGAACGGCCAACTCCGCGAGGGGGTCGGCGGCAACCACCAGGCGGCCGTGCCGAACGGCCAGCTCTGCTCGGGCGGGCGTGCCGAGGGCGGTCGCTACAACGCCCTCGACACCTTGGGTGCCTGGCGGACCACCCCGGTCCCCAACAGCTTCCAGTTGAAGTTCTTCGACCAGGCCAGCCACGGTGCCGACTACATCCGGGTGTACGCCACCCGGCAGGGTGTGGACACGCTCACCAAGCCACTGGCCTGGTCCGACCTGGAACTGGTCGGCCAGATCGGCAACACGCCGGCGTCGCAGTGGCAGCGGGAGGTCGACGGGGTGTCGATCCAGATTCCGGTGAACGCACCCGGCCGCACCGGCCGGCACATCATCTTCACCGTCTGGCAGGCCAGCCACTTCGACCAGTCGTACTACCACTGCAGCGACGTGCAGTTCGGTGGCGGCACCACCCCGCCGACCACCACGCCGCCCACGACCACGCCGCCGACCACCACGCCACCCACCACCACCCCGCCGACCACCAACCCACCGGTGACGGGTGCCTGCTCGGCGACGTACCGGGTCACCTCGACCTGGTCCGGCGGCTTCCAGGGTGAGGTGCAGGTGACCGCCGGCAACGCGGCCATCCGCGGCTGGCGGGTGAACTGGACCAACGGCAGCGGACAACAGGTCAACCAGGCCTGGAACGCCACCGTCACCTCCAGCGGCTCCACCGTCACCGCCACCAACGTCAGCTACAACGGCAACCTCGGCGCCGGCGCCAGCACCAGCTTCGGCTTCCTGGCCTCCGGCAGCAGCACGAACACACCGACGGTGACCTGCACGGCCACCGCCTGACCCCGGCCGGGGCCGCGCCACACTCCCTCTGGCGCGGCCCCGCCCGGCTCGGTGCACGAGCCGGGCGGACGGGCCGGCCCGCAAGCACCAGCCGGCGGGCGGGCTCAGGCCAGGGCGGAGACGATGTCGGCGATCGAGCGGCGGCGACCGGTGTAGAAGGGAACTTCCTCGCGTACGTGCAACCGGGCGCGAGAGGCACGCAGGTCACGCATCAGGTCGACGATCCGGTGCAGTTCGTCGGCCTCGAAGGCGAGCATCCACTCGTAGTCGCCGAGCGCGAAGGAGGCGACCGTGTTGGCCCGCACGTCGGGGTAGCCGCGGGCCATCTTGCCGTGCTCGGCCAGCAGTTCCCGCCGCTCGGCGTCGGGCAGCAGGTACCAGTCGTACGAGCGGACGAACGGGTAGACGCAGAGGTAGGCGCGGGCCTCCTCGCCGGCCAGGAACGCCGGGATGTGGCTCTTGTTGAACTCGGCCGGCCGGTGCAACGCCATCTGCGACCAGACCGGAGTCATCGCCCGACCCAGGGCGGTCCGCCGCAACCGCAGGTACGCGTCCTGGAGCGCGTCGCTTGACGATGAGTGCCACCAGACCATCAGGTCGGCGTCGGCCCGCAGCCCGGACACGTCGTAGGTGCCGCGTACCACCACGTCCTTGCCGGCCAGCTCCTCGATCAGCGACTCGACCTCGCCGGTGACGTTGTCGCGCAGCGACGGCAGTGGCGCGCTGGCCCGGAATACCGACCACATGGTGTAGCGGATGGTGGAGTTGAGTTCCTTCAGGCGGGCCGCGTTGCTCTGCTCGGTCATCTCCCCGATCCTTCCAGTGCCGTGATGATCTCCTCGGCCGCCGTCTCACCGGAGCGGACGCAGACCGGGATGCCGACCCCGTCGTAGCCGGCGCCGGCCAGCCGCAGCGTCGGATGCGTCGCCCGCAGGGTCGAGCGGGCGGCCACCACCCGGTCGAGATGACCGGGGGTGTACTGGGGCAGCGCGCCACCCCAGCGCTGCACGTGCCCGGCGACCGGGGCGGGCAGCGGCGTTCCCAGCACCGCCGACACCTCCCGGTGCACGGTGGCGGCGAGGTCCTCGTCGGTGCGCTGGAGCTGCTCCTCGTCGCCGTACCGGCCGACCGAGGCGCGCACCAGGGCCAGCCCGTCCGGCCGGCGCAGGTGCCCCCACTTGGTGGTGAAGAAGGTGGACGCCTTGACCAGCAGTCCTTCGGTGGCGGGCACCAGGAAGCCGGAGAGTTCCGGCAGCACCGGTTCGGGCAGCGCGAGGGTGACGAGCGCGACGCTGGCGTAGTCCAGCCCGCCGATCTCCTTCGCCGCTTCGGGGGCGACGTCGGCGAGCAGACGCGCCGCCGGCCGGGCCGGCACCGCCAGCACCACCGCGTCCACGTCGACGTGCTCGGGATCGCGGGTCGGGCCGACGGTCAGCCGCCAGCCGACGCCGGTCGGGGTGAGCTCACGCACCGCCGCGTGGCGGCGGATCGTCGCGCCGCTGGCCGTCACCGCCGCGTCGACCAGGCTGCTCAGCCCGCCGTCGAGGGTGCCGAAGACCGGCTCGCCGGGAGCACGGGGCGCGGCGGCCTGCGCCGCGCGTACGGCGGCGACAAGCGTGTGTTCCACCCGGGCGGCCCGGGCCAGCGCCGGCATGGTGGTGACCAGGGACAGGTCGTCGGCGCGGCCCGCGTACACCCCGCCGAGCATCGGGTCGACCAGCCGGTCGACCACCTCGTCACCGAACCTCGACCGGACCAGCGCGCCCACGGAGACGTCGGCCCCGGGGCCGAGCAGCGGCCCACCTCCGTCGCGGTCGGCCTCCGGAGTGGGCCGGGCCACCGCCGACACCTTGTCCAGATCACCGGGTACGCCGACAAGCGTGCCGCCGGGGATCGGGCGCAGTCCGCCGTCGACGGCCAGCGCCGCCTGCCCGACGGTGGGGTGGACGATCCGTCCCGCCAGGCCGAGCCGGCGGATCAGGGCGACGGCGGCGGACTCCCCGCCGGCCGGGTCACGCATCAGGAACGACTCGGCGCCGAACTCGACCGAGCCGCCGGCCAGCTCGCCGGTGCGCAGCTTGCCGCCGAGCGCGCCGGACTGCTCGTACACGGTGATGTCGACCTCGGCGGGGGCGCGGTCGCGTAACCGGACCGCGGCGGCCAGGCCGGCGATGCCGCCGCCGACCACCGCCACCCGCCGCCGCGTCGCCACGACGGTCAGCCCTGGTCGACCGGTCGGACGGACAGCTCGTGCACCAGGGCGACCACTCGGGTCAGCACCTCCGGGTCGGTCTCCGGCAGCACCCCGTGGCCGAGGTTGAACACGTGCCCCGGCGCGGCCCGGCCCTGCTCCAGGATCCGGCGCACCTCGGTCTCCACCACCGGCCACGGTGCCAACAGCAGGGTCGGATCGAGGTTGCCCTGCACGGCCCGCTCCGGTCCGATCCGGCGGGTCGCGACGTCCAGCGGGGTACGCCAGTCGACGCCGACCACGTCGGCGCCGGCCTCGCCCATCGCGCCGAGCAGTTCGGCGGTACCCACCCCGAAGTGGATCCGGGGTACCCCGGTGTCGGCGAGCCCGGACAGCACCTTCGTCGAGTGGGGCAGCACGAAGCGGCGGTAGTCGGCCTCGGAGAGCGCGCCGGCCCACGAGTCGAACAGCTGCACCGCCGACACGCCGGCCTCGATCTGCACCCGCAGGAACGCCAGGGTCACCTCGGCCAGCCGGCCGGCGAGGGTGTGCCACAGCTCGGGCTCGCCGTACATGAGCGCCTTGGTCTTGGCGTGGGTACGCGACGGGCCGCCCTCCACCAGGTAACTGGCAAGCGTGAACGGGGCACCGGCGAAGCCGATCAGCGGGGTGTCGCCCAACTCCTTGACCAGCAGCCGGACCGCCTCATCGACGTAGTCGACGTCATCGCGGCCGATCGGCCGGATCCGTTCGACGTCGGCGGCGGTACGCACCGGCTCGGCCACGACCGGCCCGGTGCCGGGCACGATGTCCAGGTCGACCCCGGCGGCGGCCACCGGCACCACGATGTCGCTGAACAGGATCGCCGCGTCCACCCCGTGCCGGCGTACCGGCTGAAGGGTGATCTCGGTGACCAGGTCCGGGCGGCGGCACGATTCCAGCATCGCCACGTTGGCCCGGATCTCGCGGTACTCCGGCAACGACCGGCCCGCCTGGCGCATGAACCAGACCGGGGTGTGCGGGACGGGCCGGCGGCGGCACGCCCGCACGAAGGGCGAATCGGCGGGCCCGCCGGGGCGGGGCTCATCGTCTCGGGCGGCGGTGCCCGTGGTGTCGGTGGTCATCGCGGCAATCGTGCCACGCGGCCGATCGCCGTCCCGCGCCCACCGCCACCTTTGTGACGTAGCGCGGTAACGGGCGGCGTGGTACGCGCCGGGTGATCGTCGGCGCGCCTCGCGGGCGGGAAACGGGCAGCGGAATAGGCTGCGGGCATGGGCCCCCCGATCGCGCTTCCCGACACGTTCGCTCGCGCGGTCGCGGGGCTCCGGTCGGCGACGCCCCGGCCGGAGATCCTGCTGGAAGAAGTGGGGGCGCCACAGCGGCTGGCCCCGTACTCCTTCGCGCTCTCGGCGTCGGTGCTGCGCGACGGTGACGAGGTGGCCAGCGGGCGGCTGATCCTGCTGCACGACCCGGCCGGGCACGAGGCGTGGCAGGGCACCCTGCGGCTGGTCACCTACGTGACCGCCGAGTTGGAGGTCGACCTGGCCGCCGATCCGCTGCTGCCCGGGGTGGGGTGGACCTGGCTCACCGACGCCCTCGACGCCCAGGACGCGGGGTACCGGGCCATCGGCGGCACGATCACGCAGACGATGTCGACCCGGTTCGGTGAGCTGGCCGGCCCACCCGCGGCCGGCGACGTGGAGATCCGCGCCTCCTGGACACCGACCGGCGGCGACCTCGCCGCGCACCTGGACGCCTGGTGCACCCTGCTCGCTTCCACCGCCGGCCTGCCGCCGCCCGGCGTCACCGCCCTGCCGGAGCGCCGCCCGGCCGCCACCGGCTGAGCCCGTCCGACTCCGGTGGCACCGCCACCGTTCCGATCCCGGTGCTCCCCGCCGCACTGTGCCCGGCCGCCACGGGCCCCGTCTTCCGGCCGCCACGGGCCCCGTCTCCCGGCGGCACGGCGTCGGCCGACACGCGGCGGGGCGGGTGGCGGCACTCGATCCACTCGCGCACTAGGGTTGTCAGGTGACCGACGAACCACCCCTGAGCCGTCGGGCCGCCGCAAGCCGTACGGGAAACGACACGCAGCACCCGCCATCGGCGAGGTCGGAGCCCTCGGACGCGGGGTCCGAGCCCACCGGCGGCCAGTCCGTGCCGCTGACCGCACCCCGCGAGGGCACCCCCGAGCCCGTCGCCGCCCCGGAGCAGCTCGCCGAGGTCGTGGCGCGGTTCGCCAGCGGTGCCGGGCCAGTGGCCCTGGACGCCGAACGTGCCTCCGGCTACCGGTACAGCCAACGCGCCTACCTCGTACAACTACGTCGCGCCGGTGCCGGCACCGTACTGATCGACCCACTGCCGCTGCCCGACCTCAGCGCCCTGGACGCCGTTATCGCCGAAACGGAGTGGGTGCTGCACGCGGCGAACCAGGATCTGCCCTGCCTGGCGGAGCTGGGGCTCCGTCCACGCCGGTTGTTCGACACCGAGTTGGCGGCGCGGCTGGCCGGCTTCGAGCGGGTGGGGCTCGCCGCGCTCACCGAGCAGCTACTCGGATTCAGCCTGGAGAAGCACCACTCCGCAGCGGACTGGTCGAGCCGGCCACTGCCCGAGTCCTGGCTGACCTATGCCGCCCTGGACGTCGAGCTGCTGACCGACCTGCGCGACGCACTCGACGCGGAGTTGGCCCGGCAGGGCAAATCCGAGTGGGCGGCGGAGGAGTTCGCCGCGCTCGTGCTGAACGGCAGCCGACCGCCCCGGGTCCGCGCCGAACCGTGGCGACGCACCTCCGGCATCCACCGGGTCCGGGGCGCGCGGGCACAGGCCCGGGTCCGCTCCCTGTGGTACGCCCGGGACCAGATCGCCGCCCGGCGGGACACGGCACCGGGCCGCGTACTGCCCGACTCGGCCATCGTCGCGGCGGCGGAGCTGGACCCGAGGGACGAGAAGACACTGCTCACCCTGCCCGGCTTCGGTGGTCGCTCGGTGCGGCGGTTGGCACGTACCTGGCTGGCGGCGCTCGACGACGCCCGGCAGTTGCCGGACGACGCCCTGCCGGTGACGCCGACGGTGGAGGGACCGCCCCCGCCGCATCGCTGGGCGGAACGGGATCCGGCTGCCGCCGCCCGGTTGAGCCGCTGCCGTGAGGTGGTGTTGCGGGTGGCCGGCGAGCACAACCTGCCCCCGGAGAACCTGATCTCGCCCGACACCATCCGTCGGGTCGCCTGGCAGCCGCCCGAGGAGATCACCGAAGCCACCGTCGCCGAGGCCCTGCGCGCCCACCACGCCCGCGAATGGCAGATCACCCTCCTCCTCCCCGACCTCGCCCAAGCCCTACCCCCCACCCCCTGACCCCCACCCCACCCGCGCCCACCCGCGCCCCCTGACCGCCCCCGCCCCCGCCCCGGTGATCAAGAAGTTTGGGTCGGCGACACGCCGGGCGGCTGACGCAAACTTCTTGATCACCGCAAGGTGCAGGGCGCGCGGGCGCGCGGCGCGTGGGCACGCGGCGCGCGGGCGGGAGCGGGGTGGGTGGGGTGTGGGGTGGGTTACAGGGGGAGGTGGCGCGGGGCTTATTACTGGCGAGTAGCATCGGGGAAACGCCAGTGCTGGCGACCTTCGTCCGGTCCGTCACGTCGGTTACCGCGCGGACGACCGGATCGTGGTCGAATAGGAGGCTCATCGTGCCCCGTGAAGTCCGGGATGTCGTCTTCGTCGACGGCGTCCGCACCCCCTTCGGCAAGGCGGGTGGCATGTACGCCAACACCCGCGCCGACGACCTGGTGATCCGCTGCATCCGCGAACTGCTGCGCCGTAACCCCCAACTGCCGCCGGAGCGGGTCGAGGAAGTCGCGATCGCCGCCACCACCCAGATCGGCGACCAGGGCCTGACCATCGGTCGCACCGCCGCGCTGCTGGCGGGGCTGCCCAAGACCGTGCCGGGTTTCGCCATCGACCGGATGTGTGCCGGGGCGATGACCGCCGTGACCACCGTCGCCGGCGGCATCGCCATGGGCGCCTACGACATCGCGATCGCCGGCGGTGTCGAGCACATGGGCCGCCACCCGATGGGTGAGGGCGTCGACCCGAACCCGCGCATCATCGCCGAGAAGCTGGTCGACCCGTCCGCGCTGGTGATGGGCGCCACCGCGGAGAACCTGCACGACCGGGTCCCGCACATCACCAAGCAGCGCACCGACGCCTTCGCCCTCGCCTCCCAGCAGAAGACCGCGAAGGCGTACGCCAACGGCAAGCTCCAGGACGACCTGGTGCCGGTGGCGATCCGCGACGAGGAGAACGGCTGGGGCCTGGCGACTGTGGACGAGGCGCCCCGGGACACCTCGATGGAGAAGCTCGCCACGCTCAAGACCCCGTTCCGTCCGCACGGCAAGGTCACCGCGGGCAACGCGGCCGGTCTCAACGACGGCGCCACCGCCAGCCTGCTCGCCGACGAGGCCACCGCCCGCGAGCTGGGCCTGCCGGTCGCGATGCGGCTGGTGTCGTACGGCTTCGTCGGCGTCGAGCCGGAGGTGATGGGTGTCGGCCCGATCCCGTCGACCGAGAAGGCGCTGCGCATCGCTGGCCTGACCATCGACGACATCGGCCTGTTCGAGCTGAACGAGGCGTTCGCCGTGCAGGTGCTGGCCTTCCTCGACCACTTCGGCATCGCCGACGACGACCCGCGGGTCAACCCGTGGGGCGGCGCGATCGCCATCGGTCACCCGCTGGCGTCCTCCGGCGTACGGCTGATGACTCAGCTCGCCCGGCAGTTCGCCGAGCACCCGGAGGTCCGCTACGGCATCACCGCCATGTGCATCGGCATCGGCATGGGCGGCACGGTCATCTGGGAGAACCCGCACTGGGAGGGAGACAAGTGAGCGCGCTCGCCGCACCGAACGAGGTCGTCACCAGGGCGCTGCTGCGGCAGGTGAACGTGCCGGGGCTGGACCGGCCGGCCGCCCTGATCACCCTCGACAACGGATTCGACCACACCAAGCCGAACACCTTCGGCCCCGGCGGCCTGACCAGCCTGGACGAGGCGATCAGCGCCGCGCTGGCGGCCGACCCGGCGTTCATCGCGGTCACCGGAAAGCCGTACATCTTTTGCGTCGGTGCGGACATCACCGGTCTGCCGCAGCTCGCGGACCGCGAGCAGGCGCTGGAGATCGGCCGACTGGGTCACCGGGTCTTCGCCCGGCTGAAGGACAGCTCCGTACCGACCTTCGCCTTCGTCAACGGCGCGGCGATGGGCGGCGGCCTTGAGCTGGCCCTGCACTGCCACTACCGGACCCTGTCCGGCGGCGCGACGGCCCTGGCGCTGCCGGAGGTCTCGCTCGGACTGATCCCGGGCTGGGGCGGTACCCAACTGCTGCCGAACCTGATCGGCATTCCCGCCGCCACTCAGGTGATCATCCAGAATCCGCTGATGCAGAACAAGATGCTCAAGCCGAAGCAGGCCGCCGAGCTGGGCATCGCGGACGTGCTGCTGGAGCCGGCAGACTTCCTGGAGCGGTCCCTGGAGTGGGCCGCGGGGGTCGTCCGGGGCGAGGTCAGCGTCACCCGGCCCGAGGTCGACAAGGACATGTGGGCCGGCGTGCTGTACTTCGCCCGGCAGACGCTGGACCAGCGGTTGCACGGCGCGGTCCCGGCCGCGTACAAGGCACTCGACCTGCTGGAGACGGCGAAGGACGCCGACTTCGCCGCCGGCACCGCCGCGGAGGACGAGGCCCTCGCCGACCTGGTCTTCTCCGAGGAACTGCGCAGCGGCCTGTACGCCTTCGACCTGGTGCAGCGGCGGGCCAAGCGGCCGGCCGGCGCGCCGGACAAGGGCCTGGCCCGTCCGGTGACCAAGGTCGGCATCGTCGGCGCCGGCCTGATGGCCAGTCAGTTGGCGCTGCTGTTCGCCCGCCGCCTCCAGGTGCCGGTCGTCCTGACGGACCTGGACCAGGCCCGGGTCGACAAGGGTGTGGGCTACGTGCACACCCAGATCGAGAAGGCGGTAAGCAAGGGCCGGATGGACAAGGGCACGGCCGCGAAGCTGTACGGCCTGGTGTCCGGCTCGGTCGACAAGTCCGTCTTCGCCGACGCCGACTTCGTCATCGAAGCGGTCTTCGAGGACCTGAACGTCAAGAAGCAGGTCTGGGCCGAACTGGAGAAGATCGTCAAGCCGGAGGCGGTGCTCGCCACAAACACCTCGTCGTTGTCGATCACTGAGATGGCCGCGGAGCTGGAGCACCCGGAGCGGGTGGTCGGCTTCCACTTCTTCAACCCGGTCGCGGTGCTGCCGCTGCTGGAGATCGTGCGGGGCGAGCGGACCGACGACGCCACCCTGGCCACCGCGTTCGCGGTCGGCAAGCAGCTGAAGAAGTCGAGTGTGCTGGTGAAGGACGCCCCGGCGTTCGTGGTGAACCGGCTGCTCACCCGTTTCCTGGGCACCGTGTTCGCCGCCGTCGACGCCGGCACCCCGCTGGAGGTGGCGAACCGGGCACTGGATCCGCTGGGTCTGCCGATGCGGCCCCTCGCGCTGCTCCAGCTGGTCGGGCCGGCCGTCGCGTACCACGTGGGCGGCACCCTGCACGCCGCGTTCCCGGACCGGTTCGGGGTGAGTGAGAACCTCAAGCGGATCGCCGACTCCGGTCAGCCGATCGTCGTCGACGACGAGATCAACACCGAGGTGGCGAAGCTGCTGGTGGTCGGCGACCAGCCACTCACCGAGGAGCAGGTACGCCAGAACGCGCTGGACGCGCTGGCGCAGGAGATCCGGCTGATGCTCGACGAGGGCGTCGTCGCCGAGGCGCAGGACATCGACCTGTGCATGATCCTTGGTGCCGGTTGGCCGTTCCACCTGGGTGGCGTCACGCCGTACCTGGACCGGACCGGCACCAGCGAGCGGGTCACCGGTAAGCGGTTCCTGCCACGCGGCGCGGCCAGCCTGGCCGGCTGAGCGGCGACGAACGACACCGGTCGCGGTGGTCACCCGACGAGGGTGGCCACCGCGAATCGCTTTTTCGTGGTGCTGCGGGTGCGGATGAACCACCTGGCTACGATGACCGGTCCACCCGAACCCAGGAGCTGACCGCATGTCCCACCCCTCGGATGAGCACCAGAACCCGCCGCCCGCCGGTCCGTACCCGCCCCCGGGTACGTACCCGAACCCGGTCCCGGGGGCGTACCCCCAGCCGGGCCAGACGTCGTACCCTCAGCCGGGCCAGGCGCCGTACCCATCGGCCGGCACTCAGCCGGCCCCGCCGCAGCAGCCCGGCGGCCAGCCGGCGACCGGAGCCTACCCCCCGCCCGCCTACCCACCACCCGGCCAGCCGTACCCAACCGGTTCAGGTTTCCCCGGCCCGGGGCCGGCCGGTCCGGGATTCGCTGCTCCGGGGCTCGCCGATGCAGGGCCGGTTGGTGCAGGGCCGGTCGGTCCGCCGAAGAAGAAGTTCCGGATCTGGATGATCGTGCTGATCGTCCTCGCGGTCCTGCTGGTGCTCTGCGGCGGTGGCGGCACTGCCGTCTGGTTCGCGGTCAAGGACGACGTCAGCGAGGCCGTGGACGCGACCCGGACCCGGATGGTGGCCCCGGCCACCCTGGCCGGGCGACCCAAGAACACGGACCCGGAGTTGCAGCAGGCGGCCGACGACATGGTTCGCGACATCCGCTCGACGGTGAGCAACGAGACCAGCGCGGTGGGCGCCTTCTACGGTGACCCGGCCGGCGAGGACCTCGTCATGATCGCAGGCGCGTCCGGCCTGATGTCCGACCCGAAGCAGGAACTCGACGCGGCGGTCCAAGGCCTCTCCGCCGACCTGGGCCTCAGCAACATGACCTCGGTCGATCCAGGTCCGCTCGGCGGTGAGGCCAGCTGCGGCGACGGCCTGACCGAGGACGTGCCGCTGGGCGTGTGCACCTGGGCCGACCGGGGCAGCGTGGGTCTGATCGTGATGTTCTTCTCGTCCCGTGCCGACGCCCAGGCCGAGTTCGTGACAATTCGCGGTCAGATCCAGCAGCGCGATTGATCACGACTGGGCGGCGGACACGAGCGCGTCATGAGGTGGCTGCGTCGTAGTCGTCGCGGTGCGCGAGAACCTCGCCCATGTGGGCCTGAGCCCAGTACCTGATCTCCCGTGTGGTGCGGTGGAGCGAGAGACCGAGGTCGGTCAGCTCGTAGGTGACGGTGACCGGGACGGTGGGCGTCACGGTACGGGTGAGCAGTCCGTCACGCTCCAGCGAACGCAGGGTCTGGGTCAGCATCTTCTGACTGACTCCGGCCAGCTGGCGGGCAAGCTCGGAGTAGCGCATCGCTCTCGGCGCACCCGGACCCTGCTGAGCCGCGTCACCGCCCAACGCGCACAGGATCAGCACGACCCACTTGTCCGAGATCCGGTCGAGCAACTGGCGGCTGGGGCAGGCTGCGAGGAACGCGTTGTATTCCGCTTTGGCCTGCGCCTGCCGCTGGGCTGCCCTCATCGTGGTCACTTACCGTCCCTCTCGCCGCTGGGGCGTTACGCACTTTGAAGTGCCTACTTCCCGATGGAAAGTGGCTCTCCAAGAATTATGCAGGCAAGCGAAACGCGCCCCCTCTCACCAGCGACGGAAGCGACACGATGAGCACTCCTCTTTCTCTTCCCGGCGGCACCTGGCCACTCGGCGATCGGACCGTCACCCGTTTCGGGTACGGAGCCATGCAACTCGCCGGCCCCTGGGTGATGGGGCCACCCGCCGACCGCGACGGCGCCCTGGCCGTGCTGCGCGAAGCCGTCGACCGGGGGATCACCCACATCGACACGAGCGACGCCTATGGGCCACACGTCACCAACGAGCTGATCCGCGAAGCACTGCACCCCTATCCCGAGTCGCTGCTCATCGCCACCAAGGTGGGGGCGACCCGCGACGCACAGGGCGGCTGGCCGACGGCCCGCCGACCCGAGGAGCTGCGCCGGCAGGTCCACGAGAACCTGCGCTCCCTCGGGGTCGACACCCTCGATCTGGTCAACATGCGGATGGGCGACGCGGAAGGTCCCCAGCCCGGCTCGATCACCGAGGCGTTCGAGACGCTCGCCGCGCTCCAGCAGGAGGGCCTGATCCGTCACCTCGGCGTCAGCAACGTCACCGCGGAGCAGGTCGCCGAGGCCCGGGCGGTCGCCCCAGTGGTGTGCGTGCAGAATCTGTACAACCTCGCCCACCGCCACGACGACGACCTCGTCGAGCAACTCGCCGCCGATGGCATCGCCTACGTGCCGTTCTTCCCGCTCGGTGGCTTCTCGCCGGTGCAGTCCGAGGCACTCTCGGCCGTCGCCGCCCGGCTGGGCTCGACACCGATGTCCGTCGCCCTCGCCTGGCTGTTGCAGCGCTCACCGAACATCCTGCTGATTCCCGGCACCTCGAAGGTGGCGCACCTGCGCGAGAACGTCGTCGGGGCGGGGCTCTCGCTGTCCGCCGAGGACGTCGCCGCGTTGGACGGCATCGGCCGCTGATCGGTAGGCAGGACTGACATCGGAGCGGCGGCACCCCGCCGCTCCGATGTCGCGGCGTCGCTCCGCTCAGCCGTCCGTCACAGAGCCCTCCGCCGCCTGCCGGGCTGCCGCTTTCTCGGCGGCGCTACGAAGTACGCAGAACTCGTTGCCCTCCGGATCGGCGAGCACCACCCAACCGGCGCCGGTCGGCCCGATGTGATCGGCGACGTGCCGGGCCCCGATGCCCAGCAGCCGCTCGACCTCCTCGTCCCGGGTCCGGTCGGTCGGTTCCAGGTCGAGGTGCAGCCGGTTCTTCACCGTCTTGCCCTCGGGTACCGCCAGGAAGAGCACCTCCGGACCACCCGGCGGCAGCAGCATGGCCTCCGGGTCGCCCGGGAAGTCGTCCGGCTGGCGGGGGCACTCGAAGACCTGGGCCCAGAAACCGGCCAGGGCGTACGTGTCGTGACAGTCGATTCCGATGTTGTGGATCCGTGCGCTCATGTCTCGTCCTCGTGGTCCAGCCACCGGCGTCGCAGCCCTGTCGGCTGCCGGCCGACTGACCGCCGCGACCGGCGAGCCTGCGAGAGGCACGACACGGCACGACGGGGTCGGAGGCGGCCCTGCGGGCACGGACGTCGGGGTAGTCAGAACTGGCGTGTCTGGTCCGCTGAGTTGCGGGACGACGATCCCGCTACCGGTGCCCCGCGAGGATGAGCGGTCAGCCGGCAAGGCGGGGCGCGGACAGCATCATGGTGAACATCGACGCACCCCCCTCCTTGATCGGGCTGACCCAGTGATCTTCGCACCGCCACGCCTCATGGAGCAACCCGCACCCCCGGACATTACCTTCCGTGTCTCTCCCGCCCACCCATGCGGTGCTGCTCCCACCCTTTGCTCTGCTTCAACCAACGCAACGATCACGAACTGTGTTCGGAGTCGGCTGATGGCTGAATCTCGGCACCGCATTACCGCTGCTCAGAGACGAGTGCGTGGGTTGAAGCAGAGCAAAGTGCGCGGAGTGGTAGTGCGGACCCTGGAGAGATGGTCACCCAGCGTAAGGAACACGGAGAGTCAGACCCGATGGGCTACGTTACGTCCATCTCCTGCACTCGTTGAGGCGCCGATGTCAGCGGGCGGCTTCCGCCGCCGGCAGGCTCACCGTCACCTCCAGGCCGCCACCGGGCTGCGCGACGGCGGTCACCGTGCCGCAGTGCGCGTCGCAGACCGCGCGCACGATGGACAGGCCGAGGCCCGACCCGCGTGCGCCGGTCCGTTCCCGGCCGCCCCGCCGGAAGGGCTCGAACAGCCCCGGCACATCGGCCGGGTCCACCTCGAAGCCGGTGTTGCCGACCACCAGCCAGGATCGCTGCCCGTCCGAGCCGGTACGCACCCAGAGCCGGCCATGCAGGTGGTTGTAGCGGACCGCGTTCTCGACGAGGTTGCCGGCCAGCCGGTCCAGCAGCCCGGGGTCACCCACCACCGGTGCCGGCTCCAGCGACGTCTGGACCGCCAGCTTGATCCGCTCCACCTCCCGGCGTACGGCGGAGAGGGCGTTGACGGTGCCGGCGGCCAGGTCGCACTCGCTGCGCCGGCCGAGCCGTTGACCGGTCTGCGCCTCGCTGCGGGCCAGCACCAGCAGCGCGTCGACCAGCCCGTTGGCGCGTTCGGAGGCGTCGCGGACCACTGTCGCCATCCGGCGGTACTCGGCCGTGTCCGCCTCGTCGTCGCTGAGCGTCACGTCGATCTCGGTACGCATCACCGCCAGCGGCGTACGCAGTTCGTGCGAGGCGTTGGCCACGAACCGCTTCTGCGCCTCGAACGCGGCGGCGATCCGGTCCAGCATGGCGTCGAACGTGTCAGCCAGCTCGGCCACCTCGTCGTCCGCCCCGGAGTAGCCGATCCGCTGGTCAAGCGTGGTTTCGCCGAGCCGGCGGGCGGTGGCGGTGACCTGGTGTAGCGGGCGCAGCGCACGCCCGGCGACCGCGTACGCCCCGACCACGCCGACCACGCCGATCGCCAGCAGCGCGGCCAGCCCCTTGGCCAGCAGTTCCCCGGAGGCCGCGTCGACGAGCCGCTGTTGCCATGCGGCGGCCTCCAGCGTGCTCCCGTCGGCAAGCACCACGGTGGTGCCGGGCAGCAGCTCGTCGGTGGGGCGCAACGCGTCCTGCACCAGCAGCCAGGCCAACAGCACCAGGATCGCGCCGGCACCGACCAGCAGCACGCCGTTGAGCAGGGTCAGCCGCAGCCGCAGCGTGGGACGTAGCCGCAGGGCGGGCCGCCGCAGCGCAGGCAGCCGGCGGCGCGCCGTGCCCGTCACTGCACCACCTCGGCCGTCCGGTAGCCGGCCCCGACCACGGTCTCGATCAACGGTGGATCACCAAGCTTGCGACGCAGCGTCATCACGGTGACCCGGACGATTGTGGTGAAGGGGTCGGTGTTGGCGTCCCAGACGCGTTCCAGCAGTTCCTCGCTGGAGACCACGGCACCCCGGGCCTTGAGCAGTTCGCAGAGCACACCGAATTCCTTGTTGGTCAGCTCCACCGGCACACCGCCCCGGGTGGCGGTACGGCGGGCCGGGTCGACCACCAGGTCGGCGATTTCCAGCACCGGCGGGGCCGCCGGGGTCGCCCGTCGGCCCAGCGCCTGCACCCGGGCGACCAGTTCGTCGAAGGCGAACGGCTTCGGCAGGTAGTCGTCGGCACCGAGTTGCAACCCCTCGACCCGGTCGGCGACCGTGCCGCTGGCGGTCAACATCAGCACCCGGGTCAGTTCGCCGGACGCGGCCAACTCCGCGCAGATCTGGTCGCCGTGCCGGCCGGGCAGGTCACGGTCGAGCACCACCACGTCGTACCGGGTCACGAAGGCCATCTCGTGGCCGCTGTCGCCGTCGTACGCGACATCCACCGCCATGCCCCGTTTGCGCAGCCCTCGCGCGATCGCGTCGGCGAGGTTGCGCTCGTCCTCGACCACCAGTACCCGCATGCCCGCCCCTTTTCCGCCCGCCGACCACCGACAACGTAACGCCGCCGACCAAGCCGCCCGTGACGGGTGCCGCCCTGACCGGAGTCAGTCGGGCAGTTGCCAGATGCCGTAGCCACCATCGAGCAGACGGCAGCCGACGAGGTCGTACCGGCTCTGGCAGTCACCGCCGGCACCGGGCAGCACATCGAGCCGGCGGGCCGGCGCCCCCGTGGGATCGAGCCGGGCCAGCACCAGCCCCACCTCGGCCACCGCACGCACCACGAGCACCTGCGGGGCGTACTCGTAGCGAGAGACCATGCTCCACGACCCGTGCTCGGCCAGCCTCTTACCGGTGCCCAGGGCGATCGTGACAATCTCGTTGGTGGTGTGGGCCACCGCGAGGACGTTGCGATCATCGGCCAGCACGATGTCGAGGATTTCCTTGCTGTCCCAGCGCAGCGCCCCGGTTGCTGGATCGAGGACCTGAAACCCGCCGCCGGCCAGCCCGGCGCAGAGCAGTGGCCCGCAGCCGGTGACGTAGGTCGCCGTCGGCACGGTCGCCTGCCAGCGCTGTGCCAGATCATCGACATCGAGCGCGGTGATGGTGCGGGAATTGCGCACCACCGTCACGAGATCGCCGGTCACCCACGCCTGCTGGTAGCTGCTCGAATGGTCGGCGGGCGGGGGAAGGCGGTGCCGTACCGCACCGGTCATCGGGTCGATCACCTGGACCTCGCCGTCGACCGTCGCCACCACGATGCTGTCGAGCGTTCCGTCTTCCCGCTGCCAGTGGTCGACACTGGCCGCCGACAAGGTCATGGACCACAGTTCGTGGGCGGTCGCCAGCTCGATCATCCGTAGTACGTTCGGCTCGCTGTCGCTGAAGGTGCGCAACAGCGCCCGGTCGGCCATCTCCATGATGGCGATCCCGGGCACCCGCCAATTCTCCGCGCCGGTGTGCGCGTCCAATCGCACCGTCTGGCTGCTGCCGGTGTCCTGGCGAGCCATGGCGACCAGCAGCCCGGCGTCGGCGACCGGCTGCACCCGGTAGACCCGGTTGCCCAGCGGCACGGGTACCCGCCACAACGGCGTCAACCGCTGCGGTGCGGCGGTGGGACGGTCGGGCCGTGGATAGGCGAGCAGTTCCTGGCTACCGTCGGTGACCCCGGGCGTCGGGGAGACCGTGAAGACCTGATCGGCTGCGATGAACAGGTCGCTGCCGAGGGCGGCGGGAACGATCGCGTGGATCCGCCCGGCCGGCGGTGTGCCGCCCGCCAAGGTCAGCAGCGCGATCAGTGCCACCACCACGACCGCCACCCGGCGGCCACCCGGCCCGGGGCGGCGGCGCTGTGCCGGCGGCGGATCGGTCAGCTCGGTCAGCTCACCGAGGTCGATCAACGTCACGCTCGTCCTCCCCTGACACACACCCTACGCGCGGCGGGCGGGCGGGGTTCCGCCTGTACGATGGCCCGTCGTGGCTGTGCCGGTGGTGAATCCCTCGCTGAAACCCGTCTCCGAGACCGTCGAGACGCGATCAACGACAACACGTACCCGGCGGCGGCCGACGCGCGTCGACGCGCTGGCCATCGGAGCCTACGTGCTGCTCGGCGTCGTCGTCTGCCTGAGCTACTGGGCCGACGTGAACAACCGGGTCTCCTCCCACCTGCCCACCGACCACAGCTGGTTCGAGTGGCTTTTCGCGCACGGCGCGTACTCGGTGCAGCACCTGGAGAATCCGCTCTTCACCGCCCGGCAGAACGCGCCGGACGGGGTGAACATGATGGCCAACACCTCGCTGCTCGGGGTGACCCTGCCGCTGGCGCCGCTGACCATGCTGCTCGGCCCCCAGGTGGTGTACGCGCTCTACCTGGGCGGGGCATTGGCCGCGACGGCGGGAACCTCGTACTGGATGCTGTCGCGGCACCTGGTGCGCTCCCGGGCGGCGGCCTTCGTCGGCGGCGCGTTCCTCGGTTTCGCCCCCGGCATCGTGCACCACGCCAACGGCCAGCCCAACTTCGTCTCCAACTTCCTGCTACCGCTGATCGTGGTGCGGGTGTTCCGGCTGGTCGAGCCGGGCCGCTGGCGGCGCAACGGGCTGGTGCTGGGGCTGCTGGTGGCGTACCAGATCTTCATCAACGAGGAGATGCTGCTGCTCACGGCGCTGGCCTGTTTGGTCGTCGTGATCGCGTACGCGGCGATGCGCCCCCGGGTGGCGTGGGCACGGGCCGGCACGTTCGCGGCCGGCCTGGGCCTCGGTGGTGCGGTGGCGCTGCTGCTGACCGCCTACCCGATCTGGTTCCAGTTCAACGGCCCGCAGTCCTACCGGGGACTTCAGGGCGGGGTGTTCCACAGCTGGGGCGAGGACATCGTCGCCTTCGTCACCTTTCCCCGCGACACCATCGCCGGTGACGAGGCGGTGGAGGCGACAATCGGCCTGACCGAACAGAACACCTGGTTCGGCTGGCCGCTGGTGCTGCTCTCGGTGGTGGCCCTGGCCCTGCTGGTCCGCCGCTCGCTGGTGGCCCGGATCCTGGCCGTACTGGTGGTGGTCTTCTCGGTTGCCGCGCTCGGCCCGGAGATCCGGTTCAACGGCGAGCTGACCGGCATCGCCGGCCCGTGGTCGTACATCCCGGCGGATCTGCCGCTCGTCGAGATGATGATGCCGACCCGGCTGACCCTGGTGACCACCGCCGCGCTCGGCGTACTGCTGGCACTGGCCTGGGACGCGGTGGCCGACAGCCACCGACCGACGGTGCCGGCGCCCCGCGCCCCGGAGGCCACGGCCACCGACCGGCGGCGACTGCGCTGGCAACACGTCGTCGGATACGCCGCGATCACCCTCGCCCTGCTGCCGCTGCTGCCCCGTCCGCTGCCGGCCGAGCCGGTCGATCCGCCGCCGACCTTCATCACCTCGGGCGCCTGGCGACCGTACGTGCCGGACGGCCGTACGCTGGTGCCGGTGCCCATCCCGAGCAACGTGCACGGGCTGTCCACGCTGCGCTGGAGCGCGCTGACCGGGCACGAGTTCCCGATCCCGGCCGGCTACTTCATCGGCCCGAACGAGAACGGCGAGGGCGTCTTCGGCGCCCCGAACCGGCCCACCAGCACCCTCATCTACCAGACCATGGACGCCGGTGAGCTACCCGAGATCAGCGACGAGAACCGCCGGCAGGCGGTGGAGGACCTGCGCTTCTGGCGGGCGTCGGTGGTGGTGCTGGGCAAGCATCCCCGCGAACCGGTGCTGCGGGAACTGCTGACCGCGCTGCTCGGGGATCCGCAGCGCGTCGACGACGTCTGGCTCTGGGACGTACGCGACCGGGTGTGACGTACCGTCATCCGACGTCGGGAGGCAACGGCTCGGAGACGTGGGCGGTGACGATCCGCCAGCCCTCCGGCAGGCGTACCCAGGTCTGGGTCTGTCGGCCGGTGGTGGCGGCGTCGCCGTACCCGAATCGGGTCGTGACGACCGCGAGGTCCGCGCCGAAGGCGGTGACCACCGTGTCGACGAGCCGACGACCGGGCGGCAGCGGTGGTTGCCCGGCCCGCCACTTGCGCTGCTCGTCGAGACCATACTGGTGGTCGGCGAGACCGAAACGCACAGTGGCCGCAGAGTCCCAGAAGTATCCGCAGATCCGGTCGACGTCGCCGGCCACGAGCGCCTGCTCGTAGCCGACGAAGGCCGCCGTCACCTCGCCGACCACGTCCGTCCGGTCGATCTCCATGCGGTGAGTCCTTTCTGGACGGACGCGGCGGGTTGCTTGGGTGTCGAGGAGTCGCCACCGTGCAGGCGGTCCAGTTCGGCCTCCTCCGGCTCGGGCACCCGGGGCGGGTACTTGCCGAGCGCGAAGATCGCGCAGATCACCGCCACGAAGAGGTAGCCGAGCGCCACCTGCCCGTTGGCGTTCCACTGGACCTCTTCGCCGTGGATCAAACCGATGAAGGCGAGCACCGCGCCCGAGGCGGCGAAGATCGCCGCCTGCACGAAGCGTTTGTCGATGATGAAGGCGACGATCGCGCCGAGCACCAGACCGGCGAGGATCGCGCCCTCGCCGAGGATGCGCAGGCCGTCGTAGACCACCCCGGCGCCGGCCAGCGCCTCGTCGCCGACCTCGGCGGCGGTGGTGCCGGCCGCCGCCAAAGCATTGTTCATCTGCCCGGTCGCCCACGCCGCGATGTTGGGGATCAGGGCCGCGACCACCGCCGCAGCATGTGCCCGGGGCGTCGCCTGGAACGCCTGGGCACCGATCAGCAACCCGATGTAGAGCAGGATCGGCACGATCGCCGCGGTCGGGAAGATCGCCCCGAGCAGGGAGAACATGCCGAGGAAGCAGAGCAGCGCGATGACGATCCCGGTCGCCATCGAGTAACCGGTACGCCCACCGGCGGCCTTCCAGCCCGGGTGGCCGACGTAGACCGCCGGTGGGAACGGCGAACCGAGGGCCGAGCCGATGACCGCGCCGGCACCGTCGGCGAGCAGCACACTGCGCAGGTTGTAGTTGTCCCCGGCGGTGGCCGCGCTCTCCACGTTCGTCATCGCCTCGGTGAAGTTGTAGACGCCCAGCGGGATCGCGGTCGCCAGCAGCGGCGCCATGTCGGAGAGCCCGCGCAGCAGCAGGTCGATCTGGAAAGTGGGGAAGGCGAACGCGATGTCCCGCGCCGCCGCCGTGACGTCCGGTACCGACATCGCCCCGCCGATCCAGCCGATCGCCGTACCGAGCAGCAGCGCGGCCAGCCCGATCGGGAAGTTGAACGGCAGCTTCACGTCGGTCAGCAGCCCGATCAACAGCAGCGCCAGCACCGGCAGCGCGATCCAGGCCAGCCGCCACATCTGGCCCGCCGGGTTCATCGAGATGAAGGTGATGGAGATGCCGGCGAGGGTGCCGAGCAGCGCCGCACGCGGCGTGTAGCGGCGGATGTACGGGCCGACGAACGCGCCGATCAGCACGATCACGCCGATGATGAAGGCCCAGGCCAGCCCCGCCTCCCAGGCGCGCACCGGGTCACCGGTGCTGAGGTAGATGGGCAGCATGATGACGAAGATGACGATGAACATGTGCGGCACGCTCGGCCCGTACGGCAGGGCTGTCACATCTGGGCGGCTCTCCCGCCGGGCCAGCCGTCGGGCCAGGTGCGTGTAGTAGATGTTGCCCGCGACCAGGGCGATACCGAGCGCCGGCAGGATCGTGCCGAACACCTCCCGCTCGGGCAGGTTCACCACGAAGAGGCAGAGCCCGGTCAGGGTGAGCACGTTGACCAGGACGTTGACGCCGAAACCGAAGAACGCGTTGGTGTCGCCGCGCACCCAGTACGGCAGCGGCACGACTGAGGGTCTGGTGGGGACCATGGCTGCTCCCGGTCAGGAGGAGGGTTGCAACACGGGGGTGGTGGGCAGCACGGCGAGCACGTCCGTCGAGTCGGCGACCCACCCGAAGATGCCGCCCTGGGCGGCGATCATGTCGAGCCCCACCCGGTGGAACTCCGGGAAGTACGACCCGACGCAGTCGGCGAGCACGAGGCACTCGTACCCGCGGTCGTTGGCCTCCCGGACCGTGGTGTGCACGCACACCTCGGTGGTCACCCCGGTTACCAGGAGACTGTGGATGTTCCGCTCGGCGAGCAGGGCGTCCAGGTCGGTGGCGTGGAAGGCGCCCTTGCCCGGCTTGTCGACGACCGGCTCGCCGGGCAACGGCGTCAACTCATCGACGATGTCGTGGCCGTACTCGCCCCGAACGAGGATCCGGCCCTTGGGACCGGGGTCGCCGATGCGCTTGCTCGGCAGGCCGCGGTTGAGCTTGGCCGGTGGGCAGTCGGAGAGGTCGGGCAGGTGCCCTTCCCGGGTGTGCACGACCGTCAGCCCGGCGGCGCGGGCACCGGCCAGCAGCGCCGTCAGGGGTGCGATGGTCCGCCGCAACTGGCCGACGTCGTTGCCGAGGCTCTCACCGAAACCGCCGGGCTCCAGGAAGTCGCGCTGCATGTCGATGACGAGCAGCGCGGTGGTCGCAGGGTCGAAGGTGTACGGGAAGGGCCGCGCCGCGGCAACTGTCAACATGGCTCACCTCACCTGGTCGTGGCGGCGATGACGGCGTCGGAGGTGGCGACGCAGCCGAAGACGCCGCCCTGCATGGTCACCATGTGCAGCGCGGCGTCGTGGTTGTCCTTGTCGGTGGCCCCGGTGCAGTCGGCGAGGATCAGGCACTCGTAGCCCCGGTCGTTCGCCTCGCGCATCGTGGTGTGCACGCAGACGTCGGTGGTGATGCCGGTGAGGATCAGGTGGGTGATGCCCCGGGTACGCAGCACCAGGTCGAGATTCGTGGCGTAGAAGGCACCCTTGCCGGGTTTGTCGACGATCACCTCGCCGGGTGCCGGGGCGACCTCGGGCACGATCTCCCAGCCGGGTTCGCCCTTGACCAGGATCCGCCCGCACGGGCCCGCCGCGCCGATCTCGGCACCGATCTGCGCGGACCGCCAGCGCTTGTTCGCCGGCAGGTCGGACAGGTCGGGGTCGTGGCCCTCGCGGGTGTGCACGACGAGCATGCCGAGCGACCGGGCGTGGTCCAGCAGTCGGGCGGTGGCCGGCAGGCCGGCCCGGGTGAGTCCGATGTCGTAGCCCATCGCGTCGACGTAGCCGCCCGGGCCGCAGAAGTCGGTCTGCCAGTCGATGCAGAGCAGCGCGGTACGCGCGGTGTCGGCCGTGCCGTCGTACGGCCACGGGTAGGGGTTCGCCGTTACCGGCCCGATCCTGCCCATCCTCTCCTCCTCCGTTGGTCAACTCCGGTGCGCTGCGGCCCGGCGGTAGGCCCGCCACCCACCTGCGGCGCTGATGTCCTCGGCCCGCGCATCGACGGCGTACGCCTCGCAGAGGAAGCCGAGCACGTCCCGCCCGTCGTGCAGCCGAACCCAGCCCAGCGACAGCGGCGCCGGCACCCCGACCAGCAGGTCGCCCACGACGGTCACCGGCAGTCGCCACAGCTCGACCTCGATCGGGTGTCCCTCCGGGTCGGTGTCGGCGACCCGGACCAGGCCGGGCAGCCCGTCACCGTCGGCCGTCTCCAGGCGGTAGAGCCGGTAGCGCGGCGCGGTGCGCGCGGCACCGGCGAGGGTGGCGCCCCGCTCGGTCAGCTCCGCGTTGCGGGACTCGCCGGCCAGGTGCCGGCCGACGACGGCGATGAGCGTCTGCGCCGGCCCGGTCACCGAGACGGTGGCGACAGCTTCGGGAGCGGCGCGGGTGGCGGCGGTGAAGGCGGCGGCGAGCTGGGCCAGGGTGGTGTCGCTGAACGCTGGGCCGAGCAGGGTCAGGCTCGCCGGCCGGCCCGCCGCGGTGAACCCGTTGGGCACGGTCACCGCCGCCAGGTCGAGCAGGTTGGCGAACTGGGTGTAGCGACCGAGCATCGTGTTGCGGCCGACCGGGTCCTCGGCGATCTCGTCGAGGGTGAAGGTCGTGCCCACGGTGGGCACCACCAGCACGTCGACCTCGTTCCACAGCTGGTCGACCCGGGTCCGCAACTCGCGCAACCGGTGCTGGCCCCGGAAGACGTCGACCGCGTCGTAGCGCCGGCCGGTCTCCAGCACGCTGCGGGTGACCGCCAGAACGGCCTCGGGATGTTCCCGCAGGAAGCCGTCCAGCCCGGCGAGCCGTTCGGCCACCCACGGTCCCTGGTAGAGCAGCTCTCCCGCCTCGAAGAGGCTCTGCAACGGCACCGACCCGACCTGGCCCACCAGACCCCGCAGCGCCTGCACGCCCGCAGCGAACCGGACCGCCTGTCCCGCGTCCCCGAAGAACTCCAGGTCTTCTGCCCGGGGTACGCCGAGGCGTAGCGTGCCCGGTATGCGGGCCATGACCCGCTCCGCCGGTAGCGGACGCCCCCACGGGTCGGCCGCCGAGATGCCGCGCGCGGTGTGCAGCACGTCCACCGCGTCCGCGACGTCGGCGGTGAAGACCGAGACGCAGTCGAGCGAACGGCAGGCCGGCACCACCCCGGCGGTGCTGAGCAGGCCCCGGGTGGGCTTGAGGCCGACGATCCCGTTCAGCGCCGCCGGCACCCGGCCGGAGCCGGCAGTGTCCGTACCCAGGGCGAAGCTGACCTGGCCGGCGGCGACCGCGACGGCCGACCCGGAGCTGGAACCGCCGGAGATCAGCCCACCGCCGAAGACGCTCTCGCAGCTGCCGTACGGGGACCGCGCCCCGGTCAGGCCGGTGGCGAACTGGTCGAGGTTGGTCTTCCCGACGAGCAGGGCACCGGCGTCGAGCAGCCGACGCACCACGGGCGCGTCCTCGCCGGCGGAGTACCCGAAGTCGGGGCAGCCAGCCGTGGTGATCATGCCGGCGACGTCGATGTTGTCCTTGACCGCGAATGGAATCCCGTACAGCGGCAGGGTCGCGGGGTCGGCGGTGGCGGTCAGCCGCTCGGCGCGGGCGAGAAGCGCCCGGGCCGGCACGGTGCTGATCCAGACCGGCCCACCGTCCGCTCCGGGCAGCCCGTCCAGGACCCGTTCCGCCAGTTCGGTGGGGGTCAGGTCGCCGTGGCGGTACGCCGACCGCAGCTCCGAGATCGATCCGATCCGCTCTGGCATACAGTCGATTGTCGACAGTTGTGTTTCGGCAAACCACGCGGTACGTAACGACGACATGACGGCCGCCCGGTGAAGTTACCCGAGATACGACCGCGCCCCGTGCTCGGACAGCACGGCGAGCACCAGCTCGGGGTCACCAGCCGCGACCGCCTCGAAGAGCCGCTCGTGCCGGTGGACGCCGTCGTGCGGCTGCGCCACCTCCGCCTCGCGGCGCAGGTTGATCGCCATGTAGAGCTGCAACTTCACCAGGATCGAGTCGTACACCGCGGATAGCTGCCGGTTGCCGGCCAGCGCCACCAGCGCGACGTGGAACGCCCGGTGCGACTCGGCGACCGCCAGCCGGTCACCGTTCCGGGTCGCCTCGCTCATCTGGTCCAGCGCCGCCCGCAGCCCGGCCAGATCGCTCTCCCGCGGCACCGGGATCGCCGACCGGACCGCGAATCGTTCCAGCACGTCGCGCAGTTCGTACAGCTCTCGCACGTCGCGATCCGACAGGGTGGCGACCCGGACTCCCCGGCGCGGGACGTGCTCGACCAACCCCCGCTGCGCCAGCAGCCGCAGCGCCTCACGCAGCGGCGCCCGGCTGATTCCGAGCCGCCGGGTCAGTTGCTCCTCCACCAACCGTTCACCGGGATCACTGCGGCCGCTGAGAATCTCCCGGGTCAGCCGGGAGACGGCGAGCTCCACCAGGCTGACACTCTCCAGCTCGCCCTCCGCCGGCGATGCGGCCACGTCACTCACCCCGACGAGTGTGCCACCTGCCGCCGCAGCCCCCGTCGGACGCGTCAACCCACCAGCGGCCGGACGTCCCAGACGAGTGCCCCGCCGATCTCCCGGGCCGGACCGAGCAGCGCCTCGACCGTCCGGCGCACCGGGTCGCCGTGGTGCAGTCCACCCTGCACCACCACGGCCGCCCGCCAGTGCCGCAGGTCGGCCACCGCCTGCCGGCGGTCGGTCTCGCTGATCGGCGGCACCTCGCCGGTGTCGGCCACCCGGCGCAACAGCAGCGAGGTGGGCCGGTCCGGAGCGCCCCAGCGGGCGGCCGGGTCGTCGGGGGAACGCGGACCGATGAAGAAGCCACCCGGGGCGGTGAAGGCCAACCCGGTCCGGGCGGACCAGAGCATCGCCGGGCTCTGACCCGCGTTGGTCACCGGCGGCACCGGCACCACCGTCCGCCCCGCCGGCACGTACGCCCGCCAGGTCCCCTCCGCCACGAACGCCGGGACCGGCCAGTTCGGCACGGCGCGGATCGGGGTCGGCGTCAACGGCAGCAGCGCGGCGGCCACCGCACCGGCCCAGAGCAGCCGCACCGGCACCGCGTCCGGTCCCGCACCAGCGGTGGCCGGCTGCCGCCGTACCCGGTCCACCGAGAGGGCCAGCAGGATGCCCAGCACCGGCACGCAGACCAACGCGAACCGGGCCGGCACCACATGGTCGAGCAGGGGCAGCTCGGCGATCAGCAGGTACGGGCCGGGCAACTCCGTCGACGATCCGTCGAGGCGTACCCGGGGGCCGAGGGAGAGCAGGGCGAACACCACCCCGCAGGCGGCGAGGGCCCGGACCAGCGGTCGACGCCACAACCACACCGTCACGACCAGGGCCAGCACCAGCAGACCCGGCCCGAAGAAGGAGTTCTCCTCGGTCGCGTTGGGGGCCAGCAGGGCGGGCAGACGGTGGTCGCCGAAGACGGTCTGCCGGGCCGTGGCGGTGAACGAGGCGGCGTCCAGCTGGAAGCCGTACGCGTGGAACGGCATCCCCCGGTAGTGGCCGGGGCCGAAGAACTGGAACCACAGCGGATAGGCGAGCAGGGCGGCCGCGACCACCGCACCGACCGCGATCCGGCCGGCCGTGACCGGGGCGAGCCGGCGTGCGGCGGCCCGGTCGGTCAGCGCGTAACCGATGACCAGGACACCGGCGGCGAGCGCCACCAGGAGCAGCACCTCCTCGCCGAGGAACGCCTGGTAGGTCACGACCAGACCGAGCAGCACACCGGGCCGCCACACCCGCGGCCAGGCGCCCGCCGGTGCCGCTGCCGTGTCGGCCGGCTCGGGCGCGAACACCAGTGCCAGGATCACCGGCACCAGGAACTGGGCGGCCATGTGCAGGTGCGATCCGGCCTGCGCGACCATGCCGGGGGCGAATCCGCAGACCAGCCCGCCGAGCGCGGCGGCCAGCCGGGACTCGACCAGACGGCGGCGCAGCAGCACGTACCAGGCGGTGGCCGTACCGGCCAGGCATCCGACCACCGCCACCGCGAACGCCACCTGCGAGCCGAACAGCAGGGTGACCGGCGCCAACGGGACGCCCAGGCCGAGCACCGAGGTGTTGGCCATCAGATTCACCCCGCCGGGCGCGTTCAGCGCGTCGCTCCACAGCGGATTGTCCAGGCCAGCCACCGCACGGGCGGCGTGGGCCAGCATCCACTCGAAGAGGATCTGGTCGCCGGCCTGGTGGAACAGCCGGTCCGGCCGGCCCCACTGCCGGCTGGTCAGCCAGGTGGCCAGCGCCAGGTAGCCCGCCACCACCGCCAGGTCAGGCGTACGCGGGCGGAGCCGCCAACGGCGACCGGTGGTGCGGGCCTGCACGTCCCGCTCGACGGTACCGAGCGACATCAGACCCGGGGGTCGGTGAGTGACCGTACGTCCCACACCCAGACGTCCAGTTCGAGCCGGGCCGGTCCGACCAGTTGCTCGACGGTCTGCCGCAGCGGCTCCGAGTGCGGCTGCCGGACCGGCAGCACGAGGATCGCCGCCCGCCAGTACCGCAACTCGTCCAGGGAACGACGCCGCTGGCGGTCGTCCAGTTGCGGCGTCCGGCCGGTGGTGGCGACCTCCTCCAGCAACTTTCCGATGCCGCTTGGCCGGCCTCCGAAGCGCCCCGGGTCGCCGGTGTTGCCGTTGCGTGGGGCGAGGAAGTAGCCCCCGGGGATCTTGAAGTCGAGGTTGGTGGCGGCGGCCCAGCGCATGCCGTGGGTGTTACCCATGCTCGGCACCGGGATCGGCACCAGGGTCTGCTCCGGCCCGACGTAGGCGCGCCACCGGTCGGAGGTGATGAAGTCCGGCACCGGCGGGCGGGAGGTCATCGGCAACGGCATGGGGGTGATCGGCAGCAACGCGAGCACCAGACCGGCGGCGGTGAGCGTACGCACGGTCCTCCGGTCCAGGGACAGGGTGCTGGTCCGCTCGATGGCCAGCGCCAGCAGGATCGCCACCACCACGCTGGTGATCATGCCGAACCGGGTCGGCACCACCGCGTCGAGCAGCGGCAGCCGGACCAGCCAGTTCCACGGCCCGACGACCAGTTCCCGGTCCCACCAGCTGATCCGCTCACCGAGGGAGAGGATGGTGTAGAAGCCGGCGGTCGCGGCGAGCGCCCGGACCAGCACCTCCCGCCGGAGCCAGAGCACGATGCCGACCGCGATCAGCGCCAGGCTCCACCCGAAGAAGGCGTTCTCCTCCGAGTAGTTCGGCGCGAGGTTGACGTTCGCCCGCTGGTTGCCGCCGATGGTGGGTGAACCGGGGGCGAAGTACGCGGCGATGTCGTTGCCGTAGTCACGGACGGCGTCGCTGAGCCCGTGATAGGCCATCGGGCCGGCGAACTGGATGTACAGCGGGTACGCCAACAGCGAGCCGGCGATCACCGTGCAGGTGGCCAGCGCCTTGACCAACGGCCGCCAGGCCGCCGACCAGATCCCGGGCTGCTGGACGACCACCGCGATCAGGAAGATCCCGCAACCCATAGCGGTGAAGAGCAGGATCTCCTCGTTGATGAACGCCTGCGCGGTGACCAGCAGGGCCAGCAGCGCGCCGTCCCGGTACGGCCGGGTCGATCGGGTGATCACCATGACCCGCCACACGATGAACGGCAGCAGGAACTGGCTGATGATATTCGGGTGCCAGCTGGCGTGCGACAACATCGCCGGTGAGAAGCCACAGAACCAGCCGCCCACCACCGCGGCGAGCGGGTTGCGCACCACGTGCCGGGACAGCACGAAGTACCAGGCCGATGCGGTCCCGGCGAGACCGAGCGTCACCAGCAGTACGAACGTCACCGCCGGCCCGAACAGCAGGGTCACCGGCACCATCGGGATACCCAGGGCGAGGATGGCCGTGTTGGCCATCAGGTTGACCCCGTCGGGGTAGTTGAACTGCTCGGTGAAGAAGGGGAACTCCCCGTGCAGCACCACCCGCACCGAGTGGGCGAGGAAGAACTGCACCTGCGCCGGGTCGCTGCTGTAGAGCGAGGCCACCCGACCGGCCGGGTCCATCCAGATCTGGCTGGTCACCCAGAGCGCGGTCAGCAGGAACCCGCCGAAGACCGCGAGGTCCCGTCGCCGGGGCGTCCACCGGAACCGGCGTCGGCGTTCCGGCGCGGCGTCGGCGGCATCGACGCCCCGCGTACCGTCGGCCGGCGCGGTCTCCGTCAACTGCCGGTCCGTCCCACCCCCGGTCTCGGGTGCCTCGGTGACCGGTGCCTCGGTGACCGGTGCCTCCGTCGCGGGTGCGGGGGCCTCGGTCGCGGGTGCCGCCCCGTCGATCGCTGCGGTCTCCGCCACGGCCGGCTCGGCGGCGGACGTGGTGCCCCCCGGCGCGGACCGCGCGCGGTCGTGCGCCTGATCACCGACGGTGACGACTTCGGAGGGAGAGTCGGCGACGTCGGCGGATCTCGGCAGCGCGGCAGCGCGGGTCTCGGCAGGCGTCACAGTCGGCGGAGTCTACCCGAGTGGGGAAAATGCCCCAAGTCAACGCGGTGTCCCCTGTGGCCGGTGTGGTCGCCGCGCGACGCAGCGTATGGCGACCCGAAGCGGCGGCGGGACGTCTCGTACTATTGCCCTCCGACACGACGACGCGATCCGATCGGGGGCGTGACAGGTGGCTCCAGCCCGTTGGCGCGGCTTGACCGCCACCGGCCTGTCCACCCTGCTGATCGCCGTCACCGCCTGCGGGCCGGTCGCCGAGCGTCAGGCACGGGACCTGCGGGTCGGTTACGACAGCATGGACGGTTCTCTGACGGTGTGGCCGCCGCGCGGCTCGCTCGCCGAGGACACCGCGGCGACCGCCGCCGTCACCGAGGCGGTACGCGACTGGCGTTCGCCCGTGGACGACCGGGTGCACGTACCCTCGTCCGGGATCCTCTTCTCCGGTGAGGTCGGCGGCCGACCACTGGCCCTGGTCGCCGCGTCGGTACCCGGTGAGGCCGCGTCCTGGCTGCTCCAGCTCACCGGGGACGGCGACCGGTACACGGTCGGTCACGCCACTGAGTACACCGACCCCGGCTACCTGGTCTACTCCGACGTGTTGCCGGTCCAGGCCGCCGACGGCCGGCGCTACCTGACCTCGGAACGGGTTCGGCGACTGGTCGGACCGAACGGTCGCATCCTGTCCGACCGCGACGGCCTGACCGACCCGGTAGAGGTGCCCCGGTGCCGCGCGGTGACGGTCACCGCCACCCTGCGCTCCACCGAGTCGCTGCCCCGGGGCCGGGCCACCGACCGGCTGCTCGACCTCGGCACCGGCATCACCGCCCCCCGCTACCCGCTGGTGCGCGACGAGAGCGGCTCCGGCCGGCGCGCCCTGACCGGCCTCGACACCTGCCTGCTGGCTGGCGAGGACGGCCCGTTCGGCAGCATCTTCCGGCGCGCCGGCGACCGGGACGTGCCGCAGTCGGTGCCGGCGTCCTGGCCGATGGCGAAACTCGCCGTACGTACGCTCGGCGAGCTGTCCCTCGACGGTGGCGAGCCGGCCGAGCTGGAGCAGCTCACCTGGGAGAGCGCCGAGGGCACGATGAGCGCGGTGGTCTACCGACCCGCCGACGATGGCCCGGTGGTGCTCTCCCCCGCCGACCGGACGAACCCGTTGCAGGTCTACGAACTGCCGATTCCGGATCAGCCGCTGGTCGTGCTGAGCTGGCGCGCCACCAAGGACACCACGCTGTCGGTGCCGCCGGACACGACCCGTCTGGTCGACCGCCCCGGGCTGGTGGTGGCCCCCCTGCCCGAGCGCCGCGAAACCTTCAGCCTCGCCGCCGACGAGAAGACCCACTACCGCTCCGCCGGCTCCCCCCGCCGCTGAACCCACCCCTCTACAGGTGTCGATCATGACGTTGTTGTCGCGCCACGCCGGACGCAGTGACAACAACTTCATGATCAATGCCGCGAGGCACCCGCGCGGGGTAGGGAGGCTTGGGGGGTGGGTGGGTTAGTTGGGGGAAGGGTTGGCGGTGAGGCGGGGTGGGTCGACCGGCTCGGTGTCGAGGCGGGAGATCCAGCCGGTGACGTCGCGGGCCACGCCCTGGGCGGTCAGGCCGAGGTCGGTCAGGAGCTGGTTGCGGGAACCGTGCGGGTACCACCCGGGCGGTACGCCCAGGTCCCGCAGCGGCACCCGGACATCGGCGTCACGCATGGCCTGGGCGAGCGCGTCGCCAACCCCGCCGGACCGTACCCCGTCCTCGACCGTGACCACCAGCCGGTGCTCGGTGGCCAGCTCGACCAGCTCCGCCGGGATCGGACGCACCCAGCGCGGGTCCACCACGGTGACTCCGTAGCCCTGCTCGGCGACCCGGGCGGCGACCTCCATGCCGAGCTGGCCGAAGGCGCCCACCGCGACCAGCAGCACGTCGGTACGCGCCGACTCCGCCAGCACATCGACCGGCCCGACCCGCCGCACGGCGGGCAGATCGGCGGCGACCGCGCCGGTCGGGAAGCGGACCACGGTGGGGCCGTCGTCGACGGCGACCGCCTCGCGCAGCTCCTCGCGCAGCGTGGCGGCATCCCGGGGCGCCGCGATCCGCAGGCCCGGCACCACCCCGAAGACCGACATGTCCCAGATGCCGTAGTGGCTCGGCCCGTCGGGGCCGGTGATCCCGGCCCGGTCCAGCACGAAGGTGACCGGCAGCCGGTGCATGGCCACGTCCAGCAGGACCTGGTCGAAGGCCCGGTTGAGGAAGGTCGCGTAGACCGCCACCACCGGGTGCAGCCCGCCGAGCGCCAGGCCCGCCGCCGAGGTGGCGGCGTGCTGCTCGGCGATGCCCACGTCGTAGGTGCGCTCCGGGTACTTGCGGGCCAGCTTCGCGATGCCGGTCGGCTCGGCCATCGCCGCGGTGATGCCCACCACGTCGGGCCGCTCGTCCGCGATCGCGACCAGCTCGTCGGCGAAGACGTGGGTCCACTTCACCGACGGTGCGGCGGTGGCCTTGCCGTCGGTGATGTCGAAGGCGCCGGGGCTGTGGAAGCAGTCCGCCTCGTCCTCCTCGGCGGGGCGGTAGCCGTAGCCCTTGCGGGTGACCGCGTGCACGATCACCGGGCCGCCGAAGTTCTTCGCCGCCCGCAGGGCCGTCTCGACGGCGGCCAGGTCATGCCCGTCGACCGGGCCGACGTACTTGATGCCGAGGTCCTCGAACATCGCCTGCGGCGCGACCGCGTCCTTGATGCCCTTCTTGACCGCGTGCAGCACCTCGTACATCGGCTTGCCGACCAGCGGGGTCGAGCCGAGGGCGTCCTTGACGGCGTCCAGGACCTTCTCGTAGCCGGGGTTGAGCCGCAGCGTCGACAGGTGGTGGGCGAGACCGCCGATCGTCGGCGCGTACGAGCGGCCGTTGTCGTTGACCACGATGACCAGCGGGTTGTCGGTGGCGGCGATGTTGTTCAGCGCCTCCCAGCACATGCCGCCGGTCAGGGCCCCGTCGCCCACCACGGCGACGACGCTTCGCGATTCGCCCCGCAGCGCGTACGCCTTGGCCAGCCCGTCGGCGTACGACAGGGCGGTCGAAGCGTGCGAGTTCTCGATGAGGTCGTGCTCGCTCTCGGCCTGGTTCGGGTAACCGGAGAGCCCGCCACGCTGGCGCAGCTGGTCGAACCCACCCTGCCGGCCGGTGACGATCTTGTGAACGTACGCCTGGTGGCCGGTGTCGAACAGCAGCCGGTCCCGGGGAGAGTCGAAGACCCGGTGCAGGGCCAGGGTGAGTTCCACCACGCCCAGGTTGGGCCCGATGTGCCCACCGGTACGCGACACCTTGGCGATCAGGAAGTCGCGGATCTCGGCGGCGAGGATGTCCAGTTCGGTGGCGGACATCCGCTTGACGTCCTGGGGACCGTGCACCGTGGCCAGCAGCCGGCCGTGGTTGGCCGTGTCCTCTTCAACACTCATGACCGCAGAGTCTATCGGCCCTCGCGCACCTTGCAGCGTGGGCGCAGCGACCACCGGTACTGAGCAACTGGTCAGGCCGGCACCAGCAGCCCGACCAGCTCCACGTGCCGGGTCATCGGAAACAGGTCGTACCCGCGCAACGCCGCCAGCCGCCAACCAAGCTCGGCGAAGACCCGCAGGTCCCGGGCGAACGCCGCCGGGTCACAGGCCACGTACGTCACCGCGCGCGGTCCGGCGGCCACCACGTCGCGTACCACCCGCGCGCCGGCCCCCGTCCGGGGCGGATCGAGCACCACCACGTCGACCGGACCGGTGATGCGGCGACGGGCCAGAGCGGTCTCCACCCGGGCCGCCACGACCTCGACGGCGGGCAGGTCGCGCAGGTTCTCCCGGGCTGCCGCGACGCCGTCACCAGCCGCCTCGACCAGGGTGACCCGCCCGGCCTGGCCCACCCGAGAAGCCAGCGCGGCAGCGAACAGGCCGGCGCCACCGTAGAGATCCCAGGCCCGCTCCCCCGGCCGGGGGTCGGTCAGCTCCAGCACCGCGTCGACCAGGGTGTCCGCAGCGGCGGGATGCACCTGCCAGAACGACGAGGCGGGCAGCACCCACTCCCGGCCGGCGGCCCGCTCCCGGATCCGTTCCGGTCCACTGACCCGGCGACTGGTCCCGGCCGCGACGGCGGTCACCGCCACGTCCCCGCCGGTGCTGGCGACGGTCTCCACCGACTCGGCGTCCGGCCAGCTCACCCCGGCGGCGGTGAGCACCGGCAGCTCCTGGATCGCCGGATGGGCGATCAGGCAGCGGTCGACCGGCACCACCTCGTGGGAGCGATGCTTGAGCAGCCCGGCACGACCCGCCGCGTCGACCGCGTAGCGGACCCGGGACCGCCAGCCGAGCGGACCACCCGGCAACGCCATCACCCGTAGGTCCAGCTCGTCACACCGGGCCTCGTCCAGTCCGCCGAGACGGATGAGCTGCTCGCGGACCGCCGCCGCCTTCCAGCGAAGTTGGGCGTCGGGGGCGACGTGTTGCAGGTCGCAGCCGCCGCAGCGGCCCGGTCGCGCGTACGGGCAGGGTGGGTCGACCCGCTCCGGTGCCGCCTCCAGGACGGTGACCGCGTCGGCCCGGACGAACCCCCGGTGCACCTCAGTCACCTCGGCCAGCACCCGCTCTCCCGGCAGTGCGTGCCGGACGAAGACCACCTGGCCGTCAACCCGGGCCACGCAGTGCCCTCCGGGGGCGACCGCCGCCACGGTCAGTTCGACCCGCTCGGCCTCCTCAAGCCCGCTCACTGGGCGTCCCCGTCCGACGATTCGCGCTCGACCGACGGGGGCAGGGTGGCACCGCGCGCCACCCGGGGACCACGGACCGGCCCACGGCCGAGCGTGGCGTCCATCCGGTCCAGGTCCTTGCCGGCGGTCGAGGCGAGTTGCCACGGCACGCTTGTCACCATCACCCCGGGCTCGAACAGCAGCCGGCCCTTGAGCCGCAGCGCGCTCTGGTTGTGCAACAGGTTCTCCCACCAGCGACCCACGACGTACTCGGGGATGAAGACCGTGACCACGTCGCGCGGCGACTCCCGGCGTACCCCGGCCACGTAGTTCAGAATCGGGCGGGTGATCTCCCGGTACGGCGAGTCGATCACGGTCAGCGGGATCGGCACTCCCCGCCGGTCCCAGTCGGCCTGCAACTGGCGGGTGTCTTGGTCGTCGACGTTGACGGTCACCGCGGTCAGGGTGTCCGGCCGGGTGGCCTGCGCGTACGCCACCGCCCGCAGGGTGGGCTGGTGCAACTTGCTGACCAGCACGATCGCGTGATTGCGGGCCGGCAGCACCGGCCGTCCGTCGTCGTCCGGGGCCAACTCGACTGCCACCCGGTTGTAGTGCCGGCGGATGGCCAGCATCAGCACGTAGATCAGGCCCATCGCGACGATGGCGATCCAGGCCCCGAGCAGGAACTTGGTGATCAATACGATCACCAGCACCGCGGCGGTCATCGTCATGCCGAAGGTGTTGATCGCCCGGGACCGGAGCATCCGGCTGCGCACCTGCGGGTCCCGCTCGTTGCGCAGCAGCCGGTTCCAGTGCCGGATCATTCCGGCCTGGGAGAGGGTGAACGAGACGAAGACGCCCACGATGTAGAGCTGGATGAGCTTGGTCACCTCGGCCTGGAAACCGATGATCAACAGGATCGCGAAGCCGGCCAGAAAGAGGATCCCGTTGGAGAAGGCGAGCCGGTCGCCCCGGGTGTGCAGTTGCCGGGGCAGGTAACGGTCCTGGGCGAGGATCGAGCCGAGTACCGGGAAACCGGTGAAGGCAGTGTTGGCGGCCACGAACAGGATCGTGGCGGTCACCCCGACGACCAGGAAAAGCAGCACCGAACCCGGCCCGAAGATCGTCTCACCGAGTTGCGCGGTGACCGTCTTCTGCACGTACCCCTCGGGGCCGGAGACGATCTGCAGGGCGGGGTTCTCGACGAACTGCAGCCCGGTGAGCCGGGCCAGCCAGACGATGCCGACAAGCATGGTCACCGCGACCAGACCCAGCATCAGCAGCGTGGTGGCGGCGTTGCGGCTCTTCGGCGCCTTGAACGCCGGCACGCCGTTGGAGATCGCTTCCACGCCGGTAAGCGCGGCGCAGCCGGAGGAGAAGCTGCGCAGCAGCAGGAACGCCATCGCCCAGCCGGTGGTGTCGTGCCACTCGGCGGCGATGACCAGGTCGGCGCTGGGGGCGCGCAGGTCCTCACCGAGTACCACGATCCGGACCAGTCCGGTGAGGATCATGCCGACAATAACGATCATGAAACCGTACGTGGGGATGGCGAACGCGCTGCCCGCCTCCTTGATTCCGCGCAGGTTGACCGCGGTCAACAGCACCACGGCGGTGACCGCGATGAGCACCTTGTGGGTCGCGACGAAGGGGATCACCGAGCCGAGGTTGGCCACCCCGGAGGAGACCGACACCGCCACGGTGAGCACGTAGTCGACAAGCAGCGCGCTGGCCACCCCCACGCCGGCACGCGGGCCGAGGTTCACGGTGGCCACCTCGTAATCGCCGCCGCCCGACGGGTAGGCGTGCACGTTCTGCCGGTAGCTGGCCACCACGGTCAGCATGACCACGACCACGCCGAGGGCGACCCACGGTGAGAACACGAACGCCGAGGCGCCCGCGACGGAGAGCATCAGCAGGATCTCGTCCGGCGCGTACGCCACGCTCGACAGCGCGTCCGAGGCGAAGACGGGCAGGGCGATGCGCTTCGGCAGGAGGGTGTGCTTGAGCCGGTCGGACCGGAACGGCCGGCCGACGAGCAGCCGCTTCAGCAGGGAGGTGGATCGGGCCACAACGGCCAAGCGTACGACCACCGACAACGGGCACGTGGGGTGGCCGGGTACCGGCGTATCCGGGGCGGGAGTACCGTCGGTCCCCGTCCGCGGCCCCGACGTGGCAGGCTCGCAGGCGACGAGGCGCAGCGGTACGCATCGTGGGAGGCAGCGTGCATGTCGTGATCATGGGTTGTGGCCGGGTCGGCTCGACCCTGGCTCACAACCTGGAGGCCCGGGGGCACTCGGTCGCGGTCATCGACCAGGACGCGGACGCCTTCCGCCGGCTGCGGCCCGACTTCGCCGGCGTCACGGTCACCGGGGCCGGCTTCGACGGCGACGTGCTGCGCCAGGCCGGCATCGAGCGGGCCGACGCCTTCGCCGCCGTCTCCAGCGGCGACAACTCCAACATCATCTCGGCCAGGCTGGCCCGCGAGACCTTCGGCGTGGTGCGGGTCGCTGCCCGCATCTACGATCAGCGCCGCGCACAGGTCTACGAACGGCTGGGCATCCCCACCGTGGCCACCGTCCGGTGGACGGCCGACCGGATGCTGCGACACCTGCTGCCCGAGGGCAACGTGGAGATCTTCCGCGATCCCACAAGCACCGTCTCGATCGTCGAGGTGCCGGTGCACAAGGACTGGATCGGCCGCCCGGTGCGGGCCCTGGAGCAGGCGAGCGGCGCCCGCGTGGCGTACCTGATCCGCTTCGGCATCGGCACGCTGCCTACCGCGTCCAGTGTCGTGCAGGAGGGCGACCAGGTCTTCATGCTGGTCACCGACGACATGGTGGCGGCGGTCACATCCGTGGCGGCGGCGCCGGAAGGGGGTCAGTGATCATGCGGGTCGCCATCGCCGGTGCCGGCAACGTGGGCCGCTCCATCGCCCAGGAGCTGATCGAGAACGGCCACCAGGTGATGCTCATCGAGCGGCAGCCTCGAATGCTGCGGCCGGCCCGGGTGCCGGACGCGGAGTGGGTGCTGGCCGACGCCTGCGAGCTGACCAGCCTGGAGGAGGCCGAGCTGGCCGGCTGCGACGTGGTGGTCGCGGCCACCGGCGACGACAAGGTCAACCTCGTGGTCTCGCTGCTGGCCAAGACCGAGTTCGCGGTGCCCCGGGTGGTCGCCCGGGTCAACCGGGCCGAGAACGAGTGGCTGTTCACCGAGCAGTGGGGCGTGGACGTGGCGGTCAGCAAGCCGCGGGTGATGGCCGCGCTGGTCGAGGAGGCGGTCACCGTGGGCGACCTGGTCCGCCTGATGACGTTCCGGCAGGGCGAGGCCAACCTGGTCGAGATCACCTTGCCGCCGACCGCGCCCTACGTCGGGCACCCGCTGCGCGAGGTGCCACTGCCCCGGGACTCCGCGCTGGTGGCGATCCTGCGCGGCAAGCGCGTCCTGGTGCCCAGCCCCGACGACCCGCTCGAGGCCGGCGACGAGCTGGTCTTCGTCTGCACCGCCGAGGTGGAGGACGCCGTACGGGCGGTGGTGCTCGGCCCGGACAGCGTCGAACGCACCCGCGAATCACGCTGACCACCGCGCCGGGCCGGGCATCGGCACCCCCGACCGCCGGGGCAGGCTCAGCTCGGCAGCGGCTCCGTCCGGTGCTCGCGGGTTACCCGCCGCACCGTCCAGACCGTGATCAGCAACAGCAGCACGTACGGCGGATAGCCCAGGGCCAACCGCGCCACCCCGAGGGCGGTCTCCATGTCGGCGGCGGCGGCCTCGTCGCCGAGCTGGTCGAACCGGCGGGCCGCCAGGTAGATGCCGGCCTGCACGCCGACCTTGGCCAGCCAGACCACTCCCCACAGCACGGTCAGCCGGGTGAAGGTGCGGACCAGCAGGGGATCGTCACGCCACTGCGAGCTGCCCTTGGCCACCAGCACCGACCAGATCCAGCCGACCAGCGGCTGGCGGATCACCGCCGACAGCAGCAGGGCCAGGCCGTAGCCGATGCCGTAGAGGATCCCCGGCAGGTAGAAGTCGCGCGCGTCGCCGGTACGCCAGGCGATGGCGGCGCCGATCCCGATGCCGAACAGTCCGTTCACCGCGTGCCGCACCGGTCGGCGCTGGGCCAGCCGCAGCCCGCCGATCAGCACCGCCACCGCCACCGAGGCGATCACGGCCGGCCGCAGGTCGGTGACGATGTTGGCGATCACGAAGACCACCACCGGGATGCTGGACTCGGCCAGCCCTCGCCAGCCGCCCAACTGGTCGGCCATCTGCTCGGCGACGGTGGGCAGCCGCTCCTCGTCCGCCGGCCCGGTCTCCGGCTGGGTCGCCGGGTGCTGTCCGGTCGTCATCGCCCGCTGTCCATCCGCAACGCCCGCAGGTTCACTTTGACGGCTCCAGCTCGTAGTACGGGTTGTAGATCACCTTGCGGTCGTCGCGCACCGCGACCCGCCCTCGGGCCGTCAGGTGCCGCCCCGGCTCGATGCCGACGATGTGCCGCCGCCCGAGCCAGACCAGGGTCACGACGTCACTGCCGTCGTAGAGATCCGCCTCCAACGCCGGCAGGTTGGTGCGAGGGGTGTAGACGACGGTACGCAGCCGGCCGCTTACCGAAACCACCTGCCCCCGCCCGCACTGCAACACCGGCACCGCGCCGCACCGGGCACTCTCCCGCTGCAACTGCTGCGCCTCGATCTCGGCCTCGCTCGCGGTCAGCCGTCGCAACATCCGCCGCAGCGAACCCCGACCCTCGTCGGTGGTCATGAGTTCCGCGTCACCCTCTCCACGCCGACCGGCTGGCACCGGAAGCCACCGCCGCCGGACAGCTGCCGCAACGGCACCCGCCAGCGTACGCCCGACCGGACCCTTCCGGCGCACCGGAAGCGCTCGCCCGCCGTGCCGGGCACGCTCGACGGGGCCCGGGTCCGCTGACGGTCGATCAGCGGTTGCCGGGCGCGGACGCCGCGTCGGTCTGTCGGGCTACCGGATCAGCCGCCGTGGCCTGCTCGCCCGCCTCGCGTGGCAACCGCAGCGGCAGCGGCTCGCGTACCGGCTTGGCCTCCACCCCCCGGTCGACGACCAGGCCGTCCAGACAGACGGCCAGCGGACCGGCCGCAGCCGGATCGGTGGCCGCGGCGCCCTGGTAGACCGCACGGACCATCCAGCGAGGTCCGTCGATGCCGACGAACCGCAGATCGGTCGGGCCGTCCTCGGTGCGTACCCGGGCGTGCAACTCCGTGCCGTACTCGCCGGTGGCCTCCTGCGCGGCGGCGCCGTCGCCGAGCAGCGACTGGCGGATCTCCTCGCGCACCTCGTCCCAGATCCCCTCGGAGCGGGGGGCGGCGAAGACACCGAGTTGCAGGGCGCTCTGGCCGTGCACCAGCACGACCTGCTGGACCACCCCCTGCTGGTCGGCCTGCACCCGCACCTCCACCTCGGGCACCGCCGGGATCTGCAGGCTGCCCAGGTCGAGCCGCTGCACCCCGTCCGGGGCCTCGGTGACGTCGTACGGCCCGCGCGCCGGCTCCACCGAGGTCGGCGGAACGTCCTCGGCGGTCTCGGGCACGTTGAGGGCCCGCTCGTCAAGGGCGTGCCGTCCTGCGGCCCGCTTTCGGGAGAAGATCACTGCGTCCAACCTCCGCTGTTCGCACTCACGGTGCCATCGTTTCCGTTCGCGCCGTCCATGGCCGGCGGCGGTACCAGCCCGGCGTGCCCGCCGGTGGAGCCGTGCCCACCGGTCCCGCGTCCGGACGCGGGCAGCTCGGCCACCGGCTGGAAGATCGCCCGTTCCACCCGCTGCACAACCAGCTGCGCGATCCGGTCGCCCCGGGAGATCTTCACCGACGCGGCCCGATCATGGTTGATCAGGTTGACCAGGATCTCGCCCCGGTAGCCGGCGTCGACCGTACCGGGCGCGTTGAGCACCGTCACGCCGAGTCGGGCGGCGAGCCCCGATCGGGGATGGACCAGGCCCACGTACCCCTCGGGCAGCGCGATCGCCACGCCGGTCGGCACCAACGCCCGACCGCCGGGGGGCAGCTCCACGTCGGCGGCCGCCACCAGGTCGGCACCGGCATCACCGGGATGGGCGTACGCCGGCATCGGCAGCTCGGGATCGAGCCGCCGGACCGGCACGGGCACCACGTCGGTCACGATGTCCCTCTTTCGTCCGTTCCGCTGGGGGTGACCCTGTCATCCTGCCCGGTACCCGTGGCCCGCCGCGCCGTACCCTGGCACGAGTGAGCCAGTCACCGTCGCCTTCGTCAGTCTCGGCGCCCCCGGCGTACGCCGAGCGTCTGCGGTTGCCCTGGTGGTTGTGGTTCGCCGGGATCGCGGCCGCCGGCCTGCTCGCAGTGGAGGTGTGGATGGGCGCGGGCGGTGCGCGCGCCTGGCTGCCCTTCGCGCTGCTGCTGCCGGCCGCCGTCGCCGGGCTGGCGTGGCTGGGCCGGATCCGGGTCGCGGTGGCCGACGGAGAGCTGCGGGTCGACGACGCCCGGCTGCCCGTCCGATTCGTCGCCGACGCCATCGCGCTGGATGCCGAGGGGCGGCGTGAGGTGCTCGGTGTCGGTGCCGATCCGCTGGCGTTCGTCGTCCAGCGCCCGTGGATCCCCGGTGCCGTCCAGGTGGTCCTGAACGATCCGGCCGACCCCACACCGTTCTGGGTGGTCAGTTCGCGGCACCCGGTCGAGCTGGCCGAAGCCCTGCTGGCCGCGCGGGACGCGGCACGCTGATCCGACCCGCCACCGGTCGAGCGCCGGTGCGGCTCTGACCGACGGCGCTCCCGCCGACCGATCCCCGGGTCGACGGTCAGGACGAGCCGGGCAGGGCTGGCGGCGCGGGCGGCTCGCCGGGCAGGCCACGGTGCTGCCGGCGCAGGTCGGCGCGGAGCTGGTCGGCCAACGTCCGGGTGGCCCGCCGGTTCAGGTAGCTCGCCACCGCGGCTCCGGTCAGGAAGGGGCCCAGCGTGGTGAGGTTGCGGCCGAACCGCTTGAGCATGGTGTCCCGTAGTTCGTTCCGGGCGGCCGTGCCGAGCACGGCACCCACGCCGACGCCGGGCATCATCGGGTTGACGCCGCGCTGGCTGGCCCAGGCCTGCACCAACGCGATGGTCCGTTCGGTGCCGCCGGCCGGCAGCGGTACGCCGTAGACCTCGTGCAGCTCGCCGGTCAACTTCAGTTCCACCGCCACCACCGCGACCGTCTCGGCGGCGAGCAGTACCGGGGCGGACAGCAGGGTCGGGGTCACCGTCCACTGCACCGCCGAGGCCCCGCCGCCGGCAGCGCCGACCCCTGCGGTCGCCCGGGACGCGTTGCGGACCAGTCGGTCGGCCAGTTCCTCGTCGGTCAGCCCGGGAAAGTGCCGACGCAGGGTGGCCAGATCCCGGATCGGCACGTGCGGGGCGATCTCCGCGACCGTGTCCACCATCCAGCGCAGCGCGGCCCTCGGCTTGAACAGGTCGCCGATTCCCCGGGCCCGGGCCTGCCCGACCAGGCGGGTGAGCAGTTGACGCCGTTTCGCCGGCTCGATCTCGTCGGCGGTCAGTGCCGCCACGGTCTTCCCCAGCTCGTCCGGATCCTCGGCACGCTCGGTGTGCTCGCTCATGATCGCACCACGGCGCCGAGCCGGCCGATTCGCTCGCTCATGGCTATCGAGTCAACCAGGTTGTGCGGCGTGGCGCTCGCCGAGCCGGGCGGCGGCGACTCCACTCGGGAGTCGCCGCCATGGTCGTGGTCGTCGCCCTGTGGTCAGACGCACTCTCGGCAGATCAGCTCTCCGTTGCGTTCCACCGCCAGTTGGCTGCGGTGGTGCACCAGGAAGCAACGGGCGCAGCGGAACTCGTCCTGCTGCATCGGTAGCACCTTGACCGTCAGTTCCTCGTCGGCAAGGTCGGCGCCGGGCAACTCGAAGCTCTCAGCCACTTCGGCCTCGTCGACGTCCACGGCGCCCGACTGTGAGTCGACGCGCCGGGCCTTGAGCTCTTCCAGGCTGTCCTCGCCGAGATCGACCTCGTCGCGGCGCGGGGCGTCGTAGTCGGTGGCCATCGGTTTCACTCTCCCATTTCGATGTTGTCGCTTCCGGTTGTAACGCCGGACGACGCTGTTTCGGTTCCGCTGGCCGGCCACCGCTTGTGTCGGCCACCTGACCCGACGACCGCTCGGACCAGACCGCCAGAGGATCTCCCGGCGAGCGCGGAACCCTACCCCCCCTTTGGGCGAGGCATGTATACCGCCCTCGTGGCTGAGATGTACGCCCCTGCACGGGAAGTTGTTCCCAATGTGACTCAGGCGACACGAAGATAGGGGTAGTACTACCCCGTTCTCCGGTGGCGCGCCGGCATGTCGGACTGTTTCCACGCGACGGTCGGACACCCGTTAACCTCAGCGGCGTACCCGACGGCCGACGGAACGGCCCGATCGCCGGCCGTTGCCACCCACCGATGCCCGGGAGTGCCCTGATGAGCTTTGCGCGAGTGCGAGCACTCGTTGTCGTCGGCATGCTGGCGGTGCTCGCCCTGCTCTTCGTGGTCGTGGCGCTGGTCAAGGACACCCAGAGTAACGCCGGCGCCGGCGAGGGCTGTCCGGACGACTGGCCACGCGCCGACGTCACCCTGCGCGATCACAAGGATGTCAAGATCAACGTGCTCAACGGCACGGATCGCCCCGGGCTGGCCGCCGACGTCGGAAACGACTTCCGCAACCGCGACTTCCAGGTGCAGAAGGAAGCGACCCAGAAGAAGAAGATCGACGACGTGGCGGTCCTGCGTTACGGCCCGAAGGGGGTCGGCTCGGCGCACCTGCTGCGGGCGTACTTCCTCGGCGACGCCGAGCTGGAATACAACGCCAAGCGCGAGGACGACATCGTCGACGTGGTGCTGGGCGGCAACTTCCAGCAGCTGGCCACCACCACGGAGGTCAATCAGTCGCTGGGCGACCTCGGCGCCCCGGTCGCACCGCCCGGTTCCTGCCCGATCGTAGTCGACAACTGACCGTCGGCCCGCTGTCGGCCGACGGCTCACCGGTGCGGTCCCGAACCAGCTGCTGACGGACGGCGTCCAGCCTCGCGCGTCCCGCTCCCGGTCGCCGAGCGGGCGCCAGGCCGCCTCAGGGACCGCCGGAGGCGTCCAACGCGGCCAGGTGCTCGTGCAACGCGTCGAACAGGGTCGGCGGCGCGGCAATGACCATCTCCGGCCCGGGAGCCAGCCCCTTGAGCCCGCCGACCCGCAGGCCGGCCTCGGTGGCCACCAGCGCGCCGGCGGCTTGGTCCCAGGCCGCCAGGCCCTTCTCGTAGAAGGCGTCGGCCCGCCCCTCGGCGACCAGGCAGAGATCGACGGCAGCGGCGCCGAGGCGGCGGATGTCGCGTACGTGCGGGATGAGTTCGGCCAGCACCCGGGCCTGGTGGACCCGGCGCGCGGCGTCGTAGCCGAAGCCGGTGACGACCAGCGCCTGACCGAGATCGGTCTCGGTGGAGCAGTGCAACCGCCGGCCCTCGCGCCAGGCTCCCCCGCCGACGGTCGCCGTCCACTCCTCGCCGGTGTGGACGTTCCGCACCACCCCCGCCACCACCTCGCCGTCCAGCTCAGCGGCGATCGACACGCCGCAGTGCGTCAAGCCGTACAGGTAGTTGACGGTCCCGTCGATCGGGTCGACGATCCACCGCACCCGGGGGCGGGGGCCGTCGCCATTCACCGCGGCGCCGTACTCCTCGCCCAGCACCGCGTCGTCCGGCCGCAGCCGGCGCAGCTCGTCGGTGATCTGTCGCTCCACGGCCCGGTCGGCAGCGGTCACCACGTCGGTGACGGTGCTCTTGGTCGCCGCCACCGAGACGCCCTCGGTACGCATCCGGTACGCGGTGGCCGCCGCGCCCCGGGCCACCTCGATCGCGATCTCCAGCAGCTGCGGTGGCGGTGGCGCCGAGCGCTCCATGTCCGTCCCCTTCCCGCACGGCCAGGTATTCGGCTTCCGCGCAGGTATCATCCTTACAAAGTCCAAAAGCGCACCGAATCGGCGGTCCCGGCCGCCGATCAGCCGTGCGGCGCAGGATGATCGCCGCAGACGGCGTTACAATTCACCCCTGCCCACGCGCCACGGGCCGCCCGACAACCGGCCGGCCCGGGACACGGGGGTTCCTCAACCACATCGCCCGGCGCGGTGCCCCACGCTGCGTCGGACGATCCCGGCCGTGCTCGCTCTTCGCCTCCGGAAGGTCATTCGTGACAGAACCCCGCCAGACCGGCGCCGACGTTCGCTCGCTCACCGACACCTTGATCGCCCACGCGCAGAGCGCTGGCGGCCAGCTCACGTCGGCCCAGCTCGCGCGCACCGTCGAGTCCGCCGAGGTGACTCCGGCCCAGGCCAAGAAGATCCTGCGGGCGCTCTCCGAGGCCGGGGTGACCGTCGTGGTCGACGGCTCGGCCAGCACCCGCCGACGGGTCGCCGCCGCCCGGTCCGCCACCCCCGCGTCCCGGGCCACCACCGCCAAGACCACCAAGAAGGCGGCCGCGCCCGCCCCGAAGCAGGCGCCCGCGGCCGAGGAGGCACCGGCACCGGCGCCACGGAAGGCGACCTCGCGCAAGGCCGCCGGCACCACCGCGGGAGTGGCCGCCAAGGCCGCCGCGCCGGCCAAGAAGTCCACCCGGGCCACCAAGGCCACCGTGGCCGCTGCGGCGGGCGCGGCGAAGCCGGCCAAGGGTGCCGAGGGCGAGGCCGCCGAGGGCGAGGTCAATCCCGAGGAACTCGCCGCCGAGATCGAGGACGTCGTGGTCGAGGAGCCGGCGGAGCTGGCCCAGGCCGCCGCGACCGACGCGGCGAACTCCGCCACCGACAACGACTTCGAGTGGGACGACGAGGAGTCCGAGGCGCTCAAGCAGGCGCGTCGGGACGCCGAGCTGACCGCTTCGGCGGACTCGGTCCGGGCGTACCTCAAGCAGATCGGTAAGGTTCCGCTGCTCAACGCCGAGCAGGAGGTGGAGCTGGCCAAGCGGATCGAGGCCGGGCTCTACGCCGCGGAACGTCTGCGGGCCGCCGACGAGGGCGAGGAGAAGCTCGTCCGGGACATGCAGCGCGACCTGCTGTGGATCTCCCGGGACGGCGAGCGGGCCAAGAACCACCTCCTGGAGGCGAACCTCCGCCTGGTCGTCTCGCTGGCCAAGCGGTACACGGGCCGGGGCATGGCCTTCCTCGACCTCATCCAGGAAGGCAACCTCGGCCTCATCCGCGCCGTCGAGAAGTTCGACTACACCAAGGGCTACAAGTTCTCCACCTACGCCACCTGGTGGATCCGACAGGCCATCACCCGCGCCATGGCCGACCAGGCCCGCACCATCCGCATCCCCGTCCACATGGTCGAGGTGATCAACAAGCTGGGTCGGATCCAGCGCGAGCTGCTCCAGGATCTCGGCCGTGAGCCCACTCCGGAGGAGTTGGCCAAGGAGATGGATATCACACCGGAGAAGGTGCTGGAGATCCAGCAGTACGCCCGGGAGCCCATCTCGCTCGACCAGACCATCGGCGACGAGGGCGACAGCCAGCTCGGTGACTTCATCGAGGACTCGGAGGCGGTGGTCGCCGTCGACGCGGTCTCGTTCTCCCTGCTTCAGGACCAACTCCAGCAGGTGCTGCAGACGTTGTCCGAGCGTGAGGCGGGTGTGGTACGTCTGCGGTTCGGGCTCACCGACGGCCAGCCGCGTACCCTGGACGAGATCGGCCAGGTCTACGGAGTGACCCGCGAGCGGATCCGGCAGATCGAGTCCAAGACGATGTCCAAGCTTCGGCATCCCTCCCGTTCCCAGGTGCTCCGCGACTACCTCGACTGATCAGCATCCGTCAACCGATCGTGCCGTTTTGATCACCTGGCGTACAACGTCGGATGGTGATCAGGTGGTTGCACGAATGTGATCGTTGACGTGGCACCCTGGGTGCACGGCACACTGTCCGTGCCAGGTGTGACCTCGGTCCCCCGCGGGCACACAGGGAAGGCGAGGCCCGACAAGGGTGTTGCACGATAGGTGACCAAGACCGAAGAGAGTGTTCATCGGTGACGACCAGAGGAGGAAGGCGATGACCCCGACCCTCACGCCGCCGCCCGAGACGGTGAGCCCCCCGGCCGCCGATGAACGGTGCGACCGCTGCAATGCCGCCGGCAAGCTCCGGATCACCCTGGCGGGTGGCAGTGAGCTGGTGTTCTGTGGGCACCACGCCAACAAGTACGCCGAGGATCTCGTCAAGATCACCGTACGGTACGCGACGGACCCGGAGTTCACCTGGCGCGGCGCTGACCTGATGGCCAACTGAGGGCTCAGCAAACCCGACATAAAGCCGGCCGGAGACATCCCCAGGATGTCTCCGGCCGGCTTCACCCATACCCGGACCCCACCCACCCCACCCCCACCCCACCCGACCACCCGCGTCGATCAAGAAGTTTGCGTCACGAAAACCGCGTGGCGGCGACCAAAACTTCTTGATCAACGCGCCAGTGGCATGGGTGGGCTGTTAGAGGGTTTGGACGGTGGCTATGCGTTCTTCTAGTTGCTCGATGGTGGCCTGGGCGCTCGGGGGACCGCCGCAGATGCGGCGCAGCTCAGCGTGGATCTTTCCGTGTGGCTGGCCGGTGCGGTGGTGCTGGGCGGCGACTAGGGCGTTGAGCTGGCGGCGTAGCGCCACCCGGCGCTGAGCGGCGCTCATCGGTGCCGGCGGAGCGGACGCCGGCGCTGCGGATTCCGTCCGCCGCTCGGTCGCCCGACGTCGCTGGGCGGCGAGCTGATCGGCCTGCCGCTTGGCGAGCAACGACGCCACCTGTTCCGAGGTGAGCAGCCCGGGCAGGCCCAGGTACTCCTCCTCCTCGGGGGTGCCGGCCTGGGCCGCCGTACCGAACGAGGCACCGTCGAAGATCACCTGGTCCAGCTCGGCGGTGGCGGACAGCGCGGCGAAACGCTTCTCCAGTTCGCCGCTGGCCTGCTCGTCGCGCTGGGCCCGGTCCAGCAACTCGTCGTCGAAGCCCTCGCGGTCCTTGGGCTTGCCGAGCACGTGGTCGCGCTCGGCCTCCATCTCGCTGGCCAGCCCGAGCAGGTGCGGCACGCTGGGCAGGAAGACCGACGCGGTCTCCCCCGGGCGCCGGGCCCGGACGAAACGCCCGATCGCCTGCGCGAAGTACAGCGGGGTGCTGGCACTTGTCGCGTACACACCAACGGCCAGCCGGGGGATGTCGACGCCTTCGGAGACCATTCGTACCGCAACCAGCCACCGTTGCTCGGACGCCGCGAACGTCGCGATCCGGGCCGAGGCACCCGCGTCGTCGGAGAGTACGACGGCCGCCCGCTCCCCCGTGACCTGCTCGATGAGTTTGGCGTACGAGCGGGCCGCCTGTTGGTCACTGGCGATGACGAGGCCGCCCGCGTCGGGCATGCCCGCCTCCCGCAGCACGGTCAGCCGGGCATCCGCCGCCCGCAGCACCTGCGGCATCCAGTCGCCGGCCGGGTCCAGGGCGGTACGCCACGCCTGGGCGATGAGATCCTGCGTCATCGGCTCGCCCAGGCGAGCCGCCAGTTCCTCCCCGGCGTTGGTCCGCCACCGGGTCTCCCCCGAGTACGCCAGGAACAGCACCGGCCGCACCACGCCGTCACGCAGCGCGTCGCTGTAGCCGTAGACCGAGTCGGCCCGGGAGCGCAACAGGCCGTCGCCGCCCCGTTCGTAGCTGACGAACGGGATCGGGTTGTCGTCGGACCGGAAGGGCGTACCGGTCAGCATCAGCCGGCGCACCGCGGGCTCGAAGGCCGCCTTCACCCCGTCACCCCAGGTGCGTGAGTCACCGGCGTGGTGGATCTCGTCGAGGATGACCAGGGTCCGTCGGGTCATGGTGCGCCGCCGGTGCACGTGTGGTGCCATCCCGACCTGTGCGTAGGTCACCACGGCACCGTGGAAGTCCGCCGAGGAGTGCAGGTCGGCGTTGCGGAACGCGGCGTCGAGTTGGATGCCCACCCGGGCCGCCGCCTCGGCCCACTGCGTCTTCAGGTGCTCGGTCGGCGCGACCACGGTGACCGCCTCGACGCTGCCGTCGGCGAGCAGTTCGGCGGCGATCCGCAGGGCGAATGTGGTCTTTCCGGCCCCCGGGGTGGCGACCGCGGTGAAGTCTTCAGCCCGACGGCGCAGGTACTCCACCAGAGCCTTGCGCTGCCAGGAGCGCAGGGGCGGGAACGTCTCAAGCGCCGGCGTCCGGACTGCCACGCGTTCGCTCCTCTCCGGCCACGGGATGTCCCGGCCGCAGGCCGGCGGACCCGGGCCGAGGGGCACGGCGGTCGCCCCACGAAAATGCCTCCGCGCAGCCGAGCCGCGAAGGCCGACTCAGCATAACCAGCGGCCGCCGGGCCGCCCACGCGACGCCACACCCGTCACCCGGGTGCCGTTCGCCACTGCGGGCTCAGCCCGGCGGCGGCCCCGGCAGGCCGGTGCGCGGCGGTCGCACCGTCGCCACCGGCGCCGACCAGCGCCGACGCAGGGCCACCAGGCGTACGCCGAAGACCAGCACCACGGCGGCGGTGAGCGGGATCGGCCCGGTGTGGCCGAGGCCGTACAGGAGCACCACCACGATCGAACCGACGAGCGACGCGACGGCGTAGATCTCCCGCCGCAGTACCACCGGGATCTCGCCGGTGAGCAGGTCGCGGACGAGTCCGCCACCGATCGCGGTGATCATGCCGATCAGGCAGGCGCCGACCGCCGGGACCTGGGCGTCGAGGGCCTTGAGGGTGCCGGCGACGGTGAACAGGCCGAGCCCGGCCGCATCCAGCACCAGGACGGTGGTGCGCAGCCGGGCGAACTGCGGATGCAGCCAGAAGATCGCCGCGGCGGTCACGGCGGCGGTGCCCGCGTAGCGCCAGTCGGCGAAGGCCAGCGGCGGGACCTCGTCGATGACCAGGTCCCGTACGATCCCGCCGCCGAGGGCGGCGACGAAGCCGACAAAGACCACGCCGAAGAGGTCGAGCCGTTTGGCCACCGCCGCGGAGGCTCCCGAGGCGGCGAAGACCGCGACCCCGGCCAGGTCAGCCAGGAGAAGGGCGGTGGAGGTGGTCACCGCCGAAGGTTACGCGGGCCGCCGGGCGGGCCGAGGGGGTCACTCGCGGTACGAGTCGTAGATCTCCTTGCACTTCGGGCAGACCGGCGAACCCGGTTTCGGCGTCTTCGTCACCGGGAACGTCTCCCCGCACAGCGCCACGACGAAGGTGCCCATGACGGCACTTTCGGCGATCTTTTCCTTCCGGACGTAGTGGAACATCTCCGGACCGGTGTCGGCGTCCTTCAGCTCGGGACGCTCGAGGATCTGTGTACTCACGTCTGCACCTCCAACCGACAAGTTTGGCAGGTCACCCTCACCCGGTCCACCTGAGGTGACCCGGGTGGCGGGCGTACGGTGAGCGATTGTGACCGACTTTCATCTTCGCTACGGCACCGAAGTGGCCCGGGCGCTGCGCGAGCAGGGGCCCGTGGTCGCTCTGGAGAGCACCATCGTCTCGCACGGCCTGCCCCGGCCGGACAATCTCCGGGTGGCCCGGCAGATCGAACAGGCCGTTCGGGACGCCGGTGCGGTGCCGGCCACCATCGGCATGGTCGCCGGTGAACTCGTGGTGGGGCTCGACGACGCCGAGCTGACCCGGCTGGCCACTGCCGACGGGGTGACCAAACTCTCCGTACGCGATCTCGCAGTGGCCGCCGCCACCGGCGCGGACGGTGCGACCACCGTGGCGGCGACCAGCGCCGTAGCGGCCGCGGCAGGCATCGGCGTGTTCGCCACCGGCGGGTTGGGCGGGGTGCACCGCGAGGCGGCGCAGACCTTCGACGAGTCCGCCGACCTGGTCACCCTGGCCCGTACGCCGATCGCGGTGGTCTGTGCCGGGGTGAAGTCGATCCTCGACGTCGGCGCCACCCTGGAACGGCTGGAGACCCTCGGGGTGGCTGTGGTGGGCTACCGGACCCGCCGGTTCCCGGGCTTCTTCATCACCGACGGCGGCTTCGACCTGGACTGGTCGGTCGAATCCCCCGAACTGGTCGCCGATGTGCTGGCCGCCCGCGAGCAGCACCGCGCACACCACGGTGGGCTGATCGTCGCCAACCCGCTGCCCACCGATGAGCAACTCGACCCGGACCTGCACGACCGTACGCTCACCGAGGGTCTCGCCCTGTTGGAGCGCGACGGGGTCACCGGCAAGGCCGTCACGCCGTACCTGCTGGCCCATTTCCACTCCGCGACGCAGGGTGCCAGCCTGGCGGTCAACGTCCGGATCATCCTGCGCAACGCCGACCTGGCCGCCCGGATCGCGGTCGCCGCCGCCCAGCGCCGGGCCGACCCCTCGGCGTGACCGGGGTGACCGAAAACGGCAGCGGGGTGGGCCGAGCCGAGACCGGCCGCGTCCTGGTCGTCGGTGACGTGGTCACGGACGTGGTGGCGGTGCTCGCCGGACCGTTGGCACCCGGATCCGACACCCCGGCGGCGATCAGGTCCACCGGAGGTGGGCAGGCGGCCAACACCGCGTCCTGGCTGGCGGCCGAGGAAGTAGCGGTGACCCTGGTGGGTGCGGTCGGTGACGATGACGCCGGCCGCGACCGGGTGACGGAGTTGATCAGCGCCGGGGTCGACTGCGCGGTACAGCGGATCGTCGGGGCCGCCACCGGCACGGTGATCGTGCTGGCGGCCGGCGACGAGCGCACCATGGTCACCGAGCGTGGGGCGAACGTACTGCTGCGTCCCGACCACGTGGACGCGGCGTTGGACGGTGCGCCGGACGCCACGCACCTGCACCTGTCCGGGTACACCCTGCTGGACCCGGACTCCCGACCGGCTGGCCTGCGGGCGCTGGCCGGCGCGCGCGAACGCGGCCTCACCACGAGTGTCGACGCGGCCTCCGCGGCACCGCTGCGGGCCGTCGGGAAGTCGGCCTTCCTGGGCTGGGTACGCGAGGTCGACCTGTTGCTGGTGAACGTCGACGAGGCCACCGTGCTGGCCGGAAGGCTGGAACCGGCGGCACAGGCCAGGGCTCTTGTCGCCGTGGCCCGCCGGGTGGTGGTCAAGCGCGGCGGTGCCGGTGCGGTCTGGGTCGACCGCGACGACGCGATCGTCACCTCGTCGGCGCACCGGGTGGCGGTGCGGGACGTGACCGGGGCGGGTGACGCCTTCGCGGCGGGCCTGCTGAGCGCCTGGCTGGCCGGGGCGAGGCCCGATGCCGCGCTGGCCCGGGCCGCCGATCTCGGTGCCGCGGCGGTGGCGCAGGTCGGTGCCCGACCGGCTCGTTGAGCGCGGGGCGGGTCAGGGCTCGGCGTCGATGATCTTGTATGGCCGCTCCTCGGCGGCGAGGCTCATCGGGGGCGGTGCCGCCTCGGTGGCCGAACGGGCCGAGAAGCGGTTGGCGAGGCGGTGGCGCTCCTTGGGCGGCCGGTCGTTGGCCAGCAGCACCGCAAGCCACGGGATGAGCACCATGCCCAGCGCGACCAGGGGCAGCCAGAGCCAGAGCAGTGGTGCCCCCACGCCGACCAGGATCGCGCCGACGATCACGCAGGCGACGCGGACACCCATCATCACGACGTAACGCCGCTGCCGGCTGGTCAGTTGATCATCCTGGCTGCGGGAGGCGTCGGTGATGAGAATCGGCTGGTAAGCCTGACGCTTCACCCGTGGTACCTCCTCCGGAGGGGTCGCACTCCATCTTGTCACTCTGACCGGGTGAGCGACGAGGTTCGTCACCCCCGAATTTCGTGTTACGCCCGTGGTACGCTCGCCACGTGGGCAGCAGGTTCAGCTTCACCGACGAGGCGCTGGCCAATCTGCGGGTCTACGACGTCACGCCGGGGGAAGTCTGGGAGGCGCTGCACAGCGGCCGGCGGGTGATCCGCCACCTCGGCGACGACGTGATGGTGGTCTACGCCCCCACCGCCCGCGGACGCCGGGTGGCGGTGCTGCTGGCCGAGACCGACGGCGCCGACAACGACTGGGACGTCCTCTCCGCCCGCGAGTTGAGCGACGTCGAGGCCAAACGCTACGACGAGGCCGTGCGGAATTCTCCGGAGACGAGGAGGCGGTGACGATGGACCGTCACGACGCGATCAAGCAGTTCCACGGCGGCGGCGACCGGATCGCCGATCTGATCGACGAGAGCCAGGCGGTGGGGCTGCCCGCCCCCGACACCGAGACCCCGATGATCAGCCGGTCGGTCCGGCTGCCACTGGAGACGTACGAACGGGTCCGAGCCGCCGCCGACGCCCGGGGCATCGGCGTGACGACGCTGATGCGGCAGTGGATCGAGGCGGGCCTGGCCGACCTGGACGACTCGCCGACCGTCTCGCTGGCCGACGTCCGGCGGGCCATCGCCTCCCTGGCCCATCCGAGCGCCGCCTGACGGAATCCGCAACCACCCCGGGCGCCCCGCGCCGAGCCCACCCGGCGGTCCGTGGGGCGCGGGTCAGGTCGGGAAGTTGGCCTCGCCCGGATCCGGGCGGTCCAGCGGGGAGGCTGACGGCTCCATCGGCTGGTCACGAGCCCGCAACCCGTCCACGACGGCCACCACGGCCAGCCCACCGGCGACCACGGACAGCGCCAGCATCGGCGTGCCGAGCAGGAGCAGTGGGGCGGACCCGACCAGCACGAGCATCATCAGCACCCGTCGGCGGGAGACCCGGGCGAAGATCTCGTACTCGAAACGGGTCCGACCCAGCAGAAACAGGACCGGCCCTCCGACGACGAAGATCAGCCAGGCCGGCTCGACCCGGTCGAACGGCTTCACGATGACCAACTCGTAACCCACTCCGGTGAGCAGCACGCCGAGCACCATGACCAGGTGCGTGGTCGAGGCGGAGGCACCGAGCCGACCGGGCGACCGGGCCATCCGCAGCGCCTCGACGAGCAGGTGCCCGGCCCGGTGGAAGTAGATCCGCCAGAGCAGCGCGGTGGTGAGGAAGGCGACCGTGAAGGCCGCCGCCGCCAACCAGCCGAATCCCTCGCCGCTGTAGGTGATCCCGATGACCAGGATCGTCTCGCCCAACGCGATGAGAAAGATCTGCTGGTAGCGCTCCGCCATGTGCTCGCCGGCGATCCGCCAGGCCGAGACCGGCGCCCGGCCGAGCCCGGGCACCGGCCAACCCAGCAGGTATCCGGCCAGGTCGATGGTGATGGCCAGCGCCCACAGCCCGAACCGCAGGTCGGTGGGGCCGAGCGCACCGGCCAGCCAGAACACCCCCGCCACCGCCGCCCAGGCGGCCAGTCGCCACGGCACGGTACGGCGCGGATGCCGCCCCAGCACGGCGGCGATCAGCAACGGGCGGCCGATCACCGTCACCAGGTAGGCCACGACGAACGCCAGCGCCCGCTCCTCGAACCCCCGGGGCAGGGTGACGGCCATCACCAGGCCGCCGAACATCGTCGCGACCACGACGAACTGGATCGTCAGGGCGTCCGGGTCGTACCGGCTGGTGACCCAGGTGATCAATGTCCAGACGTGCCACAGGGCGAGAAACAGGATCAGGGTCTCCAGGAAACCCAGCACGGTCAGCCCGTGCTCGACCTCGTCGATGTAGCGAACCGAGACCCGGGTCAGGGCGAAGACGAAGGCCAGGTCGAGAAAGAGTTCCAGGAAGGTGGCCCGCGACGCTCCGTTACCACCACGCAGCAGCGCGCCGCCCCGCTGCGCCATCGACCGCCCCCTGCCATCGTCGGAGGCAGCCCGGTCAGTCAGTCCGCCCGCGCGCCCGCCTTCGCCGCCGCCTTCACCTGCTGTTTGTACTCCCGAACGAGGCGCAGTGACTCGGCATCGGTCACATCGGCGACGGACCGATGGGCCTCCGGATCGCCGTAGTGGCCGGCCGCCTCCCGCCAGCCCGGTGGCTGCACCCCGAACCGCTTACCGAGCAGCGCGAGGAAGATCTGAGCCTTCTGCCGGCCGAATCCGGGCAGGGCGGTGAGTCGCCCAAGCAGCTCACGACCGTCGGCCGGACCCATCCAGAGCCGGGCGGCATCGCCGTCGTAGCGCTCGACCAACACCCGGCACACCTCCTGCACGCGGGCCGCCATCGCCTTGGGAAAGCGGTGCAGCGCGGGTGGCTGGGCGAAGATGGCCACCAGGGCCTCCGGATCGAAGTCGGCCAGCTCCCGGGCGTCCAGGTCGTGTCCGAGCCGCTGGGCCAGCACGTACGGCGAAGAGAATGCCTTCTCCATCGAGACCTGCTGGTCGAGCACCATGCCGACGAGTAGGGCCAGCGGGTCGCGGGCCAGCAGCTGGTTCGCCTCCGGGTCGATGGGCAGTACGAGCGTCATACCCTCATCCTGCCCGTACGCGAGGCCGCGACGTGCACTGACACCCAGCTCGACCCGAACCGGGTCCGGGCCGGCGCTGGCGGTGACCGCGGCCAGCGCGGCGAACCGGCCAGCGCACCGAGGACGCGACTCGGCCCGGCGGGTCGGTTCGCACCGTCCGCCGGGCCGGTCGATCAGCCGAGGATCAGTTCACCACGAACAGCAGACGGTTCGGGGAACCGCTGCCCGGGCTGGAAACCACGCCGGTGGTGGCGTTGTTGACCAGGTAGCTCTTGACCTGGGCCGGCGAGTAGGACGGGTTGGCGCCGAGCACGAGAGCGGCGGCACCGGCCACGTGCGGCGAGGCCATCGAGGTACCGCTGATGGTGTTGGTCGCGGTGTTGCTGGTGTGCCAGGCCGACGGGATGCTCGACCCCGGCGCGAAGATGTGCACGCACGAGCCGTAGTTGGAGAAGGAGGACCGGGAGTCGCTGCTGGTGGTCGAGCCGACGGTGATCGCGGTCGAGGTCCGGGCCGGCGAGTAGTTGCAGGCGTTGGCGCTGGAGTTGCCCGCCGCGACGGCGTAGCTGACGCCGGAGGCGATCGAGTTGCGCACCGCGTTGTCGATGGAGGTGCTCGCACCGCCGCCCAGGCTCATGTTCGCCACGGCCGGCTTCACGGCGTTGGCGGTCACCCAGTTCACCCCGTTGACCACGCTGGTGGTGGTGCCGCCGCCGGAGCAGTTGAGCACCTTCACCGCGATCAGGCGGACGCCCTTGGCCACGCCGTACGTCGACCCGCCGACCGTGCCGGCGACGTGGGTGCCGTGACCGTTGCAGTCGGTGTTGTTGCTGTCCACGGTGTTGGTGCCCCAGGTGGCCCGGCCACCGAACTGGCTGTGGCTCGTCCGGATGCCGGTGTCGATGATGTACGCCCGCACGTTCGAGGCGGTGTTCGGGTAGGTGAAGGTGCCGCTCAGCGGCCGGTTCCGCTGGTCGATGCGGTCCAGGCCCCAGGTCGGGTTGGTCTGGGTCGCCTGGATGGTCACCACCTGGTCCTGCTCCACGTAGGCCACCGCCGGGTTGGCGGCGAGGCGGGCCGCCTGGGTGGCGGTCATCTTGGCCGCGAAGCCGGTGAGCGCGGCGCTGTAGGTGTCGGAGACGCTGCCCCCGTACCGCCTGACCAGGGCGCTGGCCCGGTCCGGAACGGCGGACCGAGCCGTCGACGAACCGGCGGCGCCAACCGAGTCGGTGCGCAGGACGACCAGGTAGCTGCCACTGACCGCGTTCGACGCGCCGGCGCCACGGATCTCGCCGGTGGGTGCGGCGACCGCCGCGGTGGTGCCGGCCGCCGAGACGGCCGCCGCGGTGGCGACGACGGCGAGCGCCCGGATGAGCTGCCGTCGCGCGGTGGACCCTGAGGACATCGTGCCTCCCTTACCTGGGCGGCCGACCGGGCTTCTGGCCGGGCGGTCCGCACCCTGGACTGAGTTGGAGGAATGCTAGCCTTAGATCGACGGATATAACAGAGATGTGCATCGATTGATTTGCAATGTCACGGGCGGTGGTCTCCGGACCCGACCTCACCAGGCAGGATGACGGTGTGGACGGACACGACATGCTGCTCTCCCCCGCCGGCGTCGAAGCGCTGCGGGCCGCGTTGACCCGGGCTTCCTTCACCGCCAACGGCATCGCCACACGGCTCGGCCCGCAGGCGACCGGCGGCGTCGCCCGCAACGACTTCCGGGCCGCGCTGCGCGCCACCGCCGACCGTGATCCCCTCGCCACCCTGATCCGGGTGTTCATCTGCGAGCAGACCGAGCCCGAAGCCGCGGTCGCCGCCGCGCTGGCGCCGCTGCCGCTCGCCGACGCGCTCGACGCGGGACTTGTCGAACGGCACGGCGACGGGCTGCGGATGGGCATGGACCTGGAGCCGTACGGCGACGACTGGTGGGTTCTCGCGGACGTGCCGGCCAGCGCCCGCCCCGGCCGCCCGCTGCACGCCGAACACGTGCTCGGGATCGGCGGGGCGACGCAGACGATGATCGGCGCAGCCGTACGGCGACCGGTGGACAGCGCGCTGGACCTGGGTACCGGCTCGGGCGTGCAGGCGTTGCACCTGGGCACCCACGCCCGGCGGGTCACCGCCACCGACGTGTCCCGGCGGGCGCTGCGCTTCGCCGCCACCACCGCCGCCCTCAACGGCCAGGACTGGGAGTTGCTGCATGGCGACCTGGTCGCCCCGGTCGCCGGCCGGCAGTTCGACCTCGTGGTGAGCAACCCGCCCTTCGTGGTCGGGCCGGGCACCACCACCCACGTCTACCGCGACTCCGGTCGGGTCGGCGACGCGATCGGCGCCGAGCTGGCTGCCGCCGCCCCGGGCCTGCTCACCGAGGGTGGCACCATGCAGTACCTCGCCAACTGGGTGCACGTGGCCGGCGAGGACTGGGGTGAACGGGTCGCCGGCTGGTTCGCCGGCACCGGCCTGGACGCCTGGGTCATCCAGCGCGAGGTCGCCGACCCGATGGCGTACGTCAACCTGTGGCTTACCGATGTCGGGGAGGCCACCGACCCGCAACGGATGGCGGACTGGCTCGACTGGTTCGACGCGCACAAGGTGGAAGCGATCGGCTTCGGCATCGTCTCGCTGCGCCGCAGCGACCGTGACGACCCGGTGCTGCGGGTGGAGGATCTGCGCCAGCGGGTGCAACCACCGATGGGTGATCGGATCGCCGACTGGTTCGACCGGCAGGACTGGCTGCGCGTACGCGACACCGAGGGCCTGTTGGCCGCCCGCTACCGCGCCGCCGACGGGCTTCAGCTGCGTCAGGAGGCGACGATGGGCTCCGAGGGCTGGGCGGTGGACCGACAGGTCCTCGCCCTACCGAACGGGCTGCGGTGGACCGAGGAGATCGACCCGCTGGTGCTGGCCCTGGTGGGCGGGGCCGACGGGCGGATGCCGCTGCGTGACCAGCTCGCACTGCTCGCCGTCGCGCACGACGTGGCCGTCGACGAACTGGCCGAGGCGGCCGGGCCGATCGTGGCGCACCTGGTGGAGCGGGGCTTCATCGCGCCGGTGCAGCCGTGATGCGGCCGGTGCCGGCACGGTCGGTAAGCGCTCCCGCGCTGGTGGTCGACTGATGCGGGCAGTGGTGCAGACGGTCGGCCGGGCCAGCGTGACCGTCGATGGCGAGGTGGTCGGCGCGATCGACGACGGGCTGCTGGTGCTGCTCGGGGTGACCCACACCGACACCCCGGAGACCGCCCGGACGATGGCTCGCAAGGTGCACGAGTTACGCATCCTGGATGACGAGCGGTCGGCGGCGGATGCAGCCGCGCCGATCCTCGTGGTGAGCCAGTTCACCCTCTACGGCGACGCGCGCAAGGGCCGTCGGCCGACCTGGACTGCGGCCGCCCCGGCCGAGGTGGCGGAACCGCTCGTCGATGAGACGGTGCGGGCGCTGCGCCAGCGCGGCGCAACGGTCGAGACCGGCCGCTTCCGCGCGCACATGCTGGTGGAGAGCGTCAACGTCGGTCCACGCACCATCCTTCTGGATCTGTAACGCAACCAGTGGTTGCACATGTCGACCGCGGGCCCTAGAGTCAGACGCAACCACAGGTTGCATGTCTGGAGGAACTCATGGAGTACGGCAGCATCGAGCGGGAGATCCACATCGACGCCACACCAGAGGTGGTCTACGAGGTCGTCACGGCGCCCGAACATCTCCGGCAGTGGTGGCCGGACGACGCCGATCTCGATCCGGTCCCCGGCGCCACCGGGACCATCTCCTTCGGTGAGCCGCCCAACACCGAGGTCATGCCGCTGACCGTGGTGGCGGCCGACCCGCCGCGGCGCTTCTCGTTCCGATGGGTGTACGACGATATCGCCGTCGCGACGCCGACCAACTCGCTCCTGGTGACCTTCGACCTCGTCCCGTCGGGCAGGGGTACGCTGCTGCGTCTCACCGAGACCGGGTTCCGGGAGCGGGGCTGGGAGGCCGCCGTGCTCGAAGAGCACTACCGCGACCACGTCACCGGCTGGGACCACTTCCTGCCCCGCCTCGTCGACTACGTGGCCCGGCTGGTGTCGGCTCGATGAGTGTCGGTGTCGACGACGACCTCTGGTCCGCCGTCGGGGACCCGACCCGGCGGCGGATGCTCGACCTGCTACTGGCTGACGGCGGCGGTACGGCGACCACGCTGAGCGAGCAGCTGCCGGTCACCCGGCAGGCGGTCGCCAAACACCTCGGCGTACTCGGCCGGGTCGGACTCGTCCACGGCACGCCTGCCGGCCGGGAGCGCCGCTACGAGGTCGACGAGGCACAACTCGCCCGCGCTGTCGCGCAACTGTCGGCGGTCGGCGCGACCTGGGACGCACGGCTGCGACGGATCAAGCGGATCGCCGAGGCGATCCAGCGCGACCAGCAGAGCTGAACCACACCTGACGAATCGCCGCCATGCCCGTGGCGGCGCGATTCACCCTGCCCGTACTCGGGCCGCCCATCAAGGAGAAGAGGTACCAGAATGCTGGACATCCTGCACCGGGTCGGCGTCACGTCGGATCCCGAGGACGTGTACGCGGCCCTGACCACCGTCGACGGGCTCGCTAACTGGTGGACGACGGACACGGACGGCGACGGTGAGGTCGGCGGTGTGCTCCGGTTCCGGTTCATCCCGGGCGGCTTCGACATGAAGGTCCTGGAGAGCCGGCCCGCCGAGCTGGTGCTCTGGGAGGTCGTCGACGGCCCCGAGGAGTGGATCGGCACCCGGGTCCGCTTCGGGCTGAAGCGGGAGGACGACTTCACGATCGTGTTGTTCCGCCACGAGGGTTGGCGGGAGCCGGTGGAGTTCATGTACCACTGCAGCACCAAGTGGGCGATCTACCTGATGAGTCTCAAGCAACTGGTCGAGACCGGTAAGGGCGAGCCCGCGCCGCACGACGTGCAGATCAGCAACTGGCACTGAGGTACGGCGCGGGATCGCGGAGTTCAGCCGAAGAGGCCGCGGCGTTGCAGCGACTGACGCAGCCAGCCGTCGAGCTGGGCGGCATAGTCGGTGTTGGCCGCCGAGGCGTGCTCGACGGCGAAGCGACCGAAGACGTCGCGGCCCTCGGTGAACAACCCACCCCGCTTGTCCAGCTCCAACACCACCTGCACGTGCCGGGGGTCGGTGACGAACGTGACCTCCAGCTGCTTCATCGCGCCCGCGTACTGCGGCGGCGGGTAGAACTCGATCTCCTGGTAGAACGGCAACGTCTGGTGGACACCGTAGATGTGCCCGCGCTCCACGTCCGCTCGCGCGAACCGGAAACCGAGCCGCAGCAGCGCATCCAGCAGGCGCTCCTGGGCCGGCAACGGGTGCACCGCCACCGCGTCCAGGTCGCCCTTGTCGACGGCGCGCGCCACCTCCAGTTCGGTACGCAGACCCATCGTCATCCCGTGCAGGTGCTGCCCGTACAGCTCGGTGAGCGGGGTCTCCCACGGCACCTCGAACCGGAACGGGATGTCGTAGCGCTGCCCCGCTTCCAGCCGGAACGGGCCGGTGACCTGCTGCCGCTGGAACTCCTGGTTGGTGGCGTACTCATTGTCGCCGCTCTCCACCTCCACCCGGGTCAGCAGCCCCAGGGCCACGTAGGACACGTCGACTCCATGGTCACCGCCGGTGACCGCGATGCTGCCCTCCAGGTGGCCGCCCGGCCGGCAGTTCGGATTCGACAGCACCGTCTCCACCGACGGACCACCGACTCCCATCGCCTGCATGAGCCGTTTGAACACCACGATTGCCTCCGTCGCTCGATCGCCCGGCACCCGGGCAGGTAGGCCGGCCCGACAGCCGACCGCTGGCACGGTAACCGGCGCCAACAAGCCGAGCCGGCCGAACCGCCGGGCCACCGCGTCGCCGAGTGCCGACTCAACGACCGTCGGGCAACCCGGGCGATTTCCCGACGGTCGCTCACAGACTGTCGGTTCCCCGATCGCCTCACTCCCGTTTTACGCCCCGACGGCCAAGCTGTTTGTCACCGGCGCATCAGGCCGGCGGACACGGCACGGACGTGGACACGGGGAGACTGAGATGGCTCAGCAGATGACGGAGCACCGCACGCACGCCGGCACCGAGGCGGAGCACGGCGTGGACACCCTGACCGACCTGGACGCCACCGACGAGCGCGGCGTCTCCACCGACCTGGTCCGGGCATATCTCAACGGAATTGGTCGGACCAAGCTACTCACCGCCGTGCAGGAGGTGGACCTGGCGAAGCGGATCGAGGCCGGCCTGTTCGCCGAGGAGAAGCTCAGCACCTGCGTACCGGTCTCGGAGGAACTGCGCGCCGATCTGGAACTGGTCGCGCGGCAGGGCCGGGCCGCCAAGAACCACCTGCTGGAGGCGAACCTGCGCCTGGTGGTGAGCATCGCCAAGCGGTACACCGGTCGGGGCATGGCCTTCCTCGACCTCATCCAGGAAGGCAACCTCGGCCTCATCCGCGCCGTCGAGAAGTTCGACTACACCAAGGGCTACAAGTTCTCCACCTACGCCACCTGGTGGATCCGACAGGCCATCACCCGCGCCATGGCCGACCAGGCCCGCACCATCCGCATCCCCGTCCACATGGTCGAGCAGGTGAACCGGATGGTCCGCGCCCGGCGTGAGCTGACGGTGTCGCTGGGTCGGGAGCCCACGGTCGCCGAGGTGGCCCGCGCGCTCGACGTGCCGGAGTTCCAGGTGATCGAGCTGATCTCGTACGACCGGGAGCCGGTGAGTCTGGACCAGGCTGTCGGCGAGGACGGTGAGAGCGCCCTCGGTGACTTCGTCGCCGCCGTCGATCCGGCCGCGGGGCCCGGCGACGCCGCCGCCGCTGGCGAACTGCGCAACGAGGTGAGCATCGTGCTGGCCACGCTCTCGCAGCGGGAGCAGGCCGTGATCCGGTTGCGGTTCGGCCTCGACGACGGTCGGCAACGCACCCTGGACGAGGTGGGCCGGGAGTTCGGCCTCTCCCGGGAACGGATCCGGCAGATCGAGAAGGTGACCCTGCTCAAGCTGCGTGCCCCGGAGCGGGCGCAGCGGTTGGAGGCGTACGCCTGCTGAGCTGAGCGTTCGACCATCGGCCCCGGCGGTTCGCCGGGGCCGATGCGTGCGCGCCCCCTTGACGTGCGGACGCCAAGCCGATAGAAACCTTTTGGTTATCAAACCGGAAGGTTATATGAAGTGCTCACTGACTTGGACGCCACCTTCGCCGCTCTCGCCGACCCCACCCGGCGCGCCATACTCGCCCGGCTGGCGGCCGGCGAGGCAACCGTCACCGAACTCGCCGCACCCTTCGCGATGAGTCAACCGGCCGTCTCCAAACACCTGCGCGTGCTGGAACGTGCCGGACTGGTCAGCCGGGGACGAGACGCCCAACGACGTCCATGCCGCCTCGAAGCCGCGCCGCTGCGTGCGGCCACCGCCTGGCTCGCCGCCTACCGCGAGCACTGGGCCGAGCGTTACCAGCGCCTCGACACCCTGCTCGACGAGCTGCGCTCGGTCGAGGAAGGGCAACCCGGCACCGCAACGCCGGACGGTGGTGCGGCATCGTGATCGACGACCATCTGGTGGTCGACACGCCGGGCGATCGGGAGATCGTGCTGAGCCGGGTCTTCGAAGCACCGGCGCGGCTCGTGTTCGCCGCCTTCACCCGTCCTGACCTGATCGTCCGTTGGTACGGCGCACGCGGCTGGCAGCTGGTCGGCTGCGAGGTCGACCTGCGGGTCGGCGGGCGCTGGCGGTTCGAGTCGCAGGGCCCGGACGGGCAGCGGATGGTCCAACGCGGGGTCTATCGGGAGATCACCGCTCCGCACCGGCTCGTCTGCACCGAACGCTTCGACGACCAGTCGTACCCCGGCGACACCCTGGTCAGCCACACGTTCACCGAGCTCGCCGGGCGGACCACCGTCACCACCACGCTGCGCTACGCCACCCCCGAGGGACGCGACGTCGCCCTGCGGTACCCGATGGTCCGTGGGATCACCGAAAGCTTCACCCGCCTCGCCGGACTGCTGGCGACGAGAACAGGAGGACAGCAATGAACTGGACGCTGGAAGTCGTGGTCGTACCGGTCTCCGACGTGGACCGGGCCAAGGCCTTCTACGCCGACCAACTCGGTTTCGCCGTCGACCACGACACCGTGATCGGCGACGACGTACGCATCGTGCAGTTGACCCCACCCGGGTCGGGCTGCTCGATCGTCATCGGCAAGGGCGCCGTGCCGCAGATGCCACCGGGATCACTGAAGGGCCTGCAACTCGTCGTACCGGACCTCGCCAAGGCCCGCGCCGAACTACTCGAACGCGGCGTCGAGGTGAGCGAGATCCAGGTGCTCGGCGAGAATCCGCGTCCGGTGCCGGAGCCATTGGACAATGTCGGCTTCGTCTTCTTCACCGACCCCGACGGCAACGCCTGGGCGGTGCAGCAGATCTCCAGCCGAGCCTGACCGGCCGCCCACTCACAATCGACGGGGACCGGTGTCGGGGCGCGGCACGGCGGCGGAGCCGATCCGGACGTTCGCGTGCAGCACCGACAGACCATCGGGCCGGGCCAGCACCGGGTTCAACGTCAGCGCCCGGACCCGGGGCTGGTCGTCGGCGAGGCGACCGACCCGCAACAGCAGATCGGCCAGGGCGGCGCGATCGACCGGCGCGGCTCCCCGATGGCCACGAAGCAACGGTGCCGCCCGGGGCGCGTCGACCAGCTCGGCCGCGTCCCGGTCGGTCAACGGCACGGCTCGCCACGCCCGATCACCGAGCAGGTCCGTGGCGACCCCACCCAGCCCGAATCCAACCACCGGCCCGAACGCCGGATCCTCGACCAACTCCACGACACAGGCCACGCCGGGCGGCACCATCGGCTGCACCAGGACGTCCGAACCGAAGGCCGCCGACAGCTCCGCACAGGCGCGGCGCACGGTGGCGGCGTCCGGCAGGTCGAGGCGGACCGCACCGAGGTCGAGGCGGTGCCGCAATCCCGGGGCTGCGGCCTTGAGCGCCACCGGGAAGCCGAGCCGGGTGGCCACCTCGACCGCCTCGTCGACCGACGAGACCGGCACCGACTCGACCACGTCGATGCCGTACGCGGCCAACAACGCCGCCACGTCGGTGTCGTCAGCCCGCAGCGCCGCCTGCGCCGCCGCCGGGTCGACGCCGGGCAGTTCCGGCAGGGTTCCGGTCGGCCGACGCAGCCATTGCGCGTACGCGGTGACCCGGGCCAGCGCCCGGACCGCCTCCTCCACGCTCGGGTAGGAGGGCATCCCGGCCGGGGCACGGCCGACCAGGAAGGTGGCCACCGCCGGCTTGCCACCGGAGAGCGCCGCCGGCAGGGCAGCGGTGAAATCGGCCTCGGTGCCGGTGAACTGGCCGGGCAGCGGCGGGGCGAAGAGCGCCACCAGCGCGTCGACCGCATCGTCGGCGGCGGCTCCGGCCAACGCCTCGGCGAACTCGGCCGCGCTGGCCCTCGGACCGACATCCCGCGGGTAGCCGTCGGCGACGGTGAGCCCCTGGGTTGCGCAGGCGGTGGCCGCGAGACCGGTCAGCGCCGAGGAGTTACCGACCACGCCGACCCGGTCACCGGCCGGCAGCGGCTGGTTGGCCAGCAGCACCCCGATGTCGAGCAGCTCACCGACGGTGTCCACCCGGATCACCCCGGACTGGGCGAACAGCGCGCTGACCGCCGTGGCGTCCGGGCCGGCGACGTCACCGACACCCGGCGGGCGGGCCGGCGAGGCCAAGGCCACCACCGGCTTGTCCCGGCCGATACGCCGGGCCAGCCTGGCGAACTTGCGCGGGTTACCGAAGGTCTCCAGGTACAGCATGATCACGTCGGTGCCGGGGTCGTCCTGCCAGTACTGCAACAGGTCGTTACCGGAGACATCGGCCCGGTTCCCGGCCGAGACGAAGCTGGACAGACCGAGCCCCCGCCGGTCCGCCTCCGCCAGCAGCGCCACACCGAACGCACCGGACTGGCTGAAGATGCCGACCCGGCCCGGCACCGGCAGGCGCGGGGCGAGGGTGGCGTTGAGGCGTACGCCCGGGTCGGTGTTGGCCACCCCCAGACAGTTCGGGCCGATCACCCGCATGCCCGCGGCGTGGGCCGCGCGGACCAGGGCACGCTGCGCGGCGGCGCCCTCGACGCCAGCCTCGGCGAAGCCGGCAGAGATCACGACCAGGCCGTGCGCCCCGGCCGCCGCGGCGTCGGCGACCACCGACGCGGCGGCCTCCGGGGGCACCGCCACCACCGCCAGGTCGACCGGTAGCCCGGCGTCGGCCGCCGACGGGTACGCGGGCAGCCCGGCCACCCGCGCGGCGCTCGGGTGCACCGGCACCACCGACCCGGTGAACCCGCCGTCGCGCAGGTGCCCGAGCACCGCGGCCCCCACACCCTGACCGGTGGCACTGGCACCGTAGACGGCAACGCCACGTGGGGCGAGCAGCCGGGCGACGGACCGCGCCTCGGTGCGATGCTCCCGCCCGCGCTGCACCTCCAGGGTCGTTTCGGTGGGCGCGATCGGAAAACTGAGGTGCACCACCCCGTCGGCGAACTGGCGCTGGATCTGGTACCCGAAGTCGGCGAAGACCCGCAGCATCTGCCCGTTGGCCGGGAGCACCTCGGCCACGAAGTTGACGATCCCGGCCCGGCGGGCGGCGTCGGCGAGATGCTCCATCAGCACCGATCCGATGCCCCGCCCCTGGTAGGCGTCCTCGACCACGAAGGCCACCTCGGCGTCGGGCGAGGCCGGGCCGAGCCGTTCGTAGCGGCCCACGGCGACGATCCGGTCGCCGGCCAGGACCACGAACGCCTCCCGATCACGGTGGTCGACGTTGACGAAGCGGCGCAGATCCCGCTCCGGGATCCGCGGGTACGGCGAGAAGTAGCGCAGGTAGCGGGTGCGTTCGGAGAACCGGGAGTGCATCGCCACGATCTCGGGCGCGTCGGACGGCGCGATCGGTCGCAACTGGACCGTGCTGCCGTCGCTGAGCAGCACGTCCACGGTGTGTTCGGCTGTGGTCACCTCGGACGGCCCTCCCCGGCCGGCTCAGTCAGTCACGCGGATCGTGCGGGTCGAGGCCGAGCAGCGGGAAGACCGCCTTCCGGGTCGCCGCGATCGCCCGGTCCACCGGGCTCGGCTCCCCGGTGGGCTGCCACGGCTCGTAGCCCGGGTCGACGTCGTCGGTCATCCGCAGCGGTACGTCGAGGCCGGGCCGGCGGGCCGTGGCCAGTTCCCGCCAGGCCGGCGGGGTCAGCGTTGCCGGATCCAACGGCGCGCCGGTGGCCACCGCCAGCAGATGCGTCCAGGCCCGGGGCACCACCTCGACCAGGGCGTACCCGCCACCGCCGGTGGCCACCCAGCGTCCGTCGCACAACTCGTCGGCGAGCGCCCGCAACGCCAGGTAGGTGGCGCGCTGCCCGTCGACGGACAGGTGCAGGTCGGCCAGGGGGTCGACGCGATGGGCGTCCGCCCCGCACTGGGTGAACAGAAGTTGTGGGCGGAACGCCCGGAGGACCGACGGCACGACCGCGTGGAAGGCACGCTGCCAACCGGCGTCCTGAACCCCGGGCGGCAACGGGATGTTGACTGCGGTGCCGGCGGCGTTCGGGCCACCGGTCTCGTCGGGGAAGCCGGTGCCGGGGAAGAGGGCGAGCGGAGTCTCGTGCAGGCTGACCGTCAGCACCCGGGGGTCGTCCCAGAAGATCTGCTGCACCCCGTCGCCGTGGTGCACGTCGATGTCGACGTACGCGATGCGCTCGGCCCCCAGGTCGAGCAGCCGGGCGATGGCCACCGCCGGGTCGTTGTAGACACAGAACCCGGCGGCGCGGGCCGGCATCGCGTGGTGCAGGCCACCGGCGACGTTGACCGCCCGGCGGGCCGTACCCCGCCACACCGCCTCGGCCGCGATCACGCTCGCCCCGGCGACAAGCGCGCTGGACTCGTGCATCCCGTCGAAGACGGGATTGTCCGAAGTGCCCAGACCGAACCCGGCGAAGAGCGGGTCGCGCGGCGCGATCCGGACCGCGTCGAGGTAGCGCGGGTCGTGCACCCGGGTGAGCAGGTCGTCGTCGGCGGGCACCGGCGGCACCAGCCGCACCCCGGCCCGTTCCAGGATGCCCAGTTCCCGAGCGAGGGCGATGGTCAACTCCACCCGCACCGGATCGAGTGGGTGGTCACCGAGGTCGTAGGCGAGCAGCGACTCGTCCCACACCACCACCGTGTCGTCGGACATCTGCCCATGGTCGCACGAGGGCCGGTCGGCGGTCCGGCAGCCGGGCCGCCAACCGGTCACACGTTGCCCTCGGTCCGCGCCCGCCGGTCGCCGACGCGGTCGGTCAGGCGTCGCACCGGTCAGGCGGCGGTTCGGTGGCCACCGGTCGGTCCGGGTCGGCGACCCAGTTGCTCCACGAGCCGACGTAGAGCGCGGCGTCCGGGCGGCCGGCCAGATGCAACGCGAACACGGCCTGGGCCGCGGTCACCCCGGATCCGCAGTACGCCCCGACCGGCGCCTCGGCGGCCACGCCGGCAGCGACGAAACGGTCCCGCAGCGCCTCGGCAGCCGGGAAGCGTCCCTCGGCGACATACTCGAGGGCGGGCAGGTTCACCGCGCCGGGGATGTGGCCGGCGACCGGATCGATGGGCTCGTGCTCGCCCCGGTAGCGGGGCGCGGCCCGCACGTCGATCAGGACACCGTCGCCGGCCGCCAGACGAGCGGCTGCCGCGGCGTCCAGCACCGGCAGGGCTCCCGGGCGGACGGTCACGTCACCCGGCCGCGGAGCGGGTTGGTCGGTGCTCACCGGCAGGCCGGCCGCCGTCCAGGCCGGGTAGCCGCCGTGCAGCAGCCGGACCGGTCGATGCCCCGCCCAGCGCAGCGTCCACCAGGCTCGGGCCGCCGACATGCCGTCGCCACCGTCGTACACCACCACGGGATGACCGGTCCGCACGCCGGCCGCCCGCAACGCCGCCTCCAGCGCGACCGGTTCGGGCAGCGGATGCCGCCCGGCCGGGCCGGGAGCGCCGCACAACGCGGTGTCCAGGTCGACGAAGACGGCACCCGGCAGGTGTCCCGCCAGGTAGTCGTCCCGTCCGGGTGCCCCGGCCAGACGCCAGCGGACATCGAGCAGGGTCGGCGGGTCGGTTCCTTCGAGTTCGGCGGCGAGCCGCTCGGCCTCGACCAGAAGATCCTCAGTAGCGGACATGACCCACAGTCAACACCATGAGTGACATTCCCTACGGTTCGGCGACAGACGTCCGGGGCGCGGGAGGGTACCATCAAGGCTGGAGGGCCGCTGAAACCATGAAGTCTCACGACCTGGTCGATACGACCGAAATGTACTTGCGTACGATCCTCGAACTCGAGGAGGAGGGCGTGCCTCCGTTGCGCGCCCGGATCGCCGAACGCCTGCGCCAGAGCGGCCCCACGGTCAGTCAGACCGTCGCCCGGATGGAACGCGACGGCCTGCTCACCGTCGAAGGTGACCGGCACCTCAGCCTCACCGAGCAGGGACGCAGCGCCGCCGTCTCGGTGATGCGCAAACACCGGCTCGCCGAGCTGCTGCTGGTCAACGTGATCGGGATGCCCTACGAGGAGGCCCACGAAGAGGCCTGCCGCTGGGAGCACGTGATGAGCGACGCGGTCGAGAAGCGGGTCTACGACCTGCTCAACCGGCCGACCCGGTCGCCGTACGGCAACCCGATCCCGGGTCTGGACGAGTTGGGCTCGCCGGGCCAGGCCGAGCCCGAACCGATCGACGGCGAGCGAAACCTGGCCTTCCCCGGCCTGACCGGCACTGTCGTCGTACGCCGAATCTGCGAGAGCGTACAGACCGACGCCGAGGTGCTCCGTCAACTGCACGCGGCCGGCGTCGACCCGGGTGCCACGGTGACGGTCGCGCAGGAGCGCGATTCCGTGTCGATCGACCGCTCCGGCGAGAGCGTCCGGTTGCCCCGGGAGATCGCCTCCCGGGTCTTCGTCGCCGCCGCCTGACCCGAAGCCGGTCTCTCAGCTCACGTACGGGCAGTGGCGACAGCCCCGGCCGCAGCAGGTGCCGCGCCGGGCCAGGAATCCGGCCGTGAGGACGAACAGGCCGGTGTCCGGGTCGAGGTAGCCGGCGTCGCCCGCGGCCAGGGCTTCAGCGTGCACGGTGAGGATGTGCTGCCGGCCGGGGTGATCGGGCGGCAACCGCGAAGGATGCGGCTCGGTCAGTGGCCGTGCCGCCAGGGGCCGTCGTTCTCCGCTCATCACCGGCAGTCTAGGTTTTCCCGAAGTCGATGAAGGAGACCTCATGGCCCAGTACGCAGTCGTGATCTACTCGCCGGCACCGGCCGATCCGATGGACCTCACCCCCGACTACGTCGCCCTGCTGGAGCGGTATCCCGCGCAGGTGGCCGAGCTGGGCGGGCAGATCGTGACGGGCTACGCCCTGCAACCGAGCACCACCGCCACCGCGGTACGCGGCGACCTCGTCACCGACGGCCCCTTCATCGAGGCCAAGGAGGTCGTCGCCGGGTTCTTCGTCCTGGAGGCGCCCGACCTGGACACCGCTGTGCAGATCGCCAAGTTGAACCCGGCCACCATTCACGGCGGGGTGGAGGTTCGGCCGCTGTTCGAGCCGCCCGCCGAGTGAGCGACGGCGAGCGGACCGTCGTGCCGGCCACGGCAGCCGAGGTCGAACGGGCCGTCGCGGACGCGCACCGCCGCGAGTGGACCTTCGTGCTCGCCGCCACGGCGCGCGTCGCCGGTGACTTCGACCTCGCCGAGGAGAGCGTCCAGGAGGCGTACGTGGCCGCGCTCGGCGCATGGGCCCGGGACGGCGTACCGGAGCGGCCCGGTGCCTGGCTCACCGCGACAGCGCGCCGGAAGGCAGTCGACGTACTACGCCGACGGCAGGTGCTCCGCGCGAAACTGCCGCTGCTTGTGGAGCCGGACGAGGCCGAACCGGACGTCCCGGACGAGGTGGCCGTGCCGGACGACCGGCTGCGCCTCGTCTTCACCTGCTGCCACCCGGCGCTCGCCCGGGAGGCGCAGGTCGCGCTCACCCTGCGCCTGGTCTGCGGCGTGAGCACCGCCGACATCGCCAGCGTCTTCCTGGTCCCCGAACCGACCATGGCGGCGCGCGTCACCCGCGCCAAGAAGAAGATCGCCGCCGCCCGGATCCCCTACCGGGTCCCCGAGGCCACCGAACTACCCGAACGGCTCGACCCGGTGCTCGCCGTCGTACACCTGCTCTACACCACCGGACACACCGCGCCCACCGGCGACGAGCTGCTCCGCGCCGACCTGGCCGACCGCGCGCTGCACCTGGCCCGGACGCTGGCGGCCCTGCTACCCGACGAGCCGGAGGTACGCGGGCTGCTCGCGCTGCTGCTGCTCACCGACGCACGCCGGGCCACCCGTACCGACGCCGAGGGCCGGCTGCTGCGGCTGGAGGATCAGGACCGTTCCGGTTGGGACCGGGACGCCATCGCTGAGGGGCGTCGCCTGGTGCTCGACACGTTCCGCACCGGACGCACCGGCCGGTACGCGCTGCAAGCCGCCATCGCCTCGCTGCACGCCCTCGCGCCCAGCTACGAGACGACCGACTGGGCACAGATCGTCAAGCTCTACGACATGCTGCTGGACCGCTGGCCCTCGCCGGTGGTGTCGTTGAACCGGGCGGTGGCGATGTCGATGGTGGACGGACCGGCCGTGGCGCTCACCGAGGTCGACGCTCTCGCCCAGGACCCGCGGCTGGCCGGCTATCACTACCTGCCGGCGATCCGGGCCGACCTGCTGCGCCGGCTCGGCCGCGACGCCGAGGCGGCGCAGGCGTACCGGATCGCCCTGGATCTGGTCGACAACGATGCCGAACGCGACTTCCTCAGCACCCGTCTCGGCGAGGTCACCGCCCCCACAGATACTGGGCACGGCTAGCCGAACCAGGTGATCTCCTGCCCGTGTCCGCGCGTCCAGGCCAGCGGCTGCCCGTCGAGCGCGAGCACGTTGAGGTGCGCGTCGCTCGGTGGCTGTGGCAGTGCGGCGTACGGCAGCACGCTCGGCCCCTCGTTGGCGATCCAGTGGCCGGGCAGCCGGCGTACCTCCTCGGCGAAGGCCGACCGGCGCGGCGTCGGCACCAGATAGAGCACGCTTGTGTGGAAGACCACCAGGGTGGCATCGGCCGGTGCCTGCGCGGCCAGCGCCCGCAGATCGTCGACCAGGTCACCACGAACCAGCAGCGGCGGGTCGGCGGCTGCGATGGCCGCCGCCGACCGCAGCCGGTTCCGGCGATGCTCGTGCTCCGGCCAGATCAGGGCGTCGAGCCAGGTCAGATCGGCCGGATCGGTCACGTCGAGCGGATTCAGGTCCAGGCCGGCTCGCCACACCACCTCCGGCCGATGGTCCGGCGGCGTCAGGTTGGTGGCCACGCAGTCGAGCACCGGCTCCTCCGTGCCGATCAGGTGGCCACCGGGCGAGCTGCCGGCGTAGCGGTACGCGTACCGGTCGGGGTAAAGGCAGAGACCGGCGGAGGCACCGACCTCCAGCAAGGCAAGCGGCTGCGGGAGCGCCGCGAGCAACGGCAGCAGTACGGCGCAGCGACCGGCCTCGTTGGTTTGCGTGACCCGGGTGCGGACCTCCGCCTCCACCGTCGACCAGTTGGCCACCAGGTAGTCATGGAACGCGGCCGGTTCGTCGACCGGCCCGCCGAGCAGGCGTACCACGCTGAACAGCAGGTTCGGCTGCTGCTTGGCCTCCGGCAGGGTGCCGAGCAGGCTGAGCAGTTCCTCGTCGCGGGACACCGCGTGGGCCAGCCGCTCGTACGAGGGAGAAACCCCGCGCGCCTCGCGCTCGGCGAACCAGACGTAGCGCTGAGCGATCCTCATGTGGTCGATCATCCCAACAACACGGTCACTGTGAACGGTGACCTCCATCGCCGCCGCTCGCCACGAATCTTGGTGCGAAACCGCCCTCCGAGGGGCGGTTTCGCACCAAGATCCCATGGTTGTCGCTCGATACGGTCGCGGGATGGACTGCCATGTGTGCCGCAGCGAGGAGCGATTCGACACACTGCCGCCCCGGGAACGCGTCGACGCAGACGAGCAGTGGCGGGTGGTGCACGCGTTCGACAGCCGGCTACCCGGCTGGCTGGTGCTCGTACCCCGCCGGCACGTCACGTCGATTGCCGAATTGACCGACACCGAGGCGGCGAGCCTCGGCACCTGGCAGGTCCGGCTCTCCCGGGCGCTGACCGCCGTCACCGGCTGTGTGAAGACCTACGTCATGCAGTACGCCGAACAAGCCGGCTTCGCGCACGTGCAGCCAATCTTGGTACGAAAGTGCCCCTGGAACGGCGGCTTCGGTCCAAGATCGCAAGAGACGAACGAGCCCCGGGCGATCCACCGCCCGGGGCTCGTTGCGTGCTTGGGTCAGCTGCAGCCGCTTGTGGAGCCGCAGCCCTCGCAGACGTAGCAGCTACCGGCCGGGCGCATCTTCGTACCGCAGGTGAAGCAGAGCGGCGCGTCGGCGGCCTTGCCGATCACGGCCTCCAGCAGCTCGGTGCTGGAACCGACCGGCGGTGCCGGCTTGACCGCGGCGACGTCGGCGAGTTCCTGGGCTGGCTGGGCGACCGTTCCGGCCTTCGGCTCCTCCGGCTTGGCCTCCACCGGGGCGGAGGCGGCCATCGCGGTCAGGTCCGCGCCGTTCGCCTCGGCCTCGGCCTCGGCGGCGAGCTGGGCGGCCCGCTCCTTGGCGGTGAAGATGCCCAGTTCGGCGCGGCGCTCGTAGGGCAGAAAGTCCAACGCCAGGCGACGGAAGATGTAGTCCATCACCGAGGCGGCCATCCGCACGTCCGGGTCGTCGGTCATACCGGCCGGCTCGAAACGCATGTTCGTGAACTTGCTGACGAACGTCTCCAGCGGCACGCCGTACTGCAGGCCGATGGAGATGGCCACCGAGAAGGCGTCCATCACCCCGGCCAGGGTGGAGCCCTGCTTCGACATCTTGAGGAAGACCTCGCCGAGGCCGTCGTCCGGGTACGACGAGGCGGTGAGGTAGCCCTCGGCCCCGCCCACGGAGAAGGAGATGGTCTCCGACGGGCGCTTCTTCGGCAGCCGCTTGCGCACCGGGCGGTACTCGACGACCTTCTCCACCACCGGCTCGACAGTGGTGGAGGTCGCCTCCGGCTCGGCGGCCTTCTTCTTCGCCGCCGACAGCGGCTGGCCGACCTTGCAGTTGTCCCGGTAGATCGCCAGCGCCTTGAGGCCGAGCTTCCAGCCCTCGAAGTAGATTTTTTCGACGTCCTCGACGGTGGCCTGCTCCGGCATGTTGACCGTCTTGGAGATGGCGCCGGAGATGAACGGCTGAACCGCCGCCATCATCCGCACGTGGCCCATCGGCGCGATGGAGCGCTCGCCCATCGCGCAGTCGAAGACCGGGTAGTGCTCCGGCTTGAGGCCGGGGGCGTCCACCACGTGGCCCTGGTCGGCGATGTGCTCGACGATCGCCTCGACCTGCTCCTCCGGGTACCCGAGCGAGCGCAGGGCACGCGGCACGGTCTGGTTGACGATCTGCATCGAGCCGCCGCCGACCAGCTTCTTGAACTTGACAAGCGCCAGGTCCGGCTCCACTCCGGTGGTGTCGCAGTCCATCATCAGGCCGATGGTGCCGGTCGGCGCGAGCACGCTGGCCTGGGAGTTGCGCCAGCCGTTCTTGTCACCGATCTTGTTGCCGAGCGTCCACTGCCTGGTGGCCTCGCGGACCAGTGCGGTGGCCACCGTGCCGGACGGCTTGATCTCGTCGTTGGCCGCGGCGTGCTTGCGCATCACCCGCTTGTGCGGCTCCGCGTTGCGGGCGTAGCCGTCGTACGCGCCGACGATGCCGGCCAGTTCGGCCGAGCGGCGGTACGCCGTGCCGGTCATCAGCGACGTGATCGCAGCGGAGAGCGAACGCCCCTGGTCCGAGTCGTACGGCAGGCCGGAGGCCATCAGCAGGGCGCCCAGGTTGGCGTAGCCGATGCCGAGCTGCCGGTACGCCCGGGTGGTCTCGCCGATCTTCTGGGTCGGGAAGTCGGCGAAGCAGATTGAGATGTCCATCGCGGTGATGACCAGCTCGACCGACCTGACGAACTTCTCCACCTCGAAGCCGCCGTCGGCGCGGAGGAACTTCATGAGGTTCAGCGAGGCCAGGTTGCACGAGGAGTTGTCCAGGTGCAGGTACTCCGAGCACGGGTTCGACGCGGTGATCCGGCCGGTCTCCGGGCAGGTGTGCCAGTCGTTGATGGTGTCGTCGTACTGGAGGCCCGGGTCGGCGCACTCCCAGGCGGCCTGGGAGATGGTGCGGAACAGGTTCTTGGCGTCGATGGTGTCGATCACCGCGCCGTCGAGCCGGCCGCGCAGGTCGAAGGTGCCGCTGTTCTCCACCGCCGACATGAACTCGTCGGAGACCCGGACCGAGTTGTTGGCGTTCTGGTACTGCACGCTGACGATGTCGGAGCCGCCGAGGTCCATGTCGAACCCGGCGTCACGCAGCGCCCGGATCTTGTCTTCCTCGCGCGCCTTGGTGACCACGAACTCCTCGATGTCGGGGTGGTCGACGTCAAGGATGACCATCTTGGCCGCGCGTCGGGTGGCGCCACCGGACTTGATGGTGCCGGCGCTGGCGTCGGCGCCGCGCATGAAGCTGACCGGACCGGAGGCGGTGCCGCCGGAGGAGAGCAGCTCCCGGGAGGAGCGGATCCGGGACAGGTTGACCCCGGAACCGGAGCCACCCTTGAAGATAAGCCCTTCCTCTTTGTACCAATCGAGGATGGAATCCATAGAATCATCCACAGATAGGATGAAACAGGCTGATACCTGCTGGGGTGAGGGGGTGCCGACGTTGAACCAGACCGGGGAGTTGAAGCTGAACACCTGGTGCAGCAGCATCCAGGTCAGCTCGTGCGCGAAGACCTCGGCGTCGGCCGGGGAGGCGAAGTAGCCGTACTCCTCACCTGCGGTGCGGTAGGTGGTCACCACCCGGTCGATCAACTGCTTGAGCGACCACTCGCGTTCCGGGGTCCCCACCGCGCCCCGGAAGTACTTGGTGGTCACGATGTTGGCGGCGTTGACGCTCCAACTCTCCGGGTACTCCACGCCCCGCTGCTCGAAGTTGATCGAGCCGTCCCGCCAGTTCGTCATCACGACATCGCGGCGCTCCCAGGTGACCTCGTCGTACGGGTGCACCCCGGGGGTCGTCCAGACCCGCTCGACCTTGAGCCCCGCGCCTGCCTTGCTTCGTGACCTGCTTGTTGTCACACCGTCCCCCGGCATCTCATCCGCCCCCTCGTCCGCACGGGTCCGCCGCGCGATCCGACTGTCACTGCTACTGCTGAAAAATCACTGCGCGCTGGCCGGCTCGGCGCCGGCAGCCTCTCGGGCACGCGCGGCGGCCCGTAGCGTCTCGATCTCCCGCTCGAAGTCGGCGAGCGAGTCGAACGACCGGTAGACGCTGGCGAACCGCAGGTAGGCGACCTCGTCCAGGTCCCGCAGCGGGCCCAGGATGGCCAGCCCCACGTCGTGGCTGGGGATCTCGGCTGCCCCCTTGGCCCGGACGGTCTCCTCGACCCGCTGCGCCAGCAGCGCGATCGAGTCCTCGTCGACCGGCCGGCCCTGACACGCCTTGCGCACCCCGCCGATGATCTTCGTCCGGCTGAACGGCTCGGTCACGCCGCTGCGCTTGACCACGGCGAGCACCGCCTCCTCGACGGTGGTGAACCGCTTGCCGCACTCGGGGCAGGATCGCCGCCGCCGGATCAGCTGGCCGTCGTCGGCCTCGCGCGAGTCGACCACCCGGGAGTCGGCGTGCCGGCAGTACGGACACCGCATCGCCCGACCTCCTCGATCGACCACGGGCCCGACCGCCCCGCCCTCCGGGCACGCCTCGGTAAGCCGGAGCCATCCCCGCAGGATGGTCGCCGGCTCGGCGGTACGGGAGTGCGGTCGGTAGTCGAACCCAACCTGTAGGCAACTTACGCCCATGTGACTACTACATCTAGGGGTCGACCGTATGCCGCCGACGATCCGGGGTCAAGTTGGTCGGCGTGTCCGGCGCGTCACCCGAAACCCCACCCGCACCACCCGCTCTCCGCAACCGGAGAACCCAACGCGGACTGGGCCACGCCGGTTACCGCCAGCCCTTCGCGAGCATCGACAATTCACACCCACTCGAACACCCGTACTATTTATCAGTACGGAGCCACGGCCGTGCTGATTTTCCGCATCGACACGCAGTGGAAGGTCGTACAGATGTTTGAAAAAGACCGATCTCACCTATACGGTCATGAACAACCGGAGGTGACCATGGTCGACCCACCGGTCATTAGATCACCGTGCGCACCACGAGCCGCCGAGGCACTCAGCGCCGACCAGGGAGGACGGACGTGACCGAGGACCGGGCCAACCGGCCACAGAGCCCGCAGCAGAGCGTCGAGGCGGGCCCCCCGGCCGCCCGACGCCGGAGTGTCGCCCGTGCCCGCTCCGGCCAGCCGGCCGTGCGTCCGGTGACGCCGGTGGTCAGCAGCTTTCCCGACCCGGCGACGGTCGACCTGACCGCCCGGCAGCGACGCATCCTGGATTTCATCCGCACCTGGGTGGAGCGTCACGGCTACCCGCCGAGCGTGCGCGAGATCGGTGAGGCGGTCGGGCTGGTCTCCCCGTCCAGCGTCGCCTACCAGCTCAAGGAGCTGGAGAAGAAGGGTTTCCTCCGCCGCGACCCCAACCGGCCCCGGGCGGTCGACGTCCGCTCCCCGAACGACGTCGACGACGAGCTGACCCGCTCCCAGCGGCCCACCCCGGCCTATGTTCCGATGCTCGGCCGCATCGCCGCCGGTGGGCCGATCCTCGCCGAGCAGTCGATGGAGGACGTATTCCCGCTGCCGCGCGAGCTGGTCGGCGAAGGTGAGGTCTTCATGCTCCAGGTCAAGGGCGACTCGATGCTCGACGCGGCGATCTGCGACGGCGACTGGGTGGTCGTCCGCCAGCAGCCGACCGCGGACTCCGGCGAGATCGTCGCCGCCATGCTGGACGGCGAGGCGACGGTGAAGACCTACCGCCGACGTGACGGTCACGTCTGGCTGATGCCGCAAAATCCGGCCTTCGACCCGATCCCCGGCGACGACGCCACCATCATGGGCCGGGTGGTCGCGGTGCTACGCCGCATCTGACTCGACGATCCACGACCGGTACCGGCCCGATGCCGGTACCGGTCAGGTCAGTACCGGTCGCCCCGGTAGCCGTAGTTGCCGCCGCGCACCTGCCCGTACGGCCCGTTGTCGTCCTCCCGGTAGCGCCCGGAGCGTCGTCCCCGGTAGTCCGGCTCAGCCGGGCCACCACGCCGGGGTGGTTCCGCGCGCCCTCCCCCGCCGGGCTGTCCGCCGCCGCGTGCGCCACCGCCTCCGTAGACACCGCCGCCGGGGCGTCCGCCACCGCCGGACGCTCGACCGCCTCCCGGCCTCCCGCCGTAGACCGGAGCACCTTCACCGCCGGGCCGGCCGCCGCCGTAGACGCCTCCGCCGCCCTGCCCCGGCCGAGCACCGTTGCCGGCGGCCGGTCGGCCACCGCCGCCGTAGACGCCGCCCGGGCGCGCGCCACCGCCGGGCCGCTCGCCAGCCGGCGAGCCCCCGTAGACGCCACCGGCCGCTGCCCCGCCGTACACTCCGCCACGGCCCCGGTCCTGGGCGGGGCCGAAACCGTCGCCCTTACGCTTCGCGGCGTCGTCGTCGCCGTCGCGGTTCCTGCCGGCCGGCGCCGGGCGCTTGCGGGCGCGCAGGATTCCGAAGATGCCCGCGCCGACCAGCAGGGCTCCGAGCACGCCGACCGCGGCGATCAGGTACATGATGTCGGTCGGGGTCAGCCCGTCGAGGAACGACTGCCCGGACTTCTGCGCCGCGTCGGGATCATCCGCCAGGGCCTTCGGCCCCTCTTTGGACGGGGTGTAGCTGAGGATGTTGACGGGGTCGTCCTCCTCCAGGTGGCCGGCGTCGGAGACGGTCAGGAAGGTCTTCCCGTCGGTCGAGTAGGCGATCGCCTCGCCGAAGGGGTCGGCGAGGGCGGTGACCCGGGGGGTGGCCGTGGTGAGGGCGGCGACAATGTCGCCGTTGGAGACGTCGTACTCGAAGGCGTCGGCGTAGGTGCGCAGGACCACCCGCGAGCCGTCCAGGGAGCGGGCCGCGCCGGTGATCGCGACTCGTCCGAAGGTGCTCAGCGGATTCTCGGTGTCCGTCCTCGGCAGTTCGATGTCGCCGAGCTTCTTCATCGGGACGGGCTGGGTGTCACCGGTCTTGAGCGGCCCATCCGGGGTGAAGATCTCGGCCTTGCCGGCGGTGACCTTGGTGATGATCAGGGGCAGCTTGTCGTCGCCGATCAGCAGCGCCTCGGCATCGCGCGGCTTGCCGTCCGGGTACGACAGCCGATGCAGCTTCGGTTGGCTGCCACCGCCGATCGGCATGCTCCAGACCGCCACCCGCTCACGGCGCTCGCGGCTTGTCACGTTGTCGCCGGTGTCGGCGATCCACAGCGTCTTGCCGTCCGGTGAGACGGCGAGATCCTCGGTGTCGAAAGGACCTGCGCCGGAGTAGGGGACCTCGCGAACGACCTGGCAGTCCTTGTTGAGATAGAAGACCTGCTTGCGGTCGTTCTGCTCGGTGCTGTCGTTGATGACGACGTAGCCGTTCTTCGTCGCCACCAGGCCGGACAGCTCACGCAGCCGGGAGTCGGTGACCGAGCACTGCTTCTTGCCCGCCGCCGTGACCGGCGGCCCCACCACGGCGGCCGGGGGGGCCGCCAGCACGGGAGATGCTGCCTTGGCGGGTGTCGGGCCGGGCGCGGCGAGCGCGGCACCGGCGACCGCCACGGTGGCCCCGACCAGGCCGAGGGCAACCGTGACGGAGGAAACAGTGCGGAGCATGAAAGAAGTGTCGCATGCCGCAGGTTTCCGTCGGGTGACGCGGCAGTGCGGCCACCACCGACAATTACCGCGTGATACCGGCCGCCTGCGCCGTGTCGGCGTACGGCACCAACTCGGCCGCGAGTGCCTCGTTGACCCGTACGTGCAGCATCGTCCCTTCGGGCAGGTGGGCGGTGCTGAGCACCTCGCCCTGCCGGTGCAGCCGGGCCACCAGGTCACCCCGGTCGTACGGCAGCACCACGCGCATCTCGACCGCCGGGCGGGGCAGCCGCCGCTCGATCGCCTCGCGCAGTCCGTCGATGCCGCGACCGCGATGCGCGGAGACGAAGACCGCCTCGGGCCAGAGCCGCTTGAGTCGGAGCAGGGTCTCCTCGTCGGCCGCGTCGATCTTGTTGACCACCAGCAGCTCGGGCAACCGATCGGCACCGACCTCGCCGAGCACCTCGCGGACGGCCCGGACCTGCTCCTCCGGGTCGGGGTGGGCACCGTCGACCACGTGCACCACCAGATCCGCCTCGGCGACCTCCTCCAGCGTCGACCGGAACGCCTCGACGATCTGGTGCGGCAGGTGCCGGACGAAGCCCACGGTGTCGCTCAGGGTGTAGACCCGTCCGTCGGACGTGGTGGACCGGCGGGTGGTCGGATCGAGCGTGGCGAACAGGGCGTCCTCCACCAGCACGCCCGCCCCGGTCAGGCGATTCAGCAGGCTGGACTTTCCGGCGTTGGTGTAGCCGGCGATCGCCACCGCGGGCACCGCGTTGCGGGTGCGGCGGGCGCGCTTGGTCTCGCGTACCGTCCGCATGGCCTTGATCTCCCGGCGGAGCCGGGCGATGCGGTGGCGGATGCGCCGTCGGTCGGTCTCCAGCTTGGTCTCACCGGGGCCGCGGACGCCGACGCCGCCGCCGGCACCGCCGCCCCGGCCCGACCCACCGGTCTGCCGGGACAACGTCTCACCCCAGCCACGCAGCCGAGGCAGGAGGTATTCCAGTTGGGCCAGCTCGACCTGCGCCCGGCCTTCCTTGCTCTTGGCGTGCTGAGCGAAGATGTCGAGGATCAGCGCGGTGCGGTCGACCACCTTGACCTTGGTGCGCTGCTCCAGGTTACGCAGTTGGGACGGGGACAGCTCACCGTCGCAGATCACCGTGTCGGCGCCGGCGGAGAGCACCACCGAACCGAGGTCGTCGACCTTGCCGCGACCGATGTAGGTCGCCGGGTCGGGACGGTTGCGTCGCTGGATGAGCCCTTCGAGCACCTGCGAGCCGGCGGTCTCCGCCAGCGCGGCCAGTTCGGTGAGGGAGTTCTCCGCGTCGGCCTGGGTGCCCTCGGTCCAGACGCCGACCAGAACCACCCGCTCCAGCCGGAGCTGTCGGTACTCGACCTCGGTGACGTCGGTCAGCTCGGTGGAGAGACCGGGGACCCGTCGTAGCGCCTGCCGTTCGGAAAGCTCGTACTCGCCGGTGGTGGCGTCGAGCTCGTCGTCGGGGATGGAAACGTAGGTCTCCTGGTCTCGCAAGCGATCTCTCCTGTCCGTTCTGTGCACGTACCGAGTAATCCTGACATGTGTCAACGCCCGCTGCACCTGGTATATGCCCGCCCGCCGATCGGCGAGAGCGGGGGCGGCTGCCGGCTGCCCGGGGCGGGCGAGTAGAAATGCGGACGAGCCGTTCAGCGCCGACGGAGGGACCTGCGTGGCCACGACCCGACTGCCCAGTGCCGGATTCTCGATCACGATCCGGATCGCCGTGCCCGCCGACGCCTCCTCGATCGGCCGGCTCACCACGTCGGTGGGTGAGGCCGGGGCGATCGTCACCGCGCTGGACGTGGTCGACTCCGATCCGACGAACGTGATCGTCGACCTGACCTGCGACACCGCCGACGCCGGTCACGCCGACCAGGTGGTCGACGCGCTGAGCGCGCTCGACGGCGTGGACGTGCGCAAGGTTTCCGACCGTACCTTCCTGCTGCACCTCGGCGGCAAGATCGAGGTGAGTCCGAAGGTCGCCCTGCGGAACCGGGACGAGCTGTCGCGCGCGTACACCCCCGGGGTGGCCCGGGTCTGCCAGGCGATCGCCGACAACCCGGCGGACGCCCGGCGGCTGACCATCAAGCGCAACACGGTGGCGGTGGTCAGCGACGGCTCGGCCGTGCTGGGGCTGGGCAACCTCGGTCCCGCCGCCTCGCTGCCGGTGATGGAGGGCAAGGCGGCGCTGTTCAAGCGCTTCGGCGGGGTGGACGCCTGGCCGGTGGTGCTCGACACGCAGGACACCGACGAGATCGTCGCCATCGTCAAGGCCATCGCGCCCGCGTACGGCGGGATCAACCTGGAGGACATCGCCGCGCCGCGGTGCTTCGAGATCGAGGCCCGGTTGCGCGAGGCGCTGGACATCCCGGTCTTCCACGACGATCAGCACGGCACCGCCATCTGCGTGCTGGCCGCGCTGACCAACGCGCTGCGCGTGGTGGGCAAGCAGCTCGCGGACGTACGGGTGGTCGTCTCCGGCGCGGGCGCCGCCGGCACTGCGATCATGAAGCTGCTGCTGCGCCAGGGTGTCGGCGACATCATCGCGTACGACCGGCAGGGCGCCCTGCACCGTGGGCAGACCGATCTCAACCCGGCCTGGCGGTGGCTGGCCGAGAACACCAACCGGGACGGCTACTCGGGTGACCTGCCCGGTGCGCTCGCCGGCGCCGACGTCTTCATCGGGGTGAGTGCCCCGAACCTGCTCACCGGCGACGACATCGCCACCATGGCGAAGGACGCGATCGTGTTCGCGCTGGCAAACCCGGACCCGGAGGTCGACCCCCGGGAGGCGCGCAAGCACGCCGCGGTCGTCGCCACCGGCCGCTCCGACCAGCCGAACCAGATCAACAACGTGCTCGCCTTCCCCGGCGTCTTCCGCGGCATGCTCGACGCGCACGCCGAGGAGTTCACCGAGGAGATGGCGATCGCCGCCGCCCGGGCCATCGCGGACGTGGTGGGCGAGGAAAAGATCAATCCCACGGTCATCGTGCCCAGCGTCTTCGACTCCCGGGTCGCTCCGGCGGTCGCCGCCGCCGTACGCGCCGCCGCCCAGAACCCCACAGTCACCCCACCGCCCGCCGCCGACCCCGGCCCGGCCGACCTGCCCGAGATCGCCGCCTCCGCCTCCGCCACCCCCTGACGGACCTCGGACCCCAACCGCCCAGGTTGATCACGAGGTCGACGGCAGCTGAAGAGATCGCCGCCAACCTCATGATCAACGCTAAGTCAGGGGTGGGAGGGTGAGTTCGCCGGTGGCGACGAGGAGGGCGGGACCGGAGAGCCAGCAGGAGTCGGGGGTGACGGTCACCGTGAGGCGGCCGCCGGGGACGTCCACGGCGACAGTCCCGGTCTCCTGGTCGGCGTCGCGCAGGGCCACCGCGGCGACCGCGCAGGCACCGGTGCCGCAGGAGAGCGTCTCGGCGGAGCCACGCTCGTGGACGCGCATCAGCACGTGTGCGTCGACGCCGGAGACCGGCGCGCCGGCGGTGGTGAACTCGACGTTCACCCCGGCGGGGAAGACCGCCGGGTCGATGTCGGGGGCGCGGGTCAGGTCCAGCCCGGCCAGGTCCAGTCCGGCGGGTACCGAGCAGACCAGGTGGGGATTGCCGACGTCCACCGCCGTGCCGGGCAGGGTCAGCCCGCCCAGGGCGGCGGCGGAGGCACCGTACAGCCGGGGTCGTTGCATCTCGACGGCGATGGCGTCGCCCTCGACCCGTGCCCGCACCACGCCGGCCCGGGTGGCCACCGGCAGTGCCTCGCCGGACGGCACGACCAGCCCGTTCGCCAGCAGGTACCGGACGAAGACCCGGGCACCGTTGCCGCACATCTCGGCGAAGGAGCCGTCGGAGTTCCAGTAGTCCATGAACCACTCGGCCTCGCCGGCCAGGGCGGCGCCGTCGGTGTGCTTCGCGGCGCGGACCACCCGCAGCACGCCGTCCCCGCCGAGACCACGCCGCCGATCGCAGATCGCCGCCACCAGTTCGGGCGTCAGGTCGAGCGCGCCGTCCGGGTCAGGCAGGATCACGAAGTCGTTGCCGGTGCCGTGCCCCTTGGTGAACTCCACGCTCCCATCATTGCGCAGCCGCACCGAGGATCCGCATCGCGGCCCCGATCAGCCCCGGGTCGGCCGAGTCGAGCCAGTGCACCCGAGGATCGCGCCGGAACCAGGAGCGCTGGCGGCGGACGAAGCGGCGGGTGGCCCGGACCGTCTCGTCGTACGCCTCGGTCTCGGTCAGCTCCCCACCCAGGAAACGCAGCACCTGCTGGTAGCCGAGCGCCCGGCTCGCGGTACGTCCGTGCGGCAGGCCGCGCTCGACCAGTCTCCGGGTCTCCGCGACCAGCCCGTCCGCCCACATCCGGTCGACCCGCATCGCGATCCGCTCGTCGAGCAGGGCGGTGTCCAGGTCCACGCCGATCTGCACCGCCGGGTAGTAGGGCGTCGGCTCCGGCAGCGCCGCGGTGAACGGCCCCCCGGTCAGCTCGATCACCTCCAGCGCGCGCACGATGCGCCGGCCGTTGCCGGGCAGGATGCCGGCCGCCGCGACCGGGTCGGCGTCGCGCAGTCGCGCGTGCAGGGGGGCCGGCCCTAGCGCGGCCAACTCGCCTTCCAGGCGTTGTCGCACTGCCGGATCGGTGCCGGGGAACTCGAACTGTTCCAGCACCGCCCGCACGTACAGCCCGGACCCACCGACCAGCAGCGGCACCCGGCCCCGGGCGAGGACGTCGTCGACCGCCGCCCGGGCGAGCCGCTGGTACTCCGCCACGCTGGCCGGCTCGGTGACCTCCCAGATGTCGAGCAGGTGATGTGGTACGCCGTCACGCTCGGCGACCGTGAGCTTGGCCGTGCCGATGTCCATGCCTCGGTAGAGCTGCATCGAGTCGGCGTTGACCACCTCACCGTCGAGCGCGTGCGCCAGCGCGATGCTCAGCGCCGACTTGCCGGCCGCCGTCGGCCCGACGACCGCGACCACGGTGCCCGGGGCGGTCACGGCCGCTCCCAGTTCGCCACGAGGTAGCCCACCCCGTAGGGCGCGGCGTGGTAGCGCAACTCGCCACGCCAGCGACCACCCGCTGCTCGCGCGGCACCGGCGAGCACCTGCCAGGGCGCCCGTCCCGCGACCTTGAGCTGCGTCGACAGGGCGGGGTCCAGGCCGAGCAGGGCGTCGCCGTCCGCGTCGGCCAGGGCTCGCGCGACCGTCTCGTCGTACGCCTCGGCGCGCGGATCGGCGTAGCCGGGCGCCTTCTCACCCCGGCAGGCCGAACCGTCCCCCATCACCAACAGCGCCCACGGCTGGTCCGGGCCGAGCCGGGCACCGAGTTCGGCGCAGGTCTCGACCGGGTCGGTGGCCCCGACCGTCGTCATCCGCCAACTCATGCCCCGGATCCTGGCCGGCGGTCGCCGGCCGAGCAGCCAGGCGCCGACCAGCAGGCTGAGCGGGAGATGGTCGCTGCCCACCAATCCGTCGGGGTGGTCGCCGAGGCGTACCTCAAGCGGCACCCCCCACGGCGCGAAGCTGCCCCGGAACGGAGAGTCGAGGTCGGCTCCGCGGTCGCCGGCCCCGATCACCAGGACGGTCCGCGCTTCCGAGTCGAGCAGCCGGGCGACGGCGGCGTCACAGGCGGCGCGCAGGTCGTCCAGCTCGGACGCGGCGGCACCGGCGATCTCGGGGATGAGCAGCGGCGGGTGGGGACAGACGGCGGCGGCGACCAGTGGCACCAGGCAACCGTAGCGGTCCGCTCCGGCAGCGTGGCCGCGTGCCGCCGGGAAGGACGACCGCGCCGCACGTACGCCGTACGGTCGAAAGCGGCACGCCGGTCGGATGGCCCAGACCGGCCCTAGGACACCGTATGGTCACGGTCGGCGATAGGCGCTCGACGCGGACCGGGGCGCACCTGTGACAATGCCCGGAGAAACTTGGCTGCGCCGTGGCGGCGCCCGGGAGACTGCTCCCTGGTGCCGGGAGAACGAGGATGGGCACATGAGCGACTGGACTGCCTTCGGACGGGTGGACGCGGACGGCACCGTTTACGTCAAGACCGCCGAAGGCGAGCGGGTGGTCGGATCCTGGCAGGCGGGAGCACCGGAGGAAGGGCTGGCACACTTCGCACGCCGCTTCGCCGACCTGGTGACCGAGGTGGACCTGACCGAGGCACGGCTCAACTCCGGTGCGGCGGACGCCAACCATTCGCTCGCCACCATCCGACGGATCCGTGCTTCCCTCCCCGAGGCTCACGTAGTCGGCGACATCGACGCCCTGGCGACCCGGCTCGACAAGCTCGCCACCGTGGCCGAGGAGAAGGCCGGTGAGGCCCGGGCGGCGAAGGAGGCCGCCCGCGTCGAGGCCCTCGCCCGCAAGACCGCCCTGGTGGAGGAGGCCGAGAAGCTGGCTGCCGAGTCGACCGGTTGGAAGACTGCCGGTGACCGGCTCAAGGAGATCCTCGACGAGTGGAAGACCATTCGAGGGGTCGACAAGAAGACCGATGGCGAGTTGTGGAAGCGGTTCGCGGCCGCGCGGGACGGCTTCACCCGCCGCCGGGGTGCCCACTTCGCCTCCCTCGACGCGCAGCGCAAGCAGGCGCAGACGGTCAAGGAGGAGCTGGTCGCCGAGGCCGAGAAGGTCGCCGAATCAACCGACTGGGCGGCGACGGCCAACCACCTCAAGAACCTGATGACGCAGTGGAAGGCCGCGCCGCGCGCGTCGAAGGAGGCCGAGCAGCGGCTCTGGGAGCGGTTCCGGGCCGCCCAGGACTCCTTCTTCAGCCGGCGTAGCGAGGTCTTCTCCGCCCGGGACAACGAGCAGCGCGCCAACCTGGAGCGCAAGCAGGCACTGCTCGCCGAGGCCGAGGCGCTCGACATCGACGGCGACCCGAAGGGCGCCCAGGCGAAGCTGCGGGAGATCCAGGCGCAATGGCACGAGGCCGGTCGGGTGCCGCGCGAGGCGGCCGCCGGGCTGGAGCGCCGGCTGCGCGCGGTCGACGAGAAGGTCCGCGAGGTGATGGACTCGGCCTGGCGGCGCACCAGCCGGGAGGACAATCCGCTGCTGGCCCAGATGCGCTCGCAGGTCGCGGAGGCAGAGGAGCGGCTGGCGCGGGCGCAGGCCGCAGGTGACTCCCGGCGGATCAAGGAGGCCGAGCAGGCGCTCGCCTCGAAGCGCCAGTTCCTCCAGTTGGCCGAGCAGGCCGGCTGAGCCGTACGTCCGATGCCCTCGGCTCTCCCACGCGGGAGCCGGGGGCATCGTCCTTTTCGCAGGTCGCCGCGATGTTAGCGTACGACATTTACATCGACGTCGATCTGTGATTACCTGGGAAAGCGCTTGCCCTCCCCAGGGCTAGGGCGCGGGAGCCATTCCGACCAGTTCATCCCACGGCAGGGCGCATCCTGCGACCGCCACGGCATCGCTGCCGCCGGGCACGGCAGCCTCCACCGCCGGGGCGTACCCCCTGCCGACCGCACCGGGTGACGCATCCGGGCGTCCGCCACGGCCCACGCCACCCCCTCAACCGCCGTGGCCGCCCACGTCACGGACCGGTCCGGGCCGGCCGTGATCGCCGGTTCGGCCGGTGCGCGACGCGTCATCCGATCCGTCCCATTTATCGAGGATGAGGAGAACAAACCGTGCTTGCAGACGTCAAGCCTCGCCTGACGCGACGGTTGGCGGTGCTGGCCGCGACGGCCGTCGCGCTGCCCGCCGCCGCCGTCGCGGTGACCGTCGCTCCGGCCGCCGCCGCGACCGTCGACACCGGCGCCTACTACGTGTTCGTCAACCGCCACAGCGGCAAGGCCATGGATCTGTGGAACTGGTCCACCGCCGACGGTGGTGAGATCCGGCAGTTCAGCCGTCTCGACGGCAACAACCAGCAGTTCCAGTTCGTCGACGTGGGCAGCGGCTACTACCAGCTGCGCAACCGGCACTCCGGCAAGGTCGTCGCCATCCCGAACTCGAACGACGGGGTGCAGGTCACCCAGGTCACGGCGAGCAGCGACACCAAGCAGCACTGGCGGCTCGCGGACTCCGCCAACGGCGACGTGCGGTTCGTCAACCGGCACAGCAACAAGGTCCTCGACCTGTGGGGATGGTCCACGGCCGACGGGGCGATGATCTCCCAGTACGCCGATCTGGACGGCGCCAACCAGCGGTGGCAGCTGGTGCGCCTCAGCGGCGGCACCAATCCCACTCCCCCGCCCAACCCGGGCCCGCAGACCGGGCTGGTCGGCTGGGCCACCCAGAACGGCGGCACCACCGGCGGCGGCAATGCCGGTACCACCACCGTCACCAACGCCTCGGCGTTGACCAGCGCGCTCAACTCCAGCAGCGCGGCGGTGATCCGGGTCTCCGGCACCATCAACTGCTCGGGGATGCTGCGGGTCCGCTCCAACAAGACGATCCTCGGCAACTCAGGCGCCACGATCGCCGGCTGCGGCTTCAACATCAACGGCGACCGTAACGTCATCATCCGGAACCTGACCTTCCGGAACTGGGACGATGACGCGATCAACGTCCAGGAGTCGGCCACAAACATCTGGATCGACCACAACACCTTCACCGCCGGCTACGACGGCGCGGTCGACATCAAGCGCGGCTCCGACTTCATCACCGTGTCCTGGAACCGGGTCTACGGCCATGACAAGTCGATGCTGCTCGGGCACAGCGACGACAACGCCAGCCAGGACGTCGGCCATCTGCGGGTGTCGTACCACCACAACTGGTTCGACGGCAGCAACCAGCGCCACCCGCGGGTCCGCTTCGGCAACCCGGTGCACGTCTACAACAACTACTACAGCAACGTGCGCGGCTACGGCGTGGCGTCCACGATGAACGCCGGCGTGCTTGTCGAGGGCAACTACTTCGAGAACACCCCCGACCCGTACCACCTGGGCGAGGGCAGCTCCGGCCCGGGCTCCCTGGTGGCCCGCAACAACCACTTCGTCAACTCGGGCAGCGGCCAGACCGGCGGCAGCGTCGCCGGCATCCCGTACTCGTACACCCTGGACACCCCGAGCAACGTCAAGTCGATCGTGACGGGCGGCGCAGGCGCCGGTCGGATCTCGGTCTGACCGTAGGGGTCAGGGCCTGTGTCGAAGTCCTCGGTCGAGGCGGAGTCCAGGCGGCGTCCAGCCGGGCGTCGCGCGAGGCCCGCCGCCGGCCGGCCCCGGACTTCGACACAGGCCGCCCAGAGCTGCGTGACCTGGCCGCAGCCGGGCTCCGCCGGGGTATGTGTGGTGGCTCCTTTGCTCTGCTTCACTCCGCGCAATGGTTTCGCTCGCTCACCGTTGCGCGGGTTGAAGCAGAGCAAAGGACGCAAGGTGGTGGGTGGTGGCCCGGCCGGGCACGCCGCCGGACAGCAGCACTCTCCGGGAGGCCGTGGCGGGTTCGACCACGACAGCTACCAGCGGATCCAGCAGGATGGCCGCCTGCGTGCGGACGCTTGAGCTCGGAGACAGGCCGACCTGGCTCAGGGCGAGACGGCGCAGCCGGTCGTCGGCGCGGGCGCCGCGGCCGGCGCGCCGATCGTGGGCAGCCCCAACAGCACCCCGGGGGTACGCGGCGAACGCCCCGCCTCGGCCGCGTCACCGGCCCTGGTCCGGCGGTGCGACAGCGGCGCACCGTCGGCGTTGAGGTGGTGCGGCGCGGCGTAGGTGATCGTGGTGTGCACGATGTCGCCCGGCCGGATCGACTCGGCGTCCCCCGGCTCGCCGGCACCACCGGTGGCGAAGTGCACCAGGCGGCCGTCGCGGGCACGCCCCGACATCCGGCCGGTGCGCTCGTCCTTGCGGCCCTCACCGACGGCGACCAGCACCTCGACGGTCTCGCCGACGAGCTTCTTGTTCTCCGCCCAGGTGATCTCCTCGACGCAGGCGATCAGCCGCTCGTACCGCTCCTGCACGACCTGCTTGGGCAACTGGCCGTCCATGCTCGCGGCCGGCGTGCCGGGGCGCTTGGAGTACTGGAAGGTGAACGCGGAGGAGAACCGCGCCTCACGGACCACCTCCAGGGTGCGCTCGAAGTCCGTCTCGGTTTCGCCGGGGAAGCCGACGATGATGTCCGTGGTGATCGCCGCGTCGGGCATCGCCGCCCGGACCTTCTCGATGATCCCCAGGTACTTCTCCGACCGGTACGACCGGCGCATCGCGCGCAGCACGTCGTCGGACCCGGACTGCAACGGCATGTGCAGCGAGGGGCAGACGTTCGGCGTCTCGGCCATCGCCGCGATCACGTCGTCGGTGAAGTCCTTCGGGTGCGGGCTGGTGAACCGCACCCGCTCCAGCCCGTCGATCTCGCCGCAGGCGCGCAGCAGCTTGCCGAAGGCGTACCTGTCGCCGAACTCGACGCCGTATGAGTTGACGTTCTGCCCGAGCAGGGTCACCTCCAGCACGCCCTCGTCGACGAGTGCGCGTACCTCGCTGAGGATGTCGCCGGGGCGGCGGTCCTTCTCCCGGCCACGCAGCGACGGCACGATGCAGAAGGTGCAGGTGTTGTTGCAGCCCACCGAGATCGACACCCAGCCGGCGTACGTCGACTCGCGGCGGGTCGGCAGCGTCGACGGGAAGACGTCGAGGGATTCGAGGATCTCCACCTCGGCGGCGGCGTTGTGCCGGGCGCGCTCCAGCAGCACCGGCAGCGAGCCAATGTTGTGGGTGCCGAAGACCACGTCCACCCAGGGTGCCCGGCGGACGATGTCGCCCCGGTCCTTCTGGGCCAGGCAGCCACCGACGGCAATCTGCATCCCCGGGTGCCGGTTCTTGACCGGGCGCAGGTGACCGAGGTTGCCGTACAGTCGGTTGTCCGCGTTCTCGCGGACCGCGCAGGTGTTGAACACCACCACGTCGGGGGTGTCCTCGGCCTCGCCCGCGCGGACGTACCCCGCCTGCTCAAGCAGGCCGGAGATGCGCTCGGAGTCGTGCACGTTCATCTGGCAGCCGTAGGTGCGCACCTGGTAGGTGCGCGGGCCGCCCGCCGCTGCGGTAGTCATGACGTGCACAGCGTAGCCGGGCTTGAGTTGTCGGACGCAAACGAGGAGAAGCCGTTCGCCGCCGCCACCCGCGCCCTGCTCGACGAGTCGATGGTGCGCGGCGGCAGCCGACCCGCCGCGCCGGCCGGCAACTGAGGCTCAGGCGGCGGCGAGGGCGGGGTTGACCGAGTCGGGCGCCCAGCGGGAGCGGTGGCAGCGCGACCAGCCCCGGCAGCGCGGGTCCGCCTCGGTGCACAGCCGGCGGTCGCTGAGCACTTCGCCGTCGTCGGTCTCCCGCACGTCGAAGTGCACCGGGCGGATGCTGCCGTCCGGGGCCACCAGCAGGTGCCGGGTGTCGTCGAGCGTGTCGTCCCGCAGCAGGCAGTTGCGGCCGAGCAGCCGGGCCAGCGCCGCGATGCTGGGCAGCTCGGGCAACTCGTCAGGTACGCCGTAGCAGTCCACGATCGTGGCGAACTCCCCCGGCGCCTGCCAGACGTCGCAGACCACCGCGTACGTCGGCAGCCGCAGCGGATCCGCCACCGCCAGTGGCATCACCACCCGACCGAGCGCGTCGGCCAGCGCCGGGTAGACCTCCACCGGTCGTACCTGGTCAATTCTCCAGTTCCACAGCTCGGTCATGCCGTCTCCTCGCTGTGCTCGTCCCCACCGGCCTCCGGATCGGGCCATACGACGATGGTGGGGGGCATTTGCCCCCAGCCGGGGGCAAGTTACCGGTCTGTGACCATTCTGGCCCAAATTTCCCGGAGCATCATCGCTCCAGGTAGCGGGAAGATGACAGTTTATCGGGTATCGTGCGCGTTCCACGCAACGGCACGCGTACCGAAACCTGCGTTCAGCGCAGGACGACCCGGTATTCCCCGGGGGGCAGCAGCTCACCGATCACCGGAGCGCCCGGTATCTCCCCGGCGATCAGCAGCCCGCCGGAGGTCTGCGCGTCGGCCAGCAGCAGCCGGTCCTCCTCGGTCGCCGCGCCGAAGTCCGTCCACGGGGTCACCCACTCCAGGTTGCGGCGGGAACCACCGCTGACGTACCCGTCCCGGACCGCCTCGCGGGCACCATCCAGGTACGGCATCCGGGCGGTGTCGATCGCCACCGTCAGCCGGCTCGCCCGGGCCAGCTTCGAGGCGTGCCCGATCAGACCGAATCCGGTCACGTCGGTGCCGCAGCGCACGCCCGCCGCCACCGCCGCCCGCGCGGCGTCCCGGTTCAGCGTGGTCATCGCCGCCACCGCCGCCGGGAAACTCTCGCCGGTGCTCTTGTGGCGGGTGTTGAGCACGCCGACGCCGAGCGGTTTGGTAAGCGACAGCGGCAGACCGGCCCGCCCGGCGTCCAGGGTGATCAGCTCGTCCGGCCGGACCAGCCCGGTGACGGCCAGGCCGTACTTCGGGCCGTCGTCGTCGACGCTGTGCCCGCCGGCAAGATGACATCCGGCTGCGCGGGCCACGTCCAGGCCGCCGCGCAGCACCTCCCGGGCCAGGTCCAGCGGCAGCACCTCGCGCGGCCAGCAGAGCAGGTTGAGCGCGACAAGCGGAGTGCCGCCCATCGCGTACACGTCGGACAGGGCGTTGGTGGCGGCGATCCGACCCCAGTCGTACGCGTCGTCGACCACCGGGGTGAAGAAATCCGCGGTGGTCACCAGGCCGGTGCGCTCATCCAGCCGGACCACTGCGGCGTCGTCGCCGTGGTCGAGCCCGACCAGCAGCTCGGCGGTGCCGGCGGCGGGCCCGAGATCGGCGACCATCGCCTCCAACTCGCCCGGCGGGATCTTGCAGGCACAGCCGCCGCCACGGGCGTACCGGGTCAACCGCACGGGCTCGGTCATCTCCTCATGATCTCCGTCACCCGGGCGGGACGCCAGCCGGGCGGGTCAGATTCGGACGCCGGAGTCGGATCATCCAGGGTGTTACCGCTCCGTGACCATCTGAGTTGTGTTCCGCCACTTCACCCCGCCTACAGTGGCCGCTACCGGGGGTCGACCGACTCCCGACAGCGACGAGGAGGACAGACGACGTGGCGACGGGCGAACCGCTCATCGTGCTGGACTCGGTCAACAAATGGTTCGGGCCGTTGCACGTACTGGACGACGTCTCGCTGTCGGTGGGGCGGGGCGAGGTGGTCGTGGTGATTGGCCCGTCCGGCTCCGGCAAGTCGACCCTGTGCCGCACCATCAACCGGCTGGAGCCGATCAACTCCGGCACCATCACCTTCGACGGGCAGGCGCTGCCGGCCGAGGGCAAGGCCCTGGCCAAGCTGCGCAGCGAGGTCGGCATGGTGTTCCAGTCGTTCAACCTCTTCGCGCACAAGACGATCCTGGAGAACGTCACCCTCGGCCCGATCAAGGTCCGCAAGGAGAAGCCGGCGGCGGCCCGCGAGCGGGGTCTCGCCCTGCTCGACCGGGTCGGCATCGCCAACCAGGCCGACAAGTACCCGGCCCAGCTCTCCGGCGGCCAGCAGCAGCGCGCCGCGATCGCCCGCGCGCTGGCCATGCAGCCCAAGGCGATGCTCTTCGACGAGCCCACCAGCGCGTTGGACCCGGAGATGGTCGGCGAGGTGTTGGACGTGATGACCTCGCTGGCCCGCGACGGCATGACCATGGTCGTGGTCACCCACGAGATGGGCTTCGCCCGCCACGCGGCGAACCGGGTCATCTTCATGGCCGACGGCAAGCTCGTCGAGGATGCCGCTCCGACGGAGTTCTTCGCGAATCCGCGCAGCGAGCGCGCCAAGGACTTCCTCTCCAAGATCCTCACCCACTAGGCGTCCGGTAGTGGGGCGGGCCGTGACCCGGCCGGCTCCAGTCGAAGAAGGAGATCAGGTATGCGAATGAAGCGGATGGCGGCGGTTGCCGCCGTTGCCGGCCTCGCGGTCGCGATGACCGCCTGCGGCGGGGACAGCGACGAGGGCGGCTCCGGCACGGGCGCCGGTGGCATCGTCGGCAAGGCCGAGAGCCAGAACAAGCTGGTCATCGGCGTCAAGGCCGACCAGCCGGGCCTCGGTCTGCAGACCGGCAGCCAGTACGAGGGCTTTGACATCGAGATCGCGAAGATCATCGCGAAGGGCCTCGGCGTCGAGGAGAGCGGCATCGAGTGGAAGACCACCGTGTCGGCCAACCGGGAGCCCTTCATCGAGCAGGGCACCGTCGACCTCGTGGTCGCCACCTACACCATCAACGACGAGCGCAAGCAGAAGGTCAACTTCGCCGGACCGTACTACATCGCCGGCCAGGATCTGCTCGTCAAGGCGGACTCCACCCTCACCGGCCCGGACCAGCTGGCGGGTAAGACGGTCTGCTCGGTAACCGGCTCGACGCCGGCCAAGCGGATCACCGAGAACTACCCGGACGCCAAGCTGCAGCAGTTCGACGCGTACTCGAAGTGCCTGCCGCTGTTGGAGAACGGCCAGGTCGACGCGGTCACCACCGACGACATCATCCTCGCCGGCTACGCCGCGCAGGACCAGTACGCCGGCAAGTTCAAGGTGGTCGGCAGCACCTTCTCCGACGAGCCCTACGGCATCGGCCTGAAGAAGGACGACACCGACGGCTGCGAGAAGGTCAACGAGATCCTCAAGGCCGCCGCCGAGGATGGCAGCTACAAGGCTGCCTGGGACGCCACCCTGGGCAAGAGCGGCACCCCCGCGCCCGAGCTGGACACCACCAAGCTGACCCACTGCGGCGCTGTCTGACCGGTACCGGAGCCGGCACCCCTTGCGGGTGCCGGCTCCGGCCTGTCACCGGCCGCCGCCACGTGCCCCGGGAGCCGAAGCATGGACGTATTCACCGATCCGGAGAACCTCGACGCATTCGTGTCGGGCTTCGTCTGGATCCTCAAGCTGACCGGCGCGTCCGCGGTCTGCGCGCTGGTCATCGGCGTGCTGCTGGCCGCGATGCGGGTCTCCCCCGTACCCGTGCTGCGCGGCTTCGGCGCTGCCTGGGTCAACATCTTCCGCAACACTCCGCTGACGCTGGTCATCTTCTTCTGCTACTTCGGGCTGTACGCCACCCTCGGGCTGAGCCTGTCTCAGGAGCTCGACGTCAACATCTACTGGCTCGGTGTGATCGGCCTGTCGACCTACACCGCCGCCTTCGTCTGCGAGGCGGTGCGCTCGGGCATCAACACCGTGCCGACCGGCCAGGCCGAGGCGGCCCGGGCGATCGGGCTGTCGTTCGCGCAGACGCTGCGGATCGTGGTGCTGCCGCAGGCCGCCCGCTCGGTGATCGCGCCCTTCGGCAGCATCCTGATCGCGCTCTGCAAGAACGCCACGATCGTCGGCACAATCGGGCTCGTCGAGGCCTCCAGCGTCATGAAGGACCTGCTCAACAGCTACGGTAACGCCGTCATTCTGATCTTCCTGGTCTTCGCCGGCACGTTCGCCGCACTGCTCATCCCCACCGGCTACTTCTTCGGCTGGCTGGCCAACCGACTGGCGGTGAAGCGCTGATGAGCACCAGCAACGTCCTCTACGACCACCCGGGGCCCCGGGCCAAGGTACGCAACGCGGTGCTGAGTGTCGTCTTCGGCGTCGCGCTGCTCGCCCTGCTCTACTGGATCTACACGAAGTTCGATCAGGCGAACCAGTGGGAACCCCGGCTGTGGGAGCCGTTCACCCGGTCGGCCACCTGGACCCAGTTCATCCTGCCGGGCCTGTGGGCGACCCTGAAGGCGGCCGGGGTCGGCATGGTGCTGTCGCTCGCCTTCGGCGTCGTCTTCGCCTTCGGCCGGCTCTCCGACCGCTGGTGGATCAGCGTGCCGGCCGGCATGGTGGTGGAGTTCTTCCGCGCCGTCCCGCTGCTGCTGATGATCTTCTTCATCTTCTACGGCGTACCGTTCCTCATCAAGGGTCCGGTGACCGCCTTCTGGGCCGTGGTGATCGGCCTAACCCTCTACAACGGGTCGGTGCTGGCCGAGGCGTTCCGGGCCGGCATCCGGGCCGTGCCCGGCGGGCAGTCCGAGGCGGCGTACGCGATCGGCATGCGCAAGAACCAGGTGATGCGGATGATCCTGCTGCCCCAGGCAGCCCGCGCCATGCTGCCGATCATCGTCAGCCAGCTGGTGGTGCTGCTCAAGGACACCGCGCTCGGCTACATCGTGGCCTACCCGGAGCTGCTCCAGCGCGGCGTCAACGATCTCTCCGCCAACTACGGCAACATCATCGCCTGCGCGATCGTCGCTGCCGTCATCTACATCGTGATCAACTCACTGCTCACCTGGTTCGCCGGCTGGCTCGACCGACGCACCGGTGTCCGAGCCTTCCGGGTACCGAAGCAGACCGCACCGGCCGGAGCGGCGGACTCCACCCCCGAGGGCGGCGCCACCGTCTCCGAGCCACAGGGGTGAGCGGATACCGCTTCGGTGCGGGACGGTCGGGACCGGTCGGCGCGCACCCCTAGCAACATAGGAAGGGCCTCTGCTCGGCGAGCAGGGGCCCTTCCTTATGCCTCAGCGGGCGATCTCGGTGACCCGGGACTCGCGGACCACCGTCACCCGGATCTGCCCCGGATAGGTCAACTCCTCCTCGACCTGCTTGGCCACGTCCCGGGCCAGCACCGCAGCGCCGATGTCGTCGACGTCGTCGGGCTTGACCATCACCCGGATCTCCCGGCCCGCCTGCATCGCGAAGACCTTCTCCACGCCGACCTTGCCGGCGGCGATCTCCTCGATGCGTTCCAGCCGCTTGACGTACGCCTCCAGGCTCTCCCGCCGCGCCCCCGGCCGCCCACCCGAGCAGGCGTCGGACGCCTGGGTCAGCACCGCCTCCACGGTCTGCGGCGGCACCTCGTTGTGGTGCGCCTCGATGGCGTGCACCACGTCCTCGCTCTCGCCGTACTTACGGGCCACGTCCGCACCGATGAGCGCGTGACTGCCCTCCACCTCGTGGGTGAGCGCCTTGCCGATGTCGTGCAGGAAAGCCGACCGCTTGATCAACGGCACGTCCAAGCGCAGCTCGGCCGCCATGATCCCGGCGATGTGCGCGGTCTCCACCAGGTGCTTGAGCACGTTCTGCCCGTACGACGTGCGGTAGCGCAACCGACCCAGCAGGGTGGCCAGCTCCGGGTGGATCTCGGTGATGCCGACCTGCACCAGGGCGTCCTCGGCGGCCCGGTGGCAGAGCTGGTCCACCTCCTGCCGGGCCAGCTCGTGCACCTCCTCGATGCGGTGCGGGTGGATCCGGCCGTCCAGCACCAGCTTCTCCAGCGTCAACCGGCCGACCTCCCGGCGCACCGGGTCGAAGCAGGACAGCAGCACCGCCTCGGGAGTGTCGTCAATGATCAGGTTGACCCCGGTGACCGACTCGAAGGCCCGGATGTTGCGGCCTTCCCGGCCGATGATCCGCCCCTTCATCTCGTCGCCCGGCAGGTGCAGCACACTTACCACGCTCTCGGCGGTCTGCTCACTGGCCACCCGCTGGATGGCGTCGACCACGATGTGCCGGGCCCGCTGCTCGGCCGTCGACCTGGCGTCGGACTCGATGTCCCGGACCAACAGCGCGGCCTCCCGCTTCGCCTGGCCCTCGATCGCCTCGACCAACTCGGCCCGCGCGGCGTCGGCGGTCAACCCGGCGACCCGCTCCAGCTCCCGTCGCCGCTGGTTCTCCACCTCGGCCAGCTCGGACTCCCGCTCGGCCAGCGCCGCCTCACGGGCCGCCAGCGCGGCGTTGGCCGCAGTGAGCTGCCGTTCCCGTTCCGCGAGCCGCTCCACCTCCTCGGTGTGCAGCCGCTCCCGCTCGTCCATCCGGGTCGCCCGCCGCTCCACCTCGGCGGCCTGCTCCCGGGTGGTCGCGGCCAGCACCGCCACCTCCCGCTCACCGCTGCGCCGGGCCGCCGTGCGCAACTGCTCGGCGTCCGCCTCGGCCTGCTTGTGCGCCCGTTCCAGCACCGTGTCCGCCTCGGCGCGGGCGTCGTCGAGCACCCGACGTGCCTCCGCCCGGGCGGCCTTCGCCTCGGCCTTGGCCGCCGCCGCCTCGGCGCGGGCCGCCGCCGCCGCGGACTTCGCCACGTCGATGGTGCTGTTCGCCTCGTCGGCGGCCGTGCGCAGCGCGGCCAGCGACTGCTCCTGCCGGTCCTTCTCCGCGACGTACGCCGGATCCTCCGCCGCCGGACGCGACATGAAACCCCGCATCAGGCGCACGCCGAACAGCACCGCACCGAGCACCACGAGGGTCAGCACCAGCACGGCGGTCAGGATCACGACGTCGAAGGCGCTCATCGAACGGCTCCGTCCGGCCGGTCGCCAACGCCGAGGGCGACAGCAGGTGGGCCGGAACTCTGCTCACCGTCATCGCTGGCCCCGGACTCCGCCGCACCGGGAGCGGCCGCCCCCGCGCTCATGCCGGCGCTCCGTTCCGAGACGTGCCCCTGGCGGGCAACGCCGAACGAAGCCTCAAGATCGGCCCGCTCCGCTCGCTCATACCGAGACTCCGGTGAACCTGTGCCGCCTCGCCATGGCGCGCCTCCCCTGAACCGTCGCGCCGCAACAGCCTGCCGGGTGGGCACGCTCCTGCGACTCTGGACGCCCGACCGGAGCGCATGGCCGTGGGTTGGCTTCCTCCGCCGACGTCCCTGACGGCCGTCGGCGGGCCGGGTGCACTGTCACGTGAGCCCGGACCGGCCCGTCCGGAGCTGACGTACGCGGCCGATGGTGCCGGCCAAAGTGATGCTGTTCTGTTACGGGATCTATGTTGTGCGCTTAGCCTGCGCTTGGTCGGGCAATGTGAGCCTTTATGGCGAGGCTAGGTCTCAACCGGGCTCCGGTCAAGAACGGATGATCAAACCACCCGGACGGAGAGAAGTTAAATAGTCACCCTCCGCCTATGAACACTCGGACGCCAGCGGGCAAAAAAGACGAACAACCAACGTCGGGTTGACTCATCCGGGCTGGTCACGTCGCGAAGGTGGTCGTCGCAGCCGCGCTACACGCATCGCCCGCGCTCCCGGGACGGGCCAGGCCGGGATCACAGTTGATGGACGGCATGAGAGCGCGAATGCGCGGTCAGCGGTCGATCTCACCCTCGGCGTCGGCGAGGGCGTCGGCGTCGATCTGCTCGGCGAACTCGGCCGCCTCGGCGCTTTGCGCGGCGATCGCCTCCTTCACCGCCCGGATCGCGACACCGGCCGGGTAGCCCTTGCGGGCCAGCATGCCGACCAGCCGCCGGAACACCGCGTCCGGCTCGCCCCGGGCGGTCCGCAGCTTCCGTTCCACCAGGGCACGGGCGGTCTCCGCCTCGGTGGTCTCGTCCAACTCGTCCAACGCCTCGCTGGCCGTGTCGCCGTCCACGCCGCGTTGGCGCAGCTCGTTGGCGAGTGCCCGGCGAGCCAGCCCCCGGCCGGCATGCCGGCTGCTCACCCAGGCGCGGGCGAACGCGGCGTCGTCGATGATGCCGACCTCGTCGTACCGGTCGAGGACCTGTTCGGCGGTCTCCTCGGAGATGCCCCGCCGCGCCAACACGGTGGCCAACTCGGCACGGGTACGCGGACGCACCGCGAGCTGCCGCAGGCAGATCTCCCGGGCCACCTCGGCCTCGGCACGAGGCGTGGATGCCGCATCCTCGCGTGCCGAACCGCCGGCCCGTCGGGCGGAACCGGCCCTGCCCCGGGAGGTATCCCATGCCGACGCGTCCGGAGAATCGACCGACGCCAAGTCACCCGGGTCGGCGGGGTTCCCGGCGGCGCGGCGGCCTCGGCGGGGTCGTGGTGTGGCGTCACCCGCTCGGGGCGGGCTGGCATCCCAGCCCCGCCCCGAGCGGGCACGTCGTCCTGCCACGGATCGTCGATCAGAAGTCGACCGGCGGCAGCTCCGGGCCACCGGCGGCGTCGCCCGCGCCGACCCCGACGCCGAGCTTCTCCAGGATCTTCTTCTCGATCTCGGCGGCCACGTCCGGGTTCTCCCGGAGGAACTCGCGGGCCTTCTCCTTGCCCTGGCCCAACTGGTCGCCCTCGTAGGTGTACCAGGCGCCGGACTTGCGAATGATCGACTGCTCGACGCCGACGTCGATCAGCGAGCCCTCACGGGAGATGCCCTTGCCGTACATGATGTCGAACTCGGCCTGCTTGAACGGGGCGGCGCAGTTGTGTACGACGATGTCGTCAGCGACCAGCGTGTGCAGCTCATCGACCTCGACATCAAAGGTCCTCGTACGCCGCGCGGGCAGGATCTCCTTGACGGTCGAATAGCGCACCTGCTCGGCCAGCAGTTCGCGCAAAAAAGCGTCGTCAAGCGCGTCCGCCAGCAGTTGCAACCGATCCCGCCGGATCTGGTGCAGCCCTAGAACCTGCTTCATGCCACCACGCGAATTGCCGGCCGTCGCGCCGATCAGTTGAGCAGCGAGCACAGCCGTGACGCCCTTACCCGCCAGGTGTGCCAGCACCGACTCGGTGACCGCAGGCGACAGGTAGCCGGCCTGCGAGCCCCGCCGACGCCCTTCCTGGCTGTTGAGCGCCTCGCGAAGGATGACCCCGCGCGGTCCCCACAGCGGAACCGCTTCGGCGAACGCCTCCACGTTGTCGCTGCCGGCCACCCGGACCTCGTAGCACAACCGCTTTGCCTGGATGCGACGCCCCTTGATAAGGCTGGGGCGCTGACCCGTCGGGTCGTAGCGACGAACCGAACTCGTGATGCCGTATCGCAGCAACAACCAGTGGAGTTGGTGGGCCAACTGCTCCGAGGTAGTCGTGTAGCCGACCCGAATGGCACCGGTCTGCTCGATGCTCACCCAGCCGTCGCTTTCGAGTAGACCGAAAAGCAGGTTGCCTGCCACCTCGCGGGAAAGACCCGGATCGAAAAACTCGGCGGGGATGGTCTTCTCCCAGGCCAGCTTGCCGTAGATCCCCGCTTGTCGGCACAACGCCAGCAACTCGTTGCGCTCACCCTGACGGTGGGAGAACGAGATGGCCAACTTGCCGTCATGCTCGTGTGTGTCGCAGCCGAGCCCTGCGGCGATGCGCGCCGCGTCGGCCTTCAGCGACTCCTGGATGTTGATGAACTGCAGCGGGGTCTTCCCACCGACATATCCGTCACCAATCAGGTAGCCGAGCATTCGTGCCTGCTCGGGCGAGTAGGGCTCATGCTCGCCGAAACCCAGGAACTGTCGAGGCTGCGCAACCCGGTCTCCGGCACCCAACTCGCCGGCCACCTTCCAGCCCCGATCGGTCAAGACCTTGTGATCGGGGGTGGCCCAGACCGTGGCACCGCCACGCAGACGTACCCCGATGACATCCTGTTCTCCCTGGTCGAACCAGGAGACGACAGGGCGGGCGTGCAGCATGCCGTCCTTCGCCGCTGCCACCACGGAGACAGGCATCCGCCCGTCGACGATGTCCTCGATCCGGTTGGCGCGGCCGGTGACCGGGTCGAACACCATGGTGCCCTCGGCGAGGCACTTGTTCTTCACGACCTTGACCCGGGTGCGGTTACCGACCACGTCGGTGCCGTCCTTCAGGCTCTCGATGCGCCGCACGTCGAGCCGGACCGAGGCGTAGAACTTCAGCGCCCGACCACCCGTCGTCGTCTCGGGTGATCCAAACATGACGCCGATCTTCTCGCGGAGCTGGTTGATGAAGATCGCGGTGGTGCCGGTGTTGTTGAGCACGCCGGTGATCTTCCGCAGCGCCTGGCTCATCAGCCGGGCCTGGAGACCGACGTGGCTGTCGCCCATCTCGCCCTCGATCTCGGCGCGCGGCACCAGCGCGGCCACCGAGTCGATCACGATGATGTCGATCGCGCCGGAGCGGACCAGCATGTCCGCGATCTCCAGCGCCTGCTCGCCGGTGTCCGGCTGGGAGACCAGCAGGGCGTCGGTGTCGACACCGAGGGCCCTGGCGTACTCCGGGTCGAGCGCGTGCTCGGCGTCGATGAAGGCGGCGATGCCGCCGGCCCGCTGGGCGTTGGCCACCGCGTGCAGGGCGACCGTGGTCTTACCGCTGCTCTCCGGGCCGTAGACCTCGACGACCCGGCCACGGGGCAGACCGCCCACGCCGAGCGCCACGTCGAGCGCGATGGAACCGGTCGGAATGACCGAGGTCTGGATGACCGGTCGCTCCCCCAGCCGCATCACCGAGCCCTTGCCGAACTGCTTGTCGATCTGAGCGAGAGCAAGGTCGAGCGCCTTCTCCCGGTCAGGACCTGCCGCCATCGTTGCCACCCCTGCCTTCGCCGGCGTCTTTCCTGAGCTTCGCGTCACGCGGGACACGCTAGGCGCTGGGTCCGACAGAAAACCAGCCGACTGGCCGTGGCCTGTGGACGAGCACCCCGCTGTGGACAATAGCCGAACAGGTGTACGACTCGGCAAGAGACACGCGGAAGTAACGAATCGGCTGCTCAGCGTAGCCGGGCGGGTACCCGGTCCGGATAGGCCGCGACCACGGCGCGCCACACCAAGTGCGTCTCCACGCCGGCCTTGAGGGCCTGCTCGATGGTCCGTCCGCCGAGTTCCGACAACACCTGGTCGCTGGCGATGCTGGCCGCGTACGCCGGACCGAACGCCTCGGCCAGGCGCGCCCAGAAGTCGGTCAGCCGCACGTGATCAGTCCTTCCTGTCCGGTGCACTCGTCGGCACCGGACGCAACGCTAGCGCCAGCAGGGGTGCCACCGCGACCGCGGCGAGCAGGGTCAGCACCGGATAGCCCGCCAGTTGCATGACAAACCCGCTCAGTGCTCCGGCTGACGCTCCGGCCAGCCCCATGAGCAGGTCGGACAGGCCCTGGGCGCTGGGCCGTACCTCGTCCGGTACCGACTCCGACAGCAGGGTCGAACCGGCCACCATGGTCGCCGACCAGCCGAGCCCGAGCAGGATGAGCCCGACGGTGAGCCGGGGCGTGTGGTGCCCGGCGGTGCCGGCGACCGCGCAGGCGGCCAGCAGCGTCGCGATCCCGCCGAGGATGACCGGGCGGCGACCGAACCGGTCGGCGAGCCAGCCGACCACCGGCGCCAGCGCGTACATGCCGGCGATGTGCAGACTCAGCACCAGCCCGACCACCGGCAGCACCTCGTCGACGGCGTAGTACTCCCGCAGGTGCACCGGGGTCATCGCCATCACCGCCACCATCACCAGGTGCCCCACGGCCACGGCGGACACGCCGAGCCGGGCGGCCGGTCGGGCGCGTACCACCGACCAGGCGGCGCGCATGCCCACGCCGCGCCGGGCCGACGGTGCCGGCACCGGGATCGGGCCGGCCGGGGCGAGCGCGGACGCCGCCTGGGCCGGCTCGGCCGGGACCGGCGGCGGACCAGACGGGGGCGGTTCGGACGCGCCGGCCCGGGCCGCCGCGAGCCGGCGCGCGGTGAGCAGCGGGTCGGGCCGCAACCACAGCAGCAGTACGCCGGCGGCGAGCACGAACGCGACGGCGCTGAACGCGAACGGGCCGGACAGCGTCGGCAGCCCCCAGCCGCTTGTGGTGCGGTCGGCGAGCGCGGCGAAGTTCGGGGCGGCCACCGCGCCGATGGTGGTGGCCCAGACGATCAGCGACAGTTGCCGGGCGCGCCGATCCGGTTCGGCGAGATCGACCGCGGCGTAGCGGGCCTGAAGGTTGGCGGCGGAGCCGCCGCCGAAGAGGAGCATGCCGAGGAAGAGCAGCGGGACCGACCGGGTTGCCGCGGCGAGCACGACAAGCGCCCCGCCCAGCGCCCCGACCACGTACGCGACGGCCAGGCCGGGGCGGCGGCCGTACCCGGTGATGATCCGGGTGACCGGCACGGCGAGCAGTGCGGCGCCGACCACGGCGGCGCTCTGCGCCAGGCCGGCCACGGCGGTGCCGGCGATCTCGGCGGCGAGCAGGGCGCCGACGGAGATGCCGATGGTCACCCCGATGCCGCCGACGATCTGGGTGGTGAAGAGCAGCCGCAGGGTGCGCCGCTGGATGGGCGCGACGTCTGGGTGCGCCGTCGGCGTGGTGGTCAGGTCAGTGGCCAACGGGAGGCTCCTTGGGTAAGGGGTGACCATCCTTTCGCACCCGACCGACAGCCGGCAGCCCGGTTCTCGTCACAGCCCCAGACCGCGCCCGATGATCTCCTTCATGATCTCCGTGGTGCCGCCGTAGATGGTCTGCACCCGGCTGTCCAGCCAGGCCCGCGCCACCGGGTACTCCGCCATGAAGCCGTAGCCGCCGTGCAGCTGCACGCACCGGTCGGCGACCCGGTTCTGCAACTCCGTGGTCCACCACTTGGCCTTGGCCGCATCGGTCACCGACAGCCGGCCGGCGTTGAACTCGGCCACGCAGTGGTTGACGAAGGTCCGCGCGATGGTGACCTCGGTGTCCAGCTCGGCGAGGAGGAACCGGTTGTGCTGGAACTTCCCGATCGGTCGGCCGAACGCCTCCCGGGTGCGCGCGTAGTCGAGAGTGAGGGCGAGCAGCCGTTCCGCGGCGGCGACCGCGGCGACGGCGATGCTGAGCCGTTCCCGGGGCAGGTTGGCCATCAGGTGGTAGAAGCCGTGGTTCTCGGTGCCGATGAGGTTGGCGGCCGGCACCCGACAGTCGTCGAAGAAGAGTTCGGCGGTGTCGTTGGCCTTCAATCCGACCTTGGCCAGTCGGCGGCCCCGGGTGAAGCCGGCGGTTCCGGTTTCCACCGCGATCAGGCTCACGCCGTGGGCACCCTCGTCGGCGGTACGGGCCACCACGATCACCAGGTCGGCCAGTTCACCGTTGGTGATGAACGTCTTCTGCCCGTTGAGCACGAGGCTGTCGCCGTCGCGGACGGCGGTGGTGCGGACGCCGGCCAGGTCGGAGCCGGCGCCGGGTTCGCTCATCGCGATGGCGGTGACGAGGTCGCCGGAGCAGAACCGGGGCAGCCAGCGCTGGCGCTGCTCCTCGGTGGTCAGCTCGGTGAGGTACGGCGCGACCACGTCGTTGTGCAGGCCGAAGCCGAGCCCGGAGCAGCCCGAGTTGACGATCTCCTCGACCAGGACGGCGTTGTACCGGAAGTCCCGCTGTCCGCCGCCGCCGTAGTCGGGGTGGACGTCCATGCCGAGCAGTCCGGCGGCACCGGCCTTCCGCCACACCTCGCGGTCGACGATGCCGTCGGCCTCCCAGCGGTCGTGGTGCGGTACGGCCTCGCGGTCGAGGAACCGCCGGCACAGGTCCCGGAACTCGTCGTGGTCAGCCTCGTAGAGGTGCTGCTGCATGGCGGCAAGTGTGGCACCGTCCGCGACGCCGTCGCATGGTCGGTGCCGGCGCTGCGGTTGGGGGCGAGCGCGGCTGGTGTCAGCCGGCGAGGGCGCGAGCCGCGACGGTCAGGTCGGCGACCAGCCCGTCGTAGGCGACGTCCTGGTTGTCGGCCCGGAGCACGGCGGAGGGGTGGATGGTGGCCAGGAGTTTGGCCGGGGGCGCGTCGGCGGTCCCTCCGGCGCTGTCCACCGGTACCCGTTGGAAGTCCTCCGGGTGTTGGGCGGCGGCCGGCCAGGGCAGCAGTTCGCCGCGCTGGCGGGTGACCCGGAACGTCGGGCCGAGCAGGGCTTTCGCGGCGGTCGCCCCGAGTACCACGATCACCTCTGGGGTCAGCTGGGCGAACTCGGCGACCAGCCAGGGTCGGCAGGCGGTGATGTGTACCCGGTCCGGGGTCTGGTGGATCCGCCGCTTACCGCGTAGTTCGAAGCGGAAGTGCTTGACGGCATTGGTGAGGTAGATGTGGGCCGGGTCCAGCTTGGCGTCGTCGACCGCCTTGCGCAGCAGCCGGCCGGCAGGGCCGACGAAGGGCAGCCCCTTCTGGTCCTCCATGTCGCCGGGCTGCTCGCCGACGAAGACCACCCGGGCGGTGGCGTCGCCCCGGCCGAAGACGGTCTGTGAGGCGTCCCGGTACAGCTCGCAGCCCCGGCAGCCGGTGGCGGCGGCCCGCAGCTCGTCGAGGGTGTCGGCCTGCGGCGGGATGAACCGCTGGGCCCCGGGCGCAGTATCGGTGTCGGCCATGGCGACTGTTCTACCCGCTGTGACGCGCCCCACGCGAGCGGGAGCGCCCACCCAGGCAGCAACATCGGGGATGTTGCCGCCTCGAACCCGCCTCACGCTGCAACATCGGGGATGTTGCAGCGTGGGCGTGGGCGTGGGCGGTCGGGGTGGTGGGGGGACGGGGGCGGTCAGGCGGTGAAGCTCGGGGAGGGGGTGGGGTGGGCTGCGCGGGTGACCGCGTCGGCGAGCGCGGGGAGCTCCGCCTCGTTCAGGCCGCTGACGGTGATGCGCAGCCCCGGCGGGCCGGCGATCCGGTAGAGCGCGCCCGGCGCGACCGCCCAGCCGGCGTCACGCAGGGCGGTCAGCGCGCTGGTCTCGTCGTCCACCGGTACCCAGACGTTGATGCCGGTGCGGCCGTGGGCGGGCAGGCCACGGGCGGCGAGGGCGGCGATCAGGGCGTGGCGCCGTCGTTCGTAGCTCTCTGCGGCCCGGTCGACCAGGGCGGTCACCTCTGGATCCTTCCAGAGCGAGAGCACGAGCCGTTGCAGCACGGTGGAGACCCAGCCGGTGCCGACCCGGGATCGGCCGGCCACCCGCGCCACGGTGGTCTCGTCTCCGGCCAGCACGGCCAGGCGCAGGTCCGGGCCGAAGGGCTTGCTGACCGAGCGGAGGAAGGCCCAGTGGGTGGTCGCTCCGGCGAGCGGGTGCAGCGGTACGCGGGCCAGCTCGGCGGCGTGATCGTCCTCGATCAACAGCAGGTCGGCCCGACCGGCGAGCAGGGTGCGCAGGGCGCTGGCCCGGTCGGCGGAGACCGCCGCGCCGGTGGGGTTCTGGGCCCGGCTGGTCACGATGAGCGCTCGCGCTCCGGCGGCGAGGGCGGCGGCGACTCCGGCGACGATCGGCCCGTCGTCGTCGATGGGCATTCCGATCGGCCGTAGCCCGAGCGCGGCGAGCAGGTCGAGCAGGCCGGTCCAGCCGGGATCCTCCACGGCCACCGCGTCGCCGTGGCGCAGGTGCGCGCCGAGGAGGCGTTCGATGCCGTCCAACGCGCCGCCGGTGAGGGTCAGCCCGGGGGCCGGCACCCCGTCGGCGGTCAGCCGCGCCCCGGCCACCTCGGTCATCTCGGGCAGTACGCCGAGGTCGGGATAGCCCACCGGGTCGCCGACGGTGTCGGCGAGGGCGGCCAGGTGCCGACGCAGCGGCGGTAGCAGCCGCTGGTCGGGTTCGCCTCGGGACAGGTCGCGCAGCCCGGGGGCGGGCGGTGGGCGCAGCGCGGCTCGGCGGGCGGCGACCGGTGGTCGGGGACGCACCCGGGTGCCGTGCCGGCCGGCGGTGACGACGAGGCCACGGCGACGCAGTTCAGCGTAGGCACGGGAGACGGTGGCCGGGCTGACGGCCAGATCGGCGGCGAGCGTGCGCACCGGTGGCAGCAGGTCGCCGGGGGCGAGGGCGGCGTTGCGGATGCCGGACTCGATGCTGGCTGAAATGTCGGCGGCCGTCGCACCGGTCACCTGATAGCGTACTGACACAAACACAGTATTGTACTAGAACAAAGGTGGAAGCATGTACTCGCCAACCACCCGCACCACCGCCAGTCGTTCCCGGGACCGGATGAGCTACGACCGCACCGCCACCCACGCCGTACTCGACGAGGCGTACCACTGCGTGCTCGGGTTTACTGTGGACGGTGAGCCCCGCGTGCTGCCCACCCTGCACGTACGCATCGGCGACACGCTCTACCTGCACGGCTCCACCGGCAGCCGGCCACTGCTCGCCGCCCGCGCCGACGGCCTGCCGGTCTGCGTCGCGGTCACCCTCCTCGACGGACTGGTCTACGGCCGGTCCCAGTTCCACCACAGCGCCAACTACCGGTCGGTGGTCGCGCACGGCACCGCCCACCTGGTCACCGACCCGGGCGAGCAGTCCGACGTGCTGACCGCCCTGGTGGAGAAGGTCGGCACCGGCCGCGCGGCGGACAGTCGTCCGCCGAACCGACGGGAGCTGGCCGAGACCGCCGTGCTGGCGCTGCCGCTGGCGGAGGTGTCGCTACGCAGCCGCACCGGCGGGGTACGCGACGACCCGGCCGATCTCGACCTGGCGCACTGGGCCGGCGTGGTGCCGCTGCGGCTGACCACCGGCCTGCCGGAGCCGGACGCCGGGGTCACCGCACCGCTACCGGCCTACCTGCGTCCGCACCGCTCGCCCTGGCACGAACCGGCGGTGCTGGGCGGCGCACACGTGCTGCTGGAGCCGCTCGATGAGGCCCACACCGACGAGTTGTACGCCGCCACCGCCGATGCCGACGTCTGGCGGCACCTCAGCCGGCCGCTACCGAGCGGGCCGGAGCAGCTGCGCGAGGTGATCGTCGCGGCCCTGGCCGAGCAGCACCGGCAGGAACGGGTCGCCTGGGCGCAGCGCTGCGCGGTCACCGGCGCGGTCGTCGGCACCACCTCGTACTACGAGATCGACCCGGAGCGCCGGTCGGTTGCGATCGGGCACACCATGCTCGGCCGGCCGTGGTGGCGCACCGGGCTCAACACCGAGGCGAAGCTGCTGCTGCTCACCCGCGCCTTCGACGAGCTGGGTGCGGTACGGGTGGTCTGGCACACCGACATCCGCAACGAGCGTTCGCAGCGCGCCATCGAGCGGCTCGGCGCGACCCGGGAGGGGGTGCTGAGGATGCACCGGTTGCGGCCCGACGGCTCGTGGCGGGACACCGTGCAGTATTCGATGACCGTTGACGAGTGGGCAAAAGCACAGGTCAGCCTGCGGGAAAGGCTTCGTGCCCGGCCCACGTCCGCCCGATGATGTCGGACGTGCTGGGAATCACCGACATCTGGACGTACGTGCTGGGCACCGTGGCCATCGTGCTGCTGCCCGGCCCCAACTCGCTGTTCGTCCTCTCCACCGCCGCGCGGCGCGGCGTCGGCGTCGGCTACCGGGCGGCGAGCGGCGTCTGGGTCGGTGACGCGATCCTCATGTTCCTCTCCGCCGCCGGAGTGGCCTCGCTGCTCAAGGCGTACCCGCCGGTCTTCCTCGTGATCAAGTACGCGGGCGCCGCGTACCTGGGCTATGTGGGGTTGACCATGCTGCGCGGGGCGTGGCGGCGCTGGCGGGACCGCAACGACCCGGACACCCCGCGGTTGATCGACGCCGCGGCGCCGGCGGCGACGCGCAGCCCGTTCCGCAAGGCGCTGGTGATCAGCCTGCTCAACCCGAAGGCGATCCTGTTCTTCGTCTCGTTCTTCATCCAGTTCGTCGACCCGACGTATCCCTGGCCCGCGCTGTCGTTCTTGCTGCTCGGTCTGATCGCCCAGGTGACCAGCGCGCTCTACCTGACCGCGCTGATCTTCGCGGGCACGTTCCTGGCTGCCCAGTTCAGCCGGCGCCGCCGGCTGGCGGCCGGCGCGACAAGCGCCGTGGGTGCCCTCTTCCTCGGCTTCGGCCTCAAGCTCGCCCAGGGCTGACGAGACGCACGGGGGCGCTCCCGGCAGCTGGGCCGTTGCGGTGCCGCCGTGGACGCATCAGGTGCCGCCGCGAACGGCGTCAGGCGGCGGGCACAGCGTCAGGTGCCGCCGCCTCCGCCGCCACCACCGCCCTCGCCGCCACCGACACCGGCGCCGCCCGCGTCGCCACCGGACGGCGGTCCGGGTGGCAGCGGCCGGTCCGGTGGGCGGCTGACGTGGGCCGACTCGGAGACCGGGGCCGACCAGTCGGCGTGCGCCGCAGCGGCGGCATGCCGGTTGATGGCCTCGCGCAGCCAGCCGTCCACGGTACTGACCCAGTCCCGCTGGTCCGCGCCAACGTGCCAGATCCGGAACCGACTGATGCTGGTGTGGGTGATCCCGGCCAACGCCAGCCGCCGGTCAAACCAGAGGATCACCTCCAGCCCGGCGGAGTTGGCCACGAAGATCACCTCCAGTTCGGTGATCGGCCCGGCGTAGAGCGGACCGACCCAGAAGCCCCACCGTTGGTGCAGCGGCAGGGCCTGCTCCACGCCGGGCAGCCGGCCGTCGAGCAGGCCGGACTGGCGGACGCTGAAGCCGAGCGTGTCCAGGGCGGCCAGGATGTGCTGCTGGGTCGGCAGCGGGTGAACGAAGACCGGCACCATCGCGCCCTGGTCCAAAGTGGCCTCGATCGCCACCTCGGTACGCAGTCCCATCCGCAGGCTGAGCAACGGCACCCCGCCGTACGTGGTCACCGGTGCCTCCCACGGGATCGGGAACTCGAACGGGATCGACCGGGCCCGCCCGGCCCGCAGCACCAGGGCACCGGCCACCTGAGCGTGGTGAAACTGCACCAGCCGGCGGGGAGCTTCCGGGTCGTCCGGCTCGACCGTGCTGACCAGGCCGAGCCGGACGTGCAGGACCGGTACGTCGACGGAACCGGCGATGAGGTTCACCCGCCCCGGCAGGCGCAGGCCGGGGCGGGTGCTCGGGTTGGCCAGCGCGGTCTGCACCGTCAGGCCGGTTCCGCCCGATTCCGGTGACACCCCCGTCAGCCGCACCCGTGGCTCCTATCTGAGCCGGCGTACCGCGCGCGGGATCGGATCGGTCTCGTCGTCGAACTCCCCGATGACCTCCTCCAGCAGATCCTCAAGAGCGACGAAGCCGACCGGCCGGGTGGGACCACCACCGTTGCGGACCAGGGCGAGTTGCGACTGGCGGGCCCGCATCACGGCCACCGCCTCGGTCACCGTGGCGGTGTCGGGAAGCGTGATGGCGTCGTTCATCAGGTCGGCGGCGGTGGCGTCGGGTCGGCCGGCGGTGGCCCGCACCGCCTCCCGTACGTGCACCAGACCGCAGACGTCACCGGCGGCGTCCAGCACCGCCAGCCGTGACCGGCCGCTGTCCCGACTGACCTGCTCGATACGGCCCGCCGGATCGTCCCGCCGCACGGTCACCATCCGGTCGAACGGCTCCATCACCTGGGCCACCGTCGTGCCCTGCAACTCCAGCATGCTGGTGAGCAGTTCGTGCTGGGCGGCGCCGAGCAGCCCGTGTTCACGGGACTGTTCCAGCAGCATCCGCAGCTCGTCGGGGCCGTGCACCTGGGCCAACTGGTCCTGCGGGTTGACCTTCACCAGCCGCAGCATGGCGTTGGCCACCGCGTTGAGCACCGACAGCACCGGACGGGCCACCCGGGCGAAGGCCCGGAACGGCAGGGCCAGCAGCAACGCGGACCGTTCCGGGTGGGTGATCGCCCAGGACTTCGGTGCCATCTCACCGACCACCAGGTGCAGGAAGGTGACCAGGCTCAGCGCGAAGATCAGCGCGATCACGTGGCTGGCGCCGTACGGCAGACCGACGGCGTGCAGCAGCGGACTGAGCAGCCGCTCGATCGCCGGCTCGGCCAGGGCACCGAGGCCCAGCGTGCACAGGGTGATGCCGAGCTGTGCGCCGGCCAGCATCAGGGACAGCTCGCGTACGCCGTCGAGGGCGGCCCGGGCGGCCCGGCCACCACTTGCCGCCGCCTGTTCCAGGCGGTACCGCTTGCTCGCCACCAGGGCGAACTCGGCGGCGACGAAGAAACCGTTGAGCGCCAGCAGGACCACCGAGATGATCAGCGCGAACCCGGTGCTCATGCCGTCACCTCCGCGTGCCCGTCGATCACCTGGAGACGGACCGAGTCGGCCACGTGCCGGTCCACCTCCAGCACCTCGACCAGGGCGCGTGGCGGCACCTGCCCGTTGTCGCCGTCGGCCGGCAGGCTGATCTCCAGCCGGTCACCGACCTCGGGCACCCGGCCCAGCTCCCGCATGACCAGCCCGGAGAGCGTGTCGTACTCGGGCCCTTCGGGCAGGGCGATGCCGGTGCTGTCGGCGACCTCGTCGATACGCCAGCGGGCGGGTACCACCCACGAGCCGTCATCCTGCCGCGCCGGGGCCCGCTCCGGCGGGTCGTCCTCGTCGCGGATCGGGCCGACCAGTTCCTCGGCGATGTCCTCCAACGTGATGACGCCCGCGAAACCGCCGTACTCGTCGACCACGCAGGCGAGCTGGCGGTGCCCGGAGCGGAGCCGGTCCAGCACGGTGGGCAGCGGCAGCGTCTCGGGCACCAGCAGCGGCGGTACGGCCACCGCGCTGACCGGGGTGGTGGCGCGCTCGGCCGCGGGCACCTGGAGCACGTCGGCGATGCCGATCACGCCGACCAGGTCGTCGACGCCCTCCGTGCCGCGCACCGGGAAGCGGGAGCGGCCGGTGTCGAGCAGCTCGACCACCCGGCTGACCGGCTCGTGCGCGCGCACGGTGTGCACGTCCACCCGGGGCACCATGGCCTCACCGGCCGTCAACTGCCGGAAGTCGAGCCCCCGGTCCAGCAGCTCCGACATGTCGGCGTCGAGGTGCCCCTCCAGCCGGGACTCGGCGATGATCTGTTCCAGGTCCTCCGGGGTGGCGCCGCTGGGCAGCTCTTCGATGGGCTCGATGCCGACCCGCCGCAGCAGCCGCACCGCGGACTTGTCGAAGAGCTTGATCAGCGGGCCGGCGATGGCCAGGTAGGCCAGGGTGGAACGGGCCAGCGCCCGGGCGACCGGTTCGGGGCGGGCGATGGCCAGGTTCTTCGGGGCCAGCTCGCCCACGACCATCTGCACCACGGTGGCGATGACCAGCGCCAGCGCGACCGACAACGGCAGGCTGACGCCGGTGGAGACGCCGGCCACGCCGAGCAGCTCGGCCAGGCCGGCACCGAGGTAGGGCTCGGCGACGTAACCGACCAGCAGGGCGGTCACGGTGATGCCGAGCTGCGCGCCGGAGAGCATGAACGAAAGCCGTCCGGCGACCTCCAGTGCCCGGGCGGACGCCTGGTCGCCCTCGGCGGCGAGCTGCTTCAGCTTGCCGCGGTCGACCGCGACGTAGCCGAACTCCTGCGCGACGAAATAGCCCGTCGCGACGGTCAAGACAACGATCAGGAGAAGACCGACGAGGATCAACACGGGAGGTTCAGGGCTCCCGGGGTCGTCGGTGTGTGGGGATGCCGGGGCCTACCCGGCTGGCTACTGCTGCCCTCCTGGGCAGAGGAGTCGATCATGTGCTCATTCTACCGGCGTCGCGGCCCGGGCCGGGTGGGTGTGCCTACTGTTTCTGCCGGCCAGGACGGGCGGCCCGGGACGAGGTCCGTGGCCGGGCCCACCGGTGGGGCGCTGGTTCACCGGTCGGCCAGCTCGTCCACGTCGAGCAGGTTCCGGTCGACCCGCCCGGCCCGGTACGCGGCCCGCCCGATCATCTGCGCGGCGACCGGAGCGGTGGCCAGTTGAAAGACGCCGACCAGAACGATCATGCCGAGGTCGGCTGGACTGCGCAGCCGGAGACCCACCCCCAGCAGCAGGAGCAGCACGCCGAGCACCTGCGGCTTGGTGGCCGCGTGCATGCGACTCAGCGTGTCCGGGAAACGCAGCACTCCGATGGCGGCGGCCAGGCTCAGCAGCGCACCGGCGGTCAGGCTGACGACAGCCAGCCAGTCCGCGACGGCACCGGGCGTCATGGCCGGTCCCGGACGGCGAAACGGACGAGCGACACCGATCCGACGAAGCCGAGCAGGGCGAGCACCACCAGCACCGGCAGGGTGGTGGCGTGCCGGTTGACCGCCGCCTCCGCGCCGACGGCACCGACCATTGTGGCGAGCAGCATGTCGGCGGCGACGACCCGGTCCAGCAGGGTCGGGCCCCGATAGAGACGGACGAGGGCCAGCAGGGCGGTCACCGACAGCAGGCCGGTGAGGACGACGGTGAGGAAGACGGTCACGGGAACTCCTTGTCCACGGGTCCGGTGCGTACCTGGCGCAGCTCGGCGTTCGAGCCGATGACCTCGACGATCCGCCGTTCCAAGGCGTGGACCTGCGCACGGCTGGTGGCGAGGGCGGCGGGGCCGCGTACGTCGAGCACGTGCACGTAGAGGATTCCGGCGTCCCGGTCCACCTCCACGATCAACGTGCCGGGCACCAGGGAGAGCACCTCGGCGGTGAGGGCCAGATTGAGGTCGGTGGGCAGCCGCAGCCGCACGCCGATGATGGCCGAACGGGGCGTGTAACCGGGTTGCACCGCGATCCGGGCGACGTGGGCGCTGGCCCGGACCAGCTCGACGACGAACCGGCTGCCGAACACCAGCAGACCCCGCAGCCGGAGCCGGCCGTGGAAGGTCACCGGGGGCAGTGGGAAGAACAACAGCACCACGCCGGCGGTCAGCAGCCCGCCCAGCAGGTTCCCCCAGGTGAACTCCCCCCAGAACAGGTTCCAGGCCAGCACCAGCCAGCCGTAGGCGATCAGCTGGTCACGCCACCGGCCTGTCCGGGTCCGCCGGGCCGGCGGCTCGGTGCCGGGCGCGGTCATGACGCCCCGCCGGGCAGGACGGCGCGCACGTACGGGGTGCGCTCGATCAGATCCTCCGCCGCCCGCCCGGTGAACTCGAACAGCGGTCCCGCCACGAAGGTCAGCGCCACCCCGAGTGCCACCAGGGCGACCGTGGCGCCGACCATCAGCGCCGGCAACGGTGCGGTCGGCGCGACCGTCTCGCAGGGTGAGCGCCAGAAGGCGATGTTCCAAACCCGGCTCGCCACGTAGAGGGTGAGCAGGCTGGTCACGGTGCCCACGGCCACCAGCGTCCAGGGCAGCGGCCCACCGGCGGCGACACCGGCCTGGAGCAGGCCGAGCTTGCCCAGGAAACCGGAGAACGGTGGAATGCCGGCCAGGTTCATCGCCGAGACGAAGAAGAGCACGCCGACCATGGGTGCCAGCCGGGACAGCCCGCCGAGGCGGCGCAGGTCGGTGCTGCCGGCCCGTTGCTCGACCAGCCCGGAGATCAGGAACAGGGTGGTCTGGATGGTGATGTGGTGGACCACGTAGAAGATGGCACCGACCAGCCCGGCGACCGTGCTCAGGCCCACTCCGAAGATCATGTAGCCGATGTGACTGACAAGCGTGAACGACAGCAGCCGCTTGATGTCCGACTGGGCCACCGCGCCGAGGATGCCGACCAGCATGGTCAGCCCGGCCGCCACCATCAGCAGTTCCCCGGCCTGCTGCCCCGGGAAGAGCAGGGTCTGGGTCCGGATGATCGCGTACACGCCCACCTTGGTCAGCAGGCCGGCGAAGACCGCGGTGACCGGGGCCGGCGCCGTCGGATAGCTGTCCGGCAGCCAGGCCGACAGCGGGAAGACCGCCGCCTTGATGCCGAAGGCCACCAACAGCATCAGTTGCAGGCTCAGGCGTACGCCGTCCGGTAGCGCGTCGAGCCGCGCGGTGAGCTGGGCCAGGTTGAGGGTGCCGGTGGCCGCGTAGACCAGGCCCACCGAGATCAGGAAGATCATCGACGCCAGGACGTTGACCACGACGTATGTGGAACCGGTGCGGATGCGCAGCGCGGTGCCGTTGAGGGTGATCAGGACGAAGCTGGCGGCGAGCAGCATCTCGAAGCCGACGAAGAGATTGAACAGGTCACCGGCGAGGAACGCGTTGCACACGCCGGCGGTCAGCACCAGATAGGTGGGGTGGAAGATCGCCACCGGGGATCTCTCCCCAGTTTCCGCCTGGCCCTGCCCGATCGAGTACAGCAGCACGCAGAGGGTCACCGCCGAGGAGACCACCAGCATCAGCGCGGCCAACTGGTCGGCGACCAGCACGATGCCCACGGGTGCCGGCCAGCCGCCGATCTGCACCACCAGCGGCCCCTGCCGGTACGCCTGCACCAGCAGCACCACCGCCACCGTCAGGCTGATGCTCAGGCAACCCACGCTGACCGTCCGCTGGGTCTGCGGTCGGCCCGCCAGCAGCAGGGTCAGCGCAGCGCCCAGCAGCGGTAGCACCACCGGCAGCGGCACCAGCGTGCTCATCGCCGCCACCGGCCGGGTGCGGTCGGCGCGTACCGGCTCATCCCGGGCCCTCCTCGCGGGGTGGCGCCGGGGCGTCGACCTGCTGAGGGTCGGCCGTCGGCGGTTCGCCGGCGAGGTCCGCGACGGACATCTCCCGTTGGGCGGCCCGGCGGACGATCTCCCGGTCCTCGACGTCGTCGGGTACCTCGTCGTCGCCGCTGAGGTACCAGCTGCGGTAGCTGATCGCCAACAGGAAGGCGGTGAAGCCGAAGGTGATCACGATGGCGGTGAGCACCATGGCCTGGGGCAGAGCGTCGCTCATCGCCGCCTCGTCACTGGCACCGACCACCGGCGCCGCCCCGGATCGGCCGCCGAAGACGATCAACAGGTTCACGCCGTTGCCGATCAGGATGACGCCGAGCAGCACCCGGCTCAGGCTGCGTTCCAGCAGCAGGGTCACCCCGCAGCCGACTAGTACCCCGATCGTGACGAAGGAGACCAGGTTCGCTCCGGCCCTCACCGCGCCTCCCCTCGCCGGCCGGCCAGCCCGCCATCGGCCTCGCCGGCCGCCTCGATGTGCCGGTCCACCTCGGCGCCGAGGCTGCGCAGCACGTCCAGCGCCAGGCCGATCACGACCAGGTACACACCGACGTCGAAGAACAGGGAGGTGACCAGGTAGAAGTGGCCGATCAACGGCAGCCAGAGGTCGACGGTGGTGCTCTCCAGCACGGTGCCGCCGACGATCATGGAGACCACGCCGCTGCCGACCGAGAGCAACAGGCCGGCGCCGAGGACCGTGCCGGCACCGATCGGCGCCGCCTCGACCAACTCGTACCGGCCACCGGCGAGGTACCGCATCGTCAGCGCGAGGCTGGCCACCAGCCCTCCGGCGAAGCCGCCACCGGGCGCGTTGTGCCCGGAAAAGAGCAGGTAGAGCGAGAAGAGCACGGCGGTGTGCGAGATCAGTCGGGTGACCACCTCCAACACGATCGACCGTTGCCGCTCGTGCAGCGTGGCCCCGCCGCGCAGCCAGACCGCCCGGCCTGCGGATGCCTCGTCCTCAGCGACCTCCCGCCGACGAGGACGTGGCCCGGTGCGCGACTGGTGGAAGATGAGACTTGCCACTCCGGTCGCCGCGGCAACCAGCACCGCCATCTCCCCCAGGGTGTCCCAGGCGCGGATGTCCACCAGGGTCACGTTGACCACGTTGCGGCCGTGCCCCTGCTCCACCGCCAGGTGCGGAAAGTCCTCCGAGATGGAACGAGCCTGCCGGGCCGCCGCGGCTCCGACGGCGAGCGCGGCCACGGTCGTACCGACGATCACCCCGATCGTCCGCCGGATCCAGCGACTGCGCCGCAGCGGCCGCATCGAGAACCGCTCCGGCAGTCGGCGCAGCACCAGCACGAAGATCGCGATGGTCATGGTCTCCACGAGGAACTGGGTCAGCGCCAGGTCGGGCGCGCCGTAGAGCACGAACAACATGGCGGTGCCGTAACCGGTCATGCCGACCAGGAGCATCGCGGTCAGCCGTCGGGTGGCACCCACGGCGAGCAGGGCGGCGACGCAGACCACCAGCAGCACCACCGGTTGCGCGGGCGTGGCCCACAGATCCAGTGGCTGCTCCCAGGGTTGGATGAGGATCACCGCCCCGCCCGGCACCGCGGCCAGGACGATCAGGATCAGACCGAGGTACTGCGGCAGCGACCCCCGCTGGGTGACGCTTGTGACGCCCACCGCGGCCTGGTCGAAGCGATTGGTGATCAACTCGTACCCCCGTTGGCCGGCGACCGGCCAACGCAGCCGGGCCAGCGCCGGCGCCAGTGGGCCACGCAGCGCGAACAGCGCCGCGCCGCCCGCCACGGCGAGCGCGGACAGACCGAGTGCGGGGGTGAGCCCGTGCCACAGGGCCAGGTGTTTCCCGAGGGTGCCGAAGAGTTCCGGGTACGGACGGAGCAGGTGATCCAGCGCTCCCGCGGCCGGGCCGGCGACGAGCCCGACGACGGCCAGCAGGGCCGGTGGGGCCAGCAGCGTCGGCGCGATCCGTCCCAGGTCGGTGGCGGCGGCGCCGGGTCGGTCGGCGAACGCGCCCCAGATGAACCTGATGCTGTACGCGACGGTGAGCACGGTGCCGACCACGAGTACCGCCAGGACCAGCGGCCGGTCGGCGAAGGCGGCGAACACGGCCTCCTTGGCGACGAAGCCGAGCAGGGGTGGCAGTCCGGCCATCGAGGCGGCGGCGAGCACGGCCACCCCGGTGAGCACCGGCGCGGTACGGCGCAGTCCCGACAACTCGCGCAGATCCCGGGTCCCGGCCCCGTGGTCGATCACGCCGACCACGAGGAACAGCGCCGCCTTGAACAGCGCGTGAGCGAGCAGCATGGCGACTCCGGCGAGCGCGGCGTCCGCCGTGCCCACCCCGACGACCACCGTCAGCAGCCCGAGCTGGCTGACCGTGCCGTGTGCCAGCAGCAGCTTCAGGTCGGTCTGCCGTAACGCCGCCCAACCACCGACCAGCATGGTGGCCAGGCCGGCGATCAGCACCACCGGACGCCACGGGCCGACCACGGCGAGCGCCGGGGTCAGCAGGCCGAGCAGGTAGACGCCGGCCTTCACCATCGCCGCCGCGTGCAGGTACGCGCTGACCGGCGTCGGCGCGGCCATCGCCACCGGCAGCCACGAGGTGAACGGCAGCACCGCCGACTTCGACAGCGCACCGACCAGGATCAGCAGCACCGCGACGACCAGGTACGCCCCGCCGGGCAGCGGCTGCTGGGCCAGCTCCGACCAGCGGTAGGTGCCGGCGTGGTGACCGAGCATGAGGAACCCGACAAGCATGGCGAGTCCGCCGAGCGTGGTCACGGTCAGCGCCTGGGCGGCCGCCCAGCGGCTCGACCGCCGCTCCGTGCTGTGGCCGATCAGCAGGTACGAGAAGACGGTGGTGAGCTCCCAGCAGACGTAGAGCAGCAGCAGGTCGTCGGCGAGCACCAGCCCGAGCATCGCCCCGGCGAAGGCGACCATCACGCCCGCGAACCGCGAGTTGCCGAGCGCGTCGGGTGGGAAGTAGCGGGCGCAGTACGCGAGCACCAGCGCGCCGACGCCGCCGACCAGCAGGGTCATCAGCCAGGACAGGGTGGTCATCCGCAGCGCCAGGTCCAGGCCCAGTTCCGGAATCCAGGGGTACGTCTCGACCACCGCACCGCCGTGGGCCACGTCGGGTGTGCGTACCAGTGCCCAGCCGAAGGCGGTCGCCGGCACCAGGGCCAGCAGGTAACAGGCGCGCGGACCCCACCGGCGGACCAGCAGTGGCGCCACGACGGCCGCCACGAGGTGCAGGATCAGCAGTACGAGCACGCGCGCTCCCGGTCGAGGTGGCCGAGACGCCCCACGGGGGTTGGGGGTCTAGCAGCGATCAGACGACAGTCCAGCGCGCGATGCGTGGTTTTCCCGAAGTAAACACACTTTCGCCGGCAAAGCGGCTAAAAGTTGGTAACGACCGGATCAGTTGTGCGCGGCGACGTCCGTCGCGGCGCTGTCACCGCGACCCGGGCGGCCCTCGACGACCAGGTCCGGCCGGCCCAGTTGGGACGCGGCCCGGTTGACCAGCCGCTGCGCGGCGGCCAGGGACCGTACGGACAGCAACCGGCCTCGGCTCTCGCGGCGCAGGACGAAGTAGTGCACGGCGGCCCGCACCTGGGCTCGGTCGGCGGCGCTGGCCTGCGCGGTGGAGACGACCAGCTCGCGTAGGCAGCTGGCGAGCCGCTCGGCCAGTTCGAGTTCCGGGCCGTGCAGCCCGGCGCGCAGGGCGGTGACGTGGCTGTCCACCTTGCGGATCAGGATGTCGGTGCCGGGCCTTGAACTCCGCTCCTCGACGGCCATCCGACCCCCTCCGCCGCTCACCACACCGCGAGTGAAGTTACTTTATGTTGCCCCGCAAGAGCAAGCAGTTAAGTGAGACTTAACGGATTCTTGGCGCAAGTCACCTTAAACGCCTTAACAGGTGACTCGCCGCCCGGCTCGCGACGGACGAATGTCGGTGCCCGGAGGCAGGATTGGTTCGTGGCGGATTCCAGCACGACCCCGGGCGAGCAGGTGCTCTCCCGGTTCGGCCCGGCGACCCGGGAATGGTTCGGTGCGGCGTTCGCCGCGCCCACGGCGGCGCAGGCCGGTGCCTGGAACGCGGTCGCCGCCGGCCGGCACGCCCTGGTCGTGGCGCCCACCGGCTCCGGCAAGACCCTCGCCGCGTTCCTGTGGTCACTCGACCGGCTTTCCCGCGAGACGACCCCCGCCGACCCTCGACAGCGCTGCCGGGTGCTCTACGTCAGTCCGCTCAAGGCGCTCGCGGTCGACGTCGAGCGCAACCTGCGCGCCCCGCTCACCGGCATCCGGCAGGCCGCCACCCGGCTCGCCCTGCCCCCGCCGGAGATCACCGTCGGGATGCGTACCGGTGACACCCCCGCCGACGAGCGGCGGGCCTTCGCCCGTACCCCGCCGGACATCCTGATCACCACGCCGGAGTCGCTGTTCCTGCTGCTCACCTCCGCCGCACGGGACTCGCTGCGCGGCGTGGAGACGGTGATCGTCGACGAGGTGCACGCGGTCGCCGGCACCAAACGCGGCGCCCACCTGGCCCTCTCCCTGGAGCGGCTCGACGAGTTGCTGCCCGCCCCGGCACAGCGCATCGGGCTCTCCGCCACCGTCCGACCGCTGGACGAATGTGCCCGCTTCCTCGGCGGCGCCCGCCCGGTCGAGGTGGTGGCCCCGGCGACCGCCAAGACGATCGAGGTCAGCGTCCAGGTGCCGGTGGAGGACATGACCCGCCTCGACGAGCAGCCGAGCCCGGAGGACGAGCTCGCCGGTCCCCGCACGGCGTCCATCTGGCCGGCCGTCGAGGAACGGGTCTTCGCCCTGATCAGGGCGCACCGTTCGACGATCGTCTTCACCAACTCCCGACGCAGCGCCGAACGCCTCTGCGCCCGGCTCAACGAGCTGGCCGCCGACGAGACAGCCGCGGCGACGCCACCCGCGACCGGCCCGGCGGCCCGGACACCCGCCGAGATGATGGCCCAGGCCGGCGCGGTCTCCGGGGCCCCGCCGGTGATCGCCCGGGCGCACCACGGCAGCGTCTCCCGGGAGGAACGCCGGCAGATCGAGGAGGCGCTCAAAGCGGGCCGGCTGCCGGCGGTGGTGGCCACCTCCAGCCTCGAACTCGGCATCGACATGGGCGCGGTCGACCTCGTCGTGCAGATCGAGGCACCGCCCAGCGTGGCCGCCGGCCTGCAACGGGTCGGCCGGGCCGGGCACCAGGTCGGCGCCGTGTCGCGGGGGGTGGTCCTGCCCAAGCACCGAGGCGACCTGCTCTCCTGCGCCGTGGTCGCCGAGCGGATGGGCGAGGCCGCCATCGAGGAGCTGCACCACCCCCGCAACCCCCTGGACGTGCTCGCCCAGCAGGTCGTCGCGATGGTCGCCCTGGACGAGTGGCGGGTCGGCGACCTGGCGACCGTCGTCCGTCGGGCCGCGCCCTTCGCCGAGCTGCCCGACTCCGCGCTGCACGCCGTCCTGGACATGCTCTCCGGCCGCTACCCGTCGACCGCCTTCGCTGAGCTTCGCCCCCGGCTGGTGTGGGATCGCGCGACCGACGTGCTGACCGGCCGTCCCGGCGCGCAACGGCTGGCGGTGACAAGTGGCGGCACCATTCCCGACCGGGGCCTGTTCGGCGTTTTCCTGGCCGGGGCGGAACGGGCGGCCCGGGTCGGCGAGCTGGACGAGGAGATGGTCTACGAGTCCCGCGTCGGCGACGTCTTCCTGCTCGGTTCCTCGTCCTGGCGGATCGAGGAGATCACGCCGGACCGGGTGCTGGTCTCCCCCGCCCCCGGGCAGGCGGCGAAGATGCCGTTCTGGAAGGGCGACCAGCCGGGCCGGCCGGTGGAACTGGGCCGGGCGATCGGCGCCCGGGTACGCGCCCTGCTCCGGCAGGACACCGAACAGGCCACCGCCACGCTGCGGGCCACCGGGTTGGACGACTGGGCCGCCGGAAACCTGCTGACCTACCTGCACGAGCAACGGGCGGCGACCCGGGCCCTGCCGGACGACCGGACGGTCGTCGTCGAGCGCTTCCGCGACGAGCTGGGTGACTGGCGGCTGGCTGTGCACAGCGTCCTGGGCGCCCGGGTCAACGCACCCTGGGCGTTGGCCATCGGCCGCCGGCTGGCCGAGCGCTACGGCGTCGACGCGCAGGTGATGCCCGCCGACGACGGGATCGTGGTCCGGCTGCCGGACACCGCCGACACTCCGCCCGGCGCCGACGTGGTGGCCTTCGATCCGGAGGAGATCGCCCAGTTGGTGGAGGAGTCGGTCGGCACCTCGGCGCTGTTCGCCGCCCGGTTCCGGGAGTGCGCCGCCCGGTCGCTGCTGCTGCCGCGCCGGGATCCGCGTCGCCGCCAGCCGCTCTGGCAGCAACGACAACGCGCCGCCCAACTGCTCGACGTGGCCCGCGAGTACGCCGACTTCCCGGTCACCCTGGAGGCGGCGCGGGAGTGCCTCCAGGACGTCTTCGATCTGCCCGCCCTGACCGAGGTCATGCGCGACCTGGCCGGCCGCCGGGTGCGCCTGGTCGAGGTGGAGAGCGCCCGGCCGTCGCCGTTCGCCCGCTCGCTGCTCTTCGGCTACGTCGGCGCCTTCCTCTACGAGGGCGACGCGCCGCTGGCGGAACGCCGGGCCGCCGCCCTCACCCTGGACTCGGCCCTGCTCGGTGAGCTGCTCGGCCGGGTCGACCTGCGCGAGCTGCTCGACCCGGCGGTGCTCGCCGAGACCGAACGACAACTGCGCTGGCTCACCACTCAACGCCGTACCCGCGACGCCGAGGACGTGATCGAGCTGCTGCGGCAGCTCGGCGACCTGAGCACCGGTGAGCTGGCCGAGCGCGGGGCACCCGAGGCGTGGCTGACCGAGCTGGCCGCCGCTCGGCGGGTGCTGCGGGTGCGCATCGCCGGGCAGGAACGCTGGGTCGGCGTCGAGGATGCCGGCCGGCTCCGGGACGCTCTCGGCGTCGCCCTACCGGTCGGTGTCGCCGAGGCGTACCTCGAACCGGTCGCCGACCCGCTCGGCGACCTGGTGGCCCGGTACGCCCGCACCCACACCCCGTTCACCGCCGCCGGCTGCGCGGCCCGCTTCGGGCTCGGGGTCTTCGTGGTCGAGCAGACCCTGCGCCGGTTGGCCGCCACCGGCCGGGTGGTCTCCGGCGAGTTCACCCCGGACACGGCCGGCACCCAGTGGTGCGACGCCGAGGTGCTGCGCCTGCTGCGCCGCCGTTCCCTCGCCGCGCTACGCCGCGAGATCGAGCCGGTACCGCCGCAGGCCCTGGCCACTTTCCTGCCCCGCTGGCAGCAGGTGGGCTCCTCGGCTCGCGGGGTAGAGGCGGTGGCCGCGACGATCGAGCAGTTGCAAGGTGCCTCGGTGCCCGCGTCGGCGCTGGAACGGCTGGTGCTGCCCGCCCGGGTCGCCGACTACTCCCCTGCCCAGCTCGACGAGCTGTGCGCCAGTGGCGAGGTGCTGTGGGCCGGCGCAGGGGCGATCTCCGGTGGGGACGGCTGGGTCAGCCTGGCGTACGCCGACTCGGCTCCGCTGCTGCTTCCGCCGCCGGATGACACCCTCGCCCGTACGCCCCTGCACGATGCGGTGCTGGACGCCCTCGACGACGGGCAGGCGCTGTTCTTCCGGCCCCTGGCCGACCGGGTCGGCGCCACCGACGACGCCGAGCTGACCGCGGTCATCTGGGACCTGGTCTGGGCCGGTCACCTCACCAACGACACCCTGGCACCGTTGCGGGCGGTGCTGGGCGCCGGTGGCGCGCACCGCGCCCGCCCGACCGCCGCCCGTGGGCGTTACCGCCGCCCGGGACGGGTGGCACTGCCCAGTCGCGGTGGGCCGCCCACGGTGGCCGGGCGCTGGTCGCGGTTGCCGGAGCGGGACACCGACCCGACCCGCCGCGCCGCCGCGCTCGCCGACGTCCTGCTCGAACGGCACGGGGTGCTGACCCGGGGCGCGGTCGTGGCAGAGCAGGTGGTGGGGGGTTTCGCCGCCGTCTACCCGGTGCTGTCCGCCCTTGAGGAGCGCGGCGCGGCCCGCCGCGGCTACTTCGTCGACGGGCTGGGCGCGGCGCAGTTCGCGGTGCCCGGCGCGGTGGACCGGATCCGCGCCGGTGCCGATCCGCTCGACGGTGGCCGGCGGGGCGGGGCCACTGTGGTGCTGGCGGCCACCGATCCCGCGAACCCGTACGGTGCGGCGCTGCCCTGGCCGGAGCGCGCCGTCGACTCCGGTGACGCGGCCTCACCGCCGGCCACCGGGCACCGGGCGGGTCGCAAGGCCGGGGCGTTGGTCGTGCTGGTCGAGGGCGAGTTGGCGCTCTACGTGGAGCGGGGCGGGCGGACGCTGCTCTCCTTCACCGACGACGTCGACGCGCTGGGCGCGGCCGGCAAGGCCCTGGCCGACGCCGTCCACTCCGGCGCGCTGGGCCAGATCTCGGTGGAACGCGCCGACGGCGAGTCCGTACGCTCGTCGCCGCTGCGCGACGCCCTGACCGCCGCCGGCTTCCGCACCACCCCGCGCGGCCTCCGGCTGCGTACGTAGAGCGACTTCAGCGGAGTTTGTCGAGGACCTTCTCGTAGCGGGGGCGGTCGGCGGGCGGAGTCGGCGCCTCAAGGTAGTTGAGCACCACGGTGCCGTTGCGGTAGGCGGCGCCGCTCCACCGCTCGGCCAGGTCACCGGCGCTGCTCTCGTCCGGGAAGACGTAGACGGCCACGTTGTCGGTCACGACCAGCTCCGAGCAGCCCAACCCCAACCCGTCCGGTCCACAGTCGACGGAGCGGTCCCGGACGTTTGCCGCCTTGAGCCCGGCGGCCCGGAACGCGGCCACGACCTCCCGGCCGGTCGGTTCGCCGGCCTGGCGCGGTGGTAGCTCCACCGGCGGCGGGCTCGGCGGCCGTCGCTCGGTGCTGCCGTCGGGCTTCGGCCCGGGGGTCGCCGGTCGGGTCGACGGCGGCGGCACGGCACTGCCCGGGGCGGTCGGGTTCGCCGCGCCGGTCGGCGGAGTTGCGGCGTCCGGGCCGGCCGGTGGGGTCAGATCCGCCGTTGGGTTGCCGACTGTCGGCGCGGCGGCGGGCGGGTCCTGATCGGCACCGCATCCGGCGAGGGCGATGGTGGCCATGAGCAGAACGACGGTTGGCAGCATCCGGTGACTCACCCCCGCAGTCTGTCCAACCGGGACCGCCGCCGGCAGTGGCCGGTCGGTCAGCCGCGCTGTCGGCAATCCGGCATCAGGAACGCCGGAGCCGCGGCTCCCGCAACGGCGCCATCGGCACCTGTGGCGGCGGATACCGGCGTACGATCCGGTGCCGTGACCAGCAGTGCCGCCCGCGAGTCCCGGCTACCGGCCGAGGCTCTCTCGCTGACCACCGACTACGGCCTCGCCGACGGCTTCGTGGCGGTCTGCCACGGGGTGATCGCCCGGGTCGCGCCAGCGCTGCGGGTCATCGACGTGACCCACCTGGTGCCGCCGGGTGACATCCGGCGGGGCGCGGCGGTGCTGGCTCAGACCGTGCCGCATCTGCCGCCCGGGGTGCACGTGGCGGTGGTCGACCCCGGGGTCGGTACGAACCGCCGGGGTGTCGCGCTGGGCACCCCCGGTGGCCTGCTGGTGGGACCCGACAACGGCCTGCTGCTGAACGCCGCCGAGGCGCTCGGCGGGGTGACCGAGGCGGTGGAGCTGACCAATCCGCGCTGGCTGGCGCCCCGGGTGTCGGCCACCTTCCACGGGCGGGACGTCTTCGCCCCGGTCGCGGCCCGCCTGGCTCTCGGCGCCCCGCTGGCCGAGGCCGGCCCGCCGGTCGAGCCGGCGACGCTGGTGCGGCTCCCCGAACCGCTGGTGCACCGACTGCCGGACGGGTTCGTGGCCGAGGTGGTGACGGTGGACCATTTCGGCAACGTCCAGTTGGCCGCCCCGGCCGAGCTGCTGGACCCGCTGCCGGCGCGGGTGCGGGTAGGTCCGGCGACCGGCGAGCCGGCGTACGACCCGGCCGCCGAGGACGGCCCGACGGGTGTCGGCAGGTGGGACCGGGACGTGGTGCACGGACGTACGTTCGGCGACGCCCCGGTTGGTGCCCTGGTGGTGCACGCCGACTCCGCCGGCCGGGTCGCGCTCTCCGTCAACGGTGGACACGCCGCCGAACTGCTCGCGGTGGCCCCGGGTACGCTGCTGCGGGTCCGGGGTTACAGCGTCGTGGGGGACGCTTCCGGACAACACGGATGAAGCGTCTACTGTGGAAAGCTGTCAAGGTGGATGATCGCTGGGTTCCCGCCGCTTGTCCCTGCTGCGCGTACCGGACCGGCGGCGGCACCTGCCCGGTCTGTTTCTGGACAGATGACGGTCAGGGCGACGCCGACGCGGACGCCGTACGCGGCGGGGCGAACGGGGACTTGAGCCTCTCGCACGCCCGCCTCAACTTCGCCGTCTACGGTGCCTGCCACCCCCGGTACCAGGAACTGGTGCGCACGCCGAGACCGGAGGAGCTGCCCTGAGCCAGCCGGCACGGGCAGCCCAGCGCACCCGCTGACGCGGCGAGCCGGGCCGGCCTGGGAGGACGCCGACCCGGCTCTGGGTGCCGGCCTCAGCAGAGCGGCACCGACCCACCCCAGACCGTCGAGATGTACGCGTGGCTGACGAACTGACCGCTGGCCAGGCGGTTCCACCGGTTTGTCGTCCGGTACGGACCGGCGATCGTCTGCCCGATGACGTAGCACTGGATCGGTACGTTGGCGTACTGGGCGGCCAGGCCCCGGGACTGGTAGCTGGTGCTGGGGCCGGACCGCACGGTCAGTGGCCCGTCGCCGACCACCCCTCGGGGACCGGTGCCGGTCCACAGGTACGCCACGTCGACCCAGGCGTTGGTGGACAGCTGCAACCCGTCCCAGAACGTCCCGTCGGCGAGGTCGATCCCGGCCGGGTTGAGCACCACCCGACCGAACTGGTCCCGCCCGCCGTTGTAGCCGTTCTGGTAGGCGGCCTGCGCCTGCGGTCTACCCTGCGGCAGCGCCTTCCAGTTCTCCCGCACGGCACTGAGGTTCCAGTAGTCGTCGCGGGTGTTCCACGGCCCGACGTCCCAGACCGGGGCGTACTCGCAGCGACTGCCGGTGATGGTGCAGACCCGCACGGTGTAGTCGCCGGTGTTGCGCGGAGACAACCCCCGGCGGGAGGGCAACGCGACGAAGTGGTCCCGGGCGCGAACCGTGTGCCCGTTGGCGGTCAATTCGCCGACCAGTCCGATTCGGGTCGCGTACACCCGGTAGGTCAGGCCGGGGGTGGCGGCGGTGACCGCGGCGACGGTGTCGGCGGTCAGCCGGACGCCGCGGACCTCGGCGCTGGCACCGGAGGGGCTGCCGGTGAGCACCACCCGGGCCTGCACCCGACGGACCGGCCGGTCGAAGACCGCAGCCGGCGCGGCGTCGCGCCACTCGGTCCAGCCGGCCGTCCGCCAACCGCGGACCTGGACGATCGCGGTGGCACCGGGCCGGCTGGCGGCGGTGACCTGGGCGCGGATCCGGGTGGCCGGGCGATTGAGGGTACGCGGTGCGGCCACCAGCATGCCCTCGGCTACCGCGCTGCGCCGGGCCGGCACCCCGGGTGGCCGGGCGTCGGCCAGTCGCAGGCCAGCACGGGTGTGTCGCACGTTGACGTCGTCGGCATCGACGACCGACAGGTCGGCGGCCCACCGGTCGGCGCGACCGGCCGAGGAGGCGGAGTGGGGATGGAGGGTGACGGCGAGGACGGTGGCCAGGACGACGGCCAGGACGGAACTGCGGGGACGATTCATCGGCATTCTCCTCAGAACTCCCCGATAGTGCCTATATCCGTAGATCGAACAGAAGCGCCATACAAATAGCGATACATGTGAATTGCGTTCGGGTGAGGGAGAATGGTGCCGTGCCCGAAGGTGACACCGTCTGGAACACCGCCCGCGTCCTGGAACGCGCGCTTGTCGGTGCCCGGCTGACCGGCAGCGATTTCCGGGTGCCCTCGCTCGCCACCACCGACCTCACCGGCTGGTCGGTACGCGACAGCGCGAGCCGGGGCAAACACCTGCTGCTCCGGCTGGACGCCCCCGCCGACGCCGGTGAGTCGCGCTGGACGCTGCACTCGCACCTGCGGATGGACGGCACCTGGCGGGCGTACGCCCCCGGGGAGCGGTGGACCGCCCGACCGGCGCACCTGATCCGGGTGGTGCTACGCACCCCGGTCGCGACCGCCGTCGGTTACCACCTGCACGAGGTGGCGCTGGTGCCCACCGCCGACGAGGAGCGCCTCGTCGGTCACCTGGGCCCCGACCTGCTCGGCGGCGACTGGGATCCGGCCGAGGCCGCCCGTCGGCTCGCCGCCCACCCGAACACCCCGGTCGGCGTGGCCCTGCTCGACCAGCGCATCCTGGCCGGCGTCGGCAACCTCTACAAGTGCGAGGTGCTGTTCCTCCGCGGCGTGCACCCCCGCACCCCCGTGCGGGAGGTGCCCGACCTCACCGGCCTGGTGACGCTGGCGCAGAAGTTGCTGGCCGCGAACCGGGGCCGCTGGACGCAGAGCACCACCGGTGCGCTGGGGCGTGGCCGGACCAGCTACGTGTACGGGCGACGGGCGCAGCCGTGCCGGCGCTGCGGCACCGCCATTCGCAAGGAGGAACTGGGCGACCGGGTCACCTACTGGTGCCCCACCTGCCAGCCCGGCGACCCGGCCTGAGCCCGCATCTTCCACCCGGCGGACAGGGCGCCGCCGTGCATCTTCCACGCGACGGTCTGGGCAGGTCGGAGCCGGTGGATGGCCGGCCACGCGACAGGCGCGGAGTGGCGGCGGCGACACGCCGGCAGCTCGGCAGATTGGCACGAAAGGGGACTTCCTAACCGACCATCGCACGTCGCATGCTGCGGTTGAGGGCTCACGGAATGTCAGCACGCGTGTCCGCGCCGCCACGTCGGGGTGGTGGCCGCCGCGCCCAGGATCACCGGGAGAGCCATGGCCGTGTTCCGCAGACTCCGGTCGACCTGGCTGGACCGCGCCGCCCGCAGCGACCAGCCGGGCGAACCGGGCACCGTCCCCAGCACCCGAACCGCCCCGGACACGGAGAACGGCACACACACCCGCCCTGACACCGACAAAACCGGTTCCGGCGGCCCCTCCCCGGGCGCACCGACGCGGGCACCGGCGACGCCCGAGCGGACCCATCCGGAACCGGCGCCGTCCAGGCCGCCACGCCCGGGGCCAGCGAGTCTGGATCCGGCGGCGGTGCCCCGCTGCTTCGGTCCGGTGCCCAACCACGCCTACAGTCCGCTGCCCGTCCACGACGAGGACGGGCAGGTGGTGGCCGGCACCGGGTTGCGTAAGTTCATCGACCCGCTGCCCGGCCTGGGCGAGCTGGGGCGTACTCCGCTCGGCGCTCACCTGCCGGTCGCCGTGCCCGACACGATCACCTATCCCGGTTGCGACTACTACGAGATCGGGTTGCAGGAGTACACCCAGCGGCTGCACCGGGACCTGCCGGCGACCCGGCTGCGCGGCTACCGCCAGCTCAACCTGGGCACCAACCCGGACGGGCACAACACGGTCACCCCGCCCCGACGACCCTGGCATCTCGGTCCGGTCGTGCTCGCCCGACGCGGCCGGCCGGTACGCGTCAAGTTCATCAACCAGCTGCCGACCGGCGACCTCTTCCTGCCGGTCGACCCGACGGTGCCCGGTGCCGGCCCGGGGCCCCTCGACGGGCCGGCACCCTACCCGCAGAACCGGGCGGTGCTGCATCTCTGCGGGGCGCTCACCGGCTGGATCAGCGCCGGCAGCCCGTGGCAGTGGATCACCCCGGCGGGCGAGATCACCCCCTACCCCACAGGTGCCGGTCTGGCCCACGTGCCGGACATGACCCACCCCGGGCAGGGTGCCACCACCCTCTACTACCCGAACGACCAGAGCGGACGGCTGCTCTGGTTCCACGACAACACCGTCGGGCTGTCCCGGCTGACCGTCTACTCCGGGCAGTTGGCGCTCTACCTGCTCACCGACGACGCGCAGGAGCGGTTGATCGACGACGGGACGCTGCCCGCCGAGCAGTTGCCGCTGGTCTTCGAGGACAAGACGTTCGTGCCGGACGACGCCCAGCTCGCCGCGCAGGACCCGACCTGGGACCGGGACCGCTGGGGCGCCCGGGGCTCCCTCTGGCACCCGCACGTCTACCAGTCCCGCCAGAACCCGTACCGTCGCGACGGCATCAACCCGACCGGCCGGTGGGATTACGGGCCCTGGTCGCGTACCGCCGCCGCGGATCCCGACGCCTCCGCCACCGCTGTGCCCAACCCGCACCACGACCCGGTGACCGAGCCGGACGAGCCGCCGGAAGCGCCCGCTGTGCCGCACCCCAGCGCCGTGCCCGCCGCGTACGGCGACACGGTCCTGGTCAACGGTGCCGCGTACCCCTATCTGGAGGTGCAGCCGAAGGTCCAGCGGTGGCGCATCCTCAACGCCTGCACCGACCGCTGGCTCAACCTTCAGCTGTACCGCGCCGCCTCGGACGTGCCGATGTGGACGCCGGAGGGCACCTTGGCCGACCCCGATGCCGGTGAGGTGCCGATGGTCGACGCGGTACGGGCCCCCGGCCGGCCGACGGACTGGCCCACCGACGGGCGGCCCGGCGGCGTGCCGGACCCGACAGCGGCCGGCCCGCAGATGATCCGGATCGGCAACGATTGCGGCCTGCTGCCAGCACCCGTGGTGGTGCCGAACCGCCCGATCGGCTTCCGCTACGACCGACGCGACCCGACCGTGCTCAACGTCGACGGCCACGCGTTGCTGCTCGCCCCCGGCGAGCGGGCCGATGTGCTGGTGGATCTCGCCACCGTCGACCCCGGCACCACCCTGATCCTCTACAACGACTGCCCCGCCCCGCTGCCCTGCTTCGACCCCCGCTACGACCACCACACCGGTGGCCCCGACCGCACCGCCGAGGGCGGCGCGCCGCCGACCGTACCCGGGTACGGGCCGAACACCCGCACCCTGATGCAGCTACGGGTGACCGGCATCCCGGCATCGCCGTACGACCTCGACCGGCTGCGGGACCGCCTGTCCGCCGCGTACGCGGCCAGCCAGCGTCCTCCGGTCGTGCCGCAACCGGCCTACGATCCCTGCTTCGGCACCAGCAGCGCCCCGACCCGGATCCCGGTGCACGCCACCACCGTCGAGTTCACCCCGCCCGGCGGCGCACCGGTCAGCCTGCCGCTGAACCTCAAGTCCGTCCGACAGGTCTTCGAGCCCGGGTACGGGCGGCTCACCGGCCGGCTCGGGGTGGCACACCCACACGGCGGACCGCGCGGCGAGGCCACCCTGCCGCTCGGTCCCACCGAACCGGCGACCGAGGTGGTGCACGCCAGCGACCCGGCCCTGTCGGTCGGCACACCGGGCGACGGCAGCCAACTGTGGCGGGTACGCGGCTCCGGGCGGCAGAGCCACCCGGTGCGGTTCGACGGCCTGGACGTTCAGGTGGTCGGTCGGGTCGGCCGGGACGGCGCAATCCGGCCGCCGCACCCCGGCGAACTCGGCTGGAAGCAGGTGGTACGCGTCGATCCCGGCGAGGACGTGCTGCTCGCGCTCCGCCCCGAAGCACCGGCCCTACCATTCAAGATCGGCGACAGCGTACGGCTGCTCGACCCGACCCGGCCGGCCGGTACCCGGCTCGACTCCACTCCGATCAGCCCCGTCGACGGGCAACCCGCCGCGGTCGTCAACCAGCTCGTCAACCTGGGCTGGGAATACCGCTGGGGCAGCGCGGCGGGCGGTCACCGGGACCAGGGCATGAGCCGGCCACTGGTGGTCCGGGTCTCGCCCCGGGCACCGACCGGGCTCACCGCGGCACCCGCCCCCGGCTCGGCGACCGCGCTGCCGGCGATCACCCTCGCCTGGACCGGCAACGGCAGTCGGCCACCGGCCACCAGCCACCTGCTGCAACGGGCCACCGACGCGACCTTCACGAACGGGTTGACCACCATCACCGTCGCGGCGACGGCGACCCGCTACACCGACGCCACCGTCACCCCCGGCGTCACCTACCACTACCGCATCCGCGCCGAGAACGCGGCGAGCTGCTCCACCTGGTCGAACAGCGTTCCCGCATCGGTGCAGCTCACCGCGCCGGCCAAGCTGACCGCGACCATTCCACCCGCCGCACCGCTGCGGGTCGCGCTGCGCTGGGCCAACCACTCCTTCGCCACCGGCATCGACGTGCAACGCGCCACCAACCCGACCTTCACCAGCGGACCGGGCACCACCGCGATAAGCGTCGGCGACAACCACCTGGACCCGGCGGTCGCGCCCGACACGACCTACTACTACCGGGTACGCACCACCTACCTGGGCGCCGCCTCACCCTGGTCCACCGTGGCGACGGTGACCACCCCACCCGCACCCGGCACACCCACCTCGGTCAGCGCGGCCACCACCGCCCCCGGCCCGGACACCGCCACCGTGATCCTGGGCTGGTCCGCCAGCACGCCCGCCGGCCAGGGCGCCGGTTTCACCGTCGAACGGGCCCTGGATCCGGCGTTCACCCGGGAACTGGCCACCTTCACCGTCACCGGTCGCGGCTTCACCAACACCGGCCTGGCCCGCGGCGTCACCTACCACTACCGGGTGCGCTCGTTCAACGTCGTCGGCACCTCCCCGTACACCGGCCCCATCCCGATCACCACCCCACCGTGACCGGGCGGCCTCGCCAGACCAGTCGGTTGTTGACCAAGAGGTTCGGGTCGTAGACGTGGCCGGATCCTGACGAAAACCTCTTGATCAACCCAATGGGGCGGGGCGGGAGACCGTGCGTAGCTCAGACAGGGCCGAGGCGAAGCCGTGGAGGAGGTCCGTGGCTTCGGTGAGGCGGGCGGCGGCGGGGTGTTCGGTCTCGGGGCGGTACTCCTCGGCCAGGTAGCCGGCGGCGGCGACCACCAGGCGCTCGTACGCCGCCACGCCCGTCTCCAACTGCCCGGTGAGCGCCTGATGCGCCTCGGCCAGCGGCGGCTTGGCGTCGGCGGGGGCGAGGCGGACCGCGCGTTCCACGCTGGCGACCCGGTTGGCCAGCTCGCGTAGCGACTGCTCGGCGGCGGAGGCTTCGGCGACGGCCGGTTCGGCGAGGCCGGTCAGCCGGCCCGCCATGGAGGACATGGTCGCGGCGGCCCGGTCCAGGCGCTCCCACGGCTGGGCGGCGGCGGTGCCGCGAAGCGCGGTGCGGGAGCGGACCCGACGCACCTCGGCCAGCACACCGGCACCGGCGGGGAGTCGTTCCACGGCGGCGACCAGGCGGGCCCGGTTGCGGGCGGCCACCTGGGCCGGATCCAACGGTGGCGGGGCGGGTTGGGCGGCGAGGGCGCGCAGGTCCACCCAGCGCCACGCGGCCAGGGCGGTGGCCGCGCCCGCGGCGGCGGCCCAGGCCGCGTCGGCGAGACCGATCCCGGCGTACGGGGTCAGCACCGCTGTCGCGCCGCCGAGCCCGCCGGCCAGGACGCTCCACCGGCGGGCGGAGCCACGCAGTCTGCTCAGCCGGCGGAAATACCGGGTGCGCTCGTCCGCTGCCACCGTCGCCTCCTCAGTCTCCGTCAGCCGGCGATTTCCACTCAGCCGGCGGCCGTGGTGTCGCCGGTGCCGCGTTCACGGCTCATGCTGGCGCGGATCTCGTCGAGCCGGGCCACCCCGGGGTCGGCCGTGGCCGGCTGGTCGGCGACGGCATCCCGGTCCGCGCCCGCCCCGAGCTGGTCGCCGGCCATGCTGGCGCGGATCTGGTCCAGCCGGGCGGAACCGGCCGTGTCAAGCGTCGCCTTCTGGATCTCCAGCATCCGGCCCTCGGTCGAGTTGCCGGCCAGTTCGGCGCGGCCCATGGCGTTGGCGTAACGGCGTTCGATGCGCTCGCGTACCTCGTCGAGGGTGGGGGTGCTGCCCGGAGCGGTGAGCGCCGACATGGACTCCAGCGAGGCGGCGACGCTCTCCTGCATCTTGGCCTGCTCCAGCTGGCTGAGCAGCTTGGCGCGCTCGGCGAGCTTCTGCTGGAGGATCATGGAATTGTTCTCCACCGCCCGGCGGGCCTGCCCGGCTGCGGCCAGCGCCTGGTCGTGCAGGGTCTTCAGGTCCTCCGCGGACTGTTCGGCGTTGACCAACTGGGTGGCCAGGGTCTGCGCGGACTGCTCGTACCGCCCGGCCTCGACCTCGTCACCCTTGGCCCGGGCCTGGTCGGCCAGGACCAGCGCCTGGCGGGCATTGGCCTGCAACCGCTCGACGTCGGACATCTGCCGGGACAGCTTCATCTCCAACTGCCGCTGGTTGCCGATCACGGCGGCGGCCTGCTGGACGAGCGCCTGGTGCTGCCGGTGCGCCTCGTCGATCGCCTGCTGGAGCTGCACCTTCGGGTCGGCGTGCTCGTCGATGCGGGCGCCGAAGAGCGCCATAAGGTACTTCCACCCCTTGACGAACGGGTTCGCCATCTCCGCGGTATCCCCTCAATCACGTCGCTGTGCCTGCCCCACCGCCGGGGAACCGGCTCGGCTACCAGCGATGGTGGCTCCATCGTCCCAGCCGGGCGCCAACCCGGGATCCGTACCGACGAGAGGGGACGTCCGCGATCAACCCTACGCGGCGGGAGCTACCGCGACCATCGGCCGCGAGGCTCAGGCGGCGCAGACCACGTCCCGGTCGCTGCGGTCGGCGGGCCGGACCCGGGCGCTGCGCAGCGTGGCCTTGAGCGGGGAGTCCTGCCGCACCGAGACGGCGACGTTGCCGTCCGAGGTGACCTGGCGTACGCCCCGACCGGTCGCCTTGTGCGCCGACGCGGCGGCGACCGATGTCGACTCGGCTGGCTCGTCCTGCACCGGCACCAGCACGCCCGGCATCTGCTCGGCGAGCGCGACCGTGTCGCTGACCTCGCGCAGCAGCTCGGAAAGGCGGGCGCCCAGCGCGTCGCAGATCGCCGCGAGCAACTCGCTGGAGGGCTCCTTCTGGCCGCGTTCGATCTCCGACAGATAGCCCAGGCTGACGTTGGCTGCGGACGAGACCTCGCGCAGCGTGCGGTGCTGCCCCTGCCGGCGCGCCCGTAGTGCGTCACCGATCACCCGGCGTAGCAGGACCATCGCACCTCCCCTGAGGGACACAGTTCGCCCGGCCAACCGGTCTTACGGGAGCACCGGCTGTCGGAGCTTTCCCGCAACCGTACCCGCTGTGCGCCGCCGCGACATCCCGCCCCGCCCGGTCGTCCCACGGTCGCCGCCGACCGCTCGGTCAATCGGCGGCGGCGCGGCTGTCCGACACGCAGGGACGACGGCACCTGGAGTGCCATCGATCCGCGCCGCCGAAGATCAGCAATATCGAAGAGCCGCACCATCGAAAGCGGCGGCAGCGGGTCAGGTCGGAGCCTGGATGTGGTCGGCCAGCAGGCGCAGCGCCTCGGTCACGGCCGTACCCCGCACCTGGTCGCGACCACCGTCGAGGTTCAGCTGCCGCACCTCGGTGCCGTCCGGCCCGGCAACCGCGACGAAGACGAGGCCGACCGGTTTGCCGTCCTGCGGTTCCGGTCCGGCCACGCCGGTGGTGGCCAGACCCCAGTCAGCACCACAGCGTCGCCGCCCACCCTCGGCGAGCGCCTTCGCCACGTCGGCATCGACCGGGCCACGCTCCGCCAGCAGTTGTGCCGGCACGTCAGCCAGCCGCTCCTTCAGCTCGGTGGCGTATACCACCAGTCCACCCCGGTAGACGGCACTCGCCCCGGCGATCTCCACGACCGTGGCGGCCAACAGACCCCCGGTCAGCGACTCGACGGTGGCGAACGTCTCCCGCCGATCGGCGAGGCGGTGCACCACGCCCGCCGCCGCTGCGCCCATCGACCCCTCGCCCTCGCGTACACCCATGATCTGCATCCTGCCCGGCCGCGAGGCGGTCTACGCGTCGCAACGCCGTTGACCCGCCCTCACCCCTGGGAGCGTCGCAGCCGGGTGGCCTGGGCGATGTAGTCCAGCCCGGTGACCAGGGTGACCGCGACCGCCGCACCCATGATCCACGGCCCGATCGGGGTCAGAGCGGCCGGCATCGGCCACAGGTACCAGGTGATGGCCAGCACCTGGAGCGCGGTCTTGATCTTTCCGCCCCGGCTCGCGGCGATCACGCCACGCCGGATCACCCAGAACCTCATGGCGGTGATCCCCAGCTCCCGCGCCAGGATGACCACCGTCACCCACCAGGGCAACCGGTCGTACCAGGACAACAGCAGCAGGGCGGCGCCGGTGAGTGCCTTGTCGGCGATCGGGTCGGCCACCTTTCCCACGGCGGTGACCAACGCGAACCTCCGGGCGATCCACCCGTCGACCAGATCCGTCACCGAGGCCACGGCGAAGATCACGCAGGCGATGACCTGCCATCCGGCGTGCGTCATCCCCGACATGACCACCGAGGCGGCGAAGACCGGTACGAGCGCCAGCCGTAGCGCGGTCAGGGCGTTGGCGGCGTTGACCACGGGTACCCGGGCCACCACCGGCACCGGAGGCGACTCCGTCGCCCCGGTCATCGAATCGCCCCGCTCGGCTGGCGCACCCGGCACCGCACCTCGTGCCTCCTCCGCCTCGTCCCAGCCCACCGTCACCGCGCCGCGCCGGGCGCGGCGGAGATCATCTCATCCGGCACGGCGAGCAGGTCGACGCCCTCGGTACCGGTCACCGTGGCGCGGACCAGGTCTCCGGGGCGCAGCGCGGCCAGGTCGACGCCGCCGCCGTCGGGGGCGACCAGGGTGGTCGACCCGTCCACCTCCGGCGCCTGGTGTGCGGCCCTCCCCTCGACGACCCCATCGTCGACCGAGTCGACGAGCACCTCCACCGTCGAGCCGAGGCGGTCCTCGGCCCGCTGCGAACACAGCTCGTCGGCGAGCGCGCTGAGCCTGTCGTACCGGCGTTTGATGGTGGCGGCGGAAACCTTGCCCGACAGCCCGGCGGCTTCCGTGCCGTCCTCGTCGCTGTAGTCGAAGACGCCGATCGCGTCGAGCCGGGCCTCGGTGAGGAACCGCACCAGCTCGTCGACGTCGCCCCGGGTCTCGCCGGGGAACCCGACGATGAAGTTGCTGCGCGCCCCGGCCTCTGGTGCCAGTTGCCGGGCGGCGGCGAGCAGTTCCAGGAAACGGTCGGTGGAGCCGAAACGACGCATCCGGCGCAGCACCGGCTCGCTGGAGTGCTGGAACGACAGGTCGAAGTAGGGCGCCACCCCGGGCGTGCTGGCGATCGCCTCGATCAGCCCGGGCCTGGTCTCGGCCGGCTGAAGGTAGCTGGCCCGTACCCGCACGATGCCCTCGACGGCGGCGAGCTGGGGCAGCAGCTTCTCCAGCGCGCGCGGGTCGCCCAGGTCCTTGCCGTACGAGGTCGAGTTCTCGCTGACCAGCACGAGTTCCCGGACGCCGCTCTTGGCCAGCCACTCGGCCTCGGCGAGCAACTCGTCCGGAGTACGCGAGACGAAGGCGCCCCGGAAGGCGGGGATGGCGCAGAACGCGCAGCGTCGATCGCAGCCGCTGGCCAGCTTGAGCGAGGCCACCGGGCCGCTGTCCAACCGGCGACGCAGCACCGTACGCAGGTGGGCCGGGGTGTGCTCGTCGACGTCGGTGCCGCGGCCGTGCCCGGGCAGGGAGACCGCGCTGTCGCGACGGGCGACCGGGGTCAGCGGCAGCAGTTCACGCCGGTCGCGGGGAGTGTGTGCGGCGACCTCCCGGCCGGCGACCACGGCGTCCAGCCGAGCGGCGATGTCCGGGTAGTCGTCGAAGCTGAGCACCGCCTGCGCCTCGGGGAGGCTGTCGGCCAGTTCCCGCCCGTACCGCTCTGCCATGCAGCCGGCCGCCACCACCTTCGCCCCGGTGTCGGCGGCGGCCAGCAGCGTCTGGATGGAATCCTGCTTGGCCTTCTCCACGAAGCCGCAGGTGTTGACGACCACCACGTCGGCGCCCTCACCGTCGGTGGTCACCTGCCAGCCGTCGGCGTGCAGGCGGGCGGCCAGTTCCTCCGAGTCGACCTCGTTACGGGCACAGCCCAGGGTCAGCAGTGCGACCCGGCGACCATCGGGGGAAGGTGAGGAGGTGGCAGACACCATCCGAGGGTACCGGGCGGCGATGCCCGTACCGGCGACGGCGGTCCGCACCGGGTCGGGTCAGGCCGCGGTGGCGAGGATCCGGACCACGCGGTCGAGCAGGAAGACCTCGGTGCCGGCCAGACCGACCGAGCAGAAGACCGAGATCTGGTCCGCGTCGGTGCGGCCGGGCGCCGTGCCGGCCAGCACCGCACCCAGGTCGCGCAACCGGGAGGCGTACGGCGGCAGCGCGGCGAGCATCGACGGGGCGTACGACCGTGCCTGTGCCACCGAGTCAGTGGCCAGCACGGTGGCGGCGTCGAGCAGGTCGGTGCCGAACTCCGCGCGGTCCACCTGCTTGAAGCCGACCACGTTGACGTGGGTCCCGGCGCTCAGGTCGGCGGCGCTCAGCACCGGTGTCGGGCTGGTGGTGGCCAACACCACCACGTCCCGGTCGCGTACCGCCTCGCGGGCGGTGTCCACCGCGCGGGCCGAGATGCCGAGTTCGGCCCGCACCCGGGCGGCGAACGCCTCCCGACGCGCCGCCGAGCGGCTGTGCACGGTCACCTCCCGCAAGGGTCGCACGGCGGCGGCGGCCCATACCTGGGTCCACGCCTGACCGCCGGAGCCGATCACCCCGACGGTGGCCGCGTCCGCGCGGGCCAGCGCATCCACCGCCACCCCGCCCAGCGCGCCGGTACGCCGGGAGCCCAGTTCCTCCCCCACGGCCACGGCCCGTACCGCTCCGGTCCGCCCGTCGTGCAGCACCACCACCTGCTCGGTTTCCGGGTGCCCGAACGTGTCGTACGCCCGGTATCCGTACCACTGCCCGACCAGGTGCCCGGCGGTGAGCACCATCCGGCCGGCGCCGAGCGACGCAGCGGCCCGCGGCGGGGCGACGAGCCGCCCGTGGTACGCGGCGAGCAGGGCCTGACGCATCGCGTCGACCGAGGTCGCTGCGTCCAGCGCGGCGGCGACCTCCGGATCGGAGATGAGCACGGTCACGGGTCCATGGTGCAGCTTGAAGCAGGCTTGAGGTCCATCCCGGGTGATCCGTCTCACCCGGACGGCCCGCTGCCCGGTGCTACGGTCGATTTCGGCGGCCCACGGCGGCCGGGCCAATTCCGAAGAGGTGACCCGATGGCCTGGATCGTGCTGGTGCTCTCCGGACTACTCGAAACGGCCTGGGCGATCGCCCTGGACCGCTCCGCAGGATTCACCCGACCCGTCGCCTCGGTGGTCTTCGCGATCACGCTGGTGCTGAGCATGGCCGGCCTGGCGTACGCGCTGCGGGAGATCCCGGTCGGCACCGGCTACGCGGTGTGGGTCGGCATCGGCGCGGTCGGCACCGCTCTCGTCGGCATGGTGGCGCTCGGCGAACCGGCCAACCTGCCCCGCCTGCTCAGCCTGCTGCTGGTGGTGGCCGGCGTGATCGGCCTCAAGCTGTTCCACTGACTCGCGGGCGGGCGGGCGTGACGAACGTCCGTAGTGGGTAGAGATCCGGACAGCAGACCTGAGACTCGTCCCCTGGAGGAAGACATGGCCACCAGCACCGTCCGCTCGACCAGCGCCGCCCGCATCTGCACCATCGTGGGTTTCGTGTGCGCGGTACTCGCGCTGCTACTCAACCCGATCCTCTTCGGAGTCATCGGTCTGGTCCTCGGCGTCGTCGGCGCGGTGCTCGGTGACAAGCCGCTCGGCTGGTACGCCGCCGCGGCCAACGTGGTCGCCATGCTGCTGAGCATGCTGATCCTCAGCGCCCTCTGATCCCCGGCTACTTCGATGGCCCGCCGCATTCCGCGGCGGGCCATCTCCATGACCTCATCCACCCCTGCGTCGACGTCCCGCCCTCGTCCCGCATGGCTGTTCCGCACCAAGAAGCCCGGCCGAGCACCGCTACGGACAGCAACATCGCGGGCCGAACACGAACCGTAGCGCCAGCGGGCAGCCGCCCCTCACCCCTTCCGCCGCTTTGCTCTGCTTCAACCCACGCAACCGCTTCTGAGCTGGGGCGATGAAAACGCATCCGCCGCCAGCGGACGATCGACCGTTACCTTCGGTGACCGTTGCGTATATTGAAGCAGAGCAAAGGGGGCAGAGGGGTAGGTGAGTTCTCGGGCAGGAATTCACCTTGAGTAACGAAGGTTGGTCAGCTCGCCCAACGGCTGCGGCTCGGCGAGCACCTCGACGCCCGCCTCGGCCAGCCGGCAAGGGGCGTCGGCTCAGCCATCGCCGCCCCGCAGACCCTCCAGGACCTCTTCCAGTTCGTCCGGCTTGACCAGCACGTCACGTGCCTTGGATCCTTCCGACGGGCCGACCACGCCCCGGGTCTCCATCAGGTCCATCAGCCGGCCCGCCTTGGCGAAGCCGACCCGCAACTTGCGTTGCAGCATGGAGGTCGAGCCGAACTGCGAGGTGACCACCAGCTCGACCGCCTGCGTCAGCAGGTCCAGGTCGTCGCCGATGTCCTCGTCGATCTTCTTCTTGCTGTCCTGCGCGGGGGTCAGCACGTCCGGGCGGAACTCCGGCTCACGCTGGTCCTTGCAGAACTTCACCACGTCGTTGATCTCGCGCTCGGTGACCCAGGCGCCCTGGATCCGCACCGGCTTCGAGGCGCCCATCGGCAGGAACAGCCCGTCGCCCCGGCCGAGCAGCTTCTCCGCGCCCGGCTGGTCGAGGATGACCCGGGAGTCGGCCAGCGACGAGGTCGCGAACGCCAGCCGGGACGGCACATTGGCCTTGATCAGGCCGGTCACCACGTCGACCGAGGGCCGTTGGGTGGCGAGTACCAGGTGAATGCCGGCGGCCCGGGCGAGCTGGGTGATCCGTACGATCGAGTCCTCGACGTCGCGCGGGGCGACCATCATCAGGTCGGCCAACTCGTCCACGATCACCAGCAGGTACGGGTAAGGACGCATCTCGCGCTCGCTGCCCGGCGGCGCCTTGATCTCGCCGTTGCGCACCTTGCGGTTGAAGTCGTCGATGTGCCGGACCCCGTTGGCGGCGAGGTCGTCGTAGCGCATGTCCATCTCACGGACGACCCACTCCAGTGAGTCGGCCGCCTTCTTGGCGTTGGTCACGATCGGGGTGACCAGGTGCGGGATGCCCTCGTAGCCGGTCATCTCGACCCGCTTCGGGTCGATCAGCAGCAGCCGCACCTCGTCCGGCGTGGCCCGGGTCAGGATGGACATGAGCAGGCTGTTCAGGCAGCTCGACTTGCCGGCCCCGGTGGCCCCCGCGATCAGGATGTGCGGCATCTTGGCCAAGTTGGCCACCACGTAGCCACCCTCGATGTCCTTGCCGAGAGCGACCACCATCGGATGGTGGTCGCTGGTGGCGGCGCGCGAGCGCAGCACGTCACCGAGGGCGACGTTCTCCGGGTCGGTGTTCGGGATCTCCACACCCACCGCGCTCTTGCCCGGGATCGGGCTCAGGATGCGGACGTCCGGTGACTTCACCGCGTACGCGATGTTGCGGGAGAGCTGGGTGATCCGCTCGACCTTGACGCCGTGGCCCAGCTCGACCTCGTAGCGGGTCACCGTTGGGCCCCGGGTGAAGCCAGTCACCGCCGCGTCGACGTCGAACTGGTCGAAGACACCGGTGAGCGCGGCGATCACCTCGTCGTTGGCCTTGCTGCGGGTCTTCGGGGCGGCCCCGCTGCCGAGCATGTTCGACGGCGGCAGCGTGTAGTCACCAGCCAGGCCGGTCAGCGCCAACTGCTCGGCCCGGGTCGGCGCGGGCGAGTGCTCCGGCGGCTCGGCGGGCTTGCGGCTGGCCGGTACCCGGGACGGTGCCTTGCGCGGCAGGACCATGGTCTCCTGCAGGTCCGCGCCGTCCAGGTCGTCGAAATCGTCCGGGTCGACCGGCGGTGCCGCACGTTTGGCGGGACGGCGGCGAGTCGGCGTCGCAGGCGCCTCCGCCGTCTCCGCCTCGTCCTGCCCGACCACCCCGCCGGCCAGCAGGCCGAGCCGCTCGGGGATCTTGTTGATCGGCGTCGCGGTGACCACCAGCAGCCCGAACACCAGCAACAGGACCAGTAACGGCACCGCCACCCAGGCCGTGACCGCGCGCTCCAGCACGCTGCCCACCCCCGCGCCGATCAGGCCACCTGCGAAATCCCGCTCGCCCGGGCCGGCCGGCTGCTGGCCGATGTGCAGCAGCGCCGCGGTGGAGACCAGCATGGACCCCCAGCCGACCAGCCCGCGCCCCCGGTGCTCGGGGTCGCCGGGCTGGCGCATCAGCCGCCAGGCGCCGATGCCCAGCAGCACCGGCACCACGATGGAGATCGCCCCGAGGAAGAGCCGCACCGTGTCGGCCAGTCGGGCACCGACCGGGCCGGCGGCCGAGAACCAGATCGCGCCCGCACCGAGCAGGGCGAGACCGATGAGCAGCAGGCCGGCGCCGTCGCGGCGATGCTCCGGGTCGAGGTCGCGGGCCGAGGCGGCCTGCCGACCCGCCGCGCGTACCGCCCAGCCGACCCCGTGGGCCAGCCCCATCCACAGTGCCTGGATCGCCCGACCGACGTACGCGGCGGGGCCCGGCCCCCTGGTCGAGGTACGGCGGCGTACCGGCGCACGGGTCTTCTTGGCCGGCTGGCGGGCACGACTGTTCGTGCTGCCACGCGGCGACGCGCCGCGCCGCCGACTCGCCTGAGGGGTACGGCCCGCCATAGCATCACCGTAACGGCGGGCCGGGTGATTGGCCGGTCATCCTGGTCGCTCCGCGTGTCGCAACGCGGTCCCTGCCGCCTGCCGTGATATTCGCCTCGCGAGGGAGTGTCCGATGGGGTCGCCGGAATTCGAGGACCACGCCGGCGACCCGTTGGCGGGTCATCCGTCGACGCTGCGACCGCTGACCCGGGAACTCGTCGCCGCCGTGCTGAGCCGTCGCGGTCACACCGTGGCCGGCGACGCCGACGGCGCGCTGGTGGGCAGGTGGGCGCAGGGGCACATCTGGTTCCTCCGCGCCGGAGACGCCGGGGAGTTGCTCCAGGTACGTACCGTCGCTGCGCCCGCCTTCGCGGTCCAGGACGTGCCGTGGCTGCACGACTTCTGCAACACCTGGAACCGGGACCGGTTCTGGCCGAAGGCGTTCGTGCACATCGACGACACCAATCAGGCCCGGGTCTGCGGCGAGGTCATCACCGACCTGGAACGGGGCGTCACCCCGCACCAACTGGATCGGCTGCTCGACCGGGGGATCTCGGCCGGCTGCCGACTCGCCGACGAGGTGGGCCGGTTCGCGGGGACGGCGCGCCCGTGACCGGGCCGGTCCCCGGCGCTCGCCGGAGCCGCGGCCGGGCGCGAGGCACCGCCCGGCCGGCCGACGGCGTACGCGCCGACCAGCGGATCGCCACCGCCCTCGCCGAGGCGAGGGACATGCCCGACGGCGAGGTGCGCGTCAGCGAGTTGGAACGGGTCGCCGCTCTCGCCGAGGCGGACGACGATCGGCGTACCGCGCTGGACGCCTGGGCCGAGCTGGTCGAGACGCACCTGCGCGGCGGCGAACGGTGGCGGCTGTTCGAGCCGGTCCGGCGTTGCCTGCGGGCAGCGGAGCCGGACGACGACACGCTGCGCCGCTATCGGCGGTACGCCGTCGAGGCACTGCTCGGCACCCCCCGCATCAGCCTGGACCAGGCTCGCGGCGTCCTGAACGGGCTCACCGAGGAAGGCGGCGAGGCGAACGCGGCGCTGGTGGCGCAGCTGCGGTGCCGGATCGCCGATCACGTGGGCGACGAGCCCGCCGCCCGCCGGTGGCTGGCACGGTGGCGGGTCGGGGCACCCGATCCGGCCGCCGGATGCCCCGACTGCCTGCCGGTACGGCAGGCGGAGCTGCTGGCCGGCTGGGGCGACTGGGCTGCGGCGCTCGACGTGCTCGATCCGTTGCTCGACGCCCCGGCCGGCTGCACCGCCCAGCCGGAGGCGGCCCTGACCGCGGCGCTGCTGCCCTGGCTGCGGGCAGGCCACGCGCGGCGGGCGGGTCACGCGCACGTACGGGCGTACCGGCGACACCGGACCGAACCCGACGGGTTCGGCCAGCTCGCCACCCACCTGCGTTTCTGTGCACTGGGTGGGCATCTCGACCGCGGTGTGGAGATCGTCGTCGAGCAGTTGCCCCGCCTGGACCGACCGCACGAGGATCTGTCCGTCATGGAGTTCGCCGCGGCGGCGGCGCTGGTCTGCGCGCTGGCGGGCGAGACGGCCACCGGTCGGACGATCCACCGACCGGCATACGGTGGACGGCCGGCCGCCGAGGTCACGGTGGGTCAGCTCGGCGCTGAACTGCTCGCCGTCGCGACCACGCTGGCCGGTAGCTTCGACGCCCGCAACGGCACCGGGCACCAGTCCGGCCGGATTGCCGCCTGGCTGGCCGAGCGTCCGCTCGTCCCGCCGGTGCCGCTGCCGGCCGAAGAGGAGTTCGAGTCGGCCGACGAGTTCGGGTCGGACGGTGACACCACCGAGCTGGCCGCGGACGAGATCGGCGCGCTGACGGTGACCATGATTACCGATGCGCTGGATCGGCGGGGTGACGGGTACACCGTCGATGCCGCCGGCACGGTGCTGGGACGCTGGGGCGATGCGGTGATCCAGTTCCGGCGGGCCGGAGAACGCCACGACATCCTGCACGCCCGGGTGGTGGCCGGGCGTCGGCTGGCGGCGACCCGGCGCACGGAGGCGTACGCCTTCTGCAACGCCTGGAACCGGGACCGGCTGCTCCCCAAGGCGTACGTGCACGAGCCGGGCGACGGTGAGCTGGTGCTGGCCGGCGAGGTGACCACCGACCTGGCGTACGGCGTCGCCCCGGATCAGGTCGCGGTGCTGGTCGACGCCGCCGTCCGCACCGGTGTCGCGTACGCGGCGGCGGTCGCCGCCCTGCCCTGACCCGACCCGGCCGGGCGCGGAAGAAGCACCCGGCCGGGATGGGGCGGATCAGCGCCGGCTGCTCAGGGCGCGGAAATTCTGCGTGGTGAGCAGGGTCAGGTTGTTGCCCTGGAGGATCTCGTTCACCGGCTGGTAGAACGTGGTACCACCGCGGACGCAGTCGCCGGATCCGCCGGAGGTCACGCCCTGCGCCTGGTTGCCCGAGATCCACGAGCCACCGGAGTCACCGGGCTCGGCGCAGACGTTGGTCCGTACCAGGCCGCCCACCAGCCCTTCCGGGTAGCGGACGGTGGCGTTGCGGGCCTGCACCGTGCCGCACCTGACCCCGGTGGTGGAGCCGGAGCGGCAGATCGACGAACCGACCGGCACCTCCTGCGAACCGGCCACCCGGGCCACCCCGCCCCGGAAGTCGGTCACCTCCGGCAGCACCCGGGTGTTGTTGTTGACCTGCACGAAGGCCCAGTCGTCACCGGGGAAGGACGAGGCCCGGAAGACGCCCTGCGGTGCCCGGTCGGCACCGGTGGTGCGGTCACCGACCTGCCCGCAATGGCCCGCGGTGACAAAGCCGCCAGCCACCGCGAAGCCGACCGAGCAACGGCCGCTGCCGATGAAGTACGGTTCGCCGCCGCGTACGTCGGCGAAGAGGCGTGGCTGTTCCTCGGTGGCCATCCGCACCGCGGTCCGCGGCACCCCGGCGCGGGCCACGAAACGCCACCCGGCCGCTTCCGCGCCCGGCTCCGCGAGGACCACCACGGTGTTGGCGGCGACGTCGACGTACCAGCCGGAGACCTGCTGGGCACGAGCGGCGGTACGGTCCATCCGCGTCTTGAGGGTGTCGAGCTGACGCACCCCACGCTCGACCACCTTCGGGACCGCCCCGGCGGCCCGGACCCGCTGCGCCTGTGCCGCGTCGGCGACCGCCACGTTGAGTTCGCTGCCGTCGGCGCTGAGCCAGCTGCCGCCGTAGGCCGCGCCGAGATCCGCCCGGAGCTGGTCGACCACCCCGGACGCCCAGCGTTCGGTCTTCAGACGCGCGGCCACCTGCGACTCGTCCAGCCGTAGGTCCCGTCGCATCGCCTCGACCACGTCGGGGTCGGCACCCTCCACCGCCGCACTGGTCGGTGCGCCGACCGGCGCGCCACCGTCACCGGCGAACGACGGCAGGGTGACCGCCGTCGCCGCGCCCAGAGCCGCCACCACGACACCGATGGCTGTCAATCGTCTGCGGTCCATCCGCCATGCTCCTCCCGGCTGGCGCGGTTACGCCTGCCGGCTCGGAGTACGGGCAAAAGGGCCGACCGGTTGAACCCGCCCACCGACTAATCGATTTGCTGACGCCGATGGGCCACCACCTGCCAGGTGTGGTGGCCCATCGAAGTCGGTCCGGTACGCCCGGTGGTCAGACCTCGACGACGGTGGGAACGATCATCGGGCGACGACGGTACGCGTCGTTGACCCAGCGGCCCACGGTGCGCCGGACGATCTGCTGGAGCTGGTGCGGGTCGGTGATCCCGTCCGCAGCGGCCCGGTTGAGCGCCTCGGTCACCAGCGGGATCACCGCGTTGAACGCTCCCGGATCCTCGGAGAACCCCTTGGCCGAGACGGTCGGGCCGGCGACCACCTTGCCGGTGACCGAGTCCACCACGACGGTCGCGGCGATGAAGCCACCGTCGCCGAGGATGCGCCGCTCGGTGAGCAGTGACTCGCTGACGTCGCCGACGGCCAGGCCGTCGACGTAGACGTAGCGGCTCTTGACGTGCCCCACCAGGCTGGCCCGCCCCTCGACCAGGTCGACCACGTCGCCGTCCTCGCAGAGCACCACCCGGTCCGCTGCCACGCCGGACTCGATACCCAGCCGGGCGTGCGCGCGCAGGTGTCGCCACTCGCCGTGCACCGGCATCAGATTGCTGGGCCGAACCACGTTGAGCAGGTAGAGCAGTTCTCCGGCCGGGGCGTGTCCGGAGACGTGCACCTTGGCCACGTCCTTGTGCACGACCACCGCACCGGCCCGGGCGAGCCGGTTGATCACCCGGTAGACGGAGGTCTCGTTCCCCGGCACCAGCGACGAGGCGAGCACCACCGTGTCACCGGGTGCGATGGTGATGTGCCGGTGATCACCGCTGGCCATCCGGCCCAGGGCACTCATCGGCTCGCCCTGCGAACCGGTGGACATCAGCACGATCTGCTCGGGCGGCATCGAGGTCGCCTCGTCGAGGCCGACGACCAGGCCGGGCGGGATGTTCAACAGACCCAGATCCCGCGCGATGCCCATGTTGCGGACCATCGACCGGCCGATCAGGGCGACCTTGCGACCGTGCTCGGCGGCCGAGTCGAAGACCTGCTGCACCCGGTGCACGTGAGAGGCGAACGAGGCCACGATGATCCGACCCCGGGCCTTGGCGAAGATCGCGTCGAGGACCGGACCGATCTCCCGCTCGGGCGTGACGAAGCCCGGGATCTCCGCGTTCGTGGAATCCGACAGCAGCAGGTCCACGCCCTCGGCACCGAGCCGGGCGAAGCCGGCCAGGTCGGTGATCCGGCCGTCCAGCGGCAACTGGTCCATCTTGAAGTCGCCGGTGTGCAGCACCAGCCCGGCCGGGGTCCGGATGGCCACCGCGAGCGCGTCGGGAATCGAGTGGTTCACGGCGAAGAACTCGCACTCGAACGGGCCGAGCCGCTCCCGGCCGCCCTCCCGCACGGTCAGCGTGTACGGCTGGATGCGCCGCTCGGCCAGCTTCGCCTCCACCAGCGCGAGGGTGAACTGCGAGCCGACCAGCGGGATGTCGGGCTTGTGCGCGAGCAGGTAGGGCACCGCACCGATGTGGTCCTCGTGGCCGTGCGTCAGGACGATCGCCTGGATGTCGTCGAGCCGGTCGAGGATCGGGCCGAAGTCCGGCAGGATCAGGTCGACACCGGGCTGCTCCACGTCCGGGAAGAGCACGCCGCAGTCGACGACCAGCAGCTTGCCGTCGTACTCGAAGACGGTCATGTTCCGGCCGATGGCGCCGAGCCCGCCGAGCGGTATGATCCGCAGTCCGCCCTCCGGCAGCGGCGGTGGAAGTTGGGCCTCCTCGTTGTGCGCCTCGGTCACGCGTTCACCTCATTCTGCGACGCCGTCACCCGGCGTCCGTCGTGTCGTTTGATCATTCAGGGAGCGGTAGGCCCGCCGCCGCGCAGTCGGCGCGCAGCTGGGCGATCTCGCCATCGGTGGCGTCCACCAGCGGTGGACGGACCGGCCCGCCCGGCAGGCCCTGCGCCGCCAGGCCAGCCTTGACCAGGATCACACCCTGGGTACGGAAGATCCCCGTGTACAGCGGTAGCAGGCGGCGGTGCAGCGTCAACGCGGTCGCCGTGTCGCCCGTGTCGTACGCCTCGATCATCTGCTTGGTCTCGGCACCGGTGAAGTGCGTGGAGGTGCCCACCACGCCGACGCAGCCGACGGCCAAAGCGGGCAGGGTGAGCGCGTCCTCGCCGCTGTAGTACGCCAGCTCGGCCCGGCTGGTCACCCAACTCGTCGCCGTCAGGTCGCCCTTGGCGTCCTTGACCGCGACGATGCGGCCGTGTTCGGCGAGCTGGACCAGGGTCTCGGTTTCGATCGCCACGCCGGAGCGGTGCGGGATGTCGTAGAGCATCACCGGCAGCCCGGTGGCATCGGCCACCTCGGTGAAGTGGCGTAGCAGACCGGCCTGCGGCGGCTTGTTGTAGTACGGCGTGACCACCAGCAGCCCGTGCGCACCGGCCTTCTCCGCGGAGGTCGCCAGCTCGATGGTGTGTCGGGTGTCGTTGGTGCCGACCCCCGCCACCACCCGGGCCCGGTCGCCGACGGCCTCCACCACGACCCGGATCAGGCGTTCCTTCTCGGCGTCGGTGGTGGTCGGTGACTCGCCGGTGGTGCCGTTGACCACCAACGCGTCGTTGCCCTGCTCCGCGACCAGATGATCCGCCAGCCGCGCCGCGCCGTCGAGGTCGAGCGCCCCGTCGGCGGTGAACGGGGTCACCATGGCCGTGAGCACCCGGCCGAACGGACGGGAGGCCGTTCGCACCGGAGCGTCGAGGTGGTCGTGCGTCATGGTGACAACCTATCGGACGGCCGACGGCCGGCCACCGGGGAAGGGCTCACCAGCCCCGGGCGGGCGGTCCGACGCCCGTCAGGACACCTGGGCGTACGGGCTCTGCGCCACCTCCGTGCCGTCGGGCAGCGTCGAGATGCTGAAGTCGGCGAAGACGTTCGGCGCGACCCGCTGCAACTGTCGGAGGCACTCCACCGCCAGCTCACGGATCTCCACGTCGGCGTGCTCGGTGGCGCGCATGCCGACGAAGTGCCGCCAGGCCCGGTAGTTGCCGGTCACCACGATGCGGGTCTCGGTGGCGTTCGGCAGCACCGCCCGGGCCGCCTGGCGGGCCTGCTTGCGCCGCAGGGTCGGGTTCGCCACGTCGGCGAAGCGCCGCTCCAGCCCCTCCAGCAGGTCGTTGTAGGCCCGTACGCTGGCCTCGGCAGCCTCGACGAACCGCTTGTGCAGTTCCGGGTCCTCGGCGATGACCGTCGGCTCCACCATCGCGGCGTCCCGCTCCGGCACGTACCGCTGCGACAGCTGCGAGTACGAGAAGTGCCGGTGCCGGATCAGCTCATGGGTGAACGAGCGGGACACACCGGTGAAGTAGAAGCTCACTGAGCCGTGCTCCAGCACCGAAAGGTGCCCGACCTCCAGAATGTGCGCCAGGTAGCCGGCGTTGGTGGCCGTCGCCGGGTTCGGCTTCTTCCAACTCTGGTAGCAGGCCCGCCCGGCGAACTCCGCGAGCGCCTGCCCCCCGTCGGCATCGGTCGACCACGGCACGTCCTCCGGCGGGTCGAACTGGGTCCACGCGATCAACCTGACCTGGGGCTGCACCATCTCCGGCATTCCTGGGACTGTAGTCGAGACCCACTGACGACCGGAAAACGCCGGTCCGGGCGCTACACGTAGAGGGCGGTGAACGGGGCCCAGGGCAGGTTACGGACCACCGAGAAGGCGAGCCAGGCGGCGAGGAACCCGCCGACCAGCTTCGGACCGATGCGTAGCTCGGGAAGCCGCCAACCGAACGCCTGCCGACCGGCCCAGGCGACGAAGAGGTACGCCAGGAAGGGCAGCGCGAAGACGAAGAGGAAGTGGTGACGGGCGGCGGCCGGCAGATCGGCGTGCAGCACGTACCAGAGGGCACGGGTGCCGCCACACCCCGGGCAGTCCAGCCCGGTGGTCAGCTTGAGCAGGCAGGTCGGCAGGGCATCGGGCGCGGAGCGGGTGGGATCGCTGAGCAGCGTGTACCCGATGCCGGCGGCGACACAGCCGACCGCGGCCAACGGCACCACCCAGCGCGGCGTGCGAGCGTGCATCCGGGTCACGAACCGGGTGAGCCGGTCGGACTCGACCACCGGATAGCCGGCTGGATATCCCGCTGACCAGTCGCCCTGCTGCGCTGCGCCCGCCGGCCCACCGGACGGGTGACCGGCGTCCAGGCGACCATGTGGGTGCTCGCCGTGCAGGTCGGTCTGCGGCTGGGCGTCCGGTCGGTCAACGCTCGTCACGAGCATCACCGTACACCGGCCACGCCCACCAGCGCGGCGGCCAGTGGTGCCGCGAGGTCACCGGCGGCCGGTGGCGCCACCGCGTCGAGGCCGAGCCAGCCGGCCAGCCGGTACAGCTCGGCGGCCAGCGCGATCGCCGTCTCCCCCGGGTCGACGCCCGGCTCCACCCAGGCGGCCGGCACCAGCAGCACCCCGGACTTGCGGTCCGCCTTCAGGTCGACCCGGGCGGTGAAGCGCTCGCCCTGGCGGAACGGCAGCACGTAGTAGCCGTACACCCGTTGCGGCGCGGGCACGTAGATCTCGATGCGGTAGGTGAAGTCGAACAGCCGCTCGGTGCGGGCGCGTTCCCAGACCAGCGGGTCGAAGGGGCTCACCAGGCCGTTGCCGCGTACCCAGCGGGGTAGCCGGGCCTCGGCGTGCAACCAGGCGGGCTGCCGCCACCCCTGGACCGTGACCGGTCGCAACTCCCCCGCCTCGACCAGCTCGGCGATGGCCTGCCGCGCACCGGCCACCGGCAGCCGGAAATAGTCGCGCAGCTCCGGCTCCGAGGCCACCCCGAGCGACCGGGCGGCGATGCCCACCAGCGTGCGGTGAGCCTGCGCGTCGGTAGGCGTCGGCGCGGCCAGGACCTCCGCCGGTAGCACCCGCTCCGGCAGGTCGTAGCGGCGGGCGAAGGAGCCGGTGCGCTGTGCCGCGCACACCTCGCCGGCCCAGAAGAGATACTCCAGGGCCTGTTTCACCGCCGACCAGTTCCACCCCCAGTTCCCGGTCTGTCGGGGTACGTCGTGCTCGATCTCGGCGACGGTCAGCGGGCCCCGGGCGGCCACCTCGTCGCGTACCCAGGCGACCAGGGCGGGCTGCTCGGCGGCGATGCGGCGCATCCCGCCCCAGGCGTCGGAGTGCGCCCGGGCCATCCGCCAGCGCAGCGCCGGATGCAGGGCGACCGGCACCAGCGACGCCTCGTGGCCCCAGTACTCGAACAGCTCCCGGGGACGGCGGTAGGCGGCGGAGTCGAGCAGCGTGGTGGGGTAGGGCCCGAGCCGGCTGTAGAGCGGCAGGTAGTGCGCCCGTTGCAGCACGTTCACCGAATCCATCTGGATCAACCCGACCCGGTCGAGCACCCGACGCAGGTGACGGCGGGTGGGCGCCCCGGAGGGCGCCGGATCGGCGAAGCCCTGCGCGGCCAACGCGACGCGGCGGGCCTGGGCGAGCGAGAGCGATTCCGGTGCGGCCATCGCAGGCAGGCTACGACAGGCGTACGACATCGGTGCGGACACTGGACCTGCCCGCCCCGGCGGCCTAGAACTACTTCCATGCCCAGCATCCGCCGTGAGCAGCCCGACGACGCCGAGGCGGTGGCCCGGGTGCATGTCCGCGGCTGGCAGGCCGGCTACGCCGGGATCATGCCCGAGGAGGTGCTGAACCGACTCAACCCGGTCGCCTGGGCGCAGCGCCGGCGGGCCCTCGGCACCGCCGACCCGGATCACCCGTTCACCACGTTGCTCGCCGAGGAGCACGGCACCCTCGTCGGGTTCGCCACCTTCGGGCCGTACCGCAACAACCAGGATCGCGGCGACCTCGACCCGGCGTACGGCGAGGTGGTCAGCCTCTACGTCACGCCCGAGAACTGGGGTGACGGCACCGCTCGGGCCCTGTTCGCGGCGGCCCGGACGGGCCTGCGCGAGTCCGGCTGGACGGAGTACCGGCTCTGGGTGCTGGCGGACAACGACCGGGCCCGCCGGTTCTACGAGCGGGCCGGGTTGTCACCGGACGGTGAGCGCTCGACCTATCCGGTGCCGTTGTCCGGCGGGCGGCCGGCGATCGGACTGGTCGAGTTGCGGTACACCGGCCGGCTCGACGGCAGCTGAATCCGACAGCGACGCTGAATCCGACGGCGACGCTGGATCCGACGGCGACCGGGGGGCGGCCCGACGCACCGGCAGGAAGGCCAGCAACGCCAGGCTGATCCAGACGTAGGTGTTGCCGAACAGGAAACCGTCGAGGCCGGTGAAGTCCTTCTCCCACGCCCAGACGATCCGGCTGGTCAGGAACGCGTACCCGATGGTGGCGCAGGCCAGCAGGACCCGGCGTCGGCGACCGCCCGGTGGCGCCGCCATGCCGCGGTCCACCAGCAACAGCAGGCCCGGCAGCAGCCAGACCAGGTGATGCACCCAGGTGACCGGGCTGACCAGGCACATCACCGCGCCGGTCAGGGCCAGCCCGGTGGCCTCGTCGCCCACGGACGCCGCGACCCGGGACCGCCACGCCCAGAGCACCAGCGTCGCGGCGACCAGCAGCAGCCAGGCCAGCGTGCTGGGGCTCTCCGGGTCCAGCCGGGCCACCACGCCCCGCAGCGACTGGTTGGAGACGAAGGCCAACTCGCCGACGCGCCCGGTGTTCCACAGGGCGCTGGTCCAGAACTCCCGGGAGGCGTCCGGGAACAGCGCCGCGGCCAGGACGGTCGCGGCGGTCGCGGTGCCCGAGGCGGTCACCGCCGCGCGCCAGCGCCCGGTCACCAGCAGGTAGACGATGAAGATGCCCGGCGTGAGCTTGATCGCGGTGGCCAGGCCGATGCCGATCCCGGCCCATCTGCTGCCACCCGGCAGCAGCCGGAGCAGATCCACCGCCACCAGGAAGAGCAGCAGCGTGTTGACCTGGCCGAAGTTGATCGTCTCGCGCATCGGTTCGAAGGCGGCGACCAGGCACAGCGCCACCGCGAAAGCGAACCAGCGGGTCCAGCCGGCACGCCGGGACACCGGGTCCAGCAGCCACCAGATCAGCACCGCGCTGGTCACCACGCCGGCCGCCACGCTCACCACGATCGCCGCATGCCAGGACAGGTACGCCATCGGCAGCATCACCAGGGCGGCGAACGGTGGGTACGTGAAGCCGTACTGGGTGCCGGGTTTGAGGTAGTCGTAGATCTCCCCGCCGTCGTGCACCCACCAGACCAGGGCACCCCGGTACACCTGCAGGTCGAAGAAGCCGTGCCGGACGGCCGCCACGGACAGGAACCCGGCCACCGCGACGGCGAGCACGATCACCGCGGCGACCTGTCCGATCGTCCGCCTGGCACCCTGCGCCACCGTCGCCTCCCTCACCCTGCGTAGGCTGTCGTGCCATGAGTCTCGGGTACGTCCGCCCGGCGCGTCCGGAGGACGCCGCCGAGATCGCCCGCATCCAGCTCGCCACCTGGCGGGTCGCCTACCGGCGACTGCTGCCCCGGGAGGTGCTGGACGGCCTCGATGAGGCGTCGCTGGCCGAACGCTGGGATGCCTCGGTGCGCCAGCCGCCGAGCGACACCCACCGGGTGCTGGTCGCCGTCGAACAGGCCGAGCAATCGTATCTGGTGGGCTTCGCCGCCTCCGGTCCGGCCGACGCCGAGGCGCTGGCCCCGAACGAACCGGCCGAGGCGCTCGGTGCCGACGTGGTGGCGGTGACCGACCTGCTGGTCGAGCCCCGGTGGGGCCGGCGCGGGCACGGCTCCCGGCTGCTCGCCGCCAGCGTCGACCTGTGGCGGGAGTCCGGCTTCGACCGGGCGGTGGCGTGGGTGTTCGAGGGAGACCAGGCATCCCGCAAGTTCCTCACCACAGCCGGCTGGGAACCCGACGGCGCGGGACGCGCGCTGGACGTCGACGACATGCTGGTCCCCCAGCTGCGCCTGCACGTCGCCGTCCCCACCGAGCCGCCCCGGGCCGGCTGACCGACCCGCCGGCCCGCCCCGGCCGCGCCTCAGTCGAGCAGGGCGTCCAGGCCGAGGGTCAGGCCCGGGCGGTTCCGCACCGCGCGTACCGCGAGCAGCACGCCCGGCATGAAGGAGACCCGGTCGTACGAGTCGTGCCGGATGGTGAGCGTCTCGCCCGTGGTGCCGAAGAGCACCTCCTGGTGGGCGACCAGTCCGGTGGCCCGCACGGCGTGCACCCGTACCCCGTCGACGTCGGCGCCCCGGGCACCGGCGATCTCGTCCTTGGTGGCGTCCGGCACCGGACCGAGGCCGGCCTCGGCCCGGGCCGCCGCGACCAGGCGCGCGGTGTGCATGGCGGTGCCGCTGGGCGCGTCGAGCTTGCGCGGATGGTGCTGTTCGACGATCTCGACCGACTCGAAGTAGCGGGCGGCCCGCGCGGCGAACTGCATCATCAGCACCGCGCCGAGACCGAAGTTGGGGGCGATCACCACACCCACGTCGGGCCGGTCGGCCAGCCAGCCGCGCACCTTCTCGATCCGCTGCTCGGTGAAGCCGCTGGTGCCGACCACCGCGTGGATGCCCTGGTCGATGCACCAGTGCAGGTTGTCCATCACGACGTCGGGAGTGGTGAAGTCGACGAGCACCTCCGCCCCCGCCTCGGCAGCGTCGACCAGCCAGTCGTCCTGGTCGACGGTCGCCACCAGTTTCATGTCGGCGGCCGCCTCGACGGCCCGGCACACCTCGGCACCCATCCGGCCGCCGGCACCCAGCACGCCGACCTTGATCGACTCGGGGCCAGCCTTCTCCTGCTCGTCAGTCACGCGGCACAACCTATCCCAATCGGGACGTGGACACCCCGGGGGTGCACCGCGCCCATCCGGTCGGCCGAAAGGGTCAGGCGCTGAAGTCCCGGCCGGCGAACGGGCCGACGACGGCGAGGGACATCGGCCGGTCCAGCAGCTCGGCGGCGAGGGCGTTGACATCGTCGAGGGTGACCGCGTCGACCCGGTCGAGCAGTTCGTTGACCGGCACCAGGTCCCCGTAGAGCAGTTCGCCCTTGGCCAGGCGGCTCATCCGGGAGCCGGTGTCCTCCAGTCCGAGCACGAACGAGCCCTTGCTCATCCCCTTGCCCCTGGCCAGTTCCGCCTCGGTGATGCCGTGCGCGGCGGTACGCGCCAACTCGGCCCGGGTCAGCTCCAGCACCTCGTCGACCCGCCCCGGGGCGCAGCCGGCGTAGACGCCGAACAGGCCGCTGTCGGCGTACTGGCTGGCATAGGAGTAGACGGAGTAGGCGAGGCCACGGCGCTCCCGGATCTCCTGGAAGAGCCGGCTGGACATGCCCCCGCCGAGCACGTTGTTCAGCACGCCGAGAGCGAAGCGACGCTCGTCGAGCCGATCGATGCCCGGGCAGCCCAGCATGATGTGCGCCTGCTCGGTCTCCTTCTCCTCCACCACGGTGGCGGCGGCCCGGGTGCGTACGCCCGGAGTGGCCGGCCGCTGCGGCGCGGGCGCCGCCGGATCGGTGTCCAGCGGGGTGCCCCGCAGCGCCTGGCGGACCAGCCGCACCACGGCGGTGTGGTCGAGGTTGCCGGCGGCGGCGATGACGATCTGGGGCGCGACGTAGCGTCGCCGGTAGAAGCTCTGGATCTGCCGACGGGTCATCGGGGTGACGGTCTCCGCGGTGCCGGAGATCAGCCGGCCCAACGGATGGTCACCGTAGACAGCCTGGGCGAACAGGTCGTGCACCTCGTCGCCGGGTTCGTCATCGTGCATGGCGATCTCTTCGAGGATCACGCCACGCTCGGTCTCCACGTCGGCCGGCTCCAGCACCGAGTCGGCGACCAGGTCGCACATCACGTCGATGGCCAGGGGCAGGTCCTCGTCCAGCACCCGGGCGTAGTAGCAGGTGTACTCCTTCGTGGTGAAGGCGTTGGTCTCGCCGCCCACCGCCTCGATCGCCGAGGAGATCTCCATCGCGTTCCGCTTGTGGGTGCCCTTGAACAGCAGGTGTTCCAGGAAGTGGGCGGCACCGGCCTGCGGACCGGTCTCGTCCCGGGAGCCGACCGCCACCCAGACGCCGAACGAGACGCTGCGCATTGCCGGAATCGCCTCGGTCAGCACGCGCAGCCCGTTCGGCAGCACCGTGCGGCGTACCGTGCCGCCCAGCGGATCGTCGCTCAGGGTCCGGGTCACCGCCCGGGTCGACCCACCGGCGGCCCGAGCGGTCGCGGTGGTCGAACGACCGACGCGCGGCGTCGGCCCCGGTCGGGCCCCGAGGAAAGACGAATGCCGGGTCCGGGTCACGGCCACCTGCTTCCAGTACGACGTGGGGGTGGATGAGTTGACGAACCGGCCGGGCGACGGTGTCGCCCGGCCGGTCAGCGGTTCACGTGTCAGCTGTGCCGGGTACGGCGTCGGGGACGGTTGTCGCCGCCACCCTCGCCACCTTCGCCACGCTCCGGGCCGCGAGCGCCCCGGTCGCCACCGCGCTCGCGGTCGCCCCGGTCACGCGGACCCCGGTCGCCACCCCGGTCACGGCCGGCGGGCCGCTCCTCGCCGGCTGCGGCGGCCGGCGCCTCGGCGCCCTCCGGACGGACCTTGTCCAGGTAGATCTTGCCGCGCTGGTCGATGTCGGCGATCTCGACCTCGACCCGGTCACCGACGTTGAGGAAGTCCTCGACCTTCTCGACCCGCTTGCCGTCGCCCACCTTGGAGATGTGCAGCAGGCCGTCGCGGCCCGGCAGCAACGAGACGAACGCGCCGAACGGAGCGGTCTTCACCACCGTGCCGAGGAAGCGGTCGCCGACCTTGGGCAGGGTCGGGTTGGCGATCGCGTTGATCCGCTCGACCGCGGCCTGTGCCGACGGACCGTTGGTCGCGCCGACGTAGATGGTGCCGTCATCCTCGATGGAGATCTCGGCACCGGTCTCGTCCTGGATGGCGTTGATGGTCTGACCCTTCGGGCCGATCACCATGCCGATCTTGTCGACCGGAATCTTGACCGTGGTGACCCGCGGCGCGTAGTCGGACATCTCGGCCGGCGCCTCGATCGCCCGCTGCATCACGTCGAGGATGGTCTGCCGCGCCTCGTGCGCCTGCTGGAGCGCGGCGGCCAGCACGTCGGACGGGATGCCGTCGAGCTTGGTGTCGAGCTGCAACGCGGTGACGAAGTCGCGGGTGCCGGCGACCTTGAAGTCCATGTCACCGAAGGCGTCCTCGGCACCGAGGATGTCGGTGAGGGTGACGTACTGAGTCTTGCCGTCGACCTCGTCGGAGATGAGGCCCATGGCGATGCCGGCGACCGGCGCCTTCAGCGGCACACCGGCGCTGAGCAGGCCCAGCGTCGAGGCGCAGACCGAGCCCATCGAGGTGGAGCCGTTGGAGCCGAGCGCCTCGGAGACCTGCCGGATGGCGTACGGGAACTCCTCCCGCGAGGGCAGCACCGGGATCAGTGCCCGCTCAGCGAGGGCACCGTGCCCGATCTCGCGGCGCTTCGGCGAGCCGACCCGGCCGGTCTCACCGGTGGAGTACGGCGGGAAGTTGTAGTTGTGCATGTAGCGCTTGGACTTCTCCGGGGAGAGGGTGTCCAGCGCCTGCTCCATGCGCAGCATGTTGAGCGTGGTGACGCCGAGGATCTGGGTCTCGCCGCGCTCGAACAGCGCCGAGCCGTGCACCCGGGGCAGCACGCCCACCTCGGCGCTCAGCGGACGGATGTCACGCGGACCCCGACCGTCGATGCGGACCTGCTCGCGCAGCACCCGGCTACGCACCTCGGACTTGGTCAGCGAACGGAAGGCGGCGGAGAGCTCCTTCTCCCGGCCCTCGAAGCGGGAGCCGAGTTCCTCCTGCACGCGCAGCTTGATCGCGTCCAGGGCCCCCTCGCGGTCGGCCTTGCCGGCGATCTGCAGGGCCTCGGCGACGTCGGCGCGGGCCAGTTCGGCGACCGCGTCGTACGCGTCGTCCTGGTAGTCCAGGAAGACCGGGAACTCGGCGACCGGCTTGGCGGCGACCTCGGCCAGCTCGCTCTGTGCCCGGCACAGCTCGCGGATGGCGGGCTTGGCGGCCTCCAGGCCGCTGGCCACGACCTCCTCGGTCGGTGCGGGCGCCCCGCCGGCGACCAGCTTCACGGTGTGCTCGGTGGCCTCCGCCTCGACCATCATGATCGCGACGTCGCCGTCGGGCAGGGACCGGCCGGCCACCACCATGTCGAAGGTGGCCCGGGCCAGCTCCTCGTGGGTCGGGAAGGCGACCCACTGGCCGTCCACGTGGGCCATCCGGGTGGCCCCGATCGGGCCGGAGAACGGCAGGCCGGACAGCTTGGTCGACATCGACGCGGCGTTGATCGCGACCACGTCGTACGGGTGCTGCGGGTCGAGCGCGAGGATCGTCTCGACAACCTGGACCTCGTTGCGCAGGCCCTTGACGAACGACGGGCGCAGCGGCCGGTCGATCAGTCGGCAGGTGAGGATGGCGTCCTCGCTGGGCCGACCCTCGCGGCGGAAGAACGAGCCGGGGATGCGGCCCGCGGCGTACATCCGCTCCTCGACGTCGACGGTCAGCGGGAAGAAGTCGAACTGCTCCTTCGGCTGCTTGCCGGCGGTGGTGGCGGAGAGGACGACAGTCTCGCCGAGCTGGGCCGTGACGGACCCGGCGGCCTGTCGGGCCAGCCGGCCGGTCGAGAAGGTGATCTCACGGGTGCCGAACGACCCGTTGTCGATCACGGCGGTGCGGGTTTCGGTGCCGAGTTTGGTCTCGGTCATGCTGTTTCAATGCTCCTTCGCATCGGGGGCCACGACGCGGGAGCTGTACGGACGGCCGGTCTTCGATCGAAGCGCCCGGGACCGCCGGCGGGATGCCAGGGTGCCCGGAGGCCACTACCGGAGACCGGTACGCCGACACTCCCTTGTCTGGGTGGTCGTGGCCCGTTTCTCGGTTGGGACGCCGACGGGGGAGTGACCTGGTGGGCCACTCCCCCGTCACGTCACCGGCGCAGGCCGAGCCGCTCGATGAGCGACCGGTAGCGGTTGATGTCCTTCTTCTGAACGTAGTTGAGCAACCGGCGGCGACGGCCGACCAGCAGCAGCAGCCCACGGCGGCTGTGGTGGTCGTGCTTGTGCACCTTCAGGTGCTCGGTGAGATCGGCGATCCGCTTGGTGAGGACCGCGACCTGCACCTCGGGCGACCCGGTGTCACCCTCGGCGGTCGCGTACTCCTCGCGGATCTTGGCCTTTGCCTGCTGGTCGAGCGCCATGTTCTCCCTGTTCTGGTGGGTTGTCTCGATGCGGTCCGTCGGGCCGGGCTACGGCACCGGTGACGGACGGTCCTCGCACCCGCGGCGTCGAGCAGGCAGGCGAGGCCCCACGTCGGTCAGCCGACGTCTCAGCCAGCCTACCAGCACCCACCCGACCGGGCCGGTCAAGGGCCACGGGCGGGTCGGTGACGGGTCAGCCCAGCACCCGGCGGGTCCGCTCGACGTCCTGGGCGATCTGGGCGATCAGCGGCTCGACCGAATCGAAGCGGGTCTGCCCGCGCAGATGCGCCACGAAGTCGAGCGCCAGCCGCTCGCCGTAGAGGTCGCCGTCGAAGTCGAGCACGTACGCCTCGACCCGGCGCTCCCGGCCGGAGAAGGTCGGGTTCGTACCGATCGACACGGCGGCGGCGAGCGGCTGCCGTCGCCCCCGACGGATCATCCGGGCGGCGTAGACGCCGTCGGCCGGGACCGCCGCGTGCCGGTGGCAGAGCAGGTTCGCGGTCGGGTAGCCGAGTTCCCGCCCACGCTGGTCACCGCGGACCACCACACCCTCCAGCCGGTGCGGGCGGCCCAGCGCGTCGGCCGCCGCGGTCACGTCGCCCGCGTCGACGCAGGATCTGATGTACGTCGAGGAGAAGACCGTGCCAGCCGCGGCGACCAGCGGCGCTCCCTCGACGGCGAAGCCGAAGGTGCGACCGAGTCGCTCCAGCAGCGCCACGTCACCGGCGGCCCGGTGGCCGAACCGGAAGTTCTCGCCCACCACCACGAGCGCGGCGTGCAGGTGCTCCACCAGCACGTCGTGCACGAACGCCTCGGCCGACAACCGGGAGAGCTCGGGCGTGAACGGGATCACACAGAGCACGTCCGCCCCGAGGGCCTCGATCAGCTCCGCCTTGCGGGACGGCTCGGTCAACACGGCCGGATGCGAACCCGGCCGCACGACCTCGGACGGGTGCGGGTCGAAGGTGACCACCACCGACTGCACGCCGAGTTCACGGGCACGGGCCACGGCATGCCCGATGGTCGCCTGGTGCCCCTTGTGCACACCGTCGAAGACGCCGATGGTGACGACCGACCGTCCCCAGCCACCGGGCACCGCGTCGTACCCCCGCCACCGCTGCATGCTGCTCCTCCGCTGTCGTTGGCCCCGACCGTCGGCGGTCGGCCGTCGGGCACCCGGCGTCAGGCCGGGGCGAGCACGATCTCCGCGCGGGCCCGGCCGGCCCGCTCGCTGACGATAGCGATCAGCCCACCGGCCGGATCGAAGACCGCGTACGGCCCGGTGTGGCCGACCGGGTCGAGCGGACCGCCGTGGGAGAGCACCTTCGCCTCCTCGGCGGTGGCGTCCCGGCGAGGGAAGAACCGGTCGGCGGCGGGCGCGAGCGGCAGCCCCACCACGTCCGGCGCGCGACGCTCCAGCTCGTCGAGGGTGACGGCCTCCGCCAGGGTGAACCCACCCACGGCGGTACGACGCAGCGCGGTCAGGTGACCGCCGACCCCGAGCGCCAGGCCCGCGTCGCGGGCGATCGCCCGGATGTACGTTCCGGTCGAGCAGGCCACATCGACATCGACGTCGACCACGTCGGGCCGATCACGTCGGATCGCCAGCACGTCGAGCCGGGACACGGTGACCCGCCGGGCCGGCAGGTCGACGCTCTCGCCCTCACGGACCCGCTTGTACGCCCGCTGCCCGTTGATCTTGATGGCGCTCACCGCGCTCGGCACCTGGTCGATCTCCCCGGTCATCCCGGCCAGCACGCTCCGGACCGCCTCGTCGGTGAGCATTCCGGCGGGCGTGGTGGCGATCACGTCACCCTCCGCGTCGTCGGTGACCGTGGCCTGGCCCAGCCGGATGGTCGCCGCGTAGCTCTTGTCCGCACCGATCACGTAGGTCAACAGCCTGGTGGCCCGGCCCACCCCGATCACCAGCACCCCGGTGGCCATCGGATCGAGCGTGCCACCGTGACCGACGCGCCGGGTCCGAGCGAGCCGGCGGATCCGGGCGACCACGTCGTGCGAGGTCATGCCGCCGGACTTGTCCACCACGATCAGGCCGTCTGTGCTCACGACGTGCAAGCCTGCCAGATCGGCGCGCCGGCCCGAGCACCGGACAGCCGCCGGAAAACCGGATGTTCGGGCTTGGACTCCCCTGACACGATGGACCCATCGGCGACGGTGAGTGCCGCGCCGGCAGGCCACGGGGAGAACGGGATGACCACGGACCGCGGTCCCGATCGAACGCGCCGGCCCGACGAAGGGGTCCGCCTGCGTACGCCCGACCAGCCCAGCGCGCTGCCGGACTGGATGCTGAATCCACCACCGGCGCGGCGCACGTTGGGTGTCCGGTTCGCCGAAGGTCTGGCCGCCCTGCCCGGCGCCGCGGCGGTCCGGCGACGCTGGTGGGCCTGGCAGGGACGGCGGCGCCTGCGCGAGCGCTACCCGAACACCGTGAAGATCGTCGCCATGCTGGCCGCCTTCGTGGCGAGCCTGGCGCTGGTGCTCGTCATCTACGCGCTCTACGGCCAGGTCTTATCAGGCGGGTAGACGCTCCTCGCCGCGTACCGCGCCGGTCACCGCCCAGGCACCGCTGCGCAGCCGCAGCAGCAGCCCGATCAGGCGGATCACGGTGAACAGCATCAGCCCGGCCCAGATGCCACCGAGGCCCAGATCGAGGGCGTACGCCAGCCAGATCGCCGGCAGGAATCCGCCGAGCGCACCGGCCACGGTGAGGTTGCGCAGATAGCGGATGTCACCCGCGCCGATCAGCACGCCGTCGAGGGCGAACACCACCCCGGCCAGCGGCAGCATCGCGGCGAACCAGGGCCAGGCCACCAACGCCTGTTCGTGTACCGCTCGATCGGAGCTGAACCAGGTAGGCACCACGCCGGCACCGGCCGCCGCGAGCACCGCGAACGCCGTACCGCAGATCGCGCCCAGCCGGCCGATCCGGCGGGCCAGCGCCCGGGCCGTCGCGTCGTCACCACCGCCGAGCGCCGCCCCGACCAGCGCCTGCGCGGCGATGGCCAGCGCATCGAGCACCAGCGCCGCGAAGAACCAGAGCTGTACGGCGATCTGGTGGGCACCGACCGTGGCGGCACCGAACCGGGCGGCCACGGCCGTGGCGGACAGGAAGCTGGCCTGGAAGGCAACCCCGCGAATCAGCAGGTCCCGGCTGAGCACCAGTTGCTGGCCGATGATCCGGGGACGCGGGCGCAGCGCCACCCGCTCGGCCACCAGGGCGGCGGCGAAGAGAGCCCCGGAGAGGGTCTGCGCGATCACGTTCGCCACCGCCGAGCCGATCAGCCCCAGGCCCACCGGGTAGACCAGCACCGGACAGAGCACCGCGGAGAGCACATTGGGGCCGACCACGAAGAGCAGCGGCCGCCGGGTGTCCTGTACACCCCGCAGCCAGCCGTTGCCGGCGGCGGCGAGCAGCAACCCGGGTGCGCCGAACGCGGCGATGCGCAGCCACTCGGCGGCGGCCACGGCCACGTCACCACCGCCGGCCAGCGCGCCGGCCAGGGCACCACCGCCGAACTGCATGCCGACGACGACCGCCAGGCCCACACCAAGGGCCGACCAGGAGGCCTGGACCCCCTCGGCCACCGCTGCGGCGCGGTCCCCGGCACCGAACCGACGGGCCGCGCGGCCGGTCGTGCCGTACGCGACCACGGTCCCCAGCCAGGCGGTGAGGGTCATCACGGTGCCGCCCACGGCCACCGCCGCCAGCGGCACCCGACCCAGGTGGCCGACAACCGCGGTGTCAACGAGCACGTAGAGCGGCTCGGCGGCGAGCACCACGAGGGCGGGCAGGGCGAGCGCGGCGATTCGGCGCGGCGACGCGACCCGGCCGGTGGCAATTGTCGGCTGGCTCATCGCCGCCGATGGTGGCACGTGAGAAGTAAGGGGGGCAAGCCGGCGCACCACTTACCCCTGGCGACCATCACCCGGGGATGGCGCCGGTCCAGCCCGACGACCCGGAAGCACGAGCGGACCGGCGGTGACGCCGTACGCATCGGCGGCGGGGCGTCACCGCCGGTCGAACACCGTCACTGACGGGTGTCCATGGAGGTCTGCAGGGCGCGACGGGCCTGCTCACGGGCCTCGTCAGTGGTCTCGGGCTTGGGCTTGGCGGCCATGGTGAACCCCTTCCAGGGCACGCGTCACCGAGCGCGGCGGCGCGTCACGGGCGGTGCTACGACTGTCGCCCGAAAGCCGGTACCGGGGTCGCCGGAGCGGCGGATGGGCGGCCTGATGGCCCGGGTCGGTCAACCCTGGAGTGGAGCGGCACCGGGTATGGCTCCGCCCCTGACCTGCGCCGAAAGCGACGCCAGCCGTTTCCCAAGTTATCGTTCAGGTCCACATGGTGCGCGCTGTTCCCGCAATCTGGACGGGTCGAGTCCCGGTCAACGAGCCAGGAAGTGCCAGCCGACCCACCACCAGAAGCCGAACAGCCCGATCCGGCCCACCGGTACCGGACCGACCTCGTATCGCATGACGTACGCGCAGAGTTCGCCGAGGGTCGGGATCTTCGAGCCCTCCCGCCGGGCCAGCCACTCGACCAGCCCGAACAGCGCCATCCCGAGCAGGAAACCGCCGATCGCCAAGGCCCGCATCATCGCCGCACCAGCCCCCAGAACGCCGACAGCCACACCAACCAGGCCGCCGAACGGACCAGGCGGTCCTCCAGCAGCGGATCGGCCAGGAGGGAGAAGGTGGGGAAGTCGTCACCGGCCGCCGCGATGAAGGTGACCCCCTCGAAGATCCCGAAGACCGCCACCGGCAGCGCCCACCAGACCACGCCGGGTGGCAACCGGTCAGGTGCCGGACGGGCCTGCACCCGCTTGGTCAGGCCGAGCCAGATCAGCACCCCGCCGGCACCGAAGACATAGACGTTCGCCTCGGTCGAGAAGGACGAGAAGCGGCCGCCCACCAGGGAGAGAGCGACAAGCACCGGTACGCAGACGACCGGCCGCTCCCAGGTGCGAGGGGCGTCGACGGTGAGATCGTGGGGCTGCTCCATCATCCGATTCTCCCCGCCCTGTCCAGGTGCCGAAGCGCCGACGCCCCGGAGCTGACCCTGAAATCACCCCTGCTGGTCGGTGCCGCTCCTCGGGGCGTACGCCCGCAACTGGCTCCTGATCTGCTCGATGACCTCGTCCACGGTGCCACGGCCGGTGAAACCGGCGGCCAGCCGGTGCCCACCGCCGCCCAGCGCAACGGCCACCCGGCTCACGTCCGTCGCACCCTTGCTGCGCAGGGAGACCGCCCAGACGGCCGGCGCGGTCTGCTTGACCACGCAACTCACGTCGGCCTCCGCGGTGCAGCGCACCGGATCGATGAGTGCCTCCAGCACGTATGGCCGCTGCTCATGGCGGGCCAGGTCGTCCAGGGTCGCGTACGTCCAGACCAGGCCCTGCCCGCCGGCCTCACCGGGCTCCAGCCGGGCTCGCCCGAGCACCTCACCGAAGAGCCGTACCGCCCCGAACGGCCGGCTGTCGAACACCCGCCGCGAGATGTCACCCGGACGGATCCCGGTCGCCAACAGCCGGGCCGCCATCTCGTGCACCGCCGGGGTGGTCGCGTCGAACCGGAACGATCCGGTATCGGTGCTCAGCGCCACGTACAGACATTCGGCGATGCCGGCGTCCAGCGGCACGCCGAGGCGGTCCAGTAGCTGCTCGGCGAGCACGGAGGTCGCCGCCGCCGCAGGGTCGACCAGGTTCACATCGCCGAAGCCGCGATTCGAGGCGTGATGGTCGAGCACCAACGCGGTGCCCTTCCCGGTCAACCGGTCGGCCAGCTCACCGAGCCGCGACTCGCTCGCCGCGTCGAAGCAGATGACCAGGTCCGGCTCGGGTTCCACCTCGGCCTCGGGCACCAGCAGCTCCAGACCGGGCAGACCGGACAGCGGCTCGGGCACCTCCGGCGGACCGGGGAAGGTGGCCTGCAACCGGCGTACGCCGAGTCGCCGCAGCCCGAGTGCGAAGCCGAGCATGCTGCCCAGCGCGTCGCCGTCCGGGTTGACGTGGCAGATCAGCAGCACCCGACCGTCGGCGGGCAGCTGGCGGATCGCCGCCACCGCGGCGGCCCAGTCGGCCTCGGTCGGCCCGACGGGTGCCGTCGCGGAGGGACTCGGCCCGGCCGGGTCGCCCGGACCGTGCGGACCGGTGGCGGGCGTCGACGGGGCCGGCTGACCGTCGGCAGCCGGACCGACCCGGCCGGGGCCGGGCTGACGCCGCACGGCGGGATCCGGCTCGGTCACGGCGCCACCGGAGGCGGTCACCGACGGTCCCCGCCCCGGGCATCGTCGGCGGTGCCGTCGGGCTCGTCCTCGTCGTCGGCGCCGCCCTCGTCATCGTCCTCGTCGAGGCGGTACGGCTGCGCCTCACCGGCGTACTCGGCCCTCGCCGCCAAGCGCTGCACCTCGGCGTCCGCGTTGCGGGCCGCGGCGAGCAGGTCGTCGATGTGCTTGACCTGATCCTGGACGTCGTCCAGAACGAAGGTCAGCGTTGGCGAGTGACGCAGCCCGAGCGCCTTGCCGACCGTGCTGCGCAGCATGCCCTTGGCGCTGTCCAGCGCGGCGGCGGTGCCCGCCTGGGCCGCCGCGTCGCCGAGCACGGTGTAGAAGACCGTGGCATCCCGCAGGTCGGCGGTGATCCGGGCGTCGGTGATGGTGATCATGCCGAGTCGGGGATCCTTGATCTGACTCCGCACCACCGACGCGACCAGTTCGCGCACCCGCTCCGCGTGCCGGCGTACCTTGGCCGCATCCGTCATCTCCGCCACCTCCACGGCGTCCCGCCACCGGCCGGGGCCGGCGACGCGGGCGTCACCGGAGCCCGCACCGACCCCAACACTCGAACCCTACCCGCGCCGTCCGCCCCGGCGTGCGGGGCGGCGGCCAACCGGGTCAGTCGTCGTCGCCGTACCACCGACGACGCACCGACAGCAGTTCGACCTCCGGACGGCTGGCCATCAGACGCTCGCACGAGTCGAGCACCTCACCGGCATGTGCCGCCTCGGCGGCCACCACCGCCACTCCTATCTCCGCTCGCCCGTGCAGGTCGAGCGCCCCCACCTCGGCGGCCGACACGTCGAACCGGCGGAGCGCCGCGACGATCGGCCGCACGTACGACCTCTTGGCCTTCAGCGACCGGGAGTCCCCCGGCAGCAGCAGGTCGAATACTGCGGTTGCGGTGTACATCGTCTGGGGACACTACCCGCACCCCACCCCGCATGATCAAGGGGTTTACGCCGGCCGGCGTAAACCCCTTGATCAGTGCGTCACCGCAGGATCAGGCGCGAACCTTCTCCCGCATCTCGAAGGTCTCGATCACGTCGCCGACCTGGACGTTGTTGTAACCACCCAGAGTCAGACCACACTCGAAGCCCTCCCGGACCTCCGTCGCGTCGTCCTTGAACCGCTTGAGCGAGCTGATCGTGAGGTTGTCCGCCACGACCGTGCCGTCACGCAGCAGGCGCGCCTTCGCGTTCCGTCGGATGACACCCGACCGGACGATGCAACCGGAGATGTTGCCGATCTTGGACGAGCGGAACACGTCGCGGATCTCCGCAGTGCCGAGCTCGACCTCCTCGTACTCCGGCTTGAGCAGGCCCTTGAGCGCCGCCTCGATCTCCTCGATGGCCTGGTAGATGACCGTGTAGTACCGGATCTCCACGCCCTCGCGGTCGGCCATCTCGCGGACCTTGTTGGAGGCCCGCACGTTGAAGCCGATGATCGTGACCGGCTCGGACGACGCGCTCGCGAGCATGATGTTGCTCTCGGTGATCGCGCCGACGCCCCGGTCGAGGACCTTGAGCTGAACCTCCTCGGGAATGTCGAGGTTGAACAGCGCGTCCTCCAGGGCCTCCACCGAACCGGAGACGTCACCCTTGAGGATGAGGTTGAGCGACGTCTTCTCGCCCTCCTTGAGCTGCTCCATGAGCGTCTCGAGGGTGGCCCGGCCACGGGAGTTGGCGAACGCCGCCGCCCGGCGACGGGCCTGCCGCTGCTCGGCGATCTGCCGCACCGTGCGGTCGTCCGCCGCAGCGAGGAAGGTGTCGCCCGCCCCCGGCACCGCGGTCAGACCGAGGACCATGACCGGACGCGCCGGACCCGCCTCGGTGACCTGGTTGCCGTTCTCGTCGAGCATCGCCCGGACCCGGCCGTGCGCCCCACCGGCGACGATCGAGTCGCCCGCCCGCAGGGTGCCCTTCTGCACCAGCACCGTCGCGACCGCACCACGGCCCTTGTCCAGGTGCGCCTCGATGGCCACACCCTGCGCCGGCCCGTCGGTCGGAGCGGTCAGCTCCAGCGACGCGTCGGCGGTGAGCAGCACCGCTTCGAGCAGTTCCTCGATGCCGGTGCCGGGCTTCGCGGCCACGTTGACGAACATGGTCTCGCCGCCGTACTCCTCGGCGACCAGGCCGTACTCGGTCAGCTGCTGGCGGACCTTGTCCGGGTTCGCCTCCGGCTTGTCGACCTTGTTGACCGCGACCACGATCGGCACCTCGGCCGCCTTGGCGTGGTTCAGCGCCTCGATGGTCTGCGGCATGACACCGTCGTCGGCCGCGACCACCAGGATCACGATGTCCGTCACCTGGGCACCACGGGCACGCATGGCGGTGAACGCCTCGTGACCCGGGGTGTCGATGAAGGTCACCGCGCGGTCCTCGCCCTCGTGCGGCACGTGGACCTGGTAGGCACCGATGTGCTGGGTGATGCCTCCGGCCTCACCGGCGACGACGTTCGCCTTACGGATCGCGTCGAGCAGCTTGGTCTTACCGTGGTCGACGTGACCCATGACGGTCACCACCGGAGCCCGGCTGACCAGGCGGTCCTCCGCGACCTCGGCGTCGAGGTCGATGTTGAACTGCGCGAGCAGCTCGCGGTCCTCGTCCTCCGGGCTGACGATCTGCACGTTGAAGCCGAGGTGCTCGCCCAGCAGCAGCAGCGTGTCGTCGGAGCACGACTGGGTCGCGGTGACCATCTCGCCCAGGTTGAACATCTCCTGGACCAACGAACCCGGGTTGGCGTTGATCTTGTCGGCGAAGTCCGACAGCGAGGCGCCGCGGGAGAGCCGAACCGTCTGCCCCTGACCCCGGGGAGCGCCCGAGCTCATGGTCGGGGCCGACAGGTTGTCGAACTCCTGTCTGCGCTGCTTCTTGGACTTGCGACCACGGGTGGGCTTGCCACCCGGACGCCCGAAGGCGCCCGCGGCACCACCGCCACGACCACGGCCGCCGCCACCGGGACGACCGCCGCCACCGGCCGGCGCACCCGGGCGGAATCCACCGCCACCGCCGCCACCCGGACCGCCACGGTAGCCACCGCCACCGCCGCCACCCGGACCGCCACGGTAGCCACCGCCACCGCCGCCACCCGGACCACCGCGGTAGCCACCGCCACCGCCGCCGCCCGGACGACCGGCACCGCCGCCGGGACGACCGGCACCCGGGCCACCGGGACGACCCGGACGCTGGCTCGGCATGGAGGCCGGGCTGGGCCGCGGCGGCATCGAGGCCGGGCTGGGCCGCGGCGGCATCGAGGCCGGGCTGGGACGGGAACCACCGGCACCGGCGGCCGGTGGCCGCTGCTGCTGGCTGCCCTGGATACCGAAGGGGTTGTTACCGGCGCCACGCGCCGGCGGGCGACCCTGCCGGCCACCCGGACCCGGGTTGGTGGCACCGGGACGACCCGCAGCCGGAGAACCCGGGCGGGGCGGCATCGTGCCGGGACCGGGTCGAGGACCCGGACGGGCACCACCGTCGGCCGGGGGCTCCCGGCGGACGTTGTCCCGCTGCTGCTGGCGGGCGGCCTGGGCGGCCTTGACCGCGGCCTCCTGCTCAGCCTTCAACGCGGCGGCGCGCGCCTCGGCGGCGGCCACCTCAATGTCGTGAGCACTCGCCGGCTTGGCGACCGGGGCCGCCGCTGGCGGCGGACCGGGCACCGGACCCTTCGGCTTCGGCCCGGGCACCGCCGGACGCCGTGGCGGCGTCGGCTTGGCGGTGACCCGAGGCTCGCCGGGGGTCGGCGACGGGGTCGGTGCTGCCGCCGTCGGAGCCGGTGCGGCCGGCGGCGCGGCCGCCGGGGCACCGGGCCCACCCGAGGCGACGAACGCGCTGCGCAGCCGTCGGGCGACAGGCGCCTCTACGGTGCTCGACGCGGACTTGACGAACTCGCCCATCTCCTTGAGCTTGGCGAGTACGGTCTTGCTTTCGACCCCGAGCTCTTTTGCAAGCTCGTGTACGCGGGCCTTACCTGCCACTGCACTCCTCACTCCGAGGTCGTGCGGGCAGCACCCGCAGCGACCTCACTCGTGCACTTGAAGCCTGATCATTTCTGGGACTTCATCGTGTGCTCATGTCGGTCGTCCTACCTTGCTAGCGGCCCTCGTCCGGTCGGGTGACCGGACGTGGTGGTTGACGCGTCAGGTGCTCCGCGAGGGCCCCGTCATCCGGAACCCCGGCGATGCGCAGCGCGCGCCCGAAGGCACGACGCCGCACTGCCTGCGCGAAGCAGGCCGGATCCGGGTGCATGTTCGCTCCCCGACCCGGCAGCCTGCGGGCCGGATCAGGTCGGAGGCTGAAACCAGCCTCGTCGCCAATCGCGACAATCCGCAGCAATTCACTGGACGGTGCGCGCCGTCGACAACCCACACAGGTGCGCTCCGGCAGCGCGCGTCGTGCCACTGGTGAAAGTCTACCCCTAGCTACCCGACACCGCTCCGCCCGGTTCCCGGACGTGATCAGCTTCGGATTGCCCGGCGGGGTTGGCCTGTTCGGCGTCGGAGCGAATGTCGATCCGCCAACCGGTCAGTCGGGCAGCAAGCCGGGCATTCTGCCCCTCCCGCCCGATCGCGAGCGACAGCTGGAAATCCGGCACCGTCACCCGCGCGGCCCGGTTGGCCAGGTCGACCACCTCGACGCGGAGCGCCTTGGCCGGGGAGAGCGCGTTACCGACAAAGGTCGCCGGGTCGTCCGACCAGTCGATGATGTCGATCTTCTCTCCGTGGAGTTCACTCATCACCGCCCGGACCCGCTGACCCATCGGACCGATGCAGGCGCCCTTGGCGTTCACCCCGGCAGCGGTCGAACGGACCGCGATCTTCGTACGATGACCCGCCTCGCGGGCGATCGCGCCGATCTCGACAGTGCCGTCGGCGATCTCCGGCACCTCCAGAGCGAAGAGCTTCTTCACCAGGTTCGGGTGCGTACGGGACAGCGTGATCTGGGGACCACGCATTCCCTTGGCCACGTGCACCACCACGCAACGGATCCGCTCGCCGTGGGTGTACCGCTCGCCGGGCACCTGCTCCGACTGCGGCAGCACCCCCTCCAGCTTGCCCAGGTCGACGGTGACGATGCCCTTCTCGGCCCGTGCCTCGTGCGCCTGCACCACCCCGGTGACCAGGTCACCGTCGCGGCCGACGTACTCACCGAAGTGCACCTCGTCGGTGGCCTCCCGCAGCCGCTGGAGGATCACCTGCTTGGCGGTCATGGCGGCGATCCGGCCGAAGTCGTGCGGGGTGTCGTCCCACTCCCGCTCCACGGTGCCCTCGGTGCCCAGCTCCTGGGCGTAGACAAGTGCCGCGCCGGTCTTCCGGTCGATCTCCACCCGGGCGTGCGTCTGAGCACCCTCGGTGTGCCGGTACGCGGTCAGCAGCGCGGTCTCGATCGCCGCGAGGATCGTGTCGAACGGGATCTCCCGCTCGCGCTCCAGTGCGCGCAGCGCCGCGAGGTCGATGTTCACCTCTCCTCGTCCTCCACATCGTCATCGTCGTCGACGTCTTCTGATTCGGCCAGCTCGTCGAGGCGGGTGAACTCGACCTGTACCCGGCCCGGACCGAGATCGGCGTAGGCCCACTCCGCGCGGTCCGTGTCGGTCTCCAGCACAACCCGCTCGGTGTCGGCGTCTACCACCCGCCCGGTGACCTGCCGGTCACCGCCGGGCTGCCCGGACGGCGTGTTGCCACGCACGGTCACCCGGACCAGCCGCCCCACGTTGCGGCGCCAGTGCCGGGGCAGCGTCAACGGGCGGTCCACGCCCGGCGAGCTGACCTCGAGTTGGTACTCGCCCGCGACGATGTCGCCGCCGCTCTCCTCGGCCGCGTCCAGGGCGGTGGAGACCGCGCGCGACACGTCGGCCACCGCGTCCAGGTTGATCCCACCGTCGGCATCGACGATCACCCGCACCACGTGCCGGCGGCCGGCTCGGGAGACGGTGAGGTCCTCCAGGTCGTAGCCGGCGGCCTGCACCACGGGCGCGATCACCGAACGCAGCCGCTCGCGGCGGGCGGCGAGGTCACCACGGGAGGTCTGGCCCGCGCGTGCAGCCTGGCCACCGCGGGGTCGCCCCGTCGTCCTGGTGGCACGGCCACGCTGCGTCATCCGAAGTACCCTTCCGCTGCTCGCCGACGCCATGCCGGCACGCCACCGGTGCGGACGCGCCGGTGGCTGCGCAGAGCGTAACGCGCCGCCCGGACGACGGCCCGGGCGGCGCACCGACGCCACCGCCGGACACCCGTCACGCCGATGGTGTTGACTTGTCCGGTGGCGATGGGCAGAACGACTTGGCAGGACGAATCGTCCGAGCTTTCCCGCCGCGGCCTCCTGCGGGCCGGTGCGCTGCTGGCGCTCGGCGGGGCCGCCGCTCCGCTGACCGGTTGCGGCCTGCTCGACCGCGACGAGCCACCGCCGCAGCCCGATCCGCTCGCGCCGCTGCTGGACGAATCGCGGCGGCTCGCGGCGGGACTGCGCGCCGCCGCCACCGCCCATCCCGATCTGGCCGCCCGGCTGCTCCCGCTTGCCGAGTCACACGAGGCGCACGCCGCAGAACTGGCCGGGCTGACCGGTGTGGCGACCGCCTCCGCCACGCCCACGGCGGGCCCGTCGGCCACGCCGCCGACGGATCGCTCGGCCGCGCTGGCCGAGCTGCGGAAATCCGAGCGCGCCGGCCGGGAGGCGGCGATCCGGGCCTGTGCGGCGGCGCCCGCCGAGCGCGCCGCGCTGCTCGGCTCGATCGCCGCCGCCCGCGCGACCCACCTGGAGGCGCTGCGATGAGCGAGCGTGGCGGGCGAATCATCAGCGAATCCGCCGAGGCGCTCGCCAGCGCCCTCACCGCCGAGTACGCCGCCATCTGGGCCTACGGCCCCGTCGGGGTACGACTCATCGGCGCCGAACGCAAGGCCGCGGTGGAGGCGGAGGCATCTCACCGGGCCCGCCGGGACGCCCTGGTGGTGCAGCTGAGCAGCGGCGGCGGCAACGTCCCGCCGGATCAGGCCGGATACGCGTTGCCCTTCCCGGTGATCGACCGGGCCAGCGCGCTGCGCCTCGCCGTGCAGGTGGAGGAACGCACTGCGGCCTTCTGGCGCGCAGCGCTACCGGTCAGTTCCGGCGCCGAGCGGGAGCGCGCCCTGGCCGCCCTGGTGGAGTACGCGGTACGGGCGACCCGCTGGCGGCGCAGCGCGGGGATCACCCCGTTGACCGTGCCGTTCCCGGGCCGCCCCGGCTGAGCCGGGCCCGCCTGACGCACCGGGCGTAGGCCAGCTCACGTCCGCGCCGGTTGCGGGTCGGCATACCAGGTATGCATACTCCGGTCCATGTCCATCCGCCACGGCCTGCTCGCCCTGCTCGAACGCGGGCAGATGTACGGCTATCAGCTCAGGGCCGCCTTCGAGGAGTCGACCGGCGCCACCTGGCCGCTGAACATCGGGCAGGTCTACACCACCTTGTCGCGGTTGGAGCGGGACGGTCTGGTCAGGTCGCTGCCGGAGAGCGAAGCCGGACAACGGCCGTACGAGATCACCGACGCCGGGCGGGCCGACCTGGCCCTGTGGTTCGCCACCCCGATCAGCCGCAGCGACCGCCCGCGCGACGAGTTGGCGATCAAGCTGGCGCTGGCGTTGACCACCCCCGGAGTGGATGTCCGTTCGGTGGTCCAGACGCAACGGACGGCCACCATGCGAACGTTGCAGGAGTTGACCCGGCTCAAGTACTCCAGCGACCGTCCGGAGGATCTGCCGTGGCGGCTGGTGCTGGACGCGATGGTGTTCCAGGCCGAGGCCGAGGTGCGCTGGCTCGACCACTGCGAGAGCAGCCTGGTACGGCACCGCCCCCCGGCCGCCGGCCCAGCGCCCCTCTCCGAGGCGGTGGGCCACAGTGGTGAGGAGGCACGACGGTGACCGCTCCCGGGGGACGCAAGCCAGCCGCCCCCGACCCCCCGGCCGCCTCCGACTCCACCACCTCGGACGGAGCCGGTACCCGATCAGCCGGCGACACCGTACTCGACCTGCGTGACGTGCACCGCACCCACGGCAGCGGCCCGGCGGCGGTGCACGCCCTGCGCGGAGTGAGCCTGGCCGTACGCCCCGGCGAACTGGTCGCTGTGATGGGCCCTTCCGGTTCCGGTAAGTCCACCCTGCTCACCCTGGCCGGCGGGCTGGACAGCCCGACCGCCGGTGAGGTGCACGTCGAGGGGCAGCCGCTGCACGCCCTGGATCGGCGTGGGCTGGCCAGGCTGCGCCGCCGCCGCATCGGGTACATCTTCCAGAACCTCAACCTCATCGGCAGCCTGACCGCCGTGGAGAACGTCGCTCTCCCCCTCGAACTGGACGGCACCGGGGTACGGGCGGCCCGCCGGCTGGCGCTCGACGCACTGACCGAGGTGGGTCTGTCGGAGCTGGGTGACCGGTTCCCGGACCAGCTCTCCGGTGGCCAGCAGCAACGCGTCGCCATCGCTCGGGCGTTGGTCGGTCAGCGGCGCCTCGTGCTGGCCGACGAGCCGACAGGTGCGCTGGACTCGCAGACCGGGGAGGCGGTGCTGCGGTTGCTGCGTCGCCGGGTCGACGCGGGGGCCGCCGGGGTGCTGGTGACCCACGAGGCGCGCCATGCCGCCTGGGCCGATCGGGTGGTCTTCCTGCGCGACGGCGTGACGGTCGACTCGACGGCCCCGCTGGCCGGCGTGGAGGCCCTGCTCAGCGGTAGCGGCCGGTGAGCGATCGGCCGTCCCGGCTGACCAGCGGTGCACGGCTGGCCGAGACGCTCGGGTCGTGGCGGGCCGCGCTACGCATCGCACGCCGCGAGGCGAGACGGGCCCGTGGGCGTACCACCCTGGTGCTAGCGATGATCGTCCTGCCGGTGCTGGCGTTGAGCTTCGTCGCGGTCAGCGTCGACATGGCCCAGCTGACCCCGGGCGAGGAGTTGGATCGTCGGCTCGGCAGCGCCGACGCGGAACTTCGGGTGGTCGGGCGCGGCCCGGTCGAGCAGAGCTCCGACGGCAGCGGCTGGACCTCCGGAGACCGGGACCAGCCGCTCACCGCCCCGGTCAGCGCCGAGCACGTCGCCGCGCTGCTACCCGAGGGCAGCCGGGTGCTGCCGATACGTCGCTGGGTGCCGTTCAGCGCCTGGCAGGGTGACCGGATCCGCGACGACATCGCTGCCACCGCGATCGACCTGACCGACCCGCTCGGGCGCGGCCTCGCCCGGATCCACCGGGGCCGGGCACCGGCCACCGCCGACGAGATCGCAGTGAACCTGGCCGCCCGACGCAGCCTCGGTGTCGACCTCGGGGACCGGATCGCCGCCGGAGACGGCAGCCGCACCTGGACGGTCGTCGGCGTGGCCGAACTCCCCGAGCGACTGACCGCGATGGTCATCCTGCACCCCGCCGGAGCGCCTCCGGAGACCAACCCCGACGAGGTTTTCCTGGCCGATCTGTCCGGCCCGCTCACCGACGACGTCTTCCGGCAGCTCAACCACAACGGCATCGTGGTAGCCGCCCGCGTCCCCGCGCCGCCCGGAAAGCTGACCCAGTACGTCGGCTCGCGAATGAGCGGAATGAACGTGGAGGCGGTCAGCACCGGCGTGCTCGTCGGCGGACTCGGCCTGCTCGAAGTGGTGCTGCTGGTCGGGCCGGCGTTCGCCGTGGGAGTACGCCGTCGGCGACGGGAACTGGCTCTGGTGGCGGTCGCCGGTGGCGATGCGGTGCAACTGCGCCGAGTGGTGCTCGCCGACGGCGTGGTGCTGGGTGGGGTCGGCGCCGTGGCCGGGATCGCGCTCGGCGTGACGGCCGCCATCGCCGGCCGGCCCCTGGTCGAGGAGTTCATCTTCTCGCAGCGGTTCGGCGGCTACCGCGTCTGGCCCGCGGCCCTGGTCGTGATCGCGCTGGTCGCGGTGCTGGCCGGGGTCCTGGCCGCGCTGGCACCGGCGTGGACGGCCGCCCGGCAGGACGTGGTGGCCGGGCTCGCCGGTCGGCGCACCCCGCCCGCGCACCGACGCCGGTGGCTCGCCATCGGCGTCGCGCTGGCCGCCGGGGGGACCGTCGTGGCCGCGATCGGCGCGGTCGTCACCTCGCAGCCGGTCATCCTCGCCGGGCTGGTCCTGGGCGAGCTGGGACTGGTGTTCGCCACCCCGACGCTGGTGGGCCTGCTGGCCCGGCTCGGCCGGTTCCTCCCGCTGGCCCCCCGGATCGCCGTACGCGACGCCAGCCGCAACCGGGCGTCGGCCGCGCCGGCCATCTCCGCCGTGATGGCCGCGGTCGCCGGCAGCGTCGCCCTCGGCCTCTTCCTGGCCAGCGACGACGCCCGCACCGACCAGCGGAACCGGGCGCTGCTGCCGGAACGCACCGTGCTGGTCACCACCGGCGGCGATCCCGCGTCGGATCGGCCACCCACCCTCGACGAGATCAGCCGCCCGGCCCGGGAACTGCTCGGTGCCGACACGATCGCCCCGCTGGTGGCGGCCGGCTGCTCGCCGGACTTCTACGCCTGCACGATCACCGCGACCATGCCGGCCGAGCGCGTCTGCCCCTGGCAGCCGTACGAGCCACTCAGCGCGGCCGACCAGCTGCGGGCCCGCGCCGATCCCCGCTGCCAACACGGCGACGACGAGCTCCAGAGCCCGTACCTGCGGGTCGCCGTGGACGACGGCACCACGCTGCGGCTGCTCACCGGGGTCGCACCGGCCGAGGTCGAGGCCGCCACGGCCACGCTGCACTCGGGCGGCGCAGTGGTCACCGACGCCCGCTTCCTGCGCGACGACCGCCTGGATCTCCGGGTCGAGCACGGCGACGAGAAACGGCCGGCGGACAGCGTCACCGTGCCCGGACACGCGCTGCATACCGGGCTCGGTGAGCACTGGCTGGTGCTCTCCCCCACCGCCGCCGACCGACTCGGGCTCACGACCCGGCAGGTCGGCTGGGCGTTGGACGCCCAGCAGCCACCGGACCAGCAGCGGCAGGACGAACTGGCCGCCGTACTTCGCCCGCTCGGCTCCGCGGGAGTCGCGGTGGAGCGGAATCAGAACCACGACGACACCCGGCCGCTGCTGCTCTTGCTGGCGGCGGTCTCCGCCGTGGTCACCGTCGGGGCCGCCGGTATCGCCACCGGTCTGGCCGCCGCCGAGGGACGAGCCGACCTGTCCACCCTCGCCGCGGTCGGTGCGGGACCAGGCGTACGCCGTCTGCTGTCGCTCTGCCAGGCCGGCCTGATCGCGGTGCTCGGCTCGACGTTGGGCATCGTCGCCGGACTCGCCTCGGCCCTGATTGTGCTGGCCTTCACCAACCGGCGGTACGCCGACAGCTGGCCGATCGAACCGCCCTACCCGCTGGTGATGCCCTGGCTCACCCTGGCTGTGCTGGTGGCGGTACCGCTGGTGGCGATGCTCGGCGCGGCGCTGTTCACCCGGTCCCGGCTACCTGTGGAACGCCGTCTGGACTGACCGGTACCTGACACCGCAGACTGTGCGGATGTCCGTGCTGGGAAGCCTCACCCGCCGGGTCGGTCGGTACCGCTGGTTCGGTGCCACGGTCCGGTTGCTGGTACCCGTCGACCGGGCCGTCGGGCGGCTGACCCGGGGCCGAGTGGTCGCCCTCGGGCTCGCACCGTCGCTGGTGATCACCACGACCGGCCGCAAGTCTGGTCGGCCGCGCAGTAACCCGCTGCTCTACGTGCCCGACGGCGACGGGTACGTGGTCGTCGGGTCGAACTGGGGCCAGGCCCACCAGCCGGCGTGGTCGCTGAACCTGCTCGCCGAGCCGAGGGCCGAGGTGGACGTCAAGGGTCGCCGGATCCCGGTACGCGCCGAGGTCGCCACGGGCGCCGAACGCGACCGGCTGTGGCGGCTGCTGGTCGACGAGTGGCCGGCCTACGAGACGTACGTGGAGCGGGCCGGTGGCCGGGAGATCCGGATCTTCCGGCTGGTGCCCGACGACACCCGCCGCACCTGACCCCCGTCGCGGCTCGGCCGAAGGCCCGAACACAGGCGTTAGGGTGTGCGTGACCGACAGGTCGCTGTGGGTGGCGCGAACGCGGGGTGGTCGGCGTGGACGGTGTCCAGGAACACCGGGACGATCCCCGATGGGACGTGGCCGAACGGGTCGCCGCGGCCATCCGGCGGCGGTTCCCGGCCGAGGTGCTCGCGGTCGCGGTTCACGGTCCGCTGGCCCACGGCGACGACGACGGCGGTGGCGACAGTGAGGTCGGGATGCTGGTGGTCACCTACCGGCCCGGCACCGGCCCACCGACGGCGACCCGCCGGGTGGACGGCGTACTTGTCGACCTGACCGTCGTGGCCGCCGAGGAGCGGCTCCGCCAGGCCCGGCAGTTGACCAGCCGGTGGCCGCTGACCGCCGACCGCTACGTGACCACCCGGGCCCTGCACGACCCGACCGGATGGCTGGCCACCCTGCGCGACGAGCACCTCGGCCGACTGGCCCGGGCGCGCCCGGCCGAGTTCACCTCGGCCGCCCGCAGGGCGTGGTACAGGGGCAGCGCCGCGCACGCCCGGGCCGCCCGGCTGGCCGAGTGGTACGAGACGGACCAGGCCCTGCTGATGCTCGGCGAGGCCCGGCTCGGCGCGGCCACGGTCAGCGGACTACTCAGCCGCACCTACTTCCGGGATCCGGGCGACGCGGTACGGCGGACCGGGCTGGCCGGGGCGGACATGACCGAGGTGGGTGCGGTGCTGGCCCGCCAGTCGGCGGAGCTCACCGCCCGTGGCCGCCCGATCGACGGCACCATCGACGACCTGCTCGACGGCTGACTCAGCCGAGGCCGCCCGACACCCCGATCAGCGCGCCGATCAGGTATGTCGCCACCGCTGCGGCGCCACCGAGCAGCAGTTGGCGCAGCCCGCCGGTCCACCACCGGCGGTTGGTGAACCGGGAGACGGCCGCACCGGCGACGAAGAGCCCGAGCCCGCCGAACGCCAGGGCCAGGGCCAGGCTGGTCGCCCCGAACAGGTACGGCAGCAGCGGCACCAACGCCCCGACGGAGAAGCAGAGGAACGACGAGAGCGCCGCCGCCCACGGGTTGGGTTGCTCGTCCGGGTTGACGCCCAACTCCTCCTGCACGTGCATCCGCAGCGCCTGCTCCGGGTGACGGCGTACCGCCTCGGCGACCTGGACGGCGAGGTCTTCCGGCAGGCCCCGGGCGATCCACAGGTCGGCAAGCTCGCGGGCCTCGGCCTCCGGGTGGCGCTCCAGCTCCCGTCGTTCCTTGGCCACCTCGGCGGCGATCTGCTCGTTGGCCGACCGCACGCTTGTGTACTCGCCGAGCGCCATCGAGATGGCACCGGCCACCAGGCCGGCGGTGCCGGTGAGCACGATGGTGCGGGGCGAGACGCCACCGCCGCCGACACCGGCGATCAGGGCGATGTTGGTGACCAGGCCGTCCATCGCACCGAACACGGCCGGGCGCAGCCAGCCGCCGGACACGTCGGCGTGATGGTGCTCACGCAGCGCCGCAGGGGTTTCGGTCACGGCAGTGTCAGGATCTCGTGGCCGTCCTCGGTCACCAGCACGGTGTGCTCGAACTGGGCGGTCCACCTGCGGTCCTTGGTGACCACCGTCCAGCCGTCGTCCCACAGGTCGTACTGGTAGGTGCCGAGCGTGATCATCGGCTCGACGGTGAAGGTCATTCCCGGCTCCATCACGTCGGTCGGGCGCGGGCTGTCGTAGTGCGGCACGTAGAGCCCGCTGTGGAAGGCTTCGCCGATGCCGTGACCGGTGAAGTCGCGGACCACGCCGTAGCCGAAACGCTTCGCGTACGACTCGATGACCCGGCCGATCACGTTGATCTGCCGGCCCGGGGCGACCGCCCGGATCCCCCGCATCATCGCCTCGTGCGTCCGCTCGACCAGCAGCCGGTTCTCCTCGGCTACCTCGCCGACGCAGAACGTCGCGTCCGTGTCGCCGTGCACTCCACCGATGTACGCGGTGACGTCGACGTTGATGATGTCGCCGTCGACAAGCGCGGTCGAGTCGGGGATGCCGTGGCAGATCACCTCGTTGAGGCTGGTGCAGCAGGACTTCGGAAAGCCCCGGTAGCCCAGGGTCGACGGGTAGGCCCCGTGGTCGATGAGGAAGTCGTGCACCACCCGGTCGATCTCGTCGGTGGTCACGCCGGGCTTGCAGTGCTCCCCCGCCAACTGCACCGCCTGGGCGGCGATCCGCCCCGCCAGCCGCATCTTCTCGATGGTCTCCGGGGTCTGCACGTGCGACCCCTGCCAGGGCCGGGGGGCCTTCTTGCCGACGTACTCCGGGCGGGCGATGTGGGCGGGCACCGGCCGCCACGGGGAGAGCGTGCCGGGGGTCAGCGGCGCACGGACGGTCATGACGCAAGCCTATCGCCGCCCGTGCAGTGACCCCCACCACCGGCAGCCCCGAGCGGTTGTTGCCCTACCACAAGCACTGTGTCAAGGTGTCTGCGTGGATCAAGGGGGCGCACCTCCCATCTTCTCCGCCAACGCGGAGACCGACGGTGATCACCTGAGCGTGGTGGTCACCGGCGAGGTCGACATGGCGACCGCCGACACCATGCTCGATACGGTGCTGCGGGAGCCAGCCGGCCGGGTGACACTCGACCTGCGGGCAGTCACCTTCTTCGACTCGGCGGCCATCCACGCGGTGGTCCGGCTCGCCGGCCACTACCCGGACGCGTTGACGGTGCTGCCGTCCCGACAGGTCAGTCGGGTGTTGGAGATCGCCGGTCTGGGGACTCAGCCCTGGCTGCACCCGGCCTGAGCCGCCCGACCGGCGCTCAACTACTCGCTCAGCTCCCGGCGCAGGGTGACCCGTGTCCCCTCAGGGGTGTGCTCGACCGAGAGATCCCCGAGTGCCCGGATCAGCGACAGCCCGCGACCCCGGAAACCCGATCCGGTCGACTCCCGCCACCGCCCGCTGTCAGCCACCGTCGCCACCACCGTACGGTCCTCGACCCGCACCTCGATCTCGATCACCGGCTCGGCCGGGTCGACCGGGTGCTCGATGGCGTTCGCCGCCGCCTCGGAAACCGCCACGGTCAGGTCGAACAGGTCCGTCTCGCCCACCCGGTGGGCGACCAGGAAGTCCTCCAGCCGCTTGCGCAGCACACTGAGCCGGGTCGGGTCGGCGGGCAGCCGCAGCGCGAACCTGTTGAGTTCGACCGCCTCCAAGGCCAGGACCGCGACGTCGTCCCGTCGGGGCCGGCCGGCGACCCGCGCCACCACCGCGTCGATCAGATCGGCCACGTGCTCACTGGAGCGGGCCGCGTCGGCGCGCAGCAGGGCCAGCGATTCGTCGATGCCGACCTGTCGGTCCTCGATCAGGCCGTCGGTGTAGAGCAGCAGCCGGTCACCGGCCCGCAGCTCGCCGGGGACGGTCTCGTACTCGGTGCCCGCGATGGCACCGACCGGCGGCCCGAGCGCCCGGCCGTGCAGGAACGCCACGTCGTCGCCCCGGATCAGCAGGGGCGACGGGTGACCGGCGCTGGCGTAACGCAGCCGACCCGTCCGAGGGCTGAACCACAGACAGAAGACCGTCGCGAACGAGCGTGACTCGGTGGAGCCCACCAGCCGGTTGAGTCGGGTCAACGACTCGCCGGGCTCGAAACCCTCCAGCACGTACGCGCGCAGCGCGTTGCGTAGCTGGCCCATGGCCGCCGCCGCCGGCACACCCTTGCCGACCACGTCACCGATGATCAACACGAGTTCGTCGTCGTCCCGGGCCACCACGTCGTACCAGTCGCCGCCCACCTCGACGTCCGCGCTACCGGGCAGGTAGCGGCTGGCCACCACGGCACCGGGCAACTGGGGCAGGGTGCGGGGCAGCAGGCTGTGCTGGAGGGTGGTGGCGATGCGGTGCTCGGCCTCGTAGAGCTGGGCGTTCTCCATGCGCGCCCCGACCAGGCGGGCGAGCTGGGTCAACGCGGCCTCGTCGGCGTCGGCGCTCTCGGCGGCCGGATGCCACACCCGCAGCTCGCCGAGCGGCTGGTCGGCCACTCCTGTCAACGGCAGGACGAAGGACGGCTCGGCGCTGCTGGCTCCACCGGCGTCGGCCTCGTAGCGCGCGCCGCCGGCGGAGACCGCCACCCGGACGGCCTCGGCGAGACTCAACGCATGGCGGGCGGCGACCTGGAGCACGTCGGCGGTGGATCGGGCGGTGTTGACCGCGACCGCCGCGTCCGCGAGGGCACGCAGCCGGCGGATGATCTGGTTACGCAGCTGACCGAGGGCCATGTTGGCGCGGACCCGGGCGATCAGCTCCTGCCCGGAGAAGGGCTTGGTGAGGTAGTCGTCGGCACCCACCGACAACCCGGCCACCTCCTCGGCGGAACCGGCGCGGGCGGAAAGCAGCACGATCGGTACGTACCGGGTACGCGGGTCCGCGCGCAGCGCGGCGACCAGACCGAAGCCGTCCAGGCGCGGCATCATCACGTCGGTCAGCACCAGGTCGAAGGCACCATCGGTGGCGAGGCGCAGCGCCTCCACCCCGTCGGCGGCGGTGCGCACCTCCCAGGTGGGCACGAGCAACTGGGTGACGTGTTCGCGCAGGTCAGGGTTGTCGTCGACGACGAGCACGCGGCCGGCGGGCCCGGCGGTGAGGGGCCGCATCCGTTCCGCCGAGGCGTCACCGTCGAGCGCGGTCGGGGCGTCGGCCGGTGCCGGGCGGGACGCGGCAGCGAGCGGACCGGCGGTCCACTGAGCGGTCTCGGCGACGAAGAGCGGGGCCTGCCGCGGCTCCCGCTCGGTGTGATCGGCGTCGGCCACCCGGTCGGCCGGCAGGTGCCCGGACCCGAACGGGATGGTGACCACGAAGGTGCTGCCGGCGTCGATCCGGCTCGTGGCGCTGACCCGTCCGCCGTGCATCTCGACCAGTTCCCGCACCAGGGCCAGGCCGATCCCGGTGCCCTCATGGCTGCGGGAGCGCACTCCCGGCACCCGGTGGAACCGCTCGAAAACGTGCGGAAGTTCCTGCGCTTCGATGCCCACCCCGGTGTCGGAGACCTCCAGTTGGGCTGCGCCGCCTACCGTACGGACCCGGATGCTGATCTCTCCCTCGAAGGTGAACTTCAGGGCGTTGGAGACCAGATTGAGGACGATCTTCTCCCACATGTCCGGGTCGACGAAGACCGGCTCCGCCAACGGCGGACAGTCCACCACCAGTCGCAGCCCGGCGCGCTCGGTGGCGGAGCGGAACGTGCTGGCCACCCGGGAGGTGTAGTCGGCCAGGTCGGTGGGCTCGTAGTGCGCCACCAGCCGCCCGGATTCCAGCCGCGAGAAGTCGAGCACCGTGTTGACCAGCTTCAGCAGCCGCAACGCGTTGCGGTGCATCACGGTCAGCCGCCGCGTGTGGTCCTCGCTGAGCCTCGGGTCGGCGAGCAGGTCCTCCAACGGGCCCAGCACCAGGGTCAGTGGCGTACGGAACTCGTGGCTCACGTTGGCGAAGAAGTTGGTCTTGGCCAGGTCCAGGGCGGCCAGCTCGGCGGCCCGGGCCCGTTCCTGCTCGTACGCCCGCTGTTTGCCGACCGCCCGGGAGATCTGCGCGGCGACCAGCTCGAAGAAGGTGCGGTAGTCATCGGTCAGCGGCAGCCGCCGGGCCATTCCCAGCACCAGCACCCCGACCGGTTCGTTTGTCGCGCTGATCGGGAGCACCACCGCCTCGTCGGCGGCATCGGGCGGAACCTGGCCGAGCAGCTCGGCGGTGGACACCACCGCACTCGCGCCGGTCGCGGCCAGCTCCATCAGCCGGGCGGACGGATCGACCGTGACGGTCACCGCACCGCTGGCCCCGGCCAGGCGCGGATGTCCTTCACCGTCACGCAGGTAGAGCAGCCCGAATGGGACGTCGGCCTGATGCCGGTCGAGCACCGCCGCCGCGACCTGGCCAAGTTCCTCGGTGTCCACCGGATCGGCCAGTTCCGAGCCGAGTTCGGCCAGCGCGCGCAGCCGGCGTTCGCTGAGCACCCGCCCGGTGGTCTCGCTACAGATGCAGAGCACCCCGCTGATCGCACCGTCGACGTCGCGGATCGGATCGTACGAAACGTCGAAGTAGACGTCCTCCACGAAGCCGTGCCGATCGAGCAGAAAGTGACGGTCCCGGGCCTGGTACGCCTCGCCGCCGTGCAGCACGTCGGTCAGCAGCGGCCCCAGCACGTCCCACGTCTCCGCCCAGTGCTCCCGGGCCGGCTCGCCGAGCACAGCGGGATGCTTGTCGCCGATGGTGGGCCGGTACGCGTCGTTGTAGAAGGCGCGTAGGTCCTCGCCCCAGAACATGGCGATCTGCGCCTTGGAGGCGAGCATCGTGCTGAGGGCGTTGCCGAGCGAAACAGGCCAACGGTCCGGTGGACCGAGCGGGTTGGCCGACCAGTCGCGGTCGCGCAACAGTGCGCCCATCTCACCGCCACCCGCGAATGCCGCCGCGAGCAGCGGAGACGTTCCACTTTCCGCTGCGGACGGCTGACCACCGTCCACGCCCCCCTGGGCCGAGTTCATGCAGCCTCCCCGGCCGTGTCCACGCCGCTCCCGATCACCAAATGCCCTGACCGCTCTCTACCCAGACGGATCAGCAACGTAACGCATACGGCGGTTCGGACGCTGTTCAGCTCCAGGTGAGCGTCGGTGGCGACCCCGGCCGACCGCGATCGCTCGTGATCGGTGTAAGTGAGATCACAGCGGGGTGACGTACGCGCCGGTGATCCCCCCGTCGACCACGAACTGCGCGGCGGTCATGAACGAGGCGTCGTCGCTGGCCAGGAAGGCCACTGCGGCGGCGATCTCGGTCGGTTCACCGAATCGACCCATCGGCACGTGCACCAGCCGGCGGGCGGCCCGCTCCGGATCGGCCGCGAACAGCTCACGCAGCAACGGCGTGGCCACCGGTCCCGGGCAGAGGGCGTTGACCCGGATGCCCTCCCGGGCGAACTGCACGCCCAGTTCCCTGGTGAGCGCCAACACACCGCCCTTGCTCGCGGTGTACGCGATCTGTGACGTCGCCGCGCCCATCAACGCCACGAAGGAGGCGGTGTTGATGATGGAACCTCGGCCCTGTCGGCGCATGTGCGGGATGACGTGCTTACAACACAGGTAGACGCTCGTCGTGTTGACCCGAAGCACCCGTTCCCAGGCGTCCAGCCCGGTCTCCAGGATGGAGTCGTCCTCGGGTGGCGAGATACCGGCGTTGTTGAACGCGATGTCCACCCGCCCGTACCGCTCGACCACCCCGTCGAAGAGGTCGCGTACCGCCGGCTCGTCGGCCACGTCCGCCGCGACGAAACTCCCGCCCACCTCGTCGGCGGCCCGTTGACCGGCCTCGGTGTCCACGTCGACGCAGACCACCCGGGCACCCTCGGCGGCGAACCGCCGGACGGTGGCCAGCCCGATACCGCTGGCCGCCCCGGTCACCACGGCCACCCGGTCCTGCAACCGTCCCGGCATGCTCACTCCTCCGTGTTGACGAAGACGTTCTTGACGTCGGTGAACGCGTGCAGGGCGTCCGGCCCCAGTTCCCGACCCAGACCGGAACGCTTCATCCCACCGAAGGGTGTCCAGTACCGCACCGAGGAGTGGGAGTTGACGCTCAGGTTGCCGGCCTCCACGGCCCGGGCCACCCGCAGCGCCCGGCCCACGTCGCGGGTCCAGATCGAGCCGGAGAGACCGTACTCGGTGTCGTTGGCCAGCCGGACGGCGTCGGCCTCGTCGTCGAACGGGAGCACCGAGACGACCGGGCCGAAGATCTCCTCCCGCCAGTGACGGTCGCCCGGGGAGTCGGCGAGCAGCACGGTCGGTGCGTGCCAGTACCCGGGGCCGTCGGGCCGCGAACCGGTGAACGCCACTCGCGAGCCGTCGACGTAGCCGGCGACCCGGTCCCGCTGCGCGGCCGAGATCAGCGGTCCCATCTCGGTGCTCTCGTCGGCCGGATCACCCACCCGGAAGGCGCGCACGGCCGGTTCGAGCAGTTCGAGGAAGCTGTCGTACACCCCGCGCTGCACCAGCAGTCGGGACCGGGCGCAGCAGTCCTGACCGGCGTTGTCGAAGACGGCGTACGGCGCGCTGGCGGCAGCCCGCTCCAGGTCCGCGTCGGCGAAGATCAAGTTCGCCCACTTGCCGCCCAGCTCCAGGGTCAGCCGCTTCACCTGGTTCGCGCAACCGGCCATGATCCGGGTGCCGACCTCGGTGGAGCCGGTGAAGCAGATCTTGCGCACGGCCGGGTGGCTGACGAACCGTTCACCGACCACCTCGCCCCGCCCGGGCAGCACGGTGAACACTCCCTCGGGCAGACCCGCCTGCTCCGCCAGCTCGGCCAGCCGCATCGCGGTCAACGGCGTCAGTTCGGCGGGCTTGAGCACCACCGTGTTGCCGGCGGCGAGCGCGGGCGCGAAGCCCCAGGCGGCGATGGGCATGGGAAAGTTCCACGGCACGATCACCCCGACCACGCCGAGCGGTTCGTGGAAGGTGACGTCCAGCCCGCCCGGCACCGGGATCTGCCGCCCGGTGAGCCGTTCCGGCGCCCCCGCGTAGTAGTCCAGCACGTCCCGCACGTTGCCCGCTTCCCAGCGGGCGTTGCCGATGGTGTGACCGGCGTTGGCCACCTCCAGCCGCGCCAACTCCTCCAGGTGCTCGTCCACCACCGCCGCGAACCGCCGCAACAGTCGCCCCCGGTCCCCCGCGCTCACCTGCCGCCACCGCTCGAACGCCCGCCCCGCCCGCTCAACCGCCGCATCCACCTCCCCGACGGAGCTCTCCCCAACCTCCCGCAACACCACCGCACGAGCCGGATCCCAGACCTCACCCACCCACCCTCACCCACCCACCCACTCCTCGCGATCTTGCACTTTCTGTCGGGGCAAACTCGACATAGCACCACAATCCAGGGACCGAAAGTGCAAGATCGCGGAGAAGGTGGGGTGGTTGGCGGCTGTCAGAGGCGTTCGAAACCACGGGTCAGTTCCCAGTCGGTGACGGCGGCGTCGAAGACGGCCAGCTCGACGCGGGCCATGTTGGCGTAGTGGGCGACCACCTCCTCGCCGAAGGCGTCGCGGGCCACCGTCGAGCCTTCCCAGAGGGAGAGGGCGTCGCGAAGGGTACCGGGGACGCGTTCGGCGCCCGGGTCGTCGTACGCGTTGCCGGTGCACTCCTCGCCCAGATCCAACTCGTTCTCGATGCCGTGCAGCGCGCCCGCCACCAGCGCCGCGATCGCCAGGTACGGGTTGACGTCGGCACCCGGCACCCGGTTCTCCACCCGCATCCCCTGACCGTGCCCCACCAACCGCAGCGCGCAGGTGCGGTTGTCGGTGCCCCACCGCAGTGCGGTCGGCGCGAAGGAGCCCGGCTGGTAACGCTTGTATGAGTTGATGTTCGGCGCGAAGAACAGGCTCATCTCGCGCATCGTGGCGAGCAGCCCGGCGAGCACCCGCTCACCGGTCCGGCTCAGGTGCGCCGGCCCGTCACCCAGCATCGCCGAGCCGCCGGAGGCGTCCCGCAGCGAGAAGTGGATGTGGCAGGAGTTGCCCTCCCGCTCGTTCGGCTTCGCCATGAAGGTGATCGACATGCCCTCCTGGGCGGCGATCTCCTTCGCCCCGTTCTTGTAGATGACGTGATGGTCGGCGCAGGCGACCGCCTCGTCGTAGCGGAAGGCGATCTCGTGCTGGCCGAGGTTGCACTCACCTTTCGCGCTCTCCGGAACCAGCCCCGCGCCGGCCATCTCGGTGCGGATCCGGCGCAGCAGCGGCTCCACCCGGGCGGTACCCAGCAGGGAATAGTCGACGTTGTACTGGTTGGCCGGGGTCAGCTCCCGGTACCCGCTGCGCCACGCCTGCTCGTACGAGTCACGGAAGAGGACGAACTCCAGCTCGGTGCCGGCGTACGCGGTCAACCCGTGCCCGGCCAGCCGGTCCAACTGCCGGCGCAGGATCTGCCGCGGCGAGGCGATCACCGGACCGGCCCCGTCCAACCACTCCAGATCGGCCAGGAGCAGCGCCGTCCCGGGCTGCCACGGCACCCGGCGCAGGGTGCCGAAGTCCGGCTTCATCGCGAAGTCGCCGTAGCCGCGTTCCCAGCTCGACATCGCGTACCCGTCGACGGTGTTCATGTCCACGTCGACGGCGAGCAGGTAGTTGCATCCCTCGCTGCCGTGTCCGACGACCTGGTCGAGGAAGTACGGGGCGTGGAACCGTTTGCCCTGCAACCGGCCCTGCATGTCGACCAGGGCCAGCGCCACCGTGTCGATCTCGCCCTCGGCGACGGCGACCCGCAGTTGTTCCAACGTGAGCGGCGGCGTTCTCATCCGCGAGCCTCCATCACCAAGGTCTACCGGCCGAGCCGATCACCGTCAATAAGACGCTCCGCCGGTACCCCGATCCGGTCCCCCGCCAAACCGTCAGGGACCGACGACCGGTCGCCATCCGCGCACCGCCACAACCTCGACACCGGCGGTGGTGAAGTAGGAATCCTCGGCCATGAGCCGGTCGGCCTCCGCCCGGTCGCCGGTGAAGACCAGCAACGCACCGGAGTCGCCGTCCCAGGGGCCGGCGAGGAGCAGCGCGCCCTGCTCGTACAGCGCCCGCAGGCGGTCCCGGTGCGCCGGTCGGGCCGCCAGCCGGGCAGGCTCGTCGGTGAAGGAGAGCTCCACACAGATCATGGCGAGGAGCGTAAGGACCAGACGGGTCGTACGGCTGTATCCCGCGATACGCTCCGCGAGATGGACCAGGTCGAACTGGCGGCGGTGCCGCTGTTCTCGATGCTCGACGAGGCACGCCTGGCGTGGCTCGCCACCGAGTGTCCGCCCCGCGACCTTTCCCGGGGGGCCACCGCCGCCCGCGTCGGCGAGCCGGCCCGACACCTCGTCGTGGTGATCCGCGGAACGCTCTCGGCGGGCTACGACACCAGCCACGGCTCGCGGGTCCGATTCGTGACGGTGACCGGCCCATGCGTGATCGACAAGGCCGCCGTACTCGGCGGCGGATCGCACACGGCGACCTGGACCGCGTCGACCGCCTGCCGGATCCGCCTGCTGCCGGCGGTTCTCCTGCGAGATCTCATCGACCAGGTTCCGGCGCTCCGCGACCACGTACTACGCCACCTGTCCGACCAGGTGCACCGCGACCGCCGGGCCCAGGTCCGCCGCGCCGCGCCGCAGCCCGTCACGCGGGTCGCCGCCTGGGTCGCCGAATCCATGCGTACCCGGGGCAGCCGGATCAACCTGCCGGGAGCGCAGCAGGGACTCGGTGAGGAGATCGGGCTGTCCCGGGTGACCGTCAACCGTGCGCTACAGGTCCTCGTCGGCGCGGGCGCCATCCGGGTCGAGCCCGGCGCCATCGTCGTGTTGGACCCGAGCCGCCTCACCGCACGCGACGGCAGCTAGGCCGTGTGTCGGCCGCAATTGCGTTGCCGGCGGGGCCGGCGTAGCCCATCCTTGGGCTTGTGACCAGGCCCGATCGCGACGGGCCGACCACCGGGCCCTCGGAACGGCCCGGCCGCCGCGGCGGCGCGGGGAAGCGTCACCTCTCTCTCGGGTACGGCGTCGCGCCCTACCCCGACTCCGCCCCGCGCCGCTTCGGTCAGCACCGTGCCACGATCGGTCAAGCCATCACCAGGCCGGCCACCCAGAGGGCGCCGATCACCATGCCGGAGAGGAACTCCACGAGCATCGACAGTCCGGCGGCGGCGACCGCCTGCTTCGTCGCCGGCCAGGCCAGCCGGGTGTCTCCCAGCCGCAGCCGCTCCATCACGAAGATCCCGCCGACGAAGCCGATGACCAGCCCGACCACCGGGATGACGAAGAAGCCGACCAGGCCGAGCACCGCGCCGGCCAGCAGCGAGGTGGTGGGCACCCCGGCCCGCTTGAGGTTCCGGCCGGGCCAGGCGTACTTGACCACGGTGCCGGCCACGGCGACCAGCGTGGCGGCGGCGAGCACCAGCCAGCGGCCGGTTCCGGCGTCGCCGAACAGGCTCCACACCAGTACGCCGCCCCAGCACAACGGCAGCGCCGGCAGACCGGGCACCACCACCCCGGCCAACCCGGCGAGGATGGCCAGCGCGGCGACGACCGACACCGCCGTCCCGGTCTCCGTCAGCCCCACGTCGACTCCCCATCCGCTCGCCTCGACCCTGATCCACGGGCCACGTTCGTACCCGGAATGGTCACGGTCTGATCATCGCGGTCCGTCGCCACGCAACCGGGCCACCACCGTCTCCGCCGGACCGGGTGGGCCGAACAGCCGGCCCTGGGCGGTGTCGCACCGCAACGCCCGCAGCCGCTCCGCCTGCGCTTCGGTCTCGACCGCCTCCGCGGTGACCCACAGTTCCAACGCGTGGGCCAGCCGCACCAGCGCGTCGACGATGCGTTCGTCACGGTGATCGGCGTCGGCCGGCGCGGTGCCCCGGATTCCCTCCACGAACGGGCCCGCCAACTTCAGACAGGTGATCGGCAACCGGCGCAGGTACGCCAGATTCGAGTACCCGGTGCCGAAGTCGTCCACGGCCAGCCGTACGCCCAGCGCGGCGAGCCGGTGCAGGGTCCGCAGCGGCTCCCCGGCGGACCCCATCACCGCGCTCTCGGTCAACTCCAGTTGCAGCAGCTCCGCCGGCAGGCCGCTGCTGGCCAGCGCATCGGCCACGGTGTCCACGATCGCCGGGCGATCGGCCTGGCGGGCGGCCAGGTTCACGCTGACCACCAACCCGGCGTCAGGGAATTCGGTGTGCCACCGCTGGGCGTCGCGACACGCTTGCCGCAGCACCCACTCACCGAGACGGACGATCAGGCCGGTCTCCTCGGCGAGTCCGATGAACCGGTCCGGACCGACAAGTCCCAGGTGCGGATGCTGCCACCGGACGAGCGCCTCGACGGCCAGCATGCGCCCGTCGAGCAGGGAGACGATCGGCTGGTAGTGCAGCACGAACTCGCCCCGGTCCAGGGCCGCCGGCAGCCCGGCGGCCAGCTCCGACCGGGCGAGGTCCCGGGCGCTGCGCTCGGGATCGTAGACCGCCCACCGGTCGCGGCCCTCCGCCTTCGCCCAGTAGAGCGTGGCGTCGGCCGCCTTCATCAGCTCCACCACGCTGGTGCCGGCCACCGCCGAGTCGACGATGCCAATGCTCGCCGAGACCGCGAGCTGCTGGTCGCCGACGCACAGCGGCGCGGCGACGGCGGCCAGGGCCGACTCGGCCACGGCGATGACGTCCTCGACGGCGGCCACCCCGTCGACCAGGATGACGAACTCGTCGCCGCCCATCCGGGCGACCAGATAGCCCTGCTCGGCCACACAGTCGGCCAGCCGTCGGGCGATCATCACGAGCAGCCGGTCGCCGAGTGCGTGCCCGAGACTGTCGTTTATCGCCTTGAATCCGTCCAGGTCGAGGAAGCAGACACCGACCCGGCCCGGCGCGTCGGGTCGCTCCACCAGGCCGGCCAGCGTGTCGAAGAACAGCGTCCGGTTCGGCAGGCCGGTCAGCGGGTCGTGCAGCGCCTGGAAGCGCAACCGCTGCTGGAGTTCGTACCGTTCGGTGATGTCCTCGACCACGGCCACGGTGAACCGGGGCCGGCCGTCGTCGTGGCGGATCAGCGAGACGGCCAGATCCGTCCAGACGGCGCTGCCGTCCTTGCGGTAGTAGCGCTTCTGGACCCGGGCCGCTTCGTGCTTGCCCTCGATCAGCTCCTGGTACAGCTCCCACATGCCGGCCGCGTCGTCGGCGTGGAACAGCGACGCCACGTTGAGCTGCCGCAGTTCCTCGACCGAGTAGCCGAGCATGTCGGCGAAGGCGTGGTTGACGTCGATGATCGTCCCGTCGACTCCGGCGATGCCGATGCCGATGGCCGCGCCGTCGAAGACCGCCCGGAAGCGGGCCTCGCTGTCCCGCAACGCCGCCTCGGCGTCGTCCCGCGCCTGCCACATGGCGCGGGCGATCCCCTCCTGCTGGACGAAGGTCCGCTCCCGCAGCGCGCGGGCGAAGCCGGCCGCGAGAGCGCCCTGCACCACCGCGATCCGCTCGTCCAACCCCGGCCGCCCGGCCGCGGCGGCGAGCACGTCGGCCCGGAACCGCTCGCCGAGCGTACGCACCGACCACTCGATCACCCCCGGCTCGGTCAGGTGCGCGGCGACGAGTGACCGACCGACCTCCTCCGCTGCCGGGGCCGGTGGCTCGGCGCTGAGCAGCACCTCCGCCAGCCGGAAGGTGTGCCCGAGCAGCAACCGCTCGGTCTCGGCCGCGCTCAGCGGCACGAAACCGAGCCGGCGTACGGCCCGCGCCCAGTCGGCGGCGTACCGCTGGGCGCCGGCCGGATCGACGGTGTTCCCGCCGGAGGCACCCACGGCGGCCATCGGATCAGCCGGCGGGCCGGTCGTTCCGGGCGACACCACCGAAGGCACCGAAGCGCTGCCCGTCGGCGGTGACGTCGGACGGCGAGTCGGGTCGCCACAGCTCCATGTGCACCACTCCGGGATCCACAATCGTCCAGTCACCGAAGAACCCGGTGATCTCGGCCCGCGAGCGGAGAGTGATCTCCGTGGCGGTACGTGCCGACAGTCGTTGCGCGTCCAGCATCTCCTGCGGCTGGTCCTCGAAGGTGGAGTGTGAGATGACCAGGTGGCTGCCGGGGGCGGCGGCCGCGCGCAGGGTGGCCAGGACGTCACCGGGACGGTCGGTGTCCGGTACGAAGTGCACCACCCCGGCGAGCAGGATGCCCAGCGGCCGGTCGAAGTCGAGCAGGTCGAGCTTGCCCGCCTCGGCCAGGATCCGTTCCGGGTCCCGCAGGTCGGCGTGGATGACGCCGGTCGACTCGTTGCCGGCGAGCAGTTCCCGGCTGTGCGCCACCGCGACCGGGTCGATGTCGACGTAGATCACCCGGGCCTTCGGGTTCGCGGCCTGGGCGACCTCGTGCACATTGCCGACCGTGGGGATGCCGGAGCCGATGTCCAGGAACTGGTCTATGCCGGCGTCGAGCAGGGCACGCACCGCCCGGCGAAGGAACTCCCGCCCGGCCCGCATGGTGGCCGCCAGGTTCGGCGTCATGGTCGCGATCTGCTCGGCCAGTTGCCGATCGATCTCGAAGTTGTGGGCACCGCCGAGGAAGTAGTCGTACACCCGCGCCGCGCTGGGCCGGGAAAGGTCGATCTCGGCGGGAAGTCCGTCCGGCTTCTGCACTGGTTGCACCTCACGTCGTCGCCGTGGATCGTGATGCTGACCACTCTAGGCGGGTCCGCGGCGCGGGGGGAGATCCACAACGGCCTTTTCCTGATCTACCACCGCTGCCGGCGGCTCAGGCGGCCTCCAGCAGCAGCGCGATGCCCTGCCCCACTCCGATGCACATGGTGGCCAGCGCCCGCCGCCCGCCGCGTCGGCGCAGTTCCAACGCGGCGGTCAGCGCGAGCCGGGCACCGCTGGCACCGAGCGGGTGACCCAGGGCGATGGCGCCCCCGTTGGGGTTGACGTGCTCCGCGTCCTCCGGCAGGCCGAGTTCGCGCAGCACCGCGACGGACTGGGCGGCGAACGCCTCGTTCAGCTCGATCACGTCGATGTCGGCCAGCGCCAACCCCTGCCGGTCCAGCAGCCGCCGGGTCGCCGGAACCGGCCCGATGCCCATCACCCGGGGCGGCACGCCGGCCGCCGCCGTGCCGGCCACCCGGGCCAACGGAGTGAGACCGTACGCGGCGACGGCCGCCTCCGATGCGACAAGCAGCGCCACCGCGCCGTCGTTGACGCCCGAGGAGTTGCCGGCGGTCACCGTGCCGCCGTCGCGGAACGGGGTGGGCAGCGCGGCCAGCTTCTCCAGCGAGGTCTGTCGGGGATGCTCGTCCACCTCGACCAGCCGGGTCTCCCGCCGACCCGCCGGCACGGTCACCGGCACGATCTCCTCGGCCAACCGGCCGTCGGCCTGGGCCTTGGCGGCCCGCAACTGCGAGCGGTACGCGAACTCGTCCTGCGCCGCCCGGTCGACGCCGTACTCGGCGGCCACGTTCTCCGCCGTCTCGGGCATCGAGTCGATGCCCCAGCCCCGCTCCATCAACGGGTTCACCAGCCGCCAACCGATAGTCGTGTCGTACACCTCGGCGGAGCGGGAGAACGCGGTGGTCGCCTTCGGCATGACGAACGGCGCCCGGCTCATGCTCTCCACGCCGCCCGCGACGACCAGGTCCGCCTCGCCGGCGACGACCGACCGGGCGGCGGTGGCCAGCGCGTCCAGCCCGGAGCCGCAGAGCCGGTTGACCGTGCTGCCCGGCACCTGCTCGGGCAGCCCGCCGAGCAGCGCCGCCATCCGGGCCACGTTGCGGTTGTCCTCGCCGGCCTGGTTGGCGCAGCCGAGCACCACGTCGTCGGTACGCGCCCAGTCCACCGACGGATGCCTCGCGACCAGCTCGCGGATCACGTGGGCGGCCAGATCGTCGGGGCGTACGCCGGCCAGCGCACCGGCGTACCGGCCGATCGGGGTGCGGACACCGGCCACCAGGTATGCCACGGTCATCGCGAGTCCTTCGGGGGGATGGGAAGGGGTGCAGGGGCGCGTCCACCGGGTCCACGGGGACTGACGGCCAGGATATCCCCGGCGGCTGCCGATAGGTTGTGGGCATGGCTCGGGCCCAGTTCAGCGCGGAAACCAGCGACGGCGGCGCGTTCGTCCGCCAACCCAACCGGTTCACCGGGCGGGTGACGCCGCACTCGACCGCACCGCCCGGTGGCGGGCCAGACGAGCAGGACCGCTGGCCGCTGGAGCCGGGCCGCTACCGGCTGATCTGGTGCCGGGCCTGCCCCTGGGCGCACCGGGCACTGATCGTGCGTAACCTGCTCGGGCTGACCGACGCCATCTCGCTGGGCACCGTCGACCCGATCCGGGACGATCGCGGTTGGCGGTTCGCCCTCGACCCGGACGGCTTCGACCCGGTGCTCGGCATCGGTTTCCTCTCCGAGGCGTACCTGGCCACCGATCCGGACTACACCGGCCGGGTCACCGTGCCGGCGCTGGTGGACACCCGTACCGGCCGGGTGGTCACCAACGACTACCCGCAACTGACCCTGGACCTGTCCACCGAGTGGCGGCAGTTGCACGCCCCGGACGCGCCGGACCTCTACCCGGTCGAGCTGCGCCCGGAGCTGGACGTGCTCATGGCCGAGATCCACCGGGACGTCAACAACGGCGTCTACCGATGCGGCTTCGCCACCACCCAGCAGGCGTACGACGAGGCGTTCGAGGCGCTGTTCACCCGGCTGGACGCGCTGTCGGAGCGGTTGGCCGGCCGTCGCTACCTGATGGGTGACTCGATCACCGAGGCGGACGTGCGCCTGTTCACCACGCTGGTCCGCTTCGACGTGGCGTACCACGGACACTTCAAGTGCAACCGGCAGAAACTCACCGAGCTGCCGGTGTTGTGGGCCTACGCCCGGGACCTGTTCCAGACTCCCGGTTTCGGGGAGACCGTCGACTTCGACCACATCAAGCGGCACTACTACGCCACCCACGGCGAGATCAACCCGACCGGGATCGTCCCACTCGGGCCGGACCTGCACGGCTGGACGACGCCGCACGGACGTGGCTGAGCCGCCGGCAACGGTCCGACGGTCGGTGCGGCGCGGCGCCGCGCTGGTCGCCGCGCTCTGCGCCCTGGCTGGCGCGGCTGCGGTGACACTCGCCGTCGTCGCCGGCCCAGGACCGGGCCTGACCGGGTACGTGAGTGAGGCCGGTGTCGTCGACAGCGACTATGCCTGGACGTACCGGTTCGGAGTGTTCGCCCTGGCCGGGGCGCTGCTGCTGCTCGCCGTCGCACTACGGGTCGGTGCGCGGCACTGCGGCGACCCGGCACTTCGGGTCGCCGTGACGCTACTCGTGGCGGCGAGTCTGTGCACGGTCCTGTCCGGAGCGGTGACGTGCAGCGCGGGCTGCCCGCTGCCGCCGTTCGAACGGGCCACCGTGGCGGATCTGGTGCACGGTGCGGCAAGTGTCGCCGCGACGGCTGCGGTGGTCTTCGCGATGCTGGCGGTCGCCTTCTCGCCGGTGGCGCGACGCCGGCTGCGGCGCACGGGCGTCGTCGCGGCAGTTGTGTCGCTGCCACTCGCGGGAGCTGTCGGTCTGGCGATGCTGCTGGTCGGCCGGAGTCCGCTGGTCGGGGTGCTGGAGCGGCTGCTGCTGACGGTTGCCGTCGGCTGGGCCCTGGTCACCGCCGGAGCGTTGGCGGTACGCGACCCCACGACGGTGGCGGTGCAGGACCACCGGACACCTACCGTGCGCGAGCCCACAGCTCGCCGTCGGCGCTGAGGTCGCGCATCCGGGAGAGGATGGCGCGATGAGTTCGTTGTTCACGCCGCTGACGCTGCGGACGGTCACCCTGCCCAACCGGATCGCGCTGGCACCGATGTGCCAGTACAGCGCCGGTCCCGACGGCCTGCCCACCGACTGGCACCTGGTGCACCTCGGCACCCGGGCGATCGGTGGCGCGGGCCTGGTGATGACCGAGGCGACCGCCGTGCTGCCGGAGGGCCGGATCAGCCCGCAGGACACCGGGTTGTGGTCCGGCCGCCACGTCGACGCCTGGCGGCCGGTGACCAGGCTGGTGGCCGCGCACGGCGCGGTGCCCGTGGTGCAGCTCGCGCATGCCGGGTTCAAGGCGTCGACGTACCGGCCGTGGGAGCCGCGTCAGGGTGGGGTGCCGGACGCCGAGGGCGGCTGGACGCCGGTCGGGCCGACCGGTGAACCGTTCGTGCCGGAGTACCGGGTGCCGTCGGCCCTGGACGACACCGGGATCGCCGATGTCGTCGCGGCATTCGCCGAGTCCGCCACGCGGGCGGTGGCGGCCGGCTTCGCCGCCGTGGAGATCCACGCTGCACACGGCTACCTGCTGCACGAGTTCCTCTCCCCGCTTACCAACAATCGGGCCGACGGCTGGGGCGGTGACCGGGCCGGGCGGATGCGGCTGACGCTGGAGGTCGCTCGGGCGGTGCGCGCCGCTGTCGGTGAGGACGTGCCGGTCCTGGCCCGGATCTCGGCCACCGACTGGGTGCCGGGCGGCTGGACGGTCGAGGACAGCGTGGCCCTCGCCGCCGAACTCGCCGCCGCCGGGGTGGACCTGATCGACTGTTCCTCCGGCGGGGCGTCGCCATCCGCAAAGGTTCCGGTCGGGCGCGGCTACCAGGTGCCGCTGGCCGCTCAGGTCCGCCGCGAGGCGCAGGTGCCGACCGGCGCGGTCGGCCTGATCGTCGAACCGGAGCAGGCCGAGGCGATCATCGCCGACGGCGAGGCCGACATGGTGCTGCTCGGCCGGGAGTTGCTGCGCAATCCGTACTGGCCGCACCAGGCGGCCGCCAAGCTGGGCGCCGCGCCCAACTGGCCGGCCCCGTACCTGCGGGCGGCCTGATCCGCGGGTCCGGCTGCCCGGTGACGACCGAGGGCAGCCGGACCCGTGCGGATCTCAGACCCGCTCTCAGCCGGCCAGGTGACCCCAGCGTCGATCCAGGTCACGCCACGGGCCCTGGGCGGCCACCGTACCGGCGACGAGCACCACCACGTGGTCGGCCCGTACCAGCGCGGCCCGCTTCGAGGTGGAGCCGACCACCGTGACGCCCCGGTCCCGCAACGCCTGCCACAGCGCCAGTTCCGTGGTGACATCCAGCGCTGAGGAGACGTCGTCGGCCACCAGCAGCTCGGTACGCGGAGCCAACGCCCGGGCCAGCGCCAGCCGTTGCAGCTGCCCACCGGACAACCGGGTGCCCTTGTGCCCGATGAGCAGACCCAGCCCACTGCCGGTGGCGGCCAGGTCGTGTTCGAGCTGGGCGGTGCTGACCGCGTGCTCGGCGTCCACCTGATGCCCGAGGGTGATGTTGTCGGCGACCGTGCCGGAGAGCACCCGGGGCAACTGACCGACGTAGCCGACCTGGTTGGGACGCAGGAACAGCTCCGGCTCGGTCACCGGCTCGTCGTTCCAGGTCAGCAGGCCGGTGTGCGGGGCGATGCCCGCGAGGGCCCGCAGCAGCGACGACTTGCCCGAACCGACCGGCCCGACCACGAGGACCAGTTGACCACGTTCCACGGTCAGGTCCACGTCGCGTACGGCGACGGTGCCGTCGGTGTGCCGGACGCCGAAGCCGACCAGTTCCAGCCGCCGCAGCGGGGTACGCGGTGGCGCCGTCGGGGCCGGGGCCGCGCCGGCGGCCAGGTCGACCCCGGGCACCCGCGCCGAGTACGCCTCGATCCCGGTCATCTCCGCCGTCCGCCGGGTCCACACCCGCGCCGACGGCACCTGGGAGATCAACGAGGCGGTGGTCCAGGCGAACCAGCGTGCCGCGCCCAGCGTGGCGACCGCGACCAGAGTTGCCCCGGCGGAGAGCCCGCCGGCCAGGAACAACGCCCACACGCCGATCGGGAACAGCCCGCTGGCCACCGCTGGCGTGGAGCGCGCCCAGACCTGCACGGCGATCTCCCGGCGCTGCCGTTCGCTGCGTACGGTGTCGAGGTTGGCGAGGTGGGTCAGCACCGGTCGGGTGGCCCCGGCCAGCTTCACCGTGCGGGCCGCCGACAGGGTGGAGACCAGGGCGGTGGCGAAGGCCGCCCGGGCGGCGACGGTGTCCCGTGCCGCGCGCTCCAGCCTCGGCCCGAACGCCGTGGCGGCCAGCCCGGAGAGCACCATCGTGCCGAGGAAGAACAGTCCCGGCACCACGCTGTCGGTGATCAACGTCATGGCGACCAGCAGGATCAGACCGACGGTCTGGTCGAGCACGTTGTCGGCGAGTTGGACCACCCGCTCGGTGTCACCGCCCTGGGCGACCACCTCGGCCGGGGTGTGCCGGCTGACCCGGCGCGGGCCGGTCTGGCCGTGCACGAGTCGCGCGCTGATCCGCAGCATCTGCCGGACCCACCAGGCCGGAAACCACAGGTGGGTCCAGTAGTGCGCCGGGATGGCGAGGATCAGCCCGGCCGCGATACCCACGGCGGGCAGCCAGGGGTCGCCGGTGCCGTCGACCACGTCGGCCCAGAGCCAGGCGAGCACCGGCCCGTCCAGGCCGAGGATCGCCAGCACGGCGAAGATGCCCACCGCAGCCGCGCCGTACCGAGGGTCGTTAAGGCAGAGCCGAGCTATCTCCCGCAGGGTCCGTGCCCGGGAGGCGGGTCGCTGATCGCCCCCGCCACCCGTCCTCGCGTCGACCGGCGGTCCGCCGAGCTCAGGTCCGCCAACCTCATGTCCCCCGGTCTCCCGGCCCTCCGCCGGCTCGACCGGCTCGGGTCCGACCGCCGGTGTGGCGGCGACGACGGCTTCGACCGGCGGGTCCGGCCGGACGGCGTCGGCCAGCGGATCACTTGCCTGGGACGAACCGGGCGCCCTGATGCCTGCGACCAGCAGACCTCTCGGGTCGCCCGAGTCGGCTGCGATCGCCGCGTCCGCCGGGTGAGCACCGACCAGCACCGGTTCCGGCCGCGGCCAGCCCGACCCGGCCAGCAGGTCAACCTCGGCGTCGCCGGCAGCACCACCCGCCTGGCCGGCAGCACCATCCGCGTTACCGACGGCACCACCCGCGTCGCCAGCGGCGAGGAGTTCGGCGAAGCGCCGCGACTCGGCCAGCGGGGCGGCCTCGACCACCGCGCCGTCGGCCAGCACCACCACCTCGTCACAGCGGCTCACCGACGACAGCCGGTGGGCGATGACGATGCCGATCCGGTCGCGCAGCAGGCGCTCGGTGGCCTGCTGCACCCGGGTCTCGGTGACCGGGTCGAGCCGGGCGGTGGCCTCGTCGAGGATCACCACGTGCGGATCACGGACCAGGATCCGGGCGAAGGCGACCAACTGCTCCTGGCCGGCCGAGAGCACATGGCCGCCCTCGCCTAGGCGGGTGTTCAGCCCGGCCGGCAGCTCCGCGATCCAGTTGGTCAGCCCCAGCTCGTCCAGGGCCCGGGCGGCGGCGTCGAGCAGTTCGGGGTCGAACAGCGCCACGTTCTCGGCGAGGGTGCCGGCGAGGATCTCGGTACGCTGCGGCACCACGGCGACCCACCGGCGCAACTGCTCCACGTCGAGGTCGAGCACGTCGCGCCCGCCCAGCAGGACCGTCCCCGGTGGCACGTCGACCGCCCGGGTGAGCAGCTTGGCCAGCGTCGACTTGCCCGACCCGGTCCGGCCGACCAGGGCGTACGAGCGGCCCCGCACGAAGGTCAGGTCGATGTCGCGCAGCGCGGGGCCGCGATCGGCGTCCGGGCCGGTGCTCGGGTAACGGTAGGTGAGGTCGCGGATGACCAGGTCACCGTCGCTCGGGGCGGCACCGCCGGTGGGTTCCTGCGGGGCGGCCGAGAGCAGTTGGACCCGCCCCCACGCGCCGAGGGCGTACTGCACCTCCGGCACCATCCGGCTGACGTGTTCGACGGTCATGCCGAGGGAGAGCGCGAGCAGCCAGATCGCGGTCATCCGGGCGGCGTCGACCCGGCCGGTGGTCAACGCCCACACGCCGCCGAGCACGACCACCGCCACCCCGGCCCGGGTCACCCCGGCCGCGACTGTGTTGACCTGTGCCGACATCTGCCACACCCGCAGGCCACGGCGCAGCACCTCGGCTGCCCGGCGGGCGTACAGGCGAAGCACGTACGGTCGGGCCAGACTCGTGCGTACGTCGTCCTGGCCGTGGATCGCCTCCTCCATCACCGCCGCGAGGTCCGACCAGGCCGCCTCCTCGTGCATCCGGGCCGGGGCGATCCGGGCGGCGGGACGGCGCAGCGTGAACGCGAGCAGGACGCAGAGCAGCAGCATGCCGATCCCGGCCGGCCACCAGACGGTGAGCGCGACGAGCGTGGACAGCAGGCCGACGGCCAGCGCCTGAGCCAGCCGTACGCCGGGACCGCGCACCCCCGATGCGACGTCGTAGACGTCGCCGTCGATCCGGTCGAGCATCTCCCCCACCGGAGTGGTCTCCAGGGTGGGTACGGGCTGCCCCAGCGCCACCCGGCACAGTCGGCGACGCAGGTCGGCGGACCAGTCGGCGGTCACGCCGGCCATCACCAGGCTGACCACCAGGTCGCTGACGACCGCCGCGACCAACGCCACCGACAGCAGCACGAAGAACCCGACGGAGCGGTGCAGCAGCACCGGCCCGGCGAGCGCGGCGGTGGCCGCCTGGCCGATGCCGCCGAGCAGGATCAGGACGATCACCAGGGTCATCCGACGCGAGGAGGTGACCCACAGATCACGGAGCAGGCGCATGCGTCGGTTTCCTCCGGTCTGGTGGCGGAGTTTCCAGCCTGCTGCGCCCGGCCGCCTGACTCAACGCATTTTCGCCGGTGGCGGGGCGTGACGAGGATCTCCGCCGACCGGCGGGCCGGCTCAGAACAGCACGGTCGCCAACGCGCCGACCGGTCGGAAGCCGCAACGCTCGTAGACGCGCCGGGCGGGCAGGTTGAAGTCGTTGACGTACAGGCTTACCGTGGGCGCGACCCGGGTCAGCGCGTCACGGACCACAGCCGCCATCGCGGCGGTGGCGATGCCCCGCCCGCGCCACTCGGGTGCCACCCACACCCCTTGGACCTGCGCGGTGCGCCGGGTGACGACCGCCAGTTCGGCCTTGAACACCACCCGGCCGTCGACGAAGCGGGCGTACGCCCGACCCGAGCGGATCATCTCGGTGACCCTGCGCCGGTACCCGCGCCCGCCGTCGTCGGCCAACGGCGAGATGCCGACCTCCTCGGTGTACATCGCCACGGCCGCCGGGAAGAGGCGGTCGAGTTCGCCGCTGTGCACCCGGCGTACCTGCGGGTCGACGGGGACCGGGGGCAGCGCGTCGGTGACCAGCAACGGCTGGTTCGGGCGTACGTCGCGGGCCGGTCCCCAGGTGTCGGAGAGTCGATCCCACAGTTGCAGCACGGCGTCGGCGCGCCCCACGATCGAGGAACAGAGCCGTTCCTCGCCGGCCAGCAGGTCGGCGAAGGCGGCGATGGCCTGCGGGCCGGCCAGCACCGGGGTGAGGTTGCCGCCGAGCCAACAGACGGATTCGAGGTGGCGTCGGGAGCCGTACCCCAGGACCCGGCCCTCGGCCCGCCACCAGGCCAGCCCGCGCGCGGCGACCCGCTCCGCGACCTGCGCGCTAGCGAACGGGTCGAGATCGAGCAACCGCTCGACCGCACGCCGTTCCGATTCCCCGATTTGCCGCACCGGCGCAGTCAGCACGGTTACCAGCCTGCCAGATTCATTCACTTTCCGTCGCCGGACCGCAACCCCCACCCACCCCCCACCCCCACCGCTCCCCCTCCCCCGCCCCGTCCCACCCCGTTGATCAAGAAGTTTTCGCCGTCCTCGGGCCCCCATCTCGACCCAAACTTCTTGGTCAACATGGCTGGATGGTGGGCGGGGTGGGTGGCAGTGAGTTGTCGGCGTTGTGTTGGCGATATATCGTTGATGCATCAGTGATAGTTCTGCGAAGGAGACAGTGTGATGAAGTTCCATCGACGTGGGCATGGGCTGCACGAGGGGCGGATGCGGGGGTTCGGTTTCCCGCCCTTCCCGCCGGGGCCCCCGTTTCCGCCGGGCGGGCACGGGTTCGGGCACGGCCGGGGTGGCCGCGGACGGGGCCGGGGACGCCGGCCCAACGTCCGCCACGCGGTGCTGGCCCTGCTCACCGAGCGGCCGATGCACGGCTACGAAATGATCCAGGAGATCGACTCCCGCACCGGCGGGAGCTGGCGGCCCAGCCCCGGTTCGATCTACCCGACCCTCCAGTTGCTGGAGGACGAGGGCGTCGTCGTCGCCACCGAGGAGTCCGGCGGTGGCCGCAAGCGGTTCACCCTCACCGAGCAGGGCCGCACCGAGGCCGACGAGGCGGCCCAGACGCCGCCCTGGGCGGAGGTCGCGGAGGACACCATCAACAGCTGGCACGACATTCGTCACGCCGGCATGCAGGCGATGCAGGCGCTGCGCCAGGTGATGATGACGGGCACCGACGACCAGCGGGAACGCGCCGCCCAGGTGCTCGACGAGACCCGCCGCAAGCTGTACGCGATCCTCGCCGAATCCGAGTGACCCCGGTACGCGCCGAGGGCGGCCACCCACTGGATGGCCGCCCTCGTGCTGGTCGCGTCGTCAGTGCACGGTGACGGTGGCACCGGGAATCAGGTCGCGCAGTTCCTCGGGCAGCTCGGCGCCCATCTCGTCGGCCAGCCGCAGCGCCTCCTCGATGAGGGTCTCCACGATCTGCCCCTCGGGCACCGTCTTGATGACCTGGCCCTTGACGAAGATCTGCCCCTTGCCATTGCCGGAGGCCACCCCGAGGTCTGCCTCGCGGGCCTCACCTGGACCGTTCACCACGCAGCCCATCACGGCGACCCGCAGCGGCACCGGCAGCCCCTCCAGGCCGGCGGTGACCTCCTCGGCGAGCTTGTAGACGTCCACCTGGGCCCGTCCACAGGACGGGCAGGAGACGATCTCCAGGCCACGCTCGCGCAGCCCGAGTGACTCCAGGATCTGGTTGCCGACCTTGATCTCCTCGACCGGCGGCGCGGACAGCGACACCCGGATGGTGTCGCCGATCCCCTCGGCCAGCAGCGCACCGAAGGCGACCGCAGACTTGATGGTGCCCTGGAACGCCGGCCCGGCCTCGGTCACGCCGAGGTGCAGCGGGTAGTCGCACTGCTCGGCGAGCTGCCGGTACGCCCGGATCATCACCACCGGGTCGTTGTGCTTCACCGAGATCTTGATGTCCCGGAAGCCGTGCTCCTCGAAGAGCGAGCACTCCCACAGCGCCGACTCGACGAGTGCCTCCGCCGTCGCCCGGCCGTACTTGGCCAGCAGCCGCTTGTCCAGCGAGCCGGCGTTGACCCCGATCCGGATCGGCGTACCGGCGGCGGAGGCCGCTGCCGCGATCTCCTTGACCTTGTCGTCGAACTGGCGGATGTTGCCCGGGTTGACCCGGACCGCCGCGCACCCGGCGTCGATCGCAGCGAAGACGTACTTCGGCTGGAAGTGGATGTCCGCGATCACCGGGATCTGCGACTTCTTGGCGATCGCCGGCAGCGCCTCCACGTCGTCCTGGCTGGGCACCGCGACCCGCACGATCTGGCACCCGGACGCCGTCAGCTCCGCGATCTGCTGCAACGTGGCGTTGACGTCAGCGGTCAACGTGGTGGTCATCGACTGGACGGACACCGGCGCGCCACCGCCGACCGGCACGGACCCGACCATGATCTGGCGGCTGGCCCGGCGGGGCGCGAGCGGCGGCGGCGGTACGGGCGGCATACCGAGACTGACAGCGGTCACTTCAGGCACTCACTTTGGGAAGAGGGTGATCGGGTTGACCACGTCCGCGGTGATGGTGAGCAGGGTGAACACCCCACCGATCAGAATCACCACGTACGTGAAGGGCATCAGCTTGAAGTAGTCCACCCGGCCCGGGTCGGGCCGGCGCAGCCGCGCGTACAGCCAGGAGCGGGCTCGTTCGAACCAGGCGATGGCGATGTGCCCGCCGTCCAGCGGCAGCAGCGGCAGCAGGTTGAACACCCCGATGAAGAAGTTCAGCGAGATGAACAGCATGATGAAGATTTCCCAGGCGTTGTTGGCGACCGCCTCGCCGCCGAGGACGCTGGCGCCGACCACGCTGATCGGGGTGTCGATGTCCCGCTCGCCGCCGGTGATTGCGGTCCAGAGCGCGGGGATCTTTTCCGGCAGCCGCTGCAACGCCTGCGCGGTGGCCACCGCCATGTCGCCGATGAAGGTGCTTGTCGCGCCGACCGCCTCGACCGGCCCGTAGCTGACCAGGCCGGGGGTGCTGATGACCAGGCCGATGCCGAGGGCGGAGACGTCGCCGACCGGCCCGTCCGGGTTGTCGATCGGCGGGCGCTTGGTGGTGGCCAGCACCGTCTCGACGGTGCCGGGCTGGCCGTCGCGTTCGTACCCGATCTTGGCGGTGCTGCCGGGGCTGGTGGCCCGCAGCGTGGTGAGCAGGTCGCCGTAGTTGGCGATCGGGGTGCCGTTGATCGAGGTGATCCGGTCGCCGTCCTGAAGCCCGGCCGCAGCGGCGGGGCTCGGCGCGTCACCGGTCTCGCAGGCCCGGTACGTGGTGTCCGGCAGGACGCAGTCCTGGAGGGCGATCACCGCCGGCTCGCTGCGGATCTGCTCCTCGGTGCTGGGAAAGTTCGGGTTGGGCAGGCCGAAGGTCATCGCGGCCAGCCAGGCCGCGAAGATCGCCAACCCGAAGTGGGTGACCGACCCGGCGGACATCACGATGGTGCGCTTCCACACCGGGTAGCGCCACATGGCGCGCTTCTCGTCACCGGGTTCGACGTCGTCGTCCTGTGGCGTCATGCCGACGATCTTGCAGAAGCCGCCGAGTGGGATGCCCTTGATCCCGTACTCGGTCTCGCCACGCTTGAACGACCAGAGGGTGGGGCCGAAGCCGACGAAGTAGCGGGTGACCTTCATGCCGAAGGCCTTGGCGGTGAGCATGTGCCCGGCCTCGTGCAGGCTCACCGAGATGAGAATGCCGAGGGCGAACAGCACCACCCCGAACGCGAACGACATCAAGCTCCTTCCACCGCAGCAGCGATGATCTCCTGCGCGTGTGCGCGCGCCCACGACTCGGCTTCGAGTACGTCCTCGACGGTACCCGGTTCGCCGAAATCGGGAGCCTCCTCCAACACGCGCTGCAACGTGTCGACGATGCCGAGGAACGGCAGCCGCCCGGCGACGAACGCCGCGACGCACTCCTCGTTCGCCGCGTTGTAGATCGCCGGCCGGCACCGACCGGCCTCCCCGGCCGCCTTGGCCAGCGCCACCGCCGGGAACGCCTCATCGTCGAGCGGCGTGAACTCCCAGGTGTGCCCCGTGGTCCAGTCGACGGCGGCGGCGGCCTCCGGCACCCGGTCCGGCCAGCCGAGGCCCAGGGCGATCGGCAGCCGCATGTCCGGCGGGCTGGCCTGCGCCAACGTCGACCCATCGACGAACTCGACCATCGAGTGGATCACCGACTGGGGGTGCACCATCACGGTGATGTCGGCGTACGGCACGTCGAACAGCTCGTGCGCCTCGATCACCTCAAGCGCCTTGTTGACCATGGTCGCCGAGTTGATCGTGACGACCGGTCCCATGTTCCAGGTCGGGTGGGCGAGCGCCTGCTCCGGCGTGACAGCCGTCAACTCGTCGCGCCGCCTACCCCGGAACGGCCCACCACTGGCGGTCACCACCAGCCGGCGTACCTCACCCCGGGTGCCGCCGCGCAGGCACTGCGCCAGCGCCGAGTGCTCCGAATCCACTGGGACGATCTGCTCCGGCCGCGTCACCGCGCCCTTGACCAGCGAGCCGCCGGCCACCAGCGACTCCTTGTTGGCAAGCGCGAGCGTACGCCCGGCGCGCAGCGCCGCCAGCGTCGGCGCCAACCCGAGCGACCCCACCACCCCGTTGAGTACGACGTCACACGGCCACTGCGCCAGCTCGGTCATCGCCTCCGGCCCGGCCACGATCTTGGGCAGCTTGAACTCCCCGCTCGCCCAGCCCCGCCGACTCGCCTCGGCGTAGAACGCCAGCTGAAGATCCTGCGCGGCGGACGCCTTGGCCACCCCGACCACGTCGACACCGAGTTCGAGCGCCTGGGCGGCGAGCAGCCCGATGTTGCCGCCACCGGCACCCAGCGCCACCACCCGGAACCGCTCCGGGTTGCGCCGCACGATGTCGATGGCCTGCGTACCGATCGACCCGGTACAACCCAGCAGCACAAGATCACGGGGGGACGTCACGCGCCCATTCTTCCCCACCGCCGTTGAGCGCAGGGAAGGGCACCTTGTCGACGCCTCCGGTGGATAACTGCACGTCAGTGGCGGAGTACGCACGGTACCAATCACTTCCGACGCCGTGATCTCTCCTCGCAACACCGCCGTCCGGATCGTCACGGCCCGGAGGCCGCCGCCCGGCGAGCGCACACCGCGCAATTCGCGAACGACCACCCTCAACCACACACGCGCCGCCAGCCACCCCGCTGCACGCCGGCAGCGCGTCGAAACTTAGGGCTCGCCAGCCAATCTTGGACAGTTTCCGTTAATTGCGAACGGAAACTGTCCAAGATTTCGTCGGATACGTCGAGCGGGCGGCGGACAGGCCGTCGAGGCCGGTGAGCGCGAACTACGCGCCGCGTGGTCCTCGGCTATTGCCTGGCTGGGAACGCATCCGCCAGGCGCTGCGCCAATGGCAGTCCCGCCAGGCCGCCCACCGCCACCGCAGTCGCGGTTCGCGATGAGCGCATCCCGATGGGTCATCCACCTACCCACGACCCTGACCAGTTTCGACGAGGCGACCGCGCTCGCCGTAGCCCTCCGCGACTCCCTCGGCCACCTGACGGTCATCGACTTCGGCGAAACCACCCTCAGCGAAGAAGACCACCAGTCCCGCCGTACCCGAGTCTGGTGCGACACCCCACTCGACGGCCCGGGCGCTGCCCGCATCGAAATGATCACCAGGGTCCTTGCATCGTGACTTGATCGACTCGGTACAGCATTCTCAAGCTGTTCCCAGCGTCGGGGGTTGTCTGGGCAGTTACTCATTCGAGGCTCTGCCGCAACTCCTGCTGGATCCTCTCCACCTCAGCCACGGCTCCAGCACCGATTCGCCGTCCCAAATCGGCATTATCACGCCGCACCATCCGCTCATCCGCCGCCAGCGAGGACCCGGTCGGTGAGTCGCGCCCGTAGGGCTGGTCGGCAGGAATGATTGTTACGATGCTGAAGCGTAGGTCCACTTCAAATACGAGCACCTACCCAAGTGCTGTGGAAACGTTGCGGCGACCTTGGCGCCACAACGACCGACCATCATTGCCGCCAATCGACAGATAAGTTCACCTTCACCCTTATTCGTGGAGGATAGCGCGCATTCGCTCCAGCCATTGAGTGTACCGAACTCCGTGGAATTGAGGATCATACGACGCGCCGCCCTGCACCATCCATAGATCCCGAACTACCTCTTCAGCACTCTGGGAAGCCAGCAACAGGTCGACTTCTCGGCGCAGTAGCTCGACTGTATCCGGATCCTCCCTACGCCGGAACTCGGCCACGACCCCTTCTGGCGTATCCGCAACTAGGTCGAAGTCTTGGTGGAAGTACGACCGCGCCAAGTATGTGAAAACTTCGAAGGACATCTTTCACCTCAACACCGGGTAGGACGTTTCTACGTGAAACCCCTCTGGTCGGGCTGGATTCTTGACCAACCATGTCTCGACCCCTGTAGGTTGCACAAACGCTCCCGACGAAGCATCGTAGAGCCGGCCAACGTGGGGATTTCCAGTCGTATCCATAGTCAACACGGTCTTAAACTTGTTGCCCGCCAGGAACGCCGCCACCTGTTCCGAATTTACCCTGATATTCGCTTCTGTGTAGTGAGTCGCCGCCTCGATATCATGGAAGGTGGACGCCCGAGGTATACCCCCTTGCGTACGAGCAACAAGCTCCTCGTCTGTCTTTCCGACATGCCGCTCGATTGTATGCCCACCTGCCGATTCCTGAGCTCTCAGACAAACGCTTACGTTGTGCGAGAGCACCGGCATGTCGCCTGCGAGCACATAATACGTGTGGACGTTGCCGACAGTCAGGTTATGGACGGTCGCTAGGGGAACGCTCCAACGATCAATGGCGGAGATCTGGACATACGTGCCGGTGCTGGTTCGCAGCCACTGCCCGAGTTGGAGATCGGTAGCGTCGATCCACTCGCCTAGCTCAGCCACCCAGAACGGGTGACCGTCAGTGGCCGTTACATCAGCGGTTTCCGTGCCCCGGTCGCCATCGGTATCGATAATAATCTTTACCAGTTTCTTGAAGCCAGTGCCGGTGATCGAAGCGGTCACCGTATCGATTTCGGTGCGATCGGTCTCGGGATCGGTGACCACGACCTCGTCGCCTGGTTCAATGTCCTCGATCGGCTTGGTCGAGCCGTCGGCCATGAGCACCTTAGTGCCGGGGACAAAGCTATTGCAGTCGCCGTCGGACGAACCGCCATCGTTGCCGCTGGAGCCGCCGTTGCTGCGGTTGGAGGCGCCTGAGGAGCCGCCCGGCTTCGAGTCGCCCTTGCCGCCGCCGTCGCCCTTACTGCCACCGCCGCCCTTGCCGCCGGCGCCGCCGGAGGCTGCCGACGAGCCCTTCGGGTTGGACTTTGCCTGGGCTTCCTTCTGCGGGCCGTTACCCGTCTTTTTGGCCGACTGGGTCGCCTTGTTGCTCGTCGAGTTGACCTTGTCGGCGGCCTTCTTCTTCGCTGCCTGGGCGGCCTTCTTGGCCCGTTCGATGGCGAGCTTCTTCGCCTGCAACGCGGCGGCCTCGGCAGCCCGCGCCGCCGCCAGCACCGCCTCGGCGGCCCGTTTCGCCGCCTGCCATGCCTGGATCGCGTTGATCGTACGGTTGACCGCCCGGATCACCGCCGGGATCTTGGCGACCTTGGTCCAGGGGATGGCGTTGAGGATGAGGCTGCCGCACGCCCACATGTCACCGCCGAAGCAGTTCAGGGCGTCGTTGATGCCGATGAACTCCTTGAGGATGTACCACGCCGAGTCGAGGATGACCGAGATCAGCGAGCGGCCCATGTTGGCCTGCGCCTGAGCGATCATCGCCGACGATAGACCTGCACCCGCCAGCGCCGCCGCCGTCTCCGACGCGGTCAACGCCACCGACAGGCCCGACGGGTCGGAGTGGGTGACCGGGTTGTTGTGGGCGTACGTGAAGCCGTTGTTCTGCACCGGGTCGGTCAGGTCCAGCACCGGGTCCGCGGAGAGGAACCGACCCACCTCCGGGTCGTACAGCCGGGCACCCAACGGCACGAAGCCGGAGGTGTCGTCGCGGACCGCACCGAGGAAGCCCCGGTTGGTCTGGATATTGGCCGGCGTGTCGGCGATCCGCTGGTTGCCGAACGGATCCTGCTTACGGATCCGGATCTGCATATCGTTGGCGAGGGCCACCTCGGCGGACGGGCTGCCCTGATGGTCGCTGGCGACGGCCACGAGGTTGGATCCGGTGCTGGTGCCGTAGGCGTACCGCGTCACCATCCCACCCGGCGTGGCGTAGCTGCGCTGGGTGTTGAGCAGCAGCCCGCCGCTCTGCACCGAGACCTGGGCCTCGCCGAGGTCGAGGGTGGCCTGCTGACCCTGGATCTTCAGCAGGCGGGTGCCGCCCGGCCCGTAGATGTGCCGCGTCTCGTCCTGCGCCTCCCACAACTGCTCGGAAGCACCACCGGCGCAGGCCGCGAGCACGACCGGCGTGGAGTCGGCGATGGCGGCGTCCTGCACCGCCAGGCACAGGCCGGAGGCGGGATGCTTCAACTGCCCCGTCGACAGCCGCTCCAGCTGCTGCGCCGCCGTGCCGTCACACCGTTGCAGGCGCAACGCCGACCCGGCGGTGGTGCCGGCCGGCTGGGCGCACCAGGAGTCGAAAATCGACAGGGTGCCCAGGTTCGCGTTGGTCTGCTCCGGTGCCGGGACGAAGGCCCACTTCTGCGCGATTGTCGCGTTGCACGTGTACAGCTGGATGGGTCGGTTCGGCTCGGCCAGGCTGGAACTCAGGTCGATGCACTTGCTCGCCAGACCCACGTACGCGGTGCGGCCCTTGGTGCCGGAGCCGGTGATCCGCTCGACCTGGCCGTCGTACGTCCAGGACAGCTCCTGCTGGTCCCCGTTGCGGGTGGAGGTGACCGACTTCGTCTCGCCGGTCAGCTCGTACAGCCGCTTCGCCTCGGAGATGATGGCCGCGCCCTGCGGCGTGGTGTAGGTCTTGGTGACGGCGTCGAGGGTGCGCGGCTGGTCGCCCTCCTCGGTGCCGTGGCCGTACCCGTAGGTGGTCTCGATCGGGCCGGTGGAGGTGCGGCCGGTCAGGTCGCGCTCGACCAGCTTGGTCCGGTTGCCGAGCAGGTCGTACTCGTACTCCTGCCAGTAGCCGGTGCCGTCGACCCCCGCCGCCGCGTTCGGGGCCGTCGCGGTGCCCGGACCGGCGCTGCACGATGCCTGGTCCTGGGACGTCCAGGCGTTGCGGAGCTGGCCGAGCGGGTCGTAGGTGAAGCACTGCCGTTCGGCGATGGTGGTGGCGTGTTCCCGGATCGAGGTGACGTTGCCGGCGTCGTCGTAGCCGTAGGAACGGTTCGAGACGAGGTGGTTGCCGGTGACCTCGCGGAACACCTGCTGCCGGGTGAGGGCGCCGCTGGCGTCGTCGTACGAGGCCATGGTCCACACCCGGTACGGGTGCGCGCCCAGCGTCGAACGCAGCACCTGCCCGTATGGCGAGTAGACCGTTTCCGAGCCGTACCAGTCCTTGCCGGACACCGACAGCGGCAGGCCGTCCTTGGTGTACCGGACCAGCAGCTTCTCGCTGGGTAGCGAGCCGACCGCCGGCAGCGTCGCCGACTCGGTCAGACCGGTGCCGGTGTACGTGTAGTCGTAGCGGTACTCCCGGTTCAGACCCCAGGTGGTGGCGATCGACTCGGGGAGCGTCAGCGTGGTCGAGGTCGGCTGGTAGTCCTCGGTGTAGCCGCCGACCGACTGGGTGTACGGCAGGCCGTCGGTGTACCGGGTCGACGTCGCCGGCAGACCCTTACCGCCGGCCACCGTGTCGTAGGTGTACTCGGCAAGCAGTTCACCGCCGCTGCCACCAAGCCGCTGCTGGGTTGGGCGGGACAGCTCGTCGTACCCGTTCCAGACCGTGATGCCACGGGCGTTGGTGGTGGTCAGCGGCCGGTCCCGGTGGTCGTACGTCATGGTGGTGGCGCCGGTGTCCGGGTCGGTGGTCCGGGTCAGCCGGCCGCGCTGGTCGTACGTCCAGGTCCACGGGACCGGGTTCGCCGAGTGGGTGGCCTCGGCGAGCTGCCCGCGCGCGTCGTACTCGTAGCGCATCGAGGTGAAGTCGGTGCGGGCGGCGTCGCGGAAGGTGTCGACCCGCGTGGTGCGGCCGAGACCGTCGGTGTGGAGGCGGTACGAGGCCGCGCCCGCCGGGTTGATCACTGTGGAGTGGTCGAGGCCGTAGCTGTACCTGGTGGCGCGGCTCGGGTACTCCGTGCCGTTGAGCAGCGGCAGTTCCTCGACCACCCGGCCGAGGCCGTCGTAGGTGTACCGGGTGGCGTTGGGCACCACCGTGTCCGACTCGGGCGTGAAGAGCCGGCCGATCGGCGAACCCTCGGCGAGGTAGGCGTTGTTGGTCTGCCAGACCTCGCCGGCCGAGTTGTAGAGCGTGTCGGTGATCAGCCGTCCGCCACCGGTCGCCTCCACCTGGGACTGCCGTTCCCGGCCGAGTCCGTCGTAGATGGTGACCGAGGTCTGGATCCGGTCCTCGTGGCCCCGGGCGAAGGTGGTGACGTACGGCGGCTTGCGGATGCTCTCGCCGGGGTTCTCCGGGTCGGGCACGATCGCCGGGAGGGCGTACTCGGCGCGGAAGTCGGGCACCAGCGCCGGCGACGGGGTACGCCCCGCGCCCCACGCCTCGACGAGGCGGCCGAGGGCGTCGTACTCCGCGTGGCTGACCTGGTTGTTCGGGTCGGTGGTCTTCAGGGTGACCGCGCGGCCCGGATCCAGTTCCCGGGTCTGCTTGTGCCCGAGGGAGTTCTCCTCGCTCACCGCGTACGCCTGACCGCTGGCCGGAGTGTAGGTGATCAGGGAGACCTTGTTGTCCGGGTCGGTGCGGGTCAGCACCCGGCCGATGGCGTCGAAGGTGGTGGTGCCGTCGTTCTGGAAGCCGGAGCCGTCCGCCTTCAGCGACCAGGTCTGGGTGGCCAGACCCCGGGTGTTGCTCGGCAGGGCGGCACCGTAGGCGGCGCCGTCGTAGCCGACCCGACCGGCAGAGGAGAGCGTCGTCAGGTCGTCGAAGTCCGCGGCGGCACACGTCGTCGGGCTGCTGCGGATCTGCCTGGTGAGGCCGATGAGGTTCTTGTCGGTGCGGTGCGCGTACTCGACGAACGTGCAGGACTCGTCACCGGATTTGCCGGTGTCACCGAGTGACTCGATCCGCTCCGGCAGGCCGTGGGTGCTCTCGTAGGTGGTCTTGGTTTCCACCGTGCGCAGCGTTCGGGTGTCGTCGCCGGTGCCGGAGGACCGGGACACCGCCTTCTGCCGCGTGTCGGTGACCCGCCACGCCTTCAACGGGTCGAGCCCGTCGTCCCGGTCACGGGAGGCGAGTTCAGTCGCCGTGGGGTAGGTGACGCTGCGGGTGAGCCAGTTGGCGTCCGGGTCGCTGGCCTTGGCGTACGTCAACTCCTCGGCGACCCGGCCGGCGAACGCCTCCCGGTCCTTGGCGATTTCCTCGCCGGTGCCCACGTTGTCCTTCACGGACACGCTGTCGCCCATGCCCCGGAAGTAGCGGGTGACCGACTTGGTCTGCTCGCTGCCCAGTTCCGCGACGGGTGGCCCGGTGAGCACGGTGACCTGCTCGAAGCCGGCGAACTGCGAGTAGGTGCGGCGGGACTTCTTGCTGAACTCCGGCTCGGCGAGCCGCCAGCCGGCGTTGTCGTACGCGTACGTGGTGAGGGTGGAGGAGGCGGCGCCGTCGATGGCGGGCAGTTCCTCGACGGACTCCACCACGTACTTGTGGAACCAGTCGATGACGTCGTCCTTGGCCGGATCCGGGTGCCAGAAGTTGGGGAAGCAGAGCCGGGTGTTGGCCTTCAGCTCGGCGGTGTCGTCCTTGCCGGGCAGGCCGGAGCCGGTGGCGCAGGCGCCGGTGGGCTCCTTGTAGGTGACGACGGTCTCGCCGCCGTACTCGTTGATCACCCGCGCGATGCGCAGCCGGGAGAAGCTGGGGCGGTTGTCGTTGCGCACCCGGTTGGGCATGTCCTCCGGGTTGTGGGCGAAGCGCACCGGGTTGAGCGCGACCTTGTCGCCGTCGACGCCGTACCCGGTCCGCTGGATCGACTCCAGCCACAGCGCGGTGTTGGGGCCGGTCAGCAGGGTCGGGAAGGACTGGGTGAGCTGGTACTCGTCGACCTTCTGCAAGCTCGTGGAGCCGCTGCGCCGCTGCGCCCAGGTAGTGATCTTGTCGAGGCGCTTGCGGGTGAAGAACGACGGTGAGGCGTTCCAGCACTTCCGGCCCGAGATGCAGTTCAGGTCGGCCGGGGTGTCGTACCAGATGCGGTAGTCGTGCGGGATCTGGCTGTTGAAGTTCGACTCGGAGCAGGTCTGGGAGCCCTCGGCGAAGCAGCGCTCCGCCACGTCGAAGCTGACCCGGGCCAGCGGTGCGGCGCCGTAGACGTTGTTGCTGCGCTGCCCGTAGTCGATGCGGGTCAGGTAGCCGCCACGGTCGTACTTCACCGGGGACTTGAAGTTGAAGTTCCGCGCGTAGCGGTTCTCCTCCTTGGCCCACCACAGGCTCATCACGTTGCCGTGGATGTCCTCGACGTAGTCCAGCGACCACCGCCACGCCTGGGTGCAGGCCGAGTCGGCCCAGTCGCCGGCCTGGTAGCAGTCCTCACCGGCGTGGTTGCCGTAGACCGGTGCGGTAAGCACCGAGTTGGTGACCGGCTGGCCGCTGGTCCAGCCGGGCAGGCGGTGCCGGCCGAAGTGGTAGCGGGTGCCGTCCCTGGTGGTGACCACCCAGTACTCACCGTCGGCGTCACCGTTGTCCAGGCCGGTGTCCTTGAGCAGCTGCACCTTTGACCCGTCGCCGTTGGCGGTGGTCCAGGTCCCGGTGCTGTCGTCCCGGACCAGCTCGGTGGTCATTCCGCCGAGGGAGAGGGTGGCGTTCTTCGACCCCCAGCAGAGGTCCGCGGTCCGGTGCTCGCTGTTGTTCGAGCCGGGCTTCTTGGAGTCCTGCCGGCAGTTGACGTAGGTGCGGGTGATCGCGCCGGCCGCGTAGTCCCAGCCGTCGCCGATCCAGGAAGCCTGGTTGTTGGTGGCCGAGGTGCGCCCGTCCACCGACTGCGACGAGTACGACAGCGCCACCTTCGGCATCAGGCCACCGGCCGTCTCGGGCACCTGCACCTGGTACGAGTAGGTGAACGCGCCCGAGGAGGAACCCGCCGCCCAGGAGCCGGAGAACAACAGCGGGGTGGCGGTGAAGTCGCCGGCAGCCGACGCGCCGGTGTCGAGTACCCCGACGACGTTGGCGTCCGCCGCGCTGGACTGGGCCCCGAACGCGGACCGGCCGGCGACCGAGCTGTCGGTCCCGACCAGCGACCCGACCGGCACGCTGCCGGTGACGATCCGGCGGTCGCCGGCCCCCTCGTCGACGCCCGCGATCGCGGCGCTGCGGGCCGACGCCCCGGCGACCGGGAGGATCTCCACCTCGCTGGAGACGACCTGGCCGGTGACACCGGCCGGTTCGGTGGACTGGACGCCCGCGCCACCGTCGGCGCAGTCGCCGCCGTCCGGGTCGTCGAAGACGCAGTCCGGCAGCAGGACGACGCCGAACCGGTCGGCGGCCTGTGGTCCGTAGAAGTCGGCGAAGGGCGTGTAATCGACGCTGAGGGCGACCTCGGCCGTGGGGTCCGCGGTGGCCGGCGGAGTGATCTTCATGATCAGGCCGGCGACCCCCACGTCGTGCGACGCCTCGGGGGCGGCCAGATCCACCGCCCAGGTGCCGGCGAGGGCGGCAGGGTCACCGCCTTCCGGTACGCCGAGGGCGACCGGCAGGTCGTCGACCGGCAACGCCTCACCGGCGGCGACCCCGGTCAGGTCCACCGTGCCGCTGTCCTCGTCCCAGGCGTCCACTGCGGACGGCTCGTACGGGTCGAGCGGCTCCGGCTCGTCGGTGAGCAGGTCGGTCACGGCCTGCTCATTGGGCGCGATCTGCTCCACCTCCGGAATCTCCGGAAGGTCGATCGCGCCACGGCTCATGCCCGGGCCCGGAACCGCGAAAGCCGGGGCGGGCAGGGCCGTGACCGTCATGGTCATGGACAGCGCCAGGATGAACGCCGTACGGGCGGGACGCCCCCGCCGCCGGGCCAGCAAACCGGTACCAGGCATGCGCGTCGACTCCCACCCAGGCGCGAAGACGAAAAGGAGGTTCGCGGAAGAACCGCGAGGACACGTGCCGGATCGGCACGTGCGTGAGCACTCTCCGTCAGGGCAGGTCCGAGCTCAAGGTTGCATAGAGTGATCTTCCATGTATGAATGTGATCCACGTCACGCCACTATTACCGCGCAGAGCCGCGAACCGGCGAGAGCCTAGCCAAGAAGCTAATTCGGCTATGTCCGACAAGCGACGTCGGCAAACCCACCCACACAAGATCGAATTCTGGCGTACCGGTCAATGATCAGAAAGTGAACATCACGAATCGGTAACGTTGACGGGATAGACGAGATGCCCTGGTGACGTGCGATCGTGTGCCCGCGTTTCTGCCCCTCGGCCCGGCTGACGGGGCGGGTTTCGCGTTCCTTCCTGTCCGCCCGGCCCACGGGAGTAGACCGCCGTGACAGCGCCTCGCCTACTCAGCCCGTTCATGCGTACGCGCACCCGGCTGATCTGCACCATGGGTCTCCTGCTGGTCGCCGTCATCGCGGCCTCCCTGCCGTGGTGGCCGGGAATCGACCGAGGCGACAGTCGGCCGGAGGTCGTCACCGAGGCCGCCCCGGCGTCGAAGCCACCGCGCGACGAGGCGACCGCGATGGCCGAGGCGCTCCGCACGGGTACCGAGGTGCTCGTCGAGACCGCGACCACGGCCACGTCGCTCACCTGGGCGTTGCCGGCCGGGCAGTGGCGTACCACCACCCACGCCGTCCCCCAGCGGGCCAAGGACGCCACCGGGCAGTGGGCGCCGATCGACCTCACCCTGACCCACGATGCCGACGCACCTGACGGCCTCGGCGTCCGCCCGGTCAACCCGCCCACCCCGGTGCGGTTCTTCGGCGGCGCGACGCGACCCGACGCCACGCCGTCCAGGAGCCCTTCCGCCCAGTCGATGCGCCTGGTCGCCCGCACCGAAGTGGACACACCCCTCGCCCAGGTCGAAATCGACGGTCACACCGTCACCTACCTGTGGCCCGGTGAGCTGCCGGAGCCGGTGCTCGACGGCCCGCGCCTGCTCTATCCCGAGGTCCGGACCGGTGTCGATCTGCTGATGGTCGCCCGCGACGAGGGCGGATTCGGGCAGCTGCTGATCGTCAAGAACCGGGACAGCGCCACCATCGAGGCGGTCCGGTCCCTCACCTACGGCCTGCGATCCCCGACGGCGATCTTCCGCCACGACCAGGAGACCGGCGGCGTGCAGATTCTCGACGCCGCGAGCCAGGTCGAGATCGGCTCGATGCCCACCCCGTTCGCCTGGGACTCCGCCGGCCAGGACCCGGCGTCGCCCCAGCCGGCGCTACGCACCGCCGTCGCCACCACTGCCGACGTGCTGAACCTCTCCGGGCTGAACGGGGTCGAGGCGGGCGCCCGGCACGCTCCGATGCCGACCAGCCTCGACGGCGACGGCAGCGGTGAAGTACGACTGCGCCTGGACGTCGCCGCCACCGGCCTGCTCACCGACGCGGACGCGATGTTTCCGCTCTTCCTCGACCCGACGTTGCGCAGCGGCACGCTGGCCTGGGCGACGGTCTACAAGCAGCACCCGAGCACCAACACCTGGAACGGGACGAACTTCAACTCCGGCAGCACCGACGCCCGGGTCGGTTACGAGGAGCGGACTCCGCTGACCGCCCGCTCCTTCTGGCGGATGGGCTTCAAGAGCAGCATGAAGGGTGCGACGGTCAGCTCGGCCACGTTCAAGGTGTTCAACAACCACTCCTGGAACTGCACCGCGCGCCAGATGGAGGTGTGGCGCACCGGCTCGATCTCCTCCGCCACCACCTGGAAGAAGCAGCCGAGCTGGGTCGAGGTGCAGCAGAAGAAGTCGTTCGCCTTCGGCTACGGAAGCAGCTGCGCCGACGACTACGTCAGCTTCGACGTGAAGAAGATCGCCCAGAACGGCGCCGACGGCGGCTGGTCGAACGTGACCCTCGGCATGCAGGCGACAAGTGAAGGCGACACGCTGACCTGGCGCAGGTTCAAGGTCAGCAGCACCGAGCTGACGGTTGTCTACAACACGCCGCCGAAGGAACCGACGGGCGGCAAGAGCACGCCCGGCGGCACCTGCGTACCCGGCCCCGGCGGCGGTGTCACGGTCGCCAGGACCAATCTGACCCTGTACGCCAAGGCCACCGACCCGGACAACAACCTGAAGGCGCTCCGCTTCCGCTTCTGGAAGACCGGCTCGACCGTCCCGTCGGGCACCCTGGTCACCGCTCGCAGCGATGGCAGCGCGGAACTCCTGGTGCCGTCCAGCAGTCTGGAGGACAAGACCACCTACTCCTGGGACGTACGCGCCGAGGACGAGTCAAATGCCTCGTCGAGCTACTTCCCGCCCGGCACCGATCCCTGCCGACTGACCATCGACGCCTCGGCGCCCCCTGCCCCCACCGTGACGAGTGAGGTGTTCCCGGAGGCCACCCCCGACGGCGCGACCTGGGCAAGCGTGTCGTTCGGCGGAACCGGTGCGGTCACCTTCAGCGCCACGGGCGCGACCCGGTTCACCTACGCCTTCGAGGCCATCAACACCCAGTCCGTCGATGCCGTCAACGGCGCCGCCACGGTGCCGGACCTCGCACCACGGCACGCCGGTCCCACGACCCTGCACGTGTACGCCTACGACGCGGTCGGTAACCGCAGCGCCAGGACGGACTACGCCATCTACGTGCCGCCGCGCGCCGCCGGTGACGGCCCCGGCGACACCGGCGGCGATGGCATACCCGACCTGATCCTCGTTGACAACGAGGGCAAGCTGCGCACGTACGCGGGCGACCGCGAGCCCGAAGGGACCGGACCCAACAACGGCGAGTTGTACGGCTGGTTGTACTCCTCGTACGACAGCGCCGGCACGCTGAACCCGCCCGGCCACTGGTGGAACCCGACCACCGGCCAGGCCGCTCTGATCACCAAGCACTCCGACGCGTACCCGGGTGACGGCATCACCGACCTGTTCGCCCGTACCCCCGACGGCGGTTTCTGGCTCTATCCCGGTGACGGGTACGGCAGCTTCAACGTGAACCACCGGCTCCGCGTCATGCTCCCGGCCAACGCGCCGAACCCGTCGACCTGGACCCAGATCAAGGCGGTCGGCGACATCACCGGCGACAAACGGCCCGACCTGGCGCTACGCTCCGGCCCGGAGTTCTGGGTGCTGTCCGGGTACACCGGGGCCGCCTTTGCGGAGGCGACCCTGATGAACCACGACGCCTGGGCACGCCGCGATGTCGTCAACATCATCGACATCGACATCGACGGGACACCCGACCTGCTCTGGCGGAACCTGGACAACGGCAACATGTACGTCCGGCACGGTCTGCCCGGTGGGGTGTCCGGCAGCGTCAGCCTCGACTCGCTGAAGCTGGCCAACAACTCCCGCGACGGTGACGTTCGTTACGGCAATTCGTGGACCGAGGCGGCCATCGGTGTCGTCATCAGCATTCCCGACGTCAACCGCGACGGGGTGCCCGACATGTGGGTCCGGTACGAGTCGAACGGCAACATGCACATCTACCACCCGTCGAAGACCGACACAGGGCAATCGAAGAAGGTCGTCCTCTCCGCCGACTGGCGACTGTACCGGGCATTCGGCTGACCGAACCGAACGGCGACGGGCCTGAGCAGCCGCATCCCTGCCAGGCCCGTCGCCGGGCGCCTTCTCGCTACCTCACGACCCGGTCCACCGAACAGACCCGGCCGCTGATCCGTCGGCCGGGTGCGACCCGCGCAACGGGGACGGTTGCCGGCGGGGATGACGGGGAAATGAAGCGCGATGGGCGGTGCGTGGGAGCGGACGAGGCGGATCACCAGGGGTGCGTTCCGCCCGGTCCGTGGCCGGGATCTGTCGCTGCACGCCGCCGCGATCACGTTCTACGGTGCGATCGCCGTGGTGCCGGTGGCCCTGCTGGCGATCTGGCTCACCTCGCTGCTGGCGGGAGCGTCCCAGGTTCGGCGGCTCACCGGGTACGCCGTGGAGGCTCTGCCGGACGCGATCGGTGCGCCGCACGCGGTGGCCGCGTTGGTCGAGGCCGGGGTCGGCCTGACGCCGTGGCTGGCGCTGGCCGCGCTGCTGCCGGCGTCGCTGTACGGCGAAGGGCTGCGCCGGGCGTTCGTCTCGGTCGCCGCGCCCCGCTCCGACGAACACCTGGTCGGCTGGCGTGGCCGGCTGTTGCTGCTGCCGCTGCTGGCCCCGGCCCCGGCGCTGCTGCTGTCGATCCTGCTGGCCCTGCCGACCACCACCGGGCTGGTCCGGCGCGGCGGATGGGCCGGGGCGCTCGGGGTGGTGCTGTCGTTCCTGGCGGTGTGGCTGGTGCTCACGCCGGTGCTGATGTGGGTGTTCCGGGTGGTCGGCCCGGCCTCGCCGGACTGGCTATCCACGCTGGGGATGGGCTCGTTCACCGCGGCGAACCTGTCCGGCTTCCTGCACGGTTTCGTGCTCTTCGCCTCGTTGCCACTCGACCTGGGCGTGCCCTTCGGCGGGCTGGACGAGGTGGGTTCCGCAGTGGCGATCCTGCTCTGGCTCTACCTGTTCCACGTGATTGTGCTGGCCGGCTACTCCGCCACCCTGGCCCTCTCCGCCTGGCGCACCCGCCGCCAACCCGCCCAATCATGACCCCACCCCACCCCGCCCCCGCGATCTTGCACTTTTGGTCGGCGATATGTCGCTTTGACACCTCTTGCCCGGGCAGAAAGTGCAAGATCGCGGGGGTGGGTGTGGGGTGGCAAGGGTTAGGGTGCGGGGATGGTGGGTGGTGAGGTGCCGGGGCGGGCCGACGTGGTGATCGTCGGGTCTGGGCACAACGGGTTGGTCTCCGCGATCCTGCTGGCCCGGACCGGGTTGGACGTGCTGGTGCTGGAGGCCGCCGAGGTGATCGGCGGGGCGACCCGCACCGAGAATCCGTTCCCCAAGGTGCCGGGGCTGCGTCATTCCACCGGGTCGTACCTGCTCGGGCTGATGCCGCCGGAGCTGCTGGCCGCGCTCGACGTCCGCATCCCGGTACTGCGCCGCGACCCGCACTACTTCCTGCCCACCCCCGGCGGGGTCGGCTCGCCCTACCTGCTCTTCGGCACCGACACGGAGGCCACCCGGGCACAGCTCGCCGAATTCTTCTCCCCCGCCGACGCCGCCGCCGACGAGGCGTTGCAGGGCGAGCTGGCCGCGTTACGCGAGGACCTCGCCCCGGCCTGGTTGGCCGAGCCACTCAGCGTCGAGGAGACCGCCGAACGCCACGTCCGTCCCGCGCTGCGCCAGGTCTTCATCGACCTGGTACGCGGCTCCGTCGCCGACTACCTGGCCCGCTTCGACTTCCGCTCCGAGCTGCTGGTCAGCATGTACGCGGTCACCGACGGCCTGTCCGGGCTCAACGCCGGCCCCGACGACCCCGGCACCGGGCACAACTTCCTGGTGCACAACATGTGCCGGCTGCCCGGTTCGGGCGGCACCTGGATGATCGCCGAAGGCGGCATGGGCACCGTCTCGCGGATCTTCGCCGACGCGGCCCGGGCCTCCGGCGCCCGGATCGTCACCGGCGCCCCGGTCGCCGCGATCACCCTCGACGGGGGCGCTGCCCGGGGCGTGGTGCTCGCCGACGGCCGCCAGATCGACGCGGAGGTGGTGCTCGGCGCCTGCGACCCGTACCGGCTGATGGAGCTGCTGCCCGACGGAGCGCTGCCGACCACGCTCAGCGGACGGATGGCGGCGGTCCGGCGCACCGGCAGCACCCTCAAGCTGAACCTGGCGCTGCGTGACCTGCCCCGCTTCTCCTGCCTGCCCGAGGGCGCGCCGAGCCCGTTCGGCTCCACCATCCACCTGCTGCCCGGCTCGGCGACACTGGCTGGCGGCACCGGCGAGTCACCGATGGCGGCGCTGCGCGCCATGTGGGCGGACGTGCGGGCCGGCCGACTGCCGCAGGAGCCGACCATCGAGTGGTACCTGCACACCACCGTCGACCCGTCGCTGGCCGACCCGGCCGGGCACCACTCGTCGGCACTGTTCGTGCAGTCGGTGCCGTACGAGTTGGCCGGCACCACCTGGGATGCGGAGCTGCCCGGCTACGTCGACCGGCTGGTCGGGATCTGCGAGCGGTACGCCCCCGGCACCGGCGACCTGATCGCCGACGCGGTGCCGCTGCCGCCACCCGGCATCGAGGCGCACTTCGGCATCACCGGCGGGCACATCCACCACGTCGACAACACCGTCTCGTTCGCCGACCGGATGCCCTACGCCACCGGCGTGGACGGGGTGTACGCGGGCAGCGCCGGCTGTCACCCCGCCGGCAGCGTCATCGGTGCCGCCGGCCACAACGCCGCCCAGCGCATCCTCGCCGACCTCGGCCGGTAGGCGAGGCGTCGGCGTCCCCGGGCGGGGACGCCGAGGCGGACGGGCTCAGCCCGCCGGTGGGGCGGCCTCCGCGACCGCGACCTCCTCGCCGACCCGGTGGGCGCGGACCTTGTGGCCGACGCTGGTCAGGCAACGCCCGCTGGGCAGGTCGAACCGCCAGCCGTGCAGCTGGCAGGTGAGCTGGTCGCCGTCGACGATGCCGAACCGGCTCAGGTCCGCCTTCAGGTGCGGGCAACGGCGCTGCACCACCCAGTCGCCGATGGTGATGTCCTCGGCGTCCACCGCCCGCTCGTGCTCGTCGTACCAGCCCTCGGCGTACTGGAGTCGCTCGGTGGAAAGGCATTTGAAGAAGGCGTACACGAACTCGTTGTACTGCCCGATCCGGGCGGCGGAGAAGCGGCAGGACAGGAAGAGCGAGTTGACCCAGTCCACCTCGCCGATGTGCAGCAGGTGCTCCACAAGCGCCCGCTCGGTACGGAACCGGTAACGCACCTTCTCGTCGGCGTACGGCCGCACCTGCTTGCCGGGGAAGTCGACCACGATCGACTCGATGCTCTCGCCGTCGTAGCCGACCAGGTCGAAGCGGACCGGACCACCGACCCCCTTGGCCAGGTAGATCGACTCGTCGAGCAGCGGTTCGATGCGCCGCTTCAGCTCCTTGAGCACGTCGACCTCGGGGTGCCGCCAGGACGCCTTCTCCGCCTCGATGATGGGCCGCTTACGCTCGCGCATCTCCTCCAGGTGGGCGACCTTGTTGGCGAAGAACTCCTCCACCGGCATCGGGTGGGTGGTCGTGGCCCCGGTGGTGGTGACCTCGGTGACGCTGCCCGGCAGCAGCACGATGCCGTTGGTGCCGCCGACCTTGGCGTACTCGGACAGGAAGACCGACTGGTCGGGGAAGATGTTCCCCTCGTCGCCGAAGATGTCGTTGAACTGCCACAGCTCGTCGTCGAGGAAACACGGCGGGCCGGCGATCGGGAAGACGTGATCGGCCTTGAGGTCGTCGATGTAACGCCAGGTACGGTCGAACTGCCGATCCCGCTTCTGCTTGCCGAACGCCGTTTTCGCCGCGTTCGGCAGCTCGTAGACCATCGGATACCAGATCGCGCCGGAGAACTGGAGCAGGTGCGCGTGCACGTGGCCCAACTCGGCGAAGGTGCTCAGGTCGGTCGGGCGGGCGTCGTTCTGGTTGAGCAGCCGGACGCCGTCGTACTCCACCCAGAGCGAGGAGTCACCGATCGGACCGTCGGTCGGGCTGGTCAGCGCCTGGATCATGACCTTGAGGCCGCCGTCCAGCTCGACGACCTCCTCGTTGCGGGTCTTCAGGAAGTTCGTGAAGCCCAGCTCGCGGAACTCGTCCTCCATCTCGGAGGTGGGGAACTCGGGCAGCAGCACGGTCGCCTTCTTCGACACGTACCGCTTCAGGTGCGCCGCGTCGAAGTGGTCCCGGTGCAGGTGGGAGACGTACAGGTAGTCGACGTCGCCGAGGGTCTCCCAGTCGAGCTGGGAGTTGTCGGGGAACGGGAACCAGGAGGCGAAGTAGGCCGGATTGACCCACGGGTCGCACAGGATGCTGCCCGCGGGCGTGTCGATCCGCATGCTGGCGTGCCCCGTACCGGTCACTCGCACCGCAGTTCCCCCTCAAAAAGACAATCAAGGTGTACGCCCCAGAACGCTACCGGAGGCAGTCTGGTCCCCGCCCCGCGACGCCGGTAGTGCCCTTCCACCCACCAGAGCGGGGCCCATCGGCCCTGGCCGGAAACCGTCGCGGGGGACGTGCCAGACTAGCCGGAGATCCGTTCGCGAGGAAGGACCGACAGTGGCAGGCAGCGAGCCGGTAACGTCGCCAGACCAGCACAAGCCCGGGCACCGTAAGGCCGGGCGGATCGGCGCGGTGCTCACCGCGTTCGCGCTGCTGGCCATGCTCTGCGGCAACCACGAGGGCAGGGTCGAGAACCTCTGGCTGATCGGCCTGGCCGCGCTGCTGCTGCTCATCGTGATCGGTGACGTGGTGCTGCGCCGCAACGGCCTGCGCTCCTGACGATCTGTTCAGCCGCAACGGCCCGCGCTGCTGAGCGACCGGGCCCGGCGCAACGACTTGGCGGCCGACCGCCGCACCCATCTGGGCGAGCAAGCGCGAGGGCCCGCTCTCCGGTTTCCGGAGGCGGGCCCTCGCGCACCGCTGTCGGTCAGCGGCCGAAAAGGATGTCCTGCACGTTCTTCAGCGCGGCGTCGACCTCGGCCTCGAAGTAGCCGCCCTGCACCAGCCCGAAGCGGAGCGTGTCCAGGTCCTTCGGGTTCACCGGCATCTGGTTGCGCCCGGCCATCCCGCCGAGCAGCGACTCGAAGAACCGGTCCACCTGGTCCGGGTCGTACCCGCTGCCGAAGCGACGGACCTGGAAGCTACGTCGAATCTGGTCCACCCGGTAGAGGTCACTGCCGGGTGGGCCGGCCATCGGAGGCCCACCCATCGCGGGACCGGCCATCGCGGGCGGGCCGCCCATCGCCGGAGGGCCACCCATCGGAGGCCCGCCGAGCGCCTGCTGCGGCAGGCCGGGCGGTCCCGCCGGGCCACGCCGGGGGTCCCGGTCCGGCAGCCTGATCTCGGCGGTCATGTCCGTACGGCCGTGTCGACCCGCCTCGAACCCGTCGAAGCGCTGGTCGTCCGGCGGACCGTAGCCGCCGGGACCGTCCGGCGGACCGTAGCCACCCGGCGCGTCCGGCGGACCGTAACCGCCGGGGCCGGCAGGCAGTCCACGCGGCGGGGGCCCACCGTGACCCATGCCGCCGGGAGGCCCCATCGGCGCGCCCGGCCCCATCGGCGCGGCAGCGCCGCGCGGGCCGTCGTAACCACCCCGGGGAGCGTTGTCGTACCCACCGGCGAAAGCGCCCGTCGGCTCGTCGTAGCGGCCATAGGGCGGGCCGGCCTGCGCCGGCATCGTCCGGGGCGGCATCGGCGGCTGCGGCACCGGGGACATGCCGCGGTCCTCGCGCATGCCGGGGCCCATCCGCTCCATCGGGCCCATCCGGCCATCGCCGCGACCGGACACGCCGCCGCGCTCCTCCAGCTCCGCCAGCTGCCGTTCGACCCGGTCGAGGTGCAGGTCGACCTGCCACTCGTCATAGCCGTTGAAGCGAACCCGGAAGACGACGTCGTGGACCTCCTGCGAGGCCACCGGCGCTCCGACCGGCTGCCCGGCGAGTGTCGCCTCGACCCGGTCCAGGAAGGCGTCCACCTCGTCAACCTTGTATCCCCGGCGGAGCGCCTTACGCCGGAAACGCTGACCCTGACTCGCCACTATGTCTCCTGGTCTCGTTCGCCACGCCCGGTCACGCCGTCATCTCCCCGGCCGGGTCGGTGCCACTGTCCTCCGCGGCGGCCAGCTGCCCACACGCTCCGTCGATCTCGCGACCCCTGGTGTCCCGCACCGTGGTGGACACCCCGGCGTCGCGCAACCGCCGGACGAACTCCCGCTCGACCGGCTTCGGGCTGGCGTCCCAGCGGCTGCCCGGAGTCGGGTTGAGCGGGATCAGGTTCACGTGGGCCAACTTGCCGGCCAGCAGCCGGCCGAGCAGGTCAGCTCGCCACGGCTGGTCGTTCACGTCCTTGATCATCGCGTACTCGATCGACACACGACGGCCCGTGCGGGCCGCGTAGGCCCAGGCGGCGTCCAGCACCTCGCACACCTTCCAGCGCTGGTTGACCGGCACGAGTTCGTCGCGCAGCTCATCATCGGGGGCATGCAGCGACAACGCAAGAGTCACGGAGAGGTCTTCGCTGGCCAGTCGGTGGATGGCCGGCACCAGCCCAACCGTGGAAACGGTGATGTGCCGCTGCGACAGGCCGAGCCCCTCGGGCGGCGGCGCGACCAGGCGGCGGATCGCGGCGATCACCCGGTTGTAGTTCGCCAGCGGCTCCCCCATGCCCATGAAGACCACGTGCGACAGCCTCGGCGGTGACCCCGCGACCTTGCCGGAGGCGGCCACGCCCGCCAGGTAGACCGCCTGGTCGACGATCTCGGCGGTGGAGAGGTTGCGGGTCAGGCCGGCCTGACCGGTCGCGCAGAACGGGCACGCCATGCCGCATCCGGCCTGGCTGGAGATGCAGACGGTGACCCGGTCCGGGTAGCCCATCAGCACGCTCTCCACCAGCGAGCCGTCGTGCAACCGCCACAACGCCTTGCGGGTCGCGCCGTCGTCGCAGGCCAGCTCGCGGACCGGGGTGAGCAGCCGGGGCAGCAGCTGGTCGGCGAGGCGGTCGCGGGACGACGCCGGCAGGTCGGTCATCTGCGCGGGGTCGCGGACCAGCCGGCCGAAATAGTGGGTGGAGACCTGCCGGGCCCGGAACGCCGACTCGCCCAGCTTCGTGACCAGGTCCTTCCGGCCGTCGAGGTCGAGGTCGGCGAGGTGTTGCGGTGGCATCGCCGCCCGACGCGCGCCAGGCGCGTCCGGGTCGACCGGCATCAGGGGAAGACTCGTCATAGCACGTCCAGTCTGGCACGCCCGGCTCGGAACGCACTCCTGCGGAGGTGCCGGATCCGCTCCCGCCTCGTCCGTGCCCCGGTCCCGCCGGCGTGGGCCATGCCTCAGTTCACCGCCGGAACGAAGACCACGAGCAGCAGGTACGCCGTCGGCACCGCGAACAGCACGGAGTCGAGCCGGTCCATCAGGCCGCCGTGACCGGGCAGCAGGTTGCTCATGTCCTTCACGCCGAGATCCCGTTTGATCATCGACTCGGCGAGGTCACCGAGGACCGCGGCGCCGGAGACCGCCATCCCGAACACGGCACCCCACCAGGGCGCCACGTCGAACAGCAGCCAGAGCAGTACGGCGCTGCCCAATGCCGCCGCGCCGACCGAGCCGGCAAAGCCCTCCCAGGACTTCTTCGGGCTGATCGTCGGGGCCATCGGCCGCTTGCCGAAGTTGGCGCCGGCCGCGTACCCACCGGTGTCGGAGAGCACCACCGCGACCAGCGTCACCAGCACCCGCAGCGCACCGTCACCGGGAGACGACGCGAGCAGGGCGGCAAAACCGCCGAGGAACGGTACGTACACCGAGATCAGGGTCGCGGCGGTCATGTCCCGCCGGAGGTTGGCCGTACCGTCGCCGAGCCGCCAGACCAGGGTGCCCGCCACGGTGACCAGGAGGCCGAGCAGGAGCGCGTCCAGCCCGGCGAACCAGGCCAGGGTGACGGTGAGCACCCCACCGGCGACCAGCGGCACCAGCGGCACCTCGGCGCCGCCACGACGCACCGCGCGGGACATCTCCCAGATGCCGACGCCGAACGCTGCGGCGAGCACCAGCAGGAACGCCGGGGTGTAGAGGAACAGGGGCAGCAGGACCGCCGCGCCCAGGCCCACGCCGACCGAGATGGCCGCCGGCAGGTTCCGCCCGGCTCGGCTCGCGCCCGGCTGGGTGGCCGGTCGGCCGGCACCGGCCCGACGCCGGCCCCGGTGGCGCCGACCCGGGGCGTCCGGCCCGTCGGGCTCGGCTGTCCCGGGGCCTGCGTGTTCGGGCGGCACTGCCGCGAGTTGGGTGGTGGGCGCGTCGTCATGGTCCCGCACCGGCGTCAGCTGGGTGGTGGGCGCCTCGTCATGGTCCCGACCGGCACCCACCCGCACCGGCGCGATCTGCGCGGTGGGCGCGTCGCCGTGGTCGAGGTCGTGGACTCCGTTGCGCCCGTGCGGTGGCTGGTCCCAGCTGGTGGGTCCGCGCCCGTTGCGGCCTTCCTGGGCCGGCCGGTCGCCGACGTACCGGCCGCGGCCCCACGGACCGGGTTCCACGTCCGGGTCCGGCCAAGGCAGCGCGGTGGGTCGGTCCGGGCGATCCCAGTCACGGGCGTCGGCGCCGCCGTAGGGGTCGAGGTGGGACATCACGCACCAGGGGGAAGCGGTACGAGATCCACCACTTGACGCACAGCCACTACCATCCCCTACCCGCGCGAGGCGCTCCGTCTGATGTGCCGGCCTGTCGGCTGGCCGATCCCCACCGTTCACCGTCGGGTCACCGGGAATCGTGCCGAGCCTACTGCACCCGTCCGCCCGGCAGGACGTACCGGTATCCGCTCCCACCTCCTTGATCATGAAGTTGTCACCACGCCACGCCGGTGGCGGGGACGACAACTTCATGATCAAGCGGGTGGTGACCTCGGCGTCAGACTTCCAGGAGTTCGGACTCCTTGTGCTTGACCAACTCGTCGACGTGCGACACGTAGCGCTGGGTCAGGTCGTCCAGTTCCTTCTCCGCGCGACGGCCCTCGTCCTCGCCGACCTCGCCGTCCTTGACGAGCCGGTCCAGCTCTTCCTTGCCCTTGCGGCGGATGTTGCGGATGGCGACCTTCGCCTCCTCACCCTTGTGGCGGGCCACCTTGATCATGTCGCGACGGCGTTCCTCGGTCATCTGCGGGAGCAGGATGCGCAGTTGGTTGCCCTCGTTGTTCGGGTTGACCCCGAGGTCCGAGTCGCGGATCGCCTTCTCCATCGCGTTGATCTGCGAGTTGTCGTACGGCTTGATGATGGCCATGCGCGGCTCGGGCACGGCCACCGACGCCATCTGCGTCAGCGGGGTCGGGCTGCCGTAGTAGTCGATGATGACCTTGGAGAACATGGCTGGAGTCGCGCGACCGGTGCGGATGGCGCCGAACTCCTCCTTGGCGTGCTCGACCGCACGCTCCATCTTCTCCTCGGCCTCGAGGAGGGTGTCGTCGATCACCGGTCTCCTCGCCTCCTTCTTGTGCTCGTCGTGGGCTTGTCGGGTCACCGGGACCGCCGAGATCGCCGTCGGCGGTCGGCTCAGGTGGTGATCAGCGTGCCGATCTTGTCGCCACCCACGGCCCGGACGATCGTGTCGTCGCCCTGCGCGCCGAAGACCAGCATCGGCAGGCCGTTCTCCATGCAGAGGCTGAAGGCGGCCGCGTCGGCGACCCGGAGGTTGCGACGCAGCACCTCGGAGAAGGTGATCGAGTCGAACTTGCTGGCGGTCGGATCGATCCGGGGATCGGCCGTGTAGACGCCGTCCACGCCGTTCTTGCTCATCAGCACGACGTCCGCGTGGATCTCCAGCGCGCGCTGGGCAGCCACCGTGTCGGTGGAGAAGTACGGCATGCCCGCGCCGGCGCCGAAGATGACCACGCGGCCCTTCTCCAGGTGCCGGATCGCCCGCAGCGGGATGTACGGCTCGGCCACCTGGGCCATCGTGATGGCGCTCTGCACCCGGGTCTCGATGCCCTCCTTCTCCAGGAAGTCCTGGAGGGCCAGGCAGTTCATCACCGTGCCGAGCATGCCCATGTAGTCCGCCCGGGCGCGGTCCATGCCCCGCTTCTGCAACTCCGCGCCACGGAAGAAATTGCCGCCGCCGACCACCACGGAGACCTGCACACCCCGGCGTACCACGGTGGCGATCTGCCGGGCGATGGCCTGCACCACGTCCGGGTCGACGCCGATGGCGCCACCACCGAACACCTCGCCGGACAGCTTCAACACCACCCGCCGGGCCCGGCCGGGCGGTGGTGCCGTCGGATCGTCCGCCGCCAACGTCCGGTCACTCACAACCTGCGTCATCCGCCCGTCCTTCCCCCACTGGCGCGCTCGGGTGCGCGTACCTGCCGCTGCCGACCTTATGGGACGAGGAGGCCGCGGTGTGTGTCGCGTACACCGGCGGCCTCCTCGTCTCGTCGTTGCTCCCAGCCCACGGGCGCGGTGCGCCCCGAGCCGGCTCAGGCCTGGCCGACCTCGAACCGCACGAAGCCGGTGACCTCGATGCCGGCCTCAGCCAGCACCTGCTTCACCGTCTTCTTGTTGTCGGTCACCGAGGACTGCTCCAGCAGGACGAAGTCCTTGAAGAAGGAGTTGACCCGGCCCTCGACGATCTTCGGCAGCGCGGCCTCGGGCTTGTTCTCCTCGCGGGCGGTCTGCTCGGCGATACGCCGCTCGGACTCGACGACCTCGGCCGGCACCTCGTCGCGGGTGAGGTACTGCGGCCGCATCGCGGCGATCTGCATCGCCGCGCCACGCGCGTCGGCATCGCCCGCCTCGTCGGCCTTGCCGGTGTACTGCACCAGCACGCCCACCGCCGGCGGCAGGTCCTGCGCCTTACGGTGCAGGTAGACCGCGACCGTGCCATCGAGCTTGGCGAAGCGGTTGAGCACCAGCTTCTCGCCGATCTTGGCGGACTGCTCCTGGACCAGGTCGGCGACGGTACGGCCGTCGATCTCGCTGGCGAGCAGCTGCTCGGCGTTGCTGACACCGGCGCGCTCGCCGTGCTCGACCAGCTGCTGCGCCAGCGCGATGAAGCTGTCGTTCTTGGCGACGAAGTCGGTCTCGCAGTTGAGTTCGAGCAGCGCCTTGCCGGAGTGCGCGACCAGACCGTTCGCGGCGGTCCGGCCGGCCCGCTTGCCGACGTCCTTGGCGCCCTTGACGCGCAGGATCTCGACGGCCTTGTCGAAGTCGCCCTCGGCCTCGGTCAGGGCCTTCTTGCTGTCCATCATGCCGGCGCCGGTCAGGTCGCGGAGCTTCTTGACGTCCGCGGCGGTGATCTGGGACATGGCTCTCTCTTCGGTGTTGAGACTGCGTGGAATGGTCTGAGGTGACGATTACCCGGTTCCGAGAGGTTCGTGCCCGGCCTACCCGCCGCCGGTCACCGTCGGTGGAACGGACGGTGACCGAACGGCGGTACGGTCACTGGCCGGAGACGGCGGCCGGCTGCTCGGCCGCGGGCTGCTCGGCGGCGGGCTGCTCGGCGGCCGGCTGCTGCTCGTCGGCCTTCTTCGGCTCCTCGAGCAGCTCGCGCTCCCACTCGGCGAGCGGCTCGTCGGTGGCGACACCCGCCTCCGGCTTCTCGTCGCCGCCCCGGCGACGACCGGAGCGGGCGATCAGGCCATCGGCCACGGCGGCGGCGACGACCTTGGTCAGCAGCTCGGCCGAGCGGATCGCGTCGTCGTTACCCGGGATCGGGAAGTCGACCTCGTCCGGGTCGCAGTTGGTGTCGAGCACGGCGATCACCGGGATGCCCAGCTTGCGGGCCTCGTCGACGGCGATGTGCTCCTTCTTGGTGTCGACCACCCAGACCGCGGCCGGGAGCTTCTGCATGTCCCGCAGACCGCCCAGGGTGCGGGTCAGCTTGATCTTCTCGCGGGAGAGCTGCAGGGTCTCCTTCTTGGTGTAGCCGGCGGCGGTGCCGCTGAGGTCGCCGAGGGCCTCCAGCTCCTTCATCCGCTGCAGCCGCTTGTACACCGTCTGGAAGTTGGTCAGCATCCCGCCGAGCCAGCGGTGGTTGACGTACGGCTGGCCGACGCGGGTCGCCTGCTCGGCGATCGCCTCCTGCGCCTGCTTCTTCGTGCCGACGAAGAGGATGCTGCCGCCCTCGGCCACCGTGTTGCGCACGAAGTCGTACGCCTTCTCGATGTAGTCGAGGGTCTGGCGCAGGTCGATGATGTAGATGCCGTTACGCTCGGTGAAGATGAAGCGCTTCATCTTCGGGTTCCAGCGCCGGGTCTGGTGCCCGAAGTGAACACCACTTTCCAGCAGCTGACGCATGGTCACGACGGCCATGATTCGTACTCCTAGCGGTCCCTGGTTGTCTCGCCCGGCCGGCGGCCGGGCGTCCTGGTGCCCGGTCGTCGACCATGGTGGGCCCGACCGGGTCGGGACCAGGGAGGCCGCCGCCGCACGACGATTCGTGAGGAGGGCACGCGAGGTCGACCGCACGAGGCGGTCGCCGGTTGACCAGTGTACGCGCCCTCCCGACCGTGCCACGCCCGGGTGCGGCGAGACTCCGCTCAACCGGCGGCGATCGCGGCAACCAGGAAGAGCGCCAGCCCGACCGTCAGGTACGCGGTCGGCGGTCGCAGCCATCCGCGCGCGCCGTCACTCAGCGACAACCCGGTCGTCCGTAGCCCATACAGACCGGCCGCGAAGATCGGCAGCCCGCAGACCAGGAAGGTGCCCGCCAACACGTCCCCGGCAGCAACCGGGTCGGCGGTCGCGCCGTGCAGCAGTACCCGCAGCGCAGGCAGCTCGAAGATCACGACCAGCACGGCGAAGAGCACCGCGAGCACCGGACGCCGCGTCCGGTATACGCCGTCCCCGGCCGGCACCCCTGGCTGGACGCCGCCCGTCGGGTGGCCGGGGGCCGGGTGGCCCGTCATCGGGTGACCGGGGGCCGGGTGACCGGTCGTCTGGTGACCGGTCACGGCGTCGGCGGAGCCGGGCGGGGCCTCACCCACCGGCGGTTCCGTCCGGGGTGCCACCGACGGCACCGGCCCGGTCGGCTGCTCCAACGGGTTGGTCACCTCGGACCCGCGTTTGGCCTCGACGATCGGGTATCCGGCCAGCGCGGCGCGGGTCGGATCGGTCGACACCGGCGCCCCGCCGCTGGTGGGGCCCACCTCGCGGGCCGCGCGCCAGCCGGAGCGATCGACCGGCAACTCGCCGGAGACGTCCGGTTCGGCCGGTTCCGCCCGGCGGGAACGCGACGCCCGGTAGCGCTCGGTCTCCGCCGCGACATCCCCGAGCGGATCTGTCAGGGCACCGCGTCGCGGAGAGCCGTACCGGTCGTCATCGTCGCCGCGCTGCTCGGGTACCGCACGCGGCTCGTCGCCGGGGTAGTACCCCTCTCCCACCGGACGCCACTGCGGGTCGGCGTAGCCACCCTCACGATCGCCCGGATACCAGCGCGACTCCTGGTCGTCGAAACTGCGTCGTCCGTCCACGCCCGGCACCGTATGCGACCGGCGGTTCGCGCGCCATTCGACCCCGCACCTGACCAGCGAAAAAGGCCGCTATAGCACATCTAGGACATGATCGTCCGTTCGTCCACAACACCCTCGGCTGTCCACAGGCCAGCAGGGCGGGGTCGCCGCGAGCCCCGTACGGGAGCAGGGTCCGCTCATGACCAAGCGGAACCAGGCGATCGGCGAGTACGGGGAACGCTGCGCCGTGCGTCACCTGATCGAAGCGGGACTGCGCCCGGTTGCCCGCAACTGGCGCTGCCGCGCCGGAGAGATCGACATCATCGCCTGGGATGGGCCGGTGCTCGCCTTCTGCGAGGTGAAGACCCGGCGCACCGCGACCTTCGGCAGCCCCGCCGAGGCGGTGGTGCCCCGCAAGGCCCGCCGGCTACGGGGGCTCGCCGCCGCCTGGCTCGCCGCCACCGGCACCACCGCCGACGAGGTCCGTTTCGACGTCATCTCGGTGCTGCTGCCCCGCATCGGCCGGGCACACGTCGAGCACGTCAAGGACGCCTTCCAATGAGCGAGCGAGTCAGTCAGCGCAGTGTGTTGGTGGCTCATCGGGACGCCGAGCGAAGCGAGGTGGCCCCATGAGTGAGCGCAGCGAGCGAATCATTCGGCTCAGCGTGTTGAGACCTCATCGGGACGCCGAGCGAAGCGAGGTGGTCCGGTGAGCTACGCCCGGGTGCTCTGCGTCGGTCTGGTCGGGGTGACCGGGCAGTTGGTGGAGGTGGAGGTGGATCTCGCCGCCGGCCTGCCGGGGGTGGTGATCTCCGGGCTACCCGACACCGCCCTGCACGAGGCGCGCGACCGGGTTCGGGCCGCTGTGGTCAACTCCGGCCAGCGGTGGCCGAACCGCCGGATCACTCTCAACCTGCTGCCGGCCACCCTGCCCAAATTCGGTTCGGCGTTCGACCTGGCGATCGCGGTGGCGCTGCTCGGTGGCTCCGGCGAGCTTCCCCTGTTGCCGCTGGACGGCGTGGCGGTCCTCGGTGAGTTGGGCTTGGACGGCACGGTGCGGCCGGTCCGGGGCGTACTGCCGATGGTCGCCGCGGCGGCGAAGGCCGGCGTACAACGGGTGATCGTCCCGGCTGGCAACACCGCCGAGGCGGCGGTCGTCCCCGGGCTGCTGGTACGCGGCGTGGACACCCTGCACCGGCTGGTCGCCTTCGTCCGCGACGGCACGCCGCTGATCGAGCCGCCGGTCGACGCTCCGCCGCCGTCCGCACCCGGTCCCGACCTGGCCGAGGTCGCCGGGCAGGGTCTGGGCCGCCGCGCTCTGGAGGTCGCCGCCGCAGGTGGCCACCACCTGGCACTGATCGGGCCTCCGGGAGCGGGCAAGACGATGCTCGCCGAGCGGCTGCCGTCGATCCTGCCGGAACTGGACGACGAGGCCGCGCTGGAGGTCACCGCTGTGCATTCGATCGCCGGTCTGTTGCCGGCAGGTGGCAGGTTGATCCGGCGCCCACCGTTCCAGGCACCTCATCACACCGCGACCGTCCCCTCGATCGTCGGGGGCGGGTCAGGGCTCGCCCGGCCCGGTGCGATCTCGCTCGCCCACCGCGGGGTGCTGCTCATGGACGAGGCGCCCGAGTTCAGCAAGGCGGCGCTGGAGGCGCTACGTCAGCCGTTGGAGCACGGCCGGGTGCTGCTGGCCCGCAGCCGGGGCAGCGCCGAATACCCGGCCCGCGCCCAACTGGTCATCGCGGCCAACCCCTGCCCGTGTGCGAACCCGGCCGGCGACGACCGATGCGAATGTCCCCCGCTGGCCCGCCGTCGTTACCTCGGCCGGCTCTCCGGTCCGCTGCTCGACCGGATCGATCTCCAGGTGCGGCTACCACCGATGCGCGCCGCCGAGCTGATGGAGACGACCAGTCACGAGTCATCAGCGGTGGTCGCCCGGCGGGTGGCTGCGGCACGGGCGGCGGCGGCCGAGCGCTGGGCACCGCTGGGTCGACGGCTCAATGCCGAGATACCCGGTCCGGAGCTGCGTCGAGCGCCGTGGCGACTGCCCGGTCGGGTCACCGTCGAGCTGCGGTCCCGGCTCGACTCCGGGTCGCTCTCCGCCCGCGGCTTCGACCGGGTCGTCCGACTCGCCTGGACGATCGCCGACCTGGACGGGCGGGCACGGCCGGACGCGGGGGACGTCGGTGAGGCCATCGCACTCAGGACGGGAGAGGGCATATGAGCACCCAGGAGGAGTTGGCCCTGGCGCGGGTGGCGTTGACCTGGCTGGCCGAGCCGGGTACACGATCGGTGCACGGGCTGGTCGACGAGTTCGGGCCGGTGGGCGCGCTGGATCTGCTGCTGGACGGCGGTGCGCCGCAGCAGGCGCTACGCGAGTCCGTGGCGGCGCGCAGCCGTGCAGGTGATGCCAGGGTGGTCGCCGCCGAGGCGTTGCACCGCGCCGACCGGCTCGGTGTCCGGGTCGTCATCCCCGGCGACGACGAGTGGCCCGGGACGGTGGAGCAGCTGCGCACGCTTTGCCTGACCGACGCCCGTCGCCGGGTGGACGTCGAGACCGCGCCGCCGCTCTGCTTCTGGGTACGCGGCTCGTGGCCGCTGGCCGAGGCGCTGGACCGGTCCGTGGCGGTGGTGGGTTCCCGAGCCGCCACGGCGTACGGCACCCACATCGCCACGGATCTGGGCTACGGCCTGGCCGACCGGGACTGGACCGTCGTTTCCGGCGGCGCGTTCGGCATCGACGCCGCCGCGCACCGTGGGGCGCTGCACGCCGGCGGTCTCACCGTCGCGGTGCTCGCCTGCGGTGTGGACCGCGCCTATCCGATGGGCAACGCAGCGCTGTTCGACCGGATCGCCGATACCGGCCTGCTGGTCAGCGAGTGGCCGCCGGGTGCGGAGCCGCTGCGCCCCCGCTTCCTCATCCGCAACCGGGTGATCGCGGCGGGCACCCGGGGCACCGTGCTGGTCGAGGCGGCGGCCCGCAGTGGCGCGACGCAGACCACCCGGCGGGCCATCGCCCTGGGGCGGCGGGCGATGGTGGTGCCGGGCCCGGTCACCTCGGCGATGTCGGTGGGCGCTCACGAGGTGCTTCGGGAGCATCCGGAGGCACGGCTGGTGACCGGCCTCGCCCACGTGCTGGAGGAGGTGGGTCGGATCGGCGAGCTGGCCCCGGTGCCGCGTGGGCCCGAACGCCCCACCGATCTGCTCGACGACGACGCCCGGTCGATCGTGGAGGCGATGCCACGACGCGGCCGTATCGGTGTGGACGCTCTCGCCGCGCGGGCTGGCCTTGCGGTCCGCACGGTGTTGCGCAAACTGCCGCTGTTGGAGGAGCTGGCCCTGGTGGTGCGCCGGGAAGACGGCTACGCCATGGTCACGCCCAGCCGGCGGTCCACCCGGCCCGGACCGGCCGCGTCATCGGGCGGTCCGATGGGCGGTGACGCCCCACTTCCTGCCTGATCACGTCCGGTCGAGCGCGCCGTCTGTTCGCCGTCGGGGCGTCCCGATCGTAGGGTGGTTCCCGTGGGCAGCATCGGCGGGCAGGGGCGGGCCGCCAGCAGCACCCGGGCGATGCACGACGCGCTGCCGGCACCGCTGCGGGACGCGGTGGACGAGTTCGCTGGGCATCTGGCGTCGGTTCGCAACCGCTCGGCACACACCGTGCGGGCGTACGTCGCCGACCTGGTGTCGCTGTTGGATCATGCTGGGCGGATGGGCTGCACCGAGGTGGCCGAGCTGAGCCTCGACGCGGTACGCAGCTGGCTGGCCCGGCAACGCACGACCGGTGCCGCCCGTACCTCGCTGGCTCGCAGGGCCGCTGCGGCCCGGACCTTCAGCGCCTGGGCTCACCGGCAAGGGCTGCTGGCCACCGACGTCGCCGCCACGCTGGCCAGTCCTCGACCGCGCCAGGCGCTACCCACGGTGCTTCGTCCCGAGCAGGCGGCCCTGCTCGTCGAGAAACCCGCCCGCCAGCCGGCCACACCGCCACCCGGCGGGCCGACATCCGACGGCCCGACACCCGGTGGGCCCGCTCCGGGCACCGGTCCGGCGACCGCCGAAGGCTCACCCGTGACAGGTGCGTCCGACACCACCGGGGCGGCGGTACGACTGCGCGACCGGATGCTGCTCGAACTGCTCTACGGCACCGGGGTACGGGTCAGCGAGGTGTGCGGGATCGACACGGCCGACGTCGACCAGCATCGGCGGGTCGTCCGGGTACACGGTAAGGGCGGCCGGGAGCGGACGGTGCCGTACGGGCTGCCGGCGCAAAGCGCCCTCGACGACTGGCTCCGGTACGGGCGGCCGGCGCTGGCGGTCCCCGATTCCCGTGATGCGCTGTTGCTCGGTGCCCGCGGTGGCCGACTGCATCCGACCACGGCCCGCCGGATCGTCGCCGGCTACGCCGAGGCGGCGGGCCTGCCCCGGACCAGCCCGCACGCGCTGCGCCACTCCGCCGCCACCCACCTGCTCGAAGGCGGGGCGGACCTCCGGGCGGTACAGGAACTGCTGGGACATTCCTCGCTGGCCAGTACCCAGATCTACACCCATGTCTCGGTGGAACGACTCCGGGCCGCCTACCGTCAGGCCCACCCGCGCGCCTGACACCCGCCGCGCACGAAGGACCGCCCGAGCGAGGCGACCCACGTGAGGGCACCAGGCGACTATGATCATCGGGTGAGCGTCCCGCCGCCGCCCGAGCCGATCACGGGCGCCCGTCTGCTCTTCTCGCTCGACCCGGCGGTCAGTCATCTCAACCACGGCTCGTTCGGGGCTGTCCCGATCGTGGCGCAGCGGGCCCAGCAACGGCTGCGTGACGAGATGGAGGCCGACCCGCTGCGCTTCTTCACGCAGGGCCTGGTCGACCGGATCGCGCACACTCGCCGGCATCTGGCCGGGTTCCTCGGCGCCGACCCCGACGGCACCGCCCTGACCACGAACGCCACCACCGGTGCCGCCGTGGTGCTTCAGTCCCTCGGCCTGCGGCCCGGTGACGAGGTGCTCACCACCGACCACGGCTACGGTGCCGTCGACCACTCCATCCGCCGGGAGTGCCGTCGCACCGGGGCGACGCACCGGGTCCTGCGGGTGCCGCTGACCGCCACCGACGAAGAGGTGGTGCAGATCGTGCGGGACGGGTTGCGTCCGGGCCGCACCCGCCTGCTTGTGGTCGACCAGCTCACCTCGGCCACGGCCCGGCTGTTCCCGGTCGCCGCGATCGTCGGGGTCGCCGGGGAGCAGGGCGTGCCGGTGCTTGTCGACGCCGCGCACGCTCCGGGCATGCTGCCGGCATCGGTGAGCAGCATCGGCGCCGACTTCTGGGTGGGCAACCTGCACAAGTGGGGGTACGCCCCACGCGGCACCGCCGTACTCGTGGTGGCAGCCCGTTGGCGGGACCGGATCGAACCGCTGGTGGTCTCCTGGGAGCAGGACTCGGGGTTCCCGGCCCGCCTGGAGTGGCAGGCCACCTCGGACTACACGTCCTGGTTGAGCGCACCGGCGGGCCTCTACACGCTGCGCAGTCTCGGCGTCGACCGGGTACGCGCGCACAACGCCGGACTGGCCGCGTACGGGCAACGGGTGGTGGGGGATGCGCTCGGCGTGCCACCGGCCGACCTGCCCGACCCCGGCGGACCGACGGTGGCCATGCGGCTCATTCCGTTGCCGGCGGGCCTCGCCACGACTCTGGACGCTGCCCGGGCGTTGCAGACCCGGATCGCCGAGCGGCTCGCCACCCAGGTCGCGGTCACGACCTGGAACGGCCGCGGCTGGCTGCGGCTGTGCGGCCAGGTCTACAACGCCCCCGAGGAGTACGAGCGACTGGCGGTCGGGTTGCCCGGTCTGCTCGCCCAGCGGTGAGCGGACGCACCCGGGCGACGACGGGGTCACCGACGGGCAGCAGTCGGACTCGACCGAGGCCGAGCAGAGCCAGCGGGTCGAGGTAGTCGTCTCCCTGGCGCAGTCCCCAGTGCAGGCACGCGGCGGCGGGACAACCGGCGTGGCCGGGCAGCAGCGTGCCCAAAGGCGCCCCGGTCGGCACGACCGTGCCCACCGGGACGGCGGGTTGGACCGGTTCGTAGGTGGTCCGTAGACCGTCGGCGTGGCCGACGGTGACCACCGGTCGGTTGACGACCATGCCGGCGAACAGGATCGTGCCGGCACCGGCCGCCCGGATCGTGGCGGCGGCCGGGGCGAGCAGGTCGACTCCCCGATGACCTGCCAGCCACGGCCGCGGCGGCGGGTCGAACCGGCGAACCGGCCGTGGTACGCCGTCGACCGGCCACCGGAACGGCCTGGTGTCGGGGATGCCCGGTGCGGCAGCCGCCCGGGGCACGGCAGGCGAGAACGATCTCTCGCTCGGCACGGCCGCGCCGCCCGCCGATCCGGATGGTGTCAGCAGCAGAAGCGTCGTGAGGCCACCAAGTATCGGCATCCGTGGTCGCATACCGTCGAGCCTGGCGGGGCCCTTCGACCTTCGCCGCCCCGGACGGTCCACTTGTGGATGACCAGACGACCTGTGGACAGTCCACGCACGAGCTGATGATCTGCTATGAGCGGCTGTCGGACACTGACCACCGGTGGGTGCACAGTGGACGGGGGCACGGGACGATCGCGGCGGGTGGGGGTCCGCCGTCACCGCCCCTCAGGGGGTACGCGGGCTCAGCCGCCGAAGCCGGAGTCGGCGGGCAGGGAGATGTCCGGCTTCTCCAACTCCTCGACGTTCACGTCCTTGAACGTCATCACCCGAACATTCTTCACGAATCGCGCAGGGCGGTACATGTCCCAGACCCAGGCGTCGTGCATCTCGACCTCGAAGTAGACCTCGCCGTCGGAGTTGCGGACGTGCAGGTCCACCTGGTTGGCAAGGTAGAACCGGCGCTCCGTCTCCACCACGTAGGAGAACTGACGGACGATGTCGCGGTACTCCCGGTAGAGCTGGAGCTCCATCTCGGTCTCGTACTTCTCGAGATCTTCCGCGCTCATCGCACTCCGCCTTCCATGACCACATCTTCCCCCACCGGCGCCGGACGCCGAGGCTGCTCGCCCAACGCCACGCCGACGGTACCCCCTGCCGCGCCCGAGTGCTCCATCGGCTCTTCCCGGCTTGCGCCCAACGGTCGCCGGGAGCGGGGTGGCCGGTCGCCGAGCCCGGAGACGGCGGCCACGTTCACGTACGAGAAACGGTGCTCCGGGCACGGCCCGCGCTCGCGCAGCGCGGCGGTGTGCTCGGCGGTGATGTACCCCTTGTGCTCGGCGAACCCGTAGCCGGGATGCTCGGCGTCCAGATCGACCATGATCCTGTCCCGGGTGACCTTCGCCAGCACGCTCGCCGCCGCCACGCACGCGGCCACCCGGTCGCCCTTCCACACCGCGAGCCCGGGCACGCCCAAGCCGTCGACGCCGAACCCGTCGGTCAGCACGTACTCCGGCCGGACCGCCAGCGAGGCCAACGACCGGCGCATCGCGGCCAGATTGCACACGTGCAGCCCCCGGGCGTCGACCTCGTCGGCCGGGATGACCACCACCGCGTACGCCAGGGCGCGCTCGACGACCTCGTCATGGATCCGTTCCCGGCTGGCCGGGGTCAGCAGCTTGGAATCGGCCAGCCCGTCGATCTCGCCACGCCGACCCTCCGGCAACACCACGGCGGCGGCGACCAGCGGCCCCGCGCAGGCACCGCGGCCGGCCTCGTCGGCACCGGCGACGTACCGGAAGCCGCGCCGTTGCAGGGCCCGCTCCAACGCGTAGAGCCCGGCCTCCCGGCGTACCACGGTGCGTGGTGGAGTCAGCATGCTTGTCCCTCGATGCCAGCCGTCGTGCCGGCCAGCGCGCGGCCGAGCACCTCTGCAAGGTCAAGTGGGTAGCAGCGCTCCGCGGTGCAACGCAACTCCTCCGCCGACCACCACCGGTGACCGACGACGCTGCCCCGCTCCACCTCGCTGAACCCCGCCGTGTCGACCTCGTGCGCCGTCACCCGCACCAGGAAGAACTGCTGCTCCTGCCGGTACCAGACGCCACCGAAGGAGAACTCGGTGACGTCGGCGTGCACCGGCTGGCCGACGTCGGTCACGGTCAGCCGCAGCCCGGTCTCCTCGGCCAACTCGCGGACCGCGCCCTCGGCGTACGTCTCCCCCGGATCCAGTCCCCCACCGGGGGTGAACCACCACCGGCCGTGTTCCGGGCGGGCGGGATCGAAACCTCGGAACAGCAGCAACCGACCGTCCGCGTCGACAAGCAGGACGCGAGCGGCACACCTCGGGGTGTAGACGGTCACCGCACCAGACTGCCAGACTCCTGCGACGCCGCCCACGCCCCGGCGCAACCGGCGCTGCCCGTCGTCGACGGCGCAGCGGGCCGGCCCTGGTCAGGACTCCGGAATGGCGTCGAACTCGTCCGGCACGGTCAGGATCCGGGCCCGGTCGAACGGCCAGAAGATGGTGAACGCCCGTCCCACCACGTCGTCCTCGGGGATGGTCGCCGACTGGATGTTCTGCCCCGACTGCTGGTAGTGCTCCAGCGAGTCCCCGGAGGCGGACCGGTGGTCGCCCATGACCCAGAGCCGGCCGTCGGGCACCTGCACGTCGAACTCCTGGTCCGCCGGCTTGTCCCGCTGACCGTCGACCGAGAAGATGTACGGCTCGTCCAGCGGTGTGCCGTTGATCAGCAGGCGGTCCTGGTCGTCGCAACAGACCACCCGGTCGCCGCCGACGCCGATCACCCGCTTGATGAAGTCCTCTCCCGCCGGATTGCCACTCCATTCCAGCGGCGCCTTGAAGACGATCACCTCGCCGCGATGCGGCGAACGGGTGTGGTAGACGAGCTTGTTGACCAGCACCCGATCGTCGATCTGGAGAGTGTTCTCCATGGACGGCGACGGGATGAAGAAGGTCTGCAGTACGAAGGCGCGTACCAGTACCGCGACCAGGATCGCCACCCCGAGGAGGATGGGCAGTTCCTTCCAGAAGGAGTGGCGCGGCTTGTCGGTCTGCTCGTCAATCACGGAAGGAGCCTACGTTGCCCGATCGAGCGCCACCGTCCGGAACGCGCGAGAACGGATAGTGTGGCCGCAATCGGGAGGAGCAGGACGACACCTCCGTCGGGGTCGGGGCGTACCGGGGCCGCACCACCCGCCGTGGGGGGTGGGGCGACGGTGGCGAAGGTTTCGGGGATCGGCAGCGAATTCCACCGGTCGGACGGCCAGACCACCGCGAACGCCCGTCCGACCACGTTGTCGATCGGTACGGTGCCCTGACACCGGGCGTCCAGCGAGACCTGCCGGTGGTCGCCGAGGACGAACATGTGACCGGGCGGGACGACGATCTCCTCGAACCGCCGGGAGCGGCACTCCTGTGGATTCGGCGGGACATCCAGTGGCGAGTCCCGCAGCACGTACGCCGACTCGTCCAGCGGAGTGCCGTTGACCAGCACCCGCCCCTGGTCGTCACAGCAGCTCACCCGGTCCCCGGGCAGCGCGATCACGCGCTTGATGAAGTCCTTCTCGCCCGGACGGCCGACGCCGATCAGATCACCGATGGTGCGGCCGAGCTTGTCGGCGAAGGTGGTGGGCGGCTGCGCGTCCACCTGCGGAACCCACTGGTCGGTGCCCCGGAAGACCACCACCTCGCCCCGCTGCGGGTTCCGGACGTTGTAGACGACCTTGTTGACCACCACCCGGTCACCGACGAGCAGGGTGTCTTCCATCGACCCGGAGGGGATGAAGAACGCCTGGAGGAGGAAGGTACGGATCAGCACCGCCAGGCAGAAGGCGACGATGAGCAGCAGCGGCAACTCCTGCCAGAGCGGCATCTGCCGTTTACTGCGTCGGGTGCGCCGACGCCACGGATCGGCCGCACCGCTGTCGTCAAGCGCCTGTACCACGCTCACTCCCCGGTCCGCAGAAACAACTACCGCCCGGGAACCTCGTCGAGGCTCCCCGGGCGGTAGTGGAGGTCACCCGCCACACAGGAGGCGGGTCACCGCCGCGCTGCGCCCGTACGACCAGGGTAGTGCGACCTGGGCGGTACAGCATATGCGCAGCTCGGGCGGCGTGGCGTAGCGCGACGTCAGCTCGGCTGCTTCTCGCGCAGCTCCTTGATCTTGGCCTTCTTGCCCCGCAGCTCACGCAGGTAGTAGAGCTTGGCCCGGCGGACGTCACCGCGAACCACGACCTCGATCCGGTCGATCGCCGGGCTGTTGATCGGGTACGTCCGCTCGACGCCGACGCCGAAGCTGAGCTTGCGGACGGTGAAGGTCTCGCGCAGCCCAGCGCCCTGGCGACGGATGACGACGCCCTGGAAGATCTGGACCCGGGACCGGGCTCCCTCAACCACCCGGGCGTGCACCTTGACGGTGTCACCGGCACGGAAGTCGGGCAGGTCGGTGCGCTTCGACTGGGCGTCAAGGGCGTCCAGGATGTTCATCGCTGCGTCCTCGTGAGGCTCACGGCGCACCGTCACTCGGCGCGCGGATGGGTGATACTGATCCCCGGGTGGTGGTCGGTGCGGACCGACCCCGGTCGGAGATCCTCGCAGCCGCCCACGGGCGCAGACGACTGCGGCAACCCCCCTACTTTGCCACATCCGGTCCGGGCACCTGAAATCCGGCCCGGTCCAACGCCGCGACGTCCCGTTTGTCCAGGCTCTGCGGATCCAGCCCGGTGAGCATGTCCGGCCGGCGGCGGCCGGTGCGGGCCAGCGCCTCGTCGCGACGCCAACGGGCGATCCGGCCGTGGTCGCCGGAGCGGAGCACCTCCGGCACCGGCAGTCCGCGCCAGGTCGCCGGCTTCGTGTACATCGGCGCCTCCAGCAGCCCGTGCGCGTGGGACTCCTCGGCCAGCGAACCGGCGTTGCCGAGCACCCCCGGCAGCAGCCGGGTCACCGCCTCCAGGATCACCAGCACCGCCACCTCGCCGCCGAAGAGCACGTAGTCACCGAGGCTCACCTCGGTGACCGGCATCCGCGTCGCCGCGTGGTCGAGGACCCGCTGGTCGATGCCCTCGTACCGGCCGCAGGCGAACAGCAGGTGCGGCTCGTCGGCCAGCTCGTGGGCCATCGCCTGGGTGAAGGGCACGCCGGCCGGCGACGGCACCAACAGCCGCGGCGGGGTCAGCTCCGCTGGTGCCAGGGCGTCCAACGCCTCGCCCCACGGCTCCGGCCGCATCACCATGCCGGGCCCGCCGCCGTACGGGGTGTCGTCGACGGTGCGATGCACGTCGTGGGTCCAACCCCGCAGGTCGTGTACGGCCAGCCGCAGGGTGCCGTTGGCCCGCGCCTTGCCGATCAGCGACAGGTCCAGCGGGGCGAAGTACTCCGGGAAGATCGACACGATGTCGACGCGCATCAGGGGCTCCGCCAGCTAGAGATCGAGCAGGCCGCCGGGTGGGTCCACCACGACCCGGCCACCGGCGAGATCGACCTCGGAGACGATCGCCTTGACGAACGGGATCAACGCCGTGTGCCCCTCGGGCCGCCGCAGCACCAGCAGATCGGAGGCGGGGGCGTGGTCGATCCGGGCCACCTCACCCAGTCGCTCGCCGGTCGGCGTGACCACCGCCAGCCCGACCAACTGATGATCGTGGAACTCCTCCGGATCCTCCGGCGGGGCGACGTCGGCGCTGTCCACCGCGAGCAGGGTGCCCCGCAGCGCCTCGGCGACGTCGCGGTCCAGCACCCCTTCGAAGGCGACCAGCAGCCGCTCCTGATGCCGACGCGCGGACTCGACTGTCAACGTGTCGGGCGTCCGGAACAGCACACCGGGAGCGTCCGGTGCGGGTTGGGCGGCTTTCACCCCCGGCACGGTGCTCAACACCATGCCGGGGGCGAAACGCGTCTCGGGCTCGTCGGTACGCACCTCCACGGTGACCTCACCGCGGATCCCGTGCGGCTTACCGATCCTGCCGACGATGAGCAGCATCAGTACGAGTCGACGATGTCGACGCGTACGCCGCGCCCACCGATGGAGCCGATCACCTGGCGCAGCGCCTTGGCGGTCCGGCCGGACCGCCCGATCACGGTGCCCAGGTCCTCGGGATGCACCCGGACCTCCAGCCGCTTCCCTCGACGGGAATCGACCATCCGGACGCGGACGTCGTCGGGGTGGTCGACGATGCCCTTGACCAGGTGCTCCAACGCCGGCCGCAGCGCCATGTCAGGCCTGCTCGCCGGAGTCCGCGGCGGGCTGCTCCTCGGCCTTCGGGGCCTCCTCGGCCTTCGGCGCCTCGGCGGCCTTGGCGGCCTTCTTCGCGGGCTTGGCGGGGGTGTCGGCCACGCCTGCGGCAGCCTTCGCCTCGGCCTCGTAGGCCGCCTTGCGGTCGGCCCGCTCGGCAGCGACCTTCAGCGGCGGCGGGGCGGGCAGGCCCTTGAACTTCTGCCAGTCACCGGTCAGCTCCAGCAGCCGCTGCACCGCCTCGCTGGGCTGGGCGCCGACGGAGAGCCAGTACTGGACCCGCTCCGACTTGACCTCGATGACCGAAGGGTCTTCCTTCGGCTGGTAGATGCCGACGAACTCGATCGCCCGGCCGTCGCGCTTGGTGCGTGAGTCGGCGATGACGATGCGGTACTGCGGGTTGCGGATCTTGCCCATCCGCAGGAGCCGGATCTTTACGGCCACGGTTGTTTCGCTCCTGTTGCGATCTCACCGACCCGGTACGGGTGGTGTGCACGGGTGAGCGCCAACCGGCACAGTGGGGTTGGGCCGGAGACTGCTCGGGTGGACTGACGACGTGCCCGGGTTAGAGGGCGCCGGACACGCGCCGGATACCAGCCAGCCATTCTGCCAGATCCCCACCGGAACGCTCACACCGCACCTGCCAGGGTCACCCGAGGCGGGGCTCACGTGACGAAGAACACATGAATCTGGTCAGCGCGCCGGCGGGCGATTCCAGCCTTCGGGCAGGCGATCGGGGGCCGTCCAGTGCGCCGGCGGGGTGAAGTCGCACCAGGTGCCGTCGAACGGGAAGACGCCCGCCTCGGCCAGCGCGATCACCCGTTTACCCTCGGCCCGCACCGCCGCCTCGTCGGTCACCCAGTAGTGCTCGGGGAAGGCCAGCCGCTCGACGAACTCGTCCTCGTCCTTCCACTCCCAGCTGCGGTCGGGACGGACCCACACGTCGAGGTCCTGGTCGACGATGTCCACACCGGCCAGCCCGCCGTCGTCCCAACGGACGCCCGATTCCTCCAGGTTGACGTACCAGCCGGCGAAGCGGCCCCGCACGTCGCGGAACCACCAGACGGAGTGGGCCGCACCGGTCGGCAGGAACTTCAACAAGGGTGGACCGTTCCAGCGGCCCTGCGCCAGCCGGTAGGTCGGGGTCAACCACTCCCGGAAGGGCACCGCCCGCATGCCCAGCCCGGCCTCGTTGACCTCGCCGGCCACCGGCGTGCCCTCGGCCACCCAGAGCAGCAGCCCCCGCTCGTCGTCACTGACCACCCGCGCCGGCCGGACCCAGCCGATCCGCCCCCGCCGCACGTTGCGGTGCACGACCAACCGCCCCGGCTCCAACCTCACGCCCCCGACCCTACCTTCGCCCTCCCGCCCCCTCCCCACCCCAAACCGTTGATCATGAGTTTGGCGGCAGCTCGCCAACCTCACGATCAACCGAAGCGGGCCGGAGGCGGGGCGGGGCCGCGGGGGCCGGGGGTGGGGTCAGTAGGCGCGGGCGAGGATGGTGATGAGGTCGGGCTCGTCCTCGGTGTCGGGAACGGTGCCGTCGGCACGGACCAGGCAGCGGACGGTGACGCCCTGGGCGTTGGCCTTCGCCTCGCCGTCGACGCCGACCGCCGACCACGGGACACGGGCCCAACCGGTGGTTGCCGCCTCCAGCGCCTCGTCCAGCGTCGCCACATCGACCGTGCGCGACTCACGGAAGGCGAGCGCCTGGTCGTGCAGCGCCCGCTGGTCGGCGTCGAGTGCGGCGAGCACCGCACCGACCACGTCCGCCACCGGCGTGGGTGCCTTCGAGCCGTCGGTACGGCGGACCACCACAGCGTTGCCGGCGGCCAGGTCGCGGGGACCGACCTCGACGCGTACCGGATAGCCGCGCAGCTCGGCGTCGACGGCCCGGCGGCCGAACGGGGTGTCGGTGCGGTCGTCGAGCGCGACCCGGACACCGGCGTCCCGCAGCGCGTCGCGCAGCTTGGCCGCCGCCTCGGTGACTCCGTCACCGTCCTTGACCACCATGACGTACGCCTGGGTCGGCGCCAGCCGCGGCGGCACCCGCAGCCCGTTGTCGTCGCCGTGGCACATGATCAGGCCGCCGAGCATCCGGGTCGAGGTGCCCCAGGAGGTCGTCCAGGCGTGTTCCCGGCCACCTTCGGCCGAGGAGTAGCTGATGTCGAAGGCCTTGGCGAAGTTCTGACCCAGCTCGTGACTGGTGCCGAGTTGGAGCGCCTTGCCGTCGCCCATCATGCCTTCGCAGGTGTAGGTGGCGGTTGCCCCGGCGAAACGCTCGCGGGCGGTCTTGAGCCCGACCACCACGGGGATGCCGAGCACGCTCACCATCAGGTCCTCGTACGCCTCATGCAGGATCTTGCGGGCGTAGGCGCGCGCGTCCTCCCGGGTGGCGTGCGCGGTGTGCCCCTCCTGCCAGAGGAACTCGCTGGTCCGCAGGAACACCCGGGGACGCAGCTCCCAACGGACCACGTTGGCCCACTGGTTGAGCAGCAGCGGCAGGTCACGGTAGGAGTCGATCCACTTGGCCATGAACTCGCCGATGACCGTCTCGCTGGTGGGTCGTACCACGACCGGTTCGGCGAGCTGCTTGCCACCACCGTGGGTGACCACAGCCAGCTCCGGTGAGAAGCCCTCGACGTGCTCGGCCTCGCGCTTGAGGTAGCTCTCCGGGATGAACAGCGGGAAGTAGGCGTTCTCCGCGCCGGCCGCCTTGATCCGGTCGTCCATCTCGGCCTGCATCCGCTCCCAGATGGCATAGCCGGCCGGTCGGATCACCATGGTCCCTCGCACCGGCCCGTTGTCGGCCAGCTTCGCCTTGGCGATCAGATCCTGGTACCAGCGAGGAAAGTCCTCAGCCCGGGGAGTAAGCACGCGCGCCATGACCGCACATCCTATGCGCCCGCCCCCCGCCCCCCGCCACCCACGCCCAACCCACCCCCACCGCCGAGCCCACACCCCGCGTTGATCAAGAAGTTTGCGTCGGATTCGGCGCTGCGGTCGACGCAAACTTCTTGATCAACGCGGGGTGTGGGCCGGGGAGGCCCGGGGGCGGGTCAGGGGAGGGGGTGGCCGCGGAGGATGAGGCGGGTGGGGGTGTGGAGGGTGGTGAGGTCCTGGCGGGGGTCCCGGGGGTAGATGGCGAGGTCGGCCAGGCCGCCTTCGACGAGGCCGGGAAGTCCGAGCCAGGCGCGGGCCCCCCAGGAGGCGGCGGCGAGCACGTCCAGGGTGGACATTCCGGCCTGCTCGTGCAGCAGGAGCATCTCCTCGACGGCGAGGCCGTGGTCGATGCCGCCACCGGCGTCGGTGCCGACATAGATCGGCACACCCGCCTCGTACGCGGACCGCACCACCTGCGGGAAACGGTCGCGCAGGGCGAGCATGTGCTCGGCGTACCCGGGGAACTTCGCCCGGGCCTGGTCGGCGATGTGGCCGAAGGTACGAATGTTGATCATCGTGGGGATCAGCGCGGTGCCCTGCCGGGCCATCAGGTCGATCAGGTCGAGGCTGAGCCCGGTGCCGTGCTCGACCGAGTCCACCCCGGCCCGCACCATGATCTCCACCGCGGACTCGCTGAAGGTGTGCACGGCGGCGCGTACCCCGGCGGCGTGGGCGGCGGCCACCGCGGCGGTCATCGTGTCGGCGTCCCAGGCCGGCGCCAGGTCGCCGACGCCCCGGTCGATCCAGTCGCCGACCAGCTTCACCCAGCCGTTGCCGGCGGCGGCCTGCTCCGCCACGGTCGCGGCCACCTCGGCGGCACCGACCTCCACGCCGATGTCGCGCAGGTACCGCTTGGGCGGTGCCACGTGCCGGCCGGCCCGGACCAGCCGGGGCAGGTCGGGTTCGTCGTCCAGTTCCGGGTACGGGAAGGGCGATCCCGCGTCCCGGAGGGCGAGGACGCCGGCGTCCCGGTCGATCCGCGCCAGCGCACGCGCCTGGTCCAGCGAGGTGATCGGTGCCCCGCCCCGGGCGATGCCGATGTGGCAGTGCGCGTCCACCAGACCGGGCAGGATGAAGCCGCGGTCGGCGACCGTCTCCGCGCCGGGCACCGGGTCGAAGGTGACCCGGTCGCCGACCAGCCACAGGTCGCGTACCTCGTCGTCGGGCAGGAGCACACCGCGCACATGCAGAGCCATGCGCACAGTCCTACCCGATCACTGCCCGTCGCGCGCCATAAGCCCGGCTCGCCGCACGGTGAGCGCGGGCAGGTCGACCGACACCTTCCAGGGCCGCTCGGTGACGAAGAGATCCTCGGTGTGGGCGGCGACCTCGTAGTCACCGGACGGACTCAGGGTGTATTCCGTAAGCGTCATCTTCTCGTGCAGCGGGTCGACCACCCAGTACGACCGGACCCCCGCGTGGGCGTAGACCTTGGCCTTGTCGTACAGGTCACGGAAGGTAGAGGTGGGCGGGATGACCTCGACGGCGAGCAGCGCGTCCTCGACCGGGACGGGCGATCGGTTGGCGTGCTCCCGGCGGATGGCGACCACGTCGGGTCGGGGTTCGTTGCGCCTGTCGATCCGCATCGACAGGTCGATGCTGACCAGGTAGTCGGGTGGGCAGTTGCCCTCGAGCGCGAGCAACAGCTCGACACAGAGGTCCTGATGCAGGGCGGTCGGCGATGGCACGATCAACCTTCCGTTGACCAGTTCGTACGGAAGGTCCTGCGGCAGCTCGCCGAGGTCGTCGACCGTCCACTCCGAGCGCTCGGGTGGGATGGGCAGCATGGGGGCCACGGTCATGACTCCTCCTTCGAGGGGCGGCATCACCCTAAGCGCCGACAACACCACCCGCCGCCACCGACACGCTCAGCGGGGCGGCTTGCCGTCCTTGCCGAACTTGTTGAAGTCGATCTTCGGCAGCTTGAAGCCGGGCGGCAGGCCCTGACCGGCGGCCAGGTCGTCGGGGCTCATTCCCGGCGGCAACTGCGGCATCCCGCCCGGGAAGCCACCCTGCACGCCCCGGGTGCCGGCGCCGCTGCGTGGCCGGTTGCCGCCCTTGGTGCCCTTGCGCTTGTTCTTCGGCGACTTGGTCGCCTTGCGCCGCCCGGCCCCGGGCAGGCCCATCATGCCGCCCATCTGCTTCATCATCTTCTGCGCGTCGGTGAAGCGGTTGAGCAGCTGGTTCACGTCCATCACGGTGACGCCGGAGCCGTTGGCGATCCGGGCCCGCCGGGAGCCATTGATGATCTTCGGGTTGGTGCGCTCGGCCGGGGTCATCGACCGGATGATCGCGGTGATCCGGTCGAAGTGCTTGTCGTCCAGCTCGGCGAGCTGGTCCTTGACCTGCCCCATGCCCGGCATCATGGCCAGCACGTTGGCGATCGGCCCCATCCGGCGTACCGCGATGAGCTGGTCGAGGAAGTCCTCCAGGGTGAACTGCTCGCCGCCCATCAGCTTGGCGGTCATCTTCTCTTTCTGATCGGTGTCGAAGGCCGCCTCGGCCTGCTCGATCAGAGTGAGAACGTCGCCCATGCCGAGGATCCGGCTGGCCATCCGGTCGGGGTGGAAGACGTCGAAGTCCTCCAGTTTCTCGCCGGTGGAGGCGAACAGGATGGGTTGCCCGGTCACCTCACGGACCGACAGCGCGGCACCACCACGGGCGTCGCCGTCGAGCTTGGAGAGGACCACGCCGGTGATGCCGACGCCGTCGCGGAACGCCTCGGCCGTCCGCACCGCGTCCTGACCGACCATCGCGTCGATGACGAAGACGACCTCGTCGGGGTTGACCGCGTCGCGAATGTCGGCGGCCTGCTGCATCATCTCCGCGTCGATGCCGAGCCGGCCGGCGGTGTCGACGATGACGACGTCCCGGGCGGCCCGGCGGGCGTGCTCGATGGAGGCCTTGGCCACCTGCACCGGGTCACCGACGCCGTTGCCGGGCTCCGGGGCGTACACCTCGACACCGGCGCGGCCACCGAGCACCTGGAGCTGCCCGACGGCGTTGGGACGTTGCAGGTCGGCGGCGACCAGCAGCGGCTGATGCCCCTGGGCCTTGAGCCAGCGGGCCAGCTTGCCGGCGAGCGTGGTCTTACCGGAGCCCTGAAGACCGGCGAGCATGATCACGGTGGGCGGCTGCTTGGCGAACTGGAGCCGTCGCCCCTCGCCGCCCAGCACGGCGATCAGTTCCTCGTTGACGATCTTGATAATCTGCTGGGCCGGGTTGAGCGCCTGCGAGACCTCGGCGCTGCGCGCCCGCTCCTTGACGTTCGCGATGAAGCCCTTGACCACCGGCAGCGCGACGTCCGCCTCCAGCAGCGCGAGGCGGATCTCGCGCGCGGTGGCGTCGATGTCGGCGTCGGTGAGACGTCCCTTGCCGCGGAGCTTGGTGAAGATCCCGGAGAGGCGGTCACTCAAGGTGTCAAACACGCGAACATCCCGTTTGTCAGTGTTCCGATGAGCACGAGCGAGGCCGGGTGAGCTGTCCGACCACCGCTAGGGTAGCCCGCCACCCACACCCCCGCTCCCGCCCGCCCAGCCCCCGCGAGCGCCCGGGCGCCACGATCTGTGGCAGTTGCGGTATCCGACACGCCGGTCAGTTGACACCTTTACTGCCACAGATCCGGCGCGGGAGCCAGGCGGGCCGCTACACGGCGGCGAGGACGGCGGCCTCCAGGCGGGCCCGTTCCTCCTCGGAGGGCCAGCCACCGACCAGGTAGAAGGCGTCGACCACGTCGCCGCCGAGGGTGGCGATCCGGGCCGCCCGGACCTGAGCGCCGGCCGCGTCGAGCGCGCTGGTCACCCGGTAGAGCAGGCCAGCGGCGTCGGCGGCACGCAGTTCCAGCAGTACCGCGTCGGTGGCGGCGTCCCGGTGCCAGACCACCCGCGGTTGGGCCCCGGCCCCCCGTGCGGCCAGGGCCCGACCGCGTAGCCGCTGGGTCACCGACACGTCACCGCGCACCGCGCGGCGCAGGTCGGCGCTCAGCGCCACCGGATCCGGGGCCAGTCCGTAGCGTGGCTGCACCCGGCACTGCACCAGGGCCCGTCCGTCCACCGTCGAGGCGTCGGCGGCGAGCACTTCCAGCCGGTGCAGGGCCAGGCAACCGGCCACCGTCGCGAGCAGGCCCCGACGATCGGCCGCGGCCACCGCCACCCGGTCCCCAGTCAGGTGTACGACCGGCAGTGGCCCGGCCACCAGCGCCGGGTCCGGTGCCGGCGGGGCGGGTACGTCGCCCGTGTCGAGGGTGGTGCGGACCCGGGCGACCAGCTCGGCGATCAACCGGCCCTTCCAGTCCGACCAGGCGGCCGGGCCGGTGGCGGCGGCGTCGGCGCGCACCAGCGCGTACAGCAGGTCGAGGGTGGTGACATCGCCCACCGACTCGGCCACCCGGGCGATGGTGACCGGGTCGGACAGGTCCCGCCGGGTGGCCACCTCCGGCAGCACCAGGTGCAGCCGGACCAGCGTGCCGATCAGCGTCGCCTCGGTGGCCGGTAGGCCGATCCGGGTCGCGATCCCCTCGGCGATCGGCGCGCCCACCACGCTGTGGTCACCGGGGAGCCCCTTGCCGACGTCGTGCAGGAGCGCGCCGAGCAGCAGCAGGTCGGGGCGATCCACGTCGCGGGTGTGCCGACCGGCCTCGGCGGCCGTCTGCACCAGGTGCCGGTCCAAGGTGAACCGGTGCACCGGGTTGTGCTGGGGCAGGCTGCGCAGCCGGGTCCACTCCGGCAACCATCCGTCGATCAGCCCGTACCGGTCGCAGGTCTCCCAGGCCGGGATCATGCCGGCGCCGGCACCGAGCAGCGTGGTCAGGGCGGCGCGGGCCTCGGCCGGCCAGGGCGTCGGCAGCGGCGGGCAGTACGCGGCCAGCCACTCACAGGTGGCCCGGGCGATCGGCAGCCCGGTGGTCGCCGCGGCGGCGGCCATCCGCAGCGACAGGCTGGCGTCGGGGCGGGCGCCGATGGCGGTGCGGGCCAGCACCAGTTCGCCGTCGTGCTCGACCACGTCCCGGGCGACCGGGCGGCGCAGCGGCCTGCCGTCGGCGCCCCGACGGCGACCGGAACGCAACCGGTCGGCGGCGCGGAAGGCGTCGTCCAGGGCGTGGCTGATGGTCCGGGCGTCACCGGCGACCCGACGCAGCAGGGTGTCACCGTCGCCCTCCTCGGGACGCGGCGCGGGGCCCGACCGCTGGTCCGGTGACGCGCCGGCCGGCTGCGGCGGCACCCCGCCCGGCGGAACGCCCTCGGCTACGCCGGACGGTGTCCGACGCAGGCCGAGCAGGGCGGCCACCCCGTCGCGCTCCTGGGCGAGCAGCCGGTCGACGCGCCGGCCGAACTGCTGGTGCAACGCGTCCCGGGTGTCCAGCAGCCGCAGGTGCGCGGCGTGCACGGCGGGTCGTAGCGCGTCGGTGATCCCGGCGGTGGCGATGGCTCGCAGGATGCCGACGTCACGCAACCCTCCGGCCGCCTCCTTCAGGTCGCCCTCCAGCAGGTGGGCCAGTTCGCCGTGGGCCTGCCAGCGGGCGGCGGTGCTCTCCCGCAGGGGCGCGAGTTGGCGGACCGCGGTGCGCCGCCAGTGGTCGGTGGCGCTGCGCACCAGCGTGTCGGCGAGGTCCGAATCACCGGCGACGAGCCGGGCGTCGAGCAGCCCGAGGGCCACCTTGACGTCGTCCTGGGCGACCGACAGCGCCTCGGCGACGGTCCGGACCGAGTGGTCCAGCCGCAGCCCGGCGTCCCAGATCGGATACCAGAGCGCGGCAGCCAGTTCGTCGATGCCGGGCACCCCGGCGTGCACCAGCACCAGGTCGAGGTCGCCGTAGGGAGCGCACTGCCGCCGGCCAAGGCCGCCGACCGCGAGCAGCGCGACGCCCGGCCGGTCCGGCAGCAGCCGGGCCAGCCAGGCGTCGTACGCGTCGGCCCGGGCCCGACGCGCCGTCGCGCCGACCCCGGCCGGTACGCCGACGACCTCGTTGACCAGGAGGTCAGCGCTGCCGGGGGGTTCCGAGGCTGTCCTACTGGTCAACGAGGTCATCGATCATCGCCCTACAGTGCGTCCAGGCCGCGCTCGCCGGTGCGGACCCGGACGACCTCCTCGACGGCGGTCACCCAGACCTTGCCGTCACCGATCTTGCCCGTCCGGGCGGCCGACACGACGGCGTCGACGATCTTCTCGACGTCGATCTCGTCGGTGAGCACCTCCACCCGGATCTTGGGCAGGAACTCGACGGTGTACTCGGCGCCCCGGTAGACCTCGGTGTGGCCCTTCTGCCGCCCGTAGCCCTGGACCTCGCTCACCGTCAGACCGGCCACGCCCAGCGTGTGCAGGGCCTCCTTGACGGCGTCCAACTGGTGCGGCTTGATGACCGCGGTCACCAGCTTCATGTCCAACCCCTCCATTCCCGAAACGTTAGCCGGCGACCTTTTCGCTTACCGGTTCGGTGGGCTCGGTCTTCGACGACGCCGCCGAGGTGCCGATGCCCGCGGCGGCGAACGCGCCACCGCCACCACCCGTGGAGCTGAACTCGTACGCGCTCTCCGCGTGCTCGGCGTTGTCGATGCCCTCGACCTCGGCGTCGGCGCTGGCGCGGAAGCCGATGGTCTTGTCGATCACGAAGCCGATGAGGTACGCGACCACGAACGAGTACGCCAGCACGGCCACCGAACCGAGGGCCTGCTTGCCCAGCAGCGTGATGCCACCGCCGTAGAGCAGACCGTCGTTGCCCTCACCGGCCAGCACCTCCATCGCCAGGAAGCCGATGAGCAGCGAACCGATGATGCCGCCGACCATGTGCACGGCGACCACGTCGAGCGAGTCGTCGTACTTGAGGCGGTACTTGAGGCCGACGGCCAGCGCGCAGACGACACCGGCGATGACGCCTAGCGCGATGGCGCCGAGCGGCTCCAGGAAGGCGCAGGCCGGGGTGATGGCGACCAGGCCGGCGATGGCGCCGGACGCCGCACCGAGGGTGGTCGGCTTGCCGTCGCGGAGCTTCTCCACCAGCAGCCAGCCCATCACCGCGGCGGCGGTGGCGACCTGAGTGTTGATGAAGGCGACCGCGGCGGTGCCGTTGGCGGCCAGCGCCGACCCGGCGTTGAAGCCGAACCAGCCGAACCACAGCAGGCCGGCACCGAGCAGCACCATCGGCAGGTTGTGCGGCTTGAAACTGTCCTTCGGCCAGCCCACCCGGCGACCGAGCACCAGCGCCAGGGCGAGCGCCGCGGCACCGGCGTTGATGTGCACCGCGGTGCCACCGGCGAAGTCGAGCACACCCAGCTCGAAGATCCAGCCACCGCCCCACACCCAGTGCGCCACCGGGAAGTAGACCAGGGTGGCCCACAGGCCGGCGAAGAGCAGCCACGGGCCGAACCTGGCCCGGTCGGCGATCGCGCCGCTGATCAGCGCGACGGTGATCACGGCGAACATCAACTGGAAACCGGCGAACAGCAGGTCGGGGATGCCACCCTCGGTCCCGCTCTCCAGCATGCCGCGCAGACCGGCGGCGGAAAGATCACCAGTGATCCCGCCGACGTCCTCACCGAACGCGATGCTGTAGCCGTAGAACACCCACAGCAGGCTGACCAGGCCGATCGCCCCGAAGCTCATCATCATCATGTTGAGCACGGACTTGGACCGGGTCATGCCCCCGTAGAACAGCGCCAGGCCGGGCGTCATGAGCAACACCAGCGCGGCTGAAGTCAAAATCCAGGCGGTGGCACCAGAATCTAGCTCCGGCACGCTGCCTCCTCTCGGGTTGTTTTCTCCCTCCCTCCCGGCACCGCGCAGCATCGCCCGTACGCCGGTTGCGCGGAAGCCTGGTAGTCCGCTGTTTCACCAAGGGTCCCCGGCTGGTTTCCGAACCGTGACGGCTTGTTTCGGACGTGTGAAGAAAGACGCACACCTCAGCGCTTCGACGGGGGTGGATCGGCCATTTGGTGCCGGTCTATCCCCCCGACGGCCCAGAGACCGCCGGGAGACCCCGCAGATCTCAGCGCAGGGCGTGCTCGAGGGCGTGTCGCTCGTAGTCGAGCAACCGCAGATCCCGCATCGGCCGGCGCAGGTGGCCCTTGTGCACGATCCGGACGAAGGCCGGCTCCCCCGCCGCGGCCATCCGACGGATGCCCTCGACGTGGTCGACGATCCGCTTGCGGATGGTCCGGATCAGCCGGTGCCGGTCGCGCGGAATCAGCCCGTACGCGTCGGCGAAGAGCCGCAGCCGACGCGGCCGGTCCGGGCGCTTCCAGCCGAGGGTGATGGAGTCCCGGTCGGAGAAGATCGGCACCCAGGTCCACGCGGCGTACGCCACGTCGTAGATCCGGGCACCGGGCGAGGCGAGATCGAAGTCGATCAGCCCGAGGGTGCCGTCCGGCCGCCAGATCACGTTGTGCGGTGCCGCGTCGTGGTGGCAGATGACCTCGGTGTCCGGCGGCGGTGGGCCGAACGAGCGCCACACCGCCTGCGGCGGCGGCACGAAACCGTACTGGGCGTCGTGGAACATCCGCAGCATGGTGGCGACGGTGACCAGCGCCTCGTCGGTGACCCAGTGCGGGGCCAGCGGGTACTCCCCGCACTCCCCCTCCAGGTACGACAGCACCTCCCGGTTGCGCTCGTCCATGCCGAGGGCACGAGGGGCACCGGTGAATCCGACGTACTCCAGGTGACGCAGCAGGGCGTGCACCGACGGGGTCCACGGCCCGGCGTTGCGCCGCACCGTGTCACCGACCCGCACCACGGTGCTCACGTTCCCGCCGTGCAGCGGGATCTCCTGCGAGGTCACGTACGGTCTCCCGAGGCGCTGCGACGGGTGGCTCGGGTCGCGCCAGCCCGCGTACGCGCGATCGTCTCTGGTCACCCGAGGTTACGCGGTCTGACCGGAGGACTCGGTACCCAGCAACGCGTCGACGAACTGCGCCGGGTCGAAGGGCGCCAGGTCGTCCGGGCCCTCGCCGAGGCCGACCAGCTTCACCGGGATGCCGAGCTTGCGCTGCACGGCGATGACGATGCCGCCCTTGGCGGTGCCGTCGAGCTTGGTCAGCACCACCCCGGTGACGTTCACCACCTCGGTGAAGACCCGCGCCTGCTCCAGCCCGTTCTGACCGGTGGTGGCGTCGAGCACCAGCAGTGTCTCGTCGATCGGGCCGTGCTTCTCCACCACCCGCTTGACCTTGCCCAGCTCGTCCATCAGGCCGATCTTGTTCTGCAACCGGCCGGCGGTGTCGACGAGGACCGTGTCCACGCCCGTCTCGATGCCGCGCTTGACGGCGTCGAAGGCGACGCTGGCCGGGTCGGCGCCCTCGGGGCCACGGACGGTCTCGGCCCCGACCCGCCCGGCCCAGGTCTGCAACTGGTCGGCGGCGGCGGCCCGGAAGGTGTCGGCGGCGCCGAGCAGCACGCTGCGACCGTCGGCGATGAGCACCCGGGCGATCTTGCCGCAGGTGGTGGTCTTGCCCGCGCCGTTGACCCCGACCACGAGCAGCACCGCCGGCACGCCCTCCTTCGGAGCGGTGTGCAGCGACCGGTCCAGCCCCGGGTCGAGCGCGTTGACCAGCTCGGCCGCGAGCAGGGACCGCAGCTCGGCCACCGACCGGGTACCCAGCACCCGGGTACGCTCCCGCAGCCGGTCGACGATCTCCCGGGTGGCGTCGACGCCCACGTCGGCGGTGATCAGGCTGTCCTCGATCTCCTCCCAGACGTCCTCGTCGAGCCGGTCCCGGCTGAGCAGGCCGAGCAGACCCTTGCCGAACACGTTCTGCGATCGCGACAGCCGGGAGCGCAGCCGCACCAGCCGGCCGGCGGTCGGCTCGGGCACCTCGACGGTCGGTGCCGGCGCCTCGACCGGCGGCTCGACCAGGACACCGGTGGACAGATCGGCCTCCGGTGCCTGCACCGGCGGGCCGGCGAGATCCTCCTCCGCCCGGGTGTCGACCTCCGTACGCGGCAACGGCGGCTGCGGCCGTCGACGCAGCCGCGGCACGACCAGCCCGATGCCGCCGAGGATCAGCAGACCGAGCAGGGCGAGAGCGATGAGGAGGTAATCCGTCATGCCGGAATCCTGTCAGATGCCGGCGATCACGTCTCAGCCACCGCTCCCGCCGGGCGCGGCGGTTCCCAGCCGCCCGACCGCTCGCGGCGTCCGCCCAGGAAGCGGCGGTAGTCTCGGCCACAGTTGGCAGTGGTGCGCCGCCGGCCGGGTAGTAAAGGATGAAGTTCTCTCGTCTGGAGGTCCCGTATGCCCGCCGAGCTGCTCATCGGCCCCCTGCTGCGCCGGGTCGTCGGCACTCGGGCCACGGTCTGGGTGGAGACCACGACACCGACTGTGGTCACCGTCCGCACGGCGGGCGGCGCCACCGGCACCGCCCCCACCTTCAGCGCGTACGACCACCACTACGCCCTGGTGGTGGTCGATGGGCTCAACCCGGACAGCACGACCCCGTACGAGGTGCTGATCGACGACGAGGTGGTCTGGCCGCAGCCGGAGAGTCGTTTCCCGCCCAGCGTCATCCGTACCCGGGCCACCGACGACCGGGACCAGCCGGTCCGGCTGCTCTTCGGCTCCTGTCGGGAGACCACCCAGCACGCGACCACCCGCAAGTTGCCACCGGACGCGCTCGACGCGTACGCCCGGCGGGTGATGGCCGACCCGGACCCGGCGGCCCTGCCCGACCTGCTGCTGCTGCTCGGCGACCAGGTCTACGCCGACGAGACCTCGCCGACGGTGAAGCGCCTGCTGCGCCGCCGCCGGCGACGTCCGGAGGGTGCCCCGAAGGACCAGGTGGTCAGCTTCGACGAGTACACCAAGCTCTACCTGGAGTCGTGGCGCGACCCGGAGATCCGCTGGCTCCTCTCCACCCTGCCGACCGTGATGATCTTCGACGACCACGAGATCATCGACGACTGGAACACCTCGGCCTCCTGGCGCGCCGAGATGCGCGAACAGCCGTGGTGGGCCGAGCGGATCACCAGCGGGCTGGCCTCCTACTGGGTGTACCAGCACCTGGGCAACCTCTCCCCGGACGAGATCGCCGCGGACCCGGTCTTCGCCAAGGTGAGCGCGGCGGAGGACGCCACCGGGGTGCTGCGCGAGTTCGGCGCGCGGGTGGACACCGAGGCCGACCTGGCCCACGACACCGAGCGCTGGCGGGCGGTGCAGTACCAGTGGAGCTACGCGCTCGACCTGGGACGCACCCGGCTGGTGATGCTCGACAACCGGTGCAGCCGGGTGCTGCAACCCGGTCGGCGGGCGATGCTGCCGCCCGGGGAGTGGTCGTGGTTTCTCGACCGCGCCCACGGTGGCTACGACCACCTCGTGGTCGGCTCCTCACTGCCCTGGCTGCTGCCGCCCGGCATCCACCACGTCGAGACGTGGAACGAGAAGCTGGCGGACTCGCCCCGGCCATGGGTCGCCGGCCTGGGCGAACGGCTGCGCCGCGCGCTGGATCTGGAGCACTGGGCAGCGTTCCGTCGCTCGTTCGACGCGCTGGCGGAGCTGTTCGCCCGGATCGGCGCCGGCGCACCCGGTACACCCGACGACCGCAAGGGCGCCGGGCCGGCGTACCCGCCACCGGCGTCGATAAGCGTGCTCTCCGGCGATGTGCACCACTCGTACGTGGCGAGAGTCAGGTTCGCCGACCCTGGTGTACGCACACCGGTGCATCAGCTCACCTGCTCACCGATCCACAACCAGGTGCCGGCCGGGATGCGCCCGCTGATGCGGCTCGGGTGGGCGCGGGGCCCGGCCGGGGCGGCCCGTGCCCTGGCCCGCACGGCCGGGGTTCGCCGCGCGCTGGTCAAGTGGCGCAAGCTGGCGGGGCCCTACTTCGGCAACGCGGTGGCGACACTCACCCACGCCGGACGCGGGGCCGAGGTGGTCATCGAGGGCACCACCGGTGACGGTCACCTGCGGGAGGTCGCCCGGCACCGGCTCGCCGACGGCCGCTGAAATTTGTCGTCGGTCGTCAGACGTTCGGGCCACAATCCCCGGATGACATGGACAGCACCGGCGGTCGACCGGACCCCTGAGCCCTACGTCGGCGACGAGCGCACCATGCTGGAGGGCTGGCTGGATTATCACCGGCAAACCCTGCTGCTCAAGTGCGCGGGCCTCACCGCCGAGCAGCTGCGCACCGCCAGCGTCGAGCCGTCCGGCCTCACCCTGCTCGGGCTGGTCCGGCATCTGGCCGAGGTGGAGGCGTGGTGGTTCCGGGAGAACTTCGCCGGTGAGCCGGTGGACTACCCCTACTACACGCCCGACGATCCGGACGCCGATCACGACGTCAGCGCCGCCGACGCCGAGGCGGACTTCGCCACCTTCCACCGGGAGGTGGCGCTGGCCCGCGCCGCCGTCGTCGGTCGGTCGCTCGACGAGACGTTCACCGAGGTGGGCCCGAAACGACGCACGTTCAACCTGCGCTGGGTCTACGTCCACATGATCGAGGAGTACGCCCGACACAACGGGCACGCCGACCTGATCCGGGAACGCATCGACGGCGTCGTCGGCGACTGACGGAGAGCGTGACTGGTCGGCGCCGGCTCAGCCGGCCAGGACGGCGCGCAGGTAGCGCAGGTCGGCCGGCCCGTTCCAGCGGTACGCCGACAGCCCGGCGGCCCGGGCCCCGCTGATCGCCCGGTCCTCGTCGTCGACGAAGAGCACCCGGGCCGGCGGCGTGTCCAGCGCCGCACAGGCGGCCTGGAAGTACTCGGGCGCCGGTTTGTGCACCCCGATGACCGAGGAGTTGACCACCACGTCCAACTCGTCGGTGAGGCCCAACGCAGCCAGGTCGGCGTCGAGCAGATCGGTGGCGTTGGTGCCGAGCCCGACCCGGATGCCAGCGGCCCTCGCCTCGCGAACGAACGTGAGCACCTCCGGGTCGACCTCACCGCGATAGCGCTGCCACTGCGCCACCGCCGCACGCGCCCGCCCGGCGTCACCCACGGACGGCGTGAGCGCGTCGGCCACGCTTGTCATCCAGTCGGCGTGGCTGACCTGGCCGGTGAGCACCGGTTGCAGCCGCCCCCACTGCATGGCGATCTCGCCGAGCACACCGGCGGAGAGGCCGTACTCCCGCTCCACGCCGGCGGCGACCGCCGGATCCCAGCGCCGCAGCACACCGTCGAAATCCACCAGGAGCGCCGTCGCGCGTTCCCGAGCCACTACCCGTTCTCCTCGCCGCGGCCCTGCCGCTCGTCATCCCCGTCGGCCCGGTTGAGCCGTTGACTGATCACCTGGGTCACCCCGCCGCGCATGGTCACACCGTAGAGCGCGTCAGCGATCTCCATCGTCCGCTTCTGGTGCGTGATGACGATCAGCTGGCTCTTCTCCCGCAGTTGCGCCAGCAGGGTGATCAGCCGGCCCAGGTTCACGTCGTCGAGGGCTGCCTCCACCTCGTCCATGATGTAGAACGGGCTCGGCCGGGCGCGGAAGATCGCCACCAGCATCGCCACCGCGGTCAGCGACCGCTCACCGCCGGAGAGCAACGACAGCCGTTTGATCTTCTTGCCCGGCGGGCGGGCCTCGACCTCGACGCCGGTGGTCAGCAGATCGTCCGGGTCGGTGAGGATCAGCCGGCCCTCACCACCGGGGAACAGCACGGTGAAGACCTGCTCGAACTCTCGGGCGGTGTCGGCGAAGGCGCTGGCGAAGACCTCCAGAATCCGCTCGTCGACATCCTTGACCACGGTGAGCAGGTCCCGCCGGGTCGCCTTGAGATCCTCCAACTGCTCGGAGAGGAATTTGTACCGCTCCTCCAGCGCCGCGAACTCCTCCAGGGCGAGCGGGTTGACCTTGCCCAGCAGGGCGAGTTCCCGTTCGGCCTTGGCGGCCCGCTTCTCCTGCACCGGGCGTTCGTAGCGGACCGGCTCGGGCACCGGCAGACCGTCCCGTTCGGCGGCGGCCACCTCCGCTTCGGTGGGCGGCACCAGCTGACTCGGGCCGTACTCGGCGACCAGGGTTTCGACGGTCAGGCCGAAGTCCTCGGCAGCCTTGGCCTCCAACTGCTCGATGCGCAACCGCTGCTCGGCGCGGGCGACCTCGTCCCGGTGCACCTGACTGGTGAGCCGTTCCAGTTCCGCACCGAACCGTTTCGCGGCGGCCCGCACCTCCTGCAGCTCCGCCTCGCGGGTGGCCCGTTCCCGCGCCACCGCGTCGCGGTGTTCCTCGGCCCGGGCGATGCTGCTGGTCAGCTGGGTCAACGCCGTCCGCGCGCCACCGGCCACCGCGCGGGCGATGGCGGCGCCCCGGGTGCGCGCCGCGCGCCGGGCCGCCGCCCGTTCCCGGGCCGCCCGCTCGGCACCGGCCTGCCGACGCAGCGAGTCGGCCCGCCCGGCGATCGAGGCGACCCGCTCCTCGGCGGTACGCACCGCGAGCCGGACCTCCATCTCGTTCTGCCGGGCCTGCGGCACCATGGCGGCGAACTGGTCGCGTTCCTCGGTGGAGGGTTCCGCGTCGATCGGGGTGGCCTCGGCCAACCGCAGCCGCTCCTCCAGCTCGGCCAGGGTGGTCAGGTCCCGTTCCCGGGCCGCCTCGGCACGGGACCGGGACTCGCCGAGGCGGTCGGTCTCCGCCTTTGCCGACCGAGCGGCGGCACCCAACTCGGCGAGCCGGCGTGCCGCGGCGTTGCGGTGGCTCTCCGCCTCCCGCTTGGCCGCTGCGGCGTGCTGCACCGCCTCCTTGACCTTGGCCACCTCGGCACGCGCCTCGACCAGCTGCTCCCGCAGGTCGGCGCTGGTCCGCTCGGCGGCCAACCGATTGGCCCGGGCTTCCTCGACGGCCGCCTGCACCTCGATGTAACTCGGTGCCTTGGCCGACCCGCCGGCCGCCGCGTACGCGCCCACCACGTCACCCTCCCGGGTGACCGCCCGCAGCTCAGGATGTGCGCTGACCACCTCGGCGGCGGCGGACAGGTCCGCCACCAGCACCACGTCCCGCAGCGCCCGGTACACCGCGGGCCGGATCTGGGCGTCGCAGTCGACCAGGTCGGGTGCCCACTGGGCGCCGTCGGGCAGTTTCGGACGCAATGCGTCGGCCGAGCCGGTCATTCCCGGCCCGGCGGGGCTGCCGACGAGCAGTCCGGCCCGCCCGGCGTCCGAGATCTTCAGCAGCCGCATCGCCTCGACGGCCTCGTCCACGCCGGTCACCGCGACCGCGTCGGCCAGCCCGCCGAGCGCCGCGGCGAGCGCCGCCTCGTGGCCCGGAGCCACCGTGAGCAGGCCGGCGAGGCCGCCCAGCAGGCCGGGTACCTGGTCGGCGCGGGCCAGCAGGGCCCCAGCGCCGTCCTTGCGACGCAGGCCCAGAGCGAGCGCCTCCTCCCGGGCCTTCCAGGTGGCGGCGTCCTTCTCCGCCGCCCGTTCCGCGTCCGACAGGGACCGGACCGTGGCCTGTGCCTGTTCCTGGGTGGCGACGGCCTCGGCGTGCCGGGCGTCCAGGTCGGCGTTGTCACGGTCCGCCTCGGTGGACTGCTCGGCGACCGCGTCCAGCTCCGCCTGGGCCCGCTCGGCGCGCGCCATCGCGTCGGTGTGCGCGGCGGCGAGCCGCTCGATCTCCTCCCCGGCGCTTGTGGTCCGCGCCCGGGCGGAGTTCACCTGCCCGGTCAGCCGGGCCAGGCCCTCCCGCCGGTCGGCGATCGCCTTCGCGGCGGCGACCAGTTCCCGCTCGGCGGCGGCGAGCTGACGCTCCAGCTCCTGGCGGTGCTCGACCGCCTCGGCGAGCCGGACCTGGTCGTCGGTGAGCGCCGCGCGCAGTTCCTCCTCCTGTTCGCGGACCCGTTCGGCCTCGGCCTCCAGTTGTTCCGGGTCGCGGCCCGGGCGCTCGTCGTCCGGCGTGGCGGTCAGGTGCCGCAGCCGTTCGACGGCGAGCTGCTCGATCGAGCGGAACCGCTCCTGCAACGCCGAGAGCTTGTACCAGGTGTCCTGAGCGGCGGCCAGCAGCGGGGCATCGGAGGCCAGCGCCTCCTCCAACTCGCCGAGGCGGGACTGCACCTCGGCGTGCTCCGCCTCGACCTGCTCGCGGCGCTGCCGAAGCGCGGTCTCGTCCGCGATCTCCTTGTCCAGGGTGGTCCGCAGGGTGGCGAGGTCGTCGGCGAGCAGCCGCAGTCGGGCGTCGCGCAGGTTGGCCTGGATCACCGCGGCCCGGCGGGCCACCTCGGCCTGCCGTCCGAGGGGTTTGAGCTGTCGGCGCAGCTCGACGGTGAGGTCGGTGAGCCGGTTGAGGTTGGTCTGCATCGCGTCGAGCTTGCGCAGCGCCTTTTCCTTGCGCTTGCGGTGCTTGAGGACGCCGGCCGCCTCCTCGATGAACGCCCGCCGGTCTTCCGGCTTGGCGTGCAGCATCCCGTCGAGCCGCCCCTGCCCGACGATGATGTGCATCTCCCGGCCGATGCCGGAGTCCGACAGCAGTTCCTGAATGTCGAGCAGTCGACACGAGTCGCCGTTGATCTCGTATTCGCTCTCGCCGGAGCGGAACATCCGGCGGGTGATGGAGACCTCGGTGTACTCGATCGGCAGCGCACCGTCGGTGTTGTCGATGGTGAGGGTCACCTCGGCTCGGCCCAGCGGGGCGCGCCCGGCGGTGCCGGCGAAGATGACGTCTTCCATCTTTCCGCCGCGCAACGCCTTGGCGCCCTGCTCGCCGAGCACCCAGGCGATGGCGTCGACGACGTTTGACTTGCCGGAGCCGTTCGGGCCCACCACGCAGGTGATCCCCGGCTCCAGCTTGAGCGTCGTCGCGGAGGCGAAAGACTTGAAGCCCTTCACCGTCAGGCTCTTGAGATGCACCTTCTCGACTCTCGTCCGGTGGCCGCCGTACCGTCGCCCGGCTGCGCGGACCCTGGTAAACCCGCAGACTAACCCGGGACCGGGTGGCGCACCCGACGCGACCCACCTGCCGGCCGCCGGACACCGACCGGACCACACCGTCACACCGAACGGCCGATGCGATCGGCTACGCACAGAGCTGCGCGCCGGCACATCGTGTCGGCGCGCTCGGTGCGGTGGTGCTATTCAGTTGTGGCGACCGGTTGGGTTCAGTCGCTCGTGCGGCGACCGGTGGGTCCAGTCGCTCGTGCGGACCAGGTAGGTCAGGTCAGCGCGGGCTCGGCCAGACGAAGCAGATCGTCTGCCTCCGCCGCAGCCGCCGCGAGCCGATCGTTCTCGGCACGCAGTCGCGTGACCTCGAACTCCAGTGACTGAACCCTGGCACGCAGTCGGGTGACCTCGTCGAGCAGGCGCCGGTCGGGCGCCGCACCTACGTGGCCGTAGAGGGCCTTCGCCATTTTTACTCCTTGATGTGCGCTGCCGGAGAGGCCGGCCAACGCGCGCCCCTGTGAACGCGACTACCATTCCCACAATTTCTGGGCATGGCCGGGCGCGACTGGCGACATCACCATATTGAGCCGACAGCCCCTGCTTCGTCAAGTTCACGCAGGCCGTAGATCATCTCGGCGTCGGCCACACCCGTCTCGGGGGACTGCCACGAGGCGCGGACACGCTCTGTCCGGACGCCCCGACTCTACGCTCCGGAATCACTGAATACCTCACCCGGACGTACAGGCTCCTCTTAACTCTTCCTTAGCCAGATTGCTGCTGCTCAGACACAACACGTAGCGTCACCCCGGCCCGTAACTGACCCGTGGAGGCGACAGGCGTGCACGGCTGGAATGATCCGATCGACCCGGAGCACACCCCGCGGCGAGCGGAACCACCGACCGACGACCCGGCCTGGTTGACCGACCGGCCGGCGCCACGGTCGTCCTACCTGTTCGGCGACGACCCGGAGGACCCGTCCGACGGGTGGTACCGCGACCAGCCGACCGAGCAGTGGCGGTCCGACGCCACGCAGTCCTACCAGGCGGCGGAGACATACCAGCCGGCGGAGCAGCCGTACCCGGCGACGGGGCAGCACTGGTACGACACCTCGGGCTCGTTCCACCACGACACCTCGGGCTCGTTCCACCACGACACCTCGGGCTCGTTCCACCCGGAGACCGGCTCGTTCCACCAGGGGCCCGGGCGGCACCACCGCGACGACGACCGCACCGCCGTCCATGCCGCCGATTGGCCCACGCACCACGCGTCGCCGCAGGACAGCTCGTACGCCTACGATGATCGGCTCGATCGGTACACCGATCAGGCAGTCGGGTACTCCGACCGGAGCAGTGCGTACGCCGAGCCGGTCGTCGTTCCTCACTACGGGCCGCAGACCGGGCACCGGGAGGTGGCCGGGGTCGACGAGTCGGCGCTCGAACCGACCGCCCCGGCCCGTCGGTCCCGCCGGCTGCCGCGCCCCCTGGTGATGGGCGGCGCCGCCGCAGCCGCCACCCTCGTGGTGAGCATCGGCGTCGCGGCCCTCGCGCTGCCCGGTGACGACACCCCCACCAACTCCACGGCCGGCGAGGCACCGGTCGCCAGCGCGCCCGCCGTGCCGGAAGAGGATCAGGAACTGGCGCTGGATCTGCCCGAGAGCCAGAGCCCGAGCGCCACTCCCAGCCCGAGCGTCTCCCCCAGCGCCGCGACGGCGTCGCCGTCACCGAGTCGGACGACCCGGCCCAAGCCCGCGCCCTCGCGCAGCACGGCCCCCTCCCGGCTCAGCGCCGAACGCCAGGGCAGCCCGAGCCGGGCGGCCTCCGCCGCTCCGTCCTCCTCCGGCGACGTCGCCTCGGAGGCGGCCGAGGTGGTCGCGCTTGTCAACGCCGAGCGGGCGAAGGCCGGCTGCGGCGCCCTGAGCATCGACGACAAGCTGATGACCGCGGCCCAGCGGCACAGCCAGGACCAGGCCGACCACAAGAACATGTCGCACACCGGCAGTGACGGTAGCGATCCCGGCGACCGGATCGATCGGGTCGACTACGCCTGGCGCACGTACGGCGAAAACGTCGCCTGGAACCAGCGGACTCCGGCGGCCGTCATGGACGCCTGGATGAACAGCGACGGACACCGTGCCAACATCCTCAACTGCGCCTTCACCGAGATCGGCGTCGGTGTGGCGAGCAGCAACGGCCCGTACTGGACGCAGGTGTTCGCCGCACCACGCTGAGCGCGAGTCCTTGTCGGGTCTGCGCTCGTTTGACCGGGTGGGTACGCCGAGACCCGGCGTACCGGCTCGGGCGGCCCGACGCCGCCCCCGCGACCTGCGGAGCTGGCGATGCGGTACGGCCTGGGCGGGCGACCGGCGCGGTGGATGCACCGCCGGGCGCTGCCGGCCGGTCTGACGTTCACGCTGCTGGTCACGGCTGCCGCCTGCCGGCCTGACCTCACCCCGCCCGGGGCGCCGACAAGTTGGCCGACCAGTTCGGCGCGGCACTGGCAGTGGCAGTGGCAGTTGGACGGCGTGCTCGATCCGGACGTCGAGGCGGACGTCTTCGTCCTCGACCCGGTCGGCACCACCGCCGCACAGACCGCCGAGCTGCGCTCCCGGGACCGTCGGCTGGTCTGCCAGGTGCACATCGGGTCGGTGCGTCCGACCGACCCCGACGCCAGCCGCTACCCGGCACGGGTACGCGGCGCGACGATCGCGCGCAGCGGGCGCGTCTGGTTGGACGTACGCCGGTGGGACGTCCTGCGGCCGGTGCTGGCCGACCGGTTCCGGCTCTGCCGTGGGAAGGGTTTCGGCGCGGTGGTGTTCGCCGACGCCGACGGCTACGACCACCGGTCCGGCTTCGCGCTGGAATTCGACGACCAGTTGACGTTCAACCGCCGGGTCGCCACGCTGGCCCGTTCGCTCGACCTCTCCCCCGGCCTGCTCGGCGACCTGGCGCAGGTCGCCGCGCTCGCACCGGACTTCGACTTCGCCGTCAACGAGGAGTGCGTACGGCTTGGCCGGTGCGACAAGCTGTTGCCCTTCGTCGACGCCGGCAAGCCGGTGTTCCACGTCGAGTACACCGGCGACACCACCGACTTCTGCGTGACGAGCGTCGGCTACGGCTTCGCCTCGATCCGCAAGAACCGCACCCTGGACGCCTGGCGCCTGCCCTGCCCGTCACCCTGACGCGATCGCGGAGGCATCCGGCCGGGGTGGTGGTGTCAGGGGCGGGGCTTGATTCGGGGGCGCGGCTGGCAGCGAGGGCAGCTGTAGGACGACCGGTTCATGAACGCCTCGCGGCGAATCGGTGCGCCACAGCGACGGCAGGGCTGCCCCTCCCGTCCGTACGCGTTCAACGACCTGTCGAAGTAGCCGCTCTCGCCGTTGACGTTGACGTAGAGGGCGTCGAAGCTGGTGCCACCCGCGGTGATCGCCTCGTCGAGGACGTCCCGTACGTGCGCGAGCAGCCGCTGGGCGGCCGGGCCGGTAAGCGCGTCGGTGGACCGGGTGCCGTGCAGCCCGGCCCGCCACAGCGCCTCGTCGGCGTAGATGTTGCCCACGCCGGAGATCAGGCTCTGGTCGAGCAGCGCCCGCTTCACCTCGGTACGCCGCCGACGCAGCGCGGCCACGAACTCCGCGTCGGAGAACTCCGGGTCCAGTGGGTCGCGGGCGATGTGGGCGATTTCCGCCGGCAGTGTGCCACCACCCTCGCTGACCGAGAGCCCGCCGAACGTGCGCTGGTCGACGAAGCGCAGCTCGGGCCCGCCGTCGTCGAAGCGGAACCGGACCCGCAGATGCGTCTCGTCCGGCGCGTCCGTCGGTTGCAGCAGCAGTTGCCCGGACATCCCGAGGTGTCCGACGACGGCGTCCCCGCTGTCCAGCGGCAGCCAGAGATACTTTCCGCGTCGTCGGACGTCGAGCACCTTCCGGCCGGCCAGTACGTCCGCGAAGTGCGCTCCGCCGGGCGCATGGCGACGAACCGCCCGGGGGTGGCGCACCTCCACGGCGTGGATCCGGCGGCCGATGACCCAGCGGGACAGGCCCTGCCGGACGGTCTCCACCTCCGGCAGCTCAGGCATGGTGCGCCTGGGCTCCGACCTCGCCCACCACGTTCCGCTGGCCGTCCATCGCCACGTTCACCTGCTCGTTTGCCGCCCCGTCGGCGGTCGTACCGGTCCGGCCATCGGCGGTCGCCCCATCCTGGCCGTCGGCGGTCGCCTCCGCCTGCTCGGTGAGGGTCCGCCACGCCGACTCCGCAGCCCGCTGCTCGGCCTCCTTCTTGCTCCGCCCGTCAGCGCCGCCGTACCGGTTGCCGGCGACCACCACCCAGGCGGTGAAGGTTTTCAGGTGGTCGGGCCCGGTGCCCTCGATCCGGTATTCCGGAACGCCGAGGCCGAGCGCGGCGGTCAGTTCCTGAAGGCTGGTCTTCCAGTCGAGCGCGGCGCCCCGGCCGGCGGACTCGGCCATCAGCGGGTCGAACAGCCGGTGGATGACGATGGCGGCGGTGTCCAGGCCGTACTGGAGGTAGATCGCGCCGAGCAGCGCTTCGAGGGTGTCGGCGAGGATGCTGGCCTTGTCCCGACCCCCGGTGGTCTCCTCGCCCTTGCCGAGCAGCAGGTAGGGGCCGAGCCCGTCCGGGCCCAGGCCGCGTGCCACGTCGGCTAGCGCACGCATGTTGACCACGCTGGCCCGCAGCTTCGCCAGCTGGCCCTCGGGCAGGTCGGGGTGGTTCTGGAAGAGCGCGGTGGTGATCACCACACCCAGCACCGAGTCGCCGAGGAACTCCAGCCGCTCATTGGTGGGCAGCCCGCCGTTCTCGTACGCGTACGAACGGTGGGTGAGCGCGCGTTCCAGCAACTCCGGATCCAGTGAGACGCCGAAGGCGGCCTCCAGGTGGCCGATTGCCGGCCGCCGACGCTTGTCGTTGCTCATGATGTGCGTACCTCGGTGTCGGTCGTGCGATCGGTGCGGTTCTCGGCGAGCAGCGCGGCGACCCGCTCGGTGGCGTCACGCCGCCAGAGACGGGCGGCCAGGGCGATGCCGGAGGCGATGTCATCGGCGCGGGCGGCGCCATGGCAGACGACGACGGTGCCGGCCACGCCGAGCAGCGCGGCCGCCCGGGGCGCGCCGCCACCGGGCGGGGTCCCGCCGGCCATCGCGTACGCGCCTTCGACGGCTTTGAGCAGCACGTTACCGGTGAAACCGTCGGTGACCACCACATCGGCCCGCGTGCCGAGGCAGACGTCGTACCCCTCGACGAGCCCGACGTAGCGGGCCTCGCCGGGCAGTGCCGCCGCGCTGAGCACGGGGTCGGTGAGCCGCCGGGCACGGTCACCCTTGCCGGCTTCGGTGCCCACGGAGAGCAGCCCCACCCGGGGCGCGGCGACGCCGTGGGCGACTGCGGCGTAGGCGGCACCGAGCGCGGCGTGCCGGGCGAGAGTCGCCGGGTTCGGTTCCAGTGAGCCGCCGACGTCGAGCAGGACGACGGTGCCGGAGACGGCGGGCAGCGCGGCAGCGAGGGCCGGGCGCCGCACATCGGGCCAGCGTCCGAGGCCGAGGGCGGCGGCGGTGACGGTTGCGCCGGTGGAGCCGGCGGAGACCACCGCGTCGGCGTACCCGGCACGAACCGCCGCCACGGCCGCTCGGACGGTGGTCTCGGCGCGTGCCGCGCTGGGGTCGTCGGCCATCTCGACGACGGAGTGTGTCGGGCGGACCGTGATCCGGTCCCGTTGTGCCGGGTCCAGGGCGTCGATCAGCGCGCCGGCGGCCCTGGTCGGCCCGACGAGAAGCAGGTGCAGGTCCGGGTCGTCGCACACCGCCCGCAGAGCGCCGTCCACCACGACGGCGGGAGCCTCGTCCCCGCCGAGGAGGTCAACGGCGATCCGTGCGATGCCCGACTCCGTCTCGACGCCGACCGGCCTGGACCGGCCGGCGTCGGCCGGAGTTGCGGGCGATCGCCGGGGGGTGTGCGTCACCCGACCTGTGGTCGGAGACGTCACGCGCCGTCCGGGTCAGACCTCAAGGACCTGGCGGCCGTTGTAGGTGCCGCAGACCGAGCAGGCGGCGTGCGGCAGCTTCGCGGACTTGCACTGCGGGCAGGCGACGGTCGCGACCGCCGCGGCCTTCCAGTTCGCCCGGCGGGACCGGGTGTTGCTGCGCGACATCTTGCGCTTGGGGACGGCCACGGTTCTTACTCCTCTGTACGGGTCAGTTGCGACAGGCCCGCCCAACGCGGGTCAATCTGCTGGTGGCTGTGATCGGCCGGCAGATCGTCCCAGTGCACCCCGCATTCGGGGCACAGACCTGGGCAGTCCTGGCGGCAGAGCGGATTGTTCGGCAGCGCGAGCACCACCGCGTCCCGCAACGCCGGTTCCAGGTCGATCAGGTCTCCCTGCATTCGACCCACTTCGTCCTCTTCGGTGGTGGCGTCCGTGGTGCTGTTCTCGTACGCGTACAGCTCCTGGATCGTCACCGTCACCGAGTCGTTGATCTCGCGCAGGCAGCGACTGCACTCGCCCTGGATCGGACCGCTGACGGTCCCCGAGACGAGCACACCCTCGGACACCGACTCCATCCGCAGATCGAGGTCGAGGCCCGCGCCCTCCGGCACGCCGATCAACTCCACGCCGAGGTCCGACGGTGCCGGGACCACCCGTTCGACGGTACGCAGAGCACCAGGCCGACGCGGCAGCTCCCTCGTGTCGAGGACCAGCGGCGACCTGGGGTCGAGTGAAGTGGGTGAGTTCTTGGGCATAGTCAGACTCCGGCCGGTGAGAGGCCGACAAACGAGGTTACCTGGACGGACGCTCCAGCGTCGAATCGGGGGTGACCGGCCGTCCCGGCACCGGGAGCAGCGGATGATCCCGGCACTGGCGGACAGTCCGGCCGGCAGCGGACGATCCGTTCGACGACCCCGTGTGGTGGTCAGAAGGGCAGCGGACGCTCCGCCTCGTCGCCGGCGAAGGTGCCGATCTCCCGCAGCGCATGCATCTTGTCCCGGCCGCGCTCTATCGAGGCCAGCGCCCGGGTGAGGAACTGCTCGAAGTTGGCCAAGGCGGTGTCGACGTAGTCGTCGACCTCCTCGCGCAGCCGCTGCGCCTCCGCCCGTGCTTCGGCGATGATCCGGGCACCCTCGTGCTCGGCGGAGACGGTGATCTCGTTCACCGAGACCAGGCGGGCGTGTTCCGCCTCACCCTCGCTGATGATGCGGTCGGCCTCCCGCTTGCCGGCCTCCATGATCTTGTCACGCTCCTCCAGCAGGGCGGCGGCGCGGCGCAGGTCGGCAGGGAGTTCGGCGCGCAGTTCGTCGAGGGCCGCGACCATCTCACCCCGGTCGACCATGCAGTTGTTGCGCGACATCGGCACGGAGCGCGCCTGCTCCACGATGGTGATCAGTTCGTCGATGCGGTCGAGCGGGTCCACCGGTACCTCACTCCTGTCGTTCGTCGGGCCGACCTACATCATGCGGGCTGCGGCCGGTTTCCCGCTTCACCCATGATGTCGTCCCGCACCAACCCCGCACCGCCCTCTCCCCGGGCGTGTCGCCCCACCCCGCCTCGCGATCTTGCACTTTCCGTCCCCGCAAACCACATCGAAAGCGACAGAAGGGCGACCGGAACTGCAAGATCGCGTATGCGAGGGCGGCTCGTGGTCAGGCTGGTGGGGGGACCAGGCGGGCTTTGAGGGCGTCGCGGACCACGTCCGGGACGTGGGGCGTGACGTCGCCGCCCCACTTGGCCACGTCCTTGACCAGGCTGGACGAGAGGAAGGAGTAGAGCGGGTTGGTCGGCATGAACAGCGTCTCGACCCCGGCCAGGCCGATGTTCATCTGGGCCATCTGCAACTCGTAGTCGAAGTCGCTGACCGCCCGCAGACCCTTGATGAGCACGGTCGCCCGCTGCGCCCGGCAGAAGTCCACCAGCAGGCCCCGGAAGGATTCCACCCGCACATTGCCGTAGGAGGCGGTCACCTCCCGGAGCATGTCGATGCGCTCCTCCACGGTGAACAGGCCACTCTTCGACTGGTTTACCAGTACGCCGACGATCACCTCGTCGAACAGCCGGCTGGCCCGGCCGACGATGTCGAGGTGACCGTTGGTGACCGGGTCGAACGATCCGGGACACACCGCACGTCTCATGATCGGCGACCGTACCAAAGGGTGGTCTCGCCGTACCGGCGACTGCGCTGGCCAGTGATGCCTTCCACCCACTCGACCGGTCCGGCGCGGCTGGACCGCTCCACCACCACCAATGCCTCCGGCGTCAGCCAACCTCCGTCCACCAGAGCGGCGAGCATCGCGCGCACGCCGTCGTCCGGCAGGGCGTACGGCGGATCGGCGAAGACGACGTCGTACGGGTCACCCTCCGCACCGGCGGCCAGCACGGTGGCGACCTTGCCGGTGACCAGTCGGGCCGACGTGCCGACCCGCAGCGCCGCCAGGTTCTCCCGGATCACCCTGGCCGCACGCGGGTCGGACTCGACCAGCAGCGCGTGCGCGGCGCCCCGGGACAGCGCCTCCAGGCCGACGGCGCCCGAGCCGGCGTAGAGGTCGGCGAAGCGGGCACCGTCGAGGTCCATCTCGGCCTCGACCGCACTGAACAACGCCTCACGTACCCGGTCGGAGGTGGGTCGGGTGCCGGCACCGGGCGGGGCGGCGATCCGACGACCGCCGAGGCTGCCCGCGACGATGCGGGTCATCGCTCGCTCCTGCTCACCTTCGTGACGCTACGCGAGACGAGAATCGGAGCGGGCGGCCCCCGTATGATCACCGTGGGTAGATCAATGATCTCACATTCATAACATCTCACTTAAGCTTCCCTGAGGGCTGTTTCGTTTCTCACGATCTCGCTAGGGTCTGCCCGGTGCCGGCGTCATGGCCGCCGGTCATCGGCACGGGAGGCACCCTCTCAGGCGCGGCACCTGCCGCCAGCGCCGTCCGTCCCGCCCGCGCCGACCCTGACGCTCTTCACCCCGGGAGTACGCGTGATCCGACCCAAGCTGTCGCTCCGGCGGCCGCTGGCTGTCCTGGCAGCCGCCCTCATCGGCCTGACCGGAGCAGCGGCGGTGGCCACCCCCGCCAGCGCCCACCACACCACCATCACCGCCACCGTCGTCTGCGACCAGCTCAGTGGTGAGCGGGTGATCACGTGGACGGTGGCCAACAGCGAGCGCAGGACTGCCGCCACGGTCAAGAAGGTGACCGCCGAGCCGTCGACTCCGGTCCAGGTTCTCGTGCCGGGCGCCGACCCCGTCGACCTGCAGGGCGTGGCGATCCCCCGGGGCGGCTCGGTCCAGGCCGTTCAGCGTGTTCCGGGCGCCACCGAGAGCGCCAAGCTCATCGTCGAGGGCCGCTGGGACAACCGTCGGGAGAGGACCAACGAGGGCACCATCAACCTCGCCGCCGACGGTGCGTGCACCCCGGCGCCGAAGTGCGTCGACGCCAGCGAGGCGAAGTACAGCCACACCTTCGACGGCCCGAAGGGCACCGCGACGGTCAAGCTGGAGGGTGACCTGCCGCTGTGCGGCGAGGAGAAGCAGTACTTCACCCTGGTGTCGTACTTCGCCCCGCGCCCCCAGTTCGCCACCCCGCAGTACGTCTACGGCGAGCCGGACAGCGACTTCCTCGGCGCCGGCCAGAACGAGATCGAGCTGAACGTCGGTGTCCCGGACTGCCACACCCAGGTCGACCTGATCTGGGGCGGCGTCGACGAGGTCATCGACCCGCTGGTCGAGGACGGCCCGCGCTACGGCTCGAAGAAGCTGGGCGACAAGGGTGCTCCCGGCAACCGCTCGTCGGGCCCGCAGGGCTGGTACAACGGCGGCAGCAAGAACTGCACCACCCCGGCGTCCACCTTCGCCTCCGCCTGCGACGGCAGCGTCACCGTCTCGCTGAGCAACGACGGTTCGATCTCCAAGTACCCGGTCGAGTTCGAGGTCCGGGCCGAGAACGGCTGGACCAAGACCGTCACGGTCGCGCCGGGCAAGGCCGACAACGAGACCGTGGTGCCCGCCGAGAACGCCGGCAAGATCGAGGTGCTGGTCGACGGCGAGGTCATCGAGAACGGCACGTACTCCTGGGAGCGTCCCGAGGACTGCCCGCTGCCGACGGTGACCACCGACGCGGACTGCGAGACCTTCGGGCTGACCGCGTCGAACCCGGAGGGTGGCATGCCGGTCAAGGTCGAGTTCACCTACGGCGACAAGACCGAGACCCGCACCGTCGCGCCGGGTTCGTCGGAGAAGGTCACCTTCCCGGCCGGTGACGAGGAGGCGGCGCTGGTCGTCCTGCCGGAGCTGGGCCTGGAGCTTGAGGTCGTCTACGCCCCCGAGGGCTGCGGCGGCGGTGGCGGCGGCGACGAGGAGCCGGGCCTGCCGGTGACCGGCGCTGCGGCCGGCGGCATCGCCGCAGGCGCGATCGCCCTGCTGGCGCTGGGCGCGGTCCTGTTCGTGATGGCACGGCGGCGGCGGATCCACTTCACCGCCTGAGCCGAGTTGAGCGTGCCCGCCCCGGTCACCCCGTTCCACGGGTGACCGGGGCGGTTCGCTGTCCCGGGCAGGTTCGCGGCGGTCGGCGCGCGGGGATCGGCGGGGCCAGCGGCTCGGTCAGCCCTTTTCGAGGTACTCGGCGCGGTCGGCGTCGACAAGCGCGGCCACCGAGGCGGCGAGCGCCGGATGCCGGGTCAGCTCCGGATCCTCCTCGACCAACGCGATGGCCTCCGCCCGCGCGTCCCGGATCAGGTCCGCGTCGCGCAGCAACGACAGCAGGCGCAGGTGCGAACGACGGCCGGACTGGGTGGCACCCAGGACGTCCCCCTCCCGCCGCTGTTCCAGGTCCAGCTCGGCGAGCTTGAAACCGTCCGTGGTGGAGGCGACCGCGTCCAGCCGCTCCCGTGCCCCGCTGCCCTCGGCCGCCTCGCTCACCAGCAGACAGAGCCCGGGCGCGCTGCCCCGGCCCACCCGGCCACGCAACTGGTGCAGTTGCGAGACGCCGAACCGGTCCGCGTCCAGCACCACCATCATCGTCGCGTTGGGTACGTCCACCCCCACCTCGACCACCGTGGTGGCCACCAGCACGTCCAGCTCACCGGCGGCGAAGGACCGCATCACCGCGTCCTTCTCGTCGGCCGGCAGCCGGCCGTGCAGGACCCCGATCCGCAGACCGTGCAACGGCCCGTCGGCCAGCAACGGCGCGACCTCGGTCACCGCCAGCGGTGGCCGCCGTTCCGAGTCGTCGACCGTCGGCGGCTCCTCCTCGGCCCCGGACGTCGAATCTCCGATCCGGGGGCAGACCACGTACGCCTGGTGGCCGGCGGCCACCTCCTCACGCAGCCGACGCCAGGCCCGGTCGAGAAAGGCCGGCTTCTCCGCAGCCGGTACGACGTGCGAGGCGATAGGTGAACGACCGCGCGGCAGTTGGGACAGGGTGGAGATCTCCAGGTCGCCGTAGACCGTCATGGCCACCGTACGAGGGATCGGGGTGGCGGTCATCACCAGTACGTGCGGCGGCTGATCCGCCTTGGCCCGCAACGCGTCCCGCTGCTCGACGCCGAACCGGTGCTGCTCGTCGACCACGACCAGACCGAGATCGGCGAAGTCGACCCCCTCGTAGAGCAGGGCGTGGGTGCCGAGCACGATGCCGGCTGCGCCGCTGGCGACCTCGGCCAGCGCCCGACGCCGGGCCGCCGCGCCCAGCGAGCCGGTGACCAGTTCCACCCGGGTGGCGTGCTCGGCGGCACCCAGCTCGCCGGCCTGGGCGAGCGGGCCGAGCAGGTCGAGCATGCCCCGGTGATGCTGGGCGGCGAGCACCTCGGTCGGGGCCAGCAGCGCGGCCTGCCCGCCCGCGTCGACCACCTGGAGCATCGCCCGCAGCGCCACCACTGTCTTGCCGGAGCCGACCTCGCCCTGCAACAGGCGGTGCATCGGATGACCGGTGGCGAGGTCGGCGGCGATCTCCACGCCGACGTCACGTTGGCCGGCGGTCAGCTCGTACGGCAGCCGGGCGTCGAACGCGTCGAGCAGACCGCCCGACCGCCCGGGCCGGGGACGCGCGGGGGACGCGGCGGCGTCCCGCTTGCGCCGGACCAGGGTCACCTGCACGGCGAACGCCTCGTCCCACTTCAGCCGCCGACGGGCCCGGTACAGCTCCTCCCGGCTGGACGGCCGATGGATCTCCCGGAGGGCGGTGCCCAGACCGACCAGGTTCCGGCTGGCCCGTACCGTCGCCGGCAACGGATCGTCCGGCGGGGCCACCGTGTCCAGCACCACCCGTACGCAGCGGGCGATCACCCAGGTGGGCACCGCCGCAGCGGCCGGGTAGACCGGAATGAGCGCACCGGCGAACTCCTCGATCTGCTCGCTGGCCGCCGCCTCGGTGTCGGTCTGCTCCCCCAGCAGGACGTACTCCGGCCCGTTGAGCTGCCGCCGGCCGCGGAACTCGGTGACCTTTCCGGCGAACAGTCCCCACCGGCCGGGCCGCAGTTCGCGTTCGCGCCACGCCTGGTTGCCGAAGAAGGTGAGGGTGAGGCTGCCGCCGGAGCCGTCGCCGACGGTCACCTCCAGCAGATTGCCCCGCCGCTGCCGCATCGGGCGTACGGCGGTGCGCTGCACCTGGGCCAGCACGGTGACCTGCTCGCCGACGTCCAACGCGCGGATGTCGGTGTGCTCGCCACGCTCGTCGTAGCGGCGGGGGAAGTGGTAGATGAGATCACCCGCGGTGTGCAGGTCGAGATGGCCGGCCAGCGCCTTGGCGGTCTTCTCCCCGACCAGCTTCTTCAGCGGCGTGTCCAGGTCGGACGGATCGGCGGTCATTCGACACCGACCAGCAGGGGATGGTGTGGTTGCCCGCCCGGATACACCTGCACCTCCACGAACGGCCAGCGCGCCGTGAGGTGCGCGCGCACCGCCTCGACCAGCCCGTCGGGCGCGTCGGCCCCGACGAGCAGGGTGACCAGCTCGCCGCCACCGCCGAGCATCCGGTCGACAAGCGCGACGGAGGTGTCCACCAGGTCGGCGCCGATCAGATTCACCTCGCCCTCGACCAGGGCGAGCACGTCACCGGCGCGGCACGGGCCGGCGACGGTGAGCGCCTCGCGGCCGGCCCGGCACACCTCGGCGTACCGGCAGGCGCCGGCGGCCTCGGCCATCGCGATCACGTCGTCGGCGAAGCGGCGCTGCGGATCGCGCACGGCGAGCGCCGCCAGCGCCTGCACCGGTGACCGGGTCGGCACCACCGCCACCTCCACCCCCAGCCGGTGCGCCTCCTCGGTGACCTGGTTGGCCACCGCCTGCGCGTCCGGGTCGTTGGGCAGCACCACCACCCGGGCCGCGCCGGTGGCGCGTACCGCGTCGAGCAGTTCACCGGTCGAAGGGTTGCCGGGCACCACCACCGCGCCCTCGGCGGCGAGCAGCTCGGCGATCCCGGCGCCGGCGGCCACCACCACGGCGGCCCGCCCGTCGGGCAACCGGGACGGTACGGGCTCCGGATGGTCGACGAAGCGGGTCACCGCGATCTGGTGCGGGCGGCCGGCCACCACACCCGCCTCGATCGCCGCGCCGACGTCGTTGACGTGCACGTGGACCTGCCAGGTGCCCTGGTCGCCGACGACCACCAGGGAGTCGCCGATGGTGAGCAGGGTCTCCCGCATCCGCTCCACCGCGGCGGGCTCGGCGTCGAGCAGGAACTGCACCTCGTAGGCGTACTCGGCCGAGCCGGTCTCCCGGGCGACGGTGACCGGCGGGCGCACCAGCGGAGGACTGGGCGCCGGCCGCACCGGGTTCTCCCCCGTGACCACCTCGACGAGGGCGTCGAGCAGCAGGCACAGCCCCTGCCCACCGGCGTCGACCACCCCCGCCCGGGCCAGCGCCGGCAACTGCTCGGGGGTGCGGGCCAGCGCGCCGGCCGCCGCGTTTGCCGCGGCCCGGGCCACCACGCGCAGCTCGTCGCTGCCAGCCTGCTCGGCCGCGTCGGCGGCGGCCGAGACGACGGAGAGCAGAGTGCCCTCGACCGGGCGGGACACCGCCGTGTACGCCGCGTCGGTGGCCTCCCGCAGAGCTGCGGCCAGCTCCCGGCCCCGCACCTGCGGGACGGCGGCCAGGGTGTCGGCGAGACCCCGCAGGATCTGCGACAGGATCACCCCGGAGTTGCCCCGCGCGCCGAGCAGGGCACCCCGGGCCATCAGGCGCAACGCGTGCCCGTGGGCGGTCGACATGCCGTCGGCGTGGGTGTCGAGATCCATCGCCAGCGCCTGCTGCGCGGAGGTGAGGGTGAGCACCAGGTTGGTGCCGGTGTCACCGTCGGGCACCGGGTAGACGTTCAGCTCGTCGATCTCACCCTGGTGCCGCTTGAGCGCGGCCAGGCCGCTGGCGCACCAGCGGCGCACGGCGGCGGCGTCGAGGGTGTCCAGCACGGTGGCAGCCTACTGGCGTACGCTGACACTCGCCCGACACCGGGCGGGTCCGGCCCAGATCAGGGTTTCGCGGGCGCGCTGCCGTCCGCATCGCCTGCTGCGCCGTCGCGGTGGCCGAGCCCGGTTGGGCAGGCGACTTCCGCATCGGGTACCCTGGCCAGGTTGCCCGGGCTGCGCCTGGTGCCGACCTCATGAACGTTTCAATCCCAGGAGTATCCCGTGGCTAGCGTGTGTGACGTCTGTGGCAAGGGGCCGGGCTTCGGCCACAACGTGTCCCACTCGCACCGGCGGACCAACCGCCGCTGGAACCCGAACATCCAGTCGGTGCGCACCCCGGCCGGTGGCGGCACGACCAAGAAGTTGAAGGTCTGCACGTCCTGCATCAAGGCCGGCAAGGTCGCCCGCGCCTGACGCGGTAGCACCGGGACATCACGACTGTCAGCACCGGCGGGCCTCAGCGGGCCCGCCGGTTTTGTCGTGTCCGCAGGCCGGTGTCGGGTGCGCGGCGAGCGGGATGCTCAGAGCATGCGACCGAACGACAGGCAGCCGGGCTCGTCGGCGTAGAAGCCGAAGTTGGGGATCCGCTCGTAGCCGGCCGCCTTGTACAACGCGATCGCCTCGGGCTGCCGGTCACCGCACTCCAGGATGATCCGTCGGCGCCCGTGCTCACGGGCCGAGCGTTCGATTGCCGCCAGCACAGTGCGGGCCACGCCCCGCCCCCGGGCCTGCGGCGCGGTGTACATCCGCTTCACCTCGGCGGTCTCCTCGCCGTGGCTGCGCCAGCCGCCGCAGCCCACCGGCTGCCCGTCGATCCGGGCGACCAGGAACGCCCCGGCCGGCGGCACGAACTCGCGCGCGTCGACCGGGGTCTCGTCGCCGCTGCCGCCGTACCGGGCGCTCAGGTCAGCCAGCGTCGCGGTGATCAACCGCTGGGCTTCCGGCGAGTCGAACGGCACCGTGTGGATCTCGATCTCGTGCACCCGTGCAGGGTACGACGCGGCCGGCCGCGCCCTGCGGGGTGGCCTGCGGTCAGCGAAAATGGTCCCATCCGGCCGGCCCGTCGAACGGTAGGCCGTCCACCGTCACACCGGAGCCCACGGCTACCCGGCCGATCGCCCGCCAGCCCGGGGGCAGGGCCGTCGCCGGGGGAAAGGTCGCGGCGAGCGCATGGTCGTCGCCACCGGCCAACAGCCAGGCGTACGGGTCGACGCCGAGCGCCTGCGCGGCGTCACGCATCTGCGGCGGCACCTCGAAGGCGTCCCGGGCGATGTCGATGGCCACCCCGCTGGCCTTCGCCACGTGCCCGAGGTCGGCGAGCAGCCCGTCCGAGACGTCGATCATGGCGGTGGCGCCGAGCCGGGCGGCCTGCGGCCCGGCCGGGTAGGGCACCTCCGGTCGCCGGTACGCCTCGACCAGCAGCCGGGGCGTCCGGAAGCCACGGGAGAGCACGGTGAACCCGGCCGCCGCGTACCCGGTGCGACCGGCCAGGGCGAGCAGGTCACCGGGGCGGGCACCGGTCCGGGTCACCGGTGACCGACCGCCCAGGCTGCCGAGCGCGGTGACCGCGATGGTCAGCGTGGGGCTGGCCGACATGTCCCCGCCCACCACACTGGCCCCGACACCGGCCGCCTCGGCACCGAGCCCGTCGGCAAGTTGCTCCAGCCAGCCGGTGTCGACGTCCTCCGGTACGCAGAGCGCCACCAGCAGGGCGGTCGGCTCCGCGCCCATGGCCGCCACGTCGGCGAGGTTCGCCGCCGCCGCCCGGCGGCCGATGTCGTGCGGGCCGGCCCAGTCCCGGCGGAAGTGCCGCCCCTCGACCAGCACGTCGGTGGTGGCGACCACCCGGGCGTCCGGCGCGGCGACCACCGCGGCGTCGTCACCGGGGCCGAGCAGCACCGTCGGGCCGTACGACAGCCGGGCCGTGACCCGGTCGATAAGCCCGAACTCGCCGACACCCGCGACACTCACGACGACACCGCACTGAACCTGATGGTTCGCTCGCTGCGCATGCTCACGACGGCACTCCGCTGCGCTGCGTGCCACCGTGACACACCACCGCACTGAACCTGATGGTTCGCTCGCTGCGCTCGCTCACGACGGCACTCCGCTGCGCTGCGTGCCACCGTGAGACACCACCGCACTGAACCTGATGGTTCGCTCGCTGCGCTCGCTCACTGCTTCTCCTTGGCCACCGATCGGGGTCTGCCCTGGTCCGTAAGGTACTTTCTCCCTTCGGGCCGCCTGGCAGGCGGCGACGGAGGGAGGTCGAGTCGTGGTACAGGCGTACATCCTCATCCAGACAGAGGTCGGCCGGGCACGTGACGTGGCCGGTCTCATCGCTGATCTCGCCGGCGTGGTCCGCGTCGACGCGGTCACCGGGCCGTACGACGTGGTCGTGCTCACCGAGGCGAACACCGTCGACGAGCTCGGAAAACTAATTGTCAGCAAGGTGCAGATGGTGCCCGGCATCACCCGCACCCTCACGTGTTCGGTGGTGCGCCTGTAAGTGGACGAGCACGCTGAATCCCCCGTCGCCCAGGCTGACCGCCCGGGCGCTGAGGCACCCGACCGCACCAACCGCAGCGCGGCGCTGATCGCCACGGCGGTGGCGGTGCCGGTGGCCCTGCTGGTGGGTGCGCTCGCGCTGGGCAACCTCTCGCCGGAGGAGCCGGCCGCCGCGCCGCAGCCGTCGGCGACCACGCCCGCTCCGGTCTCCACGGCGCCGGTCGAGATGGCCGCCCCTCAGCTTGGCGAGCGCCCGACCGTCGTCTGCCGCGCCCTGCTGTCCCAGCTGCCCGACTCGATCCGCGACCTGCCGCAGCGGCCGGTTAGCGCCGGGCCGGAGCAGAACGCCGCGTACGGCGACCCGGCGCTCACCGTGGCCTGCGGTGGCGATGAGCCGGCGGTGAAGCCCGACGACCACCTCTACCTGGTCAACTCGGTCTGCTGGTACGCGGTGGAGGGGCCCGACGTGACGGAGCTGACCACCGTCGACCGGGAGACCGCGGTGACCCTGCGGGTGCCGCACTTCTACGGCGAGGCGTTGCAGTGGGCCTCCCCGGTCTCCGCCACGATCGTCGAGTCGATCCGGTCGTCCGGCACGGCACCGTCCGGCTGCACCTCCTGACGCAGCGGATCAGAGCCGGGGTGGAGGCTCAGTGCTGCCCCGGCCCCCTGGTCAACGCGGTGCGGATGAGCCGGTCGACAAGCTTCGGGTACTCCAGGCCGGCCGCCGCCCACATCCGGGGGAACATCGACGTCGGCGTGAAGCCGGGCATCGTGTTGATCTCGTTGAGGTAGACGTCGAGGTCGGGCGTGACGAAGAAGTCGACCCGGGCCAGGCCGGCGCAGTCGAGCGCGGTGAAGGCGCGTACGGCGTAGTCGCGCACCTGCCGGGTGACCCGCTCCGGCAGGTCGGCCGGGATGTCGTACTCGCAGGCGGACTCCGCGTCGATGTACTTGGCCTCGAAGTCGTAGAAGTCGTAGTCGCCGACCACCCGGACCTCGGCCAGCACGGACGCCTCCGGCGCGCCGCCGGCCTCGCCCTCCAGCACGCCGCACTCGATCTCCCGGCCGACGATGGTGCCCTCGACCAGGACCTTGCTGTCGATCTCCCGGGCGGTGGCGAGGGCCGTGTCCAGGTCGGCCCAGTCGTTGACCTTGGTGATGCCGAAGGACGAGCCGGCCCGGGAGGGCTTGACGAAGACCGGCAGGCCCAGCCGCTGCTTGTCCGCCTCGCTAAGCGTGGTTCCGCTGCGCAGCACCGCGTACGGACCGACCGGAATGCCCTCGGCGGCGCAGAGCTTCTTGGTGAACTCCTTGTCCATCGCGGCGGCCGAGGCGAAGACCTTCGCCCCGACGTACGGGATGCCGGCCATCTCCAGCATGCCCTGGATGGTGCCGTCCTCACCGTAGGCGCCGTGCAGCACGGGGAAGACCACGTCCACGTCGGCGAGCGCCCGGGGCCCTTCGGTCGGGTCGAGCACGAGCAGCCCGCCGCCGGTGGGGTCGGTGCGCAGCACGATGTCCGTGCCGGACTCCGCAGTGATCTCCGGCAGCCGACGGGCGTTGATCGCCAACTGACCGGGGTCGCCGTTGGTGAGCACCCACTGGCCGGCCCGGGTGATACCGACCGGCACCACCTCGAACTCGTCCGGATCCAGCGCGCCGAGCACGCTGCCGGCGCTGACGCACGAGATGCCGTGTTCCGGGCTGCGGCCGCCGAAGACGATCGCCACGCGGGTCTTGCCTGGGGTGGTCACTGTGATCACCTTTCCGGGACGCACTGCTGGCGCTCTCCCGGATGACCTTACTGTGCGTGGCGGATGGGGGTAGCCGATACCCTGCGGGAACGCGAAACGGCCGCAAGCGGTCAACAAGCCATATACGGAACGTGATCGGGCGACCGAGGTCAGCCGGCCAGCTCACGCTCGCCGTACGCGTGCCGGCGGCCGATGGCGAGCACCTTGACCCGCTGCCGGCCGGCCCGCACCATGCCGAGTGCCATGAAGGCGCCGGCGATCCGATCGGCGGCCTCGCGACTGTTCGCGCCGACCACCTGGCGGCGACGCTCCGGGGCCAGCCGCTCGTTACGACCATCCACCTCGTACGGGCGGACGTCGGTCAGCACCACCAGGAAACGTGTCATCGCCGGCCGTCCCGGCGCTCGCCGAAAACCCGCTGACCAGTCTGCACGTCGATTCCCTTCCGGTAGCCGACCTCCTGGCGTGGCACGCGGCGGTCGGGTACGGGGGAAAACCCGACCGCCGCGCGCCTCATCCCCTCCGGTCGCTCACCACCACCGTCGCCACGACAACCGGCGGTGAGGACGCGCTAACAGATTGACAGCTCCATGGGCATGAATGCAACTCTCACTGGCGTTCTCTCATGTACAGCTTCCCAAATACGTGCGACCATCTATACATGGCTCCGAAGACCGCACGTGCCCGTCGATTGGGCATCGCCCTGCGCCACCATCGGGAGGCCGCCGGCCTCACCCTGGAGACCGCGGCCGACGAGATCAACAGCACCCGCAGCACGCTCTCCCGCTACGAGAACGCGCAGACCCTGGTCAACCCGGCCACCGTGCGCGCGCTGCTCACCCTCTACGGAGTCGGCGCGGACGAGGTCGCGGCCGCCGTCCAACTCGCCAAGGACGCGCGCAAGCCCGGCTGGTGGGTGTCCTATTCGTACCTGCTCGACCGGCGCACCATCGACTTCATCGCGCTGGAGGCCGAGGCCGTCGCCATCGCGAATTTCGAGCCGTCGGTGGTGCCCGGGCTGTTGCAGACCGCCGACTATATCCGCGGCGTGATGCGGGGCGGGCCACACACCCTCAGCGACAACGACGTCGAGGAGCGGGTGCGCATGCGGCTGGACCGGCAACAGCGGATCTTCGAGGAGGACCCGCCGATCTTCGACGCGATTCTCGACGAGGCCGCGCTGCTTCGTCCGGTGGGTGACGACTCCGCGCAACAGGGTCAGCTGAGCCACCTGCTCAAGATGAGCGAGCTACCGAACATCACCGTCCAGGTGATCCCGCTGGTCGCCGGCTACCACCGGGGCACCCGGGGCTCCCTGCACATCCTCGAATTCGCCGACCCGGAGGACCCGATCATCGCCTCCGTGGAGACGGTCGCCGGGCAGATGATCCTCGACCGTCCCGGCGACCTGCGTACCTGCACCAAGATCATGGAGCACCTGCGCACCGTCGCGCTCAGCCCGACGGACAGCCGCGAGGCAATCTTCAAACTCCTGAAGGGACGGTAATGCGATGACACCGACGACCAACGCCGCGGTGACCGTGACGGGCTGGCGCAAGAGCAGCCACAGCGGCGACGAGGGCGCCTGCGTCGAGATGGCGGTCGTCCCCGGCACTGTCGCCGTACGCGACTCCAAGGATCCGCACGGCCCGCTGCTGATCTTCCGGCCGTCGGCGTGGACCGCCTTCGCCCAGGCGCCGCCGACCCGCTGAGCCGCGGAGGACCGCACCCCAGAGCCGCTGACCGGGCCGGTAAGGGCACCGCCGGCCCGGTCAGCCCCTCCGTCTAGTCGCCGACCAGCGGTGGCGGCGACGGCAGCGCACGGACCGCCTCCAGCGCCGCCAGCGCCACGCCCCGCGCGCCAGCCATGTCACGGTCCGGCACCAGCGCGAAGGTGGCCAGCGCGGCCTGCTCCGCCCGGAGCAGGGTGTGCTCGCGCACGGCGGCCAGGAACCAGTCGCGGAACGCCGCGTCCGTCTCCACCACCCCACCACCGACGAAGTACGCGTGCGGATCGGTGAAGTTCGACGCGATGGTGAACAGCGCGGCGAGCGCCCTCGCCTGCTGGGCGAAGACTTCCCGGGCCAGTTCGTCGCCCCGCTCGCCGTAGCCGCGTACCAGCTTCGCCGCGCGCTCCGGCGACTCGCCGATCAGCGGATGCCCCGGAAAGCGGGTCAACCAGTACGGCAACAGGTTGTGCTCGATCGCGGTCAACGACACGACGCTCTCGACGTCACCGGCGAAGCCGCAGGCGCAGATCGGCACCGGTTGGCCCGGCGCCAGCACGGTATTCATCGGAATATGCACATGCCCCAACTCGCCGGCCATTCCCGCCGCGCCGGAGATCACCCGGCCGTGCTCGACCAGGCCGCCACCGAGTCCGGTGCCGACGATCGCCGACACCGACGAGCGCCGCATCGCGTCGGCCCCGAAGTGGACGTGATGGGCATAGAGCGCAGCGGCGTTGCCGTCGTTGTGGTAGACCACCGGTAGCCCGAGCCGACGTTCGAGGGCGCCCCGCACGTCATAGCCGCGCCAGGCCGGCTGGGAGAAGTTCGTGGAGCCCTTCGACGAGATGACGCCGCTGGCACTGGCCGGACCGGGCGTGTCCAGACCGACCGCACCGACCTGTTCGCGGGGTACCCCGGTGAGGGCCAGCACGCCGTCGAAGGCGTCCGCCATCGCCGCCACCGCCGCCTCCGGGCCCTCCTGCACCCGGCTCGGCGTCTCCACCAGGCGGTCGACCAGGAATCGTCCGTCGAGCGTGAGCACGGTGGCGTTGTTGGTCGTGCCACCGTTGTCGATCCCGACGACCACCGTTGCGCTGTCCACCCGAGTTCCGCCTCCCGCCGTCACACCTGACGTGAGGCTAGTTCTCGTACCGCCCGCCCGCCACGTCGTCCGGGTATCGACCCAGCATCGCGATGGCGTCGGAGGCTTCGTCGCGTACCACCGACGGTGTCAGTCCGACCTCGGTCAGCACCGCCCGGAACCGGTCGACCTGCCCCTGGCCGACCTCCACCAGCAGGTGCCCGCCGGGCGCGAGCCAGTCCGGCGCGGCAGCAGCCAGCCGGCGCAGCACGGCCAGCCCGTCGGGCCCACCGTCGAGCGCCGCGGCGGATTCGTACCGGCGCGCCTCCGGGGGCAGCAGCGCCATCGCCGCCGTCGGCACGTACGGGGCGTTGGCCACCACCAGGTCGAGGCGACCGCGCCAGGCCACCGGTAATGGATCGAAGAGGTCACCGACGAAGACCGGCGCACCCACGGCGGCCAGGTTCCGCCGCGCGCAGGCCACCGCCGCCGGATCCACGTCGACCGCAGCCAGCAGCCGGGGCGCGGCGAGCCGACGCGCCAGCACCCGGCTGATCGCACCGGAGCCACAACACAGCTCCACCACGCTCGCGGCCGGTCCGGTCACCCGGACCGCCGCCGAGACCAGCAGGGCGGTACGCGCCCGGGGCACGAAGACGCCCGGGTCGACGTCGATCCGCTCACCGCAGAACTCCGCCCAGCCCAACAGGTACTCCAGCGGCTCACCGGCGACCCGCCGGTCGACCAGCCCCGCCAGCCTCTGCGGGCCGCCGCCCGCCGCCATCAGCAGGCGAGCCTCCTCCTCGGCCCACACGCAACCGGCCTGCCGCAACCGGGCGACCAGGGCTTCGTACGCGGCCGGGGAGACCGGTGCGCCCATCAGGCGGCTGCCTCCAGCGCGGCCGTGACATCGGCGACCAGGTCGGCGGTGTCCTCCACCCCGCAGGAGAGCCGGACGAAACCGGGTGCGGTGTCGTCGCCCCACTGCGCCCGCCGGTCCGCCGTGGTGTGCAGACCGCCAAAGGATGTCGCTGCGGCGACCAGCCGGGCCGCGCCGAGGAAGCGGGCGACCCGGTCGGCGCTGCCGAGATCGAAGGAGAGCACGCCCGGCATCCGGCGCAGTTGCCGCGTCGCCACCGGATACGCCGGGTCCTCCGGCAGGCCCGGCCAGCGCAGGCCGGAGACGTCGGTGCGGTCGGCCAGCAGCCGGGCCAGCGCCGCCGCGTTCGCCGTCTGCCGGGCCAGGCGCAGATCGAGGGTGGCCAACGAACGGTGGGCCAGCCAGGCGTCGAACGCGCCGGGCACCGAACCGGTCGCGGTACGCCAGGCGGTGACCGTCGACAGCAGCTCGGACGACCGGGTGGCCACGTAGCCGAGCAACAGATCGGAGTGCCCGGTCAACGCCTTGGTGCCGGAGGCCACGACCACGTCGGCGCCGAGGTCCAGCGGTCGCTGCCCGAGCGGGGTGGCGGTGGTGTTGTCCACGGCCAGCAGGGCACCGGCGGCGTGCGCCCGCTCGGCCAGCGCCGGCAGGTCCACGACGTCGAGCCCCGGGTTGGCCGGCGTCTCCACCAGCACCAGCCGTACCCCGTCGAGGTCCGGGTACGGCCCGACGGTCGGTGCGAACAGCACCCGTACGCTGTTGCCGGCGAGGGTGTCGGTGGCGAAGGCACGCACCGGGAAGTACCCGTCGGCGGGCAGCACCACCGTGTCGCCGGCCCGCAGCACCGCCAGCAGCAGCCCGGTTATCGCCGCCTGCCCGCTGGCGAAGACCCGGCAGTCGCCGCCCTCGAGCTCACCGACCGCGGCCTCCAGCAGCCGCCGGGTCGGATTGTCCGGACGCCCGTACCCGTTCGGCGACGCCGCCGGCCCCTGCCAGGGGTCGAGATGGTACGGCGCGGCGAACACCGGCCCAGGCAGGAACGGCGCGCCGGGGGTGGGCTCGGGCAGGCCGGCGTGCACGCACCGGGTGCCGTCCCCCGTCGGCGGGTGGTCGTGCGACTGCGGGGCGTCACGCTCGCTCATGGTGCTGCTCACTCCGGCTTCGTGGTGCGACTCATCAGGGCCTGGACCGCCAGTCGCGGGTCCACCCCCTCGTGGCAGACCAGCTCGACCTGCTCGGTGATCGGCATCTCCACCCCGTGCGCGCGGGCCAGATCCCGGATCGCCAGCGCGCTCTTGACCCCCTCGGCGGTCTGCCGGGTGGCCACCCGCGCCTCCTCCAGGGACGCGCCCCGACCGAGGTGCTCGCCGAAGGTGCGGTTGCGGGCCGACGGCGACGAGCAGGAGGCCACCAGATCACCCATCCCGGCGAGACCCGCGAAGGTGAGCGGATCCGCGCCGAGGGCCACCCCGAGCCGGGCGGTCTCGGCCAGCCCACGGGTGACGAGCATCGCCCGGGTGTTGTGCCCGAAGCCCATCGCGGTGGCGATGCCGTACGCCAGCGCGATCACGTTCTTGACCGCCCCGCCCAGCTCACAGCCGATCACGTCGTCGTTGGTGTACGGGCGGAAGTAGGGCGTGGTGATCGACCGCTGCACCAGGGTGGCCCGGTCGGAATCGGTGCAGGCGACCACGGTGGCAGCGGGTTGCTCCGCGGCGATCTCCGGTGCCAGGTTGGGGCCGGAGACCACCACCACCCGGTCGGCCGCCACCTCGGCGGTCTCGACGATCACCTCGCTCATCCGCTTGGTGGTGCCGAGTTCGATGCCCTTCATCAGCGACACCAGGGTGGCCTCGGGGTGCAGGTGCTCCACCCACTCGGCGAGGTTGCCGCGCAGGGTCTGCGACGGCACCGCGAGCACCACCATCTCGGCGCCCTTGATCGCCTCGACGGGGTCGCCGGTTCCGGTGACCCGCTCCGGCAGCACCACCCCGGGCAGGTACTCCGGATTACGCCGCTCCGCGCGGATCACGTCGGCGATCGACTGTCGCCGCGCCCAGAGCGTCACCTCCCGGCCGGCGTCGGCGAGGATCTTCGCGAACGCCGTACCCCACGATCCCGCCCCCAGCACCGCCACCTGCCCACTCACGCCGCCGCCTCCCTACGGTCGGCGCCGCCGTGAGGCACCACCACACAGCATCGATGATTCACTCGCTTACGCTCGCTCATGCCGCCGTCTCCGGGCGCTGGCGGTCGGGCTGCGGGCGGGTGGCGCGCTGCCACAGCGGCGGTGGTGTCCCGCCCCGGATGTCGGCGAGCATGTCCCGCAGGCGCAGCATGATCACGTCGGTCATCTCCTCCAGCACCTGGCGGCTCGGGGCGGCGCCGGCCCAGCGGCTCAGGTCGATCGGTGGCCCGGCGACCACGGTCACCGGGATCCGGGGACGCAGGTTGATCCGGGCGCGGCGCGGATCGAAGATCCGTTCCGGCCCCCACATCGCCAGCGGCACCACCGGGGCGCCGGTGGCCAGCGCCAGCCGGGCCGCGCCGGTCTTGCCCTTCATCGGCCACAGGTCCGGCTCCCGGCTGGTGGTGCCCTCCGGGTAGATGATCACGGCTCCGCCCTCGTCGAGCGCCTTGACCAGGGCGTCCAGCGACTTCACCGCGTCGACCGAGCCCCGCTCGACCGGAATCTGCTTACACCGGTGCAGGATCCAGCCGATCACCGGCACCTTGAACACGCTCGCCTTGCCGAGGAACTGCGGCCACCGCCCGGCGTCGTAGACGAAGTGCGCGGAGACCAGCGGATCGGCGTGCGAGATGTGGTTCGGCACGATGATCACGGGACCGTCCTGGTCCAGGTGCTCCATGCCCCGCCAGGTACGCCGGGTCCAGACGGTCATCACCGGCTTCACCAGCACCACGGCGAACCATTGCCAGAATCCCAGCCTCCGCCGACCCACCGTGCCTCCTCGTGCCCGCCCCGACCCGCCCACCGGAGAAGCCCGGTGAGGTCCGCAGCCGAAATCATGCCTGCTCGCCCCGGGTACGGCCAGTGAGGGTACCGCCGCCCGGCTGGCAGGATGGCAGGTGTGACACAGCCCTGGACGGTGGTGGTGCCGGTCAAACGCCTGGCAGCCGCGAAGACCCGGCTGCGTGGCGGGCTGCCGGGCGTACCCCATCAGGATCTGGCCCTGGCGCTGGCCGCCGATACGCTGGCCGCGGTGCGGGCCTGCCCCGGGGTGGCCGAGATCGTGGTGGTCACCGACGACGCCCAGGTCGCCGGCACGGCCCGGTCCAGTGGTGCCCGGGTCTTGCCGGACGTCGCGGACGCCGGGCTCAACGCCGCGTTCCGGCACGGCGTGGCGGAGGTCGCCGGCTGGGTGGCCGGACTCACCGCCGATCTGCCCGCCCTGCGGCCGGCCGAGCTGGCGGCGGCGCTGCACGCAGCGCTGACCGGCCCGCCGGGGACACGTCGGTTCGTGGCCGACACGCCGGGCACCGGCACCGTGCTGCTGGCCGCCCCGCCGGGCGTACCCCTGGATCCGCGCTTCGGAGCCGGCTCGGCCGCCGCGCACGCGGCCAGCGGCGCCCGCCCGCTCACCGGCGACTGGCCGAGTCTGCGGCGCGACGTGGACACCGCCGACGACCTGGCCGCCGCGGCGCGGCTCGGGCTGGGTCCGCGCACCGCGGCGCTGACCGCCGGCTGTTTCACCGAATCCTTCTCGACCTGACGGCGCGGGCGTTCACGCACCGCGCCCCACGGTTCGGTACGGTGCTGGCATGCAGGGCACGGTGGCGACCTTCGACGCGGCGACCCGCAGCGGGCTGCTGCTGCTGGACGACGGCACCGAGCTGCCCTTCCCGGCCCGGGCATTCGACGCCTCCGGGCTGCGCCTGCTCCGCCTCGGCCAGCGGGTCCGCGTGGAGACCGACGCCGCCGGCGACGTCGTACGCGTGACACTGCCGACGATGTCCTGACAACCCGCCGCAAGTTCATTTTGCGTTAACCGAGTTCGGGTGATTATGGGCGGGTGAGCACCCCTCGCGAACGCCACCCCAGCCCCGCCGCCACCGACGACACCACCAGCCGCAACGGAGGTCGCCCCCGGGGGACCGACGGGCGGTTCCGGAGCACCCGCCCGGTCCCCGACGACGCCCCGGCCAACGACCCGGCGGCGGCCTCCGCCGGGCTGGAGGAGGTGCTGGACCCGGTCTCGGAACCGGGCCTGCCGCAGTCCGCCGACGACCCGACGCCGACCCATCCGCTGCCGGAGGACCGGTTCCTCAACCGGGAGCTGTCCTGGCTCGACTTCAACGCCCGGGTGCTCGACCTGGCCGAGGACCAGAACAACCCGCTGCTGGAAAGGGCCAAGTTCCTGGCCATCTTCGCCAGCAACCTCGACGAGTTCTACATGGTGCGGGTGGCCGGGCTGAAACGCCGGCTCTCCGCCGGCCTACCGGTGCGGGGCGGCGACGGGCTGCCCCTGCGTACCCAATTGGCGCTGATCTCCGAGAAGGCCGCCGCGCTGGTGGCCCGGCAGGCCGCCTGTTACGTCGACGACCTGGTGCCCAGGCTCGCCGCCGAGGACATCCGGGTGCTGCGCTGGTCCGACCTCGGCGATGCCGAGCGGGAACGGCTGCGCACCTACTTCCGGGAGAAGATCTTCCCGGTGCTCACGCCGCTGGCGGTCGACCCGGCCCACCCGTTCCCGTACATCTCGGGCCGGTCGCTCAACCTGGCTGTCGCGGTACGCGATCCGGACGGCGGGCCGGAGCTGTTCGCCCGGGTGAAGGTGCCCAACAACGTGCCTCGGTTCGTCCGGGTCGACCGGGACCAGGCCGGGGTCCGCATGCTGCCGGTGGAAGACCTCATCTCGGTGCACCTCGGTCAGCTCTTCTCCGGCATGCAGGTGGTCGAGTGCCACCTGTTCCGGGTCACCCGCAACGCCGAGGTCGAGGTCGACGAGGACCGGGACGAGGACCTGCTCCAGGCGCTGGAGCGGGAACTGGCCCGCCGCCGGTTCGGCCCGCCGGTGCGACTGGAGGTGGCCGCCTCGATCTCCGACCACATGTTGGAACTGCTCGTCCGGGAACTGGACATGGACGCCCAGGACGTGCTGCGGGTCCGGGGCCTGCTGGATCTCTCCGCGCTGTGGCAGCTGTACGGCGAGGCCGACCGGCCCGACCTGAAGGACCCGCCGTTCGTCCCGGCCACTCATCCGCGGCTCGCCGAGGGCGAGGTGCCGCGCAGCGTCTTCGCCACCCTGCGCGACGGCGACGTGCTGGTGCATCATCCGTACCACTCCTTCGCGACAAGCGTGCAACGCTTCATCGAGCAGGCCGCCGCCGACCCGAACGTGCTGGCCATCAAGCAGACGCTCTACCGCACCAGCGGCGACTCACCGATCGTGGACGCGCTTGTCGACGCCGCCGCCGCCGGCAAGCAGGTGGTGGTGCTCGTCGAGTTGAAGGCCCGCTTCGACGAGGTGGCGAACATCGGGTGGGCCCGCACCCTGGAACGGGCCGGCTGCCACGTGGTGTACGGCCTGGTCGGTCTGAAGACCCACTGCAAGACCGCCCTGGTGGTACGCCAGGAGGGCAACCAGATCCGCCGTTACTGCCACATCGGCACCGGCAACTACCACCCGAAGACCGCCCGGCTCTACGAGGACTTCGGCATGCTCACCGCCGACCCGGAGATCGGTGCCGACCTGACCGACCTGTTCAACGTGCTCACCGGGTACAGCCGGCAGACCGCGTACCGGCGGCTGCTGGTGGCACCGCAGGGCATTCGCAGCGGCCTGATCGAGCGGATCGAACGGGAGATCAACCACGTCCGGCTGGGCATGCCGGGGCTCGTCCAGTTCAAGGTCAACTCGCTCGTCGACGAGGAGATCACCGACGCGCTGTACCGGGCCTCCCAGGCCGGCGTGCACGTCGACCTGATCATCCGTGGCATGTGCACGTTGCGACCGGGGGTACCCGGGCTGTCGGAGAACATCCGGGTGCGCTCGATCCTCGGCCGCTTCCTGGAACACTCGCGGGTCTTCCGCTTCGGCAACAACGGCGACGCGGAGTTCTGGATCGGCTCCGCCGATCTGATGCACCGCAACCTGGATCGGCGGGTCGAGGCACTGGTCCAGGTCACCGACCCGGTGGCCCGGGCCGAGCTGGACCATGTGCTCGGTGCCGCGATGAGCCCGGACGTGGACGCGTTCGAGCTGGCCGGCGACGGCACCTGGAGCCGCCGGACGGGCCGGCCGGAGGCGCCCCTGAGCCACCTTCAGCACCTGCTGCTGCGTCGCGTCGGCAGCACGGCCGGCTGACCGGATCGGAATAGGCTGGGCAGATGGTCGAGGAGGAGCGGAAGTTCGCGGTGGAGACCGGGTGGCTGCTGCCCGACCTCTCCCCCGCCGTGCCGGCCTCGGGGAGCGTCCGGGCGCTGGCACCGGCGACTCTCGTCGCCACCTACCACGACACCGTGGATCTCCGGCTGGCCCGGGCGGGCGTCTCGCTGCGGTACCGCGAGGGTGACGAGGTGCCGTGGACGGTGAAGTTGCCCACCGGCAGCCCCGGCCTCCGCCACGAGATCTCCCGCCCGGGCGCCGCCGACGCGATGCCGGCGGAGCTGGTCGAACTGGTCACGGTGTACCACCGGGGCGCCGCGCTGACCCCGGCGGCGGTGGTGCGTACCGTCCGGCACGCTCAGGAGATCGTCGACGAGACGGGCCTGGTGCTGGTCGAGGTCGTCGACGACCAGGTCACCGTGCTGGACGCCGAGGGTGCCACCACAGGTGCCTTCCGCGAGGTGGAGGTCGAGCGCAAGGCCGGTGACACGGCACTGCTCGACCGGCTCAGCGAGCTGCTAAATGCTGCCGGAGCCCAGGGTGGCGACTTCACTCCCAAGCACGTACGCGCGCTCGGCCGGGCGGCCACCGCCGAACCGGACCTGGTGGCTCCGGACGAGCTGCCGGCCGATCCGAGCGCCGCGGCGGTGGTAACCGAGGCGGTACGCCGCGAGGTGGCCCGGCTGTTGGCGCACGACCCGCTGGTCCGGCTGCGTGCACCGGTCGGCGACGACGACACCGCCGTGCATCAGATGCGAGTGGCCTGCCGGCGGTTGCGCAGCGACCTGAAGACCTTCGGGCCGCTGGTCCGCCCCGCGTGGGCCCGGCCGCTGCGTACCGAGTTGAAGTGGCTGGCGGATGCCCTGGGGCCGGCCCGGGACGCGGAGGTGCTGCGGGAGCGGTTGCGTCGCACCGCCGCCGCCGACCCGGTCAGCCCGGTGGATCCGGCGGCGGTCGACCGGCTGGACGCCGTGCTCGCCGGCTGGCAGGAGGAGGCGCTGACCGGGGTCGACGAGGCGCTGCGCTCGCCCCGGTACCTCGCCCTGATCGACGCGCTGGTGCTGGCGGCCCGGTCGCCGCGACTCACACCCCGGTCGGACGCACCGGCCCGGCGGGTGCTGCCTCGAATCGTGGCCCGTCCGTGGCGACGGCTGGCCGGCACGACGAAGAAGCCCGGCGGCGTCGCGATGTTGCATCCGGCCGGGCCCGACGAGCAGTGGCACACCGTACGCAAGCAGGGCAAGCAGGCCCGCTCGGCGGTGACGGCGGTGGCACCGGTGCTCGGCGGGGACGCGGCGAAGCTGGCCCGGGCGTTGACGAAGGTGCAGAACCTGCTCGGTGAGCACCAGGACGCGGCGGTGGCCGCCGAGACCTGGCGGGCGGTGGCCGAGGCTCGGCCCGACGACCATCAGTTGGCGGTGGCCGCGGGCCGGCTGCTGGAACGCGAGCGGGCGGCCGTGCGGCGGGCACGCGCCGACTTCCCGTACGCCTGGCGGCGAGCCAGCCGGCGACGCCGGACCCGGTGGCTGGCGTGACCGCGATCCGGGCGGCCGGCGGCGTGGTGTGGCGACCGGCGGGGGTCGACCGCGTCGAGGTGTGCCTGGTGCACCGGCCCCGGTACGGGGACTGGACGCTACCGAAGGGCAAGCTGGAGCCGGGCGAGCATCCGTTGCTCGCCGCCGCCCGGGAGGTTGCCGAGGAGGCCGACGCGCAGGCCGCGCCGCAGCTACGGCTGCCATCGGTGCGGTACCGCAGCGAAGGCCGACTCAAGGTGGTCGACTACTGGTCGATGCGGGCGGTGGGCACTGGCGGATTCCAGCCGGACACCGAGGTCGACGAGGTCCGTTGGCTGACTGTGGACGACGCGATGACCCTGGTGAGCTATCCGCACGACGTGGAGGTGCTGGCCGCGTTCGCGGCGCTGCCGCCGGTCACCGCGGCCCTGGTGCTGGTGCGGCACGGCCACGCCGGCAAGCGGCTGGCCTGGCCCGGCCCGGACACCGGGCGGCCGCTGGACGCCCGTGGCTGGTCCGAGGCGCAGGCGTTGGCACCGCTGATCGGGCTGGTCCGCCCGGCACGGCTGCTCTCCGCGTCGCCTCGCCGGTGCGTGCAGACTCTCGACCCGGCCGCAGCGTTGCTGGATCTGCCGATCGAGGTCTGCGGCGACCTGGACGAGCCGAGCACCGGCCAGCAGCCCGACGAGTGCGTGCTGGCCGCCGCCGCACGCCTGGCGGCGCTGGCCGCCGCCGGGGAACCGGCGGCGGTGTGCAGTCAGGGCAAGGTGATTCCCGGCGCGCTGGAGCGGTTGGCCGGGCGGTGCGGCGACTGGACCACCGGCAAGGGCGGCGGTTGGCTGCTCGCCTTCACCGGTGACCGTCTCGTCGGCGCCGACCGCCTCTGACCGGCTGCCTCTCTCAGCGGTCGGGCAGGGTGAGGGTGACGGCGACCGGCAGGTGATCGCTGGCGGTGCCCGGCACCGCTGCCGCGTCGGCCGCGGTCAGGTCGGGTGAGACGAAGACGTGGTCGATCTGCTCGTGCGGATCGTCCGCCGGGCTGGTCGGCAGCGGGCGGGCGGCGGCGAGCGCGTCGACCAGGCCGGCGCTGGTGAAGGCGGTGAAAGCCGGATCGCCCGGCTCGGTGTTGAGGTCACCGGCGACCACCAGCGGCGCGCCGTCGGCGTACCCGGTGGCGAAGTCCGCGACGGCACGGGCCTGGACCACCGGGTCCGCACCGGGCGGCGGTTGCAGGTGGGTGCTCACCACGGCCAGGCGTACGCCGGCACTGAGGTCGACGGTGACGCCGAGCGCCTGTGCCCCGGTGGGCGCGCCCACCGCCGGCAGCGGACGGGTACGCGCCCGTTGCACCGGCCAGCGACTGAGCACCGCGTCCCCCCACAGCGGGTCGGCGGCGGGCGCGAAGACGTAGGGCATCCCCAGCCGGGCGGCGAGCAGGCCCAGCGTGTCGTGGCCACCGTTGAGCAGCCAACCCCGGTCGACCTCGCTGAGCACCACCACGTCGGCGCGACCGACCGCCCGGTCCAGGGCGGTGAGGTCGAGGCGGCCGTCGAGGCCGAAGCCCATCCGGATGTTGTACGCCACCAGCCGCACCCGCTCCGGCGGCCCGCCCCGGTTGCTGGCCACCAGCCACGGCCCGTGCAGCCAGGCGGCGGCGAGGGCGACGACGGCGGCCAGCACCGCGAGCCGCCGCTGGGGAAGCCCTGGCGCGGGTTCCCCCGGCGATGGCCGGTGCCCGCCGGACGCGGTCACGCCGCGCATCGCGACCACCCCGGTCAGGGCGGCCACCACGGCCGGCACCCACTCGTTGGGATAGCCGAGGTCGTAGGCGGCGTAGTACACCAGCGCGGCGACGGCGAAGACGAGCATCCCGCCCACCACCGCGTACGCCGGGCCCGTGCCGGTCCGGACGGCCCGCTGCGACGACGGTCCGTCAGCGGCCAGGCCGAGGCAGCCGCCCAGCCCCGCCGCGCTGGCCAGGATGGCGAAGGTGAGCAGCGTCGGCGGGCCGTAGCCGAACAGCAGAGCCCCGGCGAGCAGCAGCACCGGTGGCACCGCCCGCCACCGTGGGCGCACCGGAGTCAGCGCACCGAGCAGGAACAGTGGTGCCGCGACACCCAGCGGCGCCAACGCGAACGGTGGTGGCGCGGCGGTGCCGGCCTCGCCGTACCAGTAGGACATGGCGCTGATCGCGACCGCGGGTGACAGCGCCACCATGCCGCCGAGCAGCAGCGCCGGCCCGACGAGCAGCCAGGCCCGGCGGTTCGGCGGGGCATGGTCGTCGACCGGCGGGCCGGCACCGTCGACCGGCAGCGTGGCGCTGCGGCCGCGGCCGAGCGCCGTCTCGGTGGCCAGCAGCGCGGCCACCACCGCCACGCTGGCCACCCACGCCGGCCATCGCTCCCACCACACCAGGTCGTACGTGCCGAGCAGGGCGTGGCCCAGCGCGCTCGCGGTCAGCCCCAGCACCAGCCCGGGTAGCGGGTGCGCGACCCGGGCGGCGGTGGCGGCCAGCCAGACCAGACCGGCGAACAGACCGGCGCTGGCCAGCCACAGTTGGGCCCGGCCACCCGGCGCGGCGGTGAGGGCGAGCCGGGCGGCACCGAGCACCAGCGCCGCAGTCACACCGACGGTGGCCGGGCCGACCCGCGCGACGAGGGCCGGCGCGGCGAGCGCCAGCACGAACCAGCCGACGGCGAATGCCCCGAGCAGCTCGGCCGGGGTCGAGGCGGCCTGACCGAAGATGGTGATGACCGAGGGCAGGAAGACCCGCAGCACGTCGGTCAGGACGACGATTCCCAGGGCCAGGGCGGCGGTGCCGAGACGACGCTGACTCAACGCGGTTCTCTTTCCGGCGAGGGGTGGTGCGGCGATTCTGCTGGCCGGGTCCCGGGCCGGTCAACGGTTCCCCACCGTGGCGGTGGACCGTCGGGGTGGACATGGCGAGGGCGCCCACCGTGTCGGCGGGCGCCCTCGTCGTACGACCGGCTCAGCGCCGGGTCGCAGCCTTCCTGGCCGGCGCCTTCTTCGCCGGTGCCTTCTTGGCCGCCGCGGTCTTGCGGGCCGCCGTCGCCTTGGTCGCCGCGGCGGTCTTCTTCGCCGGGGCGGCCTTCTTGGTGGCAGCCTTCTTCGCCGGAGCGGCCTTCGCGGTCGTCTTGGTCGCGGTGGTCTTCTTGGCCGCCGCGGTCTTGCTCGCCGTGGTCTTCTTGGCGGCGGTGCTCTTCGCCGCGGTCGTCTTCTTCGCCGCGGTCGCCTTGGCACCGGTGGCCTTGGCGGTGGCTCCGGCGGTCTTCTTCGCCGCAGCCGTGGCCTTCGGCACCTTGCCGCTGGCCACCATCTCCTTGAACCCGGCGCCGGGGCGGAACGTCGGCACCGAGGTCTTCTTGACCTTCACTGCCTCCCCCGTACGCGGGTTGCGGGCTGTTCGCGCGCCCCGTACACGCTTCTCGAACGCTCCGAAACCGGTGATCGCCACCTTCTCGCCCTTGGTGACCGCCGCCTGGACCTCAGCGAGGACCGCGTCGAGCGCGGCCGTCGCCGTTTTCCGGTCCCCCAGGCGAACGGCGAGCGCCTCGATGAGCTCGGCCTTGTTCACGACTTCCTCCTGATTGTGCAACTGACTCGACGCGAGCCATTCTGCGCGCACGGTATGCCCTGTGCTGGCGGGACACAAACATTCGGCGGAAAAAAGCCCTTGTGTCGTAACGGATTCGCCCCCACCGGTGGCACCGGTGGGGGCGAAATCGGCTCCGGATCGGGGCGTTCGGGCTACGCGACCCGGGGCAGGAAGGCCGGTCGGTCGGCCTCGAAGGCGCTGATCCGGTCCTCGTGGCGGAGGGTGAGTCCAATGTCGTCCAAGCCCTCCATAAGCCGCCACCGGCTGAAGTCGTCGAGCGGGAACGACCAGGTTGCGGTGTCGACCCGCACCTCGCGAGCGGTCAGGTCGACGACCACCGGGGTGGTGGGATTCTCCTCGACCAGGCTCCAGATTTCTTCGACGGCTTTCAATTCCAGCTCTACCGGAAGCAGCCCTTCCTTCAGGGCGTTGCCGCGGAAGATGTCACCGAAGCGCGGCGAGATCACCACTCGGAAGCCGTAGTCACGCAACGCCCACACGGCGTGCTCCCGCGATGACCCGGTGCCGAACTCGGGACCGGCCACCAGAATCGACGCTCCCGAATAAGCTTGATCGTTGAGCACGAATGCCGGATCCTCGCGCCACGCGCTGAACAGCCCGTCGGCGAATCCGGTCCGGGTCACCCGCTTGAGGTACACGGCGGGGATGATCTGGTCAGTGTCCACGTCGGACCGCCGCAGCGGCAGGGCGGTACCGGTGTGCACGGTGAACTTGTCCATGTCGCAGCCCTTCTACAGGTCGGCGGGAGCGGCCAGCCGGCCGACGACGGCGGTGGCGGCGGCCACCGGCGGGCTGACCAGGTGGGTACGCCCACCCCGGCCCTGGCGGCCCTCGAAGTTCCGGTTGGAGGTCGAGGCGGCGCGCTGCCCCGGCGAGAGCGTGTCCGGGTTCATGCCCAGACACATGGAGCAGCCGGCGAAGCGCCATTCGGCACCGGCGTCGGTGAAGACCTTGTCCAGCCCCTCCGCCTCGGCGGCCTCCCGCACCGCGGCCGAGCCGGGTACCACGAGCATGCGTACCCCGTCAGCCACCCGGTGGCCGCGCAGCACGTCGGCGGCGGCGCGGAGATCCTCCAGGCGCCCGTTGGTGCACGAACCGACGAAGACCACGTCGACGGGGAGGTCCCGCAGCGCGGTGCCGGGGCGCAGGTCCATGTACGCCAGGGCGCGACGGGCGGCGGCCCGCTCCGGCTCGGTGACGAACTCCTCCGGATCCGGTACGACCGCGCCCAGCGGTGCGCCCTGCCCGGGGTTGGTGCCCCAGGTGACGAACGGCGTGATCTCGGCGGCGTCCAGCGTCACCTCCGAGTCGAAGGTCGCGCCCTCGTCGGTGGGCAGCGTCCGCCAGTACTCCAGCGCCGCGTCCCAGTCGGCGCCGCTGGGTGCGTTGGGGCGCCCCTTCAGGTACGCGAAGGTGGTCTCGTCCGGCGCGATCATGCCGGCCTTGGCGCCCCACTCGATGGACATGTTGGCGATCGTCATCCGTCCCTCCATGGACAGCGCCCGGATCGCCTCACCCCGGTACTCCACGATGTGCCCGCGCCCGCCGCCGGTGCCGACCTTGGCGATCAGGGCGAGCACCAGGTCCTTGGCGGTGACGCCGGGGCCGAGCTGACCGTCGACGGTGACCGCCATCGTCTTCGGTCGGGCCTGCGGCAGCGTCTGGGTGGCCAGCACGTGCTCGACCTCGCTGGTGCCGATGCCGAACGCCAGGGCACCGAACGCGCCGTGCGTGGCAGTGTGCGAGTCGCCGCAGACGATTGTCATGCCGGGCTGGGTGAGGCCGAGCTGCGGACCGATGACGTGCACGATGCCCTGGTTGGCGTCGCCGAGCGGGTGCAGCCGTACGCCGAACTCGGCGCAGTTGCGTCGCAGCGTCTCGATCTGGGTGCGGGAGGTGGGGTCGGCGATGGTGAGCAGGTCGCCACGGCGCTGCTGGAACGAGGGATCGGCGTACCCGGTCGGGGTGTTGTGATCCTCGGTGGCCAGCGTGAGGTCGGTACGCCGCACCCGGCGGCCGGCCATGCGCAGGCCGTCGAACGCCTGCGGACTGGTCACCTCGTGCAGCAGGTGCAGGTCGATGAAGAGCAGATCGGGCTCACCATCGGCGGACCGGACGACGTGTGCGTCCCAGACCTTCTCGGCCAGGGTCCTCGGCTCAGGAGTGACTCCCACCATCTGGACATCCTAAATTCTGGGAGGTAAATTTCGGCTTGTGGGACACAGTATGAGCGGTGTCGGCGTTCTCGACAAGGCGGTGGTCATCCTGGCCGCCTGTGTCGACGGCGCCAGCCTGGCCGAACTCGTTGAACGCACCAAGCTGCCCCGAGCCACCGCACACCGGCTGGCCCAGGCGCTGGAGATCCACCGGATGCTGGTCCGGGACACACAGGGTCGCTGGCGTCCCGGTCCACGCCTGGGTGAGCTGGCCAACGCGGCGCCGGATGTGCTGCTGACCGCGGCCGAGCCGTTGCTGGCCGCGCTGCGGGACGCCACCGGCGAGAGCGCCCAGCTCTACCTGCGCCGGGCGGACGAGCGGATCTGCGTGGCCGCAGCTGAGCGGGCCAGTGGGCTGCGCGACACGGTGCCGGTCGGCTCGGTGCTGCCGATGACCGCCGGATCGGCGGCGCAGATCCTGCTCGCCTGGGAGCCGCCCGAGGCGGTGATGCCGCTGCTGCCCCGGTCGAAGTTCACCGGCCGCACCCTCGCCGAGGTACGCCGCCGAGGCTGGGCGCAGAGCGTCGCCGAACGCGAGGCAGGTGTGGCGAGCGTCTCGGCCCCGATCCGCGACCGCACCGGCCGGGTGATTGCCGCCATCTCCATCTCCGGCCCCATCGAGCGCCTCGGCCGCCGCCCCGGCGAACGCCACGCCATGGCCGTCGTCCGAGCCGGCCAACGCCTCTCCGGCCTCTGACCCCGTCGATCCCGTTGACCCCGTCGATCCCGCCAACCCTGTCGATCCCGTTGATCAAGAAGTTTTGGTCGCCGCCACGCGGAGTCCAGGGCGCAAACTTCTTGGTCAACTCCGCAAGGCGGGTGGGTGGGTGGTGGGTGGGTGTGTGGTAGCCCCGACCGGATTCGAACCGGCGCTACCGCCTTGAGAGGGCGGCGTCCTGGGCCGCTAGACGACGGGGCCAGGGACTTTCCTGATTCACCAGCCCTGGTGGGCGGTGCGGCAGTAGTCTAGCCGCGCCGTCGCAGCCGGCCCGACAGGGGGTGGCGCGTCGGCGGGATCACGCCGATCAGGCTGCCCCACGAAAGCGGAACGGCTTGCAGAAAGCGAAACGGCCCGCTCCGCAGCAGCGGAACGAGCCGTGAACACCTGTAGCCCCGACCGGATTCGAACCGGCGCTACCGCCTTGAGAGGGCGGCGTCCTGGGCCGCTAGACGACGGGGCCAGAACACATCGCGGCACCACCCTTTCGGGCGGTGCCGCCGAACTCTACCAGATCTCGCTACCGGAGCCCCTCGCGGTGCATCGGTGCCGAACTCCACCAGAATCCAGCGGCCTCGATTCGTGACGAATCTCGGCTGCGCTGGGGTACCAGGACTCGAACCTAGACTAACTGAACCAGAATCAGTCGGGCTGCCAATTACCCCATACCCCATTGGCCCCTTGCGGCGCCGGGAACAAACTCTACCCTCCCGGCACCGACAGGCCAAATCGACTTCCCCAAACCGCTCCTGAGCTGCCAAAACGGCGATCAGGCCGTCGACACGACCGGGTTCGTAAGCTCACCGATCCCCTCGATCCGGACGCTCACCGTATCCCCGTCGACGAGCGGGCTAACCCCCGCCGGAGTACCGGTCAACACGACGTCGCCGGGTAGCAGCGTCATCACGTGTGAGACGTACGACACCAGAGCCGGCGCGTCGAAGACCATGTCCCCGGTACGGCCCAGCTGCCGTACCTCCATTTCCTCCGGGTCGCGACCTACCTCGCAGCGGATCTCCAGGTCGGTGACGTCCAGCCCGGTGGTGATCCACGGCCCGATCGGGCAGAACGAGTCGAACCCCTTGGCCCGGGTCCACTGGCTGTCGGAGCGCTGGAGGTCCCGAGCGGTGACGTCGTTGGCGCAGGTGTAGCCGAAGATGGCCCGCTCCGCCGCGGCCCGGTCCGCCCGGCGGGCGCCCGGCGCGCCGATCACCACCGCCAGCTCGGCCTCGTGCTCGACCTGCTTGCTGAACTCCGGTAGCCGGATCGCGTCCCGGGGACCGATGACCGAGGTCGAGGGCTTCAGGAACAACAACGGCTCCTTCGGCACCTCCGCGCCGTGTTCGGCGGCGTGCTCGGCGTAGTTGCGGCCGACACAGACCACCTTGCTGGGCAGGATCGGCGAGAGCAGCCGGACGTCGGACAACGCCCAGCGGACCCCGCTGAACGTGATCTGGCCGAACGGGTGGCCGGAGATCTCGGCGATGGTGAGCCCCTGCGGACCCGCCTCCGGCTCTCCCTCGACGACGCCGAACGACATTCCCTTGGCATGAGCGAAACGAGCGATACGCACCAGGCCAATGTAGTGCGGCCGGCGGACGATCGCCGAAGCTTACCCGCGCCGCCCACCCCCGGGGCCGGATTCGCCGCTTCGTACCCACACGACGCGCGCCCGCACCTAGCGTCGGCTGCGGAGGTTCGTTCGTATGCCTGCATCGACACGACACCACAAGACCCTCGCCGCGATCGTGCACTGCGTCGGTCTGCTGACCGCGCTGCCGGTGCTGCCGACCGCCACCGCTCCGGACACACCGGCGGCCACCGCCCCGCACGCTGCACCGGCCGGGCGGCTCCAGCCCGCAGCGGCTGCACCCGACCCCAGCATGCCGGCCGCACCACCAGCGGTACCGACGCCGACCCGGGTGGTTTCGCCGGCCGCCAGGCCGAAGGTGAGCGTACGGGTCGCACCGGAGCGCAGCGCCGCGCCCGGGTACCGGATCGAGGTCCGTAACGCCGGCAAGACCCCGGTGGAGACGACCGTCCGTCAGGAACTCCCCGAGGGCGTCTCGGCGACGACGGTCAGCGACGGAGGTCGGGTGCTACGCCCCGGCGGGTCGCCGGCCACCGAGGTGACCTGGCGGTTGAAGCTGCCGCCGGACAGCACCACCACGCTGGGCACCACGCTCACCACGACCGGATCCCGACAGCCGGTGACCGCACCGACGTGCGCCTTCGCCAGCGACGGCCGGCAGCCGTACGACTGCGCGAGCGCCACCTGGACGGCGCCGGGGATGGCGGCGTCGCAGTCGCAGGAGGCCACGGGCTGGCGTCGGCAGGCACCCGCGCTACTGGCCGCCGGGGCCGCGCTGCTGGTGCTGGGCATGGTGGCACTGCTCACCTGGCGACACCGCCGACGGCCGGTGGCCGCGGCACTGGCCTCGGACGGGCCGGGCACCATCTATCCGCGCCCGGCCGCTCCCCGACCGCCGGCCCGGCGCCGCAAGCCACCGGTCTGGATCGTGGTGCCGGTGGCCGCGATCGTGCTGGCCGGCACGGTCGGCGCCGCCGCGTGGTCCGCCACCCGCCGGGTCACCGCGATCGACACGGACGGTCAGCCGACCAGCGGCGCCTGGAAGGGCACCGGGGTCGCCGGGAGCCTGGGTATGCCGCTGCGCGAGGACGCGTTCGAGTTCACCGTCTACCGGATGACCTGCGAACCGGGCCGGGGCGCACGGCAGTGTCAGGCGACCGTCGGGGTCCGCAACCTCACCCCGGAGCATCAGAGCTGGCACGGGAAGTTGCAGCGGGCGTACCTGGCGAACGGCAACTGGGTCACCACCGACGAGCCGGCCACCCGCCGCGCGAACCAGGGACGCGACGTGTTCGCCGACCCGGTGGCCGCCGGCAGCCGGGTGGTGCTGCCGCTGGTCTTCACGATCAACGGGCGGGAGGCGCCGCAGCGGCTGGAGCTGCGCAGCGGCGTCTTCTCCGCCGGTGTCCGGGTCGACGTGCCCTGACCCGGACACCGGACGGCGGTCGTACCCTTGGTGCCGTGACCGCCGTGCCCGCCCCCGCCCCGCCCGCCGCCGTCGGCGCGGTCGGCGGGCGGGCCCACGCGCCGGTCGGGCGGCAGGTGACCAGCCTCCCCGCCGCCGTCTGGCGGCCGCTGCTGACCGGTCACGAACGGCGCGCCGACTCGCTGACCGCCGGCCACCGGGCCCGGCGGGCCACCGGACAACGCCACGCCATCGACGATTTTCTGTACGACTACTACGGCACCCGACCGTCGGTGCTCCGCCGTTGGCACCCAGGTGTCGGTGTCCGGCTGGAAGCCGGCCCGGAGGGCCCGGCACCACACCACTCGTGGCGCTGGTACGCGACCGACCCGGACGGCACGGTGCGGCTCGACATCGACGCGTTCCTCGCCGACCGGAGCGACTCGGTGCGGTTCATCCACCGGCTGCTGACCGCGATCGCGTCCCGCCCGGCCTTCACCGGCTGTTTCGGGCTGCACGAGTGGGCGATGGTGTACCGCCAGCGTGAGCACCGCCACCCGCTTCCCCTTCGGCTCGGCCAGCAGGGCACCGACGCGGTGGTCGAGGCGCACCAGATCCGGTGCACACACTTCGACGCGTACCGCTTCTTCACCCCCGACGCGGTCGAGCGCAACCACCTCCGACCGACCCGGGCCGGTCAGGTAGACCTCGACCAGCCGGGCTGTCTGCACGCCTCCATGGACTGCCACAAGTGGGCCACCAAGCTGGGCCCAGCCGTCCCCGGCGAGCTGGCACTCGACTGCTTTGAGCTGGCCGGCGACATTCGGCTGCTCGACATGCAGGCGTCGCCGTACGACTTCTCCTCGTACGGTCAACCGCCGGTGGCCATCGAGACGCCGGAGGGCAAGGCCGAGTACGTGGCGCGGCAACGGGAGTTCGCGCGACGGGCCGGCCAGTTGCGGGCCCGACTGATCGAGGTCTGCTCGACGTTGCTCGACCGCGCTTCGTAGGACTACTCGCCGTCGACCCGCCGGTCGCGCTTGCGTTGTCCGCGACGCTTCTTCTCGGCCAGCCGCCGTTCCTTGGCCGCCCGCGACGGGCGGGTCGGACGGCGTGGTGGCGGTGGTGGGGCCACCGCCTCGCGCAACAACGACACCAGGCGCTCCCGGGCCGCTTCCCGGTTTGCCAGCTGGGCCCGGTGCTCGCTGGCGGCGATCGTCAGCACGCCGTCGACCAGCCGTCCGGCGAGCCGGTCCAGGGCCCGGGTGCGCAGCGAATCGGGAATGCTCGGTGAGCCGGCCAGGTCGAAGCTCAGCTCGACCCGGGAGTCTGCGGTGTTGACGCCCTGCCCGCCCGGCCCGGAGGACCTGGAGAACCGCTCGCGCAGTTCACCGGCGGGAACCACCCAGCGGTCGGTCACCCGCAGTCCGTCGTCCACGCCCTGAGGCTAGCGCGGCGTGCGGGACGCGTTCGCACCAACGCCGCGAGCGCACCGCCAGCCTCAGGGCCCGGGGTCAGCGGGCGGGTCGCTCGTCCGCGCTGCTGCTCGGCGTCGGCACTGGTGCCGGGTCGTCGCTGCCACCGGCGGCGGCGTACGCGACCGCTCCGACCAGAAGCAGGGCGATGACGCCGACCTTCGTGGTGACGACTTTGATCAGCATCCAGGCGGCGCGACGCGCTCCGGGCACGGTCTTCTTCGCCGCCTGGTAGTCGTTCCAGCCACGCCGGGCGCGCGCGTACGACGACCCGACGCCACTTCCGATGATGAGGCCCACCAGCAGGAGGGCCGCGATGAGAGGACGCTCCACCCACGCCAGTATTCATACTGAGCGTAATATTTCCATTCTCCGATCATCGACCGCCGGAATCCGACAGTTGCCCCGATCTCCCCGTAATCGGACAGTGACTATCTGTAGCTATCCCCCCTTTCCGATGATCGTGTCAGCGGTCTGCTGCACCTGCTCGATCGGGATGGCGAACCCGATACCGATGGAACCGTTGCCGTCGATGGTCGCGATCGCGGTGTTCACTCCGACCACCTCACCCCGGGCATTGACAAGTGGTCCGCCCGAGTTGCCGGGGTTGATCGAAGCATCGGTCTGCACCGCCCGGTGCCGGTTGTCGCCGAGACGCACCTGGCGGTCCAACGCGCTGACGATGCCGGCGGTGACCGTGCCGGGCAGCCCCAGTGGCGACCCGACCGCCAACACCGGCTCACCGACCCGGGTCGAACCCGGCTTGGCCAATGGCAGCGACGTGAGGCCGGCCGACGCCGGCACCTTGAGCACCGCGAGATCACTGTCCGGCTCCCGGCCCACCACCTCCGCCGCGAACCGCCGGCCGTCCGGCAGTTCGACGGTCACCGGGCCACCCCGCCCCTTGGCGATGATGTGGTCGTTGGTGATGATGTGCTGCTCGGCGTCGACCGCGAAGCCCGAACCGCTCGCCGAGCCATTCGTGCCGCCGCCCACCAACACCGACACCACGCCGGGCACGGTCTTCTCTGCGGCGGTCACCAACTCCGCCGGGACCGGGGCTGCGGACGCGGCGGCCGGTCCCGTGACACCGTCCCGGCCGGCCACCCAACCACCGGCAAGTGCCCCCGACCCGGCAGAGATCGACACCATCGCCAGCCCGGCCAGCAGTCTGCGGCGCCAGCCGCCGAGCAACCGCTCCCGGTTCTGCGACGCCGCGTCCGACCCGCCCCGCCCGTCCGGGTCGAGATCGGGCGAGACGAACCAGGGCCCACGTGGCTCGCCCAGTCCGGTCTGCACTGCCATACGTACGCTCCTCACGTGTGCGGCCTGCTGTGGCCGCTGTCGCGGATCGGGCGGTCGGATTCAGGGCAGGCGGGAGAACCAGCGCATCGAGCCGACCGCCGCGCCCATCGCGAAGACCAGCCCGAGCCCGATGAACCGGGCCGAGACGTCCTGCCGCACCTTGCGCCAACCCACCGAACTGCCGATGTCGTCGTAGACGGCCCGCAGTTCGGCGCTCGTACCGGCCTCGTGGAAGCCGCCCCCGGTCTGCTCGGCCACGGCCCGCAATGTCTCCCCGTCCACCGGCACCTGGATCGGCCGCCCACCCCGGTCGACGAAGCCGCCCGGGGTACCGAACGAGATGCTGTGCACCGGTACGTCGAGGGCCACCGCCTCGGCGGCGGCCTCCACCGGATCCATGCCCGAGGTGTTCGCCCCGTCGGAGAGCAGGATGATCCGGGCCGGTGGCGGCTCGGTCGCGGCCTTGTCGTCCAGTGCCTTCACGGCGCCCAGCGAGGTGCTGATCGCCTCGCCGATCGCGGTGCCCTGCACACCCGTCGCCCCCTCGGCCAGCCGTTCGATCCCGTCGTGCAGCGCTTCCCGGTCGGTGCCCGGTGGCACCAGCACCGCCGCGCTACCGGCGAACGCGACAAGCCCCACGTTGAACTCCCGGGGCAGGCCGTCGGCGAACCGCCGGGCGGCGCCCTTCGCCGCGCTGAGCCGGTCCGGCTCGACGTCACCGGCGAGCATCGAGGTGGAGACGTCCACCGCCACCATCACGGTGGCGCGTTCCCGGGGCACCCGGACCTCGGCGGTGGGACGGGCGAAGCCGACCACGAGCAGGGCCAGCATGGCCAGGAAGAGGCCGGCCGGCAGGTGCCGACGCCAGGTCGGACGCCGGGGCGCGACCCGGTCGAGCAACCGCAGATTGGTGAAGCGGACCGCGTACCGGCTGCGCCGCCGCTGGGCCACCAGGTACGCCGCCGCCAGTGCGAGAACGCCGAGCAGCAGCCAGAGCCGGACGGGTGACTGCCAGATCACGCCGCACCTCCCCGACGTGCCGGGGCCGCTGCGGACGCCAGCCGGCGCTGCGCGTGCACGTGCCGAACGATGTCGACGGTCCAGTCCCGGTCGGTACGCAGCGCCAGATGGGTCGCACCGGCCCGGCGCAGCGCGTCCCGGACCTGTTCCCGCTGGGCGGCAGCCGCCGCCGCGTAGCGCTCGCGCAGGTGGCGGTCGCCGGTCCACACCTCGCGGTGCTCGCCGGTCTCCGGGTCGACCAGGGTGATCAGACCGACGTCCGGCAGTTCCCACTCGCGGGGGTCGGTGACCTCGACCGCGAGCACCTGGTGACGCACCGTGAGCCGACGTAGCGGACGCTCCCACCGGGCCGGCAGCCGCGCATCGTCGGGCAGGCCGTCGAGGAAGTCGGAGACCACCACCACCAGACCACGCCGGTGGGCGACCCGGCGCACCTCGGCCAGCGCGTCAGCCAGCCCAGCGGCGGGCGCGGGGTCCGGTTGGTCGCCGGCCCGGGGCGCGGCCAGCAACGCGCGCAACAGCCCCAACAGGTGGGTACGCCCGCCGCGGGCCGGCACCCGGTGCAGCCCGTGGGGGGTGAGCACCTGCGCACCGAGCCGGTTGCCCGGTCCGGCGGTGAGGAAGCCGATGGTGGCGACCGCGGCCACCGCCAGTTCGCGCTTGTCCAACTCGGCGGTGCCGTACTCCATGCTGGGGCTGGCGTCGACCAGCAGCCAGGTGGTCAACTCCCGGTCGGCGTCCACTTCCCGCACGTGCGGGACGGCGGTGCGGGCCGTCACCGACCAGTCCATCCGGCGCACCTCGTCCTCACCTGGTCGGTACTCGCGACTGCCCGCCGGTTCGCTGCCCGGGCCGGGCAGCAGACCATGCCGCTCGCCGTGCAGCAGGCCGTCGAGGCGCCGGGTCACAGTGAGTTCCAGCCGCCGCAACCGCTGGCCCGGAGTGAGGTCGGCGAGCATCGGATCCGCCGCGACGGGCGGCGTGGGGTTCCGGCGGCCCATCAGGCGGCTGCCAGGTCAGTCGCGTACTCCGGCCTGGCGGTGGCCACCTGGGGCGGCGGAACCGCCTCGACCAGCCGATGGACGACCCATTCGGCGCTGACCCCGTCGGCGACCGCGTCGAAGGAGAGCACCAGCCGGTGGGCCAGCACGTCCACGGCGAGTTCCCGGACGTCGTCGGGGAGGACGTAGCCCCGCCCCCGGAGCAGGGCCTGGGCGCGGGCGGCCGAGACCAGGCCGAGGGTGGCGCGTGGACTGGCACCGTAGGCGAGCAGCCCGGCCACCTCCGGCAACCCGAACCGGCCCGGATCACGAGTGGCGAGGATGAGCCGGACCACGTACTCGGCGATGGCGTGATGGACGAACACCTGCCTGGCCTGATGCTGGAAATCGCGCAACCGGTCCGGGTCGAGCACCCGGTGCGCCCGGGGACGGTCGGCGCTCATCCGGTAGAGAATCGCCAACTCGTCGGCGATGTCCGGGTAGTCGACGACGATCTTCATGAGGAAGCGGTCCCGCTGCGCTTCCGGCAGTTGGTAGACCCCTTCCGATTCGATGGGGTTCTGGGTGGCCAGCACCAGGAACGGCACCGGTACCGGGTGGCTGCGCCCGCCGATCGACACCTGACGCTCGGCCATCGCCTCCAGCAACGCCGACTGCACCTTCGCCGGCGCTCGGTTGATCTCGTCCGCCAGCACCAGGTTCGCCATCACCGGGCCCAGCTCGACGTCGAAGCTCTCCTTCGAGGCGCGGTAGATCCGGGTGCCGACGATGTCGGAGGGTACGAGGTCAGGGGTGAACTGGATGCGGGAGAAGCTGCCACCGACCACCGTCGCGAGGGTCTGCGCGGCCAGGGTCTTGGCCACCCCCGGTACGCCCTCCAACAGGCAGTGCCCGTCGGCCAGTAGCGCGACCAGAAGGCGTTCGACGAGCCGATCCTGCCCGACGATCACGCGTTTGACCTCGAAGAGCGTCTGGTCCAACTGCGCCGCGGTCGCGTCCGGATCGGCCGGGGTGGGCAGGCTGGCCATGGTGTCCGAGATGTCCGTCACGGTGCTTGCTTCCCGAGCCGACCGGCGGACAAACGTCGGAATTTCCGGCCCTCGACTGCCCAGACCAGGCGATCGGCACCGTTACCGGACAGCACCTCCGGGCGTTCGCTGGAGAGCCACCACACCGCACCTGCCGGGCCCGGCACGACACCGGCCTCCGTCGAGTGACGGAGGCCGGTGACAGTGGACGGTTCAGCGGTGCACGAGGAGGTAGAACGGCAGGTCGGCGGGGACACCCGCGGAGTCGCGGGTCTGGATGAAGACCGCGTTCGGGGTGAGCAGCCGCCGCGCGACCGAGATCTCACCGGCGGGCGGGATGCAGCACGAGTCTGGCCGGCCGATCGTCGCCACGTAGATGCCGTTGGTGACGTTGCTGCCGAACTGCACCTCGTACTCCCCGACGCCGTACTTGATGACGACGCCGGCACCGCGGGCCTTGGTGCCGTTGGCGTTGACCGCCGTGGCGTAGAAGCCGCTGACGGCCTGGGCGCTCATCCCGTCACCCTTGGCGAGGGTGGCCTTCGCGCTGTTGAGCGAGGCCGTGGTGACGGCCGGCTGCTGGGCGGTGCGGGCGGTGGGCTGGGCAGACTCGGCGGTCGGCTTCGCCACCGCGATGCCGCCGCCGGCCAGGGCGAGCGCCAGTGCCGCGATCGCCACCGCAGCCGTCTTACGTCGGAATAATCTGGTCATGACGGGTCTCCCTTTTCCAGGCGTGGAGATACGGCCGACCCGTGGCACACGGGGCGGTTGTTGCCTTTTCGAGTCGGGCGGCAATGAGCGCTCACCGCCTGCACACCCCGTCCGGGAGCGCACCCGCAGACGTATCCCGCTCGCCGACCGTGATGCGCCCTGAGCTGGGGATTCTTGCCAGAACGCGGCCTCCTGAGCAGCTGAAACCTAGCACCGAAAAATGCCGGGGGTCAATAGTGCAAACACTGTCGGCGAGTTGTCGGATCAACGCCAGCAATCGCGAAAAGTGAAGGCGTGAACAATTCGCGAAATCAATTCTGGACGCCGTTGGCGCATACTTTGCGGGGGCGGTCGGACCGGGTACCGCGACGCCGGGCGTCCACATCGGGCGAAGTTCAGTAACCTGCGTCCCGTGGAGATCACTCGCCGGGCCTGGCGGCCGTCGGGTGCCAGCCTGCTCTGCTGGCTGGCCGTCATGCCGGGTGCAGGGTGGGCGCTGGCGCGGTCGATCGGTCTGGACCGGGGACCGCTGGTGCAGGCGTTGGCCTTCACGCCGTACGTGACGCTCGGGAGCCTGGCCCCGCTGGTGCTCACGCTCGCCCTGCGCCGCCGGGCCCCGGCGTTCGTCGCGGCGCTGACCACGCTGATCCTGGTCGCGCTGGTGGCGCCCCGCGCCCTACCCGCTGCGCAGCCGAACGCCGCCGGGCCGACCGTGCGGGTGCTCACCGCCAATCTGCTCGCCGGTGCCGCCGACCCGGCGGCGGTGGTGGAGCTGGTCCGCACCCGGCAGGTCGACCTGCTGCTCGTGCAGGAGTTCACGCCGGCGGCCGAAGCCGAGCTGGACCGGCTCGGCCTCGACGAGTTGCTGGCGCACCGGCAGCTCAACCCGGTCGTCGGCACCCCCGGCTCGGGGCTCTACGCCCGCCACCCGCTCAGCGACGGCGGCATCCGCCAGCTACGCGGCGCCTGGGGCTTCACGCAGGCGTACGCGACCGTCACGGTGCCCGGCGCACCCCCGGTACGCGTCGAGTCGGCGCACCCGGCGGCCCCGTACGCGATCGATCAGGTGGACTCCTGGCGCACCGACCTGGCCGCCCAGCCGGCGGCCACCCCCGACGGACCGTTGAGCATCCTCGCCGGGGACTTCAACGCCACGCTCGACCACGGTCCGCTGCGCGCCCTGCTCGACACCGGCTACGTCGATGCCGCCGCCTCGGCCGGCGCCGGACTCACCGGCACCTGGGGGCCGTACGACGGCGATCCCATCCCGCCCGTGGTGATCGACCACGTGCTGGTGGACCGTCGCATCGCCGTGCGGGATGTGACGGTCCACCCGTTGCCCGGCAGCGACCACCGCATGGTCCTCGCCGAGCTGCGGCTACCCGCCGCCGAGCGCCGATAGGCGCGGCGCAGGCCACGCCGAGCGGGCTACACCCGGGCGCGGTCCAGCCCGTAGGTCAGCGCGTCGACCAGGGCGTGCCAGCTCGCCTCGACCACATTGGGGTGTACGCCGACGGTGGTCCAACCGCCGCCCCGCCCGTCGGCCGTCTCGACCAGTACCCGGGTCACCGCGCCGGTGCCGTGACTGCCCTCCAGGATCCGCACCTTGTAGTCGGCCAACTCGAAGTCCCGCAACTCCGGGTAGTGCCGGCCGAGGCCGACGCGGAGGGCCTCGTCCAACGCGTTCACCGGCCCGTTGCCCTCGGCCGTGGCGATCACCCGTTCCCCGCGTACCCTGATCTTGACGGTCGCCTCGGAGACGACCGCGCCGTCCTCGCGGTGCTCGACCAGCACCCGGTACGACTCCAGCGTGAACGGCCGCACCGGCGCGGCGTCCGGCAGCTCGGAGCGGACCAGCAGCTCGAACGAGGCATCGGCGGCCTCGAACGACCATCCGCCGGCCTCCAGTTCCTTGACCCGGTTGGTGACCCGGGACAGGGTCTCCGGATGGCCGGCCAGATCCAACCCCAGCTCGCGACTCTTCAGCTCGATGCTGGCCCGGCCGGCCATCTCGGTGACCAGGATCCGCATGTCGTTGCCGACCACCTCGGGCTCCACGTGGTTGTAGAGCAGCGGATCCACCTTGATCGCGCTCGCGTGCAGCCCCGCCTTGTGGGCGAAGGCCGCAGCCCCGGCGTACGCCTGATGGGTGTCGGGGGCGATGTTGGCGATCTCGGCGATGGCGTGGGAGACCCGCACCATCTGCTCCAGGCAGCCCTCCGGTAGGACCGGCAGCCCGAGCTTGAGTTGGAGGTTCGCGACGACCGCGAAGATGTCGGCGTTGCCGGGCCGCTCGCCGTACCCGTTTGCGGTGCCCTGCACGTGCCGGACCCCGGTCTCGACGGCGGCGATGGTGTTGGCCACCGCGCAGGCGGTGTCGTTCTGGGCGTGCATGCCGAGCAGCTCCGGCGCGACGCCGATCCGGTCGGTGAGGTCGACGATGGCGGCGGTCACCTGGGACGGCAGCATTCCACCGTTGGTGTCGCAGAGCACGAACCGCTCGGCGCCCGCCGCGAGCGCGGTCTCCACCACCGACGCGGTGTACGCCGGATCGTGGCGGTAGCCGTCGAAGCTGTGCTCGCCGTCGACGAAGACCCGCCGTCCCTCGGCGACCAGGTGGGCCACCGTGTCGTGGATCATCGCCAGGTTCTCCTTGGCGGTGGTGCGCAACGCACGCTCGACGTGCCGCAGGTCGGCCTTGGCGACCAGGGCGATCGCCGGGGTCTGTGCGTCGAGCAGACCTCGCACCTGCGGATCGTCGGCGGCCACCGCGCCGGCCCGCCGGGTGGCGCCGAACGCGACAAGCACCGCGTGCCTGAGGTCGAGTTCGGTGAGCGCCCGACGGAAGAACTCGGTGTCCTTCGGCACCGCGCCCGGCCATCCGCCCTCGATGAACCCGACCCCGAACTCGTCGAGCAGCCGGGCCACCGCGAGCTTGTCGACCACCGAGTAGCTGAGCCCCTCGCGCTGGGCGCCGTCGCGCAGCGTGGTGTCGTAGACCTGAAACGTCATGGTGATCCCTTCGTCAGGCACCGGCCAGCGCAACAAAAAGACCCCCCGCGGCTGCGGGAGGTCTGCGCGCTCGGCGAGGGGAAAGCCGGCGCGCTAGTTGCCAATAATGCGGGCGGTGCTGGTCACGATCGGTACTCTGCCACCTCCGGGTCGCTTTTGGGAGGCACAATCCACATCTCGGGACAGCCCGTGACGCCTGTGCCGGGTGGTTTTCCTGGTGTAGACCGCCCGTCCAGGGGTAGGAGCTTTCGGGACAACGAAACACCTTCCTCCGAGACGGCCCACCACGGCCGGGGCAGGAGACATCCCATGGACAGGCTCAACCCGAACACCACGAACGCCACACCGGACCCGGAGCTGCGCGCCGTCGACCAGAGCGTCGTCGCGGGCGGCACCCCCGCCGGCGCCTTCGACCCCTGGAGCTACCGGGACGAGGCCGGGGTGGCCGGCGCAAACCTGGTCGGCTACAAGGTGGAGGCCAGCGACGGATCGATCGGCAAGATCGACAGTGACAGCACCGAGGTCAACGCCAGCTACCTGGTGGTGGACACCGGGCCGTGGATCTTCGGTAAGAAGGTCATGCTGCCGGCCGGCACGGTGAACCACGTCGATCACGAGGAGCAGAAGGTCTTCGTCGACCGCACCAAGGATCAGATCAAGGCAGCGCCGGAGTACGACGAGACGGCCACCGACCCGGCCTACCGGGACAAGCTCGGCGGTTACTACAACGACACGTACACGGCAATCCCGCCCGGTGGCCCACTGCGGTAAGGCACCCGACAACGTGACGGCCGGTGGGACGCTGTTCCACCGGCCGTTACCGTGTCCGGATGGACGCCACTGAGCAGACTCGCAGAATCCCCTTCACCAGGATGTTCAACTTCCGGGACGTGGGCGGCTACCGGGGCCTGGACGGTCGGGCCGTCCGTACCGGAAGGCTCTACCGCTCCGACTCGCTGCACGGGATGGATGAGGCCGACCGGGAGGCGTTCGCCGCGCTCGGCGTCCGGACCGTGGTCGACCTGCGCCGCCCGCAGGAGGTCGAGCGATACGGCCGGGTTCCCGACTTCGACGGCCTCACCTACCGGCACATCCACCCGGAGCACGCGCACTGGGAGGAGCGGCCGTACCAGCCCGACACCGACCTGGCCCGCTACCTGGCCGACCGGTACGCCGACCTGGCCCGCACCGGCACCGCCGGTCTCGCCGAGGCGATCGGCCTGATCGCCGACAGCGCGAACGCGCCGGTGGTGGTGCACTGCGTCGCCGGCAAGGATCGCACCGGCATCGTCTGCGGCCTGACCCTCGCGGTGCTCGGTGTCGAGGACGCCGAGATCGCGGCGGACTACGCGTTGAGCACCGAGGCGTCCCAGCGCTTCGCCGCCTGGGTGGCCACGGCCCATCCCGAGGTGCCCGAGCTGCCCATGCCGTACCTCTCCTCACCGGCCGAGACGATGCTGCTCTTCCTTGCCGAGATCCGGGAGGGGCACGGCTCGGTCGACGACTACCTGCGGCATGCCGGGGTCACCGACGAACAGCTTGCCGCCCTGCGTGACCACCTGCTGACCTAGTGCTGTGCCGAGACCGTGCCCGCGCGAGCTTCATGGGCACGGTCCGGCAGCGCAGGGGCCCCGCGCCACGCTCGGCGCCGACGGGGCCCGACGGACCACTCAGAACACGCGGTGGACCCAGTCGTGCGGGTCCTCCGCCTTGCCCCGCTGAAGATCCACGAGCTGTTGGCGCAGCGCCATGGTGACGCTCCCCGGCTCCCCGCCGGCCACGGCGAACTCCCCGTCCGGGAAGCGCACCTGCCCGATCGGCGTGATCACCGCCGCCGTACCGCAGGCGAAGACCTCGCGCAGCCGGCCGCTGGCGGCGTCCGCCCGCCATTCGTCGAAGGTCACCGGTCGCTCCTCGACCCGGTGCCCGGCCGCCGCGGCCAGGGTGAGCACCGACTCGCGGGTGATGCCCGGCAGGATCGTGCCGGTCAGCGGCGGGGTGGCGATCGACCCGTCGTCGTAGACGAAGAAGACGTTCATGCCACCCAGCTCGTCGACGAACCGGCGCTCCACGGCGTCGAGGAAGACCACCTGGTCGCAGCCGTGTTCGAGAGCCTCGGCCTGGGCGGCAAGCGAGGCGGCGTAGTTGCCGCCGCACTTGGCCGCGCCGGTGCCGCCGGGCGCAGCCCGGGTGTAGTCGGGCGAGACCCAGACCGTCACCGGCTTGACCCCGCCGGAGAAGTACGCCCCGACGGGTGAGGCGATCACCGAGTAGAGGTACTCGTTGGCCGGGCGGACGCCGAGGAAGACCTCGCTGGCGAACATGAACGGCCGCAGGTAGAGGCTGCCGCCGTCATCGCCGTCGGGAATCCACTCCCGGTCGATCTCGATCAGCCGGTGCAGCGAGTCCACGAAGGTCTGCTCCGGCAGCGCCGGCATGGCCATCCGGGCGGCGGAGGTGTTGAACCGGGCCGCGTTGGCGTACGGGCGGAACATGGTCACTCCGCCGTCGGCCGCCCGGTACGCCTTCATGCCCTCGAAGATTTCCTGCGCGTAGTGCAACACGGCACTGGCGGGATCCATCGGGATCGGCGCGCGCGCCTCGACCCGGGCGTCGTACCAGCCCTTGCCGTCGGCGTAACGGATGGTGACCATGTGGTCGGTGAACACCCGGCCGAACCCGGGGTTTGCCAGCAGCGCAGCCCGGTCGGTGGCGGATACCGGTGCGGGGTTCGGACGGATCTCGAAGTCGATCTTGTCACCACCGCTCATCGCGCTGACCTCCCTGGGGGACGACGGCATGCGCCGACCGCACGCCGGAAACATTGTTTGTGCCAGAAACCTACCCCGAACGGTCGTTCAGCGGATAGGTCCACCGGTGGACAGGTGGCACATCATCGGTGGCGGTCGCCGCTCCCTACCCGGCCGGACCGGCGGAGCGTCGACGGCCAGTGGGCGGCGACCGGTTCAGCCGGCGGCCTGCGCCGCGATCCGGTCGCCCACCTCGGCGGTACGTACCGTTACCTCGGGACTCCGGGCGGCCAACTCCGCGCTGACCGCGGCGGTGATCCGGGCGGCGGCGTCGGCGTGCCCGAGCTGGTCGAGCAGCAGGGCCGCCGAGAGCACAGCGGCGACCGGGTCGGCGACGCCGCGACCGGCGATGTCCGGCGCGGAGCCGTGCACCGGCTCGAACATCGACGGGTACGCCCCGTCGGGGTTGATGGAGCCGCTGGCCGCCAACCCGATGCCGCCGGTGACGGCGGCGGCGATGTCGGTGAGGATGTCGCCGAAGAGGTTGTCGGTGACCACGACGTCGTACCGCTGCGGCTGCGTGACCAGGAACATCGCCGCGGCGTCGACGTGCTGGTACTCGGTGGCGATGTCCGGGTGCTCGGCGGCGACCGCGTCGAAGGTGCGCGACCACAGCGAGCCGGCGTGGGTCAGCACGTTCGTCTTGTGCACCAACGTCACCTTGCGCCGCTCGCGCCGGGCCGCGCGAGCGAAGGCATCCCGGATCACCCGCTCCACACCGTGCCGGGTGTTCAGGCTCTCCTCGGTGGCGATCTCGGCCGGAGTGCCCCGGTGCAGCGAGCCGCCAGCGCCGGCGTACAGGCCCTCGGTGCCCTCCCGGACGACCACCAGGTCGACCTCGCCCGGCTTGACCGCCGCGAGCGGGCTGGTCACGCCCGGCCAGAGCCGCGACGGACGCAGGTTGACGTACTGGTCGAAGGCAAAGCGCAGCTTCAGCAGCAGACCCCGCTCCAGCACGCCGGGCGGCACGGTCGGGTCACCGACCGCACCGAGCAGGATCGCGTCGTGCCCGGCCAGCTCGCTGAGCACCGAGTCGGGCAGGACCTCGCCGGTGCGGTGGTAACGTGCCGCACCGAGGTCGTACTCGGTCACCTCGACACCGGGCAGCACCGCGTCGACGACCTTGCGAGCCTCCGCGACCACCTCGGGGCCGATACCGTCCCCGGCCACCACCGCGATCCGTGCCACGTCCGTCAGCTCCTTCGCTCGAATGGCTCGACGGTACGCCGCCGTCCCGCCCCCCGGTACGAGTGTTCCATCTTTCGGGAATTCGGTGACGCACAGCAGCTTCCCAGGCGGCATTCATGGCTCGGTCATCTCCGCTGCCTAGCGTGAGCGTGACGGGCTGGGGCCCGGGCGAGCGCTGCGACGGGGCGGCACCCGCCGAGGAGGGGACGGACGCGATGTGGACCGATGAACAACCACGAACCCGCTGGGTGGACCCAACGGTCTTTCGCTTCCGCCGGCCCGACCTGCGACTGGGCGCCCGGGAGCAACGGCCGGACCGCGCCGATCTGGTGGCCGGGGATCGGATCGCCGTCCGGCACACCGTCCGCACCTCGACGGCGGCGTACACCCTGCTGCTGAACGCCCCCGAGTGGCTGGGCCGGCGCGGCACCGGCGAGGCGCTGCGCGACGCGGTGGCCGAGTTGCGGGCGATCGACCTGACATACGGCCCGAACCGCCCGGACAGCCTGGTGTCCCGACTGCGCCGGGGAGAGATCAGCCCCGAGTCGTACCCACCCTTGACCGACCTGGTGGACCGCTGCGCCGCGATGCGCGCGGCCACGGACGGCTGGTTCGACGCGTGGGCGGTGCCCGGCGGCTTCGACCCGGGCGGCCTGCTCGGCGGGTGGGCGGTCGAGCGGGCCGCAGCCCGGTTGCGCGAGGCCGGCATCCACGACTACGCCGTGCTCACCGGCGCCGACCTGGTGGTACGCGGCCAGGCCGCGCACGGTGGCCCGTGGCGGGTGGCGGTGCACCACCCCACGGACCGGGGCCGGGCACCGCTGCTGCTGGAGATGACGGCCGGTGCGCTCGGCACCTCCGGGGTGACCGGACGACAGGGCCACGTGGTGGACCCACACACCGGCGAACCGGCCGGGCAGTTGGTCGCGGCCACCGTGATCGGTCCCGACCTCGCGGTCGCCGACGCCTACGCCACCGCCCTCTACGCCGCCGGATCGGCCGGGTTGGCCTGGTTCCGCCCCGAGTCGGACTACCGGGTGCTCTTCGCCGCACCGCGCTGAGCGGCACCATTCTGCGTGGCCGGCGGAGGGTTCGGCGGCGGCCAGTCGGCCACCGGCGGCAGGAACAGCGATCGGCCTCCACGGTCGCGGCAACGACCGTGGAGGCCGGTCGACGACGAGTGCGCGTGGCTCGCGCAATCGAGGGGTGCGGGCCGCTCGGCCGGGCGTCGACCTCGCCACCCGAAGACGGGCCGGCGCCACGTGCTCGGCAGGTGACCGCACCCGTACGTTATCGAATTGACGCGTTTCGCGGCAAGGGTTCCACAGGGGAGTATCTGCGCAAACCTGGTACTCCGGCATTAGCCTGCGGCAGGGCCCTTTCGACAAGGTGAACCGCAGATGGCACGCTGTCCGCCGTGAGTTTCGATCTGAGCGTGTGGGCCCTCGCGGACGGGGCAACGCCCGAGGATGTACGAGCGGCGGTGCAGCAGTGCCGCAGCGGCCGGCACCACGAGCGTCAACCGGACCCACGATGTGTGGCCTTCTACCGGGCGATCACCGCCCGTTACCCCGACCAGCCGGCCGGCCCGAGCACTCCCTGGGCGGTGGCGCCGCTGCACAAGGCGGCCGACCACATCGAGCTGAACCTGGACCCGGCCTGCCCTGACCAGGTGCTGCTCGACATCGAGCGGCTGGCCGGCGAGCATCGGCTGATGCTGTTCGACGCCCAGGACGGCTCGGTGTACCCGCCGCCCGGGGTCCGGCTGCCCGGCTGACCGACCCGCCGTGCCGGACGGCAGACCCACGACGACAACGCGGGTCGCGCGGGCCTTTTCGGTCAGTACGGCAAAGCCGCCGCCACGGCGGATGCGACGACCCGACGCCTTGCCCGGCGGTCGGATGACGAGGGGCCCGGCCGTAGGCCGGGCCCCGTCGTGGCGTGTCTGGAGCGTTCGGGTGGCTACTCGTCGCGCAGGTCGGCAGCGCTGGCCGAGGTGGCGCCGATCGAGTCGGCGGCCGAGGTGAGCAGGTCGGCACCGAGCGCCTGGTCCACGGTTAGGGTCATCAGCGTCTCACCGCCGGCCTCCCGGCGGGCCACCTGCATCGCCGCGATGTTGACGCCGGCCTGGCCGAGCAGGGTGCCGACGGTGCCGACCACGCCCGGGCGGTCGGCGTAGCGGAGGAAGAGCAGGATGCCCTCGGCACCGATCTCCACGTCGAAGCCGTCCACCTCGGTCAGCTTGATGACGTCGCGGGTGCCGGCCTGGGTGACGGTGCCGGAGACACTGACCGTGCGGCCGTCGGGCAGCGCGCCGCGCACGGTGACCAGAACGGGGTGGTCGGCGGTCTCGGTCTGGGTGTCCAGCGACACCTCCACCCCGCGCTGCGCGGCGAGGTGCGGCGCGTTGACGTAGGTCACCTGCTCCTCGACCACCGAGCTGAACAGTCCCTTGGTGGCGGCGAGCTTGAGCACCGACACGTCGTGCTCGACGATCTCGCCACGCACCTCGACGGTGACGCTGGCGGCGACCCCGCCGGCCACCGCGGTGAAGGCGCGGCCGAGCTTCTCGGCCAGCGGCAGCAGCGGCCGGACGTCCTCGGCGACCACGCCGCCGGCCTGCACGTTTACCGCGTCCGGCACGAACTCGCCCTGCAGTGCGAGCTTCACGCTCTTGGCGACCGCCAGGCCGGCCTTGTCCTGCGCCTCGGCGGTGGAGGCACCCAGGTGCGGGGTGGCCACCACGTTGTCGAAGGCGAACAGCGGCGAGGAGGTGCACGGCTCCTTGGCGTAGACGTCCACCCCGGCACCGGCGACCCGGCCCTCGGCGAGCGCGTCGGCGAGGGCCTGCTCGTCGATCAGCCCGCCCCGGGCAGCGTTGACGATCCGTACGCCCGGCTTGACGATGGACAGCTCCTTCTCACCGATCAGGCCCACCGTCTCGGGGGTCTTCGGCAGGTGGATCGAGATGAAGTCGCTCTCCCGCAGCAGCTCCTCCAGACCCACCAGGCGTACGCCGAGCTGCGCGGCCCGGGCCGGCTGGATGTACGGGTCGTACGCGATGAGCCGGGTGCCGAAGGCGGCGATCCGGGATGCGAACAGCACGCCGATGCGGCCGAGACCGACCACGCCGACGGTCTTGCCCTGGAGCTCCACACCCGTGTACTTCGACCGCTTCCACTCCCCCGCCTTGAGCGCTGCGCTGGCGCTGGCGGTGTTGCGGGCGACCGCGAGCAGCAGCGCGACGGCCTGCTCGGCGGCGGAGACGATGTTGGAGGTGGGTGCGTTGACGACCATGACGCCCCGTGCGGTGGCGGCCGGTACCTCGACGTTGTCCAGGCCGACACCGGCCCGGGCGACGACCTTGAGCCGGGGAGCGGCGGCGATCGCCTCGGCGTCGATCTGGGTGGCACTGCGGACGATGACGGCGTCGGCCTCGGAGAGCGCCGAGAGCAGGGCCGGGCGGTCGGTGCCGTCCACGTGCCGGACGTCGAAGTCGTGGGCGAGCACCTCGATGGCGGCGGGGGCGAGTTCTTCGGCGATCAGTACGACAGGAGTCATTGGTCCTCGTAGATGTCGTCAGAGCGGTCGGCCGGGGGCTGGGCGCTGCGCTGCGCCCGGCTCGCTCCGGGCCATGGCCGTCAGGTGCCGCCTGGAGCACCTACCCGCGATCGTAGGGGGCGGGCCGCCCGGCGTGCCCCGGAGCGCGGGGTGAGTGCCCTCACAAACCGGACGTGACGTGCGTGTTAACGATCGTTTACCACGTGGAGACAGCACGGCACCCGGCCCCGGCGTCGGGGAGAACGCCGGGGTCGGGTGCCGTTGGGGAAAGCGCTCAGGCGGTCTCGGTGATCGGCCGGTCCACCCAGCTCATCATGCCGCGCAGCTTCGCGCCGGTCTCCTCGATCGGGTGCGCCGCGCCCTCGCTGCGCCACTTGTTGTAGTTGGGCCGCCCGGCCTCGTCCTCGGCCACCCACTCGCGGGCGAACTCGCCGTTCTGGATCTCACCGAGGATCTTGCGCATCTCCTCCTTGACCCGGCCGTCGATGACCCGCGGCCCACGGGAGAGGTCGCCGTACTCGGCGGTGTCGGAGACGCTGTAACGCATCCGGGCGATACCGCCCTCGTACATCAGGTCCACGATCAGCTTCAGCTCGTGCAGGCACTCGAAGTAGGCCACCTCGGGCGCGTAACCGGCCTCGGTGAGCACCTCGAAACCGGTCTGCACCAGTGCCGCCGCACCGCCGCAGAGCACCGCCTGCTCGCCGAAGAGGTCGGTCTCGGTCTCCTCGGTGAAGGTGGTCTTGATCGCGCCGGCCCGGGTGCCGCCGATGCCCTTCGCGTACGACAGGGCCAGCGCGAACGCGCTGCCGCTGCCGTCCTGCTCGACGGCGACCAGGCAGGGCACGCCCTTGCCGTCGACGTACTGCCGGCGGACCAGGTGACCGGGGCCCTTCGGGGCGACCATCGCCACGTCCACCCCGGCCGGCGGCTTGATCAGCCCGTACCGGATGTTGAACCCGTGGCCGAAGAACAGCGCCTTGCCCGCGCTGAGGTTCGGCGCGATCGACTCGGCGTAGATGTGACGCTGCGCGGTGTCCGGCGCGAGGACCATGATCACGTCGGCCTCGGCCGCCGCCTCGGCCGGGGTGAGCACCCGCAGCCCCTGTTCCTCGGCCTTCGGCCGGCTCTTCGAGCCCGCCGGCAGACCGATCACCACGTCGACACCGGAGTCGCGCAGCGACAACGCGTGGGCGTGGCCCTGGCTGCCGTACCCGATCACGGCGACCTTCTTCGCCTGGATCAGGCCCAGGTCGGCGTCGTCGTCGTAGTACACCTCAACGCTCATGACTTCCCTTTCGTACGGCGGCCGCAGCGGCCCGTCGTGGCTGGTGGCCGGCCCGGTCACGCGGACCCGGGCCGAGGTGGGGTCAGGCGGCCCGCAGGGCCGGGCCGGCGGTGATCGCGCGCGAGCCGCGCCCGATCGCCACCAGGCCCGACTGGACCATCTCCTTGATGCCGAAGGGCTCAAGGTCGCGCAGCAGCGCGTCGAGCTTGTCCGGGGTGCCGGTCGCCTCGACCGTGAGGGTGTCGGCGGCCACGTCGACCACCCGGGCCCGGAACAGGTTTACCGTCTCCAGGACCTGGCCTCGGGCGTTGCGGTCCGCGCGCACCTTCACCAGCAGCAGCTCGCGGGCCACCGAGGTGCCCGGGTCCAGTTCGACGATCTTGAGTACGTTGACCAGCTTGTTGAGCTGCTTGGTGACCTGTTCCAACGGCGAGGACTCCGCGTTGACCACGATGGTGATCCGCGAGACGTCCGGGTTCTCGGTCTCGCCGACCGCGAGACTGTCGATGTTGAACCCGCGCCGGGAGAACAGCCCGGAGACCCGGGCCAGCACGCCTGGCTTGTTCTCCACCAGGACGGAGAGGGTGTGAATGGTCACGGCTGTGCCTTCCTTGTCATGTCCTCATGGCCCTCGCTGCGCTCGGTGCAATCGGCCATGACCTAGATATCGTCCTCGTCGAAGGCCGGGCGGACGCCGCGGGCGAACATGATCTCGTCGTTGCTGGTGCCGGCCGGGACCATGGGCCAGACCATGGCGTCCTTGCCGACCACGAAGTCGATGACCACCGGCGCGTCGTTGATGGACATGGCCATCTCGATGGTCCGGTCCACCTCCTCGGCGGTCTCGCAGCGCAGCCCGACGCAGCCGAGCGCCTCGGCCAGCTTGACGAAGTCCGGAATGCGGTGCTTGTGGGTGCCCAGCTCCGTGTTGGAGTAGCGCTCGTTGTAGAACAGCGTCTGCCACTGCCGGACCATGCCGAGGTTGCCGTTGTTGATGACGGCGATCTTGACCGGGATGCCCTCCAGGGCGCAGGTGGCCAACTCCTGGTTGGTCATCTGGAAACAGCCGTCGCCGTCGATCGCCCAGACCACCGTGTCCGGCCGGCCCACCTTGGCACCCATCGCCGCCGGCACCGCGTAGCCCATGGTGCCGAGGCCGCCGGAGTTGAGCCAGGTCTGCGGCTTCTCGTACGAGATGAACTGGGAGGCCCACATCTGGTGCTGGCCCACACCGGCAACGTAGATCGTGTCCGGACCGGCGATCTCACCCAGTCGCTTGATCACGTACTGCGGGGAGAGGGTGCCGTCCGACGGCTCCTCGTAGCCCAGCGGATAGCGCTCCCGCAGGTCGTCCAACTGCGTCCACCAGTCGGCGATGTCGGTGGTACGCCCCGCCGCGCGTTCGGCGGTGACCGCCGCGACCAGCTCGTCGATGACGTGCCGGGCGTCGCCGACGATCGGCACGTCCGCGTGCCGGTTCTTGCCGATCTCCGCCGGATCGATGTCGGCGTGCACGATCGTGGCGTCCGGCGCGAAGGAGTCCAGCTTTCCGGTGACCCGGTCGTCGAACCGGGCGCCCAGCGCCACGATCAGGTCGGCCTTCTGCAGCCCGTAGACCGCGGCGACGGTGCCGTGCATGCCGGGCATGCCCAGGTGCTGCCGGTGCGAGTCGGGGAACGCGCCGAGCGCCATCAGCGTGGTGATCACCGGGATCCCGGTCAGCTCGGCCAGCCGGCGCAGCCCCTCGGTGGCGCCGGCCTTGAGCACGCCGCCGCCGACGTAGAGCACCGGTCGGCGGGCGGCACCGATCAGCCGTGCCGCCTCGCGGATCTGCTTGCCGTGCGGGTGCAGCGTCGGCCGGTAACCGGGCAGGTCCAGGGTGGGCGGCCAGGCGAAGGTGGTCGGCGCCTGAAGGATGTCCTTGGGGATGTCCACCAGGACCGGCCCGGGACGCCCGGTCGAGGCCAGGTGGAACGCCTCGGCCAGCACCCGGGGAATCTCGCTGGCCTCCTGCACCAGGAAGTTGTGCTTGGTGATCGGCAGCGTGATGCCCTGGATGTCCGCCTCCTGGAAGGCGTCCGTGCCGATCGACGGGCGGGCCACCTGGCCGGTGATCGCCACCAGCGGCACCGAGTCCATGTACGCGTCGGCGATCGGGGTGACCAGGTTCGTCGCGCCCGGACCGGAGGTGGCGATGCACACCCCGACCCGGCCGGTGGCCTGGGCGTACCCGGTGGCGGCGTGGCCGGCGCCCTGCTCGTGCCGGACCAGGATGTGCCGCACGGTCGAGTCGTAGAGCGGGTCGTACGCCGGCAGGATCGCGCCGCCCGGGATACCGAAGACGACGTCTACGCCGAGTGCCTCCAGGGAGCGCACAAGTGAGCCGGCACCGGACACCTGGGCCGGGGCGGGACGCGCCACCGGGACGGCCGGCGAGGCGGCGCGGGTCTGGTCGGCGTCACCCGACGCCTCGGCGGCGGTGCGGGCGCGCCGGGCGGAATGGGCGAGCGTCTCGGGCGTGGGTCTCGTCATGGCGGTTGGCCTTCGGCTGGAGTGGGTGGGGCTGCTCACACTGTGGAACGCGGGCGGGGCCAGCGTTCGATTGGTTCGACGGCAAGAAAAAGGCCCACGTGCCAGATGCACGGGGCCAGCGCACTCTCAGTCAGGGAGAGTGCGCTCAGGTAAGTACTCGCAGCGACCGGTACGACGACATGGGCTCAAGCCTGACGCATCTCACGCGATGAGTCAACTGATCCCACATTTTGGTTCACGGACGTCGGCGCGTCGCCGCCTGGCACGCCGATCGGACCGGGCACGACCTGCCCGGAGACGCTCTCACCCCGCCTCGGCGCGGGCGGCCCGACGGGTCGCGGAAGTGGGGCGCCCGCCGTGGGACGGGCCGGCCGGGCACCGGGCGACGTGGCCGCGTCCAGCATCGCCTCCAGGTGTTCGGCCGGTACGCCCCAGCCGAACAGCGCGCCCTGGCCGAACCGGCAGCCGGCGGCCACCACGGCGGCCATCTCGGTGGGCGTGGTCACCCCCTCGGCGATCACCTCAAGGCCGAACTGGTGACCCAACCGCATCACGATGTCCACCATCGGGGCGAAGGCCGGGCCGTCACGCCCTTCCGGCTGGACGGGCTCATGCTCGGCCACCAGCCCATGATCGATCTTGAGGATGTCGATCGGAAGTCGGCGGAGCTGGTTGAGCGAGGAGTAGCCGGCACCGAAGTCGTCCAGGGCGATCCGCACGCCGGTCAGCCGCAGCGCGGTCAGCCGCCGGATCAGCTCGTCGAGGTCGGTGGCGACCGCGTGCTCGGTGATCTCCAGCACCAGCCGCTGCGGCGGCACGTGATGGGCGCGCAGCGCTTCGGCGACCTGCACCACGTACTCGGGGGCGTGCAGCTCACGCGGGGAGACGTTCACCGACACCCAGACGTCGTGGCCCTCGGCCAGCCAGCGGGACAGCTGATAGCAGGCCTGATGCAGCACCCAGGCGCCCAGCTTGGCGATCATCCCGCTCTCCTCGGCGAGCGGGATGAACTCGTCCGGCCGGACGTTGCCCAGCTCGGGGTGACGCCACCGCAGCAGCGCCTCCGCGCCGACCGGGCGTACCGACGGCAGGGAGGCCACCGGCTGGAACACCAGCCGCAGCTCGTCGCGCTCGATCGCGCCGCGCAGCTCATGCTCCAGCGTCGTGCGCCGGCGCAGCAGCCGGTCGTACGCGCCGTCGTAGCGCTCGATCCGGTTCTTGCCACGTTGCTTGGCGTAGCGCAGCGCCAGATCCGCGTGCCGTAGCAGCAGCTCGACGTCGGGCTCGTCGGCCCAGCCGGCCAGGCCGATGCTGACCGAGAGGAAGACGGGTGCCTCGGGCTGCTCGTAGGCGCCACCGAGGACCCGCAGCAACCGCTCCGCGACCACTCCCGCCCCGGCCGGGCCTCCGCGCATGAGCACCGCGAACTCGTCACCACCGAGCCGGGCCGCGAGATCACCGGGGCGCAGATTGCCGCGCAGCCGCCGGCCCACCTCGGCCAGGACGGCGTCGCCGACGTCGTGGCCCCGCATGTCGTTGACGTTCTTGAAGCCGTCCAGGTCCAGCCCGAGCAGTACGCACGGCACCCGCTCCTCGGCGCACCGGTGCAGGGCCCGCAGCAGGCCGCGACGATTGGCCAGGCCGGTGAGCGCGTCGGTGTGCGCGAGCTGCCGGAAGTGCGCCTCCCGGTCGGCCAGCCGGCGGGCGTAGGCCCGCACGTCGTGCAGGGTGAGGTACTGCCGGGCGACCAGGGCGAAGCCCTCGACGCTGCCGGCCGCGATGGCCAACCCGTCGAACCGGCCGTCCTGCAGGAGGTGGTACATCGCCGAGGCGGCCAGGGCGCCCATCGGCACGAAGGCGTACTCGCCGTCGTGGCGGATCACGTCGATGGCGAGTTGGCCCGGCGGATCGATGCGGTAGGCCGCCACCGCGGCGACCAGCAGCCCCACCGCGAGCACCACCGCACCGGCCAGCGCCAGTGCCGGCCCGGCCTGGCAGAGCCCGGCCGCTACACCCAACCCACCCACCGACGCGGCGGTGATGCCGGTGCCCAGCACAGCCAGGCAGCGTCGGGGCGCGGGCGCCCGAAGCACCATGATCGCGGAGAGGCCGGCGCTCAACGCCGCGCTGACCGAGGCGAGCAGAATCGACGGGCAGGCGGTCGGCGTCGCGTCGCCGAGCAGCCGGGTCGGCTCGGAGAACAGCACCCAGCCGACGAACCACAGCGCGGTGCCCACGATCACGCCGTCCAGCGCGAGCCGGGCCGCCGAGGGCACCGAGCCGGTCACCCCGGGCAGTCGGAGCAGGCCGAAGCAGAACAGCAGGCCGCCGGTGGCCGTGCCGAGCGCCACCAGGGTGGCCCAGGTGGTGCGCTGGTGCTGCTCGTGTGCCCAGTGCCCGCTCATGGTCACCGCGACGGCTGCCCCGACCAGCATGGTCACCACCGCGAACGCGCCACCGACGGCCAGCACCGCGTACGCCGGTCGGTGCGGCGTGGCCCGGCGCCGGACGGCGGCGGCGAGCAGCACGCCGGCCGTCAGGGCGATCAGCGCGCTCAGCACCGCAGCGCCGATCATGGCCGGGGGTGTGTGCACGACCTCAACTCTGCCGGATCGATGCCAGCTGTGGGGATCGGGTGTGCATCTGTTGGGACACGGCGCGACGCCGGTGTCCGGGCCGCGCCGGCGGTGTCAGACTGGTACACATGCCTGAGCTGCGGTCGAAGACCTCCACGCACGGTCGGACGATGGCCGGCGCCCGGGCCCTCTGGCGGGCCACCGGGATGACCGACGACGATTTCGGCAAGCCGATCGTCGCCATCGCGAACAGTTTCACCCAGTTCGTGCCGGGCCACGTACACCTCAAGGACATGGGCGGCCTGGTCGCCGACGCGGTGGCCGAAGCCGGCGGGGTGGGCCGGGAGTTCAACACCATCGCGGTCGACGACGGCATCGCCATGGGCCACGGCGGCATGCTCTACTCCCTGCCCAGCCGGGAGTTGATCGCCGACGCGGTCGAGTACATGGTCAACGCACACTGCGCGGACGCTCTGGTCTGCATCTCCAACTGCGACAAGATCACCCCGGGCATGCTGCTGGCTGCGCTGCGGCTGAACATCCCCACCGTGTTCGTCTCCGGCGGCCCGATGGAGGCCGGCAAGACGGTGGCGATCGAGGGGATCGTGCACAGCAAGATCGACCTGATCGACGCGATGATCGCCTCCTCGAACGAGGCCGTCACCGACGAGCAGCTCGGCGAGATCGAGCGGTCCGCCTGCCCCACCTGCGGCTCCTGCTCCGGCATGTTCACCGCGAACTCGATGAACTGTCTCACCGAGGCGATCGGGCTGGCGCTGCCGGGCAACGGCTCGACGTTGGCCACCCATGCCGCCCGACGGTCGCTCTTCGTCGAGGCCGGCCGCACCGCCGTGGAGATCGCCAAGCGGTGGTACGACGGCGACGACGCCTCGGTGCTGCCCCGCGAGGTCGCCTCCCGGGCCGCGTTCGAGAACGCCGTAGCGCTGGACGTGGCGATGGGTGGGTCGACGAACACGATCCTGCACCTGCTGGCCGCCGCCCGTGAGGCCGAGCTGGACTTCTCCGTGGCGGACATCGACGCCATCTCCCGCCGGGTGCCGTGCCTGGCCAAGGTCGCTCCGAACTCCCCGCAGTACCACATGGAGGACGTGCACCGCGCCGGTGGCATCCCGGCCATCCTCGGCGAACTCGACCGCGCCGGCCTGCTACGCCGGGACGTGCACGCGGTGCACTCCCCCACGCTTGAGGGCTGGCTGGCCGACTGGGACGTGCGCGGCGGCACCGCCAGGCCCGAGGCGATCGAGCTGTTCCACGCCGCACCGGGCGGGGTGCGCACCACCGAGCCGTTCTCCACCACCAACCGCTGGTCGTCGCTGGACACCGACGCGGCCGGCGGCTGCATCCGGGACCGGGAGCACGCGTACACCGCCGACGGCGGGCTGGCCATCCTCTACGGCAACCTCGCGCCGGAGGGCTGTGTGGTGAAGACCGCCGGGGTGCCCGAGGAGTGCCTGACCTTCCGTGGCCCGGCAAAGGTCTACGAGTCGCAGGACGACGCGGTGACCGCCATCCTGGCCAAGGAGATCGTCGCCGGGGACGTGGTGGTGATCCGCTACGAGGGGCCGAAGGGTGGTCCCGGCATGCAGGAGATGCTCTACCCCACCTCGTTCCTCAAGGGACGAGGGCTGGGCCGGGCCTGCGCCCTGCTGACCGACGGCCGGTTCTCCGGCGGCACCTCCGGGCTCTCCATCGGGCACGCCTCCCCCGAGGCCGCCTCCGGCGGGTTGATCGCGCTGGTCGAGCCGGGCGACGAGATCGTCATCGACATCCCGGCCCGCTCGATCGAGCTGAACGTGCCGGCGGACGTGCTGGACGCCCGCCGGGTCGCCCAGGAGAAGCGGGACCGCCCGTACACCCCGGTCGACCGGCAGCGTCCGGTGTCGGCGGCGCTGCGCGCGTACGCCTCGATGGCCACCTCCGCCAGCGACGGCGCCTACCGCCGCGTCCCGGAGTGACCGGCCGGATGGCCCGGCCGCCGGCGCCGGGCCATCCGGGCCCTCGTAACCGCCCCGGCTCGGGTAGCGTGGGGGCAGCGTCGCGTGCCGGTGGCAGGCCGTGTCAGGCATGGAGGCGCCGGATACGAAGGACCACGACGATGACACAGTCGGTGCCTTCGCCCTCCTGTGACTGAGGGCGAGAAGACCAGGCTCGTCGCCTGGAGCCACGAGCTTCGCAGCGTGCACGATCGGCTGCGCGAAGCCCTGCACCTGACCCGCAACGCACTGGCCAGTGGCGAGGCGGCCGGACCAGCCACCCGTGACCTGCTGCTGTTCTGTCACGGCTTCTGTGCCGCCCTGACCGGGCACCACGAGGGCGAGGACCGCGAACTGTTCCCGGCGATCGCCGCCGCCCATCCGGAGCTGCGCGACACCCTGCGGTACCTGAAACAGGACCACTCGATGATCGCGCATCTGCTCGCGGGTCTACAGGCCGCCGTGGACCGGGCCGCCTCCCCGGCCGAACTCGACCGCCACGTCGAGGGCATCGCCGCCATCATGGAAAGCCACTTCCGCTACGAGGAACGCCAGCTACTGACGGTCCTCGACACGCTCGCCCTGGACGCCGACCCGCACGACGTCCTCGGTCCACTGTGAACCGAGGGAGACGGCTCCCGTGGGAGGCGGCGGATCGTCGATCGCGGTTCACCCTGGCGTCATGCCGCTCCCGGTAGCGTGGCGATCGTTGATCGTGGATCGGGAGGGTGTCGATGGGTGCGAAGCGGAAGGTCAGCGCCGCGATCACGGCGGCGCTGCTCGCCACGACGGCGGCGGTCGTGGTGCCGTCGCCGGCCAGTGCGGGTAGGGGGCAACCGGGCACGCTGCGGGTGGCGACCTTCAACGCCTCGCTGAACCGGGGCGCCGCCGGCGGGCTGGTCGCCGACCTGTCCGGGCGGAACGACGCGCAGGCCGGCAACGTCGCCGAGGTGATCCAGCGGGTACGCCCGGACGTGCTGCTGATCAACGAGTTCGACTACGACCCGCAGGGGCGGGCGTTGGCGTTGTTCCAGGACAACTACCTCTCCGTGCCGCGCAACGGCACCCGGGCGATCCGCTACCCGTACCGTTACGCGGCCTCGTCGAACACCGGTGTCCCCTCCGGACACGATCTCAACAACGACGGGACCGTTGGTGGGCCCGACGACGCCTACGGTTTCGGGCTCTTCCCCGGCCAGTACGGCATGGCGGTCTACTCGGCGTACCCGATCGACCTGGCCCGGGTGCGCACCTTCCAGACGTTCCGCTGGCGGGACATGCCCGGCGCGTTGCTGCCCGACGACCTGGCAACCCCCGCGCCCGCAGACTGGTACTCCCCGGCCGAGTTGGCCGACGTGCGGCTGTCCTCCAAGAGCCACTGGGACGTGCCGGTCCGGCTGCCCGGCCGTACCGTGCACCTGCTGGCCAGCCACCCCACGCCGCCGGTCTTCGACGGGCCGGAGGACCGCAACGGCCGCCGCAACCACGACGAGATCCGCTTCTGGGCCGACTACGTCTCGCCGTGGCGGGCCGGCTACATCTACGACGACACCGGGCGACGCGGCGGGTTGCGGCCGGGGGCGGCCTTCGTGATCGCCGGGGACCTCAACTCCGACCCGTACGACGGTGACAGCCTGCCCGGCGCGGCGCAGCAGCTGCTCGACCACCCCCGGATCAACGACCGGGTCGTGCCGGCCAGCGCAGGCGGCACCGCGGCGGCGCGGCGGCAGGGCGGCGCCAACCTCGACCACCGCAGCGACCCGCGTTTCGACACCGCCGACTTCGCCGACACCAGCCCCGGCAACCTGCGGGTCGACTACCTGCTACCGAGCCGGGGCCTGCCGGTCCGCGCCACCGGAATCTTCTGGCCGGTGCCGGGTGACCCGCTGTTCCGGCTGGTCGGCGACTACGACCCGGCCCTGCCGGGCGGCTTCCCCACCTCCGACCACCGGCTGGTCTGGCTCGACGTGCGGCGCTGAGGTATCGCCTGCCCCGGCGTCGGTGACCGGCGCCGGGGCCAGACAAAGCTGCTTCCAGGACTTCAGCAGTGCTCGGCCTTCCGGTCGAACATCTGCCCGATGCGGATCTGGTTGCCGAACGGGTCGCGGATGCCGAAGTCGATGCCGTACGGCCGTTCCATCGGCTCGTCGGTGATGTCGACCCCCTTCGCGACCAACTCCTCGTACGTCTTGTGGGCGTCGTCGGTGGTCATGAAGAGGAAGCCACCCGCGGCGCCCTTGGAGAGCAGCTCGCGGACCTGCTCGGCGGTGGCCGGGTCCAGGTTCGGCGGGCCTGGCTTCTCCAGCAGGATCTCCCGCTGCCGGTCGCCAGGGATGTTGACCGTGAGCCAACGCATGAAGCCGAGATCCTGATCCGTGTTCAACTCAAGGCCGAGCTTGCCGATGTAGAAGTCGAGTGCCTCGTCCTGGTCGAGGACGTAGATCTGGGAGCGGCTGATCGCGTTCATCGTCATGCCCGAAACGCTAGTGCAACGCTCTGACCTGCTGCTTATCCAAAACTGCTCGGTCTGGTCCACGCCTTCGTGAAGCAGCCCGGCACCGGCGCGACGGGCGCCGTCCGCCGCTTTCGGTAGTCGGTGGGCGACTCACCGATGATCTGCCGGAAGGTACGGCTGAACGTGCCGAGACTGCCGAAACCGACAGCCGTGCAGATCTCCGTCACGTCCTGACCGGTGTGCAACAGCAGGTACATGGCCCGCTCCACCCGACGCCGTTGCAGGTAGCGGTGCGGGGTCTCACCGAAGGTGGCCCGGAAGGTGCGGATGAAGTGCGCCTCGGAGACGTGCGCGATCCGCGCCAGGGTGGGGATGTCCAGCGGTTGCGCGTACGCCCGGTCCATCGCGTCCCGGGCGCGCAACATCGCCCGATTCGTCTCCTCGACCGCCCTGCTCACCCGCACCTCCCCGCCCGCCGCGCCCCGGCCGGTCGCTCCCTTTCATCTTCTCACCGCTCACTGATGTCCAGGTCGGGGGCGGTGGCAACCACACGTACACCGTCGTCGTCGTGGAGGTGGACCGCGCAGCCGGCACGGGCGAAGCGGACGGTCAGGGTCTGCCCGGCGTGCCGGGCGGCCAACCGCAGCAGCGCCGGCACCGGGTCGGCGATCAGGTCGTTCGGCGCGGCGGCGGGCGCCTGGATCGGCACCGCCAGGTCGGTCGGCACGGCGTCGGCGACGGCGTCGTGCGTGACCTGCGTACCGAGGCCGAGGTGACCCTCGACGCCGTCACCGAGGCCCTGGAATGCAGCCGGCAGAAGGATCCCCGCCTACAGGACACCGAGATCTTGGAAAGTTCCCGTTCTTCGCGAACGGGAACTTTCCAAGATTGACGGTTGAGAGCCCCTGCTACGTTCCGGCGGTCCTCGATCTGACCCTTGTGTCGGGCTGCGAGTGGAGGTCCGTACCGGATATCGCCGGGGACGTGAAACCGTGAGCGGACGAGCCGAGTTCAGCGACCTGATCCGCGCGATGGCGCGTCGCGGCTGGGGCACGGTAGACCAGATCCTGGACGGTTTGGAGACGACCGGTTGGCGCGGCGACAGCCAGACGATCGTTGCGGCCACCGCTATCGCGGTCAACGAGCCCTTCGCCGCTGGCCACCTTCCCGCCGACAATGCTTCTTCGTCGCCGAGACGCGATCGCAAGGGTTCATTGCCCGACGTGGCATGACCCGCAGCTGACCACCTGTAGTCACCGGGCTGCGAGCTGCATTCATCTCCGATAGTGTCCGTCCGGCCACGTAATGGTGATCCGGGTCCACAATCAGCAGACGGGGGGCGGCATGGCCAGTATCGAAGAGGTCAAGGCGGCACTGATGCAGGCAGCCGAGCAGGGCAACGTGACGATCAACCAGATCCGCGCCGCCGCCGAGAACACCGAGCAGATGCTGGCCCGGCTACGTGCCGTCGCCGCCGGCACCGGCCATCCGGCGATCGCCGAGGCCATTGCCCGCGGTGAGCAGAGCAAGCAGCGCCTGGCCGAGGCTGTGACCCTCGTGCAGGGCAGCTCGGAGGCTGCCCGCCGCTACGTCGGCATCCTCGGCTGATCACCGACCACCACCATGAGTGTCGGCGAGGTCAAGGCGGCCCTGCGCGCCGCCATCGAAGCCGCGCGCCAGGGACGACGGGTGTTCGATAAGGCCGTCTCCGAGGCCGAAGCGGCAACCCGAACGGCGAACGCTGTGCTGAGCGACAGCCAACACCAGCACGTGACCGACACCCATCAGGCACTCGCCGCCGCCAAGGCAGAGGTCGAACCGACTCGCCGCCGCTTCGACCACACCGCCGAACACGCGAGCGACTACCTCACCCGACTCGGATGAGCGGCAGCATCGCCGAGCTGGTCGCGCAGCTTCTCGCCGTACGCGGAAACCTTGATGCCGCAGCGGTCACCGCGCTGCGCGCCCGGACGGACGCCGAGGTGGCTTTGGCGCGGCTGGCCGAGGTTCAGCGGGGAAGCAACGACAAGCGGCTACGCGCCGCCGTCACGGACGCCGAGGTGGCCCGAGACAAAGCCGGCCGGTACGCCCGCCTCTTGGCTGAGGCTGCCCGCCACATCACCGCGTACGTCAACACAATCGCCCCCGGTGCGGTGCCCACCGAACCAGATGATGCGGCTTCGCCCTCCGGGGACCGCCTCGTTGAGGAGGCGGAGGGACGCAGCCGTAAGGGCGAGGCGTTCCTCCGCCGGCACGTCAAGAAAGCGGACGATACCGAAGACACGCTCAAGCAAACCGAACAGGCGATCACCACCGGCTTTCGCGAGCTGCAAAAGGGCTTGAAGGGCTCGGGATCGAGTGGTGGCACCACGACGACGACGGCTGCCGACCCCGGCACGCCGGTGGACCGTCCTCAGTTGGAGCACCCGGTGACGTCGGTCATCATGGCTGCTGGTGCGGTCGTCGTGGGGCTCCGCGGTATCTGGAACATGGCGAAGAAGCACCGCGAGAGGAAGCGATCTGATGAACAGCCCTGAGATGGTCGAGTACATCCGGACGATGATCAGAGGCGATCACGAGGCCAACGACCGAATCGAAGCTCGCCTCGACGAGATCGGCTGGGACGGCTTCCCAGCCCTCCTCGGTGCGGTCTTCTACTTCGCAGTCAACCAGCGCTTCAACGAGCGGACACCCCCGGGCGAGATCATGCGCTTCGTGGCTGACATGCGAGCGGCAGCCCCCGCCGGCACCCCGGAAATCGACGCCAACGCAGCCGAGACGCTGATTCGAGCCGCTGTGGATCCCGATGTCGAGACGGCCATAGACCCCCAGATGGCCGGACGCATCCAGGGACTCGTGATCCTCAATATCTTGGGCAACGGTGCTGTCAATGACGACGAGCTGAACGAACTTCTCACCGATGCAGCAGCGCTGGCCAGCCGGGTGAACTGACGCCAGGAGTTGCCGCGACACAGGCCCGCGCTACCTCGCGGCGATCCATTGTCGCCATCGATCGCCGCTTCGGCGAGTCCGCCAGCGGGACTGTTCAGCCGGGCAGGAGCGAACGGCGGTGCTGGAGGTGTGCCCGCTCGGCGGGGTCGTGGGTGAGGTCGATCGCGCTCGCGTAGGCGGCGACCGCCTCGCCATGGTGGCCGAGCCGTTCGAGCAGGTGAGCGCGGGCAGCCCGGGCCGGCTGGAAGCGTCGGGCCCGGTCGCCCAGCAGCTCGTCGAGCCGGGTCAGCCCGGCCGCCGGGCCCTCGACCTCGGCGGTGGCGACCGCGTAGGCGACCGCGCCGCCGAGCGACGGCGCAACTGTGTGTAACGCGCGGTGCAGGTCCAGCAGCGCCGGCCAGTCGGTGGTGCCGGTCTCCCGCCGGGCGCAGTGCACGGCCTGGACGGCGGCCTCAAGTTGGAAGCGGCCGACCTGCCCGCGCGCGTGCGCGGCGCGTAGGTGCTCGTGTGCCCGGTGGATCAGGTGGTCGTCCCAGCGCGACGGGTCCTGCTCGGCCAGCGGCACGAACCGCCCGTCTGCGTCGAGGCGGGCGGGTAACCGCGCGGACGAGAGCTGGACGAGGGCGGCGAGCCCGTGCGCCTCCGGGTCGTCGGGCACCAGCGTCGTCAGTACCTCGGCCAGGTGCAGGGCCTCGGTGGGGACCTGCCGGGCTTCCGGGCCGGTCGTCGTCCAGTCGATGACGTACGCCCCGTAGACCGCCTCCAGCACCGCCGCCATCCGATCCGGCAGATCGCCGCGGTCGGGGATGCGGAACGGGATCCGGGCGGCCTTGATGCGCCGCTTCGCCCGGACCAGGCGGGTTGCCATCGTCGACGCCGGCACCGAGTAGGCCCGGCCGACCTGGGCGGCCGTGAAACCGAGCACCGTGTTGAGCATGAGCGGGGTGTGCACGGCCCGCTCGATCGCCGGGTGCGCGCACACCAGCATCAGCTCCAGCCGCCGGTCCGGGACGGCGTCGAGGTCGAGGTCATCGAGGTGTACGGGGGCGTCCCGCTCCACGTCGAGCGGGACGGTGCGCTGCCGGTGCGCCGACTTCCACAGGTCCCGCAGCCGGTTACGCGCCACGGTCAGCAGCCACCCGTCGGGACTCTCCGGCACGCCCCGGTCGGGCCAGGTCCGCAGGGCCCGCTCGAAGGCGTCGGCCAGGGCGTCCTCGGCGGCGGCGAGGTCACTTGTCGACGCGGCCAACAGGGCGAGCAGCCGCCCGTAACTGTCGCGGGCCGCGACAGTCGCGGCTGCCCACCCTCCGTCGCCGACGGTCAGCTCGTCCATACCCCGTCGACGATCGCCGTCGCGCTCGGGCGTACCTCCACCACACCCCACTGCGCGGCCGGGCACTTCTCCGCCCAGCCGATCGCGGCGTCGAGGTCCGGTACGTCGAGGAGAAACACCCCGGCCAGCGCCTCCCTGGTCTCCGCGAACGGGCCGTCCTGCACGCGTAGGTCACCGTCCCTACGGGTGACGGTCGTCGTCGCCGCGGTCGGCTGCAACACGTCGGCCGCCAGCAACACCCCGGCCGACACCAGCGCCCGACCGTACGCGTCGAAGGCCGCCCTCGCCTCGGCGACGATCTCGTCGGACAGCTCACCCTCGCCCGGCTCGCGGTAGTGAATCAGCAGCGCATAACGCATGGTCGTCTCCTTCGCTCCCAGTGTGGGCCATAGGGCCCGCACCGAGATGACGAACGACGGCTGCCCGAATCGCCACCGAGGGCAGCCGCGTCGACTTCCGCGCCGGTTCGTGCGCGGCGGGGAGGCTACCCGGCGGGACGGATCCGGAAGGTGGCCGTCGAGGGTCCGGCCCCGGCACCGATCGGGGAGATCCGCATCTGCTGGTGGCGGTCGTGACTCAGGTACCGATCCGGGTAGTTGTGCGACCGCAGTGACGTGTGTCGTCCGCCGATGCCGGTGACCGGGCAGAACGTGGCGTCGGCGCGGAACAGGGCGCTGCCGTCGGCGCGGTGCAGGAACACCCGGAAGTCGGAGTGTCGCAGGTAGTGGCCGGGGAAGTTGACCGACTCGAAGGAGACGCAACTGTCGCTGGCGAGACCGGACCGGACGATGAACGCGGCGTCGGCTCTCGTGCCGGCGCTGCTGGCGGCATTCACCGGATCGACTCGGGCCTGGAAGTTGGCATGCCGTACCCGGTGTCCGGGCGAGCCGGCAGGTTCCAGACCGATCCGGGCACCGGGAACCAGCGCCGGCCCGACCGGTTTGGCAGGTGTTTCGGGGATGCTCGGGGCCCGCGGTGGGTTCTTGGCGGCCGGGCTGGCCGGTGGGCTACCGGGGCCGGTCGAGCCGGCGTCGTCCGCGTCGCTGCCGTCGGTACGCGGGTTGAGGCCGGGCCGGACGACAGGGTCGGTGGTCGGGTTCTGCAAGACGCCACTGTCGCCTCGGGAGCCGGTGCCGTCCGTGTCGGGCAGCGAGTCGACGGCAGGGCCATCCGCGGCACCGTCGGGACGGGGCATCCCGGCGACGAACTCGCTGCGGATCGGCTCCTGGGACGTCCCGTCGCGCAGCGCCATCACCCCGATGACGGCGGTGACGACGACGAGGGCGGCACCGCCCAGCACCTGCGCACGCCGTGGGCCGGCCCTCCCGATGGTCGCGCCCTGGTTGCCCGTGGCGGCGGTTGGCGCTGCGTAACGGGCGTGCTCGGGGACGGGTTCTTCGGCTACCGGGTAGGCGTCGATGGTCCGACCGGCGTACCCGCCCGGAGGCGGGACGGTCGACGGCGCGATGCCGGTCAACGGTGGGGAAGATGTGGTCCGCCGGGGTCTGACCAGCTGATGCTGCGTACCGGAGTCCCAATGATCAGAACCCGAACCGGGTCGGCTCGTCCCGGGAAGCCAGCCACCTATCCGCAGGTGTGACCGAGCGTTGCCGTTCTGGGACATGGTGCTCCCCTGCTTGTTCAGCGCACACGCCTGACCCGGACATGATCAAAGGACCGCAGCGGACACACTCTCACCTTCGCCGGATTGATGCCAGTACCGGTCACCGGCCGGGGCCAACGCGAGGTTCCTGGCGTACGCGATGGCGGCCGGTGTGTCGGAGAAGACCAGTCCGTCGCGGCGCAGCTGGTCGGCCACGCCGAGAGCGTCGAGCACCTGGTCGTGACCGGGCACGATGCCGGAGAGCAGCACGGTGATGCCGCGCCCCTGGAGTCGGCGGATGGCGTCGCCGAGCACGTGGGCGCCGGTGGCGTCGATGGTGGATACCCGGGACATCCGCAGGATGACCACCCGTACGTCCGCGACGTCGGAGAGCCGGAGCAGGAAGGTGTGCGCGGCGGCGAAAAACAGCGGGCCGTCGAGCCGGTAGGCCACGATGTGTTCGGCGAGCAGGGCCCGCTCCTCGGCGGTGTGCTCGCCGGAGTCGAGCGGCACCTGTTCGAGTTTCGCGCTGCGGGCGATGGCGCGCAGTGCCACGACGACCGCGACCCCGACGCCGACGGCCACGGCGGTGACCAGGTCCCAGATCACCGTGACGGCGAATGTCAGCACCAGCACGAGCGCGTCGCCCCGGGTGGATCGGGCCAGTGCCCTTAGCGACGCGGCCTCGACCATCCGTACGGTGGTGGCCAGCAGCACGCCGGCCAGGGCGGCGAGCGGGATGCGGCCCACCAGTGGGGCGGCAGCCAGCACGATCACGGCCAGCGCCACCGCGTGGGTCAGCGCCGCCAGTTTGGAGGCCGCTCCGGCCCGGACGTTGACGGCGGTACGTGCGATGGCCGCGGTGGCCGGGATGCCACCGAACAGCGGAGAGGCCAGGTTGGCCAGGCCCTGACCGAAGAGTTCGCGGTCCGGATCGTGTCGCTGGCCGACGGTCATCCCGTCGGCGACGGTTGCCGAGAGCAGACTTTCCAACGCGGCCAGCGCCGCTACCGCGAGTGCGGCGGGCAGCAGCACACCCACCGCCGAAAGGTCGAGGAAGTCCAGCGACGGAGCGGGCAGCCCCTGCGGCAGCGCGCCGATCCGGACCAGGTCGACCGGCACGAGTTCGGCGAGCAGCGTGGCGGCGGCCACGGCCAGCAGCGAGAAGGGTAGCCCGGGACGCCACCTGGCACCGAGCAGCATCACCGCCGCGACACCGAGGGCCACCGCGACGGCGACCGGCCGGGGGTGTACGACGAACCGGGTGACCGCGTCGGCCGCCACCGCCCACACCTTCTCGCCTTGCGCGTCACTGACGCCGAGCGCGGCTGGCACCTGTTGCAGGGCGATGACCACGGCGATGCCGGCGGTGAAGCCCTCGATCACCGGCACCGGCAGATAGCGGACGTAGCGGCCGAGGCGGGCGAGGGCCAGGGCGATCAGGATCAACCCGGCCAGCGCGCCGACCATCAGCACCCCGGTCGCCCCGAACTGCGCCACGACCGGCACCAGCACCACGGTCATCGCGCCGGTCGGGCCGGACACCTGAAGGTTCGAGCCGCCGAAGACGGCCGCCACCGCACCGGCGACCACGGCGGTGATCAGCCCGGCCTCCGCGCCGAGCCCGGAGGTGACCCCGAAGGCGAGCGCCAACGGCAACGCGACCACGGCGACGGTGAGCCCGGCGACCAGGTCACGGCGGGGTGAGCGGCGTACCGCCTGCCAGTCGGCGCGGCCCGGCAGCAGGTCGCGGACCCGACGCCAGGCGGCGGACAGGGCGGGTCCGGCCGAGCGGGCCGGACCGACGTCGGTGGCCGTCACCGGTCCGGTCCGCCGGCACGCAACTCGTCGAGCAGCCCGTCCCGGTCGGTGAGCACCGCGCCGAGGATCCGCCGCCCGGCGGCCAGCAGGTCGGCCACGTCGGGCGTGCTCAGCGCGTACATCACCAGGGGGCCGTCCCGGTGCGACGTGACCATGCCGGCCCGGCGCAGCACGGCGAGCTGCTGGGAGAGGTTCGACGCCTCGACGTCGATGGCGGCCAGCAGGTCCCGCACCGGCCTGGGGCCGTCCTGGAGCAGTTCCAGCACCCGGATCCGGACAGGGTGCCCGAGGGTGCGGAACAGCTCCGCCTTCGCCTGGTACAGCGGCACCGACACGCCACGCTCCCCCTTCGGGTGCTGCCACCCCGGCAGACACCCTGATGACTTTAGCATTTGCGAAATTCTTCAACTCGACAGGTCGGGAACACCCGGTGCGGCGACCCTGGTCGGAGCCGCCGCGCCTCACTGCCTACTCCGGGTCGCCGGCCGGCTCCTGCGCCGGCCCCCGCCACGCAGACACCGTGACAGCCGAGAGCCACATTGCCAGAAATCCACCGAGGGCCAGCAGGACGAGGACGACCACCACCGCCCACATCCCGACCATGTCGTCAAGGAAATCGGGTCCCTCCGCCCGATCGGTGAAGAGCGTCGCGACCAGCACGAACAACCACGAGAGCAGATAGGCGACCGTCACGACCAGGGCGATCAGAGCGACGACCGCCCCCGTGGCGATCGGCAGCGCGGCCGGCGGGACGGCCAGCCAGGAGAGATGACGGTCCTGCCGGGCGACGGCCAACACGTAGGCGGCCACCAGCAAAAGAACGCAGGTCATCGTGTACGAGCCGGTGAAGCGGTCCCAACGTAGGGGGTCGGCCGGGTCGGCTGCGCCCACGGCCGCCGACACGGCACACACGAACGCGAAGGTGGCGAACACCCATACTGCCTGAACGGCCAGACCAAACAGGGTCGTCGCGAAGGCCGCCACGATCCGGTGCCGAGGGTGCCGGCTCAGGTGTTGGAGGCTGATCCGGACCGCGGCCCGGATCGTCTCGCCCGCCTGCCGGGCACCGCGGTAGATGTCAAGCCCGAATCTCAGCCAGAGCCCGACGAGAATCAACAGACCGACGAACCAGGCGACCACACTGCCGGGGCCGAAGACGGCGTCAACCACCGCTTGGAGCAGGTCCGACGGGGCCGGCGGCTCGGCCACGGCAAGCTCCGGAACGTCTGTCGGAGCCTTGGTCAACGCATCCGCCAGGGCCATGGCCGCTGCTCCTCTCGTTTTCGCCAAGGACGCCGGCCTGAGCGCCGCGACCAGGGTGAGAGCCGCCGTGAGCCGGGCGAGCGGTTCAGGGGATCGGTCTCACCTGGGTGGCGCCTCGCCAGCAGCCGGTGCGCGCCAGGGGCGAGGCCCAGCCCTGGCCGGAAAGCTGCACCTGGGCCCAGACACAGGTCCGTGTGCTGGTCAGCAGGTTGCCGAAGGTGGAAATGCCGGCGTAGTCCATCGCGAAGTCGGCCTGCCGGCCGGCATCGTCGCCATCGAACACGGTGAGCTGGATCCGGGCGGGCCGGGGCACCTCCACCACTGCCGGCACCGGCACGAATCGCGGCCAACTCGCCCCGCACGCGGGCGAGTAGCGCAACTCGACAGTGCCGATCACCCGTTCGTCGAGCAGCACGGCGGCGCTTTCGAGTGTGGTCACGTCGGCGTCTGCGGCGCAGCCGGCGTCCTTCGGGTCGGCACCGTCGCGGACGCCCACCGTCACGGTCGTCGGCTCGGCCGCAGGCGGCGTGTTGCTGCCCGCCTCCGGCTTGCCGAACCCTCCGGCGAGCCAGGGCACCGCGACGAGCCCGGCCAGCACCAGCGCCCCGGCGAGAACGGCCCGGGCGGTGCGCCCGACCGAGCGGGATGAAGCGGTGTCACCGGCCGGGGTGGGCGGGTCATGCGGTTTTTGGCCGTCCTCCCTCGATGCGGCGGGCGGCGCGGCGACCGGCGAGTTGGTGGTCGGCGGCACAGCGGCCGGACCCGCAGCCGCAGGCGGCGCAGCGCCGGAATCCACGGTCGCGGATGGCACGGCGACCGGCCCCCCAACCGCAGGTGGCGCGGTGGCGGAATCCCCGACCGCAGGTGGCGCGGTGGCAGGTCGCGTCTCGCTGCCACCGTCGTGGTCGCCGGTCGGGCCGGCGTGGCCCTGTGCTGCCGTCACGTGCCCGGCGACGACGCGCCACCGCTCGGTCCATTCCGCCTCGTCGCCGCCGAGCGCACGCACGTACGCCAGGGTCGTGTCCAGCGTCGGCAGCCGCCGGCCACCGGCCGCCTCGGACAGCGAGCTCGCGGACCGGTGGGCGCGCCGGGCGAGGGCCTGATAGGTGGGGCGGCCTGCCTTGTCACGCAAGGTCCTGAGGTCGGCGGCGAACGCCTGAAGCGGGTCGGCGGTGGGGTCCAGGGGGCGTTCCGCCCGGGCCATGGGCCGCTCCTCGAATTGATTGACCACAACCGGGATTCATTGTCCGACGCGACACAGCGTAGAGATCAGTGTCGACGGACGGTAGAGATGAGGAGCCGAATCCTAGGGCTGACACAGCCCATCAGAGGTCAGGAGAGACAATGATCCGGAACGCCCGCCGGTTGGCCGCCGCTGCCGCAGGCGCCCTCATCGCCGCCAGCCTCCTGGTCGCGACGCCCGCCAGCGCCGCCACCTGTAGCGGTCACGGCTGCGACGGCACCGACCCGATCGACACCGGCTGCTCCGCGAACGCCCGTAACGCCACGAACTACCCGGCGTACATCATGCAGGGTTCGACCACCCTCGCCGTCGTGGAGCTGCGCTGGAGTGAGACCTGCAAGACCAACTGGGGTCGGATCTCCAACCGGGTCAGCCCGCACAACACCGTCCGGGTCCGGGTGTACCGGTCCAACCCGCACGGCAACACCAGTTGGTACGGCGGTACGGGCACCCAGTACTACGGCGACCAGCTCTACGGCCACAACATGACCGTCTGCGCGGTCGGCGAGGTGACCACCTCCTCCGGCACGACTTACACCAGCAACGCGCTCTGCGCCTGACGATCTCCCCCGGGGCCGGTCCTGCGGTGCGAGCAGGACCGGCAGACAGGGCTACCGGGCCGGCGCGTCATGGGACCACGCGCCGGCCCGGTAACCACCCGCTACGGCGGCGGTGAGGTCGGGAAGCGGCCCTCCGCCACCCGAGGCGTCATGAGGGTGCCCGTACCGGCAGGTCGTTGACACAGCGCAGCACCGGGCGGGCGGTGAGGGCGGTGGGGTCGAGGGGTGTCGCCGACCGCACCGTGAAGGTCGCCGCCTCGCCGGGGAGCAGGGTGACGAGCGCCGTGTCGACCTCGGCGGACGGGTCGAGGCGATCCGGGAACAGGGTCACGTCGCGCAGGATGGTGCGGGCGGTGACGCGTACCTGCTGGCCGCCGTCGGTCGGCTGCACCGTCGCGTCGAAGACCGCCGCCGGCCACCGGATGTCGCGGTCCTCGGCAAAGAACCACCAGGCTCGCTCGGCCGGGTCGTCGGTGTCGGCGACCAGCAGTTCGTCCCGGGCGTCGTCGGGCCGGGCCAGCTCCGCCGCCAGTGCCAGGGTCACCGTCTCGTACGCAGGCACTTCCAGCTCCAGGGTGGACTTCGCTTTCGGTTCCCCGGCCAGGGTGCGCCGGGTGACCGTGATCGACGCCCGCCACGGCAGCCCGCCGTCGTTGACCGCGACCAGGGCCAGCCCACCGTCGCGGGGCTGCACGGTGAGCAGCCGATCGGCGTAGGAGCGGCGCAGCGCGTACCAGAGTGGTTTGCGGCGGCCGTCGCCGTCGATGGCGGCCCACGAGGTGACCGGCCAGCAGTCGTTGAGCTGCCAGACGATGGCGCCCATGCACCGGCCCCGGTGGGAGCGGAAGTGTTCCACCCCGAGGGCGATGGCCCGGGCCTGGTTGAGCTGGGTCAGCCAGTGCCAGTCGTCGAAGTCGCGCGGCTCGGGCAGGTGCGCGTCCAGCCCTCGGCGCAGCTTACGGTCCCCGTCGGCGGCCTTCTGGTGGTGCGCCATGCCGGGTGAGTCGTGGGCGAGGGGCTCGTCGGAGAGGGCCCGGCGCAGCGTCGCGTACGCGGGCGGCCCCTGGTAGCCGAACTCGGCCACGAACCGGGGCAGGTACTCGCGGTACTTGACGTAGTCGTCGGTGTTCCACACGTCCCAGATGTGCGTGGTGCCGTACGCCGGATCGTTGGGGTGGATCTCCTCGCTGCCCGACCAGGGGCTACCCGGCCAGTACGGGCGGGTCGGGTCCAGCGTGGCGACGATGCGCGGCAGCAGGTCGAGGTAGTAGCCCCGCCCCCAGCTGCGCCCGGCCAGCGGGGCCTGCCAGTCCCAGTCGTGCCAGCCCCAGATGTTCTCGTTGTTGCCGGTCCAGAGCACCAGCGAGGGGTGCGGCGCGAGACGGATCACCTGTTCGGTGGCCTCGGCGGCCACCTCGGTGGCGAACGGCTCCTCCTCCGGGTACGCCGCGCAGGCGAAGAGGAAGTCCTGCTGCACCAGCAGTCCGCGTTCGTCGGCCAGGTCGTAGAAATCCGCCGACTCGTACCGGCCGCCGCCCCAGACCCGCAGCAGGTTGATGTTCGCCGTCTCGGCCTGGTCGAAGCGGTGGGCCAGGCGCGCGCGGGTGATCCGGTTGGGGAAGACGTCGTCGGGGATCCAGTTGACGCCCCGGACGAAGATCGGCATCTCGTTGACGTACAGCGTGAACGGGGCACCGTGCTCGTCGGGGGTGGTGTCCAGGCGTACCGACCGGAAGCCGATCCGGCGGTGCCATTCGTCGAGCGGGCCGCCGTCGGCATCGTGCAGGGTGACCGTCAGTTCGTGGCGGTGCGGCACGCCGTAGCCCCGGGGCCACCAGAGTTCCGGCCGGTGCACGGTGAGGGCCAGCACTGCGGAACGTTGCCCCGCCGGGATGGTCACCTCGGCGCGCTGGCCCGCCACCTGCGCCCGGACGGTGAGCGGCCGGTCGGTGGCCCGTTCCACCTCGACGTGCACCGCCACCCGGCCGGTGTCGCCGTCGACCGTGACAAGTGGGCGTACCGTCGCCAGTCGGGCGACCGACCAGCCGTGCAGGGCGATCTCCTGCCAGATGCCGGCGGTGACAAGCGTCGGCCCCCAGTCCCAGCCGAAGTTGCAGGCCATCTTGCGGATGAACTGGAACGGCTCCGGGTACGCGTTGGGGCGATCGCCGAGCCGGTCGCGCTGCGCCTCCGCGTACCGGTAGGCGGAGTCGAAGCGTACGACCAGGTGGTTGCCCTCGGTGCGGAGCAGCGACTCGACGTCGAAGCGGTGGCCTCGGTGCATGTTCTCGGTGTGGCCGACCTCGACGCCGTTGAGCGTGATCGTGGCGACCGTGTCCAGGCCGGCGCAGACCAGGTCGAGGCGGGCGTGGTCGCCGGCTGGCCGGTCGAAGGTGGTCTCGTACGCCCAGTCGGTGCGGCCGATCCAGGCCAGCGCGGTCTCGTTGTCGTCGAGGTACGGATCGGGGATCAACCCGGCCGCCAGCAGATCGGTGTGCACACAACCCGGCAGGGTGGCCGGCACCGTCGCCCCGTCCACCTCGGGTGGCACCTGCTGGCCGGGTACCGCCCGCATGGTCCACCCGTCGTGCAGCGTCTGCCGGATCGGACCGGTCCCCCGCGCGTCGCTCAAGACTTCACCGCGCCTTCCATGATTCCCCGGACGATCTGCCGACCGCCGATGACGAGCATGATCAACAATGGGATGGTGGCCACGAACGCGCCGGCCAGCACCCGGCGGTAGATGACGTAGTTGCCGCTGGCCAGGTCGGAGATGGCCACCATCGAGGTGGGATAGTCGGTGCCGTTGAGGGTGATCAGTGGCCACTGGAAGTCGTTCCAGGTGGCCACGAAGGTGAGCAGGCCGAGCACCGCAAGCGCCGGCCGCACCGCCGGCAACACGATGTTCCAGTAGACCCGCATGGTGGTGGCGCCGTCCACCCGGGCCGACTCGACCAGTTCGTCCGGCACCGTGTTGACGATGAACTGTCGCATGTAGAACACCCCGAAGGCGGTGACCAGGCCGGGCACTATCACCGCCAGCAGGGTGCCGTTCCAGCCCAGCTTGCCCATCACGATGTAGAGCGCGACCACGCCGAGTTGGTTGGGCACGGTCAGGGTGAGGATCACGAACAGCATCAGCGGCCTGCTGCCCCGGAACCGCAGCTTGGCGAAGGCGAATCCGGCCAACGAGCAGAAAAACAGCACCGACGCGGTGACCACGGTCGAGACGATCACGCTGTTCACCAGGGAGGCGGCGAAGTAGACATCCTGGAGGGAGAAGACCTCGTCCAGGTTGACCAGGAACTGGTCGCCCGGGACCACCACCGGCGGCAGTTGGGAGGTCGCCTCGTCGGTGCTGGTGGAGATGACGAACATCCAGTACAGCGGGAACGCCGCGAACAGCGTGCTCAGGGCCAGGAGCAGGTAGGTCCAGAAGCCGGCCGGGGTGTCCTGCGGCGCCCGGCCCAGCAGCGCGGCCCGCTTTCGTCCGCCGCGCGTCGCCGACGGTGTCGGCCGGGGTCGCTCCAGAAGGCTCACCGCGCCACCTCGCTTCGCTCGCTCATCGCGCTGAGCCGATCGATTCGCTCGCTCATTTGCGTCCCCCCGAGATGCGGTTGGTCAGCAGGGTGTTCAGGGCCGCGACCACGAGGATGATCAAGAACAGTGCCCAGGACATCGCGGCGGCGTACCCGAGATTGAGGTCCTTCCAGCCGACCTTGTAGATCAGCTGCGCCACGGTCTGCCACTCGCCGCCGGCACCGCCGGTGGCGGCCTGCGCGTTGAGGTCGAACAGCATCGGCTCGGTGAACAGTTGCAGCCCGCCGATGGTGGACAGCACCACGGTGAAGATGACCACCGGCCGGATCATCGGCACGGTGATCCGCCAGAGCTGCCGCCACGGGCCGGCGCCGTCGAGCGCCGACGCCTCGTACACGTCGCGCGGGATGGACTGCATCGCCGCCAGGTAGAGCAGGGCGTTGTAGCCGATCCACTTCCAGTTGACCATCGTGGCGATGGCGATCCAGGAGTGGAGTTTGTCGGCCCGCCAGTCGATCGGGTTCTCGGTGCCGATCCCGATCAGGCCCAGTGCCCAGTTCGCCATGCCGAGGTCGCGGGAGAAGAAGACGTTGAAGACAAGCGTCGAGGCGGTGATCGGGGTGATGTAGGGCAGCAGCGCGCCGACCCGCCACCAGGTCTGGGCCCGGAGCCGGCGGTTGAGCAGCGACGCGATGCTCAGCGCGAGCAGCAACTGCGGCACTGTGGAGAGCAGAAAGATGCCGAAGGTGTTGTAGAGGGCGTTGCCGAAATCGCCGTCGGTGAAGAGCCGGCTGAAGTTCGCGAAGCCGGCCCAGCCGGTCAGCTCCGGGTCGTCCAGCCGCCAGTGGCGTAACGCCACCACACCGTTGAAGACCATCGGGAAGAGCCCGAAGACGAAGAAGAGCAGGAAGAACGGCGCGATCATCAGGTACGGCACGTACCGCATGTCGAAGCGGTGCAGCCGGTCACGCCAGGTCATCGACCGGCCGGGGGACGGCCGGGGGCGGCGGGTGGCCGGTTCGGGGGCGGCGCGCGTGGTGGGCATGGGCGCTCCAGGGGCGACGGGGGGACTTCAGACCGGAATCGAGGTGGGCGCGGGCGCCCACGCGCCCGCGCCAGTCTCGATGGCGTTACCTGCTGGCCTTCTCGGCTTCCTTGATCGCCTCGGCCCAGGCGGCGTCCGACGTGAGCGTGCCGTTCTGCACCCGGTTGATGACGTTCTCCACGGCGACCCGGGTGGGGCCGTTCTTCTTGCCCAGGTACTGCGGGGTCAGGCCCTCGGCCATCTTCGGGAAGATCTGGCCGACCGGCGCGGAGTTGAAGAACTCGTTCTTGAAGTCGGCGATCGCGGGGTCGGCGTAGAGCGCCGGCTGCGAGGGCAGGTTCCCGACCGTCTTGAAGACCTCGATCTGCTGCGCCGGCTGGATCAGCCACTCCAGGAACTTGTACGCCTCGTCGACGTTCCTGCCCTGCTTGGGAATGGTGAGGAAGGAACCGCCCCAGTTGCCGCCACCACCAGGCACAGCGGCGATGTCCCACTTGCCCTTGGTTCCGGGGGCGGTGTTCTGGATGTGCCCGAGCATCCACGCTGGGCAGGCCAGCACCGCGAACGACCCGCTGGTGAAGCCCTTGTCCCAGTCGGCCTGGAAGCTTGTGAGGTTGGCCGACAGGCCGGCGTCGGCGGCCCGGACCGCGTAGTCGAACGCGACCCTGGGACCGCCCTCCATCCGCAGTTGCTCGTTCTCGTCGTAGAAACCGACAGGCTGCTGACCGAGGATCGGGTTGAACAGGTTCGTCGCGTTGTCGACGAACTTTTTCTTGGTCTTGGCGGTGTACTGCTGGCCGATGGTGAGGAACGCGTCCCAGGTGGGCCAGAGCGCGGAGACCTGGTCCCGCTCGGTGGGCAGGCCGGCAGCCTCGAACAGGTCGGTGCGGTAGCACATGGCCAGGCCGCCGACGTCGGTGCCGAGGCCGATCTGGGTACGGCCGTCGGCCGACAGGGACTGCTTCCACTTCCACGGCAGGTAGCTGGTCTCGTACTTGCCGGCACCGGAGTCGAGCAGGTTGACGAACTTGTCGGCCTGGCTGCGGAACTGGACCATGAAGCCCTCGTCGATGGCCGCGATGTCGGGTGCGCCCGAGCCGGCGATCAACTTCTTCTGCAGGTCCTCGTGCTGGGCGTTGTACTCGCCGGAGTTGAGGGCGATCTTGACGTTCTGGTTCTCCGCCTCGTACTTCGCCTTCAGGTCCTGGAGCCCGAAGTCGCCCCAGAAATTGATCGTCAGCGTCACCGCGCCGCCGCTGTCGCCACCGCCCTGGGTGCTGCGTCCGCTGCACGCGACGACCAGGGAGCCGACCGTCAGACCTACGGCTGCGACCCGCAGCCACCGAGGCGTAGACCGTCTCATGACCCATCCTCCGAGACCATTTGACACGTTCCAGAGATCGAGGAACGTTGACTGAACCGGATAAGTGACGTCACCGTACGGGGGTGGTCTCGGCGTGTCAACGACGGGTTAACACCGAGCCCAATCCGAAACCTCGTGCCCGTTCGGTTGCGCAGGATCGCCTTCTGGCAGGCGGTTTCACGCATCCGGGCAACGGATTCCCGAACGCGACGAGGGGGAACCGGCCAGCCGATCCCGTAGACTGAACCGCACAAGTTCGCCTGCCTGCCGGTGTCGAGCCGCCCCGTACCGCCCCTAGAGGCAGGCAGCCGGGTAGCGTGTCCCACGCCGCCCGCGCCATCGACACGGCCGGCAGGACGAACTGGTTCAGGAGGACGTACGCCGGTGAAGCGGCCCACGATCGCGGACGTCGCCCGCCGGGCGGGAGTCTCCAAGGGCGCGGTCTCGTACGCGCTGAACGGCCAGCCGGGCGTCTCCGAGGCGACCCGGCAGCGCATTCTCGCCATCGCCGCCGAGATCGGGTTCAGCCCGAGCAGCGCCGCCCGCGCGCTGTCCGGCGCGACCGCCCGCGCCATCGGCCTGATCCTCGCCCGACCGGCCCGCACCCTCGGCATCGAGCCCTTCTTCATGGAGCTGATCAGCGGCGTCGAGGCGGAGCTGTCCGCCCGGTCGTACGCGCTGACGCTCCAGGTCGTGGCCGACCAGAGCGCCGAGATCGCGGTCTACCGGCGCTGGTGGGGTGAGCGACGGGTCGACGGCGTACTCGTCTGCGACCTGCGAACCGACGACGGCCGGGTGCCGGTGCTTGAGGAACTGGGCCTGCCGGCCGTGGTGATCGGCGGGCCAACGGGCACCGGCGGGCTCCCGAGTGTCTGGTCGAACGACGCGGCGGCGCTGGTGGAGACCGTGGAGTATCTCTACGCGCTCGGCCACCGGCGGATCGCCCGGGTCGGCGGCCTACCCGAGCTGCTGCACACCGCGATCCGCACCCAGGCGTTCACCGACGCGTGCCGGCGGCTCGGCCTGGCCGACGCGGTCACCGCCCCCTCCGACTACACCGGCGAGGAGGGCGCACGAGCCACCCGGCGGCTGCTCAGTTCCCGGGTCCGCCCGACCGCGGTGATCTACGACAACGATGTGATGGCGATCGCCGGGCTGTCGGTCGCCCAGGAGATGGGGCTCGCAGTCCCCGCCGACCTGTCCATCGTGGCCTGGGACGACTCCCCGCTGTGCCGGCTGGTGCATCCGCCGCTCACCGCGCTGGGCCGGGACATCCCGGCGTACGGGGCGCATGCCGCGCGCCAGCTGCTACAGCTGATCGAGGGCGCCCCGACGGTCGGGCTGGAGGACGAGGCCCCACACCTGACCCCACGCGGCAGCACCGGTCCCGCCCCCACCAGCAAGTGAAACGGTTAAGCAGCTGCTCTCAGCGCGACGTCGACGGAAACTCCTCGAAGTACGCCTCGACCCGCTCGGCGGTAGCCGGCCGGGCCAGCTCGAAGCCCTGGCCGTACCGGCATCCGGCCCGGTGCGCCCCCTCGACCTGGTGAGCCGATTCCAGCTCTTCGGCCACCACCTCAAGGCCCAACCGTTCGGCCACGGTGACCACCACGTCCAGCAGGGGGCGGTGCGGGTCGCCGCCCGCCGTGGCCACCTCCGGCCCGACCTTGAGCAGGTCGATCGGTAGTCGCCGGAGCTGAGCGAGGGAGGCGTGCTCGGCCCGGAAGTCGTCAAGCGCGGTGCGGATGCCCATCGAGCGCAGTCCGGCCAGCCGGGCGACCACAGTCGGCAGCTCGGCGGCGACCTTCGGCTCGGCGACCTCGATCACCAGCTGGTCCGGTCCCACCCCGTACGCCTCCAACACCGCTGCCGTCCGGGGCACGAAGTCCGGTGAGGTGAGCTCCCGGGTGGTCACGTTCACCGCCATCCACAGCCGTCGGCCACCCACCGTCCAGTCGGCCAGCTGTCGACAGGCCCGGTCCAGCACCCAGACCCCCAGCTCACCCATGATGTCGAGATCCTCGGCCACCGGAAGCAGCTCCGCCGGAAACACGGTGCCCAGCACCGGGTTGCGCCACCGCAGCAGCGCCTCCGTGCCGACCGGCGCCCGATCGGCCAGGCCGAGGACGGGCTGGTAGACCAGGTCCAACTCGCCCCGGGCCACCGCGCCGGGCAGTTCCCGCTCCAGGTCCAGCCGGCGGACCAGTTGCTCCTCCAGGTAGGCGTCGTACCACTCGACCCGGTCCCGGCCGAGCTGGGCCGCGCGTCGACGGGCCAGATCCGCCTGGCGGAACAGATCCTCCGGCCGACCCCGGCCCAGCTCGGCCAGTCCGACGCTGGGTCGCGACCGCAGCACCGCCCCGGAAACCTCGTAGGGTCGGCTCAGCGCGCTGAGCAGCCGGGTACCCAGCGCGTACGCCAGCACCGGACCGGACCCGCTGACCACCGCGAGTCCACTGCCGGCCAGGTCGAACACCTCGTCCTCGTCGGCCGCCACGGCTCGGGCCCGACGGACGGCCTCGGCCGCCACGTCGTCGCGCACCAGCCGGCCGGGCAGCTCGGTGAGGTGCAGATCGATCACGAGCAGAGCGCCGGAGACCGGCTCGGGACGGGCCGCCAGCGCCCCCAGCAGGGCGACGCGACCGGTCGAGCCGCTCGACTCGGCGGGGGCCGGTGTCGGGGCGGTGGCCGCCGGCGCCTCCGACCCGGTCAGGGTGGCGGCACCGAACAACTCACGCGCCACCAGCGGCGGGATCACGGCGAGCGCGAGCAGCACCGCCGTACGGTCGGGTAGCAGGCCGACCTGCAACTGGTGGACGACGGCGAGCACCACCGCGACCGGTGGCAGCACCGCCCGTGGCCAGACCAGCGCGGTCTGCCGGGTGGGCGCGGCCTGCGCCACCTGCCGAACCCCGGCGGCGACCAGCAGCACGCCGACCACCAGGGGCGGCACGGCCAGCAGCGCCGCGCGCCCGGCGGCGGGACCGGCCGGCAGCGCGGCCAGCAGCACCAGGGCGAGAAGGGTCAACCCGGCGCCTGCGCGGCAGCGGGCGGAGCCGCCGTCGCGACCGGGCCCGGTCAGCATGGCCAACGCGTCGACGGCGAGCAGTCCCAGGACCACCGCGACCGCCAGCCGCAGCGGGGCCGGCACACCGGCGTACGGCAGCAGCAGCCAGGCGGTGAGGATCAGGCAGACACCGGGCGCGGCCTGGTCGAGTAGGCGGTGCAGGCGTCCCCGGATCGACGGCCGCGACCGATACAGGCTGAACAGGCCGCCGCCGAGCAGCGCGGTGGTGCCGGCGAGCCCGGCCGCAGCGGCCGCCGAACGGTATCCGGCGGAGGCCAGCGGTAGCACCGCCGCGGTCAGGCCAGCGGTCACCACCGCGGCATGCAGCAGGGCGGCGGCCCGACGCGGACGCGCCGCCCGACGGCGGGCCACCCGTCCGGCAGGTGGGCTGCCGTCGGGCGAGTCGGGGCCGAGGGCCAGCCGGGACAGCCGCACCCCGGCCAGTGTGGACGCGGCCGCACCGGCGAGTGCCACCACGGCGAGGGCGGGAACCGGACCGGCGGTGCCGAGGGCGATCAGCACGGCGGCGACCGCGAGCACGCAGATCTCGGGCAGGAGCGGACGGTGTGCGCTGGCCCGCAACGGGGCGGCACGGAACACAGACGCGACGGGCACGACGGTCGCCTTCGTGAGGGGGCACGGGGGCGGTGCGCGGACGACAGACATGGTCCACCGCCCACCATCGATGAACGAGTCACTCGGCGGGAAGTGACGGCCAGTCGACAGTGAGTCAGGTCACGACAACCGAGTGTCAAGATGGGCCGTGCCCGGTTCCACCCGCCGCTCGATGCCGCGCGCGACCTCGGCCCACCGCCGGCCGTCCCGGCCCGGGTGGGATCATCTGGTCATGCCTCGCACCGACACCGCACGATTCCGGCACAACCAGGCCATCCTGGTCGGGGCGATCGTCGCCACCATCGGCGCCCTGCCGCTGGCCAGTTCCCGCCCCTATCTGCTGCCGGTGCTGCTGGTGCCGCTGGCGGTGGCCGTCTGGGCCTGGCGGGCCGGCACCGACGCCGACGCCCGTGGACTACGGGTACGGGCGCTCGCCGGAGAGCGCCGATTCTCCTGGGAGCAGGTGGTCGAGCTGGCGGCCGATCCGCGCGGGCGGGCGGTGGCCCAGCTCGACGACGGCCGATGGTTCGTGCTCCCGGCCGTGCGTGGGGCAGACCTGCCGAGGCTGGTGGCGGCGGCCGGACGCGACGTCACCGAAGCGGATCAGTAGCCGTCCACCACCACGTTGCGCGGCGGCTCACCGGCCACGAACCGTCGGATCTGCTGGCCCACCAGGCGGTACGCCCTGGGCAACAGCCCCCGCACCGACCCGGCCACGTGCGGAGTGATCAGCACGTTCGGCAGCTCCCAGAGCGGATGGTCGGCGGGCAGCGGCTCGGGATCGGTGACGTCCAGCGCGGCGGAGATCCGTCCGGTGGCCAGCTCGGCCACCAGGGCGTCGGTCCGGGCCACCGGGCCCCGGGCGGCGTTCACCAGCAGGGCACCGTCCCGCATCGCGGCGAGGAACGGCTCGTCGACCAGCCCCCGGGTCTGCTCGGTCAACGGCACCAGCAGCACCACGACGTCGGCCTGCGGCAGTAGTCGCGGCAGCTCGTCGACACCGTGCACCCCCTGCTCGGGCCGGGCGGTCCGGGCCACCATCACGAACTCCACCTCGAACGGCGTCAGCCGCTGCCGCAACGCGGTACCGATCGACCCCGCCCCGACGATCAACACCCGTTTGCCGGCCAGCTCGTCGGTCGGGGCCACCTCGTCGTACGCCCACCGTCGCCGGGCCTGCGACCGGGCCATCGTCGGGAAGGCACGCAACTGGGAGAGAATCGCGGCGACCACCCATTCGGCGGTGGACGGATCGTGCACCCCACGGGCGTCGCAGAGCGTGACGCCGGCCGGTATCCGACCCACCCAGGCGTCCGCCCCGGCCGAGAGCAGCTGCACCACCGCCAGGTCCGGCAGCTCGTGCAGCACGGCCACCGCGTCCTCGCCCGCCAGGAAGGGCGGTACCCAGAATCGGACGCCGGCCATCGGCGAGGGCAGCTTCGCCGGATCCGCCATCGTCTCGACGGTGACCTCCGGCGGCAACTCGCCGAGCAGGGCGTGGCCGGCCTCGTGCGGGATCCATACCTTCACCCGGCCGACGATAGGCGTCGGCGCAGCCCGACCAGCCGATGGGGGGCAGCACGGCGTCGCCTTCCACGGGCCCGGCCCCGGCGGGCTACTCTGGGGCGGGTGAGCGCTCCCCCGTACCTCCGCGCCCGTCAGATTCGTGCCGCCCTCGTGGTGTCCTGCGCGACGCTGCTGCTCGTTGCCAGCGGTTGCAGCCTCGGTGACCCGGAACCCGACCCGGCCGGCGCGCCACCGAACCTGCCCAGCCCGACGATCACCGCGGACAACGGCGACCAGGAGGTTGTCGCCACCGTGCTCGCCCAGGGGCTGCGGGTGCCGTGGGGGATCGCCTTCCTACCCGACGGCGGCGCCCTGGTCACCGAACGCGACAGTGGCCGCATCGTCCAGGTCGGCCCGGAGTCGACCGCGGACGGCCTGAAGATCACCGAGGTGCAGACCATCGACGACGTGGTCGCCTCGGGTGAAGGCGGCCTGCTGGGCATCGCGGTCTCCCCGGAGTTCGCCCAGGACCGCACGGTGTTCGTCTACTACACCGCCGAACGGGACAACCGCGTGGCCCGGCTGCGACTCGGTGAGGAGCCGAAGCCGATCCTCACCGGCATCCCCAAGGCGGGCATCCACAACGGGGGCGGCCTGGCGTTCGGTCCCGACGGGCAGCTCTACGCCAGCACCGGCGACGCGGGGGACACCGACCAGTCGCAGGACGTCAAGCAGCTCGGCGGCAAGATCCTGCGGATCACGCCGGATGGGAAGCCGGCTCCCGGAAATCCCTTCCCGGACTCCCCGGTCTGGTCCCTGGGTCACCGCAACGTGCAGGGCATCGCCTGGTCCGGCGACCGGATGTACGCCGTCGAGTTCGGCCAGAACACCTGGGACGAGATCAACCAGATCACCAAGGGCAAGAACTACGGCTGGCCCGAGGTCGAGGGACGCGGCGACGACGAGCGGTACGTCGACCCGATCGTGCAGTGGTCGACCGACGAGGCGTCCTGCTCCGGCCTGGCCGCGGTGGAACGGATGCTCGCCACCGCCTGCCTGCGCGGTCAGCGGCTCTGGCTGGTCGAGCTGACCGAGACCGGCACGGTCCTCGGCCAGCCGCAGGCACTGCTGACCGAGCGGTACGGTCGGCTGCGCGGGATCGCCGCCGCGCCAGACGGTTCGCTCTGGGTCGGCACCTCCAACCACGACGGGCGGGGCCGGCCGGCGCCCGAGGACGACCGGCTGCTGCGTCTGGTCTTCGCCGGTGGCGGTGCCGGGCGCAGCTGAGTCGGTCGCCCGACGCGACATTCCAGGTTTGCCAAGATCCTTCGGCGGGCAGGTCAGAATCTCAGCATGGACGGTCAGCAGAACGACGAGCCGCGCCGCGATCGGGACGGGAAGACGCCCCCTGGTCGGCCGCGCCGTTTCCCACTGACGCGACGCTCGGCATCGCATCCCGACGGCGGGTGGCGGCTGGGCCTGCGCCGCTTCGCCGTGGCCGTGGCCATCCTGGTCGTGACGCTTGTCGGTGTGCTCGCCGGCGTGGTGGCGGGCGGGAACGTGGGCACCGACATCGGGCCGTTCCACGCTCGGCTCTCCGTGTCGCCGACGACCGACGGCGGTACCACCGTCAACATCCCGCCGCTGGGCTCGCTGCTGCTGGACAGTCACGGCGGGCCGACCCAGCTGACCGTGGAGCTGGGCGCGTTGGAGCAGAGCCGGGTCGAGGCGCTGATCGACGATCCGGCGAGCCTCAATCGGGCCACCCAGTCGGCGGTCGACGAGGTCCGGGAGGGGGTGATGCGGCTCGGGCTGCGCACTGTCGGTTCCGCCGTACTGGCCACCCTGGTGCTGGCGCTGCTGGTGTTCCGGGACACCCGACGGGCGGCCTGGGCCGGCGGGCTGGCGCTGCTGATCACGGCCGGCAGCCTGGGCACCGCCGCGGCGACCATCCGGCCCCAGTCGATCGAGGAGCCCCGGTACGAGGGACTGCTGGTCAACGCCCCGGCGATCGTCGGCGACGTGCGTAAGATCGCCGACGACTACACCCGGTACGCCGAGCAGCTCCAGCGGCTCATCGGCAACGTCACCCAGCTGTACACGACGGTGTCGGCGCTGCCGGTGTACGAGCCGGACCCGGGCACCACCCGGGTGCTGCACATCTCCGACCTGCATCTGAACCCGAGCGCCTGGCAGATCATCCGGACCGTGACCGAGCAGTTCGGCATCGACGTGGTGATCGACACCGGCGACATCACCGACTGGGGCAGCGAGCCGGAGGCGTCGTACGTCGGCTCGATCAGCCTGCTGGAGAAGCCGTACGTCTACATCCGGGGCAACCACGACTCAGGGCGTACGGCGGCGGCGGTGGCCCGCCAACCCAACGCGGTCGTGCTGGACAACACCACGACCACCGTCGCCGGGCTGACCATCGCCGGCATCGGTGACCCCCGCTTCACCCCGGACAAGAGCACCTCGCCGGCCAGCGGTGGGCTGAGCCAACCCACCGCCGACGAGTTGATCACGACGGGCGAGAAGCTCGCCACCACGATTCGCAGCTCTCCCCGACCGGTCGACATCGCGCTGGTGCACGACCCGGCCGCCGCCGGCCCGCTCTCCGGCACCTGCCCGCTGGTGCTCGCCGGGCACACCCACGACCGGCAGATCAACACGCTGCCGGAGGTGCCCGGCCAGCAGCCCACCACGCTCATGGTGCAGGGTTCCACCGGCGGTGCCGGGTTGCGTGGGCTGGAAGGCGAGGAGCCGACCCCGCTGGCGATGACGGTGCTCTACTTCGATCAGGAGAAGCGACTCCAGGCGTACGACGACATCACCGTGGGCGGCACCGGCCAGGCCCAGGTCAACCTCGAACGCACCGTCATCGCCCCTCCCCCCACCACCCCCCTGGGCGCCACCCCAACCCCAACCCCAACCCCCACCATCTCCCCCACCCCCACCCCCACCCGCTAACCCCCACCCACCCCCCACCCAGCCCCCACCCCCCGCCCCACCCCCATTCACCCCGTTGATCAAGAAGTTTTCGCCAGGGAGAGCGCTCCACCGTGAACGAAAACTTCTTGATCAACGGAGCAGAGCGGGGTGGGGTGGGGTGGGGTGGGGTGGGGCAGGGGGGTGGGTGGTTAGCGGAGGGAGAGGGCGGCTAGGGCGGCGTTGACGATGCTGCCGGGGAGGAGGTCGTGCAGGTCGTAGAGGTCGTGGACGCTGCCGGACTGGCCGAACTCGTCGACACCGAGCGGCACCGCGGGGGCACCGACCGCCGAGCCGAGCCAGGCCATGGCGTGCGAGGCGGCGTCGTGCACGGTCACCACCGGCACCCGGTCGGCGAAGGCGGACCGCAGCGCGCCCGGCACGCTCGGCACGGTCGCCGTGCGTACGCCCTGACGCAGGGTGCGCTGCCACGCCCGGTAGAGGCGATCCAGGCTGGTCACGTCCACCACGTGGGCCGCGACCCCCTCGTCGGCCAGTTCCGCCGCCGCGGCCAGCACCTCGGGCAGCACCGCCCCGGAGGCGGCCAGTTGCACAGTCGGCGCGTCGGCCAGGTGCGGGTACGCCTGGTGAGCGTCGACCAACCGGTACGCCCCGGCGAGCACCTGCCGGCGGAGTACCGCGTCACCGAGCCGGGCCCGGGCCGCCTCGAACGGCGCCTGGTCCACCGGCCGGGTGCTGAGCCGGAAGTAGTACGCCCCGTCCTCGGCCGGCACCGCCGTCGGCGCAGCCCGGGTCGTACCGGCGATGTGCCCGAACGCGTCGCAGAGCAGCCAGTCGAGGCTTGCCGCGTACGCGGGCTCGACGAATGTCACCCCGGGCAGTTCCAGGCCCACGCTCGCGGTGATGGTCGACTGGTGGGCGCCGCCCTCCGGCGCGAGAGTGACCCCGGACGGGGTGCCCGCGACGACGAAGCGGGCACCCGAGTAGGTGCCGTAGAGGAACGCGTCCAGCCCGCGCAGCACGAACGGGTCGTAGACGGTGCCGACCGGCAGCAGCGGCTGCCCGGAGAGGTCCCACGCCAGGCCGAGCTGGCCGAGCAGCAGGAACAGGTTCATCTCGGAGATGCCCAGCTCGATGTGCTGCCCCTCGGGGCTCTCCGTCCAGCGCAGCATCCGGTCCTCCGACCAGGAACGCTGGGCGGTCGGGGCGAACACGCCGGTCTTGTTGATGAACCCGGCCAGGTTTGTGGAGGTGGCCACGTCCGGCGCGGTGGTGACGAGATACTTCCCCACCTGCGGATCACGGGCCAGGTCGACAAGCACCCGACCGAAGACCTCCTGGCTGGAGATCGGCTTGTTGGCGCGTACGTTCGTGGCTTGGGGCACGGTGACCCCGAGCGCACGCTCGCGGGGCGCGCGGGACAGTGCCTCCCGGCGCTGCCCGGCCCGGATCCCGGCCGGCGACGCCGGGTCGAGCCGGTCCCACTCGGTGTCCCGGGTCAACCCCTGCGCGGCGCGCAACGCGTCGACCTGTTCGCTGGTCAGCAGGGCGGAGTGGTTGCGCGGGTTGCCGGCGATCGGCAACCCCCAACCCTTGACGGTGTACGCGAACACCACGCTCGGGCGGTCGGTCACCGCGTCGCACTGGGCGTACGCGTCGAGCAACGCCGCCAGGTCGTGCCCGCCCAGATCGGTGACGAGCGGGCCGAGATCGGCGTCCGCGACGTCGGCGATCAACTCCGCGATGCCCTCGGGGGCACCGTCCAGGAACTGCTTGCGCAGCACCGGGCCGGCCAGCCCGAACAGCGACTGGTACTGCTCGTTCGGCATGGCGTCGATCCAGTCGCGCAGCGCCGCCCCGCCCGGTCGGTCGTACGCCTCGGCGAGCCGGCGGCCGTACTTCACCTCGACGACGTGCCAGCCGGCGGCCTCGAACTGGCCGCGCCACTGGTCGATCCGCACCCCGGGGACGACCCGGTCCAGCGACTGCCGGTTGAAGTCAACCACCCACATCACGTTGCCGAGCCCGGTGGTGGCCGGGTCGGCGACGGCCTCCCAGATGTTGCCCTCGTCCAGTTCGGCGTCACCGATCAGGGCGACGAACCGGGAGTGCGGCCGCGCCCCGAAGTGGGCGTCGACGTAGCGCCGGGTCACCGCCGCGAACAGCGGCGCGGCGGCGCCGAGCCCCACCGAGCCGGTGGAGAAGTCCACCTCGTCCGGGTCCTTCGTCCGCGACGGGTACGACTGGAGGCCGCCCCGTGCCCGCAGCCGGGGCAGGTACGACCGGTCCAGGTTGCCCAGCAGGTACTGGATGGCGTGGAAGACCGGGGAGGCGTGCGGCTTGACCGCGACCCGGTCCTCGGCGTCCAGATGGGCGAACCACAGCGCGGTCATCGCGGTGACAAGCGAGGCGCTGGACGCCTGGTGCCCACCGACCTTCACCCCGTCGCCGGTACCGCGATCATGGTTCGCCGCGTCCACGATCCGAGTGGCGAGCCACAACACCCGCCGCTGGATCTCGTCGAGAACATCGAGATCACGCTGGTCCACGCTGGAACTCCATCCGGGCATCCCCATTGACGCCCATCGAGGTGACGCTGGTTGATCATTGGTTGGCGGCAAATGTTGATCTTCAAGCCGCCGCCAACCTCATGATCAACGCGATCAGGCTGAGACGCCGAGGCGCTCCAGGATCAGGGTGCGGACGGTCTGGGCGTCGGCCTGGCCCCGGGTGGTCTTCATGACCGCGCCGACCAGGGCGCCGGCCGCGGCCACCTTGCCGCTGCGGACCTTGTCGGCGATGGCCGGGTTGGCGGCGATCGCCTCGTCCACCGCCGCGGTCAGCGCGCCCGTGTCGGAGACGACCTCCAGCCTGCGATTGGTCATGATCTCGGTCGGTGAACCCTCACCGGCGACCACGCCCTCCAGCACGGTACGGGCCAGCTTGTCGTTGAGCTTGCCGGCGTCCACCAGGCCCTGAAGCTCGGCGACCTGGGCCGGGGTGGCCCCGATGTCGGCCAGCTCCACGCCCGTCTCGTTGGCCCGCCGGGACAGCTCACCCAGCCACCACTTGCGGGCCGCGGCCGGTGTCGCACCAGCCGCCACGGTGGCCTCGATCAGCTCGACCGCGCCGGCGTTGAGCACCGACTGCATGTCGAGATCGGAGAGCCCCCACGCCTGCTGAAGCCGGCGACGGTGCAGCCGGGGCAGCTCCGGCAGGGCGGCCTTCAGCTCCGCCACCCAGGCCGGGTCCGGAGCGAGGGGCACCAGGTCCGGCTCCGGGAAGTACCGGTAGTCGGTGGCGGTCTCCTTGGACCGACCCGGGGTGGTGTCCCCGGTGTCCTCGTGGAAATGCCGGGTCTCCTGGGTGATCCGGCCACCGGCGTCGAGTACGGCGGCCTGGCGCAGCATCTCCGAGCGGACCGCCCGCTCGACCGACCGCAGCGAGTTGACGTTCTTGGTCTCGGTACGCGTGCCCCACTCCTGACCGGGCAGGTTGAGTGAGGTGTTCACGTCACACCGCAGCGAGCCTTCCTCCATGCGTACGTCGGAGACGCCCAGGCTGCGGATCACGTCCCGCAGTTCGGTGACGTACGCGCGGGCCACCTCGGGCGCCAGCGCAGCGGTGCCCGGGATCGGCTTGGTGACGATCTCCACGAGCGGAATGCCGGCCCGGTTGTAGTCGACGAGCGACTCGGTCGCGCCGTGGATCCGGCCGGTGGCACCGCCGACGTGCAGCGTCTTGCCGGTGTCCTCCTCCAGGTGCACCCGCTCGATGCCGATCCGCACCGTCTCGCCGTTGACCTCGACGTCCAGGTAACCGTCGACGCAGAGTGGCTCGTCGTACTGGCTGATCTGGAAGTTCTTCGGCATGTCCGGGTAGAAGTAGTTCTTCCGGGCGAACCGGCACCAGGTCGCGATGGAGCAGTTCAGCGCCAGGCCGATCCGGATGGTCGCCTCGATCGCCGCCTTGTTCGCCACCGGCAGCGAGCCGGGCAGCCCCAGGCAGACCGGGCAGACGCGGGTGTTCGGCTCGCCGCCGAAGTCGGTCGGGCAGCCACAGAACATCTTGGTGTTCGTGCCCAGCTCGACGTGGGTCTCCAGGCCGATCACCGGCTCGTAGCGCGCGACGACCTCGTCGTACGCGGGCAGTGTCGTGGTCATCTGTGCTCCTGCCTCACAGTGCCGGTGGGGTGAACGTGCCGACGGCGCTCTCCAACGCGGCGGCGACCCGGTACATCCGGTCGTCGGCAAGCGTCGGGGCCATCACCTGAAGTCCGACCGGCAGCCCGTCGGAGAGCCCGCACGGCACCGAGATGCCCGGCCCGCCGTACAGGTTGCTCGGAATGGTGAACAGGTCGGCCAGGTACATCTGGTACGGGTCGGAGGTGCGTGCGCCGAGCGGGAAGGCGACGAACGGGGTGGTCGGCGAGATCAGCGCGTCGACCCGCTCGAACGCCGCGGTGAAGTCGCGGGTGATCAGCGTACGCACCTTCTGCGCCTGCCCGTAGTAGGCGTCGTAGTAGCCCGAGGAGAGCGCGTACGTGCCGAGCATGATGCGCCGCTTGACCTCGGGGCCGAAGCCGGCCTCCCGGGTCAGCGACATGACCTCCTCCAGCGACCGGTTGCCGTCGTCGCCGGTCCGCAACCCGAACCGGACACCGTCGAAGCGGGCCAGGTTCGAGGAGCACTCGCTGGGCGCGATCAGGTAGTACGCCGGGAGCGCGTACCGGAAGTGCGGGCAGGAGATCTCGACGATCTCCGCGCCGAGTTTGGTAAGCGTGTCGACGGCCTCGTTGAAGGCGGCCGTCACGCCCGGCTCCGCGCCCTCGCCGCCGAACTCGGTGACGATGCCCAGCCGTACGCCGCTCAGGTCGCCGGTCGCGCCGAGCTTGGCCGCGGCCACCACGTCCGGCACCGGTGCCGGGATGGAGGTGGAGTCACGCGGGTCATGCCCGCCGATCGCCGCGTGCAGCAACGCCGCGTCGAGCACGGTACGGGCGCACGGGCCGGGAGTGTCCAGCGAGGAGGAGAAGGCCACCAGCCCGTACCGGGAGGTGCCGCCGTAGGTGGGTTTCGCGCCGACGGTGCCGGTCACCGCGCCGGGCTGACGGATCGAGCCACCGGTGTCCGAACCGATCGCCAGCGGCGCCTCGTACGCGGCGAGCGCCGCCGCGCTCCCCCCGCCGGATCCACCCGGAATGCGGTCGGTGTCCCACGGGTTGCGGCTCGGCCCGTACGCCGAGTATTCCGTCGAGGAGCCCATGGCGAACTCGTCCATGTTGGTCTTGCCGAGCATCACCGTGCCGGCGGCGCGCAGCCGTTCCACGATCGTCGAGTCGTACGGCGGACGCCAGCCCTCAAGGATCTTCGACCCGACGGTGGTCGGCACGCCCTTGGTGGTGAGGACGTCCTTGACCGCGACCGGCACACCGGCCAGCGGCCCCAGTTCCTCGCCGGCCGCCCGGCGGGCGTCGATGTCGCGGGCGGCGGCGAGCGCGCCCTCGGTGTCGACGTGCAGGAAGGCGTTGACCCGGCCGTCGACCGCGGCGATCCGGTCCAGGTGGGCCTGGGTGACCTCGACGGCGGAAGCCGCGCCGGTGGCGACGAGCCCCGCGATCTGCGTCGCGGTCATTGCGGTGACGTCGGTCATGAGGCCACATCCTCGTCCAGAATCCGCGGTACGCGGAACCGCTGCTCCTCCGCGTCGGGGGCACCCGACAACGCTTCCTCAGGAGTCAGGCACGGCGTCACGACGTCCTCGCGGAGCACGTTCGTCAGTGGCACCGAGTGGGAGGTCGGCGGGATGTCCGCGGCGGCGACCTCGCCCACCTGCGCGACCGCTTGGAGGATCACGTCGAGCTGACCGGCGAAGGTGTCCAACTCCTCCTCTGTCACGGCGAGCCGCGACAGTCGCGCCAGGTGCGCGACCTCCTCGCGGGAGATGGCGGCCATCGGTGCCCCCTTCGTGGCTGTGCTGCGTCTGCCTGACCTGCGCCCACCGCTGCCGGGTACGCGACGCGCGGTGACCGCAGCGAGTCTATTGTTTCCCGCTCGGCGGGCCGTTGCCGCCTCCCCGAGCGCCGGCCCGACCGGCTGGTCCCGGCCCGACCGGCGCCGTGGGATCAGCGGGCGTGCCGGCGGGGGATCTCCGCCTCGTCGTGGCCGCCGAGTGGCCGCAGCGGACGGTACCGGGCCAGCCAGGCGACCAGTTCCTCCGCCGGCATCGGCCGGGCGTAGAACCAGCCCTGGGCGGCGTCGCAGCCGGCCGAGTGCAGCATCCGCCAGGTCCGCTCGTCCTCCACGCCCTCGGCCACCACCCGCAGCCCCAACGCCTTGGCCAGCTCGATCGTGGAGCGGACGATCGCCGCGTCGTCGGTGTCCTCGGTCATGCCGAGGACGAACGAGCGGTCGACCTTCACCTCCGACAGCGGCAGCCGGCGCAGGTGCTGAAGGCTGGAGTAGCCGGTGCCGAAGTCGTCCAGCGCGATGCCCACCCCGATCCGGTGCAGCCGGGTGATGGTGGTCAACACCCGACGCGGGTCGGCCATCAGCGCGCCCTCGGTGATCTCCAGTTGCAGTCGATCCGGCGCCACGCCGTAGCGGGCGAGCCGGTCGGCGATCTGGTCGGCGATCTCGCCGGTGTGCAGGTCCCGCACGCTGACGTTCAACGCCGCCCGCAGCCCGAGGCCGGCCGCCGACCACTTGGCGAGCTGCTCCACCACGTCGTCGACGACCCGGCGGGTGAGCAGCCGCATCACCGCGCTCTGCTCGGCGACCCGGATCAGTTCCTCCGGGTCGACCATCCCCCGGCGTGGGTGCCGCCAGCGCAGCAGGGCCTCGACCCCGACCACCTCGCCGGTGGCGATGGCGACCTGCGGCTGGTAATACATCATGATCTCGCCCGCGTCCGTTGCCGGCTCGGCACCGGAGCGGTCGTCGGCGGTCGGGACTGCGGGATCCGCTCCGTCGCCGAGCTGCGGCTGGCCACCGTCATGCGCCGCGGGCCAACCCGTGCCGTCTGCCGTCACAGCATTCGATCCCACGTCGCGGGCCGCCCGGCGCAGGGTCGGGTCCGCGCCGGTGATGATCCGGGCGATCAGCTCGTCGTCGTGGTGCAGCACCCGGGGACGACGTCGCCGCCGGCTCCACCATCGGATGCCGACCGGCTCCTCCGACGGCCCGGAGGTGGGCAGCACCGCGCCGTCCCCGCCGCGGACGGTGGGTCGCGGGTTGCCGGTCGCCTGGTCGACGGGGCGGCCGGCGGTCGCCTCGGCCGGCGCGGACCCGTCGGCTCGACCCGAGGCACCGACCTCCAGCACCCGGCGCAGGTCGGCCAGGAGCGCCAACCGCTCGGCGGAGTTGTGGTCGGACTCGGCGGTGTAGACGGCGACGGTGTCGTTGCGGTGCTTCGCGTCGTACATGGCGACGTCCGCGTGCCGCATCAGGGTGGCGAAGTCCTCGCCGTGATCCGGAAACAGGGCGATGCCGATGGAGCCGCCGACATCCAGCGGCAGCCCGTCCAGCGGCACCGGCTCGGCGAGGGTCTGGACGACCTGGTCGGCCAGCGAACGGGCCTCACTGACATCGGTGAGCCCGGTCATCACGATCGCGAACTCGTCGCCGCCGAGCCGGGCAACCATCTGCGGCGGCGCGACCACGTCGGTCAACCGGGCGCTCACCTCCACCAGCAGCCGGTCGCCGACCGCGTGGCCGAGCGCGTCGTTGACGTTCTTGAACCGGTCCAGGTCGATCAGGAGGAGGGCGAGGCGTGTTTCGGGCTCTCCTCGGGCGGCCCGCTCGGCGTGCCGGTGCACCTGCTCGTTGACCTCAGCCAGCAACGCCTTGCGGTTGGGTAGCCCGGTGAGCGGGTCGAGCGCGGCCAACTGGTGCTGCTCCACGGTGAGCCGGGCCATCCGGTAGACCGCGAACAGCGGCACCAGCACCAGCGGCACCAGGGCGGCGCTTGCCCTGGCGGCGGTGACCAGCACCGGCGCGAGCAGCAGCAACGACCCGGTGGAGAGCAGTTCGAAGGGCAGGCCGTGCCAGGCGTTGGGCCACCACCGCTCACCGAAGCGCAGCCGCACCGCGGTGGTGACCAACCCGTAGTTGACCGCGAACCAGGCGACCCCGGCGCCGCCGATCGCGGCGATGTCGGTCCAGCCCAGCGCCGCACCGTCGTAGATCCCGCCGGGGCCGAGCCGGGTGATCGTGTACGCCGCTGCCAGCGAGCAGGCGTACTGCCCGGCGTTGAAGGCCGTCCGCCAGGGCGCGTGCCGCATCCGGACCCCGGACACCACGACGGCGACCGCCTGCACCGCGACCGCAGGGCCGAGTCCCCAACCGAGCAGGATCGCGAACGTGAAGCAGGTCGAGGGAAAGACGGCCGAGGAGGACTGCCCCCGGCCGGGCGGCAGGAAGGGCCGGGCGTCGCAGGCCACGGCGAGCACCGCCATCGTCCAGAACGCCGCCGGCAGGTCGGGCAGGGCCGAAGCGAACGACACCAGCCCGTTCGCCGAGACGAGCAGGGCCACCACGAGTACGGCCGCGACAAACGTCGAGAACTGCGCCGTCCGCCCGGGCGGGACGAGGTTGCGCGGATCGGGCGACTCCATCACACCTCCCGGCACGAGACCGGCCCGTGGTTCCACGCGCCGTGCCCCAATGAAACGCCCCCACCCCCCACTTTCCCGTCGCGACAGTCACGAATCGGTCGTAGTCGTAATTAAGTTGGTATCCGGCAGAGTGCCGTAAAGATCATCACTCCTCGACGCGGGCGACCTGCCGGGCCGCCTCGGGGCCGGCGTCAAGGAGCACCTGGAAACCCTCCTCATCGAGCACGGGCACCTTCAGACTGGCCGCCTTGTCCGCTTTGGAGCCGGGGTTGTCGCCCACCACGACGAAGCCCGTCTTCTTCGACACCGATCCGCTGACCTTGCCACCCCGGGACTGGATCGCCTCGGCCGCCTGGTCCCGGGAGAAACCGCCGAGCGTGCCGGTGACCACCACCGTCACCCCTTCCAGCGGGCGCGGCCCCTCCTGCACCGCCGCCTCCGCCATGCGGACGCCCGCCTCGGCCCATTTCCGAACCACCTCGCGGTGCCAGTCGACGGCGAACCACTCGCGGATGCTCGCGGCGATGGTCGGACCGACACCGTCGACTGAGGAGAGTTCCTCCTCGGTCGCCTGGTCGATCGCCTCGACCGAGCGGAAGTGTCGGGCCAGCGCCTGGGCGGCGGTCGGGCCGACGTGCCGGATGGAGAGGGCCACCAGCACCCGCCACAGGTCACGTTCCCGGGCGGTGGCGAGGTTGTCGAGCAGCTTGGCGGCGTTGCTGCCGAGGCTGCCGTCCTTGTTAACGAAGAACGGCGCGCGGGCCAGCTGCTCGGCGTCCAGCGAGAACAGGTCACCCTCGTCGGTGATGATCTGCGCATCGAGCAGCGCGGCGCCGCTCTTGTAGCCGAGCGCCTCGATGTCGAACGCGCCGCGCCCGGCCAGGTGGAACACCCGCTCCCGCAACTGTGCCGGACAGCTGCGCGAGTTGGGGCACCGGATGTCGACGTCGCCCTCTTTCGCGGGGGCGAGCGGGGTGCCGCAGGCCGGGCAGGTGGTCGGCATGACGAACGGCCGGGCGTCCGGCGGACGCAGGTCGACCACCGGGCCGAGCACCTCGGGGATCACGTCACCAGCCTTGCGGATCACCACCGTGTCGCCGATCAGCACCCCTTTGCGCTCGACCTCGCGGGCGTTGTGCAGGGTGGCGTACTCGACGGTGGAGCCGGCCACCCGGACCGGCTGGAGCACCGCCCGGGGCGTGACCCGACCGGTCCGCCCGACCTCGACCTCGATGTCGAGCAGGGTGGTGTTGACCTCCTCCGGCGGATACTTGAAGGCGATCGCCCAGCGTGGTGCCCGGCTGGTCGAACCCAGCCGCCCCTGGATGGGCACCGGGTCGACCTTCACCACCACGCCGTCGATCTCGTGCTCGACGTCGTGCCGGTGCGCCGCGTAGTGCGCGATGTAGTCCCGGACGCCGGCCAGGTCGGGCACCACCCGCCAGCGGTCGCTGGTGGGCAGCCCCCACGCCGTCAACGCCGCGTACGACTCGGACTGGGTGGCCGGCTGGAAACCGCGACGGGCGCCGATGCCGTGCACCACCAGGCGCAGCGGGCGGGAGGCGGTGATCCGTGGATCCTTCTGCCGCAGGCTGCCGGCCGCCGCGTTGCGGGGGTTGGCGAAGGGTGCCTTGCCCTGCTCGACCAGGCCGGCGTTGAGATCGGCGAAGGCGGCCACCGGGAAGTAGATCTCGCCCCGCACCTCGATGAAATCGGGGGCCGGGCCGAACTCCGCCGAGTCGGTCAGCCGACCGGGCACGTCCCGGATGCTGCGCACGTTGGCGGTGACGTCCTCGCCGGTGCGGCCGTCGCCGCGGGTGGCCGCCCGAACCAGCCGGCCGCCTTCGTAGGTGAGGTTGATCGCCAGCCCGTCGACCTTCAGCTCGCACAGGTAGGGCGCCGGACCACCCGCGTCCCGCTCGACCCTCTCCGCCCAGGCGGCCAACTCCTCGTCGGCGAAGGCATTGTCCAGCGACATCATCCGTTCGGCGTGGGCGACCGGAGTGAAGTCGGTGGAGAACGTGCCGCCGACCCGTTGGGTCGGTGAATCCGGGGTGCGCAACGCCGGGAACTCCGCCTCCAGCGCCTCCAGCTCGCGCAGTTGGCGGTCGAAGTCGGCGTCGGAGATCGTCGGCGCGTCGAGCACGTAGTAGCGGTACTGGTGCTCGGTCAGCTCCTGACTGAGCGTGGTGTGCCGCTCCCGCGCCTGCGGCGTCGGCTCGGGGCCGGCGGCCTCCTGCGCCGCATCAACCTGCTGGGGAACCGCTTCCTCCGACACCCTGCCGCCTCCGGACACCGCTGTCGACCTCCCGTGATCGTGCTACCCCCGCACGGTAGTCCCCGGGTGGGACAACCGTGCGGCCAGCGCGGCGAGTTGATCGGCGTACTCGATCCGGCCGGCCCAGTCCACCGGCCAGCCGGCCATCCCGTTGGCCGCGCCGACGAAGGCTCCGGCGAGGGCGGCGATCGAGTCGGAGTCACCAGCGCTCCGCGCACCTCGGGCCAGCGCGTCGACCGGGGCGTCCGGGTGCCGGAGTGCGCAGTACAGGGCCGCCGTGAGAGCCTCCTCCGCGATCCAGCCCGCGCCGGTGACGCGACACGGGTCGTCGCCGTCGTCCGGGGCGGCCAGGGCCACGTCGAGTCGGCCCAACGCCAGTAGGCACTCGTCCCAGCCACGGGCGATGAACTCCGCAGGCGTCCGCTCGCCCGGCCGTTGCCACAGGTCGCCCAGCCAGTCGGCCCGGTAGACCGTGCGCTGCTGCCGGGCCCGGGCGGAGAGCAGGCCGGGAAGGTCGGCCAGCGGAGCACCGTCGACCAGCAGCCGCACGGCGTACGCGGTCAGCTCGCTCGCCGCCAGTCCGGTGGGGTGTCCATGGGTCAGGCCCGCCTGGAGCTGGGCCAGCCCGGCGAGGGTGTCCAGGTCGACGTCGAGCAACCCGACCGGGGTGACCCGCATGTTCGCACCGCACCCCTTCGAGCCGGCCTCGGTCGCCTGCTGCCAGGGCAGGCCCCGGGACAGTTCGGCGCAGGCCCGCAGGCAGGTCATCCCCGGCGCGCGGTTGTTGTCCGGGCTGGCCGCCCAGTCCAGGAAGCGGCGGCGCAGCAGCGGCTCCACCGCCTCGGCGGTGTACGTCGGCGCGTCGTGCAGCGCCCAGCCCACCGCCAACGCCATCTGGGTGTCGTCGGTGACCAGCACCGGATCACCGATCAGCTCACGCGGGCCGGTCGGTCCGTACCGGCTGTCGATCTCGGCGACGGTGAGGAACTCGGTGGGTTTGCCGAGGGCGTCACCGAAGGCGAGCCCGAAGAGCGAGCCGGCGGCGCGCTGAGGCGCAGGGCTGATCATGACCGTGATGATGCCTGTCGGCCGCAAGTCCGTGGAGCGGCCGGTCGGACCACCACGGTCGGCCTGCCGGCCCGGCTGAGGTCGGCACCGGCAGGCCGGGCGGTCAGTCCCAGCAGAGGCAGAACGGGTGCCCAGCCGGGTCGGCGTAGACCCGGAAGCCCTCGCCCTCGCCGGGTAGCCGGCGGGCGCCCAGGGCCAGAGCCGCCTGCTCCGCCGCCTCGATGTCGTCCACCGTCACGTCGAGGTGGAACTGCTGGGGCCGTTCCGGGTCGGGCCAGGCCGGCGGGCGCAGCTCGGGGGCCCGTTGGAAGGCCAGCCGGGGCAGGTGGCCGGGCGGGCCGCCGAGCACCACCCATTCGTTGCCGTCGGAGTTGTCCTCGATCAGCGGCAGGCCGAGCAGCTCCGAGTAGAAGCCGGCCAGCGCATGCGGGTCGGGACAGTCGATCACCGTCGAACGCAGCTGTCCAATCATGGCGAGCATGGTGCCCGACGGGTACGACGAGAAACCTCACTCCTCGGACAGCCGACGCCCGGCGTCCCGGCAGGCCGCGAGCACCGCCCGGGCGTAGGCCGCGTCCGCCCCGGCCAGGCCGCAGGCGGGGGTCACCACCACCTGCTCGGCGAGCCGGCGGCGGGGAAACCCGAGGCGGTCCCAGAGGGTGCGTACCCGGTCGGCGAGGTCGGCGGAGGTCGGCGGGCGACCGGTCGGCGTCGTCGGCGCGGCACCGGCCAGCAGCCCGAACCCGGCGTCAAGCGCCTCGCCGAGCGGGTCGAGGTCGGTCAGCAGGCTCAGGTCGAGCGCGACACCGACCGCTCCGGTGGTGCGGAGCAGGTCCAGCGGCACGTGCGGGGCGCAACAGTGCACCACGGTCGGCACCCCGACCGCCTCGATCACCGTGCTCAGCAACGCACGGGCGTCGCCCGACTCCACCGCCCGGTAGGCACCGAGGCCGCTCTCGGTGGGGATCCGGCCGGCCAGCACCGCCGGCAGGGACGGTTCGTCCAGTTGGAGCAGCACCGAAGCGCGCGGCAGCCGGCGGGTGACCGCCTGCACGTGGCCGCGCAGCCCCTCGGCGAGCGAACCGGCGAGATCCCGCAGCGCGCCGGGGTCGCGCAGCATCCGACCGCCGATCGGCAGCTCGATCGAGGCGGCCAGGGTCAACGGGCCGGCAGCCTGGATCTTGAGTGGGCCGGCGTACTCCTCGGCCTGCTCGGCGAGCTGGTCCAGGTCGCGCTCCATCAGGTCGCGGGCCCGACGCAGGTCACGGCCGGGACGCGGGGCCACCCGCCACCGCGCCGCGTACAGCTCGATCGGCAACTCCACCAGCAGACCGCCGGTACGCCCGATCACGTCGGCGCCTGGCCCACGGGCCGGCAGCTCCGGCAGATGGGGCAGGTCGGGCAGCTCACCGAGAACGATCCGCTGGGCCTCGGCGATGTCGGCCCCCGGCAACGATCCCAGCCCCGTCGCCGCACCCGCTCCCCATGGCAGCCCCTGATCACTCACCGCCGCAGGGTACCTCCCGCGATCCTGGCCTCGCCGAGGTCACGGCTTGCGGTATGTCGGGCGATCACGGCGACGGGAAGGCCCGACATGCCGCAAGTCGTGACCGATCCTCCACCGACGGGGCGACGGGGCGAGGGGGCGTTGGCGCGGTCAGTCGGTGATGGTGGCGGAGCCGAGGACGATGTCACCGGCGGGGTCGGGGCGGTAGGCGACGATGGCCTGGCCGGCGGCGACGCCGCGCACCGGGTGGCGCAGGTCGGCGTGGAGGGTGTCGCCGGCCACCGTGACGGCGGCGGGCACCACCACGCCGTGGGCGCGTAGCTGGACCTCGCACTCGATCGGGCCGTCGGGTCGCGGCCCACCGGTCCAGACCGGGCGGGTGGCCCGGACCGTCGAGACCTCCAGCGCCTCGGCGGGGCCGACGGTGACGGTGTTCGTCTTGGGCGTGATGGAAAGCACGTAGCGGGGCCGGCCGTCCGGGGCCGGCCGGTCCAGGTGCAGACCGCGCCGCTGGCCGACGGTGTACGCGTACGCACCGGCGTGCTGCCCCACCACCGCACCGGTGGTCGCGTCGACCACGTCACCCGGCGTCTCGCCGAGGCGCCCGGCGAGGAAGCCGCGGGTGTCACCGTCGGCGATGAAGCAGATGTCGTGCGAGTCCGGCTTGTCGGCGACGGCGAGACCACGCTCGGCGGCCTCCTGCCGGACCTGCGCCTTGGTCGAGTCCCCCAGCGGGAAGATCGAGCGGTCCAGCTGCTCGCGGGTGAGCACCGCCAGCACGTACGACTGGTCCTTGGCCGCGTCGACGCTGCGGCGCAGCAGGCCGTCGGGGCCGAGCCGGGCGTGATGCCCGGTGACCACCGCGTCGAACCCCAGGGCCACCGCCCGGTCCAGCACCGCGGCGAACTTGATCTTCTCGTTGCAGCGCAGGCACGGGTTGGGGGTACGCCCCGCGGCGTACTCGGCGACGAAGTCGTCCACCACGTCGGCGTGGAAGCGGTCGGCCATGTCCCAGACGTAGAACGGGATGCCGAGCACGTCGGCGGCCCGCCGGGCGTCCCGCGAGTCTTCCAGGGTGCAGCAGCCCCGGGCACCGGTGCGGTAGGTCTGCGGGTTGCGGGCCAACGCCAGGTGCACGCCGGTCACGTCATGCCCGGCCTGCACCGCCCGCGCCGCCGCCACGGCGGAATCCACGCCGCCGGACATCGCCGCCAACACCCTCACCCGGACCACTCTCCCTTCCCACCGAGCCTATCTCCGCCCGCCACCGGGATCAGCGGGGCGTACGCGGGGCCGCCGCCCGCCGGGCCCGTTCCACGGCCCCCGGGAGAGCGGCGATGAGCGCGTCGATGTCCTCGGTCGTGCTGGTGTGGCCGAGGGAGAACCGCAGCGACGAGCGGGCCCGGTCGTCGTCCGCACCCATCGCCAGCAGCACGTGGGAGGGCTGTGCCACCCCGGCCGAGCAGGCCGAGCCGGTCGAGCAGGCGATGCCCTGGGCGTCCAGCAGGAGCAGCAGCGCGTCCCCCTCGCAACCGGGGAAGGAGAAGTGCGCGTTGCCGGGCAGCCGGTCGGTCGGGTCGCCGTTGAAGACCACCTCGGGGACCGCCTGGCGGACCCGCCCCACCAGGTCGTCGCGGAGCGCGGCCAGCCCGGCCGCGTACTCCTGCTGGCCCTTGACGGCCGCTTCGACGGCGACCGCGAAGGCGACGATGCCGGCCGCGTCGAGGGTGCCGGAACGCACGTCCCGCTCCTGCCCCCCGCCGTGCAGCAGGGGTACCGCCGGCACGTCCCGGCCCAGCAGCAACGCGCCGACCCCGACCGGGCCGCCGAGCTTGTGACCGGTCACGGTGAGCGCGGCGACGCCACTGGCGGCGAAGTCGACAGGCACCTGACCGACCGCCTGGATGGCGTCGGTGTGGAACGGCACGCCGTACTCGGCGGCCACGGCGGCCAACTCGCCGATCCGCTGGACGGTGCCGACCTCGTTGTTGGCCCACATGGCGGTGACCAGCGCCGCCCGGTCGCCGTGTTCGGCCAGCTCGGCGCGGAGCACGTCCGGGTGCAGCCGCCCGGCCCCGTCGACGGGCAGCCAGCCCACCTCGGCGTCCTCGTGCCGGTCCAGCCACTCCACCGCGTCGAGGACAGCGTGGTGTTCGACGGCGCTGGAGATCACCCGGCGCCGCCCGGCGTCGGCGGCCCGGCGCGCCCAGAAGATGCCCTTCACCGCGAGGTTGTCACTCTCGGTGCCCCCACCAGTGAAGATCACCTCGGACGGCCGGGCACCCAGCGCGGCGGCCACCCGCTCCCGCGACTCCTCCACCCGGCGACGGGCCCGCCGGCCGGACGCGTGCAGAGAAGACGCGTTGCCGACCTCGCGGGCGGTCGCGACGTACGCCTCCAATGCCTCGTCGAGCATCGGAGTGGTCGCGGCATGATCCAGGTAAGCCATCACAGTTCAGCCTAACGACCACTCCGATGCCGACCGCAGACCGGATTACCTGGCGGGACGTCAGACCGGTGCGGCGGTCACCACGATGTTGTCCCGGTAGCGGCGGGCGTCGGCGTCGAAGGGCCCGCCACAGGTGATCAGCGTCAGCCGGGGACGCCCGTCGCGGGCGAAGTACCGCTCCAGCGGAATCTTCGTCTTGTCGTACTCCTCCCGGGCCACCACCCGGTAGGTCCGCTCGGTCCCGTCTTCACCGGTGGCCGTCACGGTGTCGCCCGGTGCCAGTTCCCGTAGCCGGTAGAAGGCGCCCTTGCCCTGTTCGGCGCTGTCGACGTGTCCGGCGATCACCACCGAGCCGGACTCGGCCTCCAGTCCGGGGCCGTAGCGGTACCAGCCGATCTCATCGATGCTGGGCGGCACGTCGAACTCCCGGGTGCGCTCGTCGACCCCGACCGGGTCGACCCGCGCGGTGACCCCGATCGCGGGAATGCGCAGCCGGACCGGACGCACCGGTTCGGCGTCGTCGGGCAGCGCGCCCGGGACCACCGCCACGGCTGGTCCGGTGCTCGACGGCGTGGGGCTGGCCAGGGCGGCGGCCTGCTCGGCACCGACGTCCCCCGCCGGCCTGGAGACGACCGCCACCACCGCCGCCACGGCGAGCGCGGCGGCGCCGGCGGCAACCGCCGCCAGCGCCCCGCGGTTGACGACGGTCACCGGCGACCCGACCGGACGACAGCCGCCCGCGCCCCGCCCGCGACCAGCAGCAGGATCCCGGTGCCCGCCAGGGCGTACCACCAGGTGCCGAGGCCGGTGTCGGCCTGCCCGCCGGTGCCGCTCGGCACCCCGGACGGCGCCGAGTGCAGGCCGTCGATGGTCTGCGCCACGACGGAGAGGTTCTCCGCCTCGGCGGAACCGATGGCGTAGACGATCGTCGCCGTACCCTCCCGCAGGTTGAGGTCGGCCGGCCCGATCACCACCGTGTCGGTGCCGGCGAGCACCACGTCCGCCGAGACACTGCCGGCGTCCACGTCGCCCTTGGCCTCGTTCGGGTTGGTCAGGCCCTCGAAGACCGGGCTGCCGCCGGCCCGCACGTCCACGGCCGGCGCGGCGGCGGTGTGCCGGACGATCAGCCGGGCCTTGCCGGCGTCGACCTTCGCGGTGTCGTTGACGAACGGGGTGATCGTGGGCTCGCCGTCGGCGTTGAGGTGGGCGGCGATGCTGATGTTCGCCCCACCGGGCACCTCGGCGTCGTCGGCGGTGAGGATGGCCTGCTCGATCGGCTCGCCCGGCTTGGTCAGGGCGAGGTCGTACTGCCCCTCGGGCAGGTCCAGCGGCCCGGCCACGTCACCGGGCTCGAAGTTCTCCAGGGTCTTCTCACCGTTGACGTAGACGTCGACCGGGGTGTCCGGGATGCCGTGCACGACGGAGACCTTCGAGTCGGCGGCGTACGCCGGGGTCGCCGTCGCGATGCCGGCGCCGACGAAGGTCAGCGCGGCGACCGCGCCACCCGCGGCGGCGCGGCGAAGGTACGCGAACTGCATGTCTGCCTCCTGGTGTTTCGTGGCACTTCGTCATGCTTGCTGTGCACCCCGAGTTACGCCGGCTCCGCGCCGCCCGGATGCGGGCCGCGGCGACTTTCTTTTTCCGGCCGCCAGCGCATCCGTCAGGCACCGCCCGGACGAAGAGAGGCCGAGGAGACGCTGGGCTGACAGAGGGGACGGCACCGGTGCGAGCTACAGTCGGGCATGCCCCCAACCAGGCGAACCGTCCCGTGACCGGGATCCGGCAGCAGCCGGGCACACCCGAGGACGAGCTGGCCCGCCGCTTCCGGGCCGGCGACGAACTGGCGCTGCGTGAGGCGTACGACCGTTACGGCCGGGCGGTTCTCCACCTGGCCACCAGCACGCTTGTGAACCGCAGCGACGCGGAGGACGCGACGCAGGCCACGTTCGTCGCCGCCTGGCTCGGCCGGGAGACCTTCGATCCCGCGAAGGGCTCACTTGTCGGCTGGCTGCTGGGCATCGGCCGGCGCAAGGTGATCGACCGGCTCCGGTCCGCCGCCCGCGAGAACCGGGTGGTCGAGACCGTACGCCAACTGCCCGAGCCGGCACCCGCCGGCAGTGACCCGGACACCGTGGTCGACCGGCTGGTGGTGGCCGACGAACTGGCGCGGCTGCCGGACGAGCAGCGGCGCATGCTGGAATTGGCCTTCTTCGACGACCTGACCCACCAGCAGATCGCGACAGTGACCGGGGTGCCGCTCGGCACGGTCAAGAGTCACATCCGGCGGGGCATGGCGAGTCTGAAACGCAGATGGGAGGTGGACGGTGCAACACCTGGAGCACGACCGGCTGGTATTTCTGGCGCTCGGTGAAAGTGAGGTGGACACCTCCGACCGCACCCACCTCGACGCCTGCCCGCACTGCCAGGCGGAGTTGGAGAGCCTGCGCCATGTCGCCGGCCTCGGCGCCGCCAGTCAGGAGCTGCGCGAGCTGCCCGACCCGCCGGAACATGTCTGGCAGGGCATCATGGCCGAGATCACGGCGGCGAAGGAACTGCCCCGGCTCGCCGCCGACCGGCCACGGCCGGACCCGGCCGACCCGGTCACCACCGACACTCCGCCCGGCCCGCGCCGGTCGCGGCGCGGGCGCTGGTCACGGCTCGCCACCACAGCGATCACGGCGGTCGCCGCCGCCACCGTCGGTGTGGTCGGCACCGCCGCCCTGCTGCGTGACGGTACGCCCGCCGAGCCGACCGTGGTGGCCAGCGCTCCGCTGGCGGCGTACGGGTCGACTCCACCGGCGGCCCGGGGCGACGCCCGGGTGCTGGGCACCGGCGAGTTGCACCTGCACGTGGCGAATCTCCCGGCCGTACCGGGGTACTACGAGGTCTGGCTCATCAACCCGCAGAACATGGAGATGTTCTCGGTCGGTGTGCTCGGCGACGGCGCTGACGTGCTGCTGCCGCTGCCGCCGAACGTCGACCTGGGGCAGTACTCGGTCGTCGACGTCTCGGCCGAGCAGTTCGACAACAACACCGCCCACTCCGGCGACAGCCTGTTGCGGGGCTCCCTGACGGGCTGATCGGCGGGCCGGTTCAGCTCCCCGGCCCGCCGATCAGCTCCCTCGTACCACCGACGCGACACAGCCGCCGCCCGGGAATCCGGACGGCGGCTGCTCGCGTACGACTCACTTGCGCTTGCGGATCTCCTCGGCGGCCTGCGGGACGATCTTGAACAGGTCGCCGACCACGCCGAAGTCGGCCAGCTCGAAGATCGGCGCCTCGCCGTCCTTGTTGACCGCGACGATGGTCTTCGAGGTCTGCATACCGGCCCGGTGCTGGATCGCGCCGGAGATGCCAAGCGCGATGTAGAGCTGCGGGGAGACGGTCTTGCCGGTCTGACCCACCTGGAACTGGTGCGGGTAGAAGCCGGAGTCGACCGCGGCCCGGGAGGCGCCGACGGCGCCGCCGAGCAGGTCGGCCAGTTCCTCGACCAGCTTGAAGTTGTCCGCGTTACCGACACCGCGGCCGCCGGAGACGACCACGCCGGCCTCGGTCAGCTCGGGACGGGAACCCTTCTGCTCGGCCACCCGGTCGACGACCTTGGCCAGCTTGTCGCTGTCGGTGACGGCGACGGTGAGCTGCTCGACCGCGGCAGTGGCCGCGGCCGGCGTCGGGTTCACCGAGTTCGGCCGGACGGTGACCAGCGGCAGCCCCCGGGTGACCTTGGACTTCACGATCGTCGACCCGGCGAAGGCCACCTGGGTGGCGGTGCCATCGGCGGCCAGGCCCACCACGTCGGTCAGGATGCCGTTGTCCAGCTTGACCGCCAGCCGGGCGGCGATCTCCTTGCCTTCCTGCGACGAGGCGAGCAGCACGGCGGCCGGCTGCACCCGCTTGACCAGATCGGCGACCACTGTGGCCTTCGGCGCCACCAGGTAGCCGTCGATCTCGTCACCCTCGGCCGCGTAGATCTTCTCCGCGCCGTACTCGCCCAGCTTGCCGGAGAGCGCCTCGGCGGCACCGGCGCCACCGAGCACCACCGCCGACGGTGAGCCAAGCTCCCGGGCGAGGGTGAGCATCTCCAGGGTGACCTTCTTGACGCCGAACTCCGCGGTGGCTTCGACGACGACGAGAACCTCAGACATGTCCCACACCCCTCACACGAACTTCTCGGTGGCGAGGAACTCGACGAGCTGCGTGCCGCCGGAGCCCTCATCGGTGACCTTGACGCCACCCGAACGCGGCGGACGCTTGCTGTGCTCGACCACGGCGCTTGTCGCCCCGTCGAAGCCGACCTCGTTCGCGGCCACACCCAGGTCGCTCAGGGCGAGCGTCTGCACCGGCTTCTTCTTCGCGGCCATGATGCCCTTGAAGGAGGGGTACCGGGGCTCGTTGATCGTGTCCCACACGGAGACGATGGCCGGGGTCGAGGCGGTGACCACCTCGTAGCCCTCCTCCGTCTGCCGCTCCACGGTCAGCGTGGCCCCGTCGACCGTGAGCTTGCGGGCACCGGTCAGCGCCGCGATGCCCAGCCGCTCGGCGAGCATGTGCGGCATCACCTGCACCCGCCCGTCGGTCGACTCCGAGCCGCAGAGCACCAGGTCGGCGTTGAGCTGCCCCAGCGCGGCGGCCAGCACCTTCGAGGTGGCGACGGCGCAGGAGCCGTGCAGGGCGTCGTCCACCACGTGCACCGCCTTGTCCGGGCCCATCGAGAGCGCCTTGCGGATCGACTCGGTCGCCCGGTCCGGACCCATGGTCAGGATCGTCACCTCGCCGCCGTGCGCCTCCTTGATCTTCAACGCCTCCTCGATGGCGTACTCGTCCATCTCGTTGATGACGTTGTTCGCCGAACCGCGGTCGACAGTGTTGTCGTCAGTACGCAGGTTGCGGTCCGCGCCCGAATCAGGCACCTGCTTGACGAGTACGACGATGTTCATCGCGCTTCGACGACCCTCCTGCTGTGGTTATGTGATCTTTTCGCCCCAGATCTGGGCGCAGCCTCGCGCGTGCGGTGCCGTCCGGTCAACCATGGGCTGTTGTGCGGTTGCCCACGGCGTCATGTTACCTGTCAGTAGCATCTGCGCCCAGCACGCCCCTGATGCGTTCGATCACCTCGGCCTCGGCCGGACTCACGCCGTCGTGGGCGCGGGCCGTGCGATCGGCTGCGGCCAGCACCACCGCGCGGTAGACCGGGACGTCCTGCGGGACCTTCTCGGCCAGGATCTCGACGCCCCGGCGCAGCGCCGGCAGCACCACCGACTCCACCTCCAGCGCCGAATCGCGCGGCAGTTTCGGCAGCGGCCCGCTGGTCAACGCCTCCTTCACCACGCCACTGGCGTCGGCCATCGCCCCGGAGGCCGCGAAGCTCTCCCGGAACAGCGCGATCACTCCCGGGTCGGCGTTCGAGACCATGAGCACCGCACCGAAGGCACCCGTCTTCAGGGTCATCTTCTCGTCGTCCGTCAGCCGCTGGCTCATGATCACGGAGTGTAGACGTAGGGCGTGGTGGTGGTGACCGGGACAAGCCCGAGCCGCTCCAACACCGGGCGACTCTCGTCCGACGCGTCGACCTGCACCAACGTCCGGCCACGCGCCCCGGCCAGCCGCGCCCGGTAGGTGACCAACGCACGGTAGATGCCCTTGCGTCGCCACTGCGGCAGCGTCGAGCCGCCCCAGAGTGTGGCGAACGTGCTGTCGGCCGGGTACCGCACCCAACCGGCGCTGACCATCATCTCGCCCGCCTCGGCCACCACGACCGTGACCGCCTGCGGATCGGTGCCGATCTCCCGCGCCAGCGCGTCGGCCAGTCCGGACAGGTCACGCCCCCACACCTGCGACTTCAGCTCCGCGATCCGGTCCAGGTCCGCGCGCCCGGTCACCTCCCGCAGGCGTACGCCCTCGGGCGTCACCGGCAGCGCGGAGGCCAGCGGAGCGACCGGGCCGACCACCACGGTCTCCTGCTCCTCCGGCACAAAGCCGGCGGCGCGCAACCGCTGCGGCAGGTCGGCCGGCTCGTCATGACCGTGCAGCTTCCACTCGACCGGCTCACCCCGCTCGCGGAACACCACAACCTGCCGGGCGATCAGCTCGTCGAGCGCGACGCCGGCCAGCCCACCGAGGTCGCGGTAGGTCACCATGCCCCGCTGGTCCAGGCCCCGCACCCGGAACAACGGACCGTCGGTCTCCACCACGACGCCGTCGGGCACCGGGTCGGGTAGATCCGGCCGCAGCTGGGTGTCGTACGCCGCCCGCAGGGTGGTCGCGTCAAGATCCGTCATGCCCCCAACCTATTCCCGCAGGAAACCGGATAATCACCACCGTGTGGCAGATGATCAGGAACTGGTTCGATCCGCAGGAGATGCGGTCGGTGGGTAGCACCCCCGACTACCGCTTCTCCCTGGCCAACGAACGCACGTTCCTGGCCTGGCTACGTACCGGACTGGCGTTGATCGCCGGCGGACTCGCCGCCGCGCAGTTCCTGCCGACCCTGTCCCTGGTCCACCTGCGCGAGGCGATCGCCGTGGCGTTGCTGCTGCTCGGCGGCGTGGTCGCGATCCGGGCCGTCGACCACTGGGCCCGCACCGAACGGGCCATCCGGCTCGGCGAGGAGTTGCCCGCGTCCCGCTTCCCGGCCGTCCTCGCCCTGACCGTCGGCCTCGGCGCGCTGTCGCTGGTGGTGGCGGTGCTGGCCGGCGCGATCAGCGGATGAGCACGGTTCGCGACCCGGGGCTGCAACCCGAACGCACCCGGCTCGCCTGGCGGCGCACCCTGCTCACGCTGACCGTGGTGGCGCTGCTGACGGTCCGGCTCGCGCTCACCGGCGGCCCGGGCGGGGCCGGGGCGGCGGCGCTGACCATCGTCGGCTGGGGTGTGATCGTCACGCTCTGTTGGCGGCGGGCCACCGGCAGCGGCGTACCCCGTACCGACGGTCGACCACTCGCCCTGGTGGGGCTGGCCGCCGCCGGATTTGCGCTCCTCGGAGCGCTGCTGGTGCTGCGCGGGCTGTGACCGCTGCGCGCGGTAGGTAATGATGGTTACATGGCCCGGCTGTACATCCTCCTCTTCCTGGTGCAGGTCGTCCTCGCCGTCTGTGCCCTGATCAGCTGCCTCTCCGCCGAGGAGGACGGCATCCGCCACCTCCCGCGGATCGCCTGGCTGCTGATCATCCTCTTCTTTCCGCTGGTCGGCTCGATCGCCTGGTTCGTCGCCGGGCGGGAGCGCAAGGCCGTCGGCGGGTCGATGTCCTGGGCTCCGGGCGCGCGCCCGGCCGAGCGTCCCCGGCCGCTCGCCCCGGACGACGACCCGGAGTTCCTCCGCACCATCGAGGAGCGCTCGCGCCGGGAGGACCAGGAACTCTTCCGCCGTTGGGAGGAGGACCTCCGCAAACGCGAGGACGACCTGCGCAAACGCGAGGGCGAGCCACCGCGCGAGGAACCCCGCCCCGAGGTGTGACGGCCGGGGCGGGATCCTGCGGGTTCAGGCCAGGTTCGAGGAGCGGGGGTACGCGTCGGCCGGATCGGTGAGCACGTTGACCAGGTACGGCACCCCGGCGTCGAAGGCCCGCTGCAGGGCCGGCCCCAGCTCGGCGGCCTTGGCGACCGTCTCGCCCGCCCCGCCCAGCGCGCCGACCACCTGGTCGTAGCGCAGCTCCGGCTGGAGGTCGGCGGCCACGTCGTAGCCGTACATGGCCCGCATCGGGTGCTTCTCCAGGCCCCAGATGCCGTTGTTGCCGACCACGATGACCACCGGCAGTTTCTGCCGGGCCAGCGACTCCACGTCCATCAGCGAGAAGCCGGCCGCCCCGTCGCCCATCAGCACGCAGACCTGCCGGTCCGGGTGGGTGACCCGGGCGCCCATCGCGTAGCCCATGCCGGTGCCGAGGCAGCCGTACGGGCCGGGGTCGAGCCAGGTGCCGGGCTGGGCCGGCTCCAGGTACCGCCCCGCGTACGAGACGAAGTCGCCGCCGTCGCCGATGGTGACCGCGTCGCGGGCGAGCACCTTGCGCAGCTCGCCGTAGATCCGGGCCGGACGGATCGGGTCGGTCTCGGCCGCCATCTCCTCGGCGTCACGGGCCTTGGCGGCGTCTTCCGCCGTCCGCAACTGGGCGACCCAGTCGTCGTGATCGACGCGGTCGCCCGGGTGCTCGGCCAGGGCGGTGAGGATGCCGCGCAGGTCACCGGCGGGGGCGACGGCGGGCTGTACGTGACCGGCGCGCTGGCTGGGCGCGTCAACGATGTGCACCACCTGAGCCTCGCCGAAGTCGCCGAAGGAGAGCCGGAAGTCCAACGGGGTGCCGATCACCACGACCACGTCGGCGTTGGACAGGGCAACCCGACGGGCCTTGGCGAAGGCCAGCGGGTGCTCCGGCGGCAGGGCGCCCCGACCCATGCCGTTGGTGAAGACCGGCACGGTGAGCGCCTCGGCCGCGGCACGCAGCTCGTCGACGGCGTCACCGGTCCAGACGTCCGACCCGGCGATGATCACCGGACGGGCCGCGCCGGCGATCAGCGCGGCGGCGCGGGCCACCTCGTCGGGGTCGGCTTCGAGCGGGCTGAGCTGCGGCCCGGCCGGCAGCTCCGCGTCGCCGACCGAGAAGACCGCCTCCAGCGGGAAGTCGAGGAACACCGGCCCCCGGTGCGGGGTGAGGGCGGTGGTCAGCGCGGCGGCCACCGCCCGGGGGATGTCGTCCGCGCTGAACACCGTCTCCGCGTGCTTGGTGACCGGAGCGACCAGCGGAAGGTGGTCCATCTCCTGGAGGCTGCCCGAGCCCCAGCGGAACTGGGGTGCCCGGCCGCCCAGCACGAGCACCGGCGAGGCGTTGAAGAAAGCACTGGTCAGACCGGAGATGCCATTTGTCACACCGGGGCCGGCGGTGAGCACGGCCAGCCCGGGGCGGCGCTGGAGCTTCGCCACCGCCTCGGCGGCGAAGACGGCGGACTGCTCGTGCCGCACGTCGTAGATCGGGAAATCGGTCTTGTGCGCGGCATCGTAGAGCGGGAACACGTGCCCGCCGGAGAGGGTGAACATCTCCCGCACCCCGTACGCGCGCAGCGCCGCGAGGGCGAGTTCCCCGCCGTGGCCTTCGATCCGCTCCGTCATTCCCGCTCCTTCTCGTCGCCTGACCGGAGTCACACGCTACTGGCCGGTAGAAGGAATGTGAACCATTCTCGACGCGCTCAGCGTCCGGTGAAGTCCGGCTTCCGCTTCGCCACGAAGGCCGCCATCCCCTCGCGCCGGTCGTCGGTGGCGAACAGCGCCGCGAAGAGCTGGCTCTCCCAGGCCAGACCTGAGTTCAGATCCATGTCCAGGCCGCCGTCGACGGCAAGCTTCGCCGCCCGCAGCGCCTGCACCGGACCGGTGAGGTACGGCCGCACCATCGCCACTGCGGTGTCGTACACCTCGGCCGCCGGGGCGACCCGGTCGGCCAGGCCGATCCGCAGTGCCTCCTGCGCGTCCACCATCCGACCCGACATGATCAGATCCTTGGCGCGGGCCGGTCCGACCAGCCGGGCGAGCCGCTGGGTGCCCCCCGCGCCGGGGATGATGCCGAGCTTGATCTCGGGCTGCCCGAGCTTGGCGTCCTCGGCCACCACCCGCCAGTCACAGGCCAGCGCCAGTTCGCAGCCGCCGCCGAGGGCGTAGCCGGTGATCGCGGCGACGACGGGCTTGGGGATCCGGGCGATCGCGCCGAGCGCGCTCGACAGGTCGGCGGCCCGCGCGGCCATGTCCACGTAGGACATCTCCGCCATCTCCTTGATGTCCGCGCCGGCGGCGAAGACCTTCTCCCCGCCGTACACGATGACCGCTCGGACGTCGTGGTCGGCGGTCGCGGCGGTGGCGGCGGCGCGCAACTCCTCCTGCACCTGGGTGTTGAGGGCGTTCATTGGCGGCCGCTCCAGCCGGATGGTGCCGATGCCGTCCCGGGTCTCCAGCCGCACGAACTCGCCCACGCTGAGCCTCACTTCCTCGTCGAAGTCGCGTGCCAACCTTACGACCCGCCTCGTTGGGGTAAGTAGTCTGGTGCCAGCCCCGTCAGTCGGGAGTCGCACGATGAACCCTCGCCAACCCGAGCCGCGCGCTGGCCGTGCCGCGCCGCCGTCGCCGCACCCGGGCCGGACGCGCGGCCAGGACGCGAGGCGTCCCGCCGTCACCTACTACGACGATCGGTCGGTGCGGGTCACCTCCGCCGCCGTCACCGTCGAGGACCGGGTCTACCCACTGGCCGAGATCAGCGAGATCTGGCACCAGCACGGCACCCGCTCCTGGCGAGTGCTGGCCGGACGGGGTGCCATCGGTGCCGCCCTGGTCGCCCCACTGGTGGCCGCCGCCGCCGGAGTCGCGCTGGCCATCCGGCTGGACCGCTCGGCGACCGTCACGATCGCGATCGTCGGGGCCTCCGTGCTGGTCGGGCTGGCGGTCGGGCCGGTCGCCGACTTCCTCTTCGAGCACCTCGACCGTTCCTACGCCCGGGGCAGCCGGCAGCGGGAGGTCTGGATCCGCTGGCGGGGCCGCCCGGTGCAGTTGCTCCGCACCCCGGACGCGCTGCGCTTCGGGCAGATCTACCGCGCCGTGCAACGCGCCATGGAGGTCGGCCGACCGATACCACCCCGTCGACGCTGAGCGACCGCACGACAGCACCAGGTTGCCCAACGGTGCTTAAGCTTAATGATGGCGCTCTATTACCGGGACGACGCGGTGCAGGTGACCTCCGAGGCGATCCGGGCCGGTGGGCACGTCATACCGATCACCGAGGTCACCTACGTCTGGCACGCCAAGGGGCGCACCACCCTCGCCGTACGCGGGCGGGTCATCGGTAGGGGCGTCCTGGTCCTGCTGCTGTCGCTGCCTCCACTGGTGGGGCTGATCTGTGTGCTCTCGCTGGCCTGGTCCGCGCAGGACCGGGGCGAGTGGCTACCGGCGCTGATCGTGCTCGCCGCGTGCGTCATTGTTCCGCTCGCTTTCGTCCCGTTCCTGGAGATTCCCCTCGGCTGGCTGGACCGCTCCTACGAGCGCGGCAACCGGGTGCTGGAGCTGTGGGTGCAGTACCGGCGGCAGGAGGTGCTGGTGCTGCGCACCCCGGACGCGCTGCGGTTCGGCCAGATCTACCGCGCGGTGCAGCGCGCCGTCGAGCAGCAGAGCGACAGTTGACAGCCGTCGTCGGGCGGTGGTGGCCCGCCCGACGCACACTTGATTCCATGGCACTCCCCCTTCCCCGGCCGACCGCGGTCCTCGGGCTCACCCGTTCCGCCCTCGACCAGGCCGCCTCCTTCGCCGCCATCCCGGCCCGCGCGTTCGCGGTGCTCGACGAGGTGGAGGCGCTGCTGGCCCGAATCAACGGCGTGGTGGACCGGGTCGAGCAGACCCTGGACCGGACCGACCAGATGGTCACCGACGCCGAGGTGGCGGTCCGCGAGGTCGCGGTGATCAGTGCCGCCGCCACCGCCGCCGTGGACACCGCGACCGAGGTGGCCGCGGCAGCGGCCGTCGTCGTGGAGTCGGCGGGGTCGGTGGCCGGGCGAGCCGCCGAGACCGTGGGTACGGCGGCCGAGGCCGCCGCCACCGCGGCCGAACTGCTGAAGGCGTACGAACCTGCGCTGCGGCGGGCTGCGCCGATGGCCAACCACTTCGTCGAGCAGCTCAGCCACGAGGAGGTGACCGCGGCGGTCCGGCTGGTCGACGAGTTGCCGAAGCTGCGGCAGCACCTCACCGCCGACGTCCTGCCCATCCTGGCCACCCTGGACCGGGTCGGCCCGGACCTGCACGACCTGCTCGACGTGACCCGGGACCTCAAGCTCGCGGTGGCGGGCATCCCCGGCCTGTCGATGCTGCGCAGACGGGGCGAGAAGCTCAACGACGACGCCGACTGACCAGGCCGGATGTCGGCCGGCGGTCAACAGTCGCAGGCGACGGCGGTTCGTGGGGCGGTCAGGTCGTCCACCGGCCGGCGAGTGGGTCCCGTGGCGGTCACCACGGGCAGGCCCTCCCGGACCCAGTACTCGTAGCCGCCGCGCATCTCCTTGACCGGGTAGCCGAGTCGGGCGAACTCCAGCGCGGCCCGGGTGGCACCGTCACAGCCGGGCCCCCAGCAGTAGGTGACCACGCGCGCGCCGGGCGGCACCGCCTCGGCGGCCCGCTCGGCGATCAGTTCGGTGGGCAGGTGCACGGCACCGGGCAGGTGGCCCTGCGTCCAGGCCGCGTCGCCGCGCGAGTCGACCACGACCAGGTCGGGCACGACCACGGTGAGGTCGGCGTGCACGTCGGCGACGTCGGTCTCGAAGCGCAGTCGGGCGAGGAAGTGGGCGACAGCGGTGGACGGATCGGCAGCCGGTACGGCGAAAGCTCGGGTCATGCCCTGGATCATCGACCGATGCCGGCCGGTGGAGCGAGTGGCGACAACGCCGTACTCCGCTAACATCCGGCCATGGGACCGGGTGACCGTAGCGTGGCTGTGCTCGCGTACCCGGGGATGTCGGGTTTCGAGACCGGGATCGTCACGGAGGTCTTCGGGCTGCCCCGGCCGGAGCTCGACGTGCCCTGGTACGACCTGCGGCTCTGCGCCGAGCGACCGGGCCCCGTGCCGTTGCTCGGCGGCGCCAGCCTGCACAGCCCGTACGGCCTCGACGTGCTGGCCGCCGCCGCGACCGTCATCGTTCCCGGCGTGCCCGACGTGCACGGCACACCGTCGCCGGAACTGGTCGCGGCGCTACGCCTGGCCCACCGGGCCGACGCCCGGCTGCTGTCCATCTGTTCAGGCGCCTTCGCGCTGGCCGGTGCCGGGCTGCTCGACGGTCGACGGGCCGCCACCCACTGGCGGTACGCCGACCTGCTGGCCCGCCGGTACCCGCGGGTCACGGTCGACGCCGACGTGCTGTATCTCGACGACGGGGACATCCTCACCAGCGCCGGCAGCGCCGCCGGCCTCGACCTGTGCGTGCACGTGGTGCGACGGGACCACGGCTCGGTCGTGGCCAACGCGGTCGCCCGCCGGCTGGTGATTCCGCCGCACCGTGACGGCGGCCAGGCCCAGTTCATCGAGGCGCCGGTGGCGACGGACCCGGACGACGACCGGATCGCCAGCAGCATCGACTGGGCGCTGGCCCACCTGACAGAGCCGCTCACGGTGGCCCGGCTGGCCCGGCAGGCGCACATGTCGACCCGCACCTACCTGCGGCATTTCGCGAGAGCCACCGGCACCAGCCCCATCCGCTGGCTGATCGAGCAACGGGTGCGGGCCAGCCTGGCGCTGCTCGAAACGACCGACACACCGGTCGGGCAGATCGCCACGGCCGTCGGCTTCGACGCCCCGGTGACCTACCGTCACCACTTCACCCGGGCGATGCGGACCTCACCGTCGGCGTACCGTCGCGCGTTCCGTACCGGCGTACCGGACGGGCGGCGGATGGGCCGGCCCGACCCGGCCGAGCGGCGCTGACCCGGTCAGGGCGCGGGTACGTAGAGCTGGTCGATCTCGACCCGGTGCGGCAACGAGACGCTGGCACCGAGCCGGCGTACGCAGGCGGCGCCGGCAGCCGAGGCCCAGCACACCGCGTCCACCAGGTCGCGTCCCTCACCCCAGGCCACCGCGAGCGCACCGGTGAAGGCGTCGCCGGCGGCCGTCGAATCGACAGTGTCCACAGTGACCGCCGGCACGTGCACCGCCGCGCCGTCCCGGTCGCCGTACCAGGCGCCCTGAGCGCCGAGGGTCAGCACCGCCCGGGGCACCAGGTCGAGCAGCGCTTGCGGATCCTCCCGACCCCGTCCGGTGTACGCCTGCGCCTCGTTCTCGTTGACGACCAGCACGTCCACGGCGGCGAGCAACTCCGGCGGAAGCCCCACGGCCGGTGCCGCGTTGAGCACCACCCGGGTCCCGGCGGCGCGGGCCGCAACCGCCGCCTGGGTCACCGTCTCCACCGGGATCTCCAGCTGCGCGACCAGCACATCGGCGTCGCGGACGGCGTCGAGTTCGGTCTCCGTCAGGTCGGTCAGCGACGTGTTGGCCCCCGGGGTCACCAGGATCGCGTTCTCGCCCTCGGCGTTGACCATGACCAGGGCCACCCCGGATGCGCCGTAAGTGGTGCGCAGCTGACTGGTGTCGACCCCGGCGGCGGTGATCCGGGCGCGCAGGGTCACCCCGAAGGCGTCCGAGCCGATCGCGCCCAGGAAGACGCTTGCGGCACCCGCTCTCGCGGCGGCGATGGCCTGGTTGGCGCCCTTGCCGCCGGGCACGGTGACGAAGTCGGTGCCGAGCCGGGTCTCCCCCGGACGGGGCAGCGCCTCGGCGGTGGCGACCAGGTCCATGTTGGCGCTGCCCACCACCACGACGCGGGTCTGTGGCACGGGCACCTCCCGGAGATGGCGGGCGTCGCCTCAGGCGGCGCGGGCGGTGTAGCGGTCGCCGTTGCGCTCGACGAGCAGCGGCAGCCCGAAGGTCTTTGTGAGATTGTCGGCGGTGAGGGTGTCGTCCAGCAGCCCCTGCGCCATCACGGCCCCGTCACGCAACAGCAGCGCGTGGGTGAAACCGGGGGGAATCTCCTCGACGTGGTGGGTGACCAGCACCAACGCCGGAGCGTCCGGATCGTGCGCCAGGTCGGCCAGGCGGGCGACCAGGTCCTCCCGGCCGCCCAGGTCCAGCCCGGCCGCCGGCTCGTCGAGCAGCAGCAGCTCCGGATCGGTCATCAGCGCCCGGGCGATCTGGGTCCGCTTGCGCTCCCCCTCCGACAGGGTGCCGTACGCCCGCTCGGCCAACCCGCTGACGCCCAGTTGGTCGAGCAACGCCCGGGCGCGGGCCTCGTCGGCCGGGTCGTAGCTCTCCCGCCACCGGCCGACCACCGACCAGGCGGCGGTCATCACCACGTCGACGACCCGCTCCTGAGCGGGCAACCGCTCGGCCAGCGCGGCGGTGGACAGGCCGATCCGGGTCCGCAACTCCATGACGTCGGTGCGGCCGATCCGCTCACCCAGCACGTGCGCGGTGCCGGTGGTCGGGTGCAGGCGTCCGGAGGCGATGTTGAGCAGGGTGGTCTTGCCGGCACCGTTGGGCCCCAGCACCACCCAGCGTTCGTCCAGTTCCACCCGCCAGTCGACGTCGTGCAGCAGGGCGGTGCCGGACCGGCGTACGGCGACGCCGTCGAGGCTGACCACCAGATCCGCGTCCACGGGCGAGGGGGCGGGTGCGGCGCCGGCGGCGCCAGGGATCAGGTCACCAGTCACCAGTCCATCCAACCACGCACCGCCGAGGTGCCCCCACGGGCGGGCGTCGCCGCCGTAGGGTGAGGCGCCGTGTCGTTGCTCACCCCACCCGGAGGACCGCCCATGACCAGTGGGGTCATCGAGATCGAAGGTCTCCGGAAGACCTTCCACAGCCTGCGGCGCGGGCGACGGGTCGCGGTCGACGGCTTCGATCTGCTGGTCGAGCCCGGCCAGGTGCACGGCTTCCTCGGGCCCAACGGGTCGGGAAAGACGACCACCCTGCGCGCGCTGCTCGGGCTGGTACGCGCCGACGACGGGCGGATGCGGGTGCTCCGCGCCAACGCGCCGGAGCAGTTGCCGCAGGTCGCCGGCCGGGTCGGGGCGATCGTGGAGAGCCCCCAGTTCTACGGCAACTTCACCGGCTACCGGACGCTGCGGCTGCTCGCCCTCGCCGGCGGCGTGCCGGTCGCCCGGGTCGACGAGGTGCTGGAGCAGGTCGGGCTGGCCGACCGGGGCGACGAGCGGGTCAAGGGCTACTCGCTGGGCATGAAGCAGCGACTGGCGGTGGCCTCGGCCCTGCTCAAGCGACCCGAGCTGCTGATACTTGACGAGCCGGCGAACGGGCTCGACCCGGCGGGCATCCGCGAGATGCGGGATCTCGTACGCGCGCTGGCCGCCAACGGCGTGACGGTGCTGCTCTCCAGCCACATCCTGGCCGAGATCCAACTGATCTGCGACCACGTCACGATCATCTCGCAGGGCCGGCGGGTGGCGGCGGGCCCGGTGGCGGAGGTGCTCGCCGGCTTCGACCACAACGAACACCTGGTCCGCGCCGACGACCTGGCCCGGGCCGAGGAGCTGTTGCTGGCCGCCGGGCTGACCGTCACCGGGCACCCCGACCATCTGGTGGTCAGTGGGGTGCCGGATCCGACCGCGGTCAGCCGGATGCTGGGCGAGCAGGGGGTCTGGGTACGCGAGCTGACGCCGCTGCGGCCGGATCTGGAGAGCGTCTTCCTGGAGCTGACCGGTACCCCGGCGCACCCGGGGGTGCCCCGGCAGGTGGACGGCTCGGCACCGCCCGGCGATCCGGCCGCCGACCAGGAGATCGATCTCGGGATGCGGGGAGTGGACGCGTGAACCTGATCCGTGCCGAGGTGGAGCGGCTCGGCGCCCGCCGCTTCGTCCAGCTGATGATCGTGCTGCTGATGCTGGCGTTCGGGGTGACCGCGGCGACCACGCTGGCCGGGTCGCACCAACCCTCCGCCGTCGAGCTGGCCGAGGCGCAGCGGCAGGCCGCCGCCAACCTGCGCGGCCTGGAGTTGCAGCACGAGCGGTGTCTGGCCCGGGATCGGGGCGAGCCGCTCCCCGACGACGAAGGTTTCTACCTGCCGCCGGACTGCTCCGAGCTGGATCCGGCGCTGCGGGACCGGTTGCCGGTGGCCGCCGACTACCTGACCGGGGTGTTCACCTTCACCCGGCAGGCCGAGCCGCTGCTCTACTTCCTGGTGGCGTACCTGGTGCTCTTCGGGTTCCTGGTCGGCGCCTCGTACATCGGTGCCGACCTGAACTCCGGCGGAGTGGTCAACCTGCTGCTGTGGCGACCCCGCCGGCTGACCGTGCTCGGGGCCAAGCTCGGCACGCTGCTCGGCGCGGTGCTGACGGTGTCGGTGCTCGCCACCCTCGCCTATCTCGTCACCTTCTGGGTCATCGCGCAGGTCGCCGGCTATCCCGGGCCGACAAACGTGGCCTTCTGGGCCGAGTTGGGCGCGATCTGGGGTCGTGGCTTGACGCTGGTGCTGCTCGCGGCGGCGACCGGCTTCGCCATCGCGACGATGGGGCGGCACACCGCGGCGGCGCTCGGCGCGGTGGCCGCGTACCTGGTGGTGTGGGAGCTGGGTGGGCGGATCGTGTTGCAGATCCTCGAGGTGGCCCGACCCGACCAGCTCATGCTCGCCAGCTACGTCGGCGCGTGGCTGGCCGGCGAGGTCAGATTCTGGGACAGCACCGCCTGCCGGACCGTCACCGACGGCTACTGCGACGGCAGCTACACGCTGACCTGGCAGCCGGCGCTGGCGGTGCTGCTGCTGCTGCTCACCGCCGGCCTCAGCGCCGCCGCCTTCGCCCTCTTCCGACGCCGCGACCTGATCTGACCCCGCGTGGGGTCAGCCGACTGTCGAGCCGAAGACCTCGTCGCGGACGGCGTCCAGGGCGGTGCGGAGGGCACCGTGCAGGATCGGCTCCTCGGTCAGACCGGTGGGTACCACCCGGGGGCGCACCAGGGTGATCGCGGCGACCTCGCGCTGCACCCGCTCGGCCAGGGCCGCCCCGCCGGCCTGCCCCACCTCCCCGGCGAGCACCACGAGCGGCGGGTCGAGCACCACGCAGGTGCTCGCCACGCCGAGGGCGAGCCGGCGGGCCACCTCGTCGAGCATCGGCTCACCCGAGGTGCCGGCCGCGATCGCGGCCCGGACCGCGTCGGCGGCGACGTCGGGGTAGCCGTGTTCCCGGGCCAGGGCGCGGATCGCGTCGGCGCCGGCCAACTGCTGGAAGGCCGGCTTCGCCCGGCGCGAAACGTCGCGCGGGATGGGTGCGCCGGGTACCGGCAGGTAGCCGATCTCACCGGCCGCACCGCTGCTGCCGTGGTGCAGCCGCCCGCCCAACATGATCGCCAGACCGACGCCGGCACCGACCCAGACCAGGACGAAGTCCGCCAAGCCCTGCGCCGCACCGGACTGCGCTTCGGCCACCGCGGCCAGGTTGACGTCGTTCTCGAAGACGACCGGGGTGTCCAGGTCGTCCCGCAACGCGGCGAGCAGACCCCGGTGCCAGCGGGGCAGGTTGTACGCGAAGGTGATGTCGCCGGTGCCCGGATCGACCAGGCCGGGGGTGCCGAGCACGATCCGGCGTACGCTCGACAGCTGTGCCCCGGCGCTGCCGGCCACCCGGACGACCGCGTTGTGCACCACGCCTACCGGGTCGTCGGTGTCCTGGGTGGACTGCTCGACCCGGCCGATGACGGCACCGGTGATGTCGGCGCAGGCGGCCACCACCCGCTCCGGACCGACGTCGACGCCGACCACGTGTGCGCTGCCGGGGCGTACGGCGTAGAGCTGCGCGTTCGGGCCTCGCCCGCCGGCCTGCTCGCCGACGCGGGCGACCAGTCCGCGTTCCTCCAGCCGCTCCACCAGTTGCGAGGCGGTGACCTTGGAGAGGCCGGTCAGCTCGCCGATCCGGGCCCGGGTCAGTGGCCCCTGCTCCAGCAGCAGTTCCAGCGCCGCGCGGTCGTTGAGGGCCCGCAACAGACGTGGGGTGCCGGGCAGCCGGGTCGCACTCATGCCATCTGTCCTCAAGTATTAGTTAACTTTGCTAACTGTACGATCTGTAGAACTGTGAACCGACAGGCGAACGGGTAAGCCGTAGCGTATCGGCCACGCGGGAACCCGACCCTCCGCCGACCCGGTACGAGATCCGCGCCGGCCGGCATCGAGAGGAGAGCACGTGGGGCAGGATCCAGGACTGCGCCGGCTGGCGTTGGGCACCCTGCTGGCCGCGTACCCGGGGCCGGTTCCGCCCGAGTGGGCCGTCGACCTGGTCGCCGACGGGCTCGCCGGACACACCCTGTTCGGCAGCAACGTCCACGGCCCGGCCCAGGTGTCGGCGAGTACCGCGGCGTTGCGGAGCGGCCGGTCCGACGTACTGATCGCCATCGACGAGGAGGGCGGCGACGTCACCCGACTGGCACACGCCACCGGCAGCCCGTACCCGGGCAACGCCGCGCTCGGCGCAGTCGGCGACGTGGCGCTGACCCGGCAGGTCTACCAGGCCATCGGCGCCGAGCTGGCCGGCCTGGGCATCACCCTCGACCTGGCGCCCACGGTCGACGTGAACACCGTCGACGACAACCCGATCATCGGCACCCGGTCCTTCGGCGCCGACCCGGTCAGCGTCGCCGCGCACGCCGCCGCCGCGACCGCCGGGCTCCAGGCCGCCGGGGTGGCGGCCTGCGCCAAGCACTTCCCCGGCCACGGGGCGACCGTGGCGGACTCCCACCACGAACTGCCCACCGTGGACGCCGCACCCGACCTGCTGCGCCAGCGGGATCTGCCGCCGTTCGCCGCGGTGGTCACCGCCGGGACGAAGGCGGTGATGACCGCGCACATCCGGGTACCCGCGCTGACCGGGGACGGGCCCGCCACGTTCAGCCGGGCCGCGCTTGTGGACCTGCTGCGCCACGAGTACGGCTTCGACGGCGTCATCGTCACCGACGCGCTGGAGATGAAGGGCGCGACCCTGGCCGCCGGCGGCATCGCCCCCGGCGCGGTACGCGCCCTCGCCGCCGGCGCCGATCTGCTCTGCATCGGGGCCAAGGTCGACGCCGACCTGGTCGAGCGGGTCGCCGCCGAGATCGTGGCCGCGCTCGGCGACGGTCGGCTGGAGCGAACCCGCGTCGAACAGGCCGCCGGGCGCAGCGCGGACCTCGCCGCCTGGACCCGGACCGCCCACCGCACCACCGCCACCCCCACCGACCTCGGGTACGCGGCAGCCCGCCGAGCCGTGCGGGTGGAGGGCGTGCCGACCGGAATGGACCGGTCGCTCGTGGTGCAGCTGCACGCCGACTCCACCATCGCCGAGGGCCGGGTGCCGTGGGGGCTCGGCCCGCACCTGGGCGGCACCGAGCAGATCCGGGTGGTGGCCGCCGAGACGGACCCCGCCGACCTGCGCCAGCGCGCCGGTGACCGGCCGGTCGTCCTGGTCGCCCGCCACCTGCACCGGCTGCCCGGCGGCCCGGAGCTGGCCAACGCGCTGGCCGCCACGCATCCGGTGGCAGTGGTCGAGATGGGCTGGCCGGCCACCTGGCGGCCCGACGCGGTGCGGGCCTTCGTCACCACGTACGGCGCGAGCCACGCCAACGGCCGCGCCGCCGCCGAGGTGCTCGGCCTGGCCCGCTGAGCCGACGCTCCATCTTGAACGCGTTCAACTTATGTCGTACGCTGACGTCCATCAAGTTGAACGCGTTCAAGATTGGGTCGACGCATGGACATCAAGGTCTGGATGTACCTGGTCTACCTGACGATCAGCATCGGTCTGACCGTCTGGGTGGCGCGGGCGCTCACTCGCAACGGCATGGTCTTCCTCGACGAGGTGTTCGCCGACGAACGCCTGGCGCGGGCGGTGAACAACCTCCTCGTGGTCGGCTTCTATCTCCTCAACCTCGGCTACGTCACGGTGGCGATGCGGCACTCCGAGCCCGTCGGCTCCACGAGCGTCGCCATGGAGGAACTCTCGCTGAAGGTCGGTCTGGTGCTGCTGGTGCTCGGCGCGCTGCACTTCTTCAACGTCTTCGCCCTGGGCCGCTACCGGCGAAACCGGCTGCGCCAGCTCGCCACCCACCCACCACTGGCCCCGGTCGGCCGGCTGCCGGTTCAGCACGCCTACCCACCGGTGTCGCCCGGGCCGGGCGCACCTGGACAGGGTGCCCCGCCGGCCGGGCAGGGCCAGGCCGACCCGCCGGCTCCGGCCGCGCCGCCGGCCCGATGACCACCTCCGGCCGGGGCAGGATGGTGGGGCTGCCGGATGCCACCGCGCACGGGGGTGGTGGCCTCCGCAGCCTCACCGTTCTCTACGACGCGCACTGCCCACTGTGCCGGGCCGCGCGCGGCTGGCTGTCGTCGCGCCCGCAGCTCGTACCGCTGGAGTTCGTGCCGGCCGGGTCGGCGGCTGCCCGGCTGCGCTTTCCGAGCCTGGACCACGACGCCACGCTGCGCGACCTCACGGTGATCGCCGACACCGGCGAGGTGTACGCGGGCGACGGTGCCTGGTTCGCGTGCCTGTGGGCGCTGGCCGACCACCGGGAGACGGCCCAGCGCCTCGCCCGCCCCCACCTGCTGCCGCTGGCCCGACGGGTGGTGGCCGCCGCGTCGGCGGTACGCGAACGGGTCCGGGAACCGTCGCCGGAGCCGACCGACGGTGCGGCGGGATACGGTGACCGGAATGACCGACCAGACTGTGCCGACGACCGCTGCGGGTGAGGCGGCGACCGCCCGGGGCGAGCAGACACGGCAGCTGATCCTGGAGACCGCGATGCGGTTGTTCCGCGAACGCGGTTACGCCCGCACCACCATGCGCGCCATCGCGACGGAGGCCGGCGTCGCGGTCGGCAACGCCTACTACTACTTCCAGTCGAAGGAACACCTGATCCAGGAGTTCTACGCCCGGACGCAGACGGAGCATCGAACGGCGGCCCAGCCGGTGCTCGAACGCGAATCCGACTTCGCCGCCCGGCTGGCCGGGGTGCTGCACGCGGGTATCGACGTGCTGACCCCGTCACACGAGTTCGCCGCGAGCTTCTTCAAGACCGCTGCGGAACCGACCTCCCCGCTGAGCCCCTTCTCCGCGGAGTCCTCCGGTCCCCGCGAGGCGTCCATCGGCCTCTACGCCGACGTGCTCGCCGGCTCCACCGCCAAGGTCGACGCGGAGCTGCGTCCCCAGCTGCCCGAGCTGCTCTGGCTCGCCTACATGGGCGTGGTGCTCTTCTGGGTCTACGACCGCTCGCCGGGACAGGCCCGGACCCGGCAACTGATCGACGGCGCGGTGCCGCTCGTCGACCGACTGGTGAGGCTGTCACGACTGCGCGTGCTGCGGCCGGTGACGCAACAGGTCGTCAGCCTGATTCACACCCTGCGTCACTGAGCGGGCTGAGCGGGAGAACACGCTTCTGCCCAGGTCAAGTCCGCAATTGGACAGCAACGAGACGGCGGCGACAACTTGCCGAGCGGGTTCTGCATACGTAGCGTGATCGGCATTGAGCCTCACGCGGACCTGGGGGGAGGCTGCGGACCGTGGATCCGGCCCGGGATCCACGGTCCGCGCTCTGCCGGTCGGTGTTCAGTTCGGGTAGACGCCGTAGGACCGCCAGCCGCGGTCGGGGAATCCAGCGGCCTCCGCCACCCGCGCCGACGCGCCGTTGCGCCGGTCGTGCAGGTAGGTGGGGACAGCGCCGTCGTCGAGCACTCGGCGGGCAGCCTGGGCCACCAGCCGCCGGGCCAGCCCGCGTCCGCGAGCCGCCGGGACGGTGCCCACCGCCAACTCGTGTCCGTGCCGGTCATGCCGTTTGATGCCGACGCCGGCCAGGTAGCGGCCCCGCTGGTCGCGCACGATGAGCACCGACCGGTCGAACAGCCGCAGCCAGGAGGGCAGGCCGGCGGTGGTGGGCGGCACCCACTCACCGACGTCCGGCAGTGCCGTCGGCGCCACACTCCACCGGAACACGTCGTCGTGCACCGCCCAACCCGGATAGCCGACCGCCGCCGGCAACGCGCTCAGCAGACCGTCCGGGCGCCGCGCCAGCTCACGAACGGCCGCGATCCGATCGGGCGCCACGGAGAGCACGCCGCTGGCCCCGGCGTGGACCGCGATGGCGGGGCGCGGCCGACCGTCCCACGCGGGTCGGGTGCGCCGCCCGGACCCGACCACGTGCAGGCCCGGGCCGGCCGGCCACTGTCCCAGCCAGGTCGCCAGGTGCAGGTGCAGCCGCCGATCGAGCATCAACGCCTCCCGGTCCGTCACCGCCGACGCCGCTCACCGTACGACGACGCGGTCGATTCGGGGCGTAGGTGGGTCCGATCCGGGGAACCTTAACGATCTATCGACCGTCATATCCATTTCCATACATGGACAACATTATTTGGAACGGTGGGGGCATGCAGAAACAGCCGCAGGACCGTGATCAGCAGGACCCCGAGCGCGCCTGGCGCAACCACCGGCTCACCGGCCGCTTTCCGGCCCAGGCGGCGTACCGCGGTCACCGGACCCGCCCCGGCACGCTCTCCTGGTGCGAGCTGAACAGCCTGCCCGCCGGCCCCGTTCGGCACCACCTGAACCCGCACTGACACACCAGGCTGTAAGGCGGCGAGCCACCGCGCGCTTTCGCACACCTGTCGGGTAACGTCTGCTGGTCCTTCGACGGTCACGACGGGAGCTGGCACATCCATGGGCAAGAAGACGATCCACGTCTCCGACTTCAGCGGCACGGTGCTGGGTGCCGACGACGAGGCCGTTCGCATCGTCGTTCTCGAGCACCCTGACCTGGTGGCCGGGCCCGTGCAACTGGACGCCACTCCGGTGGAGGTGGAGAGCATCGACGACGCGGCGCTGGACGTGGCGGTGGTCGAGATCCACGACCGGCACGGCCACGGCGAGCCACGTCGGGTGGTGCTGACCGCGAGCGAGTTCGACGCGATGGCCACCGACGTGCCGATGGCGCAGCTGCTGAAGACCGCCGAGCGGGTACGCCCGCCGAAGGCCCGCCGCAGCGCCGAGAAGGTCGACTACGGCACGATCGAGCACGCGGGCCGGCCGCACCGGGGGCGGGTCACCGAGGAGGAGTCCCGGTTGGTGCGCGAGCGGCTCGACGAGGTGAACAAGCGCCTCGCCGACGCCGGGTTGCGCCAGATCGATCCGGCCGACCCGGAGCACGCCGCCCGGTACGGCTTCCCCGTCGAGCCCTGATCGGCTATTCGAACGTCCGCAGTTTGGCCAGGGCCGCCGCGATGTTCGCCTCGATGGCGACCTTGTCCACACCGAGGCCGGTGAGCACACCCTCGCCGTTCTCCTGCTCCAGCAGGGCCAGCAGGATGTGCTCGGTGCCGATGTAGTTGTGCCCGAGCCGCAGCGCCTCACGGAAGGTCAACTCCAGCGCCTTCTTGCCGGCGGCGTCGTATGGAATCAGGTCCGGGACCTCGTCCGAGGATGGCGGCAGCGCCGCCGTGGCGGCCTCCCGCACGGCTTCGACCGACACACCACTGGCGGCCAGCGCCTTGGCGGCCAGCGCCTCCGGTTCGGCCAGCAGGCCGAGCACCAGGTGCGCCGGGGTGATCTCGGCGTTACCTGCGGCCTTCGCCTCGTTCTGAGAGGCCATCACCACGTTGCGGGCGCGCGGGGTGAATCGCTGGAAGCCCTCCTGAGGGTCCATCGCCGCGCCGACGAAGCGCTTCTGGGCGGCCTGCTTGCTCACCCCCATGCTGCGGCCGATCTCGGTCCAGGACGCTCCGGAGCGCCGGGCCTGGTCCACGAAGTGGCCGATCAGATGGTCGGCCACGTCACCGATGTGATCGGCCACCATCACCGCGTCGGTCAGTTGATCAAGGGCGTCGGAGTGGGCCCGCTTGATGGCCTGGATCAGGTCGTCGAGCCGGACCGGGTTGTTCATCTGCACGGGTTCAGTCATGCGTCAACCTTAGGTTGACGATTGGCCTGCGTCAACCGCGGGTTGACGAACACGCGCAGGGCCACTATGCCGATGATCGTTGTTAACAACCTTGACTAATTCTTCCAAAATCGACAGACTCGGATTTGGAGAGCGCTCTCCACGCGCCTCGCCAGCGCATCCGTCCCTCCACCCCCGAGGAGATCCGATCGTGTACGCCATCTCCCGCAGCCTCCGGCGGGCAGCCGCCGCCCTGGGCGCGGCCCTCGTCACCAGCGCGCTCCTGCTACCCGTGCAGTCCGCACCAGCCGCCGCCGCGATCGGCGGGATCACCTGGCAGGACGAGTTCAACTCGCCGGCCGGCACCCCGGTCGACCAGTCCAAGTGGCGCTTCGACATCGGCGGCCACGGCTGGGGCAACAACGAACGGCAGTACTACACCAACAGCACCAGCAACGCGGTGCACGACGGTCAGGGCAACCTGGTCATCACCGCCCGCCGGGAGAATCCGGCCAACTACCAGTGCCACTACGGCCGGTGTGAGTACACCTCGGCCCGGCTGCTGACCGCGGCCACCTTCAGCCAGGCGTACGGCCGGTTCGAGGCGCGCATCAAGATCCCCCGTGGGCAGGGCATCTGGCCGGCGTTCTGGATGCTCGGGCGGGACTTCGGCGACGTCGGCTGGCCGGCCTCCGGCGAGATCGACATCATGGAGAACGTCGGGCGGGAGCCGAACACCGTGCACGGCACCATCCACGGGCCCGGCTACTCCGGCGGCGGCGGGATCACCGGCAGCCGCACCATCGGGCAGCCGCTTGCCGACACCTTCCACACCTACCGGGTGGACTGGGAGCCGAACATCATCCGCTGGTACCTCGACGGGTCGGAGTTCTTCCGGGTCGACCCGAGCCGGCTCGGCGGTAACCGCTGGGTCTTCGACCACCCCTTCTTCATGATCCTCAACGTGGCCGTCGGCGGTAACTGGCCCGGCTACCCCGACGGCAGCACCCAGTTCCCGCAGCAGATGCTCGTCGACTACGTCCGGGTCTACGGTCACGTGCCGGACGGCAACACCGGCACCACCCGGATCCGGGGGCAGCAAAGTGGCCGATGCATCGACATCCCCGGCGCCAACCCGGTCGACGGAGCGCCGCTGCAGGTCTGGGACTGCAACACCACCGCCGCGCAGGCGTGGACCTTCGCCGCCGACGGCACCATCCGCGCGATGGGCAAGTGCATGGACCCGGCCTGGGCCGGGACGGCCAACGGCACCGAGGTCAACCTCGTCACCTGCAACGGCAACCCGGCGCAACGATTCACCCTCAACGCCGCGGGCGACCTGGTCAACCTCAACGCGAACCGCTGCGTCGACGTACGCGACAACAACCCGAACAACGGCGGCCGGCTGCAACTGTGGGACTGCGCCGGCACCCCCAACCAGAAGTGGTCCCGAGCCTGAGACGACCGCCCGCGACAGATCGGTGGGCTCACCGCCACGCCCGGCGGTGAGCCCACCGGGCGTGGCGCGCGTAAGAGTCGGTGACAGACGGGTAGTAATCCGTGCGGTCATCGATGTACGGGAGGCGACGTGGAGAACACTCAGGCGGCCGGCGGACGACGGTTGTGGTGGGGGATCGGTGCGGCCGTACTGGTCATCGTGGTGGTGGCGGTTGCCACCTGGACGTGGGTGACGGTCCGGGGCGACGGCCGCAACGGGCACGTCGTCACCGGTGCCGTCGGCGATCTGCGGGAGGCCACCTTCGTCCTGCTCGACGGCGCCGACGTGGTCCGGGTGCGCACCGCCGACCTCGGCGACGACGCGTACCGGGTGTCGACCCCCCGCGACGCCAACGTCCGTCCCGCGGTCTCGTTCACCGACGGTAGCCTGCTGACCAGCCTCCGGGGCACCGACCGGGACGGCCCGGCGGTCGTGGAGGCGGTGCTGGCCGAGTCGGTCCGCTGGCACGTCCGACTCAACGGTGGTGCCAAGGAGCAGCAGCTCGACCTGCGCGGCGCGCAGGTCGGTGACATCGAGTTCACCGCCGGCGCGAACCGTGTCGAGCTGACGCTGCCGGCACCGGAGGGGACGCAGCGGACCATGCTCGGCGGCGGAGCGAGCCAGGTCGTCGTCCGCCTTGCCGGCGACGCGCCCGTGCAGGTACGCGTCGGCGGCGGCGCCGGTTCGGTCACCATCGACGGCACCAGCCACTCCGGGGTGGCCGGCGGCACCACCTTCACCCCGCCGGAGTGGAACTCCGCGACGGACCGCTACGACATCGACGCGACGGTTGGCGTTTCCACAATCACCGTCGAACGCGTCGACGCCGGCTGAGCAGGTGGCCATGCGACTGCACGTCGGGTGTGCGATGTGGACCCACCGGTCGTGGCAGGGGCGGCTGCTCCCCCATCCGCTGCCGGCGCAGGAACGGCTACGGCACTACGCCGGCTGGTGCGACGCGGTCGAGGGCAACACCACCTTCTACGCCACCCCGGCCCGCGAGACGGTCGTCTCGTGGGCGGAGCAGACCGGACCCGACTTTCGCTTCGTGGTGAAGCTGCCGAAGGTGGTCACCCAGGAACGCCGCCTCACTGACGTCGACCAGCCGATGCGCGCCTTCCTCGACGCGATCGAGCCACTCGGCTCCCGGGCGTACGCCCTCTGGGTGCAGTTGCCCGGCTCCTTCGGCCCGGACGACGTACCCACGCTCGCCCGTTTCCTGCGCCGCCTGCCCGCCGCCCACCGACCCGCCGTGGAGGTGCGCGACCCGGCCTTCTTCACCGACCCCCGGGCGACCCGGCTGCTGGAGACGACCCTGGCGGAGACGGACGCCGAGTGGATCCCGTTCGACACCACGGCGTTCTTCACCGAACCGCCGACCAGCGACGCCGAGCGGGACGCCTGGACGAAGAAGCCCAGGATGCCGCCGCGTACGGTCGCGCTCACCGCCCGGCCGATCGTCCGTTACCTCGGTCGCGACGACCCCGCGCGCACCGTCGAGGGCTGGCGGCGGTGGGTGGACGTGACCGCGGAGTGGCTGCGCGAGGGCCGGTCGCCTACCGTTTTCATCCACACCCCGGACAACGCCGACGCGCCGACCCTGGCCCGCCGCTTCCACGACGAGGTACGCGCCCGCGTACCGCAGCTGGCACCGCTGCCGGAACCGATCCCGGTCGAGCCCACCACCCTCTTCTGACCGTCGGACCCGCCCGGCCTCGATCAGCGGTGGTCAGACAGCCTCCTCGACGAAACCGGCGATATCGGCGGCGATCCGTTCGGGCTGCTCGCCGTTGACGGCATGGGAAGCACCCGGGTAGAGCCGGACCGTGCCCCGCGGCAGGGTCCGGCGGGCGGTCTCGACGGCCTGCTGCGGGTCGTGCATCACCGATTCACCAGCGATGATCGCCAGGACCGGCAGGTCGAGTCGACGGAGGCGTTCCTCGCTGATCCGCGTGGGCTGCGGCAGCCGGAGCTTGTAGTGCTGCATGCCGGCTTCGATCATGTCGGCGACCGGCTCGTCCTCGACCGGCGCCCCGCCAGCGGTGTACGAGTTGAAGCTGTCCCGCCACGATCTCGGCAGCCAGGGCAACGCGGCCGGGATGGAGCGCACGATCGTGCCGAACGGCATGTCGGCGAAGACGTACACCGGGTCGATGACGGTCATCGACGCGATGTGGTCCGGTCTGTGCAGGGCGAGGTTGACCGCGGTCCAGCCACCGATCGAGAGACCGACCAGGTGGAACTCGTCCGGTGGGAGCGCCTGGAGGGTCTGGTGCAACCACTCGGCCTGCGCCTCGTCGCTGTCGATCGGGCGATTCTGCACGCTCATGCCCGGCTCGCCGAGCAGGTCGACGGTGTAGACGTCGCCGATGGGCAGCAGCAGGGGCACGTTGTCAGCCCAGACCGGCGTGCCCGAGGCGTGCCCGGGCAGCAGCAGCAACGGGGTGCTCGTACCGCCGTCGTCCGCGCCGGTGCCGGCGAAGCGGTAGACGCGCACGATGCCGTAGTCGGTACGTACGTCGAAGGTCTCCGTCGGGTCGGGCAGGGCGGCGAAGGCCTCGGTGTAGGCCCGGAGGAACCGGTCCTGCCCGTCGGCGCTGTCCCAGTGGCCGATCGGCGCGGGCTGGCGAAGGGCGAAGGTGGCCACCAGCGCGATAAGTGCGAGCCCGGCCAGGACCAGACGCAGCCATCGTGACCTGGGCCTCAGCCGGTTGAGAGCCTTCATCAGCCTGGTCCGCACGACACACTCCTAACCGATCGGTAGATTTTTCGACCGTACGGTAGAATCTGGCGGGTGACAAGGAGACGAGAAGGCGCGACGGCGGAACCGACCCTGATCGAACGCGCCCGCCGCGCCCAACTGATCGAGGTCACCATCGAGTTGGTCGCCGACCGGGGCTACGCGGGCGCCTCACTGGCCGCCATCGCCGAACGCGCCGGCATCACCAAGGCCGCCGTGCTTTACCACTTCCCCACCAAGGCCGCCGTCGTACGCGCCGCACACGAACACGCCCTCGCCGCCCTCGTCGCAGACGTCGCCGGTGCGGTCGAGGCCGCCGACACCGCGAACCGGCCCGCCGCGTACGTCAGGTCGATGGTCGGGCACCTGCGGGAGCATCCCCGACACACTCGCATGATCATCGAGGCGATGGTCCACGACGACGGCGACCACGATCCGGCCGCCCGTTGGCGTCCCCTGGCCGAACTCATCGACGCGGCCCGGATCGCCCGTGGCGGCAGCGGCGACATCGACGTACGCACCACGGCGATCATCGTCGGTGGGGGCATCGACGCGATCGTCGCCGAGCAACTCCACGACCCCGACTACGACACGGCGGCGGCGGCCGAACACCTCGTCGAGATGCTCGACACGACTCTCGGACCGTGACGACGCGCACCACGCGCCAGCTCACGGCGTGATGACGACCCGCCGTCCGCGCAGCTCACCCTGCTCGATCATCCGGTGCGCCTCGGCGACCGCCGACAGCGGAATCCGTACCATGCCGCGTGGGGCCAACTCCCCGGCGACGAGCATCCGGTTGACGGTGCCGGCAGCCGCGGCCAACTCGGCAGTGGTGGCGCGGGAGATGACGAAGCCGGTGACCGTGCGATCGTTCAGGTAGAGGGGGCCGGCGGGTAGCACCGGCCTGGTGCGGGGTCCCGCCAGCAACACGATCCGGCCACGTATCCCGATCAGATCGACGATCGATTCAAGATCGTTCCGTCCCGACGTGTCGAGGTACAGGTCGATACCGTCAGGGCACACCGACCTCAACCGACCGATCAGATCGGGCGCCCGGTAGTCGAGAACCTCTGCGGCCCCGAGATGCCGGCAGTACTCGGCGTCCGCGGCGGACGCGGTGACCACGACGCGGGCACCAGCCGCCGTCGCGAGCGCCACAAGTGCCGAGCCGACGTTTCCGCCGCCACCGCCCACCAACACGGTCTCCCCGACCCGCAACCGCCCGTGCACCACAAGACCCAGGTAGGCGGTAGCGGCGGGGTGCAGCACGGCCACCGCGACCGCCGGATCGACAGCCGTCGGAAGTCGGTACAGCCGATCCGCCGGCACGACGGCCTGCTCGGCGGAGCTGCCCTGCCGGCCGTCGTGCCCGAGGCTGTTGCACCACACCAGGTCACCGACGCCGAAGCCGCTCACACCGGGCCCCAGCGCCGTCACCCGCCCGACCAGGTCACGGCCGACGATGAACGGCAACGGCAACGGCGTCGGGTACGCCCCGGAACGCACGAAGGTGTCGACCGGGTTGACTGTCGTCGCCAGGACGTCGACGAGGACATCGGTCGGACCGGGACGTGGCGCCGGCAGATCCCCGTACCGGATCACGTCGGCCGGACCCGGACCCTCTATGTAGGCGGCACGCATGCCGTCATTCTCGCGCCACGCGCTCGTCCTTCTCGCTCATTCACCGCCACCGCCGGGCACGGTCGTTCCGGACCGATCACTCGGCCGACGGACGCGGTCTCGGCTGCCGGTGGTACCTCGGTCCGGCCGGAGCGTGCATCGCGCCCCGGTAGATGCCGTGCCGCAGCTCGGAGACGTACCCATCCAACTCGGGCATGCCCAGCCGGGACGCCACGGCCAACTCGGCCTCGAAGTCGTACGGCACGCGGACGAACTGGATCGAGAACGGCGCGTCGGCCGCCGCGTCGAGGACACCTTCGAGGATCACGTAGACCGGGGTCGGATCGCCCATCGCATTGCCGACGCTGCCGGTGTTGAACAGGGTTCGGCGGTCCCGGTCCACCTCGTAGAACGGATCGTGGGTGTCGCCGTAGCCCACGACCGTGGGCTCCGGTCCGTCGCCGGTGGCCGGGGTGTTGGCGAACATGCCGAGGAACTCGGCCTCGTCGTGGTCGAACCGGACCCGACGGTGCACGCTTGTCGCCGACGCGTGGAAGAGCCGCACCCGCCGCCCGCTGAGCACAAAGTCGTGGCTGAACGGCAGGCCGCGCAGCCAGTCGCCCTGGCCGGCGGCGAGCTGCGCCAACCACCAGGCCATCGCCTCGTTGTCGTAGCTGCGGTCCGGGTCGGGGAGGAAGTCGTCCCAGTTGCCAAGGATGTTGACCTCACAGCGCTCCCTGCAGATCTCGACCACCTCGCGGCCACGCGGCCCCTTGCCGACGTAGTCGCCGAGGTTGAAGATCCGCTCGATGCCGCGTGCGTCGATGTCGGCCAGCACGGCCTCCAGCGCGGTCAGGTTGCCGTGGACGTCGGAGATCAGAGCGATGCGATCGAGGGGCCGGGCCACCGGCCGATCGTAGCTGCGGCAGTCCCGGTGCGGCGGCCTGCCTACAACCAGCCAACCTCGCGCAGTTCGGCAAGCAGTTGCGGGTCAAGGTCGTCCGGTTCGAGTACGTCCCCAGCGGGTGGCGGTTCGATCGGCTGCCGCCGGCCGAACGAGTGGTAGAGAAACTGCCACTGACCGGCGCCCGCTTCCGCCTGGTCGAAGTGCAGCGTCAGATTCGTGAGCCGGCCCTGCGCGTCGAGGGTGGCGTCGAAGGGCATCATCGTGTTCGTCGCCGACAGTTCCCTACGCAGCTCGACGGTCAGGTGAGGATGCCGACGTAGGTCGAGGACACCACGAACGGCTCGTTCGGTGACGAGCCGCAGCTCGACCGATGTCTTCACCAGTTCCTGCAGATTGTCCGTCGCCTGCGTACCGATGAAGAGCGAGGAGTCCGCACCCAGCAGGCGCGGCAGGTCGACCGGTAGCCACCCCTCGGGGGGCTCCCCGAAGCCGAAGATCCGCATCCAACTCTCTTCGTCGACGGTCTTGATCTCGATCCACTGGAAGTGGCCGGGTTGCCGAATGGGGAAGCGGATGGTCATGTCGCTCCGGCGTCTGGCCGGGTCCACCGTCATCTCGACCGTCGTACTGACCGACGCTCCCTCGACGTCACTGCGGGTCATGGTGAAACGTGTCGAGTAGGTGTCCTGGCCGACTTTCTTCGCACCCTCGTGCAGCCATGTGTGGAGGTCCTGCTGCACCGCGCCTGCCGACGGGCTCGGACCTGATGGTGGCGAGGCGGCGTCGGCACAGCCAGCCGCCAGGGCCAACGCGACAGCGGCACCTGCTGCCGCGGCCAACCTGCCCACTGCGCGGGCACCCGATCGCCCCAGCAACCGACCCGGCCCCGACCACACGCTGTTCAACAGGTTCTCCGTCCAGACCCGGCTCATGATCGGCACATGGTGCCAGCTCACCCAGACCTCGTCCAGACCGTCAGCCTGTCCGCACGCGCCAGGGGCCAGGCACGGTCGGCGCCTGGCCCCCGGATGCGGCTTCAGCTACGTCGACTCCACTGCTGGTTCGCGCCGCCGTTGCAGGACCAAAGAATGATCTTTGTCCCGTTGGCGGTGGCGGCGCCATTGGCGTCGAGGCAGAGTCCGGACTGGACGTTGGTGATGGTGCCGTTGGCGTTGACGTTCCACTGCTGGTTGAGCCCGCCGTGGCAGTCCCAGATGATGACCGTGGTGCCGTTGCTGGTACCCGCCCCGTTCGCGTCCAGGCACTTGTTGCCGTAGACGGTGAACTGTTTGCTCGCCGTGTAGGTCCACCGCTGATGCGAGCCGCCGGAGCAGTCCCACAGCTGCGTCTGGGTACCGTTCGTGGTGGTCGCGCCGGGGACCTCGATGCAGCGGCCGGACTGGCCGCCGACGAGCTGCGTGTCAGTCGTACCGCCGGTGCCCTGCCGCCGGACGAGAGACTTCGACTCGGCCGACCGATTGCCCTGCGCGTCGACGACGTAGAGCCGGTAGTCACCCGACGACGTCGGCACCGCGATGGACGTGGCGTTGCCGTCTGCCCTGGTCATCGTCGGGCCGGCGGCGAAGGTGGTGGTGCCGGAGGGGGCCAGCCACAGCGACCTGGTCGCATCGCCGCTGCTGCGGATCGGGATCGAGGACGTGCCGCTGCCGACGAACGTGCTGGCCGGTAGGACGTAGTCCTGCGCGGGCAGGTTGCGCGGCTGGGTGATGTCCCGGAACGAGTCCTGGAGCCCGGAGTTGACAGCGATTCCGTAGGCCGCCGCCGGCCAGACGTAGTCGGAGGAGACGAGGATGTCGTGGATGGTGCTGTTGGGCAGGTTCTTGTTGGAGACCTTGTTTATCGGGCCGTAAGTCTGCGTGATGTGAAGGTCGTGCTTGCGCCCGAAGTCGTCTGAGTTGATCATCCAGGTGATGTTCTTGTCCACGCTCAGGACGTTGTCCCGGAAGGTGATGAACGCCGAGCCCTCGTCCGGGTGGAGTCCGTACTTGTGGCCAGCCGGAACGCCCTGGAAATAGTTGTCGTGGATGACGGTGCCCGGCTGGCTGCCCAGCGTATAGATCGGTGCCGTGTCACTGAGCCGCTGCACCGTGTCGATGATGTGGTTGTGACTGATGGTGTTGTTCTTCGCCGTGGTGGTCGGCCGGTTGGGCGCGATCGACCCTGAGGACCCGTCGAAGTTCCACCAACCCCAGCCCATCGTGATGCCCGCCCACGGGGCCTTCTCGATGCGGTTGTGCTGCACCGTCAGGGTGTCGGCGAAGTACGCCGCGACCGCGCCGTGCCCGTTGAACAGCACCGAGCTGTCGTGGATGTAGTTGTTCCTGATCTCAATGTTCTTCGGAAGCCCCTCGACCTGCGGCGGGTACTTCTCGCGGTTGCTCGACGTGTGATCGCCGACGTAGACGTGCTGCGGGTGACCCACGCTTATCGCCGTTCCGGCGATGTCGTTTGTGTAGTTGCCGATCAACTGCGTGTTCGTCACGTCGTTGACCAGGGTGATTCCGTCGGCCCCGGTGTGCGCGATCCGGTTGCGCTCCAATCGGATCGCGTTGGCGTTCTGCAGGTGGATGATGCCGGGGGTGAGGTCGACGTTGCGGTAGTAGTAGACGTGGAAGTTGCCGCGCGCGTACGCCTGCGCGCCGAGATTGCCCTGCTGGGCCTGCTTGAACACCGAGCCGGCGACGTTGAACAGGTTCCAGTCGGAGTGCCGCACGGTGAGACCGGAGAACGTGATGTTGCGCGCGTGGTTGCTGGTCGAGGTGCCGGCGACCCGCAGCACGGTGGTCACGTTGTTGGGCGCGAAGACCGACGCGGTGGACATGTTGTCGGCGCCGGCCTTGTAGTAGTAGAGCGTCCGGCTGGACTTGTCGAAGTAGAACTCCCCCGGCGAGTCCAGGAACTCGTAGGCGTTCATCACCTTGTGGGTACCGTTGATCTGGGCGTTGCCGTTGAACGCCCCCTGCGCGATGGCGGCGCCCGGCTGCTGGAACAGCGCGATACGACTCTGCCCGTCACCGCTCGTCGTCACCTGACGAACTCCCACGATGGCAGTGGTCCAGGTGGTGCCGGTCTCGATCTCGATGTCTTCCTGGTTGCGGGAGATCGCCGGAAAATCGGCGGGGTTGTACCTCGCGCCCTCACACTGCGAGCCCGACTCCCACGCCCAGTCGGCCTGTCCCGCGGTGATGGTGTACGTGCCGTGGCAGCCCCCGGATGTGATCGTCTTGGCCGCCATGTAGGCCCGCTGGCCGTTCACGTAGAGCGCCCGCAGCTTGTTGGCCCGGTCGAGCGGCGCCTTCCAGATGTTCCCGCTGTGCTGGGTCCAACCGGTCACCTGCACACCGGCTTCAAGAACCGGCGTCTCGTCGGGGTACGCGGCGTAGATCACCCGGTGGCCGTTGGCGCCGGAATCGCTTGCCCCGAACTCGATCGTGCTGCTCACCGGGTAGCTGCCACCGCGAAGGTAGACCTGGATGTCGCCGGTCATGGTCGCGGTCTTCGTGCGGACCACGTCCCGGGCGCGCTGTAGCGTCCTGAACGGTGCGGCGAGCGTGCCCGGGTTGGCGTCGTTTCCACCGGGCGCGACGTACAGCGTCTCCTGGACGGCAGCCAGGGCCGGAGCCTGGTCTGCGAACACGGCTGGCAGTGCAGCGGAGACGAACACCGCCAGCGCCAGTAGGGCACCTCTTCCGGCACGGACAACAGATCTCATCTCTTCTCCCTCCGCTCCCGGGCCGCCACCGGAAGCCATTGACATACCGCGCCGCACGATGGGCACGGGCCCGGCCTCGGCGTACGCGCGGTCGGGTGTGCCAGGTCAGGCGTTCTGCACCTGCCACTTCTGGTTGTCGCCGCCCCAGCAGGCCCAGAGTTGGACCTTCAAGGTGGTGGTGTTCACGTCCAGGCAGAGACCGGACTGCGCGCTGCGGATCGTGCCGTCGCCGCCGATCGTCCACCGTTGGTTGTCGCCGCCGTTGCACGCGTACGTGCCGACGACGGTGCCGTTCACCGTCCCCCGGTTGTACGCGTCGAGGCACCGCTGGCCGGCAAGAGCGGTGAGCTGCCCGCCGGCCGTCACGGTCCACCGCTGGGCGGCGGTGTCGTTGCAGGCGTACACCTGGACCTGGATGTTCGCGGTCGTCGCGCCGGGGATGTCCAGACACTGCCCGGTGCCGACGTTGCGCAACCGGCTCACCGGGTCCGGTGTGCCGCCGCCGGTCAGGCCCCAGGCGTACCGGAGGCGGTCGAGACCGCTGGCGTTGGGGGTGCTGAGGGTGAGGTTGGTGCCGGTGCCGTGCAACTTCTGCATGGCGTACCAGTCGTCGCCCTGGCCCGCGGTGACCTTGCCGCCCAGGGCCGGCCAGTAGATCGAGCCGATCCGCAGTTCCCGCAGCACCTCGGTGGTGGCGCGGAAGTAGCGTACGAAGTTGTCGGTGCTGGCGGTGTCGTGGTAGTTGAGCCCGGTGTCCATCGGCGCGCCGAACTCGTCCATCACGGTACGGGCGGCGCAGGAGCCGATCGCGTCCCGCAGGAACGTCACCCACTGGTCGTAGGTCTTCGCGCCGCTGAAGAAGGTGTAGTGGTGCAGCGACACGATCGTCCCGTCGAGCCGGCGGTCGGCGCACATCGACTTGATGTCGGTGTTCAGGCCGGCCCCGCTGACGAAGACCCGGTGGCGGGGGATCGACGGGCGGGCGGTGAGCCAGTTGTTCACCACGTTCGCCCAGTCCGCGGCGCTGTGCCCGCCCGGCTCGTTCATCGGCTCGAAGTACACCAGGTCGTTGCTGCCGTACCTGGCGACCACGGTGTTCCACATGGTGTTGAAGGCGGTGGTGTTGACGATCCGACCGCCGCTGGCGGCCACGCCGTCGTCCCAGTAGGAGAGGACGACCTTGAGGCCCTTCGCGGTGGCGGCGTCGATCGCGCCGGTGTACGCATTCCACCAGCTCGTACCGACGGTGTAGGTGTTGATCGGCAGCCGGACCGTGTTGGCGTCCAGGTTGATCTGGAAGCCGGTGTAGATCGCGTTGGCCTTGGCCACCACCGTCGCATAGCTGTCGGAGCTGCTCAGGCCGTGCAGGACCAGCGGCCCGCCGTGGAAGTTGTCACCCAACCTGGCCCAGTTGACACCACGGAACTGGCTGGTGTCGGCGGCGGCGGGTGTGGCACCGCCGAGCACGACAGTCGGCACCGCCAGGAGAGCGGCCAGGGCGCAGCTGAGCATCCGGCTCAGGTAGCGAGGTGAGCGGGATCGGAGCATTGGCGTTCCCTTCTGCGCGGTGCCGACTGTCGCGCTCATCAGGTCAGGCCCGGGTCCAGCGCTGGTTGGCACCACCGTGGCAGCCCCACACGATCACGGCGGAGCCGTTGGCGGTGGCGGCGCCGTTGACGTCCAGGCAGAGCCCGGTCTGCGCGTTGCTGATCGTGGCGTTGCTGTTGATCACCCACTGCTGGTTCGCTCCACCGTGGCAGTCGTAGATCTGCACCCGGGTGCCGGCGGCGGCATTGTTCGGTACGTCCAGGCACTTGCCCATCACCTGCAACGCCCGCCCGTTCTGGGTGAACTGCTGGTTGGCATTGTTGTGGCAGTCCCAGATGATCATCTGGGCGCCGTTTGCCGAACTCGCCCCGTTGACGTCCAGGCACCGGCCGGATGCGTCGTTGCGGAACCTGTTGCCGGTCGGGTTCGGGGTGCTGCCGCCGTTGAGGGCGTCGAGGACCGCCGTGTACGCGGGCTTCTTGTTGCCGGCGCAGTCGAAGAGCAGGGCGTTGTCGCCGCCGCGCCAGGAGTCACAGTCCCGTACGCCCCACACGGTGATGCCGGTGCAGCGCGAGATCGCCAGGCAGGCGCGGGTGACGGCGCCGTACATGTTGGCCTGGTTGCCGCCCTGGGTGATGTCCAGTTCGGTGATCTCCACGTCCACGCCCAGGTCGGCGAAGCGCTGGAGGTTGGCCTGGTAGTCACCGGGTAGCGAGGTGCCCAGGTGGGACTGGAAGCCGACGCAGTCGATCGGGACGCCGCGCTGCTTGAAGTCGCGCACCATGTTGTAGATGCCTGTCGACTTCGCGTTGATGCCGTCGGTGTTGTAGTCGTTGTAGCAGAGCTTGGCGCCAGGGTCGGCCGCGCGGGCGGCGCGGAAGGCGGCCTCGATCCAGTCGTTGCCGGTGCGTTGCAGGTTCGAGTCCCGCCGCGCGCCGCTGCCACCGTCGGCAAACGCCTCGTTCACCACGTCCCACGAGTAGATCTGACCCCGGAAGTGGGAGGCCACCTGGGTGACGTGGTTGATGGCGGCGTTGCGCAGGTCGCCGCCGGAGAGGCCCTGCGCCCAACCGGGCTGCTGTGCGTGCCACAGCAGGGTGTGTCCCCGTACCTTCATCCCCCGCGATCGGGCGTGGTTGACGATGCGGTCACCGGCGCTGAAGTTGAACACGCCCCGCTGCGGCTCGGTGGCGTCCCACTTCATCTCGTTCTCGGCGACCAGGCTGTTGAACTCGCGGTTCAGCACCGTCATGTAGGTGTTGTCGTTGAACTTGTACGTGCCGACGGCGGCACCGAAGTAGCGGCCCTTCTCCGCCGCCGAGGTGCCCAACGTGGTCCCTGCCTGGGCGGCACCGCTGGGCCCGACCAGCGCCATGCCGGCCACCAGCAACCCGACCGCCAGCCCGCGCACCGTCGCTCCGGTGCGCCACCGTCGTCGCGGAGAACCGCTCGGATGTACGAGATTCTTCATGTGTCTCAGCACCTTCCAGAGTCGCGTCACTTCGACGGGTTAGCGCTAACATCGCCCGGCGACTCACGTGCTCGTTGGGGCAGACCACAAGAGACGACACAACGCTACACATCGATGGCAGTGAGATTGCCACAAAGTTACGGGGTGCTCAAGAAGTTCAGCCCAAAGACCGGAAAAAGAGCAGGTAAGACTAGTACGTTGCATCGGCCGGACAGCTCGGCCACCATGCCTGCCGATCGATGGGAGTCACAGCTTGATGATCCGCGGCGGCGAGCCACACCAGTTGCACCACCACCGTCGCGTGCAATGTGCACGTGAACATCAGCGACACCGAGCGGCCGGCGGCCGGGCGTTGATGCGGCGGCGGACCGACCCCGCCCTCCTGACCCGCCCCGGGTCAGGAGGGCGCGGTGGTCGTCAGACGGAGCCCGCCGAGCTGACGTCGCGTTCGCTGGCCGGATCGGCGGCCGGCGCCTTCCCAGCCGCGTCGCCCGCCCCGGTCGCCAGGCCCAGGTCGGCGGGATAGCTGTCGAACCGGCGTAGGCCCAGCTTGCGCACCGCAACCGACCACGGCGTCTCGGTGGCGAGCACGGCGAGATGCTCGAAGTTCGCCAGATACGACTCCCCGCGGGCCGCCCGCTCGGCGAGGATGTACGGCTCCAGGACGCTCCACGCCTCCCGGGCGCGGAAGCCACCTGTGCCGATCAACAGCGCCGGGTCGACGACGTTGAAGGCCAGCATCTGGCCCAGGCCGTTGTAGTACAACGCGATCCGGTTCACATGCTTGCGGGCGTCGGACGGAAGATCGCTGACCCGCAGCTCCGGCGAGCACCTGGCCCTCAGCTCGGTGAGCACGAACTGCTGGCTGTCCAGGAAGGCGTCGCTCATCCGGTCGCGGGTGAGCAGCTCGATCGCGACAAGGGTGTGGTTCGCGCTCTGCGACAGCCGCAGTTGCCGGAGCGCGAAGAACACCGAGACCCCGACGGTGATCACCGAGACCGCGGCCACGACCGCGTTCGTCACGATCGCAACATCCATGCCGGTCATCGTACGAAGACCACTCCACCGGGCCGCCGATTCCGCGCTTCCGGTTAATGCATTGATACAAGTTGATGTAGTGTTGGACCCGCTCCCAGACTGCGTACTCCATTCCACCTGCTCAAGGAGCTGAGAACATGTCGCGACGGCGATGGCGCCCGATCCCCGCGCTGGCCGGGTTGCTCGTTCTGGTCCTGTCGGCATCGGTCGCCGGCACCGCCACGGCCGGGCCACCCCGCCCCGACAGGGTGCCCCTCACCGAGCTGACCGTGGTGTCCGAACAGGTGGCCTTCGGACTACAGCGTCCGATCGCACTCACCGGGCTACCGGACGGAAGGATGCTGATCGCGGAGAAGAGGGGCACCGTCCGCGCCTACCACCCCGACACCGGCCTGGCGGCCGAGCCGGTGCTGGACCTGACCGCCCGGGTCGACACGTCGGGCAACGAGCGCGGCCTGCTCGGCATCACCCCCGCGCCGAACTTCGCGCGGACCGGGATGCTCTACGTGGCCTACACCAGCCTCCCGGACGGCGAACTGACCCTGGCGCGGCTGCCGATCAACGCGCCCGAACGGCTACAGGTGCTGCTCACCCAGGAGCACGCCGAGTACAACAACCACAACGGCGGGCAGGTGGCGTTCGACCGCGACGGCTACCTCTACTGGTCCCTCGGCGACGGCGGCCACGCCAACGACCCGTACAAGGCCGGTCAGGACCTCGGCACCCTGCTCGGCAAGATCGTCCGGATCGACGTCAACCGCAGCTGCGGCGCGAAGCCCTACTGCGTACCCCGCGACAACCCGTTCGTCCGCACCCCCGGCGCGCGGCCGGAGATCTGGCTCTACGGGCTGCGCAACCCGTGGCGGTTCTCGGTCGACAAGGTCGACAACTCACTCTGGATCGGTGACGTCGGCCAGGGCCTGGTCGAGGAGATCAACCACATCCGCCCGTGGCAGCGTGGCGCGAACCTCGGCTGGTCCTGCCGCGAGGGCACCCCGGTGTTCGACCCGGAGCAGTGCCGGCCAGGCGTGAAATACACCGACCCGGTCTTCGAGTACGAGCACTACATGACGGAGAGCTGCTCGGTGACCGGCGGTGTGGTGTACCGAGGATCCGCCACCCCGGAAGCCTGGGGCACCTACGTCGCCAGCGACTACTGCTCGACGCTCGCATTCGCCGTACGCCCCAAGCCCTGGGGTGGCTACGAGAGCGCCATCATCGGCAACTTCCCAATCCAGCCGACCGCCATCGACGCCGACGTGCACGGCGAGCTGTACGCACTCAGTGACCTGCCGGGCTGGCTGAGCCGGGTACGGTTCGAGCGCGTCCAGCCGACTCCGACCAGCGAGCCGGCGAACCGCTGAACCCCGGCGCGAGGGGCCGGCGGCGCAGATCGTCGTTCTGTGCCGCCGGCCCCGCCGCCGAGCTGACCCCTGGTGCGGAAGCTACTCGCCGTGGGTGAGTCGGGCGACCGGCCCCGCCTGCTGGTCGCCGTCGCGGCGGCGGCGGCGGCCGAACGCGTCGGCGCGCCCCCACCGCCCCGGTATGTCGAGCAGTTCGATCCGGCCCACCGACGGCGGCAGGTACGGATCGACGGCCAGATGGTCCGGGTACGGGCTGAGCCCCAGCATCGTGCGAAGTAGGAGCAGCGGCGCCCCCGCTGACCAGCCCTGAGGGCTGCACGCCGCCGGGTACTCGACCGGGTAGCTGGTCAGGCTCCGCTCGTAGCCGGCGAACGCCTCGGGCAACCGACCGTCGAAGTACCCCGACGCAGTGATCATGCCATCGGCGATCCGGGCGGCCTCCTCCCGGAAACCGTAGCGCCACAACCCCCAGGCGATGATCGAGTTGTCGAACGGCCAGACCGCGCCGACGTGGTAGCCGACGGGGTTGTATCGGAGGTTGGTGGTGGACAGGGTACGCACGCCCCAACCGGAGAACAGGCTCGGCCCGAGGAGGTGGTCCGCCACACGGCGTGCCCGCTCCGGCTCGACAATGCCGCTCCAGAGCAGGTGCCCCATGTTGGAGGCGAGGGCGTCAACGCGCTTGCCCTCCGGGTCGAGCGCAAGCGCGTAGTACCCTTCCTCCTCGATCCAGAAATCGCGGTTGAACTGTTCCCGCAGTTGCGCCGCCTCGCTCTCCAAGCGGTCGGCGTACTCGGGGTCGTTCCAGAAGTCGCGGGCCATCCGCGCCCCGCGTATCTTGGCGTCGTAGGCGTACCCCTGTAGCTCGCAGGTTGCCCTGGGCAGGGCGGGCAGCCGACCGTCCCGGTAGGAGATCGAGTCCCAGGAGTCCTTCCAGCACTGGTTTTCCAGGCCCGTACGGGTGTTGCGCCGCCGGTAGTAGATGTAGCCGGTGCCAAGCAGGTCGCCGTACTCGTCGATCCAGTTGAGCGCGGCACGGGCTTGCGGTTCGAAACGACGCACGGCCTCCACGTCGCCGCTCCACCGCTCGTACTCGTCGAGCAGGATGACGAACAGCGGGCTGGCGTCGGCAGATCCGTAGTAGGGGGTGTGCGGCTGTTCCTCGAACGCCGCCGACTCGCCGTACCGGAACTCGTGCAGGATCTTACCCGGCTCCTCCTCGCGGAAGTCGTCGAAGGTGCTGCCTTGCAGCGTCCCCAACAGGCCCAGCACGGGCGGGGTCAGCGCAGGCACAAACGGCAGCGTCTGCAGGCTGATGAAGATGCTGTCCCGGCCGAAGAGGGTCATGAACCACGGCAGTCCGGCGGTCGGGATCGGGCTGGTCGCGGTCAGCGACGAGTAACGCATAGCGGCCAGGTCGTACAGACTGCGCTTGTATGCCGCCGTGAGCGGCTCGTAGTCGCTGGCGAGCCGTGGCGCGCGGTCGATCCAGCGCTCCAACTCCTCGCGCACCTGTGGCCTGCTCCGCCTGCGGTACGCCTCCCAGACGGTAACGGAACCGCCGACCCCCCGGTTGATGATCGGTTCCACCTGGAGCTCGACGTCCCAGCGGCCCTGCGGTTCGAGACGGATGTCGAAGGTCATGCCGCCGTCGTCCACCTTGGCCGGTCTGTCACTGGAGATGATGGTGTCCCGGTAGAACGTTGCCCGCTCGTAGTGCAGACAGAGGCGCCCATCCTCCTGACACACCGATCGCTTACCGCGCTTTGGCTGATTCTCCTTGACCTCGAAGATGTCGGCGAAGTCGGCGTCCGCGTCTATCCGGATGGAGACGTCCGCCGGTTCGATGTCGTGGTTGAGGACCACGAGTCGTTCGACGAGACAAATGCCGATTGTCTGCTTACGGATGACCGAGAGCTTGGCGTTGACGTAGTGCGTGGGCTTCCCGGGGACGAGGAAGAACCGGGTCTCGAAGAAGTGCAGATCGCTGCGGGACATCGGGCTGAGTCGCTCCCCGTTGACGCGCAGCACCCAGGTCGACAGGAAGCGGGTGTCGAACGAGAAGAGCCCAGCCGGTGAATTCGGGGACGGGGTGACATCGCCACGTACATCCGTGACGAGGAACGTGTTTCCGTCAAGGATGCTGAGCGTCTTCTCGACCATCAGGAGCCGGCTTCCTCATGGACGAAATCCCGTGGGTGGTGGCCGGTGGGCGGTCCGGCGAACAGCACCATGGCGAGCATGTGCACCAGTCCCAGGTGCCCCTCGATCACAAGCGCGTTGCGGAAGAACAGCGGCACGAACCGTTCCTCGCCCCTGACCAGCCGGTCGAACGTCTCGTTGTCGGTGCGCAGAACGGCGTCCGGCTCCGGCCGGGGCGTTTCCGAATCTGGCCTGCGGACCTGGGCAGTCCCGCTCTCCAGGGTGACGAACCACTGTTTCACGACGGTGCCGGCCGACTCTGTCACGTCAAGGCGGACGGTGCCCGTGGGCTCCGGCGGAATACTCTTGAAGGTACGGCTCTCCCCACGCTCCAGCATCTGGAGTGCGTCAGCCAGCTGGTCGCCCACTTGGCGTCATCATCCTTTCCTCGCGTGCCACCTCGGCGTGACCGTGCCAGCCCTCCGTCGGGCCCGCATCACCCGCTGCGCATGCCGCCGCTCAGATTCCGGACAGGGACGGGACGTGCGGCCCGAACGGGTACTGCCGGTCCAACGGCGAGATGGTGATCCACCGCAGGTCGGTGAATTCGGCGAGTGCCGCCCGGGAACCGAACCGACCCCAGCCGCTGGCCTTGACGCCGCCGAATGGCATCTGCGGCTCGTCGTGGACGGAGGTCCCGTTGATGTGGCAGATCCCGGCTTCGATCCGGCGGGCCACCTGTAGTGCGTTGGCCACGTCGCGGCTGAACACCGCGCTGGCCAGACCGAGCTCGGTGTCGTTGGCGACGTCGACGGCCTCGTCGACGCCTTCCACCTCGATCACCGCAGCGACCGGGCCGAACGACTCTTCGCTGTAGATCCGCATCTTCGGGGTCACGCCGCGCAGTACGGTCGGTGGGTAGAACAAGCCGTCGGCTCGGCCCCCGATGAGCACCTCGGCGCCGTTGTTCTGGGCGTCGGCGACGAGCGACGCGACATGGTCGACGGCCCGCTGGTTCACCAGTGGGCCGAGCTCGGTCGACGGTTCATGCGGATCGCCCATGGCCAGCCTGCCGGCGTGGGTCACCAACTGGTCGAGAAACTCGTCGGCGACCTGGCGCTCCACCACAATCCGCTCGGTCGACATGCAGATCTGACCCTGGTTCATGAAGGAGCCGGCAACGGCGGCGCGTACCGCCGCCGGGATGTCCGCGTCCGCCAGCACCAGCATCGGCGCCTTGCCGCCGAGTTCGAGGACGGTGCGCTTCAGATGCCGGCCGGCCTTCTCGCCGATCACGCGCCCGACCGAGGTCGAGCCGGTGAAGTTGATGCAGCGGGTCTGCGGATGGCAGATCAACTCGTCGACAACGTCCGCCGCGTCGGCCGGTGCGTTCGTGATCACGTTGATCGCGCCGGGTGGCATGCCGGCGTCATGCAGGGCTGCGGCGATGGCCACATGGGTCGCCGGGGCCTCCTCGCTCGCCTTGAGCACCACCGTGTTGCCGTATGCCAGCGGAAGTGCGACGGCTCGCATGCCGAGGATCAGCGGCGCGTTCCACGGGGCAAGGCCGACGACCACTCCTACCGGTTGGCGGATGCCGAGCGCGGTCATGCCGGGCACGTCGGACGGGACGACTTCGCCGACGATGCCGTACGTCTGCGCGGCCGCCTCGATGAGCATGTCGGTGGCGAGCTTCAGGTTGAACTGGCCCCAGCTGAGCACCGCGCCTGTCTCCTGGCACATCGTCCCGACGATGTCGTCGCCGCGTTCGGTCAGCAGACCTGCGGCACGCTGCAACACCTCGCGCCGTTGCCCCGGCGACCAGGTTCCCCAGGTAGCCCTCGCGGATGCCGCCGCATCAACGGCAGCCACCGCGTCGGTACGGCCGGCGGCGGCAACCTCCGACAGCGGCTCATTATCGATGGTGCGTACTTTTGTGGTCCTTCGCCCTGATTGGGCGGGTGTCCACCTACCGCCGATCAATAGATCGACAGTAGGGATGGCGTCCGGCATGGCGTCTCCCTCCAGTCGCGCGACACGACCTGTCACTGCCGGACACGGCTCGACCCGCCAGCGCGACCATGGCGTCGAAGTCGAACTACTGACCGGAATAACCGAGTTGCACCACTTCCAGGAGAATACTTCCCGAGGCGACAGCGGGCGTGGTTTCGAACGGAACCCACGACCATCAGCCATGACCAACGCGCGGGCCGCAGTGGGTGGGCGGACGACAGGCGTGATCATGCCTGCGGCGTTGATCAATGCCTACCCGGGCCAGTTGGCCAGGTAGTCGTCGAACGGAACATCGTCAGGCCGCCGGCCACCGTTCTCGACGTACCCGTCGATGTCCCATTCGTACGCTGGGTCGGGCGATCACACCGGACACGGCGCTGGTTCGGCCGGCAGAAGGTCGATGGGTTGGCCATGGGCCCAGATGTGGTCGAACTCCCGCAGGTAGTGCCGATACCACTGGGGGCTACCCGCCTGAGTCAGAGCCAGGACCGGCTCGGCACCGGCCGGCCGGTGCGAATAGACGTCAACGTACAACCGTCCCGCTTCCCCCTCCGCGTCGACCATGATCAGGCCGAAGGAAGGCACGAACGGCAACAACCGGACCTCTATCCGCCCCGTCCCGCGAGCCGATTCGGCGACCTCACGCACCAGATCCAGGGTTGGCCGGAGGCGGTTGGTGAAGATGCCCCGGTCGTCCGGGAGGGTGGCACGTCGCGCCGCCTCGGCCGGCGCGGATGTCGCGGGGTCGATGACGGCGATCCGCACGAGCGCTCCCTCCGCCAATCGTCGGGCGAGTGGTTCGGCGATGTTGCGCAGAGTCCGGCCCAGCGTGACCCCAACCAGCCGGACATCGGCTGCGCCGGCCAGGTCGATGTTGAGACCGGATGTTGACGCGGCCAGTCGCGGTTCGCCCGGCAGCTCGCCGGGCAGGCGGTGCAGCGCCCGAACCACCCGCGTCAGGAGCGGAACCACGTGGGCCAGATCCCGCCGTTCCTCGGCCAGGTCGAAGGCCAACAGCGCGAGCGTGGCCAGGGTGGCGGCCGCCACGGTCGACGGGTCCACGACATCGAATACGCCGAGCACCCCGACGACCATTGCGATGCTGACCGTCAGACCCGTCTGCAGGTGACGGCGGGTCAGCACGGTGGCCGTACGCGGCTTGGGTGGTTGGGACGGCATGACGACTTCACCCTTCTCACTTGTCGGAGCGGCACCAGGGCGGCGGACGGACCTGACTGCCCGCCGCCCTGGCCGCTTGTCGCCTTCTTGGCCGCTTGTCACCCGTGGACGGAGCAACCAATGATCACGTAGGTGAATGTCCCAGGAACGGCAGCAGGCTCTCGAAGGCCACACCCGCGTGCCTGGCCGCCAGGTCGTGATCGCGATGGCCCTTGGCCGCGTCCGCGTGGTCGGAAACGCCACGGACCACGACCCAGCTCACGGCGTCCGCGCTGGTGTCGAGGTCCTCCCGGAACGCTTGGACCAGGCCGCCCGCCTCGGTCTCGACGGCAAGACACTTCTCATGAAACGACTGCAGGTACGCGCGGATGTCGGAAGCCTCGTCCGTGATCACCGCGCCGCCCGATCCGATCGGTCCACGGACAACTTTGAAGAAGGTCCTCGTCTCCACTGACGGGAGCACGAACGGCTCTCCCCGGGTGCTGAACAAGTCACTAAGGCTCAGGCTCATCCGTGCCGGCACCGCCGTGGCCTCCCCCCGCCGGTAGGTGATGTTCGCCGCCTCCCGCCGCTCGTCGTAGTAGATGACCTGATCCGCGATAACCACGTCGCCGACGTCAACGCGCTCGCTGATCCCACCGGCGATGCCGACGAGCGCCACCAGTCTGGGCCGGTGAACTTGCCGCAGGAAGGCGTAGGCGGTGGCCGCGGACCGTTGGTTGCGGTCCATGGTCTGCATCAGCACCGCGTTCAGCCGGCCGTACGGCGTGGTGAACGTCGCTTGATGCACCCGCCGCTGGTCACTCGGAGCAGGGCGGCGGTAGTCGGTGGCCCGCTGGAACACCTCGGTCATCGCCTGCATCTCCGGTGACAGCACCGTGAGCACCGCGATGTCGACCGGCGGCGTCTGCTCACCCGACCTGCCGGACGCGGCACCGCTGTCCCCGCCGGTACGGGCGTTGGGGTGCGGCGCAGCCGGCCCGCCCGACTTGAAGGAATCCTTGATGTTACTGATGTTTCCGATATTGCCGCCAGCACGGATACCGAAATTCGCACCAGTGTTATCGCTGCCCATAGCCTATCCTTTACCCGCAGTTGGACCACTCGACGTGGCAGGGACGAAGGAATTGCTGATGCCAGAGATGTCACCGATATTGCCCCCGGCATAGATTCCACTGTTGATCAGCACCCGGCTGCTCTGGCGGAATTCCGTCACGTCGACTCCGCGAGTAACGAGAAAGTCGAGAGTGGCCGCGACGATGCGACGCGTGATGATCTTTTTGTGCTTCGCGACGTCCTGCATCTGGAAGTCGTTGCGGACAATGTCGAGGGTGGCCATCTCCCGGACGCTGATCCGCGCTCCCCGGTCGAAGCCCCGGCGAGGATCAGCAGGGCCCGACAACCGTCGAGTCAGCGCCCGCCAGCCCGCACGGAAAAGGCTTCGTGGTGCTGCCGCGACGGTGGCGGGTGCGTCCATCAGCGCCCGCCAGCCCACCTTGAGATATGGCACAGCACCGATACTCGACACGTCGTCCACGACACGGAATTCGTCGCGGCAGGGCGCCAGCGCGAAGGTGTCCACTTCGAAATACAGGGCGCGCCCCTGGAGGGCGTAGTGCACGTAGACGGTGGTGACCAATTCGCCGTCCCACGAGTTGACCTGGCAGGCCAGGTAGTGACGGTTGGCGTCCGCCGGTTCGCGAATGAAGCGCTCGACATCCGATGCGCTGGTGCGCGATTTCAACTGGGTGGTTTCGCTGCCGGCCGTGAAGATCCGGCGGGTGACGGTGAGGCCGGCCAACCGGTGCTCCGGATCGGCGGCGAAGGCCAACTCCCCCACGCTGCGCTCGACGTGGGCGACCAGATCAACAGCGGCAAACGGGACTTCCTGATACTCCCGCTCCCCTTCCGGTCGTGGATCCTCGAAATCCTCCGCACCACCGACCATCCGCAGCGCGAATCCCTCAGTGGACAGCCGCACACCGGAGCCGATGAATGGCGAGTACCCAGAGAATATCGTCGTGTTGCCCTCCTGCTGGTTGCGAAGTTCGTTCATTCGCACCGTCTGGTGGACCAGGGTCGGCTGCCCGCCGGGCCCGTTCTCCGTGGCGTACCGCCACTTCACGAGTTCCGCCACCACGGGCGGACCGAAGACCGCCGCGAAAGTCAAGGTGACACCGACGCCAAACAACGCCAGCACGGCGGAGGCGTCCCCGGGCTCAACACCGGCGCTGACCGCCAGGAGACCCGCTATCGGCAAGGCCGTGAGAAATGCCAGCGCCGACACCAGCGAGCCCAGCACAGCGGCCAGCCCATTACCGATCAGCCTTTTTGGTGACACTTCGTCCGTCAGCTGCCAGCGCGCCACCTCGACCAAGATCCGCCATACGGCAACCAGGGAGTAGCCGGCGGCGGCGACACCAAGACCAAACAACAGGCCGGGAGCACCCAGACAGGCGGCCATCACCAGCAGAACGATGCTGGCGACGTCCCTGATGAGGTTGATCCGATCGGCTCGCAGGCAGTGGCCGAGCACAACGGAGAGGTCAAACCCGAAGGACGGGGCGACCGCTCGCCCGGGCTGGTGGTAGACCTCGTCGAGACTGCGCCGGCAGAAGCGCTCGTCGAGGTAGGCCCCGGCGTTCAGATGCCGAGTCGCGCTGCTGCTGGCGACTGGACTGAGATTTCCGGCGATCGCAATGGGAGCGGTCGGTCCGGGCTGCTGCCCGGGCCCTCGCGCCGGAAGTTCTGAAGGAGCGGTGGTCATCTGGATCTCCTTGGTCGAGAGCGGAACTAATGAGCCGGACGAGGCGACGACCGCGGCGCGGGAACAGGCTCACCAGCGCGATATTTCGTCAGACAGACGAGAAACGGACTGCCACCACGGTATAGCGGAACGTGAGTTCTCGTCAACCTGACGATTGGATACGATCCCTCGATGAACGGTGTGGGGCACGGGCAACATGCGCTACTAACGGTCGACCTTGTGGTACTGACCGTGCGCGACGATCAGTTGCAGGTCGTGCTGATCGAGCGCGGAAAAGATCCGTTCAGGGGACGTCTCGCACTGCCGGGCGGGTTCGTACGGTCGAACGAAGACATCGACGAAGCGGCCGTCCGGGAACTGGCCGAGGAGGCCGGCCTGGACGGCCGCCAGCTACATCTGGAGCAGTTGCGTACGTACGCCACACCGGGGCGCGACCCACGCGGCCGGGTAGCCAGCGTCGCCTATCTCGCGCTCGCGCCCGACCTGCCCATACCCGTCGCCGGCACCGATGCCCGCAACGCCAGGTGGGCCCCCATCGACTCGGTCATTGATCGGCCGAACGCCTTGGCATTCGATCACGACCGCATCCTCGCCGACGGCGTCGAACGGGCACGGGCAAAACTGGAGTACACCACCCTGGCGACAGCCTTCTGCCTCCCAACCTTCACCATCAGCGACCTACGCCGCGTCTACGAGGTCGTCTGGTCCACAACCATCGACGCCCGCAACTTCCATCGGAAGGTCGTGAACGCGGAGAACTTCCTCGCCCCTACCGGGGGCAAACGGGCTTCCGAGGTCGGCCGGCCAGCGGCTCTGTACCGAGCCGGAGGGGCCACCGTCCTCTACCCTCCAATGCTCCGCTCGTCCGCCGCGCATGCCGGCGACGTCGCAGGCTGATCCGTCAACAGGCCCCAGGCAGAACCGTCACCTGGCTTTGCCCGTTTGTACCAAACGGATGTATCCCGCTGTCCAGTCTGAGCGAACCGGTCCGTGGCGTCCGAGCACCCAGGGAGCACCACGGTGACGCGCCTCGGGTGGGCTGTCGGCGTGGCGTCGTCCGTTGATGCGGAGCGACGTGCCGGGTGAACGCGCCCGGCCTACCCGGGCCAGTTGGCCAGGTAGTCGTCAAACGGAACATCGTCAGGCCGCTGGCCACCGATCTCGACGTACCCGTCGATGTCCCGGTCGTACGGTGGGCCTACCAGGATCGGCAACTCATGGGTGGAGTGCCGGGCCAGGAACCGCCAGGCCGCCCGGTTGAGCACTGGCTGCCGGGAGTTGGCCGGAGCCTCCGGACCCCCACGGTGGAAGAACAACACTCGGCCGTCGGCGTCGCGCACCGCCTGCCCCAGGCAGAGCCGTTCCCGACAACGGAAACAGGACAGGTAGCCGGTCTTCGACACATCCCACCCGTTACTGGGGTAGTCGGCGAAACTGTCCTCGGGCCAGTCGGCAAGGTAGTCACTGAACTCGATGTCGCCAGGCTCGTCACCGCCGATCATGACCGGAGGCCCAGGCTGCTCCCACATCTCGTCGTACTCCAACTGAGAGTCGTAGATCACCTGCAACTGGTGGCCGACATGCTCAGCGAAGATCTTCCACAACGCCCCCGACATCCGCCGCGACTGACTGTGCTTCGGCGTACTCGGGTGCGCGTAGGCGAAGTAGATGATGTCGTCCCACGAGTTACGCACCGGCTTGCCGAGGACAAGCTGGACCCGTCGGCACAGGCAGAACAAGGTGGCGTCAATTCCCATAGGTCGTCCCCCGTTCAGCCCGGCACGCCCATGCCACGCGCGCCTGGCATCCACAAGCCCAGCGGCCTGCCGTCCGGAGACCGGAACGCCACCCACATGTTCTGGTAGGCGGCTAGCCGTGCATCGGAGCGGTTGCCCCAGAAGCTTTTCATCATGCCCTCCACCGCCGACGAATCGACACCGGCCGTCGTCGTCTCGGCTTCGGTCAGACCTCAGCTTGGACGACGATGCGCAGGGTCTCGACGGCCAAACGAGTCAGGTCAGAGAGCTGATCCTCACCGAGAACAACGCCGTGAAGGTTGTCCAACGGCGTCCTCAAGTGGTGCAACCGGCTGCCCCGCAGATCCGCGCCGTCGAGGCGGCAGGATTCCAGCTCCAGGTCGCTCAGATCGCAGGAGCGCAGGGCAACGCCGGACAGGCGGCAGGACGACCAACTGCCGTGGCCAAGGGTGCAGTTGGTGAAGGCCACCGAACCCGCGACGCTGACGCGATTCAGCGTGGCGTAGTCGAACCGGCATCTGTCGAACAGGACGTCTTTGAGGCGGACGTCGATGAACCGGGTGCCCGTGAACCGGGTTCCGGTGACCGAGCATCGCTCGATGCTGATGCCGGTGAGGGTCGCGCCGGACAAGTCCGTCCCAGCGATCTCGCACCCGTAGAGAGCCCCCGCTTGCCAGCTGACCTCACCGAGGTCAGCGCCGGTGATCCGGCAACCTCGGATGCTCTGCTCCGCAAGCTGCTCACCACGCCAGGAGACCCCATCGACGAGGCCGTCGCGGACGTCATCGTCGGACAGATCGCTGACCTGGTCGAGGTCCTCGGGATCGAGGTCGGGCAGGAGAAGGGTCACGTCGCCCACGGTGGTCGTCCGCATGTCTCCTCAACCTGTTCGGGCGCGGGGTGGGCACGCCACCCCACGTCGAATCGCACCGCCGGTCGGCGGGCTACGACTTCTTCTTGTTCCAGTTGTCCCAGGCGGGGCGGCTGTCGAACTTCCCCTTGTTGTCCCAGGTGGGCCGGTTGTCGAACTTCGCCGCGTCGATCGACGCTACCGCGCGGGTCGGGTCGACGCCGAGCAGGGCGAGACGGTCCGGCGGGGCGTCGAGAAGCGCGGCGAGGGCGTGGGTCATGACGGTCCTCCTTGAGGGGTGAGGTGATCCGCAGCAGCGCGGATCAGGGCTTGCCGGGTGGTGCGGCAGTAGGCGGTCTCCCGCGTGGTGAAGGTGCCGTGTTCGAAGTAGCGATTGCCTGCCTGCGCACCCCGGCAGAAGTCGTAGAAGCCGCAGCGGTCGGCGCAGTCGTTGAGCGCGGTCACGAACTCGGTGACGTATCGCAGCTCGCTGGCATGGGCGAGCATGTCGCCGATTGGCTCGTGGAGCACGTTGCCGGCGATGAAGTCCGCGTAGCGCGGGTCTTTGATGCCGAGCAGTTCCGGTGACAGCAGCACCACCTGGCCGTCGTGGGAGACGGTGGGGATCGGCTCGTACGGGACGTGGTCGACAAGCCCGGCGCGGGTGGCGGCGAGGTAGTCGGCCAGGCGGTCCACGTCGCGGATTCGGAGCGGACTGCCGGCAAGCCGGTACCGCACGATCTGGTGCCAGAACCGGTACGCGGCTTCCTCGGAGACCGGCAGGCGGTCGGCACCTTCCTGCTCCTCGATGTTGAAGCCCACCGACCCACAGCCCGGCAGACCGGCGAAGAACTCGACGAGGTCGTCGGCATTGGTCGATGGTCTCGGGAGTAACGACGCAGATCACTGAGTACGTCAGGCCGTTGTCGACGAGCGCCTGTATGCCACGCATCGTCCGGGCGGTCGTTGCCTTCCCGGCCCGGTCGAGCCGGTTGCCGTTCAGCGTGCCTGGACCGTCGATGCTGATCCCGATCTCGAAGTCGTGGGTGGCGAGCAGGTCGCACCACCGCTGGTTGATGAGGGTGCCGTTGGTCTGGATCTCGTGACGCACCCGGCCGTCGCGCCGCAGATCCTCAAACGGAGTAAGCAGCCGCTGGAAAGCCTCGGTGGGTGTAGCAGTCGGCTCGCCGCCGTGCCACACGACGCTGACCGGATGACTGCTGTTCTGCTGGGCGATCGATTCGGCGCAGGCTTGCGCGACGGCATCGCTCATCAGGCGGAGGGATCTGCGGTCGGGCAGATAGCAGTAGGTGCAGTCGAGGTTGCAGAAGCTGGTGGGCTGCACGACCAGTGTGTGGAACCTGCTGGCGATCGCCGGCTGACGATTGACGCTGATGAGGCCGATGCCGTTCACGATGTCTCCTCGTTCCCGATCGCCGTGGCGGTGTTCGCTCGGTAGCCGTGGGTGCGGGCGGGCCACCCGAGGAACCGGTCAAACAGTGAGGCGGTACCACCCGCCGCGTTGGGATTGAGCCGGTGCAGGTCATCGATCGCGTCGTGCAGGCAGCTGGCCAGGTAGAGGAACAGGCTCACCGGGCTGTCCCGGTACTCGACCGCGAGGGCGAGCTTCGCCGCGCCGCACGGCCACGGCTGACCGCACCGCCGGCAAAGCCACAATGGCTGCATTGGCAGATGTTCCTGCCGGAACAGCCCACGCAGCCCTGGTAGCGGTACGCGAACGAGGAGGCACCCGTGCGATCGACGGAGTGCCCGGCGCGAGCGCTTGCCGGTGCGTCGGGTCGCATTCCGGCCTGCCGCTAATCGGCACATCCATCTGGAACTCCCTAGCGTGAGACTGCCGCTGACCTGCCGGAACACTGGGGGATCGGTGTACCGGCACACCCAGCCTGGTCCCGGGAGGCAGGTAGACGGAATGTCCGACCGGTGCACTGGCGGTGCACCTGCCGTCACCCCACGTGCCGGTACGATCACCAGGCCGAGGACTGTCCGTTCGGAAGGACGTGCGATGGCTCCGGTAACGACCTGGACCGGCCGAGAAGCGAACGCACTGCGTAACGCGCTGCGGATGAGCGTGACCGCCTTCGCCGAGCACTTGGGCGCGGCCCGGCGGACGGTGGCCAAGTGGAGCAGCCAGGGCGACAACGTCCTCCCACGCGCCGACATGCAGGCTGCGCTGGACACCGTGCTGGCCCGAGCCACACCCGACGCACGGGAACGTTTCGAGTCCCTGCTGGCGACGGGCACCAGCGGTGCAACCGTGGGCACCACGCTGCCGAATGCAGGTATGGATACGGATACTGGCGATGACGGACAAGGTGACTCCGGCTCGGATGGTGACGTGCGACGAAGAGATCTGCTACGCGGGGCGACGATCGGCGTCGCCGCTGCGCCCGGCGTCGCGCCGCTACTCGACGCGCTCGTCTCGCCACGCCATCCGAACGCGGTGACGCTGTCCGCTCAACAGTTCTCCTGCGCCGTGGCCGCCGCGAAGATCGACTACCAAGCCTGCCGGTACGAACGCGTTCTCGACCAGCTCGTAACGCTGCTGCCCGCACTCGAACCTGCCAGGGCAAGCGCGCAGGGCGAACAGAGAAGGCACGTCGAAGTCCTGGCAGCGGACCTCTACCACGTCGTCGGCAGCGTCCTGCTCAAGGTCGGCGACCGAGGCATGGCCCTGGTCGCAGCCGAACGCAGCACCCGAGCCGCTGCGGCCAGTGAGGACCCGGTAGCCGCCGCCACGAGTGCTCGGATCATGACCCACGCCCTGATGACCAACGGCCACGACAAGCAGGCAGTGACCCTTGCCGGCAACGCAGCCGACGTGCTCGACCAAGACACGCGCCTCACCTCGGCGGACGCGGTAGCCGTGTACGGCGCACTCGTCCTCCGAGGTGCCGTCGCCGCCGCCCGCAGCGACGACCGTGAGACCGCGCAAGCAATGCTCGATGAAGCAAGCCGTGCCGCCGCTCGACTCGGCTACGACGGCAACGACCGGTGGACCGGGTTCGGTGCCGCCAACGTCCTGCTTCACCGGGTAAACGTCACCCTCACCCTCGGCGATGCCGGCACGGCTATCGGCATCGCGCGCACGGTACCGCTGGAGAAGGTGACGCTTGCCGAGCGCAAGGCGTCGCTTTACGTCGATGCCGCCCGTGCCTACACCCAGTGGGGGCGCTACGAACACGGCCTGACCGCGTTGCGCACCGCGTACGAGGTAGCACCCGAGGAGGTCCGCTGCCGCCCGGCCGTCCAACGCATCGCCACCAACCTCGCGCTCCTGGCCAAGGGTTCCGCCCGCACCGCCGTCGTCGACTTCACACGAGAGGCCGGGATCCGGCTATGAGCGGCGGCCACCTGCAGATTGTCGTCTGCGCCGCCGGGCCCGCCGCAGACGTGACCCAACTGATCAGCGCCGCGCAGATGTACTCCTGGACGACCGCAGTCACCGCCACACCCAACAGCATCGACTTCATAGACGTGCCTGCGATCGAGGAGCTGACCGGCGCCGCGGTGCGATCCAGCTACCAGGCGTCCTCCAGCGGCCGCCGCTCGCTACCTGCCGCCGACGCCCTGCTCATCGCACCTGCCACGTACAACTCGATCAACAAAATCGCCTTCGGCCTCGCCGACAACTACGCGATGACCTCGGTCGCCGAACTGATCGGACGGCAGGTACCGACCGTCATCGTCCCGTTCGTCAACGCCGCCCTCGCCGACCGCCTACCCTTCCGCCGTGCCGTTGCCAGCCTCCGCGACGAAGGGGTACACGTCCTGCTCGGCCCCGAAGACCGCTGGGAACCACACCCGCCCGGCAGCGGCAACGCGCGGCAGCAAGTCTTCCCCTGGACGGCCGCCTTCGAGACAGCAACCCGACTTGCCCATGCGGATCGTTCGACAACGGCTGGCCACGGCTGATCGCAGTCCGGACATGCCCGGGTCGCACGTAATCGGTGTCCATAGCATCGCACCGCGTCCCGCTGACGTCCGCCGGGTCCAACGGCTCCCGAGCACCCACCGAGCGACCGCCCACTACCGCCGTACGCGAAAAAGGCCCCGACCGGCAGAGTTCTACTAGGTCAGGGCCTTGCTCGTTGGTGCGCCGCCAGGGACTCGAACCCCGAACCCGCGGATTAAGAGCTTGGTCTTGAACAAGTCGTTCCGTCCAGCGGCGCGCCCTGGAGTCCATCTGTTCGCGATCATCGCCCTGTCTCGTCGAGATGGCGTCCCCGTGGGTCCAGCTAACTGCAGCCCGCCCGCGGCAACCGAGCACCCGACGAGCACCCATGGGCTGGCGGTCACGTCGCCACGACTGCCTGCGGCTGAACCGACCCCGCACCGGCCGTGGAGCAAGCGCCGTGGAGCAAGGGCCGTGGGGTTGGAGTCAGTTCAAACCGGACCATCCCCCTGTAGATCCCATCCGCACCGACTTGCTCCGGCTTGGTCAGCATAAACCGGGCCTCCGGCCCATTGATCCGGAGTGTCGCGGCTGTTAGACATGGGTGTTGCGTGTACGCTCGCACGCCGAGCCGTAGGGGGTGTGTAGTGGTTGACCGTTGGTTGTCGGTGGATGAGGTGGCCGAGTACCTCGGGGTCAGCAAGGACACCGTCTATGCCTGGGTGACGAACAAGGGCATGCCCGGCTACAAGGTCGGCCGGTTCTGGAAGTTCAAGCGCGAGGACGTCGACGGCTGGGTCCGCGCCGGAGGTGCGGCGAGCGCGTCGGACGACGATTTGATAGAAGGGCATGCTCATGAGTGAGGACCTCGAGGTTGAAGCTATCGATCGCTCCGGCGGCGACGAGGTCACCTCGCTCGAAGAGGGCACTCTGCTGGACTACATCACCGGCAAGCCAATCAAGGACACCCCAAAGGAACAGGTACGCCAGCGAATCACCCGCGCGCTGTTCCACGAGCACGGCATCTCCGTGGACGACATGGTCCCCGACTTCAAGATTCGGGTCGACGGGCGGCTGAAAAAGATCGACATTGCGATCTTCAACGCAGGCATGGGCCACACCGTGGAGAACTTGCGTCGCGTGGTTATGTGCGAGAAGGAACCCACGAGGGGCACCAAGGGCGCATACAAGATGCGCGACCACGAACAGGCGCAGAAGGAGTTCGAGCCACTGTTCTCGGTGATGACCGAGGCGAAGGACTGCCGGTACGGGCTGTGGACCAATGGTCTGGAGTTCTTCTTCTTCGAGAAGCAGGTCACCCGATTCGACGTGAAGTTCCAACCGCTGGGCGACTGGCCGCTCAGTGACGATACCCTCGGCTCACGCACGGTCGCCTCGAACGCTCAGCTGCGCAAGGCCGACCGGGAGATGCTGCTCACCGCCTTCCGCCGCTGCCACAACTACATCCACGGCAACGAGGGCATGCCGAAGGATGTCGCCTTCTGGCAGTTCCTGTATCTAATCTTCGCCAAGCTGCACGACGAGCGCCGCCGCCGCGACGAGCCGCCGCGGTTCTGGGCCGGCATGTACGAGAAGGCGGTGAGCGGCCGGCGCATGCTCGTCGACGAGCAGTTCGACCCGGAAGGGCAAAAAGCCATTCGCGCCCGGGTCGAGCCGCTCTTCGAAGAAGCGAAGAAAGACCATGCGGGCACGATCTTCAACGGTGAAGAACGGATCACCCTCTCCGATCGAGCGCTCGCGTTCATGGTCGCCGAACTGGCCAAGTACGACTTTGGCCGCACAGGACTGGACGTGAAGGGTGCGGCCTACCAGGAGCTGGTTGGCACGAACCTGCGAGGCGACCGCGGCCAATACTTCACGCCCCGGGGGGCCGTCGACCTGGTGGTCGAAATGCTCGACCCGCAGGAGAATGAACGGGTCCTCGACCCGGCCTGCGGCACCGGCGGCTTTCTGGTGTCCACCCTCAAGCACCTCGACCAGCGCCTTCACGAGGAGAAGAAGGTCGCAGCCGGCGACGAGCCGACCGAGGACTTCCTCTCCATCCGGGACCGCTTGGCTAGCTACGCCCACGCGAACCTGTTCGGCGCAGACTTCGACCCGTTCCTAGTGCGAGCCGCCCAGATGAACGTGGTTATGGCCAGCGAGGCGGAGGCACGATTGTTCCACATGAACTCGCTTGAATTCCCGGCCGGCCACCTGTCGGGCGTCACAGCGGCTCGCAAAGACGCGCGACTTGAGTCAATGGACGTGGTGATGACAAACCCTCCATTCGGCTCGGACATCCCCATCACCGACCCAAACATCCTGAAGGAGTTTGACCTCGCCTACGTCTGGGAGCGCACTGAGGACGGCGGTTTCCGAAACACCGGACGACTACAGGGCAGCGTCGCTCCCGAAGTGCTCTTCATTGAGCGCTGCTACCAGTGGCTCAAACCTGGTGGCCGAATGGGCATCGTCCTGCCGAACGGCATCCTCGGGAACCCCGGCGATGAATACATCCGGTGGTGGATGCTGCGGCACTGCTGGGTGCTCGCCAGCGTCGACCTGCCAGTTGAGGTTTTCATCGTCGAGGCCAACGTCAATATCTTGACTAGTCTACTCTTCCTCAAGAAAAAGACAAACCAGGAGATCCAAGCCGAGGACATCGGTGGTCAGCATGACTATAAGGTATTCATGGCCATCGCCGAGAAGGTAGGCTTTGACCGTCGGGGCAACTCTCTATACAAGAAGGGCCCTGACGGTGAGGAAATCCTCATGCAAGTGCAGCACAGGGAACGCATTAACACCGGTGGCCGCTCCGTCGTGCGGGTTCTCAATCGGAAAGATAAGGTACCCGACAACGATCTCTTGGAGATCGGTTCAGCATACCAAAACTTCCGTGCAGTAAACGCGGAGCCTGGCGTATGAAGACTAGGACCGTCCCGAGCACCTGGGTAAATCGTGGTGGGCGACGCTTCGATGCCAGCCCTTACGCTTCCGGCGCATTAGACGCAAGGATTCGGCTTGAAACGCTTGATGTACCGAAAAACCTCCTCCGGGAACTAACCGTCGGCGGATTGTCCGGCCTTGTTAATCCAGGACGGATCAAGCGCTTATGGGTTTCTGACCCCTCTTACGGCCGGCCGTTTCTGTCAAGCACCGACATTCTTCAGGCGGATCTTTCGACAGTTCGTCACATCTCCCACCGGGCCGTTGCGGAGAACCCGCGGCTGCTGATTGGCGAAGGCTGGACTCTGATTACGCGAGCGGGAACAATCGGCCGAATGGCCTACGCTCGGCCAGATATGGATGGGATGGCCTGCACGGAGGACGTCCTCCGCGTGATTCCGGACGTTTCGGTTGTACCGGCAGGGTATCTGTTTGCATTCTTGAGCGGAAGGTTCGGCGTACCACTCGTCACCTCCGGCACCTACGGCGCGATCATCCAACACATTGAGCCCCAACACGTCGCAGACATCCCGGTCCCTCGTCTAGGAGCATCCCTAGAGGAAAAGGCACATGAACTGGTGACTACGGCAGCCTCGCAGCTTGCGTCATATCAGTCGTTAATTCAGGCGGCAACTGAGGCGGTAATGGCCAATGCGGGGGCGTGGAATCCGACGCCCACCGAATGGCATGCGGACGGGAGCGACCTCGGGTTCTCCGTAGGATCCAATCAGCTGCACACCATGCGCGCTTGGAATCACTCACGCAAAGCAGCGCGAATCAGGCAGGAAATTCAAGGAGGCTCATGGAGCAGACTCGCAGACGTTATCGACATGAATTGGATCCGGTGGAGAAAGCAATTTCAGCGGTTTGACGCGGATCCAGAATACGGCCTTGAGGTAATTACCCAGAAGCCTCTCTTCCGACTCTTCCCTGAAGGGCGCTGGATATCCAAAAAGTATCTGCTTGGCCTCTCTTCTAAATACCTCGTTCCGGATCGGACGATCCTTATCGCCAAGCAGGGAACGCTGGGTGAGGGCGAACTCTATTGCCGATGCGAGTACATATCCGGCGAGCGAGCACTGGCTCGGGCCTACTCCGACCACTGTATGCGCGTAGTGGCGAATAAAGAGGCAATCCACCCAGGCTACCTTTTTGCTTTCCTGAGGTCAGAAGCCGCATTCCGGCTACTGAGAAGCCTGTCAGAAGGAGCAAAGCAGCAAGACCTGCATTGGCGGACGGTTCCTGAGTTGCCCGTACCGCGCTGCACCCCGGAGGAGGAGCAGCGAATTGGCGCAATGGTGGATCAGGCGTACGCGGTTCGGAACGAAGCAGTTGACAAGATGCTGGAGGCGCGGGCAATCGTTGAATACGCCATTGAAGAGGCGCATTGATGGCCGCTGTAGTCCCGGTGGGTGAACCTGTCAACGAAGATGAGCGTCGGGTCATCGCCTACCTCCGAGATAATCTCTCCAGCGGCTACACGCTAATGCACAACTTTGAGATCCACCGGAACGGTGAGGTCTTCGAGGTTGACTTGGCAGTGATCGCCCCACACGCGGTGTACCTCGTCGACGTCAAGGGCACCCGGGGTCTGATCGAGGTCTACGGGTCGAAGTGGTACCCAGAGCGGCGACAGCCTTTTGCCTCGCCGCTGATCAAGCTGCGTGGGCACGCGCGTACTCTCAAGGGTCTCATCACGGCGAGCCAGCCGAACCGGCGTGATCTCGACGGTGTCTATGTTGACGCAGCCGTCGTCCTGGCGGCGCCGGACGCAGTCATCCAGGATCCGGGCGGGCGAGACGCGCCCAGTGTCACGACGCTGGCGAAGTCGGTGGCGTTCTTCCAAAACACCGCCCGCATTCCGGCCAAATTCAGCAAGAACATCGCAGGCGTGCAGGCCATGGTCCGCAAGGCGGTGCAGGGAGCGGCCCACGCCCGCACCGGGCCACTGCGCTTCAACAGTTGGGAGGTGGAGGAACGGCTGGGCGGCACGGACGCGTACACCGAGTATCGCGCCTTCAACAGCTACGCCGGTGCAAAATCCGGTCACGTGCTACTGCGGGTGTACGTCGCTGATCCCTACCTGCCCAAGGAGGAGCGGGCCGGGCAGCGGACCCGGATCGCCAACGCCTATAAGGCACTGAACCACATGCCTGGCCATCCGGCCATCGTCGGTGTACGCGACTTCTTTGCCACCGAGGGCGAGGACCGCTATGTGCTCGTCACCGAGGATGTGGCCGGACAGGCGTTGCGGCTACACATCGACCGGCCGAATCTCGCGCTGACTTTCGACCAAAAGCTCGCGGTCACCGACGAATTGCTGGACGCCCTGGCGCACGCGCACCAGCACCAGGTCGTGCACCGCAACATCACCCCGGGCACGCTGCTGCTGGGCGCGGATGGGCACCTGCATGTCATTGGGTTCGAGTTCGCCCGCGCCGGGGTGGACCGGTCGAAGACCATTGCCCAAGCCATCGTTGATGACTTGGAGCCGCTGTACCAGGCGCCAGAGACGTTTCGGGAACCGGCCAACGCCAGTCCCGCGTCGGACGTGTACAGCGCTGGCCTGGTGCTATACGAGCTGTTCACCGGCGAGAAGCCGTTCAGCAGCCCAACCGACGTATACGACCAGGGTGGTGTCTTTCCCGCCAAGCCGTCCGACCTCCGTAGCGAAGTACCGACCGCCATCGACAACTGGCTGCAAAAGCTGTGCAGCTTCGACCCGGATCAGCGACCATCCGCGGCGCAGGCGAACGAGGATCTGCGAGGGCTCCTTGCCGCCCGGGACAGCGACGACTTTGGCGGGGAGCCGTTGGCGACCCCCGCCGAGACCGAGGCCGCGTCGTTGGTCGACTACGGGCGGTTGGTGCCCGGCACGATGCTGACGTCGAAGTACCTGGTGGAGAAGCGGATCGGCGCCGGGTCATTTGGCGTCGTCTATAAGGTCATTGACACCTTGGGTGACGTGCCCCGGGCGGTCAAGGTGATCCTGAAGGATCGGCACTCGACGCTGGAACGGCTGAAGAAGGAGTACCGGACACTGCTGCGGGTGCCCGAACACCCCAACGTGGTGCGGGTCTACGACGCGCAGTTCTCGGACTCCGGTTTTCCCCCGCCATTCATCGTCTTCGAGTACATCGACGGGTTGGACATCAGCGAGATGATCAACCAGAAGCTGTTCTCACCCGACGACGCGCTCGATCTGGCCAAGCAGGTGACCGATGGTCTGGTCCATCTACACCGGCATGGTGCCTACCACTGCGACATCAAGCCCCGCAACCTGCTGTGGACCAGCAACGGGGTACGCATTATCGACTTCAACGTCTCCGTCCTACGCAACGTGGACAACGGACATGGCGGCGGGTCAGACCGCTACCTTCCTCCCGACCTCGACCGCACTGCCTACCCGCAACCCGGCGATCTCGCAGACCGCGACCTCTTTGCGCTGGGCGTCACCCTCTTTGAGGCGATTACTGGCCGCTACCCTTGGGAAGCTGCGGCTCCACCGCCCGGTGTCCCAGCAGCCGATCCACGCGAGTTCTCCGGGCTCGCCGATCTCGCACCGGCCTTTGTAGACGTGGTCCTCAGGACGATCGCGCCAAAGCGGGCGGATCGCTTCGCTTCAGCAACCGAACTCCAGTCTGCCTTCGGCAAAATCATGCAGGCGGTCCGGTCACGCCCGAAGCCCGACCGGACCGGAACGATCCTCAGCCCCGGCGACACAGGCGCCTCGCCGCCGAACACCAACCCGTACGTCTCGCGCCTGCTGACGCTCTACAGCCAGAGCGCGCACAGCAACGCCGGCACCCGGGGTCTGGACACGCTGGCCGAGCGGACGTACGTGGAAACGGCCCTCGACCGGGAACTGGAGCCGGCCGTGTTGGCGGGTGAGTTCCGTTTGGTGATCATCACCGGGAATGCCGGTGATGGCAAGACGGCATTCCTGCAGCGACTGGAGAACCGGGCCCGCGAGCAGCAGGCCCGCTTCGCGGCGCCGCTGCCCAACGGTCGGCGGTTCACGCTACGCGGGCGCACGTTTGTGACCAACTACGACGGCAGCCAGGACGAGGGCGAGCAAAGCAGCGACGACGTGCTCACTGAGTTCTTCGCGCCGTTCGCCGGTTCCGATCCCGAGGCGTGGTCTGACAGGGAGGCCCGCCTGATCGCGATCAACGAGGGACGTCTGGTCGACTTCCTGGCCGCCAACGCGGCGCGATTCCCCTTGCTGGATCAGGTCGTCCGCAACGGCTTGGTGACCGGGGCACCGGAGCACGGGGTGGCAGTCGTCAACCTCAACCTGCGCAGCGTCGTTCACGATCCGCTCGGCTACGACGGTGACGAACACGACGGCGATGAGTCGATCTTCGCGCGCACCCTGCGGCGGCTCACCCACGAAGGGTTCTGGGAGCCGTGCCAGCGGTGCGACCTGCGCGACCGTTGCTACGCCTACCACAACGCCCGTACCTTCCAGGATCCGGTGGCCGGGCCGAAGGTCATCGAGCGCTTGAAGACCGCGTACACCCTGACGCATCTGCGCGGCCGGTTGCATATCACGCTGCGGGACATGCGGTCTGCGCTGGCTTACATGTTGGTGGGCACCCGCGACTGCGGGCAGATCCACGAGCTGTACCAGGCCGGCGACCGGGAGACGATCCTGCAGGGGTTCTACTTCAACAGCTGGCTGGGTGGCGACCGGACCACCGGTGACCGCCTACTCGACCTGCTTAAAGACGTGGACATGGGCGTGTCGAGCGACCCCCGGCTGGACCGCGGCCTGGACTTCATCTCGCCCGCCGCCGATCGCACGCTGTTCCGGTTCGATCTGCGCGGCGCCTATGACCGTGACGTGCTGCGGAGTCTGTTCGCAGAGCTGCCTCGCGACTACTCGGGGCAGGCGACCGAACGCCGCGGGGAGGTTCACCGGCAGTACGTGGCCATGGCCCGCCGGCGGGCCTACTTCGAGCGCCGCGATCCGGGGTGGCGCCAGATGCTGCCGTACCGCTCCGCCGAGCGGATGATGAATCTGATCGCTGGCCGTTCCGACCTCGTTGCCGCGCTCGCGGACGTATTGCACGCGATCAACCGAGGTGAAGGGCTCAACAACCTGGGCCAGGTGGAGGGCAAGCTCGCGTTGCAGGTACGCCAGGTCGAGCGGGGTACGGTGCGCAGCTACCGGATGTTTCCGGCCGAACGGTTCTCGTTCAGCGTGGTCGACGCGGCCAGTCGGGCGCGGTTCGTCGAACACATGCCCGCAAGCCTCATGCTCAGGCATCAGGCAACCACGGGCAGCTCCGCTGAGCTGCTGGTGAACCTCGACGTGTTCGAGATGCTGGAGCGTCTCAACGCTGGCTACCGCCCGAGCGTCGAGGAGGAGCAGGGCTACTACCTGAGCCTGGCGGTCTTCAAGAACCGCCTCGGCTCCGAGCCTTACCAGGAGGTAATGCTGACGACGACCGGACACGACTTCTACCGGGTGGAGCGTCACGACGACGGCCGGCTCGAGATGAGTCAGGTGACCGGGACGCCGGAGGGCAGGAGGTAGCCTGATGCCGCTGTCCAAGCGCGACCGCGAGTTCCGTCTCACCAAAATCAGTTATTTGGACTTCAAGCAGATCGAGATGGACCGGGTGCTGACCGCGTTCTTCGCTCGGCTGGCGCACAAGGGATACCCGAGTCGCCTGCGTCGCTCCATCCAGCTCACCACCGAAGCCTTCGTCGACGAGTTCCTCACTCATCCGGAGTGGTTCACCGGCTTCGCGGAGCACCGGGACATTCTCGAACGATGGGTCGAGACGCACCTGATGGACGTGGTCAACCGCGGGAAGTCCTCGCAAGCCATCGCCGCGCCGAGGCCGCTTCACGGGTATACGTACCGGTTCCGCAATCCCAAACACTCGCGTGACTACGGTGCCGCGCAACACCTCTACGAGATGCTCTACCACGCCCGTGACGGGGCCGGGCAGAGGGCACTCGAACACCTGGAGACCTTCTTCTTCCACGGGCACGACAAAGTCACCGGCCTTCCGGACAGCGCTGTGACGCTGGACGTCGAGACGCAGGCGTTGCTGCGCCTGCTCGATCAGGTCGAGGACACCGCGGACACCCGGGAGGATCGGGGAAGCTTTCCGCCCCTCTGTGTCGGTGCGGCGGACCTCCTCGCCGACGATGTGACGCGACTCCTGTGTTACGAGCGCTTTATCCCGCGGTCGGTGATGGTGGACTACCTGAAGGTATTGTTCTCCTTTCACCTGGCCCTCTATCACCTGCGCCTGCTCAAACTGCTGCCCGCTCTGGTGCGCCGCAGGGGCGGCGACCCGACCTGCGGCGCATGCCCCGTGGCCGCGAAGAACCCCAAGAGTCCGCACGGCGACTGTCAGTACCAGATCGGGCTGCTCGTCGACGTGGCCGCCCAGCCCGGGACGCCCATGTCGTACCTCGCCGAGCGCAGCGCCGACCTGCATTACCGGCGGATCCCCGCGTTCGTCAAGGCATACTTCGCGACCCGCAAACTGGACGAGTTCGCCACGTACCTCGCTCGGAGTAGCAAGCTTCCCAGGCCACCGAGCGGCGACTTCTCCGTCGGCCAGGTGCTGGCTCTGCTCGGGCCGGATCGCGAGGCTGAGCGGGAGAAGTACTTCGGCCAGCGCGTGATCTCTGTCGAGGACACCGGCGGGGCGACAGACGGGGATCTTGACCCCGAGCTAACGGCTGTACGCGCGATGGGACTCAGCGAATTCGACACCTACATCGAGATGCTGGTCGCGGTCCGGGGTCGCTTCCACCGTCAGTACCTCACGGAGTGCCTGGACTCGCTGCTGCTGAAGAACCGGCCGGGTGCGCTGATCACGCAGCCCCGGGCGAAGAACTCGGCACGTCGGTTCATCCTGGACAGCCGTCTACTCGAAGTGCTGCTCCAGATCGCCGTTCTACGACCCGGGGGTGTCCGCGGGTACCACACCGGCGAGCTGCGGATCGACGAACTGCTCGCCTTCCTGCGTGAGCGGTATGGGCTCCACATCGACCGGTTGCCGCCCGGCGACGGGTTCGGCAGTGCATCGATCACCGATCAGCAGGCCCTGCGCGGCAACCTCGCCGCCTTCAGATCACGCCTGCGTGAGGTCGGCTTTTACCGCGACCTTTCCGACGCCTACGTCACCCAGACGGTCACCCCTCGGTACCGCATCGACATCAGTGGTGTCACGCCCAAGATTCCGACCACCGGAGGTGTGGCATGACCCAGGGACTTCAGGAAATCGACCCCCAGGCCATCGCCGCCGAACTGGAGAGCGTGTTGCTGCCCCGGCTGCGCCACCTGCTCAGCTCGCGGGGGCCGGGCCACTGCATGCGAATCACCGATCTCGACACCGACCTCATGGCACGACTGTGCGGGCGGCTCCGCGCCGAGGTGCCCGGCACGGAGATCGTCGTGCTCGGCGGTGGTGACGGCAGCCTTCCGCGTGACCTGACGGTCAGCAGCACCAAGCTGGTCGAGCTGCGCAACCCGCTGCCGGACGGCACCCCGCGGCCTCCGCTTCTGGCGTTCATTCCGAACGACGTGCGAGCCGCCGCCGAGGACTCATTCGGTGTCGCAACGTTCGAGCAGGTGCAGCTCGGCGATGTGTACGGCGAGTTGCGCCGGAAGCTCCTGGACGAGATGCCGCCCGACATACGGGGAGACCTCGCGGAGGCACTGCGGCGGATCACCGACGGCGACAGCCCCTGGGGATTCGCCGACCCCATCGCCATCGTCCGGTTCCTGCTGACCGCAAAGGCCAACGACAACGACCCAGAGGCGATCGGCGCGGCCCTGTACGAACTCGCTCTCGTGCCCGACTTTGAGCTGCTCGCCATGCCTGACAGGGCGCCACTTCGAATCAGCCGTAATCGCGAATGTGTGGAAAAACTCACCTGGTCGGCGAAGTCCGAGCGCGGTCGGGTCTTGGACCTGGGACTTACCAGCAGCGACATGCGTAACCGGCTCGGCGACTTCTTCACAGAGGCCGGCCTCGAGGATCCCCGGACGTGGACCCGCCGCATCGTCATCGACCGCAATCACTGGAGCCTCGCCTTCAACCGGTGGGAGTTCGACAGCGGCAGCGAACCGCCGGACTCGATCTGTATCAGCGAGGTCACGGCGAGCCTGCCCATGATCGAGGAAGGCGAGACCGATCCGAGGCTGAGTCAGTTGATCGGTCAACGGGTCCTGGCGCTCGGCAGCAAAGGGCTGCAGAAGTTCAATGTGGCCTTCCGGGTTGACCCGCAGCCCAGCACTGTGCCTGGGCTTGCGAGCTTTTTCCTCCAGGTCATCTCCCAGGAACAGGGGCCTATCGGCCTGGTACGCACCAAGAAGGCGTGGACCTCGAAGCGACCTGACGCAACTGTCAGCTTCACCAGGATCAACACCGTCGGTTGGGAGGAAGGCTGGCACTTCATCCGTGTCCTCGCCAGGACCGAAGCCGGCGATCTCATCCCGCTCGTGGACACCGCAGGGAGCCCGATCCCGTGGGCGGCCGACGATGATGACCCCTCCCAGCAACCGAACGAGAGCGACCTGTTCTACGTGCTCCCTGATGGCGACGTGGACATCGAACCGCCCCAGCGAGCACGGCAACGCGAGGTTGGCTTGGTCCACGCGCGAACCCGGCTGCAGTTCACCGCCCTGATCGACGGCCGGGACCCGGAGGCCGTCGCGGTGACCTCCGTGAACTGGACCGAGCGCGCACCCGGAGCGCGGAGCGTGGGCAGCGAAATGCTAGAGGTCGACTTTGGACGCGACGGCACAATGAACGTGCCGGTGAGTCGACAACTGAAGGCACTGGAACAGCGTATTCTCGCCGCGCCGGCAGGTCCGATCAACTGGCGTATCCCGATCGCTCTCGGCAGCGCCGGCCAAGCCAGCGGCGAGACCTCCCGTTGGCCCCAGGGCGAGGCCACCGCGCGGTTCCTGGCCGCACGCGAGGCGTATTTCCAGGCGGTCCGGGCAGGAGCGACGGAACTGGTGACGCAGGCCGCAGACGTCCGTGCGCTTCGCCCCCTTATTTCTGAGTACGCTGACGCCTACCGGCTGCTTATCCAAGATCTGCTGAAGCGGGCTGAGACGGCGACGACGGACGCCGCACAGCACGCGCTGGCCGACCTGCGGCGGGTACTGGCTGTCGACACCGTGACGCTGGCGATCCGCGATCATCGTGGTCGACGGAGGGAAGCCGCCCTGGTCGCCCCCACCCATCCGCTTCGAGCCCTCTGGCTCGCTGTCTGGGCACAGCTCACGCAGGTATGGCTACAACGGGCGAAGCGGGCCCCCCGCGAGTTTGCGGTTCCGACACGGGAAGCGTTGCTGCGCGGTCTGGCGCCGATCGGCTTCCCGCCCGTGCTGCCGATGGCCAACGGTCGCCTTCTCGCGGCAGTCGACAACCTTCACCCATTCTGGACCCTGTACGCGCCACCCCACGAACAGGACCCGCGCAGCCTCGTCGGCGACGTGTGCGCCGCTCTCAGTCTGCCCGAGCCGGCTACCGCCGGCACGTCGATCAATGGCGCCTACCTCGCCTCCCGTGTCCAGCGGTATCTCGTTCAGCACCCCTACGTACGTACATTGATGATCAACGCGTTCAACCCCGGACGCGCCGGCCTCCTCGCCGACATGCTGCTCGAACTGCAGCGGCAGCCAGCGATCGCCGACATCCGGTACGACATCCGACTATTCGCTCCGGACGCCGAGGCACCGGGCCTCGGGGAGGCCCTCGGCGAGTTGTTGTCTCCGACACCCAGCGTCACGGCACGCGAGGCGGACGCCTTCGCGACGCCGACCGAGACGCATCTGCGGCCGAAGCTGGCTCTCGCCGTGAGGCCCACCGCCGACTTCCGGCGCTCACCCAACGACCACCCCGCGCACCTGTCGATTCTGTTCGACCTCTTCCCCGCCGAGGAGGTCGGCGTGGCCAGGGCCTCGATCAAGGAGTCGGTCTCCCCGGTCCACGGACTTGTGCAGGAATTTCACGTCGAGTACCGCGACGACGAAGCGACGGTCGCCTGGGCCCGACAGCCTCGACACGGCCAGGCAGTGCCCATCGACGGCGCGGAGGAACTCACCGACCTCCTGTCAACGCTGCCCGGTCTGGTGTCCACCGCGACGGCTACTGTCTCGACGGGAGAAACAGAACTGGCCCTGCGGCCGGTCATCACACTCGCACTGGACGCCGAAGATCGCAGCATTCTCCATCAGGTGCACGAGGTGAGCGACTGGGTTCTAACGCTCGACCGCAACATGGGTATCGAGTTCTTCGACCACGGCGGGCTCACCGACCGGCCGGACTACCTGATCGATCACAGCCCGGAGACGACCGGGCAGGGCCACCGCCTGGTCATCACCTCCCGCTCGGTGGCAGAACTCGAAGCGATCCTCAAGCCGGTGCTGGATCAGTACCACCTCAAGGCCGATTCGGCGCATGCAGTCGCGCTCCTCGACCAGTTGCGTTCACTCTCGGGCCGCCTAGCTCTCAAGCTGATCTCCTCCCCGACACAGCGCGCAGAAGCGCTCGGGCTCGCCCTGTCCCGCCTGTACCTAGAGCACCAGGGTGTGTTCGCCAACCAGGTCGTCGTGCCACTCGACGCACACCTCGATCTGTACCGTGCGATCAAGAAGAACTCTGACGAACTCGGCGACGAGGTCAGCTTCCGGCGAACCGACCTCGCCCTGTTCGACCTCGACGCCCGCGCGCGGACGATCACCTGCCGACTGGTCGAGGTGAAGTGCTACAACCAAGTGGGCGACCTCGGCGCCTACAACCAGCTCAAGAGCGACATCGCAGAGCAGATCGCGCAGAGCGAAGAGGTGATCGGCTACCACTTCGACCCGCACCGCTCACTGGTGGATCGGCCCGACAGGCTCATGAAGACGCGCGAACTCAGCACCCTGCTGGAGTTCTACCTCAACCGTTCGGTCCGCTACGGGGCGATGACCGGCGACGCCGCGGAGGAGGCCCACTTCCTTCTCCGAACTCTAGAAGACGGATACCGGCTCGACTTCGCTCGTGCGGCCCTCATCTTCGACTTCGACAAGCCCGGTACCGAGCCGGCCGAGCTGGATGCGGGCATTGAGTACCACCGCGTCGGCGCGAACCTCATCCAACAGCTCATCGACGCCGCCGCGCCCGAGCCCATGGCCGAGGAGGAAGAACCGGATCTCGCACGCGGCGAGGAAAGGGCCGAGTCTACGGCGGCTCGGAGCATCGCCGACATCACACGGCGCCGCGAGCGGGCGCCCTCCGTCCCGACCTTGGACAGCGCCGCATTCCTCAGCCCACCGCGTGACCGCACCGTCTCATGGGAGGACCTCGCTGCCAGGCGTACCCTCGGCGACGATGATCTGAGCTTGCCCCAGGATGCTCGTCAGCGAGACGACGCTGAACTCGCCGAAGACGGGCAGACATTAGTCGATCTTCCTGGGGGCACGCGGCCTGAGGGCTCGCAACCACCGCAGATCGACGCGGCGACGGATGGGTCGGCCGCCTCTACGTGGCCGGAAGAGCCGGTGCTGGCGGAGTCGGCAACCCCCAAGTCACCCGACGTCGAGGACGTGCCGACACCGTCTGTGGCCGGGGCCGCAGCCAGCGACTTCGAGCCTGGGCAGCCCGGCTACGACGTGCTGATCGGAGCAACAAGCCCCTCGCCGCAGTACGGCATCCTCGGCGAGATGTCGGGACGAAAGGTCGCCCTTGATCTGAACCAGACGCACACAATCAGCCTCTTCGGGGTCCAGGGCGGCGGAAAGTCCTACACACTCGGCACCATCGCGGAAATGGCCTCGTTGCCGATTCCGAGCCTTAACCGGCTGCCGCATCCACTGGCGACAGTGATCTTCCATTACAGCCCCACCATGGACTACAAGCCCGAGTTCACCACGATGGTCGCGGCGAACACCGACGAGGCCCAGATCGACGCCCTTCGGGAACGGTATGGCGCACAACCCCGGGCTCTCAGCGACGTCCTCCTGCTCGTGCCAGCCGACAAGATCGACGAGCGCCGCACGGAGTATCCGGGAATTGAAGTCCGCCCGCTGAAGTTCGCGGCAGCCGAACTCCAGGCAAGCCACTGGCGGTTCCTCATGGGAGCGGTCGGCAACCAAGCCACCTACATGCGCCAAGTCAACCGTGTCATGAAGGGCCTGCGCAACGCCCTCACGCTCGAAGGCATACGTGAAGGAATCGACAACGCACCACTTCCGGACCACCTCAAGGCCATGGCAGGATCCCGCCTCGACCTCGCCGCCGAGTACATCGACGACAGCACCCGCCTGAGTAAACTCATCCGCCCCGGTCGGCTCATCATCGTCGACCTCCGGGACGAGTTCATCGAGAAGGACGAAGCCCTGGGACTCTTCGTAGTTCTCCTTCATCTGTTCGCGGACGCCAAGCACGGCGGCAAGGCGTTCAACAAGCTGGTCGTCTTCGACGAGGCTCACAAGTACATCGAGAGCCCTGACCTGGTGGCCGGTCTCGTCGAGGTGGTACGGGAGATGCGGCACAAGGGCACGAGCATCATGGTTGCCAGCCAGGATCCGCCGTCCGTGCCTGTGTCGTTGATCGAGTTGTCGAGCCAGATCATCCTGCACAAGTTCAACTCACCGGCCTGGCTCAAGCACATTCAGAAGGCCAACGCGGCCCTAACCGGCCTTACCGCCGACAAGATGGCGCACCTACGACCCGGCGAGGCATACATCTGGTCGAGCAAGGCTACCGATGAGACCTTCAGCAAGGGGGCGATCAAGATCCGCTGTCGGCCGCGCGTCACGCAACATGGCGGCGATACGAAGACAGCCGTAGCTAGCGCCGATCAGGGTTGAGGTGCCCGACTTGTCGTGCGCCAACCCATCCTTCTCGAAGGCCAGGACCGGCACGCTCCGTAGCAGCATCAGCGGGTGTTCAAAGTCTCTCAGGTGAACGTGCCAGCTCTGCCGTCCGAGCGTGAGGCCGACGTGCTGGCGCGGATCATGCTGCCACTGCGAGGCAGCAACGGGCCGCGCAGGCGCGACGCAGACCGCCGCGGCAGCCAAACCTGCCAGAGACTCTGCAGTCGGCGGCCAGCCAGGGGAGTGTGTCGATTTCCGTGTTTGGGCCTGTGGTGTGATCGATGCTGTTAGATGGTGATCCGGTCGCCGTAGGCGAGGATCAGGGCGTTGAGGGCCTTGGCCCAACCGTAGACCCGGCCGGTGATGCTCCCGCCGCCCTTACGTTTCTGCTGGACGACGAGGTAGAGGACCTTCATCGCGGCCTGCTCGGTCGGGAAGTGCCCGCGTCTGCGGGCGGCTTGGCGGAACCGGGCGTTCAGGCTCTCGATGATGTTGGTGGTGTAGAGGACCTTGCGGACCTCGTGGTCGTAGTCCAGGAAGGGCACGAACTGCGGCCACGACTGGCGCCAGAGCCGGATCACGGCCGGGTACTGGTCACCGAACTGCGTGGCGAACTCCTCGAACCGGGCTTCGGCGGCGGCGACGGTCGGGGCGGTGTAGATCTCCCGCAACGCCGGGGTGATCTTCTGCCAGTCTTTCCGGTTCGTATAGCGCAGGCTGGCGCGGACGAGGTGCACGACGCACTGCTGGTGCACCGCGAGAGGCCAGACCTGCTCGATCGCGTCGGTCATACCCTTGAGGCCGTCGGAGCAGACCATGAACACATCCTCGACGCCGCGGTTGCGTAGTTCGGTGAGGTAGCCGGCCCACTGCTTGGCGCCCTCCCCGCCGGTCCCGGCCCACATACCGAGCACGTCGCGTTCTCCGTCGAGGCTGATCCCGACCACGACGTAGACGGGACGGTTCGCGACCTGCCCCTGACGGATCTTCATCACCAGCGCGTCGATGAACACCACCGGATAAACACGGTCCAGGGGCCGTTGCCGCCAGGCTTCCATCTCCTCCAGGACGTTGTCGGTGACCCGGCTGATCAACTCCCGGGACACCTCGGCGTCATACACATCCGCCAGATGCGCCGAGATCTCCCCGGTGGTCAATCCTTTGGCATACAGCGACAGGATCGCCTCGTTGAACCCGTCCAACCTGCGGACATGCTTCGGCACGATCCGCGGCGTGAACGACCCGGCCCGATCCCGAGGCACCTGGATCCGCACCGGCCCGACCTCGGTCTGCACCGTCTTCGCCCCGTGCCCATTACGCACATTGGCCCGCCGGCCCGACTCCTCGTCGACACCAGCCTCGTCAAGATGAGCATCCAGCTCGGCGTCGAGCGCCGACTCCAGGACCGTGCGCGTGATCCCCGCCAGCAGCCCACCCGGCCCGACCAACGACACTCCGTCGGCCTTGGCCCGCTCGACCAGCTGCTGCGCAAACTCCACCTCAGCCGCCGTCGGTTCAGGAAGCTGAACAGCGTTCTTCTTGTCTGCCATGACGTGGTCCTTCCCGGACAGGATCAACGTCCTGTCCAACGGACCACACCCAGGTCAAACACGGAAATCTACGCAGTCCCAGTACCCCGGATTACCCTCACCGGCGGGATCGCCGCTGTGACGGCGACCCTCCAGCAGCGGCTGGCCCCACCGCCCTACACGACCCGATCCACGGTCAGCTACGCCGTGGCGGTGCGGCCATGAGCGGCGATCTCTTCGTCAAGCGGTACGACGACCCGGAACGCTGCGCCACCGCTGCCGCCCACCACGGCTGGCTCGCCAGCCTGGACTCCGGCGTACGCCTGCCTGCTCTCATCGCGCGGGGTGCCCAGCATCTTGTGTTCGAACGGCTGCCCGGGCGTGCACCTAGGGTCAAAGATCTTCCGCAGGCCGCAGCAGCCCTGGGCCGTCTCCACGCTGCCGCACACCGGCAGGAGCTTCGGGCCACGCGCCTCGACCGACCTCACACCACCTCGACCGGCCTCGTGATCCCCGACTTCGCCAGTCCACGTCGGGCGCCGCTACACCACGCCGCCGCCGAGGCGAGCATCCACGGATCGGTCATCGACGCCCTACTCGACAGAGCCGGGGAGTCCGTGACGTTCTACAAGGACCCGAACGTTCGGAACTACCTCGCGAACGGCAATGAGGTCGCTGTCGTCGACTTCGACGACCTGACGCTCGCTCCCTTCGGCTACGACCTGGCCGGTCTGCTGGTCACCGCGTCGATGACCTACGGCCGCCTCGCCGACCGATCGATCACTCGCTGTCTGCGCGCCTACCGCGTCGCTGTCGCTCCGCAGATCTGCAGCCTGGCCGACCTGAAACGGTACGCCGAGCTGCACCACCTGCTGACTCTGCGATATCTCGGCCGCAACGGCTATCGACACCCGTGGCCGGCCGTCCGTCCCTGGCCCGACCCGTTCCTCACCGAACTGCCCTGAGAAGGAACACACGTATGACCCAGACAACGGAACTCGTCATCGCCCGCCACGGCGAAGCTGCCTGCAACGTCGCTGGGCTCGTCGGCGGCGAACTGGGCTGCACCGGCCTCACCGACCTCGGCCGGAACCAGGCGGAGCAACTCGCCGCTCGCCTGGCATCCGAACACGCCAACCGGCCCTACGCCGCCTTCTACGCCACACCCAGACTCCGCGTCACCCAGACCGCCGGCATCATCGCGCAAGCTCTGCACTTGCCCCCCACCATCGACCCGGACCTCCGCGGCCCTGACCACGGCGACGCCGACGGCCAACCCTGGGTCGAGGTCAAGACCTCCTTCCAGGGGCCGCCTCAGCACAGCCCGGACCGCCAGTACGCTGCCGGCTCCGAGACGTGGAACGGGTACCTCAACCGGGCGACCACCGCACTTCAGAAGATCCTCGCCCGCCACGACGGTGAACGAATCCTCATCGCCGCCCACGGCGAAACCGTCGAAGCGGCCCACAGCCTGCTCCTCGGCCTACCCCGGAACGCCTGCCTGCGACTCGGCTTCGTCACGCACCACGCCTCCATCGCCCGGTGGCAGCGATCGACCAACCGATTCGGCCGCACCATCTGGCAGCTCGCCAGCCACAACGACACCCGCCACCTCCAACTCCGCCATGGCTGACGTCAACGTTCACCTCGCGCTCTGCCAACGGCTCCTCGACGACGACGCCAAGCCCGTCACCTCGCACCCCGGGCACGCCGGCACTCGCGTCCTCCGCGCCTCGACGGCCGCCCACGGAGACGTCATTGTCAAGATCCACCGGAGCCTGGAACGACACCACCGGGAAGTCCACGCCTACCGAACCTGGGTTCCTGCCCTCGGAGACAGGGCACCCCAACTGCTCACGACAACCGACGACCCACCGGCCATCGTCATCACGGCCGCAGCGGGAGTCCCTCTCGCAGAGCGGAAGCTCGGCCCCGGGGCCGAGCAGAACGCCTACCGGCAGGCAGGACACCTGCTCAAGACACTGCATGCCGCCGGACCACCCCGCCTCGAACCAGACTGGACGGCCTGGCTCGCAGAACGCGCTGAGCACTGGATCCACCAGGCCGGGGACCGCATGACCGCCGCCCGCAGAACCGAGGTACGCGCACATATGCAGGCCCTCCGAGACTTGGCGCCGCTACCCGCTCTTCCGTGCCACCTCGACTTCATGCCCCGCAACATGATCTACGGCGACGACGGAGTGGTCAGGCTGATCGACTTCGAGCACAGCCGCTACGACCTACCCGCCCGCGACCTCGTACGACTCGCCACTCGCGTCTGGCCCCACCGCCCGGACCTACACGCGAGCTTCCTCCATACCTACGGCCAGCTCAGCACAGTCGACGACGCGGTACTGGAGCACTGCGCCCACTTCGACTTTCTCACGAGCTTGGCGCGACAGGCAGGCACCAACGCGCAGCCGATCCCCGAGTCAGTCCTGAGCCGGCCGTCCAGTTAGTTGGTCCGGCACGGATCGCCGCCGGCTACCCGGCCACGGTGCTGCTCCACCAGCAAATCAGGACAGGGCCCCTAGCCGCCGGTTTTGATACGCCTTGACGCTGGTGTGACCATGGAAGGGTGTCCATGCAGCCTCCTCTTGACCGCTTCGTCGCAGCCCGACGTATCGCTGAGCTTCGCTTGCAGGCCGACGAAAACATCCGTGAACAGCACGTCGTCTCCCGCGTCGTGTTGAAACAATGGACCGACCACACACGGTGCCTGAACGCGGTGAGCGTCACGGACAGGGCAGCGAGGGTCATCGCTCGTGGCCCGGCAGGACTGGGTAAAATCACAGACTTTGTGCCGCGAGCCTCCCGATCGGCGGAGGAACGATGGGCCATGACCGAACGGCATGTGCCACGGCTGGTTCGGCTCTGTAATACCGATGCAATCCTGGACGAGCCAGACGCAGCAGCGACACTGCGTGATCTCGTTGCCCTGCACTTCGTACGAAACCGGAGCTTTTGGCGGGTCCACGTCCAAGGATTCCAGCACGAGCGGAAGGCGTTGAAGCGCCGGGCTCGGACCTTCCCTGGGTACGCAGGCGACTTTCTGCGCCGTTTCGGCCGCCCGCCGCTGACCAGCGAAGATCACGACTTCTACTTCGAGATGGTGCTGGCGCGGCGTTCGGACCTCGACTTCTATAGCGGCCTAACATTCCGGTACAGCGTCGAGCGAATGTTCGACCGATGCCGTGCATGGATGGCGGACCGCCAGATCCAGATCATTCATCCTTCCTCGGGAGAATTTCTAATCGGCGATGCGCCGGTGGTGGTGCTCGACCGAACAGGACGATTAGAACCAGGAGTGGAAGTCGCCCTCGGCAATGCCAGTCAGATTCTCATGCCCGTTACCCCCTGGTCCCTGGTGGCGTTTGGCCCAACCGCGACAGGCGAGGTTGCAGCACACGTGGTCGACGAACTGAACACATTCCAAATTCGGGCGGCGCACACGCACGCCTTCGTCCGACCCGGCAGCGAACTCGAGGAGTTCGTTCGCATCACCCGGTTCGGCTCCACTGCTGCCACCGCGTAGCTTCAAGGGCGCCTGCGGACCTTCCGATGCCACTCGTCGAGGCCGGCTGCCGCATCATTACCAGGTCCCACCCAGGCGAGATGCGTGTATCCGACGAGAAAGCGAGGTTACGTGCTCAATTTGGGCAAGCCGGCTCTCGGATCGATAAGTCGGGGACTGCGGGAGTAACGGTCGATCGGCGGCAGACCCGGCTGCTGCTGCGCGCTGGTAAGACGGGAAGGCGGAAGAGCCGCCCGCTTCTTGGACCTCCATGACCTATATGCGCGAGTCCTACGCTGTGTCATCCTCCCACCGTGCAGGCTGAGGAGCTAGTCCGTGACCGGATCCGCAATGTGCTCGCCGCCCCCGGCGTTGACAGACTCGTCACCACCTACTTCGATCCCGACGGGCCATTCGCCGGCACGCTGTTCGACCTGCTCGGCGAGAACCCGTCTAACTTGCTCACCCTCGACGACCTGCTCGCAACCTCGCTGCTTGACATCTCCTGGCGGCCTCCCGCTGTTCGTGCGCTCCTGGCTGAGGGCGACCACGTCACCGCAGGACTCGCTGCGATCCCCGCCAACCTAGATCTGTGGAACGCCGGTCCGTACGCCCTACAGTCAGCAGCGGCCTTGCATCAGTGGTTGGATCGGCTGCATGGGGTCGGCCCGGTTATCGCGAGCAAACTCCTCGCCCGCAAGCGACCCCGGCTCGTGCCCATACATGACGAGGTCGTGCTCCGTGTCGTCGCTCCGCCGGCGAACAAGTTCTGGGTGACGCTTGCAGCAGCGCTGACCGAATCCGCACTCCGTCAGGAGATCGAAGAGCTCCGCCCAGCGGGCGGCGACTCAATCAGCTTGCTGCGGCTGCTCGACGTCGCGATCTGGACGCGTCATAGCCGTTCGCGCAACGCCCGCAGTGCGCGCAGCGCAGTCGGGGTACCTGAACCTGACCCGCTTCCGCCCCCTAACTCGTGACGGGTGCCGGAATGCTGCATGCGATCGGCGGCAGATGAGTGCTTCGAGCGACGGTCTGATCGGTGACGAACCACCTCGGGACTTTGCGAAGATCGGCTTGCGGTCCGGTAGCGTAGTCTGCCGGTATTGGAGGAGGCATGAAGCAGGCGCGACGACATCACCAGGTTCCACAGTTCTACCTTCGAGGCTTTGCGGATGCGGCTGATCGCGTAAAGGTGGTCCGGTTCGGTGCGACGCCTCGCACGTTTGTGGCCGGGATCAAGAACGTCGCGGTAGAGGCGGACTTCTACAAGGTCGACTGGCTCAACACAGACCACGAAGGTCTCGCTGAGCAGCTGATTGGGCAGGTGGAGCACTCGGCAGCGGAGCCGCTGCGTATGCTCGCAAGGCACAGTAAGCTGCCGGTCGAACAGCGCTACGCGGTGGCGTCGTGGGTGGTGCTGCAGTATTTGCGCGGGCGTGGCAAGCGGGTGGACTCGGTAGGACTGCAAAAGTTGATGCTGCGCGCGAACCTGGCGCTTGGCGGTAAGCAGCGTATGGCGTCGCAACTTGGCCTCGACGACTCTGCTGCAGTGGACGCCTTGTGGGATCGGGTGGTGGTCCGGGGTGAACTGTCAGACCCTCCGACGGCGCGGCGCAACCATCTGCGGACGATGTTTGAGACCGTGGCGAAGGTGGCGGCGGTGTACGCCCAGGCGCAGTGGCAGGTGGTGACGTTCCAGCGGCGGCGGCTTTTTACGTCCGATCAGCCTGTGTGCCTGTGGCGCCGGCCGGACGACGACCCGGGGATTGGTCTGCTCACTGCGGACATGGTGTCGATCGCGCTGGACCGGAGGACTGGTCTGGTCATCTTTCCAAGAATTTTGTCCGGCACGACGGGCATCTCGGCACCGACGACGCAGTACTACCGGTCGTTCGCGATCAACACCTGGTTGTCGGCCGAGGAGTTAGTGATCCTGCACCCGGACGATGAGTTGCCCGACTGGCTGGCTGCACACCGCCCTGCGCGCCTGGGCACGCTGGAACTGCCAGACGTCGCGCAGTTCATCGAGATGGGAGAAGCGATGCGAGCGCACCACGATCGCCAGCGGGCGGCTGACCCCGCGCCCTGAACTGCTCAGATGCAGGGCGCGGCACACAGTCGCTGTGTATGACGAGGTAACGCAGCTACAGGTGAGCGGCAAGGGTGGTCACGAGTGACAGAAACAAGATGGTCTCGACGCTGACCTGCCGCACTGCGCATAGGAGTCGTGGGCTCCCAAATCGCGAACGGCACTGCGCCACGGACCACCGGTCCCACTGGGGGCGCGACCGTTGACGAGCCGACCGTAGCAAGCGCTGAACAGTCAAGAGATGTCGGACTCATGACTGCTCGCACCTCGTTCGCTTACTGCGGCCCGCTTATCTTCGGATTTTCGCGCACAGCTCCGACAGAATGAGGGAGGTCGATTAAACGGTGACGTGCGGTGCCCGCCGCCGGGACCTTCCACACGCTCTCGTGCGGCCAGTGCCGGTGCAGCAGGTCGAGGGTGGTCACTGCGACCGGCGCCTTCAGCGGGCAGCTCGCTAGGTCAGCGAGCAGGTTGGCTTCCCGGGCGGCGTCGTGAGCGATGACCAGCACCGCGCCGACCGGCACGACCGGATCCGTACGTCGGTACCCGACCAGGACGCCATCAAGGCCGGAGGTAGACCGCTCGCGCTCGGCGATCACCTCCCCGACCGGCCCGGGGTCGACGTGTACCAGGAACCGCACACAGCGACCGTCTTCCAGCCACACGCCATACCCATCAGCGCGTAGATGCGCCAGCCCCCGCTCCCGCAGCCACACCGACGTGTCCAACGTCGTCAACCACTGGAACAGCCCACACTGGCCCGGATCCTGCCGCGACACGGCCAGCAGCGGCAGGAACAGCAGGTAGTGCGCCGCACCCCAGCCCCGCTCACCCAGACGCAGCGGCACAGGCCGCCCCGACGCGACCAGATCACGGTTGAGCAGACCGGTGCCCTGCCCAGTGATCCGATACCACCAAGCGTGCGCCCGGTCCTCCGCCGACCGCTCCCGGCCCACCAGACCCGCCGCGTGCAACCACGTCAGGTCCCGGTGCGCCGTCAACCGGGGCACCCCCGTCACCACGGCGACGTCGCTCGTGGTCGCCATGCCGTGCAACGCCAGGAACGACAGGATCCGCCACCGCCGAGGCGTCAGCTCACGACCACCGGCCACCCATCGATGATCCCCCACCCATCGACGCCCGGCCGTCCCCCGCGACACCCCGCTGGAACTCCCGCACCCTCAAAACGGGGTTTGTGAGACGTTTTACATGATCACTGTTCACCGAATCAGCCGAAGAGTTGACGACGGAAGCCGCAGAAACGGCATACCGCGTCCCGCCAAGATCGCCTCACCCCGGCTCCGAGCGCACTCGCGCACACCGACCCGGATCCGGAACCGCCGAAGCCGCAATCGTTAGGCCGCCGACCATCCCGCCGCAGACAGCCACCGGCGGCGTCCACGAGCACCCCGCCGCGTCCCACCGGCACGAACCCGGTCCAACGGCTCCCGAGCACCCATCGAGCGACCACCCACCACCGGCGTACGCGAAAAAGGCCCCGGCCCGGTGTGAACCACCAGGTCAGGGCCTTGATCGTTGGTGCGCCGCCAGGGACTCGAACCCCGAACCCGCGGATTAAGAGTCCGCTGCTCTGCCAGTTGAGCTAGCGGCGCTCGCTGACAACGGGGGAAACACTAGCACGCACTCTGAAGCGGGTTCCAATCAGATCCCGGGGTCCTCCCTTCGGTCGAGCTTTTCGGACATTTAACGAGAAACCTTTGCAAAGTGTGGGACCGGGGTGATGCCGGGCGGCAGCGATACGGCACGATGTCCGCCAGGTGCGCTAGGACAGGGGTGGGGATGGGCAGGTTCGCGCGGGCCGGGGCGTTGTTGAGTGCCTTGGGGCTGGTGGCGTCGCTGGCATTGTCGGGCTGCGGCGAGGAGCGCGCGCCGGCCGAGTTCGTGCCCGGCCAGACACCCGGGGCGTCCGACACCGGGACGCCGGGAGCACCGGGGGCACCGGAGGTGCCGAGTGGTCCGCCGCTGACGGTGAGCCCGGCCGACGGGACGAAGAACCGGCCGGTAAGCGTCGAGATCGGCGCGAAGCTGCCGGACGGCGGCGAGGTGTCGCAGGTCACTCTCAAGACCGAGGACGGCAAGCAGGTCAAGGGCAAGCTGCGTACGGACGGGTCTTCGTGGGTGCCGTCGGCGCCGTTGAAGTGGTCGACCCGTTACACCGCCACGGTCTCCGCGAAGGGGCCGGACGGCGCGGTGAGCGAGGGCACCAGCACGTTCACCACGATGGCCAAACCCGGCTCGATGATCACCTCGGGGCTGTACCTGTTCGACGACCGGACGTACGGGGTGGCCATGCCGGTGGTGGCGGAGTTCCACCCGGGCATCCCGAAGAAGGACCGGGCCAAGGTGCAGAAGCGGATGTTCGTGCAGACCGATCCGCCGCAGCCGGGCGCCTGGCACTGGGTGAGCAACGGTACGCAGGCGTACTACCGCGCGCCGGAGTACTGGAAGGCCGGCACCAGGCTGACCGTACGCATCGCCCTGGCCGGTATTCCGCTGAGCAACGGTCGGTTCGGCAACGTCGACCGCAACGCCACCGCGAAGATCGGCTCGGCCTTCGAGATGAAGGTGACCAACTCCGACAAGCGGATGCGGGTGTACGAGGACGGGCAGCTGATCAAGACGCTGCCGGTCAGCCTGGGCAAGAAGAAGACCCCCTCGTCCAGCGGCACGCTTGTGGTGATGGAGAAGAAGGAAGCGACAGTCTTCGACACGATGGACGACCCGGATCCGGAGAACCGGTACGTCACGGACATCGAGTTCGCCCAGCGGATCACCTGGGGCGGCGAGTACATCCACGCGGCCCCCTGGTCGGAGCACGTCCAGGGACGACAGAATGTCTCCCACGGCTGCGTGAACGTCTCGATGGCGAACGCCCGCTGGCTCTTCCAACGTACGAAGATCGGCGATCCGATCACCATCACCGGCACCGAACGCAAGCTGGCGGCGGGCAATGGTTGGACCGCGTGGAACCTGAGCTGGTCGGAGTTCGTCAAGGGCAGTGCGCTGCCAGTTCCGGACGGTGGCGCCGGTCCGGCCGTATGACCGGACGAAATATGTCACTATCCGGACATCCCGCTTCCACGTGTTTCGGTTCACTTGTCGCAACGGGTACGTGAACTGGTGCGTCAGTAATGGGAACGGGCAGCGGACCACGACTGTGAGGACACCATGCGAGTTCGGGACCAGCGCAAAGGACGGCGGGGGGTGCTCGCCGCAGGCTTGCTCGCCGTGACGTTGGCACTGACCTCCGCCTGCACCGGCGGTAAGGGTGGCGACAAGGGGCCGGGCTGGCAGGACGGCGCCGAACAGCCGGCCGCGAAGGCGTCGGTGAGCATCAGCGAGCCGGCCGCGGACGCCAAGGACGTGCCGGCGTCGGCGGCGATCGCCTTCGCCGCCGAGCAGGCCGAGGACGTCACGGTCGAGCTGACCGACGCCGAGGGCGAGGCGGTCGAGGGCGACCTGGCCGCCGACGGCCGCAGTTGGCTGCCGTCGAAGGCGTTGACCTACGGCGCCGCGTACACCGCCACCGTCACCGCGACCGGCGACGATGGCCTGCCGGTGACCGCGACCAGCGCCTTCACCGTGATGGAGGAGCCGGAGAAGCAGGTACGCGTCAGCAGTTTCCTCGGCGACGACCAGACGGTCGGGGTGGCCATGCCGCTGATCGTGAAGTTCGGTCGGGACATCCCGGAGAAGTACCGCGCCGACCTGCAGCGCCGGATGACGGTTACCTCGGAGCCGGCCCAGGAGGGCATCTGGCACTGGGTCAGCCCGACCGAGGTCCGCTACCGGCCAAAGGAGTTCTGGCAGGCCGGCAGCAAGGTGTCGTACCGGGTGCAGGCCGGCGGGCTGCCGCTTGGCGATGGTTGGTACGGCCGGGCCGACCTGACCGTCGACATCGCCATCGGCCCGAAGCTGCTGATGACGGTGGACAACCGGACCAAGCGGATGATCGTCACCAAGAACGGCGAGAAGATCAAGACGATCCCGGTGAGCCTGGGAAAGAAGAGCACCCCGTCCTCCAGCGGCACGATGGTGGTGATGGAGAAGCTGCGCAAGACGGTCTTCGACACGTACGACGAGCTGGGCCCCGAGGACGGGTACCGGACGAAGATCGATTACGCGCAACGGCTCACCTGGGGCGGCGAGTTCATCCACGCGGCACCGTGGTCGGAGGGGCAGCAGGGCACGACGAACGTCTCGCACGGCTGCGTGAACGTCTCGATGGCCAACGGCGCCTGGCTGTTCAACAACACACGGGTCGGTGACCCGATCGTCGTCAAGGGCACCGAACGCAAGCTCCAGATCGGCAACGGCTGGACAGACTGGAACGTCAGCTGGGAGGAGTACGTCAAGGGCAGCGCCCTGCCGTACGAGCCGGCCGCCAACGACGAGACCGACCCGGACGTCTCGTCAAGCGAAGCACCCACCGCCTGACCCCACGCCGGCACCGGCGCCACGACGTGCCGCAACCTGCGGCCTCCGCCGGCAGGCGTACCGCGTCATGCCGCAACCTGCGGGCCTCCGCCGACAGGCGTACCGCGACATGCCGCAACCTGCGGGCCTCCGCCGACAGGCGTACCGCGACATGCCGCAACCTGCGGGCCTCCGCCGGCGGGCACACCGCGACATGCGGCAACCTGCGGCCTCCGCCGGGAGATCGCCTACAGCGGCACGTTCGGCGAGATCAGCCGCCGCCTGGGTGTGCCGCAAATCGTGGATACGCAGCCCGGACAGCCCGGCCGTCTCCACTGACGTGAGCCAGCCCCGGCGGAAGTTCCTGGCACGCACCGGCTCGCCGTTGGGGGTGGCGAAGACGAATTCATCGCGGCTCTTGCCGACGACCAGTGCGCTGAGCGCCTCGGCGACCTTCGGCGTGAACGTGACGGTACGGCACCCCCGGGCCGTCTTCGGCGTACCGAAGATCAGCGACCGGATGCCGGCCTCGTTGGGTTCCAGGTCCTCGTCACGGGCGGCCGGTCCGGGCTGAGGTGCTCCAGCAGCAAGGAGCGGACCGCGAGCAGGTTGGCGGCGAACGCGTCTCGGGGCCATCTCCTTGATCGACTGATGGTGAGCGGCGATACACTCCTGACCCGCACCCGGACAGGGGACGACAACGCAAGGGAGCACTGCATTGAGGCGCTGGCTACCGCTACTCGTGGCGCTCGCCTGGGTGGGGCTCTGGGTGGTGGCGCTTCGCCCCGCCGTCGGACCCGCCAACGACGCCTACCGCTACGCGAGCGCCACCCTTGAGCTGCTCGGCGAGACACCCGCCGACGCGCAACAGGCCGCCCTCGCGGCCTACTGCCGCGACCAGGCCCGGTCGGACGCCCGGCGGGCAGCCGTCAACCCGCTCACCATCGACAAACCGCCCCGCATGGCCCAGCGCGTCCGTGACTGCATCGCCAAGTATCCCGACGGCCTGACACCGAACAAGCCCCGCTACGAAGCGATCTTCGGCGACCGGCCCGGCTATCCGATCCTGGCCGCCCCGCTCGTCGCAGTCCTCGGCGTCAACGCCGGCCTGTCCGTGACCTCCGTGCTGTGCACCGCCATCGGCGGGCTGCTCGTCGCCAGGCTGCTACGCGAGCTCGGCGCGCCGGTGCACCTGGCGGTAGCCGGGCAGGTGGCCTACTACGGGTCACCGATCGGCTGGTGGGGCTCCTACCCGCTCACCGAAGGGCCGGTCATGGCGCTCACCGTTGCCGCGCTACTTGGCGCGTGGTGGCTGACGCGCCGCCGTATCATGGCCGGCACGGTGCTGCTTGTCGGCGCGGTCGCGGTAGGGGCCACGATGCGCCACTCCACGTTCCTTCTGGTCGCGGCGGGGCTGACCGCTGCCGCTTTCCTTGCCGCCGCGACCAGCCGGCAGCACCGGCACGCCGGCACGTTCCTCCTCGCCGGTGTGGGTGCCGCCGCGGCGACGGGTATCGCCGTGACCGCCAAGGTGCTCAACCTGGCGGGTGCCGGGGAGACGTTGCAGGACAAGTTCACCGACCACTTCACCCGGCCCGACGTCGCCGACCCGTGGCGTCGACTGGTCGACCTGAATCTCAACTTTTGGCCGCAGTGGTTGCAGCAGGAGCTGCGGGCACCGTGGCTGCTCGCTGGTCTGGCCTTGGGCGCGTGGGCGCTGATGCGCCGCGACCGTGCTTTGGCGTGGGTGACGTTGGCTGTGGCCGGCACTGGGTTGGCCACGCAGGTCGCCCACCCGGTGACAGGTCAGGGTGATCGGCTCTACATTGCGATGTGGCTGGTGCCGGTCGTGGGTGTTCCGCTGCTGCTGGCGTCGCGGCGTGACGCTCCTACTACCGGTGGATCATCGTCTTGGGCCGCGGATTCGACCCACCCCATCGATCTTGACAAAGATGCTGCGGACCGAGTGGTAGCCGATCGCGAACGAGTGCGGCGGATGCCACGCGTTGTAGACCCGGCAGGCGTTACGCACCCGCACCCTGATCGTCCCGTCCGTCGGTGAACCCACACCTCATCGACCTGTGACAGCCAGCTGTCCGACCAGTAGGCCGGCCGGATCCACCGGCGGCGGTCCGGTCACCGCACCGGGTACTCCATCCCCAGCTGCCGCACCGCCTCGCCCGCCGCCAGGTGGTCGGGGTTGTCGTCGAGCAGACCTACGCCGAGGGGTACGCAGACGGGGCACATGACCTGACTTCCCCTACCAGTCCCCTATGACGCGTCAGGCCCCCTCCGTGGAGGGGGCCTGACCGCTGGGGTGACTGATGGGAATTGAACCCACGACAACCGGGACCACAACCCGGTGCTCTGCCAACTGAGCTACAGCCACCATGCCGCCGCGCCCGGTCGATTGCCCGGGGCGGGTGCGGTGAAATCATACCCCCACCGCGGCCGACCACGTCCAGCGGGTTGCCGCCAGGCCGCGACAGGCAAGCCGCGGCAGCCTGGGGGCGGTCAGAGTTCGCCGGCGATGGCCTTGGCGCTCTCCACGTCGGGCCCGGGCAGGGGCACGAAGATGGTGCGCCGGTAGTACTCCAACTCCCGGATGCTCTCCCGGATGTCGGCCAGGGCCCGGTGCGCGAGACCCTTCTGCGGCTGACCGAAGTACACGCGGGGGTACCAGCGGCGGCACAGTTCCTTGATCGAGGAAACGTCGATCATGCGGTAGTGCAGGTGGGCGTCGAGGCGGGGCATGTCCCGGGCGATGAAGCCACGGTCGGTCGCGATCGAGTTGCCGCAGAGCGGGGCGGTGCGCGGATCCTTGACGTGGCGGGTGACGTAGTCGAGCACCCGCTCCTCCGCCTCGGCCAGGGTGACGGCGGAGCGGCGTACCTCGTCGGTAAGCCCCGACTTGCCGTGCATCGTCCGGACGATCTCGGGCATCGCGTCCAGCGCGGCGTCGTCAGCGTGAATCACCACGTCGACGCCGTCACCGAGCACGTTGAGGTCGGGATCGGTGACCAGCGCGGCGACCTCGATCAGCTTGTCGCCACCGAGGTCCAGCCCGGTCATCTCACAGTCGATCCAAACGAGAAGATCAGCCACCGGGACAGCCTACGCGCAGGCCAAGTCTCGTGGCTCCGCGCCGCCACGGTCACCGACCGCTAAGGTCTTCCCCGTGTCCGCCGAACCCGCCACACCACCCTGCGTCGACCTGGACGACCCGGGCAGCCGTACGGCCCGCCGGGTCGTGGGAGCGCTGGCGTTGGCGGCGGCGCTTCCCGCCCTCTACCTGCCGGGACGCACCCACGACTACTTCGACCTGAAGATCTACATGGCGGCCATGGACTGGTGGGCCGCCGGCAACCCGCTGTACGACTACGTGCAGCCGGACCGGGTGCAGGGCGAGTTGTACTTCACCTATCCGCCGTTCGCCGCTCTGGTCCTGCTGCCGTTCTCCTGGCTGAAGTTGGGCGCCACGGTGGCGATCTTCACCGGGCTGACCCTGCTCGGCGTGGTGGTCACCACGAAGTGGCTGCTCGACCCGGTGATCCGTCGCCACCACCTGCCCCACCTGTTCACCCTCGTGGTCGGCGTGCTGATCGTGCTCGGCGTGGAGAGCACCCGGGAGACGATCACCTTCGGGCAGATCAACATGCTGCTGGTGGTGCTGATCCTGGCCGACCTGCTGTTCGCCGTACCCCGCGACAGCCGCTGGGCCGGGGTGGGCGTCGGGTTGGCGGCGGCGCTCAAGCTGTTCCCGGCCATTTTCGTGATCTACCTGCTGGCCACCCGGCGGTGGCGGGCGGCGGTGGTGGCCGGGGCGACCGCGGCCGGGGCGACCCTGCTCGCCGCGGCGGTCGCGCCGGCTGATTCGTGGCGGTTCTGGACGCACGAGCTGTGGGCCACCGACCGGGTCGGCCGCACCGACTACACCGGCAACCAGTCGCTGTTCGGGCTGCTGAGCCGGCTCATCGCTCCGGAGGAGCCGAGCCGGCTGCTCTGGCTGCTGCTGGTCGCGCTGGTCAGCGGTTACGGGCTGTGGCGGGCGGTGCGGGCGTCGCAGGCCGGGGACGCGCTGACCGGCCTGACGCTCACCGGACTGGTGGCGGCGCTGATCAGCCCGATCACCTGGACACACCACATCTACTGGTTCATCCCGGCGGTGGTGATCCTGGCGGACGCGGCGTTGGGCACCGATCCGCGCTCTGTGGCGGGGGCACGCCGACGCCGCCGGCTGCTGATTCTCGCCGTCGCCGTCACCGCGATCATCGTGTACGGGGTGGTGTCCTTCTACGACTGGGGAATCACGCCGACGCCGACCGGCAGCCCGTTGGAGTTCCTGCTCCGCAACGCGTACGTGTGGCTCTGCCTCGTGCTGCTGGTCGTCCTGCCGGTGCGTCCCGGCACCCGGGTCCAGCGCCGACAGCACGCAAAGTCGGACACTCTTCCCGAGACCCCCATTCGTCGGTAATCTGGTCCCAGGGTTACCAAAACCCCACGGACACCGATATCCCCCGGTGAAGGGCGGCCCTCCGCGTCGGCAGCACGGAGGGCCGCCCACCCCCGCCTCCCCCACCAATCCCCACCCCACCCACCCCGCCCCACCTCGTCGATCTTGCAGTTGTGGTCGCCAATACGCCACCTTTGCACCCTTTGCCGGGACCAGAAGTGCAAGATCGCGGGCGAGGTGAGCGGGCGAGACGCCGGGGCGGGGGGGGGGGGGGTGGGTCAGGTGGGTGGGGCGGGTGGGCGGAGGGGGCGATGAGGGGTGGCGGGCGTGGGAAGCTCGGCGAGGGTGGCGGGACGCGGGACGGGGCCGATCGCGGGGCGGCTCGTGGTGGCCGGCACCGTGGCGGCGACCGGGACGAGTTGACGCTCGGGCAGCCTGCGGGGGCCGGGCGGCACCGGCGCCCCCAGGCCGGTGAGCGAGCTGATCCCGAGTCGTCCGGCGAGGACCGGCACCTGATCCGGCTCGACCACGATGACCACCTCGCGCGGGCGGACCGGCCGCAGCAGCACCAACGCGGCGAGGATCACCAGCAGCGTCCCGCCGGTGAGTGAGCCCCAGGTGGCCGGGGCGATCCAGCCGGCCCGCAGTTCCGCCCTCAGGTCGAGGGTCACCCCCGCCCCACCGTCGGGTCGCATCAGCACCAGACTCAACCGCTGCCCGGCCAGGTCGCCGGGGTCCCATTCGAGTACGCCGTAGCCCGCGCGTACCCAGAAGGTCTGTGCGGCGGGTGCGGCCGGGACGGTGGGCGGCGTCCCCGCCACCGGGGTCACCTGTTCCAGCCGGACCGGCAGCGGCCCCCGGGCCAGCGACATCCGGAGCACCGCGGCGTGCGGCGCGCCGGCCAGCCACCGTTGTGCCTCCTCGGCCGGGGCCAGGCCGACGAAGGCCGGCCCGTCGGGGGTACGCGCGTCCAGCCGCAGCCGGGCCTGCCCGCCACGGGCGAACGGCACCTCCTGCCGGACCAGCGCGTCGAGGTCGGTCACCACCACCGCGTGCCCCGGAGTCTGCACGGTCTCGAACCGGGCGGTGAACGCCCCGTCGGGGCCGGCGTGACCGGTCAGCAGTCCGAGCGCGGCCGCACCGATCAGCGCGGCGGTGCCGACGGTCAGCAGCAGCATTCCGGTAAGCGTCCACACGAAACGCATGCGCCCTGTTCCCCTCTGTAGCCAGACACCCGGCCGACCTTACCTACGCCGACCCGCCAATCAGCGGATATCCACGGCACGGACGCCGAAAGCGGGCAAGCCCGCCGGGATCACCCGGCGGGCCTGCCACTGCGGTGACGCTCAGGAGGTCGGAGTGGTCGCCTCGTCGCCCGGGGCCCCGCCACTGGGACGCCGGGTACGGGCGAAGGCCAGCCCACCGAGCACCAGCCCACCGAGGCCGGCGATCAGCCCGGCGACGCCGAGGCCCACCGCCACACCGTTGCCGTCCTCGTCGTCGCTGTCGTCGGGCGACGCCGCAGCGGGCGCGTCGGTCGGTGCCGTCGTCGGCGTGTCGGCGCCGGCAGCGGTGAGGGTGAGCACCGGGGCCGGGGCGGCCGGCTCCTCGCCACCGGGCTGCGGCTCGTCGATCCAGCGCACCACGGCACCGTCAGAGTAGGTCTGCAACGCCTTGAAGACCATCTGGTCGATCTCAGGCAGCGGACCCATGGAGACCGGGAACTCCTGGAAGGTGCCGGGGGTGATGGCGGCTCCCTCGCCGGCCGTCCAGGTGATCTTCGAGACCACCTCGGTGATCTCGCTGCCGTGCACCTGCACCGGCGGGTCGACCTGCCGCTTCTCCACGGCCACCGTCCAGCCCGGCACCGGCATGGTCGACACCGAGCCGAGCGGCGCGTTCTCCGGCAGGAAGATCTCCAGCTTGGTGGTCGACGCGGTGTCGCTCTCGTTCGGTACCCGGAACGCGAGCCGGCCGTAGCCGCCCTGGGTCGCCTCACGCGGATTGACCGTGACGTGCGCGGAGGCCGGCGCCACGAAACCGAACACGGCTGTGGCGACGGCGCCGAGCGTCAGAGCGGCGGCGGTGGCGGCGAAACGCCGGTGACGGAGCATCGATGGAACCTCTCTATCGGACGGGCACGGTGGCGGTCACCGTGGCCTGGTCGATCTCGGTGGTACGGGCGGTGACCCGCAACTCCCACTCGCCCGCCGCGGGCAGACTGATCTCGCCGGTGGCGTGGTTGTCGGTGAGCGGCAGCAGGGGCACCTGGATCGGCTCGATCCCGGCCGCCGGCAGGGCCACGGTGACCTGCCACTCGACGACCGGCAGCGGCTGGTTGTCCAGCGTGTACGCGTACAGGTGCACCGAGTTGTTGCCCCGGCGGGCCGGGGACACCTCGATCTGCATGGAGTAGAGCGAGCTGGTCGCCGTGGTGCTGAAGTACCCGCTGTCGGCGGCGGACACGTCCGTGGAGACGCTGCGGGCGGGTGTCGTCTGGACCAGGGTGGCCGACACCCCGAGCACGATCGCGGTGATCGTCAGCTCCGCCCAGATCGCCCGGCGTACCGGGGCCGGTCGGCTGGCCGCGACCCGGGTGCGTACCAGGTGACGGGAGTAGGCGGCCACCGCGATGACAAGCACGAAGAGCCCGATCTTCGCCAGCACCAGTCGCCCGTACGTGGTGTTCACAAGTGCCGCCGGGGTGGCCACCTCGATAAGCGCCTGGACGGTGCCGGCGAGCAGCAGCGCGGAGACCGCCAGGGCCGCCCAGCGTGACCAGATCGGCAGGATCGCCCCCAGTTCCCGCTCGTCGGCCCGGGGCAGCAGGAACACGGCGAGCATCACCAACCCGCCCAGCCAGACGGCCATGCCGCCCAGGTGGACCGTGTCCACGAGCACCGACACCGCCGGGGCGGGCGAGGCGGCCGGGTGCCCGGCCATCGGCCAGGTGAGCAGCGCGCCTACGGCGAGCACACCGAGGATCACCAGGTCCGTCCGGCCCACCGGACCGGCCAGCAACGGCCGGAGCAGCAACGCCACCGCGGCCAGCAGTCCGAGCCGGACCAGGTGAGCGGCGCCGAAGGCGCTGCCGAGCACCAGGCTCAGCCCTTCGCCGGTGATGTCGAACAGTCCGCCGCCGTTGGTGTAGGGCACCTGGAGCAGGACCGCCGCCACCGTGGCCAGCGTCACCAGCCCGAGGCCGGTCCAGGCCAGCCGGGCCGGCCCGCGTCGGGACAGCCGGCGCGGCCAGAGCAGGGCGAGCACCAGCGCCGGCCCGATCACCAGCAGCAGTCCGGCGTAGCCGACGAACTTGGCGACCTTGACCGCGGTGCCGACCACCGGGTTCGCCTGGCCGTCGTCGCCGCTGTCCACCGGCGGCTCGGAGGGTGCCCCGACGGAGTAGGTGAACGCGCCGGAGACCGGATGGCTGTCGGCGGAGATCACCCGGTAGGTGACCAGGTAGGTGCCGTTACCGCGACCGGTGTCGACGGGAATGTTGACCACACTGCCGGCGAAGGTGGGCTCGCCCTGATCCGCGCGCGATCCGTCCGGGGCGATCACCCGGATCCGGTCCGGCACCTTGCGTACCGACTCGCTGAAGGTGAGCACCACCTCGGCCGGCGCGGCGGGTACCACGGCCGAGGCAGCCGGGCTGCTGCTGGACAGCACGGCGTGGGCACTGGCCGGGCTGGCGGGGACGAGCAGCAGCGCCACGACGGCGACCAACAGGCCGGCGGTCGCGGCCAGCCGGGCGAACCGGCGGCGATGGGCGGCAGTCATGACGCCCATGGTCGCCGACGACACCCGTTCCAGGCGAGCCACACCCATCGATTGATCCCGATTTCCCAAGATCGGGCGCGGGCGCGCGGAAACCGGACCGGACGTCATACGCGGATAGTCGGTCACCGGGCCGGCAAAGTTCCCGGAGTGGCGCATTCCATGGAAGGGCCGAAGGACCCTGCTGCTCACCGTGCCGCCGCGTAACCTGGATTGTCGTGATCCCCGCCCCGCGCGACATCCCCGCCACCGCCGACAGCGGCATCGTCGGCGCGGAGCGCGCCGACGGCCCACCCCGGTCACCTGCCCGATCGGCGCAGCAGGCAGAGCCGGACCCGACCGTCGACCCGACCACCCGGTGGGCGCTGGCCGCACGGGACGGCGACCCGGTGGCCCAGGCCGCGTTCGTGCGCGCCACCCAGGCCGAGGTGTGGCGATTCGCCGCAGCGCTTGTCGATCCGGACAGCGCCGACGATCTCACCCAGGAGACGTACCTACGGGCCTTCCGCGCGCTGCCCGCCTTCGCCGGCCGGTCCAGCGCGCGCACCTGGTTGCTCGGCATCGCCCGCCGGACCTGCGCCGACCACCTGCGCACCGTGGTACGGCGGCGCCGACTCGATCAACGGCTCACCGCGCACGCGCACACCGACGTGCCGCACCCCGACCCGGCCGGTCAGCTCGGCGCGAGCGACCTGGTCCGCCGGCTGGCCGCCGAACGGCGCGGGGCATTCGTGCTGACCCAGCTGCTCGGCCTGTCGTACGCCGAGGCCGCCGCGGTGGAGGGGGTGCCGGTCGGCACCATCCGCTCCCGGGTGGCGCGAGCCCGGGCCGAACTTGTCGACGCGGTCGGTGAGGCGTTGGCCGGATGAACAGCAATCTGCGCACCTGGCGCCCCTGGCTCGGTCTCGCCGTCCGGCTCGGCCTGGCCGTCGTCTGGCTGTGGGCCGGCTGGTCGAAGGTCGGTGACCTGGCTGGCTCCGGTCGCGCGGTGAACGCCTACCAGGTGCTGCCGTACGACGTGGCGATGGTGGTCGGTGCGGCGCTGCCCTTCGTCGAGCTGGCGTTGGCCCTGCTGCTGCTGCTCGGGCTGGCCACCAGGCTGGCCGCCGGAGTCTCCGCGGCCCTGCTGCTGGTCTTCATCGCGGGCATCGCCTCGGCCTGGTCGCGGGGGCTGGCCATCGACTGCGGCTGCTTCGGGGTGGGCGGCGAACTGCCGGCCGGGGAGACCCCCAGCTATCTCCCGGAGATTCTCCGGGACATCGGCTTCCTGGCACTGGCCGGGTTCCTGCTGATCTGGCCCCGCACCGCCGTCTCTGCCGACGGCGCGCTGGCGGGCGAACCGGTGGAGGACGACAATGAGTAGTCGCAAGGGACGCAAAGACGCGGCCCGGGTGGTCCGGGAGCAGATGGCCCAGGAGCGACGCCGCAAGCGCACTCTGTGGATCTCCCTGAGCGCGGTGCTGGTGCTGGTCATCGCCGGCCTGATCGGCTGGAGCGTCTGGTCGAGCCAGAAGTCCGACGAGTTCACCGCGCCGCCGGGCGCGAACGAGGCAGGCACCGGCGTCGTGGTCGGATCCGGGCCGGTGACCATCGACATCTACGAGGACTACCTCTGCCCGGCCTGTAAGCAGTTCGAGCAGACCAGCGGTGCCACCATCGAGCAGTTGATCGCCGACGGCAGGGTGCGGGTGGTGTATCACCCGGTGGCCTACCTCAACCGTTACTCCAGCACCGAGTACTCGACCCGGTCCTCGGCCGCTTCCGGCTGCGCCGCTGAGGGCGGCAAGTTCACCGAGTTCAGCAAGGCGCTGTTCGAGCGGCAGCCCCCGGAGGGCGGTGCCGGCCTCAGTAACGACGAGCTGATCGACATCGGGGTCGGGGTGGGGCTGGACCGCGACGCGTTCGGCAGCTGCGTCCGGGACGGCAAGTACCAGCCGTGGACGGAGCACGTCACCGCCGAGGCGAGCCGCGCCAACGTCACCGGCACGCCGACCATCCTGGTCGACGGGGAGCCGGTGCGGGAGTGGACTCCGGAGAACATCACCGCAGCGGTGGAGGCGGCCGGCCGGTGACCCTGCTCGCCCGGGCCGGGCTGCTGCTCGCCGCCACCGTCACCGCGATCCTCGCGACCGCCGCCCCGGCCCTCGCCCACGGCGCTGACGCGCCGAACGGGACGGACTACCGGGTGACCGTCACCGACGCCGGTCGCCCCGACCTGCGGGTGCGGATCATCGAGGCGGGTGCCCGGCTGGAACTTACGAACACCGGCGACACGCCGGTCGAGGTGATCGGCTACTCGGGAGAGCCGTACCTGCGGATCGGTCCGGACGGCGTCCACGAGAACTCCCGCTCACCCGCGACGTATCTCAACCGCACCATCGCGGGCGACACCGCCCTGCCGGCGGAGGCCGACCCGGCCGCCGAGCCGCGCTGGCGGCGCGTCGACGGCGGGACGACGGCCCGTTGGCACGACCAGCGGGCCCTGTGGCGCGAGACGACACCGCCCGCGCAGGTCCGCGCCGCACCCGACCGCGAGCACCGGGTACGCGACTGGGTGATACCGCTGCGCGACGCGGACGGGCCGCTGGAGATCCGCGGCGCCCTGGACTGGGTGCCGCCGCCGGACGCGTACACCTGGTGGGTGGTGACCGTCGTCGGTGCGCTGGCGGTCGGTGCGCTCGGGGTGCTGCCGGCGACGTCCGGCCCCGGCCGGCGGGCGCTTGTCGCCCTCGGCGGGCTACTGATCGTCGGCGGGGCCGCGGCGATCGTGCTCGCCCTCGGACGGACGCTTGACGCCGGGGCAGAAGGACCGGGCGGAGTGCTGGCCGGCCTGCTGACCGGTCCGGTATGGACCCTGCTGACCGGCCTGGGGGCGATCGCCGCCGGGGCGCGGGCGATGACCGGCGGCCACACGTCGACCGACGGCGGTGGAGCGGCGTCGGCTTCCCGCTCCCACGCCGACTTCCTGGTCGCGCTCGCCGGGGTCTGCCTGGCGTTGTTCGCCGGGGTGACGAACATCGCCGGGTTCGCCCGGGCGGTGCTTCCGGTGCCATGGCCGCCCACGATCGCCCGGGTGCTTGTGGTTCTCGTGCTGGTCGCCGGTGCCGGCGCGCTGGCCGCCGCATTGCTGCGCCTGCACGCCGCGGCCCGCCACGCGGCTGGGGCGACGGCCGCTACTCGCTGATCGACCTACGCCCCGGGGTGGGACGGAACGGGTAGGGCAGTTCGAGGCGGTGCCGGGCGAGCAGTTCCTCGTCGTCGAGCAGGACGGCTGTCGGCCCGTCGGCCACGATCCGCCCGCCATCGAGGATGACCGAGCGGTCGCAGAGTTCGTACGCGTACGGCAGGTCGTGGGTGACCATCAGCAGGGTCACCGGCAGGGTACGCAGGATGCCGGCCAGTTCCCGCCGCGCCGCCGGGTCGAGGTTGGACGACGGCTCGTCGAGCACCAGGATCTCCGGACGCATCGCCAACACGGTGGCAACCGCCACCCGACGGCGCTGCCCGAAGGAAAGATGGTGCGGGGTGCGGTCGCGGTGCTCGGACATGCCCACCGCGGCCAGCGCCTCGTCCACCCGGGCGGCCAGCTCCGGCCCGCGCAGCCCGAGGTTGGCCGGCCCGAACGCCACATCCTCGGCGACGGTGGGCAGGAAGAGCTGATCGTCCGGATCCTGGAAGACGATGCCCACCCGGCGGCGGATCTCCGCCAGCGTCGCCCGGTCCGGGCCGACGGTCAGACCGCCGACCGCGATCTGCCCCTCGGTGGGCGTCAGGATGCCGTTGAGGTGCAGCACCAGCGTGGTCTTGCCGGCGCCGTTGGGGCCGAGCAGGGCGACCCGCTCGCCGCGCCCCACCGTCAGGTCGACGCCGTCCAGCGCGACATGGTCGTCGGGATAGGCGTAGCGGACGCCGCGGACGTCCAGGCTGGGCGGGGTGGGTTGCACGCTTCGATCATGTCAGGACGGCGGCGGTGGCGGCGACGGTGCCCGCCAGGACCGGCACGGTGGCCGCGATCAGCCACTGCCCGGTCGTCGCCGCCGCGGTGCCCTGCCACACCGTCGGCATCCGACCGGTGTAGCCACGCGACAGCATCGCCAGGTAGACCCGTTCGCCGCGCTCGAAGGCACGCAGGAACAGCGCCCCGATGCCGGCGGCGAAGCCGCGTAGCTGCCACACGAAGCGCGGGTCGTCGCCCCGGGAGATCCGGGCGACCCGCATCCGCCGGGCCTCGCCGACCAGCACGTCGAGGTAGCGCAGCATGAAGGTGGCGATCTGGGTGAGGATCTGCGGACAGCGCAGCCGGTCCAGCCCCACGATCAGGTCACGGGTGCTGGTGGTCGCCGCCAGCAGCAGCGACGCCCACACGCCGAGGGTGCCCTTGGCGATGATGTTCCACGCACCGTAGAGACCGTCGACCGACAGGTGCAGCCCGGCCACGTCCACCCGCTCGCCCGCGCCGAGGAACGGCAGGGCGAAGGCGAAGAGCACGAACGGCAGCTCGATTGTCGAGCGCAGCAGCAGCCAGCGGGCGTTCACCCGGGCCAGCGCCGCGACGGCCGCGACCAGCAGGGCGTACGCGCCGAAGGCCCAGAGCGCCTCGCGGGGGGTGGCGACCACGGCGATGGTGAACGCCACCATCGCCGCGATCTTGACCTCCGGTGGTAGCCGATGCACCGACGAGTCGGACGCCCGGTACAGCACATGGGCGTGCCCGGCCCCCACCTCGGCTACCCGCCGCTCGTGGTGGCCGGGTCGGTGCGCTCCGCTCCGGTCGCGTTCTCCGCCGCCGGCTGCCGGCGGCGGACCAGCCAGAAGGCACCGCCTGCCACGGCGAAGGTGAGCAGTACGCCCAGCACGCCGGAGAGCCCGGTGGAGAGGAAGTCGTTGTCGATGCCCGCGATGCCGTAGTCGGCCAGCGGTCCGCCGATCTCGTGCTCCCGCTCCTGCTGCGCCGGGCAGCTGCCGCCGGTGATCTCGTCGTCGGCGTCGAAGGTGCAGCCCTCCCGCAGCGACGAGTCCAACCCGTCCGGATGCGACGAGGCGAAGTTGCTGACCACGCCGGCCAACAGCAGGGAGACGAGGAGCCCACCGACGAGGAAACCCCACTTTTTCACCGGACACCTCCGACGGTCGGGACGGTCACCGGCGCGGCCGGCTTCAGGGCGCGCAGCGCGTACACCAGATCGGGGCGGACCTTCGCCACGGTGACCACGGTGGTGGCCGTGATCAGCCCTTCGCCGATGCCGATGAACAGGTGGGACACGGCCATGGTGCCGGCCAGGCCGGCCTGGTTGCCGCCGAGGTCGGTGGTCCCGCCGAGCTGGTACTGCAACACGAAGCCCATCGCCGCGACGACCACGCTGACCAGCGCGGAGACGAAGGCGGTGGCCGCCAACCCGGCCGGGGTGCGGGGCAGTACCCGGAGCAGCAGCGCGATCAGCAGGTACGCCACGGCGATGCCGATGACGGCCATGTTGGTGATGTTGAGCCCGAGCATGGCCACGCCGCCGTCACCGAAGACGAGGGCCTGCACCACCAGCACCACCGCGACGCAGAGCGCGCCGACCCAGGGCCCCACCAACATGGCGGCGAGCGCACCGCCGAGCAGGTGGCCACTGACCCCTGCGGAGAAGATCGGAAAGTTGAGCATCTGCACGGCGAAGATGAAGGCGGCGACCAGGCCGGCCATCGGCGCCAGCCGGTCGTCCAGGTCCTGCCGGCCACGCATGACGCAGTACGCCATCGCCGCCAGCGCGATCACCGCGAACACCGCGGCGACCGGACCGTTGATGATGCCGTTGGAGATGTGCATCGCCAGGGCTTCCACGTGACCTCCCACGTGCCGGCGGACCCGTGCCCACCGGCAGAGGTGAGCGTATTTCCCGTACCACGCTGTTGCCAATAGCTGGCAACAGTGCCGTACGCCTCGCTCCCGTGCGGCGCCGGCCGGGCCGACGCAGCCCGACGGTAGGGTCGTGCCATGACCGCACCCGCCCGCCTCTCCCCCGGTGACCCGGCGCCCGGGTTCAGCCTGCCCACCGACAGCGGCAGCCAGCTCGCCCTGACCGACCTGCGCGGGCGCAAGGTCGTCCTGTACGCCTACCCCGCCGCGATGACTCCCGGCTGCACCAAGCAGGCCTGCGACTTCCGCGACTCGTTGGCCTCGTTGCAGGCCGCCGGATACGAGGTGGTGGGCATCTCACCGGACAAGCCGGAGAAGCTGGCGAAGTTCCGCGAGCGCGACGCGATCACCTTTCCGCTGGTCGCCGACACCGACAAGTCGGTGCTGACCGCCTACGGCGCGTACGGCGAGAAGCAGATGTACGGCCGCACCGTCACCGGCGTGATCCGCTCCACCTTCGTCATCGACGAGGAGGGCCGGATCGAGCGGGCACTCTACAACGTCAAGGCCACCGGCCACGTCGCCAAGCTGCGCCGCGACCTCGGCCTGGACTGAATCGTCGCACCGGTCGGCGCGACCGACGGACCCGGATCCCGTTCCGCCCATCCCCGGGGGAGGGCCGGGCTCGACACGGCCAGGTGTCGCTCTAGAATCACTCAGGCCAGCGGGAGTGGCGGAATCGGCAGACGCGATAGGTTTAGGTCCTATTGTCCGAAAGGATGTGGGGGTTCAAGTCCCCCCTCCCGCACCAGTGGACGCTCTCCCAAACAAGAGGGATCAAAGGCGCTGTCGGGCTCGTCACCATCTCGGGCGGTGGGTACGACTCGCGGGTCAGGATGACGGGCGTGAGCCTGCGCTTCGTCCTCGACCCGGAACTGACCGCTGAGCTGCGCGAACGGATCGTCGCACTCTGGGTCGACGTGACAAACGCCGGCGGTGCCGTCGGTTTCGTGGCACCGGTCACCGCCGACGAGGTCCGCACCATCGCCGACCCGACGCTCGCCGGCATCGCGGACGGGCCGGACCGGTTGCTCCTCGGCTACGACGGCGATCGGCTGGTCGCCATGGCGATCTTCACCGATCCCCGGTTCCACCTGAAGCCGCACCTACGGGTACTCACCCGGGTGATGGTGCATCCGGACACGCAGGGGCGTGGTTTCGGCGAGGCGCTGATGCGCGAGGCCGAACGGATGGCCCGCCGCCTCGGGCTGGCGGCGCTGCACGTCACCATCCGCGACGGGCTCGGGCTCGACCGGTTCTACCGGCGGCTCGGGTACCGGGAAGTGGGCCGCTGGCCCGCGGCGATCCGGGTCGCTCCCGGCGACGACCGCGACGAGATCCTGATGTGGCTCGGCCTGACCACAGACCGGCAGGATCACGGCACGAGCGACTGACCGGGCTCCGGCGCGGGCGGTCGAAGCCCGCCGGCCGCAGCGTCAGCCGCAGCTGGGCGAGGGCGTGGCGGGCGGCGCGGCGGCGAATGCCTCAACCGCGGTCGGCTCGACCGACGCGGTCGCGTCGGTCGTCAACGCGACCGACGGCGTCGGCCGGGCCGAGGCACGCGTCGACGCGCTGGCGGACGGTTTCGGGCGCGCCGACGGCGTTCCGGTACCCGTGGCCGACCCGCGTGAACTGCCTCCGTACATCCGGACGGAGCTGCGCTGCACCGTCCCGGGTGCCATCCGGACGCCAGTGGCGGTGACCCGGTGGCCCCGGGTGTCGGTGACCCGGATCTGGTACGGACCAGGCCCGGCACCGGAGTCGATCAGCCAGTAGTTGTAGCTCTCCCGAGTGGCGGTCCGCCACTGGCCCGAACTGCCCTGACGCACCTCGACCGAGCGCAGCGGGTTGCCGTGGTTGGCGATCAGGACGGCGAACCACCACTGCGACGCGCCCTCCTTGATCCGGAAGGTGAGCGGACCGGGCAACGGCGGATCGACGACCAGCCGGTAGTTGACATCGACGATGCCCTGCACCGGGTCGGCGATGCGGGCGAACGCCTCCCGGGACAGGTCGAGATGGCCGGGAGCGCACTCGGGGCACTGGTCCATCACCATGACCCGTACGGTGCCCTTCGGGCCGGTCACCTCCAGGTATCCGCCGCAGGCGGCACCGTCGGCGTACTCGGACGGGCCGAGCGCCACGTAGCGCCGGTCGGCGGGGGCGGCCGGGTACGAGCAGTTCCCGCCCGCGCCCTTCGAGTCGTAGAAGGTGGCCTTTCCCTTGTGGACGGTACCGGCGGCCGGCGGTGCCAGCAGCCCGCCGCCGGCGCGGAGCGCGGCACAGGCGGGGGCGGCGCCCGAGCGCACCGCGAGGGTGACCCCGAGGAGTACGGCGAGCGCGGCGACGCTCCCACCGGCGAGCCAGCGGCCCAGAGCAGGACGGGACGCAGGCATCCCAGGCTCGTCCGCGGCGGTGGTGGCGTCGGTCATGAGGACCGATGCTGCCGGACCAGCGGGCTGGCGGACAAGCGAGCTAACTGAAAACTAAGCCTGGGCAACACCCACCCGCGGCTCCCGTAGCGAACCATGCCGATGCGCCGGCCGGAAGGGCGGAACTCCGAATTGGACACTGATCACAAACGGGTTCTCGTCGGACTGCATCCCTGACACGGTGTTCGTGGATGCGCATTCCGTAATTGACAGGAATGCCATCCACGCGGGGATGAGGGCGTGGGTGGCACATGACCGAACGGATGATCATTGTCTGCACACGCACGAACAAGGCGGTCGGCAGGCGTTCTCGCCGCGGTACTGGCAGTCTCGACGGGCGCGCTCTTCGCACCCGGTCAGGCGGCGGCGGCCCCACCCGAGATCGCTGTTGAGGACGGCGCCACCCAACCGGTCTTCTCCCTGGCCAACGCTATCAACGAGACCGTGCATGTCGATTCGGACATGGACAGCGACGGTGACGGCCTGCTCGACACCATCACCGTCCAGCTGATCCGGCCGGCGGAGACGGCCGACGGCATGCAGGTCGCATCGATAGTCAAGGCAAGTCCGTACTGGACGGTCCAGAGCACGGCGGCCCGCCGCAGCACGGTGACCGACCCGATCGGTGATCCGGCCGTCCACTGGAGCGGCTGGTTGGACGAGTACTTCGTACCGCGAGGCTACGCGGTGCTCGAGGTGGAAATCGCCGGTACGGGCACGTCCGACGGGTGCCTGTCGGTCGGTGGCGAGTCGGACGGACGGAGCGTGGCCGCCGTCATCGACTGGCTCAACGGCCGCACAACCGCCAACTATGCCGACGGCACCGCTGCGGTCGCGTCGTGGAGCACCGGCAACGTAGGCATGTACGGAGTCTCGTACGACGGCACGCTGGCCACGCAGGTGGCCGAGACGGGCATCGACGGGCTCAAAACGATCGTGCCGGTCAGCAGTATCTCCAGCTGGTACGACTACACCCGGGCCCAGGGCATCGGGTACCGCAGCTGGAGCGTCCGCTACATGGAGGGGTTCACCTCCCGCTGGGGCAACGACCAGTCCCTGGTGAACTGCACGGCGCAGTACCAGGCCATCGGTGACGGTGAGACGCTGGCCGAGTGGGACTACAGCCCCTTCTTCGCGGAACGTAACTACCGCAACGACGTGGATCAGGTCCAGGCATCGGTGTTCCTCGTGCACGGGCAGCGTGACGACAACGTCAAGACCACCCAGTGGGGCCGTTACTGGGACGAGTTGGTTACGCATGACGTCCCGCGCAAGGTGTACCTGCACGACGGAGCGCACGTCGACCCGTTCTACAGCGAGTCCAAGGACCCGGTCGGCCGGTGGATGGACTACTGGCTGTACGACATCGCCAACGGTGTGATGAACGAGCCGCAGGCCACCATCGCGCGACCGGACGGCACCCAGGTGAACGAAACCGGGTGGCCGCCGGCCGGCACCACGGACACGTCGCTGTACCTGGGCCCGGCCGGCAACGGGGGCGCCGGCAGCCTGACCACCACCGCGGGAGCGGGCAGCCAGCAGTTCACCAGCTCCGGCGCGGTGGCGGAGTCGACGATGCTGGCGAGCCCCGGCACCGTGCGGAGCTACCGGCTGGCGTATCTCGGGCCGACCCTCGCCTCGGAGAGCCGGCTCTCCGGCGCCGCCCGCATCGAGGTGACGTTCACCTCGGCCACCACGAGCACCCCGCTCACGGCTCTGCTCGTGCACTACACCGGCGGGTCGGTCACCCGCGTCGTGGCACGCGGCTCGCTCGATGCCAAGAACCGCCTGTCGCTGACCACCGGCACTCCCCTGACTCCGGGGCAACAGGCCACGGGCACCGTCCTGCTGGAGCCCAAGGACTACGTCTTCCCCGCCGGCAGCCAGGTCGGTCTCATTCTCACCGGCAACTTGAACGCGTTCGTCCACTCGGACCCGCTGGCGGGCCAGCTGACGGTGGCGCTCGGGTCCAGCCGGGCGATCCTGCCGCTTACCGTCGCGCCAGCCCCGTCCTGCACCGACCCGGCGTGGAGCCCCGCGGCCATCTACAACACCAACGACGTGGTGTCGCACAACGGCCACCGCTGGCGCGCCCAGTGGTGGACGCAGAACCAGGAGCCGGGCACCACCGGTCAGTACGGCGTCTGGGTTGACCTGGGAGCCTGCTGACCTTCCCACCCTGAGGGCCCGCGCCGAAGACCGGCGCGGGCCCGACGGTCGTATCGGCGGGTACCGCAGCCTGCTGGTGCTGCGAAAGGGCCCTGGATCACGCGTGGCAAGGGGTGGCCACCGCCCCGCCGGCCAGCCAACGACGCAGCGCGGAACGCTGAGTCGGTGCCTGGTCGGCGGGGCCGTCGATTCCGTCGGTCACGTGCAGACATGCTGCCGGAGACTCGACCGCCCGGACAAGCGAGCTAAGCGAAAGCTAAGACAAGATCCATCTCGGCTGGGCGGTGGCCACCAGCCGGCGCAGCGGTTCCACGGCGTCCGGGTGGCTGCGCAGCGCGTCCTCGATCCGGACCCGCCACACGCCGGCCTCCACGAGGTCACGGCCGTCGTCCGGAGCCGAGCGCAGCCGGTCCCGCGTCTCCCGCAGCGACTGCGCAGTCTCCTCGCCCAGCAGTCGTTCCAACTCACCGGCGATGCTGCGGAAACGCTCGTCGTCGGGTACCGCCCCGACCAGCGTCCGGGCTGCGTCCCACGCCACCCGGGGATGATGGATCACCGACATCTCAGACTCCTTGGTCGAGGGCCCCTTCGGCCATCATCGATCCGCTGGTGGCTCAGCGACAAGGGCTGTCCGCCGGTCGTCGCCGAGCCGTGTCCGCCCGGTCAGTCGACAAGTTCCACCGGGTCGTCGAGCTTCACCTCACCCGCCTCCAGCGGCACCAGGTTCAGTCCGAAGAGGAGCTTGCGATCGATGTTGCGGTGCCGGGCCAGGGTACGCAGCGGCTCCCGGCCGCGTACCCCGGTCTCCTGGTCGGTGGCGATGACCAGACAGCGGGCCGACAGGTCGGCGGCGCGGAAGCGGACGGACCCGATCCGCAGCCCACGCCCGACCCACTCGTCCTCCGCCCAGGCAGGGGCGCCGTCGACCACGAGGTTCGGCCGGAAGCGGGTCATCGGCACCGGTTGCGCACCATCCGCGACGAGCCAGTCGCCGAGCGCGGCCAGCGACGCCGTGCTGGTCAGCAGCACCGGGTACGCGTCGGCGAAGCTGACCTGGTCACCGGGGTCGTACTTCCGGTCGCCGCGCGGGACGTGCCGGGCCGGGCGAGTCAGCCGGACCAGCCGGACCGGCCGGTCGAGCACCGCGCCGAACCAGGCGTCGGCGGCGGGGCCGGCGGGCAGCGCGTCGACAGTCAGCACCCGCCTGCGGAAGGTCCGCACCGCAACCGGCGTGATGTCGGCCGGCACCGGCACCACCAGGTCGGGGTGGCCGTCGGCGCGCAGCAGCAGCCCTTCGGGGTGCGGCCGGGCGTGCACCCGGGCCAGCGCGGTGACCTCACGCTGGGTGACGCCAACCCCGGCGGCGTCGACAAGCATCCACCGCCGGTCGTCGTTCAGCCCCCACGGTCGTACGGCGGCCGCGCCGTGGACGAGGCCACGGCAACCCTTTACCGGATAGGTGGTGATCCCGCTCAGCCGCACCTGGTTACCATGCCACGCCGATGCCGTCGCCCGGGTACCAGTGGTTCGCCGGCGTCTCCCGGTAGGCGAGGAATCGCCGCCCGGTGCGTTCGGCATGCTCGGCCAGCACGTTGGTGTGGGTGACGTTGTCGGTGAGCAGAATCGCGCCCGGGGCCAGCTTCGCCTCGACGGCGGCGAACTCACGCCGCTCGTAGGCACGGCTGTGGTCGCTGTCGTGCAGGAACAGGTCGACCGGCCGGTCCAGCGCCGTGATCGACTCGACCGAGTCGCCGATCACCAGGTCGATCACCTCCGACCAGGGTGCGGTGCGGGCGAGGTAGCCGGCCTCGGGGTTGATGTCGATGGAACTGACCCGGCCGGGGTGCCCCTCGGCGGCGTTGCGCAGCAGCGCGGCGGCCAGTACGCAACTGCCCAGCCCCTTGTCGACGCCGGTCTCGACGATGTGCTTCGGCCGCTTGGCCCGGACGATCGCGTACCAGCCGATGCGGCGGGCATAGCGGACCTGCTTGTCGGCCAGGCCACGACGGGCGGCGCCCGCGACGGCCGAGCTGATGTGCTGCCGCAGCACGTCATCGGACTCGATCTCGGCGAGGTACTTACGGACCTGCTTGACCGGCAGCTCGCAGACGACGCTGACGAACCAGGCGAGATGATGGCGACTGAGCTTGGTCAACTCGTACGTGTAGTTGTGATGCTCCCGCGAGGCGACCAGCCAGCGGGCCGAGGTGCGCAGCACCTTGGCGTCGTGCCGCGCGACGGCGACCAGGCGTTTCGGAAAGGCGGCGACGGGGGCGAGGCGGGTACGGGCGATCGCCCGGCGCAGCTTGACGGCATCCACCGCTGCGTTCTACCAGACGTAGGGAAACAGCGAAGTAACAATGCCCGCCTTGATGGGCCCGGACAGGGCCCACGGCCGGAACGTGAAGTCAGTAGCATCTCCGCCATGTCGAGTGGAGAGCAGGCGGGGACGATCTCCCCGGAGCAGACCCTGCCGACGGGGGACACCGACGGTTCGGAGAAGACCGGCAGGTCGGCTGGCAAGCCACGCCGCCGGTGGCTGCGGATCACGCTGATCGTGCTGCTGGTGCTGTCGCTGCTCGGCGTGGGCGCCGTGGTGGCGAGCGGCTTCTATCTCAAGTCCGTCGAGTCCGACATCGAGCGGGTCGACGCGTTCGACGGCGTACCTGAGGAGACCCGCCCTGAGGTCGTGGCGACCGGCGCGGTGAACATCCTGGTGCTCGGCAGCGACTCCCGCGACCCGGAGAACACGGGTGGTTCCCGAGCTGACACGATCATCCTGGCGCATCTACCCAAGGATCGCTCCAGCGCGCAGCTCATCTCCATTCCCCGGGACACTTGGGTCGCCGTGCCCAGGTCGAAGGAGGGCCGCGGTGGTCGCGACGCGAAGATAAACGCGGCCTACGCCTGGGGTGGCGTGCCGTTGATGGTGCAGACCGTAGAGCAGTTCACCAAGGTCCGCGTCGACCACGTGGCGATGGTCGACTTCGCCGGATTCAAGGAGATCATCGATGCTCTCGGCGGTATCGAGATCGATTCGGAGAAGGAGTTCACCTCCATCCACCCGCCGTTCCGCACCTTCCGAAAGGGGACGCAGCGGATGGACGGCGCGACGGCTCTGGACTATGCGCGCCAGCGCAAGCAGTTTCCGGACGGTGACTTCGCTCGTATCAGGCATCAGCAGCAGGTGATCAGAGCCATCATGGAGAAGGCGACCTCAGGTGGCATCCTCACCAACCCGGTGAAGCTCAACTCGTTCCTCCAAGCCACCTCGGACAGCCTGTCTGTCGACCGGAAACTGTCCCTGTTGGACATGGCCACCGAGAACCGCAATCTCCGCAGCGGGAACCTGTTCTTCCTGACCACCCCGACGAAGGGCACCGGCCGGGTCGGCTCGGAAAGCGTTGTCTTCGCCGACGCGGAGCGGTCCCGCGCCCTTTACGAGGCGGTCCGTGACGACTCGGCCCAGGACATCATTGCCCGCGCCGACCGGAAGTGACGGTCCCGCCCCAGCGGGGGACCGCACGGGCGCAGCACCAACCGTTCGATACGGAACGCCCGGCTCGCAAGGTCGCTGGCCTCAATAGGCACCCCGCCGGTCAAGGACCACCCGGACCGTGTGCCACAGAATGCCCAGGTCGTACACCAACGACCAGTTGTCGACGTAGTGCAGGTCAAGCCGGACCGCGTCCTCCCAGGTGAGGTCCGACCGACCGGAGATCTGCCAGAGCCCGGTGATGCCGGGACGCACCAGGAGACGACGGCGGACATCGCCACGGTAGTCGTCGTCCTCGGTAGGCAACGGACGTGGGCCGACCAGGGACATCTGCCCCATCAACACGTTGATCAGCTGTGGCAGCTCGTCGAGCGACAGTGCGCGCAGATGACGGCCGATCGGGGTGACCCGCGGATCGTTCCTCATCTTGAACAGGAGGCCGTCGCTCTCGTTGTGTGCGCGCAGAGCCTCCAGCCGCTGCTCCGCGTCCGTGTACATGGTGCGGAACTTCCACACCTTGAACGCCTTGCCCTGGTGGCCGATCCGGGACTGCCGGAACATCACCGGGCCCGGGTCGGTGAACTTGATGGCCAGTGCGATGCCGACCAGCACGGGGCTCAACACGATCAGCCCGAACAGCGCGGCAATCCGGTCGATGAGGCTCTTAGCCAGCAGCGACAGACCGGAGATCGTCGGTTCCTCGACGTTGAGCAGCGGCAGTCCCTCGATCGGCCGGACGTGGATGCGCGGCCCGGTGACGTCGGTCACCTGGGGCACCACCACCAGATCGATACCGGTTCCTTCCAACTGCCAGGCCAGCTTGCGCAACTCGTACGACTCCAGGCTGGCCGGCCCGCAGACGGCGATGGTGTCCGCCCGCAACTGCTGCACCAACGGCACCAGGTCCCAGCCCACGTACACCGGGACGGGAGCGTTCACCCGTTCTCCCGATCGCGGATACTGCGGCAGGTGGATGGCGACCGGACGTAGCCCGGCGCCCGCGTTGCGGGTGACCACCTCGTGCACGGCCAGCGCGTCGGCCAGCCGCCCGACGAGGAGCACCTTCTGGGAAGCGCGCTGGTTCACGCGGCGAATCCGCCGCAGCGCGACCCGGGCCACGATCCGGACGAACACGGTGTAGACAAGCAGGCCCACGATGATGGCGGCGACCGTGGCCCGGGAAACGTCCTTCTTGAAGCCGAGGGCGAGGAAGGAGACCGCTGCGGCCATGGCGATGTTGGCCCGTACCACCCGGTTGAGTTCTTCGGTGCCGCGGCCGAGTGCCCGCCGGTCGTACGCGCCGGCGCCGGCCAGGATCACCAACCACAGCAGCGGCACGCCGATATTGGCCACCAGCACGAAGGCGCTCACCGTGTCGCCGAGCACCCGTTGATCCCAGAACCCGGCGTCGGCGTCCTGAAACAGGGCCACGACTGTCCGACTGGCGGCCACCGCAGCGACGAAATCGAGCACGACCAGGCAGGCTGCGTACCGGCGGCGCCACTTCGCCAGCGGAGCGACCGGCCGGCCGAACACCGAGCGCGGCATGCCGTTGGACGGCGGCATGATCACGCCCAGGTCCGGGTCAAACCTTGCCGAGGGCGCGACGGTCGCCATGATCTGCGTGTGCGCGGACACGTTCTTCCTTTCACCAGCCTCTTACCGAGGCAGCGAGGGCGGCGGGGACGGTCCGCCCTTGGTTTGCCGGACCAGGGGATCAGTCCGGGTTGGGACCGGCCCTGGTGGTGCCGGCGTGCCGGCTGAGTTCATCGACAAGCGCCAGGTAGGCGGGTTTCGGCGAGAGGTCCGCGTCGAAGAGGCAGGCTGCCCCGTACCCGCGGTGGTAGCCGGGGATCCAGCTACGCGAGTCGGTGAAGCCCCACACGGTGAAGGACACGCAGGCGGGCACCGCAAGGCAGGAGCTGAGCACCTGCCGATAGACGGCCGCCTGGCGCTTGAGTTTCTCCGGTGTCGCCGGAAGCTCGACCCGGACGTCGAGTTCGGTGATCGCTACCGCTACCCCCAATTCCGCAAAACGGCGCAGATTCCGGGTGAGATCGCGAGGCGGTTCGTCCCAGGCGAGATGACTCTGGAAGCCCACCCCGTCCACCGGTACCCCGTCACGGCGCAGGTCTCGGACCAGAGTCAGCAGAGCGTCGGCCTTCCTGGTACGCCTCTCGATGCCGTAATCGTTTATGAACAGCCGGGCTCCGGGATCGGCGGCGTGAGCCCAGCGAAAGGCATCGGCGATGTAGCCGGGCCCCAACTTGCGCAGCCACAGCGTCTCCCGCAGCGAGCCGTCTTCGTCCAGCACCTCGTTGACGACGTCCCAGGCCCAGACTCGTCCTCGATACCGCGAGACGACCTCGGTCACGTGGTCCCGCAGTTCCGTCCGGATCCGTTCCGCCGGCCACTCCGGCGACACCCATTTCGGCATGTCGCTGTGCCACACGAGGGTGTGCCCGTACACCTCCTGACCGTGCCGCTCGGCAAACTCGACAAGCTGGTCCGCGCCGGGCCAGGCGTACACGCCGGGCAACGGCTCCAAGTTGCGCCACTTCATGGCGTTCTCGGTGGTCACCGCGTTGAACTCGGTGCCGAGCAGAGTGCTGTAGGCCGGATCCAGGCTGAGGCCGCGACCATCGACAGCCGAGCCGATACGCATTCCCGGGGGCGTCAGTTCCCTGAGCGTCTTACGTCCGGGCGCTGCGGGCTCCGACGCAACCGGCGATGATCCGGCCACTTCGGCCGGCTCGCCGCCGCGTGCCTTGACCACCAGAACCAGACCCGTCGCGAAGAGCGCGGCGATCACCAGCATCAGCGACACCAGCAGGATCGGCAGGCGGAGGGACCGAGACCGGCCAATCGGTGTCCGGACCGGATTCGCCGGTGGTGGCCGGGACACGTCGCGGCGGGCCGAGAGTTGGTCAATCACGAGAGGACCGATCCGGGGAGCGCCCAGGGCGCCCGAGTGAAGTTCCATCGGGCCCGCTCGGCGAACTCCTCCCGAGCCAGTCGCGGGGCCGCCTGGTCGGTGAGCATGCCGGCCAGCACCTTTGTCACCTCGACGGAGTCCTCCGGCACCCGAGCGAGTCGCCGCGATTCCGGCTGGCCGATCTCATCCAGGAAGTCGTCGCACTTCTGCTGGTAGGGCACGAGGGCGAACGGAACGTCTGCCAGGTAGGCGAAGACAGCCCCATGCATCCGCATGTGCAGACCGAGGTTGCAACGCTTCATCTCGTCCCAGCACGCTCGCACACCGTCACGGGCGGTCACCACACGGACATCACAACGCCCGTCGAGGGCACGACGAAGTCGTTCGCTGACCCGTTCGTCTCCATGGACGGGGTGGGTGTTGAAGACGAACACCGTGACGTCCACCGGTTCCCGGCGCACCAGCTCACTCACCCCGTCGATCAGCGCGTCCTCGCGCCGTCGCGTCTGCGGGGCGGCGGCCTCGTAGTCAACACCGAGCAGTGTCACACCGAGTCGCGCCCTGGTGCCCTGCGCCCGTTCGTACCGCTGCCCGAGGCGCTCCCCGAGCGCCTCGGGCAGCAATCCCGCGAGGTCTCCGGCGGCAACCAGTTTTCCGGGATGTCCCGCACGCCGGAGAAGGTCAGCGGAGGCCTGGTCACGCACCCCGATGAAGTTGATCCGGCGGAGCACCTCCAGCAGACGCCGCTCGGCCGAGGCTGAAAGGAACGGTCCTACGGAGACGCCTACCGCCGCCATCGGATGCCCGGAGAAACGGGAGAAGAGGGAGAACAGTCGCTTCTCGCTGAGCGGCCCCATGTCCCTGAAGACCGAACCACCGCCGAAAACGAGCATCGAGGAGCCACGCAGCAGCATCGCCTTGTTCAGCACCCAGCCCATCCGGGCCGGGACGCTGCGGGACCGGTACCAGCGGGGGCTCATCCCGGTGCTCTCCGGCGGCAGGTCGACCATGGGCGGGGCCGCGAACACGGGTCGCTCGCTGCCCCAGTACGTCCGACTGGCCCAGTCGGTCACCAGGCAGAAGGCGTTGTCGCCGACGTTCTCCATGCCGTAGTAGCCGACGACGAGCGGCCGGCGAGCGGCGGGATCGGCTTCAGGACGCACTCGGACTCTCCCTCGTCAGACGCCGGCGCAAATCGTGCCACGACGGCAGAGCGGCCCCACGCACCACGCGACGCCGGACCGTGACCCAGAACAGCACACAAAGCGCGGCTTCGGCCACCACGGTGGCGAAAGCTGTGCCCCGCACCCCCCACATGGGAGTGGCGACCGCGAGTGCTGCCAGCAACACCAGGGTGCCCACTCCCTGGTGGACCACCTTGCGCCGGAGCAGACCGCCGCTGGTCAGCAGAGCGGCCACGGCGGCTCCGCCGAAGCGAAAGGGTACGGCCAGAGCCAGCACGGCCAGTACCGCCGCCGTCTCGCCGTACCCGGGGCCGAGCAGAACCGGCAGTAGTTGCCCGCCGAGCGCGACCAACCCCGCGGCGAGGATCCCGAGCGCGAACATTCCCGAGGTGCCGAACCGGTACGCCAGTAGCACCGCGTCCCGGTCACCGCGGGCCCACCGGTGCAGTTTGGCCAGAAAATACTGCTGGTAGACGACTCGCGGGACGAGGTACGCCGCAGTGATCACCGCCATCGGCACGGCCAGCAGGGCCGCAGCCTCGGGACCAAGCACCTCGGCGGCGACGATGGTGCCGAGATAGATGCCCATCAGGTAGAACACGTTGCCCAGTACGAACGGGGTGGCGGCCGTGACCACCCGGCTCACCGGCACGTCGGAGGTCACGGCAGTTGCGGTGCCCCGGTGCCCCTCCAGCGGCACCGTGCCAGCGACGAACGGTCGCAGCACCACGATGCAGGCGACCACGGTGAGCAGTGCGACGACGGCGTAACCAGCGGCGACGGCCACCGCGGACAGTCCGATGGCCCAACTCGCGAGCACCACCAGCACTCGTCCGACGTGCGGAGCGACCTGAAGCACCGACAGCCCGCGGTAGTCACCGCGCAGCTGTTGCGCCGAAGCCACCAGGGTCAGCCCGACCTGAGCGACGATCACGCTGATGAGCAGCGCGCGGATCGACGTCACACCGGGTCCCGCACTCCCGGCGAGGCTCCACCCGAGCGCTGCGGCGAGCACCCCGACACAGATGCCCGCAACGAGCCGTAGCGACGGACGTATCCAGCGTCTTGCTGCGTGGCCTTCCAGGCCAAACCGTTGCAACCAAAGTTCGGAAACGCCGAAGACCACGAGCGGTGCGGCCAGCGCCGTAACAGCCAGGGCCGCGCTGAACGTACCGAAATCGCTCTGCGGGAGGGTGCGGGCCAGCAGGATCTGCGCGAAGAAGGCGGCAACGGTGACGCCGACCTGACTCAGACCCAGCATGCCCAGGTGTACGAGGATCCGGACGAGCCGGTTCGGTGCCGCACCCGGCCGCGGTGGGTCGCCGGTCAGTCGATCAACGGCCGAGGGTGACAAGCCACTTGCCCGTCTCGCTCAACGTGCGCAGCGCCTTGATGGCCAGCCCCACACCGGGCCACCGCACCGGCCGGTACATTTCGATCAAACGGAACCAGAAGACCAGACCGGATAGCCTGCCCCTGGTCACGTTGCCGTCATGCCGGTAGAACCGGACGATGGGATGGGCCAGGTGACAGGGCTGCACCCCGGATTTCAACGCTCGCAGCATCAGTTCGATGTCCTCGAAGAGCCGGAAACTCTCGTCGTACCCACCAATCCGGTCGAGCAGGTGACGATCGATTGTGGTGCCGGAGTGCTTGAAGGGCAGCCGAGGCCGCGTGAGAACTCCGACCAGCATCCGCCGCGCCGAGGCATATTCGGGGAGCCGAATCAGCCGGTCTGAACTGCGGCTGACCTCGGTGTAGTCGGCATACACCCAGCTTCCGCCCGTCGCGGCGAGCAGCCGGTGCAGCTGAGCGAGTGCGTCAGGGGTCAACTCGTCGTCGGAGTCGAGGACGGTGAGGTACCGGCCGGTGGCGGTGCGCAGGCCCAGGTTGCGTGCCACGGCGATGCCGGTGGGGGGCTGCGTCACCACCCGCACCCGGTGGTCCCCGGCGAGTTTCGCCTCCGCCAGCACCGTCGTCACCGGCGTCCGCGAGCCGTCATCGACGACCACCAGCTCGAAGTCCTCGAAGGTGTTGGCAAGTACGCTGCGCACCGCGTTGACGAGCAACACGGCGCGGTCGCGCACCACGATGCAGACCGTGAAGGTGGGTTGCACCACGGCCGCACCTCGGATTTCGGGGTTCTCGCGCTCCGCCGGATCGCGGGCCAGGTCGCGGCGCTGCTGGTTCTGCTTGTGCCCGCTTACCTGGGCGGGCGAAGACGGCCTCACGCCGCCGTCGACTCGGTCGCGGGCGAGGCCTCTCCGGCATCGTCCTGCTCAACGGGGGCGAGTGCGAGTATCACCATCTGTCCGAAGAAGAAGAGCCACAGGAAGTACGGGTAAGCCAACGGTTTCTGGGTCAAACCGAAGATGACCAGGGCACCGAAGAGCACCATCAGCGCCACCCGGTGCGAGCGGTCCGAGCGGCTCCGGACGACGCGGTACACCGCCACGAGAATCGCCACGGTCACGATCACACCGACGAGTCCCCAGACCACCATCAGTCGCAGAAAGTCGTTGTGCATGTCCCAGGGCTCGTAGCCGAACCCGAACAGCCACACGTCGACCGAGGCACGCCCGAGAATCTCCGCCACGTCGTTCCAGATCGCTCCGCGACCGTGCATGAAGGTGTCGGATCGGACGTTCATGGAACCGACCTCGGTGACGACGACCTCGGCCCTACGCCAGATCGCGTCTCCCCAGAGCATGCCGGCCAGGGCGGCGACGGCGGCGAGTCCACCGCCGACGAGCAGCACGCCCCGTCGGTTCAGGTCGCCGCGGCGGCGCGCCTTGACCAGTGAGCGAACGCGTTGCAACTCGAACGCGGCGACGATCAGCACCAGACACAGGATGGTGAAGCGGTGCAGCGAAACGACCCCCGTGGCGAGGAAGAGCCCGATCAGCCCGTACCGCACTGCGGTCGGTACACCCATCCGTTCGCCAAGGACATAGACAAGGAAGACCGAGAACATCAACAACCGGCCGAGCGACATCGGGTGGAAGTAGCCACCGGAGGCTCGGCCGATCTTCTGCCATCCCGCCAGTTCGAAGTGGAAGGAGTAGGGGATCACCTCGGCGACCTGCAACCAAGCCAGAATGGAGTGCACGATCGCGCCGACCACCACGACTCCCGCGACGAGCGCGAGGCGGCGTACCGGAAACCAGTCCCGGCGCAGCAGCATCAGGCCGATCAGGGCGAGCGGCGCGAACCCGACCAGTAGTCGAACGGCCTCGGCGGGTATCGCACTCGTCGGCTCCTGGGGCGGTCCGTAGATCGAGTATCGCCGGACGTCGAACGCCGCCAACAGATCAGCCCGAGCGTCGACGGCCAGGTAGCTCACTGCCGAGAGGACCAGCAGCAACCCGATCCCTGCGGCCATGAACAACAACGATCGGGGCGGCAACCGCCGGGAGCCGAGCGCGAAAACACCAAGAGCGGCCACCATCAGCACGGCGCCCAGGACGGTGAGCAGCGCTCCGAGGTCGACACCGCCTCCCCGGCCCTCTCCGATGTCGAAGAAGGGCTTGACCGCGACGAGCGCCAGCGCGGCGGTCGCCAAGTTGCGGGCCAGCCGCAGATGCGGGGGCACCAAACCATTCTGGCCAGGATGCCTGGACCATGGTCTACGGGCCGGAGCGGTCAAGCTTCCCATGCGGGTGCGTCTCCCATCAGTTTCCGCCGCGCTGACGACGGGGACTGTGGAACTCGACATCGACGCCCACTGTGGTCAGCCCCCGCCCGGCCCTGAAAACACGAGGACGATACCAGCGGGCCGCCTGTCCACGGTGTCCCACGGATTCATCCGTACGGCTGTGATAGGCGGCACAGTCAGGACACGCGCTGGGCAAGACGAATGCACATGGGCAAACCGTCGCACGGCAGCGCCTATCCCGAAGACTGCGCCGGCATCTGCTTGCGACCGAACGATCCGCTCCGGCAAGCTTGACGGCCGTGCGTGCCGGCAGGTGAACGGGCGCGTGCCCACAACGGCGACCCACCGGCCAGTGTGGCCGGTGACGCCCTGCATCGACGGGTGAGGCTGGTGTGACGAGCCATGAGCGACCGGTGATCAGCGTGGTCATCGCCGCGCACAACGAGGCTGCGGTGATCGGCGGTTGCCTGGACGCGCTGCTGGCCGATGCCGCGTCCGGCGAGCTGGACATCGTGGTGGTGGCCAATGGCTGCACCGACGACACCGCCGAGGTGGCGGCGGCGCGCCCGGGCGTACGGGTGATCGAAGTCGCCGAACCCGGCAAGGCCAACGCCCTCAACCTGGGTGATGCCGCGGCCCGCGGGTTTCCCCGGGTATACCTCGACGCGGACGTGGTCCTCTCTCCCGGCGCACTCCGAGCAATGGCGGCGGAGCTTTCCACCGGTGAGCGGCCACCGTTGGCCGTGACGCCCCGCCGGGCCATGGTGACCGAGGATCGACCGCTCGCGGTGCGGGCCTACTACGCGATCAACACTCGCCTCCCGATCTTCGCCGACGCGCTGTTCGGCAGGGGCGCGATGGCGATCTCGTCCGCCGGCCGGGAACGCTTCGAAAGCTTTCCGGAGCAGATCGCGGACGACCTGTATCTCGACTCGCAGTTCAGCTCGGCGGAGAAACGGGAGGTGACAGCCGCGACGAGCTTCGTGCAGGCGCCTCGGCGCACGCGCGACCTGGTCCGCACCCTCGCACGGGTCCGCGCCGGCAACACCATGCTGCGCGCCAGCCATGACGGGATCCGATCGTCCGTGCCGTCGTCGTGGCTGCGGGATGTCGTGCTTCCTCGGCCGTGGCTCGCGCCCGCGTCGATGGTGTACGTGACGATCACCCTGCTGGCCGCGCTACGCGCCCGTCGACACCCGCGTGACGCCTGGGGACGGGACAACTCCACCCGCTGACCATCCCTGGCCGCAGTTGCCGCTCAGTACGAGGATCGACGGCGCATCACCAGCACCGCCGCGCCAACCAGTCCGACCACCAAGGCACCGCCGAGGCCAGCCAACAGGATTGGCAACAGGTTGGACGACCCGGACGAATCCCGCTCCAGCCGACTCCGGTCGATCGCGTTCTGCCGGTATGCCTGCGCGACAAGATTCGCCGGTGACGCCTCGGCCACCGCGTCGAACTGCGCGATCGCATCGGCACTGCGGCCGGCGAAGAAGGCGTCGAGCCCGCTCCGGTAGGCCCGGTCGGCATCGGTGATTTCGTTCTCGACACCCGTCTCGTTAAGCAGCCCAGCAACGGCGGACACCGGTACCAGGGCTCGGTTGGCACCACCGTTGACCGCTCGATCGTTGTCGATGACTCCAACCACCCGCCCCCGGGTGTCGATGGCGATGCCGCCGTGTGAATAGATGCCGAGGTCATCGTTGACCCTTGCCACCTCTACGGTGCCTTGCCTGCCGGTAGTCGACACCTGGACCTGCTTTGCCTCTACCGTGTAGGTCGCCGCCCGAAAGTCGCTGTCCCCCGTCTGGTAGCCGATCAGCAGCAGAGCCGTGCCCGCACCGGGCGCCGCCGCCGGGTCAAGCTCCGCCGTGGGCAGGCCGGACTGCGCGAGCTTGACGAGCGCCAAGTTCCCACCGTCCGGCGCGAGGACGTGCTCCAGTTGCGCGGGCACGGCAGGGCTGGCGGTCAAATCGCCTCGCGCGATGTTGAGCTGGGCGAACACCTGCATGGCCGGGTCGGCCTCTGGCTGGTCACCCGTGAAAATGGTGGTTCCCATCTTGCCGCGAACGTAGCCGTCCAGTTCGGTGGCGGAAAGCTTGTCCTGCTCGATGAGGATGCGCCCGAGCGTGTACAGGGCGCGCTCACGGGCGACCTCAGCGCTCGGCTGGACGCACTGACCGTTGGTCACCACATGGCCATCCGCGTTGGCAACGAACCCGCTGCACCTCCGCTTGAAGGTCACGGGCGTCGCGCTCAGGGGCACGTTGGACTTGGCTTCACGCACAAATCCGGTGAACACAGCCTCGACGAAGACGAGCGAGGGCGCGGCGATCGCCAGTGCACGCTCCTCCGGACTGTACGGCGGAACCTGCGCCCACGGCTTGATGCCCGGGTTGACCTCAGCCGGGTCGGGGAAATTGCCAGAACCCTCGACCCCGGTCGGTGCCGCCTGCGGCGGCTCAGGGTCGCCCTCACCGGTGAGCGCCCAGACGGCGGCACCGGTACCGACGGCCGCCACCAGTGCGAGCGCGGCGACGGCGGCCCAGAGGCCGGTGCGTCGCTTGGGTCGCGCCGAGGGCTGGATCCGCCGCACCGGCGCGGCGAACGGGTCGAGCCCGAACTCGTCACCAGCCGTTCCAGGGCCGGGTGACATCGGCGCGCCGGAGACTGGGCCCGGGGGGTGCGGCTGAATCGGGGCCGGGCTCGCGGCCCCGCTCCATGGCGGCTGCGTCTTCGCGGGGTTCGGCGCGTTCAGGCCAGGCGCGGGAGCACCTGAGACCGGCTGGGGCCCACCCGACACCGGCTGGGGCGGACCGGAGACCGGCTGAGGGGCCCCGGAAACGGGCTGCGGCGGACCGGAGATCGGCGCAGGCGGGCCGGACACGGACTGCGGGGCACCCGAAACAGGCTGGGGTGGCCCGGGCACCGGCGTACCAGCAGGGGGTACTGGCTGGTAATCGACGCCGAGGGCCCGGAACAGCTTCTCCGCCGCCGGCCCGGCCTCCGCCGCGTACGCGACCCAGGGCGCGGCGGCCGAGAAGTCCGCGTACGTGAAAGGCGAGCCACCGGGAGCCTGGGCGAGACTGTTGGCGGTGCCGGCGAAGGCCTCCCGCCAGCCCTGAGTTGCGGCGACCGTGGCGTCGAGCACGGCCACGGTGACGAATCGGCCCTGACCGTCAACGGCGGCCCACGCCTTCCCGACCGGTGACCCACCCAGCATGTGGGTGTACCGGTAGGGACCCTCCGGCTGCATGTCCCACTCCTCTGCTCGACCGCCGACCGGGATCCTATCGGCCCGGCGCTTGCTGCCCAGTGGGCCGGGCCCGCAGCCCGGCGACAGCCGCCATACCCGCAGACCAGATGCCGTCCACATTGGAATAGGCAGATCAGCTTGCCGAATGAAAGTTTTCATGCATAGAGTCACGGGGTGAATGAGGGAGTTGCCATGGCGTCGGCGGAGCGGGTCGTCGGCCTGTTCGACGGGGTCCGGCTCACCCCGACGCAGCGACGCATCGCGCACTGTCTGGTGCAGCACGCCCCCGCCATCGGCTACCTCTCCGCCGCCGAGGTCGCCGAGTTGGCCGGGGTCAGCCAGCCGTCGGTCACCCGGTTCGCGGTGGCGCTGGGCCACGACGGCTACCCGGCCCTGCGTCGCCGGCTGCGCGAGCTGACCGCCGCCGCGCCCGGTCCGGCCCCCGCCGGCAACGAACTTCAACAGGCGGTACGCGCCGAGATCGGCAACCTGGACCGGCTGGCCGGTCAGTTGGCCGACCGGGAGCGGATCGCCGAGACCGGACGCCTGCTGGCGGCCAGCCGGCCGCTGCCGGTGCTCGGCCTGCGCTCCGCCGCGCCGCTTGCCGCGTACTTCGCGTACTTCGCCGCCAAGGTGCATCCGGACGTGCGGGTGCTCGACGACGGCGGCAGCCTGCTCACCGACCGCCTCGAACAGGCCGCCGAGGCGGGCGCGCGGGCGCTGCTGGCGTTCGTGCTGCCGCGTTATCCCCGGGAGACCCTGGACGCGCTGCGCGAGGCCCGCGCGGCGGGGCTGACGGTGGTGGCGATCACCGACTCACCGGTGAGTCCGGCGACCGAGCACGCCGACGTGGTGCTCTCCGCCGCGGTCGGCGCGCAACTCGTGTTCGACCTGCACACCGCTCCGATGACCCTGGCCATGGTGCTGCTCCAGGCGATCTGCGACGCCGCCCCGGCCGAGACCCAGCGGCGGCTGGAGGCGTTCGAAGCCTCGGCGGCCCGTCGACAGTTGTTCCTCGGTTAGGAGGAGTCCGCCATGACCCACGCCGACCAGACAGCCCCCGGACCCGTCCGGTCCCCACGCGGCCCGGAGCGCAGCGCCCGAGGGTGGCCGCAGGAGGCCGCCCTGCGGATGTTGATGAACAACCTCGATCCCGAGGTCGCCGAGCGCCCCGACGATCTGGTCGTGTACGGCGGCACCGGCAAGGCCGCCCGGGACTGGCCGTCGTACCACGCCCTGGTACGGACGCTGACCGAGCTGCGTGACGACGAGACGATGCTGGTGCAGTCGGGTCGCCCGGTCGGCGTGCTGCGTACCCACGAGTGGGCGCCCCGGGTGCTGCTGGCCAACTCGAACCTGGTCGGCGACTGGGCGACCTGGCCGGAGTTCCGCCGCCTTGAGCAGCTCGGCCTGACCATGTACGGGCAGATGACCGCCGGCTCGTGGATCTACATCGGCACCCAGGGCATCCTCCAGGGCACCTACGAGACGTTCGCCGCCGTCGCCGCCAAGAAGTTCGACGGCAGCCTCGCCGGCACGTTGACGCTCACCGCCGGCTGCGGCGGCATGGGCGGGGCCCAGCCGCTCGCGGTCACCATGAACGGCGGTGCCTGCCTGATCGTGGACGTGGACCGCAGCCGGCTGGCCCGCCGGGCGCACGACCGCTACCTGGACGAGATCGCCGACGACCTGGACGACGCGGTGCGGCGGGTGCTCGCCGCCAAACGGGAGCGCCGGGCGTTGAGCGTCGGTGTCGTCGGCAACGCGGCCACCGTCTTCCCGGAGCTGCTGCGCCGGGGCGTACCTGTCGACATCGTCACCGACCAGACGAGCGCCCACGATCCGCTGTCGTACCTGCCGGAGGGGGTCGAGTTGGCCGACGCCCGGGAGTACGCGACGGCCAAGCCGGCCGAGTTCACCGACCGGGCGCGGGCGTCGATGGCCCGGCACGTCGAGGCGATGGTGGGGTTCCTCGACGCGGGCGCGGAGGTCTTCGACTACGGCAACTCGATCCGGGGCGAGGCTCAGCTCGGTGGGTACGAGCGCGCCTTCGACTTCCCGGGCTTCGTGCCGGCGTACATCCGGCCGTTGTTCTGTGAGGGCAAGGGGCCGTTCCGGTGGGCGGCGCTCTCCGGTGACCCGGCCGACATCGCCGCCACCGACCGGGCGATCCTGGACCTGTTCCCGGAGAACGAGTCCCTCGCGCGGTGGATCCGCCTGGCCGGCGAACGGGTCGCCTTCCAGGGGCTGCCCGCGCGCATCTGCTGGCTCGGTTACGGCGAGCGGGACCGCGCGGGCGTACGGTTCAACGAGATGGTCGCCTCGGGTGAGCTGAGCGCGCCGGTGGTGATCGGCCGCGACCACCTGGACTGCGGCAGCGTGGCCAGCCCGTACCGGGAGACCGAGGCGATGGCCGACGGCTCCGACGCGATCGCCGACTGGCCGCTGCTCAACGCGCTTGTCAACACCGCAAGCGGGGCGTCCTGGGTCTCCATCCACCACGGCGGCGGGGTCGGCATCGGCCGGTCCATCCACGCCGGTCAGGTCTGCGTGGCCGACGGCAGCGCGCTGGCCGGGCAGAAGATCGAGCGGGTGCTGACCAACGATCCGGCGATGGGTGTCATCCGGCACGTCGACGCCGGCTACGAAGACGCCCGCGAGGTGGCCACCCGAACTGGCGTCCGTGTCCCGATGGCGGAGTGAGGAAGGCCCTTGTTGACACACACGGTGCAGGACGGACCGCTGCTCGACAGGTTCCGCGAGCTGTGGGGACAGATCGCCCCGATCGGGCGGGACGCGCACAGCGGCGGCTACCTGCGGTACGCGCTGACCGAGCCGGAGCTGCGGCTGCGGGAGTGGTTCCGGGCGCAGGCCGACGAGCGGTCCATGCCGGTGACCGAGGACGGCAACGGCAACCTGTTCGCCTGGTGGGGTGATCCGGAGGCCGGGGACGCGATCCTGACCGGCAGCCACTTCGACTCGGTGCCGCACGGCGGGGCGTACGACGGTCCGCTCGGCATCGTGAGCGCTTTCCTCGCGGTCGACGAGCTGCGTGCCGGGGGCGTCCCGCCCGTCCGGCCGCTGGCGGTGGCGGCGTTCGTGGAGGAGGAGGGTGCCCGGTTCGGCGTACCGTGCCTGGGTTCCCGGCTGCTCACCGGCGCGCTGGACGCCGAGCGGGCGGCCGGGCTGCGCGACGCCGGCGGGGTGAGCTTCGCCGAGGCGCTGGGTGACGGGCCGGTGGGTGCCCGGCCGGAGCTGCTCGGCCGTTTCGCGGCCTTCGTGGAGTTGCACGTCGAGCAGGGCCGCGCGCTCGTCGAGCGGGACGCGCCGGTCGCGGTCGCGAGCGCCATCTGGCCGCACGGCCGCTGGCGCTTCGACTTCACCGGCGAGGGCAACCACGCCGGTACGACGCGGATGACCGACCGTCGAGACCCCATGCTCACGTACGCGTTCACGGTGCTCGCCGCCAACAAGGAGGCCCGGCTGCGCGGTGCCCACGCCACAGTCGGTCGGGTGGCGGTGGAGCCGAACGCCACGAACGCGATCCCGTCCCGGGTGACCGGCTGGCTGGACGCCCGCGCGGCCGAGCCGGAGACCCTGGCCGGGATGGTCGAGGCGGTGCACGGCAAGGCCACCGAGCGGGCCCGGCGCGACGGTACGCAGGTGACGCTGACCGAGGAGTCGGCCACCCCGCTGGTGGCCTTCGACGGTGGGCTGGCCGACCGGTTGGCCGGGCTGCTGGCCGCGCCGGTGCTGCCCACCGGGGCGGGGCACGACGCCGGGGTGCTCGCCGCCCATCTACCCACTGCGATGCTGTTCGTCCGCAACCCGACCGGGGTTTCGCACTCCCCTGCCGAATCAGCCACCGACGCCGACTGCGCCACCGGGGTTTCCGCCCTGGCCAGGGGGCTGGCGGAGTTGCTGCGATGACGTCGACGCGTTGGCTCGCGGAGTACGCCTGGCTGCCCGGGGAGGCCGCGCCGACCCCGGACGTGCTGATCGAGACGGTGCACGACCGGATCACCGGCGTCACACCGCTCGCGCCGGACGGCCGGCCAGACGCCGGGGTGGACGTGCTGGCCGACGCGGTGCGGCTGCCGGGGCTGACCCTGCCGGGGCTGGCCAATGCGCACTCCCACGCGTTCCACCGGGCGCTGCGCGGACGCACGCACGCCGGGCGGGGCGACTTCTGGAGCTGGCGCGACCAGATGTACGCGGTCGCCACCCACCTCGACCCCGACTCCTACCTGGCGCTGGCCCGGGCGGTCTACGCCGAACTGGCGGTGACCGGGGTCACCTGCGTGGGGGAGTTCCACTACCTGCATCACGGGCCGGGCGGCAGCCCGTACGCCGACCCGAACGCGATGGGCGCGGCGCTGGTCGAGGCGGCGGCCCAGGCGGGGATCCGGCTGACCCTGCTGGACACCTGCTACCTGACCGCCTCGGTGGACGGTAGGCCGCTGACCGGGCCGCAGCAGCGGTTCGGCGACGGCGACGCGTTGCGCTGGGCGGAGCGGGTCGACGCGTTCAACCCGGACGGTGGGCACGCGCGTCTCGGCGCCGCGATCCACTCGGTACGGGCGGTGCCGGCCGATCAGCTCGCCACCGTCGCCGGTTGGGCGCACCGCCGCGACGCGCCACTGCACGTGCACCTGTCGGAGCAGCCGGCCGAGAACGACGCCTGCCGGGCGGTGCACGGATGCACGCCGACGCGCCTGCTCGCCGATCACGGGGTGCTCGGCCGGGCCACCACGGCGGTCCACGCCACCCATCCGACGAGCGCCGACGTGAGTCTGCTCGGCGACAGTCGTACCGGCGTCTGCCTCTGCCCCACCACCGAACGGGATCTCGCCGACGGTATCGGTCCGGCCCGTCGGATGGCCGACGCCGGCATCCCGCTCAGCCTGGGCAGTGACAGCCACGCCGTCACCGACCTGTTCGAGGAGGCGCGCGCCGTCGAACTGGACGAGCGGCTGCGCACCCGCAAGCGGGGCCACTTCACCGCGGCGGAGCTGTTGACCGCCGCGAGCAGCGCCGGGCACGCCGCGCTGGGCTGGACCGACGCCGGCCGGATCGCCGTCGGCGACCGTGCCGACCTGGTCACGGTGCGGCTGGACAGCGTCCGTACGGCCGGGGTGGCCCCGGCGGGCGTCTGGTTCGCGGCGAGCGCGGCCGACGTCGCGCAGGTGGTGGTGGACGGTCAGGTGCTGGTCCGCGACGGCCGGCACGTGCGCGTGGACGTACCCCAGGAACTGGCCACGGCGATCACGGAGGTGACCACCCCATGAGCAGCCTGCTGGTGGACGACATCGGTGAGCTGGTGACGAATGTGGCCGGCGCGGGCGGGCCGCTGGGAATCCGGCGACGGGCTGCGGTGCTCGTCGAGGACGGCGAGGTGGCCTGGGTCGGCCCGGCGGCCGACGCACCGGCAGCGGACCGGCGGATAGACGCAGCCGGTGCGGCGGTACTGCCCGGTTTCGTGGACAGCCATGCCCACCTCGTCTTCGCCGGGGACCGGGCCGCCGAGTTCGCCGCCAGGATGGCCGGCGAGCCGTACACCGGCGGCGGTATCCGCACCACTGTCGGCGCCACCCGGGCCGCCTCCGACAACGAACTGCGGGCCACCGTGCGCCGGCTGCACGCGGAGGCGCTACGCCAGGGAACCACCACGATCGAGATCAAGAGCGGGTACGGCCTCACTGTCGCCGACGAGGCCCGCTCGCTGCGGATCGCCACCGAGGTCAGCACGGAGACCACGTTCCTCGGCGCGCACGTGGTCCCGGCCGAGTACGCCGCCCGTCCGGACGACTACGTGTCGCTGGTCTGCGGGCCGATGCTGGCCGCCGCCGCGCCGTACGCCCGCTGGATCGACGTGTTCTGCGAGCGGGGGGCCTTCGACGCCGACCATGCCCGGGCGATCCTCGCCTGCGGGCAGGCCATGGGGCTCGGGGTGCGGGTGCACGCCAATCAGCTCGGCCCCGGCCCGGGCGTGCGGCTCGGGGTGGAGCTGGGGGCCGCCAGCGTGGACCACTGCACCCACCTGACCGACGCCGACGTGGACGCGCTGGCCTCGACCACCACGGACGACGGGCAGTCCGCCACCGTCGCCACCCTGCTGCCGGGTGCCGAGTTCTCCACCCGGTCGCCGTACCCGGACGCCCGTCGCCTGCTCGACGCCGGTGTCACCGTGGCGCTGGCCACCGACTGCAATCCCGGCTCGTCGTACACCTCGTCGATGCCGTTCTGCATCGCCCTGGCCGTACGCGAGATGGGGATGACCCCGGCGGAGGCGGTGTGGGCCGCGACCGTCGGTGGCGCGCGGGCGTTGCGCCGCGACGACATCGGGGTGCTGCGTCCCGGCGCCCGGGCCGATCTGATCATCCTCGACGCACCGTCCCACCTGCACCTGGCCTACCGGCCCGGGGTGCCACTCGTCCGCCAGGTTCTGCACAACGGAGTACCGCGATGACCGTCACCGTCCAGCCCACCGGAATCACCCCCGCCGACGTGCTCGCCGTGGCGCGGGGCGGCGCCAAGGTGGTCCTCGACCCGGCCACCGTCGAGGCGATGGCCACCAGCCGGTCCATCGTGGATGGCATCGAGGCCGCCGGCCGTCCCGTGTACGGCGTGTCGACAGGTTTCGGGGCCCTGGCCAACACGTTCGTCGCCCCCGAGCGCCGAGCCGAGTTGCAGCACGCGCTGATCCGGTCGCACGCCGCCGGGGTCGGCGCGCCGATGCCCCGGGAGGTGGTACGGGCGATGATGCTGCTGCGGGTCCGCTCGCTGGCGCTCGGCCACTCCGGGGTACGGCCGCTGGTCGCCGAGGCCCTGGTGGACCTGCTCAACCACGAGGTCACCCCCTGGGTGCCCGAACACGGCTCGTTGGGTGCCTCCGGTGACCTGGCCCCGCTGGCGCACTGCGCGCTGGTGCTGCTCGGCGAGGGTTGGGTGCTCGGCCCGGACGGCGGGCGGATGCCTGCCGTCGACGCGTTGCGCCGGGCCGGCCTCGCCCCGGTGGAGCTGGCCGCCAAGGAGGGGCTGGCGTTGATCAACGGCACCGACGGCATGCTCGGCATGCTGCTGCTCGCCATCGACGACGCCGCCCACCTCTTCACCATGGCCGACGTCACCGCCGCGCTGGCGATCGAGGCGATGCTCGGCTCGGAACGGCCGTTCCTACCGGAACTGCACGCCATCCGTCCGCATCCCGGGCAGAGTGTCTCGGCGGCCAACATCCACCGGTTGTTGCAGGACTCGGCGGTGATGGACTCGCACCGCGATGACCTGGCACACGCGGTGCAGGACGCCTACTCGATGCGCTGTGCGCCGCAGGTGACCGGCGCGGCCCGGGACACCCTGGACTTCGTCCGGACGACCGCCGCCCGGGAACTGGTCTCGGTGGTGGACAACCCGGTGGTGCTGCCCGACGGTCGGGTCGAGTCGACCGGGAACTTCCACGGCGCGCCCCTGGGCTTCGCAGCGGACTTCCTGGCAATCGCCGCCGCCGAGGTGGGCGCGATCGCCGAGCGTCGGGTGGACCGGCTGCTCGACGTCACCCGGTCCCGGGACCTGCCGGCCTTCCTCTCCCCCGACGCCGGGGTCAACTCCGGGCTGATGATCGCGCAGTACACGGCCGCCGGGATCGTCGCCGAGAACCGCCGGCTGGCCGCGCCGGCCTCGGTGGACTCGCTGCCCACAAGTGGCATGCAGGAGGACCACGTCTCGATGGGCTGGGCGGCGACCAAGAAGTTGCGTACGGTGCTGGACAACCTGACCAGCCTGCTCGCGGTGGAACTGCTCGCCGCCGTACGCGGATTGCAGTTGCGGGCGCCGCTGGCTCCGTCGCCGGCCGGGCGGGCGGCGATCGCCGCGCTCGGTGAGGCCGCCGGCGAGCCCGGCCCCGACGTCTTCCTCGCTCCGCTGATGGAGGCCGCCCGCGCCGTGCTGGCCGGCCGCTACCTCCGCACCGCGATCGAGCAGGAGGTCGGCACCCTCGGCTGACGCGAAGGCCGACGCCGAGGCGGGCGACTCAGGCGGCCGGCGGGAGCACCTTGGCGACCAGGGCGGCCAGCTCGCGCAGCGCCTTGCCACGGTGGCTGATCGCGTCCTTCTCCTGTGGGGTCAGCTCGGCGTTGGTGCGGTCCTGGCCTTCGCCGAGGAAGATCGGGTCGTAGCCGAACCCGCCGTCGCCACGCGGGGCGCGCAGCAGCCGACCCGCCTGCCGGCCGTCGACCAGGTGTTCCTTACCTCCGGGCAGCACCAGCGCGACCGTGCAGACGAAGGAGGCGCCCCGGTGCTCGTCCGGCACATCACCGATCTGGTCGAGCACGAGTTGGAGGTTGGCCTGGTCGTCACCGTGCCGCCCGGCCCAGCGGGCGCTGAACACGCCGGGCATCCCGTTGAGCGCGTCGACCGCCAGCCCGGAGTCGTCGGCGATCGTCGGCAGCCCGGTACGCCGGCAGCCCTCCCGGGCCTTGATCAGCGCGTTCTCGCCGAAGGTCAGCCCGGTCTCCGGCAGCTCCGGGTACGCCTCGACGTCGTCGAGCCCGATCAGCGCCACCCGGTGCGCGCCCAGCGCCCCGTCCAGGATGCGCTGCAACTCGATCAGCTTCTTCTGGTTCCGCGTGGCGAGCAGCACCTTGTTCATGGGAGTAGCGCCTTCCGCTGGGCTTCGGCCAGGTCCAGACAGCCGACCACGGCCAGGTCGAGCAGGGCGTCGAGCTGTTCGCGGGCGAAGACGCCGGCCTCGCCGGTGCCCTGCACCTCGACGAAGTCGCCGGTGCCGGTGCAGACCACGTTCATGTCGACCTCGGCGGCCACGTCCTCGTCGTAGCACAGGTCCAGGCGCGGCTCGCCGGCAACGACGCCGACACTCACCGCCGACACCGATCGGTGCATCACCTTCTCCGGCTTCCCGGTCAGTGCCTTGCGGGCGGCGAGCCAGTTCACCGCGTCGTGCAGTGCCACGTAGGCGCCGGTGATCGCGGCGGTCCGGGTGCCGCCGTCGGCCTGCAGGACGTCGCAGTCGAGCACGATCGAGTTCTCGCCGAGCGCCTTGAGGTCGATCGCGGCGCGCAGGCTCCGGCCGATCAGCCGGGAGATCTCGTGGGTACGCCCACCGACCCGGCCCTTGACGCTCTCCCGGTCCGACCGGGTGTTGGTGGCCCGGGGCAGCATCGCGTACTCAGCGGTGACCCAGCCCAGCCCGGAACCACGACGCCAGCGCGGCACCCCCTCGGTGACGCTCGCGGTGCAGAGCACCCGGGTGCCGCCGAATTCCACAAGCACCGAGCCTTCGGGATGGGTGCTCCAACCGCGGGTCAGGGTCACCGGTCGAAGTTGGTCGGGTCGCCGCCCGTCAGGTCGCGCCATGCCTGCACCCTATGTGGTGCGCTGATCGAACCCTCCCCGGGTGTCCGTCGTACCCCGGCCGGGCGGCCGGGATCAGCGATCGACGTCGACGCCGTGCGCGCGGAGCAACCCGGCGACCGCCGCCGGCCAGCCGAACTGCGCCGCCCGGTCCCGGGCGGCGGCCCGCCGCCCGGCCTCGGGACGCGACAACAGCCGGCGGACCGCCCCCGCGATCGCCGCCGGGGTGCCGTCGGCGGCGAGCCCGCCCGAGCCGATCACCTCGGGCAGCGCGCTGGCCGCGTTGACCACCACCGGCGTACCGCAGGCCAGCGCCTCCAGCCCGGCCAGACCGAAGGTCTCCACCGGGCCGGGAGCCAGCACCACGTCGGCGCTGGCCAGCACCGCCGCGAGGGCGCGACGGTCAGGCAGGAACCCGGTGAAGGTGACCGGCAGGCCGGCCGCGCGCTGCCGCAGCGCGGGGCGGCGCGGGCCGTCGCCGACCATCACCAGCACCGCTGGCACACCGGCCCGCCGCAGCTGCGCCAACGCATCGACGGCCAGCTCGGGTCGCTTCTCCACGGACAGCCGCGCGCAGTGCACCAGCAGCACCTCGCCCGGGTCCGCGTACCGGGCCCGGACCGCCGGGTCGGCGCGGCCAGGATGGAAGGTGTCCAGATCGACGCCGAGCGGTACCAGGTCGACGTGCGGCACGCCGATGCGGGCGAACTCCTCGGCCGCCCATCGGGTGGTGCAGACGATCCGGTCGTAGCGGCGGGCCGTGTCCGCGTTCAGCCGGTCGGCGAGCCGCCGCCCCAGCGTGGCGGGCACCCCCCAGGCACCCAGCAGGCCGCTGAGCGACTCGTGCGAGACCATCACCGACGGCACGCCGTTCGCCCGGGCCCAGTCGCCGGTCCAACGCAACGTCGAGCGGTCGGACACCTCAAGCCGGTCGGGTGCGAGCGTGGTCAGCAGCCGGGCGAGCCGGCGTCGGGCGGTGAGCAGCCGGTAGCCGCCACTGTGCGGCAGCGGTGGGCCGGCCAGCGTGATCACCCGGCCCCACGGGTGTCGTTGGTCGTCGTCGCGTCGGCCGGGGACCACGAGCACCGGTTCGTGTCCGGCTGCGCGGTAGCCCTCGCCCAGGTGTTGCAGGGCGGTGCGCAGCCCGCCGGAGGTGCCGGTGACGAAGCTGGCCAGCCGGACGATCCGCAGTGGGCCGCCGGACGTACCCGCGACCTGCGTCGCGGTGGTGGTCCAAGACGTGCTGGTGCGGTCCGGGTGGGTGCCGGTCACGACGCCGCCGGCAGGTCCACGGCGGGCGCGCTGGCGCGGGCGGCCCGGTAGTGCCCGACGAGTTCGTCGCCGACCGCCGCCCAACTGCGCCCCCGCACCGCAGCCCGGGCCGCGACGCCGTACGCCTGCCGGCGTGCCCCGTCGGCGGCCAGCCCGGCCACCGCTTCGGCGATCGCCATGTCGTCCTCGGGTGGCACCAGTACGCCGGTCTCCCCGGGGGTGACCAGATCGACCGGCCCGCCGCTGGCCGGCGCGACCACCGGCACCCCGCTGGCCAACGCCTCCTGGACGGTCTGGCCGAACGTCTCGTGCGGACCGGTGTGCACGAACAGGTCAAGACTGGCGTAGAGGCGGGCCAGGGCCTCGCCGTGCTGGACGCCGAGGAACCGCACGTTGGGCAGCTCCCGTTCGAGCTGGCGGCGGGCCGGGCCGTCACCGGCGACCACGACCCGGACACCAGGCAGGCGGGCGGTGGCGGCGAGCAGGTCGACCCGCTTCTCCGGGGCGAGTCGCCCGACGTAGCCGACCAGGATCTCGCCGCCGGGCACGAAGGCCCGACGCAGGCTCGGGCAGCGCTTGTCCGGGTGGAACCGCTCGGCGTCGACGCCCCGGCCCCACAGCCAGATCCGCTGCACGCCGTGCGCGGCGAGGTCCTCGGCCGCCCTGGTGGACGGGGCGAGGGTACGGCGGGCCGAATTGTGGATCTCCCGCAGCCGCCGCCAGGCCGCGGCCTCTCCCCAACCGACCCGGTATGCCCGGGCGTAGGCGGCGACGTCGGTCTGGTAGACGGCGACGGTGGGCAGCCCGTGCCGGGCCGCCAGCACCGCCGCCCGGGCCCCGAGAATGAACGGACTGGCCAGGTGGACCACGTCGGGCGCATGCTCCAGCAGCACCCCGGCCAGGCGGTTGTTGGTCGGCACGCCGAGCCGGAAGCCCTGGTAGCGCGGCAGCGGCACGCTCGGGATGCGAACCACCGGGTACGGATACCGGTCGATGGCGCGGCGCAGCGTCCCCGGCGGGGCGGGTGCGATCACCAACGGCTCGTGGCCGCGGGCGACAAGGTGCTCGGCGGCGCGCACGACCGAGTGTGCGACCCCGTTGACGTCGGGCGGGAACGACTCGGTCACCATGGCGATCCGCATGCCCTCACGGTGGTGGTGGCAGCGAAGGTCCAGGAGACGTCCAATTGACCGCCCGGCGAACAGTGCCGCACGAACCCGCGCCCGGCGGGTCAGACCTCGTAGGTGGCGCCGGGCCGGACCACTTCCAGCGGGCCGGCGTACGCGGCGGAGGCAGCCGCCACGGTGAGCGCCTCGCTGCCCCAGGCGGGGACCAGGTGGGTCAGCAGCAGCCGCCCGACGTTGGCCTTGGCTGCCGCCTCGCCCGCCTCGCCGCCGGTGAGGTGCAGATCCGGCGGGTTGTCGACGCCGTCGAGGTAGCTGGCCTCGCAGAGGAAGACGTCGGCGTTCTGGGCCAGGCGCAGCAGCGCTTCGCAGGGCGCGGTGTCCGAGGAGTAGCAGAGCACCCGGCCGCCGTGCTCAAGGCGTACGCCGTAGGTCTCCACCGGATGCAGCACCCGGTCGACCGTGACGGTGAACGGGCCGATCGGGAAGGTACCGGGTTGCAGCGCGTAGAACTGGTAGACGTCCTCGACGGTGCTGTCCTCCTGCCCGTACGCGGTGGCCAGCCGGTCCGGGGCGCCGGCCGGCGCGTAGACCGGCAACGGCGGGTACGGCCCGTCCGGGGCGTACCGCCGCACCACCACGTAGGTCGCGGCATCGAGGATGTGGTCGCAGTGCAGGTGGGTCAGGAGGATGGCGTCCGGGGCGTGCAGCCCGGCATAGCGTTGCAGGGTGGACAGTGAGCCCGAGCCGAAGTCGACCAGGAGCCGGAAGTCGTCGGCCTCGATCAGATAAGCCGAGCAGGGGGACTCTGGTCCGGGGAAGCTGCCCGCACAGCCCAGGACGGTCAGTCGCATCGAGTTGTCTCGCTGTCACGGTAGGTAGTGATCGTGCCGGCCGCCGCTCCGGCGGTGATCACTACCGACGCGTACGCCACGCTGGGCAGCCTACGCCCGCGCATGCAAGCGCAAGAATGATCTGCTGGAAGTTGTCATCAACGTGACACCGGTTTCGCCCGTCCGATCGACCACCCGTCACCGAAGTGGTCGGCTCGGGCAGACCGACGCGACGAGGGCCACCGGCAGCGCACCGGTGGCCCTCGTCACATACTCGATGATGCCGCAGGTCAGGCCCAGAGCTGACCGTCAAGCGCCTCCTCCGCGTCGGCGAGCGTCCCGCCGTACGCCCCGGTGCTCAGATACTTCCAGCCGCCGTCACTGACCACGAACGCCACGTCGGCCCGGCGGCCGGCCCGCGCCGCCTCGTGCGCCACGGCGAGCGCCGCGTGCAGGACCGCGCCGGTGGAGAAGCCGACGAACAACCCCTCGACCTCCACCAGCTGTCGGGTACGCAGCACCGCGTCCCGGGTGCCGACGGAGAAGCGACGGTTCAGCACGGTCGCGTCGTAGAGCTCCGGGACGTACCCCTCGTCGATGTTGCGCAGCCCGTAGACCAGCTCGCCGTAGCGCGGCTCGGCGGCGACGATCTGGATGCCCTCGACCTTCTCCCGCAGGTAGCGCCCGGTGCCCATCAGGGTGCCCGTGGTGCCGAGCCCGGCCACGAAGTGGGTGATGGTCGGCAGGTCGTGCAGCAGCTCGGGCCCGGTCGTCTCGTAGTGCGCCCGGGCGTTCGCCTCGTTGCCGTACTGGAAGAGCATCACCCAGTCGGGGTGCTCGGTGGCGATCTGCTTGGCCGTGGCCACCGCCTGGTTGGAGCCGCCCGCCGCCGGCGAGAAGATGATCTCCGCGCCGTACATCCGCAGCAGCTGCACCCGCTCGGTGGAGACGTTCTCGGGCATCACGCAGACCAGGCGGTACCCCCGCAGCTTGGCCACCATGGCCAGGGAGATGCCGGTGTTGCCGCTGGTCGGCTCCAGGATGGTGTCGCCGGGCCGGAGCCGGCCGGCGGCCTCGGCGGCCCGGACCATGAATAGGGCGGCCCGGTCCTTGATGCTGCCGGTGGGGTTCCGGTCCTCAAGCTTCGCCCAGAGCCGCACCGGCGGTGCGCCCTCGGGCACCGTCGGCGACAGTCGGGGCAGCCCCACCAGCGGTGTCCCGCCGCAGGCGTCCAGCAGGCTGTCGTACCGCGTCATCGCGGCCGCCTCAGCTCGCGGTGACGCGCGTCCGGCCCGCGGCCGGCGCGGCCGCGACGTGCTGCGCCATCGCCGCCGCCGCGGCGAAGCCGAACGCGCCACCGGCCACCGCGGGCAGGATGGTCACGCTGTCGCCGTCGTTGAGCTTGGCGTCCAGCGCGCCGAGGAAGCGTACGTCCTCGTCGTTGACGTAGACGTTGACGAAGCGGTGCAGCGCGTCAGCCTCGGTGACCAGCCGGCCGCGCAGCCCGGCGTGCCGGGAGTCCAGGTCGGTGAGCAGGTCGTTGAGCGTGTCGCCGCTGCCCTCGACGACCTTCGCGCCGCCGGTGTAGCTGCGCAGGATGGTGGGGATGCGAACCTCGATGGCCATGGTGTCGTACTCCTCGATCGGGTGGACTGCTCGGTGACGGGGGAAAGGGCGTGCGGGGAGCTGAGGGTGATCAGCGGCCCGAACACTCGTAGTCGACCGTCGCCGGGCTCTGCCCGAACATGTATGACTGCACGGCGTGCGGATCCACCCCGGCGTCGAGGATCCGCACCGGCTCTTCGGTCACCACGCCATCCACGATGCGGAAGGAGCGGATCTCCTCCGTGTCGGGCTCGCGCGTGGAGACGAGCAGATAGTGCGCGCCGGGCTCGCCGGCGAAGGAGATGTCCGTCCGTGACGGGTACGCCTCGGTGGCGGTGTGCGAGTGGTAGATGACCACCGGTTCCTCGTCCCGGTCGTCCATCTCGCGCCACACCCGCAGGTGCTCCATCGAGTCGAACTCGTAGAAGGTCATCGAACGGGCGGCGTTCTCCATGGGGATGTGCCGGGTCGGCGTGTCACTGCCGACGGGACCGGCGACCACACCGCAGGCCTCGTCGGGGTGATCCCGACGGGCGTGGGCGACGATCGCGTCGACGATCGACCGGTCGATGCTCAGCACGTCGCCAAGGGTAGCGCCCGACTGCGGTCAACCGCGAGGCGGCGCCGGTCACAGTCAGTCGATCAAGGCGTTGAGCAGGGACTCCTGGAGATAGCCGAGATATGCGTAGACCGAAAGCTGGAACACTCGGCTGGAACTCGGGTCGTCGGCGACCGCGTCGTCGAGTTCCGCGCCCAGGTCCGTCCCGTCCTTGATCTCCAGCCGTACGCCCATCGCCAGCCGGGCGTCGTTGAGCGCGCGCAACCACGCCTCCGCCGCCTCGGCGTCCAGGCGTACCTCCCCTCCGCTGTCGCCGGGCAGCGCGGCCAGGATCGCGCCGGCCTGGTCGATCTTGGCGGTCTTCAGGTCGCCCTCGGTGTACCGGCGGAACTCCGCAGTGCCCGCCGCGTCCTCCGGGTACGCCTCCGGGAAGAGCCGGCAGACAACTGGGTCAGAGTGGTCGAAACCGTCGGTGAGCAGGCCGACCACCTCGGAGGCGACCTTACGGAGCACACGCACCTCGTCCACCGCGAAGGTGGCGACGTACCGGTCACCGCGGCGGCGGAACATGCTCACGACCGGTCCACCGTCGCCCAGAGACCGTACGCATGCAGCTGCGAGGCGTCGTGCTCCATGCGTTCCCGGGCCCCGCTGGAGACCACCGCCTTGCCCTTGTGGTGCACGTCCAGCATGAGCTGCTCGGCCTTCTCCCGGCTGTACCCGAAAAGCTTCTGGAACACCCAGGTCACGTAGGTCATCAGATTGACCGGGTCGTCCCACACGATCGTCACCCACGGTCGGTCAGCTGCCGGCACCTCATCGGTGTCCGGGGTCTCGACCGGTGCAACCTGCGGAGCCGCCATGCCCCCCATCGTGCCACCGGATCCGGGGAATCGAGGAACCGGAACGCCGGACCAACCCGGATCACCAGCCACGGCCCCGCCCACGCCCCGACTGGTCCTGTCCCGGCCATGCGCGGATGCCCCACCGGCACCGCCGGTGGGGTGCGTGGCGGCCCGGTCAGGCGAGCAGGATGCCGTGTTCGGCAGCATCGGACAGCACCGTGCCGAGCGAGAGACGGACCGCCTCGAACCGACGGGCGACCTCCCGCGAAAGCTCCAACTCGATCTCCCGCAACGCCCGCTGCGCCCAGGCCCGCGCCGCGCTCGGGTCGTTGTTGCCGGGCGAACGCCAGTGCTGCCAGCAGCCTCCCGACAACGCCACGGCCACTGGCGGAAGCACCGCGGTGCGGGGCGGTGCGGGATAGGCGGACAGCATGTCGATCGCCGCCGCACCGGTAAGCGAGGTCACGCCCGCCGCACTGGTGACGAGGAACGCCCGCTCCAACTCCTGCCCGGTGGGGTCGTCCAGCACGCTCCAGCGGACCGCCGTGTCGATGCGCCGGCGGATCCCCTGGGGCAACGGCGCGCCGAAGAGCCGACCGGCGGCGTCATCGACGAGTTCGCCGACGTGGTGGTCGCACTGGGCCGTGGCCAGCAGTGACAGCGCCGCCATCTCCCGGTCGAGCAGTTGGGGCAGACCGGCGCAACCGACGCCGAAGACGATCTCCTGCACCAGACGCATGTGCATGTTGGCCAGTTCCAGGGCGAGGTGCTGGCGGATGCTCCGGGCGGCGGTGCGGGCCTGCCGGTCGAGCTGCTCCGACCATTCGCCCGGTTCGGCCAGCACCGGCACCCGGCCGCGTTCACCCGGCAACTCGGGCGGCTCCAGACTGCCCCGCCGGAGTTCCTCGCCGGAGGCCCAGTCCACCAACGCCCGCCGCAGGTCGGCCTCGCCGCCGGTGACCATGGGGAACCAGCCGGCATCGGCCAACCCGGGCACGGCGGCGAGCAGCGCGGCCCGGTGTGCCTCGACGGTGACCGTCACCGGGTCGACCACCGAGTCGCCGGACTCCCCCGACCCCCGCACCGCCGCCGTGCCCTCGCCGGCCGCCCAGCCGTCGGCGCCCGGCGTGACCGCGAAGAAGACCCGGACCGGCGTCCCGGCGAGGTCGGACAGCAGAGTCAGCTCGGCGGCCGTGAACGACTGATCCGCCGCGATCACGAACAGGAGAGCGCCGGCCCGGCCCACCGCGTCACGCAGGACGTCGCAACCGGCCGGACCCAGCGTGGCGATGTCCGGCGTGTCGACAAGCACGAAGCGTTTCACCAACGGCTGGGGCAGGCTCAGCTCGACCCGGCGTGGCGGCCTGGCCAGCGCCGGCCCGGCTGCCGGCAGGTCGGGCCGGTACGAGTGCGGCGTACGGTAGCCGGGCACGTAGGCGGCCCGGGTGGGCTCGGCGCTGTGCCGTGCCACCAGCCAGCTGCCACTCGGGACGGCGAGTAGTCCGGAGTCGAGTTCCAGCAGCGTGGCGAGCACACCGGTGCGGCCGGCGTCGGCGGGACCGGCCGCGACCACGGCGACCGGTTCGCGGGCACTGGTGCTGGACACGCCGAGCCGCTCCGGGAAGGGCCGGCGACCATGCGGCCCGGCCGCGTCATCGGGCGTACCGAGATGGTGGAGCGGGCCCGGCTTCATCAGGGGGCGGCCTCCGAGGCAGGGCGACCGGTGACCCGGCCGCAGTGAGCATCCGGTGTCGACACTCGGATTCCGGAAGGGTAAAGGCGCGAGCGTCGGGATCGGGGCGATTGCGATACTCAGCGGTAACTCTACAACTACTCAAGTTCGCCCTCGCGCGCTGCCGTGCGGGCCACAGTTCCGTCGATATGCTGCGCGAATGAGTCGGTGGAGCTTCGTGGGCCGGGCTGAGCAACTCGACCGTCTCCGGATGGCGGTGGCTGGCGTCCGTGGCCGAGGGATCCTCTTCACCGGCAGCGCCGGCATCGGCAAGAGCCGGCTGTTGCACGAAGGTGTCGACACGCTGCCCGGTGAGAAGTACGCGGTCTGGCGGATCGCGGCCAGCGCCACCACCTCCGCCATGGCCTTCGGCGGACTGGTCCAGGTGCTCCCGGAGCAGCCGCCGGGTCTGTCCCCGGCCGGCATCCTGCGCTGGGCCGTCGACGTGTTGCAGCAGCAGGCCGCCGGCCGGCGGATCGTCCTCGCGGTCGATGACGCGCACCTGCTCGATCCGCCGTCGGCCGCGCTGGTGCACCTGGTGGCCCGCGCCGAGAACGCCTCGGTGGTCGGCACCCTGCGCGACGGGGAGCAGATCCCGCTGCCGATCCGCGCACTGTGGACGGACGGTCTGGTCGAGCGGGCCGAGCTGGGCCCGATGACGCCGGACGAGACGGCCGCCATGCTCACCGCCATCGTCGGTGGTCAGGTGGACAGCGGCTCCACCGACCGCCTGGGTCGGCTCAGTGCCGGCAATCCGCTGCTGCTGCGCGAGCTGGTGCACGCGGCCACCAACAGCGGCGAACTCGTCGAGAAGTACGGCGTCTGGACCTGGACGGGCCGGCTGGAGCTGGCCCCCAGCCTGACCGAGCTGATCGACATCCGGATCGGTCAGCTCACTCCCGGGGTACGGGCGGTGGTCGAGCTGGTCGCGTTCGGCGAGCCGCTCGGCCTGCGGCTGCTGCACCAGGCCGTGGAACAGCACGACGTGGAGTACGCCGAGGAACGCGGACTGATCACCATGGTGGAGTCCGACCGGCGGCTCGACGTCCGCCTGGCGCACCCGCTCTACGGCGAGGTGGTACGCCGGCAGTGCCCGGTGAGCCGGACCCGTCGGTTGCAGGCGCACCTGGCGGACCTGCTGGAGAAGGTCGGCAAACGGCGACGGGAGGATCTGCTGCGGGTGGCGCGGTGGCGACTGGCCTCCGGCACCGCGCAGGACCCGGCGATGCTGATCGCTGCGGCTGGTGAGGCGTTCGCTCGTTACGACGTACCCCTGGCGACCCGGTTGGCCCGCGCGGCGCTCGACGCCGGTGGTGGGTTCGACGCGGCCGAACTGCTCGCGACCATCCTGATGTTCGCCGACCGGCCGGCCGAGGCGCTCGGCGTGCTCGACGCCGTCGCCACCGACGCCGGCCAGGAGGAACGTCTCAGCCGGTGGCTGACCGTACGCGGCATGGTCAGCTACTGGGGAATGAGTCAGGCGTCCACCGTGGAGGAGATCGCCGCCGAGGGCACGAAGCTGACCGACGCCGCCGCTCAGGCCCGGGTCCGCGCCTTCGAGGCGATCATGCGGCTGCACCGGCTGGACGCGCCGGCCGCGCTACGGCTCGCGCAGGGCGTGCTGGACCGGCCGGCGGCCAGTGTCGCCGCCCGCGAGCTGGCCCGCTGCACGATCGCACATCTGCAAGCCGTGCAGGGACAGCTGTGCCGCAGTGCGACCGCGGTGGACCTGGTGCAGGCGAAGGTGGCCAGCTGGCGGGCCGACATGCCGTACCTGCAACTGGCGGTGGAGCTGGCCCGGGGTACCCGACTGGCCCTCTCGGGCGATCTCGCCGGCATCGACGCGCTGGTCGCCGACGAGTTCGCCGACCTCGCCGACGCGGGTGACTTCCGGCTCGGCACCGGCTACCTGGCGATCCTGCGGGCGTACGCGGCGCGGCTGCGCGGGCGCAGTGACGCCGCGTTGCAGGCCGCGCTCAGTGCCTGTGCGGTCCTGGCGACCAGCCGGGTGTACGCGGGACTGGCGCAGTCGGAACGGGCTCAGGCCGCCGCGCTGCGCGGCGACGCCCGGCAGGCCGTCGAGGCGATGGCCGAGGCCGATCGGCTCCACTCGCCGAGTATGGGTGTGCTGTACCCGTGGCTGGAGCAGGCCCGGGCGGCGACGCTGGCGGCCGGCGGTGACCTCTCCGCAGCGGTGGGCCGGCTGCACGGCCTGGTGGACCGGCTGCGTGCCGACGGCTTCGCCGGACACGAGGCACTGGTGCTGCATGACCTGGTGCGGCTGGGCAAGGCCGGGGCGCAGACCGGGCCGAGGTGTTCCGACGGCGGCCGCCGTACCGTCGCGCAGCGCTTGACGGAGCTGTCCGAGCAGGTCGACGGGGAGTTGCCGCCGCTGCTGGCCCGGCATGCCCGGGCGTCTGCCGACGGCCTGCCGGAGGGATTGCTCAACGCAGCCGACGGCTTCGCGGAGCGCGGGCTCGACCTGCTGGCCGCCGAGGCCGCGGCGGGGGCCGTGCACCTGCTGCGTCAGCGCCGCGCGCCCGATGTCGGGCACGCTCGGCAACGGCTCGGCGCGCTGCTCGCCAGGTGTGACATGGTGCACACTCCGGCGCTACAGGCGGCCACGCCGACGCTCACCGACCGGGAGTGGCAGGTGGCTCGGCTCGCGGCGGTCGGCGGCACCAGTCGCGCCATCGCCGAGCAGCTGTTTCTCTCCGCCCGCACGGTGGAGAACCACCTGCAACGCGTGTACACCAAGCTCGGCGTGACCAGCCGGGCGGAGCTGCGGGTGGCCCTCGGCACGATCCCGGGGCACGACGGCACGACAGCGATGTGAACCCTACTCTGAGGGGGTGCACACCTCTCGTCCCGCGCTGCTGACCGATCACTACGAGCTGACCATGGTCAGCGCCGCCCTGCGAGACGGCACGGCTGACCGGCGCTGCGTGTTCGAGGTGTTCAGCCGTCGGCTTCCCGCCGGCCGCCGGTACGGCGTGGTCGCCGGCACCGCACGCCTGGTCGAGCTGATCCGCGAGTTCCGCTTCGACCCGGCCGACATCGAGTTCCTGCGCCGCACCGGCGTGGTGGACGAACCGGGTGCCGAATGGCTGTCCGAGTACCGGTTCACCGGCGAGATCGACGGGTACGCCGAGGGGGAGCTCTTCTTCCCCGGCTCACCGATCCTGACCGTCTCCGGCAGTTTCGCCGAATGCGTGGTGCTGGAGACGCTTGTGCTGTCGGTGCTCAACCACGACTGCGCGGTGGCTGCCGCCGCGGCGCGGATGGTCACCGCCGCCCGCGGCCGGGCCCTGATCGAGATGGGGTCACGGCGGGCGCACGAGGAGGCGGCGGTCGCGGCAGCCCGGGCGGCCTACCTGGCCGGCTTCCGCTTCACCTCCAACCTGGCCGCCGGCCAGCGGTACGGCATACCCACCGCCGGCACCGCCGCGCACGCCTTCACCCTGCTGCACGACGACGAGCGGGCCGCGTTCGCCTCGCAGGTCGCCACGCTGGGCAAGGACACCACGCTTCTTGTCGACACGTACGACATCAGTCAGGGCATCCGTAACGCGATCGAGGTGGCCGGCCCGGAGCTGCGGGCGGTTCGGATCGACTCCGGGGACCTGGCCGTGATCGCCCAGCAGTCGCGGCAACTGCTGGACTCGCTCGGCGCCACCGAAACGAAGATCATCGTCTCGGGTGACCTCGACGAGTACGCCATCGCGGCGTTGGCCGCCGAACCGGTGGACATGTACGGCGCCGGCACCGCCGTGGTGACCGGCTCCGGCGCACCTACCGCCGGGCTGGTCTACAAGCTGGTCGAGGTCGAGGGCCGTCCGGTGGTCAAGCGGTCCGAGCAGAAGGCCACCATCGGCGGACGCAAGGTCGCCGTCCGCCGGCACAAGCCGACCGGCACGGCCACCGAGGAAATCGTCGTACCGCAGGGGGTGCCGGACCATCGCCCCAACGACCGGCTGCTGCAACGCTCGTACGTCGTGGATGGCGAGCCGGTGTCCCTGCCGACGCTCGACGAGTCGCGGGAGCACCTGCGGCAGTGCCTGATCTCGATCCCGTGGGAGGGTCTCAAGCTTTCCGCGGGCGATCCGGCCATCCCGGTCACCGTGGTACCCGCCGAGTGAGAGGAGTGGAGTCGGTGAGCAACGCGCTGATCATCGTGGACGTGCAGAAGGACTTCTGCGAGGGCGGCTCGCTGGCCGTGGCCGGCGGGGCGGGAGTCGCCGCCGGGATCTCCCGGCTGCTGGCCGCCGAGCCGGACCGTTGGGATCACGTCGTGGCGACGAAGGACTACCACATCGACCCGGGCACGCACTTCGCCGACTCACCGGACTACGTGAGCACCTGGCCCCGGCACTGCGTGGTCGGCACCCCCGGCTCCGAGTTCCACCCGGAGCTGGCCACCGACCGGATCGAGGCGATCTTTCACAAGGGCGAGTACGCCGCCGCGTACTCCGGCTTCGAGGGGCGCGCCGACGACGGCGAGGGTCTGGCCGAATGGTTGCGGCAGCGTGGCGTGGAGCGGGTGGACGTGGTCGGTATCGCCACCGACCACTGCGTGCGGGCCACCGCGCTGGACGCCGCCCAGGAGGGTTTCGCCACCACCGTGCTGCTGGACCTGACGGCGGCCGTCGCGCCGGACACCACCGACGTCGCGCTGCGCGCCTTCGAGGGGGCCGGGATCACCACATTCGGTGCCCCTGTGATCAAAGCCGCATGAGCCGTTAATTCGTTGGCAGCCGTAGCTCTGCCGGTCGAGGATGTCCGGCGGAGGTACGGACCGACGTGAACATGAAGCCTTACCGGGAGGCACTCGCCCTGCCCGGTCTGCGGTCGCTGCTGCTCGTCGCGGTGCTGGCGCGGGTTCCGCTGACCGCCACCGGCGTCACGCTGACGTTCTACGTCGTGCAGGACCTCGGGCGCGGCTACGGTGCGGCCGGTCTGGTCGGCGCGGCGATCACCGTCGGCGCGGCGGTCGGTGGCCCGCTGCTCGGCCGGCTGGTGGACCGTCGTGGCCTGCGGCCCGTGCTGGTTCTCACCGCCGTGGCCGAGGCCGTCTTCTGGTCGACCGCACCGATGTTGTCGTACTACCTGCTGCTGCCGGCCGCTTTCCTGGCCGGTCTGCTGGCGCTGCCGATCTTCTCGGTGATCCGGCAGTCCATCGCCGCGCTGGTGCCGCCGGAGAAGCGCCGGCCGGCGTACGCGCTGGACTCCATGTCGGTGGAGCTGTCGTTCATGATCGGTCCGGCCCTGGCCACGGTGGGGGTCACCACCATCTCGGCCCGCCTCACGCTCTACCTCGTCGGCGTCGGCATCGTCGCCGCCGGAGTGGTGCTGTGGCTGCTCAACCCGCCGGTGCGCAGCGCCGCCGAGGCGTCGACCGGGCCGCAGCCGAGGGTCGCCCGACGGCAGTGGCTCACCTCGCGGCTGGTGGCCGTGTTCGCGGTCAGCGCCGCCGCGACCCTGGTGCTCGGCGGCACCGACGTGGCGGTCATCGCCGTGCTGCGGGAGAACGGCGATGCCGGTTTCACCGGTGCGGTGCTCTCCGTCTGGGCGGTGGCCTCGCTGCTGGGCGGGTTCGCCTATGGCGCGGTCCGCCGCTCGTTCTCGCCGGTGGCACTGATGGGCCTGTTGAGCCTCTGCACCATTCCCGTCGGACTGGGCGGTTCCCACTGGTGGCTGCTCTGCCTGGCGTTGATCCCGGCGGGGGCGCTCTGCGCGCCGACCATCGCGGCCACCTCCGACACCGTCAGTCGGCTCGCCCCGGCCGGCGTCCGCGGTGAGGCGATGGGCCTGCACGGCTCGGCTGTCACCGTCGGCATCGCCGTGGGTGCCCCGCTTGCCGGCGCGGTCATCGACGCCTCGGCCCCGCTGTGGGGGTTCGCGGTCCCCGGCGCGATCGGTGCCCTGGTGGCCCTCGCGGTGCTGCCGATCGAGCTGCGCCACCGCCGCACGGACAGCGCGGCCACCACCCTGCCCGGCGACGAGCACACCGCGACCACCCTCACCCCGTCCGCCCCCTGACCCCACCCCGACGCAGCGCGATCCCGTCCTCGCCCCAGCCCCACCGCGCTCCCCGCCCCACCGTCCCCGCCTCGGTCCGGATCGCCGCTGCCCGGACCACATCGCCGCTCTCGCCCCAAACGCTGCGTAACCGTCCACGCCACCACACCCTCTCCCCTGCGCTCCCTTTGCTCTGCTTCAACCCACGCAATGGGTCTGTGGATCTAAAGGTGTTTCCGGCCTGACCTGCCGGGCGTTGTGCCTGGTGAGGAGGGTGCCGTGATGACCGCGACACTGAACGACCAGACCGGACGGAAGAAGCGGCCCGAGCCGTCGGCGGAGGCGAAAGCCGCCGCTGAGCTGGTTCGGGCCGCGAAGGAGCAGGGCTTGTCGTTGACGGGTCCGGACGGGCTGTTGAAGCAGTTGACCAAGACGGTCCTGGAGACCGCGTTGAACGAGGAGATGACGGAGCATCTCGGTTATGCCAAACACGAACCCGACGGCGCCGGCTCGGGCAACATCCGCAACGGCACTCGGTCGAAGACGGTGTTGACCGACGCGTCGGGACCGGTGCAGATCGACGTGCCGCGGGACCGGGCGGGCACGTTCACCCCGCAGATCGTGCGCAAGCGGCAGCGTCGCCTGTCGGGCGTCGATGAGGTGGTGTTGTCGTTGTATGCCAAGGGTTTGACCACCGGGGAGATCTCGGCGCACTTCACCGAGATTTACGGGGCTTCGGTGTCCAAGGAGACGATCTCGCGGATCACCGACAAGGTGATCGAGGAGATGACCGACTGGTCCCACCGGCCCCTGGACGAGATCTACGCGGCGGTGTTCATCGACGCCATCGTGGTGAAGGTGCGGGATGGGCAGGTGGCGAACAGGCCGTTCTATGCCGCGATCGGGGTCACCCTCGACGGGGACAAGGACATCCTCGGGTTGTGGGCCGGCTCGGGTGGTGAGGGCGCGAAGTTCTGGATGAGCGTGCTCACCGACCTGCGCAACCGGGGCGTGAAGGACGTGTTCTTCCTGGTCTGCGACGGGTTGAAGGGCCTGCCCGATGTCGTCACGAACGTGTGGCCGCAGACGATCGTGCAGACGTGCGTGATCCACCTGATCCGCAACACCTTCCGGCTCACCTCGCGGCGCTACTGGGATGAGCTGAAGCGCGATATCAAGCCGATCTACACCGCCGTCAACGCCACCGCCGCGAGGGCCGCGTTCGACGACCTGGCCGAGAAATGGGGCGGCCGGTATCCGGCGGTGATCCGGCTGTGGGACAACGCGTGGGCGGAGTTCATCCCGTTCCTCGACTACGACCTGGAGATCCGCACCGTCATCTGCTCGACCAACGCGATCGAATCGTTGAACGCCCGCTACCGGCGGGCGGTCAAGGCCCGCGGCCACTTCCCCAACGAGCAGGCCGCGTTGAAGTGTCTGTACCTGGTGACCCGATCCCTGGACCCCACCGGGGCAGGCAGAACCCGATGGACGATGCGCTGGAAACCCGCCCTGAACGCCTTCGCCATCACCTTCAGCGACCGCTTCCCAGCCGCTGAAACCTACTAACCAAGATCGCCGGAAACACCCTTAGCGAGACAGGCCCCACGCAATGGAATACGCTCCGTGTCACACCGGCCGACGCGCCCTTTGTCCGGCCGCCATATCCCCGCAGGTCAGCTGCTACTGCGTGGGTTGAAGCAGAGCAAAGGACGGCAGGGGTAAGAGGTCGACCTCGGCCAGGACATCACGCAGAGTGAGGTCTGCACCGGAGGGTGCTCATCACCGAAAGTGACGGTGTGATGGTGGTGCGGATGAGGTTGCGGAGCTGGCACCAGCCACCAACCACGGCAGCCAGGCAGGGACGGCGGCGGGTGGACCGGCAGCGGGGAGTGGGCAGTACGAGACGGGCGCCGACCCCCGGCATGGGGATCGGCGCCCGGCGTACGACGCGGTGGGTCAGCGGCGGTCGGTGTCGCTGGCCACGTCCTCGGTGTAGCTGGCACCACCGTCGGATTCGCTGGTCAGCGGCTTGGAACCACCCTCGGGCGGTCCGGCGAGGGTCTGTCCGGCAGCCAGCTCGGGGAACTTGTGGTCGAAGGCCGGCCGCTCGGAGCGGATCCGGGGCATCCGGTCGAAGTTGCGCAGCGGCGGCGGCGAGCTGGTCGCCCATTCGAGCGAGTTGCCGTGGCCCCACGGGTCGTCCACCTCGACCACCGGGCCGGCCTTGTACGACTTCCAGCAGTTGTAGAGGAACGGCAGCGTCGAGATACCGGTGATGAACGCGCCGATCGTCGAGATCATGTTCAGCGTGGTGAATCCGTCGTCGGGCAGGTAGTCGGCGTACCGCCGAGGCATGCCCTCGTTGCCCAACCAGTGCTGGATGAGGAACGTGGTGTGGAAACCGATCATCGTGAGCCAGAAGTGAATCTTGGCGAGCCGCTCGTCGAGCATCCGGCCGAACATCTTCGGGAACCAGAAGTAGATCCCGGCGAAGACCGCGAAGACGATCGTGCCGAAGAGCACGTAGTGGAAGTGCGCCACGACGAAGTAGGAGTCGTGCAGGTGGAAGTCCAGCGGCGGGGCGGCCAGCAGCACCCCGGTCAGGCCACCGAAGAGGAAGGTGACCAGGAAGCCGATGGAGAACAGCATCGGTGACTCGAAGCTGATCTGCCCCCGCCACATGGTGCCGATCCAGTTGAAGAACTTCATGCCGGTGGGCACGGCGATCAGGTAGCTCAGGAAGCTGAAGAACGGCAGCAGCACCTGACCGGTGGCGAACATGTGGTGCGCCCAGACGCTCATCGACAGACCGGCGATGGCGATGGTGGCGGCGACCAGGCCCTTGTAGCCGAAGATCGGCTTGCGGGAGAAGACCGGGATGATCTCGCTGATGATGCCGAAGAACGGCAGCGCGATGATGTAGACCTCGGGGTGACCGAAGAACCAGAACAGGTGCTGCCACAGCATCGGCCCGCCGGTCTCCGGGCTGTAGACGTGCGCACCCAGCAGCCGGTCGGCAGCCAGCGCGAACAGCGCGGCGGCCAGCAGCGGGAAGACCAGGATCACCAGGAGGCTGGTGACCAGCATGTTCCAGGTGAAGATCGGCATCCGGAACATGGTCATGCCCGGCGCACGCAGGGTCAGGATCGTGGTGATCAGGTTGACCGCGCCGAGGATGGTGCCCAGACCGGAGATGGCCAGACCGACCACCCACATGTTGGCGCCGACGCCCGGGGCGTGCTCGCTGGTGCTCAGCGGCGTGTACGCGGTCCAGCCGAAGTCCGCTGCTCCACCGGGGGTGAGGAAGCCGGCGGTGGCCATGGTGCCGCCGAACAGGTACAGCCAGTAGGCGAAGCTGTTCAGCCGCGGGAAGGAGACGTCGGGCGCACCGATCTGGATGGGCACGACGTAGTTGCCGAAGGCGAACACGATGGGCGTCGCGAAGAACAGCAGCATGATCGTGCCGTGCATCGTGAACAGCTGGTTGTACTGCTCCGGCGACAGGAACTGCAGCCCGGGCCGGGCCAGCTCGGCCCGCATGATCAGGGCCATCAGGCCACCGATCATGAAGAACACGAACGCGGTGACCATGTACATGATCCCGATCTGCTTCGCGTCCGTGGTCCGCAGCAGCCGCGCGATGGCCGACCCCTTGACCGGCTCCCGGACCGGCCAGGGCCGGGTCACGACCGGCTTGGGTGCGACGGTGGTCACGAGTGGCCTCCGGTTCTGGGTTGTCCCGCTCGGCACGCGCTGACTCGGCGGGCCGTCATCCGCAAGGAGGATAGTCCCCGGCAGGTGACAGCACCGCGTGGGGTCGCCCAGGGGTGGATCACAGCGGGCCGAGAAGCAGCCGGTAGTGCTCCCCGAAGATGCGGTCGCCGCGTCCGCGCAGCAGCGGGTCGCGGAGCGCCGGCGGCACGTCGCGGGTGCGGTTGCGGTCCCGGGTCCGGTCCTGCACCCATCGGGTACGCGGGCGACGGCGGCTCTCGTACGCGGTAAGTGCCGCCTCGACGCTGCCCGCCGCGTGCAGCGACTCGGCGAGCACCACGGCGTCCTCCAGGGCCATCGCGGCACCCTGGGACAGGGTCGGCGCGGTGGCGTGGGCGGCGTCGCCGACCAGCACCACCCGCCCCCGGAACCAACGCCCGAGCTCGACCTCGTCGGTGGTGGTGGCGTGCACCCCGTCGAGCGCGTCGAGCACCTCCGGCACCGGTCCGCCGTACTCGCCGAAAAGCTCGCGCAACCGGCCCAGCGGGTCGGCCGGCAGGTCGGTGCCGGCCTCGTCGGCGTAGCAGTGCAACCGGCCGGCACCGATCGGTACCACGAGGAAGCCGCAGCGCTGCCCGAGCAGGGCGGTCCACTCGTCGACCGGCGGACCGTCACGTACGACGCCGCGGTAGACCACCTGCCCGGCGGGGCGGGGCGGTCCGCCGAGCGCGGCCAGCGCCCGGATCGAGGAACGCGGCCCGTCGGCACCGATCACCAGGTCGTACTCGACCTGGGTGCCGTCGACGAAGGTGACGCCGACGGCGGACGGCAGCAGGTCGATGGTGCGCACCTCCGCGCCGTGCCGGACCGCGCCGCCGGCACCGCTGAGCAACACGCGGTGCAGGTCGGAGCGGGCCAGCGCCCGGCACTCGCCAACCTCGGCCCAGAGCGCGTCGAGGTCGACCTCGCACAGCGGCGCACCTGTCGAGTCGAGGAAGCGTTGCCGGTGGATGACTTTTCCGTACGGGCGGACCGGGTCGTCGAGGTCCAGCCGGCGCAGCGCGCGGGCCGCGTTGCCGGGCAGGTAGAGCCCGGCGTCGGTGAGGTCGTGCGGCGGCGCCTTGTCGGTGAGGTCCGGCCGAAAGCCCGCCAGGCGCAGCGCCCGGGCCACGGCCAGCCCGGCGATGCCCGCGCCGACGACGAGGATGCGCAGGGGGGAGCCACGCATGGGGGTGTACGCCTCCGGAGGGGTTCGGCACGCGTTGAAGGCAAGAGACTACTCGGCGCAATCGGCACACACCAGAGGCAACCGGCCCACCTCCGACACCCCTCGGCATCCCCGGATCCGCCCGTCGGCGTCGGCCAGCAGCCGCCCGGAGTCGACGGATGCCCGACCGTGGCGTACGTGACACATGTAGCAATTGACATCAATCACCCGCACCGGTTGCGCCGTTTGTTTCAAGGATGTAAATGTGACGATGAGCATGGGAGCGCTCCCGTAACTATCGACGGCGCAATCCCCACCGCTCCGTCCGCATCCGTCCCGGCGTCCGGGTGACGCCGCAGCGCTAGGAGCATCATGAGACGTACCTTGCGGGCCGTCGTGGCCGTCGGGCTGGCCGCCGCCGGCTCGATCGTCGCCGTGGCCCTCGGCGGGACCGCCTCCGCCGACACCCAGATCTGCGAGCAGTACGGCTCGACAGTGATCCAGAACCGGTACGTGGTGCAGAACAACCGCTGGGGCACCACCGCCCAGCAGTGCATCAACGTCACCAACAACGGCTTCGAGATCATCACTCAGAACGGCAGCAGCCCGACCAACGGCGCGCCGACGGCGTACCCGTCGGTCTTCCTCGGCTGCCACTACACCAACTGCTCCCCCGGCACCAACCTGCCGATCCAGGTCAGCCAGATCAGCAGCGCGACCAGCAGCATCAACTACCGGTACGTGAGCAACGGGACCTACAACGCCTCGTACGACATCTGGCTCGACCCGTCGCCCAAGCGGGACGGCGTGAACCAGATGGAGATCATGATCTGGTTCAACCGGCAGGGCCCGATCCAGCCGATCGGCTCCCCGGTCGGCAACGCCAACATCGACGGGCGCAACTGGGAGGTCTGGCGGGGCAGCAACGGCTCCAACAACGTCATCTCGTACGTCGCCCCGTCGGCCATCAGCAGCGCGAACCTCAACCTGCTGGCGTTCATCAACGACACCCGCAACCGGGGCGCAATCACCAACTCCTGGTACCTGACCAGCATCCAGGCCGGTTTCGAGCCCTGGCAGGGCGGTGTCGGGCTGGCCGTGACGAACTTCTCGGCCGCGGTCAACGGTGGCGGCAACAACAACCCGCCGCCCACCACCACCCCGCCGCCCTCGGGCAGCGGCGCCTGCGCGGTGAAGTACACGGCCAACTCGTGGAACAACGGCTTCACCGCCGACGTGCAGATCACCAACACCGGCTCCAGCACGATCAACGGCTGGACGCTTGCCTACTCGCTGCCGTCCGGGCAGCAGGTGACCAACTCCTGGAACGCCACGGTGAGCCAGAGCGGCTCGTCGGTGACCGCCCGCAACGTCGGCCACAACGGCACCATCTCCCCCGGTGGCACGGCCAGCTTCGGCTACCAGGGCACGCTCAACGGGTCCTACTCCAATCCCACCGCCTTCACCCTCAACGGCACCGCCTGCTCCCGCTCCTGACGACCGCGACCGTCGGCTGACCGGCACGACATGCGGCAACTCGGGCTCTCCCGACGTGGTGAGAGCCCAAGTTGCCGCATGTCGTGAAGGCGGCCACCCTGCGCGGGCCACCCGGTCGGGTCAGGAGCCGAGGGCGTCGATGTCGCGCATCTCCTCGGCGGTCAGCGAGAAGCCGAAGATGTCCGCGTTGGCGCGGATCCGCTCCGGCGTCACCGACTTGGGGATCGCCACGATCTCGTGGTCGAGGTGCCAGCGCAGCACCACCTGGGCGGGCGAGACGTTGTGTGCGCCGGCGATCCGGGTCAGCACCGGGTCGGACAGGTCGGTGGTCTTGAACGGGCTGTAACCCTCCAGGACCACCCCGCGGTCCCGGTGCTCGGCGTGCCGCTGTCGGTCGTAGAGCCGCGGTCCCCACTTGATCTGGTTGACCGCCGGGTTCTCCTCGGTCGCCTGGATCAGCTCGTCGATCTGGGCGGTGCTGAAGTTGCTGACCCCGACCGCCCGGGCCAGCTTCGCGTCGCGGGCGGCGAGCATCTCCCGCCAGACCGGGATCAGGTCACCGGGGTTGTTCGGCGGCCAGTGGACCAGCCACAGGTCCACGTAGTCGACGTCGAGGGCACGCAGGCTCTCCTCGATCGTCTCCCGTTCCCGGCCGACCCGCTCGGGTGGGAGCTTGGTGGTGATGAAGACGTCCTCCCGGCGCAGCCCGCTCTCCCGGATCGCCCGGCCGACCTCCTCCTCGTTGCCGTACATGGTGGCGGTGTCGATGTGCCGGTAGCCGGCGTCGAGCGCGGCGAGGACGGCCTTGTAGCCCTCTTCGCCGGTCGCCTGCCAGGTGCCGAAGCCGAGCAGCGGTATCCGGACGTCACCGGGGAGAACTGCGGTGGGGTGGTCACTGTGGTTCATGTCGACCGTTCTACCCCCGATGACGCTCGGCATGCCCGAGATCGGGCGCGTCGAGTCCCGCCGCCGGGCGCGTCGGCGCGATTTGCCGGAGAATGCGGGACGTGGCTGACCGGCTGGAGGAGTACCGGCGCAAGCGGGACGCCGCGCGTACCCCCGAGCCGGTCCCGGCTGAGCGTCCCCGGCGGTCCCGGGCCGGCGACCGCGCCCGGTTCGTCATCCAGCAGCACCACGCCCGCAGCCTGCACTGGGATCTGCGGCTGGAGCGCGACGGAGTGCTCGTCTCCTGGGCGGTGCCGCGTGGGCTGCCCCGTGATCAGGGGCGCAACCACCTCGCCGTGCACACCGAGGACCACCCCATGGAGTATCTCGACTTCTCCGGTGAGATCCCGGCCGGCGAGTACGGCGGCGGCCGGATGCTGATCCACGACCGGGGCACCTACCGCTGCGAGAAGTGGCAGGACCGTGAGGTGGTGGTCGAGCTGCGCGGGAAGCGGACCACCGGACGGTACGTGCTCTTCGCCACCGGCGGGCGCGACGGCCGGGACTGGATGGTGCGACGCACCGACCCGGCACCGCCGGGCTGGACCGCCATGCCCGACCTGGTCGCGCCGATGCGTCCCACGCCGGCCGGCCGGCTCCCCACCGATCAGGCCGCCTGGGGGTACGAGCTGCGCTGGGACGGGACACGCGCGGTGGCGTACGTCTCCGGCGGGCGGCTGCGGCTGCTCTCCGACGCCGGTGAGGAGATCACCGGTAAATATCCGTGGTTGCGGCCGATGGCCGAGGCGCTGGCACCGACGGAGGTCGTGCTGGACGGCGTGCTGGTCCGCATCGATAGCGCCGGGAAGGTCCGGCCGGCGCGGGGTGGGCGCAGCACCGTCGATGCCCAGTACCTGCTTGTCGACCTGCTCTGGTTGGAGGGGGTGAGCAGCCTGGAGTTGCCGTACCCGCAGCGACGGGAGTTGCTCGACTCGCTGGCGTTGGCCGGGCCGCACTGGCAGACTCCGCCCTGGTTTCCCGGCGCCGGTGCCGAAACCATGCGTGCGGCGCGCGAACAGGGCCTGCCCGGGGTGGTGGCGAAGCGGCTGGACTCCGCCTACGAGGCTGGTCGCCGCAGCCGCGCGTGGCGCAGCGTGGACGCGAGCTGAGACGGCGAGGAGTGGCGTGTATCTGACCCACCTCGAATGCCCGCGCTGCGGCCGGGAACACGACGCTGGCGTACCGCAGAACCTCTGCGAATGCGGCTCACCGCTGCTGGCGCGCTACGACCTCGCGGCGGCGGCGCGGGTGATCGAGCCGGAGCGGTTCGGGTTGCGCGCGGCCGATCTGTGGCGTTACCGGGAGCTGCTGCCGGTGGCCGACCCACGGCACGTCACCACCCTCGGCGAGGGATGGACGCCGATGCTGCGCGCGCCGGCGTACGGCGCGGACATCGGCGTCGACGACCTGCTGGTCAAGGACGAGGGACTGACCCCGACCGGCTCGTTCAAGGCGCGCGGTGCCGCCGTCGGCGTGAGTCGGGCCCGGGAACTGGGCATCCGGCGGATCGCCATGCCGACAAACGGCAACGCGGGCGCGGCATGGGCCACCTACGCGACCCGGGCGGGGCTGGGCGCCACCATCGTGATGCCGCTGTCCGCACCGACCATCTGCCGTCGGGAATGCGTGGCCGCCGGTGCCGACCTGCGCCTGGTCGACGGCCTGATCGGCGACGCCGGGCGCCAGGTGGCCGCGCTGGTCGCGGCCTCCGAGGGCAGCGTCTTCGACGCCGGCACGCTGCGCGAGCCGTACCGCCTCGAAGGCAAGAAGACGATGGGGTACGAGATCGTCGAGCAGCTGGGCTGGCAGGTCCCCGACGTCATCATCTATCCGACCGGCGGTGGCGTGGGGCTGATCGGCATCCACAAGGCCCTCGGCGAGCTGCGGGAGTTGGGCTGGGTCGAGGACAAGCTGCCCCGTCTGGTGGCGGTGCAGGCCACCGGCTGCGCGCCGATCGTGCGGGCGTTCGCCGCCGGGGACGACCGGGCACAACCGTGGGAGGACGCCCACACGGTGGCGTTCGGCATCACCGTTCCGGCACCGCTGGGCGACGAGTTGATTCTCGCCGCGCTGCGCGCCACCGCCGGCACCGCGATCGCGGTGGACGACACCGAGATCCTGACCGACCTGCGGGACTTCGCCGCCCGGGAGGGCCTACTGCTCTGCCCCGAGGGGGCCGCCTGCCTGACCGCCGCGCGTCGGTTGCGGGCCGGTGGTTGGATCCGGGCGGGTGAACGCGTGGTCGTGCTGAACACCGGCGCTGGCGTGAAGTATCCGGAGACGATCGACGTCTCCGGCGTACCGGTGCTGCCCCGTTGACGAGCGGTGGCGCACCGGCGTCGATGCGGAACGCGGCAGGCGTCACTCGGCGGTGGGATCGGTCAGCCGCCATGCGGCGTTGACCTGACCGATGTGGGACAACGCCTGCGGCGTGTTGCCCAGGTGCGCCCCGGTGGCCGGATCGATCTGCTCGCTGAACAGCCCCACGTCGTTGGCGTACCCGGTGACCTGCTCGAACAGCTGGGCGGCCCGTTCCCGTTCGCCCGCCAGCACCAGGCACTCCACCAGCCAGAACGAGCAGAGCACGAAGCCGGCCGGGTCGTCGTCCCAGCGGTGGATCAGCCCGTCGGCACCGCCGAGTTCCCGTTCGACCGCTTCGATTGTGGCCCACATCCGTGGGTCGGTGGCCGGCAGGAACCCCACCACCGGCAGGTACAGGGCCGCCGCGTCCAGCTCCGGCGACCCGAACGCGGAGGTGAAGACGCCCCGGCGCTCGTCGAAACCCTCGCGGAGCACGGTGGCCCGGATCTCGTCCCGGATGCCGGCCCAACGCCGCACGTCCGCCTGCTCCCCCAACTGCGGGGCCAGCCGCACCGCCCGGTCCATCGCCACCCAGCAGAGCACCTTGGACGACAGGTAGTGCCGCTCCCGGTCGCGCGGTTCCCAGATTCCCCGGTCGGGCAGTCGCCAGGTGGTCGCCACCTGCTCGGTGAGGCCGAGCACCATGTCGCGCAGCTCGGCGGGGAGCTGATCACCGAGGTAGTCGTGCAACCGCCACACCGCCGAGATGACCTCACCCGGCACGTCGAGCTGCCGCTGACGCCAGGCGTCGTTGCCGGCGCGCACCGGCCGGCTTCCGGCGTATCCGCGCACGTGTGGGCAGTCGTGCTCGGAGACGTCGCGTTCCCCTTCCAGCCCGAACAGCACGGGCACCGGATCGGAGCCGACCCGGCCGATCGAGCGGGCGGCCCACTCGAACAGGCGGGACGACTCCGTCGGGCAGGCTGCCACCCACAGCGCCCGCATCGTCATGGCGAAGTCCCGCAGCCAGCAGAAGCGGTAGTCGTAGTTGCGGTCGGTGCCGAACTCTTCCGGCAGCGAGGTGGTCGACGCCGCGGCGACCGCGCCGCTGCGGGCGTACGTGAGGCCGGTGAGGACCGTGGCGCTGTGCCGCACCACCTCGGGATAGCACCCCTCGTACCGGTGGCTCTCGCGGAATGCCTCCCAGGCCAGCACCGTGTCCGCCAGGGTGGAAATCGCATCCAGCCGGGCCGGTGGTTCGCCGTACGCCGGCGCGTAGGCCAGATCGAAACCGATCACCTGCCCCGCGTCGACGGCGAACGTCTGCCGCACCCGGTCCTGTTCGGCGCGTAGGGGCAGCCCGGTACCGCGCAGCACCAACGCCACCGGCCCGGCCACGGCGGTCACCGAGCCGTCGGGCAACTCCCTCAGGTACGGGGTGAGCAGGCCGTACTCCGGTCGCGGGCGGTAGTCCAAGGTCATCGGCACTCGGCCGGACAGTCCCTCGACGACGCGCAGCAGCACGGCCGGGGAGCGCATGCCGAACTCGTGGGCGCGGGCACCCACCTCGGCGGCGAGGGCGTCGGTGACCGCCACGCTGCCCTCGGCGGTGTGGTGCACGGTGCGCAGCACCAGCGTGTCCGGCTGGTACGAGCGCTGCACCCGGTGCCCGGTCTGTCCCACGGCCACCGGTGCCAGTTGCCAGTGACCGCCGTTCGGGTCGAGCAGCCGGCCGAAGACCGAGGGCGAGTCGAACCGGTTCGGGCACCACCAGTCGATCGAGCCGGCCCGGCTGACCAACGCGCCCGAACGGCAGTCGGAGAGGTACCCGTAGTCGGAGATCGCCGGCTGCTCCATGCCGGTCGGCGTACCCGGGATTCCGGGCCTCATCACGCTGTCTCGCCGGTCTCCGCCGCCCAGGGCGGAGACCGGCGAGGGCGGCGGACTCAGGAGGTGGGCGGTTCGTCCTTCCCGGCGGCCTCGGCGGCGTCGGCCTCCTCCTTGGTGCGGTGCACGGCCTGGTCGGCGTGCTCCGGCGGCCCGTAGACGGTGTAGAGCACCAGCGGGTTGGGCCCGGTGTTGACGAAGTTGTGGCGGGTGCCGGCCGGTACGACCACCAGGTCACCCTGTACCACCTCGCGCTTCTCCCCGGCCACTCGCGCCTCACCGGTGCCGCTGACGAAGGTCAGGATCTGGTCGATGTCCTCATGGACCTCCTCACCGATCTCGCCGCCCGGCGGGATCGTCATGATCACCAATTGGGTGTGGTTCCCGGTCCACAGCACCCGCCGGAAGTCCGGGCTCTTCTCGGCGACGGTAGCGATAGTGAAGTGCTCCATGCCCCGACACATACCCCATTGCGGACCGGTCCACGCCGCGCTTCGCAGATGGTGGAATTGGCCACCGCCCCGCGGTTTGGACTGGCGCAGATCGGGGATCGACACCAGCGACCGGTGCGACCCCGGTCATGCCAGGTCCCCGCTGACGTACCGCCGTACGGCTGCGGCGGTGGGAGACGGCCGAGCGCGGCGCGGTTTCGACCCTCGGGTCAACGGCGCCGCGCGCTCGTGTGCGGCGGGCGGTTGCTCAGGAGAGCACGGCCAGGTGGAAGGGACGGTCGGCGGCCGACCCGACACCGTCGAAGGTGGTCACGAAGACGGCGTTCGGAATGCCGGTACGACCCGCGACCGCGATCTGCCCGGCCGGAGCAAGGCCGGTGCTCCCCGGTAGTCCGACGGTGCCGACCAGGCTGGCGCCGGTCACGTCCTGGTCGAAGACCACCTGGTACATCCCGGTCCGCAACCGGTTGGCCGCCGCCGCGCCCAGCCCTCGGACCAGGTGACCGTCGGCGTCGACCACGGCGAAGAGGACTCTCGCGGTCGATGGCATGCCGCCGCCGGCGCAGGTGGTGTGTTCGGCCTCGGCGTGAGTCGTGGCCTCGTCCCCCGGCACCGGCTGCGGTGCGCCTCTGCTCCTGGCTCTCGCGCTGGACATCGGACTCCTTCCCGAACCGGCCGAGCGGCCCTGGCGTGTTGAGTTGGTTGCGGCGCCTAAAGGGGGATCAGCGCCGATCAGCCCCCTTTGTGCCTCGAACGTATGTCGCGTTCCCTGTCGGCAGCCAGGCGAATGACTGTCCGATACGGGACATTTGATCTGTTGATCATGCCATTGAACTGCGGTGATACCTGAACGCTCAGTCGTCGTCGAGGTCGACGGTGGGCACCCCGCCCGCGCATCGCACGGACAGCTCGTACTCGCCGCTCGGCCCGACGAACGTGACGTCTGCGTCGTCGTCCGGGCCACGATCGACGTCGTCGACCCGGTAACCCGGTCGGGCGCTCCAGGAAACCAGGTAGACCCCGCCCGGCACGCACTCGGCAACCGCGCTGCCGCCCACCGTGGAGAAGCCGCGCCGGTTGCCCGGCTCCGTGCCCGGGTCGGCCGGCGACACCGGGCTCGACGGCGACCCGTCCGGGCCGGCGTCGGTCGGCCCGGTGCCGGGCGACGGGGTACCCGTCGGCGCGCCACCGGGGGATCCGGGACCGGCCGGGACCGGATCGGCGAGCGCGCGGGCGATCTCCTCCTGGCTGCGGACCCCACCGGGCGTCCCAGTGAGACTCTCACCCACCAATCGGATCGCGGCGAGCCCGATCAGGGTGGCGACGACCGCGGTGGCCAGCCATCCGGCCACGGCGAGGAAGGTTCGACGGCCCATCACCCGACTATCCCCGATCACCGGTTGGGGCTACCTTCGGGCAACGCTAAGGGACGGTTAACGTAACCGGCCCACGCCGACCGCCGGGGATACCCTGCCTGCTGTGGCCCGCCTGCTGCTGATCGAGGACGACCTGACCATCCGTGCCCCGCTGGTGCGGGCGCTACGCGAGCGGGGACACGCCGTGGCCGCCGCCTCTACCGCGATGACCGGGCTGCGCGACGCCCTTGACGACCGCCCCGATCTGGTCGTACTCGACCTCGGGCTGCCCGACCTGGACGGCCGCGAGCTGCTGCGGATGCTGCGGGCTGTCAGCGTCGTCCCGGTCATCGTGGCCACCGCCCGCGACGACGAGCGGGAAATCGTCCAGGTGCTCGACGCGGGGGCCGACGACTACGTGGTCAAGCCGTTCACCGCCGCCCAACTCGACGCGCGGGTACGCGCGGTGCTACGTCGCGGACCAGGTGGACCGACGGAGGATCCGACGGTGGTGGTCGGTGGGCTGCGCATCGACCCCCGCTCCCGGCAGGTCAGCCTCGACGGCGCGCCGGTCGAGCTGACCCCGCGCGAGTTCGACCTGTTGCGGCATCTGGCCAGCCGGGTCGGTGAGGTGGTGACCAAGCGGGAGTTGCTGACCGAGGTGTGGCAGATCCCGTACGGCGGGGCGGACAAGACCGTTGACGTGCATCTGTCCTGGCTGCGCCGCAAGCTCGGCGAGAGTGCCCAGCAGCCGCGCTACCTGCACACGGTACGCGGAGTCGGGGTGCGGCTGGTCGCTCCGGAGGTCGGCGGGTGAGGGCGCGCCTGGCGCTGCTGGTGGCCGCGGTAAGCGTCCTCATCGTGATCGCTTTCCTGGTGCCGCTGGCGTTGCTGCTGCGCACCGCCGCCGAGGACCGGGCCACGGTACGGGCCACCGCCGACGCGCAGAGCCTCGCTCCCGTGGTGGGCGCCGCCGACGCGGAGACCGTACGGCTGACCGTCGAACAGCTCGCCGCCGAGTCGGCCCGGCCGGTCAGCGTGTTCCTGCCGGACGGCACGGTGCTCGGCTCGAACGCCACCCGTACCCCGGCGGTGGAGTTGGCCGAGCGCGGGCAGAGCCTCACCGCCGAGACGGCCGACGGCCGGGAGGTGGTCATCGCGGTGCAGGGCCGCACGGACGGCACCACCGTGATCCGCACCGTGGTGCCGCGGGCGGAGATGACCGCCGGCGTGGGTCGTGCCTGGCTGGTGCTCGCCCTGCTCGGAGCACTGCTGGTGCTGATCGCCCTGGCCGTCGCCGACCGGTTGGCCCGCACGCTGGTCCGCCCGATCAGCGAGCTCTCGGAGGTCTCGCACCGGTTGGCCAACGCCGAGCTGGACGCGCGGGTGAGCCCGTCGGGGCCGGTCGAGTTACGCGAGGTGGGTGGCGCCCTCAACCACCTCGCCGGCCGGATTCAGGAGTTGCTGGTGCACGAGCGGGAACAGGTGGCCGATCTGTCGCACCGGCTGCGTACGCCGCTGACCGCCCTGCGGCTGGAGGCCGAGTCGCTGCGCGACCCGCAGGACGCCGCCCGGGTGATCGACGCGGTGGACGGCCTTGAGCGGGCGGTCACCGGTCTGATCCGGCAGGCCCGCTGGCGTACGCCCACCGATGGCACGGTGATCGCCGACGCCGCGACCACCGTGGCGGACCGGGTCGCCTTCTGGTCGGTGCTGGCGGAAGAGACCGGCCGCGCGGTCGATCTCGACCTGGCACCCGGCCCGGTTCCGGTCGCCGTCGCCGCCGACGAGCTGGCCGCCGCGCTGGACGCCCTGCTCGGCAACGTCTTCGCGCACACCCCGGACGGCACCCCCTTCGCCGTCCGGCTCCGTGCCGTCGGCGACCAGGTGGTCCTGACGGTCACCGACGAAGGCCCCGGCATCACGGCCGACCTGGTACGCCGAGGGGCGAGCCAGGCCGGCTCGACCGGACTCGGGCTCGACATCGCCCGCCGGGCGGCCCAGGCCAGCGGCGGCCGACTGACCCTGGGCGAGCGCACCGGCGGCGGCGCAGAAGTGGAACTCTGGCTCGGCCGCGCGTAACCCCCGCCGCGCCCCGATCTGGGCGCTGTCGCTTCCGTGCGCAGGGCCGGTCTTAACCGGGGCTTAGGGTTCGGACAGCGCGCTGCTATCGCGGCACGGCCGATCCTCAATGCAACAACCGAGGAGAGGTGTAGACGATGAAGCGCAACCCCCTGATCCTGGCGTCGGTCGGCGGCGCGGCGGCGGTGCTCGCGGCGGCCGGGGTGTTCCTCGGCGTCGCGGCGGCGGACGACAGTCCGGCGCGGCAGACGACCCTGACCGCCGCGACCGGCGCCCCGACGACCGCGGCTGTTCCCGCCGACCCCACCGACCCCGCGACCGCCGACCCGAGCGGCACCACCACTGCCGGCCCGAGCAGCGCCGCAACCAGCGTTCCGGCGCAGACCCAGTCGGCGACCGAGGGTGACGCGGTAAGCCGGGAGCGGGCCGGTGAGATCGCTCTGGCACAGGCCGGTGGTGGACAGATCACCGAGACCGACCGGGACGAGGAGAACGGCCGGGCCGTCTGGGAGGTCGAGATCGTCAACGGCGGCACCGAGCACGAGGTCGACGTCGACCGGCAGTCCGGTGAGGTCGTCAAGGCCGAGCAGGAGCCGGTGGACGACGACCGGGACGACGATGACGACCAGGACGACGATGACGACGACGATGACGACCGGGACGACGACTGACCCGGTCGGCGGGCCGTAGCCGGCTCGATCAGCGCCCCGGAGCGGCACCCGCCGCACCGGGGCGCCGGCGTTCACGCCTCGGCACGGTGGAGCCAGGCCAGCAGGTCCGGCGGCGCCATGGCGGCGACCCGGGAGCGGTAGTGGGCGCGCGCCGCTGCGTCCAGCAGTTCGTCGCCCTGACCGGACCGACCGCTGCGGAAGAAGGCGCTGCGTTCCTTCAGCACGCCGGCGGCGTCGGGCGCGAGCCGGTCGGCGCGGTCCCGCATCCGGTCGAAGGTGGCCGCTTCCACCAGGTGCGGTCCGGGCGGTTCGAGGTCCAGGCGTTCGGCCAGGTGTCGCATCTGCCCGGTCAGGTCGGCCCGAAGGTCGTCGTAGTGGACGAGGTGCACGTTCGGCTGGTGCCGGCGGGCCCAGGCGTCGCGTAGATGCCACATGAAACCCGGCAGCGAATCCAGTTCGGCGCGTGGATCCGGATTCGCGTCGATCCAGCGTACGAGCGCCTGCTCGACCGACGGACGAGGGCTCTCCGGCTCCGGTGTCGCGGGCTGGCCGGTCAGCTCGGCGAGCCGGGCGCGATCCAGATTGGCACTTTGGTGGTGCAGCGAGACCGCCGCGTCGAGCGGATGGCGGGCCACCACCACGTAGTGCACCCGGGGATCAATCGGCACCCCGTCGAGCGGAGTGTGGGTCTTGATGAAGCGGCGGTGCCGCTGGGCGGCCAGCCGCGCGTACACCCGCTCCGGCGGCTCGACCAGCCAGTCGAGCCAGGGTGACAGCTCGGTCAGCGGCGCCGGCAGTTCCGGCGTACGCAACACCAGCAGAGCGCAGATCATCTGCATCCAGGTCGTCCCGCTCTTGGAGCGGGTGCTGATCACGATGTCTCCTGGACGAAAGGGAAAGCTCAGCCAGCGGGCGCTGTCCTCGTCGGTGGACCGGTACCGGGTCGGTGCGTCAGACACCACGCGAGGATAGTCAGGGAGTTGACACCTGCCCGCCGATTTCCCGCTGCTCCGCTCTGGGTGGTGGGTAATCGTCTGGCTACATTGAATTATGATGCCCGCCCCCGGAGGACGGGCGGAGGAGCCGGTCTACCGTCCTGTCCTCGCCGCACGGCGCGGGGAGCTGGAGGCGCTCGGCCACCTCGACGACGCCCTCGCCCCGCTGCTCAGCCCGATCCTGCAACTGTCCGAAGTCGACAAAACCGTCATCGGCCCGCTGACCCGACTGCCCCCCGGGCTGCTTCCCGCCGTCGACATCGGCGCCCTACCCGACACCACGGCATCCGCGTTGGCCTGCCGGGGCGTACCGCTGGTGCCGGTGATCGGCCTGACGGACGGTGAGCGGCGGTTGGCGGCGCTCGGTGCCACGGCTCGCGCGCAGACCCAACGGGGCGTGGTACGCCTGCGGCTACGTCAGGATCGGGCCGGCCCCGACGCCACCACCACGGCCGTGGAACGGATCGGCAGACACGCACGGCTGGCCCCTGAGCAGTGTGATCTGGTCCTCGACTGTGGTGACGTGTGCTGCCCGGCCGACGTCCGGCTGGCCGAGCCCCGGGTCCGGCGGATGCTGGACTGGACCCGCCGGCACGCCTGGCGTTCGGTGAGCGTGGTGGCCGGCGGCATGCCGCCGGCCCTGTCCCGACTGCCCATCGACGAGCCGGTACGGGTGGATCGCTGGGACTGGCTGCTCTGGCAGCGGCTGGCCGACCTGGGTGTCACCTTCGGCGACTACGGCGTGGCCTCGGCGGCCGCTGCCCAGCCGGCCGTCGACCGGCACCTCACGGTCCCTTACACCGGCGACCGCGCCAGGTTGATCCACCGCTGGTCGCGCCGCCGCGGGCAGGGCGACCAGCGGATCGCCGACCTGTGTCGCACGCTGGTGTCGGGCCCGCACTGGCCGGCCACGGGCGCGAGCTTCTCCTGGGGCGATCAGGAGATCGCGCGCCGAGCGAGGCGGGGTGCCGGGGCCGGCTCGGCCACCAACTGGATGGCGTGGAGCACCTCACACCATCTGGCCCACGTACTGAACGCGCTGGCCCGAGCTACTCCTTCTCGGTGAACCCGAACTGCACGACACCCTCGTCGTCGACGGTCGCGTCGACCGAGGCATCACCGAGCAGGTCGGCCGCATCGGAATCGAGGAAGATCCGGGCACCCTGGTTGTCGACCACGTGGTCGCCCTCGGTCGGCGCGGGCACCAACTCGACGGTGAGCGAGCCGGCGGTGGTGTCCGCGGCGATGCGTACGCCGCCGCCCTCGGAGACGTCCTGCTGCGCGGCGAGATCACGGATCACCAGGACGGCATTGTCGGTCATCGTGAGCATGGTGGGACTCCTCGTGGGTTTCTGGCTCCCAGGCGGTGCCACCCACCGCCACATCGGGGCAGCTCAAGGCCCCTCCAGGCCCCAACGTTGCCCGCTGTCGAGGCGTCCGTCAAATAGAGCGATGTCAGCGCGACACAAGGCATGACGGCCGGTTGTACGGGTATTGGAGTGGGTTACGGCTCCTCACGCCGCTCAGGCCGGCGGCCGGGGCGGCAGCGGGGCAGCGGGATCACCGCGCTCGATCAACGCGGCGATGTCGGCGTCGTGCAGACCGCGTAGCGCGAGCACCCGGGTGCCCCACCGATGCAGTCGGCACGGGTGCGGGCTGGCGTCGTTGCGGCAGACCGTGCCGCCCGACCAGCGTCGTGGCGCGTGCACCACGACAGCCCGCACGGCGAACTGGGCATCCTCGGCGGTCACGTACGGCGGCAGCGGGATCTCCCGCAACCCCACCCCGGACCGCTCACCGGTGGGCGGAGCGGGACGGACGGTACTGCTGCTGCTGTTCATCGGCCTGGCCTCCACACAGGACGGTCGAACACGGACAGCAGGACGTTACGACCCGGTGGACCCGGAGTGACGGACAAACTGTCCCGTGGGTTCAGCCGGTCGCCGTCTGCGCCCGCAGCGCCGCCGCGGTCCGGCCTGGGTCATAGCCCGGTCCCACCCCGTCGAAGATGATCGCCGAGGCGTCGATGTGACGGGTACGCAGCGGCAGGATCTCCTGGTAGGCCGGCGAGTCGTACCAGGCGTGAGCCTGCTGCCGGTCGGGAAACTCGAGGATGACCACGCTGCCCGGCCACTCACCCTCGCGTACGTCCACCTCCGGGCCGTGCACCACGAACCGGCCGCCGTACGGCTCCAGCGTGGCCTGGATCCGCTCCAGGTAGGTCAGAATATCCTCGTTGACCTGCGGGTTCCGCAGGTGCGCCAACGCGAAAGCGGGCATCGTTCGTCCTCCCCTGGTCGTCGTCGTAGGCCGGCCAGATGGCGGTCATGACCGACCACAGCCGCGCCTTCGCCCGTGGCCGTTCTCGCCTCGGTCGTCGGGACGGTCGCCGACCAGGCTACTGCGGAAGCGGACCGCCGGTCGGGCAACGACCGGCCGGCGGCCCCGCTCAGCCGAGCGCCGCGGTGAGCCGGGCGATCTGTGCGGCCTCCGTGAGCGTGCTGCCCTGACCGCGGACGTACCGCACAGTGCAGAAGAGCGTCACCCGATAGCCGCCCACGATCGCCGCGACGGTGGTGCCATCGCAGTCCGGACCGCCGGAGAGCCGCATCGTCACGAGTTCCCGGGCCTCGGCTGCCGCGTCCGTGAGGTTGCTGCCGAAGCTGTTGGTGTACGACCCCGGGCAGTAGATCTGCACGTCGAACCCGCCCACCAGGGAGTCGATGAGCGAGCCCCGGCAGCTCACGCCGTAGGTGAGGTAGAGCTGGTACAGACGCAGCGCCTCCAGGTTCGCGTCGGTGAGCGTACGGCCGAAGCCGTGGATGTATCCCGCGTCGCCACAGCGGAGGGTGACCCGAAAGCCCCCCACGATCGCCTGAGACGACGAGGTCGAGCAACTGGCGGCCGCCGTTGCCGGCCCCACCGGTACCACCACCGCGACCACGGTCAGCACTGCCGCGACGAGCGCGGCCTGAACGGTACGGATCATCGGACGCCAATCCTCCATGAGTCGGAGTCGATGTACGGACGGCCAGGCGATACTGGCTGCATCAACAATTAGAGGCGTCGACAGCCGAGACACCGAGACTGATTCGCATAGACGACAGAGAATTTCATGTCTTCGCCACGACGGCTCAGCCCCGGATATCGAAGCCCAGCGCCCGGGCCAGGGTCGCCGCCTGCATCACGTCGATGACCGCCCCGACGCGGTGCACCACCGTGGGATCCAACCCGGCCAGATCACTGCCGCGCAGGTCCGCACCGGAGAGCCGGGTGCCGCGCCACTGCACGTCGGACAGGTCGCACCCGGTCAGCGACGCGCTCGTCAGGTCGGCCCCGGACAGGTCGGTCTCCCGCATCCGTACGCCGGTGAAGCGCGCGCCGCGCAGGTCGCCACCGGCGAGGGTGAGGAACGACCAGTCGCCTCCGGTCACGGTCAACGGCCGCAGGTCACAGCGGTCGAAGGTGCTGCCCAGCAGCTTGCAGCCGGTGAACTCCGCCTCGAAGAGGTTGCACCGGACGAAGGCGCACCGGGTGAAGGCCGAGTCGGTGTGCCGGGAGACGTTGAACGCCACGTCGCCGAAGGTGCAGCCCTCGAAGATCGCGCCCCGACTGGTCGCCTCGGTGAGATCCACCCGGTGGAAGGTGCAGTTGACGAAGTGCCGGTCGGCCAGGTCCTCGGCGTACCAGTCCTCGTCGTGGAAGGTGACGTCCTCGGTCGGCTCCGGCATGTCCCGCAGGCTAACCAGTGACCCCGACAACATGCCTTCCCGCCGCGCGTACCGGCCGGTAGGTTCGCTGAGGTGAGCATGGCACCCAGCATCGAGCCGGAGCAGGTCGGATTCGACCCGACGCGGCTGGCCCGGATCGACGAACACTTCGCCGGCTACGTCGACGCCGGCCGGCTCGCCGGCTGGCAGGCGGTGGTCACCCGGCGCGGCGAGATCGCGCACAGTTCGACGTACGGGCTGCGGGACCGCGAGGCGGGTACGCCGGTGCAGCCGGACACCCTCTGGCGGATCTACTCGATGACCAAGCCGATCACCTCGGTCGCGGCGATGATGCTGTGGGAGGAGGGCCGCTTCGAGCTGACCGACGAGATCGGGCGCTGGCTGCCCGAGTTCGCCGACATGCGGGTCTACTCGAAGGGTTCGACGCTCAAGCCGTACACCGTGCCGGCGATCGAGCCGATCCGGATCTGGCACCTGCTCACCCACACCGCCGGGTTGACCTACGGCTTCATGCAGACGTCGGTGGTCGACGGGTTGTACCGGGCCGCCGGCTACGACCTCTACCCACCGGCCGAGGTCGACCTGGCCGACGCCTGCCGGGTCTTCGGTGAGCTGCCGCTGCTGTTCCAGCCCGGTACCGCCTGGGGCTACTCGGTCGCCACCGACGTGCTCGGCCGGCTGATCGAGGTGGTCTCCGGGCAGAGCCTGGACACCTTCCTGACCGAACGGATCCTGCGTCCGCTGGGCATGGGCGACACCCGTTGGCACGTCGACGGCGCCGACGCCGAGCGGCTGGCCGCCCTGTACGTGCCGGATCCGGCGTCCGGTCGCGCGGTGCGGCACGACGCGCTGGGCGCGCTGGCGTACGAGAAGCCGGTGCTGCTCTCCGGCGGCGGTGGGCTGATCTCGTCGGCCGCCGACTACCACCGCTTCACCCAGCTGCTGCTGCGCCGCGGCGAACTGGACGGCACGCGTCTGCTCGGTCCCCGCACGGTGCGCTTCATGGCTCGGAACCACCTGCCCGGCGGGCAGGACCTGGGCACGCTGTCCACCGGCGGGTTCGCCGAGACAAACCTGGACGGCATCGGGTTCGGTCTCGGCTTCGCGGTCGTCGACGATCCGGTACCGAGCCGGGTGCCGAGCAGCGTCGGCGAGTACTACTGGGGCGGCGTGGCCAGCACCGCGTTCTGGGTCGACCCGGTCGAGGAGATCACCGCCATGTTCTTCACCCAGCTGATGCCGTCGAGCACCTGGCCCATCCGGCCGCAGCTACGCCAGTTGGTCTACTCGGCGCTCGTCGACTGAGCCGTTCCGCCGACACCCACCCGACCGAATCCCTAGCCTGGGAGGCGTGGTCAACATCGTCGTGTTCGGTGCGGCCGGCACCGCGGGTTCCCGGATCGTCAGGGAGGCGTTCAACCGAGGGCACCGGGTGGTGGCTGCGGTACGCCGCCCCGAGGCGGACGCGTCGTACCTGCCGGCCGGGGTTCGGGTCGTCACCGGTGACGCGACGAGTGAGCGGAGTGTGCGGGAGCTGGCGCCGGAGGCGGACGCGCTTGTGGTGGCGATCGGCGGCGGCGACCGTACGCTGTGGCCCGACGCGGCGCGGACCCTGCTCGCCGCGTTGCGCGGAATGCCGGCGGCACCTCGGGTGATCCACATCGGCGGCGGCGCCACCCTGCTCAACCCCGCAGGTGGCCGGCTGCTGGACGACCCGGACTTTCCCGACGAGTACCGCGACTCCGCGTTGGGGCAGGCGGAGGCCCTGGACCTCTACCGCTCCTCGGCCGACGGGGTGACCTGGACGTACGTCAGCCCGCCACCGCTTGAATTCCACCCGGGCGAGCGCACCGGCCGATACCGCACCGGCACCGACCAGCCGGTGACCGACGCGCAGGGCCGCAGCGTGCTCAGCTACGAGGACCTGGCGGTCGCGGTGGTCGACGAGATCGAGAACGGGCGCTTCCGGAACATGCGCTTCACCGCCGCCTACTGATCTCTGATCTTGAGCGCCGGCAGCTCGCCGGATAGATTCGAGTCTCTGTGACCCGGGCGTCACACCCCTGACGCGCGGGTCGGACCTCGAATCAGGAGGGCGCCGTCTTGGCCTCGCTCGACGACACCGTGACAACCCCGCACGAATCGTCCCGCACCACCGGATCAGGTTCGCTCAACCGGCGACGGATGTTGACCGTCGCACTCGGTGGCGCCGCCGCCGTGACGCTGCCCGCCCCCGCCTGGGCGTCCGCCGACCGGCGTCCGGGCGCGCACCGGCCCCCGACCCTCACCCCCCACGACCGGATCGTCGTGGCGCAGCTGTCGGCAGAGCGTGCCCTGCAACACCTGAAGGTGCTCTCCGAGGACATCGGCCCACGCATCGGCGGCACCGACTCGGAGCGCCGGGCGGCGCACTACATCGCCGGCCAGCTCGACCGGCTGCGCTACGATACCACGCTGCAACCCTTCCCGGTCGCCGACAAGTTCCTCGCCCAGCTCAGCTCGCCGGCCGGGCTGCCTCGGGACCTGAACTGGCAGGTCGGCGCGAGCGGACAGGCCGCGTTGGACACCAGGATCACCGCGCCCGTGGTCGATGTCGGCGCGGGTACGCCCGGCGACTACCCGGCCGACGTCAGTGGCCGGATCGTACTTGTGGACTATGTCGCGGCCCAGCGCGAACAGCTCGCCGCCACCGCCGTGGCGGCCGGGGCGGCAGCCGTGGTCTTCCTGCCGGCCGACCTGGTGGTGCCCCGTCGCGCGTCGGCGTTCTCTCCCACCCTGCCCGGCTCCGCCGCCGCGCCGCTGCCGATCCCGGTCGTCGGGGTGGCGCAGGCGCAGAAGCACCGGCTGCGTGCGTTGCTGGCGGCCGGGCCACTCACCCTGACCGTCGCCACCACCGCCCATCGGGGGTTGACCTCGCACAACGTGTTCGGTGAGCGACGCGGCCGGGCCGGCCGCAACGGTCCGGTGGTGATGGTCAGCGCGCACTACGACTCGGTCATCGGCGCGCCGGGCGCCAACGACGACGGCTCGGGCACCGTGCTCTGCCTGGAACTGGCCCGGGTGTTGAGGGCGGTGCCGATCAACGCCACGGTGCGGTTCGCCCTGTGGGGCTCGGAGGAGCAGGGGTTGATCGGTTCGCGCTACTACGTGGCTCAACTGCCCCAGCCCGAGCGGGACCGGATCCTCGCCGTCTACCAGAACGACATGGTCGCCACCAGCTGGGACCCGGCGACCCGGTACTGGTTGTTGTCGTTCACCGGCGAGAGCAACCGGGCCACCGACGAGGTCTCCGCCGCCGCCCGGCGGCTCGGCTACGAGCCGCGGATCTCACCGGTGACCCAGCGCGGTGCCAGCGACCACCAGTCTTTCCAGGAGGTCGGCATCGCCAGCGCGAACTTCTCCTGGCGCGGCGAGGAGTCACCGGCGTTGCTGGAGCCGCCGTACCACAGCCCCGAGGACACCATCGCCAAGAACATCAGCCTGGAACGGCTCCAGGTCTCGATGGAACTGATCGGCTGCGCCGCGTACGCGACGGCTCGGCGCTGAACCCCGGCGGGGCGCGGCACTTCGCCGCGCCCCGCCCGGGTCAGTCGGCCAGTCGAGCCGGAAAGCCGCCGGTCGCCACCGGCCCCCACCCGGTGATGGTGATCCTGATCAGGGACTTGCCCTGCCGTCGCATCGCCGCCCGGTACTCGTCCCAGTCCGGGTGCTCGCCGGAGATGCTGCGGAAGTACTCCACAAGCGGTTCGAGGGCTTCGGGCAGGTCCAGCACCTCGGCGGTGCCGTCGACCTGCACCCACGGGCCGTTCCAGTCGTCGGAGAGCACACAGGCCGACACGCGGGGGTCGCGGCGGATGTTGGCGACCTTCGCGCGCTCCGGATAGCTGGAGATCACCAGCCGGCCCTCGGTGTCCAACCCGGCGGCGACCGGCGAGGACTGCGGCCGGCCGTCAGCGCGGGTGGTCATCAGCACCACCCGGTGCCGGGGGCGGAGAAACTCGACAAGCTCGTCCCGGTCGACCCGGGTGTTGCGAGCGATCATGCGTGCCATCGCTCGTTTCTACCAGCACTCAGGCGTGCTGACCGGCGGACGGCTGGCTGGGCACGCGGGGGCGCAGCGAGGGTCGCCAGGCCCGGCCGTTGGCGTAGATGATCCGGAAGCCCAGGTACGAGGCGAGCGGCGCCCAGTGCGCCGAGCCCATCCGCAGCTCGGCGGCGTTGTGCCGGCGGCCGTTGGCGAGCACGTCGAGCAGGACGGTCTCGAACGCCGCTGACTCGACCCAGTCCACCTCGCGGGTGAAGCCGCAGATCAATGCGGCGCCGGTGACGTCGAGAAAGTCCCGCAGCACCGGCTCGGGCGCGCGCAGCACCGAACAGCTGCCGAAGTAGAGACGGCGCCCCTCGCAGCGCCCGGCCATCAGGTCGGCCACCTCGGTGAGTTCGACCGAGTGCCAGTCGGTGAGGCACAACCGGTTCGGTTCGCCGTGCATGGCGAAGAAGCCGAGCCGATGGTCGGCGTACTGCTTCAGCAGCCAGCGGTCGATGAAGTAGAACAGCTCGTCCCGGGTGGCCGCGTCCTTGTGAATGAAGCGGACCTTGCCCAGCCGTTCGAGCAGTTCCAGGGTGGGCAGCACGGACCCGCGCTCGTTGAGATCCCGGTGCCACTGGCCCTCGACGCAGAAGATGCCACCACGCGCCACGCCCACCTCCCCGTCCTCGCCGGCGCTGACGTTACCGGGCCGGTCGACCGGGAGAACATCACCCTCCGTGTCACCGGTTGCGGCATTCCGCACTGAAGTGGCTTCTCTACCGCCCCTAGGTACCGATTGCCGGATTCATAAACGGGCCCAATTCCCAGCCAATGCTCAGGTACGGTGAATTGCGAGGACAATTCTCGTTTATCCCCTCCAATCGGCTGCCCCGGTGCGAGGGTGGATCCACGGGACAGCCCGGTCGAAGTCCCGGAGGCCATCCCATTCACTCTCCTATCGGGAGGACTTCTGTGCGCGTACACACCTTGAAACGGGCAGTCGTCGCCCTCGCCCTGGCCCTGCCGGGCGCCGCGATCGCCTCGGTGGTCGCCGCGCCAGCGGCCCATGCCGACGGCTGCTACACCTGGGACCGCAACCTCTACCAGGGTCGCTCCGGCAGCGACGTGCGGGAGCTGCAACTACGGATAGCCGGCTGGGCCGGCAACAACAACGTCGTGGAGCTGGACGGACGGTTCGGCCCGAAGACCGCCGCCGCGGTTCGCCGCTTCCAGTCCGCGTACGGCCTCCGGGTCGACGGGATCGCCGGCCCGCAGACCTTCCGGAAGCTGTACCAGCTCCAGGACAACAACTGCACGCCCCGGCACTTCGCCTACCGCGAGATGGACGACGGCTGCGGCGGCAGCGGATGGGACGGCGGCCCGCTGAGCACCGCCCAGACGCGGCAGAACGCGCTGCGCACCATGTGGAAGCTTGAGGCGCTGCGCAAGAGCCTCGGCGACCAGCCGCTGATCGTCACCAGCGGGTTCCGCAGCCGCACCTGCAACAACCGGGTGGGCGGGGCGTCGGACAGCCAGCACCTCTACGGCAACGCCGCCGACCTCATCTCGAACGACAGGTCGCTGTGCCAGATCGCCCGCCAGGCCCGCAACCACGGCTTCAGCGGCATCATCGGGCCCGGCGTCTCCGGCCACAACACCCACGTCCACGTGGACTCGCGGCGGGAGAACAACCAGGACCGCAGCGCGAACAACACCTACTGGGCGGCGCCCAACTGCGGAATCCCCGCCGGGAACCGCTGATCGCAGCATGCATCGCGACGCCGGCCCGGGCGCGGGCGGGGAATGACCCCGCGCTCCGGGCCGGCGTCGTACCGCCGACGGGCGAGCCCGCTCAGCTCGCCCGCGGCCAGCGCGGCGCGGTGGCGGGGGGTGCCACCGGCCGGCCGGAGCCGGGCGCCCGCACACCGGTACGCCCAACCGGTGCGGCCACCCGGGGCGCCGGGCCGCGCGCCGGGTATCCGGCGGCGCGCTCGGGTCGCCCGGGATGCCCGGCGGCCCGCGGCGGGTAACCGGCGGCCCGGTCGGTGCCCGCCGGACGCGCGGCGGGGGTACGTCCCGCCGACGGGCCGTTGATCAGGAACGGGAACGGCACGTGCACGAACGGATTGCCGTGCCGAATGAGGGCGTCGAGCTGTCGCTCGTTGAGCCCGTGGTTCAGCAGTACCTTCCGACCCCAACGATGCAGCCGGCAGGGGAACCGGGCGCCATCGTTGCGGCACAGCGCCCCGGACGGCCACTCCTCGGCCGCGTGCACGACCACCGCCCGGACGGCCAGCCGGACGTCCTCAGGGGTCAACGGCGTCGGGACCGGCAACTCGCCCAGAATCTGATCGATGGGATCCGTCGACTGCTCATCAACTCGCACGGCAGACCTCCCGCAGCTCCGGTAGCGGTGCGCTTGAGCACCGCACCTCGGGCAGTGGTACGGCCACCGGAGCGGGATGGTTCAAAACCGGTTTCAGACCAGCCCGGCGTCGTGTACGAGCAGGGCCACCTGCACCCGGTTGTTGAGTCCGAGGCGGGTCAGCAGCCGGGAGACGTACGCCTTGACGGTGGCCACGCTCATGAACAGCTCGGCGGCGATCTCGGCGTTGGTGCGCCCCCGGCCGAGCGCCACGGCGACGGCGCGTTCCCGCTCGGTCAGGCCCCCGATCAGCCGCGCGGCGCGGTCCCGCCGTGGGTCTGCCGCCGGTCCGGCCGTGACGTGCTCGATGAGGGTCCGGGTGACCGTCGGCGACAGGGTCGCCTCGCCGGCCGCCACCCGGCGCACCGCCCGCACGATCTCCACCGGTGGCGTGTCCTTCAGCAGGAACCCGCCGGCACCGGCCCGCAGCGCCCGCAGCACGTGCTCGTCGGCGTCGAACGTGGTCAGCACGAGCACCTCCGGCGGGTGGGGCAGCCCGCGCAGCGCCTCGGTGGCGGCCAGCCCGTCCAGCCTGGGCATCCGGATGTCCATCAGCACCACGTCCGGCCGGCACGCGGCGACGGCGCGGACGACCTCGCTTCCGTCGGCCGCCTCGCCGACCACCTTCAGGTCGGGCGTACCGCCGAGGATCATCGACAGACCGGCGCGTACCAGCGCGTCATCGTCCACGATCAGGATCCGAACCGGGCGCTCCTCGCCCGCCGGGTCGGTCATGGCGCCGGCCACGGCAACCACGCGGCCAACCGGAAGTCACCCTGGTCGTCGCAACCGTGCTCCAACCTCCCACCGGCGAGACTGACCCGCTCGGCGATGCCGACCAGGCCGGTGCCGGTGCCGGGGATGGCCGTCCCGGGCGACTCACCCACCGGCCTGCGGTTACGGATCTCCACGCGCAGCCCGTCACCGGGCGCTCCGTTGAGGCCGACGGTGACGGCGGCACCGTGGGCGTGCTTGCGGGCGTTGGTCAACCCCTCCTGCACGATGCGGTAGACGCTGCGCCCCACGGCCACCGGCAGCCGGTCCGGCGCGGCGACCCGATCCCGCAGGTCGACACGGGTTCCGGCGGCCCGGGACTCGGCGATCAGGGCGGGTAGATCGTCGAGAGTCGGCTGGGGGCGTTCCGGGTCGTCGGGCAGCGAGGTCTCGGCCCGCAGCACGCCGATCACCTCGCGCAGGTCCTGAAGGGCGGCGTGCGCGCTGTCCCGGATCACCCCGGCTGCCCGGGCCACCTCCGATGCGGGCGCGTCGGGGCGGAACTCCAACGCCCCGGCGTGCAGGCTGAGCAGTGAGATCCGGTGGGCGAGCACGTCGTGCATCTCCCGGGCGATGCGGGTGCGCTCCAACTGCCGCGCCTGGGTGACCCGCAGCTGCTGCTCGGCCTCGGCCCGCTCGGCGCGCTCGCGCAACGACAGCACCAGTTGCCGGCGCGCCCGCACGAACATCCCCCAGGCCAGCACCAGCAGGGTGATCACCACGCCCCAGATGGTGTCTATCCAGTACGGGCTGCCGGAATTGGGACGCAGCAGGGCGAAGAAGAAGTTGGTGAAGAGCCCGGCTCCGGTGACGGCCAGGGCGACCGCCGTCCGACGGTGCACCACCACCGTGAAGTAGATGATCAACAGGGCGATGCTGGAGGCGACGGAGAACATCGCCAACGGCAGCGTCGCCAGGGCCACCCCCACCGGCCAGCGACGCCGCAGCCAGAGCGCCGCCGCGCAGAGCTGGCCGAAGAGGGCGTCGGCCACGATCATCCAGTCGTAAGGCAGCCGGTCGGCGAAGGTCGGGTTCGGGGAGGCGGCGTCGAAGGTGGCCAGCACCACCCAGGCCAGGGAGACCAGGAACGCGAGGCTGTCGACAAGCCAGTCGCGGGGGGTCCGCCGCGGTCGGCTGCCCACCCCAGGGCCCAGCGCCCCGGGCAGCAGACCCGGGTGATCGAGTACGACGGCGCTGGTCACAGGCGCAATGGTAGGCAGCCGGTCGGGCACCGGACCAGCTACCAAAGTCGAGACCTGAGCATCGACCTTGGTCTGCGCGGGGCAGACCGATGGCCGCTGCGGATGGCCGGCCGGCTCGGACAGGCTCACCGCATGATCGCCGTACACCAGCTCACCAAACGGTACGGGCGGCACACCGCCGTCGAGGACGTGTCGTTCCACTGCGAACCGGGCACCGTCACCGGTTTCCTGGGCCCCAACGGGGCCGGCAAGTCCACCACCATGCGCATGATCTGCGGACTCACCCCGCCGACCGCCGGCACCGCCACCGTCGACGGTCGGCCGTACCGGCAGCTGCCCAACCCGGGCCGGACGGTCGGGGTGTTGCTGGACGCCTCCGCCCAGCACGCCGGGCGGACCGGCCGGGAGGCACTGGCCGTGGCGGCGGCGACGATGGGCGTCGACCGACGCCGGGTCGGCGAGCTGCTCGACCGGGTGGGGCTGGGCCCGACGGCCGCCCGACGGCGGGTGCGGGCGTACTCGCTGGGTATGCGTCAGCGGCTCGGCCTGGCGCACGCGCTGCTGGGTGACCCCCGGGTGCTGATCCTGGACGAGCCGGCCAACGGCCTGGACCCGGAAGGCATCTTCTGGATGCGCGGCCTGCTCCGGGACTTCGCCGACCGGGGCGGCACCGTGCTGCTCTCCTCCCACCTGCTGCGCGAGGTGGAGGCGGTCGCGGACCGGCTGGTGGTTATCGGGGGCGGCCGGATCGTGGCCCAGGGCGACAAGGACGAGTTGCTGGCCGGCGACGGCGCGGTCGTGCGGGCCCGCGACGGTGCGGCGTTGCGGGCCGCGATGGACCGGGCCGGCCTGACGGTCAGTGAGGGCTCCGACGGGCTGCTGGTAGGTGCCGACACCGAGGCCGTCGGGCAGGTCGCCCTGGCCGCCGGGGTGGCCCTCACCGAGCTGCGTCCGGCCGGCGGCGGTCTGGAGCAGTTGTTCCTCACCCTGACCGCCACCGCACCCGGCCCGGTCGTGCCCGCCACCACCATCGCCGAACCGACCGGGGAGGTCGTCCGATGACCACCGTCACCACCGCGCCCGAGACCGCCGCCGCGGACCACCGCCGGGTCGAGCACCGACCGTCGCTGGTCCGGCTGACCGTCGTGGAGCTGCGCAAACTCGTCGACACCCGGGCGGGTCGCTGGCTGCTGATCACCATCGGCCTGGTCAGCGCCGTCATCGTCACCCTCCAACTGGTGTACGCGCCGGACGACGAGCAGACCTTCGCCAACTTCTTCACCCCGTCGCTGGTGCCGGTGGGCTTCCTGCTGCCGGTGCTGGGCATCCTGTCGATCACCAGCGAGTGGTCCCAGCGCACCGCGTTGACCACCTTCGCGCTGGTGCCCCGGCGGGAACGGGTGATCGCGGCGAAGCTCGTCGCGGTGGTGCTGGCCGCGCTGGCGTCGGTGCTGACCAGTCTCGCGGTGGCCGCCGTCGGCACGCTTGTCTCCTCGGCGACCGGCGGTGCGGGAAGCTGGCAGTTCGACCGGATGCTGCTCCTGCACGCCGCCGTGTTCCAGGTGGCCACCACGCTGATCGGGGCCGGCTTCGGGCTGCTGCTGCTGCACAGCCCGCTGGCCATCGTGGTCTACCTGGTGCTGCCGATCGTGTGGTCCGTCCTGGGCGGGCTGGTCCGGCCGCTGCACCGCGTCGCGGGTTGGCTGGACACCAACCTGACGATGGAGCCGCTGTTCACCGCCGAGGTTACCGCTGGACAATGGCAACGACTCGCGGTGTCGCTGTTGGTGTGGCTGGTCGTGCCGCTGGTTGCCGGGCTGGTCCGGACCATGCGGCGGGAGGTGACGTGAGGGCGTACGGGACGCCGACCGTGGTCAGCGGTGGCATCACCGAACTGGTCGTGCTCTGGGGCGGGATCCCGCTGGTCGGCGGCGTGCTCGGTGGGTTGCTGGTGGCCGGGGCGGGTTGGGTGGCCGACCTGCCCTGGGCTCCGGTGCAGGGCCTGTTCCGAGCGGTCGACGGCCTGCCCGACCGGTACGCACTACCCGGTGGGGTGGGTGTCGGCATCCTGGTCGGGTTGGTGATCGCCGCCGTCGGCACCGCCGAGCGGGTACGGGTGACCGTGTCCGGCGCCGAGGTGCGGCTGCGTCAGGGCAGCTCCGAACGGGAGATCGACCGGCGGGACACCCGGGTGGTCTACCTGGACGGCAAGAACCTGGTGCTGCTCGACGCCGACGACGCCGAGCTGGCCCGGCAGTCGAGTGACCTGCCGGCCAAGCAACTGGCCGAAGCCTTCCGGGAGCACGGCTGGCCATGGGCGGAGGCGGATCCGCACCGCGAGGCGTACCGGCTCTGGGTGCCCGACCTGCCCGGCTTGCCGGCGGGCGCGGAGGCGCTGCTGCGGGCCCGCCGGGAGGCGCTGGAACACGATCGGGGCGGCGAGGCCAAGGAGCTGCGCGCCGAGTTGTCCCGCTACGGCGTGGTGGTCCGCGACGACGGAAAACGGCAGCGCTTCCGGCTGACCCGCTCGGCCCGGCCGCCCGCCTGACCCGACGCCGGGCCGTCGGCGGCGCGGTCGAGCGGCCGGGACCGGCCAGGCGCTCAGGCGAGCAGGGCGGCGGTAAGTGTCGTGGCGACGGCCAGTGAGCCGGCCGTCGCCACCACCCGCAGCCAGGGCCGGGGTGCGCCGTTGACCGGCAGGTGCCGCCAGCGGTACGCGGCCAGGGCCAGCCCGGCGCCGGAGGCCGCCAGACCGAGTGGCCAGAGCCAGCCGGGCACGGCCGACCAGTCACCGAGCTGGTGACCCAGAGCCGGGTAGACCAGCGCCCAGACGGCGCCCGACAGCACGGTCAGCCGGTCCGACGCGGTGCGTAGCGCGGTGCCGAGCAGCGACAGGCCACCGATGAAGGTGAACAGCACCGCGATTCCGATGCCGATCAGGGCGGGCCGCCCCGGTGAGGCGTCGCCGGCCTGCTCGCGGGGAACATCTAGCAGCCGCAGACCGATGGGCTCGACACCCCGGTCGGTGTTGCCGAGCACCACCACGCCCCGACCGGTGGCCCGGTCGAAGCCGACGTACGAGTGGAAGCCGCTGGTGGCCCCGTTGTGCCAGGTGATCTCGCGGTCGCCGTAGCGGGTGGTGAACCAGCCGTACCCGATGCGGCGGCGCTCGGTGTCGTCGAAGCGCGGGTCGCGGGCGTCGGCGCCGGGCGCGGTGCCGGCGGCGGTGGCCGCGACGAGCCGGGCGAGATCCTCCACCGTGGACCAGTAGCCGATGCCGGCGGCGGCGTATCCGGCGCCGGTCCACGGGTCGGGGGTGCGACCACTGCCGGTCGCGCCCTCGGCCCGCTCGGCGGGCAGCGCGTCCGAGCCGGTGACCTGGGTGGTCGCGGTCATGCCCAGCGGGGTCAGCAGTTCCCGGTCGAGCAGTTCGGGATAGCCGAGGCCGGCGTCGGCCGCGAGAGCCTGGCCGAGCACCGCCATGCCGAGATTGGAGTAGCTGACCTCGCCCCGGCCGTCGCCGGGTGTCTGGTCGTTCGCCGCGGCGCGGACCCGGTCGACGTCCTGGCCGGCGTACGGGTTGCCGGCCGCGAAGTTCGCCCAGAACAGGCGCGCCCAGTCGGTGACCGAGCTGAGCACGACCCGGGGCAGCCCGGAACGGTGGCTGGCCAGTTCGGCCAGGGTCACCTCGCGCGCGGCACCGGTGACCGCCGGCCAGGTCGCGCCGAGGGTGTCGTCGGGGCGTACGGCCCCGACGCCGGCCTGGTGGGCCAGCAGCATGCCGGTGAGCACCTTGGGCACCGATCCGATCTCGAACGGGGTGTCCGACTCGACCGGGTTGCCGGCGCGGTCGCGGTCGCCGAGGCCGGCGGTGCGGATTTGACCGTCGTCGATCAGGGCGACGGCGAGCCCACGGTAGCCGCCGGGGTCGTCCACGGCGGCCCGGGTGGCGGCGGCGAGGTCGGCGTCGCCGGTGGTCTGTTCGGTCAGCCGGGGCTCGCGGGGCATGACGCCGAGCCCGGCCAGGCCGGCGACCACCCCGGCGACGAGAGCGATGACTGTCTTCTTGCCCATGACGTGCTCCTTTCCGTACCTGACGGAACGGGGAGTGGGCCGTGCTGGTGCCCCGATCCGGCTGGGCGACGGCTCGCTGCGGTCGGCGGGCGAGTGGTGGCGGAGGTGCGGTCAACGACCGGCGGCGGTGAGGATCGCCAGCAACGGCACCACCCGCTCGGCGGGGACGGCGTACCGGCCCCGGCCGGCGCTGCGCAGCCAGCCGGCGGCGGTGAGCTGGCGCAGGTGGTGGTGCAGCTGGCCGGTTGTGCCGAGATCCTCGATCCCGGCCAGCTCGGCGGTGCCCTGCCGGCCGCCGAGGATCTCCCGCAACAGGCGCAGGCGTACCGGGTGGGCGAGGGCGGACAGTACGGCCGGCAGGTCGGCCCAGTCGTCGGCCAGCAGGTCCTCGACCCCCCGGCCGTACTGCCAGTCGTAGTGCTGCCCGCCGAGGCGGACGGCGCCGGTGTAGAGCACGGCGCCGGCGTTGTCGGCGGGCAGTCGCTGCTTGAGCCCGTCGAGCGCCCAGAAGACCCCCTCCGGGGGCGGCGTCGGCCGGTCCACGCCGCCGAACCGCTCCACCAGCCCGGCGACCTGCGCCTCCAGCGCCGCCAATCGCTCCTGCACACTCGCCATACTTCGATAGTACGAACTTACGTATTTACGTGCAAGCGGAGGATGATCGACTTTCCGCCGGACGGCCCGCTACCGTCAGTCGTCTTGGGGAGGTACGTCGATGTACGTCGTGTCCGTGATCAACTACAAGGGTGGGGTCGGCAAGACCACGGTGACCGCCAACCTCGGTGCCGAACTGGCCAACCGGGGGATGAAGGTGCTGCTCATCGACCTCGACCCGCAGGCAAGTCTGACCTTCGGCTTCTACGACCCGGACGACTGGCGGGAGCGGCTGCGCGACAGCCGGACCGTGAAGCGGTGGTACGACGGCCTGCGCGAGGGCAGTCCGTCGGTCACGCTCGGTGAGCTTGTGGTGTCGCCCGGCGCGGCGAACGCCCGGCTCACCGGCACCGGCCGGCTCGATCTGATCGCGTCACATCTGCAACTCGTGGACATCGACCTGGCTCTGGCCCGCAGCGTCGCCGGTGGCGAGGAGTACGACGCCGAACTGTTCCGGGTCCGTGGTTCGCTCGCCGAGGGGCTGCTCGCCGACGGGCTCGACCCGTACGACATGGTGCTCATCGACTGCCCGCCGAACTTCAACGTGGTCACCCAGTCGGCCATCATCGCCAGCGACCACCTGGTCATTCCGGCCCGGGCCGACTACCTGTCCACCCTCGGCATCGACTACCTGTACGGCAACGTGCGGGAACTGGTCGAGCAGTACAACGCCGACGCCCGCCGGTTCGCGACCGTACGCCGGCACCAGAAGGTCGCCCCCGGCGTGGCCGGCGTGGTCTTCACGATGATCCAGTTGCTGTCGCAGCAGCCCATCGCCACCCACCAGAGCTACATGGACCAGGTCCGCAACCTGGGCCTGCCGGTCTTTCCCACCGCCCTGCGGGAGAACGTCACGCTCTACGCGACGAACACCCCACGCGGCGTGCCGGTGGTGCTGCGCGACCGCGTCACGGTCCCCGCCGTACGCGACGAACTGCGCCGCCTGGCCACCGAGTTCCTCGACCATCTCCAGCCGGACCGGCAACCGGCATGAGCGAGCGCCAGCGAGCGAATCATCAACTCTGCGCCTTGGTGCCTCATGGCGGTCCGCAGCGCAGCGGAGGGCCGGCATGACCAGCCGGGGCGTGACCGACGCCGTCGAGCGGTTGGCGACGATGACCAGCCGCGCCGACGGCACCGCGTACCTCTCCCCCTGGCCGCTCCGCGACCTGCGCGACCTGGCCACGGAGCTGGGATTGCGCGGCGTCGGCGGGCTACGCAAGGCGGACCTGGTCGAGCGGCTGGTCGAGCACACCATCGGCTACCGCCTCACCTCCACCGCGCTGCGCCGCCGCTGACCCGGGACGGCTCATCCGCCGGTCCTCACCGCCTGCCGCGCTCGATCACTGCCACCGGTGGCCTGACGGCCGATCACGGTCTGTTCGGCGGTACGGGCCGTCGGCGCCCGGTCGAGCAGGGCCCGGTACGGGTTACGCAACGCTCGTTCACGCAGACCGGTCCAGCGCACCAGCAGGGCGATCGCGCCCACCAGCGCTACACCCAACACCACGGTGGGGACGACGCCAAGCCAACCGGCCACGGTGGCGAACGCGACAGGCGCTCCCGCGACCGCCAACCCGACCAGCCCACCCAGCCCGGCGATGCCCGGTATCCAAAGGCGGTCGTTGTCAGCCGACATGACCAATGCGGCCACGAAGGCCACCACCACGACTGCTGCGAAGAGCACCACGATCGCTGCCACAGCCGCCGGCCCCCAGGCCCACCAGCCGATGAGCGTGCCTACCGACCGGGTGATCGCGATGCCGACCAGGGCCACTCCGGCGAGCGCCCCAAGCGTGACGGCGACGTTGCGCAGAAAGACCAGCACCGTCGGCTTTTCGGGCCGCGCATTCAGCGTCCGCCAGTCGCGCAGGTCGGCTTCCAGCGTAGCGGTGTTCCACAGTCGACAGGCAAGCTCCGTCAGTACCGGCGTCGGCAGGCTGGTCAGCAACGCCGCCCGCCAGCCGGACATCCGATACGCCAGCGCCCGCACCGCGATGTCACGCGCAGTGCCGGGCTCCCGCCGGGCCACCAGGTCGAGCATGTCACGGATCTCATACGTACCAAGGGCACCGGAGAGCAGCCGCTTGTAACCGATGTTGTGCGCCGTGCGGCTCAGTTCCTCGCTCAGCTCCTTCGGCAGCTTGCCGGAATCGAACGCATCGCCCAGCGCGACGAGGCTGATCGCGAGTCGCACGTCGACGGTGCCGAGGTCGCTAGGCGGGTCGTCGGTCGAGTCGAGGATCAGCCATCCGAGGCGACCCATCGTCCGGGCCATCGGGGTCCCCGGCTCGAAGGGGGCCCACAGCCAGTCGTGCCACTCCGCCCCCGGCCCCCGCCCCGGAAGTGGTTCGGTCAACCGGGCCGCCGCGGCCGCCACGAACGCGGCGATCGCGGACGATGGGTCGGACGCCCGGATTTCGTTTTCCACGTCGGGTGCACTCACCAGCACGGCCAGCCGCCACGCCGCCCGTACGGCGACCTTCCGGTCTCTCGCCCACAACTGTTCCGCCAGGGCCGCGGCAGCGGCGGGAGTGCCGATCGCGGCCAGGTCGTCCACGGCTGCCACGGAGCCGGTGCCGGCCCGGGCGGCCAGCGTCGGGATGGCCAGCTCACCGGTGGACCGCAACGCGGTACGGGCCGCCGGTACCCGTACCGCCATCTCACTGAGCAGCTCGATCGCCTCTCGGCGGCGGGATTCGGCGAGGACCATCACGGCGTCCTCGGCCACCGGGCCGCCGGAGCGCGCCTGGTGCCGCAGGTCCTCGAAGAGTTGGTGGCCGAACGGCCCCGGATTGCCGGCCACCGCGCCGAGCGCCGCCAACACCAGATGCTTGTCGGCGACCGGGGTGCCGAGCAGCCGAACATGGCTGTCCACGATGGTCGAGGCGAGGCTCTCGTCGATCTGCCGCGCCTCGGCGACGCACTCCAGGGCGAGCAGCCTGTCCCGGTCGTCACCGGCGAAGATCTGCCGGACCACGCCGGAGGCGTCGCGGTTGGCCCCGGCGCACCAGAGCTTCACCGTCTCCCGCCACCGGCCCGGGTTCTCACGGTAGAGCCCGAGCAGCCGATCGGGATCGTCCGCGAGTTCCACCGCCGCCAGGTACTCCTGCAAGGTCAGGTGGGCGAACTCGTAGAGCAGGTTGTTGTCGTCGATGCGGATCAACAGCCCGCTGCGCTCCACGATCTCGTCGACCATCGGCGGCAGGTGCTCCTCGGCCAGGCGGAACCGGGGCAGGATGCGGGCGAGTTCGGCGTACACCTCCGCCTCGCCGATCACCCGGCGGTCGGTGCCCTGGGACCGGCCACCCTGCGCGGCCAGCGCGATCGCCCGTAACGCCATGAGCTTGTGGCCGGCCTGGTAGCGGGCCAGGTTGCGGTGCCGACCGAGATCCCGGTCCCGGCGGAGCAGGTGCTCGACGGCCTGTTGGTAGAACTCCGCCCGCGAGTTGGTCAACATCGGGCCGGCACCGGCGTCGGCCTCGTACAACGTGGTGATCATCGTGAGCATCAGCGGGCTGCGGGCCAGCCGCATCACCGTCGGGCTGGACCGCAGTTCCGCCATGAGTTGCTCCACGACGTGTCGGGAGTCGACCAACGCCTCATCCCGACGGCGCCCGGACGCGTGGGGCTCCTCACCCATGTCCCAGCCCCGATTGAACCAGAGTCGCAGGAAGCGCCGGATCCCGGCGTCGTCGAAGCCGGCCACCCGGATCTCCCGGTCGAAGACCGGCCGCAGGTCACCGTCGTACACCGCGTCGCGGCAGGTGACCACGACCTGTGTCGTCGGATGGCGCTCGGCGAACTCCTTGATGTCCTCGGCGACCGCGCCGCGCCGCTCGGTGACCACCTCGTCGAGCCCGTCGAGAAACACACAGAGCCGGCCACTGACCAACGCCACCTCGACGACCTGCTCCGCGTCGGCGACGAGCGGACGGGCGCGGCGATGCCGGCGGCGGCTCCCCGGTTCGTCATCGAGCCGGCCGAGGGCCTCCGCGATCAGTTGCCGGATCGTGCGTCCGTCCCGATTGGACCGGGCCAGCTCCACCAGCACCGGTACCCGCTCGAACCGTTCGGGCTCCGTGGCCCACCGCACCATCGAGTGTCGCAGCAGCATCGACTTGCCCGCCCCCGCCGCACCGAGGATCACGGTCCGTCGGCGGCCCTGGACGTCGCGGTAGACGTCGACCCGCCGGCCGTCCTGTTCGTACTCCAACGGCACGTACACCTCGTCCAGCGTGACCGAGACGTCGCGGAGGAAGCCGAGTTCCATCCGGTTGTAGGTGCGGGCGACCCAGGCGCGGTAGCGCTGCCACTCGTCCGCCCGGATGCCGCGTCGCCGCCCGGCGACGAGGCCCCACAGCCGGGCCAGCAGGGCTTTGATCCAGTCGGCGAAGAACTGTTGAAGCACTGCGACGAGCACCGCCAACAGGAAGACCCCAATTGCCGCGTACTCCAAGCCGAATGGCAGGCCCGGCAGCTGTGGCACAGGGCGGCTCCTCTACTCAGCGACATCGGACAGGAACACACCGTATGGGTGGCGCTGGCGGTGCGCACCGGGCTCAGGTGCCACCGTCGATGGACCTTCGGCCAAGCGGACAGGGTCAAGGGGTTGACCTCGAGTGCGCTCGAAGACGCAGGCTGGTGCCGCGTCCACCGGTTCGGGCGCACGAGAGGAGTTTCCATGCGGTACCGCACCATCGGCAGCGACCCGCGTGCCCGGCGCGAGGTCAGCGTGCTCAGCCTCGGGGCGATGCTGTTCGGCACGAAGACCGACGAGGCCACCGCCTACGCGATCCTCGACCGGTTCGTCGAGGCCGGCGGCACCTTCATCGACACATCGGACAACTACGCGTTCTGGATGACCGGCGGGCAGGGTGGTGAGAGCGAGGAGCTGCTCGGTCGGTGGCGGCGCAGCCGGGGCATCGGCGACGAGATCGTCATCGCCACGAAGCTCGGCGCCCGGCCGCTGGCCCCCGGCACCAGCTACCTGGACAACCCGGAAGGGTTATCGGCCAAGGTGATCCGGGAGTCCGCCGAGCGCAGCCGGGAACGTCTCGGCATGGACCGGCTGGACCTGCTCTACGCCCACATCGAGGACCACAAGGTGCCGCTGCGGGAAACCGTGGAGGGCTTCGCCGAGCTGGTCGCCGAGGGCACCGTGGGGCTGCTCGGCGCGAGCAACCACCGGACCTGGCGGGTGGAGCGAGCCCGGGCACTGGCCGCCGCAGCCGGTCTGCCCGGGTACGAGGTGCTCCAGTACCACCGCAGCTACCTGCCGGCTCGGCTGGACGGGCCGACCGACCTCGACCCCGACGGCAACGTGGGCGCCGTCGGCGGCGAGCTGCTCAGCTACCTGCGGGCCGAGCCCGGCATGACCCTGGTGTCGTACGGGTCGCTGCTGTGGGGCGCCTACGTCCGCGACGACAAGCCGTTGGGGCCGGAGTACGACCTGCCGAGCGCGCCGGTGCGGCTGGCCGCGCTGCGCGAGGTGGCGGAGCAGACCGGCGCGACGGTCAACCAGGTGGTGCTGGCCTGGCTGATCGACGGTGAGATCCCGACCATCCCGCTGGTGGGAGTCTCCTCGGTGGCGCAGCTGGACGAGAGCCTCGCCGCCGTGGACCTGGAACTGACGCCCGAGCAACGGCACCGGCTCGACACCGCCTGGTAACGGGGGCCGGCAGCGCGACGGGTCGCACTGCTGGTGGGTGGTACGCGTACCGGTGCCGTGGGCGTCGAGCCGGCCGCCGCTAGATCTGATCTAGCGGCGGCCGTTCGCTGTCTCGCGCCTCTGGGGTGAGCCGACCACTCCCGGCGGCCGGCATCGTTGTAGCTGGCGGGCGGCCACGGAACGGAGCATTCTGTCGTACCCGTGGGGTGTGGTGGGTCGCCGGGTCGCGGCGGCCCGGCTCATCGGCGTGACGAATGGAAGGAAACTTCGCAATCATGAGTAGACGCACCACCGGTCTCGCCATCGAGGCCGAGGGTCTGACCCGGTCGTTCGGCGAGACCCGCGCGCTCGCCGGCATCGACCTCCAGGTTCCGGCCGGCGCCGTGTACGGACTGCTCGGCCCGAACGGGGCCGGCAAGACCACCGCAGTACGCGTGCTGGCCACCCTGTTGCGCCCGGACGGCGGGCAGGCCCGGGTGTTCGGTCACGACGTGGTCGCCGAGGCCGACGCGGTACGTGCCCGAGTCAGCCTGACCGGCCAGTACGCCTCGGTGGACGAGGACCTGACCGGCACGGAGAATCTCATCCTGCTGGGCCGGCTGCTCGGCCTGCCCAAGTCCGCCGCCCGGCAACGGGCGGAGCAGTTGCTCACCGCGTTCGGGTTGACCGAGGCGGCCGGTCGGCAGGTGAAGAAGTACTCGGGCGGCATGCGGCGACGCATCGACATCGCGGCGAGCATCCTCAACACCCCCGATCTGCTCTTCCTCGACGAGCCGACGACCGGGTTGGATCCCCGCAGCCGCAACCAGGTGTGGGAGATCGTCCGGGCGGTGGTCGCGCACGGCACGACCGTGCTGCTGACCACGCAGTACCTCGACGAGGCCGACAAACTGGCCAGCCGGATCGCGGTGGTCGACCACGGCCGGGTGATCGCGGAGGGCACCCCGGGCGAGTTGAAGTCGTCGGTCGGTTCCGGCACGGTTCACCTGCGGCTGCGCAACGCCGACCAGCGCCCCGAGGCCGAACGGCTGTTGCAGGCGACGCTCAGCGTGCCGGTCCAGTTGGAGGCCGACCCGGTGGCCATCACCGCCCGCGTCGGCGGTGACGGCAGCGAACTGGACGCCAGCTCGCAGGCTGCCCGGGCACTGAGCGAGTTGTCCCGGGCCGGGATCGTGGTCGATGACTTCTCCCTCGGCCAGCCGAGCCTGGACGAGGTCTTCCTGGCCCTGACCGACCACCCCGCCGTGCCGGCCACCGACGAGCGGGACGACGAACTGGAGGCAGCCCGATGAGCAGCGACACCGCCACCTCGACCGGCCGGGCGCCGACGGTCTTCGTACCCTCCTCCGAGGCGCTCGCGACGGTCCTCGCACCGGGCGCGCGACCGCCCCGGCCGAGCCCGCTGTCGGCGTCGCTCACCTTCAGCTGGCGCGCCCTGCTGAAGATCAAGCACGTGCCGGAGCAACTGTTCGACGTGACCGCGTTCCCGATCATCATGGTGCTGATGTTCACGTACCTGTTCGGTGGCGCGCTCGCCGACAGTCCCCGTGACTACCTGCAGTTCTTCCTGCCGGGCATCATGGTGACGAGCGTCGTGATGATCACCATGTACACCGGGGTCGGGTTGAACACCGACATCGAGAAGGGCGTCTTCGACCGGTTCCGGACACTGCCGGTCTGGCGACCCGCCGCGCTGGTCGGCATGATCGTCGGCGACGTGCTGCGCTACGTCCTCGCCGCGCTGGTGATCCTCAGCGTCGGGTTGGTGCTCGGCTTCCGCCCCGACGGTGGCGTGCTCGGCGTCCTCGCCGGGATCGGCCTGCTGGTGGTCTTCTCCTTCGCGTTCTCCTGGGTGTGGACGTTCTTCGGGCTGATCCTGCGCAGCGAGAAGTCGGTGATGGGGGTCAGCATGATGGTGCTGTTCCCGCTGACGTTCCTGAGCAACGTCTTCGTCGACCCGTCCACCATGCCCGGCTGGCTCCAGGCGTTCGTCAAGGCCAACCCGATCACGCACCTGGTCTCGTCGGTACGCGCGGCCATGGCCGGCACCACCGACGCCTCGGCGATGATGTGGATCGTCCTCTGGAGCGCCGCCTTCATCGCGGTCTTCGGCACCCTGACCATGTACCGCTACAACCGCCGCTAACCCACCCACCCCTACCGACCTCTTTGATCATGAGGTCAGCGGCGCTCATGGAGCGAATTCGCCGCTGACCTCATGATCAACCCCTTGGAAAGCGGGTTAGAGGTGCCAGGGGACAGGGTTGGGTGGGAGGTAGCGGCAGGCGGTGCCGGTGGAGACCGTGGCCCGCAGGTGGGTGGCGAGGGGTGGGTGCCGCTGGTCGAGCCGCCGCAGGGTGTCACGGATGCGGGCGGTGACCGTCTTGCGGGCACGTTCCGCCTCGTCACCGAGCCGACGGGTACGACCGGCCAGCCCGGCGGCGGCCCGCAACTGGTCGATCAACGCCTGCCGCTCAGTGTCCAGCGCCGCCACCCTGCGCTCGTCGCCACGCCCGGCGGCCAGATCGATCTCGTCGTCGAGCCGTGCCAGGTGGCGCCGGTAGCGGTTCTTCGCTTCGTCGTCGAGCACCTGATCGCCGCCCATCCGGCGGGCGACGACGAGTTCCGGCCCGGCGGCCGGGTCGAGCAGTTCGACCGCGGGCACGTCGACGCCCGGGCGGCCGAGCAGCAGTCGCAGGTCGTGCAGCCCCTTGGCGTCGGGTAGATGAACCGTGCCGCCGTCGAAGGTGAGCCGCCAGACGGCTCCGTCGCGCCGGAACTCGTACGCCGGTCCCACCGCACCGTTGCCGGCCGCCCCGGCTGACACCGAACCGGCCGCCGCAGAGCCCGCCGCCGCCGAACCGGCCGCCGGGCTCGTCTCGGCGGACCGTTCGGATTCCTCGGCGGCTGGCCGGACCGGCGCGGCGGCGAGTCGGGCCAGGATCTGTGGCATGTCGAGCTCGCGGGCCTCGCGCTCGGCCTCGGCGCGCAGAGCGGCGGCGCTCGTCGCGTCACCCGGGCCACCACGGGCGGCCAGGGAGTCAGCGAGCGCGGCCCGGGCGATCAGCGACCAGGGGCGGGCGCCCATCCGGTCGGCGGCGGCGCGGGCGGCGGAGAAACCGGCGACGGCGTCGTCCCAGCGCTGCTCGGCGACGTCGACCACAGCGAGCCAGTGATCGACCGGCCCGCTGAGGTCGCAGCCGTACAACGAGACGAGCCATTGGCCCCGGTACGGCAGCAGGTCCGCACGGATCCCGGCACAGCGGCTCGGATCGGCGACCGTGGCCTGGGCGCGCAACCGCAACCACATCGGCGAGATCGACCCGGCGATCCGGGTGCCCGAGGCTTCGAGTTCCGCGGTGAGGTCGGCCGCCATCTGATGGTCACCGCGCTCGGCAGCCGTGATCGCCCGCAGCAGGCCGAGATGCGGATGATCGATCGCGGCGAGCCCGTCGAGCAGTGCGTCGGCGTCGTCGAGCCGGCCCCGCAGCAATTGCAACGCCCAGCGCAGATGGTGGCCGAGGAAGGCATGGTCGGCGTGCTCCCAGTCGTCCAGCGCACCGAGCTCGGCGTAGCAGGTCTCCGCACCGGCGAAGTCGCCGCGGAAGGCGCCGATGATGCCGCCGTCGATGGCCGCCGCTATCTGATGGCGCGGCTTTCCGGTCTGTCGTCCACCGCTGACGAAGGCGGTGAGTTCGTCGAGATAGCGCGGGTCTCCGAGTTCCAGCAACGCCACCCAGCGCAGCGAGGTGGACCACAGCTCGGTTTCCCGGTCGCCGCTGCGACGCGCGACGTCGCGGATCTCGCCGGTGAGGGCGGCCCGGTCGGCGGCGGTGCCCAACCCCCAGGTGGAGTCGTGTCGCACCCACAGGCTGAAGGTGAGCGCCTCGTCGTCCCGCGTCGATCTGGCGAGCGTCTCGGTGGCGGTGATCAGGTCTGCTTCGAGGACGGCCGGCCCGGCGCTGTCGTCTGGCTCCCCGATCAGCCGCCGGTACGCCTCACGTAGCAGCGCCTCGCCGTCGGTGCCGGGTACCGGCTCGAGTTCCCAGTGGCGACGCACGTTGAGCGCGAATCGGGCCAGCACCGCCGGGTCGTCGACCGTGAGGGCCAGCGCGGCGGCCTCGCTGAGCAGGTGGCGTGCCTCCTCCCGCGCGCCGCAGTGGAAGAGCTGGTCGGTCAACGTCGTCACGATCTTGAACTTCTGGAGTTTGTCCCGGACCACCTCCAGCGCCCGCCGGAGGTGGACTGTCGACTCCTCCAGCGCCAGCCGGCACCTGGCGTCCCGCGCCGCGTCGAGCAGCAACTCGGTGACGCGGAACGCGTCCAGGTGCGCGCCGGCCAGCCATGCGTGGCGGGCGACATCCGCAGGGATCAGCAACCGGCCCAGCGTGTCGTGCTCGTCCACGGCCCGCACCACGGCGGCGTGCCGCGCTCTGCGGTCGTCCTCGGTCAGCGCGTCGTAGAGCGTCTCGCGGACCAAATCGTGCACGAAGGCGTAGCGGCCGTCGCCCAGGCCGAGCAGCAGTCGCGCGGTGACCGCGACCTCCAGCAACTCACCGACCCGGGTCGGCGGCAAACCGACACTGGCCGCGAGGACCTCACCGTGGAACTCCCGGCCCAGCACGGCGGCGACGGTGAGCGCGTCGGCCACCATGGCGGGCAGGTGGTCCAGCCGCCGCCGCACCACCTCCCGTACGCCGGGAGGGATGGTGGCCAGCCCGCCGTCGGCATGCCAGAGCCGGGCGGTCTGCTCCACGAAGAAGGGGTTGCCACCGGTGCGTCGGTGCACGTCGTCGACGCAGCTCGCGTCGGGCGCCCGGCCGGCGGTGCGGGTCATCAACTCGCCGACCTCGTCCCGGGTCAGGCCGGTGAGACTGATCGTGGTGGCCTTGGCCACCAGCGACATCAGCAGCGGCCGGAGCGGATGGTCGGCAGCCTCCACCTCGGCGTCACGGTAGGTGCCGACGAGCAGCAACCGCTCGAACCAGGTGTGCTGCGCGGCGAACCGCAGCAGCCGCATCGACGCCGAATCGGCCCAGTGCAGGTCGTCGAGGATCACCATGACCGGCCGGCGCTGCGAAACGGCGACCAGCGCGGTGGTGACCGCGTCGTAGAGGGCGAACGCCTCCTGCTCCGCCGCGTCGCCCTTGTCGGTGACGCGGACCGACGACAAAGAGTTCGCCTCGTCGTGAGCGATGTCCGGCATCGGAGAGCCCGCCGCGCTGCGGGCGGCCCCCGGCAGGAGAGAGCTCGCCTCACCGAGCAGCAGGGCGAGCGCCGGCTCGGCGGATTCCCGAGCCAGCGCCCAGTCCTCCGGCGACCGGCGCAGCCGGCGCAACACCTGTGCCCAGGGCCAGTAGCCGGGAGCGCTCGCCGAATCCCAGCAGGCGCCGCCGAGCACCAGTGCACCCTGTCGACGGGCCTCGTCGGCGGCGGCGGTCACCAGGGTCGTCTTGCCGATGCCGGGCTCCCCGGCAACCAGCGCCAGCCCGCCGTGGCTGGCGGTGGCCCGGTCGACCTCGGCCCGCAACAGACCGGCCGGATGATCCCGCCCGATCATGAATCCGCCCGCCTGCACGCCCATGGCAACCGACGGTAGCCGACCGGACCGACACCCCGGGGCGTCGCGGCTCAGCGGGCGTCGGTGACCACGTGAGCGCAGGCGGCGCAGGCCGCCGGCCCCTGTTCGGCGAACCAGCGGCAGGTCCGCCGGATGGCGCAGCGGGGCAGTTCCACCTCCGGTTCGCCGACGGTCTGCGCGTACGACGCGACGAGGCGTTCGCCGAGCCCACAGTGATCCCCGGTCCAGAAGCCGCACTGGCTGGTGACGCAGGGACCGGCGAGCCGGTAGCGGGTCTCCACCGGGGCGTCGGCCTCCGCCGCTGCGGCGACGGCCACCTCTGCCGGCAGGGCCGGGGTCACGTACGCGACCCGGCCCGCCGGAGTGATCATGCCGAGGAAGACCGTGGCGTTGCCCGCGGGCGTACTCGGGCACATCCGCTCCCCCGACGGGGCCGGTCCCTGCGGCGGTCGGGTCACTTCTGCAACCAGAAGCCGATGTCGTTGATCTTCTCGCCGAGGTCCTGCGCGAACGGACCGTCGATCACCCACAGGCCGTACCACTCGGGCCGCAGCCGCAGGTTGGCGTGGCCGAGGGCGAGCGGATTGCTGAGCTTGGTACCGGCGACCGAGAGCGCGGCCAGGCCGGCCTTCTGGATCTCACCGGCGATCTGGCTCTGCTGCTCGGATGTGAGGTCGACGCCGTCGACCACGAAGCGGAACTCGTGGCGTGCCATGGTGTTTCCTCCGGTTCGTTCAGTAGGTGTCGGTACGTAGCCCGCGCCGCAGTGCCGCCCGGGTGAAGGCCGCCCAGCCGGAACGGGAGGCGGCGTCGAGACAGCCCACCTGGTGACGCCAGGTGGCGGCACCGGCGGTACGCACGCCCCACAGCTCGCGGCACGCCGCGACCGCGAAGGCGACCTGCTCGGGTGAGCCGGTGAACCCGGCCGCAGCGTCGACCACGCGCAGCCCACCGTCGGCGGCGACGGTCACCTGGCCGAAGTGGTGGTGCAGGCTGGCCAGGGTGCCCAGGTGCGCGCGGTCGGCTCGGCCGGCGAGGAACGCGTCGAGTGGCCGATCCTCCACCACCACCCGGACGGCACGCAGGGTGAACGTCGCCCCGGCGGCATCGGCCACGCCGACCACCTCGACGGGGACGCTCCAGCGACGCGGTGAGTTCGCCGACCAGAACGCCAGCCAGGCGCCCAGCCGCTCGTGCAGGTCCGGTTGCAGGGCCGCCGGTGCGGCCAGTCGTGCGGTGGCGATCCCGTCGCGGATGACCGCCGATGCTGCCGCGTTGACCGGGACGGCCGCCGCGGCGGGTGAGGTGACGACGGTTGCGGTGACGGCTGCGGCCGAGGCGACCGCGGTGCCGGCGAGCAGCCCGCGCCGGGACAACGAAACAGATGGGGATGACATGGTCCGCCTTTCTCCGACGGCCTAGGCATCCCACGCTATAGACGGCGACAGATCATCTGAATTGCCGTTGTATCGGGACACCGACACGAATCCCGGTGATCGACGACGGCGTGAATCCGTTCATCCTGCATGCCGTCGCCGCTTGTCAATCCGGCGGCTGGGGCATCGCGGCGAGGTGGGCGAGGATGGCCTGGTTGGCCTCCCATCCGTCGGGGAACCGGACCGGCACATCCAGTTGCGGCGCCTCGGTCGAGGGGTGGGCGTCCAGCAGTTCGCCGATTCCGGCGCGGGCCACCACCAGGCAGGCGTGCCGGTGCCGGGAGGTGAGCACGCAGAGCCGCCCCGATTCCAGGTGGAAGGCGGTCGCGTCGCGTCGGCCGGAGAGCGGGTGCAACACGATCGTCACGTCGTACTCCCGGCCCTGGAGGCGGTTGGCGGTGTCGACGGTGACGTCCGCACCGGCCTCGCCGAGCCGCGCCCGGATGGCCGCGACCTGGTCACGGTGGGCGGCGCCGACGGCGATCCGGTCCGCGGTGACCGGCGCGCCACCGGGCGCCTGCTCGGAGACCGCGACCGCCCCGCGCCGCAGCACCCGCAACGCGAGCGCGGCGCACGCGGCGGCAGCTTCCCCGTCGGTACGCAGGGTGTGCCGGGCCGGCAGCTCGTACAGCGCCCAGCCGGTGGCGGCGGCCGACTCCACCGCCATGTCGACGGCGTCTCCCGACCCGGGCTCGGTGAGGTGCAGGGCCCGGTCGTCCGGGCCGGTGCCGGAACGGAAGCCGGTGAACGGGTAGAACGCGCGGGACACGACCGGTGCCGCCGAGGCGGGCAGCCGCCAGGAGACCGGCAGCCGGTGCACCGGCAGGTGCGGGTTGTGCCGCAGCAGCACCGCCACCGCCGACTGCATCGGATCCCAGGTCAACCCCGCCCAGCGGCCACTTTCCACAGTGGAGAACGGATCGAGCTGCCCCGGATCACCGACGAACAGGGCCCGCTCGAACCTGCCGGCCACGCGCAGCAGGGCGTCCGAGCGCATCTGGTACGCCTCGTCCACGATCGCCCACGGCCAGCAGCCCTCGGTGACAGTTGCCCACTTGGCAGCCGTACCGACCACCACGGCCGACGCGGCCAGGTCGCCGACCTTCGCGGCAACCCGGACCTGCGCATGTGCCCGTACCCGGGGCGACGCCCGGTAGTCACCCGCCGAGAGCCGCCCGAGGCGCAGTTGCGGCGCCTTGCTGGCGAGCCGGTCGATCAGGTCATCGACCTGCTCGTTCGTCTGCGCAATGATCATCAGCGGCTCGCCACGGCGCAGCGCGTCACCGCTTGGAGCGGCGCTACCCGGCCCACCGCCGCCCCGATCGGTGTCGCCCGACCAGCTGGCGGCCAACTCGATGGCGGCCCGTACCACCAGAGTCGACTTGCCGGCCCCCGGCGGCGAGTCGACCACCACCCCCCGGTGCTCGCCCGACCGCAGGTCGGCCAACACGGCGGTGATCACCCGCTCGGCCTGGATCGCCGGCGGCACCGCCAGCCCCGGCGTCAACCCGATCTTCCCCACCGGCCGCACCCTACCGCCAGCTGCCCTGTCCCGCGCTCACCCTGCCGCCCCGGCGGCAGTCAGCCCAGCGCCCGGCGGCAGCCCACGGGTTGCGGCATCTCGGGGTCTCCGGCCGCCCGGAAGGCCCAACATGCCGCAAGCCGCGAGGGCCGACGCCGAGCGCCGTCCCACCCGGAGACCACGCGCCGTCCCGCCCGCCCCGACGCCAAGCGCCGCGAGCCCGCCCGAACGCCAAGCGCCGCGAGCCCGCACCGACGCCAAGCGCCGCGAGCGATATGCGGCATGTCGGGGCTTCCCACGGCCCGGAAGACCCGACATGCCGCAAGCTGGCGGCCAAGCTGCGGGCCGGCAACGCCGAAGCGGAGCCAACCCGAGCGGGCTGGCTCCGCGAGACGGGCGGCGCGGGTCAGTGGACGATGACCGGGATCTTCGGCTGATCGCCCGGCTGCTCCCCAGGCTGGTCCCCGGGCTGGTCGTCGAGCAGGTGGGACCGTTCCCGCCGCCTGGGCAGGAACGCGGCCGGGATGAACGTCGCCGCCACCAGGGCGAACGCTACCCAGAAGGTGGTGGCGAAGGAGTTGGCGGCGAAGTCCAGCCCACGCTCGACGAGTGACGGGTCGGGAAGCTGCTGCGCCAGCTCCGGCCGTTGCTGGGCGGCGATCGCCAAGCCGGCCTCGGTGACCGGGTTGCCGTTCTCGTCGGTGAGGCCGGGGATCTGCCGGGAGCCGTTCAGCTCGTTGGTGAGGATCACCGACATCACCGCGGCGCCGACGGAACCGCCGATCTGCTGGAGGATGTTCACAAGCGTGGACCCTCGTGCCACCTCGTGCCCGGTCAGCGTCTTCAGCGCCGACGTCATCACCGGCATCATCGTGCCGCCCATACCCAGGCCCATCACGAACAGCGAGCCGCAGAGGAGCACGTAGGAGGTGTCCGCGTCGAGCTGGGTGAAGGTGAAGAAACCGGCGAGGATGAGCAGCAGCGCGAACGGCACCGTCCGGCCGACCGGCACCTTGTCGGCGAGCATGCCGGCGATCGGCATGGTGACCATGGCGCCGATGCCCTGCGGGGCCATCAGCAGGCCGGCGTGCAGGGTCGACTCACCGCGTACCTGGAGGAAATAGCTCGGGAACAGCAGGCCGGCGCCCATGAAGGCGATGATGAAGACGAACATGGTCAACGCCGCGACGGTCAGCCTGCGGTTACGGAACAGCCGCAGGTCGAGCAGCGGGTGCCGGGGCTTGAACGAGTAGACGACGAACGCCACCACCAGTGCGGCACCGACCAGCATCGGCCCCCACACCTCGGCGTCGGCGAAGGTCCCGGCCTCGGGCAACGTGGAGACGCCGTACAGGAAGAGGGCGAGACCCGGCGAGAGCATCAGCATGCCGAGGAAGTCGAACGACTCGGAGGGCTGCGGGCTGTCCTTCGGCAGGGCCAGCTGGGCGTACACCAGCGCGACGATGCCGATCGGCAGGTTGATCAGGAAGATCCAGTGCCAGCTCGCCACGTCGATGAGCCAGCCGCCCAGGATCGGGCCGCCGATCGGGCCGAGCAGCATCGGGATGCCGAGCACCGCCATCAGCCGGCCGATCCGGTTCGGGCCGGCCGCCCGCGTCATGATCGCCATGCCGATCGGCATGAGCATGCCGCCGCCGAGACCCTGCAGGACCCGGTACGTGATCAACTCGCCGATCGTGTCGGCGGTGGCGCAGAGGCCCGAGCCGATGGTGAACAGCGCCAGGGCCATCATGTAGAGGCGCTTGGTGCCGAACCGGTCCGCGGCCCATCCGCTGAGCGGGATGACAGTGGCCAGCGCGAGCGTGTAGCCGGTCATCGTCCAGGCGACGCGGGCGTACGAAGCGTCGAACTCGCTCTGGAACGTCGGCAGGGCGACGCTGACCACCGTCACGTCGAGGATCGACATGAGCGCACCGAGCACGACGACGCCGGCCACCTTGAGTACCGCAGCGTCGAGCTTGTCCGAGGTCGGGACAGGCTGCGGTGCCGCGACGGATTGCTGTGTCACGAAGTCTCCTGTTGTCGGAACTGTCCGAAGGGACGAGCGGTGGTGGCCGACGTGGCGCCACTGGCCAGCGCGACGGCGGTGGTGAAGCCCGCACGGCACAGTAGCCCCCGCCCACGACACTTCGCCGCCCGTTTAGCGACCAGCAGAGCGTTCTGTGAGCACGGCCACGCTGATCTTGTGCCGCGAGGCGTGACCGGGCGGAAAGCGGGTAGGCGCGACCGGGTCGGGCGGAGGCGGGGAAGGTGGTGCCAGCGTGGCGAAGTTCCTGGTCACAGCGATCTACACGGTTCCGGGAATGGCCGGGCTGGCCAAGGAAGGCGGTACGGCGCGGGCCGAGGTGATCGAGGCGCTGATCGAGAACGCCGGCGGGCAGGTGGAGGCGGTGTACTACGCGTTCGGCCAGTTCGACCTGTACGTGCTCTGCGAGGTGCCGGACAACGTCACCGCCGCCGCGCTCGGCATCGCCGTGCGGGCGGCAGGCGGCGTCGACGCCCGGATCGTGCCGCTGCTCACCACGGCGGAGATCGACGCCGCCGTCCGGCTACCCGTCACCTACCAGCCGCCGGCTGCGTGACAAGGGGGTCGGGCGGCAGGACGCGAGCTGCCACCCGACATGCGGCATCTCGCGGCTTCCCGCGAACCAGAAAGCCCAACATGCCGCAACTCGCGACCCCACAACCCAGCACGGCACGCCCGACATGCCGCAACTCGCGGCTCCCACTCCCGTCGGTCAGCGGCGGCGCTCTCCCACCCGGTACGTGACCAGGTTCGGGTCGGCCCGCAGCTGCTTCTGGGTGAACTTGATGGTGTCCCAGCCCTTGGCCGAGTACAGCCGGGTCTGGTCGGCGTACCACTGCGAGTTCGGGTTGGCCGACTGCGAGTAGGTGAGCAGCTGCCGACCCGACGGCCCGTCGCGGCCCAGCTCGACGGCCATCAGGTACGACGTGCCGTGCCGCACCTTCGGGTAGCCGACGCCGGGTTGCACCTGGTTGATGATCATGTTGAAGACACCGGCCTCCGGCCAGCCGCCGTGGATGGGAATGCGTTCAGTGCCACGGGGTTCGGTCTGGATGTCGCCGAGGCGGGCGTCCAGCGGGATGCCGCCGAGCAGTTGGACGGCGTCGGCGAGCGCAGTGCGCACCCTCGGGTCGTCGACCGCGAGCCGGTTCGGCGTGGTCAACGGGGCGTCCGGGTCGAACGGGTCGGCGAAGCGCAGGCCGCCGGCCCGGGCGAACTCGGTGAACACGTGCGAGCCCCGGCTGCCCAGGTCGACCCGGAGGTCCCAGCGACGGAGCGCGACGCAGGCGGCCGTCAGCTCGACGGTGGTGCCGTCCGAGGCGGTGGCCGTCGGCTGAGCTTCGCAGAGCCGGACCAGGTCGTCGCGGACCAGTTCGCCGCCGTACGCCCGGTTGCCGAGCGTCACGTCCCACAGCCTGCCGGCGGTGAACCCCCGGCCGGGCAGCCCGTCGGTGCCAGCGAGGCGCTGGCGCACCTGGTGGACGCCGAGCCGGGTCCGCAGGCTGCGGGCGGTCCGCTCGTCGCCGATGATGCGCGGGTACCCGACGAGCGGGCGAGCAGGGTTGGCCAGCCAGTAGCTGTCGTTGGAGTTGGTCACGTAGTCGTCGCGGACCAGCGTGGGCAGGTTCGCCGGCCCGAGGATGCCGGGCACCGCCGCGTCCCGGTCCCGGCCCAGCTCACACGATGACCGGGAGCCGTCGAGGACGGCTTGGCCACTTGTCGCGTACAGACTCTTGAAGGACGCGGGAATGCACGCGGCCGCGAGGGCGTCGGTGACCCGGGGCACGACGGAGTGGTCGGCGTAGAGGGCCCGCCCGTCCCGGTCGGCGGCGATGACGTTGACCCAGGGAAGGAACTGTCGCCGGTCCAGCACCGACCGCAGCTCACCCACCGAGCGCGCCCGGCCCATGGCGAGCCAGCCGTCAAGCGCCCGGTTGTTCGTGGCGTTGACGTCGGTGATCGCGTACGCCGTGTCGGTGGTCCAGTCGAAGCGGCCCGGCACCACGACGACCGGGCCGAAGTGGGTGTCGTAGAGGGTACGGCTGACCGGGCCGTCGGGAGTCCGGACGGTGACCGTGCGGGCGGTCATCTTCCGGGTCCGGCCGTCATAGCGGTAGCTCGTCGGGTCGCCGGGCACCAGCGTGAGCCGGTGCCAGACGAAACGGCGGGCGGTGGAGACGGTGTGCGACCAGGCGACCTTGCCGTTGTGCCCGATCTCGATGAGCGGGTCACCGATCAGAGCGGCACCCTCCACGTCGTACCGACCGGGCACCTTGAGCCGCATCCGGTAGAAACGGTCCGCGCCATCCCACGGGAAGTGCGGGTTCGCCAGCAGCATGCCGGCACCGCTGGTGGTGGCGGCACGTCCCAGACCGTACGCGTTGCTGCCCACCCCGGCCGGCGCACCGTCCCGGGCGGCCACGACCGCCGCGGCCTGCGGGGCGCTCACCGGCGCGCTGGTTCCGTCCGCCCGGGGTGGCGCGGCGGCGACGATACCGTCGGCGAGTGCGGCGGATCCGGCCCGGACCATGGCCGTCCACTGGGTACGCCACAGGTCCAGCTCGGTGATCGGGCGCAGCCACGGCCGGCCGGCGCAGGCGGGGTCGTTTACCTTTCCCGTCCGCAGGTAGGCGTTGTAGCCGGCGGCGAAGCCGCGCATCTGGTCGCGTACCTCCCGCGACGGTGCGCGCACCCCGTCACGCGGTCCGGTGAGCAGCCGCTCGGCCACCCGGTCGTCGATTGCCTTCTGGTGGAACAGGTCGCTGGCGACGTTGTCGGTGTCGGCGCCGAAGAACCGGGACCGTTGCGCGCCGACGGTCACCACGCTCTCGGCGATCAGGCAGACGTTGTCCTCCGCCTGCGCGTACCCGACGCCGTAACCGAGGCTGGCGAAGTCGCGGGCGGTGATGTGCGGTACGCCGTACGAGGCTCGCTGGATCAGGGCCGAGTAGCCGCCGCCGTGCGCGACGGCGGTCCCGCCGGTCACGGCGAGGCCGGTGGCGACCAGGACGGTGGCGGTGGCCGCGGCGATGAGTGAGCGTGGCTTCATCGGGCGGCTCGCTGGTGGTGGCACATGGAACGTCCTCCCCCGAGAGATGTGTCTGTCCAGACCCGACCGACGCTAGTGGCGAAATTTGCTCAGGTCACTGCCTGGTCGCCCCGGGATCGCATCGGGGTTCACCCGCAGGGGCTCCGGCCGCCGCATCAATGGAAGCCGCCGGCAACGAGGGCGACCGGGTTACGCGATGAGCAGGAGCACGCTGATCGCCAGCATCACTACTGCGGTAGCGCCGTGGATGCCGTAGACGGCCGCCTTGGGCCCACCGCTGCGCAGCACGATCAGCGCGTCGCCGATGGGGATGAGGGTGGCGGCCAGCATGAGCCCGCCCAGCAGGTGGGTTGTCCCGCCGACCACCACGACGAGGATGAAGATCCCCGCCGCGATGTCCCGCACGGCCTTGACGGCCAGCCAGGCGTGAAAGGCCCGGTCCCCGGTCGGGGTGTCGGGGATGCCAAAGCCGACCGCGCCCTGCGGTGCCCAGAAGGCGCGAGCACCCATGACGATGACGGCCACACCGACCAGTCCGGCGAGCACAGTGGCGACGTTGCTGAGCATGGGTTGTTCCCCTCGCTTGATTCCTAGCGGCGCTAGATGTTGTAGCGACGATACGTTGCCGTCGACAGCATGTCTAGCGCTGCTAGTATTTGGCCATGTCCGCCATCTCCGAACGCCGCGAACGCGAACGAGCCCAGCGCCACCAGCTGATCATCACGGCCGCCCGCGAGCTCGCCGAGGCCGAAGGGTGGGAGGCAGTGACAACGCGGCGACTGGCCGAGCGCGTCGAGTACAGCCAGCCGGTGCTCTACAGCCACTTCAACGGCAAGGACGACATCATGCGCGCCGTCGCCCTCGAAGGCTTCGGCGAACTCGCGGCCCGCCTGCGTCGTGCTCGTCTCACCGACCCCGCGTCGCCTGCGGCACTGCACGCCGTCTGCCGCGCCTACCTGGAGTTCGCAACCGAGCAGCCCGCCCTCTACCAGGCCATGTTCATGCTGCCGACCGACGTGAAGTTCGCGCACGCCGAGACGCCGCCGCCATTGCGCGCCGCTTTCGACGAGTTCGTGAGCTGCTTCCACCCGGACAACCAGCGACGCGAACTGTTCGCCGAAGTCACCTGGAGCGCGCTGCACGGCATAGCCGCCCTGACCGAGAGCAGGCGCATTCCCCCGAACGGCCAGGCAGAGCGGCTCGACTTCCTCGTCACCCAGATCTCGGCCACGCCAAGGCCAGGGGTCTGAGCCGAGCGGGACTGCACGGCTGGCCATTGATATTCATGCATGTGGCTCTCTAGCATGCGCACTATGCGTGCTCGTCGGGTCACCCTCGTCGCCGTCCTCGGCATCGTGCTCGGGCTCTCCGGCACCGCCGTCGCCCACGCGGCCGACGATCCGGTGCTTACCACTCCCGGCGCACCGGTGGTGGTGGCCAACGAGCCGCACCTGCTCACCCTCACCTGGGCACCGTCGACCTGGATCGGCGAGCCGGGCGGGACGCCCATCCGGCACGAGGTGCGGGCCTGGCTCGGCCCCAACGTGTACCGCAGCCTCGGCACCACCACCGGCACCGACCTCACCCTCACCGATCTCGCGCCGGGCACCGAATACCGGCTCACCGTCTGGGCGTACACCGACGCCGGGTACTCCCTCGACTCGCCGGTGACCCCGGTCCGCACCGCGTACGGGAAGGCGCGGGTCAGCTACCGCAACCTCAGCTGGTCACCGACGGACAGCCAGATCCAGCACGTCCTCCAGGTCGTCAACACGGGCACCGCCCCGCTCGACCTGGCGGACGTGCGGGTGCGTTACCACCTGACGTTCGAGGGTGGGAACACCTCGCTGACCACCAACTGCGACTGGGCGGCGATCGGCTGCGCCAACGTGCAACGCCACATCCAGTTCTTCCCACCACCCCTGCCGCCGGGCCCGCCAACCGCGCCGGTGTCGACACCGCCGGCTGCGCCATCGCCGCCCGCCTCGGGATCGTCAGTGGCACCCGCGACGACCACGTCGCCGCTGCCGCCAACCCCGACGCCCACCCCGACGGTCTTCCCGCCGCCCGGCACCCCGATCCCCGGCTGGATCGAGCTGACCTTCACCGGCGGGGAACTCGCCCCCGGCGAGTCGACCGGCCCCATCTACCTACGCCACCATCGCCCGAACTGGTCCGCGATCGACGAACGCGACGACCCCAGCTGGCAGCAGGCCACCGGCGAGTGGGCCGACAACAGCCGGATCACCCTCGACGTCAACGACATCCGCGAGTACGGCGACACGTACGCCTGAGCCATCGCCGTGGCTGTCAGCCGACGCAGGCAGGCTCGGCGCCTTGAGAGGCGGGCTCAGGATTTCGCTGGAACCGGTTCGAGGACGAAGACGGGGATCTGGCGGTCGGTCTTGCGCTGGTAGTCGGCATAGTCCGGGTACGCCTCGACCGCTCGGCGCCACCAGACGGCCTTCTCGTCGCCGGACACCTCACGGGCCCGGTACTCCCCGGTCGCCGTCCCGTCCTGAAGCTCGATCACCGGGTCGGCGACCAGGGCGGCGTACCACTGCGGGTTCTTCGGCGCACCACCCATCGACGCGACGGCGGCATAGTGTCCGTCGTGCTCGACCCGCATCACCGGTGTCTTGCGGAGCTTGCCGGTTTTGGCGCCCCGGTAGGTCATCAGCACGATGGGCCGGCCGGCGATCGTGACGCCGTCGGTCGTGCCGTTACGCACGATCCGCTCGACCTGCTCGCGGACCCACTCCAACGCGCTCGGCTCGTAATCACCGCTCAATCCCATGCCCCCAACGTACGCGACCCCTATGGACACCGCCCCACGCAATCGCCGACTGTCAAAGGCGATCGCGCCGGCGAGGTGACCCCGCGTCGATCTTGCAGTTTCTGTCGGGGCAAACACCCAGATCACGGTCATCTCGCCGACCGAAAGTGCAAGATCGACGCGGCACAGGCGATGTCGAGGCTGCGGCCGCCGTCACCGTGGCGTCCGCAACCGGCCGGCCACGTACCCGGCTGCGGCGATCGCACCGGCGGTGACGGCCACGCCGACAGCAAAAGGAGCGAACTGCCTCGCCGCCTTCCGCACAACGTTGGCCTGGTCGGGGGTGGTGACCGGAGCTGGCTCGCTGGTCGCTCGACTGGGCTGTGCGCTCTCTCCGGGCTGACCTGCCGCAAGCGCGGCGAGATACCTCTTATCAACGATGGCGGTGAAGCGGCGCGCCCGTCGGGAGGTTTCGGCTTTCATCCGTGGCCCCCGGGCCTCGGCCCAGAAGCGCCGCCCCGCCTCGCCCTTGAAGAACTGGTCGGCAAGGACTTGCAGGTGCGGCTCGCTGAGGACGTCGACCTCCCACATCAGTTGCCAGTGGGAAACGATCAGATTGGTGTAGACGTGCTTGCGGAACCACTCGATGTCGGACGGCTGTTCGATGGGACCCCAGCAATCAAGCAAGCCGGGGTCGTCGATGGCCATCTTCAGCAGGTCGGCGTGCAGGGCCCGCAGCGTCTGTTCGCGGGCCGCCTTCGCTTCCCTGGCCTGAATAATCAGCGAGGTGACCACGCCGGTGAGCGCAAGACCGGCGAGGATCGCCGATGCCGCGCCGTACGCCTCTCCAACATTGCCCAAAAGCGGCCAGTCGTAGCCGGGCCGTTCGCCGATCCAGAGCAGACCCAAGGGAGATAGCAGGACCGCCACCAGGATCGTCAGGATCACCAGCAGCAAAGCGGTCGGCATCGCCGATCTTCGTACCAGGCCGGCAACCGTCCGCAGTTGGGGCATCACGCCTCCACGCTCACAGGTGGAGGCAGGCTACTACAGGTGCCCGTCAGGCGGCCTGCGCCCATCGACCTCCCGGTCGTAGAAGGAGTCGAACGGCTCCGCCTCGGCAAGTAACGAAGCGACCCGCTCCCGGCAGCCGTCCACCACCGCCGGGTCGGTGAACTTGTCCGCTCCGATCGGTGTCCCGCTCGCGTCGTAGCGGACCTCATAGACCGCCCGGCGGCCGACCACCATCAACTCGGGGACGATGCCGTGCTCGCGCTCATGTTCGAGGATCGCCTCCGTGGTAGTGGCGAGCACCCGGATCAACTCTCCCACCTCGGCTCGGAAGCGGAGGAAGTGCAGTTCCCAAATCAGATAGGGACTGAGGGGCAGTGTCACGACGCGAAGCCGATGCAGCCCAGAGCCCAACTCGGCGAGACGGTCGAGGAAGCGCTTCAGCTCCGGGTTGGGCTCGGCGGCGATGCGCAGCGCCTCCCCCCACTGGCCAGCGGCGAACGCCTCCCAGCTCGGGCTGCCCGGCTCGCGAAAGCTCTGCAGCCGCTCGGTCTTGAGGATCGGCCCGTCCACCGACTCGACCGTGGCATAAAAGTCGGCCTCGTAGTCGGACAGGCTCAGCCGCTGACCGGAGCATGCCCGCAGCAGGTCACGCATTCGGGATGTCCGGCTTCGCCGCGATAATCATGCTGCGTGGCAGGACCACGAGCCGCTCATCGTCGCCGACGCTGACGCCTGAGGGCAGCCGACCCGCGTAGTGCGCCGTCAGGTCCCGGCCAATCACCGCGATGTCCCCATTGGACAGCTCCCAGATATCGGGGCAGGTGGTCGTGCCTCCGCTCTCCCCGAGCTCAGCCGCCGACCGTCCGAGACGCCGCGCGAACGTCGCCGCGCGATCAGCCTCCCACTGAGCCACCATCGCCACCTCCCAGAGTGATGGAGCGAGCACCCAGAATAGTTGCCAGCGGGTTGCAGCCCCGGCGAGAGCGTTTCCGATTTATCGCAATCAGAAGCCGATCTCAGCACATGACGGGGTACCGAACCGTCACCGGATCGTGGGCAGGTGAATCCGGTGGGCGGGCATCCCGGTGGCGGGAAGTCGGTGGCGGGCGAGGTCGAGCATCGAGCGCGGACCGCAGACGTAGACGTGCTGGTTGGGGCGGTAGCGGTCGAGGGCGAGGGTCAGCGCGTCGCCCTGTTCGGCGGGGGTGACGAACGGGTCGTGGGAGAAGGTCGGGACGACGGTCAGCCAGGGGTGGGCCTGGTCGAGCTTGTCCAGGGTGATCGCGTCGTAGAGGTCGGCCACTGTGCGTACGCCGACGATCAGGGTCACCCGACGACCGGCCGGCGCGGTGGCGACCTGCTCGACCAGGGCGCGCAGCGGGGCCAGCCCGGTACCGCCGGCCACCAGCAGCAGATCCCGGGCAGTGGCTCGTCCCGCCCTGGCCGGCTCAGCCCTGGCGGATGCCGCCTCGGCGGGGCCGCCAGCAGCGGACAGCTCCGGGGCGGCGGGCAGGCCGAGGCCGATGTCGACGGGTGGGCCGAGATGGAGCAGGTCGTCGGGGCGTACCTCGTGGACGAGGCTGCGGGAGACGGTGCCGGCGGGGACGGCGCGGACGTGCAGCTCGACGGTGCCGTCGGGGCGCGGGGCGTTGGCCGGGCAGTACCAGCGCCACCGGCCGGGATGCTGCGGCACGCAGACCGGCACCGCCTGGCCGGGGCGGAACGGCAGCCGCCGCCAGGGGCGTACGGTCAGGATGGCGATGCCCTCGGCGGCCAGGTCGCGGCCGACCACCTCGGCGGGCCAGAACGCCGGCCCGTCGCCCATCCACCCGGCGGCGCGCTCGACCAGCGCCCAGGCCCGCCGCCAGCGTCGCTCCCAGCCGACCGGCTGCGGGCACAGTCGCGGTGCCACCGGCACCAACGCGGCACCGATCAGCGGACCGTGCTCGGGGCGCAGCCGGTACCGGCGGTAAACCCGGCCGAGCACTGCCAGCAGCGCCAACCGCCCGGCCCGGTCACCGCCGCTGCCGACCAGCCGGGCCAACGCGGCGACGACGAGCGCCGTCGCCCGCTCCGGCAGCAGCCCCGGGCAGCGCAGCTCGGCTCGGAAACGTGCGGCGGCCTCGTCGATGACCGGGTGGTCGCGGGCGGAGAGAACCCCGGCCAGGTAGTCGGCGGCCCGCCGCCGCTGCGCCTCCGGCAGCCCCGGCCAGCCGTCCAAAACCGGTCCGCCGGCCGCAAGCTGCCGGGTCAGGTACGCGGCGAGTCGGTCCCGATCAACCCCGATGAGGTACGCAGACAGTTCCGCGTCCGCCTCGACCAGCCGCAGCCAACGGGTCACCGCCTCCCGGCTCACCGCCGCTCCCCCGTTTGATGGTCGTGGGTTGCCGGCCGACGGTCGGCGTGCCGGGCCTGCCGGCCGTCGGCGTGCCGGGACTGCCACTGCCGCAGCGCCTGCCGGATCCGCTCGGCCTCGGTGTTGGCGGTCGTCAGCTCCCGGTGCAGCCTGTCGATCTCGTCGGCCGCTCGGTTCAGGTAGTCGTACACCTGGTGCGGGTCGAGACCCCGCCAGCGCCTGTCGAATTCGGCGGTGCGGATGTGATGGGGGTGCAGGCGTTCCCCGGACAGGTAGATCATTTCCGCGGTGCCTCCTGCTCGGCGATCAGCGCCTGCACCTGCCGGTCGCTGAGGCCACGCCGGTCCAGCACCCGCCGCCCCCACCGATGCAGCCGACACGGATGCGGCGCACGATCGTTCCGGCAGCGCGGCCCCTCGGGCCACTGCTCGGCGGCGTGTACGGTCACCGCCCGCACGGCGAAACCGACATCCTCTGCGGTCACGTACGGCGGCATCGGCAGCTCGCCGAGCACCTCGTCGATCGAATCCATGTCCCTCCCCTGCTGTGGTTGCGGCACCGAGGCGGGCGGGGACGGCGCACCGTCGGGGGCCGGTACCACCGGAGCCCAGCACCCGCCCCGGGCCTCGTGTCCAGCCTCGGCGAGCACTTGAGCAGGTACTACAGCGCCGGAGGGGCCTGCGTGACGCAGAAAAGAGGCATCTGCGTACCCGCGTGGTCGACGCAGGGTTACTACAGTGACGCCAAAGCGGAGGGAGATCGGCCGTGGCCTTGAAGCGACAGCGACTCTGCCAGCGGCGTAAGGCGCTCGGATACAGCCAGGAGCGTCTGGCCGACACTCTTGGTGTGGAGCGGTCCACTGTGGTGCGGTGGGAGAACGCGGAGACCGACCCGCAGCCGTGGCATCGCACCCGAATTGCGTCCGCGTTGCGCGTTACGCTCGAACAGCTCGACGACATGCTCGTCGACGTGTCAGTGGCAGCGCATCGAGGGCAGGCCGTGAGGGACATGGAGCGTGATCCCGTTTCCGCCGCCGCTAGGTCTGATCTCTTGAATGGCCTTCGGACCTTCCTCAGCACCTACCTCACGGACTCAGCACAACCGGCACCACCGCTGCCCGAGGTCCGGCGTGCTGTGGGCAGGGTGCACAACCTCTACCAGCGAGCGAGCTACACGTCGGCGGCCCGCCTGATGCCGGATGTGCTCAGCCATGCGACGGCCCTGACCAGCAGCGCCGCCGGCATACACCGCACCAGTGCGTTTCGGCTGCTCGCCGCCGCCTACATCGCCGCCTCCAAGCTCGCCGCCAAGGTGGGTGACGGTGAGGCGACCCTGTTGACGGCTGACCGGGCGTCCACCGCCGCACGTCTGGCCGACGATCGGGCGCTTGCTGCTGTTGCCGCCTACCAGGCGGCATGCGGTTTGATGGGGCAGCCCGGAAGATCGGTAGAAGCCGAGCAGGTGGCACGAACCAGCATCGACTCATTGGCTTCGGCTGCTTCAACCTCCAACCCTGACCTGCTCTCCGCTCAGGGAGCGCTACTACTTCTTGCTGCCGTCATGACTGCTGCGCAGGGCGACACGAAGCAAGCGGGCTACTTCCTCACGCGTGCCGAACGGCTGGCAACGACGTTGGGCGCCGACCGCAACCGGCTGTGGACGGGCTTCGGCCCAACGAACGTCGTCATTCACGCGGTATCGGCCGCCGTGCGCGCGGGTAACCCGGACCAGGCCATGGAGATTGGTGCTCGGCTCGACACGTCGCGACTGCCCATCGTGCTGGTTGGCCGGAGGGCACAGGTGCACGTCGACCTGGCGGCGGCAGCGCTGATGTCGTCCAATGACAGGTCGATCTGCGTGCTTCACTTGCTCGAAGCCGAGCGGGTTGCCGCCGAGATGGTGTACGCGAACGTACAGGCCCGCACGCTCCTGCTCCACCTGTTGGCGAAGGAGCGCCGGACGGCGACGCCAGGACTACGGCCACTCGCGGAGCGGGCCGGACTGCTGGCATGAGCCAGTCACGCGTACTCGCCCTGGTCGTCTGCGCGGCGCCTCCGGTGCTGAGGATCGGTGAGCTGATCGATCTACTACAGGAAGACAGCTGGACCGTCTGTCTCACTGCCACCCCGACCGCCGCGACCTGGATCGACCGAGAGGCGCTAGCAGCGCAGACCGGCTACCCCGTGCGGGTGGAATGGCGGAAGCCCGGCGAGCCGGAGCCGCATCCGCCGGCCACGGCCGTCGCCGTCGTGCCCGCCACCTTCAACGTCATCAACAAGTGGGCTCAGGGCATCAACGACACCCTCGCGCTCGGCATCCTCAACGAAGCGCTCGGTGCGGGCATCCCGGTCCATGCGTTTCCGAACGTCAAGGAGCAGTTGACCGCACACCCGAGCTATGACCGGCACCTGCGATTGCTACAGGACGCGGCGGTCGCCGTGACACCCCTACCTGCTGAACTGGATTGGCATACGGCCGTTCACCGTCTCCGGTTCGCATAACCTCCGGCACTCAATTGTCCGTCGGTGTATTGCAGGCAGCACGACCAGGCTCAGCGGCGCGGGTGCGGCACCTGACGGTTGAAGCGCGGCTTGAGGGCCAAGACCAGCGCTTCCTTGGTACCCTCCGGGTTGTCGGTCTCCTGCCAGCGGATCTCCCGCCGGCCCAGCCAGTCGGCGATGTCGTGCGGGCTCGCCACCGGGCCCTGCTTGTCGAGAATCTGGCCGACCTGCTCGTGCAGCACCGACGACTCGCGATTGCCGGTCAGGTGCTGCCGGAGGCGGCTGCGTAGGTTCCCGGTCCGACCCACGTAGATCACCGTGCCGCCGTCGAGGACCACATGCACGCCGGGCGCGCGGGGAGCTTCGGCCACAGCCTCCACCGTGTATGGCACGGGAGACGTGAAGCCAGCCAGCAGGTCGTCGCTCAAGCGCTCGGGCATGCCCGGAGGCTACTCCTCGGTGACCGCGCACGAGCCGTCGTGGTCCTGAAGTAGCGGAATCAGCGGGGCGGGCCGGATGACCTGCTCGACTAGCTGATAGGCACTTGTCCGTTGCCGTCGGCTATCGGCTCTTGCGAGTCGCCAGGTGGTCCCGCCACTCGCGGGCGGCACGGAGCAACGGTCCGTGGTGGGGGCTTGGTGCGGACCGCTGCTTGCGCTCCCACAGGCGCAACAGCCCGCCGGCGAAGGCATCCAGCGCTTCCTCGGAGGCATGCGCCCAATTCGGGATCTGCCCGGCCCATGCCTCGGCTTCGGCGGGCGGATGGCCGGCGCGGACGAGGCGGACCAACATGAGGGCGGTGTCGATCCACGCCGCGCCGAGCGCCGGGCTGGACCAGTCGACGAGCCGCAGCCGATCGGCGACGAGGAAGTTCCGCGGCGTCATGTCGGTGTGCAGGAGCGTGTCGCCGTCCACCAGTTCGGGAGCGATCAGGCCGCACCAACGGTCGGCGAAGCGCTGCACCCGGACAGGCGGGCTTGGAGTCAGGAGACGGCTCTGGGTGCCGAGCAGGTCCGCGACCGCAGTCAGATCCGGCGAGCCTGGAGCAAGATCGGCATGCCGGCCGGCAACGTACTCGAAGCCGAGCATCAACCAGCCCTTCGCCTCAATCGTCCAGCGCAGGCGGGGCGCCACATCGGGTAGCCAGGGGTTGACGCGGGCCTCGTTGCGGTAGAGCCAGGCGGTCGGACCATCGGTCTCGCCGCCCTTGCAGAAGACTCGGCCGGCGTCGGTGTCGATAACGGCGGCCAGGTCGCAGGAGGCACCGGTCGGTACGGAGTAGGCCGCATGGACAGCGCCTGCCCGATGTTCAACGCGTTGGCGTATTTCTTCGGGAAGTTCGTGCCAATGGCGGCGCTGTGGCATGCGGTAGCCTCCCGGCAGGCGAGCGGACCCGGGCAGAGTATGCCCAGGTCGGCTGACGGTTTGCCTACCGAGGGAGAGCCGACGTGGCACAAGGTGCAATCGGCACGCCCGGGTGGTCGAGCTGTTCGCCCGGCACCCCTACCACGACTGAAGCGATCGGCGTGTGCGGGGCGGCGTCCGCCTGCGGGAATTGTTAGGTTCCCGGCGTGGCCGACCTTGACCGAGGTATCTACGAGCACTTGATCACCGAACAGCTCGCCGAGCGACTTCGACAGGTTGCCCCGGCCTTGGTCCAACACGACAAGATCGAATTGGCCGATGCGCCCGACGTGCTCTCTCGGCACATCGCAGGCTTGGCCCGGCGGGCGCTGCTCGCCGTCGGCGGTGGCGAGGACAAGCTAGCTCGCCAGGTTGAGTTGGCCAACCGGATCGCCGAGAACATCGGCCGGGCCGAGCCGCGCGCGGTCGACAACGCCGACCAGATCACGGACGCCCAGCGCTTGCTGCACGCCATCGCCGCCCCGCCCACCCCACCCGCGCAGCCCACCTTCCCGCCGCGCCCCACCACCCCGCTCTCGTCCGGTGCGCTCCTCGTCAACGGCCGTCACCAGCCGCGCATCGGTCACGAGGTCACCCATGAGATGGCCTCCGCAGACCGGGTCGACCTGCTCTGCGCGTTCATCAAGTGGCATGGCCTGCGCATCATCGAGCCCGCCATCCGCGACCTGATCGACCGAGGTGGCCGGCTCCGGGTCATCACCACGACGTACCTAGGGGCGACCGACCAACGCGCCCTCGACCACCTCGCCGAACTCGGCGCTGACATCAAGATCTCCTACGAGACGCGTACCACCCGGCTGCACGCCAAAGCGTGGCTGTTCCGCCGCAACAACGGCATGACCACCGCGTACGTCGGGTCGTCGAACCTGTCGAAGGCGGCGCTTGTCGACGGGTTGGAGTGGAACGTCAGGATCTCCAACGTCGAGCAGCCGTACGTCATCGACACGTTCACCGCCACGTTCGAGGACTACTGGCACGACCCGGCGTTCGAGGATTACCAGCCGGGCAGGGACGCAGAGCGGCTGCGCACAGCGCTGCGTGGGGAGCGGCGCGACGAAGCGTCGACCGAGATCGCCAACCTGGATGTTCGGCCGTACCCGTACCAGGCCGAGGTGCTTGCCGATCTGGACGCCGAGCGGAAGGTCCATGGCCGCTGGCGGAATCTGGTGGTGATGGCCACCGGTACCGGCAAGACGGTGGTGGCGGCGCTCGACTACCGCCGGCTGCATCGGGAGAAGGCCGTCGACTCGTTGCTGTTCGTGGCGCATCAGGAGCAGATCCTGCGGCAGAGCCTGGCGACGTTCCGGCAGGTCATGGGGGACGGTAGCTTCGGCGAGACGCTCGTCGGGGGCCGGGAGCCGCAGCGCTGGCGGCACGTCTTTGCCTCGATCCAGTCGCTGCACCGGCGGGAGATCGACCCCGAGGCGTACGACATGGTGATTGTCGACGAGTTCCATCACGCGGAAGCGCCGACGTACGCCCGACTCCTCACCCGACTGAAGCCGCGCGTACTGCTGGGATTGACGGCGACGCCCGACCGCAGTGACGGCGGCGACGTGCGGCGGTGGTTCGATGGTCGCGCCGCCGTTGAGCTGCATCTGTGGGAGGCGCTGGAGCGGCAACTGCTCGCGCCGTTCCAGTATTTCGGGCTGCACGACGATGTCGACCTGTCGCAGCTGCGCTGGAAGCGCGGGCAGGGGTACGACCCGACTGAGCTGGACGGCGTCTACACCGGCAACGACGCGCGGGCGCGGATGGTGCTGCGGGCGGTACGGGACAGCGTCGATGTCGACCGGATGCGGGCGCTCGGGTTCTGCGTGAGCATCGGGCACGCCGAGTTCATGGCGGGTTGGTTCAGCAGGCACGGTGTGCGGTCGGCGGCGATCACCTCCCGAGTCGACGGTGCCGGTCGGCAGGCGCTGCTCAAGGAGTTCAGGGACGGCACGGTCAAGGTGCTGTTCACAGTTGACCTGTTCAACGAGGGTGTCGACCTGCCGATGGTCGACACGATCCTGATGCTGCGGCCCACCGAGAGTGCCACGATCTTCCTTCAGCAGCTCGGCCGTGGGCTGCGCCTGGACGACGACAAGCCGTGCCTGACCGTGCTCGACTTCATCGGCGGGCAGCACGCCAATTTCCGCTTCGACCTCCGCTGGCGCGCTTTGACCGGGGTCAGCCGCCGCGCGATAACCGAGGCGGTACGCGACGACTTCCCGTCCCTGCCGAGCGGCTGCCACATCCAGCTCGACCGGGTGGCTAAGGACATCGTGCTGGCCAACCTGCGCTCGGCGATGCCGACCTCGAAGACCGGGCTGGTGAAGGAGCTACGGCTGCTCGGGGACGTGAGCCTGGGCGAGTTCCTGCGCGAGGCTGGCGTGGAGATCGAGGACGTCTACCGGTCGGCGAGCATCGGCGGGTGGACCGGGCTGCGGCGGCTCGCCGGGTTGGAAGCCTCAGCGGGCGGGCGGGACGACCGCGAGTTGGGTCGGGCCATCGGGCGGATGCTGCACCTGGACGACCCGGACCGGCTCGACCTGCTGGCCCGGGTGGCGGCCGGCGAGCGACCGGCGGTCGGGCGGCTGTGGGACATGCTGCACTTCGACCTGTGGGGGCCGAACGCACCACTCACCGAGCGGGACGAGCGGCTGGCGCGGCTCCGGGCCGAGCCGGCACGCTGTGCCGAGCTGCGACAGGTCGCCGAGGTGCTCCGCGAGCGGATTCACCGGGTGACGGTGCCGGTCGACGGGCTGCCGCTGAACGTGCACGCCCGGTACAGCCGCAACGAGGCATGCGCCGCCTTTGGCATGGCGAACCCGGGATCGCTGCGGGAAGGGGTGAAGTGGCTACCGGACGCCAAGGCCGACATCTTCTTCGTCACCCTGGTCAAGTCCGAGCAGCACTACTCCCCCACCACGATGTACGCCGACCGGGCCATCACCGACACGCTGTTTCAGTGGGAGTCGCAGAGCACCACGTCGTCGGCGTCCGCGACCGGCCAGCGCTACATCCACCACGCCGCCCGCGGTTCCACGGTGCATCTCTTCGTACGGGAGACCCGAGTGCCGGACCGTGACCTGGGCGCGCCGGCCTACCTGTACGCCGGGCCGATGACCTACCAGGAGCACACCGGCGACCGGCCGATGCGGATCATGTGGCGCCTGCACAACCCGTTGCCCGCCGACATGTACGCCGCCGCCCGCGCCATCGCCGCGTGAACGGAGGTGGTAGGAGTTATGCCGCCACGGGGCAGAGCGACATAACCCCTACCAACAGTTGCAATGAGTATCTTGATCCCGCAAGTGGTTCAGCTGCGATGCTTCCATGGCTTGGGAGTAGCTGAAGGTGGCCGGGAGCATGCCAAGCGACATGCTCAGCCTCCGATCCGTCCCCAATCCCGCAGGGAAACTCAATACAGGTTGCCGCCACCTGTGGTGGATTCCCTTGCCAGGGTGCCGCGTGTCGGGCGTCGATGACGGTCAGCCAGCGCGCGTCAGGCAGACGTCGATATAAGCAATACCCAGCGTCTTCGGGTAATGCTTATACGTTCGGTTCAGGGGCGTCTCAGCGGGGACACTCATGCCTCGAACGAAGCGCGGAGATCGGGACTCGGACGATGCCGCGTGAACACTGAACGGGACGAATACGGGCTTCGCCGATTGTCAGCCATCGCCGCCGCGCAGCGCCCTTAACAGCTCCACTGCCGCTCGCGTGCGCTCGTACCGGACCTCATGCCCTTCCCGCCGCGACAGCACGAGCCCGGCCCGGCGCAGCCGCCCCAGGTGGTACGACACGGTGGCCGGGCTGATCCCGTGCCGCGCCGCCAGTTCGGTCGTGGTCAGCGGCGTAGCCAGGTCGGTCAGCAGTGCGGCCCGACGCGCGCCGAGAATGCCGGTCTCCTCGCCGGCCGGGGCGGGCAGCGACCACACCTGACCCCGCCCGCGCGCCGGGTAGCCGACCATGACCAGGCCGGGTGCGCCCAGGTACACCGCTGGGCGGGGCAGGAACGCCGACGGGGACAGGATGAGCCCCTGCGCCGCGTCGAGGGACAGCTCGGCGGGCGAGTCGAGGGTTACCCGGCGGCCGTCCCAGGTCAGCCTCGGGTCGAGGGTGCGGACGATGTCGGCGAGGCCGGTCCGGGTGGCAAGTGTGGCGCGGTGGCGGATGTCTTCGTCGAGTACCCGGTGCAGGGTCGGCCACAGGTCGACCTGCGTGTGCCGCCAGAAGCGGGCGAGCTGGTCGACGACGCGGTTGAGCAGCACCTTTTCGCCACGTCGGGCCAGGAGCTCGGCGACCGTGGCCGGCAGTGGTGGCCGGGGGTCGCGTCCGGTCGGGCTGCGTTCCAACAGGACCGGCGGGGGCGGGCCGATCCGGAACGCCGTCCGCAGCTGCCGGTGGACGTCCTCGGCGGTGGTCGCCGCCACGGCCGCGAGTTCCTCATCGAGGGTGGGCTGGTAGCTGCCGGGCAGCGGGGACAGAAAATCCGGGATGTACGCGGCGGCCCCGTTGACCAGCGCGAACAGCACGTCGACCGAGCCCGGGTCGAGGGTACGCCGAGTCTGGGTCACCCAGCTGCGGGCGTACGGTGCCCGCTCGGGGTGGGCGAGCACCTCCAGCGCGTTTGTGACCTCCGTCAGCCGCGACAGCGCAAACCGTGACCGGACGAGCCGTTCCGCGTCGACGTGCAGAGTCAACACTCGCCAACATTAGAACCCCCTCGAATCGTTGGCACCCGCCCTCGACCCGCTGATCTCCTGACACCCAGCCGGCCCGGTTACGGCTGTCGGCGTGGACGTGGACGTGGATGGAGGAGAGTGCTGTGTCGTACTCGCGAGAAGGGGTTAGCCGGCGGACGTTGCTGCTGGGGGCGGCGGCCGTGGGCGGCGGTGTCCTCGCCGCCCGGCCCGCGCAGGCGGAAGCTCGGCCCGCACAGGCGGATGGTCATCCTGCGCAGGGGAGGGCGAGGTCCGGCTGCTCAGAGATCCGGTCAGTGGGCTGCTTCGAGGTGCTCGCGTTGCGCGACGCTGCCGGCCCGTTCTTCCTCAGCTACGACGACGCCTTCTCCGGGGCGTCGGGAAATGACTGGGCGGCGGCACGGCGCATCGACCCGGCCGCGTTCGGGCCGGACCGGACGTGGCACCTGGACTTTCGCTGCTACGCCATCCGCCGTCCCGGCGACCGGTACACGCTTGTGGACACCGGGATCGGGCCGGAGGGCAGCCCGGCTTCGGCGTGGGCGCCGGTGCCGGGCGCGCTGCCGCAGTTGCTGGCCGGCAGCGGGATCGACGTGCGGCGGGTGGACACGGTGGTGCTGACGCACCTGCACGAGGACCACGCCGGCTGGGCGGTCACCGCCGAGGGCATGCCGATGTTCCCCAACGCACGGTACGTGGTGCAGCAGCGTGAACTCGATGCGCTGGAAGCGGGCGGCAGCGAGATGCTGGGGTACGTGGTGCGGCCGTTGCGGGCGGCGGGGCAACTGCACCCGGTGGACGGTCCGGTGGTGCTCAGCGGTGCCCGGGCGGGGGCCGACCGTCGCACTGCCGCCGGCCGCCGCGGTGACCGCATCCGGGTGGTGCCCACGCCCGGCCACACCCCGGGGCACCAGTCGGTGCTGGTGGAGGGTGGCCGCCACGACCAGGTGGTGGTCACCGGTGACGTGCTCGTGCACGCCGTCCAGGTCGCCGACCCGGACGTCGCCTACCGGTACGAGGCGGACCAGGACCTGGCCCGGCTGACCCGCCGCAGGCTGCTCGACACGGCCCGCCGCGAACGCGCGGTGCTCGCCACCGCGCACCTCAACCGCCCCTTCGTCGAACTCGACTGAAACCGCCTCCGGCCAGGTCGGCACCACCCGATCAGCCCGGACCGCGTTGCACAGACCCCCGGCACAGGGGCGGTGGAGCGCGACGGTCAGCGCTACGTAGGCCGGCCAGGGACCGCATCCGGGCAATCGGCGGCCCGTGGATCTTGGTGAGCCTCCAATGTGGCAGGATGCCAGCGCAGGTGCGCGATCTTCGCGCCGGAGCATCAGGAGGGCGTAATGCGGGGACTGGCACGACGACTGGCCATCTCGATTGTCTCGGCGACGGTGACGGCGGTGACGCTCGCGTCGCCGGCACAGGCCGCGACGAATCCGTTTACCGCGGCACAGGCGTGCAACAACGATTTCGGTGGTTCGTGGGCCCACACCACTGACGGCCACCGGTCGATTTCCGCACCGGATGGCACCAAGGTGGGCGATGTCTACCTGATGTACAACAGCGCCAGCGGGTACAACTGTGTCGTCACCCTCAAGCGGGTGGCGGTGGGCTCGACGACCGGGGTTTCCGCCGGGATCCGGGTGCAGGGCGGTTCCTGGGCCTACGACCCGGGCAGCTACAAGTACTACGCGGCGATTCAGCGCTCCGCCCGGGACAAGTGCGTCATGTACAACGGCGAGGTCCTGTATTTCACGAGCTGGCAGAGCGCCGGCCGGTACAGCTGGGGTAACTGCGGCTGATCGGGCGCTTGGCGCGAAAGCCTCACCACCTCGATTGATTCCGGTGAAGGGTTGCCTGATCGGGGGCGACGTGCACAGGATACGGGGACGCTCGATCAGCGTGCGTAGATCCACTGGTGCCCGGGCCACCCCGGGCCGGTGGTCTTCCACCTATGAGGAGGTTTCGTGGCACGACGCCGCTTCGCGGGGATAGCAGCCAGCGCCATCGTCCTACCGTTACTCGTCATCGCTCAGCCGACCGCCGCCTCGGCCACCCCGGAGGCCGCGACCGTCAAGCCGGTGCCGGCCCCGGCAACCGGGCTCGCCAGTGATGTCCGGGAGCTGACCCGCAAGGACTTCACCTTCAACGGGCAGCGTCTGGAGGCCCCGACCCAGTATCAGCCGCGTACCCAGGCCCGGTCGACGGCGGTGGCGGCCGAGACGCCGCCGGTCGGCACGGTGCGGCAGTGGCTCGCGCTTGACGACTACCTGGGCGAGATCTACCTGAAGGACTACACGCTGCGTGGCGTGGGCGACAACATCGAGGTGTGGGTCGCCAACGACACGGAGTTCCCGGAGGGCGACTGCCGCCGGCAGATCCCGAACTCCACGGTGGTCACCGACGAGCAGGTCGCGGGCCTGATCCACGAGTTCGACACCAACATGTACCCGAAGTCGACGGCCGCGTTCAGCACCCCGCCGGAGCGGGACGGCAGCAACGCGCAGATCGGCGGGGACTTCACCGGTGCCGGCAACCGGACGGTCACGCTCGTCGACAACGTACGCGACGACAACTTCTACGACTTCCCGGCCGCCCCCAGCTACATCGCCGGGTTCCACTTCTCGCTCTTCAACGAGCTGCTCGACCGCAACATCATGACTGTCGACGCGTTCGACTGGGCGCACCGCACCGGCGCGAACCCGCCGAACGAGCCGACCGACGACCTGTGCACCAGCCGGCCGGCCCGCCCGCAGCTGTACGAGGGCACGTTCATCCACGAGTGGCAGCACCTGGCGCACTACTACACCGACCCGTTCGAGACGACCTGGCTGAACGAGGGTCTTTCCGACTTCGTGCAGACGCTCGCCGGGTACGTCGACGCCACCGCCCGAGTCGACGAGCCTGGCACCGACAGCCACATCTACTGCTTCCAGGGCTTCGGCATCGTCCAGACGGACTACAACACGAATCCACGGGACTGTGGTGGCCCGGAGAACTCGATAAACCTGTGGAACGAGGGCAGCACGTCGAGTGGCGTGCTGGCCGACTACGGCAACGTCTACTCGTTCGTGCTGTTCCTGTACGACCGCTACGGCCTGGACTTCATCTCGCGGCTGCACCGCGACGGTGAGCTTCAGGGCTTCGCCAGCCTTGAGGCTGCGCTGAAGGCCGAGGGCGTCAAGGACATGTACAAGGTGATCCACGACTACCAGACGATGAACCTGGTGGACCGGATCGTCGGCAACTCCAAGCGGGGCATCATGCTCGGGGTGGACAAGCGCCGGGTCACCACGGCCAGCCTCGACGCCACCGTGAACCTGGCCAACCCCGCCTCGTACGCGGCCGGTGGCGCGGCACCCAACGGCGCCGACTACGTCACCTTGCAGAAGGCCAACGGTAAGCCGCTGGGCCTGGGCGATCTGCGTTCGATCAAGTTCCAGGGCGCGGAGACGTTGCCGCCGGTCCCACTGGCCTGGCAGGTCGTCAGCGACGACCCGGATCGCAGCGGCAACCCGGTGCTGTGGTCCGGCAACGGCAACAGCCTGGACGTCGCCGCGGTCACCCCGGTGACCGTGCCGGCCGCCGACCCGACGCTCACCTTCCTGGCGAAGTACGGTGCCGAGGCCGGCTACGACTACGGCTACGTCAGCGTCTCCACCGACGGCGGCGAGAGCTACACCGTCATCCCCGGTGAGGAGACCGTCGCCGGTCCGCTCGGCCCGGCGCTGAACGGCACCACCGACGGCTTCCAGCCGCACTCGTTCGACCTGTCCGCGTACGCCGGGCAGGACGTGCTGGTCAGCTTCCGGTACGTCAGCGACGGCGGTGTCAACGAGGGCGGTCTGCTGATCGACGACATCGCGGTCGGCGGCACGCTGGTCAGCGACGGTTCGAGCCTGGAGCCGTTCGACTCGCCGTCGGAGATCAACCCGACGCCGGTGGCGAACTGGAACGTCCGCTTCGTCGGCATCAACGAGAAGCTCAAGCTGGCCTACCAGGTGGAGGCCGACGGCAAGTCCAACTTCACCCTCGGTCTGATCCAGACGGCGCTGCTGTCCGCCTTCCCGAAGGTGGTCGCCATCGTCGCCTACGACGAGCCGACCGAGCAGGTCACGCAGTACGCCCCGTACACCCTGACGGTCAACAACGTGGCGCAGCCCGGCGGCGCTCCGCTGAGCTGACCCTGAGCAGGAACTCCCGGTGCCGCGCCACGCGGCACCGGGAGTTCTCTGTTTCCGCCGGGCGAAGCTGCCGGATCCGGCGACGCGGCCCGGCGTCGGTCCCTAGCCTGGCCAGCAGAGGCATCGTCGGGGCAAGCTGCCGGGGGAACCATGACCAACGCGATAGGTGACGCACTTGATGGCGTACAGGAAGTCGAGCTGACGGTGACCGGCCGCAGGACCGGGCGGCAGATCACCCATCCGGTCTGGTTCGTGCAGGAGGACGACAGCGTCTTCCTGGTGCCGGTGACCGGCTCGGACAGTCAGTGGTACAAGAACGTCAAGCAGACCCCGATGGTCCAGTTGGCCGTCGACGGCACCGCGCTGAGTTCGAGTGCCACCCCGATCACCGAGGCCGACCGGGTCGACCACGTCGTGGCGATGTTCCGCGACAAGTACGGTGCTGACCAGTTCGCCTCGCTCTACCCGAAACACGACGTCGCCGTCCAGGTCCCCCTCGGGTAGCCGTCGCAGCTCCGGGTTACCTTGCCACGATGGAACAGCGACTCAGCCTGATCACGCTCGGCGTCGCCGACCTGGGCCGGTCCCGCGACTTCTACCGGCAGCTCGGCTGGCAGGGCCAAGAGGTCGAGCAGACCGTGTTCTTCCAGGCCGGCGGGCTCGCCGTGGTGCTGTGGGCGCGGCAGTCGCTGGCCGAGGACGCCGGTGTCGAGGACCGGGGCGCGGGCGGGTTCGCCGGGGTCGCGCTGGCCCACAACGTACGCGAGCGCGCCGAGGTGGATCAGCTGATGGCCGCCGCCGCCCGGGCCGGTGCCAAGGTCACCCAACCGGCCCGCGACACCTCCTACGGCGGGTACGCCGGCTACTTCACCGACCCGGACGGGCACCTCTGGGAGATCGCCTGGAATCCCGGCTTCCCAATCGCCGCGGACGGCACGATCACCATCCCCGACTTCGGCACGACCTGACAAACGGCCGCATCATCGCCAACCACGGCGGTCGCCTACCCGTCGGTGGACCGCCGTCCAGGTGTCCGCCGTGCCATGCTCTCCCCAACGACTCGCGCATCCGAGGGGATCGATGTGGAGTTGCGCAGAGACCGCACCCTGTTGGTGTTCGGCCTGTTCCTCTTCGTGACCGGCGCGCTCGTGCTGGGCTGCATCGAGCGTCTCACCGTGTTCGGGTGGATCTTCGGCCTCATGACCCTGCTGATAGGTGGCGGGATGGTCTTCGCCCAACGCCGGCCGTTCAAGTTCCACATCGGGCCGAACGGTCTGGTCGTCCAAGTACCCGGGTTCAGCCGGGCGGTGCCGTGGGCCGAGGTCGACACGATCATTCTCGACCCACAGGTGCCGACGGTGGGCGAGAAGCACCGGATCTCCACCTTTCTGCTGCTGGTGCCGGCGGCGGGTTCGACGATCGGCGGCCCGTTCGACGGCCGGAGCCCGCTCGACGGACGGCCGGCGTTGGTCCTGGTCGACCTCGTCGACGTCAAGCAGCCGGTGAACGAGGTGGCGTCGGTTCTGGCCCGCTGCGCCGGGAGCCGCTTCACAGACGTCCGCCAACTACGCCGTGCCCGTTTCGACTCGCCGCGATTCACCATGCGGCCGGGAGGGTACGAGCCCGCCCGGGTCAATGAGCTGATTCAGGCTGGACAGGATGTGCTTCTCTTCGAACAGTCGGTGGTGCGTTCGGAAGCCAAGAAGATGCTCGATCAGGCTCGGGCGGAGTTGCCCACCAGCGAGTTGGGCTACGACCGCACCGAGGTGGACTCGTTGCTGGACGAGCTGTCGACCCTGATCGCCCGCTGGCCTGACGCGGCCGTCCCGCCCGACTGAGGGTCAGGGGTCAGTGGTGGCCGATGCCGGCAGGGTCAACATCGGTCGCGCTGGCGTGCCATGCTCTGCACGCCACTTAGCTGATCGAGGTGTCGTCATGGAGCTGCGCAGGAATCGACGTTCGCTGGCGCCCGGGGTGCTGCTGCTCGCGTTCGGGGTGTCCCTCCTGCTTGGCTCTCCCGGGATGGGCACATCGATCTTCGCCGGAGCCGCACTGCTGACGGGTGGTTGGATCACCGCTCGGTCGCTGCGGCCGTTCCGGTTCCGGATCGGCCCCGACGGGCTGGACCTGCGGGTCGCCGGGCTCAACCGGTTGGTGCCGTGGGCCGAGATCGACACGATCGTGCTGGGCCAACCCGCACGGGCAGCGGCTGCGACACCGGCTACCCCCTCCTTGCTGCTGGTCCCGGGCGTCGGGTCGACAATCGACCGTCCGCTCGTTGGTCGAAGCCCGGTCGACGACCGGCCCGCGCTGGTGCTGCTCAGCCTCGCCGACGTGCGGGAGTCCGCGGACGAGGTGGCCGCCGAGTTGAACCGGATCAGCGGTGGTCGCTTCACCGACGCCCGGCGCAACCGACCCGAGCTCCGGGAGGGCCGGCCGGGAGTTGTCTCCGAGCCGGCCTTCGACACGGCGCTGCGCGGCTATGAGAAGCGCATGGTGGACGACCTGGTCCGGCGGGGCCTGGACGCGCTCGCCTCGGGGACGGCAGCGCAGCGTCAGGCGGTCAGGGCGGAGCTGGATCCCACGACGCTCACCGTCGCCCTGCGCGGCTACGACATGGGGCAGGTTGACGCCTACCTGGAACGGCTCTCCGCCGCGCTCGCCAACGGGCCGGAGCAGCCCGAACAGTAGCCGGCGCTGCCGCAGCTAACGCACGCGGGTGGGGCGGGCGAGGGTCAGCAGCATCAGGAGCGAGGCGGCTGCGGCGGCGCTGAGCACCACGGCCATCGGGAGCGCGCTGCCCTCGCCGCCGAGCCCGACAAGGGGTGCGGCGCTGGCGACGACCACGGCCTGGATGCCGCCGAGCAGTGCTGCGGCGGTGCCGGCGCGGGCGGCGTGCCGGTCCAGGGCGAGGGCGGTCCCGTTGGGCATCACCAGGCCGAGCGAGCCGAGGAAGACGAAGAGCGCGGCGATGACCACGGGCAGGTTGTTCAGCAGTGCCCCGGCGAGCACACCGAGGGCGGCGAGCAGGCCGAGACCGAGACCGCCGACCAGCAGCGGTCGGGGGTCGTAGCGGTCGAGCAGGCGGGCGTTGAGCTGGCCGACGGCGACGAAGGCGAGCGCGTTGGCACCGAAGACCAGGCTGAACGTGCTGGCGGAGAGACCGAAGACGTCCTGGAGGACGAACGAGGAACCGGACAGGTAGGCGAAGAGGCCGGCGAAGGCGAGGCCCTGGGTCAGCGCGTACCCGAGATAGACGCGGTCGGTGAGCAGCGTGCGCCCGGCGGCGGCGGTCGCGGCCAGGCCACCGGTGCTGCGCCGCGCGGCGGGCAGGGTCTCCGGTAGCCGCAGCGCGACGGCGGTGGCGAGCAGGGCACCGACCAGCGCGAGGGCGACGAAGATGGTGCGCCAGTCGCCGACGTTGAGCACCAGGCTGCCGAGGGCCGGGGCGACCATCGGCGCGATGCCGAAGATCAGGACGAGGCGGGAGAAGTACTTGGCGGCGGCCCGGCCGGAATACAGGTCACGGACGACGGCGCGGGCGACGACCGTGCCCATGCCACCGGCGAAGCCCTGTGCGAAGCGGGCCACCGCGAGCGTCTCCGCCGACGGTGCGAGGGCGCAGACCAGCGACAACAGGGTGTACGCGGCGACGCCGACAAGCACCGGAAGGCGTCGCCCCCAGCGGTCGCTGAGCGGGCCGGTGACGAGTTGGCCCAGGGCCATGCCGATCAGGCAGGTGGTCAGGGAAAGCTGGATCTGTGCCTGGCTGGCGGCCAGGTCGCGGGTCATCCCGGGAAACGCCGGCAGGTAGGTGTCCAGCGAGAGCGGACCGATCGCGGTGAGCGAACCGAGCAGCACCAGCAGCCCGAGGGCGGCGCGGCCGGTGGGTGGGGTGATGCGCTCCGGCGGGCGTACGGGCACGTCGGTCTGCGGCATCGATTCCCCTCGGCGGTCGGCGCCACCACGGCGTGGCCGGCTGCCGGGGGCGTTCGGCTACGGTAGCTCTGCCTACAGAGGTGTTGCAGCGTGAAAGGGCGGCACTGTGACCGACGAGACGCTCGACCAGCTCGGCGCGGCCCTCAGTGACCTGCACCGGGTACTCCGCCGTCGGGCCATCCAGCGGACCGGACGTGCCGCCCTGCCGGACGCGCAGGTCGAGGTGCTGCGGCTGGTGCAGCGCCAGCCCGGGATCAGCGTTCGGGAGGCCGCCGAGCGTCTGGGTACCGCCGCGAACACGGTGAGCACCCTGGTCGGCGAACTGACCACCGCCGGTCTGCTGCGCCGGGACCGGGATCCGGCCGACCGGCGTACCGTCCGGCTGGAATTGACCGAGGTGGCGTACGAGCGCATCGCCGCCTACGGGCAGTACCGCCGCGAGCTGCTCGCCGCCGCCCTGGCCGACCTGGACGCAGGCGACCGGGAGCGGCTGCGCGCCGCCGTGCCCGCCCTGTCCCGCCTGGCCGACCGCACCGCCGAGCTGCCCTAACCGGCCCGGATCACCTCGTACAGTGCGGTCCAGTCCTGGTCGCCGTGGCCGGCGGCGACCGCCCGCTGGTAGTGCGACCTGACCGCCTTCGGCAGCTCGACGTCGACGCCGACTGTCTCGCTGGTCCGCAGGATGTGCTCGGCCGTGGCACCCATCATCCGCGCCGTGCTCAAATCGCCCGGGTGCTCGCCGGCCTCCAGTGCGCGCGCCAGTTCCAACCCGTCGCCGATCATCGCCGGGATGTCGGTGAGTGTGGTCAGCGCGCCGGGCAGGAACTCGGCCGCTGGTACGCCCGCTGCTGTGACGAGCGCGGTGGCGTGCAGCAGGCTCGACAGGCAGGTGAGGAAGACGTCGAGGTGTGCCTGGTAGAACAGCTGCGCCAGCCCCGGATCGGCGCCCAGGTACCTCGGCTCGCCGATGATCCGCAGCACCGGTTCGCTGCGTTCGTACGCCTCGCGGGCTCCGCTGTAGAAGACGTACGAATCGCTGGTGCCGATCATGGGGGCGGGCACCATCACCCCGCCGGTCACGAACCGCGCACCGTGGCTCGCGGCCCACGTCGCCGCCTGTCGCGAGGCGTCGGGGGTGTCGGAGCTGAGGTTGACCAGGGTGCGGTCGGTCAGGGCCCCGGCCGCGCTGGCCACCGGGCCGAGGATGTCGTACATCGCCGGGTAGTCGGTGAGGCTGAGGATCGTCAGTTTGCTTGCGGCGACGGCGGCTGCCGGCGACGGCGCGAGGGTGGCTCCCCCGGCGACCAGGGTGTCGGCCCGGCTCGGGGTGCGGTTCCACAACGTGACCGGATGTCCGACGCGCATCAGGGCGGCGGCCATCGCCTGCCCCATCGGCCCGAGACCGATGACGGTGACCGGTCGGAGATCGCTCGTCCCGCTCATCGGACACTCCTCAGTTCCTCGAACATACGGGCGGTACCGTGCTCCCCGAACCCGGCGGCGAGCTGCCGACGGACCATGTCGTGCGCCGGCTTGAGCACCTCATCGGTGACGCCCTGCCCGGTGCTGGCCTGCATCACCGTGTTGAGGGCCGTCTCGGTGAACCGCAGGCTCTGCTGGCCCGGCCCGAGGTAGTCCTGCTCGTCGATGGTCGCGGCGAAGCCGGCCAGTTGCTCCGTCATCGCGGCCAGGAACGGCGCCTGCCGCCGGACGAACTCGCCGGCCGGCACCCCCTCGGAGCCGACCATCGCCGTACGGGTACCGGCGATCGCCTGCTCGACGCTGTCGGCGATGACGGCGCCCCGCTCGCCGAGGCTCTGGGCCCGGTGACCTGTGCGGTTCCAACAGGCGACCCGGTGGCCGGCGTCCAACGCCGCTGTCGCGAGCGCGCTGCCCATCGCGCCCAGTCCCAGGAAGGTGGTGCTGACTGTCATTCGGTGGCCCCCTGCTCTGTCCGGTGATCTGACGGGCGCGCGCCGATCACCATGGTTGGCGACCACAATCGAGCGGGCAAGTACCCACTATTCTGTTCAATACTTACCTACAGGTAAGTGATCAAGATCGGCTACCGGGGAGGCGGTCCATGGCGTCGGGTGACAGGTGCGGCCCCTACATCTGCGGGATCGACGCCGCGATGGACGTGGTGTCGGGGAAGTGGAAGTCGTTGATCCTGTGGGAGCTGGACAACTACGGCACCCGGCGGTTCGGTGAGCTGAGGCGGGGCCTGCCCGGGGTCAGCGAGAAGATGCTCATCCAGCACCTGCGGGAGATGGAGCAGGACGGTCTGGTCCACCGCGAGGTCTACCGCGAGGTCCCGCCCAAGGTGGAGTACTCCCTGACCGAGCACGGCCGGTCGCTCAACGAGGCGCTTGGCCCGCTGGGCGAGTGGGGGCAGCGCCGCGCCGAGCGTCTCGCCGCCGAGGCGGCGGCAACCAACCCCTGACCGTGCCCCGTCGTCCGTCGACGGACGTCGGCCGCGCACACCACCCAGCGGTTTCGGGGATAGTGCGGCCTCGCACCCGGCGCCACCCAGCAACTTCGGGGATAGTGCGGCCTCACCTGGCGTTCCCAACGTCGTGCGGAGGCGGCGCCGGGTGGGTCAGGCCGTGACGGTGCGGCGTACGCCGCCGTGCAGGCCGCAGGCCCGGGGGCTGCCGCCGGCCAGGCTGACCTTGCCGTTCTCGCACTGCACCAGGTAGCCGCGCCCCTCCCAGAAGCCGGGCACGCAGTCGAAGTGGTCGCACACCTCGCGGGCCGGTTCACGGACCCGTTTCCCGCCGCAGAAGTCGTACCCCATCGGGTTCTTGGGGGCGCCGCAGCGCCGCTCGGGTTTCGGGCTGGCGGTGCTGGTGTCGGTGCTGCGCGGCACCGCCGTGGAGCCGGTGCCGCGCGCTGCGGTCGAGGTGCTGGTCGCGGCCGGCGCTCCGGTCGCGGCCACCGCGGTCTCGGTGCCGGTCGGGTCGGACGGGCCGGAGTTGGCCAGGGCCACCGGCACCATCACGGCCAACGCGGCGGCGACCACGGCGGTCCGTCGGCCACCGGGAATGAGTGCCAACAGCCGGGCCTGCCCGGGGGTGGCGATGCCGGGACGGGACGGACGCAGCCGGGCGTGCTCGTCGATCAACTCGTCGAGCTGGTCGATGACCGCCTGGCGCTGTTCGATGGCGTCGGCGAAGGCCAGGGTGAGCACGAACCGGAACTCGGCCGCCACGTCCGGGCGCAGCAGCACCCCGGAGGTCCGCCGCCGGTCCAGCACCTGGATCAGGGTCACCGACGCGTGCGGGTCGTGGTTCAGACCGGTCATCCTGCCGTACGCCCAGTCACGTCGGCCCCGCCCACCGAGCAGCACCAGCCGGCGGTTGGTGACCACCGCCATGCCGGCGTCGGTGACCCGTACCCCGTCGGGCAGACGCCGACGCAGCCGACCCGTCTGCGCGCCCACGGTCAGATCGGGGGCGGGCAGTACGGCGTTGTGCCGCATCTCCACCAGTTGCGCCGCCGGCACCACCCGGAGCACCACCTCGCCGGGGGCCAGTTCCAGCGGAAGGCCGTCGCCGGCCGTGGCCGAGCCCTGGCACTGCTCGGCGAGCGTACGCAGGCGGCGCAGTTCGTCGTCGCGTCGCCGCCAGGTTCCCTCGGCGCTGCGGAACAGCCGCAGCCTGCGCTCGTTCTGCCGGCGCGCCCACCGGTACCGCCATGTCGAACCCGTCGAATCAGTCCTCGCCACGCCGAACTCCTTCGCCGTGCATGCCACCAACCGCAGGCCACCAGATGGGGTGTCACAGTGTTAACGACTGCGAGCACCGGCATGGACACGGCCAGAAGTGGTCGAATTACCCGATCGGTGGAGCAATAAGGACGAGATGGTGGTTTTGCCCTGCACCATTCACCTTTCCTCCCGCGGGCTGTGACGCGACAGGCCACCCGTACGCCAATCAGTCGTACGGGTAGACGAGAGGGCTGCCGCCCTGGTGGCGGTGGCACGTGACGGCGAATCTGGTGACGAGGTGCTGGCGATACCGGAACTGGCGGTCATGTCGGTGGATTCCAGCCGGCGGTGGCGGTGACCAGCGGCACCGGCGGCCACACCGACTCGGACCTCGCCGCGCTGGTACGAGCCGCTCAGGATGGTGACGAGGATGCGTTCCGGCTGCTGTACCGGCAGGTGCAGCCCGGCCTGCTGCGCTATCTGCGGGGCATGGTCGGCGCCGATGCCGAGGACGTTGCCTCGGAGGCGTGGTTACAGATCACCCGCGACCTGCGCCGATTCCGGGACGAAGGGGCCGGATTCCGGGCCTGGACCGCCGGGATCGCTCGACACCGGGCGCTGGATCACCTACGCCGCCAGGGACGGCGGCCCGCGGCGACGGTGTCCGTCGACGCGCTGGTCGACCTGCCTGCCGGTCAGGACACCGCCGATCAGGCCGTCCAGGCCGCCGCGACCCGCGCGGCCATTGAGTTGATCGCCACGCTGCCAAGCGACCAGGCCGAGGCGATCCTGCTCCGGGTGGTGGTCGGACTCGACACCCGGGCCACCGCCAAGGTGCTGGGCAAGCGTCCGGGCGCGGTGCGTACCGCCGCGTGGCGGGGTCTGCGCCGGCTGGCCGTGCGCCTCGACCCGCAGACCGTTCGGGACGGCGCCATCGCGCCCGAACCGGGACTACGCCCGCCCACGCCCACGATGCGCCGACTCGCGGCGGGTGAGTGACGCAATGATCCGGGACGACGCCAGGGAAAACGAGATGAGCAAACCGTCACCTCGCCGCATGGACAGAAAGACCGCTGATCGGCTACTGGACGCCGACCCGGTCGCCCTGAGCCAGGCCGGTCCGCTCGCTGCCCCGTTACGCGCGGCATGCGGGCCGGCACGACACGACGAGATGGCTGGGGAGCATCTGGCGGTGGCTGCATTTCGGGCTGCCGCTGATCTCGCCCCCGAACCTCGACCACGGAGAGAATCAATGCTCAAAATCACGCTGGCGAAGCTGCTCACCGTCAAGGCCGCGACCGTCATCGCCGCCACTGGGCTCGGTGGCGTGGCGCTGGCCGCCGGTACCGGCGCGCTACCCAACCCGCTGGCCGACCCGACGACACGCCCGACGACCCAGGCCCCGGCAGCACCTACCGTCACCCCGTCGCTCCCGGTCGGACCGGCTGACCGGGCCGGCGCGAGCGACGGTCCGTCGCCCTCGCTGACAGGCCTGTGCCAGGCGTACGCGGCCGGCGCCGCCACCAACCCGGGCAAGGCGTCGGAGAACCCGGCCTTCGCCGAACTGGTCGAGGCGGCCGGCGGTGCCGGACAGGTCGACGAGTACTGCGCCGCCGCCGCGTCGGAGGACCGCGATCACCCCACGGGCGCGCCGAGTGGTGCCGGGCGGCCGACCACCCACCCCACCCCGAACCCGCGTGGTGCCACACCGACCGGCCGTCCCGACACGGCCACCACCAAGCGGCCCGGTGGCGTCCCGACCGTGACCGTGCCCGGTGCGCCTAACGGGAGCGTTCCGGCCGCGACGCCCCGCACCCCCGGCCGCTGACCGCGGGGCCGGGCGGGTTCTCCCCGACCTGTCCGGCCCCGCGCCCACCTCGACAGGCGATCAGGGTGATTCGACCGTGCTGATCAGGAACTTCTGGACTTCGGCCTCGACGATCGCCACCTGCTGCTCAGGTTCGGGGCCGGCGCCGCGGAAGTCCAGCAATTGCTCCTCGGACTCCCACCGCTCGTAGACGTTGATCCGACCCGGCTCGATCAGATCCGGACTGATGGCGAAGTCGAGGCAACCGGGTGCCTCGCGAGCCTGACGGACGATCTCTGCGCAGGTGGCCAGGTAGTCGTCCCGCCCGGCGGGGTCGACCTGTAGCGTGCCGGCGACGATCAGCAAGGCAACCTCCGAAGATCGGGAGAGCGGACGCCAGTCATACTCTCCCGATCCGCGATCGTCCGCACGCCCGATCAGGCGCGGCTGATCGCGTTCGCGTGAATCGCCTCGGACAGGTACTCGGTCAGGCCGGGAGCCTTCGCCTCGTAGTGCGCGGTGAACCGTTCGTCGGCGAGGTACAGGTCGGCCAGCCCGGTGTGAATCTCGTACGAGCACTCGTAGAACCAGCGGCTGATCTGCTGCCGGTGCTCCTCAGCCAGCTCCATGGCCTCCGGCCCGTCGGCCGGCGCGCCCGAGGCCAGCAGCGCCACGATCCGCCGCCCCCAGTCCTCCGTCTCGGCCTTGAACCGCTGCCAGTCCTGCTTGCTGTAGCTCGACGTCCGCCGGGTCGACTCCCGGTACGCCTCGGTGCCGCCCCACCGCCGCTCCGCCTCCTCGGCGTGCGCGTCCGGATCGAAGTCCCCGAAGACCTCGAACCGCTCCTGCGGGGTCAGTTGGATGTTCATCTTGCTCGCCTCCATCGCGAATTCGATCGCCGCGACCATCTCCTGAAGGCGCTTGATCCGCACCGTCAACAGCTCGTGCTGGCGGCGCAGGTGCGCTCCCGGTTCGCTCGCCGGGTCGTCGAGGATCACGGCGATCTCGTCCAACGGGAACCCCAGCTCGCGGTAGTACCGGATCAGCTGCAGCCGTTCCAGGTCCGCCTCGGAATAGCGGCGGTAGCCCGAGCTGCTACGGCCGCTCGGCGTCAGCAGACCGATCTCGTCGTAGTGGTGCAGCGTCCGGACCGTCACGCCGGCGAGCTTCGCCACCTGACCAACCGTGTAGGCCATGGTTCCCCCTTTCCGGAACCACGGTCCCGCCTGCCGTTACGTGAGGGTCAAGCCAGATTCTGCGACGCCGGACACCTCCGGCGGGTCGGCCTTCACCAGGACGGTACGCAGCTCGGCCAGGCCGGTCGGGCGGCCGTAGCGGTAACCCTGCCCCTGCATGCAGCCGATCGCGACCACGGCCTCGTGCTGCCGCTCGGTCTCCACCCCCTCGGCCACCACGCTCAGGTCGAACGCGCCGGCCAGCCGGGTCACCATCTCCACCGTCGCGTACGCCCTGGTGTCCTCGGGGATCCGGGCCACGAACGACCGATCGATCTTCAGCTCGGTCGCCGGGATCCGGTGCAGGTAACTCAGCGACGAGTATCCGGTGCCGAAGTCGTCGATGGCGATCCGGATGCCCAACTCGCGCAGTTGCCGCAGCCGGTCCAGCACCGCGTCGCTGCCCTCGATCAACGCCGACTCGGTCAGTTCCAGGGTCAGTGCTCGGGGCGCCAGCCCGGCGCCCGCGGTGGCCTCGGTGACGGTGGCGATCAGGTCGGGGCGGCGCAGGTGCGAAGCGGCGATGTTCACCGCGACCGTCGCCGACGGAACGTGGTCCTGCCAGGTGGCCGCCGCCCGGCACGCCTCGTGAATGACCCACCTGTCGATCGGCAGGATCAGCCCGGTCTCCTCGGCCAGCGGCAGGAACCGGGCCGGGCTGAGCACGCCGAGCCGGGGATGCCGCCACCGCACCAACGCCTCAGCGCTGCGCACCGCCCCGGTGGCCAGGTCCACGATCGGTTGGAACTCCAGGTGCAACTGCTCCTCGTCGACGGCCCGCCGTAGGTCGGCGATCAGCTCGGCCCGGCTCACCGCCGACTCCCGCAGCCCCTGCGTGCACCGTCGGTACGCGGACTTGCCGGCCGCCTTCGCCGCGTACATCGCGATGTCCGCGTCGCGCAGCAGATCCGTGTGCGAAATGTGCTGCGGCCCGTACTCGGCGATACCGATGCTGGCCGAGGGGTGCACCCCGACCAGTTCCTCCCCGGGCGATGGTTGCAGCGCCGCCAACAACCGCTCGGCCAGTCGTTCCGGTGCCAACGGCCGCCCGTCGGTGACCAGCACCGCGAACTCGTCACCACCGATCCGGGCGATCATGCCGTCGTCACCGACCGCCCGACGCATCCGCCGGGACAGGCCGGACAGCAGCGTGTCGCCGGTGGTGTGCCCGAACCGATCGTTCACCTGCTTGAACCCGTCCAGGTCCAACAGCAGCACGGCGACCCGGTCGGTGCCGCGCAACGCACCACGCAGCCGGCGGGTGAACGCCAGCCGGTTGGGCAGCCCGGTGAGCTGGTCGACGTAGGCGAGCTTGCGTAGCTGCACCACCAGACGCAGGTTCTCGTTGGCCGCCAGGCCCTGCCGAAGCGCCAGCATGGCCAACAACGCCATCATCGCCAGGAAGATCGGCATCGGGGTGTGACCGCTGGCGTCGCGGGCCAGCATGGTCGCCACGATCGCCCCGCCCACCGGCAGGTAGGGCAGCACCACCCGCCACCACGGCGGCAACGGCGCCTCCCCGGCCTCCTCGACAGCGCCGTGGTCCCGAGGTGGGGGCATTCCGGTCGCCATCACGATCAGCAGGTAGCTCACCGGCCAGAGCACGTCGACCGGGGTGCCGGGCTGGTAGGTGCCGGCGGCCACCAGCGCCACGTAGACCGTGTCGGCCACCGCCCGTACCGTCAGGCCCACGCCGAGCAGCGCCATCGGCCGCCACACCGGTCGGCCCGGGCCGACCACCGCGACCAGGATGGTCAGCTGCATCAGGTCGAACATCGGGTACAGCAGGCCGGCGGTGCGTAGCGGCTCGTCCAGGTCGGCCAGACTGACGTTGCGGAAGATCAACAGCCAGCCGATCGGAATCAGCGCCAGCCCGACGATCACCCCGTCGAGCAGGGTCCGGGCCCGACCCACCGTGGTACGCGGCGCGGTGACCGAGCAGAACAGCGCGGCGGTACCGGTCAGCAGGCTGGCCGCGAAGATCAACCCGATTGGCAGGGTGTGTGGCAGGCTCTCCCCGAGCAGCCGCTGGGAGGTCCACAGTGCTCGGCCGGCCAGCGACAACGCCATGGTGGCGGCCAGCAGCAGCCAGAACCGGCGCAACGTCGCCGGGTGCCGGCGGGCCGCCGCGACGCAGGCCACCGCGGCCCAGCCTGCCACGGTGAGCGCACCCAGATCGCTGACCAGCGCGCTGGCGGGCAGCCCCAGCACCAACCAGAGCGCCTCGATCGCGACGACGACACCGGCACCGACCAGCCCCACCCGGCCTACCCGGTGCGTTCCGGGCGAGCGCGCGGCAGCCCGCTCGATGTCCTTTCGCGACACAGCGATCGCTCCGGCTCTCTCTCGTGCGTACACCCTCGACGGCGAGGTCCTGCCCTGGCAAACCCCGAAAGCCTAGCCACGCCCGCAGCCGCCCCGCCAGATCCACCGGTAGGCAAGTCCACAACCTTTGACTCGCCGGGCACCACCTGGTCTCCCGCCGACCACCTCGCGACTCGCCCGGCTGCGGCGATGCGGGCAGCGCCCCGCTCGCGGTCGCTTCGCTGTATGCCCTGTCGCGCCCGCCGCTCCCCGGGGCCGCGCCTTCCGCTCCACCCCACCGGCCACGCCCCACCCCAACACGGAGCGTGACGCGCTGCGGCCATGACAGCGCATCACTAAGCGTGACCGTCCAGCCCACCACCGACAACGCTGCCTGCCGCCTTTGCTCTGCTTCACTATACGCAACCCCACTTTGAGCTGGCCTTACCGGTGAGGTGCCGGGTTGACGCCAGTTACTCAGTGCAACCGGTGCGTATAGTGAAGCAGAGCAAAGGGGCCGAAGGTGAGGTTGTCACCCCTGGCGGGAGACGATTACCGTCCGCGATCGACGGTCGGAGATCCGGCTGGGCACTGGGTGAGTTGTCGGGGCGGGTGGTCCGTCGGGGCGGGTCTTCCGCTCAGGCCCATTCCTCGTCGGGTGCCGCCGCTGCGGTCGCGGGTGGGCCGCCGTGCGTCCACGGGGTCTCCTCGACGGCCGGAAACGCCGCAGCCGGCACGTAGGCATCGCTCAACGTGGTGTAGCAGAGCCGCTCTCCCACCTCCGGCACGCTGCCCGGGCTGGCCGTCAGGCCGCGTCCCATCCCGCCGGACAACTCCAACACCACCTCGGTCTTGCCGTCGGCCGTCGGGGTGACGAACACCGTCCGCGCCTTCTGCCCGGGACGGGACGGGCTGGACAGCGTCGCGCCGACCGGCACCAGCACCGGATCGGTGGTCATCAACTGGATGCGCGGGCGCAACACCGGCCGGCGGCCGGAGTCATCGACCCGGGCCGGGTCGGCCAGCAGCACCTCGCCGACGAACGCCTCGCCGGTCAGCCGGTACTCCGCCATCACCAGCGGGTCGTCGTAGGCGCGCTGCACCGCGTAGGTAGCGGCGGCCCGCTCCAGGCGGTGCAGCCGGGCCGCGGCGGCCACCGCACCGTCCCGGCGCGGCTGCGGCGCGCCGTCGGAGTCGAGGTGGTCGGCGTGGGCGGTGAAGGCGTCCCGGTCGCCGTCCCATCGCCCGGCCACCCGGGCGCCGGGCGGCAGGGCACGCAGCAACCCCAGGCCGCGCCACATCAGCTCCCAGGTGGGCGTCAGCTGGTCCCGGAGCAGCCGCTCCAGCTCCGCGTACGCCTCGACGCGCGTCGCCTCGTCGTCGGCGGCGGAGTACGCCTCGATGGCCGGCGCCAGCAGCCGGTTGTCGAACTCGGGATCGGTGGCTGGGCCGGCCGGTGGACAGAGCGACGGGTCCTCGGCCCGGGCGGCGGCGTCGGCACCGGAGAGCCCGGCCGACGGGGCGATCCAGCCCAGCAGTGCCGGCAGGTGCAGATCCTCCACCGCGCTCTGCCCGGTCGCCCAGTGCAGCGTCAACGCCTGCGTCATCGCCACCAGCGCCGACGAGCCGGGATGCTCGGCCCGTTCGGCGAAGAAGGTCAGCCAGCGGCCCAGCAGTGGCACCTGCGGCGGCACCGGATACTCGCCGTCGACCCGGCGGAACCGGGTGGACCGACCGAGCAGCCGCAGGAACGTCACCCCCGCCGGGTTCGGCACCAGCAGCTGCGGGGCGTCCAGGTACCGGTACCGGACTTCCCGGCCCCGGTCCACAGCGACCGCCTCGTTCGCCGTGCGGTGGGCGTCCACATACGGCAGTACGACCGCGGCCAGCTCGGCGGCGAACGCGAACCGTTGATCCCGGTTACGTGGCTGCGGCACGATCAACAGGCGTCCCTCACCAGGAGCCGAGCCGACCATCGCGGCGAGCGGAGCGTTGGCTTCCCCTGCCATCGCCAGCGGCACCAGCACCAGAGGTCGCCTCGACAGGTGCAGATGCCGCACGGTGGCCACCGGTTGGGCGACCCCCGTGGCCACCGCCTGTGCCGCCGCCAGCGCCCGCAGCGTACTCATGCGCTGGCGAGGGCGTCGGCGCGCAGGCGGGCCGCGGTCCGCAGCAGCGCGGCGGCCTCCGCCCGTTCAGGGTCCGTGGCGGTTTCCCCACCGGCGAGCGCCAGCACCTCGGCGACGTCGGCGATCCCGCCGAGCGCCTCGCGGACCGGGCGGCCGAGCGCCCCGGTCTGCCCCTGCGCCTCGTGCCGGCAGAGGTACGCCAGCTCGCAGCTGGCCAGGCAGTCGGGGGCGTACCGGGCCGGCACCCGGGCCAGCGAGTCGGCCAGGGTCGCCGGATCGGCGGCCGGATCGGCGGTGAAGTCGGCCGGGACGCCCGCCAGCAGCGTGTCGAGCCGGTCCATCCGGTCCAGTTGCCGGCGTACCACAAGCAGTTGCCGGCGGACGTCGAGCAGGTGCGCGACCGGCGCGTTGCTGAAATCCCGGGGGCAGACCAGCACCACCTCGTGCGACACGAGCTGCGGGTCGTGGCCCCGGGCGGTGAGCAGTTCCCGCAGGGCCAGCACGTAGACGGCGGACTGCACCGCCGCGCCGGCCAGCTTCGCCGGGTCGGCCTGACCGTCGATCACCGGGAACGACTTGATCTCGACCACGTGGAACCGGCCGCCCAGCCGGGCGGCCACCAGGTCCGGCTCCAGGTGTACCCGCTGTCCGGCGACCGTCAGGCCGAGCATTGGGTGATCGAACAGCGCCGCCGGTTCATCGACACGCGGCGGCTCGTCGGCACCGGGTGGGTCGGCGGTGTCGGATTCGACAGACGACAGCGCCTCGGTGAGCAGGGCCGCCGAGCGTCTGGCCCGGGTGGCCGGGTCGTCGCCGGCGTCGAGGTCCGTCCAGTGGACCGCCGCCGGCACCGGTACGCCCAGCCGCTCCGCGACCAGTCGCAGCAGCTCGGCCCCACCGTCGGCCTTCACCTGAGCCTCGAAAATGTTGCCCCGGGTGATGGCGAAGCGGGACTGCCCGAACCGGGCGGGAAAGCCGACCCGCTCGGCCAGCGCCGGCTTGTCCACCCCCGCACCGTCGAGGACCGCCCGGCGGGTGCAACCCGGGTTGCCGGTCAGCGCGGCGATCGTACGGGCGTTGTGTCGTTTCGGCGGTGCGTCGCCCCGGATCGCGGCCAGTCGCTGCTCGGTGTCCGTCACGACAGGCCACGATAGCCGTGCCGGCGGGTCCCGGCCCGTCACGGACGCGCCGGGGCGGCCCGGGCACGGACGGTCACCGGGCTGTCGCCGGTGATCGTCCGTGCCGCCGCGGGTCAGCCGGCCGTGGCGCTGGTCTCCTCGGGCAGCCAGATCGGCTGCCAGTCGGGCACCTCGTGGAAGCGACGCAGCTCGGCCCACCCGGATACGATGCCGGACCAGGCCGCGTACGGGGGGTTCTGCTCGTCGAAGCCGCTCTGCACGAAGGTCAGCTTTGTCTTTCCCTCGGACTCGTTCAGCTCCCAGCTGGTGACGCCGTTCGGTCCCCAGTCGACGGACATCTTCCGGCCCGGCTCCAGGTCGACCACCTTCGCGGCGAAGCCGCTGTCGAAGCCGCCCATCGCGTACCGGCCGCCGACCCAGGGCTCGATCCCGATCGGGTAGCCGAACCAGGCGCTGGCCTGCTCGGAGTCGGTAAGGGATTCCCACACCTTGGCGGCCGGCGCGGCGATCTCGATCTCGCCACGGAAGTCGGCGCTGGTGAAGTCCGTCCTGGGCAGCAGCGGCTGGCCAGCCAGGTAGGCCTCCAGGTTGGCGATGGTGAGCGCCCAGTAGGTCTGGAGGACGCCCCGGATGCTGGTGCCGTTGACCACGTCGCTGAAGTCGAAGTGGGTCTGCGACAGCCGCAGCACGGTGGCGTCCGGCCCGTCCGCGCTCAGCGTGATCTCGGTGGTGGTCTCCACCCCGTCGAGCAGCCAGGCGAAGCGCAGCCGGTCGTCGTCGGCGTGCAGCACCCGCTGATGTGGAGCATCGCCCTCGGGCGTGTAGCGGCCCCAGAACTCGTACCGCTCGGGGAGCTCGACCTCGGCGTGCTCGGCCAGCCAGACGCGCAGCTCGGCGGGGTCGGTCAGGGCCTGGCGCACCCGCGCGATCGGCACGGCGAGGCGGGCGGCGATGGTCATCGGTTCAGTCACGGTCGGTCCCCTTCGGGTAGCAGGCCACGGCGAGCTTGAAGGCGTCTCCCTCGGCGCCGCCGTAGCGGGTGAACAACTCCTGTAGCGCGGACTGCAGGTCGTGCAGAAACTCCTGCCGGCGTTCGGCTGGCACGCGGATCTCGCCGGAAACGCCGATCGACGGCAGTTCCGGGGCGGAGCGGTCCAGGGCGGCGACGTCGGCCTGGACCTCCTCCATCAGGTCCAGCAGGTAGCCCAGGCTCAGCTCGTCGCGGGCGCGGCGCAGCCCGATCCGGCCGACCAGGCGCGGTGAGAGCCAGTACGACCGGGCGGCTGCCTGGTAGATGCCTTCGGTGATGCCGCGGACCTTGCGCTTGTCGACCTGCTCGACCAGCCCGGCCGCGACGAGTTGCTTGACGTGGTAGTAGACGCGCTGTGGCGTCTGCTCCAGCCGGGCGGCCACCTCGGTGCAGGTGCGTGGCTCGGCCAGCTGCCGCAGGATCTCGACGCGCTGCGGTTTCAGCAGCACCTCGGCCTGCTCAAGCTGCTCCAGGTACAGGACATCTCTCATAGCAAAATCAGTTTGTACGTAAAAAACTTCCTTGTCAATGGGTTCGAGAAAGGCCGCGCCGGCAACTGCCGGCGCGGCCCGCACTCAGTCGCGAGGGAACCCGGTCAGGGCAGCCAGTCCGGGCGCAGCGGGTAGCCGTTCACCGCGTCCGGGCCGTTACGCGTCGCCACCACCTGATGCAGCTGGATGCCGTTGCGCTCGAACGCCAGCCGGGAACCGGCCATGTAGAGCCCCCACACCCTGGCCGTGCCCGCACCCACCTCGGCGACGCAGAAGTCCCAGTGCTCCACCAGGTTGCGGCACCAGGCAGCGAGGGTCAGCGCGTAGTGCTGGCGCAGGTTCTCCTCGTGGTGCACCTCCAGCCCCGCATCGTGGATCTCACTGATCACCCGACCCGGGCCGGCCAGCTCACCGTCCGGAAAGACGTACCTGTCGATGAACGCCCCGGAACGGTGCGGGGCGCGATTGTCCGCCCGGGTGATGCAGTGGTTGAGCAACCGGGCCCCCGGGCGCAGCCGGTCCCGCAGGAACCCGAAGTAGGCCGGATAGTTGCGGACCCCGATGTGCTCGGTCAGGCCGATCGAGGAGACCGCGTCGAACTGTTCGCGTGGAGCGTCGCGGTAGTCCAGGTGCCGCACCTGCGCCAACCCGGACAGCCCCTCCCGCTCGATCGCCGCCTGCGCCCACTGCGCCTGCGCCCGCGACAGCGTCACCCCGAGCGCCTTGACGCCGTACTCCCGGGCCGCGTGCCGGACCATGCCACCCCAGCCGCAGCCCACATCCAGCAGCCGCATCCCCGGCCGCAGCGCCAGCTTGCCGGCGACCAGGTCGTACTTGTTCGCCTGCGCCTGCTCCAGGGTGTCGTCCGGGCTGCGGTACACCGCGCAGGTGTACGTCATCGACGGGCCGAGCACCCGCTCGTAGAAGGCGTTCGACACGTCGTAGTGGTGCGAGATGGCGCTGCTGTCCCGGGTCCGCGAGTGCCGCAGGCCAGCCACGATCCGCTTCCAGCGGGGCCGGGCCTCCTGCGGCGGGGCCGGCGGCGGCAGCAGCCGCTCCCAGCCCAGCTCGCGCACCAGCGCCAACCCGTCGGCAAGTGCCGGTGCCCGCATCCGCACCCCGGCGAGCACCCGCAACGCCTCGTACGGGTCGCCCGGGTGCACTCCCTCGATGGCGAGGTCACCGCTGACGTAGGCACGCGCCATGCCCAGGTCGCCCGGCGCGGTGAGCAGGTACGACAGCCCCCGCTCGGTGCGGATCGACAGGGTGATCCCGGCGTCGGCCGGGCCGATGGAACTGCCGTCGTACGCGGTGACGCGTACCGGCAGGGGGCCCGAGGTCACCGCCCGGACGATGTCCGCCACGGTCGACCCACGCCGCCGGCCCCCAGGGGGCGGCGGGGCGGGAGCGCCTGCCGCTCCCTGGCTACGGTCGGTCAAGCTCATGCCGGCACTCCGCTCCGCTCCGTGCCGACCTGAGGCACAACCGCGCTGAGCCTGATGATTCGCTCGCTCCGCTCGCTCATGCCGGCACTCCGCTCCGCTCGCTCATGCGCGTGTTACCGCCTTTTCGTACAGTCCGGTCAGCCGATGCTCCGGGTCGTACCGGTCCCGCACGGCGCGCCACGTCCCGCCGCCGTAGAGCCGGTCGAACGCATCCCGGTCGTAGTACGCGTCGGAATAGAGCGACTTGTGCCCGCCCGCCTCCGACACCGCGCGCTCGATCTCCCGGTTGACGTCGCCGTCGGCGGCGCCCTCGGCGATCGGCACGCTCCCCCAGAACCCGATGTTGACGTAGTCCTGCCCCGGCCGTAGCGGATACAGCGGCCAGGACCGGGCCGATCCCGGACCGCCCGGCTCGCGCAGCCGCAGCGGACACAACCACACCGGCGTCATCCCGACGTTCGCGGCGAACCAGTGCAGGAACTCGGCGGTGCGCTCCAGTGGGATCTCCACGTCCTGCACGACCCGCTCCCGAGCCGGCTGGCCGCGCCACCTGTCGATCCGGGCGGCGACCTGGTGCCGGTGCTCCAGGCGCACGATGCGGTGGTAGACGTCGCTGCGTCGCCACCTCGCCGGCCACAACCGCCGCACCACCGGATGCTGCGCACCGAACGCCGCCGAGCACCAGAACCAGTCGGTGTCCCAGCGCCACAGGTAGTCGTGGACGGTCAGCGCGTCGTGCGGGCGCTGGCGCAGCGAGCGGTAGTAGATCTCCTGGCCGGTGTAGTCGGAGACCGCCGGCACGTCGTCGCTGAAACTGCCCAGCACCAGGTACGCCTCATCGGGGCTGAACATCACCCCGTCCATCGCGTCGACGCTCGCACCGGCCCACCGGCGGGTCGCGGTGATCTCGCCGATCGCCTCGGTCAACGCGGTCAGGTTGGTGAACCTCAGGTTGCGCAGGGCCACGTACCGGCGGACCGGTTGCAGCTCGATCCGCAGCCGGGTGGCGTACCCGAGGCTGCCCAGCGAGTTGGGGAAGGCCGCGTACAGGTCGGCGTGCGGGCCGTCGGGCCGGGCGGTGACCACCTCACCGGCGCCGGTGAGCACGTCCAGCTCGGTCACCGACTCGTGCGGCAGTCCGTTGCGGAACGAGGTCGACTCGATGCCCAACCCGGTCACCGCCCCACCGAGGGTGATGGTGCGCAGCTGCGGCACCACCAGCGGCATCAGGCCGTGCGGCAGGGTCGCGGCGACCAACCGCTCGTAGGTGCACATGCCCTGCACGTCCGCGGTACGGGCGACCGGGTCGACGCCCAGCACCCCGCCGAGCCCGCTGACGTCCAGGCCGGAGGCGGGGGCACTGCGCGGACGGAACAGGTTGGAGGTGCGCTTGGCCAACCGCACCGGCTGGCCGGGTGGCACCGCGGCGTACGACCGTCGCAGCTGGGCCACCGCCAGGTCATGATCACGCACGGCGTGCATGGGATCACTTTACGCGGACTGAGAGCGCCCGGTGGGATGTCCACTGGAGGCGTTTCGCACCCGGATCAGGTTGGACGCCGGGGGTGACTGGTCGCCGCCGCGCACCGTGGGACAGGATGCCGGGATGTCGGAAACCGATGGATCGGGCACCGTCTACGGCAACCGCCGCCCCGCCGGGCTGCCCCGCGATCCGCTACTGGTCACGGCGCTGGCGGTCGGACTGGTCGGCGTACTGCTGGGGGTGCTGTTCGCCACCGGCGTGCTCGGCGGCGAACAGCCGCAGCCGACGCCGACGGTGGCCGCCCCCGCCCCGAGCACGGTGCCGGCCAGCCCGACCGAGAGCGCACCGGAACCCAGCCCCACCCGGTCCGAGCCCTCCCCCACACCGAGCCGCAGCGAGGATCCGGACGCGGTCACCGGGCCGAAGGTGTTCCGTGGGGTCGGTTCCGGTCGCTGCCTCGGCCTCGACGGTGATGGTGAGAAGGCTGTCGCCAAGCTGGCCGACTGCAGCGGCGGGCCGGAGCAGCAGTGGGTGGTCAACGCCTTCGGCCCGGACACGGTGACGCTTACCAACGCCGCCCACAACCAGTGCCTCGACGTCGAGGGCCGCAGCGGTGACGACGGTGCCCGGTTGCAGCAGTTCGGCTGCCACGGCGAGGACAACCAGCAGTGGCGGCTGCGACCTGTCGACGGCGGCGCGGCCGTGCTGGTGGCCGTGCACAGCGGCAAGTGCGCCCAGGCCCGCGACGGTGGCACCGGGGCCGGCACCGACATCGTCCAGGCACCCTGCGACGGCAACCCGGCCCAGCGCTGGACGCTCCAGTAGCGCCCCACCCATCAGGCGACGGCGTCAGGGCCGGCGGCGCAGGGCGCGTAGCTCGTTCAGGTGTCGGGGCAGGTGCACGCGGGTGTGCAGGTCGATCGTGCGGCCCCACGGCAGCGGCTCGTCGATGACGAGTTCGAACCCCTCGCGGAGGTGCGTCTCGACCGGGGTGTCCGCCGCCGCACCGAGCTGCGCCACCAGCGCCACCAGTTGGTCGCTGGTGGCGCGCAGCCGGGCGGCGAGCCCGTCGAGGCCGCCGCACTCGGCGGCCAGTTCGTCCAGTTCCGGCCGGTGGACCTCGTCCAGGTCGTAGAAGGCGTACGGCGAGCCGGCCAGCACCGCCTCGGTGGCCTCGCGCATCAGCTCGTCGCTGGCGACCAGGTGCGCCACGACCTGCTCGGCGCTGTACCGTTCGGGCGGAGGCGGCCCGAACCCGCCCGCGTCGACCTCAGCCAGCACCGCGTCGTACGCCCGCCGCAGCCCGTCGACCTCCACCCGGCCGAGCTTAGCGGCGGCCCCGGCGGGCCCGCAGGTAGTCGCTGACCACGTACTCGCCGAGGTCGTCGGCGTCCGGGGTGAAGACCCGTCCACCGCTGCGTCGGGCCACCGCGTCGACGAACCGGCGCAAACCGGGATCGTCGCCGAGCATGAAGAGGTTGAGGGTGGCCCCGTAGCGGCCGAGCCGGTCCACCTCCCGGACCGTCGCCTCGATCGTCTCCGGTGACGACGGCCAGGCGAACAGCGCCTCACCGTCGTCCGGGTCCAGGTGGGCGGTCGGTTCCCCGTCGGTGACCACCAGCACCACCGGCTCCGCGTCCGGATGACGCCGCAGGTGCCGGCCGGCCAGCCGCAACGCGTGTTGCAGGTTGGTCCCCTGCATCATGTCCGGCTCGACGGCGGCCAGTTCCTGCTGGGTCAGCGTCTCCGCCCGCCGGCCGAACCCGATGATCTGCAACGCGTCCTGCGGGAACCGGGTGGCCATCAGGTGCGCCAGGGCCAGCCCGGTCTGCTTCATCGGCCCCCACCGACCCTGCGAGATCATCGAGTACGACAGGTCCACGCAGAGCGCCACCGCCGCCGACGCCCGCCGTTCGGTCTCGACCACCTCGAAGTCCTCGACGGCCAGTTGCACCGGCACGCCGGGGCCGGCTCGGCGGACCGCCCGGGTCAGGGTCCGCACCACGTCCAGCGGCTGCTCGTCGCCGTACTCCCAGGGCCGCGACGCCCCGGTCACCTCGCCGGCCGCCCCGGCCGAGCGCAGGTCGTGCTGACCACGCGGACCGGCGGTCAGCTCGGCGAAGACCTGGCGCAGCGCGGTACCGCCGAGGCGACGCAGCGCCTTCGGGCTCAACGTCAGACCTTCGGCGTCCCGGGTCACCCAACCCTGTCGGCGCAGCTCCCGCTCCAGCTCCCGCAGGCGGCGTACGTCGTCGGCCGCGTCGCGGCCCAGCGTCCGGGCCACCGCGTCGACGTCGATGTCGTCCAGGGTCGCCCCGGGATGCGCCTGGCCCAACTGGTCGAGCAGGTCGTCCAGTTCGGCGATCTCGTCGAGCGCACCGGTCGCCTCGCCGTAGCCCAGCGGGTGGCCACCCTGCGTCCGCTCACCCCGCCCCCAGCGCAGGTCGGGCCGGAGCGCCCGCAGGTTCCCCTCCAACGCGGCCAGCTCACCGGCGAGCCGGTCACCGAGGGACTCGCGCATCAGCCCGGCCAGTTCCTCCCGCTGCCGCTCCGACAGCGAGTTCATCAGCCGCTGACCGGCCGCCGATCGGCGGGCCAGAATGTCGATCAGTTCGTCCACGTCGCGCGGGTGTTCCGGGAAGAAGTCGCCGTGCCGGCGCATGAACTCGGCGAACGCGTCGGTGGTGTCCTCGGCGCGGGCGTGCCGGGCCAGCAGGGCGTTGAGATCCCGCATCATCTCGGCGACCTGCTCCTGCACCGCCGGGTCACCGGCCAGCCGCGCCGAGTCGCGCAGCCCGGCGAAACGCTGGCCGAGCACGTCGTCGCGCAGCCCGTCGAGGATCCGCTGGTAGGTCTGCCGGGCCTCGTCGCTCGCCCACCGGTAGTCGGACAGGTCCCGCACCGCCTGCGCGGTCGAGCGGGGCAGGTCGTCAAGCACCGTCTCGGCGAACCGGGCCGCCTCGTCGTCGCGGCGGGCCAACTCGTCCCGCTCGGCGGCCAGCGCCTGATCGAGCAGCGCCCGCGCCCGGGTCACCGCTCCGTCGAGTTCACCCCGGCGCAACGCCTCGCGGCGCAGCCGGCGGGCGCGGGCGGTCAGCCCGTCCAGCCCACCACGGCCCTGCGGGCCCCGGCGCAGCAGATCCCGCAGCGCGTCCCGGAGGCTGCCGCCGGCCAGCACCTCCGCGCCGACCTGGTCCACCGCGGCCTGCACGTCGTACGGGGGCGCGAGCGGATCGGGGCCGCCGCGCCACTGCCCGTACCGGAACCGGTTGCCGGCCATCTCAGTCCCGGCCGCCGTAGCGGGTCCGCCCGCCGTCGGTGACGTCCTTGCCCAGCCGGCGGCTCAGATACAGCCCTTCGAGCACGAACTCGACTGCCGCCGCGGCCTGCCCGGTGGTCGGCGCGTCGCCGATCCCGAGCCGGTCGAGCACCTTGGCCAGCCCCGGCACCGTGCCCACCTGACGCAGCAGGTCAGCCGCCGACACCAACTCCCCGGTCTCGACCGCCTGCCCTTCCTCGACCAGCGCGGTGAAGCCGGACAGGTCCAGCCCGGCCAGTCGGGCCCGGAACGTCTCGGCGGTGGCGGTACGCAGCAGGTGACCGAGAAGTTCGACCTCCCGGCCCTCCTCGCCGCTCTCGAACTCCACCTTGCCGCGCAGCGTCGACGTCACCGACACCGCGTCGCCCACCCGCGCCACCGCCTCGGCCGACGGCAGTTCCGAGTCGGTGCCCAGCAGGCACGCCCGGCGCAGCGCGGCGGCGGCGACGGTCTCCGCCGCGGCGATGGCGAACCGGGCGGAGACACCGGAACGTGGGTCCACCGACGGCGACTCGCGTACCGCCCGGGCGAACCGGGCCAGCACCTCCAGCACGTGCTCCGGCACCTCGGCGACCAGGTCGGCCTCCTGCCGGATCAGGGCCAGCTCCAACTCCAGGTCGGTCGGGTAGTGGGTGCGGATCTCCGCGCCGAAGCGGTCCTTGAGCGGCGTGATGATCCGACCCCGGTTGGTGTAGTCCTCCGGGTTGGCGCTGGCCACCAGCAGCAGGTCCAGCGGCAGCCGCAGTTGGTAGCCGCGTACCTGGATGTCCCGCTCCTCCAGCACGTTGAGCAGCGCCACCTGGATCCGCTCGGCCAGGTCGGGCAGCTCGTTGACAGCGAAGATGCCCCGGTTGGTACGCGGCACCAGCCCGAAGTGGATCGTCTCGGGGTCGCCGAGCGTACGCCCCTGAGCCAGCCGGACCGGGTCCACGTCGCCGATCAGGTCGCCCACGCTGGTGTCCGGGGTGGCCAGTTTCTCCCCGTAACGCATCGAGCGGTGCAGCCAGCTCACCGGCAGGTCGTCGCCGGCCTCGGCGACCAGCGCCCGCGACGCCGGGGTGACCGGGTGCAGCGGGTGCTCGTTGAGCACCGAGCCGGCGATCACCGGCGTCCACTCGTCCAGCAGCGTCACCAGCGACCGGATCAGCCGGGTCTTGCCCTGGCCCCGCTCGCCGAGCAGCACCATGTCGTGCCCGGCGAGCAGCGCCCGCTCCACCTCCGGCAACACGGTGTCGTCGTACCCGACGATGCCGGCGAACCGTGGCGCGCCATCACGCATCCGGGCCCGCAGGTTGTCGCGCAGCTCCTGCTTGACGGTGCGGTAGCGGTGCCCGGCGGCGCGCAGCGCACCCAGCGTGGCGGGCAGGTCGGCCGGCGGGAGCGGCGAAACAGACGAAGACTCACTCACCCCGCCCACGCTAGCGCGCACCTGCCGCCGTCAGCCTGGCTCGATCATGAATTGTGGGTGGGCCGGTGATCCTGCCCCGTCGACCTCACGATTCGGGTTCGGTCCTCAGGCGGGCGAGTGCGGCGTCGAGAGCGATCTGCTGGGTCCGCTCGCCGTAGGTCTCCGAGTCGACGCAGGCGAGAGCGTTGAGCCCTTCGACGAGGGCCACCAGGCTGGTGGCCGTCTCGGTCGCCTCGGCCGGGTGCCAGTCCGGCCGGGCGGCGCGAACCAGCTCACCTACCCGGGCGACGAACCGGCGGTTGTAGGCGCGGTGCAGGTCGGCCAGGACCGGATCGGCCAGCGCGGCGGCGAGGAAGCCGACCCAGACCCGGGCCTCCTCCCGCTTCTCCTCGGTGGGCGAGGCCGCCTGGAACAGCACCGCCCGCAGCGCCTCCACTGGGTCGGCGGCCGTGGCCTGGGCAGCGTCGGCGCGCAGCCCGGTGCGCCGGTGCAGCAGCTCACGGGCGTGCACGAGCAGGGCCTGCTTGTCGGCGAAGGTGTGCAGCACCATGCCGGTGGTGCACCCGGCCCGCTCGGCGACGGCGCGCAGGGTCAGCCCCGGCAGGCCACGTTCGGCCAGCACCGACCAGGTTGCCGCCGACAGGCGTCGCTGCTGGTCGGCGAGATCACGCCGTCTGGCCATCGGTACCCCTTCCCGGTCGACGACTCGTACCGTAGCGTACGTTACGGTAACGCTCGTTACGGAAAGGTTGACAGGTGCTCTCCATCCATCGCGAACCCTGGGAGTCGACCGACGCCACCCGGCTCCGCGCCGCCCAGCGGACCGAACTCGACGCCCGCTACGGCTGCGACGACCACGAGCCGGGCGAGGAGCCCACGGCCGACACGGTGAGCGTCTTCCTGATCGCCCGAGACCCCGGCGGCACCGCCGTGGGCTGCGGCGGCCTGCGCTTCCTCGCCGCCGGTTCCGCCGAGATCAAACGGATGTACGTCAGCCCGCCGGCCCGGGGCACCGGCGTCGCGACCGCCATCCTGCGCGCCCTGGAACAGGCCGCCCGCGACGCCGGGGTACGTACCCTGCTGCTGGAGACCGGCACCGCCCAGCCCGACGCGATGCGCTTCTACGAGCGGGAGGGCTACCGGCGCATCGACAACTTCGGGCCGTACCAGGGCGAACCGCTCTCCGTCTGCTACGCCCGCGACCTGCCGTGACAGCCCGGTCCGCCGCCCACCCCCGTGTCGGACGACGGACCGGGCCACCGGTCACCCCAGGTTGCAGCGACCGCAGACGCCCCGACGACGCAGGTGGTACGCGTACGTCGCGGCGCCGAGCGCGAGCCCCCAGAGCGGGAAGAACATCAGCGGGAGACCCGCCGCGCTGAGCCCGCGATCGGGCTGCCAGAACTCCGGGAGGCTCAGCGCGTTCAGGCCGGCGGCGGTGGCCAGCACCGCGACCACCGTCGCCGGGATCACGGCCAGCCGCACCGGCACCGGCCGACCGGCCAGCCCCACCATCCAGCGCGGGAACCGCTCACCCCAGCGCTGTACCAGCCCCAGAGTCAGCACCGAGCCGACGGTGGCGAAAGCGCCCAGCCCAACCCCCGCCCAGACCGCGCCGCTCTCCCGCAACTCGGCGAGATCCTCCGGCGAGAGGCCGAGCGGGATGCCGGCCAGCCAGGCGAACCGGGTCAGCGCGTACCCGACGGGGATCACGGCCGCGATCCAGGCGGCCCACCGGCCCCAGCGGGCCGCGGCCGCCGGGGTGGTCCAGCCCCGGTCGGTGCCGTCGCGGCCACACCCCACACAGCAACCGGCGGTACGCCGCTGCCACCTCAGCAGCACCCCGCTCAACAGCACCCCGCCGCTCATCGCGGCGACGCGAGCGGTAAGCGCCCAGGTGAACACGTCTGCGTAATCCACAGGTGGCCAACCGAAGGGTGCACCGACTAGCAGCATCGGCGCGTAGCCGAGCAGGGCCAGCACCTGCAAGCCGGGCACCACCACGGCCAGCACGAACGCCACGGTCCAGCCGTAAGCGAGCAGCAGCATCCGCAGCGGGCCGGTGGGCGTGGTTCGGCGACTGGCCAGGACCAGCGCCACGGCGGTGAGCAGCATCCCGGCGAAGAACGACGGCCCGGCGTCCGTCGGGAGCAGCCGGAGCAGTGTCGAGTCGAGGTGCGGATCGTTGGCACCGAACGGGTAGCCGGTGCCGGTGATGGCCGCCACCAGGGCGAGCAGGCCCCACAGCCCGAGCCAACCGGCGGCAAGTGGGGCGAGCAGGCCGGGACGATGGGTCGTCCCACGGTGCTCGGGTAGGGCTACGTTTGTCATGAACCCAGCCTCGGCCGGGTCACCCGCCCTGCCCTCCCGTACGGCGGTGAACCGTCTCCCCCGCGTGGGGGAAGCTCAGCCGGCGGGTGTGACGAACCCCGACTCGTACGCGGCGATCACCGCCTGGGTGCGGTCACGCACCCCGAGCTTCGTCAGCACGTTGCCGACGTGGGTCTTCACCGTCTCGACACCCACCACGAGGCGGGCGGCGATCTCCGGATTGGACAGTCCGGCGGCCATCAGCCGCAGCACCTCGCCCTCCCGTTCGGTGAGCCGGGCCGCCCGCAGCCCGTCGGCGTTCCGCCGCCCGTACGCACCGACCAGCCGCCGGATCGCGGCCGGGAAGAGCAGCGACTCACCGCACGCCACCACCCGTACCGCCTCCACCACCTCGGCCGGACGGGCCCGCTTGAGCAGGAAACCACTCGCCCCGGCGCGCAGCGCGTCATAGACGTACTCGTCGTTGGCGAAGGTGGTGATGACCAGCACCCGGGGCGGCTCGGCGGAGCTGGCCAGCAGACGCCGGGTGGCCTGGATGCCGTCGATCCTGGGCATTCGCACGTCCATCAGCACCACCTGTGGGCGGTGCCGGGCGACCAGCGGCGGTACCTCCGCACCGTCTGCGGCCTCGGCGACGACCCGCAGGTCCGGCTGGGCGTCGAGGATGGTCCGCAGCCCGATCCGGACCAGTTCGTCGTCGTCGACGATCAACACTGCCACGCTCATCCGTCCGCCCCGATCGGCAGCCGCACCCGTACCCGCCATCGTCCTCCGTCCATTTTGGCGGTGATCTGGCCGCCGAGCAGCAGCACCCGCTCCCGCATGCCGATCAGCCCCCGCCCACCACCCGGCACCGCCGCGCCACCGGACGGCGGCTGAGCCACTCCGTTCTCCAGCTCGATCTCCAGGCCGTCCGGCGACACGTCCACCCGCAGGGTCACCGGCCCGTGGCCGTGCCGGGCTGCGTTGGTCAACCCCTCCTGCACGATTCGGTAGCCCTCCCGGGAGACCGCCGCCGGCAGGGCGTCCAGCGACCCACTGCCGCGGATGCGTACCGGCGTGCCGGCGGCCCGGGTGTCGGCGATCAGCCCGTCGAGGTCGGACAGGGTCCGCTGGGGGGTACGGGCCGTCGGCTCTCCGGTCTCCCGTAGCAGCCCGAGCACCTGGTCGAGATCGTCCATCGCACGCCGCGCGGTCTCCTCGATGGCGGCCAGCGCCCGACGAACGAACTCCGGGTCGCCGTCGAGCACCTCGCGGGCGGCGCCGGCCTGGAGGGTGGCGACGGTAAGCGCGTGGCCGACCGAGTCGTGCAGCTCCCGGGCCAGCCGGTTGCGTTCGGCCAGCCGCGCGGCCCGGGCCTCCAGCGCCGCGATCCGCTCGGCCGACGCTGGCCCCAGCAGCGCCGGAGCCATCGACGCGGCGAGCGCACCGAGCCCGGCCACCACGTAGCCGAGCGCGACCAGCACGAGCAGCCCGACGAGGCTCAACCAGCCGCCGTCCCGGCCGTCGAGCGGCCCGAACCGCTCGGCACCGGTCATCCCGACGTCCACACCGGCCTGGGCGGCGATGAACGCCAGGGCCATCGGCACCGCGCTGAACAGCGCGGCCACCACCAGCGCGCCGCTGATCAGGTGCAGTCCGATCCAGAGCGCGGCGCGCAACCGGGTCTCCCGGTCGAGTCGGTGGCCGGGCAGCGGCTCGGGCAACTCGACCCCGAGCAGCCCACGGACCGCCGCGATCTCCAGCGCGCGGCTACCGCCGAGGAAGATCGGTACGACGGCGATGGTGGCCGCCGGCACCAGCAGCACCAGGACCAGTGGCCGGGGCACCCCGGAGGTGGCGAACATCTGCGCGAAAGCCACCAGCAGCAATGCGTACGGCAGCGCGAGCACGCCACCGAGCAACAGGAACACGCCGCGCCGCCAAGTGGAGCCGGCGACCAACGGACGCAGCGGCGCGGGAGCTTCCATCGCCTCATGATGCCGATGCCACTCCGGCCGGTCACCGCCACCTGGGATACGACAGTTCAGCGGGCTGCCACGCCCCGCTTCCACACCTATACTCGCGGTGAAGCTCCCGCCGCCACGGCCGCTGGCACCTGGCCCACCGGCGACAGCCACGACCCAGCCACCCCACGGCAGAGTCCCAGGCGCGGAGGTGCGGTGCTGTACTTCTTCCTCAGCTATGCCAGAGGCGACGAGGACGCACTCGTCCAGCGGTTCTACGAGGATCTCAGTGCCGAGGTTCGGCTGATCGCCGGTCTGTCCCGGGATGAACGGGTCGGTTTCGTCGACCGGATGATCATGGTGGGTGAGCGGTGGCCGCAGCGCCTGGTCGAGGCGCTCGGCAGCTGCGGCTCATTCCTCGCCCTGATGACACCTCGCTACTTCCAGAGCAAGCCGTGCGGCCAGGAGTGGCAGTTCTTCGCCGAGCGCACCGCCCGGTTCGAAAGCCAGCGGCGAGTGGACACCTCGCTGCTCAAACCACTGATGTGGATCCCGGCGCAGCCCGGACGCATCCACCCGGTTGCCCGGCCGTTGCAGTACTCCTCCGACAGCCTGGGCGATCTGTACCAACGCCTCGGCGTACGGCAGCTGATGCGCCTCCAGCGGCACAGCGACGACTACCGCACCTTCCTGTTCGAGCTGGCCAATCAGATCGTGACCAGTGTGGAGGCTCATCCGCTGCCGGAGCATCGCCGCCCGATCGAGCTGCACGCCGTCGAGAGCGCCTTCCACGCCAGGCCGACCGCCGACGGCGCCAGCCGCCTCGACGGTGACGACAGCACCCGGTCGATGCTTGTCCACTTCGTCGTGGCCGCCACCGACCGGGATGAGATGCGCGGGGTTCGTCAACACCTCGCCGCGTACGGCGACGACGCGTTGCAATGGGCGCCGTACCGCCCGCCGATGCCGGAGCCGCTCATCGACTACGCCCGGGAGATCGCCGCCGACCACAGCTACCAGTCCACGGTGGTGGAGGTGGACAAGCTGCCCCGCAGCGCCGAGCAGGCCGCCCGCTACAACCAACTGCTGGTGCTGATCGTCGACGCCTGGCTGACTCGCCTGCCACAGCGACGGCAGGCGCTGATCGAGCACGCCTCGGTGGCGCTGGGTGGCGACCAACGTGCCGCCACGGCGGTCCTCATTCCCAGCAGTCGTGACGACCCGGAGACCCGCGAGCAGTGGCAGGAGCTGTCCCGCGCCTGCCGGGAGATCTTCGACGGGTTCACCGCGGACGACGAGCTCTACCGGTCGAACATCATCACCCACCGGGCCTTCGAGGAGTTGCTCCCGCAGGTGCTGGAGGTCGCCCGCAACCGCGTGTTCAGCCGAGGCTCGGTGCACCGGCCACTCGACCCGTTGACGGACACCTCGCCGCCGCGGCTCGACGGCCCGTGGGCGCGCGACGACGATCAGCGTGAACGGGAGGACCAGCGTGACGATCACTGACCCGGTCGCGACGGCCACCGGCAGGGAAGGCCGGATCATCACGTTCTACTCGTACAAGGGCGGCACCGGCCGCACCATGGCGCTGGCGAACGTGGCCTGGATCCTCGCCGCGAACGGACACCGGGTGCTCGCCGTGGACTGGGACCTGGAATCGCCGGGCCTGCACCGCTACTTCCACCCGTTCCTGCTCGACAAGGACTTACGCACCTCGCGCGGCGTGATCGACATGGCACGCGACTACGCCGACGCCGCCGTACGCCCCATGGACGAGACGGAGGATCCCGACTGGGTCGACACGGCCGCCGACGTGCTGCGGCACGCGGTGTCGTTGGAGTGGCGCTTCCCGCTGCCACCCCGGGAGGTGTCAGGTGCGGCCCATCCCGCCCGCCCCGGCTTCCTGGACCTGCTGCCCGCCGGGCGTCAGGACCCGTCGTACACGAAGGCGGTCAGCACCTTCGACTGGCAGACGTTCTTCGAGAAACTCGGCGGCAACGCCTTCCTGGACGCGCTGGCCGCGAGCATGCGGACGAACTACGACTACGTGCTGATCGACAGCCGGACCGGAGTCAGTGACGGCGCCGGCATCTGCACGGTGCGGCTGCCCGACGCGGTCGTCACCTCCTTCACGCTCAACGAGCAGAGCATCGACGGTGCCGCCGCGGTGGCCCGGTCGATCGTCCGGCAGCGTGGCGACCGTCCGGTGCGGATCCTGCCGGTGCCGATGCGGGTCGACAACGCCGAGCAGCTCAAGCTGGAAGCCGGCCGGGATCAGGCACGTCGGCGGTTCACCCCGTTGCTGCCCCGGTTCACGCCCGAGGAGAGTGACCGGTACTGGGGCGAGGTGGAGATCCCCTACCAGCCGTACTACGCCTACGAGGAGATCCTGGCGACCTTCGGGGACCGCGCACACCACGAGGCCAGCCTCCTGGCCGCGTACGAGCGGCTGACCCGTGCGATCACCGAGGGCGACGTCGAGGACCTGCCTCCGATGGACGACCGGCTCCGACGCACGTGGTTGGCCAAGTTCGAGCGGCAGCGGCTCGGCGGCGCCGCTCCCGACGTCTTCGTCAGCTACGCGGCCCTGGACCGGGCCTGGGCGGAGTGGATCTGCGACGAGCTTCGCGCCGCCGGCCTGCGCACGGTCATGCGCGAGGTGGACTTCCCGGCCAACCCGTCCGGCGGCGATCCGGCCACTGTCGGCCTGGACGACGCCGCCCGGCTCATCGTGCTGCTGTCCCAGGAGTACATGCAGTCGCCGAACGCGGCTCAGCTGTGGAGCCGGGCCACCACCCACGATCCCACCACCGGCACCAGCTACCTGGTGCCGGTCCGGCTGGACAATTCCCGCGCTCCCGGGCTGTTCCTGGAACGCATTCCGGTCGACCTGGTGGGCGTCGACGCGCAGGAAGCCACGGCCAAGCTGCTAGAGGCGCTGGATCACCCCGCCCGGCCCGCGCCCGAGCCGGAGGACCCCCAGCGACGCCGCCGGTTCCCGGGGAACGAGCCGCCGGTCTGGCGGGTACCGCTGCCCCGCAACGTCCAGTTCGTCGGGCGCGGCCCGCTGCTGGAGGAGATGCGCGACTGGCTCTCCAGCTCCGACGCAGGGCACGTGCCGCTGGCACTGCACGGGCTCGGCGGCGTCGGCAAGAGCCAGATCGCGCTGGAGTACGCCTACCGGTTCCGCGCCGAGTACGACATCGTCTGGTGGATCTCGGCGCAGCAGCCGAGCGTCCTGCGTCTCGCCCTGGGCGCGCTCGCCGACCGGCTGGCCGCCGAACTGGACGCCCCGCTGAGCGGCAGCGTGAGCGAACGGGTCAGCTGGGTTCTCGACGTGTTGCGCCGCGGGGTGCCGTTCCGGCGCTGGTTGCTCATCCTGGACAACGCCGACGATCCCACCGAGCTGCTCAACCTGATCCCGCAGGGCCCCGGGCACATCCTGGTCACCACCCGCAACCATGCCTGGGCCCGGCCCGCCCGGATGCTGGAGGTGGGTGCGTTCGACCGGGAGGAGAGCGTCGCCCTGCTGGCCCGACGGGCCGACCATCTGGCACGCAGTGATGCCGAGCTGATCGCCGCCCGGCTCGGTGACCTGCCACTGGCCATCGAGCAGGCGGGCGCGTGGCTGGCCACCACCGGCGAATCACCGGCCATGTATCTCACCCGGGTCCGGCGCTACCTGCCGGACATGCTCGCCGAGGAACTGCCGGCCGACTACCAGCAGACCGGTGCCCAACCGTGGCTGGTCTCCCTGGACGGCCTGCGGGAACGCAATCCGGCGGCGGCGAAGCTGCTGGAGGTCTGCGCCTTCTTCGCCAGCGAGCCGATCCCGATGTCGCTGATCACCGGGGACCGCTTCATAAACGTGTTGCTGCCCTACGACCCGTCGTTGCGCGACCCGCTGCTGATGGGTCGGACGCTGCGCGACATCGGACGGTACGCGCTGGCCCGCATCGACAGCGTGCGCGGCGGCGGGCGGGGTCGTGGGCTGGACCGAGCCGACGAGGCCGGCCAGGCCAGCCTGAGCATGCATCCACTGGTGCAGGAGCTGATCCGAGAGTCGCTGTCGGCGGCGGAGAAGAACGAGAACCGCCAGCAGGTGCACGCCATCCTGGCCGCCGCCAACCCCAAGGATCCGGACCATCCGGGCAACTGGCCGACGTACGCGGAGCTGTGGCCGCACCTGCTGCCGTCGCGGACCCTCACCTCGGACCAGCCCGAGGTGCGGCAGCTGCTGCTCGACGTCGCCCGCTACATGTGGATCCGGGTGGACTTCGCCACCTGCGCCGAGCTGGCCGAGCAGGCAATCGAGCTGTGGCAACGGCGGTACGGCCCGGACGACCCGCAGACGCTGATGATGCGGTTCCAGCTGGCCAACGCCCTCCGTCTGGACGCCCGCTACCAGGACGCCTACGACATCGACCGGGACGTCCACGACCGGCTCCGCCGTACGCTCGGCGAGGACCACGAGTACACGGTGATCGCGGCCGGCAGCCTCGCCGCCGACCTGCGGGCACTCGGCTTCTTCGAGCGGGCCCGGGAACTGGACACGCGCACCGAGGAACTGGCCCGGGAGGTGTTCGGTGAGGATCATCCTCGCGCGCTCATCGCGGCGCACAACCTGGCCATTTCGATGCGCCTGGTCGGTGACCTGCGCGGTGCAATGAGCCGCAACGAGCGCACCCTGGCCCGGCGTCGGGAGACGCTCGGTCCGATGCACCCCTTCACTCTCTTCTCCGCCGCCCAGTACGGCCGCGACCTGCGCGACACCGGGGATCTCATCGAGTCTCGTCGGGTGCTGGAGACCGCGGTGGAGGCGCACCGGCTGGTGCTGGGTGAGGAAGACCCGGAGACCCTGCGGGCGTTGAAGAACTACGCGGTGACGCTGCGCAAGATCGGTGAGTTGGAACGGGCGCACGCGCTGAGTACGGACGTGCTGATGCGGTCCCGCCGACGGCACGGCCCTGACCACCCGGACGTGCAGGCCAGCGCGATGAACCTGGCCTGCGACGAGTCGGCGATCGGCGACGACGTGGGTGCGCTGCGCCGAGCCCGCCCGGTGCACCGCTGGTACCGCGACAACATGGGCGAGGACCACCTGTTCACCCTCGCGTACGCCAACAATCTCTCGATCTTCCTGCGCAAGGCGGGCGACGCGGAGGCCGCCTTCGACGTCTCCGAGGAGGTGGTCGCCCGGCTCAGCGAGCGGATCGGGGCGGATCATCCGTACACCCTGGCGGCCAACATCAACCTGGCGAACTGCCGGTTCGGTCGCCGACAGTTCACCGAGGCCCTGGCCAGCGACCGGGAGGCGTACGAGCGCAGCCGGCGGATCCTCGGGCCGGGGCACCCGGACACCCTGGCGGTGGCGAACAATCTCGCCACCAGCCTCAGCGTCACCGGGGACCACGGCGGGGCCCGGTCGCTACGGGAGCAGGTCATGCCGCTGTTCCGACGGGTGCTCGGCGAGGAGCACCCGAACACCATCGCCCTCGTCGAGGCGAACCGGCTCAACTGCGATCTTGAGCCGCCACCGACCTGACCGGCGTCGGTCCAACCTGGCGTGGCCCGTCCGCAGCGGGCACACACGTCACCGGGGCCAGCCAACGGGCCAGCGCCAACGGGTCCGGCACCGCCGTGGACTCCGCGACCGCACAGAGGACGGCCCGACACAGCTCCGGGTCGGCGTGCACCGCCTTCTCGTCGGCCGGTAGCCGAGCGTCGGCCAGGGTCAGGCCGACCCACGCCGCCAGATGGTCCGGCTGCTGCCGCAGTTGCCGCTGGTACCAGGCGCGCGCCGCGAGGTGATCACCTGCGGCCAACGCCAGGTCGCCGGCCGACGCTTCCGGGAGCGCGTCGGCGAGGCGTTCGGTGCCGCTGCGCAGCCGCTCGAAGCGCGCCGGGTCGGCCAACCGCAGCCGGACCAGATCCAGTCGCGGGCTGCGGCTCAGCCACCTGCCGTCCGCCGGTCGCACCGCGACCGGAACGGTGATCGCGGGGCAGCCGACGCCCGCCAGCCACGTCTCGGCGAGCTGCCGCACCAGCCGTGCCTCCGGTCGCCGGTTACGCATCCGCCACACTGTCCAGTGGTCGTCGGCCGCTTCCCGGGCCAGCGCGGCGGCCTCGGCCGGCACCACCTCGTCCCGCCAGCCGTCGATCACCTCACCCAGCCCGGCCACGAACCGGCGACCGGCCGCCGTCAGCCGCCCGTACGCCCGGATGTCGGCGCAGGTCCGGGCGACTCGGTCCCGCCAACGGGCGAACTCCACCTCGGCCAGTCGGCTCCGCCCGGGCGGGAGCACCGTCCGTTGGGTACGCCAGAACTCGGTCACCGCGACGAAGGCGTAGACGCCGTGCAACGCGGCTCCGAGCGGCCGGGGATCGTCCCGCCAGGGCGCGTAGTAGTACCGCCGGTCCGCGGCGTCGTGCAGCGGCTCGATGTCGATGGCGGCACCGAGTTTCGCGTGCTGGAACTCGTGCAGCAGGCCGAGGGCCAGCGCCGTGCCGTCGGCGGGCGGGGTCATCGAGACCGCGCCGAAGGCGTCCATGCTTGTGACGTTCACCCCGGCACTGGCCGAGTCCGCCTGCAACGGCACCACGGTCCGCAGCCCCTCGGAGATCGCCTCCGCATGCCCACGGTGGTGCCGGACCAGGATCGGCCAGGCGTCGTCGAGCATCCGCTGCCACCGGCCGACCACGGCAGCGTCCAACCGTCCGCTGGCGCAGAGCCGGTGACAGTCGCGGTACGGGTCGAGGTCGTCGAGCCAGAGTTCGACGCCGAGGCCGTCGGCGCTGCTGGTCAGCCGGTGCAGACCGGACCAGCCGTCGCGGTCGCCACCGGCACCCGCCGGCAGGTCGTCGACGGGCGAGGGAATCTCCACCGGGCCCACCCGCACCCGGTCCCCCGACCGGGAGACGGTCACCGGGCCGACGCCGCCGCAGCGGGCCCGTCCCAGGGACGGCAGGAACACCGCACCGTCCGGTGCCGGGAGGGGCAGTTCGAAGTCCAGGCCGGCCCGGATCGCCGCGGTCGCCGCCAGCGCGCCGAGATATCCCAGGTCGACCTCGGCCGGGCGATCCGGCTCGGACGGCAGTGCCAGGCCGGCGGTGGTGCGGCCGGCCGTGGCCGACATCGTGGGGGTGTCCGCCCGTTGACGCAGCCGGCGCAGGGTGACCGCCAGCCACGCACCGGTGTGCGGCAGGGCGAGCAGGTCCGGGCCGACCGCCGGATCGCGCCGTACCGCGGCGGTGAGCAGCGCGAAGTACGCCGAGGTCGCGGCCGGATCGGCCAGGTCGAGCACCGCGCGCAGGTGCAGCATCCGCTTGCTGACCTGCCCGGCGCGCAGCGTACACACCAGGTGGGCGCCGCCGGGGCCGGCGGCGAGCGCGTCGAGATCGGCCGGCCGCAGCCGGTGGTAGCCGCTCACCGGCCCCGGCCCCGCAGGCGGGTCAGATCGGCGCGCAGCCGACCCGAGACGTGCTCGATGAGCAGCCGCAGATCCCGGCAGTAGACGGAGGGATTGCGGAAACTGCCGGCCCGGTACCGGTGCGGGTAGTTGCCGCCGCCGCAGACCAGATGGACGGGACAGGCCCGGCACTGGGCGGCAAGCGCCGACAGGCCCGCCTGGCGTACGGCCACGGCAGGGTGCCGCAGCACGTCGTCGAAGGAGTGGTCGAAGACCGTCAGATCGGTGTCGACCGCGCCGGGGTACGTGGACCGTAACGTGTCGACCTGTTCGTACCCGCCGTCGGTGTTTACCACGACAGCGGCGACCGGGCTCAACCCCAGCGACTCGGTCCGGCTGCTCCCGCCGAGCACCAAGTTGATCAGTTCCTCGAAGAGCCGGACCCGGGTGCGCCGCACCGGCACGTCGTACCACGCGTCGAAGGCGTCACAGAGCCAATCACCGTACGCGTCCGCTCGCGCGGCCCGCCCCGGCCCGGGTGGCGGGGCGTCCCAGTTCGCGTGCGGCAGCAGGAAGTCCACCATCGGCGGCCGGTACGCCAGCAGGGCCTCGTAGGTCCGCCGGGGGTCGGCGTCGAGGTCGACCACGCAGAGAATGCCGGCGTACGCCCCGGGACGGTCGGCCAGCAGCCGCAACGCCCGGTCCACCTCGTCGAAGCTGCCACGTCCGGAGGCGTACCGTCGACGCCGGTCGTTGGCGGCCCGGTCACCGTCCAGGCTGACCCCGATCAGCACTCCCGCGTCGGTCAGCACGGACAGCGCCCGTTCGTCGAGCAGGGTGCCGTTGGTCTGCACACTGACCCGGGCGGCGGTGGGGTGCACCGCCGCCCGCAGCCGCTCGGCCATCCGCGCCAACGTCGCGGCGCCGGCCAACAACGGCTCCCCGCCGTGCAGCACGATGCGCGCCGTGCTCAGTTCGTGCGCGCGGACATGCTCGGCGATCCGCCGGCAGGTGCGGTCGAAGATGTCGGCCGACATCAGCGGCGGGTCGGTGCGGGCGCGGCGATCCGCCAGCTCGTACATGTAGCAGTAGTCGCAGGCCAGGTTGCATCTGCTGTGGACCTTGAGGATGAACTCGGAGAAGGGCACCGGCCGCACCGCTGCCGGAGGGTCCACCAACGCCTGACCACGCCCCACGGCCGGCACGGTCACATCGCCGAGTTCCACCCGGCGACCGCGTCCTGCGGGCGGTCGATCTCATCCAGGATCCGGCGTAGTGAGCAGGCGAACGGCGATCCGTCCAGCTCCGGCAGATCGGCGAGGCTCACGTCGCTGAGGTCCACCAGGACTCCCAGGGAGCCGTCTTCGGTCGTATCCATAGTGATCCGTCCACCCGCGAAGGAAACTCGCGCCCGAATGAGCGATGACTTGTGCGGGAGCCGCCGGACCAGAGCCCGCCCCTACCGCCGAACCCGCCAACGAACCGGGCCATCGTAGCGGCATCGCGCAACGCGGCGACTCGGGTGGGTCAACTCCTTCAACGCTTCCGGTGGTGCGGCGGACATCGGCCGCACGGTCAGCCGCGTACCCGGGACCTGACGAACTTCGGTATCGCGGCCAGTCCGGTGACCGGTCGGAACGCACGGGCCGCGTTGACAAGTGCGGCGTACTCGTCCTCGGTCAGATCGATCTCCGCGGCGGCGGCGTTCCGCTCCATCTGCTCCACGCTGGACGCACCGGGAATCGCCACCACGTTCGGGTGACGCAGCACGTACGCCAGGGCGATCTGACTCGGCGTCGCGTCGTGCGCGGCGGCCACCTGGCGCAGCGTCTCGATCAGCGCGCTGCCGCGTTCCAGGTTCTCCGGCAGGAAGTACGGGTTGGCCCGCCGGATCGCGCCGACCGGCGGATGGTTCGCGTCGTACCGCCCGGAGAGAAAGCCCTGTGCCAGCGGGCTGTACGCGATGACCAACCGACCGGCCTGCTCGGCGTACCGGAGAAGATCCTCCTCCGGTTTGCGGTCCAGCATGCTGTAGCGGACCTGGTTGCTGAGCACCCGCCGGCCCAGCGCCGTCTCCGCCACCTGCCAGCGCCGCAGGCTGTAGTTGCTCACCCCGACCTCGGCGACGAGACCGACGTCCTGCAACGCGCGCATCCCGCGCATGGTCCGCTGGTCGCTGACCACCGGGTTGGGTTGGTGCACCTGGTAGAGGTCGATGCTGGTGACGCCGAGCCGAGCAGCCGAGGCGACCGCCCGCTGCTGCACCACCGACGCGACCGGCAGCACCGGCAGGATCTTGGTGGCGACAGCGACCTTGTCCCGGTCGGCGGCCAGCGCCGCACCGAGGAGCCGTTCGCTGCGACCGAAGCCGTAGACCTCGGCGGTGTCGAAGAGAGTCACGCCCAGCTCGACGGCGCGCCGGACGATGGTCGCCGCCAGCCGTTCGTAGTCCGGGCCGTACCCCCACTCCCGGGAACCGAACTGCCACGTACCGAGGCCGATCCTGGACAGGGGCTTCGGGGTGTCGAGCCGCACGTAACGCATGGGTCGACGCTACCCGTCGCGGCGCACCACGGCCGCAGCTCGACTCAACGACCGGACCTCGGGCTATGGTCATGATCGTGACCTACCTCGCCGCCGACACGCGCTATGACCAGATGCCCTACCGACGCAGCGGAGCCAGCGGGCTCCGGCTGCCCGCGATCTCGCTCGGCCTGTGGCACAACTTCGGGCCGGACCGCCCCGTCGAGCGCCAGCGCGACATCGTCCGGCGCGCCTTCGACCTTGGCGTCACCCATTTCGACCTGGCCAACAACTACGGACCGCCGCCCGGTTCCGCCGAGGAGAACTTCGGCCGGATGCTCGCCGGTGACCTCAAGCCGTACCGCGACGAGCTGGTCATCTCCAGCAAGGCCGGCTACCTGATGTGGCCCGGTCCGTACGGCGAGTGGGGTTCCCGTAAGAATCTGATCGCCTCGCTCGACCAGTCGCTGCGCCGGCTCGGCCTGGACTACGTCGACATCTTCTACAGCCACCGGTACGACCCGGACACCCCGCTGGAGGAGACGATGGGGGCCCTCGACGCCGCCGTCCGCTCCGGCAAGGCCCTCTACGTCGGCATCTCCAACTACACCTCGGAGCAGACCGAGCGGGCCGCGGCGATTCTGCGCGACCTGGGCACCCCGTTGCTGATCAATCAGCCCGCGTACTCGATGTTCAACCGGTGGACCGAGCAGGACGGGCTGCTCGACACGCTGGAGCGGGTCGGTGCCGGCTGCATCGCCTACAGCCCGCTGGCCCAGGGTCTGCTCACCGACCGCTACCTCGACGGCATCCCGGCCGACTCCCGGGTCCGCACCAGCGTCTTCCTGAACGAGAGCGATGTGAACGAGCAGCGACTGGCCACCATCCGAGGGCTGGCCGCCATCGCCCAGCGCCGGGGCCAGTCCCTCGCGCAGCTCGCGCTCGCCTGGGCACTGCGCGACCCTCGGATGACCAGCCTCATCATCGGTGCCAGCAGCGTGCCGCAGCTGGAGGCCAACATCGCCGCGGTGGAGAACCTCGACCTGACCGCCGAGGAGCTCACCGAGATCGACGCCCAGTTGACCTGACGGGTCGTCGGACCCTGTCCCTGGGCCGGTGTCCGGCCTTAGCGTGGACGGTGGAGGTGGCCCATGCGAGTGGCAGTGTTCAGCACCAAGCCGTACGACCGGACGTTCCTCACCGAGGCGAACGCCGCAGCCGGTCATGAGCTGACCTTCCTGGAGCCGAGGCTCACCGCACAGACCGCCCGGCTCGCCGAGGGGTCGGACGCGGTCTGCGCCTTCGTCAACGACGACCTCTGCGCCGAGGTGCTCGACCAGCTCGCCGAGGTCGGCGTCCGGGTGGTGGCGCTGCGCTCGGCCGGTTTCAACAACGTCGACGTGGTCACCGCCCGCAAACTGGGCCTGACCGTGGTGCGGGTGCCGGAGTACTCGCCGCACGCGGTGGCCGAGCACACCGCCGGCCTGATCCTCGCCCTGAACCGCAAGATCCACCGGGCCTACAACCGGGTACGCGAACACAACTTCGCCCTCGCCGGCCTGCTCGGCTTCGACCTGCACGGCCGTACGGTGGGCATCGTCGGCACCGGGCGGATCGGTGTCTGCGTCGCCCAGATCATGGCGGGTTTCGGTTGCCGGGTGCTGGCCAGCGACCCGTACCCGAACGACGCGGCCCGCGCCGCCGGCGTGGAGTACGTGCCGCTGGAGCAGTTGCTCGCCGAGTCGCACATCGTCACCCTGCACTGCCCGCTCACTCCGGACACCCGACACCTGATCGACGCCGAACGCATCGCCCTGCTCCGCGAGGGCGTCATGCTGATCAACACGGGCCGGGGCGCGCTGGTCGACACCCGGGCCGTGATCAACGGCCTCAAGAGCGGCCGGATCGGCTACCTCGGCCTCGACGTGTACGAGGAGGAGAGCGACCTGTTCTTCGAGGACCGCTCCGAACGGGTCCTCGGTGACGACGACTTCGCCCGTCTCACCACCTTCCCCAACGTGCTCATCACCGGGCACCAGGCGTTCTTCACCGAGGACGGCCTGCACAACATCGCCGAGACCACCCTCACCAACCTCTGCGCCGTCGAACAGGACGGCCCGGACGCCGTCCCCACCGCAGCTCGGGTCTGCTGACTCCCGGCGTCAGCGGGGCCGAGCGAGGCGGCGGTAGGCACGCGGCGGTTGGCCGGTGACGCGCTTGAAGGCGACGCTGAGGGCGCTCTCGGAGCCGTAGCCCACGAGTTGCGCGATGCGGGCCAGGGTGTCGTCGGTCCGGCGGAGCCGGTCGGCGGCGAGTTCCACCCGCCAATCGGTGAGGTACTCCAGCGGGGCTCGGCCGACCACCGCCCTGAACCGTGCCGCCAGGGTCGAGCGGGAGACCGAAGCGGCCCGGGCCAGCTCCGCCACCGTCCACTGGTGTGCCGGCCGCTGGTGCAGCTCCCGCAGCGCCACGGCGACCACCGGGTCACCGAGGCCGGCCAGCCAGCCGGTGGCCGATCCGGCGGCACCGGCGAGATGGTGGCGGAGCATCTGGATCAGCATGACGAGAGCGAGGTGCTCGGCGACGAGGCCGGCGGCGACCCGCTGCTGTCGTAGTTCCCGGTCGACCTGGTCGATGGCCCAGTGCAGGGTGGCGGCCTCGGCGGCCGTCCCGGGCACGTGGACCACCGGGGGCAGGGCGTCGAGCAGCAGCGGGCGGGCCCGTTCGCCGAAGTGGAACGCACCGCCGACGGCTGCGAAGTCGTCGCCCGTCCCGGCCCGGGCCACCCCGCCCGTCGCCGCCAGGAAGATCGGTCCCGCCGGCACCGGGACCGCCTCCGGGTCACTGAAGAGGGTGTACGGCCGGGCACGGGTCAGCAGGTAGCAGTCGCCGGCCACGAGGGGCAGCGAGTCGGCGGACCCGTCGAGGCGAAGCCAGCAACGCCCCCGGCGGACCGCGTTGAACTTGATTCCCGCAGGTGCCTCAAACTCGACCGCCCAGCTGCCGCCCGCCTCCATACTGGCGGAGAGGTGGCCGGTGGCGCCGACAAGAGTCAGCACGTCGTGCAGCGGGTCCACCCTACCCCCTGGACTTACACTAAAGATAACTGGACGTAAAACCATAGTACGTCCGACCTGGGGAACCTAACGTTGCCGTCATGGACGACAACACGAAGACCCGCTCCCGGGTCGTCACCCCGTTCGGGCCCCGGACGACAGCTGCGGAGGTACTGGACGGCGTCGACCTCACCGACCGCCGGATCATCGTCACCGGCGGCGCCTCCGGCCTCGGCACCGAGACCGTACGCGCCCTGGTCGGCGCCGGGGCGGAGGTGACCATCGCCATCCGTCGCCCCGCCGCCGCAGCCGACCTGGTCGAGGAGATCTCAGCCCGCTCGGGCTCGGCCCACGCCGCCCCGCTGGACCTGTCCGACCTGACCTCGGTCGCCGCCTTCGTGGCGGACTGGCAGGGACCCGTGGATGCCGTCATCGCCAACGCCGGGATCATGGCCGTGCCGAACCGTGAACTCACCGCTCAGGGCTGGGAGGCGCAACTCGCCACCAACCACCTCGGGCACTTCGCGCTCGTCACCGGCCTGCACGACAACCTCCGCGCCGCCGGTTCGGCCCGTGTCGTCCTGGTCAGTTCGGGTGCGCACCTGCGGGCACCCTTCGACTTCGCCGATCCGCACTTCGAGCAGCGCGCGTACGACCGTTGGTCGGCGTACGGCCAGTCGAAGACCGCGACGGTGCTGTTCGCCGTCGGCATCGCCAACCGTTGGGCGGACGACGGAATCGTCGCCAACGCCGCCAATCCCGGCTACATCCTGACCAACCTCCAGCGGCATCTCGACGACGAGACGATGCGAGCCTTCGGGGTGCTCGACGAGGCCGGCAACCGCGTGCCGTTGGACTACTACAAGACGCCCGAGCAGGGCGCCTCGACCTCGGTCCTGCTGGCCGCCTCGCCCCTCGTCGAGGGCGTCACCGGGCGGTACTTCGAGGACAACCAGGAGGCCGAGGTGACGCCGGTGCCGGAGGAGGCCGAGGCGGGGGTCGCCCCGCACGCCCTCGACCCGGCGGCGGCGGAGCGCCTGTGGAGGTACTCGGAGCAGGCCGTCGCCGCCTGAACCACCGTTGTCACCCTGTCGTGGCCGGGAGAAACACGACGTTCCTCCCGGCCACGGCGGCCCCCGGTCAGCGCTGGATGGACTTGGTCTCCAGGAACTCCTCCAGACCGGCCCGGCCGAACTCACGGCCGTTGCCGGACTGCTTGTAGCCACCGAACGGGGCGTACGGGTTCCAGTGGCCACCGTTGACGTCGACCTGACCGGCCCGCAGTCGACGGGCGACGGCGAGCGCGTGCCCGGGCTCGCCGAAGACGCCGGCAGTGAGGCCGTACATCGTGCCGTTGGCGATCTCCACGGCCTCGTCCTCGTCGGCGTACCCGATGATGGTCAGGACCGGGCCGAAGATCTCCTCCTGGGCGACGGTGGAGTTCGGGTCGACCTCGGCGAAGATGGTCGGCCGCACGTAGGCCCCCTGCTCCAGCCCGTCGGGCCGGCCGGGACCACCGAACACGAGTTTCGCCCCGTCGGCGACACCCCGCTCGATGTAGCTGTTGACCTTGCGCCGGTGGGCCTCGTACGCCATCGGGCCGATCCGGGTGGTCTCGTCGCGCGGATCCCCGACCGGGTACTGGGCCGCGGCAGCCACCGCCAGGCGCACGACCTCGTCCTGGCGCGACGCCGGCACCAGCATCCGTGGCCACGCGCCGCAGACCTGGCCGCCGTTGGCGAACGCCATCATCACCCCGGTCTCCACCGCCCGGGGCAGGTCGGCGTCGCCGAGGATCACGAGAGCACCCTTGCCACCGAGTTCGAGCGCGACCCGCTTGACGGTCTCGGCGGCGACGGCCGAGATGCGCCGCCCGGCCCTGGTGGAGCCGGTGAAGGAGATCATGTCGATGTCCGGATGCGCCGAGATCGCCTCACCGACGACGTCGCCCGTGCCGTAGACCACGTTGAACACGCCGGCCGGCAGACCCGCCTCGGCGGTCACCTCGGCGAGGATCCGCGCGGTCAGCGGCGCCACCTCCGACGGCTTGAACACCACCGTGTCGCCCGCGATCAGGGCGGGCGCCAGCTTCGACACGATCTGCTGCAACGGGAAGTTCCAGGGAGTGATCGCCCCCACCACACCGATCGGCTCGCGGACGATCAGCGAGTTGCCGACCTCCTCGGTCCACTCGAAGTCTCCGGCCAACGTGGCGAACGAATCGGCGACCGCGATCGGGAAGCCGACCTGGGCGGTCCGGGACATGCTCAGCGGCGAACCCATCTCGGCGGTGATCGCCGCGGCGATCTCCTCGCTCCGCTCGCGCAGGCCCGCGCTGATGCGTCGCAGCACGGCGGCGCGCTCGACGGGTGGGGTGGCCGACCAGCCGGGGAAGGCGGCCCGCGCTGCGGCGACCGCCCGGTCCACGTCTGCGGCGGTGCCGGCGGGCACCTCGGCGACGATCTCCCCGGTGGCGGGGTTGCTGACGGTGATGGTCTGGACGGATCCGGCGGAGGCCACCCCACCGTTGATCCAGTGTCCGGTGGGCGTGTGGGTGTTGGTCGTCATGGATCCGAGTCTTGGCTGGTCACCCGGGGCCAACCAGGCACAGCCGATCCGTGGCTGGCAGGTCGCCGGTCGGCTGCCCCGATCCCCGGACAACCAGCACCTGGCTGCCCCGTGCCAGCTCGTGCCAGCCTGGGAAACAGCCCCGGACCTGCGGTTGTTGGGCAGTTGGAGACCGCGCACCGGCGGTGGGAAGCAGAAGGAGCCGTCATGGACCGCGCTCGACTCGCCGAGTTCCTGCGGAGCCGACGCGAGGCACTACAGCCCGAGGACGTCGGGTTGCCCCGTGGGCACCGCCGACGGCGTACCGGCGGGCTTCGCCGCGAGGAGGTCGCCGCCCTCAGCGACATGTCGGCCGACTACTACAGCCGGATCGAGCAGCAGCGCGGCCCGCGCCCGTCGGAGCAGATGCTCGCCTCGATCGCCCGAGGACTGCGGCTGTCCGTGGCGGAACGGGATCACCTGTTCCGGCTCGGTGGATACCCCGCGCCGCAGCGGATCCGGCGCAACGACCACGTCAACCCCGGCATGATGCGCGTCTTCGACGGCCTCGGCGACGTCGCCGCCCAGGTGGTGAGCGACCTCGGTGAGACCCTGACACAGACCCGGCTGGCCAGCGCGCTGCTCGGCGACGAGACCCGGCACACCGGGCTGGCCCGCAGCCTGCACTACCGCTGGTTCACCGATCCGGACACCCGACGCCTCCACCCCGACCAGGATCATCCCGCGCAGAGCCGCACCATCGCCGCTGACCTGCATCGCGCGTACACCCGTGACGGTCGCGACTCGCGAGCCGGTGAGATCGTGCACGCCCTGCTCACCCGGAGCCCCGAGTTCGCCGAGCTGTGGCGCGCGCATCCCGTCGCCGGGGCGTACTGCGCGCCCAAGCGCATCCAGCACCCGGAGGTCGGGCTGCTCGAACTGCACTGCCAGGTCCTCGTCGACCCCGACCAGTCGCAGCTGTTGCAGGTCTTCACCGCCGTCCCGGGCAGCGAGAGCCACCACAAGCTCCGGCTCCTGTCGGTCGTCGCCGGCCAGTCGATCTGACTCGCCCGGCGGTGCGCCACGCCGGTACGTTGCGCAATCTGTCCGAAACTGAACGTAGCGGTGTCGACGGACAGACACACACGAGTGTGGATCAACCTGGTCGATATAGCTTGCCCATCGGAAGCGTCCAGCTTCGATGAGGAGGGCTCTCGTGACGTCCACACCGCCCAGCAGAACCCGACCGAGGAGCATCCTCGCGATCGGGATCACCGCCGTCCTGGCGTCGGCGCTCGCCGCCGCACCGGCCACCGCCGCGCCGACCGGCCAAGCCCCGACCGCAACCGCCCGCGCCGACGTGCACGGCGCGGTCGCCGACTCGGGCGCCGTACCCGCCGCCGTCGCGCTGCCCACCGTGCAGCGCGGCATCGATGGGGTACGGGGTTCCGGCGCCTCCGGATCGATCGGCACCGGCAAGGCCGGGCCGGGCGGCAGCCGGTTCGATGCCGGCGGCCGTCCCGCCGCGCCCGACGGGGACTCGATCGGCATCCAGAGCGTCATCGGCACCGACAACCGGGTCAGGGTCGACCCGACCACCGTCTTCCCGTCCAGCGCCATCGTGCAGATCGTCCGCACCACCAACGGCAGCACCTGGGGCTGCACCGGCTGGCTCTACGGCCCGAGCATCATCGCCACCGCCGGGCACTGCGTGCACCCGGGCGGCGGCCAGAACGGCGGCGGAGGCAACAACTTCTACCCACGCGGGGACTTCCAGATCATCCCGGGCCGCAACGGGGCGTCGACGCCGTACGGCACGTGCACCGCCACCCAGCTCCTCTCGGTCACCGGCTGGACCCAGAGCGGCGACGAGACGTACGACTACGGGGCCATCCGGCTGAGCTGCGCCGCCGGCAACAGCACCGGCTGGTTCGGCATGTGGTGGCAGAGCGCCTCGCTCACCGGCACCGCGACCACCGTCAGCGGCTACCCGTGCGACAAGACCTTCGGCCAGCAGTGGCGGCACGCCGGGCAGACCGTCGCGGTCACCCACGCTCGGCAGGTGTTCTACCAGAACGACACGTTCGGCTGCCAGAGCGGCAGTCCGGTCTACCAGACCCGGGCCGCCGGCAGTTCGTGGTGCGTCGGGCAGTGTGTGATGGCGATCCACGCGTACGGCCTGCACGGCTCCTCGCCACACTCCACAAACAACCACGGCACCCGCATCACGGAGAGCGTGTTCAACAATCTGATCACCTGGCGCAACAGCTGACCCGAATTGCCCGTGCGGGTGGGCCGGCGAGCAGCCGCCCACCCGCACGGAACCGTCACCACCTGGGGTGCGTCCCAGTTACTGTCCGTCATCGCCAGTGAGGAGGCAGTCATGAGCCGTAAGCGCCTCGGGGTGCTCGCACTGCTGATCGCCGCCCCGTTGCTGATCGGGGCGAGCCTGCTGGCGTTCGGCGGAGACGACCCGGTCTCCGACGACGGGCCACCGCCCCCGCCGGGTCGCACCAACCCGGCCGGCACCGTGACCGGCACCGTCACCACCCCGGCGGGTGACCCGGTGCGTCAAGCGTCCGTGCAGGTCACTCCCCTTGACGAGCCGGCACCGGCGATCCCCGAGATCGGCGTCCTGACCGGGGACGCCGGCCGCTACGAGTGGCGACTTCCGCCGGGCCGGTACGAGATCGTGGTCAGCAGCGGCGAGCAGCACAGCGCGCCACAGACCGCGACCGTGACCGCCGACCAGGTCACCCGCCTGGACTTCACCCTTCCCTGAACGGGCCCCGCGACGGGATTCGCCAGTCAGCCCTGACCTGCCGAGATAACGCTCTCACGAAGTTGGCTGGAGAGCTTGACGCGCCCGTGACGCAGCCGCAACGATGTATGTACATGCCTCACGCTCGCACCGGCGACGGCGCGTTGAGCGGGCCGCGAGCATGCTCGGCTCCACCACCTCCACCCCACCAGGCGTGATCGGCGCACGCCGTCCTCGAAAGGACGACCACCGTGCGCAGATCTCTGAGATCGTGGCTCGGCGCCGTACTGAGCGCGGTCCTCGTGGCCGGCGGCATCGTCGCGGTGCCACCCGCGGCCAGCGCCGCACCGTTCACCGTGCTGGTATTCAGCAAGACCGCCGGATTCCGGCACGGATCCATCGTCCCCGGCATCGCCGCCATCCAGCAGCTCGGCGCGGCCAACGGGTTCACCGTCGAGACCACCGAGGACGCGGCCCAGTTCACCGACGCCAACCTGGACCGGTTCGCCGCGGTGATCTGGCTGTCCACCACCGGTGACGTGCTCAACGCCAGCCAGCAGGCCGCGTTCGAGCGGTACATCCAGGGCGGCGGCGGGTACGTGGGCGTGCACGCGGCCGCCGACACCGAGTACGAGTGGCCCTGGTACGGCGGGCTGGTCGGGGCGTACTTCGCCTCGCATCCGGCCAACCAGACCGCGACCATCAAGGTCGCCGACCAGGTCCACCCGTCCACCGCCACGCTGCCGCAGCGCTGGACCCGGTTGGACGAGTGGTACAACTACCGCACCAACCCCCGCGGCAGCGTGCACGTGCTCGCCACCCTGGACGAGAGCACCTACACCGGCGGCGGCAACGGGTACGACCACCCGATCTCCTGGTGCCACAACTACTCCGGCGGCCGGGCCTGGTACACCGGCCTCGGGCACACCGACGAGTCGTACGCCGAACCGAACTTCCGTACCCACCTGCTCGGCGGCATCATGAGCGCGGCCGGCGCGGCCGAGGCCGACTGTGGCGGCACCGTGACCAGCAACTTCCAGCAGGTCGAGCTGGCAAAGGGCGCAGCCGAGACGGGCGAGCCGATGAGCCTCACCGTGCTGCCGGACCGGGGCGTGTTCCACACCTCCCGTAACGGCGTCATCCGGCACACCGACGCGGCCGGCAACACAAAGGTCGCCGCCACGCTGCCGGTCTATACCGGCGACGAGGAGGGCCTGCAGGGCATCAAGGTCGACCCGAACTTCGCCACCAACCGCTGGGTGTACGTCTTCTACGCGCCACCGCTGGACACCCCAGGTGGCGGGGCGCCGACCACCGGTACGCCAGCGGACTTCGCCCGGTGGGACGGCGTCAACCGGCTGTCCCGGTTCACCGCAAACGCGGACAACACCATCAACCTGGCCAGCGAGACCCTGATCCTGGACGTGCCGACCAGCCGGGGCATGTGCTGCCACGTCGGCGGCGACATGGACTTCGACGCGGCCGGCAACCTGTACCTGTCCACCGGCGACGACACCAACCCGTTCGAGTCGAGCGGCTTCACCCCGATCGACGAGCGGGCCGGCCGCAACCCGGCCTTCGACGCCCAACGCACCGCGGGCAACACCAACGACCTGCGCGGCAAGGTGCTGCGGATCAGGCCGAGTGCGGCCGGCGGGTACACCATCCCGGCCGGGAACATGTTCGCGCCGGGCACCGCGCGGACCCGCCCGGAGATCTACGCGATGGGCTTCCGGAACCCGTTCCGGATGAGCGTGGACAAGGAGACCGGCGTCGTCTACCTGGGCGACTACGGTCCGGACGCGGGAACCGCCGACCCGAACCGGGGCCCGGCGGGCAACGTGGAGTTCGCCCGGATCGACAAGCCCGGCTTCTACGGCTGGCCGTACTGCACCGCCCGCAACGACGCCTACAACGACTACACCTTCCCGTCCGGCCCGTCCGGCCCGAAGTTCGACTGCGCCAACGGGCCGGTGAACAACTCGCCGAACAACACAGGTCTCACCCAGTTGCCGCCGGCCGTCCCGGCCTGGCTGCCGTACGGCGGTTCCGGCTCCCCGCCGGAGTTCACCAGTGGCGGTCTGTCCCCCATGGGCGGCCCGGTGTACCGGTTCGACCCGGACAACACCTCCGACGTGGCGTTCCCGGAGTACTACGACGGGACGTACTTCGCCGGTGAGTTCGGCCGCCGCTGGATCAAGAACATCAAGCTCGACTCGGCCGGCCAGCCGTTGAAGATCAACCCGTTCCCGTGGACCGGCACCCAGGTCATGGACCTGGAGTTCGGCCCGGACGGCGCGCTCTACGTGCTCGACTACGGCACCGGCTGGTTCAACGGCGACGCCAACTCGGCCCTCTACCGGATCGAGTACGCCCGCGAGGGCAGAGCCCCACGGGCGATCGTCTCGGCCACCCCGACCAGCGGCGTCGCACCGCTGACCGTGCGGTTCTCGTCGGCCGGCACGCTCGACCCGGACGGCGACCCGTTCACCTACGCCTGGGACTTCGACAACAACGGCACCACCGACTCGACCACGGCGAACCCCACGTTCACCTACACCGCGAACGGCACCTTCCGACCGACCCTGACGGTTCGGGACAGCACCGGCAAGGTCGGTACCGCGAGCACCGTCATCACTGTCGGCAACAGCGCCCCGGTGGTCACCGTGAACACGCCGCTGAACGGGTCCACGTTCTCCTTCGGGGACGCCATACCGTTCTCCGTCACGGTCACCGACGCGCAGGACGGTCCGATCGACTGCGCCCGGGTGAAGGTGAACTACGTTCTCGGCCACGACTCACACGGCCACCAGATCAGCAGCGTGCAGGGCTGTTCCGGGGTCATCCAGACCTCGGTCGACGGCGAGCACGACACCGCGGCGAACATCTTCGGCATCATCGACGCCGAGTACACCGACCTCGGTGGCGCCGGTCAGCCACCGCTCACCACACACACCCAGGCCGTCCTCCAGCCCCGGGTGCGCCAGGCCGAGCACTTCGGCGATTCGTCCGGCATCCAGGTCGTCACCCCGGGCAGCGCCCACGGCGGCGCGGCGATCGGGTACATCGACAACAACGACTGGATCTCGTTCCACCCGTACAACCTGACCGGCATCCAGTCGTTCAGCGCCCGGGTCGGCGCCCCGGCGGACGGCGGCGGCACCCTCGAACTGCGGGTCGACTCCCCCACCGGACCGCTTGTCGGCCAAGCGACGGTGGTGCCGACCGGCGGGTACGCCACGTTCGCCACGATCACCGGCGGGATCACCGCCCCGACCGGTACCCGCACCCTCTTCCTGGTCTTCAAGGGCACCGGACCGTACTTCGACATCGACGAGTTCACCCTCTCGACCAGCCCCGGCGGCGGGCCCGGACCCGACCCGGAACCGGGCGCCAACCTGGCTCAGGGCAAGCCGGCCCGCGCCTCCAGCGTGCAGGACGCCTTCGTCGCCGCCAACGCGTTCGACGGCGCGCTCGGCACCCGGTGGTCAAGCGCGTTCAGCGACCCGCAGTGGATCGACGTGGACCTCGGTGCCACGTACGACATCAACCGGGTCAAGCTGACCTGGGAGGCGGCGTACGGCAGCGGGTACCAGATCCAGACCTCGCCGGACGGGGTCAACTTCACCACCATCCGCACCGTGACCGGCGGCGACGGTGGCGTGGACGACCTCACCGGGCTGACCGGTTCCGGCCGGTACGTCCGGCTCACCGGCACCACCCGGGGCACCGGCTGGGGCTACTCACTGTTCGAGTTCGAGGTGTACGGCGGCACCAGCGGGCCGCAGCCGGGCACCAACCTGCTGCTGAACAAACCGACGCTGACGTCCAGCAGCGAGGGGGCCGGCATGTCCGGCGCCCAGGCGGTGGACGGCAGCCTCACCACCCGCTGGTCGTCGGCGTTCTCCGACCCGCAGTGGATCCGGGTCGACCTCGGCAGCCCGACCGCGATCGGTCGGGTCAAGCTGAGCTGGGAGGCGGCGTACAGCAGTTCGTACCGCATCCAGACCTCGAACGACGGCACCACCTGGGTCGACGTGAAGACGGTGACCGGGGCCGACGGCGGCGTGGACGAGCACACCGCACTCGGCGCCAATGGCCGCTACCTACGGATCTACGGCACCGCCCGGGGCACCGCCTGGGGTCACTCGCTCTGGGAACTGGAGGCGTACGCCAGCTGAACCGAACCACCACCGACGTGGCCGGCACGGGGCAACCCGTGCCGGCCACGGCAGGTCCGGCCCCTGGGGCACAGCAGCTCGTCGTCACGATCGAGCAATCCACGCCGACCAAAATGCGACATCGGTGTCGCAGAAAGCAGTAGCATTGTCGCAGAAGCATGCTAGTGTCCGGATGTGCAGTCAGACCCCGATGTGCCATCACCGGCACGTCGCCGCACGCGTCAGACGATCATCGAGGCGGCAATCGCCGTGTGGATCCGCGACCGCGACGCCACCCTGAGCGAGATCGCCGACCGCGCGGAGACCCATCGGGCCACGCTGCACCGTCATTTCCCAGGCCGGGCCGATCTACTGGTTGCCGCGATCCGGCACAGCATCGGCGAGATCGTCAGTGCGACAGAGGCCGCCGCCATCACCCAGGGACCGCCGCTCGACGCCCTGAACCGACTCGTGGCCGCCTACCTGGCGGTCGGCGACCGCGTCAGGTTCCTGTTCGAGGACCACGCCGTCGCCAACCACCCCGCCGTCGCAGAGTTCGCCGCAGCCGACGGCCCGGTCATCGAGCTCATCCGTCGGGGCCAGGCGGACGGCACCATCGACCCTACCGCCCCATCGGCCTGGATCGAGCGATCGATTTGGGCGTTGGTCTACGCGGCCTCCGAGGCCGTCGATGACGGGACACTGGCGGCCCACGAAGCCTTGCCCGTGCTCCTGCGAACTGTCAGTGATGGTGTCGTCCGTCATCCTCGGCGCGATTCATCCTAGATCTTTGTATTGCCGGTCCTGGCGGCGCGGCCAATCGAAATGCGGCCATGACGGCTCTTTTGCTCGTGGCCGTCCGTGCACTGCTCCTCGCGGCGTAGACGCCAATGCAGGTCCTCCGGGGGAGTGTGCCTCAATGGAGTGGGTGTTCCCTTGCATGAATCTGTGGACGTCGGGGTGGACGGTGCGGCCGTACGGGCTCCCGCACACGAATTCCGCCTTCTGGGGCCGGTCGAGGTGGTCAAAGGCCACGAGCACGTCAAGGTTGGTGGCCCCCGCGAGCGGGGCATACTTGCGATGCTGCTGTTGAATGCCGGCCGCGTGGTCCAGATTGATCAGCTCGTGGAGGCAGTGTGGTTCGATCAGTCACCGCCGTCGACGGTACGTAAACAGGTACAGAACCGAGTGAGTTCGCTGCGGCGGATTCTTTGCTCCGCCGAGGCGGATGCCGGACGCATTGTGGCGAACGGCAGCGGATACGTCTTGCACGTTGATACTGCGCAGCTCGACCTGGCTCGATTTCGTGAGGGGCTTCGGCAGGCGGATTCACTCACCCGTCGGGGCGAGTATCGCACGGCAGCCGACAATCTACGGCAGGCGCTAGGGCTGTGGCGAGGGCGGGCGTTGGACGGCCTACGCGGCCCCTCGTTCCAGTTTCAGGCACGTCGGCTGGAGGAGATGCAGGCCCAGGCGCTTGAGCGACGACTCATCCTCGACATGACGCTCGGCCGGCACCGAGAGCTGATCCCGGAACTTGTCTCCGCGACCGCGACGGCACCATTCAACGAAAATCTGTATCAACTGCTGATTGTCGCCCTGTACCTCGCGGACCGAAAGGGCGAGGCGCTAGAGGTCTACCGGCGGGCACGGACGACGTTATCTCACGAGTTGGGGATCGAACCGGGCAAAGCCCTCCAGGAACTCCATCGCTGCGTCTTGGACGGTGCCGATGTGCTGGGCTGGTTCACCACCAGCCATGTTGTCTCCGGTACGGTTCCTCAACCTCGACACGGATCGACGAGCGCGGCCACAACCCAGTCTCCGGCACCCCGACAGTTGCCGCCGCCCGCTCCCGGATTCGTTGGCCGTGCGCACGAGATCCGCATTCTCGACGGCATGCTCAACGCGGCCACCGACCCGCCGGTCGTCGTGATTTGCGGAACGGCGGGTATCGGCAAGACTGCCCTGGCGCTGCACTGGTCCCACCATGTCGCCGACCGGTTTCCCGACGGCCACCTCTACCTCAACCTCCGCGGGCACCGCCCCTCGACGACAATGACCACAGTCGAGGCGCTAGGCCAGATGTTACGCTCGCTCGGCCTTTCACCGACCTCCGTGCCGGAAGATCTCGACGAGGCGGCTGCCCTCCTGCGGTCGATCCTCGCCGACCGACGGGCTCTGGTCGTCCTGGACGACGCCGCCTCGGTCGAGCAGGTACGGCCGCTGCTGCCCGGTGGCCCTGGCGCCTTCACGATCGTCACCAGCCGCATTCGGCTGGCCGGCCTCGTCGCGCGAGACGGCGCCAACCTCATGTCGATCGACATCCTCGCCGAGGACGAAGCGCAGTCACTCCTGGCGTCCACAATCGGCACGCAGGCTACCTACGAGCCCTCCGAGATGGCCCATCTGGCACGGCTGTGCGCCTATCTCCCGCTGGCCCTTCGCATCGCCGCCGCGAACATCGCCACCCGCCACGGCACCGTCGGCAGCTTCCTCGCCGCCCTGACCGATGGCAGCCCGCTGAGCGCGCTGGTCGTTGAGGGCGATCCGGACACCGCCGCACGTACCGCTTTCTCGTCCTCCTACCGGCTCGTGCCGGTCGCTGCCCAACGCATGTTCCGCCTGCTCGGAACCATGCCCGGCGACGACTACACCGTCGGCGCGGCTGCCGCCATCGCCGACGTCTCCGACGAGGAGTCCGCGCGCCTGCTCAACGTCCTGCACACCGCCAGCTTGGTCAACAAAGGCAGCCCGTCCCGGTACCGCCTCCATGACCTGTTACGACACTTCGCGACAGAGCTGGCGGCAGCCGACGAGAGCGACGCGGCCTTCGAGCGCCTCGCCACGTGGTACCTGTCCCGAGCCAGGGCAGCAGCCAGGGCACTCTATCCCCAACACACGCGCCTGCCACCATCCGCCGACGAGGTCGCTGACCAGAGCTTCACCTTCGCTGGCAACGCAGCCGCCCTGGCGTGGTTCCACATGGAGTGGGCGAACATCACCTCGGCGATATCGACCGCCGCGCAGCGCGGTCATCCCATCGCGTGGTACCTCGCCGACCCACTGCGGGGATACCTCGCCCGGCAACTCCATATCCCCCAGTGGCGGGCGATGTGCGAGACGGTCAGGCAAGCCGCCGCCCAGGCGGGTGACGTCGCGGCCCAGGCAATGGCTCACCTCGGGCTGTCTCACCTGCACCACTGCCTCGGGCGACCACGGCACGCTGTTCGTGAGCTGGAAGAGGCGGCGGCACTGGCAACTCGGGCCGGCTGGCGCGACGGGCTGGAAACCGCGCTGAACAACCTCGGCATCGTCCACGCCGAGTGGGGCAAGCTCGTCAAGTCCATCGAGTATCAGGTTGAGGCCGTCCGCCTGAGCGGGACCCGTCCCAACCGACCTCAGTACGCACGCGTTCTCAACAACCTCGGCGTCTCCCAGCGACTCCGAGGGCGGCCCGACCTTGCGATCCGGTATCTGCGACAGGCGGAAACCATCTACGGCCGCTTCGACGCCGAAGACGGGTTGGCGAACACGTTGGAAAGCCTGGGACGGTCCTTCCTGGACCTCGGCGACACCCATACAGCCGAGCAGGCGCTGCGCCGCGGGCTAACCAGCAGCCGGGCGTGCGGAAACCGACATCTCGACACCGACTGCCTCGTCGGCCTGGCGCTCGTACGACTGCAAACCGGCGACCTCGATCGTGCGGAGTCGCATGCAGCGGAGGCGCTAGGGATCGCGACCGAGTTGGCAGAACCAAAGCGGATCGCCGACACCTGCAACACTCTCGCCGCAGTGCTCCTGGCGCGGTCCGACCGGCACGGCGCACTGGCCCTGCACCAACGCGCGCTAAACATCGCTGTTCAGGCAGACGCCCGGTACCAGACGGTCGTCGCGATGGCCGGAATCGCGGCGACCCGACACGCGCTCGGCGAGATGGACGACGCCCGCGAGGAAGCGCTGAAAGCCCTCGCCGCAGCCACCGAGACGGGCTATGACGTCTTGCTCGGCCAGATCCGGGCTCAACTCGCCGCGTTCGACCACGTCCAAGCGCCTGCTCATCGCCGACCGTCCGCCGGCGACGCGACGAAATCGAGTGTCAGGTAGCCGTTGGGTGGCATCAATCTGCGGTGGTGCAGGCTGCGAGGGTCGATGCCGGAACAAGCGGCGGCTCCTCGGACCGGACGGCTCCGGGAGGCGTGGATCATCCCACGCCCCCCGGGGCTGGTGTGGTTAGAGGTAGATGCCGGTGAGGACCAGCCGGTTGTTGGACCAGGAGAAGTTGGGGTTCCCGCCCGAGTTCCAGAAGACGACGACGTTGCCGTTGTCGCGGACTTGGCTCACGTCGCCGAGGCCGTCGTTGTTGAAGTCACCGACGCCGATCTGTCGAGGACTGGGGATGCCAGTGAGAACCAACCGGTTGTTCGACCAGGAGAAGTTCGGATTCCCACCCGAGTTCCAGAACACCACCACGTCACCGTTGTCCCGGACCTGAAGCAGATCAGCAAGGCCATCGCCGTTGAAATCACCGACCCGAACCTGGCCGGCGTTTGTGATACCGGTGAGGACCAGCCGATTGTTGGACCAGGAGAAGTTGGGGTTCCCACCCGAGTTCCAGAACACCACCACGTCACCGTTGTCCCGGACCTGAAGCAGATCAGCGAGGCCATCGCCGTTGAAATCACCGACCCGAACCTGGCCGGCGTTTGTGATACCGGTGAGGACCAGCCGATTGTTGGACCAGGAGAAGTTGGGGTTCCCACCCGAGTTCCAGAACACCACCACGTCACCGTTGTCCCGGACCTGAAGCAGATCAGCGAGGCCATCGCCGTTGAAATCACCAACCCGAACCTGGTCGACGTTGGGGATACCGGTGAGGACCAACCGGTTGTTCGACCAGGAGAAGTTCGGGTTCCCACCCGAGTTCCAGAACACCACCACGTCACCGTTGTCCCGGACCTGAAGCAGATCAGCAAGGCCATCGCCGTTGAAGTCGCCGTATTGAATGCGATCCGCACCGATGCTGTGGCCGCCGCTCCACCAGGAGGTTTCCTTACGGGCACCCGGCCAGCTGAAGCTGAAGTGGATGTGATCGGTATGGCAATCGCTTGCATCACCGGGCGTGCAATCGTATGGCCGCCAGCCCTCAGATGCGCGACTGGCACTCCAGATCCGCTTGTTCCAGATCAGGTACATGATGCCGAAGCGCCGGGCGAGAGCGTGAGCGTTTCCGTGCCGGTCGGTAGCGAGTAGCCAGTTGAGGATCTCATTGGCGCGTGCGTTCTGGGTCGAGTTGTTCGCGTTCAGCGCGAAGTCGAGTGCCCGACCTTCCTTGTGCTCGCTGGTACCTCCCCAACTACACGGCCTGTCAATGTTCCAGTTGTGGTGGCCATAGTGTCCAACAAGCAGATCCTTGAAGCCCACCACACCTGGCTTCGCGGTCGGATCGCAGGTGGACTGGCTCACCAGTGGCGCTAATGGCTCGATGGCAGGTCCGAAGTCCGGGGTGGGCGGCGGTGCCGCCCACGCGGGCCCGCTGACACCGAGCAACGAACCCGTCGCGACAAGCACGGCTGCCAAACCGGTCAGCAGTACCTTGCGAGCCCCGCGACTACGAGTGCGAGATAACACGCTAGCTTTCTCCTTCTCTTCGGTGGCACGAGCGAATGACGGCAGACGTTGAGGACCCCGCCCGATTTCCGGACGACATCACCTGTTGTCACGGACTTGGCCGCCGTAGTTGAAGGAATTGCATACGGTCTGTCGCACGTCCACTTCGAAGCCTGGTCACGTGACGCCCTCGTCTGCTCGTTCGCCATGAAGGCGGTGCCGGTAGAGACACTCGCAGCCGCGATCCCTGGACCGTCACCGATCCGTCACCACTCCCATCACGAGAACGTCCCACGCCCGTCCGACGATCATGGGCCACTGGGCTTGGACCGAGGCCCTACCTCCGTGACTCGCTCTGGCCGACCGGCAGCCCACGTCGCTCACGGATTGCCTGCATCTCGTCCTTGAACCCACGGCGCTTCTCCTGCTCACGCGCGCCGTCCCCGCTCAGCTATGTCGGCGTGGCTGGGGAGCGCCGGGGCAAGGGCATCGAGGACCGTCTCACGGTCTACCACCGGGCAAGGCCGCCGTCAGCGGACTCGGCGAGGCAGCCCTCGACTGGGCCCTCGCTGACGTCGAGTGGCTACGTGAGCGAGTGGCTGAGGTAGAGGCGGGACACCCCCGGAGGGCGACCTCCTGGGCTCAAGAGGCCATCCATCACGCCGACCTTCACATCAGCTGGGCAACAACGCCTGACAGAGAAACCGCCGTCGCTGATCGTCGTCGACATCGAAGCCTTTACGTCCTCTACCCAGGCATGATTTGATGCTCGTGCCGAGCTGGTTACATCTTGAGTGAGCCCTTCACCGCACGACGCACTGGCGAGGACTGGCTGTTTCATCTGCTACCGCTCGGCCACACATCGGTTACTAGACCCTGGCGGAGTGGAAATGCGTCGCGCTGCAACGACACTGAGTGCTGCCCTGCTGATGTCGTTCGCTCTACTTGTTCCTTCATCCGCAGCACAAGCCGACCCCTGTGGGGCCAGCAGCTGGACTGTCGGAGAAACCCAGTACCTCACCTACCGGAACTGCGGCTCAAGTTATACGTGGCGCAAGGGCCACATCGCCGGCTCGTGGGGCAGCTGCTTTTACATTGCCCCTGGCACAACCGACTACCTCAAGATTAAATACGCGCCCGACGGAAAGCTCCAATCCTGGGGCGTCGCTTGGTGCTGACCGGCCAGCACGGACAACGATGCAGGACATCGCCTCACCGCCGACGCGAACTCCGTCAGTACGCTCGACAGGACCAAGTCGGTCCCGGCGAAACTGAGACCACAAGCGGAACGCCCGGCCGGCCCTGACGGACCGACCGGGCGTTCTCGCTGTCAGGAGCGGTGGCGGCGGGATTTGAACCCGCGGAGATAGCTGTGGCTACTGCTTGGCTACTCTCCTCTACCGGAACGACGAAGGGCGCCCGCCATGTCCGACGAACGCCCTGATCGTGAAGGGTGGAGCCGAGGGGACTCGAACCCCTGACCCCCACACTGCCAGTGTGGTGCGCTACCAGCTGCGCCACGGCCCCTTGCTGTCGCACCCGGCTGCCCGGGCACTGGGAGAACTATACACACGCCCGCCGGCATGGTCATCTCGCGGGGTGCCCGCAACGGCCGGTCAGTTCAACGCCACGTCCGGTGGGAAGTGCGCGACCGCGGCCATCATGCCGCCCTGTCGGCGCAGCACCATCGGCCACAGATCATCAGGTCTGTCGACGAACGCGTCACCGGGCAGCGCGTCCAGCACGAACCAGGACCCGTCCTCGATCTCCTGTTCCAGTTGGCCGGTACCCCAGCCCGCGTACCCGGCGAAGACCCGGATGCTCTGCACGTTCTCCCGTAGCCGCTGCGGGTCGACCGACAGGTCGAGCGTGCCCACCGCGCCGGAGACCTGGTGGAAGCCCTTGAGGCGGCGCACCGGCGGCCGCATGCGGGCCAGGCAGATCGCGGAGTCGGGCTGCACGGGGCCGCCCTCGAACAGCACCGCCGGGTGGCGTGCCAGGTCACCCCAGTCGCGCAGCACGTCGGCCACCGGCACCTCGGTGGCCCGGTTGAGCACCACACCGAGCGCGCCGCCGGGCTCGTGCGCGACCAGCAGCACGACGGTACGGTCGAAGTTCGGGTCTTTCAGCGCCGGTGTCGCCACCAGCAGCTTCCCGGTCATCGACTCCGTCGCCCGCCCGCCGATCGCCTGCCCCTCTCCCTGCATCACACGCACCCGTCAGTCGTGCACGGAAAGGCGGAACCGGTGACACTCGTCGACGGTGGGACCAACCGGTGACATCTGCGCTGTCATCGCCATGCCTGGCACCATAGCTTGCGCCCCCGATCCAGGCGAAGGTCTGACAGTCGGGTGATCGACAGACGGTCGGCTGGGCCGGGCGACGCGTCACCACCGAGGCGACCACGGCCAGTGCCGCCACGAAGCTGAGTCGCAGCAGCGGCGAAAAGCTCTTTACTCCCGAGTTGCCCCGATACATTCAGAAGTGATGGCAACGGTCCGCGACACCACCTACGACCTGCTCCGGGCCCTGGGCATGACCACCGTCTTCGGCAACCCCGGCTCCACCGAGGAGCCGTTCCTGCACGCCTTTCCCGACGACTTCCACTACGTGCTCGCGCTGCACGAGGCGTCGGCGGTGGGCATGGCCGATGGGTACGCGCAGGTCACCGGGGCGCCGGCGCACGTCAACCTGCACACGGCACCGGGTACCGGCAATGCCATGGGCAACATCGTCACCGCCTGGCACAACCGGACCCCACTGATCGTCACCGCCGGCCAGCAGACCCGGGAGATGCTGCTGCTCGAACCCCGACTCACCGCCCGCCATCCCACCGAGCTTCCCCAGCCCTACGTCAAGTGGGCCCACGAGCCGGTCCGGGCCCAGGACGTCCCGGCGGCGCTCATGCGGGCGTACGCGACCGCGATCCAGCCGCCGACCGGGCCCGTCTTCCTCTCGCTTCCGCTGGACGACTGGGCACAGCCCGCCGATCCGCCTCCGCAGGCCCGCACGGTGGCCACCCGGTTCGCTCCCGACCCGGAGCGGCTGCGCGAATTTGCCGCGGCACTGGCGACGAGCCGATCACCGGCCCTGGTGTTCGGAGCCGCCGTGGACCGGGCCGGCGCCTGGGCGGCCGGGGTTGCGCTCGCGGAGCGGCTGGTCGCCCCGGTCTGGTCGGCGCCCGCACCCGAGCGGACCGCCTTTCCCGAGAATCATCCGCATTTCCAGGGGGTGCTGCCCTTCGCGATCGGCCCGTTGGCCGAGCAGCTCCGGGGGCACGACACCGTACTGGTGGTCGGTGCCCCGGTGTTCCGGTACTACCCGCACGTGCCCGGTGAGACCTTGCCGGACGGTGCCCGGCTGCTGCACGTCACCGACGATCCCGAGGAGGCGGCCCGGGCACCGATCGGCGACAGCCTCCTCGGCGATGCCGGCCTCACCCTGGCCGCGCTTACCGAGCTCATGCCACCGGCGGACCGGCCGCCACCGCCCGCCCGGGCAGCACCGTCGCCGGTGGAGGATTCGGTTCCGCTCAGCGCCGACGCACTCTTCGCCGCACTGGCCCGGCACTGGCCTACGGACGGCGTGCTGGTGCAGGAGTCTCCGTCCAACCTGTCGGCGTTGCGTCGCCGGCTGCGGTTCGACACCCCCGGGTCGTACTTCACGATGGCCAGCGGAGGTCTCGGCTACGGCCTGCCGGCGGCCGTCGGCATCGCCTTGGCGCAGCGGGACACCGGCCGGCACCGGCCGGTGATCGCGGTGATCGGCGACGGCTCGTTCCACTACTCGGTCCAGGCGCTCTGGACCGCCAGCCAGTTGCGGTTGCCGCTGGTGGTAGTCGTACCGGTCAACCAGCAGTACGCGATCCTCAAGGCGTTCGCCGAACTCAAGCAGACGCCGGGGGTACCCGGGCTGGATCTGCCCGGCATCGACGTCACGGCGATAGCCCGCGGTTACGGGTGCGCCACCACGGTGGTCGACGGTCCCGATCAGCTCGGCGAGGCGCTGGCCATCGCGCTCCGGGCCGACGGGCCGACGGTGCTGCCGGCGCCGATCCGCACCGACGTGCCGCCGATCCTCTGAACCCGGGTGAGAGACGAGACAGCGTAGGCCGACGCCGTCCCGGGACCGGACGGCGTCGGCCGGCACGGTCAGCCAGCGGCGAAGCGCAGCGGCGTCGCGTTGACCACGTCGAGGACCGGACGGGCACCCAGTGGCGCTCGCAGTGTCACCGCGACCGGTTCCAGCCTGAGCATGTCGTCGCAGACGCCGGTGCTCCGCACCACCGTGCCGCCGACCACGACCACGTGGTCGTGTTCCTGTACCAGCGGGGTGATCCCGGTGTCGCAGCTACCGACACCGAGCCGGAAGTTCAGCGTCGTACCGTCGACCGATTCGATGTCCTGCGCGCTGACCAGGTCCTGCGGCGCGGGCGCGGACGGCGCGACCGGCTCGGGCAGTGCGCCGACGGCCTCGGGTGCGACCGCGACCCGGGCCACCACGGCGTCGATCTCCTCGATGGTGAACAGCCACGCTGGCACCTGCGCCTCACCCCGGCTGGTGTGCACCGGCGCGGAACCCAGTTCGACGTTGGTGACGGTGAGTGGGATGCAGGCGGCCTGTGGCTCGCTGCTCACCGGGGCGTCCGGCCCGTCCGGCGGGTTGGCCGGAGGCGGCGTACCCGGGTCCTTCGGCCGCCCGGCGCAGGGCGGCGGGTCGCCCTGGTCGAGCTGCCGGTACGCCTCGGCCGCGGTGATCAGTGGTACCCGCAGTTCGTCATCGGGGAAGCGGATGCTGCCGTCGTCTGGCCGCCGAGGTGGCAACGGCACCTGCTCCCGGTACCAGCCGGCATTGAAGGCGAGCTTGGTCTCGTCGGTGAACTCGGGGTCGCCGACGAGCACCGTGGGCTCCTGAAGCGGCACGTAGCCGGTGCTCCACGCCGCGCCCGGGCGCCATGCCTGCGCGACCGCCGTGGCGCGCTGCTCGAACACCTCGTGATGGTCGGTCGGTAGACCCGGGCCGGTCGGCTCGGTGCCCGCCTCGGCACAACCGGCCATCATCAGCAGTGGCAGACCCAACAGGGCGAGAACGCGACGCATACCGATTTGACGGCGTTGTCCCCCGGCTGGTTCCCGTGCCCCGCGATGCCGGCGGTCAACCTCGCCGGCCTCCGCGTCGCCCGGCGGGCCGTCCCGGGCACCGCCGACGCCGACCGACCGGGGTCGGGCACAACGACTGCGCGCCCCGGTCGAGTGACCGGGGCGCGCAGTCAGGTGGTGGAGGTGCCGGGAATCGAACCCGGGTCCTTCGCCGCCTTGTCAGGGCTTCTCCGAGCGCAGCTCGCTGTGCCTCTACTCGGCCCCTCCGATCACGCGAGCGAGTCGGTGTGACGGGCCCAGTCGCTGATTGATCTCGCCGCACGGACCCCGCGACCGGGTCCGGTTGGCCAGCCTTCTAGCTGATGCCGGCTAACTGGGTCGAAGGCGCTCCCAGGCCGACAGACTTGCTACTCGCCTCAGGCGGCGAGAGCGAAGTCAGCGCGATTGTTCTTGGCGCTTATTGGTTTCCGACGAACGATTCTCGAGACGACGTCGGCTTCCTCGGCTCGCTTCCCCTGCCGCAACGTACGAAGTCGAAACCAGTCACCCCCTCGGCAGGCCACCGATCTCCGGCGGCTCTGACAAGACTAACGCCTGCCGCAATCGGATTCATCCCGAGCCCGGAGCGGCGCGCCGGATGGGACAATCTGGGATAAATCAGTCGTTCATCCCCTTACCTCGCCGACCCACCGCCCGTTGAATCTCCCGGTCGGCGTCCCGCTTGGCGAGGTCCTGACGCTTGTCGTACGCCTTCTTACCCTTGGCGAGGCCGATCTCCACCTTGGCCCAGCCGTCGGAGAAGTAGACCTGGAGCGGCACCAGGGTCAGCCCGCTCTCCCGGAGCTTGCCGATCAGCCGGTCGATCTCCAGCCGCTTGAGCAGCAGTTTCCGGGTACGCCGGGGCTCATGGTTGGTCCAGGTGCCCTGCACGTACTCGGGGATGTGCATGCTGTGCAGGTAGAGTTCGCCGTCCCGTTCCTGAGCGAACGCGTCGACGAGTGAGGCCCGCCCGGCCCGCAGCGACTTCACTTCGGTGCCGGTCAGCGCCATGCCCGCCTCGTACGTGTCGAGGATGGCGTAGTCGTGACGCGCCTTCTTGTTGGAGGCGACGACCTTGCGCCCCTTTTCCCGTGGCATCGCCGCGCCACCTCCTTTCCTTGCCGCTCGTGGCCGACCTGGCCGGCCGCCGAGCGGAGATCATGCTACCCGAACGACAAGGGCCCTTCCGCGCCGTTTATTCCGGCGTGGAAGGGCCCCTGCCCGACGAGCTAGACCCGCAGGTAGAAGCGGAGCGTGACCCAGGCGGTGACCGCGCTGATCAGACCGCCGACGCCGGCCATCACCGGGAAGGTCAGGAACACCTCGCCCCAACTGACCGGCGCGAAGAGACCCTGTAGGGCGCTGAGCGCACCGTCGAAGAGGAATATCTTGAGCGCGATCAGCGCGCCGAGGCCCAGGATCGAGCCGATCAGGCCGGCGACCACCGCCTCCAGCACGAACGGCGCCTGGATGAACCAGTTCGACGCGCCGACCAGCTTCATGACCGCGACCTCACGCCGCTTGCTGTACGCGGCGACCTGGATGGTGTTGGCGACCAGCAGCAGCGCGGCGATCGCCATCGCGACCGCGGCGACCAGCGCGATGTTCTGCCCGGCGGTGAAGAGGTTGAAGATCTTGTCGAGCACCTGACTCTGGTCGACGACCTGGTCGACCCCCTCGACCGAGGTGTACTGGTCGGAGATGGTCTTGTACTCCTCCGGGTTCACCAGCTTGAGCCGGTACGACTCCGGCAGCTGGTCCGCCTTGACCGCGCTGAGCAGGTCCGGCGAGTCCCGGAACATCTCCTGGAAGCGCTGGAAGGCCTCGTCCTTGTTGACGTACGTGACCTGCGAGACCAGCGGATCGGACTCCAACTGCGTGGCGAGCGCGCTGCGCTGCTCGTCCGTCACCTCGGCGTCCAGGAAGATCGAGACCTCGATGTTCTCGAAGTACAGCTGCTTCATGTCGGCGACCTTGGTGTAGATCAGGCCGCTGGCACCGAGCATGGTCAGCGAGACCGCCATCGTGATGATCATCGCGATGGTCATGGTCACGTTGCGCCACAGTCCGACCAGTACCTCGGACATGACGTATTTCATCCGCATCGGGATTTCCTCCGGCTCTCCGGCGTGAGGTGTTCGTCGTCAGATCGGGGTGCGATGGGTAGGTACCGTCACCCGTAGACGCCGCGGGCCTGGTCGCGAACGATACGGCCGCTCTCGATCTCGATGACGCGGCGGCGCATCTGGTTCACGATGTTGGAGTCGTGCGTGACCATCACGACGGTGGTGCCGGTGCGGTTGATCCGGTCCAGCAGGCGCATGATCTCGATGGAGGTGTCCGGGTCCAGGTTTCCGGTCGGCTCGTCCGCCAGCAGGATCAGCGGACGGTTCACGAACGCCCGGGCCACCGCGACGCGCTGCTGCTCACCACCGGAGAGCTCGTGCGGGTAGCGGTGCTCCTTGCCACCGAGGCCGACCAGTTCCAGCACCTCCGGCACGACCCGGCGGGCCACCGCCTTGGTCTTGCCGATCACCTCCAGCGCGAAGGCCACGTTCTCGTACGCGGTGCGGTTGGGCAGCAGCCGGAAGTCCTGGAAGACACAGCCGATCGAGCGGCGGAAGTGCGGGCGCTTCCAGGACCGCATCGACGTGACGTCCTTGCCGTTGACGACGACGCGTCCCTTGTTGGGGGTCACCTCGTGCAGCAGCATCTTGATGATCGTGGACTTGCCGGAGCCGGATGGGCCGATGAAGAAGACGAACTCGCCCTTGTCGATCGACACGGACACGTTGTCGAGCGAAGGCCGCGACGCCTTCGGGTACGTCTTCGTCACTTGCTCAAGCTGAATCACGGGTGGTGAGTCTACGCCGTGTAACTGTCGTGCCAAGTCCCACGCCCCGCCGTTGCGCGGCAAGTCATCAAATCAGCACGTCAGGTGGAGATCGACGGCGCACTCCGCCCACGATCGATCACGCACGGTCGCCGGCCAGTTGCTGCTGCTTGCGCCACCGGATGCCCGCCTCGATGAAGGAGTCCAGGTCACCGTCGAAGACGGACGACGGGTTGCCGGTCTCCTGCTCGGTCCGCAGATCCTTCACCATCTGATAGGGGTGCAGCACGTACGAACGCATCTGGTCGCCCCAGGACCCGGCGGCGTCCGTCTTGAGCCCCTGAAGCTTGGCCTGCTCCTCCTGGCGCTTGCGCTCCAGCAGCCGGGCCTGGAGCACCCGCAGAGCGGAGGCCTTGTTCTGCAACTGCGACTTCTCGTTCTGGCAGGTCACCACGATGCCGGTCGGAATGTGGGTGATCCGCACCGCCGAGTCGGTGGTGTTGACGCTCTGCCCGCCCGGGCCCGAGGAGCGGTAGACGTCGACCCGCATCTCGTTCTCGGGGATGTCGATGTGGTCGGTCTGCTCCACCACCGGCAGCACCTCGACCCCGGCGAAGCTGGTCTGCCGCCGCCCCTGGTTGTCGAACGGGCTGATCCGCACCAGCCGGTGGGTGCCGGATTCCACGCTGAGCGTGCCGTACGCGTACGGGACCTTGACCGTGAAGGTGGCCGACTTCAGACCGGCCTCCTCGGCGTACGAGGTCTCGTATACCTCGGTCGGGTAGCCGTGCCGCTCCGCCCAGCGCAGGTACATCCGCAGCAGCATCTCGGCGAAGTCGGCCGCGTCCACGCCGCCGGCACCGGCCCGGATGGCCACCAGCGCCTCCCGGGAGTCGTACTCGCCGGACAGGAGCGTGCGGACCTCCATCTCCTGGATGGCCTTGGTCAGCCCGGCGATCTCGGTCTCGACCTCGGTGAGCACCCCCGAGTCGGACTCCGCCTCGGCCAGTTCCAGCAGCACATGCGCGTCGTCCAGCCGCGAGCGCAGGCTGCCGAGCTTGTCGATCTCGCCGTTGACGTACGACAGCTGCGAGGTCACCTGTTGGGCGCGGGCCTGGTCGTCCCAGAGATCCGGGGCGGACGCCTCCTGCTCCAGGCGGGCCTTGTCCGCGCGGAGACGGTCGAGGTCGAGCACCGCCTCGATGTTGCGCAGGGTGGCGTCGAGTTCCTTGAGCTGTTCGGCGAAGTCGGCAGCGGTCACGACAGACAAGGGTACTGCTCGGACGAGGAGTGAGCTTGCGAGCCCCGCAGTCCGATGCCAAACAAACCCAGCTCGGACGAGGAGTGAGCTTGCGAGCCCCGCACTCCGAGCCAAACAAACCCAGCTCGGGACCGGCCCAGGGTCAGCCGGTGGCGGCGCTCTTGAGCCAGGACAGGGCGGCCCGGTGGTACGCCACGGCGAACTCCAGCGCGCTCGCGTCGTACGTGTCGCCTTCCTTCTTGGCGTTCTTGACCTGCTCGCGGACCCGGGCCAACGCGTCGGTGTGGTACTCGTTGGCTGCTGCCTGGAGGTTCTTCAGCTGGCTCGGGGAGTGCAGGTTCCCGAAGGCGATGCGCAGGGCGATCGGGTTGCGGATGGTGTCCCGCCCCGGATCCTCGGCCAACCAGCGGGAAAATGTCCGTTTCCCGGCTGCCGTGATCGCGTACGGCTGACTCATCCGCGGCCCGGGCTTACCCAATCGGACGAAACCTCGCTCGGCCAACACCGGCAACTCGCGGTAGACCTGGCTTCGGGTCATCGACCAGTACGGCGCCAGCCGGCGCTCGGCGGCGGCCATCAACTGGCCACCTGTCATGGGGCCCTCATGGAGCAGCCCGAGCAGGGCCGCCGCAGTGGGGTTCACTCCGGATTCCGCCATGCCCCTTACGCTGCCACTTTGTCGGGCCAGCGTCCAGGATTTCCCCTTTTCGCCACCGATTGGGGTTTCCTATGTGCACTGTCGGCGCGCGACGGTCCACCGAAGCCACCCACCTGCCGGAGCGCGAGGAAGGATCCCCTCCTGTCCGCCAGGCGTCAGAAGGGGCCCCCTCCTACCCACGAGGCGTCGGGAGGGGCCCCTTCCGTTACATCTTCAGCCCATGTGGGGGTAGGTGTGGTCGGTCGGGGGGACGAAGGTTTCCTTGATCGTCCGGGGGGACATCCAGCGGACCAGGTTGTGCCAGGAGCCGGCCTTGTCGTTGGTGCCGCTGGCCCGGGCGCCGCCGAACGGCTGCTGACCGACGACGGCACCGGTCGGCTTGTCGTTGATGTAGAAGTTGCCGGCCGCGTACCGCATCTTCTCGGCCACCGCGTCGACCACCCGCCGGTCGGTGGCGAAGATCGACCCGGTGAGTGCGTACGGAGCGATGGCCTCGGCCTGCGTGACCACCTCGTCGAAGCGGGCGTCGTCGAATACGTGCACGCCGAGGATCGGGCCGAAGTACTCGGTGGTGAACGTCTCGTGTGCGGGGTCGCCACACTCGAAGATGGTCGGGCGGACGAACCAGCCGACCGAGTCGTCGGCGGTGCCACCGGCGATGATCCGGCAACTGTCGTCGGAGGAGATCAGCTCCAGTGCGGCGGTGTGCCGGGCGTACGCCTTGTCGTCGATGACCGCGCCGCCGAAGTTGCGGAAGTCGGTGACGTCGCCGTAGGCCAGCCCGTCGGCGGTCGCGGCGAGCCGGTCACGCAGGCCCCCCTCCCAGAGCGAGCGCGGGACGTACGCGCGGGAGGCCGCCGAGCACTTCTGCCCCTGGTACTCGAAGGCACCCCGGATCAGCGCCGTGTGCAGCGCGTCGACGTCGGCGCTGGTGTGCGCGACCACGAAGTCCTTGCCGCCGGTCTCGCCGACCAGCCTGGGGTAGCCCCGGTAGCCGGCGATGTTCTCCCCGACCGTGCGCCAGAGGTGCTGGAAGACCTTGGTGGACCCGGTGAAGTGGATACCGGCCAGGTCGGGGTCGGCCAGCACCACGTCGGAGACCTCTTCGCCCCGGCCGGTCACCATGTTGATCACGCCGGGCGGTAGGCCGGCCGCCTCGAACAGGCGCATTGTGAAGTGTGCGGCGAACTGCTGGGTCGGGCCCGGCTTCCAGACCACCGTGTTGCCCAGCAGGGCCGGCGCCGAGGGCAGGTTTCCGGCGATGGCGGTGAAGTTGAACGGGGTGACCGCGTAGACGAAACCCTCAAGCGGCCGGTGGTCGAAGCGGTTCCACACGCCGGGCGACGACATCGGCTGCTCGGCCAGCAGCTTGCGGGCGAAGTGCACGTTGAAGCGCAGGAAGTCGATGAACTCGCAGGCCGAGTCGATCTCGGCCTGCACGGCGGTCTTCGACTGGCCGAGCATGGTGGCCGCGTTCAGGGTGTCCCGCCACGGTCCGGAGAGCAGTTCGGCGGCGCGAAGGAAGATCGCGGCACGCTCTTCGAAGGGCAGCGTGCGCCAGCCCGGCGCGGCGTCCTTGGCGGCCTTGACGGCCGCCCGCGCGTCGTCGTGGGTGGCGTGCCCGGTCATCCCGAGCACGTGCGCGTGCCGATGCGGCTGCACCACCTGGATCGGGTCACCGCCGGCCATCCGCTGCTCGCCCGCGATGGTCATCGGCAGGTCGATGCGCTCGGCGGCCAGTTCGGTGAGCCTGCGCTGAAGACGTTCACGATCGGTGCTGCCCGGCTCGTAGCTGCGCACCGGTTCGTTACGTGGCTCGGGTACGGAGAACACGGCGTCCATCAGGGCTCCTGGCGATCTCGACGGCGGTGGCGAAACCGGCCCCGGGGTGGCGGGACCTGCGCCAATCCTCCCACGCCCAGCATCGGTCGAGCACACCCCGGCCACTCCCCGACCATTGATCACGAGGCAGTTCACGTTCCCCGGGATGGATTCGTACCCGAACGAGATATCTGACCGAAGAAATGCAGGCCGTGCAGGCTTCGGGCGCACGCCTGTTCCGGCCGCGTACGCTGGGTTGCCGTGACGTTCCGGCCCGGTCGGGCCCGGCGGCGAGAGGGAGACCATGAGCAACGAGCCCGGTGGGCCGACCGCTGCGCAGCCCGACCAGTCCGACGCCGTCGACCCGGGCGCGGACGACCGGTCCAAGGCCACCGGCCCCGACGCGGACGACCAGTCCGGAGCTGCCGGCAACCATCTCGATGCCGGCCGCCCGGCACCCGCACCGGCGACGACGGCGCTGGCGCTGTTGGCGACCGGTTGGCTGGCCGCGATGCTCTGGTCGACCCGGGAGGCGATCAGTTCGGCGACCGCCGGGGTCACCGCGGTCAGTCTCTCCGCCTTCGCGCTGCCCGGCGTGATCTCGGCCGCGTTGGTGGCCGGCGCCGCCGTCGGGTTGGCAGCCGGGGAGCCGGTTGCCCGCCGGACCGAACGGGTGACGCTGCGCTTCGCGGTGGCGATCGGCGCCGGCCTGCTCATCGGGCTGCTCGCCGCGCTCGCGATCGATCTCAGCTACGCGGGTGACGTCACCACCCGCACGATCGCCGGCACCACGGCCGCCGCGGCCGTCATCGGCGGCGCGCTCGCCGGGGCCCGCAACGGTGCCGTAGTGGGTGCCGTGGCCGCCGCCGCGCTGGGCACCCTGATCTTCGTGGTGGCCTTCAGCGTGGCCCGGGATCCGCTGTTCAACCTCTTCGGCGCCGGCGACAGCCAACAGTCGCTGGTCAACGCGGCCAGCTGGGTCTCCCGGACCGAGTCCCTGCTGGCCGGGCTCATCGCCGGTGGACTGGCCTTCGGCTACCTCACCTGGGCCCGGCGACGAGCCGTACGCGACGGCGGTGCGGCGGAACCGCGCTGGCCGGCGTACCTGGTGGCGGGTGCGGGACCGGGTCTCCTGCTCCTGCTCAGCGAAGTGATCATCCGGATCGGTGGACGGTCGCTGATCGACCTGGCCGCCGCACTCAGCGAGGCGGACGCGGTCGCGCAGACCTCACTCGGCACCTCACGGGTGGACAACGCCATCTGGGTGCTGTTCGTCGGCGCGCTGACCGCCGTGGTCAGTTTCGGCCGTACGCTCGGCGCGCCGGCCGACGACGAGGCGTAGCCGGGGCCGGGTGCCCCGGACAGCGGTCAGCCTTCCGTGGCCGTGGCGCGCAGCAGCGACTCCAGTTCGCTGGGGTCGTACCACTCCAGTTCATGGTCCTCGGCACCGTCGACGGTGAACTGGGCGTCGGGGTCGCCGGCCAACGCCTCCAGCACCACCTGGACGGCGGCGGCGACGTCGGTGGCGGCGTCCACCCCGTCCACGTGCACGGCCGCGACGGCCGCGACCGGCACCGGGGCCCGCAGCTCGACCACGCTGGAGCCAAGTTCTCCGTCGCCCCGGCCGATCGCCGTCGCGGGCAGGTCCGCCGAGACGACCACCCGTCGACGGGGTGCGGCCGGGTCGTGCCGGATCAGTTGCAGGGCGTCCTGGGCGGCGCGGGTGAAGGCGACGTACTCCAACTCCTCCTCGTCGCCTTCCGCATACCACTCGCGTAGCGTCGGGGTCACCGCGTGCGCCTGCGTCGCGGCGAGGCCGTGCTCCGGCAGCCTGGCCAGCATCGGCACGGTCGCCGGCACGTAGACCCGGACAAGCTCGTCGGTCACCGTGGTCTCCCCCGCTCTGCTCCGCCCGGCGACGACACGCCGGGCCCGGCGTCCGGCCCTGCCCGTCCGCCCTGACCGTCATACACCCCGCATCGCCTTCGTGGAAGTTCCGTCGACCGGCCGGTGTGTCCCGCCGGGTCGCCGGGCGGATTGGTCGGGAGGCGGCTGCCGGTGGCAAACTGAGGCGAACGACGTCAACCCGGGGAGTTTCGGTGGAACCGAGGTTCCTGCTCCTGTCCGACGTGGCCACCGAGCTGAACGTGTCGGACTCGCAGGTCTACCACATGGTACGCAGCGGCGAGCTGCCCGCGATCAAGATCGGCGGCCGGGGGCAGTGGCGCGTGGAGCGGGCCCGCCTGGAGGAGTACATCCAGCGCAAGTACGCCGAGACCGCCGAGTGGGTACGCGGCAACCCGTTGGCGGAACGCGACCCCGACGAACGGTAGGACAAGGGCACGGCATTGACCGCCGGCTCTGCCATGCCCGACAATCAAAGCTGTCGAAGGCAAACGAAGGCAAACGCAAGCTTTCATGGCAGGGGGCAGCGCGATGACCGACCTCCGGCGACCCGGGCCGGCGCGCCCACCCGTGCGGCTGCGGCCGGCGCCCGCCTTCGAGCCGCCCTCCGTCGACGAGGACACCACCGGTTGGCCCCGACCGACCGACGGCCAACTGGCCCTCGACCTCTTCGCCGCCGCCCGGCACTGGCCCGGTGGCCGTGGCCCGGACCGGCCACCGCCGCCGTGGGCGGCCTCGCGCTCCGGCAGCCGGCCGGTCGCGCCGGGGGTGCCGTGGTCGGCTGAGCCCGCCCTGCCCACCGGATCCGGGCCGGCCGGGCCCGGCCACGCGTCGGTCCGGCACCTACCGGCCGGGGCCCTGACCACAGCCACCCCGGCGGCCACCCGGGTCGCCCACCGCTTCGTCGCCACCTGCCTGGAGGTGTTCAACGGCTTCCGGCCGCCGGTGCAGCTACGGCGTCAGCTTGACCCGGCTCGGGTCGCCGTGCTGCTGCCCGAGCTGGCCCGGGCCACCGCTCACGGGGCACCGGCCCGACGGCGTTCCGCGCGACCCGGGATACGGCTGCGTCGACTGCGCGTCTGCGAGCCCCGCTCCAGCGCCATCGAGGCCGCCGCCGTGCTCACCGCTGCCGGTGGTCGCAGTTGGGCGATGGCGCTGCGCCTGGAGCAGCGGCGCGGCAACTGGCTCTGCACCGACCTGCGGGTTCTCTGAATGACCCGCCCCACGACCTGACCGTCGCGGACGGGAGGCCGGACGAGAACGCGCCCGATTCCCGAGCGAGTGGCCGTGTCCGCGGTGCGAGGCCACTCGATCAAGGATCGGGCGCGATCTTTCGGAGTCGGGTGGATTCCTAGCCGGCCGAGGTGCCACCGGGCGCGCCGTGGCAGCGCTTGTACTTACGACCCGAGCCGCAGGGGCACGGCGCGTTGCGGGACGGTCCGTTGCTGGCGGTCGCCTGCCCCGGTGCGGGCTGGCGGGAGTTGCCGACCGGTACCGCCGGACCGCGCAGACCACCGGCAGGACGCTGCGGCGCGGTCGGTGCCGTGCGCCCCGGTGCCGCCGGGGCGGCCTGGTCCGGACGGCCGATGCCGAGCGCGGGAGCCCGCTGCTCCTCACGCTGCACGGCGACGCCACCGGCACCGGCCTCACCGTCGATGGTGGGCGCGGAGTACTGAAGCCCCTGCTGCTGCGGCGCACGACCCAGGCCCTTGGCCCGGATCTCCACCGGCTTCTCCAGCAGCTGGACCTCCTCGGCCTCCGGCTCCGGCTCGTTGACCTGCACCTCAAGGTTGTAGAGGAAACCGACGGTCTCCTCCTTGATGCCGTCCATCATGGTGGCGAACATGTCGAAGCCCTCGCGCTGGTACTCCACCACGGGGTCGCGCTGGGCGTACGCCCGCAGCGAGATGCCCTCCTGGAGGTAGTCCATCTCGTAGAGGTGCTCACGCCACTTGCGGTCGATGACCTGGAGCAGCACCATCCGTTCCAGCTGCCGGGTGCCCTCGGCGCCGAGTTGCTCCTCACGCCTGTCGTACGCGGCGTTCGCGTCATCCTTGAGCCGGGCGAGCAGGAAGTCGGCGTCGATGCTGGCCCGGGACCCGCCAGCCTCTTCCTCCAACTCCTCGATGGTGATGCCCACCGGGTAGAGCTGCTTGAGGCTGGACCACAACTGCTCGAGATCCCAGTCCTCGGCGTAGCTGTCCGAGGTGGCCCCCCGGACATACGCCTCGATGGTGTCGTTGATCATGTTGCGTACCTGGTCGGAGAGATCCTCGCCGTTGAGTACGCGCAGCCGCTCGGCGTAGATCACCTGGCGCTGCTTGTTCATGACCTCGTCGTACTTGAGGACGTTCTTGCGGATCTCGGCGTTCTGCCCCTCGATCTGAGCCTGGGCGCTCTTGATCTGGCGGGTGACCATCTTCGACTCGATGGGCACGTCCTCCGGGATGTTGAAGCGGTCCATGACCGCCTCCACCGCACCGGAGCGGAACCGCTTCATCAGCTCGTCCTGCAGGGACAGGTAGAACCGCGACTCGCCCGGGTCGCCCTGCCGGCCGGACCGGCCACGCAGCTGGTTGTCGATCCGCCGGGACTCGTGCCGCTCGGTGCCGAGCACGTAGAGCCCACCGGCGGAGGCGACCTCCTCGGCCTCCGCGTCGCAGGCCTGCTTCCACTTCGGCAGGACCTCTTCGAGGGCCTTGTCGTACTCCTCGGCGTTCTCCAGTGGGTCCAGCCCGCGCTGGCGTAGCTCGTTGGCCGCGAGGAACTCGGGGTTGCCGCCGAGCAGGATGTCGGTGCCCCGGCCGGCCATGTTGGTGGCCACCGTGACCGCGCCCTTGCGACCGGCCTGGGCGACGATCTCCGCCTCCCGGGCGTGGAACTTCGCGTTCAGCACCGAGTGCGGGATGCCCCGGCGGCGCAGCAGCTGGGACAGGATCTCGGAATTCTCCACCGAGACCGTGCCGACCAGCACCGGCTGACCTGCCTGGTGCCGCTCGGCGATGTCCTCGATCACCGCGTTGAACTTGGCCTGCTCGGTCTTGTAGATGACGTCGGCCCGGTCCTCGCGGATCATCGGCCGGTGGGTCGGGATGGTCACCACGCCGACCTTGTAGACCTTGTTGAACTCGCCCGCCTCGGTCTGGGCGGTACCGGTCATGCCGGCGAGCTTGTCGTAGAGGCGGAAGTAGTTCTGCAGGGTGATGGTGGCCAGGGTCTGGTTCTCCTGCTTGATCTCCACCCCCTCCTTGGCCTCGATCGCCTGGTGCATGCCCTCGTTGTAGCGGCGACCGTGCAGGATGCGGCCGGTGAACTCGTCGACGATCAGGACCTCGCCGTCGCTGACGATGTAGTCCTTGTCGCGCTTGTACAGCTCCTTGGCCTTGATCGCGTTGTTCAGGTAGCCGACCAGCGGAGTGTTCACCGATTCGTAGAGGTTGTCGATGCCGAGCCGGTCCTCGACCTTCGCCACACCCCGCTCGGTGACCGCGATGGTGCGCTTGGCGTAGTCGACCTCGTAGTCGCCCTCGCCGTCCTTGCCCGACTGGAGACGCGCCACCACGGCGGCGAACTCGCCGTACCAGCGGGCGGAGTGCTCGGCCGGACCGGAGATGATCAACGGGGTCCGGGCCTCGTCGATCAGGATGGAGTCGACCTCGTCGACCACGGCGAAGTTGTGGCCGCGCTGGACCAGCTCGTCCTTCGACCAGGCCATGTTGTCGCGCAGGTAGTCGAAACCGAACTCGTTGTTCGTGCCGTAGGTGATGTCGCACTCGTACGCCGCGCGGTGCTCGGTCGCCGGCCGGTTGGGCAGCACCACACCGACGGTCAGACCGAGGAACTCGTGCACCCGCCCCATCCAGGCGGCGTCCCGCTGGGCCAGGTAGTCGTTGACCGTGACCACGTGCACGCCCTTGCCGGAGAGCGCGTTGAGATAGACCGGCATCACCGAGGTCAGGGTCTTGCCCTCACCGGTCTTCATCTCGGCGATGTTGCCGAAGTGCAACGCCGCGCCGCCCATCACCTGCACGTCGTACGGCCGCTGGCCGAGCACCCGGGCCGCCGCCTCCCGGCAGACCGCGAACGCCTCGGGCAGCAGGTCGTCCAGGGTCTCGCCGTCGGCGAGACGTTCCCTGAACTGCTCGGTCATGTCGCGCAGCTCATCATCGGTGAGGTTGACGTAGTCGTCCTCGATCGAGTTGACGGCGGCGGCGATCGCCTTGAGGCGGCGCACCATGCGCCCCTCGCCCGCACGGAGGACCTTTTCCAGAATCGACACGGATCAACGCTCCCCTAGACAGTCTCGAACCATCGTAGGCGTTCCATCGGGCCGATGGTCACTGGTGGCGGTGGTCGGCCGCCGCGAAACCGACATAACACTCCCCGCTCCCGTCCGCGTCCCGGTTATCCGGTTACGCCGTGCGCGAACGATCCGGCACGATGGCCCGGTGGAGCCCGTGGAGATCACCGAGGACGGCCTGCTGCTGCGGCCATGGCAGGCGACCGACGCCGACGCCGTCTACCGTGCCTGCCAGGATCCGGACATCCAGCGCTGGACCACCGTACCTCGCCCATACCGGCACGAACACGCGCAGAGCTTCGTCGCGGACCGGGCCCGCCAGTGGGAACTCGGCACCGGCGCGGCCTTCGCGGTCTGCGACGCCGCCAGCGGCGAGGTGCTCGGTGCCTGCGGGCTCAACACCATCGACCGCAACCACGAACTCAGCGAGATCGGGTACTGGACCGCGCCGTGGGCGCGGGGCCAGCGGGTCGCCGTCCGCGCCGTCCGGGCCGTCGCCCGGTGGTCCTTCGACGAGCTGAAACTGCGCCGACTGCTCTGGGGAGCCGAGGTGGGCAACCACGCCTCCCGGCTGGTCGCCCTGCGGTCCGGCATCCGGATCGAGGGACGGCTACGGGCCGCCGACCCGGCCGGCGGCACCCACGAGTGGTTCGGCACGTTGCTGCCCGGTGACGTACCGGCACCCGGCGAGGTCGGCCCGGCCGGTCCGGGCACCCTGGACGCCCGACGCGCGGCCGTCTTCGGCCGGCCCCAACCGACCCTGTTCGCCACCACCGGCACACACGAGCTGAGCCTGCGTCCCATGGACGAGCGCGACCTCGACGCGATCGTCACCACCTGCCAGGACCCGGATACGCTGCGCTGGACGACCGTGCCGGAGGGTTACACGCGGACGGACGCCGAGGATTTCCTACGGTTCGTGCGAGCCACCTGGGCCGCCGGCACCAGCGTCAACTTCGTCTTCACCGATGCTGCGGACCGGTACGCCGGCTCCATCGACCTGCGGCTGTCGGCCACCGACCCGCTGCTGGCCGACGTCGGCTTCATGACCGCGCCGCACGCCCGCGGACGGGGGTACCAGCCGGCTGCGTTGGCGGCCCTGTGCACCTGGGGCTTCACCACCCTGGGGCTGGCCCGGATCGAATGGCGGGCCAACGTAGGCAACGTCGCCTCCCGGCGAGCCGCCGAGAAAGCCGGTTTCGCGATGGAGGGCACCGCGCGCGGAGCCCTCCACCACCGTGGCACCCGGGTCGACGCCTGGGTCGGTGCACTCCTCGCCGAGGACCTGTGATGACCGCGCCGCACCGCAGCACGCAGCGGATCGAGGCGTACGGGGTGCGGCTTCGGCCGTTCCGCCTCGACGACGTCGAGGACGTCGCGGCCGGTTGCGCCGACCCGCTCACCCAGCACTTCCTCGACGGCCTGCCCGATCCGTACACCGAGGCCGATGCGCGCCTGTGGATCACGCAGGACGCGCCCGCTGCCTTCGCCGGTGGCGGCGCCGCTTACGCCGTCGCCGACCCGACGACCGACCGGCTGCTCGGCACCGTGGGTCTGAGCCATGTGGTGCCGCAGCGGGGCCAGGCCGAGATCGGCTACTGGGTGGCACCGTGGGCGCGCGGCCGAGGGGTGGCCACCGCCGCCACCCGCGCCCTCTCCGAGCACGCGTTCGCCACCGGCACCGCACGGTTGGAGTTGCTCACCCGGGTGGAGAACACGGCCAGCCAACGGGTCGCGCTGGCCGCCGGCTTCCGTCCCGAGGGGGTACGCCGAGCCGCGTTGGCAGTTCGAGGCGGCGGCCGGCGGGACCGGATGGTGTGGGTACGGCTCGCCGACGACCCGCCCGGACCGGCGGAGCGCCCGCTGCCGGACCTGCCCGACGGTCGACTCACCGACGGGCTGGTCGTGCTGCGTCGGCTCGGGCCGGACGACAACGAGCAGATGTACCGCCTGCACAGCGACCCGGAGGTGGTGGCCAGTCGGGTGCCCCCGGAGGCGCCGACCCGGGATGAGATCGAGCGACGCTGCCACGGTGCGGAGAGCCAGTGGCTGGTCGGCAGCGCCGCGGCGATGACCATCCTCGACGCCGCCTCCGGGGAGTTCGCCGGCAGCTGCATGCTCCTGCCCGACCAGCCCGCCAGCGGCCAGGCGATGCTCGGTTACAGCCTGCTGCCGGGATGGCGCGGACGCGGCTACGCCACCCGCGCGGTACGGCTACTCGCCCGGTGGGGGTTCGACCACGTCGGCCTGTCCCGGCTGTGGGCCGGCACTCTGCCGGAGAACGCCGCCTCCCAGCGGGTGCTGCAGAAGGCCGGATTCCGGCGAGAGGGGCTGTTGCGCGGTCGGCTACCCGGCGCGGCGGGTAGCCGGGCCGACTCGACGGTCTACGGCCTGCTGACGACGGATCCGTTGGGCTGATCCGGAGACCCGACGGCCCAGGTCCGCGACGGCGCCCGGGTCGGGTGGGTTCCGACCCGGGCCGCCGTCACGGTCAGATGTCCAGCGAGATGATGCCGTAGTCGTAGGCGTGCCGCCGGTAGACCACGCTCGGGCGGCCGGATTCCTTGTCCTGGAAGAGATAGAAGTCGTGGCCCACCAGTTCCATCTGGAACAGGGCGTCGTCGATGGTCATCGGCTCGGCGGGGTGCACCTTCTCCCGGGCGATGTGCCACGGCTGGTCGTCGGCGTACTCCTCCTCGGGCCGCTCGGCCAGCGCGGTGGCGGTGCTGGTCTCCGCGGCGGCGCTGCTGGTCTCCGCGGGGGCGGACAGCGCGGGAAGGTCGGTCACCGGCAGGCCGGCGGTCGCGGCCGCGACCGACAGCGGCGCGTGCCGGCCCCGGTGTACCCGACGCCGGTCGGCTGCGCGACGCAGCCGGGAGTCGAGCTTGGCGATCGCCGAGTCCAGAGCGCTGTAGAAGTCGCTGGTGCAGGCCTCGGCCCGAATCACCGGGCCACGTGAATAGCAGGTGATCTCCACCCGCTGGCAGTGATCGGCCTGGCGCGGATTGCGCTCGTGGAACAGTTCGACATCGACACGAATGAGCTTGTGGTCGTAGCGTTCGATCTTCGCAAGCTTGTCTGCTACGTGCACCCGGTAATGGTCCGGCACTTCGACGTTACGGCCCTTGACCACGATGTCCACGTGACCTCCCTCGTTCGGACGGTCTTCGATCCGGAACTCCGGTCGCGCCCGGGGGACGGCCCCATTCGGCGTCGACCGGTCAATACGGCTACGCCTCCTCTCACCGCCGGGAGCGGGTGGGATGGCCTTCCTACCCCCGACAGCCAAACGCTAACTCCTGTTAGCCCGACAGTCACCCCCGGTCGCCAAGACCGCCCGGAGAATTTCCACACCTCATACACGAAGGGGTGAAACGGAAACACGATCGGTCACTGTTGGTGCCTTTTCCGTGTCGCGGCCAGCACCGCCGCCCCGTACGGCGACAACCCGCGCACGGTCAGTACCCGGCTGACCGCCGCGAGGGTCGCCCCGGTGGTGACGATGTCGTCCAGCAGGACCACCCTCGCCCCCGCGATGGCCGGATCGCGGCTCGAACGGGCCCGGAAGGCAGCCGTGGCCGCCGCCGCCCGCCCGGCGCTGTCCAGCGTCACCGAGTCCGGTCGAGGTGCGGCACGTACCGCGTTGTGCACCCGGACCGGCCAGCCTGCCGCCCGCAGCCGGCGGGCGCAGTGCCGGGTCAACCGGCTCAGGTGATCGCCGTAGCGGGCCCGGGCCGCCGCCGGGGTGTCCGGCACCGGCACCAGCAGCACCGGCCCCACCGAACCGACCGCCGCAGCGACGACCTCGGCGAGCAGCGCACCGAGTGGCCGGGCAAGACCGTGCCGGCCGTGTTCCTTGTACGCCAGCAGCGTCTCCCGCAGCGGCCCGCCGTACGCACCCAGGGCGTGACAGGGCGGCAGACCCGGCGGGGCCGGGACAGGTCGCACCGGCCCCGGGCGCAGCGCCCGCAGGACGGTGACGCAGTCGGGGCAGACCCCGTGCCGCAGGCCGGGACGGCGTTCCCGACAGCCGGCGCACTCGGTGGGCAGCACCAGGTCGGCCAGGTCCGCCCAGAGCCCGCCCGTCACGGCCTGCTCAGTAGAGGAAGACGGGGGCGGTGGGGTTGCCCGGACGCACCCCCGCCGGCGGCGGTGTCACGTCCTGGACCTGGTCGCGGTTGATCCGGTCGAACGGGTTGCTGCGGTACGCCACCCCGTTCGCCTCGTACATGAACGAGCCGGCCAGCGGGGACCGCTCGGCGGTGGCCGGGTACGCGGCGAGGTGGTCGACCTGGCTGCCGGTGTCCTCCCGCAGCGGGGTCTCCAGGGCACCGTCGACGGTCACGTCGTAGATCGCCGGGCGACCCGCCGAGCCCGCCACCAGCAGGCGGTTCGCCGCCGACCAGTCCACTGCGGTGGCGTCGGTAAGCGAGCTGACCAGCCGTCGGGCCGGGCCCACTGTGGGTACGCCGCCCTCCCAGTTGATCGCGGCGACGTGCAGCGTGCCGTCGACGATCAGCGCCAGCCGGTGCCCGTCCAGGGCTGGGGCCACCGCGGTGACCCGGCCCGGCAGGCTGAGCTGCACCTGCCGCGTCGCCGCCTGGTCGTCGAAGCGGTAGAGCCGGCCGTCGGCGACCACCAGGCCGGTCGGGCGGGCGCCGTCGCTGCGAATCCAGACCGGGCGGCTCATCTCGGCGTACCTGCTGGGACCGGTGGTGAGGGTTTCCACCACGCCGCCGCTCCGCCCGACGGCCAGCCGCTGCCGCCCGTCCTCACCGGCCATCACGACGGCGACCAGGACGTCAGCGTCGACGCGACGCAGTCCGGCCGAGACGATGTCGTGGTTGACCTCGGGCGCCACCGGTACCGAGCCGGCGGCCTCGCCGGCAACCGTCAGCGAGTGGATCGCCCCCTCGTAGACGCAGTATCGCCGTGCGTTGACCTCGATCAGGTCCAGCGGGTTCAGCCGGCGCTGCTCCGCAAGGTCGATCACCTTACGGGACTGGTTGAGGATCTTCACCTCAACGGTGCCGTGCAGCTCCCGCAGGGACCACGCCAACTGGGTACCGAGCTGCTCCAGCCGCCGCTCGTCAGCGCCCGGCATGTCCAAGTTGACCTCCCACCGGCCGTCTGAACCGGTGGCATTGTTGATCATCTCGGTGCGGTCGGGCAGACCGGAGACACCGATCCGCAGCCAGTCCGACGGGCCGGCGGTCAACCACCGGACGACCTCGCTCACCCGCCGCTGCGGTGGTACGGCCGAGGAGAGGTACCGCTGGTCCGGCACGAGCTGGGTGCGGTCGGAGTTCCAGAAGTAGATCGCCTCCGCCTGGTAGTACCGGCGCAGCGCGTCGTCGCTGAGCAGCAGCACGTTCGGCGGGTCGCTGACGTAGTAGCCGGCGTCGTCCTCACCCACCGGGCCGGCACTGATCAGCCGGAACTCGTACGTCGACTCGGTGGCCACCGGCGGCACCAGCATCCCGTTGGCCCGCAGCAGCCCGACCTGCTGCACGCTGATGGTGACCTTCATGCTGTCCACGTCCGGTTCGATCACCGGATCGTCGGTGAGCCGCACCACCGACAGCGCCACCTCGCTGCCCTGCTTGTCCGGCAGCCCGTTGCGGTCCGCGGTCGCGATGAACCGCTTCACCCGCTCGTACGCCCGGTCGGGCTCGCCGGCCGCCGCGGCCAGGAAGTTGCGCACGAACGCCTCGGCGTCGCTGCCGCTGGCCTCCCGCGTCGGTGGCTCGGTACCGCGTCCCAACGACCAGTTCGTCTCCGCGGCCGGCCCACGCTGCTCGATCTGCACCTCGCTGCGGTCGGGGATCCCGCAGCCGGCGGCGACACCCAGCACCAGCACACCGGTGAGGACCCCGGTCAACAACCGTCGCCTCACGAGCCCACCTCCGCGCGCGGCTGTTCGGCCGGCGGCACCGCGTCCGGAGCCGGGCCGACGGCGAGCGCGCCGGCCGGGCCGGGCCCGATGGCCAGCAGCCCACCGGCAGGCGCGCCACCGAACGGCAGCGTGGCGTCGGCCGGCACCAGCCGCAGCGGCGAGGTGGTGAGCCGATCGCCGGCGCGCGCCGGCAGGGTGAGCCGGAACTGCGCGCCCTGCCCCGGTGCACCCCACGCTTCCAGCCAGCCGCCGTGCAGGCGGGCGTCCTCCAGGCTGATCGACAGGCCCAGGCCGGTCCCGCCGGTCTGCCGGGCCCGCGACGGATCAGCCCGCCAGAACCGGTTGAAGACCAGCTTCTCCTCGCCCGGCTTGAGCCCGACGCCGTGGTCGCGGACGGTAAGCGCGACGGCGGTCTCGTCCATGCCCAGTGTGATCCGCACCGGCCGACCCTCGCCGTGCTCGACAGCGTTGCCGACCAGGTTGCGCAGCACCCGTTCGACCCGTCGTGGGTCGATCTCGGCGATCACCGGGGCGGTCGGGACGTCAAGCTCGATGGCCACCCCGACCCGCTCGGCCAGCCCGGCCAGCCGGTCGGCCACCCGGTGGACCACCGGCACCAGATCGGTCGGCTCGGCGTCGAGCACCGCGAATCCCGCGTCGAACCGGCTGATCTCCAGCAGGTCTGTCAGCAGTTCCTCGAAGCGGTCCAGCTCGGCCTGGAGCAGCTCGGCGCTGCGTGCCACCGCCGGATCGAACTCGTCGCGTTCGGCGAAGATCAGATCAGCGGCCATCCGTACCGTGGTCAGCGGGGTCCGCAGTTCGTGCGACACGTCGGAGGTGAACCGACGTTGCAGTCGGGACATTTCCTCCAGTCGCAGGATCTGCCGTTGCAGGTTGGTGGCCATCTGGTTGAACGAAGCCGCGAGCAGCGCCAGGTCGTCCTCGCCGTTGACGGCCATCCGCTGGTCGAGCAGGCCGGCCGAGAGTCGCTGGGCGGTCCGGGCGGCGACCCGTACCGGGATCACCACCAGCCGGGTCACCAGGGCGGCGAGCAGCCCGAGCAGCAGCACCAGGGCGACTCCGGTGGCCACCACGGTGGCCCGCGCCTGCGCCGCCGTGGTGTCCTGCAGGGTCAGCGGCACGAAGTAGTAGAGCTCCACCTGGCCGAAGCGGGTCGGCACCGGCGAGCCGTAGACGAGGTACTTCGCCTCGGCGTCTCCGGTGAGCCGGCCGGTGCGGATCTGGTTGGCCACGTTCCCGTCGGCCACCGCGGCGCGCAGCTCGGGGCTGATCAGGGGCCGGACGTTCGCCGACGGTGAGGTGCGCGCCTCGATCACTCCGGGCCAGTTGTCCGCGGTCAGGGCCACCACCACGCCGCTGTTCTGCTGGGGGTCGCCACCGGCGAGGTAGTTGACCGTGCCGTCGATCGTCTCCTGGAGCTGCGCCTCCTGCGGCTGGCTGTAGAGGCTGAACTGCTTGGCCGCGTACTCCGCGCCGTTGAGCAGCCGCAACTGGACGTCGGTCTTGGCATTGTCCAGCAGAATGCTCGTGATCTTGTCGGCGATCAGGTAGGCGAACCCGCCGACCAGCAGGCTGGAGGTCACCAACGTGATGGTCACCACCCGCACCTGCAACGACCGGCGCCAGGTCTGGTGCAGCCTCGCCAGTGATCGGGCCAGTCGCCCGCTCACCCCACGCCACAACTCCCGCGCGGCACCGCGCCGGCGGGAGGTCGGGTCGAGATCGGGGATCGGGGAGGTGGTCACAGTGCGACCAAGGCTATCCGGTGCCCGCCTTGTAGCCCACGCCACGAACGGTGAGGATGATTTCGGGGCGCTCCGGATCCGGCTCGATCTTGGCTCGTAGCCGCTGCACGTGCACGTTGACCAGCCGGGTGTCCGCCGCGTGCCGGTATCCCCAGACCTGCTCGAGCAGCACCTCCCGGGTGAAGACCTGACGCGGTTTGCGGGCGAGCGCGACCAGCAGGTCGAACTCCAGCGGCGTCAGCTTCACCTCCTCGCCGTTGCGACTGACGGTGTGTGCCGGTACGTCTATGGCGATCTGGTTGCCGGGCGGGCCGATGGTGAGCAGCTCCGGCGCGGCGTCCTCGCCGCGACGCAACCGCGCCCGCATCCGGGCCACCAGTTCCTTCGGCTTGAACGGCTTGACCACGTAGTCGTCGGCACCCGACTCCAGACCGAGCACGACGTCGACCGTGTCGCTCTTGGCGGTCAGCATCACGATCGGCACTCCGGACTCGCCCCGGATCGCCCGCGCCACGTCGATACCGCTCATTCCGGGCAGCATCAGGTCAAGCAGGACGATGTCGGGCCGATTGTCGCGGAACGCGGCCAATGCCCGTTCCCCGTCCGCCACGAACGAGGGCATGAAGCCTTCGCTGCGCAGCACGATGCCGAGCATCTCGGCGAGCGCGGGGTCGTCGTCGACCACCAGTACCCGGGCTCTCATGGGGTTAATGGTTCCATCCCGTCAGTTCGGTGGGCTCGGCGTCACCCGCACGCTACTGCCGTCAGGTGGGCCGTGCCCAGCACCGCTCGGTTCTACCGCCCGCACGTGCCACCCCGGGGGGCGGGTCTGCACCCCGGGCGACCGCGCGTGTCAACATGATCCCCGGGTGCGCCGCAGCGCGCCACCATCACCGCCTCCCAGGAGTACGCGTGCCCGAAACAGGCCCGACCGTCGTACTCCCCGGTCGCCCGCTCACCAGCGGGGAACTGCTCGACTCCGCGGTGCTGCTGCTACGCGGCCAGGCAGCGGTCCTGCTGCCCCTCGCCGCCGTGCTGGCCGCCGGTGAACAACTCCTGCTGCTGCCCCTACGGACCGCCATGGGTGCCACCGGGCCGCTGTGGTGGCCGTCCGGCCTGAGCGAGTTCGGCATCTTCTGGTTCCTGCTCGCCCTCGGCGCGGCAACCGAAGCAATGATCATTCTGCTGCTCGGCAACCCCGCCGCCCACGCCGCCGCCGGCGCGCTGGTCGACGGGCGCTCCGCCGCCACGGACGCATGGGGGCCCGGCGGCCGCTGGGGCGCCACCGTCCTGCTCTGTCCCGCCGTCGGCGCGGTCATGCTGCTCGCGTCCCTGCTCGGCCCCGTCTGGTTCATCGGATTCGCTCTGTTGGGTGCGGTGGCACCGGCGCTGGTGGTCGACCGGGTCGCACCGGTACGCGCGATCAACCGCTCCGTCGCAATGGCGCTGCGCCTGACCGGGCGGGCCGCCGCGCTGCGGGTACTCGGCTACCTCGTCTGGTGGATCATCCGGGTCGGGCTCGGCTGGGGGTTGTTCACCGGGGTGACCGCACTCGATCTGGTCACCGAGGGCTGGGCCGATGCCGTGGCGATGCTGGTCTGGGCGGCCGTGAACACGGTCGCCTTCGCCGCCTTGGCCTGCCTGGACGCGGTCGTGCATCTGGAGACCCGGATCCGCACCGAGGGCCTGGACATCCGGCTCGCCCGGGTGCCCGCCGCACCGCGTACCAAGGACCTGCTGGCGGTCGGCGGATGAGCATCAGCCGCTGGTGGACCGAAACCACCGCAGCCCTCGGCGACCACCTGCCGCTGCCGCTGGCCACGCTGCTGCTGGTGCTGGCCACGGCGCTTACCGCGACGGCCTGGTACACCTTCCCCGCCTGGCTGCCCCGCCGGCTGCCCCGGCTGCACCGACGCCGCCGCACCGAGGGCACGGCGCGGAAGCCCGAGACCCCGCCGGTGACCGTCGCTTCACCGCCGTCGGCCGGCCCGGTCGGCACCGAAGTGATGGCCGACCGGCTGGCCGCCGAGGGCCGCTACGACGAGGCGGTCCGCGAGCGGTTGCGCGGCATGCTCCACCAGCTCACCGATCGGCGCGTGGTGCAGGTCCGGCCCGGTATGACCGTCGCCGAGGTGGTCACCGAGGCCGGTGCCCACCATCCACCGGCCGAACCGCCGCTGAGCGCCGCCGCCGCCATCTTCTCGGAGGTGTGGTACGCGCAGCGCCCGGCCACCGCCGAGCACGATCACCGGATGCGCGACCACGCCGGTCGGCTGGGAGACCTGCTCGCCGCGGCCCCGCCAGCGAAGGACGACGACCGGTGAGCGCACCCGGGCGCCGTCACCGGATCATCGTTCCGGTGCTGGTGGGGGTACTACTGATCGCCGTCACACTCGTCACCCGCGAAATCGACCAGCCGGACCAGACCGACCGGGGCTTCCTCTCCCCGGTGGTGACCGAGGACCACGGTGGCAGCCGGCTCGCCGCGATCCTGGGCGAGCGCGGGGTGACGGTGCACCGGGAGACCGACACCCTCCGGGCGTTGCTGGCCACCCGACCCGCCCCGACCACCCTGTTCGTTCCGGCGCCCGAGCTGCTGCACCCGCGCACCGTCGGCTACCTGGGTCTGTTGCCCGGAGGCACCCGGCTGGTACTGGTCGACCCGCCCCGGCGGGTGCTGGCCGCCGCCGGGCTGCCGCTGCGCCCGGCAGGCCGACGGTGGGCGACCCGGGCCGTGTCGCCGCACGGCGTCGACGGCTCCTGCCCACTGGCCGAGGTCACGCCCGCCGCCACCGCCGCCGTCGCCCGCCAGCGGTACGCATCGACCGGCGCTCCCGGCGGCGTCGATCTCTGCTACGCCGGCGGGCTGGCCCGCCTGCCCGGCGCTGCCGAGAGCGTGGTGGTGGGCGCCAGTGACCCGTTCCGCAACGGCCGGATCGACGAATGGGACAACCTCGTCTTCGCCACCGGGCTGCTCGGCACCTCCGGCCGGGTGGTCTGGCTCGACCTGGACGGCCCGGCGCCGCCGCCACCCGAACCCAGCCCGGCACCCACCCGGCCGCTGCCGGAGCGCGACGACGACATCGACGACCCAGGCGACCCGGAGGACCTGGACAGCGGGGAGAGCGGCGAGACGGCACCGGGTGGCCGTCCGGGCGGTGAGGCGTCCGGCCCCGGCTCACGGGGCTCCTCCGGGGAGCCCAACCCGCTCTGGTCGGCCTTCCCGCCGTGGTTCTGGGCGCTGCTGCTGCAACTCGGCCTGGCGGCGCTGCTGATCGCCATCGGCCGGGCCCGCCGGCTCGGCCCGCCCACGCCGGAACCGCTGCCGGTGTCCGTGCCCGCCGCCGAGACGGTCCTCGGCCGGGGTCGGCTCTACCAACGGGCGCGAGCCCGCGAGAGCACCGCCCGACTGCTCCGGACCGCGACGCTCGCCCGGCTGGCACGACGGGTGCACCTGCCCGCCGAGGCGCCGCCCGCCACGGTCGCCGCCACCGTCGCCGCCCGCACCGGCGACCGGCCCGACAGCATCCACGAGCTGCTCTACGGCGACGCGCCCCCAACCGACCGGGACCTGCTGGAGCTGGCCGGTGAGCTGGACCGCGTGACGCGTGCCGGCGGGCCGAGCCCCGCGCAGCCCGTCGCCGACCCGCCGGCCCCGCCCCGGCTGCCGAAGCCCCGATCCGAAGGAGACCACCGGTGACCCGACCCGCGACGACCGTGGACCAGCTCGCCGCCGATCCCACCCGGGCCGCGCTGCACCGGCTCCGCGCCGAGGTGGCCAAGGCGGTCGTGGGTCAGGAGGGCGTGGTCACGGGGCTGATCGTCGCCCTGCTCTGCCGTGGTCACGTGCTGCTGGAGGGCGTGCCGGGGGTAGCAAAGACGCTGCTGGTGCGTACCGTGGCCGCCGCACTGGACCTGACCTCGCGGCGGGTGCAGTTCACCCCTGACCTGATGCCCGGCGACGTCACCGGCTCGATGGTCTTCGACGCGCGGACCGCGGCGTTCACCTTCCGGGAGGGGCCGGTCTTCACCAACCTGCTGCTCGCCGACGAGATCAACCGCACGCCACCGAAGACCCAGTCCGCGCTGCTGGAGGTGATGGAGGAACGGCAGGTCACCGTCGAGGGCGAGCAACGCGTGCTGCCCGATCCGTTCATCGTCGCCGCCACCCAGAACCCGGTGGAGTACGAGGGCACCTATCCGCTGCCGGAAGCCCAGCTCGACCGGTTCCTGCTCAAACTCACCGTGCCGCTGCCCAGCCGGGACGAGGAACTGGGTGTGCTCCGGGCCCACCACGCCGGTTTCGATCCCAGGGATCTGACCGCAGCCGGCGTACGCCCGGTGGCGGACGCGGCCGACCTCGCCGCCGCACGTGCGGCGGTGGGCCGCGTGCACGTCGCCGAACCGCTGCTCGGCTACGTCGTCGACCTGTGCCGGGCCACCCGCGCCACCCCGGCGCTTGAGTTGGGCGCCTCGCCGCGCGGTGCGACGGCCCTGCTCGGCACCGCGAAGGCGTGGGCGTGGCTGAACGGACGCGATCACGTGGTGCCGGACGACGTCAAGGCGATGGCGCGACCGACCCTGCGGCACCGGCTGCGCCTGCGGCCGGAGGCCGAACTTGAGGGTGTCGGGGTGGATCCGGTCCTGGACACGGTGCTGGCCACCGTGCCGACTCCGCGATGACCTGGCGGGTGGCGGCGCTGCTGGCGGCAGGGGCGCTGACCCTGCCGGTGTGGCCGGCACCCTTCGTCGGGGTGGCGGTGATGGTCGGCGTGGTGCTGCTGCTGGTCGGGCTCGACCTTGCGCTCGCCGCGCCGCTGCGGGCGTTGACCGCCGAACGGACCGGTGAGCGGGCCGTACGGCTCGGTGGCACCGCCACGGTCACCCTGTACCTGCGCAACGCCTCCGGTCGGCTGCTGCGGGCCCGGGTCCGCGACGCCTGGGTGCCCTCGGCCGGGGCCCGGCCGGAGGTGCCGCCGACCCGGGTGGTGCGGGCCGCACCCGGTGAGGTGCTGACACTGCCCAGCCACCTCACCCCCACCCGTCGGGGCGACCGACCCGCCGTGGCCCTGACCGTCCGCTCGTTCGGGCCGCTCGGGCTGGCGTTCCGCCAGTGGGGTGGCCGGCCGGGCACGCCACCGTGGACCCTACGGGTGCTGCCCCGCTTCGACTCGCGCCGACACCTGCCGGAGCGGCTGTCGCGGCTGCGCGTCATCGACGGCACACAGGTCGGTCGGGGACGCGGACCGGGCACCGAGTTCGACGCGCTGCGGGAGTACGTGTCCGGCGACGACGTACGGTCCATCGACTGGCGAGCCAGCGCCCGGCGGGCCGAGGTGCTGGTCCGCACCTGGCGGCCGGAGCGGGACCGGCGGCTGGTCTGCGTGCTGGACACCGGGCGCACCTCGGCGGTGCGGGTGGGCGACGAGCCGCGCTTGGACGCCTCGATCGAGGCGGCGCTGCTACTCAGCGCGTTGGCGGCGCGGGCCGGTGACCGGGTGGACGTGCTCGCGGCGGACGCCGTACCCCGGGCCTCGGTCGGTGGTGCCGAACGGCCCGGGCAGTGGAACCGGCTGGCCCACGCGCTTGCTCCGTTGCAACCCACGCTTGTCGAGACCGACTTCCGGCTGATCGCCGGCGAGTTGCTCCGGCGGCACCGCCCGCGCAGCCTGGTGGTGCTGCTCACTGCCCTGGAACCCGGCGCGCTCGGCGACGGTCTGCTGCCGGTGCTGCCCCGGCTGGCCGCCCGGCACCGGGTGTTGGTGGCGGCGGCCCAGGATCCGGTGCTGACCCGACTCACCGCCGCGCCCCCGCGACGTCCGGCGGACGCGTACGCCGCAGCTGCCGCCTGGCGCACGCTCGCCGAACGCGACCGCCTCACCCAGGCACTCACCCGCCACAACGTCACAGTGGTGGACGCCCCCGCCACCCACCTGGCCCCCGCCCTGGCCGACACCTACCTGGCCCTGAAATCCCAAGCCCAACTCTGATCCACCCACCCCCGCTCCGCCCCGCGTTGATCACGAGGTTAGCGGGGAAGTTGATCTCCATGAATGCCGTCAACTTCATGATCAACGGGGTGGGTGCGGGGGCCGAGGAGGAGGACGTAGGTGAGGAAGGCGAGCCAGATGGTGGCGCCTGTGGCGATGCGTAGGGGGGTCGGCAGGGGGGCGGGGGTGATGAAGGCCTCGATCAGCGCTGCGACGGCGAAGAGGGCGACCAGGCCGACGGCGACCAGCACGCCGTCGCGTCCCGCCCGGGCCACCGCCTGCCCCCGGGTCAACTGCTCCGGCGGCGCGATCCACGCCCACCCGATGCGCAGGCCCACCCCGGCGGCGACGAACACGCCGGTCAGCTCCAGCAGGCCGTGCGGAGTGATCAGGCCGAAGAAGACGTCCGCCCGGCCGTAGGAGACCATCACCCCGCCGACCACGCCGATGTTTATCGCGTTCTGCCAGAGCAGGTAGCCGACGGGCACGATCAGCACCCCCGCCGCCAGACACTTCGCCGCCAACCAGGCGTTGTGCGTCCACAGGTGGAAGGCGAACGTCGGCGCGGAGAACTCCGTGTAGTAGCCGGCGAAGCCGGACTCGACCAGGTTGGCGGCCTCGTCGTCGCCGATGAATGCCGCCGCCGTCTCCGGGTTGTCCGCCACGAACCACATCAGGGTGAAGGTGAGCAGGGTGAAGGCGGTCGCCACCGCGCACCACCACGGCGCCGCCCGCCAGATCGCGCCCGGCAGGCCGACCAGCAGGAATCGCCGTACGGCCGACCAGGAGGGTCGGGGCCGACCGGTGAGCCGCGCCCGCGCCCGCAGCACCACCTGGGACAGCTCGCTGACCAGCGCCGGGTCCGGCGAGCGGCTACGCAGTACCGACAGTTGAGTGGTGGCCCGCTGGTAGAGCGCGACCAGTTCGTCGACCTCGGCCGGGTCGAGCCGCCGCTGACCACAGAGCTGATTCAGCCGGCGCCACTGCCCACCGTGCTCTGCCACGTACGCGTCGACATCCACCGGCCACCTCCGACCGCGCGATCATAGTGTTCACTGTCGGGGTGAGCACAGCGGCGCGAGCGTGGACCGCCCCGGGTTGGGGCGACGCCGGGCTGGTCAGCGGCGAGGCCGTCGAGTTGGACGTGCGGGCCGCGCGGGTCGGCTCCCGGGTGCTCGCACTCCTGCTCGACGTGCTGGTGCAACTGGTGGCCGGGCTGCTGCTCGCCGCGCTGGCCGGGCTGGCCCTGGCCGCCCTGCCGTACGGGATGCTCGACGCGGCGATGGAACGCGCCCTGCTCACCGTCGGGCTCGTCCTGCTCCTGGTCGGCTATCCGGTGCTCTGTGAACGGTTCAACGACGGCCGGACGCCGGGCAAGGCGGTGGTCGGGCTGCGGGTGGTGAGCCTCGACGGCGCTCCCGTCGGGTTCCGGCAGTCGCTGACCCGGGCGCTGGTCGGGGTCGCCGTGGAATGGCCGGGTCTGGTGCTGCCGCTGCTCTCCTGGGCGGTCGGGCTGACCGTGATGCTCAGCGACACTCGTGGCCGACGTCTCGGCGACCTGGCGGCGGGCACCCTGGTGGTGCACACCCGGCCCGCGACGAGGTGGCGGCCGGTTCCGGCGACGGTGCCGGAGCTGGCCGGTTGGGCGTACTCGCTGGATCTGAGCCGGCTGGACGCGGGGCTGGCGCTGGCCGTCCGGCAGTACCTTGCCCGGGCCCACGGGTTCAGCGAGCCGGCGCGCGGCGAGTTGGCCCGGCTGCTGTGGGGGCAGGTCGCCGCGGTTACCAGCCCGCCGCCACCGGCCGGGCGATCGGAGGTGGCCTGTCTGGCCGCCGTCATCGCCGAGCGGCACCGGCGGGCCCGTCGCCTCCTCGCCGGTGAACGCACGCTCACCGAGGCGCTGTGGCAGCAGTTCCGGGCCACTCCCACCGATGATCCACCTGGGCGGTCGGCATGAAGGGTTTCGGGCCTTGGCTCGCGGTGCTCGCGGTGGTGGTGCTACTCAGCGCACTGCGGCTGCGCACCCTGGCGGCACTGGTGTCGGTGGCCTGGCTGCTCTGGTGTGTATGGACGTGGATCCGCCCCACCCGCCGCCGTACCCGCTGACCACCGCTCACCGGCCCGGATGATCAGGCGGCAGGCCGTGACGTCGGCCGCCGCGCCGCGACCCGGACGGCCACCTCCGGGGTCGACCGGTGCGGTCGGCCCCGGAGGTGACGTCGATGCTCAGTAGCGGTAGTGGTCCGGCTTGAACGGGCCTTCCACGGCGACGCCGAGGTAGGCGGCCTGCTCCTTGGAGAGCGTGGTCAGCTTGGCGCCGAGCGCGTCCAGGTGCAGCCGGGCGACCTTCTCGTCGAGGTGCTTGGGCAGCACGTACACGCCGATCGGGTACTCGTCGGTCTTGGTGTACAGCTCGATCTGGGCGATCGTCTGGTTGGCGAACGAGTTCGACATGACGAAGCTGGGGTGGCCGGTGGCGTTGCCCAGGTTCAGCAGGCGACCCTCGGAGAGCACGATGATCGCGTGGCCGTCGTCGAACTTCCAGAGGTCGACCTGCGGCTTGATGTTCTCCCGGGTGACATCCGAGCGCTTCGCCAGGCCGGCCATGTCGATCTCGTTGTCGAAGTGGCCGATGTTGCCGACGATGGCCTGGTGCTTCATCCGGGCCATGTGCTCGTTGGTGATGACGTCATAGCAGCCGGTGGCGGTGATGAAGATGTCAGCCTGCTCGACCACGTCTTCCATGGTGGCCACCTGGTAGCCGTCCATCGCCGCCTGGAGCGCACAGATCGGGTCGACCTCGGTCACCACGACCCGGGCACCCTGGCCGCGCAGCGACTCAGCGCAGCCCTTGCCCACGTCGCCGTAGCCGAACACGACTGCCATCTTGCCGCCGATCAGCGTGTCGGTGGCCCGGTTGATGCCGTCGATGAGCGAGTGGCGGCAGCCGTACTTGTTGTCGAACTTGCTCTTGGTCACCGAGTCGTTGACGTTGATGGCCGGGAAGAGCAGCGTGCCGGCGCGGTGCATCTCGTAGAGCCGGTGCACGCCGGTGGTGGTCTCCTCGGTGACGCCCTTGATGCCGGCGGCGATCCGCGTCCACCGCTGGCCGCTCGCGGCCAGCGAGCGGTGCAGCAGGCCGAGGATGACCGCGTACTCCTCGGAGTCGGCGGACTCGACCGGCGGCACGGCGCCGGCCTTCTCGAACTCGGCACCCTTGTGGACGAGCAGCGTGGCGTCGCCACCGTCGTCCAGGATCATGTTCGGGCCGTCCCCGTCGGGCCAGTCGAGCACCTGCTCGGTGCACCACCAGTACTCCTCAAGGGTCTCGCCCTTCCAGGCGTACACCGGGACACCTGACGGCGCGTCGACGGTGCCCTCGGGGCCGACGACGATCGCGGCGGCGGCGTGGTCCTGGGTGGAGAAGATGTTGCAGGACGCCCAGCGGACCTGCGCGCCGAGCGCGACCAGGGTCTCGATCAGGACGGCGGTCTGGATCGTCATGTGCAGCGACCCGGTGATCCTCGCTCCCGCGAGCGGCTGCGCGTCGGCGAACTCACGCCGGATCGCCATCAGGCCGGGCATCTCGTGCTCGGCGAGGCGGATCTCCTTGCGCCCGAACTCGGCGAGCGACAGATCCGCCACCTTGTAGTCGCCCTCGGCGACAGTACGCGGCCGGACCTCGGACGACGTGCCAGTGGCGGACGCCGGGAGGGTGCTGGTCATGAAAGCTCCTGTCGGACGATGGTGCTGCGCAACCTCCCACCTTACGCGGGTTGACGGCGCGCGGTCGGGGTGGTTACGGACAGCGCACGGGGCGGCCGGTGTGGACGTGTGCCGCCCATCTCCGTCCGCCCCGTGCATCCCCCCGGTTTGGTTCCCCCGCGCGTTCTCGGACCATCGTCGCGATAACGCTACGCACCTATAGAGTCACACTGAGCAAGGGCCGAGTCAAGCTATTCCGGGAAAGTCGGACTTGTCGGTCGCCAGCTGACCTCACCCAAGAACCGAAGCCGACTCAGACCTGACCGGTGGAGGCGACGTACGTCTCACCCTCACCGGTGACCGTGAGTGAACTGCCAGCGGCTGGTCCCACCGCCGCCCGGCCGGAGCCGAGAGTCACTGGCGCCACCCCGTCGGTCACGGTGACCCGGCCGGCGGTGCAGAGCACCACCCGGGGGCCCGGCACCGCCAACGTCACCTCGGACCGACCGTCGCCGACGGTCACCCGGTGCAGCGCGAAGTCGTCCACCGGCACCGGCCAGGTGACCACCCCGTCGGCGACCTCCCGGGGCGCGACCACCGGCCGGTCGAGCACCTCGAAACGGAGCACCCGCAGCAGTTCGGCCACGTCAACGTGCTTCGGGGTCAACCCGCCCCGCAGCACGTTGTCGCTGGCGGCCATCACCTCCACCCCGGTGCCGCGCAGGTAGGCGTGCAGGTTGCCGGCCGGCATCCAGATCGCCTCACCGGCGGCCAGCCGCACCCGGTTGAGCAGCAGGGCCACCAGCACTCCGGGGTCGGCCGGGTACGCATCGGCCAGCAGGGCCACCAGGTCCGCGTCCGGGCCGTCCGCCGCCCGGGCCGCCGCCACCAGGTCGGCCCGCTCCGCCGTCGGCCACTCCAGGAGCCGGCGTACGGCCTCGGCCAGTCCCGCCGGCCCGGCGGCCAACGCGTCGAGCACCGGACGCAGCTGCGGTACGCCCAGCGCGGCGAGCGCCCGCGCCGAGGCGGCGGGATCCCGGAACCCGCACAGCGCCTCCATCGGCCCGAGCGCCACCAGCAACTCCGGCTTGTGGAACGGGTCGACATAGTTGCGGTGCCCACCGGAGCGGGCCTGCTCGGCGGCGTGACCGGCCCGCGCCTGTTCGGCGTCCGGATGGGCCTGAAGGCTCAGCGGGGCCGCTGCGGCCAGCACCTTGAGCAGAAACGGCAGCCGGGGCCCGAACCGGTCGAGCACCGGGCGGCCGAGCCACTGGACGGGCTCGGCGGCGAGTACCTCGGTGAGCGCGATCCGCCCGCCGTCACGCTCGACGGCGGCCGGCGCGCCCGGATGCGCACCGAGCCACAGCTCCGCCTCGGGTACCGCGCTGGGCGCCGGCCGTCCCTGAAGTTCGGCGATCGCCGAGCGGGAGCCCCAGGCGTAGTCCTTGATCGGCCCGTACAGCGGTTCCACCGGTCAGCTCCCAGCGTGCCCGGAGGTGGTGGATGACCCGGCCGGGAGCCGGTAGATGTCCGGTTCGAGGTAGATGACCCGAGCGACCGGCACGGCGGCCCGGATCCGCTCCTCCACCGCGTCGATGCCCTGGGCCACCTCCTCGGCGCTCTCGCACCGCGACACCGCGACCTTCGCGGCCACCATCAACTCCTCCGGACCGAGGTACAGCGTCTTCATGTGGATGATCCGCTCCACCTCGGGGCCGGCGGTGACCGCCTGCTCGATGGCCGAGATGTCCGCCGGCTCGGCCCCCTCCCCCAGCAGCAGGCTCTTGGTCTCCACGGCAAGCACGATCGCGATGGTCACCAACAGCAGGCCGATCATCGCGGTGCCGGCCGCGTCCCAGCGGCCGTTGCCGGTGGCCAGGGTCATGCCCACCCCGAGCAGGGCGAAGACCAGGCCGACAAGTGCGCCGAAATCCTCCAGCAGCACCACCGGCAGCTCCGGCGCCTTCGACCGGCGAATGAACCTGGTCCACGACTCACGGCCCCGGACCAGGTTCGACTCCCTGATCGCGGTGCGGAAGGAGAACGACTCCATCACGATCGCCGCGAGCAGCACGGTCACCGGCACCCACTGCCAACTGGTGATGCCGTGCGGATCGGACCACTTGTGCCACGCCTCGTAGAGCGCGAACAGACCGCCCAGGCTGAACAGCACGATCGCGACGATGAAGGCGTAGACGTAGCGCTCCCGCCCGTAGCCGAACGGGTGTTGCGGGGTGGCGGCCCGCCGGGCCCGCTTGCCGCCGAGCAGCAGCAAGGCCTGGTTGCCCGAGTCGGCGACCGAGTGGATGGACTCGGCGAGCATCGACGACGAGCTGGTCAACAGGAAGGCCACGAACTTCGTCACGGCGATGCCGACGTTGGCCAGCAGCGCCGCGATGATCGCCTTGCTGCCACCCTGGGTGCTCACTGGTTGGCCAGTTCCTTCATCTCGGTGATCGCCGGGACCGCCATCGGGTCCAGGCCGTGCGCCAACGCCAAATAGATCGACGCGAAGTCCGGCACCGCCACCAGGGAGGCGAGCCGCTCCAGCGCCGAACCGCCCTCGGCGGTGACCACGTCGCACCGTACGCCCCGCCGCTCGGCGAGGGTCTGCACCGCGTCCGCGCGCCGCTCCTCGACGGCCAGTGGCTCGTCGGCGTCGTCCTCGGCGTTCAGGCCACCGTCGCGCAACAGCACCAACCGCAGTCGGGTGCCCGCGCCGTCCGACTCGTCGGGATCGGCGAAGATGTCCCGCTCCCCCTCGGCCAGGCCACCGAAAACGCCGTCGAGCAGCCCGACCCGGCCCCGACCCGCCTCGCCGAGCGCACCGGTGACCACCGGGTACCGGGCGTTGGCCGACAGGGTGTCGCCGAAGCGACGCGCGGCGACCGCCGCCAGCGGAGACGAGCCCCACACGATCGGGATCGACCCGGCCAGCCCGAGGGCGAGAGATTTCGCCGGATTGACGAAGGATTCGGCGGTGGGGCGACTGCGGTCCGCGTCGGCGTCCAGCCGGGCCGCCGTCTCCGCCAGGTCCGCCTCGTTGACCTTGACCAGGCCCAGGGCCCGGGCGGCGAGCAGGACCGGCACGGTGAGGCCCCAGAGGCTGGCCCGGGCCGGTGCCCGCCGGGGTACCGGGATGAACGGGGCGCGGGCCCGCTCGGCGACCGAGTGCAGTTGCGAGTCCGCCGGACCCACCGCGACCAGCCGGGCACCCCGCCGGTGAGCGGCCTCGGCGGCACCCAGCGCCTCCGGGCTGCGGCCGGAGGCGCTGACCGCGATCACCACGTCCGCCGCGCCGACCCAGCCGGGCACGCCGGCAAGGCGGTGCGCGATTACCGGCACCGGGCAGCGCGGCCCGGCGACCGTGGCCAGCACGTCACCGGTCCGTCCGGCGGTGCCGATGCCGGCGATCACCACCGCCCGGGGACGTCCGTCGTCGGCGAGTACGGAGAGGTTCGCCTCGGCGGCCAGGGCGGCCGACTCGCGTACCTGTGCCCCCGCCGAGGCGGTGTGCCGCAGCATGCCCCCCGGATCGCGCTCGGCGAGCGCCTGCGGGTCGTCGAGCAGTCGTTCGTCGGCGTTGCGGTGCCCGCTGACGCCGGCGGTTCCGTCGATCACGATCCCTCCGCAGGGCCGCGCGCCTCGTCCAGCAGCAGCACCGGCACATCGTCGCGGACCTCGAAGATCCGGCCGCACTCGGTGCACGTCAGCGTCTGGACCTGCGCGTCGTAGGTCAGCGGGGCATGGTGTGTGTCCGGGCAGGCAAGGATTTCCAGCAACTGCGGGTCGAGGGCCACTGCGCGGCTCCTTCCACGTGTGCGGCTTCACCGGCCGGAGGTGCCGACCGGCGCGAGCGATCTTATCGGCGAACCAGGTCGAGCACCTCGTCGCGCAGTGCGGTCATCCGCTCGGCGGTCGGTGCCTCGACATTGAGCCGCAGCAGCGGCTCGGTGTTCGAGGCGCGCAGGTTGAACCACGCCCCATCGGCAAAGCGCAGGGTGAGACCGTCCATCTCGTCGGCTTCGGCCTCCGGGTACGCGGCACGCACCTCGGTGACCTTGGCCGCCTGGTCCGCCACCGTGGAGTTGATCTCACCCGAGGCGACGTACCGCTCGTACTCGGCGGCCAGCGTGGACAGCGGCAGCGGCTGCTCGCCGAGCGCCGCCAGGGTGTGCATCGCCGCCAGCATGCCGGTGTCGGCGAACCAGAAGTCCCGGAAGTAGTAGTGCGCCGAGTGCTCCCCACCGAAGACCGCGTTGGTACGCGCCATCTCGGCCTTGATGAACGAGTGACCCACCCGGGCCACCACCGGCTCACCGCCGTGCTCCCGAATGATCTCGGGCACCGCGCTGGAGGTGATCAGGTTGTGGATCACCGTCGAGCCAGGGTGCTTGGCCAACTCCCGAGCGGCCACCAACGCCGTGATAGCCGACGGGGAGACCGGCTCGCCGCGCTCGTCCACCACGAAGCAGCGGTCGGCGTCTCCGTCGAACGCCAGGCCGATGTCCGCGCCGTGCGCCACCACCGCGCGTTGCAGGTCGACCAGGTTGGCCGGATCCAACGGGTTGGCCTCGTGGTTGGGGAACGTCCCGTCCAGTTCGAAGTACAGCGGCACGATCCGCAACGGCAGGGCCGCCAGAGCGGCGTCGCCGAGCACGCTCGGCACCGTGTGCCCGCCCATCCCGTTGCCGGCGTCGACCACCACGGTCAGCGGCCGGATGCCGGAGAGGTCCACAAGCGTGCGCAGGTGTGCCGCGTAGTCGGGCAGCAGGTCGCGCCGCTGCGTCGGCGCGGTCGGCTCACCGATCGGCTCGTCCTTGTCGAGCAGGGCCTGCGCCCGGTCGCGGACCTCGGCCAACCCGCTGTCCTGCCCGACCGGGCGGGCGCCGGCGTGACAGAGCTTGATGCCGTTGTACTGCGCCGGATTGTGGCTGGCGGTGAACATCGCGCCGGGCAGTCCGAGCGAACCGGAGGCGTAGTAGACCATGTCGGTCGAGGCGAGCCCGATCTCGATGACCGGGCGGCCCTCGGCGCGTACCCCGGTGGCGAAGGCGGCGGCCAGCCCGGGCCCGGAGGCCCGCATGTCGTGCCCGATGAGCACCGCCTGCCCCGGCTCACCGGCGGCGTCGAGCATCTGGGCGAAGGCGACGCCGAGGGCACCGGCGACACGCTCGTCCCACTGGTCCGGCACCGTCCCACGGACGTCGTACGCCTTCACGATCCGGGACAGATCAGACACCGGTTCCACTCCTCGCCTGCGGGACGTCAACGAACCTGAGCGTATCGGAGCGGCGGCACCCGCCCCGGCTCAGCCGCCGAGCCCGCGTCCGTACTCCGGCTCGTCACCCGTCCCGGCACCCGGCGACCGGTCCGGGCGCCCCGACACCCCGCCCTGACCAGGCTCCACCGGCGGCACCGAGGTCGGCGCGGCCGGCGGGCCCGAGGTCGGCGCGGCCGGGCCCGGAGGCGGTACGGGTGACCGGCCCGGGGGCGGTACGGCCAGGCCGGGCGTCGACGGTGCCGGCGGGGCGGAGGTGGGCGGTACGATCCGCGCCGGTGACACCGCTGCACGGGCGGACGTGACGGGTGGGACCGGGCCGGTCGGCGCCACCGGTCCACCCGGCCGAGTCGCCTCGGTCGGGTCGGCCGGCCGGGCACCGTACACCCCGCCGGTCGGCCGGGGCGCTGCGGTGCCGCCGGTCGGCCTGGGCTCTGCCGTGCCGCCGTAGACCCGGGGCGTGCCGGGCCGACTCGCCCCGTACGCCTGACCGGGCGTTGCCGGCGGCACGTTGCCCAGGCCGGGCGGCGATGCCGGTGCGGCATTCGGGCCCGGTGGGACCGGCAGGGCACCCGGGACGGATGCGACCGGCGCGGCGCCTTGGCCGCCGGACCGGTACGTGGTGCCACCCGGGTTGCGCGACGGTGGAATCACGAACCCGTCGGCCGGTTGTCCGCGATCCCTGCGGTCCTTGCGGGAGCGGTGGATCAACAGCCCGATGAGCAGTGCGCCAGCGGCGACCATGGCGATACCGAAGTACATCACCGGCGACCCGCCGGAGGACTCACCGGCCGTCTGGGCGAGATCGTCCGTCGTCTCGGCGGCAAGCGCCACGGTGGGCGTGGCCTCGACGGTCGGTTCCTCGGCCACCTCCTCGCTGGGCGACGGCGACGGGGAGGGCGACGGGGAGGGCGACGCCGAGGCACGCCCGCCAACCACCCGCGACGACGCGGCGGCCCGGCCCAGCACGGCACCGCGCGCCGTGGTCGCCTCACCGGTCACCACCAGTCGGCCGCCGGGGGCATCCGCGGCGAAGGCGACGCGGTACCGCATCGCCAGACCCTTGCCCTTGCAGAGCTCGTCCCGGGCCGGGGCGACCGGCGCGGTGGTGACCAGCCCCGTCGCACCGGAGATCCCGACCGGCACCCAACGGCCTCCCACGTTGGCCTGCACCGCCACCTGGTCGGCTCGTACGTCGGGCAGGCTCAGACCCAGCGCGGTGCGCACCCGCACGCATCCGTCGGTGCGCTTGCGCACCTCGACGGTCACACCCTGGGCGGAACGGCCCGCGGTGAAGCTGCCTGCCGAACGCACCCGCACCCGGTCCTCGTCGGCGTGCGCGGGAGCGCCACCGAGCGCCACCAGGGCACCCAGGAACACGCAGACCGTCGCGAGTCGCGCCGTGTGCCGACGTACCGACATGATCAACCACCGTTCCTCCCCCGACGGGGGAACGCCGGTCAGGCTACTACCGGGGCCTGACCTCGGCTGGCCATCGAGCACCCCGCATGTGCGCCGCACCACGTCGCGACGGGCCGCTCGGCGGTCATGCCGGACGGTCCGGACCCTCCCCGGAGCCGGACCCGCCAGCGCCGCCCTCGCCGCCCTCGCCGCCCTCGCCGCTCGCGCCGTCCTCGCCACCCGTCGCGCCAAGTGCCAGCGCAAAGGCCACACCGAGGGCCACACCGACGCCGATGCCGGCAGCACCATCCAGGGCCGCCACCCCGATCACCATGCCGAGCAGGATGCCCGCCGGCCAGGCCCAGAGCCGCCGGTCACCGTCCTTCTTCTCCGGAGCTGCCATTCCGCGAGCGTATTGCCCCCCGTCGAGGCCCGCAGCGGGTGCCGCGCGGGCCGCTCGGCGCGGCAGAACGACCGCTCACCTCACGATGAGTAGGCTCCACCGCACACAAAGCCACGCAGCGACGTAGTCCGATAGGTTACCGGTTGTGATCGACCGCGAACAGGCAGAACAGCTCGCCGCGGTGTGGGCCCGCCGCGACTCGCTGCGCCTGGGGCACGAGTGCCGACCGACGGTCGTCGAGTTCGACCTCGGGTACGTCATCACCTCCACGGCAGCCACACAGGTCAGGCCACTTGCCGGCGATCTGCCCACGACCGTGGTCGACAAGCGGACCGGTGAGGTGAGCACCTGGCCGCGGGTCTCGCCCGACGTGGTGGCGCGGCTCTACCGTCGCAGCCGGGCCACCCGCCCATCGGCCCCGCGTACCGTGGATCCGGCCGGTCAGCTGCTACGCGAGATCCGCCGGTTGCCCGCACCGACCACCACCGCACGTCTCACCGTCGAGGGGCGGATCTTCACCGCCCAGGGCGCCAAGGGTGACGTGGAACTCAACCACCACCCGCTGATCCGCGCGTACCTCGACCGGCAGCCCGCCGGCCACCTGGTACGCGGCGGTTCCCGGCACGCGGAGTTCGTCGTGGTCTCCGACGTCCTGCACGAGTACGACCACCGCCGCACTGCCGAAGGCATCACCGCCATGAGCATGGGCGACGCGAAGGAGCTGCTGACGTCCGCCCGCATCGAGGTGTTTCAGGTCCGGGCGCCGGGCGATCCGCACGGCGGGCCAGCCGAACGACCCTGCGACTCCTGTCTGAACATGCTTGTCGAGTTCAGCGTTCTGCCCCCTGCTGAACGAGCCCACACCGAGCCCTGGCTTCCACAACCGGCTGCCGACCCGGCACCCGGCCGGTTTCCTGCAGAGGTGGCGCGGGCGCTGGTCGCCGCCGGTTGGCGGCCCGACGCCGACGCAGCGACCTCGGCAGGTCACCCGGTCGTCAGCAGCGGCAGGGCGCACGGGCACGCTGCCCTCAACGCCCTACCCCGACTGTTCAGCCGGCGGCGCGGCCCCGGTGAGCAGGTGTGGATCTCCCGCTTCGACATTCACCCCCGTGGGGTCGCCCAATCCGCCGAATCGCTGCATGACTTCGCGGCGGTGATCGGCACCCGGCTGATCCCGATCGGCACCGAGAGCCGGCACAGCATGATCGCAGCTGACGAACGGGGTCGGATATTCGCGCTGGACCAGGCCGGTGAGTGGTTCCTCGGGGCCGACTTCGACGCCGCGCTCATCACCCTGCTGCTCGGCCGCGCCCCGGCCCGGGTACGCGACGACGGCGGTTGGTGACACCGCCGATCGTCGCGCCGTCGCGCCGGGCGGCGTGCGTGACGGCCGCGACGTCTGGCGACAGTGGACCTGCGGCTCAGCCCAGCACCTCGACGATGTTGTTGCGTACCAGGTTCTTGCCTGGCTCCCGGACCTGCTCCATCGCGGCGGAGTTCAGCAGCACACAGCTGCCGGAAGGGCCGGTGACGGTGACCGTGGTCGCCCTGTTGTTGTCCAGGTTGGTCACCCGCAGCCGGGTACCGACCGGGAAGCGGTCACTCGTCGCGGCCGGTCCTGCGTCCTCCTCGAAGAAGGTGATCGCGCCCTGGCAGGCCGATCCGGCGACCGGGCGGGCCGCCGGCGGTGAGGCCGACCCCGGCCGGTCACCGATCACGCCCGGCTGTCCCGCGCCCGGCTGCGCGGCGGCACCGATACGCTCGACCACGTTGTTCCGGATCACGTTCTTGCCGGGCTCACGGACGAGTTCCATCGCGGTGGCGTTGAGCAGCACGCAACTGCCCGACGGACCGACCACGGTCACCTCCGCCGATTTGTCGTTGTCGAGGTTCGTCACCCGCAGCCGGGTACCGACCGGGAACTGGTTGCTGGTGGCGGCCGGTGCGCCCGCCTCGGCCGAGAACGTGATCGATCCCGCGCAGACGCTCTGCCGGCTCGGTGCGCTGTCAGCGAACCCCAGACCGGTGCCCACCGCCACCGTCGCCGCGGCGACCACCGCCACCCCCGCCGCCAGCACGTGCTTCCGCTGCAGCTTCACCTGTTTCTCCCGTCCTCACATCCTTGTGTTCGCGGGCTGGTACGGCGTGGGAGCGCTTTCCAGTTCATCGCCGTGACACTTATCGAAACAATGCTTCGAGTTAGCCGGTGAAGGCATCGGTCATACCGGCCCGTAACGGGTGTGTGGCACACCGGTCAGCAACGCCCAGTAGCGATCTCCGTACGACCAGTGCCACCACTCGGTGGGGTAGTTCACCAGGCCGGCCCCACGCAGGGCGGCAACCATGATCTGCCGGTGCCGGCGAGCGTCGGGGCCTATCGACGACGCGGCGGTGAAGCAGGCGTTGTCGCTCGCCTCCGGGGTGGCGTCCACAGCGGTGCCCATGTCCAGCTCGACGCCGTCCGCTGTGCACAACGTCAGGTCCACCGCGCCTCCGGTGCTGTGCGGCGCCACCTCCACCGGGGAGACGAACTTGGTGGTCTCCCGGTACAGCCGCTCCGGCGACCAGTCCGGGTGGGCCCGCCGCAGTTCCTCCTGGTAGCCGGTGAAGATGTCAAGCTGTGCCTGGTAGGGCCGGTACCCCTCGACGATCAGCAGGCGCAACCCGTCGGGCAGTGCGCGCTGCGCCGTCAGCAACCGGTCCACCACCGGCTGACGCAACCGGGCGTACGCGCCGGCCGGATCGGCCGCCCGAGAATCCAGCCGCAGCTCGGGGAGATCGCGCAGGTCGACGAGCGGCTCACCGTCGTCGACGCCGGGTACCGCCGCGACCCGCGGATCGCAGAGCAGGATCATCGCTCGTCTCCCCCGCGGGGCCGCTCGGCGTGCCGGGCGAAGGCCAGCGCGACGAGACGGTCCAGGATCTCCCGGTAGCCGACGCCGGCCGCCGCCCACACCTTCGGGTACATCGAGTGGGCGGTGAAGCCCGGCATCGTGTTCAACTCGTTGACGTACAACTCGCCCGCGGCCTCGTCGTAGAGGAAGTCGACCCGGGCCAGGCCCCAGCCACCGATCGCGGCGAACGCCCGCACCGACAGCTCCCTGATCCGCTCGCTCACCTCCCGCGACAGCGGAGCCGGGACGACCATCGGATCGGTGTCGCCGAAGTACTTCTGGCGGTAGTCGAACCAGCCACCGCTGACCCGTACCTCGCCGACCGCTGAAGCGTCCGGACGGGCACCGCCGAGCACCCCGCACTCCAGTTCCCGGCCGCTGACTCCCTGCTCCACCACGACCACCGTGTCGTGTCGCAGCGCCTCCTCGATCGCCGCCGCCAGATCGTCGCCCTCGGCCACCCGGGAGATGCCGATCGAGGAGCCCATCCGGGCCGGCTTGACGAACAGCGGGCGACGCAGCCCCAGCACCAGCTTCTCCGGATCCTCAATGGTCCGGTACGTGGTCGCGTCGAAGGAGACGTGCGGGGTGATCGGCACCCCCTCGGCCCGCAACGCCCGCTTCATCGCCACCTTGTCCATCCCGACGGCGGAGGCGAGGATGCCGCACCCGACGTACGGCACGCCCAGGGATTCGAGCACCCCCTGCACCACCCCGTCCTCACCGAACGGGCCGTGCAGCACCGGGAAGACCACGTCCAACTCGGCGTGCACCGCGCCGGGCGCGTCCATCGCGGTCACCACCGCCGTACCGGCACGCGGCCCGGCCCGCAGCTCCACGGCCGGCCCGATCACCGTCAGCCGGTCGTCGATGGCCCGCTCCGATGTGGTGCTGGCCAGAAATCCGGACAGCGCCGCGTCCGGGACGAGCCGCAGCCCACCGGCGCGAGTGACCCCGATGGCGACGATGCGGTAGCCGCCGCCGGCCAGCGCCCGGGCCACACCGAGCGCGGAGGCGCAGGACACGTCGTGTTCCGCCGACGGACCACCGAACAGAATTCCAATGCGTACGGGCGCACTCATGCCGCTGCCACCTCTTCCTCAAGTCGGGCGGCTGCCGCCAGTCGGGCGACCAGGTCCGCCTCCACGTTTCCGCCGGTCAGCACCACGCCGACCGTGCGCCGCCGCGCCCCGTCGTTGCCCAGCGCGCCAGCGGCGGCGAGCCGTAGCGCACCGGCCAGACCGGCCGCCCCCGACGGCTCGGCCAGCATCTTCAGCTCCAGCAGGAGCAGCCGGAACGCCTCGGCGATCTCGTCGTCGTCCACCCGGACCACGCCGCGCAGCCGGGTGCGCAGGATGGCGAAGGGCAGCTCACCGACACAGGTCGGGCGCAGTCCGTCGGCGATCGTCGGTGCCGGTGTGACCGGAACGGGCCGACCGGCCGCCAGGCTGCGAGCCAGCGAGTCGCAGCCATGCGGCTCCACCCCGTACACCTCGATCGGCCGACCGGCCGCGGCCAGGCAGGCACCGGCGGCACCGCCACCGCCACCGACCGGCACCACGAGGGCGTCGAGCGGGGTGCCGGCCCGTTCGGCCTCCTCGATCAGTTCGAGGCTGGCACTGCCCTGGCCGGCGATGACGTCCGGATGGTCGTACGCGTCGACGATCGGGTGGCCGGTCTCGTCACGCACCCGGCGGGCCACGGCCAGCCGCTCCTCGACCGTCGTACCGGCGAGCACCACCCGCGCTCCTGCCGCGCGGGCCCGAGCCACCTTCGTCGCTGCCGCGTCGACCGGAAGCACCACCGTGGCGGCCAGTTCGAACCGCCGAGCCGCGAGCGCCACCGCCACCGCGTGGTTACCGGTGCTCTGGGCGACCACCCCACCGTGCCCGGCCGCTGCCAGCCGGCTCACCGCGTAAAGCCCGCCGCGCATCTTGTACGAGCCACCGGCCTGAAGGTTCTCCGCCTTCAGCAGCACCCGGGCACCGGCCAACCGGTCGATGGCCGGTGCCCGCAGCACCGGGGTACGCAACACCCGGCCGGCCAGCCACCGGGCTGCCTCCGGCACGTCGATCGGAACCGGACCGGCTCCGGACGGATCAGTGTGTGACATGTCCTCTCCTTCAAATCGATCAGTGGGATGCCGTTTGTGCGAGCGGTTCTGCCGCCGACGGCGCGGACGGTCGTGAGGTCGGCCGCCGGGCGGCGTTGCCCCGGACCGGCAGGTCGAACAGCCACGACGCCCGGACCGCCAGCAACAGCCGGTGCAGGCCGAGGCTGATCGCCAGCACGGCGACGGTGAGCGAGAACGGGAAGCCGAGGGCCAACGCGAACCGGACAGGTTCGTCCAGACCAGCGATCGGCTCGGCGATCAGTCGATGCAGCAGCGCCAGCACCGGCATGTGGAGCACATAGATCGGCAGCGTCTGTCGGCCGAGGGCGGCGAGTGGCTCGCCCACCACCGGCCTTCGGGCCAGCCGGACCGCCACGGCGATGCCGAACAGCACCGCGAGGACGGAGACCAGCGGCGCCACGCCGGGCAGCCGAGCGGTGCCGGTCGCCGCCACGGCAGCCAGCGCGACGGCGTACGCCGCTCCGGCCAGCAGCAATCGTCGGCCGGTGACGGCGTCGGCGAACCGAAGGACGTGCCCGCGCAGGTGCAGCCCGGCCAGGAAGAACACCAGGTTCTGGTACAGACCACCCCGGTTGCCGGGGGTGTCGAGCAGCCCCGCCGCGGCTACGGCGCTCAGCGTGCCGGCGGCGACCAGCAGCACCGCCGGATGGCACCGTCGCAGTGCCTTCGCCAGTACGAAGTACAGCGCCAGCGCGTACAGGTACCAGAGGTTGGACGGGGTGACCGTCAGCTGTGCCAACAGGCCACCGAGGTCGCTCGCCCGGTCGGTCGGGAAGTCCGGGGCGAGAGCCAGAACGGCAGTGTGGATCATCAGCCAGACGCCGTACAGGTAGAGGAAGCGGGCGGCCCGAGGCCGGGCGACCGACCGCCAGGGCGGCTGCACGGCGGTCGCCGCGAGCATGCCGGAGATGGTGAAGAACAGCGGCATCCGCATGGGTAGCAGCAGTTCGCCGAAGGTCCCCCAGGCACCCAGGACCGGCACGTCCAGCCGCCAGTCGATCTGGAGATAGTCCTTGACGATCACGTGCCAGAGCAGGACCAGCAGGATGCAGCCGCCCTTGGCGACATCCACCCAGGTCAACCTGGTGCCGGCTGAGACCGGCCCGGTGCCGGCACCGCCGGGGACGGGCCGGCCGACGGCCGACTCGACCACGGCGTGTTCGCGGGTGGTCATGGGTCTCTCCTCTCCGTCTCTGTCAGGCCGCCAGGCGACTGGCACGCCGCTGCTGTCCGCTGGCCCGCGGCTCAGGTGAAGCTGCCGCCGACCCGTCGCTGGCTGCTCGGCCGGTCTCCGGCCCACCCAGCGAGGTCGCGCGCACGCCGGTCAGGTCACCGGCACGCGGGCCGGGTCGGTTCCCGGGCACGGCGGAAGCGCACGTCTTCCGGGCCTGCCGACGTCGTTTCGCGGGCACGCTGAGGGTCGGGGTGCCGCGGATGCGGCCCCGTACGTCGGGTGGTGGCTCGGCTGCCGGCGGGGCAGCCGGGTCAGGGTGCGGTGGGTAGTTGGACGTCCACCCGCAGCCCGCCGTACTCGGCCGGGCGGGCGGCGATCAGGCCGTCGTGGGCCTGCGTGATCGAGCGAGCGATGGCCAGGCCGAGGCCGGCGCCACCGCTGTGATTCGTCCGGTCCCGGGCCAGGCGCCGGAACGGTTCGAAGAGACCGGCGACCGCCTCGGCCGGCACCACCTGGCCCGTGTTGACCACCGTCAGGGCCGGGTTGCGACCGACCGCGACGGTGAGGGTGCCGCCCGGCCGGTTGTACTTGATCGCGTTTTCCACGAGGTTCGTCACCAGGCGCTCCAGCAGCACCCGCTCGCCCATCACCCTCCGGGGTTCCAGATGGCTCTGCACCGTCAACCCGGCCTCGGTGATCCGGTCCTGGTGCGCGGCCAGGACCCCGGTGACGATCTCGTCGAGCCGCTGGGGGGTACGGGATCGCAGTCCCTGGTCGCTCTCACTGAGCGCGAGCAGCCCCTCGATCAGCCGCTCGTTGCGTTCGTTGGTCTCCAGCAACTGCCCGGTCAGCAGTTCCAGCTGTTCACCGGTCAGCGAGCGGGCCATGCCGACCTCGATCAACGTCCGCTGCACCGCCAACGGCGTGCGCAGCTCGTGGGAGGCGTTCGCGGCGAACCGCCGCTGCCCCTCGTAGCCGGCGGCGATGCGCTCCATCATCTCGTCGATGGACCGGGCCAGCCGGGCAAGTTCGTCGCTGCCGCGCGGCCGGAGCCGGTGACCGAGATTCTGCGGCCCGACCTGCGCGATCGGCCCGGCCAGATCCCGCACCGGCCGCAGGCACCACAGCGCGGCAGCCCAGATCCCGGCGACCGAGAGCACGAGGAGCACCAGCCCGGTGAGCGGGACGGCCAGGCCGGCGAGGTCCCGCGCCGGCTGGCACACCAGACCCACGCCGGGCAGCCCGGTGTGGCAGAGCCTGCTGACACTCACCCACAACTCGCCGAGCACCGACGTCGTCAGGCCGGGCAGGGCGTACCCGACGAGCAGGGCGAGCACGCCGACCAGCACGACCCGCCAGCGCGGCGTCACTCGGCACCACCGATCCGGTACCCGGCCCGGGGCACCGTGTGAATGACCTGGGGCTCACCGAGCTTCTTCCGCAACGTCATCACGGTGACCCGGACCACGTTTGTGAACGGGTCGGCGAACTCGTCCCAAGCCTGTTCCAGCAGTTCCTCGGCGCTGACCACCCGGCCCTCGGCGCGGAGCAGCACGTGCAGCACGGCGAACTCCTTCGGGCTCAGGCTGACCGGCCGACCGCTGCGGGTGACGGTGTGCCGGGCCACGTCCAGGACGACGTCATGCGCCTCCAGCACCGGCGGGACGGCCGGGGCGGAGCGCCGACCCAACGCCTGCACCCGGGCGACCAGTTCGGCGAAGGCGAACGGCTTGGTCAGGTAGTCGTCGGCGCCCAGCCCCAGGCCCTCCACCCGGTCCCTGATACCGGCGGCAGCGGTGAGCAGCAGCACCCGCGTACCGGAGCCGGACGCCGCCAGGCTGCGGCACACCTCGTCGCCGGTATGTCCCGGCATGTCCCGGTCCAGCACCGCGACGTCGTACCGGTTCACCCCGACCCGCTCCAACGCTCCGTCACCGTCGTAGCAGACGTCCACCGCCATCGAGAGGCGACGCAGCCCCTCCGCGACGGTGTCCGCCAACAACCGCTCGTCGTCCGCCACCAGCACCCGCACGCTTCCGCTCCCCGTGGTCCTCGCTGTCGGGCCTACGTTCTCAGGCAGGAGTTAAGGGTTCTGTAAGTGCCCGCCGCAGCAATACTCCACGTAACCGCGCCAACTCCGCCCCCACCCCCGCCCGTCCACTCCCGCGATCTTGCGCTTTTGGTCGCCGAAATGTCCCTTAAAGCGCTTATGCACCGATAGGAATTGCAAGATCGCGGGAGCGGGTGCGGGCGTCAGGAGAGGGCGGTTCGGATGGTGGCGATGATGTGGTTGGGGCGACGGTAGAGGTCACGATCGGTGAAGTACCGCATCCGCCAGCCCTGGGCGTCGAGCCAGTTGACACGTTCCCGGTCGTACCTGAGGCTCTCGCGACTGAGATGGGAGACACCGTCGTACTCGATGCCGACCCTGCGTTCGCGGTAGCCGAGGTCTAGGCGATAACGCTGGAAGCCGTCGGCGTCATGCACCCAGAGTTGCGGCTCAGGTGGCGGTAGCCGCCCGTCGACCAGCACCAACCGCAACTGACTCTCCTGGCGGCATTCCGCCCGGCCGTCGGCCAGTGACACCAACTCGCGCGCCTGCCGCACCCCGCGCAATGCCCGATGCCTGCACACCTCAGCGATCAGATCGTCGGGGGTCACGACACCGGACCTGAGAGCGCAATCCAACACGGGAAGTGCGTCAAGCCGCCGCACCGTACGCGCCAGGTCGATCGCGCAGCGCGCCGCCGGCACACAGGGCAGCCCACCGACGAGGACCGGCTCCACTGGCAGCACGGACCGATGCACGACCAGCCCGGGTAGCCGGGGTTTCGGCGCGATGGCCGGTAGTTGGACGTGCACGAGGTCGTCACGCAGGACGCCGAAGCCATAGCGTCGCGCTGCCGTCTGTCGGGTCAGCATGGCGCCCTCCGGCAGACACAGCAGCAGTGCCCGCAGCTCGTCATCATCGTCGAGGGGTTGATCGGCATAGACACCCCTCCGCACGCGGCGCAGTTCCTCCCGGCCCAGCCGGGTACGAAGTCGTCGGGCGCTGAGCGTCCGCAGCAGAGTTTCCACTCGCCACAGTTGAGCAGTCATGCGGACACCCTCCCCGCCCGACGCCCACCGTTCCGTCCCACCAACTCTCCCTGTGGACAGCCTCCCCTCCTGTGGAAAACCACCCCCCACCCCCACCCTCGTGCTACCCACCCCGCCTCCTCCGCGATCTTGCACTTTTCGACGCCACATTTCGGATTCAAATCCTCATAACGGCGACCGAAACTGCAAGATCGCGGGGTGACAGCGCGTGGGGTCACGGGCGGGCGCGCAGCGAAGTGGCCAGCACCAGTAGCAGCGCGACTCCGAACATGGCCGTCCCTATGACGTTGACCTGCGGTGGGATGCCCCGCTGGGCGGCACCCCAGACATACATCGGGAACGTGACGGTGGTGCCCGAGTTGAAGTTCGTGACGATGAAGTCGTCGAAGCTGAGCGAGAACGCCAGGAGGGCGGCGGCCCCGATGCCGGGCAGCACCAGCGGCAGGGTGATCCGCCGGAACGTCTGCCACTCACCGGCGTACAGATCCATCGCGGCTTCCTCCAACCGCCTGTCCATCCCGGTCAACCGCGCCTTGACGGTCACCACCACGAACGACACGCAGAACATGACGTGGGCGACGACGATGGTCCAGAAGCCGAGCGGCACCCCGCCGGAGACGAAGAGGGCGAGCAGCGAGGTGCCCATCACCAGCTCCGGCGTCGCCATCGGCAGGAAGATCAGCACGTTGAGCCCGGACCGACCCCGGAACCGGTGCCGGGCCAGGGCGAAGGCCATCAGCGTCCCGAGCACGGTCGCCGCCACGGTGGCGAGGAACCCGATCTGTACGCTGCGCAGCACCGCGTCGCACATCTCCGAACTGGCGCACGGGTCACGCCAGTTGTCGAGGGTGAACTCGTTGAAGTCGTACGACAGCCGGTTGGACGGGCGGTTGAACGACAGCGCGGCGACCACGGCGATCGGCAGGAACAGGTAGCCGAGCACCAGCAGCGCCACGCCCAGCACCCAGTGCTCGGCGAACCAACGGGAGATCCTCACAGGATTTCCTCCGTGCCGGTGCGGCGCAGGTAGCCGAAGACCACTGCGAGGATCGCCGACATCAGCAGGAACGACAGCGCCGCACCCTGCGGGTAGTCGAGGCGGACCAGGAAAGCGGAGTCGATGACATTGCCGATCATGTACTCGTTCGGGGTGCCGAGCAGTTCGGCGTTGATGTAGTCGCCGGTCGCCGGGATGAAGAAGAGCAGGGTGCCGGCGATCAGCCCGGGCATCGACAGCGGCAGGGTGACCCGGCGGAACGTCGTCAGCGGGCTCGCGTACAGGTCGCTGGACGCCTCCAGCAGCCGACGGTCGAGCCGTTCCAGGCTCGCGTACAGCGGCAGCACCAGGAGCGGCAGGAAGTTGTACGTCAGGCCGAGCACCACCGCGACCGGGGTGGCCAGCAGTCGACCGTCCGGACCGAGCAGGTGCACGTCGCGCAGCAGCCCGACCAGCGCGCCGTTGTCCGACAGGATCGTCTTCCAGGCCAACGTACGCACCAGGAAGCTGGTGAACATCGGCGCGATCACGCAGACCAGCAGCAGGTTCTTCCAACGGCCGGCCTTCAACGCGATCGCGTACGCCAAGGGGTAGCCCATCAGCAGCGCCAGCACCAACGCGATGCCGGCGTACAGAAAGGACCGTCCGAACTGCGGCCAGTACGCCTGCAACGCCGTCGGATAGTTGCCGAAAGCCCAGGTCAGCGCGTACCCGGTGGAGAGCGAGCCGGTGGGGTCGTAGAGGCTGGCCGCGGCAAGCTGCGCCAACGGCACGACGAAGAAGAGGAACAGCCAGGCGGCACCCGGCAGCAACAGCAGGTACGGCAGGAGCCGGTACCGACCCGATCGGGCAGCCGGGGGCGATGCCGGCCGCCCGGCCTCGCCTCGCGGGCTCACGGGGACGCGCCGACCGGCTCGTTCCGGACCGGCATGGTGCCGTCCGCCTCGTCGGCGCGGCGGCCGAGCAGAAAGGCGTGCTGCGGATGCCAGTACGCCACGGCCCGCTCGCCGACCGCGAAGCGCTGCTGGGCGCCACTGTTGGCGACGAAGACGCTCAGCTCGGTGCCCCAGCCGGTACGCAGCAGGTACTGAGTGCTCACCCCGAGGTAGGAGGCGTCGATGATCGTTCCTTCCAGGTACTGGTTGCCGACGGGCACCTGCACGGCCGCCCCGGCCAGGTGCAGCTTCTCGGGACGTACGCCCAGAAAGACCGGACCCTGGTCGGTGCGGGACCGCGCCGACGGCACGGAGAACCGCGTGCCGTGCGCGGTGACCAGCAGGTCGTTCCCGCTGCCGCCGGATACGTCACCGGCGATCAGGTTGGACTGGCCGAGGAAGTCGGCCACGAAGGCGGTCGCCGGGAACTCGTAGATCTCGGCCGGCGCGCCGAGTTGCTCGATCCGGCCGGCATTCATCACCGCGACCGTGTCCGCCATGGTCATGGCTTCCTCTTGGTCGTGAGTGACGTGCACGAAGGTGATGCCCACCTCGGTCTGGATCCGCTTGAGTTCGATCTGCATCTGGCGACGCAGCTTGACGTCGAGCGCACCGAGCGGCTCGTCGAGCAGCAGCACCTGCGGGTGGTTGATCAGTGCCCGGGCCAACGCGACGCGCTGCTGCTGGCCGCCGGAGAGTTGGGCGGGGCGGTGCCGTTCGTACCCGTCGAGCTGCACCAAGGTCAGCATCTGCCGCACCGGGCCGGCGACCGAGCGGATGCCGCGCCGCCGCAGCCCGAAGGCGACGTTCTCGAAGACGTCCAGGTGCGGGAAGAGCGCGTAGCTCTGGAACACCGTGTTGACAGGTCGTTTGTACGGCCGCAACCGGGAGACGTCGCGGTCATTGAGCAGGACCTGCCCGCTGGTCGGCTCCTCCAGGCCGGCGACCATCCGCAGCGTGGTGGTCTTGCCGCAGCCCGACGCGCCGAGCAGAGCGAAGAACGAGCCCTGCGGAACGGTCAGACTGAGGTCGTCGACCGCGGTGAAGGTGCCGAAGGTCTTGGTGAGGTTGGCCAGCGTCAGGTCGCCGGCCGGAGTCTCCCGCGCCATCTCACGCCCCGATAACCTGCTGGAACTTGCTCTCGTACTCGCGCTCCTGCTGCTCGTCCAGCGCCATGAAGACCCGGGACCTGGCGAGCATGGTCTCGTCCGGGAAGATCAGCGGGTTCGCGGCCAGCTCCGGATCGATCTTCTCCATCTCTGCCTGCGCCCCCTGCACCGGGCAGATGTAGTTGACAGACGCGGCGAGCTGAGCGGCGACCGCCGGGTCGTAGTAGTAGTTGATCAGCTCTTCGGCGTTGGCCTTGTGGCTGGCCTGGTTCGGCACCAGCATGTTGTCCGACCAGAGCAGCACCCCGGAATCCGGCACCACGAACCTGATCCGTTCGTCTTCGAAGCCAAGTTGGATGATGTCGCCGGACCAGCCGACGCACGCCGCGATGTCGCCCTTGGCCAGGTCCGGGGCGTAGTCGTTGCCGGTGAACCGGCGGATCTGCCCGGAGTCCACGGCCCGCTTGAGCTTGTTTAGCGCGTCGTCGAACTGGGCGGCGGTGAAATCCGCCGGATCGTGGCCGTTGGACATCAGCAGCAGACCCATGGTGTCCCGCATCTCGCTGAGCGCGGTCACCTTGCCCTTGAGGTCGGGACGGGTGAGCAGTTCATCGACGGTACGGATCTCCCCGGTGACCCGGCCGTTGTAGGCCAGTCCGGCGAGGCCGGACTGCCACGGGACGGCGAACTGGTTCTCGGCGTCGAAGGGGCGGTTCCGCAGCGACGGCAGCAGGTTGGCCTCGACGTTCGGCAGCTTCGACCGGTCGAGCTTCTGGATCCAGCCGAGCCGGATCATCCGGGCGGCCATCCAGTCGGTGAGCACCATGATGTCCCGCCCGGTGCTCTGGCAGGCGGCGAGCTGATTCTGCACCTTGCCGAAGAACTCGTTGTTGTCGTTGATGTCCTCGGTATAGGTCACCTGGATGCCGGTCCTGCTGACGAACCCGTCCAGGCTGGGACGCTTCGACTCGTCGTCCTCGTCGACGTCCATGTACTGCGGCCAGTTGGAGAAAGCCAGCGTCTTCTCCGTGCCGGACAGATCCTCGCTGACGCATCCCTCCTCGGTCTGCTGCGCGGCGGGGGTGCCGCAGCCGGTGAGAGTGCCGCCGGCCGTGAGCAGCGCAGCCGAGCCGAGGGTGCCGGTGAGCAGGCCACGCCGGGTGAAGGGCCGGTGGGCACTACGCATGTGACCGTTCCTATCGATGATCGTCGGCGAGGCCGGGGGGTGGGCGTGCCGGCTGAGGTGTGAAAGTCAGCGGCGATGGACGAATGATCCTGACATGAGGCGCGGGTGCCAGCCACGCCCCGGGGCATCGCCTGACTCGCCCTGGCCCGCCACCGGCTGCCTGCTCCCCCAGGCCGCTTGCTCCACCCAGGCCGCTTCACCCACCAGGCCGCTCGACCACCAGGCCGCTTGATCACCCAGGCCGCCTGACCCGCTCAGGCCGCTTGATCCACTCGACATGCCGCATCCCGCGCCAACCAGGTCGCCTAAGACCGCAAGATGCCGCAACTCGGGACGACCGAGCCGGACGACCGAGCAGGGCGAGGCACAGGGCGACCGAGCAGGGGGCTGCCGGTAGGCCGAGCAGGCTGGTTGGTCAGACCGTACTGCGTACGGTGGTGTCGACGAAGGCGCGCCAGGCGGTCGGGGTGAAGGCCAGGGTGCCGCCGTTCCGATCCTTGCTGTCGCGCACCAGGACCCGGCCGGGCAGATTGTCGGCCACCTCGACACAGTCGCCGCCGTTGTTGCTGCTGCGGGTGGCGGTGCGCCAGCGGGCGTCGGTCAACTCCATGTCGTCGCCACTTCCCTGATCAGCTCGATGGACCGTCGGCGGGGCAGCGCCTCACCGGTGACGCTCTCCCACCTCGCGCCCAGGCTAGCAAGATCAGCACTGTCGGTCACCACCTGACCGCGCAGTTGATTGTCGAGATAGGCCGCCTCGGCGCCGTCCGGCATCCGGGCCAGCACGAACGGCCCGGCCAGGCCGGTGTGCCACGGGTTCTCCGCCGGAATCACCCGGACCTGCACGTGCTCCCGCTCACCCAGCGCGGCCAGCTGGGCCAACTGTCCCGCCATCACGCTCGGATCGTGGCCGACCGGTCGCCGCAGCACCACCTCGTCGATCACCGCGACGAACTGGAGCGGGGATTCCCGCTCCAGCACCCGCTGCCGCGCCAGCCGCGCCGCCACGATCTCGTCGACCTCCGTCGGCGACAGCAGGCCGCCGGTGGCCAGCACCGCCCGGGCGTACGCCTCGGTCTGGAGCAGCCCCGGCACGAGCAGTGGCTGGTACGACCGGATGGACCCGGCGTCCTGTTCCAGTTCCGCCCACGCCCGGAACCAGGGCAGGTCCCGTCGGCGGAACGGTTCCGGCCAGAGTTCGGCGGCCTTGCGCCCGAGGAGGTTGGCGACGGCGATCCGGGTCCGTGGATGCGGGATCCGCCCGTCCGCCATCCAGCGAGCCGCCGTCTTCGGGTCGACGCCCACCTTTCCGGCCAGGGACTCGGCAGTCTCGCCCTTGTCCGCCATCGCCACCCGCAACGCCTCGTTGCCCACTGCCTCGTTGCCCATCGCAGCCTCCCGACTCGCGTCACACTCCGGCGCACGCTAGTCACCGCAAGTGGCGATGTCCGCCGGCTGTCGGCGTGTTGCGGCCAGGACTGTTTCGCGCATCCGAAATGCGCCCCGAATGCCCCCGAGATGCCCTGCCGACCCCGCCCCCACGGCCCGCCTCCGGCGGCCACCCGCACCCCCACACCCGTCCCCGCGCCCGTCCCCGCCACCGTCCCCGCGATCAAGAGGTTTTGGTCGCCTCAGGGCTCGGATTGCGACCAAAACTTCTTGATCAACGCCAGCCTGCCAGCCCGGGTGGGGTGGGTGGGGTGGGTGGGTTAGTGGGTGGGGGGGATTACGCGGAGGTGGCCGCGGCGGGAGGTGGGGGAGCCAGCGGAAGGTGCGGGCGGGTGGTTCTGGTCGTCCTGGGGCGGGCGGGGGGCAGGGCGGGCGGCCTCGCGGACCGCCTCGGCCAACGCCACCAGGTCGTCTGTGGTGGGCGGCGGCGGCTCGAACTCGCCCTCGTGCCGGACCACCTCCCATCCGCGCGGAGCGGTCAGGCTGCGGGCGTGCGGCTCACAGAGGTCGTATGTGTGCGGCTCGGCGAAGGCGGCCAGCGGGCCCACCACGGCGGTCGACTCGTTGTAGACATAGGTCAGCGTGGCGACCGCTTGCCGGGGGCAGCCGTTGCGGGAGCAGCGCCGTGGTGACCTCACCGGCGCAGGGTATCTCCATTACCGGCTCCGGCGCACCGCTTCGCGTTACGACACGCCCGTCTTGGTGATCACATTTCTCGTCCGTGGCCGCAACGCGCCACGTGTTCGGCGCTGACGCGGCCAGCAGCGGGCTGGAAGCTACTCTTTGGCTCATGACGAGCCCGGAGAACCGCCGCCCCGGTACCGGCCGGCGGGCGCACCGCGACCGGCACGGCCGCGGTCTGCGTGGGCGGCTGGTGCCGGCCACCGTGCCGCTGGCACGGACCAAGGCGGAGATCTTCGATGATCTGGTGCTGGACACCGTCGAGACGCTGGAGCGTCGGTTCGCCAAGGAACTGGCCGGGGTGGAGTTCGCCGTCGAGGACGTCCCGCCCGACCTGAACGTCTACGACTCCGACGTGCTGGAGGATGGCGAGGTGCCGCTGGCCCGGCTGTTGCCCGGGCGACCCGGCCGCCAGGAGGTGCCGCCGCGGATCGTGCTGTACCGGCGACCGCTGGAATTCCGGGCGATGGACCGGGAGGATCTCGCCGACCTGGTCCACGACGTCATCATCGAACAGGTGGCGAACCTGCTCGGCGTCGACCCGGACGAGTTGGCCTGACCGCGTCCGGAGCCCCCGCCGACCTTATCCAGCGCCGGCAGGGCAGCCGCGCCGGGTGGGACGGCCCCCAACCGTCCCGCCCCACGTCGACCTAGGCCGCCCGGCGCTTGAGCTTGCGCCGCTCCCTTTCGGAGAGCCCACCCCAGATCCCGAACCGCTCGTCGTGGCCGAGAGCGTATTCGAGGCACTCCGTCTTGACCTCGCACCGCGAGCAGATGCGCTTCGCCTCGCGGGTCGAGCCGCCCTTCTCGGGGAAGAACGCCTCCGGGTCGGTCTGCGAGCACAGGGCCCGCTCCTGCCACTCCGGCGCGTTTCCGAGCAGGTCGGCCGCCTCGAGCTGGCCGTCCATTCAGTTGCCTCCTTGTCGCGCACCGGCGTCGTCGCCGCTGCAACCCCCCACGCGAAAGGCGTGCTTTTGTCCGTCCGGTCCGGTTATCGTGCGTTCCGTGCGAACAACCCCATTCAAATTACACGCGTGTAATGCGTGCGCCGTCAAGCCAAACTTGATAATGGAGTCACCCTCCCGACACGCGTCCCGGACGGCCGTCCGTACCACCCGGTCTCGCCCTGCCCTATCGATTCAGACCCCGGCCGAGTAACGCCCTCCCCGGCGAGTTGCCCGAGTTTTCTCCCGTGGCGCACCGAGCGCCGCCGAAGCGATAGGCCTTCGCGTCCACGCCGAGGAGGCCGCCATCAAGATCCGTTGATCTTGACGCGCAAGGTTATCCCGACTTCGCCAACCCTGCCCGCCGAGCGGGTGAACGACGACCGCGTCCCGCCCACAATGTGGACGGGACGCGGTGGGCGGAGGCGCCGGCGGTCAGTCGCTAGACGCGTCCAAGCTGGTCGGTAAGGCGAATTCGGCGACCACGCCGCCGGTCACGGTGACCGATCCGACGGGCGTTTCGCTGTCCCACCAAACGGTATAGACACCCGCCGGGAGGTCCGGGTAGACGGCGCTGTGGAAGGTGCCGTCCCGGACCCGCCGCTCCCGTACGGCGGAGTGCGTACGCGGGTCACCGTCCCGATCCGCACGGCTCACCTCGATCTCCCGACCAAGCAGTTGCCGTCCGGTGTAGATGATCAGGGCACCGGTGTCCCCGCCCAGGTCGAGGACAACCGTCCCGGTACCCGAGGGGCCGTACGTGTGGGCGTGCTCGTGTCCGCTCATCTGCCTCACCTTCGACTCAGGACTCCGTCGACGGGTTGTTGAACCCGTCGTAGGGCGTACCGAGGAACGGGAACTTGCGCAGGAACGGCGCGGTCACGTCCGCCGCGCTGAGCCCCGGCGTCACCGCTCCCGCCGCCTCGTCCGGCTGGAACTTCCGGTCCACCAACGGCACCGTCAGCCCCGCGATTGCGCGCAGCGCGATGGTCACCACGTCGTCGGTCACCCGCCGGCCGTTCGGGAAGCCCGCGAGATCGCCGCCGAGCACACCGAAGCGGTTGGGCCGACGGGCCGGCGGGATCGCCGTGTTCAGCCGGAGCATGTCCGCCTGGACGTCCCCGGTGGTGTTGGTGAAGCCGTCGATCAGGCCCTCCGGGATGCCGGTGAGCAGAATGGCGACCAGGTCAGCGCGGGCCTTCTTCGACCTGTTCAGTTTGTCCAGGTTGGGGAAGACATCGGGGTAGAGCACCGGCAGCAGGGCGGCCAGTTCGGGCCGCTCGACGAACTCGGCGAACCGCTTGTCCTCCGACGGGGGCAGGGTGTTCCACAGGTCCTTCTGCGCCATCGGCACGATGACCTCGTTGAACAACGGGTTGCCCAACCTGGACACCTGCGTGAACGGCCCGGCGTTGGTGTCGGCCGCCACCCGGTCGCCGAGCACTCGCACCTGCCGACGGGAGGCCGAGGTCCACACCCCGATGACCGAGGCGGGTTCCTGCCAGTGGTACCGGTCGGCGCGGCGGCGCAGCCGCTCCACCGGCACCTGCAACGCCAGGCTGTGCACGTTCAACCGGTCGGTGGCGTTGACCGGCTCACCGGCCTCCTTGAAGATCTTCTTACCGGCGACGTGCAACTGCTGGAACGGCCGAAGCGTACCGAGGTCGAAGATCGCGCCCAGGTCGACGAAGAAGCCGTCGGCCCGCTGACCGGCGAAGACCCTCTCGCCGGTGGAGAGCTTGAAGGTCGCCTGGCGGACCAGATCCCCGTAGTCCGGTGTGGACAGCGGGCCCACGTTGCACGGTGGGCAGGGCAGCTTGCGGGCCAGCCGCTGCTCCCGGCCGCCGACGATCCGGGTCAGGCTGTAGAACTGCCTGCGGTTCCAGTTCTCGCTGTCCAGCGCGTCGATCGGCCCGGTGTTGTAAAGAAAGCTGTTCGGATTGGTGATCTCGGTGGTGAATTCGAAGCGGTAGGTGACGTCCGGCTGTCCGTCACCGTCATTGTCGATGTGGATCTCGTACCGCACGTCGTCGCCGAACTCGAAGAAGTTGGGGCCGCCCGAGGGCAACTGCAACGGCACGTAGTTGGCGATCAGCGTCACCGTGTCCGGGCGGTCCGGGGTGACGAACGCGTACAGGTCAGATGAATCAGCGACCGGATCTTTGGCGATTTCCGGTGCCTCGCGATGTGAAGACATGACGGACCCACCTCACTGGGCGAAAGAGTCAATCGGGATGGTCGGCCGGCACCGGGCCTGCCGGGAACACCGCATCCGCGTACCGCGACGGGCGGCAGGAACGCTCAGCGTCGACGGCGAGGCACGACGCGCGGGTCGCCACGCCCGGTGCGGGTGTGCGGGTCGGTGACGGGCGAAGCGGCCGGCACGGCGCGCGGCCGGGTCGACCCGGGCTCAGCGCCGGGCGGCGGCGCGACGCAGCCGATCCGCCAGGCCACGGTCCCGAACCTCGATGCGGGACTGGCCGACGAAGACGTCCATGGTACCGGACCGGGCGTCCCGCAGGTGTACGACGATCGTCTCGTCGGGGCCGGCCGCCGTCTTGTCGTCGCCGTCACCGGCCAGGGAAAGCCCCGGTACCGCGAGCGCGGCGGCACCGAGGGTGGCACTGGCCGCGGCGGTGATTGTCTGCCGGCGGGTCAGTTTCGGCAAACGCCGCCTTCGCTTCTCAGTGATCATGACCAACCTTTCCGGCGGCGGCGCGCAGGCGCCCGCGGTGACGGACGGGGGTCACGACAAACCGCGCCGGGCCCCCGGGAGGGGTGCCGGCGGCGGTCCTCGCCGTGCCGCCGCCGGCATCGACAGGTACGTCCGGCGGCGGGCGAAGGTTCGACGCTAGGCCGCGATGTGACCGTACGCAGTCGTACGCCTACGCGCCGGCCGGCCGGCGGTCGCCGCGATGGCCCGCAACTGCTCCTCGGTACGCGCCGACCCGTTGCCGGACCCGGCCATCCGCGAGATGGTCTCCTCCATCAGCGTGCCGCCCAGGTCGTTGCAGCCGCTGCGCAGCAGCTCCGCGGTGCCGGCGTCGCCCAGCTTCACCCAGGAGCACTGGATGTTGTCGATCCGGCCGTGCAACAGCACCCGCGCCATCGCGTGCACCACCCGGTTCTCCCGCCACGTCGGACCGGGTCGGGCGATGCCGGCGAGGTAGATCGGGGCGTTCGTGTGCACGAACGGCAGCGCCACGAACTCGGTGAACCCGCCGGTGCGGTCCTGCACCCCGGCAAGCACCCGGAAGTGCGCCAGCCAGTGCGCGGGATGGTCGACGTGGCCGTACATCATCGTGGAGCTGGATCGGATGCCCAGCTCGTGGGCCGTGCTGACCACCTCCACCCAGGCGGCGGTCGGCAACTTGCCCTTGGTGAGCACCCAGCGCACCTCGTCGTCGAGGATCTCCGCCGCGGTGCCCGGGATGGTGTCAAGTCCCGCCTCGCGCAGCCCGGCCAACCACTCCCGCACCGACACACCGGCCTTGGCGGCGGCGGTGACGATCTCCATCGGCGAGAAGGCGTGCACGTGCATCTGCGGCACCCGGGCCTTGATCGCCCGGACCAGGTCGGCGTAGATCGTCACCGGCAGCTTCGGGTCGATGCCGCCCTGTAGGCAGACCTCGCCGGCTCCGGCCGCCCACGCCTCCTGCGCCCGGTCCGCGACCTGCTCCACCGAGAGCCGGTACGCGTCGGCGTCCCGTTCCCGCTGCGCGAAGGCACAGAACCGGCAGCCCACATAGCAGACGTTGGAGAAGTTGATGTTGCGGTTGACCACGTAGGTCACGTCGTCACCCACGGCGGAGCGGCGCAGCTCGTCGGCGATGCGGCACAACTCGTCCAGGGCCGGACCGTCCGCGCCGAACAGCGCCAGCGCGGCCTCGGCGTGCCGGGGCTCCAGCAGCGCCGCCGGATCCTCGGCGGCCAACCGCAACCCGGTCCGCAGGTCGGCGTCGCCCGAGCCGGCGGTGGCCTGCCGGCCGGCCCCGGCACGGTGCACCGCCTCGGGTGCCGGGCCAGCGTCGACACCGGCTCCTCCCGGCGGCACGGCCGCCTTCGCGGCGACCTCCGCCCAGTCGCCGTAGACGTGGTCGAAGTCGCCCCGGCGGTCGTCCGTACGCCCCGCGGTGTCGATTGTGGCGTGCAGGTCGGTCCGTCCGCCGAAGGTCTCGTCGGGCTCCTGCCACGGCCGGCCCACCGGGCGGGCCGCCTCGACCGCCAGCCCGGTCGTCGGGTCGGCAAGCGCGGTCACGTGCGGCAGCAGCCGGGCGTCCAGCCACGGCTCGCCGGCCTGGACGTACTCCGGGTAGACGGTCAACCGTTCCCGGAGCGTGAAGCCAGCCGCCGCGGTACGGGCCGCCAGTACGTCGAGTTGCGGCCAGGGACGCTCCGGGTTGACGTGGTCCGGGGTCACCGGTGAGACGCCGCCCCAGTCGTCGATACCCGCCCGCAGCAGCAGGTCGTACTCGCCGGCGATGAGGTTCGGTGGGGCCTGGATGCGGGCCTTCGGGCCCAACAGCACCCGGGCCACCGCCACGGTGGCCGCGAGATCGTGCAGCTCGGCGTCGGGCATGCCCCGCATCGCCGTGTCCGGCTTCGCCCGGAAATTCTGCACGATCACCTCCTGGAGGTGGCCGTATTCGCGGTGGGTACGCCGGATCGCGAAGATCGCGTCGACCCGTTCGGCGAGGGTCTCGCCGATGCCGATCAGGATGCCGGTGGTGAACGGAACGCCGACCCGCCCGGCGTCGTCGAGCACCCGCAACCGCACCGCCGGCTCCTTGTCCGGTGAGCCGTAGTGCGGACCGCCGGGCTCGGACCACAGCCGGGTGGCCGTGGTCTCCAGCATCATCCCCATGCTCGGCGCCACCGGCTTGAGCCGCTGCAGTTCCGCCCAGGAGAGCACGCCCGGGTTCAGGTGCGGCAGCAGGCCGGTCTCCTCCAGCACCGCGACGGCGCAGGCCCGTACGTAATCCAGAGTGGACCCGTAGCCGCGTTCGTCCAGCCACTGTCGGGCGGCCGGCCAACGCTCCTCCGGTCGGTCACCGAGGGTGAACAGGGCCTCCTTGCAGCCCTGTGCCGCACCGGCCCGGGCGATGGCCAGCACCTCGTCGCGGTCGAGGAAGGCCGCCGGCAGCCGGTGCGGCACCGTGGCGAACGTGCAGTAGTGGCAACGGTCCCGGCAGAGCCGGGTCAGCGGAATGAAGACCTTCTTCGAGTACGTCACCACGCCGGGCCGGCCGGCGTCCCGCAGACCCGCGTCACGGATCGCACCGGCGATGCCGAGCAGTTCCTCCAGGGCCGTGCCCCGGGCGGTCAGCAGGGTCGACGCCTCGTCGACGTCGAGCGCCCGCCCGGTGGCGGCGCGACGTAGTGCCCGCCGTACGCCCCCGTCACCCGACCCGGGCTCGCTCTGATCAACCATCCGCTCAGCCTATGCGCTGCGGCCCGGTCCGGCCCCGGCCCGTGGGCAACCGCACGTGGCCCCGAGGGCAGCGGGGCCTGGCGCGGCCCGATCCCTGCGGTCGCTCAGCCGGGCTGGTCGCCCGGGTCGATCCGCTGGGTGCGGTCGGCCTCTCCGTCGCCCGGCCGAGGAACCGACGGGCCGGCGTCACCGTCGCCCGGTCGCGGAATCGCCTGAGTCGGCTCGGCGCTCTGGTGCGGGATCGCCTGGGTCGGCTCGGCACCCTCGCGCGGGGAGTTTCCGGCCGGATCGCCCTGGCGCGGAATGCTCTGCGTCGGGTCGGCCGAGGCGGGCTGCCCGAACGGCGGTGCGGCCGGCGAGGACGGCGCGGCCGACTGCGGTGGCACCGCCGGCTGACCGTGCGGCGGCCAGGTGTGCGGGGACTCCGGCGGACCTCCGGCGGAGGGTGCCTGGCCAGCCATTGGCCAGCCCGGCTGGCCGGAGCCGGGGTAGCCGGCCGGATAGCCGGCGGGCCGTTCGGCACCCGGCCAACCACCCGACTGGCCGGGCGGCGTCCAACCACCGCCCTGGTGACCGGGCTGGCCACCGAACTGGCCCGGGCCGCCAGGCTGCGGCCAGCCCTGCTGCGGCGTGCCGTACAGGCCGGGCTCGGGCTTGGGCCGGGGCACGTGGTAGAGCCGCTGCCACACACTCCACACCACGTATGCGGCCGCCGCGAACAAGGCCACCCACGCGACCCGGGTGAGCAGGCCGGTCATCGCGTCGAAGAGCTGCGCTTCGGCCAGCCGACCGACCACCCAGATCAGCATGGTCAGACCGCCGAGCACGGCACTGACCGCGTACTCGATCAGCGCCACCTGCGTGATCAGTTTCGCCCGACCGACGGTCGGGGCGAGATGCGTGGCCAGCAGTACCGCCAGCACCGGAAGGACGACGGCCTCGACGCCGATGAAGGCGAAGAACGAGCTGGCGGCCCGGCCGGTCACCGTGCTGTAGGCGCCCTGCGGGGTGAGCAGCCGGATCAGCCCCACGAAGAGGAAGACGGCGTTCGCCCCCAGGAGCACGAGGGCGACGAGTTCACGCAGCGGCCCGGTCACCTGGCGGGCCGGGGTCGGGTCGGTGGGTGGGGGCTCGGCGGGGCTGGTCACGAACTCTCCCTGGGGCGAAAGCGGACAGATGCCGACGTGAGCCTAGTCTCCCGGGGCAGTCGCCTGCCGGAGGCATCACGTAGGCGAGGATGGGCGGATGCGCATCGTGGTTCTGACCGGCGGAATCGGCGGTGCCCGGTTCCTGCTGGGAGTGCGGGCGTACGCCCGCGAGGTGGGCGCCGAGGTGACCGCGGTGGTCAACGTCGGCGACGACCTGCGGCTGCACGGGCTCCGGATCTGCCCGGACCTGGACAGCGTGCTTTACACGCTCGGCGGCGGCGCCGACCCGCAGCGGGGCTGGGGGCGCGTCGACGAGAGCTGGACGGTCAAGGACGAGCTGGCGGCGTACGGTGCCGAGCCGAGCTGGTTCGGGCTGGGTGACCGGGACATCGCCACCCATCTGGTGCGCACCACCATGCTCGACGCCGGCTACCCGCTGCATCAGGTCACCGAGGCGCTGGCGGCACGCTGGCAGCCCGGCGTACGGCTGCTGCCGGCGACCGACGACCGCCTGGAGACGCATGCGGTCGTCGACGTCGGCGGTGGCCAGCGGGCGATCCACTTCCAGGAGTGGTGGGTACGGTACCGGGCGCAGATCCCGACTCACCGGTTCGTCTTCGTGGGGGCGGAGTCGGCGAAGCCGGCACCCGGCGTGACCGAGGCGGTCGCCGGCGCCGATGTAGTGCTCGTGGCACCGAGCAACCCGGTGGTCAGTATCGCGCCGATCCTGGCCGTACCGGGTCTGCGCGAGGCGGTGGCGGGCGCTTCCGCCCCGGTGGTGGGCGTGTCGCCGATCATCGGTGGCGCGCCGGTACGCGGCATGGCCGACCGTTGCCTGGCGGTCGTCGGCGTGGAGTGCACCGCTGGCGGCGTCGGCGGGCTGTACGGCGGCCGGGCCGGCGGCGGGCTGCTCGACGGTTGGTTGGTGGCCGAGGAAGACGCCGCGACGGTGGTGCCGGACGTGACGGTACGCGCGGTGCCGCTGCGGATGACCGACGAGGCGGCGACGGCGGCGATGGTCCGCGCTGCGGTGGAGTTGACGTGAGACTGGAGATCCTGCCGGTGCCCGGCATCGGGCACGTGACCGAGGGTGACGACCTGGCGGTCCTGATCGGAAGCGCGGCGCCCTGGCTACGCGACGGGGACGTGCTGGTGGTGACCAGCAAGATCATCTCGAAGGCCGAGGGTCGGCTGGTGGATGTACCCGCCGACGGCCCCGATCGGCAGGCCGTCCGCGACGAGGTGCTGGCGGCGGAGACGGTACGGGTGGTGGCATCGCGCGGCTCGACCCGGATCGTGCAGACCCGCCACGGCTTCGTGATGGCCGCCGCCGGGATCGACGCGTCGAACGTCGACAAGACCCGGCTGGTGCTGCTGCCCGAGGACCCGGACGCCTCGGCCCGCGCACTCCGCGCCGGCCTGCGCGACCGGTACGGCGTGGACGTCGCGGTCGTGGTCAGCGACACCATGGGTCGCCCCTGGCGCAACGGGCTGACCGATGTTGCCCTCGGCGTCGCGGGAATGGAGGCCATCCGCGACCACCGGGGCGAGGTCGACCCGTACGGCAACGAGCTTGTGCTGACGCAGATGGCGGTGATCGACGAGCTGGCCGCGGCGGGCGAACTGATCAAGGGCAAGTGCGATCAGATGCCGGTCGCGGTCATCCGCGGTTATCTGACGTCGCCGCTGTCAGGTGACGGCGACGGCGCCCGGGTCCTGGTCCGGGACGCCTCGATGGACCTGTTCTCGCTCGGCACGGCCGAGGCTAGGGCGGCCGGGTTGACGGCCGCCGCCACCCTGCCGGACCAGCCGGGCGAAGCCGCACCCGACCCGGCCGCTGTCGAGCTGGCGATCGCCTCGGTCGCCGATGTGATCGCGCCCGGCACGGTCTTCACCCAGGTCACCGACGATGAGGTACGCGCTGCGCTGATCCCCATCGTGCCGGGTTGGCCGGCCCACGCGACCGGCCTGGTGCTCTGTTCCCCACCCACCCCCGTGGGCCCGTTTCAGTTGGTCCGCTTCGGCACCGATGTGCAACGCCTGCGCACCGCCCTCGCGGCGGCAGACGTCCCCACCCGACTCCTCCCCCCACCCAACGGCACCACCGCCGCCGCCACCCTCGCCCTCTGACAGCCTGCCTCGCGGGTGGGCGAGGTCAGGGGTTGAGGACGGCGCGGCCGAGGGGGGTGAGGGTGTGCAGGACGGTGTTGCGGTCGCGGTGGCTGACCAGGAGGCCCGCGTTCCGCAGCACGGTGGTGTGCTGGCTGGCGGCAGCCGCCGAGATGTGCAGCCGACGGGCCAGCTCGCCGGTGGTGCAGCCGTCGTCACTGGCGGCGAGGACCGCCGCGCGGGTACGACCGAGCAACGCGGCAAGCGCCTCCCGGCCGGTGTCGCCCGCCCCGACCGCGTCCGCAGTCAACCCGCCCAGCTTGTCGACCGGATAGACCAGCACCGGCGGTAGTTCCGGGTCGAGCAGCGCGACAGGCGTGTTCGCACAGAAGAACGACGGCACCAGCAGCAGCCCTCGCCCCTCCAGGTGCAGTTCCCGGCTCCGCGGATAGGCGGGGATCTCCAACACCCCCGACTCCCAGCGCAGGCCCGGCCGCAGCGTGGTCAGCAACCCTTCGACACCGCCGTCGAGCATGGCCCGCGCCCGGCGGGCGCGGTCGGCCTCCACCGCCCCCTGAACCCGCGTCCAGTACGGGCCGAGGGCAAGCTCGCGGTAGCGGCCCATCGTCTCCGTCAGGTGGGTCAGGGCCTCCGGCTCGCCCCGGGCGATGGCGGCCACACCGACGGGCAGGTTCCGGTTGCTGTTGGCGAGCAGCGTCAGGTCGCGTTGCAACAACGCCACGGGGGTACGCCGCAACGCCTCCATTCCCGCCTCGAAACCGTGCACGCTCTCGTACGGGGTGAGGAAATCCGGAAAGTAGCCGCGCGGCGGGCTCAACGTGGACAGCAACCGCAGCGCCTCGGCATCCACCTGTCGACGCAACCCCCGGGAGACCTCGCGGCGCCAGCCGGCGAGCAACGGGTCACGGCTGCGCCCAGGCAGCAGGTGCAGGCTCAGCACCACTTCCCAGACCGGATCGGCCGCCGGAGCCACCCGGGTCCGGAGGATGTCCTCGCCGGAGAAATGGATCTTCAGCATGGGTACTCCCATCGCCCGGCGAAGGGGGCACCCGGCGACCTTCGAACTCTACCCGGCCACGTCAGCCTCGGGCAGTTAAGCCTGAGCTAAAAGACCTCGACGCCCGTCACATGAATCCGCCATGCTTCCCGTGCCACAGAGGGCGACGCACGTTCAACGTGTCGACCCCGCTGGGTGCCCGAGATCGGGCGGCCCCCTACGAGGGTCTGCGGCTCAGGTTCCGCAGGGGGTGCCGCCCGATCTCCCTGGCCCAGCTACGGCACACCCCCGGCTCCCACGCACCACACCGGCGCGTCCACCAGCACCCCGTACGCTGGCACGGACGAGAGGAGCGGCCGTTGTCGACGCCCCGAATGGTGGCCGAATCCCCGCGCGGCGACGCGGACGACTGGACGGCGCTGCATGCCGACGCGGTGGCGGTGCTCAGTGGCTGGGCACCGACCAGCCCGGACGCGGCGGCGGCCCGGTCCCGTACCCTCGGCCTGCTCGACGCCGGGCCGATCGCGATGGCCCGCGAGCATCGGGCCGGTCACGTCACCGCGAGTGCGTTGGTGTTCGACGCGACCGGCACCCAGGTGCTGCTCTGCCTGCACGGGAAGTTCCACAAGTGGGTGCAGTTGGGCGGGCACTGCGAGCCCGGCGACCGGACGCTGGCCGGCGCGGCGTTGCGGGAGGCCACCGAGGAGTCGGGCGTCACCGGTCTGCGGATCGATCCGACGCCGATCGACGTGGACGTGCATCCGGTGGCCTGCCAGGGCGGTTCGCTGCACCACGACGTGCGCTTCGCCGTGTTCGCCCCCGCAGGGGCCACGGAACGGGTCAGCGCGGAGTCCGAGGCGCTCGGCTGGTTCCCACCGGATCGCCTGCCGCATCCGCTGGCCGGCGGCACGGCCCGGCTCGTCACACCGGGCCTGGCAGCCTTCAGACGAGTTTGTCCTCACCCCGCCTCTTGAGCTCGTCCACGATCGACTTCACGTCCTGAGCGCGGTCGCGCGGGCAGACCAGCAACGCGTCCTCGGTGTCGACCACGATCAGGTCCCGTACGCCGACGGCGGCCACCAGCCGGCCGGCCTGCGGCGCCACCACCATGCCGCTGCTGTCGTGCAGCAGCACCTCGGGCTTGGCGTCGCCGGTGAGCACCACGTTGCCGTCGGTGTCCGCCGGCAGCACCTCGCCGAGGGTGTGGAAGTCGCCCACGTCGTTCCACCGGAAGTCACCGGGTACGGTCGCCACCCGACCGGCCGCGGCAGCGCCCTCCATCACCGCGTAGTCCACGGAGATCTTCGTCAGCGTGGGCCAGACCGCCCCGAGCACGTCGTCCTGCTCGTCAGTGCCCCACGCCGCCGCGATCGCGGTGACTCCGCCGTGCAGGTCGGGCTGCTGACGTGCCAGCTCGGTGAGGAACGCCGACACCCGCCAGACGAACATGCCGGCGTTCCAGAGGTAGTGGCCGGACCGCACGTACGTCTCGGCCACCTCCGCGCTCGGCTTCTCCTTGAACTCGACCACGGGGCGCATCGGGCCGCCCTCGACGGGCTCACCGGTCCGCAGGTACCCGTAGCCGGTCTCCGGCCGGGTCGGGGTGATCCCGACCGTCATCAGCAGCCCCTGCTCCGCACCTCGAACCGCTTCCCGGACGGTGTCCACCCAACGCTGCGGGTCGCCGATCAGGTGGTCGGCGGCGAACGATCCCATGACGGCGTCCGGATCCCGTACGGCGATGACCGCCGCGGCCAGCGCGATGGCGGCGCAGGAGTCCCGTGGCGACGGTTCGACCAGAATGTTCTCCTCTGGCAGACCGGTCAGTTGGCGGGCCACGGCCGCAGCGTGCGCGGCCCCGGTGACCACCATTGTGCGTTCGGGGGTGGTCAGCGGCCCCAGCCGATCGACCGTCGCCTGGAGCAGCGACGCGGACGTACCCGTGAACGGGTGGAGAAACTTGGGATGGCCGGCGCGGGACAGCGGCCACAACCTTGTGCCGCTGCCACCGGCCGGAATGACGACATAGATCACCAGGACATCATGCCCGAACCACCCGGACCGGGCGCCTCGGTTGCCGGGCTCAGGCCCGCGCCCTGGTCCACGCCGCGATGTGCACCTCGGCGCTGGACCCCCAGGTGAACTCCTTCGCCCGGTCGAAGCCGGCCTTGGCCAGCGACAACCGGCGCGGCTCGTCGTCGAGCAGCGCGGCCAGGTCGGTGGCGATCTGGTCCGGATCCTCGCTGGTGTACGCGACCGCGTCGCCGCCGACCTCGGGCAGCGACAGCCGGGGGGTGGTGAGCACCGGAGCTGCGCACGCCATCGCCTCCAGGATGGGCAACCCGAACCCCTCGCCGTAGGAGGGGTACGCGGCGACCAGGGCCCCGCCGAGGAAGCCCGGCAGGTCGCCGTAGCGCAGGTAGCCGGGACGCAGCAGCCGCAGATGTGAGGGCACCTCGGCCACCGCGCGGTCGATGTCGTCGTCGTGTCCCTGCCCGCCGGCTACCACCAGCGCCGGCGGATCCTGCCGGTCGGCGACCGCCCGGACCCAGCCCCGGATGAGGTTCGGCACGTTCTTGCGGGGCTCCTTGGCGCCGAGGAATGCCACGTAACTGCCGGCACCGAGCCCCAGGCGAGCACGGACCCTGGCCTTCTCCTCGTCGCCGGGCGCATGGAAGGCGTCATGGTCCACGCCGTGGTAGGCCACGTCGATCCGGGTCGGGTCGGCGTCCAGCAGCCGGATCAACTCGTCGCGGGTGGCCTTGCTCGGCACGATCACCCGGTCCGCCCGCCGCAGTGAGGTCTTGATGGCGCTGCGGAAGAACGTCCGGCGGGACTTGTCGTAGTGCTCAGGCTCGGTGAAGAACGTCGCATCGTGCACCGTCACGGTCACCGGACAGCCGGCCCGCAGCGGGCAGGTGTAGAAGGGCGAGTGCAGCACCTCGGCACCGACCTGTTGGGCGAGCAGCGGCAGACCGGTCTGCTCCCAGGCGAGCCGGGCCGGTCGGTGCGCCACCGCGGCCGGCGCCGGGATGATCTCCGCGCCGGGCAGCTTCCGGCGGTAACGATCCAGATCGGTGCGGAGGCTGACCACCACCAGGTCCACCGCCGATCCGCACACCTTGCCGAGGGCGCCGAGCAGGCCATCGACGTATCTACCGACGCCGCCGCGATCGGCGGGAACACTCGTGGCGTCGATGAGCACGCGGGGCGGGCGACCGGCGGTCACGGGGCGACTCCTTGCGGTGGCGGGACTGTGGGGAACGACACTCCGGCAAGCCTACGCCGGAGCCGGGCACGGACGCTGACTGCGACCCGACGGTACGCCGACTTGTCGCTGCCATCGAGTACGGCCGCCGGGCGCGTATCGTTCGCGCCGATGGCCGACAACATTGCCCGGGTCTTCGCCGACGCGATCGCGACCGACCCGAACCGCCCATTGCTGACCTGGTACGACGACGCGTCCGGCGAGCGCACCGAGCTTTCCGGAGCGACACTTGCGAACTGGGTGGCCAAGACCGCCAATTTGCTCGTCGACGAACTGGCGCTCGGGCCGGGCGGCACCGCTGCGGTGCTGCTGCCGCCGCACTGGCAGAGCGCTGCCGTGCTGCTCGGCTGCTGGTCGGCCGGGTTGACGGTGCGGCCGGCCGGATCGCCGGACACCGAGCCGCCGGGCGAGGTGGACGTGCTTTTCGCCGCCATCGACCGCGTCGCCGAGGCCGACGCCTGGTCGGCAACCGACCGGTACGCGCTGGCGTTGCACCCGTTCGCGCTGCCGCTACGCGAGGTGCCGGCCGGGTTCGCCGACTACGTCACCGAGGTACGCGCGCACGGCGACCACTTCACGGCGTACCCCCCGGGCGGCCCGGACCACACCACGCTGCGTGCCCGGGCCGCGACCCGCGCCGCAGAACTCGGCATCTCCCCGGGCGACCGGCTCCTCGTGGACGTCGACCGGTACCCGGACCCGCTCGACTGGCTGCTGGCCCCGCTCAGCGCGGGTGCCACCCTGGTGCTCTGCGCCCACCCGGACCAGGCCCGCCTGACCGACCGCCAATCGACGGAACGCATCACCCACACGCTGCCCTGACCTGCCCACCCGGCTCTCGCCGGGCCCGGCCCGGCTCGCCCCGCCCGGCCCGGCCCGGCTCGCCCCGCCCGGCCCGGCCCGGCTCGCCCCGCCCGGCCCGGCCCGGCTCGCCCCGCCCGGCCCGGCTCGCCCGGCCCGGCCCGGCTCGCCCGGCCCGGCCCGGCTCGCCCGAACCTTGCGAGGACGCTCCGCGAGGCGAGCGATCAATCCATCGAGCCGGTCCTCACCCTCTGCGTTGTTACCCTCCGTGGCTGCACCGGCGCCGGGAGATGTGACCCCCTCCCGCCCTTTGCTCTGCTTCAACCGACGCACAACCGCCTGACCTGCGACGACGCGGTAATGGTCCGGGGTCACTCAGGCTTCAGGCGCTACGGAAAGCAACTGTTGCGTGGGTTGAAGCAGAGCAAAGGATGGTGAAGGTATTGGTTGGTCGAGCTGCGAAAGCACGCTGAGTGAGGAAAGGTGCCAGCTCGTGTATCGCCCTTGACCGCTGAAGCGCGGCTGTGGCTACCAGCGCCCAGCCCGTACGCCCCAGCCCGAGCCCCCAGCCCGAGTCACAGCCGGAGCCGGCTGGGCGGTGCTGGGGGCTCGGGGTCGAGGGGTCGAGGGCCGGCGTCCGGGGTCGGGTCAGGCGGTGGGGCGGTCCGGGGTGCGATGTTGGGCCAGGGTGGCGAAGGCGGCCAGGGAGTCGGGGTTGGCCAGAGCGCCCTTGGCGGCGGCCTGGTCGACCGGGGTACCGGTGAGGATCTTCTTGACCGGCACCTCGAGCTTCTTCGCCGACAGGGTGCGTGGCACCGCGCGGACCTGGTGGATCTCGTCGGGCACGTGCCGGGGGGACAACGCGGTGCGCAACTCGCGGCAGATCGTCCGACGCAACTCGTCGTCCAGCGTCACCCCATCGGCGAGCACCACGAACAACAGCAGCTCACCGGCGCCGCCCTCGTCGTCCTCCAGGTGCACCACCACCGAGTCGACGACCTCGTCAAGCCCCTCCACGACGGAGTAGAACTCGGCGGTGCCGAGCCGTACGCCGCCCCGGTTCAGGGTGGCATCGGAGCGGCCGGTGATGACGCACCCACCCCGGGAGTTGATGGTGATCCAGTCCCCGTGCCGCCACACTCCGGGATAGACGTCGAAGTACGCCTCCCGGTAGCGGACCCCGTCCGGGTCGTTCCAGAAACCTACCGGCATGCTCGGCATCGGCTCGGTGATCACCAACTCGCCCAGTTCCCCGATTACCGGGGTGCCATCCGGAGAACGGGCCTCCACCTTGGCGCCCAAGGCCCGGCAGGCGATCTCACCGGCGTGCACCGGCAGCAGCGGTACGCCGCCGACGAAACCGGTGCAGACGTCAGTGCCGCCGGACAGCGACTGGAGCTGAAGATCGCTGCCGACCGTCTCGTACACCCAGGTGAAGCCCTCGGCGGGCAGTGGCGCACCGGTGGAGCCGAGGCCACGCAGCGCGGAGAGGTCGGCGATCTCGCGCGGGATCAGCCCGGCCTTGCGGCAGGCCAGCAGGAAGGGCGCGGAGGTGCCGAAGTACGTGGTGCCGGTCTGCTCGGCCAGCCGCCACATCGCGCCCAGGTCGGGGTGGCCGGGGTTGCCGTCGAACAGCACGATCGCCGCGCCCACCGCCGGCCCGGAGACCAGGAAGTTCCACATCATCCAGCCGGTGGTGGTGAACCAGAAGAACCGGTCGGCCGGACCGAGGTCGTGATGCAGGGCGAGCATCTTGAGGTGTTCCAGCAGGATGCCGCCGTGTCCGTGCACGATCGGCTTGGGCAGCCCGGTGGTGCCGGAGGAGTAGAGCACGTACAGCGGATGGTCGAACGGCACCGGGGTGAAGGCCAGCGGTTCGTCGGTCTCAGCCGCCAGCTCCGCCCAGGCCAGTGCCCCGTCCGCCGCCGAACCGTCGGGGTCGAGGTAGGGAATCGAGACGGTGTGCCGCAGCGACGGCAACGCGGCCCGGATCGCGGCCACCTCGGCGCGCCGGTCCACCGGCTTGTCGCCGTAGCGGTAGCCGTCCACGGCGACCAGGATCTTCGGCTCGATCTGCTGCCACCGGTCGGTGACGCTGCGGGTGCCGAACTCCGGCGCGCAGGAGGAGAAGATGGCACCGAGGCTGGCGGTGGCCAGCATCAGCACGTACGTCTCGGGGATGTTCGGTGCGTACGCGGCCACCCGGTCGCCGGTGGTGACGCCGAGCCGGCGCAGCCCGGCTGCGACCCGGCGGACCTGCTCGCGCAGTTGCCCGGCAGTCAGGGTGACCGGCGCCCGGGTCTGCCCGTGTGCCACGACCACCGGCTCGTCCTCGGCCCGGCCCGGCATCCGCAGCACGTTCTCGGCGTAGTTGAGGGTGGCGTCGGGAAACCACCGGGTGCCTGGCATGTCCCGGTCGGTCAGGGTGGCCGTCGGCGGGGTGTGCGCGACGACGCCGAAGTGGTCCCAGATCGACCGCCAGAACGCGTCAAGGTCGGTGACCGACCACCGCCACAGCGCGTCGTAGTCAGTGAACGTCAGCCCCCGGTGCTCGGCGAGCCAACGCAGGTAAGCCCCGATCCGTGACCGCTGGAGCACGTCCGCCGGTGGCGTCCACAGCACGTCCGTCACTGGTCCACTCCTCCCCTGGCCCGGCACGACGCTGTGCGGTGGGCCGTGGCGCCATCTTGCCCTACCTCGAAGCGCCATTCTCCGCACCCGCACCCTGCGGGCGCATGTACCCGCCCCACATCCCCCGGGCACGACAAGTGTGGCTACGGCGCACGTAGGGATGCCGCAGCGTGAGCCTGCCGAGGGCCTCAGGGTTCGCTGCGGGCCGCCTGGATGGCCTGGCGGCGGGCCAGTCGGTGGGCGCGGCGGATCTCCGCCTCCCGCCAGCGACGCTCGTCCTCCGGCGTCTCCGGCAACACCGGACGTACCGGCCGGGGCGCGCCACCAACCTCGACCCCGACAAAGACGAGGTACGCGGTGGCCACCCGCACCGGCACCTCATCGGCCGAGTCCCAGCGCTCCGCCATCACCCGTACGCCGACCTCCATCGAGGTCTGCCCGGTCCAGTTCACCTGGGCGTACGCGTGTACCAGGTCGCCCACCCGGACCGCCTCCGAGAAGACGATCTCGTCGATCGCGGCGGTCACCGCCGTACCGCCGCTGTGCCGCGCCGCCGCCGCGCCGGCCACGTCGTCGACGAACTTCATCAGCACCCCGCCGTGCACCGTTCCGTACAGGTTCACATCCACTGCGGTCATGATCCGACTCAGGGTTACCCGGGAGTACGAGGTCGGCTTGCCCGGCAGGGCGGTGGCGGGGTGCTCGGTCATGTCGGAAACGGTACGGTGCGCGGATGCGACATCTGTGGAGCTTCCTCGCAGGGCTGGTGGTGGTGCCGGTCACCTGGGTGCTGATCACCCTCGGTCAGGACGGGTCGGCCGGCACCGTCGACCGGTGGGTGGAAATCGGCACTTCCAACACGGCCAACCTCATCGAACCGGCCGTGTACCTCGCTGTCGGCGGCATCGTGCTGGGCCTGCTCGGCACGCTGCGCATCTCACCGCTCGGCCCGCTGGTGGCCGGGCTGCTGCTGGTGACCCCGTACATCGGGTTGTTCATCGCGCCCTTCCAGGTGCGCGAACGCATCCCGTCCGGCTGGGAGTTTCTCGGCGACCCGCTGCCGCTGGGGCTGCCGGTGGAGAACGGCACACTCTTCCTGATCGGCATGCTGCTGCTGGTCGCGACGTTCAGTGGGCAACGCTGGCGGCGGTGGCCAGCCCCGGTGCCGCAGCCAGCGTCGGCGACACCGGACGCGCCGGCAACGGACCCGACGTTGACCGACTGGTCACCGAACCCGTCGGCGGACCGGGACACCACGCCGCTGAGCCTGGGTTATCCGGATCCGGATTCGACGCCGACCGAGCCGCTACCCCGACGTACCGGAGGTGGGTCGCCCTGGTCGGCGCCGCCGGGCAACCTGCCCCGACGCGACGACGCCACCAGCTGACCGGAGCCCGGACGGCCACAAAGTCGTCAGCTGTGGCGCTCGATGGCCGTCCGGGCGGACATCCGCCCCATTCGTCCCTACCACCACCTCGACACCGGTCACTACAGTCAGCGGCTATGCGAGTGCGTCTCGTCACGCTTGCCCGCCTCGCGGTCGTGGCGGCGGTCGTCTTCCTGGTCGTCCTGCTCGTCACCGGCTGGCTGTGGCGCCGCTCCGGGGCCCGGCCCACCGTGGACGACGGGGCCGTGGTCCACTGTCTGGCCGCGGCACGTCGGCCCGCCCTGGTGGACGCGGCCCGCAGCCTCGGCCTGGTCTCGCCCGAATCGACTGTGGACACGCTACGTTGGCCCGGAGGCGAGGGTGACCTGGTGGCGTGGCGGTCGGCCCAACCGGCGGACTTCGACCGGACCTGCCTGGCCCTCATCGCCGCCGGCAAGCAGGGTGGCGCCGGGTCCGGTGGAACGTCGCCGTGGTCCACGCTCGCCCCCTCTCTGGTGGTAACGCTCGTCAGCGGCACCCTCGCCGTCGTCACCGGCGTGCTCGCGGCGTACTTCACCCGCCGGCTGGCCACCGCCGGCGCCCGGCGGATGGAGGCCGAACGGCTCCGCGACGCCATGCGGGCGTACCGTCTGGCGGTCGAGCAATTGCTGCGCGAGCTGGCGCAGCCCGGCCCTGGGCTGGCACCCGACGACGAGGCCGTCGTCGACCGGCGGTTGGAGCTGGCCGCCCGGCTGAACGCCGTAGCGGCGGCGCATCCCGCCTGGGACCTGCCGGTGCAGATCAGCACGGCACTGGACGCCGCGCCGCACGGCGAGTCGCTGGCCGCCGGCTGGCACGCCCAGCGCCCGCCGGACCGGCGGGGCTGGACGTCCGACGTCCGCGCAGCGCTACTGCGGTTGGAGTCCGACGTCGAACGGGTCGCCCAGGCGATCCAAGAACCGGGGCTGTTCCGGGACCGGCCGCCGGTGACCGCGCGATGACGACGGGGGGTCTTCACCGGTGACCACGGTGCCGGAAAATCCGTTCGCCTTACCGGGCGAGGTACGCGACAACGCTCCGCTGAATCCGCTGCGGCACGAGACCCACCTCGGGCTGTACGTGCCGGTGGACAACACCCAGGGGGCCTTCGAGGAGTTCTGCGATCGGTTCACCGATCCCGGGTACCTGCGCCTCGACGGGCGGCTGGTGGTGACCGCTGGTGGTCGAGGGTGTGGGAAGTCGTCGCTGATCAACCGTTGTGCGCACTGGCTGCAGGATCAGATGCGCACCGAGGCGCAACTGACCGCAGTGGTCGTCGACGTCACTCGGGGCAGTACCATCGCCGAGTCGATGGCTGCGCGCCGGGCCAGGGTCTACGCCGCGCTGCTCGACAAGCTGTACGCGAACAAGACGCTCATCCACGATCTCGCCTACCAGCAGCGGCACAGCCCGGACGAGGCGCTGCGGACGTTGCCGAACTGCCTCGACGAGCACTGCGCGCTTATCGTTCTGTTGCCGTCGACCGAACTGGTCGACGAACTCGTCCAGTACACCCAGGACGTCGGCCAGCGGATGGTCTTCTTCGCCGAGACGACCGCCGAGTTGTCCAACGACCACCGGTTGCGGATGGACCAGGCCGGCGCGATCCCGCCGGTACACCTACAGGTGGGCCGCCTCGATTCGGCCGATGCCGGAGTCTTCGCCAGCGAGCGCCTGCACCCGTTGCGGGACGTGCTGCCGCCGGTGGCGAAGACCGCGTTGGAGGAACTGATCAGTCGTCGGCTTGTCTCCATCGGCGAGGTGCAGCGGCTACTGTACGGCGTGTACGCGCAACTCCGCGTACAAAGTGTCCTTCCGAAGGAAGTCACCTATCAACACATCTCTGATCATTATGTGAAGCACGCCGCCGACCTGCTGGAGACGCGACCCTGATGGACGCCGAAGACCTGGATCTGACCGGTGAGGTGAACCCCTTCCCCTCAAGCGCGGTCGCGCAGATCGCCGACGGCGCTTCCACAGTGTTCACCATCGAGACACCGGCGATCCGCAGGGCCCTGCGGGCGATGGACACCTACCTCGCCGGCCGCGCCGATGACCCGCGGGTGCCCTCCGGGCAGGTGGTGGCAGTGGTCGGTGACTACGGCACCGGCAAGACCCACCTCGCGGCGCACCTGATCCGGTACGCCACCGAGCAACGCTCCGGCGGGGTGCAGTCGATGCACCTCAACGCGCCGCCGGACACCTTCATCTCGTTGTACCGGGCGTTCGCCGACCGGCTGGCCCAACGGCGGGAGTTGGTGCACGACCGGGTCCGCCGCTACTACGCCGAGATCGTCGCCGACGAGTTGCGGGCCTCCGAGGCGACCCTGCCGCTGGCGGAGAAGCTGGCCGCGGGTCACATCGACCCGGTCCGGGCCGTCGACCGGCTCAGCCTGTTCGAGAGCGAGTTCCTGCTTCAGCTGCGCGAACGACTGCGGCAGGTGACCGGGAACGCCGAGTTCTCTCAGGCACTCACCCTGCTGTTGCGAGGCGGTTTCGAGGACGCGGTGTGGGAGTGGTTCAGCGGCCGCCCCCCCGCCGACGTACTGCGCGAACGCGGCATCACCGGCACGATCACCAGCAGCGAGACGACCGCCCTTCAGGCGATGGGGGTGTTCGCCCTGTTGATCGGGCACGGCTCACATCCCTTCGTCGTGGTCATCGACGAGCTGGACCAGTTGCTCACCGCCGCCGGTCGGCACGAGGACGAGGCGCTCGACGCGTTCAAGGAGATGCTGCGGGTCTTCGCCGCGTCCAACACCTTTCTGCTCCTGGCCGGCCTGCCGGATCTGCTCAGCAACATGCGGCGTGACGTGCGGGACCGCATTGACGAGCAGATCGTCATGTCACCGCTCACCGCCGTCGAGGTGCAGGCGTACGTACGCAATCGGCAGCGCGGACGGCTGGCACCGTTCACCGAGCAGACCCTGGCGTACGTGGCCGAGCTGGCCAACGGGGTGCCGCGCGGCATCATCTCGCTGTGCCATCGGCTGTGGCGTCGTGCCCGTGACCAGCGTTCCACCGTCACCCATCCGATGGTGCGGCAGGAGGCTCGGGAGCTGTACGACTCGGACGGCACCGTCAACGTCCGGGACGAGATCCGCCAGGTCCTGGTGGCCTCGGGATACGACAACTACGTGCCCGGATACTTCGTGGGCGGTACGGAGGACACCCGGGTCGACTACTGGGTGCCGGTCGGGAGCCAGGGCGCTGGCTGCGGCGTCCTGCTCGCCGAGCCGATGCTCGACGAGTTCGACTTGGCGACGGTGCAGCAGCGGGGCCGGGCCGTCAGGTCCCAAACCGACTGCGAACTCCTGCTGGTCGTCCTCGGCCCGTTTCCAGACCGGTTCCGTGAGCAGTTGCTCGACGCCATCGGCCGGGAACCTTTGGCCTACCGGCAGCGGTCCTTTCCCGATCATTTCGCTGTCGAGTTCAAGGCGATGGCGGCCCGGCTGGAGGAGCGCTACACGGCGGAGGGCCCGCTCGCGACGCTGTCCCCGCAGTTGGCCCGGCTGGATCGCCGCCAGTCCGCGACTCAGCACATGATCACCCTGCTGACCGGTTCGCTCGACGACCTACGCGGACACTACGACCAGCAGCTCACCGCGATCCAGCGGGAGCTACACGAGATCCAGCGTGGTGGGATCGGAGACCGGCAGGGGCACGCCAGCGTGGTCACCACGCTGCCGCAGCCAGTGGTGCAACTCTTCGACGACGCGTTCGGCTCGGTGGACCTGATGACGTCCACACGGGAACTGCTGCGCCGTACGTTCCACGAGGGCGAGAGTGGCCGGACGGCCCGCCAATCGGTACGCGCTCGGATCGGCACCTCACAGGTGCAGGCCGCGACCGGCGTGACCGCCCTGCTGAACGCGCTGATCGAGGCGTTCGGTCACGCCCTGGTCGACTGGTATCGGACCGCGACGTCCACCACCGACGGCCGGCTGGCGATGTCTCATCGCGAGCGCCTCGATGACCTGTGCAAGGTCTTCGACGTCGTCTACGGCTACCTTCCGCTCTACGAGCTGCGCGCCTTGCGCGAGATGGTCGGCTATCCGGGCGTCGGCAGTCAGCAGCAGCAGGAGGCCGAGGAGGTCCTGAGCGACTTCAGCGCCCGGGTCCATCACGAGCTCCTGGCACCGTTCGGCACAGCCGAGCACTGACCGTCGTCGCCCGCTCTGCCGTGCGGCAGATCAGGGCAGCGCCCGCCGAAGCGCCAGGGCCTGCTTCTCGGCGGTCTGCACCCGATGCTGATCGAGGGTGACCGCGAGCAGGTACCGATCGACCGACAGCGGCAGACAGTAGATCTCGCCCTGCTCGACGTCGAGCACCAGCCGGTGCACCCGCGCGCCGAGCGCCGGGTGCGCGGCCCGGATCAGTGCCCGCAGCTGCACGTCGAGCCGCTGGCCGAACAGGGTGTAGAAGTCCCGGCGGGCCTCCGCCGAGGTGCCGTCGAAGAACCGCTCCAGCCGGGGGCTGTCAAGCACGTCCGCCGTGGCGAGCACCTCCCCTGGTCGGCAGACCGCGACGAAATGCAGACCGTCCACGCTCAAATGGCGGCGGCAGATGGTGGCCAGCGACTCCGCTGCGGCGGTACGCGCCCACACCCGGGCCGGCATTCCGTCCGCGTCGACCGAGGTGGCCTCGGACACCGCAGCGGCCCGAACGATCGAGGCCCGTTCCTCGTCGCTGAGTTCGAGCCAGCCGCCGTAGTCGGCAGGTCGCTGGCTGACGGCTCGGCGCAACTGGTTGGCCAGGCCCGACAGCTCCGCATCGACCTGGCGGACCGCTTCGGCGGCCTCCCCGGACACGCCGAGCGTCTCGTCCGGCCAGGTGAGCGCGACCAGGTACTGCTCCCGCAGGACGGCGAGACCGATCAGCGCACCGCGGTCCGTGTGCAGCAGCAGGCGCACCAGGTCACCGCTGCGGGCACCGCGCAACTGCGCGTCGAGACCGACCATCGCGTACACCACGTCGCGCCCGATCAGCTGACGCTGGGCCGGTGACGGACTCGCGCCGGCCAGGTCCACCGCGAAGTCCCCGGTGCCGGCGGTGTAGCGGGCCAGGTGCGCCAGCGCCGGCAACCGGGCGACCAGTTCCTCGCACAGCCGCATCGCTGGCGGTGGGCGGTCGCCGAGATGGGCACCCACCGTGACGGTTACCTGCGTCGTCGGGCTGCCTTTCGGTACCGCTGGGGTCGGCGATTGCGCCGCGTCGGCCGGGGTGTCCGCGCTCATGTCTCCGGCACCTCCACATCGATGAAGCCGAACGAGACCATGCCGGAGTCGGACGCGCCGCCGACCTCGCCTTGGCTGATCACCTCGGCCAACGTCCGGCGTGCGGCCCGCAGATAGGGGTGGTGGTGCCCCAGGAACGTGCGGCCCTGTTCCAGCGCGTCGCGCAGCAGTTGCTCCGCCGAGTCGGGCTCGCCTGCGACGGACAGGTTGCCGGCCTGGTTGATCAGCCCGGCGACCACCCACGGGTGGCCGGATCCCAGCGTGCTGTCCAGACCGGCCACTGCCTTGTTGCCTTCCACCACTGCCTCACCGGCCTGCGTCGGCCGCAGCAGCACCGACCGCAGGCTGCGGCAGACGTGGGTGAACGGGTGCGCCGCCCCCAGGTCACGCTCGTAGCCGGTGAGGCTCTGCTCGACGAGCCGCACCGCGTCGCCGATCTCACCGGTGAGGTGGTAGTCGACGGCGAGGCTCGCCCGGCAGCTGCGGGTCAGCGGGCCGTCCGCGCCCTGCATCCGGCGTAGCGCCACGTATGCCTGACCGTTGATCTCTTTTGCCCGGGTGAACCGGCGCTGCCGGCGCGCGGTCACCGCCAGGTTGCGGATGATGCGCAGCAGCAACTCGTCGTCGTCCCGGTGACCCAGGTCGTGCTAACGGCGCTGTTGTGCGTCCTGAAGCAACCGCCGGGCCTGGTCGACCTCACCCAACTCGCAAAGGTACCGGCCGATATCGTTGATCAGTCGGAGGGTGCTCGGATGGTGATTGCCGAGCAGCCGCTGCCGCCGCACGAGCGTGCGACGCGCTTCCGCCAGCGCTTCGTCGGCCCGACCGGCAAGGTAGAACGACAGGGTCAGGTTGTGTGCCGCGACCAGCGTCTCGGGATGGTCGTTGCCCAACTGGTCCCGGAAGCCGCGCCAGGTGGTCTGGTCCTCCACCAGCGCGGCCCGGAATTCACCCAACCCGCGCAGGTCCCCGGCGAGGCCGCGCCGGGTCACCAGGACCCGGGGATGCTCCGGTCCGAACAGCGCCAGCCCCTCCCGCAGCGTATCGACGCTGATCCGGTGCGCCTCGGCGTACCGACCGAGGATGCGGTGTCCGTCGGCCAGCCGGGTGGCGAGCCGCAGCGTCAACCGGTCACTCCAGCCGTAGGTGTCCAACCACCGCTGCAGCACCGGCTGCCAACTCCGCAGCGCCTCGGGCGTCTCGTGGCTGCCGCGCACCAGCAGGTGTTCGAGCTGTTCGACGATGAGCCGGCGGACCTCGTCCGGACCGTCCGCGTCGAGCCCTCCGGAGCTGTGCAGGTGCCGGTGCAACTCACGGCGCTCGGCCGATTCGGCGGCCACGGACGGCTGGGCGCTGTCGGCCAGGCCGCGCAGGAACTGGTCCCGCCGCTCCTCGCGCTCGGCCTCGGACATCTCGGCAAGCAGCACCCCCTGAACCACCGGGTGCATCCGCAGCCGGCCGCCCCGGCCCCAGTCGACGTCCAGCAGCCGGTACCGGGCGGCGGTCGCCAGCGCCCGGTCCATCTCCCAGCCGTCGAGTCGGAGCATCTCCGCGTCCGCGTCCGGCAACGCGGCGGCGAGTTGCACCCGCATCTCCCGCGACCGGGCCAGCCGCAGCGACATGCCCAAGGGGGAGGTGAAGGCGCAGGCCTGGGCCAGCACCACCGCCATCCGGCCGCTCAGCTCCTCACCCATCAGGGCCAGTGCGACCTGGACGATCCGGGTGGACGAACTGGCCGCTGGATCACGCTCGGCGAACGCCGCGCAGAACGCCGGTACGACGCTGTCGGCGGCCCGCGACTCCGCCGCGCCCTGCCGCTGATTGAGCAGGATGCCGGCCTGCCCGAGCAGGCCCGAGGTCAGTCGCAGATCCAGCGGAAGGCCACCGACGGTCTGCACCACGGTCGCCGCCGAGGCGGGGGACAGCCCCGGCACCCGGCTGGTCAGCAGTTGCGCAGCCTCATCGTCGGTAAGCTGGCCGAGCTGGACCACTGCGGCGGCCTGCTCGTCGTCGGCTCCGTTGCGGCGGGTGACCACCACGTGGCCGGTGCCCTCGGGCAGCAGCCCGGTGAGATCCTCCTCGTCGGCGCCGTCGTAGATCAGCAACCACTGCCCCGGGCGTCGACCAAGCTCCCGCAGTACCTCCTGAACCGGGTTGCCCTTCGGCTCCACCCCCAGATCGGCGGCGAGGTCGGTCAGCGAGCTGCGCACGTCGTAGCGGCTGTCGGCGGCGATCCAGGCGATCAGCTGATAGTCGTGGCGGAAGCGGTGGGCGTACTCACACAGGAGGCTGGTCTTGCCGACCGCAGCCGGCCCGCGCAGTTCCAGGACGTGTCCGGCCGGACCGGACAGCAGCAGATCGCGCAACTCCTCCAGGCTCCGGTCACGGCCGACGAACCGGCGTCGACGCCGGGGCAGCCGGAACATGGTCGCTGGCTCCCGAGTGCCGGGCAGAGCAGGGCTCCAGTCCCGGCCGTCGTCGTCCACCGGCGGCAGCCCGGCCAGCCCCAGCGCGCCAGCCAGGCGCCGCCGGGCCGTCTCCGGCGAACAGCCGGCGAGGTCGATCTGACCGGTCCGCCCGGCTGGTGGGCCACCCGTCGGCAGTTCGCCGGTACGCACCACCAGGATCTCCGCGCAGCCCGCCGCGCGAGCCTGATCGTCCTGCTCGGACAGCCAGTCGTCGGCGGAACCGTCCCACGGCACCACGGCCAGTAGCGTGGCCGGTGCCGGACCCGGCCCCTCCGGCCCGGGAGCCGGCCAGGGCCGCATCGTCACCCCCAGGCCGGCCAGTGCCGTCCGCAGCCAGTCAACCCAGGGCCGCTGCGCCACTGGATAGCTGACCGCGACCGGCCCGGGACCGTCGGGCAGCAGGTGGTTCAGCGCGTACTGGTAGCGCAGGCGGGCCGGCTCCGCTTCCTCCGGCACCGATCCCAGCCGGCCGTCGGTGACCGCCGACAGCAAGCCGCCGTACGCGTCGAGCAGCCTGGTCTGATGGGCGGAGCGGTCCAGCAACGGCACCAGGGCCGGCCCGCTGGCCACCGCCGGCAGCTCGACCGTGACCAGCTCATCGCTGCCGGCCGGCAGGGCGAGGGCCTCGGCGAAGCGGCTAGCCGCCGACCGGCGGTGCCGGGCAACTCCGTCCGGATCCCCCTCGGGCAGCCCGGTGGCCACCGAGACGACGCGCACCCCGGCCGGGGCCGCCCCGTGCACCTGGCGGCCCAGCTCCACCGCCTCGGTCAGCCCCGCCCGGTCGTACGGGAAACACACCGCCACCGTGTCGCAGAGCACCGCGACCCACTGGGCCACCCAGCCGGCGGCCACCCGGGGCACCAGCAAGACCGTGTCGTACTCGGTGAAGCGCAGTTGCCGGCGCAGCTCGCTGCGGGAGGCCTCCCCCGCCCCGTTCGGGTCGGAGGGAGTCGGGTCGGCGATCCAGACGACGTCCAGCCGGCCGGGTGTCGCCGCGTACCGCCGCAGGGCCGGCTCCGTACCGCTGGCCGCGGCCGGTGCGGCGAACAGCAACCGGGTGAGATCTGGCGGCAACTGCTCGGCGACCGGCCACTGCTCGACGTGGAACATCCGCAGGTGTTCGTGCACCCGGCCGGCACCGCGCCCGGCGTCGACCACAAGCACCCGCTGCCCGGCACGGGCCAGCATCCAACCCAGGTTGCTGACGATGCGCGTCCGTCCCACCTGGCCGGCGGGCGCCAGGAACGCCACCACCTGCGTGCCTGCGATGGTGGAATTCACCACCCGAACCGGCCCGGTCACCGGCGCTCCGGTCGGCCGTCGTCGTCCATGCCGCCTTCCCCCATCTCCGCCGTCCCAGCCTCCTCGGCCGGACGGCGGTCGCGCCGATCGAACCCCGGGTTGCCGGTGTTGACGTTGTCGAACCACAGGAAGTCGCCGGCCCACTCGTCGCGCTCGGACAGCAGCCGCCGCAGAGAGCGGTGGAGCAGACTTCGGGGCAGGGCTTCCAGCTCATTCTGCGTGAGACCGTCCACATCGATCAGCTCGGAGATCAGTGGTCGGGGCTCGCCTTCCATCCCCGGCATGGTCCGCCTCACCTTCGACCCCCGCCCAGGTAGCCCGACGAGCACAGCCAGCGCTTCGACAGTAACCTATCGTAGCCTTCACAGTTATTCATCGTCCCCGCCGTCGACCGACGTCAACGGAGGCACCATGCGCACCCCGCGGCATCGGATGCCGGCCGAGTCCTTCCTGGCGGTGGCGCGCGGTGGCGGCGGGTCGACCACCATCGACCGGTTGCTCGCCGCCCGACACAGCCGGAACCTGCTGAGCCTGCGCGCAGTGGTGGACCTGGCCGTCCGGCAGCGCCACCCGGACGCAGCCCCGGCCCTGCATGCCTGGCAGCAGCTGGGGGTTCTGCGGGCGGCTCACCCGGCGGCGGCGCGGCGAATCCTGCTCTATCCCACGGTCGGGGTCTGGCTCGCCGACACCTTCGCCGCGCTGCGTTCGACGGACCCGGCGCGCGCCCGGCCGGCGGCCCTGGCGCAAATCGCGGCTGCCGTCGCCATGGCAGCCGGGGCATCGGTGCGTGTCGAGTTCCCGACACGGTCCAGCATGCCGGGACGCCTCGCGCTGCCCGCACTGGGGCACGTCCTGCTGCCGCCGGCAACCAGCGCGATCCGGCTGGAGGTCGCCGCGGGGGCGGTGACTGTCGACGACGGGCCGGCGGACGGCACGTCCTGGTCGTCGTTGCCCCGGCTGCACGCTGGCGGCGGGCTCGACGTCCGCCTCGACCAGCTGTGGTCGCTGGTCGATCCGGCGCTCGCCGGGCCGGTCTCCCGCGCCGAGACCACGGCGCTGCACACGTCCCTCGCCGCCGCATGGCGGGTACTCACCACCAACCACCGGCGACACGCCCGAGCGTTGGCCGCCGCGATCACCATGATCATGCCGGTGCCGGCTCGATCACCCACAACCGACGACACGGACGGTTTGGTCAGCGGAACCCATCCGGACGGGGCGGGCTGTGTCGCGCTCTCCGCCGGTGGCGATCCACCCTCGGTGGCGGCGGCGCTGGTGCATGAACTTCAGCACAGCAAGCTCGCCGCCCTGGCCGATCTTTTCCCGCTCGTCCGGAGCGGGCACGACCTGCGCCTGCACGCCCCGTGGCGGCCGGATCCGCGTCCGTTGCCCGCCCTGGTGCAGGGTCTGTACGCGCACGCGGGCGTACTGGGCTTCTGGTACCGGCAGTGGCACCGCGAGCCGCACTCGCCGGGGGTCCTGCACGCTCAGGTCGAATTCGGTCGCCTGCGCTCGGCCTGCCGCCGGACGGCCGAAGCGCTGCTGGCCACCGACGGGCTCACCGTCCACGGACGGCTGCTGGTGACCGAGATCCGGCGGGCCGTCGCCCACTGGCAGCGGGTGCCGGTGCCACGGACCGCGCTGGCGATCGCACGGCGGGCGGGCGAACGGCCGGGCCCAGGCGGTCGCCCACCCGAGAGCCGGACGGGCGACCCGGTTCCGGTCAGTCCTTGAGCAGTTGGCGGGCCATCACGATGCGCTGCACCTGGTTGGTGCCCTCGTAGATCTGCGTGATCTTGGCGTCCCGCATCATCCGCTCGACCGGGTAGTCACGGGTGTAGCCGTAGCCGCCGAGCAGTTGCACCGCGTCGGTGGTGATCTCCATGGCCGCGTCCGAGGCGAAGCACTTGGCTGCCGCGCCGAAGTAGGTCAGGTCGGCGTCGCCGCGCTCGGAGCGGCCGGCCGCCGCGTACGTCAGCTGCCGGGCCGCCTCCAGCTTCATGCCCATGTCGGCGAGCATGAACTGCACGCCCTGGAACTCGGCGACCGCCTTGCCGAACTGCTTGCGCTCGGCGACGTACCCCTTGGCGTAGTCGAGCGCGCCCTGCGCGATGCCGACGGCCTGCGCGGCGATGGTGACCCGGGTGTGGTCCAGGGTCTTCATCGCGGTGGCGAAGCCGGTGCCCTCGGCGCCGATCATCCGGTCCGCCGGGATCCGGACGTTGTCCAGGTAGACCTCGCGGGTCGGGGAGCCCTTGATGCCCAGCTTCTTCTCGGGCGCGCCGAAGCTGACCCCCGGATCGGACTTCTCGACCACGAAGGCGGAAATGCCCCGGGAGCGGGCGGTGGGGTCGGTCGTCGCGAAGACGGTGTAGAACTCCGAGACACCGGCGTTTGTGATCCAGCGCTTCACACCGTTGAGCACCCAGTGATCGCCGTCACGTACCGCCCGGGTGGTCATCGCGGCCGCGTCGCTGCCCGCCTCCGGCTCGGAGAGGCAGTACGAGAACATCGCCTCGCCGCTGGCGACCGGCGTCAGGTAGCGGCGCTTGATCTCGTCGGAGCCGGCCAGCAGCAGTGGCATCGTGCCCAGCTTGTTCACCGCCGGGATCAGCGAGGACGAGGCGCAGGCCCGCGCGACCTCCTCGATCACGATCGCCGTGGCCAGCGCGTCCGCTCCGGCCCCGCCGTACTCGACCGGGATGTGCGGTGCGTGGAAGTCGGCGGCACGTAGCGCGTCGTACGACGCCTTCGGGAACTCACCTGTCTCATCGGCCTCGGCCGCGTGCGGAGCCACCTTGGCCGCACAGACCTCACGGACCGCTTCCCGGATCGCCTCGTGCTCCTCCGGCAGGCGGTACGCGTCGAACGACTGCTCTGCGGCCATGTCAGCCCCTCCCCTTCACCGCTATCATGCGCAGTCTGTAGCGTCACCTGGACACCCACCGCGCAGACTGAAGGATAACGACCACAGTTCAGGCGATGTTACCGGCGCGTAGGCTGGGGCAAGACGAAACCCTGAAGCCGCTCGGCGATGATGGAACCCAGCAGACGACCACCACCTCTCCGGCGCCCCGCCGTGGCGCCGCAAAGGAATGCGACGCAGCCACGCGGCGCCAGTGTGAGCGGAGAAGACAGGCGTGACCATCCCGTACCCGAACACCCAGCCGGTGCCCGCCATCGCGGCGGTCACGCCCCCCTCGGGTGCCTCCCGCCCTCGGGTGACCTTCCTGGGCACCGGCTACCTCGGCGCGACCTACGCCATCTGCTACGCCGAGCTCGGCTACGAGGTGCTCGGGTTCGACGTCGACGCGGACAAGATCGCCAAGCTGAACGCGGGTGAGGTGCCGATCCACGAACCCGGCCTGGACGAGCTGCTGCGGCGTAACCTGGCCGCCGGTCGGCTGCGGTTCAGCACCAACATCGCCGAGACCGCCGAGTTCGGTGACGTGCACTTCATCTGCGTGGGCACCCCCCAGCGGGCCGACGGGATGGGCGCCGACCTGTCCTACGTCGAGGCGTCGGTCACCGGCCTGGCCCAGCACCTGACCCGCAAGGCGCTGATCGTCGGCAAGTCCACCGTCCCGGTCGGCACCGCCGAATGGGTGGAGCAACTCGTCGGCAAACACACCCCCGCCGACCTCGGCGTCGAGGTGGCATGGAGCCCCGAGTTCCTTCAGGAGGGCTTCGCCGTCGACGACGTGCTGCGCCCCAACCGGATCGTCGTCGGGGTCAAGAGCGAGTGGGCCAACGGCATGCTCTACGCCGCCCACAAGGGCGTGTTCGACCTCGCCGCCACCGAGGACCGCGAAGTACCCCTGGTGGTCACCGACTTCGCCACCGCCGAACTGGTCAAGGTCGCCGCGAACGCCTTCCTCGCCACCAAGATCTCCTTCATCAACGCCATGGCCGAGGTCTGCGAAGCCTCCGGCGGCGACGTCACCCAACTCGCCAAGGCCATCGGCTACGACCCCCGCATCGGCAACCGCTTCCTCCAGGCCGGCCTCGGCTTCGGCGGCGCCTGCCTGCCCAAGGACATCCGCGCCTTCCAGGCCCGCGCCCAGGAACTCGGCGCCGGCGAGGCCCTACGCTTCCTGCACGAAGTCGACCTGATCAACCTGCGCCGCCGTACCCGCGTCCTGCAACTCGCCGCCGACCTGCTCGGCCGCCGCTCCGGCCCCGCCGGCCCCGACCTGTCCGGCACCCGCATCGCCGTGCTCGGCGCCACCTTCAAACCCAACACCGACGACGTACGCGACGCACCCGCCCTCGCCGTCGCCGCCCTGCTCCACAAGGCCGGCGCCAACGTCCACGTCTACGACCCCCAAGGCATGGAGAACGCCCGCCGGGCCGTACCGGAACTGACCTACGAGCCCGACATGGCCGAGGCGGTCACCGGCGCAGACCTGGTCTGCGTCCTCACCGAATGGGCCGACTTCCGCAACGCCGACCCCAGCCACCTCGGCGACCTCGTCGCCGGCCGCCGAATCGTCGACGCCCGCAACTGCCTCGACCCCGCACTGTGGACCCAGGCCGGCTGGGAGTACCGCGGCATGGGGCGACCGTGATCGCGCCTTTCGGTGATGTTGGCGCTTGACCCGCCGACAACTGTCGAATTCCCGGCCCGCTTTGGGCATGCTGCGACAGTGGGAATCCACAGTGCGGGTGGAGGGGTGTCGTGGCGAACTTTCAGTGCCCTTCGTGCGGCCGGGAGATCAAGCCGGCGGTTCGCTGCCCGCACTGCGGCGCGCACCAGCCACAATGGGCCGATCACCTGGCGGAGATCGAACGATCCATCGCGGAGCTGAAGGCCCGCGAGGCCGCCATCGCCCGCGAGCAACGGCAGCTCGCCGCGAAGATGCAGGCCGCGCTCTTTCAGCGGGACATCCTCTCGCACGCCGGCAGTCAGGGTGACGAGCGGCTCCGGCAGGCCACCCGCCCCCGCCGCGTACTCCGTCGTCGGCCGCCGCGGCGCCCCACGTCCGAGGATGCCTCGCCACCCCGCGACGGCGCGACTCCGCCGCCCCGGGTCCCCCGGCAGGGCGCCGGTACCCAGGGGCCACCGCCACCGACCGAACCCGTCTGGCTGGACGCCGACGACCCTGAGCATCCACCGGAAGCCTCCTCACGGGAGGTCCAGAACATCCCCCTCGGCCTCGGCGCGCTGCTGCTCGGCGTCGCCGCCGTGGTCTTCGCCGTGGTCGCCACCAGCTCGATGGACGCGTTGGCCCGACTCGGCATCCTGCTGCTCGCGACGGTACTGATGCTGCTCGCCCCGCCGGTACTGGTCCGGCGCGGGTTGACCTCCACGGCCGAGACCATCGCCGCGGTGGGTCTGCTCCTGGTGCCGCTCGCGGGGTACGCGTTGTGGGCCGTGGACCGGATCGGCAACGGCGGTGCCTCCGGTGCCGTCTTCGCTGGAGTGATCTTCGCGGTCACCGCTGCCGTCTCGGTCGGCTACGCCGGGTGGACCAGGCTGCGCGCACCCCGGTTCGCCACCGTGCTGGCCGCGCAGCCGGTGGTGCCGCTGCTGGCGTACGACCGGATCACCGGCCCGGCGGGCTGGGCGCTGGTGCTGACCGTGGTCGCGCTGCTCGACCTGTGGCTGGCCCGTTCACCGGTCACCGTGGAGCAGCCGCTCACCGATGGCGTGGCCGACTCCGGCGGGTCGGCAGCGCCCCGGCAGCGGTCGGCCGGGGAGAGCCAGGCCGACCGCAGGCCGGAGGCGGCGCCGGAGGAGGGCGGCGAACTGCTGGACCTCACCGTCGGCGGCACCGCGACCGGAGCGACCCGACCGGTGCCCGGGCTGCGCGGACTGACCTGGGTGCTGCACGGGGTGGCGGTCGCCGTCGCCCTGGCGTACGCGGTGACCGCCCTGCTGCGGACGACCACCGTGCCGGGCGCGACCGGCGCCGGCCTGGTGCTTCTCCTCGCCGCCGCGGTCTGCCTGGCCGGGACGCTGGTGCTCCGCCGACCGCCCCTGCCCGACCTGGGCGCGGGCGTGTTCACCCTCGCTGTCATCGGCGCACTGGGGCGGATCGCCTCGGTGGCGCTGCCCGGCCGGGCCCTGCTGCTGATCGCGGCGGTCATCACGGTCACCGGTCTGGCGGTCCGGGCGGTACCCGAGTCCGCCCGCCGGGGACCGCAGCTGGCCTCCGCGGTGGCGCTCACGGTCAGCGGGGTGGTGGTCGCCGGCAGTGCGCTGCGGGCCGGAATCGCCCCCGTCCAGGCGGCGCTGCCGGCCTGGGCCGCGGACCTCGACCGGTACCCGGTCGAACTGGCCGCCGCCGTGGGACCGGCCGCCTGGCAGCTCGCGGCCAGCGCCTTCCTGCTGACCGTGGCCGCTGTGCTGGCGCTGCCGCCGGAGATCCGCCGCGAGTTCGCGGTGACCGGTGCGGCGCTCACCGCGCTTGCCGTACCGGCCTCCTTCGGGCTGGCCTGGACGTTGGCGCCGTGGCCGATGGTGCTGGCCGCGATCGGCATCGGGGCAGCTGGCCTCTCCGCGCGTACGCCCCGCGCTGCGCTGGCGCACGCGGTGGCCGCCGCCGTGGTCGGGCTGGTCGGCGCGGGCGCGGCCCTCACCCGGCCGGCGTTGACCGCCGCCGTGCTGACCACCCTCGTCGTGGCCGGTGCGCTGATCGCCGCCGCTCCGCGGATCCGGCTCGCCCCGGCAGCCGCGGACACCGTCTCCGCCTGGGCCGCCGGAGGTGCCGCCTTCGCCCTGCCCGGAGCGGTGGCCGCCTTCGTGTCGGCCACCCTGCCGGTGGACACCACGCCGACCCCGGCGAGCCTGCGTGAAGCGACCGTACCGGTGCTCGCGGCCAGCTTCCTCGCCTGCTGCGTCACGCTCGGCTACGCCGCCGTCGTGCAGGTGTCGCAACGCCAGATCCCGGTGCCGCTGTCGGTGGGCACCGGTCTGGGCGCGTTGGTGGTCGCTGCGGCCGGTTTCGGCTCGCCAGGCGCCACCGTCGCGGACGCCTGGGTCGGCGCACTGCTGCTGGTCTCCGCGGTGCTGCTCTTCCTGGCTCCCTCGATCGACACCGGTCGCCGCTCCGATCTCACCCTGGACGGCTCCGACCTTGCGGCCGCTGCGGTGACCGCCACGCTTGTCGCCACCCTGCTACGGATCGGCACCGTGCTCGCGCCCAGCGGGCAGCTCGCCGTCGCCGCCGCGCTGGTCCTGGTGGTCGCCGTGGCGGCCCGGGCGATGCCCGAGGAGTGGCGACGCGGGCCGGTGCTCGGCCTCACGGTCGGTGGGTTGCTGATCGGGCTGCTGGCCGGCTGGATGGCGCTGCGCGGCGGCGTCGGCGTGCTGGCCACACCCGGCCCGATCTGGAACGGTGACCTGAGTGGTTGGCCGGCCGCGCCGACCGGCGGTACGACCTGGCAGGGACCGATCGCCCTGGTGCTGCTCGCGGTCGCGGCCGGCATCCTGCTGCCCCCGCCCTGGCGCTGGGACGTGGCCGGCGTGGCGGTGGTGCTCGCCACCATCGGCGCTCCCGCCGCGTTCGAGCTTCCCTGGTGGTCGCCGGTCCTGATCGGCGGCATGGTCGCCACCATCTTCGGGATGGCCGCGGTCGCCACGGTCGATCCCCGGGCGGCGCTGTCCCGGATCACCGTGGCCGGGGTGGTCGCGCTGCACGCGGCCGGCGCCGGGCTGGTGCGGCCGTGGACGACCGCGCTGGCCCTGGGCAGCATCGTCCTGATCGGCGCGGTGGTGGCCGCGCTGGCCCGGAACATGGCCGAGCCACTCGTCGAGGACATCGAGGCGGAGGGCATGCCGCCGCACCTGGCGCAGATCGGTGGCGCGGGTCTGTGCGCGGCACTGTTGGCGCTGCCGGGTGCCACCGCCGCCCTCGCCGTCGAGTTCGGTCACACCCCGCAGGTGGTGCTCACCGCTGGCCTGGCCGCATCCAGTCTCGGCCTGGCCGCGGTGGCCGCAGCCCGTCGGCAGGTTCCCCAGTACCTGCCCTGGGCCAGCGCCGGCGTGGTCGGCGGGGCGAGCGTGACCGCGCTCGCCGCCGTACCGATCGCCCTGCCCGTCGGGGTCTACGCCGCAGCGGCGGCGCTGCTCGGTGTGCTCGCCGAGCTCGTCCGAGGGGCGACGGAGCCGCCGGTCGGCGCGGCCCAACCGGTACGCCGTTGGACCGTGCTGCTCGACGGGGCGCTGCGCCGGCTGCCCGACGACAACCGGCGCCGATGGCGGGTGAACCCGGCCGCTGGCGCGCTGGCCGCCGCCGCCCTGCCGACCGTACTGGCCCTGGTCTCCATCGCCCCGGCGCTGATCGCGGCCCTCGTCGATCCGCATCGCACCGTCGGCCGAATCTGGCAGGGGCCACCGGCGGCCCTGCTCGACCCGCCGCCGGCAGCGGTCAACCCGACCCATGTGCTCACCGCGCTGCTGCTCACCGCTACGGCGGCCCTGGCCGCCACCGGGTTCAGCGGTGGCCGTCGGTCCCGGGCCGTGCCGGTGGTGCTGCCCGGCGCCGCAGTCACCCTGCTCATCGCCCCGATCGCGCTGGGCGGCGGCTGGCCGGCGAGCACCCTGTCGGCGCTGGCGGTGTTCACCATCTCGATGCTGGGGCTGGCGCTGACGCCGCCGCCGGCCCTGGTGGAACGGGCCCGCTCGTTGCGACTGGCCCGGGTCCTGGTCTTCGTGATCGGGCTGGCGGCCGGCGGGGCCGGCCTCGCCGGCAGTCTCGCCACCCGGGAGCTGACCCTGTTCACCCTCGGCGGTGCGGTCGGGGTCGGGCTGGTGGCCGCCCTCTACGGCCTCACTTCCCGGGCCCGTCTGCTCGGCTGGTTGTTCGCCTCGCTGATGGCGCAACTGTTCGTGCTCACCGCCGGCCTGGTGGCCGGGCTCGCCCCGGTCTGGTCGGCGTTCGGAGTGCTGGCGGTCGGTGCCGCGTTGCAGGTCTTCTCCGCCACTCTCCCCCGGCTCCGCCGTCCGGAGGCTCGTCGCGAGGCGGCGACCGTGGAGTGGAGCGGCCACGCCGCCGCGCTGATCGCGCTGGCGCTGGCCTTCGACTCGCCTCGGCACATCGCCGCACTGCTCGCCGCCTGGGGTGCGGTCCTCGGCCTCGCGGCGACCCGGCCCGGCCGCCGGCCGACGGAGCGACGGGTGCTGTTCTGGGCGGTGGTGCTCTGCGAGATCACCGCCTGGTGGATCCTGATGCGGGTCGCCGACGTGGCCCTGCCCGAGGCGTACACCCTGCCGTTCGCGGCGCTGGCCCTGCTGGTGGGGGTGCTGGAGCTGCGCCAGCGCAGCGACCTGAGCAGCTGGGTGGCGTACGGACCGGCGCTGCTCGCCGCCTTCGTGCCGACCCTGGCGATCGTGCTGGCCACCGATTCGAGCACGATGCGTCAGGTGCTGCTGCTGCTCGGCGCGGTCGCGGTGCTGGTCTTCGGCTCGATGACCCAGCAGCAGGCACCGGTCATCGTCGGTGCGGTGGTCACCGCCATCGCGGCCGTGCACGCGCTGTTCAGCCTCGGTCCGTGGCTGGCACTGATCCCGGTCGGCTTCCTGCTGCTCATCCTCGGTGCCAGCAACGAACGCCGACGCCGCGCCCAGGAACGCCTGCAGACCGCGCTACGCGGCATGCGGTGAGTGCGGCATTAGGCCAGGGAGGCGCGGAGCGCGGCGTCCTTCTCGGCGACCAGCTGCTCCAGGTCGGCCTGGTACGCCGACATCCGGTCGAGCAGGGCGCGGTCGGCGGTGGCGAGGATGCGGACGGCGAGCAGCCCGGCATTGCGGGCGTTGCCGATGGACACGGTCGCCACCGGCACGCCGGCCGGCATCTGCACGATGGACAACAGCGAGTCGATGCCGTCGAGGTGCTTCAACGGCACCGGTACGCCGATCACCGGCAACGGAGTCACCGACGCGACCATGCCGGGCAGCGCCGCCGCGCCACCGGCCCCGGCGATGATCACTTTGAGCCCACGGTCGGCGGCAGCCCGACCGTAGTCGATCATCTTGACCGGAGTGCGGTGCGCCGAGACCACCTCGACCTCGTACGGCACCTCGAACTCGGTGAGCACCTCGGCGGCGGCCTTCATCGTCGGCCAGTCCGAGTCGCTTCCCATGATCACACCGACCGTGCTCACGCTGCTCATTCCTCCGGTGTTCCGTCCCGCAGCCAGCGGGCGGCCCGGGCGGCCCGGGCGCGTACCTCGTCCAGATCGTCGCCGAGCACCGTGACATGACCGATCTTGCGCCCCGGCCGCACCTGCTTGCCGTACAGGTGGACCCGGGCGGCCGGCTCGGCGGCGAAGAGGTGGTGCAACCGCTCGTCGACCGACATGCCGCCGGGTTGACCACCGAGCACGTTCGCCATCACCACCACCGGAGCGGTCAACGAGGTGTCGCCCATCGGGTAGTCCAGCACGGCACGCAGGTGCTGCTCGAACTGCGACGTCCGGGCACCCTCGATGGTCCAGTGCCCCGAGTTGTGCGGGCGCATGGCCAGTTCGTTGACCACGAGCCGACCACCGCCCGGTGCCGCAGGGTCGGCCACCTCGAACAGTTCCACCGCCAGCAGGCCCACCACGCCAAGCGCGGTGGCCAGGTCGATGGCGAGCTGCTGCGCGGCGACCGCCAGTTCCTCGGCCAGGCCGGGCGCCGGCGCCAGCACCTCGACGCAGATCCCGTCACGCTGGACCGTCTCGACGACCGGGTAGACCGCTACCTGGCCGAACGGCGAGCGCGCCACCTGCACCGCCAACTCCCGGCGCAGCGTCACCCGCTCCTCGACGATCAGCTTCGTGCCGCCGGCGAGCAGCGTCTGCGCCAGGTCGGTCGCGGACGCCGGGTCGGTGGCCGGCCACACGCCCCGTCCGTCGTACCCACCACGGGCGGCCTTGAGCACGACCGGCCAGCCGACCTCGTCGCCGAAGGTGACCAGATCGGTGGGGGACGCGACCTGTCGCCAGCGCGGGTTCGGCGCGCCTAGGGTGCCGAGCCGTTCCCGCATCACCTGCTTGTCCTGGGCGTGCACCAGGGCGTCGGCGGGCGGGAACAGCTTCACCCCCTCGCCGGCCAGGGTGCGGATGTGTTCGGTCGGGACGTGCTCGTGGTCGAAGGTGACCACCTCACAGCCCTTGGCGAAGGTGCGCAGCGCGGCGAGGTCGGTGTGGTCGCCGTACTGGACGTCGGCGGCGACCAGGGCCGCCCCGTCATCCGGGGTGAGCGCGAGCACACGCAGTGACTGGCCGAGGGAGATGGCAGCCTGGTGGGTCATCCGGGCCAGCTGGCCGCCGCCCACCATGCCGACAACGGGCAGACCGGTACGGGAATCCATAGCGGCGTCAGCCTAACCGGGCCGGTCGCGGCACCGAGCGGCGGATCCGGCTCAACGCAGCTGCCCCACCAGCTCCTCGACCCCGGTCACCGGCCGCTGGCAGACGAAACCCCGACAGACGTACGCGGCGGCCCGCCCGTCGACCAGCGGACGGCCGGCCAGCAGCGGAACCCCCGGCTGGTCCGGGGCGCCCGCCACGATCACCGCACCGGGTGGAGCGTGCCGGTACGCCGCGGCCACCAGCGGGTCACCCGCCACGTCTCCGGTCGCCACCGCGATCTCGTACGGCCCGGAGAGGAGCGCCTCGCCGACGGTCGCCGCGTACCCGGTGAAGCGGGCGTGCCGCCCCACGATCGGCGCGACGGTGGACAGGGCCGCCTCGGCGGCCTCGCGGTAGCGGCTCTCCCCGGTCAGCGCCGCGTACGCGACCAGGCCGGCGACGATCGCGGACCGGCCGGAAGGGGTGGCATTGTCCGTCGGGTCGGCGGGCCGGGCGACAAGCTGCTCCGCGTCGTCTGCGGTGTCGTGGAACGCCCCACCCGGCGCGGCGAAATGTGCCAGCGCGACGTCGACCAGCTGACCGGCCAGTTCCAGCCAACGACCTTCACCGGTGACCTGGTGCATGGCGCAGAACGCCTCGGCCACGCAGCCGTAGTCCTCAAGCACTCCGGCCGGATCGCCGACCCGGCCGTCGCGGGAGGCACGGCGCAGCCGCCCGTCGACGACGTGCACCCGGGCGAGGTACTCGGCGGCGTCCCGCATCGCCCCGTCGGCGACGATGGTGACCCCCTCCAGCAGGTTCGCCTCACCCTCGGTGCCGATCCGGCCGGTGGTCTCGACCAGCCGGACGAACTCGGCCAGCGCGGTGATCGCCAGCCCGTTCCAGGCGGCCACCACCTTGTCGTCACGCGCGGGCTGGGGACGGGCGTCCCGGGCGGCCAGCAGTCGTCGGACCACCACCTGCCAGCGCTCCCGCACCGCCGGATCCGCGTCGTCGACGTCCCGAGCCAGCCGGAGCACGCTCGTGCCCTTCTCGAAGCTGCCGGCGTCGGTCACCGTGAACAGGTCGGCGGCCCAGCGGCCGTCCTCCTCGCCCAGCACCTCGACCAGCTGGGCCGGCGTCCAGACGTAGGTCAGGCCCTCGACGCCCTCGGTGTCCGCGTCCAGTGCGGAGGCGAAGCCCTGCCCGGGCCGGTGCAGTTCGTCGGCGAGGAACCGGGCGGTGTCCCGGGCCACCCGCAACGCCAACGCGTCACCGGTGAGCCGCCACAGCTGGGTGTAGACCCGCAGCAGCAGGGCGTTGTCGTACAGCATCTTCTCGAAGTGCGGCACGGTCCAGTGACCGTCCACCGAGTACCGGGCGAAGCCGCCGGCCAACTGGTCGTGGATGCCGCCGCGGGCCATCGCCTCGCAGGTGTGCCGGACGATCTCCAGGCTGCGCGCCGAGCCGGTGCGCTGGTGGTGCCGCAGCAGGAAAAGCAGGTTCATGTGCGGCGGGAACTTCGGTGCGCCGCCGAAACCACCGTTCACCTCGTCGTACTCGCTGGCAAGTTGGTCTGCGGCGGCGTCGAGCAGCTCGGCGGTGAGCGGGGCGGTGGGGCCGCCGACGGCCTGGGCCCCGCCGATCGCCTCCACCACCGCGGCGCCCTGGCGCAGCACGGCGTCGCGCTGCTCCCGCCAGGCGGTCCCGACCGACTCCAGCAGCCGGACGAAGTTCGGCCGGGGGAAGTACGTGCCGCAGAAGAACGGGGTGCCGTCCGGGGTGGCGAAGACCGTCATCGGCCAGCCGCCCTGACCGGTCATGGCCTGGGTGGCGGTCATGTAGACCGCGTCGACGTCGGGCCGCTCCTCGCGGTCCACCTTGATCGATACGAAGCCCTCGTTCAGCAGCTTGCCGACGCCGTCGTCCTCGAACGACTCGTGCGCCATCACGTGACACCAGTGGCAGGCCGAGTATCCGACCGAGATGAGCACCGGCACGTCCCGCCGTTTCGCCTCGGCGAACGCTTCCTCGCACCAGGGCCACCAGTCGACCGGGTTGTCGGCGTGCTGGAGCAGGTACGGGCTGGTCGCCTCCGCAAGTCGATTCACCCGACGACCATATCCAGCCGGGCCCACCCCGCCTGTGTTGACCAAGAGGTTTGCGTCGGCGGGAGCGTCCTCCTCCGACGCAAACCTCTTGATCAACCGGGTGGGGCCGGGGGTGGGGGGTGGGGTGTCAGGAGGCGCCGTCGGCGCGGAGGGGGAGGACGTTGTTGGGGGCGGTGTCGCGTAGTGAGCCGAGGACGGCGGCGATCTTGTCGGCGGGCATCGGCTTGAAGAAGTGGTAGCCCTGGGCGGCGGTGCAACCCAGCTCGGCCAGGGCGGAACGCTGCGCGGCCGTCTCCACCCCCTCGGCCACCACCCGCAGGCCCAACTGGTGGGCCAGCCCCACGGTGCTGCGTACGATGGCCGCCGCCTGCGGCGAATCCGCCATCTGGAGCACGAAGGAGCGGTCCACCTTCAGCTCGTCCACGGCGACCCGGGTGAGGAACGCAAGTGACGAGAAGCCGGTACCGAAGTCGTCCACGGCCAGCTGCACGCCCATCGACCGCAACGAGGTGAGCACCTGGTCGATGACTTCCAGCTCGCTCATCACCACCGTCTCGGTGATCTCCAGGACCAGCCGGTCGGCGGGCACCTGGTGCCGGCGCAGCGCGTCGGCGATCTCCGCCGGCAGTCTCGGATTCAGCAGGCTACGCGCGGACAGGTTGACCGAGATGGGTACGTCCAGGCCCTCCCGGGCCCAGTCGGCGGCCACGGCGAGCGCCTTGTCGAGCACGTAGCGGGTGAAGGCGCCGAGCTGCTCGCTGTTCTCCACCGGCCGGATGAAGTCGGACGGCCCCAACCAGCCGCGCCTCGGGTGCCGCCACCGGATCAACGCCTCCACACCGGTCGGCGCCCCGGTCACCAGGTCCACGGCCGGCTGCAACACGAGCACCAACTGGTCGTCGGCCTGCAACGCCTCCCGCAACTCTGCGAGCAGGGCCAGCTGGTCGGTGCTGGCCGCGTCACGTGAGGTGTCGTACGCGGCCACGCTGACGCCACCCGACTTGGCCTGGTACATCGCGATGTCGGCGCGGCGCAGCAGCTCGGTCAGGTCGGCGGTGCCGGCCGGGGCCACCACCACCCCGACGGAGACCTCGACGGACATCCGCACCCCGGCCACCTCGGTGGGCGCGGCCAGCCGCTCGGCGATGTCCCGGGCCTGACGCAGCGCGTACGCCATGGGCGCGGCGCGGTCACCGACCACCGGGACCGAACTCAGCAGCAGGGCGAACTCGTCACCACCGAGCCGGGCCAGCAGGTCGCCCGAGCGGGCCAGGGCACCCAGCCGGTTCGCGGTCAACCGCAGCAGCTGATCACCGGCGGCGTGCCCGAGCGTGTCGTTGACCTCCTTGAACTGGTCGATGTCCAGCAGCAGCAGGGCGACCGGATGGTCATGGGCCAACTGCCGCAACGCCTGGTCGCCCTTGCCGAGCATGGCCGCCCGGTTGGCCAGGCCGGTCAGCGGGTCGTGCACCGCCTCGTACGACGAGCGAGCCGTGACCAGGCGTAGCTCCCGGTGGGCGGCGGCATCGTGCAGCGCCGCGGCGAGGGCGTCGGCGAAGGCCGCGTGAGCGTCGCGTTCCCGGCCGGTGGCCGGCGCCGTACGGGGGAATCGCACCCGCAAGCGACCCACGCGGGTCTCACCGACCGACAGGTCGCGGACCAGTTCCCCCGGTCCGGGTTCGTCGTCGCCTGGCGGGGCGATCTCCCGGTCGACCACCTGACCGCCCGGGTCACCCCGGTAGCGACGCCACCGTCCGTCGCCCCGGGCCACCTCCACGTCGACCAGTTCCGCCTCGAACAGCGCCAGTGCCCCGGTGACTCCCGCCGTCGCCACGCCCCGCTCGTCGAGTTGGTTGAGCGCCTTCGTGGCCTCGGCGAATGATCGCCAGGTGCGCCGATCGCGGTCCTGGAGCAGCCGTTGCCGGTAGGTCTGCTGTAGCAGCCACAGCGGAGCGGGCAGCAACAGCAGCCAGCGTGGGTCGATCTCGATCAGCACCACCACCAGCAGGCCGACCACCACGTTGCCGACGATCATCAGCAGCTTGCCGCGTAGCGCGGCGAGCAACGGACGCCCGATGGGCATGCCGTGCCGCAGCGCCAGCATCACCCCGCCCAGCCAGGCGCTCGCCAGGAGGTAGGCGACGGCACCGGCGGCCACCGCAAGGGTGAGTGCGGGGGTCGGGACGGCAAGCGTCGGCTGCCCCAGGGCGGTGGTGACCGCCACCGCCAGCGCGGTGGCGGCGGTGTGCGCGCCCGCGACGCGGATCACGTCCCAGGTGGTGCGGCCGTCATCCACCACCGAGAGCGCCGTCCAGGCGAGTGTGACGCCGAGCAGCGCGGCCGCCGGCAGCCAACCGGGGGGTACGAGGTAGAGGCAGACGATCAAGGCAGCTTCGGCCCAGGTGACACTGACCACGCCGGCCGCAGCGCGGAACCGGAGCCGGGCCAACTGGGACAGGGCGAATAGGGCGACCGCGAAGCCGAAGCGGGCGGGCCCGCCAAGCGGGTCGTCGGCCGGCAGCCCCGCCGGCAGGCTCAGCCCCACCACTGCGGCAACCAGCGCGGTGGCCACGACGGCGGCGGTGAGCAGGTGCAGCCCCATCGGCGTACCACGGCCCGTGGGCCGGTCGAGCGGTTGACCGGCCCGGCCGGAGGTCACCGACCCCCTCCCGCCGACCTGAAAGAGGCCACGCGGCGGGCGGACATGACTGCGGTGGTCATCGGCGCCCCCTCCCGCGCAGCTTGAGGACTTTCGGTCCCCCCGGCGGAAGGCTAAGCCAAACCCGATGGTCGCAACAGGGGTCGACCATCCGGTTCGACGTGAATCATGCTCCGATCAGCCCTCGCGGCGCTGCTGGTGCCCGTTGGGAGCATCCGTGGATGAATCCTCCGTCACGATCCCACCTGTCGGATCACCGACCGAACGCTCCATCGACTCCGTGCCTGGTGCCGCCGGCCCCTCACCGGGGAACCGGTCCGGAAGCCGGCGCAGCCGGGCGTTCATGTTCCGGATCAGCAGCACGGTGGCGGCACCGAGGACGAGGATGAGGAACAGGCCCATCGGCCCGGCCAGCCCACCCGTGCGGGTGTCACCGAAGTTGTTCTGGGCGAGCACCTGAGCAGCGGTCAGCATGGGATTCCTCCGGTTCGCGGTGTGCGACCAGGGTAGCCGGTGCCCGCTCAGCGGGCATGGCCCGTGCCCCGCACCCCGGCGAACAGGTCGGACTCCGGCATGGGACTGTCGACCGACGACCGGACCAACTCGAAATCCTCCGTCGGCCAGGCACGCTGTTGCAGCTCCATCGGCACCTGGAACCAGAAGCCGTCCGGATCCACCTGGGTGGCGTGCGCCCGCAGCGCGTCGTCGCGGACCGGGAAGTAGTCGGCGCACGGCACCCGGGTGGTGATCCGAGGCCCCTTGTCCGGCCGGTCCTCCCAGCGGGTCAGCCACTCCGCGTACGGCGACTCGGCACCTGTCGCGAGGACGGCCTCGTGCAGCGCCAGGATCTTGCCCTTGGAGAAGCCGATGTCGTAGTAGAGCTTGAGCGGCTGCCACGGCTCGCCCAGTTCCGGGTAGCGCTCGGCGTCGCCGGCCGCGTCGAAGGCCGCCACGCTGATCTTGTGGCACATGATGTGGTCCGGGTGCGGGTAGCCACCCTCCTCGTCGTACGTGGTGACCACGTGCGGACGGAACTCGCGCATCAGTCGCACCAGCGGACCGGCGGCCACGTCCACGTCCTGAAGGGCGAAGCAGCCCTCGGGCAGCGGCGGCAGCGGGTCGCCCTCGGGCAGGCCGGAGTCGACGAAACCCAACCACGCCTGCTCGATGCCGAGGATGGCCCGCGCCGCGTCCATCTCGGCGCGACGGATCTCGCCGATGTTCGCCCAGACGTCGGGCCGGTCGAGCTTGGGGTTGAGCACGCTGCCCCGCTCGCCGCCCGTACACGTCACGACCAGTACGTCCACCCCCTCGGCGACGTACTTCGCCATCGTCGCGGCGCCCTTGCTCGACTCGTCGTCGGGGTGCGCGTGAACGGCCATGAGTCGAAGTTGCTCTGCCAAGGTCGGCGCTCCTCGTCTCTGCCCACCGGCGACCCACCCCGGGCCCCCGTTGACCTGCCGAATTCCTCCCCGTAGCGGCACCGGACCGCGCCGGCCTGTCATATTTGACCCCAGCCGTACGCGACGCTGAGCCAGATCTGGCGACCGAGTCGAACAGGAATGGCGGACTCTGCCATTCTTGCCGATACCGCTGACAACAACGCCAGGGAGATACCCGACGGTGACCGAGACGCACGCCACACTTGGACCGAACGCGCCGGTCTTCCCGCCCGGCCGGTACGGCCACCGTCGCGCGCCCAGGCGCCGCCGGCCGGTGCTGGCCGCGCTGCTGGCCGTAGTCGTGGTCGCGACGCTCACCGTCGTCTCGGTCCGGCTCTACCGGCAGTACGGCGATCCGGCGTACGACGCCCAGGTGATCAGCTACGGCGACATCACCGACAACCAGGTGGTGGTCGACTTCCGGGTCAACCTGCCGGACGGCGGCGCGGCGGTGTGCGTGCTGCGCGCCCGGGACCACGCCGGCGCCGAGGTGGCCCGCGAGGAGGTGCCGGTGACCGCCGCCGCCGGGCAGCGTCACGTCACCGTCCGGCACCGACTCGTCACCACCGCACGGCCGTTCATCGGTGAGGTCGTCCGCTGCCGGCCACCCGCCTGAGGCTCGGCGAGGTCGTCCGAGCGGCGTGATCGCCGACACTCCTTGTCGTAGGGCACTGGTAACTTGGAGGTTCACCTGTCAGCCAGCACGCACAACCGAGGAGGACCGCCTGTGTCCAATGGCAACGAGGCGCCCGCCACCTGGCTGTCCCAGGACGCGTACGACCGCCTGAAGGGCGAGCTCGACGAGTTGATCGCGAACCGGCCGGTCATCGCCGCCGAGATCAACGCCCGGCGTGAGGAAGGCGACCTGCGCGAGAACGGCGGCTACCACGCCGCCCGCGAGGAGCAGGGCAAGGCCGAGGGACGCATCCTCTATCTGAAGGAGCTGCTCCGCACGGCCCAGGTCGGCGAGGCGCCGACCGTCGACGCCGTGGCACCCGGGATGGTCGTGACGATCTACTTCGACGACGACGCCGACGACACAGAGACGTTCCTGCTCGGCTCGCGTGAGATCGCCTCGACCACGGACCTGACGGTCTACAGCCCCGAGTCGGCCCTCGGCCAAGCGATCCTGGGCGGCAAGGCAGGCCAGGCCTGCACCTACACCGCACCGAGCGGCGCCGACATCAAGGTGACAGTGGTCAGCTTCGAGCCGTTCTCCGGCTGACCGTCGTCCGCCGGCCGGGCCGGCGATCCGATCGACAACCGTGCCACCACCCCGAGCCGGCGATCCGATCGAGTTTCATTCCGCCACCCGGGCCATTAGTCAGTTCGTCCAGAGGCGTGACGCCACCGCGTCACGCCTCTGGTGCGATCGTCACCTGATAGCCGCTGGCCCGCAGGGCGCTGATCAGCATGTCGGAGTGTTCGACACCACGGGTTTCCACCGACAGCGCCACCTCCACCTCACCGAGGCGCAGGTGCGGGTTGGCCCGCTGGTGCACCACGTCCACCACGTTCGCCCGGTGCTCGGCGATCTCACTCAACAACGAGGCCAGCTGTCCGGGCCGGTCCGAGCAGCGCACCGTGACCCGCAGGTAGCGCCCCGCCGCTGCCAGTCCGTGCTCGATCACGCGCAGCATCAGCAGCGGGTCGATGTTGCCACCGGAGAGCACCACCACCGCTGGCGTGGTCACCTCGACAGCGCCGGCCAGCAGGGCGGCGACGCCGACCGCCCCGGCCGGCTCCACCACCTGCTTGCCGCGTTCGAGCAGCATGAGCAGCGCCCGGGAGATGTCCTCCTCGGAGACGGTGACCATGTCGTCGACCAGCTTGCGGACGTGGCTGAAGGTGACGTCGCCCGGCCGACCGACAGCGATGCCGTCCGCGATGGTGGTGAAGGCCGGCAGCCGGACCGGCTCGCCCGCCACCAGTGACGGCGGGAAGGCCGCCGCGCCGGCCGCCTGCACCCCGATCACCCGAACGTCCGGCCGGAGCGCCTTGGCTGCCACCGCCAGCCCGGAGATCAGTCCTCCCCCGCCGACGCCGGTGACGATCGTGGTGACCTCCGGGCACTGCTCCAGGATCTCCAGCGCCACCGTGCCCTGCCCGGCGATCACGTCCCGGTGGTCGAATGGATGGATCAGCACCGCGCCGGTGCGCTCCGCGAACGTCTGTGCCGCGACCAGCGACTCGTCGACCGTGGCACCGACCAGCTCGACCTGGGCGCCGTACCCCTTCGTGGCCGCCACCTTCGGCAGTGGCGCGTTCACCGGCATGAAGACTGTGGCGTGGGTGCCGACCAGGCCGGCGGCGAGCGCCACGCCCTGCGCGTGGTTGCCGGCGCTGGCCGCGACCACGCCCCGGGCCCGCTCCGGCGCCGACAACCGCGAGATCCGCACGTACGCCCCGCGCACCTTGTACGACCCCGCTCGCTGAAGGTTCTCGCACTTGAGCCAGACCGGCCCACCGAGCGCGGCGCTGAGCGGACGGGACGGCTCCATCGGGGTGGTCCGGATGACCCCGTCGAGCAGTTCCCGTGCCGCGCGCACCTCGTCCAGGCTGACCAGTTCCGTCATGCCTAGATCGTGCCACCCGGCCCGTCCGGCACCGCCGACGCCCGGGCCGGTCCGACCGACGGCGGGCTGCCCGGCGCAGCCGCCGCAGCCTGGTCCGGCGCGGCCGGGTCCGCCGTTGCCGCGATCGTCATGCCGGGCAGGATCGGACCGGTGGGCATCGACCGGGCGATCCGGGCGGTCTGCGCCGCCGAGATGCTCTGGATCAGCACGATCAACGAGCCGCCCGCCACCGCACAGAACACCGCCGGCACCAGGTACTCACCGGTCGCCGTCAGGTAATGATCCACGTACGCCTGAAAGTCCGTCGAGGTCTGCGGGTACGGCAGCGCCTCGTACTCGGCGGCGGAGGAGCGAGCGCTGAACCGCTCCGCGAAGAGGAACACCAGCCAGGATCCCCACCAGACGTGCACCAGCACCGGGGTGCTCAACCGCCAGAGACTCTCCCGGGCGATGCTGGCCACCACCCGGTGCGGCATCACGAAGTTGACGAACGGCACCAGCCACCCGGCGATCGCCCACCCGTCGGAGTTGGTGGGCCCGGCCCCCGGGAAAGCGTCCAGGTTCGTCCGGGCCCGCCACGTCCAGATGATGACGAGCACGATCGCGACCAGGAACGCGACCTGGTAGAGCAGCGCCGCCGACAGTTCCAGCACCCCTGCGGTGAGCAGGAAGGTCTCGGTGTCACGGGAGTCGGCCGCCCGCTCGGCGAGCAGCGCGTTGACCGCCTGCACCGCCACCGTCAGCAGCAGGAACGCGGCGGTCGCGGCCACGGCGGCCGAGGCGGCCCGGCCGACACCTCGCACCGGGCGAACCCGGGCACCCGGGTACAGCGTCGGCGAACCGACCGGCGTACGGCAGGTCGGGCATTCCCTGGTGCGTGCGTCGGTCTCGGTGTCGCAGGTGTGGCAACGCATGCTCGACGGACCTCCCGTGTGATGGCACGGGGAGCGTAGATGATCAAGCGTTGGCTGGCCAGCCCGTTCCGACGCGCGGGTAACCAGGGGCGTGCCGAGGCCACGGGCTCGCCATCTCGAACTGACCGGCAACACCGAGCAGCAGCAGTTCCGACCCGGGCGGTCCGACCAGTTGCACGGCGAGCGGCAGTCCGTCCGGGCGGCGGCCCACCGGCACCACCAGTGCGGGCAGCCCGGCGATGTTCCAGGGTGCGGCGTACGGGGCGTACCGGATGCTGGCCAGCAGGTTGGCCTGCCAGGAGCGGGTCGACCAACTGGTCGCCGGTGGCGGCGCGCTGGCCAGCGCCGGGGTGAGCAGCAGATCCACCGAGTGGTCGGTGAAGAAGCCGATCGACCGTTCGCGCCAGGCCAGCCGGTCGGCCTCCCGGACGTACCCGCGCCGCCACGCCCACTCGCCGAGCGCGACGTGCCGGCGACTACGGCGTTGCAGGGCGCGCCGGTCGACCCCGGCGGCGCGCACGTCCGCCGCCGCGGCGGCGAACCAGGTGGCGATGCCCTTCAGGCCCAGCGCGGTCGGGTAGACCGGGTCGGCCGGCACGGTGTCGTGCCCGGCACCGGCGAGCAGCCGACCGGCGGCGGCGACCGCGTCCCGGTTCGGCGCGTCGGGCGAGACGCCTCGCACGGGCGACCGTAGCGACACGCCGACCCGCAGGCGCTCCGGCGGAACGAGCTTGCCCTGGGCCCGGCCGGCGAGCACCTGGAAGCCGACCGCCGCGTCGGCGACGGTGGTGCTGAGCATGCCGTGCTCGACCAGACCGAACCAGTCCTCCGCGCCGAGTTGGCAGGGCACCACGCCACGACCGGGTTTCAGCCCGACCAACCCGCAGCAGGCGGCGGGGATGCGGATCGAGCCGAGACCATCGTTGCCGTGGGCGATCGGGACCAGCCCGGCGGCCACCGCAGCGGCCGCGCCGCCGGAGGAACCACCGGGGGTGCGGGACAGGTCCCACGGATTGCGGGTGACCGCCGTCTCGTCGTCGGTGATGCCCCACAACCCCAGCTCGGGCATCCGGGTGACGCCGAGGATCACCGCACCGGCCCCGCGCAGCCGGCGGACCACCTCGTGATCGGCCTCCGCCACGCCGGTACGGACGGCGGCGGAGCCGTTCCAGGTGGGTACGCCGGCCACCGGGGTGTTCTCCTTGACCGCGATCGGCACCCCGGCCAGCGGCAGGTTCGCCAGGTCCTCCTGCTCGTCCACCTTCTCCGCCTCGGTGACCGCCTCCCCGCCGCGTACCGCGCGGAACGCGGCGAGGTCGACGTCGGCCTTGGCGACGTGGTCAAGGTGGTCGGCGAGCACCTGGGTGGCGGAGACGTCGCCCCGGCGTACGCCCCGGGCGATCTGTTTGGCGGTCGCCCCGACCCAGGTCGGCATGATGTCCTGCACGGCCACCCTCCCAAGCCAGCGGTCAGCCCAGCGCCTGCTCCAGATCGGCGAGCAGGTCTTCGACCGTCTCGATGCCGACAGACAGTCGCACGAGATCGGAGGGAACTTCAAGCGGCGAGCCGGCAGCACTCGCGTGTGTCATCCGACCCGGGTGCTCGATCAGGGATTCCACCCCGCCGAGGGACTCGGCGAGCACGAAGAGCCGGGCCCGGTTGCAGATCTCGACGGCGTGCTCCTCGCCCCCGGCGGCGCGGAAGGAGATCATGCCGCCGAACCGCCGCATCTGCTTGGCCGCCACCTCGTGCCCGGGGTGTGTCGGCAGGCCCGGGTAGAGCACCTGACCGACCTTGGCGTGCCCGTCCAGGTACGCCACGATCCGCTCGGCGTTGTCGCAGTGCCGGTCCATGCGTACCCCGAGGGTCTTGATGCCGCGCAGGGTCAGCCAGGCGTCGAACGGGCCGTTGACCGCGCCCATCGCGTTCTGGTGGTAGCGCAACCGCTCGCCGAGGTCGGCGTCGGCCGTCACCAGCGCGCCGCCGACCACGTCGGAGTGCCCACCGACGTACTTGGTGGTCGAGTGCACGACCACGTCCGCGCCGAGGGTGATCGGCTGTTGCAGGTACGGCGAGGCGAAGGTGTTGTCGACCACCAGCAGCGCCCCGGCGTCGTGCGCCACGGCGGCGAGGGTGGCGATGTCGGCGATGCCGAGCAGCGGGTTGGTCGGGGTCTCCACCCAGACCACCTTCGTGACACCGGGCCGGATCGCGGCCCGCACGGCGTCGGTGTCGGAGACCTTGGCCGGGGTGTACGCCAGCCCCCACCGCTCGGCGACCTTGGCGAAGAGCCGGTACGTGCCGCCGTAGGCGTCGTCGGGGATGACCACGTGGTCACCCGGTCCGCAGACGGTACGCAGCAGCGTGTCCTCGGCGGCCAGGCCGCTGGCGAAGGCCAGGCCGACCTGGCCGGCCTCCAGCGCGGCCAGGCATTCCTGGAGCGCGTCCCGGGTGGGGTTGCCCGAGCGGCTGTACTCGTAGCCCAGCCGTGGCGCGCCGACGGCATCCTGGGCGTACGTGCTGGTCTGGTAGATCGGAGGGATCACCGCGCCGGTACGGGCCTCGGGGTCCTGGCCGGCGTGGATGGCGAGCGTCTCGAAGCCGTGCGTCATTCCGCAGACGTTAGTCCTCCCGCCCGTCCCACCGATTCCAACCCGGCCCGGCTCGCCTCCGATGTTCCGTCGGAACACTGAGCGATACTTGCCGAGTGAGCCCGACCAAGAGCCTTCCTTCCCGTCTGATCGGAGCAGCCGACCGCATCCCGGCTTCGCTTGATGTGCTCGCCGGTCCCGATCACGGACGCGTCGTCCTGCCACTACGGCTGGCCTGGTCCGGTCTAACCGAGTTCGACGTCGAAGACGCTCGTGAGCGGTTGACACTGTATTGCCTACTTTTGGATTGCGGGCAGCATGACGACGTCGTGCGCTACGTCAACGCGGAGTTGCTGCGGCACGACTGGTCACGGATTCGAAGACTGACAGCACGCCGAATGATCGCTCTGTGGGAAAGCCGCGTGCCCGAGCTGGCCGCTGCCTGATGCAGCCCTTGCACCGGCAACTGCTCGAAGTTGGCTTCAGTGCCGGCGACGACCTTGGTCTGGTACTGGCGGGCGGGTACGCGATGGCAGCCCACGAACTAGTGGATCGTCCATCCCAGGACATCGACTTCGCGACCGCTACCGCGCTGCCCTTGGCGACAGTGGTCGATCGCCTGGTTGGCACCTATCGAGCTGCCGGTTATCAGACGGAGATCATCGAAGTCACGCCACGGATGGCCCGGATGCTGGTCTCGGACGCGACCATGTCGTGCGAAGTCGACCTACTCAAGGAGGGACTCGGGCCGCCGGCCAGGTTGGCCATCGGTCCGGTCCTGTCATTCGAGGACGCGGTTGGCCTGAAGATGCGCGCGCTACACGACCGCGCAGCGCACCGCGACTACATCGACGTCCACGCCGCGAACGACCGCCTGAGCTGGCACGAGATCGAGAACCTGGGCGCTCGGCACACTGCTGGTTTCTCCTTGGAGGAGTTGGCCGATCGCCTCGGCTCGGTCAACGAACGCGACCCCCGCACCTTTCGGTCCTACGGCCTCAGTGAAGACGACATTGCGACGCTCTGCCGATGGGCCCTTGCCTGGGAGGCGGATATCCGGTCCCGCCTGGCGAACGGAGAGAGCGGTCCGGTCCCGGTAGCCGGCGACGAGTGGGACGCGTACCTCGATCGGCTGTGACCGGCGGTGCGGCGCGGGCGGCGGTGGCACCTGCCCCGGCTTAATCTGACCGGATGGCGGGGTGCGTGTTCTGCGGGATCGTGGCCGGTGAGGTGCCCGCGTTCCAGGTGACCGACGAGCCGGACGGGGTGGCGTTCCTGGACACCCGGCCGGTGTTCAAGGGGCACGTGCTGGTGGTGCCGCGCACCCATCTGGTCACCCTCGCCGACCTGCCGCCGGAGTCGCTGCCCGGCTACTTCGGATTGGTGCAGCGGATCGCCGTGGCGGTCGAGTCCGGTCTCGGCGCGGGCGGCACGTTCGTGGCGATGAACAACCGGGTGTCCCAGTCGGTGCCGCACCTGCACACCCATGTGGTGCCACGGACGAAGGGCGACGGGCTGCGTGGCTTCTTCTGGCCGCGTACCCGCTACGCCGACGACGCCGAGGCCGCCTCCTACGCGGCCCGGGTCCAGGCGACGCTGGCGGCCTGACGGAGCGCGACGCGGGTAAGGAAGCGGGGTCCACCGGTGTTGCACGCGGGGAAGGGTACGAAAGGAGTCCCACCGTGTTCCTCCGCCGCATGAAGGCCGAGATGATCTCACCCGACCGGGCCCTGCCCGGCCGTCCCATCGCGATGCCGGTGGCCGACCGGCACGAGGTGCTCGGGACCCCGCTGAAGGGCCCGTTCCCCGAGGGCTACCAGGTCGCCGTCTTCGGTATGGGCTGTTTCTGGGGGGCCGAGCGCCTGTTCTGGACCCTGCCCGGGGTCTTCACCACCTCTGCGGGTTACGCGGGTGGTTACAGCCCCAACCCGACCTACGAGGAGGTCTGCTCCGGGATGACCGGGCACACCGAGGTGGTCGAGGTGGTGTACGACCCCACGAAGATCAGCTACGAGGATCTGCTGAAGGTCTTCTGGGAGAACCACGACCCGACCCAGGGCATGCGCCAGGGCAACGACGTGGGCACCCAGTACCGGTCCGCGATCTACGCCAGCACGGACGAGCAGCTGGCGATCGCCGAGGCGTCGCGGAAGGCGTTCGCGCCGATCGTGGCCCGCGCCGGAAAGGGCGAGATCACCACGGAGATCGCCCGGCTCGGCGACTACTACCTGGCCGAGGACTACCACCAGCAGTACCTCGCCCCGACCAAGAACCCGAACGGCTACTGCAACCACGGCCCGAACGGGCTGAGCTGCCCGGTCGGCGTGGCACGTACCGCTGGCTGAGCAGCGCAACACACCCAAGCGCCCCTTGACGGCCGGCCCGCCGATTTCGGCGGGCCGGCCGCGCGTGTGCGTGGGACGGCCGGCCTGTGACCGAGTCGATGCGACACGTATTGCGGCATTCGTCACACTCACCAGTGCTACCCAAACGCCACAAGTGCTACGAGGCGGGCACGAAACAGCACGCCGCTCGACCCCGAATGACAATGTCTTGATCGTGGGGCGCGGATTCTAGCAATGCTGTTACACGACCGTCATGGTCTCAACAGGCTAATCGCAACATCCTCTGGCAGCATGGGCTCACATGTGCGGACTGGCTGGGGAGTTCCGACGGGACGCGACGCGTGCCGACGTCGCAGCGGTGGAACGGATGGCCGCCACCATGTGCGATCGGGGGCCTGACGGCAGCGGGGTGTGGTCACAGGGGCCGGTCGCCCTCGGCCACCGTCGACTGAAAATCATCGACCTGTCGGCGGCCAGCGGCCAGCCGATCGTCGACTCCGCCGCCGGCCTCACCGGCGTCTTCAACGGCTGCATCTACAACTACCGCGAGCTGCGCGCCGAGTTGCAGGCCAAGGGCCACCACTTCTTCTCCAGCGGAGACAGCGAGGTCGTCGTCAAGGCGTACGCCGAGTGGGGGCTGGACTTCGTCGACCACCTGGTCGGCATGTTCGCGGTGGCGATCAGCGAGCGGGACACCGGCCGCCTGGTGCTGGCCCGGGACCGGCTCGGCATCAAGCCGCTCTACCTCGCCGAGTCCGCCGGCGTGGTGCGCTTCGCCAGCACCCTGCCGGCGCTGGTGGCCGGCGGCGGGGTGGACACCAGCATCGACCCGGTCGCGCTGGGTCACTACCTCAGCTTCCACAGCATCGTGCCGCCGCCGCGCACCATCCTGCGCGGGGTGGCCAAGCTCCCGCCGGCCACCGTCCGGGTGTACGAGGCCGACGGCCGCAGCCACGAGCGGGTCTACTGGGACCCGCCGTTCCTCCGCCGCGACGAGCACGCCGGCTGGTCCGAACGGGACTGGCAGGACGCGCTGCACGAGTCGCTCACCACCGCCGTACGCCGGCGGATGGTCGCCGACGTGCCGGTCGGCGTACTGCTCTCCGGTGGCCTTGACTCCAGCCTGGTGGTGGCCCTGTTGGCCGGGGAGGGGCAGCGCGGGCTGTCCACCTTCTCGATCGGCTTCGACGCCGTCGGTGGCCGGGAGGGCGACGAGTTCCGCTACTCCGACGTGGTCGCCAAGACCTTCGACACCGACCACCACCAGATCCGGGTCGCCGCACAGGATCTGGTCCCGCCGCTGGAGGCGGCCGTCGCGGCCATGAGCGAGCCCATGGTCAGCCACGACTGCGTCGCCTTCTACCTGCTCAGTCAGGAGGTGTCCCGGCACGTCAAGGTGGTGCAGTCCGGCCAGGGTGCCGACGAGATCCTGGGTGGCTACCACTGGTACCCGCCGCTGGCTCAGGTCGGCCGGGAACAGGCCCTCGACACGTACGCCCGGGCCTTCTTCGACCGGGACGGCGCCGGCCTGGCCCGGGTGCTCAACCCCGCCTGGCTCGCCGACGGCGACCCGGCGCGGGAGTTCGTCGCCGCGCACCTGGCGCGGCCGGGCGCGCAGACCGCGGTCGACGCCGGCCTGCGCATCGACACACAGATCATGCTCACCGACGACCCGGTCAAGCGGGTCGACAACATGACCATGGCGCACGGGCTGGAGGCCCGGGTGCCTTTCCTGGATCACGAGTTCGTGGAACTGGCCGCCGCCTGCCCGCCGGAGCTGAAGCTGGCGCAGGGCGGTAAGGGTGTGCTGAAGGAGATCGGCCGTCGTGTGCTGCCACACGAGGTCATCGACCGGCCCAAGGGTTACTTCCCGGTGCCGGGCCTGACTCACCTGGAGGGCAAGCTCCTCGACCGGGTGCGCGACGCGCTGTCCGCTCCCGAGGCCCGCCGCCGCGACCTGTTCCGCACCGATTACGTCAACGCCCTGCTCGACGCGCCCAACGCCGAACTGACCCCGTTGAACGGAAACAAGCTGTGGCAACTCGGACTCCTGGAAATGTGGCTCCAGAGCCACGGAATCGACTGACCGTGACGGACACCCTGGCCACCGGCGTCGCCCGGACAGACCGGGGCCGCGGCACGGGCAGACGGTACGAGCGGGTCGGGCCGGGCGGTGATCCGATCGCGACCGGCGGCGCCGACCCGACCGCCGACGAACGCCCGAGCACCGGTGCGGATGTCATTCTCGACTGCGGTTGGGGGCGGCTGGTCTTCGGCCAGACCTTCGCCGACCAGTCCGCGGTCGCCGACGTCCTGCGTTCCGAGGCGGCCGGCGCCCGGGACATCTGCATCTACCTGCGGGATCCGCACGTGCTGGTCTCCCGGTTGCCCGACGAACTGTTCATCGACCCGTCGCTGACGTTCCGGTTGCCGCTCGGCGGGGACCGTCGCGGGCCCCGTCCCGGTGCCGGCACCACCGAGGAGGCCGGCAGCGCCGAGACGCCGGCACCGCTCGACGGTCGCAACGAGCTGCCCGGGGTACGCATCCGTCGGTTGCGCGACGCGGCCGACGCCGACGCGGTCAACCGGATCTACGCGGCCAACGGCATGGTCACCGCCCCGGTCGACGTGCTTGTCGACAACGCCGCCACCGACCGGTTCCTGCACCTGGTGGCCGAGGCGGTCACCGGCGAGATCGTCGGCACCATCACCGGCATCGACCATGTGGCGGTCTTCGACGACCCGGACAACGGCGCCAGCCTGTGGTGCCTGACCGTCGACTTCAATCAGGCCCCGCCCGGCACCGGGCAGGCCCTCATCACCGAGCTGGCCAGCCGGTTGGTCGCCCGGGGCCGCGCGTACGTCGACCTGTCCGTGCTCGCCGAGAACGCCGGTGCGATCCGGCTGTACGAACGGCTCGGTTTCTACCGCACCGCCACGCTCTGCGTGAAGCGGAAGAACCCGATCAACGAACGGTTGTTCCTGCCGGCCATGCCGGTCGGCTACGACGGGCTCAACCCGTACGCGCGGATCGTCGCCGACGAGGCGATGCGGCGGGGTATCCGGGTGGAGGTGACCGACCCGGAGTGGGGTGAGCTGCGGCTGACCAGCGGCGGCCGGACCATCCTCACCCGGGAGTCGCTGTCCGAGCTGACCTCGGCGGTGGCGATGAGCCGCTGCGACGACAAGCGGGTCACCCGCCGGATCCTGACCGAAGCCGGCCTGTCGGTGCCGCGCGGGCGCACCGCCACCGGCGACGCCGCCGACGCGGAGTTCCTGACCGAGGTGGGCCAGCTGGTGGTCAAGCCGGCGCGGGGCGAGCAGGGCAACGGCATCACCGTCGGCGTACACACCCCGGAGGCGCTGACCGCCGCCGTCGAACTGGCCGCCCGGTTCTGCCCGGAGGTGCTGCTGGAGGAGCTGTGCTCCGGCGAGGACCTGCGAGTCGTCATGATCGATCACGAGGTGGTGGCCGCCGCCGTACGCCGGCCCGCCTCGATCACCGGCGACGGCGTGCACGACATCGCCGAGCTGATCGAGCGGCAGAGCCGTCGTCGGGCCGCCGCCACCGGCGGCGAGTCCCGCATCCCGCTGGACGACATGACCCGGGACGTGGTCACCGAGGCCGGGTACGAGCTGCACGACGTACTGCCGGAGGGGCAGGTGCTGGCCGTGCGACGCACCGCGAACCTGCACACCGGCGGCACCATCCACGACGTGACCGGAGAACTGCACCCGGCTATCGCCGAGGCGTGCGTCGCCGCCAGCCGCGCCATCGACATCCCGGTCACCGGGCTCGACCTGCTGGTGCCGGCGCCGGACCAGCCCGAGCACGTCTTCATCGAGGCCAACGAGCGGCCCGGGCTGGCCAACCACGAGCCACAACCCACCGCCGAACGCTTCGTGGATCTGCTCTTTCCCGGGACTCGGGCACCGCAGAAGCTCTGGACGCCGGCGGGTGCGGCACCATCTGGGGCATGACCGTACGCAAGACCACTCCGCTCCCCATCGACCTGGACTATCTCCGTCAGGTGCTGGTCGAGCTGCTCGACATACCGAGCCCGTCGGGGCGCACCGACCATGTGCAGCAGTACGTGGGCGAGCGCCTCTCGGCGCTCGGCATCCCCTCGACGCTGACCCGCCGGGGCGCGCTTAGCGCCTGCCTGCCCGGCCCCCGGGAGACCGGCGCGGACCGGGCCATCGTGGTACACACCGACACCATCGGCGGGATGGTCAAGCGGCTGAAGGAGAACGGCCGGCTGGAACTGAAGCCGATCGGCACGCACAGCGCCCGGTTCGCCGAGGGCGCCCACGTACGGATCTTCACCGACGACCTGGATCGGGTGGTCACCGGTCAGGTGCTGCCGCTCAAGGCCAGTGGTCACCGTTACAACGAGGGCGTCGACCTGCAGGGCTTCGGCTGGGAGCAGGTGGAGGTACGCGTCGACGAGCCGGTGGAGGACATCGCCGGGCTGCGGGCTCTCGGCATCGACGCGGGCGACTTCGTGGCGTTCCTGCCCAACCCGACGGTCACCCCCAGCGGGTACGTCAAGTCCCGCCACCTGGACGACAAGGCCGGCGTGGCCGCGGTGCTCGCCGCCCTGAAGGCGATGGTCGACGCCGGGGTGAAGCCGGCCGTGACCGCACACCTGCTGGTCACCGTGACCGAGGAGATCGGCCACGGCGCGTCCCACGGCCTCGACCCCGACGTGGCCGAGATCGTCTCGGTGGACGCGGCGGTGGTCGCCCCCGGGCAGCAGTCCCGGGAGCACTCGGCCACCCTGGCGATGGGCGACGGCGTGGGGCCGTTCGACTACCACCTCACCCGCAACCTGGCGACGATCGCCCGGGAACACGACGTGGATCTCGTCCGGGACGTCTTCGACTACTACCGCTCGGACGTGGCGGCGGCGGTGGAGGCGGGGGCGCACGCCCGGGTGGCGCTGCTCGGCTTCGGCGTCGACGCAACCCACGGGCACGAGCGCACCCACCTGGAAGGGCTGCGCCACCTGGCCCAGTTGATCTGCCTCTACCTCCAGAGCGACCTGGTGTTCCCCGAATGGGACGCCGAGCCGGAGGGCGACCTGGCCGACTTCCCGTCGCTGGCGGTGCAGCCGGCCAGCGCGGACGGCCCCCGCGAAGGCCCGATAGGCATCGCCCAGACCGCCTGAGAACCGGGGCCGACGGCAGTGTGATCGAAATCCGTTGCCGGTCGGCCGGCGGCTGGATAGCGTGGCGGTACACGGGAAAGGAGGTGGTCCAGACTTGTATAGCAATCGGACTCGTGAGGTGGCTGTCCGCTAGCCGCTGTCCTCGACAGTGACAGTCCGTCCCTCGGGACGGGCACGGTAAGAATCGTCGAGACCGTGTGGCAGCGGTGCGGCGAAACCACGACAGCCACCCGACCCCCGGGGTGCCGGCCCAGTCCAGTCGGCCCGCGCGCCAGCGCGGAAGCCCCGGGGGTCGCTTCATTTCACCGGAGGCGGCCGTGTCCATGCGCGAGCTGGTGGTGCTCGGCACGGCAAGTCAGGCGCCCACCCGGGACCGCAACCACAACGGGTACGTGCTGCGGTGGGACGACGAGGTGATCCTCTTCGACCCCGGTGAGGGCAGCCAGCGGCAACTGCTGCACACCGGCGTCACCGCCACCGACCTGACCCGGATCTGTGTCACCCATTTCCACGGCGATCACTGTCTCGGCCTGCCCGGCACCATTCAGCGCCTGTCCCTGGACCGGGTGCCGCATCCGGTGGCGGTGCACTTCCCGGCCGAGGGGGCCGACTACTTCGCCCGGCTGCGGCACGCCAGTTCCTTCCACGAGACCGCCGAGCTGGCCGTCACCCCGATCGAGGCGGACGGACAACGGATAGTGCTGCGGAACGGGACGTTGGAGGCACGCCGGCTGCGGCACCCCATCCAGACGTACGGCTATCGGCTGGTGGAGCCCGACGGGTGCCGGATGCTGCCGGAGCGGCTGGCCGCGTACGGCATCGCCGGGCCCGCGGTGGGTGAGCTGCAACGCGTCGGCCACCTCGATCTGGACGGGCGTCGCGTCACCCGCGACGAGGTGAGCACGCCACGACCGGGGCAGCGGTTCGCCTTCGTGATGGACACCGGCCTCTGCGACGGGGTGTACGCGCTGGCCGAGCAGGCCGATCTGCTGGTCATCGAGTCGACGTTCCTGGAGTCGGAGGCCGCGCTCGCCGCCGAGGTCGGGCACCTGACGGCCGGCCAGGCCGCGCGGGTGGCGGCCGAGTCAGGGGTACGCCGACTCGTGCTCACCCACTTCTCCCAGCGCTACGCCGACCCGACCCGCTTCGCCGACGAGGCCCGCCGACACTTCGACGGCGATCTGGTGATCGCCGAGGATCTGGCCACGATTCAGGTACCGCCCCGACGGGTACCCTCGGTCGAGTGACCGTCACGCTGCGTCCGGCCGGGTCCGCTGATCTCCTGCCGGTGGGCGCCCTGCATCAACGTTCCCGGGTCGCCGCGTACTCCTCGTTCCTGCCGGCGGAGGCGCTGGCCGACCCGACCCCGGAGGCGATGGGCGAATACTGGGTGCAGCGATGGACCTGGGAGCGCGCCGACCACGTGATGACGGTGGCCGAGCGGAACGGCACCTTGGCCGGCTTCAGCTACCTGGGCCCCGACGACGAGGGCGACCCGGCGACCGGCCTGCTCAACGCCATCCACCTGGAGCCGACCGAGCGTGGTCGCGGCGTCGGCCGGGCGCTGATGGTCGACGCCCTGAACAACATGCGGACCCGCGGCTGGCGCCGCGCGGTCCTCTGGGTACTGCGCGACAACACCCCCGCCCGCCACTTCTACGAACGCGGCGGCTGGCACCCCACCGGCCAGCAGCGCGACGAGATGATCGGCCGGACGCACACCCCCCAACTCCGCTACACCCGCCCCCTCTGACTCCCCCCATCAACCCCGTTGATCAGGGGGTAGCGGCATCGTGGAGATCGAAGACTGCCGCTACCCCCTGATCGACACAGTTGGGCTAGCGGGCGCCCAGGTGGGCTAGGAGGTCCTGACGGGTGAGGACACCCTTGGGTTTACCGTCGATCAGGACCAGGGCGGCGTCGGACTTCTCCAGCAGGTTCACCGCCTCGCTGACCGGCTGGCCACCGCCGACCATCGGCAGCGGCGGCCCCATGTGCCGCTCGATGGTGTCGTGCAGGTGCGCCTGGCCGGTGAAGAGCGCGTCGAGCAGATCCTTCTCGGCGATCGAGCCCGCCACCTCGCCGGTCACCACCGGCGGCTCGGCCTTGAGCACCGGCAACTGCGAGACGCCGTACTCGCGCATGTAGTCGATGGCGTCGCGGACCGTCTCGGTCGGGTGCACGTGGACCAGTTCGGGCAGGCCACCCGGCTTACCAGCGATGGCCTCGGACACGGTGGGTTCCGAACCGGAGGCGTCGAGGAATCCGTAGCGCGCCATCCAGGCGTCGTTGAAGATCTTGGAAAGGTAGCCCCGACCGCCGTCCGGCAACAGCACCACGATCACGTCGTCCGGGCCGGCGGCGCGCGCCACCTCCAACGCCGCGACCGCCGCCATCCCGCAGGAGCCGCCGACCAGCAGCCCCTCCTCGCGGGCCAACCGCCGGGTCATCTCGAAGGACTGCTTGTCCGAGACCTCGATGATCTGGTCGGCCACGTTCCGGTCGTACGTCTCCGGCCAGAAGTCCTCGCCGACCCCCTCGACCAGGTACGGCCGACCGGTGCCACCGGAGTAGACCGAACCCTCCGGGTCGGCACCGATGATCTTCACGGTGCCGTTGGAGGCTTCCTTCAGGTAACGCCCGATGCCGGAGATGGTGCCGCCGGTGCCCACTCCGGCCACGAAGTGGGTGATCCGTCCCTCGGTCTGCTTCCACAGCTCCGGGCCGGTGGTCTCGTAGTGCGAGCGCGGGTTCGCCGGGTTGGCGTACTGGTTGGGCTTCCACGCTCCGGGGATCTCCCGGGCCAGCCGGTCGGAGACGTTGTAGTACGAGCGCGGGTCCTCCGGCGCGACGGCGGTCGGGCAGACCACCACCTCGGCGCCGTACGCCCGCAGCACGTCCTGCTTGTCCTGGCTGACCTTGTCGGGGCAGACGAACACACAGCGGTAGCCCCTGAGCTGGGCCACCAGGGCCAGCCCGACGCCGGTGTTGCCGCTGGTCGGCTCGACGATGGTGCCGCCCGGGCGGAGGATCCCCGCCGCCTCGGCGTCCTCCACCATGCGCAGCGCGATCCGGTCCTTCACCGACCCGCCGGGGTTGAGGTACTCCACCTTCGCCAGCACCGTCGCCTGAATGCCCTCGGCGACGTTGCGTAGCCGTACCAGCGGCGTGTTGCCGATCATTTCGACGACGTTGTCGTAGTACTGCACCTCGTTGTGCCCTTTCGCTCCGGCACCGGCACGCCAGGCCGGGCGGGTGAACCAGGTGGAATTCCCGCCCAGAGTACGTCGGTCAGGGCACCACGTGGCCGGGGACCACGGTGCTGCGACGTGCCTCCCACTCCAGGAAGCGCTCGGTCTCGGCAAGCACCGAACCGGCCAGCCAGGTGACCATCACCGCGTCGTCGATCAGCCCGAACACGGCGAGGAACATTTCCGGTACCGCGTCGATCGGCGAGACGATGTACGCCGTGGCGGCGGTCATCATGGCCAGCCGCAGCCCGCCGTCGTACTGGCCACGGGCGGTGGCCGCGATCATCCTGGGCAGCGCACCGATCCGGGCGCCGAGCGACGGCCCGCCCCGGGCACCTGCGGTCATCGCCCGTGCCAGGGCCACGAACGCGGCACCTCGTTTCAACGTCTTAGCCATCGTCGTGCTCCTCTCCACGTGCAGCGTGACGCCCCGCCGCAACACTGTCCATCCAAGTACCCAGCGCGGTCGTTTTCCAGGCACCGGAGCGCCGCGACGATGACAGCGGGGCGTCAGACAGGCGCGCTAGTGTCACGGTATGGGGGTCGCTGGTTCCGTCGTACCGGATCGTCCGCGCTGGCAGCGTGCCCTGCGGGTGGCCCGTCTGGCGGCCATCGGCACGGGCGCCACGGTGGCCGCCGCCGCGGCGACGACAGGTGTGCTCTTCGGTCAGGCCCGGCAGGCCCGGCGCACCATCCCGATGGCCGAGGCGCCGCCACCACGCTGCGACGGCGTCTATGGCGCGAAGTTTCCCGGGCCCGCGATCACCATGGTCGTTCTGGGTGACTCGTCGGCCGCCGGTTACGGGGTGCACCGACGCCGTGAGACGCCTGGCGCGTTGTTGGCCACCGGCCTGTCCCGGCGTCTCCAGCGTCCCGTCCGGTTGCACCGCTTCGCGGTGGTGGGCGCCATATCGGCCGGCTTGAAGTTCCAGGTGGAGGCGGCCCTGGAGTGCGACCCCGAGGTCGCGGTCATCCTGATCGGCGGCAACGACGTCACCAACCGCACCCCGCCGGCCCTGGCCGTGCGCTACCTCGTCGAGGGGGTTCGGGCACTGCGCGCGGCCGGCGCCGAGGTGGTCGTCGGGACCTGCCCGGACCTGGGCGCGATCCGCCCCATTCAGCCACCGCTGCGCTGGTTGGCCCGCCGGTGGAGCCGGCAGCTCGCCGCGGCGCAGACGGTCGCGGTGGTGTCGGCCGGTGGTTGGACGGTCTCCCTCGGCGACCTGCTCGGTCCCCGGTTCACCGCCGAGCCGGGGCGGATGTTCGCCTGGGATCGGTTCCACCCCTCCGCCGAGGGCTACGCGGCGGCTGCCGCCGCCCTGTTGCCGACGGTGCTCTCCGCTCTGGGCCAGGGTGCCGAACGCAGGCCTTCGCCAACCCGGCTCGAAGGCGTACGGTCGTTGCCTAAGGCCGCACAGGAGGCGGCTCGGCACCCGGGGACGGAGGTCAGCGGTACGCAGGTCCGGGGCAGCGAGAGCGGTCCGGCCGGCCGTTGGGCGCAGTTGCGCCGGCGGGGATTCTTCGGTGTCGGTCCGACGCCGCAGCCAGCCCGCACCGTCGACACACCCGCAGTGGAAGGATTCTCATGACCGAGCGGATCAGGGGCCGGTCCGGTTCCGGCGCGAGGGCAGCGTCATGACCAACCTCTCTGCCGGCACCCAGGTCGCCGCGCGGGTCGCCCGTACTGCCGCATTTTCCCTGCTCGCGGGCGCGCTCGGCGGAGCCGCGGTGCTCGCCGGCGAGGCCGTGGTGGCGCGCAACCGTCGCTACGCCCAGCCAGAGCTCGGCCTGGCACTGCGGGCGACCGTCGGTCGGGCCGGTGCCCCACCGCTGCGCCTGGTGCTGCTCGGTGACTCCGCCGCCCTCGGCGTCGGCGTGGACCGGCTCGGCGACACCATCGGCGGGCAGTTGGCGGAGTTGCTCGCCGAAGGGCCGGGCGGGCGTCAGGTCCACCTGTCCAGCGTCGGTGTCTCCGGCTCGCGCTCAACCGACCTGGCCACCCAGGTGGCGCGAGCGCTGCTCGGCGAGCGGCCGGACGTGGCGGTAGTGCTGGTCGGCGCCAACGACGTCACCAGCATGCGCCGGCCGACCGAGGCCGCCGCCTATCTCGGCGCGGCCGTGCACCGGCTGCGCCAGGCCGGCGTCGAAGTCGTGGTCGGCACCTGCCCGGATCTCGGCGCCGTACGCGCGATCGCGTCGCCGCTGCGGCAGGTCGTCGGTTGGATGGGGCGTCGGGTCGCCCGGGCACAGACCGGTGCGGTGCTCGACGCCGGAGGGACGGTGGTCGACCTGGCCATCGAAACGGGCCCGGTGTTCCGGGCCGACGCCGGCACCTTCTGCCACGACGGCTACCACCCCTCCGCCGACGGTTACCGGGTCTGGGCCCACGCCCTCCTGCCCGCGGTGGCCGCCGCCGCGGCCGTCACCCCACACCACTGAACGGGTCTGCTCATCCGACACGGGGTGACATTTCCCGCCGGACGGAAACTTCCGCCGCAAGTTACCGGCGAGTTAACGTGTCGGTATGCCGATTGAGTCGTCCCGCGACGCCGTCATCGTCGCCACCGCCCGCTCCCCCATCGGCCGGGCTCACAAGGGCTCCCTACGTGATCTCCGCCCGGACGATCTGGCCGCCACCATCGTGCAGGCGGCCCTGGCCAAGGTGCCGCAGCTCGACCCGCGACAGATAGACGACCTCTATCTCGGGTGCGGGCTGCCCGGCGGCGAGCAGGGTTTCAACATGGCTCGCGTGGTCGCCGTGCTGATGGGCCTCGACGGCCTGCCCGGCGCGACCCTCACCCGCTACTGCGCATCCTCCTTGCAGACGACGCGAATGGCCATGCATGCGATCCGGGCCGGTGAGGGCGACGTCTTCATCTCCGCCGGCGTCGAAATGGTCTCCCGTTACGCACGCGGCAGCTCCGACGGCCTGCCGCCCGAAGCTCAGGCCCTGGTCGGCGGCGGCTGGGAGAATCCACGCTTCGCGTCGGCACGCGAACGGTCCCAGGCTCGCGCCGAGGCCGGCGCGCCGGTCTGGACGGACCCGCGTGAGAAGGACGCGCTACCCGACGTCTATCTGGCCATGGGACAGACCGCCGAAAATCTCGCCCAGGTGTACGACGTGAGCCGCGCGGACATGGACGCTTTCGGCGTACGCAGCCAGAACCTGGCCGAGAAGGCGATCGCCGACGGCTTCTGGTCCCGTGAGATCACCCCGGTCACCACGCCCGACGGCACAGTGGTCGCCACCGACGACGGCCCCCGCGCCGGGGTCACCTTGGCGGCGGTCTCCGAGCTGAAGCCGGTCTTCCGCCCGGACGGCCGGATCACCGCCGGCAACTGCTGCCCGCTCAACGACGGGGCCGCCGCCGTGGTCGTGATGAGTGCTCAGCGGGCCGATGAACTGGGCATCACTCCACTGGCGCGGATCGTTTCCACAGGTGTCACCGCGCTGTCACCCGAGATCATGGGCCTCGGCCCGGTGGAGGCGAGCCGGCAGGCACTCGAACGCGCCGGTATGACCATCGACGACGTCGACCTGGTCGAGATCAACGAGGCGTTCGCCGCCCAGGTGATCCCGTCGTACCGCCAACTGGGCATCCCGGAGGAGAAGCTGAACGTGATGGGCGGCGCGATCGCCGTCGGTCACCCGTTCGGGATGACCGGCGCCCGGATCACCGGCACACTGCTCAACGCCCTGCAATGGCATGACGCGACCATCGGCCTGGAGACCATGTGCGTCGGTGGCGGCCAGGGCATGGCAATGGTCGTCGAGCGCCTGAGCTGACTGAGCGCCGGTGTCCGGCCGGCAGCCACCTCGGCCGGACGCCAACGCCGCCGGCGATCAGCGCAGTCGCGACATGCGGCAACTCGGGCCATCAGCTCGGCGGAAGACCCCGGCTTGCCGCATGTCGGGCCGCTTGAGAACCCGGTGGTCAGAGCGCGGTCCGGGTCGCGGTGACCTCGGTGGCGGCCCGGGCCAGGGCCTCCTCGCTCGGGTCCGCGGCGAGCAGGTCCGCGGTGACCACCCGAAGCTGGTCGGGCAGAGCCAGGTCGTTGTCGAGCCGGGGTACGACTCGTCGTGGCTGCCCCTCCGCGTCCGCAGCGAGGTTGGCGATCTCCTGCACCAGCCGGTGCACCAGATCCGCCCGGGACACGTTGCCGACCGACGCGGCGGCTGACCACCGTGGCTGCTGCCAGTGGCTGACCTGCCGCACCAACAGCTCCACCCCCCGCGCGACCTCCAGCACCGCCGCTGCCTCCATCCCCACCCCCCGCACTCTACGCACCCACCCCACCGTCTCGTCGACCATGGATTTGTGGTTGTCGACCAGCCCCTTCCGCCCGTTATGGCGCGACCACAAGTGCATGATCGACGAGACGGGGGCGGGAGGGGGTGGGCTGGGGAGAGAGACGACGGCGCCCGCCCCGGGTGGGGGCGGGCGCCGGTCGGTCGTTGGGCGGCGAGGTCAGTCGTCGCCCTGGAAGTAGCTCAGCAGGCGCAGCATCTCGATGTAGAGCCAGATCAGGCTGACCAGGATGCCGAACGCGGCCACCCAGGAGTAGCGCTGCGGCAGGCCCATCCGGACGCCGTCCTCGACCTCCTTGAAGCTCAGCACAAAGCTCAGCGAAGCGACCACGATGCAGACGATGCTGAAGCCGATGGCCAGCGGGCTGCCGTCACGCAGGCCGGTGTTGACGCCGAAGAGCGCCAGCACCAGGTTGATCAGCATGACGGCGAACAGACCCGCCATCACCGCGATCATGCCCTTGACGAACTTCGGCGTCGCCCGGATGACCCGCGCCTTGTAGAGCATGGCCATCACGAAGAAGACACCGAAGGTCGCGGTCACCGCCTGGAGCACGATGCCGTCGTACAGCGATTCGAAGAACTTGCTCACGGCGCCGACGAGGACACCCTCGACGACGGCGTACGCGACGACGAGCGCCGGGTTCGCCATCCGGGAGAAGGAGATGATCAGGCCGAGCACCAGGCCGACGATTGCCGCACCGATCCAGGCGACGCCGAGCAGCGCGTCGGGCACCAGCGCCCACGCCGCCGCGGCGGCGACGCCGACGATGGCCAGGAGGGTGACCGTCTTGACCACCACGTCGTCGATCGACATGGGGGTGACCGCCGGTGGGGCCGACGGAAAGCCGGGCGCGCCGGGATAGCCGGCCTGCGGCGGAACCTGCTGGGGGTAACCGGGCTGTCCGTACGGCCCGGACGGGGCGTACCCGGCGGCCCGCTCCCGCTCGGCCGCCTGACCGAGCCGGGCGAGCACCGGGTTCGAAGTCTTCACTGTCTCTGGCCTCCCTCAGGGGGTCTCATTGCACGTCAACGTGCAACACAAGAGTAAACGTCCCGACCAGCCCTTGGAGATCGCCAAGCTGAGGGAAAGCTGAGAGCTGAGCCGAACCGGCACTTGAGCACAGGTTCACCGGCGAGCACGGCGGCGCCCAGTGCGGTCGAGCGCGTCGCAGCGCGATTCCGCTCCTGAACGGATCTTCGCGGGGTGGTGCCCGGGGCGGGGGTCGAACCCGCACGCCTTGCGGCAGCCGCTTTTAAGGCGGCCGTGTCTGCCTTTCCACCACCCGGGCGGGTGACACCGGCGTGCCGGCACGTACGGTGCAGTGCCACGGTAGCGGGTTCGTCGCCACTGCGGCGTCCCCCGGCGAGCACCGCCAGTAGGGTCGAGGCCGTGAGCAGCCGCGCGCCCCTCGCCCCCACCGACGACGTGGCAACGCAGGCGGGTCGCCCCCTCGCCCGGGTACGCCGGCAGCGGCTCACCCGGTTGGCCCGGACAGCGGCCCAGTATCGGATCGACCTGCTGGTAGGGCTCTTCTTCGCGGCGCTCGCCGGTGCGCTCACCCACCGGCTCTGGGCCGACCCGACCGGTCTGGTTCTCGCCCTCAATCCTGAGGACCAGGTGCTCTACGAGTGGTTCCTGGCCGTCGACGCCCGGGCCCTGCTGGGCGACTTCGGCCTGTCCACCGACCGGCTCAACGCCCCGGTCGGGGTCAACCTGATGGCCAACACGTCGGTCATCGCCCTCGGTGTGCTGTGCGCCCCGGTAACCCTGCTGTTCGGCGCTCCGGTCACCTTCGCCCTGCTGGTGACGCTCAACCTCGCCGGCACCGCAACCGCCTGGTACCTGCTGTTCAGCCGTACGCTGCGGGCCCGCCGGGCCGCCGCGACGCTGGGCGGTGCACTGTGTGGCTTCGCCCCCGGCATGGTGTCCCAGAGCAACAGCCACCTGCACATGACGGCGCAGTGGCTGTTGCCGGTCATCGTCTGGCTGGTCGTACGCCTGCTGCGGGCGGCCGACCCCGCCGCCCGGTCCGACCCGGGCGGCCGGGTGTCGACCGGCGTTCCGGACCGGCGTCGGCTGACCACCTCCGCGCTGGGGCTCGCCGCCGCTGTCGCCGCTCAGGTGTTCATCGGCGAGGAGGTGCTGTTTCTCGCCGCGCTCACCCTGCTGGTGATGGCGGTGACGATGATCCTCACAGACCGCGATCTCGCCCGGCGGGCGCTGCCCGCCTTCGCCGGCGCAATGGTCCTCGCCGCCGGTACGGCCCTGCTGGTGCTCGCCCGCCCGTTGTGGTTCCAGTTCGCCGGGCCCCTCGGCGTCGCCGACGGCATGTTCAGCCCGCACTACTTCTCGGCCGACCTGCGCAGTTGGTGGGCGATCTCACCGCTCTCGCTGCTCGGCGACGACCGCTCCGCCCAGTTGAGCACCGGCCCGGCCGAGTACAACACCTTCCTGGGCTGGCCGCTGCTGGTCGTCACCACCGGCTGCGCCGTCTGGCTGGGCCGCCGCCCGCTGGTGCTGGCCTGCACCGCCGGGATTCTCGTGATGGCTGCGCTGTCGCTCGGCCCCGAGCTGGTCTTCGACCGCGAAGGCTCCGGACTGCCCGGGCCGTACGCACTGCTCGGCGGAGTGCCGGTGGTCGACGGCGCGCTACCGATGCGGTTCGCCCTGGCCGTACCGCCGCTGATCGCGACACTGCTGGTGCTGGCGGTCGACCGGGCGCTGCGCAGCACGGGCCGTGCCCGCCGGCTCACGCTGGTCGCGGTCGCCGTGGCGGTCGTACCACTGCTCCCCGCGCCGCTGCCCACCGCACAACGCCCGCCGGTTCCGGAGTTCATCACCGCCGGCCACTGGCGGACCTGTGTCGAGCCGGGCGGCGTCCTGGTACCGGTGCCGCTGGCCACGCCCAAGGAGCCCTGGCCGATGCGGTGGGCGACCGCGGCCGACGCCGAGTTCAGCATGCCGCAGGGCTTCTTCATCGGGCCGCACGGCCGTGGCGGCAGCGCCGCGATGGGCGTCGCCCCGCGACCCACCTCCGCCCTCCTGGCAGACGTGGCCCGCAGCGGCCTCCGGCCCGTCGTCGGGGACGAGCAGCGCCGCCGCGCCGCGGCGGACGTCGCGTACTGGGGTGCCTCGTGCGTGGTGCTGGCCGCCGACACCGCGCACGCCGACAGTCTGCGGCTGACGTTGGAGGCGCTCTACGGACCGTCGACCCGACTCACCGACGCCTGGTACTGGCGGGTCTGAGCACGTGGGGCGCCAACGGCACCCCACGTGCACTCACACCTTCGACGGTGGCTGGGACGCCTCGGCGAACTCCTCGCGCGGGTCGTGCAGCTGGCCGAGGGCCACCACCTCACGCTTGAGCACGAACGCCAGCGTCCAGTCGACCACGACCCGGACCTTCCGGTTCAGCGACGGGATCCGGCTCATGTGGTACGTCCGGTGCATGAACCACGCCGGCCAGCCGGTCATCTTGATGCCGTAGACCTGGGCCACTCCCTTGTGCAGACCGAGGCTGGCCACGCTGCCGGCGTGCTTGTGCTTGTAGGGCACCGGCGCGCGGCCCCTGATCACGGCGACGATGTTGTCGGCCATCCGCTGCGCCTGGCGTACCGCGTGCTGGGCGCTCGGCGAGCAGTAGTTGCCCGGCGGCTTGGTCAGGTCAGGTACGGCGGCGCAGTCACCGGCGCTCCAGGCACCCTCGACCACGCGGTCACCGTCGACCACCTGCAACGTCGGCAGGCAGGTGACCCGGCGGCGCTCCTCGCGGGGGAAGTCGGTCGCGTCCAGCATCGGTGACGGCTTCACCCCGGCGGTCCAGACGATGGTGTCCGCGCTGAAGCTGTCCCCGTCGGAGAGCTTGACCACCCCGTCGACGCAGGACTCGAGCCGGGTGTCGAGCCGGATGTCCATGTCCCGCTTCAGCAGCTGCTGCACCGTGTAGGCGCCCATGTCCCGGTCGACCTCCGGCAGCACCCGCTGGGTGGCCTCGACCAGTACCCACCGCATGTCCGACGTGTTCAGCTCCGGGTAGTACTTCAACGCGTGGCGGGCCATGTCCTCCATCTCCGCCAGCGCCTCGATGCCGGCGTACCCGCCGCCGACGAAGACGAAGGTCAGCGCCCGACGGCGTACCTCCGGGTCGGTGGTGGCGGCGGCCACGTCGAGCTGTTCGAGCACGTGGTTGCGCAGGTAGATGGCCTCACCGATGGTCTTGAAGCCGATGCCGTGCTCGTGCAGTCCGGGGATCGGCAGGGTTCGGGAGACCGAGCCGGGGGCGACCACCACGTGGTCGTAGGTGATCTCGCGGGGCGGGCCGATGATCGGCTGCACCGTGGCGGTCTTACTCGCGTGGTCGATCCGGGTGACGGCACCCGCCACCACCTTGCACCGGCGCAACTCCCGACGCAGCGGCACCACGGAGTGCCGTGGGGAGATGTTTCCCGCCGAAGCCTCGGGCAGGAAAGGCTGGTACGTCATGTGCGGCTGAGGATCGACGACGACGACCTCAGCCTCACGGGGACTCAGCTTCTTCGACAGGCGCAGCGCCGCGTAGAGACCGACGTGCCCGGCGCCCACCACAAGGATCCGCTTCGGATTCACGCCTACCATCTTTCCCCCACCGCCAGCGGTAATCCCGCGTGCGGCCCCCTTCTGTGACCGAGCACAAGGCGACTGTGACGGCGGTAACGACGGCCATCGCCAGCACCTCGACGCCCCGACATCAGCTGTCGCGACAGACCCCGAGAATCCCGGGATCACCTGCGTCGCAGCAGCCCAGCCAGCAACGCGGTCACCCCGACAGCCAGCAGCAGACCGGCCAGCGTGACCGCCTGCCAGCCGCCACCTCCGGGCCGGGCACCGGAGAGTTCGAGCAGCAGCACGCCGAGCACCGACGTGGCGAGCAACACTCCGGCGGCCCGGGTGAGCCAACGCACTATCACGTCCGGGTCCACCACGGCGTCGTACGGCAGCACCGCCACCAGCGCGCAGAGCGTGTGGGTCAGGTAGAGCGCCACGGCCACCGCCATCAGCCGCCACAACGCGATAGGTCGGTGGTACCCGTCGGTGGCGAGCAACCACCCGCCGACCGTGACCAGGGCGGCGAAGGTCGGCCAGAGCCGACGCGGCAGCACCGCCGGCAGCACCGCGACCGCCACCAGCGGACCCAGCGCCTCCCCCGCCACGACCTCGGCGGGATACGCCAGCAGCAACCCCACCAGTGCGCTGAGGAAGATCCCCATCCGGACCAGCACGGGAGCCAGGGAGATCCGTGCCGCAGCGGTCCGCAACGCCCGAACCCGCCCGATGACCGCCCCCATCACCGGCCACCCACCCGGGGTGCGGCGGCCAGCCTCGCCACGTCGCGTAGCACCTGGTCGAGGCTGCCGGCGCCGGCCCACGGCACCACCGGCACCCCGTGCTCACGCAACTGCGCGATCATCGTGTCCCGGTCGAGTCGCCACAGCCGGTACGCCACCTCTGCCCAGCCCCGGTCCTTCGGTGGTGACAGGTCGGCCGGGAGCGTGTCGACGGCCACCACGAACCGCCCCGAACGGGCCAACCGGGCCAACATCTGCGCCGACCGCTCCTCCAGCAACGGGGTGAGCACCACCACCAGCGCGTCCGCGGAGAGCAACTGCGGGCCGAACACGTGGTCGTACGGCTCGTGTGGCGAGGACTGGGCCTTGACGTCCAGCAGCCACTCCAGCACGGTCAGGTACTGCCGTCGTCCGGTCGCCGGGCGCAGCCGCCGGGCACTCGGGCCGTACTCCAGCAGCGCCACCCGGTCACCCCGGTGCAGGTAGTGCTCGGCGATGGCGGCGGCCGCCCGAACCGTGGTGTCCAGCACCGACGCCGTACCGGTGACCCCACCGGAGCGACCCGCCTCGGCCAGCACGTCGAGCAGCACGACCACTTCGGCGTCCCGGTCGGAGAGGGTGGCCGCCACGTGCAGTTGCCGGGCCCGCAGCGACACCCGCCAGTCGATGCGACGCAACCGGTCACCGGGGGCGAAGACCCGCACCCCGGCGAGTTCGCCTCCCTCACCGGGACGACGCGAGTGGTGGGCACCGACCAGGCCGGCGGCCCGGGGCATCACCTCGACCGCCTCGAACGGCTCGGTCTTCGGGTACACCTTCGACCGGACCGGTTCGACGACCACCGCGCGCGAGACGAGCAGGCCCTGCGCGGCGGCGACCCGGGCGCCCGCCGGGCCCAGCGGATGCCGGCCCCAGCGCAGCGCGGTACCGGCCAACTCCAGGTCGACGGCGGTGTCCGGCGCGACCGACGTGACGAAGGGGCGGTCCGCCACGGTCGGTTGACCGGCACCGGCGGATCGGCCGGTGCCGACCACCGCGCTGCCGGCGAGACCCGCGCGTTCGACGCGCAGCCACGGTGAGACCCGGGTACGCAGCACCGCCACGTCGTAGGGGACCGCCCCCGGGTTGCCGACGGTGACCGTCCCGGCCATCGCACCGCCCTCCACCAGGGGGTCCTCGTCGGCGCTGAGCCACACTCGGGGCAGTTCGACGGGTCGGCGTCGCAACGCGTACGCGGTGCCGAGCGCGAACGGGACGGCCAGCACGATCAGATCCACCCGTCCCAGCAGCACCGCGGCGACCAGAAGCAGGCCGGTGAGCAGCACCGCCCGACCGAACGCCCAGGTGGGCGTCCAGTTGGTGGGTGCCGTTCGATCGCTCCGCTCACTCACGCCGGGTCAGTCTCCCGGCCGGCCGGCGGCGTAGCTGGGCAGCGCGCCACTGGCCGGCGCCGGGGTGCCGTCGAGAACCTCACCGACCACGAAGGACGGGTCGACCCGACGCAGCCACATCTCCGGCCGCAACGTGATCCGGTGGGCCAGCGCCGGGGCCGCGACGTCCTTGACGTCCTCGGGCACCACGTAGTCCCGCCCGGAGAGCACCGCCCGTACCCGGGACAGCAGCATCAGCGCCAGCGAACCCCGCGGCGACGCGCCTACCAGCACCGACGGGTGCTCACGGGTGGCCGCGGTCAGTGCCACGATGTACCGGCCCACCGAGTCCTCCACCACGACGTCCTCCAACGCCGCCTGCATGGCGCGCAGGGTGCCGGCGTCGACCACCGGCTTGATCTCGGCCTCCTCGCGGCGGCGCGCCATCCGCCGACGCAGCACCTCCCACTCCTCGTCCTGCGCCGGGTAGCCGAACGACACCCGCAGCAGGAACCGGTCCAGTTGCGCCTCCGGCAACGGATAGGTGCCCTCGTACTCGATGGGGTTGGCGGTGGCGAGCACGTGGAACGGCTCGTCCAGCCGGTACGTCACGCCCTCCACCGAGACCTGCTTCTCCTGCATCGCCTCCAGCAGGGCCGACTGGGTCTTCGGCGGAGTCCGGTTGATCTCGTCGGCGAGCAACAGGTTGGTGAAGACCGGCCCGGCCCGGAAGGTGAAGTCACCGCTGCGCTGGTCGTAGAGGAACGAGCCGGTGACGTCGGCGGGCAGCAGGTCGGGGGTGAACTGTAGGCGCCGGAAGTCCAGGCCCAGTGCCTGGGCGAAGGACCGCGCGGTAAGCGTCTTGCCCAGCCCCGGCAGGTCTTCGAGCAGCACGTGGCCGCCGGCGAGGATGCCGGCGAGCACCAGCTCCAGGGCGTCCCGTTTGCCGACCACGACCTGGCCCACCGCGTCCAGTACGGCCCGGGCGAGGCGACCTACCTCGGTGGGGGGCATCGTCCGGCCGACGTCGTTCATCAGATCTTCTCCAGTTCGGCGACGATCGCCGCGAGGTCGCGCGGCGAGGGGGTGCGGCGGGGTGGGGTTTCCAGAAACGTCGACAGGTCATCGCCCAGGAGGGCGCGGGCCCGGGCCGGATCCGACTCACGGGTGACGCCGTGCTTCAGGCGCATCCGCTCGTCCGCCAGCTCGGCCAGGCGGGGCAGGATCACGGTGGTGAACCGTTCGGGACGGGTCTTGGACCACTCCAGGGGAGTCGCCCAGCCGTTGATCGCGCCTCGCAGCGCGTCCCGGGCGTCCCAGTTGTAGGTGCCGGGCTCCTCGCCGCCCCGCGACGACGAACCGCCCTGGCCGGACTTCGGTGGTGGGGCGAGGGTGGCGACGATCCGGCGTACCACCAGCAGCGCTACCACGGCGGCGACCAGCACCAGCAACGACACTCGCAGCCCGACCGCGCGCAGCCCGGCGACGGCCACCACGGTCACCACCGCGGTGATACCCAGCACGCCGGCGACGGTACGCAGCCGCCCGCCCCGGCGCGGCTCGGACTGGACCGGCCGCTCCTCGGAGAAGCTGAGCAGGTCGTCGATACTCGTACTGCTCACGCCGGCTCCCGCTCGGCCAGTTCGGTCAGTTCGCCGCGCAACCGGCGCAGCGCCGCCCGGGCCTGGTCCCTGGTCCGTTCGTCCACCGGGCGGGTGGCGTACCTGGCCTCGCGGTAGACGTGCGCGAACTCGGCCAGCACGTCGGCACTCACGATCGCCGGCACGCCGGTGGACGGATCACCGCGAAGCAGCCGGGTGACCAGGTCGGTGGGGGTGTCGCCGGTCAGCCGGGGCACCCCGGCGACGGCTGCGGCCTCTTCGAGGCGTACCCAGCAGGCGATCACCGCGGTCCGCGGGTCGGTGGCGCGGTCGTCCAGGTCGACCAGGCCGGCGTCGACGGCCGCCACCACCTCCGCGGCGGTACCTTCGGCGCTGCGCCGGGTCGGCTGCGCGGGCAGCGCCCGGGTGACCCGCCGCGCCACCCCCCGCGCCACGGTCCAGATCAGATAGCTGAGGGCGGCCAGCAGCGCCAGCCCGAGCACCGCCACCGCCACAGTGCCGAGCCAGGACGGGATCCGGGTCCGGGTCTCCTCGGCGGCCTCGCGGGGCTCGGCCGGGATCGACGGACGCGGCTCCCCGCTCGGGTACTCCAACACGAAGGGCGCATCCTTGACGGCGGGCGGTATCCGGCTCGCGCCGATCGACGAGTGCGCGGTGGCAAGGGTAACGGCTGCGAGCAGGGCAATCACCGCCGTCACCGGCCACCAGCTGCGAAGCACGTCCATCGGTTACCTCCGGGCCATCGGGGCGTACGGCGGGACGGCACCCGTACCGTCCGCCATCGTCATCGCCCCGCCGCCTCAGTCCACCCCGGCCAGCAGTTTCGCCCGGGCGAACACATCGTCCAGCATCTCTGGTGTCAGCCGACCGGTGAAGGTGTTCTGCTGGCTGACGTGGTAGCAACCGAGCAGTTCCGGTCCGGCCGTGCCGGACCAGTGTGCCCCATGCCCGAACGACGGTCGCGGGCTGGGCGGAGGGACGCCGTACCCGGCACGTAACGCCGGCCACCACGCGGCCCAGGCGAAGGCACCCAGCGCCACCACCACCCGCAGTGTCGGCCGGATCAGCTCGACCTCACGATGCAGCCAGGGCGCGCAGGTGTCCCGCTCGCCCGGGGTGGGCTTGTTGTCCGGGGGAGCGCAGCGTACGGCGGCGAAGATCCTCGTCTCCCGCAGCGCCAGTCCGTCGTCGGCGGCCACACTCGTCGGCTGGTTGGCCAGGCCGGCCCGGTGCAGGGCGGCGAAGAGCACGTCACCGGACCGGTCGCCGGTGAAGATCCGGCCGGTGCGGTTGCCGCCGTGCGCGGCCGGGGCCAGCCCGAGGATGGCGATCCGGGCCGCCGGATCGCCGAAGCCGGGCACCGGCCGTCCCCAGTACTCCTGATCGCGGAAGGCCGCCCGCTTCGTGCGGGCCACCTCCTCCCGCCAGTCGACCAGCCGGGGGCAGGCAAAACAGTCGGCAACGTACGCGTCCAGGTCGGCCAGATCCGTCGCCCGCGCGGCGCGGGCGACGACCTCGACGGGGGTACGCGACTCAGCCAAGCTTGGCCCGGAAGAGTTCCAGGGTGCGCGCCCAGGCGCTGGTGGCGGCCCGCTGGTCGAACTTCTCCGGCCGATCCTCATTGAAGAAGGCGTGCGCGGTGCCCGGGTAGTCGTGCAGTTGGCAGCTGCCGCCGGAGTTCTCGATAGCCCGGCGTACCGCCTGGACACCCGGGTCGGCAGAGGTGCCGTCCGCCTCGGAGCAGTGCACCAGCGCCTCCTTGCCCGCGTAGTCGGTCCACTCGGTACGCATGCCTTCCCAGGGCAACTGGGGGTAGAAGGCGGCGGTGGCGACGATCCGATCGGAGAAGTTCGCGGCCCACAGCGCCAGGCTGGCCCCGGCGCAGAACCCGGCGCACCCCACCTTGCCGGTGACCTCGACCCGGCCGGCGAGGTAGTCGGCGGCGGCGGCGATCTCCCGTGCCGTCTCGTCCATCTGCGGTCCGTTGAGTAGCCGCCGCGGCTCACTCGGCTTCCCGGCCGGCTCGCCGTGCCGGAAATCGGGGGCGAGGGCGACGAAGCCCGCCTCGGCGAAACGGTCAACCACCGACCTGATGTGCGGCACGAGGCCCCACCAGTCCTGAATCACGATCACTGCCGGGCTTGCCGCGCCGGTGGCAGGTATCGCGAGATATCCCTCACCCGTGCCGCCATCACCACGGTAGGTCACCATCTCGCCCATCGGCCCGTCCTCCTAGCGGTCAGTCATCGTTGGCTGGTCGCCCAGTGGTCCTACGTGCGGGTAGCCTGCCACGCGGTGACCGCCGCCGGGAAGATGCCGGAACAGTGGCATTCACCTCCTGTTCGCGCTAGCGCCGATACCTCCCGTTCGCGTTTGCCAGACTCCAGGCGATGCCGTCGAGGATGTCGTGCTCGGAGGCGACCACGGCGGCCATGCCGGCCCGCTCCATGGCGACGCGGAGCACCAGTGCGCCGGCACCGATCACGTCGGCGCGGCCGGGATGCATCACCGGGATGGCCAGCCGCTGCTCGCGCGTCATGGCCAGCAGCTCGGCGGTCACCTCCGCCACCCGGTCGTACGACACTCGGGCGTGGTGGATGCGGGCTGGGTCGTACCCGGTGAGGCCCTCGGCGATCGCGACGACGGTGGTGACCGACCCGGCGAGCCCGACCAGCGTGGCCGCCTGCCGTCCCGGCACGGCCGTCAGCGCCCGATCCACCGCGACCGCGATGTCGGCCTGGGCGGCGGCGATCTCGTCCAGCGCTGGCGGGTCGCCGTGCAGGTGTCGCTCGGTCATCCGGACGCAGCCGATGTCCATGGAGATCGCGGCGTCGACCCCACCGTCCCGGGTGCCGACGACGAACTCGGTCGAGCCGCCACCGATGTCCAGCACCAGGTACGGCGACGGCGCGTCGGCGGGCAGGCCGCGCACCGCTCCGGTGAACGACAGCCGCGCCTCCTCGTCCCCGCTGACCACCTCCGGCGCGACGCCGAGCGTCTGCTCGACCATGGCGCGGAAGTCGGCCGCGTTCTCCGCGTCCCGGCTGGCCGACGTGGCGCACATCCGCACCCGCTCGACACCCAGTTTCTCGATCTCGGCGGCGTAGTCGGCGAGCGCGACCCGGGTCCGCTCGATCGCCTCCGGAGCGAGCCGGCCGGTGGCGTCCACACCCTGACCGAGCCGGACGATCTCCATCCGCCGGCTCCGGTCGACTAGCGGTGCGGCCGGTCCCGCCGACGGGTCGGGCAGGTCGGCAACCAGCAACCGGATGGAGTTGGTGCCACAGTCGATGGCGGCCACACGCGTCGTCACGACGAAACCCTACCGCCACCGCCGACCCACTCCTCCGGGCACCGCATTCACGGAATGTAGCCACACCGATGGTGACTCTCCGGAGTCGAACAGCCGCACCCCCGTCCTACCCATCGCCCCCTTTGCTCTGCTTACCTATACGCAACCCCCTCATGAACAGGGGTTCCTTGAAAGCCCAGACCGAGCCATGCCCAGCCAACCATCACCGAAAGTAAACCTGTGCGTATGGGTAAGCAGAGCAAAGGGGCCAAGGTGGTAAGTGGACCAGCGGGGAGTCGGACACAGCGAGTGACAGCGCAACCCGGGTGACGGGGCCGAGCGGGGCGGTCAGAGGCGTAGCAGCATGCGGGTGTTGCCGAGGGTGTTCGGCTTGACCCGTTCCAGGTCGAGGAACTCGGCGACACCCTCGTCGTACGAACGCAGCAGCTGCTCGTAGACCGGGTGCGGTACCGGGGCGCCGTCGATCTCATTGAAACCGAACGAACCGAAGAAACGGGTCTCGAAGGTCAGCACGAAGATGCGGGCCACCCCCAGCTCCCGTGCCGCGTCGATCAGCTCCGTAACGATCCGGTGGCCGATCCGCTGGCCCCGACAGCGGGGATCGACCGCCACCGTACGGATCTCGGCCAGGTCCTCCCACATGACGTGCAGCGCGCCGCAGCCCACCACCGCACCGTCGGAGACCCGGCTGGCGACCCGGAACTCCTGCACGTCCTCGTACAGGGTGACCGTGGCCTTGCTGAGCAGACGACGGTCGTCGGTGTAGGTGTCGACCAGTCGTCGGATCGCCCGCACATCGGCGGTGCGGGCCCGCCGAACCACGACGTCGCCCTCGCTCACCCGGCCTCCGGGACATCGACACAGCGTCCGGTCGTCCACCACGGTTCGACCAGGTCGAGCGTTTCGTCACCGAACGGGTTCACCCCCGGCCCGGCGGCGAGCGCGTGACCGAGCTGAACGTGCAGGCACTTGACCCGTCCGGGCATCCCGCCGGCGGAGATGCCGGCGATCTCGGGCACCTCGGCGATGGCGTCCCGGCGGGCCAGATAGTCCTCGTGCGCCGCGCGGTACCGGGCGGCCAACTCCGGGTCGGTGGCCAGCCGCTCCGCCATCTCCTTCATCAGCCCGGCCGACTCCAGCCGGCTGCACGCCGCGGTCGCCCGGGGGCAGGTCAGGTAGAACAGCGTCGGGAAGGGAGTGCCGTCGGCCAGCCGGGGAGTCGTCTCCACCACGTCGGGCAGGCCGCACGGGCACCGGTGGGCCACCGCCCGGGTGCCGCGGGGCGGGCGTCCGAGCTGCGCGGCCACCGCGGCCAGGTCGGCCTCCGCGGCCGGCTCCCGCTTCGGCGGGGGTACGGAGGCCGCCGCCGGCTCCTGCGGTGGTACGACAGTCACGATGCCATCTCTCGTCGGGTGCTCAGTCTTCGGTCTGGTGGGCGTCGGCGGCCCGCACACTGGACCAGAGAGTGTCGTACCAGGGGTCGGGGGTGACCGGCGTTGCCGGGGCCTCGGCGGTGCCCGCCTCGCGGGCCGCACCGGCCGGGTCGTCGAGCAGGATCAGCATCTTCTCACCGGGCCGCCGCATGAAGAACCGCTCCCGGGCCTGGGTCTCGATGTACGCCTCGTCCTGCCACTTCTCCGCCTGGGTGGTCAGCTCGGCGATCAGCTTCCGCTGGGCCGCCTGCGCAGCCTCCATCCGCTCGATGTCGGCCTGCTGATCCAAATAGACCCGGACCGGATAGGTGTAGGCGAGCGCGAGCGCGATCAGCACCGCGAAGAGCACTGTGGCCCGGCCGGTGAGACCTCGGGATCGGGGTGCGGACAGCCGCGTCACCGCACCGCCGGCAGCCGTGCGCCGGGCGGCGGCGGGGCGCTTGGCGGAGCGTACGCCCTCGGCACCGCGGGCGGCCGACGGCGCCCGGCCGGCGGCGGACCGCGACTCGGCACGGACACCGCCGTCGCGGGCCGTGCCGGGCCGGCCGGCGCGGGCCGGTCGACGGACCGGACGCTGACCACCCGGCGTACGGCGCTGCTGCATCACACCCCTCCCCCGAGGTACGGCATCCGTCAGGCGGAACGGTAGCGCGGGAAGGCGCCCGCCCCGGCGTACCGCGCCGCGTCGGCCAGCTCCTCCTCGATCCGCAGCAGCTGGTTGTACTTCGCGACCCGGTCCGACCGCGCCGGCGCACCGGTCTTGATCTGACCGCAGCCGGTGGCCACCGCGAGGTCGGCGATGGTGGTGTCCTCGGTCTCGCCGGAGCGGTGGCTCATCATGCACTTGAAGCCGGCCCGGTGGGCCAGGTCCACCGCGTCCAGCGTCTCCGTGAGCGAACCGATCTGGTTGACCTTGACCAGCACCGCGTTCGCCGCCTTCTCGGCGATGCCCCGGGCGATGCGCTGCGGGTTGGTGACGAACAGGTCGTCGCCGACGATCTGGACCCGGTCACCGATCGCCGCGGTCAGCGTCTGCCAGCCGGTCCAGTCGTCCTCGGCCAGCGGGTCCTCGATGGAGACGATCGGGTACGCGTCGGCAAGCTTGGTGTAGTACTCGCTCATCTCCGCGGCGCTCTTGGCCGCGCCCTCGAAGGTGTAGCTGCCGTCGGCGAAGAACTCGGTGGCGGCGACGTCGAGGGCGAAGACGATGTCGGTGCCGAGCCGGTAGCCGGCCTTTTCCACCGCCTCTGCGATCAGGTCCAGCGCGGCGGCGTTGGTGGGCAGGTTCGGCGCGAAGCCGCCCTCGTCACCGAGCCCGGTGGACAGATCCTTCTTCTTCAGCACCGACTTGAGCGCGTGGTACACCTCGGCGCCGGAACGCAGCGCCTCCCGGAAGCTCGGCGCGCCGATCGGCGCGATCATGAACTCCTGGATGTCGACGTTGCTGTCGGCGTGTGCCCCACCGTTGAGGATGTTCATCATCGGCACCGGCAGCAGGTGCGCGTTCGGCCCACCCAGGTAGCGGAAGAGGCTCAGGTCGGCGCTGCCGGCCGCGGCCTTCGCCACCGCCAGGGAGACTCCGAGGATCGCGTTGGCGCCCAGCTCGGCCTTGTTGTCGGTGCCGTCGATGTCGAGCATCTTCTGGTCGATCGCCCGCTGCTCGCTGGCTTCGTAGCCGATGAGCTGGTCGACGATCCGGTCCTCGATGTTGGCGACCGCCTTCTCCACTCCCTTGCCCAGGTAGCGGCCCTTGTCACCGTCGCGCAGCTCGATCGCCTCGAAGGCGCCGGTCGAGGCGCCGGAGGGCACCGCCGCCCGGGAGATCGTGCCGTCGTCGAGCCCGACCTCGACCTCGACCGTCGGGTTGCCCCGCGAGTCCAGGATCTCCCGAGCCTCGATTACCTCGATGGTTGCCACTGAGTCGCTCCTCGTTCGTGTGGTCTCGTCCGGTTTGGGCCGCGACGGTGCGGCAGCGGCAGGTGTTGAACGCAGCGTATCGGTCCCCGCTCCCCGGCACGGCGACCGGGCGGGTCAACGACCACGCTCCGGTACCCGACGGGTCGGACATTCCCGGATTCTCGTGCCTCAACCGGCAACCGGTTTGCACGAGTGGGACCCGATCGACAAGGCTGGTCGCCATGCCCGCCGCCTCGACCACTCTCCGTACGCTCGCTGTGTCGGTCATCGCGTTGCTCACCGTCACCGGCTGTCAGGCGCTGGACGACGCCGGACGAGCCATGGGTCGATCCGACATCGTCAACGATCTCGCCGCGCGGATGGACCGGGCGCTGGAGCTGACCTACTCGGCGGAGTACCAGCTTCCCGGCGGGCGGAGCGCCTCCTTCGTCCAGTCGCAGGACCCGGCCCGGTCCAGCTACACCTGGCCCGGCGGAAAGGTGACAGTCACCGACGAGGCGACCACCCGATGCGACACCGACGGCGACCGGACCGTCTGCACGCTTGAGGAACCGCCCGCGCCCAACAGCAAGCCCTCGGTCGTGGTCTTCGCCGAGGCCGAGCTACAGGGGCTGGTCACCCCTCCGATGGTGATGGGTCGGCTGACCGCCGCGGCGTTGGATCCGGATGCGGTCATCAACGAGCGCAGCAGCACGGTCGTCGGCCACCACTCGACCTGTGTCGACGTACGCCAGGACTCGGAGAGCTTCACCGCCTGCGTGACCGGCGAGGGCGCGCTGGGCAGCTTCACCGGCCAGGTCGACGGGCAACCTGTCGAGCTGGCGCTGAGCCGCTTCCGCGATCAGGTCGACGGCGGCGCCTTCGACCTGCCGGCGGGTGCCGACGTGGTGGACCGGCGCACCGAGGGCCCCTGAGCCGACGCCCGGCAGCCGGGCGAGGCGCGGCCTACAGGTCGAGCAGGGTACGCAGGTGGCGCGGGGGTGGACTGCCGTGGGCGAGCATCCGGTCGTGCCAGTCCCGCAGCGACACGTGCGGTGGCCGGGCGGCGGCGATCTCGGCCACCTCGCTGTAGCCGACGAAGTACGTCGACAGCTGAGCCGAGGTCAGCAGCGCGCGGCGCCATTTGCCCGCCGCCTCGCCCTCCTCCTGGAAGCCGCGTCCGGTCAGCAGCGCCATCGCCTCGGCCTCGGGCAGGTCCTCGGCGTGCGTCAGCTGGTCGAGCAGCGCGTTGAGGGTCATCCGTAGCTGCATCTTCAGCTGCTGCAACCGCACCGGCAGGCCACCGAAGCCACAGCCGACCATCAGCTCCTCGGCGTAGACCGCCCACCCCTCGACGAACGGGCCGGAGCGGGTCAACGACCGTACCCTGGTGGAGCCGGCGTAACGCCGGGCGTGGGCGAGTTGAAGGAAGTGGCCCGGCATCGCCTCGTGCACGGTGAGGTTGCGGATCATGTGGTCGTTGTACTCGCGGTAGAACGACTCCACGCGGTGGGCGGGCCAGTCCACCGGCGTCGGTGCGATGCAGTAGAACGTCGGCACGGCGGCTGTCTCCAAGCCGCCGGGCGCGTCGCAGTAGGCCACCGCCACGCCCCGGGCGAACTGCGGCATCACCTGGATGGCGCACGGGTCCTCCGGCACGGTCACCAGGTCGTTGGCCCGGACGAAATCACTCGTCTCGTCCAGGGTGATCGAGGCCAGGTCCACGATGGTGTGGTCGTCGGGATGTTCGGCGGCGAGCAGGTCGAGGGCTCGGCGTACGGTCTCGTCGTCGGCCGGACCACCGACCAGCTCGACCGCCGCCGCGCGGATCTCGTCGGTGACCCGGTCGAGGTTCGCCCAGGCCCGGCGCTGGATCTCGGCGGCACCCAACTCGGTGTCGAGTTCGTGCCACAGGCGTGCCTCCCAGCGCCGCCGGCCCAGCCGGGGATCGCGCCCCGGGCCGGCGTCGGCCGCCAGGCCGGTGCGTAGCCAGGCGACGAACTCGTCGAGCGCGGCCAGCGCCGCGGTGGCGGCCGGCTCGATCCGGTCGATGCCGGCAGGCGCCTGCGCGAGCAGCGCGGGTACCTCGTCGCGGATCAGCGCCGCCACACCGGTGAACTGCCCGACCGCCGTCTCGGCGTGCACCCGGGGCATGTCACGCAAGGTCGCGCGCGCGGTCGCGAACGAATCCGGTACGGCGGCGAGGCGGCCGGCGAGGGCGGTCAACCGCACCTCCACCGGCGCGTACGGGCGGGACAGCAGGGCGTGCAGCAGTGGACCGGGGTTGTGCACGAGCGGATCCCACTCGTGCCCTCGGATCTCGGTCAGCTCGAACAGTTCCCGGTCGACTAGGGCGGAGAGCAGGGCCTGGTCGACCCGCTCCTCGATGTCGAGGTCGTCGGGGTCGATCTCGACAAGCGCGCTGGCCGCGTCGACAAGCATCGCCCGGTCCCCCGCGACCGCGTCGGCCGAGAAGTCCGGCAGCCGGTCGTCGACCCGATGATCCCCCGCCGTCCCGGCGAGCCCTGGCCGACTCCCCAGCAACGCCTCGACAACCCGCTCCCCCACCACCTGAAACCGCTCCACCCCCCGACCCTAACCACCCGCCCCCGACACGCCAGTTGATCAAGAAGTTCTGGTCGGCCCAAGGCCGGTCAGCAGACGCAAACTTCTTGATCAACCGGTGGTGTGGGGGGCGGTGGGGGTGGGGGGTGGGGGTGGGGGTGGGGTTGATTCGGTGGTGCGGATGGTTCGGGCGTGCGCCAGGGTGGTGCGGCGGAGGGCGGCTTCGGGGTCAAGGTCGGCGGCGTGGGCCTGGGCGACGGCGGCGAGCAGGTGGGCGCCGAGGGCGGTTTCCGGATCGGGTTGTGCCTCCGGTGCCGGCAGCGGCGCGGTGATGCCGACGCGGGCGGCACGCTCCAGGATCTTCGCTGCCAGGGCGAGCGCCGGCTGGCTCAACGCGATGCCGTCGAGGACGGAGCCGCGGGCCTTCTCCGCCTGCTTGATCCGCTCCCAGTTGGCGGTGATCTCCTCCAGGGTGCCCGCCTCGGCACCCGCGAAGACGTGCGGGTTACGCCGGATCATCTTGTCCACCAGCCCACCGGCCACGTCGTCGATGCTCCAGCGCTCGTCCTCGGGCAGCTCCTCGGCCAGCCGGGCGTGCAGCACCACCTGAAGCAGCACGTCGCCCAGCTCCTCGCGCAACGCGTCGGTGTCCCCGGCGCTTATCGCGTCGTACGCCTCGTAGCTCTCCTCCAGCAGGAACCCGGCCAGGCTACGGTGGGTCTGCGCCCGCTTCCACGGATCCCCGCCGGGCGAGAGCAGCCGGTCGAGCACGGCCACCGCGTCCAGCAGCCGCGCACCCGGCGGATCCCACGAGCCGTACATCAGCTCCAGCTCCGCCAGCCCCGGCTCGCGGGCCAGGCGCAGCCCCAGCTCCCGGGCCAGCGACTCGTCCCCGGCCGGGCCGGCCAGCCAGACCACCGTGTCCTGCGCCGCCGCCGCGTCCAGCAGCGACGGCACCGGCGGCCCGTCGAGAACCCGCACCTCGGCGCCCGCCGACCGCAGCGCCGTGGTCAGCTCGCTCTCCTCGGCGGCCAGCACCGGAGCCGCGCGTACGACGTCCCAGGCGGCTGCCGTCAACAGCCCGGCCGGCAACCGGGGCGAGGTCACCAGCAGGACGATCCGGGGCATGCTCAGCCGTCGGTCGGCACGGCCGGCTCGGGCCGCGGCCTCGGGGTGGAGATGTCGTTTACCGCGTCGGAGGCCGGCTCACCCAGCGGCACGCCCACCGCGACGGCCTGCCCGGTGAAGCTCAGCACCGGGAACACCAACGGCCGGTACCGGGGGTTGACCGTCACGTCGTACGTCTCGACCGCCTCCCGCAGCGAGTTGCGGTTGGCCAGGGCCTGGCGCAGCTGCTCCCCGTCGAGCTGGGAGGCGGCCTGCTCGACGGTCACCTCGGGCGGCACCGCGCCGGCCCGCTTGCCCGCCTCGACCAGGTCGGTCAGCTCCTGCTCGGTGGGGGCCACCGGAGCGCCGATCGGAATGCCGGACAGGCAGGTGTACAGCTCGGCGACCTGCCGCACGTACCCGGTCTCCGGGCTCAGACCGATGCCCTGTGCCACCTGCGCGGGGTCGACCTGGCTCTGCGGCCGGTAACCCTCGTCGGCGGAGATCCGCTCGCAGACCTCGCTGAGCACCAGGGTGCTCACCACCTGGCTGCGCCCGGGCAACTGGGGCTCCTGGCCGGGCAGCTGTGGCTCCTCGCCGAGCGGCGCCTCAGCCCCCTCGGTCGGGGTCGGGTTCTTCGCCTGAGCGTCGTCGATGACCTCGGTGACCGCGTCCTCGGTGATCCGGTGGTCACCGACGTACGCGGCGACACCAGGCTCGGAACGGCAACCGGCGAGGGCGACGAGGCCGACCGCCACGCTGGCGACGGCGACAAGACGGCGAGCACGCATGTCCGTCACTCTCTCATGCCCCTTACCCACCGCTGACACCGGCGGGTACGCCGAGCACGTCGGAGAGCAACTGGGCGCACCACTCCAGCAGGGCCTGGTCGCGCAGTGGCTCGCCACCGACCCGGCGGGTGGTCGGGCGGGGGACGCTTACCTGGTCCAGGGCCGCCTTGTAGACCGAGTCGGGGTGGTAGCGCTTGAGCCGCAGCTGCTTGGAGTCCGGCAACGGCAGCGGGCCGAGCCGGATGTGCTTGCCCTGCATGCTGACGTCGGTGAGGCCGTAGGACCGGGCCAGCAGCCGGAACCGGGCCACCGCGATCAGGTTCTGCACCGGCGCGGGTGGCTCGCCGTACCGGTCGGTCATCTCGGCGGCCACCTCCCGCAGCCGCTCGGAGTCGCGGGCCTCGGCGAGCTTGCGGTACATCTCCAGGCGCAGCCGCTCCACCCCCACGTAGTCGTGCGGCAGGTGCGCGTCCACCGGGAGATCGATCTTGATGTCGGCCTCCTCCTCCGGACGCTCGCCCTTGAACGCCTGCACCGCCTCGCCGACCATCCGCACGTACAGGTCGAACCCGACGCCCTCGATGTGCCCGGACTGCTCGCCGCCGAGCAGGTTGCCGGCCCCCCGGATCTCCAGGTCCTTCATGGCCACGTACATGCCGGCGCCCAGCTCGGTGTGCTGGGCGATGGTGGCCAGCCGCTCGTGGGCGTGCTCGGTGAGCGGCTTGTCCCCCGGATAGAGGAAGTACGCGTACGCCCGCTCCCGACCGCGGCCCACCCGGCCCCGGATCTGGTGCAGCTGGGCCAGGCCGAGCAGGTCGGCCCGCTCCACGATCAGCGTGTTGGCGTTCGGGATGTCGATGCCGGACTCCACGATCGTGGTGCAGACCAGGACGTCGTACTCCTTCTCCCAGAAGCCGACCATCACCTTCTCCAAGGCGTCCTCGCCCAGCTGCCCGTGCGCCACCGCCACCCGGGCCTCGGGCACCAGCTCGCGCAGGCGTCGGGCCGCCCGTTCGATCGACTCCACCCGGTTGTGCAGGTAGAAGACCTGCCCGTCGCGGAGCAGCTCGCGGTGGATCGCGGCGGCCACCTGCCGGTCGTCCTGCGCACCGACGGCGGTGAGCACCGGGTGCCGCTCTTCCGGTGGGGTGGCGATTGTGGACATCTCCCGGATGCCGGTGATCGCCATCTCCAGGGTGCGCGGGATCGGGGTGGCCGACATGCTCAGCACGTCGACCGCCGCCCGCATCGACTTGAGGTGCTCCTTGTGCTCGACGCCGAAGCGCTGCTCCTCGTCGACGATGACCAACCCGAGCGACTTGAACCGGGTGGCCGACGCCAGCAGCCGGTGGGTGCCGATGACGATGTCGGCGGTGCCGTCGGCGACCATGGCGAGGGTCTGCTCGGCCTCCTTCGGCGTCTGGAAGCGGGACAGCTGCCGGATGGTCACCGGGAACTGACTCATCCGCTCGGCGAAGGTGTTGTAGTGCTGCTGCACCAGCAGGGTGGTCGGCACCAGCACGGCGACCTGCTTGCCGTCCTGCACCGCCTTGAACGCCGCCCGTACCGCGATCTCGGTCTTGCCGTAGCCGACGTCGCCGCAGATCAGCCGGTCCATCGGGATGCTCTGCTCCATGTCCCGCTTGACCTCTTCGATGGCGGCGAGCTGGTCGGGCGTCTCCTGCCAGGGGAAGGCATCCTCCAATTCCCGCTGCCACGGGGTGTCCGGGCCGAAGTTGTGCCCCTTGGACGCCTGGCGGGCGGCGTAGAGCTGGATCAGCTGGGCGGCGATCTCGCGGACCGCCTTGCGGGCCCGGGCCTTGGACTTCTGCCAGTCCGAGCCGCCCATCTTGTGCAGGGTCGGCTGCTCGCCGCCGACGTAGCGGCTCAGCTGGTCGAGCTGGTCGGTGGGGACGAAGAGCCGGTCACCGGGCTGACCGCGCTTGCTCGGGGCGTACTCGATGACGAGGTATTCCCGGGAGGCGCCGTTCACGGTCCGCTGCACCAGCTCGACGTACCGGCCGATGCCGTGCTGCTCGTGCACCACGTGGTCACCGGCGCGCAGCTCCAGCGGGTCGATGGTGTTGCGCCGCCGGCTCGGCATCTTCCGCATGTCACGGGTGGACACCCCCCGACCACCGGTCACGTCGCTGCCGGTGAGCAGCACGAACCGGGCCGCCTCGTCGACGAAGCCACCGGTCAGGCTGCCGCAGGTGACAAGCAGCTCACCCGGGGCGGGCGCGGCCGGCACCTCCTCGGTCAGCCGGGCACCGAGACCGCCGTCGCGGAGCACCTCGACGGCCCGCTGGGCGGGGCCGTGGCCCTCGAAGACCAGCGCGATCGACCAGCCCTCGCCGGCCCACCGCTTCAGGTCGTCGACCACCCGGGCGGTCTCCCCGTGGTAGAGCGGTGCGGGCTGGGCGGTCAGCGCCACCGCGATGGCGTCATCGGGAGTGACGTCGACCGTCTCCGGCTCGTCCTCCCACGGCTGCCGGGTCGCGGCCGGGCCGACCGGCTCGGCCAGGCCGAACGGGGACAGCGTCCACCAGGGCTGGCGCAGGGTCGCGGCGTGCGCGCGTACGTCGGCGAGGGTGTGGAAGGCGGCGGCGCCGAGGTCGACCGGGGCCTGGCCACCGACGGCGGCCGCGGCCCAGCTGGCCTGAAGGAACTCCTCCGAGGTACGCACCAGGTCGTGCGCCCGGGTGCGGATCCGCTCCGGGTCGCAGAGGAGTACGTGGGTGCCGGCTGGCATGCAGTCGAGCAGCAACTCCATCGAGTCGTTGCCGATCAGCGCCGGGGCCAGGGACTCCATGCCCTCCACCGGCACCCCGCCGGCCAGCTTGTCCAGGATCTCGGCCAGCTCCGGGTGCTGCTGCGCGAGCGTGGCGGCCCGGTCCCGGATCTCGGGGGTGAGCAGCAGTTCCCGGCAGGGCGGGGCCCAGAGCTGGGCGACCTGCTCGATGGTGCGCTGGTCGGCGACGGCGAAGGTGCGGATCTCCTCCACCTCGTCGCCCCAGAACTCGACCCGGGACGGGTACTCGTCGGTGGGCGGGAAGACGTCGAGGATACCGCCGCGTACGGCGAACTCGCCCCGCTTGGTGACCAGGTCGACCCGGGCGTACGCCATGTCGGTCAGCCGGCGGGCGATCTGCTCCAGGTCGGCCTCGTCACCGGCGGCCAGCCGGACAGGTTCCAGATCGCCGAGCCCCTTGAGCTGGGGTTGCAGCACCGAGCGGACGGGGGCCACCACCACCCGCAGCGGGCCGGTGCGCCCGTGCGCGTCCGTCGAGTCCGGATGCGCGAGCCGACGCAGCACGGCCAACCGCCGGCCGACGGTGTCGGAGCGCGGTGAGAGCCGCTCGTGCGGCAGCGTCTCCCAGCTCGGGAAGATCGCCACCTGCTCGGGCGGCAGCAGGCTGCCCAGCGCGGCGACGAGGTCCTCGGCCTCGCGGCTGGTGGCGGTGACCGCCAGCACCGGCCGACCCGCTCCGCCAGCGATCGCGTCGCCACCCGGGCTTCCGCCGCTAACCGGGCCGCCGGCCCGGTGGTCGGGATCCGCCGCCACCGCGGCGACCGCGAACGGGCGCAGCGCCGGCGGGGCGGTCAGGTCGAGCCCGTCGACCTGGGCCGCACCGGAGCGCGCCAGGTCACGGACGCGGGCCAGGCCCGGGTCGGCCAGGGCGGCGGCGAACAGTCCGGTGAGCGCAGTCATGATCACTTCCGAGGTGGGGACACGACGATCACCCCGCGTCCGGCCGGACGGGGGGTGTACGGATGCCAGCCTAGCTCCGCCCCCCGACCGCCTCCCCGTTTACCACCCCACCCACCCCCACCCCGCGAGCGTGCGCAACTTCGGGGAAGGTGCAGGCTGCGGTGCGAGGGAGGCTGCGCTTTCCCCGAAGTTGTCGCCTCGCCCGGGGGCGGCAGGGCGGGAGTGAATCTTGACTGGTCGGGCGGGGGGTGATCGGGTGTAGGCGTGAGTGGGCAGTGGCGGGCACAGTTCGACGCGGAGGTCGCGTTCGCCAACGGCGGCGGCCTGAGCACCGAGGGATTCCGGCTGGACATCCCGGGCGACACGATCGACGACGCCGACCTGGCGGCGCTGTTCGTCCGGCATCTCGGCCTGCTGATGGTCTCCGAGGTACGGATCACCAACAAAACGGTCATCGAGGAACCGCACAAGGGCGGTCGCGCCGTCCGAGGTGCCCCGGGCGGCGTCCACGGGCGGCGGCTGATCGAGCTGAGTCACCTGGTCACCGACGGGATGACCACCCTGCCCGGCTGGCCGGCCCCGAAGATCACCGAGTGGCTGACCCGCGAGGCGTCCCGGAAGCACTACGCCCCGGGCACCGAGTTCCACGTGGCCCGGATCGACATGATCGCCAACACCGGCACCTACCTGGACACCCCCGCCCACCGGTACGCCGACGGTGCCGACCTGTCCGGTTTCCCGCTGGACCGGCTCGCCGACCTGCCCGGGCTCGTCGTCCGGCTGCCCGCCGACGCCCGCGCGGTGGACCGGCTGCTGCTGGCACCGTACGACGTAGCCGGCAAGGCGGTGCTGCTGCACACCGGCTGGGACGCGCACTTCGGCACCCCCGGGTACGGCGCCCCGGAAGCGCCCCACCTGACCGGTGACGGCGCGCAGGCGCTGGTCGACGCGGGCGCCGCCCTGGTCGGCATCGACTCGATCAACATTGACGACATGGGTCCGGCGGCCGGTGGAGAGCGGCCCGCGCACAGCCTCCTGCTGGCCGCCGGCATCCCGATCGTGGAGCACCTGACCGGGCTGGACGCCCTGCCGCCGGAGGGCTTCCGATTCACCGCCGCCCCGCCGAGGGTGGCCGGTATGGGCACCTTCCCCGTCCGCGCCTTCGCCGTCGTCGGCTGAGGGGCGTCGTCAACCGAGCGTCGTGGGCTCAGGGGCAAGGTCAACTCCGGATACGGGATGTCGCGGCTTCCGTCGGCGCGCATACCGCGACATCCCGCATGTCGAGTGGATGTCGCGCACCGGGCAGGCCGGCGGAGGGTGAGACGATCGCCACTCGATCTTCACGTCGGGGCTTCGGGGGCTGAGCCAACGACCTCGTGTCCCGACGCTACCGGCGGTGACCAGCGGTTTTCGACTGCCGGAAGCCCTCGGCCGGCGCACCTCGGCAGCGTCGAAGTCTGAGCAGGGTCCCCCTGAAACGAAGGGCGTTATCAAGGGGCCCTTCCTTCCGGGCGGGTTCGCGTGGATACGATCGGGGGAGTCGGACAGCGCTGTCCTTCGTACTTGACGTGAGGAGCGCATGGTGACCGACCAGCACGATCACGACGGCCCCGACGCCGCCCTGCGCGCCGACATCCGCAGGTTGGGCACGTTGCTCGGGCAGACCCTGGCCCGCCAGGAGGGACGCCCGCTACTCGACCTCGTGGAGGAGATCCGGGCCCAGGTCCGCACCGACGCCCCGGCCGCCGCCCGGCGGCTCGGCGGGCTGGATGTGACCACCGGCACCAAGCTGGCCCGCGCCTTCTCCACCTACTTCCACCTGGCCAACATCACCGAGCAGGTGCACCGGGCCCGCGACCTGCGCCGCCGGCGCGCCGTCCAGGGCGGCTGGCTGGATCAGGCGGCCAAGATGATCGCCGAGCGCGGGGTGCCGGCCGAGGAGATCGCCTCGGTGGCCCGCCGGTTGGCGGTACGTCCGGTCTTCACCGCCCACCCGACCGAGGCGGCCCGCCGCTCGATACTGTCGAAGCTGCGCGCGATCGCCGACGAGTTGGACGCCGAGACGGCCAACGCGATCCTCTACGGCGCCAGCGACGAGGGCCCGGCGAACCGGCGGCTGGCCGAGCTGCTGGACCTGATGTGGCAGACCGACGAGCTGCGGTTGGACCGGCCGGACCCGACCGACGAGGCGCGAAACGCCATCTACTACCTGCGTGACCTGTACGCCGAGGCGGCTCCGCAGGTGCTCGACGACCTCGCCGAGACGCTCCGTACGCTCGGCGTGGAGACCTCGCCGACGGCCCGGCCGCTGACCTTCGGCACCTGGATCGGCGGTGACCGGGACGGCAACCCGTTCGTCACCCCCACGGTGACCCGCGAGGTGCTGGCCATTCAGCACGAGCATGGCCTGACCGCCACCGAGGCGGCGATGGAAGAACTGATCAACGAGGTGTCGGTGTCCCGCCGGCTGCGCGGGGTGTCGCTCGACCTGTCCGCCAGCCTCGCCGCCGACCTCGACGCGCTGCCCGAGGTGGCGCCCCGGTTCCGCCGGGTCAACGCCGAGGAGCCGTACCGGCTCAAGGCCCGTTGTGTCCGGGCCAAGCTCGCCAACACCCGGGCCCGGCTGCGCCAGGGCACCCCGCACGTGCCGGGGCGCGACTACCGTGGATCGGCCGAGCTGATCGCCGACCTGGATCTGCTGCGCGCCTCGCTGGCCCGCAACTCCGGCCAGCTCACCGCCGTCGGCCGGCTCGCCTCGACCATCCGTACCGTCTCCGCGTTCGGCCTGCACCTGGCGACCATGGACGTACGTGAGCACGCCGAGAAGCACCACGAGGTGCTGACCCAGCTGTACGCGGCGGTGGGTGAGGTCGACGACTACCCGTCGCTGAGCCGGTTGGAGCGCACCAAGCTGCTCGCTGACGAGCTGACCGGCCGCCGGCCGCTGTCGACGGCGGACACCCCGCTGAGCGAGTCGGCCCGTAAGACCTTCGACGTGTTCAGCACCATCCGTGAGGCGCAGGACCGGTTCGGCTCCGAGGTGATCGAGTCGTACATCATCTCGATGACCCTCGGCGTGGACGACGTGCTCGCCGCGGTGGTGCTCGCCCGCGAGGCCGGCCTGGTCGACGTGCACAGCGGCCGGGCCCGGATCGGCATCGTGCCGCTGCTGGAGACGCCGGCCGAGCTGAACTCCGGCGGGGAACTGCTCGACGAGCTGCTGTCGCTGCCGGCGTACCGGGCGCTGGTGGCGGCCCGGGGCGACGTGCAGGAGGTGATGCTCGGTTACTCCGACTCCAACAAGGAGGCCGGCATCACCACCAGCCAGTGGTCCATCCACCGGGCCCAGCGCGCGCTGCGCGACGTGGCTGCCCGGCACGGGGTGCACCTGCGCCTCTTCCACGGTCGCGGCGGCACGGTCGGGCGCGGTGGTGGCCCCACCCACGACGCGATCCTGGCCCAGCCGTACGGCACCCTGGACGGGGCGATCAAGGTGACCGAGCAGGGCGAGGTCATCTCCGACAAGTACACCCTGCCCGCCCTGGCCCGGGAGAACCTGGAGCTGAGCGTGGCCGCGGTGCTCCAGGCGACGCTGCTGCACACCGGGCCTCGGCAACCCGCCGAGATGTTGGAACGCTGGGACGCGGCGATGGACGTGGTGTCCGAGTCGGCGTTCCGGTCGTACCGCTCGCTGGTGGAGGATCCGGACCTGCCCGCGTACTTCTGGGCTTCCACCCCGACCGAGCTGCTCGGTGCGCTGAACATCGGCTCCCGGCCGGCGAAGCGGCCGAACACCGGTGCCGGGCTGTCCGGGCTGCGGGCCATCCCGTGGGTGTTCGGCTGGACCCAGACCCGGCAGATCGTGCCCGGCTGGTTCGGCGTCGGCTCCGGCCTGGCCGCCGCCCGCGAGGCCGGGCTCTCCGACGTGCTGGCCGAGATGCACCGCAACTGGCACTTCTTCCGCACGTTCCTGTCCAACGTGGAGATGATGCTGACCAAGACCGACCTCGGCATCGCCCGGCGGTACGTGGAGACCCTGGTCCCGAAGAAGCTGCACCCGATCTTCGACAAGATCGAGCAGGAGTACGAGCTGACCCGACGTGAGGTGCTCGCGGTCACCGACTCACCGGACCTGCTGGAGAACTCCCCGGTGCTGCAACGCACCCTCGCCGTACGCGACACCTACCTGGAGCCGTTGCACCACCTTCAGGTGGCGCTGCTGCGGCAGTACCGCGACTCGGGTGCGGCCGGACGGGCAGTGGCCACCGCTCCGGGTGGCCGACGCGCCCCCAGCGACGGCACGGCCCTGGAACGGGCCCTGCTCACCACGGTCAACGGCATCGCGGCCGGCATGCGCAACACCGGCTGAGCCAGCGGATCTTGCCCCAAGATCCGCACAGTTTCAGGGATGTTGCTGCCTCAACTCTGGGGCGTCGTCGAGGCAGCAGTATCAGGCGAGTTGCGTGGAGCCCGCTGCGACGAGCCTGGTGCTGCGGAAATCGCTGCGCGCCCGGACGGGTGCGCAGCGCCCGTCTTTGGCAAGCTGCTGAGGATGGAGTTCTCGACCCTTGCGGTTGTCGTCGTCTGCCTCGGTGCCGGCGGCGCGGTCGGCTGGTTCGCCGCCCGGGCCCGCTCGGCTACCGACATCGCCCGGCTGGACGCCACGCTGCGCGCCACCCGCGAGGGTGAGGGTCGGCTGGAGCAGTCGATGCGGGCGCTGAGCTACGAGGCGACGGCCCAGTCGCAGGAGGCGGTCGCCCGGGCGGTGGCCCCGCTGCACGAGACGCTGCGGCGTTACGAGCAGCGGGTCGCCGACCTCGAACGCGAGCGGGTCGACGCGTACGCCGAACTGCGCGAGCAGGTCCGCGCCATGAGCACGGTCTCGGGTGAGCTGCGCACGGAGACGAAACAGCTGGTCGCGGCCTTGCGCGCGCCCCAGGTACGCGGCCGGTGGGGCGAGCATCAGTTGCGCCGCATCGTCGAGGCCGCCGGCATGTTGGAGCACTGCGACTTCGCCGAGCAGGTGACCGCCGCCACCGACCAGCAGACGGTACGCCCCGACCTGGTGGTTCGGCTGCACGGCGGCCGGAGCGTGGTGGTGGACGCCAAGGCGCCGTTCGACGCGTACCTCACCGCGATGGAGGCGCGCGACGAGCGGGGCCGGGACACCCACCTGGACGCCCACGCCAGACACCTTCGGGCGCACGTCGACGCGTTGGCCGCCAAGTCGTACTGGGCCGCGTTCGAGTCCACTCCGGAATTCGTGGTGCTGTTCGTGCCGGCCGACCCTTTCCTGGACGTCGCCCTGCAACGCGATCCGACGCTGTTGGAGCACGCATTCGCCCGCAACGTGGTGCTGGCCACCCCGGCCACCCTGGTCGCGCTGCTGCGTACCGTGGCCTGGTCGTGGCGGCAGGAGCAGCTGACCCGCAACGCGATGGCCGTGCACACGGTGGCGCGGGAGCTGTACGGACGGTTGTCGACCCTCGGTGACCACGTCGGCAAGCTCGGCGCCTCGCTCGGTGGTGCGGTCACCGCGTACAACCGGGCGGTGGGCTCGCTGGAGGCGCGGGTGCTGGTGAGTGCCAGGAAACTGGCCGAGCTGGGCGTGTCGGATCAGGAACTGCCCACCCCGGGGCAGGTGGAGCTGGCTCCCCGGCAGCCTCAAGCGCCGGAGCTGCTCATTGATTCCACTTCAGATGATCGAACTCGGTCTAACTGAAATTAGCCCTTACCATCTTCGATGTGACAATGAGCGTCTCGCATATCACGAGATGGTCACAACGTACCCAACGGTAGTGACATCGACGGTCGGCACCACGAAGGATTTCGCTCACGCGTGCCCTGCATCTGAGGGCGCCCTGTTCTCTGGAGGAAAGAGAACGTGAGTAAACCCCGAAACCTGAGCCGGCGTACCTCGGCCGCGCTCTTCGCCTCGGTGATGGCCGCCAGCGCCGTGACCGTGGCGGGCGGTGCCGCCACCGCGAGCGCCGCTCCTGCCGGACCGGACGCCGCGCAGGCCACCCCCGCCGAGGCGATGGACCAGCACGACGCCAAGCTGCTCGCTGAAGCGGAGGCGAAGAAGGCCCCCACCGTCACGATGATCGTCGCCACCGACAAGGGCAAGGCGAGGGACGTCGCCGACGACCTCAAGGACCTCGGCGCGGCCGTCACCGAGCGCTTCGACACCATCGGTTACGTGCTCGCCAAGGTGCCGACCGGCAAGGCGGTCAAGGCCGCCAAGCTGCCGGGCGTGGCCGCCATCGACCTGGACGAGAAGATCCAGCTCCCGGACCCGAAGCCCGAGGTCGCCCCCGGCGGCAAGAAGGGCAGCAAGCAGGGCGGCACGCTCAGCGGACCTGGCACCAAGACCAAGGCCGACAACCCCTACATGCCGACGAACGAGACCGGTGCGGTCAAGTTCGTCAAGCAGCACAAGAAGTGGGACGGCCGCGGCGTCACCATCGGCATCATGGACTCCGGTGTGGACCTGGAGCACCCGGCACTGCAGGAGACCACCACCGGTGAGCGCAAGATCGTCGACTGGGTGACCGCGACCGACCCGTTCGAGGACCCCACCTGGCGGCCGATGATCAACCAGGTGACCGGCCCTACGTTCGCCCTGGCCGGCCGCACCTGGACCGCGCCGGCCGGCAGCTACCGGTTCAACCTGTTCAGCGAGAACATCACAAACAACAGCGACCCGGCCGGTGACGTCAACCGCGACGGCGACAACACCGACCAGTTCGGCATCCTGTTCGACCCGACGACCAACAACATCTGGGTCGACTCCGACCAGGACGGCGACTTCACCGACGAGGCCGTGATGCGGCCGTACAAGGAGAAGTTCGACGTCGGCCACTTCGGCACCGACAACCCGGCGACCCCGGTCACCGAGCGGATGTCGTTCGTCGTCGAGTACCGCAAGAACGTCGACACCACCCCGGTCGGCGGTCCCGGCCTGGTGGACTACGTAAACATCGGCATCATCGAGAGCGCCCACGGTACGCACGTCGCCGGCATCACCGCCGCGAACGACATGCTCGGCAACGGCGCCTTCGACGGTGCCGCCCCCGGCGCCAAGATCGTTTCCTCCCGTGCCTGCTCCTGGGGCGGTGGCTGCACTGCCGCCGCGCTCACCACCGGCATGGCCGATCTGGTGATCAACCGCGGGGTCGACGTGATCAACATGTCGATCGGTGGCCTGCCCGCGCTCAACGACGGCAACAACGCCCGCGCCACCCTCTACAACAACCTGATCACCACGTACGGGGTGCAGATGTTCATCTCGGCCGGCAACTCCGGCCCGGGTGTGAACACCATCGGCGACCCGTCGGCGTCGACAAACGTGGTGAGCGTCGCCGCCAGCGTCAGCAAGGACACCTGGCTGGCCAACTACGGCTCGGTGGTCAAGAAGAAGAACGCCCTGTTCAACTTCTCCTCGCGCGGCCCGCGTGAGGACGGTGGCGCCAAGCCGAACATCGCCGCGCCGGGTTCGGCCATCTCCACCACCCCGGTGTGGCAGCCCGGCAGCCCCGTCGCCGAGGCCGGCTACTCGCTGCCGCCGGGCTACGGCATGTTCAACGGCACGTCGATGGCCTCCCCGCAGGCCGCCGGTGCCGCCGCACTGCTGCTCTCGGCCGCTCGGGCGACCGACAAGGGCATCACCCCGGAGATGCTGCGCCGGGCGATCTACACCTCGGCCAAGCCGATCGCCGACACCCCGACCTACGGGCAGGGTTACGGCATGTTCAACGTGCCGGGTGCCTGGAAGCTGCTGAAGAAGGGTGTGCAGACCCGCTCGTACACCTCCGACGCCCCGGTCTGCACGGTGCTCTCCGGCCTGCTGGCCACTCCGCACCAGGGCACCGGCGTCTACAACCGCTGCGGCTCCGCCGACGGCGGCCACAAGGTCAACCAGTCGAAGTCGTACCAGGTCACGCTGACCCGGACCAGCGGCCCGGCCGGCAACGTCAAGCACAACGTGGGTCTGCGCGGCAACGACGGCACCTTCTCGGCGCCGAAGAACGTCAGGCTGCCGCTGAACACGCCCGTCACCATCACGATCATCGCCAAGCCGAAGACCGTCGGCGCGCACAGCACGATCGTGACCGTCGACGACCCGGCCACCAACACGATCGACTTCGAGGTCTCCGCCGTCGTGGTGGCCTCGAACGACGTCAGCAAGCCCAACTTCGCCTACTCGGCGCAAGGTTCGGTGGACCGGAACAACACCACGTCGTACTTCGTGACGGTGCCCCCGGGCGCCGGTGCGCTGCAGGTGAACCTCTCCGGCATCGCCACCGGGTCGCAGACGCGCTTCATCGCGTTCAACCCGTGGGGTGTGCCGGTGGAGAGCACCTCCAGCCTGGCCTGCTTCACCAACCACGTCAGCACGGTCGTCTGCAACGCCTTCGAGCGCGACTACCAGAACCCGATGCCGGGTGTCTGGGAGATCGAGGTCGAGTCCCGGCGTACCTCGCCGTCGCTGAACAACCCGTACCAGATCCAGGCACGGGTGCAGGGCGTCGCGGTCGAGCCGGCCGTGGTCGAGCTGCCGTCGGTCACCGCCGGCGCCCCGACCCCGGTCACCTGGTCGCTGAAGAACACCTTCGGCCCGGTCACGGTGACCGGCCAGGGCGGCGCGCTGGCCAGCTCGCACGCGGAGCGGCCGACCATCGTCGAGTACGCGACGCAGGAGTTCACCGTGGATGTGCCGGCGGGCGCCACCAGCTTCACCGCCCGCATCGGTAACACGTCGGACGCCGGTGCCGACCTCGACCTGTTCGTCTACCGGGGCGGCAGCCTGATCGCGTACAACGCGGACGGGGACTCGGAGGAGTTCGTGACCCTCAACAACCCGGCTGCGGGCACCTACACCGTCGTCGTCGAGGCGTACTCGGTCGACGGTGCCGGTGGCAGCACCGAGTACGACTACCGGGACTCGTTCTCCTCTCCGGCGCTCGGCACCCTCTCGGCGTCGAGCACGCCGCTCAACCTGGCCCACGGTGCCACCGGCACCATCTCGGGCACGGTGACGGCCCAGTCCGCCCCGTCCGCGGGCCGGAGCCTCTACGGTGAGCTGACCGTGGTGACCACCGAAGGCGCGGTCGTCGGCCGCGGCGCGGTCTCCATCGGCGCGGTGAACTGACACCACCCGCACCACCAAGGAAGCCCGTCTCCGGTTCTCCGGAGACGGGCTTCCGTCTGTCCACGGGCCGGGCCGATCAGCTGACCGGCCCGGCCCGTTGCGGACGACGGGCACGCAGACCCACCACGAGCAGCAGGTACGCGGCCAGCTCCAGGGCGACTACCACGGCCGGTCCGGGCGCGTCGAGACCGGGCGCGGCCTGGGAGGCGGCCGTGAACAGGCTGCCCCGACCAAGCAGATGCAGTGGCAGCGGCAACGAATCGCAGACCACGTCGATCCGGGTCAGAGCGATCAGCACCAGCAGTACGGCACCGCTCGTCGCTAGCCGTCGCCGCTGCGCGTGAAGCAGGACCACCAGGACGATCGCGCCGAGCGCCAGCGCAAGGGGCACCAACGCCGCCACCCCGGTGGCGACGATCCGTTCGCCGGAGTCGTCGCCGAGCCCGGGCCGCTGTCGCCGAGCCGCCGCCAGTTCCAGGTGGACTCCGATCAGGCGGGCGGCCGCGTACCCGGTCACCAGCACTCCGGCCAGCACCGCCGCCACGCGCACCGGCCGACCGAGGCGGACAGGCCGATTCGGTCCGAGCAGCACCGTCAACACCAACACCATGACGAAGGCCAGGGCCGCCCAGTTCGCCACGAGTGCGGCGATTACCTCCTGGAACGGGTCAGGCCGGCCCGCTTCCATGAACGCCCAGTGCCCGGGGCCGGCGGTGGGCATGGTGATCCACGCGTCGACCACCAACGCGGCGAGCGCCACCGCCACCCCAAAGTGCGAGACCGGCATCCCGAAGGCAGCGCTCGGCATGGGCGACTCGCCCGGCAGGGCCGGGTTGTCCGGCGCGTCGGCTGACATCTCCGGGCCCAGCCCGGCCCGGAGGCCGGTCAACGCGTACGCCGCCAGCAGCAGCAGCGCGAGCACCTCGGCCTGGCGCAGCAGGGCGACACCGGTGAGAGTGCCGAGGACGTGGACGGTGGCGAGGATGCCGGCCGCCGTAGGAAGGATCGCTCGGTACCGCACCCGGGCATCCTGCCATCGATTGATCCACATCGTCGGCCCGTGCTGTCGCCGAGGCCGACCCGGAGCCGCGCGTCGGCACGCCCGGCGGCCGGTCTGTTTACACGCCTGGCGGCTGGGGCTGCTTGGCGCGCCTGGCGGCCGGGTCTCAGCCGCGCTTGGCGGAGGCCACGACGAACGGGGTGCCCTGCTGGCAGGTGGACATCATGGTCGGGTCGGGACGGCCGGTCACCGTCACCGACGCACCCGCGGTGAGCACGTCACGGGGACCACCGAGCAGCAGGTAACCGTCGAGCAGCAGACAGCCGGGCTCGACGCCGGACTCGATCCGGCCGGTCACCGTGATCTCACCGGTCACGGGTGGCTTCGACGGGGCGGTCGGCCTGACCGTCGGCCGGGTGGTGGGTACGGTCGGGTCCACCGGATCGGAGGGCGAGGGCACCGGTGCGGACCCGGTCGGGTCGGGGGTGGGCAGCTCGGTCACCGGTGACGCTCCCGTCGGGGTCGGGGTGGCGGTGCCGTCCCCCGCGTCCTGGCCCGCACAGGCGGCGAGCGCCGTGCAGACGATCAGCGCGGTCGCGGCGATCCGAATGGTCCTCATACCAAGCTTTGACGCACCGGGCCGGTGAACAGTTCCACCGCGCCTGCCTGGCATGCTCACGGGCCTGCTCGGCGGCTCAGTCGCGGGCCGCCGCCGCAGCGGCCTTCATGTCGCGCTTGAGTTCCTGCGGCAGTGAGAAGGTGAGCCGTTCGTTCGCGGTCACCACCTCCTCCACGTCGGTGAAGCCGCGCTCGGCGAGGTGAGCCAGCACCTCCTGCACCAGTTCCTCCGGCACGCTGGCACCCGAGGTCAGACCCACCGTCCGCGCGTCGGCCAGCCAGGCGTCCTCGATCTCGTGGGCGAAGTCGACCAGGTGGCCGCCACGGGCACCACCGTCCAGGGCCACCTCGACCAGGCGTACGGAGTTGGACGAGTTGCGTGAGCCGACGACGATCACCACGTCGCACTCCGACGCGATCTCCTTGATCACGTGCTGCCGGTTGCTTGTGGCGTAGCAGATGTCGTCGCTGGGCGGTGACTGGAGCATCGGCAGCCGCTTCTTGAGCCGGGCGACGGTCTCCATCGTCTCGTCCACCGACAGCGTGGTCTGCGACAGCCAGACCACCTTGTTCGGATCCCGCACGGTGATCCGGTCGGCGTCCTCCGGGCCATCCACCAGCTGGATGTGCTCCGGCGCCTCGCCGGAGGTGCCGATGACCTCCTCGTGCCCCTCGTGACCGATGAGCAGGATGTCGTAGTCCTCGGCGGCGAACCGCTTCGCCTCGTGGTGCACCTTAGTCACCAGCGGGCAGGTGGCGTCGATCGCCTTCAGCGACCGCTGCTTCGCCTGCTCGTAGACCTCGGGAGCCACGCCGTGCGCGGAGAAGATCACCGTGGCGCCCTCGGGCACCTCCTCGTTCTCCTCCACGAAGATCGCACCCTGAGCCTCAAGCGTCCGCACCACGTGCTTGTTGTGCACGATCTGCTTTCGGACGTAGATGGGGGCACCGTAGAGCTTGAGCGCCTCCTCGACGGTCTGCACCGCCCGGTCCACGCCCGCGCAGTAGCCGCGGGGCTTGGCCAGGAGCACGCGCTTGCCGGTCCGGGGAGTCGCCTCAACCTCAGTCACCCCTGCATCCTACGTGCCATCCCCACACCCGGCAGCGGGCCGCAGCGACGCCCCGCCGCCAACGACACGCCGCCGGCACAACCTTCATGATCAACCTTCAGCGGGGCGAAGGGTCGTAGGGTGGGCGGGTGGGTGTGGGTGAAGGGGCTGAGGGGAAAAGCAGCTCGGAGGAACCGTGGCCGGTACGCGTGGTCAGTCAGAAGATCGGCGCCTGGGTCGCCCGGCTCGGATGGGTGTGGGTCGACGGGCAGGTGGCGCAGATCAGCCGACGACCCGGCGCCAGCACCGTGTTCCTGACACTGCGTGACCCGTCCGCCGACCTGAGTCTCACGGTCACCACCAACCGCGACGTGCTCGACCTCGGCGCGCCGGAACTGCGCGAGGGTGCCCGGGTGGTGCTGCACGCCAAGCCCGAGTTCTACGCCGCCCGGGGCACGCTCAGCCTGCGCGCCGACGAGATCCGCCAGGTCGGCCTCGGCGAGCTCCTCGCCCGGCTGGAAAAGCTCAAGAAGCTGCTGGCCGCCGAAGGGCTGTTCGACCGGGCGCGGAAGCGCCGCCCACCGTTCCTGCCCCAGCGGATCGGGCTGATCACCGGTCGGGCCAGCGCAGCCGAGCGGGACGTCCTGACAAACGCCCGCCGACGCTGGCCGGCGGTGGAGTTCCGGACGGTGAACGTGGCCGTGCAGGGCCCGGCGGCCGTCCCGCAGATCGTGGACGCGCTCAAGGCGCTGGACGCGGACCCGAGCATCGACGTGATCATCCTGGCCCGTGGTGGGGGCGGCATCGAGGACCTGCTGCCCTTCTCCGACGAGGCGCTGTGCCGGGCCGTCTTCGCCTGTCGTACGCCGGTGGTCAGCGCCATCGGCCACGAGACGGACGCACCGCTTGTCGACTACGTGGCCGACGTCCGGGCGTCGACCCCCACCGACGCGGCCAAACGGGTGGTGCCCGACCTGGCCGAGGAGGTACGCCTGATCAAGCAGGCCCGGCACCGGCTGCACCGGGCCGTGCACAATCTCGTCGACCGGGAGTCCCACCGCATCGACGCGCTCCGCTCCCGACCGGTGCTGGCCCGGCCCCAGGTGATGCTGGAGCAGCGGGCCGCCGAGGTGGTCGCCCTCCGCCAGCGCGCCGGCCGCTGTCTGGACCACCGCCTCGCCGCCGCTGGCGAGGACCTTCGGCACACCGTGGCCCGGCTGCGCGCTCTCTCCCCGGCCGCCACCCTTGACCGCGGGTACGCCATCGTGCAACGCGCCGACGGCCATGTCGTACGCGCGGCCACCGAGGTGGCTCCCGGCGACCCGCTGCGGGTACGCCTCGCCGAAGGCGAACTGTCCGCCACGGTCGACACCTGACCCGCGCGGGACCGCCCCGGCGCATGATGGCACCCGATCCCGGGCCGGGTGCGGACCGGGAGGCCACTCGGTCCCGGATCCGGTGGCCGGGCTGCGTGGCCGGCCAGAGCACGGCCTTGACGCCCGACGTGTCGAACGGTGGTGCGGTCGACGGCGGCGTCGGACGGTTGTGCTGAGATGGGTGCGATGACTGACGAGAAGACCAACGGGTCGGACGAGCGGCTCAGCTACGAACAGGCCCGCGCCGAGCTCGCGTCGGTGGTGGAGCGGCTGGAGGCCGGCGGCACGTCGCTGGAGGAGTCGTTGGCGCTGTGGGAGCGCGGCGAGGCGCTGGCGGTCATCTGCCAGCGATGGCTCGACGGCGCCCGCGCCCGGATCGACGCCGCCCGACCTGATCCGGCCACCTGACCATTCCGGGAGCATGCCGATCCGGCCGGGACACGCGGCACGGTCAGCTCGCGGGCGAGCGGCACGCCAACACGGCGCGGCGGGAGCCGGTGGGCTCCCGCCGCGGTGCGTGCGGTTTCTGACGGGCGAGGCGTACGGTCCGACCGCGCCCCGCGCTCAGTCGAACAGGTTGTACAGCTCCGGCGGCGCCTCGACGACCTGGTCGGCCGAGGGCTTGGTCGCCGCGGTCGCGTTGCCGTAGTCGGAGTAGGTCACCTTGATCTCCTGCCCGGCGGGCCGGCTGCCCTCGGGCAGTTGAATGACCATCTCGGTGAGTCGCCCCTGGGCGTCGGTCTTCGCGGTGAACGGCACCGACTTCGCCTCCGGGCCGAGCGCGGTGATCACGCTCGGGTCGAGGGATCCGGCGTCGGCCGCCTTCGACAGGTCGAGGGTGCCGGCGTACGCCCCGTCGCCGGTACGGCGGACCTCGGTGACGGCCTGAGTCAACGCCTCACTGCCGGCGGGGTCGACCTTGTCGAAGTCGAAGCCAAGGCTGCGGTTGCCCTTGATCCGGCTCTGATCGAGGTGGTGGTACTTGCCGAGGTTGAGTCGGTCCGCCCCGGGCACGCTGGTGGCCGCCTGGCCCTGAAGGTCCAGCTTCACCCAGCTGTCCGGTTTGGCGTGGATGAGGTCGAGGCTGATCGCCAGGTCATCGGTCGACTCGCCGAGGCGTACCTTGATCTCAGCGCTCTGGCTCGGCTGGTGCACCTGGCCCTCCGCCACCGAGCCGGCACCGGTCATGCTGAACCTGAAGTTGCCGTTGCTGATCTCCCGGGTCGAGTCCAGTAGCGCCTGCTTCGCGTCGGTGTCGACCTCGGGTGCGGCACCGGTGGCGCTGGCGGTGGCGGTGGCGGTGGGTGTGGCACTCGGCCCGGCGTCGCCGGTGGTGGTGCAGGCGGCGACTCCGGGCGTGAAGAGGGCGACGGCCACGAGGCCGGCGCTCAGTCGTCGAACGGTCATCGGTGTCTCCCAGCAGGGTCATCCGGTGCGTTCTCGCGCCGGAGGCTCCCCTTCTCTGTTCCCTGCCGGCCGCTCGCGCAATCACCCGAAACCGACCAGATCCCCCGGACCATCGTCGCCGGTCCGACCGGCCGTCCGGCGCGGGCCACCCGCAGCCCGGTGGAACGGCCAGCCGGAACGCGAACGGGGGCGGGCTCAGCCCACCCCCGCAGCAGTGCCGCTCGACCTACTTGAACATCTCGTAGGTCTGCTCGCTCGCCTCGATGACCTGGTCCGCCGGCGGCTTCTGCACGGCGGTCGCCGCACCGTAGTCGGCGTAGGTGACCTTGATGTCCTGGGCCTTGGTCTCGCCCGCCGCCGGGACGGACATGACCAGCTCGCTCAGCCGGCCCTCGGCGTCCAGCTTCGCGGTGAACGGGATCGCCTTGGCCTGGTCACCAAGCGCCTTGAGCATGTCCTCGTCGGCCGCCACCGAGTCCTTCACCGAGGTGAGGTCGAAGGTGCCGCTGTAGGTGCCCTCGCCGGTCTTCTGCACCTCGGCGAGACCCTCGAACATGCCGGCGGCGTCGGCCGGGTCGGTGCCCTCCTTGAAGATGTCGAGGTTCTTCGCGTCCTTGGCCTTGGCGGCGTCGAGGTGCTGGTACTTGTCCTTGATCGCCTCCATCCCCGGAACGCCGGCGAACAGGTCACCCAGGTCGACCTTCACCCAGGTGTCCGGCTGGATCTGGATCAGGTCGAAATCCATGGTGAAGTCTTCGTCGCCCACGGTCATCGTCATCTGAGCGCTGTTGCTGGGCTTGTGGAACGTGCCCTTGCCGGTCATCGAGTCAGCCGCGATGGTGAAGGTGAAGTTGCCCTCGGCCAGCCCCTTGGTGGAGGCGACAAGCGCCGCCTTCGGGTCGGCCGGGATGCCCGACTCGGTCGAGGAGCCCGCGGCAGGCGAGTCACTGCTGGAGTTGTTGCAGGCAGCGAGCCCGGGAACGAGCAGCGTGGCGGCGATGAGGCCCACGCTCCACCGTCGAATGTTCACAGATCGTCTCTCTTCAAGCAGGAAAACCCGACCGACAGCAGCCGGTCAGGCATCGAACCCGGGGAGCGTAACGGATCGCACCGACATGCAGGGGGCACTTGATGCGACGCTACGCCCGCGCCGTCGGCCGGCACGCACCGGCGTCGCCGACACTCCCGACCGGATCGAGGGCGTTCAGTCCACGGCGGTGGCCAGCGCCCGCAGTTCGTTGTCCCGGGCGTCGCCGACGACGATCACCGTGCGCTCGGGCTGGAGCAGCACCAACGCCTGCTCGTTACCGCGTGCCGTGTACCGCTGCCAGGTGCCGGACCCGAGATCGGTCCGCCCCTGTGGCCGACCCGCGTCGGTCAGCTCGGCCGGCAGCAGCCGGTCCGGCGGCACGTTGCTCTGCACCAGTTGCAGGCCCCGCCCCTCCGGGGTGACATATCCCACCCGGAGGATCGCCCCGTCCTCGGCCGTGCGGTAGGTGGCGCGCACGGCCCGCCACCCGTCACCCAGCTCGGCCGGTTCGCTCACCGGAAACGCGCCGGCCGATTTCGCCTGTTCGAAGGCGGGTGCCGGATCGACAGTGTTCGGCTCGTCCCCGCCGAGGAAGCCCCGGTAGAAGGCGAGTAGCAGGGCGATCGGGATCAGCAGCACCAGCAGCGAGATGGCCATGTCCCGGGGCGACCGCTCGGACCTTGCGGCGGCGGCGGGCGGCGGCACGGGCTCGTCGGCGGGTGCGCGGTCATCAGGCTGTGCAGGCTCCACCTCGCCATTGTCTCAGCAGCCCGACCGGCGGTATCCGTGCCATCACCGCCCCGCCCCGGCTGCGCGTCCGCCATCGTGTGAGGATCAGGAACGAAGCCGGCAGCGCCGGCCCGCCCCGCACCGCCGCGAGGAGGAGCCGTTTTCATGACGACCATCAGGACGCGAATTCCACAGAATCTCGACCGCAACCTCGCCCTCGATCTGGTCAGGGTCACCGAGGCGGCGGCGATGGCCGCCGGCCGGTGGGTCGGCCGGGGCGACAAGGAGGGTGGCGACGGCGCCGCCGTCGACGCGATGCGCAAGTTGATCAACTCGATCCCGATGAAGGGGATCGTGGTGATCGGCGAGGGCGAGAAGGACAACGCCCCGATGCTGTTCAACGGCGAGGAGGTCGGCGACGGCGACGGCCCCGAGGTGGACGTCGCGGTGGACCCGATCGACGGCACCACCCTGATGAGCAAGGGGATGCCGAACGCGCTCGCGGTGCTGGCGGTGGCCGAACGGGGCGCGATGTTCGACCCGAGCGCGGTCTTCTACATGGAGAAGCTCGCCGTCGGCCCCGCCTACGCCGACGTGGTGGACATCGAGGCCGGCACGGTCGAAAATCTGCGTCGCATCGCGAAGGCCAAGGGCACAAGCGTCTCCGAGGTCACGGTCTGTGTGCTCGACCGTTCCCGGCACGACGGCCTGGTCGACGAGATCCGCCGCGCCGGGGCCGGCATCCGCTTCATCTCCGACGGCGACATCGCCGGTGCGATCGCCGCCGCACGCGGCGAGTCGGACGTCGACGTGCTGATGGGCATCGGCGGCACCCCGGAGGGCATCACCGCCGCCTGCGCCCTGAAGTGCATGGGCGGGATGATGCAGGCCAAGCTCTGGCCACGGGACGACGCCGAGCGTGAGAAGGCGGTCGCGGCCGGCCACGACCTGGACCGGGTGCTCACCACCGACGACCTGGTGACCGGCGACAACTGCTTCTTCGTGGCGACCGGCATCACCTCCGGGGACCTGCTGCGCGGCGTGCGGTACCGGGCCGGCGGTGCGTACACCCAGTCGATCGTGATGCGCTCCAAGAGCGGCACCATTCGAGTGATCGACTCGTACCACCGGTTGGAGAAGCTGGCGCTGTACTCGGCGGTGGACTTCGACGGCCGGCCACTGGACGAACAGGCTTGAGTGCCCCGACGGTGACCCGGCCGGCGGTGTCGGCGGGTCGCCGATTCGGCGCGGTGGCGCTGGCCACCCTGGCCGGGGTCGCCGTGGCGACGCAGTCACGAATCAACGGCGAGTTGGGCGTACGCCTCGGCGACGGGGTGACCGCCGCGGTCATCTCGTTCGGTTCGGGCCTGCTACTGCTGTTGGTGTTGGTTCCGGCCACGGGTGCCGGGCGACGCGGGTTGACGACACTGCGTACCGCCCTCGGTCGGGGGACGCTTCGGCCGTGGCAGTGCCTCGGCGGTGCCTGCGGCGCATTCCTGGTGTTCACCCAGAGCGCCACCGTCGGCACCCTGGGAGTCGCGGTGTTCACGGTGGCGGTCGTGGCCGGCCAGTCCGCCAGCAGCCTGCTCGTCGACCGGGCGGGGATCGGCCCGAGCGGCCGGCGACCGGTGACCGGCGCCCGGCTGGCCGGTGCGGCGCTGACCGTGGTCGCGGTGCTGCTGGCGGTCAGCGACCGGTTCCGCGAGCCGGCGACTCTCGGGCTGGCTGTGCTGCCGCTGCTGGCCGGGGTGGCGGTGGCCTGGCAGCAGGCGGTGAACGGATGGGTCCGGGTGGTCAGCGAGAGCACGCTTACCGCCACGCTCGTCAACTTCGCCGCCGGTACGGCGGTGCTGCTGGTCGCGTTCGTCGTCAGCCTCGCGCTGCGGGGTCTGCCTCCGGGCGGGCTGCCCGCCGATCCCTGGCTCTACCTCGGTGGGCCGATCGGTGTCACGTTCATCGCGGTGGCCGCTGCGGTGGTCCGCCTCACCGGTGTGTTGCTGCTCGGCCTGGCCACCGTCGCCGGTCAGGTGGTCGGTGCGGTGCTGCTGGACGTGCTGATGCCCTCCGCCGCCTCGCATCCCGACCCGACCACCCTGCTCGGTGCCGTGCTGACCCTGGTCGCCGTGGCGGTAGCCGCGCTCGGTGGACGGGTCAGGGCATGGTCATCGGCGACTCGGAGCGGTACGGCCCGTCGAGGTCGGACCGACGACGACGGAAGATGATCGCCGCCACGATGCCGCCGAGCAGCCCGAACAGGTGCCCCTGCCAGGAGATCCGCTCGTCGGTGGGCAGCACGCCGACCAGTTGGCCGCCGTAGAGCAGCCCGACCAACAGGAACACGGCGAAGTTCCACCAGCTCCGCTCGAAGATGCCCCGGGTGAGCAGGATGCCGAGGTACCCGAAGATCACCCCGCTGGCACCGACCACGATCGTGCTGGACGAGCCGGTGAACCACACGCCGAGCCCGCTTACCAGGACGATCACCAGGGTGGACCAGAGGAAGCGCCGAGCACCCGCCGCCAGCACGAACGTGCCGAGGAGGATCAACGGGATGCTGTTGCTGTAGAGGTGGTCGAAGCCGTGGTGCAGGAACGGCGAGAAGAAGATGCCGTCCAGCCCGTCGATGCGCTGCGGGATGATCCCGGCGGCGGCGTCGAACCCGGCACCGAGCCAGACGTCGAGGCCCTCGATCAGGAAGAGCACCGGAACCACCGCGCACATGGCGACGAACGCCCGGCCGATGGACGCGTAGAAGGCCACGGTGCCGAAGCGGTGGGCATCGCCGTTTCCTGGGAGCAGGGTCACCTGTCAACAGCTATCAGCAAACGTCGGTGGCCGCCACTTTTCCCGACCCGAGACACACGGCGGCGGGGTGCGGTCACCCGCCCCCGCCGCCCGTGGTGCAGCTCAGTAGTAACCCTTGGCCTGCGAGTGGTTCCAGGCTGCGCAGGGTGTGCTGTAGCGGCCCTTGATGTAGCCGAGCCCCCACTTGATCTGGGTGACCGGGTTGGTCTCCCAGTCGTCGCCGACCGAGGACATCTTGTTCCCCGGGTACGCCTGCGGGATGCCGTACGCCCCGGAGGACGGGTTGCGGGCCTTGTGGTTCCAGCCGCTCTCCTTGTTCCAGAGCTTGTCCAGACAGGGGAACTGGTCGATCTTGAAACCCGCATCCATCATGAGCGCGCAGCCGACCTTCCGGTTGCCGCTGTATTCCTCGCAGGACTCGGGGATCGGGCCGTCGTACGGCTTCGCGGCGCGGGCCGCGGCCTCCTTGGCGGCCTTCTCCGCGGCCTTCCGGCGGGCCGCCTCCTCCGCCTTGCGCGCCTTCTCGGCGGCGGCCTTGGCCTGCTTCCGCACCTCGCTGGCCTGCTGTCGGGCGGTGCGGACCTGACGGGAGACCGTCTCTTTCTGCCGGTACTCGACGTTGACGTCGATTTCGCTGACGCTGCCGGCCACCTGAGCGCCGGGGCCTGAGCGCTGGGACTGGCGGTCCTCACTGAGGTAGAAACCGCCGGCCACGCCCACCGAGAGCAGCGCGACGGCTGCGGTGCGGGCGGCGAACCGGCTCCACGGCCGACTCACGAAGTGATCCCTTCGTCGGGTTCAGGGACGTGGCGTGCCGCGACCGCGAGCGGTCTTGGCGCGCCACGGGCGCCCGTGGCCGGCGTGCCGGCCACCGTGGACGCACCGCGTCGCCTCCCGGCGTCGCCCGCTCCGGTGTCGGAGTGACGAACGATCACCAACGATGCGTCGGGTGCATGGGCGCCCGTGGGAAACCATCGCGCACAGTGAGGCCGATGGGAAACCACGAACCCCAATTGTGACGTGCGTCACGCAAAAAATCAACGCGAAGCACTTAAAACGGTCGTCAGGTCGGGACATCCTCCAACAGGTCCGTCACCATCGCGGCGATCGGCGACCGCTCCGAGCGGCTGAGCGTCACGTGTGCGAAAAGCTGATGGCCCTTCAACGCCTCGATCACCGCGGTGACCCCGTCGTGCCGCCCGACTCGCAGATTGTCCCGCTGAGCGACGTCGTGGGTGAGTACCACCCGGGAGCCCTGGCCGATCCGGGAGAGCACCGTCAGCAGCACGCCGCGCTCCAACGACTGCGCCTCGTCGACGATGACGAAGGCATCATGCAGGCTGCGGCCCCGGATGTGGGTCAGCGGCAGCACCTCGAGCAGACCACGCGAGGTGACCTCCTCCAGCACGTTCTCGTGCACCACCGCGCCGAGGGTGTCGAAGACCGCCTGCGCCCAGGGCGACATCTTCTCCGACTCCGAACCGGGTAGATAGCCCAGTTCCTGCCCGCCGACGGCGTACAGCGGGCGGAAGACGATCACCTTCTTGTGCCGGCGACGCTCCATCACCGCCTCCAGCCCCGCACACAGCGCCAGGGCGGACTTGCCGGTGCCGGCCCGACCGCCGAGCGAGACGATGCCGATCGACTCGTCGAGCAGGAGATCCAGCGCGACCCGCTGCTCGGCCGAGCGCCCGTGCACGCCGAACGCCTCCCGGTCGCCCCGGACCAGCCGCACGGTCTTGTCCGGCAGCACCCGGCCAAGCGCCGAGCCACGGGACGAGTGCAGCACCAGTCCGGTGTGGCAGGGCAGGCCGGCCGCCGCGTCCACGTCGATGACCTCTCCCGCGTAGAGCCGGGCGATCTCGTCCTCGGCGAGATCCAGCTCGGCCATCCCGGTCCAGGTCGGGTCGCTGGCCTGGCCGTGCCGGTACTCGTCGGCGCGCAGCCCCACGGAGGCGGCCTTGACCCGCAACGGCATGTCCTTGCTGACCAGGGTCACCTCCCGCCCTTCGGCGGCGAGGTTCAGCGCGACGGAGAGGATCCGAGCGTCGTTGGACTCGTTGCGGAAGCCCGGCGGCAGCACCCCGTCATCGGTGTGGTTCAGCTCCACGCGCAGCGTGCCGCCGACATCGTTGGCGGGTACCGGCCGGTCGAGCCGGCCGTGGCGCACCCGCAGCTCGTCCAGCATGCGCAGCGACTGGCGGGCGAACCAGCCCAGTTCCGGGTGTTGCCGCTTGCCCTCCAGCTCGGAGATCACCACCAGCGGAAGCACCACCTCGTGCTCGGCGAAGCGGTGGAACGCCGCCGGGTCGCTGAGCAGTACCGAGGTGTCCAGAACGAAGGACTGGCCCGCTGGTCGGGGCTCCCTGGGGTCGGCCGGACCGGCGGCCGCCGTACGGCGGCTCCGGGTGCTGCGGCGGGTCGTGGTAGTCGCGGCCGGGCCCTGGTCGGCACCGGCGGTCGTACGGCGAGTCGTCACAGGCCTGCTCCGGCGGATGGGCACCCGGCCACCCGCGGTCCGCCTCCTCCGGATGCCCGGCTGACACGGGGTCGGATGCGGGCCCCGTGCGCGAGGTCGCAGGCCGGGCGGGCCGGCTGGCTCGGGACAACCCCGCGCCATGCCTAGACGCTAGCTCCCCGCACCCGTCCCGGCTAGAGGTCGTTCATGAACGGCCGCTGGCAGGGGGCACGAGGTCAGCTAGCCGCCAGGGCCCAGAACATGAACCGGCCGGGATGCATGCCCCCTGCGCGCATCCCGGCCGGTGGGACCACCGCCACCGGTCTGACGTGGCCCCGGCGGCGCCACCCACGAGGGGTACGCGCCGCGCCTGTGGACGGGCCCGGAGCCCGTCGACCGGTTCAGCCGGTCCGTCGGACGAGGGTGCCGGTCGGGTGCCGCCCGGTGACCGAGGCGGCCGGCTCCGCGAAGGACGACCCGGTGTACGTGGTGCCCGGGCGAGCCGTGGCGGCCTTCTCGATCTCCCCCGGTGGCCCTTCGGCGCGCAGTGCCGGAGGGGGTGCGCACGCGCCCCGTGGCGGCAGTGGGTTCACGGTTGCCGAGACCCGAGCGGGAGACGACGAGGGTGACGTGACGGCGAGGGCGGAGGCGATGGCCGCCTGAGCCTCCCGACGACGTCGGTTCCACGCCCCACGGTCCCCGTCGAAGTAGCCCTGCCGGTAGCCGAAGCGGTAACCGATCCGGTAACTGAGCTGCCCGTGCAGCCGCCCAGCGGCGTAGCTCGTGGCGGCAAGTACGAGCACCAGAAAGATCGCCAGGAATGGGCTCATCCGGCGGCTCCGGTGTGCCGCGCGGCCCTCATCGTTCCTCCGGTTCGACAGTGGTGGGGTCGGCGACCAGCAGCCGGTCGAGGTCGTCGGTGCCGATCTCCTCCACCAGTTCCACACTGATCCGGCAGCCGTCCATGACCACCTCGGCCATGGAGGAGCGGCGGATCTCGCCGCCGGCGTCGTAGACCCGGACACTCAGTTCCGGGCAGCCGAGATGGGTCCGCCAGGCGTTCCACTCGGCCCGGTCGCCGACGCTGAGCGACAGGTAGCGGCAGCCGCGGGCGAGGTAGAGGCGCCACGGCGCGCTCAGCCCGGCGGCGACCCCCTCGGCCACCAGGCTGAACGCCTGAGCACGGGTTGCGAGTTCGGTCACCGCGTCCACCTCGCACCGGGCGCGTGACGCAGGTGAGCACTGATCGTCTCATGCACGTGACACACCGTAGGTTGTCCCATGAACGTGACAGTATCAGCTTTTCGTTCGTTTGCCTCCACACCTACGTACATCTATCCTGCCCAGGTGACACCCCTCAGAAAGAGTGCCGGACCCCCTTCCGGCCGCACGCCAAAGTCGTCACGCAAGCGTGACAGACGCGTGGCAGGCACCGTCACCCAGACTCAACGGTCGTACGGTCACGAGGTGACCGAGACGGCCAACGCGCGGAAGATCGCCTTCGCCACCTTCGTCCGGCGCGCCCTCGACGAGGCCCGGGCGACCCGTGCGTGGAGCGGCACCGAGGTCTCCCGGCGTACCGGCGTCTCCCGGCAGACCATCAACCGATGGGTACGTGGCGACTGGGCCAGCGACCCGGAAGCCGAGCGGGTGGTGGCCTTCTGCGAGGGCCTCGGGCTGGACCCGGCGGTGGCCTTCGCGGCGCTGGGCTGGGACCGGACCGCCTCCCGCCGAACCGCACCGGCACCACCACCGATGGACCCCGACGTCGAGGCACTGCTGCGCCGCCTGGTCGACCCCGACGTCTCGGACGCGGAGAAGTTCCACATCCGAGAAACCATTCGTTACCTCGCATATCGCCCGACGTTGCCGCTCGATGTCCGAAAACGAGGCGACGCCGCCAGCTAGTTCCTCAGATGGCGAAAGAACGCCAGGTCAGCCTCATTCGTTTCGCTACGGGGCGGGATCGGGCGCGCTAGCGTCCGTGTTTGTACTGCTTGGGCTCGTCGTCGGCGGGGGGACGGGACAAGGCCGAACCCAGCCCTGCGGGACAGAAAGGGGTCTCTCCATGACCCTGAAATGGTTGGCTGTCGTGGTCGCGACGGTCTCGGTGACGCTGTGCATCACCGGCAACGCAGTGACCCTGACCCTGAACGGCGGGCAGCTTCCGCTGCTCGTCAACCTCTTCGCGCTCGCCACCGCGGGCACCGCGATCGTCCTGGCCGTCGTCGCCGAACTGCACGACCGGCTCAACGACCGGCTCACCGCGCTCACCGAGTTCCTGGTGGAGCGGCTGCGGGAGATCGAGGCGAACACCGGCGACCGGAACTCCGGCTTCGTGGAGGGCTACCTGCTGAGCCACGGTCAGGAGGCGGCGGTGGTGCCGTTCGGACGCCGGGGACGTGGGGCCGCCGAACGCTGAATCACGCTGAATCACACCTGTCGCCCACACCGGATTCACGTCAGGATTGACCGGTCGAACCCGGGGTACGCTGTCGCGCGTGCCGCCGTTGAATCTGGGCAACCAGCAGCCGAAGACCCCGCTGAACGCCGACCAGGCCTGGCGGGCAACCGCCGACCGGGCGGCCGAGACCGTCCTCTTCTTCGACTTCGACGGCACCCTCGCGCCGGTCGCCGACGATCCGACACAGGTACAGCCCGCGCCGAAGGTGCTGGCCGCCATCGAGACACTGGCCCCGATCGTGCGGCGCATCGCGATCGTCTCGGCCCGGCCGGTGGAGTTCCTGCGCGAACATTTCGGCGGGCTCACCGGGGTCGACCTGTACGGCCTCTACGGCCTGGAACACAGCCACTCCGGCGGTGCCACGGTCACCGAGCCGGCCGCGCTGCCGTGGGTGCCCACCATGGCCGAACTCGCCGAACGTGGCCGCGCCGAACTGCCACCCGGCACCCTTGTGGAGTACAAGCGGCTGTCGGTGGCCCTGCACTGGCGTACCGCACCGCAACTCGCCGCCACCGTCGAGCAGTGGGGCCGGGATCAGGCCGAGCACCTCGGCCTGCGGGTACAGGTCGGGCGGATGGTCCTGGAGATCAAGCCGCCGGTCGACCGGGACAAGGGCATGGTGATCGACGAACTGGTGCAGGGGGTACGCGGGGCCTGGTACTTCGGCGACGACGTCTCCGACATCAAGGCCTTCGCCGCGCTCCGGGCCCGGGCCGCCGGCGACCCGGATTTCCTCGGTGTCTGCGTCGCCGTCGCCAACCCGGAGACCGGCGACGAGGTCGCCGAGGCCGCCGACCTCACCATCGACTCCCCCGCCGCCCTGGGCGACTTCCTCACCGAGGCCACCCACCGTCTCGCCTGAGCGGTCGGTTCGCTCCGGCTTTCAAACCCCGTAGCGACGCTGACGGGTGGCGTACGAGCGCAGTGCGCGGAGGAAGTCGACGCGGCGGAAATCGGGCCAGTTCAACTCGCAGAAGTAGAACTCCGAGTGCGCCGACTGCCAGAGCATGAAGCCGGAGAGGCGCTGCTCGCCACTGGTCCGGATGATCAGATCCGGATCCGGCAGGCCCCGGGTGTAAAGGTGCTCGGAGATGTCGTCCACGTCGAGCGACCCGGCGAGTTCCTCAAGCGTGCCGCCGTTCGCCGCGTGCTCCAACAGCAGGGAGCGCACCGCGTCGGCGATCTCCCGCCGCCCGCCGTACCCGACAGCGATGTTGACCTGGGCGCTGCCGGCGCGTTCCCGGGTCCGCTCCTCGGCGGCCTTGAGCGCCGTGGCCAGGCGCGTCGGCAGCACGTCGAGCGCGCCGACCATCCGCAGCCGCCAGGGATTACCCTCCTCGGCCAGCTCGGTGGTGAGGTCCTCGATGATCTGGAGCAGTGGATCCAGCTCCGCCGCCGGGCGTGAGAGATTGTCGGTGGAGAGCAGCCACAGGGTCACGTGCCCCACGCCTGCGGCGTCACACCAACGCAGCAGCTCCTTTATCCGCTCGGCACCCATCCGGTGCCCGTCGTTCGGATCGACGAAGCCCATCTCCCGGGCCCATCTGCGGTTGCCGTCACACATCACGCCCACGTGGCGGGGCACCGGCCGACCCGCGAGCTTGGCCGTGAGCCGCCGCTCGTAAACGGAGTAGAGAAGTTTCCGCAGACTCATCACCTAGCAGGGTAGCGAGCCGCCGTACGGATCAGTGTGCCGGTGGCCGATGCCGCACCGACAGGCCGAGGGCGATCAGGCCGAGCGTCCGCCCGTCCAGCAGACCATCGCCCAGTCCCAGCTCGGTCACCCTGCCGAAAACGCGTCCGTCACGACCGGCCGCCCGCACCGCCGCGTCCACCACCCACCGACGCCGGGCCAGCCAGGCCGCCGTCGAGCTGTGCCGAAGGTGCGTGCCGAGCCGGCGACGCAGCGCGGTCGCGTACCGTCGCGCCGCGTGCTCCGGTGGCCCGACCGCGGCGTACCCGGCCAGCGCGCCGGAGCGCAACGCGTAGAAGATCCCTTCGCCGGTGAGCGGGTTGATCAGCGAGAACGCGTCACCGGCGAGCATCACCCGGCCCCGCCCCGGCACCGGCCGGAAGGTGGAGAGCGGCAGATGATGGGCGCGCAGCGAGCTGACCGCCGCCGGATCCGTGCCCGGCAACAGCGCGGCCAGTCGGTCGAGCAGGTGCGCGCGGGTCAGCGACTCGCCCCGCAGGACCTCGCCGTACCCGACGTTCGCGCGGCCGTCCCCGATCGGGAACGACCAGGCGTACGCCGGCCAACGGGCCGCCGAGGTGACGATGAGCTGCGCGGGTGGGCCGGGCGGCGCGGGCGCGTACCCCCGGATGGCCAACGCCAGGTGACGGTCCGGATTGCTCGGCTCACCGAGCGCACGACGGACGATGGACCCGGCGCCGTCGGCACCCACCACCACCCCGGCGGAGATCTCCCCGTCCAGCACCACCCGGTCGGCACGCACCTCGACCCGCCGCACCGCCCGGCGGCCCAGCGGCACGCCGTCCCGGACCGCCGCCGCCACCAGCCGCGCGTCGAACACCTGCCGCGGCACCGTGTACGCGGGCCTGGGCAACGCCCGCGCCACGGCACCGCCGTCCGGCGCCACCAGCCGCAGCGCCGGCACCGGCGCAAAATCGGCCACCGCGTCACGCACGCCCAGTTCGGCGAGTACGTCCAACGCGTGCGCGGCGATCCCGTCACCGCAGGCCTTGTCCCGGGGAAACTCGGCCCGGTCCAACAGCAACACCTCGGCACCCGCCCGTCGGGCCGCCAACGCGGCAGCCGCCCCCGCCGGCCCCGCCCCGACCACCACCACGTCGAACTCGTCCCGCACGGCCCCTCCTTCCGCATCACCCACCACCCGCACCCCCACCGCCCTGGTGGGACAACCTCACCCGTCCGCCTCCCGCACCCGGCGACACGGCGAGGCCGCAGTGGCCACCACGTACCCGCCCCGCCGCACACCGGCCACGCTTGCTCTGCTTCACCCAACGCACTGCGATCGTCGCGGATCCTGTGCGCCAGGTGAAGCAGAGCAAGCGGGTGGGCCGTTCCGGCAGGGCCTGACGCGCCTGACGCGCCTGACGCGTTCAAGATCCGGGCAACTTCCCTGTTGCTGCCGCTTCGGGCCCGGCTGAGGCAGCAGTAACCCTGAAGTTGCCCGGATCTTGGCGCGGGGGCGCGGGGGGCGCGGGGGCGCGGGGGTGCGGAGGGGGGCGGGGAGGGATCAGGTGGGGGTGGGGTGGGTGGCGCGGCGGATGCCGTAGACGGTGAGCACGGCGGCGACGATCAGGGGTGCACCGTCGCGGATCAGGCCGTCGAGGCCGAGCAGCCACCAGCACAACGGAAGGTCCACGGCGAGCACAGCGACGGTGACCACGATGAGCAGGGTGCCCGCCCAACTCCGGCCGCGGAGGAGGAACGCCGTGCAGAACAGCACCAGATAGCTGGTCGCGATGCCGGCTCCCAGCCAGAGCAGCACGGCGGGCACGGCGAGCAGTTGGCCGTCCAGGATCGCGGCGGTGGCGACCAGGGCCGGCACCAGCATCAGCGGGCTGTAGGTGAAGGCCGCTACCCGGGCGGTCAGCAGCCAGGCGCTCGCCTCCGGTCGGCGCGGTGGCGTTTCCCGCCAGGAGATGCCGGAGCGGTCGATCACCAGCCGGGAGCGGTGCCGCACTAGGTGCCCGGCGAGCGCCGGCGACCGGTACAGCAGCCAGACAACTGTCGCGCAGAGCGCGGTGAGCAGGGCGAAGCCGAGCAGGCCGGGCAGCGGCGGTACGCCCTGGCGGGGCACGATCAGCCGACCGAGCGCGAAGACCGTGGTGACGGCGAGGATCAGGCCGAACGGGCGGGCCACCGTCCGGCCGCGCCGCACATGCCCGATGAGCAGCAGGAAGCCGAACGAGCGCAGCATCGCCCAGCCGGTGCGTACGGCGAGCCCGAAGCCCTGCTCCGGGGCGTACCACCAGTTGAGCACCTCGACCACGACGGTGGCCGCGGCCGTCACCGCCAACAGTGCGGTCAGCGCCCGGACGGCGGACGGCCGCCGGACCTCGGTCTCGGCGGCCGTCCTCATGGGATCCGATGATGCCCGGATCCGTCGTCGATCACACTCCCTGCTGCGGCTGCTCCGCATCGAGTCGAGCCCGCAGGGCGTCCAGCTCGGCCCAGAGGACACCGGGCAGCTTGTCGCCGAACTTCTCGAACCACTCGGTGACCAGCGGCAGCTCGTTGCGCCACTCGTCCGGGTCCACCTTCAGCGCGATCCGGACGTCCTCCGGCGTCATGTCCAGCCCCTCGACGTCCAGGGAGTCCAGGGTCGGCACCATGCCGATCGGGGTCTCCACGGCGTCCGCCCGGCCCTCGATCCGCTCGACGATCCACTTGAGCACCCGCGAGTTCTCGCCGAAGCCCGGCCAGAGGAAACCGCCCTCCGGATCCTTGCGGAACCAGTTGACGTAGTAGACCTTGGGCAGCTTCGACTCGTCGCCGTCGGCACCCTTACCCATCTCGATCCAGTGCCGGAAGTAGTCGCCACCGTGGTAGCCGATGAAGGGCAGCATCGCCATCGGGTCGCGACGGACCACACCGACCGCACCGGAGGCGGCGGCCGTGGTCTCCGAGGAGAGTGTGGCGCCCATGTAGACGCCGTGCACCCAGTCGCGGGCCTCGGTGACCAGCGGTACGGTGTCGCGCCGCCGGCCACCGAACAGGATCGCGTCGATCGGTACGCCGTTGGGGTCGTAGTAGTCCTCGGCCAGGATCGGGCACTGGGTGATCGGGGTGCAGAAGCGGCTGTTCGCGTGCGAGGAGAGGTTCTCGCTCTCCGGCGTCCAGTCGTTGCCCTTCCAGTCGATCAGGTGGGCCGGCGGTTCGCCCATGCCCTCCCACCAGATGTCACCGTCGTCGGTAAGGGCAACGTTTGTGAAGATGGAATTGCCCCGGTCCAACGTACGCATGGCGTTGGCGTTGGTCTTCCAGTCGGTGCCCGGGGCGACGCCGAACAGGCCGTACTCCGGGTTGACCGCGTAGAGCCGCCCGTCCGGGCCGAACCGCATCCAGGCGATGTCGTCGCCGATCGTCTCGACCTTCCAGCCGGGGATGGTCGGCTCCAGCATGGCCAGGTTGGTCTTGCCGCAGGCCGACGGGAAGGCGCCGGCGATGTGGTAGACCTTCCCCTCCGGCGAGGTGATCTTCAGGATCAGCATGTGCTCGGCGAGCCAGCCCTCGTCGCGTCCCATCACGCTGGCGATCCGCAGCGAGTAGCACTTCTTGCCGAGCAGCGAGTTTCCGCCGTACCCGGAGCCGTAGGACCAGATCTCGCGGGTCTCCGGGAAGTGGGAGATGTACTTGGTGTCGTTGCACGGCCAGGCCACGTCCTGCTGCCCGGGGGCCAGCGGCGCGCCGATCGAGTGCAGGGCGTGCACGAAGTCGGCGTCGTCACCCATGGCCTGAAGGACGGAGGCGCCCATCCGAGTCATGATCCGCATCGAGGCGACCACGTACGGGCTGTCGGTGATCTCGACGCCGAACATCGGGTTCTCGGCCTCGACCGGGCCCATGCAGAACGGGATGACGTACATCGTCCGGCCGCGCATCGAGCCGCGGTAGAGCTCCGTCATGGTCCGCTTCATCTCGGCCGGCGCCATCCAGTTGTTGGTGGGCCCGGCGTCCGCTTCGTCCACGGAACAGATGAAGGTGCGCTCCTCGACCCGGGCGACGTCCGTCGGGTCGGTACGCGCGTAGAAGGAGTTGGGCTTCTTCTCGGGGTTCAGTCGGATGAGCGTGCCGGCTTCGACAAGTTCGTCGGTGAGGCGACGCCATTCCTGGTCGGACCCGTCCACCCAGACGACCTGGTCAGGGGTGGTCAGTTCAGCGACCTCACGGACCCAGGCGAGAAGTTTCGGGTGGGACGTAGGGGCCTGATCGATACCCCGAACGGTAGCCGGAGCAACCATGACACATCTCCTTGTGGTCGACGCTGACCGGTCTATGGAGTGCACGAGTCTCGGCGGCGCGATGCGCGTCGCCTTCGTGGAAACCTGGGATTGGCCTCAGCGTAAACCGAGGGACCTCTCCAGTCAGTGGGACTGGTTGTGAAGAACTGCACAAGGTGCGGTCACGCTGCGGCATCACGAGCCTTTACCCGCTTTCACGCGCAGTTTCACGCAAATCCTTCGGTGGACCTCCTGCTGGCGGCACCCACACCGGCGATTTCCAACCGGGAGCACCGCAGCGATTAACAACACCCGATTGCACCGATCCGGTTACGCTCCGTTCGTGCCCGTCCGTGCCGCAGCGCCGGTGCACCCTGACGCCCGTTGCTACCCGCTCCCGAGGCCGCCAACCGGTAGGCTCGCACGGTGGCCGCCACGATGACCGGGGAGCCAGGCTCCCGGCAGACCCGTCCGGGTCTGGTTCACTCCCTGATCGACCGTTTTGGTCACCTCGTTCGGGAGATGAGCAAGTTCGCGACCGTCGGCGGGGTCGCCTTCCTCATCGACTTCGCCCTGTTCAACTACCTGATCGGCCCACAGGGCGTGGAGCAGATCACCGCCAAGACGATCGCGACGGTCATCGCCGCGACCTTCGCCTTCCTGGGGAACCGGTTCTGGACCTGGCGGCACCGCAAGCGCTCCCACCCGGCCCGGGAGTACGCCCTGTTCTTCTTCTTCAACGCGGTGGGGCTGGGCATCGCGGTGGCCTGCCTCGCCATCAGCCACTACGGGCTCGGCAGCATCTGGCCGTCGGTCTTCCAGACCCGGCTGGCCGACAACATCGCCAGCTTCATCGTTGGCACCGGGTTCGGCACGCTGTTCCGATTCTGGTCGTACCGACGGTTCGTCTTCGTCGAAGCGGGAACGCCACCCGTCGCGGAAGCGAACCAGGACCGCCGGGCGTGACCTGCCGCCCACTCGTTCGGTCGGAGCCAGCCGACCCCGACCCACTGTCTTAAGGTGTTGCGCATGCCTCTCGTCCGTCTGCTGCCTGAGCGCTGGCAGAAGTTCATCCACGAGGCACTCAAATTCGGCCTGGTCGGTGGCATCAACACGGTCATCAATTACGCCGTGTTCAACGCACTCGCACTGACGGTTTTCGTCGACGGTCAACTGAAGGCGACAGTCGTCGCCACGATCGTTGCCACGATCACGTCGTATCTGATGAATCGGCACTGGACGTACCGTGATCGTCCGAAATCTGCCATGCAGCGGGAATACGCCCTGTTTTTCCTTTTCAACGGCGCTGGCCTGCTGATCGAACTCGGCGTGCTCGCCGCCGCCAAGTACGGGCTGGGCGTCACCGGGTTGCTCGCGCTGAACATCGCGAAGACCGGTGGCGTGGTGCTGGCGACGCTGTTCCGCTTCTGGTCGTACCGGACGTTCGTCTTCCAGCCCGCCGCCCCGGTCGAGGCCACGCAACGGTGGCACGGCCTGCCCCGCGACGAGTGGGACACGATGGCCGGAATGGACCCGGTGGCCGAACTTGCCGAGTCGGTGACGGAACTGGAGGAGGAGCAGCCGCCCGCAGCCCGGCCCGGCGTGACCCCTCGTCCGCTCCAGCCGAGGCCCGCGTCGCTGCCCGAGGAGACCCGACTGACCGCGGAGTTGGACGCCGAGCTGGAGGCCGAGTTGGCTGCCCAGTTGCAGCCCGCCCCGGCCCCCCGCCGTCCTCGCCGCCGCTGACCGGTCGCCCGTACGGGCAGGCCGATCGGGCCCGGCGGTTACGCTCCGGCGCTCTTGTCCCGCTCGCCGAGAATCTCGCGTAGTTCACCGTCGCCGAGCGAGTGCCGGTCGTGGAACGCTTCCACCAGTTCGTAGAGCTTCGTCTGGACCCGGTCGACCTTGGGCACGTCGTGCAGCACGGACTGCCCGCGCTCGCCGGCCGACTCGATGGTGAGGGTGCCGTAGCCCAGCACCCGCCCGGCGAACTGCTGGCTCATCGAGTGGTCGTTGACCCGGCTCAGCGGGATGTCCCGCCGCTCCCGGGAGAACACGCCGTGCTGAAGCACGACCCGCTCGTTCGTGAAGAGGTAGTGCGTGGTGCGCCAGGAGACGTACGGCCACACCGCCAGCACCAGCACGGCCAGCAGGGCCAGCCCGCCGATCACCGCGAGCGTCACGGAACCGCCCCCGCCCGAGGGGAGGAACAGCACGCCGACCACCACTGCGGCGACGGCGAGCACCAGCACCGCCACCGGCCGGAGAAGCGCCTTCCAGTGCGGGTGCAGGTGCAGCACGACGTGCTCATCCTCGCTGAGCACGTCTTCGGGGAACGCCACGGAAACCTCCTCGCAGGAACGGACGCGCAGACCGTAACCCCCCACCCCCACCGCCCCACATCCGCCACGCGGCTCGATACCCCCAACCCCCGCGCGGGGTGTGGGCTGTGGTCAGCGGAGGTGGTGGAGGTCGGCGGCGGCCAGGGGGCGCTGGCCGGTGGGGGTGGTGAGGAGGAGTTGGCCGTCGGGGTCGACGCCGCTGGCGGTGCCGGTGAGGGTGGTGCCGTCGGGGAGCAGGGCGCGGACCTCGCGGCCGATGGTGCCGCATGCCGCCAGGTACGCCTCCCGCAGACCGCTGGCGACCGCGTCCCCGCCGGCGTCACGCCATCGGGCGTACCAATCGGCGACCGAGCGCAGCAGGGCCCGCAGCAGCGGATCCCGGTCGGTGGCGGCCGCGCCGGCCAGTTGCAGCGACGTGGCCGGCAGACCACTCGGAAGCTCCGGCAGTTCGTCGGCACGCAACGTCACGTTCAGCCCGATACCGACAACGACCGCAGGGGGGTCGCTCAGCCCCGGCCCGGGCACCCCCTCGGCGAGGATCCCGGCGCACTTGGCACCCCCGACGAGCAGGTCGTTCGGCCACTTCAGAGTGGCATCCAGCTCGGCCAGCAGCGCCACCGCCTCGACCAGCGCCACCCCGGCCAGCAAGGGCAGCCAGCCGTACCCTGCCGGTGGTGCCGGCGACCAGCCACGGGCCGGCACAGCCTCGCCGGGCCGCAGCAGCACGCTTGTGGCGATGCCGGCGCGCGGCGGCGACTGCCAGACCCGCCCGCGTCTGCCCCGTCCGGCGGTCTGCCGCTCGGCCACCACGACCAGGCCCTCCGGTTCCCCGGCTCGCGCCGCCTCGGCGACGTCGGCGTTTGTGGAGCCGGTCTCCGTCCGCAGCTCCAGCCGGGACCACGGACCGTACGGCGCGACAAGCGCCCGACGCAGCCGGGCCGCCGACAGCGGCGGGCGGTCCAGATCGGTGTACGGCGAACCCGGCACGCCACCAGCCTACGGGTAGCCCGGTGAGGCGAAGTGCACAGCAGCGGTGACCTGAACCATCGTTATATTCCAAGGGTGACTACCGAGACCGGGACCAACATCCACAGCACCGCGGGCAAGCTGGCGGACCTGGCCAGACGAGTCGACGAGGCGGTGCACGCCGGGTCGGCCCGCGCCGTGGAGAAGCAGCACGCTCGCGGCAAGAAGACCGCCCGGGAGCGCATCGAGATGCTGCTCGACGAGGGGTCGTTCGTCGAGCTGGACGAGTTCGCCCGGCACCGGTCCACAAACTTCGGGCTGGACCGGACCCGCCCGTACGGCGACGGCGTGATCACCGGGTACGGCACCATCGACGGCCGACAGGTATGCGTCTTCGCCCAGGACTTCACGGTCTTCGGCGGCTCCCTCGGCGAGGTCTTCGGCGAGAAGATGGTCAAGGTTATGGACCTGGCCATGAAGATCGGCTGCCCGGTCATCGGCATCAACGACTCCGGCGGCGCCCGGATCCAGGAGGGCGTGGCCTCACTCGGCCTCTACGGCGAGATCTTCTTCCGCAACGTCCGGGCCAGCGGCGTCATCCCGCAGATCTCGCTCATCATGGGCCCGTGCGCCGGTGGCGCGGTCTACTCCCCCGCGGTCACCGACTTCACCGTGATGGTCGACCAGACCTCGCACATGTTCATCACCGGCCCGGACGTCATCAAGACCGTCACCGGCGAGGACGTCGGCATGGAGGAACTGGGTGGCGCCCGCACCCACAACAGCCGCAGCGGCAACGCGCACTACCTCGCCACCGACGAGGCCGACGCGATCGACTACGTCAAGGCGCTGCTGTCCCACCTGCCCTCGAACAACCTGGACGAGCCACCGGTCTTCGACGCACCGGCCGACCTGGAGATCAGCGACGCGGACCGGGAACTGGACACGGTCATCCCCGACTCGGCCAACCAGCCGTACGACATGCACCGGGTGATCGAGCACGTGCTCGACGACGGGGAGTTCCTGGAGGTCCAGCCGCTCTACGCGCAGAACATGGTGGTCGGCTTCGGTCGGGTCGAGGGCCGGCCGGTGGGCGTGGTGGCCAACCAGCCGATGCACTTCGCCGGCACCCTGGACATCGCGGCCAGCGAGAAGGCGGCCCGATTCGTCCGCACCTGCGACGCCTTCAACATTCCGGTGCTCACCTTCGTGGACGTGCCCGGGTTCCTACCCGGCACCGGCCAGGAGTGGGACGGCATCATCCGCCGGGGCGCCAAGCTCATCTACGCGTACGCCGAGGCCACCGTCCCGAAGGTCACCGTCATCACCCGCAAGGCGTACGGCGGGGCGTACGACGTGATGGGCTCCAAGCACCTGGGGGCCGATCTCAACTTCGCCTGGCCGACCGCCCAGATCGCGGTGATGGGCGCGCAGGGCGCGGTGAACATCCTCTACCGGCAGGAGTTGGCCGCCGCCGAGGATCCGGCCGCGGTCCGCGCCGAGCGGATCGCCGAGTACGAGGACACCCTCGCCAACCCGTACGTGGCCGCCGAGCGCGGCTACGTCGACGCGGTGATCCCGCCGCACGAGACCCGTGCCCAGATAGTCCGGGCGCTGCGGGTGCTGCGGACCAAGCGGGAGACGCTACCGCCCAAGAAGCACGGCAACATTCCGCTGTAGTCGCCGCTGATCGGCCCCTCCCCGCCTGCCAGCGCGTCGACAGGGGCCGGTCAGCACGGCGGGTTGGCGGCGACGCAGAGACGGTCGGCTGCCACGGCAGCCAGCCGGCGCAGCTCTCGTTCCGTACCGTCCCGGCCCAGACCCAGCACCGTGACCAGGTCGCCGACCCGCACCACCGCGGTCCGTTCAAGCTGGCCCGGATCCCGGCTCTCGCCGGTCTCCAGATTCCGTACCTCCGTGATGCTGTGCTGGATCACCATCGCCTGATCGCCGACGAAGTCGCGGGCGGTCACCTCCCACCGATGGTCGGCCTCGGCCGCAACGACCTGATCGTCCCAGAGAACGTCCCCTATGGACCGCCAGCTCGCGCACGGGGCGAGCAACGCATCGATCCGGGCGAAGATGCGGTCGGCTACCTGCGGAGCGAGCCGGTAGACGGCCTGGCTGAACACCTCGTCGGCCGGGAGCTGCCCGGTAGGTGCCCGCAGCAGTGTCTGTGAGCGCGAGTAGCGCGACGGTTCCCAGTCGGCGCTCAGACCCTGCTGCTGATGACAGGCGAGCAGCACGTAATCGATCTGCACCGGTTCGTCCAGGCCGGACTGGCCGAGCGGAGGGCCGGTCTCGACGGGGAGGTCGCCCGGTTGCACCATGGCCTGCCGGGGGATCTCGGCGGACGGGACCGAGGTGGTCGGCGCGGCCAGCGGGGCCACCGGTGGTGGTCCGGCGAGATTCTTCGTGACGACGACGGAGACGGCGGCCACCATCAGCACGGCGACGGCCGATCCCACCGCCGCACGCCTGCGGCGACGGGTGCCCTGCTTACGCAGCTCCGCCGGCTCAGCCCAGCGGACCTCCCGCAGGTCCTGGTGCATCCGCTCAAGGAACCGCATCTCGTCAGGCACCGGGAGCCTCCTCAAGATCAGAGACGGCGAGCAGCCCGGCGAGCGCGGCACGCCCGCGGGACAGTCGGGCCTTGACCGTGCCGACGGGGGCCGCGGTCTGCCGCGCCACCTCCGCGACCGGCAGTCCGGCGAGGTAGTACAGCGCGATCGCGACGCGCTGTTCCTCGGGGAGCTGGCGCAGGGCGGCGACCACCTCGACGGTGTCGGTGGTCGGTTCCGGCACGCTGTCGACCGCGCCGTGTCGCAGGTAGGCCCGGGCCCGGCTGCGCAGACTGCGCCAGCGGCTGACCGCGATCCGGGCCGCCACCACGCGTACCCACGCCTCCGGGTCGTCGTAGCTGCCCACGCTGGACCAGCGCTGCCAGGCCCGGATGAACGCCTCCTGCACGGCGTCCTGCGCCTCGGTGAGGTCACCGGTCAGCACGTAGACGTACCCGAGCAGCCGCTGCCGGCTGCCCCGGTAGAACTCGTCGAAGCCCTCGACGTCCGCCACCCGCACCTCCCCGTACCTGACAGAGCACACGCACCGGAGGGTGGGGCAGGTTGCCGCCCGGCCGACGAAATCAGGTGAGGCCGGCCTCGGCGAGCAGCGGGCCGGCCAGCATCAGGCCGCCGGCCGCCAGCACGGCGAGGTTGACCAGACCGAAGAGGACCACCCAGAAGAACGCCGGCAGCGGGGTGATCCCGGCCAACTGGTCGGCGTCGGAGGCCGGCATGCCGCGCCGCGCGCGCAACCGCTGCAACTCCACCACCGGGCGTACGCCGCCGAGCAGCAGGAACCACACCCCGGTCCACGCGAAGGCGGCCTGCACCTGCGGGCTGGCGTACCAGGAGACGGCGAGGACCGCGCCCCCGACGATCACCAGAGTCAACGCGCCGTAGAGGTTGCGGATCATCACCAGCATGGCCAGCAGCAGGACCACCGCGATCCACAGCAGCAGGGTGATCCGGTTGCCGGCGAGCAGCCATGCCCCACCAAGGCCCACCAGGGGCGGGGCCAGGTATCCGGCGAGCAGGGTGAGCACCATGCCGGGGCCGGTGGGCCGACCGGCGGAGAGGGTCAGGCCGGAGGTGTCCGAGTGCAGCCGGATGCCCTGCAGCTTGCGTCCGGTGAGTACGGCGACAAGCGCGTGACCGCCCTCGTGGGCGATGGTGATCGCGTTGCGGGCGATCCGCCACGGCAACCGGGTGACCACGACGAGCAGCGCGACCAGCCCGGTGAGCACCACCAGCAGCGGAGGCGGATCGGGCTGCGCGCCGAGCAGGCGGTCCCAGAACTCGGTCATGCCCTCGATCGACACCATGAGGCGGGAGCCTACCGCCCACGTTCCGCCGTCGGCGCCGAGCCGGGTGAGCGTTCCGGTGTCGGTCCCGGGCCGACCGGTCGTATCGTGTGAGACTGACCGGGTGGCGATCGGAGCGGGAGGTGAACGCCGGTGAGCGCGGCCCCCCTGGAACCCCACGTCGGCCTCTGGACGGAGGCCGAATACCTCGCCATGGGCGAAACCCGTGACCGGATCGAATTGCTCGACGGGAGCCTGATCGTGAGCCCTGCCCCGAGCCTGAGGCATCAGAGAGTGGCCCGGAGGCTGGCGAACAGTATCGAGGCCGCCGCAGAAAGCAGCGGCCTCCTGGTATACGACGCGATCAACGTTCGGCTGGGCGACGACCGCATCGTCATCCCCGACCTCGTGGTGACCGATGCCGATGATGAGGGAACCGTGCTTGACGCGGACCGGATCTTCCTCGTCGGAGAGATCGTGTCGCCGGGTAACGCCGCCGCTGACCGGGTGCTCAAGATGCAGCTCTACGCGATCGCCCGGATTCCCTGGTACCTGCTGGTCGAGCAGGACGGCGACACCCAGTCGCTGCGGCTGTACCGGCTCGACGACGGGCACTACGTCGAGGAACGGGTGGCCAAGGCCGGCGAGACGCTCACCCTCACCGACCCGTTCCGCTGGCAGGTGGATCCGGCCACCCTGCGCTGATGACCAGGTGGGTCGCCACCACAACCCGTACATCGAATGTTGTCTTGATCCCTCTTGCCCTGACCGACGATCGCCTTCAAAGATGTCTGTCTATCGACAGTCGTCTCAGGAGGACGCCATGGGTCGGACCAGATCGCTGCGTCGGCTGACCGCCGCCGCACTCGCCGTACTCGCCACCGCCGCCGCCGGGCTCGTCGCCACCGCGACCCCGGCCGCCGCCGCCACCGTGCCGGGCATCGACGTCTCGCGCTACCAGGGCACCATCAACTGGACGAGCGTCCGCAACTCCGGCATCCAGTTCGCCTTCATCAAGGCCACCGAGGGTACGAGCTACCGGGACCCGAACTTCAACACCAACTACGTGAACGCGTACTACGCGGGAGTGATCCGCGGCGCGTACCACTTCGCCCGGCCCAACATCTCCTCCGGCGCGGTCCAGGCGAACTTCCTGGCCTCCAACGGCGGCGCCTGGTCCGCCGACAGCCGCACCCTGCCTGCCGCGCTGGACCTGGAGGCGAACCCGTACAGCGGCGGCTACTGCTACGGCCTGAGCACCACCGGCATGCGCAACTGGGTGCAGGACTTCCTCAACACCTACCGATCCCGCACCGGCCGGTACGCGGTCATCTACACCACCACCAGCTTCTGGAACCAGTGCACCGGTTCCTGGAGCGGGCCGTGGAACAACCACCCGCTGTGGGTGGCCCGCTGGTCGTCCTCCGTCGGCGCGCTGCCGGCCGGCGCGCCGTTCTGGAGCTTCTGGCAGTACACCGACTCCGGCAGCGTCCCCGGCATCAGCGGCGGCGTCGACCGCAACTACTGGAACGGCGACCGCAGCCGGCTGATCGCCCTGGCCAACAACACCTGACGTACGCCGCGACGGCGGGCCGACGTCCTTCGCTCGGAGCGGACGTCAGCCTGCCGTCGCGCCGCACCCGGACCGCTGTCGTCGCGCCGGGTGTCACCGGGAAATCTCAGGCCCGCCGCCGCGCGGTCATCGCGACCGGCACGCTCATTCCCGCGCTACGGGACACACTGCCCCGGCGGGTGAGGTGCCAGCCGGCGAACGCGGCCCCGGCGAGCGTCACGAGGCTCAACATGGTCGCCAGCACCGCGACCCCGACAGTGGCGACAAGCAGTACGACGTTGCCCAGCACCACGGCCGTCCACAGTGCCAGCCGGGGCCGGGCGTCCCTTCCTCGGTAACCCATCTCGGGCCTCCCTTCCGTCGTCGGAGATCAGATACCCCGGACGGCCGGAGGCCATGCCTGTCGATCAGTCCTGACGGTCCGGCACGAACTCGCGGAAGATCATCTCGAAGTTCTCCAACTGCTCGTCCCAATCGCGGTCCGCGACCTCCCAGCGCAGCGCGAAGCCCCGGTTGCTGGCGGGGACAAAGGCCCGGTTACGGACCCGGATCCGGGTGCCGTCGCGGGTTTCCCGCCAGTCCCAGTCGGCGCAGGTCCGCCACTTGCAGTCGAACGAGGAGATGTCGATGTACTCGTAGTTGCGGACCAGGTTCTTCCGGTTCGGCTCCTGCGATCGCCAGTCGGCTTCGGCGTCCCGCTTCGGCGTGTCGGTGCGGTCGATGAGCAGTTCCCGTACCCCGTCCGGCTCCCGGTAGATAACCGAAGTGCCGCTGGTGCTGCGTCGCCAGCCGTCGGGTACCGGCACCTTGAAGCCCACCGGGTCGGTCCGCAGCGTCCACCCCTCCGGCAGGCCACCGGCCGTTTTCGAGGGGCTGGGCGAGGCCGACGGGCTGGACGACGCCGACGGGCTGGCCGGCGGGTCGCTCGGCGCCGGGGCGGCCGGTTCCGAGCTGGCTGGCGGCGGTGCGCTGCTGGTGCCGCCCGCGGCCGGCGGAGTCCCGCCGTCCTCGTCGCCACCGTTGAGCAGCGGAATCGCCACCACCACGCCGAGTAGCAGCAGCGCGACCACGGCACCGACGAGCACCGCACGCCGGGTCCGCTCCGAACGGAACTGCCCGGCCTTGAAGACGTGGCCGCGTGCCGGTGCCGGGCTGACCGGTGCCGCCGGCATGACCGAGGTCGGCTGCGACGGACGCCGCGTACCCTCGACCGCCGGCCGCTCCGCCCGCGCGGCCCCGCCACCGGCCGTGCCGGCCTCCGTCGCGGTAGGCGTCGCTGCGGCGGACTCGCCTGCGGTGCCGGTGCTCTCCGTGGCGTCGGTGTTCGTCGCGGCCGGGCCTGCCGACGCGGCGTCCCCAGGGTGAGCCTCGCCAGCCGTTACGCCGGTCTCCGTCGCGTCGACGCCCGGGCCCGTCGGGCTCGGGTCGGTCCGGTCGCCGGCTGTGGCGTCCGATCCGGTGTGGTCGTTCGGGGGCACGGCCTGCCCGTCGGCGGTGCCTTCCCCCGGCCCTCCGGCTGCTGCACCAGCGGTCGAGGCGGTACCCGCAGCGGCGGCCAGGGCGGTGTCCCGTTCGCCGGCCGGGTTCGACGTGGCGGTACCGGACCGGCCGCTGTCCAGGTCGTCCGGAGCGGTGTCCACCGGGCTGGTCGGCGAGACCTTCGCCGTCGGGTCGGCATCGTCGCCGGCGACCTTGGCCGTCGGCGCGGCATCGGCACCGGCGACCTTCGTCGTCGGGTCGGCGTCCGAGCCGGGCTGGGTACCTGTCGAACTGTCGGCTGCGGCGCCGGTTGCCGCCGCACCACCGGCCAGTAGCCCTGACGTGGGTGGCGTGCGAGGCGCGGGTGGGGTTACCGGGGTCGACGGCCGCTCACCGGAGGGGCGTGGCGCAGGGACCAGCGGTGGGCGCGGCTCGCGCGGTCCGTTCGGCCCCGGCCGGCGTACGCCGTCGAGAAGTGAGATGCCCCGGGCCCGGCGGCCGCTGGCCCGGCGCAGCATGCGCTCGGCGGACTCGGCGGTGATCCGCTCCTGTGGGTCCTTGCGCAGCAGCCCGGCGAGCACCTGCTTGAGCGGGCCGGCGTTACGGGCCGGAGGCACCGGCTCGGTGGCCAGCGCGGCCAGGGTGCTGATCGCCGAGGGTCGCGCGAAGGGGGATTTGCCCTCCACGGCGGCGTACAGGGTGGCACCGAGCGACCAGAGGTCGGCCTCCGGGCCGAAGGTGCCGTCGCGGGCGCGCTCCGGCGCGATGTACGCGGGCGAGCCGAGCACCATGCCGGTACGGGTGACGTTCGGGTCGCCCGGAATCGTGGCCAGGCCGAAGTCGGTCAGCACCACCCGACCGTCGGTGCCGAGCAACACGTTGCCGGGCTTGACGTCGCGGTGCATGATGCCGGCCTTGTGTGCGGCCTTCAACGCGTTCAGCACGCCCAGACCGATCTCCACGGCACGCGCCGATGACACCGGACCGTCCTCGGCGATGGTGTCCTGCAACGACCGGGACGCCACGTACTCCATGACGATCCACGGGTCACCGTCGGTGCGGAGCACGTCGAAGATGCGTACCACGTTGATGTTGTTGAGCCGGGCGATGGCGCGTGCCTCGCGCAGTGAACGTTCGCGCATCTCGCGGCGCTCGTCGCTGGTCAGGCCCGGCGGCGGAACCAGCTCCTTGATCGCGACGTCGCGGTGCAGCACCTCGTCGCGTGCCTTCCATACCCGACCCATGCCGCCCTGACCGAGCGGCGAGAGCAGCCGGTACCGGTCGGCGACGAGTTGGGGGGCAGCTTCTGACATCGCTGAGACGGTACCCGGCAGCGCAGACGGTCACACCGCCGGCACGCCACTGTGCGACGAAGGTCGGCTTCTCCCCGCGTACCCTGAGGTCATGTCTGTCGAAGAGCCGCTGTTCCGGGTCGTGCGTGGCGTGCCGACCGCCGAGGAACTGGCCGCGTTGGTCGGCGTGATCGCCGTGCGGTCGCGCCCGACGGTCTGGCGCGCGCCGACCCCGGCGTCCGCCTGGACGCGCAGCGGCCGTCCGGCGGTTGCGGCGCTGACGCCCGGTGCCGGCGCGTGGCGCAACTCCGGCCTGCCTCGCTGAACCCACCTCTGGTCAGCGGCAGCGCTGCTGGACGCGGCAGGGCTGCCGGAGGGGGCGTTCACCGTCTAACCTCACTCAGGGGAGCGAGCCCGTGACAGATTGGGAGGGCCGATGATCCCTGAGGAGGATCGACAAGCGTCCTGGCTACGCGGTTCCGCAGGCGTCGAGGCCGACATCCGTCAGCTACGAGACTTCGCCGAGCAACTCCGCGCCGAGGTGGAAGGCAGTTACGCACCGTACCTGCGGTACATCGCAGACGACATGCTCACCACCGTGCCCAACCCGGCCGACGCGTTCGTCGAGCTGGTGCACTTCATGCGTACCCATTGGGAAACCCAACAGGCGACGACCAACGCGGTCTGGGGCGTCGGTGACGCCACCGGCCACCTCGCGGAAGCCGCCAAGCTCGTGGCCGAGCAGTACGCCGACACCGACGCCCTCTCCGCCGCCCGGGTCGCCGACGTCCACCGAGCACTCGAGCAGCACGGTTTGCCGCTTGCACCGAACATCGACGAGACGCACAGGCAGACCGACGCGCCGCCACCGGCAGCCGTGGCGTCGCCATCGCTCGCCGACCCGACCGGCACCGACAACACTGGCCCGGTGGTGGTGCCGTGAGGGAACCGGGCGTCGGCCGCAGCGGCGGCCTGACGGAGTGGCAGCTGATGAACGTGGCAGACATGTGGGCCTGCCTCCAGGGCCACCACACCGACAACCACTGGCGACACGTCGCCGGCTGGCGCAAAATCGCCGAGCTGGCCGGCCAGCATCTCGGCCGGCTGAGAACGTACCGCGAACGCCTGGCCCAGGCATGGCCGCCCGAGACCAACGCCGCCTCCCACGCCTACCTCGTCAAACTCGACGAGCTGATCAGTCAGGTCCACCGCACCCACGACGCCGCCACCGCCAACCAGACCGCACTGTCCGCCGCCACCCAGGCCCTCACCAGCAGCCGAAGCAAACTACAAAAGATCCACGAAGAGTACGCCGACAAGCTGCAACAGAAGCGATCCTGGGAACAAACCGCCGCCGACCCAAAAGCCGCCGCCGCCAGCCGAGCCATCCACCCCCCGGTGAGTGAATCCGACCTGGAGCGGCTGAACGCACAAGCCCGCACCATAATGTACGGCCTCAGCACCGAACTCCAACAAGCCCAAACCCAACTCCGCCACCCACCCCCCACCAAAGCGATTGCTCTCGATGACGCCGCCCCTGATACCTACGGCGGCGGTACGGCACCAATCATTCCGCCCATCGCGCCTTTCTCGCCGTCACGCCGGCAGACTTCATTGAGAGAGCAGAGTTTCCCGCCGACAAAATCACTTCCCAACTCGGCGACGCCTACTATCGGGCCAGTTCTCGGCGGAGTCGACTCCCATCTGACTCCCTCGCCACCCCAACTCTCGCCACCCGGAACCACGCCACCTAGCCCGATATCACCAACATCCATTGCCGAGGTTCCGCCGACGTCAGGATTGGTTATCCGACCGAGCCTTGGCGGCCCCGGCCAGGAGACTAAAACGACCGGCAAGGTAACCAGCAGTTCGACCAGCAAGAGTTTATCGTCGTCAAAAACCCCGCAAAGTGGATGGATCGGAGGGCCAACAGGACGCAGTGCCAGCCATTCCGGGGCTAGCAACGCTCAGCCGCGCCCGATAAATCCCTTCGGTGGGCTCATCGGTGGGGGAGCAGCAGGAACTGCACCGTCCGGGGGTGCAGGATCGCGACCAGGCGGAAAAAGCGGCTTCGGGCTTATCCAAACGCCCTTCGGCGGCTCACCGAGTTTCGCTCCAGCCAGTGACACGGACCCCAGCAAGACCTGTTCGGCCTCTAGCCGCCAAGACCTCGTACATGGCAACGAAGCGCCTAGGTGGGATCCGGACAACCCTTGGGCAGTAGATACGGGGATCAGCCCAATTATCCGTCCACCAAGCGAAGAGGGACCAATTGACCCAGGCCCCGCCATCGGCCTTACGCGGTGATACCAATCGCAAGTGGCAAACGGCTTCCGGCAGTCGCGCTATTGTTGTTCATCCTTTCACTAGCATCGCCTACCGCAGCTAATCCTCTACAAACGCCCGACGACCCCGACCACGTACGGAAGGATCAATGGCACCTCCCGTACCTGAGAGTCCAGGAGGTCCACAAGGAAACCCAAGGAGAAGGCGTCACCGTGGCAGTAGTCGACACGGGGGTCGATCCCCACCCAGACCTACGCGGGAATCTACTTCCGGGAACCGACCTTTCAAAAGGTGGCGGCAGGGACGGGCGTCGGGACAGTACTGGGCACGGCACTGGAATGGCAGGTCTTATTGCCGCTCATGGCCGAAGCACCAATACCGGCGCCCTAGGCATAGCACCAGAGGCAAAAATTCTTCCCGTCCGCTGTTTGAATAGCGAGTCTGAGGGCAATGTTAATTGCTTGGCCAGTGCTATCGAATATTCGATTCGGGCAGGCGCTGATATAATCAGCATTTCTGCTGGCGGCGAGGCAAGCGCGCAACTTCTCCGCGCCCTCGGCGCAGCACGGTCGTCTGACGTAGTCGTCGTGGCGGCGGCAGGCAACCAGCCCAGAAATTCTGACGTACCGTATCCGGCGGCATCGGATGATGTGATTGCAGTAGGCGGGATTGACCGCAGAGGAAGTATTGCCGAGATTTCCACCGTTGGACCCAGTGTGGACATCGCCGCACCGGCAGTAAATATTTACAGTACGAGCATCCGCAGCCGATACAGAAAGGGCACAGGGACGTCTGGGGCGGCGGCGATTGTGGCGGGGGCGGCAGCTTTGATTCGGGCTAAGTATCCGTATCTGCCGGCTGACGAGGTGGCTCATCGGCTGACTGCGACTGCGATCGACAAGGGGCCGCCGGGGCGGGATGACCAGTACGGCTACGGAGTCATCGATCTGGTGGCGGCGCTGACGGCAGACGTACCGCCGAGGGGTTTCGGGTCGGTGCGGACGGCCGCGCCGGACGCAGCTGGCTCGACCACGGCGGCCGCTGATGGGCCGCCGGCTGACGAGGGGCGGGTGGCGACTGTCCGCGGCCTGGTCACGCTGGGGGTGCTGATCGCGGCGGGCGGCGCTTGGGCGCTGGTGACTCGTCATCGGCGCCGCTCCGATGATCCGCCGCCTCGGATCACCCACTGACACGACGCCGTGGGCGGCTAGGAAGGACCCCACGCGAGCGGACTCCGGGGGTGGGCGGGTGGTGCGTGGGGTGGCGTACGCGGGCAGGCGGTAACGTCGACGGGGTGCTTGATGCCCTGCCGCTTCGCCTTGTGCTCGCGTCGGCGAGCCCTGCCCGCCGCAAGTCTCTCCAGTCTGCCGGGATCGAACCGGACGTGCTGGTCAGCGGAGTCGACGAATCGCTCGTGGTGACCGAACGAGCGGAGGATCTCTGCCTCGAATTGGCTCGGCTCAAGGCGCAGGCCGTACTGGGTCGGCTGCGTCCGACCGACGATGAGCGCACCCTTGTGCTCGGCTGCGACTCGGTGCTCGCCTTCGACGGAGAGATTCTCGGCAAGCCCGACAACGAGGCTGACGCTACCCGGCGGTGGGAGCGGATGCGCGGGCGTAGCGGGGTGTTACACAGCGGCCATTGTCTCGTCGACATCGTGGCCGGGCGACGCGCGGAGGCAGTGGCCTCCACTGTGGTGCATTTTGCCGACATCAGCGACCACGAGATTGCCACCTATGTCGCCACCGGTGAACCGCTGGCGGTGGCCGGCGCGTTCACGATCGACGGATTGGGCGGGCCGTTCGTGGAGCGGATCGAGGGCGATCCAGGGACCGTCGTCGGACTCTCCCTGCCTCTGCTGCGGAATCTGCTGGCCGAATTGGATCTGCGGATCACCGATCTGTGGACCAAGGTCGCGCCTGGTAACCAGATCGTCGAACCTCTCGGTTAGGTTCCGAGCATGACGCTGAAGTCGATTCCGCTCACCGACGACCTGCACCAATACCTCGTGGCGCACGGCGCCCCGCCGGACGAGGTCATCAGCGACCTGGCTCGGGAAACGCTGGCGCTGCTTCCCGAGCACGCGTCGATGCAGGTCGCGCCGGAACAGGCTGCCTTTCTGACGTTTCTGACCCGGCTGCTCGGTGCCCGGCAGGCGGTGGAGGTAGGCACCTTCACGGGGCTGTCGTCGCTGGCGATCGCCCGGGGGCTGGCCGAGGGCGGGCGGTTGACCTGCTTCGACATCTCGGAGGAGTACACGAGCGTTGCCCGCCGGTACTGGGCGCGGGCCGGTGTCGACGACCGGATCGACCTGCGGATCGGTCCAGCCGGTGACACGCTGCGTGAGTTGCCGCACGAACGGTACCTGGACTTCGCATTCATCGACGCCGACAAGACCGGGTACCCGGTCTACTGGGCCGAGTTGGTGCCTCGGATGCGGTCCGGTGGTGTGATCGCCGTGGACAACGTGCTGCGTAACGGTCGGGTGGTGGCACCGCAGAGTGCCGACGACCGGGCGATCGCAGCGTTCAACGAGGACGTGCTGGCCGATGTACGGGTGGATGCCGTGATGCTGCCGATCGCCGACGGGCTGACCCTCGCCCACGTGCACTGACAACCGACGACGGAGGGCGTCAGTGCGCTCCGGTTGCGGCATGTCGGGGCATCCCGCCGGCGGGAGACCCCAACATGCCGCAACCCGCCCGCGGAGCCGGCCGAGCGAGGCCGCCTCCGCCCGCCAGGGTGGGCGGGGCAGGGCGGGCGGGGTCAGCGGACGCTGCGGGCGAACTGGCGGGCGGCCCAGTAGACGCCGGCGGCGGCGAGGATCGCGATGATGCTCAACCCCTGCCAGACCCGGTCGTCGCCGATGTCGCCGTTGAACAGGGCGCGGGTGCCGTCGACCGCCCAGGAGAACGGGTTCCACTTGGCGACGCCCTGCAACCAGCCCGGCGCGAAGGCGAGCGGCAGCAGGATGCCGGAGAGCAGCAGCACCGGCTGCGCCACCGTGTTCATCAGCGGAGCCAGGGCGTCCTCGCTCTTCACCTTCAACGCGACACCGTAGGAGACCGCCGAGGTCATCAGCGCGATCAGGGCGAGCATCAGGTACGCCAGCAGCAGGTCACCGATGAACACGCGCAGGTCGAACAGGAGCGCGAGCAGCGTGATGATGACGGCCTGGGTCATCAGCGACACCACGTCGCGCAGTGACCGGCCGAGCAGCAGGGCGAGCCGGCTGACCGGGGTGACCCGGGAGCGTTCGATGACCCCGGCTCGTAGTTCGGCGATGAGGCCGAAGCCCTGGAACAGGCCACCGAAGATGGCCAGCAGGACCAGCAGACCAGGCACGAAGATCTTGTACGCCTCGGCCTGGGTGGGCGCGCCCAGCGCGGGCTTGAGCAGCGGGGCGAAGAGCAGCAGGTACATCACCGGCTGGAAGACGCCGACGAAGACCCACACGGGGTTGCGCAGCAGCAGATTCAGCTGCCGTTGGAAGATCAGCCAGGTGTCGCGAGCGAGCTTCATGAGATCTCCGGATGGGGTCAGGACTCGCGCAGCGAGCGGCCGGTCTTGGTGAGGAAGACGTCGTCGAGGCTCGGGCGGTGCAGTTCGATCGACCTGAGGTCGAGCCCGGCCGCGTCGACCCGTCGCAGGATCCGCGGAATGGCGGTGGCGCCCTCGTCGACGAAGAGCCGCAGCCCGCCCTCGTCGAGCAGCTCCAACCGGTTCACGTACTCCTCGCCGTCGAGCAGCTTCTCGGCCTCGCCGGTGGCGGTGACGTCCAGGCCGACCTGGACCACGTCGCCGGAGATCTCCCGCTTGAGGTCGGTCGGCGTACCCTCGGCGACCACCTCGCCGTGATCCATGATCGCGATGCGGTCGCAGAGCGCATCGGCCTCGTCGAGGTAGTGCGTGGTGATGAAGACGGTCATCCCGTCGGCGCGCAACCGGCGGATCTCGTCCCACATGTGTGCCCGGCTCTGCGGGTCGAGACCGGTGGTGGGCTCGTCCAGGAAGACGATCTTCGGCTCGTGGATGATGCCGAGCGCGATCTCGACCCGGCGTCGCTGGCCGCCGGAGTACGTCTTGCACTTACGGTCGGCGAACTCGACAAGTTGGAACGCCTCCAGCGCCCGGGCGGCCCGCCGCTGCGCCTCGGTCTTGCGGATGCCGTACATCCTGGCCTGGAGCACCAGTTCCTCGCGGCCGGTGGATTCGTCCCAGGTGCTCCCGCCCTGGGCCACGTAGCCGATCCGGCGACGCACCTCGCCCGGGTCCTTGAGCAGGTCGGCACCGGCGATGGTGGCCTGGCCCCCGTCCGGCTCGATAAGTGTCGCCAGCATCCGCAGCGTGGTGGTCTTGCCGGCACCGTTCGGGCCCAGGAACCCGAAGATCTCACCGGCCGGGACGTCCAGGTCGACACCGCGTACCGCCTCGACGGTCTTCGTCTCCCGACCGGCCCGGCTGCGGAACGACTTCCGCAGCCCTCTGGTCTCGATCATGTCCTGCTCCCCGCTCGTGGCCTTTGTCGGCCATCATCGTCACCGGCACTCGACCACATCGGTACGACACCACGCCGCTCAATTACCGCGCCCGCACAGTGCGCCATCCCACACTGAGCGATCGTTAGGGCCATCGGGGTGCCCGATAAACTCCCGGTCAGTAACCCGCCGGGAGGAGCCACCAGGTGCGCAAGGTACTCATCGCCAACCGAGGCGAGATCGCCGTCCGGGTCATCCGCGCCTGCCGGGACGCGGGCCTGGGCAGCGTCGCGGTGTACGCCGACTCGGACCGGGACGCCCTGCACGCCACGCTCGCCGACGAAGCGTACGCGCTGGGTGGTGACACCGCTGCGGATTCCTACCTGCGCATCGACAAGCTGATCGACATCGCCGGCCGTTCCGGCGCGGACGCGGTGCATCCCGGGTACGGCTTCCTCTCCGAGAACGCCGACTTCGCCCAGGCGGTCATCGATGCCGGCCTGACCTGGATCGGTCCGACTCCGCAGGCGATCCGCGACCTGGGTGACAAGGTGACCGCTCGGCACATCGCCCAGCGGGCCGGCGCCCCGCTGGTCCCCGGCACCGCCGACCCGGTCGGCAGCCCCGACGAGGTGATGGCCTTCGCCGTCGACCACGGCCTGCCGGTGGCGATCAAGGCGGCCTTCGGCGGCGGTGGGCGCGGGCTGAAGGTGGCCCGCACGATGGAGGAGATTCCGCAGCTGTTCGAGTCGGCCACCCGGGAGGCGGTCGCCGCGTTCGGGCGGGGCGAGTGCTTCGTCGAGCGGTACCTCGACCAGCCCCGCCACGTGGAGGCGCAGGTCCTCGCCGACCAGCACGGCAACGTGATCGTGGTGGGCACCCGGGACTGCTCGTTGCAGCGCCGCCACCAGAAGCTGGTCGAGGAGGCTCCGGCACCGTTCCTCACCGCCGCGCAGCGGGCCCAGATCCACGACAGTGCCAGGGCGATCTGCCGGGAGGCCGGCTATCACGGTGCCGGCACCGTCGAGTACCTGGTCGGCAACGACGGCACCATCTCCTTCCTGGAGGTCAACACCCGACTTCAGGTGGAACACCCGGTCACCGAGGAAACCGCCGGCATCGACCTGGTCCGCGAGCAGTTCCGCATCGCCGACGGCGAGAAGCTGCGGTTCACCGAGGACCCGACCCCGCGCGGGCACTCCATCGAGTTCCGGATCAACGGCGAGGATCCCGGCCGCAACTTCCTGCCCGCCCCCGGTACGGTCACCGCGCTGCGGCTGCCCACCGGTCCCGGGGTACGGGTGGACGCCGGCATCTCGGCCGGCGACGTGATCGGCGGCAACTTCGACTCCCTGCTCGCCAAGGTCATCATCACCGGTGAAACCCGGACCGAGGCGTTGGAGCGGGCCCGCCGGGCGCTTGACGAGATGGTGGTCGAGGGGATGGCCACGGCGCTGCCCTTCCACCGTCTGGTGGTGCGCGATCCGGCGTTCACCGCCGAACCGTTCAGCGTGCACACCCGATGGATCGAGACGGAGTTCGACAACACCGTGCCGCCGTTCACCGCCGCAGCCGGGGCTCTTGCGGGCCCGGCGGAGCGCGAGACCGTCGTGGTCGAGGTGGGCGGCAAGCGGTTGGAGGTGAGCCTTCCCGCCGGTCTCGGCGCCGGTACGGTCGCTGCCGCGCCAGCCGCGCGCAAGCCCACCCGTCGGGGTGGCGGGACCACGGCCGGCGCGGCGGCGAGCGGTGATTCGCTCACCTCACCGATGCAGGGCACGATCGTCAAGATCGCCGTCGCCGACGGCGACACGGTCGCCGAGGGTGACCTGGTGGTGGTGCTGGAGGCGATGAAGATGGAGCAGCCGCTGCACGCCCACAAGGCCGGTACGGTGAGCGGACTGTCGGCTGAGGTCGGCGCGGTGATCACCGCCGGTGCGGCGATCTGCACCATCGCCTGAGGTGTGACCGGCGGCGGTCAGCGGAGGGTTTCCGCGGCAACGGCGCAGACGGCGGCGGTCAGCGCGGTCAGCACCGGCGAGTCGAGCCGCCAGTGCTGCCAGTACAGCGGGACGTCCAGCACCCGGCCGGGGGCGATGTCCACGCAGCGCCCGGCGGCCACGTCGGCGTCGGCTAGCTGTTCCGCCATCAGCCCCCAGCCGAGTCCCAGCCGGATCGATTCGTTGAAGGCCGGAACCGACGGCACGTAGTGCACGGGCGGGTCGAGGGCGCGCCCGGTCACCGTACGCAGGAAGCGGTGTTGGATGCGGTCCTTGCGGTCGAAGACCACCACCGGCGCGGCGGCGGCCGACGCCCGGGTCAACCCGTCGGCGAACCAGCGGTCCGCAAGCGCGGGTGCGGCCAGGGCGCGGTAGCGCATCGCGCCGAGCCGGCGTACCCGGCAGCCCTGCACCGCTTCGCGCTGGGCGGTCACCGCGGCGGTGACCGTGCCGGCGCGCAGCAGTTCGGCGGTGTGGTCCTGGTCGTCCTGCCGGATGTCGAAGGACAACTCCGGCTGGTCGGGCAGCCGGGCGAGCGCGGCGGGGAACCAGGTGGCGAGCGAGTCGGCGTTGACCACGATGGCGACCCGGGTGCGTCCCCGGTCGCCGCCGAGCGGCCCCCGGGCGTCGGCCAGCGCCTCCCGTTCCAGCAGCGCGAGCTGGCCGGCCAGGCGCAGCAGTGGGCGACCGGCCTCGGTGGCGTCACAGGGCCGGTGGCGGCGGACGAGCACCTGCCCGACGGTCTCCTCCAGCGCCTTGATCCGTTGACTGACCGCCGAAGGCGTGACGTGCAGCAGCCGGGCCGCCGCCTCGAAGCTGCCCTCCGAGACGATGGTCGCGAGCGTACGGAGCTGGGTGGAGTCGAGACCGTCCATGTAGCTGACCTTAATCAGATGAAGAATCTTTAGCTGGACTCAGGAAACGAGGCGCTTCTACCGTCGGTCACATGCTCACCTCCGTCGTTGCCGGTTTCTCCCTGTCCATCGCCCTCATCGTCGCCATCGGCGCGCAGAACGCCTTCGTGCTGCGTCAGGGCCTGCGCCGGGAGCACGTGGTGCCGGTGGTGTTGACCTGCGCGCTCTCCGACGCGCTGCTGATCGGCGTGGGCATCGCCGGGGTGGGCTCGATCGTGGCCGGACGTCCGGTCCTGCTCACCGCGATCCGTTGGGGTGGGACGGCCTTCCTCCTCGGGTACGCGGCACTCGCCGCCCGCCGGGCGTTGCGTCCCGCCGCACTCGCGCCGGCCGACCGGCCACCGTCCCGGCTCGGCCCGACGCTGCTGGCCTGTCTCGCCTTCACCTACCTCAACCCGCACGTCTACCTCGACACGGTGCTGCTGCTCGGCGGGATCGCCCAGCAGCACCCGCACCGGTGGCTGTTCGGTGTGGGCGCGACAACGGCCAGCGTGCTCTGGTTCGCGGCACTCGGTGCGGGCGCGTACCGGCTCGCGCCACTGCTCGCACGCAGGCGGGTCTGGCAGGTGCTCGACGGCGTGATCGCGGTGGTGATGATCGCAGTGGCGGTGGCACTGGTGCTCGGTTGAGCAATGATGGCCGGGTGCGGTTCCTCAACGGTGTGAATCCCGGCTACGACCTGACCTACAACGACGTCTTCATGGCTCCGGCCCGCTCGGAGGTGGGTTCGCGGCTCGACGTGGATCTGGCCACCGGCGACGGCACGGGTACCACCATCCCGCTGGTGGTGGCGAACATGACGGCGGTCGCCGGCCGGCGGATGGCCGAGACGGTGGCCCGACGCGGCGGCATCGCGGTGATCCCGCAGGACATCCCGATCGACGTGGTGGCGGAGGTGGTCGCCTGGGTCAAGCAGCGACACCTGGTGCACGACACGGCGATCGCGCTGGGCCCGAACGACACCGTCGGTGACGCCATCCACCTGCTCCCCAAGCGGGCGTACGGCGCGGTGATCGTGGTGGACGACGACGGCCGCCCGATGGGGGTGGTGACCGAGGCCGACACCGTCAGCGTGGACCGGTTCACCCAGCTGCGGCACGTGATGTCGACCGAGTTGCACACCGTGCCCGTCGACGCGGATCCGCGTACCGGCTTCGACCGGCTCTCGGCGGGCCGGCGGCGGCTGGCGCCGGTGGTGGACGACGCGGGCCGGCTGGTCGGCGTACTCACCCGCCCCGGTGCGCTGCGGGCGACGCTCTACAGGCCGGCGGTGGACGCCCACGGTCGACTCCGGATCGCGGCGGCGGTGGGCATCAACGGCGACGTGGCGGGCAAGGCGAAGGCCCTGCTGGAGGCGGGGGTGGACACCCTGGTCGTGGACACCGCCCACGGCCACCAGGAGCGGATGATCTCGGCCCTGCGGACGGTACGCGGTCTCGACCCGGCCGTGCCGGTGGCGGCGGGCAACGTGGTCACCGCCGACGGGGTACGCGATCTGGTCGACGCGGGTGCCGACATCATCAAGGTCGGGGTCGGTCCGGGCGCGATGTGCACCACCCGGATGATGACCGGGGTCGGTAGGCCGCAGTTCTCGGCGGTACTGGACTGCGCGGCGGCCGCCCGGGCCCTGGGCCGCCACGTCTGGGCTGACGGCGGGGTGCGGCACCCCCGGGACGTGGCCCTGGCGCTGGCCGCCGGGGCGTCCAACGTGATGATCGGCTCGTGGTTCGCCGGCACCTACGAGTCCCCCGGTGACCTTTTCACCGACGAGGAGGGCCGGCGCTACAAGGAGAGTTTCGGCATGGCCTCGGCACGGGCGGTCAGCGCGCGGACCGGCGACGACAGCCCCTACGACCGCGCCCGCAAGGCGATCTTCGAGGAGGGCATCTCGTCGGCCCGGATGTATCTCGATCCGGTCCGTCCCGGCGTGGAGGACCTGATCGACGAGATCATCTCGGGAGTGCGGAGCGCCTTCACCTACGCCGGTGCGCGCACCCTCGACGAGTTCCACGAGCGGGTGCTGATCGGCGTCCAGAGCACCGCCGGCTACACCGAGGGAATGCCGCTGCCGACCAGTTGGTGAGGTCAAGGCCGGGCACCGACTGAACGTCGTCAGTCGGTGCCCGGGGCCGGTGTGAAGAGATGCCGGATCACCGACCGGGCGGCGTCACCCGGGTCCTCACCCAACCCGGCGGGGAGTGCACCGGCCAGCCAGAGGGTGGCGAAGCCGTGCACGATCGACCAGGCCGCCAGCACGTCTTCCTGCGGCCCGTCGGCGGCCGGCGTGGGACGGCCGGACCGGTGCGCCAGTCCAGCGCGCAGGACGGCGCCGGAGCGTTCCCGGGCGGCCCGCAGTTCGGCGTCGTCGGTCCGGTAGAGATCGGGGTGGAACATCACCTCGAAGTGAGCGCGATGCCCGACGGCGAACTTCACGTACGCCACCCCGAGATCCAGCAGCTCGTCGCCGGCCCCGGCGAGCGCGTCGGCGAGGGTGTCGAAACCCTGCACCGCGATCGCGGTGAACAGGCCGGCACGGTCACCGAAGTGGTGTGCCGGTGCGGCGTGCGAGACGCCGGCCCGGCGGGCCAGATCGCGCAGGCTCAGCGCCGCCGGACCTGACTCCTCGATCGCCTGCACGGCCGCGGTGAGCAGGGTGCGGCGCAGGTCGCCGTGGTGGTAGCCGCGGGTGTCGCTCATCACCCAAGCTTATCTTGTCATTGACAAGATGCGCCCGCCGGGGGCAATCTTGACACCGACAAGATTTGCAGTTGAGGAGGTATCGATGGCTCCGCTGATCGCTCTGGTCGCCGGCACCGCGCTCGCCCGGCTGGCCGGCCTGGCCGGGATCGCCGCGCTCGACGGATGGCATCCGGCGCTGCGGGTCGGGCTGGCGCTCATGTTCGTCATGACCGGGATGGTGCATTTCGTCGGCCCTCGGCGGCAGGACCTGATCGCCATGGTGCCGCCCCGGCTGCCACGCCCGGAGCTGCTGGTCACGGTGACCGGGGTGCTGGAACTCGCGGGGGCGGTCGGGTTGCTCGTGCCGGCCACCGCCCGCTGGGCCGCCGCCGGGCTGACCCTGCTGCTGCTGGCCATGTTCCCGGCGAACGTCTCCGCCGCCCGCCGCCGGCTCACCCTGGCCGGACGCCCGGTCACTCCGCTCGGCGTCCGTACCGCGCTGCAACTGGTGTTCCTCGCCGCCACGGTCGCGGTCGCGGTCGGACCGTGAGCCGGTGCCCACCGCCACCCGCCGCCGCGGTCGCGGTCGGTCCGTCAACTGGGGCCGACCGCGACCGTCGGCCTCAACGGGCCGGCAGCAGGTCTCCGGAACGAGCGGCCACCACCGCGCCGATCAGTCCGATCGCCTCGGCCGCTGGTTGCGGCGGCAAGGAGCGGCCGTCCCGCAACCGCAACGCCACCCGGCCGTCGGCCGCCTCCCGGGCGCCCAGCACGCCGACGTACGGAATCCGGCGGCGCACCGCGTCGCGGACCCGGGCACCGAGCGACCCGCTGTGGTCGACCTCGGCCCGCAGTCCCGCCTCGGTGGCCCGCCGGGTCAGGTCGGCCGCGGCGTCGGCCTGACCGTCGCCGACCGGCAGGACGACCAGTTGCACGGGGGCGTACCAGGGCGGGAAGGCACCCCCGTGCACCTCGATCAGGTACGCGAAGAGTCGCTCCATGCTGCCGGCGAGGCTGCGGTGCACCATCACCGGACGCCGTCGTTCACCATCGGCGTCGGTGTACGACAGGTCGAAACGCTCCGGCTTGTCGAAGTCGAGCTGGACGGTGGAGAGGGTGTACTCGCGCTCGGCCGCGTCCCGCACCTGAATGTCGATCTTCGGGCCGTAGAAGGCGGCCTCCCCCGGCACCTCGGTGTACGGCACGCCGTCGAGGGCGGCGCGGAGCAGATCCTCGGCCCGCGCCCACTGCGCGTCGTCGCCGACGTACTTCTCCCCCGACCCGCGCAGCGACAGCCGTACGCCCGCCGGCCGCACGCCCAGCGCCGCGTGCGCGGCCCGGATCAGCCGCAGGATCTCCGACACCTCCTGGCCGACCTGCTCAAGGGCGCAGAAGTTGTGCGCGTCGTTGAGGGTGATGGCGCGTACCCGGGAGAGTCCGCCGAGCACCCCCGAGCGTTCCGCCCGGTACATGCCCCCGATCTCCGAGACGCGCAGCGGCAGTTCCCGGTAGGAACGCCCACGGGACCGGTAGACCAGGGCGTGGTGCGGGCAGAGCGCCGGACGGAGCATCACCTCGTCGTCGCCCTCCCCCAATCGCATCGCCGGGAACATCTCGGCGGCGAAGTAACCGAGATGCCCGGAGACCTCGAACAGCTCCCGTCGTCCCAGCGGCGGGGTGTACACCTGTTGGTAGCCGGCCCGGCGCTCCAGATCACGCAGGTACTCCTCGACGGCATGCCGGGCGGCGGCACCGGCCGGCAGCCAGATCGGCAGGCCGGCCCCGGAGAGCGGGTCGGTGGCGAACAGGTCCAGGTCCCGGCCCAGCCGGCGGTGGTCGATCATGTCAAGGCTCCTTGGTCGTACGCCCCGACACGACCCCTGCCCCACGACGCACGAGTGCCCCGGGCGGATCGCCCGGGGCACTCGGTAGACGAAGACGTCAGTGCGGCGCGCCAGGCTTCCCCGGCGTCGTCGTCAGCAGCGCACTGCACATGCGCGGAGCGTACGCCCGCCCCGCGCGCCGCCGCACCTCATTTGACCGGGCCGCTGGCACGGGACCTGCCAGCGGCCCGGCGGCGGCCCGGGCGTCAGGAACGGGGGACCCGACGCTCGCCGGGCCGCGCGCCGACAACGGTACGCCGCTGGAGGAGATTTCGGCGACCGCGCCTCGCCGTCAACCTTCATCGATATGCTGCGGTGGGATCGGTGGCCCGCCGCCGCCCGGGCGAGGTGTCAGTGGTCACGGCCGGCCAGGGCCGGTTGCGGGTGACCCCGGACACCGCGTCAGGCTCGGTACGTCCATTCGGAGAATTCCGCGAGGTGGCCCGGTGCCCGAACTGCTCACCCAGGTGGCATCGCCCCAACTGGCGTACCTCGCGCTCTTCACCCTGCTGGCCGTGGACGCCTTCGTGCCGGTGGTACCCACCCAGCTGCTGATGCTCACCGGCGGCGCACTCACCGTGTACGGCGGGCTGAACCTGCCGACGACCGTCGCCGTCGGCGCGCTCGGCGTACTCGCCGGGGATCTGGCCTGCTACCTGCTCGGTCGGTACGCGTCGGGACGCCGGCCGCTGCGGCCGGTGGGGGCTGGCCGAGCCCGCGGCATCGCCGGGCGCCTGACCCGGGGTCTGCGCCGTCCCGGGCCGATGATGATTCTGCTCTGCCGTTTCGTGCCGGGTGGCCGGATGGCCGCCTGCTTCGCCGCCGGCCGCAGTCGGTACCCGGTCCGGCACTTTCTGCCCGCTGCCGGCGTCGCGGCCGGAGGCTGGGCGTCCTACGGCGGGCTGGTGGGGCACCTGGGCGGGGCGGCGTTGACCGGTTCCGGCTGGCGGATGGTGGTCGTCGCGGCGGTGGCCGCCGCCGGCTTCGCGTTGGCCGGCTGGGCGTTGGCGTCCGTCACCGCACGGCTGAACTCGACCCCGGCCGAGACGCCCGTCGACTAGTGCGGACACCCGGGGAAATCCGGATGGGCGGTCGGGGTGGTCCCGGGGTCGGATTTCGGTGCTCGTCCCGGATCCGCCTGAGGTGCCCGCGACGACAGGCTGAAGCATGCCTGCAATCCGGAACAGCGGTGCACTGGCCCTCGGTGGAATCGTCCTCGCGGCGGTGCTCACCGTCATCGGTCATGCCGGGGTCAGCGACCTCGACCCGGTCAGCCTGACCGTCAGCGACTACGCCGTCTCCGACTCGGGCGAGATCATCCACATCGCCATGCTGCTGCTCGCTGCCGCCTCCGCCGTGCTCATCCCGACGCTCGGTCGGCTCAGCCCGCCGGGCGGTCCGCGATCCGTCACCGCCACGACCGACGGTGTCGCGGGCCGCCGGGGTCGGGCCGCCGAGTGGCTGTTGGCGGTCTGGGCGGGTGGGCTGCTGGTCTCGGGCCTGGTGCCGACCAACCCGCCGGGCACCGAGATGGACACAGCCGCCTACGTGCACCGGTACGCCTCGGTGGTCGCGTTCCTGGCGCTGCCGATCGCCGGCTGGTTGCTCGCCGCCCGGCTGCCCGCCGGCACCCGTGCCGGGCGCTGGCTGCGCGCCCTGACCGTGACCAGCCTGCTGCTGGCCGTCGCGATGGCCTGGTCCGCCTACCCGGGCGACCGCGCCTACTACGGCCTGATCGAACGGGCCCTCATCGTCGCCGAGGTGGGCCTGCTCACCGTGGTCGCCGCCTACTCCAGCTCGTGGAGCATCAGTTGGCGACCCGCTTCGGTGACGGAGCCGGAGAGGCTGGGGTAGATGGTGATGGTCTGAGCCAGTTCGTTGACGGTGAGGTTGTTCTCCACCGCCAGCGTGATCGGCATGATCAGTTCGCTGGCCTTCGGTGCGACCACCACTCCGCCGATCACCTGGCCGCTGGCCGGTCGGCAGAACAGCTTCACGAAACCGTCCGGGATCTCGTCCATCTTCGCCCGGGCGTTGCCACCCAGCGGCAGCATCACCTGACGCGCCGGCACCTTGCCGGCGTCCACCTCGTCCTGCGAGACCCCGACCGTGGCCAACTCCGGGTCGGTGAAGACGTTCGCGGAGACGGTACGCAGCCGCAGCGGCCGGACCGCCTCACCGAGCGCGTGCCACATCGCGATCCGGCCCTGCATCGCGGCGACGCTGGCCAACGGCAGCACCCCGGTGCAGTCGCCGGCCGCGTAGATGCCGGGCACGTTGGTCCGGGAGACCCGGTCCACCGTCACGTAGCCGCCCCGGGCCAGCTCGACGCCGTACTCGGCCAGGCCCAGCTCGGCGGTGTTGGGGATCGATCCGACCGCGATCAACGCGTGGGACCCGGAGACCGTCCGGCCGTCGGAGAGCTCGACCTCGACACCGTCGCCGGTGCGCCGGACGCTCTCGGCTCGGGAGTTGTTCAGGATGCTCATGCCCCGGGTCCGGAAGACCCGCTCGATCGCCTGCGCGGCGTCGGCGTCCTCGTGCGGCATCACCCGATCGCGGCTGGAGACCAGGGTCACCTCGACCCCCATCGCGAGGTACGCGCTGGCGAACTCGGCACCGGTGACACCGGAACCAACCACGATCAGATGCTCGGGCAGCTCGGGCAGGTCGTAGACCTGTCGCCAGGTCAGGATGCGCTCGCCGTCGGGCAGCGCGGTGGGCAGTTGGCGCGGGGTGGCACCGGTGGCGATCAGCACGGTGGAGGCGTCGATGGCGTACGCGGCCTCCGCACCGTCCGGCGTGACGATCACCCGGTGGGTGTGCCCGAGCGTGTCCTCGCCGAGGCGGGCGCGCCCGGACACGAAGGTGACTCCGGCCTTGACCAGCTTCGCGTGGATGTCGGCGGACTGTGCCAGAGCGAGCCGCTTGACCCGGTCGTTGACCGCCTGGGCGTCGACGGTGACCGCCTCCAGGCCGTCGGAGTGCACCCCGAACACCTCGGTGTCGCGGTAGCCGGTCACCACCTCGGAGCTGGCGATGAAGGTCTTCGACGGCACGCAGTCCGACAGCACGCAGGCGCCACCGGCGCCCTCGGCCTCCACGACCGTCACGTCGGCGTCCAACTGGGCCGCCACCAGTGCCGCCTCGTAGCCCGCCGGCCCCCCGCCGATGATCACGATCCGGCTCACCACGACCGCCCTTCCTCCATGCTCACAGTGACTTTCTTCTCCCCGACGCGTCCGACACGCACCGTCGTATTCTCCCCCACGCGCCGACCGGGCTATCGTCATCGCCGTGCGTCATTACGCCGCCTACGGCTCGAACCTGGACCCCGCTCGAATGCGCGCCTACTGCCCGCATTCCCCGATGGTGGGCATCGGCTGGCTGGAAGGCTGGCGGCTCACCTTCGCCGGCGAAGACGTCATCGGCTGGGAGGGCGCGGTCAGCACTGTCGTCGAGTCGCCCGGCGACCGGGTGTTCGTGGCGCTCTACGACATCCACCCGTACGACGCGGCTCAGCTGGACGAGATCGAGGGCGTCACCTCCGGCACGTACCGGAAGCTGACCGTCCGCGTCTCGACCCTCGACGGCGACGTGACCGCCTGGGTCTACGTCTTCGACGGCTACGAGGGCGGCCTGCCCACGTCCTGGTATCTCTCCGAGATCGCCAACGCCGCCGAGAAGGCGGGCGCGCCGGACGACTACGTCATCGAGCTGCGGTCCCGACCCACCGGTACCGCCTCGGCGTAGCTCGTCTCCCACCTCCCCAGTCTGCTACCGGGCGTGGTGGCCGCGGGCGGCGACCCCGGGTTGCGGGGAGATCGTCCCAGGATGGGCGGGTCTCAACCCTGCGTGTGGGTCCGCGCCAGGGTCAGCAACTCGACCAGTTCCGCACCGTCGGCCGGGCCGAGCGCCGTGAACGCGGGCGCGACGAGCCGGTCGGTCATCGCCTCGGCCCACAGCCGCCGCCGCACCAACGGTCCGACCGGCGGGTACGGCGGCGGCCAGCCACAGGCCATCGCGCCGCTGGCCCCCTCAGGCCCGGCCAGCACCGCCTCCAGCGGGGTCATCCCGCTGGCGCGTACGGCCACCAGGTGCGCACCGGTGAAATGTTCGCGCAGCAGGCGTAGGCCGGCGGCGGCCCGGGCACCGGTGGTCGCCGCGTCCGACGGCATGGCCCGCCACGCCGCGAACAGTGGCATCGCGCTGGCATCGGCCGCCGCGACGGCCCGTTCCACAAGCACCGCGAGTCGGTCGACGCGGGGCAGGTCACCCAGGACCTCCTCGCCCCACCGGCAACATTCGGCAAGGCTGGCGGTGGCCACCTCGGACGGGCGGACCGCACGGGCGGCGGCGTCCCAGCCGTCGGCCACGGCGTCGGGGGCGATGAAGCCGAGGGCAGCCGCGACTGTCTCGGCCCGCACGTCACCCAGCGCGCCGGCCCGCCCGGTGACGTAGAAGGCCCACCCGGAGATGCCGAGCAGGCGGGCCCGACGCAGCGTGGTGGGGCACCGGGTGTACGCCTCGCCGAGGGCCAGCACCGCGGGTTTGCTCGCCGCCGCGACCTGCTCCGGCGTCATCCCGACCCGCCCGGGAGGGGTCCACCCGAAGGTCCGTACGTGAAGGATCCGCCCGAAGGTCCGTCCATGGGGGACCAGTCTGCCGGTCAACCGTCGGAGTCGGCATCCCCCTCCTCGGCGTCCAACGCCTCCATTGCGGCCTCCACCTCGCCGGCCCGTCGCCGGGCGGTGCTGACCGACCGTTCGGCGGCCCGACGGGCCAGCCGGGACCGGCTGAGTTCCTGCTCGGCGACGGCCCGGCGACGTTCCAGTTCGGCCAGTTCCGCCTCGACGGCGTCCAGCGCGGCCACCCCGTCGCGTTCGGCCGCGACCGCGCCGGCCAGGTCCGTCTCGGCCCGTTCCTGGTCGGAACGCGCCCGGTCCAGCTCCTTCTCCAACGCCTTGCGGCGACGGGAGCGTTCGGCGCGGGCGGCCCGCTGTGCCTGTTCGGCCCGTAACGCTCCCCGGTCCGGCGGACGCTGCCGGACCGGGGCGGCGGGCGGCGGTTCCTCGCCGCCGGTCACCAGACGCAACTGTGGCCGGGGCACCTCGCCGAACCCGGCGTAGTGGGCCGGGCGCAGCAGTCTCCCGGAACGCACCTGCTCGGCCACCTCGACGTCGGAGAGCGCGGCGTTGAGTGTCGCTTCGACCTCGGCCAGCGGCAGCTTCCCGCCCGACGGGGCACCCTCGACGCCGGCGGCGAGCCGGCGTACCTCGGCGACCAGCGCGCCGACCACCGCCCGCCGCTGCGCGGACAGCTCGCGCAGGCGCGGGCCGCGCAGCTCGCGCTGGGCCTCCCGCAGCGCTTCGGCCAGCTCCGCCAGCTCGGCCACCAGCTCCGGTCGCTCCAGCGCCAGCAGGTTGACCAACCAGGCGGCGACGGTGGGCCGGCGCAGCCGGGCGATCTCCCGGGCGGTACGCGGGTCACCGGCCCGGCGGGCCTGCGCGGCGGCGTCGTCCCGGGCGGCGACGAACCGGTCCGGCGGCGTGCGGTACAGCTGCTCGACGAGGTCGGATGGGGGGCCGGGCATCGGCTCAGCCGTCGATCCGGCTGCCCGGCTCCAGCCGCTGGTACTCGCTGCCGGACAGCGCCGTGTACTGCCGGTCGAGCACCGCGTAACCGTTGTCGTTGAGCAGGGCGTCGTGCAGCGCGAAGACCCGGCGCGGGGCCACCGCCCGGATGAAGTCGACCACCTCGGAGAACTTCGACCAGGGGGCGTGGATCGGGGCGAAAAGGGTGTCGACCTGGACGTCGTCCGGGACGAACAGCGCGTCGCCCGGGTGGTAGACGACGTCGTTGAGCAGATAACCGAGGTTGTCGATCACGGGGATGTCGGGATGGATCACCGCGTGCCGGCCGCCCTGGGCGCGTACCGGGATCCCGGCGGCGGTGAAGGACTCCCCCGGGGTCACCGGGCGCAGCACATCGGCCGCGTCGCCGAGCGCGCCGGCCAGCGACGCCGGACCGTGGATGACGAAGGGACGCCGCGCCAACTGCCGGTTCACCGCCGCCACGTCGAGGTGATCCGGGTGCTCGTGGGTGATCAGCACCGCGTCGGCTCCGTCCAACGCCACCGCCGGCTCACTGAACATTCCTGGATCGATGACCAGCACTCCCCCGTCGTGCTCGACCCGCAGGCACGAGTGGGCGTACTTGGTGAGCCGCATCGTGATCCCTCCCATATCGATTCGTGACGTCCTGAGCGCAGTCTGCCGGAACCCGTGCGGTGGTGTGTGGCGTCCGAGCCATTGCCTGTTCGGGCAGCAGAGAGGGGAACGGGGATGGGAATGCGAAGAGCCCGCCGGCACGGGACCACGGCGGTGGCGACACTTGCTGCGCTGCTGATGCTCGCCGCCTGCGGGAGTGGCGGCGGAGACGACTCAGGGGCGGCCGGCACCGCGGCCGACGCCGAGGCACCGGCCCGGGAGGGTGCCGCCGTTGCGCCCGGCGAGGCCGCCGCGCCCGGTAACGCCCAGGGCGGTGCCGGCGCGGCGACGGACACCCGGGTCGACAAGCGGTCCATCATCTACACGGGATCGATCCGGGTGCAGGTGAACGATGTGGACGTCGCCGCCCGGGACGCCGTCGCGGCGGCCACCCGGGCCGGCGGCTTCGTCGGCGGGGACCAACGCCGCAGCTCCGACGCCGACGCGGTGGCCGACCTCGAACTGCGGGTGCCAGCGGAGCGGTTCTACGCGGTCGTGGAGGAACTGGCGGGTCTCGGCACCCAGGAGCGCCGGGAGATCGGTACGCAGGACGTCACCGAGGAGACCATCGACCTCGACGCCCGGATCGCCAGCCAGCGGGCCCGGGTGGAGAGTGCGCGACGACTGCTCGCCCAGGCCAACTCGATAAGCGATCTGGTGAGCATCGAGAACGAACTGGCCCGGCGGGAGGCCGACCTCGCCTCGCTGGAGGCGAAGAAGCGGCGGCTGAGCGACCTCACCGCGCTGTCCACCATCACGGTCACCCTGGTCGGGCCCGGCGTCACGACCCCCGAGGAGGAGACCGAGATCGGTTTCCTGGTGGGGCTCAAGGGCGGCTGGCAGGTCTTCCTGTCCTCGATGACCGTCCTGCTCACCGTGCTGGGTGCGATCCTGCCGTGGCTGCTGGTCTTCGGCGTACCGCTGGGGGCGCTGTGGTGGCTGGCCCGCCGTCGCCGCCGGAACCGACCCGGGGTGCCGGCCCTGGTCGCACCGAGCGGCACCCCGCCACCGCCGGGTGTCAGCGCGCCGCCGCCAGTGCCTGGAGCGCGGTCTGCACCATGAGCCGTACGCCCACCGGGATGGCCCGTTCGTCCACGTCGAACGACGCCCGGTGCAGATCGACGTTCGGCCCGGAGCGGCCGACCCCGAGTCGGGCCAGGGCGCCGGGGACGTACTCCAGATACCAGGAGAAGTCCTCGCCGCCCATGCTCTGCGGGGTCTCCGCGATGCCCTCCGGGCCGAGCGCGGCTGCGGTGGCCGCGTTCAGCACCCCGATGGCCCGTGCGTCGTTGCAGACCGGTGGACGACCGCGCAGGTACTCCAGGTCGACGGTGGCCCCGGTGGGTGCGATGACGTCCCGGACCACCTGAGAAACGATCTTCGGTGCCAGCTCCCAGGTGTCGCGGTCCATCACCCGCAGGGTGCCGGAGGCGGACGCCTCGGACGGGATGACGTTGTACCGGGTGCCCGCGGAGGCGTGACCGAAGACGAGCAGCAGTCCACTGTTCGCCGGCACCCGGCGGCTGACCAGTGCCGGAACCTCGGTGATCAGCCGACCGAGCGCGTCCACCAGGTCCACGGTCAGGTGCGGGCGGGCGGTGTGGCCACCCGGGCCGGTGAGCCGGACGGTGACGTTGTCGGCGGCGGCGGTGATCGGGCCGACCCGCAGACCCACCTGACCGACGGGCAGGTTCGGGTCGCAGTGCAACGCGAAGATCTGCACCACGTCGTCGAGGCCGCCGGCCTCGATCACCTCCAGCGAACCGCAGGGCAGGATCTCCTCGGCGGGCTGGAAGATCAGCCGGACCCGGCCGGGCAGTTCGCCCAGGTCGGCCAGTTGCGCGAGCAGCATGCCGACGCCCAACATGACCGTGGTGTGCACGTCGTGGCCGCAGGCGTGGCAGACCCCGTCGACCGTGGAGCGGTACGGCACGTCCTTGACGTCGGTCAGCGGCAACGCGTCGATGTCGGCGCGCAGCGCGATCACCGGCCCGTCCGGACGGCCGTCGATGTCGCAGATCACCCCGTTGCCCTTGGGCAGCATTCGCGGCTGCAACCCGGCCAGGGAGAGTTCCCGGGCGATGAGGGCCGCGGTCTCGAATTCCGCGCCGGACAGCTCCGGGTGCGAGTGGATGTGACGGCGCGTGGCGATCAGGCCCGGTACCCGGAGGGCGAGCAGGTGGTCCAACTCGAAGGGCAGGGGCTGGGAACCGGTCGGCGCATCCGGCCAGGACGGCGCCAGTTGGTGACCGGTCGGCATCGTCAACGCACTCGTCACGTCGAATTCTCTTCGATCACTAGAAATGGATGGATCATCGGGAACAGCAGACAGCGTAGACCCCCGACGGTAACTCTGCGCAACCTCGTTCCGGTGATGATCGGACCGCGCAGCGTCACGTATGCCCTGCTGAGAGCGTCCGTAGGTGAGCGGGACAGCAGGTAGATCGTGGTCATGAGCCCTCATCCGCCCCTCACCTCCTACAACGCGTAATCGTTCGCCGGACACTGAGAATCTTCCCGAAACCATCGTCGCCGTTCCGAATTGTCGCATTAGTCGCGCCGATGAACTGACCGTACGACAATTACCCGACCACCATCGGCAACGATCACCCGTGGACGTTCACACGCAGGGCAGCCGTCCGACCGCACACCGTGTGCGTCCACGTGATCACCGCGAGCGGAGTACCCGGGCAACGCCGGTTCGACACGCTGCGCGACGACTCGGCCGTGACGTCCCCCGCGACGACTGCCGCACGCCCGGCGGCGGCGGACCGTGCGTTGCCGTGACGACCTGACCGGGGTCAGAACCGGTCAGTAGGCTGGTAGCGGCCCCAGACCTCGCGGAGCGCCCCGCACACCTCACCGACGGTGGCCCGCTCGCGCAGCGCCGCCTTCATCGGGTGGAGCACGTTGCCGGTGCCCGAGGCGGTCTCCCGCAACTCGACAAGCGCCCGCTCCACGGCGGCGGAGTCCCGCTCGGCCCGCAGCTTCGCCAGCCGCTCGGCCTGGGCCGCCTCGATCGCCGGATCGACCCGCAGCGGCTCGTACGGCTCCTCGGCGTCGATCGCGAAGCGGTTGAGCCCGACCACCACCCGCTCGCCCGAGTCGATCTCCTGCGCGATCCGGTACGCGGACTGCTCGATCTCCCGCTTCTGGAAGCCGACCTCGATCGCGTCCACCGCAGACCCGTGCTCGAAGACCCGGGCCATCAGCGCGTCGGCCGCCGTCTCGATCTCGGCGGTCATCGCCTCGACCACGTACGAGCCGGCGAACGGGTCGACAGTGGCGGTGAGATCCGTCTCGTACGCCAGCACCTGCTGGGTACGCAGCGCCAACCGGGCCGCCTTCTCGGTGGGCAGCGCGATCGCCTCGTCGAAGCTGTTGGTGTGCAGCGACTGGGTGCCGCCGAGCACCGCGCCGAGCCCCTGCACCGCCACCCGGACCAGGTTCACCTCGGGCTGCTGGGCGGTCAACTGCACGCCCGCGGTCTGGGTGTGGAAGCGCAGCATCATCGACTTCGGGTTCTTCGCCCCGAACTCGTCGCGCATCAGGCGGGCCCAGATCCGCCGGGCCGCCCGGAACTTGGCCACCTCTTCGAGCAGGGTGGTACGCGCGACGAAGAAGAACGACAGCCGGGGGGCGAAGTCGTCCACGGCCAGCCCGGCGGCGATCGCGGCCCGGACGTACTCCACGCCGTTGGCCAGCGTGAACGCGATCTCCTGCACGGGCGACGCGCCGGCCTCGGCCATGTGGTAGCCGGAGATCGAGATGGTGTTCCACTTCGGCACCTCGCTACGGCAGTAGCCGAAGGTGTCGGCGACCAGCCGCAACGAGGGCTTCGGCGGGAAGATGTACGTCCCCCGGGCGATGTACTCCTTGAGGATGTCGTTCTGGATGGTGCCGTTGAGCGCCGAACCCGGCACGCCGTTCTCCTCGGCGACGAGTTGGTAGAGCAACAGCAGCACCGAGCCGGGCGCGTTGATCGTCATCGAGGTGGAGACCTTGTCCAGCGGGATGCCGTCGAACAGCAGTCGCATGTCCTCGATGGAGTCGATGGCCACGCCCACCTTGCCCACCTCGCCGTGCGCGATCGGGTCGTCGGAGTCGTACCCCATCTGGGTGGGCAGGTCGAAGGCGACCGACAGGCCCATCGTCCCGGCCCGCAACAACTGGTGGTAACGCGCGTTGGACTCGGTGGCGGTACCGAAGCCGGCGTACTGACGCATGGTCCACGGGCGGGAGGTGTACATGGTGGGGTAGACCCCACGGGTGTACGGGAACTCGCCCGGCCCGCCGAGGCGGGAGTCCAGGTCGCCGGGAAGGTCGTCGGCCGTGTAGACGCCCTTGATCGGGAAACCGGACTCGCTTGACCGCCGTTCGCTCATCACCGGATGGTAGGACGGGTGGAACGGGTGGCGGGTGAGGGATACCGCACACCGCGTCGCCCGGCCGCGACAAGGCACGACAAGAGGTGAGTGGCTGCACACGTACCGTCGAGTACTGGAAACGTCCGCCGCGCCGGCTTTCGCATCGGGCGTCTGAACCAGCAAGATAGGGGGGTTGTGTCCCAGCCCTCTCGACTTCCCCCGGTGGCTTTTCTGTGACTCAGATCCCGACGTGGAGCGGCGGACCAGTCAGCACTCCCACCAACGGACGCGCGACACCCGGCACCGTCATCGGTGACCGGTACTCGCTGCGCTCGGCGGTGGGCAACGGTGGCATGGGTACGGTCTGGCGGGCCACGGACACCCTGCTGCGCCGTGACGTGGCGGTCAAGGAGGTCGTCCTCCCGCCCGGCCTGGCGCCGAGCGACCGCGACGCGATGTACGAACGCACCCTGCGCGAGGCCCGCGCCGCCGCCGCCATCGCCCATCCGGCGGTGGTCCAGGTGTACGACGTGGTCACCGAGGCCGGCCGCCCCTGGATCGTGATGGAGCTGCTGGACGCCCGCAGCCTCGCCGACATGGTGATCGAGGACGGGCCGATCGCTCAGCGCGTGGTTGCCAAGATCGGCATTGCGCTGCTCGGCGCGCTCGAGGTGGCGCACGCGATCGGCGTGCTGCACCGCGACGTCAAGCCCGCCAACGTGTTGATCTGCTCCGACGGCCGCTGCGTGCTTACCGACTTCGGTGTCGCCCGGATGCCCACCGACGTGCAGCTCACCACCCCGGGGATGGTGCTGGGCTCACCGCACTTCATCTCGCCAGAGCGGGCCATGGGGCAGGAGTTCGGCCCGCCCAGCGACCTGTTCTCCCTCGGGGTGACGCTCTACACGGCCGTGGAGGGCCGCCCGCCCTTCGACCGGGGCGACCCGATCGAGACCATGCACGCCGTGGTCGAGGATCCGCCCGCCCCGCCACAACGCAGTGGTCCGCTGACCCGGGTGCTGATGGGTCTGCTGGAGAAGGATCCGGCCCGCCGGCTGGACGTGCACACCGCCCGCGCCATGCTGCGCGAGCTGCTGGCCGGCCCGCTGAGCAGCAGCGCCGCCGGGGTCAACTCGATGACCGACCAGTACTCAGTGATGCCGGTGCCGCTGCCCGCACCGATCAGCGCGCCGGCCGCGCCGGCAAAGCCGGTCCCGTCCGGGCAGATCGGCGGCCGGGCGATGCTTGGCCCCGGCGAGTCGCTGACCGACCGGCTGGCCGCGCTGCGCCGGGGCGAGCGCCCCGGCCAGGCTGCCGCGGCCGGCGCCGCCGCGATGGAGGACACCAGCGCCGACGCCCTGGCCCGTCCCGGGCAGCGGGGTGCCGCGATGTCCCCGCCCGCCGGCCGCACCTACGGTGGCGCCGAGGCGACCCAGCGGGTCGGTGGGGACACCACCCAGCGGGTCGGGCCGGAGATCTTCGGTTACGGCGGGCAGCCCGACGCGACCCAGCGGATCGGCGGCTACGGCGCCGGGCCGGACGCCACCCAGCAGCTCGGCGGCTACGGCGCCCAGCCCGAGGCGACCCAGCGGGTCGGCGGCTACGGCGGTGCCCAGCCCGACGCGACGCAGCAGGTCGGCGCCTACGGTGCCGCGCAGTGGCCGGCCGCGCCGAACCAGCCGTACGGCACGCCGGCCCCGGCTCCGGGTGGCGGCAGCAGCCCGGTCGACCGGGCGAAGGCCGCCGGCACCCGGGTGGTCGATACCGTGAAGGGCTGGCCACGCAAGATGCAGCTGGCGGCGGCCGGTGGCCTCGCGGTGCTGCTGCTGATCGGCATCGTGGCCTTCTCCAGCGGCGGCGATGAGACGCCCACCACCCCGGTCGCCGAGCCGTCCGCCTCGGCGGACGAAGGCCCCGGCATCGAGATGCAGGAGCACTCGGCACGCGGGGTGCAAGTGCTGGTGCCCAAGGGCTGGAAGCGGGCCGCGCCGGCCGGTGGGGTCTACATCGACTACACCGACCCGGAGGACAGCGGCCGTCGGGTACGCATCCTCAACGAGAAGTGGAGCGGCACCTCGGCCCGTTGGGCAGAGGTGGCCGAGAACGGGCTGAAGACCCGTTCGGCCTCCTGTGCCAAGCCATACACTCAGGTCGCCATGGCCGAGAAGGAGCTGGCCGGTAAGCCGTCGGCCGAGTTCGAGTACACCTGCGGCGAGGGCGACGAGATGCGGCACGGCATCTGGCACGGGGTGGCCCACGACGGCCGGCTCTACTCGTTCTACCTCACCTCGACCGACGCCCGCTTCGAGGAGAGCAAGCCGATCTACGCGGAGATGCTCAAGTCGTTCCAGCTCACGTCGGCTGGCTGAGCCAGGGCACACGCCCGTGGAGATCCGCGCCGTGCTATCAAGAGGCCATGGCGGCGGAGACCAGCGACATCGACACCATCCGCGAGCGGGCCGAACGCTGGCTCGCCGACGATCCCGACCCGGCCGGTCGGGCGGAGCTGCGGGCGGTGCTCGACCAGTTGCCGGGTAGCGCACCGGAGCTGGCCGACCGGTTCGCCGGGCCGCTGACCTTCGGCACGGCCGGCCTGCGCGGGCCGCTGCGCGCCGGCCCCAACGGGATGAACCTCGCGGTGGTCACCCAGGCCGCCGCCGGGCTGGTCGCCTGGCTCGCCGCCCAGGGCGGCACCGGCCCGCTGGTGATCGGGTACGACGCCCGGCGCGGCTCCCGCGAGTTCGCCGAGCGCACCGCCCAGGTGGCCACCGGGGCTGGCCGCCCGGCGCTGCTGCTCCCCCGCCCCCTGCCCACCCCGGTGCTCGCGTACGCGGTGCGTCACCTGTCGGCGGTGGCCGGGGTGATGGTGACCGCCAGCCACAACCCGCCGCAGGACAACGGCTACAAGGTGTACCTCGGTGCCGAGTTGGGTGGAGAACTGGGCGCCGGGGCGCAGATCGTGCCGCCGGCCGACGCCGGCATCGAGGCCGCCATCCGCGCGGTCGGCCCGCTGGCTCAGGTGCCGCTCGGCCCCGCCGGGCAAGTGCTCGGCGACGACCTGGTCGCCGCGTACGTGGCGCGGGCGGTCGGTGTCGTCTCCCCGGGCGGTCCCCGGGAGCTGACCGTGGCGTACACCCCGCTGCACGGTGTCGGTGCGGCGGTGCTCACCGCCGCGTTCGCCGCCGCCGGTTTTCCGACGCCCGGCGTGGTGCCCGACCAGGCCGAGCCGGACCCTGACTTCCCCACCGTCAGTTTCCCGAACCCGGAGGAGCCGGGCGCGGTGGACCGACTGGTCGCGCTCGCCGAGCGCACCGACGCCGACCTGGCCATCGCCAACGACCCCGACGCCGACCGCTGCGCCGTCGCGGTCCGCGACGCTGCCGGCGGGTCCGACGGTTCGGGTTGGCGGATGCTGCGCGGGGACGAGGTGGGTGTGCTGCTCGCCGATCACCTGATGCGACGCGGGGTCACCGGCCTGTACGCCACCACCATCGTCTCGTCGTCGCTGCTGCGGACGATGTGCGCCGCGCGCGGGCTGCCGTACGGGGAGACGCTCACCGGATTCAAGTGGATCGTCCGGGCCGGTGACGGCAGCGAACCACTGGTGTTCGGTTACGAGGAGGCGCTCGGCTACTGCGTCGCCCCGGAGCACGTACGCGACAAGGACGGCATCACCGCCGCGCTGACCGTGGCCGAGCTGGCCGCCGGCCTCAAGGCGCAGGGGCGCACGCTCGCCGACCGGCTCGACGAGTTGGCCGCCGAGTTCGGCGTGCACCAGACCGACCAGCTCTCGGTACGCGTCGACGACCTGCGCCTGATCGCCGACGCGATGGCCCGGATCCGCGCCGCCACCCCGACCACCCTGCTCGGTCAGCCGGTCACCGAGACGCAGGACCTGCTTCCCGACGCCGACGTGATGATCCTGCGTACCGCAGCGGCCCGGGTGGTGATCCGACCCTCCGGCACCGAACCGAAGCTCAAGGCGTACCTGGAAGTGGTGGAACCGGTCGCCGACGGCGACGTAGCCGCGGCCCGCACCCGCGCGGCGTCCGCCGTCACCACCCTCCGCACCGAAATCGCCCACGCCCTCGGCATCCCACCCGGTTGATCATGAGGTTAGCGACGAAGTTGATCCAGGAGTGCCGCCAACCTCATGATCAACGCGATTCGGGCGGGCGGCGGGGGCCGAGGGCGTGCTCGACGGCGCGGCCGAGGGCAGCCACCACCAGGGCCACCGACGGGCGGATCACGCTGTCCTCCAGGTTGACCTCGCCGGAGAAGCCGGCGCCGCTGGCGATCTCCTCCAGCCGGCGTCGGGCGGCGTCGGCGTCCTCGCCGGTGACCCCGAGTGCGGATTCCATCCGCAGCACGGCGACCAGGGTCGCGAGCGCGGCGGTCCGCTCGTCCGGAGCAGCGCCGGTGAGCACCACGGCGAGCCGCTGCCGGGTCTCCTCCTCCACCGACGGGTCCACCACCGGGTAGCGGTGGACGTGGATGAAGCCCAACTCGGTCTCGTCGACGTCCCGGACGACGCCCTGCTCGCAGAGGTCGCCGAGGATCCGGTCGCGCAGGCCGTGCCGGAGCCGCTGCACCCAGGAGGAGGGGCTGTGCGGCGTGTCGGCCACGATCTTGGCCAGCACCGCGTCGGTGACCGGTTCGCCGGTCGGCGTCGGGTCCACCGCGGTCAAGGCGCCGTCGGTGTACGCGATCCGCCCGGCCAGGGCCAGTTCGATGAGAACGGCGGCGGCCATGCCCAGGTCGAGGCTGATCCGCGGCAGGGTCGCCTTACCCGTTTCGTCGTCGTAGGCGAGCAGGAGCAGTTCCTCGGCGAGTGGCACACCAGTCATGGCCCGAGACGCTAGCCGCTGAACGCCATCATCCGCAGCACAAACCGCCGCCGGGGTCAGCGGCCGTCGCCATGCTCAGAAGCGGGGCATGCCGCCGAACTGCCGGTCACCGGCGTCGCCGAGGCCCGGCACGATGAACATGCTGTCGTTGAGGCCGTCGTCGATGGCGGCGGTGACCAGGCGCAGCGGCAGTCCGGAGCGCTCCAACCGCTGAATGCCGGCCGGCGCGGCGAGCACACAGAGCACGGTGATGTCGGTGCAGCCCCGCTCGGCCAGCAGTCGACAGCAGTGCTCCAGGGAGCCGCCGGTGGCCAGCATCGGGTCGAGGACCAGCACGGGCAGGCCGGCGAGGTCCCGGGGCAGCGACTCCATGTAGGCGCGCGGCTCGAAGGTCTCCTCGTCGCGGGCCAGGCCGACGAAACCCATCGAGGACTCGGGCAGCAGCCCCAGCGCGGCGTCCGCCATGCCGAGACCCGCCCGCAGCACCGGCACCAGCAGCGGCGGGTTGGCCAGCCGGGTGCCCTGGGTGGCGGTCACCGGCGTCTGCACCGGGTACGTCTCCACCGGGAAGGAGCGGGCGGCCTCGTACACCAGCATTGTGGTGAGTTCGTGGAGCGCCGCCCGGAATGTCGATGAATCGGTGCGCTCGTCCCGCATGGCGGTCAGCCGGGACTGGGCGAGCGGGTGGTCAATGACGAGTACGTCCACGATCGCTCAACCTACCCGCCCGGAATGTCGGCGCGCGGGTCCCGGCCGCGACCAGCGACCTCGCTCACCCGTGCGCGCTCGTCGACCGCGGTGACCAAGATCACTCGGTGTCAACCTGCGTAGACTTCGAGACATGACGGCGACAGCGACGTCGGCCCGCTCGGACCTCTCCGAGCTGGGACGATCCGAGACCGCTCTGCGGACCTTCCTGCACGGCCTACCGGGCGTGGACCAGGTCGGCGCGGAGCAGCGGGCAGCCCAACTCGGCACCCGATCCATCAAGACCACCGCCAAGGCCGAGGCGATCGACCTCGCCATCCGGATGGTCGACCTGACCACGCTGGAGGGCGCGGACACCCCGGGCAAGGTACGGGCGCTCGCCGCGAAGGCGCTGCGGCCCGATCCGGCCGACCCGTCCTGCCCGCACGTCGGCGCGGTCTGCGTCTACCCCTCGATGGTCCCGTACGTGGCCGAGGTGCTGCGCGGATCCGGGGTGCACCTGGCCAGCGTGGCCACGTCCTTCCCGTCGGGTCAGGCGCCGCTGGAGATCAAGCTCGCCGACACCCGCGCCGCCGTCGAGGCGGGCGCCGACGAGATCGACATGGTGATCAACCGGGGCGCCTTCCTGGCCGGCCGCTACGCCGAGGTGTACGACGAGATCGTCGCCACCAAGCAGGCCAGCGGGGACGCCCACCTCAAGGTGATCCTGGAGACCGGCGAGCTGGCCACCTACGACAACGTGCGCCGCGCCTCCTGGCTGGCGATGCTCGCGGGCGGCGACTTCATCAAGACCTCCACCGGCAAGGTTCCGGTCGCCGCCACCCTGCCGGTGACCCTGGTGATGCTGGAGGCGGTACGCGACTTCCGGGCCGCCACCGGGCGGCAGGTAGGCGTGAAGCCGGCCGGCGGCATCAAGACCACCAAGGACGCGATCAAGTACCTGGTCATGGTCAATGAGACCGTCGGCCCGGACTGGCTGCACCCGGACTGGTTCCGCTTCGGCGCGTCCAGCCTCCTCAACGACCTGCTGATGCAGCGCACCAAGCTGACGACCGGCGTGTACGCCGGCCCCGACTACTTCACCCTGGACTGACCGCGATGTTCGAATACGCACCCGCCCCCGAGTCACGCTCGGTGGTAGACCTCAAGCCCTCGTACGGGCTCTTCATCGACGGTAAGTTCGTCGACCCGGCCGACGGCGGCAGCTTCAAGTCGATCAACCCGGCCTCCGAGGAGGTGCTGGCCGAGATCGCCGAGGGCGGCGCACAGGACGTGGACCGGGCGGTCCGGGCGGCCCGCAAGGCGTACGACAAGGTCTGGGGTCCGATGCCGGGCCGGGACCGGGCCAAGTACCTGTTCCGGATCGCCCGCATCATCCAGGAACGCTCGCGTGAGCTGGCCGTGCTGGAGTCACTTGACAACGGCAAGCCGATCAAGGAGTCCCGCGACGTCGACCTCCCGCTGGTCGCCGCCCACTTCTTCTACTACGCCGGCTGGGCCGACAAGCTGGAGTACGCCGGGTTCGGCCGGAGGCCGACGAGCGAGCACAGCGGCACCAACCCGCAGCCGCTCGGCGTGGCGGCGCAGGTCATCCCGTGGAACTTCCCGCTCCTGATGCTGGCCTGGAAGATCGCCCCCGCGCTGGCCGCCGGCAACACGGTGGTGCTCAAGCCGGCCGAGACCACCCCGCTCACCGCACTGCTCTTCGCCGAGATCTGCCAGCAGGCCGACCTGCCGGCCGGCGTGGTCAACATCGTCACCGGTGCCGGCGAGACCGGCCGGGCACTGGTCGAGCACGCCGACGTGGACAAGGTGGCTTTCACCGGCTCCACCGACGTCGGCCGGGCCATCGCCCGCGCGGTCGCCGGCAGCCGCAAGAAGCTCACCCTGGAACTCGGCGGCAAGGCCGCCAACATCGTCTTCGACGACGCCCCGGTCGACCAGGCGGTCGAGGGCATCGTCAACGGCATCTTCTTCAACCAGGGGCACGTCTGCTGCGCCGGCTCCCGGCTGCTGGTTCAGGAATCCGTCGCCGAGCAGGTGCTGGAGTCACTCAAGCGGCGGATGGCCCAACTGCGCCTCGGTGACCCGCTGGACAAGAACACCGACATCGGTGCCATCAACTCCGCCGCCCAGCTCTCCCGCATCCGGGAGCTGACCGAAGCCGGCGCCGCCGAGGGCGCGCAGCAGTGGTCGCCACCCTGCGAGCTGCCCGAGCGGGGCTTCTGGTTCGCGCCGACCATCTTCACCGGCGTCACCCAGGCACACCGGATCGCCCGCGAGGAGATCTTCGGCCCGGTGCTGTCCGTACTCACCTTCCGCACCCCGGCCGAGGCCGTGGAGAAGGCAAACAACACTCCGTACGGGTTGTCGGCCGGGATCTGGACCGAGAAGGGCTCCCGGATCCTGTGGACGGCCGACCGGCTGCGCGCCGGAGTGGTGTGGGCAAACACGTTCAACAAGTTCGACCCGACCTCGCCGTTCGGCGGCTACAAGGAGTCGGGCTACGGTCGCGAGGGCGGCCGGCACGGGCTGGAGGCGTACCTCAATGTCTGAGCGGGTCGCGGTACGCAAGACGTACAAGCTCTTCATCGGCGGGAAGTTCCCGCGTAGCGAGTCGGGACGGTCGTATCTCGTGCAGGACTCCAACGTGTCGCTGGCCTCCCGCAAGGACGCGCGGGACGCCGTGGTGGCCGCCCGCGCCGCCGGAAAGGGGTGGGCCGGGGCGACCGCGTACAACCGGGGTCAGATCCTCTACCGGGTCGCCGAGATGCTGGAGGGCCGACGCGAGCAGTTCGTCGCGCTCGGCGTACCCGCCGACGAGGTGGACGCGGCGACCGACCGCTGGGTCTGGTACGCCGGCTGGTCCGACAAGCTCCCGCAGGTGTACGGGGGCGCGAACCCGGTCGCCGGGCCGTACTTCAACCTGTCGGCGCCCGAGCCGACGGGTGTGGTGGCGGTGGTCGCCCCCGAGACACCGGCCCTGCTCGGGCTGGTCAGCGTGATCGCCCCGGCGATCGTCACCGGCAACACGGTGGTGGTGGCCGCCTCACCGACGGCGCCACTGGCCGCGGTGACCCTTGCCGAGGTGCTGGCCACCTCCGACCTGCCGGGCGGCGTGGTCAACATCCTCACCGGCCGGCTGTCGGAGACCGTACCCACGCTGGCCGCGCACATGGACGTCAACGCCATCGACCTGACCGGGGTGACCGACCCGGAGCTGGCCGCCGACCTGGAGGTCAAGGCCGCGGAGAACCTCAAGCGGGTGCTGCGGCCGGTAGCGGCAGGTCACGACTGGTCGGCGGATCCCGGGCTCGGCCGGATGACGGCCCTGCTGGAAACGAAGACCGTCTGGCACCCCAAGGGGGTCTGACTCTCCCTGCTTCCGGGATTTCCAGTCCTCGCTCGAGTGGGTTTCCGGGGAGCCTTGGCTTGAGTGGGTTCCGGGGAGCCTTCGCTTGAGTGGGGTTTCCTTCCGGGGGGCCTCCGCTCCTGGGGTTTCCGGGGAGCCCCACCCGCTCCGGGCGGTCAGGCTTGATCCCTGCGCGGGCGGGGCTCCCCGGAAACCCGGACCTGGGCGCGGCAGTCCGTGGGTCACGGCTTACGGGGGGCTGCCCAGCGTCGGTTGCCCGGCCTGCCATCTCTCCTGCCTGCCGTCTCTCCTGCTCGATCGTCTCCCCGCTCGGTCGTCCTCGTCCTCCCGCTCGGTGGTCTCGCCGCTCGGTCGTCTCACCGGCCTGCCGTCTCCCCTCTCGCCCCTTCCCCTTCCGGCCTCTGTTGCCTGGCGCCGCCCCGGGTGCTCGCTCAAGATCCGGACAACTTCGCGGAAACTGCTGGGTCGAGTGGTGACGAAGCAGCAGTTTCCGCGAAGTTGCTGGGATGGCCGGAGGTGGACGTGGGTGGGGTGGGGGTGGGTGCGGCGGAGGTGGGTGCGGGGGTGGGTGGGGTGGGCGCGGGTGCGGGTGGGTGGAACGTCCGGGGTGGGGGTGGGTCTACTACGGGGGGTAGGATTGCGGGGTGACTCGGCTGGGGGATCTTGAGCGTGCGGTGATGGACGTGCTGTGGGACACGGTTCCCGCCACGTCCGATGGGGTCACCGTGCGCGAGGTGGCCGAGGCGCTGGACGGACGCGAGTTGGCGTACACCACGGTGATGACCGTGCTGGACCGGCTGGCCGGCAAGGGCATGGTGCAGCGCGAGCGGGAAGGGCGGGCGTGGCGTTACCGCGCCGCGGCCAGCCGTGAGGCGTACATCGCCCAGCTCATGCTCGATGCGCTCGATCTGGGCGGCAGCCGGGACGCGGCGCTGGTCCGATTCGCCCGCTCGGTGACCGGCACCGAGGCCGACGTGCTGCGCGCCGCGCTCTCGGCGCAGGCCGGGTTGGCATCCGACACACCTGGGCAGGCGGCGGACAGCCCGGACCGTGGGCTGACCGACCGGGTCGAGTCGCCAGCAGACCGGGCGTCGCGCGCCGGCCTGGCCGACGAGGCCGCGGAGCGGTAGGGCGAGGCCGTGGCGCACACCCTGCACTTCGCCGCCTCGATGGTGGCGTGCTGGCTGCTCGCCCAGGTGCTGGCCCGCTCCACCTGGACGTGGCGCAGCCCTCGGGTGGCGATCCTGTGCTGGCAGGCGATCGGTCTGGGGGTCGGTCTTTCCGCGATGGGGCTGCCGATCGCGCTGGGTTTCGCCCCGTACCAGCGGGGCACCGGCAGTGCACTGCTGGCGCTCGCTGACGATCTTTGGCGCGGTACCCTGCCGGCCGGTCTCGGTGCCGTGCACCTGGGGCTGGTCGGCGTCGGTCTCGGCATCGGGGCGGTGCTGCTGACCACCACGGTACGCAGCGTCCACGGCGCGGTACGCGCTCAGCGTCGGCACCGGGATCTGCTCACCCTGGTCGCCCGACGGGATCCGACCGTGCCGGGCGCGCTGGTGCTCGACCATCCGGGTGCGGCGGCGTACTGCCTTCCGGGGGTGAAGCCCCGGGTGGTGGTCAGCGCCGGCACCCTCAGCCTGCTCGACCGGGCCGAGTTGGCGGCGGTGCTGACCCACGAGCGGGCGCACGCGCAGGAGCGGCACGATCTGGTGCTGCTGCCGTTCACCGCGCTCTGTCGGGCGCTGCCCTGGTTCCGCTGGGTCCGGCAGGCACACGAGCGGGTTTCGCTGCTGGTCGAGATGCGCGCCGACGACAAGGCCCGTGAGCTGCACGCCGAGGCCCCGCTGGCCGGTGCGCTGCGCCGGTTCGCGGCCGCCGGGAATCGGATCACGCCGGCCGGCGCGCTCGGCATGGGCGACCGGGATCTGGACGTACGGGTGCAGCGGCTGCTGGTCACCGCACGCCCGCCTCGGCTGCTCGGTGCCATTGCGCTGTCCGTGACCACGACCGTGGCTGCTTTGCCCGTCTCGCTCTTCCTCAGCTGACGGACCCTGAACTAACCCTGATGATGTCGGCCCGACTCGCACTGCGGACCTATATGTAGCGTCGCTACGTGTAGTCTCCCTATCCGCAACGAACCCGCCCCGGGAGAGCCGACATGGACACCCTGCTCCTCGCCCGCCTACAGTTCGCCACGACCGCCTCGATCCACTTCCTCTTCGTGGCTGTCACGCTCGGGCTGGTCACCCTGCTGGTCGGGATGCAGACCGCCTGGGTGCTGACCGGCAACCATCGCTGGGAGCGACTGACCCGATTCTGGGGCCAGCTATACGTGATCAACTACGTGCTCGGCATCGCCACCGGCATCGTGATGGAGTTCCAGTTCGGGCTGAACTGGAGCGGGCTGTCGCGCTACGCCGGCAACGTCTTCGGCGCGCCGCTGGCGATCGAGACCCTGGTCGCCTTCTTCCTGGAGTCGACCTTCCTCGGCATGTGGATCTTCGGCTGGCACCGGCTACGTCGCGGCGCGCACCTCGCACTGCTCTACGGGGTCGCAATCACCGCGTACGCCTCGGCTTTCTGGATCATGGTGGCCAACTCCTGGTTGCAGAACCCGGTCGGCTACGAGGTACGCGACGGAGTCGCCCACCTGACCGACTTCGCGGCACTGCTGACCAACCCGACCCTGTGGATGGCGCTCGGGCACGTGGTGTCGGCGGCGCTGCTCACCGGCGGCCTGCTGATGGCGGCGGTCAGCGCCTGGCACCTCAATCGGCGCACCACCGACCATGCGCTGTTCCGCACCTCGCTGCGGATCGGGCTGGTCACCGCCGCGCTGTCGATCACCCTCGTGCAGGGGTTCGGCTTCACCCAGTTCGGGCCGGTGGGCGGCGTACAACCCACCAAGTTCGGGAGCAACCCCGAAGCCGACGCGCTGATCGCCGACTGGACCACCAGATTCGGCCCCGGCGACTACCTGCCTCCCGCGCTGGCCAACGTCGGGCTCGGCTTCATGATCCTCATCGGATTCGCCCTCGGCCTGCTCTGGCTGCTCGTCCCGCTGCTCTGGCGGGACTGGATCATCCGCCTCCGGTTCCCGCTCTGGCTGATCATGCTCACCCTGCCCCTGCCGTTCGTGGCGCTGATCCTCGGCTGGATCGCCCGCGAGGTCGGCCGTCATCCCTGGGTGGCGTACGGGCTGCTGCCGGTCGACCAGGCGGTCTCGCCGATCAGTCCGTGGTTGATGGCGACCTCGCTGATCGGCTTCACCCTGCTGCTCGGCACGCTCGCCGTCACCAACTGGACGCTGCTCGCCCGGCACGCCGCCCGGGGTGCCGGCGACCCCGCTCTCGGCCGCCCACCGGCCCAACCGCCGGCCGACGACCCCCGCCCCGAACCCGCGTTCGCCTGAGGAGCCGGAGATGGAACTCGCCTGGTACGCCCTGCTCGGCCTCTTCTTCGCCGGCTATCTGGTGCTCGGCGGCTACGACTACGGCGTCGGTCTGCTGCTCGCCCGCGGAGCCGACGCGCCACGCCGACGCGCCGCCCTCAACGCGCTCGGGCCGTTCTTCCTCGGCAACGAGGTGTGGCTGGTGGCCGCCGTCGGCATCCTGTTCGGCGCGTTCCCCGTACTGGAGGGCGAACTGCTCGCCGGCAGCTACCCGGCGGTGGCCGCCGCGCTCGCCGGGGTGATCCTGGTGACCGCCGGGGTGCAGCTGCGCAGCCGGCCGGGCGGCGGACGGGCTCGGACCGCCTGGGAGCGGGTGATCGTGGTCGGCAGCCTGCTCGCCGCGCTCGGTTGGGGCGTGGTGCTCGCCGGACTGCTCCAGGGGGTACCGCTGCGGGCCGACGGACATGTGGCCGGGGTGACGCACCTGTTCACCCCGTTCGCCGCCGCCACCGGGCTGGCCGTGCTGGCACTGGTCGTGGCGCACGGTGCGACCTTCCTCACCCTCCGGCTACCCACCGTAGAAAGCGACCGGCTCCGTCCGCTGGCGCGCCGGCTGCTCCTCACCGCGACCGTCGCGGTCGGCGCAGCCGCCGTCGTCGCGCTTTTCTCCGACCGGGTACGCACCGCCGCGCAGCGCCCCGCGGTCGGCGTACTACTGGCGATGTTGCTGGTGGCGGCCCTGCTCGCGGCGCGGGTGGCGCTCGGGCGGCGACGGCCCGGCGTGGCCTTCGCCGCCACCGCGACGGCGCTCGCGCTGCCGGTGCTGCTGGTCGGGGTGACGCTCTGGCCGTACGTGCTGGTGTCGACCGTGGAACCGGGCGCGTCACTGACGGTGACCGACGCCGCCGCCAGTGGTCCAACCCTGCGGCTGCTGGGCTGGCTGGCGGTGCCGCTGCTGCCGGCCCTACTAGGCTTCCAGGCGATGTGCTTGTGGATTTTTCGAGGACGAACCGACGGCAGGGCACCGGTGTACTGGTGAACCGCCGCCCCTTCGACCCGCGGCTGCTGCGCCGGGTTCCTGCTGCCCGACGCGACCTCGCCCTGCTCGCGCTGCTCGGCGTACTCGCCGCCGGGCTGGTCGTGGCGCAGGCGACCGCCCTGGCCGTGCTGCTGGCCACGGCCTTCACCGGGCAACTGGACCGCGCCGCGCTGGTCGGGCTGCTGGCCACGGTCGCGGCCCGCTCGCTGGTGGTCTGGGCGCAGGGCGCGGTGTCCGCGCAGGTGGCCGCCACGGTCAAGGCGGCGCTGCGAGCCGACCTGCTGGGTGCCGTCGCCCAACATGGACCCGGCTGGGTGGCCGGACAGCGCGCCGGCCAACTGGCCACGCTCGCCGGTCGGGGTCTGGACGCACTCGACGCCTACTTCACCGGCTACCTGCCACAACTCGTGCTGAGCGTGACAGTGCCGGTCGCGGTGCTGGGCCGAGTCCTCTTCGCCGACTGGAGTTCGGCGGTGATCATCGCGCTGACGCTGCCGCTCATTCCGATCTTCGGGGCGCTGCTCGGCTGGCAGGCGCAGGCCGCCACCGAGCGCCAGTGGCGACGGCTTTCCCTGCTCGGCGGGCACTTCCTGGACATGGTGGCCGGGCTACCCACACTGCGCGCGTTCGGTCGGGCCCGAGCGCAGACCGACGCGGTACGACGGATGGCCGACGGGCACCGGGTCGCCACCATGAAGACGCTGCGGATCGCCTTCCTCTCCGCGCTGGTGCTCGAACTCGTCGCCACCCTGTCGGTGGCGCTGGTCGCCGTACCGGTCGGCATCCGGCTGCTCGGCGGCGGGCTGGCCCTCCAGACCGCGCTGCTGGTGCTGCTGCTGACCCCGGAGGCGTACCTGCCGCTGCGGGCGGCCGGTAGCCGCTTCCACGCCAGCATGGAAGGGCTCACCGCGCTGGACGAGGCACTCACGCTCTCCGGCTCGGCGCCGCCGGCACGGGCGGGTCGAGCGAGCACGCAACCGGACGGGCCCGCCGAGATCCGCTTCGAATCGGTGACGGTGGCGTACGAGCGCACCACTGCGCTGCGCGACGTGACGCTGACCATCCGACCCGGCGAGCGCATCGCGATCATCGGGCCGAGCGGCGCCGGCAAGAGCACCCTGCTCAACCTGCTGCTCGGCTTCGTGCGCCCGACCGACGGCCGGGTCACCGTCGGCGGGATCGACCTGACCGAGATCGACCTCGACGGCTGGCGGCGACAGGTGGCGTGGGTGCCGCAAAGGGCCCACCTGTTCGCGGCGTCGCTGGCCGACAACATCCGGCTCGGCACCACCGATGCCACGCCCGCCGCCCTCTCCGCCGCGGTCCATGCCGCCGCGCTGGACGAGGTGGTCGCCACCCTGCCCGACGGGCTGGACACCCTGCTCGGCGAGCGGGGGTACGGCCTCTCCAGCGGCCAGCGGCAACGGGTGGCGCTGGCCCGGGCCTTCCTGCGGGACGCGCCGGTGGTGCTGCTCGACGAGCCCACCGCGCGCCTCGACGCCGCCGCCGAGGCGGTGGTGCTGTCGGCCACCCGCAGTCTGGTCGCCGGCCGTACCGCCCTTCTGGTGGCCCACCGGCCAGCGCTGCTCACCGACGTCGACCGCATCCTGCGGGTCGAGGACGGGCGGGTCACCGAACTGACTCCGGTACCGGCCGGTGAGCGCCCATGAGCGAGCGGATCGTTTGGCGCCGCGCGATGAACGAGCGGATCGTGCTGCGGCTGGCCCGGCCGTACCTGAGACGCCTGATCGGTGCCGGGCTGCTCGCCGCGGCCACCGAGTTCGCCGGGCTGGCCCTGATGGCGACCGCGACCTGGCTGCTGATGACCGCCGCCGGTCAGCCGCCGCTGGATCGGCTCACCGTGGCGATCGTGGCGGTACGGGCGCTGGCGGTGAGCCGGGGCGTGCTGCGTTACACCGAACGCCTGGCCGGGCACGACGCGGTGCTGCGTCTGATCACCGACGTGCGGGCCCGGGTCTTCGCCACCCTGGCGACGCGGCGCGGCGACCCGCCCCGCAGTGGGGACGCGCTGAGCCGACTGGTTTCCGACGTGGACGCGGTACAGGACCTGCTGCTGCGGGTGCTCGTGCCGGCTGCGGCGGCCGGGCTGGTGAGCGTACTGGCCGTCGGGCTGACCGCACTGGTTTCATTGCCGGCCGCGCTCGCGCTCGCCGTCGGGCTGCTGGTGGCCGCCGTTGCCCTGCCGGCGTTGGCGACCGCGCTGACCCGACGGGCCGGCGCGGAGGTGGCGCCCCTGCGCGGAGCGCTCGCCACCGACGCGGTCGATCTCACCCACGGCGCCGCCGACCTGGCCGCCTTCGGGGCGACCTCGGACGCGCTGGCGGCCGCCGGGCGGCGGGCCCGCCGACTGGCGCGGCTGGAGCGGCGACTCGCGGCGCTCGGCTTCGCCGTCGACGCGGCCGGGGTGCTGGTGGCCGGTCTGACCGCCGGGGCGGTGGTGTACGTGGCCCTCGGCGCCGATGTGGACGGGGTGCTGGTCGGCGTCCTGGCCGTCGGCACCCTGGCCGCCGTGGAGATCGCCCTCGCGCTGGTCGGCGCGGCCCGTCAATGGACCGGACTGCGGTCCGGCCTGGCCCGGGTCGCCCAGCTCCTGGCACCCGGCGACGCCAGCTCCGAGACCCCCCGGGACTCCGTCAGCGCTCCTGCGGTCGCCCCGGCACCGTCGGTCCGGTTCGAAGCGGTGACGGTTCGATACCGGGTCGGTGCTGCCTCCGCACTCGACGGCGTCGACCTGGAGCTGCCACCCGGACGTCGGGTCGCGGTCGTCGGTCCGAGTGGCGCGGGCAAGAGCACCCTGGCCGCCGTGCTGACCGGCGCGGTTTCCCCCACCGCCGGCCGGGTCACCCTGAACGGGCGGGACGTGTCTGCGTACCCGTCCCAGGAGCTGCCCTACCTGGTCGGGGGGTTGCTCGCCGAGGCGTACGTCTTCCACGCCACCGTCCGGGACAACATGCTGCTCGGTAGTCCGAATGCGGACGAGGACGCGCTGCTCACCGCCGCCACCGCCGCCGGGCTGGCGGACTGGGTCCGGGCCCAGCCGGACGGCTGGGACACGGTCGTCGGCGAGGAGGGCGGGCAGCTCTCCGGTGGTCAACGGCAGCGTCTCGCGCTGGCCCGCGCCCTGCTCGCCGCGCCGGGCGTCCTGGTGCTCGACGAACCCACGGAGGGCCTCGACCCGACCGCCGCCGACCAGGTGCTGGCCAGCGCGTTGGCCGCCACCGTCGGGCACTCGGTGCTGCTGATCACCCACCGGCTCAGCGGCCTCGCCGAACTCGACGAGATCGTGGTGCTGGACGCCGGCCGGGTCGTGCAGCGGGGCCGACACGCGGCGCTCGTGGCGACGCCCGGCTGGTATCGGGAGCAGTGGGTGTTGCAGCAGGCCGCCGAGCACGGCTACCTCGCGCTGTCGGGCTGATCCGTCGGGGCCGCCTCCGGGATGTCCCCGAGGCCGGGACGCCAGCGACATGGCAGGGTTGGGCCATGCCGGTCGGGGATGACGTGTTGGTCGAGGAGCACCTGCGGCAGCTCGCCGGTCGGCTCCGTGGGCCACGCCGGCTGCGGGCCGATCTGATCACCGAGGCGCGGCACGGGCTGCTCGACGCCGCCGAGGCGTACCGGGACAGCGGCCTGCCGGCCGGTGAGGCGTCGCGCCAGGCGGTCGCCGATTTCGGTACGCCGGATCAGCTCGCCCCGGCCTACCAGGCCGAACTCGCGGTGGCCGCGCTGCGCGGGTTGTCTCTGCGAGTGGTCGCCATCGCCGCGATCGGCTCGATCGCCGGTGACCTGACCTGGCACGGATCAAGCTGGAGCAGCGGACCGCGACCACCCTCCGGTTACCTGCTGTTGTCGCAGTCGGTGGAGTGGATCTGGGCGGGTGCCTTCCTGCTCGGTCTGGCCGGGCTCGTGCTGGTCGCGGCCACCGCCCGCTCGGCGCGTCCCGCCTTGACCGCGCTGGCGCGCAGCGCCGGTGTCGCGCTGACCGGGACCGCTCTGCTGGGCGCGGTGGCCGGAGCCGGGCTGTTCTCCTGGTCGATAGTGCTGTGGGATGCGGCCCTCACCTGGCCACCGATGATCATCGGAATCACCGTCGGCGGCGCCGCCCACCTGTGGCTGGGCAGCGCCGCCCGCACCTGGCTGCTGGCCGCACGCTGACGGTCAGCCCGCCGGGGTGGGTGTGGTGCCCGGGCCCAGAAAGCGGCCGACCGTCGAACTGAACTCACGCCACCCCGACCGCTGGTCGGCAAGCGCCCGCCGGCCGGTGTCGGTCAGCTCGTAGGTCCGCCGTTCCCGCCCGTTGACGGTGCTCCACGCGCTGACCACGTGTCCGGCCCGCTCCAGCCGTCGCAGCGCCGGGTAGACGGTGCCGGTAGGCAGGTCGAGTCGACCGTCACTGCGCGCCCGCAGGGCCTCGATGATCGCGTAGCCGTGCAGGGCCCCCCGCTCCAGCACGGCCAGGAGCAGGGCGTCGAGGTGTCCGTGCAGCGCCTGGGCGTTCATGCGTAGACACGCTACTTGTTATCCGCCTGGCGAGCCATCGGGGTGCGGCCAGCGGTTACCGAGCGCAGCCAACTAGGGTATGTGCCCAGAGTCACTCACCGGCATCAGCGCCGGGGGTGGTAGCCCGACGCACACGGAGGTCACCGTGGCACGCCAGTCGCCCCAACGGCCGGACGCCGACGAGCCCGAGCTCGATGACACGACCGGCACCAGCGAGCCGGACGTCGCCGAGCCGGCCGACGCCGCGCCCGACGTCGCCGCGGCGGAGACCGCGAACCGCGCGCTCTGGGACGAGCTGCGGATCGATCCGGTGGAGATCGCCCTGCCGGCCGGCACCGGCTTCACCCTGCGCGCGTACCGGTCGGCCCGTGAGCTGACCCCGACCGACGTTGCCGAGCGCGATGCCGACGACCCTTTCCTTGCCCGTCGGCAGGTCAGCCCGACCGAGAGCGACGACGAGGAGGAGGGTGACGTCGTCATCCTCGACGAGGACGTCGCCCGCGAGTTCGCCGAGAGCGAGGACGAGGAGAAGCAGGCGCAGCGCGGCGACGCCGCCGAAGACGGGAAGGAAGACGCCGACGAGGTCACCGCCGACGAGGCCGGTGACGAGGAAGTCCCGGTCTTCCTGACCCACAAGGGTCGGCTGCTGCTGTTCAAGACGCCCGAGTCGCTTGTCAGTTTCGTCCGTTCCGGCGCACCCAACGATCTGTCTCAGCTGGACAGTTGGGATGAACTGTCCGAACGGGTGGAACCGGCCGACATCGCGCCGCTGGACGATGACGTCTACGAACTCGACCTCGTCGTGGAGAACCTCCGCGGCGGGCACGACACCTGGGACCCGACGCTGCTCATCGAGGCCGGCGAGGTAGCCCGCGACCTGGCGTACGCCCTGCGACTGCCGGCGGTGCTGGACATGCTCTCCACCGGCTCCAGTCTCGACGACCTGGACGAGGCGCTACGGGCATCGGTCGGCGGCGGCATCGGCGGCTTCATGGGACGGCGTAGGCTGAAGAAAATCGGGGCACAAACCGCAAGTCTGGGTTGGCGGACCATTGTCGGAAAGATCTCTGCGGTCGTGGACTGGCGCGACTGACCCACACCAGGGAGCATCAGTCTCTGGCAGAGAAAGCCCTGTGTCCCGGGAGGAGGACGACGCCGTGGCGCTCGTGCGCGTGTACTGCGGTCTGACCTCGGCGGACCCGGCCGACCGACCGGTCTCGACCGGATCGGCGCTGACGTCCGCTGTGGTCGACGACGCAGGCCGTCTGCTGCATGTCTGCGAGATCGGCGACGACCCGACGGGCTACGCCCGGCTGGTCACGCTGCTCGTGGAACGCTCGGGCGGGCCGAGCGGAGCGGCGATAGCCGCCGACAGCGACGACCACACCATCACCTCTCTGCTCAGCGCCGCCGGTCGCCCGCTGGCGATCGCCGACGACGACTCGGTCGACGACTTCGCCGAACGGTTCGCCGACGACGACTCGCTTGAGGAGATGCAATCGCCGCCGGCCGTCCGGCGCGCCGTCGGTCTCGCCCGGGCGTTGCAGGCCGGCGCACTGTCGGCGGTGACCCTGCCGGCTCCCCGTGAACTCGCCGGGTACAAGCAGGTCCTCGCCGCACACGCCGCGCTGGCCAGCGGTCGGCACTCCGCCGCGGTCGCGCTGCGCGAGGTGCTCCGCGAGCTCTACCCGGCGGCGTTGCGCGCCTACCCCGACCCGGCCGAGTCGATCCCGCTTGCCGTACTGGACGCGCTGCCCGAGCCGGGCATGCTTACCGACGCGGCCGGCCGGGGCCGCGACGCCGCGGTCACCGCGGACGCCGTCACCGCTCAACTCACCGCCGACGGGGCAGGCGACGCGGAGGCGATCGACGAGGCGGTCACCGCGCTACGCGTCGCCATTTCCGAGACCCCACGGCGGGCCACCGTCAACCGGGCCCTCACCTCAGCCGCCGCGGAGACCATCCGACAGGCGGTCGCCTCGGTCCGCGCCTGCGACGCCGGCTGCGAGGCGCTCGTCGGTGCGCTGCGCGCCCGTACCGCCGGACCAACGGCGGCGTCCGGCCGGCGAGCCGCCGCGCGACGCGGCGAACAGGTCGGCGAACTGTCGGCGAGCACTCCCGGCAGCCAGACCGGCCTGCGGTCGGTGCGCCCTGGCGGCCCCGAGCCGGCCGGTGGCCGTCGCAGTCGGCCGGAGCCGGTGCCGGGCAATGCCCAGCCGGCCGCTCCGCGTCCACTCGGCCCCCCGCCGGTGGCACCCGCGCCGATGACTCCCCCACCGGTCGCGCCCGCGCCGGTGACGCCGGCCGCTGTGGCCGGGCCGCCCGCCTCGCCGTCGCGGGCCGAGTCGCACCCGTCCCGGGTGGACGGCCCGACCAACCGGCCGATCTCCGCGCCGCCACCGCCGCCGCCCGGCATCACGCCGATCGCACCGACGCAGCGCGGCTCGATCCCGCCCGCCGAAGCGGGCGAGCCGTTCCGGCCGACCCTCACCACGGCGGCGATCAACAGCGCCCGCGCCGAGCGCCAGCGCACCGTCATCCCGCCCCGGCCGAAAACGAACGGCGAGCCACCGACACCGACCGGCGGATTCAGCGCCACCGACCTCAGTGTCCCGGTGCCCGCACCCCGCCCCGAGCAGGAGAAGACCGCTCCCCCGGGATCCCGCTCGAACTGGCCCCTGGTCAACAATCCGGAGAACCCGGCCGACACCTCGCCCCGCAATCCGGTCGTCGGTTCGTACGACGACCGTGGCCGGCGCGGTGCTCCCGAGCCTCCCACCGACCAGGGTGCAGACCGCCGGGTCACTCCGCCGTGGCTCGCCGACGACCTGCCGCCGGAACCGCCCGTGCTGCGGCTGGTCGAGCCGCCGCCGCTGGCCGACCGGGCGTTGCGCAACGGCACCCAGCCGTCACCGGAGACGCCGCCGCTACGGCTCGTCGACCGCAGCGGCACCGAACGCGGCAATCGGGGGGACGAGCGACTGGAGCTACCGGCCCGCCGTGCGGCGGAACCGCCGGTCGAGCACCGGCCGCCGCCGGTCTCCGACGAGGGCGACGGCGATCTGCTGATCTTCGCGCAGGCCCGTTCCGCCTGGTTCGTGGGGCACGGCGAAGAGGCCGACCTGGACTGGTCGACCACGGCCGACACCGGATGGCAGGCCGCCGAGCAGGCGGCCCGTCCCGCAGTGGGTGCCGAGACGAACGCGGGGCTGCCCAAGCGCGTACCGCAGGCCAACCTGGTGCCCGGTTCGCCGCTACGGGAGGAGCGCCCGCTGCGGATAGTGCGTGACGCCGCCAGCCTGGCCGAGAACACCACCGGATACTTCCGCGGCTGGCGTCGGGGGCAGGAGATCGGCGGGTTCGCGGTCGGCGGGCGCCCCGGGCGGGAATCGGCCGGCGGCTGGGACTTCAGCCGCGACACAGGTGACCGCGACGACGATCGGGAGTACGAGTACCGCTCCGCCGGCTACCGCTCCTGATCCGCGCCGCAGTGCTGCCGATTGACCTCTTCAAGGCCGTTCACCTGCGTGTTTCTGCCCACACCCGGATAATTTGACGCCGGGTCGGCAGGGCCGGGAGCATACCCGCGGAACATCCGGCGGCAGTTCGCCGGGCGGGAAGGCGACTCATGGCGACACCGGTAACCGGCCCATCCGTGGTCACTCGACGTGGCGTACTGGCTGCGGCGGCGAGCACCCTGCTGCTGAGCGCCTGCGGGCGCGACGGCGGACGGGAGGATGCCGTCGCCCGGCCCACCCCCGGTCATGAGTTGGTCATCGGCGCCACGCTGGAGCTGAGCGGCCCCGGTGCGGCGCTGGGCGTGCTCCAACAACGGGCGCTGGCAATCAGTGCGGCGGCTCTCAACGAGAAGGGCGTGGCGGTCGGCAACCTCCGCCGACGGGTACGCGTCGAGGTGCTGGACAACCGCAGCGATCCCCGACTGGCTGCCCGGCAGGCGACCGAGCTGGGCCGCCGGAACGACGTGCACGCCCTGCTCGGTGCCACCCTGGCGGAGACCTCCATGTCGGTCATCGGGGTGGCGCAGAAGCTCCGGCTGCCGTTCGTGTCGTTGGCGTTCGGCGACTCCATCGCCGTGCCGCTGGCCCAGCGGGCCTACGTCTACAAGGTCACCCCGGACGCGGGCGACGTGGCACGGCGGCTCGCCCAGCTGATCAGCTCCGAAGGGCTACGCCGGGTCGTGGTGCTGGCCGAGGACGGGCTGCACGGCGACTCGGGTGTCCGGGCCATGCGGGGCGCGTTGCGCACCGCAGAGGTCGGTCTGACCAGCACCGTGCGGCTGCCGGCCGGCAGGGCCGGCATGGCCCGCGCCGCCGAGCAGGCCGTCGCGGCCGGCGCGGACGGTGTGGTGGTCTGGGCCACCGCACCCCATTCCGGTGCCGCCGCACGGGCACTACGCGCGGCCGGACATGACGGCGAGTTGTTCTTCGACGCCGGGGCGGTGGCCGAGGAGACCCTTGACCGTCCCAATCTGGCCGCCGTCGAGGGTTCCTACGCGGTCCATCCGTCCTCGCTGGGCGGCTCCACCATCGCCAACAGCAGCGCCGCCGGGCGCGCCTACCGCGACCTCGTCTCGGCGTACATCCGCGCGCACGGCGCCTACCGTGGCTTCGCCCCGTACGCCTCCGACGCGCTGCTGCTCATCAGCACGGCGGCCCGGTTGGCCGACAGCGTGGACCGTGGTCGACTACGGGCGTACCTGCAGAACCAGGTCACCGATGGCCTGGCCGGGATGTACTCGTTCACGCCGATCCGGCACAGTGGCATGGACCGCCACTCCCTCGGGGTGTACCGCGTCGACGGCGGTGCCTGGAACCGGCTCAGCTGACGACGGTGGGTGCCCTGGGGCACCCACCCACGTCACCGGGGCAGCACCCAGCGCCCGGTGTCGGCGGTGGCCGTCACCGGACGCTGGTGCCGAACATCAGGCGGGCGCGACGGCCCGGGAGCGACGCATCGTGAGCACGTACTCGACCAGCGAGATCAGTACGTGCTTCGTCGACTCCCGGTTCCGGGCGTCGCAGGCCACCACCGGCACGTCGCTGGAGATGGCGAGCGCATCCCGGACGTCCTGCGGATCGTGGTACTGCATCCCGTCGAAGCAGTTGATGGCCACCAGGTACGGCAGCCGCCGGTGCTCGAAGAAATCGATCGCCGCGAAGCAGTCGGCCAGCCGGCGGGTGTCCACCAGCACGACCGCGCCGATCGCTCCCCGCACCAGCTCATCCCACATGAACCAGAAACGGGTCTGACCCGGCGTACCGAACAGGTACAGGATCAGGTCACGATCGATCGAGATGCGGCCGAAGTCCATGGCCACCGTGGTCGTCGTCTTGCCCGGCACCTGCCGGGTGTCGTCGACGCCGACTCCGGCGGAGGTCATGATGGCCTCGGTGGTCAGCGGCGTGATCTCCGAGACCGAGCCGACCAGCGTCGTCTTGCCGACGCCGAATCCACCGGCGATAACGATCTTCGCCGACGTCACGCGCCCGCTCGGGGCCGGCGGCCGGTGCGACATGTCAGAGCCTGCGAAGTCCACTCAGCACCCTCTCCAGCAATTCAGTGCCCACCGCGTCGTCCGAGTCGTCCAGGATGGTCGGCTCGTGGACCGCGACCAGGCCGTCCGTCGCCATGTCGGCGATGAGCACCCGGGCCACGCCGAGCGGAAGCTGCATCCGCGCCGCGATCTCCGCGAGCGACTGCACGCGTCCGTCACACAGCGCGGCGATGTACTGGTGCTCACGGCCTTGGCCACCATTGCCAGTGGCAGCGGCCCGACCGCGCACCGTCGTCTCGACAAGCGCCTCCAGGGCGATGTCGAGGCGGGGACGGGTACGACCGCGGGTCACGGCGTATGGACGGACCAGCGCGCCGGTCGGCTCGTCACGATCAGCCATGTTGCCGCTCACCTCCTTCGTACCCGGCACCGGTTGGACCGGTGCTACCCGTCGTATGCAATGTTGTCGCCCCGCCTGCCCCCACCGGCCGGCGCGACGATCAGCCCATCATCCCCACAGCCGTACGCGGCTGCGGGGTCAGGGCGTCGCCCACCCGGTCAACGAGCAGGGCCATTTCGTAACCGACCTGTCCCACGTCGCAACTACGCGCGGCGAGCACCGCGAACGACGAGCCGTCGGAAATCGACATCAGGAACAGGAAGCCATTGTCCATCTCGACCACCGTCTGCAGCACGGCGCCTCCCTCGAAGCAACGGGCCGCGCCCTGGGTCAGGCTGACCAGGCCGGAGGCGATCGCCGCCAGCTGGTCCGCCCGGTCCCGGGGGAGGTCTCGGGACGACGCCAGGAGCAGGCCGTCCGCGGAGACGGCGACCGCATGCGCGACACCGGGTACCCGATCGGCGAAGTTGGCCAGCAGCCAACCGAGATCCTGCGTACTAGTCATCCTTCTTGCTCCTTCTGCCCGCTCCCGGCCACCGGGCCAGAGCCAGACTGCGAGGATTGCTGCCCGCCCGGAGTTCCGTCCGGGCCGGTCGGGTTGCTGTCCGAGGGGTGACTACGTCCCCGTTGGACACCCCGGTGGTAGGCGGACAGCAGACCGCGTACCGATTCCGGGTTACGACGCTGCACCGAGGTGGTGGGCTTCTCCACCGCCCCCGGCACGAGCTGTGCCATCGGCGTACGCTTCGGCAGCCCGGTCTCGGTGGTGCCGGCCGCCGGCGCCTGGCTGGCGGCACTTGCCGCGCGCCAACCGTCGTCGGCCGCGGTCCGCCACATGTTCTCCTGAGGTGTCGGGCGGTGCGAGGGCGCGCTGTCGGCAGCGCCGGGCCGGGGCCCGCCACTCGCTGCCGCGCCGCTCCCGCCGGAAGCGCCCGCCCCCGTCGGAGTCTTTGGTGCCATCGGTGCGTTACCTGTCGTCCCGGTCTGGGTCTGCTGCTGGGCCGGCCGATTGACGACGTCGACCGTGGAGAGCTGCTGGGTCGTCGCGGCGGCCGTGGCGGACTGACGCGCGCCGGCCGACTCCTCCGGACCCGGCCGGCGGGTGCGGAACCACGCCGACTCCAGCTCTCGGAAGATCGGCAGTTCCATCGTCTCGTCGGCGTACCGCTGCCGGTTCTGGGCCTGCGGCGGCGTGGGTGCGGTCGGCTGGTGCTGCGCGGGAGCGGGCCGGGCTGCCGGGGTCTGACGCTGCACCCGGGGCAGTTCGGTGGTCATGTCCAGGGCGGCGGCCAGCCGCTCGGGCACGGGCGGTGCGGCCGACTCCCCGGCGACCGGCGGCCAGGCCGGGGGTGCCGAGGGCGCACCCGCGCTGGGCGCCGCCGAGACGGGCCGCTGCGGCAGCGGACCACCGGGCGGAGTCGAGACGGGTGAGCCGGAGACGGGCGAGGCCGACACGGGGTGACCGGAGACCGGGGCCGCCGAGACCGGCGGGGCCGAGTACGGCGTGCCGGAGACGGGGGGCGACGACACCGGGGGCACCGGCGGCGCCGACACCGCCGGCGGAGCGTAGGAACCGGTCTCCGGGCTGCTCGGCAGCTGACGCGGGATGGCCGGTGGCTGACCGCTTGGCTCGTCGGTGGACCGGCGCTGCGGCAGCGGATCGATCGGGTGACCGTTCGAGGTGAGCGGCGCGAAGCCGTTGCCGTTGCCGTTGCTGGCCCCGGTCAGATCCGACCAGGCGGGCAGGTTGCCGCCGCTACCCACGGTGGTCGGCGTACCGGAGCCGTTACGGCTGGCCGGGTCGAAGGGCCGACCGCCGAGGGTCACCTGGTTGCCCGAGCTGCCCGGGGTACGCGCGGCGGGCGGGGCCGGCGGGTGAGCGCCATTGCCGAGCGCGGCCAGCGCGCCGAACGCCGGAGTCGGCCCGGACGACGGGCCGGCCGCGGCCGGCAGTGCGGGAGGCTGCTGCCCCCGGCCGGACAGTGCCCGAGGCACCAGCACGGTGGGCGGCAGCGTGACCTCGGCGACGGTGCCCCGGTCGCCGCCGGGCCGCAGCTCGACCTTCACGCCGTGCCGGGAGGCCAGGCGGGCGACCACGACCAGGCCCATCATCCGGGAGACGGCGACGTCCACCTGCGGCGGCGTGGCCAGTCGCTCGTTCAGCTCGGCCAGCTGCTCGCCGCTGATGCCGATACCCCGGTCCTCGACGTACAGCGAGGCACGGTCGCCGACCCGGCGAGCCTCCACCAGCACCTGAGAGTCCGGTGGTGAGAAGGCTGTCGCGTTGTCGAACAGCTCGGCGACGAGGTGGACGAGATCGTTGACCGCGTGCGCGGCGACCTCGATGTCCCGGTCGATCACCCCGAACTCGATCCGGGTGTAGTGCTCGACCTCGGACTGGGCGGCCCGCAGCACGTCGATCAGTGCGGCCGGCTCGCGCTGCACGCGGGTCGAGTCGGCACCGGCGAGGACCAGCAGGTTCTCGTCGTTGCGGCGCATCCGGGTGGCGAGGTGGTCCAGCTGGAACAGCTCCGCCAGCCGGTCCGGGTCCTCCTCACCGCGTTCCAGCCGGTCGAGGTGGCCGATCAGCCGGTCGACCAGGATCTGCGACCGGCGAGCCAGGTTGACGAACATCGTCGCGACCGACGACCGCAGCGCGGCCTGCTCGGCCGCGGTACGGACCGCCTCCAGGTGGACCGCGTTGAACGCCTCGGTCACCTGGCCGAACTCGTCCTTGCTGCGTACCGGCAGCGGCTCGGCGATCTGGTTGGCCAGCTGCACCGGCGAGAGCTGTCCGGTGACCTGCGGGTCGCGCAGTCGGGCCACCGCCTGGGGCAGCCCGTACTGGGCGATGGAGAGCGCACCCTGACGCAGCTCACGCAGCGAGCGGGCCATCGAGCGGGCCACCAGGAACGCCAGGAAGATGGCCAGCAGCAGCATCGTGAGCAGCAGGCCGGTCTCCAGGAACACCGTGCGCTGCACCTCGGAGCGCAGCTCGCCGGCCTGCTCCACCACGTCGGAGTCGAACTTCGACTCGACCGAGCGGATCAGTTGGCCGTTGGCGACAAGCGCGGCGTCCCACTGCTCAGGGGTGAACGAGATGCCGGCGAGGTTCTGCGAGTTGTCGGCGTTGACCTGGCTGATGTAGATCGTTGCCTGCCGGCGGTCACCGCCGCCGATGGTCTGGGCGTGGAACTCGGCCTCCGCCTCGGTGGCCACCGCGTCGAAGCTCTGCTGCGCCTGCTGCTGACCGGTCTCGCTGGAGATGTAGTCGGTCCGCAGGGTCGAGCTCATGCCGCCCAGGATCAGCGCCCGGTGCACGACCACCCGGCGGACGGAGAGCCACTCCTTCTCCCGGGCCACCGCGGCGGCGGCCCGCATCCGGTCGCTCAGGTCGTTGTCACCGGCCAGCTGGCTGGCCGAGTCGCGAACGGTGAGCAGCTGATTGATCAGCTCGTCGTAGGACTGGATCGCGTCGGTGATCCGGAACTTGCCGTTCAACACCTGGCTGCGGGCGCCGGGCAGGTCACCGAGACCCTCGTCGATCTGTTCGAGCAGCCCGTTCAGGCTGACGGGCAGATCGCTGAGGTCGGACCGCTGCTGCGAGTAGGGGGCCTTCTCCTGGTCGACCCGCGACGAGACGTCGTTGTAGCGGGTGGCCGCCGCCTCCTTCTGCGCCGCGGTGGCCTTCTCCGGGTCCAGGCCCAGCAGCAGCACCGCCGCGGTCCGCTCGTCCTGCAAGCCGTCCACCAGGTCACCGGAGTGGCTGATGAGTTCGGCGAGGTCGCCGGCCCGGTTGGCGTCGTTGAGCGCGTCCAGGTGGTCGACCAGACCGCTGGTACCCACGACGACCGTGGCGATGGTCGGCACGATCATGATGAGACCGAGCTTGGACCAGATCGGCATGTCGCGGAGCCGACCTGCCGGCCGGCGTAGACGCGACAGGAGAGAACCTGCCGTCTTCGGCCGTTTGCTCACGTCACCGCCCTCGTGATTGCAGCGTCCGCGTTGCCCCCGGACAACGCCCAGCAGCCGACCCGGCGGGTCGGACCATCCGAGATTCCATCACGCCGCCACGGAAAGAGAAAGCCCAGGTTGGCCGCAGCCGGAGGTGTGATGAGATGTTGATGCAATTTGATCGCGGTCCGTCTGTTCGGAGTTACTTGAAGTAATGAGCAACCCGCACCGAGTCGTCCTCCTCGCCGGCCCCTCCGGCTCCGGAAAGTCGTATATAGCGCAACAAACCGGGCTGCCAGTGCTCTGTTTGGACGATTTCTACAAGGACGGCGATGACCCAACGTTACCGATACGGAACGGTCAGATCGATTGGGAGTCGCCCGATTCGTGGGACGCCGAGGCAGCGGTGGAGGTTATTGACCAATTGGTCCGACACGGCCGGGCGGACGTGCCGGTGTACGCCATCAATGAGGATCGCCGGGTGGCCACTCGGCGCTTCGAGCTGGCCAGTTCGCCACTTTTCGTAGCCGAAGGGATCTTCGCCGCCGAGATCGTCGGGGAGTGCCGGCGACGCGGGCTCCTCGCCGGGGCGTACGCCCTGCGCCGGCCGCGCAGCGCGACCTTCCTCCGTCGGCTCGCCCGGGATCTCGCCGAGCAGCGCAAGGGCCCACGGGTCCTGCTGCTGCGCGGCCTGGCGCTGCTGCGCGCGGAACCGGCCGTGCTGCGTCGGCAGACCGGTCTCGGTGCGGAGGCCGCCCGTGGCCGGGACGTGCTGCGCCGGGTGGCCGGTCTGCTCGCCGCCGGCCACCCGCCGCAGATCGGCTGACCGCCGACCGGACGTCGGTCAGCCGAGCAGCTTCGCGTACGCCGGTTTGATCACCTCGTCGATGATCCGCAGCCGCTCGTCGAAGGGGATGAAGGCGGACTTCATCGCATTGATCGTGAACCACTGAAGCTCGCGCCAGCCGTAGCCGAACGCGTCGACCAGCAACGCCATCTCCCGGGACATCGAGGTGCCGCTCATCAATCGGTTGTCGGTGTTGACGGTCACCCGGAAACGCAGATCCCGCAGCAGCCCGATCGGATGCTCCGCGATGGACGCGGCGGCACCGGTCTGCACGTTCGACGACGGGCACAGCTCCAGCGGGATCCGCTTGTCCCGCACGTACGCGGCCAACCGGCCGAGCTGGGCCTGCGGGCCGGGGGTGATGTCGTCGACGATGCGGACTCCGTGGCCGAGACGGTCGGCGCCGCACCACTGGATCGCCTGCCAGATGGAGGGCAGCCCGAACGCCTCGCCGGCGTGAATGGTGAAGTGGAAGTTCTCCCGCTGGAGGTATTCGAAGGCGTCCAGGTGCCGGGTGGGTGGAAAACCCGCCTCCGCACCGGCGATGTCGAAGCCCACCACGCCGTGGTCGCGGTGCCGTACGGCCAACTCAGCGATCTCCTGCGAACGAGCCGCGTGCCGCATCGCGGTGAGCAGCGTGCCCACCCGGATCGGCGTGCCGGCCTCGGCCGCGAGCGTGCTGCCCTCCACAAAACCGGCCAGCACCGCCTCGACCACCTCGTCGAGGGTCAGGTCCTGCTCCAGGTGCTGCTCCGGAGCGAACCGGACCTCGGCGTAGACCACCCCGTCGGCGGCCAGGTCCAGGGCACACTCCCGGGCCACCCGGCGCAGCGCGGAGGCGGTCTGCATCACGGCGACGGTGTGCGCGAAGGTTTCCAGGTAGCGCTCCAGGGAGCCGGAGTCGGCCGCCGCCACGAACCAGCGCCCCAGCTCCGCCGGGTCGGTGGTGGGCAGTTCATGACCGATCTCCGCGGCCAGGTCGACGATCGTCGCGGGGCGCAGGCCGCCGTCCAGGTGATCGTGCAACAACGCCTTCGGCGCCCTGACGATGTCCTCGTACCCGATATCCGTGCTCATCGCCCCTCGCCCCGCTCACAGCCCATGCTCCCGACCCTAGTCCGCGCTTCCTGTCGAGTGCCCGCGCAGGGCGTGTGTCGAGGCCCTCCGTAGGCAGGATGGCTCCGATGCCCGCCCTAGACTCGACGCGTGAGACAGCCGTGATGCCTTCCCGCGTCGTGGCGTGGCTGCGTTGCCCCGTCTGCCAGGACCCGCTCGCCGAGGTCGTCACCGGTGGATCCCGGGCGTTGCGGTGCCCGCGCCGACACAGCTTCGACATCGCCCGCCAGGGCTACGTCAACCTGCTCACCGGCCGCGCTCCGCACAGCGGTGACACCGCCGAGATGGTCAGCGCCCGGGCGGACTTCCTGTCCGCCGGTCACTACGACGTGATCTCCGCCGCCCTGGCGGACGCCGCCGACACCGCCCTCGCCGCCGACACCGCCCTCGCCGCCGACCCGACTGCCCCCGGCGCGCACCCGCTGGTGGTGGACGCGGGCGCGGGTACCGGCCGGCACCTCGCCGCGGTGCTGGCGGCCGTGCCCGCGGCCGTCGGTCTCGCGCTGGACATCTCCAAACCGGCGCTCCGTCGGGCCGCCCGCGCCCACCCGCGGGTCACCGCCGCGCTGGCCGACACCTGGCAGCGACTACCGCTGGCGGACGCCTCGACGGCGCTGCTGCTGAACGTCTTCGCACCCCGCAACGGCGCCGAGTTCCGCCGGGTACTCGCCCCGGGCGGGCGGCTGCTGGTGGTGACCCCGGCCGCCGACCACCTCACCGAACTGGTCGCCGCACTCGGCCTGCTGCGGGTCGACCCGGCCAAGGCGGACCGGGTGGCGGCCAGTCTGGCCGGGCACTTCACCGAGGAGTCGACGACCGTGCACCGGCAGGAGTTGACGCTCTCCCGCCCGGAGGTCGCCACCCTGGTCGGCATGGGCCCGAGCGCCTGGCACACCGATCCGGCGGGGCTGGCCGCCCGGGTCGAAACCCTCGGCGAGCCGGTCCGGGTGACCGTCGCGGTGCGGCTCGGGACGTACCGGCTCCAGGGCGCGTCTCCCGGAGACCCGCCCTAGGTGGAGAGGTCGACCTCTTCCCAGCCCGGGGGCTCGTCGTGGTACGGCCCGCGCAGGATCACCGCCCACTCCAGCGCCCACCGCCGCTGACCTATCGCGTTGGCGTCCACCAGCCCCGGCAGGCTCCGGCCGGCGCGGCTCACCTCCAGGTACGACCAGTCCAGGCAGTAGTGCAGGTCGAGCAGGGCAGCCGCGTCCGCCGGATGCTGCGGCGCGGCCAGGATCCGGGACCGCCACTGCCGGAAGGTCTCCCCCTCGGCGATGTGCGGCAACCGCTCCACCAGCCGGTCGTCGGCCGGCATTGTGGGATCCAGCTGCTTGGTCAGGCCGAGCACCCAGGCCAGCGAGAACAGCGCGTCATGGTGCAGCACGAAGGAGCGGTGGTCGCCCTTGGCCCCGGTGACGAAGTGGAACTCCGGCGGAGTGACCATCTCCACCAGGTGCGAGGCGAGCAGCCAGCTCATCGCGGCCTGGGGCGGCATGCCGAAACAGCGGGCCAGGATCAGGTGCAGCACCGCGATCCGCGCCTCGATCTCCGCCGTCGGCCGCAGCTCGATGTCATCGCCAGGCTCCCAGACCAGCGGAAACTGCGGCGGGGGCAACGGCAGCCGCAACCGGGACAGTTCGTCCAGGCTCGCCTCACGCACCTCACGGGGGTCGGGGGCAGGCACGATCACGGCAACATCCCTGTCTGATCACGATGTCTCGGCGCCGACGGTCCCCCCTGGCCTGCGAGAATAGCGGCCCTCACGCTCCGACACCATGGCCGGGACCGGGGTTTCGTCACTCGACGCGCTCGATGACGAGCGGCACCGCGACCGGTGGCCGGGCGGCGACGGTCACCGCCGGGGCGGCCTCCGCCAACGCCGCCGGGATCAGCTCCGCCCGTTCGGCCCGCAGCTCGTAGAGGGGTTCCCCGGCGCGTACCGGGTCGCCGGGACGCTTGTGCAGCAGCACGCCGGCCGGCACGCTGACCGGGTCTTCCTTGCGCGCCCGACCCGCGCCGAGCCGCCACGCGGCCACCCCCATGGCGTACGCGTCGACCGCCGCGACGTGACCGTCCGTGTCGGCGCGGACCACCTCGACCTCGGGTGCCCGGGGCATCGGAGCGTCCGGGTCCCCGCCCTGTGCCTGGATCATCGACCGCCAGACGTCCATCGCCCGCCCGTCGCGCAGCGCGGCGGCGGGGTCGGCATCGGGCAGCCCGGCCGCGTCGAGCATCTCCCGGGCCAGCGCCAGGGTCAGCTCCACCACGTCGGCCGGCCCGCCGCCGGCGAGCACCTCCACCGACTCGGTCACCTCGATGCCGTTGCCGATCGCCCGACCGAGCGGGGTGGACATGTCGGTGAGCAGGGCGACGGTCTTCACCCCGTGCGCGCCACCCAGCTCCACCATGGTGCGGGCCAGCTCCCGGGCGTCGTCGACCGACTTCATGAACGCGCCGGAGCCCACCTTCACGTCCAGCACCAGCGCGCCGGTTCCCTCAGCGATCTTCTTGCTCATGATGGAGCTGGCGATCAGCGGAATGGCCTCGACGGTGCCGGTGACGTCACGCAGCGCGTAGAGCTTGCGGTCGGCCGGGGCGAGCCCGGAGCCGGCAGCGCAGATCACCGCGCCGACGTCCCGCAGTTGGGCGGTGAACTCCTCGTTGCTCAGCGCCGCCCGCCAACCCGGGATCGACTCCAGTTTGTCAAGCGTGCCGCCGGTGTGGCCGAGACCGCGCCCGGACAGCTGCGGAACCGCCGCCCCGCAGGCCGCCACCAGCGGGGTCAGCGGCAGAGTGATCTTGTCACCGACCCCACCGGTCGAGTGCTTGTCGACGGTCGGCCGGGTCACCGAGGACAGGTCGAGCCGTTCGCCACTGGCGATCATCGCAGCCGTCCAGCGGGCGATCTCCGGGCCGGTCATCCCGTTCAACAGGATCGCCATGGCCAGCGCCGACATCTGCTCGTCGGCGACCACCCCCCGGGTGTACGCGTCCACCACCCAGTCGATCTGCCCGTCCGACAACACCCCCCCGTCCCGCTTGACCCGAATCACATCAACCGCCGCAAAACCACTCATCAAAGGATCTTCCTAGTCGTCTGCAATGCAAGATTCGCGCACCGTGCCCACCGCCGGGCAAGCGCGCCGTGACCGTCGCACGGCCGCTGACCACGACGGGCCGGGGGCCTGCCGTGCCCGGCGGAGGGATCAAGCCTGACCGCCCGGAGCCGGGTACGGCAGGCCCCCGGCCCCAACCGCAACCGCGGTCGCACGGTCGACCCCGGCCCCAAGCGCAACCAACGACAAGCTCAACCCCAGCGAACCGGGATCTCCGACGGTGGCTCGCCCTCACCGGCCCAGAAGATCGTGCCGGACGCGTCGACCACCACCACCCGGGGCGTACGCGCCAGCCCCCAGCCGATCGCCTCCGCCGGGTCGTCCCAGCTCGGCCCCTCCTCAAGCACCCCGGTCTCGGCACCCGCGTCGTCACCGGCCGAGCGCTCCCAGTAGGCCGTCCAGACCTGCTGGCCGTCCGACAGGTCCGGGTGCACGAAGACGGTGCCCCGGCCACGCCAGGCGGCCAACCGGTCGGGCACCACCGGCACCGGCCGCTCCCCGGTGACAGCCTCGATGTCGGCCACGTCGAAGGCGTGCGGCAGCAGTTCGGCCATCCGCAGCGGGCCGCCCTTGGCCTCGACGAGACATTCCGGCCCGCCCTGCTCCCAGAGCAACTGCCGGCAGCGCCCGCACGGCATCAGCGGTTCGCCGGTGGCGTCGACGCAGGACAGCGCGACGATCCGACCGCCGCCGGTAGCGTGCAGTGAGGAGACCACCCCGCACTCGGCGCAGAGCACAACGCCGTACGCCGCGTTCTCGACGTTGCAGCCGACCACGACCCGCCCGTCGTCGACGAGCGCCGCGGCACCGACCGGAAATTTCGAGTACGGCACGTACGCGTGCCGCATCACCTCGGTGGCGGCGGCCCGCAGCCGCTCCCAGTCGATCTCACTCATCCCGACATTCTGCCGCATGGCTGCTGACCAGCTTTAACGCGGCGTCACCCACGGCAGTGGCACCGACCCTCCTGAACCGCGACGCCCGGGAGGCAAAGGCCCAGCCCGATCACGCTCCCAAGATCCGCACAGATTCAGGGATGCTGCTGCCTCAACTCCGGCCGAGGCAGCAGTATCGGGGAAGTTGCGTGGAGACTGGACGGCGGCACCCGACGACCTCGTCGAGGGGTAAGAGCACGGTCAGCCCTTGATGTACGGCTTGCCGTCGGCGGCCGGTGCCCGTACCCGACCGACCAGCCCGGCCACGGCCAGGATCGTCGCCAGGTAGGGCAGCATGGCCAGGAACTGTCCCGGGATCACACTGTTGATCGCGCCGAGGTAGGTGGCCAACTGGTCGGCGAACCCGAAGAAGAGCGCGGCGAGCAGCGCGCCGGTCGGGCTCCACCGGCCGAAGATCAGTGCCGCCAGGGCGATGAAGCCCTTGCCACCGATCATGTTCTTGGTGAACGAGAAGAGCGCCAGCGTGTAGGAGGCACCACCGATGCCGGCGACGGCACCAGCCATGATCACGTTGCGGTAGCGCAGCCCGAGCACCCGCACACCCAGGGTGTCCGCCGCCGTCGGGTGCTCACCGACCGACCGGGTCCGCAGGCCCCACCGGGTCCGGAACAGCGCGATGTGGATCACGAGCACCAGGAGCAGGGCGAGGTAGAGGAAGATGTTGCCCCGGAACAGCGCCGGCCCGAGCAGTGGGATGTCCGACAGCAGCGGGATCTCCCAGTTGCTGAACCGCGGCGCGCTGTTGTACCGGGCGGCGTCGGTCTGCATCAGCCGCTCGTAGAGGAAGCCGGTGATGCCGAGCGCCAGCAGGTTCAGCACGATGCCCATGACCACCTGGTCGACCAGGTAACGAATGCTGAACACGGCCAACAGCAGCGAGATGAGCGAGCCGCCGATGGCGGCGGCGACGAGTCCCACCCAGACGCTGCCGGAGATGCTGCCGAACAGCGCGCCGCTGAAGGCACCCATCAGCAGCTGCCCTTCGATGGCAACGTTCACCACGCCGGAGCGCTCGCAGAGCACGCCGGCCAGCGAGCCGAAGATCAGCGGCAGGGCGAGCAGGAAGGTGCCCCGCACGATGTTGACAAGCGGCATGAAGTTCTGGCCGGTCGGTGCGGCGGAGACCTGCCAACACAGGAACGACAGCACGAAGGCGACCAGGCCGACGGCGAGCACCGGTACGAACCAGCGCTTCGGCAGCCCGGCGAGCATCGAGCCGCCGGCCGCGAGCGCGATCAGGCCGAAGACGATCGCACCGACGGTGCCGTTGATCTCCAGCGCGGCGCCGGCGGCATCCTCGCTGAGCGTGAAGCGGGCCTGCTCGCCGGTGGCGAGCGCGCCGAACAGCACGGTGGCCAGCAGGCCCAGTGCCACCAGCACCAGGCCGACCTTGCGGGTACGGGTCCAGAAGCCCTCGTTTACCGACGCGACAGCGACGTCGGGAACAGCCGTGGTGGACATGCCTCACCAGCCCTTCGCGAGGCTCGTCTGCAACCGGGCGGCCCGCGCGGCCCGGAGCTGGAAGATCGCCTTCACCAGTGCCGGCGCGGCGATGAAGATGACGATCAGGGCCTGGAGCACGGTGACCAACTCCAGCGAGATCCCCGAGTACGACTGCATCCGGTTGCCGCCGGCCTGCAACGCGCCGAAGAGCAGCGCGGCCAGCGCCACCCCCCACGGTTTCACCCGGCCGAGTAGGGCGACCAGGATGCCGTCGAAGCCGATCTGGGCGACCACCAGGGGAGTCAGGGCCGCGGCGGTCGTGCCGAGCACCATCTGCGAGCCGCCGAGTCCGGCCAGCGCCCCGGCGAAGACCATGATCAACACGTACGTCCGGGTGACGCTGATGCCGGCGGTGCGGGCGGCGTCCGGGTTGGCGCCCACCGCCCGCAGCTCGAAGCCGAGCGTGGAGCGGTTGAGCAGCCAGGCGACCGCCCAGGTGGCCAGCACGGCCAGGATGATGCCGGCGTGGGCCCGCAGCCCGTCACCGAAGAGTCGCGGCAGTTGCGCGGAGGCGTCCACCGGCCGGCTGATCGCATCGGTACGGTTCGGGTCCTGCACCCCGTTCTGGACGATGAGCCAGGTGAGGAAGTAGACCGCGATGTAGTTGAGCATGATCGTGTTGATCACCTCGTGGGCGCCGGTCCGTGCCTTGAGGATGCCCGGGATGAAGCCCCAGATGGCCCCGCCGAGCGCGCCGGCCAGGACGGCGACCAGCAGGTGCAGGCCCGGCGGCAGCGGCAGCAGGAAGCCGGCCAGCGCGGCCAGGATGACGCCCATCGTCGCCTGCCCCTGAGCGCCGATGTTGAACAGGCCGCCGCGGAAGGCCAGCGCCACCGAGAGACCGGTGAAGACCAGCGGCGCGGTGTAGGTGAGCGTCTCCGAGATGGGGCTCAACGCCGCGTTGAAGCTGCTCGCGGCCGGGTCGAAGACCGAGCCCTTGAACAGGTTCGCGTACGCCTCACTGACAAGCGTCCAACTGGCGTTTATCGCGTCCGAGGGACGGGCGGTGATGTAGCTGTAGGTGGCCAGCACCTCCGGGTCGGAGATGATCATCAGGACGGCGCCGACGACCATCGCCAGCACCAGCGAGAGCAGGGTCACCGTGAAGGTGTTGGCGGCCCACAGGTTCTCCAGGAAGAGCCGCCCCAGTGTGGGGCGGGGTCCCGGCCCACCGGTGGTGGTGGCCGTCTCCGCGCGTTCGGTGTTGCCGACCGCGGTCCGGGCGGCCTGGTCCTCACTCGCCGGTTCCTTGTCCGGGGAGCCCGGCTGGGCGTTGGGGTCACTCATGCCGGCAACTCCGCTCCGCTCCGTGCCGCCGCAGGGCCGCCGTGCCTGATGGTTCGCTCGCTCATCGGTCCTTCTCGTCTTCGCTGCCTGGCCCCTCGGCCGACACCACGCCGTCGGTGGTGGCCGGGACGTCCCGGTCGGTGGTTGCCGGGGTACCCGCGTCGGACACGACGTCCGCGTCGGTGGTGGCCACCACGTCCGGGTCGGTGGTCGCGGTCGGCGCGGACCCGTCCTGCGGGGAACCACCCGTCGCGTCCGGGGTGATGCCGGCCATCAGCAGGCCGATCTCCTCGCGGGGGGTGTCCGGGCCGACCACGCCGATGATCCGCCCGCGGTACATCACCGCGATCCGGTCGGCCAGCCCGATCACCTCGTCGAGTTCGCTGGAGACCACCAGCACGGCGGTGCCGGCGTCGCGCTCGTGGACGACCCGGCTGTGGATGAACTCGATCGAGCCGACGTCCACCCCCCGGGTCGGCTGGGCGGCGATGAACAGCTTCAGCGGCCGGGACAGTTCCCGAGCCACGATCACCTTCTGCTGGTTGCCGCCGGAGAGGGTGCCGACCGGCGCATCGGCCGACGAGGTACGCACGTCGAACTGCTCGATCCGTTCCCGCGCCGACCTGTTGATCTCGTCCGGCCGAAGGGACAGGCCCCGGCCGAAGGGCGGCCGGTCGTACATGTCCAGCACCAGGTTCTCGGCGACGGTGAACTCCTTGACCAGGCCGTCGACGCTGCGGTCCTCCGGCACGTAGCCGACGCCCGTCCGGAGCACCTTCTTGGTGGACCAGCCGTCGATGCGCTGCCCGTTCAGGGTGATGGTGCCGGCGAGCACCGGACGCAGCCCCATGATCGCTTCGATCAGCTCGGTCTGTCCGTTGCCCTGCACACCCGCGACACCGAGCACCTCGCCCGCGCGTACGGTCAGATCGACGCCGTCCACCGCCCGCACCTGACGGTCGTCGTCGACCACCAGGCCGGAGAGTTCCAGGACCGGCTCGCCCGGGGTGGCCGGGGCCTTGTCCACGGTGAGCCGGACCGTGCGGCCGACCATCAGCGCAGCCAGCTCGTCCCGGCTGGCCTCGGGCGAGGCCGTACCCACGGTCTTCCCGCGTCGGATCACCGTGATCCGGTCGGCGATCGCCTTGACCTCGCCGAGCTTGTGGGTGATGAAGACGATCGACTTGCCGGCGGCCTTGAGCGACCGCATCACGGTGAGCAGTTCCTCGGTCTCCTGCGGGGTGAGCACGGCGGTGGGCTCGTCCAGGATGAGCAGGTCGACGTCCCGGGTGAGCGCCTTGACGATCTCCACCCGCTGCTGGATGCCGACCGGCAGGTCCTCGATCACCGCGTCCGGGTCGACCCGCAGGTTGTACCGCTCGGACACCTCGGCGACCTCGCGCCGGGCGCGACGCCGGTCCAGGAAGCCGGCGATGCCGCCGCGTACCTGCTCGGCGCCGAGCATGATGTTCTCGGTGACGGTGAAGACGGGCACCAGCATGAAGTGCTGGTGCACCATGCCGATGCCGGCCGCGATCGCGTCGGAGGGGCCGCGCAGCCGCAGCGGCTTGCCGTCGACCAGGATCTCGCCCTCGTCGGGCTGGTAGAGCCCGTACAGCACGTTCATCAGGGTGGACTTGCCCGCGCCGTTCTCGCCGAGCAGGGCGTGGATCTCTCCAGGCTCCACCGTCAGGTCGATGTGGTCGTTGGCGACCAGATCACCGAACCGCTTGGTGATGCCGCGCAGTTCGAGTCTCAGCGCAACCTCCTGGAGTGCGAAGCGATGGTGCAGCGTAGCTGCTGGCGGGCGGGCCTGGCGTCGGCCGGACCGGTGGCGCGGATCGGCCGCTGCGGCACGGCGGGTCTCCCCCGTGCCGCAGCGGCCGGATCAGGTGTGGCTCTGCGCGCCGGCCGCCCTCGGTGATCGTCTCACCGGGGACGGCCGGCGACGGGTCACTTCGGCTGGGCGGCCGACTCGACCTTGACGGTGCCGGCGGCGATGTCCGCCTTCAGCTTGTCGACCTCGGCCTTCAGCTCGGCCGGAACCTTGCTGTCGAAGTCGTGGTACGGGGCGATCGAGACGCCGTCGTTGGCCAGGGTGCCGATGAAGCCCGGGTCCGCCTGGAGCTGCTCGCCACCGGCGGCCTTGAGCACGGCCTCCTTGACCGCGCCCGGGATGTTCTTCACCACGGTGGTGATGATCGCCGGGCAGTTCGGGGTGCTCTCGCAACCGTCGACGTCCACCCAGATGGTGTTGTACTTGCCGTTGGAGGCCTGGGCCGCACCGGTGGTGCCGAGGCCGGCGCCGCCGGCCACCGGCATGATGATGTCCGCGCCCTGGGCGACCAACGCGTCGCTGACCTTCTTGCCCTCGTCCTGCTTGACGAAGTCGTTGGTGAAGGAGCCGTTCTGGGTCTCCTTGTTCCACCCGAGGACCTGGACGTCCTTGCCCTTGGCCTCGTTGTAGTAGGCGACCCCGTCGGCGTAGCCGTCCATGAAGATGGTCACCGGCGGGATCTTCAGACCGCCGTAGGTGCCCACCTTGCCGCTCTCGCTCATGCCGGCGGCGACGTAGCCGGCCAGGAAGGCAGCCTGGGCGGTGTCGAACTGCATCGGGTAGACGTTGGCCACCCCCGGGTCGGCGTCGACGATGCCGAACTGCTGGTCCGGGTTCGCCTCGGCGATCGCCTTGGTCGCGTCGCCCATCAGGCCACCAACCGCCAGGATGAAGTCGCAGTCCTGGTTGACGTACTGGGTGAGGTTCGGCTCGTAGTCCGCCTCGGCCTTGGAAGCGACGTACTTGATGTCGATGTTGTCGTTCTCCGCCTTGGCGTCCTCCAGGCCCTTCCAGGCGGAGGCGTTGAACGACTTGTCGTCGATGCCGCCGACGTCGGTGACCATACAGGCGGTGTACGCCTCGCCGCCGGAGCCGGCGTTGTTGTCCTCATCCGGGGCCTCGCCACAGGCGGCGGCGCTCAGCACGAGCCCACCCGCCGCGATGATCGAGGCGATCCGCATCCCACGCACCGAGCGCAAGACGTCTCCTTCCCATTGCACACCGCGGGGTACGCGGTGGCAGCCCTTGAGCCGGCCTGCGCCTTGCCGCCGGCGTCCCACGTTACGGGAGCAGAGCGTACGCCCGCGCCCACCTGCCGACCGACAATCGTGCAGGACTGTTGGAGCCCTGTTACCCCTACGTAATGCTTGGGTGGGGCACATCACTCAGGGTGCCGGCAGGCGGGCGCACTCGCGCCGGAAAAGCCCTTTTTACCCGGCGGCCCGATGGTTCGCCGGCTATCGCCAGAAGACCGCAACGGCCGCGTTGGCCAGGGTCAATCCCACGATGGCGAGGAAGTGCCCCCGGTTGACCTCGGCCCGCTTACGGGAGAAGAACACCATTACAAAGATCAACAGGGCGAGCACCAGCTTTGTCACAAGCTTCGCCGGTGCCGGCTCGTCACCGTCGCGCAGTGGCGCGCTCAGGCCGATGCCGGTCAGCAACTGGATCACCGAACCCCACAGCATGGCGGCGTTGATCCGGATCTTGCCAGTGAGATATTGGGCGATCGCGCCGCCGAGCAGCAACGCGAACCCGATCAGATGGACGTAGAGGAGGATGAGTCGAAGTGCTTCCACCTGACCCATCCTGCCCTATCAACGACGGTTCGTAGTAGAGGCATCTCGGCGAATCCGGGATGCCACAAGCACCAGCGCCAGTCCGACCACCGCGTAGCCCGCCAGTACGGCGATCGGGCGACCGGCGCCGGCACCGTCGAAGAACGCGACCGAGCGCAGCAGCGTGCCGCCGGCGCCCACCGGCAGCCACTGGCCGAGCGCGCCCCACGGCTGGGGCAGCAGCTCCGGCGCGGCGCCGACCGCGGAGAGCGGGTTGCCGATCAGGAAGACCAGCAGCGCGCCCAGTCCGATGCCGGGTCGCCCGAGGAGTGCACCGAGACCGGCCACCACCGCCGACGCGGCCAGGGCGAACAGGCCGATGGCGGCAGCCTCGGCGAGCCAGTCCCCGGCGATGACGCCCAGCCAGCCATCCAGGACCACCACGCCCACCAGACCCGCCAGTACGCCGGTCGCCGCCAACCCGACCAGGCGCGCCAGGCCACCGGCGACCAGCAGGACGAGCAATGCACCGGCGAGCAGGCTCGTCATCGCCAGGGGCAGGAAACCGGCGGCGAAGCCGGCTCCCCGAGGATCGTCGGCGATGGTGGGCACCACCTCGACCACGGGCACCGGCCGCCCTCCGCCCAACTGGCCGGCCGCCTCGGTGAGCAGTGCGGCAACCGTGGGGCTGGCGGCCGACGCGGTGTGCAGGGTGACGCCGTCGGCTCCGATCACGAATGCGCCATAGACCTCCCGGTCGCGCAGCGCCCGGTCCGCAGCCTCCGCGTCGGGCAGCGTGGTCACCGAGAAGGCGCCGGGACGCGCGGCGGCGAGCCGCCCGGCCGCCTCGGCCACGGCGGGCGCCGGGCCGGCGACGGCGACCGGCAGGTCGCGTGGGGCCAGGTTCGCCGCCGGAGCCGCGAACAGGGGTACGAGCAGTGCCTGCCCGGCGACCGCGAGGGCGGCGACGAGGACGGCTAGTAGCAGGGGTGACCGGTTCCTGGTCGACATCGCTCCACTCTCCAAAACGAATGCTCGTTCTTTTATGCGTCCCAGACTCCTCCCGCCCATCGATTCCTGTCAAGAACGAACGCTCGTCTTACGATGTAACCCGTGCCACGTGTCTCGGAGGAACACCTCGCCGCCCGTCGCCGTCAGATCGTCGAGGCGGCACGCCGTTGCTTCCTGCGTGAGGGTTTCCACCGCACGACGATGCAGGACGTGATCGCCGAGGCAGGGCTTTCGGTAGGCGCGGTCTACCGCTACTTCCCGAGCAAGGCGTCCCTGATCAGCGCGATCGCCGAGGAGACCATCGGCGGCGCCGAAGAGGTTCTCGACGAGTTGGCCCGGCAGGATCCGCCGCTACCGCTGGACAAGGCGCTGGAGTACGCGCTCGCGTACATGGAGAACCAGGCCGGCGACGAGGGGATGCTGCGGATCGCGATCCAGGTGTGGGGCGAGGCCCAACGGGATCCGGCACTTGGCGAGTTCGCGGCAAGCAGATACACCAAGCTTCGCGGCCACTTCGAGGTGCTGGTCAGAAGGGCTCAGGAAGCCGGCGAGTTACCCGCCGACGCCGACCCGGCGGCCGTGGCCGCGGCCCTGTTCGGCCTCTTGCCAGGCTGGTTCCTGCAGCGCATCATCACCGGCGGTCCAGATGTGGCGACCTATCTGTCCGGCGTCCGCGTCCTGTTCGGCCGGCAGCGCTGACGACCACCGTCGGCGCGGGTGGGCGCTGTCAACTGCGCCCACCCACGCCCGGTCGGTCAGCCCTTCGTGCCGCCGGCGGTCAGCCCGGAGACCAGGTGCCGCTGGGCGATCATGAACACCACGCCCGCCGGCACGGTCACCAGGACCGCCGCCGCCGTCAGGTACTCCCACTGCGGGTTGAATTGCGGCACGAACTGCTGGAGCCCGTACGCCAGGGTGAACTTGTTGTCGGTCTGGATGAACGCCGACGCGTACATCACCTCGCCCCAGGCGGTGAGGAAGGTGTAGAAGGCGGTGACCGCGATGGCCGGCCGGGCCAGCGGCAGCACCACCCGCCAGAAGATCGCGAACGGGCCGCAGCCGTCCAGCGCCGCCGCCTCGTCAAGCGAGGTGGGGATGGAGTCGAAGTAGCCCTTGAGCATCCAGGCGCAGAACGGCACCGCGATGGTCAGGTACGCGATGATCAGCGCCGGCAGCGTGTTGATCAGACCGAACCGCGCCATGATCGTGTAGATCGGCACGATCAGGATGGCCGCCGGGAACATCTGGGTGATCAGGAAGGTCATCATCAACGGGCGACGCCCGGGGAAGTTGAACCGGGAGACCGCGTACCCGGTGGTGGCCGACAGGAAGATGCCGATGAGCATCGTGAACGCCGCGACGATCACCGAGTTCAGCAGCCACTTCGGGAAGTTCGTGTCGAACAGCACGTAGCTGTAGTTGGCCAGGGTCGGGTCCTTGACCAGCGTCAGGTCGCTGCTCTGCACCGCGTACCCGGGCTTGAACGAGGACAGCAGCACCCAGACGATCGGGCCGAGCGCGATAAGCGAGGCGACGATCAGCGTGCCGTGCAGCAGCAGCGACTTCGCCGGGCTGCGCCGGCTGCGGCCGGGCCGCTTCGCGGTCTTCGCCGGGGCGGCCGGGACGGCGGCAGCCGGCGTCGCGGCTGCGGGAGTGGTCAGTTGGCTCATGTCACCACACCTCGCCTTGCTTACGCAGCGCCCGCCGGTAGAACATCGAGAACACCAGCAGGATCGACAGGATCAGCACGCCGTACGTGGACGCGAGCGAGTAGTTGCGGATGCCCTCGAACGCCGCCCGGAAGGCACCGGTCACCAGGATCTCGGTTCCGCCCGCCGGCTGACCCTCGGTCACCAGGAAGATGATCGGGAACATGTTGAACGTCCAGATCGTGCCGAGCAGGATCACCGTCATGCTGACCGGGCGCAGGCCCGGCAGGGTGATGTTGCGGAACCGCTGCCAGGCGGACGCGCCGTCGATCTCGGCGGCCTCGTACAGCTCGCCGGGAATCGTCTGCATCCCGCCCAGCAGGGCGACCATCATGAACGGCACGCCGAGCCAGATGTTGGTGATGATCGCGGTGAACAGCGACGTCCACTGGTTGGCGAACCAGTCGACCGGGTCGATGCCGAGCGAGGTGAGCAGCGAGTTGGCCAGGCCGAAGCGCTCGTTGAAGATGAACTTCCAGGCGAAGGCGCTGACGAAGGCCGGCACCGCCCAGGGCAGCACCAGCAGCACGCGGTAGAGGCCGCGGCCCCACATCGGGCGGTTGAGCATCACGGCCAGGCCGAGGCCCAGGCCGTAGTGGAACACGACGCATCCGAGGGTCCAGATCAGCGTGATGCCGGTCCACTGCCAGAAGTCGCCGACGTTGCCGCTGAGCACGTTCAGGTAGTTGTCGAGGCCGACGAACTCCCACCTGTTCGGGTTCTCGGCACAGACCTCACCACCGGTGATCGACCTGGTGCAGATCTCCGCGGCCTGGTTGGCCTCGGTGAGGTTGGTGAGGGAGAGCCAGATCCCGCGGAACAGCGGGTAGAAGATCAGAATCGCCAGGACGATGACGACGGGCAGCACCATCGCCCAGGCGTACCAGTGCTTCTCCCAGCTGCGGCGCAGCCGGGAGGGACGAGCGGATCGGCCGGACGGCGTCGAGGGAGGCGCCGGATCGGCTGTCACGGTGGTCATCAGCTGCGCTCCATGAGGGGAGGTCCGGCAGGGCCGCGCGATCGGGTACGGTCACGCGACCCTGCCGGGTGCCGAGAGGTCACCGGCGGGAGAGCCGGCGGTGAGATCAGTTCTCGTAGGTGGGGACGACCTCGGCCTTGTACTTCTTGGCGACGGTGTCCAACGCGGCCTTCGGGTCCTTGTCCTGGATCAGGACCTCGGTGGCCATCTGGTCGAGCGGGCCGAAGAACTGACCGGCCTCGGGGATCCACGGGCGACCCACCCCGGCCTCCACGACCGGCTGGAACGCGGCCACGGTCGCGTTGTCCTTGACCGCGTCGAGTTCGTACGCCGAGGTGCGGGTCGGCAGCAGGCCCAGCTTCTCCGAGAGGAACGCCTGCGACTCGGCGGAGCTCATGAACTTGACGAACGCGACGGCGGCGTCGACCTTCTCCTGCGGCATGCCGGACCAGATCACGTAGTTGTGGCCGCCGACCGGGCCACCGGCCTTCACCGAGCCACCCGGCACCGGCGCGATACCCAGGTTCTCCAGGCCACCGAAGCCCGGTGCCTGCTGGACGTTGTTGACCTCCCACGGCCCGTTGATGATCATGGCGACCTTCTTCTCCTTGAAGAGGGTCATCATGGTGCCGTAGGCGTCGTTGGCGGACGGCTTGGCGGCCGCACCGCTGTCGATCAGGTCCTTGGCGATCGCCAGTCCGGCCGCGTTCTGCTCCGAGTTGATGACGATCTTCTTGCTCGCGGTGTCGACCAGGTCGCCACCCTCGCCGTACATGAACGGCAGCAGGAAGTAGCCGGCCGGGTTGATGTAGACACCCTCGGCGTCGGTCTTCTCCTTGATGGTCTGCGCCGCGGTCTTCAGCTCGGCCCAGGTCTTCGGGGGCGCACTGATGCCGGCCTGGCTCAGCAGTTCCTTGTTGTACATCAGCGCCAGGCTGTCGGTGACCTGGGGAACGCCGTAGGTCTTGCCGTCGAACTTGTTGGAGGCGAGCGGGGTCTCCAGGAAGTCGGACTCGTCGGCGAGCAGCTCGGAGCCGTCCAGCGCGTACAGGTAGCCCAGCGAAGCGAACTCAGGCACCCAGGCGACCTCGGCCCGCAGGATGTCCGGGGCACCGTTGTTGGCCTGGGCGGCGGTCTTGAACTTGTTCTGCGCCTCACCGAACGGGACCGACTGGTAGTTGATCTTCACGTTCGGGTAGGTCTGGTTGAACTTGGCGATCAGCTCCTGGAACGCCGGGCCCTCGTTCTTCGGGTCCGAGGTGTCCCACCAGGTCAGTTCTGCGGTGAGGGAAGCGGGGTCTACCGCCGGCTGCTCCTCGGCCGCCTTGTCGTCCCCTCCGCCGCACGCGGCGACGGAAAGGGCGAGAGTGGCAGCGGCGAGTACGGCGGTCCCCCTGGCTGTGCGGCGCATGTTCGCTCCTAAATTGCCTGCCGGGTAACGGCGGGGACAGTAGCAAGAACTTTCGTAACTAGAAACCCCTTGCGAACACCCCTGCAACAACCGTGCCCCATCCGCAACTTCAGCAGTTGACAACTGCGGCCATCTGGGCATTTTGCCCCCGACTGGGGTGACCGAACTCCCAACCAGCGTCACCTTGCGCATACCTTGAGACCACCCATCGTCCCGTCAGGGCTCGACCCGGGCCGACGCTATGGGAACGCTCCCGACGGACGCTGCTCGATTCTGCAAGTTCTTGCTGACTAATGCGCAAGAACTTGGCGGTGAGCTACAGTGCCGCCATGCGCGCTCGCCTGTCCGACATCGCCCAGCAGGCCGACGTCAGCGAGGCCACGGTGTCGCGGGTGCTCAACGACCGCCCCGGCGTGGCACCCGAGACTCGGCAGGCCGTCCTGACCGCCCTCGACGTGCTCGGGTACGAGCGTCCCGCCCGGCTGCGCAAGCGCAGCGCCGGACTGGTCGGTCTGGTGGTCCCGGAGCTGGACAATCCGATCTTCCCGGCGTTCGCCCAGATCATCGAGTCGGCCCTGGCCCCCACCGGCTACACCCCGGTGCTGTGCACCCAGACCCCCGGCGGCGTACGCGAGGACGAGTACGTCGAGATGCTGCTGGACCGGCAGGTCTCCGGGATCGTCTTCGTCTCCGGCCTGCACGCCGACACCGCCGCCGACCACGACCGGTACCGGACCCTGCTCGCCCGCCCGCTGCCGATCGTAATGATCAACGGGTACGCGCCGGGCATCCCGGCGCCCTTCGTCTCCTGTGACGACCGGGAGGCCGCCGAACTGGCCGTGGCCCACCTGGTGGCCCTGGGCCACCGGCGGATCGGCCTGATCACCGGCCCCGACCGCTTCGTGCCGGTCCAGCGCAAGGTCAGCGGCTACAAGGCGGCGATGGAGCGCCTCGCCGGTGTCGACGACGACGAGTTGGCCGAGCTGACCGAGCTGTCGTTGTTCGGCGTCGAGGGCGGCGAGGCGGCGGCCGGTCGGTTGATCGAGCGCGGCGCCACAGGCATCGTCTGCGGCTCCGATCTGATGGCACTCGGCGCCATCCGGGCCGCCCGGCAGCGGGGCATGTCCGTACCGGAAGACCTCTCGGTGGTCGGCTACGACGACTCGCCACTGATGGCCTTCACCGATCCGCCGCTGACCACGATGCGGCAGCCGGTGGCCGCGATGGCGGTCGCCGCGGTGCGCGCCCTGGTCGACGAGATAAACGGACACGGCGCCCCGCACTCGGAGTACCTGTTCCGGCCGGAGCTGGTGGTGCGGGGGTCGACGGCGGTGGCCCGGCAGGACGCCGCGTCCACGCAGAGCGGCCCGGGCCGGCAGCGGCCGACGCCGTCCGCACTCGCCGTCCCGGCGTGACGTAGCCCGCAGCAACAGCATCACCAACCTTTCTTGCGCAAGAAATGCTTGACTCTTGCAGAGCTGGCGCGGCATTCTGCTCAGACACCCGTGCGTCCCCACCTCGCCAACGCCGGGTTACCGCCGTCCCGCGCCACAGAACGGGGAACACCCGATGACCGTCAGCACCCCCTCGCCGCTGACCTCCGACGCCGACTGGTGGCGATCCGCCGTCGTCTACCAGGTCTACGTCCGCAGCTTCGCCGACTCCGACGGCGACGGCATCGGTGACCTCCAGGGCATCCGGGAACGCCTGCCCTACCTGCGCGAGCTGGGCGTCGACGCGCTCTGGCTGACCCCCTTCTACACCTCGCCCATGGTCGACGGCGGCTACGACGTCGCCGACTACCGCGACGTGGACCCGATGTTCGGCAACCTCGCCGACTTCGAGGCGATGATCACCGACGCCCACGCACTCGGCCTGCGGATCATCGTCGACATCGTGCCGAACCACACCTCCGACCAGCACCCCTGGTTCGCCGCGGCACTGGCCGCCGCCCCCGGGTCGCCGGAACGGGCGCGCTATCTCTTCGCCGACGGCAAGGGCGACGACGGCGAGCAGCCCCCCAACGACTGGGAGAGCATCTTCGGCGGCCCGGCCTGGACCCGCGTCCCCGACGGCCAGTGGTACCTGCACCTGTTCGACCCCGCCCAGCCCGACCTGAACTGGCGGCACCCCGAGGTACGCACCGAGTTCGAGGACATCCTCCGTTTCTGGCTGGACCGGGGCGTCGACGGATTCCGGATCGACGTGGCCCACGGCATGATCAAGGCCGATGGGCTGCCGGACGTCGGGTTCAACTCGATGACCACCGGCCAGCGCCAGTCCGAACTGCTCGGCAAGGGTCGGCTGCCCTACTTCGACCAGGACGAGGTGCACGACATCTACCGCGCCTGGCGACCCATCCTGGACAGCTACCCGGGCGGCCGGATGGCCGTCGCCGAGGCGTGGGCCGAGACGCCGCAGCGGCTGGCGCGCTACATCGGCCCGGACGAACTGCACCAGGCTTTCAGCTTCGACTTCCTCGACGCCACCTGGTCGGCCGACTCGTTCCGCAAGGTGATCGACACGGCGTTGGCCGAGTCGACGATCGTCGGCGCCCCGACCACCTGGGTGCTGTCCAACCACGACCGGCAGCGGCACGTCACCCGCTACGGCGACGGCGAGATCGGGCTGCGCCGCGCCCGGGCCGCCGCGCTGCTGATGCTCGCCCTGCCCGGCTGCGCCTACCTCTACCAGGGTGAGGAACTGGGCCTGCCCGAGGTGCTCGACCTGCCCGACGAGCTGCGACAGGATCCGGCCTTCCTGCGCACCGGCGAGAGCCGGGACGGCTGCCGGGTTCCGATCCCGTGGAGCGGCGACCTGGCGCCGTACGGCTTCGGGCCGGCCGGCAGCGAGTTGAGCTGGCTGCCCGCCCCGACGACCTGGCGTGCCCTCTCGGTGGGCGCGCAGACCGGCACGCCCGGTTCCACACTGGAGCTGTACCGCGCGGCGCTACGGATCCGCCACACCCATCCGGCGCTGGCCGGCCTCGGGGGCATCACCTGGCTGGAGTCCGGCCCGGGGGTGCTCGCCTTCCAACGCGAGGCCGGCGACACCGTACTGACCTGCGTGGTCAACATCAGCGACGCGCCGGTGGTGATCGACGGGTACGGCACGCCGCTCGTCGCCAGCGCGACGCTCACCGAACGCGACGGCGGCCACCTGCTGCCGGTCGACGCGGCGGTCTGGTTCGAGCGGAACTGACCGGGTAAGCCCGCCATCGACTCGGCCGTCCGGCGTGCTCCGCGCCGCCGGGCGGCTGGGCACGACCCCTTGTGGTGGGGGGTGCGACGGTGCCGGTGTCCTCGGGGCGATCCCCCGGGGCACCGGCACCTGTGTTTCGGCCACCTATCGACCGGTTCAGCCGCTGGTGAGCTGGGCCGCGATCCGGGCGAGCCCGGCACGCAGTTCGGCCGCGTCCGGCACCGCCAGCGGGCCGGCGGCCCGGTCGTGCTCGGCCGCCTCCAACTCCTCCTCGTCGATGGTGTCCTCGTAGTCGCCGTAGAGGTCGGCCTGGTCCACCCGCGCCACCTCGTCCTGCGCGGCGAGTTGCGCGGCGGCGATCTCGCCCCGGATCTGCTCCAGCGACACCGCCGGCACCAGCGGTTCCACCACCGCCATCAGCTGTTCGTCGGCGACCACCGCCTCGGCCAACGCCAACGCGTGCGGTCGCTCGTACGGGCCGCACACCACCGGCTCCCACTCGTCGGCGTCACTGAGCGGACCGAACGTGATGATCCACGGCAGCTCCAGCATCGGCGAGTCGGCCGGCAGGTCCAACGTCACGAGTGCCCCCACGATCCCCATCATCGTCGGTGTCCGGGCAGGTGGGGGTGGGTTCGGCGGAACGTTCAGCCGGCCGGATCAGCGGCTCAGCCCGCCCCGCCGGGTGTGCCGGGATCGGTGTCCACGTCAAGGTCGACCGGCGGACGTCGACCGGCCAGGTCCACCGTCCGCCCGCGCCGGCTCGTCGCCGCCAGCGCGGCGCCGAAGAGCACCAGCTGGTTGAGCAGGTAGAGATAGACCAGCAGCCCGACGGCGGTGGCCACCACCGTGTACGCGGGGTTGTGTTCTACCCGGCCCACCCAGAACCGGCCGACGGTGTTGAGCAGGGTGATGCCGACCGCGACGATCAGCACCACCGGCCGCAGCCGGGACCGACTCATCCGCACCCGAGGGACCGCAACCAGCAGCAGCGTGGCCAGTACCGCGTTGACCAGCACGCTGAGCAGCGCACTGACCGTGGTGAGCGCAAACGAGCCGGTGCTGCGCAACAGGAACCGCAGCAGCGTCTCCAACGCGTCCACGGCCGCCACCGAGAGGCCGAGCAGCACGAAGACGACCAACAGCACACCCAGGTCGACCAGGCGGCGCACGACCAGGTTGCCCGGGTGCTGGTTGAGCCCGTGGATCAGCCGCTGCGAGGAACGGATCGCCTCCACCCAGCCGATCCCGGTCAACACCAGGATCAACAGACCGACCACCCCGGCGGTGCCGCTGCTGTCGGCCACCTGGGCCGGATCGAGGAACGGCAGGTTCTCGCCGAGGAACTCCTCCGCCGCCGCGCTCACCTCGTAGTTGTCCTCCAGTATCGCGCCGAAGATCGCGTACGCGACCAGGGCCAGCGCGAAGACCGCGAAGAAGCCGTAGTAGGCGATCGCGGCGGCCAGCCGGCCGCCCTGGAGATCGGTGTAGAGCACCCCGGCACGCCACAGGTGACCGAAGGCAGGGGAGCGGCGGCGCGCGGCGGTCAGCCGACTGTCGACGGCCGCCTCGACCCGCCCCAGAACGTTCACGTCGTCATCCTCACCGATCCGTCGTCGCCGTGTCAGAGGTACCCGACGTGCCGGCCGGGGCGGTCAGCCGCCCAGTCGGAAGTCCCGGCGTGGCTGCCAGCGCGCCTGCCCGCTGTGCGAGAAGAGGGTGAAGTGGTCCACCTCGAACATCGCGGAGAAGTCCGCCAGGTCCTCGTACGCCTTGTCCAGGGCCTCCGGCGCGACGTCCTGAGCGACCGTCACATGCGGATGGTAGGGAAACCGAAGCTCCCGGCGTAGCTGCGGGGCGGCGTTGATCGCGGCGGCGAGCAGTTCGCATTCGCTGATGCCGGCGGCGACCGCGACGAACACCACCTGGGTCACCGGCCGGAAGGTACCGGTGCCGCGCAGATGCAGGCTGAACGGTAGATGAGCGGCGGCAACCCGGGCGAGGTGCCGCTCCACGGCCGGCAACCCGCTCACCGGGATCTCGGTCGGCCCGAGCAGGGTGACGTGGGCCGGCACCGCGTTCGGGTCACCGGCCTCCAGCCGACGCCGGGTCAGCAGACTGCCCCACGGCTCCGGAATGTCGACCGCGATGCCGATCTGGACGCTGTCACCGACCGCTGGCGCTTCGGTCCCCTGCTCCACGCTGCACGCCACCCCTCCGGCCATCGGCCCCTGCCCGCACCGCCGCCCCCGCTCGGACGCTCACTCGCCGCGTACGGGTGGAAAGAAACCGACCCGCTCGTACGCGGTCCGCAATGTCGGCGCCGCCACCGCGCGGGCCTTCTCCGCGCCGGCGGCGAGGAGCTTGTCCAACTGGGCGGGGTCGTCGAGATACGAACGGGTGCGCTGCTGGATCGGGCTGACGAATTCCCGGACCACCTCGGCGAGGTCCTTCTTCAGGTCGCCGTAGCCCTTACCGTCGTACGCCGCGACCAGGTCGTCGATGCCCCGACCGCTCAACGCCGAGAAGATGGTGAGCAGGTTTGAGATACCCGGCTTGGTGGCCTCGTCGAAGACGATCTCCCGGCCGGTGTCGGTGACCGCCGACCGGATCTTCTTCGCCGAACGCGCCGGGTCCTCAAGCAGGTCGACGATGCCGCCCGGCGAGGAGGAGGACTTCGACATCTTGGCGGTCGGGTCCTGCAAGTCGGTGATCTTCGCCGTGGCCTTGACGATGTGCGGTGCCGGGACCGTGAAAGTCCGGCCGAACAGCGAGTTGAACCGCTGCGCCAGATCCCGGGAAAGCTCCAGGTGCTGGCGCTGGTCCTCGCCGACCGGTACGGCGTTGGCCTGGTAGAGCAGGATGTCGGCGGCCTGCAGGATCGGGTAGGTGAACAGGCCGACGCTGGCCCGCTCGTTGCCCTGCTTCTGCGACTTGTCCTTGAACTGGGTCATCCGGCTGGCCTCGCCGAACCCGGTGATGCAGCCCAGCACCCATGCCAGCTGGGCGTGCTCGGGCACCTGGGACTGCACGAACAGGGTGCAGCGTTCCGGATCCAGGCCGACCGCGAGCAGCTGCGCGGCGGCCACCCGGGAACGCTGGTGCAGCACCTTCGGATCGTGCCCGGCGGTGATGGCGTGCAGGTCGACCACGCAGTAGAAAGCGTCGTGCGACTCCTGCAACGCCACCCAGTGCCGCACCGCGCCGAGGTAGTTGCCGAGATGGAACGAATCGGCCGTCGGCTGGATGCCGGAAAAGACGCGGGGGCGGACGGGAACGTCGGACATGCCGGCAATTCTGTCAGCTGGCCCGGCGTACGTCATGACGGGCCGGCGGGTCGGGCCCGGTCGGCCGCCGGGACCACCTCGCGCCGCTGCTCGGGCAGGCGCGCGACGGTGACCGCCAGCCGGGCCACCCGTCGACCCTCCAGGGTCAACACCCGGAGCAGCCAGCCGCCGGCCGACGTCTGCGCCGACTCGGCGGGGACCGGTATCTCGTCACCCGGCGCCGGCAGCCGTCCCAGCGCGGCCATCACGAACCCGCCCACCGTCTCGTACGGACCCGTCGGCAGGGCAACGCCCGTGCGTTCGGCGAAGTCGGCGAGATTGAGCCGACCGTCCACCACCGCCGGCAGCCCGGTGTACGCGGGCTCGGGGACGTCCGCGTACTCGTCATGGATCTCACCGACGAGTTCCTCGATCAGGTCCTCGCAGGTGACGATGCCGGCGGTGCCGCCATACTCGTCGACCACCACCGCCAGGTGATGCCCCTCCCGTCGCATCTCGGTCAACGCGGCGAGCACCCGTTTACTGGCCGGCAGCCGCTTGACCTCGCGAGCCAGTTGACCGACCGTGGTGCCCGGCGCCCGGTCCGGGCCGAGCAGCAGGTCTCGCAGATGCACCACACCGACCACGTCATCGTGGGTGCCGTCGACCACCGGGTAGCGGGTGTGCGGACCGGCCCGCACCAGCGGCTCCGCCTCGGCGATCGTCAGCGCCGCGGAGAGGAACACCACCTCGGTGCGGGGCATCATCACCTCGCGTACCAGGCTCGCACCGGCCACCAGCACGTCGTCGATGATGCGCTGCTCCACCGGATCCAGGACCGTGTTGGCGGCGACCAGGTCCCGCAGTTCCGCCATACTGATCCGTTCCCGGCCGGCGGTCGGGCCGGCACCGAGCAGGTCGGTGACGAGCCGCAGGGCACCGTCGGCGGCCCGGACCACGACCCGGGCGACCGCTCTGGCCACAGGTCCCGGCTGACGGCGGTGCGGGTCGTGGCCACGCCGTCGGGGTATGCGCCGACGCGAGGCCCGCATGGGAGTGATGGTAGCCAGCCCCGGGCCGTAGGGTGACCACCAAGGCCGCGACCGTGTTGGCCAGGCGGGAGGAACGACGTGAAACTGCTCGTCACCGGCGGGGCCGGTTTCATCGGCAGCGTGGTGACCCGGATGCTGCTCGACGCCGGGCACGAGGTGGTCGTGCTGGACGACCTGCGCACCGGTCACCGGGCCGCGCTCGCCCCCGACGCCACCCACGTCGAGGCCGGCATCCACGACGCGGCCAGGGTGCTCACCCCGCAGGCCGGCTTCGACGGGGTACTGCACTTCGCCGCGCTGATCGCCGCCGGCGAGTCGATGGTCGCCCCCGAGCGGTACTGGCACAACAACACCGTCGGCACCCTGGCGCTTATCGACGCGGTGCGGGCCGCCGGCGTGCCGCGGCTGGTGTTCTCGTCCACCGCCGCCGTCTACGGCAATCCCACCGAACTGCCCATCACGGAGACCGCCGTCAAGGCCCCCACCAACACGTACGGGGCGACGAAGCTCGCCGCCGACATGATGCTCACCGCCGAGGCGATCGGACACGGCCTGGCCGCCGTCTCGCTGCGCTACTTCAACGTCGCCGGTGCTCACCTCGACGGTGACGTGGTACTGGGCGAACGACACGACCCCGAGACCCACCTCATCCCGATCGCGCTGGAGGTGGCCGCCGACCGGCGGGACAAGCTGCAACTCTTCGGCGACGACTACCCCACCGTCGACGGCACCTGCGTCCGCGACTACATCCACGTCTCCGACCTGGCCCGGGCCCACCTGCTCGCCCTGGACGCGGCGACCGGCGGACAACACCGCATCTACAACCTCGGCAACGGCAACGGTTTCACCAACCGGCAGGTGGTCGAGGTCGTCCGCGAGGTCACCGGGCACCCGGTGCCGGTCGAGGTGGCGCCCCGCCGCGAGGGCGACCCGGCCGAACTGGTCGCCTCCTCCGCCCTGGCCCGCGCCGAACTGGGCTGGGAACCCCGCAAACCCACCCTGCACGACATGGTCACCGACGCCTGGGCCTTCTACCGCGCGCAGGTTCTGGACCGCCCGTGACCATCCACCCCGACGAGGTGGCCGACCGCGCCACCACCTGCTTCCAGCACGCGTACGGTCGGGCACCCGCCGGCCGCTGGGCGGCTCCCGGCCGGGTCAACCTGATCGGCGAGCACACCGACTACAACGACGGGTTCGTGCTGCCGTTCGCGCTCCCGATGCGTACCGTCGTCGCGGCTTCGCCGCAGCCGACCGGCAGCTGGACGGTCTGCTCCGAGCTGACCGGCGAGACGGTCAGCTTCGGCACCGACGAGGTGACCCGCCCCGGCGGAGTGACCGGCTGGGCGGCGTACGTGGCCGGCGTGGTGTGGGCGCTGCGGGAGGCGGGACACCCCGTGCCCGGCGCCCGGCTGGCCATCGCCTCCGACGTGCCGCTCGGCGCCGGGCTCTCCTCCTCGGCCGCACTTGAGGCTGCTGTGCTCGCGGCGCTTGTCGACCTGGGCGGGTTGGCGCTGCCGGCCGAACAGCAGCCCCGGCTGGCCCAGCGCGCCGAGAACCAGTACGTCGGCGCGCCCACCGGCATCATGGACCAGTCGGCGGTGATCCGCTGCCGGACCGGACACGCCCTCTTCCTCGACTGCCGCACCGAGCAGGTCGAACACATCCCGTTCGACCTCGACGGTGCCGGCCTCGCGATCCTGGTGATCGACAGTCGAGCCCCGCACCGGCACGCCGACGGCGAGTACGCGGCCCGCCGCGCCAGCTGTGAGAAGGCAGCCGCGCTGCTCGACGTACCCGCCCTGCGTGACGTGCCGCCCGCCAACCTCGACGACGCGCTCGCCCGGCTCCCCGACGACGAGACCCGCCGCCGGGTTCGTCACGTGGTCACCGAAAACCAGCGGGTACTCGACACCGTGGCGCTGCTGCGCGACGGGCAGGTCCGGCAGATCGGGCCGCTGCTCACCGCCTCGCACGCCTCCATGCGGGACGACTTCGCCATCACCGTCCCCGAGGTGGACGTCGCGGTCGAGGCCGCGCTGGCCGCCGGGGCGCTCGGCGCGCGGATGACCGGTGGTGGCTTCGGCGGCTGCGTGCTGGCCCTGGTCGAGGCCGACCAGTCCGACCGGGTCGCCGCCGCCATCACCGCCGCCTACGCCAACCGCGCCTTCACCACCCCCACCGTCACCCCCGCCACCCCCGCCTCCGGCGCCACCCGCCTGCACTGACCCCACTACGCGTTGATCAAGAAGTTTTGGTCGGGATCGCGCGCGATCCCGACCAAAACTTCTTGATCAACCAGGGTTCCCGGGGGCTCCGGGTAAGTGGGTCAGGGGGTCAGGGGGTTTCGACGATCATGCCGGCGCCGACGGTGCGGTTGGTGGCCTCGTCGATGATGATGAACCCGCCGGTGGTGCGGTTACGGCGGTACTCGTCGGCCAACAGCGGGATGGTGGTCCGCAGGCGGACCCGACCGATCTCGTTGAGCCGCAACTCGTTGGCCGACTCGTCGCGGTGCAGCGAGTTGATGTCGAGACGGTAGTGCAGGCCCCGCACGATGGCCCGCGCCGCACGGGTCGTGTGCTTGATCGAGTACTTGCCGCCGACCTGCAACGGACGCGTCTCGTCCATCCAGCAGACCATCGCCTCGATGTCCTGCGCCACCGCCGGCGCGTTGTTCGGCCGGCAGATCATGTCACCACGCGAGATGTCGATCTCGTTCTCCAGGCGTACCGTCACCGACATCGGCGGGAACGCCTCCGCGACCGGCCCGTCGGCGGTCTCCACCGCGGCGATCCGGCTGGTGAAGCCCGAGGGCAGCACCATCACCTCGTCACCCGGCTTCAGCACCCCGGAGGCCACCTGACCGGCGTAACCCCGGTAATCGGTGACCGTGGTCGACTGCGGGCGGATGACGTACTGCACCGGAAAGCGGACGTCGACCAGGTTACGGTCGCTGGCGATGTGCACCCGCTCCAGGTGATGCAGCAATGCCGGGCCTTCGTACCAGGGCATGTTCTCCGAGCGGCTGACGATGTTGTCGCCCCGCAACGCGGAGATCGGCACCACCGTCAGATCCGGCACGTCCAGCTTCGCGGCGAACGCGGTGAACTCGTCGGCGATCCGCTCGAAGACCTCCTGCGAGTAGTCGACCAGATCCATCTTGTTGACGCAGAGCACCAGGTGCGGCACCCGCAACAGCGAGCAGAGGAAGGCATGCCGGCGGGACTGCTCGACCAGTCCCTTGCGGGCATCCACCAGGATCAGCGCCAGGTCGGCGGTGGAGGCCCCGGTGACCATGTTCCGGGTGTACTGGATGTGCCCGGGGGTGTCGGCGATGATGAACTTGCGCCGAGGCGTGGCGAAGTAGCGGTACGCCACATCGATGGTGATGCCCTGCTCCCGCTCGGCCCGCAGGCCGTCGGTTAGCAACGCCAGGTTGGTGTACTCGTCACCGCGGGCCGCGCTGACCGCCTCGACCGCCGCCAACTGGTCGGTGAACAGCGACTTCGTGTCGTAGAGCAGCCGACCGATCAGGGTCGACTTGCCGTCGTCCACACTCCCGGCCGTGGCGAAACGCAACAGATCCATCGGCCGGCCCTCGGCCACGGGAGCGGCGTCCAGAGTCTCGGTGCTCATCAGAAGTAGCCCTCCCGCTTGCGGTCCTCCATCGCGGCCTCGCTGACCCGGTCGTCACCCCGGGTCGCGCCACGCTCGGTGATCCGGGTCGCTGCGACCTCCTCGATGACCTTCTCGACCGTGTCCGCGTCCGAGCGCACCGCCGCCGTGCAGGAGGCGTCGCCCACCGTGCGGTACCGCACCCGGGCCTTGAACCGCTCCTCACCGGCCCGCGCCGGCAGGAACTCGTTCACCGCGTAGAGCATCCCGTCACGCTCGACCACCTCACGCTCGTGCGCGTAGTAGATCGACGGCAACTCGATCCGCTCGCGGGCGATGTAGTGCCACACGTCCAACTCCGTCCAGTTGGACAGCGGGAACACCCGGATCGACTCGCCCGGATGATGCCGGCCGTTGTAGAGCGCCCACAGCTCCGGCCGCTGGTTCTTCGGATCCCACTGGCCGAACTCGTCCCGGAAGCTGAACATCCGCTCCTTCGCCCGGGCCTTCTCCTCATCCCGCCGAGCCCCGCCGAAGAGGGCGTTGAACCGGTGCTTCTCCACCGCCTCCAGCAATACCGGCGTCTGGATCCGGTTACGGGTCCCGTCCGCGGACTCCCGGACCAGACCACTGGCCAGAGCCTCCGGCACGCTGGCCACCACCAGTTGCAGGCCCAGCTCGGCCACCCGCCGATCGCGGTAGTCGAGCACCTCCGGGAAGTTGTGACCCGTGTCGACGTGCATCACCGGGAACGGAATGTGACCCGGCGCGAACGCCTTCTGCGCCAGCCGGAGCATGACGATCGAGTCCTTGCCACCGGAGAAGAGCAGCACCGGCCGCTCCAACTCGGCGACCACCTCGCGCATCACGAAGATGCTCTCCGCCTCCAGCGCGTCGAGATGGGTGACCTGGTACGCAGCGCTGGTCATGACACCGGCTCGATTCGCTCGGTCATCCGCTTTCCAGACCTTTCCGGTCGGGGATGTCAGGAAGTAGCGACAGGCTACCCGCAATGCCGATGCAACGCCGCAAGTAACCGGCTGGCGAGATCCTTACGGCACACCAACAGGTCCGGCAGGCGCGGATCCGCCTCGTTGTATTTCAGCGCAGAACCATCGATCCGGGAAGCGTGCAGTCCGGTGGCCGTCGCCACAGCGACCGGCGCCGCCGAATCCCACTCGTACTGCCCGCCGGCATGGATGTACGCATCCACCTCACCTGTCACAACCGCCGCGATCTTCGCCCCGGCCGAGCCCATCGGCACCAACTGCGCCCCGACCTCCTCCGCGAGATCGGTCAGGAACACCGGCGGCCGACTGCGGCTGGCCGCCAACCGCAACCGCCCCGCACCGCCCGCCGTCGCCGCCTCCGGCGTCATCGGTGGATAGGCCGGGGGCAGATCCGTACCCAGCACCCGATGCTGCGCCGGCAGCCCGACCGCACCGGCGACCAGACCATGCGAGGTGGTGGCGTTACGCGCCCAGAGCGCCACGTGCACCGCCCAGTCCGCGCGCCCCTCCTCGCTGAACTCCCGCGTACCGTCCAACGGGTCGATGATCCAGACCCGGTCGGCGGTCAGCCGCGAAACCGCGCCGGTGTTCACCTCGGCCGCCCACGCCAGCCGGGAACCCTCGTCCTCCTCGGAGAGCACCGCGTCACCCGGGCGCCACTTCGCCAATTCGGTACGGATCAGGTCATGCGAGACCTTGTCTCCCGCCGACTTCAACGCACCGGCATCGGCGAACCCCATCTCCGCCCGCAGGCCCAGCAGCGCCTGCCCGGCACGATCCGCCAGCCACCGCGCGAACGCCCCGTCGATCATTGGTGGACCGCTCATGCTTCCGCTCCCGTCGCCACGATCCGCGTACGCCGAGCGGCCGGCCCCCGCCCCGACCGCCGAACCCGCAGACTACCGGGCCACCGGCAGACCCGACCGCCGCAGTTCGCCCCCGAAACGTGTGTCGGAACCTCCGTGACGCCGAGGCCGACGTCGAGCGGGCGCCCCGGCACCTGCGCTAGACCCCGTGATAGAGGTTCTGAGTCGGCTCCACACCCCGGCTGACCACGGATTCCACCACGTCCGCGGCGCGGTCCACCAGAAAGTCCAACTCCTTGCGTTCCGCCGTGCCGAAATCCGACAGCACATAGTCCGCCGGATCCTGCCGCGCCGGCGGTCGACCGATCCCGAACCGCACCCGCACGTAATCCTTCGTGCCCAACGACTTCGACATCGACCGCAGGCCGTTGTGCCCGCCCTCACCACCGCCGCACTTGACCCGCACCTGGCCGTAGCCGATGTCCAGCTCGTCGTGCACCGCGATCACCCGACCCGGCGGCACCTTGTAGAACTGCGCCAGGCTGGCCACCGGCCCGCCGGACAGATTCATGTAGGTCAGCGGCTTGGCCAGCACCAGCTTCGGCCCGCCCAACCCCAGCCGCCCCTCCGCGACCTCCGCCACCGCCCGCCGATGCCGGCCGAACTTCCCAGCCAGCCGACCAGCCAGCAGGTCGGCGACCATGAACCCGACGTTGTGCCGGTTGCCCGCGTACTCCCGACCCGGGTTACCCAGGCCGACCACCAGCCACGGCCCGGTCTCGTCCGTCACCGCCCGCCCCTCCCGCTCGCACCGACGGCCAACCACCGCCCACGCCGCCGATCATCCGATACGCCGACAGGCGCCCCCGAAGAACCTGGGGACGCCTGCCGCAGAACTGAGAGGCTGTCAGGCCTCGGTACGAGCCTCGGAGCCCGCCTCGCCCTCGGCGGACGGCGCCTCGGCAGCGCCCTCGGTGACCTCGCCGACCTCGGCCTCGGCCTCCTCGGTGGCCTCCTCGACCTCGGGCAGCGTCGACTCCAGCTGCTCGGCGGTCGGCGCGGCGGTGATCGAAGCGATCAACATCTGCGGGTCACCGGCCAGCTCCACACCCGCCGGCAGCGTCACGTCAGCGGCGGTGACCTGGGAACCCGGCTCGGCGCCCTCGATCGAAGCCTCCAGGTGATCCGGCACCTTGGTCGCGTCGGCGCTCACCGAGAGGGTGTCGTGGTCGTGCACGATCAGCGTGTCGCGCGCGGCCTCACCCGTGAGCTGGACCGGGACATCCACGGTGACCTTCTCGCCGCGACGCACCAGCAGCAGGTCGACGTGCTCGAAGGTGTCCTTGATCGGGTCCCGCTGGATCGCCTTCGGCAGCGCCAGCGCCTGCGTGCCGTCGCTGATGTCCAGCGCGAGGAGCTGGTTGGCACCACCGTTACGAATGGCCGCCGCGAACTCGCGGGCCGGCAACGCGATGTGCTTGGGCTTCTCGCCATGGCCGTACAGCACGGCGGGCACCATGCCGGCCCGGCGGGTACGGCGGGCACCACCCTTGCCGAACTCGGTGCGGGGCTCGGCGCTGATCTTTACCTCGGACACGGGGAAACTCCTGATGCTTCGCTGCGGCAGCTTTGTCGTCTGGCGGTGCTGGGCGGGGGGCTCGCAGGGGCTCATGCGTCAGCAGACTGCCCGGAGCACCGCGTCGATCACGGTGCCTCCGTGCGGCGCTTCTCAGCAGCCCGCAGGGCACCCTCGCCGTGGCAACCGCACCAGTCTACCCGAGCGGTTTCCCAGGTTTCCGGCAGTCCCCGTACCCGCCGGGACACCCCGCCCAGCCGACTCAGTCGTGAATCGCGCTCAGCTCAGCCCACCGAAAAGCGTGGTCACCGAGCCGTCGTCGAAGACCTCGCGGATCGCCCGGGCCAGCAGCGGCGCGATCGACAGCACGGTGAGCTTGTCGAGCTGCTTCTCCGGCGGCAGCGGGAGCGTGTTGGTCACCACGACCTCGCTGATCGGGCTGTTCTTCAACCGCTCCGTCGCCGGGTCGGACAGCAACGCGTGGGTGGACGCCACGATCACGTCCGCCGCCCCCGACTCCTTCAGGATGTCCGCCGCCCGGCAGATCGTGCCGCCCGTGTCGATCATGTCGTCGACGATCAGGCAGACCCGATCCTCGACCTCACCGACCACCCGGTTCGCCACCACCTGGTTCGGCTTCATCGGGTCCCGGGTCTTGTGGATGAACGCCAGCGGGCAACCACCCAACCGGTCCGTCCACCGCTCGGCCACCCGTACCCGGCCAGAGTCCGGCGCGACCACCGTCATCGGCCGGCCCGCGTACTTGCGCTCCACGTACTCGGCCAGGATGTCCATCGCGAAGAGGTGGTCCACCGGGCCGTCGAAGAAACCCTGGATCTGCGCGGTGTGCAGGTCAACGGTGAGGATGCGGTTCGCCCCGGCCGTCTTCAACAGGTCGGCGACCAGCCGCGCCGAGATCGGCTCCCGGCCGCGGTGCTTCTTGTCCTGGCGGGAGTACGGATAGAACGGCAGGACGACCGTGATCCGCTTGGCCGAACCACGCTTCAGCGCGTCCACCATGATCAAGGTCTCCATGACCCACGTGTTCACCCCGTGCGTGACCGACTGCACCACGAAGGCGTCCGAACCACGTACCGAGTCCTTGAACCGTACGAAGATCTCGCCGTTGGCGAACTCGTACGCGTCGGCCGGCGTCGGCGCGACGCCGAGCACCTCACCGATCTCCTTGGCCAACTCCGGAAAACCACGTCCGGAGAAGAGCATCAGGCTTTTGCGGTTTTCGGCGACGATGCTGCCCATGGGCCCGTCTGCTCCCGTATTCGGTCGGCGGTACCCGGCCTGCGGTGGTGGTCGGCCGGGGACTATTCGGTTGCAGTATCTCCCGGCCCGGGCGTACCGCCCACCGACTCGGCGGTGCCGTGGATTGCCTCACCTTCGCTTGCGGAGGGCGTCGCGGCCGGAGCACCCTGCCCACCCCGAAGGGCACGCTCGGCCGCCTCGGCGGAAGCAGTGCCCGCGCGCTTGCGCGCCACCCAACCCTCGACGCTGCGCTGCGGCGCCCGGGTCAGCCCCAGCGCCCCCGGCGGCACGTCCTTGCTGATCGCGCTACCCGCCGCCACGTACGCCCCGGCACCCACCTCGACCGGTGCGATCAGGCTCGTGTCGCAGCCCACGAACGCCGCCTCGCCGACCACGGTGCGGTGCTTGCTCACCCCGTCGTAGTTCACGAAGATCGTCGCCGCGCCGATGTTCGCCCGCGCTCCGATCGTGGCGTCACCCACGTACGACAGGTGCGGCACCTTTGCGCCGGCACCCAGCTCGGAGTTCTTCACCTCGACGAAGGTGCCGACCTTCGACCGCTCCGCCAGCCGTGCGTCCGGCCGCAGGTACGCGTACGGCCCGACGCTGGCGCCCGGTCCCACCTCGGCACCGACCGCGTGGCTGCGCAGCACCGTCGCGCCGGGCCCGACCACCGTGTCGATCAACGTCACGTCCGGCCCGACCACCGCGCCGCTACCGACCACCGAACCGCCACGTAGCTGGGTGTTCTGATCCACCACCGCGTCGCGGTCCAGGGCCACCGTCACGTCGATCCAGGTGGTGTCGGGGTCGAGCAGACTGACGCCGGCCCGCATCCACCGCTCGTTGACCCGGTCACGCAGCAGCCGGCGCAGCGCCGCCAGCTCCACCCGGTCGTTGCAGCCGAGCGTCTCGGTGTGGTCGACCGCCAGGTGCACCCCCACGGGCTCGCCGGCGGAGACCAGCATCTTGAAGACGTCGGTGAGGTACTCCTCGCCCTGGTCGTTGTCGGTCGACAGCTTGCCGAGCACGTCCCGCAGCCGGGTTGCGTCGAACGCGTAGATCCCGGCGTTGATCTCCCGGACAGCCAGCTGCGCGGGAGTGGCGTCACGCTGCTCGACGATCTGCTCCAACCGGCCCGCCGCGTCCCGCACGATGCGTCCGAGCCCGGTCGGGTCGGGCACCTCCGCCGCGAGCACGGTCGCCGCTGCGCCCTCGCTCTCGTGGGCTGCCACTAACGCACCTACCGTCTCGGGTCGCAGCAACGGCACATCGCCGTTGAGCACCACCACCGTGCCGGTGACCTCCGGGGCGGCCTCCAGCGCGATCCGCACCGCGTGCCCGGTGCCGAGCTGTTCCGCCTGGTGCACCGCGGTGGCCTCGGGGGCGATCCCGGCGAGGTGGGCGCGGACCTGGTCGGCGCCATGCCCGACCACCACCAGGGTGCGCGCCGCAGCCAGCGGATCGGCGGCGTTGAGCACGTGGCCCACCAGCGTCCGACCGAGCAGCGGATGCAGGACCTTGGGCAACGAGGACTTCATCCGCTTGCCCTCACCGGCGGCGAGTACGACGACGGTACGGGTGTGGGGCTCGGGCACGACGTGGCTCCCGTCGGAACGCGGACAGTCTCGCGGCCATGCTAACCAGACAATCCGGCCTGTTCGGCGGGGGCACGAGGATCGGCAGTTGAGGGTGCTTGCTGGGGTGCCTGGATTCGAACCAGGAGCTCAAGGCTCCAAAGGCCTGCGGGTTGCCGTTACCCCACACCCCATAGAAATGTCAAGCCGACAGGCCGCATCAAACCGCCGAAGTGTGCTCAGCCGCGGACCGGAACAGCTCGGCGATCATACCCTCTATTCGCCAGTAGAGCTCGCGGCTACGCGGCACATTGATCACCAGACAGCCCTTGTACTCGTCACCGGCGTTTCGCCGGACGGTGGAGGACCTGTGCTTCTTCAGGGTCGCCCGGCGAAAGCGCTCGCGTGGCACTCCGAGCTCGGCGGCCCACCACTCGGCCGCCACCTCCGGATCGGCAGTCTCGTGGATGCTCACCCGGTAGGTCGGCACGGTGCGGTCAACTCCGCAGACTTCAAGAAAACGCAGGAAGAGAGCGTGCAGGCCCGGATCGCTGTTGACGAACTGAAGATGGTCATCGCGACGCCACGGCTTCGACTTGGTGCCCTCGCACCAGTAGATCGCCGCACCGAGGATGAGCAGATCACGCTCGTCGAGTTGACCAACCAGCCGCCCGGCCACCGCACGCGCCTGCCGCTGGGCTTCGTCCCGCGCCCGACGGTGATCCGCCCACCGCGCCTCGGCCATCAACTTCGAGTGGGCACGCCGGCGCTGGCGCTCCTCCTCGGGATCGCGTTCGAGCGGGAGGTGCCGGACCCAGAGGTAAGCCGTCGACCGGCTCACCCCGAGCTGCCGCGCGATCTCCGGCACCGGACGGCCCGACGAGCGCAGCGCCACCGCCTCCGCGCGCAGGTCGTCCTTTGCCCTGGGGCGTCGGACCCGGTCCGGCGCGGGGATGCCCCGCAGCATCTCGTAGATCCGGTTACGGCCGAGGCCGGTGCGAGCCCGGATCTCCCGGACCGACAGCTGCTCCTCGGTGCGCAGTCGGCGCACTTCGGTGGCGTCGAAACCAGTCATGGGGTGCAGGTTAGGACGAACGTACGACACATCAGGCATCCATTCGTGTCCCTGTCTGATGTGATCTACCGGGCCCTTAAGTTACGGTGACGTAGGCGTAGATTGCGAACCGATCGTCCCCTGCGAGGTGCCATGTCCGCCGCCGTTCTCGGCCCGCAGCCGACCAGTCCGAAGCCCCTCACCCAGGGCACCCAGTCACGCGGCATTCTGATCGCGCTGTGGTCCTTCGTGGTTATCCCGTTCGCGGCGCTGATCGCCGCCGTGCCGGTGGCCTGGGGTGGCTGGCTCAGCTGGGTCGACGTGGGCATCGCAGCCTTCTGGTACGTGCTGTCCGGCCTGGGCATCACGGTCGGCTACCACCGCTACTTCACCCATGGCTCGTTCAAGGCGAAGCGGTGGCTGCGCATCGCGATGGCCGCCTCGGGCTCACTCGCCGTGCAGGGCGAGATCATTCAGTGGGTGGCCGACCACCGGCGGCACCACGCCTTCTCCGACCTGGAGGGGGATCCGCACTCGCCGTGGCGGTTCGGCACCACCGTACGGGGTCTGATCAAGGGGTTGTTCCACGCGCACATGGGCTGGCTGTTCGGCCGGGAACTGTCCAACCGGGAGCGTTTCGCCCCGGACCTGCTGGCCGACCGGGACATCCGGCGGATGGACCGGTTCTTCCCGGTGCTGGTGATCGTGTCGGTGCTCGGGCCGGCGTTGATGGGCGGGTTGCTGACGTGGTCCTGGCAGGGCGCGTTGAGTGCGCTGTTCTGGGCCGGTCTGGTCCGCATCTCGTTGCTGCACCACGTCACCTGGTCGATCAACTCGGTGTGTCACGTGTACGGGGAGCGGCCGTTCATGATGCGCCACGGCGACCGGGCGGCGAACTTCTGGCCCCTCGCGCTGCTCTCCTTCGGGGAGAGCTGGCACAACCTGCACCATGCCGATCCGACGAGTGCCCGGCACGGTGTCCTGCGGGGGCAGATCGACATCTCGGCCCGGGTGATCTGGCTGTTCGAGAAGGTCGGGGCGGCGTGGGACGTGCGCTGGCCGAAGCCGGAACGGATCGCGGCGAAGCTGGCCAAGCCGGCGGCCTGAGACGCTCGCTTGGCGTTTGTGGTGGGCAGCGATCGTGACTTCCCACCACCACCCGGACGGTAACCGGGCGGCCAACCCGCAAGTTACCTGGCAGTATGTTCGGGTGACCGGGCGGAAAACAGGCAGCATCCCACGACAGGGCGTCACTGAGCGCCAGCGAGGTGACGAGATGGCCGAGACTTCCCACGTGGAGGGCGGCAAACGACGGCGGCCGGTGCCCGCCGCAGCGGCCAAGCCGACGTCCCGGGTACGCATGTCCGCCGCTCAGCGTCGCGAGCAGTTGATCTCGATTGGTCGGCAGATCTTCGCCGAGCGTGGCTTCGACGCCACCTCCATCGAGGAGGTGGCGTCGCGTGCGAAGGTTTCCAAGCCGGTGGTCTACGAGCACTTCGGCGGCAAGGAGGGGCTCTACGCGGTGGTGGTGGACCGGGAGGTCCGATCCCTGCTGGACCGGATCACCACGGCACTTACCGCAGGTCATCCGCGGGAGTTGCTGGAGCAGGCCGCGCTGGCCCTGCTCGGCTACATCGAGGAGGAGACCAGCGGGTTCCGGGTGCTGGTACGGGAGTCGCCGGTGCTCTCGGCGACCGGAAACTTCAGCAGCGTGATGAACGACGTGGCGCACCAGGTGGAGCACATTCTCGGCGCGGAGTTCTCCAGCCGCGGTTACGACCCGAAGCTGGCCGAGTTGTACGCGCAGGCGTTGGTGGGGATGGTCGCGTTGACCGGCCGATGGTGGCTGGAGGTGCGTAAGCCGCGCAAGGAGACGGTCGCCGCGCACCTGGTGAATCTTTCCTGGAACGGGTTGTCGCATCTGGAGGCCAAGCCGGGCCTGATCACCGCGTCCGGACGCTGACCGCCGGCGCACCCGTCAGCGGCGGTGGATCTCCGCGACGGGGTGGTTCCGGCGGTTCCGCTCGGCCTCGGCGTCCTCGTGCGGGCCGATCTTGTCGTAGAGGCCGGTGCCGAGCAGGATCAGCCCGAAGAGCATCGAGACGATCACCGTCGACATGGAGAAGTTCAGGAAGTTGGCGTCGGTCTGGAGCACCGACATCATCAGGATGCTGGTGACCAGGAAGACGGCTCCGGCGGTGAGATTCATGTAGTGACCGAGGTTGGTTCGCCGGGACGCGCCGATGATGAGCACGATCCCGAAGGCGATGGAGGCCAGTGAGAAGGCCAGGTTGGTGCGCAGGCCCAGAGCCCAGTTGCCGTTCCGACCGAACAGCGGGTCGCCCCAGGTGAGCGCGGTCCCCCAGACACCGAAGATCAGGATGTAGAGCCCGACCAGACCGGACAGCGCCCGGTAGAACGGCCGCGCCGGATGGTTGACCGGAAAGTGCGGCATCGGTTCCTCCACGCAAAGCGGAACAATAACGACATTGTCCCGCAACCACGCGGTTCGCGTCCCTCAAACGCCAACTCCGGCCGCGAGGCTGGCTGAGGCGCAACCAGCCTCAAGATCCCCCGCCCCGGCCGGGCGCTCCGTACGGATGCCCAACCCCACAGGTTTTCGCCGGAGCCCGACCCGCGCAGGGATCAAGCCTGACCGCCCGGAGCGGGTCGGGCTCCGGCGAAAACCCACAGCCAAAACCGGGACAGGTCGGGCTCCGGCGAAGACCCCAACCGGAACCAAAAAGCGATACCTCAGAGCACGAGCCGAGCCTTCTGCCACGCCTCGTGCTCCTCGTCGCTACCGACCTTGCCGTACATGCCGGCCATCAGCAGCACCAGGCTGAGCACCATCTGGACGATCACCGTGGCGACGCTGAGGTTGAAGATGTTGGCCTCGGTCCGGATGAAGGCGAGGCCCGCCAGGCTCACCACCATGATCAGGTACGCCGACCACTGGTTGACCAGCACGTCGAGGTTGCGCCCGATCGCGGTGCCGGCCAGCACGATCGCGCCGACCACGATGTTGAACAGGGAGAAGCCGAGGTTCGTGCCCTGCCCCAGGATCTGGGTGTCGCCCTGGCTGAAGAAGGGCTCGCCGGTGCTGGTCAGGAGCCCGATCACACCGAAGGCCACCAGGTACAGACCGATCAGCCCGCCGATCGCCCGGTAGATCGGCCGCGCGGGGTGGTTGACGGGGGTGTGGGCCATGTCTGTGTCTCCAACGCCGTTGGGTGAGGGTCGACGGCGATTCTCCCGCATCCGACCCTGTGACGCCGCACACGGGGTACCACGAACGCCACGTCGAAGCAGCGTCGGCGGCGAGTGGGACGGTCTAGCTCGCGGGGATCTCGTCGGCCAGAGCGAGCCAGGCCTGCTCGACCTCCTCCCGCTCACCGCGTACCTGGGTGAGCTGGGCGTCCAGCTCGGCCACCCGGGTGTAGTCGGTGGCGTTGGCGGCGAGCTGGTCCAGCAGGGCGGCCTCCTTCTGTTCCAACTTGCCGACCTGCCGTTCGAGACGGGCCAGTTCCTTGCGGGCCTGCCGGGCCTCGGCGGCACTCATCCCGCCGTCGACGGGTGCGGTGGTTGGTGCCGAAGCTGCCGGCGTACGCCCGAGCCCCGGCCGGTCGTTGGCGCGGGAGAGGTACTCGTCGACACCACCGGGCAGGTGCACCAGCCGGCCGTCGCCGAACATGCCGTACGCCGAGTCGGTGACCCGCTCGATGAGGTAGCGGTCGTGGCTGGCCACCACGATCGTCCCGGGCCAGGAGTCGAGCAGGTCCTCCAGCGCGGCGAGGGTGTCGGTGTCGAGGTCGTTCGTGGGTTCGTCGAACAGCAGCACGTTCGGTTCGCCGGCCAGCAGGCGCAGCATCTGGAGCCGACGCCGCTCGCCGCCGGAGAGGTCACCGACCGGAGTCCAGAGGCGCCGGTCGTCGAAGCCGAACACCTCGGCGAGCTGGGCGGCGGAGATCTCCCGATCGCCGAGGCGGACCCGCCGGGCGACCTCCTCGACTGCTTCGAGAACGCGCAGGTCGCTGGGCAGCTCGGCGAGTTCCTGGGAGAGGAACGCGGGCCGTACGGTGCTGCCGGTGGCCATTCGTCCGCTGTCGGGGCGGGTGACGCCGGCCAGCATCCGTAGCAGGGTGGTCTTGCCGGCGCCGTTGGCGCCGAGGATGGCGACCCGGTCGCCGGGGCCGACCTGCCAGGTGACGTCGTCGAGGATGGTCTTGGGGCCGGCGTGCAGCCGGACGTTTTCCAGGTCGTAGACCTGCTTGCCGAGCCGGGCGGTGGCCAGTCGTTGCAGCGACATGGTGTCGCGCGGCGGCGGCACGTCGGCGATGAGGGCGTTGGCCGCGTCAATGCGGAACTTCGGCTTCGAGGTGCGGGCCGGGGGGCCACGGCGCAGCCAGGCGATCTCCTTGCGGAGCAGGTTCTGCCGGCGCGCCTCGGTGGCGGCGGCGATTCGTTCCCGCTCGGCGCGGGCGAGGATCCAGGCGGCGTAGCCACCCTCGTAGGCCCGCACGGTCTGGTCGGCGACCTCCCACGTGGTGGTGCAGACGGCGTCGAGGAACCAGCGGTCGTGGGTGACCACGACCAGAGCGCCTTTGCGGCTGAGCAGGTGCCGGGCCAGCCAGTCGACGCCACTGACGTCGAGGTGGTTGGTGGGCTCGTCGAGGATGAGCAGGTCGGCGTCGCGGACCAGCAGGGCGGCGAGCGCCACCCGGCGGCGCTCACCACCGGACATCGGCCCGACCGGGGCGTCGAGACCCAGGTGCGGCATGCCGAGCCCGTCGAGGATGGCGCGTACGCCGGCGTCGCCGGCCCATTCGTGCTCCGCGCCCATGCTCTCGGCGAGCCACTCGGTGCCGAGCACGACGTCCCGGACGGTGGCCTCGGGGCTGAGGGTGAGGTTCTGTGGCAGCCAGGCGACGCGCAGGTCGCGGCGGTGGGTGACCCGGCCGTCATCGGGCTGCTCGGTACGGGTCAGCAGTCGTAGCAGGGTGGACTTGCCGGCGCCGTTGAGCCCGACGACGCCGATCCGGTCGGCGTCCTCCAGGCCGAGCGAGACCTCGGTGAGCAGCGGCCCGGCCGCGCCGTAGCCCTTGGACACCCGGTCCAGGTTGACGATGTTGGCCACGTACCCACCTTTCATGATCAAGGCGTCCCGGGTGCCGGGGGCACCTGGGGACGCCTGTCGTTCCAGGGTACGCGGGCGGGTCGCCGGTGCTGCGGGTCGGCTATCCCGCGTCGGGCAGGCCGATCAGGTCGGCCATCTGCCGGGTCTGGTGGTCGAAGTACTCCTCCCGGGCCTCGATCACGCCGTTGAGCTGGCCGAAGAGTTCGAAGCTGACAGCTCCGAAGCAGTGGATCCAGGCGGTGGCACCCCGGGCCAGGAGCGCTTCGGGCAGGCCGGGGAAGAGCCGGTCGCGGACGGTGGCGAGGTCGGATCGGACGGGACCGGGCAGCTCTCCCGGGTCGGGACGGGCCAACGCGCCGGTGGCGAGCCCGTCGGCGAGGATGCCGATCAGGACGGCCGGGGTCCGGGCCGCCGCGGCGGTGGTTTCCTGCGGGGCCGCGTACCCGGGCACCGGGCTGCCGAAGAGCAGGGCGTACTCGGCGGGGTTGGACAGCGCCCAGCGGCGGATCGCCTGGCAGACGGCGAGCCACCGGCCCCGCAGGTCGGCCCGGTCGGCCACCTCGGTGTCGGCGGCTTCGGCGGCGTCGCCGAGGGCGTGGTAGCCGTCGACGATCAGCGCGGTGAGCAGTTCGTCCCGGCTTGGGAAGTACCTGTAGATCGCCGAGGAGACCATTCCCATCTCCCGGGCGACTGCGCGCAGGGACAGGTTTGCCCCCTCCGCCGCGAGGTGTCGGCGGGCGATCGTCTTGATCTCGTTGATCATTTCGGCCCGGGCCCGGGCCCGGATGGCGGCGGCGGGCATGCCAGCGATTGTCGCACACATTCGAGAGCACTGCTCTTGACGACGGGCACCCAAGTGAGTGAGCATTGGTCTCAACAGAGAGCGCCGCTCTCATTCAGGGGGTTTGTCATGGCCACACATCTGATCGTCGGTGCCGGGATGGTCGGTTCGACCACCGCGCGACAGCTGGCCGAGCGCGGTGAGCAGGTGGTGATCGTCAGCCGCTCCGGGCGTGGACCGGCCCACCCACGGGTCGAGCGGATCGCCGCCGACGCGAGCGACGCCGACCGGCTGGGTGAACTCGCCGAGGGTGTGACCGCCATCTACAACTGCCTCAACCCGGCTTATCACCGGTGGCTCACCGACTGGCCGCCGATGGCTGCCGCGCTGCTCACCGCCGCCGAACGCTCCGGCGCACCGCTGGTGATCGCCGGCTGCATCTACGGCTACGGCGAGATCACCGGCCCGATGACCGAGGAGAACCCGCTCGCCGCCACCCACCCGAAGCTGAAGATGCGCGCCGACATCTGGCGTGCCGCCCTCGCCGCCCAGCGTGCCGGTCGGATCCGCGCCGTGACGGAGGTACGCGGCAGCGACTACCTCCAGGCGCAGTCGATCTTCAGCTTCTTCATCGGTAAGCCGCTGCTCGCCGGCCGTCGCACCTTCGTCCCTGCTCCGCTCGACGTGCCGCACACCTGGACGTCGATCAACGACATGGCGGCGATGCTGGTCACCGCCGCAACCGACGAGCGGGCCTGGAACCGGCCCTGGCATGTGCCGAGCGCGTCACCGCTGACGGTTCGGGAACTCGCCACCCGCTTCACCGAGGTGGCCGGCGCGCCCGCCCCGAAGCTCACCACAATTCCCGGCGCACTCTTCCGCGCCGGTGGGCTGCTCTCCCCGATGCTTCGTGAGTTCCAGACCACGGCGTACCAGTTCGCCCGACCGTTCGTCATGGGCTCCACCGCCGCCACCGCCACCTTCGGTCTTCGTCCGCAGCCGCTGGACGAGGCGCTACGCGAGACGGCTGCGCTGCTCGGCGGCGTCCCGGGCAGCGGGCACCGGCGGACGCAACCGAGCATCACCTGACCCGCCCCGGGTCGGTGGGTGCCGTCAGGTGATCCGGGCGCCGTGTACCGGGCCGTGGGCGACGCGCGCCTGCCGGCACACCCCGGCCGCCGCCAACTCGGCGGCGACGCGTTCCGCGTCGGCGGCGTCGGCGGTGAGGAACACGCAGGTGGGCCCCGAGCCGGAGACGATGCCGGCCAGCGCCCCGGCGGCCTCGCCGGCCTTCAGGGTGTTCGCCAGCGACGGCCGCATGGCCAGGGCGGCGTCCTGAAGGTCGTTGCCGAGGGTCGGGGCGAGCACCCGGGGGTCGCGCTGCCGCAGCGCGGCGAGCAGCCCGTCGGTGCTGCCCAGGGGCGGCCCGGCGGCGCCGGTCTCGCGGAGCCGGTCGAGTTCCCGGTACGCCTGTGGGGTGGACAGGCCGCCGTCGGCGATGGCGACCACCCAGTGCCAGGAGGTGGGCCGGGCCAGCACCGGACTCACCGCCTCGCCCCGGCCGGTGCCCAACGCGGTGCCGCCGTGGATCAGGAAGGGCACGTCCGAGCCGAGGTCGGCGGCGATGCTCGCCAACTCGTCACGGGCCAGGCCGGTGCCCCACAGCGCGTCGCAGGCGACCAGGGCGGCCGCCGCGTCGGCGCTGCCGCCGGCGAGCCCACCGGCCAGCGGGATCTGCTTGCGCAGGTGCAGCCGGGCGTGCGGCATCACCCCGGCGTACCCGGCGAGGGCGTGCGCCGCCCGGATGATCAGGTTGGAGTCGTCGAGGGCGAGTTCCCCGGTGCCCTCGCCCTCCATGGTGAGGGTCAACGTGTCGCCGCGCCGCGCGGTCAGCTCGTCGTAGATCGAGATCGCGTGGTACACGGTGTTCAGCTCGTGGTAGCCGTCCCGGCGCAGCGGACCGACCCCCAGGTGCAGGTTGACTTTGGCGGGCACCCGTACCCGAACCGGACCGGTCGCCCCGCGCGGCTCGTCGTCGTCCGGTCGCCAGGCCTCGGTCACGGGGCGATGTCCCGGACGGGCAGCCGCACGTCGAACGGCTTGGTCACGATCAGCTCCTCGGGCACGGGCTCAGCCTACTGGGCCGCCGGCGTACGGCTCGGGGCCGACGCGGCCACGGCGGCGAACTGCTCGACGGTGAGTGACTCGCCGCGTGCGCCGGGGTCGACGCCGGCGGCGGTGAGCACGGCGGCGGCCCGGTCGGCGCCGCCGGCCCAGCCGGCCAAGGCCGCGCGCAGGGTCTTGCGCCGCTGCGCGAAAGCGGCGTCCACCACCGCGAAGACCTGGTCGCGGGGTACATCGGCGCGGGGCGGCTCGCGGCGGGTGAAGGCGACCAGACCGGAGTCGACGTTTGGCACCGGCCAGAACACGTTCGGCGGCACCTTCCCGGCGGCCCGGGCGTGGGCGTACCACGCCAGCTTGACCGACGGTATGCCGTACACCTTGGAGCCGGGACCGGCGACGAGCCGGTCGGCGACCTCCTTCTGCACCATCACCAGTCCGTGCCGGAGGCTGGGCAACGCGGCGAGCAGGTGCAGCACCACTGGTACGGCGACGTTGTAGGGCAGGTTCGCCACCAGCGCGGTGGGTGCCGGGTCGGCCAGGTCGGCGGCGGTGATCCGCAGGGCGTCCGCGTGGTGCACGGTGAGTCGGTCGGCGGCCGGGCCGGCATGCCGGGCGGCGGTGCCGGTGAGCGCGGCGGCCAGCGTGGCGTCGATCTCGACGGCGTGCACGTGGGTGGCAGCGGGCAGCAGGGCGAGGGTGAGCGAACCCAGTCCGGGGCCCACCTCCAACGCCACGTCATCGGGAGCGAGACCGGCGGTGGCGACGATCCGGCGGACCGTGTTGGGGTCGTGCACGAAGTTCTGGCCGAGCTTCTTGGTGGGTGCGACGCCGAGCCGGGCGGCGAGGTCCCGGATCTCCGCCGGGCCGAGCAGGTCTGCGGCCATAACCCGACAGAGTACGGGTCAGCCGCCGACGCCGGCCGGGTGCCAGGGACCGAAGGCCCGTTCCCCGGTGGCCGAGATGGCGGCGCAGAGCTCGTCGAGGTCGGCGCCGGTGGCGGCGGCCAGCGCCCGGACGGTCAGCGGAATCAGGTAGGAGGCGTTGGGCCGACCTCGGTACGGGACGGGAGTGAGGTACGGCGCGTCGGTCTCCACCAGGATCTGATCCAGCGGGGTCAGCGCGGCGGCCTCCCGCAGCGCCCCGGCGCTGGCGAAGGTGACCGTACCGGCGAAGCTGAGCAGGTAGCCCCGGCGGACGCACTCGGCGGCGAACTCGGCGTCGCCGGAGAAGCAGTGCATCACCACCGTGTCCGGTGCGCCCTCGTCGTCGAGGATGCGCAGCACGTCGGCGTGCGCGTCCCGATCGTGAATCACAAGCGTCCGGCCGTACCGCTTGGCGATGGCGATGTGCGCCCGGAAGCTCTCCTCCTGCGCGGCGCGGCCCTCGTCGCCGGTTCGGTAGCGGTCCATTCCGGTCTCACCGACACCACGGACCCGCTCCTGACCGGCCAGTGCCTCGATCTCGCGCAGAGCACCGTCGAGGTCGGCCAGCCGGGGCGCCTCGTTGGGGTGCAGCGCGACCGTGGCCAGCACCACCGGGTAGCTGCCGGCCACCTCGGCGCCCCAGCGGGAGGAGGCGACGTCCACCCCGACCTGCACCAGCCGGTCCACCCCCACGGCGGCGGCGACGTCGATGGCGGCGGCGACCGGGTCGGCGGGATCGCCGCCACCGGGTACCCCGGCCTCGCTTACGGTGATGTCGAGGTGGGTGTGGCTGTCCAGCACCCGTCGGGGCAGCGGCTCGGGTACGGGTGGGAACTCTCCGGCGCGGCGGGCGGCACGCTGGCTACGGGACTCGGTCGATTCGCTCATCTCCTCGACAGGATCACACACCTGACGAGTCCATCCGGAGGCCACCCGGAGTTCACCTCGGCTACGCCCCGCGCACCTACCGTCGCGACGTGGACGCGCGAAGCGAGCTTTTCCGGGCCGGAGGTGCGGTGCCGGAGCGGACCGGTCTGCGGGTGGCGTTCGGCGGCGCGGTGTACCCGGCGGAGGAGATCGCCCGGGGCGCGGCGTACGAGTTGTTCAGCGCCGACGAGGTGGCCGGTTTCGAGTGGGCGCCCCGGGTGAACTCGGCGCTGCCGTGGCGACGGTTCGTGCACGTCACCGAGGTCGGCACCGTGTACGGGGCGACCGAACAGGCCGAGGACCCGGAGACTCCCCTGCTGGTGCCGCTGCACCGCGAGCGGGGCTGGGCGGAGGTGCACCGGCTCGCCCAGCAGCCGGCCGCCGCGGACGATCCGCTGATCACGGCGGTACGCGCCTCGGCCGGCGTACGGCGTGGCACCCGGATGATGAAGATCCTCTCCGCTCGGCAGCTCGCCGGATACGTACGCGGCTGGCTGCCGCACGGTTTCTGCTACCGGGAACACGACGTGGCGCACCTGCGCACCCCGGTGACGACGAGTGTGCTGCGTACCGACGGCGAGGACAGCCGGGACGGTGCGGACGTGACGTACGCGTTGCGCTGGCGTGCGGCCGACCCGGGCGACTACGACGTGCCGGCGGGCGCGGCGTACCGCGGGCTGACGGCGTTGGGCGCCCGGGACCGGTTGGGTCCGGCGGTGCTGGGTACCGGCTTCACGCCGAGCAGTCACCACCTGCTCCCCGAGTTCGTCACCCGGGACTTCGCCGACCTGCCGATGCCCGCGAACGCCACCCTGCTGGCCTACCCGGCGGAGGGCCTGGAGGTGGTGCTCTACGCCTACCAGGCCGAGCAGCGGGGCTGGCTGCGGATGGTCGGGCCGCAGTGGCGACACCTGCTCGCCGCGGTGCCGGGTCTGTCCCCGGATCAGGAGTACGTGCCGACCGGGGAGGCGCCACGGTCGACCCGCCTGGTGGGCACGTACGCGGGCGGGGAGTACGAGGCGGTCGCCGACCTGCCCGGTGATTTCCGGGTGCTGGCGCTGACCCGGGCCGCCCGGTACCCGGTCGACGGGGTGAGCCGACGGTTGCGCCTGGCCGCCTGGCGCGGGGTGCCGTGTCTGGTGCTGCGGGAGGAGGCGGGCTGGCTGCGGTTGCGGTTGCGACGCCCGGATCCGGACGCGGTCGCCGTGACCGGCGCACAGTGCCACGAACGGGGCGTCTACGAGACGTGGGCCCCGGGCGGTGAGGTCACCGACGACCAGGTGGTGGACCACCCGTATCTCCTCTGACCTGGTCCTGTCGGGCGGGGTGGGGCAGGAATATCGGATGCCCGCCGGGGAAGCCTCGGTTTCCCACCCTGACAGGAGGACGAGATGCCCTTCATCACCGTCGGCACGGAGAACTCCGCGCCCATCGACCTGTACTACGAGGACCATGGGTCGGGTCAGCCGATCGTGCTGATCCACGGCTTCCCGTTCAACGGGGCGACCTGGGAGAAGGTCTCCGGACCGCTGCTCGACGCCGGCTACCGGGTGATCACCTACGACCGGCGCGGCTACGGCAACTCGGCGCAACCGGCGTTCGGGTACGACTACGACACCTTCGCCGCCGACCTCGACGTGCTGATGACCGAGCTGGACCTGCGCAACACGATCCTGGTCGGCCACTCGATGGGTACCGGCGAGGTGACCCGCTACCTGGGCGCGTACGGCTCGGATCGGGTGGACCGGGCGGTGCTGCTGGCGCCGCTGGCGCCGTATCTGCGGCAGGCGCCGGACAACCCCGAAGGTGTCGAGGCGAGCCTCTTCGAGGGGTTCAAGCAGGCGATCACGCAGGACCGCTTCGCCTACCTCACGCAGTTCTGCAACAACTTCTTCAACTACGACGAGAACAAGGGCAAATTGGTCAGCGAGGAGGCGTACCGGGCGCACTGGAACATCGGGGCGATGGCCTCCGCCAAGGCCACGCACGACAGCGTGGACGCCTGGGGCACCGACTTCCGGGCCGACGTGTCCCGGATCGACGTGCCGGTGCTGATCGTGCAGGGCGACAAGGACAACGTGCTGCCGTACCCGAAGACGGGCCAGCGGTTGCAGCCGATGCTCGCCGACAGCCGGTTGGTCACCCTCAAGGGCGCGCCGCACGGCACCCCGTGGACCAACGCCGACGAGGTGAACAAGGCGATCATGGAGTTCATCGGCTCCCCGGCCATGGCCCGCGCCTGATGCGGGCCGGGCCGACGTCCGGCGCACGCCGCGCCGGACGGGCGGCCGGACACGTCACGCCACGGGCGCGACCCCGAACGGGTCGCGCCCGTCGCGGACGGCCGGAGCGTCAGCCTTCGAGCCGGGCCAGCTCCTCCTCGACGATCGAGGGATCGAGCTTGCGGAAGACCGGCTTGGGCGCGGCGAGCGCCCGGCCCACCACGAGTGGCACGGACTCCCATCGCGCGCCCTGGGTGTAGTCCCCGGTCAGCACCGGGTACGCGGGCCCGGCGTCGAGGTCGGCGACCTCCTCGATCACCGGCATCGGCGCGTGCACCCCGGTGCCGCCGAGCAGCTCGTGGATCTTCTGCGCGGAGTGCGGCAGGAACGGGGTGAGCAGCGTGTTGGCGTCGCTGACCACCTGGAGGGCGACGTGCAGGATGGTGCCCATCCGGGGCTTGGCGGCCTCGTCCTTGAGCTTCCACGGCGCCTGCTCGGAGAGGTACTTGTTGGCCTCGGCGACCACCTTCATCGCTTCGCCGATGGCCTGCTTCTGCCGGTGCCGGGCGATCAGGTCGCCGACGGTGCCGAAGCCGGCGCGCGCCACGGCCAGCAGCGCCTCGTCGGCCTCGGTGAGCCCGTCCGGGCCGATCGGTGGGATCTCGCCGAAGTTCTTCGCCGCCATCGAGATGGACCGGTTGACCAGGTTGCCCCAGCCGGCGACCAGTTCGTCGTTGTTGCGGCGCAGGAACTCGGCCCAGGTGAAGTCGGTGTCGTTGTTCTCCGGCCCGGCGACCGCGATGAAGTAGCGCAACGCGTCGGCGTCGTAGCGCTGGAGAAAGTCGCGCACGTAGATGACCACCCGACGCGAGGAGGAGAACTTGCGTCCCTCCATGGTCAGGAACTCGCTGGAGACCACCTCGGTGGGCAGGTTGAGCCGTCCAAGCCGACCCGGCTCACCGTCGCGATCGCCCTCGCCCGAGTAGCCGGCGAGCAGCGCGGGCCAGATCACCGAGTGGAAGACGATGTTGTCCTTGCCCATGAAGTAGTAGGCCTGCGAGTCCTTCCCCTCCCCGTCGGTGGACCACCACTTCCGCCAGGCCTCGGGGTCGCCGGTGCGGCGGGCCCACTCGATGGAGGCGGACAGGTAGCCGATGACGGCGTCGAACCACACGTAGATCCGCTTGTCGGTGCGGTCCCGCCAGCCGTCGAGCGGGATCGGTACCCCCCACTCCAGGTCCCGGGTGATGGCCCGGGGGTGCAGGTCGTCCAGCAGGTTCTTGGAGAAACGCAGGACGTTCGGGCGCCAGCCCTCCCGGGTGTCCAGCCACTGCCGCAGCACGTCGGCCAGGGCGGGCAGGTCGAGGAAGAAGTGCTCGGTCTCGACGAACTCCGGCGTCTCCCCGTTGATCTTCGACCGTGGGTTGATCAGGTCGATCGGGTCGAGCTGGTTGCCGCAGTTGTCGCACTGGTCGCCTCGGGCGCTGTCGTAGCCGCAGATCGGGCAGGTGCCCTCGATGTACCGGTCGGGCAGGGTCCGCCCGGTGGACGGCGAGATGGCCCCCATGGTGGTCTTCGGCACGATGTACCCGTTGCGGTACATCCCCTCGAACAACTCCTGCACGACGGCGTAGTGGTTGCCGGTGGTGGTGCGGGTGAACAGGTCGTAGGAGAGGCCGAGGCCGTGCAGATCCTCGACGATCACCCGGTTGTACCGGTCGGCCAGTTCCCGTGGCTTCAGTCCTTCGGCGTCGGCCTGCACCTGGATCGGGGTGCCGTGCTCGTCGGTGCCGGAGACCATGAGCACGTCGTGGCCGGCCATCCGCATGTACCGGGCGAAGACGTCGGAGGGAACGCCGAAACCGGAGACGTGGCCGATGTGGCGCGGGCCGTTGGCGTACGGCCAGGCCACTGCCGCGAGAACGTGACTCATGGACAGAAAGCCTAGTGACCCCCGGAAGGTGACCGCGAACCAATAGGGGTCCCTGGTCGGCACGATGGGCCAACGGCCCTCGGCAAATAGTCCGAATTGTCATCGACACGCTGCCTGAGCTGCCCGATCAACCCCGCTCGCCGGTGTCAAATGAAACGCGTGACTGGCAGCCGAGCCGCCCGAGACCACTCCGACGGCCCTTTTTCCGACCCGGGGGTGGATTCCACCGCGTCGCCGCGTACCCAGACGGTGGCACCTCAGCCCCGCGCGGTGCCCTCGGCGGCACCGGAGCTTGAGACCGGCGCGGCCGGTCCGGAGCGGGCCGACCCCGCCACGGTCGAGTCACCCACCGGAGTCGAGGTGGAGCCGACGACCGGCGCGCCGGTGGACACGCTGCCGCGACGGGTTCCGGTCCGGCCGCCCGGACGTCGGGGCCGTCGGGGCCGATCACCTGACGACGGTACGCCGGACGAGGACACCTTCTGGGCACCGATCGAGCAGGTGCACTGGGACGGCACGCCGGTGCGGCAGGAGGAGCCCGGCGACGTCGAGCCGTGGTGGCGGCGGTTCTGGCCGGTGCACCGGCGTCGGGAACGCAGCAGCCACCCGCCGGATCCCCTGGCGGGGTTGTCCGCGCTGATCGGGTTGAGCCTCGCGGCGGCCTTCTTCGCCTGGGTCAGCGCCGGTCCGCTCTGGCTCGCCGTCGGGCACGCCACCTCCGGCACGGTGGTTGTCACCAGGTGCACCGGCGACGGCCTGACCCAGCGGTGCCGAGGCATCTTCACGGCGGTGGAGGAGGAGTTCCGGATCCACGGCGTACGGGTCAGCGGGGTGTCCCGGGACCGCGCGGTGCCCGGCTCGGCCCTACCCGCCCGGGTGACCGGCCCGGACGGTCACGTCGCGTACGCCGACGGTGGGGTGGGTGCTCACCTGCGCTGGCTGCTCGGCGTACTCGGGGTGCTCGGCTGCGCGGTGGGCATCGCCCGCTGGACCGGTGCGACCCGGCTACCCGATCCGACCGAGCGGCGTTGGGCGATCGCCGCCTCCCTGGGCGGCCCGCTGCTGACCGCCCTCGGTTTCCTGATCGCCGCCTGGTAGCACCCGCCCTCACTTGTGCACCAGCGCGTAGACGTCGCGCCGGCGCAACCCGTACTCGGCCGCCACGTCCGTGATCGCGTCCCGGCGGCTCCGGCCCGCCGCCTCCCGCTCGGCCACCGCGGCGCGCAGCGCGTCGTCGTCGGGGCGGACGCCGGGCACAGTGGGTGCCCCGGCCACCACGAGAGTGATCTCGCCACGCGGGTCGCCGTCGGCGGCCCACCGGGCCAACTCGCCGAGCGGACGACGCAGCACCTCCTCGTACGTCTTGGTCAGTTCGCGGCAGACAGCGGCGGGCCGGTCGGCGCCGAACGTGTCAGCCAGGTCGGACAGTGCGGCGGCGATCCGGTGCGGCGCTTCGAAGAGAACCAACGTCCGTTCCTCGGCGGCCAGGGCCCGCAGCCGGGCGCGCCGGGCGCCGGGGGCACGCGGCAGGAACCCTTCGAAGCAGAACCGGTCGCTGGGCAGCCCGGACAGCGCCAGGGCGGTGGTGACGGCGCTGGGACCGGGCGCGGCGGTTACCGGCACCCCGGCGTCCAGGGCGGCGCGGACCAACCGGTAGCCGGGGTCGGAGACGCTTGGCATGCCGCCGTCGGTGACCAGCGCTACCACGTATCCCTCAGTGAGCACCTCGACCAGTTCCGGGGTGCGCCGCTCCTCGTTGCCCTCGAAGTACGAGACGATCCGGCCGGGGATGATCACGTCGAGGTCGCGGGCGAGCCGGTTCAGCCGGCGGGTGTCCTCGGCGGCGACCACGTCCACGGCGGCGAGAGTGTCCCGCAGCCGGGCGGAGGCGTCGGCGGGGTTGCCGAGCGGCGCGCCGAGCAGAATCAGGCGACCGGTTTCGGACATTCCACCCACAGCAGCGCGCTCCTTCATCGATGGGCGTACCGGATATGGGGACGACAGGCACCACCGACCCCCTTGGCAGCCTACGATCGCCGGGTGACGAGTGCGTCGACAGCACAGAGCGCGAGTTCCGACCAGCCCTCGGAGCCGGGAGCCACCACAGCCACCGCCCCCGGCCCGGCGGGGGGTGGCGTACCGGCGATGATCCGCCGCCGGCTGGCCACCGTCGAGGCCGGGCTGGACGACCGTTCGTGGCTGGCCACGGCGGTTGTCGTGGTCATCGCGGCGGTTCTCCGGTTCGCGAACCTCAGCCATCCGCCCGGCAAGATCTTCGACGAGGTCTACTACGCCCGGGACGGCTGGGGGCTGATCGACAAGGGCGTGGAGTGGAACTACACGAACAACGCCCCGTCGTACGTGGTCCACCCGCCGCTGGGCAAGTGGTTGATCGGCTTCGGCGAGTGGGCCTTCGGCTACAGCGACGCCGAGCACGGCATCTCGGTGCCCGGCCACCTGTTCACCACCGCGCCGGAGTTCGGCTGGCGCTTCTCGGCGGCGCTGCTGGGCACCCTGTCGGTCCTGCTGCTGGTCCGTATCGGCCGCCGGATGTTCCGCTCCACTGTGCTGGGCTGCGCCGCCGGCCTGCTGCTCGCGGTCGACGGATTCCACCTGGTGCTCTCCCGCACCGCGCTGCTCGACATCTTCCTGCTCTTCTTCATCCTGGCCGCCTTCGGCGCGCTGGTGCTGGACCGGGACGCGACTCGCCGCCGATGGGCCCGGGCGCTGGAGTCCGGGCTGGATCCGGCCGCCCGGGGGCGGGCCGGTCGCCCGCCCGGCGGCTGGCGGAACTGGCCCTGGTGGCGGCTGGCGACCGGGGTGCTGCTCGGTTGCGCCTTCGCGGTCAAGTGGAGCGCACTGTTCTTCGTACCCGTCTTCGCCCTGCTGATGTTCCTCTGGGACGTCGGTGCCCGACGGTCGGCCGGGGTACCCCGGCCGTGGCGGGACACCCTGCTCGACGGCGTGCCGTGGATGGTGCTCGCCGGTCTGCTGATGGCGGTGACCTACGTCGGGACGTGGTCCGGTTGGTTGTTCAGCCAGGAGGGCTACTACCGGCTCGCCGAGCGGTACCCGGACGCCGGGCTCAGCGATGCGCCCGTCGTCGGCCCGCTGTGGAACCTGATCCAGTACCACCAGGCGGCGCTGGGCTTCCACAGCCAGCTCGACGATCCGCACAAGTACCAGTCGTGGCCGTGGCAGTGGCTGCTGCTGGGTCGGCCGGTGGCGTTCCACTGGACCGGCGAGGGCCCCTGTGGCGCGGCGAGCTGCGCCGAGGAGGTCCTGCTGCTGGGTACCCCGCTGCTGTGGTGGTCGTTCCTGCCAGCGCTGGTGGCGCTGGTCTGGCTCGGCCTGGCCCGGCGGGACTGGCGGGCCGGAGCGATCCTGCTCGCCGTGGCGGCGGGGCTGCTGCCCTGGTTCTGGTTCGCCCTCGACGGCCGGACGATGTTCTCCTTCTACGCCGCGCCCACGCTGCCGTTCCTGGTGCTCGCCGTGGTCTACGTGCTGGGCGCCATCGCCTCGCCGGCCGGGCCGAGTGGCACCCTGGCCGTGACCGGTGCCGACGAGGAGGCCAGCCGGGACCGCCGGCTGGTCGGCGGGGTGATCGCCGGTGCCTACGTGGCGCTTGTCGTCCTCTGCTTCGCGTACTTCTATCCGATCTTCGTGGGCTTGGTGCTGCCGTACGAGGACTGGTCCGCGCGGATGTGGTTGGACGGCCGCTGGATCTGACCCGAAGGAGGGCCCGTACGCCTCGGCGTACGGGCCCTCCTTGGGAAATAGGACGCGCCCCGATCGCCTGCCACGGGGGAAGCGGGCGATTGGGGCGCGCACCAGCAGCTTAACCACCCGCGACCGAGGGCACAACGGGGCGGCGTGGGTCAGATTTCCGACGAATGCTGAATGCGACAAGAAGTTGCGGCCACTGTTGCCACAGCGTGACTCGTCGCGGACTCTGCGCCGCCCGGAGCCACCGTCCGGCGGATGGCTGAACCGTTACGTCCAGCCACGCAGCTTCACGTGGCATAGCCCGACATCGAAGCCGGGTCCGGTCTGGACGATCGTCCGGACGAGCGAGTCAGTGTCGTCTCGGGCGTCGCGGCAACCAGCCGAAGAACCTGTCCTGCAACGACGTCGACCCGGCGAGATGCAGGTCCTCGGCGGCGGCGGCGAGACAGGCCCCCAGGTAGACACTGAGCATCGGTCGATCCACGCCGTACTCGGTCAGCAACTGCTCCCGTTTCCGGGCGCAGGGCCACTCGGCGCCACAGGTGCCACACGTCCATTCGGGGGTCACCGGGGCGTGCTCGCCCACCCGCCCGGACGACGCGGCTCCGCCCGCCTCCGCCACGGTGACACCCGAGCGATCCGTAACACCCGTCATCGCGCTCCTCTCCGCCTCCACCGGTGACGGCGGGCCTGCCACCCGCCGTCACTTCAAACGTGCCCGTGCTCAATTACAGCGTCCGGGAACGCTGCGGCGTTACGCCGTTGCGGTACGTTGACCAACCATGGCCGCCGCGACCCGCCCCAGGAACTGCATCAACCGTAGGTATTCATCGTCGCCGGTCGCTGGTACCGGCAACACTGGCCGAAAGCACTACCCCGGAGCCGCAGGTGCGTGATCTGCTCCCGCCCGCCGTCGCGGTGGCCGTGGCGGGTCCGGACGACTGGTCCGGACGGTTGCACGCGGCCGAGGCGGCCTGTCTCGGGGACCGCGCGGTGGAGAGCCGCCGCCGCGACTTCACCGCTGGCCGGATGTGCGCCCGCCGCGCCATGGCCGCACTCGGTCTGCCACCGGCCGCCGTACCGTCTGCCGCCGACCGCTCACCCGTGTGGCCGGCCGGGCTGGTCGGCACCATCACGCACACCCGGGGCTACTGCGCCGCGGCCGTCGCCCGCAGCGACGAGATCCGGGCGGTCGGCATGGATGCCGAGCAACACCGCGAGCTCAGTGCGGGGGTACGCCGACTGATCTGCCTGCCCGAGGAGGACGAGCAGGTCGCACAACTACCACCGGGCATCCACTGGCCGGCGGTGATCTTCAGTGCGAAGGAAACCGTCTACAAGGTGTGGCACCCGGTCGTCGGCAACTGGCTCGACTTCCACGACGCCCTGGTACGTCTCGATCCCGACGCCGGGACGTTCACCGCGCGAATCTCCCCCGCGCGGGTCGCCGAGGCTCCGGTCGACCACCCGCCCACGCTGATCAGCGGCCGTTTCGCTGTCGACACCGACCTCGTACGCACGGCCGCCACGCTCACCCCCCGGTAGCGAACGGCACGGCAGCACCGCTCGCACCGGCGACCGGCGACCGGCGACCGGCGACCGGATGATCTGTCCTGAGTGGACTTGTCTACACTCCGCTCGGTGATCAACAAGAGATGGTCGTCAGCCGCCCTCCTCGGGCTGCTGACGGCGACGACGCTGGCCGGCCCGGTGCCGGCACTCGCCGACGACCGAGCGGAACCGCCAAGCGAGCCACCCCGGGTCCAGCTCGTCCTGGATGTGAGTGGTTCGATGCGGGCCACCGACATCGACGGACGGAGCCGGATCTCGGTGGCCCAGCAGGCGTTCGGCGAGGTGGTGGACGCCCTACCCGACGAGACCCAGCTGGGCATCCGGGTGCTGGGCGCCACCTATCAGGGCAAGAACAAGCAGCAGGGCTGCCTGGACACCCAGCAGATCGTGCCGGTCGGCCCGGTCGACCGGACGCAGGCCAAGGCCGCCGTGGCGACCCTGCGCCCGACCGGCTTCACTCCGGTCGGGCTCGCCCTGCGCGAGGCCGCCAAGGATCTCGGTGCCGGCACCACCGCACGCCGGATCGTGCTGATCACCGACGGCGAGGACACCTGCGCCCCACCGGATCCCTGCCAGGTGGCCCGGGAACTGGCCGCCAAGGGCACCACGCTGGTGGTGGACACCCTCGGTCTCGCACCGGACGAGAAGGTGCGCCGGCAGTTGCTCTGCATCGCCGCCGCGACCGGCGGTACCTACACGGCCGCGCAGAGCGCCGAGGATCTGACCGACCGGCTGAAGCAACTGGTGGACCGGGCCCGCGACACGTACGCCACCACCCCGGCGAAGGTCGACGGGACGAACGCCTGCCCGGGTGCGCCCCTGCTCTCGCCCGGCGTCTACACCGACCGGGAGAGCTTCTCCGAGCATCGCTGGTACCGGGTGCCGGTACGGCCGGGACAGGAGCTGAGGGCCTCGGTCAGCATCGCGCTCGACCGCCCCGTCAACCCCGATCACGGCGTGCTGCTGCGGGCCACCACGGCGGACGGCCGGGAACTGGTCCGCGGGGTGGACGCCGGCAGCGGACGTACCGACGTGGTCTCCACCGGCCTGCGTTGGTCGGCCGGGGACGACGTCGAGCGGCCCGAGGCCAGCGACCCGACGCCGGAAGCCAGCGCGTCCTCGGCCGTCACCACCGTCTGCCTGGTGGTCAGCAACATGTTCTCACCCCGAGCGGATACCGCCGCGGACCCGGGCATGCCCGTCGAGTTGACCATCGACGTGGTCGCCGCCTCGTCCGCTCCGGACGGGCCGGACCTGGGCCGCGGCTGGGTGCTGCTGCTCCTGCTGACCCTGGCCGGCCTGCTCACCGGGCTCGTCACCGGCCTGCTCACCCGTTGGTGGGTAGCCACCTGGAGGAACTGACAGATGCGTATCCGTTGGGCAACCGCCGCCGCCCTGATCGCCGCCGGTGTCGCCCTGACCCCCGGCACGGCGCTCGCCGCGCCCACCCCCACCCCTTCCCCCGGTGCCGTCACCGTCACCAGGGCCGGCACCTCGTACCTCACCGCCACCCCGGTCGCCGCCGGCCAACCCGTCCGGGTCGCCGCCTCGACGGGTGAACACCTCTACTGGTCGTTCCCAGCCGCCGCGGGTGAGGTCCACGAGATCACCGCGGCGGTCACCCTCGCGCAGAACCGCAACGGCCGATCCACCTGGACCTTGGAGGTCTTCGACGGGCTGCGCCGCCGGCAGGCGTGCACGGCCGGCGCGCAGACGCCGACCGCCGACGCCGCGGCGCGTACCGTCGGCATCAGCTGCACGATGCGGCGGGTGCGCCCCTGGGCCGAACCATGGTCCGGCGACCCACTGCCCGGCACCTACTACGTGCGCCTGGCCGTGGTCGACGTGCCCGAGCCCGACCTCGGCCTGCCGATCGACGTGGACCTGCTGGTCTCGACCACCGACGACGCCGGCAGCTCCGCCGACGACGGCAGGCTGGAGGCGGCACTGGTGCCACCGACAAACGCCGGCACCGTTCTGGACGCCGAACCGACGGTCGCACCGGAGGGCGACGGGGACGACGGCTGGGACCTGAGCCTCACCGGCTGGCTCCCCGAGGCCGGCTCCCGCTGGATCTGGACCACCGCCGGCGGAATGCTGGCCGCGGTCGCGGGCGTGGTCGGATTCGCCCTCACCCGGCGTCCCGCCACCAGATGAGCCCCGCCGGCAGGTCGTGCTGAGGTGCCCACCCGACCTGCCGGCGGTCCCCGCGCATGCGGCCGTTGGCGGCAGCCGATCAGCACCACCGGATCCGGAGGCGTACGGCGGTGCGGATTGGTGCCCGGGCGGCGGGAGCGCCCGGGCACCGGTCGGTGTCACAGCCGGGCGAGGATCTTCCTCATGGTGTCGATCTCGGCCTGCTGCGTGGTGGCGATCCGCTGCGCCAACGCTCTGGCGTCCGGGTTGGCGCCCTGGGCGGACTCCTCCTCGGCCATCGTGACGGCCCCCTCGTGATGGGCGATCATCATGGTGAGGAACTGCCGATCGAACTCGGTCCCGGAGGCTGCCGCGAGGCGGGTCATGTCGGCCTCGGACATCATGCCCGGCATCTCGTGGTCCATCTCGGGCATGCCATGGCCGTCGCCGTTGGCCATCGGCATCGGTGCCCCCCAGGACGTGAGCCAGGCCCGCAGTTGGGCTATCTCGGGCGCCTGAGCGTCCTTGATCTGCGTGGCGAGCTGCTTCACCTCCGGGTCGGACGCACGGGTGGTGGCCAGGTCGGACATCTCGACCGCCTGCTCGTGGTGCGGAATCATCATCTGCGCGAACATCACGTCGGCCGCGTTGCTGGTGGCGGATTCGCCGCTGATCGCGCTGGCGGACGGGTTACCCGGCATGTCGTGGCCAGCGCCGGCCGGATGGTCGGAGCCGCAGCCGGCAAGACCGATCGCCACGCTGAGGCTCACGCCGGCCCAGACGGCACGGCGTGTACGGGTGCGATTCATGGTTGACAGGGCCTTTCGGAGTCGGGGGACAGAAGCGGGTCGGCGCGGCCACCCACCAGGGGTGACCGCTGGTCGCTCCTATATCCGCAGTACCGACACAGCGGCCGTGGTCAGGCCGATCAGGCGAAAGGCGGGCGGGGCACGGCCGCCCAGGGCTCGGGTGAGCCGACGGTCCCGTGGCAGCACACTGCGCGTACGCCGAAGGTGGCGGACAGCGAGCGCGACGGCGAGCGCGAAGCCGGCGACGATCGCCACGCAGACCGCCCAGCCTGAGGGGTGGCCGTGCCCCGGCTCCTCGATGGGGTGAGCGGCCGGTGCCACGCACTGCTCGGTGTGGCAGCCATCGACGTGACTTGGCAAGGTCGGTGCGGCATGGCTGCCGTGGCCGGGCGCGCCGAGGGCGGGATCGTGGCCCAGGCTGTGCATCACGGCCAGCCCGAACAGGGTGCACGCCAGCAGCACGAACCGGAGCCATCGCCCGTTGGTTGCCGCCTCGCCGCGCACTCGATCACGATATCGCGCGGCAAACCACCAGCACCGCTTTCCCGGCGGCTACCCGGCCGGTCTGATCTGGCGGGTGATCGACACGTCCGTGATCTCGGCGTCCCTGGCCAGCAGCATCGCCTTGCTGAGGATGACCGCGAGCAGGCCGTCCCCCTCGAACGGCAGGAACTGCTGCTCCCCGGTCCGGCCCGCGCCCCGGTCCGGCACGATGCAGAGGTACTCGTCGTTCGGGCTCATCAGGATGTTGCCCGACCCCAGGTGGATCCGGTACGTGCGCAGGTCACCGTCGACCACCAGGAAGCGGCCGTCGATGCGGGCCCGCTGGCCCACCGCCAGTCGGGGCAGCAGCCGGGCCAGCAACTCGCGCCGGGTCTCGGCGGTGGCGGACAACTCCCCGAAGCTGTACGACGACCAGTAGTCCCGGAAACGGCCCTGCGGGCCGCCGTCCGACCAGGTCGGGTCGTTGCCGACACTGGCCACCCCGACGAAGAGATCGACGTCTCGCATGATCTCGCTGAACACCAGTGGCGGAATCCGGTCGAGCGGCAGGGGGTCCCCGGGTCGCGCGTCCGTCCACCGCTGCGCCGAGTAGCCGCCGCCGGAGGCGTGCGACCAGTTCTGCGCGGCGGCGATCGGGTAGAAGCGCACCTGGTCGGTGACGAGCCGCAGGTACGACCCGCTGTCGGTGGTGTCGGCCGTCCAGTCGTCGCCGATCCCCTCCACCCAGTACTCGGCCCGCAGCCCCCACCCGGGCAACTCCCGCGCGGTCGGCGGGTAGGAGTCGTCGACCATCAACCGCAGCCGGTCCGTCCAGCCCCGGACCGCGGCCAGGGCGTGGAACTGGTGCTGACGCAGGATGTGCCCGGCGAACCGGTTCGAGTACGTCCCGGTGGTCTCCTCGGCCGGCGTCAGCAGGTAGACCTCCCGATGTGCCTGCTTGAACGGCTGGACGATCCGGTGCCGTTCCAACCACTCCCGCCAACCGACCACCTCCGGCACCGGCCGACCGATCGGGTGCCAGATCCGCACCTCGGCGTCGTCGCCAGCGGACACCGGAGTGTCGTCCACGGTGCGCAGCGCACCGTCAGCCCAACCGCAGGGCACTCCGTCGACCTGCCAGAGCAACCGACGGGCCAGTGCGCCGACCAACGGATGATCGAGGTAGCGCTGCCGCCATACGGCCAGCGTCCAGCTGCGCTGGGCCAGGAAGAGCCGGTCCAGCCGGGCCACCTGGGCGGTCAGCATGCCGGTGATCTCCTTGGCCAGGCCCTTCAGGTCGGCCAACTCCGCCGCGTGGTCCCGGCGTACCGCCGCCGGTGGGCTCTTCACCTGCCGGCCGGCCTCCGTGTACCAGACCAGGGCTACGCCGGTGGAGACGATCGACAGATCCGCCCGACAACCGCCCAGGGGCACCTCGTGCCGCCCCACCCCGGTCAGGCCGTAGTCCGGAACGGCCAGCTCCTCGATCTCGTCCCGGCTGATGCCGAGGGCTGCGGCACGAGCGTCGAGCGCCTTGTCGATCTCCTTGCGGGTGCCCTTGTAGGTGACCCGGGCCGACAGCCGGGCGAGCTGCGCCAGCGCTGGCTCGCCGTCGAGCCGCCCGAGCACCCCGACCGCCGCGTTTGCCACCTTCGGGCAGGCCGGCCCGACGCCGGGCAGGCGACGCAGCATCGCCTCGACCAGACCGCCGACGCGGCGTACCTGTTCCGGTGTCGGTCCGGTCCGCTCGACCAGCCAGAGCAGGCCACGCAGCAGGTCGGCGTTGACCGAGGTCGGCTGTTGGTGCGGGGCGCGGGCGGCGGTGGCCAGCCATCGGTCGAGGAGCTGACCGGCCTCCCCCAGGTCGACCTCGGCGAGCAGTCGGGTCGCCTCGGCCGACCAGCCGGCGCTCGGTCGGGGCATGGTGGCGGTGCTGGCGTGGGCGACCAACTGCCGCCACGGCGGGTCGAGGGTGGGTAGTTCGGTGAGGATCTGCCGGGCCCAGGGGTCGTCCGGGTCGAGACGTGGCCCGGCCACCTCGGCGATGAACTGCCGCAGGCGCTGGCTCTCGTCGGACCGGTCGACAAGCGCCTCCATCAGGTCGGCGGGGATCGGGCCGGTGGCGGCCAGGCCCCGGGCCACCGTCTCCAGTGCGGTCGGTGACAACGCGTACGGCTCCTCGACGGCGAACGCGGCGAGCTCCTGGAGCTGCTCCGGTGCCAGCTCGGTGGGCAACCGGCGGGACAGCTGGCCGATCAGGTCGCGCGGCGGCCAGAAGTGCTTACCGTCCTGCCGCAGGCGGGCGGCCATGGCCAGCACCAGACGCGCCACGTCCGGACGGGGCAGTGCGCGCAGTGCGGCGCGTACCTCGGGGTTGTCGCGGCAGAGTCGGGCATGCGCGTGCAGGTGCCCCGCCAGTTTGTCCAGGTCGTTCGCGGCAACCAGCTCGCGGGCCCGGTCGGCGTACCAGACGGGTTCGGTGGTGGTGGTCATCAGCCGCCCACCAGCGGGACGAGCTTGAGGAAGGTGACCTCGGTGTCGCGACGCAGATCGACCTCGTCGTCCAGTTCCTCGACCTGCCGGTCGCCGACCAGCACCACGAAACCGTTGCCGCGGAACGCCTGCTCGGCGAGGGCGATCTGCCGCTGCGGGTCGACGCGGCGTCGAGGCTGCTCGCCCCGGTCGCCGTTGAGGGCCCGTTCGGTCGAGGTTGGCCGCACCAGCAGCCGGCGCGGCTCCGGACTGGCCGCGTTGTGCTCGGCCACCTCCTGGTGGATCCGCCGGCGGATCAGCTCACGAAGCGTCAACCGCTCCTCGAAGATCTGCAAGGCCCACGCGGGAGTCCGAGCACCCGCGGTGCTCTCGTCCACAAAGGTCACCGTCGCCATGTCGCGAGAGTTTAGGTACGCCCTCCGACAGGAAGACTTCGGCACGGGCCGCGACTGGCTACTCCAGGGCGAAGGTGGCCGACGCGCGTCCGGCCGCGTCCGGTACCGCCTCCAGGTAGAGCAGGCCGTCGCGGTGACGGACGTACTGGCCGGGGAAGTTCACCGACTCCAGGGACAGCTTCGTGGCGTCGGCGAGCCCGGCCCTCCGGGTGAAGGTGGCGTCCTGACGGAAGAGATTCGATCCGTCGTTGCGTTCCACCCAGATCTGGTGGTTCCGGTGCCGTAGGAAGTAGCCGGGATAGTTGGTCGACTCCAACGAGATCGCCGTGGAGTTCGACAGTCCGGCGACGATCCGGAACTGCGAGTCGGCCAGGTTTGTCACGTCCGGCTCCAGCCGGACCCGGAACTCCCAGTGCCGCAGGTAGCGATCGGGCAGGTCGTGGGCGCGCAGCCGGACCGGGCTCAGTCCGTCCGGCACCGGTACGCCGAAGTTCGGGGTGCCGTCGGCGTTCCAGTAGACCCGCTGGATCCGGGTCCGCCGGTTCGGGTCGTTGAGCGGGTCGTAGCCGTTGCCGAGGTACCGCTCGTAGTTGCGGGAGTGGTAGACGATCACGTCGCTGCCGTCCTCGGCGACGGTGAACGAGTTGTGCCCCGGGCCGTACTGGCCGGTCCGGCTGTCGCTGGCCAGCAGCGGTGTGGCCCGTTTGGTCCAGGACGCCGGGTTCAGCAGATCACTGTTCGCCGAGGCGGTGAGCAGCCCGACGGCGTAGCTGGCGTCGGTGGCGCTCGCCGAGTAGGTCATGAAGACCCGGCCGTTGCGGATCAGCACCGCCGGTCCCTCGTTCACCCGGTAACCCCGGGTCTCCCAGGCGTACGTCGGGCTGGCGATCAGAGTCGGGGTGCCCGCGTACGTCCAGGGGTTGACGGCTCGGGCGAGGTAGATGTTCGAGTTGTTGCCGGCGTACTCCGCCCAGGCCAGGTAGCGCTGGCCGTGGTGCACGAAGGTGGTGGCATCGAGGGAGAAGCTGCTGCGCGCCGGCTGGAGTTGGCCACGCTCTGTCCACGGGCCGTCGAGCGGGTTCGCGGCGCTGCTCTCCAAGACGTACGGCCGGATGGCCCAGATGTCGTCGGTGCGGCCGGCGGCGAAGTAGACGTACCACCGGCCGTCGATGAAGTGGATCTCCGGTGCCCAGATGTGCGCGCCCATTTCGCCGCTGGCGTGCCGACGCCAGATCACCCGCTCGGTCGCGGTGGCGAGCCCCTGAAGGGTGGTGGCGCGGCGCAGCACGATCCGGTCGTACTCAGGCACCGTGGCCGTGAAGTAGTAGTAGCCGTCGGTGTGCCGGTAGATGTGCGGATCGGCACGCTGCTCGGCCAACGGGTTGGTGAATGTGACGGCGGCGGCCCGCGCCGGGACGGCCGGCCCCGCCAAGGAGCTGATCGCCGCCATCACCAGGGCGGCGGTCACCGCTAACCAGCTGCGGTACGTGAGCTTCCGACGCGCCATCGCCATCGCCCTCCCGCCGACCGCGGGCCGGTCATCCGGGACGGGCACGGTCCCCGTCCGACCGTGCCCGCCGTGCCCGCTACCTCATTGATAGCGTTAACATTTATCAACGTCAAGGCAATGACATGTATCTGAATCCTGGCCGTAACGCATTGACGGCGGCAAACACCGTCGCCCGCCCGACCGCACCGAAGGGTTCGGGCCTGCGCGCGGGGCAGGATGGCCGAGCGGCACCGCCGACGCCGTGGCGGGTAGCCACCCAGCCCGTGACGGCAGGCCGCTCAAGCGGTCGCGCCGCCGTCGATGGCGATCGAAGCGCCGGTGATGTGCCGTCCGCCGTCGCCGACCAGGTGACTGACCGTGGCCGCCACGTCGGCCGGCGCCGCGTACCGACCGAGAGCGATGTGCGACCGCTGGGCGTGCGCGCCGACACTGTCCGCCGGGTTCATGTCGGTGTCGGTCGAGCCGGGCAGGATCAGGTTGACCGTGATCCCGCGCGGCCCGAGTTCCCGGGCCAGCGCCCGGGTCAGCCCGTTTACCGCGCTCTTGGTCATCGCGTACGCGCTGACCCCGGGCGCCGGGACGCGGCTGGCGAAGCTGCTGCCGATGTTGACGATCCGGCCCCCGTCGCCCAGGTGGCGCACCGCCGCCTGGGTGGCCAGGTAGACCCCGCGTACATTGACCGCGACAGCTCGATCGAGGTCGTCGAAGCTGACCGACTCGATCGGCCCGCCCGCGAACACCCCGGCGTTGTTCACCAGGATGTCCAGCCGCCCCAACTCGGCGACGGTCTGCTCCACGGCACCGACGACCGCCGCCGGATCCGCGCTGTCCGCACGGACCGGCAGGCCCGTACGCCCGTACGCCTCGATGTCGGCCAGCACGGATTTCGCGCTGTCCCCCGCGGTGCGGTAGGTGAATGCGACATCGATGCCGTCAGCGGCGAGCCGCCGCGCGACGGCGGCACCGATACCCCGGCTGCCACCCGTGACCAGCGCGACCCTGTTGCCACATTGGACCGTCATGCCGGCAATCCTGACAGTTCACTCAGGACAGCGGCGAGGTGGGGCCGTGCTCAGAACGGGTGAAACCGCTCGAAGGGCGGTTCCACCAGCGCCTCGGGCAGCCGGATGGCCCGGCAACGGGGCACCAGTTCCGCCGTCGGGTCGTCGCCGATGTGGCGCAGCGTTCCGTCGGCGAAAGCGTCGGGAATCGCGGTCCAGCCCAGGTTCTTCTCGTAGTACCGCACGGCGGTGCGCACCGACGGCGTCCAGTCGTCATCCAGCACGATCAGACCGCCCGGCCGGACGATCTTGCGCAGGAAGTAGAGATCCACGAAGACCTCGTGAAAACGGTGGCTGCCGTCCACGAACGCCGCATCGACGACCAGACCGTCGGTGACGAGTTCCGGAAGCGCGATCGAGGACCATTCGCGTATCAGTCGCACGGTGGAGTCCAGACCGGCGGCGCACAGCAGCTCCCAGCCGACATTCGCGTACGCCGGCTCCTGAAAGGGATCGACAACGATGTGCCGGGGATGCGGCGGGTCAATCGTGACCAGCGCCTCCCCGATCGCGAGAGCGGAGCTGGCGTACGCGAGCCCGACCTCGACGAGAGCCTCGACCCGATCAGAGATCAACAGGTCACGGAGCAGGTCACAGTCCCGTTCCGGCAGGGTGACCGTCTCGAAGTCCCGCTCATGATCTCGGGTCCACGGCGGACCGTACTGCGCGAGCTGGCGGCGCACCCTGCGAACCCGTGCTGCCCGGTCGTCATCCTGCATCCCGCCAGTCTGAACCAGCTTGGGCTCCCCAGCCGTGATCAGCTGCCGGACAAAGACGAAGGGCAGGTGCTCGATTTCCGAGGACCCGCCCTTTGTCTACTGCTTCGGTGGTGGAGCTGAGGGGATTTGAACCCCTGACCCCCTCGATGCGAACGAGGTGCGCTACCGGTCTGCGCCACAGCCCCTCCGCCGGCCAACCGGCGTCGGTCCCACCCGGCTGTCACCGGGCGGGCCGGCGACAAGGCTAACAGGTCGAGCGCTTCCGCCGCGAACCACCCCACCCACCCGGCCTCGCAAGATCCGCCACTGCCGTCCACGCTATCGCCGTCGGCGATCCGTCCATGCCATCAGCAGTTTCCCCGATAGTGCAGCCTTCGGCCCGGTTGAGGCAGCGTCTTCCCCGAACTTGTCGCCTCGCCCGATCGAGGGGTTCGCGCGTGGGGCGGGGTCAGGCGCTGTGGGAGCCGGGGCCGGCCTCGTAGGGGCGGCCCCGCAGGCCACCGGCACGACGGTAGGACACCGAGCCGCCGCCGTTGGCTGCCTGCGGGAGGTCGGCCGGGCGGTCCAGGCCCATCGCGCTGCGCCGGACGGACTCCCGCTGGGCCGCCAGGCGGCGCTGCGCCTCCCGGCGGGCAGCCGACCGGCGCGCCTGCTCCCGGCGTACCTCGGCCTGGCGGGCGGCCAGCCAGGCGGCCTCGCGGGCCAGGGCCCGGCGTCGGCGGCGGTCAGCCACCGCGCGGGCGCGCAGGTGGACGACGTACACGATCAGCAGGGTGGCGGTGACCGCGAAGCTGATCCAGAAGCCGGGGCCCACGACCAGCACGCCGACCAACTCGACGGCGTTGAGCAGCACCAGCGCGGCCAGCACCCGGCGGCGGCGGTAGATGGCCGGGGTGTGGTGGTGCCGCCGGTCGGGGCGGCGGCGGGACCGGCCCCCACCCGCCGGTACGGCACGCAACCGGCTCGGCCGACCGGAACGTCGGGGCAGCGCCCGCCCGGCCGCCCCACCCCGCGCTGCCTCATCGGTGCGGCCATCACCTGCGTCATCAGCGGGACGTGAGCGCGGTACCCGGCCGGGTGCCTCACCCGAACGAGGCGGGGTGGGAACCGCGCGCCGCAGGGCGGCCGGGCCGGAGACCGGGGTGGCCAGCTCTCCCGAGTCGGGATCCTCGCTGAGCGTGATCACCAGGGCACGGGACGGGTTGACCGGTCGCCGGCCGGGGACAGTGCGACGGCGTCGGCGGCGCTGGAGCACCCGCGCCGTCGACTGCGCCCGCTCCGCCACCAGCCGCTCGGCGGCGTCGTACCGGCGGACCAACGCCGGCGCGAGGGCGAGCAGCCCGGCGGCGGCGAGGACGGCGAGGAGCACCGAGGTCGGCACCCTCACCCCTCCCGTCACCAGATTCGGAGCAAGCGCCGACCGGCCGCAGGATCTTTCACCGATCGGCATCGGCGACGTGAATCGTGCGGGGCGGGCAGCGCCTGCCGCAGCTTGCAGTTACCTGAGGTTACGGGTCACCGTCGCCGGAACCGCCGCGCCGCGCCGATCCCGCACGTGGGACGGCTCACGGGGTACGGGCGCGCAGCCGGTGCCACCGGGCCAGCAGGCCGCCCTCGGCGGCGATCTCCTCGCTGGTCATCGCGTAGCCGATGTGATCGCGCCAGGCACCGTCGATGTGCATGTAGCGCGCATGGTACGCCTCCTCGCGGAAGCCCAGCTTCTCCACCACCCGACGGGACGGGCGGTTCTCCGGGCGGATGTTGACCTCGATCCGGTGCAGACCGCCGGAGCCAAACGCGTGGTCGACGGCGAGCGCCAGCGCGGTGGGGATGACCCCTCGCCCGGCGACCCGCCGGTCCACCCAGTAGCCGACGTACCCGGAGCAGAAGGCCCGACGCACGATGTTGCCCACGTTGATGTGACCGACCAGCCGCTCCACGCCGTCCTCTTGAAGGCAGACTGCGAACGGCATCCCCTCGCCGGTACGCCCCGAGCGTCGCAGGTCGCGATAGACCCAGCGGAACGTCGCCGGAGAGTTCAGGTCGTCCCAGTCACCGGGTACCGACGACTCCCAGGGGGCCAGCCACTCCCGGTTGGCCCGGCGCACCTGCGACCAGGCCGCCGCGTCCGACCGCCGGTACGGCCGCAGCAGCACCGGGCCGTCGGAGAGCACGGCCGGCCAGCCAGGCGCCCGTCGGAACACCGAACCTCCACTCCCGAGCGTCACCGGCGGGTCACCGGCGGCGGTCCAGCAGCAACACGTCGACGGTGGAGCCGGCGGCGGCGGCGGTCACCCGCTCGCCGAGAACGAGAAGTCCGTTCGCCTCTGCCAGGCCGGAGAGCGTGAACGGGCCGCCATTGAGCGGCTGAACAGTGTAACCCCCACCACGCCGCTCAGCGACGTGCGCGGGCCGGAACTCGCGTAGCCCGGCCGGCGAGGAGACGGTCTCCAGCAGGTGCGCCCGTACGCTGGGACGGAAGACCGGCTCGGCGCCGGCCAGCAGGTTGATCGCGGGCCGGGCCAGCACCTCGAAGCCGATCATCGCGGCCCCCGGGTCGCCGGGCAGACACACCACCGGCACCTCCTCGGCACCGACAGTGCCGAACCCGAGGGCGGTACCGGGATAGAGCGCCACGTCGGTGAAGGTGACCGGACCGGCGCGGCTGCCCTCCCGGCGCGACAGGATCCGACGGACCATGTCGCCCGGCCCGGTGCCGGTGCCGCCGGTCGTGATGATCAGGTCGGCCCGCAGGGTCTGGTCCTCCAGCAGCCCACGCAGCCCCTCCGGGTCGTCGTCACAGATGCCCACCCGGTAGGCCAGCGCCCCCACCTCCGCCGCCGCGGCGGTCAGGGCGTGTGAGTTGGCGTCCACGACCTGGCCGGGCTGGCTGGCCCGACCCACGTCGACAAGCTCGTCGCCGGTGGCCACGATCACCACCCGCGGGCTCGGACGCACCACCACATGGCCGATGCCGGTCGCGGCGAGCACCGCCACCAGGGCCGGCGAGACGTAGGTCCCGGAGCGGGCGAGCAGCGCGCCGGCGGCCACCTCCTCGCCCGTCCGACGGACCCCGTACCCCCGCTTCGGAACCCGGAAGATCTCCACCGCCGCCATGCCCTGGTCGGTCCACTCCACCGGGACGACCACGTCAGCGCCGATCGGCAACGGCGCCCCGGCCGCCACCGAGAAACACGAACCCGGGGTGAGTCGGACCGGCCGCCAGCTCGCCGCGCCGAGATCACCTACGACATTGAGCCGTACGGTGCGACCGCCCGGCCGACTCGACTGGGCCGGGACGTACCCCACGCCCCGGCCCCCGCCCGAGATGTCCTCCCAGCGCGCGGCGTACCCGTCGACGGCCGCCTGGTCGAAGGCCGGGAACGAGTGCGGGGCGACGACGTCCTCGGCGAGGACGTTGCCGTACGCCTGGGTGAGGTCGAGGTCGAGCGGAGGCAGCGCGCGCAACCTGCGCAGCACGCTGCCCAGGTAGTCGGCGAGCGGCGTCAACCCGTTTTCGGCCGCCTCGGCGTCGGCCGTCGCGGTCATGTATTCGGACCGCCCGACGCGTCGGAGTTGACGAACTCGGCCAGCCACTTGCGGAACTCGCTACCCAGGTCCTCGCGGTCGGCGGCGATCTGGACCACGGTCTGCAGGTAGCCCAGCGGCATGCCGGTGTCGTAACGGATGCCGCGGTAGACGATCGCGTGCACCGGTGTGCCCTCGGTACGCAGGATCTCCATTGCATCGGTCAGTTGGATCTCACCGCCGCTGCCGGGCTGCGTCCGCCGGATGGCGTCGAAGATCTTGCCGGGCAGCACGTACCGGCCGAGCACGGCGAGGTTGCTCGGCGCGTCCTCCGGCTTCGGCTTCTCCACCATGCCGGTCACCTTCACGACCTCACCGATGTCGGTCAGCTCGGCCTCGGCCGGCTCGACGGAGGCGATCCCGTACCGCTTCGTCTCCGCCGGGTCGACCTCGAAGAAGGCGAGCACCACCCCGCCCGTACGCGCCTGGAGTTCCAGCATCGCGGGCAGCAGCGGCTCGCTGAGGTTTACGAACTCGTCGCCGAGCAGCACCGCGAAGGGCTCGTCGCCGACGTGCGACTCGGCGTACCCGACGGCGTGCCCGAGACCCAACTGCTCCGGCTGGCGGCAGGTGTAGATGGACGCCAGTTCCTCGGTGCGCTTGACGGCGGCGAGCAGGTCGGGCTTTTCCGCGAGCCGTTCCTCCAGGTCGGGGCGACGGTCGAAATGGTCCACCATCGACGTCTTGCCTCGGCCGGTGATCAGCAGCACGTCACCGATGCCGGCCTGGGCGGCTTCTTCGACGATGTACTGCAACACCGGACGGTCGACCACCGGCAGCAGTTCCTTGGGCACGGCCTTGGTGGCCGGCAGGAACCGGGTGGCCAGGCCGGCGGCCGGGATTACGGCCTTGACGGCACGGGGACGGCCGGTGGCGGTGGCCGCTGAGGGGTTCGCTGAGTGCTCCGACATGTCGCGAGACTATCGGCCATGGCCCTGCCTCGGCGGGTGAGGACCAGAAGACGCGCCGCCCGCCGGACCGGTTCTGCCGGTGCCGATGACCCCCGGTCCGGCCGGCGGAGCGCCGGTGACCGGCCCCGCCCCGACCGATCTCAGGCCCAGCCGACGGATCGTCGCCGACAGGTGCGGGCCCGGCCCGAGTAACCGACGCCGACAGGTCCGGGCCCAGCCCGATGATCGTCGCCGGCAGGTCAGGACCCGGTCGACGGGTCGCTGGCGGCGACCGGCATGTCGGGCCCTGCCCGGGGCAGTCCGTCGACGGGGCTGCGGGCCGCCGCCGGCACCGGTACCTCACGGGTCGGCGACGGCTCCCGGGCCGGTGCCAGTCGCCAGGTGTCCCGGCTGGCGGTCTTCGCGGCGTACAGCGCCTCGTCCGCCGCCGCCAACACCTGCGGGCCGGTGTCGGCGTGATCGGGGAAGACGCCGATGCCGATGGAGACGGTCACCGGGATCAATTCGCGGACACCGGCGTGCCCCACCGCCGTCACCGGGGTGTCCCGCACGGCCGCGCCGAGCCGTTCGGCGACGATTGTCGCGCCCCGGGCGTCGGTCTCCGGCAGCAGCACCACGAACTCCTCGCCGCCTCGGCGGAAGGCCAGGTCCACCTCGCGGATCTCGCCGCGTACCCGCCGGGCGAACTCGGCAAGCACGGTGTCCCCGGCCGCGTGCCCGTACGTGTCGTTGACCCTCTTGAACCGGTCCAGGTCGAGGGCGAGCACGCTGACCATTCGGCCGAACCGGCTGGCCCGTTCCACTTCCCGGCGCAGCGACTCCCGCAGGTACCGGTAGTTCCACAACCCGGTCAACGGATCGGTGAGCGACAGTCGTTGCGCCTCCTCGTGTACGCGTACGTTGTCCACGGCGACCGCCGCGTGCCGGGCGAAGGTGCGCAGGGTGGTCAGGTCGTCGTCGTCGAACTCCTCCCCGCCCAGGCGGTCGTAGAGGGCCAGCACACCCAGCACCACCTCCGCCGGTCGATCCGGCGCGTCGGCCACCGGGGCCACACCCGGTGCGTCGCCGGTCGCGTCGGGGGCGGCGAACGGCACCGCGATGTACGTCCGGCAGCGCGGCTCGTCCGGTGCGACGCCTGTCGATTCCAGCCGACCTCGCCGGGGCTGACCGGTCGCGGCGACCGCGCCGACCACCCCGCTGCCCAGCGGCACCCGCATCGGCGCGGCACCGGGCCCACTGTCGTCGAGGCCGGCGCTGCACCGGGCGACGAGTTGCTCACCCTGCTCGGTGAGCAGGACGGCACCGGCCCGGGCCCCGGTCGCGGCGAGCGCGCTGTGCAGGATCACCCGCAGGATCCGGGGCAGGTCATGGGTGCTGGCCAGGGTGTCGCCGAGTACGGCAAGGTGGCCGCGCAGCTGGTCCCGGCTGCTGGCCAACGCCGCCAGGTAGCCACCCGTCTCGCGGGTCATCCGATTGAAGGCGACGGCCAGCCGACCGATCTCGTCGCCGCTGCGTACCGGCACCCGGGCGGTGAGATCGCCGGTGGCGACCCGGTCCGCCGCACCGGCCAGTTCCACAAGCGGCCGGGTGGTGACCCGGGCCAGCCGCCAGGCCACGGCCACCCCCAGCAGGGCAGCCATCAGCACCACGGTGACCAGCACCGCGTGCAGGCCGGGCGGCTGGTCACTGGGCACCGAGAGCACCAGGGGCAGCGGCTGCCCCACGGTCGGGCCAGCACGGCGCACGTACCGACCGTCGGTGGTGCCGGTGACCTGCTCGTCGCGCAGGGAGGCCGCAGCGGCGAGCACCGCGTCCCGACCGGTGCCGGACTCGGTGGTGTGGGCCACCTGGATGGGGGCGAGCCCGTCGAGCAGGGTCACCGCCACCCCGGTCGCCGCAGCGAGCCGCGCGACGAAGGCGGGATCGATCGGGAGGGCGGCGGCGACCGTACCCAGTGCCGAGCCGGCGGCGTCACGCAGCTGCACCCGCGCCACGAGGGCGCTCACCGGGCCGCCGGGCGCGGCGCGCGCCGTGCAGTCCCGCCAGGGGGCCGGGGGCGGGTCGGGGGTGGCGTAGCTGACCCGGCCGGTCACGTCGGTGACGAGCACCGCGGCGGCCAGGCCACGACTCACCACCTGAGCAGCGGTTCCGGCGTGGTCGGCGGTGACGGCGACCGCGTCGGCGGCGGCGCGTAGCTGCTGGCAGAGGGCGTCGATCGAGGTACGGACGGCCGTTGCGGCCACCGCCAGCCGCTCGGTGGCACGGCTGCGGTCGACCGCCGCTACGGTGGAGGCGACGAAGACGGCACCGAGCAGGACCGGGCCGAGCGCCACCGCCAGGAAGGCTGCGGTCAACCGCCCGCGTAGCGTCAACGCTTCCCCTTCCCCCCGGAAGTTGCGCGACCGATACCTGCGATGCTGACACAGAGCGACGACGGGACGAGCGTTGCGTGAGGAGTGTTGCGTGCCGGAATTTGCTGAAGGAGCGGAAGTGGCGCATGACGCGAAGCGCGTCGCGCGAGTCGGGCTGCTCGCGCAACGTCGCGCCCGCACCGAAGACGAGCGCGCGGCCGCTGCGGCGCGCGTCCAAGCCGAGCTGACCTTCCTGGTACGCCGGCTGCGGCCGGGCCGGGTGGCCGCGTACGCCCCGGTCGGTGCGGAACCGGGTGGGCCGGAGCTGCCGACGCTGCTCGCCGACGCGTTGCCCGCCGGGGCGGATCTGCTGCTGCCGGTGCTCCGCGACGATCTCGACCTGGACTGGGCCGCCTGGGACGGGCCGCAGGCGATGGTCGCCGCCGGGCGGGGCATCCGCGAGCCGGTCGGGCGCCGGCTGGGCGTCGCGGCCGTCGCCACCGCCGACCTGGTGGTGGTGCCGGCGCTGGCGGTGGACCGACGGGGGGTCCGCCTGGGTCGCGGCGGCGGGTCGTACGACCGCGCCCTGGCGCGGGTGCCGGCGACCGCCCTCACGGTGACGCCGCTGTACGACGGCGAGCTGCTTGCCGAGGTGCCGGCCGAGCCGCACGACCTGCCGGTACGGGCGGTGGTCACGCCGACCCACGGCCTGCTGACCCTCTCGGGTGTCGTGCCCCACACTTCCGCTGGACGAATCGGGGGGCGATGACGCACCATTGGCACTCGAATACGTCGAGTGCCAATCGGCCGTGCCAGATCCGGAGGAGAACGTGCCCACGTACCAGTACGCCTGCACCGCGTGCGGTCACCAGCTCGAGGCGGTGCAGTCCTTCTCTGACGAGCCGCTGACCGACTGCCCGGCGTGCGAGGGACGACTGCGCAAGCTGTTCAACTCGGTCGGCATCGTCTTCAAGGGCTCGGGTTTCTACCGCACCGACTCCCGCTCCTCGGCCTCGGAGACCACGTCGAACGGGTCCAGCGGCAAGTCGGAGTCGTCGTCCTCCGCCTCGAATTCGTCGAACGGTTCCAGCTCGTCCGGTTCCGGCTCGTCCGGTTCCACCACGTCCAACGGCGGCTCGTCCGGTGCCGGCAGCGGGTCGTCCGGGGGTTCGTCGGGAGGATCCTCCGGCGGCGCGAGCAAGCCGACCGCCACGGCCAGTTCCTCCTGACCGGTCACCGGTGCCAGGCCGGCCGGCACGGGCGCTCACGGCCTCTTCGCCGCCCTGCACCGGGCCGGCCTGCGGCGTCAGCCTTCCCGGTGCGAGCGGCTGGCCCGGGCTCAGTCCCAGTGTGGCGGGCGCTCGGCGAGCAGCCAGTCGTCGTTGCCGCCGGCCCGCTCGCCCCACCCGTGGTCGGTGTCGTCCGCCGTCTGCTCCGGTAGCACCACGAAGTCGTCGGTCAACTCGACCGCACGATCATCATCGCCCCGCCTATCGGGTTCGCGAGTGCTCACGAGCGGCAAGACTAACGCAGCTGCGGCGCTGGAGAATCCCGAGCAACTTCGGCGATGGTGCTGGGTCTCGCTCGCGGGAGGCAGCACCATCGCCGAAGTTGTCCGAGCCAACCGCTACGGGCGCGGCCTGACGGTGCGGCGATGAGGTGGTTGGTAGCGTCGGACGGCGTGACGATGCCCCGACCCGGTCCGGATCCGGACGATCCGTGGCGCCGACCCGACTCCGGCGACGGGCCGGTCTCCGACCCCATGACCACCCTGAGCCCGACCAGCGGCACTGACTCCGATGGCGGCGGTGACCTGACCGGTGCCACCAACCCACCTCACACCTCGGCCCCGGGCACCCCCGCCCCGGGCACCCCGGGCACCCCAAGGCCGGACGGCGGCCCGAGTCCCAGCGGCACCCCAGCCCCGCGTCCTGGGCAGGTTGCCTCGGGCGGAGCTGGCGGCTACGCCGGGCCGCCACCCACCACCGCGCCGCCGCCCGGTTGGCGGCCCCCGGTGCACCTGCAAGCGGCACCGCCCCGCCAACTACCGGCCCAGGACATGGTCAGCCTGGACGCGCAGGAGCAGCGGGCGCAGCGGGTCACCTGGGCCGTCGGCGCGGTCGCCGGAGCCGTCCTGGTGGTGCTGACCTGTCTGCTCTGCACTCGGCTGCTGTTCTGACCAGTCACCGGGACCACGTGCTCGTAACGGCCGTGGACGGCCTACTCGTAGGTGTTGCCCCAGACCATCTCGGAACCGGAGTGACCGGTGAGCCAGACGTAGACGAGCGCGGCGACGCCCAGGCCCAGCACCACGACCGACAGCACCGCAGTCACCCAGCCGGGCAGCTTCGGCACCCGGGGGTGGTTGCTGGTGGCGACCAGCAGCAGGATGACCGCCAGGCCGAGCCCCAACGTCACGCGGAACAGCACTTCGCCGTGCGCCGCATGATCGTTGATCTTGTCGAGGATCTCGCCGGAGAACCCCCGCTCGATCTGCCGGGCCTGTAGCGCCTCACCGGATCTCGTGGCGACCCACGCGGTGATCGGGGCGACCACCGCCAGGGCCGCCAGCGCCCAGTCCAGCCGGGCGCGGAACCGGGGCAGCACGATGTACGCGAGGGCGAGCAGCACCAGCAGCGGCACGAACACGACGACCGCGTGCACCACCAGTACGTGTAGGGGCAGGCCCAGCGCCTTCTCGAACATCGGCACCTCCGAAGGTGATCGTGGGTGTCAGCGTACGGGCCCATGCTTGATCCGCCCAACGCCCTGTTGCTCCACACGCAGGCCCGACCCGACGGGTTCAGGTCGGTCGGCGTGGCACCCTTGACTCGTGGATACCGTCGACGTCGGCCTGTTCGGTCCCGGTTCGGTCACCTGGAAGCTGCACCAGGAGCCCATCCTGTTCGTCGCCGGTCTGCGTTCCCTCTACCTTCAGGCGTTGCATCCACGGGCGATGGCCGGAGTGGCGCAGAACAGCAACTACCGTCAGGACGCCTGGGGACGTCTGATCCGCACCGCCGACTACGTGGGCACCATCGTCTACGGCACCACCGACGAGGCGGAGCGGGCCGGACGGCGGCTACGTCGACTGCACGCCCGGATGACCGCGGTCGATCCAGCCACCGGCGAGCGGTTCCGGATCGACGAGCCGGAGCTGCTCCGCTGGGTGCACGTCACCGAGGTGGAGTCGTTCCTCGACACCGCGCGGCGGGCCGGCGTACCGCTGGACGCCGACGAGGTGGACCGCTACTACACCGAGCAGCGACGGGCCGCCGCGCTCGTCGGGCTGGCACCCGAGACCGTGCCAGGCACCGCCGCCGAAGTGGCTGACTACTACCAGCGGATCCGACCCGAGCTGCGGATGACCCGCGAGGCCGCCGAGACCGCCCTGTTCCTGACCGCTCCACCCCTGCCGTGGAAGCTCAGCCTGCCGGCCCGGATCGGATTGAATCTCGGCCCGCCCCGGTGGGCGTACCTGGGCATCGCCGGCACGGCGCTCGCCCTGCTGCCGCCGTGGGCCCGGCGGCTGTACGGCGGACTGGGCCTGCCGACCACCGCGCTGTCGGCCGACGTGACCGTACGCGCGCTGCGGCTCGCTCTCACCGCCCTGCCCCGCGACTGGCGGGAGGGGCCCATGCAGCGCGCGGCAAAGGAACGCGCGGCGCGACTCATCGCCGCCTCCAGCACCACCTGAGCCACCGCCACGTTGCCTTCATCCGATCGTCCACCGCCGCTACGGGTCAGTCTTCCTCGGTTGCCGGCCCGGCGAAGCGTTCCACGGCGGCCCACGGCTCCTTGCCCGGTAGGGCGGCACCGGTCGGGCACGTGCGCCGATAGTCGCACCAGGCGCAGCGCGGGCCAGGGGCGGTCGGAAAGGCGTCGTCCGGATCAGCGCCGTCGGCGACGGACCGTTCGGCGGCCATGATGTCGCGAGCGGTCTCCTCAGCGCGGGTCACCTGCCGCGCCAGCGACTCGGCACTGTGCTCGTGTGCGGCGACCGTGCCGCTCGGCAGGTGGTGCAACTCGACCCGACGGCAGGGTCGACGGAACACCCGCTCGGCCGCGTACGCGTACAGCGCGAGCGCCTGCGAGCCGCGCGCGTCGTCGCCGTCCAGCCCGGCGCGGCCGGTCTTGTAGTCGACGATGACCAGCTCGGGCCCGTGCGGGCCGGGCCGCGAGTCGATCCGGTCGGCGCGGCCGTTGAAGGCGAGCACCCCGGTCTTCACCGCCACCACCCGTTCCACCCCGATCGGCTCGTCGGCCGGATCGAGCCCACCAACGTACGCCTCCAGCCAGCCGAGCGCCCGCCGGTAGGCCGCACGCTCCTGCTCGTCGTCGCGGTAGCCCTCGCGTACCCAGGTGCCCTTGAGCAGGGTCGGCAGCACCTCCGGACGGCGTCGGTCAGCGGGCAGCGCATACCAGTTCTTCAGGGCGGTGTGCACGCTGGCGCCGAGCGAGTTGTGCGCCCAGGGCGGCCCCTTCGGCGGCGCCGGACGATCAACGTAGGAGTAGCGGTATCGCCGTGGACAGTCGGCGTACGCACCGAGGCGGCTCGGCGTGCAGACGAACAGTCGCTCCGGCATGCCCTCGAAGCCGAGTTGCTCGGGCTGCGCGTCACGGGGCCGGGGCGCGCGGCCACCGGCGGCGGGTCGTCCGGCTGGAGAGGCTCGTCGCACGACCTGATCCTGCCATCCACCCCCGACAGACCGGGCGGGCCGGTCAGCCGCCGCCGTTGTACTGGGCCACGAACGCCGCGATCGCGTCCGCGATGAGCTGTACGGCGATCGCCGCCAGCAGCAGGCCGGCGATCCGGGTGAGCACCTCGATCCCGCCCGGACGCAGCACCTTCACGATGCCGCCGGAGAATCGCAGCACGATCCAGACCGTGAGCATCACCGCGACGATGGCGGCGGCGATCGCGGCGAAGTCGCCCGCCCCGTCGGCCCGCTGCACGAAGAGCATCGTCGCCACGATCGCGCCGGGCCCGGCCAGCAACGGCGTACCCAGCGGCACCAGGGCGATATTGGCGGTGGCCTGTTTGGTCGGGTCGTCGGTCTTGCCGGTCAGCAGTTCCAGCGCCACCAGGATCAGCAGCAGCCCACCGGCCGCCTGCAACGCCGGCAGGTCGACGTGCAGGTAGGCGAGCAGGGTCTGACCCGCCACCGCGAAGATCACAATCACGCCCAGCGCCAGCGCGACCGCCTGCCAGGCGGCCCGGTTGCGCTCCCGCGCGGACAGCGGGCCGGTCAACGCCAGGAAGATCGGCATCATGCCGGGCGGGTCGACGATCACCAGCAGGGTCACGAAGACCTCGCCGAAGAGCTTGAGATCCACCCGGTCACCGTAGCCGTGCCGGTCGGCGTCGAAACCCAGGTCAGCCCGAAGCGACCTCAGTCACCCCGGAGGCGGCGGCGACGATCCGTTCGTACGCGTCGACGCCGGTGGTGAAGGCGCCGAGCCGGACCGTCTTGTGACTGCCGTGGAAGTCCGATGAACCGGTCACCAGCAGGCCCAGTTCGGCGGCGAGACCGCGTACGTGGGCCCGCTCGGCGGGTGAATGGTCCTCGTGGTCGGCCTCCAGGCCGACCAGCCCCGCCGCCGCCAGCTCGGCGATCAGCTCGTCCGGCACGAGCCGGCCGCGCCGACTGGCCCGGGGGTGGGCGAACACCGCCACGCCGCCGGCCGCCCGGATCAGCCGTACGGCCCGAAAAACGTCGATGTCCTCCTTGGGCAGCCGGTACCGTTCCCCCAGCCACTCCGGCCCGAACGCCTCAGTGGTGGTGGCGACCAGACCGGCCCGGATGAGCGCCTGGGCGATGTGCGGCCGGCCCACCGTCCCGCCGCCGGCCAGGGCCAGGATCTCCGGCCAGTCCACATCGATGCCGTCAGCACGCAGCAGGTCCACCATCCGCTCTCCCCGGGCCAGCCGCGCTGCCCGCACCCGGGTCAGCTCGGCGACCAGTTCCGGGTGCTCCGGATCGAAGAGGTACGCCAGCAGGTGCAGCGGCACCGGGGGCTGCTCGCCGTCCCATCGGCAGGAAAGCTCCGCGCCACGGACCAGCCGCAGCCCGGGTGGCAGGGCACGCAGCGCCGGCTCCCAGCCGTCGGTGGTGTCATGGTCCGTGATCGCCACCACGTCCAGTCCCGCCACGGCGGCGGCACGCATGAGCTCGGCCGGGTCGAGCGTGCCGTCGCTGGCCGTGGAGTGCGCGTGCAGGTCGATCCGCGAGGTCATCGCCCGCCGTCACCGGATGCCCGGTCAGCCACCGCTCACCACCACCGGTAGCTCACCGGCGGGGAGGCCGGGCAGGGCGGTCGGCACGGCGGGACGGCCTTCGGTGACCCGGTCGACGGCCACCCGCACCAGGCCACCGGCGGCGTCGGCGTAGTAGGCCGTGTCGGGCGTACTCCAGACCACGGTGCCGGTCATCGGCGGCCCGGCGGGCCGTACCCCGGTGGACGTGTCGAGCCTGGTCAGGTCCACCAGCAGCGCCGAGTCCTCACCTGCCGACCGACCGTTGACCAGCAGCCAGCGCCCGTCCGGCGACACCGCACCCCGGCCGTCGCCGGCCGACTCCGGCCCACAGTCCGGCTGGCCGGTCCCGAGATCCCGGGCCGGGTCGAGCAGGATCAGGCAGGCGGTTGGCCCGGCGCCCGGGGTGATCTCGCCGACCAGGCGGCCGTCGGGCAGCGCACCGAAGATGTGGGTGCTGGCCCGGTCAGCGCCCTGGACCAGTGGGCCGGGCCGCAGTGGCCACAGCACGTGGCCGGGGCGGTCGGGCGCCAGCCTGACCAGCACGGCGCCGTTGACGAACCGCAGCGGCACCGCCTCGGCTGGCGCCTCGGCCCGTACGGTGGTGGCGAGTTCACCGTTGACGATCCCGGCGGCCGCCAGCACCGTGCCCTGTTTCCAGGCGACCTGCCGGCCGTCTGCGTCCAGGACGATCTCGTCGGCACCGGCCAGCAGCACCTGCGCGCTGCCGTCCGCAGCCACCGCCCACAGGAACCGCCCGGCCAAGGTCGGTGCCCCGACGGCCAACCAGCCACGGCCGTCGGTGAGTCGATGTGCCCGTTCCACCTCGCCGGTGCCGAGCAGCGCCACCCGCCGGCCCTGCGCGGTGGCGATCGATCCGTCAATCAGCAGGTCGACCTCGGCGAGCGGGGGCGCGGTGTCCGGCCCGGGCGGCGGGATGGTGCGATCGACGAGCGGCCGTTGATCCGGGTCTCCGATCACCACCGTGCCGCCGGTCGGCGGCCGGTTGTCGCGCAGCTGCAGGCTGCCCGCGCTGACCGCAACGATCGCCAGCACGGCCAGGCCCACGCCGGCCATGGTCCGGCGGCGCTGAATCCGGTTGGCCCGTCGGATCGCCGCACCGGCTGGATCGGCGGCGACCGCACGCGTTACGGCTGCCCGCCGGGACATCATCTCCCGGAGGGCACCTTCCAGGTCATTGGGCGGCACGTCCAATGAACGATCCGGGAACCGGCTCTGGTTGTCATGAGCTGGTGGTTTGCGCTTCACCGTCGCTCTCCGACAAGCGCCGTTCCGGGCCGGCCGGCACCCTCCGGTTGCGGATTTCCGGCGCCGGTCCGGTTGCCCGGCTGCTCGACCCGCCCCACCGTTCCGGTCGGCTGCGCAGCCTGCGCCGACCTGCCGGTCGGCTGCGCGGTTGTCTCCGACCTACCGGTCGGCCGCGCCGTCGACTCCGAACTGCCGATCGGCTGCTCGGCTCGCTCCGGCCTGCCCGCGCGGAAGCCGAAGGTTTCCTCAGCGCCGATCCGTCGACGCAGGGTGGCCAGTGCCCGGGAGGTCTGACTCTTCACGGTGCCCGGCGAGATCTCCAGCATGGCGGCGGTTTGCGCCTCCGACATGTCCTCGTAGAAACGCAGCACCAGCACCGCACGCTGCCGGGCGGGCAGCGCCCGCAGGTGCCGCCAGAGCACGTCCCGGTCCAGTTGGCGTTCGATCTCGTCGGTGGCGGCCTGTTCGGGCAGCACCTCGGTCGGACGCTCACCGTGCCAGCGACGCCGCCACCAACTCGTCGAGGTGTTGACCATGACACGTCGGGCATAGGGCTCGATTGCCTCGATCCCGCCCAGCCGCTTCCACGCCAGGTACGTCTTGGTCAGTGCGGTCTGGAGAAGATCCTCCGCCGTGCCCCAGTCCCCGGTGAGCAGGTACGCGGTACGCAGCAGGGCGCCGGAACGGGCCGCGACGAAGTCGCGAAACTCCTCCTCCAGCGGGTTGCTGCTGGCCACACGCCACCTCCGTGCCTGATCCTGCCGCAGCCTGCCACAGCGTGACCAGCGGGTCGAGGACGGAAGGTGCGCAATATCTCCGATGTTCGGTCAGGAAGTTTCAGGCGCCGTCGTCGGCCTTCGCCTCGTCCTGCTCCTTGCCCAACCGGGCCTCGACTGCCTGCGGCTCGTACATCTCCTCGACGACGCGCAGATAGAGCTCGTTGGGGTTGGGCAGGTTCTTGACCTCGCGTAGCGCCTGCTCCTGACCGGCGGACTCCAGCACGAAGGTGCCGTAGTTGAGTGCCCGACCCGCTGGCGTCTGCTCGTACTTCATGTCGGTCACCCGGACCAGCGGCATCATCGCCACTCGCCGGGTGATGATCCCGTTGACCACCATGACCCGTTTGTTGGTCAGGATGAAGCGGTCGTACCACCAGTCGGCGACCCGCCACGCCACCCAGCCCATCACCGCGAACCAGAGCAGCACCGCGATCGTGGTGAGCGCGCCGACGTCCTGACCGGCGAGGAAGCCGGAGAGGTAGCCGAGCACGAAGGTGGCGGCGATGCCGACGATGATCGGGGTGACGAGGTGGACCCAGTGCCGCTTCCACTCGCCCCGGTACCGCTCGGTCGGGAACAGGTATCGCGCGACAAGCGAGCTGGGCTCGTCCTCCAGCGGCAACACCCGGCGGGGGGTGGCACCGCTGGCATCGGCGCGCAGTCCGGCCAGCTCCTCCTCGGAGATCTCCGGAGGCAGATAACCGGCCTCCGGATCGCGCACCCAGGCCCGACCCGACCGCCCCTCGCCGGCGTACCCCGGACCGTCGCCATAGCCGGCGTCGTCGGAGAAGGACGGACCGTCGGAGAGGCGAGGGCCGGAGCCGTAGCCCGGCCCCTCGTCCGGATCGATTCGGGGGATCGGCTCTGTGTCGCGTTCCCGGCGGGCCCGGTCGGGGTCGTCGGGATCGAAGGGTGGGCCGGAGGGGCTTCCCATCGGAGGCTAAGCGACCAGTGAGGTGAAGAAGTCGCCGAAGCCTTGGGCGATGTCCATGATGCCGCCACCCAGCGACTTGAACACGTCCGCGGCGGAATTTGGCCGGTAGGCGACGAAGAAGATCAAGAATGCGATTCCGGCCCAGGTGAGGACCTTCTTGACCATGGCGGGCCATCCTCTCGCGCGGCGCCGGGTCCCATTACCGCAGCGGCACCCAGAGTATCAGCGTGGTGTCTTACCGTGAATATCTACGTCCGTTCTCCGACATTCCGGGAGACTTGTCAAGCCTTCCCGTGCAGGTACGGAGATGGGGCGCCGTACACGAGCTCGGGCGGCGTCCACTCGACCAGGTCGTGCAGCAGCACGTCCTCCGCGAGCAGATGCCCCGCACTCGCCGGCCAGGCTATCGCATAGAGCCACATTCCCCGAGCCTCGCCGGCGTACGCGCTTCGATCCGGCAGTGAGTTCACCAACCACAGTGGAGTCGGGTGGCCGGCCACCCTGATCCCGGCGCGTCCGACATGGCCGGGGTGCCCCGGGCCCGGGTCGGTAAGCGCCTCGGCCAGTTCCGGTCCGGCATCCGGGCCAGGCACCCCGGCGTATCGCGTGCCCAGTCCCACACCGGGCTCCTCGGCCACGAAGACCAGGTCCGCCGGCCCACCGCCCAACGGGGCGGGCCCGGCGCAGGCGACCGCCGTGGCGCGCACTCCGAGCCGGTCGTCGCCGGCCCACGCCACGCCCGTGGTGGTCCAACCCGGAGGCAGCGGCCACGGACACCACAGCGGAACCGAAGGCTGCTGCGGCTGGGCGGCGGCCTGGATGTGTTCCACCACGCTGGCCACGATCTCGGCACCGATGTGCTCGGGCACGTGCAGGGGAGCCACCGGTCCGCAGTCGGGGCAGCGGGATTCCGGATGCATGAGATCCGGTGCCCGGACCGACCCGCCGCATCTGGGACAACTCACCGCAACCGTCACCACTCCACCGTCACCCGCTGGCCGCCACCCGTCAAGCCGAGCGCCCGCATTGCCTCCACCCCACCGGCCCCCACCTCACGCATCGCCGCTCGATCATGAGGTTGTTTCCCTCCCCTCGGCGTGTCGCGCCAACAACTTCATGATCGACCGCAGTTGAGGTGGGGTGGGTGGGCTGCTAGGTGGGAGGTGGGGTGGCGTGGGTGCGGATCCAGGTGTGCATGGCGATTCCGCTCGCCACCCCGGCGTTGATCGAGCGGGTCGAGCCGTACTGGGCGATCGAGAAGATCTCGTCGCACGCGGAGTGCGCGGCCGCGGAGAGCCCCGGACCCTCCTGACCGAACAGGAGGACGCACCGCCGCGGCAGCGTGGCGGTTTCCAGTGGACGACAGCCGGGCAGGTTGTCGATGCCGACCAGCGGCAGGCCGCGCTCCGCCGCCCAGACGATCAACTGATCGATCGTCTCGTGGTGGCGTACGTGCTGGTAGCGGTCGGTGACCATGGCGCCGCGGCGGTTCCAGCGCCGCCGGCCCACGATGTGCACCTCGGCCGCGAGAAACGCGTTGGCGTTGCGGACCACCGTCCCGATGTTCAGGTCGTGCTGCCAGTTCTCGATCGCCACGTGGAAGTCGTGCCGCCGCCGATCCAGGTCCGCGACGATCGCCTCGCGGCGCCAGTAGCGGTACTGGTCGACCACGTTGCGCCGATCCCCCGCGGCGAGCAGCTCCGGGTCGTAGCGGGGATCCTCCGGCAGGTCACCTGGCCAGGGACCCACGCCGACGTCGAGCTGCTCACCGGTCACGGTCACGCAGGTTACGCCCAGCAGCGCGGACACCACCCCGCCGCCCGGCCACCGAGCGACACATCGGTCAGCGCAGGGCCAGGGCGCCGCCGAGCCGGTCGAGGAAACGGCGGTCGGCGGGAGCCAGCGGGCCGCCGGGCAACGCCCGGGAGGCGGTACGACAGACGCGTGCGGCCACTGACTGCACCCATTGCCGGTAGGCCGCCGAATCGGCGGGATCGGCATGACGGTCCAGTACCCGCACGACGGCCCGGCAGGCGGCGAGCACGTCCAGCTCGGCGAGCTGGGCCGCCGGCGGGGATGGGCCGTCGTGCCGAGCGTAGATCGCGGCCACCACCGCCCGGACCAGATCACTGTCGAAGGCCCGCCCGGCCGCCACCGCGTCCAGTCCGGCCAGGCCAGCCGCCACGCCCCGGTGCGGACGCCCCGGGCCGGGCTGGGCAGCGGCCACGATCACCCGCCCGGGCAGACTGGTGAGCAGATCCCACTCGGTGGCGGAGTAGGCGGTGGCGGTGGTGATTCGCTCGCTCATGGCGGGACCTCCGGCGCCAGCATATGCGCCCGGACCGGGGGCCGAACGCCTAGGCCGGGAACCCGCTGCGCCGCGCCGCCGTGCCCCCACCGGCCGCGAGTGACCGGGCGCGGCGAGCCCGGCCCTCTGCCGAAACCACCCGCGTACGGGTCAGCGGGGCTCGGGGAAGCTCGGCCGCTCGGGGTCGACACCGTCGGGAACGGCTGCCGCCGCGTACTCCCGTTTGGGGACCATCACCTTGCGCCGGAAGACGCAGACCAGCGTGCCGTCCTGGTTGTAGCCGCGAGTCTCCACCGCCACCACGCCACGATCCGGCTTGGAGGCGGACTCCCGCTTGTCCAGCACCGTGGTCTCGCCGTAAATCGTGTCGCCGTGAAAGGTGGGTGCGACGTGCCGCAGCGATTCGATCTCCAGGTTGGCGATGGCCTTGCCGCTGACGTCGGGCACCGACATGCCGAGCAGGAGGGAGTAGATGTAGTTGCCGACCACGACGTTGCGCTTGAACTGACTTGCCGTCTCGGCGTAGTGCGCGTCCATGTGCAGCGGATGGTGGTTCATGGTGAGCAGGCAGAACAGGTGGTCGTCGTACTCGGTGACCGTCTTGCCCGGCCAGTGCCGGTAGACCGCGCCGACCTCGAACTCCTCGTAGTAGCGGCCGAACTGCATCCTGGTCTCCTTCGACGGAGGCGGCGGAGTTCGGCACAGCATGCCTTATCGAGGGTTAAGGCGGGCCGCGGGGCGGGACAGGCATCGGAATGTCACACCAGCCGGCACCGGGAAAGCTGTCTGATCAGCACGTGCGGGCGGGACTGGCGCGCGTCGACCGGGGCCGGACGCAATGAGCGGCGGGGCCCTCCCCGGCACCCGCCGCCCACGCTCTGATGCTTCAAGATTCTGCCGTACGTCCGTCCGGCCGCACAGAGACCGAGGTCACATTTATCTTTTTGTTACATTACTCTGAGTGACTGATCATCGGTCAAAAAGCGATCTCCGCAGGTCGAATCCCCGCTCGTCAGCGCCGAAGTTACCGCTTCGTACCCGGTCAGAGCGTTGATCTCATTGGAAACGCTCCCATTACGGGCGGTCACGCAAATGCGACATGCATGTGCGATCTGCGGACACCTTCCGAAGACCGACACCCATCGATGCGGACAAAGGCCCCACCCGGACTGCGACCAGGGTTACGGTGGCACCACGGCGGGAATGCGATGGGGTACGCCCGAGTTCCACCAGACGTAGCTGTTCCGCGTGATCGGAGAGACTCACATGGCAACCGTCGAGCTGACCACGGCTAATTTCGACCAGGTGACCGAGGGCAACGGCATCGTGCTGGTTGACTTCTGGGCCGACTGGTGCGGCCCCTGCAAGCGGTTCGCTCCGGTCTACGAGCGATCGTCCGACAAGCATGCGGACATCACCTTCGGCAAGGTCGACACCGAGGCGCAGCAGGAACTCGCCGCCAAGTTCGACATCCGGTCCATCCCGACCATCATGGCGATCCGCGACGGCGTGATCGTCTTCGCCCAGCCGGGCGCGCTGCCGGAGTCGGCCCTGGAGAACCTCATCGAGCAGGTTCAGGCGCTCGACATGGACGACGTGCGCAAGAAGCTCGCCGAGCACAAGCACTGATCTCACAGACACGATGGCCGGGCCCGTAGCGGGCCCGGCCATCGGCGTCCGAACGCCCACGTGACTCCGGGCCTCGTCACAGCTGGGACACGGCCCGTCGATAGGGCCGCTTGAACGCGCGCCGGTGCCGTAAGTTCAGCGGACGATGGATGCGTTGACGAGCCGCGGCCGTACGGCGCGGGTGGCGGTGACGGCACTCGGCCTCGCCGTCCTGCTCGCCGGCACGATCTGGGGGGTGGACGACCACTTCCCGTTCGGCCCCTTCCGGATGTACTCCACCTCCGATCCGGCCGACGCGGACGCCCCGGACACCCGGGTGGAGGGGGTCGACCTGAGCGGCAACCTCGTCGACCTGGGCGAGCGAGCGACAGGCATCCGCCGAGCCGAGATCGAAGGCCAGCAGAGCCGGTACGTCGCCGACCCCAGCCGGTTGCGCGAGGTCGCCGAGGCGTACGACCGGCGCCATCCCGACGCACCGGAACTGACCGAGGTCCGGATCGTCATCCGGTGGCACGACATCACCGACCGTCGGCCCACCGGTCGATGGGTCGACGAGACCGTCGTCAGCTGGCAGGTCACCCGATGAGTCGCTGGCTCACCGAAGCGGTGCCGCGCGGTCGGGTTGCCGCGTTCCGCACGCTTGTCTACCTATTCGTCGCCGCCGACCTGGTCGTCTTCACCCCCTGGGTACGCGACCGCGTCGACGTGCCCGGCAACCTCTACCAACCGCTCTTCGTCGGGCGGGTACTGCCGCTGCCCACCCCCACCGCGACGCTGGTGAGCGTGATCTTCTGGGCCCTGCTGCTGCTGGCCCTGCTCGCCGCGACCGGACGGGCCCCCCGACTGCTCGGCTGGACGGTCTTCGCGCTCTACCTGGAGTGGATGATCATCGCGATGAGCTACGGCAAGGTGGACCACGACCGGTTCGCCCTGCTCGTCGCGCTGGCCGTGCTACCCACTGCGGGCTGGGCCCGGCACGGCGACCCGACCAGGACGGAGGCCGGCGGCTGGGCGCTGCGGGTCACCCAGATCTCGGTGGTCTGCACCTACTTCCTGGCCGCCTGGGCGAAGTTCCGCTTCGGCGGCCTGGACTGGGCGACCGGCTCGGTGCTCGCCAAAGCGATCATCCGACGCGGCACCGACCTGGCGGACCTGATCGCGCAGGTGCCCCACCTGCTACTCGTCGCCCAGTTCGGCATCCTCGCCTTCGAACTGCTCAGCCCCCTGGTCTTCGTGCTGCCCGAACGCTGGCGGCTCGCCACGGTCGGCTTCTTCTACTCGTTCCACCTGGTGACCATCGCGACCATCACCATCTCGTTCGCACCACACCTGGTCGCCATGACCAGCTTCCTGCCGCTGGAGAAGGTCCGCCCGCTCGTCGCAGTGCGACGGCTCCTGGCCCGCAGGTTCACGCCCGACCGGCGACGGCTCGGCTCGGATCCGCTGTCGGCCGACACCCAGCCGGTACCGGATCCGGCAACGCCCTGACCGGCCCACGATCCCGTGCGCCGTACGACCCGGAGCGGGCAGGCATTCGTGCGAGGTGTCAGCCGGCGGATGGGCCGTAGAGGCGATCCCGGGTCTCCTGGGGCAGCGAGCAGGCGGCCGTACCGCCCGGCATCCGGTGCCGGTTGCGGGCCACCCAGCGGTACGCGGGCCAGGCGGCGGCGCGTACCGGCGGAATCCGTAGCCCGGCTCCGGCGATCCGCCACCCACGGCCGCTGCTGGCGAGCAGCGCGGCGATGGCGTCCGGACCCGCGGCCCGGCTGCCGTCGGCACCGACCCACTGCACCGCCTCCTCGCATTCCGCCTCGGTCAGGCCGAGCTGGTCGAGGTCGGCGAACTGCCACGGCACCACCCGGGCACCGGTCGGGATCCGGCGCTCGATGAACTCCGCGCAGCTTGTGCAGAAGGCGCAGTCCCCGTCGTAGACGAAGGTCGACATGCCCTCATCCTCCCCCCACGCCGGCCGACACACACGCGGGTGTCCGGTGAGTCACTTGCACGCTACTAGGACATGTGTTCGAATACTGGCCATGCGCTGGGACAACCTGACCGCTCCCCCGGTCGAGGGAGATCCCGGACGGGCAGCGCCAGCGACGCCACCCCTGCCGCTGGCGCTGCCCGAGGCGGTCGTCCGCACCTTCGACACCCCCGATTTCGCCGGCATGACCTTCTACGAGGTGCGCGCCAAGTCGATCCTCAACAAGGTTCCGGGCGCCTCCCGCGTCCCGTTCGAGTGGACCGTCAACCCGTACCGGGGATGCAGTCATGCATGTTTATACTGCTTTGCCCGAAATACTCACACCTACCTTGACTTCGACGCCGGGGCGGACTTCGACAGCCGGGTGGTCGTCAAGGTCAACGCGGGTGAGCTGCTGCGCCGTGAGCTGGCCGCACCGCGCTGGCGCGGCGCGCACGTGGCGATGGGCACGAACGTCGACTGCTACCAGCGGGCCGAAGGGCGCTACCGGCTCATGCCGCCGATCATCGAGGCGCTGCGCGATTTCGCCAATCCGTTCTCCATCCTGACCAAGGGCACCCTGATCCAACGTGATCTTCCGCTGCTGCGGCAGGCAGCCGAGGTCGCTCGGGTGGGCGTCTCCTTCTCGGTCGGGTTCGTCGACGAGCGACTGTGGCGCTCGGTCGAGCCCGGCACGCCGAGCCCACGCCGCCGGCTCGACGCGGTACGCCGGTTCGCCGACGCCGGCTTCGAGGTGGGCGTACTGATGGCGCCGATCCTGCCCGGCCTCTCCGACTCGGACGAGTCCATCGAGGCCACCGTGGCGGCGATCGCCGCCGCGGGCGCGGCCAGCGTGACGCCGCTTGCGCTGCACCTGCGTCCCGGCGCCCGCGAGTGGTACGCGCGGTGGCTCGGGCGGGAGCACCCCCAGCTGGTTCCGCGCTACCGGGAGCTGTTCCGGGCGGGCGCGTACGCGCCGCAGTCCTATCAGCGGGAGCTGACCGCCCGGGTCCGCATCGCCGCCCGCCGTCATGGGCTGATCCGGGCCGAGGCCGGCGAGCACCGTGCCGCGCCGCTGCCAGCACCGGCACCGGCACCGGCACCGGCACCGGAGCAGCTGAGCCTGCTCTGAACGGGGCGCGGCGGGGCGGGGGAGGCTGAGTGTTGCCGAATGGTCGATCGGGGCAGCCTGGCGGCGACGCGGCTACAGTCGTCGGATGCGTTCCGCCAAGCAGATCCTCGCCGACGCCGCTGTGATCGCCGTAGTCGGTGCATCCCGCGATCCGTTCAAGGCTGCTCACCGCGTACCGCTGGAGATGCAGCGGCACGGCTGGCGCATCATTCCGGTCAACCCGACCGCCGACGAACTCTTCGGCGAGGCGGTGTACCGGTCCCTGGCCGACATCCCGCACCCGGTCGATCTGGTCGACGTGTTCCGGCCGGCCGACGACGCCGTGGAGGTGGTGCGGCAGGCGGTGGCGATCGGCGCCCCGGCGGTGTGGTTGCAGCTCGGCATCGTCTCGCCGCAGGCCCGGCGGATCGCCGAGGAGGCCGGGATCGACTACGTGGAGGACCGCTGCCTGATCGTGGAGCGGGCCAAGGCCGGGCTGACCCGCCGGAGCTGAGCGCTCAGAGCTTGTACTCGCGGAGCAGGCCGCGGGAGATGATCGTTTTCTGGATCTCCGAGGTCCCCTCGCCGATGAGCAGGAACGGGGCTTCCCGCATCAGCCGCTCGATCTCGTACTCCTTGGAGTAGCCGTAGCCGCCGTGGATGCGGAACGCCTCCTGGACGACCTCGGCGCAGTACTCCGAGGCGAGCAGCTTCGCCATCCCGGCCTCGACGTCGTTGCGCTGGCCGGCGTCCTTGAGCCTGGCCGCGTTGACCATCAGGGCGTGCGCGGCCTCGATCTTCGTACCCATCTCGGCCAGCTTGAAGGCGATGGCCTGGTGCTTCGCGAGCGGCTCACCGAAGGTCCGGCGCTGCTGGGCGTACCCGACGGCCAGTTCGAAGGCCCGGATGGAGATGCCGCAGGCCCGGGCGGCGACGTTGACCCGGCCGACCTCGATGCCGTCCATCATCTGGTAGAAACCCCGGCCCACCTGGTCGGCACCGCCGAGGACGGCGCTGTCGGGGACGGTGACCCCGTCGAGCACCATCTCGGTGGTCTCGACGCCCTTGTAACCCATCTTCTCGATCTTGCCGGGGATGGTCAGGCCCGGGGCTGTCTCGCCGAAGCCGGGCTCCTTCTCCAACAGGAAGGTGCTCATGTTGCCGTAGACCGAATCGGCGCCGGTCTCGGTCCGGACCAGGGTGGCCACCACCGACGAGTACGCGCCGTTGGTCAGCCACATCTTCTGGCCGTCGATGACGAAGCGGTCGCCGTCGCGGACCGCCTTCGACTTGATCGCCGAGACGTCGGAGCCGCACTCCGGTTCCGACATGGAAAAGGCGCCGCGCACCTCGCCGGTGGCCATCCTCGGCAGCAGCCGGGCCCGCTGTTCGGCGGAGCCGTGCTGAGAGATCAGGTACGCCACGATGAAGTGTGTGTTGACGATGCCGGAGATCGACATCCAGCCCCGGGAGAGTTCCTCCACCACCAGGGCGTAGGTCAGCAGGGACTCGCCGAGACCGCCGTACTCCTCGGCGATGGTGAGCCCGAACAGGCCCATCTCCTTCATGCCGTCGAGAATGTCGGTCGGGTACTCGTCGGCGTGCTCCAGGCGTTGCGCGTGCGGAATGATCTCCTTGTTCGCGAACTCCCGGACGGTCTCCAGGATCGACTGCTGCTCGTCGGTCAGGCCGGGCGTCTGCGCGAGTCGAGCCATCTCAGCCTCCGGAAAGTCAGCGCGCCTACTCACTGGTAACTAAACGCTCGATCAGTATCGTCGCCCGAGCCGGGACGGCCAAGGTGAGCAGTCCACACAACCGCTGTGAAAAGCTTCACCGCTGCGGGTAGCGTCCCGCACAGAGGGCCTTCCCACCAGGGCGGACGGGCCGCGCGGGACCCGTAGGGCGGAACGGAGGAGGAGAGCGTGGGCCAACCACCGGAGCCGGACCAGCCACCGTCGCCCTACGAGCCACCGCCCGGCGGGCAGCAGCCGCAGTACGGCCAACCGTACGGGCAGCAGGGCGAACAACCGGCGTACGGACAGCCGGCGTACGAGCATCCGGGGCAGCCGCCGCACGGCCAACAATGGGGTCAGCAACCCCCGTACGCACCACAGGTGCCCTACGGGCAGTACGGACCGCCGACCGGCCAGGGCGGCGGACGCGGCACCAACGTGCTGGCCGTCCTGTCGCTGGTCTTCGCCTTCGTCTTCGCCCCCGCCGGCATCGCCCTCGGTCACCTGGCCAGGCGGCAACTGCGTACCAGTGGCGAGGACGGCGCGCAGCTGGCCACCTGGGGCCTGATCCTCAGCTACATCTTCACCGGCCTCTTCCTGCTGGCCTGCTGCGGCTGGCTGGCACTGGCGATCTGGGCCGGCTCCGACGGCACCAGCACCTGAGCCCGTTCAGCGGAACTGGGCCTCCCGGACGCTGTTGCCGCCGTCGACCACAAGCATCTGCCCGGTGATGTACGACGCGGCCGGCGAGCAGAGGAACGTGATCGCCGCAGCCACCTCGTCGGGGGTGCCGGGGCGTCCGACCGGCGTACCCAGGCCCTGTTTGATCTCGGCCATGGTCGAGGCCGCGGTGTAGATGGTGCCCGGGGCCACCGCGTTGACCGTCACCCCGTCGGCGATCATCTCCATGGCCAGCGCCCGGGTCAGGCCCACCACGCCCGCCTTGGCCGCCGCGTACGCAGCCTCGGTGGGCAACGCGTTTACCGGACCGGCGGTGGCGGCCAGGTTCACGATCCGACCCCAACCGCGCTCGGCCATACCGACGATGAAGGCCCGGCTGCACAGGAAGGCGGTGGTCAGGTTCCGGTCGATCTCGCCCTGCCACTCGTCGTAGCTGAGCTGCGCGACCGGGCGCAGCACCTCCGGGCTGGCCCGGCTCGCCAGGCCGGCGTTGTTCACCAGCACCTCGACATCACCGAGCTGCTCGGCCACCGCATCGGCCAGCGCGCCCACCTCCGACTCGTCGGTGAGGTCGGCGACGAAACCGGTGACCCCGAGTTCGCCGGCCCGCTCATGGATGCGCCGGGTGGTCGACACGATCGCCACCCGGGCACCGAGGTCGGACAGTCGGCGAGCGGTGGCGTACCCGATGCCGTCCGGGCTGCCCGCTCCCGTCACCAGCGCGACCTTGCCGTCAAGCCGCATGGTCACCGGTTCCGGCAGCGGCGCCGGAGCATCCTGGTCGCCGGGCTCCGGTGCCGCGGCCGGGCGTGGTCGCCGGCTCATGCCCGGTCGGCTGACGTCCCGTCTCGGTCTGTTGCCGGAACGGTCCGCCGCACGCGCGTCAATCCCCATGCCGAGATCCTGCCCTTCCCGCCGCTGTCGGGCAACGCGCCCCCGGTGCCGGGCGCGTCGCGGGGTGCGCGGCGGTGACTACCCTGACTGCGCCACATCATCGCGACGGAAGAGAAGCCCGATGACGCAACCCCCGCCGGCCGGCGGCTGGCCCGACCCCGCATCGACCGGCCAGCCGTCCGGCCCACCCGCCGACCCGACCCTGCCGGTCAGCCCGCAGCCACCGATTCCACCCCAGCCGTCCGGATACGAGCCGTATCAGCCGCCGGCCGACCCGTACGCCGGGATGAAGTCGGACCCGGCCGCGGCGCCGTACCCGCCAGCCGGCTACCCGCCGGCTCAGCCCGCCGGTTACCCGCCGGCCCCGCCCGGCTACGGCTATCCCCCGCCCGGGTACGGCTATCCGCAGCAGAAGACGAACACCATGGCGATCGTCGCCCTGGTCCTCTCCCTGATCGGGATCGGCTCATGCATCACCGCCCCGGTCGGCGCCATCATGGGGCATGTGGCCATGCGCCAGATCCGGGAGACCGGTGAGAGCGGCGAGGGGATGGCCAAGGCCGCCATCATCGTCGGCTGGATCCTCACCGGCCTGCTCGCGCTGGTGATCATCGGCTACGCCATCGCGATCGCCTTCGCCATCGCGAACTCGTCCTCCACCACCTGACCAGCGACGCCCGCCCCGACCGAGGTCGGGGCGGGCGCGGGGTGGATGGTACGGCTACTCGGCCGGCGGCTCGAACGTCGTGGTGCGGGTCATGCCGGCGGCCCGGCCCTTGGCAGCGATCACCAGCGCCATCTTGCGGGAAGCCTCGTCGATCATCTCGTCGCCGAGCATCACCGCGCCCAGTCGGCCACCCGCCTCCGAGGTGTAGTGCTGGTACGCGTCGAGGATCAGTTCGGCGTGGTCGTAGTCGGCCTGAGCCGGCGAGTAGACCTCGTTCGCGGCGTCGATCTGCCCGGGGTGCAGCACCCACTTGCCGTCGAAGCCGAGCGCCGCCGACCGCTTCGCCACCTCGCGGAACGCGTCGGTGTCCCGGATCTGCAGGAACGGGCCGTCGATGGCCTGCTTGTCGTGCATCCGAGCGGCCATCAGGATGCGCATCAGGATGTAGTGGTACGGGTCGCCCGGGTAGTCGGAAATGAGGGCGCCGACCACCAGCGACTTCATGTTGATCGAGGCCATGAAGTCGGCCGGCCCGAAGATGATCGTCTCGACGCGTGGCGACGCGGCGGCGATGGCGTCGACGTTGACCAGGCCGGCCGCGTTCTCGATCTGCGCCTCGATGCCGATCCGGCCCACCTCCAGGCCGAGGGTCTTCTCCAGCTGGGTGAGGGTCATGTCCAGCCACTGCACCTGCGCCGCGTCCTGCACCTTCGGCAGCATGACGCAGTCGAGGTTGGCCCCCGCCCCCTCCACCACGTCGATGACGTCCCGGTAGGTCCACGGGGTGGTGAGGTCGTTGACCCGGACGACCCGGGTCTTGCCGGTCCAGTCGCCTTCGTTGAGCGCGGCCACGATGTTCTTGCGGGCGTCCGGCTTGGCCAGTGGCGCGACCGCGTCCTCCAGGTCGAGGAAGACCTGGTCGGCCGGGAGTCCCTGGGCCTTGCCGAGCATCTTGACGCTCGATCCGGGTACGGCCAGGCAGGATCGGCGGGGACGCCCAACAACGGCCATCGGCGGCGCTCCTTCCGGGTACGGCAGGTCCGCCGTCCCTTACTTAACGATCCCAAAGGTGCTTGTGACGCCACGGTAACCTCGTGCCGTGACCGCGGTGAATGGACCTGTGGAAGATGTCACTGACCCTCGACTGGTCGTCATCACCGGAGCGAGTTCCGGCATCGGACTGGCCGCCGCCATAGGTCTCGCCTGCCGGGGTGACCGGGTCGTCCTGGTGGGCCGGGATCCGGCCCGGCTGCGGGCTGCCGCCGACGAGGTCCGCGAGGCCTCCGGGGAACGGCCCGAGGTGTTCCGCGCCGACTTCGCCGTCCTCGACGACGTGCGGCAGCTGGCCGAGCGGCTGCGCGCCGCGTACGACCGGATCGACGTGCTCGCGAACAACGCCGGCGCGATCGTGCTTCAGCCGATCACCACTGTCGATGGTTTCGAGCTGTCCGTCCAGGCCAATCACCTGGCCCCCTTCCTGCTCACCAACCTGCTGGTCGACCGGGTACGCCGAATCGTGGTGACCGCCTCCGGCGCGCACCGCAGCGGCACGCTCGACCCGAACGACCTCAACGCGTCGCTGCGCCGCTACCGCCCGATATCCGCGTACGGCACCAGCAAGCAGGCGAACATCCTGTTCACCGCCGAGGCCGCCCGGAGATGGCCGCGGGTCGACTCGTACTGCTTCCACCCCGGAGTGGTCCGGACCCGCTTCGGCAACGAGAGCCGGGTGGTCGCCCTGGGCATGCGTCTGCTGCCGTTCCGCAGCCCGGCCAAGGGTGCGCAGACGCTGGTCTGGCTGGCCAACCAGGACCGGTCCCGGCTGCACAACGGCGGCTACTACTTCGACTGCCGGCCACGTCGCCCCTGGCCCAAGGCGGCCGACCCGCGACTCGCGGCGCGGCTCTGGGCGGCCAGCGCCGCCGCGGTGGGCATCCCGGACGGGCCGGGCCACCCGGGGCGCCCGGCCTGAGGTCGCATCGGGCGAGCAACCGGGTCGCCCCGCTCGGCAAACATTGCGATACTCCGCGCCATGACCGTCGCCGAGGGCGTCAACCTGCAAGTGCTGGGCAAGGACGAGGAACTGGCCGCCCGATTGGATGCGGAGCTGACCAGCTTCAACCAGCGAGCCACCGGCGCCACTGACGAGGCCGAGCTGTCCGTACGGGTCACCGCCGCGGACGGCGAGCTGGTCGCCGGGTTGACCGGCTGGAGCTGGGGCACCTGCGCGGGGATCAACATGGTCTGGGTCCGCGCTGATCGCCGTGGCGAAGGCTGGGGCGGCCGGTTGCTGGCGGCGGCCGAGCAGGAGGCCCGACGGCGCGGCTGCGCCGAGATCTCGGTCGCCTCGTTCTCGTTCCAGGCTCCGGGCTTCTACCGCCGGCACGGCTACCTCGACACCGGTCGTCGGGAGGGCATTCCGGGTGGTCACGTCGACCACCAGTTCTGGAAGTCGCTGGTCACCGACCCGGCCGCCGCGGTGCGCCTGGTCGCGCTGGTGGAACTGCCCGACGGCGCGGTCGAGGTCGGGCAGCGGTACGAGGACACCGTGCTCGCCCTGCTGCCACGGCACGGTGGTCGGCTGGAGCGGCGGCTGCGTACCGGGGACGGGCGTACCGAGGTGCACGTCATCCGGTTCGACACCCGGGCCGGCTACGAGGCGTTCCTCGCCGACCCGGAGCGGACCGCGCTGCGGGTGACGCTCGGCGAGGCCGCCCCGCGCACCCGGGTGCTTGAGGTGCACGAGGTGTGACCGGCGGCCGGGACGGCGCCGCCAGACTTGACCGATCAGTCAATGACTGTTTGAATTAGACTGAGCAGTCAAGTCTGGGGAGTGAGTCGTGGCTCGGGACACTCGGGAGCGCATCGTCGCGGTGGCGCGCGACCTCGTTCACGGCGCCTCGCTGGCCGAGGTGAGCACCGAGGAGATCTGCAAGGCGGCAGGTGTCCACAAGGGGAGTCTCTACCACTTCTTTCCCTCCAAGGAGGCGCTCGGCGGGGCCGTGCTGGACCGCAACTGGGAGATGTTGCACGCCGTGCTGGAGGAGGCCTTCGTCGCGGACGTACCGCCGCTGGAGCGCATCGACCGGTTCGTCGACAGCTTCGTGCGGATGCTCTCGCTCATGCGGGAGAGGTTCGGCGCGACTCCCGGGTGCCCACTCGGCGGCCTGGCCGCCGAGGTGGCCGGTCACGGTGACGACGGCCGAGCCCGGGCGGGGCGGGTGCTGTCAGGCTGGACGGGCTATTTCGCCACGGCCATCAGCGAGGCGAAGGGGCGCGGGGACGTGCCGACCGACGTCGACGCCGACAGTGCCGCGACCCGTGCGCTGGCGCTGATGCAGGGGCTGTCGCTGCTGGCCAAGGCGCACGACGACCCGGCCCTGGTGCTGCTCGCCAAGGCCGACATCCGGCTGCTACTGCGGGCGTCTGGCTGACCCTCGCCAGCGACGAGCGCCCGTTCGTCATGCACGTTGACTTGACCGATCGGTCAATTACGGAGGAGATCCCATGTCGCAGTCGACCACCAACGCGGGCGAGGAGTACCGGTTCACCCGCTTCCGCACCGCCCTGCTGCTCGACGATCTGACGTTCGACCGGAATGCTCCCGCACCCGGTGACCGGATGCCGGCTTTCGACCTGCCGACCCTGGGCGGCGGCCGGTTCACCGACGCCGACCTCGGTCGCCTGCCGGTGCTGATGGTCTTCGGTTCACGGACCTGCCCGGTCACCGAGAGCGCCGGGCCGGTGTTGCGCGCCCTGCACCGCGACTTCGGTGACCGGGTGCGGTTCGTTCTGGTGAACACCCGCGAGGCACACCCAGGTGAGCGGTTCGGTCAGCCCCGGACCGCCGAGGACAAGTGGCGGCATGCCGAGGAGTTGCGCAAGCATCACGGGGTCGCGTTCGAAGTGGCCGTCGATGACCTGGATGGCGGGTTGCACCGGGCGATGAGCCCGAAGCCCAACTCGGCGTACCTTCTCGACACCACCGGCGTGATCAGGTACCGGGCCCACTGGGCCAACGATGAGCAGGGCCTGCGAACAGCGCTGGCCGCGATCGCGGCCGGGGTTACTCCGGCGCGCGGACGCAGCCGTGCCATGGTCGGGCCGCTGCTGCGCGCCGTCGGTCACCTGCCCGAGGTGGTGAGCTTCGCCGGCGGTCGGGTCGAACGTGACATCTGGCTGGCGGCCACGCCGCTGGCCGTGCTCGGACGGGTCTCCCGCCTGTTCCGGCGGCTGCCGAAGGACCGCCGAGGTATCGCGGCGGCAGCGTTCACCGGTGCGGTTGTCGTCCTGGCCGCCGCCGTGGTCGCGGTGGCGTCGTGACCGCCGAGACGGGCCGCGGCGATCCGTCCACCGGCAGCGGGGCCGGGTCGGAGGTTGGCCGACAGCTCAGTCGCGGACCGGTGCCGCGTCCGCCGGCACCGCCGTGCTGACCCGTGTCGTACGCCGGGCCGTGCGGGCGCTGGACAACACCACCACGGCCACACCGACCAGCAGCAGCGACAGACCTGGCAGGGTCACCGGGTCGGGCAGCTGCCCCAGCCACGCCCAGCCGATCAGCGCGGCACCGGGCGCCTCCAGCAGGATCAGCACGCTGACCGTGGTGGCCGAGACCCGCCGCAGCGCGTAGCTGAACATCGAGTGGCCGAGCAGTTGCGCCCCGCCGACCAGGGCGAGCACGGCCAGCCAGGTGCCGGTGTCGAAGCCGCTCAGCGGCACCCCGCCGACCAGGCAGACCACCAGCAGGATCAGTCCACACACGCTGTAGCAGATGGTGGTGTAGGTGGCGTTGCTGACGGTGACCCGGGCCCGCTCCCCCAGCGCGGTGTAGACAGCCGCGAACAGCCCACCGGTCAGCGCCAGCAGATCGCCCGCGAAAGCCTGGCCGGAGACCGTGAAGTCGGCACCGGTCGCCAGCACCGCCCCGGCCACCGCCACCCCGATGCCGGCCCAGACACCCACCGGCAGCCGGCGGCCCTGGGCCCGGGCGATCAGCCCCTGCCAGACCGGCTGGGTGGCCACCAGCGCCGTTGCCGCGGCCACCGAGGTGAGCTTCGCGCTCGGCATCCAGGTGGCGAAGTGCGCCGCCAGCGCCACCCCGGACAGGACACAGAACATGCCCTCGCGACGGCCGACGCCGGTGGCCACGAAGCGGAACTCGGACCGTCGCCGGGTCAGCGCGAACGGACTCAGCACGGCGACCGCCAGCACGTTGCGCCAGAACGCGACCGCCAGGGCGGGCGCGGCGGCAAAGGCGATCAACGGCGCGGATGACGAGACGGCGAAGACGGCCACGGCAAGTGCCGCGCCGGTGACCAGGTCGAGCGGCGGACGGTGAGGTTCGGGTGCCACGAGGTGCAATCTTCACACGTCACAGGGGCGCCACTTTCCGTCAACGTTCGGTTACGATCGTGCCCGTCCTCACCAGGGCCCCTCCCCGTCCGCCCGGAGGCGTTCCCATGCCCAGGTTCCGGGCGGTGCTGTTCGACTTCTTCGGCACGTTGACCCGTCCGGTCCAGCGTGGCAAGGGTCACCTCAGCACCGCCGAACTGCTCGGCTGCCCGCCGGCCGCCTTCCTTGAGGTGCTCGACCGCACGTTCTACGACCGCGCCAGCGGGCGCTTCGACACCGTCGAGGCGACCCTGCGCTGGGTGTGCGAGCAGGCCGGCGTACACCCTCCGGCGGAGGCGTTGCGGGCTGCCGCCGCCGCCCGGCACCAGGCCGTACGCGCGGACACCCGGCTACGGGACGAGGCCGTGCCGACCCTACGGGCGCTGCGGCGACGGGGCTTACGGACCGGCGTGATCAGTGACTGCACCCACGAGCTACCGGCTTTCCTGCCTGAGCTGGCGATCGCCCCGCTGCTCGACGTCCGGGTGTTCTCCGTGCAGGTGGGGCGATGCAAGCCGGACGCGAGCCTCTATCTGGCCGCCTGCGCGCGGCTGGGCCTGTCTCCGGCAGACTGCCTCTACGTGGGTGACGGTGGCAGCCAGGAGTTGACCGGCGCGCAGCGCGCCGGTCTGAGCGCGGCCCGGCTCGCCTCGCCCGACCTCGCCGACCATCTGGTGTTCAATCTCGACGCCGCCTGGGCCGGCCGGACACTGGGGTCCCTCCGCGAGGTGGTCGACCTGGTCGACGAGGCTCCCAGCCCGGTCGGCGCACCGTGGTAGCCACGCACGTGCCCCAGGCCGGCGTCGCCTCGGCCGACGGCGGGTCAGCGACGCCGGACACGGTGCAGCCGGAACGGACGGCGAGTGGCCCGGACGGCCGGCGTCGGTCGGGGCGGCTCGGCCAGCGACCCGGCCGGTAGCTCGCCACCGTGCGTCGGCTGGCCGACCGGCGCGAGCCGCACCAGGGCGCAGCCGTCGGCGGCCCAGCGGGCGACGAGTTCGGAGGTCGGTCCAGGCGCGTTCAGCCGTTTGGCCCCCACCAGCGGGGCGAGCGTGTCCCACTGCTCGGTGCCGGGTGTCAGCCGGCTTACCCGCGCCGGCCAGGTCACGATCCGACCCCCGTGGTCACCGCGCATGGTCACCTGGGCCTCGTCGGCCTCGGCCAGCCCGGGCGCGGCCTGCTCGCCAGGGCCGCTCACCACGAACAGCGCCGCTTCCAGGGGTACGCACCACAGGGCGACTGGCGGGCGACCCGCCACCGCGACCCAGGCCACCGAGGCCTTCTTCATCGCCTCGTCGACCAGGGGATGGTTCTCGCGCTCGTCGGTCACCGCGGCATCCTCTCGCATCCGGGCCGGTCCGCGTCGGCCGTCAGCCGACGAACGGCGGGACGAGGATCTCCCCCCGGGCCACCGGCATCACCTGACCTGCGACGCTCGTGCCGACCGCCACACCGCCGGCTGCGGTCACGGCGCAGGCCAGCGAGGACGGTCGGCCCATCTCCACGCCCTGCCGGACGGTGTACGACGATCGTCCCTCGCCGGGCAACAGGCCGCTGGCGACCAGCCACACCCCGAGACCGAGCGCGGCCGACCCGGTAGCCGGATCCTCGGGTACGCCGAGACCTGGGACGAAGACCCGGGCATGCGCGGTTTGGGTCGCCGGGTTCCAGGAGAAGACGCTGACATGCTCGATGCCGTACCGCCCGGCCGCCACCGGGTTCACCTGCGCCCGGGCGAGGGCGTCGGGGTGTACCGGCAGGAACGGGAACTCCAGGCCGCAGCCGGCGACCCGCGGCGCTGGACCGGGATGGTCCTCCGCGCCGAGCCCGACCATCTCCAGCAGCGGCTCCGGCTCCAGCTCGGGCCCGAGGGTGGGGCTGCCGCCGGTCAGGATGGCGGCACCCTCGCTCACCTCGATCGGCAGCACGCCGGCACCGCATTCCTGGTTGACCTGCCCGGTCGGGAACATCCCCCGGCGAGCGGCGGTGACCGCGGCGCCGACGCTGGGGTGGCCGGCAAACGGCAACTCGTCGACCGGCGTGAAGATCCGGGCCCGGTAGGTGGCGCCGACCTGGGTGGCGGGCAGCACGAAGACCGTCTCCGACAGGTTGAACTCGCGGGCCAGAGCCTGCATCTGGTCGGTCGCCAGCCCGTCAGCGCCGAAGACCACCGCGAGCGGGTTCCCGGCGTACGGACGGTCGGTGAAGACGTCCACGATCTCGTAAGCCAAGGTCGACATGTTGATAGACACTAGGCCCTTCGGGCGTACGTCGGGGTCAGTGCCGGGCCGTGCCGGCCCTGGAGCATCGCCGACCGGGTCATCGGCCCACCCCCTAGGCTGGTGCCCGTGAGCACGCCGACCCGGGTGTACATCGCCCGACTTGCCGGAGTCGCCGTCTTCGACCCCAACGGCGACCAGGTCGGCCGGGTACGCGACGCGGTGGCCCGGCTGCGCGCGAGCCAACGGCCGCCCGAGGTCGTGGGTCTGGTCGCCGAGATGCCGATGCGGCGACGGATCTTCCTCTCCATCAACCGGATCACCTCGATCGACGCCGACGCCATCGTGCTGGGCAGCGGCACGTTGAACCTGCGCCGGTTCGAGAAGCGGCCCAACGAGTTGCTCGTCCTCCAGGAACTGCTGGACCGCCGGGTACAGGTCGCCCCGGAGGGCCGGGCGGCGTCGGTGGTCGACGTGGCGATGGAGTGCAGTCGTAGTGGCGAGTGGTCACTGACCCGGGTGGCGGTCCGCGAGCAGACCGGTCGGTTGGCTCGCCGGGGCCACCTGCATCAGGTCGAGTGGAATCAGGTACGCGGGCTCAGCGGGGTGGCGGAGACCCGGGGTACGGCCAACCTGCTCGCCGTACTGGAGGACATGCGTCCGGCGGACCTGGCCAACGCGCTACAGGATCTGCCCGACGCGCGACGCAACGAGGTCGCGGCGGCCCTGGACGACGAGCGGCTCGCCGACGTGCTCAGCGAACTGCCCGAGCACGACCAGGTGGAGATCCTCGCCGCGCTGGACCGCGAGCGGGCCGCCGACATCCTGGAGGAGATGGATCCGGACGACGCCGCCGATCTCCTCGGTGAGCTGCCGCCGCCGGAACAGGACGTGCTGCTCGACCTGATGGAGCCGGACGAGGCCGATTCGGTGCGTCAGTTGCTGAAGTACACGCCGGGCACGGCGGGCAGCGTGATGACGTCCGAACCGGTCATCCTGCCCCCGGACGCGACGGTGGCGGAGGCCCTCGCGCGGATCCGGGAGCCGCAGCTCTCCCCGGCGGTGGCCGCGCAGGTGTTCGTGACCCGGGCGCCGATGGCCACCCCCACCGGCCGCTATCTGGGCATGGTGCACTTCCAGCGGTTGCTCCGGGAGCCCCCGGCGGATCTGCTCGGCGGGGTGGTGGTCAACGACATCGATCCGCTGCGCCCGACCACCCCGCTGCCGGAGATCACCCGCCGCATGGCCACCTACGATCTGGTGGCCATGCCGGTGATCGACCGGAACAACCGGCTGGTGGGCGCCGTCACCGTCGACGACGTGTTGGATCACTCGCTGCCGCGGGACTGGCGGGACCGGGACGCGGCACCGGGCGGCCTACCGAACGGGGCGACGACCTCGACCGTTCCGGAACCGGCGACGGACGGTGGCCATGACTGAGCAACGGCGCGCGGAACGGCTGGACCTGCCACGGGAGCCCCGGGGATTCAAGCTGCCCCGGGTGGACCAGGAGACGTTCGGACGCTGGGCCGAGGGCATCGCCCGTGGGATGGGTACGGCGAACTTCATCGTCTACATGACGCTGGTGATCAGCGCGTGGTTCCTCTGGAACACCCTCGCCCCGGCTGGGATGCGTTTCGACCCGTACACCTTCACCTTCCTCACCCTGGTCCTCTCCATCCAGGCGTCGTACGCGGCGCCGCTGATCCTGCTGGCACAGAACCGCCAGGCCGACCGCGACCGGGTGGCGATGGAGGAGGACCGGCGTCGGGCGACCATGCAGAAGGCCGACACGGAGTACCTGGCCCGGGAGATCGCCGCGCTGCGGATCGCGCTGGGCGAGGTGGCCACCCGGGACTTTGTCCGCTCCGAGCTGACCCGGCTCGCCGAGGAGTTGGACGAGGCGGCGCAGCGGCGTCAGCGGCTGGAACGCCGGCACCGGGACGAGCCGGCCGCCCGGACCGGCGGTGACGGGTTGGACGAACCCCGCGACGAGGTGGACGGCGACCAACCGGGTGACGGTCGTCACGACCGGGCGACCTCCCACCGCCCGGAAAGCTGATCGACTCGCTCACACCACTGTGACCGGCACCGGTGGCGGCCCACTGCCGACGTAGCATTACGGGCATGTCAGCTCCCGTCAGCACCGTCAACGACGCCGTCATGGCCGCCCTGGCCACCGTCAACGACCCGGAGATCCGCCGGCCGATCACCGAACTCGGCATGGTGCGTTCCGCCGAGGTCGGCGAGGACGGCGTGGTCCTGGTCGAGTTGCTGCTGACCGTGGCCGGTTGCCCGCTGAAGGACAAGCTGCGTTCGGACATCACCGCAGCCGTGGGCGCGGTGAGCGGGGTCAGCCGCGTCGAGATCGAGTTCGGTGTGATGAGCACCGAGCAGCGCCAGGGCCTACAGGCGAAGCTGCGCGGCGGCGGCGCGACCGCAGAGCCGGTGATCCCGTTCGCCCAGCCCGGTTCCCGCACCCGGGTGTACGCGGTGGCCAGCGGCAAGGGCGGCGTCGGCAAGTCCAGCGTGACGGTAAACCTGGCCGCCGCGCTGGCCGCCCGGGGCCTGTCCGTCGGCGTGGTGGACGCGGACATCTACGGCCACTCCGTGCCGCGGATGCTCGGTGCGGACGGCCTGCCCACCCGGGTCGAAGACATGATCATGCCGCCGCAGGCGCACGGGGTGAAGGTCATCTCGATCGGCATGTTCACCGCCGGCAACGCCGCCGTGGTCTGGCGTGGCCCGATGCTGCACCGCGCGTTGCAGCAGTTCCTCGCCGACGTCTACTGGGGCGACCTCGACGTGCTCCTGCTCGACCTGCCCCCGGGCACCGGCGACGTGGCGATCTCCCTGGCCCAGCTGCTGCCGAACGCCGAGATCCTGGTGGTCACCACCCCCCAGGCCGCCGCCGCGGAGGTCGCCGAGCGGGCCGGCGCGATCGCCCTGCAGACCCACCAGCGGGTGGTCGGTGTGATCGAGAACATGTCCTGGCTGGAACTGCCGGACGGCTCCCGGATGGAGATCTTCGGGGCCGGTGGTGGTCAGACGGTGGCGGATTCGCTTACCCAGACCATCGGCGCGCAGGTGCCACTGCTGGGCCAGGTGCCGCTGGACACCCGGGTCCGGGAAGCGGGCGACGAGGGTAACCCGATCGTGCTCGCCGAGCCGGATTCCCCGGCGTCGAAGGCGCTGGGTCAGGTGGCCGACCGACTCGCCCTGCGCCGCGAGTCCCTGCTCGGCAAGCCGCTGGGCCTCAAGCCGGCCGGGCGCTGATACCGACGGCCCGCACCGGCCCTTCGTCGAGGATGGCGTTCGCGTCGGCCCCGGCCGACGCCGCCGTTCGCTGAGTCGGCTCGCGACCCGACCGGGTCGTTCGACCCGGGCCCGACCGGTGATTGTCAGGTGACGTCGTCGTAGCTGACCGCGCGGGGGGCCGGGGCGGGGCTGGCGGTGCTCACCGGCGCCGGGCCGGGCCGGCGCGGGTCGGCCGAGTTCGCGACATCCTTGAGCTCGTCATGCACGCCGGTGACGTCCGCTCGCAGGCCGTCGTAGACGCCCTGAAGCGGTTTCCGGATCGCCTGCTCGTCCTCCTCGCTGAGCAGATGCTTACGGATGAACGCCTTGGGGTGCAGGTCCTCCAACTGGATGTCGGTGCCCAGCTCCTTGCTCAGGTCGGTGGTGGCGCTGCGGGCCATGTTGCGGAGGTTGCGCACCATCCGCAGTCCGTCACTGATCACCACCGGCAGCCGGTCGCCGAAGATCAACAGCGCCAGCAGCAGCAGCGCTCCGACCTCCCACACGTTCAGGTTCTCGAACATCCTCGGTCCCCCTTCCCCCGGCTACCGCAGCCAGAGTACGCACGTCGGTGCCGCTGCCAGAAGGGGGTGAGAGGTCACTTCGCGTCCGCGGCGAGGGTGACCGAGGCGTTCTGCCGGGTCGAGCCCCGGCGGTACTCGACCGTCACCACCGATCCGGGCGCGTACTTACGGACCAGGGCGATGAGATCGGTCGGCTCGGTCATCGGGCGACCGTTGAGCTTCAGGATCACGTCACCGGCGCGCAGTCCGGCACCAGCGGCCGGTCCGGACGGCTCGACCGTCGCGAGGCGTACGCCGGTGCCATTGGCGCCCGAGCCCGGCCCGCCGACCTGGGCGCCGATCACCGTACGCCGGGCCTTTCCGGTGCCGATGATGTCCTGGGTGATCCGTTTCGCCTGATTGATCGGGATGGCGAAGGCAAGGCCGATGTTGCCGGCCTCCTGCCCCTCGGCGACCAGGGACTTGATCGTGGAGTTGACGCCGATGACCCGCCCCGCCGCGTCGACAAGCGGGCCGCCCGAGTTTCCGTGGTTGACCGCGGCGTCGGTCTGGATCGCGGCGTAGTAGCGCGTCGGGCCGCCCGGCTCACCGGCGTGCATCGTCCGGTCCAGGGCGCTGACGATGCCTGCGGTGACCGTGTTGGCAAGCGACAGCGGCGAACCCATCGCCAGCACCGGGTCACCGACGGCCAGGGCGTCGGAGTCGCCGAACTCGACCGGACGCAGCCCGGTGCGGGAGACCTTGATCACGGCGATGTCGGACTCCGCGTCCTGGCCCACCACCGTCGCGGAGGCCGAGCTGCCGTCGTTGAAGATGACCGACGCCTTGCCGGTGCCGCCGGCCACCACGTGATCGTTCGTGATCACATGCCCGTCGGCGCTGGCGATGAAGCCCGAGCCCTCGCTGGTCCCACCCAGACCGGCGACCCGGACGGTGACCACGCTGGGCAGTACCCGCTCAGCGACGCCGGCCAGCGACTCCGGCGGACGTTGGGCGAGCGTGGGCGCCGCACCGGGGACCGCCCCCAGGACCGCCCCACCGGCGCCGTTACGGATCGCGAACGCGTAGCCGAGCGCACCACCGAGCGCGCCGGCCAACAGGGCGGTCACCAGCGGAATGAGCAGGAGCTGCTGAAGTCTCGGCCGGCCAACCGCGTCCGGGTCCACGACCGGCTCCGGCTCGCTGCCGGCCTCCGGGGCAGCGGGCAGCACCACCGCCGCCGGAGCGTGCGGATCCCGCCACGGATCGGTGAGCGCGTCGGACCACCACGGCGACGCGGTGTTGCCGCCGTCCTGCGGTGTCGCCGGCCCACCGGCCGGCGGATGTCCGGCCGCCGGCTGCCCGGCCGGTGCTCCGCCCACGCCGGGCTGGCGCCAGTCCCAGCCGTCGGTCACTCGGTGCCTCCCACTCCCGTCCCCGGCATCCACGCGTCCGCGATCCGGCGCGGGCCACGGGATACCGCTTCCAGGATTGCACGGATGCGCCGCGTGGGGTCAGCGGTTGTCACCGCGGGTGGATGCCCCGCTGCGCTCAGGACGGGCCGCCTTTAGAGTCACAGTGCCCATCCGCCCTGCGCATCATGCTCGTCGCCCGGAGGTGCCCCATCGCCACGGTCGCCGGTTCCGGCAGTTCGACGAACCCGGCCCTGCAGTTCGCCGAGTCGTACGTCACCGAGGACCTCGTCCTACGGACCGCACGCAGCCTCGCCCGCGAGGTCGGCCTGAACGCGGTCACCGCGGGCGCGGGTGCCGCGTTGCGCCTGCTCGCCGCCGCCGGCAACGCCCGCGCGGTGGTCGAGATCGGCACCGGCACCGGCGTCAGCGGCGTCTGGCTGCTGCGCGGCATGCGGGCCGACGGGGTGCTCACCACCATCGACGTCGAGGTGGAGCATCAGCGGATCGCCCGACGCATCTTCGCCGAAGCCGGCTTCGTCGCCGGCCGGACCCGGATCATCACCGGCCGGGCGCTGGACGTCCTGCCTCGGCTCGCCGACGGCGCGTACGACCTGGTCTTCGTCGACGCCGAGGTGACCGCCTTCCCCGCCTGCGTGGACGCCGCGCTCCGGCTGCTGCGGCCGGGTGGAGTTCTGGTGCTCAACGGTGCGCTGGCCGACGGTCGGATCGGCGATCCCGCCGCCCGCGACCAGGAGACGGTCACCGTTCGCGAGACGGTGAAGGCCATCCGCGAGTCGGAGCACTGGATTCCGGCGCTGCTGCCGGTCGGCCATGGGCTGTTGGCTGCGGTGCGCTGCTGAACCGACGCGGCCGGCCGCCTGGCGGGCCGGCAGCCGCACCGAGCGACCGACAGCGAGGCGGCCGACCCCGCCATGCCCACAGTCAGTCCAGCGCCGCCAACCAGCGCAGCAGCCCGCGTACGCCCCAGCCGGTCGCGCCCCTGGTCAACTCCGCGTCGGCGCGTTCGCACCAGGAGGGTGCGGACATGTCGATGTGCAGCCAACGGTCGCGCAGGTCGCCGGTGAACTCCCGCAGGTAGAGGGCGGCCAGCACGGAACTGGCGCCCTGGGTCGGCGCGCTGTGCAGGTCGGCCAGGTCGCTGCCGAGGTGCTCGACGTAGTCGTTTGGCAGCGGCATCCGCCAGGCTGACTCGCCGGCCGAGCTGATCGCCGCCAGCAGTTCCTCGGCGAGCTGATCGTTGTCGCTGTAGAGGGCGCCGGTACGGGTGCCCAACGCCACGGAGTTGGCACCGGTCAGGGTGGCCAGATCGACAAGCAGGTCGGGCTGGAGTTCCTGCACGGCGTACGCCAGCGCGTCGGCGAGGACCAGCCGGCCCTCGGCGTCGGAGTTCGTCGTCTCGCTGGTCAACCCGCCGTAGTGCCGGATGACGTCGCCGGGCCGGAACGCGGCCCCGCTGACCATGTTCTCGGCCAATGGAGCGAGTGTGGTCACCCGGACCGGCAGGCCCAGCGCAGCGACGCCGAGGGTGGCCGCAACGACGGCGGCGGCACCGGCCATGTCCTTGCGCATCAGCTTCATCGCCGGCACGGGCTTGATCGAGATACCGCCGGTGTCGAAGGTGATGCCCTTGCCCACCAGGACCACGTGGGTGCGGGCTTCGGAGGGGTGCCAGTCCAGCTCGACCAGGCGTGGGCCGCTGGCCGATCCGCCGCCGACGGCGAGGATGCCGCCGAAGCCCTCCGCGGCCAGCTGCTCCGGCTCGCGGACCCGCAGCGTGAGCCCGGGCAGGTCGGTCACGGCCTCGGCGACCTGTTCGGCGAACCACTGCGGGTTCTTCACCGAGGAGGGCATGTTGGTGAGGTCCCGGGCCAGTCGGGTCATTCGGGCGGTGGTCCGCGCCACGGTGACGGCCTGCTCGTACGCCTCGGGGTCGGGGACCGCCAGGTCGACGTCGGTCAGCGAGGGGGCGTCGGGGTCCGCACCAAGCCGGAACCGGTACGACCCCAGCAGCAGCCCCTCGACCAGCCCGCGCACCGCCTCGGGTGCCACCCCGGCCGGGAGGGCGAGTGTGACATGAGTCTCATCTTTGGCCGTGCGTGCCAGCGCCGCACCGCCGGCCCGCCAGGCCGCCTCGTCCGCCGCACCGATCCCGAGCAGCAGCAGTCGGCGGGGAGCACCTCCGGGTCGCAGCTGCGTGTGCACCTCACCAGCGCGGCCGTGGAAGCGCGCCACCGGGATCAGCGCGGCCACCTCGTCGGCGACGCCGTCGGGTGGGGCCACTCCGGTCGGCATCGGCTCGGCCTGTGCGTCGTCGGTGGCTCCGGGTCGTACGGGCAGGACCAGGGTGTCGAGCCGGTCCGGCTCGGCGGTCAGACGGATGGCGAGCACGCGGAGCCGTACCTCCTGGAGACGGACGCGCGGTGGACTTGGCCCGCGCGAGGGTGTGACGGCTCTGAGCCACCGGTGGGACCGGTGGCTCAGAGCCAGGAACCAGACGAACTGTCCGCGGCGGCGAGCGTCGCCGACGCACCGGCCTCAATCAGCCGGCGGCCGCCTTCAGCGCGTCACCGAGAGCAGTCGCCTCGTCGGGAGTCATCTCGACGACGAGCCGGCCACCGCCCTCCAGCGGGACCCGCATGACGATGCCCCGGCCCTCCTTGGTGACTTCCAGCGGACCGTCGCCCGTCCGCGGCTTCATCGCCGCCATGTTGTCTCCCCTCAGACCTACACCAGGGTCGGTGGGTTGCCCCACAGCCACTTCGCCATGACCACCCGCAACTTGCACGTGGGTGTCGACCGACGATTTTCCCTGATGAACACCGCCGGACCCAAACCGAAGCAGCATTGATGTAACAGCATCTAGCTTATCCCTAGATGGCCTGTCACAATGTGCGGTCATGCAGGCACGGTCGGCACTCTTCGACCTGTACGGCGACCACCTCCGGCCACGGGGTGGTCGCGCACCCGTTGCCGCGCTGGTCAAGCTACTGGCGCCGCTCGGGATCGCGCCCCCCGCCGTACGGACGGCGGTCTCCCGAATGGTGCGCCAGGGCTGGCTCGAACCGATCAGACTGGCGTCCGGTCCCGGATATTCGATCACACCGAAGGCGGCCCGCCGACTGGACGAGGCCGCCTCCCGGATCTACCGCACCGGTCGGGTCAGCTGGGACGGGCGTTTCGACCTACTGGTGCTGGACGCGCCGAGCGCACGCCGGGACCGCCAGCGACTCGCCGCCAACCTCCGGTACCTCGGCTACGGCACCCTGGACGAACAGACCTGGGTGGCCACCCGTCCGGCAGAAGACGTCGACCTGTTGCTCAGCGAGGCGGGCGTACGCTTCGAGCGGTTCAGCGCCGCGCACGCCGCCGGCACGCCGGGCGCGATGGGCCTGGTCCGCCGGGCCTGGGACCTGGCCGAGATCGGCCGGGCGTACGAGGAGTTCGTCGCCGAGCAGCGGACGTTGCTGACCGGCGTCACGGCCCGCAGTGGCGACGAGGAGGCGTACGCGGCCCGGTTCCGGCTGGTGCACGCATGGCGTACGTTCCTGTTCCGGGATCCGCAGCTGCCCCCGGCGCTGCTGCCCGAACGCTGGCCCGGTATCGCCGCAGCCAGCTTCTTCGACCGCCACGCGGCCCGGCTCCGGCCGGCCGCCGACCGGTACGTCGAGCTCTGTCTCGACGGTGGACACCGGATCGCCCGACAGAAGGGTCGCCAGACGTGACCGAGCCGCTGCTCGTCGACCGCACCGACGCCGTCGTCACCCTCACCCTGAACCGCCCGACGGCGATGAACTCGCTCGACGTGGCGCTCAAGGAGGCGCTGCGGGACACCCTGGCCGAACTGGAGTCCGACCGTGGCTGCCGGGCGGTGGTGCTGGCCGGGGCGGGTGGGTCGTTCTGCGCCGGCCAGGATCTGCGCGAGCACGTCGAGACCCTCCAGGCGGGTGACGGCAACCCGCTGGACACCGTCCAGGCGCACTACAACCCGATCGCCGCCCGGCTGGCGAGCCTGCCGAAGCCGGTGGTGGCCGCCGTCCGGGGCATGGCCGCCGGGGCGGGTGCCTCGCTGGCCTTCCTGGCCGACATCCGCATCGGGGGCCCGTCCACCAGCTTCCTGATGGCGTTCGCCAAGGTCGGGCTGGCCGCCGACACCGGCGCCTCGTGGACGCTGCCCCGGCTCGTCGGCCACGCCAAGGCCGTCGAGCTGCTGATGCTGGCCGAGCCGGTACGCGCCGAGGAGGCCTGCCGGTTGGGGCTGCTCAACCGGATGACGGACGACGACGAGCAGGTGCTGCCCACCGCGCAGGAACTGGCCGCTCGGCTCGCCGCCGGACCGACGGTGGCCTACGGGGCGATCAAGCGTCAGCTCTCCGTCGCCGACGCTGGCACCCTGGCCGACGCGCTGGCCGCCGAGGCGCAGGCGCAGGCCATCTGCGGCGCGACCACGGACCACCGGACCGCCACCATGGCCTTCGTCGGCAAGCAGAAGCCGGTCTTCGAGGGCCGTTGACCCGCCGCCGGTCGGTCAGTCGTCCTCTTCCGGATCCTGGTTCGCCTCCGCGCCGAGCACGAAGGCCTGCATGGCCAGTTCGTCGCCGGAGGGTGAGACGAAGGCAGGCAGCTCCCGGGGGCCGAGCTCCTGCACGTACGCCCAGAACAGCCGGACCGCCTCGGCCGGCGAGTCGGCCTCGATCGGCAGATCCAGGCTGACCAGCCAGGTGCGGCGCTGCGGCGCCGGGCCGAGCCGGTCGACCAGTTCGCGGAACGTCGCCGCGTCGAGGGCCGTGACCGGCCCGCCGAGGGCCAGCGCGTCGGCCGCCACCGGCTCGTCGAAGGCCCGCCGGGTGTACGCGACCACAAGCGTGTCGGGTGCCCGGTCGGACTGCGGGTCGTCCGGGTCCTCCGGACGTCGGGCGGCCGGGCCGGCGACCCGGCCCACCGCCACCAGCCGCGGTGGCTCGTCGGCCAGCACCGCGACCTGGTCACCGGGGCGGGGCAGGCTGGTGCCGTCCAGCCCGGTCAACTCAAGCGTGTCGTGGTGGACGAGCCGTTCGGCGTCGTACCGTCCGGCGGGCAGGAGCACGGCCCAGGTGCCTGTGCCGTCCGCCTGGCTCGCCCCGTTCACCCGGTGTGCGGTGTCGGTCGTCATGTCCTCATCCCATCACGCCCGTCGCGGATGTCACGACGTGGCAGCCCGTCAGATGGTCGTCGACCATCCCGGTGGCCTGCATCAGCGCGTACGCCGTCGTCGGGCCGACGAACCGGAAGCCGCGCTTCTTGAGCGCCTTGGCCATGGCCGTGGAGGCGTCGGTCAGCGCGGGCACGGCGGCCGCGGAGCCCGGTCGGGCCCGACCGGGTGGCGGGGCGAAGGACCAGAGCAGCGCGGACAGCCCGTCCGGAAGGTCCTGTGCGGCGCGCGCGTTCGCGATCGCAGCTTCGATCTTGGCCCGGTTACGGACGATGCCGGCGTCGGCGAGCAGTCTGGCCACGTCGGCCTCGCCGTAACCGGCCACCGTGTCGATCCGGAACCCGGCGAAGGCCGCCCGGAAGGCCGGCCGCTTGCGCAGGATGGTCAGCCAGGACAGACCCGACTGGAACGCCTCAAGCGTCATCCGCTCGTAGAGGGCGTCGTCACCGTGCAGCGGGCGGCCCCACTCGGTGTCGTGGTAGACCGCGTAGTCGGGAGTGCTGGCACCCCACCCGCACCGGGCCAGTCCGTCGGCACCGATCACCAGTTCAGTCACGGCATCAAGGCTAGGCCCGGTGTCCGACAGCCGGCCGCGCACCGGTCAGGGCAGGCGGCCCTGCTCGACCTGACGGGCGAAGCGTCGCAGCGCCTGGGTGAGGCTGAACTTGGAGCCGGGCCAGAGCACCGGCCAGGCCACCCGCCCGGCCGGCCCGCCCGGCAGGTGGAACCATTCGTGCCAGACCACCTGACTGCGCCCGCTCTCCAGCGGGGTGCACCGCAGCACCCCGGGGCCGCGCAGCAGCGTGCCGCAGTGCACCACGCCGATCTCGTACGGCGCGTCCACCCGGACCACCCGCATCTTGTCCCGCAGCACCGCCGGGCCGAGCGAGGTGACCGCCTCGACCAGGCTCCCCTCACCACCGTCGCCCTCCACCACCTGGACGGTGGTGAACGGGATCCACTCGGACTGCCGTTCCCAGGCCAGCAGGGCGGCGAAGACCTTCTCGGCCGGCGCGTTGACGATCACCGTGGCGGTGACCTCACCGGCACCAGGTTGGGCCGCCTCGCGAAGATCGTCAGCGCCGTCCGATCTGCTCACGCCGACTCCGACCGGACCACCGAACTGTGCGGCCCGGATCCCGGCGCCCCACTGGCGGCCGGCTCGTCACCGGAGTCGGCGGAGGCGGGTGCCGCAGCGTCGTCGGCCGGCACCGGCTGCTCATCGGCTGCCCGGACATCGCCGTCGACCGGCGCCGTCGGGTCGGTCGGCGCTCCCGCCGCCGCCTGCGGTGCCGCCGTTGACTCCGTGGTGGTCTTCGGACCCGGGCCCGACCGGTCGCCGGTCTCGACCACCGCCGGCGTCACCGAAAGCTCGATCGTCGATCCTTCGACCGTCTGAGGGTCCTGCGCCTCGATCGGCTTGGCCGCCGACTGCTCGCGGGCCTGGCGGAGTGCGTCGGCGTCGTCGATCCGTCCGTCCCGCAACGCCGTCACCTCCGCCTCCAGCACTCCGATCAGCTCGGCCTTGTAGCCGATGTCGTACGCCGCCCGGCGCATCGCCTGATCAACCTGGGTCATCCGGTACCCACGCAGCGCGGTGTCGAAGCGCACCTCGCCGACATCCGACTCGCGTAGCGGACGGTCGCCGGGCAGCGGCACGGCCCGCCCGTCCGCCTCGACCGGGGCCAGGCCGGGATCCCGACCGGTGACCAGCACCGTCACGCCGAACACGACCGCCGCGACGGTGACCGCCACGACCAGCAGGAGCAGAAGCTGACCCATGCACTGATCGTGGCACGCCGAAAGGATCGGGGCGACCCCACCCGGCGCGGCGTACCGCGAACCGGCAACCGGATAGCGTCAGTGCAGCGGCGGCGTGATCGTCGGTGGCGGGTGGCGATGTGGGAGGTGGCGTGGCCGGGGTGCTGCGGCTCGGGGCTCGGCGGTTCGGCCCCGAAGACCTGGTGGTGATGGCGATCGTCAACCGCACCCCGGACTCGTTCTTCGACCGGGGCTCGACCTTCCAGGCCGACAGCGCGCTGCGGGCGGTGGAAAAGGCGGTGGACGAGGGCGCAGACATCGTCGACATTGGCGGGGTGAAGGCCGGGCCGGGTACCGAGGTGGATGTCGCCGAGGAGATCCGTCGGACGGTGGGCACCATCGCCGCCGTACGGGCCGCCTTCCCGGAGGTCGTCATCTCGATCGACACCTGGCGGGCCGAGGTCGCGGTGGAGGCCGTGGCGGCCGGCGCGGACCTGCTCAACGACACCTGGTCGGGGGCGGATCCGGCGCTGGCCCGGGTGGCTGCGCGGACCGGGGTCGGGCTGGTCTGCTCACATGCGGGCGGACTCAGCCCACGCACCCGGCCGCACCGCGCGGCCTTCGACGACGTGGTGGCGGATGTGGTCGCCACGGTGACCGGCCTCGCCGAGCGTGCGGTCTCCCTGGGCGTACGCCCCGACGGGATCCTCATCGACCCGGCGCACGACTTCGGCAAGAACACCCGCCACTCCCTGGAGATCACCCGGCGGTTGGGTGAGCTGACCGCGACCGGTTGGCCGGTGCTCGTGGCCCTGTCGAACAAGGACTTCATCGGCGAGACGCTGGACCTGCCGGTAACGGAGCGGCTGGAGGGAACGCTCGCCGCGACGGCGGTCTCCGCATGGTTGGGCGCCCGGGTCTTCCGCGCCCATCAGGTCCGGCCGACCCGCCGGGTGCTGGACATGGTCGCGGCCGTTCGAGGCGATCGGCCACCCACGCTCAGCCGCCGCGGCCTCGCCTGAGCGGCCCACCCAGGGGTCAGGTCCAGCGGAGGATGTTGCGCCGCCAGGCGTAGAGCAGGCCGAGCGCGAGGACGCCCACGAAAATCGCCATCTCCACCACCGTGACCATGCCGAACCCGGGCCGGTCGAAGACCACCGCCCAGGGGAAGAGGAACACCGCCTCGACAGCGAACAGCACGTAGAGGTACGCGTAGACGTAGTAGCGGATCTGCATCTGCGCCCAGTCGCCGCCCACCGGGTCGAGCCCGCACTCGTAGCTGGCCCGCTTGCCGGGCGGATCTGCCGGGCGGGCGGGGCGCAGCACCCGGTTGGCGGTGAACGCGACGACGAGGAAGAGCACGCCAGCGAGCAGCAACAGCCCGAGCGTCGCGTACGAGCCCAGGTAACCGGTCACGGTCGGTCAGCCTACCGCCCGTCGGGAGACCACGGCCGCGTCGCGAACTTCTTTTCATCTGGGACTAGTGTCCCAGGGCAACTTCCGACCACCATGGGACCACCACCAGCACCGGAGGATCAATGGGACGGCTGCCCGGACGACGCGTGTGGCGTCGTAGGCTCGCGTCCGCCTGTGCCCTCGGCCTGCTGCTGGGCGTCGGAGCCGGCGCGGCGCCGGGTGCGCTGGCGGCCATGGCGTTGCCGAGTCGGGCAACCGAGCCGGGGCCGTACAGTCCACCGGCCGAGCCGACCGGCGAGCCCGAGCCGACGTCGCCGCCACCGACGGTCGAGCCGCCGGTCGAGACGAGTACGCCCGCCGCGCCGTCGACGACACCCACACCCGGTGCCACCACCGGCGGACCGGCCCCGAGCAGCGGTCCGCCGGCCGCGACCGTGGCACCGCCCCAGCCCACCTACTCCCCGCCGTCCCGGCCGCCCGCGCCCACCGTCGCACCGCCCGTGTCGGCCGGCGTGAAGGTCACCACCGGCGACGTCACCCTGCCGGCCGGCTACTGGAATGCGGCCAGCACGGTGGCCACCCTGAACGTGACAGTCACCAACACCGGCAGCGCGAACGCCGGCGTCCGCCTCGCCTACACCCTGCCGGCCGGACTCACCGACGCCGGCACGGACGGCTGCGCCGCCGACGGGAACCGGGAGTACCGCTGCGGGCAGTGGACCACCGCACCCGGCGCGCAGTTCAGCACCCGCCTGCGGATCCGGGTCGACGGCGACGCCTGGCGCAACATGCCGCTGGCCGGCTCGGTACGGGTGACGGCCACCGGCGCGGCCGGCACCGCGAGTGACGACGAGGGCTTCGCCGTGCTGTTTCCGCCCGGCCCACCGGCGCCTGGGATCACCATGTCGGCCGGCGAGGTCACCTTCGACGTCGACGGTGCCAGCGAAGGATTCCTCGTCCGGCTCGGCAACACCGGTCGGGCCGACGCCAGCGGCTGGGTCGACGTGCTGCTGCCCGCCGGGGTCACGGTGACGACGCCACCTGCCGGCTGCGTCGCCGCGGCGGCAACGCGTACCCGTTGCGAGCTCGGCACCGTCCGGTCGGGGCGTACGGAGGAGGTCAGGTTGCCGGTGACGGCGACGCCGCAGGCGCTGCGCAGCGCACCGCTGTCCGGAGCGGTGATCGGCCGGCTCGACCCGCGCAACGGTGCCGACCGGCGGATGCAGCTCAGCTTCCGGATCACCGCGGCGTCACCTGAGCAGCTCGCGGTGGTGCCGCCGCCAGCGACGTCGCCGAGCCTGCCCCCGGCCGGGGTGGCACCGGGTGGCACCGGGGGGTCATTGTCGAGACAACGCACGGCGATGCTGCTGGTCACGGTGTCGGCGCTGCTGGCGGTCCTCGCCGTCGGGCTGGCCACGGCGAGGTTGCGGCGCCGGGCCAGCGCGTCGCGGACTGGCGGCGCGGAGACCACCGCTGCGACGCTCGGGATCGAGGCGAACCAGCCCCTGGGGGGCGCGCCGGAATCGGACAGCGGAATTTGGTTCCGGGCCCGACGGCCGGCCCGGACGCAGGACCGACCCGGCTGGGACGTGCGGTGATATGGATTACGGCGGCCACGGCGAAACACCGCAAGTTATCACATAAACCCTCAGTTTTCGATCCCAGTCGGCGGACCTCCGGGCAGGGCGCGCCCTCGATCCGACGTAGGCTCTCGGTGAGGGAAGGACAGGCGGGCCGGACGGTGACGGACGGCCGGTACAGCGGCGCGTCAAGGAGGTCTCGTGGCCGGGCAAGGCGAGGTCACCATCCAGTTCAGCCGGCCGCGCCACGGCGCGCTACGAAGCGAGGTGCGGCCGTGAGCAAGCAGATCCGCCAGCTCGAACGGGTGGTCATCCGGTTCGCCGGCGACTCCGGCGACGGCATGCAGCTGACCGGCGACCGGTTCACCTCGGAAACGGCGCAGCTGGGCAACGACATCTCCACGCTGCCCAACTTCCCCGCCGAGATCCGGGCTCCCGCCGGGACCCTGCCGGGGGTGTCGAGCTTCCAGGTGCACTTCGCCGACTACGACATCCTCACCCCGGGTGACGCGCCGAACGTCCTGGTCGCGATGAACCCGGCGGCGCTCAAGGCGAATCTCGCCGACCTGCCCCGGGGCGCCGACATCATCGTCAACACCGACGAGTTCACCCGGCGCAACCTGGCCAAGGTCGGCTACGCGAGCAGCCCGCTCGACGACGACACTCTCGCCGGGTACGCGGTGCATCCGGTCGCGCTGACCTCGATGACGATCGGCGCGCTGACCGAGCTGGACGTGTCCAAGAAGGACGCCGAGCGGGCCAAGAACATGTTCGCCCTCGGCCTGCTCAGCTGGATGTACTCCCGGCCGTACGAGTCGACCCTGCGGTTCCTGGAGCGCAAGTTCGCCAAGCGGCCCGAGCTGGTCGCGGCGAACGTGGCCGCCTTCAAGGCCGGCTGGAACTTCGGCGAGACCACGGAGGACTTCGCCGTCCGTTACGAGGTCAAGCCGGCCAAGATGCCGCCGGGGACCTACCGCAACATCACCGGCAACGCCGCGCTGTCGCTCGGCATCGTCGCCGCGGGTGTCCGCTCCGGCCTGCCGGTCTTCCTCGGCGCGTACCCGATCACGCCGGCCTCGGACATCCTGCACGAGCTGAGCAAGCACAAGCGGTTCGGCGTCACCACCATGCAGGCCGAGGACGAGATCGCCGCGATCGGCGCGGCGCTCGGTGCCTCGTACGGCGGCGCGCTCGGCGTGACCACCACCAGTGGCCCCGGCGTGGCGCTCAAGGGCGAGACCATCTCCCTCGCGGTGGCGTTGGAGCTGCCGCTGGTGATCGTGGATGTGCAGCGGGCCGGCCCGTCGACGGGCATGCCGACCAAGACCGAGCAGGCCGACCTGAACATGGCGCTGTTCGGCCGGCACGGCGAGGCACCGGTGGCGGTGATCGCGCCGAAGTCCCCGTCCGACTGCTTCCACGCCGCGCTGGAGGCGGCGCGGATCGCGCTGACCTACCGCACCCCGGTCATCCTGCTGTCGGACAACTACGTCGCCAACGGTTCCGAGCCGTGGCTGCTGCCCGAGGTCGACTCCCTGCCGGACCTGCGGGTCGAGTTCGCCACCGCGCCCAACAGCGAGGACGGCACGACCTTCCTGCCGTACCTTCGCGACCCGCAGACGCTGGCCCGGCCGTGGGCCGTACCGGGCACCCCCGGTCTCGAACACCGCATCGGCGGGCTGGAGAAGGCCGACAAGACCGGCGACATCTCGTACGACCCGGCGAACCACGACTACATGGTGCGGACCCGGGCGGCCCGGATCGAGACCATCCCGGTGCCGGACGTCGAGGTCGAGGACCCGGACGGCGACGCCCGGGTGCTGGTGCTCGGCTGGGGCTCGACGTACGGCCCGATCGGCGCCGCCTGCCGCGCCCTGCGCCAGCGCGGTTTGCCGGTCGCGCAGGCGCACCTGCGGCACCTGGCCCCGATGCCGGCCAACCTGGGTGCGGTGCTGCGCTCCTACGACCGGGTGGTCATCCCCGAGATGAACCTCGGCCAGCTCGCGCACGTGATCCGGGGTCGCTACCTGGTCGACGCCATCGGCTACAACCAGGTCCGCGGCCTGCCGTTCACCGCCGCCGAGCTGGAGACGATGCTGGAAGAGGTCCTGAAGAATGTCTGAGCCCGTCGCTCTCAAGCTCACCGCCAAGGACTTCAAGTCCGACCAGGAGGTGCGCTGGTGCCCCGGCTGCGGCGACTACGCGATCCTCGCCGCCGTCCAGCAGTTCATGCCGGAGTTGAACATCCCCCGGGAGAACACCGTCTTCGTCTCCGGGATCGGCTGCTCGTCGCGCTTCCCGTACTACATGAACACCTACGGGATGCACTCGATCCACGGGCGGGCGCCGGCGATCGCCACCGGCCTGTCGGTCTCCCGGCCGGACCTGTCGGTATGGGTGGTGACCGGTGACGGCGACGCCCTCTCCATCGGCGGCAACCACCTGATCCACGCGCTGCGCCGCAACGTCAACCTCAAGATCCTGCTGTTCAACAACCGGATCTACGGGCTGACCAAGGGCCAGTACTCACCCACCTCTGAGGTCGGCAAGATCACGAAGTCGACGCCGGTTGGTTCGGCCGATGCGCCGTTCAACCCGCTGTCGTTGGCGCTCGGCGCGGAGGCGACCTTCGTCGGCCGGACCATCGACTCCGACCGTAAGCACCTGCAGTCGGTGCTACGCGCCGCCGCCGAGCACTCCGGCTCCGCCTTCGTGGAGATCTACCAGAACTGCAACATCTTCAACGACGGGGCCTTCGAGCAGCTCAAGGAGCCGGGCACCCGCGACGACTACCTGATCCGACTGGAGCACGGCCAGCCGATCACGTTCGGCAAGGACGGGCAGTTCTGCGTCGTACACCCGCCCGGCGGGTTCGGCCTGGAGGTACGCGAGACCGCGTCGACCCCGGCGGAGGAGATCGTCGTACACGACGCCACGGTCGACGACCCGGCGTACGCGTTCGCGCTGTCCCGGCTGCCCGGCTTCGACCTGCGGAACACCCCGATCGGCGTGTTCCGCTCGGTGCGCCGGCCGTCGTACGACAGCGTGGTGCAGGGGCAGTTGGCCGACGCCCGGGCGACCGTCACCGAGAGCCCGGAGCAGCAGTTGGCCGGGCTGTTGGGCAGCGGCGACACCTGGACCATCGTCGGCTGACCCGTGCCGTGACCAGCGCGACCGGGCCGTTCCCTCGGGACGGCCCGGTCGACGTTTTCGGGCCCGGTGGTGGCTGACCGTCGCTCAGGGCAGGGTGTTCGCGGTGGGGCGGTCGTCGCGTACGTGCACGAGCATGTCCCCGGTCTCGATGACCGCGCCTGCCCGGTCCGCCAGAGTGACCACCTTGCCCCGCCGGACCAGCGCGATGACCAGGGTGTCGAGTTCCCGGGGCGACCTGCCGACCTCGCTGCGTTCCGCGGAGCGCATGGCCAGCGCCATGCCCTGACCCGGGGTGAGCAGATCCTCAACCACGTCGATCAGCGGTGGCGCCGACGTCGACAGACCCAGCAGCCGGCCGGCGGTCGCCGAGGAGACGATCACGTGGTGCGCCCCGCTCTGCTTGAGCAGTGGGGCGTTCTCCGCCTCCCGGGCCGCGGCGATGATCCGGACCTGGCCGGCGGTGAGCTGACGTACGGTCAGCGCCACCAGCACCGACGCGTCGTCGCTGTCGGTTGCGATGATCACTGCCTTGGCGGTCCGTACGTGGGCCTGGTTGAGCACGGACGATCGGGTCGCCGAACCTTCGATGGCGACCAGCCCGTTCGAGGTAGCCTGCCGCAAGGCCGGACCGGCACGTTCCACCACCACGATCCGGGACTTGTCCAGCCCGTTCTCCAGCAGTGCCGAGATCGCGCTACGGCCCTTGGTGCCGTAGCCGCAGATGATGACGTGGTCCTTCACTTTTCTCTCCCACCGGTGCAGGCGACGGCCGGTCCGGTACTGCTCGGTCAGGACCTCGAGGGTGGTACCGACCAGGATGATCAGGAACAGCACCCGGGCCGGGGTGACGAACACGATGTTGACCAGCCGGGCCTGCTGGGTCATCGGCACGATGTCGCCGTATCCGGTGGTCGACAGCGAGACCACCGCATAGTAGAAGCAGTCCAGCAGCGTCAGGCCGTCCCCGTTGTTGTCGCGGTACTGCTCCCGTTCGAGGTAGACCACAGCCACCACGGCGAGGACCAGCCCGATGGCGGCGGCCAGCCGGATGCTCAGCGCGCTGAGCGGGCCTCGCCGCTGCGCGGGGAAGTGGATCACCTGGGGTCCTGCCCCGCGTCGGTCGCCTGCACGTCCACAACATAGCGGCTGACCCGGGAACCGCACGGCGGGGTGGCGTCAATGGACCGGTACGGCGAACGCGGCGGCGGACGGGCATGATGGGACGGTCAGCGCAGGAGCGGCGAGAGTGAGGCCCGTATGTCGTTGCTGAGACGGGTGATCGGCGCGGTACTGCGCCGCGAGCGCCAGCACCAGGGCCGCACGCTGCGGGAGGTCGCCCAAGCCGCCGGGGTCTCCGTGCCGTACCTGTCCGAGGTAGAGCGCGGGCGCAAGGAGGCGTCCTCCGAGGTTCTCGCGGCGATCTGCCGGGCGCTCGGCCTGCACCTCTCGGATCTGCTGGAGGAGGTTCGCGACGAGCTTCGGCGGGTCGAACGCCGACTGCCGGCCACCGGCCCGGCCGGCCATGTCCGGGCCGGTAACGTCCCGGCCACCCGGCGCGGCGACCCGGCGACCGCGCCCGCTGGCCGCGGTACGGACGGATCCGCCCAGCCGGTCGCCCGACTCAACGCCGTCGGCTTCGGCGCGGACCTCACCGCAGGGCTGGGCGGCAACGGTCCCTATCCGGGCTGGACCGGCCCGGTCGGGCGGATCGGTGCCGCCGGCCCGACCGGCGGCGAACTCAAGGGCGGTGGGCTGACCGGCGGCGGGTCGGCCGGCGGAATCAGGGTCATCGCCTTCGCCGACCCGGTCGGTCCGATCCACCTCGTCGCCCGGGGTCCGCTGCTCCGTCGCAGGTCGACCACCCGGTCGTCCCTCGGCCCGCTGCACCGGCCCAGAGCACGTACGCGAGCCGCCCGGCGGACGACCGCCGCTCGGACCACCGTCGGCAGTCACCGAGGGTGAGGCCACCAGACATTGTCGTCTCCTCCGAGGAATGACCTGAACTGGCGGCTGGTCGCCGTCGTTCTGCCGTGGGCGGATCTGCCCCGAGCAGAACGGCTGGTTGAAGTCCGGCGGCATCCCGCAGGCTGAAGGGGCCGGTCCCCGAGCGCTCGACGTCGCCGCCGGCGGGTGGAGGTTGACCATGATCACAATGCTCGACGACGGCCAGCGGACCTTCGGCGACCAGGTGTTCGAACGGCTGCTACGAGAGCGGATCGTCTTCCTCGGCAGCGAGGTGAACGACGAGATCGCCAACCGGATCTGCGCCCAGATCCTGCTGCTCGCCGCCGAGGACCCGGAGCGGGACATCACCCTCTACATCAACTCGCCCGGCGGCTCGGTGAGCGCCGGAATGGCGGTCTACGACACCATGCGCTTCGTCCGCAACGATGTGGCGACCCTGGCCATGGGGCTCGCCGGCTCGATGGGCCAGTTCCTCCTCTGCGCCGGCACGGCCGGCAAGCGGTACGCGCTGCCGCACACCCGGATCCTGATGCACCAGCCCTCCGGCGGCATGGGTGGTACCGCCTCCGACATCACCATCCAGGCGGAGAACATGCTGCACGTCAAGCGGACGATGCAGGAGTTGATCGCCCAGCACAGCGGCCGCACCCTGGCCGAGATCCAGCAGGACTGGGACCGGGACCGTTGGTTCACCGCCGAGGAGGCCCGGAACTACGGCCTGATCGACCAGGTGGTGAACACCGCCACCCAACTGTCCACGAGCTGATGCCGCTCGTAGATCGCCCGGGCGACACCTTCAGCTACCCGGACGCCTAGCGCCGAGCCGGACCGACGATCGAGTAGGCGATCAACCCGCCGAGGGCGAGTACCGCGGCAATCAGCATGGCGGCATCGCTCTCGGCTGGCTGTCCCGGCCACGTCGCCGTTGCGCCCCAGACACCCTGCTGGGGGTACATGACCGCGACAGTGGTCCAGCCCAACGGCAAGAACCACGATCTGGCGGCACCGACCACGGTCGCGCACAGGGCGGTCAGCCCCAGCAGGCCCGCGGCGTCACGGGCCACCAGCGCGGCCGGCCCGAACCGGGCCCCGGTGTACCACGTGACGAGCAGGACCACGAGGACGACCACCAGGCCGGCGAGCAGGTGCACCGCGCGCCGCCAGGGCCAACGCATCGACGCGGTGCGGTCCAGGTTCTCGTCGGGACCGGCGAGGGTGGACGACAGCACCGCGACCATCAGCAGGACGGTCATCACCACCACCATCGCAGTCACGTCCCGCTCCTTGGCGAAGGCCAGGCACAGGCCCCACACCACTGCCGCGCCGCCGACGGCCGCAATCAGGGCCAGTGGTACGCGCCGCGAGCGCAGGTAGAGCAGCATCCAGGTCACCGGGCAGCCCCGGACAGAATGCCGGTGACGTCGGCGCAGGTCCGGAGGGCATCACGGACCGCCGTGACCCGGGCCAGCGCCTCGTCCTCGGGCAGTGCGCGCAATCCCTGCCACAGCGCGACCGCCGCGGGGTTGATCTCGGGGTCCTCTTCGATCATCCCGGGAACCACTCCGACGTCTGACCGCGGTTCACGCTCCAGAAGCCAGTAGGCCGCCGCCCGTTCGACCACCTCGTTACGGTTCTCGCACCGTCCGTCGTACTGGACACCCAGCCCACGGACAATCTCGGGAACCACGGCGGCCGGGTGCGCGAGCCCGCCACGCTTGTCGATTCGTACCTGGATCCTGACGACGCCGTCCTCAGGCGAACTGACCTCGTCAGTCATGAACGTGCGGGTGTCCTCGTACACAGCGGTGGGCGCGTCCGGCAGTTTGGCCAACGCCGTCAAACCCTCCCGGGCCAGCGGAGTCAGGGCGTCGAGCACATTGGCGTTGACCCGGCTGACGCAGACCGTCGGAGTGTCGTCGGTGCAGAGCAGTTCCCGCGCAACCGGGTCGACCGGCCAGTTGAGCACGCCTTCGTCCCTGGGTACGACCGCTGTCGCCACAAGGAGCCCGAGCACCACCGGCACCAGCGCTGCCGTACGGGTGCGCCAGCCATCGGCCACGAACAACAGCATCCCAGCGGTGGCGAGTGCGGCCATCGAGATCGCGAGCGCAGCGCTGACCCGATTGTCGATCGTCTGGTAGGCGTGGAACGGAAGCGTGCCGTGGACCGGGGAGACCGCCGCGGCCAACCAGTCCGGAAGCCGGATGACGCTGAGGAAGATCAGCAGGACGCCGGCCACCGCCAGCGCCGGGGCGGTCACCAGGGCGGGAAGCATACGCCCGATGCCCAGTCCGAGCCACGCCGCACCGATCAGTGACATCGCACCGACACCGGTGACGACCGCGAAGTTCAGCAGGGGCACGTGCCGGGCGGTGGAGGCGATCCAGCCGATGCCCGCCACGGTCACCAGCAGGTAGGCGACCGTGAGGGTGAGTGCCATCGCACCGAGGACCGGCAGCATCCGCTGTGCGCGTGGCCGGGCGGTGGTGGTGAACAGCTCGCCCACCTTCGCCCGGTGCTCACGGCGGCCCTGCCAGGCCCCGGCGGCCAGCGCCAGCGGCCACAACAGGAGCAGGTATTCGCGGACGGTCATGGCCAACGCCATCCAGCCACTCGACCAGCGTCCGGTCGCCAGATAGAGCGCACCGACCCCGACCACCACCGTGATCAGCCCGGCACCGAGCGCCGCGGACCGACGTAGTTCGATTCCCAGAACGGTCATCGGGCGGCCTCCGCGCGGTGCCGGCGGAGGACGGCGGAGTAGCCGCGCTCGGCCGGGCTGTCACCGGCGTCACCCTGGTCGCCCTGCATGGTCAGCCCCTCGGGGGTACCCTGCCACACCAGGCGGCCCTCGTTGAGAACGAGCACGTCGGTGCAGGCGGCCACCACATCCTCCACCAGATGGGTGGAGACCAGCACGCAACTGTCGGTGCCGAGATCACGCAGCAGCTCGCGGAAGTCGAGCCGCTGTTCCGGGTCGAGGCCGACGGTCGGCTCATCGAGCAGCAGGAGCTGCGGATCGTTGACGATGGCCTGCGCGATCCCGGCCCGGCGCAGCATGCCACCGGAGAGAGTCTTGAGTCGGGCATCGGCCTTGCTGGTCAGCCCGACCCGGTCGATCGACCGTTGCACGGCCGCCGCGACTTCGGCCTTCGGCATCTCCTTGAGCCACGCCATGTACCCGACGAACTCGCGGACCGTGAACCGCGGATAGAAGCCGAAGTGCTGCGGCAGGTAACCGAGGTTACGACGGAGCGATCGCAGATCGGATCGGCTGTCGACCGAGTGTCCGAGCAGGGTCAGCCGCCCCCCGGCGGGGTTCAGGACAGTCGCCAGAGCCCGGATCAGAGTGGTCTTCCCCGCACCGTTCGGGCCGAGCAGCCCATGCACCCCGGAGGGCAGGGCCAGGTCAAGACCGTCCACGGCAAGGTGACGCCCCGCCCGGACCCGTAGACCCTCGGCGTGCACCTCCCACGGATGGGTGGTGACGGCCGTTTCGGCCGCACTCACGGCACGCATCATCATCGTCTCCTTCATTGATCGGCAGCGCGGCAGCGACGCCGCCTCTTTCGCAGGTCGGAGCTGCCCAGGCAAGGCAGGAGTCGTCTGGGCACGGTGGGAGCTGTCTAGTCGTGGTGGGTGAGTCGACGGAGTCCGTTGACCCGGAGGAGGGCCATGACGGTCAGCAGCAGCGTGGCCAGTGCCCAGATGCCGGCACTGTCGGCGGCCAGGACCACCGGGAGCCGAGCTGCGGCCAAACTCGGAGCGATCACGACGAGCGTCCAGATCGCGATCAGTCCGATCGCGGCCCGGCGTACGCCGACAAGCGTCCCCAGCAGCAGCGTGGCGGCGGTGAAGGCCAGGCACGGCAGCAGCATCAGAGCAAGTGACACCCCGGTGCGCACACCAGCCACGGCGAGAGCGGGAATGACGAAGACCAGCACCGCCGCAGTACGCCGCAGCAACATCGTCAGACCGATGGCGGGAGTGGCGGCAATCAGTTCCCAGGCCGGATCGGCACGCCGATGCCAGGCGACCGCCACGCCGGGCAGCGGAGCCAGCGGTGCGATCAGCAGCACCAGCGAGGGCCGCCCCGCCCACAGTTCACCGAGCAGCGCGGCGGAGGCGAGCACCGTGGCGGTCATCGCCAGCCACGGCAACAGCGTGCCGACGAACCAGCGGTGGCGCAGCACGGACCAGGGCCGGCTGCGGCCGGCGGGAGCGGATGTGGCGGCGATCTCCCGGTCCAGGTTCATCGCGACGCGATCGATCAACGTCCGGGTGTCGACAGTGGTGGCACCGGCCAGCCGGGCGCGGCAGTCACCGCAGTCCTCAAGGTGCACCTCGACCGCCCAGACGCTGGGCTCGTCGAGGCCGGGATCCCCGGCGGCGTACCGCTCTATCTGGGACATCGTGGGATGGGTGGTCGTCATGACAGAGCCTCCCGCAGGGCGATCCGGGCGCGGCGGACCCGGGACTTGACGGTGTTCTCCGGTACGCCCAGCAACACCGACGCCTCCCGCATGGAAAGCCCGTCGAGGACCGTCGCCCGCAGCGCGGCCCGCACCTCGGGCGGAAGGACCAGCAGGGCCTGCTCCAACTCCTGGCCGACCCGGGCGGCCATCACCTCGTCCTCGGCCGCCGGGGCCGTGTCCGGCATCAGCTGCACCTGCGGCACCCGGGCCCGGCGCGCCCGGCGCCGGAACGCATCGACCAGACGGTGGGCGGCGATGGTCCACAACCAACCCACCGCGCTCCCCCCGCCGCGCGCCGCCGGCACTCCGGCGAAACTGCCCGCAGCCCGCCAGACCGTCAGGTACGTGTCCTGCAGGACTTCGGCGACCATGTCCGGATCGGCGCACCGCCGGCGCAGGCGCACCTCCAGCCAGGGCACCGTACGCCGGTAGAGCTCGTCGAACGCGCGCCGATCTCCACGGGCCACTCGGCGTACGAGTTCACCCTCGTCAGCTGCGTCCATGCCTCGTCTCACACCCGGTAAGACGACGCGCCCCACCGGATCGGGTCCCAACCCCGTGTGATCGCCGTCACTTCTGACTGCCCAATCGCTGAAGGAGGATCAGTGATCGGTGCCCGCTCGTGACCGCTGGGCCTCGCGGCTACTGGCCCGTGGGCGGCCCAGGATGGTCCGGTCCGTCCAGCGCTCTTGACCTTGCGCCCACCCATGCGTGGCTCGGTTGGCCTACTGTTTCGTCGTGCCTGGATCCGACGATGCCGCTGACGGGCGCATCGCGGTACGTTCGCGACGCCGACGTATCTGGCTGCTGTCGTTTGCCGCGGTTGCCGCCGGCTGTTTCGGCGTGCTCAAGTTGCAGGATCCCGTTGGGACCCCGGCTCAACGCTATGTGTCTCAGGTCAGCGTGCGCGGTTACGAACGAGTGCACGACTACATTGATCCTGGTACGGCGCCTGCCGAGGTTCGCGCCGCAGTCGCGATCTTCGTCGGACCTCCGGATGATGACGCCCTTGCTCGCGTCTCGGGACCTGGACTTGTCGTCAGCGCTCCGACAAAGGATCCAGACTTCCGCGGCTTCCAGTTGATCGGTCACGGCGAGTGGCACGGCTGTTTCGTGCACGTCAAGCGCTGGATGACGAGTCAGCCGCGATTTTCGTACTACGAGCTGACGGCGGATGAGAGGGCCGCGTTCGAGACCGGACGACTGTCGGTGTTGTCTATCGCTGTCGGATGTGGTGATGGGTAGTTGCCCGCGCCATGCGGCCTTCGCGTGGCTACGATCGCGTAATCCATGATCGCCGACGCGCTTCCTTGGGTCTTTGGCCGTTGAGGCGAACCTCTGAGGAGGGTCGGGGTTCGGGGCGGAGCCACCATCGCCCAGGTCGGCAAGCTCGCCGCCGCCTGCGACCTTCCCGACCGCGTCCTGGTCCTGCTGCTGGCCTACGGTGGCATGCGAATCGGGGGAGCGCTGGCGCTGCGTCGACACCTGGCGACGCTGCCCGACGGGCCGGATGTGTTCGTCTTCCCGGTCGACAGTCGCACACCAGCACGGCAGCAGCGCCATCACGGATTCCGCCGTCGCTTCAACATCGCCCTACGGTCGGCTGGATTGAACGACGTGACGCCCCATGATCGGCGGCCCACCCATCTGAGCACCTGGACGCGAGCCGGTCGAAGGTTGCAAGGCGATCGGGCACGCAGCGGGCACGTAAGCCCGGAAGGCGGATCAGTGATCGATGATCAAGGCTGTTACCTGGTGCCCCCGGCGGGGCATGTCACAGAACTGCAAATGGTCGGTGCCCCCGCCGTCGTCGTCGGCGGGGGCAGCGTCGTTTGCGCTGGTGTGGCGGTGGGTGGCGGTGCGGGGGCCATCTGCCGTGGCGCGGGCTAGCTGGGCCAGGTGTGGGGCGGCGTGTTGGCTGACGGTGGCTCGGAACGAGACTTGGTTGGTGCGGATGTCGTGGTGGATTTGCACGGCGAAGGCGTCCAGGAGGCGACGGAGACGGTCCGTGGGTAGCAGGCTGAGTTTGATGTCCATCTCGGGAAGGTCGGCGAGGATGTCGGCGCTGCCGGGGTCGGCCGGCATGGTTTCTTCGAGGTGGGCGAGTTCGGCGGCCTTGATCTCTCGGTCGCGGTCGAGTTCGGCCCGCCGCTCGGCGATCTCCGCGAACACGCTGCCGTCCGGGTCGTCGTTCTCTTCGATGACCCGTAGGAGGCGACGGCGGCGAGCGGCGATGTCGTCCAGGGTCCGGCGCAGTACCGCGATTTGTCGCCGCTGTTCCTCGGCGGCTTGTTGGGCGGCGATGTCCAGGCTGCGGGTGGCGAGTTGCACCCGGTCCGGACCGAGGACGTAGGTGTTGAAGAACCGATCGGCGAAGTCGAGCAACACCTCTTCGGTCACGGAGATCATGCTCGGGTGCCCCTCGGGGATGGCCCTCTCTCTCGGTTGGCAAGAGTAGTAGGTGTACTGGGTGACGGTCCGGCCGAACATGCGCCGCTGGCACGGCGCGCACCAGACGTAGGAACGAAGCGCGTAAACCCGCTTGGTCTGCCGGTGCCGGTTGGGAGAACCCTGGCGGGCGTCGGCGCGGGAGCGTTCTCGGGATCGGCCCACGTTCTGGGCGGCGAGGAACGTCTCGATCGGCACGATGCCCGGGTGGGTTGGCTGTGCGGAGACGACCCACTGCTCACGGGGGTTGACCTTGCCGGGGTGCAGTTTGTCTTTGGTCGAGCGCCGGTTCCAGACCATGTGACCGGTGTACTTGGGGTTGACGAGGATCTCGCGGACCGCCGAGCCGGTCCATCGTCCGACCGCGCGGGCGGGGTCGACGGGTTGTGGAGGCGGGTAGCGGTCGAGGTTGGTGTTGAGCCGTTCGGCGATGGCCCGGTAGGACAGCTTCTCGTCGATGCGCCAGGCGTAGATCTGCTCGACTACCGGCCCTCGGTCGGGGTCGATCTTCAGCTTGGTCTTGTGTTTGCCCTCTGCCCGCTTGGCGGGGACCGGGTGTTTGTGCTTCTCGGCGAGGTATCCGTATGGAGGCTTGCCGACGTTCCAGCCCTGGCTGGTGTGTTCCTCGAAGCCGTCCCACGACTTCTCCAGCATCTCGATCATGTACCACTCGGCCACGCCCTGCTTGGTGCGGCGCAGGAGGATCTGGGCGGCCCGTTTACGGCTGTTCGACTGCATGACCGGCTCGTCGGCGGCCAGCAGCGGCACCCCGGCGAGTTCAAGATCGTGCTCGATCTTGGTGCCCTGGTGGGTCCAACGGGCGATGCGGTCGATCGACTCGCAGATCACGACATCGAAACGGCGATCGGGTGAGGTGGCCTCGTCGAGCATGTCGGCGAGGCCGCCGTCTCGTTGCACGGCGATGTCGAACTTCTGCCACGCGGTGCCCCGGCCGCGCTGGCTGAGTTCCTTGCGGGAGGATTCCACGTCCCAGAACCACGCCACGATGACCATGTTGGGCAGCAGAGCCCGTTCGGAATTGGTCAACTGCCGAGGGATCGACAGCGTGGGGTCCTGCTGCTCCTCGGTCGAGGTACGCCCGAGGAACGCGACCCGTATTGTCCGCTTCGGGGCGGCGGTCGCGGGTGGGCGTAGCCAGTCGGGCAGGGTGCTCGTCACGGGTGGCCTCCGTCTCGGATGAGTTGAGTCAGCACCTTGATGTAGGCGACGCTGCGCAGTCGCCATGGCATGACCGGCAGTCGGTCACCGTCGCGGACCTCGGGGGCGTGGAGGTACTCGATGCCGGCGACCACGAACGCACGCAGCAGCGCGGTCCTCGTCGCCGTGTCGCAGGACAGGCGGTGGACATCGGTGCTGATCACGAAGTCGAACCGGCGATCTGGCCGGCTCGCCTCGGTGAGCAGGTCATCCAGACCACCGTCACGGCTGATCTCCCGCTCAAGGCAGAGGGTGAGGGTGGCGGGTGCCCGCCGATAGTCGGGCCGAGTGCCGAGGTCGGAGAACACCGCCGTGATCGCGCCGTCAGGCAGCACCGAGACGCACTGCTGGTACTGACCGCCGACCACGAGGGCCGCCGTGGCGAGATCGCCGGCCTCGACGGTCCGGCCGTAGAACGCCACACGCGGGCGCACTGTCGTGCGGCGGATGTTCATGCCTCGGCCAGGGTGCCGGTAGTGCGGTCAGCGGCCCCCGGTGGGCAGATGGTGACTGCCCCATCGTTCGGTGCGATGGCCGGTGTGTCGTGGGGGCCGTAGACGACGCTGCTGCCGGTGTCGTCGCGGGTAACGGTGGCGTACATGACGCGCGTACCTCCTGCGGTTGGTTGGTGCCTGGTCAGGCCACGGGCCGACCGCCGGTGCTGCCGGTCGACCCGTGGACGTCGATCACCGCTCAACTCGGTGAAGGGATCAAGACCGCCCGAAGGGCAACACCGGCCACGGCACGCCGAGTGGCCCGGAGGGCGACCGGTCAGGCGGGTGGAGCGTGGTGCGGCTAGTCGTGAAGCCAGGTCAGCACGTCGAGGATCACCTCGGCTTGCAGCACGGCCAGCCGCCGACCGGCGTCACCGTCGAGCACGGTGACGTCGAATCGCACCTCCAATGCATTACTGCGGGCGACCGTGAACTCTGCCGACTGCCCGTCACCGCGAGCCGGAGACTCCCGATCGGGCGGGGTCGACGCCCTGCGTTGTCTGCCGTGGCCGGGCTCAGGGGCGGACGGTCCGCGCCCGTCCGGTACGCCCGGATCGGGGTTGCGGGGACGTGAGTAGGGGGAAGGAGAAACCCGGCGGGTGCCGGTTGGGGTCGGTCGCCGGGGGTGGTGGAGCTGGGCTTCGGCATGGGCGTGTGGGCCACGTCCGCCGACGAGCGCTGACACTAAGGGATTACAAATCCGGGCCTCGGATTGGAAACCGCGCCCCGCGCCGAACAACTCGCGTCCCCCGAGTTGCTTGGTTGTACAAGATCCTCAACGGGTTGAACACGCAGTTCAGGCCCCTGAGGTGCCGACATCCGGCGGCACGGGAGCGGCGTGGAACGCCGATGCGATCAGTGACAGGTTGCACAGAATCTCCACCCACTTGAACAAGATCATCTTCTGCTCGAACGCGCGGCCTGGCTGACCGCCTCGGGCCGAGGACGAGATCGCCACGAAGTGCGGTACGCCGGCCCGACCCGTACGCGCCCCCGTCCGCCGTCCCGGACGGTCGGCGACCCCGTCCGCGCCCGTCCTGCGAGGCCGTCCGCACCAACCAGCACGACCCTCGCCATCCCGGTCCGCCGTCCGCGCCGGACGGCCTCCGTCCCCGCCGCCGGCTCGCCCTGTCTGACCGTCCCCACCAGCGGCGCTCGTCCCACGGAGAGGCGATCAGCAGTACGCCCCCCGTGAGGAGGTCCCGATCAGGGCTCGAAGGTTGCGCGGCGAGACCGCACCGCTGCTCCAAAGCCCGAATCCTCGGCCACCCGCCGAGCCCGCATCGGTCGAGCTGATTGGCCGCAAAACGTTCGCTGTTCAGGGTGAGGGTTCTAACGAGAGGTCTAACGAGCGATCAAACGAGGAACGCAACGACCACGAACAGCCGGGTGAACACGCCCCCTTGAACACGACGTACCCGCACGTCGACCGGGGTGAGGAGGACCCGTGGACCGGAACCGACTGATAAGAGATATCCCTCCTACCCGCACATCAGCCACAGGCAGTCTCCGCCTCACGGCGTCCGTCGTGGCCGCCGAACTCGGCCGACTCACCCCCGAGACCGACTCCTGACCTTCGGCGCTGGCAACACCGTTCCGACTACGGCCCCTTCGAGCCGGATAAGATCGTCAGCGCGTCTACAGCAAGCTCAAGCTGCTGGTCGTCATGAACGGCGAATGGCGCTCCAAATGAGCAGATGACCTGCTCGACCCCGGCTTCGCCCCATCGACGGAGCTGTTGGGCCACTTCCCCTGGTGTACCGACCAGGCGGGACCGTGCCCAGCTCCGCAACGAGATATCAGCCAGTGCGCCGCCGGGAGCCCAGCGCCGCAAACTGTGCCACCGTCTCTCAAGATCGTCGTTGTCTCGGCCGATGAGCGTCGTCAGGCCAAGAGACCGGTGAACTGTCGCAGGGTCACGCCCACGACGGTGGCAGGCTTGCCGCACCATCGCATCCCGGTGCCGGTACTCAGCCATTGTGCTGTCCCACGCGGTGTTCCAACCGTCCGCGAACGCGGCGACCTCAAGTAGCTTCGGGCGCTTCCCGGCAACCCAGACGGGCACGCCCGGCACCCGCCACCGAAGAAGCCCGACTGTGTCCTCAAGCGATACCAACCGTTGTCTTGCCGGCGGGAAGTCAAGGCCGTTCGCCCGGTGTTCCGACTCGTTCCACCCGGCTCCAACGGCGACGTCGAGTCGCCCGGCGGCGAGTTCGTTCACGGTCGCCGCCATGCGTGCGAGGAGGTTGGGGTTCCGGAACCCGATAGGCGTGGCCAAAGAGCCGACGCGGATGCGGTTGGTGCTGGCCGCGATAGCGGCCAGCAGGGTCCAACACTCAGCCGGCTCCTGCCGTTGCTCCGGTTGCCCTGCAGTGGCGACGTCGACCCAGAAGTGGTCGGAGACCCACACTTGGTGGAATCCCGCGTCCTCGGCCAAGGTGGCGTACTCGATCGCTCGTCGGGCGGTGGAGGGCTGCGGTGTCGGGAAGGAGAACGGGTAGTGAGGCAGTGCCAGTCCGAGTCGCATCACATCGCCGCCCCGACCGGCGCCCTGAGTAGCCGGATGGCGGGATGATTCGAGTGCTCGCCAGTGGTGAGCCGGATGCACTCGCCGAGCAGTGGTGCGATGAGGTGACGTCGCCCAGCCAACACCGCTCGGGGGATCTCCCGGAGCAGAAGAAGCGCCACGTACCGAGCAACATCACTGAGATCCTGCTCTGTTCGGGCCGGCGTCGTCATCCGCTGGAATGCTTCGGCCGCCGGGATCCCGAACTGGCGTAGTCGGGGGGTTTCACCGATGGCATAGTCCAGCACGAGCCGGTCGGGTGTCGCTGAAGCCGCGCCGGAGGCGTGGTCTAGGAGGTCCCGTACGTACCAGCTACCGAGCAGGTGGCTGACCATCATGCGCCAGTCGTGATGGTCACCGGACCATTCCCAGTCGATGAGGTGCCAGGTCCCGTCGGAGGCAACCAGTACGTTGCCGGCGTGCGGATCGCCGTGACAGGTGATATGGAAGTCGGGCCTGCCGACGACGATGAGCTGCTCGAAGGCTCGAAACCAGGAGCCCAGGTCGCTTCCGTTAATCATGATGCTCAACCAATGCGAGGGCGGTCCGAGGTCTGTGGTGAGCACGTCCTCCAGCCCCTGTTGGCCACGACGACACCGAAGATCATGATTGCGAGTGGCCCGAGTGGGATCGAATCCGGGCTCGGCGGTTGACCGCCATACCGTGACGAGAGTGTTCACCACGTCTTGCCAGATCAGGTAAAGCTCCGGTGTCGGTCCGACACGAGCGATGGCTTCGTCGAGGCTCCACACGGCAGGTGCCGCCGTGACGATGACGTCAAGCGCGGCCTCGGTTGCGGTCCCGAGCACCGCCGGGGTGTGCGAGGCGAAGTGCTTCGCCATGACGGCGTGCCGTTGGGCCTGCACGGACGAGCTGACCCTTGGGTTGCGGGTGACCTTCGTGGCGACAGTCGCGCCGCCGGGTTGCCGCAGGAGAAACACCTCAGCGCCCGAGGTTCCCGACCTGATCGTGCGCAGCAGGAGGCTGCCGGCCTGCCGGCCGGCTTCGTGGCGACTCATGAGGGTCCTCTTCTACGCGGTGTTGGCTGCGGGTTTACGGGACCGTTCGGCCTTGCGGCGGAGCTGCGTGTAGACGCCGGTGAGGCCCATCGCCTTGCGTGCCTCGAACACGGTCTGCTGGACCTCGCGCCGGGTGCGTTCCGTACCCTTGACGATCAGTTCGTCGACCAGGCCCTTGTCGGCCTCGTAGCGGGCACGCCGCTCTCGCATGGGATCGAGGAACGCGTTCAGTGCGGTGGCGAGTTTCTCCTTGACCTCGACGTCGCCAACCTTGCCCTCGCGGTAGCGGCTCTTGAGGTCGTTGACCTCCGTCCGGTTCGGGTTAAAGACGTCGTGGTACTGGAACACGGGGTTGCCCTCGACCGTGCCGGGCACGTCCGCGCGGATCCGGTTCGGGTCGGTGTACATGCCCATGACCTTGCGGCGGACCTCGGCCGGCTCGTCCGAGAGGGCGATGGCGTTGCCCAGGCTCTTGCTCATCTTGGCCCGGCCGTCGGTGCCGACCAGGGTGGGTGTCTCGGCGCTGACCAACTCGGGGACGGGGAAGACCTCGCCGTAGAGGTAATTGAAGCGGCGGGCGATCTCCCTGGTGACCTCGACGTGCGCGGCGTTGTCCTTGCCGACGGGCACCACGTGGGCCTTGACGCAGAGAATGTCGGCGGCCTGCAACACCGGGTACCCGAGCAGACCGTACGGCATCTCCTCCTTGCCGGCGTCGCGAGCCATGTCCTTGAGCGAAGGCACTCGTTCCAGGCGCGGCACGGTTACCAGGTTCTGGAAGAGGGTGTTGAGGTCTCCGACCTCCTGGATCGCAGACTGGAGGTAGAAGGTCGCGGTGTCGGGGTCGATCCCAGCGGCGAGGGAGTCGACCACCATGTCCCGAGCGTTCTGGGTGGCCTTGGCGATGTCGTCGCGGGTGTTCTTGGTGGTCAGCATGTGCAGGTCGGCGATGATGAAGAAGCTCTCGTACTTCCGGTGCAGCTTCACGCGGTTGGCGATGCTGCCGACGTAGTGGCCGAGGTGCAGCTTTCCGGTAGGACGGTCACCGGTGAGCATCCGCTGAGCGGTCATGACGAAGAGGGCCTTTCGCGGCGTGACGGGTCAACGAAGGTCGCGCAGGGCGCGCACCAACGGGGCGACGGTAGCCTCGTCGATGAGATGGACCTGGATCATCGTCGGAAGTTGCCATCGTGCGCCGTCACGGAACCGCAGGCCACGAGCCCGTAGCAGAGCAAGGACCTGGTCACGGCGGTCCCCGAGATCGATCAGGAGGAAGTTTGCGTCCGACCGGGCGTATCCGATGTGCAGCCGGTCGAGTTCGGCGGTCAGCGTCGCGTACGCCCGCCGGTTCAAACCGATGGTGCGCCGGAGGCTTCTGTCGTCGCCCAGGGAGGCGTGTGCCGCCGTGGCAGCCAGCGCGCTGACAGCGTACGGAAGCCGGTGTCGACGCAGCCGGTCGGCGTAGCCAGCGCTGGTGACGGCGTATCCGACTCTGGCACCGAGTAGGCAGTGTGCCTTGGACAGCGAACGGCTCACCACCAGCTCGTCGCGCTCCTCAAGGAGTCGCGGTGTCAGCGCGAGGGGATGTGCCATGAACTCACCGTAGACGTTGTCGATGATCAGCTTCGCCCCGCTGGGCAGTCGAGGCGCGACTACAGCCAGCAAGTCGGACAACGGTACCGAGATGCCGGAGATCGTGTGCGGGATATCCACCACTAACGCGGCATGATCATTCTTCAGCGCGGCTCGCAGCGCCGCCAGGTCGTGTCGCAGTGGTCCGCCGTCCCACGCAACCTCGTCGTAGCGCAGTTCGTTCCTGGCGGCGAGCTGCCCGTACAGCTCGAAGGTGGGGACGGTCGCGAGCACCGCCGCACCGGCTGAAGCCTGCTCACGCATGATCCAGTCGAGGATCTCGGTTGTGCCGTGACCGACCACGACCTGTTCCGGCACCACCCCGACGTACCGGGCGATCGCGGCCTCCAGGTCGACCGGCTCCCGGCTCGGTGGTCGGTGCAAGCTGGGAGCAACCCCGGCAACCGCCTTCGGTACGGCGGGACTCGTGCCGACGCGAGCGAGCGCGACCTGTCGACCGTCACCGCGAACGCCGGCAATCACATCGTCGAGGTGTTCGATCTTGCACTGCCCGCACAGCACCTCGCCGGCTCGGCATCGACGCGCCACGGCGGTCGCACGCTCAGGTGCGGACAGTAGTTCGATTACCTCGAAGGTCGGGCAGTCGTTGGGGTTGCCCCCATATTGGCGCTGCTCCTCGGCGCGAGCCCGGCCGCCAGTCACCGCGCCGATGAACTTTTCCCGGACGGTGTCGGGACGATCGGTCAGAAGGATCGTGGAGGCCGGATCGTGGATGCTGGCCCGGCCACCACGACGCCGCAGGTTCGGAACCAACCGTCGATAGGCAACGTACGGCGGCGGTGCCGCGAGGCGATCCGACACGGTCCTCATCAGCGCCGCATGCGTCACCTGACCGGCGTCGACCAGCGCAATCGACCCTCTCGGGCTCTGCTCGTACAGGAAGAAGCTCATCATCATCACCGCGTCCCGCAGCAGGTTCAGTCTGGTGTCATCGGACCAGCCATAGACCTGCCGCATCCGGCGCAACGTGAGTCCGGACAGTACATCGTCCTCGAAGGCCCGGACCTCGGCCGCGTCGAGGTCGATGAGGCGATCGGGGGCGCATCCGCCGAACTGCTTCACCCGTTCTGCCAAGAGCTCGACAACCGTTGCGGAGGCCGTGGTGGGGTTTTGGCGGCTGATGAAGGTCACGGAGTGGCCCTTTTCCTGCAGCCAGGCGATGTCCCGCGCGAGACTGAGGTGGCCGAGGTGTAGCCGACTTCCGGCAACACCGACGCGCACGTCCGCACGGTCGTCACCCGTCGCGGCCGGTGCTGGGCTCGCAGGCTGCCAGGCCCAGATGGTCCGGCCCGCCAGGTTGTCGATCACCGGCGGTAGGCCCTCGGAGTCGGGAGCGAGCAGTCGGAGCCCGAAACGGCGTGCCCTGTCGGCGTGCTCGTCCGCTACCAGGTTATTGCGGGCCGCGTGCCACTCGGCGAGCAAGGCGCTCATCGGCCGGCCCGCCCACGCGAGATCCGTTGCAGTGACTCGTGGACTCGCTGCCGCTGCCCGACGGTCGTGCGCTGGCGGGCCTTGTTGCGGTAGAGGTCGGGGAAACGGACGTCGCTGTCGTGGCAGACCGCGCCGAACGCCCAGAACCGGGCCGCCGTGATGGCTCGCTCGTGTCGAAGGTCCCCGATCGCCGCCTGCCGGGAGTAGGCGTAACGGCCGTCCGCTGTGCGATCGATCATCTGCGCCTGTTGATAGGCGTCCACGATCACCTGTGCCTGCCGTCGCCACAACGGCGATGCCAGCACGGGTGCCTCCAGGACTCGGGCCACGTAGCTGTCGAAGTCTGGATAGATGTCGAGGAACGCCAGGTAGGAGTCGGCGAGGATCTGGTGGCGAGTTCTGGTGATCACGTTCAGTCGGCCGGCCACCTCAGCGGCCAGCGGAGCCAAGAACCGCGCCACGCTCGTCAACAGCTCCGCGGCCTCGTCGGCCGGTGTGCAGATGAACGGGCTGAACAGCTTTAGCGCGAAGTAGCCGCCGTACGCGCGGTCCTGCCCGTCGCGGTACAGGGCCGACCAAGGTAGCGAGTAGATGGTCACCGGAGCGTCGCGATAGGTGGTGCCAACGCGGGTCGGTGGAACCTCGTTCTCGCGATGGAGCGTCATGACGTCGAAGTCACTGGCTGCGGTTGCCGTGCCGGTGATTCGGCTGCCGTAGAAGACCCAGACCAGGTCCTCAGTCGGGATGCTCTCCGTCGCCGCGCTCAGGGTGTCGATGAGTCGAGGGATCTCGTCGAGGAAGCTCTGGGCGGCGAGGTCACGGTAAGGGCCGCTCACCAGGTCCTCCGCGTTGATGCGGCAAGCCAACCATCGACGGCGGCGGTCCAGGAGCCGGACGTGTCGGCCTGGACGCCGTCGACCCCCAGCCTCCTGAACGCTTCGACGTTGACCTCCTTGTCATCGACGTACAGGAGGCTGTCACCGGGTGACGCCTGCTCAAGAACCTGGACGTAGGCGGAGGGATTCGGCTTGACCGCGCCGGTCTGGCTGGAGATAAAGATCCGATGGGTTTGCCGGTGCAGGCCGGCCGCCTGCAGCGCGGGTACCAACCATTCGTGGCGATGGTTGGACAACAGCCAGATCTGCGCCCCCCTCGACCAGTTGCGTAGCCGGGAAACGGCCGGTAGCGGCGTCATCGTCGACCGCAGCACCGACCGCCAGGCAGGCGACGGCTGCCCGAGACCGCAAGCCGCTGCGAACGCTGGCCAGAACGCGGACTCGTCGAGCAGCCCAGACCACAACGCGTCCCGGAAGTAGTGGCGGAAGATCGCTTCGACCCGGTCGGAGGAGGTTCCGGCCTCCTCGGAGACAACTCGAAAGAGAGGTGCCATCGGTTCCGCCAACAGAACCCCGCAGACGTCCAGCACCAGGACGGGCCGTGGCCGGAAGTCCTCGTGAACCATCATCGGCCCGTACCTCTGGGTGTTCGCGCCGTGCATGTGCCCTCCCGTGGGATGAGAGGCACCGAGGCGGCGGGTTCAGCTCGCGGACCGGGGGAAGCGCGCGTGCTCTCCGACACCGCCTCGGTGCCGGCTTGGGTATCGCCGCCGTCGATGCGGTTGCTGTGCACATCGAGCTTGGTCGGTACGGTGTGTGCGTAGGAAGCCACAGGGTGTAGGCCCACGGTGGCCTACACCTGGGCACTGGTCAGGGGGACCGGGTGGACGGTGAGACTTTCGGGCAGGTGCTACGCCGGCTTCGTCAGGAGCGACGGTTGTCGCTCCGGAAGTTGCAGGTGCTGACCAGCTATGACTTCACGTACCTGGGGCAGGTCGAGCGAGGTGAGAAGCCAGGTTCGATGGAGCTCGCCGAGGTGTGCGACCGGGCACTCGGCGTGGACGGCCTGCTCGTGAAGACATACGGTCGGGTGTCAGCGGCCCTGACCCGACCTGGGAGCCAGGAGGATGAAATGCGCCGGCGGACTGCGATCAAGGCTATGGCGGCTTCCCCGCTCGCTTTCGTCGATCAGGCTGGAGTGGTTCCAGAGCTTCAGGTGAGCCGACTCGAACGCAATGCGGAGGTGTACCGGCACCTCTACCACGGGTCTGGGAAACCTGGCGATCTGCTCAGCCTGGCACGCGATCACCTCGAGACCGCGGTCGACGTCATGCGGCAACTGCCCGACGGAGGACTCAAGCGCCGAGTCCTGCGCACCCGCAGCGAAGTCGCCACGCTTGCCGGCCGGCTGACGTTCTTCGACCTGCAGCGACCGGCCGACGCGCGGGGCTACTTCGGACTCGCCCACGAAGCGGCCATCCAGGTGGGGGACGACCTCCTCGCCGCAGCCGCGCTCGGCCATCTCGCCTTCGTGCCGGCGGCCGAGCACAACACCTCGGCCGCCATCAGCTATCTCGCTGGCGCAGCTGATCATGCCCAACGAAGTGGTGTGCCGGTAGTCCAGTCATGGATCGCAGCAGTGGAGTCCGAGGTGCTGGGCACAGCGAACGCGGCCGGAACGCTGCGAGCTCTCGACCAAGCAGCCGCACGCCTTTCCCGACCCGCAGATGCGGCACCACCCGCATGGTTCGACTACTACTCGGCGGACCGGCTCGACGGATTCCGTGGTCGGGCATTCCTCCAGCTCGGTCGGCCCGAGGAGGCCCGATCCGCCCTGACAGCGGCACTACATGGCCTCGGTCCCGTGGCGGTCAAGCAGAAGGCGGTGTTCCTCATCGACATAGCCAGCTCGTATCTCGGCGACCACCCGCAGCTCGACCAGGCATGCGACCTCGCCGGAGACGCCGCCGCGATGCTGGCGATGGCTGGCTACGCAACCGCGAGCACCCGCCTTCAGGAGTTCCGTACCCGGCTGAGGCCGTGGGACGATGCCACCGTCGTTGCCGACCTTGACGAGCGATTGGGTGCGTTGACCGCATGACCGTCCAGACCTCTTCCCCACGGCGAGTTCGCGCTGTCTACTTCGACGTGGGTGAGACGCTGATCAACGAGTCCACCGAGTACGGCACCTGGGCGGACTGGCTCGGCGTTCCCCGGCACACGTTCTCTGCGGTGTTCGGGCAGGTCATCGCGCAGGGGCGGGACTACCGCGAGGTCTTCCAGCACTTCCAGCCTGGATTCGACCTCGCACTGGAACGGCAGCGCCGGGCAGAAGCCGGCTTGGCCGAGCACTTCAACGGCCGCGACCTCTACCCTGACGTCCGGGACTGCCTCGCCGCGCTCAAGGCCGACGGCTACTTTGTCGGTGTGGCGGGCAACCAGACCGCTCGCGCCGGCCGGCTGCTACACGAGCTGAACCTGGGTGTGGACCTGATCGCGACGTCGGACGACTGGGGCGCGGAGAAGCCGACCCCTGAGTTCTTCGTCAAGCTGGTCGAGTCGGCGGGGTGCGCGCCGGAGGAGATCGCATACGTGGGCGACCGCCTCGACAACGACATTCTTCCCGCGCTGGCCGCCGGCCTGACGACCGTGTTCATCCGACGTGGACCATGGGGATACTTTTACGCGATTCGCCCCGAGGTAGAACAAGCGCACATTCGCATCGACAGTCTTCGGGATCTTCCGGGGCGACTGCGAGACATCCAGCTTGGGTGATCGACGGTGGCTCCAACGAGCCCCTTGCATGGTTGACCGACGGAGGCGCGACCCTTCGTCGGGTAATCAGGCCCATCAACCTGATGCGAGGCCCGGACGCGGTCCGGGCCTCGCATCGTTGGTCAAACTTCAGATCGGGAGGCTCCGCGCTCATATCATGGTGCGAACTTTGCCATTCTGACGTCTGCTGGTCGCATCACCCGTGCGACTGGTCGCTCTGCTCCGCGACCGGAGTGTCTTGCCAGGCCGCGTCGGCGATCTTGGTGGGTAGAAGGTACTCCTCAAGCTGTTCGGCGAGATGAAGCGGCCAAGGCAGGACCGTCATGTCTCGCACGTATGGTGCGGCGTCGCGTAGGTCGTGTGTCAGCATCGCCCAGCGCTCCGGCGTATCGCCATCCTGCACACCGGCGACCAGCAGTTCGATGAGCTGCGGGTTCCACACCTGTGCCTTCGGGTTTGGCGCGGTGTGCTTGCCCTTGTACTCCACCGGCACGATCTTCGACACGCCCTTGAGCGCGCCGGTATGCGTACTGGGCTTTCCACTGGTACTCGCGTAGACCCGGGAGCGCAGGAAGCGCCATAGCCCCTTGGGCTGCCCGGTCTCCTCGTCGGCGATCCCGTAGCACTCGGGCGTCTCTCCGCCGTCCGAGCCTCGCATGCGTACGTGGCGCAGGCCGGGGTACCTCGCGATCGGTACCGCCGTACCGGCTCCGAGTTCGATGCTGTCGAGCTGCAGGTGCGCGTTGGTCAGACTGGTCCACACGCCGCGCAGGTTCTGGGCGTGGGTGAGCAGCAGGGTGTCCGGATAGGCGCGGGCCGTTTCGTCGAGGACGTCCTTGATGAAACGCACGACGTCATCGGGTCCGCATTTGAGGTCGGCGTTGACGTACCGCTTGCCGATTTCGATCAGGCCGGTGTACAGCGGCTGCCAGGGGACCTGCGGCGCGCGGATCTGGACGTGTTGGCCGGTGGGGTCAGCGAAGACGGCGACGGGTACCTGCCGCTGAATGCCCCACACCCGTCCCTTGTTCTGACGGATCATCCACAGGGCCAGCAGTGCCGGCTGCCCGTCGAGGGTGCCCTTGGTCGGCTTGGGCAGCGGTGACGGACGTACACCGAGTTGGCGGAAGAGGTCGTCGACGGCGGCGGCAAACCGCTCCCGGTTCGCATCGGACGGCTCCTTGCCCTCCCGGACCCGCGGAGGACGTTTCGGCTCGGCGACCGGCGTGACGAACTGACTGAGGCGGCCGGTGCGCACGAGGCCATGACGGATCGCGAACTTGGGGTCATCGCCGCGGCGAGCACCCTCATACGTCTTCGGGTGAGCGATCTCAACCAGGGTCACCGTCGGGTGGACGGCTTGGCCGAGCATCTGGGCAATGTGCTCCACTCGGGCTTCCACTGCCGCCTGCGTGCGGCGGCCCGTGCGCTCAAGGTCGGCGCGGACCGTTGGAGCCGCGTGATGCCTGATTCCTACCTCGACCGCATCGAGATGGACCCGGACCTCTCGGCCGACAAGTTCGGCGGCACTGGGTAGTGGGACGCCGAGGCGCGAAGCGAGCCGGTCGAGGGCGTACTGCGTAGCGGCGGTTGTGTCGGTGAGCAGCTCGATGTCGAGCCTGGGACCGACCACCTCGCGGAGGTACGTGGCGGGAATCGCACCCTCGCTGATGCCGGCAAGCTTCTTGTAGACCGCCCCCTTCTGCCGTGGCAGAGGATCAGTGGGCCGCAGATACGGTGCCAGCTCGGCAACGATCCACCGCATGATCGGCTCCCGGTCGGCGATCGACAGCCCGGCGCTGACCTTCTCGGAGGTCAGCATGCCGGTCTTGTACACCAGCGCGGCGGCGTCACCGTGTCGCTGCAGGTAGTCCAGCGGCTTGTCGGTCAGTTGCTGTGGATCAGGCAGCCGGTCGAGGCAGCCGGCCTCGGCGAGAACCAGCGCGAGTCTGTCGTCCCATCGCGGCGCGTACCGGTTCGTGCCGTCGGCGTCGGTCACCCGCATCCTTTTGATCCGGGCGATCCCGAAGTGGCGAGAGTTCTCCAGGCCGGTGAGGTAAGGCACCGTCGGTGCCAGGTAGACGGAGTGACCGTGGTCGGAGGCGAGCTTGCCACGGGCAGGAAGCCAGCGTCGGACTCCGAAGGACAGGTACACCAGCACCTCGTCGCTGGTAGGGAGCGTCTGCGCGGTAATGCCAATCTTGACCGAGAACGGGGTCTGGTCCTCCAGGCGTTCCGGCGACCATGACATGAGTTCGGCGCCGTCGTCGCTCGGGCAACGGAGAAAACGCAGGCCGCCGTGCGGGCACTGGGCGTCGGGGCGGGACAGCACGGCAGCGATTTCCATGGGCAGCAGCCGCATGGCGCGTGCCCGCTGATCGGTGGCGGCCAAGTTGATCTGGACAGGCGACCAGCTGAGGTCGGCTGCGTTGAGCTGGGACAGCGTGAGGGCGATCTGTTCGGCGGTCGCCTTCTGGGAACGGATCCACGCGGCTACCAGGTTGAAGATCGCCTTCGGGTTTACTTCGCGGTAGGCGAGCAACCAGTCCTGGTCGTTGTCGCCCTTGCCGGCATAGGGCAGGGTGACCACACAGTCGGGCACGAGTGCGGTGATCGCGTCGTTGAGAGAGGCAATGGGGATGCTGGCCACCTCGCCGCCGCGCTGGGCCTTGGCCAGCCTGCGCAGCGGTTCCTTCCACCGGCCGGGGAACCGCATGAGGTGGTAGTCGCGGGTGATGGGCGCGGCGGGATCGAGGCGCAGGACGGTAACGGCGAGTTCGTCATACTGCGGTGCCATTCAGCGGTCTCCCATAGTGGTGAGGGCTTGGTGCAGGGGCTTGTAGAGCGCCCGCACCAGGTGGCGGTCCGGATCGGTGCTGGTGGAGGTGAAGTACGGGTTGAGCACGTCGCGCATGCCGTAGAGCAAGCTGGTGCTGGCGTCGTCGAGGCCGGCATCGACGTCGCCCCGCCGGGCGGTGTGCGGTGCGAACGCCGCGTCACAGAAGTAGACCTTGGCGGATTGGCCGCCGCGCAGCAGCCGGCCGATCACCTGCCAGATGGTGACCAGCTGGGTCCAGGCGACGCGGTTGCGTTCATCGTCGCGGAGCTGGCTGTAGGCGACCATGGCGTGTAGCAGGCGTCGCCACTGGCGCTGCGCGGACCGGCGGCGCTGCCTGCCCGCCGTCAGGAGGCGTTCGTGATCGGCGCAGTCCTCGTCGATCGGTCGCGGCCCCAGCTGCTCCAACGCATACTGGTTGATCCGCTGGGTGACGTAGCTGAGGTCCTTGGGACGGGGATGCGGGCGTACCAGGAAGAAGGCGGCGCCGATTGCGGCCACGCCCTCGACGTTGAGGATGTTGTGCCCCCGCTCTACCGCGAGGATTGGAGCAACCAGCAGCCAGGCGTCGTCGGTGCCGAACTCGGAGACGTCGGTGCGTCGCAGCAGGTGGCTGTCGTCCCAGCCGGTCTCCAGCTCGTCATCGCCGACGAGGCAGCGAATCTGACCTTGCCAGGATGCCTTCAGCCGCAGCAGTTCGTCGGTGACGATCCGAGCTTCGGCGTAGCTGCCGACCAGCAGCATGATCTTCTGTCGGCCGGGGGGTAGGGCCGCGCGTTCACGTTCCAGCCGGTTCGGCCGGCCCGGTCCGGCACCCGGTCGGGTCAGCGCCGCGATCATCTGTCGCAGGGCGCTGGTCCGCTCGGCGCCGTACCGGCCAGACACCCAAATGGGGGTACTGCGCTCCCCGGCGTGTTGGATGTCGAGGGCGAACGTCGTCTTGGCGATGGCGTCGAGCTTCTTCTTCGGCGGTCGCAGGATCGCCGTGACCGGCACGTCGATGTGATAGCGGGGTGAGGTGCCGGCCCAGCTGGTTCCGGACAGAAGCAGCACGTTCGGCCCGGGTCCGTCGGCGGGGAAGAGATCTGGGAGTCGGACCAGGAGGGCACGCCCTACTCCGCTGTACCGGAAGAACCGGAACTCGCCCAGCCGTCCGTCCCGCCGGCTGGTCTCGTCCTCGACGTACTGGAACCCGAGCACGTTGCCCATTGGGGATTCAGGGACGGCGACCGCCAGATCGGTTGGGGCGCGCCGCACCTCGGTCGGCAGCGCGTCGTGCATACCGAGCTCGGCCGCCACTTCTGGCCAGAGGGTGAGCATGAGGTCGAGCCGGTGCTCCATCACCGCCACGGCGACCGCCAGCTCCACCCGCCAGACGTTGCGGTCGAGATCCGACAGCGCAATTTTCTGGCCGTCAACGAACTCCCGGGCACTGAGGTCGATCAGCCACTGCCGGACACCAGCCTCCCGCACGTCCTCCTCGGTGTCGGACAGCTGCACCTCGGCCAGCCGAGCCAAACCGGCGGCAATGTCGCCGCTCGCGCCGGTCGGGTCGTCGATAAAGGCGTTGAACTGCTCGCGCAGCAGGAGGAACAGCGGGTTGCTGTCCCAGCCGGCGGCGGGCCTGCCCCGTTCCGACCGGGCGAGCCCGGTCCAGTCCTGTGCCAGGTTGCCGAACAGCGTCCACGCTTTGAAGTAATCGGCGTCGAGCCAGTTCAGCACCGGCTTCCCGGGGCGGGCCCGGTCGCGGTGCAGCAGCTGGTAGATAAGGTCGGCGACGGTACGGGCGTGGCTGAGCGCCAGGGTAAACCGCCGGATCAAGCGAGAACTGGCCGGTGCACGTCCGGTCGCCCGCAGTTTCTCTGATACCCGGGCTCCGATCTCGTCGATCCACGCTTCCTCGCTTGGGCCGAGCAGGACCTGGGCGGTGGCGAACATCTCATCGAGGTTGGCCTGCACCTGGTCGGCCTCATCCACCAGGATGAGATCGCTGCGTCGCCAGGCCGCCTCCAGGTACCGCATCTGTTCGCCGGCGAGAGGACCGGGTACGGGAGTGTGAACCAGGCTCCAAGGGGTGGCGATCCAGACGTTGGCGTTGACCAGCAGGCGCGCGGCCTCGTGCCGCTGGCAGCGGTGCCACAGGGGGCAGGTCCGGCGTGGACGCTCACGCCAGCCCTCCACCGGCGCATCCGGGTCGATGCCGATAAGGTGTTGGCACGGCGACTCGCGTACCTCCAACGGAGCCGCTTCGCCCCGGATACCGTCGAGCGCGCAAGCGGTGCTCAGCAGGTCGAAGCCGTAAGGCTCGATGGGCAACACGCGCCCGGGCGCCGGCGGCTGTAGGCGGTGCAGACGCTCGGTGTGGCGGGATCGGTTACTTCCCATGATCGGAGCCGCGCATACCCCGTCGTACCGGCACAGTTCCTCGACCGCTCGCAGCGCCGCCGAGTTATCACCGACAACGATCGTTACCCGGTGCTCGTGCTGCGCCGCCCAGGTCGCGAGGATCATGACGAGCGTGCTCTTACCGACGCTGACCAGACCAACGAGGTGCAGCATCCGGTCGATGCACAAGATCTCCGAATCCTCGAACGAGTGGTCCACCGCGCGGACCTGCAACGTGACGTCCCGCAACCGCTCCTCCCAACGGTTATCCCGCCCGGCGCGATGGTCGATCTCGTCCATACGCTGGGCGGTCTCCAGGAGCTTCTGCCAACTGACCTCGATCGGTTTCCGGTCGCGAACCATCAGGTCGTGTCGGGCGGGAGCCGAGGCAGCGGGAAGATCGTCGGGGATGTTCACCCCCACTCCACGCGCCGTGGAAGCCATGCGGTGCGGCCCCGGCTCGGCGAACCGGACAGCGGTCGTCCGAAACGGCAGAGGCTCGGTGAGCAACTGCTCGTACCAGTCCCATCGAGCGCCTGCCACGCGGCAGTCCCGGCGTACTGGCCGCCCCAGCGGGTCCAGCTCGTAGCCGCGTACCTGTTCGGGAACGGACAGGTACGCCCGCAGCACGTCGTCCCAGCCGTAGGGACGCTGGGTGCGCCACAGCAGGGTACGCGCGTTGGCCAGCCGTACCGACGCGTCGGCGGGGGCATCGGGTACCGCGTCCCACAGTGACAGGTAGCCATCCAACAGCGCCGGGACGCCCGTCGCTGATTGACCGTTGGCGACCGTCTCCAGCAGGTACAGCGTCAGTTCGGTCTCCAGCAGACGGGTCGGCGATGGTTGGCTGCCGGTGGGGTTGTAGTGGCCGGACATCTGCCGCCGGAACCGCTCGCGGATGGTGTCGATCTGCCTCACGCCGCCGACACCTCCGCCCGCTCGCGCACCGTGCGAACGAACTCCGCCTCCGATACCGCCACGACCCGCTGCCCACGCCGTACCTCTGGGCACGCCTTTCGAAGCCGCTCGAGGTATCTGGGGTGGGCATGCACCTGTTCCTTGCCGATCACGATAAACGCCTTCTCTGCCTCGGCCGGCACGGTGAACAGGCGCTGTCGTAGCCGGTGGGCGAGACGGAGAGGGTTGCGCCACGCCTTGATGTCGGCGACCCAGGGACGTTCGTCGAAGACCGCAATGTCGCAGGCATCGAAGTCGGGCCAGAGCCGGACCGGCACTGTCAACCCGGTCAGCGTGTCCGCGATGCGCAGCTCGGCCCGTCCCGGGGCGGTGATGAAGGTGCGTAGCTCGCGTCGCAGCCACCACACGCCCTCAGCAGCCGGGTGGTCGACGCCGGCGGTTCCTGGGGCGGGGCAGGTCTCGTCCTGGCACACCCAGGTCCGGTCGTCGTCCAGCGGTAGCCGTAGCCCGTTACAGCCGCGGCAGGTACGGACCACCCCGTCGGCGATCGCCTCTGGCGGTGCGGGACGGTAAGCGTCGCGGACCTCGCTGGCCAATAGGGCGAGGTCCGGTTCGGCCAGCCGGGTATCGAGGTCGAGCGCGGTGATCGCCGGGTGCCTGATCAGCAACTCGCGGAAGGCAACGTATGACCCGGGTGCGTCGGCCGCCCGCGCCTTGTCCATCACGGCTCGCATCAACGCGTTCTCGCGGATCTCACCCTCGACGTCACCGCGGAGGCTGCCCAACTCCTCGCAGGTAACCGTGGGCCGGCCGTATGCCAGCAGCGACTCGTCGGGGTCAACGTCGGCCTCGACGAGGTTGATTTTCCAGTCGCCGAACGGCTGTTCGGCGAGCTGGAGCAGGTCGACCACGCCGGTGGGAGCGGGCGCGCCCTGCTGCCAGGCGAGCAGGGTGAGCCGGTCCAGCGACAGCTGAAGATTCGAGGGGTACGGCAGGCGGAACGAGCCACCAGCCGCGATCTGCTGCGCGTAGTCGATGATTCCGCTGGCCAATTGCGCGAGCACGATCTGTTGCCTCGGCAACCAGGACGGCGGTGAGGGTTGAGGGTCAGACATCGGGTACCGCTCCGAGGACTCAGGTCGGAATGCAGAGCTGTTGGTCGCCATCACGGAGTCTCGATGGACGGCTGGCCGGACTCTATCGTCGCCGCAGGGTGCGACATGACTCCGGAGAGTGCCATAGGCAAGGCGGGCTCGGCCATATGAGACGCTGATAAGCCCGCTTATCGGAGATTTAGTGGCAAGGAGGCTAGCTCGACCTACGCTGAGGGGCCACGCAGCGAGACGGGAGGTGTCCGATCATGAACAGCGTCGCCACGCTGACTTTGCGGGACATTGCTCTTCTCGCCGGGGTGAGCCGGTCCGCCGTGAGCATGTGGCGCAATCGCCCCGTCGTGCGCGGCGAGCACCATCCCTTTCCTGCCCCCATCGCGGTCATCGACGGGGTGGAGCAGTTCGGCCGCGATGAGGTCGTGCGGTGGCTGGGGCGCACGAGGCGGGGCCTCAACCCCGACCAGCCGCTGGACGCGCCGACCCTGAGCGTTCCCGACAGCGTGTCGCTGGAAGACCTCGTGACGCTGCTCTGCCTCCAGACGATGTCCGGCCAGGAGCTGACGGACACAACCGCGGCGGAACGGGAACACCTTGCCGTCGAGCTTGACCCGGAGGACCTCTTCCTGCTTCGCGAGGTTCGGACGCTCGACGTGCCCGAGGAGGTCCTCAACTTCATCGACGATCTCACAGAGGCATCGTTCGGCCCCGCTGAGGCGCTCACTCGACTGGAACAGGGGCGTGCCGGGCGCGCCAACGGCGTCCGTGACCTCACCGACGAAGCCGTTGAGCTGCTTCGCGCGGCGGTGCACACCTGTCGTCTGCACGTCGATCCCGAAGGCGCACCGTTGATGATCACCGGCGGGACGGCGCGATTCGCCTTGAGCCTCGCCGGCGACCTCGGTCGGCTCATCGTCCGCCGGGACGGCAGCCATGATCGGGCCACACTTCGACGCGCGAAGATTCGCGACCTGGATGTGGTGAGCGACGCCTCTGCTCCGCGGGTCCGTGTCGTCTCTCTCCTTGGCCGGGAGCTGGACGCTGCTGTCGACGCCCTGGATGAACTGGTTCTCGACCTCGCCAAGGACGACGTCGGCGTGGCAATCGGTCCAGCTAGCGTCCTGTGCGATCGGCTTACTGGTGTTCAAGAGCGCAAACGGGCCCAGACACTGCGATCCAACGCTCTGGCCGTAGCAGTACGTCTCCCCAGAGGGCTGTGGCGTGAGGCGCACCGGCAGGCGTTGGGCCTGTGGATCTGTGTAGGTGACCGGAGCGCTTCTCGACCCTTCGTTTCGGATCTGGCCGCCTTCTTCGATAACGAGCTGTCCAACTCCGACCTGGCAGCGGACGTGGCCGCGTGCCTGATGGGGGATGGCCGCCGGTCGTACCGGTACCTGCGACCTCATGACCTCTCCCGGATCCTCAGCGGCTCAGCCATCGTTCCGCGCGGGGTCCGACCGCCGCGGTGGGGCACGGCGAGCGCCACAGCTCAGCTCGACCGGATCCAGGCTGCGGCTGCGGTGACCGCTGGGTCTGCTCCGGCCTTTGACGTCCTGGTGGTCGCCGCTCCAGGGGCAGTCTTGCTGCGCCAGCGTTCCCTCGCCGAGCTGAAGGACGCCGGCTCACTGAAGATGTGCCGTGGGAAGCGAATTGATGCTCGGCACTCGTCGGACAACGGAACGGTCCCGGTGCTGTCTGCGGACGGAGCCACCGCGGGAATCGCGCTCGATCCGTTCGACGCGGACCGGCTATACGCAACGGCGCGCCGCACCGAGCCTGGCGACGTCGTCTTCCTCGAGAAGCCGCGACCCCGCGCGCTGGTCGACCCGCATGGCGGGGCCCTGGTCGGTGCGCCGTCGAGGATCTTGCGCCTGGCATCGAATGCCGGGATTGGCCCCCACACGCTGGCTGCGATCATCAATCAGCTGCCGGACGGACCGGGCGAGTGGCAGACCTGGAACATCCCCACACTCGACGCTTCCGCAGCCGAACAGTTGGAGGCGACCCTCATCGCGGCAGCCGGGTACCAGTCCGCCCTTGACCAGCGCCTGGCTGCCATCCGAACGCTGGTTTCGGCCTTGATCGACGGTGTCACGGCAGGCACCGTCGCCGTTATCCCACCGACGGTCACACCGGAAGGACGATAGAAATGCCCCCGCGTAAAAAGCAGGAGTCGTCGGCGCCATCGACGATGAAGGAACTAAAAGACACCCTCTGGAAAGCGGCCGACCGGCTTCGCGGTTCCCTGTCCGCGAACCAGTACAAGGACGTCATCCTCGGACTGGTCTTCCTCAAGTACGTGTCCGACGCCTACGACGAGCGGCGTGAGCAGATCCGCGCGGAGTTGGCTGCGGAGGGCATGGACGACGAGCAGATCGCCGACCTCATCGACGACCCGGAGGAGTACCAGGGATACGGCGTGTTCGTCGTGCCTGAGCGCGCCCGCTGGTCATACCTGGCCCGCTACGCCAAGGGCAAGCCGGCCACCGGCGACGAGCCCGAGCGCACCATCGGCTACCTCATCGACGAGGCCATGAGCGCCGTCATGACGGTGAACCCGGCGCTGGGCGGCACCCTTCCCAGGTTGTACAACAAGGACAACATCGACCAGCGACGCCTCGGCGAGTTGATCGACCTGTTCAACAGCGCCCGCTTCAGCCGGCAGGGCCAGCACCGGGCGCGCGACCTCATGGGCGAGGTGTACGAGTACTTCCTCGGCAACTTCGCCCGCGCCGAAGGCAAACGGGGCGGCGAGTTCTTCACCCCGCCCAGCGTCGTCAGGGTCATCGTCGAGGTGCTCGAACCGTCACGCGGGCGCGTTTACGACCCGTGCTGCGGCTCGGGCGGCATGTTCGTGCAGACGGAGAAGTTCATCTACGAACACGACGGCGACCCGAAGGACATCGCCATCTATGGCCAGGAAAGCATCGAGGAGACCTGGCGGATGGCGAAGATGAACCTCGCCATCCACGGCATCGACAACTCCGGTCTGGGAGCACGCTGGGGTGACACGTTCGCCCGCGACCAGCACGCGGACATCCAGATGGACTATGTAATGGCGAACCCGCCGTTCAACATCAAGCACTGGACGCGACGGGAGGACGACCCTCGCTGGGTGTACGGGGTGCCGCCGGCCAACAACGCCAACTACGCCTGGATCCAGCACATCTTGTCCAAGCTCGGTCCGGGCGGCAGTGCCGGTGTCGTGATGGCCAATGGCTCCATGTCGTCGAACTCAAACGGCGAAGGTCAGATCCGCGCCCGCATCGTCGAAGCGGACCTGGTGTCATGCATGGTGGCGCTGCCGACCCAGTTGTTCCGTAGCACCGGCATCCCGGTGTGCCTGTGGTTCTTCACCAGGGACAAACGGGCGGGAAAGCTGGGTTCCGTGGACCGCCGCGGCCAGGTGCTCTTCATCGACGCCCGCGAGCTGGGCTATTTGGTCGATCGGGCCGAACGGGCACTCTCGGATGACGAAATTGTTAGGATCGGTAATACCTATCACGCTTGGCGTGGGACGGATTCGGCGGCTCAGAAGCAGTTGACGTACGCGGACGTCCCCGGTTTCTGCAGGTCGGCTACTCTCGCCGAGATCAAGGACGCGGACTACTCGCTTACTCCTGGACGGTATGTCGGCGCAGTTGAAGCCGAAGATGACGGCGAACCAATGGATGTGAAGATCAGTCGGCTGACGAAAGAAACCTTGGAGGCATTCGACGAATCTGCCCGCTTGGAAGAGGTCGTTCGCCACGAGTTGGAGCGGCTGTCATGAGCGGCGCATGGCCGACCGTTCGCCTTGCGGGATTGGTTGAAAATGGGGACATATCTTACGGCATTGTTCAACCTGGTAGTCCTTGTGACCAAGGTGTGCCGATCGTTCGCGTGAAGGATCTGCGGAATGGCGTTGTGGACACACGAAGCCCACTGCGCGTAGCACCCAGCGTTGCGGATGCCTACCGACGGACCAGTCTACGTGGCGGCGAACTTCTGCTCTCAATCGTTGGCACAATCGGCGAAGCGGCAGTTGTGCCTGAGTCGATGGCCGGCTGGAACGTTGCGCGCGCTATTGCCGTGATTCGTCCGACGGAAGTCTCATCTGCCTGGATAAGGCTCTGCCTACAAACTGCGCCGGTCCAACGTGCGCTTGATGCCGCGCTAAATACAACAGTACAAGCGACGCTTAACCTCGCCGACCTCAAGCGTCTTGAGATTCCTGTGCCACCTCGTGGTGAGCGCGAAGCGATTACCGAAGTGATCAGCGCACTCGAAAGCAAGATCGCGGCGAACGAAAGGACGATGCGGCTAACCGAGGAGTTGGCAGACGCCAAGTTCCGTCACGTAGGAACGATCGCTAGAGTCGAACGTCGCACCCTGGCTTGGCTAGCTGACCGAAAAGCACTTCAATACAGCGACGGTTATCGAACCAAGCGCTCGGAGCTCGGCTCTCCAGGACTGCGGATTCTGAGGGCGGGTGACATCCGTAGCTACAGAATTGTGCCCACTGGACCGGATTTCGTCTCGGACCAGTACCGCGCCAGTATCGGCGCCAAGGTGTCGAGGGAGGGCGACATTTTGCTCACCACTAAAGGAACGGTTGGGCGGGTGGCGGTCGTGCCCGCCGCCATGGAGGCGGTCGTCTACAGCCCTCAAGTTTGCTACTTCCGCGTGCTTAATGAGAGCCTGATCGATTATGGATATCTGACTGCCTGGTTCAAAGGGCGCGATCTTGTCGATCAACTATCTTTAGTCATGCACAAGAGCGACATGGCGCCATACGTAAATCTGCAGGATATCGGTAGGTTGCAGGTTCCAATTCCAGATATTGAGACACAGCGGGCTAAAGGGGAGTTTCAGCGGTTGGCAATTGGGCTTCTGCACGCGTTAGGTCGCGAAAATAACGTGCTCTCCAATACTCGTACGAAGTTATTGCCAATGTTGATGTCGGGGCGCATCCGAGTTAGGGACGCCGAGAAGCTAGTGGAGGAGGTGGTCTGAATGGTTGCGCAGTCGGGGCCGAGCGAGGCCGAATGGGAGGCGATTGCGCTCGAAACGCTGGCCGAGCAGGAGTGGCAGCCGCTGCTGGGAAACGCGATCGCACCCGGCGCGGACCTCGGTCGCCGCTCGTGGACGGACCTTGTGCTGCCTGCCCGCACCCTGGCCACGATGCGTAACCTCAACCCTGGTGTGCCGCTTGAGTACCTGGAGCAGGCGCTCGCGGAGCTGTTGCAGCCGAAGTCGCAGGACGCGATCACGGAGAACTATCGCACCCATCAGGCCCTCACGAAGGGTTACCGTGGGATCTCCTACATCGATGCGGATGGGGTGGAGCAGAACCCGACCATTCGTCTGGTCAGCCACCGCCCGGAGGACAACGAGCTGCTCGCGGTCAACCAGGTGATCGTCAGATCCCGCGACGCCGAGCGTCGGTTTGACATCGTCTTGTACCTCAACGGTTTGCCCATCGCCATCGTCGAGCTGAAGAGGGCCGGCGCAGCGGAGGCGGATCTGCCGGCGGCGCACGCGCAGCTGGCCACCTACTTGCGAGAGTTCCCGATGGCGTTCCGGTTCGCGGCCGTGACGGTGATCAGCGATGGAATCACCGCCCGGTACGGCACTCCCTGCACACCGCTGCACCACTACAGCCCATGGAACGTCGACGACGATGGCAAGCCGGTACGGCTGGGCGACGTCATCGATGACGCACATCTCGGCACCGAGCTGGAGTTCCTCATCGAAGGCGTCTTCAACCCGGAGCGGTTCCTACAGATGCTGCGCAACTTCGTCGCGTTCGACGGTGGCGCGGAGGGGTACGCCAAGCGGGTCGCCAAGCCGCACCAGTACTTCGCGGTGACCAAGGCGGTCGGCACCACCGTCGACGCGGTGCACAGCGACGGCCGGGCTGGCGTGGTCTGGCACACCCAGGGCTCGGGCAAGTCGATGGAGATGGAGCTGTACGTCCACCTCGCCGCCCAGCGTCCTGAGCTGCGCAACCCGACGTTCGTAATCGTCACTGACCGCAAGGAGCTTGATGGGCAGCTGTTCGAGGCGTTCAACCGGTCGCTACTGCTCGACGAGGCGCCGGTGGCCATCACCAGCCGCGAACTGCTGCGCGACGAGCTGACGAACCGCACCACCGGCGGCGTTGTGTTCACCACTCTGCAGAAGTTCGGCCGTACCCGCGACGAACGCGACGCCGGTGCGGACCACCCGCTGTTGTCGGAGCGGCGCAACATCATCGTGGTGGTGGACGAGGCGCACCGCAGCCACTACGACGACCTGGACGGGTACGCCCGGCATATCCGGGACGCGCTCCCCAACGCCTCGTTCATCGCGTTCACCGGTACCCCGATCTCGTTCCACGACCGCAATACCACTGAGGTGTTCGGTTCGATCATTGACACTTACGACCTGACTCGGGCGGTGAGTGACGGTGCGACGGTGCCGGTGTACTTCGAGCCGCGCCTAGTCAGGGTCGGGCTGGTACGCGACGTCACCGAGGAGGATCTGGACCGGGCCGCCGATGAGGCCACCGTCGGGCTCGATGAGGTGGAGCGGGCACAGATCGAGAAGTCGGTGGCGGTGATCAACGCGGTGTACGGGGCGCCAGCCCGGCTGCGCGCGCTGGCCGCCGACATCGTCGAGCACTGGGAGAATCGCTCGGCCGAACTGCTGAAGTTCGTCAGCGGCGACGAGTCGGAGGTGGGGCCCGGTAAGGCCATGATCGTCGGCGGTACCCGTGAGATCTGCGCGAACCTGTACGAGGAGATCATCAAGCTACGTCCTGGCTGGCACAGCGACGCCCTGGATCGGGGCGTCATCAAGGTCGTGTACTCGGGCACGGCAGGGGATCAGCCACCGGTTTCGCGGCACGTTCGCCGGTCGTCGGAGAACAAGGTGATTCAGAAGCGGCTGCGTAAGCCCGCCGACGAGCTTCAGTTGGTGATCGTCAAGGACATGATGCTCACCGGCTTCGACGCCCCGCCGCTGCACACTTTGTACCTTGACCGGCCGCTGAAGGGCGCGCTGCTCATGCAGACCCTCGCCAGGGTCAATCGGACCTTCCGCGGTAAGCCCAACGGTCTGCTTGTGGCTTACGCGCCGCTGGCCGAGAACCTAGCCAAAGCCCTTGCGGAGTACACCGACGACGACCGCGAGAACAAGCCCGTCGGCAAGAACATCGACGAGGCAGTCGCGCTGACCACCACGTTGATCGCTACCCTCGACCAACTGTGCGCCGGCTATGACTGGCGCGCCAAGCTCGATGCCGGCCCGAAGAGCTGGATCAAAGCAGCCGTCGGCCTGACCAACTACCTGCGCTCTCCGCGAACGCCGGGGAACCAGGTCGCGGAAGGGGAAGAAAGCCTCGGCGACCGGTACCGCAAACTGGCCAACCAACTCGCCCGCGCCTGGGCGCTTTGCTCCGGCAGCGACACCCTCGATCATCTGCGTCTCGCCGCTAAGTTCTACGAAGAGGTACGGGTGTGGATGGCCAAGTTCGACGCCCAGGAGCGTCAGGCGGCCGGTCGTCCGGTGCCGGAGGACGTCCAGCGGATGCTGTCGGCGCTGGTCGCGACGGCAACCGCATCTGGTGAGATCGTTGACATCTACGACGCGGCCGGCATCCCGAAACCGAGCTTGTCCGACCTTGACGCCGAGTACGAGGCCAGAGCCCGCACCGCCACGAATCCTCATCTGGCGATCGAAGCCTTGCGGGCGCTGCTCACTGCCGAGTCTGCCGCGGTTACCCGCCACAACCTGGTCCGGCAGCGGGCGTTCTCGGAACGGATCAAGGAGCTGATGCTCCGGTACACCAACCAGCAGCTCACGTCAGCCGAGGTCATCGCCGAACTCATCGAGATGGCGAAGGAGGTCGCGGCGGAGGGTAACCGGGGCACCCGGTTCAGCCCGCCGCTGTCCGGCGACGAGTTGGCCTTCTATGACGCGGTCAGTGCAAATGAGTCGGCGGTCAAGCTGCAGGGTGAGGAGGTCCTGGCTCAGATCGCGAGGGAACTCGTGGCCATCATGCGCCGAGATGTCAAGACCGACTGGACTGTCCGCGACGACGTCCGTGCCAAACTGCGCTCGTCGATCAAACGGCTGCTGGTGAAGTACAAGTACCCGCCGGACAAGCAGCCCGAGGCAATCCGGCTCGTGATCGAGCAGATGGAGGCCATGGCCCCGCACTACGTGGCGCCCTCACGAGGGTCCTGATCAGCGCGGGGTGCCGCGGCGATGGTGCTGACCAGGGCCTGCGTACCGCTGATGCCGCAAATCCAGTCGTCAGAACCATGACCTTCGCCGGATTGTCAGCCCAGACGGCCCGAGTCGGCCGGCGAATCGACGTGCTTTTGTGATCACTTGACAAGATGTTGACAAGGACACAAAGGCTGGTATGGTGCATCTCTGTCACATGGATTTGAAAGGATCGAACATGACGGAGATGGCGCTCGCACTGGCTAGGTTTGCCCGAGCGCAAGGCGAGCTCTTCCATAAACTGGCCACCGACCTGGAGGCCGCAGCGCAGGTCCCTGACCTCACCGTGGACGCCGAAGTTGAGATCCCAACCGGACGAGGCCAGCGCCAGCAGCAGATCCTCGCCGTGCCCGGTGTCAGTACCGAGAACGGCATGAAGACTGCCGACATAGCCGCCGCCATCAGCTACGACGGACCGAACACGCACACCTCGCTGCAAGCCCTGCACAAGGCCGGCCTCGTCGAGCCGGTCCCGGGCGCGTCCCCGCAACGATGGCGGCTGGCCCCCCGCTATCGCACCACCAGCGTCGTCTTCATGCGCGTGGCATCCCGCGTCCGTGAAGGCGAGTGGACAACCTACGGAGACATCTCGATTGCCGTGCGCGGCGACACTAAGGCGGCCCGAGGCGTTGGGCAGGCCGCAGCAGCCCTCGCCAACTTCCCCCACCCCGAACGAATCCTCATGGAGGGCGGGCGCATCAATCCGAAATGGCGCGACAGTCAAGATCGTGGGCCGGAATACTGCCGTCAACTGCTGGAGAGTCAGGGCGTTCGGTTCGACAACGATCTCGCCGATGCGCGCCAGCGCGTGACCTGGGACGAACTGCGTCGCCGCGACGAGTCCGAACCCGTCACCGAATGACCGCGTCGACGACGTAGCCAGGACGGAGCCCATGGCACACGGACCGAACACCATCGAGATCAACGGCACCGCGATGCTTCTCACAACCGTCAGCGGCGGCACCGCGGTACACCTCACCGCTACCACGGCACCCGACGCCGGCCGCGAAGCAGTACCCGGCTTCTACTTTGACGGCAACGACCGCGTGCCGTCCGACTACGACCTCATGGCACTGCGCGAACGTCGATGGTCCGACAAGACGATCTGTGGCCGCGTCTGGGCGGTCATGGTCGGCGGCGACGGCGGTGCAGTTGGCCGGTACGGCGACGTAGCGTACGCCCCAACCTGCCGGCGCTGCCTGACCTTGATCGACCGCCATTTCCCGAAGCCCGAACCCGACGATCGGCTCGCGCTCGTCGCCCAACTCGCTACCGACGTGGTCATGGACCGACGAGGCTACGTCGAGATCCACCACGTACCCGGTGACCAGCAAGATGCGCTGCGCAAAGCCGTCCGCACCGCGATCCGGAGGCGCGCCGATCACCCCGTCCGGACCTACTCGATCAACGGCGTCATCTACGTCGAATGCCAGGCCATGTACGACCGGTACGCCCGCCAGAACGACCGCGAAGCCGCCGACGCCGTGGGCGCGGTACTGCGAGGCGAGCCGCCGCCGCAGCGCGAACGCGATTGGGTCATCTCATGGGCCACCTGGGGCGTCAGCTGACGCCGAGGCCATGAGACGAGCGAACGGCTTCCCGTCGATCTGGGCGAGGAGCCGTTTATCACGATCCGAGCGAGAACTGAGCCTCAACGGTCAGATGTCGGTCGATGACCACGCGTTGTTGCAGTTCTGTGACGTGCCCCCGGCAGGATTCGAACCTGCGACACACGGTTTAGGAAACCGATGCTCTATCCCCTGAGCTACGAGGGCGCGAGGGCACAGTCTAGCGACCTGGGGTTCACCTGGGGTGGCAGGGAGTGGCCCGCGTTCACCCACGTCACTCGGACCGCCGTTGTCGCAGCCCAGGAGCACACCCCGAGCACACGGACCCCGATTTGCGACCGGCGGTCGGCCGCCGTTACCCGCGTTGGTACCGGTTCACCCGGGTTGGCATCCGCTGGAGAGCACACACCGCGCACATCATCGAAGATCATGTGGGGTTGCCCGCTTCCCCGGCTGGGCGCCGCCTCCCACGGTGGATTCCGGCCAGGTCGCCATCAGCCGCGCGGTGGCTGGTCGTCGTTGTCGCGGGTCAGGTCCGTCGGGTCGAGGAAACGACGTCAACGTCGACCACGGACGACGGGTCGAAGTTGCGTCGTTCGTCAGCGGGTCACCCGCGCTCGGCTGGTTCATTGGCTGATGATGAGGTCGTCTATGCCATAGTGGCTCCACCACGTAGGCCGGTGTCTGCGAAGTTCGCCCCGGACGCGGGTCAGCAGGAGCCAGTTTCCGTTCTGGACCAGCGCCGCGTCCTCCTGCCGGGCAGCCAACACACGGGCCACGGCATGCATCATGTTCGGGATCCCCTTGTCGACCACGTCGTCTGCCCGCATGGAGAAGTCGATGTCGACGTATGTCTCCGGCTCCCACTCCCAGCGGGCACCGTCGTCGGCCTCGGCATCGAAATAACCTGGCTCCCTGAAGAGACGGTCGGCGCTTACCCGCGGGTGTCGTAGAGGCGAGCACTGAACAGCCGCAGGTTGGTGCCGCTCGGCCTCGGCCTCTCGGCGGCGTCCGCCGCCATGAGATCAGCCACCTCGTCCAAGGGGAGGTCACCCGCCAGGGTGAACCTGAACTCGACAGCCATCTCGACGGCTCTCCTCAGCCCCGACCAACGATCCGAACAATCGCGCCACCCGGCATTACCAATCCGAGTTTCTTCGCGATACGCGCGATGCTGCTGCAGACGACGCAGCCCAACGACGGCGAGCCAGAACACGCCCTCGCCGCACCGACTGATAAACACGTCAGAGGTGAAGAATCCTGTCGTAATCCTCGTCGTACCAGCCGTCAGTGTTGTGCTTCTGCATGGTCCCCGCGACGCGCGTCAGCATCAGCACGTCGCCGTTGAGAGTCAGGGCCGCGTCCTCGGCCCTGCCGGCGAGGATCCTGGCCACGGTGGCAAGCATGTGGGACTTGCCCTTGTCGGCCAGGGTGTCCTTGCGCATGTAGAAGCTGACGTCGACGTAGACCTCCGGCTCCCACTCCCACAGAGCGCCACCGTCGTCCTCGGCGCTGCAGTAGCCGTGCCGGCCGCCGGTGATGTCTACGACGTAACCGTGCTCGTCGTTCAGGTCGGCGCTGAGCATCCTGCCACCGGACGCCGTGGACGTCTCGACCGCTTCGGGAGCAGCCAGTTCCGCCACCTGCTCGAGTGGGATGTCGCCTGCCAGCGTCAGCCGGTACTCGACAGCCATCTGCACCCCTTCATCAGTCTCGCCGGATGATCTGAATGATCGCACCGTCGCGCGTTACCGCCGCCAGTTCCTTCAGCCCTGCGATGGGCCAGTCGTCGAACTGCTTGTGCAGGGCGGTGAGGTCTCCCCGCCAGTCGTGGAGGTTCAACATCACGCGTTGGGTCTGCTCCGTTTCGACCTTCCTGGACACCGCGCTCCAGACGGCGCGCGCTGGCACGGGAGGGGTGGGCGCGTAGCAGTCAAAGACATGCCCCTCGATGAGGAAGTCGGGCGCCTTCTCCGGCCTCCCAGAATCCCCGGTCTCGCGTCGCGCGTCCGCGACCTCCTGCCTCGTGGGGTTCTGGTGAAGCCGGTACCCCTTGCCGGCGACCCTGTCGGCACACTCGTTCTCCAACTCCAGGGCACGCCGCTCCCGTGGCTTCTCGTTCGCGGAGATCCGGGTTCGATGCCCAGTAGGGGACCCGCCGACGACGCCGGTGGGACGCCTGGCCCACAGGGTTGCTGCGTCAGTGTCTGCGGAGACGGCGCCGTCTAGGGTGCGGGCCGTCGGGGATGGGCGGCCGGTGGTAGCAGGGGCGGGGCTGGCCGGTGGGTGTCCGCCAGCCCCCGTCAGTTTCCCGACGACCCCAACTGCCGGGCCTGCGCGATCGCCGCTTCGACAGCCTGCCGGGCCCCGCCGGTGCGTTGAACGACCAGCACCAGGACCTGCTTGATGCTGTCCAGGGCCTGCAGCAGCGGCCCAGGCTGCCCGCCCTGCAGGACCATCGCGACGAGTTGCTGCGCCTCACCGACTCCGGTGATGGCACCGGTCGCCGCGTCACGAGCGGCGTCAACGGCGTTCTGTACGGGCGCCAGCCCGGCGATCGTCTCCTGCGGGGTGGCTTCGTTCGGCACCGCCGCGGTGGCCTTCGTCGCCTCACCGATCGAACCGGCGAGCCTTTCCAGGCCGCCCTGGATGCCCGTGATCGCGTTGCGTACCCGGGCCACGCCCGCCGCCACAGCGACGAAGCCGGCGCCCGCGGCCCGCAGCGCCACCTCCTGCGCCTGACTGTCGGCGGCGGCTGCCAACCCCTGCGCGCGTTCGACCCCGGTCATCACTGCGCGGAGTTCACCGGTGATCTTCTCGATCTGCGACACGTGGCCCGCATCCCCAATCGATGAAAGTGAGAGCGCTGGATAGCTGAACCTACCGGGCTCCTCGCGAGGCCACCAGACACCGGCGAGGCGGTCGGCACCGCAGACAGACCCCGCTAACATTCGGTCATCTCTACATCTGCGGACAGATGCCGGGTGTCGTTGTGGCTGGTCAGGGTCCATCGCCAACCAGCTGAGGGTCGGGTCCACGAGAGCGGTTGCTGCACCCAGGTCGTGACGCTCGCGTGGTACGCCGCGACAGCCGCGGTGACCCGAGCGGCGATAGGCACGGCCAGGAAGTGGTGGAAGGCGGCGTCGATGGTTTCGCCGTGGCCGACGACGAGGACGCGCTCACCTACATGCCGAGTCGTGATCTCGCCGATGGCGACGCTGGCCCGATGCAGGTAGTCCCGCCAGGTTTCGCCGCCGGCCGCGAGCGGACGGTCCGCATCGAGGGCAGGGATGTCCCCGTACTCAGCGACGACGTCGGTCCATGGCCGGCCGTCGGCGGTGCCGTAGTCCTGCTCGGCGAGGTGGGCGACGGTCTCGGCGTCCAAGCTGAGGTACGCGCCGATGATCGCGGCGCTTTCCTGGGCTCGGCGCAGCGGCGTGGTGTAGATGGCGTGAATCGGGCGCTCGTGGTGCTCTTGACCGAGTCGTTGTGCCAGTCGTTCGATCTGGCGTCGGCCTCGGTCGGTCAGTCCGCGACACCCTTGCGGGCCCCCGACGATCTGTTCGCGGTTGCAGTGGGCCTCGCCGTGGCGGGCGATGATCAGTTCAGCGGGGAGTGTCATGGTCGCTGGTCCCGTTCTCAGCGTCTGATGAGGGTGTCGTAGAACCGGAGGCACTGGGCGGCGTGGTGGACGGCGCTGAAGCGGCGGGCGTGGCATCGGGCAGCGCTGGCCAGGGTCTTACGGTGTTGAACATCGTGGATGAAGCGATCGACCGCGTCGGCCAATGACTGGGGATTCGCGGGCTCCATGACCACTCCCGCGTCGCCGATCAGTTCGGCCATGTTGGCAACGTCCGTTGCGAGGACGGGCACACCGTGGGCGAGGTAGTCGGCGATGGCACCGCTGCCCTGGAAGGTCGGCTGGGTGCGGTAGGGGAAGATCGCGAAGTCCGTCGCCGTGACGAGCGCCAACCGAGCAGCGGCATCGAGGTACGTCGGTACGACACGCAGCTGTGTTGATCCGTGCGTGGTGCCCTTGACCTCGGCGGCGAGATCCAGTCCTGCCTGTGATGGGTCGTCCCAGAACGGGCCCGCGACGATCATGCGGCCGGGTTCCTTCGTCCGCTTACATGCGGCGATGAGGTTCTCGGTGTCTTTCCAGGGGGTGGCGTAGCCGTAGAGGCTGCCAAGCGGCCGGGGGTCTGAGGGTTCCAGGGCTGCGGCAAGGTCCTTCGGGTATCTCGGCAAGGTGCCCGATGGGATGGTGGTTGGCAGCCAGGAGACAAGGCGTGGTGCGTCGGGCCCAGCGAGGGTCTCGAGGCGCTCGGCTCCGTAGGTGCCGAAGCATACGAAGGCGTCCATTCCGACGACTCCCCTGTTCACCGCCTCGCGTAGGTCCGGCTCTGGGATGTGGTCGGTGAACAGGGTCCAGTCGAGGCTGTGTAGGTGGTAGACGGCCGGAGGTCGGCGGGCCGGCCACAGCTGGGGTAGCAGTTGTTCGACGTCGAGGTTTCCGAAGTGGACAGAGAGTAGGTCGTACGCGTTCACGTCGACGTCGGCAAGCATGCCCTCGGCCTCCTGGCGGACGCGCTCGGCCGTCCAGAATCGGTCCTGCTCCTTGTCGTAGGGCACGCCCGATGTGCCGAGGTGGTCGACCTGCACGCCGAGGAATCGCAGCGCGGCGGTGAAGACGTCGAGGTAGGGCGGGATGCTTCCGCCGGCGTGGTGTGGGCCGATCAGCAGGATTCGCACGGCTCACCTGCCGACGAGCGCTCGGTAGAGCCGGAGGCTTTCGGCCGCGTTGACTGCCCAGTCGAAGTGGTCGGGAAGGCGGCCGGCCGGGCGTTCGGCCCGGGTCAGGATGTCCGCGAGGTGATCGAGGTCGCGGTACGTGTAACCGCCACCGGCGGCGAGCAACTCGGGCGCGGTGCCGAGGTGCTCTGGCAGCAGGACCGGGGTGCCACAGGCGAGCGCCTCGGCGATGGCGAGGCCGAAGCCTTCCCAGCGCGACGTGGACAGCAGCCAGTCCGCCGCGCGGTAGAGGCCCGGAAGGTCGGTGTCGTCCAGATCTTGAAGGACGGTGAGTTCGCTGCTGGCCGATGTGACCGGCGCGAACGTTGGTGAGTGGCCGAGCAGCACGGAAATGGAGGCGATGTCCCGAAGCCGAGTCGCGGCGGTCTCGAGCACGTCCCAGCCCTTCATCGGCGTGATCTTTCCGACCCATACGAGCCGGAGGCGTCTCGCCGGATCGGGCGACCATGGCGAGACTGTTTCTCCGGCCGCGAGGAGGTCGGGTATGGGCTTGCGGCCTGCGACGTGGCCGTCGGCCCCGAGGTCGATGTGGAAGCCGCTTGCGGGCGTGGTTGGCCTCCCAGGATGGAACCGTTCGCGGTCGACTGCGTTGGCCACCGCGAGTGGCAGAGGAATGCCGTACTCCGTCGCGAGATCCTGGGCCGCGTACTGGCTGACGGCGATGACCTGGTCGGCGGCCTGGACGAGTTGGTGTTCGTCGCGAGCGAGGTCACCCGCGTCGAGGCGGGCGGCGCTGAACTCGCCGCGTACGAGGACGGGGGCTCGGTCTTCGCGAGGTTTGGCGAGATACCGTAAGGTCTCCGCCTCCCAGGTGGAACAGTCGACGACAGCGGGCCTGACCGCGTCGAGGGCGTCGGCGACGGCCTCGCGGTGCTGAACCAGGTCTTCGGTGCGGGGAAGCGAGACGACGGTGACGTCCTTCGCCTGCAATGGGTGGGGTGATTCCTGCGTGATCATAGTTACCGATGCGCCCAGGTCGGCCAGTTGCCGGGCCAGGGAGCGGTAGAGCGTGCAGATGCCGCCGCGGCTCACTTCGTGGAGGTCCCGGTGGACCAGGGCTACGTGGATCATGCTGGCCTCGCCGCGGCGAGCTGTTGTAGGCGGGTGCTGGCCGAGGTCCAGGCGGCCTCGATGATCGGCAGACACCGCGTCCGGGCCGGGTCGTCCTCGGGCAGTTCGTGGTGCAGGCGCAGCTCGCGGGTCAGGACCACAGCGAGGTTGAGCGCGAATGCGGCCTCGATGCCCGTCTCACTCACGATCGCCTCGATGCGCTCGCGGATCACTGGCGTACTTGCGCCGACCTGGGTGTGGAGCATCGCAAGGTCGAAGCCAGGAAGGAACAGCCCGGTGAACTCCCAGTCGACTAGCACCACCGTGGTCTCGGCCTCGTCATCGCTGTCGGAACGGCCGGCATCGAGGAGGATGTTGCTGGCCAGCGGGTCGCCATGGTTGAACTGTGCCGGCGCGTCGCAGCGGGCCAGCAGACTGTCCAGAGCCTCTCGCTGGCCCTCGGTGAGGTACCCCTTGGCGTGGTACCGAGCGATGCGGTCGGAGTAGTCGAAGGTGGGCGAGAACCGGGCGGCGGGGTAGGTCCATTCATTCAACGCGGTGATGCTGTCCAGGACGGCATCGACCTCCCGGGTGTCGAGCTCTCGCTGGGGGTAGCGTTCGACCGCGAGGGGCGATGCGTCGACCCATTCCAGGACCAGCAGCCGGTCACGGTCGGTATGGAGCAGCCGAGGAACGCGGACAGGCGGGGTGGTGTCACCGAAGACCTCGTACACGTCCAGCTCGTGCCGCCACTTGGCCGCCCAGAACGGATCTGGGTCAATCAGATACTTCACCGCTGCCGGATCGCCGCGGAACGAGCCTCGCGCCAGCAGGGTCTTGTCCGTGCGCCGTAGCACCGTGTCGATGGTCAGCCCGATCGTGGCTGCTGCGCCAGGCAGATCAGGCGGCGTGTGCGACATCGGCGGTCTCCTTGATCGAGTCGATGATCCGTTGGCGAAGGCCGGTCTCGGAGCGCTCCCCGTGCCAGACCGCGGCGATCTCTGCGACGCAGCGTTGAAAGTACTGGTCGCTGAGCGCATGACCGGCCGCCAGGCGCGCCAACGAGTGCCAATACATGACGGCGATGTACAGCCGGAAGTGCTGCGCCTTGGGCGTGCGGGCGGGCCAGCGACACCACATCTGTTCGGTGAGGGTCCCGAAGTGGGCGAGGGCATGCCCATCGCCGACGGTCGCGCCGACCATGCTGGCCTCGCTCGCGATGCGGTGGTAGACGACGGTGGGCTCCGGGACGTGCACGAACCGGTAACGATGATCGCGGGCCAGACGCAGCCACATGTCCCAGTCCTCCAGCGCGGGAAGGTCAGGGTCGAACCGGGCCGACTCCGGTGGACGCCGAAGCACCGCGGTATGGACCGGCATGAAGTTGGCCACCGACAGCAGGTCCGGATCGAACGAGAACGTCGTAGGGGTGCTGAATGCCGGCGGGTTCGTGGGGTCGACGCGCGCCTCCTGGACGACGCACACCGTGTACGCGAGGTCGGCATCCCCCGTGCTCAGCGCTGCGAGGGCTGTGCCGAGGTGGCTGGGCAGGAAGATGTCGTCGTCGTCGAGGAAGGCGAGGTAATCACCTCGCGCGACCTGAATGCCGACGTTGCGCGCTGAAGGAAGACCACCGTTCTGGTCCAGATCGATGAGGCGGACGACGAGGCCCTGCTCGCGGGCTGCGTTCGCGACCGTGCTCACGTCGCATCCGCCGTCATTGACGACGACTACCTCGACCGAGCCGGGTACGGCGCGCTGGGCGGCGACGCTGGCCAGGGCATGCCGCAGAGGGCCGGGTCGGTTGTACGTGGGGACCACGACCGTGACGAGGGGTTTCATGCCAGTCTCCGATTGGCGGCGAACTCCAGGATCGGGGCCGGATCACCGCGGTGAGTCCAGCGAACAACTGTCGACCGCTCGGCCAGGGAGGTGACGAGGCGGCGGGCGTCAGCGAGGTACTCATCGCGCCCGCGCTCGGCCCGCGGAAGGTACCGCTGGTTGAGCGTCGGATCGAACATCCAATCGGTACGCACGTGAGCGAGAAGCCCCGTTACGGGATCCGCGACGGGTTCGGGTTCGGGTTCGCCAGCGTCGCCCGGTGAGTAGCTCGCCAACACGATCAACGTCGTCACCGGGGAGCGGCGGGGGCCGAGGTCTACCGTGATCGGGTTGTCGTGACCCAAACGGCGGTACGTGTACAGCATGCGCCGATCGAGCGAATAGACCTCGGATCTCGGCGATGCCCGGTGTGCCTCGACATCGAGCCCGTCACGATCCCACGGCTCCGGCAACGCGCCTTCGAGGTCCAGAAACGTGCCAATCTTGAGCGGAATCAGCGTGGGAAGCGATGTCAACGTGAGGGTGCCCGCGCCGTCACTCCCGTACATGATCAAGTGGTCGTTGGACACATACCGCATCCCGTGCCGGAGAGCGGCCTTCAGAGCGAGGGTGGTCTTGCCGCTTCCCTTGTCTCCGACAACAACGATCGTGCGGGCCTCATCAACGACCGCGGAGGCGTGCAACATCGTGTACCGCCGCTGCTCGCAGTAGTCGACCAGGACTTCCCGTACGCACTTCCGGGCAGTGATCGAGAGGCTCTCGGCGGCCTCGGCACGCAGATGGACCGTGTGGTCAGAGCGGTCTATCCGCCAGGAAACGCCCCACTGGTTGGTGTTCGCATCTGGTTCTGGCAAGCCAACCTGAGCGTCGACCGTCCAGCCGTGGCCCGGCAAGGCGGCACCCGTCGCGGTGTAGAACTCGGCAAGATAGTCGAGGACCGATTCGTCATTCGAGTTCACCTGCACCTCGACCGGCCCGACCGCGAATCGACGCGCGTACCTCATGACGCCTCCTTGATCGAATCGCGCCGCCGCGCGGCCCGGACGGTGATCCGGACGCCTTCCGCGAGCGGGGTCGTGGGGTGCCAGCCGAGCAGATCCCTCGCCCGCGAGATGTCCAGAACGTCATGGTGATGCGGCCGGCGCAGATGGCTGCCTCGACGACCAAGCGCAGCAGGCCGCGACGCTGGTCGAACCATTCGCGGCGCACGTGTCCTGCGTCGATGTTCGGTTTCAGCCACCGGTCGAGCCAGTCGTCGATGGCCAGTGCCACCGCGGCGTCCGTCCGTGGCTGGCGGGTCACTTGGGCGACGACGTCGTCGAGGCTGTGCGGCTGCTCGCTCAGCGGGCTCTCCGCGAATTCCTGCAGCTCGTGGCGGTAGAAGTCGTCGGCGAGGTCCTCGACGCGCTTGTTCCCGTCACCGCGCGAGGGCAGGCCGAACAGGGTGCGGGCGACGCGGCGCAACAGCGAGTGCGCCGTGAACGGCGCGTCGCCGAGCAGCTCCTTCAGCCGCTGTCCGGATGGCGAGAGGGCCAGCCGGTTCAGGACGAAGACCGCGTTCTGGTGGATCTGCAGCTGCGTGTGCCAGCGGTCGACCTCGTCGTCGGCGGCCGGGGCCATGCTCTGGTTGTCCAGGGCGGCGTTAGTGTGCTGGACCATCCGGTGCGTCCAGCCCTTGCCCGCGGCCACCAAGGGCTCGGTCTGCACGAACCGGGAGTCCAGCACCTGCTGGACCGCGTCCGCCTCGTCGATGACGAGCAGGTCGGTGCGGCTGGAATGCTTCGAACCAGCGCATGGACGCGTCAGCGGGTTCCGCGCGGCTGGCGATGAGGCACTGCGCGGTGGTGACCCAGACCTGCGCGTTGGCGATCTCGCGGTGAGCCTTCTGCGCCGGGCAGATCGACAGCAGCGGGCAGTCGTAGGTGGTCGGCTCGTCTGACTCGGCGTCGCGGAGCTTGCCGTGGCACGGGAACTCGTTCGGCTCCAGCGGCTTCCAGTCGGGGTTGGCCGAGCGCCGGAAGGGTTCCAGCAGGCAGGAGGCGTTGGCGTAGGCGGCAGCCGGGTCGGCGGGGTTGTCGTCGTCGGGCACGAGGACGGGAGATTCCTCGATCGCGGAGCGCCAGTACCGTGCGGCGTGCTCGGCTCGGTTGCTGTGTCCGATCAGGGGCACGGCGTCGATGCCGATCGACCGGAGGAACGACACCTTGGCGTAGACGTCACCGACCGAGCCCAGGACCATGCCGACCCGGTTGCCGTGCTTCAGCACCCGGTTGACCGTCAACACGTCGGTGAGGGTGGTCTTACCGGAGTTCATGAGCCCGACGATGTGGGACACGCCGTCGAGGACGAACGTCTCGGGTCTGTCGAGCAGGCCGGGGCCGTTGCGGTCGACGGAGCTGAAGCGCATGTTCTCCGTCAGGCGCTTTGTGCCAGTTCCGGTTCGTGATGTGGGGCTTGCCGACGAGCCTGCGGTCGATCTCCTTCGCCGTCTCCAGCAGTTCCTTCTCGAACGACACCGTCCAGGGTTCCCGGGAGCGGCGGGGCACGAGGGGAAGCCGCGCGACGGGCGGGGCCGGCGGCAGCGTCGACGGCAGGTGCACCACCTCTACACCGTCTCCGACGCGGAACTCGTACCGCCGCCCGGCCGGCGCCGGCGGTCGCGACGGGGTCAGCCTGTACTGCAGCGGGTCAGTCAGCGCCGCGTCGTACGTCGCCACACGGTCCTGGCACAGCGCCGAGCCCGCGACGGTGAACACCGTGTTGTCGTTGACCTGCCCGTCCGCGGCGTCCGTGCGGGCGAAGCGCCGCCATTCCTGCGGCACCCGCAGGTAGTGGTTGAGCAGCCTGCGCCAGTAGCCGCGCCGGGCAACGTCACCCATACGGTGCCGCGCCCGCCGGCACGCCGCCACGAGCTCGGGCGGCAGGTCGACGTACCCGGACAGCAGTGGCTGCAGCGCCCCCACCGGCTCGCCCGGGAAGTGCTTCGTCAGGAAGTGCAGCCCCAGCTCGACTCGGCAGAACGCGTCCCGAGCCATCACCGCTTCCGGGAACTGCTCCCGGCGCATCTGCTTCATCAAGCTGTCGCGCCACGACGACGTCTCTCTCACGCGGCCAACTCCTTCACCCGCTCCTTGACCCGAGCCACCAGCTGGTTCTCGTCGATCACGCGCACGCCCGCGATCCGCCCGTCGAGCTCGGCCTCCAGGTCGCTGATGTATCCCGGCTGCACCGCCCGGTGAGCGGGAAGCGCCAGGTACCGCCGGTCGCACGCCGGTGCCTGCGGCCAGGTGAAGCCCCGGCCCAACAGCCGCGCGCTGACCTGGTCCTTCGCGTCCACGCCCCAGGTCTCGGCAACCTCCGGCACGCCACTCGCGCCTGGGCGCAGGAACTCGATCAACACGTCCAGCGCGTCGACTCCCGGGTACGGCGTAACCCTGATCACCGGCGCCAGCGCGTCGACCGACAGCGCGTCGATGATCCGCGCCTCCACTAGGCCCGGGTCGTGGATGTACTTGCGGGTCGCCCGGTGCTGCTCGTAGACCACCGCCATTGGCACGGCCGTCCACGTCTCCGGTGACCCCCCGGGACAACCCGCGGTCGCGCAGCACGCCGATGGATCGGCCAGCACGTTGCGGCACGAAGGGCACAGCAGGTAGTCCTGCGGCTCCCGGGCGGGCCTCGAGTGGTAGGCGAGGCTGATCAGCCGGTGGACATGCGTCTGCCCGCTGTTGTCCGTCGCCGGAAAGCGCCGCTCAAGGCCGCGGACCTCACGGTCGGCGACGACCGCGTGGTCGATGAGGTAACGCCGCAGCACCGCGTACGCCCCCGCGATCTCCTCGTCCGAGGAGCCGTTCGCGGCCGCGGCTTCCCGCAGTGCCAGGTGCACCTGGTTCTCAGTCCACTCGGCCTCCACGTCGTGCCGCGCGAGCCGAGAGCCCTGCACCGCGAACTCGGTCAGGTCACCGTCGGCCAGCAGACTGTTCTGTAGGTCGGTGATCGACAGGTCGAGCTGCACAGGCCACGTCGCCAACGGCTGCGCACAGAGTTCCAACAGGACGAGGTCGCTGTCGAGCGGCTGCAGACCCTGGTCGGCGAAACGCCACCACAGACGCGAGAAGCCCACCCGCCACGGGGCCGGCAGCAACCCCACCTCCTTCGCCGACCCGCCCGCCGCCTGTCTCCTCCGCTGAACGATGCCGGCCAGTCCGGCGGACAACATCATCACCGTCAGGTAGTCGTCATCCGGAGTCCGAACTCGTCCGAGATGCCCGCCAACGATCGGCGCCTGAGCATGAACGTCCATTGAAGCCGTTCCTCACAGCTAAGTCCGACCGGTTTCCCCTGCAAGGGGCGGCGGCTCCAGTAGACACCCCGTCCCTGACACTCTCGGGGCTCACACGCCCGCGACTTACCGTTCGGGCGCCCTCGACGGCACCCGGGGAACCTGAGGCGGTTCGACGGCTGGCTCCATGTCGGACCCTGCTGGTTCACTTGGCCGCGAGTGACTGACGAAAGAGGCGTGGAGTGACCGATCAGCCGGACGAACCCTCGCGGCAGCACCCGAGCCTGCTGCGGGTCGCCGCGTGGATCCCTGACGTCGACGAGAACCTGGAGCGGTGGGAGGAACTCGAGCAGATTGCGGTGCAGTGGATCGAGGAGCAGGCCGCCTCCGACGGGGTGACCCCGGTGGTGTTCTACAACGCGGCGACGGCGCACGGGGGCCCCGGCCCGGTCCACCGGCTGGCGAGCCGCTACCGGTTCAGCTACCCGCTCGACCGAAACCGGCCTCGTGGCGCTGTAGTGGCGTTCCACCCGGACGCCCGGTCGCTGCGCCAGGCGACTGACCTGGCGCGCGGATCGGCGCTGGTGGTCTTGGAGAGTGCGATGACCCCGCTGGCCGGATGGGCTGCCGGGACCCGGGCAGAGGACCTGTCCGGGGTGTATCCGCAGGTGCCGGCGCTGGATCCCGAGGCGCAGAAGGCCCTCGACCGTGCCCTGTTCTTCGGCGGGCACAACAACTGGACCGGAAGTCACGAGCGTGAGCACGCCCGCAAGGCATTGGACGCCGTGCTGCGCGGCGGGCTGATCGACGTCGACACTGCCGTGGGGTATGCCCTGGCACACGCAGGGGTCTCGGAGGTGGGCGCGAAGAACCTCCGCAGCAGCCTGGAACACAAGAGGCGGTAGTTCCACCCGGGGAGACAGAGCAGATGAAAGGTACCGAGCCGGCCTCACGTGCCGAGGCCGACGCGCAGCTGCGTGACCGGGCCGAGCGCCTCGTCCAGGCACAGCTGATGACCCGGGAGGATCAGGACTTCGCGCGCAGCCAGAAGAGCATGATCGGCCAGACGATGCGGGAGTACGGCGGCCGCTTCCTGTTCGAGCTGATCCAAAACGGGTACGACGCGCAGCCGCCGGACGCCGGCAGCGGGCGCATCGCGGTGGTGCTGGCGCGCGGCGAGGGCACACACGGCACTCTCTACGTAGCCAACACCGGGCGCGGATTCACCGCCAGCAACGCCCGGCGGATCCGCTCACTCGGGCTGAGCGACAAGCCGATCGGCGAGGGCATCGGCAACAAGGGGGTCGGCTTCAAGAGCGTCCTCCAGATATGCGCGACTCCGGAGGTCTACAGCACCCTCGACAGCGGAGACCCGGGGTTTTGCTTCCGGTTCGCTACCGAGGACGACGTGCCAGGGCTGGTCGGCGCGGATCCGGTGCTCACTCGGCAGATCATCGACGAGGTTTCGCTCTACAGCATCACGTTGCCGGCCGAGGGGACGCCCGCTCGGGTGGCGGCGCTGTGGGCCGACGGCTATGCCACCGTGGTGCGGCTGCCGCTCGACGAGGGCGCCGTCGAGGCGGTGGCCGAGCGCCTCGACGAGCTCGAAGCGTCAGAGGTGCCGCTCATGCTGTTCCTGAAGCGGCTGGAACGGGTCACTGTACGGAGAGAGGACGGTTCCGCCAGCGAGGAGCGGGTGCTGACCCGGGTGCGCAGCAGTGCGCCGGTGGTGGCCGGTGACTTCACCTGCGACCTTGTGACGTTGGACGAGGACGGCACATATCTGGTGCTGTCTCGGCGGGTCGATCCGGCCGCCTACCGGCGTGCGGTGCAGGAGGCGATCGACCGGCGTCAGCTCGACCCCAGGTATGCCGAGTCGACGGCGGCGGTCGAAGTCTCGGTCGCCGTGCCGTACTGGGCTGCGGACGCGGACGTCGGCCGGTGTTACACCTTCCTGCCGATGGGCCGTAAGGCGCCGTCGCCGTTCGCGGGGCACCTCAACGCGCCGTTCTTCACCGACCTGTCCCGCACCGACATCGACGAGACGAACGCGCTGAATCGGCTGCTGCTCACCTCGGCGGCGGAACTCTGCCTCGACGCGGCCGAGGCGCTCACCGGCTGGCCGGACAACGCCGCCCCCACCGCTGTACTCGATCTGTTGTGTTGGGATGACGACCGTCTGGGCCTGCTCACCTCTCGCGCCGAGGAGCAGGGCCGGCCGCTGGGCGAACGCCCCCTGCTGCCCGCGCAGGCGCCCGGCCGTTGGCTCACACCAGCCGCGGCATGGCGCTGGCCCGTACCCGACACTCGCATGCTGACCGCGGCGTTCGCGACGGCAGCCAGCGGCGCGGAGTTCCTGCGGGAATTGCCGACGCGCCGGCAGGCGCGGCTGAGGAGCCTGCTGTCGCGGCTCGGACTTGACGTGACGCCGGAGCCGGAGCGTCTGGCCGGCTGGGTCGAGCAGATGATGGCGGTGATGCAGCGCGACCGCCGCCCGATCAGCGACTGGGACCAGGCCTACGCGGACATCGCGCGCCTTTTCGAGAAGGCGCCCGAGGCGTTGCGGGCGCGGCGCATTCTGCTGACCGACTCGGACGAGCTCGCGCGGTGCGCCGGTCGGCGGACCGGCGAGACGCCCGCGAGCCGGGAGGCCGCGCCGTTCTTCCCGCCGACGACCCAGCGGATCGCCGACGAGGACGACGTCGACCCCGGCGCCGACCTGTCGCTGCCAGCGAGCCTGTCCAACCGGCTGTTCTATCTGCACAGCGAGCTGACCTGGCACGTCAACCGGCAACAGACCCCGGCGCGCAAGTTTCTGCAGGACAACCGGCTTGTGCGCGGCTTCGAGACGCGGGGCATCCTCGAACACATCCGTGCCGTGCTCGCCGACAGTCGGGCGCAGCGGGTCTCCCGGGACGCGCTGACGTTCGTCTTCAACCTGAGCCGCAGCGGTGCCCGCATCAAGACCGACCTGGCCGCCTTGGGCCTGCGACTGCCGACTGCGAACGGCGCTTGGACGGCCGCCGAGGACTGTCTGTTCTCGTCCGACTGGCCGGGCACCACCGGCAAGGAGCTGTCCGCGATCGCGGCAACTCCAAAGGACCGGTCGGCCGAGCTGTACTCGCTCGCGGGCCGGTTGCTGACATCCCCAGCGCAGGTTATGCGAGCCGGCGACCGCGTCACCGACTGGGTGGCTTTCCTGCGGCGTATCGGCGTGCGCGAGGTGCTGCCGCTCGCATCGGTACACGACAGCCGGGAAATCAACGGCCGCGACCTGACCCGTGATCGGCTCACAGCCGTGCGCGGGCTGCCCGATCCGGTCCGCGAGCAGTGGGCGAACGTCCTGCCGACCACATCGCTCACGTGGTCACCAAAAACGCCCTATGTGGCAAAAAGCCCGCTCTGGTGGATGCCGGGACAGGCCGACTGGGAACGGCTGACCGACCGGGTGCGCTTGCACTTGGCACGGCAGATCCTGCGCGGGCTCAAGGGCGCCTGGCCGGCCGACGCCTTGACGGCCGTCTGGGAACGCGACCGGCCCGGCGACAAGAACCCGCAACGGCGATGCACGCCGCTCGGCGCGTTCCTGCGTACGGTGGCCTGGTTGCCGACGCAACGACCCGGCCAGAGCGGCGGGGCTTTCGCGACGCCGGCCGAGTGCTGGACGTTCCCGGTTCGCAGTGACGACGTGCCGCCGCGGTTCGCGACGCTGCTCGCCAAGCCGATGCGGGACCTGCTCGACGACGACACGCTGGCGCTGCGGCGGCTGACCGAGCTGGGTCTGGGCGTGTGGGGCCGGGACTCCGATGCCCCGCGCCTGGTGCGCCACCTGGGCGCGCTCTTTCACACCGGTGCGGTTGCCGAGATGCACGCGGCGCAGTTCCACAACACGTACCGGGCGGCGTGGGCGGCCTGTGCCGCCCGTGGCGCCGAGGTGGAGCCGTTCCCGCCGGACACCCGGGGCTACCTCGTTGTCGACGTCGGCGGCTCGTCGACAGCGCTGCCGCTCGAGCCGGCCGGTGGCGACCAGGAGCCGCCCGACGTGGTAGTCGCGTCGCGGGAGGACGAGCAGAGCCTGCTGCGGCTGATGGCCGACTTCGGGTGGCGGGTCCTCGAGGTAGACGCGCATCCCGAGACGGTGACCGCCATCTTGCGTCGCCGCCTCGGCGACCGGGTCTCACGTGCCAGCGGCGTCACGCCGGTCGTGCTGCTGGACGGACACGAGTTCGGCCCGCCATCCGTCGCCGGCGCCCGACCGATCGTCGGCATCCTGCCGTGGCTGCCGCTGTTCGTGGCGACGCTGCTCGACCACCAGCGCAGCCACTTCACCCGCCTCGGCCAGCGGGCGTTCGACGACACGCTCGACGCGTTGCGGCGGGTGCGGGTCGCCTTCGCTGGCACGGTCGAGGTGCGCCTCGGCGAGGAAACAAGGCGGATCCCGGACCGGCTGCACGGGGTGCTGCCGATGCCGCACGCCGCGAACCCGACCCTGATCGTCGAGGGTGCGGAGCCGGAGCTGGACTGGGACATGCTGGAGGCGATGGCGGAGCCGCTGGCATACCTCATCGGCCGGCGGGACTACGCCCGCACCTTCCGGTGGGCCGCAGAGCGGACCCGGCGGATCGGCGTCCCCGTCGCCCAGCTCGCCGACGACGACGTGGCCGAGATATGCGACGTCACGGCCGAGGACGTCCGGACGATGGCGCGGCGCATCCAGTCCTCCCTGCGACCCTTACTACATCGTCTATATCCCGTCGTCGCGCATTACCTGGACGCCGAGTCGGCCGCGCCGTTCGACCCCGGCTCACCGTCAGTGGAAAGCGAGCAGGAGGCCCGAGACCGGCTTACTGCGCTGGCCGACCGACTCGACCACGAGCCGGACGAGCTGTTCGCCGCCGCGCTCGACGCACCGACGCTCGCGGCGCTCCAGCAACAGCTGAAGATCCCGGTACGCGAACTCAACGCCACCCTGTCCGGCATGGGCGGGCGCTATCCGCTCATCGACTACGGCGCGCAGCACTCCGAGGACTTCGTCGACTTCGTACGCCACCATCGCGACTCCCTGCTCGACCGGCTGCGCTGGCACCGGTGGGACCGCTTCGCGGCCGGCGACCCCCAGCCGGACTGGCCCCAGCTCCGGCGGGTCGAGTTGCTCGCCCCGGACCCCGGCTGGGCCACGACCGTCGACGTGCTTTCGACCGACCTCATGGCGGCGCGCGTCGAGGAGGAACTCGCCGCGCGGCTGGGCGAACAGCCGCCAGCCAGCGGCCCCCCTCTGCCGCGCCGCAGCGACTGCGCCAAGGCCAACGCCGAGCTGGTCGATACCGCCGCCGGCAGGCTGGCCAAGCTCGTGCGCGCCTGGCTCGAACGGCACAGCCGGCCGGTCCCCGCGCCGTGGACGGACGAGGCGTCGGCAGGCCCGGCGCTGCGCGCAACGCTCGACTCGGCCGGCGCGCTCGACTTCGCCATGCTGAGGCTTCCGGACGTGCTCTGCTGGCTGCAAACGCTTGGCGTCTGGCCGACGGACATGCCCGCGACCGACGACGTTGACGCGCTTGGTCTCACCCCCGACGACCTCGACCGCCAGAAAGCCGAGGAGCGGCAGCAACGCGCCGAACGGGAACGGCAGCGGCGGACCGTGAACATCGACGACAAACCATTCGACCTGGACGACGGCTTCACCTCGCTACGCGCGGCTCTCGACAATTCGCTGGACCGAACACCCGCGTTCCTGGCCACTCCGCGCAGGTTCAGCGGCCTCATGGAAACCGACGCTCGGTCCGGCCCAGGCGGCCGGATCGCCGGTGGCGGCTTCGGCGGCGGTGGGTTCGCGTTTGAGCTGTCAAGCCTGCAAAAGCTGGGGGTGGGTTTCGCTGGCGAGTGGTTCGCTTATCGATGGCTGGAGCGGCAGTATGGCGCCGACTTCAGCCCGGAGTGCTGGGTGTCGGGATACCGTGAGCGGGTCTTCCCCGGTACCGGTGACGACAGCCTGGGCTGGGACTTTGAAGTCCCCGGCCGGCGCGGCACCTGGTACTACGAGGTCAAGGCCACCCTCGCCGAGGGCGGTCGAATCGAGCTGGGCGAGACTCAGGTCATCGCGGCGCAGGAGAACGCCCGGAACCGGCGGTGGCGGCTCCTAGTGATCACCAACGTCATGAATGAGAACCGCCAAATCCGTATGCTCCCGAACCCGTTCGACCCGGCGAGCCGCGGCCGGTACCGCTTCGTCGGCCAGGGTCTGCGTCTGGAGTACCGCTGGTTGTGACCGCCGGCACGGCAGCGGTGGTCACCAAGCTGGAGCGGCGAAATAGACGTTACAGGGTTCGTAGGTCGGCTTGCGGGCCACGCCAACGCCCGCTTATCCAGATCGGAGGGCGGCCACCGTCGCTGCCCGCTCAACGCGGGGACAACATCGCGGTCCATGCCGCGCGGGGGTGTTTACCACCAGCGGCGTCTGACCTTGATCTCGCGTACGGGTATCTCGGAGGGGTGTAGGGGGCGTTCGACGACGGGGCGCATCGTGTGGGGTGTGATGCGGTCGCGTTCGTGTTCCTCGGCGAAGCGGGCGGCCTGTTCGTGTTCGCCGAGGTTGTCCAGGGCCTTGAGGAGGTCGGTTATCAGGATGTCGAGGCGGTGGGTTTCGGCTTCGGCGGCGAGGAACCGTTCGTGGTGGGTGACTGCTCGGTGGCCGCACCACTGGCGTAGTAGTTCGTGACGGGGTCGGTCGTGGCGACGGTACCAGTCGTACTCCCATTCCGGTGTCGTCGACCGGCTGTCGCGGCCGACGCGGTGCTCATCGCCGAACTTGCATTTGTGGCGGGACTGGGCTTCCTGCTCGATGACGAGGTCGAGGACCTGGGTCGGATGGGCGTGGCACGCGGCCTCGACCAGTTGGAGGGTGCCGGCCGGTGACAGGATGGTCCGGCCGTCGTGGTCGAACCATTCAGCCGAGGCGAGGATGTCGTCGACCGGGCCGTCGATGATCTCGCTCAGCCGGGCCCTGTCGTGGATGTCGGTGGCGCATGACACCGGGGACCAGAGCAGTTCGGCTACGTCTTCGCTGATCAGGAGGCCGAAGATCTCCTCGATGCAGGCTTCCTCTGTGTGATCGAGGCTCAGGTCGTCGATGCGTTGCCAGTTCGCCATCAGCGCGTCGAAGGTCCCGACCTCGTTCCACGGCACCCGCAGCCGCGATCCGGGGACCTTCTCCACCCGTTCGTCGGGGTCGTCGAGGAATCTGATCTCGAGGCGGGCGCTGGTCTTCTTCGGCTCGACGGCCAGGATGCGGACGCGTTCGGACGGTCCGTGGTCCGACTGCCGGTACGCCCATTCGTCGCCGACGGTGAAGCGGGAGGGGTCGATTCTCATCCAGCCGTCCTTCGGGTGAGCGTCGCTTGTTGCGTGGTACCGGGTCGTGCTGGCGGTTCGCGCCGCGATGGCGGCAGGTCCCGGCGCAGGCTCGTGCGCATCCGGCCGGAGGGTGGTGGAGGTTGAGGTGGACGCACTTCAGGCGCCGCGGTCGAGCAGCCCGTGGTGCCACGATTCGGCCTGTCGGCGGATGCCGGCGTGGGCCTGCCGGTCGTGATCAGGGCGGTGCTCCTTGCGCGGCCCATGGGGGCTCCAGTCACCGAGGAACGGGCGCAGATCGTCGGGTCCGGGTTCGGGGTTGTAATCGATGTCAGCTAGCACGCGGGGATTGCGAATGGGGTCGATCCGGTCGGCGGCGGCCCTGCCCCACGCGACCCAGCTGGCGAGGTACCCGACGACGCCGGTCCGCCCCTCGGCCGCTTGTTCAAGGGCGGTACAGAACGCGCGGATGCCGGCTGCGGTGGTCCACGCCTGGTAGGCGTTGCGGAAGGTTTCCGCGCGGATCTTGTCCGCGGCCTGGACGCGGGCGTCGGCCATCGCGGCGTGCCATCGGGCGAGGGTGGCCTCCTCCTGCCGTCTGCGCTCGGCCGCGGCTTCCTCCTGCCGCCGCCGGTGTTCGGCCTCGGCCTTCTCCCTCGCGGCCTCGGCTGCCCGCCTTCGCCGTTCGTCGGCGGTGACGCCAGCCTCGAACCCTTGGATGATCTGCGCGACGCGCTGTTCCAGACGTACGCGTGGGGTGTCGGTCCAGGTGTCCCGGTTGTCGTGGCCGGCCCGGGTGATCTCCAAGCGGAGCCTGCCGGAGTCGACGACGTCGAACTCCGCGGGTTTCATCCACGGCCGCAGGCGCAGCACCTTCAGCTCCTCGGCGGTGGGTTCGTGCGGGACCTGGTCGCGTTCCTCGGTCAGGGTGACTGTGCGTCGGACCTGCCCGGCCTGGAGGAACATCCGCGGGTGTTTCGCCTTGGTGTTGACCCCGAGCCGGTGCCCACGTCGGGCCGCCTCGCCGGCGAGCTGCCGGATCAGCAGTAATGCTCGGGGCAGTAGGTCGGAGCTGACGGCGAGGTTGGTCGGATCGGCCTCGAGGGCGCTGAACGCCAGATGCGGGTCGGTGGTGACACGTCGGGTGTTGAGCCGGATCCGGTTCCAGTCGGTCTCGTCCGGGCCGGCGTCGGTGTACAGGCGGATGACGATGTCGCCGGCGTCGCGGCCGGTGTGGCGCAGGTGGTGACCTGATGGCACAAGTCCCTGCTGCTTGAGCGCGTGAATGATCCGGCGGTACCGGGCCCGCGTTCCGCTGTCGGGGCTATCGATACGGACCATGCCGCCCTCGTGCTGTAGGCGGTCGAGCAGGTCGCGAGCCGATCGCAGCAGGTCCGCCGACGAAGCGCCGCCGGTGTCGTCGCCGGGTGCCGGCGTCTCGGATCGCGGGAGGGAAGCACGGTGGTCGGGATGATCGGGATGGTGGCCATGCTCGAGGTAGAAGCGACCGGCGTCGGTCGAGGACGCCTTCCACACCCCTGCCTTGCGTGTCACCGTCACCAGGTTCCGGTCCTGGAGCGCGCGCGCCGACCGGCGGTACTCGACGCCGTCCGGGCCGCTGAGGTCATCGCCGCCGTGGATCCGGCGAAGCAGGTCGAGCTGCCGCTCATTGAGCGAATCCCATCGCTGCACCACCCGACAGTAAGGGGCACGGCGTACTCGATGGAGCTGGACACGGCCGTATGTGGCAGCCCGGTCCGGAAGAACGAACCGAGCTGTCGGCTCCGCCTGAAACGGGCCCGTGGTTTCGGAACCCGCCCGAACAGAGGGGTCAAGGTTGAAGCCGCGTTGACACCGAACAGGATCGGGCTGCCTGTAACTACGAGCCTGTAGGCGGGTTTCCCCTCGACTCTTTTGGCCGGGAGAAGCGGCCGGGCTCGTCGTGCGCGATCAGGCTGTGCGGTGTGATGAGCGGTGCAACGCTGGTTCCGAGTGCGGCGCCGACTTCTGCGGTGGGGGTGGTCAAGCCTTCGTGAAAGTGCGCCACGGCGCGTCCCGCCCCCGCTACGAGGTCAGCGAGTTGGATCGACGGATGATCCAATGAGTCACCCCGTGCCAGCCCTCGCGGCCTGACGCCAGCCCAGACAAATCGGAAGTCTGGGTGACCCGCCGTCATGGCCTTCCACAAGATGTCGATGCGGTCGTCGGTCAGAACCTTGTGGGCGTCCATGAGCAGGCTTGCCGGCCCGATTTGCCGTGACCACTCGTTGAGCACGGCGGGCATCGCCGGGATCAACGGTTCCATCGCCAGAAGGAAGTCCGGTTCAAGCATCGTCTTCTGCAGTTCATGAGCCTGCGCGCGGCACCGTAGCAGCATGCTCAGGATGTCCGTGACCGCCCGGCGTCGCGATCGGCGCTCGGCGGCATCGAGTACCCCGAACAACTCGGCTACCTCGACCAACGCCTGTCCACGGTTGCGGATGCCGGCGAAGCGGACGAACACTCTGATCACTTCGTCGAACATGGGCGCCCCAAGCGCCCGCGGGCCCTCTTCGATCAGCTTCTGTGCATACCGCCGAGCCTGATCGTCCGCGTGCAGGTCCATCCCGTTCTCGTGCGCATACTCCTCAAGCAGCAAGTCAATGATCTTGGCTGCGACGAAGAACCGCTTGTCGATCATGAAGATGCTCGCCCTGCCGGCAAGCATGCCGCCGGGTCGCAGCGCTCCGGCGAGCACCTCAAGTCGTCGCTGATTACGGCCCCGGGCGAAGTGGCCGAACTTGAGCTCAGCGGCCTGCTCGATCCCGGCGTCGCGGCGCAGCAGGGCCAGCACCGTGTCGGCGTCGCCGTCGTCGATGGCGACCGAACCGATGGTCATGTACGGCTCGGTGGGCTGAAAAAGGGCCTCGCCATCCCAGCCGGACTCGTCTGCGGCGATCCACCGGCCGTCCGACCCGCCGTCCGTCGTTGGAGCGTTGCGGGAGTACTTGACGTAGTTAGCACCAGAGAGGCCACCTGGCGTGGCTGAGGCACCGGGGACCGGATGGACGGGAGGGCTGCCATCGGGGCCGGTCGGATCTGCCGTGCCGGGCAAAACTGCCACGCAGCCCATTCTGATGCCTTGGCGCAACGTTGAACATCCCGGAAGGCGGAGCAACCCGGTCGGAGAGCTGCAGTCAGGCGCTGCGTGGGGTCACGCTACTCAGCCTATCGTCTTGGCCGGCTGCCCAGGGCGGAGCGGACGTTTGTAGGTGCTCGGAATCGACTTCAAGGCGACTCGGGTCGGAGCATCGCGGCGAGCCGTTGTTGATTGGAAGCGATCTGCGCGAGGGCAGCTCCGCGGGGAAGGCCCCAGACACCGGCAAGGTGTTCGGCGACGGCTGGTAGGTCTGCTGGGTGTGCCGGTCTCCCGGCGCAGCGGGCGTATGGTCCGTCGGTTTCGAGTACGACATGGCGCGGAGGGATTGTCCGGAGCAGACCACCGGCCCGGGATGACCGGATCATGGCAGGATTCACCGAGAACCAGAGTCCGCCGGTGACGGCTTGCTCGGCGACGGCGATGGATCCGGTGTACCAGTGCAGGACGGCCACCACATTCGTTTGGAGCAGCCGGGTGACCGTGTCGCGTTCAGCGCCGCGGCTGTGCACGGTGATCGGTTTACGGAGGACCGCGTCGATCGCGAGCAACGCCTCGAACGCTTCCATCTGCAGGGCCTTTGTAGCGGCGCCTGCCTTGGAAAAGTCGAGCCCTACTTCGCCGACCCAGTCGGCATCCGGCAGTAGGCGGCTCAGCCGGTCCAGGTCACGGCGGTAGTGGGTGGTGACGCGGAGGGGATGCAGGCCGATGCCGAGGTGGATGCCATCTCGCCGGCCGAGCCGTGTGCGGAGGAGCCGGAAACGTCCGGGATCCTCGGTAACCGCGACGACGTGGACACCGGCCGCTTTGGCTTGGTTGAGCACAGCGATCGGGTCCGGGTAGACGTCGATGTGGCAGTGGGTGTCGAGAAGCATTGGGGTCACGAGGCGCCCAGCAGCGCAGCGAGATCGCCCTTGGCACCTTGTTCGAGCCAGGTCCGCAGTTCGACCAGACCCTGACGCCAGACCCGGAGAAATGCGGTCCCTTCGCCGCGTGGAAGCGGCCCGTTGCGCAAGATGTCGCGGTCCGGGCGGTTGGTGAATGCGCCGCTAATAATGGCGCGGAGGTCTGCCCCGCGCCGGGTACGGGGCTCGAGGAGCGCGCCCTCGGCAAGCACATTCCAAGCGTAGGTGTCGGTGTCCCAGCCGACGTGGGCCAGTGACGCCCGGCGGATGAGGCACGGGAAGCAGTAGCCGCAGTTGCCTTGGGGCCGCTTGGCGTACCGAGCGGTTTCGGGGTGGGCGCAGGAGACGCTGAGCGGGGCAAGCCGTCGCAGGAGGCCGGGGTTGCGAGACTGGGCGAGGATCTCGCCCTTCGTGGTGAGGCGGTACGGGTTGATCACCAGGTTTGGCACGCCGACCGTAGTGCTGGCTTCGGCGAGCAGGTGCATGAAATGCGGGTGGGTGGTGCGGGTGCTGAGGCTGCCGGCGCGTGCTCTGGTAAGCGGGACGTTGATGCCGATGAAGCCGTTCTCGGGCACGTACACCGGCACGTCGGGCCCGGTCGCGGTGGCCATAGCCAGCGCGGTGGACAGGAACAGCAGGGACCGTGACCGGGTGGTGTTTTCCCGCCCGGTGGGCAGCGGGCGGGCTTGGAACTGGTTCGACGGTGCCGGGCGCAAGTAGAGGCGACGCGACGTGATCCGCTCGCGGCCGTAGTGGGCGACGAGCTCACCCAGTAGGGCGACCTGGGCGGTCGACGCTTGGCCGCCCTCGTGGTGTGACAGCAGACATAGTCGTCGCTGCGGGTCTTCTTCGAGAAGGTCGATGACGCCGCAGAGAGAGTCCAGGCCGCCGGAGAACAGGCAGATGCCATCGGCTTCGAGTCCCATCGGCCGGTCGCCTCTGGGAACGCCTGGCACTCGGACGAGTGGATGGCGGCGTTCGTAGTAGGGCTCGATGTGCCAGTCGTCGCCGGTCAAGAAGCCCAGCGCTGTGTCCCACTTTGCGCTGGCCCAGACATCAGCGTCGGCGACAGGCACCCGCAGTTGCAGGCTGCGGGTCCAGGCATCTGCGGTGGGGCGTCGGCGGGCGGTTCGGTCGACGCAGTAGGCGCCGGCGCCCAGCAGCATGAGGTCGGCACCGGCGCGGGTGGGCCGCCAGCCGGCGAAGAACTCCGGCCCTCGCTCCCCGGTCTGCATCGTGGCCGCGCGGTTGCCGGGTGCCCAGTCCAGGATCCGGACGTCCGGTGAAGGCGGCAGGGGATGGGCAAGGTCGGTACGTAGCAGGTAGGAGGTCACTCGTCGCTCCCATCCAGGGCTTCCAGCGTCTCGTAGACCGCGCCGATGGTGTCGTCGGCGATCTGCCGGCCCTGCGATCCGGCCCAGTCGATGGTGAACGGGTCCTCAGGCAGGCGCAACGCCACGAGGTCGGTGATGAGTTGGCGCATGTCCGCGTCGGCCTGCCGGGCCGCCTGCTGGTCGGCCAGGCGCCCGAGCCGTTCGGCGATCACCGGCATCCGGTTGTAGATGTAGCGGGCCAGGAACATCTCCAGCATGGCCTGCATGTCGTCGCGGGTGACGGTCGCCGCGGCAAGATCCTGCCAAGTGTCGGCGTCGGCGAAGACCTCGTCCAGCACGTCGCACGCCGCGTCACGCGCGGCTTGCGAGTCTAGGTCGTCTCCGTCGCCGGCGAGCAGCGTGACGAGGCCGTCGAGAACGTCGAACCGGTCCCGGCCGACGAGCTCGGCCAGACCGAGTGCCTCCAGCGTCGGCGCCAGTCCTGGCCCGCCCATCCCGGCAAGCAGACCGCCAAGGCGTTGCATCCCGGCGCGACCGGCGCTGGCCGACCCGGCAGCCGCACCGGCACCGCCGAGCACCGGAACATGCCGGGCCAGGACCCGTAGCGCGCGGTCCCGCTGCCGGACATCGCCCGAGCCGAGCCCGCGCACGTAGGAGGCGGTGGCATACTTAAGCGGCGTCCAGGCGCCACCACTGCCCGGTGTCCGGTCGGCGGAGGTTCCCATCAGCGACCGCTCTGCGCCGCCAGCCGACGAACGGTCGTGACCGCCCGCTCCAGCCCGGAAACACCGCTGCCCTGCCAACGATCGAGCAACGCCACCACGGCCGGGTGGTCCAGCGGAAGGTTCCGCGCCACCGACGCAACCCGCTGCGCCGGCACGGCACTCACCGGTACCTGCATCAGCGCCTCGCACACGATCTGGACAACGTCAGGAATGCGCGCCACCAGCTCTGCAGCGGCGGTGAGTGCCAACCCGGCGGGGTTGCGGACGACGGCGTCGAGCAGCGCCGGCATCAGCTGCTCGCGTTCCTCGACCTCCAGCGTCGTGACCGTGTTCACCGCGGCCCGCCGGGTCGCAACGACGTCGGACTGCAGGTTTGCGAGCAGCTCTTGCAGGCGAGGCGCCAGCCGCGTCGCCACCACACCCAAGGACAGTTTGTCCCGCGCGTAGGTGAAGTACGGTCGCAGGTCGTGGCCGGCCAACGCCGGCTCCAGCTGCAGCCATGCCCGCATGTGCTCCCGCCCAACCCACTCGGCGACCTCGGACGGCAACCGTGGTCCTGGATCAGGGTCCGCACCACGGCGAGCCCGCACCCGTGAGCGCGGGACGGTCGGCGGGTTAGCGCCTTCGGCGTCTGAATCGATTCGGTCCGGCCCGTCTGCTGGCGTGTCCGGTTGATCGCCATCGGCTGAATATGCCGAGCCACGAACGTGAGTCTCGGCCAGGCGCAGTTGCTCGACCGTGCCCGTGGCTGCCATCTGCCAGTCGAACAGCTTCTTGAAGTCGCCGAAGTGCTGTTCCTCCAGTACCAGCAGCTTGGCGATCACGGCCGGGTTCAGGTTGATCGACCGCCGCTGCGCGCTGCGGAGGCGCAGCATCACATTGTTGAGGAATCGCTTGAGCTGCCGTGGATTGCCCCGCAGCCCGCCGGTGAGCGCAGGCGCGATATGTCCCGCCCACATCAGGTCGTCGACCAGCGGCTTCGGCAACTCCTCGACGCCGAGGCATGCCTCGGCAACGCCCAGGTTGAATCCGACGCCGAGCGGGTTCTGCACCCGTCGTTGCCGCACCGTCTCACGAACGGTGGTGAACTGCTCGTCGGCCAGCCACAGCTCGGCCAGCAGCAGGTTCATGTAAGTCTCGGCCTCGGCCGCCGACAGAGCGGGGATCGTGACCTTCAACTGCAGCATCTTCTCCAGGTAGTCGGCACCGATGCCGCTTCCGTCGGCTCGGCGCAGCTCCGGATACCGCGAGTCGATCGCCGACTCCACCACCAGTTGGTGCGCAGCCACCACGAACGCCGTCTTCGGGCTGTTGAGGAAGAGCCGCACTGCCTCGAACGTATCGACCACCGACTCGGGCAGGCATCGGTCCAGGTCGTCGATGAGCACGACGACGGCGCGCACGTGTGTCAGGTTGCCGACCAACGTGGCGAACTGCTCCTTGAACGCGCGGACCTCACCGGTCGGATCGGCCCCTGCGCTGCGCTCGGCGTCGTTCGGCGGATCCTGCAGTGCCTGCTCGCCCGCGCCGGCCGCCGCGCCGAGAATCGATGTCCCGGCCTGCACCAGTTCTGGCGACGCCAGCGACGGGTCGACGAATCCGGCCATCCCGGACAGCACCCCGGGTGCGGTAGTCAGCGCCATCCGCCCAAACACGCGGCCCCGCCCCCGGAAGGCCCGAAGCCTCCGCCGCAGCCACGACACACGCTCCTGGTCCTCGGTGTCAGTGACCTCGCGTTCCAGGCGGTCGAGGACGGCGGCCATCAACGCCACCTTGACGTCGTCGTAGTCCTCGTATTGCCACGGGCTGAACTCGACGCAGACGTAGTGACCGGGCTCGTCGCCGTCGCGCAGCGCTTCGAGCTCGGCATGCACGATCTTCAGCACGCTGCTCTTGCCGGACCCCCAGTCACCCAGCAGCCCGATCGTCAGCGGCAGCAGCCGCGGCTCGGTCAACGCAACGAACAACGAGTCGACCACGAAGTCGAACCCGAGCAGGTCCTCGTCGGTCTCGTTGTCCGCCCACATCACAACCTCCGCCAGCACACCAGCGTGCGTAGCCGCGCCACACGAGCGGGCAGCACTCATCTATACACGGCGGGCCGGCGGACAGCCAGCGGGGCACCGAACTCACCGGTACCAGCGCTGTCGGCGCGCCTCGTTCGGTTGCTGAGCTGCCCCCGCCACCCCTCCTTCACACCACCGCCGAAGCGCGGGTCAGGCTAAGCCGAAGCCAGACGCCGAGTCGGGCGCAGCACGTCGCAAGAGGACGAAACAGCGGTCGATGGGAAAGTGGAGCCGAGCAGCTCTTATGCGCTTCCGCTGAGCATCAGCAGGCGATCACAGCGACATACCCGTGCGACAGGGGCAGGAGGCCAGCAACGGGAGAAGCCGCAGGTCATCAGCCTGCAGACACAAGCGGAGCGTCGTCTTAGGAAACCGATGCTCTATCCCCTGAGCTACGAGGGCGCGAGGGCACAGTCTAGCGACCTGGGGTTTACCTGAGGTGGCAGGGAGTGGCAACCTTCCCCCGATCATCGTTGTCCCAGCCTGCCGCCGTCGCCGGCCGCCGTTGCACGACCGGTCTGGCTCCTGGCCAACCGACGCTGCAGCGGCTTGAATGGCGGGGTGCAGGTCAGCAAGGACGGGCGGAGCTGGCGCATCGGCACCGCCGCCGACGTGAGTTGGATCGCTGGTCACACCACTGCCGGCGTCTCGATCACCACCGCCATCCCGCCGGTCTTCGATGCCTACGCCACCACGTACCAGGCCGACGACGTCACCGTCGCCAGCTACGAGCACGCCTTGGTCGAGGACCTCATCACGCACACTCCGGACCAGCCCTGGTTGCTGGCCTACCTCGACACCGGCGCCCACGACGTCGTCTTCCCCCACGCCCGGAGGGTGTTCCTCTACTGGGACTGGCCGTACGTGCTGGTCGAGGCCGGTCCCGAGCAGGCCCTCACCTGGCGCACCGGTGGGCACATGCGCCACGGCCGCGGAGCGCTACCCGATCTGTTCTTCCCCGCCGACCGGTCATGGCTGGTCTCCGCGCTCTGGGACGACACCTGGACCTGCGTCGGCGGCCCGACACCCGTGATCCACGCCCTCGAACGCGACCCCGTGGCCAACGCCCGCCAGGTACGACCCGGCGAAGACGCGCTGCCACCGGGACTGGTCCGCGAGTAACGACCAACGCCGACGTCGCGGTCAGTCCCGACCATCGCGATCACCTTGCGGCCACAGAGGCATGACGAAGAGCCGGATACGGCCGGGAGACGATCCGCCAGGCGCTACGACCGGAGGTCCGACGAGCAACCAACCGCAGCCAGCGCAGGATGCCAGTACCGTCGAGGATCTGAACACCTGGCTCGACGCTGACCTGCTCCGGCGGCTCTGGCCGCCCACCCTCTGGCTGCCGCCCCAGCTCCGCGATCGCTGGAAGGATGCCTTGCCCGAACTCGCCGCAACCCGCAGCAACGCGGCGTAGCGGTGGACCCCTTCCACGAACGCCTCGCCCGCACCGGGCTCGGGGCAGCCGAACGATACGGCTTCGCCCTGGCCGGCGGCTACGCCGTCCAGGCCGCCGGACTCCTGGAGCCTCCCCTGTGCTTTGCAGGTGTGCCGAACCAGCGGGAGAGCCCTTCTCGCAACGTGGCCTCGGCGGTGGCGGTGGGTTCGTCGAGCGTCGCGGCCCAGGCGACGTGCCGTGATGCCCCGGTCGGTGTGCAGGGTGAGGTCGGGTGCGAAGGTGCCGGCCAAGGCGTGGTGGCCGGCACCGGGCATCGGGTAGCGGACGTCGGCATGGGCGACGAGTGCTCCCATCCGGCGTTCGGCCGCGACGGCCGGGTGCCGAGCGGAAGGGCTCTCGATTCGTTGCGGCGCCGCCTCGTCGGATCACGTTCACCGAGACGGCGCCGCAACGCCCCACACCGGCCCGGGTCACGCTCGCTTCGTGAAGGCGGAACGCGCCCACAGGTAGCCGACGAGGGCGATCGCCACGCACCAGGCGACGGCGACGGCCGCGTCGGTGGTGTCGGGCGCGCTGTCGAGCAGGCCGCGCACGGTCTCGATGATCGGCGTGAACGGCTGGTACTCGGCGAACTGTCGCAGGCCCGGCCCCATCTTCTCCGCCGGGACGATCGCGCTGCTGAAGAACGGCAGCATGACCAGCGGCACGGCGGCCATGCCCGCCGTCTCCGGCGATTTCGCCGAGAGTCCCAGCGCGACAGTGAACCAGCCCGCCGCGAAGGCGAGCAGCACGACGACACCACCCACGGCGAGCCAGTCGGTCAGGCCCGCCTCCGGGCTGAACCCCAGCAGGAAGGCCACTCCGACGAGCGCCGCGATGGCGATCACGTTGGTCAGCACGCTGGTGACGACGTGGCCGGTCAGCACCGCGCCGCGGGAGACGTCCATGGCCTTGAACCGGTTGATGATGCCCTTGGTCATGTCGGAGTTCACCGCTGTCGCGGTGGCTCCCAGCCCGTAGCAGACGGCCAGCAGGATCAGGCCCGGCGTCGCGTAGTCGATGTAGTCCATGCCGACGCTGAAGGCGTCGCCGAACATGTAGACGAACATCAGCATGATGATGATCGGCATCAGGACGGCGTTGAACACCGAGGTCGGGTTCCGGGTGAGGTGTTTGAGGTTGCGGCGCAGCATGACCAGCGAATGGGACTGGGCGCTCATTTCGTGTCGACCTCCGTGGCGTGGCCGGTCAGGGCGAGGAAAACGTCGTCGAGGTCCGGGGTGCGCACGGAGCATTCCTCGGCGCTGAGGGAGTGCTCGTCGAGCCGGTCCAGCAGGGCCCGCAGTGACTTCGTGCCGCCGTCGGCGGGAACCCGCAGGGCCAGCGCGTCGTCGTCTCGGGTGGCCTCGGGGAAGATCCCCGCGGCGGCGTCGAGTTCGGCGGCGGTGGAGAACCGCAGCCGTACGTGTGTTCCGGGGATGAGGCGTTTGAGCTCTTCCGGCGTGCCCTGGGCGACCAGGCGGCCCTGGTCGAGCACCGCGAGGCGGTCGGCGAGTTGGTCGGCCTCCTCCAGGTACTGCGTGGTGAGGAAGATGGTCGCGCCGTCGGCGACCAGGTCACGCACGATCGACCACATGGTGCGGCGGCTGCGCGGGTCCAGGCCCGTCGTCGGCTCGTCGAGGAAGATGATGCGCGGATCGCCGACCAGCGTCATCGCCAGGTCGAGCTTGCGACGCATGCCCCCGGAGTAGGTGGAGGTCGGCTTGTCCGCCGAGGCGGTCAGCTCGAACCGGTCCAGCAGGTCCGTGACGATTCGCGCGCCGCCGCCGGCGACCCTCCGGTTGAGGTCCACCATCAGCTGGAGGTTCTCGCGTCCGGTCAGTAGTTCGTCGACGGCCGCGAACTGGCCGGTGACGCCGATGGCCGCGCGGACCGCCTTGGCGTCGGTGGCAAGGTCGTGGCCGGCGACCCGGACCGTGCCGCCGTCGGCCTGGACCAGGGTGGTCAGCACGTTCACCGTCGTCGTCTTGCCCGCGCCGTTGGGGCCGAGCAGACAGAACACCGTGCCGGCGTGGACGTCGAAGTCGACGCCGTCGAGGACGGTCTTGTCCTTGTACGCCTTGCGCAGGCCCGAGACCGAGATCGCCGGGATCGTCACGTGGTCACCTCCGGGGTTACCGCGGCGGCGTCGAGCGCCGCGGTGATCTTGTTGGTCATCTCGGCGACGGTTGGACCGGGTGCGCCCTGACGGGTACGGACGGCGGCGTCGAGGGCGACGACGACGGTGCGGCGGAAGTTGTCGGCCTCGGCCGGAGCCTGCTCGGCGAGCAGGCGCATCGCCTCGGTCAGGGCGGGCAGCACGCGGTCGGCAAGCTCGGCCACCGACCTGCCGTTCAGGTCGACGCCCGTGGACTTCTCCGCAAGCACGTGCCCGACCAGGCCGGTTGCCGAGGCCAGGGCGATGGACCCATCGGTGGCGATCTTGTGCGGCGAGCCGCCGGCGGCTCCGGCGGCCGACAGCAGTGCGACCGCACCGTACGCGGCCGTGCGAAGCGTGAGTTTGTCCTGGGTGGAGAGGTTGACGGGCACGGTGGTGAACTCCTTGACGTTGACGTTGACGTTGACGTTGACGCGGGCAGGTGGCGACCGCCGGGTGACGACCCCGGATCACTGGGCGGGTCCCGGCTCCCGACCGGGGCGGCCCACGTCCGAGGGCGGACAGGATCTTTCATGACAAACCTCTATTCTTTGGGCACGGGTCGGCCCGGACGTGCCACTGGATCGGAGTCAGGGCCGCCGGTTACGGCAGGGTGAGTTCGTAGCGGAGACGCCGCCCTAATGGGCGGAAGCCCAGGTGTCGACGCAGGGCGACCAGGTCGGAGTCCTCGTCGGCGGTGCGGGTCTCGATCTCCTCGAGGTGTGGATGGATCTCGCGTAGTCGGGTGAGCAGAGCGGCGTTCACCCACAGCCCCAGCCGCTGGCCGCGATCACCGACGAGCACGGCAGGGCCGTACTGGCGGGCGCGGACCTGCGGCAGTGCGCCCGTCATCGCCACGACATAGGCGGCCACCCCGCCGTCCGCCTCGGCGGCGCTCACCACCGCGGCACCGGGCCCGCTCGGATGCCGGAGCAGTTGCTCGACGCTGGTCGCGCCGCACGGATCCCCGGTCCAGTGACGCAGTCGGTATCCGGGGTGCTCGACATCGACCAACTCACCCAGCCAGGCATGGTGGACATCGCAGTAGCTGAGCAGATCATGGCTCCCGGATCCGGTGCGCCGAAATCCGTGCCGCTCACAGAACGACTGCGCGGCGGAATCCGGGGCGGTCTCCACGATCAACCGCTGGCCCACGGCGTGTGCGCCGACGGCGGCCAGCAGCCGCGATCCGATCCCTCGACGACGCCACTGCGGCTGTACGTACAGGTTCAGCTCGAGGGTGCCCGGCTGCGGGGCGGTCTGCGGTGGCAGTTCGTACTCGAACGGCATGACCGGCCGCAGTTCGGCGACCCCGGCCACCGAACCGGGCGACGTCACAGCGTGCCAGCGTGGGATGCCGAGATGATCCGGCGCCGCCACGATGTCGATCACGCTTTCGCTCATGCGTTCACCATCGCCCGGCCGCCCCGGCCGAACAACGCAGAAGATCGCATCGCCGCATTAGCCAGCGGTGATCGATCGACGACGACCCCGCGACGGCCGGTGGTCCGAGCCACGCTCGTGCCGCCCGTTCTCGGCGGGGCCGTAGACTGCCCAATCCCAGGCCGCAGTGATCGAAGGTAGGGCCGTCTGGTGGAGCTGCGCGACATCGAGATCTTCCTGACGCTGACCGAAGAGCTTCACTTCGGTCGCACGGCCGAGCGTCTGCACGTGTCCCAATCGCGGGTCAGTCAGTCGATCAAACAGCAGGAACGCCGGATCGGCGGGGGCCTGTTCGAGCGTACGAGCCGCGCCGTTCGGCTCACCCCGCTCGGCGAACGGCTGCGCGACCGTCTCCGCGCCGGCTATAGCGAGATCATCTCCGGCATCGAGGAGGCCACCGCCACCGCCCGCGGCCAGGCCGGCACGCTGACCATCGGCACGATGGCCACCCAGTACCAGTCGGTCGAGTCCACCCTCGACCTGTTCCGGCAGCGGCACCCGCAGTGCGAGCTGCGCCTGCGCGAGATCCTGCCGACCGACCCGCTCGGGCCGCTGCGGGCCGGTACGGTCGACATCGGGATTCTCTGGCTGCCGATCCGCGAGCCCGACCTCACGGTCGGGCCGGTCCTGCACCGCGAGAAGCTGGTGCTGGCGGTGGCCGCCGGTCATCCGCTGGCCGGCCGGGGCAGCGTCGAGCTGGAGGATCTCGGCGATCATCCGGTGGTCTACCCCGAGGGACCCATTCCGGACTACGTGTGGGAGGCGCACACCCCGTCCACCACCCCGGCTGGGCGGCCCGTCCGGCGCGGACTGGGCATCGTCACCCTCGAGGAGGCCTTCCAAGCGATCGCCGGCGGCAGCGTCGTATCCCCGATCGGATCGGACGTGGGAGCCACCCGGCAACGAGGCGACATCACCTTCCTGCCCATCACCGACGGACCGGTGCTGCACTACGCGCCGGTGTGGCGCAAAGGCGGAGAGAATGCCCTGGTACGCGCCTTCGTTCAAGTCGTCACGAAGGCGCAGCAAACGACGTAGCCGGGCCGGGCACCGGCTGGAGTGCACACCCCGCACACATCCGCGAAGACCATCCACACGTTCATCGCGGTGTCCGGCGGGCACGGAACGTGGCACGGTACGCCTGGGGTGAGGTGCCGAGTTCCCGCCGGAAGGTGTGCCGCAGGTTGGCGGTAGACCCGATCCCGGTCCGCGTGGCGATCCGTGCGATCGGCTCGTCGCTGGCCTCCAGCATGCGCTGGGCGGCGAGCACCCGCTCCCGGGTGAGCCACTGGTGTGGGCTCATTCCGGTCAGCCGATGGAAGTGCCGCGCCAGCGTCCGCGGACTCATGTGCACCCGTTCGCCGAGCGATCGCAGCGACCATGGCTGGTCCAGGTGGCCGCGCATCCAGTCCAACAACTCCGGCAGCGGATCGTCGGGATCGGGGCTGAGCGGCGAATCGACGAACTGGGCCTGTCCGCCGCTGCGGTAGCCGGAGAGCACCAGCCTGCGGGCGAGCGCGGCAGCCACGTCCGCGCCGTAGTCCCCGCGTACCACGTGCAGGGCGAGGTCGATACCGGCGGACATACCGGCGGCGGTAAGGACGCCGGTGTCGTCGATGAACAGCGCCCGCGGATCCACGGTCGCGGCGGGGAAGAGCGAGGCCAGCAGCGGTGCGGTCGTCCAGTGGGTGGTGACGTGTCGATGGTCGAGAAGGCCGGCGTGGCCGAGGATGAACGCCCCCGTGCAGATCGACATGATGCGGGCCCCGCGCCCGTGCGCCCGCAGCAGGGAGGTCAGCAGCGGCCGGGGTGGCACCTCATGTTCCCTCGTCCAACCCGGCACGACGAGGAGGTCAGCGGCCTCCGCCTCGGCCAGCCCGTACGGGGCGGACACGGTGATCCCACCGTCCAGCTCGATCTGCCCCGGTTCGATGGCGCACGTCCTGGTCCGGTACCACGATCCGAACCGGTGCGCATAGTCCACGCCGAAGATCTCGTTGACCGTGACGTAGTCGAAGCTGCCCGCGCCCGGGTAAGCCAGCATCGCCACGCTCGGTTCCTCGACCGGCATCGCAGACCTCCCTACCGCACCCGCCGCGCGGCCCCCGGTGACGCTGGGTGACTGTCCACATTCTTGCGTTCGATGTCCAGATCCTTCACCCCGCTCCACATATCGATGGCACATTATTCGTGGATGGCGAGCGTGACGACCGACCGCAGCGAGTATTCGATGGGCGTATCGCTCAACAACCAGGTGATGTTCGCGGCGAAGGCTCGGCGAGCCGCCGTCGCGATGCTCGTGACGGTGGCGATTCTGCTGGCGCCGGGCGCTGTGGCGAAGGCCGAGATCCCTGCGGGCGGGATGTCCGCGGCCCAACTCAACGACGCCTTCCGCACGTACGGAGACACCAGCGGCAGGTGGAACGGAGGCGACAGCACCGCCTCGGTCAAGCTGCCCGACGGCCGGATGGTGTGGCTGTTCTCGGACACCTTCGTCGGCTCGGTCAACCCCGACGGATCACGTCCCGACTTCCAGCCGATGATCCACAATTCGATCGTCGTGCAGGACGACGCCACGCTCTCCGAGACGCTGACCGGCGGCAGCGTCGACGAACCGATGTCCCTGGTCGGCGCCGAGCGGGACGGGGATCCCACGAGCGCCGGCTACTGGGTCGGTGACGGCACGGTCGAGGACTCCACCCTCAAGGTGCTCTACAACCACTACCTGCGTTCCGGCCCGAATCCCCTCGACCTGAAGTTGACCGGCACCGCCCTCGCCTCGTTCGACCTGCCCGAACTGACCCTGCGCTCGCTCACCCCGCTCCCGGTGGCCGACCGGATCGCCTGGGGCTCGGCCATCCTGGAGGACGGCGACACCACCTACATCTACGGCACCCGGCTGGTCAACGACTCGGGGCCGGTGAAGCCGATCTACCTCGCCAAGGTGCCGGCCGGCGAGCTGGCCGGGCCGTGGCAGTTCTGGACCGGCGACGGCTGGTCGGCCGAGGAGTCGGAGGCCACCCGGCTGATGGCCGGCACCACCACCGCCTTCGGCGTGCAGAAGATCGGAAACCAGTACGTCCTGGTCACCGTCGACGGCAACCTCGTGTTCAACCCGGACACCGTCGCCTACACCGCGCCGGCGCCGACCGGCCCCTTCAGCGGACCCGTGCACCTCTTCCGGGCGCCCGAACCGCAGCCGGGCAAAGAGATCATCGTGTACGACGCCCGACTGCACCCCGAGTTGGCGCGCCCGGGCAAGCTGCTCGTGTCGTACAACGTCAACAGCCTGGCGAACGCCGACAACCAGGCGGACGCCCGCCTCTACCGACCCCGGTTCGTGGAGGTCACCTGGCCACGGCCGGCGCCGGACCCTGCGACCCTGCCCCCGACGCCGACCGAGCTGTCCGCCACCGCCGACGAACAGCGCAACGTTCAGCTCACCTGGACCGCCTCGCCGGGTGCCACCGGCTACCGCATCCACCGGCGGGACCTGTCGTACGGGCAGAGCCACCCGGTCCGGCTGCCCGGCCAGGTCGCGGCGCCGTCCTTCACCGACGCCGGCTTGGTGGACGGGCACCTGTACGAGTACGCCGTCTCGGCGGTGAACGGCAACGGCGAGAGCGCCCCGACGACCGTGGTGTCGGCCACCGCGCGCGGCGGGCCCACCCAGCAGGGGGAATTCCTGCCGGCCCCGGACGGCACCGCCGTGGCCGGTAGCTACCTCGTCGACCTGCGCGACGGCGCGGCCAGCGGCGAGTACGGCATCCGGGAGATCGCAACCCGCCTGGTCGCTCGATACGGCGGCAGCCTCGACGGGGTCTTCGGCGCGGCCCTCGGCGGCTTCTCGGTCACCGACCTGACCGACGCGAGGGCGCGCGAACTCGCCGCCGACCCGGCCGTCGAGGCGGTCGAGGAGGACCGCACGGTCAGCTTGGACGACGACGGCGATGTCTCGGCGTCGGACAGCGGTGGCGTCCAGGAAAACCCACCCTCCTGGGGCCTGGACCGCATCGATGGCGCCCTGGACGGCAGGTTCGTCTTTCCGTCCATGGGTGAGGGCGTCCACGTGTACATCCTCGACAACAGTGTGCGGACCACCCACACCGACTTCGGTGGCCGGGCCGACGTGGGAGGTGAAAAGCGCTCCCGCAACGTGGAAATGTGCGGCGCGCACGGCACCCACGTGGCAGGCACGGCCGGTGGAAAGAGCTACGGAGTGGCGAAGAAGGCGCACATCATCGACGTGCAGATCGGTTGCCAGATGGCCACGACCGCCGCAAGGATGACCGGGGGCGTCAACTGGATCACCCAGCACGCCGCCCTGCCCGCAGTGATGAACATCAGCCTCAGCGTGGCTACCCGCTCGCGGGACCGGGACCGGCTCGGCAAAGCAGTGCAGGATGCGATCGACAAGGGCATCACCGTGGTCGCCGCCGCCGGCAACGCCGACGTGGACGCGTGCACGGAGGTGCCGGCCGCCCTGACAGACGTCATCACCGTGGCGGCCACCGACCAGGACGACAAGCGCGCCCCGCGCAGTAACCACGGGTCGTGCGTCGACATCTTCGCGCCGGGCGTCGGCATCACCTCGGCCAGCAACATGGACGACACCTCATCCCGCGTATCGGGTGGCACCTCGATGGCGACACCGCACGTCGCCGGTGCGGCGGCGCTGGTGCTGCAGGCACACAAGAACTACCGGCCCGAGCAGGTGTCCGCCGCGCTTCTCGGCCTGGCCGAGCCGGGCGTGATCCGCGATCCCGGCGTCGGTTCCCCCAATCGGTTGTTGCGGGTGGCGCCGCCGCTGGACGATACGCCCACCGGCCTCACCGCCACCCCGGCCGACGACGGCACCATCAACCTGGCCTGGGAGCCGGTCGACGGCGACGGGATCAGATACCGGGTCTCGCAGCGGGACGTGACCGCCGGGCAGCGCGATCCGGTGGAACGGCAACCGACGATCTGGAGCGGCACCAGCGCGGTCGCCGACCACCTCGTGCCCGGGCACACCTACGAGTTCTCCGTGGTCGCGGTGAACAGCATGGCGGTCAGCCCTCCATCGGAGCCGGCCACCGCGACGTCGACAATCGCGGCGCCGCCCGCACCCGGCGGGTTGACCGCCACCGCCCAGGGCAACGGCACCATCGAGCTGACCTGGACCGAGCCGCAGTCGGACGTCTGGTACTGGGTCTACCAACGCGACACCACGATTGACGAGCAGGAGTTCACCAAGCTGCCGCTGCCGCTCACCGAGTGCTGCTCGATGGAAGCGGGCTTCCTCACCCACGGCCACACGTACGAGTTCAAGGTCAGCGCGACCAACCGTGGCGGTGAGGGGCCGACATCGGCACCGGCCACCGCGACCGCGTACTTCGACGCGCCGGCCGCCCCGACGAACCTGCGCGTCACACCCGGCGACGGCATGACCACCCTCACCTGGGACCCGTCCGCCACCGAGGATGTCTGGTACTGGGTCTACCAGCGCGACGCTACCGAGAACGAGGAGTGGGAGCAGCTCCCGATACCGATCTCCGAATGCTGCACCATGCCGGCGCAGTACCTCGCCAACGGCCACGAGTACGAGTACAAGGTGACCGCGACGCGGGGTTCCGAGAGCCTGCCCAGCAACGTGGCCCGGGCCAAACCCATGCCACCGCTGCCCGGCCAGCCGACGAACCTGACCCTCCGGCCGCTGTCCACCGGCGACATCACCCTGACCTGGGACGCGCCCGGCCCGAACCTCTACTACCGAATCTACTGGCGGGACGTCACCGCAGGGGAGACCACCTTCAAACGATCCGAGGTCCCCACCGACAAGACCACCGCCACCTGGGAATACCTCACCCACCTGCACACGTACGAGTTCAAGGTGACCGCCGAGAACCTTTCCGGCGAGGGCACGGCGTCGGCGCCGGTGCAGGCCCGGAGCACGGTGGCGCGGCCGACGGCACCGACGAACCTACGGACCGTGCCGTCCGGCAGTCTGCAGATCCGGCTGACCTGGGACGCGCCCGGCCCGAACGTCCTCTACTGGGTGTACTGGCGGGACGTGACCGCGGGCGAGACCACCTTCCGCAAGTCGCCGTACCCGACGGAGCTGACCGAGGCGACCTGGCAGTACCTGGTCAACACCCATGTCTACGAGTTCAAGGTGAGCGCCACAAACGTGGCGGGGGAAGGGCCTGCCTCGGCGACCTCCCGGGCCACCGCCATCGGCATCGCCCCCCAACCACCGAGCAACCTCAAGGCGACAGCCGGGGACAGCTTCGTCCGGCTCAACTGGACGGCCAGTCCGACCGCTGGCGTCATGTACGTCGTCTACCACCGCAACGCCTCTCGCAACCAGTCCTGGCGGAAGATGCCGTACCCGGTCGACGGCTGCTGCACGTTCACCGCCGAGTACCTGACCAACGCAGAGCGGTACGAGTACCGAGTCGCCGCCACCAGTGCCGCAGGCGAAAGTGATCCTTCCAACGTGGCCGGTGCGACGCCGATGCCGGTCTTCCCGAAGCCGCCGACCAGCCTGCGGGCCACCGCCGGAAACGGCAAGGTCTCCCTCACCTGGTCGGCCAGCCCCACCCCCCGGGTGTACTACCTGATCGAGTACCGCAAGTCCGGCGGCTCGTGGAAACGCCTGCCGTATCCGGTCGACACCTGCTGCTCGTTCGCCGTGAACCTGCTGAACAACGGCACCACGTACGAGTTCCGGGTGCGGGCGACAAACGTGGCCGGCGACAGCAGCCCGTCCAACACCGACTCGGCCCGACCGCTGCCGCCGTTCCCGCAACCGCCGTCGAACCTCAACGCGAGCAACGCGGGCAACGGCGCGGTGAAGTTGACCTGGACGCGGAGTTCCACGGCCAACGTCTACTACTGGATCGAGTACCGCAAGGTCGGCGGCTCGTGGATCCGCCTGCCTTATCCGGTGAGCACCTGCTGCTCGTTCACCGTGAAGTACCTGAACAACGGCACCACGTACGAGTTCCGGGTGCGGTCGACGAACCTGGCCGGGACCAGTTCGCCGTCGAACACCGACACCGCCCGGCCGATGCCGCCGTTCCCGAAACCGCCGTCCAACCTGCGCGCGGTCGCCGGGGACAGTTCGGTCAAGCTGAGCTGGTCGGCCAGCCCGACCCCGGACGTGTACTACCACGTCTACGTGCGCGACGCCACGCTCAACGGCTGGTGGGAGAAGCTGCCGTACCCGCTGAACAAGAGGTCGATGACCGTCGGATACCTCGGCAACGGCCACTACTACAACTTCAAGGTCACGGCGATCAACGCCGCTGGGGAGAGCGCGTCGACGAACATCGTCACCGCGTTGCCCCAGTGGGCCGACGGCACCACCCGGACCGCCGAGATCACCAGCAGCTGGATCTTCGCCAGTTTGGGGAAGTTCGACCCCATCCAGCGGTTCGACGTCACCGCCGGTGTCCGCGGCACCCGCACCGGCGACTACATCCAGGTCGACGGCTACTGGCGCATGAACAACGACAAGCGGTTGCTGTCCGGCATCTTCTGGTACCTCGTCATCGACTGCACCGAGAACTACACCGTCATGCACCGGACGTTGGCATATCCCACGGGCGGCCCGACCAGCGGCAGCCTGACCTTTCACTACAAGAAGAACCCGCAACGCAAGTACCGGGTGCAGGTCTGGGGCGTCGGGGACATCACCTACAGCGGAGGAATCCATGGCAGATTCGCCCGCTACCCGTCGTCAGGCATCATCCCTTTCATCAAGGGGACGCCGTGCTTCTGACGACAGAAGCCTGCCTGGTAAGGCTCTGCATCCGGCATTGCGTATTTTGCCTGACCCACGTCCGGCTCGGCCTCGTACGTGCGCCGCGACCGGCGAAGCCCTCAGCTGGCCGTGGCGGAGGTCAGGCCGCCGCGCGGCTGGGCCACGTCCTCCTCGATAGCGGCCTGGCAGTTCTCGGCGACGCTGACCTTCCGGGCGATCACCCCGATCAGCACTCCGTAGATCACTTTCGAGGTGATGTCGGCCAGTGTGTAGGTGATCTGCCGGGCCACCACCCCGTCGGCGGATTCCCACATCGCCGGCATGAGATATGCCCCCGGATAGAGCATCCAGGAGACGAGGATCAGCCACCACACGGACCGGGCCGGCCCGCGGGCGGCGCGGGGCAGCCGGCCCAGGTTGCCGAAGATGAGGCGGGCGACCAGGGCGAGCAGGAACAGGAAGAAGACGGTGCTGACCAGGCCCCAGATCCAGAACGGCCAGGACCTGTCCACCTCGTAGAACTGGCCCGCATAGCCCGTGTAGATCATCGCCAGGCCGGCGGCGACGAACAGCGCCCACGTGCGGTGGAAGCGCCGGCCGGTAACACCGAGCACCACCAGCAACTGGATCAGCAGCACCGGCACGTCGATGGACCAGTTCATGTACCGGTAGCCGTTTGAGAAGAGGGTGTCGGTGTTGACGAACGCGCTGCCGTTCCAAGCGAACGCCTCGGACCAGCGCTGTGACAGCACCCAGAGTTCGAAGAACGCGGAGATCATGACCACTGCTGAGAGCACCGAGGCGAGCCGGTACCGCGGAGCAATACCGGACATGGTCAGCAGGAAGTAGAGGAGCCCGGCCGCCATGACGGCGTAGCCGAGGGTCAGCACGTGCGAGACCAGCGTGTACTGGATGACGTTGTAGCCGAACTCGTTTTCGAAGTTCATGCCGCTGGCCCGCCCTTCCGGCCCGGGATCGTCTCCGATAGCGGAACGTGGTGCCCCGTCTCCGCGATCGGGGTTATTTCCCCTTGTAACCCAAAAACGTCTATACCCATCCTAAGCTGACATCTGGGGAACGGTCCCTCAATCCAGCGAGCCGGGATTGGCTAGGGAGTTGCCGTGGAGTTCTGGCTGTGGTTCTACGTCGCCGCCATGGCGGTCGGCGTCGTGCTCTTCCGCTACTGGCGGGCCAATCCCAAGGGCATCCCGCCGGTGGAGTACGCCATCGCCACGGCTATTCCGCTCTGGTCGGGATTCTGGTACCTGGTCATGGCGGTGGGCGGCGGTCGAATCGACGTCGCCGATCAGACGACGTGCTGGGCCAGGTACGCCGACTGGGTGGTCAGCACTCCGCTGCTGCTGATCGCCCTCTCGCTCACCGCGATGCACGCGTTGCCGCACAAGCGCTGGGGACTGGTACGCGCGCTCGTCGCCGCCGACATCATCATGATCACAAGCGGTTTCCTGGCTGATCTCATGGAGAGCCCGACCTGGCGATACGGCCTCTATCTCCTCGGGGTGGTGGCCCTGTTGGTGGTCTTCGGGCTGATCTGGGGGCCGCTGCGGGCCACCGCAGCCCGTCAACCGGCCCCCATGTCGAGGGTCTTCACGCAGGTGGCGCTCCTGCTCAGCGTGCTCTGGGTCGGCTACCCGCTGATCTGGATTCTGGGGCCGTCCGGGTTCGGGCTGTTCGGGGACACCACCGACACCGCCCTGTTCGTGGTCCTGCCGATCCTGTCCAAGGTCGTGTGGAGCGCGGTCGACCTGGCTCTGCTGCGGCGTCTGTCCGACCGCGGCCTGCTCACCGTCGCGTGACGCCAGCCTCCCGTCAGGTCGTCCGGCCGGTTCACCCTCCACCCGGCGACTGGCTGCTGCGCCGGGTCGGCCGTTCGGGCCCGATCGCACTGGCTGGGCTCACCTGTCTGGCCCTGCTGCTACCGGGGGTGGCGGCCTGGGCGGGAACCCTCCCGCTGCTCGTGGGCCTGCTGATCGGCCTTCCGCACGGCGCCGTCGATCACCTGGTACCGGCCTGGATCTCCGCCAAGGCACGGCCGCTGCGGCGCACCGTCGGGCTGCTGCTCGCGTACATCTTGACGGCCACCGCCACGGTTGCGCTGTTCCTCTGGGCGCCCGTCCCCGCCTTGACCGGATTCCTGATCCTCGCGGTGCTGCACTTCGGCACCGGTGACGTGGCGTACCACGCCGAGCGGGACGGGCGGCCACCGGTCCGTCCCGTGCTCGCCGTCCTGGCGTACGGCGGGCCGCCGGTGGTGCTGCCGATCGCGCTGTGGCCCGGTACGGTCGACCCGCTGCTGGACGCGGTTGCCCCGGGCGCCTCAGCCGCGTTCGCGCCGACCGGACGGCTGATCGCCTTGTCCGTCGTACTCCTGGCGGCCCTGGTGACCGGACTCCGCGACCTGGCCGCCCGCCGGGGTGGGGATGTGGCGACGCTCGGGGCCCTCGTCGCAGCCTTCGCGGTGGTGCCGCCGCCGCTGGCGTTCGGCGGGTACTTCGCGATGTGGCACTCCGCCCGGCATGTCGCCCGGTTGTTGCGCGCCGACCCGGGCAACCGCCACCACCTAGCGGCCGGACGGCTGGGCGGTCCGATCCGCCGGTTCACCCGGCAGGCGACGTTGCCCACCATCGCCGCCTTCGCCGGCCTGCTCGTCCTGGTATGTGTCGACGCATCGCCGACCTTCAGCCCGGCGGCCGCAGGTCCGTACCAGGAAGCCCCGTTACAGCTGGTCTTCGCGGTACTCGCCGGGCTCACCGTGCCGCACGCGGCAGTGGTCGCCCGGCTCGATGTACGGACGGCCCGGTGAGAAGTGCAGACGATGTCACTCGACGCGCATCGGGATTGGGGCGTCGACCGCCGGCGGGCGCGGGAGTTGGCTCACCCCGTCGAGGGTTTGCACCGGCCGAGCGGGGAAAGTTGACGAAACGGCAGTCGACACGGCGATCGGCTCATCCGAGCACCACCAGGAACCGACAGAGAGGAGTGCCCGATGCCGAGCACCACGATGCCCATGCTGGAGACGTACCCGAAGTCGATCAACCTGGACCGGACGAAGCTGGCGGCCACGATCGATGCCCTCAATGACTGCGCGCAGGCCTGCACCGCGTGCGCGGACGCCTGCCTCAGCGAGGACATGGTCGCCGAATTGACCAAGTGCGTCCGGACGAACCTGGACTGCGCCGACATCTGCGCGGCCACCGCCCGGGTGCTCTCCCGACACACCGGCTACGACGCCAACATCAGCCGCACCCTGCTGGAGGCGTGCGTCACGGCCTGCGCGTCGTGCGGGGACGAGTGCGCCGCGCATGCCGAGAAGCATGAGCACTGCCGGATCTGCGCCGACGCGTGTCGCGCCTGCGAGCGAGCCTGCCGCGACCTGCTGGCCATCATCAACTGAGGGGGTCGGGCGTTTCCCCCGGCACCACGGGGTTACCTCTTGAACGGGACGAGAAACGACAGCCGACCGTCGAGGGGACCCGTCATGGCCCGACCCAGGATCGTCATCATCGGCGCAGGATTCGCCGGTTTTCACGCCGCACGTCGCCTGACCCGCATCTCGCGCGGCGCCGCCGACGTGGTGTTGGTCAACCCGACCGACTATTTCCTCTACCTGCCGCTGCTGCCCGAGGTTTCCGGTGGGGTGCTCGACCCGCGTCGGGTCACCGTGCCGCTGGCCGACACCCTGCCCGGAGTGCAGGTGGTGCTCGGCGAGGTCGATGGCATCGACGTCGACGGCCGCGCCGTCTCCTACGTGGACCCCGAGGGGCGCACCGGCCGGTTGCCCTACCACCGCCTGGTCCTCGCCGCGGGCAGCGTCAACAAGCTGCTGCCGATCCCCGGCGTCGCCGACCACGCTCACGGCTTCCGCGGCATCCCCGAGGCGCTGCACCTACGGGAACGGCTGATCCAGCAACTTGAGATGGCCGACGCCACCGACGACCCGGCCGAGCGGGAGGCGCGCTGCACCTTTGTGGTCGTCGGCGCCGGCTACACCGGCACCGAGGTAGCCGCCCAGGGCCAACTCTTCACCGACGAGATGGTCCGCCGTCACCCGCGGCTCGACGGGGTCCGGCCGCGCTGGCTGCTGCTGGACACCGCCGACCGGGTCCTGCCCGGCCTCGCCGAACGCATGTCGGCCGTCGCCGGGCGCGTGCTGCGCCAGCGCGGGATCGAGGTGTGCCTGGGTACGTCCGTCACCGAGGCCACCGCCGACGGGGTCCATCTCTCCGACGGCCGGTTCGTGGCGTCTCGCACCCTGGTGTGGTGCGTCGGCGTACGACCCGACCCACTCGTCGAGGCCACCGGCCTGCCCACCACCAAGGGACGGATCACCGTGGACGAGCACCTGGCCGTGCCCGGTCATCCCGAGATCCTCGCCTGCGGCGACGCCGCCGCCGTGCCCGACCACGCCCGCCCCGGTGAGATCACCCCGATGACCGCCCAGCACGCCGTCCGGCAGGGCCGCCTCGCCGCCGACAACATCGCCGCCTCGTACGGTGTCGGCAGGCTTCGCCCGTACCGGCACCGCGACCTCGGCTTCGTGGTCGACCTCGGCGGCTGGCAGGCCACCGCGAATCCCTTGCACGTGCCGCTGTCCGGCCTGCCGGCCCGAGTCGTGGCGCGTGGCTACCACCTGCTGTCGCTACCCGCGAACCGCGCCCGCACCGCCGCCGACTGGATCTTCGCCGCGGTCGGTTCACGGCCAAGCGTCCAACTCAGCCTCGTGCCTGGCGCCGCCGTGCCGCTGGACACCGCGGCCCCGGAACTGATTCGCCGCTGATGCCGCCTGCGGCCACCGTGGCTCGTCACGTCGGCGGGCGGTCGACTGGGACAGGTGTCACCCGGTCCCCGGGGTGCCGCCCGGCGGCACCGCCCCACCCCCGTCGCGAAGCAGAGCGGCCAGGGCGGCCCGCGAGTTGACCCCCAGCTTGCGGTACACCCTGGTCAGGTGAGCCTCGACGGTCCGCTCGGTCACGTAGAGCCGCATCGCGACGGCGCGGTTGGTGAGGCCCTCGGCGACCAGGGCGGCGACCCGCCTCTCGGCCTGGGTGAGATCGGGTCCGGTGACCACGGCCCAGCGCCGCTGTCCGGCCCCGTGTCTGCGCTGGGCGTTCACCACCTGCTGACGTAGCCACGCGGAGGGCGTGCGTTCGGCGATCACCCGGGCGAGGTGAATGTGATTCCGGGCGGCACCGGATTCGCGTAAGGCGTCGAGACAGCCGGCCACTGCGAGGTGGGCCTCCCCGAGCGACAGGTCGGCCTGCCGATCGGTGAAGAGTCGGATGGAGTCCTGGGCGGCGGCCAGCGCGCCGACGGGGTCCCGGCGGGCGAGCAGCACCTGTGCGGTGGCCAGGCGTGCCTCGGCCCGCCGGATCTCCAGACCGAGCGCGGCGGCGGCGGCCTCAGCCCGCTGGGACCAGGCGTACGCCTCGTCGAGCAGGCCACCGGCGACCAGAAACTCGGCGTGCCCGGCGAGCCACTTGGGCTGAAGATCCCGTCGGCGGGGCTGTCCCCGGCCAGGCTGCACCAGCGTGCCGGTCAGGTGTCGCGCCTCGGTGTGCCGGCCCTGGGCGAACCGGATGTGGGACAGGACCGCCAGCGCGGTGTCGTGCAGCGCTGGTTCGTGCCGAGCCTCCTGAACGGCTTCCTCACCGACCGGGGCGGCGGCCTGCGGGCCGGCGCGCCAGAGCAGCGCCATCGCCCGGTAGGTCAACGCGATCGTCACCGCCTGCCGGGCACCGACCGAGCGTCCGGCCCGTTCCGCCTCGATCGCCACACTTATCGCTTCGTCGAGTCGACCGCTGCCGGCGGCGATCCGCGCCTGACCTGCGAGAAGTCCGGGCAGCACGTGCGCCTGGCCGTGTTCCCGGGCCAGCGCCACCGCCCGGGTGACGTGGCGCAGGGCGTCGGCCTTCTCCAGAACGACGCCCTGCACCCAGGCCAGCCATTCGGGGACATCGAGGCAGCCGGCGAGTGCGCGATCCGACATGGCGTCGACGAGTGCCTCGGCGGCGCGCAACTCGTCGGCGGCTATGTCGGTGGACCCATGTGCGGCAGCGCGGGCGGCGAGGGTGGTCCGGGCCACCGCCACCAACGGTGGGTCCGTCTCCGCTCCGATCGCCGCCTGGATTTCGGTGACCAGCGGGCCCAGCTCGCCCCACCGGCCGTCCCTGGCGGCGAGTCTGCCCTGCGCCACGGACAGCCGGGGTCGTAGCCGCCGCACCGTCGTGGTGTGCTCCCGCGCCAGCCTGGCCCGCACCGGGACGTTGGGTCCGAGCCGGTCTGCCAGTTCGGCGCGCAGGACAGTCGCGGCGAGCCGGGTGTCGGGACCAGGCAACGTGTCGAGTGACGCCTGCGCAAGACCGAGCGCATCGGTGAGATCGCCGGACGCGGCCGTTGCCCGGGCCCTGGTCAGCAGCGCGTCACCGAGCGCCACCGGATCGTCCGGCGGGGCCAGGGTGACCGCGAGGCGACTCAGCCGGGCCGCCAAGGGCGGGTCGAGGGTCACCAGCTCCCGGGCGATCTCATGGACACGGGCGAACCGGGAGGCGGTCGCGCCGGCCCGCAGCAGGTGCCAACCGCAGGTACGCGGGTCGGCGCGGCGCTGGCGCAGTGCCGCGTCGGCCCGCAGGTGCGCCCCGGCCCGCCAACCGGCGGGCGCATCCTGGTAGGCCGCAGCCCGGACCAGGGCGTGCCGCGGGCGCAGGATGATGTCGTCGGCCGCGTACCGGAGCAGATCCATGCGGACCAGCTGGTCCAGCGCCTCGACGGTCGCCGTGCACCGGAGCTGGCCGACCTCTGCCACCAAACCAGGGTCGGCCACCTCGCCGAGCACGGCCACGGTGTGCAGGATCCGCCGGGTCGGCTCGTCCGCCAGGTCGATCTCCGGGCCGAGGAGCCCTGCCAGGCAGCGGGACGAGCCGAGTTCCACGACCCGTTCGAGCACGACGATGCCGTCTGCGTCGACCAGTTCCGGGTGAGCGCCGAGGACGGCGAGCAGACCGGGCAGTCGTTCACCGGCGGCCGCCAGCGTCGCACGCCGGGTCGCCGGCAGTACGCGCGGAAGCAGCGCTTCCGCCGCCGCTTCGGGGAGCGCGCCCAGTGGCACGGCCAGTTGTCGTATCCCCGCGCCGGTGCCCGTGACCAGGCGGAGCAGGCCTCGGGGCGCCTGCCGCGGCCGGTAGGCGCAGAGCACCGCCAGCCGTCCGGGGGGTGGCGCGTCGACCAGCAGGTGCCGCAGGGCGGCCAGCGCCGGTTCGGCCCGGTGGGCGTCGTCGAGGACGGCGACGACGGGCCTGACCCGACTGAGCCGACCGAGCCGGGCGAGAGCTGCGGGCGTCCAGCGGTGGGCGGCCAGGTCGACATGGAACACGCTCGGCAGTTGACGGAGCAGGTGGGTCAGGAAGGCGGTCTTGCCGGCACCGGGATCACCGGTGATCTCGACGATCGTCGGCTGCCTCGGCACGAGCGCGGCCAGGCCGGTGCGGACCGCAGCGAACTCCTCGTCCCGACCCACCAACATGGACATTCGCTCACGATAGGTGATCCGGACGGGTGATCTACGTAAGGGCTTTCCCCAATGCTCCTGTCGGTACCGGCCCGCGAACATGTGCCGGGTCCCGCCGCCTGGCGGGACTCCCAGCACAGGCGAGGGTGAGGAGAACTGAGTGCCCAGAAATCGATGGCGCCGACTGATGGCGCCGGCGCTCGTGATGTCGTTGGTGGTGTCCGGGCTCGCGGGGCAGGGCGTGGCCAGCGCCCGACCGACCGAGGACCGGACCCCGGCAACCGCGGCGACGACGCCGACCGTGGGTACGACGGCGGACGGCGCGGCGCTGATGCGTGGTGTCTTCTTCCTGCAGGGCGAGGTGGGCCAGAAACTGGAGCGCCTGCCGTACGTCTTCATGGACGCCGAGAACCTGCGCAAGAACCGGTCTGCCGAGGCGGTGCAGGCGGTGACCCGGCTGATCGAGGAGGCCGAGGCGGACCGGCCCGGACTGCTCGCCAGCTTCTCCACCGGCATGCGCAGCGGCGATCCGTACCAGGTCGAGACCGCGCTTACCGAAGCCGGCTCGGCGTTGGAGGCGGCGTTGGGAGATCGGCCGATCCTGTTCAGCGATGAAGGTGAAGAGGGCACCGACACGGCGGTCATGGTGGAAACCACCATCGCGGTGGTGAACGTCGGAACCGTCGCGGTTTCCCTGGCCGTGGCGGTCACGGTGGCCGCCGTACTCGTCGTGGTGGCGCTCCTCGACAGCCGGGAGCGGCCCCTGGGCGGCCGCGACCTGGAGACCGAACGGCTCATGGCCCTGTTCGCCACCGAGCTGCGCACCATCTGAACCGGTGCGGGTGGGACTTCCGTGCCCACCCGCGCCCCTTCTTCCGTGAGGAGATGACATGGCGGACAACCGGAACCAGGTGGTCGTATCCCGCCGCCCGGTGTTCTGGATCGGGCTGCTGGTGGGCCTGGTCGCCCTGTTCGACCTGCAGACGTTCCTACCGGGCAACGCGGTCACGCTGCCCGGCCAGCAGCAGGCCGCCCCGGTGTTCCGGAAGCTACTGCCGCAGGGGTGGGCGTTCTTCACCAAGTCGCCCCGCTCCCCCGACCTCTCCGTGCACGCGATCCGCCCCGACGGTCGGTTGGACGACATCACCACCGACGCGTACGCCGAGCCGCGGTACGCCTTCGGGCTCGACCGGTCGGCCCGCGCGCAGGCCACCGAACTGGCCCTGGTGATTTCCCGGATCCCCGGATCGGTCTGGCAGCAGTGCCGGCAACCGACAGCTGCCTGCCTCGTCGAGGCGATGTCGACGTCGGCCACACCGGTCCGCAGCGGTGACGACACACCCTCGGTCTGCGGCCCGGTCGTCATCGCCCGTACCGAGCCGGTGCCGTGGGCGTACCGGGACCTGGTCGCCGGCGAGTTCCGGTACACCCACGTCGTTCGCTTGGAGGTGTCATGCTGACCAGCCGCCCGTCGAGCATTTCCGTTGCGGTGCCCTGGGGGTCCTGGCTGGGGCTCGCCCGTACGCTGCTCGCCACCGCGACCGCCGCGACACTTGTGTTCACTGACGCCGACACGCTGTTCACGCCACTTCTCGGCCGGGGACCCGGACCACACTGCACCGGCCTGTCCGACATCGGCGCCTTCTGTCTGGCCGGGCCGGAGCACGCGGACCTGGTGCGGTGGGCGTGTGTCGCGGTACTGCTGGTGGTGGCGAGCGGGTGGCGACCCCGGTTCACCGCCCTGCCGCACTGGTGGATCGCCTTCAGCGTGAGCACCAGCGTGTCCATCCCGGACGGCGGCGAGCAGGTCAACCAGGTACTCACCCTGCTGCTGGTACCGGTCCTGCTGGCCGACCCCCGCCGCTGGCACTGGCAGCCGTCGCCCCCGGGGGACCGGGTGGTGCGCCCCGGCGGTCGGGGCATGGTGCTGGTCGCCACGGCGGTCGTCCTGCTCTTCGCGATCCGTCTCCAGGTCGCCGGCATCTACTTCCAGGCGTCGGTGGCCAAGCTCAGCAAGGCGGAGTGGGCCGACGGCACGGTGATGTACTACTGGCTCAACCATCACAGCTTCGGCTCCCCCGGCTGGTTGCAACCGGTGACGGACGCCCTGGTGAACCAGCCGGTGTCGGTCGCCCTGCTGACCTGGACTCCGCTGGCGATCGAGTTCGCCCTGGCCGTCAGCCTGCTGCTGCGTCCGGCCGTACGGTGGTGGCTGCTGCCGTTCGGTGTGCTGCTGCACGTCGGCATCGCGGTGCTGATGGGGTTGTGGAGCTTCTCGCTGGCCATGATGGCCGCCCAGGTGCTGTTGCTCGTGCCGATGGGGGCGAACCTGCCCGGCTCCTGGCGGGCAGTCCGGGAACTGGTCGGTCGTCGAGGTGCCCAGGAGCCGGGCGAGGGTGCCCCGGGCGCGGTTGCGGAGCCCACCGAGCGGCCGAAGAAGGACGAACCGGTGCTGGCGGGCCAACTGTCGCACTGAACACGCGGTGTCCGTACGACGAGGGCGAGCCCGGGTCCGCTGCCGGATCGCCCGCACCGATGCGCCGGCTGCATCGCTGCCGGACACATCGACTGCCGGTACGCTGCATCGGCGGCATCGGCTCGTTCCCGCGTGCCGTGGCCACCGTCGTCCAATGGGCGAATTACCCATCGATCCCCGCACGGGCAGCTGAAAGGTGAACCGACACCATGACGGCGGTACCAGGTGAACTGCCCGCTGCTGCGGATCCGGCGAGCACCGGTCAAGCAGCGGAGGACCTACGGACGCTGTTCGGGCAGTCCATTGCCGTCTTTGCCGCACTGGCGGGGCCGGAGCACCTGGTGGAGGCGGCCAACCCGGCGTTCTTCGCCGCCATCGGCGAGCAACGGGCCAGCACCGGCGTACCGCTCGTGGAGGTGATGCCCGAGCTGGCAGCTCAGGGCTTCATCGCCCTGCTGGACGAGGTCTACCGCACGGGTGAGCCCTACACCGGCCGGGACGTCCGGGTCGTGCTGGGCACCGAGCCGCACGCGCGGGAGGCGTACTTCGACTTCACCTACGAGCCGCGCCGCGACGCCGACGGCCGCGTGGTCGGCATCGGTGTGATCGGCGTGGAGACCACCCAGGTCAAGCAGGCCCAACGGCTGATGGCCGAGCACCACGCCCTGCTGGAGCAGATCGCCCGTCAGGCACCGTTGACCGAGGTGCTCGACGGGATGGCGCGCAGTATCGAAAATCTCGCGCCGCAGGAGATACTCGTCTCCGTACTGCTCGCCGACCCCGATGGTCGGCATCTGCGGCACGGTGCCGCGCCCAGCCTGCCGGACTTCTACAACCAGGCCATCGACGGGATCGCCACCGGTGAGGGCGTCGGATCCTGCGGCACCGCCGCGCACCGGCGGGAGTCGGTGATCGTCACCGACATCGCCGCCGATCCGTTCTGGGTGGACTTCCGCGACCTGGCCGGGCGGGCCGGACTTGCCGCCTGCTGGTCCACGCCGATCCTGGCCCGTGACGGCAGCCTGCTGGGCACGTTCGCCATGTACCACCGCACCCCGCGCGTGCCGCAGGACACCGATCTGGCTCTCGCCCGGATCTTCGCCGGCACTGCGGCGCTGGCCATCGAGCGCCACCACATCGAGCAGGCGAAACTCGCCGCCGAGGCGCGCGCCAAGGCAGCCCACGACGAACTCGCCAAGGCGGTACGCGCGGAGCGGGGACTTCGTGCCGAGGCCGAGCAGCGGGCCGCCGCCGCCGCGGAACTCAATGCCCAGATGCGGGCCGCCGCAGCCGCGCAGGCCGCCTCGCCGCACCCGGAGACCTGCCAACTCGGCGGGCCCCAGGAATGCACCGCACCGGCCGAGATCAAGATCGCCGACTCGTGGGGCGACTCGGCATGGGGCTGTCCCCGCCATGTCGAGGAAGCCATCCTCAACGTACGGGCGGTCTTCATCGCCAGCGAGGAACTCGGCGGCCTGGCCGCCTACCTCAACCGCTGACCCGCCATTCTGCGACCCTCGTCATCGAAGGTCACCTACCGGCGGTCGGGTCGCTGCTCGCGGTGGCCACGATCGATGTGGTCCTTTGCGCTGGCCACGGGCCCTGCACGCCTTGTCATATCACCGTGAGTCACCATCTCGACACACCTCTACCCGGTCGGGCGGCGGGTCACCAACACTCCTCTCATGGAGAGCAGTGGGCGTGAGCGCAGTGACGAGCGTTTTGAGAAGGTGGCCGAGGAGACCTCCGAGACGGTGACCCATGCGGCCAGCGTGCTGGAGGAGGAACTCGCGGCGGGCATCGCCAGCGCGCGGCGGCTGGAGGAGAGGCTGAGCGCCGACCGCAGGGTGGACCCGGAGGCGTTCGACGAGCTGGTGACGCGGGTCCGCACCGACGGGCACGCACTGATCGACACCGTGGTCGCGCAGTTGAAGACCTCCGACGACCGGCGTGGTGAGGTCATCCGCCGGTACACGTCGGACGCGCACGACGCCCTCGACGGCGTGCTCAACCTCGCGCGGCTGGTGCCGGACATGGCGAACGGGCTGGTCGACCGGCTCAAGCCGGAGGCCACGCAGCAGCCCGCGCCCTCGGACCGGTAGCCGGACCACCGGCGTGGCCGGCGGTCATGTCACGCAGATGCTGGAGCGCTATCGCTCTCTCGCGATCGACGCGCTCCTCGCTGGCGTGCCGTCGGGCGGCCCGCATTACCTCTACGACCTGGTGAGCGAGTACCCGCGGCGTTGGGGCAAGGGGCTGCGTGCCGCCCTCTGCCTCGCGGCCTGCCGAACTTTCGGCGGCACGCTGTCGGTGGGACTCAACGCCGCGGTGACCGTGGAACTGTTTCACAACGCGTTCCTCATTCATGACGACATCCAGGACGAGAGCGAGCAGCGGCGCGGAGCAGAGACCCTGCACGGCGAGTACGGGGTCGCTGTCGCGCTCAACGTGGGGAACATGACGAACCTGCTCGCGTTGCAGCGGCTCGCCGCCAACCGTCGGGCCCTCGGCTCCGGGATCGCCTGGCGGCTGTTCGAAGAGACCCAACTCATGCTGCGTCACTCGTTGGAGGGGCAGGCGATCGAGGTCGGTTGGATCCGGGACAACGTCTGCGACCTCGACGCGGACGACTACTACCGGATGTGTCTGAAGAAGACCTCCTGGTACACCTGCATCTACCCGTGCCGTACCGGCATCCTGGTCGCCACCGGTCAGCATGACGCGGTCGACGTCCTCGACCGGTACGGCTGGTATCTCGGTGCCGCCTTCCAGATCCAGGACGACGCGCTCAACCTCGTCGGGGACTTCGCCCGGTACGGCAAGGAGATCGCGGGTGACCTCTGGGAGGGCAAACGGACGCTGATCCTCATCGACTTCATGCGGCGGTGCACCGGGGACGAACGCGAGCGGCTCGTCGCGTTCCTGCGCCGGACCCGGGCGCAGCGCACGGCGGCCGAGGTGCGTTGGCTGCACGGGCGACTGCTCGCCTACGAGTGTGTCGAGTCTGCCCGCCGCAGCGCCCGTGACCTGGCCGCCGCCGCTTTCCGGGAAGGACAGCGGGCGTTGGGACCGGCGGCCGAGACCGAGGACGGACGATTCCTGCTTGGCCTACCGGAGTACGTCGTGGAGCGCAGCCGGTAGCGACAGGTGCTCAACCTGAGGCCCCGGGCGGTGCCGTGCTCCGACGGACCTTGAGGGTGGTGCCCAACTCCAGGCCGACCTGCGACGCCCGCTCCCCCCGACCGAGGGCGAGCGCCAGTTCGGTGGCGGTGACGGCCATCTCGGTCAGCGGCTGGTGGATGGTGGTCAGCGGCGGGTCGACCAGGTCCGCCAGGGGCAGATCGTCGAAGCCCACCACGCTCAGGTCGATCGGGATCCGCATCCCCAACCGCCGTGCCGCCTGGTAGACGCCGAACGCCTGCAAGTCGTTGGCCGCGAAGATCGCCGTCGGACGGTCGGGGCGGTTCAGCAGGTCGAGCGCGGCCGTCTCGCCACCTTCCCGGGACAGTTCGGCACGAACGATCAGGTCGCCGCTCAGGCCGGCGGCGTCGCACGCGGCACGGTAACCGTCCAGCCGGGCCCGGCAGCACAGGATCCCTTCGGGCGCGGCGATCATCGCAATCCGCCGGTGGCCCAGTCCGATCAGGTGACGGGCCGCAGACCGACCTCCGGCCCAGTTCGTCGCTCCCACGAAGGGAACGTCGTCCGGCAGTTCGACGGTGGGGTCGAAGACCACGAACGGGATACCACGAGCGCGAAGCTGGTTGCGCTGCTCCTCATCCAACTGCGCCACCGTCACGAGGCAGTCCGGACGGCGGGAAAGAGTGTCGTCGATCCAGTAGCGGATCGCGCTGCGCTGCGGGCCGAACTCCGTCAGGATGACGCCCACACCGTGCTGTCGCGCGACGCGCTCCACCCCTCGGATGATCTGCACGCCCCACATGTCCTCGATCTCGTCGAAGACAAGCTCCATCATGTTGGACCGGGCGGCCGGCGACGACCTGCGATAGCCGTGTTGGTTGATCGCGGCTTCGACGCGCGCCCGGGTCTGTGCCGCCACACCGGACCGACCATTTATGACCTTGGAAACGGTCGGCACCGATACACCGGCGGACTCGGCGATGGCGGCGATCGTCACCGGTCGCAACGGATCGCCGAGTTGCGGCTCCAGGTCAACGGACTGCTCGCTCGACTCGGCGCGCGTCAACCTGGCCACCTTCTCACCGATCCCTAGTGGCCGCGGGGCCCGCGTCGGCCATCGCCGAGCGGCCGATGGCCGCTACACCGTTCAGGGCGCAAGGATAACCGTTCAGTCCGGCGTCGGGGGTGACGCCGCCGGGCACACCACGCCGGCATCAGCCCGGACCCGAGGCAGCCGCACCCGGCACTCTCATTGACGTCGATCGAAGAAAGTTGTAACGTCTCGCCCGGAAACTTTCTGGGCTTCGATGTCGAAAGTTTCCTCGCGGGAGTTCCAGGGCTCGTCGCGGACGTCAGGGCAGCGTCCGCATATTCCCTCACCCTTCGTTGCGCGCGGCCGGGCACCCATCGGTACGCCAACCACCGCGCATCCCGGCCGTGACGGCTAGAAGGCCCGAGTCTTCGTACGCCAAGCCCCTGTGCTGGTAGCCCGTCCGCCGAAAGCACGAACCGGCGGAACGGCCGGTCCACGACACGGGCGCCACTATGGCGAGGAGTTGCTGATGAGTTCGCAGAACAGACGAAGGACCCCCTGGCGGGCCGGCCTGGTCGCCGGCTCGGTCGCCGCGCTGATGTTGGCGGGGACGATGGTGACCGGCAGCGCCCAGGCTGCGGCCGGCTGCCGGGTGACATACGACGTCTCGTCCCAGTGGCCGGGCGGTTTCACCGCCAATGTGAACGTGACGAATCTCGGTGACCCGATCAACGGCTGGGAGCTGGCGTGGACGTTCCCCTCCGGCCAGCGGGTGACCCATGCCTGGAACGCGACGGTCGCCGCGTCGGGTAGCCAGGTCACCGCTACGAACATGAGCTATAACGCCGCCGTCGGCACGAACGCCACGGTCTCGTTCGGCTTCAACGGATCCTGGACGGGGAGCAACACCGCACCGACCCCGTTCACGTTGAACGGGGTCGCATGCACCGGGAATGTCGGCCCCTCGCCGACGCCCAGCGTCTCCCCGACCGTCCCCCCGACCGCGTCACCCACGGTCTCGCCGACGGTGACCCCACCTCCCGGGAACCGGATGCAGATGGTGGCGGCGATGCAGCCCGGCTGGAACCTGGGCAACACCCTTGATGCCATTCCCGACGAGACCGCCTGGGGCAACCCGCTGACCACCCGGGAGATGCTGCGCCACATCAGGTCACAGGGCTACAAGAGCATCCGGCTGCCGATCACCTGGAGCAACCACCACGGGCCGGCACCGGACTACACCATCGACCCGGCCTGGCTGGACCGCGTCCGCGAGATCGTCGACTGGTCCCTGGCGGAGAACCTCTACGTGATGATCAACCTGCATCATGACTCCTGGCAGTGGATCAACGCCTACCCCACCGACCGTACGAACGTGATGGCTCGGTACCAGGCGCTGTGGAGTCAGCTCGCCGACACGTTCCGCGGCCACTCGTCGAAGCTGGTCTTCGAGAGCATCAACGAGCCCCAGTTCACCGGCACGTCCTCCGACGCCGAGAGCGACCAGGTCCTGCACGAGCTGAATCTGGCATTCGTCCGCCTGGTACGCCAGTCCGGTGGAAACAACGCCACCCGTCTGCTGGTGCTGCCCACCTTGCACACCAGCGGTGAGCAGGCCCGGATGGACGCGTTGCTGACCACGTTCGACGAGCTTGACGACCCCAACCTCGTCGCCACCATCCACTTCTACGGCTGGTGGCCGTTCAGCGTCAACATCGCCGGCGGCACCCGCTACGACAGCAACGTCGAGCAGGACATCATCGGCACCTTCGACCGGGCGTACAACACGTTCGTGTCCCGCGACATCCCGGTGATCATCGGCGAGTGGGCCCTGCTCAGCTACGACTACACCCGGCCGGGCATCATCCAACGGGGCGAACTGCTGAAGTTCTTCGAGGCCGTCGGCCACCACGCCCGCATCCGGAAGCTCACCACCATGCTGTGGGACGCGGGTTCATTCCTGCACCGACCCGAGCTGCGCTGGCGGGACCAGGGCATATACGAGTTGATGATGGCGAGCCTGACGACCCGCTCCGCCACCGCTTCCACCGATCAGATCTACGTACCCCGCACCGGCGACATCACCAGCAGATCGCTCACCCTCAACCTGAACGGTGCCTCGTTCCAGAGCCTCTGGCACGGCAGCACCCGACTGACCAGCGGCACCGACTACTCCGTCTCCGGCAGCACCCTCACGCTGACCCGGGCGGCCGTCACCCGGTTGGCCGGCAACCGGGCCACCGGCGTCAACGCCACCATCGAGGCCCGCTTCTCCCAGGGCGTGCCGTGGCGGATCAGCATCATCAGCTACGACCCGCCCACCCAGACCGCAGCCACCGGCACGACCAGCGGGTTCACAATTCCCACCCAGTTCCGCGGTGATCAACTCGCCACCATGGAAGCCGAGTACGCCGACGGCAGCGCCGCCGGACCGGCCAACTGGACCACGTACAAGGAGTTCTGGAGCAGCTTCCGGCCCGACTACAGCGCCAACACCATCCTCCTGACGCCCGAGTTCTTCGCCGAGGTCAACGACGGCGCTGTCACCCTCACCTTCCACTTCTGGAGCGGCACGCAGATCACGTACCGGCTGACGAAGTCCGGCAACTCGATCACCGGCAGCCCGGCCTGACCATTGCGCGGTGTGGCCGGTGCGGAGTCCCGCACCGGCCACGCCGGGCACCGCCGAGGTCAACCGCCGAGAGTGGCAAGTTCCGAGACGACGACGTTGGTCAGGGCCCGCCCGTCCCGGCGGACCTGACGGAGATACCACTTCTGGATCGGTGCGTGCGTGGACTTCGCGAACTGCCAGGGCCCACGAGGGCTGTTGAGCTGCCCGAGGCCGGCGATCGCGGCGTTGATCTGCTGCGGGGTGGGGTTCGTGCCCGCCGCGGCGATCGCCCGGTCCAGCACGGCTGCCGCGTCGTACGACGCCATCACGATCGACGTGGGCACCCGGCCCGGGTAGGCCGCGTTCCAGGCGGCGACGAATTCCCGGTTGGCCGCGTTGTCGAGGTCGGGCGAGTAGTTCAACCCGTTGTAGATGCCCTCGGCCGCGTCGCCCTGCTCGACCAGGCTCGCCGGCTCGGTGACGAAACCCGCCGCGTAGAGCGGCAGGTCGGCGACGGGGGATTCGGCGTACTGCTTGACGAAGGTGATGGCGTTCTGCGCGTCGAAGAAGCAGTAGACCGCCTCGGCGCCGGACTCGGCGATCTCGTCCAGGTACGGCCCGAAGTCCTCGGTGACCGGGAACGGGCTGAAGACGGCCTTGCCGCCTGGGTTGGCCAGTCGGCCACCGAGGTCGGTGAAGGTGTCGACGAACCCGCGCAACTCGTCGCGACCGCTCTGGAAGTCCGGCCCGATGGCGTAGACGCTGCCCTCCCCCACCTCCTGCTTGACGAACGGGGCCATTGCCACACCGGGCTCGACGGAGATCAGGTTGGTGTGCCAGACGTACGTCACGTCGGTCAACGCCGGCCGCCCCAGCGCACCTACCAGCGGAACCTTGTGCTGATCGATGAGCGGAAGGATGGCGGCGACGCTACCGCCGTTGATGATGCCGGTGATCGCCGAGACTCGATCCTGCTCCAGCAGCTTCGTCGCGGATTCGACGGTCACGTCCCGTTCGTATCCCTCGTCGGCGACGATCAGCTCGGCCGGGTGACCGCCCAACTGCCCGCCACGCATGTCGAGGTAGAGCTGGAAGCCGTCCCGCAGCTCGGAGCCCGGCGCCTCAAGCGACCCGGCCAGGGCGGTGATCATCCCGATCCGGATGGTCTGCCGTTGCGGCTCCGATCCGCCGTCACAGCCGGCGCTGACGGCGACCAGCACACCGGTCAGCAGGGCTGCGCCGAGCCGTCGGGCGGTTGTGGCGCGTCGGGTGGGGTGGCTGGCGTTCACAGCATCCCCAGCAACTGGGACCGCACCGCCGGGGTCAGCACCTCGCCCATCCGGTTCGCCAGGTCGGTCATCTCGTACGAGACCTGGCCCACGTCGCAGACCGGGGACGCCAGCACGAGCAGTGAGGCCCCGTCGCTGAACGACATGCAGAACATGAAGCCGCCGTCCATCTGAGTCACGTTCGAGATCACCGTTCCGGCCTGGAAGAACCGGGCGGCCCCGACCAGCAGGGCGATCAGACCACTGCCGGTGGCGGCGAGCTGATCCGCCCGATCGCGGGGCAGGCCGTGATTGTGTGCCAGGACCAGCCCGTCGGTGGAGATGGCCAGGGCATGACTGACCTCAGGAGTACGGCTCACGAAGTTCTGCAACAGCCAGCTCAGGTCGTTCGGGCTTGTCACGACGTCACTCCAGATCGGGGAGGGGTGGACAGTCAGCGTCAGAAGGAGTTGGGGGACCGGCGTCCGGCGACGCCCTTGGCGTAGGCCGACATGGCCGCCGCCACAGTTGCCGGATCCAGCTTCCGCTGCGGGTCCGCGCTCGGTTGCGGCGTATCGGGCACCAGATGGGGCTGCGGCACCCGGCGTGGCAACCCGACCTGGGTGGACGGCGCTGGAGTGGCGGTCGCCCATTTCTCACCGGCATCGACCGGCCAGATGACGGCCACCGAGTCGCCGTCGAGGGCGGTCTTGAACCAGCCGTTCACCGTCGGTCCGGCCGGCAGCCCCACCGCGGGTTGCGGCTGAGCTGCTGGCTGGAACAGCGGTGCGGGTACGGGAGGCGCGGCGACGGAGCTGGGTGGCGCCGGCGTGCTCGCGCGTACCGCGCCGGCACCGACCGGGACCCGTCCGGCATTCGGCACGGGGTTGCCGGAGCCGGCCACGGGGAGGCTGGCGCGTGTCCCGGAGGTCATGGCCGGACGCCCCCCGGCGGCGGAGGGTCGGCCCCGGCCCAGTTCGGACTCCACAGGTTGCGGCTGCTGGACCGGCCGGCGTACCACGATCGATGCCGGCAGCGTGATCTCTGCGACCGTTCCGCCCGTCGGCCCGGGGCGCAGCTCGACCCGGACGGCGTGCCGGGCGGCGAGCCGGGCAACCACGGTCAGGCCCATGGCCCGCACGCCCGACACGTCGATCGACGACGGATTGGCGAGCGCCATGTTCAGCTGCTCGCACCGCTGGGTGGAGAGCCCGACGCCCTGGTCCACCACCTGCACGATCGCCCGGTCGGAGAGGGCGTGCCCGGTGACCAGCACCTCGGCCTCCGGCGGGGAGTACCCGGTCGCGTTGTCCAGCAGCTCGGCGACCAAGTGCACGATCTCGTCGACCGCCGTACCGGCGATCGCCAATTCCTTGTCCACGGTGCCGATCCGGACCCGGGTGTAGTGCTCGATCTGGGACAGCGCGGCCTGGATCACGTGGTCGAGCGGAACCGGCTCCTGGCGTACCCGGGAGATGCCCGAACCACCGAGCACCAGCAGGCTCTGGTTGATCCGGGCCATCCGGGTCGCGAGATGGTCCAGTTGGTACAGCTGCTGGAGACGTTCGGGGTCGGCCTCGTCGCGCTCCACCTCGTCGACCTGGGCGAGCATCGCGTCCACCAGCCGCTGCTCACGTCGAGAGAGATGGACGAAGATCTCCGCGATGTTGGCCCGCATCACCGCCTGTTCGCCCGCGATCCGGACCGCTTCCCGGTGCAGTGCCCGGGTCGCGGTGGCCACTTCGGCGATCTCGTCGGAACCGGTGATCCGGAATTCCGAAACGGAACGGTCCGCCACCTCGTTGGGCTGCACGCTGCCGGGAGGGGCCGCGGTGAGCTCCCGGACGACGGCCGGTAGCCGGTCGTACGCCACCTTGGTCACCGTGTTGCGCAGCGACCGCAGCCGGCGGGTGATCCGCCGCGCCACCACACCGGTCAGTACGGCGGTGAGCGCCAGGACCAGGAAGATGCCGACGCCCTGTAGCAGCGCGTTACGCAGCAGTTGCCCACGCTCGGTCGACACCCGGTCGGCCACGGCGGCATCCAGGTCGCTCTGGATCCGGAACATCTGGCTGACCCAACCGTCGGTGGCCTCGACCCAGGCGTCCGGATCGACGGCGAGCCGCCCGCCGGGCAGCGTCCGGCCCACCTGGTCCTGAAGCCGTTGTGCGGCGACGACCTGGGGATCGGTACCGATCTGTTCCCAGCTGGCTGCCCAACCCGGTTCGGCGAGGGCCAGGAAGGCGTTGGTGGCCTCGGCGTATCGGGCCTGGGCACCGACGATCTCCTGCTGTCCGGCCGGGGTCAGCTCGCCCCCGGCGAGGCTGCGCAGCACGATGACCTGAAGCTGACCGATCGCCTCGCCCGCCTCGGAGACCGCCACCGCAGCCCGGACGTCGTCGGCGATGTTCGTCGAGGTGTCGGTGGCCACGGAAGCGCGGAAGGTCAGCAGGTCCGCGACGAGAATTCGGTAGCTGAAGGCGATCGCGGAAAGGGTGGCGCGAGGGCTCGATCGGACCTGCTCGCGTACCGAGCCGAGCGCCGCCAGACCGGCGTCGATCCGTTGCAGGGCGGAATTTCCGGTCGCCACCTCGTCCCTGCGTTGTTGGAACTCGACGATCTCGGCGTCGGTCCGGGCAACCTGGTCGTCGAAGGTGGCGCTGGCCGCCTGGCTCTGGGTGGTCACCTCGACCGCGGCGATCACCCGTTCGGCCTGTAGCGCACGGGCGAGCGCGCCGGCCTGGGTGGAAAGTGTGACGACGTCGTGCACGGTGCCCGCGTTGAGCACCTGCCGGACCGTGCCCTCAAGGGCCAGGCCGGCGAAGGCCACGACTGCGATAAGTGGTACGGCGACCAGCAGCCGGAGCAGACGGACGATGCTGCCCCGGGCCAGCCATCCCCGGCGCGCTTCGGCATGGGTACGCACTGCGGCTGCCGCTGTAGCACGTGTCACCGGCGTACTCCGCCCCCTTGCCTCATCGACGTTGATCTCAGCAGAAACCGACACATACGTCGGTTACATGGTGGAGGGTGGGCGTGCCTGCCCACGTCAGAGCGCCATTCCTACCACGATGTATCGGTTCACCTCTAGATCCCTACTCGCCCGCTCGTGGGTTGACTGACGTCTCGGACATGAACCCGAAGCGCGACAGCGAAACTTGTTCAACCAATCGGCGCGAACGAATGGCGGAACGGGCGAGGCCCAACCTGGCTCGATCTTGTTATGCCTCGACCTATACCCCGTGGGGGTATATGGTGATGTCCGGAGGCGATGACATGTCCCACGGCGACACCCAGCACCACCCGAAGCAGCACGGGCACGACAAGCACGCCGGGCACGACCCTGCGGCGTTCCGCCGCAAGTTCTGGCTGAGCCTGGCACTGACCGTGCCGATCGTGGCCACCAGTCACATGGTGATGGACTGGCTCGGCTACGAACTGGACTTTCCCGGGATCAGCCTGGTGGGGCCGGTGCTCGGCACGGTGGTCTTCGGCTACGGCGGCTGGCCCTTTCTCCAGGGCGCGGTGCGCGAGATCCGGGATCGGGCGCCGGGCATGATGCTGCTGATCGCGATGGCGATCACGGTTGCCTACGTGGCCTCGCTGGCCACCTCGTTCGGTGCCTTCGACCTGGACTTCTGGTGGGAACTCGCGGCACTGGTGACGATCATGCTGCTCGGCCACTGGCAGGAGATGAAGGCGATCGGCCAGGCCCGGGGCGCTCTGTCGGCGCTTGCCGCGCTGCTGCCCGACGACGCCGAGCGGCTCGACCCGGACGGAGCGCCGCACCGGGTGACAGTGGCCGAACTGGGCGTCGGCGATGTGGTCCTGGTCCGTCCGGGTGCCCGGGTTCCGGCGGACGGCACCGTGGTGGACGGTCGCGCCGAGATGGACGAGTCGATGATCACGGGCGAGTCGCGCCCGGTGTCGCGCGCCACCGGCGACCGGGTGGTGGCCGGCACGGTGGCCACCGACGCGGCACTGCGGGTCCGGATCGAGGCGGTCGGGGACGACACAGCGTTGGCCGGCATCCAGCGGCTGGTGAGCGAGGCCCAGCAGTCAAGCGGCCGGGCACAGGTGCTGGCCGACCGGTTCGCCGCCTGGTTGTTCTACATCGCCACCGCGACCGCCGTGCTGACCCTCGTGGTCTGGTCGCTGCTGGGCAATGTGGACGAGGCGGTCGTGCGGACGGTGACGGTGCTGGTCATCGCCTGCCCGCACGCGCTCGGACTGGCCATCCCGCTGGTCATCGCGCTGTCCACGGCGGTGGCCGCCAAGGGCGGCATCCTGGTCAAGGACCGACTGGCCCTGGAGCGGATGCGCACGGTGGACGCGGTGCTGTTCGACAAGACCGGCACGTTGACCCGGGGCGAGCACGTCCTCACCGATGTCGCCGCCACCACCGGCACGACCGAACGGGACGTCCTCGCCATCGCGGCGGCGGTGGAGGCCGACAGCGAGCACCCCCTCGCCCGGGCGATCGCGACCGCCGCCGCCGACCGGAGCGACAAGCGGACGGCGTCCGGGTTCCACGCGATGACCGGCCGCGGGGTACGCGCCGAGGTGGACGGGGTGAGCTACGCCGTCGGCGGTCCGGCGTTGCTGCGGGAGCTCGACGTGAGCGTGCCGGAGGACCTCGACGAGCACCGGCAGGACTGGTCGCGTCGTGGCGCCGCAGTGCTCTACCTGCTGCGGCTCAGTGACGACGGCGGCGCCGTCGTCCTCGGTGCCCTCGCGTTGGCCGATCAGGTGCGACCGGAGGCCCGGCAGGCCGTCGCCGATCTGCGCAGGCAGGGCATCCGCAAGATCATGATGATTACCGGGGACGCGCGTCCGGTCGCCGAGGCGGTCGCCGCCGACCTCGGATTCCGCGCCGGCGAGGACGAGGTCTTCGCCGAGGTGCTACCGGCGGAGAAGGACGACACGGTGACCGGGCTCCAGCAGCGTGGGCTGCGGGTCGCCATGGTGGGCGACGGGGTCAACGACGCACCTGCCCTGGCCCGCGCGAACGTCGGCATCGCGATCGGCGCCGGCACCGACGTGGCCATCGAGTCCGCCGGGGTGGTGCTCGCCTCCTCCGACCCGCGCGGGGTGAGCGGCGTGATCCGGTTGTCCCGGGCCGCGTACCGGAAAATGCTCCAGAACCTGGCCTGGGCCGCTGGCTACAACGTGGTCGCGCTGCCACTCGCCGCCGGGGTCCTGGCCTGGGCCGGCGTGGCGCTGAGCCCGGCGGTCGCCGCCGTGCTGATGTCGGCCTCCACCATCGTGGTCGCGCTCAACGCCCAACTGCTGCGCCGCGTCGAACTGCGCCCAACGGATTGAGCACCCGTCAGGGCAGCTTTGTAGCCCGTAGGCTTCGACACCGAGATAGCAGTCCTGCTCCGCAACGACCGTCCTTTCGCCGCCGTCAGAAGAACGGGGGAACGGTACGGTCCGTAAAGAGCAGGAAACCGGCGAATGGCAGCAACTGGACGACGATCGTGGCCAGGGCGCCGACGAGCCGGGTCTCCCGCCGTGCGGGAAACCCGGCCCGCCGGGCCTGCCGCCTGTTGAACAGCACGGAGCAGCCGACGAGGACGGCGGACGCGAACGCGATCAGGACCGCGACCCCGATCGCGCCGTCCTGTCCGTACAACGGGACGACGTCGTTCCAGATCCTTGCGCGGAGGTAGAAGACGAGGCCGTCCACCGCCCCCAGCGGAAAGATCCAGAAGTACCCGATGAGGGCGTTACCGGCCAGCCAGGTGAGGGCCACCCTGAGTCGGCTGGGGTGGCCCGCCACGGTCGTCACCTCGTCGTCGCTCCCCTCAGTTACGGATCAATGCGTTCGTCGCCTCGAAGCAACGGTAGACACCCATGGTCTCCCGGCCGTACACCACCGAGTTACTGCCGTCGCCCTGGTACGACGCCAGCATCTGTTCGATTTCCTGATCGGTGTAGGTCAGCCGTTGTCCGCTGATGCCGGCCCGACGGTGACCCCCCTCGAACAGGATCAGCGGCACCGTGCTGATGTTGTAGTTGTCGTTCTCGTTGAGCGATCGCCAGGTATCCCACATGACATGCCAGTCGCTCGCGTCCTGTGCGGCCCCCGGCACCAGACCTCGCCCCTTGGCCCAGTTACGAGCCCGGATCGCGCTGGCAGCGAAGATCTGCGACACGCCGGTGCTGGAGTCGGGCCGCTCCGGCATCGGGGTGGGCGGCGTGCCCAGGTGGCCGCTGTTCTCCCAGGCTTCCAACTGCTGCCGGTAGACGTACCAGAGGCGGACCGCAGCGTCGGCGACCGACTCCTCCAGAGTCTGCTTCCAGTACTCCCAGAAGGGGTTCGTCTGCAACAGCGCCTTTCGGACGTTGTAGCCCCGCGAGAGGTTGGTGATCAGCTCGTCGTGTGCGAGCACCTTGTCGAGGGTCTCCTCGATGCTGTGGATCAGGCCCACCTTCGGTGTGTCCAGCGGATTGAGATAGTTGCGCAGGGCCGTCAGCAGAGCCGATCGGTAGGACATGTCGAAACGGACATCAGGCTTCGCGGAGGTGTCCCGTACGCGGCTCTGGCCGGGATCCCGACCCGAGTAGATGTTGTTGTCGATCTCGATCTGACCGGCTCCGGAGCCGACGGTGATCGTGGTGATCTGGTCGAAGGCCCAGTCGTACGGCAGCGGGAAACCGAGGTTGCCGCTGAAGCCGGTGGAGAGGTCGGCGACGAAACTCGACGTGGTCAGGCCCAGGGCGGCCAACCGGCTGCACACGTTACGCGCGCCGTAGACGCCGATCCGGTACGGGTGGCCGAGTAGCTCCATCGTGTTCTGGATCGCCCGGAAATGTGGGATGACGTAATCGGTGATGTCCGTGTTCAAGGCATCGAAGTCAACCGCGTGGTAAATGATGGTGCCGCGTTCGAATCCGTACCCACTCGCCGCCTGAACGCACAGGCTTGCGTCCAGGTGCCCCTGCTGAGGGCTGAAGTAGGATGCCTCGCCGCCCCAGGTCTGGTAGATCGGAAAGCAGCGCAGCCCGGCGTTGAACATGGTCTGCAACTCGCCCGGCTTGATGTTCTTGTCCAGACTCGTGTTCGGCACGTTTGTCAGATACCTACCGATGACCCGATAACCCAGGTCGTAGAGGGTCTGGGCGCGGGCGGCGGTGATCGTGGTGACACAGTCCACCGCATTGCCACGGCGATCGGTGTCCCCGGTGCTTACCAGCAGCGAGCACCAGGTCTGGAAGTCGCCCTTGCCGGTCACCGGCAGCGCCACGAACTGCTGGAACAGCCGCGCCTGATCGCTGACGGACTGGCTGAAGACACCGTCGAAACTCACCGGGTACCGGTTAAAGATCATGCCCGCCTGGAAGAGGCGGATGAAGTTTGACGACCCGGAATCGTGCTGACCGACAGAGATCGCGCCACGAGCCCTGAGGGCCGACCGCGTACCCGGCCCGAAGTTGCCGTTGGCTCCGGCCACGTTCAACTCGATCTGCAACGCCCAGATCAGTGCCTTCGCCACGTCGCGCGATGGGTGCCCGTCCGCCGGCACGATGTAGAACCAGGACTGGTCGATGAAGCTACGGTTCATCCACTGTTGCACCGATCGCACGGCAGGCGAACCGTTCTCGACCACCACGTACGCGTCCATGGTCAGCAGCGCCTTGAACTCTTTCGGGCTCAGGTGGTAGTTGACATCGGTGAACCCCATGTTGCGCCGCAACTGGTGAATCGACTCGGTGGTCACCTCACCCCATGTCCCGCTGATGTCCTCGCCGTAGTAGCCCTTGCAGTACAGGCCGCACTGCATGATCTTGATGATGTTCGTTGGTGATCCGTTCGTCGTCGCGCCGACCCGACTCAACGTCGTGGGTCCGAACGAGTCGGACGTCGCGGTGATACCCAGTTCGAGTTGCAGGGCGCGGGTCAGTGCGAACATGGTCGGCCATCCTGTACGCCCGTCCTCCGGCGCGGGCACGTAGCCGGCCCGGTTGCCGTAGGTCGCATTGACCCACTGCTGCGCTCGGAGAACCCATTCGTCGACGGAGGCCGCAAGCAGGCCGGTGGAGCGGATGTTGGCCTCGAGCAGCCGCATGTCGCCCTGCATCCTGGCCAGCGGCGGGGCCGGTTTGGGGGTGACAGCGGCGGAATCGGCCAACGGCTTGCCCGGTGGCACCTTCCGCGGCCCTGCGGGATCGGCGGGGGCCGCCGAGGCAGGGCTCGCCACGGTCGCGCCTGCACCGGCGGCGGCAGCACCGACTCCGAGAATTTGCAGCAGCTTCCTGCGGTCGATGTTCGTCATGACACCCCGTTTCTTAGAAGGGTTTCTCTACTGTGGATCACGATGACGATTGACGTTCATGGGTGACGCGAGGACGTGGGTCGACTAATTCATTTCTGAAGTGCGGTGACCGGGGACAGGCGAGCCGCTCGGGCGGCCGGTAGTAGTCCGGCGAGCAGGCCGGACATGGCACTGATCGCGCAGGCGATCAGAGCAACTCGGATCTCGATGACAGGAGTCCATCCATTGGCGACGGACGCCACCGAGGTGGTCAGGACGCCGAGCAACGCGCCGGTGACGCCGCCGAGAAAACCAAGGGCGGCGGTCTCGAGAACCAACTGGAGGAAGATGTGACTGCTGCGGGCTCCCACAGCTCGCCGCAGTCCGATCTCGCCGGTGCGGCCGGCGATTCCGGCGGTGGTGGCGTTGCCGATCGAGATGGTGCCGATCAATAGTGCGATTACGCTGATCATGAGCGTGGAGCGTGTGGTGTTGTCTTCGATTTCCCGCCGGAGGGTGGCAGGGTCGGGCGGTGCGATGGCGCGAAGCTCCGTCGGTGCTTCGGGGCGCAGCGCCAGGGGTGCCTGTCGCCCGATGAGCTGGGCCGCCCCGGGGAAGGTCTCGATCAGTACGTCCTGCTTGGTGCCCCGGCCGCCGACGGGCGATCCGAGCCGATGGGCTACCGAATACGGGATGATGGCCGCCGCCAGTGCTTCCGGTCTCCGCGTCACGTCATGGTAGATGCCTATCACTGTGAATGGTCTGCCGGCGATGAACACAGCCACCCCAACGCGGTGCACTCCGAGTTGTCTGGCAACGACTTCGGAGAGCATCACGACAGGCGCTTGCGCATCTTCCTGGAAACTGTCGAAGTACCGCCCGGTCGTCAGCGCCGGAGCGATGACCCGGAGTGCGGAGGGGTCTGTTCCCAGGACGGGAGCGCCGACGACCCCGTGCCTGGGATCCGACGTTCGGTGCAGGGGTTGTTCTGGCAGGGCGACGCGCCGCCCGGCAGCGACGACACCGTTGAGCCGGGTCAGCCGCTGCAGGGCCGGCTCCGCGAGCCACGGCTCTCGGTCATCGGACACCTCCGGCTGGACGACGACCTCGGTCGCCCGCCGGACGTCGAAGGAGGAGGTGACCTGCTGGTTGAGGGTCGAGCCGAGGCCGAGGCTCGCGACAAAGGCCGCCGCACCGACGATCGTGCCGACGACGGTGGCGAGGGACCGGCCAGGGTGGCTGAGCACCGCCAGCGCGGCTTCACCGGCCAGATCACCGAGGCGCAGTCGGGACGGGCGGATGCTCAGGTCGGTCGGCCTGCTACGGCGCCTGGGAAGCCTCATCGTGACTCGTTCAGGAGGCCGTCGATGACCTGGATCTTCCTGCGCGCCTCGGCCGCAACGTCGGCGTCGTGCGTCACCACCACCACGGTGAGACCGTTGGCGTTCAGCTCCCGCAGCATCGCGACGACGATCGCGGTGTTGGTGCTGTCGAGATTCCCGGTGGGCTCGTCGCAGAAGAGCACCTGCGGCTGAGCGGCCACCGCGCGGGCGATCGCCACCCGCTGCTTCTCACCTCCGGACAGTTGACGGGGATCGGCGGCTGCGCGGCGCCCCAGGCCGACCCGCTCCAACGCATCGACGGCCAACCGGCGGCGCCGACCGCGCCGGTACCCCCCGTACAACATGCCGAGCTCGACGTTCTCCAGGGCCGTTCGCCCCGGCAGGAGATGAAACGCCTGGAAGACGAAGCCGAACAGACGGCATCGGATCGCCCCCCGCATCGCCGCGCTGCAGGTGCTTGTCTCCATGTCGCGGATTCGATACGAACCAGCGGTGGGCACGTCGAGCAGCCCGAGCAGGTTCAGCAGAGTCGACTTTCCAGCCCCCGAAGGGCCGGTGATCGACACATAGTCGCCGGAGTCGATGTGAAGATCGACGGCACGCAGGGCATGGACGGGCTGACCCTCGTGATACACCCTCTCGACGCCCTCAAGTGTCAGCATGGCTCACCGGTCCGAGTGAAGTTCGCCGACCATTACCTGCACGCCCTCGGTGAGGCCGGGTCCGGTGGGCTCCCTCAACTCGACCCATCCACCTGCGGACCGCCCAGCGGTCATGTCGATGTCGTTCGTCCTGGAACTGCCGTCGACCACCGTGACGAATGTCGAGCCGTCCGGTCGTGAATAGACGGCCGAGACCGGCACGGCCAGAACCTCCTCCGCCGTGGCGACACGGATCTCCAGTCGAAGTGAGCCACTCGCCCCTTCCAGGGGCGCCTCGGTGAACCGGCAGCGGACCTGGAAACCAACCTGTCCGTCCGCACCTTCCTGCGGTTGACTGCCGACCGAGGCCACCTCCGCCGTCCTCGTTTCCCCGGTCAGGTCATCGGTGACCTGCACTTCCTGGCCGGTGTTCACCAGGTCCCGCTGATCGAGGGCGATGGCGGCCGAGATGGTCGGGGCCTGCTGGTCAAGCTCGAACAGGAGGAGCTTCGGATCGTCGAGAACCTTGCCGACACGGACGCCGACCTTGCTTATCCGGCGGCCGCTCTTGTCGATCAGAAGAGCGGCGGACTGCGGGAGCCAGACGGCCGATGGCGAGGAATCGTTGGCATTGCCGGAGCCGGTCTGCCAGTCCATGTCCTCAATGCGGTAGCCGCGATCGTGGTAGAAGCGGCTCAAGTGTCTGCGGGTCTGTCCGTCGAGGGCTCCGCTCACTGCGACGGGGTAACCCACTCGACGCAACATCCGCTGCACAGCTGTCACGTCCGGTCCTCGGGCATCCGTCGTGATGTCCCGATAAAGCGGAAAGGGCAGTTTCATGGCGAACATGGGTTTCCCTGAGCTCTCCAGGAGAGCCCGACCCTCCGCCACCGAATCTCCCGGTTTGACGAACAGCCTCGTCACGACGCTGTTTGCGCCGACAGCGGCGACCGGAAGAGTGATCGCTCTGCTGCGGCCGGCGGTGAGGCGTCCACGGAGCACGACCGGTTCGGCCAACGACCGACGCTCCACCGTGGCAGTGACCAACGAGGGTGAGGGCGGCGCCGCGTCCGCCGCCACCTGCTGCGGAGTCCGCAGCGTCGGGCCGAGGAAGATCGCACCCCCGGTGACGACCACCACCGCCAGGAAGAAGGAGCAGACGAGCAGCAGAAAACGACGGCGGCCGGCCATGATCGGATGACGTGACGTCATGCCGCACCAATGAGGTCGGCCGACTGCTTGGCCAGGTCGATGACCTTCGGGTTCAGCTCGACAAAAAGATGCTCATTTTTCTCGATCAGGTCACGCTGCACCTCGACCGCCACCCGCAACTGTTCGCGAGCCATACCGGTATCGCGTCGACACTGAAACCAGGCGACCGCCAGACGGCTTTCGGCGGGACCGGCGCGGTATTCGCTCGCAGGCACCGCTGGACCGATCTCGATCGTCCCTGGCATGCGCTTGGGCTCCCAGAAGTCCAAGCCTGCTGCGGCGTCAGTGCCAACCGGTACGTCGAACAGAGCGGGATTCGGCGATTTCAGGAAAGCGGCCTCGTCTTTCGGCCCATGCCCTTTCGATGCCAGACAGGAGAGCAGCTTCTGCGGCCATTGGGAACCCATGCCCTCATCGATAAGTGGCATCAGCGGCTCGGAGAGCTTGTTCCCAAGCTCGAAGTAGGCGTAGTAGACGTCCTGACTGTCGTCCGAGAGCGCCCGCCACGCCTCCGCGGTGCACCGATCGTAGGCGTCGTCGTAGCTGGGGTCGGAGCTGACCACGGAGGGCGGAGCCGAGAGCGAGTCGCGGCCGAAACCGATCCGGCGAGCCTCAGCCTCCGATGCCGGCCCGAACGACGACTCGGTGATGCGGAGATGTCGGAACGGATTCCTCGGCTCCCCCAGCATGATGTTCAGATTCTGTGGGTACCCCTCCCCGGCGAGGCACTTGTTGCGCACCTTCAGCTGCGCATAGTCGATCTGGCCCAGCTCCTCGCCCAGGAATAGCGAAAATGGCTGATCCGATTCTGCTGCGGAAAGATCAGCCGCAGGAAGGCGCTCGTCCTGCCAGCAGCCCCCGGAGGAAAGCAGGACCGCCGCTGCGACGACGAGGGCGGCAAATTGTTGACGAGTTGCTGGCATCATGCCCCTCTCGGGCGAGACCGGGCAGTTGGGGTGCCTCCGATATCAGAGACACCCCAACTGCCTCAGGCGCAACGCTTGTGCGAGTTGTTCCGCGCGCTGATCGGGCTCCGGAAGTCACGTGGGAACGTGGTGTACGGCGTGCGGTAGCTGGACAGGTCGTACACCGTCACCGCGCACTCGGTGTCCCGGTTCCAGAGGCCCCCGGCGGTGTTGGCCACCCACAGGCTGGTGTTCCCGTCGGGAACGTTGCCCCAGATGTCGTTCGAGTGGTCAGCGTCGTTGTACCAGAAATGACGCTGGAAGGAGCTCGTCATGAAGTCGTCCCAGGCGAAGTCAAAGCAGATCTCAGCCCGGTTGCACGCTGCCTTACCATCCCCCTTGTCCGCCTGGGCGGCGGTTCCGCCCAAGGCGGCGGCGGCAATGCCAACCAGGGTTGCCGCCATGATGCTTTTTGCTTTCATACACCGCTCCTCGGATATGTGAGGCTCCGAGAGAGGCGCCCACGAAACGGGCACGACTCTGAGGCCAAGTGGCCGTGGTCGCGGGCGTAAAAAGGCCCCAGATAGGGAAAGTTGGGCGCTCGGCGAATAACGCAGTGAGCGACCAAGAACCTCGAACCTTGAAACCCCGTGTGGCCTACACAGATGGATTACTGTGTGGCACCAACATCCTGGCCGATGTGCGTCGATCTCCGCAACCCCATAGTGGCGACGGCCTATACCAGAACAGCGTTGATCTTCAGACGGCCGGTGGGGGCACTCGGCGACAGTGCGGTCCGGCAGCAATCCCGAAGTCGCCCGCGCCGAGCAGCGAATATGCCGGGAAACCGACTCCGTGGACGGCCGGGCCGACGGGCAGAAAAGCTGCGATCGGCGGCTTCTGCGCGTTTCATGGCATCTGTGGTTCTCGCCGGTCGAGATCATCGAGGCGTACCAGCACTGTCCGTACTCGACAGCCTTCTCTCGACGCGCTTCCCTCCAGCGTCACCCAGGGTGAGTCAAGAGGCCATCGAAGGCGATGCCAGCCGCACAGTTACCAGCCAGAGGGTTTCCGGCCGGGTTCACCCATGGTCACGACTCCGGTTTACCGGCCAGGCGGCAGCTTCTGTTGGTGGCTCGGGTTGTGGGCACTCCTCACGAAGCGTGAATCCGCAATCGTGGCGCAGTCCGCACTCCCGCACTCCATTCGTGCACCGCTCCGGCTCGTAGAAGTTTTTCGAGCGCCCGCTCCCACTCCTCTGACCGGCGAATTTCGGAACATCTTCGAATAATGGCCGGAGGTTCCGCCGGGGATCCCACCACCCGGGGCGACGACGGTCGGCGCCCGGCGGTGGGCGGAACTTCCAGGCGTCCTCGGCCGACAAACCTCATGACATCGATCTTCGAGGGGAAGTCATGCCCAGCCTCCTGCCCCGTCGGGCCCTGCGCCCAGCGGTCCTGTTCACCGGGGCCGCACTCGTCGTGTCCCTGGCCGCCTGCAAGTCGTCGTCCGGGGAGTCGTCGACCACCCCCACGCCGTCCGCCACGGCCTCCGTCGAAGCCACCGTCGAGGCCGGTGTGCTGGGCGTACGCGATCCGTGGGTGAAGGCCGCCGACGAGGGGATGACGGCGGCGTTCGCCACGTTTGTCAACGACAGCGACACCGATGTCACGATCACCGGTGCCGCCACGGAGATCTCCCCGATGGAGCTGCACGAGATGGCGATGGCGGACGGGAAGATGGTGATGCGGGCCAAGCAGGGTGGCGTGGTGATCAAGGCGAAAAGCGAGTACAAGCTGGAACCGGGCGGCGACCACCTGATGTTGATGGACCTCGCCAAGCCGGTGCGGGCCGGTGACGAGCTGTCCTTCACCCTCAGCTTCGCCGACGGGCGGACCCAGACGTTCCGCGCGGTGGCCAAGCCGTTCACCGGGGCGCAGGAGAGCTACGCACCCGGGCACGGGGAGCCGATGCCGGACATGCCGACGAGCCACAGCCCGGCGCCGTGACGCCCACCAGCCGGCCGGTGAGCCGGCGCGGCCTGCTCACCGGCGGCGCGCTGGCCGCCGGTGGCACGGTGGTCGGGGCCGCCGCGGTAGCCACCACCCGCGGCGAGCCAGCGGGACGCCCGCCGGAGCGGCCGCCGACGGCGGGGGTCGGCGAGGCGGTCGAACCGTTCCACGGGGTACGGCAGGCGGGGATCGCCACCGAACCGCAGGCACACGCCGCATTCGTCGCCTTCACCCTGCGCCCCGGCACCGACCGCGGCGCCCTCGGGCGGCTGCTGCGGCTGCTCTCCGACGACGCCGCCCGGCTCACCCAGGGCCGACCCGCGCTCGCCGACACCGAACCCGAGTTGGGGCTGCTACCGGCCCGGCTCACCGTCACCTTCGGCTTCGGCCCGGGCCTGTTCACCGCCGCCGGTCTCGACGACCGCCGCCCACCCTCGGTGGTCGACCTGCCCGCGTTTCCGATCGACCGGCTGCAATCCCGCTGGTCCGGCGGGGATCTGCTGGTGCAGCTCTGCGCCGACGACCCGCTCACCGTCGCGCACGCGCAACGGGTCCTGGTCAAGGACACTCGGCCCTTCGCCACGGTGCGTTGGGTGCAGCAGGGTTTCCGGCGGGCGGCCGGCGCCGAGCCGGGCCGGACCCAACGCAACCTCTTCGGCCAGCTCGACGGCACCGCCAATCCGAAGCCGGGTACGCCGGTGGAGACGGCGGTCTGGATCGCCGACGGGCCGGACTGGTTACGCGACGGCACCACGCTGGTGGTGCGGCGGATCAGCATGAACCTGGAGACCTGGGACCTGCTCGGTCGCACCGACCGGGAACTGGCCGTCGGTCGGCGGCTGGGCAGCGGTGCCCCACTGACCGGCACCCGCGAACACGACGAGCCCGACTTCGCCGCTCTCGGCCCGGACGGGCTGACGGTCATCCCGGATTTCTCGCACCTCACCCGGGCGCACGTCACCGACGACCGGTTCCGGATCCTGCGCCGTCCCTACAACTACGACGGCGTACCCGCCGCCGACGGCACCGCGGACAGTGGGCTCATCTTCGCGGCGTACCAGGCCGACATCGCCACCCAGTTCCTGCCCATCCAGCGGCGGCTCGCCCAGCGGGACCTGCTCAACGAGTGGACCACCCCGATCGGTTCCGCCGTCTTCGCCGTCCCGCCCGGCTGCCCGGAGGGTGGTTGGGTCGGTCAGCAACTGCTCGACTGACGAGGAGAATGACCGCATGTCTCGCCGCATTCACCGGCCGCTCGCCGCCGCCCTCGCCGCCACGCTGGCCGCCACCGCGCTGCTGCTCGGGCCGGTTGCCCCCGCGTACGCGCACAACGTGCTGCGCAAGGCCACTCCTGCGCAGGACGCCGAGCTGAAGAAGGCACCGACCCGGATCACCCTGGAGTTCCTCCAGAAGCTGAACCCGTCGTTCACCACCATCACCCTCAGCGACGCCGACAAGCAGCAGGTGACCACCGGCGAGCCGGAGGTCAGCGGCACCAAGGGCACGATCACCATCGAGCCGCCGCTGGCCAACGGCGTCTACACCGTCGCGTACCGGGTGGTCTCCACCGACGGGCACCCGGTGCAGGGGTCGTACAAGTTCACCGTCGCCGACCCGACGGCCACCGCCGAACCGAGCCCCAGCCCCACGGTGAGCGAGCCGGCACCGACGTCGGCGCCCCCGAGCGCCGAACCGACCGCCTCCGCCGCAGCCGCCAGCCCGGCCGCGAGCAGTTCCTCCGGCGGTCCCGGCACGGCGGCGCTGCTGGCCGGCGGCGGAATCGTGCTGGCGCTGGTGGCCGCCGCAGCGGTGCTCCTGCTGCGCCGCCGGTCCACCACTGGAGGCAACCCGGCGCGGTGAGCATCGCCGGGGCGGCACCCCAGCGGTCAGCACCGGCGGGCCTCAGCGCAGCAGCACCGGTCCCGCGTCGATCGGGGTCCGGAACAGCGCGTACGGCTTGCGGCGCAGATCCCTGCCCTGCTGGAAACCGGGTTGCCGGTGCAATTGGTTCGCGGTGACGTAAAGGTGCCCGTCCACCGCCACCGACAGGGTGTCCGGCCAGAGCAGCCGAGGGTCGTGGACGACACTCTCGTACTCGCCGTCCGGACGCCGCCGCAGCACCGCGTTGTGCTCGTACGCGGTGAGGTAGATCCGTCCGGCGTCGTCGGTCTCCAGGCCGTCGGAGCCGGTGCCCTTGTCGCCCTCGTGGACCACCGTCGCGACGACCTCGTCCGCGCTGGCCGAGACGTCGGCGAGCGCGTCGGTGGCGACGCTGTACCACTGGCGCGAGGCCAGCGGACAGTAGTAGAGCCGGGAACCATCGGCGGAGATGGCTATCCCGTCCGCGCCGATCGTCAGCGGTGTCGGCGGCCCGTCGGCCGACCGTTGCAGGAGGGGTCTCCCCTCCACCACCGGCCGGAACCGAGCCAGTGGCTCCGCCTTGGTCGAGGGATGATCGTGCAGTCGTCGCCAGGAGGCACCGCTGGCCAGGTCGACCACGATGATCCCGTTCGGCCCGGCGACCGCGGAGTCGGTGATGTACGCGACGCCCGCCTCGCCGCGCCGCAGGTCGAAGCGCACATCGTTGAGGTACGTGGTGGGCAGCGCCACGTCCGGCGGAAAGGTGATCACCTGGGCAACGGTGTCGCTGCCCAGGTCGATCCGGACCAGTTTGGGGCCGCCCGGTCGAGTCGGTTGGAACTTCGGGCTGCCGGTGTCGAGCACCCAGAGCCGGTCGACGGGGTCGACCACGACGCTCTGCACCGAGACGAAGGCACCCGGATCGTCGTCGTCTCGCGGCTGGTTCCACCGCTCGTCCGGGTACGGCACCTCGGCGCCGTCGCGCAGCTCGACCACGGTGGCGGGCACCTCGTCGCCCCAGCGGGGGAAGTTGACGAAGATCCGGCCGGTGTGCGAGACGCTGACCCCGGTCGGCATCGGCCCGGTGAAGGCATGGATCAGTTCCAGCTCGCCGACGGGCTCGTCGGACACGGGCTCGCTCATCCGCTGCTCCTGCCGTCGGGCCGCGTCTGTCCCGACCCGTGCCCGGGTCTCAGCCGAGGCGGCCTGGGCAACACCCGTTCCCGTCGTCGGATGACGCAAACGTGACGGCGCGGCTTCTTCGCCCGGCGCGCCGGCGGGGTGTCAGCCGGCGGCAGGGTGCCGATGTTGCCGGGGCGCGGGCAGGCGGTCGGTGTCCGCGTAGCCGGCGGCCTGGAGAGTGAACAGCTCGGCGTACCGACCACCGGCGGCGACGAGTTCGTCGTGGGTGCCCTGCTCGATCAGACGACCGTGATGCAGCACGAAGATCCGGTCGGCGTGCCGGACGTTGGCCAGCCGGTGCGTGATCAGGATGGTGGTGGCCCGGCCGCGCCGGTCGCGGATGGCCTGGAACAGCGCGTCCTCGGCCCGCGGGTCGAGCGCCGAGGACGGCTCGTCCATCACCAGCAGTTCGGCGTCGCGCAGGAAACCGCGAGCCGCGGTGATCCGCTGCCACTGCCCGCCGGAGAGGTCCTGCCCCTTGGCGAACGTACGGTCGAGCAGCGTCTCGTACCCGTGCGGCAACTCACGGATCATCTCGTCGGCGACCGCCCGGGCGGCGGCGGCCTCGATCCGGTCCTGCCGGGCCTCGGTGTCGATGTCCCCGATGGCGATGTTCGTGGCGGCGGTGAACGGCCACTTGTGGTACTCCTGGGTCACCACGGCGATACGACCACGCAACTCGTCGCGGTCCAACTCGGACAGGGGCCGCCCGTTCCAGCGGATCACGCCGTCGCTGGGCGTACGCAGGGCCGCGATCATCGCGGCCAGGCTGCTCTTGCCGGATCCGTTCTCCCCGACGAAGGCCACCGTCTGCCCCGCCTCGACGGTCAACGTCACACGATCCACCGCCGGGGTGTCGCGATCCGGGTAACGCAGGCTCACCGCCTCCACGGTCAGCTCCCGCAGCCGGTCGGGTGCCGTTGCCACCGCCTGCTCCGGCAGGTAGGTGGCGGCGCGGGTCATGAACCCCGTGTAGTCGCGGAAGTGCTGGCCCTCGGTGTAGACGCGGTCCATCTGAAAGGTCACCACGGCCAGCGAACGTTGCGCCGCCTGTACCGCGATCACACAGGTCGCCGCCGCCGCAAGCGGGATCTGTCCGTCGATGAGCAGCAGACCGAGCAGCGCGTAGACCACGGCGGTGGCGACGCCTCCGATCATCGAGCCCACCGTGACCGTCGTGGTCACCCGACGCGCCAGGGCCAGCTCGATGTCGGTCTCCACCGCCATCACCCGGTCGTACTGGTCCAGCAGGAACCGGCGCAGGCCGTACGAGCGCAGTTCCGGTGCCGACGCCCGTTCGGCCATCAGCCGGTGCAGCAACCACATCCGACGTCGCCGGACCGAGCCGGCGATGTAGGTCTGGTACCGCAGGTGCCCCGCCCGCAGCGACGCCCACGCGTTCGGCACGGTCGCGACCAGCAGCGCCGGCAGCAGCAGCGGATGAATCACCACGACTGCCACGGTCACCGCGACCACCCCGACCAGCCCGGCGAGCAGGTTCATCGACGCGGGAACCAGATCCACGGCGGAATCGGTGCCCCGGGAGGCACGCTCCATGTCGTCGGCGAAAGCGTCCGCGTCGAAGGCCTCCAGTCGCACGGCCGTGGTCATCTCGAACAACCCTCGCTCCACCTCCCGGCTGACCCTGGGCGTCAGTCCGTTCAGGGCGTAACCGGTGGCGATCGCCATGCCGGACCGCGTCGCGGTCGCCGCGGCCAGCACCGCGAGCGCCGGCAGCGCGGCGACCACCTTCTCCCCGGTCGGCCCACCGGCGAACAACTCCACAAGCACCCGCTGCGTCGCGAGCAGCCCGAACGCCGACATCACGCCGGCACCGACCGTCGCGACGGCGACCACCGAGGTACGCAGCCGGTCGGCCCGCCAGCTGATCCGCAGGGCCGCCCAGATCAGCCGGGGCAGTTCGGCGAAGACGGCGAGCAGACCGGCCTGGGTCCGCGCCCGCATGCCCGTCTCCCACCACATGGCCCGCATCTCGGGGAGCACCGACTCCCCGGCCGACGGCTCGGCCTGTTCCGCTCGGTCACGACGTCGGGTCGACGTGGCGGCCATGCAAACACCTCCAGGGGTCGGCGACACGCGGCGATCGCCTCTGCCCGCTGGATGGCGCCGCCGGGACGCGAACCAACGAGATAGCCAAAGGCGATCGACCAGCTACTTATCGTCACCGTCGATACGGTGGTGGTCCAGCCCTGTCGGCGCGCCGAACCGCCCGACCCGGACGCCGGGCTCCGGTCACCGCCGCTCGGCGCACCCCGGCAGCCGAGCGGGGTCAGGCACCGCGCGGGGCGTACATGATTACGGCGACGCCGAGCAGGCAGATCGCGGCACCGGTGAGGTCCCACCGGTCCGGACGGAAGCCGTCGAAGATCATCCCCCAGGCGAGCGAGCCGGCGACAAAAACCCCGCCGTACGCGGCCAGGATGCGGCCGAAGTTCGGGTCGGGCTGGAAGGTGGCGACGAAGCCGTACGCGCCGAGGGCGAGCACCCCGGCTGCGACGAACCAGAGCCCCCGGTGCTCCCGCCAGCCCTGCCACACCAGCCAGGCCCCGCCGATCTCGGCGATCGCGGCCAGGACGAACAGCAGGACGGAACGCAGCACGGTCACCCGCCGCACCCTACCGACAGCGGCTGGCCGCACCCCGGGTCGGCGTCCAGCGAGCGGCGTTATCCTCTGCACGGGGCATCCCGCCGGAGGTGCCCGTGGCGGTGGGGCCCGCCACCCCGCCGGTGCGGGACAACCGCGGCGCTCGCCGCCAACGGTCCCTGCCAGGGCAGACGCGTACTGGTAGGTGGTGACCGTGGGGGCGCAGCGACCGCCCGTCGATCCCGATGTCGATCTCAGTGTGCCGCGGCAGCGCGCGGAGCTGCGGGGCGGGACCGCCAGTCTGCTCGCCGCGATCTCCGTCGGCGGGATGGTCGGCGCGCTGGCGCGATACGGGCTGACGGTGACCTTTCCGCATCCGCCGTCCGGCTTCCCCTGGGCCACCTTTGCCGTCAACGTCTCCGGCTGTCTGCTCATCGGGACGCTGATGGTGCTGATCACCGAGGTGTGGGCCGCGCACCGACTGGTCCGGCCCTTCCTCGGCGTCGGCGTGCTCGGCGGCTACACGACCTTCTCGACGTACGCCGTCGAGGTGCAGCAGGCGGTGGCGGCCGGCGCGGCCCGGACCGGCCTGCTGTATCTCGCCGGTACCCTCGTCGCCGCCCTCGCCGCCGTCCGGCTGGGCGTGACCCTGACCCGGCTGGCGACCGGCGTGAACCGGAAGCGGAGCGCCGGATGACCATCATCCTGGTGGCGCTCGGTGCCGCTGTCGGCGCACCGTTGCGCTACCTCGTCGACCGGGCGGTGCAGGGACGTCACGACTCCGTCTTTCCGTGGGGCACCTTAGCGGCCAACGTGGTCGGCTCCCTCCTCCTTGGTGTCCTGATCGGCGGGGCCGCGGTGGGTGCGGTGCCCGGTTCCCTGGTCAACCTGCTCGGCCTCGGTCTGTGCGGTGCGCTTACCACCTACTCGACCTTCGGCTACGAGACGATCCGGCTCCTCGAGGACGGTGCCCGTTTTCCCGCGCTGGTCAACGCTGGCGTCAGCGTCGTCGCCGCGCTGGGCGCCGCGTTCGTCGGGGTCGCCCTCGCCGAGGCGCTGTGGGCCTGACCGTCGCGCGTTCTCGGTGACCGGGCTCCTCGGCGTGCCGGCCGTTCAGCCGAGATCGTGGCGCAGCCGCTTGTCGATGGCGACCACGACTGCGGAAACCGCCCCGACGGCCAGGATGCGCAACCACACGTCCGGCCCGATCGGTGCCGTGCCGAAGATGGTGTTCATCGGTGGCAGGTACGTGATGGCGAGTTGGCACAGCGCCTGCGCGGCGACGCCGAGCAACAGCAGGCGGTTGGTGAAGAAGCCGAGCCGCCATGCCGAACGGGTCAGCGACCGGCAGCTGAACAGGTAGAACGTCTCGACCACGACGAAGACGTTCATGGCGGCGGTACGCGCCTGTGCGACATCGGCGCCGTTGGAGTACTCCCACTGGAACACCCACCACGCGCCGGCCACCAGCAACGTGGCCACCAGCACGATCCGGATCACCAGAGCGCCGGTCAGCAGCGGCCGGGCCGGGTCGCGGGGCGGCCGTCGCATGATGCCGCGCTCCTTCGGCTCGAAGGCCAGCATCAGGCCGAGCAGGACGGCGGTGGTCATGTTGATCCAGAGGATCTGCGTGGGCAGCAACGGCAGCGTGGCACCCAGCACGATGGCGACCAGCACCACCAGCCCTTCACCGAGGTTCGTCGGCAGCGTCCAGACGATGAACTTTGTGATGTTGTCGAAGACCCCGCGGCCCTCCTCCACCGCGGCCTCGATGGTGGCGAAGTCGTCATCGGTGAGGACCATGTCGGCCGCTTCCTTGGCCACCTCGGTCCCGGACCGGGCCATCGCGATGCCGATGTTCGCCTGCCGCAACGCGGGGGCGTCGTTGACCCCGTCGCCGGTCACCGCGACCACGTGGCCTCGTTGCTGAAGGGTCTCGACCAGCCGGAGTTTCTGTTCCGGGGAGACCCGGGCGAAGACGGCGGCCCGGTCCACCGCCTCGCCGAACCCCTCGGCGGGCAACTCTTCGAGATCCGTGCCGGTGACCACCCGGTCCGGACGTTCGGCGTCGAGCAGCCCGAGTTGGCCGGCGATGGCACCGGCGGTCGCCGCATGGTCGCCTGTGATCATCTTGACGTTGATGCCCGCCGAGTGGCAGGCCCGTACCGCCGGGGCGGCGGCGCTGCGGGGTGGGTCGAGCATCGCCTGCAACCCGGTGAGGACCAGGGTGCCGGGCAGCGCGACCTCGTCGAAACCGTCGTCCGGACCGTCCGGTGGTCGTACGGCGGTGGCCAGCACCCGCAGCCCGCGACCGGCCAGTTCCTCGGCCGCCCGGAGCGCGGCGTCGGCCCGGAGCGGGCGGATCTGACCGTTGGCACCCATCTCGCCCCGGCACATCGACACGATCCGCTCGACGCCCCCCTTGGCCAGGACCACCGTCCGGCCCGTGGCGCGCTCGTCGTGCAACGTCGCCATGTACTGCCGCTTCGAGTCGAAGGGGATGGTGTCCCGGCGTGGATAGTCGGCGGACAGCCGACCGTGGTCGATGCCCACCTTGGCCGCTACCACCTGCATCGCGCCCTCGGTCGGATCCCCGGCCAGCAGCCACTCGCCGTCCTGCTCGCGTACCCGCGCGTCGTTGCATCCGGCACCGGCCAGCAGCGACCAGCGCAGGGCCTCGCCGCCCCGGCCTTCGTCGCGGACCTCCCCTTCCGGCCGGTAGCCGGCGCCGGTCACCTCGAACTCGGCGTCCGGGGTCCACAGCGCCCGGACCGTCATCTGGTTCTCGGTGAGCGTGCCGGTCTTGTCGGAGCAGACGACAGTAGTGCTGCCCAACGTCTCGATCGCCGGCAGACGACGGATCACCGCCCGTCGACGGGCCATCCGGGTCACCCCGATCGCCAGGGTGATGGTGACCGCCGCCGGCAGCCCTTCGGGGATCGCGCCGACGGCGAGCGCCACGGCCGCCGTGAACGTCTCGACCGCGTCCTGGCCGCGGAGCAGACCGACGGCGAAGGTCACCGCCGCCAGCACCAGGATGATCACGGTCAGCACCTTGCTGAACCGGGCCAGCTTGCGGGTCAGCGGGGTGGCCAGCGCCTCCGCCGCACCGACCAGTCGGTGGATCTGGCCGAGTTCCGTCTCGGCCCCGGTGGCCACCGCGATGCCGGCGCCGCCGCCGGCCGCGACGAGCGTGCCCGACCAGACCATGTTGCGCCGGTCGGCGACCGGTGTGCCCACCGGCAGCTCCGCCTCCAGCTTGTCCACCGGTACGGATTCGCCCGTCAGCGCCGACTCGTCGACCCGCAGCTCGGCCAGCCGGACCAACCGCAGATCCACCGGCACCTTGTCGCCGGCCTCCAGCACTACCAGGTCACCGGGGACCAGGTCGTCGGAGGAGATCGCCCGCAGCTCGCCGTCGCGGATCACGCGCGCCTCGGTACGCACCATCGAGCGCAGGCTGTCCAGGGCCGCCTCGGCCCGCGACTCCTGGGCGTAGCCGATCCCGGCGTTGATCAGCACCACCGCGAGGATCACGGCCGAGTCGACGTACTCGCCGAGGACCGCGGTGACCACGCCTGCCGCGATCAGCACGTAGATGAGCGGGTTGTGGAACTGCCGCAGGATCCGACGCAGCAGGCCGCCACCACCGGCGGCGGGCAGCACGTTGGGCCCGTACCGGTCCAGCCGCCGGGCGGCCTCGGCGTCGCTCAGGCCGCGCTGCGGGTCCGTCTCCAGCAGCAGCACCACCTCGTGGGTGGACATGCCGTGGTGTTCGTCGGATCGCGACGTCCCCGCTGACTGTTCGAGCGTCACCGTCACCCCGCCGACGAAGAGAACCGGACCCGCGCCGCCGACCCGGGTCGCCGCCTTCCGCCCCGGCGGCGGGCCGGACACCGCATCCACCATCTTCCGGGACAAACTCGACCGAGCAGGCCGGAACGCCCGATCACGGCCGACGCGCTGTCGGCCGTCGCCGTTCAGCCGCTGGTGCGCTCGGCCGAATCGGGGTCGAGGTGCCGCCGCAGGGCGGCGATCTCGGCACGCAGGGCCGCCACGTCGTCGCTGGTGGCCGCCGCCGGCTTGTCGGCGCCAGCCGCGACGCGCTCGACGATCCAGGTCGCCAGCGAACCCGTGACGAAACCGATCAGGCCGATTCCACCGATCATCAGACCGAGGGCGACGAATCGCCCCGCGGTGGTCACCGGGTAGAAGTCGCCGTAACCGACGGTGGTGATGGTGACCGTCGACCACCACAACGCGTCGTCGAAGGCGGTGATGTTGGCGTCCGGCGCGAGTCGTTCGGCGTCCAGCACCGCCAGCGCGGAGACCAGCACCAGCAGTGCCGTGGTGGCGGCGACGTAGACGGCCAGCCGGCCGCGGGCCCACACCTCGGTGCGGCGATTGATGGTCAGCACCACCATGACCAGGCGTACCGCGCGCAGTGGTCGCAGCATCGGCAGCGTCAGCACCACGAGGTCGAACAGGTGTTCTCGGAGGAACTTCCGCCGGTCCGTGGCCAGCCGCAGCCGAACGAGGATGTCCGCCCAGAACAGCGCCCAGACGATGACCGTCGTGGCGGAACAGGCGGCCCGCCAGGCCGGGCTGAGGTCCGGACGCAGGATCGGTGCCGCGTACACCACCAGGAACACCACGGACAGCACGGTGAGCGGTGCGGCGCTGACCCGCTCCCATGCCTCCAGTCGATCGGTCCGCTGTGCTGTCCCGCCGCCCATGAGCCGGCTCCCGTCTGCTCCGTCGTCGTACGCGTGACCGGGCCATGGTCGCGCAGCCGGACACGAGACCCCACAGGCGGTCCGCAGATCGTCCGGACAGTGCGTCACCGTCACGCTCGGCATTCGGTGGCTGCTCGCCCGGTAACGTGAGCGCGGGGACACACCGTGGCACGGGTCGCCGCCCGGCTGGCAGAGCCGGGCGTGCCGGCTGTGCGGCCCGTGGGGGCGGGGGTCGGCGTTGTACCCCCACAGCGGGCGCGAGCGTGAGGGAGCGGATGCATGGGTCGACTGCGGCTGGGACGGGTTCCGGGATGACCCTGCAACAGGTCTACCTGCTGATGATCGCCGCGGCGGCGACCGTGCTGGTAAGCGTCACCGCCGCACGGCTGGCCACCCGGGTCGGCGTACCGATGCTGCTGGCGTACCTCGGCATCGGGCTGCTGCTCGGCGAGAACGGACTCGGCCTGCGCTTCGACGACGCCGCCCTGGCGCAGGCCCTGGGCACTGCGGCGCTTGCGGTGATCCTGGTGGAGGGTGGCCTGACCACCCGGTTCTCCGACATTCGACCGGTACTGGCACCGGCGACCGCGCTCGCCACCGTCGGTGTGCTGATCAGCGTCGGGGTCACCGCCCTCGGCGCGCACCTGCTGCTCGACGTCTCGTGGCAGCTGGCTCTGCTGCTGGGCGCGGTGGTGTCCTCCACCGACGCGGCGGCGGTCTTCTCGGTGCTGCGCACCCTGCCGTTGCCCCGGCGACTGGCCGGGCTGGTGGAGGCAGAGTCGGGGCTGAACGACGCACCCACAGTCATCCTGGTACTCGCCTTCAGCGCCACCGGACTGACCTCGACCAGCCCGGTGGAACTGCTGGTCCAGATGGTCTACCAGCTCGGCATCGGTGGCGCGGTCGGCGTCGCGATCGGCCTCGCCGGAGTGTGGTTCCTGCGCCGGCTCACCCTGCCCGCATCGGGCCTCTATCCGATCGCCACCTTCTCCTGTGGCATCTTCGCCTTCGCCGCCGCCGGGCTCGTCCAGGCCAGCGGTTTCCTCGCCGCGTACCTCGCCGCGCTGATCCTGGGCAACGCCCGGCTGGCGCACCGCCGCGCCACGGTCTCGGTGGCCGAGGGGCTCGGCTGGATCGCGCAGATCGGCCTGTTCGTCATGCTCGGTCTGTTGGCCAATCCCAGCGAACTGCCCGCCGCGATCCTGCCCGCCCTCGCCGTGGGTCTGGTACTGCTGCTGCTCGCTCGCCCGATGTCGGTGCTGGTCACCCTGTTGCCGTTCCGGATTCCGCTGCGCGAACAGGTGCTGCTGTCCTGGGCTGGGCTGCGGGGCGCGGTGCCCATCGTGCTGGCCACCATTCCCGTCGTGGCCGGCGTCGGCGCCAGCGAACAGCTGTTCAACATCGTCTTCGTGCTGGTCGTGGTCTTCACACTGGTGCAGGCTCCGACGCTGCCGTGGCTGGCCAAACGCCTGCGGCTCAGCTCGGCCGGGATCGGTCCGGACCTGCAGGTCGAGTCCGCGCCGCTGGACGCCATCGACGCGGACCTGCTGCACCTCACCGTCGAGCCCGACTCCCAAATGCACGGCGTGCACATCCGCGAGCTGCGGCTGCCGCCACCGGCCGCGGTCACCCTCGTGGTCCGCGACGGGACCGCCTTCGTACCCGAGCCGGACGCCCGGTTGCGCCACGGTGATCAGCTGCTCGTGGTCACCACCCCACACGTCCGGGACCGGGCGGAACGCCGTCTGCGGGCGGTCGCCCGGGCCGGCCGGCTCGCCCACTGGCGCGGCGAGACCGGCGACCCGGAGCGGCCGGCCAGGATCCGGCGTCCCCCGGAGACCCCGACGATCCCGCCGCGCGCGGCACCATCGCCGGACACCGGTGACGAGTCGCCGTCGGCCCTCGTCCCGTCGGCGGGCTGACCCGCACGGCGAGTGGCCGGCCGTCGCCTGGGCCCGACGCGGGCCGGCCAGGTACTCGACACAGGGCCTAAGGTGAGGCTGGTGTGCCGGGAAGCCTGGTCGGCGGTCGTGTCCTCAACAACCTCTCGGAGGCCGCCGTGCACCCGCCCGCCATCCGCACCGAGCACCTGAGCAAGCGGTACGGTTCCCTGCTCGCCCTCGACGATCTCGACCTGACCGTCGACGCCGGTGAGGTGTTCGGCTTCCTGGGGCCCAACGGCGCCGGCAAGTCCACCACCATCCGGCTGCTGCTCGGCCTGGCCCGCCCGACCGCCGGCCAGGCGTGGATCTTCGGTACCGCCGCCGCCGAGGTGGCCACGGCACACCAGCGGCTCGCCTACGTGCCGGCCGATGTGACGCTCTGGCCGCAGCTCACCGGCGCGGAGATCCTGGAGTTGCTCGGCGCCACCGGGCCAGGCGTCGACGTCGCCTACCGGGACGAACTGGTGGACCGGTTCGCCCTCGACCTGTCGAAGCCGGGACGGGCCTACTCCACCGGCAACCGACAGAAGGTGGCCCTGATCGCCGCGTTCGCCACCCGGGCGCCGCTGCTCGTCCTGGACGAGCCGACCGCCGGCCTGGACCCGCTGATGGAACGCGAGTTCCGCCGCGCGGTGAACGAGGCCCGCGACACCGGGAGCACGGTGTTCCTCTCCTCCCATCAGCTGGCGGAGGTGGAAGCTGTCTGCGACCGGGTGGGCATCCTGCGCGCCGGGCGCCTCGTCGACGTCGCCACCATCCCGGAGTTGCGGCGGCTGCACCGCACCGAGGTGCTGGTGCGGTTCGCCGGCCCGGTACCGGAGTTGACCGGCGTGGCGGGCATCGACGGCGTCCAGGTCGACGGGGCCGCGCTGCGATTCACCCTCACCGGGCCGCCCGGCCCGGCCCTGCGGGCACTGGCGGGGGCCGACCTCACCACCCTCACCATGCGCGAGCCCACGCTGGAGGAGATCTTCCTCGCCTACTACGGGGAGGGGAGTCGGTGACCGCCATCGGAGGCGGAGGCGCCGCCAGGGCCGCCGTCACCCGGCTCGCCCTGCGCCAGGTCCGTCGGCCCGCGCTCGTCGTGTCCGCGGTGACGGGAGGCATCACCGCCGTCGTCGTCGCCGGGTACGAGAGCACGGCCGGCACCACACTCGATGCCGCCGCGTTGGCCGCCCTCGCTGAGAACCCGGCGGTCCGCACCCTGTTCGGTGAACCGTTCGCGCTGGACACCCCGGGTGGCTTCACCGTCTGGCGGACCGGCACCGTACTTGCCGTCCTGCTCTCGGTTTGGGGGGTGCTCGCCACTACCCGGGTCACCCGGGGCGAGGAGGAGAGCGGCCGGTGGGACCTCCTGCTGGCTGGCCGGCTGACGGTGCCGGCCGTGCTCGGTCGGCACCTCGCCGTCCTGAATGCCGCAGTGGTGATCGCCGGAGCCGCGGCCGGGATCGTGCTCGTCGCGGCCGGCACGCCACTGGGCGGCGCCCTTCGGTACGCGGCGGGTCTCGTGCTGGTCGCCCTCTTCGCCGTGGCGACGGCGCTGTTGACTGCGCAGGTGATGCCGACCCGGGCCGGGGCGAGCGGGTCGGCCCTGGCCGTGCTCGGCGTCGGACTGCTGGCCCGGATGGTCGGGGACGGCGTCGCCGCGCTGGGGTGGTTGCGCTGGCTGTCGCCGTACGGGCTGCTCGCCCTCGTCCGTCCCTACCGCGACGACCGGCTGCTGCCCCTGCTCGTGCTGGCCGGTGCGGCGCTCCTGGTCGGCGCGGCGGCGACAGCGCTGGGCGGGCGTCGTGACGTGCGGGCCGGGCTGGTCGCCGCACCGGCCGGCCGGCCGCCCCGCAAATGGCTGCTCGGCACGGTCGACGGGTTCGCGGTACGCCGGATGTCGCGCCCGCTGGCCGGCTGGTCCGCCGGGATCGGCGCGTACTTCCTGCTGATCGGTCTGCTGGCGACGTCGATGACCGACTTCCTGGCGGACAATCCGCGCTTCGCCGAACTCGCCGCGCAGGCCGGCTTCACCGAACTGGGCAGCGTACGCGGCTACACCGCGTCCCTGTTCGTCCTGCTCGCCGTGCCGGTCGGGGTCTTCGCCGCGTCCCGGCTCGCCGAGTTCGTGGCCGCCGAGACGGACGGCCGGCTGACGTCGCTGTACGCACAGCCGGTCAGCCGTAACCGGCTGCTGACCGCCGAGACGCTGGCCGCCCTCGGCGGGGTGGCGGTGCTCGTCACCGTGGCGGCGACGGCGACCTGGCTCGGCGCCTATCTGGTGGACGCCCCACTGCCGCTGGCCGCCGCCCTGGCCGGCACCTGGCACGTGCTGCCGGTCGTGCTGCTCTGCCTCGGCGCGGCGATCCTCGCCCTCGGTTGGCTGCCCCGGGCCACCGCGGCCGTCGGTGTCCTACCCGCGATCGGCGGGTTCCTGCTCCAGGTGCTCGCCGACAGCGCCGACCTTCCGGGGTGGGTGTCCGCGATCTCACCGTTCACCCATCTGGCGGCGGTCCCGGCCGAGTCGCCCGCCTGGCCGGCGTGGTGGATCATGGTCGGGATCGCGGTGCTCGCCGCCGCCCTCGGCAGGCTCGGCCACCGGCGTCGCGACCTGCTGGGATGAACAACGCCCGTCGTCGCCGGGGAGCGTCGCGACCGGTGTCGAGCGGCAGGTAAGGGCCTAGGCCCTGCGTCGAAGTCCTCGGTCGAGCCGAGGCGGAGTCCAGGCGGCGGTCCGGCAAGGCGGGGATTGGTCCGGATACCGGTGTTGTATCCGGACCAATGCCTAACGCGGCCGGCCGTCGCCTGGGCCCGCCGTAGGCCGGCCAGGGACTTCGACACAGGGCCTAACCGGCGGCGGCCCGCCGGACCAACCGGCGGGCCTCGTCGCCCGGCACGCCGGTGGCCCGCAGCATGTCGTTGGCGACAGTCCGCAGTTGGGAAACCACGATGGTGCCGGAGAAGCCGATCTCCTGCCGGCATGCCTCACCAGCGTCCTGCACGGCCCGCAGCACCCGCTCCCGCGTCCGGACCGGCTCCTGCATCGACAGGAACTCCTCGTGCATCAGGCGCACGCCCTGCCCCACCTGCTCGACGGCGGTGGACAGGCAGACCGGCACCGGTTCGTGGTCACGCAGTGCCGTGAAGATGCGGCGGACCAGCGTCCGGCTGTTGCGGAAAGCTCGGTCCAGGTGCTCGGCCCCGGCGCCGTACGCGGCCAGCGCCCGGCGCCGCCGCCACTGCAGCGGAGAGAAGCGGACCACCTCCTCGGCAGCGGTCACCACGTCACCGACCTCCCGCAGTTGTCCTTCGGCGGACCGCATCTCGTCCAGCACCTCCCTCGCCCGACGCGCATCCCCTCGGGCCAGCGCCTCCGCGGCCGACGTCAACTGCCGGGCGAAGGTGTCCAGCGCCGGCCCGGCGATGCGGCGCACGCTGCGGGTCGGGTTCATCGGGGCGAGGACCAGCACCACCAGCAGCCCGGTCGCGCCGCCGACCAGGGCATTCACCGTCCGCGGCAGGACGATGTCCGGCGTGCCCGGGGCGAGGGTGGCGATCAGTGCCGCCGCGCCGCCGGCCTGGGTGACCAGGGCACCGGTGCCCCGCACGGCCACCGCGACAAGCAGCGCACCGAACACGATCACGAACGTCTGCCAGGCACCGGTGCCGACCGTACCCACCAGCAGGTCGCCGATCAGGACCCCGACGATCACGCCGACGATCAGTTCGACGGCCCGGCGGGCTCGCCGGCCGATCGAGGTGGCAATGACGGCGACCGCGGCGATCGGGGCAAAGGTCGGGTCCGGGTTGCCGAGCACCTGCTCGGCGACCAACCAGGCCAGCGACGCGGCCAGACCGCCCTGGAAGGCCAGCAGCAGATGCTGTCGCAGCCGGCCGTAACTGCGCCTGCCGGCGGCTGCGAAGCGTCCCCGGAGGCTGCTCATCGGGTCATCCGACGGGGTGGGCCATGGTCCCGGTGAGTGCCACGGTGCCCGGCAACCGGGTGTCCTGCCGGAGGAACTGCACCACCACCGGCACTGGCGAACTGAGCACACAGCCGTACGGGCGGTCGAGGCGGACGGCCTCCGGATCGATCAGGTCGTTGACCCGTACGTGCCGGATGCGTCGGGCACCGACGGCGAACCGGTACGGCCCGACCGGTTCGGTGTCCTCGTAGTAGAAGTGGAGCAGCACCTCCGCCTCGGAGTCGGTGGTGTTCAGCACACACAACTGGTCGAAACTGGTGAACTGCGGCTCGCCGCCGGTGCCGCCGAACGGCACGTGCCCGCCCGGCACCGCCCACACCTGCGCCATCACGCCTCCTCCAGCAGTCGGGCCAGGTCCGGGGTGAGGAACACCCCGTCCGGGTCGAGGCGGCGGCGGGCCGCCTGAAAGTCGTCCCAGCGGGGAAAGAGCGGTCGCAGGTCCTCGGCGGTCAACCAGTGCTTCTTGCCCCAGTGCGGCCGTCCGCCGTAGCGCCGGAAGACGGCCTCCATGTCGCGGAAGTACTCCTCGTACGGCAACGAGGCGTTCTGCAGGCAGGCGATGGCGGTGGTGGGGCGACCGTACGCGTTGCTGAGCCAGATGTCGTCGGCGGCGATGCTGCGGACCAACACCCGCCAGCCCACGGTGCGCCGGTGCCGGCTCAGGATCCGTCGCCGGATCTCCGCGAAGCAGGCCGGGAACGCCTCTGACGGGAGCATGTACTCGATCTCCTCGAAACGCAGATCGCGATGCTGAGGGATGGTGTCGTGGGTCGGCCCGATCTCCAGTTCCCTGGGCTCCTGCCACCCGTTCCACTCCGGCACCCGGCGGGCCGGCCACGTGGAACGCGCGGCCACCCCGTCGATTCGGTTCATGGTGCGGATCTGGGTCAGGTCGCTGCGCGGGTACCAGTAGAAGTCCATGTTGCGGTTGGTGTGCTGCAACTCGGCCAGATGGTCGAGGGTCCACTCGATCGGGGCGCACCAGGACCGTCGACGCAACTCGTAGCTGGGCTCCAGGTCGAGGGTGAGCTGGGTCACCACTCCCAGGACACCGAGGGAGAGCCGGGCGGCGGGCAGCAACTCCTGGTTGCTGGTCGCGGAGACGTCCAGCACCTCACCGGTGCCCGTGACGAGGCGTACCTCGGACACCTGGGTCGACAGGTTACCGAAGCCGAGGCCGGTGCCGTGGGTGCCGGTGGCGATGGCGCCCGCGATGGACTGGTAGTCCACGTCGCCTAGGTTCTCCATGGCCAGCCCGGCCTCGTAGAGGCCCGCACCCAGCTCTCTGAGCCGGCTACCGCCCCGGACCGTGGCCCGGTCACCGGCCTTGTCGATCACACCGGCCATCCGGTGCAGGCTGACCAGGGTGCCGTCGGTGCGTACCAGCGGGCTCGACGAGTGGCCCGAGCCCACCGGGCGCAGGCTGGTTCCCGCCTCACGGGCCCGCAGCACCAGTTCCCGCACCTCGTCCTCGTCGGCCGGCTCGGCGTAGCCGGACGGGGTGAAGGCGAGACTGCCGGACCAGTTCACGAACGGACGGGACACCCCCGGCAACCTCCTCTCGACGGACGAACCGTGCGCTTACCCCCGGCCTGGCGGGGTAGTCGCTGGCATGGCCGAACCCGTCCCTTCCACGTCGAAGGCCCGACCCACCAGCGGGACACGTCGTGTCTGAGTGGTGGTACGCGGCGCTGGTGGCAGTGCTGTGGCTGGCCATCGGCCTGGGCACGGCAGCGGTTTTCGTCACCCGTGGCGGTCACCGCAGCCCGCTCTGGTACCTGGTGGGCGCACTGCTCGGGCCGCTGTTCGTGCCGATCGCGGTCGAGCGGGGCCGGGCCCGCCCACAGCTGGTCGACGTACGCCACCGACCAGCCCGACCGGTCGGCAACGGGTTGCGCGTGCTGGTCGGGGTGGACGGCTCCGCGCACTCCGACCGCGCGCTGCGTGCCATCGCCCGCGCCCTCACCGGAAGCACAAGTGAACTCGTCCTGGTCACCGTGACCAGCGCCGACCTGACCGACGCGGAGTCCCGGCAGGAGCACCAGCGGGCCCGCCGCATGATCGACGAGCGGGCCGCCGGACTGCCCGAGGGGCTGCCCCGGCCCACCACCGTGGTCGTCACCGGTCACCCCGTCGATGCCTTGCTGACGGTCGCCGACGACCGGGATGTGGACCTGCTGGTGGTCGGCCGGCACGGACACGGGATCGGCGACCGCTTGCTGGGCAGCGTCGCCGAGGGCCTCACCCACCGGTCGAGGCGGGCCGTTCTGCTCGGCAGCCTGCCCGGCCGCTGACCGCCCGCGACCCTCGCCACCGTCCGGCACCCCGGCCCTGACCTCGGTGTCGGCCGGTCCGGCGGTGCCGACCGGGAACCATGCCAGCCCAGGAAGCGACTATAGGTACATGCGGTGTGAGCAGTGGCGGGAGATCCTGTCGGCGCAGTTGGACGGTGAGGTCACGGCGGACGAGCAGCGCAACGTCGGTGCGCACCTGGAGACCTGCGCCGGTTGCCGGGCCTGGCTGGACGCGGCGGCGAAGGTGACCCGCCGGGCGCGTACCCAGGTGGTGACCTCGCTGCCGGATCTGACCGAGGCGATTCTCGCCGCCGCACCGCCGCCGCGTCGGCGCTGGCGCACGCTCGTCGCCGCCGCGATGCCGAGTCGTTGGTGGCCGGCGACCGGTGCGCAACCCAGCCTGGTCAACGGGCTGCGCGCCGCGCTGGGTCTGCTGGGCGCCGTGCAACTGGTGCTCGGGCTGGCGCAGATCGGCCGAACCGAGGTCGCCGAGCACCTCCACGCCAACGGCCAGCACCTGTGGCACGAATCCGCCGCCTGGAATGTCGCCGTGGGTGCGGGCTTCCTCTTCGTCGCGCTGCGTCGGACCTCGCCGTCGGGGCTGCTGCCGATGCTCGGCGCCTTCGTGGTCACCCTGGTGTTGCTGTCGGTCAACGACCTCGTCGCCTCGCAGGTCGCGGTGGAGCGGCTGGTGAGTCACGGCTTCCTGGTGGTCGGCTACCTGATCACCGTGCTGCTGGCGCGAAGCTCCCGCCAGCCCGGCGAACCGGGCGACCGGCGCCAGCCGGAGCGGTCCCGTTGGCGGTTGCGCCTCGACGAGGCCGACGAGCCCGCCCCGCTGCGGCTGTTGCCGCCCTACTCGGCCCAGGCCCGGCACTCCGCCCACCTGGGTTCCGCCCCGGCCCGCCGGCGTGCCGCTCACGGCGACGACCGGAACCGTGACCGGCGGCGGGTCGCCTGACGGGCCTCATCCGGCGGCGCCGGGCCGGTCCGCCGGACAGTCGGCCGACCGCATCGCCGCGACCAGATCCTCACGGGCCCGGGCCACCCGGGATCGGATGGTGCCGACCGGCACGTCACAAACCTGCGCGGCCTCGACGTATGACAGGCCGAGCAGTTGGGTCGCCACGAACGCCTCACGCCGCTCGGGGGCGAGACCGTCGAGCATTCCCCGGAGCACCACCTGCTCGTCCACCCCGGCACGCACTCCGGCCGGTGTGCTCTCCGCGGCGGTCTGCCAGTCGCTGAGGTTCGCGGTCCGTGGCCGGCAGGTGGCGGCGCGTACCTGGTCCACGGCGACCCGCCGGGCGATGGCGAGCAGCCAGGTCCGGGCCGTGGAGCGGCCGGCGAACGACGGCAGTGCCCGCCAGGCTCGCAGGTACGTCTCCTGGACCAGGTCATCGACCTCCCGCACCCCGGGCAAATGGGTCAGGAACCGCCGTACGTCCTGCTGGGTGGCCCGCACGAACGCGGCTGCGGCGGCATGGTCGCCCCGGCCCGCCGCGAGCGCGTACCCGCTGATGTCGTCGGTCACGGCTGTCATCGCCGTATTGGTCGGTGGAAACCGTCGGTTGGTTCCCTGGCGGGCCGGCAATCGGGCCGGCAATCGGAGGACCTGGCTAGCCGGACCGCTCCGGGCGACGCCGTAGACTGCACTGATGGGGCACCTCACGTGAGCGAGCGGAGTGCCGTGCTGACTGACCAGCCGCCGCGGTACGGGCACCTGTGCTGGGCGTACGACGACCCGGCCGGGTTCATGACCCATGCCGTGGAGTTCCTGCGCGCCGGCTTGGCGGCCGGCGAGCGGGTCTGGTTCGTCGTCTCCGGTCCCGCCGAACCGGTCCGGGACCACCTGCTCGGTGTCCGGAACTTCGCCGACGCGCTGCTGACGGGTGCCGCCCAGGTCCGCTCCCTCGACGGCGCGTACGGCAGCACAGCGGTGATCGATCCGGCGAGTCAGGTGGCGTCCTACCGCCGGGCCACCCGGGAAGCCGTCGCCGCCGGATACAGCGGCCTGCGGGTGGCCGCCGACGCCACCGAGCTGGTCCGTACCGCCGCGCAACGCGACGCGTTCGCCCGTTACGAGCAGCGTGTGAACGAGATGATGCGCACCGAGCCGTTCCAGGCCATGTGCGCGTACGACCGCTCGCAGCTGGGCGAGCCGGCGGTCGCCGAGCTGGCCTGCCTGCACCCGGAACACAACCTCGGCCAGCTGCTGTTCCGGCTGTACGCGGTACCGCTGCGTCAGGGGCAGGCCGCCCTCGCCGGTGAGCTGGACCCGTCCAACCACGACCTGTTCCGCACCGCGCTGGACCGCGCGGATCTGCAACCCGTCGATGACGAACTGGTGCTGGACGCGGATGGGCTCCGTTTCCTCGACCACCGGGCGCTCATCCACCTGAACGAGTACGCCCGGGACCGGCAGGTGACGGTGGTGCTGCGGGCCGCCCGCTCCGGGGTGGCCCGGCTCGCCGCCCTGCTGGACCTGCCCGACCTGCGGGTGGAGGTGACCCGGTGAGGACCGGTGCGGCCGCCGGGCGCACCGGCTACTTCCACGAGGCTCTCTGTTACGGCTCCGACGAGGAACTGCTCGCCGTCGTGGTGCCTTTCCTGGTCGGTGGTGTGGAGGTGAACGAGCCCACCTTCGTCGCGCTCGGCGAGCGCACCGGCAACCTGGTGCGCGCCGCGTTGCCCGCCGACACAAAGGTCGAGTTCCTGTCGGGCGGCGACGTCTACGCCCGGCCCACCGCCGCCATCCGGATGTACCGCCAGCTCCTCGCCGATCTGGTCGCCGACGGTGCCACCCAGATCCGGATCATCGGCGAGGTGCCGCCGGTCGGTCTCGGCCCCACCTGGGACTGGTGGGCCCGGTACGAGTCGGCGATCAACCACGCGTACGACGACTGGCCGTTGTGGAGCATGTGCGCGTACGACACCCGGACCAGCGCACCCGGGGTGCTGGCGGACGTCGCCGCCACGCACCCGTGCTTCGCCGCAGTCGACGGGCGGCACCTGCCGAGTGTCGACTACGTCGCGCCGGAGACCTTCCTGCGCCAGACGCGCCCGATGCCGCCCGACCCGATGCAGACGACCCCGCCCCTGGTTGACCTGCTCGGCCCGACGGCGGCGCAGGCCCGCGCGGCCGTGCACCAGGTGGGCCAGGGCGGGCTCCGGGACGACGAGTTCGACGACTTCGTCGTCGCCGTCAGCGAGACCGTCACCAACGGGCTGCGGCACGGCAGTCCCCCGGTCCGGTTCCGGCTGTGGGCGGGCGCGGAACGCATCGTCGCCACCGTCAGTGACGCCGGCCCCGGCCCCCAGAATCCGTACGCCGGGCTGCTGCCGTCGGCTAACGGGGTGCCGGGCGGGCTGGGCTTGTGGATCACCCATCAGTCGTGCAACCACGTCACCTACCACCGCGACGACCAGGGGTTCACCCTACGACTCACCGCCGGCCGACCGCTGGGCGCCTGAGCACACACGAGTCGCCGGGCCGGCGTTCACCGGCCCGGCGACTCGTGGCGTACCGCACTACTTGCGGAACGCGTCCTTGATCTTCTCGCCGGCCTGCTTGAGGTTGGCGCGCATCTGGTCGCCGCGACCTTCCGCCGCCAGGCGCTCGTCGTCGGTGGCGTGACCCACGCCTTCCTTGATCTTGCCGCCGGTGTTCTCGGCGGTGTTGTTGAACTTGTCCTCGACGCCCATGTCGCCCTCCCGGGGGATCCTGTCGCTACGTCCAGTCAGGTACCCAGTCCGGCATCGACCAACCGGAAAAGTTCAAGAAACGGGGCGGAACCGGCGCAGCCGGAGGCTGTTGGCCACCACGAACACCGACGAGAACGCCATCGCCGCCCCCGCGATCATCGGGTTGAGCAGCCCGGCGGCTGCCAGCGGCAGGGCGGCCACGTTGTACGCGAACGCCCAGAACAGGTTGCCCTTGATGGTGCCGAGGGTGGCGCGGGCCAGCCTGATGGCGTCTACCGCAGCCAGCAGGTCGTCCCGGACGAGAGTCAGGTCGGACGCCTCGATCGCCACGTCGGTGCCGGTGCCCATCGCCAGTCCGAGGTCCGCCTGGGCCAGCGCGGCGGCGTCGTTGACGCCGTCGCCCACCATCGCCACCACCCGGCCCTCCCCCTGCAACCGGGCGACCACCTCGACCTTCTCCGTGGGCAGCACCTCCGCGATCACCTCGTCGATGCCCACCTCAGCGGCCACCGCCCGGGCGACCGTGGCGTTGTCACCGGTGAGCAGCACCGGCTTCAGGCCGAGCGCGCGCAGCCGCCGTACCGCCTCCCGGCTGGTCGGCTTCACCTGGTCGGCCACGGCGAGCAGGCCACGGGCCTGGCCGTCCCAGCCGACCAGCACGGCCGTGCGCCCCGCCGCCTCCGCGTCGGTCGCTGCCCGGGCGAGATCATCCGGTACGACCAGACCCCGCTCATTCAACAGCCGGGCCCGGCCGAGCAGCACCTGGCGGCCGTCCACGGTGCCGCTGACCCCCAGCCCGGCCACGTTCGCGAAATCGGTGACCGGCGGCAGCACGCCGACCTCGGCGGCACCGGCCACCACCGCTCGGGCGACCGGGTGCTCCGAGCCGTTCTCCAGGGCGGCAGCCAGGCGCAGCACCTCGTCGCGTCGCTCACCTCCGGCGGGGGTCACCGCGAGCAGGCTCATCCGGCCGGTGGTCACGGTGCCGGTCTTGTCGAGCACCACGGTGTCCACCCGCCGGGTGGACTCCAGCGCCTCCGGCCCCTTGATCAGGACGCCGAGCTGTGCGCCCCGCCCGGTGCCGACAAGCAGCGCGGTCGGGGTGGCCAGGCCGAGGGCGCACGGGCAGGCGATGATCAGCACCGCCACGGCGGCGGTGAAGGCGGCGGCCGGGCCGGCGCCGTTCCCCAGCCACCAGCCCAGGGTGCCGGCAGCCAGGGCGATCACGATCGGCACGAAGACTCCGGAGATGCGGTCGGCGAGCCGCTGGGCGGCGGCCTTGCCGCTCTGCGCCTGCTCGACCAGCCGGGCCATCTGGGCGAGCTGGGTGTCGGCGCCGACCCGGGTCGCGGAGACCACCAGTCGGCCACCGGCGTTGACGCAGCCCCCGATCACCGCGTCACCCGTTCCCACTTCGACAGGTACCGACTCGCCGGTGACCAGGCTGGCGTCGACCGCCGAGGAGCCCTCCTCCACCGTCCCGTCGGTGGCGATCTTCTCGCCGGGCCGCACCACGAAGCGATCGCCCACCGCGAGCTGGTCGACCGGGACCCGGGTCTCCACCCCGTCCCGCAGCACTGACACGTCCCTGGCGCCCAGTTCCAGCAGGGCCCGCAGGGCCGACCCGGCGGTGCGCTTCGCGCGCGCCTCGAAGTAGCGACCGGCGAGGATGAAGGTGGTCACCCCGGCGGCCGCCTCCAGATAGATGTTGCCGGCGCCGTCGGTACGACCGATGGAGAAGCTGAACGGGTGGGTCATGCCGGGGGTACCGGCGGTGCCGAGGAACAACGCCCACACCGACCAGCCGAGAGCGGCCAACGTGCCCAGCGACACCAGGGTGTCCATGGTCGCGGCACCGTGCCGCAGGTTGACAAGCGCGGCCCGGTGGAAGGGCAGCCCGCCGTAGACCACCACCGGGGCGGCCAGGGTCAGCGACAGCCACTGCCAGTAGGTGAACTGCCAGGCCGGCACCATGGCCAGCGCGATCACCGGCAGGCTCAGTGCCACCGACACCCACAGCCGGGTACGCAGGGAATGCAGCGGATCCGCCGGCTCGGCGGCAGCCGGTCCGGCCGGGGTGGGCGGCGGCGGCAGGCTGGCCTGGTAACCGGTCTTCTCGACGGTGGCGACGAGATCGTCCGGAGTGATCGGGTCGGCGTACGAGACCGTCGCCTTCTCGGTGGCGTAGTTGACGGTGGCCTGCACGCCGTCGATCCGGTTGAGCTTCTTCTCGATCCGGGCGGCGCAGGACGCGCAGGTCATCCCGCCGATGGCCAGCTCGATCAGGTGCGGCGCGGTGGTCAGGGGTCGGCTCGTACTCATTGCGGGTCCTGTCAGTCGTGTCCGTGCCCGGGGGTCCCGTGCCCGTCCTCGGGCGCGGTGGTGGGGTGCCCGTCGGCCGGTCCGGTGGTGCCGCCCGGGTCACCGACGTGCACCGTGAACTCGGCGGTACGCACCACTCCCCGGTGGCGGAAGTCGAGATAGAGCCGGTACGCGCCGGCCGAGGGGAACTCGGTGGCGAAGCTGACCTGTGGGCCGGGGGCGGTGCGTCCGTCTCCCGGGCTGCCCTCGGGGTGTACGTGGAGATAGGCCAGGTCACCACGGCGCAGCGCGACCAGGTGACCGTACGCGCCGAGGTACGGCTCCAGGTCGGTGACAGGCGTGCCGTCGCGGCTGACGGTGAGCGTCAGCGTCGTGGTGCGCCCCGGCTGCGGGGCTCCGGTGAGGGCGACGGTGTAGCCGTCGACGGTGGCGTTGCTCGCCGGGGCGGGCAGCGGTCGCTCGGCCAGCGTGCCGGGGACGGTCACGTCGACGCCGAGCGTCAGGGGGTCGCCGCCGGTCGGGGTGAAGTCGGCGAAGGCCCGCCACACCCCGGGAGAGTCCAGCGGTGAGGCGATCCGCCAGGTGCCGTCCCCGGCCAGCTCCGGATGGACGTGCCGGAAGCCGGAGAGGTCGCGGCGGGCCACGATGAGGTGCATCCGTTCGTCGTGGGTGACGTCGTACCCGGTCACCGGACGGCCATCGGGACCGGTGATCCGGAACGCGAACTCACCCGGCGGCGCGTCGACCGGCACCAGGGTGTAGCCACGGTCGGCAACGAGCAGGCCGCCGGGCAGGTGCCCGGCTGCCCCTTCCTCGTGCCCGGCCGCCTCCTCATGCCCGGCGTCACCCTCGTCGCGGGCGTCACCGCCGTGGCCGGCGCCCTCGCTGTCGTGGCCGGCGGCGACCACGGTCACCGGGCCGGTCAGCTGCCCCACCCCGTACGCCGCGCCGAACACCGCCGCCAGGCCGAGCACGAAGCCGCTCAGCTTCGTCGCCGTGTTCATGGTTGACCCCTCGGTTTCCGCGCGCCGGCCGGCTCAGGCGCCGGCCAGCTCGTATCCGGCCTCGTCCACGGCGGCACGCACCGCGTCGTCGGAGAGCGGCTGGTCGCTGGTGACGGTGACCCGACCGGCGGCCAGATCCACCTGAACGTCCTTGACGCCCTCGATCGCACCGATCTCGGTGCTGACCGCGTTGACGCAGTGCCCGCAGGTCATGCCCTGCACCTGGTACGTCGTGCTGACCATGGAACTCTCCTCACCACTTCGAAAGGGTGGGCCGAACACCCACCCGGATACCCGCAGGGGGTATCCGTCGCACCGACCGTACCATACCCCCTGGGGGTAGGTTATTCTTGCCGGCATGAGCACACCCGCGCCGATCCGCGGCTACACCGCCAGCAAGGACCAGCTCCTCGCCCGCCTGCGCCGGGTGGAGGGTCAGGTGCGCGGCATCGAGAAGATGGTCGACGAGGACCGCTACTGCATCGACGTGCTCACCCAGATCTCCGCCATCCAGGCCGCCCTGGACAAGGTCGCCCTCGGCCTGCTCGACGGGCACGCCCGGCACTGCATGCACGAAGGCGCCGCCGAGGGGCGCGCCGACGAGATGGCGACCGAGATGATGGCCGCCGTGGGCCGGCTCATGAAGCGCGGCTGACCCGACCCGCCGACGCACCCTCGCGACAGGCGTCGACAGGTCCGGCTGGTTACCATTCGCACACGATGGCCAGCCGAAATCCGTGCCTCGCGGCCCGAGGTCGCCGTCAGGCGTACGCCCGCACGGCCGTCGCGAGCGGGTCCACAGCTCACGGTACGCAGCCACCCCGCCACGCTCAGGCCATTCGGGCTGCCCTTCCACACCGCCGTCCGGCGGCACTGAACCGTCTCGCCCATCGACACGTACTCAGCCCTGAAATCGTTGGGAGACACTGAATGGGCGCCGACCACACCCGTTCCGCTCCGCCCACCCCGCCGGGGGTGCGGCGGATCCTCGTCGTGACGGTGGTCCCCCTTTTCATCGCCACCCTGGTCGCCGCCATCGTGCTCTGGCCCCGGGACGCCCCGCGCCCCGAGGCCGCCGACGACACCCCCCGCTACCACGGCACGATCACCCGGGTGGTCAGCGAGCCATGCCCGTCCAACCCGGTGGTACCCGAGGGGACTCCGACGGCTGCGGACGGCCCCTGCGGCACGGTCACCGTCCGGGTGCAGACCGGACCGGACGCCGGGCAGGAGGTGCAGACACCCATCCCGACCGGGCCGGGCGCCCCTCGCGTCGAGGTCGACGACGACATCATCCTGGTCTCGCTGATCGACCCGGAGGATCCGACGGTCAGCACCTACAACATCGCCGAGCACCAACGCGGCAAGCCGCTGGTGTGGCTGGCCGTACTCTTCGCCGCCGCCATCGTCGCCTTCGGGCGGCTGCGCGGACTGGCCGCGCTGGGTGGCCTGGCCGCCAGCTTCGCCATCCTGCTGACCTTCGTACTGCCCGGCATCAGCGCCGGCCAGCCACCGCTCGCGGTCGCCATCGTCGGCGCCTCGCTGATCATGTTCGTGGTGCTGTACCTGACCCACGGCATATCCGCCCAGACCTCGGTGGCCGTGCTCGGCACGCTCGCCAGTCTGGTGCTCACCGGGCTGCTCGGGCTGGCCGCGACCGGGGCCACCCACCTGACCGGTTTCGGCAGCGAGGACGCCACCACCCTGTCCATGTTCCGGGCCGACGTCGACCTGCACGGTCTGCTGCTCGCCGGCATCATCATCGGCTCGTTGGGCGTACTCGACGACGTCACGGTCACCCAGGCCGCCGCGGTCAACGAGTTGCGCCACGCCAACCCGGACCTCTCCCGCCGGGAGTTGTACCGCTCGGCCACCCGGGTCGGGCGGGCACACATCGCCTCGGTGGTCAACACGATCGTGCTGGCGTACGCCGGCGCCTCGCTGCCCCTCCTGCTTCTGCTGACCGCGGATTCCCGCGCACTGGGGCAGATCCTGACCAGCGAGTTCCTCACCACGGAGATCGTTCGTAGCGTGGTCGCCACGCTCGGGCTGATCGCCGCGGTACCGCTTACCACCGCGCTGGCTGCGGTGGTCAGCACCGCCGGGCGCGGCGACGCCGACGTCCACAGCGGTGAGCCCACCCCCGTGATTCCCCGGCCGGCAACGGACCGGGCCGAGGCGCTCCACGCCCTCAGCACCCCACCCACCCGAAACACGTCCCCCGCCACCCCTCCAAGGTGGCCCGACCCGGACAGGAGCACGGACACCACATGGTGACACTCCTCAACGTGACCGCCCCTGTATACGCGGCTCGTAATCGTGTCGCTGGTCACTCAAAGCGATTACGAAATGACGCATCTAGTCGGGTTCGGGGCGTAGAAGCACAGATGGACTGTCAGGTAACCTCACTGCCGGTCACCGCCGAAGGCGCGCAGCGGCGCCTGCGGTGCCGCCGCCCAATCGCCGCCAGGCGAGCCGGGGACCCAGGTACGTGGGGTGAATCCGCGAAAGCGGTAGGGGCCACTTCCGTCCCGAACCCGTCAGCTAACCCGGTCGGCGGTCGATGGAAGGGAAAACAGTGACGGCACCCCTACGCCGCTGGTTGACGCCCGTGGTGGCCGTGTTCGCCGCGTTCGCCGTTTTCGCTGGTCCGATGCCGGCGACGGCCGCACCGAACGACCCCAAACCAGCGGAGCACGACGACGACCCGCCGATGCTCAACGACTTGATCGAGGCGACCACCCGGGACTACTCCAAGGCCAAGGCCAAGCTGGAGAAATCCAAGAAGCGGCAACTCCGACTGGCGGTTGAGGTCCGCGCCGCTCAGGCTGACCTGGACGCACTCTCGCCACAGGTCGCTCAGATCGCCACCCAGTCGTACCGCACGGGCCGGGTCGGCGCGATCGCCATGCTGTTGCAGAGCAGTGCACCGGACTCGTTCATCAACCGGGCCTCGGCGCTGGACGAGCTGAACCTGGTGAACGACAAGAAACTGGGCGAGGTCAACGCGATCAAGCTCCGCGCCGAGCAGGCCAAGCTCGCGCTCGACGCCGAGGTGCGCGAGCAGAAGAAGCTGACAAATGACATGGCGCGCAAGAAGAGCGAGGCGGAGAAGTCCCTCCGACTGGTCGGTGGTGTCGGCCTGACCGGCGGGTTGGTGGACGCCACCTCGCCGGTGGCCCGGATCGCGCCGAACCGGGCCTCGGACGGCGGCTGGAAGCCCGAGTCGTGCAGCCAGAACGACCCCACCACGTCGGGCTGCATCACGCCGCGGACGCTGCACATGTACAAGGAGGTCAAGCGAGCCGGATTCAACCGGTTCGTCGGCTGCTTCCGTCCGGGTGACAAGTTCGAGCACCCCAAGGGCCGGGCCTGTGACTGGTCATTGCAGAACAGCGGCTTCAGCCCGTGGCACAACAACGACACCCGGATCTACGGCAACAACCTGGCGGCCTTCCTGGTCCGCAACGCCGACCGACTGGGCGTCTACTACGTGATCTGGAACCGGCAGATCTGGTTCGCGGCCACCGAGCGCTGGAGTTCCTACAGCGGCCCGTCCAACCACACGGACCACGTACACGTGTCGCTGCTCTGATCGCTCACACGACGCACCGAGGGCCGTCCCGCCAACCGTGGTGGGACGGCCCTCGTCGTTCCGGAGGTCACCGTCGCGGTCGCCGACTGCCGGTACCCGGACCGGCCTCATTCCTCGCGACGGGTCGCGGGATCAGGGCGCGGTCGCCATCGCACCGCCGAGTGCGGCGGGTTCCGCGGCGACCGCCCGCACCTCACCGGCGGCCAGTCGGTACGACATGCCGACCACCGCACATCGCCCGGCCGCCACCTCCGCAGCGAGAGTCGTGGAGGAGGCCAGCATCGTCTCGACGGTCCGCGCGATGTGGATGTCCACGATGCCGTCCAGGTCGTGCACTCCGGTGTCCTGCGCCCGGCGCAGGCTCGGCACCACGGCGTCGACCACGGCGCCCAGATGCCCGGGCGGCGTGGTGGCGGTGGCCAGTGCCTCGCGGGCCGCCTGGACAGCGCCGCACGAGTCGTGGCCGAGCACCACCACCAGGGGCGTACGCAGCACGGCCACCGCGTACTCCACGCTGCCCAGCACCTCCGGCCCGACGGTGTGTCCGGCGGTACGAACCACGAAGAGGTCGCCCAACCCGCGATCGAAGATGATCTCGGCGGCGAGCCGGGAGTCGGAGCAGCCGACGATCACCGCGAAGGGATGCTGTTCGGCCGCGACGGCGGCCCGCCGCCCAGCGTTCTGGTTGGGATGCCGCAGTGCGTCGGTGACGAACCGCCGGTTCCCGGCGAGCAACTCGGCGAGGGCCCGCTGCGGGGCGCCGGGAAGATCCGCGCTGAGCAACTCGCGGTCCGGTCCGGGCTGGGGACCGAGCGTTCCGGGTCGACTCATCCGGCTGCACCTCATCTCTGGGAGGAATGCCTGGTCATCCCGGCCGGCGCTGGTCACGGGCTGCCATCACGGTCACACGCGCCATAACGCACGTCAAGCTATACGTGATATGCATTTCATACATCAGTCGACGCTTGCGCTCGGCCGAACCGAGGCCGGTAACGACGCGGGCCGGGGTACTCGAACGGCAGGTCATACGATGGCGGGCATGGCGAGCACTGACGGACGGGAAAGCGCACGGAACTGGACTTTCCTCACGAACCACGCGCACGTCCTGCTCGCCATCGCCCGTAACCCCACCGCCCGGCTACGCGACGTCGCGACGGAGGTCGGCGTCACCGAACGTGCCGCTCAGGCCATCGTCGCCGACCTGGAGGCGGGCGGCTACCTGCACCGCACCCGGGTGGGCCGGCGCAACGAGTACACCCTCAACCCGGCCGGGCGGTTCCGCCACCCGGCGGAGGCCGACCACCAGGTGGGTGACCTGCTGGCCCTCTTCACCAAGGAGCAGGTGACCGACACCGCCGACCACTGAGCCGGCAGCCGTCCTGATCAGACGACGTGGCGCGCTTCACCCACCCGGAACGATCGCCGCGCTGCGATCAGGCCGACGGCGGGATAGGTTGGATCCCGTGTCGTCTCCAGCATTCGCCCGTCCACTGTGGCCGGCAATGCTGTGCGCACTTCGTGAGCTGACCCGGTTGGCGTTGGCGACCCTGGTGCTCGCCGTAGGTGTCGGTGGGGCCGTCGCGGCCGATCCGCCGGCCCGGCCCACCGCCGTACCACCACCGAACGCCACGGTCGTCGGCGGCTCGCCATCCACCGCGATGTCGGCCGTCCAGCCCATCGTCGAGCCCGCTCAGGCGGTCGACGCCGGCCAGGTTTGGCGGGCGCCGGCCACCGGCGCACCGCTGCGGCCCGACCGTACCGACGCCGAGCCGGCCGATGCCGCCCAGGTCGATCACCGCGCCGCCCCGGTGCCCGCCGTCCGGGCGGGCGAGCCGACCCGTCGCGGCCCACCCACCGCCTGACCGACGGCGGTCCGCTCGACCGATCGAGCCAGGTGACGCCGCCGCTCCGCCGGCCAGATGCCCGGTGGGCCCAACGGCCACCGCGGCATCAGCCGTGCCCCGGCATCAGACCCGCCGTCACAACCCGCGTCCATCACAGTCGACGACTCATCCCGACCGCGAGGTGTTGATGATGCGTACCGCTCTCTCCTCCGTCCTGCTCGACGCGCCCCGCGCCGCCGCCATCTGGCTGGGCCTGCTCGGCGTGGTGACGCTCGCCGTCACCGGCCTGCTGCTACGACCTCGACTCTTCCGCTTCGACGCCGGCACCCGCATCCGCGAGGCCGCGCTGCCGAGCCGGTCCGACCACGCCGAGCAACGACGTGACCAGGAGCGCTGGGCCGAGGAGGTCACGATCGCGGCGGAGCGGGCCGACGCGACGGCCCGGCACCGCCGCGACGAATGGCTCACCGCCCAGGACGAGGCCGAGCAGGCGTGGCAGGCGTACGAGGCGGCAGAGGCGGACGTACGCCGGCTCTCCGATGCCGCCGGCATGCCGCTGCCGCAGACCGCCCGCACCCCCGCCGAGTACGCCGACCGCGAGCGCTGGCTGCACCGGGCCGCCCTGGACGCGTACTGGCGGCGAGAGTTGTCGGTGGAACAGCTCAGCGACGTCTTCGCGCACCGCGGCTGGGATCCCCGGTTGCACCCGGTGGAGCAGGAGTTGATGCTGCGTCGGGCGGTACGCGACCACCTGCTCGCCCGGCAGCGGGCGGCCCGGGAACGGGAGCAGGCGACCTGGCGGGCCGCGGAACTCGCCGCCGCCGCAGCTCGCAGCCTGCGCGAGGAAGCAGCCGCCGCGCTGTTGCCGGCGGCCACGGAACGCGAGTCGCTCCTTCCGCTGACCACACCCGCTGCCGCCGAGCAGACCCGGGAGATCCCGGCGGTCGTCGGCCGGGCGCCGGTCGCCGCGTACTGATAGCCGAACGCCCTCCCACCCGGTCTCCGGCAATTAGTGTCGGAAGGACGTCGACCGGGTACCGACCTCGCCGGACATTGAGGAGGGCCGACGTGGTCGCAAGCGATGGCGGGAACCAGCCCGACGAGACGGCGCTTAGGGGCGCCGGGCCACGCCAGACCTGGGCCGCCCTGCCCTGGCTGGTCCGCTCCGCCGTGGTGTGGAGCGCCTGCCTGGTGGTGATCGCCGCCGGGCTCTACCTGCTGGCGCGGATCACGCTGCTGGTCACCCCGCTGGCCATCGCCCTGGCCGCCACCCTGTTCCTCGCCGCGCTGCTCGATCCGGTGAACCTGGCGCTCCGCCGGCTGCGCCTGCCGGCCGCGCTCGCCGCTCTGCTCAGCGTTCTCTTCCTGCTCGGCATCCTGGGCGGTGTCGGCGCACTGGTGTGGAGCCTGACCGCCGACCAGTTCAGCGAGTTGGGCCAGGAACTGCGGCAAGGGCTGGAGCGCACCCGCGACTTCGTCACCTCCACCCTGCCGGTCAGCGACGCACAGCTCGACAGCCTGCTCAACCAGCTGCGCCAGGCGATCAGCCAGCAGCAGGTGGACCCGGTCGCCAGCGCCCGCACCGTGGCCGAGGTCGTGGGCTCCGCCCTGCTCGCCCTGGTGCTGCTGTTCTTCCTGCTCAAGGACGGCCGGGAGATGTGGCAATGGACGCTGCGCCGGGCCGCCGGGCGCAACCGGGACATCGCCGCCGAGGCGGGCCGTGTCGGCTGGCACACCCTCGGTTCGTACAGCCGGGGCACCATGTTGATCGCGGCCATCGACGCCATCGGTATCGGGTTGGCGCTGGTGCTGCTCAGGGTGCCGCTGGCGTTCCCACTAGCATTGATCACGTTCATCGGCGGGTTCGTGCCGATCGTCGGTGCCACCGTGGCCGGCGCGGTCGCGGTGCTGGTGGCCCTGGCCGCCAACGGGCCGACCACCGCCCTGCTCACCCTGGCCGCCGTGATCGCCGTTCAGCAGATCGAGGGCAACCTGCTGGAGCCGCTGGTGATGAAGCGCCAGGTACGGCTGCATCCAGTGGTGATCCTGGTCGCGGTGACCGCCGGCACCCTCATCGCCGGCATCGCGGGAGCCTTCGTGGCGGTCCCGATCACGGCCGTCGCCTGGCGGGTCATCGACAGCGTGCAACGTCAACGGCAGGCCGCCGCGAATGCCTCCGATTCGGCGTCCGGCCCGCCGGCACCCGATTCACCCCCATCGAGAACGCCTCCGTCCGGCCCATCGACCACAGCCCCCGCACCATCACCCTCCGAACCGTCGTCGTCCGGACCCGCCCCCGAGCCCACCTGACGTCCCCATCGCTCGGCGCTCGGCACTCGGCACTCGGCACTCGGCACTCGGCGCGCGGCACTCGGCGCGCGGCACTCGGCACTCGGCACTCGGCACTCGGCGCGCGGCGCTCGGCACTCGGCGCGCGGCGCTCGGCATCAGCTTGCGGCATGTCGGGCCGTCAACCCGACGGGAAAGCGCAACATGCCGCAAACCGTGTCCTTACGCCGACCGCAGCGGCCAACATGCCGCAAACCGCGACTCCACCGGCAACCGCGCAGACAGGAGATGCCCCGAGTCGCGCGCCCTCAAGCCGACCCACGGACCCGACATGCCGCATGTCGCACCCTCACGCCGACCGGATGACCCGACATGCCGCATGTCGCGACCCCCGCGAGGGCCGCACCCTCGACCGGGGCCGGGGCCGGGGGGCCGGGGGCCGGGGGCCGGGGCCGGGGGCCGGGGCCGGGGGCCGGGGCCGGGGGCCGGGGCCGGGGGCCGGGGCCGGGGGCCGGGGCCGGGGGCCGGGGCCGGGGGCCGGGGCCGGGGGCCGGGGCCGGGGCCGGGGGCCGGGGCCGGGGGCCGGGGCCGGGGGCCGGGGCCGGGGGCCGGGGGCCGGGGCCGGGGGCCGGGGCCGGGGGCCGGGGCCGGGGGCCGGGGCCGGGCTGGGGAACAGGATCACGGGTGGGGGTCTCAGGCGGAGGCGGGTTGGGGGTGCAGGTGGTCGTGGAACCAGTCAGCCGCGGCCTCGGCGACCTGGTCCAGGGTGCCCGGCTCCTCGAAGAGGTGCGTAGCGCCGGGGATCACCCGCAGTTCGGCCTGGGACGTCAGCTGATCGAGCGCCTGCTCGTTGAGGGTGATCACCTGCTCGTCGAGACCGCCGACGAGGAGCAGCGTGGCGGCGCGCACCTGGGCCAGCGCGGAACCGGCCAGGTCTGGACGACCACCGCGGGACACCACAGCTTGGACCAGGTCCGGCCGCCGCGCGGCGGCGACCAGCGCGGCGGCTGCCCCGGTGCTCGCGCCGAAGAGGCCGACCGGGGTCGTCCCGAACGGCCGCTCGGTGGCCAGCCAGTCCACGATCCCGGCGAGGCGGTCGGCCAGCAGCCCGATGTCGAAGCGCAGCTCGGCGGTGACCGCGTCCACCTCGTCCTCGGCGGGGGTGAGCAGATCCACCAGGACGGTGCCGAACCCGGCCCGGTTGAGCTGGTGAGCCACCGCCACGTTGCGTGGACTGTGCCGGGAACTGCCACTTCCGTGCGCGAACAGCACCGCGCCGACCGGCTCCGCCGGCACCAGCAGATCGGCCGGGAGCAGGACCTCACTCGCCGGGATCGTCACCGCTTCGTCGCGTACGTCCATCTCGCCCCCAGTGGCCGACTCAGCCTGCCGGATACCCGGCTCGGCCGACGACACGCCCGTCGGTCGCCCCTGGGCGCGGGTTTGCGTCGGGGGGTGCCGGGTAGCCGACGGGCGACCGCAGACGGACCGGCGTCACCGGCGCCGCCGACAGATCGCGAGGACCGTCATGCCGCATCACCAGCGTGAGCCTGTGCAGTCCGCCGCCGAACGCGAACGGCGGGAACAGGGCGACAAACGCGGACGGGACTGGGCAGACGACGCGGCCCAGGCGCGTTCGGCCGACGATCCCCGGGCGAGGACGCCCCACGACGCCACCGGCCGCCCTTCCCAGGGCGAGCCCATCTGACGGCGACGTAGCCGGGTCAGGCCGGGTTCTCCGGCAGCCGGAGCAGGGGTGCCCGACCGGGTGCCTGCTCCGGCATCGGCAGGTCCGTACGCGGCGGCGGATTCGGTACGGTCACCGGCTCGTCGCAGGTGACGCGCACCGGTTTGCCGTGGTGCCGCAGCTCGATGACGGAATCCGGGGCGGCGTGGTGCAGGGCGTACGTCGTGTCGTGGCCGCGTACGTCGACCCGCAGCCGCATCCCGCACCACTGGAGCGAGAACGACAGGCCGTTGAGCCGGCTCGACAGGCAGGGCGCGAAGGACAGCGTTCCGTCATGGTCCCGTAGGCCGCCGAACCCGGCGACCAGCGCGATCCAGGCGCCCGCGAGCGAGGCCATGTGCACCCCGTCGCGGGTGTTCTCGTTCAGGTCGTGCAGGTCCATCAGCGCGGCCTCGCGCAGGTAGCTGTGGGCCAGATCGGAGTAGCCGACCTCCGCCGCCAGCACCGCCTGGGTACAGGCCGACAGGGACGAGTCGCGGACCGTACGTCGCTCGTAGTAGAGGAAGTTGCGCAGCTTCTCCTCCGTGGTGAAGGCGTCGCCCCGCCAGTGCATGGCCAACTCCAGGTCGGCCTGCTTGATGACCTGTTTGCGGTACAGGTCGAAGTACGGATAGTGCAGTAGCAGCGGGTACTTGTCGGGCGGGGTCTGCTCGAAGTCCCACTCCTGCAACCGGGTGAAGCCCTCCACCTGCTGGTGCACCCGGAGTTCCTCGTCGTACGGGATGTGCATGGCCGCGGCGGCGTCGCGCCACGCGGCGGCCTCCTCGTCGGTGACCCGGAGGTGGAACGCCTCGTCGCGGTACCGCATCGCCACCTCGGCGGCGGTCCGCAGGTTCCGCTGGGCCATCAGGTTGGTGTAGATGTTGTCGTTCTTGACGGCGGTGTACTCGTCGGGACCGGTGACCCCGTCGACGTGAAAGTTGCCGCTACGGTCGTGGTGCCCGAGCGAGCGCCACAGCCGGGCGGTCTCCACCAGCAACTCCAGCCCGATCTCCCGCTCCACCTGCCGGTCGCCGGTCACCAGCACGTAGCGGCGCAGCGCGTCGGCGATACCGGCCGCGATGTGGAAGGCGGCGGTGCCCGCCGGCCAGTACCCCGACGACTCCGGCCCCTCAATGGTCCGCCACGGGAAGGCGGCACCGGCCAGGTTGAGCGTCCGTGCCCGCTCCCGGGCCTGCTCCAGGGTGGAGAAACGCCAGTACAGTGCGTCCCGTACGGCGGCGGGATGGGTGTAGGTCAGCACCGGCAGGACGAACATCTCGGTGTCCCAGAACGCGTGCCCGTCGTACCCGGGGCCGGTGAGCCCCTTGGCCGAGATGGGCCGCCGTTCCGCCCGCGCGCCCGCCTGGAGCACGTGGAACAGGCCGAATCGGACCGCCTGCTGCACCTCCGGATCCCCGTCGACCACGACGTCGGCGGCGTCCCAGAACTCGTCCAGGTACTCCCGCTGCTCACGGACCAGCCCGTCCCAGCCGTCCAGCTTCGCCGCTGCCAGGGCGGCACCGACCTGATCGCGCAGGGCCGGCAACGAGCGCCGGCTGGACCAACCGTAGGTGAGGTACTTGACCACCTGGAGCTTCTGCCCCGGCTCCAGCACGCACGCCACGGTGGTACGGACCCAGTCCTCGTAGCCTTCGGAGCCGACGGACGTCCGGGCCGGCGAGGCCACCTCGTGGTCCATGGCGGCGGCGACCCGCAACCCGGAGACCTTGGTCTGATGGATCAGCAGCCCACCGGCCGGGGTGGTCAGTTCCTCCTCCGCCTGCAACGGTGACTCCAGCACCGCGGCGACGCGCGGGTCGCGGCTCTGTGGCGGCAACGTCTCGTTGGCCACCAGCTCAGACTGGATGATCAACCGCAGCGGCTTGTCGTCGGCCACCTCCACCTCGTAGCGGATCGCGGCCACCGAGCGCTGCCGGAAGGAGACCAGCCGGGTGCTGTTCACCCGGACCTCGCGCCCGGCCGGCGAGCGCCAGTGCAGCGACCGGTGCAGGGTGCCGGCGCGCATGTCGAGGATCCGCTCGTGGGCGAGTACCTCGCCGTAGCGCACGTCGAGCGGCTCGTCATCGACCATCAGCCGGATGAGTTTGCCGTTTGTGACGTTCACGATGGTCTGGCCGGACTCGGGAAAACCGAAGCCGGCCTCCGCGTACGGCAGGGGCCGCAGCTCGTAGAACGAGTTGAGGTAGGTGCCGGGCAGCCCGTGCGGCTCCCCCTCGTCCAGGTTGCCGCGCAGCCCGACGTGTCCATTGGAGAGTGCGAACACCGACTCGGACTGGGCGAGCACGTCCATGTCCAGCCGGGTCTCCCGGACGTGCCACGGTTCGACCGGGTACGCCCGCTCCCGGATCACTCGGGCCGCCCGGTGTCGAGCAGGTCTCCGAGGTCGTCGACCACCACATCGGCGCCGTGTGCGCGCAGTTCGTCTGCGTGGCCGGCCCGGTCCACGCCGATCACGTACCCGAAACCGCCGGCCCGCCCGGCTTCGACGCCGGCCAACGCGTCCTCGACCACAGCCGCCTTCTCCGGTGCCACGTCGAGCAGTTTCGCCCCGGCGAGGAAGGTATCCGGGTGCGGCTTGCCGCGTAGCCCTTCGGCTCGGGCGGTGAGCCCGTCCACCCGCGCCTCCAGCAGCGGCTCCAGGCCGGCGGCGGCGACCACCTCGCGGCCGTTGGCGCTGGCCGTGACGACCGCCCGCCGCAGCCCCGCCGCAGCCACCGCCTTGAGGTACGCGACCGAGCCGGGGTAGACGTCCACTCCGATGGTGCGGATCCGCTCCAACACCATGGCGTTCTTCTGGTTGCCGAGGCCGTGCACGGTCTGGGCCCCCGGCGGATCCTCCGGTGCGCCCTCGGGCAGGGTGATGCCGCGGGAGGCGAGGAAGGTCCGCACCCCGTCCAGACGGGGGCGACCATCGACGTAGCGGTGATAGTCCGGCCCCGGATCGAACGGTCGGTACGGCTCACCTGTGGTGGCCGACCGCCGTCTCAGGTAGTCGTCGAACGTCTCGGTCCAGGCGGCGTTGTGCACCCGGGCGGTCTGCGTGAGCACCCCGTCGAGGTCGAACAGAACAGCGGTCACATGATCAGGCAGGCCGAGCATCGTATCAATCTATCCGCCGACACGTACCGGCAAACGCACTTCCACGGATACCGGCGCGGCGGCGTGCGGGGTGCAGTCAGTCGACCGCACCCGGTTCACCTCGCGTGGTCAGAGTCCGGCTGCGGAGTCGTACCGACGGCGCAGGTCGGCCATCTCGGACGCCTCCAGCGCCTCCTTCTCCGCCAGTTCCGCGTACTTGGCCGGGAACATCTGCCGCAGCCGGTCGATGAACCGGGTGTCCTCGGTCGCCTCGACCACCTCGATGCCCGCCGGCTCGGTGGACATGTCGATGATCACCGGGCCGGCCAGTTTGACCGCCCAGTCCCAGGGGCGCCCCTGCTCGGCGACCCCGCAGAGATGGAAGCCGTAGACCGTCTGCACGTCAGCGAGCACGGTGACCTCGGCCGGCTCGAAGCCGTAGACGTGCACGCCGCAGATCACCGCGGGCTTCGTCTCCTCGCCGTTCGCCACCTGCTGGATGTCGTGCCCGGCATGATTGTGCTGCTCCGGGTCCGCCTCCTCCAGCGTGGTTCGCATCCAGTTCATGATCTGCCCGTGCAGATCCGGCGGCTCCGTCTTCGAGCTGGCCGAGCTGACCAGTACGACAGCGCCCGCCGACACCACCAGCAGGATCGCCGCCGCCCACACGTAGCGGTGTCGGAGCCACCCTGCGAAACTCTCCCGGGAAATCATGATCGCTTCTCACCTCGTCGCCGGTTCTGTGCTTTGCGGACCACTGGGACGCCTCCGGCGGGTCGACGCTCGACCGCCTCGGTCGACGCGCAGACGCATGCCGGTGATACGAACGGTGGAACACCGTGCCCGGGTAGGTGTGACCGGTGAAGTTGGCCCAGGTGAGCGGCGCGCAGGCATCCGCCCGAGCGATGCGCAACCGGCACTGCGTTGACTCCCGTGCTGGCCGTGCTCAGCGCGTTTGCCCCCGCGCTGCGGCGATATGAGCCATTCCAGCACGCTTGGGCCCGCTCCGGCAACATCGACGGCCCTCAACGGTCACGACGACAGCCGCAACGGTCTCGGCAGCGGCGCTCAATCCGATCATCGCCGCACGACCCGACGACATCCCAGTCACCCGGCACCCGGCACCCGGCACCCGGCGCAGGGCAGGCGCAGGATGCCGCATGTCGGGTGATCCCCGAGTCAGGAAGCCCCAACATGCCGCATGCCGCGCGCGCAACCAGAGAGGGAGGGGGCGACGACATGCCGCGCGCAACCAGGACAGGAGGGGGCGGCGAGATGCCGCATGTCGGGCCATCACCAGGACGGGAGAGGGCGAGTTGCGGCATGTCGGGCCGCCATGAGGACCCGAAGCACCCGACTTGCGGCCATGTCGGGCGTGCGACCAGGATGCGACGGAGCGACTTGCGGCAGGTTGGGGGGACTGAGGCGGGGGTGTTGCGGGCCCGAGCGGCAGGGTGAGCTTGCGCGGTCAGTTCGGGCGAAGGGTCCAGATGACGGTCATTTCCGAGGTCGGCTTGCCTTCCTCGGTGGCGATCTCCACGCGTACCGGAAACTCGGGTCGCTCGCCCGCCTCAAGTTCCGCGACCACCTCGGCCGGCGGGCGACCGAGCCGCGCCGTCGCTCGCACCGGCCCGAGAGCGAGCTTGCGGTACGCGATCTCCGCCCGCACCGCCAGCGGCGTGGCCCGGTCGAGCAGGTGACCGAACGCGGCGAGCACCACCGCACCGGAGGCCGTCTCTCCGAGGGTGAACATGGCCCCGGCGTGCGGGCCACCGATGTGATTGTGGGTGGCCGGCGAGTCGGGCAGCCGGACCACCGCCCGGACCGAACCCTCCGCCTCCGGGGCCACCTCGACGAATTCGAAGCCGAGCGTACGGGCGAAGGGCACCGCCTCAAGCATGCCGGCCGCCACCTGCCGCGAGTCGATGGTCATACCCAGACGCTACCCGTCGGTAACTTCCCCGGCAAGGAGCCGTTCGGGTCAGCGCCAGCCGACGTCGATGCGGTCGCCGCGCTCGTCGAAGAAGTGCAGGGCGTCCATGCGTACCTGGACCGCGAGCGGGTGGCCGGCGGTGACGGCGGGGTACGGCGCGAGGCGGACCGCGAGTTCGGCCGGGCGGCGGTGGTGCCGGCCCGGGTCGTGCAGCACGCTGGTCCGGCTGCCGTTGGTCGCCTGGGTCGTCGGCTCGTTGGCCCGGCCGGTGATCCGCTGCATCACCTGGCCGAACCGGCGCAGGCCGCGCTGGCCGGGCGGAGTGTCCGCATCCACCGGGGCACCGATGTCGTCCACCATGATGGCGGTCGCACCGATGTCGAGGAAGGCGAGCGACTCGTGGCCGTGGTGTTCGAGATAGCGGATGCGGCCCTGGAGCACGTCACCGGGGGTGTCCGGGGCGACCGGGGTGAGTGCCTCGGCCCGCATCCCGACCACGATCCGCTCGCCGTGGTAGTGCGCCACGGCCCGGCTGCGGATGTCGTCCCAGGGCAGGTAGAGCGCCTGCTCCCCGAGGGTGAGCGTGACGTAGCGGTCGAGGTGGACGTAGACCGACGCCTCCAGCAGGTTCATCCGGGGGCTGCCCAGGAACGCGGCCACGTAAAGGGTCGCCGGTCGGCCGTACACCTGGGTCGGCGTACCGACGTCCTGGAGGACGCCCTTGCGCATGATGGCGACCCGGTCGGCCATGGTCAGCGCCTCGGCCTGATCGTGCGTCACGTAGATGGTGGTGACCCCCAGCTCGCGGGTCAGGCCGGAGATCTCCGCCCGCAGCTCCGCGCGCAGGCCGCTGTCCAGGTTGGACAGGGGTTCGTCCATCAGGAACAGCCCCGGCCGGCGGACGATCGCCCGGCCCATCGCGACCCGCTGCCGTTGCCCACCGGAGAGCTGGCTTGGGCGCCGCGCCAGTACGTCACCGATGCCGAGGGCGCTGGCCACGTCGGTGACCCGCTCGCCGCGCGGGGTCGGCTCGACCCCGGCCAGTTTGAGCGGGAAGGCGATGTTGTCGTTGACGCTCATGTGCGGGTAGAGCGCGAAGTCCTGGAAGACCATCGCGATCTTCCGCTCCCGGGGCGGCAGGTCGTTGGCCAGTTCCCCGTTGAGCATCACCGCACCCGAGGTCGGGTCCTCCAGGCCCGCGACCATCCGCAGCACCGTCGACTTCCCACAGCCGGACGGCCCGAGCAGCACCATGAACTCACCGTCGTTCACGTCCAGATTGATGCTGTCGACCGCGACCGTGCCGTCGCGGAAGACCTTTGTGACGTCCTTGAGCGCGACGGTGGTCACCGTCTCCTCCCCACCTCGTCCACGGAACCCCGAATGACTGTGGCCAGGATCATGCGGATGGCACATCGGGTAAACGTGCCATGTTTGAATCGTGACAGACCTATTACGTTCCATCGATTAGCGGCGATTGTGCGGAACTTTCAACTCAGACCGGGTTCTCCCCGAGGAACACCTGGCGTACCACCCGCTCTGCGGCACGCCCGTCCTCCAGAGCGCAGAACCGCTCCCGGAAGCGTGCCCGGGCCCGCTCGGCGTCGGGTGACCGCAGCGCACCCGAGCGGAACACGTCGAGCAGTTCGGTGAAGGTCCGGGCCACCGGGCCGGGCGGCTCGGCGACGATGTCCAGGTAGACGCCCCGGGTCAGCCGGTAGGCGTCCCAGTCCGGCGCGTAGATGACGATCGGCCGGTCCAGGACGGCGTAGTCGAACATCGCCGACGAGTAGTCGGTGACCAGCACGTCGGCGGCGAGGTAAAGGTCCTCGACCCGGGGGTGGGCGCTGACGTCCAGGAGCCGACCACGGGTGGTCGGAGGTGGCAGCCGCCGGTCCCGGTCGTGGAAGTAGTGGCTGCGCATCAGCAGCAGGCCGGTAGGGCCCAGCGCGTCCAGGAAACGCTCCGGTTCGAATGGCGGCCGGTACCGGGGCAGATGCTCCCGGTGGGTTGGCGCGTACAGCACGACCTGCTCACCGAGGCCGGCGTCGAGCTCCGCGCGCAGCCGCAGCATCTCCTCGGGAGTCGCGGTGGCCAACCGGTCGTTGCGCGGGTAGCCCACCTCCAAAGTGGCGTACCCGGCCGGATAGGCGCGTTCCCACATCTGGGTGGAGAAGCTGTTCGAGGTGACGCTGTAGTCCCACCGGTCCACCCGGCGCAGCAGCCCGGCGAAGTCCATCCCGCCCGCGCCCAGCGGATAGCGCTGCTGGTCCAGCCCCATCACCTTGACCGGGGTGCCGTGGTGGGTCTGCACGTGCACCGTGCCTGGCCGCTTGCGTACCGAGTCCGGGAAGTTGACGTTGTTGATCAGCCACCGGGCCCGGGCCAGCGCCCGGTGGTACGCGGGAGTGCCGGCGACCACGTACTCGACTCCCTCCGGAAGCGTGTGCACCCGGTCGCGCCGGACGATCCACACCCCCCGGACCTGCGGTGCCAGCCGGCGGGCCGCCTCGTAGACCGCGGCGGGATTGCAGGCGTAGCCGCGATACCAGTACGCGGCGTAGACGGCCAGGTTCTCTTCCACCGGCCGACGCCGCTCGGCCCGCTGGTACTGGCGCAGCACCGCGTCACGCGCACGCCGCACGCCGACCCGAGCCGGTGGCAACACCCGACGGCGGGCCCCGCCGGCAACCCGGCGAACGGTCTCCCCCGCCCGGCTCGCGGTCCGCAACGCGCTGAACGTACGCCACCTGCCGGCCGCCACCAGCCGGTGCTTGAGCCCCGCCACCCCAGCCGGCACCCGGTGCCCGTCGGGCGGCCGGAACCGGGCGTGCTCGATGGCGACCCGGGAAAAGAAGGTCGGTCGCAGCTCGGGCCCGATCCGGTCGCCGTTGCCGAGCACCACCAGGTAGTGCCACATCATCCGCTCGAAGATCGCCGGCCGCAGTTCCTCGGCCCCGAGCCGGTCCAGTTCCCGGAACACCCGGTGCCACTGCTCGAACACGTCGAAGTGGCGCTCGCCGCGGGTCCTCGTGATCGCCCCTGCCCGCCGCTGCCGGTAGTTCACGCAGACCAGGTCCAGCACGCCGATCCGGTCGGCGGCCAGCAGCGTCGGGTAGCTGAAGGAGACGTCCTCGTACCAGCCGGGCGCGAAGCGCAGCCCCGTGTCAGCCAGGAACTGCCGACGGACCAACCGGTTCCACGCGGTGTGCAGCAGCTGCACCGTCTCTGGCCGCTCGACCAGCCGGAACGTGACAGGACCGGGCGGGATGGGAAAGACCTCGGCCATGGCGCTGCGGGTCAACGTGTCGTCCCAGTGCGCGCGTACGTGGTCGACGAGCAGCACGTCCGGCCGGGTCTCGCGCAGTCGGGCGGCCACCTCGACCAGGCAGTCCGCCGTCAGCCAGTCGTCGCCGTCGACGAACCAGACGTACTCGCCGACGGCCCGGTCCAGCCCGACGTTGCGCGCCGGGCCGAGCCCGACGTTGCGGTCCAGGCGTACGGCGGTCACCCGGTCGTCGCGATCGGCGTACTCGGCGAGGATGTCGCCGCTGCCGTCCGGTGAGCAGTCGTCGACCCCGATCACCTCGATGTCGGCAACCGGTTGCGCGAGAATCGAATCCAGGCATTCCCGCAGATAGCCCTGCACCCGGAAGGCCGGGACGACGAAGCTGACAAGCGTCATCGTCCCGGCCCCTCCTCAGCGCGTCGCGCGACCTCCCGCACCCGCCGGCGCCTGCGCGGCACGTACCGGCCGGACCACCCAGGCCAGCACCACGCTCGCCACGAACAGGGCCAACAGGTAGATACCGAGTGTAGCCAGACCAATACTCACGATTCCGGCGATCGCCGCCAGTGCCAGTACCGCCGAACGCCCCTCCCAGCCGAGTGTGGCGGCGTGCAGCGGCGGTGCGGGCTGCCGTTTCTCCAGCCGGGCGACGAGATCGTAGTGATGCAGGGTGAGCACGAAGAGGTACCCGAAGATCAGCCAGAAGGGTGCTCCGCCGATCAGCCCGACCGCGATGGCGAACAGGAACTCGGCCGCCCGCAGCGCCGCCGGCACCAGCCAGTCCAGCGGCCCGTTGTGCGCCGCCCGCGCCCCGGCCGCACCGACCAGCAGCACCAGCAACGCCACCAGCACCGCGACCCAGCGAAGCCACGGCGGCGCGCCGTTCCCGCTGGCGTCCACCAGCGTCACCAGCAGCAGGATCGCCGCGCCGAGCGCCGCCACCACCGCGAGCGCCAGCGGCCCCGGCCGCCGCAGCACCGGTAGCCGAGCGGCCAGCGGGCCGTCGTCGCGGTGCAGGGTCGCGTCAAGCGTGTCCAGTACCGGCACCCACATCCAGCGGGCCCGCAGGGTACGCAGCGCGCCGGTGTACGCGAACGCCAGCACACCCCAGGTCAGCACCGCGAACAGGGCGATCCGCTGGTCGAAGAGCGCCACGGTCAGCGATATCAACGCCCACCGCTCCCCGATCGGGAAGACCACCGTGCGCTTGAGCCAGTACGACACCGAGCCGGCGTCGGCCTGCACCCGGGTCGACGCGGCGTTCAGCCGGTCACCGATGCCGCCGCCACCAGCACCGACGCTCTTCGGCCGGCGTGCCGCCTCGTCGTGCAGCACGCCGTACCACGCGTCGGTCATGTGCCGCACGGTCTGCAGCGTCATCGCGGCGATGGCGAGGGCCCAGCCGTACCGGAACCCGGCCTGGGTCGCGCCGAGGCCGAGCCCGGCGTAGACGAGGTACTCCTTCGCCCGGTCGGCCATGGTGTCCAGCCAGCCGCCCCAGGCGCTGAAGTTGCGGGTGTAGCGGGCCAACTGGCCGTCCACGCAGTCCAGCACGAACCCGAGGTAGAGCAGCACCGCCCCGACGACCAGCAGCGGCCGGCCACCGGCGGCGAACATCGCCGCCGCGGCCACCGCGAAGGCCACCGACACCATGGTCACCGCCGTCGGGCTCAACCCCAGCCGGGCGCAGAGCTTGGTGACGTACGGCGACCAGGTGCTGACGAAGTAGGTGGTGAAGAAGTCGTCCTTCTCCTTCACCGACAGCCGCAGCTCGGCCCGGTCCTCGTCGACCGCGGCCACCGCCGCCTCCGCCCGGGCCAGCTCCGCGGCCTCGTCGACCCGGTGCGCGACGAGCAGGCGTACCCGGTGCGCGAAGACCAGCGCGCCCTGCCCGGTGAGGGCGGCGAAGAGCTGGTCCACGACGGGCCCCGCCGCTGCATCCGGGCGGGCGGCCGGCCCGGCCGGTTCGACCGGTCCCGCCCGCTCGGCCGGTCCGGCCGACTCGAACAGCTCGACCGCGACGGCTCCGGCCGGTAGCCGACCGGCGGCGACCGCACGGGCGGCGGCCACCAGCGCCGGTACGTCCTCCCGGCCGACCCGGACCGCGCCGCCGAAGATGCCGGTGGCCGCACCTCCCACCAACTGGTCGGGGCGGCCCGCCTCGACCACCTGGCCGCGCTCCTCGCGCAACACTGTCCGTCCAGCGCTGGGCGGATCGGTCAGCACCAGCGCCACGGTCGGCCCGACCGGACTGGTCAGCAGGTGGCGCAGTACGGCCGTGTGGGCGACCAGGTCGGCCCCGCTGATCACCACCGGGCCGGTCGCCGAGCCGGCCAGCTCGGCCAGCTCGTCCAGGTCGGCGGCCACCCGCACCTCGGCCGCACCGGCTTGGCGCCACTGACCGGCCAGCCGTTCGCCCATGCTCCCGCCGGTACCCGTCGGCAGGCTCGCGGCCGGTGATCCGGCGGCGAGCACGATCGCGAGGGTCACCGGGGAACCGCGTCGTGGTACGCGGCCAGCGCCTCGGCGATCGTGCCGTCGACGCTCAGCCGACCCGCGTCGAGGTAGAGCCCCCGACGGCAGAACCGGGTCAGATCCTTTTCGTTGTGTGACACCAGCACCAGAGTGCGCCCCTCCCCGAGCAGCCGATCGATGGTCGTGTAGCACTTTTCCCGGAACTCGGCGTCGCCGACCGCCGTCACCTCGTCCATCAGCAGGATCGGGTGCGGCAGATGCGAGATGATCGCGAAGCCGAGTCGCACCTTCATGCCGGACGAGTAGTGGCGTACCGAGGTGTCGATCGCCCGTTCCACCTGCTCACCGGCGAACGAGACGATGTCGTCGAAGTGCCGTTTCAGATAGCCCGACGAGAGCCCGTGCAGGCCGCCCACCAGGTACAGGTTCTCCCGCCCGGTCAGGTCGTTGGAGAAGCCGGCGGAGAGTTCCAGCAGCGGCGCGACGTCACCGGAGACCCGGATCCGCCCCTCGTCGGGGATCAGCACCCCGGCGATCAGCCGTAGCAGGGTGCTCTTGCCGGTGCCGTTGCGGCCGATCACCCCGACGGTCTCCCCCGGCGCGATCGCGAAGGAGACGTCGCGCAGCGGCCAGAACCGACCGTCGTCGGCACCCCGCGTACCCCGGTGGATGAACAGCTCCCGCAGCCGCAACTGCCGGCGGCGGTTGCGGACGAACCGGATGCCGAGGCCCTCCGCCTCGATGATCGCCTCACTCATCAGAGTTCCTTGAGCACGGCGGGTTCGAGCCGGCGGAAGGCCCACCAGCCGGCCACGAGCAGCAGCACGCTGATGCCGACGGTGGTGGCGAGCATTCGGGCACCCGGGAACTCGTCCGGGTACCACACCGCGTGGTGCAGCTGGAAGATGCCGACCAGCGGGTTGAGTTCGTAGGTCACCCGGACCCAGCCCGGCAGGCCGGAGTCGTGGACCAGGCTCAACGGGTAGATGATCGGCGTGGCGTAGAAGAGCACCCGGATGACCAGGCGCATGAACCGCTCCACGTCGCGCATCAGCACGTTGAACGCCGACAGCAGCAACGCCAGCCCGATCAGCAGGATCGCCTGCACCAGCACCGCGAGCGGCAGGGCGAGCAGCGACCAACCCGGTTCGATCCGGCCCTGCGCCGCGTACCAGACCGCGATGGCGGCGAGGATCGGCAGGCCGGCGGCGTACTCGGCGAAGCGGCCGGCGACCCGGCCGATCGGGAATACCTGCCGGGGCACGTTCATCGTGGTGATCAACCGGGCCTGGCCGGTGAGCGCGTGGGTGGCCTCGCTCAGCGCCGAGCTGGTCCACATCCAGGCGAAGATCCCGGTGATCAGGAACAGCGGGTACGACCCGGCGGCCTCGCCGAGATACCGGTTGGTGTCGCGGGAGTAGAGCACACCGAAGACGAACCAGTAGATCGCACCCATGCCCAGCGGCTCGATCAACGACCAGAGGTAACCCAGCACCGACTGCTGGTACTTCACCGCCAGGTCGCGCCGGACCAGGATGCGCAGCGAGTTGCGGTGCGACCACAACGCCCCGACGCCAGAGGTCACCGCCGTCTCCCGCCTGGTAAGAGCCTCGGCCAGGACCCGCCTCGCCTCCACCGCCCTGCTGCCGGCCGCGCTGAACGGACGACAGGTTAGCAGCCGGTGAACGCCGCCCCACGAGCGCTCAGCACTCGATCACGTTGACCGCCAGGCCACCGCGCGCCGTCTCCTTGTACTTGACCTTCATGTCGGCGCCGGTCTCCCGCATGGTCTTGATGACCTTGTCGAGCGAGACGGCGTGCACCCCGTCGCCGCGCAGCGCCAGCCGGGCGGCGGTGATCGCCTTGATGCTAGCCACCGCGTTGCGCTCGATGCACGGGATCTGCACCAGGCCACCCACCGGGTCGCAGGTGAGTCCCAGGTTGTGCTCCATGCCGATCTCGGCCGCGTTCTCCACCTGGGCCGGCGTGCCGCCCAGTGCCTCGGCCAGCCCGGCTGCGGCCATCGAACAGGCCGAACCGACCTCCCCCTGGCAACCCACCTCCGCGCCGGAGATGGACGCGTTCTCCTTGAACAGCACCCCGATGGCACCGGCCGCCAGCAGGAAACGCACCACGCCCTCCGCGGAGGCGCCCGGCACGAACCGGGTGTAGTAGTGCAGTACCGCCGGGATGATCCCGGCCGCCCCGTTGGTCGGCGCGGTCACCACCCGGCCGCCGGCAGCGTTCTCCTCGTTCACGGCCAGCGCGAACAGCGTCACCCAGTCCATCACGTGCAGCGGATCCCCACCGGCACCCGCTACCGGTCCGCCGGGCGCGGTCGCGGCCGGGGCGGTGTCAGCCTCCAGACTGCGACGCAGCTCGGCGGCGCGGCGGCGCACCTTCAGGCCGCCGGGCAGGGTGCCGTCGCGGGTGCAGCCGCGCTCGACGCACTCCCGCATGACCCGCCAGATGTCGAGCAACCCGGCGCGGACGTCCGCCTCGGCCCGCCAGGACACCTCGTTGGCGAGCATGACCTCGCTGATGGACAGCCCGGTCGCGGCGGTCACGTCGAGCAGTTGCGCGCCGGTGAGGAACGGGTACCGGACCGGGGTGCTGTCCGGCTTGATCCGGTCCGCCCCGGCGGCGGCCTCGTCCACCACGAACCCGCCACCGACGGAGTAGTAGGTACGCATCCGCACCTCGGCCCCGCCCACGTCGTACGCCGAGAAAATCATCCCGTTCGGGTGGTACGGCAACGACCGGCGGCGGTGCAGCGTCAGGTCCCGATCCGGGTCAAAGTCGATCTCGTGGGTGCCGGACAGGCACAGCCGGTGCTCCGCCCGGATCCGGCTCACCAGCGCCTCGACGCCGTCCGTGTCGACCGTCTCGGGCTCCTCGCCGGCCAGACCGAGCAGCACCGCCCGGTCGCTGCCGTGCCCGTGCCCGGTGGCGCCGAGGGAGCCGAACAACTCGGCCCGCACCCGGGCGGTGCCGGTGAGCAGACCGTCGGCCTTGAGCCCGGCGACGAAGGTACGCGCCGCTCGCATCGGCCCCACCGTGTGCGAACTGGATGGCCCGATACCCACACTGAACAGGTCGAACACGCTGATCATGACTGTGCCTTCTCGCCGTCGCCGGGGTCACCGGTCAGCGGCCGGTCATGGTCGGCTCCGTGCTGCGGACCCGACCCGGTCGTGGCCGGTCCTCGCTGCGGTCCGGCCCTGGTGACGCCCGGGTGCGGGCGTCCGACCGGCGAGCCTACTACCCAGGACGCGACCGTGACTGACGTGCGAGCGCTGTCGAGCTGACGGCGCAGACGAATCACGCCCGCGACGGCACAGACGGCTCAACTCGACGTCGCAGTTGCCCCTGATCCCGACGGCAGGCGTCGTCCGGAAGCCACGCGGGTAAGCACCTACGGGCGAGCAGGGTGGCCTTCCTCCTCCCGACCGAGGTCAGGACGGCCATCCGTGCCTAGCGTTGATTCCAGCAGCGGCGGAAAGCCGCAGAGGGGAAGTGACACGAATGAGTCGCAAACTCGTCCGGCCCCGCCAGGGGCGCATGCTCGCTGGCGTCTGCGCCGGCCTGGCCCGCCGGTTCGGCACCTCGGCCGGGTTGATCAGGCTGCTGTTCCTGCTGTCGCTACTGCTCCCGGGCACCCAGGTGATCGTCTACCTGGCGCTCTGGATCATCATGCCCAACGAGGACCGCCACCTGGCCACCAACCACTGACCACCCCCACCCCACCCCACCCCACCCCGCCCCACCCCCACGCCGCGCACCCCGCACCCCACGCCGCGCCCGCAAGCCGGTGCAACTTCAGGGCTGTTGCTGTATCCGGCGCGCGGCAGGCGACAACAACCCTGAAGTTGCACGCCCCGCCCTGCTACGTGGCGTGGTCGGCGGTCCCCGCAGGGGGTGGGGGTCGGAGGTGGGGTGGGGGCGGGCGCGTGGGGCGAGCGCGGGCGTGTGCGTGGCGTGGGCGTGGGTGGTCAGGGGGCGATGTAGGTGACGCTGACGTGTTCGAAGCCGAGTGAGCGGAGCAGCCCTTCCAGCATCTTGCGGGTGTTCTCCTCGGCGCGGGCATTCAGGCCGCTGTCCCTGGCCGCCGCGGTGATCCGGTCCTCGGCCAGCCGGTAGACCTCCTGCTGCCGGTTCGGGTCACCGCCGATCAGGTCACCGACGCGGTTGAGCAGGCCGCGCTCCTCCGCGAAGACGTAGCTCTTCTCCAGGTCGAGGTTGGTCTCGGCCAGCTGCGGTGCCGGCAGCTTGATCTCGACCGACTTCCCGTCGGCCGACTGCACGATCGCCCCCTCGGTGAGCGTGCCGAAGTCGACGTACGCCTCGACGCTGCCCGACCCGACGAACAAGGTCCGCTGGTTGAGCAGCCAGTCCGGCACGTTGCGCCGGTCGTTCTGCAGGTCGACCACGACTTGGAAGTTGCCCTCGGCGGCCACGTAGCGGCTGAGATCCTGCATCGACTCGAGCAGTGCCGGCTGCGTGCGATCGGTCTGTTCCTTGGTGAACGGGTTGCGGAACTCGGGCAGGATCCCGGTGGTCTGCACGCCGAGCAGCACCACCACCGCGAGCGCCGCGGCACCGAGCACCCAGAGCAGGGCACGGACCGCCCCGCCACCTGACTGCGGGGCCGGGGGTGGTGTGTCCGGGGCGTCCGTGAGCACATCGCCCGACCGGTGGTCGGCAAACTCGCTGGTGGGCTCGTTGATGTCGCCGTCGCGTGCCATCGCCCTCACCGTCCTCGTCAGACGCGGTCTCTGTTGATGACGGTAAGCCCAACGTACGACAGCCGCTCGTCGAGCCCGTCGGATGGACCCGGTCAGGGTCAGGTGAACGCGGAGACCCCGGTGAGCCGCTGCCCGACGACCAACTGGTGGATCTCCGAGGTGCCCTCGTAGGTCAGCACGCTCTCCAGGTTGTTGGCGTGCCGCATAACCGGGTAGTCCCCGGAAACCCCGTTGGCACCGAGGATCGTCCGGCACTGCCGGGCGATGGCCAACGCCTCCCGTACGTTGTTCAGTTTGCCGACGCTTACCTGCTCCGGGCGCAGCTTTCCGGCGTCGGCCAGCCGGCCCAGCTGGAGGGCCAGCAGATAGCCCTTGTTCCACTCGACCGCCATGTCGGCGAGCTTGGCCTGGGTGAGCTGAAAGCCGGCCAGCGGTCGCCCGAACTGGGTGCGGGTGGTCGCGTACGTGAGCGCGGTCTCCAGGCAGTCGCGGGCCGCGCCGAGGGCGCCCCAGACGATGCCGTGCCGGGCCTCGGTCAGGCAGCTCAACGGTGCCTTCAACCCGGTGGCGTCGGGCAGTTGCGCGTCCGCCGGCAGCCGGACGTCGTCGAGGGAGATCTCGCCGGTCAGCGACGCGCGCAGCGACATCTTCCGGGTGATCTCCCGCGCCGTCACCCCCGGCGTGTCCATCGGTACGACGAAGCCCCGCACACCGGATTCGGTACGCGCCCAGATCACCCCCACGTCGGCGATCGGCGCATTGGTGATCCACATCTTGCTGCCGTCGAGCACCCAGTCGTCGCCCTCGCGGCGTGCCCGGGTGGCCATCGACGCCGGGTCGGAGCCGTGGTCCGGCTCGGTCAGTCCGAACGAGCCGATCGCCTCGCCGGCCGCCATCGCCGGCAGCCAGCGCTGCTTCTGCTCCTCGCTGCCGTAGCGCCAGATCGCGTACATGGCCAGTGAGCCCTGCACCGAGACCAGCGACCGGACCCCGGAGTCACCGGCCTCCAGTTCCAGGCAGGCCAGCCCGTACGCGACGGCCGTCGAGCCGGCGCAGCCGTACCCGGTCAGGTGCATGCCGAGCAGGCCGAGCTTGCCGAACTCGCGGGCCAGTTCGCGGGCTGGCGCGTGACCTGCCTCGTACCAGCCGGCGACGTGCGGTCGGACCAGGTCGTCGACCACCTGGCGTACGACGGCGCGGATCGCTCGCTCGTCCTCGGTCAGGGACGCATCAAGGTCGAGCAGGTCCACCTGGGTCACTCGACCGCCTCGGCGAGCACGAACACCCGGGCGTGGATCTGGTTGCGCTGTTGCAGCGCGGCACGCAGCGCCCGGTGCAGGCCGTCTTCCAGGTAGAGACCACCGTTCCACTGCACGACGTGCGGAAACAGGTCACCGTAGAAGGTGGAGTCCTCGGCGAGGAGCTTGTCCAGCGCCAGCTCGCGCTTGGTGGTGATGAGCTGATCCAGGCGCAGCGGGCGGGGCGGAATCTCCGCCCACTGCTTCAGGGTCAGGTTGTGTTCCGGATAGGGACGCCCGTCCCGGACCGCTCTGAAGATCACGACGGCACGCTCCCCTCCCCCTGGCCGGCCGATACCACGACGCCGGGCCGGGTCGCGGCACGGCGCCGCGACCTGCGGCGCCGATGACCGTGCCAGCGTAGCCGGACCCCGCACCCCACGTTCTGCTCCCTGATGCCAGTTTCGCCACGGGTCGTCCGGTTCTCAACCGGACGAAACCACCGGTTCGGGTCAGCTCCACCGCCCCCGCCGGACGACCTCGTCCACCGGACGGCGCCCGCGACGCAGCGATGGTGACCGGTGGTCGGCGGCTCGATAACCGACAGTGAGGGCACCGATGGGGTGATACGCCTCCGGCACACCGAACGCCTCCCGATAGGACACCAACCGCTGCGGCGGGATGCCGAAGAAACAGCAACCCAGCCCCTCGTCCACGGCGGTGAGCATCATCAGCAGCGCGGCGAATCCGGTGTCGACGTACCAGTAGGGCACCGGCCAACGATCCGTCGACCGGTCCGCCCAGCCCTTGTCCGGCTCCGCGTACCGCTCCAGGTAGACCGAGCGGTTGGCGTGCGGCACCACGATCAACGGTGCCCGGCGCATCCCGGCCAGCCACCGCTGCATCCCGCCGCCCTCCGGGGTGCTGGCCGCCCAGAAACGCTCCCGGTCCTCCGGCGACTCCAGCACCAGGAAGCCCCACCCCTGCGAGAACCCGGCCGACGGGGCCCGCACCGCGTGCTCCAGCAGCCGTTCCACCACCTCCGGCGGGACCGGCCGGTCCGGGTCGTAGTTGCGCACCATCCGGCGCCGCCGGACGACCTCCGCGAACTCCACGCCGTACTCCTCACGTGCCCGCCCGGTCCGCGACCGGACGCTCAGCCACCGGGCCGAATGCCCCAACTCCCGCGCCAGGTGTCGCCCGGCGCCAGAGTGATGAGATCCCGGCCGGAGCGGAACGCGTCCGGCGGGCAGGTCATCGGCTCCACCGCCACCGACCGGCGGAACCGCTCGCCGGTCAGCGTGTCACCGGTGTAGACCTGCCACCAGCCGAACTGGTCGTCGGCCCAGATCCGTAGCCCGGTCGAGGCGTCCGGCCCGGTCAGCGTCACCGAGGAGCCGCCGTCGGCGTCCCGGTTCACCTGCCCGAAGGCGAGATCCAGGACGGCCTCACCGATGCGACGCGGCTCGGTGTAGTCGTACTCGGTACCGGCCACCGCGGCCGCGCCGACCGGCAGCAGCCGACCGTCCAGCAGCAGCCGGGACCGGCCGGGTACGCGCAGTGCGATGTCCTCCACCGACACCCCCGGCAGTTGCAGGTACGGGTGCACGGAGAAGCCGAAGGGCACCGCCTCGGTGCCGACGTTCGTGACGTCGTGCTCGGCGCGCAGCCCGTCGGCGCCCACGACCCACCTGGTACGCAGCCGCAGCGGCCACGGGTAACCGGGCTGCGGCAGCAGGTCGTAGCCGACCGTGACCTCGTCCGGCCGCTGCTCGATCAGGTGCCACGATGCCCAGTTCACCAGGCCATGGATGGCGTTGTGCCGCTCCGGCTCGGTCAGATTCAGCTGTCTCGACTGCCCGCCGAAGGTGTAGACGCCGTCGCGGATCCGGTTCGGCCAGGGTGCCAGCACCTGCCCCGCCGAGCCCGGGCACATCTCGTCGGTGGCGTACCCGTCGAGATGCTCGACCCCGTCCTGGCGGTAGGCGCGGAGTCCGCCGCCTAGCTCGACGATGACCGCCTCGTGACCGGCGGCTGAGATGCTCCACTGCGCTCCCGACAGGGGAAGCGGATCGCGGCTGTCCATTCGCCAGACCCTAGCCGCCGACGCCATCGTCCGCTCGCCGCGGTCGACGGCCCTCGTCGTGCTCGCGTCCATCCGCTCCGGTCGGCGGCCGGTAGCGGGTCAGCGCCGGGAAGGCCACAGCGAGCAGCACCGCGAGCACCGCCGCCGCGACACCGCCACCGATCCAGGCCACCCCGCTGCCGAACCCGGCCGCCATGGCACCGGCCCGCAGGTCGCCCAGGCGCGGACCGCCGGCCACCACGACGGTGTTGACGCCCTGGAGCCGGCCGCGCATCCGATCCGGCGCGTAGATCAACAACATCGACTGCCGTACCACCGAGCTGACCAGGTCGGCGGCGCCGGCCAGCACCAGCAGTACAACCACCAGCCAGAGCTGCCCGGCCAGTCCGGCCAACGCCACCGCGACGCCCCAGCCCACCACGGCGAGCACCAGCACCAGACCCTGCCGGCGAACCTGGCCGATCCAACCCGAGACCAGGCCGGCTAGCAGTGAGCCGATCGCGATGGAGCTGTAGAGCCAGCCCACCGCCGCGCCGCCACCGAACCGTTCGGTCGCCACCTCGGGAAAGAGTGCTCGCGGGAAGGCGAACACCATCGCGATGAGGTCGATGGCGAAGGAGAGCAGCAGCACCGGGCTGCCGGCCAGGTACCGCACCCCGTCGACGATGCTGCGCAGCCCCGCCTGCCGGGGCCCGCCGTCCGGATCGGGTTCCGGCGGCATGGCTGGCAGCCGCAGCGCCGCCCAGACCAGGGCGGCGAGCAGCGTCGCGTCCACGGCGTACGCGACCGGCAGTGCCACCCCGAGGTCCCAGATCGCCAGGATCAGGCCGGCGGCCAGCGGCCCGAGGACCGCGGTGGCCATGGCGGTGGTGAAGTTCAAGGTGGTGGCCGCCGGCACCAGCTCGGTCGGGACCAGCCGGGCCACGAGCGCCCCACGGGCCGGCCCGGAGATCGCGAACGCCACCGAACTCAATGCGACAAGGGCCAGCAGGAGAACCGGGCTGCCGACCCCCAGCAGCGCCTGGATCAGCAGTCCCAGCACGGCGACCCAGAGCAGGACCGAGCCGCCCAGCAGCACCCGCCGCCGGTCGATGGCGTCGGCGACCGCCCCGCCCCAGAGCCCGAAGACCAGCAGCGGTACGAAGGCGGCGACGCCGAGCAGACCGACCCAGAGGGAGTCCTCGGTCAGCGCGTACATCTCCACCGGCACCGCGACGGCGGTGAACTGGAAACCGAACATCGCGATGGCGTTGCCGACCCAGAGCCGCCGGTACGCCGGCACCCGCAGCGGGCGCAGATCGATCGCCCAGCGGCGCTGCTCGCGCGGCCGGTCGGTGCTGCCGACGGTCACGGTGCCAGCCGCTCCACGACCCAGCCCGCGCCGGTACGCCGGAACCGCAGCCGGTCGTGCAGCCGGCTGGCCCGGCCCTGCCAGAACTCCACCGAGTCGGGACGTACCCGCAACCCGCCCCAGTGCGGCGGAGCGGGGATCGGGTCCACGTCGGCGAAGCGCTCGGCCGCGGCCCGGTAGGCGTCGTCGAGGGCGGCCCGTTCCGGCAGCACCGACGACTGGGCGCTGGCCCAGGCACCGAGTTGCGAGCCACGCGGCCGGCTGGCGAAGTACGTCTCCGTCTCCGCCCGGTCGACCCGTTCCACCGGTCCGGTGACGATCACCTGCCGCTGCATCGGAAACCAGGGAAAGAGCAGGCTGGCGTACGGGTTGGCGGCCACCTCGGCACCCTTGCGGGAGCCGTAGTTGGTGAACAGCACGAAACCCTCCGGGTCGTACCCCTTGAGCAGCACCGTCCGCGCGCTCGGCCGCCCGGCGGCGTCGGCGGTGCCGAGCACCATGGCGTTCGGCTCGGGCAGTTCAGCGGCGACCGCGTCGGCGAACCACCTGTCGAACTGGGTGTGCCAGTCGGCGGCCAGTTCGCTCTCCGTCAGGCCGGAATCGGCGGCGTACTCGTGCCGCATCCCGGCTGGCACCGGTGTGTCCCCCATCACGTTCCCGCTCCTCCCCCGTCGGGCCGGTACGCGCCCGCCGACCAGCCCGTCCGGCCCAGTCTTATCCGTGCCGGAAGGGGCCCGGCAAGCGGGATGTCGCCAGCAGCACATCGACAGCGTCTCGCGCACCCGGCCACCAGCAGGCAAGATGTCACGAACACATCCCTGAGGGTCGCCTAAGGCGCTCACCCGGCCGGGGCCGGGACACCGAGCCCGGGCGGGCGCACCGACCACACACCAGGAGCAGTGAGATGGCCGATTTCAAACCCGGACTTGAGGGCGTCGTAGCCTTCGAAACCGAGATCGCCGAGCCCGACCGCGAGGGCGGTGCGCTGCGCTATCGCGGGGTCGACATCGAGGACCTGATCGGCCAGGTTTCCTTCGGCAACGTCTGGGCGCTGCTGGTCGACGGCCGCTTCGGCCCGGGCCTGCCGCCGGCCGAGCCATTCCCGGTGCCGGTGCACTCCGGCGACATCCGGGTCGACGTGCAGTCCGCCGTCGCCATGCTCGCTCCGTACTGGGGCTTGCAGCAGCTGCTGGACATCTCCGACGAGCAGGCCCGCGAGGACCTGGCTCGGGTGTCGGTCACCGCCCTCTCCTTCGTCGCCCAGTCCGCTCGCGGCCTCGGCCTGCCGGCGGTTCCGCAGAAGGAGATCGACAAGGCGGAGACGGTCGTCGAGCGCTTCATGAAGCGGTGGCGCGGCGAGCCCGACCCGAGGCACGTCAAGGCCGTCGACGCGTACTTCATCTCGGCTGCCGAGCACGGCCTGAACGCCTCCACCTTCACCGCCCGGATCGTCGCCTCCACCGGCGCGGACGCCGCCGCCTGCATCTCCTCGGGCATCGGGGCGCTCTCCGGCCCGCTGCACGGCGGCGCGCCGTCGCGGGTGCTGACCATGCTGGAGGCGGTCGAGCGCAGCGGTGACGCGGAGGGCTACGTCAAGGGCGTGCTCGACCGGGGTGAGCGGCTGATGGGCTTCGGTCACCGGGTCTACCGGGCCGAGGATCCGCGCGCCCGAGTGCTCCGCCGCACCGCCAGGGAACTGGGCGCCCCGCGCTTCGAGGTCGCCGAGGCCCTGGAGAAGGCCGCCCTCGCCGAGTTGCAGGCCCGCCGACCGGATCGGGTGCTCGCCACCAACGTCGAGTTCTGGTCCGCCGTGGTGCTCGACTTCGCCGAGGTGCCGGCACACATGTTCACCTCGATGTTCACCTGTGCCCGGATGGGCGGTTGGAGCGCCCACATCCTGGAGCAGAAGAAGCTCCAGCGACTGGTCCGTCCCTCGGCCCGCTACGTGGGCCCGGGCACCCGCAAGCCGCACGAGGTCGACGGCTGGGACGCCGTACCCCACGACGTCTGAGTCGTACCGCCTGAGGCAGCGGAAGGGCCCACACTGTCGGAGCGCGGAGACCCCGGCCGACCAGCCGGGGGTCTCCGCGCCGCCGTATCCGGCCCAGCATCAGCACGGACAGTGGGGCGCCGGCGTGTCCTCGCGGTTCGTTCGGTGCTGGCGGCGGGAGCGGGCGATGTGGTGCAGGACTCACGCCCGGTCGTGGGACCAGCGGCCGGTCGGGGTGGCTCTGGTGCGAGGATAAGGATCGGCAGTGTCGCCGGACCGGGGCCCGGATCCTCCGACCGAGCCGTGCGGGGTACGCATGGCGTCCTCGATCCGCATCGGCGTGGACCAGGCCCGACCCGCCCATTCGGAAGGATCTTCAAGACCGTGGCTGACGCACCGACCATCCGGATACCCGACGAGATCAAGCCCGCCGACGGCCGATTCGGCTGCGGGCCGTCCAAGGTCCGTCCGGCCGCGGTCTCCGCGCTCGCCGAGGTGGCCACGAGCTACCTGGGCACCTCGCACCGGCAGAAGACCGTCCGCGACCAGGTGGCCCGGTTGCGCTCCGGCATCGCCCAGTTCTTCTCCCTCCCCGAGGGCTACGAGGTGATCATCGGCAACGGTGGCACCACCGCCTTCTGGGAGGTCGCCACGTTCGGCCTGATCCGGGACCGGGCCCAGTTCGCCAGCTTCGGCGAGTTCGGCGCCAAGTTCGCCAAGGCCGTCAAGGACGCGCCCTTCCTCGGTGAGCCGACGGTCCGCAAGTCCGACGCGGGCAGCGCCCCGGCCCTGGCCGCCGAGGCGGGCGTGGACGTGTACGCCACCCCGCACAACGAGACCTCGACCGGCGTCGCGGTGCCGATCGGCCGGGTGGCCGGTGCGGACCCGGGCTCGCTGCTGCTGGTCGACGCCACCTCCGGCGCCGGCGGGCTCGAGGTCAACGTGGGCGAGACCGACGTGTACTACTTCGCCCCCCAGAAGTGCTTCGGCTCGGACGGTGGGCTCTGGCTGGCCCTGATGTCGCCGGCCGCGCTGGAGCGGGCCGCCGAGATCAAGGCCTCGGGGCGGTACATTCCGGCGTTCCTCGACCTGGTCACCGCGATCGACAACTCGCGGCTGGAGCAGACGTACAACACCCCGGCGCTGGCGACCATCTTCCTCGCCGCCGAGCAAACCGACTGGATGAACTCCCAGGGCGGTCTGGCCTGGGCGGCCAAGCGCACCGCCGAGAGCGCCTCGGTCGTCTACGGCTGGGCCGAGCGCTCCTCCGTCGCCACGCCGTTCGTCACCGACCCGGCGCTGCGCTCCAACGTGGTCGCCACCATCGACTTCGCGGACGGGGTGGATGCCGGGGCGATCGCCAAGGTGCTGCGCGCCAACGGCATCGTCGACACCGAGCCGTACCGGAAGCTGGGTCGCAACCAACTGCGGGTCGCGCTCTTCCCGGCGGTCGAGCCGACCGATGTCGAGGCGCTGACCGCGTCGATCGACTACGTCGTCGAGCGGCTGTAACCGCCCGACCGGCCATACCACGGGCCCGGCACCCCCGTTCGGGGCGCCGGGCCCGCACCGTACGACGCCACGGTCGACGTCCGGCAGTCAGCCGATCTCGCACCACTTCGGACCGTCTACCACGCCACTGTCGGCCACCGACAGCTGACCCGCCACACAGTGGCGGAGCAGGCGGATCCGCCGCTAACCCGGGCGTGGCGTCTCCCGCCGAGGGACGGATGGGCGTACCGTGGAGCGCAACGCCCCGGGTGGCCGGCTCGTGGCGTACGGCCAGCGAAGCGGGACGGAGGCAACGCGATGCGCCCAGTACGCTTCGTCGCCCTCTCCGAGGACGGCCAGGCCCTGGTGCTCGCCGACGAGGTCGGGCGACTGCTCGCCCTGCCGTTGGACGAGCGTATCGCCGGAGCGCTGCACGCCGAGCCGGGTACGCCCACGCTCGCGGTGGCACCGGCCGCCGCCGACCCGGTGCCCTCGCTGTCTCCTCGAGACATCCAGGCCCGGATCCGCTCCGGTGAGTCCGCTGAGGACGTCGCCCGGATCGCCGGTGTCCCGGTCGACCGGGTGCTCCGCTACGCCGGGCCGGTGCTTCAGGAGCGCGCGATGCTCGCCCAGCACGCCCGGCGTACCCGGCTCAAGGGTGCCGAAAAGCCGACGCCGCTGGCTGAGGTGGTCAACGGCCGGCTCGCGCAGCACGGGATCGACACCGAGAAGATCTCCTGGGACGCGTGGCGGCGCGACGACGGCACCTGGCGGATCGTCGCGACCTGGCCGTCCGGCAAGGCCACCGCCCAGGCGGTCTGGGATCTGGACAAGACCCGGCAGTCGGTCGCCCCGCACGACGACATGGCGCAATATCTCTGCGCCGAGCGTCCGACGCCGATCCTCGGCCAGGAACCCGCACCGGAGCGGGGCGGCCACGCCCTGCCCGGCCCCTCGCGCGGCGAGCCGAGCCGCGGGGGGCACGGGCTGCCGTCGCCTGCCGAGCCGGGGCGCTCGGGGCGTGACCCGATCCGAGCCGGCCGCGACGCCCTGCTCGCCTCCCTCGACCGGCCCCTCGGCGCGACTTCGGGCCGTGGTCTCGAACCGCGCTCACCGGCCGCTCTTGCCGGCGGCCCGGACGCCCAGCGCCAGCGGGCGGTCGCGGGGGGCGCTGCGGCGCTGCTCGGCGGCGGTCAGGGCTCGGCCTTCGACGACGACGCGGACGCACCAAAGGAGGTCCCGGCGGTGCCCTCGTTGGCGGTGCTGCGGCCCCGCCGGACGAACGCGCCGGCCGCTGGTGGCACCGAGTCCGGCGAGGCCGGCGGCAAGCCGCGCAAGCGTCTCCCCAGCTGGGACGACGTTCTCTTCGGCAGCGGCCCGGCGGCCCGCGAGTCATCCTGACCCGCGGGCCCCGCGCCCGCCCACGCCGCCGCCCCTTGTGGATTCAGAGGGGCCAGGCGGCGAGCCGGTGGTAGCTCGCCGGGGGTCCGGGCCGGCTGTGCACCAGCACCAGCACCAGCTCGTCGGCGGCCCAGGGCGGCCCGAGGTAGGCGTCGAGCGTGGCCAGGTCCGCCTCAATGTCGGCGTGCGGCAGCCGGTCTCCCGGGCGCGCAATGGTCAGGTGTGGTCGGAAAGGTCTCTCGTCGCCGGGTAACCCCGCCGTGGCCAAGGCGACGCGCACGGCACCGGCGAGGGCCCCCAGGCGGGTGACCTCGCCGCGTACGTCGACCCAGAGCACGGTGCCGCGGCCCCAGCCGAACCGGCCACCGCCGCCCAGCCGCAGTACGGGCGGACCGCCCCGCCCTTCGCCCACCGCGGCACCGCCGCGCGCATCGCCGACGGCGTCACCGAGAACCTGCCGCACATCGTCCAACCGGGCCGGGTCGACCTCGCCGAGGAAGGCGAGGGTGAGATGAGCCTTGGTCGGGTCGACCAGCCGGACGTTCGTGCCGGCAGCCGAGGCCGCCGCCAGCCGCAGCCCGGTCACCTGCGCGGTCAGGTGCGCAACGGCATCGGCCGGCGGGTAGATCGCAGTGAAGAGTCGCACCTGTCACAGGGTGGCAGTCAGAGCCACCGCTCAGGTTGCTCGGGGCGGGCGGCCGGCAGCCGTAGGCCGGCGGCGTCCAACTCGGCCTCGACGCGTACCCGTTCGAGCTGCCGGTCCAGACCGGACAACTCGGCGAGATGCTCGGTGATGCCCAGCGCCTGGCAGGCCAACCGAAGCCGATCGTCGTACGCGTGGAGCACGTCGCGGTGCCACACGACCGGTCTGCTGCCGCCGGCCCGATCCCGACGCAGACACCGCAGGTCGGCGGCGATCTGCTCCAGCGGCCGCCGCTCCGCCCGGTCGAGCGCGTCGAGGTCGACCCGGTCGGCGACCGCGACCGCGTCGGCGGCCTCGTTCAGCCGGGCTACCAGGCACCGGTCGCGGCGCCGCTGCCGCCACCCGCCGTACCGACAGGTCAGCCGGTCGACGATCTCGTCGGTGCAGACGGCCAGCGCGATCAGCACCGGCACGAAGACCACGGCGGCCAGCGCCACGGCCAGGAGCACTATGCGTAGGACCTCCACCCATCGAAGCTATGCCGCTGCATAGCGTCACGTAAGCGATTTTCCGCATTCCGGGGCCAGGTGGGTGGTGCGGCAGGCTGGCGCGACGGTGAGCCGACCCGCCGACCGGTCTGTGCTCACATTTCGGTGACGTAGAAGCGGGGCAGCGGCAGGATGCGGAACCGCAGTCGAGCACCCGCCCGGCGCAGCTGCCAGGCCAGCGCCAGCAGCGCGGTGGTCAGCGAGAGCAGGCCACCGGCCCAGATGCTGGCACCGGCGCCGAAGGTCTCCGCGACCCAGCCGATGATCGGCGCGCCGACCGGGTTGGTGCCGAGGAACACAAGCACCCACAGCGCCATCACCCGTCCACGGAAGGCGGCGTCGGTGCCGAGTTGCACCCGCTGGTTCGCCGCCTGGGCGAAATAGACCATGAAGAAGCCGGTCGGTGGCAGCAACGCGACCACCATCCAGTACGCCGGGGCCAGCCCGACGAGCGTGCCGAAGGTGGCGCAGCCGATCGCGGCACCCAGGACCAGCCACACCGAGGGGCGGCTCCGCCGCCCGGTCCCGGCCAGCGCGCCGATCAGCGCGCCGACCGCAAGCGTGGTGCTGAACAGGCCGAACGAGGCCGCCCCGGTGTTGAAGACGGTTTTGGCCAGGGCCGCCAGCGTCAGCTGGAAGTTGAACAGCGACATCCCGATCACCGACATCACCACCATCGGTAGCAGTAGATCGGGACGGCGGGCGACGTAGCGCAGCCCGTCGAGCACGGTCGCGGCGGCCCGCTCGTCGCGCGGTGGCAGCGGGTCGCGGTGCAGCTCGGTCGGGCGCATCCGGATCACCGTGACCAGCGGCGCGATCGAGCTGAGCGCGGTGACGAGGAAAACCGGCCCGACGTCGAAGAGGGCGATGGCCAGGCCGGCCACGGCCGGGCCGACGATCCGGGCCGAGTTGAACACGGCCGCGTTGAGCGAGAGCGCGTTGGGCAGCAGCGCCGTGCCGACCAGTTCGGAGACGAACGCCTGTCGTACCGGGGTCTCCATCGCGTTGGCCACACCGAGCAGGGCGGCGAAGACGAAGACGTGCCAGAGCTGAACCAGATCGGTGAGCACCAGCACGCTCATGGCCAGCGACAGCACGGTCCAGAACGCGTTGGCGATGAAGAGGAGCATCCGCTTGTCGTACCGGTCGGCGAGCCGGCCGGAGAGCAGCGTGAGCAGCAGCACCGGGGTGAACTGGAGGGCGACGACCACGCCGAGCGCGGTGGCAGAGTCGCCGGAAAGCTCGAGGACCAGCCAGTCCTGGGCGATGAACATCATCCAGACACCGATCAGCTTGACCAGTTGCCCGAATGCGAAGAGCCGGTAGTTGCGGACCTGTAGGGACTGGAACATCGTGCTCAGCCGTGCCTGCACTCTTGGTGCGCCTCCTCGCGGTCGTACGCGTCGTCAACGACGGACGGCACGGCGCGGGGCGCACACCCGGTGTGCGCGGCGTCAGGCGCGGGAGATTCGCTGAAGGATCTCCGCAGCCCGGTGCAGGGTCTCCCGGTCGGGGTCACTCAGCTCGGCCAGCCGGCGGGCCAGCCACTCGTCCCGGACCCGCTCGAACTGGTCGAGCACGGCCCGGCCCCCCTCGGTCGTCGCGAGGATGACCTGCCGGCCATCGGTCGGGTGCGGGGTCCGCTGCACGAGGCCACGCTCCTCCAGCTTCGCGACGATCTTGGTCATCGTCGGTGGCTGCACCCGTTCGACGTCGGCGAGTTCCCGCGGCGTGAGCGCGCCCGCCAGCCGAAGACTGGTGAGCGCGGACAGTTGGGTGACCGTGAGGTCACCAACCGGCCGGGCCTGGCGGACCCGCCGGTTCAACCGGGTGATCGCATCACGCAGCTGAAGGGCCAGCTGCGCCGGTGGCATGCTCTGAGCCGTCACCGTCCGCTCCGTCACGATAGTTAGCCTAACTAATTAGCCGACCGGGCCGCAGCGGATATGACCATGCTCACCCCGACGTACCTCCTGCTCCGGGCCGGGGGTGCGGATCACGTCAGACGGATCACACACCCCCGGCCCGGGCGGCTGTCAGAAGAGCAGCGCCTCGATCGGGCCGCGCAGGAAGTACACCACGAACAGCGCTGCCACCGCGTACAGCAGCGGGTGGATTTCCCGGGACTTGCCCTTGGCCAGCTTGATCACCACGTACACGATCAGGCCGGCCCCGATCCCGTTCGAGATCGAGTAGGTGAACGGCATCAACACGATGGTGAGGAAGGCCGGGATGGCGATCTCGTAGTCGGACCAGTCGATCGTGCGTACCGCCGTCATCATCAGGAAACCGACCACCACCAGCGCGACGGACGCCGCCTCGAACGGGACGACCACCACCAGCGGCGCCAGGAACATGGCCAGCAGAAAGAGCACGCCGGTGACCAGGTTGGCCACTCCGGTCCGGGCACCCTCCGCGACACCGGCGGCACTCTCGATGTACGACGTGTTGCTGGAGACGCTTGCCGCACCACCGCTGGCCGCCGCGATCGAGTCGACTAGCAGGATCTCCCTGGTGCGCGGCGGGGTGCCCTGCTCGTCGAGCATGCCGCCCTCCTGACCGACGGCCACCATGGTGCCCATCGTGTCGAAGAAGTCGGTGATGAGCAGGGTGAAGATGAACATCAGCACGACCAGCCAACCGGCCCGCCCCCACGAGTCCAGCACGTTGAACTGACCGAGCAGGGAGAGATCCGGAACGTCGAACGGGTTGCTCGGCAGCGTCGGAACGTTGAGCGACCAGCCCTTCGGGTTCGGCACACCGTCAACGAAGGAGGGGCCGATGTTGCCCACCGCCTCCACCACCATGGCCAGCGCCGTGGAGGCGAGGATGCCGACCAGGATGGCGCCCTTGACCCGGCGTACCACCAGCACCAGGGTCACCAGCAGGCCGACCACGAAGACCAGCATCGGCCAGCTGACGAGCTTGCCGCCGATGCCGAGACCGACCGGGACGGTGGTGTTGGCATCGTCCGGAATCCGCCGGACGAAGCCGGCGTCCACCAGGCCGATGATGGTGAGGAACAGACCGATGCCGACACCGATCGCCGTCTTCATCTGGGTCGGCACCGAGCGGAACACCGCCGTCCGCAGCCCGGTCAGCACCAACACCGCGATGATCAGACCCTCGATCACCACCAGGCCCATCGCGTCGGCCCAGGTCATCTCGGGCGCGATCTCGTACGCCACCAGGGCGTTGACGCCGAGCCCGGCAGCCACCGCCAGCGGGAAGCGGCCGACCACGCCCATCAGGATGGTCATCAGACCAGCGACCAGGGCGGTGGCCGCCGCGATCGCTGGGATCGGCAGGGTCTGGTTGTCACCATCGACGGCGCTGCCGAGGATGAGCGGGTTGAGCACCACTATGTACGCCATGGTGAAGAAGGTGGCCAGGCCGCCGCGTACCTCGCGGGTGAGCGTCGAGCCGCGGGCCGAAATCTCGAAGTACCGGTCGAAGCCGTTGCGCGGCTGGCTCGAACCGGGTGGGGTGCCGTTGTCGGGCGGCGCTACTGCCATCAGGAACCTCACAGCGGATCATCGGGTTGTCGCGCGCATCGTCGCAGATGGCCGGCCTGTCGGAAAGCGGCGTCACGTACGCTGGCCGGGTGCCCACCCCGCCACCCCGTCCCGAGCCGCTCGACCCGCCGATGGTGCCGTTCGCCCTCGCCGGAATGGCGGCCTGGGCCGTCGCCGGGCTGGTGCTGCTGCTCTTCCGCGACCGGCTGGTCGCCAGTGGCCACGAGAACTGGCTCTGGATCTGCCTCGCCGGATTCCTGTGGGGCTTCCCCGGTCTGGCGGTGATGATGCGGCACGACGCCAACCGCCGTCGCCGTCGCGCCGCAGGTTGATCCGACGGGCGCCGGCCACGGTCAGGAGTGCCCGTACGGCTCCGCCGGCTCGCCGCTCTCCACGGACCCGGCGGCACGGCTGACCGCCATCGGCTCCACCGCGCTGTCGTCGTAGACGGTGGGCATCTCGTCGACCGTCGTGTCGGCCTCGACAAGTGTCTCCGAGTGGGCACCGCAGCCGTGGTCGGCGCTTACCACCCGGCCGTCGTCCGGCGCGTAGAAGTTGCCGCAGACACCGAAGCACTGCCGCAGCCTGCCCGCGAGTGGCAGGTAGAAGCCGCAGGTGCCGCAGCGGGCGGCGGCGGGTGCGGAGGCGGAGATCGGCGCCGAGGGGCCGTGATCGCCGTCATACCAGCGTTGGGCCGTCTCGATCCGCCCCTCCCGTGACATCACCCGGGGCCGGCCCAGCCCCAGCTCCCAGACGGTCTCCTCGACCGCCGGGTCGTCGGAGAGGAGATAGCCGGGCTGGAGCCGCTCGTCGTCCGACGGGGTCGGCAGCAGGTCGCCGGGGCCGAGGTCGCCGGGCTTCAGTCGCTCCTGCCACGGCAACCAGCCGGGGGCGAGCAGCGCGTCCGGCCCGGGCAGCAGGACCGTCTCACAGATCGTCACCGTACGGCTGCGCGGCACCCGGGTCACGGTTACCGCCCACCGCCAGCCGCGATAGCCGGCCAGCCGGCACTCGAAGTAGTGCGTGACGAGCCGATCTCCCTCGGCGACGACCTGGAGGTGGTCGCCGACGTCGTCGGGGCCCACCTCGGTGATGCCGGCGCGCGCCACCTCGACGGCAGCGGCGCAGACCTGGTCAAGGCGGGCGGCACGGGCGGAAGCGGGCCTGGTCACCCGACCATTGTTCCCCATCGGGTGGGTGAGCCGTGAGGCACTCCCCAGAGGTGTTCTCCGGCGGTGGCGCAGCATTGCCCGGGCCGATGGGTCAGGATGGGTGCCATGCCGCTGTTCTCCCGCTCTGAGCGGTCCCTCCTGGGGCGGACCGTCGGCACCGGCATCCGCGCCACCCGGCTGATGCTGCGCGGCTCCCTGTCCAGCGGCCGCTGGGTGACCCGCAGCGCCGCCCGGGCTCGGGCCCGGGGTGCCGGCGGGGAGACCGGCATGGTCCGTCTGTTCGACCTGCACGCGATCTCCTGTGCCGGTGACACGCTGATCGCCATCGGGCTGGCCGGGACGATCTTCTTCAACGTGCCGCTCGGCGAGGCACGGAGCAAGGTCGCGCTCTACCTGCTGGTGACCATGGTGCCCTTCGCGATGCTCGCACCCGTGGTCGGGCCACTGCTCGACCACTTCCGGCACGGCCGTCGCTACGCCCTGGCCACGACCATGTTGGGCCGGGCGTTCCTGGCCTGGTTGATCTCCGACTACATCCACGGCTTCGGGCTCTATCCGGCGGCCTTCGGCGTGCTGGCGCTCTCCCGGGCGTACGGGGTGGCGCGTTCGGCGGCCGTACCCCGGCTGCTGCCGGAAGGGCTCGGACTGTCCCAGGTCGGTGCCCGGGCCAGCGTCTACGGCACGGTCGCGGGTGCGCTTGTCGCCCCGATCGGCCTGGCCGCGTTCTGGTTCGGACCGCAGTGGCCGTTACGGGTCGCATCAGTGATCTTCCTGGTCGGCATGGTGATCGCCCTCCGGCTGCCGCCGAAGGCGGACTCCGAACCGCCGGAACGGGTACCGCGACCACTGCGGGCGCTGCGTCGAGGCACGGACGAACGACCACTGGGCCGGGGCAGACCCGCCGGACGACTGGTGATCTCGACCCTGATCGGCGCGGCCACGCTGCGCGCGGTCTACGGTTTCCTGCTGCTCTTCCTGGCCTTCACCATCAAGGCGGGCGACCTGACCACCGTGGTGTTCGGGCGTGATCTGGGGGACGAGGGATCACTCGGCCTGGTCGGCGGCGCACTGGCCGTCGGCACCTTCCTGGCCACCGCGATCGGTACCCGGTTGCGCATCCACCGCCCGGCCGCCCTCCAGTCCAGCGGCATGGTGATCGTCGCCGGGGTCGGCGTGCTCACCGTGCTCAGCTTCTCGCTGCCGATGGTCGCCCTGCTCTGCGTGGTCACGGCGATGATGAGCGGCATCGCCAAGCTGGCCGTGGACGCCTCGATCCAGGAACGCATCCCGGAACGGCTGCGGGCCAGTTCCTTCGCCCATTCCGAGACGGTGCTGATGCTCGCCTTCGTCGCCGGTGGCGGGCTGGGGCTCGTACCCTTCGACGGCCGGATCGGCATCGCCGTCGCCGGCGGTGTCGGTGCCCTCGCCGCCGCCCGGGGCCTGGTGATGGCCCGGCGGCTCCGGGCCGAGAAGCTGCACGGACGGCCGCTGACCGACGACGAGTTGGCCGCTGAAAAGCAGGCCGAGTCGGAGCGCACCACCGAGGCGGAGCGTGAGTCCACCCCCACGTCCCCCGCCCCGTTCCAGGGTGGACGTGGTCCCGAGGAGCCGGGGATGGCACCGCCGGGCTTCCACATCTATCGCCCGTCCTCGACGATCACCGGTTCCGGTGGTGGCGACGACGAGACGCGGCGCAGCTCACCGGGGTCGCTCACGTGAGCGGTCTGCTCGTGGTGACCGCGGTTCCCGCCGAGGCGGAAGCGATCCAGTCCGGCCTCGCCGACCCGACCGTGGCGGTGCTGCCGGTCGGGGTGGGCCCGGCGGTCGCCGGTGCGGCGACGGCCCGGTTGCTGGCGCTCGCCGAGATGGCCGGCCGCCCGTACCGGGCAGTGGTCAGCGCGGGGGTTGCTGGCGGCTTCGCCGACCGGGTCGCGGTCGGCGACACCGTGCTCGGCACCCGGGCCGTCGCCGCCGACCTGGGCGCGGAGTCACCCGACGGCTTCATTCCGATCGACGAACTCGGCATGCCGGCCGAACTGCTCGGCGGCGGCACGGCCCTCGACGCCGACCCGGCACTGCTCGCCGGCCTGCGGGCCGCGCTGCCGGCCGCGACCGTGGGGCCGGTGCTGACCGTCAGCACCGTTACCGGCACCACCGCCAGCACCGAGGAACTGGTCCGGCGTCACCCGGAGGCGGTGGCCGAGGCCATGGAGGGGTACGGCGTGGCGGTCGCCGCCAGCCAGGCCGGCGTGCCCTTCGTCGAGCTGCGTGCCATCTCGAACCCGATCGGCCCCCGCGACCGCGACGCGTGGCGCATGCGCGACGCCCTCACCGCCCTCACCGCCGCCGCCTCCGCCCTACGCTGACGCGTCAACCCCATCCCAAGATCCGCGCAACTTCGGCGATGTTGCTGATTCTGGCCGAGTTCAGGCAGCAAGATCCGGGATGTTGCCCGGATCTTGGGTGGGGGCGCTGCCGCGCTGGCAGCGGGCCGGGTCGACGGGGTTACGGTGGGGGTGTGGCGCTCTCGCTGGCGATCTCGCCCTGTCCCAACGACACGTTCGTCTTCCACGCGCTGGTACACGGGCAGGTGCCCGGCGCGCCGCCGGTCGAGGTGACGTACGCCGACGTGGACGTCACCAACACGGCCGCCGAGCGGGGCGCGTTCGACCTGGTGAAGGTGAGTTACGCGGCGCTGCCGTGGCTGCTGGAGGACTACCACCTGCTGCCCTGTGGGGGTGCGTTGGGCCGGGGATGTGGCCCGCTGGTGCTCACCCGCACCGACCACGGCGGCGGACCGGAGCGCGACGATCTCACCGATGCCACCGTGGCGGTGCCGGGTGACCGGACCACGGCGTACCTGCTGTTCCGGCTCTGGGCGGCCGGACGGACGCCGCGACGCATCGAGGTGGTGCCGTTCCACGAGATCATGCCGGGCGTGGCCGCCGGCCGGTACGACGCCGGCCTGGTGATCCACGAGGCCCGGTTCACCTATCCCCGACACGGCCTCACCGCCCTGGTCGACCTGGGCGAGTGGTGGGAGTCGGACACCGGGCTGCCGATCCCGCTCGGCGCCATCCTGGCCCGGCGGGGCGTGGTCGACCCGCAGCAGGCCGCCGGCTGGATCCGGGACTCCGTCCAGCGAGCCTGGGCCGATCCGGCGGCCAGCCGGGGGTACGTGCTGGCGCACGCCCAGGAGATGGAGCCCGACGTGGTGGACCGGCACATCGGCCTCTACGTCAACGAGTTCACCGCAGACCTCGGTGAGGCGGGGTTCGCTGCCGTCGAGGCGCTGCTCGGCCGGGCCGCCGACGCCGGGCTCGTGCCTCAGACCTCCAGCTCGCGGGCGACCGCGTGGACCAGCTGAGCGATCTTCTGCGCGGTCCTGCGATCCGGGAAGCGGCCCCGGCGCAGGTCAGGTTGAACCTTCGCCTCCAGCACCTTGATCATGTCTTCGACCAGGCCGTGCAGTTCCTCGGCGGGGCGTCGGCGCAGTTCCGCCACGGACGGCGGCGCGTCCAGCAGCTTCACCCCCATCGCCTGCGCACCCCGCCGGCTGTCCACCACGCTGAAGTCGACCCGCTGGCCGCCCTTGAGATCGGTGACCCCCGCCGGTAGCGCGCCCTTCGGCAGGAACACGTCGCCACCCTCGTCACTGGTGACGAACCCGTATCCCTTGGCCGCGTCGTACCACTTCACTCGACCCGTAGGCACCTGAGAACCTCTGCTTCGCTTGAACCGTCTACTGCCTCAAGGCTAGCCGGATCATCCCGTCGAGCGCCGCTGGGAATCCGGTGAGATCCGCAAGCACCGCCGCCGCCCCGGCGGCACGCAGCTCGTCGGGGGTACACGGGCCGGTGGCCACCGCGATCCCGGGCACCCCGGCCGCAGCGGCGGCCACCATGTCCGCCACGTGGTCGCCGACGTAGTGGGTCGCCCCGTGCGCCCGCAACGCGGTCGCCTTCTCCTCGGCGAACAGGTCACCGGCCAGCTCGTCCACGACCAGCCCAAGATGGTCCAGGTGCAGCCGGGCCAGCCGGCCGATCTTGGAAGTGACCACCAGCACCCGGCCGCCCCGGTCGCGGACCGCGGCGAGGGCCGCCACCGCGCCGGGCAGCGGCACGGTCGGCGTGATCGCGTACGCCGGGTACAGCTCGCGGTAGACGGTCACCGCCTCCTCGACCTGCTCCGGCGGGAACCAGTGGGCGATCTCGGTACGCAGCGGCGGACCGAGCCGGGACACGGCGACGTCGGCGTCGACGGGTACGCCGGTCCGCTCGGTGAGTGCGCGATAGGTCGCGGCGATACCGGGACGCGAGTCGACGAGGGTCATGTCGAGGTCGAAGCCAACGGTCAACGGGGGCATCCTGGAAAGCTACCCGGCCAGCCGGACCGGCCGGGTCGTCCGATGGGCGGGAGTGGCCCCGACCGGGCTAGCGTGGAACGACGATGAGCACCTCACTCGCCGACCACCTGCGGTCGCTGCCCGACGAGTCCCTCGCCGCGCTTCTCCAGCTCCGGCCCGACCTCGTCGTGCCGGTCCCCGCCGACGTGGCCGCCCTCGCCATCCGGGCACAGTCCCGCGTCTCGGTGTCGCGCGCGCTCGACGGGCTGGACCAGTTCACGCTTCAGATCATGGACGCCGCCCGGTTGACCCGTGACCCGGCCGACGGCACCACCTCGGTCGACGGGGTTCTGGCCCTGGCCACCACCGGCCCCAACCCGCCCGCCCCGACCGCCGTCCGGGCCGCCGTCGACCGGCTGCGAGCCCGGTTCCTGCTGTACGGCCCCGACAACGCCCTGCACCTCGTCGGAGGCATCGACGAGATCTCTCCGTACCCTGCGGGGCTCGGCCGGCCGGCGACGGAGCTGGACCCGCGCACGGCCGCGCTCTGCGCGGACCCGGCGAAGCTGCGGCGGACGCTGCTGTCCGCGCCGCCGTCGGCCCGGGCGATCCTGGACCGGCTGGCCGCCGGCCCACCGGTCGGCAGCGTGCCGCCCGGGGCGTTGCAGGCACCAGCGGTCGGCGCGGACGACGACCTGCCGCCGGACGACACGAACGGCGGGGCGCCGACCGGGTCACCGGTGCGTTGGCTGGTCGACCACCGGCTGCTGGTGCGGGTCTCCGGCGGCAAGGGTGGCACCACCGGCATGGTCGAGCTGCCCCGGGAGATCGGGCTGCTGCTGCGCCGCGAGACCGGTCCGCTGGGCCCGTTGAGCAGCAGTCCACCCCGGGTGGCCGCGACGCCGCGCGAGCCGAAGGCTGCCGACTCCGCCGGGGCCGGGCAGACCATGGAGGTGGTACGCCACACCGAGGCGCTGCTGGAGCAGTTGGCCGCCGAACCGGCGCCGGTGCTGCGGTCCGGCGGCATCGGGGTACGTGACCTACGCCGGCTGGCGCGGGCCACTGGGTCGGACGAGTCCACGGCCGCACTGCTGCTGGAGGTGGCGTACGCGGCCGGCCTGACCGGTGAGATGGAGCTGCCCGGTGCCGCCGGTCGGTACGGCGCCGACCAGCAGGTGCTACCCACCGCCGGGTACGAGATGTGGCGTGCCGGTTCGCTGGCTCAGCGCTGGGAGCAACTGGCCCGGGCCTGGCTGACCATGACCCGACAGGTCGGGCTGGTCGGGCAGCGCGACGACCGGGACCGGCCGATCACGGTGCTGTCGGCGGAGGCGGAACGAGCCGGCGCCCCGGCCGCCCGGCGGGCGGTACTCGGCGTACTCGCGGACCTGGAACCGGCGGCCGCGCCCAGTGCCGAGGAGGTGTTGGCGCTGTTGGACTGGCGGGCGCCCCGACGCAGCCGTGGCCGGGAAAACGCGCATCGGGAGGTCCTGGCCGAGGCGGCCACGCTGGGCGTGACCGGGCTGGGGGCGCTCACCTCGTACGGGCGGCTGCTGCTGGCCGAGGCGACGGCGAGCGAGGACGACGCCACGGACGACCCGCTGGGGCTGCGGGCCGACGCCGAGGACGGTGGCAGCGCGATCCGGGTCCTGGACACGCTGCTGCCCGCTCCGGTGGACCACTTCCTCGTCCAGGCCGACCTGAGCGTGGTGGTGCCCGGGCCGCCGGAGCCGGCGCTCGCCGCCGAGCTTGAGGTGGTCGCCGAGCCGGAGTCGGCAGGTGGGGCGAGCGTGCACCGGATCACCACCGGCAGTGTGCGGCGGGCGTTGGATGCCGGCTACTCCGCGGACGACCTGCACGACCTGTTTCGTCGCCGGTCCCGCACGCCGGTGCCGCAGGGGTTGACGTACCTGGTCGACGATGTGGCCCGCAAGCACGGCGGGCTGCGCATCGGCTCCGCCGGGGCGTACCTGCGCAGCGACGACGAGGCGCTGCTGGCCGAGGTGCTTGCCGACCGGCGGGTGGAGGCGCTGGCGCTACGCCGCCTCGCGCCGACCGTGCTGGTGACGCCGTACCAGGGCGGCCGGCTGCTCAGCGTGCTCCGGGAGGCCGGCTACGCCCCGGTGGCCGAGGATGCCACCGGGTCGACGGTGCTGACCCGACCGAAGACCCGACGGGCACCGGCCAGGGTGTCGGTGGCTACCCGGGCGCTCGACCCGCTCGCCACCCCACGCCTGCCACTGCCGCGCCTGCTCGGCGTGGTGGAGCAGATCCGGCGGGGTGACGCGGTGGCGCGGGCGGCCCGCCGGGCTCCGGCGGTGGTGCGCGGCGCGACGTCGGACGGGCCGGTTCCCGCGCACAGTCACCACGACGCCCTGGCCGTGCTCCAACAGGCGGTACGCGACAAGGCGCTGGTCTGGGTCGGCTACGTCGACGCGCACGGGGCAACCGCGTCCCGGCTGGTGCGGCCCGTCTCACTCGGCGCGGGCTACCTGCGTGCCGAGGACGAGCGCACCGAGATGCTGCACACCTTCGCCCTGCACCGGATCACCGCGGCGGTGCTGGAGAAGTGAGGTTCAGCGGCGACTGCGCCGCACCGACCCGACGATCGCCACGATCAGGAGCAGGGTGAACCCGGTGCCGGCCGCCTCGCCGACCGAGTCGACGAAGCCCTGCTGGAGCACCAGCCAGCCGAACAGGAACCAGCCGAACAGGACGACACCGACGATCGCGTACGCGACCACGGTGGCGGTGGAGACGGGTTCGGACGACTCTGCCTGCTCGCGCTCGGGGACAACTTCCTGGTCAACGGTCATGTGCCCTCCCCCGTACGGTCCGGCCCTGGAACGTCAAGGGTGTCACCCTTGACGGCTGTCGGCCAGCACCATCGGGTACCGATCCGACTCTGTCCGTATCCGGGCGGTACCGGCGGCGAAACGGTGGGGTGGGGCGCCGGTACGGCCCCGGGCGCGCCGCTCGCCCCCGTTGGCTTCCACTGCGACGGGAACGGCCCCCGCTTTCCTGGCCCGTCCGGCCGTGGATCGAACGCGCTGCGCACCGGCACCGACCGGCATGACGACCGCGAGGGCGTACGGTGGCCCGTTTCGCGACCCATCGGGCCGCCGACCTCGACAACTCGTCCCCTACTGCTAGACGCACCGAAGTACCGGCAGGGTTGCGCAGGATGAGCACTTTCTCGCCGCCCGCCTGCGCGTGCAACACTGGATGGTCGCCCGGTGGCAGGTCAGCCACCTGCTCCGGCGGCCGGATCAGCCGTACGGACGAGAGGATTCGGCGTGAGTGGTGGACCACTTATCGTGCAGTCGGACAAGACCCTCCTGTTGGAGATCGACCATCCCGACGCACAGTCCTGCCGGATGGCCATCGCGCCTTTCGCCGAGTTGGAACGCTCGCCCGAGCACGTGCACACGTACCGGTTGACGCCGCTCGGGTTGTGGAACGCCCGCGCCGCCGGCCACGACGCCGAGGGCGTGGTGGACGCGTTGATCAAGTATTCGCGGTACCCGGTGCCGCACGCGCTGCTGGTGGACGTCGCCGAGACGATGGACCGGTACGGGCGACTCCAGCTCGCCAACGATCCGGCGCACGGCCTTGTCCTGCGCGCCCTGGACCGGGTGGTCCTGGTCGAGGTGGCCAAGAGCAAGAAGCTCGCCGGGATGCTCGGCAACCGCATCGACGACGACACCATCGCGGTGCACCCCTCCGAGCGGGGGCGGCTCAAGCAGGCCCTGCTCAAGCTCGGCTGGCCGGCGGAGGACCTCGCCGGGTACGTCGACGGCGAGGCGCACCCGATCGAGCTGGCCGAGGCCGGCAAGGACGGTGGTAAGGCGTGGACGCTGCGGTCGTACCAGCGGGAGGCGGTCGAGGCGTTCTGGGCCGGCGGGTCGGGTGTGGTGGTGCTGCCCTGCGGCGCCGGTAAGACGCTTGTGGGTGCGGCGGCGATGGCGGAGGCGAAGGCCACCACGCTGATCCTGGTCACCAACACGGTGGCCGGCCGGCAGTGGAAGCGGGAGCTGATCGCCCGCACCTCGCTGACCGAGGAGGAGATCGGCGAGTACTCGGGCGAGCGCAAGGAGATCCGCCCGGTCACCATCGCCACGTACCAGGTGCTCACCTCGCGGCGCGGCGGCGCCTTCACCCACCTGGACCTGTTCGGTGCCCGGGACTGGGGCCTGGTCGTCTACGACGAGGTGCACCTGCTGCCCGCGCCGATCTTCCGCTTCACCGCGGACCTCCAGGCCCGCCGCCGGCTGGGCCTGACCGCCACCCTGGTACGCGAGGACGGCCGTGAGGGCGACGTGTTCAGCCTGATCGGCCCGAAGCGGTACGACGCGCCCTGGAAGGACATCGAGTCGCAGGGCTGGATCGCCCCCGCCGAGTGTGTCGAGGTCCGGGTCACCCTGACCGACGCCGAGCGGATGGCGTACGCGACGGCGGAGGCGGAGGAGCGCTACCGGATGGCGGCCACCGCCCGCACCAAGCTGCCGGTGGTACGCGCCCTGCTCGACCGGCATCCGGGCGAGCAGACGCTTGTCATCGGCGCGTACATCGACCAGTTGCACCAGCTGGGCGAATATCTCGACGCCCCGATCGTGCAGGGCTCCACCACGAACAAGGAGCGCGAGCGCCTCTTCGACGCGTTCCGCACCGGGGAGATCCGCACGCTGGTCATCTCCAAGGTGGGGAACTTCTCCATCGACCTGCCCGAGGCGGCGGTGGCGATCCAGGTGTCCGGCACGTTCGGCTCGCGGCAGGAGGAGGCGCAACGGTTGGGGCGGGTGCTGCGCCCGAAGGCCGACGGCCGGCAGGCGCACTTCTACTCGGTGGTCTCCCGGGACACCATCGACACCGAGTACGCCGCCCACCGGCAGCGCTTCCTCGCCGAGCAGGGGTACGCGTACACCATCGTCGACGCCGACGACGTCCTCGGCCCGCCCCTCCCCACCGTCGACTGACCGGATCGCCGGCAAGATCCGTGCAACATCCCTGTTGTTGCTGCCTCACCTCGGGGCAGACAAGCAACAACAGGGATGTTGCCGCATCGGAGTCGTCCCTCAGAGCACGCGGGTGACCTGCTCGGCGGCGATGAGCGTGTCCCGGCGGGACGGGTCGAGGTTGGCGCAGAGCACCACCGAGGCACCGGCCGCCAGCGGGGCGAGCAGCCACTTCAGCGGCTGGTCGTGCTCGGCGACGTCGACCAGCAGCCGGTCACCGGCCCGCAGGTCGAGTTGCTCGGCCACCGCCCTGGCGATCGAACCCCACTCGGCGTAGCTGGTGCCGTCCGGGCTGGCCGCGTCGTTCGCGTGCAGCACGGGCCGGTCGGTCGGGGCGACGCCGTGCCGCAGCACCTCCACGGACCAGTCGAGCCAGCCGACCGGCACGTCGACCAAGGGCTGCGGTCCGGTGCCGACGAGGTAGCGGTGCAGCCCGTCCGGTACGTCCTCCAGCCAGTCGTCCAGACGCTCCGGGGTGACCAGGACCGCGTCGTACGGCCGGTCGCCGCCGGGCTCCAGCACCGGCAGCCCGGCGGTGGCGCGTGGCCGGAACGACACCTCAAGCCCCACCGCCCAGGCCCCCAACAGCACCGCGGCGGTACGCCAATGCGGCGGCAGCAGTACCGCCACCCGGCTGCCGGGGATCAGGCCGCAGCCGTCCCGCAGCAGGCCGGCGGCCCGCGCCGACCATTCGCCCAGCTCAGCGGCGGTCATGTCGTGACGCGCACCGGTCCGGTGATCGAGGTGGCTGAGCAGTGGCCCGTCCCGGTCGGCGAGACCGGCGGCGGACGGTACGGGAAGGGCAGCGCGCATACGTACGTCCTACTCCTGCCGCTCGGGCCTGTCGAGGCCGACCCTCCGCCCCGGGCCGGCCGAAGACATGACTGATGGCATTGGTGCGGGGTACCACGGCACCGGGAGAGTCAGAGTCATGACTACTCACGGCGAAGATCGGGCAGCCCTCGACGGCGTCCGGCAGTCGATGCTGCGGCGGCTCGTACCGGTCGTGGCGCTGCTGTTCCTCGCCCCCTGGGCCGCCGAATGCTCGTGGGGTGGTTTCGCCGGCACCGACATGCTGGGCGTGGTGGTCGTCCTGGCACCGATGTACGGGGGCGCGGCGGTGCTCATCCGGGAGGCGGCCCGACGCACGGGCGGCGGCTGGCCGATGATCGTGCTGCTGGCGGCGGGGTTCGGGGTGGTTCAGGCGGGCCTGGTGGACCAGTCGCTGTTCAACCCCGACTACCTGGCCGACACCGAGTTCGCCGAGCTGAGCGCGGCCGACCGCACCCGCGTTCCGGTGCTGGGCATCAGCGCGCAGGAGGCGATCAGCTTCCTCGGTAACCACGTGGCGTTGACCATCTGCGCGCCGATCGCCATCGTCGAGTCGTACCTCTCCCCGGCCCGCCGGCTGCGGCCGTGGCTGGGCGCGCCCGGCCTGGTCGCCGTGACCGTCCTCTACCTGCTGGGCAGCCTGCTCGTCTTCGCCGACGACAGTGGACGCAAGGGGTTCCTGGCCAGCCCCGGTCAGCTCATCGGGGCGACGTCTGTGGTCCTCGCCCTGGTCGCGGTGGCGGCCCTGCCCCGCTGGCGGCGGCGACCACCTCCGGCTCCGGCCGACGCGCCCCGGCCGACCCGTCCGGGCCTGCTGGTGCTGCTCGTCTACCTGGGGGTCAGCATGCTCTCCGGCTGGGTCGGCGTCGCCGTGTCGGTGGTTGTCGTCGCCGCGCTTGTGGTGATGTTGGTCCGGTGGTCGGGACGCACCGGGTGGGGTCAGCGGCACGTGTTGGCAGGTGCCGCCGGGGCGCTGGTCGGGGCGGCCGTGCTGGCCTACCTCGTGCCTCCGTACTCACCGGCGTCACCCACCCAGGCGTTGGTCAGCGACGTGATCGTCAGCCTGCTCGCGATCGCCATGCTCGCCGGGGCGTACGCGCGACTGCGGCGGCACGGCGAGTCGTCACCCGTGGCACCCGCCAGCTGAGCGGATCGCGGCTGTCCTACTCCGGAAGCTCGGGGCCGCCGTCGAGCAGTGGGGCGAGCAGGTCGCCGTGCTTCTCGATCCGGTCCAGCACCTCGCCAGCGGTGTAGGGCTTGGTGGCCGGACGTCGGCCCGCCGCACCGGCGGATACCTCGTCCCAGGTCAGCGGCGTCGACACCGACGGGACGGGCTGGGCGCGCAGCGAGTACGGGGCCACCGTGGTCTTCGCCGCGTTGTTCTGGCTCCAATCGATGAAGACCTTGCCCGGTCGCAGGTTCTTCGCCATCTTCGAGACCACCAGTTTCGGCTGGTCGCGTTCGAGTTCCTGGGCGATGCGCCGCGCGTAGGCCGACACGTCGTCGGCGGGCTGGGTGCCGGAGATCGGGCAGCAGAGCTGCATGCCCTTCTTGCCGGAGGTCTTCGGGTAGGCGGTCAGGCCGTCGGCGGCCAACCGGTCGCGCAGGGACAGAGCGACCTGGCAGCACTGCTTCAGCGCCGCCGGGGTGCCCGGGTCCAGGTCGACCACCATCAGGTCCGGGTGCGCGCCGACCTTCCACTGCGGGGTGTGCAGTTCCAGGGCGGCGAGGTTGGCCAGCCAGACCAGGGTGGGCAGGTCGTCGGCGACGACGTAGTCGATGGTCTCCCGACCCTTGGTGGAGCCCGGCGCCGGCAGCGTCTCGACGCGTACCCAGGACGGGGTGGCGGCCGGGGCGTTCTTCTCGAAGAACGAGCCGCCGGTCACCCCGTTCGGGTAGCGGATGCGGGTCAGCGCCCGGTCCGCCAGGTGCGGCAGCAGCACCGGGGCGATCCGGGTGTAGTAGTCGATCACCTCGCCCTTGGTGAAGCCGGCCGTCGGGTAGAGAACCTTGTCCAGGTTGGACAGCTCCAACGTGCGGCCCTGCACGTCTACCGGGAACCGCTCAGCTGGCATCGTCGACCTCCTCGGCCGGTTTGTCCGGTCGGATCCGCAGGACTCGGGGGAACCGCAGCCGCCCGTCCGGGGTGCGCTGGCCGTACTTCACCTCCACCACGACCCGGGGAGTTACCCAGATCGCGCCCCGGGCATCCTCGCGGGGGACGTCGCCGCTGAACGGCGAGCCGGTGGTGCGCAACGGCTCCAACTCGCGCAGCAGTTCCCGTTCGAGGGCGGCACCGATCCCCCCACCGACCCGGCCCCGGTAGACGAGTCGGCCGTCCGCGCCGGGGACCCCGACCAGCAGGCCACCGATCCGCCGCGCGCCGGGTCGCCAGCCGCCGACCACGAAGTCGCCGGTCACCTCCAGCTTGACCTTCACCCAGTCCGGCGAACGCACCCCGGGCCGGTAGGCCGACTCGACCCGCTTGGCCATCACCCCTTCGAGGCCGTGCTCGCCGGCCGCCTCGTAGGTGGCCGGGCCGTCGGAGAAGACCGGGGGCACCGCCCACCGCGCCGCGCCCAGCGCCAGGCCGTCGAGGGCTTCCCGCCGCCGTGCGTACGGCCAGCCGGTGAGGTCCTGACCGTCCAGCCGCAACACGTCGAAGATCATGTACGTGACCGGTACGGTTGCCGCCAGCCGGGCCGCCTTGGCGGCGTTACGCACGTGCATCCGCTCGGCCAGGGCGGTGAACGAAGGCCGCCCGGCCTGGTCGAAGAGGACCACCTCGCCGTCGAGCAGGACGTCGTCGGCCTGCTCGCTCAGCGGAATCAACTCGGGGTAGGCGGTGGTGATCTCCACACCGGAACGCGCGTACAGGCGTTGCCGTCCGGCGACGATGTCGGCCAGCGCGCGTACCCCGTCCCACTTGAACTCGTACACCCAGTCGGGACCGGTCGGAAGCTGCCCGGTCATCGCGAGCATCGGCTTGAGCGGCGCGCCGGACACAGGACGACTGTAGTAGCCGGCCGAACACCTCGCGTCCGGTTCCCTGTGATGCGAGCATGGTCGATACCGGGGAAGGGAGCGCAGCATGCGAGCCATCTGGAAGGGAGCCGTGTCGTTCGGCCTGGTCTCGATCGCGGTCAAGCTGTATTCCGCGACGGAGGAGAAGGACATTCGGTTCCACCAGGTGCACCGGGCCGACGGCGGACGGATTCGGTACAAGCGGACCTGCCAGGTCTGTGGCGAAGAGGTCAGCTACGACGACATCGCCAAGGGCTACGACATCGGCGGCGGGGAGATGGTCATCCTCACCGACGAGGACTTCGCCGACCTGCCGCTGAGCACCTCCCACGCGATCGACGTGCTGGAGTTCGTGCCGGCCGAGCAGGTCGATCCGATCCTCTACAACAAGGCGTACTTCCTGGAGCCGGAGGGCACCGCGACCAAGCCGTACCTGCTGCTGCGGGACGCGTTGACCGACTCGGAGCGGGTGGCGATCGTCAAGGTGGCGCTGCGTCAGCGGGAGCAGTTGGCCACCCTGCGGGTCCGTGAGGGTGTGCTGCTGCTGAACACGATGCTCTGGCCCGACGAGATCCGTAAGCCGGACTTCGGTTTCCTCGACGAGGACCTCAAGATCCGGCCACCGGAGTTGGCGATGGCCACGTCGCTTATCGACTCGATGGCCGGTGACTTTCAACCGGACGAGTTCAACGACGACTACCGGGCGGCGTTGCAGGAGGTCATCGACGCGAAGGTGGAGGGCCGCGAGGTGGTCCAGCCGGAGGAGGTGGAGGAGGCTCCCGCCGCCGCGGTCGACCTGATGGCCGCGTTGAAGGCGTCCGTGGAGCGGGCCAAGGCGGCTCGTGGCGAGGCGCCGGCCGGCGCGGGCGCCGAACCGACACCGATCTCGTCGGCCCGCTCGGCGCAGAAGAAGGCGGCGGAGAAGAAGGCCACCAAGGCGCCGGCCAAGAAGGCGCCCGCGAAGAAGACCGCCGAGAAGAAGACCACCGCCAAGAAGGCCCAGCCCGCTAAGAAGACCGCGGAGAAGAAGGCTACCAAAACCGCCAAGAAGACCACTCCGCGTAAATCCGCCTGACTGCGCTCCTGGTCGCCCGAATGCCCCTTTGGGCGGTTGCTGGACCACCCGGACTTCATGATCGGCACAGCCGTGCCTGCGGACGTGGGCCATCGATGGTCGGAAGTGCGTCGGACACCAGGTACCGTGTGTCGGCGACGGCTGCCCGTGGCCGGACCCACCCCACACCTCTCAGCAGGGAGTCGAGGACGTGAGCGAGCAGGAGACCAAGGCGCGGCGGCGGCTGGCCGAGCAGTTGGCGGCTCAGAAGGCAGCCGAGGCGAAGCGCCGCCGACAGGCCTGGGCCGGTGCGTTCGCCGGGATCGCCGTCGTGGCAGTGCTGATCACCGTGTTCGTGATCGTCGGCCAGCGCGGTGGTGACGACGCGCCCGAGCAGGCCGCTGGCACTCCCTCCGCCGGTGCGGAGGCGACGAACGAGCCGGGGGCGCCGCCCGCGCCGCAGCTGCCGGAAGGCGCGGACCCGGCCCTGGGCAGCAAGCCGACCGTCACCGCCGGGGAGGGTGAGCTGACCAAGCTGACCGTCACCCCGCTGATCGAGGGCACCGGGCCGAAGGTGCAGGCCGGCCAGTCGATCACCACCAACTACGTCGGCGTCTTCTACGAGAGCGGCGAGGAGTTCGACTCCTCCTGGGAGCGGGGCGAGCCCGCCACCTTCCCGATCGGCGTCGGGCAGGTCATCCCGGGCTGGGACAAGGGCCTGGTGGGCGTGACCGTGGGCAGCCGGGTGCAGCTCGACATCCCGGCCGAGGACGCGTACGGCGACGGCGGCGGCGGTCGCCCGGCGGGCCCGCTGCGCTTCGTGGTGGACGTGCTCGCCGCCGAGTGAGCCCCGAGTCGGGTCGTCCGACAGAACATCGATGCCGTTGACCACAGATGGCTTCCGAACGGTCACCGACCGGCAGTAGGTTCGGCAGCGTCCCGGGCAGTTCGCCCGGGACGCTTGTCGAAGCGACACGGAGGTGCACGTGACGGCAGTGGACGCCGACGGGCGGACCGCCCGGTTGATGTGGACGTATTACGAGCCGGTACACGCCGTCACCTATTTCCACCCACGCGCCCGCGCCGCCTACGGCGCGGCCGGGCTCCGCGGCTACTGGCGGGGTTACTTCGCCGGTCGGGCCGCCCCGCTCGGGCCGACCGGTCCCGCGCCGGTGATCGCCGCTTTCTACAACTTCGCGCCGCACATGGTGAGCCGGGCGCTGCCGGCGGTGTGGCAGCTGGCCTCGCCGGACCAGGCGCTGCGTGCCCGGCTGACCGGGGCGGTGCAGGCGCTCGCCGAGTTGACCTACGAGTTGCCCGAGCGGCACCTGGTGGAGGCCGCCGACCTGCTTGAGGCCGCCACCGACGGGCTCGGGACGGCCGGCCGGGTGCTCGGCGCGGCGAATGCCGCCCTGCCCCGTGGCGAGTACCCGCTGGCTCGGCTCTGGCAGGCCGCCACCACACTGCGCGAGCATCGCGGCGACGGGCACGTGGCGGCGCTGGTCGCCGCCGATCTCGACCCGGTGGAGACGCTGGCCTGGCGGGTCGCGGTCGACATGCCGCCGGCCAATCTGCTCGGCCGGGGCTGGTCGGAGCAGGACTGGTCGCAGGCGCGCGAGCGGCTCACCGGCCGTGGCTGGCTGGACTCCGACGGCAAGCCGACCGAGCGCGGGCGGGCGGCCTTCCAGGCGATCGAGGACGCCACCGATCTCGCCGCCGCCCGCCCCTGGCTCACCCTCGACCCCGACCGCGCGCACCGCCTACGCGAACTGCTAGACCCCATCGCCCGCGCCGCCCACACGGTCATCCCGCCGGACAGCCCCATCGGCCTCCCACCCCTGTCGAGTTGACCAAGAGGTTTGCGTCTGGCTGCTGCGGAATCCCCGACGCAAACTTCTTGATCGACGCGGTGCTGGGTGGGGGTGGGGTGGGGTGGGGTGGTGGGGGTAGTGGGTGGGGGAGGATGGGGGTGTGATGGTGGATGGGGTGGTTTTCGACCTGGACGGCGTGATCGTCGATTCCGAGCCGGTGTGGGAGGAGGTTCGGCGGGCGTACGTCGCCGAGCACGGCGGCAGCTGGCAGGACGACACCCAGCGCCGGCTGATGGGGATGAGCACCGGTGAGTGGGCCCGGTACCTCAGCGACGAGTTGGGGGTGCGACGCAGCGCCGACCAGGTCGCCGCCGAGGTGGTCGAGGAGATGGCCCGCCGGTACGCGGCCCGGGTGCCGGTGATCGACGGCGCGGTCGACGTGGTCCGCCGGATGGCCGCACGGTGGCCCCTGGGGCTGGCCAGTTCCTCGCCGACCCGGCTGATCGCCGCGGCGCTGGCCGCCACCGACCTGACCGACGCGTTCCGCAGCACCCTGTCCACCGAGGAGACCGAGCGCGGCAAGCCGGCGCCGGACGTCTACCTGAGCGTGGCCCGGCGGCTCGGCCTCGACCCGACGCGCTGTGTGGCGGTGGAGGATTCCTCGAACGGGGTCCGTTCGGCGGCTGCCGCCGGCATGACGGTGGTGGCGGTGCCGCACGGGGCGTACCCACTGGATCCGGACGCTCGACGGCTGGCCGTGACGGTGCTGGAGTCGATCGACGAGTTGACTCCGGAGGTCGTCGACCGGCTGGGCTGAACCGCCACCGGGCGGTCCCCGGCCCGCCTACGGTCGGTGACATGAAGGCGATGGTGTACGAGCGCACCGGTGATCCCTCCGTGCTCCAGCTGGTCGATCGGCCGGTGCCGGATCCCGGTCCGGGCGAGGTGCTGGTGCGGGTCGCGGCGTCCGGGGTGAATCCGACGGACTGGAAGTCGCGCCGGCAGGGCCCGTTGCCGGCCGGCTGGCAGACGCCCGGCCAGGACGGCGCCGGGGTGGTCGAGGCGGTCGGCGAGGGGGTCGACCAGGCACTGATCGGCGAGCGGGTGTGGGTCTGGGAGGCCGCCTGGCAGCGGCCCTGGGGGACCGCCGCCGAGTACACCCTGGTCCCGGTCCGCCAGGCGGTACGCCTGGGCGACGCCTCCTTCGAAATGGGTGCCTGCCTGGGCATTCCCTTCCTGACGGCGCACCGCTGCCTGACCGCCGGAGAGTATCTGCCGAACAGCCTGCGCCCGGGTGCGCTCAGCGATCACACGGTGCTGGTGCAGGGCGGGGCCGGTGCCGTGGGCAACGCGGCGATCCAGCTGGCGGCCTGGGCCGACGCCTGCGTGATCGCCACGGTGAGCAGTGCCGAGAAGGCTCAGCTGGCGGCGGCGGCCGGTGCCTCGGCGGTGGTCAACTACCGGGAGCAGGACGTGGTGGAGGAGGTCCACAAGCTCGCGCCCGACGGGGTGCACGCAATCGTGGAGGTCTCGCCCGCGCGCAACGCGGCCACCGACGTACGGCTGCTGCGTCCCGGTGGCGTGGTCTGCGTGTACGCCGACGACGGCGGTGACGAGGTGACGTTGCCGGTCCGACCACTTATGGCACCGAACGCCCGCTGGCAGTTCGTGCTTGTCTACACGATGCCGAAGGCGGCCAAGGCGCAGGCGGTGGTGGACGTCGCGGCGTCCGCCGCGCAGGGCGGGATCCGGGTCGGCGAGGACGCGGGCCTGCCGTTGCACTCCTATCCGTTGTCGGCGACCGCTGCCGCCCATCAGGCGGTGGAGGACTCGGTGGTCGGCAAGGTGCTGCTCAGCGCCGGCGAATAAGCGGTCCGACCTGGGAGTTTTCGCCGTCTGCAGGACAGAGGCGAACAAGTCTCGCAATACTGGCATTGCGGGTCGCCCCGCAAGGAACGGGCGGCCCCGGCGCGGTGCGAACGCCGGGGCCGCCCACCGGAGAGAGGTCTGTGCAGGCCACTACTCCCAATGGCGATGATGCTCCGAAAAACGTTACGGCGTGGCCAGTTCCCGCACATTCAGGTCGCCGTCGGCGTACCGGGAGCGCACCACCTTCTTGTCGAACTTGCCGACGCTTGTCTTCGGCACGGCCTCGATGAAAGCCCACCGCTCCGGCAACTGCCAGCGCGCCACCGACCCGGCCAGGAAGTCGCGCAACTCCTCCGGGGTCGCCGAGGCACCCTCCCGGAGCACCACGGTGGCCAACGGCCGCTCGTCCCACCGCTGGTCCGGTACGCCCACCACGCAGGCCTCCAGCACCGCGGGGTGGGCCATCAGCGCGTTCTCCAGCTCCACCGAGGAGATCCACTCGCCGCCGGACTTGATCACGTCCTTGGCCCGGTCGGTGAGGGTGATGTAGCCGTCCGCCGACAGCGTGCCCACGTCACCGGTACGCAGCCAGCCGTCGCGGAACTTCTCCGGGTCCGGCGCGTCGTCCCCGACGTACCGGGCGGTGATCCACGGCCCACGGACCTCCAACTCACCGACGGAGGTCCCGTCCGCGGGCAGCGGCTCCCCGGCCGGACCCACGATGCGGGCCCGTACCCCCGCCGGCACCCGGCCCTGCGTGTACCGGTACCGCCAGGCGTCGTCGCCGCTCGCCCCGGCCGGTGGGCGCGACACCGAGCCCAGCGGCGACATCTCGGTCATCCCCCAGGCGTGGATCACATCGACGCCGTGCCGCTCGTCGAACGCGTGCATCAGCGACGGCGGACAGGCCGAACCACCGACGATCACCTCCTTGAGCGAGGCGGTATCGACGTCGTGGCCGTCCAGGTAGGCCAGCAGGTCGGTCCAGATGGTCGGCACCGCACCGGCCAGGGTCGGCCGCTCCGCGGCGATCATCTCGGCGATCGGCGCGGCCTGGAGGAAACGGTCCGGCATCACCAGCGACGCGCCGGAGAGGAAGGCCGCGAACGGCAGCCCCCACGACATCGCGTGGAACATCGGGACGATGGCCAGTTCCCGGTCGGTCGGCCCGAGCCCGAACCCCTCCGGCATGCAGATCTGCAACGAGTGCAGGTAGATCGAGCGGTGCGAGTAGGCCACCCCCTTGGGGTTGCCGGTGGTGCCGGAGGTGTAGCAGAGGGCGGCGGCGTCGCGTTCGTCCACCTCGGGCCAGTCGTACACCTCGGGGCGGTCGGCCAGCAGCGCGTCCCAGTGATGTACGGCGATCCGGTCACCCGCCGCCGCCACCAGCGGAGCGGGATCGCCGCCACCGACCACCACCACGTGCCGCACGCTGGTCATGCCACCGAGGGACTTCGCCAGCAGCGGGATCAGCGTCGAGTCGACAAGCACCACCCGGTCCTCGGCGTGGTTGGCGATGTAAGTGACCTGGTCGGGAAAGAGCCGGATGTTCAGCGTGTGCAGCACCGCACCCATGCTGGGCACGGCGAAGTACGCCACCAGGTGCTCGGTGTTGTTCCACATGAAGGTGGCGACCCGCTCGTCGCCGGTCACCCCGCACTCCGCCCGCAGGGCGTGCGCGAGCCGGGCGGCGTCCCGCCCGACGTCGGCGTACGTGCTGCGCCGTGGCTCGGCGCCGGTCCACGTCACCACCTCGGCCGCGCCGTGCACGGTGGCGCCGTGTTCGAGGATCCGGGAGACCTGGAGAGGGGCGTCCATCATCGTGCTACGCATGGGTAACAAGTTAGTGTCGCCGGTCACACGTTGGGAACCCCCGTAAATTGTCCGGGTGAGCATCTCCTGGGCTGATTCGTACGTCGGGCAGCTGCGCGCCCTGGCCGGCGACCGGACGCTGATGTTCGTCGGGGCGCGAGCCGTGGTGCGCGACAACTCGGCCCGCATCCTGCTGATCCGCCGCTCCGACAACGGCCAGTGGGCACTGCCCGCCGGCGCCATGGAGCTGGGCGAGTCGATCGCGGACTGCGCCGTGCGGGAGGTACGCGAGGAGACCGGGCTGCGGGCCCTCCGGGTCAGCGCTTTCGCCCTCTACACCGGCCCGGACCGCACCCACACCAACATGTACGGCCACACCTATCAGATCTTCACCACCGCGTTCCGGGTCGAGGAGTGGGACGGCCGGCTGGCCCGGGTCACCGACGAGACGATCGACGCGGGCTTCTTCCACCGCGAGGCGATGCCCCAGCCGCTCTCGGCCAGCGTCCTGGAGACCCTGGCCGACCTGGACGTCTTCGAGCAGACCAACCGCCTGATCCTGAAGTGACAGGCAGCGCGGTGGCCTCGCCCGAGCGGGCGAGGCCACCGAACGAGCGCTGCCGCAGGATCAGTGCCGACCCTCGGCGAACTCCTCGACGATCTTGGCGCAGAAGGCCGGCAGGTCGTCGGGCTTACGGCTGCTCACCAGCCCGTTGTCGGTCACGACCTCCTCATCGACCCACTCCGCGCCGGCATTGACCAGGTCGGTACGCAGGCTGGGCCAGCTGGTCAGCCGACGCCCCCGCACCACGTCCGCCTCGACAAGCGTCCACGGACCGTGGCAGATCACCCCGACCGGCTTGCCGGCGTCGAAGAACGACCGCACGAACCGGACGGCGTCGGCATCGGTACGCAGGAAGTCCGGGTTGGCCACCCCACCGGGCAGCACCAGCGCGTCGTACCGGGCGGGATCCGCGTCGGCCGCGCTCACATCCACCTCGTACGTGGTGGAGGGGTCCAGGTGCTCGAAGGAGGTGATCTTTCCAGGCTTGATCGACACCAGTTCGGCGGTCGCGCCGGCCTGCTCGACGGCCTGACGCGGCTGGACGTACTCGATCTCCTCCACGCCGTCGGTGGCCAGGAAGGCGACCCGCTTGCCCTGCAACGTCGCTGCCATGACGTTCTCCTCTCCGGGGGTTCGTCCATATCCGTTCCCGACGCCAACGTCACGAAACGCGGCGGGTCGGTGGCCCAGCACACGTCGCCGCCAGCGGGTGCCTGGCCGGCAGGTTTGACCCCGCCGACCGGAGGGGAACCGCCGGCATGGCACGAGCAGCAGCGGAACAGCTCCGGCTCGCCGACGTCGTGCAGAGCTGGCTCGGGCGTCCGGTCCTGGTGATCGGTGACGCCATGCTCGACGAGTGGCGGTTCGCCGACTCCGACCGGTTGTGCCGGGAGGCCCCTGCCCCGGTCCTCACCCTGCGCCGCCGTATCTCGGCGGCGGGCGGCGCCGCCAACACCGCCGTCAACATCGCCACGTTGGGCGGGCGCTCGGTGCTGGTCGCACCCGTGGGGGCCGATGCGGCCGGCGACGAGCTGCACGACTGTCTCGACCGGGCCGGTGTCTGGGACCGCACGGTCAGCCAGCCCGGGCGACCCACCCCGGTCAAGCGCCGGATGCTGGCCGGTGACCAGATCCTGCTGCGGGAGGACTCCGGCGACCCGGACGACCCGCTCAGCGACCTGGGGGTGGACTGCCTGCTCACCGCCCTGGACTGCGCGAGTGCGGAACTGCGGGCCGCCAGCGGGGGCGAGAAGCCGACCCTGGTGGTCTGCGACTACGGTCTGGGCGCGCTGCCCGCGCCGGTCCGCGCCTGGCTGGTCGAGCATCGGGACCGGTACGCCACGGTCGCGCTCGACGCGCACGACCTCGCCGACTGGCGGGGCCTCGCCCCGACCGTGGTGACCCCTAGCTTCGCGGAGGCCACCCGCCTGCTCGCCCGCGCGGGCGTGGTCGGACCGACCACGAACCCAGCCCCCGCCGACCCGGCCGGCACCGCGACGACCGGTGGGCACGAGTTGCACCTGGAGCATCCCGAGGTCGATCCGGCCGACGGCCCGTCCGAGCTGACCGTGGGAACGGCGCCGGGTGAGGCCGGGATGCGGCGTACCGACGGGCCCACCGGGGAGCCCACCCCGGGCGAGAGCCGGGTGGCGATGACCCGCGACGGACTCAGCGTGACCGGCACCGGAGTGACAGTGAACGCCGAGATCGGTGCCGGCGTGGACCGGGCCGTCCTGGCCGAGTCCCGCCTCGCCGAGCTGCGCGCCCACACCGGCGCGGCCGTGGTCGCGGTGACCCTGGACACCGAGGGCGCGGTGGTCGGCGGGATCGACGGCGAACCCGCCCGCAGCCACACCACACCCGTGCCCGCCAGCCACACCGTCGGTGCCGGCGACGCTTATCTGGCGGCGATGACGCTCGCGCTGGCCGCCGACGCTCCACTGTCCACCGCCGCCCAACTGGCCCAGCTCGCCGCGACGAGCACCGTCGCCGGCACCGGCACCTGCGTGTGCCGCCGCGAAGACCTGCTGGCCGCGCTGGGCCGGCCGACACCCGACGACCGGCAGGTGCTTGTCGACACCGGGCACCTGGCGGAGATCGTGGCCGGGCACCGGCGCGCCGGACGCTCGATCGTCTTCACGAACGGCTGCTTCGACGTGTTGCACCGGGGGCACGTGCGCTACCTGGAACAGGCCCGCGCCCTGGGCGACCTGCTGGTGGTGGCGGTCAACTCCGACGGCAGCGTACGCCGGTTGAAGGGTGCGGACCGGCCGGTGAACCCGATCGAGGACCGAGCCGCCCTGCTCGCCGCGCTGACCTGCGTCGATCACGTGGTGGTGTTCGAGGAGGACTCCCCGGCCGCCCTCATCGAAGCCGTCCGGCCGGACGTCTACGTCAAGGGCGGCGACTACCCGCCCGAGCTGGTGCCGGAGGCGCCGCTGGTGCACCGGCTGGGCGGTCAGGTACGCACTCTCGGGTACGTGCCGGACCGCTCCACCTCGGCGATCATCGACCGCATCCGCGCGTACGGCCAGGAGGGCCTGACCGGCGCGGAGGCCGGGCCGACCGCGCCCGCTCCTGAGGTGGAGACCTCCGGAACGACCGGAGCCACCGGTGCGGACGCGCCGCCACTGACCGGCAAGGCGCCGTGAACCGACCCCTCGACGCCGGCGCGCCCGCGCAGTTCCGCGTCGACCGGCTGGTCGACGTGCTCGTCCCGACCCGTAACCGGCCCACCGAACTCGCCGTCACCCTCTCCGGGCTCGCCGCCCAGGAGGGGGTGCCGGGATTCGGCGTGGTGGTCAGCGACCAGTCCGACGGCGACCCCGGGTACGCCCATCCGGCGGCGGCCACCATGGTCCGGGCCCTGCGTCACCGGGGACATCCGGTGCTGCTGACCCGACGGCTGCCCCGGCGAGGGCTCGCCGAACACCGCAGTTTCCTGCTCGCCACCTCCACCGCCCGGTACGTGCTCTTCCTCGACGACGACGTCTGGCTGGAACCGGGAACGCTGCGCCGGCTGGTGACCGCGATCGGCGAGCTGGGCTGCGGTTTCGTCGGCAACGGGGTGCACGGACTGTCCTACCTGGACGACGTCCGGCCGCACACGCACCGGCACTACCGGGAGTGGCCGGGACGACCGGTGCCGGAGCGGATCCGCCCGGGCACGCCCGAGTGGGACCGGGCGCAGATCCATTCGGCGGCGAACCTGCTGCACGTGACGGCGTCGCTGACGCTGGCGGACGACGAATGGCGGGCGTACCAGGTGTCCTGGGTCGGCGGTTGCGTGCTCTACGACCGGGCGAAGCTGGTCGACGCGGGCGGCTTCGACTTCTGGCGTCGGGTGCCGGTGCGGCACCAGGGCGAGGACGTCGCCGCGCAGCTCGCCGTGCTGGCCCGGCACGGCGGCGCCGGTGTCCTGCCCAGCGGCGCCTACCACCTGGAGTCGCCGACCACGGTCACCGAACGCGATGTGGAGGCGTGGGAGGTCGTCCTCGCCGACCCGGACGCCTGAGCCAGCGGATCTCTTCAGCGGAACAGCAGCTCCCGGGCGGCTTCGAGCACCTCGGGGACCGGCACGTCAACGACGAAGGAGTCGCGGTGCGGGCAGTCGCCGTCGCCCGGACGGTGCGGGTAGATGCCGGGGGTGCAGTCCACCCCGCAGACCGGACAGTGCACCGTCCACGAGGTGATCGGCCGATGCCGGCCCCGCAGCACCGGAGCGGTGGTGATCAGGTTGCCGACCCAGAAGATGCCGACGGTGGGGGTACCGACGGCGGCAGCCAGGTGCAGCGGACCGGTGTCGTTGGAGACCACCAGCTCACAGCCGCGGTAACAGCCGGCCAGCCCACCAAGACTGAGCGTGCCCACCTGCGGCCGGACCGGCACACCGGCGGTGGCGACCACCCGGTCGACCACCTCCTGCTCGGCCGGGGTGCCGGTGACCAGCACCTCGTACCCGTCGGTGTGCAGCGTCCGGGCCACCTCCCCGAAACGGTCGGCGGGCCAGCGCCGGCGGGTGTCGGTGGCCCCGGGATGCAGCGCCACCCGGGGACGCTCCGGCTCGCCGAGCACGGCCCGCGCCTCGGCCCGGTCGGCTTCGGTGACCGCCAACGCCGGCGTAATCGTGGTGGTCGGAGCACCCACCAGAGCCACCGCCTCCAGATAGCGGATCACCTCGTGCTGGTAGTAGACGTAGCGCAGCCAGCGGTCCAGCGGCGGCGCGTCCTCGGCCCGCAGGCCGGCGGTGACCCGGGCACCGAGCGCGGCCACCAGCGGGTTGGAGTTGGCACCGCCGCCGTGCAGTTGCATCGCCACGTCGAACCGTTCCGCGCGGGCGGCGGCCAGGAAGTCGACCATGCTGGACTCTGGCTCGCCGTCGGTCGCCGTCCGGATCCCCGGCGCGGGCGGCACCACGATTACCCGGTCGACCGGGCCCGGCCGGTCCCGCCACAGCTGCGCGTGCCAGGGCGCGCCGAGCAACACGATCTCCGCTTGGGGGTACGCGGCCCGCAGCGCCTCCAGCGCGGGTAGCACAAAGATGAAGTCACCGAGCGCGTTGGCGCGCAGCACGGCGATCCGGGCCACGTCGGGCACCCGGTCGGCAGCCTCTTCCAGCACGGCCCGGGCCACGGAACGCGCTACCGACCGGAATCGCCGGTGGCGACGTCCGGCTGGTGCAGTTCCCGGTCCGCCGCCGGGTCGACGCTGCTCGGCACACCGCCGGACGCGCCGGCCGGACGTGGGCCGGTACGACCGACGGTGATGGTGCGTGGCGCGGGCCGGTTCGCCCGGGGCAGCCGTACCCGCAGCAGACCGTGGTCCATCACCGCGTCGATCGCCTCAGGGTCCACTCGCGACGGCAACTGCACGCGGTACTCGAAGCCCCGGGTCTCGAACCCGCCGGGAATGCCATGGTCGGCGTTGACCTCGGCCTCCGTACGCGCCCGTACGCACAGCTCGCGGTCGTCCAGTTCCACCGCGACCTCCTCCGGAGCGACGCCGGGCAGCCGGACGACCACCTCCCAGCCGTCGCTGGTCTCGCCCAGCTCCACCTCGGGCGGACCCGGTCGACCACCGACCAGCCGGCTCAGCTCGGCCCGCAGCGACTGCAACTCGCCCATCGGATCCCAGCCCTGCTGACCGCCCCGCCAGCCGCGTCCCGGCCTGGTCATCGCGCATCTCCCATCCGTTGACTGGCGGCCACCGGCCGCAGGGAACTCGGCGCGTCGAGGCTGGCCTCCCGGTCGACCCCGACCCCGAGCCGGTCGACGAGTTCACCACCGAGCCAGCCGCCGACCCCGAGGATGCCGAGCGCCACCACCTCGATGGCGATCAGTGCCCCGCCCGCGCCGCGCGAGTCGGCGTTGAGCCGTACCACCCAGACGGCGGCGAAGAGCAGGATCACCGCGACGTTCGCGGCGGCGTGGGTCAGCGCCACCCGCTTGGCGCGGGTACCGGAAGGGATGGCCAGCAGGTCGAACGTCCCGGCCGCCGCGGCCAGCAGGCCGCCGATCAGGCCGACGGTGAGGTTCCAGTACGCCACCTCGCCGAGGAAGTCCGGCCCGCCGACCGTGTCGATGACGTCAAAGAGCACGGCCGTGACCAGCAGGGCGAACGGAAACATCACGAGCATCGGATGGACGGGATGCCCCAGGATCTTGAGCCGACTCTCCATCTCCGGGCCTCCACTGCTCTCCGAGGGCGCTCAGTGGGCCGGTACCCCGGTCACCGAGGGACAAACCTCACGGGCGGGCGCGACTAGACTGACCGTGGCGGTTTCCCGCCCGGGTGCCGCCACCACGGTCAACTCCATGGGGAGGCACCCAGTGACGGTGGAGATCACATCCGCAGCCGAATTGACCGAGCTGCTCGGCACCCCGGCACCCCGCGCAGTCGCCAAGGAGCGCACCGAACTGCACGAGCGTGACCGGCAGTGGCTCGCCGCGTCGCCGTTCTGTCTGGTGGCCACCGCCGGAGCGGACGGCACCTGCGACGTCTCACCCAAGGGCGACCCGGCGGGTTTCGCGCATGTGCTGGACGAGCGGACCATCGCCATTCCGGAGCGTCCCGGCAACAAGCGCGCCGACGGCTACCGCAACATCCTGGCGAATCCGCACGTCGGCCTGATCTTCCTCATCCCAGGGCGCACCGACACCCTGCGGATCAACGGCCGGGCGCGGCTGCTCCGTGACGCGCCCTGGTTCGACGCCATGGTGGTCAAGGGGCACCGGCCGGTGCTCGCCGTGGTGGTCGAGATCGAGCAGATCTTCTACCACTGCGCGAAGGCGTTTCTCCGGTCCCAGCTCTGGCAGCCGGAGACCTGGCCAGCGGACCCGCTGCCCAGCCGGGCCCGCCTGATCAAGGAGGTCGAGGCCCCGGCGGACACCCTCGTCGACCTCGAACGCCACTACGGCCCCCAGTACGCCGCAAACCTCTACACCTGACCCGTCCCCGCCGGCTCCCGGCCCGCAACTTCGGTGATGCTGCTGCCTGCGGTCCACAAGACACGACAACATCCGCGAAGTTGCAGGCTGGGTTACCCGGGCGGGTCAGCTGCGGGGGATCACGGTGGTGACGATGACACTGTTGACGACGGTCGCGGTCATGGTCCGGGTCACGGCTTCCGCTGCGGCACCGGCCCCCCAGTTGCCCTGCTCAAGTTCCTTCGCTCGTTTGATCACGGGTGTGGTCCACGGGATGTCGCGGTAGAACTGGGGAAGAGTCCCGCTGCCCGACAGCAGTGCCGCCAGCGCAGCTACCCGGGCCGACGGTTCCGCGCCGTCCACGAGGACCTGCCTGACCTCCTCCAGCAGACGCGCGCGGCGTCCGGTGCCACCGTCGCGCAGCGCAGTCGTACGGAACAGGCCGAGCATCTTCCGATCCTCCCGGGTGATGTCGCCGCGTTCGACGAGCCGTTCCAACACCGGCTTGCGCAGCTCCGGGCCGATCGCGGCGAGCACCGTCTGAACGCCGCGGGGTTTCTCGGAGAGGTAGTCCCACGCCGACCGGAGAAGATCATCCGACGGTGCCTGACCCTCGACGATCTTCACCTTGCGTCGGTCCGCCATCGTCACCCGGTCGGCAAGGGCGAGATCTGCGAGTACGGCCCCGGCGAGGACGTAGAAGAGGATGTTCTCTCCGGCGATGGTGCCCGACCTTGGTTGGAACAGCAGGAGTAGCAGATCCTCGACCAGAGTCGGCGCCGTCTCGGCAGGCGTGCCTGAGGAATTGTCGGGTTGCCGGGTCATCGGTCAGACCTCTCTTGAGATGGCTGGAGGAGTCAAGGTCACTCCTTCGGCGTACGTCTTTCTCGGCGGTGTGCGGTCTGGTCGGATCGGCGTTCGGGGAATCGCCAGGGCGCCCCACAGGGCTTGGCACCTCAGCGGCGGGGCTCCCAGTTGAAGAGACGGGTGGCCAGCACGACGGCGACGACCACCCAGCCCAACGTCGGGGCCAGCAGGAGCAGGGAGTCGGTCACCGCGACGCCACCGTTCCAGGCGTTCATCACCATCTCGGTCGCGGAACCACCGGGCAGCAGCCGCTTGAGCAGGGCGAGGTCCTCGGTGCCGCTGATGCCCACCCAGCTGGCGACACCGATCACACCGAGCATGACGGGCAGGGTGGTGACCTGGGCGTGCTCGGGTGAATTCGTCAGGCCGGCGGTGGCCAGTCCCAGGCCGATCAGCATGGCCACGGTCGCGACGATCGCTACCACCAGCAAGGGAATGTTGGCCGGCCCGCCGGCGACCATGGCCAGCGCGGTCAGGATCGCAGCCACCTGCACCACGGCGATCAACGTGGCGGGCAGCAGGAGGCCGGCGAGAATGCCAGCGTCCCCGATGGCCGTGGAGCGCAGCCGTTTGAGGAAGAGATTCTGCCGCCGGGACGCCAGGGTGGTCACAGTCGTGGCATAGAGCCCGAACGCGGCAACTGTGAACAGCACGATCGCCGCGATGTAGCCGAGACTGCCAAGGGCGGCGAAGGTTTCGTGCTGACGGACGAAGTACGCGGAGACGACCACCGGAATGATGAAGCTGGTGACCAGCACCAGCCGGTTCCGGAAGATCTGGATCAGCTCACTGAAGGCGATGGGGAGCACGGGAAGGTTTCCTCTCGGGAAGCGAGTCAGCCACTTATGGCGCGGAAGACGTTGTCGAGGCGGGTCGGCCCGGCCTCCAGGTCCCGCAGCTCCACGGCGTTGTCCTGCGCCCAGGAGAGCAGGATGTGCAGGTCCTTCTGCAGGCCGAAGGTCTCGATCACGACCTTGCCGTCACCGTCCCTGGTCGCCTGCAACGGCAGCGCCGGGACCGTCGGTGGCAGCGAGAAGCGGATGACCGCCGGCAGGGTCCGGGTCAGTTCGGAGACGGTTCCCTCCCGGTGGAAGGTGCCCTCGTGCATGAGCCCGATCCGGTCGGCGCGCTCCTGTGCCTCCTCCAGGTAGTGCGTGGTGAGCACGATTGTCGCGCCGTTCTCCCGGAGCCGGTCCACGGTCGTCCACAGGTGGTCGCGCGACTGGACGTCCAGGCCGGTGGTCGGCTCGTCCAGAAAGATCAGCTCCGGGGTGCCGTAGACGGCGGTGGCGAAGTCCAGCCGCCGCTTCTCCCCGCCGGAGAGCTGGGAGACCTTCCGGCCGGCCTTGCTGGTGAGATCGACGACGTCGAGCACCCGGTCGACGTCGTCGGTCCGCCGGGTGAGGGTGCCGATCAGCCGGACCGATTCGCGGACCGTGAGGTCCGGGGAGAAACCACTCTCCTGGAGCATGACACCCATCCGGGGACGTACCAGCCGGCGGTCACCCGGTTGGTGCCCGAAGACGCGCACGCTGCCGGAGGTCGGCGTCCGATGCCCCTCGATGGTCTCCAGGGTCGAGGTCTTCCCCGCCCCGTTCGTGCCGAGCAGCGCGTACAGTTCCCCACGCCGGACCTCGAAGGACAGGTCCTTCACGGCGTGGAAGTCGCCGTACCTGACGTTGAGCCGTTCGACTTCGATGACTGGTGTCGTGGACATGCCCCAATGACAGCAGCGGTCGCTCCGATCCATCAGTGGTGCCACGTCACGGGTACATGTGACGTGGTGTCACTGCCGCCGAGCAGGATCGGCAGAATACTGGGCAGGTGACCGCGAGATCGCCGGCCTTCACCAAGACGACGCAGAGGCGGCTGCGCCGGATCAATCTCCTCACGTCACTTCCGCCGGTCGTGTTCGCCGCGGTGATTCTCCTGGCCATCGACGCGCACACCTGGTGGCATCTCATCGTTCTGGCCCCGGGTGCCGTGGCTGCGGTGGTGGCCTTCGAACGCTGGACGGCGGACGACCTCGCCCGGGTCGCCCTGCCCTGCACGATCGTCGGGGCTGTGGTGTGGCCGCTCGGGGTGCTGCTGACCGGCAGCCCCAACGCCTACTGGGGCGTCTGCGCCGTGGGGTCTCTCGCCCTCCGCCAGGTACGACGCCGGGCCCTGGCAGCGGTCGGGCTGTTCAGCTACGTCGCCGCCGTCGGCGCGATGCGGTTCCTGGTGCAGCAGGACGACGTCCGCGGCGTCCTGATCACCTACGTTTTCGTCCCGACCGGACTCACCATCCTGGTGACCGTCCTGACGATCGTCGGCGAGCGCTTCTACGACCTCATCCGGGAACTCGATCACGCCCGGGAACGTGAAGCGGAACTGGCGGTCATCCGCGAACGCGTCCGCTTCGCCAGCGATCTGCACGACATCCAGGGCCACACCCTGCACGTGGTCAAGCTGAAGATCGCGCTGGCCCGGAAGCTGATGCTCCGCGACACCGATCGTGCCGAGAAGGAACTGCGGGAGACGTACGCTCTGGTCAGCGACACCATCGCCCAGACCAAGGAGCTGGCGTACGCCCAACGCCGGCTCAACCTCTCGGCGGAACTCGAAAATGCGAAGAACCTGTTCGAGGCGGCGGGCATCCGGGTCCGGGTGACCCGGGAGGCCGAGGTGGGCCCGCGCAGCAGCGAACTGCTCGGTCAGGTCCTGCGCGAGACCACCACCAACATCCTGCGACACGCACAGGCCACCCAGGTGCAGATCACGCTCTCCGAAGCCGGCATCGCGATCGTCAACGACGGCGTGAGCAGCGATACGCTGCCTGAACTCCGAGGACTGTCCAGCCTCCGACAACGGTTGGCGGCCGACGGCGGCGAACTGACCGTGCAACAGCAGGACGGGCGCTTCCTGACCGCCGCGAGCTTCCCGCCCGCTCGTGCCGATGCCGCCGCCGGCGGCGCTGCGGAGGAGGACCGATGACCACCGCCATCGTGCTCGCTGACGACGAGGCCCTGCTGCGTAAGGCGCTGGCCGCGCTGCTGCCGCTCGAAGGCGACATCGACATCGTTGCCGAGGCGACCGACGGCGAAACCGCCGTCGAGGCCACCCTGCGGCACCGGCCCGACGTGCTCGTCATCGACCTGGAGATGCCGGGCGTGGACGGCCTCGGCGCCATCACGCAGATCCGCCGCGTCCGACCGGAGCAGGTGGTTCTCATGCTGACCCGGCATGCTCGGCCCGGCGTGCTGCGAAAGGCACTGAAGCTCGGCGTCCAGGGCTTCGTCAGCAAGTCGGCCGAGCCGGCCCACATCGCCGCCGTCATCACCGACTTGCACGCGGGCAAACGGTGGATCGACCCGGACGTCTCCGCGCTCGCCATCGTCGACGACTGCCCACTCACCGAGCGCGAACTCGACGTGTTGCGGGTCACCAGCGAGGGCTACTCGGTCGCTGACATCGCCGCCCGGCTCCACCTCGCTCAAGGCACCGTCCGCAACTACCTCTCCAACGCCATGCAGAAGACCCAGACCCACACCCGTCATGAGGCCGCGCGCTACGCCCGCGAACACGACTGGCTGTGACCCGGAACGCCACATTAGGAGATATCGGATGTTGAACCCGGTCCAGACGCAGCGCATCGAAAGCGTTGTCGTGGCAGCCTTCGCCGTCGTGGTCATCGTCGCCGTCGGGTACGCCTGGTGGTGGTTGCTCGCCCTCTTCCTCATCTTCGACCTGTCGATGGTCGGTTATCTGCGCGGTCCGCGGGTGGGTGCCGTCTGCTACAACCTGGTGCACTCGTACGCGCTGCCGGCGCTGCTCGGCGCGGTCGCGGTGGCCTTCGCGGCGTTCCGTGACCCGATCGACTGGCTCGGCATCCTCGCCATCGCGTGGGCGTTCCACATCGCCGTCGATCGCGCCCTCGGTTACGGCCTCAAGACGACCGAGGGGTTCGAGCACACCCACCTCGGCCGGATCGGCAAGGCCAAGCGGTCCGCCAACTGATCAGCTCGGCGGTCGTCCCGCCTCGTCCGCCGCGCACCTTGAGCAGGTGCGCGGCGGATGACGGACCATCAGTCGAAGGTTTGTACAACGCCCGGCTGGACGTGGATGCCGTCGGCGAACTCGACGATGTCCTGCTGGGTCCAGCCCCGGGCGTCCCAGATCTGCACAAGCAGCCAGACGCCGTCGGGCTGCTTGACCAACAGGTTCTTGCAGCCGTGAGTGCCATCGCAGTTATCGAGCACGCCCGGCTTGCCGCCGACGTCAAGCTGCGTACCGGTCGGGGTGGAGTGGTCGCTCCCTGACCGCAGGGTGATGAGGACCTTGTCTATGTAGACGTTTGGGCTCTTGTTCGCCGCGTTCTCCGGGGCGATCGTCAGGGTGGCGGCGTCGCCGCCCTGGATCTCCCAGCCCGCTGGGACTTTGTCGATCGTGAAGCCTTGAGGCTGCTCGCCCTCGTAGGCCACGAGGCGGGTAGCCACGGCTTCGGCCGGCGCGTCGTCGGGAGTGGTGGCGGTCGGGCCGGCCTGGGTGCCGATGGTGACGGCGACGGCCAGCGCGACGACCGCGAAGGCTGAGGTACCGAGCGCGCGGGCGGACCGGCGGCGGCGCAGCGCCCGGCGGCCCCGAGCCAGGTCGGCGTCGGCCTCGGCGACCGACGGCTCGGCGACTGGGCCGGCGATCCGGTCGAGCCGGTCGTGCAGATCCATCATCGGGCGACTCCTGTCAGGGAAGATTCGTCAAGGGCGGCCCGCAACCGGTCCAGGGCGCGGGCGGTCTGGCTTTTCACCGTTCCCTCGGAGCAGCCGAGGGCGTCGGCGGTGTCGGCTACGGAAAGGTCGTAGAAGTAGCGGAAAACCACCGCGGCGCGCATCTTCGGTGGCAGGTCGCGGAGGGCCGCCCGCAGGCCGTCGTCGAGGTCGCCGCCGCTGCCCGGGTCGGCTCGGGAACGGTCCGGAAGTTCCGCGACCGAGCGTTCGTGGCGGCGCCACCACCGCCGGCGTTCGTCGGTGAGCGCGTTGACCAGGGTCCGGCGCAGGTAGCCCTCGATGTTGTCCGCCCGCTGGACCGCCGGCCAGGCGACGTACAGCTTGGTCAGCGTGGACTGGACCAGATCCTCGGCCAGATGTGCGTCGCCACCGGTCAGCAGCGTCGCCGTTCGTACCAGCCCGGAGCGCCGGCTGAGCACGAAGCTGTGGAACTGCTCGTCACGGTCACATTTCACACAGTCTCTCCTTCACTCTCACAGCCCCCTGACGATTCGCGAGCGAACGGGGTTGCATGGCGGAGAGTGAATGCCCCAATGCCTCGGCCGCGCCGAACAGGTCCCCTTCGCGGGTTGTCGACCTGAGAAACGGCGAAGCCCAGGTCGTTGACCTGGGCTTCTTTACCGAGCCGCCTGACGGAATCGAACCGTCGACCTACGCATTACGAGTGCGTCGCTCTGCCGACTGAGCTAAGGCGGCAACGGTGGTCAAGTGTACGGCACGCTCCGCTGTGGGGCCGAGCGGGATTGCTGCCGGGTCGAACGAACCGGGCGTCCGGGGCGTTTCCGGGGTCGTCGGGTCAGCCGGGCCGCACTACGCTGCGGCGAATGACCGACGATCACACCTCTCGCGACGAACCGGGCGATGTCGGGCCCTCGCCCGGCGATCGGATTCAGCCGCAGGGGCCGTACGCCGGGGAGGCCACCGGAGGTCGGGCGGCGCGGCGACCCCGCAGCACCGATCCGCTGGAGCTGGGTTTCACGCCCCGCAAGCCGGTGCCGTGGCTCGCGCCGTTCCTGCTGATCAGCACCGGCCTGCGTACGCTGCTGGCGATGCTGTTCGGGGCCTACCTGGACAAGCGGGAGCTGCAGAAGGCGCTGGACGCGGAGATCTCCCGGCAGGTGGGGCCGGACGGGGGGCTCTGGCTCGACTACGTGGCCGACCTGGGTGACGGGTTCAACGCCACCTACTCGGTGGCCTACCTGCTCGCCCAGCGGGAGATCATCGTGGACGGGCACCGGCTGCCCAGGGCACAGACCCTGGTCATGGGTGGCGACCAGGTCTACCCGTCGGCGGAGTACGCGGCGTACGAGGACCGGTGCAAGGGGCCGTACCAGGCGGCACTGCCGGCCACCCCGGCGGAGCAGCCGACGATCTTCGCGGTGCCCGGCAATCACGACTGGTACGACGGGCTGACCGCTTTCCTGCGGCTGTTCGTCCGTACCCGGGACCGGCACTTCGGCGGCTGGCGTACCGGCCAGTCCCGGTCGTACTTCGCCGCCGAACTGCCGGCGGACTGGTGGCTGCTCGGTCTCGACGACCAGTCCGGCTCGTACGTCGACGACCCGCAGCTCACCTACTTCGACGCGGTCGCGAAGCGGCTGGGGCCGCAGAGCCGGGTGATCCTGGCGGTGCCGGCTCCGGCCTGGGTGAAGGCCGTCGACCAGCCGACCGCGTACGACTCGATCGACTACTTCATCCGGACCATCGTCGCGCCCACCGGCGCCCAGGTCCGGCTGCTGATCTCCGGCGACCTGCACCACTACGCGCGGTACACCGGGCCGGACGGGCGGCAGCTGGTCACCTCCGGCAGCGGTGGCGCCTACCTGTACCCGACGCACAAGCTGCCCGAGCGCATCGAGGTGCCACCGCCCGACACGCTGGCCCGCCGGTCCAGCCCGTCGCAGGCGTACGAGTTGGCGGGCCGCTACCCCGACGCTGCCCGCTCCCGCCGGTACGGCTGGGGGATCTTCGCCCGGCTGCCGCGCCGCAACCCGGGCTTCTCGACGTTGCTGGGCGTGCTGCAAACCCTGCTGATGCTCTCCATGGCCGGCGTGACCGACTTCCGGTCCGAAGCCTCCGAGCAGCGGCTGTTCAGCGTGCCGTTGGTGCTGATGGTGCTGGTGACGGTGCTCGCGGCGGCGATGTTCGCGAAGCCGCCCAGTTCCAGCGGCAAGCGGCACGCCCGGCACTGGATCCTCGGCGTCGGGCACGGGTTGGCGCACGTCGGGTTGGCCGCCGTCGGCACCTGGGCCTGGCTCGCCCTGCCGTTCCACGACTGGTCCTGGCCGCTGCCGGCGGTAGCCGCGGCAGTGGTCTATCTGCCGGTGATCGGTCTGGTTGCCAGCCAACTTGTGGCCGCGTACCTGCTGCTCGCGAGCGCTTTCGGGGTGAACGTCAATGAGCTGTTCGCCGGGCAGGGAATCGAGGACGCCAAGGGCTTCGTCAGGATGCGCATCGATCCGGACGGCACCCTCACCCTCTACCCGATCGCCGTCGACCGGGTAGCCCGCGGCTGGCAGGTCAACCCCGACCAGTCCTCCGACTCCTCCTGGCTGACCCCCACCACCCCCCTGACCCCCCGCCTAGCCGAACCCCCCGTAACCCTCACCTGACCACCCGACCCGTCGAGGTGATCAAGAAGTTTGCGCCCTCCGCAGCGCCGTTCCAGGGCCAAAACTTCTTGATCACCGCGGCTGGGGGCGGGGTCAGCGTGCCGGGGTCGCGGGGGGTGGGGTGTGGGTTTGGTCGTAGGCGCGGCGGGAGCCGCAGACGTCGGCGCGGGAGCACCTGGAGCGCGAGCCGTCGGCGTCCAGACGGACGGTGACCGCGTCCCTCGGGACGCTGTGACCGACCACTCGGCCCTCCCCCTCCGGCGTGGTGACGCGGGCGCCGATCGCCGGGGCGGATTCGGCGAAGTTGGCGTACAGGGGATGTTCGTACTTCAGGCAGCACATCAGCCGACCGCACGCGCCGGAGATGCGCAGCGGGTTGAGGGGAAGATCCTGGTCCTTGGCCATCCGGATGGTGACCGGCTCGAAGTCGTTGAGGAAGGTGGCGCAGCACAGATCCCGGCCGCAGGAGCCGATGCCACCCTGCACCCGTGCGGAATCGCGGGCTGACAGCTGGCGCAGCTCCACCCGGCAGTGCAGGGTCGCGCCGAGATCGCGGACCAGGGAGCGGAAGTCCACCCGGTGCGGGGCGGTGAAGTAGATGGTGCTGCGCTCACCGCCACCCTCACCGTTGCCGAGCACGTGGTCGACCGCCACCACCTTCATCGGCAGGCCGTGCTCGCGGATCAGCCGTTTGGCCGCGACCTTCGCCTCGGCCTTGCGCCGCCGCAGTTCCTCGTCGCGGCGCAGGTCCTCCTCCTGAGCGATCCCGGCCAGCCGGGGAAAACCCGCCGTGTCGTCGGTGACCCACTGCGCCGCCCACACGCACTCCGCCACCTCGGGGCCGTCGTCGGTGGGCACCAGCACCTTGTCGCCCACCTGCGGACTCAGGTCGCCGGGGTCGAGGTAGTAGAGACGCCCGTACCGCTGAAAGCTGACCGCGCAGAGCATGCCCATCCCCTCACCCTACGTCGCGCGGGCGGGAACGCGCCGGGTCGATCGGCGGCAGCGTTCCAGCAGAGCCCGCGCCGCCGGCACACCACGCAGCCATCCACGATTGTCGACTCGACCGACCCCCATCCCAACCACCGGTACGACGATGCCGCCCGGACGGCTGAAACCTGCGTCACGGGCGGGACAAGACCGACCCGAACGCGTTGAGTGGAGAGCAGACCTGCGGGGGGTGCAGGGAAGGTCACGGCGTCGCTGACGGGCCACTCGCAAGGGTGCCCGCGAGCGGCGCCGTGCACCCTGTGCACGCGCGAGCCCCGGCATCGGCGACGGTGTTGACGACGCCCGACGACGACCGGATGGTCTCGTCGGCCTCACCAGCCGACGCGGGTCGTCCGACCGCCAGCCGGGCCGTTACCGGTGTCCGGGCGGAACCGCCCGCCCCCCGGCCGCCACGGCGACTCGGCGAGGCTCGGTGACCACTGCCGCAACAGGGTCTCCGCGCCGTCGTACGCGACGCAGAGCACCGCCAGCAGCCGGGCGCCGATCTCGGCGGCGGCCACCCCACCCGACCCGGACGCCCCGGAGCCCGCCGCCGTCCGGTGGACCGAGGTGGCGGCGACGACGGCTACCGCCTCGGCCGAGCCGATCGCCTCGGCCAGGGCCCGGGCCACGGCGAGCCGGCTGCCTTCCACCCAGTCGGCGAGCGCGTCGGCGTAGCCGGCGGTGGCTTCCAGCCGCCCGACCAGGCTCTCGGGGCCCTCGTCAAGGTGCCGCAGGAGCGCCGCCCGGGACTGGCCGTACGCCATGGCGGCCGAGCCGGACCAGAGCAACGGGTCGGTCAGCGCGGCGCAGGCGTGGTCGTAGCCGTGCACGTGCCGGCGGACGGCGTGCCCGGCGGTGGCCAGCGGCCCCGGCCGCAGGTCGAGGAAGCCGCGCAGCGCGTCACCGGGCAGCACCTGCATCCGGCGCAGCAGCGGCCAGACCCGGTGCCCCTCGGGAGCACCCGCCGCGAGCAGCGTGTCCACCCGCCCCAGCAGGTCAAGGCCGGGCTCGGCGAGCCGGTCGAGGAAATCCATCACGCCTCACCGGCGAGCCGGCGGGAGACGGCGGAATCGATGTCAGAGTAGCGGTCGGCGGCCTCGCGCAGCGCGGCGGCCACGGACGCCACCTGCGCGGCAGCGGTGTGCGCCTCCCGGGCCCGATCACCGGTGGCGGCCACCCACTGCCTGTGCAACGCCCGACCAATCTCGCCCGGTCGGCCGGGGGCGTCGGCGCCGAACGCCACCTGCGCCGGGTCCCCGGCGGTGACCGATCGGGAGAGCGCGGTAAGCGTGGCGCTGGCCTCGTCGAGGCGGCCAGCCAGGATGCGAAGGCTGTCCATCTCAGGCCCCCGTCAGCGGTCGGTAGGCGGTGAAGGTCTCGTTGTGCAGCTTTTCCCTCGCCCACTCGGCAGCGTCGGCGGCGGCGGTGACCGCGGCCCGCACCGAGTCGGCGACGTCACGCGGTGCCCGGGTGTGCAGGGGGCCGAGGAAGCGCACGTCGGTGATCCGGCCGCCGGCGGTGACCACCACCTCGACCAGGCCGTCCGGTGAGCGGACGGTGACTTCGACCGTCGCCACGGCCTGGTCGAACTCGGCCTGGAGGGACTCGATGCGGCGGTAGCGCCGGACCGCCTCCTCGATCCACGCCTCGTCGATCTCACCCCGCGGCATCGCCGGACTCCTCCCGGTTTCATCACTGTGCGTGCCGCCACCGTCACCGCGGCACACCGGACCGTACCGCACGTGAATTGCGCCTGTCGATGCCTGTGGACAACGGTCCAGCCACGGGCTGGCCGGGGGCGCGAGGGCACGGCCGTTCGCCGAGGTGTTGCGCCGGACCGGCGGCGGTCAGCCCTTCCAGAGGGCGAGCATCATCGCCTCGACGGCGATCCGGGGCTTGACGTTGGCCTCGATCGCGGCGCGACAGGTGAGCACCGCCTCCAGGCGCCGCAGCGCCCCCTCCGCCTGCCAGCTACGAGCGCCCGCCTCGGCCAGCTCGGCGGTGTCGGAGTGCACGGGCGACACCGGCGCACCCAGCGCCATGGTCAACGCGTCGCGGTAGAAGGCGGCGAGGTCCACCAGAGCCCGGTCCAGCGCGTCCCGTTGGGCCCGGGTCGCCCGTGACTTCTGGCGTCGTTCCAGGTCCTTCAGTTGCCCGGCGGCTCCTCGGGCGGCACCGGCCGCCCCCCGACCGGTGCCGCCAGCGCCGAGTGCCGTCTCCAGCGCCGCGCGCTCCGCGGTATCGATCTCCGCGACCGACGCCTCGGCCTCCGCCTCGGCGGCCTCGATCAGCGCGGACGCCGCGTCGAAGGCGGCACCCACCCCGGTGAGCCGACGCGGCACCGCGAGCACCGCCTCCCGCCGGGCCCGAGCCTGCGGATCACGCGCCAGCCGGCGGGCCCGCCCCACATGGCCCTGGGTGGCGGCCGCCGTCCAGCGCGCCACGTCGGGGGCGATCCCGTCCCGGCGGACGAGTACGTCGGCCACCGCCTCGGCCGCCGGCTGCCGCAACGGCACCACCCGGCACCGCGACCGGATGGTCACCGAGATGTCGTCCGGGTGGGTGGACGGCGTGCAGAGCAGGAAGACCGTACGCGGCGGCGGCTCCTCCACCGCCTTGAGCAGTGCGTTGCCGGCCGCCTCGGTCAACCGGTCGGCGTCTTCGATGATGACGACCTGCCAGCGCCCACCGGACGGCGTACTGGCCGCGCGGAGCACCAGGGCCCGCATCTCGTTCACCCCGATGGAGAGCCCATCGGGCACCACCAGCCGGACGTCGGCGTGGGTGCCGGCGAGGGTGGTGTGGCAGCCGGGGCACTCGCCGCAGCCGGTGCCGTGCACGCACTGCAACGCGGCGGCGAAGGCCCGTGCCGCGACCGACCGGCCCGAGCCGGGCGGTCCGGTGAAGATCCAGGCGTGGGTCATCCCCCCGCCCGGGTCAGCGCCGACGGCCGCCTCGGGTTCGCCGGTTTCGCGCAGCGCGGCGGCGGCGGCCGAGGCAGCCCGGCGCAGCGTCTGCACCGCCTCGTCCTGCCCGACCAGGTCGGCGAAGGCGTCCGGCATCAGGTCCGCTCCGTCGTCACCAGCTCCGACGGGGATAACTCGGGCTGCACCGAGGTGTCCGGACCGTGCGCCCGACCCGGGTGGTCGATCCCGTCGGCGCTGCCGAGCAGTTCCTCCACCCGGCGGGCGACCCGCTCGGCGATCTCCTCGACCGAGCGGGCGGCGTCGAGGACCAGGTAACGCTTCGGGTCGGCGGCAGCGAGATCGAGGAAGGCGTACCGGACCCGGTCGTGGAAGGTGATCGACTCGGCCTCCAGGCGGTCGGCGCTCTCCGCGCGCGCCGCGACCCGGGACAGCCCGGTACGCGGGTCGACGTCGAGCAGCACCACCAGATCGGGCTTGAGCCCGCCGGTGGCCCAGGAGGAGAGCCAGGACACCTCGTCGACCGGCAGCGTCCGGCCGGCACCCTGGTAGGCCAGGGACGAGTCGACGTACCGGTCGCTGATCACGACCGCGCCCCGGGTCAGCGCGGGCCGGACCACGGTGGCCACATGATGCGCCCGGTCGGCGGCGTAGAGCAGCGCCTCGGCGCGCGGGGAGGGTGCCTCGTCGGGCGTGGTGTCCAGCACCAGTGACCTGATCCGGGCACCGACGCCGGTGGCGCCCGGTTCCCGGGTGACAACCACGTCCCGTCCCTGGCCGCGCAGCAGCTCAGCCAGCTTGCCGAGCTGGGTCGACTTGCCGGCGCCCTCGCCGCCCTCGAACACCACGAAGAGTCCGGCCGAGACGAACGGCTCGGCCGGCATCAGCGGACGGCCCCGGATCGACCCCCACAGGTCGGCCAGGACCGGCACGCCCTTCTTGTCGTCCATCTGCCCGAAGGCGCTGATCCCGGCGAAGATGCCGGCCGCGCCGGCAGCGAGCAGCAGCAGGCGGGTGGAGGAGACGGAGATGCCGAGGTCGGCGATGGTAAGCGTGCGGGAGCCACCGACACCGGCCAGCAGGCTCCCGAGCGCGATCGCCAGGATCAGCACGAGCCGGGTACCGATCTGCACCACGGCGAAGACCCGGCCGCGTACCTCGTCGGCGACCTCGCCGCCGAGCAGGGTGGTGCCGGAGAGGAAGGCCATTCCGGCGCCGGCTCCGACGAAGACCGCACCGACCAGCGCCATGGACAGGTGGATGGCGAAGGCCAGCGTCATCACCGAGGCGCTGGCCAGCACGATGCTCATGCCGAACCAGCGACGTCGGGACATCTCCCGCACGATCATCGGCCCGAGCCCGATACCGATCGCCAGGCCGATGAAGATCGCGCCGAACAGCAGGTAGAACGCGGCGTCACCGGCGCCGAGCGAGTCGGCGAAGAACCGGGCCGTGCCGATGACGATGCCGCCGCCGGCGAAGGCACCGAGGATGCCGAGGACCAGTCCGCGCACCAGCGGGGTCTGCCCGATGAACCGCCAGCCCTCGGTGAACTGGCGCATCATGCTCTGCTCGGTGCGCTCCCGTTCGTCGGTCTGCCCCTGGCTGATCTCCTTGATGCCGAAGGCCACCACGACGGCGGTGGCAAGCCGGGAGAACGCGTTGAACCAGAGCGCGAGTTGGGCCGGCTGGGCCCAGTCCGGCATCTCGCCGCCGGTGGCACCCCGGATGATGCCGTCGAGCGACGAGAGCACGATCGCGGCGAAGACCGGGGTCAGGCCGTACGTGGTGATCAGGGTGAGCTGGTTGGCCGTCTCCAGCCGGGCCCGCGGGATGAGGTTCGGTACCGCGGCTTCCTTGGCCGGGATCCAGAGCAGGGTGACCGTCTCGATCAGGAAGGTGGCGATCGCCGCCCAACTGACCACCCGCGCGCCGCTGGCACCGGTCAGCGCGTAGAGCGGGATGGAGGCGAAGAGCACGAACCGCAGCAGGTCGCAGATGACCATCGTCCAGCGTCGGTCGAACCGGTCGGCGAGCACTCCGGCGACCGGGCCGAGCAGCAGGGCGGGCAGCAGCCGGATAGCGATCACGCCACCGAAGGCCGCGCCCTTGGCGGTGCTCCCCTCCACCTGGGCGGCGGCGAAGACGCTTGTGGCGAGCAGGCCGAGCCAGTCACCGAAGGAGGCTGCGCCGAGCACGATCCAGAGCCGCCGGAACGGCCGGATGCGCAGCACCGAGCGGATCGCGCCGTACCCGGTCAGGTCGGGTTGGCCGCCAGGGCCGCCCGACGGGCTCTGCGTCCCCGCCTTGCCGGACTGGTTCGTGGCACCGCCGGACTGGCCGGTCGCGCCGGTGGGCTGCCCGGCTGTGCCGGCAGGTTGGTCCGTGGACGGCGACACGCCGGACGACTCGCCGTTGAACTCGCTTTCGATGGCCGTACCTCCACGTGCCGGCCCATCGCTGGGCACCCCCGGTGGAACACTCTAGACCCGGCAAGGACGTCCTCCCGCCCTGCACCGCCTGCTCGCCGAGCCTAGGCCGCCGTGGCCAGCCCGACCCGGGCAACGCGGACGCGAGGGTATTTCGCATTCACCGTTTCACAGTTAGCGTGCACACGTGGCTACCGACAGCGAGAATCTGCGCCACCGGCTGGACCGGGCGACCGCGCACCTCGACCCGCCGTACGCGGTGGTCGACCTCGGCGCCTTCGACGCCAACGCCGCCGCCCTCGTCGACCTGGCCGGCGGCAAGCCGCTGCGGGTCGCCAGCAAATCGGTGCGCAGCCGCGACCTGATCGCCCGCACGCTGGCCGGGCCGGGCTGGCACGCGGTGATGGCGTTCACCCTGCCCGAGGCGATCTGGCTGGTCCGCACCGGGATCAGCGCCGACGTGCTGGTGGCGTACCCCACCGCCGACCGAGGCGCGCTTACCGAACTCGGTGCCGATCCGGTGCTGGCCGCCGCGATCACCCTCATGGTCGACGACCCGGACCAACTGGACTTCTGTGACGCGGTGTCGCCCCCGGGGCGCCGGTCCGAGCTGCGCATCTGCCTGGACCTGGACGCCTCGTGGCGGCTGCTCGGCGGGCGGCTGCACGTCGGCGTCCGCCGGTCACCCGTGCACAGCGCCCGGGCGGCCGGCCGGTTGGCCGCCACCGTCGCCGGCCGCCCGGGCTTCCGCCTGGTCGGGCTGATGTCGTACGAGGCGCAGATCGCCGGCCTGGGCGACGCACCGCCCGGGCGGGCGGCGCTCGGCAGCGCGATCCGGTTGGCCCAACGCGGTTCGTACCGGGAGCTGCTGGTCCGCCGGAGCGCGGCGGTGGCCGCCGTACGCGAGCACGCCGACCTGGAGTTCGTCAATGGCGGCGGCACCGGCAGCGTGGCCGCGACCCGCGCCGATCCCGCGGTGACCGAGATCACCGCGGGATCGGGCCTGTACGGGCCGACGCTGTTCGACGCCTACCGCGCCTGGCGCCCCACCCCGGCGGCCTTCTTCGCCTGCGGGGTGGTCCGGCGCCCGACGCCCGACCTGGCCACCGTGCTGGGCGGTGGCTGGATCGCCTCCGGCTCGGCCGACCGCAGCCGGCTGCCCCGCCCGTGGTTGCCCGCCGGGCTCAGCCTGCTCGGCGCCGAAGGTGCCGGCGAGGTGCAGACCCCGCTGACCGGCGCACCCGCCGCCCACCTGCGCGTCGGCGACCGGGTCTGGTTCCGGCACGCGAAGTCGGGCGAACTGTGCGAACGGGTGAACGAGCTGCACCTGGTGGACGGCGACCAGGTGGTGGCGACGGTGCCGACCTACCGGGGCGAGGGTCGGGCCTTTCTCTGACCGTCTGGCCGGTGGCCGTCTCGGCCCGGCTTGGCCGGCCCAGGTGGGTCGGTGTCAGGCGCGGGTCGGTGTCAGGCGGGTTGGGCCGCCGGCTGCGCGGGCTCGGTGTCGGCGACGATCTGGTCGTCGGCCGGCTTCGCCGGCTGCACCACCGGCCGGCGACCGGCGTCACCCCGAGCGTTGACCTGCCGGTGCAGGTACTCCCGGATCAGCGCCTTCGCCTCGGTCAGCACCCGGTCGTCCCCGTCCGGCTTGCGCCGGAACGCCAGCTTGATCAGGGCGTCGGCCGCCTCCACCGCGATCTCCAGATGGAAACGCAGGTCCGGCACGTCGGCCAGCCCGAATCGCTCGGTGAGCACCCGGGCCAGCTGGTCGGCGATCACCCCGTTGTTGTCCCGCTGCTCATCGAGCAGATGCAGGTCGACCACGTCGCCGAAGTGCAGGGTACGGAACCCGGGAACGGTGCGGTGCATCGTGATGTATTCATCGATCCCCGCGTCGACCCCGTCCCACCAGTGGGTCAGGTCGTCCGAGGCGAAGCGTTCATCGAGCCGCTGGAGGTAGGACTCCATCGTGCGCAGCGTCAGCGCCTGCACGATCGCCCGCTTGTCCGGAAAGAACTGGTAGACCGACCCGATCGCCACCTCGGCCCGCTCGGCGAGCAGGGTGGTGGTCAGCCCCTCGTACCCCACCTCGTCGACGAGTTCGGCGCAGGCGTCCAGCATCCGCTGGACCCGCGCGACACTACGACCCTGCACTGGTACTCGACGCAGTGGCCCGGTCGTGGCGGCTGAAGTGGACACTCGCCACCCCCTCTCGACGGATGAACATATCTGCACGTCACGAGTCCGTGACTACCGGTACAACGAGCGGACCTCGATTGCGGTGTTTACCAGGGACAACGTTCCTGATATGAATTCGGTTCATATTCACCTTGAGGAGCGGGCCCATGGCCGAGAGCACCGCCACCAGGACCGCCGCCTGGTCGAACTGGGCAGGCAACCAACGCGGCGTGGCCACCGCCGTACTACGGCCGTCCTCGGTTGACGAGGCCGCCGAGCAGATCCGACGTGCCGCCGAAACCGGTGAGCGGATCCGCCCGGTCGGCAGCGGCCACTCCTTCACCCCCGTCGCGGTCAGCGACGGGCAGCGGATGGACCTGACCCGACTCGCCATCGACGTACGTGTGGACGTCGATCGACGCCTCGTCACCGTACCGGCCGCGATGACGCTACGGGAGGTGAATGCGCTACTCGCCGGCCACCGACTGGCGCTGCCCAACCTCGGTGACATCGACGCGCAGACCGTGGCCGGCGCCATCTCCACCGGCACCCACGGCACGGGTGCGACCTACGGCGGCCTGGCCACCTTCGTCGAGGCGTTGACCCTGCTCACCGCAACCGGGGAGGTGCTGCGCTGTTCCGCCGAGGAGCACCCGGAGGTGTTCGACGCCGCCCGGGTCGCGCTCGGCTCGCTCGGCGTACTGGTCGAGGTGACGCTGCGCTGTGTGGACGCCTTCGTCCTGCTGGCTCACGAACGGCCGGCATCGCTGGATGCGGTGCTGGCGCAACTGCCCGACCTGGTCGACGCGCACGATCATCTGGAATTCTTCTGGTTTCCCTACACAGACCGGGTGCAGCTCAAGACCAATGACCGGGTACCCGTCGACGACCGCCCGCTGTCCCGCTGGCGCGGTTGGTTGGACGACGACTTCCTGGCCAACACCGTCTTTGCCGGAGCCTGCCGGCTCGGCCGCGCCGTGCCGGGCCTGGCGCCGGGCATCAGCGCGATCTCCGCGCGGGCGCTCAGCGAGCGTCGCTACACCGGTCGCTCCGACGCCGTCTTCTGCAGCCCACGCCGGGTCCGCTTCCTGGAGATGGAGTACGCGCTGCCACGCGAGGCGCTGGCCGAGGCGCTGGCGGCGGTGCGCCGCATCATCGACGGGTTGCCGTTCAAGGTGCTCTTCCCGGTCGAGGTTCGCTTCAGCGCGGGTGACGGCATCTGGTTGTCACCCGCCTACGGCCGTGATTCGGCGTACCTCGCCCTGCACCAGTACGTCGGCATGCCGTTCGAGCCGTACTTCCGAGCCTTCGAGGCGGTGGCGACCGGGCTGGGCGGCCGACCGCACTGGGGCAAGCTGCACTGGCGCGACGCCGCCTCGCTCGCCACCGCCTATCCCCGCTGGCCCGACTTCCAGCGTATCCGCGCCCACCTCGACCCCCACCGCACCTTCACCACCCCCTACCTCACCAGCCTCCTCGGCTGAACCCACCCCGGATCTTGGTCCGAATCCGCCCCCTGAGGGGCGTTCTCGGACCAAGATCTGCCGGCTATCCACAGGGGCAGCGCGGGGAGAAGGTGCCCGGGCAGGGTGGTCGCATGGGAAGTCGGGGTGCGGGACCAGTGGAGGGGCCATCCGTTCAAGGCGGATCAGCGGGGCACGGGGTGGGACCGGGGCACCGACGAGACGAGCGAGCGGTCCAGCGGGCACACCAACGCCGGCGTGGACGGAATCCGAGGGCTGGCTGGCGAGACGGTTGGGTCCGTGACCCGAGGGCGGCGTTCCGCGGCCGGGGGTCAGGGCTTCCGAGGGACGACGCGGATGAGCTGACCTGGTTGCTGTTCCACCAGGAGCAGGTGCTCAGCCTCGATCAGGCCCGCCGGCACCTGTCACCGAAGGCCATCCGGCACCGGGTCACGTCCGGTCGTTGGCGGCAGGTGCATCGAGCCGTTTACGTGACGCACAACGGTCCTTTGACACCTACGCAACTGCCGTGGATCGCCGTTCTGTCCGCCGGCCCGGCGGCGATGCTCGGTGGGTTGAGCGCCGCCCTGGCGTGGGGCCTACGCAGACATGACGACGGATTCGTGCACCTGCTCATACCGGCCGGGCACCGGCCGCGTGCGATGCCACCCGGTGTCCGGGTGCACCGCACCACCATTCTGGCCGACGAGGACGATCTCCACGTCGGGCAACCGCGTCGGACTATGCCGGCTCGGTCGATCGTGGACGCAGCGCAATGGGCGGCCGATGACCATGAGGCGTGTGCCATCATCGCGGCCGGATTTCAGCAGCGCCTCGTTGGCGGCGACGATGTCCAGCGCGTACTCGATCGCCTGCCCCGCGCCCGACGGCGCAGCCTGATCCGGCGGACGGCCGTCGACGCGGCCGGTGGCGCTCACTCCCTGCCGGAGTTGGAGTTCCTCGCCCTCGTCCGGCGCGCCGGGTTGCCCGAGCCGACCCGGCAGGCGGTCCGGCGGGATGCCGCCGGCCGGCGCCGCTACCTGGACGCGCTGTTCGAGGAGTGGGGAGTGCTCGTGGAGATCGACGGCGGCCAGCATCTCCATCCGGCCGCGGCGTGGGCGGACATGCGCCGGCAGAACGACCTGTGGCAGCGCGGCGACCGGGTGCTCCGCTTCCCGGCCTGGGCCATCCGCCAAGCGCCCACCCAGGTCATCACCCAACTCCGCACCGCCCTGACAGCGGCGGGTTGGCACCCCTGACGACGCCGATCTTGGTCCGCGAGCGCCCCTCAGGGGGCGGTTTCGGACCATGATCCGGCGAGGTCAGTCGGTGGTGCGGGCCTTTGCCGGGGTGGACTTGGTGGCGGGGGTCTTCTTTGCCGCTGCCTTGGTGGCGGTGGTCTTCGTGGCCTTGGTGGCGGTGGACTTGGTCGCCTTCTTCGCCGTCGCCTTCTTGGCCGGGGCCTTCTTCGCCGCGGCCTTCTTCTTCGGGGCCGGACCCTTTGCCCGCTTCTCGGCGAGCATCTCGGAGGCCTCCTCAAGGCTCAACGCCTCGGGGGTCTGGCCGCGTCGCAATGAGGCGTTGGTCTCCCCGTCGGTGACGTACGGGCCGAACCGACCGTCCTTGATGACCAGGGGCTTCTCGGTCAGCGGGTCGTTGCCCATCTCCCGCAGCGGCGGGGCGGCGGCCCGCCGCTGGCGGGTCTTCGGTGCGGCCAGCAACGCCAGGGCCTCGTCCAGCGTGACGGTGAACATCTTGTCTTCCGAGTCCAGCGACCGGAACTCGTCACCGCGCTTGACGTACGGGCCGTAGCGGCCGTTGTTGGCGAACACCTCCGCGCCATCCGGGCCGACCCCGACCAGCCGGGGCAGGCTGAGCAGCTTGAGTGCCTGATCGAGGGTGAGCGAGTCGGGCGACTGGGAGCGCAGCAGCGAGGACTTGCGCTCGCCGCTGGCCACGTACGGACCGAACCGGCCGGACTTGAGCAGGATCGGCTCGCCGGTCGCCGGGTCGTCGCCCAGCTTGCGTTCGCCCCCGCCGCCGAGGAACAGCTCGTGCACCTTCTCCGGGGTCAGTTCGTCCGGCGCGAGCCCTTCCGGGATCGGCGCCCGGTCGCCCGGGGTGGTCGCCTCCTCGCCCTCCGCGGCGGGTGCCTGCTCCTCGCCGGGCACCGAGCGTTGCAGGTACGGCCCGTACCGGCCGACCCGCACCACCACCTCACGCCCGTCGTCGTCGGTGAACAGCGGAATCGAGTTGACGCTGCGCGCGTCGATCTCGCTGAGGTTCTCGGTTACCAGCTTCTTCAGCCCGCCCGCGTGCGCGATGGCCTGGTCGCCGGTGCCGTTGCTGCTGCCGAAGTAGAACGCGGTGAGGAAATCGACGGCGGCGTGGTCGCCACCGGCGATCTCGTCCAGCTCGTTCTCCATGCTGGCGGTGAAGTCGTAGTCGATCAGACGCGGGTAGTGCCGCTCCATCAGCCCGATCACCGCGAAGGCCAGGAACGACGGGATCATCGCCTGGCCGCGCTTGAAGACGTACCCGCGGTCCTGGATCGTCTGCATGATCGACGCGTAGGTCGACGGGCGGCCGATGCCCAGCTCCTCCAGGGCCTTCACCAGCGACGCCTCGGTGTAGCGGGCCGGCGGCTGGGTGTGGTGGCCCTGCGCGGCCAGTTGGTCGGCGGTCAGCGGCTGGTCCTTGACCAGGTTCGGCAGCCGACGCTCGGCGTCCTCGGCCTCGGCGTTCTCGTCGTCGCTGGACTCGACGTACGCCCGCAGGAAGCCCGGGTCGGTGATGGTCTTGCCGGTGGCGCCGAAGTCGGCCTCCTCGCCGCCGGAGGTGGTCGCCCGGATCCGCACCGAGACACTGGAGCCCACCGCGTCGGTCATCTGCGAGGCGATGGTGCGCCGCCAGATCAGCTCGTAGAGCTTGAACTCCTCGGCCGACAACTCCTTGGCCACGTCGCCCGGGGTGCGGAAGTTGTCGCCCGCCGGACGGATCGCCTCGTGGGCCTCCTGCGCGTTCTTCACCTTGCCGGTGTAGCGGCGCGGCTCCGGCGGCACGCTGCGCTCGCCGTACAGCTCGACGATCTGCCGGCGGGCCGCGGCGATGGCGGTGTCCGACAGGTTCACCGAGTCGGTACGCATGTAGGTGATGTAGCCGTTCTCGTAGAGCCGCTGCGCGGTGCGCATCGTCTGCTGCGACGAGAACCGCAACTTCCGGGCCGCCTCCTGCTGGAGCGTGGAGGTGATGAAGGGGGCGTACGGGCGGCGTCGGTACGGCTTCTCCTCGACCCGGGTGACGGCGAACGGCCGCCCCTCCAGGCGGGCGGCGAGCCCTCGGGCGCCGCCCTCGTCGAGGTGGACCACACCGGCACCGGGCCGGACCCGGCCGGTGGTCGGCTCGAAGTCCTTGCCGGTGGCGATCCGGTCGCCGTTCAGCGCGACCAGGGTGGCGTTGAAGCTGCGCGGCCCCTCGCCCGGGTTGGTCACGGCGAGCGTGGCCAGGATGTCCCAGTACTCGGCGGTGCGGAAGGCCATCCGCTGCCGTTCCCGCTCGACCACGATCCGGGTGGCCACGGACTGCACCCGGCCCGCCGAGAGCTTCGGCATGACCTTCTTCCACAGCACCGGGGAGACCTCGTAGCCGTAGAGCCGGTCGAGGATGCGCCGGGCCTCCTGGGCGTCGACCAGATCCCGGTCGATCTCCCGGGGGTTGGCCACCGCCGCCTGGATCGCCGGCTTGGTGATCTCGTGGAACACCATCCGCCGGACCGGCACCTTGGGCTTGAGCGTCTCCACCAGGTGCCAGGCGATCGCCTCGCCCTCGCGGTCCTCGTCCGTGGCCAGGAAGATCTCGTCGACCTCCTTGGCCAGCTTGGTCAGCTTGCTGATCTGCTGCTTGCGGTCGGCGGAGACGACGTAGAGGGCGTGGAAGCCGTTGTCGACGTCGACGCCGAGCCGCGCCCACGACTCGCCCTTGTAGCGGGCTGGCACGTCGGCGGCGTTGCGGGGCAGGTCACGGACGTGCCCGAAGCTGGCCTCCACGACATACCCCGGGCCCAGGTAGCCCGAGATCGTCTTGGCCTTCGCCGGAGACTCGACGATGACCAGACGGGTGGTTCCAGCGTTGCTCGGCACGTCTGTATCGACCTCATTCCCACTCAATGGCCGCGCCTGGCCGGCTTGGGGCGCACTCGGCCCACCGGTGCCCGGCGGTCCGGATGTCCAACGTAACGCGCCGTCCGTGTTTCGGGTTTCGCGGGCGGCAATCCGCCCCGGACGATCCGTGGTCACGCCAGACGGCGTCACCGTACACCCTGGGTAGGGTGACGAGCGGGCCGCTGTGACCATGGCAGCCCCTCAGTGGAGGTCAAACCCGGCCGATTCTCCCTGTGTTCCCCGACACCTGGCTGTCTCCGATCGGACAGCCGCCCGACCGTCAGGCCCGGGTCGGCCAGGCCGACGGCGGGCTCGCGGGCGGGCGCTCACCGACCAGCTCGGCCAGCCGCTGCGTCCCGCGACGGCCCGCGATCCGGTACGCGGGGCCGCCCGGTCCGGCCTCGACCAGCTCACCGGTCAGCCCGGCCGTGGCCAGGGCCGCACCGACCGCAGCCCACCGCGTCGGGTCACTACCGCCGAGGTGGAGCAGAAAATCGGGCGGATCGGCCACGCCGGCCGCGGCGAGCCAGAGACGCAGCCGCCGGCCGTCGAGCTGGAACCCGGGCGGCGGATGCTGCGTCGGGCCGCGCAGCCAGGCCGCCGCGAGCGGCACGATCGTCCGGGTGTACGCGGTCCGCACCGCGTAACGCTGGTCCTCGGTGGGTGCCCAACTGCTCCGGACACCCCGCTGGGCCAGCTCAGCGATGAGCACGTGCACCCGCCACGCCGCCTCCACCACCACCGACAACCGGGCCGTGCCGCCCATCCGGTGCACCTCGCCCGGGCCGGCGAGCAGCCCGGCCAGGTCGGCCACGGAGGGCTCACCGGTCTCCGCGCCGAAGAAGACCAGTTGCCGATCGGCACCGGTGACACCGCCCGGCACCGGTGTCGGCCGGTCCGCAGCGTCGTGGTCGGCCGGCGGGTCGACGGGGGCGGATCGACGGCCGGTCGGCCGACGACGGCGCACCGGTGAGGTCTCGTCGGGCGGTGGGAAGGACACCGGCAGCGGTTGCGCCGCCGGTGTCTCGCCGGAACCGCTCAGCGGCATTCGGGTACCTCGTCGAAGGCGCGCTTCAACTCCTCGGAGTCGAGCCGGCTGGTGTCCAGCGCGCTCGCGTCGTACTCCTGCTGGAGGGTTTCCACGGCGGCCTGGACACCTTCGTAGAAAGTGCTGGCCTCACCGGTGCCCAGGCCGTCGATGGTGGTCCGGGCCCGGCCGTAGGCGTCCCGCATCGACGCGAGCGAGGCGCGGAAGCCGGCGGAGACCTCCTCGCCATGCTCGACCTCGGGCACCCCGGCCTGCTCCACCTTGCGCCGGGCGGTCTCGCTGGCCTGCTCGGCGCCGCCGAAGAGCCGGACCAGGTTCTCCTTGGCCTGCGCCGGGGTGGTCTGCGCGGTCATCTGCTGGTCGGTGCTGTTGGTCAGCTTGCTGATCTCGGCCCGCCAGGGAGTGAGCGCCGAACAGACCGAGGCGGCCCAGGCCCGCGGACTGGGGCCATCGGAGCCGCAGGCGACCAACATCATCAGCGTGGCCAGGACCACCGTGAACTTTCCGGCGGCTGCCGCCCGGCACGTACGCATGCGTTGCAGCGTACGGCTTCTCTCCCCGGTCGGCACCGGTCATCGGTACCGGGTCCGGACAGGCGACGGCCCCGGCCGGCAGACAGCTGCCGACCGGGGACCGTTTGTGCCACGCGTCAGGCCTTGATCTCCTCCGGACGCGGGTCCGCGCTGCCGGAACCGCTGTCGGCGTCGTCGCCCATCGCGATGCTCTTGCGCTTGCTGAACACCACCGCCGCGACGACGATCAACGTCGCCACCACCGCGATGGTGACCCGCAGGCCGACGTTGCGGTCGTCGCCCACGCTCCACGCCACCACGGCCGGCGCGATCAGCAGCGCCACCAGGTTCATCACCTTGATCAGCGGGTTGATCGCGGGGCCGGCGGTGTCCTTGAACGGGTCGCCGACGGTGTCACCGATGACGGTCGCGGAGTGCGACTCGGAACCCTTGCCGCCGTACGCGCCGTCCTCGACCATCTTCTTGGCGTTGTCCCAGGCACCACCGGAGTTGGCCAGGAAGACCGCCATCAGGGTGCCGGCACCGATCGCACCGGCCAGATACGACGCCAGCGCGCCAGGCCCGAGGCCGAAGCCGACCGCGATCGGTGCCAGGATCGCCAGCAGGCCGGGGGTGAGCAGCTCACGCTGCGCGTCGCGGGTGCAGATGTCGACGACCTTGCCGTACTCCGGACGCTGGGTGCGGTCCATGATCCCGGGCAGCTCGCGGAACTGCCGACGGACCTCCATCACCACGGCACCCGCCGAACGGGAGACCGCGTTGATGGCCAGACCGGAGAAGAGGAACACCACCGCCGCGCCGATGATCAGGCCGACCAGGTTCTGCGGGTTCGACACGTTCAACGCGTTGAGGATCTCGGCACCCACGTCGGTCACCCCGGCGTCGGCGTACGCGGTTCGCAGCGTGTCGGTGTAGGAGCCGAAGAGCGCGGTCGCGGCCAGCACCGCGGTGGCGATCGCGATGCCCTTGGTGATCGCCTTGGTGGTGTTGCCGACGGCGTCCAGCTCGGTGAGCGTACGGGCGCCGTGCTCGTCGATGTCGCCGGACATCTCGGCCACACCCTGGGCGTTGTCGGAGATCGGGCCGAACGTGTCCATCGCGACGATCACGCCGACGGTGGTGAGCAGTCCGGTACCGGCCAGCGCCACGGCGAACAGCGACAGGGTGATGGAGCCGCCACCCAGCAGGAAGGCGCCGAAGACACCGGCACCGATGAGCAGCGCCGAGTAGACCGCCGACTCCAGGCCGACGCTGATGCCGGCCAGGATGACGGTGGCCGGACCGGTCTGCGAGCTCTTGCCGATGTCCTGCACCGGGCGCCGGTTGGTCTCGGTGAAGTAACCGGTCAGCGCCTGGATGGCGGCGGCCAGCACGATACCGATGATCACCGCACCGATGACCACGCCACGGGGGCCGAAGAGCGGGTCGCCGCCGTTGACGCCGAGGGTGGTCCGCCAGTCGTCGCCGAGCTGCGCCGTCCAGGACGGCTGGAGGTAGGCGAACGAGGCCACCGCGACCAGCACCGCAGAGATCAGCGCGGAGAGGTAGAAGGCCCGGTTGATCGCGGTCAGGCCGTTGCGGTCGGAGGCGCGCAGCCGGGTGATGAAGACGCCGATGATGGCGACCAGCACACCGATCGTGGAGATGATCAGCGGCAGCACCAGGCCGTCAGTGCCGAACGCGGCCCGGCCCAGGATGAGCGCGGCGACCAGGGTGACCGCGTACGACTCGAAGAGGTCGGCGGCCATGCCGGCGCAGTCGCCGACGTTGTCGCCCACGTTGTCGGCGATGGTGGCGGCGTTGCGCGGGTCGTCCTCGGGGATACCCTGCTCGACCTTGCCGACCAGGTCGGCGCCGACGTCGGCGGCCTTGGTGAAGATGCCGCCACCGACCCGCATGAACATGGCCAGCAGCGCGGCGCCGAAGCCGAAGCCCTCCAGCACCGTCGGCGCGTCACCCCGGAAGATCAGGACGACGAGCGCGGCGCCGAAGAGGCCGAGACCGACGGTGAGGAAGCCGACCACGCCACCGGTCCGGAAGGCGATCTTCATGGCCGACTCCCGGCCGCCTTCCCGCTCCCGGGCGGCGGCCGCCACCCGCAGGTTGGCCCGGGTCGCCAGCCACATGCCCGCGCCACCGATGAAGGCGCTGAACAGGGCACCGACCACGAAGAAGAGCGAGCGACCGATCTTCACCGCGACTTCGCTGCCGTCGGTGTCGTGCACCGGCAGCAGGAACAGCAGCACCACGGCGATCACCACGAAGATCGCCAGGGTCCGGAACTGCCGGAACAGGTAGGCCGAGGCGCCCTCCTGCACGGCCCCGGAGATCTCCTGCATGTTTGTGGTGCCCTTGCCGGCGGCCAGCACCGTTTTCGTCAAGGCGGCGGCGAAGGCGAGCGCGACCAGCGCGATCACCGCGGCGATGACGACGTACGTGACATTGGCTCCGGTGAGGGAGATCCCGCCGCCCTCGGCGGCCAAGGTGTCGGACATCTGTGTCCTCCTGTGCCGAACAACGCGCCGGCCGGTGGAGACGCACCGTCCGGCGCCTGGATGCGAATTCGCAAGCGCGCGCCGATCCACCCGACGAACCAGCGCTCCACGCCCATCTGCGCTGGGTGCCGGGTGGATCACTTGCTGACAACCCGCGTACTCTAGCCGCCCCCAGTGTTCGAGGTCACACCGAGGTGGCGGCGGGTCTGGATGATCTCCGTCGCTGTGTTATGAACCGAAATCTGATATAGGAAGCGGTCCATGGTGATCCGGCAGCGGTCGTCCGGGGCGGCCAGGCCCTCGGTTCAGTGGTTGACCGGCCAGACCATCCGCACCTCGGTGCCGACGCCCTCGTCGACCGGACGGACCTGAAGATCCTCGACGAATCCGGCGAGCAGAGCGAAGCCGACACCGGTGGTCAGGTCGTCCTCGTTCAGCGACTCGTTGGCCAACTGGTCGGCATCGAGCGCGGCCAGACCGATGCTCGCCTCGATCGGCGCCCGATCCACCACCCGCACCGAGTACGCCCCCGAGTCGGACATCTCCACCAGCACCGGCGCGGCGACCCCGTACTGGCGGTGCAGGGCGACCGCCCGGGTGCACGCCTCACCGATGGCCAGGCGGACCTCGTCGAGCAGATCCTCGCGAACGCCCGCCCGCCGAGCCACCGCGACGCCGACCAGGCGGGCGGTACGCACGTGCACCGGCGCGGGCGAGAAGGAGAGCCGGACCGTGGCCATCACTGGTTGGCGCCGGTCGCTGCTTCGACCGTCGGATACAGCGGAAACACCTGATCCAGCGCGGTGATCCGGAAGATCTTGAGCAGCGGCTCCTTGTCACAGACCAGGGCGAAGGTGCCGTCCGCGGTACGCAGCCGCTTGAGCGCGCCGACCAGCACACCCAGCCCGGTGGAGTCGAGGAAATCCACCCTGCCCAGGTCGACGACCACGTGCCGGGCCCCGGCGTCGATCAGTTCCAGGAGCCGTTCGCGCAGCCGGGGGGCGGTGTAGACGTCCACCTCACCGCCGACCTCGAGCACCGTGTGCTCACCCACGGTCCGGGTCGCCAGTGACAGCTCCATCCGTCCTCCTCAGGCAGCCGTAAACTCTCTTGGCATCTAACCACTACCCCAGGGTCCGGCCGACGACTCACCGGGGCAGGTCCATCCGTACCCGGCACGCCGATTTCCCATTTCCGAACACCAGTGCGAGAGTGCAGGACGTGACCTCGGCAGCCACCGTATCCGCCGGCAGCGGCCCCGAGCGACCGACCGGTGCGGTCCCGACCGGTGCGGTCCCGCCCGGCGCGGTCCCGGTCGTGTCGCCGGGGGAACTGCTGCGCCGGCTACGCCAGCGACACCCCGCCGATCCGGTCACCCACGTCGAGCGGGTACCGCCCCGGGCCGGAGCGCCGGCACCGTGGCCGTCCTGGGTTCCGGAGGACCTACGCGCGGCGTACGCCCGACGCGGAGTGGCGACACCGTGGCGGCACCAGGCCGAGGCGGCCGACCTGGCGTACGACAGCCGGCATGTCGTGGTGGCCACCGGCACCGCGTCCGGCAAGTCCCTGGCGTACCAGCTGCCGGCGCTGGCCACGCTGCTCGCCGACCCGCGCGCCACCGTGCTCTACCTGGCACCGACCAAGGCGCTCGCCGCCGACCAGCTACGCGCCGTCGCCGCGTTGGAGATCGAGGGCGTACGCCCGGCCTGCTACGACGGCGACACCCCGCGCGCCGAGCGGGAGTGGATCCGGCGGCACTCCCGGTTCGTGCTGACCAATCCCGACATGCTGCACCACGGCATCCTGCCCGGGCACGCCCAGTGGTCCGGTTTCCTGCGTCGACTGGCGTACGTGGTGGTCGACGAGTGCCACGTCTACCGGGGCGTGTTCGGCTCGCACGTCGCCCACGTGCTGCGCCGGCTGCGGCGGCAGCGTGCCCGGTACGGTCGCGCCGCCGGACCGACGTTCGTGCTGGCCTCGGCGACGTCGGGCGATCCGGCCGCGGCGGCCGGCCGGTTGACCGGCCTCCCGGTGACGGCCGTCACCGAGGACACCTCGCCCCAGGCAGGGGTCACCTTCGCCCTCTGGGAGCCGCCGCTGCTCCCGCCGGACCCGTCGGCCGCCGGGTCCGACGAGCCCGCTGCGGCGTCCGATCTGACCCAGGTACGCCGATCGGCGCTGCGGGAGACCGCCGACCTGCTCGCCGACACCGTCGCCGCCGGGGTACGCACGCTGGCCTTCGTCCGCTCCCGCCGGGGTGCCGAGGTGGTGGCGACAAGCGCCCGGCGCAGCCTCGACGAGGCGGTGCCGGGGCTCGGCGACCGGGTGGCCGCCTACCGGGCCGGCTACCTGCGCGAGGAGCGTCGCGAGCTGGAGCGGGCGCTGCTGTACGGCGAGCTGCTGGGGCTGGCCTCGACCAACGCTCTGGAGCTGGGGGTCGACCTGATCGGGCTGGACGCGGTCATGATCTGTGGCTATCCGGGCACCCGGGCGTCGCTGTGGCAGCAGGCTGGCCGGGCCGGACGCTCAGGTCAGGAGGCCCTCGCGGTGCTGGTGGCCCGGGACGACCCGCTGGACACCTACCTGGTGCACCATCCGGAGGCGGTCTTCGGTGCGCCGGTGGAGGCGACCGTGCTCGACCCGGCCAACCCGTACGTGCTCGGCCCGCAGCTGGCCTGTGCGGCGGCGGAGGCTCCGTTGACCACGGCCGACCTGGAGCTTTTCGGTGACGGCGCCAAGGAGGCCGTGGCGGCGCTTGTCGAAGCGGGTGCGCTGCGCCAACGGCCGACCGGCTGGTACTGGCGGCACCGGGAACGGCCCGAGGTGGATCTGCGCGGCGAGGGCGGCGCCCCGGTGTGCGTGGTGGAGGCGGCGACCGGCCGGCTGCTCGGTACGGTCGACGGCGGCTCCGCGCACTTCCTGCTGCACACCGGCGCGGTCTACCTGCATCAGGGCGTGTCGTACGTGGTCGACTCACTCGACCTGGACGACGGATGCGCGCTGGTGCGCCCCGAGGAGCCGGACTGGTCGACCCATGCCCGCGACGTCACCTCACTGTCGGTGGTCTCGGTGCGCTCCTACGTCGACGCCGGCCCGGTCGGGCTCTTCCTCGGCGAGGTGGACGTCACCAGTCAGGTGGTCTCCTACCAGCGGCGACGGATCGCCACCGGCGAGGTGATCGACACTCGTCCGCTGGACCTGCCGGCGCGTGAGCTGCGTACCGTCGCGGTCTGGTTCACCCTCTCCCCCGAGTCGCTGATCGCCGCCGGGGTGGATCCGGCCGACGTGCCGGGGGCGCTGCACGCGGCCGAGCATGCCGCGATCGGGCTGCTGCCGCTCGTCGCCACCTGCGACCGGTGGGACATCGGCGGGCTCTCCACGGCGGTGCACCCGGACACCGAGGCCCCGACCGTCTTCGTCTACGACGGCCATCCGGGGGGAGCGGGCTTCGCCGAGCGGGCCTACGGCATGGCGGCGTCCTGGCTACGGGCCACCCGTGACGCGATCGCCGAGTGCGGCTGCGAGGCCGGCTGCCCGTCCTGCGTGCAGTCACCCAAGTGCGGCAACGGCAACAATCCGCTGTCCAAACCGGATGCGATCCGGGTGCTCGACGTGGTGCTCACCAACCTGCCGGAATGACCGGGCCGGGTATGAAAACCGGGGCGGCCGGGCAATGATGGTGGGAGCGCTTCCATAGAGCGCCGTGCTTGCCGTTCACCGTCCTTGCCAGCATGGAGGAGAGGCCGTGGCCGACACCATCGCCGAGACCGTCGACCTGCTCTACACCATCGACCAGGAGAAGCTCGACATCAACCAGCAGATCGCGCTGGGGACCGCGCTCGCCACCCTGGCCCAGGCCGAACGGCTGGATCAGATCAACGAACGTCTGCGCACCATCCATCTGCTGTTGACCACCATGACCCACCGTTCGGGCGTCGACGGCGTCCGCTGACCGGCGGACCCTGGACGGAGCCGTTGTCCGACTGTGCGACACTCCGGCGCACCACAATCGAGGAGTTCTCATGCAGCTCGACAGCTTGCAGGCGCAGCATCAGTTCCACATCCGCCAACGAGTGCGGTTCATGGTCAACCAGTACGAGGTGCACAGCGTCGCACCGGACGGTTCCGAGGGCGGGGTGTTGGCGTTCGCCCAGCAGAAGCGACTCGCCTTCAAGGAGCAGGTGACGATCTACACCGACGAGTCCAAGCAGCAGCCGCTGCTCGGCTTCAAGGCGCGCCAACGCCTCGACCTCGGTGCCACGTACGACGTCACCGACGACGCCGGCAACCCGATCGGCCTGTTCCGGAAGGACTTCGCGCAGTCCCTGCTCCGCTCGACGTGGCACGTCGAGCAGGCCGGCCTGCCCAACGTCACCGGTCAGGAGCGCAGCATGCCGGTGGCGCTGCTGCGCCGTTTCGTCGACTCGCTGTCCTGGTTGCCGTACCACTTCGACTTCGTCGCGGACGGCCAGCCCGTCTTCTCCGTGGTCAAGAAGTGGGGTCTGCGCGACCGGTACATCGTCGAAATCCAGCACCCGCAGATCGACCGCCGCCTGGTGATCGCCATGGCCGTCGCCCTCGACGCCCTCCAGGGCCGCTGACGCCGGCCCCGACCTGCGATCCACCTGGCCCCCGGGTCGGCCCGCTCGACCACCACGCCGAGCGAGCCGGCCCACCGGGACAGGTGGGGTCGCAATGCGAGGCGGCCGGGACAGCGCCAGGTTCGCGTCCGGCCGCCCGCTTCACGCCACGCAGCCACCGCACCGACCGCCATCTGCCGGTACCCGGTCAGCCGCGCAGCGGACCGGCCCGGCTGGTTGCCCTGGCGGACCGGGTCATCCCCGGCAAGGGGCTCACGATCACCTCAGCGGTGACCAGCACGTCCAGCCCATCGATCCGACACTGCACCATCCGGGCAGCGTTCGCGGCCACCAACTCAGCTGCCCGCGCGCACGTCACCGGCTCGTCCTGAAGGACCCGAGCCGCACCCGCGAGAGCGCCGAGATCGGCGGCCACCCGGGCCTGCTGTCGCGCCACCCGGGCCGCGCCCGCCCCCGCGCCGAAAAGACCCGCCACGACGAACAGCAGCCCCACGCCGAGCAGGCAGATCGTGGCGCCACCCCGCTCACCCCCTCCGGTCGCCCTCCGGGTCAGCCAGCTCAGCTTCCACCCCAGCCAAAGCTGCCACCGGGTAGGACGGCGCAGCCGGCGGGTGTCAAGGCAGCGTCCGGGGGCGGTGCCGGCGGGACGAGCTGCGACGACGCTCACGGTTGCGGCTCCGGCGCACCCGGTTCGACCGCGGCGACGACCGTCGCCACGACGTTGATCGTGGGCAGATCGGTACCGAGGGCGCGGACGGAGGCCCGGACCGTCGCCCGGACGTGCTCACCGTCCGACGCGACGACCACCTCCGCACCGGCCGGTGCGTGCCGGCTGCCGGCGGCGGTGCCCGGCTCTCCCCGAGAGGCGGCCAGCGCCGCCTCCCGGGCCGCATCCAGGCACGCCGCCTTGGTGCTCACCGCGTTGATCGTGGTCAGCCCGGTGAGTAGGAGCAGCACCAGCGCCGGCAGGCCGGCCGCCATCTCGGCCGTGAACGATCCCCGGTCGTGGCCGGCCGGCCGGCGCCCGGTCACTTCAGTGCCCGGTCGATGACGGCGGTCAGCGCGGACTGCACTCCGTCGGAGGTCAGCACCTTGAGCAGGACTCCGCCGAAGGCCACCGCGGCGAGCGTTCCTACCGCGTACTCCGCCGTGTTCATCCCGGCGTCCCCGCGAAGGCGGGCGAGGATTCTGCGCACGTGTTCGTCCTTTCTCGATGGATTCACAGCACGTCGCCAAGGACAGCGACGATCACCGGCACCAGACCGGCGAGAATGAAGGCGGGCAGGAAGCAGAGCCCCAGCGGCAACACGATCAGCACGCCCGAACGGCGAGCGGCCGCCTCAAGTGCGACGGCCCGGTCTGCCCTCAGGTCGTCGGCGAGCCGGGTGAGCGCCCCGGCCAGGGCAGCGCCACTGCTCGCCGAGCGGATCGCGGCCGTGGCCACGCGGTGCGCTCCCGGAACCGCCGCCAGATGTCCCCACGCCTCCTGGGGACCACCTCCGAGTTGCAGGGTCCGACCGACCCGGGCAAGTTGCCGGCCCAGCGGCCCGCCGAGCGCGTCAGCCACGGCGAGCAGCGAGCGTTCCACGGGTGCCCCGGCCCGCAGCGCCGCCGCCAACAGGTCAGCGGCGAGTGGTAGGTCCGCTGCGGCCCGCAGTCGGCGACGGCGTACGGCCGGCGGCTCGATCCGCCGGAGCAGCCGGTCGAGCAGCACCGCCGTGGGCAGTGCCGCCACCGTGCCGGCCCAGCCTTCGACCACTACCGCCACCGCCAGCCCGGACAGCCCAGCGGTCAGCCGGACCAGGTCAGGCCGCCACTGGCTCGAACCTCGTGACTCGGCTGCCGAAGCCTGCGCCGGGTGCTCGCCAGCTGACCCGTACCGCTGGACGGCCGCTGGCACCCGGCGTGACCTGGCCGGTCGGGGCATCGAAGGCCAGAACCGCTGACCTGTCCGGCTGGCCGTCACGTGGCTGGACAGCCGGCGCAACCGACGCCGGGGCCGGTACCGGCCGACCGCGAGCGTGGCGACCAGGGTTGCACCGGCCAGACCACAGACGACCAGTGGCGTCCCGGACATCAGCTGTCTCCGGACGAGGTGACCGCGAGACGCTCCGCCCAGAGCAGCCCGATCACCTGAAGGCCCACGGCAGCGATCGCGCAAGCGCCGCCGACCGGGGTGTGCAGCAGCACGTGAAGTGGGTCCGCCCCGATTCCGTAGCCCAGGCCAATCCCGCCCAGCGGCAAGGCAGCCAGCAACCAGGCGGTGGCGCGGGCACCGGAAGCCTGGGCCGTGGCCGCAGCCAACCCTCGGTCCGTCGATCGGGCATCGGCCTCGATCCGCTCCACCAGATCGGCCAGCGGCGCTCCCGTACGCTCGGCCAGCCGTACCGCAGCCCCGGCCAGTCGCCCGAGGCGGTCTCCCGCCGAACCGGGCACGGCGCTGTCGGAGAGACGCTGCTCGGGCCCGACCGGCTGGCCTACGTCGCTGACGGCCTCGTCCGGCTGGCTCAGTTGCGCCACACCTGCGACGGCACTGGGTGCCGAATTGGTAAGCACCTGCGCGGCCACCGGCACCGGCAGACCCACCCGCAGGTCCCCGGCCAGGGCACACAGTTGATCCAACCGCTCCCGGCGCTCCCGGTCGGCCCGACCCACGGTTGCCCGACGGAGCATCGCCCGCACACCAAGGGTGCCGTAACCGGCAAGCGCCGTCGCGGCCACCGGACCGGCGAGCAGCGCCCCGACCCCCGCACCAAGCAGGCAGGTCAGCACCAGGATGCGCCGCGGCGTCGCGAGCAGCGCCGGCGGTCGGCTCAGCCTCGGTGGGCGCTGGTCGGGCTGTTCACGGTGATCCGTCTGCTCGCGATGGTCGGCCGGCACCCGGTGATCGAGGCCCCCGGCGGCGATCTGCTCCTCGTCGAGCACCGCCGTGCCGAGCGGCCGTGCCGTCAGCTTCACGGCGGGGGTTGTTTTCCGTACGACCACACCGGGCACGCCACCAGGCCGATTCGGCCGCCGGCTGCCATGCGGCCCCGGCGGACGGGACGCGGCCGGTGCTGTCGGCGGCCCCGACGTGGGCCAGGCGATCGGGGAAGCAGCCGGCCTGACCGGGTGGACCACCACCGAGGACGGCCGCGCCCCCGTCGTCGGCCAACCGACACCGGTCGGCTCCGGACTGCTCCGGGGCGGGCCCTGCGGCTCCTCACCGGCACGCCAACCGCCCGCCTCCCGCAGGGCAACGACCCAAGCGACCAGCGCATCGTCGGCTGCCTTCCCGCCGTCCCCGGACCACCTCGGAACACGCCGCCCACGCATCCGGTGGGCGAGTGCCAGCAGGACCGGCACCACCGACACCGCCCACCACCACGCGCTGCTCACGACGACACCGCCGACGCTGGCCACGGCTCGCACAGGATCGGCGGCACCGGCACATCGCGGTTGCGGATCAGCGTGCCGAGCGCCCGGGCCGCCAGGCCGAGCCCTCGGTTGCGGATCCACGCCGGGACGGCGGTCACCAGCCGGTCGGGCCCTTCCGGCAGCAGCAGACAGATGGACTCCAACACGCGACCCTGCGGCGTACGGCGGATCTGAAACACCACCTGAAGCGCCGCCGCCACCTGGGCGTGCAGCGCCGGACGTGGCAGCCCACCGAGCAGACCGAGCGCCTCCAGCCGGGCCGGCACGTCCGACGGGGTGTTGGCGTGCAGCGTCCCCGCCCCGCCCTCGTGCCCGGTGTTGAGGGCAGCCAGCAGGTCGACCACCTCCGCACCCCGACACTCGCCGACCACCAGGCGATCCGGCCGCATCCGCAGCGCCTGCCGGACCAGCTCGCTCAGGCCGACCGCGCCCGATCCCTCCACGTTGGCCGTACGCGTCTGCAGACCCACCACGTGCGGGTGCACCGGCCGCAACTCGGAGGCGTCCTCGACCAGCACGATCCGCTCGGTGGTCGGGACCAGGCCAAGCAGCGTGTTCAACAGAGTCGTCTTGCCGGAGCCGGTGCCGCCGATCACCAGATAGGCGAGCCGGGCCGCCACCACGGCGGCCAGCACTGGCGCCACCGGCCGGGCCACCGCGCCCTGTGCGACCAGTTCGTCCAGCGTGAACGGCCGCTGCCGGAAGGTACGCAGGGACAGGTACGGCCCCTCGGTCGCCACCGGCGGTAGCACCGCGTGCAGCCGCGTACCGTCGGCCAACCTGGCGTCGGCGCACGGCGAACCGTCATCCAGCCGACGACCGGCCCCAGCCGCCAGCCGCTGCGCGAGTCGGCGAACGTCGTCCGGAGTGCCCACCGGCACCGGCACCTGGTGCAGCCCCTGCCCACGGTCGACCCACACCCGCGCCCCGTTGACAAGTACGTCCGTCACCTCGGGGTCGGCCAGCAGTACGGCCAGCGGGCCCGCGCCCACCAGGTCGTCGCGGACCCGGTCGGCCATCCGCAGCAGGGCATTGTCACCGAGTACGGCGGCGTCGGGCTCGGCGCGTACCGCGGAAACGATCGCGGCCGGGGTGACCGGCGTGGTGGTCGCGGCGATCCGCTGCCGTACCCGGGCCGCGAGGTTCTCCCCGGTCATGCCACACCCGCCGTGGGCTGGCCGCTGAGTTCGCTGACGATCCGCTGGCAGAGCTCGGCGAGCGGGCCGCGCCCACCGGCCGCCGGGGCCTCGCCCCGTTCCAGTGCCCGGCACAACCCCGGCTCAGGCCGTAGCGAACCAGCCAGTGGTAGACCGAGCGCTTTGGCGACCTCGGTGGCGCGCAGCCGGCCGGGAGCGGGACCCCGGACGATGACGGACAGGTCGGAACAGTGCGGTGCGACCGCAGTGACCACTCGGGCCGCCGCGGCGGTCGCCCGCAGTTCGGCGGGTACCACCACGAACGCCCGGTCGGCCGCCTGAAGTGCGGTCACCGCGGCGTCGTCCAGGTGGCGAGGCAGGTCGACGACCACGAAGTCCCGGCCCCGCCGGGCAGCATCCAGGGTGGCGGCCACCGCCTCGGCCGGCACGGCGATCAGGTCGCCACGGTCCCAGGAAAGCACCACCAGATCGCCCCGGCTGGGCAACGCTCGCACCAGGGCCGGCGCGTCGACCCGCCCGTCCGCCCCGGTCAGCGCCGGCCACCGCAGCCCTTCCATCTGTTCCCAGCCGAGCACCAGATCCAGGCCACCGCCGAGCGGATCGGCGTCGAGCAGGAGGGTACGCAGCCGTGCCCGAGCTGCGGTGACGGCGAGGCCACCGGCGAGAATGCTGGCACCGGCTCCGCCCCGCCCACCGACCAGCGCGACCATCCGGGCCGAGACGGTGACCGCGCCCTCGACGCCGCATTCGGCGAACCGGTCCACCAGCCACGGCTCGGCCGCCGGCAACACGGCGACGTGCTCGGCACCGAGCAGGTCGGCCACCTGCCAACCGGACTCGACGTCGCCGGCACGTCCCACCAGGACCAGCCCGGAACGCCGGGGAAGCCGCGCCCGCAGGCAGGGCTGCGCCTGGTCGCTGCCGACGAGAACCAACGGGGATGGCCGCCAGCGGGTGCGGGCGGCCGCCGGATCGGCGGCGACCTCCACCTCGACTCCGCCTGCGGCAGCGAGCCGGAGCAGGTCGTCGAGCAGGTCACCGTCCGAGGTGACGACCAGCGGCAGGCGTCGGTCCGGTGGGACGGAGGTACGGGATGGCATCGCGGCCTCCAAGCGGTCGGCGCGGGTTCACTGGGTCGAACCCTGCCGCCGCTGCCGCCCCGAGCGCCGCCCCTGCCGGCTGGCCTGTGGACAACGAACCGCTCTGTGGACAACGCCCACAAGGGGCGTTGATCTGTTATGGGGACGGGCCGCACATCGCGCCTATCTCGACCGTCGCCAACCGTGGCGGAACGTGACGCGCAACACGCATAATCGACGTCCTGTGCCGTCGGCAGAGAACGGCATCCCTCGCCGGATCGAGGTCATGACGCAGTCCCCAGATCACGAACATGCCCGTGTCGAGCCGAGGCTGCGGGTCGGCCCCTGGCTGTTCGACCCACGTTCCCGCGCCCGGCAGTTGGCGGCGCGCCCGGTTCCGCGGGCACTTCCGCCAGCGCCCGAGCCACCTGGCGGGCCGGCCGTTCCGCCCCCGCCCATACGGTCAGCTGCCGTCTCCGTCGAACCTGCCCACCGCGCTCCCGGTCGCATGTCGCACCGACTGGTGCTGGCCGGCCTCGCGGCCGCCACGCTCGGGCTCATGCTCACCGTGCTGTGGCCGGCGACCGAGCCACCGACGGTCGCGGCCCCCGATGTGCCGTCGGACTGGGTACCTCCTCCTCCCGGCAGCCCCGGGTCCAACCTGGACGAGATTGCGTCCGCCGACGTGCCATCGCCGTCGGCCGCGTCGTCCGTCGGTGGGGTCTCGTCCTCCCGACCGCAGCTCAGCCGCAGGGCGACGCCGGCTCCTTCGCCCAGCCGGCCCGACTCGTCGACCGTGCCCGCCACACCAAGCACCCGCCCGAACCCCTCACCGAGCCGTCCGGCGAAACCGCCATCGACCACTCGGCCGCCCCAGCCGGAGCACCTGACCCCGTTACCGGCATGGCGGGAGCGCGGGCTGCGATCGGTCAGCGGCGGCAGCGAAACCAGCATCGAGTTCGTCAACCATCGCTCGCGATCGGTGATCGTGTACTGGTTGGACCACCATGGGCAGCGGAGGCAGTACGCCGTGCTGCACCCGAGCGAGTCATACCGGCAGCACACGTACGTCGGTCATCCCTGGGTGGTGACCGACCGGCGAGGTCGCGCGCTGGTCTGCTTCGAACCGAAGCGCACACCCGCCCGCGCCGTGATCGGATGACCGGGGTCTTTCCGGCCGTCCAACTGACCCGCTGCTTTCCCGAAGCCCACGGGTTCGTGCTGCTCAACCCCGCGCGCCTGGACCAGCATCTCGGCGCGAGCAGCACGGGGCGCGACCTGCTGGAGCTGTTCAGTACCACCGAGGCCGGTGACACCGTCGCCCGGGCGGGAATAGCGCTACCGCTGACGGGTGTAACTGCGGGGTACTACACCGTGCTGGTGCGACATGCCGTAGACCGTTCACCATGCTCCACTGCGGCCGTCTCCTCGCCGGGCTGGGTCCTGGGGTCGGAGACCGGCTCGCTGTTGCTCTGCGGCCTCGGCCACCTCCGCCACTGGAGGCCCGATCATTCGGAACACCGCCGCGTGGCAGTGCCACCTGGCTGGTACGAAATTGAAGTCCGAGCACACCCACACGCCGAGGGGTCCGACGACGGCACGTACGAGTTCGTGCTGACCCCCACCCCGACCCAACCCACCTTCCGCGCCGATCCGACCCGACAGCTCGCGATCCTCTGACGCACGATCGGCCGGCCGAACCCAAGCCCGAGAGCAAACGACCGGGTAGCTGAGGAGCATCCTCGGGCGGAACGACCGCGCCTTGCACGTCGACCCCTCGGGCGGCTCCGCTACCGGAGCACTCACGGCGCAAAGGGACGACCCCCGTCGGGGGGAGACGGGGGTCGTCGGAGGTTCGGCTCCGGGGGGGTCGAGCCGAACCCGCTCAGCGGTCACGGGGGGTGCAACCGCCGAGGGTCTGCGGGTGTACGAGATATGAATGCTCGTGCTGCGAACAAGTCTGCCTGAGCGGACCTGTGTACGTCGAGTGGTGTAGCCTCCACTCCCTGCGAAATCCTGTTCGCAGCGTGTGACCGCGGTCACTGTTCGCAGGCGGGTGGGGGCGGGCCCGCAGGTCCGAGTGCACTTCAGCCCCCGGGCACCCGCCGACCATAGACCATCGGGCTAGACTTTCGCGCCGTGGGCCGAAGTGCCGCTTTCTTCGATCTGGACAAGACCGTCATCGCCAAGTCGAGCGCCTTGGCGTTCGGCAGGCCGTTCTACCGGGACGGCCTGATCACTCGGCGTGACGTGGTCAAGTCGGCGTACGCGCAGCTGATGTTCCGGCTGGGCGGCACCGACGAGCAGACCATGGCCCGGACCCGCGACTATCTCGCCACGCTCTGCAAGGGGTGGCCGGTGGAGCAGGTCCGTCAGATCGTCGCGGAGACGCTGCACGAGCTGATCAACCCTTATGTGTACGCGGAGGCCGCCGCGCTGATCGAGGAGCATCAGGCCGCCGGTCGGGACGTGGTGCTGGTCTCCGCCTCGGGCGAGGAGATGGTGCGCCCCATCGGTGCGTTGCTCGGGGTGACCGACGTGATCGCCACCCGGATGGGCGTGGTCGACGGTCGGTACAGCGGCGAGGTCGAGTTCTACGCCGCCGGTCCCAGCAAGGTCGAGGCGGTAAGCGAACTCGCCACCGCCCGCGGCTACGACCTGGCCGACTCGTACGCCTACTCCGACTCGTACAGCGATCGTCCACTGCTGGAGTGCGTGGGTCATCCGTCGGTGGTCAACCCGGACCGGCAGCTACGCCGCCTGGCGGTCGAGAACGCCTGGCCGGTGCTTGAGTTCCGGCACCCGGTACCGCTGGGCCGGCGACTGCGCGAGCGGCCCGCCGTTCCGGTCGCCGCGGCGGCGCTCGGCGTCGGCGTCGGGGTGGCGATCGGTATCGCCTGGTACGGCCGGCACCGCCGCACCCGTGCCGCCGCCTCGCCTGCCTGACCTGGTCGCAGAGGCACCGCCGCAGGCGGACTCGGTCGCCGCTCCACCGCAGGCCCGGCCCGTCGGCGCCAATCGGACGAGCAGCCGGTACCGGTCAGGCGGCCAGGATCTCGTCGCCGATCGCGGTGAGCTGGTCGGCGCCCACCTCGACGGCGGACATGTAGTGGCGGAGCCAGGAGCGCAGGCCGTCCGGGGTGCCGGTGGCGAAGGCGCCGGCCGCACCGACGTACTCCGGCTCGCGTTCCCGGTGCCCGACATCGACGGCGAGCAGGCCACGGGGGTCGAATCCGGTGGAGAGCAACACGAGACGGGCCGCGCCCCGGGCCACCACGCCCGACGGGCCGGCGAAGGGCCGCAGGTTGAGCAGTTCACCGTGCACGACGGCGGCCAGCACCAGTGGGGTGACCTGGGTGCCGCCGGCCACCAGCGTGGCCAGGGCGTCTAGCCGGGTGGCGACCACCGGGTCGTTGACCGGGCGGCCCAGCTCGGCCTCGGTGACCACCTCGCGGGCGGCGAGCACGTGCAGCTTCGCCAACGCCTGCCGGGGCGCCTTCGGCCAGAGTTCACTGAGCCCGGGCAGGGTGCCGGCCACCCGCAGCGCACCCTGGAGCACCGGTTCGGTGACGGTGCCGGCGCGTACCGTCTCCCGCTCGTGGTGGTGGCCCTCCAGCCCGGCGCTGGCCACCGCGGAGCGCAGGCTCACCTCGGCGGCGACCTGGCCGCCGTGGCGCCGCAGCGCCCGGTGGCCCAGTGCCCGGTCGAACCGGTCGCGGGCACGTTCCACGGCGGCGGCGATGTCGGCGAGGTCGAGCAGCGGCGCGAGCGGATCGGCGGTCACCCCGACACGTTAGCGACGATGCCGACGGCACCGGGCGGGAGTCACCGGCAACGCGATCCCCGCCACCCACCCGGCCCGGCAGGGACCACCCGCCCGACCGGGGCCGCGCCGACCGGGGGGCCGCGCCGGGGGCCGCAGTCGCGGGGCCGCAGTCGCGACATGCGGCATGTCGGGCTTTCACGTTGGCGGGAAGGCCCGACATGCCGCAACCCGCGACAGCAACCTGCCGCCACCCGGGACAGCAACCTGCCGCCACCCGGGACAGCGACGGATCTGCCCTGCACCTCGGCGCGTGGGAGGGGCCGTTGAGCGACGGGCGCGTCGGGGATCGGTCGCCTCGCTCGGCCGCCGCGACTAACCTGCCCGGGAGAGACCCAGGTCACCCGAGCAACGAGGAGTCACCGCATGAGCGAGCGGCAGCGAGCGAATCATCAATGCAGCGCGCTGGTGCCTCAGGGCGGCACGAAGCGAAGCGGAGTGCCGGCATGAGCGAGGCATTGGCCAACCTGCTGAACGAGACGCGCCAGTTCCCGCCGCCGGCCGAACTCGCCGCTGACGCCAACGTCACCGCGGACGCGTACGCCGAGGCGGAGGCCGACCGGCTCGCCTTCTGGGAGCGTCAGGCGGCCCGGCTGGCCTGGACCAAGCAGTGGGACCAGGTGCTGGACTGGTCCCGGCCGCCGTTCGCGAAGTGGTTCGTCGGCGGGCAGTTGAACGTGGCCTACAACTGTCTCGACCGGCACGTGGAGGCCGGCCGGGGCGACAAGGTGGCGATCCACTGGGAGGGCGAGCCCGGCGACAGCCGCACGATCACCTACGCCGACCTGCACAGGATGACCTGCCAGGCGGCGAACGCGCTCACCGACCTCGGGGTGACGGCCGGTGACCGGGTGGCGATCTACCTGCCGATGATCCCGGAGGCCGCGGTCGCGATGCTGGCCTGCGCCCGGATCGGCGCCACGCACAGCGTGGTCTTCGGCGGCTTCTCCGCGGACGCGCTCACCAACCGGATCCAGGACGCCTCGGCGAAGGTGGTCATCACCGCCGACGGCGGGTATCGGCGCGGCAAGCCCTCCGCGCTCAAGCCGACCGTCGACGAGGCGGTGGCGAACTGTCCGTCGGTCGAACACGTCCTGGTGGTCCGGCGTACCGGCGAGGACGTCGGCTGGTCCGAGCGGGACCACTGGTGGCACGAGACGGTGGAGCAGGCGTCGGCCGAGCACACCGCGCAGTCGTTCGACTCCGAGCACCCGCTGTTCATCCTGTACACCAGCGGCACCACCGCCCGCCCGAAGGGCATCCTGCACACCACCGGCGGTTACCTGACCCAGGCGGCGTACACCTCGTACGCGGTCTTCGACCTGAAGCCGGACTCCGACGTCTACTGGTGCACGGCGGACATCGGCTGGGTGACAGGTCACTCCTACATCGTCTACGGCCCGCTCTCCAATGGCGTGACCCAGGTGATGTACGAGGGCACCCCGGACACTCCGCACAAGGGCCGTTTCTGGGAGATCGTCGACCGGTACCGGGTGACCATTCTCTACACCGCGCCGACGCTGATCCGCACGATGATGAAGTGGGGTGAGGAGATTCCGGCTGAGTACAACCTCTCCTCGCTGCGGCTGCTCGGTAGTGTCGGCGAGCCCATCAACCCCGAGGCCTGGATGTGGTACAGGCAGCACGTCGGGCGAGGTGAGCTGCCCATCGTGGACACCTGGTGGCAGACCGAGACCGGCAGCATGATGATCTCGCCGCTGCCGGGCGTGACCGCCGCCAAGCCGGGTTCGGCGATGACGCCGCTGCCGGGCGTCGTCGCGGACGTGGTGGACGACCAGGGCCAGTCGGTGCCCAATGGCGGCGGCGGTTACCTCGTGCTGCGCGAGCCGTGGCCGTCGATGCTGCGCACCATCTGGGGTGACGACAACCGGTTCATCGAGACGTACTGGTCGCGGTTCGGCGCGGGTGCCAGTGGCGATGCCAACGCCCCGTGGATCTACTTCGCCGGTGACGGCGCGAAGAAGGACGACGACGGCCACGTCTGGCTGCTCGGCCGGGTCGACGACGTGATGCTGGTGTCGGGGCACAACATCTCCACCACGGAGGTGGAGTCGGCGCTGGTCTCGCACCCGTCGGTGGCGGAGGCGGCGGTGGTCGGCGCGACCGACCCGACCACCGGGCAGGCGATCGTCGCGTTCGCCATCCCCCGGGGCAGCACCGAGATCTCCGGCGAGGCCGGCGAGCAACTCATCGCAGAGCTGCGCAACCACGTGGCGAAGACGCTCGGCCCGATCGCCAAGCCCCGGCAGATCATGCTGGTGCCGGAGTTGCCGAAGACCCGCTCCGGCAAGATCATGCGGCGGTTGCTGCGGGACGTGGCGGAGAACCGCTCGCTGGGCGACGTGACCACGTTGCAGGATTCGTCCGTGATGGACCTGATCGCCTCCGGCATGAGCGGCGGCAAGTCCGACGAGGACTGACGACAGGCGTACGACCCGAAGGGTGGCGGTCCGGCATCGGGCCGCCACCCTTCGTCATGTCGAGGTACGCCGCAACCGGATCGAGATGTGACAGTGAAAACGCCTGCCAACAAAAAGGTGCAACAAATTCGGCTGCGACTCTTCCCACCAGCCCCAGTAGTCCCTAGGTTCACCACTGGCCCCATTCACGGGGGCCATTTTCACCGACCCGCAACCCCCCGACGGGTCGGTTCCCTCAATCCGGAGGTACCACGTGCGGAAAGTCGCAGTGGGTCTGCTCGGGCTCTCGTTGACGGCGACAGGACTGACGGTCGGCTCATCCGCCGCCGCAGCCGCGCCGCAGCCGGAGACCCCGGCGGCCGCCCCGTCCATCGCGGAGCCCGCCCACGCCGAACACGACCTACCGAACCCGCTGGAGGCCAAGCGCCGCGCCCTGCGTCAGGAGGGCCTCAGCGAGGTGCTGTCGGGCCGAGCCAAGGCCGAACGGATCAACGGCAGCACGGTGGTCAAGGTCGGCGAGCGGGCGGCCCGTGGCGGTGAGGCCGGTCGCAACGCCAAGGCCACCAAGCGCGGCCGGGGCCCCACCGAGAAGCAGTACGTCGAGCTGTCCCGGGAGAAGACCGACCAGATCTTCGTGATCCTCGCCGAGTTCGGCAACGACCGGCACCCGGACTACCCGGACCAGGACACCGACCCGGAGATCCCCGGGCCGACGAAGTTCGACGGGCCACTGCACAACGAGATCCCCGAGCCGGACCGGTCGGTGGACAACTCCACCGTCTGGCAGGCGGACTACGACGCCGACCACTACCGGAAGCTCTACTTCGGCACCGAACCCGGTGACGAGTCGGTGAAGCAGTACTACGAGGCCCAGTCCTCGGGCCGGTACAGCGTCGACGGCGTGGTCACCGACTGGGTCAAGGTCCAGTACAACGAGGCCCGGTACGGCCGCTCCAGCGGCTACCCGTGCGACGGGATCGTCTGCAACAACGTCTGGGCGCTGGTGCGCGACGCCGCCAACCAGTGGGTCGGCGACCAGAAGGCCGCCGGGCGGACCGACGAGGAGATCGCCGCTGACGTGCGGGCGATGGACGAGTGGGACCGCTACGACCACGACGGTGACGGCGACTTCAACGAGCCGGACGGCTACATCGACCACTTCCAGATCGTGCACGCCGGTGGCGACATGGCCGACGGCGACCCGATCCAGGGCGAGGACGCCATCTGGAGCCACCGCTGGTACGCGTACGCCTCCGACCAGGGCCGCACCGGGCCGTCGAACTTCCCGGCGGGCGGTACCCAGATCGGCGACACCGGCGTCTGGATCGGTGACTACACCATCCAGCCGGAGAACGGCGGTCGCAGCGTCTTCTACCACGAGTACGCCCACGACCTCGGCCTGCCGGACGACTACAACGTCATCAGCGGCGGCGACAACAACAACGAGCACTGGACGCTGATGGCCCAGAGCCGGCTCGGCGCCAAGAACGACGGCGGCATCGGCGAGCGCGGCGGCGACCTCGGCGCCTGGAACAAGCTCCAGCTCGGCTGGCTCGACTACGAGGTGATCGTGGCCGGGCAGAAGCGGACGCTGACCCTGGGCCCGCAGGAGTACAACACCAAGGAGGCCCAGGCCGCCGTGGTGGTGCTGCCCGAGCGGGAGTACACCTTCGACAACGGCGCGCCGTTCGAGGGTGAAAAGCAGTTCTTCTCCGGCAACGCGGACGACCTCAACAGCACCATGACCCGGACGTTCGACCTGACCGGGAAGTCGTCGGCGACCCTGTCGATGAAGGGCCGTTACAGCATCGAGGCGGACTACGACTACCTCTTCTTCGAGACCTCGGTCGACGGTGGACAGACCTGGACGTCGCAGCCCGGCACTGTCGACGGCGAGCCGCTGAAGGAGATCTCCCCCGGCCGCTTCGCGCTGGACGGCAGTTCCGACGACGAGTGGGTCGACATCGCGATCCCGCTGGACCAGGTGGCGGGGAACAGCGTCGGATTTCGGTTGCGCTACCAGACCGACGGCGGTGTCTCCGAGGGCGGCTTCTTCGGTGACGCGGTGACGCTGACCGCCGACGGCGAGACCGTCTTCACCGACGGTGCGGAGTCCGACGCGGGCGGCTGGACGTTGGCCGGCGGGTTCGAGGTGGTTGAGGCAACGTACACGCGGAGCTTCGCGAACTACTACATCGCCGGCACCCGGCAGTACATCTCGTACGACAGGTACCTCAAGACCGGCCCGTACTTCTTCGGGTACGACAACACCAAGCCGGACTACGTGGACCACTACGCGTACCAGGAGGGGTTGCTGATCTCGTACTGGAACACCCGGTGGGCGGACAACGACACGTTCGCGCACCCGGGCGAGGGCCGGAACATGATCATCGATGCGCATCCGCGGCCGATCTACAACCTCACCGGGCAGCCCTGGCGGGCCCGCATCCAGGTCTACGACGCGCCGTTCAGCCTGAAGAAGGCGGACTCGTTCACGCTGCACCTGAACAGCCAGCCGCAGTACATCCGTGGGCAGGCCGCGCAGCCGCTGTTCGACGACACCAAGAAGTACTGGTTCCCGGAGCTGCCGAACCACGGCGTGAAGCTCCCGGCCACCGGCACCAAGATCAAGGTGCTGGAGCAAAAGGGGATCTACACCAAGGTCCGCTTCTCCTGATCCGTTGGACCGATGACGTGCTGCCCCGGGCGGACCACCCGCCCGGGGCAGCACGCTTCTCGGCACCGGCCCCGACCGGCAGGGAACCGCCGCGAGCCTGCTCACGTCGTACCTCGGTGCCCACCATCAACCGCATCCGAGTGCCGGCAGCCTGTCTCGCCATGCTGCTGGCCCTGGCCGGTTGCGGCGAGTCGGACGGAGGCACCGTGACCGCCGACCAGGGCCCCACCGCAACCGGCAGCTCACCGGCCGGCAGCCCCGACCGCCCGGCCGGCGATGCCGGCGCGCAGCCTCCCGTCGGGCGTACCGGCAGCCCCCCGTCACCCACCGAACCGCCGCTGATCGGCACCCCGACGGCACCGCCGCGCCATCCCACCGAGCTGCGCAAGTCAAACGTCCTGGCCGGCCGGCTCAGCCGGGGCGGCAGCGGCCCCTGCTACACCCTGGTCACCGACGACGGCCGGGAGTACGCGTTGCACGGCACCGACAAGGGCACCTTCGCCACCGGAACCTGGGTACGGGTGACCACCGCTCCGGCCGCGGCCGAGGTGGACTGCGGCCCGGGAATCCCGCTCAGCATCCTCAAGATGAGCCCGGTCGGTTGACCGTCCGCGCCGTTCGCTCGGACCGACCGGGCATCCACGCCGACGGCACGAACCGGCGGATGCACCGACAACGCCGCCGGGGCCCGTCGCAGCCCGGTGATGATCGACAGGACGGGGCCCTAGGCTGTCGGACATGACCGAGCAGCGTGACGAGGCCGTCGACGAGTCCTGCGTACTCACCGAGGGGCCGTGGACGCACCGGTTCGTGGGTGCCAACGGCAGCCGCTTCCACGTCGTGGAGGCGGGTACCGGGCCGATGGTGCTCTTCCTGCACGGCTTCCCCGAGCACTGGTGGGCCTGGCACCGGATGCTGCCGGCGGTCGCCGACGCCGGCTTCCGCGCCGTCGCGATGGACCTGCGCGGCTACGGCGCCAGCGACAAACCACCCCGGGGGTACGACGGCTACACCCTCGCGGCCGACGTCGCCGGGCTGATCCGGGCGCTGGGCGAGCGCTCGGCCACCCTGATCGGCACCGGTGCCGGTGGCATGATCGCCTGGACCGCGGCGTCGTTCCACCCCAACCTGGTGCGCCGCCTGGTGGTGCTCGGCGCCCCGCACCCACTGCGGCTGCGGGCCGCCATCTTCGCCGATCCACGCGGTCAGTTCGCCGCGTCGACCCCCGCGCTGAGGTTCCAGCTGCCCCGGTACGAACACCTCCTCACCCGTGACAACGGCCGCGCGGTGGAGGAGATGCTGCGCCGCTGGGGCGGCCACCGCTGGGTCACCGGCCCGGACTTCGCCGACTACGCGCGGCGCTACCGGGAGGCCATGCGGATCCCGCAAGCCGCCTTCTGCGCGCTGGAGGGCTACCGGTGGGCGTTCCGATCGGTACTGCGGCTGCACGGCTACCGGTTCGTGAAGCTGATGCAACGACCGATTACCGCTCCCACGCTGCAACTGCACGGCGCGCGGGACGTGGCCTCGTTGCCGCGTACCGCCCAGGGCTCCGGGCGCTACGTCAGCGCACCGTACGAGTGGCGACTGCTCGACGAGGTCGGGCACTTCCCCCACCTGGAGGCACCGGAACTGGTGCTCGGCGAGATCCTGCGCTGGGCGAAGTCCTGACCCGCGCGGACGCGCCTCAGACCCGCTGCTCGCGTACGTCGGTGACCTCGCCGACGGGAGCCCAACCCTGGTAGACGCCGAAGTCGAACGCCTCCAGCCGCATCGCCTGCGCCACCGGCCAGCGTCCACCGGTGTACTCGACTCGCAGCCAACCGTCGTGCTCGGCCAGCACGATGAACGGCTGCCCCTTCCAGGTGCAGGTGGTGCGGACGTACGCCAGTTCCTCGATCTCGCTGGCCGGCACGACCCGGACGTGCCGGCCGGGGCGCACCTCGGTGAAACCCTCGGTCGGCTCCGGCTGGTACAGCCGAACCTCGCCGCCGTCCGGGCTGGCCTGGAACTCCCGCCCGCGCCAGCGCGCCACGTAGCCGTCGCGCATCACCGCTCGCCGACCTCCTGCCAGGAGAGCGTGTCGGCGTCGAGCACGGCGATCAGCCGCTCGGCGCCCGAGGCATCGATGCACACCAGTTGGGCACCGTGCGGCAGCCGGACGCTGTCCACCTTGAACTCGGCAAGCACCTCGCTGCCGGAGCCGGGGGCGAAGCCGTTGCCCCGGAACGGGGGCCGTTCGATCACCCAACCCTCCATCGCCCGCATGGCCGCCTCGTTCTGCCCGCCGTAGGGGATGCGGTACAGGCTCGGCCGGTACGCGGGCCACCGGAGCACGTAGATCTGTTCGGCGTCCGCTGCGAAGGGCGACTCGGGATGGTTGAGGCCGAGCGCCTGGTAAAGGGCGGTCGGGGTGGTGAGGTGCGCCAACTCGCTCGCCCGGTGGACGAATCCGGAAACCCGGTCGTAGCCCCGTTCCAGGTAGTAGCCGAGCTGGCTCGGGGCGATCGCCTTCTGCATCACGATCGGCCGGGCCAGGTCACCCGAGGGGGCCGCCTGCCGTGGACTGCTCGCCGGTGCGGGGGCCTCGACGGTCGGCTCGGGCTCGCCCTCAGCGTCGTCGCCGAGGCCGAGTTCGGCCGCCCAGTTGGCCAGCCCGACGATCTGCTCACCGGGCAGCTTCGCGCCCACCGGAGTGCCGGGGTTGACCGCGAACGACCACGAAGGGTCGGGCCACCTCCGGATCAGCTGGACGAAGCGGACCTGGACCGTCTCGGCCGCCGGATCGGTGTGGTCGGCGAGGCGCTGCGGAGAGGTGTAGGCCACCACGAAGGTCTGCCCGTCCAACTGCACGGCCGGCCAGACGAAACCCGGGTCGCCGGGGCGGCTACCAGGGGCGGAGTCGGCCGCAACCGGCATGAGGACCCGGGCCAGCAGGAGCGTGGAGAGGAAGGTGTCGGTGCTGCCGGCCTCGGCGGCGGCGTACAGGTCGTCCTCCACCTCGTTGGCGGGCCGGAAGGGCGGACCGACGACGGGCGCGGTGACCGGGCCGGACGCGGGGTCGGGAACCGGGGGTTCGGCAGCCGCGGGCACTTCCGTGGCCGGCGCGGTTGACGCGGGTGCCGGAGTGTGCGACGCCGCTGACGGCGGTGCGGACACCGGGGTGAACAGCGAGGGCGTCTCCGTGACCGGGGCGGCCGCCGGGTGGGCGTCGGCCGGTGGTGCCGCAGCAGCGTCGGCGTCCGTCCGGGCCTGGCTGGGCGGTGCCGGGGCGGCCGTCGGAGCTGCGGTCGCCGGTTCGGGCGTAACCGGCCGCCCCGGAACGGTCGGATCGGGCGTCACCGTCCGGACCGGAACGGTCGATTCGGGCGTCGCTGTCGGCGCGGCCACGGTCGGCTCAGCTCCCGACGCTGTCGGCTCCGGGCGGGGCGTCGGGAAGCGTACCGTCGGCTCCGGCTCGACGGCTGTCGGCTCCGGTGCCGGCACGGGCGGAGTCGCCACCTCGGTGTCTTCAGGTGCCGGACGAGCGGACGGTGTCTCCGCCTGGGGCACGGGCCCGCTGCCGCCGTGCGGTGCCCCGCCGGTCTGACCCGGCCGACCGTTGGTCGAGGTGAGGTCCCGAGCCTCGATGATGGTGCCTTCTATGACGATCGGAGTGAATCCGCGGCGCGGCGCGGGCGGCGCGGAGATCGGCTCGGCCGCCGAGGTCGGCTCTTCCTCGACCGGCTGGCGCTGGGGCAGCGCCTGGGTCGGGTCACCGCCGCCGGCGGTCGGATCACCGCCGCCCGGTGCCGCCCAGCCCGCGGGAGTGCTCACCCGCAGCGGCCGGACCGGCCCGTCGGGCGGCGGCAGCGGTTGGGTCGCCTCCTCGTTCGCTACGGGTTGCGGCCGGGCGGTGGCCTGGTCGTTCTCGCTGAACACGAAGGCACGCGTCGGCCCGTCGGAGGGTGGCTCGCCGGCTGATCCACGCCGGGGAAACGGCTGACCGCCCCGAAACCGGGACGGTGGCGCGGCCCGCTCGGCAAGGCGGTCACCGCGATGCGTCGAGCGACCGTTCGCGGGCTCGAAGAAGGAACGCTGGGCCGGCGGCTCGGAACCGGCCGGACGTCCGTTGCTGGGCGTTCCGGGCCGCTCCGGCGCCACGGGCCATCCCGGCCCGGCGGAGGTCGGCTCCTCGTTCCGGCCCGGCGACGGCCGCCGCGGCGGCATGCCGTCTCTGCTGGGGCCATCCGGCCGGACACCGCCGAGATCACCGGGCAGCCGGGGGCCGCCCGCACCGGCACGGCCCGTCCCGCTGCTGTCCGGCCGGGCCGGGCGGGGCGGGGCGGGTGCCCGCTCGGCGGGCTCCGGTCGGTGCGGACCGGCGACCGTGCCCGACGCCACCGACGGCACCTCGGGAACATGGAAGGCCGCCGGCACCACCGGCGGCGCCGGGGAGAGCTGTGTCGGCCGGACCGGGCCCGGTTGTCGCGGTGGGGACGGCGGGTTCAGCGGTGCCGGAGGGGGTGCCGCCGAGGCGGCGTCGCGAGCCCGATTCAGCGCCTCCACCCGTTCCAACCGGGCGCGAGCGCCCACCGTACGGCCGGGTAGCCGGACGTCACCTCGGGAGAGCTGAGAGACGTACCAGGCGGGCAGGTAGCCCTCGATGGGCAGGCCCGGGTTCACCGCCAACCACCACTCGTGGTTCGGCCAGCTCGCGGCGAGTTCGGCGTAGCCGGTGCGTCGGCTGGGGCCGGCGTGCTCACCGAGACAGGCCCGCATCGCCTCGGCCGAGGTGAACGCCAGCACGTGCGTCCGGCCGCCGGTCGTCCAGGTGCCCCAGCCCACCGGTGTGTGCCCTGCGGCCGCTTGGGCGGAGACCGGCAGCAGCAGCTCGACACCGGACAGGATGCGGAAGTAAAGCTGCTGGTCATTGCCGTGCAGCGCGTCGCGCATCGCCGCCTCGGCCCCGGTGGCCGGCTCCCAGTCGGTCACGGCCACCCCTCCTCCCGGGCACAGGCCATAGGTATCGGGTACAACCTACAAGGTGATCACAAGATCACAATGCCAGGCTGGCGCTGGCCCGCCCGGTTCACCAGCTACCGATAACATCCCGTTCCGGTGTCGACACGATACGGAGGCGGTCGATGTACCGGGTACCCGGGGCGCGGTGGCACCGGCGGGGTGCTCGGCGCCTGCCGTACCTGCTCCTGGCGGGACTGGTCGCTGCCCTGCTGGCCGGCCCGATGACGCCGGGCGCGGTGACGCCGGCCCGCGCCGCGCCGGGATGTGCGTCGCCACCGGCACCGGCCAGGCCGGTCGCCGCGACCCCGTGGGCCCAGCAACGGTACGCCCCGGAGCGCCTCGCCCGGCTGGCCACCGGAGCCGGAGTGACTGTGGCGGTGGTCGATTCGGGCGTGGACCTACGGCATCCCCAACTGGCCGGGCGGGTGCTCGCCGGCACCGACCTGCTCGATGTCGGCGGCGACGGTGGCCTCGACTGTGTCGGTCACGGCACCGGCGTGGCGAGCATCATCGCCGCCACACCACGCGACGGGACCAGCTTCCGTGGGCTGGCACCGGAGGCCCGGATCCTGCCGGTCCGGGTCAGTGAGCAGCAGGTGGTGGACGGGCGCGGGACGGGCCGCACGGCAGCGCCCGGCGACCTCGGCCGGGCCATCCGCTGGGCGGTCGACCAGGGCGCCACCGTGGTCAACCTCTCCGTGGTGCTCTACGCCGACCATCCCACGGTCCGCGCGGCGGTCGGGTACGCGCTCAGCCGGGACGTGGTCGTGGTGGCCGCCGCCGGCAACCTGTCCGATGGCGGCGAACGCCGCCCGTATCCGGCCAGGTATGACGGGGTGCTCGGAGTCGGTGCAATCGGCGTGGACGGGGCGCGGGCCGACTTCTCGCAGACCGGCGACCACGTGGATCTCGTCGCTCCCGGTGTCGATGTGCTTATCGCCGCCCCCGGACGCGGTCACCGCAGCGCCGACGGAACCAGCTACGCGGTGCCCTTCGTCGCCGCCACCGCCGCCCTGCTGCGCCAGTACCGCCCGGACCTCAGCGCGGTCGAGGTGGCTCGGCGGATCATCGCCACCGCCGATCCGGCACCCGGCGGCGGGTACGGCGCGGGGGTGCTCAATCCGTACCGGGCGGTGACCGAGGCCGGATCGGTGCCGGGGCACGCGCGGCCGGTGGCCGGGCTGGCCGAGGATCGGCCCGATCCGACGTTGCTGGCGCGGCAGGACCGTCGGAGCGACGCATGGCGCCGCGCACTGCTGCTTGCCGGGGTGGGGGTGCCGATGGCGGCTGCCGTCGTGCTGGCCGCGGCGGTGTTGCCCCGGGGGGCACGCCGACGATGGCGTCCGGCCCACCATGACCACGACGCGGGGTGACGCCGATCCGCGCCACCCCGCGATCCGTGCGGAGCGGTTCACTGGAAGAGGCTGGTGTTCCGCTTCTCGGTGTCGAGATAGTCGGCCGCGGACTCGTCCACCGCGAGCTTGATGTCGCGCAGCATCACCTGGAGATCCTGCGAGGCGTTACGCCACCGAGCCTGCCGCTGTTCGTAGGCCTGCTGGGCCGCGCCGGACCAGCTGGCGACCAGTGGCGCCGCGTCGCGCTCCAACTGGCCGAGTTGGGCGTCCAGTGTGTTCAACGCCCGTTGGATGTCCGCGCTGGCCTGTTGCAGCGCAGCGAAATTGACGACCAGCACACCGTGCTCCATCGGATTCTTCTCCCTGGGGTCGTGGGCTAGAGCGGCAGTTGGATGCCGCCTCGGTTGGTGGCGGTCACCCGGGCGGCCGCCTCGGCGTCCGACGCGTCGTACCGCGTGCCGGCGGCACGGATCGCACCCGCCGTCTCCCGCAGCGCCTGCTGCAACCCGGCCTGGTCCTCCGCCCACTTCCGTTTGACCTGCTCGAACGACCGGCCACCAGCCCCGCGCCAGGCCTGCTGAAGGATCTCCAGCTGGACCAGCAGTCCACTGAGCATCGACTGCAACGACTGGTCGGTCTGCTCGAACTTCGCCGCGGTCTGCTGCATCACCGCGGCCTCTGCCTGGGTCTGGGACACCTTGGACGTCACCTCGTCTCCTCGATCGTGGCTGGCCCGACGGCGGATACGCACCACCCACGACGCCGGAGGGGGAGCACGACGCGGGATGGGCCAACGAGAACTCGTCGCTGAGAGTAGCGACACGATCGCGGTTCTGCTACCCCGGCGCGTTCCCCTGTGGACAACGCGATCGCTCGCCGGTAATTACGATGGGCGGTGACAATATCGCGATGGGTGACCGGTTTCGGGGGAGGTGTGGTGGCGGTGACACTCACTCCCACCCACCCGGATGCGGCCGTCCTCCGTCGCCCGGACGATCTGCCTGCCGGCCCCGGGCCTCGGTTCCGCCCCACCGGAGCACGGCGACGCACCGGCCGCCGGAGGCGGGCGGTGCGTCTTCGGTCGGGGCAGATCGTCGCGACCCAGGTGGTGGCGGCGACGATCGTCGCCGTACCGGGCCGGGGTTCCCTGGCGACTGTTGCCACGACACTGGTGGCGGCCGCGCTGCTCGCCGTGACGTGGTGCCGGGTTCGCCGGCGGTGGTTGCACGAGTGGCTTGTCATCGGCGTCGGCTATCTGGCCCGACGGCGGGCGACCAGAGTCCGCTCCGGTCCGACCGAGCTGCTCGACCTGGTGGACCCGCACGCCGTGATCCGTCCCGTCGAGCTGGGCGACGGTACGGCCGCGGTGTTGGACGACCCGGCCGGCCTGGTGGCGCTGCTGGAGATCGGCGACCCGGCCGACCTGCTCGGTGACGGCGAACTGGCACTACCGTCACCCGCGTCGCTGCTCCCGGTCGAGACCGACCAGGCACCACCCGTACGCGTACAACTCCTCCTGACCGGCACGCCGGCACCGGCGGTCGGTGCCGGGGGCGGCGCGGCGGCCGTCTCCTACCGTCAGCTCACCGACGGGCAGCTGGCCGGCCGGGAGCGGGCGGTGCTGGCGGTGCGGGTGTCGCGGACGCGGGGCTGGCCGGAGGAGGCGCTGCGGCACGCCCTCGCGGGTACCGTCCGGCGCATCGTCCGGCGGCTCCGGCCGGTGACCGTGCGACCGATGGGCGAGCAGCCGATCCGGCGGGTGCTCGCCGAGTTCGCCCACCACGACGGACGTCCGGTGCGGGAGTCCTGGCAGGCGGTCCGATGCGGCGGCCTGCTGCAGACCACCTTCCGGTTGAGCCGGTGGCCGGGCGGGGACGCGGCCACGCTCGTGCCCCGGCTGTGGAAACTGCCGGCGACGGCGATCACCGTGTCGCTGCACACCGGGACGGAGCGGCCGGCGGCCGCCGGGCTGCTCGTCCGGCTGGCCGCGGCGACGCCCGCCGAGCTTTCCGCGGCGGCCCGGCAGTTACGGCGGGCGGTGGCCACCGACGGCGCAACGGTGGAGCGGCTCGACGGCGGCCAGTTGGGCGGGCTCGCCGAAACGCTGCCGTTGGCCCTGCCCGGGGTGTCGCCGCTGACCGGGAAACCGGAGCGGGAGGTGCCGATCGGCAGCGAGGACCTGGCGCGCGAGCTGCCGTTCGGTGCTGCCGGGCTGATGCTCGGCGTCAACCGGCGCGGCCACGCCGTCACCGTCCGGCTGTTCCGGCCGGAGAGCACCCGACTGATGCTCGTCGGCGGGGTACCCGCCGCCCAACTGGTCGTGGCACGCGCGATGGCACTCGGTGCCCGGGTAATCGTCCAGACCGCCCGGCCACCCGCCTGGGAGCGGTTCGTCCGGGGCGTCGGCTGGCCGGGCGGGCCGGTTCGGCTGACACCACCGGACCGCCCGGTGGCCGGGGAACCCGGCACACCACTGACCCCGGTGCTCGTGGTGCTGGACGAGCCAGCGCCGGCCGGTCCCCGGCCGGGCACCGCCTGGCACACCACGCTGCTGGTCCGCGACGTGCTGACCCCGGCCGACGCGGACGCGTTGGGCCGGGCCGACCTGGCGGTGTTCCAGCCGCTCAGCCCGGCGGAAGCCACCGTCGCGGGCAACGCGCTGGGGCTCGGCGACGCGGCGAAGCTGCTGACCCGGATCCGGCACGACATGGTCGCCGTGGTCAACCGACGGGCCCTGCGTTGGGCTCTGCTCGCCTGCACCGCGATCGAGGCACAGCTCATCGGAGCCCGACCCGCCGCCCGGCCGGATGATCTCGCGGGTTCCGCCCACGCGCCCGCCGTGGCACCATGCCCGCCATGGGTTTTCTGAAAGGTCTACTGATCCGGGTCGGCGCCACGGCGGTGGCCTTCTGGCTGGCCACACTGCTTATCCCCGGTATCTCGCTCGACACGGAATCGGTCTCCGAGACGATCCTGACCCTGATCCTCGTCGCGGTCATCTTCGGGGTCGTCAACGGGGTGCTCCAGCCGATCATCAAGACCGTCGGCTGTGGTTTCTACCTGCTCACCCTCGGCCTGATCGCACTTGTGGTCAACGGCCTGCTCTTCCTGCTCACCGGCTGGATCGCGGATCAGGCCGGGCTGCCCTTCGACGTCGACGGCTTCTGGCCGGCCGCGGTGCTGGGGGCGCTCTTCGTCGGTGTCGTCACGTGGATCCTCGGCGCCATCCTCGACCGCGACTGACCGCCTCTGGAAACCGCTCGCGCCCGGCCGGCAGCCACCGGCCCGGCGCGAGCGGCGGCCATATCCCGGGAATTGGCTGCCGAAACGCCCAGGTTGAGGCACTAGCTTCGGCGGAGTGTTCACTCTCGCCCGCGATGACGGCTACACGATCAGCACCGATCCCGCCCGGCTCGACCTGGATCTCGTGCACACCTGGCTCAGCCGGGACGCGTACTGGGCGCTCGGGCGGGACCGGGAGACGGTGACGCGGGCGTTCGCCGGATCCGTCGGGTTCGGCGTGTACCGGCCGGCGGACGGCCAGCAGGTCGCCGTCGCCCGGGTCATCACCGACCGGGCCACCTTCGCCTACCTCTGCGACGTCTACGTCGACCGGGTCGAACGGGGCCGAGGGCTGGGCACCTGGCTGGCCGGCGCGGTCCGTGACCACCTGGCCGAGCTTGGCGTACGCCGGATCCTGCTGGCCACCAACGACGCCCACGGGGTGTACGCGAAGGTCGGCTTCAGCGGCGTACGCGCCGACCGGTGGATGGAGTTCGACCAGCGCGACCAGGTCGTGAGCCCGCTCACCAGCAAGGATCGACAGCCCAGTACGCCCCTTACGGTGGAGCCGTGACGTCGCTTCGCCTCGGATACCTCTACGGATTGGGTGCGTACCTGCTGTGGGGGTTTTTCCCGCTCTACTTCAAGCTGCTGCGCCCGGCCGGTCCGCTGGAGATCCTGGCCCACCGGGTGGTGTGGTCCGTCGCCTTCGTCGCCCTGCTGCTCGTCGCGCTGCGCAACATCGGCTTCCTGCGGGCGTTGCTACGCCGGCCCCGGACCCTCGCGGGTATCGGCGCCGCAGCCACGCTTATCGCGGTCAACTGGTTCACCTACATCTACGGCGTCAACTCCGACCGGGTGGTGGAGACCGCCCTCGGCTACTTCATCAACCCGCTGGTGGTGGTCCTGCTCGGGGTGCTGGTGCTCCGCGAGCGACTGCGCCCGGCGCAGTGGTCGGCCCTCGGCGTCGGTGCCCTGGCCGTGGCCGTGCTCACCGTCGACTACGGCCGGCTGCCGTACCTCGCGCTCATTCTGGCGTTCAGCTTCGGCGGGTACAGCCTGGTGAAGAAGCGCCTGGGCCTGCCTGCGGCGGAGGGCCTGTTCGTCGAGTCGGCCGTGCTGTCGCTGCCTGCGCTGGGCTACCTCGGCTGGCTCGCCGCCACCGGTGACGCCGCGTTCGGCCACGTCTCGGCCGGGCACACGGCCCTGTTGGTGCTCGCCGGAGCGCTGACCGCCATTCCGCTGCTGCTCTTCGCCGGTGCCGCCAACCGGCTGCCACTGTCCGCCCTCGGCATGCTCCAGTACGTGGCGCCGATCCTCCAACTCGGCTGCGGTGTACTGATCTTCCACGAGCCGATGCCGCCGGCCCGGCTGGCCGGTTTCGCCCTGGTCTGGCTCGCGCTGATCGTCTTCACCGCCGACGCCGTACGCCAGGCGCGGCACACCCGCCGCCTGCGCCTGGACGGCACCGTGCCACCCACGCCGGCGGTCGCCACCAGCCGCTGACGCTCAGGCCCGGTTCAGCGGACCTCGTAGGCGAGCACGGGAGTGCCGTCGGCACGGATCAGTTCCAGCCGGACCAGTTGGGCGTTTGTGAACCGGGTCGCCCCGGTGATCCGCAGGTCGTCGCCGGGCGCCGCCAGCCAGGAGCCGATCTGCTCCTGCGAACCGTCCCCGGCGTGCGCCACCAGTCGGAAGGCGTTCGCCTTTCCGTACCCGGCCCGCTCGTCGTAGCCGCAGTGCATGGTGACCTCGGTGCCCCAGTTGGTGCCGGTCAGGCCGATCTCGGCGTGCACCGGCACCGTGCCGGCCACCGGTTGCATCTGCACCATCCGGACCTGGGCCGCCGGCCCGTTCGGCCCCTGCCCGGGCAGGACCGTGGCCACCCCGAGGCCGACCACCAGAGCGAACGCGGCGGCGGCCAGCCCGATGACCGCGTACCGCAGCCGGCTGGCCTGCCGCTCACGGCGTCGGCGCTCCCGCGCGGCATTGAGCAGCTCGGGCACCCGGGGGTTCTCCGGCGGCGGCAGGAACTGTTCGAGGCTGGCCGGGTCCAGCCGGCCGAGCAGGCCGGGCAGTACGGCGATCTCGGAGACCGACTGCTGGCAGGCCGGGCAGTCGACGAGATGCCGTTCGTAGGCCACCCGGTCGGCGGGAGAGAGCGCGCCCAGCACGTACGCCCCGTCGTCGTACGCGAACTCGCAACGGCTCATCCGGTCACCCCCATCTCGGCCAGGACCAGCCGTAGGGAGCGCAGCGCGTAATGGGTGCGGGACTTCACCGTGCCCGGCGGCACGCCCAGCCGGGAGGCCGCCTCGGAAACCGACCGTCCCTGGTAGAAGCACTCCACCAGGACATCGCGGTGCGAGGGACTGAGCCGGTTGAGCGCCTCCGCGACCGTCCACGCCTCGACGGCCCGCTCGGTTTCGTCAACGACCTCCGGCGGCTCGGGAAGTTCATCGGTGTAGACCTCGCCGACCCGGGTGGAACGCCGCCGCCAGGCGTCGATCGCGAGGTTGCGGGCGGTGGTGAAGAGCCAGGCCCGTACCGAACCGCGCCGGGGGTCGAGCGACTCCGGATGCCGCCAGGCCCGCAGCAGCGTCTCCTGCACCAGGTCCTCGGCCCGCTGCCGGTCGCCGTTGACCAGCCGCAGCGCGTGCGCGTACAGCGCCTCGGCATGCTCGTCATGCAGGGCGCGCAGCAGGTGGGCGTCGTGGTCGCTGATGGTCTTCTCCTCGCTCTCGGCGCGAGCGGGCGCGGTGTTACGACCAGAGATACGTGCTGTCACGCCGAACGGTTCATTCCCAGCTCAACCTGGGATTCCCGGGGAGGGGAGTTCATCGCTGGTTCACATCGACGCTGACCCGCGCTCACCGCGCCGCCCTAGCGTCCGGCGGGTACGCGTCGGTGACCTGCACCGACGTGCACCGACCCTCAGGAGGATCCTCCCCATGAGCGACCGTCCTCGGCTGCTTCCGCTGCTGGGCACCCCCCGCCACGGCAGCCGCGACGCCATGACCTGCCTATACCGCTGCGGCAACGCCTGTGACCACCCGGTACCCAACACCTCCGACAACGCGTACTTCGGTGACGTGGTGAACGCCGAGGTCAGCCGCCGCGGCGTGATCCGCGCCGGGGCGGTCGGTGCCCTGGTGCTCGGTTTCAGCGGCGCTGCGGCCGGCGCGCTGGCCGGCGCGGCGCCCGCCGCCGCGGCCCCGGTCCCGCCGGTGCCCCCGGCCGGTCAGGCGGCGGCGGCCGGCCGTCGTCCGGGCAGCGGTGCCCTGAGCTTCAAGCCGATCCCGCCGAACACCCTCGACACCTTCGTCGTCCCGAACGGCTACGACCACGCCGTAATCATCCGCTGGGGCGACCCGGTGGTGCCCGGTGCGCCGGAGTTCAATCTGCGCCGGCAGACCGCCGCCGCGCAGGCCAAGCAGTTCGGCTACAACAACGACTTCGTCGGTGTGCTGCCCTTGGACAAGCGCGGTAAGCGGGCGCTGCTCGTGGTCAACCACGAGTACACCAACGAGGACCTGATGTTCCCCGGCTTCACCAGCCAGGACGCCCTCAGCGTCGAGCAGGTGAAGGTGGCGATGGCAGCACACGGCATGTCCGTGGTGGAGATCGAGCGGGTCGCCGGCACCGGCCAGTGGCAGGTCGCCGACTCCGGCCGCCGGCCGTACAACCGCCGCGTCGACGCGCTGAGCAGCAAGTTCGAGCTGACCGGCCCGGCCGCCGGCTCGTCGTTCCTGAAGACGGCCGCCGATCCGAAGGGGCGTACGGTCATCGGCACGCTCAACAACTGCGCCGGTGGGGTCACCCCCTGGGGCACGGTGCTCTCCGGTGAGGAGAACTTCAACCAGTACTTCGTCGGCGGCGACGCGGCGCCGGAGTCGGAGAAGGCTCGGCTGGCGCGCTACGGGATCAGCACCACCGCCCGCTACCCCAGCGGCAGCCGCAAGTGGGACCGGGCCGCCGAGCGCTTCGACCTCGCCAAGCACCCCAACGAGGCCAACCGGCACGGCTGGGTCGTGGAGATCGACCCGTTCGACCCGGAGAGCCGCCCGCGCAAGCACACCGCGCTCGGCCGGTTCAAGCACGAGGGCGCGAACGTCATCGTCGCGCGCAACGGGCACGTGGTCGCCTACATGGGCGACGACGAACGCTTCGACTACCTCTACAAGTTCGTCTCGGACAAGAAGTTCATGAAGGGTGACTCCTGGGTCGCCCGCAAGCACAACCTGACGCTGCTGGAGTCGGGCACCCTCTACGTCGCCAGACTCGACCAGACCAGCGCCGAGGAGATCGACGGCTCCGGCACCCTGCCCAGCGACGGCGCCTTCAACGGCCGGGGCCGCTGGATCAAGCTGGTCAGCGGCAACCGTTCCTACGTGGACGGGATGACCGCCGCCGAGGTGCTGACCTTCACCCGGTTCGCCGGTGACAAGGTCGGCGCGACCAAGATGGACCGTCCGGAGGACGTCGAGCCGAGCCTGCTCACCGGCAAGGTGTACGTGGCGCTAACCAACAACTCCGCCCGTGGAGTCGGCAGCAACCCGGCGCCAGACGAGGCCAACCCCCGTGCCGCGAACCGGCACGGGCAGATCCTGGAGCTGGTCGAGGACCGGGGGGACAACACCTCCGACACGTTCCGGTGGTCGCTGCCGATCGTCTGCGGCGACCCGGCGGACCCGTCGACCTACTTCGCCGGGTACGACAAGACCAAGGTCTCGCCGATCTCCTGCCCGGACAACGTGGCCTTCGACGCCACCGGCAACCTCTGGATCTCCACCGACGGCAACGCGTTGGGCAGCAACGATGGCCTCTTCGCCACCGCGACCGAAGGCCCGGAGCGCGGCCACCTGAAGCAGTTCCTGACCGTGCCGGTCGGTGCGGAGACCTGCGGTCCGTTCATCACCGAGGACAACCGCTCGGTCTTCGTCGCCGTGCAGCACCCGGGTGAGATCACCGGTGCCACGGTGGACAACCCGGCCTCCACCTGGCCGGACGGCGACTACGCCAAGCCGGGCGTGGTGGTGACCTGGCGGCTGGACGGCGGACCGGTCGGTAGCTGACCCCGCTCCGGCATCGCGCCGGCCGCCCATCCGACGGCCCTCTCCCCACCAGGGAGGGGGCCGTCTCGGCAGGCGCCGAGGGTCAGTTGTCGGCGGCCAGGCCGTCGGCGATGGCGCGCGCGGCGGTGAGCAGTTTCGTCCGCACCACCCGGGCGGAGGTCATCATCTCGCTGGCGGGCAGCGCGCAGGCCAGCACCGTCCGCCGTTCCATGTCCTTGTCCGGGCACACCAGTACGGCGGCGCAGGCCACGCCCTGCCGGAACTGGCCCAACTCCAGCTGCATCCCGCGTCGGTCCCCCGCCGACAGGTCGGCCTCGAAGGCCTCCGGGGTGGTGAGGGTGGCGCTGGTGAACGGACGCATGCCGTACTCGCGCAGGTAACGGTGGCGCTGCTCGGCGGTGAGCGTGGCGAGCAGCGCCTTGCCGAGCGCGGTCGCATGCGCGCCCTCGTCGAACCCGGGGACGAGATCCTCCAGGTACGGCGAGCGGTGCCCCTCCGCCACTGCGGTGATCGCCACCTGGCCACCCACGAACCGGCCCAGGAAGTGGCTCCAGCCGGTCTCCAGGGCCGCCCGCCGCAGGCTCTCCCCGATGGCCGGTGAGCCACGGAAAGCGGCGACCAGCTCCCGGTACCGGTCGGCCACCTCCAGACCCACGATGTACGTGCCGTCCTCCCGACGGATCACATAGCCCTCGTAGGCGAGGGTGCGGACCAGGTGGTACGTGGTGGCCACGGTCAGCTCACAGCGGCGGGCGATCTGTTTGACCGTCAGGCCCCGCGGGGCACGACCGACCGACTCGAGCACTCGAAGCGCGCGGGAGACACTTCGGATCAGGTCCGAAGGTTCCGCCAGGGGGTCACGCACAACCACCTCCGCCACCGGGGACTTACACCATATGAAAAAGCGGCCCGGCGCGAAACGCCTGATCGGGTGGATGATCCAAGGGAATCGAATACGCGATGTGACGTACGCCCCACTTTCCGTCGCCGAGATGCGGCTGGCGTAGGTTGGCCGCACCATGACCCGCATCGCCCCTCCACACACCTCGGCGGCCGCCGCACGACCCGTCCGGGCCAGTGCGGTCGCGGTCACCGTCACGATCGTCTGTGTCCTGCCGGTATTCCTGGTCGGCGGGCTCGCCGTACAACTGCGGGAGGAGTTGGGCTTCTCCCCCGCCGGTCTGGGACTCGTCGTGGCGGTCTACTTCGCTGTCGGTGCCCTCGCCTCGGTGCCGTCCGGTGCGCTGGTGGAGCGGTGGGGTGCCGCCGTGGTGGCTCGGACCGGCATCGTGGTGTCCGCCGGCGCCCTGCTGGCCGTGGCGGTGGCTGCCCGGTCGTATCCGGTGCTGGTCGGTCTGCTCGCCGTGGCCGGCACCGCGAACGCGCTCGGTCAACTGTCCAGCAACGCCCTGCTCGCCCGGCACGTCCCGCCCCGTCGGCAGGGGCTCTCGTTCGGCGTCAAGCAGGCGGCCATCCCGGTCTCCACCCTGCTGGCCGGTGTGGCGGTACCCACCCTCGCGTTGACCGTCGGTTGGCGTTGGGCCTTCGTGGCGGCCGCCGGTGCGGCGCTGGCCGCGCTGCCGGCCGTACCCGCGCAGGGCGCTCCGCCGGCACGGCGGCGCACTGGACGGGCCGGCGGCGCGAGCCCGGGCCTGGTCCTCGTCGGGGTGGCCGCGACGCTGGCCGCGGGCGCGGCGAACGCGCTCGGCACCTTCGTGGTCGACGCCTCGGTCGACCGGGGCCTAGGTCCGGGCATGGCCGGGCTAACCCTGACTCTCGGCAGCGCGGTCTGCGTAGCGGCCCGGGTCGGGGTCGGCTGGTTGGCCGACCGACGCACCGGCGGACACATCGCGGTGATCGCTGGTCTGCTGGTGGCCGGCGCGGTGGGGCTGGGCCTGCTCGCGGTGGCCGGCCCCGGGCCGTTGGTGGCCGGCGTGGTGCTCGGCTTCGGTCTCGGCTGGTCCTGGCCCGGGCTGATGAACTTCGCGGTGGTGCAACTGCATCCGCAGGCACCGGCCGCAGCCACCTCGATCACCCAGACCGGGGTGTACGCGGGCGGCTGTCTCGGCCCGCTCGCCCTCGGCCCGCTCGCCGCCGCAGCCGGCTATCCAACGATGTGGCTGACGGCCGCCGCAGCCATGCTCGCCGCCGCCATCCTCATGCTCACCGCCACCCACCTCCTCCCCACCCCCCACCTCCCGGAAGGTTGATCAAGAAGTTTGCGTCGGGATTCGCGCGGACAGCGACCAAAACTTCTTGATCACCCCGTTGGGGTAGGGCCCGGTGGGGTGGGTTAGCTGGTGCGGTCGGCTATGTGGTCGCAGAGGGATTCGAGGGCGCGGCGGGCCGGGCCGGGTGGGAGGGGTGCGAGGTGGGCGCGGGCGTCCTCGGCGAAGCTGCGGACGGTTTCGCGGGCGCGCTTGAGCGCCGGACTCTCCCGGAGCAGACCGAGCGCCTCGGCGTGCAGGGTGTCGTCGGTCAGCGGGCCGGTGGCCAGGATCTCCCGCAGGCGCACGGAGGCGGCGTCCGCGTCGTCGGAGGCGAGAGCGTAGAGCACCGGCAGGGTGGGCACGCCCTCCCGCAGATCCGTGCCGGGCGTCTTGCCTGACTCCGTCGACTCGCTGGCGATGTCGAGCAGGTCGTCGGAGAGCTGGAAGGCCACCCCGATGGTCTCGCCGTACCCGGCCAGCGCCGCCACCTGGTCCGGGGCGGCCCCGCTGAACTGGGCGCCGAAATGAACGCTGGTGGCGATCAGGGAACCGGTCTTTTCGGCGATCACCCGCAGATAGTGCGCCACCGGATCATCACCGGCCCGTGGGCCGATGGTCTCGGCGATCTGCCCGTGGACCAGCCGGGCGAAGGTTCGCGCCTGCAGGCGTACCGCTTCGGGACCCAGCTCGGCCGCGACGTCCGCGGCCCGAGCGAAGAGGTAGTCACCGACCAGAATGGCCACCGAATTGGTCCATCGGGAGTTTGCGCTGGGTGCGCCCCGGCGCACCGACGCCTCGTCCATGACGTCGTCGTGGTAGAGCGTGGCCAGGTGAGTCAGCTCCACCACCACGGCCGCCGAGACGACCTCGGCTCGCGTCGGGTCGCCGAACTGGGCGCCCAGGGCCACCAGCAGCGGCCGGAACCGCTTGCCGCCGGCCTCCACCAGGTGCCGGGCCGCCTCGGTGACGAACGGGTCGGCGCTGGCGATGCTCGCCAACAGCTCCGCCTCGACCGCCGCCAACACGCCGAGCACGGACTCCTCAGTGCGCGGATCGGCGAGGTGAAGGCCGAGCGCGCCGAACTGAGCCGCGCCGGACCGGCTCCGGCGACCACCGGAGCCGGTGACGCCTGAACCCTCGCCACCCCTAATCACCACGCCTCCAACCATGCCACACACGTTCTACCTGCAACGGACCGGGGATACGCGGCGAGGGCCGGCCCACAGCGCGTGGACCGGCCCTCGTTCGGCAGGTCAGCCGTTACCTGACGAAGTCGGCGGCTGAGGACGCGAGGTCGAGCAGCGGCGACGGCGCGACGCCGAGAACCAGCGTGGCGAGCACCCCGATCACCAGGGCGGCCGAGGTGAGCCCGCCGGGAACGGCCACCGTCGGCGTGGAGTCACCCGGTTCGGAGAGCCACATCAGCACCACGACCCGCAGGTACGGGAAGGCCAGCACCATGCTGGTCAACACGCCCGCGATGACCAGCCACACCTGCCCGCCGTCCAACGCCGGGCCGAAGACGGCGAACTTGCTGGTGAAGCCACTGGTCATCGGGATACCCGCGAAGGCGAGCAGGACGAAGGTGAAGACCGAGGCGTAGACCGGCGACCGCCGGCCCAGCCCGGCCCAGCGGGACAGGTGGGTCGCTTCGCCGTCGGCGTCGCGTACCAACGTCACCACCGCGAACGCGGCAAGCACCGTGAAGCCGTACGCGACCAGGTAGAACATGGTGCCGGAAAGGCCCTCGCTGCCCGGTGCTAGCACACCGACCAGCAGATAGCCGGCGTTGGCGATCGACGAGTACGCAAGCAGCCGCTTGATGTCGGTCTGCGTCACCGCGAACAGCGCGCCGACCAGCATGGTGAGCACCGCCACAGCGCCCAGCACCGGAGTGAAGTCCCAGCGGGCCCCCTCGAAGGCCACGTGGAACACCCGCAGCAGGGCACCGAACGCGGCGACCTTGGTGCAGGCCGCCATGAAACCGGTCAGCGGCGTCGGCGCGCCCTGGTAGACGTCCGGCGTCCAGACGTGGAACGGTGCAGCGGCCGCCTTGAACAGCAGCCCGATGGCGACAAGCGCCATACCGGCGAAGAGCAGCACCGGGCTGGCCGTCGAGTTCGCCACGGCCGCGTTGACGGTGGCGAAGTCCACCCCGGCCGCCCGGTCGCCCAGGCCGGCGGTGAAGCCGTAGATCAGCGCCAGGCCGAACAGGAAGAAGGCCGAGGCGTACGCGCCAAGCAGGAAGTACTTCATCGCCGCCTCCTGGCTCAGCAGCCGCCGGCGACGGGCCAGGGCGCAGAGCAGGTAGAGCGGCAGCGAGAAGACTTCCAGCGCGATGAACATGGTCAGCAGGTCGTTCGCCGACACGAAGATCAGCATGCCGCCGATGGCGAACGTGGTGAGTGGGTACACCTCGCCCGCGCCACCGGCGTTCTCCGCCTGCTGGCGGTCCTCCGGCGAGTCGGCGGTCACCGCGGCCTGCGCGACGAACGCGCCGCCGCGCTCGACAACCCGCTCGCCGAGCAGCAACAGCGCCACCGCCGACAGGGCGAGGATCGCGCCCTGAAGGAACAGCGTCGGCCCGTCGACGGCGATCACCCCGATGGTGATCACCCGCTTGTCGGCGTTGACCACCACCATGGTCAACGCTGCCAGCACCGCCAGCAGCGCCAGGGGCAACTGCACTGGGTGCCGCAGTCGCCGGGGCACGAACGCCTCGACCAGCACCCCGACCACCGCCGCGCCCAACATGATCAGGATCGGCGCGATCGCCGCGTAGTCGATCGGCGGCAGTTCAAGCTCGGTCACTGGACCAGCCTTTCGTTCGCGACTGCGGGGCTCGCAAGCTCACTCCTCGCGCTCACCCAACCAGCCTTTCGTTCGCGACTGCGGGGCTCACCGACTCGCCTCCTGGACGGTGTCTGCCGACGGGGCCGGGTCGGTCCGGCCGACGTCCTCCATGGTCGCCTGGATGGCGGGGTTGATCACGTCCGTCACCGGCTTCGGATAGAAGCCGAGCAGCACGATCAGCGCGATCAGCGGCGCCACGACGACCTTCTCGCGGAGGTTGAGGTCGCGCTTCATGCCGTCGATCTCGGTCAACGCCGGGTTCAGCGTGCCCTGCGTGGTGCGCTGCACCATCCACAGCACGTACGCCGCCGCCAGGATGATGCCCAGCGTGGCGATCACCGCGACCGGCTTGTTGACCGTGAACGTGCCGATCAGCACCAGGAACTCGGAGACGAACGGCGCGGTACCGGGCAGCGCCAGCGACGCGAGACCAGCGAAGAAGAGCACCCCGGCCAGCACCGGCACCAGCTTGCCCGCACCCCCGAAGTCACTTACCAGCGCCGAGCCCCGACGCGCGATCAGCATGCCCACCACCAGGAAGAGCAGGCCGGTGGCGAGGCCGTGGTTGACCATGTACAGCACGGCTCCGGTGCCCGCCTGGGTGGTGAAGGCGAAGATGCCCACACCGATGAAGCCGAAGTGGGCGATCGAGGTGTACGACACCAACCGCTTGAGGTCGTTCTGCCCGACGGCCAACAGCGCCGCGTAGATGATCCCGATGACCGCCAGGGCCAACGCCCACGGCGCGAACCACTGGGCCGCGTCCGGGAACAGCGGCAGGCAGTAGCGCAGGATGCCGAAGGTGCCGACCTTGTCCAGGACGCCGACCAGGAGTGCGGCGGCACCGGCGGGTGCCGCGCCACCGGCGTCCGGCAGCCAGGTGTGGAAGGGGAAGAACGGTGCCTTGATCGCGAAGGCGATGAAGAAGCCGAGGAAGAGCCAGCGCTCGGCACCGGTGGAGATGTCCACCTCCGACAGCGCCACCCAGTCGAAGGTCTTGCCGCCGACCACCCACAGGCCGATCACGGCGGCCAGCATGAACAGGCCGCCGACAAGCGAGTAGAGGAAGAACTTCACCGCCGCGTACTGCCGCTGGTGGCCGCCGTAGCTGCCGATCAGGAAGTACATCGGCACCAGCATGACCTCGAAGAACACGTAGAACAGGAAGACGTCGGCGGCGGCGAAGACGCCGAGCATCGTGCATTCGAGAACGAGCAGCAGCGCGAAGTAGACCGGCACCGACCGCTTGGACGACTCCGCGTCGTGCCAGGAGGCGAGGATCACCAGCGGCACCAGCACCGCGATCAGCATCAGCATCACCAGCGCGATGCCGTCGGCGGCGAAGGTGAAGTTGACGCCCCAGGTCGGGATCCACGGGTACGACTCGCGGAACTGGAAGCGCTGGCCATCCACCTGCCAGGTCACCCACATGACCACCGACAGCGCCAGCACCAGCAGCGACCAGCCGAGCGCGACCTGCTTCGCCAGCGTCGGCCGGCTGCGCGGCAGGAGGGCGACGACCACGGCGCCGACCAGCGGCGCCACGGTGAGCACCGAGAGGAACGGGAAGTCGGACATTATGCGGCCTTACCTCCGTCGTCACTGTGCGGTCCGCCGGCGACGGCCGCCTGTGAGGCCGAGAGCCTCAAGAGGTCGATCACGCGAACCACCCCGCCTGTACGGCCAGGAAGGCGGCTACCACCAGGAGCGCACCGGTCAGGATCGAGGTGGCGTACGACCGGACGAAGCCGGTCTGCAACCGCCGGAGCCGGCCCGATCCACCGCCGACGCCTGCGGCCAGGCCGTTGATCAGCCCGTCGATGCCACGGTTGTCGAGGTAGACAAGCGCCCGGGTGAGGAAGATGCCCGGCTTTTCGAAGACCGCCTCGTTGACCGCGTCGGTGTAGAGGTTCTTGCGGGCCGCGGTGACCAGCACCCCGGCCGGCTGCGGCGAGGTCGCCGTCCCGTTGCGGAACAGGAACCAGCCCAGCGCCGCACCGAGCACGGTGACTCCCAGCGACAGGACCACGATCGCCCAGTGCGGCAGCACCGCGTCGTGGTGCGCCTCGGCCGTGCCGAGCCCGGCGGTGGTGGTCAGCCAGTCCGGCACGGACGTGGCCAGCAGCCAACCCGCACCCAGCGAGCCGATGCCGAGCAGGACCAGCGGGATCGTCATCAGCGCCGGCGACTCGTGCGGGTGCTCGATGTCCTCGGTCCACCGCTTCGGCCCGTGGAAGGTCAGCACGAAGAGCCGGGTCATGTAGAAGGCGGTCAACGCGGCGCCGAGCACCGCCGCACCACCGAACAGCCAGGCCGTCCATCCCTCCCGCTCGAAGGCGGCGGCGATGATCGGCTCCTTCGAGAAGTAGCCGGAGAAGGGGAACATGCCGATGATGGCCAGCCATCCCGCGCCGAAGGTCAGCCAGGTGATCCTCATGTACTTCGACAGACCGCCGAAGCGACGGATGTCGACCTGGTCCTTCATGCCGTGCATGACCGAGCCGGCGCCGAGGAACATGTTGGCCTTGAAGAAGCCGTGCGCCAGCAGGTGCACGATGGCCAGCGCGTACGCCGCGCCGCCCAGCCCGACACCGAGGAACATGTAGCCGATCTGGCTGACCGTGGACCAGGCCAGCACCCGCTTGATGTCGTCCTTGGCGCACCCGATGACGGCGCCGATCAGCAGGGTCAGCGCGCCGACGCTGACCACCACCAGCTGCAACGTGGCGTTGGCCGAGAAGATGATGTTGGAGCGGGCGATCAGGTACACACCGGCGGTGACCATCGTCGCGGCGTGGATCAGCGCCGACACCGGGGTCGGGCCCTCCATCGCGTCCGGCAACCACGCCTGGAGCGGGAACTGACCGGACTTGCCGGCCGCACCGAGCAGCAGCAGCAGGCCGAGCACCAGCACGGTGCCGCCAGCCAGCGCGCCGATCCCATTGAACACCTCGTCGTACTGCGTGGTGCCGAGGGTGGCGAACATGATGAAGATCGCGATGGCCAGGCCGGCGTCGCCGACCCGGTTCATCAGGAACGCCTTCTTACCGGCGGTGGCGGCGGCCGGCTTGGTGTACCAAAAGGAGATCAGCAGGTACGACGCCAGACCGACGCCCTCCCAGCCGAAGTAGAGCATCACGTAGTTGTTGCCGAGCACCAGCAGCAACATCGCCGCGATGAACAGGTTGAAGTACGCGAAGAAGCGACGCCGGCCGGCGTCGTGCGCCATGTACTCGACGGCGTACAGGTGGATCAGGAAGCCCACACCGGTGATCAGCAGGACGAAGACCCCGGCCAACGGGTCGAACAGCAGGCCGAAGTCCACGTGCAGGCCGCCGACCGCGATGAAGTCCCAGAGGCTCAGTTGGACCGACCTGTTCTCCAGGCCGCGCAGGCCGAGGAAGTAGCTCAGGCCGAGCAGGAAGGCGGCACCGACGGCGGCCACCCCGAGCCAGTGTCCCCACCTGTCGGCCCGCCGGCCGAGCAGCAGCAGGATCGTCGCGCTGACCAGCGGGATGGCCACCAGCAGCCAGACGCTGCTCAGCAGCCCGTCCGCCGTCGCGTACGAGACGGTCTCGGCCGGAGCAGCCTGGGCGTACGTCATGATTTCGTCCACCGGTGGGCCCCTCTAGTACTTCAGCAGGTTGGCGTCGTCGACGCTGGCGGAGCGTCGGGTGCGGAAGATCGCCATGATGATGGCCAACCCGACCACGACCTCGGCCGCCGCCACCACCATCACGAAGAACGCCATGATCTGGCCGTTGAGGTCACCGTTCATCCGGCTGAAGGTGACCAACGCCAGGTTGGCCGCGTTGAGCATCAGCTCGACACACATGAACAGCACGATCGCGTTGCGCCGGACCAGCACCCCAGCGGCGCCGATGGTGAACAGCACCGCGGCGAGGACCAGGTAGTAGTTCGGCTCGACCGAGAAGAAGTCACTCATTTCTCAGTGCCCTTCAGCGTGGTCTCCTCGGCGGTCAGCTCCCGTACCGGCAGGATGTCCGGCGTGCTGCGGTCGCTCAGCCGCCCGTCCGGCAGGCGGGCCGGGGTGGCGACCGACGAGGAGGTGGCGAAGACACCCGGGCCGGGCTTCGGGCCGGGGTAGTTGCCGGGCGCGAAGCGGGCCTTCATGGTGGCCACCTGGTCGCGCTTGTCCTCCTTGCGCCGCTCGACGTGCGCGAGGATCATGCCGCCGATGGTGGCGGTGATCAGCAGCGCCGCGGTGAGTTCGAAGGCGAAGATGTAGTCGGTGAAGAGCAACCGGGCGATGCCCTCCACGTTGCCGCCCGCGTTGGCCTGCTCCAGGCCGAGCGGGGTGCTGCCCTGCGTGGCCCGGTAGACCCCGCTGCCGAGCAGGCCGGCGAAGCCGAGCCCCAGCCCGATCGCCGCGATCCGCTGGCCGCGCAGCACCTCGATCAGCGAGTCGGACGCCTCCCGGCCGACGAGCATCAGCACGAACAGGAAGAGCATCATGATCGCGCCGGTGTAGACGATGATCTGCACCATGCCGATGAACGGTCCCGCCTGGAGCACGTAGAACACCCCGAGGCTGAGCATGGTCAGCACCAGCCAGAGCGCCGAGTGCACCGCGTTGCGGGCGACGACCATGCCGATCGCACCGGCCAGTGCGAGCGGAGCCAGGATCCAGAAGGTCACCGCCTCGCCGCCGGAGACCGCACCGGAGGCGGCGAGCAGCGTCGAGGTGTTCATGCCGACTCCCCCTTCTCCGCCTCGGCCCGCGCGGCGGCCTGCTCGGCACCGGGGAAGGTGACGCCCGGGTGCTCGTCGACCTGGTAGCGGCCCGGTCCCATCGGGGAGCGCTCCGCCCCGGCGGAGGTGCCCGGGTTCGTCAGGCTCCCGACGTAGTAGTCCTTCTCGCTGTCGCCCAGCCGCATCGGGTGGGGCGGCTGCTCCATCCCCGGCAGCAGCGGCGCCAGCAACTGCTCCTTGGTGAAGATCAGGTCCTGGCGGTTGTCCCGGGCCAGCTCGTACTCGTTGCTCATGGTCAACGAGCGGGTGGGGCAGGCCTCGATGCAGAGTCCGCAGAAGATGCACCGGGCGTAGTTGATCTGGTAGACGCTGGCGTACCGCTCACCCGGTGAGAACCGCTGCTCGTCGGTGTTGTCGCCACCCTCGACGTAGATCGCGTCCGCCGGGCAGGCCCAGGCGCACAATTCACAGCCGATGCACTTCTCCAGCCCGTCCGGGTGCCGGTTGAGGATGTGCCGCCCGTGGTAGCGGGGGGCCGGCGTCGGTGGGGTGAACGGGTAGTCGGTGGTGACGACCTTCTTGAACATGTGCGAGAAGGTGACCCCGAAGCCCTTGAACGTTCCGGTGATCGCGCCCACGTCACACCTCCTCAGAGTCCTGGCCGGCGGGGGCGTTGGCCGGCTCCCGCTCGGCGACCATGCGCCGGGTACGCGGGCTCGGTGGTACCTGCAGATCCAGCGGGGGCAGCGGGAAGCTGCCCGGGGGCCGGTTGTCGACCTGCTCGGCGAGGGTCGGCTTCGGTGCCGCCTTGCGGCTCGGCCAGAACAGCGCGGCGAGCAGCACGATGCCGGCCGGGATGCCGATGGCGTACATCCGGCTCTGGGTGTCCCAGTCGTCGATGGTGCGCAGGCCGGCGAGGATCACGATCCAGACCAGGCTGATCGGGATGAGCACCTTCCAGCCGAAGCGCATCAGCTGGTCGTACCGCAGCCGGGGCAGCGTGCCGCGCAGCCAGACGAAGACGAAGACCAGCAGGATGACCTTGCCGAAGAACCAGAGCATCGGCCACCAACCGGAGTTGGCCCCGGACCATATGGTGATCGGCCACGGTGCGTGCCAGCCGCCCAGGAAGAGCGTCACGGTGAAGGCCGACATGGTCACCATCGCGACGTACTCGCTGAGCATGATCAGCGCGAACTTGAGCGAGCTGTACTCGGTCATGAAGCCGGCCACCAGCTCCGACTCCGCCTCCGGCAGGTCGAACGGCGGCCGGTTGGTCTCACCGACGATGGAGATGAAGAAGACGATGAAGCTCGGGAAGAGCAGCAGCGCGTACCAGCCCGGCGTCTGGATGTCGGCGCCGAACAGGGTCAGCTCGGTCGTGCTGCCCTGGGCGGCCACGATCTCGCTCGTGGACATCGTGCCGGCGAGCATGAACACCGCCACGATGGACAGCCCCAGCGCCACCTCGTACGAGATCAGCTGGGCGGCGGACCGCAGGCCGCCGAGCAGCGGGTAGGTCGAGCCGGACGCCCAGCCGGCGAGCACGATGCCGTAGACCGCCATCGAGGAGAGAGCGAGCACCACGAGCACCGCCACCGGCACGTCGGTGACCTGCAACGGCGTCTGGTGGCCGAAGATGCTCACCATCGGGCCGAACGGGATCACCGACAGCGCGGTGACCGCGCAGATCACCGAGATGGCCGGGGCGAAGAAGTAGATGACCTTGTCCGCCGACTTCGGGAGGATGTCCTCCTTGAAGGCCATCTTCAGGCCGTCGGCGAGGGTCTGCAGCAGACCGAACGGACCGAGCTGGTTGGGGCCGGGGCGGACGGCCATCCGCCCCACCACCCGCCGCTCGAACCAGACGCCGAGCAGGGTGCCGAGCAGAGCCACCACGAAGGCGAAGACGATCTTGCCGAGGACCAGCCACCACGGGTCGTGGCCGAAGTCGCTCAGCGACGGCGCCTGGGCGATGACGTTCATGCGACACCCCCGGAGGAGTTGAGGAGCGGGCCCGGACGGTCGGCCGCGTCGGCGGCGACCGGCTCCGTCACGCCGGGCGCGGAGATCCGCACCATCGCGCCGGAGGTCGCGCCGAGGCTGCGCCGCACCGTCGAGCCGGGCGAGTTGGTGGGTAGCCAGACCACACCGTCCGGCATCTCGGTGATCGCCGCCGGCAGGGTCACCGCACCCCGGTCGGTACCCACCGTCACCGGGTCACCGTCGGCCACACCGAGCGCCTCCGCGCTGCCCTTGCCCAGCCGGATCACCGGCGGGCGGGCGGTGCCACCCAGGTGCTCGTCGCCGTCGGTGAGGCTGCCCAGGTCGATCAGCTGATGCCAGGTCGCCAGCACCGCCTCACCGGCGCCCGGCTGCGGCACCGAGCCCGGCTGCACCGTGGGCGCGGCCGGGCGCTCAGCACGGGTCACCGGCAGGCTGCCCAGCTCACGCCGGACGGTCAGCACGTCCCCGGTGCCCAGCCGTACGTCCAGCTGGGCGGCGAGCGCGTCGAGCACCCGACCGTCGGTCATCGCGGCGGTGTCCAGCACCGCGTCGAACGGACGCAGCCGGCCCTCCCAGTCCAGGAAGCTGCCGGCCTTCTCGACCACCGGTGCGACCGGCAGGACCACGTTCGCCCGACGGGTGACCGCGCTGGCCCGCAGCTCCAGGCTGACCAGGAACGGCACCGCGTCCAGGGCCTGCTCGGCCAGGCGCGGATCGGCCAGGTCGGCCGGATCCACCCCGGCCACCACCAGCGCGCTGACCTGGCCTCCGGCGGCGGCAGCGAGGATGCCGTCGGTGTCCCGGCCGGCCTGACTCGGGATCACCCCGGCGGGGATGTCCCACGCCTCGCCCAGCTCGGCACGCGCGCCCGGCTCGGTGACCAGGCGACCGCCGGGCAGCAGGTTGGGCAGGCAACCGGTGTCGACGGCACCGCGGTCACCCGCGCGTCGCGGCACCCAGGCCAGCTTCGCCCCGGTGCGCGCGGCCACCTCGGCGGCGGCGGAGAGTCCACCCGGAACGGTGGCCAGCCGCTCGCCGACGATCAGGATCGCCCCTTCGGCGCTGAGCGCCTCGGCGACGGTGGCGTGCTCGGCGAGCACCCCGGCCTCCTCGCCCGGCACCACCCGGGCCAGCTTGGCGCCGAGCTTCTCCAGGCCACGGGTCGCGAACGGGGCGATCGCGTACACCTTCAGCTTGTTCTTCAGGTACGCCTTGCGCAGCCGCAGGAAGAGGATCGGGCACTCCTCCTCCGGCTCCAAGCCGACCAGCACCACCGCCGGTGCGTTCTCGACGTCGGTGTAGGTGACCTCGGTGCTGCCGGCGACCGTGCTGGCCAGGAAGTCGGCCTCCTCGCGGGAGACCGGGCGGGCCCGGAAGTCGATGTCGTTGGTGTGCAACGCGACCCGGGCGAACTTGGCGTACGCGTACGCGTCCTCGACGGTCAGCCGACCACCGGTGAGCACCGCGGCGCCCTGGCCGGTGTCCCGGGCGGCGCGCAGCCCTTCGGCGGCCACGCTGAGCGCCTCACTCCAGGACGCCTCCCGCAGCTCGCCGGTGTGCTCGTCGCGCACCAGCGGGGTGGTGAGCCGGTCGGCGGCGCGGGCGTACTGGAAGCCCCAGCGCCCCTTGTCGCAGTTCCACTCCTCGTTGACCTGCGGGTCGTCCCCGGCCAGTCGGCGCTGCACCTTGCCCCGCCGCCAGTCGGTGCGCTGGGCACAGCCGGCTGAGCAGTGCTCGCACACGCTCGGGCTGGAAACCAGGTCGAACGGGCGGGCGCGGAAGCGGTACTGGGTGCCGGTGAGCGCGCCGACCGGGCAGATCTGCACGGTGTTGCCGGAGAAGTACGAGTTGAACGGGACGTCGCCGTCCTCGCCCTCGGTCCCGTAGTCCTCGTCCCGGTAGATGTTGATTTCCTCGGCGGAGGAGCGGTTCATCAGGTCGATGAACTTGTCGCCCGCGATCTCCTCGGAGAACCGGGTGCACCGCTGGCAGAGCACGCACCGCTCGCGGTCGAGCAGGACCTGGGTGCTGATCGGCAGCGGCTTCGGGTACTCCCGCTTGTGCTCGTGGAACCGGGAGTCGGTGCGACCTGTCGACATCGCCTGGTTCTGCAGCGGGCACTCGCCGCCCTTGTCACACATCGGGCAGTCGAGCGGGTGATTCACCAGCAGCAGCTCCATGATCCCCTCCTGCGCCTTCTTGGCGACCGGAGAGGTGAGCTGGGTGCGGACCACCATGCCGTCGGCGACCGTCTGGGTGCAGGAGGCGACGGGCTTGCGCTGCCCCTCCACCTCCACCAGGCACTGCCGGCAGGCGCCGGCCGGAGCCAGCAGCGGGTGGTCGCAGAACCGGGGGATCTCGGTGCCCATCTGCTCGGCGACCCGGATCAGCAGCGCTCCCTTGGGGGCGGTGACCTCGACGCCGTCGATGGTGAGGGTGACCGTCTCGGTCGGCTTGGCAACGTCCGTCATTAGTGGGCTCCCACCAACTGCTTGTCGGACAACTTCGGCGCGGTACGTCCCTCGATGTAGTCGAGGTAGTCCTGCTTGAAGTACTTCAGCGACGAGGTCACCGGGCTGGTGGCACCGTCACCCAGACCGCAGAACGAGCGGCCGAGGATGTTGTCACAGGTGTCGAGCAGGGTGTCCAGGTCGTCCTGGGTGCCCTGACCGGCGAGGATGCGCCGGTAGACCCGGACCATCCAGTAGTTGCCCTCCCGGCACGGGGTGCACTTTCCGCACGACTCGTGGTGGTAGAACTCCAGCCACCGGTAGGTCGCGTAGACCGGGCAGTCCTGGTCGGAGAAGATCTGCGTGGCGGTGGTGCCGAGGATCGACCCGGCGGCGGCTACCCCCTCGAAGTCCAGCGGCACGTCCAGGTGCTCGGCGGTGAGCAGCGGCGTCGACGACCCGCCCGGCGTCCAGAACTTCAGGTTGTGGCCCGGCTGCATCCCGCCGGCCAGCTCGATCAGCTCCCGCAGCGTGATGCCGAGGCCGCACTCGTACTGGCCGGGGTTGGCGATCCGGCCGGAGAGCGAGTAGATCATCGGGCCGGCCGACTTCTCGGTGCCCATCGACTTCCACCAGTCCGCGCCGCCGAGCACGATGTACGGCACGCTGGCGATGGTGCCCACGTTGTTGACCACGGTGGGGCTGGCGTACAACCCGTGGGTGGCCGGGAACGGCGGACGCAACCGGGGCTGACCACGGAAGCCCTCCAGGGAGTCCAGTAGCGCCGTCTCCTCCCCGCAGATGTACGCGCCGGCACCCGAGTGGACCACCAGGTCCAGGTCGAAGCCGGAGCCGAGGATGTCGCGACCCAGGTAGCCCTTGGCGTACGCCTCGTTCACCGCGTTGCGCAGCCGGCGGGCGGCGTGCACCGCCTCGCCCCGGATGTAGATGTAGGCGCGGTTGGCCCGGATCGCGTACGAGGCGATGATGACCCCCTCGACCAGCGAGTGCGGGTCGTGCGTCATCAACGGCAGGTCCTTGCAGGTGCCGGGCTCACCCTCGTCGGCGTTGACCACGAGGTAGTGCGGCTTACCGTCGCCCTGCGGGATGAAGCCCCACTTGAGACCGGTGGGGAAGCCGGCGCCGCCGCGACCGCGCAGCCCGGAATCCTTCACCAACTGGATCAGGTCGTCCGGGTGCGCCTTGATCGCCTTACGCAGCGCCGCGTAGCCGTCCAGCTTCTCGTAGGTGTCGAGCCGCCAGGCGTCCGGGGACAGCCAGCGCTTGGTGAGCACGGGCGTCAACTTGGCCAGGGTCTCCGGCGCAGGCGTGGTCACTTCTGAGCCCCCTTGTCGTGCGCGGAGTCCTGGCTGTCGCCGGTGGACTCCGCTTCCCTGAGGTTGCGCTCCTGCGCCCCGGTGTCGTCACCGGCCGGCTTGCCGTCGCCCGCCGGCTTGTTGGCCGCCGCACCGGCGGCCTCCGCAGCCCGGGCGTCGCCCGCCGCGGGCGGCTGCCCGTCGACGGGGACCTTGGTGCCGGGCGCGTCCGGCACTGCGGTCTTGGCGTCCGGCTGCCGGGTCTCGGCGGTACGCACCTGCGGCGACTTGCGGTCCGGCGCCGGTACGTCGGGCGCGGTGCTGCCGGTCGGGGCGGCCTTCGCCGGGGTGGCCGGGGCGGGCTTGTCGCCCGCCTTGCCGCTGCGGATCGGGGTGTTCGGGTCGAAGCCCGGTGCCGAGATGCCGTGCTGCTGGGCCAGTCGCAGACCGCGCAGGGTCGGCTCGCCCGGCACCCCGTCGGCGACGGCGCCCTCCCGCTCGTCGGCGAAGCCGGCGAGCTGGACCGCCATCTCCTTCAACGTGCACAGCCGGGCACCCCGGCTCGGCGTGGGCCGCCCACCGGCGCGCAGCTCGTCGACCACCCCGACCGCGGTCTGCGGGTCGACGCCGTCGAAGAAGTCGTAGTTGACGGTCATCACCGGGCCGTAGTCGCAGGCGGCGAGGCACTCGGCGTGCTCCAGGGTGATCTTGCCGTCGGCGGTGGTCTCGTCGTGCCCGACGCCCAGGTGCTCGGTGAGCGTGTCGTAGACCTCCTGGCCACCGAGCACGTTGCACATGGTGTTGGTACAGACGCTGACCAGCCAGTCACCGGTGGGGCGGCGCTTGTACATCGTGTAGAAGCTGGCCACCGCGCCGACCTGGGCCTTGTTCAGGCCGAGCACCTCGGCGCAGAACGCCACGCCGGCCGGGGAGACGTAACCCTCCTCGGCCTGCACGAGGTGCAGCAGCGGCAGCAGGGCCGAGCGGGACCGGTCCGCCGGGTAGCGGGCGATGATCTCCCGAGCCCTGGTCCGCGTCTCGTCAGTGAAGACAGTCACCGGTCACAACCTCCCATGACGGGGTCCAGCGAGGCGCCGCCGGCGATCACGTCGGCGATCAGGCCGCCTTCGGCCATCGCCGGCAGCGCCTGGAGGTTGACGAAGCTCGGCTCCCGGTAGTGCACCCGGTACGGCCGGGTCCCGCCGTCGGAGACCGCGTGCACGCCCAACTCGCCGCGCGGCGACTCGACGCCGACGTACACCTGACCCGGAGGCACCCGGAAGCCCTCCGTCACCAGCTTGAAGTGGTGGATGAGGGACTCCATCGACTGGCCCATGATCTTCGCGACGTGCTCCAGCGAGTTGCCCATGCCGTCGACGCCGATGGCCAGCTGCGCCGGCCAGGCGATCTTCTTGTCGGCCACCATCACCGGCCCCGGCTTGAGCCGGTCGAGCGCCTGCTCCACCAGCTTGAGCGACTCGCGGATCTCCGCGTTCCGAACCAGGTAGCGGCCCCACACGTCGCCGTCGGAGTGGGTCGGCACGTCGAACTCGTACGTCTCGTAGCCGCAGTACGGCATCGTCTTGCGCAGGTCCCAGGCCAGCCCAGCCGAGCGCAGCACCGGCCCGGTGACGCCGAGCGCCACACAGCCGGTCACGTCCAGCACCGCGACGTTCTGCGTCCGCTCCAGCCAGATCGGCTGCCCGGAGAGCAGGTCCTCGTACTCCTTGAGCCGCTTCGGCATGAGCTTGAGGAAGTCGCGGATCTTGACGATCGCCTCGTCCGGCACGTCCTGAGCGACGCCGCCCGGCCGGACGTACGCGTGGTTCATCCGCAGACCAGTGATCAGCTCGAAGATCTCCAGGATGTACTCGCGCTCCCGGAAGCCGTAGAGCATCATGTTGATCGCGCCCAGCTCCATCGCCGTGGTGGCCAGCCAGACCAGGTGCGAGGAGATCCGGTTCAGCTCCATCATGAGCACCCGGATGGTGGTGGCCCGCTCGGTGATCTGCTCCTCGATGCCGAGCAGCTTCTCCACGGCCAGCGAGTACGCCGTCTCGTTGAACAGCGGGGAGAGGTAGTCCATCCGGGTCACGAAGGTCGAACCCTGCACCCAGTTGCGGTACTCCAGGTTCTTCTCGATGCCGGTGTGCAGGTAGCCGACGACCGAGCGGGCCTCCCGGACCGTCTCGCCCTCCAGCTCCAGGATCAACCGGAGCACACCGTGCGTGGACGGGTGCTGGGGGCCCATGTTGACGACGATCCGACCCTCGTTGATCGGGTCGACGCCGGAGACGACGTCGTCCCAGTCCCCGCCGGTGACCGTGAAGACGCGGCCCTCGGTCGTCTCGCGCTCGGTGGCGTAGTTCGACGTGGTCATTGGTAAGACCTCCGCTTGTCGGGCGGCGGGATCTCGGCACCCTTGTACTCCACGGGCACGCCGCCGAGGGGGTAGTCCTTGCGCTGCGGGTGACCCTCCCAGTCGTCCGGCATGAGAATGCGGGTCAGCGCCGGGTGGCCGTCGAAGACGACGCCGAACATGTCGTACGTCTCCCGCTCCTGCCAGTCGGCGGTCGGGTAGACGGCTGTGACGCTGGGCAGGTGGGGCTCCTCGACGCTGACGGCGGCCTCCAGCCGGACCCGCCGCCGGTAGGTCATCGAGGTGAGCTGGTAGACGACGTGCAGCCGGCGGGCATCGGCACCCAGGTAGTCCACGCCGGACACCGACGAGCACAGCTCGAAACGCAGCGCCGGATCGTCCCGCATCACCTGGCAGACCTCGGCGATCCGCTCCGGGCGGATGTGCAGGGTCAGCTCGCCCCGGTCGACCACGACCTTCTCGATCGCCTCGCCGAACGCCGGGTACGCCTCCTCCAGCGCGTCCCGGACCTCGTCGAAGTAGCCGCCGTACGGCCGCGGTGAGTCCTCGACCGTGTGGTGCTGCCGGACCAGTCCGCCGAACCCGGAGACGTCGCCGCTGCCCTGGTTGCCGAACATGCCCCGGCCGGCGGGTGCGGCCGGCGGGAACTCGGCGGGGGCGCCACTCGTCGCGCCGGCCGGCGGCACCGGAACCGGCACGCCGCCGGTGGTGGGCTTGTCGTCAGTCACTTGATCCCCCCGTACGGGTGGAGGTGGTTCTGGGCCTTCATCCAGTTCTCGATCCGCAGCTGCTCCTCGCGGCCCTCGCGGACGGCCTTCGTCCACTCGGCCCGCCGGGCCTTGTCGCTGCGGTACGACGACGGCATCGAGCCGTACGGCACCACCGGCACGTCACCGCGCGCCTCGCGGGCCGCCAGCATCTTGCGGCCGTTCGGGCCGAGCGGCTCGTGGCCGATCTTCTCGCGCAGCTTGAGGATCGCGTCGATGAGCATCTCCGGCCGGGGCGGACAGCCCGGGAGGTACATGTCGACAGGTACGACGTGGTCGACGCCCTGCACGATGGCGTAGTTGTTGAACATGCCGCCGCTGCTGGCGCAGACGCCCATGGAGAGCACCCAGCGGGGCTCGGCCATCTGGTCGTAGATCTGGCGCAGCACCGGGGCCATCTTCTGACTCACCCGGCCGGCGACGATCATCAGGTCGGCCTGCCGGGGCGAGGCCCGGAAGACCTCCATGCCCCACCGGCCCATGTCGTAGTGCGGACCACCGGCGGCCATCATCTCGATCGCGCAGCAGGCCAGGCCGAACGTGGCGCCCCAGACCGACGACTTGCGCGACCAGTTGACCAGCTTCTCCACCGAGGTGAGCAGGACGCCAGCGGGAAGTTTCTCCTCGATACCCATAGCCGTTCCTCCCTCAGTCCCAGTCCAGGCCGCCGCGTCGCCACTCGTAGGCGTACGCGACGAAGACGGCACCGATGAACACCAACATGGCGACGAACCCGAAGACCGGCAGGATGTCGAAGGAGACAGCCCACGGGTACAGGAAGATCATCTCCACGTCGAAGACGATGAAGAGCATCGCCGTCAGGTAGAACTTGACCGGAAACCGGCTACCGCCGATCGGCTGCGGGCTAGGCTCGATGCCACACTCGTAGGCTTCGAGCTTGGCCTTGTTGTAGCGGTGGGGGCCGGCGAACCGGGCGGCGGCTATCGAGAACAGCGCGAAACCCGCGGCGAGGGCGAACAGCCCGATGATGGGTACGTAAGGCGAGAGCGACATGTTTTCTCCTGCTCGTCCTTCCCTGCCCTCGGTGGTTGGCGAAATTCACACTATTCACATCCCACCCCGCGCCCTTCGGCGGGGGTGGACCTTGCCTGCTCCGCGCCCCTACACGGCGGGCGCGACCCGGGTCATCGCATTGATCACCCGGTCCATTGCGTCACCGCCGCGCGGGTCGGTGAGGTTGGCCAGCAGCTTGAGCACGAAACGCATGAGCGTGGGGTGGGGCATGCCGTGCTTGGTCGCCACCCGCATGATCTCCGGACGGCCGATCAGCTTCACGAAGACCCCGCCCAGCCGGTAGTAGCCGCCGAACCGGGTCTTCAGCTCCTGCGGGTACGCCATCAGGGCCCGCTCCCGCTCGGCACCGGCCGGCCGGGCGAGCGCCTGGACCGCGACCTCCGCGGCCAGTTCACCGGACTCCATCGCGTACGCGATGCCCTCGCCGTTGAACGGGTTCACCATGCCGCCCGAGTCGCCGACGAGCATGACCCCCCGGGTGTAGTGCGGCACCCGGTTGAAACCCATCGGCAGCGCGGCACCGAGGATCGAACCCTCGGCGTTTGCCTCGTCGGTCATCCCCCACTCCGGCGGCGTGTTGGCCAGCCAGTCGGTGAGCAGCCGCCGGTAGTTCGTCTTGCCGAACGCCGAGGACGAGTTGAGGATGCCGAGCCCCACGTTGACCCGGCCGTCACCGAGGCCGAAGATCCAGCCGTACCCGGGCAGCAGTTCGTTGGTGCCCTTGGCCCGCAACTCCAGCCAGGACTCCAGGTAGTCGTCGTCGTGGCGGGCCTCGGACCGGTAGTAGCGCCGGACGGCGACACCGATCGGGCGGTCCTCCCGCTTGGCCAGCCCGAGGGCGAGCGGGAACCGGCCCGAGACACCGTCCGCAGCCACCACCAGCGGGGCGTGGAAGGTGACGGGTGCCTTGTCCGGCCCGTCCTCGCCCTGCACCCCGATCACCCGGCCGTCGCCGTCCAACACCGGGCCGATGACGTTCACGCTGGTACGCAGCTTGGCACCGGCCGACACCGCGCGCTGGGCGAGCAGGTCGTCGAAGTCGAGTCGGGTGCGCACCAGGCCGTAGTTCGGGAAGCTGGCCAGATCCGGCCAGTCCAGTTCCAGCCGGACGCCGCCGCCGATCACTCGCAGGCCGCGGTTGTGCAGCCAGCCGGCCTCGGGGGAGGTGTCCACCCCCATCCGGATCAACTGCCGCACGGCACGCGGGGTCAGCCCGTCGCCGCAGACCTTCTCCCGGGGGAACTCGGTCTTCTCCAGCAGCAGCACGCGTACGCCGTGCCGAGCCAGGTGGTACGCGGTCGCCGAACCACCGGGACCGGCGCCCACGACGATCACGTCGGCGTCGTTCTCCACCGCGGTCATTAGCGCCTCCTCCCCGCCCTGCTCGTGAAATGCTTCACAAGCCAGCCGGGACGAGTCTATGACCGGCACCGTAAGCTCGCCTTGTTAGGTCGACCTAACCTGCTGGACGCGGGAAAGGGCCCCGGTCACCAGAGCGGGCTCCTGCCGGTCAGCTCTCGCTGCGCAGCACTCAGGGACGCGCCGATGCGGCGCCGTCCAGGCTGGCGCGGATGGTCTCCGGCAGTTGCTCACGCAAGGTGCCACCGGCGGCCCGGTCCAGGGCCGCGAGCACCTCGGTCACCACCTGGCGGACGTCGGCGGGATCCGCTCCGGCCAGGCCCCTGAGCTGCTCGACCAGCTCCGCGGCATCTCCTATGGCCACATTCTTCGGATCCGTCATGTCGGCCAGCCTAAGCCGCAAAGGCAACATAATCGCCTTATTTCCCTAAATGGCGGTATTACCCTGGCGCGACAGGCACAGGGTAAGTAGCGCTCACGTCCGGACCGCGCGGTGCAGGGCCACCACGCCGCCGGTCAGGTTGCGCCACGCCACCCGGCCCCAGCCCGCGGCGGCCACCCGCGCCGCCAGCGCCGGCTGGTCCGGCCAGGCCCGGATCGACTCGGCAAGATAGACGTACGCGTCAGGGTTGCTGGAGACCGTCCGGGCCACGGCCGGCAGGGAACGCATCAGGTACGACAGGTACACGGTGCGGAACGCGGGATTGACCGGGGTGCTGAACTCGCAGATCACCAGCCGGCCGCCCGGACGGGTCACCCGGGCCAGCTCAGCCAGCGCGGCGTCGGTGTCGTTGACGTTGCGCAGGGCGAAGGAGATGGTCACCGCGTCGAAGCTGGCGTCGGCGAAGGGCAACCGCAGCGCATCTCCGGCCAGCAACGGCACCTGCGGGCGGGTGCGCTTGCCGGCGTACAGCATGCCGAGGGACAGGTCCGCCCCGACCGCGTACGCCCCGGACTGGGCGAGTTCCTCGGTGGAGACACCGGTGCCCGCGCCCACGTCCAGCACCCGGTCGCCGGGTCGCAGGTCGAGCGCGGCACGGGTGGCCCGTCGCCAGAACCGGTCCTGACCGAACGACAGGACGGTGTTGGTCAGGTCGTAACGGGCCGCGACACCGTCGAACATCGCGGCGACCTCGTGCGGCTGCTTGTCCAGACTGGCGCGCTGGCCCTGCGGGGTACGGCTCACCCCTTCACTCTGCCAGCCCGGTGGACGGCGGCCCGCCCAGGGTCGAGCGACACAGTGAGGGCGGGATGGTCACCCATCCCGCCCTCACTGCCGTGCGTTATGTGAACGGCCCGCGCGGGCCGATAGAGGACGAACCTCAGGCGTTCGTCTTCTCGTCACCCGGGGTCACCAGGACCACCCGGCGACGGCGGGAAACCAGGAACATGGCCACACCGGCGGCCAGCACGGCCGCGCCGACGCCGCCGATCAGGCCAACCTGCACACCGGTGACCGGCAGGCCGGGGCCGTCACCGTCGCCACCACCGGTGCCGCCCTTGGCGGCCACGACAACCGCGAAGTCGTCGGTGTTGTCGCTCGGGTCGACGTCGTTGCCCGCGACGCCGGTGGCGTTCTCCGGCAGAGCCGAGGTGGCGGCGGTCCGGAGGGCGCTGGGGGCCTCCTGCGCGCCCAGCGATTCGATGGTGACCTTGCCACCGGTCAGGCTGCTCGGCTTCACACCGTCGGCGACCTTCACCAGGTTGTAGAAGCGAGCACCGGAGTAGAGGTCGTCACCGTCCTTGTCCTGCGCGGTCGGGATGAGGACAGCCTTGGTGTACTCGCAGGTCAGCGAGGTCATCGCGGCGTTGTAGGTGCAGTCCGGCTCCTTCTCGGCGAAGGTTGCGCCCTTGGGCAGCTGCACCTCGATGCGGAGACCCCTGGCAGCCTGGTCACCCTGGTTGAAGGCACCGTAGATCAGCTGACCGGTGTTGCCCGCGTACAGGTCGCCGACCTCGGTGATCGTGCCGCCCTCGACCTTGACGGCCTTGCGGACGTCGTCGGCGACGACGGTCAGGTCCGGCCCGGTGCCCTCGACCTTGACGTCCACGGTCACGGCGTTGTCGGACTCGTCCGGGTCCGGGCCGCCGTGCAGGATCACCGCGGTGATGGAGCCGGCCGAGCCGACCTCGGCGCCCTTGCGGGTCAACGGGAAGAACCAGTCGACGTCCTCGCCGGCACGGATGGTGTCACCCTCGATGCCACAGAGGATCCAGCCGTCCTCGCGCGGGTTGCAGCCGCTCTCGTCGATGTCGACGAGGTCGGTCTTCAGCTTGCTGATGTCGAGGGCGACGAGCACGTTCTTGGCGTCGACCTTGCTCTTGTTGAGCAGCGAGACGCTGGCGTCCTTGCCCGGTGCGCCGACCGCGATGGTGGTGCCGGTCGCCTTGATGGCGAGATCCGCGGTGTCGTCCGCCAGAGCCGGCGCGGCGAAGCTGCCGGCCGCGAGGACACCGGCGGCACCGGCACCCAGATACGCGGCAGCCCGGTTACGGAAAATCATCTGAGGTGTCTCCCCCGTGGGGTAAAGGAAACGTACGGGCGGGGACGTTAGCGGTCAGCGATCACCCGCGCCACCCTGCATCACACCCGCCACAAGCTGCTCAGCTAATGGCAACTTAAGGATTGTCCGGATTGATGGGCCTTGCTACCTGGTCACGCCTGGGCGCATGGCCGGAGCGGCCCGACGCTTCAAACCGGATGGATGATCCACCTGAGCCGTTCGGCTGACAACCAATCGAGCCACCACTGTGACGCAACGCCCGAACCACAGTGACCCATAGTGATCCCTCGCCCGCTGGGCACCCCACCCGACGACGCCGCCCGCCCGACGAGGGCCCGAGATGCCGCAACTCGCGGCCTCCCGACGACCGGATGGGCCAACATGCCGCAACTCGCTGCGCCCCGCCGCCCGCCGCCCCGGGCCGATCCGGTACGCCGCAAGCTCGCGCGTCCCCACCGCCCGGAGACACGAGATGCCGCAACTCGCGCCATCCCCTCGACCGGAAGGGCCAACATGCCGCAAGTCGCGCGTCCCGTCGAGCGGAAGGGGCGGGCGGTGCAGGGTGCCGATCGGCGTCGGTTCGACTGGTCGGGTTGGGCGTCGGTCAGGTTGCCTGGACCAGGGGCAGCGAACGGCCGGCACCGCCGCCGGGCAGGGCGATCGACGAGAAGTGCGAGACCACCCGGTCGTCGCTCGGGTCGTCGTCGGGCGTGTGGTGCACGGCCAGTCTGTTGTAGAGCGTGTCGCGCTGAGCGGGGATCCGGCCGGCGGAACGGATCATCCCGATCAGCTCGTGCAGGTTGGACCGGTGTCGGGCGCCCGCCGAGGAGATGACGTTCTCTTCCAGCATGATCGAGCCGAGGTCGTCCACACCCATGTGCAGCGCCAGCTGACCGACGTCCTTGCCGGTGGTCAGCCAGGACGCTTGCAGGTGCGGCACGGTTTCGAAGAACAGCCGGGCCACCGCCACCAGCCGCAGGTACTCCAGGGTCGTCGCCTGGGTGCGGCCCTTGAGGTGGTTGTTCTCCGGCTGGTACGTCCACGGGATGAAGGCCCGGAAGCCCTGCGTACGATCCTGCACCTCGCGGATCATCCGCAGGTGCTCGATCCGCTCGGCGGCCGTCTCGCCGGTCCCCATCATCATCGTGGCGGTCGACTCGACGCCCTGCCGGTGCGCGAGTTCCATGACCTCCAGCCAGCGCTCGCCCGACTCCTTGAGCGGCGCGATCGCCTTGCGGGGTCGCTGCGGCAGCATCTCGGCGCCCGCACCGGCGATCGAGTCGAGCCCGGCGGCCTTGATCCGGGCGATGGCCTCGTCGAGGCTCACCCCGGAGACCTTCGCCATGTGCAGGATCTCGCTCGGCCCGATCGAGTGGATGGCCAGCTGCGGGTACGCCTTCTTCACCGAGGAGAACAGCTCCTCGTAGTACTCCACGCCGTAGTCCGGGTGGTGGCCGCCCTGGAGCATGACCTGGGTGGCGCCCAGCTCGACCGCCTCGCCGCAGCGACGCAGGATCTCCTCGGTCGGGTGGGTCCACCCTTCCTTGTGCTTCGGTGCCCGGTAGAAGGCACAGAACTTGCACGCCGTCACGCAGACGTTCGTGTAGTTGATGTTGCGGTCGATCAGGTACGTGACGATGTTGTCCGGGTACCGCCGCCGACGGACCGCGTCCGCCGCCTCGCCGAGGGCGTGGAAGGGGGCGTCGGTGTAAAGCAGCAGGGCCTCCTCGGGCGTGACCCGCCCGCCGTCGGCACCGCGCTGCAGGATGTCGTCGATCTCCCGATTCACCGTCACGTACCCGAGGGTACGCCGACCACCCGCTCAGCTCTCAGCGGCGCACTTGACCTGTGATCCATCCCCCTGCCCAACCAGGAATCATGTTCGCAAGATCCTCATAAGATATGTCGTGGTCCGTTGACAATTTGCACAGGCGTGGTGCTGGGCCAAGCGGGGACGATGGCGGACGGCCGTGCAACGCATGGTCGATGAGGCACACGAGGTGTGAGTACGCGAAACCCGGCCCACCCACCGTCCGGAAGGCTGCCGGGTCCACTTCCAAAGAGCTACTGCTCCTGGCAGCCACCAAGATACCGCCCCGGGTCGGATCACGATCAGTCCGGGGTTCCCGGCGGAGCAGCTTGATGACGGCCGCCGAGTCGAAGCGTCACGCGTCGTAGTCGATGGTGAGGGTGTCGGTCAGCGGGCTGGACTGGCAGGTCAGCACATAACCGGCGGCCACCTCGTCGGGCTCCAGGGCGTAGTTGCGGGCCATCTCCACCTCACCGGAGACGACCTTGGCCCGGCAGGTCGAGCAGACCCCGCCCTTGCAGGCGTACGGCAGCTCGCCGCGGACCTTCAGCGCCGCGTCCAACACGCGTTCGTCGCGGCGCATGGTGAAGCTCGACGATCGTCCGTCGAGCATGATCGTCACGTCGGTACCGCCGGACGCGTCGTCCGTCCGGCGCACCGGCTCGGGCGGCGCGTCGACGTGGAACAGCTCGGTGTGCACCGCCGACTCCGCGACACCCCGCGCGGTGAGCACCGCACGAGCGTCCACCACCAGTCCGTACGGGCCGCAGAGGAACCACTCCTCGATCACCTCGCTGGGCACGATGGTCTCCAGCAGCCGACCCAGCCGCTCTGCGTCGATCCGCCCCGACAGCAGCGGCGAATCGCCCTGTTCGCGGGAGAGCACATGCACCAGGTGCAGCCGGGTCGGGTAGCGGTCCTTCAGGTCTGCCAGTTCCTCGGCGAACATCACGCTGCCGGCCGTGCGGTTGCCGTACACCAGCGTGAAGGTGCTGGCCGGCTCGACAGCCAGCGCGGTGGCGACCAGCGACAGCACCGGGGTGATGCCCGAGCCGGCGACCACCGCACCGTAGCGGCGAGCCCGGTCCGGTGCGAAGGCGGTGGTGAAGTGCCCCAGCGGCGGCAGCACCTCGATGGTGTCGCCGTGCCGCAGCGCCCCGCAGGCGTAGCCGGAGAAGGCCCCGCCCGGGATCTCCCGCACGCCGATCCGCAACCGCCCGTGCCGCGCCAGGTCCGCCGGGGTGGAGCAGATCGAGTACGAGCGACGCACGTCCCCGCCGCCGTCACTCTCCGCCGTACCGGCTGCCGCCGGCAGCCGTACGGTCAGGTGCTGGCCGGCGCGGAAGGCGAAGGTCTCGCGCAGTTCCTCCGGCACCCCGAAGGTGATCGCGACGGCGTCGGCGGTGAGCCGGTCCACGGCGACGACGGGCAGCGGGTGGAACACCGGCCGGCGGCGGACCGGGTGGGTGATGGTGACAGTCACAGGGCCTTCACATGGTCGAAGGGTTCGGCGCAGGAGCGGCAACGCCACAGCGCCTTGCACGCGGTCGAGCCGAAGCGGCTGAGCTGCTCGGTCTCCGGCGACCCGCAGCGTGGGCAGCGCACCGCCAGGGTGAGCGGAACGACGCCGTCGCGCCGGACCGGGGCGGGCGGGGCGATGCCGGCAGCGGCCAGCTTGGCCCGTCCGGCGTCGCTGATCCAGTCGGTGCTCCAGGCCGGGCTGTGCACCGTACGCACCTCGGCGTCCGGATGACCGGCGGCGACCAGTGCGCGCCGGATGTCGGCGCGGATGACGTCCATCGCCGGGCAGCCGGTGTAGGTGGGGGTGATCGTCACCACCACCCGGCCGGTGGCCGGGTCCTCCTGGACCGACCGGAGGATGCCGAGATCGTCGATGGTGACCACCCGGATCTCCGGATCCACCACCGCCGCCACGGCCTGCCGTGCTCTGCTCATCGCGTCACCAGCGTGCCCCGGGGTGGGCGCGATGCACCACCTGCATCTCCGCGAGCAGGTACGACAGGTGTTCGGTGTGCACCCCGTCGCGCCCGCCGGCCGGCGTCCAGCCGACCTCCGGGACGGTGAGCGTCGCCTCGGCTAGCACGGCGGTGACGGTGTCGTCGAACTCGGACCGCAGGGTCGCCGGGTCGACCGGCGCGTCCGGCCGTGCGGCGAACAACTCGTCGGCGTACGGCCAGACCTGGTCGATCCCGGCCTGCATCCGGCGGTGCGACTCCTCGGTCCCGTCGCCCAGCCGCCTCACCCACAGCGCGGCGTGGTCCAGGTGGTACGCGGACTCCTTGCGGGCCTTGCCGCCGATGGCGGCCAACCGCTCGTCCGGGCAGCCGGCCAGGGCGGTGTAGAGCGGCACCTGGTACGCCGACAAGACGAGTAGCTTCGCCATTGTCACCGCGAAGTCACCGTTCGGCAGCTCGACCAGCAGGCAGTTGCGGAACTCCCGGTCGTCGCGCAGGTACGCCAACGCGTCCTCGTCCCGGCCGGCGCCCTCCAGCTCGCCCGCGTACGACAGCAGGAGCCGGGCGGCACCGAGCTGGTCCAGGGCGATGTTGGACAGCGCGATGTCCTCCTCCATCTCCGGCGCCCGGGTGCTCCACTCGGCCAGCCGCTGCGCCGCGATGAGCGCATCGTCACCGAGGGCGAGGGTGAAGGGGAAGAGCTCGCTCACAGGTGTGCCACCCCGTCGGGTACCTCGTAGAAGGTGGGGTGGCGGTAGACCTTGTCGGCGGCCGGGTCGAAGAAGGCGTCCTTCTCGTCCGGGCTGGAGGCGGTGATGGCGCTCGCCGGCACCACCCAGATCGACACGCCCTCCTGCCGTCGGGTGTAGAGGTCACGGGCGTTACGCAGGGCCAGTTCCGCGTCGGGCGCGTGCAGGCTGCCGACGTGGGTGTGCGCCAGCCCGCGCCGGGCCCGGACGAAGACCTCCCAGAGCGGGGTGTGTTGCCGGCTCACGCTGCCACCTTCTCCTTTTCCTTCACCGCACGCTTGGCGGCGTACGCGGCGGCCGCCTCACGCACCCAGGCGCCCTCGCTGTGCGCGCGGCGCCGGTGCTCCATCCGCTGCCGGTTGCACGGCCCGTTGCCCTTGATCACCCGCATCAGCTCGTCGTAGTCGGGCTGGGTGAAGTCGTACGCCTGGCGCTCGTCGTTCCAGCGCAGCTCCGGATCGGGAAGGCGCAACCCGAGCGCTTCGGCCTGGCCGACGCACATGTCCACGAAGCGCTGGCGCAGCTCGTCGTTGGAGAAACGCTTGATCTTCCAGGCCATCGACTGCGCGGAGTGGGTGGAATCGCCGTCGGGTGGGCCGAACATGGCCAGGGAGGGGTACCACCAGCGGTCCACCGAGTCCTGGGCCATCGCCTTCTGCGCCGCGGTGCCGTGCGCCAGGGTGTGCAGGATCTCGTAGCCCTGACGCTGATGGAAGGACTCTTCCTTGCAGACCCGGATCATGGCCCGGGCGTACGGGCCGTACGAACAGCGGCACAGCGGCACCTGGTTGACGATCGCGGCACCGTCCACCAACCAACCGATCGCGCCGACGTCGGCCCAGCTCAGCGTGGGGTAGTTGAAGATCGAGCTGTACTTCTGCCGGCCGTCGAGCAGCAGGTCGACCAGCTCGTCCCGGCTCACGCCGAGAGTCTCGGCGGCGGCGTAGAGGTAGAGACCGTGTCCGGCCTCGTCCTGCACCTTGGCCAGCAGGATCGCCTTGCGCTTGAGGGAGGGAGCGCGACTGATCCAGTTGCCCTCCGGCTGCATGCCGATGATCTCCGAGTGGGCGTGCTGGGCGATCTGCCGGATCAACGTCCGCCGGTACGCCTCCGGCATCCAGTCACGGGGCTCGATCTTCTGGTCGGCGTCGACGACCTCGGCGAAGTAGGCGGCCAGGTCGCTGCCCGGCTCGGCGGCGGCACGGCCGCGTTCCGCGGCCGCACGCAACGCCGCCTCTGCGGCCTCGACCTCACCGAGCAGGCCGCCGGGCGCGTCCTCGCCCGGGAAGTCATTGCCATACATGTCCCCAGTGTTACAGCTGAGGGTAGAAGACGCCAGGGGGTGTCATACAAATTCGAGGCACCCTACTGTTACCCCCTGTTCGCCGTCCGTGGCGCAGGTAACTATGAATTAGGTCACGAATCAGCGACAAATCCTCGCAACGACCGCATAGCGGTTCGTTATCCCGCCTTCACGGCGAGTTGCCCGGTGTCGAGTCCTGGCATAACGCCGATCCGCACGTAGACTTCCCCCGTCACACCGATCGGCTGACGACGATCGCCAGCTCAGGCCGCTTCCCCCGGCCCAGGTGATCCGCACCGGTCAGTCCTGGCAACAAGCCGGTCCCCCCGGCCCCGACATCTGGAGCTCACCCGCTCATGCGACCTCGCGTGACCATGGTGCTCGCCGCGACGGCGGTACTGCTCGGCGGCGTCATGCTGGTGCCGGCCGCCTACGCCCGACTCTCGGCCGGCGAGGCGGAGGCCAGCCCGGAGAGCGTCGCCGCGCCCACACCCGCGCCACCGCCGCCGCCGACCCTTGCCGCCGGCAAGGTCTCGGTGAACTTCAAGGGCGAGTTCTTCTCCTGGGCACTGCTGGACCGGGAGACCGACCAACTCTCCGGCTCCAAGAACATGGCCGCGACGAGCTCGACCGAGTCGATGCTCAAGGCCTGGATCGTCGCCGACTACCTGCGCCAGCTCGGCGACAAGGAGCCGCCCGCGTCGATGAAGAAGGCTGCCAGCCTGGCCATCCGGGACAGCAACGACGACGCGGCCAACAAGGTCTACGCCGCCGCGGGCGGTTCCTACCGCGCGCCCGGGAACGGGCAGCCCGGTCCGGTGCTCAAGGCGGCGATCAAGCTGTGCGGCCTCACCGATACCAAGCCCGGCAACGTCAAGGGCTACGAGGGTTGGTGGAGCTTCACCCGGATGTCCCCGCGCGACGCGGTACGGCTCGGCGACTGCATCGCCGACGGCACCGCCGCCGGACCCAAGTGGACGAAGTGGCTGCTCACCGAGATGAGCAAGGTTCGCGGCAGCACCGCCGCCAAGGACCAGAAGCCCCGAGAGGGCGGCGGCCGATGGGGCATCATCGACGGCCTGCCGGAGTCGATCACCAGTCAGGGTCCGGTCAGCATCAAGAACGGCTGGACCGTCCTCAACTACGACGGCAACTGGCACGTCAACTGCCTGGCCGTGACTGAGAAATGGAGCCTCGCGGTGATGCTGCGCTACCCCCGGCAGAGCGAGCTCGACTACGGGGCGGACGTCTGCGCGAGCGTCGCGAGCCAGTTGGTGACGCCGCAGCCCGGCGGTGCCCTCAAGGTGCCCCAGCAGCCGATCGGAAAGCTCTGATGGCCGGCCGCAGCCGCAACGGCGAGACATCGCCGCTGCGTCTGATCGCCATCGCCGCCGTACTGATCGGGCTGGTGCTGGTGTCGCTGCGCCTGCTGCCCGGGTCGCCCTTCGAGTCCACGGCCGCCGCCCAGTGGGGACGCGGCGAGTCACCGGCGGCCCGGGACGGCGCGCTGACCGACCGGAGCGCACGGCCGTCGCCGTCGCCCAGTCCCTCGCCGGAGCCCGAGCCGCTGCCGTTCGAGGCGAAGGAGATCGACCTGGACATCGACGGCTGGTACGCGTGGAGCGTGCTGGACCGCCGTTCGGGGGAGATCATCGGCTCGGACGACATGGATGAGACCAGCACCACCGCCTCTCTGATCAAGGCCTGGATCGTCGCGGACTACCTGCGCCGTACCGCCGACGCCGGGCAGACCCCGAGCGACGCGAAGCTGGCCGACCTGACCCGGATCATCCGGGACAGCGACAACACCCGCACCGAGCAGCTCTACACCCAGATCGGCCGGTCGGCCTCGATCAAGCGGCTGTTGTCCACCTGCGAGCTGACCGACAGCAAGGTGTCCAGTGATCTCGGCTGGAGCCGTACCGAACTCTCCCCCCGGGACACCGCCCGCCTCGGCAACTGCATCGCCGACGGCACCGCCGCCGGCCCGAAGTGGACCAAGTGGCTGCTCAGCGAGATGCGTCAGGTACGCGGTGCCGGCGACTTCGGCATCCGTAAGGCGTTCCCGGCCGCCGAGGCGAAGAAGATCGCCATCAAGAACGGCTGGGTCGACCGCACCCGCGAGCAGGAGATGCACGTCAACTGCCTGGCGATCGGCGACACCTGGACGATGGGCGTGATGCTCCAGTACCCGATCAACAAGGGCTACGAGTACGGCATGAAGAACTGCGAGAAGATCACCGAGGCCCTGCTCACCAGCAGCCCGTGAGCCTGCCGCACCCGCGGCTCAGCGGGTGAAGAAGGCGGGACCGGTGGGGGGCAGGGGCGGGGTTTCGCCGTGGGCGGCGGCGCGGCGGGCGAACTCGCGGATGCCGGCGACCTGACGTTCGCCGAGGGAGAAGTCCAGGGCGCGGAAGTACTCCGCGAGCGTGCTCGCGTCGAACGGCTCCCACCGGGCGGCCGACTCGGCGACCTGGTCCAGCTCGGCCAGGCACAGGTCGCGCGAGCGCAGGAACGCCTCGTGCACCTCCTTGACCAACCCGGGATGCGCTGCGGCGAAGTCACGGCGGACCGCCCAGACGGCGAAGACCATCGGCAGCCCGGTCCACTCCCGCCACGCCTGACCCAGGTCGGTCACGGTCAGCCCCTGCCGGGGTGCCTCGTACATCGCCCGCAGCGCCACGTCGCCGATCAACACCGCGGCGTCGGCCTCCAGCAGCATCTGGGTCAGGTCCGGCGGACACCTGAAGTACTCCGGGCGGACCCCGTACCGCTCGCGCAGCAGCAACTGGGCGAGCAGCACTCCGGTGCGCGAGGTGGAGCCCAGCGCCACCCGTGCGCCGTCGAGGTCGGCCAACGGCCGGGTGCTCACCAAATTGACCGACAGCACCGGCCCGTCGCTGCCCACGGCCAGGTCGGGCAGGAGCAGCAGTTCGTCGGCGTGCTTCAGGTACTCGACGAAGGTGATCGGCCCGATGTCCAGGTCTCCGGCGACGAGTTGGGCGCTGAGCCGGTCCGGCGAGTCCTTGCGCAGATCGACATCGAGCAGGGCACCGGAGCGCATCAGCCCCCAGTAGATGGGCAGGCAGTTGAGGAACTGGATGTGCCCCACGCGGGGGCGGGCGAGGCGCTCGACCATGCCCCGACCGTATCCCCACCGCCCGTGACCTGCTCAGCCGGACGTCGCGGAAGTGGCCAACCCCGCACCCGCCGCTGCCTGGGCCGGGAAGAAAACCGGTTGTCCACGGCACGCCCTCCAGTAGGCTGTTCGTTCCGCCCGACGGCCGGGGTGAGTAGCACCGCAGCGGACGTCCCCGCGCCGACCCACGAGTCGGAAACGCGAGCGGCAGCCTTCTTCCCGTGTCGAGGAGTCCGTGGATGAGCCTGCACGCCGAAAAAATCCCCCAGCCACCCGCGCTGGACGACGAACTGGCCGCCGAACGGGCGCACCTGACCCGCTCGCGGGCGGCGCTGCACCGGATGCGGGAACGCGCCGAGGCGCTCTTCGCCACCGGCGACAAGGTGGCCGGGGACGCGTACACCGCCGAGCAGCTCGGCCGGCACCTTGCCCGGCGGGTCGCCGAACTGGCCGACGACCCGCGCACGCCGCTCTTCTTCGGCCGGCTCGACTTCGGCGACGCGGATGCCGAACACGCCGGCCGCCGCTACCACGTCGGCCGCCGGCACGTCACCGACGAGCAGGGCGAACCGTTGGTGCTGGACTGGCGGGCACCGGTCTCGCGCGCGTTCTACCGGGCAAGTGCCCGCGATCCGCAGGGCCTGGCGGTACGCCGCCGGTTCGGTTTCAACGACGGCAAGCTGACCAGCTTCGAGGACGAGCACCTGGACCGGGGCGAGGAACTCGGCACGGCCAGCCGGATCCTCACCGCCGAGATCGAGCGTCCCCGGGTCGGGCCGATGCGGGACATCGTCGCCACCATCCAACCCGAGCAGGACGAACTCGTCCGGGCCGACCTGGCCGACTCGATCTGCGTGCAGGGTGCCCCGGGCACCGGCAAGACCGCCGTCGGGTTGCACCGGGCGGCGTACCTGCTCTACCTGCACCGGGAACGGCTACGACGGTCGAAGGTGCTGGTCGTGGGCCCGAACCGGGCGTTCCTCGGCTACATCGCGGCGGTGCTGCCCGCGCTCGGTGAGGTCGAGGTGGAGCAGGCCACCGTGGAGGACCTGGTCGGCCGGGTGCCGGTACGCGCGGTGGACCCGCCGGTCGTGGCCACGCTCAAGCACGACGCCCGAATGGCCGAGGTGCTGCGCCGGGCCGTCGACGCGTACGTCGGCGAGCCGACGGAACCGGTGCTCGTCTCCGACGGCTCGTTCCGCTGGCGGATCGGACTGGAGCCGCTGCACCGGCTGGTCCAGGACACCCGCGCGGAGCGTCTGCCGTACGCCGTCGGGCGGGACCGGGTCCGGGCCCGGGTGGTCGGACTGCTGCAACGGCAGGCCGAGGCGCGGCGCGCGGAGTCGCCGAGTGATGCGTGGCTGCGCCGGATGAGCCGGTCGAAGCCGGTCGCCGGGTTCCTGGACGCCGTGTGGCCCGCGCTCACGCCGGACGGCCTGCTGCACGCGCTGTACACCGAGCCGGACCGGCTCGCCCAGGCCGCTGACGGCCTGCTCAGTGCCGACGAGCAGCGGCTGCTGACCAGTGCCGGGTCCGGCCGTACCACCACCGGAACCGGATTGGGGCGGACGGCGAAGGCGACCCGGTGGACGGCCGCCGACGCCGTGCTGGTCGACGAGGCGGCCGGCCTGCTCGAACGACCGGCCGGCTACGGACATGTCGTGGTGGACGAGGCCCAGGACCTCTCAGCGATGCAGTGCCGGGTCATCGCCCGACGCAGTGAGCACGGCTCGCTCACGCTCCTCGGCGACCTGGCGCAGGCCACCGCGCCGTGGGCCGCCAGCGACTGGCGGGACAGCCTGCGCCATCTGGGCAAGCCGGACGCGACGGTGGTGCCGTTGACCATCGGTTTCCGGGTGCCCGCCGCCGTGCTGGCCTTCGCCAACCGGCTGCTTCCGGCGCTGGCTGTCGACGTGCCGCCGGCCGAGTCGCTGCGCAGCGACGGCGCGCTCGCGGTGCGTACCGTCAGCGATCTGGCGGCCGCGACGGTGGCCGAGGTGCGGACGGCGCTCACGCACGAAGGGTCGATCGCCGTCATCGCCGCCGACGACACCGTGGACGGGCTGCGGGCGGCGCTGGCCGAGGCGGGGGTGGAGACCGCGACCGCCGACGGGCCGGCAGCCGGGGCGCGCGTCACGGTGATGCCCGCGACCCTGGTCAAGGGTCTGGAGTACGACCACGTCATCGCGGTCGAACCGGCCGCCATCGCGACCGCCGAGTCACGCGGCCTGAACCGGCTGTACGTGGTGCTCACCCGGGCGGTGTCCCGGCTGTCCGTGCTGCACGCCGCGCCGCTGCCCGCACCGCTCGGCTGACCTCGACCGGCGGGAGCGGAGTCGCCGGTTCAGTTGACGTTCCCCCGGTTTCCACCCCGAACAGCGGCGGGCCGGTGCCACCATGCCGAGAAGGGCGGCCGGCCGGTGGTCGCCGCAGGTCGGAAAGGGGTGGCCGTGGTCAGCGTCGCACCGGGTACGCCCTGTTGGGCCGACCTGGCGACGCCGGGGCTCGACGCGGCCCGAAGGTTCTACCCGGAACTGTTCGGCTGGACCGGCCGGATCGACCCCGAGCCGGAGGCCGGCGGGTACACGGTCTTCCTGCTGGGTGGCCGGGCGGTGGCCGGGGCAGGCCCACCGGCGGTGCCGGATCAGGTGCCGATCTGGTCGACGTACGTGGCCACCGACGACGCCGATCTGGTCGCCGGCCGGGTGGAGCGGGCCGGCGGACAGGTCGTGGTGCCTCCGTTCGAGGTCTTCGACCGGGGTCGGATGGCGGTCTTCACCGATCCCGCAGGAGCCGCCTTCAGTGTCTGGCAGCCGATGGCCTTCGCCGGGGCCGAGGTGTTCGACGTGCCCGGTGCGATGAGCTGGACCGAACTGGTGACCCCCGATCCGGACGGGGCACGGATCTTCTACGAGCTGGTCTTCGGTTGGCAGCCGGAGGAGGAGCCGATGGGTCAGGTCGCGTACACCGGGTGGCGGCTGGGCGATCGGCTGGTGGCGGGCATGATGCCGCCGCTGGGCGAGGAGTTCCCGACCGACTCGCCGGCCTACTGGACGCTGTACTTCTCCGTCGCCGACGCCGACGCCACCGCCGCCCGCGCCGCCGAACTGGGTGGCACCATCCTGGTACCACCGCGCGACATCCCCGCCGGCCGCGTTACCGCCCTCCGCGACCCCCACGGAGCCCTCTTCTCCCTAATCTCCCTAACCACCCCCACACCCCCACCCCCACGCCCCACGCGTTGATCAAGAAGTTTGCGTCTGGATCCGCGTCCTCCCGCGACCAAAACTTCTTGATCAACGCGACTTGAGGGTGGGGCGGGTGGGGAGGACGAGGGGGCCGTGGGGGCCGGGGATGACGCGGACGTGGGCGCGGTAGTGGCGGGCGAGCAGGTCCTCGGTGAGGACCTCGTCGGGGGGGCCGGAGGCGACGACGCGGCCGTCGGCCAGCAGCACCATGCGGTCGGCGTACTCGCCGGCGATGGAGAGGTCGTGCATGGTGGCCAGCACCGTCAGGCCGTGCGTCCGACGTAGCTGGTCGACCAGTTCGAGAACCTCCTGCTGATGGCCGATGTCGAGGGCGCTGGTCGGCTCGTCGAGCAGCAGCAGGGTGGCGCCCTGGGCCAGCGCCCGGGCCAGGAAGACCCGCTGCCGCTCACCGCCGGAGAGGGTGGCCAACTCCCGGGCGTGGAAGCCGGCGAGGTCCAGCCGGTCGAGCACCTCGTGCACCACGGCCAGGTCGGCGGCGGACTCCCGGCCCAACGGCGGGATGTACGGGTTACGACCGAGCAGCACGTAGTCCAGCACCGCCATGCCGGGCGGTACGACAGGCGACTGGGCGACCGTGGCCACCACCCGGGCCCGTTCCCGGCGACGCAGCTCGCCCAGTGGCGTACCGAAGAGGCGGACGGCGTCCGGTGCGGGGAGCAGGCCGCCGACGGCGCGCAGCAACGTCGACTTGCCCGCGCCGTTGGGGCCGATCACCGTGACCCACTCGCCGGTGGCGACGGTCAGGTCGACGCCCGCGAGGATCGGCGTACCGTCCAGGCTGATCCGCAGGTCGCGTAGGTCGACGGCGGGGGCGGCCGACGAGCCGCTCACGTCAGCACCCGCCGGGCGGAGCGCAGCACCACCACGAAGAACGGGCCGCCCAGCAGCGCGGTCACCACCCCGATCGGGATCTCCTGCGGTGCGGCGGCGGTCCGCGCCACCACGTCGGTCAGGGCGAGGAAGGCCCCCCCGAACAGCAGCGACAGCGGCAGGATCACCCGGTAACTCGCCCCGGCGAGCATCCGTACGGTGTGCGGCACGATGATGCCGACGAAGCCGATCAGGCCGGAGGCGGAGACGGCGGCGGCGGTGCCCAGCGAGGCGGCGGCGATCAGCAGGTACCGGGACCGCTGCGGATGCAGGCCGAGGCTGGCCGCCTCGTCGTCGCCGACCGACAGCACGTCCAGCTCCCGTCGGTGCAGCAGGATGATCAGGCTGGTCAGCAGGAAGTACGGCAGCACCAGCCGGACGTCCTGCCAGCCGGCGGTGGCCAGCCGCCCGAGCAGCCAGGAGTACACCTGCTGGATGCTCTCCGCGTTTCGTTGCAGCAGGTACGTCTGCCCGGCGCTGAGGAACGCGGAGACGGCCACCCCGGCCAGGATCAGGGTGGCCGGGGAGCGGCTGCGTCCGCCGGCAGAGCCGAGCAGGTAGGTCATCGCCACCGCGCCGAGGGAGCCGACGAAGGCGGCCAGCGGGATGGTGACCGGCAGCCCGCTCAACGCGCCGCCCACGCCCACTCCCAAGGTCAGCACCACGGTGACCGCCAGCCCGGCCCCGGCCGCTACTCCGAGCAGGTACGGGTCGGCCAACGGGTTGCGGAACACCCCCTGGTACGCGCCGCCGGCCAGGGCGAGCAGCCCACCGACCAGCAGACCCAGCACCGCCCGGGGCAGCCGTAGCTCGGTGACGATGGCGATCTCCCGCTCGGTCAATCCGCTGTCCAGGCTTACCCCGGGCAGCAGATTGAGCAGTTCGATCGCGACGCTGCCGGGCGGCAGGCTGACCGGGCCGAGCGAGACCCCGGCCACCAGCGCGACGAGCACGGCGAGCACTCCGGCGGCGAGCCAGCGTTTCCGCAGGCCCGCCGGCCGGGGCGGGGTGGCCGCCCCGGCCGGCGCGACGGGGCGACCGCGCTTCAGCACGTCGTGCATGACCCGGTCAGCGCCCGGCGGCCATCGTCACTGGGACACCTTGGCGGTGGCGTCCACGATGGTCCGCAACAGGTCCACCACACGCGGCCCCCACCGGGAGGCGATGTCGTCGTCGAGCTCCACGACCTGGTCCTGCTGCACCGCGGTGAGCGAACTCCAGCCGCTGCGCGCCTTGACCGTCGCGGTGCTCTGCTGGCAGCACTTGACGTCGGAGAGGAAGACGAAGTCGGGGTTGGCCTTGACGATCACTTCCTGGGACAGCTGCGGGTAGCCGCCGTTCTTTCCGTCGGCGTCGGACGCGTCGGCGATGTTCTCCAGCCCGGCGAGGCTGTAGATCGAGCCGATGAAGGTCTTGCTGGTCGCGGTGTACAGCTCCGGACCCAGCTCGTGGAAGTAGGTGGGCGCCTCGGCGCGCTGCGGCACCTCGGCCACGATCTTCGTGATGTCGTCCTTCATCCGCTGGACCACGTCGGCCGCCGCGTCGGCGTTGCCGGTGAGCGTGCCCAGCTCGGTGAGCTGCCGGTACGAGTCGTCGAGGGTCTGCGCCGCCGGAGTCAGGTAGACCGGGATCTTGAGCGTGGTGAGCTGCTCGACGATCTTGTTGCGGTCGTCGCTGAGCACCACCAGGTCGGGGTTCTTCGCGGCGACCGCCTCGGCGTTCGGCTGGTAGCCGGAGAGGTCCGTCTTCGGCGCGTCGGCCGGGAAGTTGGACTGGTCGTCCACCGCGGCGACCTGCGGACCGGCGCCGATCGCGAAGAGCATCTCGGTGGCCGTCGCCGAAAGCGAGACGATCTTCTCCGGTCGCTGTTCCAAGGTCAGCGAACCGACGGTGACGGGGAAGGTGGCGGCGCTGGGGCTGCCGCTGGCGGCGGGGGTGTCGGGGGTCTGCTCGGCGCAGGCGCCGAGCGCGAGCGCAGCCGCCGCCAGGCTGGCGGCGAAGACCACGGGGGTACGTCTGAACATCGGTCCTCCTGTCGGTCGAGGATGTGCTGCTTCGCCGACAGGGAGCCGAGGCACCCGTCCGCGAGGCGCCCTTCCTCGAGAGCGCGAATCGCGACCGCGCCCCAGGCGACCTGGCTCGTCCCCGGTAACGGGGCATCACAGTTGCGGGACAGCGCCGGTGTCGCACCGGCTTCGCTGGAACGGGTCGGTAAGACCGTAGCGCACGTCGCTTCTGCGCCCCGTTGAGCTGGCGGGTCGCGCTGCCGGAGGCCCGGCGGTGAGCGCCGGGAGAAAGCCGGTCTGCCCGTTTGGTCCCTGGAACGGGGCCCCGCGCGAGGGGATGGCGGGGCCCCGTCCGATTTCAGGAGGAGGTGATGGTGACGTTGTCCACAGCCGCTTCGACGAGGCTGGCGGTCGAGGTGTCCGCGGCCTCCACCAGGATCCGGATGGACTGGCCGGCGTACGGAGTGAGGTTGAGGTTCGACACCGTCCAGGCACCGTTGCGGTTGCTGGCCGCGCCGGCCTGGGTGAGCAGCGCCGTGGTGCCGCCGCTGTGCACCACGCTGACCCGGAAGTAGTCCGCCGACGACGAGTTGGAGCCGTGCGCCAGGTACCACGCCAGCGACAAGGTCAACGTGCCGCTGGCTGGCAGCGCGACAGCCGGCGAGCGGGCGCTTGTCACCCCGCCGTCGATGTCGTAGTCACCCGCGCCGCTGCCGGCCAGGCGGCCGGTCACCAGGTCGTTGCTGCCCGCGTACGGGGTGAGCTGCTTGGCCCCGCTGGAGCTGGTGGCCTGCGCGGCGCCCCGTTCCCACTGCCCGGTGGTCGCGGTGTCGGTGCCGTTGGGGTTTGTCGTCCAGCCGGTCGAGGTCTCGAAGGTGTCCGACCAGACCGTGGTCCCTCCGCCACCGCTGCCGCAGTACTGGGCCTGCTTGCCGATGGCCCGGTACGGGCAGTCGGCGTACTCGGAGAGGATCAGCACCGCCTCGCGGTTGCGCGAGGTCTGCTGCGGGATGACCTCGTCGGGCGGGTAGAAGCCGCCACCGGAGGCCGAGCCCGGATACAGCTCGAAGGTGTACGCCCAGATGCCGTGCGTCGCCCACATCCAGTCGATGCTGCTGCCGTCGGTGACGTACAGGTCGCTTGACTGCTGCGGGGTGAAGCCGTTGGTCGCCGCCATCTGCTGGCCGATGGTGGCGAAGGTGTTGTACTGGTCGGCGCTCATCCCCGGGGCGGTGTTGTTGTAGGTGTAGCCGTACGGCCAGAGCACCAGCTCGGAGTAGGTGTGGAAGTCGATGTTCGCCTTAATCTGCTGTACTCCGCCGACGACCCGGCTGTTGACGAAGTTGCGCAGCGCCTGCGTCTCGGGGGCGGAGAACGCCGACGGACCCCGGTAGGTGTCCGAGGAGGTGGAGCCGGACGAGCCGCCGCAGCAGCCCCAGTTGTAGCTCCAGTTCCGGTTCAGGTCGGTGCCGACGTACGACGATCCGCTGTTGGGTTGGCGGTTCTTGCGCCACGACCGGTAGGAGCCGGTGGCGATGTCGTACTCGCTGCCGTCCGGGTTGACCGAGGGCACGACCCAGATCTCCCGGTTGTTGACCAGGCTGGTGATGCGGGAGTCGGAGCCGTAGTTGTCGGTGAAGAGGTTGAGCAGGTAGAGCGCCATCTCGACGGTCAGGTGCTCCCGGGCGTGCTGCTGGGCGTTGAACAGGATCTCCGGCTCGTTCTCGTCGGTGGCGACGTTGTCGGAGATCTTCACCGCGACCAGGTCGCGGCCCTCGTAGGAGCTGCCGATGCTGACCTTCCGCGCGAGCGTCGGGTGATCGGCCACCACCTTGTTCACCGCCGCGATCATCTCCGGGTAGTCGTGGTAGTTGGAGTCGGCCGACGGGAAGCCGAGGAGCCCGACGTCGCCTTCCGCCTGTCCCCGTTCGGTCGGCAGCGCGGCGATCGCCTCCAGCCGGAACCCGAGCCGGGTGATGGCGGCGGCTTCGGCTCGGGTGGCCGAGACGTGCAGCACCCCGTGCTCGGAGTAGTCGATGGCGGCACCCGTACGGGCGACCGCGCTGCGATCGGCGAGCGTCTTCGGGCCGAGTACCCGGTAGGGCACGGCGGCCGGTTGTTGATCCCGGTTGGGCGCCGGTTCGGCGGAGACCGGTGGCGCGGCGATGGTGAGCAGGCCGAGCCCGGCGGCGACGATGAGCGCCAGGGCACGGCGGACGGGGATGGAACGGAAGGCCATGGACAACCTCCTGGAGGCGCGGGGATCCCCCGCTCGGTAGCGGACAGCCCACCACCTGTCACATGGTCATATCAACATTGATCGCTGTTTGGCCCATCCCAACCGGATACTCATGTCCGCGACATGTTCCCGTCGACCGCACGCCACGTAACCGGAGACCAGGTCGCCGGGGCGCTCAGCCCTTCTCGTCGGTGGGCCGGTCACCCGTCGCGCCGTCGGCCTGGTCGTCGCCGGCCAGGGCGGACCGCAGCCGCTCCTTCTCCACGCGACGACGCTCGGCGGCGGCGGCCATCTCCTCGGCCATCTCGTCACGCCAGCCTTTGAGCAGGAAGAACGAGAGCGCTGCGGAGAACAGCAGCGCCAGGATCAACTTGAGGAAGATGTCCATGTCGACCGGCCAGAGGGCCGCCACCACGACCACGAACAGACCGATCCGGCCGAGCGTGTACTTGACCGCCGCACTCACGTTCGTTCGCTCCGCTCGCTCACGTCGTCACTCTGCCTCAGCCGGTCCGGTTGGCCAGCCAGCGCACGCCGGGAAACCAGATCATCGCGTACACCACGGTGAACGTGGTCGCGGCGAGCACGCCGGACAGCAGCGGCGGCAGCGTCGTGGCCACACCGGCCACCAGCAGCCCGGAGACCACCGCCATCGCCACGGCCACCAGCGCCGCCACCACCCGGGGCGCCCCGAAATCCCAGGCCCGGAAGTCCTCCCAGAACAGCCAGGCGGGCAGGATCACGGCGAGCCAGCCGTTGGCCTGGCCGAACTCACCGGCACCGAACCAGGCGAAGGCCACGTCGAAGATCACCAACACCAGCAGCCCGATGACCACCCCGGCCAGACCGACACCCACCAGGTCACCCAGGGTCCGGATCCGCCCCTCGGCGTCCCGGCGGGGAAATGCGCTCTGCTGCTCGGTCATCGTCGTGCCAGGGTACGCGTCGGATCAGGCCCAGACCTGCTGCGGCTCGGCCCGACGCTCGGCCAGCGTGGGTGCGGCGTCGTACTCGCGGACCACCTCGTAGCGGGTGTTGCGCTCGACCGGGCGGAACCCGGCGTCCCAGATGAGGTGCAGCAGGTCGTCGCGGTGCATGGTGTTCGGCGTCCCGTACGAGTCGGCGTCGTGGGTGATCTTGTATTCCACGACCGAGCCGTCCAGGTCGTCGACACCGAAGTTGAGCGAGAGCTGGGCCACCGACAGGCCGTGCATGACCCAGAAGCACTTGACGTGCGGGACGTTGTCGAACAGCAGCCGAGAGACCGCGAAGGTCTTCAGCGACTCGGCCGGCGAGGCCATGGTGGTGCGGGCCTGGATCCGGTTACGGATCTTCCCGTCCGCCGAGTCGACGAAATCGTGCTGGTAGCGCAGCGGGATGAAGACCAGGAAGCCGCCGGTCTCGTCCTGCAACTCACGCAGCCGCAGCACGTGGTCGACCCGGTGCCGGGGCTCCTCGATGTGGCCGTAGAGCATGGTCGACGGGGTCTTCATCCCCTTGCTGTGCGCCAGCCGGTGGATCCGGGACCAGTCCTCCCAGTGGCAGGCGTGGTCGACGATGTGCTGGCGGATCTCCCAGTCGAAGATCTCCGCGCCGCCACCGGTCAGCGACTCCAGGCCCGCGTCCATCAACTCGTCGAGGATCTCGTCGGCGCCCAGCCCGCTGATCTTCTCGAACCACTGCACCTCGGTCGCGGTGAACGCCTTCAGCTTGACGTTCGGCAGCGCGGCCTTCAGCTCGCGCAGGACCTTGGGGTAGTAACGCCAGGGCAGGGTCGGGTGCAGGCCGTTGACGATGTGCAGCTCGGTGAGCTGCTCGTCCTCCATCTCCTTGGCCTTGCGGACCGCCTCGTCGATGCGCATGGTGTACGCGTCCTTCTCGCCCGGCTTGCGCTGGAAGGAGCAGTACGCGCAGCTCGCGCTGCACACGTTTGTGAGGTTCAGGTGCCGGTTGACGTTGAACATCACCCGGTCACCGTTCATCTCGGTGCGCCTGTGGTGGGCCAGTCGCCCCAACCAGGTCAGGTCGTCGCTGGAGTAGAGGGCGATCCCGTCCTCACGAGTCAGCCGCTCCCCCGCGTACACCTTCGCTTCGAGCTCGCGCTTGAGTCCGGCGTCCATCGAAAGCCCCGTCCCCTTCCACCTGCGGTCGCGACCGGAACACGGTCGCCACCCGAGCCTACGTCGGCCGCGTCGGCAACTCACACCGTGGTGGTCAGCAGCGAACTCTCAGCCTCCCGTTATCCGGCCAGACATCGACATCAGTGCACCGCGTGAGGTAAGACAGGGTGGGGCACGACACACACTGGTAGCGTCCCGAACCGCCGCGCCGACCGAGCGTGGCAAAGCAGCGCCGGACGGGGAGCGGAATGATCGACAGCGCGGACGGACGGCAGCGGCGACGAGGTCCGGTGGTCTCTCCGGTGCTCCGGCCGGCGCTCTGGTCCGCCCTGCTCGCCGCGGTCGCCAGTACGGTCCTCGCCGCACCGGCGTACGCCGAGCCCGGCATACCCGTCACGGTGCCCGACACCGGTTCCCGGCCCACGGCCACCGGGCCTCTCCAACTACCCGGCATGCCCGCCGGAACGACCCCGGGCCTGACGCCACCGGCGCTCGGCACTCCGGGTGCCAGCGCGTTGGAAACCAGGATCACCGCCGCGGAGGCGCGGGTCGCCGAGTTGGGCACCCGACTGCTCGAACTCGAACAGCAGCGCAACGAGGTGCAGACCCAGTTCCTCACCGCCGAGCGTGATCTGGAGTTCGCCCGGGGCGCGGTCCAGCAGGCGCAGCAGCGCGCCGACCAGGTCGCCGCCGAGGCCATCAAGGCTGCCGCCGCGCTACCTCCCGGTGGTTTCGCCACCGACCTGCGTGACCTGGATCTGCTCAGCCGGGCGAACCGCGGCGAGAAGGTCGGGCACGACACCGGCCCGGCCGCTGGCGAGATGGCGCGTGCCCGCGCCGACGAGCAGGTGGCGACGCAGGCGCACGCCGCCGCCCTGTCGCGACTTCAGGGCGTTCAGCAGCAGTACACCGCCACCAAGCAGGCACTGCGCGACGCCGAGGCGGAACTGATCAAGCTGCGCGACGAGAACTCGGCGCAGTTGGTCGAATTGGCCCGCCAGCAGGAGGCCGCCGAGCAGCAACTCGGCGCCGACTACGTCGACCAGTCCGCCGGTGGGCTGGCCGCGCACCCCATCGCAAAGGCCGCCGTCGCGTACGCCCGCAAGCAGCTCGGCGACGACTACGAATGGGCGGCCGAGGGCCCGGACACGTTCGACTGCTCGGGCCTGATCTGGGCGGCATACCGATCGGCGGGTTACCGCCAGCTGCCGCGAGTCTCCCGGGACCAGTACCGCGCAACCAGCTCGCGGACGGTGCCTCGTACCGCGCTTCTCCCCGGCGACCTGGTCTTCTTCGCCTCCGGCAGCAATTGGCAGAGCATCCACCACATGGGCATGTACATCGGCGGCGGCAAGATGATCCACGCGCCGACCACAGGTGACGTGGTCAAGATCTCCACGGTTCGCTGGTCCCGGCTCTACGCCGCGACCCGGGTGGTGGGTGCGGTTCCGGCACCGACGTCCTCGCCGACCCCGTCGCAGCCACCCAAGCCCAAGCCCAAGCCGACGCCGAAGCCGACGCCGACCAAGACGACAAAGCCGACGCCGAAGCCCACCAAGACGACGACTCCCTCGCCCACCCCCTCGGGCTCGACCACGCCGTCGCCGACCCCGACGGGCTCCACCACGCCGTCGGCAACTCCGTCGGCGACCGCCACCCCGTCGGCAACCCGGTCTGCGACCACCACCCCGTCGGCGACGACCTCGGCCTCCGAGGCCACCTCGCCGACCCTCGGGGCCAGCAGCGTCGCTCCGACCACGGCCGCCAGCAAGGCCGACCCGACCACGGCGGCGAGCAGCGCGGCACCGGACGAGAGCGCTTCGGCCAGCCCGTCCACGGCCAGCGGACGGTGAGCTGAGCCCGCACCCGCCGCCCGCCCGCGCCGCGCACGCCTGCCGGTCACCGGTAGTGACAGGGCAGGGTGCAGATTGCACTTGGACCGTCATGTCTCTGCGGCATTTTCATGTCTCCCTGACATGACGCTCGTGGGACAGGTGTCCGTCCGCGCAGGGCAGCCACGCCAAAGCCACGGCATAGCATCTGATCGCGGCTGGTCGATGTGTGTGCTGCCGGGCGGCCGATGACACCCGCGACGCGGTACGCACTCCGGGTGTGCCGCACGGGTGGAATATGGCACGGTGTCACTCAGGCACTCCCGGTCCGGCGACACGGTCCGGTTGCGAGCGTGGCGCGGAGGCGACGATGACGGAGCAAGAGGTTCCGGCGGGGCTGGCGGGTCCGCCCCCCACGCCCACCGCCGAGCGAGAATCCACCGACACCGCCCAGCCGGAACCCGCCCCCACCAGCGAGCCGGGTGCCGGTGGTTCCGCAGACCCGACGGTCGATGAGCCCGCCCAACCACCCACCGAGCGGCCCAGCGCAGACGCCGCCCAGCCAAGCGCAGACGCCGCCACCCCGCCGAGCGCGGACGCCGCCCCGTCGAACGCGGACATCCCCACCGGGCCGAGCGCAGACATCGCCGCACGGTCCAGCGCAGACGCCGCCACCCGGCCGGCGGGACCGGCCCGGGGCCGGGCAGGCGTCGCCAAGGTGACGGCACCCGGCGGCGTGAGTCACGGTCAGCCACCGGCCGGTGCCGGGCTGACCGGGGGCGGAGGGGGCACCACGTACCGGGCCACCGCCGGACCGGTGGGCACGAGCGGAGGTGTCGCCCTCGGCGGATCGACCTCGGCGGCCGGCACGGCCGGTGTACCCGGTCAGCGGGAGGCCGTCCAGCCGTACCGGAAGCCGACGGCATTGAAACCGGCGCGGGCCAGTGTCCGGGTGCCTGGGCTCAGCCGGGTGAGCGTGGACGAGGCGGAGTCCGCCGGAGGCGGCGGCAAGACGCCCGGTGTCTACCGGTCCGCTCCGGCCCAACCGGGAGCGGCCAGGCCGGCCGAACCGGAACCGGTCGAGCCACCGGAGCCCGCTCGGCCGCCGGAGCCGGCCGAACCGCCGACGCCACCCGCACCCGGGCCGGAACCGGCACCCCATCCCCCGGTGCCTGGACCGGTCCCACCTGGGCCTACCCCACCGTCGCCGTCGCCGGCACCGCCCTCCCCAGCACCGGTGCCGCCGACGCCCGGTCCGTACCCGCCGGGACCAGCCCCCGTTCCGCCGCCCGCCCCCCGGCCCGCGCCGCCGGTTCCGGGCCCGCCGACGCCGCCTCCCGGGCCACCCGTACCGCCGCCGACGCCGCCTCCCGGGCCACCTGTACCGCCGCCACCGCCGCCACCGGGCCCGATGCCGGCGCCGCCGTTCCCGCCGCCACCGGCCAACGCCGACACCATCCGGCCCACACCGTCCACCGCCGTGTCCCACACCGGCTCGCCCGCCAGCCCCGGCGAGGCTGACGTGGCTCCGGTCGTGCCGGCGCCGGCGCTGCCGGTCTGGCCGCCACCGACCAACCCCGGCGGCCGCCGGGACGAGCCCGCGCCCATCTCCCCGGCGCTCGCGCCCCGGCCCTCGTCCCGTCCGGGACTGCGTCCGGGCTCCGCCGGGTCACTCGCGGGCTCCGCCGGGTCGCTCGCGGCGGTGGACGGGCCGGGCGGTGATCCAGGCGCGACGCGAACCCAGAGCAGCACGGCCGAACCGCCTGCCTGGGTCGGGACGTCCGCGACCGGATCCACGCCGGGCGTCCGGTCCCCCGGAGAGAAGGAGCAGACGGACCGCCCGGCCAAGACGGAGCGCCCGGCTGAAGTAACGCCTGCTCAGCGTCCCGGCGGCTCTGACCTGAGCGCGTACTACGCCGGGTTGGAAAGCTCGGCGACGGTGGCCTTCCCGGCCGGTGAGCAGGAGACCTCCGGCTCGTTGACCGGGCACATCCTGGCTCAGGGCTGGGCGGACACGGCGGCCGAGAGGTCGCGCAGCACGCTCCGGGTCGTGATCCTGATGGCGGTGGCACTGGGGGTGCTGGTGGCGATCAGCGTGATGGTGGTGCTCTTCGCAAACGACGCGCTGCCCAGCGCGAGCAGTGGGCTGCCGGGCGACCGCCAGCCCCCGGATCGTTGGTGAGTCCGCCCACTACCCGACTCCGGCGCGGGTGGGCACGCGCCGACCGCCGTACACTGGTCGCTGATCATTGACCTGGCGCGTGCACAAGCGCCCATGGGCGATCTTGCGGAAGATCCGGCGGCCACGGCCGCAGCGGGACATCGCGAAGATGCGCCCCGCTCGAAAGGCATTTCTTGACCACCTCCGCTGAACTCGGCATGCCCCCGTTCTCCCCCGACCTTCCCGCCACGCCGCAGCCGGCCGGCACGACCACCCCGGTCACCTTCGACTCGCTCGGGCTTCCCCGGCAGTTGGTCCGCGCCTTGGACCGACAGGGCATCACCACTCCGTTCGAGATCCAACAAGCCACCGTGCCGGACGCGCTGGCCGGACGCGACGTGCTGGGCCGTGGGCAGACAGGCTCCGGCAAGACCCTCGCGTTCGGGCTGCCGCTGTTGGCCCGGATCGCCGCCGGTGAGCGGGCCCGGCCCCGGCATCCACGGGCTCTCGTCCTGGTGCCCACCCGCGAACTGGCCATGCAGGTAAACGACGCGCTGCTGCCGCTGGGCAAGGCCGTCGGCGTGTTCCTCAAGACCGCCGTCGGCGGGGTGCCGTACGACCGGCAGATCGATGCCCTGCGGCGCGGCGTCGAGGTGGTGGTGGCCACCCCGGGTCGGCTCGCCGACCTGATCGACCGGGGCGTGTGCCAGCTCGACGACGTCGAGGTCACCGTGCTCGACGAGGCCGACCAGATGGCCGACATGGGTTTCCTGCCCGAGGTCACCGAGTTGCTGGCGAAGACCCCTGCGGATGCGCAGCGACTGCTCTTCTCGGCCACTCTGGACGGCGACGTCGACGCGCTCGTGCGGCGGTTCATGACCGACCCGGTCACCCACTCGACCGCCCCACCCACCGCGGCCGTGTCCACGATGGACCACCACCTGCTGCTCATTCCGCCGCAGGAGAAGTTCCCGGTGACCGCGTCGATCGCCGCGCGGCAGGGCCGGACCATCGTGTTCGCCCGTACCCAGTTGGGCGTGGACCGGCTGGTCACGCAGCTCGCCGCCGTCGGGGTACGGGCCGGCGGGCTGCACGGCGGCAAGACGCAGCGGATGCGCACCCGCACGCTGGCGGAGTTCCGCGAGGGACGGACAAACGTCCTGGTCGCCACCGACGTCGCGGCGCGGGGCATCCACGTCGACGGGGTCTCCCTCGTGCTGCACGTCGACCCGCCGAAGGACCCGAAGGACTACCTGCACCGTGCGGGGCGTACCGCCCGGGCCGGTGAGGCCGGTGCGGTGGCCACTCTGGTGCTGCCGAAGCAGCGCCGCACCACCCTGGCCATGCTGGAGAAGGCCGGCGTGGAGCCGGCTCAGTCCCGGGTACGCGTCGGCGACCCGGTGCTGGCTGAGCTGACCGGGGCGCGGGAGCCGAGCGGGGTGCCGGTACGCGAGGAGCCGGAGCAACAGCACCGGCGCGGCAGCCGGCCGGGCGGCCCCCGTCGCTTCGGCGACCGGCCTGGCGGCGAGCGCCGCTACGCCGACCACGGTCACCGGGGCGAGCGCCGCTTCACGGAGCAGGCACCGGGCGACCGCCGGTACCACGACAACCCGCGCGGCGACCGCCGCTTCGGCAGTGACCGGGGCGGTCGGTCGGAGGGCTGGAATCGGTCGGAGGGCTGGAACACGCACGATCGGCCACGCGACGACCGGCGTGGGACGGGCGGCCGACCGCGGGCTCGCAGCTACTGACCACCGCGCTCCGCTCGCGGTGCTGATCTTCGGCGCATACGCTGCCCGGCTCCGCCGGGTGGCGTAACGTCCGGCTCATGCCGACCACGCCGAAGTCACTGCTGTGGACCCGTACGGACACCGCCGGTGCCGAGCACGCCCTGGTCGACGACGGCCACGGCTTGGCGGCGCAGGGCACCCAGTTGGCCGTCGACCCGGTTCCCTACACGTGTCGTTACCAGGTGACCACCGACACCGACTGGGCCAGTGTCCGCCTTGAGGTCGAGGTCGAGGGAGCCGGGTGGCGGCGCAGCGTACGGCTGGAACGGGCGACGCAGCGGTGGCGGGTGACCGCCGCCGAGCAGGGTGACCTCGACGCGGTCCTGACCGCCGCCGGGCACGCCCCGGCCGGGCTGCCCGGCGTGGAGGACCCGGATCGGCTGGCCGACGCCCTCGACGTGGATCTCGGTGGCTCGCCGCTGTTCAACACGCTGCCGCTGCGTCGGCTCGGCCTGAACACCGCGCCCTCGGACACCGCGCACTCGATAAGCGTGGCCTGGGTGCTGCTGCCCAGCCTCACCGTGCTTCCCGCCGAGCAGGTCTACACCGGGCTGGGCCCGAACCGGTTCCGGTACGCCAGCGGCGGCTTCAGCGCCGAGGTCGAGGTGGACGCCGACGGCTACGTGCTGCGTTACCCAGGGCTGGCCGAGCGCGCCGCCACCCGCTGACGGTCCGGCCGGGCGGTCAGGCCGGCCATGGCACTCCGGTTCAGGGACGCCGGCCGGGCGGTCAGGCCGGCCAGGAGCCGTCGGTCAGGAAGCGGTCGACGGTGGCCAGGTGCGGTGCCAGGTCGAGGCCCTGCCCGGCCACCCATTCGTCGGCGTAGTAGGTGTCGGCGTACCTGTCGCCCGCGTCGCAGATCAGGGTGACCACCGAGCCCGTCCGGCCGGCGGCCAGCAGCTCGGCGATCAGGCCGAAGGCACCCCACAGGTTGGTGCCGGTCGAGCCGCCCACCCGCCGGCCCAACACCGCCGAGGCGGCCCGCATGGCCGCCAGGGAGGCGGCATCGGGCACCTGCACCATCCGGTCCACCACCGAGGGCAGGAAGGACGCCTCCACGGTCGGGCGGCCGATGCCCTCGATCCGGGAGCCCCGGCCGGTGCGTACCGACCAGTCGGCCGCCTGCCAGGCGGGGTAGAACGCGGAGTTCTCCGGGTCGACCACGCAGAGCTTGGTGGGCAGCCGCCGGTAGCGGGCGTACCGGCCGATTGTGGCGCTGGTGCCACCGGTACCCGCGCCGACCACGATCCACGCCGGGATCGGATGCCGCTCCAGGGCGAGCTGCGCGTAGATCGACTCGGCGATGTTGTTGTTGCCCCGCCAGTCGGTGGCGCGCTCCGCGTAGGTGAACTGGTCCATGTAGTGCCCGCCGGAGTCCTCGGCGAGCCAGCGTGCCTCGATGACCACCTTCGCCGGGTCCTGGACGAGATGGCACCGGCCGCCCTGGAACTCGATCTGGGCGATCTTCTCGGGCGAGGTGGAGGCGGGCATCACCGCGATGAAGGGCAACCCGAGCATCCGGGCGAAGTACGCCTCGGAGACCGCCGTGGAGCCGGACGACGCCTCGATGATCGTGGTACCCGGCCCGATCCAGCCGTTGCAGAGCCCGTACAGGAACAGGGAGCGGGCCAGCCGGTGCTTCAGCGACCCGGTCGGGTGGACCGACTCGTCCTTGAGGTAGAGGTCGATCCCCCAGTGCCGGGGCAGCGGGAACGGCAGCAGGTGGGTGTCGGCGGACCGGTTCGCGTCAGCCTCGACCGCCGCGATCGCCTCGGTCACCCACCGCCGGCTGGCCTCGTCGCACCGGTCGAGATGAGTCACGCCCGGAAACCTAGCAAGCCGACAGGCGGTGCTCGGGCTCAGGCCGTCGGCGGAGCGACCGACTGCGGGCGGTTCTCCCACTTGGTCGACAGCGCGATGCCGGTACGGGTGGAGGCGACCCCGGGTGTCCGGTTCAGCCGTACGATCAGCTGCTCCAACTCCGCGATGGTGCCTACCCGGGCCTTGAGCAGGAAGGACTCGACGCCGGCCATGAAGTAGCAGGATTCGATCTCGGGCATGACCCGGAACGCCTCAAGCACGTCGTCGGTGTCCGCCCCGGAGTCCTCCACGATGCCGATCAGGGCGGTCACACCCAGCCCGATGGTCTCCGGCTCGACCTCCGCGCGGTACGCCCGGATGACGCCCCCGGACTCCAGCTTCCCGACCCTTTCGTGCACCGCCGGAGCGGAAAGGCCGACCTGGCGGGCCAGCTCGGCGTACGACAGGCGGGCGTTGCCGCGGAGCAGGTCCACGAGGTTGAGGTCGATGGCGTCCACGGACTGTGACCCTAGTCGGCGTGGCGTTACACCCGGACTCCGGTATCCGTTTGACCTGGCAGCGGGTGACAGTTCGCATACCCGGGGTTCGGAGGGCGCGACGCCGGTACCATTTACTAACTTCCCACTCAGTGCGTTTTTCGCGTTTGGCGGACACGCCAGGTCGCTGGTGCTGTAATTGCCATACGTCCCTCATGACGGCTCTGGGCTCGCACCGGCCGGGGGCAGTGTGTTCAGCCGGGGGCTTCGTCGACGCGAGGAGGGGGCTGTGGACACTGGAGATCGCCTGCTGACACCGGGTGAAGTCGCCGCACTGTTTCGGGTGGACCCGAAAACCGTGACGCGATGGGCGGCGGCGGGCCGGATCGGGAGCATCCGGACTCCAGGAGGGCATCGCCGGTTTCGGGAATCCGAGGTGCGAGCCCTGCTTGAAGGGGAGGGCATGCTGGACGAGGCGGACGAGATGGGTAGACCGCAAAACGCGGGCCCGGCCGCTTCGACCGGCACTGCGGGCCCGGCGAATGCCGGAATGTACTGAAGTACGGGTCGGGACGCGGGCCGGTCGTCAGGTCCGGTCCGCGTTCAACTTTCCGGCCCACCGCTTGAACAGCGTGTGCGGCACATCGAGGGCGTCGAGCACCTTGCCCGCCACGAAGTCCACCAACTGGGCCCCGGAGGCGGCGGCGCCCGCACCGTAGAAGCCGGGACTGGCCGGCAGCACCACCGCGCCGGCGTCGTGCAGCGCGATCAGGTGTTCCAGGTGGCTTCGGGTCACCGGCGTCTCCCGGGGCACCACTACCACCCGCCGACGTTCCTTGAGATTCACCTCGGCGGCACGCTGCAACAGGTCCTTGGACAGGCCGATGGCGATGCCGGCGCAGGCCGCCGTGCTGGCGGGCACCACCACCATCCCGCGTACCGGGTAGGAGCCGCTGCTCGGTCCGGCGGCGAGGTCACCGGCGGGCCAGTGGCGCAGATCCGCGGCGGCGATGTCCCGCCCGAGCCAGGCAGCCAGATCCTGGGCCCAGTGAGCGTCCCGGAACGGCCGTCCAGTCTCGTCGAGGACGGTCAGCCGGGCAGCCCGGGAAACGATCAGGTCCACCGGCTCCCCGGCGTCGAGCAGCCCACGTACGACTGCGGCCGCGTACGGCGTGCCGGACGCCCCGGACACCCCGACCACCCATGGTTCGCGCATGCCCTCAGCCTGCCTGGTCACCGCCGGCTCCGGTCGGGCACCCCGGGAAGGCGTCCGAGGTGCCCATGATCGCCGCAGGCTGAGCCGTTACGCCACCGACGCCCGGCGGGTCTGCGGGGGTCACCGCAAGCTGGCATGCTGCCGGGGACGAAAGCACAGTGGGGGCCGACCGGAAGGATGTGGGGACCATCTCGTCGTCGGCCGACTCCGCCCACCACATCCTGCCGTCGCTGCGTGCCGCCTGCCCCATCGCGCCACAGCTCTCCCGGTACGCCGACGATGTGCAGGCGTGGCTGGTGTCCGAGCTGCCGTTGGACGCGCCGACGCGGGAGCGGCTGGGGCGGGCCGGTTTCGCCCGCTACGCGGGGCGGCTCTACCCCGATGCCAGCGAGACCGACCTGCGTACCCTGACCGCGCTGTTCACCTGGTTCTTCCTGGTCGACGACGCCTGCGACGGGCCCGAACGGACCGGCCTCGACGACATCCGTGCCCTACGGGACGGCGCGGTCGCGCTGCTGCGCTTCCGGCTGCGGCACCCGGGTCTGGCCGGTCCGCTACGTCGGCTGCTGGTCAGCGCCTGGCGGGAGCCGCACCGCCGGATGCCCGCCCGCTGGCGGCAGCGCTTCGCCGACGCGGTCGCCCATCACCTCGACGGCACGTGGCAGGAGGCGGTCAACAAGGCGACCGGGTACGCGCCCGGCGTCGAGGAGTACGTCGAGCTGCGCCGGGCGACCTCAGCGGCGTACGTGTCGTATCCGCTTGTGGAGTTCGTCCACGGCCGGTCGCTGCCGGACCCGGTCTACCACCACCCACGGCTGGGCCAGTTCCGCGACATCGGCAACGACCTGCTCTCCTGGTACAACGACATCGCCTCGCTGGACCGGGACGCGGCCATCTCCGGCGGCCACAACCTGGTGCTGGCGTTGGCCACCGCACACCGCGTGCCGGTGCCCGCCGCCGTCGAGCTGGCGGCGCAGCGTTGGCACGAGTCGATGCGCCGCTTCGTCGCCCTGCGCGCCACGATGCCCTCGTTCGGTCCGGCCTTGGACCCGGCCGTCACCGCCCACCTCGACGGGGTGGCCCGAGCCGTCCGCGGCACCATCGACTGGACCATGGAGAGCGCCCGCTACGCCGTGCCGTCCAACAGATGATCAGGCGCGCAGGCCGAGCCGGACGACCAGGTCGAGCAGGGCGAAGGCGAACAGTGCGATGCCGACGAAACCGTTGGCGGTGAAGAAGGCCCGGTTGACCCGGCTCAGGTCGGTAGGCGTGACCACCAGATGCTGGTAGCCGAAGGCGACCGCCGTGAGGGCCAGCCCGATCCACCAGAGCCAGCCGAAGCCGATCAGCACGCCGAACCAGCCGAACAACGCGAAGGTGACCACGTGCGCGACCGTGGAGGCGTGCAGGGCGAAGCGCAGCCCGTAGCGGGCCGGCACGCTGTGCACGCCGATCTCCCGGTCCACCTCGGCGTCCTGGCAGGCGTAGATCAGGTCGAACCCACCGATCCACAGGCCGACGGCGGCACCGAGCAGCCAGGCCGGTCCGGAGCCGGCAAAGGTGCCGGTCACCGCGAGCCAGGCACCGACCGGGCCGACCATCTGCGCGACGGCCAGGATGGCGTGCGGCCAGTTGGTGAACCGCTTGCCGTACGGGTAGAGCACCAGCGGCACCACGGCCAGCGGCGCGAGCGCCAGAACGAGCGGGTTGAGCAGGGCGGCGGCGGCGAGGAAGACCACCAGGGCGACGCCCGCGCCGGTCCAGGCCGTCCGCAGGCTCACCGCCCCGGTCACCAGTTCCCGATTGGCGGTACGCGGGTTACGCGCGTCGATCCGGCGATCCAGGATCCGGTTCGCCGCCATCGCGAACGTCCGCGCCCCCACCATCGCCACAGTGATCAACAGCAGATCCACCCACCGAACCCGCCCCCCGTCCACCTGCATCGCGGCCAATGCCGACAGGTACGCGAACGGCAACGCGAACACCGAGTGCTCAATCGCCACGAGCTTGAGGAAGGACTTCACGCGCCCGGGGCGCTCGGTCGGCTGCACAGCGGCGGTGGTCGCCATCAGATGCCGTACTCCTTCCAGCGCTTGTCGACAAGCGAGACGACCTCGGGAGCCATGGTCATCTCCTCGGGCCAGCCCCGGTGGTAGCCCTCCTCGGGGAGCTTGCGGGTGGCGTCGATGCCGGCCTTGCCGCCCCAGAACTGCTGGTACGAGGAATGGTCGAGGTGGTCCACCGGGCCCTCGGTGAGCAGCAGGTCCCGGGCGTAGTCGACGTTGCCGAACGCGCGGAAGGCGACCTCGCGGTAGTCGTGCACGTCGCAGTCCTCGTCCACGATCACGATCAGCTTGGTCAGCGACATCATGTGCGCGCCCCAGATCGCGTTCATCACCTTCTGGGCGTGCTTCGGGTACCGCTTGCGGATCGACACGATCGCGCAGTTGTGGAAAACGCCCGCGGCCGGCAGGTCGTAGTCGACGATGTCCGGAATCAGGAACCGCAGCAGCGGTGCGAAGATCCGCTCGGTGGCCTTGCCGAGGCCATGGTCCTCCTGCGGCGGCTTCGAGGTGACGATCGAGTGGTAGACCGGGTCGCGCTGCATGGTCATCGCCTCGACGTGCAGCACCGGGAACGGCTCGACCGGAGTGTAGAAGCCGGTGTGGTCGCCGAACGGCCCCTCCGGCAGCCGCTCACCCGGCTCCAGGTAGCCCTCCAGCACCACCTGGGCGTGCGCCGGCACCTGCAACGGCACGGTCAGGCAGTCGACCATCTCCACCCGTTCGCCGCGCAGGAAACCGGCGAACAGGTACTCGTCGATGTCGGCGGGCAGCGGCGCGCTCGACGCGTAGCTGACCACCGGGTCGCAGCCGATGGCGATGGCGACCGGCAGCCGCTGGCCGAGTCGCTCGGCGACGGCGTGGTGCGCGGTGGAGTTCTTGTGGATCTGCCAGTGCATCCCGAGGGTGTTGTGGCTGTGCTGCTGGAGCCGGTAGAGGCCGAGGTTCCGCTTGCCGGTCTCCGGGTGCTTGGTGTGGGTCAGTCCGAAGTTGTGGAAGATCCCGCCGTCACCCGGCCAGACTTGGAGCCCGGGCAGCCGGTTCAGGTCGACGTCGTCACCCCGGTAGACCACCTGCTGGCAGGGGGCGGTCTTGACCTTCTTCGGCGGCATCGACTTGAGCTGCATGACCTTGCCCAGGCCGCCCATCATGCCGGAGAAGCCCACCGGCAGCTCCGGCTTGAGCATCTCGCCGATCCGGTTGCCGATCTCGTCGAGCGACTCGACGCCGAGCGCCATCGCGGTGCGCTTCTCGGTGCCGAACAGGTTGATCGCCAGCGGCATCTCACCCCGGGTGGGCTGCTCGAACAGCAGCGCCGGCCCGTCGGCCCGCACCGTCCGGGTGACGATCTCGCTGATCTCAAGCGTCGGGTCGACCGGGACGCTGACGCGCCGCAGTTCGCCCGCGCGCTCCAGCGCCGCGAGAAAATCCTTCAGATCGGTGTACGGGAAGCCACGAGCCGCCATGCCCGCAAGTCTGTCCTACGCCCTGCGGTCCTGCCCACGCCGGGTGGCCGTACGCCGTGTGGCGCGCCCCACCCGCGCGGCCCCGGCTCGTCGCGCGGCCCCCGGTACGGGTCGCCTGGCGGGGTCTCGTGAAGCGCGGCCTGGGCCTGTGTCGAAGTCCTCGGTCGAGCCGAGGCGGAGCCGAGGTCGAGTCGAGGCGGAGCCGAGGCGGCGGTGGGCAGGGGACGCCGACGCCGGGAGTGAGCGGGTTCGAGCCTGTCGAGCTGAGAGCGCGAACGGATCGCAGGGGCACCGCGATCCGGCGAATCCTGCGATGCTTGCTACCGCCCAGTCGGGGGCAGACCACGCAACCGCCACCTGCGGCGCCCACAGTCGGCCTCTGCGCCTCATCCTCCCGAGGAGTGACAGATGGACCAGGACCGGACGAACCTCTCCCGGTACGCCCGGCCGGGCCGGCTGACCTCCGCCGGCTCGTTGGCCCCGCTGCTCGACGCGCTGCCGTCGGACCCGGCGGGGATCGCCCGGACGTTCCAGGGGCTGCTGATTCACGAGCACATCGCCGAGGCGTACGAGGTCACGTTGACCGACGACGAGCGGCAGACCGTGCACCTGCGACCCGCCGACGCGATTCTCGCCCGCATCGCCGACACTCCGGGCGGCCAGCCACTGACCGTCCCTCGTCCTCCCGACCAGCGGGTGGCTGGCAACTGCCGGCACTACTCGCTGCTGCTGGTCACGGCGCTGCGGGCCCGGGGTGTGCCGGCGCGGGCCCGGTGTGGGTTCGGCGGCTACTTCATCGACGGCCGGTACGAGGACCACTGGGTCGCGGAGTACTGGAGCCCCGAGCAACTCCGCTGGATCATGGTCGACGCCCAGCTCGACGCGCGCCAGCGTGAGCTGTTCAGCATCGACTTCGACACCACTGACGTGCCCCGGGACCGGTTCCTGGTCGCCGGTGAGGCGTGGGCCCGCTGCCGGGCCGGTCACGCGGACCCGGACGTCTTCGGACTCAGCCTGACCGACGAGGGCGGCTGGTGGTGGATCGCCGGCAACATGATGCGCGACGCTGCCGCGCTGCACGGGGTGGAGCTGCTGCCGTGGGACTCCTGGGGCGCGATGCCCGCCCCGGAGGAGAAGCTCGACGATGAGCGGATGGCGCTCTTCGACGAGCTGGCCCGGCTCACCCGCGAGCCCGACGAGCACGCGGATGAGTTGCGCCTGCTGTACGCCGACGAACGGCTACGCGTCCCCGCCACCGTCCGCAACGACGTGCGTGGCCGCGACGAACCTGTGTGACGACAGGTCCCGCGCCGGTCAGGCAGCCGGCTGCCACGCGTACGCGGCCAGGGGCGGGTCGATCGGTGCCCGGGTGAGCCGGTTGGCGAAGGTGGAGATGGTGTACGTGCCGACGCCGAGCACCACGTCCAGGGCGTGCCGGGGCTGGTAGCCGCTGGCCAGGAAGGCAGCCAACTCCTCGTCGGGCACCGCGCCCTGATTGACGAGCACGGCCAGGGTGAAGCGGCGCAACGCCTGAAGCCGCTCGTCGGGCAGGTCGGTGCCGGTGCGCAGCGCGTCGATCAGCTCGGCGGCAGCGCCGTGCCGGACGAGGGTGGCGGTGTGCATGGCGACGCAGAGGTGGCATTCGTTGCGGCCGGCGACCGTGAGCACCACGACCTCCCGCTGGATCGGGTCCAGTCCGCAGCTCTCGAAGTTGGCGTTTGCGGTCAGGAAACCCTTGAGCAGTTCGGGGGACTCGGCCATCAGGCCGACCGCCCCGGGCAGGTGACCGATCTTGCGGCGTACGCCGGTCATGGTGGCGCGGGCAGCCTCCGGCGCGGTGTCGATGGTGTGGGTGGTGAATACGTGCGTGGACATGGCGGCGCCCCTTGCCGTAGATTAGTCAACGTGGTTGACCAAACCGTAAACCAGGTTGTCGAAATTGCCAACACCTGAACCGCAGCGACCCGGCTTCGTGCTGCCGCTGCTGTTGCTTGCCGGCTTCCGGACGCTCATCGACGACCTGCACGCCGAGCTGGCCCGGCAGGGTCACGCGGAGCTGCGCCCGCTGCACGGCTTCGTGCTCCAGGCCGTCGGCGCCGACGGCACCACCGCCTCCGAGCTGGGCAACCGGCTGGGCGTCTCCAAGCAGGCCGCCGGCAAGACCGTGGACCGGCTGGTCGCCCTCGGCTACCTGGAACGCGCCGACGACAGCCGCGACGCCCGCCGCAAGCTGGTCCGGCTGACCCCGCACGGGCTCGACGGGCTACGCCGGTCGGCTGCCATCTTCGACGCGCTGCGACAGCGCTGGACGGAGACGCTCGGCGCGGACCGGGTGGCCGCCATCGAGGACGACCTGCGGGCCGTCACCCCCGCCAACTGGTTCCGCCTCGACATCCCCGGCTGGTTCACCGGCTGATCGGGAGCACCGCCACGAACGTCCGCCAAGCCGCCGGGCCGAAGACCAGCACCGCGCCGTCGCGGTCCTTGCTGTCCCGGACCGCGACCAGACCGGGCAGGTTGTCGGCCACCTCGACGCAGTCTCCGCCGTTGGTGCTGCTCCGGGTGCTTGTGCGCCACCGGGCGTCGGTCAGCTCCGCCATGACTCCGCCACCTCCGTCAACAACTCGATCGACTGCCGGGGCGGCAACGCCTCGCCCTGGATCGCCTCCCAGGAGGCCCGGATCGCCAGCACGTCCTCGGTGTGGTCGATCACCTGGCCCTTGAGCTGATCGTCCAGATAGGCCACATCCTCCCCACCGGGAAGGGTAGCCAGCACGAAGGCCCCGGCGACACCCGGATACGCGCCGACCGAGGCGGGCACCACGTGCAGCCGTACCCGGGCGTGCTCGGTGGCCAGCTTGACCAGCCGCCACAGTTGCTCGCGCATCACCACCGGCCCACCGACCGGCCGGCGCAGCACGTGCTCGTCCAGCACCGTGACCAGCTGCGGCGGTCGCTCGCAGGTGAGCACCGCCTGCCGGGCCAGTCGCGCCTCCACCCGCCGCTCCACCTCCGCGTCGTCGTAGAGGCCGACGCTGCGGAACAGCGCGCGGGCGTACGCCGAGGTTTGCAGCAGCCCCGGCACCACCGTGTGCTGGAACGACCGCAGCACGGTGGCCTGCCGCTCGTTGGCCTCCCACTCCCGCATCCACTGCGGCGCACCGAGCCGGGCCAGCATCCGGACGAACGCGCCGCCGGTGTCGAGCGCCGCGTCCGCCAGCTCCCAGAAGTCGGGCGGCGGCTTACGCGCCTCGGTCTCCACCATGGCCACCGTCGACGGCGAATAGTTGATCGCCCGGGCCAGATCCTCCTGCGTCACCTTGCGTGCCGCCCGCATGTGTCGCAGTTCCTCGATGAGCACTCGCGACCGCTCGTCCACCCACACCACTCCTCACCAGCACGACAGGCGTTTCTCACCGCCCTCACCGGGGGACAGACCAGGCACACAGGGCGACGGGATGCCTTCCGAGCGTAGTCGGCGGCGCACCAGACTGTCCCCATCGGAACCGCCCGGATCCGGCAGAAAGGACGGGCGCAACCGAGGCGGGGCCGTCCGGCACGTCGGCGACGGACGGCCCCGCCTTCAACCGGCTGGCAGACAGGAGTACGCAGATGACGTCGCAGATCCACGTCGCGCTCCGGCCGCTCTGGCTGTGCCGGGCCTGCGCCGCACCGTGGCCCTGCGCCAACGCCCGGCTCACCCTCCTCGCCGAGTACCGGGACAGTCACGTGGCCCTGTCGATCTACCTCGCCGGGCTGCTGTACGACGCGGTCGAGGATCTGTACCGCCTCGACCCCCACAACGCGCCGAAGCCCGCCGCGCTGCACGAGCGGTTCCTCGGCTGGGCCGCCCCACGAGCCCCTCGCCCACACCCCACCGACTGACCGCCGCTTTGGTCGTACGCTCGCACCTCATGACGATCGTCCCTGCCGACCGGCCGCACTCCGACGACGAGCCGGCGGTAGTCGAGGAGCCGGGCGCGGCGGCCACCGCCGAGGAGCCGGGCGCGGCGGCCATCTCGCCGGCCTCCGTGGCCGAGGCGGAGCGGATCCAGCAGGAGCTGCGGCGGCACCTCGACCTGGAGGAATGCCTGGACGGCGCGCCGAGGCTGGTCGCCGGCGTGGACGTGTCGTACCACAAGGATTCGCCGCGGATCGTCGCCGCCGCCGTGGTCATCGACCTGACCACCGGCGCCGAGGTGGAGTCGGCCGTGGTACCCGGCACGGTGAGCTTCCCGTACGTGCCGGGGCTGCTGGCCTTCCGGGAGGTGCCGATCCTGATGGCGGCGCTGGGCCGGCTCGGCCATCGCCCCGAGGTGGTGGTCTGCGACGGGTACGGCATCGCCCATCCCCGGCGGTTCGGGCTCGCCTGCCACCTGGGCGTGCTGACCGGGCTGCCCACCTTCGGGGTGGCCAAGACGCCCTTCGTCGGTGCGTACGACGAGCCGGGCACCCGTCGGGGCGAGTGGTCGGCACTGCGCGACGGCGACGAGGTGCTGGGTCGGGTGCTGCGTACGCAGACCGACGTCAAGCCGGTGTTCGTCTCGGTCGGCCACCGCACCAGCCTCGACCAGGCGACCACGATCACGCTCGACCTGAGCCGGCGCTACCGCCTGCCCGAGGTGATCCGCCGCGCCGATTTCCTCTCCCGCGAAGCCCTCCGCTGACCGTCGACGCCTATTACATCGAGTAATTCTTGGACAGTTCCCGTTAGCGAAGAACGGGAACTGTCCAAGATCTCGACGGATTTGGGGAACATCTCACCGACCGTGGACCGGGATGCCGGGCGACGACACCATTGAGGCATGTCGGATGCGTACGTCGTCGGCGAGCCGGACGGGTTGTCGCCGCTACAGGTCGAGCTGCGCGACGCCATCGCCCGTGAGTTGCACGCGCAGCTCGCACTGCGGTCTGAGCGCATCGAGTTGTCCGATGTACCGGAGGTCGCCTACCAGGTCACCCTGCGGGTGAGCGAGACGCTACGGCGGCACCGGCCGCTGTCGGCCCCGCCTCGGAGCTGTCCGCAAGACGTATAACCACAGTTATTATAAGTGCGGTTATACGTCTTGCGGATCAGAGGCCGCCGTAGGAGTGCAGGCCCTCGAAGAAGATGTTCACGCCGAAGAGGTTCATCAGCACGGTCAGGAATCCGAGGATGGCCAGCCAGGTGGCCGTGTTCCGCCGCACGCTCGGCGTGGCGCGGGCGTGCAGGTAGCCGGCGTACACCACCCAGGAGATGAACGCCCAGGTCTCCTTCGGGTCCCAGCCCCACGGGCGACCCCAGGCCGCCTCGGCCCAGATCGCCCCGGCGATCACCGCGAAGGTGAAGATCGGGAACGAGAAGGCGTGCAGCACGAAGGTGAGCCGTTCCAGCCCGGCCGCCGCCGGCAGCCGCTTCGCCAGGGTGTACGGGAAGCTGCGCTTGCCGTTCTCGTACCCGGCCCGCATCAGGTACGCCGCAGCCGGCACCACGCCCAGCAGGAACAGGCCCGAGGCGAAGACGATCGTCGACACGTGCACGATGAACCAGTACGAGTTGAGCGCCGGCACCAGCGGCACGATCGGGGTGTAGAGCACCAGCTCGGCGGTGGCCACCAGCAGCACCATCACCAGGGTCAGGAACAGCCCGAGGCGGCGCAGGAACGGCCACTTCACCAGCACGGTCAGCCAGGCGGCGACCCCGATGAACGAGACCGTGAGCACGAACTCGTACATGTTGCCCCACGGCATCCGGTCAGCGGCCAGGCCCCGGGTGACGAGTGCTGCCAGGTGCAGCGCGGCGGCGACGGCGGTCAGCCCGACCGCGATCCGGCCGCCCAGCTCCGCCCGCCGCGCGGTCCGATCGGCCCGACCCGATGTCGCCGGGTCCACCACAGCGCCACCGACCGCCGACGACCCGTCGGCGAGATCGCCCGCGCTCCGGCCATCCGTGGCGATGCCGTCCGTCGCCAGGCCGTCCCCGGCCGGACCGACAGTCACCTCGACGGTCGACGCGCCCACCCCCGCGCCGACCAGCTCGCGGGCCGGTGCCACGACGACCCTGGCGCGCGAGTTGCCGAGGGCGTACTCGACGGCGTGACTGATCATCGCCAGCAGATACACAAGCGTGGCGATCGACACCAGCTGATCGGAGAGTGCGGACATCACTCGGCTCCTTCCCGCGCCCGGGCCGACGCGCCCGGGTCGGTGCCGGCGTCACCGGATCGTCCACCGATCGCGGCGACCAGTTGGGCGAACTCGGCGGCGAACCCGGGATGCTCGGTACGCGGCAGACCAGCCACCTCGACCAAACTACTACCGCCCGTCGGAGATCCACCGTCGGGGTCACCCGGACCGGCCGGCAGACCTGGACCCGCCGGCAGCAGCCGCACGAACACCCGCCGACGCCTGACGAAGAGCGAACCCATCAGCCCCAGCACCAGCCCGATGGAGCTGACCAGCAGCAGCATCGTGCCCGGGTCGTGCCGTACCGACAGCACGATGTACCGCTCCGTGCCCACGAACTCGACTGTGGTGCCGTCGTCAAGCGTCCAGCGCTCGCCGATCCGCAGCTGCTTCGCCCCGATCTCGGTGAGCCGGCCGTTGCGTAGCTGACGCTGGTCGAGCTGGTAGACCGAGCCGGGGATGCCGGCGTCGAGCCCCAGGTTCCCCCGGTACGCAACCAGGTCGAGCAGCGGATTCTGCTCGGTCGGGTGCTCCGAGCGTACGAACGGCGGCTCCTGCGGCGCGGTCGGCAGGTAGAGCCCGGAGAAGGCCACCTGGAGATCCGGGTTCCGCTCGCCGGTCTCCGGGTCGACGTTGGCGTCCGGGAAGGCGGCCAGCCCCTCGCCGGTCAGCCCGATGTCGCCGGTGGTGAGGAACGGCACGGTGCTGGTCTGGGTGCCACCGAACCGGTCGGTGTACCGGATCACCGGGGCGTAGCCGTGCCCGAGCAGGTAGACGTTCGCGCCGTCGAGGCGCAACGGTGCATTGACCGAGAACTCGGCCTGGCGGGGCGCGCCGCCGTCCTCGTCGACGGTCACCTTCGCGTTGAACGAGGACGCCTGGCCGTTCGGCAGGAACTGCGCGTCGAACTCGTCCAACTGCATGCAGAACCGGGGCAGGTCGTCACCGACGCGCGGGCCGAGTTTCGCCTCGGCGTACTGCTGGCGGGTGTTGCAGAAGACCTGGTCCGCTCCCGCCACCAGCAGCCGGTTGCCGTGCCAGCCGTACCAGGAACCGAGCGCGACACCGACAAGCACCAGCACCATCGAGGTGTGGAAGATCAGGTTGCCGGTTTCCTTCAGGTAGCCCTTCTCGGCGGAGACCTCGTCGCCACGTACCGCCACCCGCCACCGCCGTCGGCGCAGCGTCTCGGCGACCGCCGCCGCGCCGCCCTCGGGCGCGGGCACCACCGCATGCTGCGGCAGCCGCTCCAGCCGCTTCGGTACGGCCGGCGGACGGGCCCGCAGCGCCCGGACGTGGTCGCGGAGCCGGGGCGTGATGCAGCCGATCAGCGAGGTGAACAGCAGCAGGTAGATCGCCGAGAACCAGACCGAGCTGAACGCCTCGAACGCGCCCACCCGGTCCAGCACCGGAGCCAGGTCGGGGTTGGCGGTGTAGAAGTCGCGTACGTCCTCGGGGTTGACCCCGCGCTGCGGCAGCACCGACCCGGGGATCGCGGCGATCGCGAGCAGGAAGAGCAACACCAGCGCGGTACGCATGCTGGTCAGCTGCCGCCACGAGTTGCGCAGCAGCGCGAGCAGCGGGTTGGGCCGGCGCCGGGGCGCCTCGGCCGGTGTGGCGGGACGGTCGTCCACGGCGGTCATCAGATGCCCACCTCGAAGTTGCCCACCCCGACCGTGGTCTGCAACCAGATCACCACGTTGGTCCAGCCACCGGTGACCAGCGCCAGCCCGATCAGGATCAGTAGCGCCCCGCCGATCCGGGTGACCCAACGGCTGTGCCGGCGCACCGCGCGGAACACCCCGAGCAGCCGGTTGAAGCCCAACCCGAAGACGACGAACGGAAGACCCAGCCCGAGGCAGTACGCCACCGCCAGCACCACCGCCCGGTCGGTCTGCCCGCTGGTGGTGGCCATCCCGAGCACCGCGGCCAGCGTCGGCCCGGTGCAGGGCACCCAGCTCAGCGCGAACACGGCACCGAGCACGGGCGCGCCGAGCAGGCCGGCGGCGGGCAACCTGTTGATCCGGAACTCACGCTGGAACCCGGGCAGCGCACCGAGATAGCCCAGACCGAGTACGACGATGAGCCCGCCGACGATGATCTCCAGCGTCCGTTCGTGGTCGAAGAAGACCCGGCCGACGCCGCTGAACAGGACCGCGGTGGCGGTGAACACGACGGTGAAGCCGGCGATGAACAGCAACGTCCCGGCCAGCACCCGCCCCTTCACCGCCGGGGCGACCCGGGTGCGCTCCCGTACGGCCGTGCCGACGCCACCGCCACCTGGTGACTCTGCGGGCGTCGGCTCGTGCCGACCTTCGAGGTCCGCGCCGGCCAGCCCGGTGACGTACGAGAGGTAGCCGGGCATCAGCGGCAGCACGCACGGAGACAGGAAGCTCACCAGACCGGCCAGCGCCGCCGCGCCCAACGCCAACAGCAACGGGCCGGACTCGGCGAGCTGACCGAAGGTCCCGCCCATCAGCGCTGACCGGCCGGCGCGGGTGCCTCGGCGGCGATCCGCTCGACGATGGGTTGCAGCCCCTCCTGCCGGACCGCCGCCCGGATCACCGTGGCGATGCGTCCCTCCCGGTCCAGTACGACGGTGGCCGGGATGGTGTTCGGCGGGATGTCCATGTCGAGGGCGAGTCGGCTGCCCGGGTCGAAGATGCTCGGGTAGCTGACCCGGCCCTCCTCGAAGGCGATGGCCTTGTCCCGGCTGTCCTGCACGTTGATGCCGAGGAAGGTCACTCCGGAGTCCTTCGTGGCCTGGTAGGTGTTCTCCAGGTCGTCGGCCTCGGCCCGGCACGGCGCGCACCAGGAGCCCCAGAAGTTGACCACCACGACCTTGCCCCGCTGGTCGACCACGTCGTAGGACCCGCCGGCCAGCAGCTCACCGGCGATCTTCGGGGCGGCGGACCGCTGCTCCGGGGCACACTCGACGATGCCGCCGGCACTGTCGCAGTCGGACTCCCGGCCGTCGCCCGTACAACCGCTCAGGAGCATCGCGGTGGTCGCGGCGGCGAGCAGGCCGACAGCCAGCCTCCGGACGCCCATCTCAGGCCCCCTTGGCCGTCCGCGCCGTCGGCGACATCGCCACCAGGTGTGCGGCCGGTTCGGAGTAGCCGATGCCGACGATCTTGGCACCGTCGAAGTGGAAGGTGGTGAGGGAAGCCAGTGCACACTGCCGGCGACGCGGGTCGTGCCACAGCCGCTTGCGCTCCACGTAGCGGCGCAGCGTCCAGATCGGTAGCTGGTGCGAGACCAGGACGGCCTCCCGGCCCTCGGCGGCGATCCGGGCGGCGTGCAACGCGGCGAACATCCGCTCGGCGATGGCCCGGTACGCCTCGCCCCAGGACGGGGTGACCGGGTCACGCAGCACCCACCAGTTGCGCGGGTCGCGGAAGGAGCCGTCGCCGGGCGAGACCTTCTTGCCCTCGAACCAGTTGGCGCTCTCGATCAGCCGCTCGTCCACTCCGACGGGCAGCCGGAACTGGGCGGCGATCGGCTCCGCGGTCTGCTGGGCGCGTTCCAGCGGGCTGGCCGCCACGTGCACGACCTCGCGTTCGGCGAGCCCCTGCGCGGCGGCCTTGGCCATCTGGACGCCCAGTTCGCTGAGGCGGAAACCGGGCAGCCGGCCGTACAGGATGCCGTCCGGGTTGTACACCTCGCCGTGCCGGAGCACGTGGACCACCGTCTTACTCACCGCTACCCCCCGTGACCTGCCGCTGCCGCCGCGTTGGCCGCCGTCGGCAGCGCGCCGGCGATCTGTTCCAGGGCGGCATCGTCGATCGCCGCCGAGACGAACCAGGACTCGAACGCGCTCGGCGGCAGATAGACCCCGGCAGCGAGCATCGCGTGGAAGAACGCCTTGAACGCCGGCACCTGCTGGGTGCGGGCGCTGTCGTAGTCCACCACGTCGGCATCGGTAAAGAAGATCGAGAACATGTTGCCCGCGTACGACAGCCGGTGCGGGACTCCGGCGGCGGACAGCGCGTCGGCGGCCAGCTTGCCCACGACGGCGGCGGTGTCGTCCAGCCGGCGGTAGAGCGCGTCGTCGGCGAGCCGCAGCGTGGTCAGCCCGGCCGCGCAGGCGAGCGGGTTCCCGGAGAGGGTGCCGGCCTGGTAGACCGGACCAGCGGGAGCCAGTCGCGACATGATCTCCGCGCGCCCGCCGAACGCCGCGGCGGGCAGGCCGCCACCCATGACCTTGCCGTACGTCCACAGGTCCGCCTCGACCGGATCGAGACCGTGCCAGCCGGCGCGGGAGACCCGGAACCCGGTCATCACCTCGTCGACGATCAGCAGTGCGCCGTGCGCGTGCGCGATCCGGGCCAGTTGCGCGTTGAACCCGTCACGGGGGGCGACCACGCCCATGTTGCCCGGTGCGGCCTCGGTGATCACCGCAGCGATGTGCTGGCCCTCGGCGGCGAAGGCGGCCTCGACGGCGGTCACGTCGTTGTAGGGCAGCACGATGGTCTCGCTGGCCGCCGCGCCGGTGACCCCCGGCGAATCGGGCAGGCCGAGGGTGGCCACGCCGGAGCCGGCGGCGGCCAGCAGCGCGTCGACGTGCCCGTGGTAGCAACCGGCGAACTTGATGACCTTTGAGCGACCGGTGTAGCCGCGCGCCAGGCGGATCGCCGACATCGTCGCCTCGGTGCCCGAGTTGACCAGCCGGACCTGCTCGACCGGGGTACGCGCGACGATCTCGTCGGCCAGTTCGACCTCGCCGGGGGTGGGCGTACCGAAACTGGTGCCGTTCGCGGCGGCGGCCTGCACGGCCGCGACCACCTCTGGGTGGGCGTGCCCCAGGATCAGCGGCCCCCAGGAGCAGACCAGGTCGACGTAACGGCGACCGTCCGCGTCGTGGAGCCAGGGCCCCTCACCTCGAACCATGAAGCGTGGGGTGCCGCCGACCGCCCGGAAGGCGCGCACAGGGGAGTTCACCCCGCCCGGCACGATGGCGCAGGCGCGGTCGAACAGGGCCGCTGAGGCCGGCGCGTCGACCGGGTAGCGGTCGGATCCGGCGGTAAACACCTCGGTCACGATGCCGCCATTGTGTCAGCGCCCGGCTGTGGATCGGCAGCCACCCCGGCCGGGGGTTACCGGGCTCACCCCCGGCACGCTGCGCGGGGACGGCACGCCTCGACAGGCCGGTCGACGGAGATCGCGATAGGCTGACCCGGTGGATCGTGCCGAACTGTCCATCACCGTACACCGAACGGGCGACGAAGCAGTCCTCCGCCTTGCCGGTGAGATCGACATGCAAACGGCCGCCCAGCTATCGACCGTCGTCAACGAGGTTCTCACCGAGCCCCCGCCCCGGATCGTCCTCGATCTCGGCGGCGTGACGTTCTGCGACTCGCAGGGGCTGGGCACCCTGGTCGTCCTCAGCCGCAAGGCCAGTCACGCGCAGAGCCTGCTCGTCCTGACCAACGTCGGCGAGTTCCTGCTGCGCGTCCTGGACATCACCGGCCTACGCAGCGCCCTGATGATCCGCAACGACACCCCCACCCCCTAACCCATCCCCACCCGGCCCGCCGCCCGCGCCCGCCCGCCGCCCGCGCCCGCCGCCGCGATCTTGCACTTTCGGTCGTCCAAATGCCCCGGATTGCACCTTTCGTCGGGACAAAAACTGCAAGATCGCGGGGGCGGGCGGCGGGGTTGGGGGGGTGTTGAGGGGTGGGGGTGGGTTGGGGGTTAGTCGGGGGTGGTGCCCCAGCGGGCTTGTTCGAGGAGGGCTACGGCGCGGGCGTGGGCCTCCGGGTCGTCGGCGTTGCGGAGCAGGGTGGTGGCTTCGTCGACGGCGTCGGTGAGCAGCCGCCACTGGGCGTCGCGTTCGCGCACCATCTCGGACTGCGCCGCCAGCTGGCGGGTCTTGGTCCACAACTCGACGAAGACGGAGACCTTGGCCCGCAGCACCCACGGATCGAACGGCTTGGTGAGATAGTCGACCGCGCCCGCCGCGTAGCCGCGCAGGGCCAGTTGAGCGTCCCGGTCGGCAGCGGTCAGGAAGATGATCGGCACGTGCCGGGTACGCTCCCGCCGCTTGATGTGGCTCGCCGTCTCGAACCCGTCCATGTCCGGCATCTGGGCGTCCAGCAGGATCACCGCGAAGTCGTCCACCAGCAACTGCTTCAGCGCCGCCTCACCGCTCTCCACGGCGACCGACTGCACCGGCAGCCCCTGGAGGATCGCCTCCAGGGCCATCAGGTTCTCCCGGCGATCATCGACCAGCAGCGCCTTCGCCACCTGCGTCACGAGCCCTCCTCGGTACGGCTGCCACTGATCCAGGTGCCCATCAGCTCGATCAACTGGTCCAGGTCGACCGGCTTGGTGATGTAGTCGCTGGCTCCGGCCGCTATCGCCGACTCACGATCCCCCGGCATGGCCTTCGCCGTCAGGAACACGATCGGCAGGTCCGCGAACCGGTGATTACGCCTGATCTGTCGGGTTGTCTCGTATCCGTCCTGATCGGGCATCATTGCATCCATCAGGACGATATCGACCTCCGGGTGTTCGGCCAACAGGCGGACCCCGTCGGCGCCGTTGTCGGCGTACAGCACGGTCATGCCGTGCAGTTCGAGCGCGCTGGTCAGCGCGAAGACGTTACGCACGTCGTCGTCGACGATCAGCACGGTGGCACCGTCGAGCTGGCGGGTCTTCGGCGCCTCGGGCGCCTCCGACAGCAACTCCATCGGCGGCATCAACAACGACGACGGCAGACCCGCCCGCTGCGGTGACGGTGGCGCGGGTGCCACCACCGCGTCCGGCGCCAGTACGTCGGGCAGGTAGAGCGTGAACGTCGAGCCCTGGCCGGGTGCCGAGGCGACCGTGATCGTGCCCCCGATCAGCCGGGCCAGGTCACGGCTGATCGACAGGCCCAGCCCGGTACCGCCGTACCGGCGGCTGGTCGTCCCGTCCGCCTGCTGGAACGCCTCGAAGATCAGCGACAGCTTGTCGTCGGAGATCCCGATACCGGTGTCGATCACCGTGAAGGCGATCACCTGCCGGGCGTTGGTCAGCGCCGGTACGTCGAACACCGCGTGCTCCGGCGCCCGGGAGATCCGCAGGGTCACCGCACCGTTGTCGGTGAACTTGACCGCGTTCGACAACAGGTTGCGCAGCACCTGCTGAAGCCGCTGCGCGTCGGTCACCACGGCCGGCGGCAGGTCCTTGCCGATGCGTACCTGGAAGTCCAGGCCCTTCTCCTCGGCCTGCGGGGAGAACGCCTGTTCCACGTAGTTGCAGATCTCGGTGAACCGGACCTCGGTCGGCTCGACGTCCATCCGCCCAGCCTCGATCTTGGAAAGATCCAGGATGTCGTCGATCAGGCGCAGCAGGTCCGACCCGGAGCCGTGGATCGTGCGGGCGAACTCGATCTGCTTCGGCGTGAGGTTCTGCTCGGAGTTCTCCATCAGCAACCGGGCCAGCAGCAGCAGCGAGTTCAGCGGCGTACGCAGCTCGTGGCTCATGTTCGCCAGGAACTCCGACTTGTACGCCGAGGCCCGGGTGAGCTGCTGCGCCTTGTCCTCCAGGCCCAGCCGGGCCAGTTCGATCTCCCGGTTCTGGGTCTCGATGTTCGCCTTCTGCTCCGACAGCAGTTTGGCCTTGTCCTCAAGTTCGGCGTTGGTCCGCTGCAACTCCGCCGACTGCTCCTGCAACTCGTGTGCCAGCCGCTGCGACTGCGCGAGCAGTTCCTCCGTACGCCGGTTCGCCTGAATGGTGTTGACCGCGATGCCGATGGTGGAGACCAGCCGTTCCAGGAACGACAGGTGCAGCTCGGAGAAGGGTGTGACGGTGGCGAACTCGATCACGCCGAGCAGCTCGCCCTCGAAGAGGACCGGCAGGACGACCAGGTCGGCCGGGGGCGTGTCGGCCAACCCGGACCGCAGGGTGATCCGGCCGTCCGGTACGGCTCCGACCCGGATGGTGCGCCGGGACAGGGCGGCCTGGCCGACCAGCCCCTCGCCCGGCCCGAAGGTCACGTCGTGCCCCCGGGAGACGTAGCCGTACGAGGCGGTCAACCGCAGCCGCATCACGCCCTCGGAGTTGTCCACCAGGAAGAAGGCACCCAGCTGCGCGTCGACAAGCGGAGTGACCTCCTGCATGATCATCCGGCAGACCTCGCCGAGATCACGCTGGCCCTGGAGCAGGCCGCCGATACGGGCGAGGTTGGAGTCGAGCCACCCCTGCTCGGCGTTCTTGTGGGTCGTCTCCCGCAGAGTGACGATCATCTGGTTGATGTTGTCCTTCAGCTCGGCGACCTCGCCCTGCGCCTTCACCGCGATCCGCTGGGTGAGGTCGCCCCGGGTCACCGAGGTCGAGACGCGGGCGATCGCGCGTAGCTGGGTGGTGAGCGTCGAGGCGAGCTGGTTGACGTTCTCGGTGAGGTCCCGCCAGGTGCCGCTGACGCCCTTGACCTGAGCCTGACCGCCCAGCTTGCCCTCGGTACCCACCTCACGGGCCACCCGGGTCACCTCGTCGGCGAACGACGACAACTGGTCCACCATCGTGTTGACCGTGTTCTTCAGCTCCAGGATCTCGCCCTGCGCGTCGACCGTGATCTTCTGCGACAGGTCACCGTTGGCCACCGCGGTGGTGACCGAGGCGATGTTGCGGACCTGGCTGGTCAGGTTCGACGCCATCGAGTTCACGTTGTCGGTCAGATCCCGCCAGGTGCCGGCAACGCCGCGCACCTGGGCCTGGCCGCCCAGCTTGCCCTCGGTACCCACCTCACGGGCCACCCGCGTCACCTCGTCGGCGAACGACGACAGCTGATCCACCATCGTGTTCACCGTCGACTTCAGCTCCAGGATCTCGCCCCGGGCATCCACCGTGATCTTCTGGCTCAGGTCACCCTTGGCGACCGCCGTGGAGACCTGGGCGATGTTCCGTACCTGGGCGGTCAGGTTCGACGCCATCGAGTTCACGTTGTCGGTCAGATCCCGCCAGGTGCCGCTGACGCCCTTGACCTGAGCCTGACCGCCGAGGTTGCCCTCGGTGCCCACCTCACGGGCCACCCGCGTCACCTCGTCGGCGAACGACGACAGCTGATCGACCATCGTGTTCACCGTCGACTTCAGCTCCAGGATCTCGCCCCGGGCATCCACCGTGATCTTCTGCGACAGGTCGCCCCGCGCCACCGCCGTGGTGACCGAGGCGATGTTCCGTACCTGGCTGGTCAGGTTCGACGCCATCGAGTTCACGTTGTCGGTCAGGTCCCGCCAGGTGCCGCTGACGCCCTTGACCTGAGCCTGACCGCCCAGCTTGCCCTCGGTGCCCACCTCACGGGCCACCCGGGTCACCTCGTCGGCGAACGACGACAACTGGTCCACCATCGTGTTGACGGTGTTCTTCAGCTCCAGGATCTCGCCCCGGGCGTCGACCGTGATCTTCTGGCTCAGGTCACCCTTGGCGACGGCCGTGGAGACCTGGGAGATGTTGCGGACCTGGCTGGTCAGGTTCCCGGCGAGCTGGTTGACGTTCTCAGTGAGGTCACGCCAGGTGCCGGAGACGCCGCGCACCTGGGCCTGACCGCCCAGCTTGCCCTCGGTACCCACCTCACGGGCCACCCGCGTCACCTCGTCGGCGAACGACGACAACTGGTCCACCATCGTGTTGACGGTGTCCTTGAGTTCCAGGATCTCGCCCTGCGCGGCCACGGTGATCTTCTGCGACAGGTCACCCCGGGCCACAGCCGTGGAGACCTGAGCGATGTTCCGCACCTGGGCGGTCAGGTTCGACGCCATCGAGTTGACGCTGTCGGTCAGGTCCTTCCAGGTGCCCGCTACGCCCGGCACCTCCGCCTGACCGCCCAGCTTGCCCTCGGTACCCACCTCCCGGGCCACCCGCGTCACCTGCTCGGCGAAGAGGCGCAGCGTGTCGGTGAGCGAATTCATCGTGTCGGCCAGCTCGGCGACCTCGCCGCGCGCGCTGACGGTGATCTTCTGCGAGAGGTCACCCTTGGCCACCGCGGTCGCCACCTGGGAGATCGACCGGACCTGGCCGGTCAGGTTCGACGCCATGGTGTTCACCGAGTCGGTGAGGTCCTTCCAGGTGCCGGCGACGCCGCGGACGTCGGCCTGGCCGCCCAGCTTGCCCTCGGTGCCCACCTCCCGGGCCACCCGGGTCACCTCGTTGGAGAAGGACGAGAGCTGGTCGACCATGGTGTTGACCGTCCGACCGATCCGCAGGTACTCACCCCGCAGCGGGCGGCCGTCGATCTCCAGCGCCATGTGCTGGGTGAGGTCACCGTCGGCGACCGCCACGATGACCCGGGCGATCTCGGTGGTGGGTCGACCCAGGTCGTCGATCAGCGAGTTGACCGCCCGCTGCCCCTCCGCCCAGGAGCCGTCCAGCCCTTCCTCGTCCAGCCGCTCGGTCAGCCGGCCGTCGCGGCCCACGACCCGACTGATCCGGCGCAGATCCAGGTGCTGCCGCTCCTGGAGCGACACCACGTCGTTGAAGGCGTCCGCCACCTCACCGGCCGCGCCCGAACGCCGGGGCAACCGCACCTTGAGATCACCGCCACGGACCCGCCGTAGCGCCTCCGCCAGCTCGGTGAGGACCGCCTCGTGGTCGGCGGCGGAGGTCTCCGCGGTCACCGACTGTTTCGCCGTGGTCATCATTCCTCGCTCACCTCGGGGTACACCGGCTCCCACCGGCCACCCCATCATTGTCCCCGTGACCTCGAAAACGCCACGGCACGGCACGGTCCGACGGCAAAGCCCCGGTGGTGATCGGCTTGGCACTTCAGAGGTGTCGGTGGAGGATACGAGGGTGTCAGCGGAGGCGGGGCCCGCGGCGAAGACGGGCCCAGACGAGCACGCGCGGCGCGTCCGGCTTCCCGCCGACCGCCGTACACCGGCCGCCGCGCGCGCGGTCGTCCGGTCCGTGCTCGCGGAGGCGGACCTGGACGAACTGCTCAACGAGGCACTTCTGTTGACCACCGAGCTGTCCACGAACGCGGTCGAGCACGCCCGCACCGAACTGGACATCGAGGTCACCGCCGACCAGGCGGGGCTGACCGTCACGGTCTCCGACTTCGCCGCCGGCCCGGTCGACGAGCTGACCGTCGGCGTACGCAACCAGGCGACCGACATCGCCGAGGTCGCCGAACGGGGGCGTGGGCTGCTGCTGGTCGACCACTTCGCCAGCCGCTGGGGCACCACCTACCTGCGCACCGGCAAGGGCGTGTGGTTCCGGCTGGACCGGTCCGATCGGAAGGGCAAGGGACCGGCCACACCCGCGCCACCGGCGAGCGCCGCCCAACCGGACAGCGCCGGACAGACCGCCGTGCCCAGCCCCGGTGCGATGAACGCGCTGATGCAGACCACCCCCGACCCGTACGCCGAGGATCCGCTGCCGGACTTCGCCGCCGGCCTGCTGACCCGGGTGGCGGAGATGGTCGGCGCCGCCGGCGGGGTGGTCCGGCTGGACCGCGGCGACGGCCAGGGCGCCCAGGTCCTCGCCCGGTACGGCCGCCAGCCCCGGGCCGGTAACGACCTGCTCCGGGTGCCGCTGGCCGTGCACCGCCCGTACGCCGGTGAGCTGGAACTGGACGCCGCGCCCACCGCGTACGCCCAGCCGCTGGCGGTGCTGACCGCCGAGCGGCTCTCGCTGCACCTGGAGAACGACCGGCTGCGCCGCGCGGACGTACGCCGGCAGGCCTGGCTGACCTTCCTCGCCGAGGCCAGCGAGCTGCTCGCCCAGTCGCTGGACGTGGAACTGACCATGGCACTCATCCCGCAGCTGGTGGTGCCCCGGCTCGGCCAGTGGTGCGCGGTGCACACCACCGACGAGTGGGGCCGGCTCCGGCTCGCGGCGGCCAGCCACGCCGACGAGTCGGTGCTGCCGCAGCTGCACGCCACGCTCCGCGAGGCCGGCCCTGATTCCATTTTGGCTCGGCTACGGGAGGCCAGCCGCAACGGCACCCGGACCCCGCTCGGCGCGCCGATGGAGGGCTTCGCCGTACCGTTGATCGCCCGAGGGCAGCGCCTCGGCACCCTGGCCGTCGGACGGCACCAGCGGCACCGGCAGGATCCGGACGAGATCGCGGTGCTGGAGGACGTGGCCCGACGGGCCGCCCTCGCCATCGAGAACGCCCGCATCCATGCCGAGCGCCGCCGGGTGGCCCAGACCCTGCAACAGTCGTTGCTGCCGCCGGTCCTGCCGGTGGTGGAGGGCATCGGCTTCGCCGCCGAGTACGTGCCGACCGGCGGGGACGTCGACGTCGGCGGCGACTTCTACGACGTGGTGCCGCTGCCGGACGGGCGCTGGCTGGTGGTGATCGGCGACGTCTCCGGCAAGGGAGTGCAAGCGGCGGCGGTCACCGGGCTGGTGCGGGACGTCATCCGGGTGCTGGCCGGCGACGGCAAGCCGCTGCCCGAGGTGCTGGCCCGGCTCAACGAGACGCTTGTGGATCGGGGTGCCGGCCGCTACTGCACGCTGGCGTTGGCGGCGGTCGGGCCGGGTGAGGGCGACCGGCTCGACGTCGGGCTGCACCTGGCTGGGCACGACCGGCCGGTGCTGCTGCGATCCAGCGGCGGCCCGGCCGCCTTCGTCGGCACCGGTGGTACCGCACTCGGGCTGCTCGACACGATCGCCTCCCCCACCGCGCAACTCGCCCTCGCCCCGGGTGACTGCCTGGTCTTCTACACCGACGGGGTGACCGAGCGTCGCCGGGGCCGGGAACTGTTCGGCACCGGGCGGCTGCGCGACGCCGCCGCGCCGCTGGCCGGTTACTCGGCGGACGTGGTGGCGGCCCGGTTACGCTCCACCGCGATCAACTTCTCGGTCGAGGAGCCCCGCGACGACATCGCCATCCTCGTCCTCCGCAACGACGCGCTGCCGGACTAGCGCGCGCCGGCCAAGGATCTCGACACCGCCAACGATCCTGGACACCGGCCTAGAGGCCGCCGGGGAGGCGGCCGGGGGCGAGGCGGTGGGTCGGGTCCAGGTGCTGCTTGACGGCGCGTAGCTGGGCCAGATCGGCCCGCTCGCCCCACAGGTCGACGGTACGGCGGACGGCCGGCGGGGCGGCGAGCACCACGCACCGGCCCTGTCGGGCGAGCAGCACGCCACGCACCGCGGCCAGGATCGACGCGACCCGGCTCGGTGCCATCGCCCCGGGCAGGGCGGCGTGCACCACGCCGAGCCCGGCCGAGCCGCGTACCGGCACCGGCCCACCGGCCGCGTCGCGCAGGGCGTAGACGGCGGCGTGCAGATCGGTCATCGGCACCTCCAGCCGCAAGGCCGTGTCGCCGGGGGCGAAGGGGTAGCTGCGCCACCACGGTGGCGCCGTCCGGGCGACCACGGTGCTGGAGCCGAAGAGACCGATCAACCGGTCGGTGCGCTCCGCCACCTCCGCGGGGCCGCCCTCCAGGAGCACCACAAGCGAACCGGTGCCCGCCGGGCCGGTCGACGCGCGCCCGGTCATCGACGGGTGCAGTGCCATCGACTCGGCACGGCGGTCCCGTCGTGGGCGACAGCCGGTGCCGACCGGCAGATCGAGCTCGATCGCGGCCGGGTCGAGCCGGGCCGCGAGCACCGCCCGGATCAGGTCGTGCACCTCCAGCGGGGTCCACACCGGCCGGGTCACCCAGACCCGGGCGGCCGGCACCGCCTGCACCCGCAGCGTCGCGCTGACCAGCACGCCGAGTGCTCCCTCCGAACCGCACAGCAGTCGCGCCTCGGCCAGCCCGGCCGCCCCGCCGCCCGCCTCGGCCAGCTCACCGTCGGCAGCCAGGTAACGCAGGCCGACGAGCTGATCGCAGGCGGTGCCGTGTCGGTGACGCAACGGACCGGCCTCGTCCGCCGCCAGCACTCCGCCGAGCGTGGCACCGGGTGAGGGAGCGTCCAACGCGAGCCGCCGGCCGGTGCGCTCCAGGGCGGCCTGTACCGCACGCAGCGGCGTACCGGCGCCGATCTCGGCAGTGCCCCGGTCCGGCGACTGGTGGCCGATGCCGGCCAGTCTCCCGGTGTCGAGCATGATGTCGACCCGTTCGGGCGGCGCACCCCAGTCGATCTTGGTGCCGGCCCCTCGGGGCACCACGCTCAGGTCGTGCCGGGCGGCCAGTCGCAACACCTGCGCAGCCGCGTGCGGACCACCGGGCACCGCCACCCAGCGGGCCGTGCTCCCGGCCACCTCGTCGGCGGGACCGGCGCGGCGCGCGAAGCGCGGACCGCAGATCTCGCTCAGTCGGCGGGTGATGTCGCGGACACCGGACGTACCGGCGGAAGGGGGTGGCACCATGCCGGCGATCGTACATGTGTTCGAACGATTGGAGGTGGAATTGCACCGCGCCACATGTCGCTACGGCCGGTAACGTGGCGCCGTGACCACCGAGACCCCCGTTCCCGCGGCCAGGCGGGTGCCGACCGAACGTGTCCACCACGGCGACACCGTCGTCGACGAGTACGCCTGGCTCGCCACCAAGGACGATCCGGAAACGATCAACTATCTGAACGCCGAGAACGCCTGGACCGAGGCCCGGACGGCGCACCTGTCCGGGCTGCGTACGACATTGTTCGAGGAGATCCGGCGGCGTACCCAGGAGACCGACCTGTCCGTGCCGACCCGCAAGGGCCAGCACTGGTACTACACCCGCACCGTCGAGGGCCAGCAGTACGGCGTGCACTGCCGTCGGGCGGTCCGCCCCGACGAGACCACCCCGCCGATCAGCACCGATGGCGCCCCGCTCGACGGGGAGCAGATCCTGCTGGACGGCAACGAGTTGGCCAAGGGGCACGACTTCTTCTCGCTCGGCGCCTTCGACGTCAGCCCCGATGGGCGCTACCTGGCCTACTCCACCGACTTCTCCGGTGACGAGCGGTTCACCCTGCGGGTGAAGGACCTCAGCACCGGTGAGCTGCTCCCCGACGAGATTCCCGGCACCTTCTACGGCACCGCGTGGTCCGGCGACGCCTCGGTGCTGTTCTACGTGACCGTTGACGAGGCGTGGCGACCCAACCGGGTCTGGCGACACGTCATCGGCACCGCCACCACCGAGGACGTGGTGGTGCACACCGAGGACGACGAGCGGTTCTGGGTCGGTGTCGAGCTGACCCGCTCGGAGCGGTTCGTCCTCATCGACATCGCCAGCAAGCTCACCAGCGAGGTACGGGTGATCCCGGCCGGCAACCCGACGGGCGAGCCGGCGGTGATCGCACCCCGCCGGCAGGGGGTCGAGTACTCGGTGGAGCACCACGGCCACCGGTTCCTGATCCTGCACAACGACGATGCCGAGGATTTCGCCCTCGCGTACACCTCGGCCGACGCCCCGGGCGACTGGGTGCCGTTGATCGAGCACTCGCCGGGCACCCGGCTGGAGTCGGTCGACGCCTTCGCCGACCACCTGGTCGTCACGGTACGCAGCAACGGCCTGACCGGGCTGCGGGTCCTGCCCGTCGGCGGCGGTGACGCCCACGACATCGAGTTCCCGGAGCCACTGCACACCGTCGGCCTGGACGCCAACCCCGAGTACCGCACCGGCCGGCTGCGGCTGCGCTACACCTCGCTTGTCACGCCCGACTCGGTGTACGACTACGACCTCGTCACCCGGGAGATGACGCTGCTGCGCCAACGGCCGGTGCTGCCCGGGCCGGACGGTCAGGTGTACCGGCCGGAGGACTACGAGCAGCAGCGCGACTGGGCGCTGGCCGACGACGGCACCAAGGTGCCGATCTCCCTGGTGTACCGGCGCGGCACCCCCCGGGACGGCTCGGCGCCCTGCGTCATCTACGGCTACGGCTCGTACGAGGCGAGCATGGACCCGTGGTTCTCGGTCGGCCGACTGTCCCTGTTGGACCGTGGGGTGATCTTCGCGGTGGCCCACATCCGGGGCGGTGGCGAGTTGGGTCGCCGGTGGTACGACCACGGCAAGATGCTCGCCAAGAAGAACACCTTCACCGACTTCGTGGCCTGTGCCCGACACCTGGCGAAGGCGGGCTGGACGGCACCGGACCGGCTGGTCGCCCGGGGTGGCTCGGCCGGCGGGTTGCTGATGGGCGCGGTGGCCAACCTGGCCCCGGACGCCTTCGCCGGCATCGTCGCGCAGGTGCCGTTCGTGGACGCGCTCAACACGATCCTGGACCCGTCGCTGCCGCTCACCGTCACCGAGTGGGAGGAGTGGGGCAACCCGCTGGCGGACCCCGAGGTGTACGCGTACATGAAGTCGTACACCCCGTACGAGAACGTCGCGGCCCTGGACTACCCGGCGATCCTGGCGATGACAAGCCTCAACGACACCCGGGTGCTCTACCACGAGCCGGCGAAGTGGATCGCGCGGCTGCGGGCGGTCGCGCCGCAGGGTGACTACCTGCTCAAGACCGAGATGGAGGCGGGTCACGGCGGGCCGAGCGGGCGTTACGACGCCTGGCGGGAGGAGGCGTTCATAAACGCCTGGACCCTGGACCGCTTCGGCCGCGCCTGACCGGCTGGCCAGCCGGGTCAGCTCGCGGGATGCGGCATCTCGCGGCTTCCTGGAGGCAGGAAAGCCCGACATCCCGCATCCCGCGAGCGCCGACGGCTGCTCAGGTGGCGCGTAGCTCCTCCACCGCTGTGGTGGACCGCAGGAAGAGCACCCCCAGCCCGACCACGACCAGCACCGCGACGATCGCGCCGGCACCCTGCAACGCCAGCTGCTCAAGCGGTACGTCCGGCCGGCGCGCGCCCGGGCTGAGGTCGCCGGTGAGCAGTCGGCCGATGGCGTACCCGACGCCGAGCGCGATCAGCACGGCGGGCACCACCGGGGCCAGCACCTGCCAGGCGATCGAGGTGCCGATGGTGGCCCGGGGCACGCCGGTCGCCACCAGGGCGGCGTACGTCCGGCGGCGGGAGACGATCCCCTCCACAAGTGTGACGAGCAGGCCGGCGGCGGCGATGGCCACCGCTGCGGCCACGGCGAGGTCGACCAGATCCATGGTGTTCAGGTAGAAGGAGTCGTGGAAGGCGTCGTCGCCGAAACCGGCCAGCCGGTTCTGCTCCTGTTCCAGCTCCGCCCTGAGCTGGAACGAGGCTCGGAAGGCCGCCGCGCCGCCAGCGATGATCAGGGCGGCCAGCAGGGCGGCGAAGGTGCGGCTGCTGGCCCAGGGGTCGTCGGTCAACCGGCGGGCTGCCAGCAGCGCGGCCGGACGCCTGGCGAGACGGTGCAGCGTCCGCCCGGCCAGGTGCGCGATCCAGCCGGCCCCGAAGATCACCCCCATCACCGCGCCGAAGATGCCGACCATGGCGACCAGGGCCAGCCATTCGAGGGCGGCCCCCCGTAGGGCCCACTGGATCGGTTCGACAACCGCCGCCGCCAGCACTCCGAGCCCGATCAGCAGCGCCGGCCATGGCTGGGGGGACCCGGTGCGTCCGGCCCGGCGGACCACCCCCAGCGGTGTGGTGGCGACCGCACGGAGCAGGACTGCGGTGGCCGCCGCGGCGAGCACCGGGAGCCCGAGCACCACCGCCGCCATCGCCGGCACCGGCGGCAGCACGTCGGTGGGCAGGGCCAACTGGCCGTTGTCGTCCGGCCGGTGCAGCACCTCCCGCCCGCCGAGGTAGCAGGCCAGCCCGAGAACGGTTCCGGCGAGGCTGGCGAGCCCGGTCTCCAGCATGGCGACCCGGGTCACCTGGCCGGGGGTCGCGCCGGCCAGCCGCAACGCGGCGAGCCGTCGGTCCCGCGACGGCGCGCCCAGCCGGGCGCTCTGGCCGGCCAGGGCCAGCACCGGGATGGTCAGCATCACAAGCGCGAACGCCGTCCCGCCGCGCAGCCCCGGCTCGCGCAGCAACGCGTTCACGTACTGCTCGGACTGCTGCCACGCGTCACCAGGCGGTTTCTCGATGGCCAGCACCGTCAGGGCCGCGAGCCCGGCGAGCGTGGCCAGCAGGGCGCTCAGCGCGGTCAGCGCCACCCGGGCGGCGTCGGTGCGGTTGCCGGCGAGGGCCAGCCTGGTCAGGGTCGCGAGGCTCACCGGGAGCCGCCGGCGAGCGGCGCGTCGAGGCCCAGACCGGTGTGGTCGATCACGCCGTCGCGCAGGACGACCTCACGATCGGCGTACGCGGCGATCCGTGGCTCGTGGGTGACCAGGACGACGCTCGTGCGGTGCTCCCGGGCCAGCCGGACCAGTTGCGTCAGCACCTGCTCCCCGGCGAGGGTGTCCAGCGCACCTGTCGGCTCGTCGGCGAAGAGCACCCGTGGTTCGGTGACAAGTGCCCGGGCGGTGGCGCAGCGCTGTTGCTGACCGCCGGACATCTCGCCGGGACGCACGTCGGCGCACTCCGCCACACTCAGCCGCTCCAACCAGGTAAGCGCCGCCGTCCGTGCCGCTCGCCGCCCCGTGCCGGCGAGCAACAACGGAAGGGCGACGTTCTCCGCCGCGGTCAGCTCGGGGACGAGCTGACCGAACTGGAACAAGACCCCGAAATCGGTACGCCGCAGCCGGGAGCGGGCCGCCTCGGACCAGGTGTCCAGCCGGTGCCCACGCCAACTCACCTCGCCCGCGTCGGGCCGCAGGATGCCGGCGAGGCAGTGCAGCAGGGTGGACTTGCCGCAGCCGCTCGGCCCGGTCACCGCGACTATCTCCCCCTCGTCGATGTCGAGGGTGATGCCCCGCAGCGCGGGTGTCGGTCCGTACGACTTCACCAGACCGCGAGCCTGAAGTTGCGTCACGGGTGCACCTCCCGGTGCCAGTCGGCGACCCGGTCCAGGGTGGTGTGCAACCACCGCAGGTCGGCGTCGAGATGAGCGATGGCGTAGTCGGCCGCCACGATGTCGTCGACGGTGACCGACGGGGCCGTCTTCAGTGCGGTCAGCTCACGCAACCGCTCGGTGTGCGCGCGCCGCTGCGCGACGAGGTATGCCCGCGCCCGGTCCACGTCGGCCACCAGCAACGCCACCACGACCTTTGCGAACAGCGGACTGTTCACGTACGGCATCGGTGGCTCGACGCTGCTCAGCCACTGGTCCAGCGTGGCCCGCCCCTGCTCGGTCAGCGTGTACGCCGTCCGATCCGGCCCGGCGAGGCGCTCCGGCCCGGTCGAGGCCACCAAACCGTCCCGCAGCAGCCGCCCCAGCGTGGCGTAGACCTGCCCGAACGCCAACGGGCGGGCCTGCGGCAGCCGGGTGTCGTGGGCCCGCTTCAGCTCGTACCCGTGCATGGTGCCGGTGGCGAGCAGCCCCAGCAGCAGGTGCGGTGTGGACACCCGGCCACTATTCACTCAGTGAATAGTGGCCGTCAAGTCACTGGGTCAGCGCGGTGTCCAGGCCGGGTCGCGGCCGGTCATGCCAAGCAGCCGGGGCAACTCCGGCAGGGTGCCGTCGACCGGCACCGCCTCGCCGAATACACCCATCTGCCGGGCGGTCGGAGCGAGCTGAGCGGCCAACTCGTGCAGCGCGGGCAGCACCTCGGGCGCCGGCTCATACGGCTGACCGGTGGCGACCGCGAGATCCCACCCGTGCACGGTCAGGTCGAGCAGCGCCATCGCACCCACCACCGGCTGCGGCATGCCCATTCCCGGCGAGACACCCTCCTCGCTGGCCGGGTCCGACCACGCCTCGACCAACCGGCCGGTCTCGGTCTCGAACCGGTCCCGCCAGCCGTCGGTGAGATGGTCAGGCTTGTCTGCCCAGGTCACCGACGAGCGCCCGGCGAGCGCCTGGAAGTTGACCACCACCTCGTACAGGTGGTTCAGCAGGTCACGGACCTGATAGTCCTGACAGGGGGTGGGCAGGTCGAGCTGGTCATCGGTGATCTGCCGGACCACCGCCACGGTTCGCGGCGCGGCAGCCGCCAGCAGGTCGCTAGTCTGAGTGGCCATAGGGCCAGCGTATGAGGGCGGTCTTGAACAAATGCGACAGCCGCGCGGCGATAGCCGAGGCATCCTCGACCCGGCCGGGTTGAAGCGGCGGGTGCGGTTCCGACGGCACCTGCCCGCGGTTCCGCTACGCCACTGGGTGGAGCACTACTGGCTGATCGACTGGGACCTCAGCGAACCGTTCGAGCAGCGGATCGTCCCGCATCCGGCGGTAAATGTGGTGTTCCAGCGCGACGGTGACGAACCGGAACGCGCGGAGCTGGCCGGCGTCAGTCAGGAACTCTTCTCGATCACCCTCACCGGTTCCGGGCGGGTCAGCGGCGTGCAGTTCCGGCCCGGCGGCTTCCATCCATTCTGGCGGCGGTCGGTCGCCGAGCTGACCGGCCGCCGGCAGCCGCTCCCCGGTGCCGCACCCGATCATGTGGTCTGCGCCGGTACGGACACCGAACGTTGCCAGGCGCTGAACGTACTGCTGACCGGCTGGGCACCCCGAGCAGATCCCGTCAACGACGAGGTGATGCGCCTGGTCGAGACGATCCGGACCGACCGGAACGTACGCCGGGTCGACGAGTTCGCCAGCGAACACGGCGTGTCCGTCCGCCGGTTGCAGCGACTCTTCCTCACCCACGTCGGGGTCGGTCCCAAGTGGGTGATCCGCCGCTACCGGCTACACGAGGCGATCGAGCGGGCGGCGGACGGGCCGCTCGACTGGGCCGGGCTCGCCGCCGAACTCGGCTACAGCGATCAGGCCCACCTGGTACGCGACTTCACCGCGACGACCGGCGTCTCCCCCGCCGCGTACGCCCAGGGTCGGCGTTAGGAAGGAGCCCGCTCGCCACCGAGGGCGTCGCACCTCAGCGACGGCGCAGGGCGACCACGGCAACGTCGTCCTGGATCTCATCCGGGGCCAGTTCGACGAGTAGCCGTTCGCAGTACCGGTCGAGGTCGTCGTCGACCTGGGCGGCGCAGGCCGCGAGGGCGGCCAGCCCCTCGTCGATAGTCGCGTCCCGCCGTTCGATCAGGCCGTCGGTGTAGAAGACCATCGTCGCCCCGGCCGGCAGCACGAACTCCAGGTCGGCGGGGCGGGGCGCACGCACCCCGAGCAGGGGCGCGGCATGCTGCACGTACTCCACCTTGCCGTCCTGAATGATCAACGGGGGCAGGTGGCCGGCGCTGGCCAGCCGGATGTGACCGGTGGTCGGCTCCAGCAGCAGCACACAGATCGTCGCCAGCTCGCTGGGCAGCAGCGTACGCATCAGCTCGTTGACCCGGTGCAGGATCTCGCCCGGCTGGTGCCCCTCCACCGCGTACGCCCGCAGCGCGTGCCGCAGCTCGGCCATGATGGTGGCGGCGTGCAGGGAGTGGCCGGCCACGTCCCCGATGGCCAGCAACAGGTGACCGTCGAGCATCACCAGCTCGTAGAAGTCGCCGCCCACCTCGGTCTGGGCGCTGGCCGGCTCGTAGCGTACGGCGAGGTCGAGGCCGGTGATCTGCGGGATCTGACGCGGCAACAGGCTGCGTTGCAGCGTCACCGCGATCCGGTGTTCCTCGTCGAAGGAGCGTTGCGCCTCCACGGCGGAGGCCACCGCCTGGGCGAGCTGGACCAGCACCGGGGTACGGGCGGTCTGCGTCGCGGTGGGCACCACGACGTAGAGCGGCGCGCGGTCCTCGCGCAGCCGGGCAGCGGCGACGGTGACCGTGTCGCCGGCCGGCCAGTCGACAAGCGACCAACCGTCCGGCTCCTGCACCGTGACGGTGGCGCCGGTCGGCACCCCGGTGTCATCGACGACCCAGGTCACCACGCGGGGCTCGGCACCCGGCCCGGCGCAGATGCCGGCGAGGCAGTCCCCGTCGAAGGTTTCGGCGACCACCGCGGCGGGGCTCTTGAAGATCTCCGCTGCGCCGGCCGCCGCCAGCTGTAGCAGTCTGGTGAAGCTCGGCGCGGCGTGCACCGCGACGGTGGTGTCCGCCAGCCCGGTGAGCCGCTCGGCGAGCACCTCCGCGCGTTGCCGGGCCTGGTAGTACCGCAACACCGACTGGGCGGTGGCGACAAGTTCCTCCGGCTCGATCGGCTCGGCCAGGTACGCGTCCGCCCCTCGGTTCAGGCCCTGGGTCCGGTCGTTCGTGTCGACCGCGTGCGCGGACACGTGGATCACCGGCAACGCCGGATGCGCCAATTTGATCCGCTCGCACACCTCGAAGCCGCTCATGTCCGGCAACCGGACGTCGAGCACGACCAGGTCGACCGGATCCACCCCGACCCGGCTCAGCGCCTCGCCTCCCGTCTCCGCCTCCAGCACGGTGAAGCCGGCTCGGGTCAGCCAGTTCACCAGGAGGTAGCGCTTGGTCCGACTGTCGTCGACCACCAGCACTGTCGCCGCGCCGTCCACGTCACGTCCCGTCCGCGGGCAGCCAGACCGTGAACGTGCTGCCTCGACCCGGCTCGCTGGCCAGGTCCAGAGTGCCGCCGAGCAGATTCACCAACCGCCGGGCGTACGGCAGGCCGAGGCCGGTGCCGCCGAACCGGGTCGGGCCGGGGGCCTGGTAGAACTCCTCGAACACCCGATCGTGCAGCTCCGGTGGGATGCCCGGACCGGTGTCGGAGACGGTCAGCCGCCAACCGTCACCATGCCGTTCGGCCCGCAGCCGGACCTCGCCCTCGGTGGTGAACTTCAGAGCGTTGTGCAGCAGGTTGCGCAGCACCTGGGCGAGCAGCACCTCGTCGGTGCGTACCGTGGCCGGCGTGACCGGGTCCTCCACCACCAGTTCGACCCCGTCAGCGGCGGGCAACGCCCGCAGCGTGCCGCGCAGCTGACCGAAGACGGCCCGCAGGTCCACCTCGGACCACTCCGGCTCGATCCGGCCCGACTCCGCCTTGGCCAGGTCGAGCAGCTCGTTGACCAACGTGAGCAGATCCGACGCCGAGGAACGGATCAGCCCGACCTGGCGTTCCTGCTCGGTGGTCAGCGGATCGGACGCGGAGTCGCCGAGCAGCCGGGCCAGCCCGATGATGGCGGTCACCGGTGCCCGCAGCTCGTGGCTGACGTTGGCCAGGAAACGGCTCTTGGACTCGCTCGCCGCGCGCAGCTGCGCCGACTTCTCGTCCAGCTCCGCGTAGAGGGCCACCACGCCCTGGTTGGTCGCCTCCAACTCGTCGGTGAGCTGTTGGTAGAGCGCCATCACGCCCTGGTTGGTCTGCTCCAGCTCCTCGTTGAGCCGGGCCAGCTCGTCGCGCTGGTTGCGTACCTCGTCCAGGGCGTTGATCAGTTGGCGGTTCTGGGTGGCGAGTTCCTCCTCGGCGGTGCCCGGGGCGCTCTCGCCGAGCTGGGCGCGCAACTCCGCCAGACGCTCGGTGGTGAGCGTCCGGGCGGTGGCCGGAACCCGTCGGGACATCCTGACGACCGTATCCCGCTGAACCGTCAGGACGCTCAATGTGTCCACCAGGCGTGCCACCGCGCCCGACTCCGGTTCGTACCGCCCACCTGGCAGGGGCGCCACCGGGGTGAGATCGACCCGCAGGTGACAACGCCCGTCCGGCGACTCGACGACGGCGAACACCACGTCGGCACCGCCGACCGCCCGCAGCAGGTCCCGGCCGACCTCACTCAACGCGGTGGCGATCCGGACCTGGTCCTGATGCTCCAGTCCGACCGCTGCGGCGACCTCCCGGCCGCGCTGGCGGACCACGAAGATGTCCTGCTCCACCCGCAGTGTCATCTGTAGCAACGGCGTGGTGGTCATGACCAGGACCTCGCCACCAGCACCCCGGCGTCGTCGCGCCGGATGCCGGCGTCGCGCAGCAGGGTGGCGGCCACCACCAGGGGTGCCCGCCCGGTCAGACCCGGGTAGTCGGCGAGCTGCCACCGGTCGACCACGCCGTCGGTGTGCATGACCAGCAGGCTGCCCACCTCGAAGGGATAGTCGTACTGCCGGATCACCGGTCGTTGGTGCCCGGCGATGCCCGGCAGCGAGACCAGACCGCGACGGCGACCGTCACCGGTGGCCACGACGCCGGTGATGTTGCCGAGCCCGGCGTAGCGCAGCACGCCGGCCGCTGGGTCCGGCTCGGCCACCGCGAGGGCCGCACCCCGGGTGTGCGACATCGACCGGTGCAGGTGACCGACCACCTCAGCCGGCGACGCCGCCGGGGCGTCCCGAAAGGCGGCGAGCGCCGCATCGGTGGCCGCCGCGGCCAGCGGCCCGTGCCCCAGACCGTCGCTGACCATCACCTGACGGCGATCGTCCACGATGCGGACCGCGTAACCGTCCCCACTGACCGTCTCCCCGGTCAACGGTCGGGTCAGCCCGCCGACCCAGGACACTGCGGTGTCCGGGGCGGCGAAGACCCGCACGGCGATGACCGTTCCCCGGCCCGGCCGCGAGTACGCGTCGAACCAGCTCGCCTGCCGGACGATCGCGCCCAGACCGATGCCCAGGGTGCCGGCGGTGGAGTGCCCGTCGCGGGCGGAGTCGGCGAGGTCGACCATGCCCGGGCCGGTGTCGACCGCGATCATCTCCACCCCGGCGTCCAGCTCACGGCGTACCGGCCGGAGCAGCAGCAACCCGTCGTCGGCGTGCTTGATGAGGTTGCTGGTCAGCTCGGCGGCCACGATGGCCAGGTCGGCGATCCGCCCGACGGGCAGACCCAACTGGCCGCCCAGCCGCTCGGCGGCCCGCCGCACGGCGCTGCCGGCGCTGCCGTTCTCCACCCGGAACCAGGTGCCCCGGTCGGCGACCGGTTCGACGGTCACCGGGACCACTTGGTGATCGTGATCCGGGTGCCCTGACCGGGCGCGGTCTGGATGTCGAACTCGTCGACAAGTCGGCGGGCACCACTGAGGCCGAGGCCGAGGCCACCACCTGTGGTGTAGCCGTCGGTCAGCGCGAGATCCAGGTCGGCGATGCCGGGGCCGGAGTCGGCGAAGACGATCCGGATGCCGGGTCGCCGGCCGTTGTCGATGGCGGTCACCTCGACCGTTCCGCCGCCGCCGTAGACGAGCGTGTTGCGGGCGAGCTCACTGGCCGCGGTGACCACCTTCGTCTGGTCGACCAGGGAGAGCCGGACCGCCACGGCCGCGGTGCGTACCAGCTGGCGGACGCGTACGACGTCCTCGTCGCTGCCGACCGACTGCGTCTGGGGGCGGCCCAGGTCGACCCCGCTGGTCACGGTGACGCCGTCGGCTCTGGGACAGGATCGTCGTCCGGCTCGTCGTGGTCGTCGTCAGCCCGCTCGATCGCGATGAGTTCCATCCCCCGCTCGACGTTTAGTGCGGTACGGATGCCGTTGAGTGACAGCCCCAGCTCGACCAGGGTGATGGCGACGGCCGGGCGCATGCCCACGACCACCGTCTCCGCGTCGAGCACCCGCGAGATCGAGGCGATGGTGGAGAGCATCCGACCGACGAAGGAGTCGACGATGTCCAGTGCGGTGATGTCGATGATCACCCCGTGGCAGCCGGTCGCGACGATCCGCTCGGCCAGGTCCTCCTGGAGCGCGACCGCCGTCTGGTCGGACATGTCCACCTGGATCGAGACCAGCAGGATGTCGCCGATCTTGAGGATCGGCACCCGCTCCATCACGCCTCCCGACGCGACTGGCGGCGGGAGGTCTCCACCCCGGTGAGCCGCAGCACGTGCCGCAGCGCGTCGGCGAGACTCGCCTTGGTGGCGATGTCACCGAACTCGATGCCGAGCGCGACGATGGTCTGCGCGATCTGCGGCCGGATGCCGGAGATGATGCAGTCGGCGCCCATCAGCCGGGCGGCCACCACCGTCTTCAGGATGTGCTGGGCCACCTGCGTGTCCACCGCCGGCACGCCGGTGATGTCGATGATCGCGTACGGCGAGCCGGTGTCGACCAGGGTCTGCAACAGCCGTTCCATCACCACCTGGGCACGGGCCGAGTCGAGCGTGCCGACCAGTGGCACCGCCACCACGCCCTCCCAGAGCTTGACCACCGGGGTGGAAAGCTCCAGCAGCTGCTCGGCCTGGTCGGCGATCAGGCTCTCCCGGGTGCGGACGAAGGTCTCGAAGGTGAACAGGCCCATCTGGTCGACAAACGCGGAGAAAGCGACGTAGTCGCGAAGCGTCTCGACGCTCTGGTCGGCCTTCAGGGTGCTGAGCAGCGCCTCCTTGAGAGCGAACACGCCGGTGGCGGTCTCGGTGGCGGAGAAGCCCTGCCGCGCCTGCCCGCGGGAGAACTCGGCGAGCACGGCCCGCAGCTCGGTGGCCTCCTCGACGTTCAGGTCGACCGCGCCCTTGCTGAGGGCGTCGACCAGGGCGCGGTGCAGCTCCTGCACCTGCCGGACCAACTCGGCCTGACTGAGCCGCCCCCGCAACTGCCCGGCGATGGTCTCGGTCCACCGCTGGGTGACCGGCTCGGCCCGGCTGGTCAGCAGCTCACCCAACCGGACGCTCTCGTCAGCGCTGAGCGCCATGGCAATACCCCCTAGACCTGGACCGGCCGGACTCTATCACCGGGGCCCGACCAACTACTTGTCGCAGAGCAACGGAATGACAGTGGCCACCTGATCCTGCTCCCGTTCTGCGTATCGCGGTCCGGGTGGGATACCGTTCCACCGATAAACAGGAGGTCTGGCAAATGTCCTTGACGGTGCACACGGAGCAGCGCGGTGACGTGGTCGTCGTGTCGGTCGCTGGCGAGCTGGACATGGCCACCGCACCGCAGTTGCAGGACCAGATCACCGACCTGCTCGACAAGGGGCGCAGCCGCCTCGTGTTCGACCTGTCGGACGTCTCGTTCTGCGACTCTACCGGTCTGTCGGTGTTCGTCCGCGCGAAGAACAGCTGCGACGAGGCCGGCGGAGTGGTCCGACTCGCCGCGCCACAGCGCGGCGTACTGCGGATCCTGGAGGTGAGTGGCCTGGTCGAGGTGCTGCACACGTATCCCACCGTCGAGCAGGCGGTCGCCGGCGATCCGACGCCGGCCTCCTCCTGACCCCGACGGCTCAACGCTCGTCCTCGATGTAGCGGGGGCGAGCGATCAGCACGCCCGCGCAGGTCTGCACGGCCAGGGCGACCAGCAGGAAACCGATCGGTGCCAGCCAGCCCCCGGTCGCGTCGTGGAGGATCCCGACCAGCAGCGGACCCGACGCGGCGATGACGTAGCCCGTGCTCTGCGCGAAGGCCGACAGCGCGACCGTGCCGTCGGCGGTGCGGGCCCGCAGCCCGATGGTGGCCAGGATCAGCGGAAACGCGCCCTGCCCGAAGGCCAGCAGCACCACCCACACCAGTGCCCCGCCGCGCGGCGCGAACGCCAGACCCAGGTACGCCAGGCTGGAGGCAGTGGTCAGCGCGAAGACCAACGGCCGCAGGCTGCCCAGTCGGCCGGCCAGCGTCGGCATCAGCAGCGCGATCGGCACCCCGAGTGCGGTCACTCCGGCAAGCAGCAGCCCGGCGTCCTGCGGGCGGAAACCCGCGTCCCGGAACATCTGGGCCAACCAGCCCATGATCGCGTACCCGCTCAGCGACTGCGCCCCGAAGTAGACCGCCATGGCCCAGCCGAGCCGGGTGCGTCCGGGCCGCACTCCCGAGCGGAGCGTGGCGCCACTGCGTCGTGCGGCGGCCCGGCCGCGCAGCGCCGCCGGCAACCATGGGAGTACGGCCACCGCCGCCAGCCCGGCCCAGACGCCCAGTCCGGCCCGCCAACTGCCGAAGGCGTGCGCCACCGGCACCGCTGAGGCGGCGGCCACCGTCGTGCCCACGGTCAGCGCCATCGTGTACGCCCCGGTGACCAGCCCGGTGCGATGCGGGAAGTGCTGCTTGACCAGCATCGGCAGCAGGATGTTCGCCACCGCGATGCCGGACAGCGCGAGCGCGCTGGTGAACAGGAACACCACGGCGGAACCGGTGACCGCCCGCAGCACCTGCCCGACGGTGAGGGCCAGCATCGCCAGCACCAGCAGCCTGGCCGGGGAGAACCGGCGGACCAGCCACGGGGTGGCCGCCCCGAGTCCGGCGAACGCGATTGTGGGCAGGGTGGTGACGAATCCGGCCATCGTCCCGGAGAGGGCCAGGCCGACGCGTACCTCGTCGAGCAGCGCACCGAGGCTGGTGACGGCGGCCCGCAGGTTGAGCGCCACCAGCAGCATCCCGGCCAGCACCAGCCATCCCGCGTTGACGCGGGACGCGGTCGAAGCCGCGCCGCCGGCCGGGCTGACCGCGCCCGCTTCGACGGTCGGGACGCCCTGACCGGTGACCGCACCCGTCGAGACGGCCTGGCGGGTGATCTCGTCCGTCGGGACGGCGGGGGATGACGGGGGCATGACCTCGAACCTACAATCATGGGATGAATTCCGGCGAGAGGTTGTAACCAGTGCCACCCGCAGTCGATTCCACCCCGGTTCCGCCGCGCGGACGGCGGGTCCGGGAGACGATCGTCCAGCTCCGGCAACGGATCATGGACGGCGAGTGGCCGGTGGGCGGACGGATCCCGACCGAGCCGCAACTGGTCGAGACGCTCGGCGTGGGGCGCAACACGGTGCGCGAGGCGGTCCGCGCCCTGGCCCACGCCGGGGTGCTGGAATGCCGCCAGGGCTCCGGCACCTACGTGCTCTCCACCGACGAACTCGCCCCGGTGGTGGCCCGCCGACTCACCGACGACCGGATGACCGAGGTGATCGAGGTACGCCGCGCCTTCGAGGTGGAGGCCGCGCGGCTCGCCGCGCGGCGGCGTACCCCCGAGGACCTGGCCACCCTCGACGACGCGCTCGCCGCCCGGGAGGCGGCCTGGCGCGGTGGCCGGGTCGCCGAGTTCGTGGCGGCCGACGCCGCGCTGCACACCGCCGTGGTCGCGGCGGCGCACAACACCATGCTCGCCGAGCTGTACGCCTCGATCGGCACCGCGATGCGCAGCACGCTCACCCAGGCCATGGGCGACGCGCTGACGCCGGACCGGCACGTCGACCACGCCCGGCTGGTGGCGGCGATCAGGGTTGGCGATTCGGAGCTGGCCGCCCGGGAAGCCGGCGCTTTTCTGGAGCCCCCACCCGGGGCATAGGTTGTCCCCGACAAAAACGGGACACCTCGGGAGTACGGATGATCAAGGGATTCAAAGACTTCATCATGCGCGGCAACGTCGTCGACCTCGCGGTCGGCGTCGTCATCGGCGCCGCGTTCACCGGCGTGGTCACCCAGCTGACCAAGTCCTTCCTGGAGCCACTGATCCGGGTCTTCGTGCTGCTGATCACCGGCAGCGACAAGGGCATCGCCGGCACCGCGCCCAAGTTCCGGGGCATCGCCTTCGACTGGATCGCCTTCGTCAACGCGACGATCACGTTCCTGCTCACCGCCGCCGCGCTGTACTTCCTGGTGGTCTACCCGATGAACCGACTGGCCGAGCGCCGCCAGCGGGGCGAGGAGCCGCCGCCGGCCGCGCCGAGCGAGGAGGTCAAGCTGCTCACCGAGATCCGGGACGCCCTCGTCGCCGCCGGCCGGACCACCCCGGCTCAGCAGCGCGGCGCCCTGGACGACGTGCTCGGCCGCCGGGACGAACCGCCCGCCGCGCGCTGAATCCGGCAAGTGCACACCGGCTCCTGCGGGAATCCCGCAGGGGCCGACTTGTGTCGAACAGATGTTCGATAGAGTCCCGCCATGGAGCAGCGAAAGCACTGGTGGAACGGGAAATGGGGGCGACTGGCCCGGCGGGACGTCTTCCTCCGGGTGGATGCCGACCGATGGTTCGTCGAGCAGCGCGCCGGCGGCGCCGAGGGCGTCTCCCGGTTCTACGAGTACGACACCGTCGACGCGGCCGAGGACACCATCCGCGCCCTGCTCCAAGGCACCGACACCTGGCGCGAACTAACCCCCCGCCCCGGCCTGCGTCCCCACCCCGGCCCGCGTTGATCAAGAAGTTTTGGTCGGAGTTCGCCGCGGATCCCGACCAAAACTTCTTGATCAACGGGAGCGGCGAGGTGGGGTGGGTTTAGGGGGTGGGGTGGGCGGGAACCGCGCGGGGATGGAGCAGCAGGGCATCGATCAACGGACAACCCTCTCGCGGGTCACCACCGGCATGCGGGTGGTCGACTCGGCCGGCGTCGACGTGGGCACCGTGGACCTCGTCCAACGCGGCGACCCGAACGCGGTGACCGTGCAGGCACCGACCACCGACCCCGGCAGCAGCCTGGACGAACTGATCGAATCCGCGACCGTGGAGGAGCCGGACGTGCCGGCGGACCTCGCCGCCCGACTGCTGCGCACCGGCTACCTGAAGGTCTCCACCGACCTGGTGCCCACCGGCGCCGTCTACGTCCTCGCCGATCAGATCTCCACAGTCACCCCCACCGAGGTCACCCTCAACACCCCCGCCACCGCCCTCCCCTCAGAGGCATAACCCACCCCACACCCAGCTCTGTCGATCATGAAGTTACTGCTGCGGGTAAGCGCTCGCCCGGGCAACAATTTCATGATCGACGCTCTGGGTCTGGGTGGGTCGCTGGCGGACCGACCAGAGCGCCACCTCGGTACGGGAGGCGGTGCCGGTCTTACGCAGCAGGTTCGACACGTGCACGGTGACCGTGCGTACCGAGATGCCCAGGGCGCGAGCCACCTGCTTGTTGGACATGCCGGCCACCAGACAGTCGAGCACCTCCGCCTCCCGGCCGGTCAGGCAGACCGGGGACGGGGACTCGGGCACGGCCCGACGGGACGTCGGCACGGCCGAACTCGACGCGGGCGGGAGACGCGAGCCCGACGGAGGTGCCGCCGGTGCCAGCAGGGCGTCGAGACCCTGCCCGGCGTGTGCGGCGAGCAGCTCGGTGAGCGCGTACGGGTTGCCGTCGGTGCGCCGCCAGACCTCGTGCACCAACTCGGGGCGCGGGTCCGGGTACACCTGGGTCAGCACCTCGGCGACCTCGGCCGGACGCAGCGGGCCGAGGTGCTGGCGCACCACTCCGCGTACCCCGCACAGGCGCGCCAGGGTGCGGCCGGCGAGTTCCGGTGAGACCGCGCGCGCGGCGGGCCTGGTCGCCACCACCAGCAGGGCCGGCAGCCCGTCGGCGGTGGCCAGTTCGCCGACCAGGTTAAGGCTGGCCGGGTCGAGGGCGTGCAGGTCCTCCACCACGAGCACCGCCGGACCGGCACCGACCAGCACCCGGACGGTACGCACGGCCAGCCGGAGCAGGGTGCCGGGGGCGTAGCGCTCACGCGGCGCGGTGGGCTGCTGGGCGAGCCAGGCAAGCGCGTCGGCCGGCAGGTCGAGCCGGCTGGTGTCCCGGCCGCTCAGCACCGCCGCCAACCAGTCGTACGGTGCGGGACTGTGCACCCGGGCGGTGCCGCTGAGCACCACCTCCGGTCGCGGGGTGAAGGCGTCCAGCGCGGCGGCGACCAGCAGGCTCTTGCCCACGCCCGGCCCTCCGGTGACGACCGCGACGGCCGGGGAGCGGCGGCGGCCCAGGACCACGCTGGACCAGGCCCGGTCCAGCTCAGCCAGCTCACCGGCGCGCCCGACCATGGACACCGGCAACATTCCTCAACCCTACGCAGTAGTGCGTAGAGACGCGGGAAGGGTCTTCTTGGCAAGCTTGTCCCATGACGCTGATCCTCCGCTCGGCCATCCTCAACGACATCGGTCTGGTCCGGACCAACAACGAGGACTCCGCCCTCGCCGGCGAGCGCCTCGTCGCGGTGGCCGACGGCATGGGTGGACTGCCCGCCGGCGAGGTGGCCAGCGAGATCGTCATCCGGATCCTCGACGAGCTGGTTCCGCCGACCGCACCGGAGGCCGCCGCCGAGGCGCTGCGCGCCGTGGTGAGCACCGCCAACCAGCGCATCCACGCCGCGATCGCCGCCGACCCCGCCCGCGACGGCATGGGTACGACGCTGACCGCCGCCCTGCTGGCCGGGGAGACGCTGGTGCTGGCGCAGGTCGGCGACTCCCGCTGCTACCTGCTCCGCGACGGCCAACTGCGCCAGCTGACCCGGGACGACACGTTCGTGCAGGCGCTTGTCGACCAGGGTGCCCTCTCCCCCGAGCAGGCCCGCCACCACCCGCAGCGCTCGCTTGTCACCCGGGCGGTGCAGGGCGCCGACGCGCCGCCGACGATGGGTGCGGTGACCCTGGCCGCCGGTGACCGGCTGCTGCTGTGCAGCGACGGGCTCTCCGACTACGTGGCCGACGACGCGATCGCCGCCACGCTGGGCATGCACGCCGACCGCCACCAGTGCGGCGAGCAGTTGGTGAAGCTCGCCCACCAGGCCGGCGCGCCGGACAACGTCACCGTGGTCATCTCCGATGTGGTGACCGGCTGAGGTACGCCGACACCGGCCGGTCGGACCGCCGTACCGCACTAGGTAGTTGTGCCATCTAGATAGCGGCACTAGGGTTCGGCCTGTGGATTCCGACCGTCGGGGGCAGTGGTTGCGCGGGGTGCTCGACCTCTGCGTGCTCGCCCTGCTGCGCGACGGCGAGTCCTACGGCTACCAGCTCGCCCAGTCGCTCGACGCCGCGGGCGTCGGACCGATCCAGGGCGGCACGCTCTACCCGGTGCTGCTGCGGCTGCAACGCACCGGGCTGGTCACCGCGCGGTGGCGGGAGGGCGATTCCGGTCCCGCCCGCAAGTACTACCAACTCACCGACGACGGGCGAGCGGCGCTGCGGCACGGCGGCAACGCCTGGTTGGCGTTCGTGGCCCCGGTGACCGGCATCGTCACGAAGGGGGTCGACGGGTGAACGCCGACGACTGGCTGCGCGCATTCGCGGCCGAGCTGTACCAGCGCCGGGTGGGCGGAGACGCCAGCCGGCACGTGGTCGCCGAGGCGGCCACCCACCTGCGCGAGGGCGGCGGTGATCCGTGGCTGGTCTTCGGCTCGCCGCAGGCGTACGCGGCCGCCATCGTGGAAAGCATCGGCACCACGCCCGGCCCGCGTCCGGGCCCCGTCCGGCTACACGCCCGGGGCATCACCAAGCGGTACGGCCGGCAGGTGGTGCTCCGCGACGCGTCGCTGACCGTACGGGCCGGGCAGATCGCCGCGGTGGTCGGCGCGAACGGCTGCGGCAAGAGCACGTTCCTGCGGATCTGCGCCGGTCTGGTCTCGCCGGACGCCGGGGAGGTGACCGTCTCGGGCCGGCTGGGCTACTGCCCGCAGCAGGGCGGCACCGCCGACTTCCTGCTGCCCGACGAGCATTTCGTGCTGGTGGGTGCCGGTCAGGGCGTGCCACGGGGGCCCGCCCGGCAGGCCGGCCGGGCGGCGGCCCGGCAGCTCGGCTGGGACGCCGAGAACGCCGTGCTCGCCCGCCACCTCTCCGGGGGTACGCGGCAGAAGCTGAACCTCACCATGTCCACCCTGGCGCAGCCGGACGTGCTGTTGCTCGACGAGCCGTACCAGGGCTTCGACCAGGGTAGTTACGTCAACCTCTGGGACCAGCTGACCCGGCTACGCGACGAGGGACGGGCCATCGTCGTGGTGACCCACCTGCTCAACCAGCTCGACCGGGTCGACGTGGTGCTCGACCTGACCCCCGCTCACCAGGGAGGCCGATCGTGAACCGGCTGGTCACCGTGGCCGAGATGACGCTGCGGGAACTGGCGCGCCGCCGGGGCGTACTCCTGCTCCTGCTGTTGATGCCGTTGACCTTCTGGCTGATCCGGCGCGACTCCTACGTCGGGCAGTCGGTGCGCGCGCTGCTGCTCGGCATCAGCTGGGCGGTCAGCACCGCAGCCCTCTTCGCCACCAGCGCGGCCCGCGAGTTGGAGCCCCGGCTCCGGCTCACCGGCTACCGGCCGCACCACCTCTACCTCGGTCGGATGCTCGGCCTGTGGGGGCTCGGATTGGCGATCTCGGTGCCGTTCTTCCTGCTCACCGTCGTCGACGCGAACAACCTGCGGTACGGCGGGATCGCCGTGGCGATGCTCTGCTGCGTGGCCGTGGCCGCGCCGTTCGGCATGTTGATCGGCGCCCTGCTGCCCCGCGAGTTGGAGGGCACGCTGCTGCTGCTCACCGTGGTGGCGATGCAGATGCTGCTCGACCCGGCCGACGCGGGGGCGAAGCTGACGCCGTTCTGGTCCAGCCGGGAGATCGCCACCTGGGCGGTGGACCACACCGACGACGGTTACCTGACCCGAGGTTTTCTGCACGGGCTGGTGGTCACGGTGCTGCTGATCGTGACGGTGGCCGGCGTCTTCGCCGTCCGGCTGCGTCGGCGGCGGCACCTGCACCACGTGCCGATCGCCTGATCTTGCGCCCACGACCGGGGCACAGGTTCGTTGACACAGGACCTAGCATCACGGGGTGCGCCTCAGATCCTCAATTGCCGCGGTCGCGTTCGGCGTCGCCATCGCCAACCTGGCCGCGTGCAGCCCGTCCGTGCCGAGCGCCGACCCACGCGGCGCGCAGGCCCCGGCGAGCGGCGCTTCCGCGACGCCGAGCACGGGGCAGGCACCGGGCGCGCAGGCCACCCCGGCGGCCCAGACCGGCTTGGGCAGCAGCCCGGCCAGCAGTCTCAGCCCCACCCCGCCTGGTGCGTCCAAGGGTGCACGCGGCACCGGCAACCCGACCGGACGGGTGACCGTACCGGCGGCCGGGAAGGCGGTCGACACGTCGAAGCCGACCCGTACCGTCGGCAACGGCACCGCCGACAGCTGCACCTCCGCCGCTGTCATCCGGGCGGTCGCGGCCGGCGGGATCATCACCTTCGACTGTGGCCCCGACCCGGTGACCATCCGGATGACCGCCACCGCCAAGGTGCGCAACGCCAACGGCCCGCAGGTGGTGCTCGACGGTGGCGGCAAGGTCACCCTGAGCGGGCAGGGTAAGCGGCGCATTCTCTACATGAACACCTGCGACGCGTTGCAGGGCTGGACCACGTCGCACTGCGACGACCAGGACCACCCGCAGCTGACCGTGCAGAACCTCACCTTCGCTGACGGCGACTCCACCGGGCAGCGCACCGAGGGCGGCGGCGGTGGGGCGATCTTCGTCCGGGGCGGCCGCTTCAAGGTGGTCAACTCGCGCTTCGTCGACAACCGCTGCGACCGCACCGGCCCGGACCTGGGCGGTGCCGCGATCCGGGTCCTCGACCAGCACGACGACCAGCCGGTGTACGTGGTCAACAGCACCTTCACCGGCGGATCCTGCGCCAACGGCGGCGCGTTGAGCAGCATCGGCGTGTCCTGGGTGGTCCTCAACAGCGTGCTGCGGGACAACGAGGCGGTAGGTGAGGGCGCCAACCCGGCCCGCTCCGGCACGCCTGGCGGCGGCAGCGGCGGGGCGATCTACTGCGACGGCAACAAGTTCTCCGTACGCCTCGCCGGCACGGTCGTCGAGGACAACGACGCCCGGGAGGGCGGTGGGGCCGTCTTCTTCGTCAGCAACGACCGCACCGGCACCCTGCGCATCGAGAACTCGACCCTGCGCCGCAACCCCAGCCACGGCTTCCAGACCTACCCCGGCATCTTCTACCAGGGCTCCGGCAAGCCCACCTTCACCGCCTCCACCATCCGCTGACCCGTCCATCATTCTCGGTTGATCAAGAAGTTTGCGTCACCGTCGAGGTGGTTTTTCGACTCGAAGCTCTTGGTCAACAGCGGCGGCGGAGGCGGGTCAGTAGGGGTTGCCCTGGCCTGCGGGGAGGGTGGGGGAGATGGACAGGGGTGGGCTGGCGGTTCCGGCGCGCTCGGCCAGGCCGGTGAAGAGTTCCCGCAGCGCGGTGACCGCGTCGACGCTCGGGCGCCAGCCAAGCTCGGTCTCGGCCCGCTCGCTGGACATCAGCGGCGCGTTGAGGGCCAACTCGACCCAGCCGGCGTCGACCGGTTGCAGCCGCGCCCGCCAGGTGAGCGCCGCAGCGGCCCGCAGCACCGGGGCGGCCACCGGCACCGTCCAGCCGTGAAAGTGCCGGGCCACCAGCTCGGGAGTCAGCACCGGGTCCGCGGCGACGTTGAAGGCGCCGCGGGCGTCGCCCATGACCGCGCGGGCGTACGCGTCAGCCACGTCGTCGGCGTGTACCACCTGCATCCGCAGCCGCCGGTTGGTCGGCACAAGTGGCAGCCGGCCAAACCGCAGCAGCCGCACCGGTGCCAGCGGGCCGAGGAAGTACCGGCTGATCTCGGTGCCGGCGTCCCGCTGAAAAATCAACCCAGGACGCAGCCGGACCAGCCGTAGCGCCGGATGGCTCCGCTCGATCCCGTCGAGCATCTCCTCCACCGTCGCCTTGTCCCGGCTGTACGACGACCCGGGCACCCCGGTGGCCGGCCAGCGCTCGCTGACCGGCATGTCCTTCGGACCGGGTGCGTAGGTGCCGACCGACGAGGCGTACACCAGGGCCGGCACCCGGGCGCGCAGCACCGCGTCGACCACCGCCCGGCTGCCCCCGACATTGGTACGGCGCAACACGTGCTGGTCGTGACTGGGCTGGATCTGCCAGGCCAGGTGCACCACCGCATCGGCACAGGCGAAGACACCGGCCAGCTCATCCGCCGCACCGGCCAGGCCGATGTCGCAGGAGTGCCACCGCACCGCGTCGTACGGCTCACCCGCCCCCGCCGGCGGCAGCCGCCGCGCCACCCCGACGATCTCCACACCGGGCTCGCGCCGCAACCGGCGCAGCACCGCCGAACCGACGTTCCCGCTCGCTCCCACGACCACGATCCGCATGCCCGGTCCGTACCCGGTCAGCCGCTTTCCAAGCGCAGCAGCCAGCCCGCCGTCGCCCGCCGATCCCGGGGTGCCGCTGACACCGGTCGCTCAGCGGGCGAGCAGCGCGCCGATCAGGCACGCGAAGGCAGCGGCCGAGCTGACCGTCCGGACCAGATTCCACCGCACCCACGGCCCCTCGAACCACCGCCGTACCCCCGCCAGGTCGTCGATCCCGTCGACCGGCCCGGCGGCTTCCAACCGGTTGTTGAGCGGCACGTTGCACCGGCCGGTGACACCGAGGGTGACCAGATGGCTGACCAACGCGGCGACGAGCCAGCCGAGCACCGCACCGCCGGTGCCGAGATACCCGACGACGGCCACCGCCACGAGCAGCGGCCCACCGAGAAACGCCGACAGGAACCAGCCGTTGATGATCTTCCGATTGATCGACTGCATGGTGCCGACCAGGGTCCGACCGTCGGTCGCGGCCAGACCCGGCATCACCGAGCAGGCGTACGCGAAGAACAGCCCCGCCACCAGCCCGGTGGTCAGCGTGGCCCCGGCCAGGACGGCGAGGCGGATCGGCTCCGACATCTGCGGCACCTCCAGGACGCAGGGCGGCCCGGCAGGACGCGAGGCAGCCTGGCCAACGACGAGTCCGAGCGTCGACCCAGCCGATCCTGCCAGCCGACGTCCACCCCGATCTCACTGGAGCCGCCACCAGGCATCGACGGCGGGCCGGAAGCCGCGAGCCCGCTCCCGTCGGTGTCCGGTAACCTGAGCGGCGCGGGCCGCTAGCTCAATGGCAGAGCTGTGGACTTTTAATCCATAGGTTCAGGGTTCGAGTCCCTGGCGGCCCACTCTTACGCAGCTCAGCGGCCTTCGCGGGGCCTTCGGCCGCGATCTTGGCTCGCACAGCAGCACCCGTGGATCCATCGCCAGCTGAACCAGGGACGAGAACCGCGCCGCCCGAGGTACAATTTTCTGTACCTACCCCGGAGGTGGTCGTGCGGACTGTGAACTTCACCCAGCTACGCCAGAACCTGGCCGCTGAACTCGACAGCGTCATCAACGACGCCGAGGAAGTGGTGGTTACCCGGTCTGGCCACGAGCCGGTGGTGATCGTGTCGCTGGCCGAGTACGAGTCGATGAAGGAAACCGAATACCTCCTACGCAGCCCCAGCAATGCCGCAGCCCTACGCCGGTCGATCGCCGAGCTTGAGCAGGGCGACACGGCCGAGCGGGAGCTGACCGACCCGGACACCGCGCGGGACGTCGCGTGAGGCTGGTCTTCACCGCGACAGCCTGGAGCCAGTACCTCAGCCACACCGACCGCAAGCTGATCAAGCGCATCAACGACCTGATCGCGGACGTGATGCGCAACGGGTACGAGGGCATCGGCAAGCCGGAACCCCTGCGGGGAGAGCTGTCCGGCTTCTGGTCCCGCCGGATCGACCGCGAACACCGGCTGGTCTACCGCATCACCAAGGACGACGTCGAGATCATCGCCTGCCGATACCACTACGGCGACCGGTAGCGGACCGGCCGGAAGCGGGAGCGTCGGCCGTCCCGACCGAGTCCGCACGTCCTACCGGTCCAGCGCGCTGTGAGGATCGAGGCTCTCCGGAGCACCCAGGGGCCACACGACAGCGTGAAACGTCGGCAACCACGGACGAACGACGTGAGCCGACGAGCAGGCGCGACCAGGATGCGAAGCGGGCAACCGCAGGTCATGCGACCGCCCATCGGAGTTCCGCTGCAACGTCTGACACTCGGGCTGGGTAACGACGGGCGCGGGCAGCATCCATCGACTCCGGTGCACCGCTGATGCAGCTCAGCCCCGCATGGCGCAACCCGCCGGGCGGCCACGTGCAGCAAGCCGGTCGATCACCCGACAAAGACTGACCACTGGGATGAGGCGGTGCCAGCCGCTTATATCCAACATGTAATCATGCCCTGACGATGTTCGTAAAACACCCTCTAAATTCGTGGAACTACCTGAAACCCTTGCAATAGGGGACGTGTCGATTGAAGGTCAAGCATTGCGCCAGAATGACCGCCGCCGAACAACGAACAGTATTGGCTGGGCCGAACGGGCAAGTCTCGCCTTCGCCATTCTTGGTATAATAGCTGCCATTGCCAGCGCCTTTACGGCGAGCGATCGAAAAGGTCAACCAGAGCCAACTCCCCCATCCCAATGGCTCACTCCCGTGCTTATCGCGTTCCTCATTGCAGTCGCCATAGCGGTAGTGGCCGTTGCTTGGCTCGCGGCGCATTCTGCCATCCGACGGAGGGAGCGCAGAAAAGATGTCGTAGAGTTACTGATCTCCAAGGGGGGCGAAGTCGAAGAGACGGGCTTTAGTACTCCTGCTCAACAGCTATACGTGAACATGGTGGAGCAGTACTCCAAGTCGCTCGTCGATGCGGCGCGGCAGGCATTCGAACGAGATGGCTCTGACGTCGTCTCGCAGAGACATGTCCAACGGGCCGCTGAATTTTTGGGGACTGGGTCCGTGTCCCGCCGAGGGCGTCACATCGGCGCAATTGGTGGCGTTCTGCTGGGCACAGGCCTTTCCGTCTGGAGCGACATCCTCATCGACAAGAAGTACAATCCCGCAGCTCTTGTGATATCACTAACGGTATCCTTAATCGGGGTAGCCTTTGTTGTCTATAACTGGCTTAAGGACTAGGCGTTAGAACTTTACGTCTTAAATGACAGGCAAGGCGGCGTGAGTGGCCAAGGTGGACAGAGCCCGTCGAGGTGCACTGCGGCATCGCACGCGTCTCGTGTGGCTGGGACCCAGCAGTGAGGCAGCAAGAAGGCAGCACGAGCTCCGATGCAGCAAGTGGTCATAATTCTGACCAGTTGCTAGAGTGGTCGCTATGGAGACCATTCCGATCACCGAAGCCAAGGCCCGGATCGCCGAGCTGGCCGACCGGGTCGCTCGGGAGCACGACCACTTCACGATCACCCGCAACGGCCGTGCCGATGTGATGCTGATCTCGGTCGCGGAGTACGAGTCGATGCGGGAGACGCTCGACCTGCTCTCCGACGACGAGGCCCTCGCGGATCTGCGCCAGTCGCGGGAGGATTTCGCCGCCGGCGACACGTTCTCGATGGACGAGGTTCGCGCCGAGCTGGAACGGCGCCGCGGTAAGGCGGCCTGATGCCTCCGCAAAGCGGGCGGCGGGACGACGCCCGGGAGGCAGCCAGCCCGTACACGGTGGTGTTCTCCCGGCAGGCCCGCCGCAACCTGCACGAGGACCTACCGCTGGAGGTCGCGGTCGCGGCAACGGAGACCATCCAGCACGCGATCGCGGTCAACCCCTATCGGGCTGGCAAACCACTCGACGAGCCCTTCGACGGCTTCCACTCCGCCCGCCGTGGCACGTACCGGGTCATCTACCGGATCAACGAAGCCAAACGCGTCGTGGAGATCCACTCAATCCGCCACCGGCGAGACGCCTACCGCTTCTAGGGGCCACGCCTGGAAACGCGCTTCATTGGGCTGACCCGCCCATCGGCGGTGGTAGCGGGCCACCGGCGACGGTCACGACTGGTTCGAGCGGTGAGGCCTCCGACCCACGTACTCTCTGACCTGCGGTTCTTGGTCCATGCCGCAGTCGTCATGCGAAACCGGTTGATCGACGATCCGGTACACCAGGCGGCGCTCCTGATCGAGGCGCCCCGACCAGAAGCCTGACCAGTTGCCCCGAACTTGCTCCGGTTCCCGATGCCTGACGGCCGTTGCGCCGGACGTCCCCGGTCAGGGTATTTGTACAACCGAGCCGTCGGCGCAGCGCGCAGGTTTTTCACCTGGCGCGGCGCGGACGCCGCGTGCGCACCTGAATACTTAGCCGTTGCGCTAAGTATCGTCGTAGGGGATACTTAGCCACATGGCTCAGTATTCGGCGCAGCTCGACGGCGTGTTCGGGGCTCTCGCCGACCCGACGAGACGCGGGGTCCTCCGCCGCCTCGGCCGTGGGCCGACGACCGTCGGTGAACTCGCCAGCGAGTTCCCGATGACCCTTCCTTCGTTCATGAAGCACGTACGGGTCCTCGAGTCCAGCGGGCTGATCCAGACGGCCAAGGCCGGTCGGGTACGCACCTGTGTGCTCAACCGGGAGCGCCTCGCCGTCATCGACCACTGGCTCGCCGAGCAGCGCCAAGTCTGGGAAGAGCGCACCGATCGCCTCGAACGCTTCGTCACCGACCTTGAGGAGCACCAAGAGTGAAACCCGACCTGGACCTGTCCGTGGAGCGGGTCATCCGCGCACCCCGCCTCACCGTCTGGAGGGCGTGGACCGACCAGTCCCGGCTGGCGAAGTGGTGGGTTCCGGCCCCTGCTCACTGCCGCGTCGACCGCTTGGACGTCCGGCCCGGCGGCGGGTTCGTGACCCGGCTGAGCGACGACGGCGGTGAGTTCGTCCCGCACATGGACGCGACCTTCCTGGTCGTCGACGAATACGAGCGGATCGTGTTCACGAACGCCGTCGACAGCGCCTGGCGGCCCGCGAGCCCTGTCCCGGTCGCCATGACCGCCGAGGTCACTTTCAACGACCATCCGGACGGCACGGACTACCGGGTCGTCGTCCGCCATGGTGATCCCGCCGCTCGCGCCCGTCATCAGGAACTCGGCTTCGCCGACGGCTGGGGCTCGGTGACCGCCCAGCTCGCCGCATTCGCCGAAAGTGAGGAGACACGATGAAGATCGCCCTGACCGAGTTCGTGACCCTCGACGGGGTCAGCCAGGGTCCCGGCTCGCCGACCGAGGATCCGAGTGACGGCTTCACCCGGGGCGGTTGGCTCGTGCCCTACCTGGACCCGCTCTTCGTCAAGCGCACCTCCGAATGGCTTGATCTTGCCGACGGTCTGCTGCTGGGGCGACGGACGTACCAGGCGTTCGCCCGCGACTGGCCGCAGATCACCGACCCGAACGACCCGTTCACGGAACGGATGAACTCGCTACCGAAGTACGTCGTCACCAACACCCTCACCGAGGGCAGTTGGCGTCCCGTGACGCTACTCCACGGCGACCCGGTCCAGACCGTCGGGCAGCTCAGGACGCAGCCGGGACGGGAGCTTCAGATTCACGGGAGTGCGCGGCTCGGCAAGGCCCTGTTGGCGGCCGGTCTGGTCGACACGCTCCGGCTCGTCGTCGCTCCCACCGTGGCCGGTTCCGGACGGCGTCTACTGGACCACCCGAGCGCTCCCGTCGGCCTGCGACTCGTTCACCACGAGGCGACGCCGAACGGTCTGCTGCTTGTCGAGTACGCGCAGGTCGGCGTCGCGCCGGTGGCCGAGTACGACGGCGTCACGGCGTTCGTCTAGATTCCGGCCCTCAGCCGGGCCGCAGAAGCAGCAGCGCGACGGTGGCCAGGTAGATGATCGGGATGGCGGCCCCTTCGAAGCCGATGCCCCGGCGTTCCCTGATCAGCAGCCCGGCGGTCAGCGTGGCCGTCATCAGCGTGGTCATGCCGGTGAACAGCAGCCCCGACAGGTTCGCCTCCGAGTAGATCGACCCGGGCCGGTAGGCGGCGTCGGCGAGGAAGATCATCAGAGAGTCGAACGCGTTGCCGCCGAGGATGTTGCCGATGCCGAGGGTCAGCGCCCCGATGCGGACCGCCGCGATGAGCGTGATCAGCTCCGGCAGCGAGGTGATCGCCGTGGTGATGGTGAAGCCCACGAATCCGCTGGGCAGGCCGGAGGCGGCGACCACGCCGAGCCCACCCTGACCGATCAGGTAGCCGGTGGCGGCCACGACAGCCGCCAGCGCGGCAAGTCGGAGCCACAGCCGACGCAGGCTCATCCCGGACGTCTCGGCAGCCGGCTCGTCCTGACGGGTCTCCGTGGTACGCCGGGCGAACCACATCGGTTCCCGGCGGAGCCGGCGCAGCAGCACCAGACCGTACAGGTAGATGACCGGGATCAGCAGGCTCGCCGGGTGCACCCAGAGCACTGTGAGTTCAGGCGTGGCGTACGCCACCACGGGCAGGCAGAGCAGCGCCACCAGCACGACCGCCTGCAAGACGTTCTCCAGAGACGCCGCCGCGTGCTCGATGTTCGAGCGGCGGTACAGCAGGTCTGCGATGGCCAGCCACACCGTCTGCACCGCGATGCCACCGATCGGGTTGGCGAGGGCGAACTCGGCATCCTGCCGAACCGACCCGATGATCGTGGTGGCGATGCCGGGCAGCGAGGTCACCGCACCGAGCAGAAGGGCGCCGGCCACCGCCTCGCCCATCCCGGTCCGGTCGGCCAGTTCGTCGGCCGTCCGGACCAACGCCCGGCCGGCGGACAGGATCGCCGCGAGGGCGGCGACCAACGCGACCACGCTGGGCAGGAGCGGCCAGGTACCGGTGATCACGAGAGGTCGCCTGAGGGTTGTTCGAGAGCCATGCCTCCCCCCGTACCCATCTGGCGGGATTTTGCGCAGCAGCAGGCCAGGTCCTGGTCTGCCGTCGACGCGTCAGTGATGGGGTGCGAACGTCTGTCAGACTCGCTCGGCGTGAGACATCAGCAGATTCTGGACAAGCTCGCCGCACCGGCCCTCGTCCGCGCGTTGAACGAGGATCTGGCCCGGTGGGTGGGCTGGCAGCTGATTGCCGTACCGGACGATCACCGCGAGCTGGCGCGACGGGTCGTTCCACCGATCCTCACCCGCTGGCGGTGCCTGCTCGACGCCGACGACACCGCTGCGGCGACCCGGCACCGTGGCTGGGTGGCGATGGCGGTTCTGCTGCACCGGTACGGCCTCGCCGATGAGGCTGTCACCGCCCACGCGTCGGCTGCCATCGACTCGCTCAACCGCGACGTCGTGCTCTCCGACGCCTTCGCCCGGCAGTCTCCGGCCATCAAGGACTTCCTGGCCACGCCGCCGACTCCGCCGACACGCCGGCCACGCCGGCCCAGAACGCTGACGCTTCTGCGACCCGGAGACGTGGTGTCCATCCAGGTGGGGTCGAGCTTCCACGCTGCGTTCGTACGCGACGTCGCGGGCGGTAACGAGTACCCGATCGTCGAGTTCTACGCCGGCCGTTTCGACCGGGCACCGACGTTCGACGAGTTGTCCGGCCGGGATGCCGCCCGCGACCGTGGCCAGGCCCGGTTCGGGGTGGTCGGGCTCACCTACCTGCCCGACCCCGCCAACCAGGTCCTGGCCCTCGCCTCCGGGCAGCAGCAGCCACCGGTGGGCACCGATCCCGGGCCGGGCGAGGGCCGCTACACGATGACCGACATCATCCGGCTGCAACACGCCATCACCCGCCTGTTCCAGTGAGCACGGGTCGTCGGTCGTACCGCAGGACGAGCCGGCCGCAGACGACGCCGAGGATCAACTCGACCACTGTGGCGGCAACGAGCCCGGCGGCCGGTGGCCCGTCGAGCGCCATGCCGAGCAGCCGGGACAGACCGTAGGCCAGATAGACCACGGCACCGACCAGGGCGGCGGGGTAGGTCAGCCGTCGGACGTACCCGCCGAGCATGACGAGTACGCCGGTGGCCAGCAGCGCCCCTCCGGCACCGCGGGCCTCGCTGAGCAGGCTGCTGTTGCCCGCATACTCGATGCCGTTTCCGGCGTGGAACGTCGCCGGAACGGTCAGCAACGCTCCACCGATGACGATCGCGACCAGTCCGGCGACGGTCAGGCCGATCCTTCCGGGTGGAGGGGCGGGTGGTGCTCCGGTAGGTGTGTTCCGGCCGCTCACCGCTGCCACGTCCCGGCAGCGACGGCCCGTCGGCAGACATCGGCGAAGTCAACCGGTTGCCGGTCGAGTGCCTGGTGGACGCCGTCGCCGAGGCTGGCGTTGCGCCCGTCGAAGACCTCCACACAGAGGTCGGTGAGGAGCCGGGCGTGCTCCGGCCCGACCTGTCCGACCAGGCCGTCGTGGAACTGCTCGGCGGTGACCGGCAGGTAGCGCACCTCCCTACCGGTGGCCTCGGTGATCTCCGCTGCCGCCTGGTCGAAGGTCAGCAGGCGAGGGCCGGTGACCTCGTACGCCCGCCCGTCGTGCCGGTCGCCGGTGAGCGCGGCGACGGCGACGTCGGCGACGTCGTCCACGTCGACGAACGGCTCGGCGACCCGACCCGCCGGCAGCGCGAGCAGGCCGTCGTGGACGGACTGCGCCAGCTGCCCCTCGGTGAAGTTCTGCGTGAACCAGCTGGCCCGCACGATGGTGTACCCGAGTCCGGAGCCCGCGACGATCGCCTCACAGCGCTGCGCACCCGCCTCTCCACGACCCGACAGCAGCACCAGCCGGTGCACGCCCGTCTTACGGGCGACGTCGGCGAACGCCTCGACCACGTCGGAGGCCTGCGGGGCGGCCAGATCCGGGAAGTAGCACAGGTACACGGCGTCGATGCCGCGCAGCGCGGCCGACCACGTCTCCGGCCTCGCCCAGTCGAAGGGCTGTTCGCCACGGCGGGAAGCCTGCCGCACCGGATGTCCGAGGCGGATGAGGCGGTCGGCGACGCGTCGGCCGGTCTTGCCGGTCGCGCCCGTGACGAGTACTGACGGTCGGGACATGGGTGGCTCCGTTCCGGAGAGGATTGCTTTTCGCTGCCAACCCAGCCTGATGCGGGTTCGATGGTGGAACAATGATCGTGCTGCCGGATTTCTTTGCCTGTCGTCCAGCCGCTAGGACGACGGGCACATCTGCGAGAGCCTTGAGCGATGTGGACGACACCGGCCTGCGAGGTCGCGGCATCCAGTGACCCACTCGGCGAGACCCTGCATCTCCTCCGGCTCACCGGCACGCTGTACTGCCGCGCCGAGCTGACCGCACCGTGGGGCGTGGCGGTGCCGGCCCTGCCCGGTTGCATGACGTTGCAGGTGGTCACGGCTGGGCGGTGCTGGCTTGAGGCGGACGGCGTCGAACCCCGCCTGGTCGGGCCGGGCAGTCTGACGCTGATCCCGCACGGCATTCCGCACCGCTTCCGCAGTGATCCGCAGGCGTCGACCGAGGCACTCTTCTCGATTCCGGTGCAGCGGCTCAGCGAGCGTTACGAGATCATGCGGTACGGCGGTGGCGGCGAGCTGACCCAGGTCACGTACGCGGTGCTGCGGCTGGACCACGTCGCGGCGCAGCGGATGGTCGCTCAACTGCCGACCGTGCTGCACCTGGACCGGTTCGACGACGAGACGGGGTGGTTGCACAGCACGCTCCGGTTCGTGGCCAGCGAGGCGCAGACGTTGCGTCCGGGCGGCGAGACGATGCTCACCCGGCTGGCGGACGTGCTGGTCATCCAGACGATCCGCGCCTGGTTGGATGCCGCACCCGAGGCGCGCCAGGGATGGCTGGCGGCGCTGCGTGATCCCCAGATCGGGCAGGCCCTCACCGCGCTGCACCGTACGCCCGAGCGGGACTGGCGCGTGACCGATCTGGCCCGGGAGGCGGGCATGTCCCGGTCGGCGTTCGCCGCACGCTTCACCGCGCTGGTCGGCGAACCCGTCATGCGGTACGTGGCCGCGTGGCGACTGCAACTCGCCCACGACCATCTCGGTCGTAGTGACGAACCACTGCCGGTGGTGGCGCGGCGGTTCGGCTACCAGTCGGAGGCGGCGTTCTGTCGTGCCTTCAAGCGGGCGTACGGGGTGCCGCCGGGCCGGCTGCGCCGCGAGCCTGTTCCAGACCGTCGAAGAGCAGATCGAGGGTGAACTCGAACTCGGTCTGACTGTCACACCAGCCCAGGGTGGGGTCGGTGGCGTCGTGCAGCTCGGCGGCCACCATCGCGGCCAGGTGGGGCAGCTGTGCGGACAGCGCGGCCAGCTCCGCCTCCGCCGCGTCGGCGTCGACCTCCGCGCCGGCGGCAGGCTGGAAGACCTCCTGGGCGAAACCGAGAGCCAGGCTGCCGAACGCGTGCAGCGCCCGGTGGGCGATCCGGTACGAGAAGCCGCCGTCGATCAGGATGGCGAGGATGCCTTCGTAGTAGCCGTACACCCCGCCGGGAATGGTCGAGCGGGAAGTGAGCAGGGCGGGTGCCCACGGGTGCCGCAGCATGACCGCGCGTGCGGCAAGGAAACGTGACCGTAGCCGGGTACGCCAGTTTCCGCCGGCCGCCTCCGTCTCGGCCTGGTCGGCGGCCGTGACGATCTCGGCGACCACGGCATCGACGAGGCCGTCGAGCAGCCCCTCCTTGCCGGGCAGGTGGTGGTAGAGCGACATCGCCTCGACGCCGAGGTCGGCGGCGAGCCGGCGCATCGTCAGCGCCGCCATCCCCTCCGCGTCAACCAGCGCGATCGCGGCGACCAGCGCCCGGTCACGGCTCAGCGGCTCCCGGCGTCTTCTCGCTCCCATGCGGCTCCCATCTTCCCTTGACCTTACAACGTATGGTTGCCTTACGACGTAAGGCTGATCTCGCCACCAGAGCTGCCGCAACCGAAGGAGCCACCATGCATCCGCTGATCCGCACCGCCCGGACGACCGGGCTTTTCTACCTTGGGCTCGGCATCGCCGGCGCACTGGGCTTCCTCACCATCCGACCCATGATCTTCGAGTCCGGTGACGCCGACGCGACCCTCGCCAACCTGGTCGCCAACGAGTCACTGGCGCGCCTCGGAGTGGCGTTCGAACTGCTCGTCGTCCTCACCCAGACGCTGGCCGCCGTCTGGTTCTACCGGCTGTTCCGTACCGTCAACAGCACCGCCGCCGGCAGCATCGCCGCCTTCGGCATAGTCAACGCCGTTGCCATCCTCGGCAGCGCCGCCATGCTCGGGACCGCGGTCGCGGTGGCCACCGGCGAGGCCGGTGGGGCCGCCGACACGGTCCAGCTGCTGTACCTCGTCAGCGAGAACCTGTGGGCGGTGGGCGGACTCTTCTTCGGCCTCTGGCTGATGCCGATGGGCTGGTGCGTGCTGCGTTCGGGTTGGTTGCCCCGGGCACTCGGCTGGATCCTCGTCGCCGGTGGTGTGGGCTACGTGCTGATGACGTTCGTCGGGTACCTCGCCCCCGACGCCGGGATCGTCGGCGACCTGCTGGTGGTCCCTGCGACCGTGGGCGAACTCTGGATTCTCGGCTACCTGGTCGTCTTCGGCGTCCGGAAGCAGGCACTCACCGAGACGCCGCGAACGACGCCGACCGCGCCGCTCGCCGCCTCACCCGCCTGACCGTCCCGGCCGGCCCGGTTCGGGTCGTGCCCCCGCCCGGGTACGCCCCAGCCGGGGCCGGCCGTCCCGCCGTGTCGTTGATCCGGTTGTGCCCGCCACCCGCCGGTGACCACGGTGGGGGCGCCGAGAAGTCCGGAGGACGCCGATGACAAGCGAACGCGAGACCGTCGAGGTCGACCCCGCCCTGTTCCAAGCCGTCTACGACTCGCCCGCCGCACTGCCCGGCCGGCACCGCTGGACCACACCGGAGTCCGACGTACGGCGGATCGAGAAGCTGCTCAACATGCCGCCCCGGACCATCGGCGCGCCCCTGTGGGTCAGCGGCGACCAGCCGGACTGCCCGAAGTGCGGTCGCCGGATCACCTGGTACGACATCGTCGCCTCGGCCCTGAAGGGCGTGCACGACCCGATGATGATCGCGACGGTGATCCTCGGTGACCGCCGCTACGTCAACACCGGCCTGCCCGCCGCCATACCCGGCGTACGCTGCGCCGACTGCCGGTCACCCATCGAGGGGCTGCGCAGCTTCAAGTGCCACAACTGGGCGTACGCCTTCGAGGAGCTGGCGGCCGTGCGGCAGCGGATGTCCGGCGGCCCGGTCCACGGTGACCAGGGTGAGCCGGTCCACTGACACCCGTGCGGTCAGCGGCGGGCCGGCCGACGGCCGGGTGGGGATGGTGGTTCGGGGCCGAGGTCGGGTAGTGGGGGCATGGGTCGGGTGGTCGGATGGTCGGCGGTCACCCGCAGCCGCTCACCGTGGTGCCACAGCTCGATCGCCACGCCAGCCTCGGCGTCCGGCAGCTCGTAGCGGGCCTCGTCGGCGGTCAGCGTGACGTGCAGCCGGTGGCCGTGCCAGAGCAGGCTGAACGCGAGGCGGTCGATCCGGTCGGGCAGCCGCGGGTCGAACGACAACAGCTCCCGGTCGTCGCGCAGGCCGCCGAAGCCCTGCACCAGCGCCAGCCAGGCCCCGCCCAGCGAGGCCAGGTGCAGCCCGTCGCCCGTCTTGTCGCCGAGATCCTCCAGGTCCTGGAGCACCGACTCGGCGAACAGGTCGTACGCCAGGTCGAGGTGGCCCAGCTCGGCGGCGAGCACCCCCTGCGGTGCGGCGGACAGCGACGAGTCCCGCACCGTCCGCGCCTCGTAGTAGGCGAAGTTGGCAGCCTTCTCCTCGGCGGTGAACTCGCCCGGACAGCGCAGCATCGCCAGCACCAGATCGGCCTGCTTGACCACCTGGTGCCGGTACAGCTCCAGGTAGGGAAAGTGCAGCAGCAGCGGATAGTCGTCGTCGCCGGTGTCGGCGAAGTTCCACTCCGGCCGGTCGGTGAACCCGGCCGCCTGCTGGTGCACCCCGCGCTTCGGGTCGTACGGCATGGTCATCGCCTCGGCGGCGGCCCGCCAACCGGCCACCTCGGCCGGGTCCACGCCCAGCCGGCCGGCCGCCTCGGGGTGCCGCTCGACGGCGTCGGCCGCGCCGCGCAGGTTCCGCCGCGCCATCAGGTTGGTGAACAGGTTGTCGTCGACAAGTGCGGCGTACTCGTCCGGGCCGGTCACTCCGACGATGTGGAAGCTGCCGTCGTCGGTGAAGTGCCCGAAACCGTGCCACAACCGGGCAGTGGCCACCAGCAGGTCCAGCCCGGGGCCGGTCAGGAAGTCCTCGTCGCCGGTGGCCGCGACGTAGCGCAGGACCGCGTCGGCGATGTCGGCGTTGACGTGCAGCGCGGCGGTGCCGGCCGGCCAGTAACCGGAGCACTCCCGGCCGCCGATGGTCCGCCAGGGAAAGGTGGCGCCGGTGAGCCGCAGTTCCGCCGCGCGGTCGTACGCCTGCGGCAGGTGCGCGTACCGCCAGCGCAACGCCGACCGGGCCACGGCCGGCGCGATGTAGGTAAGCACCGGCAGCACGTAACCCTCGGTGTCCCAGAGCACGTGACCGTCGTAGCCGTTGCCGGTCAGCCCCTTGGCGGGGATGGTCCGGTCGCCGTCCGCGCGGCCCGCCTGGATCAGGTGGAACATCGCGAACCGGATCGCCAGTTGCAACTCGTCGTCGCCGTCGAGCAGCACGTCGGCGGTACGCCAGGCGTCGTCGAGGGCGGCACGCTGCTCGGCACGCAGATTCTCAAAGCCGACCGTACGCGCCGCGTCCGCCTCGGCCGTCACCTGCGCCCCCAGTTCCTCGACGGACGAGTCGGCAACGGACGCCCACTCGTACGCCGCGTACTTGGTCAGCCGCACCCGCTCGCCGGGTCGCAGCGGCCCGGCGAGGGTCAGCCGGATCCGATCCGGGCTGGCGTCGGCGTCGGTGGTGACGTGTGCCGGTGCCAACAACCGGTGCGCGACCGCGACGGCGACCCGCTGCTCGCTGCGCTCGGTCCGGTGCACCAACAGCGCGTCGACACCGTCGACGCGGTGCAGTTCGGCGGTCAGTGGGTCCTGGATCAGCGAGGCGGCCCGGGGGTCGTCGGCCCGCTCGGGGACATGCTCGTTGGCCAGCAGGTCCGCGCAGATCCGCAGGTCGACCGGCCCGTCCAGGGGTTCCACCGTCCAGTGCACGGCGGCGACCCGGCGGCGGGGCAGCGACACCAGCCGGGTGCTGCGTACCCGTACCCCGTCGCCGGCTGGCGAGATCCATTCGGTGAGCCGTTCGATCACCCCGGCCCGCAGGTCGAGCACCTGCTCGTGGGCGAGCACCGTGCCGGTGCGCAGGTCCAGCGGCTCGTCACCGACCCAGAGTCGTACCAGCGTGGCGTTCGGCGGGCTGATCACGGTGTCGCTGAGCTGCGGGAAGGCGTAGCCGTTCTCGGGGTAGGTCAGCTCACGGCGTTCGTGCAGCCCGTTGAGGTAGCTGCCCGGCATGTCGACCGGCAAGCCCTCGTCGAGGGTGCCGCGCCAGCCCAGCCATCCGTTGCTCAACGCGAAGACCGACTCGGTCTCGCCGAGCCGGTCCAGGTCGTCCCAGGTCCGCCGGATCCGCCACCGCTCGTCGGGCTGCGGCTCGTCCGTTCGCTGGTCAGGGGTGGGGTGCACAGTACCTCCAGGACTCTCCGACGGTCCCTGCGAGCTGACAATTCCCCACCGCCCGGTTCACCACACCAGCAGCGTCGTTCACCACACCAGCAGCAACGCGGCGAGCGTGCCGAGCACCAGGTACGGCCCGAACGGCAGGTGGCTCGACCAACGGGCCCGACGGCTCACCAGCAGGCCCAGGGCGACGAGTCCGGACAGGGTCAGCGCGAGCAGCAGCCCGAGCACCGGCACACTCCAGCCGTACCAGCCCAGGAGGGCACCCGCGCTCAGCGCGAGCTTGGCGTCGCCGATGCCGAAGCCTCGCGTACCGAGCAACAGGGTGGTGGTGGCGAAGAAGAGGGCCAGCCCGAGCCCGGCGGCGATGGCACGCAGCCATGGTGTCGCACCGGCCCCGGTCAGCGCGGCCAGCCCGAGCAGCAGCCAGGTGCCGACGGCGGCCGGCCAGGTCAGTCGGTTCGGCAGCCGGTGCACCGCGACGTCGATGAAGAGCAACGGCACCGCGAAGGCCAACCACCAGCCGGCGGCGGCCACCTCGACGGCGGGTGGGCGGGTCAGCAGCAGCGCGGCCAGGGCAGCCAGCGCGGCCAGTTCGACGGTGGCCGGCGGGGCACCGACCCGGGCGCCGCAGCCGCCGCAGCGGGCGGTCGGGCCGAGCGCCGGCCAGGGGCGGTGCGGGCCGATCGGCGCGCCACAGGCGTCGCAGCCGGTCCGGCAGGCGGTTCCCGGGGGTACGGCGTGCCGGGCGACGGCGTACCGGAGCAGTGGGGTGATCGTCAGCAGAGCCGAGGCGCGCGGCCACGACCGGGTGATGTGCCCGGGTGATGGATCATCCGGCGCGGCCGCCCGGGGCACCGGCGGAGCAGGTTGCCGGGTCATCTCGACCACCCCTTCACGGAGGGTAGTGTGCCCGGTCGGTTCGGGTGGCGGTCCGAATGTCCGACGCCGTCCGCCGCGCCGCCGCGCCGCCGTCGGCTCAGATGCCCGGAACGGGCAGATGGAATTCCCATAGATCGCAACTGGCGGCCAGTTGGCCCCTTTTTTGCCGGGGACGGATCGGACCGATTGCCATTTCCCGCCCTATTGCGACCAGCCGGTGGGCCGCCCACCCGGCGGTGGGATCGTCCGCTTCGCCACCCGCACCCGCCCGAGCCGCACCCCGGGTCGATCAACGCCGGCAATCTACCGGTAACCATGCGGCGCCACCACCATTCATAACTCAGAGTGTTCGAATGAATTGCCTCTGTTGCATCGGCCAGCGTCAGCCTATGCTCGCCCCTTGGATGTGACGCAACCCACGTCCGTTACCGACGAGCAGCCAGGCCAATGCGTTAGCAGGAGATCCACAAGAGCAAATGCGGCTGGGCACGAAACAGGGCCGGAAAGATCCGTCCGATCGCGCCGCCGCACGCCCGGCGACGCTGATTCGACGTCCGCCGGTCGGCACCGAGGAGGGCACGAGGTGCGAGCACGGCAGCTGAGCCGCTGGACGGCCGGCCTGGTCGCGGTGGCCACGGTCGGCACGAGCACCGCCTGCGGCAACACCCAGGAGACGTCCACCACCGCGACACCCGAACGGCACAGACCAGCCGGCGCCGAGCGGGCCGCCGAGGAGACGGCTGCGGAGAAGGCGGCGCTGGCGGCCTACTCCGGCTACCTCTCGGCGTCCCGCACGGCGAGCCGGCGCAGCGACCCACAGGAGCCGGCGCTGACCCGGTTCCTCGCGGACCCGCTGCTGACCAGGGTCCGGTTCAGCCTGCGGCAGGCCCGCCAGAACGGCGCGGTGAGCGCCGGCACGCTTCGCTCCGAAGGGCCCACCGTCATCTCGATGGACCTGGACGCCACACCCCCCACAGTGGAGATCCAGGACTGCGTCGACGCCAGCAACTACCGGCTGATCTACGTCGCCGACGACAAGGTCGTACCGGGCACCCGAGGCTCCCGCCACCTGGCCACCGCCACCGCGACCCGTTATCCCGACGGTCGCTGGCGGATCAGCACCGGCGCGGCCCACCAGGACCAGCCGTGCTGACCGGGCTGACCTACCGCCGCCGCCCGGCCGCCCCGCGTACCGGTGCCGTCCGGCGGACTCTGCTCGGCGGCGCGTTGGCGGTGCTGCTGGCGACCGCTGGCGCGGTTCCGGCGACCGCCGCCGACCCCGGTGCCGAATGCCCGCCGGCCCAACCGAACTGCAACGTCTGGGACGACGACCCGGGTACCCCAGGTGGCGGCGGCAACGGTGGGGACAACGGCAGCGGCGGCGACAACGGCGGTGGGGGCGGTGGCGGCGTCTGCCAGTGGGAGGGCCGCACCATCCCCTGCTACGACGACGTGCTCGGCTGGTTCAACAGCGGCGACGGCTGCTACTACAAGCTGGCCGAGCCGCAGCCGGAGGCGCCCGAGGGCCAGCAGTGGTACGTGCGTACCTGCTACGGCGGGGCGGTCGGTGACCAGCGGACAGTGCTGCTGGACGCGCCGCCGCAGGGCTTCGGCGCTCCGCCGGACCCGGAGGAACTGGCCCGTCGGGCGTTCGCCTCGATTACCCTGCGCGCGCCCCGCGCGTCGGTCGCGCCCCGCAAGTCCATCGGCCCCGGGCTGGTCGGTCTGCCGGTCTGGATGTGGGCCGAATGGGGTCGCGAGCAATTCGGCCCACAGAGCGCCACCGCCGAGGACCGAGGCCTCGAGGTGACGATTCGGGCCAAGGTGAACCGGGTTGTCTGGGACATGGGCAACGGCGACACCGTCACCTGCGCCGACGCCGGTACCGAGTACGAACGCCGGGGCCCGCACGCCGGACGACGCTCCCCCGACTGCGGCTACCACGACGGCTACGCCGAGGCCGGGACGTACACCGTCCGGGCGACCACGCACTGGTCGGTGACGTGGACCAGCAACGGCGGCGACAGCGGGAGCATCGGCGGTGTCACCCGCACCACGGGCCCGATCGTCATCCAGATCAACGAGCTTCAGGTGGTGACCCGGTGAGCGCGAGGAGTGAGCCGGTCCTGCGAGCCCCGCAGTCGCGAACGAAAGGTGTGACCCGATGAGCGTGGCGACCCGCAACGGAAACACTCCGGTGGATGCGCCGGTCGCCCCTCCCCGGGTGGTCCGCCAACGCCGGGTCCGGCCCGGGCTGCTCGGCCTCGCCGTCCTGCTGATCGCCCTCGGCGGCCTCGGTTCGGCGTTCGCGGTGACCTCGGTCCGGGCGACCGGCAGCTACCTGGCGGTGGCCCGGGCGGTCGAGGTGGGCAGCGTGCTCCGCGCCGACGACCTGATCTCGGTGCAGGTGGCCGGCGGGCAGGGACTCGAACCGGTGCCCGCCTCCCGGCTCGCCGACGTGATCGGGATGCGCGCCGCCGTCTCGCTGGCCCCGGGTTCCCTGCTGACGATGGCCCAGCTCACCGACGAACCACTGCTCGGCCCCGGGCAGCAGCAGCTCGCTCTCGGGCTGCGCGCGGCCCAGGTGCCGGCGCCGAAGCTGCGCCCCGGTGACCAGATACTGCTGGTCAGCACGCCGAGCAACGACAGCGGCGGAGGTTCGTCGTCCGGTGCCACCCGGTTCACCGCGACCGTCACCGACGCCGTCTCCACCGACGGACGGGACGAGGTTGTCGTCTACCTGGCGCTCGCTGTCCGGGACGTACCGGCCGTGGTGGCACTGGCCGCCCAGGATCGGATCGCGGTCGTACTGACCAAGGCGGCCTGAGTATGGCGATCATCGCGCTGGTCTCGGCCAAGGGTTCGCCGGGGGTCACCACCACCGCGCTGGCCTGTGCGTTGAGCTGGCACCGGCGGCTGATCCTCGCCGAATGCGACCCGGCCGGCGGCTCCGTCCTCGCCGGCTATCTCGGTGGGGCGCTCGACGGGCCGCGCGGCATCGGTGAGCTGGCCGTCGGCGAGCTGCGCGACGGCAGTCTGGAGAGCGCATTCTGGTCGCAGCTGGTCGACCTGGACGCGCCGCGCCGGGAACGGCTGCTGCTGCCGGGCGTGGTCGACCCGGCCCAGGCCGGCAGCGTCACGCCGCTCTGGCAGCGGTTCGCGGACTTCTTCACCGGGTTGGAGCGCGGCGACCCACCGTACGACGTGCTTGTCGACTGTGGCCGGTTGCACGTCCTCGGTCCGCCCTGGCCGCTGCTGCGCGCCGCCTCGGTGGTGCTGGTGGTAAGTCGGGCGCAGCTGCCCGACCTGTCCGGCACCCGGGCCATGCTCCAGGCCATCGAGCGGGACTTCGCCGAGCATCGGGTGCCGTCGGGCACCCTGCGCCTGCTGTTGATCGGCGGCGGCCACGGCAGAAGCGAGGTCAGCAAGGCCCTTCAGCTGCCGGTGATCGCCCGGCTGCCGCACGATCCGCGTACCGCCGAGGTGTTGAGTCTGGGCGGGACCGTGCGGGCCACCCGACCGCTGTTGCGGGCGGCCCGCGAGCTGGAGGTGCCGATCGGCGCGCTGCTGGAACGGCGGCGGGCCCGGCTGGCGTGGCCCGTCTCCCAGGGAGTGCCGGATGCGATTTGAACCGGTCTCGTCCGACCCGCGCCGGCAACCACCGGGCGCCACCTCCACCGCCCCGCCGCTGCCCCCGGTCAACGGTTGGCACCAACCACCGAACGGGTCGGTGCCAGTCGCGACACCACCAGCGGCGCCGCCGCCCCGGCCACGGGTGGATTTCCAGGTGGTGCGCGAGCTGCGCCGGCAGCTCAGCGAGCGGCTCACCCGCTGGCAGCGTGGCCGCGAGTTCAGCGTCGCCGAGGAGGACACCGAGCGTGCCCGGCTCGCGGTCGAGCTGGTCGCCGAGTACGCCGACGCGGTGCGCCGCGCCGGCACGCCGATGGCCGCCGGCGAGGAGCGGCTGCTACTCGACCAGGTGACCGCCGAACTGGCCGGCCTCGGTCGACTTCAGACCCTGCTTGTCGACGACACCATCGAGGAGGTGCACATCCTCGGCTGTGACCAGGTGCGGATCACCCGGCACGGTGGTGGGGTCGACTGGGCCGACCCGATCGCGGACAGCGACGACGAGTTGGTGGAGATCCTCCAGGCGGCGGCCCGCCGGGCCGGCGCCACGGAACGCTCCCTGTCCACCTCGAAGCCCACCCTGGACCTGCAACTTCCGGACGGCAGCCGACTGGCCGCGGTGTTCCTGGTCAGTCACCGCCCGTACGCGGTGATCCGCAAGCACAACACCCTCGACGTGACCCTGGACGACCTGGCCGGTGGCCGGGGCGACCTGGACGAAATGATCGACCCGCTGCTGCGCGACTTCCTCCGGGCGTCGATGCGGGCCGGGTTGAACATCATGGTCGCCGGGCTGGCCGGCGCCGGTAAGACCACCGTGATCCGGGCGATGATGAGCGAGATCCCGCCGGACGAGCCGTACGTGCTGCTGGAGGAGAGTCGGGAGCTGCTACCGGCCCGCCGCGGCGATCGCCACCGGGCGGTGATGAGCTTCGAGGCCCGGGAGGGGCACGGCGAACGCGGGCCGGACGGTCGACCGGCCGGGGAGGTGAGCATCGCCGACCTGATCCCGGTCTCGCTGCGGATGGGCGTGCTGCGGATCATCGTCGGTGAGGTGCGGTCCCGGGAGATCGTGCCGATGCTCCAGGCGATGACCACCAGCCGGGGATCGATGTGCACGATCCACGCGCGAACCCCGGCCGGGGTGAGCGAGCGGATCATCGAGTTGGCGCTCGCCCACGGCCGCGAGATGACGGTCGACCAGGCCCGCCGGATGGCCGGCAATGCGCTCGACCTGATCGTCTACGTCACCGTCGACGACGAGACCGGCATCGGCGGGCGCAAGCACCGCTTCGTCTCGCACGTCGAGGAGGTACTGGGCGTCGGTGAGAGCAGCCGGATCACCACCACGCAGGTCTTCGGTCCCGGCCCGGACGGCCGGGCGGTCCCTCGACACCTGCCGGAACGGGTCCGGGACCAGTTGCTGCGGGTGGGCTACGACGCCCGGTTGCTGAGCCGCTGGATCGAGGCCGGCCAGGGTGCCTGGCGTCGGCCCCGGCAGACCCGACTCGGTCGGCGGTGAGCCGGTGCGTACGAACATCGAGCTGATCGCCCTGGTCTCGGGGGCGGCCTGCGTGGCCGGCCTGGTGCTGGCGGTCGTCGCGCTCGTCGGCACCCGCCGGCCGCCCGGCCGGGCACCCGGAGCGGGCCCGGGGCTCGGGCGGCTCTGGCGCGGCTCCGGCACCACGGCCCGTGAGCAGCGGGCGCACCAGGCGCTGCTGGTCGGCGCGCTGGTCGCCGGTGCGCTGGCCTTCCTGCTGACCGGCCTGCCCGTGGTGGGCCTGCTGGTGGCGGTGGCGGTGCCGGGCACCCCGTGGTTGTTCTCGGTCGGGCGGGCCGAGCAACGGGCCATCGCCCGGATCGAGGCGGTCGGCGAGTGGACCCGCCGGCTCAAGGACGTCTCCGCCACCGGGCAGGGGCTCCAGCAGGCGATCATCGGTACGGTCACCACCGCACCGGAGGAGATCCAGGAGGAGGTACGCCTGCTCGCCGCCCGGCTCCAGGCCGGTTGGCTGGCCCGCTCCGCCCTGCTTGCCTTCGCCGACGAGATCGGCGACCCGGTCTGCGACCAGGTGGTGGCCGCGTTGATCCTGCACCTCACCGACCGGGGTGAGCGCCTCGGCGACGTGCTCGGCTCGATCGCCTCGGCCGCCGCCGCGGAGGTCGCGACCCGCCGGGAGATCGAGGCCAAGCGCACCCAGCCCCGGTTCGCGGTCCGCTTCCTCACCGGGATGACGCTGGCCACCATCGCGTACGGGCTGCTCAACCGCGAGTACGTGCAGCCGTACGACACCCCGTTCGGTCAGCTGGTGATGGCGGTGCTCGGCGCGGCCTTCGTGGCGCTGCTGGCCTGGGTGCGGTCGATGAGCCAGCCGCCCCGACCGGCCCGTTTCCTGCCGGCACCCGACCCGAGCGAGGTGGTGGCGTGAACCTGCACCTCACCCTCGCGGTGGTGGCCGGTGCCACGCTCGGCCTGGGCGTGTTCCTGGTGGTCCGCGAGCTGGTTCCGGCGACTCCCGCGCTCGGCCCGGCACTACGCCGGCTGCACCAACCGCCGGGAAGCGCCCGCACCGGCCCCGCCGACCGGCGGCTGGACTGGCTCACCGGGATGGCCCGCTGGCTGCGACCCCCACACCGGCAACTGGCCCTGCTCGACCGCACCCCCGAGCAGTACGCCCTCTCCCTGCTGTTGTCCGCCCTGATCGGACTCTCCGCTCCGGCGCTGCTCAGCGTCACCCTCTTCACCGTCGGCGTCTCGCTGCCGCTGGCCGTACCGGTCCTGGGCAGCCTCGGCCTGGCGCTGCTCTGCGCGCTTGTGGCCCACCGGTCGGTGCTGACCAGGGCCGACACCGCGCGGGACGAGTTCCGTCAGGCGGTCTGCACCTACCTCGACCTGGTCGCGTTGCAACTGTCCGCGGCGCACGGTCCGGTGCAGTCGCTGGAGCGGGCCGCCGCGATCTGCGAGGGCTGGGTCTTCGACCGGATCTCCGAGGCGCTGCGGATGGCCCAGATGCAGATGCACTCGCCCTGGGACGAGCTACGCGATCTCGCTGACCGGATCGGCATCCCGGAGCTGGGCGATGTCGGCGCGATCATGCGCTCCTCCGGCAGCGAGGGCGCGCAGGTGCACGAGACCCTGCGCAGCCGGGCCGACTCGCTGCGCGATCAGATCCGCACCGACAACCTGGCCCGGGCCGAGGGGGTGACCAGCCGGCTCGACATCCCCGGCGCGCTGCTGGTCTTTGTCCTGCTCGGCTTCGCCATCTACCCGTTCCTGGCCCGCCTCTAGGCCGACCCGAGTGAAGGAGCCCCGATGTCCGTAATCACCTACCTGCACGTCGCGCTGCGGGCGCGGCTGGCCGAACTGCGCGGCGACCGTGGCGACAGCCCGGTGCCCACCGCCGTCATCATCTTTGGTCTGGTGGCCGTGGCGATGGCGGTGACCGCCGCCGCCCTCGGTGCGGCAAACGACTGGATGGACAACATCCCGGCCCACCAGGACCCGACGGCCGACTGATCGATGTCCCGTCGCCTCACCGCCGGCTGGTGCCGGGTGGTCGCCGCCACCCGGCACCGTCTGCTGCCCGGGGACGCCGAGCGGGGCGGCAATCCGGTCGAGCTGGCGGTGGCCCTGCCGGCGATCCTGGTGATGCTGTTCGCCTCGATCCAGGTCGCCGTCGTGTTCGTCGCCCGGTCGACCGCGCTCAACGCCGCGCAGAGCGGCGTCAACGCGGCTCGGCTCTACGACGCCCCAACGGGTGCCGGGGAGGAGCGTGCGGCCGAGTTCCTCCAGGCCGCCGGGGACTGGCTGGTCGACTGGGACGACCCGGGGCCCAGCTGCGCCGCCACGGACACCGACGTGAACTGCACGGTGACCGGCAAGGCCCTGTCGGTGGTGCCGGGCGTCAGCTTCGCCGTCCGGCAGACGGCACACGGGACGGTGGAACGATGGACCGAGCCATGAGCCGGGGTTCCGTCTCGATCGAGGTGGCGGTGCTGGCGCCGGCCTTCGTGGCGATGATGGTGCTGGGCGGGGTCGCCGGGCGTACCGCGGTGGCCAGCGCGGCGCTGGAGGCGGCCGCGCACGACGCGGCCCGGGCGGCGTCGATCTCCCGGGACGCCGCCACCGCCCGCCGGGAGGCCCGGGAGGCGGCCCGCCGCCAGCTCGACTGGCGGGGGGTGTCCTGCTCGGGGGCCCCTCAGGTGACCTTCCGCGGCGCGGTCGACGGACGGTCGACCTCCTTCAACCGTGCCTTCAGCAGCGACCTCGGGCAGAACGCCACGGTCACGGTCGAGATCGCCTGCACCGTCTCCTACTCGGACATCAAACTGCCGGCGCTGACGATGCCGGACGGACAACGGATCACCGCGTCGTTCACCTCGCCGCTGGACCGCTACCGGAGCCGGGGATGACGGCCGGGCGGGGCGACGCCGGTCGGGTGAGCATCTTCCTGGCCGTGGCCATGATCGGGGTGCTGGCCATCATCGGCATGGCGTTCGACGGCGCGGGTCAGCTGCGGACACTGCAACGCGCCGAGAATCTGGCCGCCGAGGCGGCCCGCGCGGGCGGCCAGGCCATCGACCGGGCCACCGCCATTGAGGGCGGACCCAAGCGGATCAACCGACGCGAGGCCCGCCGCGCCGTCCGGAGCTACCTCGCCACCGCCGGGGCCAGCGATCACACCGTGACCTTCCCGGTGGTCGACGGCGAGACCCTGATCCGGGTACGCGTCCAGGTCACCTACGACCGGGCGGCGCTCGGCCTGTTCGGCTTCTCCAACACCGTCACCGTCTCCGGTGAGGCGACCGCGCGGGCGCTTACCGGGTCCTAGGAAGGAAGGTAGCCATGGCCGCATCGGGTGGCACCGCCGTACGGCGGGTCGGTCGGGTGCTCACCGGTTTCGGTGCGCTGGTCGTGCTGATCGGTCTGCTGGTCGGCGGGCCGATCGCGCTGCTGGCCTTCGCCGGCAACCCGCTCCCCGACCACGTACCCACGCTCGCGGAGATCGGCACCACGCTTACCAGCCGCGACGACGGGCAACTCTTCCTGCGGGCGCTGGCCGTCGCCGGCTGGTTCGGCTGGGCCACCTTCGCCCTGTCGGTGCTCGTGGAGCTGGGCGCACAGGCACTGGACCGGCCCGCACCCCGGCTGCCCGGCATGGGCCGGCAGCAGCGGGCCGCCGCCGCGCTGGTCGGGTCGGTAGCGCTGATCCTCGCCGCCAGCCCCGCCGCCACGGCCGCCACCACGGCGTACGGCGCGACGGCATACGGCGGGGGCACGGCAACCGCCGTCGCGTTCACTCCGGCTCCCGCGATGGCGGCACCGGCGACCACCGGGCCAGCGGAAGCCGTGCGGGCGGATCGGCTCGGTGCCCCCGCCGACGCACAGGTCTACCGGGTCGCCAAGGGCGACTACCTGGGTGGGGTCGCCGACCGGTACCTCGACGACTTCGACGACTACCACCGGCTGGCCGCGCTCAACAAGCTGCGTGACCCGGACCGGATCCGCCCCGGCCAGCTCATCAAACTTCCCGAGGAGGCGCGTGACCAGGGTGCCCGGCCACACGCCACCGGCCGGCTCGTCGCACCGAAGCCCCGTCCCACCTCCGGGCCGGAGCGCACCGAGCCGACCCGGCCGGCACCGGCCAATCCGGGCGACTCGGTGGAACGGCCCGGTGAGGCGGCGGAACTACCCGGTGACCCGACCAAGCGACCGGCATCGGCCACCACCACACCGGCCAGTCCCGAAGGGCGGCAACCGGAGCCGGCCGAGACGCCCCAGGAGCAGGCACCGGTGGTGACAGTGGGCGCGGCCCGGGCCGGCGAACCCGATCGGGTGAACCGTCCGCTGGCTGTCTCCGCCGTGCTGGCCGTGGCCAGCATCGTCGGCGCGCAGATCGGCGCGGTGCTCGGCCTGCGCCGCCGACCGGCCATGTCCCGCACCGGCACCCGCCACCAGCCGCCCGTCACCCTTCCCCGCGAGTTGCCCATCGGCCGACACCGCAAAGACTGACACCTCGCAGCCGCACCCCACGTCCGTGATGTGTGGCAGTCGAAGTGGCCGACACGCCGACCACTGACCACCGTCACTGCCACACATCCGGTCGGTCGGCTCCCGGGTCAGGGCAGCCGGGCCTCCAGGCGGCCGTCGACTATCCGGGTCGGCAGGATCTGCTGGTCGTTCGGGGAGGGGCCGTGCACCACCTCACCGCCGTTGAGCCGGAAGGTGCTGCCGTGCCACGGGCACACCACGCACGCGTGCCCATCGATCTCTTGTACCTCGCCCTCGCCGAGCGGGCCGCTCTGGTGCGGGCAACGCTCCAACATGACTGTCACGTCGTCGCCGTGCCGGTAGAGGATCACCGATACGTCGTCGAGCTTGCGGGTGACGAGTTCCCGCTGCGGCAGGCTGGTCATCTCCGCGACCGGGTGCCAGCCGTCGCTGATCAGATGCAGGTCGGAGACGCTCACGTTCACCTGGGCACCCTGCTTGTACGCCAGGTGCCCGCCGAGATACGCCCCGGCACCTGCGGCGCTGAGGCCAAGCCACCCGAGGGTGCGCCCGAGTCCGTGCCGGCCGGAGAGACGGGCGGCCAGCGAGGCGCCGTACAGCGTCAGCCCGACGGAGTTCGACGCGGCGTGCACCAACCCGACCCGACGCTGGTCACGGGAGAGCCCCGCCCAGTCGTTGAGCCCGGCGACCGCCGCCGGCAGGGCGCTCAGCGTGCCGACTGCGGTCAGGGTGGTCGCCGCCCTCCGCTGACCGGGCATCAGGTCCAGCACCGCCGCGCTGATCCACGCGCCGACCGGCAACTGCACCATCGCCGGGTGCAACGGGTGGCCCAGCCAGACCCCGTGCAACAGGTCGCGGACCCGCTGCGGGCGCAGCACACTCTGCACGGTCTGCTGCAACCGGTCACCGAACCGGTCGAGGCCGGAGGCTTGCTCGATCTTCGTCAACAACGCTCGCACGAGTAACGACTTCCCGTCGTACGCGGCCGCAAACCGGTCGCCGGGGACGAATAGCCAGCCGGGCGACGCCGGGGCATGCTGACGGGATGACGGTACGGGTGGCCCGGAACGGGCCGGTGACCACGGTGATCCTGGACCGGCCGGCGGTCCGCAACGCGGTCGACGGGCCGACCGCCCGGGCGCTCGCTGACGCGTTCCGCGCCTTCGACGCGGATCCGGCGGCGGCGGTGGCGGTGCTCTGTGGCGCCGGAGGAACTTTCTGCTCGGGTGCCGACCTGACGGCGATCGGTACGCCGAGCGGCAACCGGGTCGAGCCGGACGGCGATGGTCCGATGGGTCCGACGCGGATGGTCCTGGGCAAGCCGGTCATCGCCGCGATCTCCGGATACGCGGTGGCCGGCGGACTGGAGCTGGCGCTCTGGTGCGATCTGCGGATCGCCGAGTCCGACGCGGTGCTGGGCGTCTTCTGCCGACGGTGGGGAGTGCCGCTGATCGACGGTGGGACGGTCCGGCTGCCCCGGCTCATCGGCGAGAGCCGAGCCATGGACCTGATCCTCACCGGGCGTGCCGTGCCGGCCGAGGAGGCGTACGCGATGGGGTTGGTCAACCGCGTGGTCGGCCCGGGCGAGTCCCGGGCGGCGGCCGAGCAGTTGGCCGCCGAGATCGCCCGCCACCCACAGACCTGCCTGCGCAACGACCGCGCCTCGGTCCTTGCCGCCGCCGCCCAGCCCGAGCCCGATGCCCTGGCCACCGAACTGACCTACGGCCTGCATTCCCTCGCCACCGACGCGGCGGCCGGCGCCGCCCGCTTCACCGCCGGCGCCGGCCGCCACGGCACCCCCGCCTCCTGACCTGCCGACCCTGCGGCGGGTAGCGGTGGAGATTGCGCTGCCGGGTCACTGTCCGAGATTGCGCAGCGCGTCGGAGATCGCCCGGTGGAAGGTCGGGTACGCGTAGATCATGTGCCGGAGCTGACTCAGCGGGACGGCCGCGTGCACGGCCACGACCAGGCCGGACAACACCTCGCCGCCGGCCGGTCCGGCCGAGGTGGCCCCGATCAACACTCCCTGGTCGGCGTCGGCGATGAGCTTGATGAAGCCGTCCTCGTCGGTCTTGTGGATCCAGCCACGGGTGGACGACGACAGCCGGGTGAAGCCGACCTGCACGTTGATTCCACGATCACGGGCCTGCTGCTCGGTGAGGCCGACCGCACCGATCTCCGGATCGGTGAAGGTGACCCGGGGCAGCGCCCGGTAGTCGGCGCGGGGCACCGATCCCGCCGAACCACTCGATCCGGTGGCGGCCAGCGAGCTGGCCACGCCGACCGCGCCACCGACCACACTTGCCGTACCGCTCGGGTCCGCGCCGCCCTGCGACCGCCGCATGTGGTCGAGCACGTCGGCGACCACGATGGACGCCTGATACATCGCGACGTGGGTGAAGGCACCCTCGCCGGTGACGTCGCCGACCGCCCAGATCCCCTCGGTGACGTGCAGCCGGTCGTCCACCGGCAGGTACCGCCCACCCGCGTCGACACCCACCGTGTCCAGCCCCAGCTCGTCCAGGTGGGCGCGGCGGCCGGTCACCACCAGCAGCCGCTCGGCGGTGAACACCTCGCCCCCGGTGCCGCGCAGGGTGAAGCCGGCGGCACCGTGCTCGACCCGAGCGGCCTTGACCCCGGTGTGGATCTCCACCCCGTCGGCCCGCAACGCGGCAGCCGCCGCTTCGGACGACTCCGGCTCCTCGACGGCCAGTACCCGGTCGAGCGCCTCGACCACGGTGACCCGTACGCCGAAGCGGGCGAACACCTGAGCCAGCTCCAGCCCGATCGCCCCACCGCCCAGCACCAGCAGCGACCCCGGCAGTTCCTCGACCTCGATCGCCTCACGGTTGGTCCAGTACGGGGTATCCGCCAGCCCGTCCACCGGCGGCACCGACGGTCGGGTACCGGTGCCCAGCACGATCCCGTGGCGCGCCTGGAAGACCTGGTCACCGACCCGCACCCGGCCCGGACCGTCGATCCGGCCACTGCCGCGTACGAAGCGCCCACCCTTGCCGGTGAACCGCTCCACCGCCACCCGGTCGTCCCAGTCGTCGGTGGCCTCTGCGCGGATCCGCTTCGCCACCTGCGCCCAGTCCGGGGTGACCTGCGCAGCGCCGCCGAGGCCGTCGACCCGGCGGGCCTCCGCGATTGCGTTCGCCGCCCGGATCATCATCTTGCTCGGGACACACCCCCAGTACGGGCACTCCCCGCCGACCAGGTTGCGTTCGACGCCGACCACTGTGAGCCCGGCCTCCGCGAGCCGACCGGCCACCTCCTCCCCGCCGACTCCGAGCCCGAGCACCACCACGTCCACCAGTTCCGGCTCCGCCATGCCGCCAGCATCGCGCACCGGCCCGCCCCCGGCCACCCGACCACGCCGTCCTCTGACGGATACCGGACCCGACCTGTCGGCCAGCTGGGATGCGATCGAAAAGTGACCGAAAGTAATATCCCTGGCTTGTGGAGCACGAAACGTCCGACGGTCCGACGGGGCGTTCCCCCGAGGCACCGGCCCGTTCCCGGGATCTCGCCAGCCTGACCGCCGACATTTTCACCGCCGCCGCCGGGTTCGTCGGCGTGGTGCAGGCGCTCCGCGCCGGTCCGCTCTGGGCACTGTGGGTCGCGCTCGGCACCCTTGCCCTCGCCGGCCTGCTGGCGTACCGGCTGCGGCAGCGGCGCTGGCGCGCGGCGGCGGTGAGCCTCACCGTCCTGCTGCTTCTCGGCGGGGGTGGTGCCCTGCTGGCACTGACGGGAGGTGGCGTCGAGCAACCGGCCGACACGCCCGCCGGCGCCGCGCCGGACGACGTGTCCCCGACCACGGCCAGCCGGTCCCCCTCCAGTGACCCGACGTCCGGCCCACGCACCGGCGATTCCGCCGAGCCGGTCGTCGATGATGCCGGCACCGTCGTCTTCAGCGACGTGGTGCAACTCGACAAGCAAACCGGAGTCGACCTGGACGACGGTCGGGCCGAACGCAGATACGTCCAGGACGCCACCGTCGATCTCTACCTGGACTGGGGGTATGTGCTCTACGGCAGCGCCCGGCACAGTCAGCTCCACGACGACAGCAACGCGGGGCCGGAGCAGGGGGCCCGCGATCGCTGCCGCACCTACCGGGTGGCCGGCCGGGACGGTGCCACGAGCACCTACATCGGCGGCGGCAACCAGCAGAAGTGCTTCACCACGTCGCAGGGCCGCCCAGGCTGGGTACAGGCGGTCAACAGCGTCGGCAACGGCGGGCTCCTGCTGAAGGTGACGGTCTGGGCCGACTAGCGCAACCAGACCGGGGGTTCGCCGGGTGGCGCCAGCGGCGGTGGGTAGTCGAGTGTGCGGCGCAGCGCGTCGGGCAGTCGCCACGGCTGGTGCACCGCCACGCCGGCCACCGACGCCAGCTCGGGCACCCACCGCCGCACGTACGCGCCGTCGGGGTCGTACCGCTCAGCCTGCCGGACCGGATTGAATCCCCGGTACGGCCTGGTGTCGTTGCCGGTGCCGGCGACCCACTGCCAGTTGCCCGAGTTGTCGGCGATGTCGCCGTCGAGCAGCCACCGGAAGTAGACCGCCTGCCCGTCCCGCCAGTCCAGCCCGAGGGTCTTGGTGAGGTAGCCGGCGGTGATCAGCCGGGCCCGGTTGTGCAGCCATCCCTGCGCCCGTAGCTGACGCATGCCGGCGTCCACGACCGGCAGGCCGGTGCGCCCCTCGGTCCAGGCGGCGAGGGCCTGCTCGTCGTAGCGCCAGTGCTCGGTCGCCCGACGGCGGTACGCCTTGCGGGGCAGGTCGGGAAAGGCGGCGGTCACCTGGTGGTAGAAGTCGCGCCAGCAGAGCTGCCGGACGAACGGGGACTCCCGGTCGTCGATCGCGTTGGCCACGGTCAGCGGTGACAGGCAGCCGAAGCGCAGGTAGGGACTGAGCCGGGAGGTGGCGTCGCCGGCCATGTCGTCGTGGCGGTCGCCGTAGCCCGTGACGTCGGGCAGCCACCGCGCCAACCGACGCCGCGCCTCGTCCTCTCCGCCGGTCACCACGTCCGGCGACTCTCCCGGCGGCAGCGCCGGGAGACGTCCGACCGGCACGCCGGCCGGCAACCTCACGGTCGCCGGTGCGGACAGTTCCTCCCGCCACGATCGCGCGCTCCACGCCCGGTGGTACGGACTGAACACCCGGTAGTGGTCACCGCCGCCCGGGGCCAGTTCCGCCGGCTCGACCACCGTCAGGCCGGGGAAGAACCTCAGATGCAGTCGGTGCCGGTCGCACTCGGCACGCAGGCGTTGTGCCCGGCGGGCCGCGAACCAGGAGACGTCGGCGGAGAGCGCGACAGCCTCGGCGCCCACCTCGCCGGCCAGCCGGACGGTCTCGGCCACCGGATCGCCGTGCCGCAGCACCAGGTCACCGCCGAGCGCACGCAGCGCCTCGCGGAGCGCGGCAAGACTCTGGTGCAGGAAGCGGGTGCGGTTCGGCGACAGTTCCGCGAGCGCGGGATCCAGCACATAGAGCGGCACCACGCGCTCGAAGGCGGCGCAGCTGGTCGCCAGTGCCGGGTGGTCGTGCACCCGCAGGTCGCGGGTGAACAACACGACGGCGGTACGCTCGCTCACCGCAGCCGCGGTCCGGGCACCGCCACCGGGCTGCCGGCCGGGGTCAGCAGGGCGCGGGTCGCCACCCCCAGCCGACGCCGCTGCGGGACGGTGGCGCGACGGGCGAAGACGTCGTAGTCCTGGGCGGCCACCTCGTCGAGGATCCCCCCGTAGAGCAGGTAGGCGGTGCGGATGCAGGCCTGCGAGGCGCCGTCGAGCAGCACCACGCCCGGCGCTGCGGCGAGGTAGTGCGCCTGGGCGCGGGTCACCTCGTACCGGATCAGTTCGCGCACCGGCCCGCTGGCCCGCCCGGCGGCGTGACAGGCCACCAGGTCGTCCCGGGTCACGCCGAAGGCAGCCAGGTCCTCGTCGGGCAGGTACGTCCGCCCCCGGGCCAGGTCCTCGCCGACGTCCCGGATGAAGTTGGTCAGCTGGAACGCGAAGCCGAGCTGCCGGGCGGGCTCGCGGGCCGCCGCCGGATCCGAGCTGCCCAGGATGGGCAGCATCATCGTGCCGATGACCGCTGCCGATCCCTCCATGTAGTCCAGCAGGTGCTCGTAGGTGCGGTAGGAGGTGACGGTCAGATCCATCGCCATGCTCTTGAGGAACGAGGCGAAGTCCTCCCGGTCGAGGTCGAAGACGGCGATGGTGTGCAGCACCGCCGGAAGCAGCGGGTCGGTCACCCGCGCGCCGTGCAGCCCGGCGACGAACCGTCCCCCCCAGTCGTCCAGCCGTGCCGCGCGCTCCGCCGGTGGCAGGGCGTCGGTCTGATCGACGATCTCGTCGGCGTAGCGGGTGAACCCATATAAAGCGTGCACATGCCGCCGTTTCCATGCGGGCAGCAGCCGAGTGGCGAGATAGTAGGTGCGGCCGTGGCGTCTGTGCAGCTCACGGCATCTGTCGTAGGCAGCGGCGAGATCCAGGTCCACCGGCCCCTCCTCTGATTCGACGCACCAATCGACGCAACTTGAGACCTTAGGGTACGCTCGGCGGCATGGCCAGCGACGGACCAACGGGTAACCTCCTTCGCGTGGTGCCTGAGCAGCCGGTCGGTGGAGACGACCCGATCGCTGCCGTACTGGCCGCTTACACGCGCGACATCGTCACGGCCGTCGACAACACGCTGGCCGAGTTCCTGACCGCCGAGGTCGACGCGCTCGCCGCGATCGACCCGGCGATGGGCGGCTTCGCCGCCACCGCCCGCGACTGCGTCCTCTCCGGCGGAAAGCGGGTCCGGCCCACGTTCGCCTACTGGGGATGGCGTGGCGCGGTCGGCGGTGACACGCCGGTCACCCCGGTGCTGCCCGCACTGGCCACCTTGGAGGTGCTGCACACCTTCGCGCTGGTGCACGACGACGTGATGGACGCCTCCGCCACCCGGCGCGGCCGACCGACCGCCCACGTGGCGGTGGCCACCCAGCACGCCGCGTCGGGTCGCAACGGCGACTCCGGGCGCTTCGGCGAGGCGGTCGCCGTACTCATAGGCGATCTCTGCATGGTCTGGGCCGACCAGTTGCTGGCCCTCGCCGACCTGCCGGCGGACCGGCTGTTCCAGGTACGGCGCGGCTACGACCGGATGCGGGTGGAGACGGTCGCCGGGCAGTACCTCGACGTTCTCGGCGAGACCGAACCGCAGAGTTGGTCCGTGGATCGGGCGCTCCGGGTGGCCCGGTACAAGACCGCCAGCTACACCGTGCAACGGCCGCTGCTCTTCGGTGCCAGCCTGGCCGGCGTCGACGGCGACAGTGCGCTGGCCGCCGCGTACACCCGCTACGGCGTCGCCGTCGGCGAGGCCTTCCAGCTCTGCGACGATCTGCTCGGTGTCTTCGGTGACCCGACCACCACCGGCAAGCCGGCCGGCGACGACCTGCGTACCGGCAAGCCGACGGCGCTGCTCGTCCTGGCCCGGGAACTGGCCACGCCGACCCAGCTGCGGGCACTCGACGGCGCCGGCCGGCGCGCAGACGAGCCGGAGATCGCCCGGCTCGCCGAGGTCGTGGTCGACACCGGCGCCGTACGACGGATCGAGCGGATGATCGACGAGCGGGTCGAGGACGCGCTGGCCGCACTCGACGCGGTCGCCGTCGACGAGACCGCCCGTACCGCGCTTGTCGGTCTCGCGACCGCCGCCACGCACCGGAGGGCATGATGGGCTTCCTGCACAGAGAGGTGGTCGCCGGTGCGGACAGTTGACGGGCGTACTGATCGGGTGGTGGTTGTCGGCGCCGGCCTCGGCGGGCTGGCCTGCGCGCTGCACCTGGCGGGCAGCGGGCGCCAGGTGATCGTGCTGGAACGCGAGCCGGTGCCGGGTGGGCGGGCCGGTCGGCTCAGCGTCGACGGCTACGAGTTCGACACCGGCCCCACGGTGCTCACCATGCCCGATCTCATCGCCGAGGCGCTCGCCGCGGTGGGCGAGGAGCTGACCGACTGGCTCGACCTGGTGCCGCTCGACCCGGCCTACCGTGCCTACTATCCGGACGGTTCCACGCTGGACGTGCTCACCGACACCGCCGCGATGGCTGCGGAGATCTCCCGGGTCTGCGGGCCCCGGGAGGCCGACGGTTACCTACGGTTCGTCGACTTCGCGCGCAACCTGTGGCGTCTGGAGCGGGCCGACTTCATCGAACGTAATCTCGACGCGCCGACCGACCTGCTCACCGGCAACCTGCTCAAACTCGTCGCCACCGGCGCCTTCCGGCGGCTGCAAACCAAGATCGACCAGTTCTTCCGGAATCCGCGTACCCGACGGATCTTCTCCTTCCAGGCGATGTACGCCGGTCTCGCCCCGCACGACGCGCTGGCCATCTACGCGGTCATCGCGTACCTCGACTCGGTGGCCGGGGTCTTCTTCCCGCGCGGCGGCATCCACGCGGTCTCCCGAGGGTTGGCCGGCGCCGCCGAGAAGCACGGCGTACGCATCCGGTACGGGACCACCGTGACCCGGGTCGAGACCGCGAACGGGCGGGCCACCGGGGTGGTGACCGCCGACGGGGAGTTCGTCCCGGCCGACGCGGTGGTGCTCAACCCCGACCTCCCGGTGGCCTACCGCGACCTGCTGCCGCCGGCCCGGCAGCGCCGGCTCACCTACTCGCCCTCGTGTGTCGTGCTGCACGTCGGCTCGACCCAGGGCTACAGCCGCATCGCCCACCACAACATCCACTTCGGCCGGGCCTGGCAGGGCACCTTCGACGAGGTGATCCGGCGCGGAAACCTGATGTCCGACCCGTCCCTGCTGGTCACCAACCCGAGCCGGACGGATCCGGCGGTGGCACCGACCGGCCGGCACACCTACTACGTGCTGGCTCCGGTGCCGAACCTCGACCGGGCGCCCTTCGACTGGCGCGGCGACCTCACCGCCCACTACACCGACCAGCTCATCGCCACGTTGGAGGAGCGCGGCTACGTCGGCTTCGGCGCGGGTGTCGAGGTGCTGCGGGCGATCACCCCGGCCGAGTGGGCCGAGCAGGGCATGGCAGCCGGTACGCCGTTCGCCTCCGCGCACACGCTGTTCCAGACGGGCCCGTTCCGACCGTCGAACCTGCACCGCTCACTGTCCAACGTGGTGTTCGTCGGCTCGGGCACCCAGCCCGGTGTCGGCGTACCGATGGTGCTCATCTCCGGCAAGCTCGCCGCCAGCCGGATCACCGGGGAGCCTCGGTGAGCACGAGGAACGAGGCAGCGCCGAGCCCTGAGCTCAGGAACGGAGAGTGGCGCTGATGCCGCAGTCCCGGGAGAGCCACCTCGTCGAACTGGTCGACGACACCGGGCAGCCCGTCGGGAAGGCCACGGTCGCCGCCGCCCATCAACCGCCCGGTCAGCTGCACCGGGCGTTCTCCGTACTGCTCGTGGCACCGGACGGCCGGGTGCTGCTTCAGCGGCGCGCCGCGACGAAGACCCGCTTCCCGTTACGCTGGGCGAACTCCTGCTGCGGCCATCCCCAGCCGGGCGAAGCCCTGGCCGAGGCCGCCAACCGGCGGCTGGCGGAGGAGTTGGGTGCCGGGCCGGTGCCGTTGCGCGAGATCGGCGTCTACGTCTACCGCGCCGAGGATCCGGCCACCGGGCGGGTCGAGGTCGAGTACGACCACGTCCTGCGCGGCGAGTTCCACCCCGACGGGTCACTACGACCCGAGCCGACCGAGGTGGCGGAACTGAGCTGGGTCGAGCCGGCCCGGCTCGCCGCCGCGCTCCGCCAGGATCCCGACGCCTACGCGCCGTGGCTGGGTGGCGTCCTGGATCGGCTGCTGCAACCCTCGCAACCGCCCGGGCAGCCGGCCTACGACGCGCCGGAGCGGCCGGGTGGCCGATGAGGCGCTGAGCGCGGGCGTGGTCGCCCAGCGCCTGGGGGTCGCGGTGACCACACTGCGCACCTGGCACCAGCGGTACGGCCTCGGGCCCAGCCAGCACGTTCCGGGCCATCACCGGCGCTACACACCGGCAGATCTGGCTCGGCTCGAGGTGATGCGACGCCTCACCGCCGAAGGGGTGAGCCCTGCCGAGGCGGCCCGGTGGGCTCGTCAGGCACCCGACGCCCTTGCGCCTGTCGACATCTCCCGTGCCGTACGCCGACGGGACGGCGGTGGTACGACCATCCCGGTCGGCCGGGCCGGGCCGGCGGCCCGGGGACTGGCCCGCGCCGCGATGCGCCTGGACGCCGCGGCGATCAGTGAAACGATCGGCCGCGCCATCGCCGCCGACGGCGTGGTCGCGACCTGGGACCGGCTGCTGCGCCCGCTGCTCGTCGGTATCGGCGAGCGGCATGCCGCCACCGGTGCGCTGATCGAGGTCGAGCACCTGGTGACCCGATGCATCTCGGCGGCGTTCAGCGTGGCAGCGTCCGCCGGCCCCGCCCCCGGGACGCCCCGCGTCCTGCTCTCCTGCGCCGACGAGGAGCAGCACAGCCTGCCGCTGGAGGCGCTTGCCGCAGCGTTGGCCGAGGCCGGGGTCGGCTACCGGATGCTCGGTGCCCGGGTGCCGACGACGGCACTGCTCGCCGCGATCGACCGGACCGGTCCGGCCGCCGTGGTGCTCTGGTCGCAGACTCGGGCCACCGCCGACCCGGCCCAACTCACCGCACTGCTCACCGCGTCGAGCCGGCCGATGCTGGTGCTCGCGGCCGGGCCGGGCTGGCCGGCCCGGGCCCTGCCCACCGGGGTGGTCCACCCGACCGACCTGACCGAGGCGGTCTCCCTCACCGTCGCCCTGCACGATTCGCTGAACCGTCCGGCCGCCTCCTGACCCGCCGTAGGTCTCCCCGAGTCGGGTGAACTAGCGTCGGGGCGTCCGCGTACCCCGAACCCTTCTCGGGAGCGAACGATGCGTCACCGTGCCCTACTGGCGTCCCTCGCCGGCCTGGTCGTCCTGCTCGTCGCCGGCTGCGGCGGCGGCAGCACCCCAGCGCCCACCGCCCCGTCCAGTCCGCCGCCCTCGGCCGCTCTGCCGCCGGAGCCGGCCCCGTCGCCGACCCGTACCGTGCCGCCGAAGCCACGGCTGCGGCCGCTGCCGGTGAAACTGCCGGCCGGACTGATCCGCACCACCGGCACCGACAAGGTGGCCCTCACCTTCGACGACGGTCCGGACCCGGCCTGGACGCCGAAGGTGCTCGACCGGCTGAAGGCAGCCAAGGTGACCGCCACCTTTTGCGTGGTGGGTAAGCAGGTCCGCAAGCATCCGGGCCTGCTGCGGCGGATCGTCCGGGAGGGGCACCAGCTCTGCAACCACAGCTGGAACCACGATCTGGATCTCGCCCGGCGGCCGGTCTCCGAGATCCGCGCCGACCTGGTACGCACCAATCGGGAGATCCGGCGGGCGGTGCCGGACGCGAAGGTGCCGTTCTACCGGCAGCCCGGTGGCCGGTGGACCGCCGAGGTGGTGAAGGTCGCCAAGCAGCTCGACATGCGCTCGTTGCACTGGTCCGTCGACCCACAGGACTGGGCCAAGCCGACCGCGGCCACCATCGAGAAGCGGGTGAAGCGGTCGGCCCGCCCCGGAGCCGTGGTCCTGCTGCACGACGGGGGCGGTAACCGCTCGGCCACCCTCGCCGCCTGCACGAAGTTGATCGCCGGCCTGAAGCGCGACCACGGCGTCGCCAGGCTCACCTAGACCGGCTCCGAGCTGGCACTTTTCGGGCCGTTGTGGCTGCCGCCATACCGGTTTGGTCGACCGGTACGCCATCACGTATGCTTTCGAAGCCTCCGGCGGGGCCGGATGGGAGCAAGTCCGCTCAACGTTGCGAGTGTGCAATGATGGCGGGGCCGCCCTCATCGTCTAGCGGCCCAGGACGCCGCCCTTTCAAGGCGGTAGCACGGGTTCGAATCCCGTTGGGGGCACGGTTCGGCTCAGGCCGGAGGCAACACCAGCAAGGTCCTGTGGAGCAGTTGGAGTGCTCGCCGCCCTGTCAAGGCGGAGGTCGCGGGTTCAAGTCCCGTCAGGACCGCAAGCGCTGACGCCGCGCAGCTCGCGCGGCGTTCTGCGTATCGGGGCATGCGACCCGTCCCAGCGGCGATCCCGCAGGTTGGGTAGCATGAGCCGAGCACCACGGCCAGGTAGCTCAGTTGGTACGAGCGTCCGACTGAAAATCGGAAGGTCGGCGGTTCGACCCCGCCCCTGGCCACATAGCCTTTCGCCGGGCTATTGCAACGCCGATCAGCGGAAACGCCGGTCGGCGTTTTGCTTTTGCGCCCTCCGCTGGTTGATCTCAGCGCCGGAGCAGGACGAACCATCCCACCGCGCCCACGAACAGAAGCAGTGCCAGTGCGAACAGAGCCCGTCCGGTCACGGCGGGCACGGGGGCGAGAAGCGGCACCTGCTGCACGAGCAGGCTCGCACCGAGCAGTGCGAGGAAGCCACCACGACGGAGGGGCTGGGACCGCTGGCTCTCGGTCAGCCGAGCAGCCCGTACCCAGACCACGGGAAACCGCCGCGTCACCGCGACCCGCACGCCGAGGACGACCACGGCAAGGCTGAGAAGCGCGCTGACGAGACGCAGTGCGACCCATACCGGGTCCGGGTCATCCACGGTCATCCGACCAAACAATCACGTGGGGTCAATGCCCGGCCCCGAGCTTGCATCCAGTACCTGGGTACAGGCTTACCGTCTAGGTATGAGTGATCAGGACATCACCACCGGAGCGGCGTGGGCGCCGGATGCGTGCACCCTGCCGACGGCGCAACGGCCGTTGCGGCTCGCCGAATTCGACCGGTTCTTCGGCGCGGCGGTACGAGCGGCGGAGCGGGTGTCGGCGCAGCATCTGCGGCTGCGACTCGACAACGCGACGCAGGTGGAGGAGACGGCCCGCGATCTGACCGCCCGCGAGTCGTCGTGCTGCTCGTTCTTCGCCTTCGACCTGTTCCGACCCGATCCGGCCTCGCTGACCTTGGACGTCCGCGTGCCAGCCGGGCATGTCGACGTGCTCGACGCTCTCGCCGACCGGGTCTCCGCCGTACGGCGACGCCGATGACGACGTACGGGCTGCGCAGTGGGGAGTTGGCCGACGCGGCCGGCGTCAACCGCCAGACCCTGCGCTACTACGAGCGCCGCGGCCTGCTCGCCGCACCGCAGCGGTCACCGGGTGGGCACCGGATCTATCCGGCCGAGTCGGTCACCCTGCTACGGATCATCAAGACGGCCCAGCGTCTGGGCTTCACTCTCGACGAGGTCACCGAACTGCTCGACGCCGGTCGCCACCGGCACGGCCGGCGGCCTGACAGCGGCCTGCAAGCTCGGGCCAGGAACAAGCTCGCCGAGGTCGAGCGGAAATTGGCCAACCTGACCGTCATCCGCGACACCCTGCGGGCCGCCATCTCTGCCGGCTGTGACGACCTGATCGCCTGCGCCGACAGCCCGAGCTGCCCGCTGCCCTTCGTCGAACTCGCGGCAGGGGGCAACGACGGCCGGTGGTCGCCGACCAACCGGTTCTCCGGCACCCCGAACGGGACGTGGACGTGAGCACGAGGGCACTGGCTCCCGAACGGCGGGCGGTGCTGTCCCGACGGAGCCTGTGGCTCGCCTACGCCACCGCTGGCTACAACCTGCTGGAGGGTCTGGTCGCCATCGCCGCCGGAGCCGCGGCCTCCTCCACCGCGCTGATCGGCTTCGGCCTGGACTCGTTCGTCGAGGTCTCCAGCGCCGCAGTGGTGATCTGGCAGTTCCGCTCCCGGGTCCCTGAGGACCGGGAACGGCTGGCGCTGCGGCTGATCGGCCTCTCCTTCTTCGCCCTGGCCGCCTGGGTGACCTTCGACGCTCTCCGCTCGCTGCTGGCCGGCGGTGGCGCCGATGCCAGCCCGGTCGGAATCGGCCTGGCCGTGGCGTCTCTGATCGCCATGCCGTTGCTCGTCGCCGCCAAGCGGCGCACCGGCCGTGAACTCGGTTCCGCCACGGTCATGGCCGACTCCACCCAGACGTTGCTGTGCACGTACCTGTCTGCGGTGCTGCTCGTCGGTCTGCTGCTCAACGCCCTGCTGGGCTGGTCCTGGGCCGACCCGATCGCCGCCCTCGTCATCGCCGGGGTCGCGGTCAGGGAAGGCGTGCAGGCGTGGCGCGGCGAGCACTGCGACGACTGCGCACCCGTTCCGGTCGCGGAGACCACCGGCCGAACCTCGGGCTGCGCCGACAACTGCTGCACCGACTGAGAGGTGTGACGACATGGCCTGGCTCGCGCTGCTGCTCTAACTGCTACCGCCGCTACGCAGGACGAGTCGGGCGTTTCCTGCCCGGGTTGGGTCGGCTCACCGGCTGAAAGCCGATCTCCTCCTGCTGTGGCGGCGCGGGTTGCGGTAAGGCGGGGTCTCCGGGGCGGTGGAGGGCGCGAGTTGCGGTGTCTCGTGCGGTGGCGGGTGGTCCGCTGGCCCTCGGGACGGTAGCGGACGCGGCTCTCGCGTCGCTTGGCTGCGCCGGGGTTGCGGCCCGACCAGTTGAGACCCTTCCGGCCTCAGCCGGCGGACCATCGGGCGTGTGGGAAGCGATCCACCCCGGTGCTCGTCCGCGCTCGACACGCCGACCGGCTCACCGGTCCTGCTGTCGGCTCTGCGCCACACCGCCCTGGATCGCTTCCCACACGCTGCGCCCGGCCCGTAGGAGCGTCTCTCCCGCCTGCTCGGCCAACTGCCGAGTGCCGGACGTCTCGCCGTGAGCGGGCGGGCCATGCTCCGGCGACGCGGGCCCATCCTGACTCCGGCCGCTCCCGCCACCCTGTTCACCCCGCTCCTCTTCCCGGCCCCGGCTCGAATCCCGGTCCTCGGCCGGCTCCGGCTCCCGACCTTGGCCCTGGTCCCGGTCCTGGACCCGAGCCTGGCCCTGATCCCGAGCCCGGCCCTCGACCCGAGCCTGGCCCCGATCCCGGTCGTCCGGCTCGCGTCCGGGCGCCCGGCCAGCGACCGCGCCGATGGCACCCACCTGCTGGCCCAGGTCATCCGTCGCACCGCTCGGCCGCCCAGCCACCGGACCCGGCCTGCCCGGCCGTGCAGCCACCGGACCCGGCCCGTCGGCGGCCGGGCTCGACGGACCGGTGGAATTCTCCTGCTCGCCGAGGGGCCGGCCAGGTCGAGCGAGCGGTTGGCCCACCGTCCCAGCGGACCGGGCAGCGACAGGTGCAGCCCGGTCCGTCACCGGGCCAGGCCGCCCGACAGCGGGTTCGGCCCGGCCCACGGCCTGCCCGACGGCGGGTCCGGCAGCGGCAGCCACCTGTTCGCTCACGTCCGCAGCCGTTCCCGCCACCCGGTTCACGTCTTCCAACGCCGCGCTCGCGGTACGGGCCAGCGCGTCGATCACCTGCGGGTTCCGATCGATGGTGGTCAGCGCGCGATCGAGGATCGTCACCAACTTCTCCAGACGCACCTTCAGCAGGGCCTGCGCCTCCACGCCCTCGATGTCGAGTTCGACGCCCTCGACGTGCACGCGGACGCCGGCGTCGAGTTGAAGCAGACCGGCGAGCCGGGCCCGCAGGGACAGGTCGGCGTCCAGCCGGTCCACGGAGAGCTGGATCGACTTGACCGAGACCTTCGGGACGTCGAGCAGCACGTCCGGCTCCGGCTCACCGCCACCGTTCGGACCGGTCGGCTGCCCGGCACTGGACACCGAGGGCTCTTCGCTGTCTGTCATGTCCCGCTCCGCCTCACCGTCGCGGACCGCCCGGCGACGTCCCGCCACGCATACCCGCTCTGCGGACGGCCATCCCGGCACGAAGGCGCATCGGCAGCACATGATCGATCGATATCGACGAGTACGACGATCATCAGGCGGGACGGACATCGGGGGAAGCTGCGCACCGGGGCATGAGCCGGTATGGTCCGGGCCTATGGGACAGGGGATGGCCGATCCTACCGACATCCAGCAGGACCTTGAGCGGTTCGCGCTCCGCAACACCCTGCGCGTGCCCGCCCCCGCCGAGCGGGCGTACGAGGTCTTCACCGGTCGGCTCGCCGACTGGTGGGTGATGGAGTACACCTGGTCGGGCCCGGAGATCCTGGCCGAGTTGGGCATGGAGCCACGCCCCGGCGGGATGCTCTACGAGGTCGGGCCATACGGCTTCCGCAACGACTGGGGGCGGGTGCTGACCTGGGATCCACCCCGCCGGCTGGTGTTCACCTGGCAGATCGGCGCGGATCGCGCACCGGTGCCCGACCCGGCGCAGGCCAGCGAGGTCGAGGTGCTCTTCACGCCCGCCGAATCCGGCACCCTCATCGAGGTGACGCACCGGCACTTCGACCGGCACGGCTCGGCGGCGGAGGGCTACCGACAAGCCCTGACCGCCGGTTGGCACGAGCTGCTTTCCCGCTACGCGACGACACTTATCCATTCGCCGGCATGAGCGCCGCGCCGGGCGCGTTGACCGACTCGAACGGTCAGGCGGCCCGATGCCGCAGCGTCGCCACGGTCGAGCCGGCCAGGGTGAGCAGGCACTCCGGCAGCAGCCCGTCGGCGGCCGCCGCGCCGAACAGCGCCCGCGCGGTGTCGAGGTCGGCGTTGGCGTACGCGCTGACGAAACGAGCCACCCACCGAGCGTCGTACCCGGCCTGGTCGATCCCGGGGAAGTCGAGCGCACAGGCCCCGGGCGGCACCGGATCCCCGACCATCGTCGCGGCCAGGCACCACGCCACGTCGTACGCCCCGGACAGGCCGGCCCGGTCCACCACCGCGTCGAAGGTCCCCACCACCGCCTCGGAGTCCCCGTCGAGGGCCGAGCTGAGGATGGCGGCGGCATCCTCGAACATCTGCTGTGGCGAGTCGGTCACGGACCGCACAGTACGGGTGCCGGTCAAGGAGCCCACTCCGGTTACTCTCCGCACATGGTGGAGGCGACCTGCGGATAGACCTGCCTCCACGGTCCCGCCGCCCGTCACGGCACGCTAGTCTGCGCAGCGGACCTTCGCCCGAGGAAGGACGACCATGCACATGTCGCGCGGCTCGCGTACGGCCATCCTGGCTGTCTGCGCCACGGTCCTGCTCGCCACCAGTGCCTGCGGGGAAGACCAGCCCGAGGAGGCGACCACCCAACAGGTGCGCCTCTACGGCACGGACGGCAACATGCTCAACTCGTACCCGGAGGAGTTGAAGGATCGCGCCGGCCTGGTCGACGGGATGAAGGGCACCACCCCGCTCACGCCGCTGCCGGACGACTTCAAGAACCGGCTACGGTCCGTGGACCCGAGGTTGACCGACTACCTCTACGCCGCCGAGGCGTACGACGCGGTGCTGATCAGCGCGCTCGCGGCGCAGCTGGCCGGGTCGACCGACCCTGCGGACATCGCCAAGCAGATCGTGGGCGTCACGAACAACGGCACCAGCTGCACCACGGCGAGTCAGTGCCTCCGGCTGGCCCGCCAGGGCACCGACATCGAGTACCGCAGCGTGTCGATCACCCGAGCCGGCTTCACGGACGCGGGCGAGCCGGCCACCGCCAGTTACGCCACCCTGCACTTCGACGGTCAACAGCTCAACGATGCCAAGACGGAGTTCGTCGGCGCCGGGGACGAGTCCACGGCCAGCAAGAAGGCACCGCCGAAGGCGAAGCGGCAGGACGCCGACTTCCCTGACCCGGAGAGCGGCGCGCCGCTGGTCCTGGGTGGTCTGCTGCCCAAGACCGGTGACCTGGCGCTGGCCAACCCGCCGTTGGCGGCCGGCGCGGCGCTGGCGCTCAAGGAGATCAACGCGGCCGGTGGGGTGCTCGGCGAGGACGTGGTCTGGATCGACGGTGACGACGGCACCAGCCCGGCCGTGGCCAAGGCGACGGTGGCCAGTCACGTCGATGCCGGCGTACACGTGATCATCGGTGCCGGTGGCTCGGGCATCTCCGCGGCCGTACTGCCCGACGTGGTGGACGCCGGTCTGATCCTCTTCTCCCCGTCGAACACCGCGGCGGACCTCACCGAGGCCGACGACAAGGGCCTCTACTTCCGCACCGCCCCGCCGGACAGCCTTCAGGGGCGGGCGCTGGCCGACGTGATCCTTCGGGACGGGCCGCGGAAGATCGCTATCGTGGCGCGTGAGGACTCCTACGGCAAGGGGCTCCAGGAGGTCGTCCGGGCCGAGCTGGAGCGGGCCGGTTTCGGCGGCGACAAGGTGAAGCTGCTCGGCTACGAGCCGGGAGAGGACGCCGAGGCCGCCCCGATCAACTTCGGCGAGGGCGCCAAGCAGATCAAGGAGTTCGGGGCCGACGCGGTGCTGATCATCGGCTTCAGCGAGTCGGCTGCGGTGATCCGGGCGCTCGCCGACGCCGACGTGCCGCTGGCCGCGCTGGCCTCCTGATCCAGCCGACGCCGACGGCCGCACCGCGACGCGGTGCGGCCGTCGCTGCTTGCGGGTGCCTCAGCGTCCGCGCCGCCGTTCCAGGAACTCCGTCATCCGGCGCTGCTTCTCCTCGTCGGTGAAGAGCACCGCCTGGCTGACCAGGTCCAGCTGTGGATGCGCGGCGGCCGGGGCGTCGACGGCCAGCTTGGTCAACCGCAGCGCCAACGCCGAACCCTTGGCCATCTCGTCGATCAGCCCGTGGGCCGCCGGCAGCAGCTCGTCCGGCGTGGCCACCACCCGATTCACCAGGCCGATGCGCAGCGCCTCGGCAGCGTCCACCCGCCGGCCGGTGAACAACAGCTCCTTGGCCAGGGTCTCGCCCACCAGCGCCGGCAATCGGTGGGTGGCGCCGGCACCGGCCAGAATGCCGAGCCGCACCTCCGGCTGGCCGAAGACCGCCCGCTCGGAGCAAACCCGAAGATCGCAGGCGTACGCCAGCTCGGCGCCGCCGCCGAGGGCCGGGCCGTCGATCGCCGCCACGGTCGGCATCGGCAGCGCCCGGATCCGGGCGAAGGCCGCCGAGTTGATCGCGGCCAGTGCATCCAGCCGGCCACGCTCCCGCAGTTGGGCGATGTCGGCCCCGCCGGCGAAGATCCCGTCGGTGCCGCCGGTCAGCAGCAGCATCCGGGGGCGTGCCTCCAACTCGGCGCAGACCTCGTGCAGGGCCGCGATCAGGTCGGCGTCGATGGCGTTGCGCTTCTCCGGCCGGTCCAGCGTGACCACCAGTCGGTCCGGCTGCTCCTCGACCCGCAGTCCGCTCATCGTGCCGCCTCCGGCGAGCCGGCACCGCCCGGGGTCGGCCCCTCCGAAGCGCCGCCGGGGGTCGCGAGAGGCTCGCTGCCGCCCGAGCGCACCCCATCGGTCCACCGGTAGAAGCCGTGCCCGGACTTCTTGCCCAGCCGACCGGCGGCGACCAGCTCCACCAGCAGCGGCGGCGGGGCGAACCGGTCGCCGTACGCGGCCTGCAACGTCCGCGCGATGTCCAGGCGCACGTCCAGACCGACCAGGTCGGTCAGTTCCAGCGGCCCGATCGGGTGTCGGTAGCCGAGCACCATCGCCTTGTCGATGTCGGCGGGGCTGGCGACCCCGTCGGCGACCATCCGGATCGCCTCCAGCCCGAGGGTCACGCCGAGCCGTGACGTGGCGAAGCCCGGCATGTCGCGTACGACGACCGGGTCCTTGCCGAGCCGACCGGCGAGCGTGACGGCCGCGTCCGTGGTCTCCGGGGCGGTGGCCGGCCCGACCACGATCTCCAGCAGCGCCATCGCCCAGACCGGGTTGAAGAAGTGCAACCCGCAGAAACGCTCCGGCCGGGTCAACTCCGCCGCCAGGTCGGCGATCGGAATGCTTGAGGTGTTGCTGCCCAGCAGCGCCGGGCCCAGCGCCTCCGCCTCGGCGAGCACGGCCCGCTTGAGATCGACCCGTTCCGGTACCGCCTCCACGACCACGTCCGGTGCCGGTGCGACCTCGGCGAGCCCTGCCCGCAGGGTGATCCGTTCCCGGTCGGCAGCGGCCTGCTCGGCGCTGAGTCTGCCCCGCCGCACGGCCCGCTCGCCGAGTTCGGTGAGCCGCCGCACCGCCGCGACACCACGCTCCCGGTCCACCTCGACAAGCTCCACGGTATGACCGCTGCCGGCCGCCACGTACGCGATGCCGAGACCCATCGTGCCGGCACCCACCACCACGAACCGCTCAGTCATCGCGCCACCACCGCACCGTGAGAATCGGTCCCCGGCTGACGCCTGCGACGCGCGGGGTCGCCGCCACGCCGGGTGTCAGCCCGTACGCTCCGCTCAGTCATGCTGCGACCCTATGCAGCGCCGGCACCGGTGCCATGCGTGGGGGCGGGCGGGATCGGGTAAGACCGCCGACAACCGAGGGAAGGACGAGCAGATGAGCCAGGCACCGGAGACCGTGGACGGCACGGGCGCCGAGGGGACCGTCGAGACGCGCGGCGACGAGCGCGTCGAACTGCTGCGTGCCGACACCAACAACGACGGCCGCACCGACGTGTGGGTGGTCGACACCGACGGGGACGGCAAGGCCGACCTGTTCCAGTTCGACACCGACGGGGACGGCAAGGTGGACGTCACGATGGTCGACATCGACGAGGACGGCCAGCCCGACGAGGTGGTCGACGGCGACGGCGGGCTCCCCCCGGAGCAGCTTCCGCCGACCGTTCAGGTTTGAGGTGTCGGGAAGGGCTCCCTGCTGCCGCCTCCGGCGGAGCAGGGAGCCCTTCCCGACATTTCCGCGGGTCGCCGGTTCAGCCGGTCAGTTTCAGGGTGGCGAGATAGTACGGGGCGTCGTGGTTGTCCACGTCGACCAACTTCCAAGGGGAGCCGTGCACCAGCTCGGCGAGCTCCTCCGGCGAACAGACCAGGTAGTCGAACCAGGGAGTACCCAGCTCGCGGTAGCGCAGTCGCAGCCGCAACTGCCCGCCAAGGCGCCCCCGCCGCCGGTTGTGCTCGTGGTACGTGGTGTGCACCGGATCCCGGGTGCCGTACGGGTCGGTGCCGTGGGCGATCACCTGTGCGCCGGGGCGGGCCAGCGCCGCCAGCGCGGCGAGGAAGGCGGGAGCCCGTTCCCGCCCCTCCATCAGGCCGAGGTTGTTGCCGAGCAGCAGGAAGGTGTCGTACCGCCGCCCGCTCGCGGCGTGCTCGTCGACTGTGGCGAGCACCAGGTCGCGTACGCCCCGGCGGCGGCACACCTGCAACGCGCCGGCCGAGGTGTCCAGGCCGGTGACCGGTACGCCCCGCTCCTGCAACAGCAGCGCGATCCGTCCGCCACCGACACCGACGTCAAGTGTCGCGCCGTGTACCCGGTCGACCGCACGGTGGTCGTGCGGCTGCCAGTCCTCTGGTCCGTCGAGATAGTGAGCGGCCGGTGCGCCGTTGATCAGCCCGTCGTCCCGCTCGATGATCTCGATGACCGGGCGGGGCAGGCGGCCACCGGCCAGCGGCCGAGGACCGATGCCCGTCGCCACGGCCAGCGCGTCGCGCAGCAGTTCCCCGAAGACGTCACCGATCCGTGGCTCCCCCGTCACATGCTTCACGCTATCTGGCCGGTCAGTTGGCCGCAGCGCCCGTATCCTGGCGGCGTGACCACGTTGGACCGCCTCTCTGCCGAGAAGTACATCCTCCTGACGACCTTCCGCAAGGACGGTCGTGCGGTGCCGACCCCGGTCTGGGCGGTGCGCGACGGCGACGCCCTGGCGGTGTGGTCGGCGGCCGACGCCGGCAAGGTGAAACGGATCCGCCGCAGTGGGGACGTCACGGTGGCCCCCTGCGACGTACGCGGCCGGCCGCACGGCGAGGCGGTACCCGCCCGGGCGAGCCTCTACGACCCCGGCGCGACCAACCGCATCCGCGGCCTCATCAAGCAGAAGTACCGGGTGATCGGCCGGCTGACCCTGCTCGGCAGCCGACTGCGTCGGGGGGAGGGTGGCACGGTGGGCATCCGCGTCGAGCTGACCGGCTGACGGTCTCGCCCGGCGTTGCGGGACTTCGCCGGCCCGACCATGGCGAAGGGCGGCGGAACGAGTCCGCCGCCCTTCGTGAAGCTCTGTTATCAACCGTGCGGTCAGTCCCCCTGACGCTGCTGCGGAATCTGGCCCTGCAGCAATGCCCTGACCTCAGACTCGCGGTATCGGCGGTGACCGCCGAGGGTCCGGATGGCGCTCAGCTTGCCAGCCTTCGCCCAACGGGTCACCGTCTTCGGGTCGACACGGAACATCGACGCCACCTCGGCCGGTGTGAGTAGCGGCTCTGGTTCGTGCGTTCGCGATGCCATCGGTCACTCCTCCACATGTATAGACATCGGCCGGGGTCCCGCCGGCCGACGCGTCTCCCATGGTCCGGCTAGTCCCCGATGTCCGACATGGGCCGAACGGCCGAACGTCCCTAGACGGACGGATGAACCATGCCCGATTTATACGACTTTTACACGCCAGAAAGTAACTTAATCGGACTCATGATCACGGTTCGTGATGCGTCAACTACGAAGGAGCCTCGCATTGCCGCCCAGAAAAGGGACATTGGTGACCTAATTGCAACGCTCCAGAAGTTGCACCGCGCGCCAGCGGGCGACCAACTTGTCGTACGCCGCCGAGGCCTCCTCCGCCTCGCCCCGGGACAGCCCGGCCAGCCCGGCCGCGACCAGTTCCGGCGAGTCATCCTCGGCCAACGTCTCGTCGGAGAGCAGATCCACGAGCCCGCCGTAGTCGAGTTCAACCACCGAACGTGGGTGGAACTCCTCCAGCCAGCGGGCCGCCTCCTCCACCGCCTCGGTGATCGGCGCGTCGCCGACCGACTTGCGGAGCACCGCGAGCGCCCGGGACGAGCGGCGGCGGGCCTTGGAGATCTCCGTCCGGAAGCGCAGCGAGCGCCGGTCCGGCACGGTGACGTGGTTGCGCTCCTGCGCATCGAAGAGCACGAACCAGCGCAGCGGCACGCCCCAGGTCGCGATCTGCTCGTGCACGCGGGGGACGCCGTGTTCCAGCACCCGGGCACCGCTGCGCCAGTCCTCCACCACGGCCTTGGCCTGCCCGGCCAGCACCGGCGGCACGAAGGCGTCGGCCAGCACCGGCGGTACGCCGTCCCGTGCGCTCAACGCCGCCTCAGCCACCCGGATACGCAGGTTCCACGGGCACACCAGCAGCGTCTCGTCGGTCTCCAGCACGTACGCCTCGTCCGGCAGATCCGGCAGCCGCGTCCAACCGGCACCGAGCGCCTCGATCACCGAGGTGCGCTGCCGGCCGGGCCCTTCGACCGGCGCCACGGCCCGCCCCTGCTCGACGTAGCGCCGCCAGTAGGACTGGCGATCCCGGTCGAAGGCGGTCAGCGGCTCGTACACGCGCAGGTATGAAGCGAAGAGCGACGGCACGGCGCGATCCTCCCACGAACGGCAAGCCGAGCGTTGCTCGGCGTCATCGGCCGAGCCGGCGCGGCGCAGGAGCAACCCGGGCAAAGCCCGGCGCCACCCCGTACCCGCCACGGCGGTGGAGCCGGGACGGACCGCCCGCAGGGCGGGACGGCGGCCACTGGGGAGAGCGGCGCGACGCGCGCCGATACTAGGCTCGCAACACCGGCAGCATCCCCGCCGACGTTGACCAGGTCCGCGCCCCACAAGGGCGCCCGCCGACACAGGAGCCAGTCATGGGCGTATTCGCCACCACGGACGATCCGGAATCCACGGGTCACGAGCAGGTCGTGTTCTGCCAGGACAAGCAGACCGGCCTGAAGGCGATCATCGGCATCTACTCCACCGCGCTGGGTCCCGCGCTCGGTGGCACCCGGTTCTACCCGTACGACAGCGAGGAGGCCGCCCTCGCCGACGTGCTCGACCTCTCCCGCGGCATGGCGTACAAGAACGCTCTCGCGGGCTTGGACCTGGGCGGCGGCAAGGCGGTCATCTGGGGTGACCCCGAGCAGATCAAGAGCGAGGCGCTGCTGCGCGCCTACGGCCGCTTCGTGGAGTCCCTGAGCGGCCGGTACTACACCGCCTGCGACGTCGGCACCTACGTGCCGGACATGGACGTGATCGCCCGGGAGACCCGGTACGTCACCGGCCGGAGCGTCGAGCACGGCGGGGCGGGCGACTCCTCGATCCTCACCGCCTGGGGCGTGTTCCAGGGCATGCGGGCGGCGGCCGAGCACGTCTGGGGCGTACCGACGCTCAACGGTCGGCGGGTCGGTGTCGCCGGGCTGGGCAAGGTCGGCAAGTACCTCGTCGGTCACCTCCTGGAAGACGGGGCCGAGGTGGTCGCCACCGACGTCAGCGCGCGGGCGCTGGACTGGGCGCGCACCACGCACCCACAGGTCCACCTCGTCAACGACGTCTCCGCGCTGGTCGCCGCCGACATCGACGTGTACGCCCCGTGCGCCCTCGGCGGCGCCCTCGACGACGACACGGTGGCGGCGCTGCGAGCCAAGGTCGTCGCCGGGGCGGCAAACAACCAGCTCGCCCACTCCGGGGTGGAGAAGCTGCTCGCCGACCGGGGCATCCTCTACGCGCCCGACTACGTGGTGAACGCCGGTGGTGTGATCCAGGTCGCGGACGAGATCGAGGGCTTCGACTTCGAGCGGGCCAAGTTGCGCGCCACCCGGATCTACGACACCACGCGGGAGATCCTCCGTCTCGCCGACACCGACGGCGTACCGCCGGCCGTGGCGGCGGACCGGCTGGCCGAGCGGCGGATGGCCGAGATCGGCCGGCTGCGCACGATCCACCTCCGCTGACGACGCACCATCGGGGGCGGGCCGGTGTCCGCCCCCGACGCCTCAATCCGAACTGCCGACAGGGCGGTGGACGCGAGACGACCGGCCACCGCCCTGTTGCCGGTCGCCCTAAGCTGAATTTGCGACCCGTTCGCGGAGATTTGCCCCGTGTCACGACCGATCTCGGCACCGCTCCTTACCGGGTACAATGGGTGACGTCCTGACAACCGCAACGCGCGGTCGTGGTCGTAGGTAACCCGAGGTGCCGAACGGTGGCATCCCCATGTACCGTAAGAGCCACGAGAGATGCCTGACGTCATCGGGGCCCGCCTTCGGGCTGCCCCGCATTCTGTGCGAGGGGGTCGAGCCATGGGGCGCGGCCGTGCTAAGGCCAAGCAGACAAAGGTGGCCCGGGAGCTGAAGTACCACTCCCCGAACACCGACCTCGCCGCCTTGCAGCGAGAACTCGGCGGCAGCGGCAAGTCGGACCGCAACTTCGACGACGACTACAAAGAGTACGTCGACGATGACGAGGACCACTCCGACGACGACCCGGACAACTGGGTCCGTCCGACCCGCTGACCCCCGGTCACATCTGAGCACGCGGTGACTGCCCGCGTGCTCACGCATGTGCCCGCTACGCAGCGGCGTGCAGCACCCGACGAGTCGAGGGCCCACCATGGCCGGACGATGCTCCGGCAGCGTGGCGGGCCCTCGGCACCGACAGGTCAGCGGGGACGGTTGTTCCAGTTGTAGAACGTCGGGATGTTCTCGAAGTGGTTCCAGGCGCAGACCGCGCTGGCCCCGTCGCCACCCGCCACCTCCGCCCGTAATTGACGCGCGACCTCGGCCTCGTGGAGCAGGGCGTTGAGTCCGACAGCGGCCTCCCGCACCCGGTCGGCGACCCGGTCGGGCTCGGCTCCCGTCACGGTCTCAGGCTCCCGGTGACTGGTGGTCTCGGGCATGCTCCAACACTCCCTCCAGTAGGCGGATCTTGCTGTTGCGGCAGTGCTCGGTCTCCGTACCGTCAAAACGCCCCAGCTCGAAGTAGCGGTTGGCCGCGTGGCCTCCGCCACAGAAACCGAAATACGGGCAGGAGGCGCGACACGCCTCCACACCGTCGATGAATTCGCCGACCCAGGGGGTCGCCCCCGCGTCGGCCAGGATGGTGTGCAACGGGGTGGTGAGCACGCTTCCGCTGGAGAAGTCGCCGTAGCGGGGATCGTGGAAACCGGCCAGCTCGGGTGAGAGCACCACGACCGAGCCGTCGTACGCCACTGTCGGTATCGGGTCGAGCCGGTTGGGCAGCAGATCGTCCGCCGTACCGTCCAGCACCGCTGCGGCGTACCGCAACGACCACTCCACCTCCCGCAGGTGGATCCGGGGATCCCGCCGCCAGGCCGCGACCAGCTCGGCCCAGAACCCGGTCACGGCCGGGGCGGCGTGGGCGTTGTCCCGGGTGTTGACTCCCTCGGTCTCCTCGATGTTGACGCCGAGCACCTCGCAACCGAGGTCGAGGAAGTAGTCGTACAGCTCGCTGGCCCGGCCGGGCGACGGATCGTTGACCACCGCGAGCGCCGAGAACGGCAGCCCGTGCCGACGCAGCGCGGCCACCCCGCGGACGATCCGGTCGTACGCCGGTCGACCGGCCCGGGTTACCCGCTCACCGTTGCGTTCCCGCGGCCCGTCCACACTCACGCTCACCCGCATCCGGTGCCGGGCGAAGAACTCGCACCAGGCATCGTCGATCAGGGTGGCGTTGGTCTGGACGTGGTGCTCCACCTCGGGCCCGAAGGGCGCCATCAGCGCCGCCAGCCGCTCCCGACCGGTGGCCAGCGGCTCCCCACCGTGCCAGACCACGGAGAACCGGTCGGTGGCCGCCCACCGGTTCACCGAGGCGGCCACCGCCTCGGCCACCGCGACCGGCATCTGCCGGTCCGCCGCCCGAAACGGCAGGTAGCAGTACGCGCAGTCGAGATTGCAGAGGGTGGTGGGCTGCATCACGACGTACGACGGGACGGTGGCCAGGCCCCGCATCCCGCCCAATGACCGTCCCCGCCCAGCCATCGCCCTCCTCCGTAGCGGTCTTGGGCTGCCGGGCGCGACCCGGCAAGGGCACGCCCCCACAGCTCTCGAGGGTGCCCTTCAGGCTAGGCCGCGACGGCCACTCGGGTGAAGCCCTGATCAGGTGGTCGGACGATCAGCGCAAAGTGATCATCCTCGGGTGTGCTGGCCGACCATCCGCACCTCACCGGTGCCCTCGATGATCTCGCCGACCTGCCAGGCGTCGACGCCCCGACCGGTGAGCGTGGCCAGCGCCCGGTCGGCGTCCTCCGCCGACACGATCGCGAACATGCCGACGCCCATGTTGAAGGTCGCCTCCATCTCCGGATCCTCGATCCGACCCTTGGACTGGACCAGGTCGAAGACCGGCTGCGGCTTCCAGGTCGAGCGGTTCACCACGGCGTCCACGTGCTCCGGCAGGATCCGCACCAGGTTGCCGGGGATCCCGCCGCCGGTGACATGGGCCAGGGCCCGAACCTCGGCCTCCGCGATCAGCTTGAGGCAGTCCTGTGCGTAGATCTTGGTGGGAGTGAGCAGTTCCTCGCCGAGGGTACGCTGGCGACCGAAGTCGTCGATCACCACGTCGAGGCGCATCCGACCGGCGCCCAGCAGCACGTGCCGGACCAGGGAGTATCCGTTCGAGTGCAGGCCGGACGAGCGCATCGCGATCACCACGTCGCCCACCTCGACCCGCTCGGAGCTGAGGATCTCGCTCTCCTCCACCACCCCGACGCCGGTGGCGGAGATGTCGTACTCGTCGGGGCGCAGCACGCCCGGGTGCTCGGCGGTCTCGCCACCCAGCAGCGCGCAACCCGCGTACCGGCAGCCGTCGGCGATGCCGGCGCCGATCTCGGCGACCTTGTCCGGTACCACCTCGCCGGTGGCGATGTAGTCCAGCAGGAACAGCGGCTCCGCGCCGCAGGCGACCAGGTCGTCGACGACCATCGCGACCAGGTCGATGCCGACCGTGTCGTGGATGTTCATCTGCTGGGCGATCACCAGCTTGGTGCCGACGCCGTCGGTGGAGGAGGCCAGGATCGGGTGCTTGTACTTCGTGGTGTCCAGCCGGAACAGGCCGGCGAAGCCGCCGAGGTCACCCATCACCTCCGGCCGGCGGGTCTGCTTCACCTTCGACTTGAGCAGTTCCACGGCACGGTCACCCGCCTCGATGGACACGCCGGCGTCCGCGTACGAGACCGCGCGTTTGCGCGCCGGGCGGCCGGAACCGGCCGTCCAGGGCTGACGGTCCCCGCCAGCGCCGCTCGGGCTGCTTCCTGCGCCGCTGCGCTCGGACACGTGCGTCACGGTTCTCCCCTTTGTGGTTCTCGGCTGTCGCGTCGACGGTGACCGGCACGGCAGCCGGGCGGTGCTACGGGCGGTTTGTGGTCGCCGACGGTTTGAGGTCGCCGAAGCTGTTGTCGAGTGGCGGGACGAGTTGCTCGGCGGATCCGATCTCGTCGGCCGTGTGGTTGGCGACCCGACGGCCGATCCCTTCGAGCACGTGCTTGCCGATCAGGTTGCCGACGGGCAGTTCGATCGGGTACTCCCCGTCGAAGCAGGCCCGGCAGAGTCGGGTCTTCGGCTGCTCGGTCGCGGCGATCAGGCCGGACAACGAGACGTAACCCAGCGTGTCCGCGCCGATCGAGCGCCGGATGCCGTCGTTGTCGAGGCCGTTGGCGAGCAGTTCGGCGCGGGTGGCGAAGTCGATGCCGTAGAAACACGGCCAGGAGACCGGCGGCGAGGAGATGCGTACGTGCACCTCCACCGCACCGGCCTCGCGCAGCATCCGCACGATCGCGCGCTGGGTGTTGCCGCGGACGATGGAGTCGTCGACCACGACCAGGCGCTTGCCCCGCACGTTCTCCCGCAGCGGGTTGAGCTTGAGCCGGATGCCGAGCTGACGCAGCGTCTGCGACGGCTGGATGAAGGTACGCCCGACGTACGGGTTCTTCACCAGTCCGGCACCGTAGGTGATGCCGGACTGCTCGGCGTAGCCGATCGCTGCCGGCGTGCCCGACTCGGGCACCGGGATCACCAGGTCAGCGTCGACCGGGTGCTCCTTGGCCAGTTGTCGCCCGATCTGGACCCGGGCGGCATGCACGTTGCGGCCGGCGATGGTGGCGTCCGGCCGGGCAATGTAGACGTACTCGAAGAGGCAGCCCTTGGGCTCGGGGGCGGCGAACCTGGTGGACCGCAGCCCCTCCGCGTCGATCGCGATCAGCTCGCCCGGCTCGACCTCGCGGACCACGCTGGCACCGACGATGTCCAGCGCGGCGGTCTCACTGGCCACCACCCAGCCGCGCTCCAGCCGGCCCAGCACCAGCGGACGCACACCGTGCGGGTCGCGCGCGGCGTAGAGAGTCGTTTCGTCCATGAAGACGAAGCTGAACGCGCCTCGCAGCTGCGGCAGGACCTCCAGCGCGGCGGCCTCGACAGACAGATCCGGCCGGCTGGCCAGCAGCATGGTGACCAACGAGGTGTCGTTCGTCGAACCGTCGGCGCCGAGGCCACGCTCGGCCACCTCACGCTGCAACTCGGCCGTGTTGACCAGATTTCCGTTGTGCGCCAGCGCGATGGTGGTGCCCGAACTGGTCGCCCGGATGGTCGGTTGGGCGTTCTCCCACGTCGACGCGCCGGTCGTGGAGTAACGCGCGTGCCCGATCGCGACATGACCGCGCAGGCTGGCCAGCGTCGGCTCGTCGAAGACCTGGGCCACCAGGCCGAGATCCTTGTAGACCACCACGCCGGAGCCGTCGCTGACCGCTATGCCGGCCGCCTCCTGACCTCGGTGCTGCAACGCGTACAGCCCGAAGTAGGTCAGGTTGGCAACCTCCTCCCCCGGGGCCCAGACGCCGAAGACACCGCACGCGTCCTGGGGGCCGGGTCGCTGGGGATCAAGGTCGTGGCTCAGCCGGCCGTCGCCTCGGGGCACCTGCCGCTCCCTCTTGCTGGTCTGGACTGGCCTGGCGGAACCACGGGGGTTGCTCCGCACCTCTCGGCCGGGACCACACTGTCGTCGCCTGACAGTGTACGCGAATCCATGTCGCCACATACAGTCACACTGTCACCGCTATGCGTCATCCGGCCCAGCCGTCACCCCAGTTCGAGCGGCAGATACGCAGACAGGTCAGCGCGAGCCCCGCTCGCCTTGACGCGACCCTCCGTAACCGCCTGCGTCCAATCGAGTCGCCCCGTGGCCAACCCGAGCCAGGTTTCCGGATCCATCTCCACCGTGTTCGGGGGAGTACCGCGGGTGTGTCGTGGCCCCGGAACGCACTGAACTGCACCGTAAGGTGGGACTCGCACCTCCACCGATCGGCCGGGGGCGCGGTCCGCGAGGAGGGTCAACAGGGCCCTGACCGCCTCGCGGAGCACCGGCCGTTCGGGTGTACGCCCCTCATCGAGCGCCGACAACGCCGCCGCCACCGAGGCGGACTTAATGTACGGAGAGGACACGACGGGACGATACGGCGTGATCGCGCCGGCCGTCACGCTGGCCCTGGGTCGCGCCGATCCGGCCCGACAAGGCATAGTTGCCGACGGCGTATTCGTACCGTGATGTTCCCCCGCCCGGCACCCGCCGGTCAGGGGAGGTCAGTCCGGAAGGCGGTGGACGTGTCAACACACCGACGAGCCTGGCACAAGCGGGCCGGTGTGGTCGTGGCGCTGATGATCGGTGCCCTGCTCGCCGTCCCAGCCACACCCGCCTTCGCCGCCCCCAACGTGAACAACGTGTCGGCTTCCCCTAGCAGAGTCGAGGCTGGCAAGACCACCACGGTTAGCTACTCACTGAGTTTCGAGGAAGACGCGGGGCCTGCAGACGTCACCGTCAGCTCGAATAACGGGAAGCTGGCCTGCGTCGACGGCTGCGAGCGGCGACGGGTCGACTCGAACGGCCAGTTCCAGGCGACTTTCCGCCTTGCCAACGACGCCTCCAACGGTACGGCCACCATCACCGTCAAGGCTGTTGACGCCCAGGGGTTGGTCCGAGGAGAACAAGAAGCCTCGACCAACGTCACGATGGTTGCAGCGCCGCCGCCGACGACGCAGGCGCCGCAGACGGTGCGGTCGATCTCCGGCAAGGTCGTCGACCAGGGCGGCGACGCGGTGGCAGGCGCGTACGTCCTGCTGAAGGACAGTGCCGGCAAGCAGCGGGACACCACCACCAACGGCGACGGCAACTTCCGGTTCACCGGCAGCAGCGACAACCCGATCGCGCCCGGGCGGATCGACATCGGCGCGAGCGCCGAGAACAAGAACGCCGTGGCGAGCTTCACCGCCAACGCCGGGCAGAGCATCACCGGACGGCGGATCACCCTCCCGATCGCGGCGTCGGAGAGCCCGAGCGCCAGCCCGTCGGCAAGCGAGTCGGCGGTGCCGACCGAGGACCCGTTCGAGGAGGAGCTCGGCGAGGAGGAGGAAACCGCTGCCGAGAGCGCTGCCGCCCAGGCGCCGGCCTCCAACGAGGATTCCGGTGGATTCGGCAACTGGCTGCTCATCCTGCTGGGCGGTCTCTTCGTGGCCGTCGGTGTCGGCACGATCGTGCTGCTCTGGATGAAGCGCAAGGAGAACGAGGACGTCGAGCCCGACGGCGATGTTCCCGCCGGCGCTCCGGCCGGCGCGGTCCCGGCGGCCCGCGGCTCGTTCGCCGGTGCGGACGACCAGACCCGGGTGGTGAACCGGGTCGGTGCCGCACCGGACCCGACCATGGTCGGCGGCGCCGGGTTGGCGAATGCGCCGACGATGATGCACCAGCCGGTCGTCGACGACGTTCCGCCGGACCCCTACGGCGCACCGCCGCAGCCCTACGGTGCCGCGAGCGGTCCCGGTGGCTGGTCCGGTGGTGGCGGTTACGGCGACGAGCCGGCCGGCTACGGCGCTCCGGGCTACGGCAACGCCCCCTCATCGGGCGGGGGCTACGGCAACGCCCCGTCCTCCGGCAGCGGTTACGGCAACAGTCCGTCCTCCGGCAGTGGCTACGGCAGCCGTGACTACGGTGCCGGCAACGCCGGCCCGGACTACCCGCCGGCAGGTGGCGGCTACGGCGAGCGGTACGACGAGCCGACCGGCCGCTACCAGGGCGAGGAAACGGCCTATCCGGCCCCCGCCGACCCGTACGCCACCGGGATGTACCAGCCGGAGGCCGGCCCGGGCTACGGCCAGTCCGAGCCGGGCGGTTACGGGCAGAGTGAGGCCGGCGGTTACGGGCGAGGCGAGGCTGGTGGCGACTACGGTCGCAACGACCCTGCCGGTGGCTACGGCCAGAGCGACCCGACGCGCGGTTACGGCCCGGGCGAGCCCGGTGGCTACGGCCAGAGCGACGCGACCCGCGGCTACGGCGAAGGTGAGCCGGGCGGCGGATACGGTCAGGGCGACCCGAACCGTGGCTACCCTCCGGGACAGTCGGGCGGCGGCTACGGCGCGGCGCCCGGTGGCGGGTACGACCAGCCGGCCGGGGGCTACGGCCAGGACGCCGGGCACCAGCGCGGTGGCTACGACAACACCAGCTACGACAGCGGTTACGACCAGGGCGGCTACGGCGGCCCGGCCGGCGGCGGATACGGCCAGGACGCGCCGCCACGCGGCGGTTACGACCAGGGTGGCTACGGTGGTGGCCCGGCCGGTGGCGGGTACGGTCAGGAACCCCCACGGCAGCGCGGCGGTTACGACAACGGCTACGACCAGGGCGGTTACGGCCAGGGCGGCGGCTACGGCGACCCGGCGCAGGCCGGCCGCGGCCGACCCGAGGGCGCGCCCCAGGACCGTGGCGGTCGCCGCCTGGACTGGCTGGACGACTAGATCCGATCGCGGTCCCCGGTCGAGCCGAGGGCTCTCGGTCCATGCGGCGGCCGGCAAGGCCCGAGCAGCCTCGCGGTTCTGGGCTCGGCCGGCGGGTGTGGATCGGCGGTCCGGCCCGACGCCGTGCACCGCCAGCGGTCAGGCGGCGGAGAAGACGCCCTGGCGGAGCAGTGGAATGACGTCGGAGGTGTCGACGCGTACCGCGATCTCGACATCCTCGGCGAAGCCACCTTCGATCAACTCTCGACCGGAGACACAGCCGCGGATCGCCGCCGGTACGTCCGGGGTGCTGGCCAACGCGGCCAGTGCCATTGCCGCCTCCACCGAGAGCCCGCCCGGCGCACCGGAGAGGGCGTCCAGCACGCTGGCCGCACCCAACTGGTCCTCCACCGAGGGGCGCAACGATCCGTCCGGCCATCGTTCACCGGCGGCCACCACGCCGATCGGGGCGGTCGTCGAGCCGTACCCCTGGCTGCTCAGCCAACGCCCGACGGTGCGCGCGTTGCGCAGGTTGGCCGCGACCACCGGTAGCCCGGTGGCGCTGGCGGCGGCGCTGATGGCCGAACCGTTGGGCGACGGCAGCACCAGGTCGGGCACCACCGGAGCCCGACTCAGCGCAGCCGGTGACAGCGACCACGGGTGTTCGCGGGTGACCTGCCGGCGGCCGGTCGCGGCGACCGCGCCGACCCGGCGTGCGTAGGTGGCGGCCTGCTCGCCCCAGGGGAACGGATGCACCCGCATCCCCCGCCCCACCGCCACCTCGACGGTGGTGGTGAACGACAGCACGTCCACCACCACCAGTGCCGCGCAGACCCGGCCGAGTTCGGCCGCACCCGCCAGACCCCAGTCGAATCGGACCCCCGACCCGGGTTGGGCGAATACGGCCGCGGCCAACGCCTCAGCGCTCGTCGGGCGCGGGGGGCTGCTCGGTGTCACCGTGTTGCGGAGCGTCCGCCCCGGCTTCCTCGTGGTCGCCCATCGGGGCAGCCGGATCGGCGGCCTCGCCCGACGGCGGGGCTGCCGCGGCACGATCGCCACGCACCGGCGGGGTGGCCCGCTCGGCCGGTCGGTCTGCCGGCTCACCTGTCGCATCCGTCGCGCCCGGCGCCTGCTCGGCCGGCACCGGCGCGGCTCCGGTCGATGCCGGCACAGCTTCGGACTGCGCCGGGGCGGTCCGCTCAGCCGCCTCCGTCCCAGTCGGCTGCCGGCCGGTGGTCTGGCTCGGGGACTGCGCAGGACCGGTCATCGTCGCGTCGGCCTGCGCACCGTCGATCTCGGCAGCCGCATCGTCCTCGGCGGGCCCGTCGAGGACGACCTCGGCAGTTGCCGGGGCGGTCACCTCGAATGGCTGCACGCCGCCGAACAGAGCCGGCAGGGTGCCGGTGTACGCCGCGCGCAGCTCGTCCAGGCCGATCCGGAACTGGCCGTGCACCTCAAGCGCGCCGCCCGTCGGGTCGGTGACGCCGATCAGCTCCCACGGCACGCCGTGCTCGCCGCAGAGCGCGGTGAACGCCTTCTCGTGCCCGCGCGGCACCGACACGAGCACCCGGCCGGCGGACTCGCTGAACAGGAAGACGAACGGCATCGAGGTGCCCTCGAAGCGCTCCGGCACGGCGATCCGGGCCCCGACGCCGTGCCGCAGGCAGGACTCCACAAGGCTCTGCGCGAGCCCACCGTCGGAGAGGTCGTGCGCGGAGCTGAGGTGACCGACCCGGGCCGCGTCGGCCAGCAGGCCGGCGAGCTGCTTCTCGCGCGCCAGGTCGACGTGCGGGGGTACGCCACCGAGGTGCTGGTGGGTGACCCAGGCCCACTCCGAGCCGGAGAGCTCCACGTGCGTCTCGCCGAGCAGGAAGAGCTGGTCGTGATCGGCGCCGGGACGCGGGACGAAGCCCGACGCAACCCGGTCGGCCACGTTCTCCAGCACGCCGAGCACGCCGACGACAGGCGTCGGGTGGATGGCCGCCGCACCGGTCTGGTTGTAGAAGCTGACGTTGCCACCGGTCACCGGGATGCCCAGCTCGGCGCAGCCGTCGGCCAGGCCGCGTACCGCCTCGGCGAACTGCCACATCACGCCCGGGTCCTCGGGCGAGCCGAAGTTCAGGCAGTCGGTGACCGCGATCGGCGTCGCGCCGGTCACCGACACGTTCCGGTACGCCTCGGCCAGCGCCAGCTTGGCACCCTGGTACGGGTCGAGCCGCGCGTACCGGCCGTTGCCGTCCACGGACAGCGCCACGCCCAGCCCGGTGCGCTCGTCGATCCGGATTACACCCGAGTCCTCCGGCTGGGCGAGCACGGTGTTGCCCAGCACGTAGCGGTCGTACTGCTCGGTGACCCAGGTCTTGTCGCAGAGGTTGGGCGAGGCGATCATGCGCAGCACGGTCTCGCGCAGGGTGTCCGGGTCGCTCGGCCGGGGCAGCGTCTCCGCCCGGTCGGCCTGGAGCAGAATCAGGTCCGCCGGCTCGCGCATCGGCCGGGCGTAGACCGGTCCGTCGTCCACAAGCGATCCCGGCGGTACGTCCACCACCAGGTGATCCCGCCAGGTGATGTGCAGCCGGCCCGGGGCACCGTCCGACTCGGGCGCGGTGACCTCGCCGATGGCGGTGGCCCAGACGCCCCACTTCTCGGCGGTCTTGAGCACCGCCTCCAGCTTCTCCGGCGTGACGACCAGCAGCATCCGCTCCTGGGACTCGCTGGCCAGGATCTCGTGCGGCTCCATCGAGGGCTCGCGCAGCGGCACCCGCTCCAGCCACACCCGCATGCCGGTGCCGGCGGAGGCGGCCGTCTCGGTCAGGGCACAGGTCAGGCCGGCGCCGCCGAGATCCTGGATGCCGACGACCAGCTCGGCGTCGTACAGCTCCAGGCACGCCTCGATCAGCAGCTTCTCCATGAAGGGGTCGCCCACCTGCACGGACGGGCGGCGCTGCTCGCTGCCCTCGGTGAAGGTGGCGCTGGCCAGCACGGAGACGCCGCCGATGCCGTCCCGGCCGGTCTTGGCCCCCATCAGCACCACCACGTTGCCGGGGCCGTTGGCGTCCTTCTTCTGCAGCCGGTCGACCGGCAGCACGCCCAGGCAGAGCGCGTTGACCAGGGGGTTGCCCTGGTAGCAGGGGTCGAAGACCACCTCGCCACCGATGTTGGGCAGGCCGAGGCAGTTGCCGTAGCCGCCGACACCGGCGACCACGCTGGGCAGCACCCGGGCGGTGTCCGGGTGGTCCGCGGCGCCGAAGCGCAGTGGGTCCATCACCGCCACCGGGCGGGCGCCCATCGCCAGGATGTCCCGGACGATGCCGCCGACACCGGTCGCCGCGCCCTGGTACGGCTCGACGAAGCTCGGATGGTTGTGCGACTCGACCTTGAAGGTCACCGCGAGTTCGTCGGAGATCCGCACTACACCGGCGTTCTCCCCGATGCCGGCGAGCAGCCGGTCGCTCGGCGGGGCCTTCTCGCCGAACTGCCGCAGATGCACCTTGCTGGACTTGTAGGAGCAGTGCTCGCTCCACATGATCGAGTACATCGCCAGCTCGGACTGGGTCGGCCGGCGGCCCAGGATGTGCCGGATGCGGTCGTACTCGTCGTCGGCGAGCCCCAGCTCGGCGTACGGCTGGAGCTCCTCCGGAGTGCCCGCGGCACGCGGCACGGTGTCCACCCCGTCGGTCCACTCGGTGGCCTCGGACGCGGCGGCGTGCCGGGCCGGGGTGGCCGGCGGAGCGGCGGCCGGCTGCGGCTGCGCCGGGACCGCCTCCGGGTTGTCCCGCACCGGGTCCGGATGCGTGGTCATGACGTCTCCTTGTTGCGCTCGCCGCCCGACGGGCGGGTGAGCCGACCGATGATCCCGTCGCGGACGGTCACGCCGGCGTCCCCACCAGGTGCTTCAGCACGGAGGTGAAGAAGCCGAGACCGTCGAGGGAGGGGCCGGTGAGCGCCTCCACCGCGTGCTCGGGATGCGGCATGATGCCGACCACGTTGCCGGCCTGATTGGTGATCGCGGCGATGTCCCGCTGCGATCCATTGGGGTTGCCACCGACGTAACGGGCGACGACCCGGCCCTGGGCCTCAAGCTCGTCCAGCGTTGCCGGGTCGGCGACGTAGCAACCCTCGCCGTTCTTGACCGGGATCAGCACCTCCTGGCCCGGCTGGAACGTGTTCGTCCAGGCGGTCCCGGTCGTCTCGATGCGCAGGATCTGGTCGCGGTTGCGGAAGTGCAGGTGCTGGTTGCGGGTGAGCGCCCCGGGCAGCAGGTGCGCCTCGCAGAGGATCTGGAAGCCGTTGCAGATGCCCAGCACGGGCAGGCCCGCGCCGGCGCCGTCGATGATCTTCTCCATCACCGGCGCGAACCGGGCGATGGCCCCACAGCGCAGGTAGTCGCCGTAGGAGAAGCCACCGGGCAGGACGACCGCGTCCACCCCGTGCAGCTCCGCCTCACCGTGCCAGAGACGGACCGGTTCGGCGCCGGCGATCCGTACGGCCCGGGCCGCGTCCCCGTCGTCCAGCGAGCCGGGGAACGTCACCACACCGACCCGGGCGGTCACGGCCGGGCTTCCGCGGGTTCGTCGGTCTCGACCAGACGGACCGTGAAGTCCTCGATGACCGGGTTGGCGAGCAACTTGTCGGCGATCTCCCGAGCCCGGTCCAGGTCCGGTTCACCGGTAAAGTCGATCTCGATCCGCCTGCCGATCCGTACCGAGGCGACGTCGTTGACGCCGAGCCGGGGCAGCGCGTTTGCGACGGCCTGGCCCTGAGGATCGAGGATCTCGGGCTTGAGCATGACGTCGACGACGACGCGAGGCACTGGGCACTCCTGACTGTGTACGCAGTTGGGTGCCGACCCACAACGGGCGAGCGCAGCCAGCCTACCTGGCAGATGCCGCGCCAGACGCACCGGCCGGACGCCGTCCGGGTGCCGCCCGGACCCTACCCGCACGGACCTGTCGGGACCGATACGGGTTCGTTGCGATCCCGATACGGCTTCGTTGCCGACCCTTGCCGATCATCCCCGGCCGGACGAGCCCCCGGCGGCAGAGCAGCTGGGAGCCGCCGCCGGTCGCGAACGGTCCGGCGACGGGAAATCCAACTGTTACATCACCTTGTTTCAATGAGCCTCTTGTGAAACACCTCACCGGGCCCTACGGTACATCGTCAGACGTCGATGTACCGACGTCGCGGCGGCGGATCACCCCCGTCCGTCACCGCAGGCCGGCCCGGTGAACCCGGGTCCTGGGAACCCCGAAGGAGTCCCATGCGCATCCGATCCCTGATCGCGGTCCTCGCCACCGCCATGGCCGCGGTGATGGGCGCCAGTTCCGGCGCCGTCGCCTCACCCGTCGCTCCCCTCATCATCGGCGGCGGCACCGTCTCCTCGGCGCCGTGGGCCGCCGCTGTCTTCAGCAACGGCTCGTTCACCTGCTCCGGCACGATCATCGCCCCGCAGTGGGTGCTCACCGCGCGGCACTGCCTCGGCGGCTCGATGTCGGTCCGGGTGGGCAGCGTCTACCGCTCCTCCGGCGGTGTCACCCGCACGGTCAGCGCCACCTACGGCCGGTACGACCTGGCACTGATGCGCCTGTCCAGCTCGGTGAGCACCAGCTACGTCACGCTGGCCTCCAGCAACCCGCCGGTCAACTCGACCAACTCGATCTACGGCTGGGGCATGACCTGCTACAGCGGCTGCTCGGCGTCGAGCCAGCTCAAGACCGCGAGCGTCCGGGTCACCAGCACGAACGTGAGTGACGCGTACGGCGGGCAGGCGATCCGGAGCACCCGGATCAACGGCAACGCCTGGCGGGGCGACTCGGGCGGCCCACAGTTCTACAACGGTCAGCAGGTCGGCGTCGCCTCCACCGCCGACGGCCAGAGCATCCAGAACTACGGCAGCGTCGCGTACAACCGTGCCTGGATCCGGTCCGTTTCCGGCGTCTGACGGTTAGCGCCCGTGGCGGCGCGGATGGTGGGCCCTGCGCCCGCCGTCCGCGCCGCGCGGTTTTTCAGCATCCGAGTAGGTGAACAGGGCTCACGATGGGCCGCACCCAGGCCTGCCAGCATCGGAAACGTGCTGGTCGTGACGACGGATCAACTTCCCGGCTACGAGATCCGCCAGATCCTCGGCGAGGTGGTCTCCTCCATGGCCAGAACCCGCAACCCGTACCGCGAGGGAGTGAAGAACCTGCGCGGTGGCGCGTACGACCCGATGGCGCCGGACAACCTCACCCGCTGGCGTACCGACTCGGTCGCCCGCCTCGGCGAGGAGGCCCGGCGGCTCGGCGCAAACGCCGTGGTGGGGATGCGGTTCGACAGCCGCGACTGCGGCGAGATGTGGATGGAGATCTGCGCCTACGGCACCGCCGTGATCGTGGTGCCGAAGGTCCCCGACGTCATGCCCCCCGACCAGCCCCTGGTGGCCGCCGAGACGGCCCAGGAACCAGCCTTCGCCGAGGAACCCGGCAAGATCGCCGAACCACCCAGCGCCCCCACCCTCGGCACTGCCCCCGAAACCCCCACCCGCGACTGACCCCACCCCGCACCCACCGGCTCCGGCCCGCACCGGCTCCCGTGATCAAGAAGTTTTGGTCGGGGATCCGGTGGATCCCCGACCAAAACTTCTTGATCAACGCCGTCTTTGGATGGGGTTAGAGGATGGGGGGTGGGGAGTAGGTGGCGGCTTGGGGGTGGGATTCGACGATTCTGGTGATTCTTGCGGTGACTGCCTGGATCTGGGTGGGGGCGGCGCCTACGAAGGCGGCGCGGTCGGCGACCAGAGCGTCGATCTCGGGGCGGGTCAGGGCGAGGCGGGTGTCGGCGGCCAGGCGGTCGAAGAGGTCGTTGTCCGGGGTGCCCTTTTCCCGCATGGCCAGGGCGACCGCGACCGCGTGCTCCTTGATCGCCTCGTGGGCGGTTTCCCGGCCGACGCCCCGGCGGACGGCCGCCACCAGGATCTTGGTGGTGGCCAGGAACGGCAGGAACCGCTCCAGTTCCCGGTTGATCACCGCCGGGTACGCGCCGAACTCGTCAAGCACGGTGAGGAACGTCTGGAACAGCCCGTCGGCGGCGAAGAAGGCGTCCGGCAGGGCCACCCGGCGCACCACCGAGCAGGAGACGTCCCCCTCGTTCCACTGGTCACCGGCCAGCTCGCCGACCATCGACAGGTAACCCCGGATGATCACCGCGAAGCCGTTGACCCGCTCCGACGAGCGGGTGTTCATCTTGTGCGGCATCGCGCTGGAGCCGACCTGGCCCGGTTTGAAGCCCTCGGTGGCCAGCTCCTGACCGACCATCAGCCGGATCGTGGTGGCCAACGACGACGGCGCCGCAGCCACCTGCGCCAACGCGGAGAGCACGTCGAAGTCGAGCGACCGGGGGTAGACCTGGCCGACACTGCCCAGCACCCGGCCGAAGCCCAGGTGCTCGGCGACCCGCCGCTCCAGCTCGGCGACCTTCTCGGCGTCGCCGTCGAAGAGGTCGAGCTGGTCGGCGGCGGTGCCGACCGGCCCCTTGATCCCCCGCAGCGGATACCGGGCGATCAGGTCCTCCAACCGCTCGTACGCGATCAGCAGCTCCTCGGCGGCCGACGCGAAGCGCTTGCCCAGCGTGGTCGCCTGAGCCGCCACGTTGTGCGATCGGCCGGCTATCACCACGTCGGCGTACTCGTGGGCGTGCCAGGCGAGCCGGGCCAGCGTCGCCACCACCCGATCCCGGATCAGCTCCAGTGAGCGGCGCACCTGGAGCTGCTCGACGTTCTCGGTGAGGTCCCGGGAGGTCATCCCCTTGTGCACGTGCTCGTGCCCGGCGAGCGCGCTGAACTCCTCGATCCGGGCCTTCACGTCGTGTCGGGTCACCCGCTCCCGCGCCGCGATCGAGGCCAGGTCGACATCGTCAAGCACCCGCTCGTACGCCTCGACCACCCCGTCCGGCACCGGCACGCCCAGGTCCCGCTGGGCCCGGAGCACAGCGAGCCAGAGCCGTCGTTCCAGCCGGATCTTCTCCTCCGGAGACCAGAGGGTGACCAGCTCGGGCGAGGCGTACCGGTTGGCGAGCACGTTAGGGATCGTCGTCACGGACCCATTCTCCGGTACCCACGGAGCGCCGGACGTCACGGCCTCTCCCAGTTGCGTCTGCCACGGTCGCAACGGCGGCCGTCAGGCGTGGCAACCGCCCGCCGGCACACGAACGTCGGCATCGGGACCGGTGGGCTGGCGGGTGATCGCCAGACAGCAGCGTACGAACGCCTGGACCACGGCGTCGTTGTGGGCCGCGGATGGCCAGGCGACGGCCACCTGGCTCGGACTCAATCCGGTGACCGGGCGGTAGACGACGCCCGGCCGAGCGTAGAACCGGGCTGAGGAGGCCGGGGCGAACGCGATGCCGTAACCGTTGGCGATGGCGTTCAGCCAGTCGTCCGGCTGGTCCACTACTGCGCCGATCCGCACCGGACGGCCCACGCGCTCGTCGACACCGAGCCAGAAGTCCCGCCACCGGCCGGACTCCGGTGCGGCCGCCACGAATGGCTCGTCCCACAGCTCGCCACACCGAATCTCGTTCCTGCCCGCCAGCGGGTGCGTCGTGGGCAACGCCACCCACCGCGGCTCGGTGAACAGCATCGCCACCCGCAGGCGGTGCTGGTCAGGGCACGGTAGCCGGAGCAGACCCACATCCGTGTCGCCGGTGAGCAGCCCAGCCGTCGGGTTGGACCAGGCCGCCTGGCGCATGACGACCTCCCAGCCAGGCTGCTCGCGCCGGAACGTCTCGACGATGCGGGGAGTTGCCTCGTTGGCGGCGCTGGCGAGAAATCCGATCCGCAGCACGCGCGCCGATCGGCTTGCCGCCGCCCTGACCTCGCTCAGTGCATCGTCCCAGTTAGCCAGCAGCGCGGGCATCCGCGCCGCCAGCACCCGGCCCGGATCGGTGAGCTGCATGCCGTCCCGGGAGCGGACGAACAGCTCGACGTCGAGGAGGGCTTCCAGGCGCTGGATCTGCTTGCTGAGCGCCGGTTGCGAGACGAAGAGCCGGCGGGCGGCGCGGGTCAGGTTGCCCTCTTCGGCCACGGCGCTGAAGTACCGCAGCAGCCGCAGGTCAACGTCCATGCCGCCAAGCTATCGAAACAGGTATTGGACTCGCTCGTCGCCGCCGGCAGAGGCTGACAACCGACAAGCACGACAACCGTCGAGCACCCGACGAGGGAAAGAGGAGATCCATGACTGTTTCGACCATGGCCTACGGAAATGCGGGCGGCGCCTGATGTCGAACGCGTACCTGGCGGTCACCGCTTTGACCATCGCGGCCAACGTCGCCATCGGCGTCGCCGATCTCCGTCGGGCCGAATTCGTCCTACACAACTCCGCCCGGGTCGGTGTGGCGCCGTCGCTGCTACCGCTGCTCGCCGCGCTCAAGATCGCCGGAGCCGCGGGTCTGATCGCCGGACTTCTCGGCGTCCGGCCTCTCGGTGCTGCGGTAGCGACCGGGCACAGCGACAACGGTACGGGTACGGGTGGCCAGGGTAGGAGGACGGCCGGCCCAGGCTGACGGATGCGCCCTTACCCACCCGGCACAGCGTGTCGCCCGACCCGATTCGGGTACCGGGCCAGCGCTCAGCGTTCCAGGATCGCGGTGACGCCCTGGCCACCGGCGGCGCAGATGGAGATGAGGCCGCGTCCGCTGCCCTTTGCGGCGAGCAGCTTGGCCAGGGTGGCGACGATTCGGCCGCCGGTGGCGGCGAACGGGTGACCGGCGGCCAGCGAGGAGCCGTTCACGTTGAGCTTGTCGGTGTCGATGGCGCCCAGCGGGGCGTCCAGACCGAGCCGGTTCTTGCAGAACTCCGGCGACTCCCAGGCCGCCAGGGTCGCCAGCACCTGCGAGGCGAACGCCTCGTGGATCTCGTAGTAGTCGAAGTCCTGAAGGGTGAGCCCGGCCCGGTCGAGCAGCCGGGGCACGGCGTACGCGGGTGCCATCAGCAGCCCCTCCTCGCCGTGCACGAAGTCCACCGCGCCCGTCTCGGACCAGGAGAACCAGGCCAGCACCGGCAGGTTGTGCTCGCGCGCCCACTCCTCGCTGGCCAGCAGCACGGTTGAGGCGCCGTCGGTGAGCGGCGAGGAGTTGCCGGCGGTCATGGTGGCCTGTTCGGCGTCCGGCCCCTTGGCACCGAAGACCGGCCGCAGCGTGCCCAGCTTCTCCAGGGTGGTGTCGGGGCGGAGGTTCTGATCGCGGGTCAGCCCCAGGTAGGGGGTCATCAGGTCGTCGAAGAAGCCCTTGTCGTACGCGGCGGCGAGCCGCTGGTGCGACCGCAGGGCCAACTCGTCCTGCGCCTGCCGGTCGATGTTCCAACGCAGCGCGGTCTGCGCGGCGTGCTCACCCATGGACAGGCCGGTGCGCGGCTCGGCGTTGCGGGGGATCTCCGGCTTGAACGGCTGGGCCGGGCGCAGTTTCGCGGCGATCCGCAGCCGCTCACCGAGGGTGCGGGCGGAGTTGAGCTTGAGCAGCGTGCGACGCATGTCCTCGTTGACCGCGAGCGGCGCGTCGGAGGTGGTGTCGACGCCACCGGCGATTCCGACGTCGAGCTGACCGAGGGCGATCTTGTTGGCGACCAGGATGACGGCCTCCAGGCCGGTGCCGCACGCCTGCTGGATGTCGTATGCCGGGGTGCGCGGGTCCAGCTTCGAGCCGAGCACCACCTCGCGGGTGAGGTTGAAGTCCTTCGCGTGCTTGAGCACCGCACCGGCGACGACCTCGCCGACCCGCTGCCCGGCCAGACCGAACCGGGCGATCAGCCCGTCCAGGGCCGCGCCGAGCATGTCGGAGTTGGAGGCGCTGGCGTAGCGCGAGTTGGAGCGGGCGAAGGGGATCCGGTTGCCGCCGATGATCGCGACCCGTCGAACGTTCTGCACGATCCGCCTCCTCGAAAGTGTTGCCCGCACCTTACTCACCAGTAGGCTACGCCTATGACCGACAGGTATGCGAGCTTCGTCCAGTCGGGCACCGGGCGGGCGCTGGTCAAGCGCCTCGGGCTGCCCGATCCGCCGCGACTGCGCCGGCACGCACCCGGCGAGCCGATTCTGCCCGGGCTGGTCCTGCTCGGCGCCGCCACCGGCGGGCGGCTCAGCGAGCCGGTCGGCAAGGCCCTGGCCGCCGCCGGGCTCGCCCTGCGCGATCCGGCCACCGCCGTGCCCGATTTGGCAACCGGTCGTACGCCGGAGAGCGCCGCCCTCGTCTTCGACGCTACCGGCATCACCGAGTCGTCCCAACTTCGCCAGCTCTACGACTTCTTCCACCCGCAGGCCCGGGCGGTTCAGCCCAGCGGCCGGGTGATCGTGCTGGGCACACCGCCGGCCGAGTGCGGCACGCCCCGCGAGGCGACCGCCCAGCGGGCGCTGGAGGGGCTGACCCGCAGCATCGGCAAGGAGTTCGGCAGAGGGGTCACCGCGCAACTGGTGTACGTCACGCGGGACGCCGACCCGGGCACCTGGACCAGCCTGGAGGCGACCCTGCGGTTCCTGCTGTCGGGCCGTTCCGCGTACGTCTCGGGGCAGGTGATCCGGGTCGGTGCCGGCCAGGCCACCGCGCCGGCCGACTGGGACCGCCCACTCGACGGGCAGGTGGTGCTGGTCACCGGCGCGGCGCGGGGCATCGGCGCGGCGTTGGCCCGGGTGCTGGCCCGCGACGGCGCGACAGTGGTGGCGCTGGACGTGCCGGCCGCCGGGGACGAGCTGGCCACGGTGGCCAACGAGATCGGCGGTAGCGCCGTGCAGCTGGATCTGACCACCTCCGACGCGCCGGCCCGGCTCGCCGAGCACCTGGCCAGCCGGTACGGGCGGGTGGACGTGGTGGTGCACAACGCCGGCATCACCCGGGACAAGACGCTCGGCCGGATGGATGCCGGCCGGTGGGACCAGGTCATCGACGTCAACCTGTCCAGCCAGGAACGCATCAACGACCTGCTGCTGGAGCGCGGGCTGATCCCGGCCGGCGGGCGGATCATCGGCGTCTCCTCGATCGCCGGGATCGCCGGCAACCGCGGCCAGACCAATTACGCCACCAGCAAGGCCGGGGTCATCGGTCTGGTCGACTCGCTCGCCCCGGCGCTGCGGGAACGGCAGATCAGCGTCAACGCGGTCGCGCCCGGGTTCATCGAGACCCGGCTGACCGCCCGGATCCCGCTGGTGCTGCGGGAGGCGGGCCGCCGGATGAACAGCCTCTCGCAGGGCGGGCTGCCGGTCGACGTCGCGGAGACCATCGGCTGGCTGGCCTGGCCGGCGTCCGGTGCGGTCACCGGCAACGTGGTCCGGGTCTGCGGCCAGAGCCTGCTGGGGGCGTGATGGCCAGGCGTGGACGTGGCGAGGAGCCCGGAGACGACCTGTCGGTCGGTGAGCTGATCGACGGGCCGACCGAGATCCTGACGCCGGAGATCCGGGCCGCCGCGCTGGCCGGCGGGGCAGACCTGGAACAGACCCGGGACCTCTCCGGGCCGGGCGCGGCGGTGACCGGTGCCCGGCGATCGACCGACACCGCCGTCGGCCCCCGCGAACCCGCGGCGCGGGCCCGGGCGGAACTGCCTCGGATGCCGACGGCGGGTCCGTTGTACCGGCGGGCGCTGCTGAACGCGGTGCCGGGGCTGGGCGGCCGGCAAGCCACCGGGGTGCCGGCGGTCGAGCTGGCCGTCGCCGGGGTGGCGGTCGATCCGGAGCGGCTGGCCGACTACGACCGGGTCTGCGGGTTCCGCCTCGCCGATCGGCTGCCCGCGACCTTTCCGCACGTCATGGGCTTTCCGCTGACACTTCGGCTGATCACCGCGCCCGAGTTCCCGATCCCGCTGACCGGGGTGGTGCACGTCGGTAACCGGATCACGCTGCGGCGGCCGGTCACCATCAACGAGCGGCTGGACTTCACCACCTGGGCGGAGAACCTGCGTCCGCACGACCGGGGACGGCAGGTGGACGTGGTACTCGTCGGGTCGGTCGACGGCGAGGAGGTGTGGCGCGGCGTCTCGACGTACCTCGGCCGGCAGCGCACCCCGGACGGCGGTGAGCGGCGCGACCACGGCGAGCGGCCACCGCCGCCGGCCGCCACCGCCCGCTGGTCGGTCACTCCCCGGGTGGGTACGGACTACGCGCGGGTCTCCGGCGACCACAACCCGATCCACACCTCGCGGCTGGGGGCGCGGCTGCTCGGTTTCCCCCGGCCCATCGCACACGGCATGTGGAGCAAGGCGCGGTGTCTCGCGGCGTTGGAGAGCCGGCTGCCCGAGGCGTACACGGTGGACGTGGCGTTCAAGCTTCCGGTGCCGCTGCCCGGCACGGTCGCCTTCAGCGCCACGGCGCTCGACCCGGGCTGGGATTTCGGTCTGTACGACAGGCGTGGTCGCCCACACCTGGCGGGCACCATCCGCTGAGCGGGGCCGGGCACTTGCCCGGCCCTCTCTTTTCCGCTAGGTTGTTCTCAACTAGAGATGTTCTCGAAGTGAGAGTGATCGAGCGTGAACGAGCAGGATTTCCTCGCCGCCTACGACCCGCGGGCCTATCCGGCGGTCGCGGTGACCGTCGACATCGTCGCCCTGACCATCCGCGACGGCGCGCTGCACCTGCTGCTGATCCGCCGAGGCGAGCAGCCGTACGCAGGTCTCTGGGCCCTGCCCGGCGGATTCGTCCGGCCGGACGAGGACCTGGCCGCCGCCGCCCGTCGGGAGCTGGCCGAGGAGACCGGTCTCGACGGCGAGCCACTCCGCCGCGTCCACGTCGAGCAACTGGCCTCCTACGGCGCGCCCGACCGCGATCCCCGGATGCGGATCGTCTCGATCGCCCATCTGGCCTTCGCCCCCGACCTGCCGGACGCGACGGCCGGCACCGACGCCGACGAGGCGGCCTGGGCGCCGGTCGCCGAGTTGGCCAACCGGCAGCTCGCCTTCGACCACGGTCAGATCGTCGCCGACGGGCTGGAGCGGGCGCGCTCCAAACTGGAATACACCCCGCTGGCCACCCGCTTCCTCGCACCCGAGTTCACCATCGGGGAACTGCGGGCGGTCTACGAGACGGTCTGGGGCCATCAGCTGCACGCCGGCAACTTCCACCGCAAAGTGCTCTCGGTGCCCGGCTTCGTGGAGAGCACCGGCGAAAGCACCGAGCGCGGTGGCACCCGAGGCGGCCCGCGGGCCCGGCTCTACCGGGCCGGTGACGCTCGGCTGCTGCATCCGGCGCTGCTGCGTCCGGCACGCGAGGAGACGGTGCGATGACCACCGACGAGGCGATCCGCCTGGTCACCGCCGCCCGTGACGACGACGAGCTGTTCGGTGGCGACGCGCCGGAGCGGCGCTACCGGGAACTCGTCGGTGCTCTGCACCCGGACCGGCTCGGTTGGGTCGGTCCGGGGATCCGGGCCGCTGCCATCGACGCCTTCCTCCGGGTGACCACCCGCTGGCGGGCCCGGCGGGCCACCGTGTTGCACGGCTACCGGTGCGGGCGGCCCGCGTACTCCGGCGACCTCGCCGACCTGTACGACGTCGGTGCCGACCGGCTGCTCAAGCTGCCCCGCGACGCGGCCGACAACGATCTGATGGTCCGCGAGCAACGCGCCCTGCGCACGCTTGCCGAGCGGGGTGACCCGCGCTGGCTGCCGTACGTGCCCCGGCTGGTCGACAGCTTCACCCACCGCGACGCCGGCACCGGGGCGGACCGGCGGATCACCGTGCTCGGCACCGCGCCCAACCTGCACAGCCTGGTCGAGGTGCGGCGGGCCTATCCGGACGGGCTGGACGCCCGGGACGTGGCGTGGATGTGGCGTCGACTCCTGGTCGCCCTCGGCCTGGCGCACCGGGCGGGCCTGGTGCACGGTGCGGTGCTGCCGTCCCACGTGCTCATCGACCCCGACGCGCACGGCCTGGTGCTTGTCGACTGGTGCTTCTCCACCGAGCCGGGCGGCACCGTGCCGGCGATGGTGCCCGAGCACGAGTCCTGGTATCCGCCGGAGGTGCCCAACCGTCAGCCGTCCGGGCCGGGCACCGACATCTTCATGGCCACCCACTGCATGACCTGGCTGCTGGACCGCCGGGCCCCGCGCCAGTTGCTCGACTTCGCCCGGGGCTGCCGGCAGGGGCTCCTGCGCGCCCGCCCCGACGACGCCTGGCTGCTGCTGCGCGAACTGGACGAGGTGCTGCACCGCCTCTACGGGCCGCGCACCTTCCGCCCCTTCACCCTCAACCCCTAAGGAGGCTGCCATGGGCAGCGGAGCATGGTCCACCGATGTGTACGACGCCGCCGACCGCTACCGCCGGGCCACCGGCGCCAGCGCCTTCTCCTACAGCGACAGCGGAGCCCGGGTAGTGCACCCGGCGCTGGACCCGCGCGGCGCGGTACGGGAGAGCCGGGACAGCGCGGAGCACCCCCAGTCGACCCCCGTCGCGGTCCTGTTCGACGTGACCGGCTCGATGGGGCACGTGCCCCGCGTCCTCCAGGCCAAGCTGCCGCAGTTGCTGGGTCTGCTGCTGCGCCAGGGCTACGCCCGCGACCCGCAGATCATGTTCGGCGCGATCGGGGACGCCACCTGTGACCGGGTGCCGTTGCAGGTAGGGCAGTTCGAGTCCGACAACCGGATGGACGACGACCTCGGCCGAATCGTGCTGGAGGGCGGCGGTGGCGGCCAGATGCGGGAATCGTACGAGCTGGCGCTGTACTTCATGGCCCGGCGCACGATCACCGACAGCTGGGAGAAGCGCGGCCGGCGCGGCTACCTGTTCGTCATCGGCGACGAGTTGGCGTACCCGCAGGTGAAGGCCGGCGAGGTGAGCCGGCTCGTCGAGGACGACCTGCGCGAGGACGTGCCGTTGCGGCAGATCGTCGACGAGGTCACCCGCCGCTGGGACACCTACTACCTGCTACCCGCCGGCAGCCACTACTCGGGCAACCGCCGGGTGCTCGACTTCTGGCGCGACCTGCTCGGCCAGAACGCCCTGGAGTTGGACGATCTCGCTGCGGTCTGCGAGACCATCGCGCTCACCGTCGGCCTCGGCGAGCAGGCGATCGACCTCGACCAGGGTCTACGGGACCTGGACCGCGCCGGCTCGTCCGCCACCGGCACGGTGTCGAAGGCCCTCGCCCGGTTGGACGGGAGAGCCCGAGCCGAGGTGTCGGAGCTGCCGGCCAGCCGCACCACCGGGCGCGGAGTGGTCCGGCTGTGACCCGGCCGGCGGCGGGCGTGGTTCCGGGCGGCGCGGTGACCGGCGGGCCGGCGGCGAGGGGGCCGCACGGCCAGCACGTGATCGTGGTCGACCTCGGATACGGCGACGCGGGGAAGGGCACCGTCGTGGACTGGCTCTGCGCGACCCTGCCGGTGCGGACGGTGGTGCGGTTCAACGGGGGTGCGCAGGCGGCACACAACGTCGTCCTGCGCGACGGCCGGCACCACACGTTCGCCCAGTTCGGGGCCGGCACCTTCCGCCCCGGGGTGGGCACCCACCTGTCCCGCCACGTGGTGGTGGACCCGCTGGCGTTGGCCACCGAGGCGGACCACCTCGCCGCCGTCGGGGTGCCCGACGCGCTCGACCGGCTGACCGTGGACGGGGAGGCGCTGCTGGCCACCCCGTACCACCGGGCCGCGAACCGGGCCCGGGAGCTGGCCCGCGGAGCCGACCGGCACGGTTCCTGCGGGCTGGGGGTGGGCGAGGCCGTCGCGTACGGTCTCGCCCACCCCGACCAGGCACCCCGGGTGGCGGACTGCCGCAACCCGGAGCTGCTGCGCCGCCGGCTGACCGCGCTGCGGGACCGGCTCAGCGCCGAACTCGGCCCGCTGGACGCCCCTCCGGTCGCCGACTGTCTGCCGGCGTACCGGGCCTTCGCCGAACGGGTGGCGATCGTCGACCGGAGCTGGCTCGCCGCAGAGCTGCGCGCCGGGACGTGCGTGTTCGAGGGCGCGCAGGGAGTGCTGCTGGACGAGTGGCACGGCTTCCACCCGTACACGACGTGGAGCACCACCACCGCCGTCAACGCCGAGGCGCTGCTGACCGAGGCCGGGCTGGCCGGATCGGCGACCCGGCTCGGCGTGCTGCGGACGGTCACCACCAGACACGGGCCGGGTCCGCTGGTGACCGAGGATCCGGCGCTCGGGCTGACCGAGCCGCACAACCCGACGAACCCGTGGCAGGGCCGCTTCCGGTTCGGCCACTTCGACGCCGTCGCCCACGCGTACGCCCTGGCGGTCGCCGGTGGGGTCGACGGCCTGGCGCTGACCCACCTGGATCTCGTCGGTCACGGTCTCGACCTGCGGATCTGCCACCGCTATGCGGACCTGGACGGACTGCGGCCGGGTCCGCCCGGAGACCTCGACCGGCAGGCGGCGCTCACCGCCCGCCTGCTACGGACCCGACCGGTGTACGACGACCCTGCGCCGGTCGACTGGCCCACGGCGGTGGAGCGGGCGCTGGGCGTACCCGTCGTGCTCACCTCCCACGGATTCACAGCGGAGGACAAGCGGATGCGGACGACCCACCTCGACACCGCCCGCCCCGACGGCGGTACGGCGACCCGGGTTCCGGTGGCAACGGGTGGAAGGCCCCATTAGCGGTGATCCGTCCGTCCCGCCCCGATGCCTCCGTCCGGCGGCGAGCATGTATCCATGGAAGCCGCGCTCGACCTGCTCCGGCACACGCTCACCTCACCGTGGGTGTATCTGCTGCTGTTCGGACTCACCGCGATCGACGCGATCTTCCCGTTGGTGCCGGCCGAGGCGGCGGTCATCACGGTCACCGTTCTCGCCACCGGCGGCGAGCCGAATCTGGTGGTGGTGATCGTGGTGACCATGCTCGGTGCCATGCTCGGCGACCACGTCTCCTACGCCATCGGGCGCGGCGGCGGCTCAGGTCGTCTGGATCGTTCGCCGGAGGACAGCCGACGCCGGGCCGGATCGCAGTGGGCGCGGCGGGCGGTGTGCCGGCACGGCGGCGTCATCCTGACCTCCGCCCGGTACCTGCCCGGCGGGCGGACGGCGGTCACCCTGACCATGGGGGCGGTGCGCTACCCGCTGCGCCCGTTTCTGCTCTACGACCTGATCGGTGCCGGCACCTGGGCGCTCTACTGCGTGCTGCTCGGCCTCTTCGGCGGGCTGGCCTTTGAACGTGAGCCGATCTACGGGATCCTCGCCGGAATCGGCCTGTCGATCGCGGTAACCCTGCTGGTGCAACTGGCACGCGGACTGCGCCGCCGCGCCCATCGCCGGGCCGCACGACGCTGAGGGGCGGTGGGGTCACCCGGGCGGGTGCCAGGTGACGCCGCGCAGCAGTTGCCCGGCGCCGAGCCAGGCGACGTTCATCATCTGGGTGGCGGTCTTCTCCGGGTCGGCTTCCGGATGGTCGGCCAACCAGTCGGCCAGTGACTCGCTCGCGCCGACCAGCGCGTACGCGACCACCTCCAACTCGGTGTGGGCCACCTCTCGCCCCTCGGCGCGCAGCGCGTGGTCGAGCATCCCGGCGGCCACCTCCACCAGCCGCGCCCGCATCACGGTCAACTCACGCGCGAAGGGTTGCTCGGCGCGGGCCTGCCGGTAGAGCACCGCCCAGCCGTCCCGATGCGCGCCGACGAAGCCGAAGAACGCCCGCAGCCCGCGCCAGAGCCGCTCGTCGGCGGGCAGGTCGGGGTCGGCGGCACCGGCGATGGCCTCCATCATCCGGGTGCCCTCGCGGTGCAGGCAGGCGACGAAGAGTTCCTCCTTGGTGCCCAGGTACGCGTACACCATGGGCTTGGAAATGCCCGCCACCTCGGCGATCTCGTCCATGCTGGCGCCGTGGTACCCACGCCGGGAGAAGATTCGCACCGCGGAGTCGAGCATCTGCTGCTGCCGTACGGCGCGTGGGAGGCGCTTGAAGGCGGGACCGGTGGACACCTTGCAAGCATACCTACTCGTGCGTAAGGTTACGCACGAGTAGCCACTGTCCGAGAGGTGCTTTTCCATGACTGACTTCGACCCGGCCAACTTCGCAAACGTCGGCCCGAAGGAGTTCGCCCAGCTCGTCAAGAACACCCCGGAGAGCAAGCTGGCCGAGGTGATGTCCGGTGACCTGCGCGGCAAGATCCTCGGCGAAGTCTTCGGGCGGATGCCGCAGCTGTTCCGCGCCGACCGGGCCGGCTCCACCAACGCAGTCATCCACTGGAACATCACCGGCGCCCCGGACGGCGGCACCGACACCTACGAGGTGGTCATCGCCGACGGCACCTGCACGGTCAACGAGACCCCGCAGCACGACCCCCGGCTGAGCCTGACCATGGGCCCGGTCGAGTTCCTGAAGATCGTCTCCGGCGGCGCCAACCCGGTCATGATGTTCATGACCGGCAAGCTCAAGGCCAAGGGCGACCTGGGCCTGGCCGCCAACATCGCGAACCTCTTCGACATCCCCAAGGCCTGACATGGCCGAGTTCTCGCTCGACCTGAACGAGGAACAGCGGGATCTACGGGACTGGGTGCACGGCTTCGCCAGCGAGGTCGTGCGCCCAGCCGCGGCCGAGTGGGACACCCGCGAGGAGACCCCCTGGCCGATCATCCAGGAGGCGGCGAAGGTCGGGCTCTACGGCTTCGAGTTCCTCGCCACCTGCTGGGCCGATCCCACCGGACTGTCGCTGCCGATCGCCAGTGAGGAACTGTTCTGGGGCGATGCCGGCATCGGGCTGAGCATCTTCGGCACCTCGCTCGCGGTCGCCGCCATCTACGGCGCGGGCACCCCGGACCAGCTCGTCGAGTGGGTGCCGCAGTGCTTCGGCGACGCCGACTCCCCGGCCGTCGCGGCCTTCTGCAGCTCCGAGCCGGAGGCCGGTTCGGACGTCGCCGCGATGCGTACCCGGGCCAGCTACGACGAAGCCACCGACGAGTGGGTGCTGCGCGGGCAGAAGGCGTACGCCACCAACGGCGGGATCGCCGGCGTGCACGTGGTTACCGCCTCGGTCGAGCCGGAACTGGGCTCGCGGGGACAGGCCGCGTTCGTCGTACCGCCCGGCACCGCTGGGCTGAGCGCCACCCGCAAGCTGCGCAAACTCGGCCTGCGCGCCTCACACACCGCCGACGTCTTCCTCGACGACGTCCGGGTACCGGGCCGGTGCCTGCTCGGCGGCAAGGAAGCGCTCGACGAACGCCTGGCCCGCGCCCGCTCCGGGCAACGCGCCTCCGGCCAGGCCGCGATGCGTACGTTCGAGCTGTCCCGACCCACCGTCGGCGCGCAGGCGCTCGGCGTGGCCCGGGCCGCGTACGAGTACGCCCTGGACTACGCGAAGGAGCGGGTCCAGTTCGGCCGGCCGATCATCACCAACCAGGCGGTCGCGTTCACGCTGGCCGACATGCGCATGGAGATCGACGCCGCTCGACTGCTGGTCTGGCGGGCCTCCTGGATGGGGCGCAACAACCGGCCGTTCACCGCCGGTGAGGGCTCGATGTCCAAGCTCAAGGCCGGCGAGGTGGCCGTCTCGGTGACCGAGAAGGCGGTCCAGCTGCTCGGTGGTGCCGGTTTCCTGCGGGACCACCCGGTCGAGCGCTGGTACCGCGACGCCAAGATCTACACCATCTTCGAGGGCACCTCGGAGATCCAGCGGCTGGTCATCTCCCGGGCGATCTCCGGGATGCAGATCCGCTGACATGGACCTGCCGTTCATCGTCAGCACACTGACTCGGCGGGGCCTGCTCGCCCCGGGTCGTCCGATCCGCGTCGCATCCCAGCTCAGCGCGCTGCGCAAGTGGGGTTGGAGCCTCGCCGGTGAACTGCGCCAGGCGGCGGCCCGGGACCCGGGCCGGGTCGCGGTCATCGACGAGCAGGGCACCGAGCTGACGTACGCCGAACTGCTCGACCGGTCCATGCGGCTCGCCCGCGCGCTGCGTGCCGCACTCGGCGTCCAGGCCGGCGACCGGATCGGCGTGCTCGGCCGCAACCACCCGGGTCTGATCGAGACCGTCGTCGCCGCCACGCTGCTGGGCGCCGACGCCGTGCTGGTCAACACCGGCCTCTCCCCGGCGCAGCTGGCCACCGTGGCGCAGGAGCAGCGGCTGCGGGTCCTGGTGCACGACGACGAGTTCACCGAACGGACCCTCGGGCTGCCGGCGGAACTGCACCGCCTCGACGAACAGGCCCGAAGCGAACTGATCGACACCGCCCTACCCGGTGAACTTCACCCGCCCGAACGGGACGGTCGGATCATCGTGCTCACCTCCGGCACCACAGGTGCGCCGAAAGGCGCCCGCCGGCCCATCCCGAACGGCTTCGGCCCGCTGGTGTCCATCATCGACCGGATTCCGCTGCACGTCCGGGACCGGGTGCTGATCGCCGCCCCCATCTTTCACACCTGGGGGTACGCGGCCCTACAGGTCTGTTTCGCCCTGCGGGCCACCATCGTGCTGCACCGCCGCTTCGACCCGGCCGCCACCCTGGACGACCTGGTGCGGCACCGGTGTCAAGCCCTGTTCGCGGTGCCGGTGATGCTGCAACGGCTGATGGAGCTGCCGGCGCCGGAGCACCGGCCGCCGCTGAAGGTGGTCGCGGTGAGCGGCTCGGCGCTGCCCGGCGGGCTGCCAGCGGCGTTCATGGACACCTACGGCGACGTGCTCTACAACCTGTACGGCTCGACCGAGGCGTCCTGGGCCTCCATCGCCACTCCCGCCGACCTGCGCCGGGCACCCACCACCGCGGGCAGGCCGCCGCACGGGACCCTGCTGGAGATCGTCGACGACGACGGCCAGCCGGTGTCCGGTGGCCGGGTCGGGCGGATCCTGGTCGGCAACGAGATGCTCTTCGAGGGCTACACGTCCGGCCCCGACCGGGACCGGCACGACAGCCTGCTGGACACCGGCGACCTGGGCCGGGTCAACGCCGACGGACTGCTCTTCGTGGACGGCCGCGCCGACGACATGATCGTCTCCGGTGGGGAGAACGTCTTCCCCGCCGAGGTGGAACAGTTGCTCGCCCAACTCCCCCAGGTACGCGAGGCCGCCGTCATCGGGGTACCCGACCCTGACTACGGCCAGCGGCTCGCCGCCTTCCTCGCCCTGTACCCCGGCGAGACCCTCGACGCCGAGGCGGTCCGCGAGTACGTCCGGCACTACCTGGCCCGCTTCTCCGTGCCCCGCGACGTCGTCTTCGTCAAGTATCTGCCCCGCAACGCCACCGGCAAGGTGCTCACCCGCGAACTTCGCCGCTACTACGCCTGACGCCAACGGTGCTGCCGCGACCTGCGGCGCAACGCCGAAGGGCGCGGTGGGCGCAACCTGCCGCCACACCAACGCCCTCGACCGGATCCCCAGCGTCGCACCGGCCCTGGCCGTACACCCCCCGAACCGGGCGACGTCCGGGTCAGCCGACGACGATGTCGCAGTCGGCCTGCCCGGTCGCCACCAGCGCGTCGAAGCTGACCTGGATGAACGGCTCGTACGCGGCGGCGTTGAGGCTGCGGGTCTTCTTACCCGGCACCCACTTGGTGCCGGTCGACTTCCGCAGGTCCGACGAGCCCAACGTCAGGTCGCAGATCCAGTGCGCGTTGCGGCCGATCAGGTTCCCGTTTCGGGCGTCCGCGTCGATCTCCCAGTTCCCGTCCCGGCTGATCGTGAAGGAAACGTTCCCGCTTACCTTCCGGCTGCTGTCGCTGGTGTTGAAGGTGACGGTGTCGCCGTCGGACGCCACCGTCTTGGTGGTCGCGTTGGCGTACGCCGGAACGGCTCCGAGCAGCACGGAGCCGGCGACCGTCCCGGCGGCGGCGACCAGCGCCAGTCCACGCCGGCCGAGGATGGCGGCGGTCACACCGGAGTTGTTGGATCGCATGTCGTTACCCCACTTCTCTCGTGATTCGACAGATGCCCGCTGCTGGCGGTACGGCACGCCGCAGCCGACACATGTAAGTGTCGTTATCGGCGTCAGCGTTTTCTTGTGGGAAGTCTGAGGAAGAAATAGGGAAATGCTGAGATTCGGAAAGCGGGCCAAAATCGGACGTTGTTTTCGATTGAGATCCGACAATCCGCTACTTGACTCGACAGCGATTTGTGCGAGGTTGCCCGCCGACCGGACCTAGTCACCGGCGACGACCCGGTGGGAAGGGAATCGGGACACGCCCCTACGGGAGAGTCCTCAGGGGACGGTCGGGTGGATTCCGGATACCTCCCGCTCCGCCGGGCTCGGCAGGCTCTCCCCATGAAACTCACCAGGCGTAATCTCCTCGCCGGAGTCACCGTCGGCGCGCTGCTGGCCGGCACCCTGGCGGTACCCGCCGGCGCGACCCACCGCGACTGCCCGATCGGATCGTTCGACCCCACGAGCCTGATCACGGCGGTCGGCGAGATCCCCGACCCCGAACTCACCACCACCAGCGTCCAACTGCGGGTCACCACCCCGACCGGCTGTTTCGAGGACACCTTCGGCGTACGCGACCTGCGCTCCTCGGCACCGGTACCGCGGGACGCCCGGATCCGGATCGGCAGCGTGACCAAGGTCTTCACCGCCGTCGTGGTCTACCAGCTGGTGGTGGAGGGCCAGTTGGACCTCGACGAACCGGTACGCCCGCACCTGCCGGACCTGATCCCGGCCGACTGGCCGACGATGACCGTACGACAGCTGCTCGCCCACACCAGTGGCCTGCCCAGCCCGGTCCTGCCCGACGGGCTGGCGTGGCAACTCCAGCACCGCTTCGACCGCTGGACCCCCGAGCAGATCGTCCGGACGGCGCTGACGAACCCACCGGAGTACGTCCCGGGCACCGCCCAGCGCTACACCAACATGGGCTACATCGTCGCCGGCATCCTGATCGAGCGGGTGACCGGCCGGTCGTACGCCGAGCAGATGCGGCACCGGATCTTCCGGCCGCTCGGCTTACGCGACACGTACGCCCCGGGCTACGCCACCGGGATCCGTGGCCCGCACGTGCGGGGCTACCAGCAGGTGGACCGCGACGGGCGGACCGAGCTGGTGGACGCGACGCGCTGGAGTCAGAGCTTCACCCCCGCCTCGGGTGACCTGATCTCGACCGTCGCCGACCTGGACCGGTTTGCCGCGGCCCTGTTCGACGGCCGGCTGCTCGCCCCCGCTCAGCAACGTGAACTGTTCACCCTTCCGTGGGCGGGCGCGGAGTACAGCAACGGTGGCCTCTCCTCGATCCGACTGCCCGACGGCCGGGTGTTCTGGGGCAAGTCCGGCGCCCGTTACGGCTACCAGGCGGCCGTCGGTGCCCTCGACGACGGCGGCCTGCGGCTCGTGTTCGCCGCCAGCCCGACCGATGCCAAGGCCGAGGGGCAGACCGCGCTGGTCCAGCGGGTACTGGGGGCTGTGCTGGCGCTCACCTGAGGTCAGCCGCGACACCGCAGTGTCAGGAAGGGCCCCTGTCCTACTGGAGGCGTCGGCAGGGGCCCTGCCTGACGTCGGGGTTCAGCGGTCGGTGGCCCGGCCGATGGCGGCGGCGACGCCGCTGACCCGGTCGGCGAGCAGGCCGAGCGCGCCCACCGCCCGGTCGACCGGGTCGTCGCCGGTTCCGCCGAGCGCCCGCGAACGCTGGAAGGCGGCCTTCACCTCGGCCCAGCGGGCGGCCTGTTCCGGGGTGAGCCGACCGCGCAACTCGGCGAGCTTCAGCAGGTTCGCCTCCGCGCCGGCCGCCAGGGTCTGCGCCTCACCCAGGTAGTGATCGTCGATCACCGCCTCCAACTCCTCGTCGGTGAGCACCGGGACGATCCGTTCGGCCAGCTTGTTCATGTTCCGGTAGGACCCCTGGAGCTGGAACGGCGGTTCGGTGCGGGCGTCGTCGGACTGCGCCGCCGAGGCGATGTACGCCTGGTTGTTGGCCAGCACCACCTGCTGCACCCGCAGCAGCTTGCGCAGCACCGAGACGACCTGCTCCAGCTCCACCGGCTGGTACGGGTGCGACAGCTGGTCGGGGCGGACCGTGTCGTCGCCCCGGGCCATCCGCACCAGTAGTTCCAGGTCGGCGCGATCACGCCCGGACAACGGTGCCAGCACCGGGTTCGCGGTGAGCGCGTTCTCGACGTAACTGAGCGCGAAGACCTCCTCCCGGCCGGAGAGCACGTCACCGAGGTTCCACACGTCGGCCCGGTTGGCGAGCATGTCCGGCACCCGGAACCGCTTCCCCGACTCGGTGTACGGGTTGCCCGCCATGCACACCGCGAACCGCTTGCCGCGCAGGTCGTACGTGCGGGTCCGGCCCTCCCAGACACCCTCCATCCGGCGTTGCCCGTCGCAGAGCGAGATGAACTTCTGCAACAGCTCCGGGTTGGTGTGCTGGATGTCGTCCAGGTAGAGCAGGACGTTGTTGCCCAGCTCCAGGGCGAACGAGATCTTCTCGACCTCCTGCCGGGCGGTGGCGTCGGGCGCCTCGGCCGGGTCCAGCGAGGTGACCTTCGTGCCCAGGGCCGGCCCGTTGACCTTGACGAAGACCAGGCCGAGCCGGCTGGCCACGTACTCCATCAGGGTGGTCTTGCCGTAGCCGGGCGGTGAGATCAGCAGTAGCAGGCCGGACTGGTCGACCCGCTTGCCGTCACCGGTAGCGCCGAGCTGCCGGGCCAGGTTGTCGCCGATCAGCGGCAGGTAAACCTCGTCGAGCAGCCGGTTGCGGACGAAGGCGTTCATCACCTTCGGCCGGTACTCCTCCAGCCGCAGTCGCTCCCGCTCGACCTCCACCAGCGCGTTGCGTCGCCGCTGGTAGTCCCGGTACGCCGGGACCAGTTCGGTGCGGAAGCTGCGGGTCCGGGCCAGCGTCTCGTCCAACCGGACGTCCAGGGTGGAGCCCTCGACACGCGAATGCGCGCCGAGCAGGCCGCCGACCGTTTCGGTCATCGTCGCCGCGCTGTCCTCCCGGGCCAGGTCCGGGCCACACAACTCGACGGCGACCGCCTCCGGCAGGTCGTAACCGGACAGGCCGCCGTCGTCGGTGGCCAGGAAGGCGGTCAGCCACGCGTCGATCAGCTGGTACCTGCCGGCCAGGTCGTCGCCGAGCGCCCGCAGGTCATCGTCGAACTCGCGGGACGAACGGGACTGCGGGCCACCGAGCGCCCGGCGGAACCGGTCCAGCAGGGTACGCGCCCCGCCCCCGGTGACGAAGCGCACCGGCGGTGCGGCGAGTTCGGCGAACAGGTACTCGCCGGCGAGCGCGGTGCCACCGGGCGGCACCGGCAGTCCTGCCCCACACAGGAACACCTCGATCGCCTCGGCCAACTGGTCGCAGAGCAGGTCGGCGGCGTCCTCGCCGTCCGGGCGACCGAACCGCGCCCGAGCCCGGGCCAGCGAGGCGGCACGCGCCGTCCAGGTCGACCGGGCCGCCTCGTCCGTGGCGTACCGCCAGAAAAGCTGGGCGGCGGCGCGGTCGGCCGGCGGGTAGCGCAACAGCCCCGCCCCGGCGTGCAGGCGCAGCAGCACCCGCAGAATCTCGGCCGCGTCGTGGTCGTGCACGCCGCGCTCGTACCCCTCGTCGTAGCGGTTCTCGGCGATCCGCCGGACCAGCTCCCGCAGCCCGTCGGGATCCACCGCCACCGTGTGCAACTCGTCCAGACCGGGGCCGTCGCGACCGGCCTCGGCGGCGGCCAGAATCGAGGTCGCCAGGTACTCGGCCCGATACACCTGCGCCGACTCGGAGACCAGCAGCTGATCCCAGAACCGCCGGGTCTGCTGGAACTCCTCGTCGCGTACCGGGGCGCGATAGTCGGTGCCGGTCACCGCCACCACCATCCGGCCCTCGGCCGGCACCACCGCCACGTCGATCGGTTGCGTGTTCACCGCAAAGCGGTGCCGGCCCAGCCGGATCGTCTCGCCGCCGTCGGCGTACAGGTCGAGACGGTCACGCAGGCCACGCCCGGCCTCCTGGCGGGCGGCCCGGATCCGGCCGTCCAGCTCCTCGGCCCGCACCGCGTCGCCGAGCGCACGCAGCTCCTCGACCACCGCGCGCAGCTTGTCCACCATCGGATCGGCCGCGAAGTAGGTGTTGATGTCGTCGAGCGAGCCGAGACTGCCGGCTCGCCGGTGCACGCTCACCAGGATCCGTTCGGCGGAGGTGACGAGCCGGTCGGCCCGGCGGGCCCGCTCGTCCAGCAGCGCCTGCTTGCGCGAGGAGAACGCCTCGTAGATGTCGGTACGCCGGGTGGCCAACTCGGCGAGGAAGTCGTCGAACTCGCCGAACCGGGACTCCAGTTCCTCCACCCGCAGCAGCAGCCGGCCCAGCTGCTCGTCGCAGCGCTCGGCGGTGTCCGCCGCCGCCAGCGCACCGGTGACCGCCTGCCCGAGCAGGGCGAACTCGGCGGCGAAGCCGGCCCGGCCCTCCGCCGCGGCCAGTTCCTGACGGCGCTTGTCCAGCACTGCCCGGGCCCGGTTGACCGCGCCCAGCACCTCACCGACGCGGCCCAGGATGCCGGTGCGGACCGTCGCGTCGGCGATGTCCAACCCGCCGACCACGTCGGTGATGGTCTGAAGGCCGTCGGTACGCGCGGCCAACTCGTCGCGGACGGTGCCCGCCTCGGCCACCGTGCCGATCTCGGCGGCCTTCGTGGCGAGCCGCTCCACCTCCTGCTGGTAACCGGTGAACGCCTCGTCCCGGCGCAGGAACTCCACCGCCCGACGACCGGCCACCGCCAGTTCCTCGTCGAGTCGACCGGCCAACTCGTCGATCCGGGCGTGGTCGACGTACCGCAGTTCCCGCAGCGTTTCCAGGTGTCCCCGGGCGCGGCGCAGGCCGCCCAACTGGGTGACCCAGTCGTCGGCGGTCAGCGGCGCCTCGCCGCGCGCCCGGCGGGCCAGCGAGGCGATCTGCTCCGCGCTGTCGTCCAGTTCGGCGCGGGCCCGCTCGGTGAGCGTCCGGACCTTCTCGTGTTCCTCCAGCACGGCGGCGGCGGTGCGGCGCAGCCCGGCCAGCGGCGTGGCCAGGTCACCGAGTTCGTCCTCGCCGAGCCAGTGGTAGTGGTCGGCGATCCGGGCGCAGGCGGCGATCAGCGCCTCGTAGAGCCCGGCGGTGGCGGTGTCGTCGACCATCCCGGCCGCCGAGAGGCAGTCCGAGATGCCGCGTACCAGGTCGGCGTTGCCGATCCGCTCCAGCGGCCCGGTGCCGGCCGGCTGCGCCGCCGCGTACGCGTCCGAGACGTACGGCGTCTGCCAGACCTGCATCGGATGGACCCGGGTCGGTTCCTCGGACACGGCCCGGAACACCACGAGCGTGCCGTCGTCGAACAGCGAGAAACCGTGACACGGGATCGGCGCGGCCACCTCCTTGCGGATCGCGTTGTACGGCAGCAGCAGGCTTCGGCCGTCGGCGCGGGCATGGAAGACGTAGAGCACGTCCTCGCCGTTGGGCGAGCGCACCACCCGCTCGAACTCCAGGTCCGACACGTCGGTGTCGAACGTCCTGGTGACTCCGGTGACCAGGTGGTACCCGCCGGGAAAGATGATGCCGTGGTCCTCCGGCAGCCGTTGACAGGCGACGCCGATGCCGTCGAGCCGGATCACCTCCCGGGTGAGCGTGTTGAACACCAGGTGCCGCCACTGCGTCTCCTTGTACGGCCGCAGCCGCAACAGGATCAGCGGCCCCACCCGGGCCCAGTGCACGTCGGCGTCGGCGAGGCTCTGCAACGGCTCGTCCACCGGCTCGCTGTAGATGCCCTCGCCGACCTCGGTGTTGTTCTCCACCTTCACGGTCAGCGTGCCACCGACCGTCTCCACGAAGACCTGGCCGTCGATGGAGATGTGCGGGTGCCGGCCCAGGACGTGGTCCTCGCGGGTCGTCTCGGTCCACTCGAAGTCGTGCGACGGCGGGAAGACGTGGTCGCGCTCGCCCCGGCTGTCCAGGTACTCGGGCACGCCGTCGACGCCGACCCGCCACCGCAGCACCCGAATGTCCTCGGTGCGCGGCCCGGTCTGGAACACCGCCAGCAGCCGGCCGTCGACCCGGCGCAGCTGCAACAGGCGGGCCTGCCGGTAGTAGCGGTACAGCTCACCGAAGTCGCGGACGAACTGCGGGTCGCGGAGCAGCCCGGGCAGTTCGTCGTGACCCGCCTCGTCGAACCGGAACCCGGCCACCTCCGGGCCGCCGCCCTTGCCCGCGCCCGGTTTCCCGGGCTCCTGGCTGAACCGGTGGAGCGAGAAGACGTCGTCGACGGAGGTCTCCGGCTTCAATCCGATGAAGACGTTGTAGCCGAACAGCATCAGCCCGCCCACCGAGACGATGTCCCGAGGTACGCAGTTGTGCTCCGTACGGATCCGCTCAGTGCTCAGCAGTCGTAGCTCGGTGCTGCCGAAGACCTCCAGTCGCCGGGCGTTGAGCGCCTCCGCTCGCCGGGCCAGTTCGGCAGCCTGCGTGGCGAGCCGCCGACGCAGCACCTCGTAGCTGCCGTCGTCCAGTCCCGGTCGGCTACCGGCGTCCGCCGCCCCCGGCCCGGTCGGTTCCGGTGCGGCCGGAGCCGGTCCGGCGTCGCCAGGCGTACGCCCGGCAGCGTCCGGACCGGCGGTCGGCTCACTCACCGGCACGCTGCCGTGGGCCGGCCAGGGCGGCGACCGGGGTCTCCGCCACTCCGAGGCGCTGCGCGGCCTTCAACAGCTCCTGGAGCTTGCCCTTGTCCCCGCCGCCGGAGCGCATCTGCTGCATCAGGAACGCCGACAACGTGAGGTTCTGCACGTCGGCGCTGTCGATCGAGCCGACCATGCGAGCCAGGTCGTCGGTGAAGCTGGCGGTGCCGTCCAGCCACGGCTGGGCGAGGTTCTTCGCCACGTCCGAGTGGGCCACGAAACCGTCCACGCTCTTGCCGTACGAGATCGAGCTGAGCAGCCGGTCGAAGAAGACGCTGTCGCCGCCGACGATGTCGATGTTCGCCTTCTCCAGACCGGTGGCGACCAGCTTGGCCTGTGCCTCGGCGACCTGACGCTGGGTGTCCAGCCCGGCCAGCCGGACCTCCTTCTCCAGTTCCAGGCGCAGCCGGTACTCCTCGTGCTCGCGGGTCGCGTCGTCCAGCGCGGCCATCGCGGCGGCCTTCTCGGTCAGACCCTCGGCCTCGCCCTTCAGCTTCTCGCGCACCGCCTCGGCGGCGGCCACGGCCTTCTCCCGCTCGACGGCGGCCTCGGCGCGCCCGACCTTCTCGATCGCCTCGGCGCTGCGCTCCTGGACCTGCACGTCGGCCAGGCCGGCCGCTGCCGCCTCGGCCTGGACGCCTTCGGCCAGCCGGATCTTCGCCCGGGTGTCCAGCTCGGCGGCCTGCTGCCGGGCCTCGGCCAGCACCAGCTCCTCGCGGGCGCGGTGCTTCGCCGCCGCCTCGGCGGCCTCCGCCGCCTTGATGTCCTTGACGAGGTTCTCCTGCGCCTCGGCCTCGGCCTGGATGACAAGCGCCTGCCGGGTCCGCTCGGCCTCCTCGACGACCCGCAGCCGCTTGATGTTCTCCTCCTGCTCGGCCACGGTCTTCTCCACCGCGATCCGCTCCCGGATCACCTCGGCGATGGCCCGCTTCTCGGCCTCGACCTCCTTGTCCTTGGCGATCGTGCTCAGCTCGGTCTCCCGGTCCCGGCCGATCACCTCCAGCAGGCGGTCCTTCTCGATCCGCTCGGTCTCGATGGCGATGACCCGCTCGCGGTTCTTCTCGGCGACCGCGATCTCCCGGGCCCGGTTCTCGTGCTGGATGCCCAACTGCTCGTCGGTACGGATGTTCGCGGTCTCCGCCCGCAGTCGCTCCTCCGCGCGTACCCGGGTGACCTCGGCCTCCTCGCGGGCCCGTACCGTCTCGATCTCGCGGCGCTGCTTGGCCTCGGCGTCCGCCTGCCGGCGCTCCAGCTCCAGGATGGCTTCCCGGGCGTCGACGTTCTGCCGGGTGATCTCCTTCTCCTCGCTGCGGCGGAACTCGTTGGTCCGCACGTGCTCCAGCGCGGTCAGCTCGGTGATCTTCCGGATGCCCTGGGCGTCGAGGATGTTCTTCGGGTCGAGCTGCGCCATCGGCGTCTGCTCCAAGAAGTCGATCGCCGCGTCCTCCAGGCTGTAGCCATTGAGGTCGGTGCCGATCACCCGAATGATCTGGTCCCGGAACTCGTCACGCTTGGTGTAGAGGTCGACGAAGTCGAGCTGCTTGCCGACCGTCTTGAGCGCCTCGGAGAACTTCGCGTTGAACAGCTCCTGGAGGGTCTCCCGGTCGCTGGCCCGAGCGGTGCCGATCGCCTGCGCCACCTTGATGACGTCCTCGACGGTCTTGTTGACCCGGACGAAGAAGGTGATCCGGATGTCGGCCCGGATGTTGTCGCGGCAGATCAGACCCTCGTTGCCGGTCCGTTCGATGTCGATCGTCTTGACCGAGATATCCATGATCTCGGCCTTGTGCAGGACGGGCAGCACGACCGCGCCGGTGAAGGTCACGTCGACCCGCCGGACCTTGGAGACGATCAGAGCCTTGCCCTGCTCGACCTTGCGGAACAGCCGGCTGACCATGAACACCACGCCGAGCGCGACGAGCAGGACGACGGCGAGGAGTACGCCTATACCGGTGGTGATGACATCCATGACTGGGCGCGCGTGCGGTGGCGACCGGCCGACGGGCCGGGCGGGACGCCGCGCATCCTCCTTTCGGGGGCGGCTCAGGGGCAGCGTGGGGCGGGCCGGCCGAAGGGGGTTGACCGGCCGCGCTCGACAGATTGGTGGACTATTCGGGAACGTGTCTCATCGGGTCGAAGGCGGGTCCGGCGGGCATCACCCAGAAGAACTCGCCGTCGGTGTTGTAGTCGTAGATCAACGCGGAGCTGCCGGCCGTCATCCGCTCGTCGCCCGGTTGCCGGATCTGCACCACCGCCGACGAACCGTCGGCCGCGGTCACCTCGGCCTGACCGAAGTCGGCGGTGACCGTACCGGTGCGAACGACGCAGAGGCGACCGACGAAGGAGTGCCGGGTGGCGTCCGTCTCGGTGGGAAAGAGTCGGCTCAACGGCACCGCGATCAGGCGGGTCACCAGCCACGCGCAGGCCGCGGCGGCCAGCAGCACACCGACCGAGACGGCGATCCGGGTGCCGGAGCCGAGCCCGAGGCCGTCGAGCAGGGCGGTGCCGGCGAGGCTGACGAACCAGGCCACCGCCACGAGCAGGGAGAAGATGACGGCACTGGGCACGCCGCCCAGGCCGAGACCGGCCAGTACGGTGCCGGGTACGCCGTCGACGTCGAGGTCGTCGCCGAGATCCAGCACACCGGTCAGCACCAGCAGCCAATAGCCGACGACCACCACCAGGAGGAAGCTGAACAGCACTGTGGGAAAGCTGAGCGCCGCGCCGAGAAATCCGGTCACCACGTCCTCCTCCCCGTTCCGATGGGTCCTGGCCAGCCACCGGCACGATGATCGTGACACGGGATGTCAACGCCTCACGGTGGCCGATCGGCTGATCCCGCCGGCCTGACCGGTCAGGGTCGGGACGACGACCTCAACCGAGATTGGCCTCGATGAGGGCGTCCAGCGTCGACGACCGGACCTCGGCATCCGCCGCCGTCACGGCGATGAACCAGCAGCGCCCGTCCGGCGCCCACGCGGACAGGTACGCCGTGGACGTCGCCGGCTCATCCGTGGCCAGCACCTCGGCGCGGGTCGGGACGGTCACCTCGCGTGGCGTGCCGGGCAGGCCACGCGGCGCCTCGAAGTCGAACACCACCACCACCCGGGACACCGGCCCGGCCCCCTCGTACGCCGACCGGTTGCCGGTCGGCACCACCTCCGGCCGAGCCATCCGCAGCACCGCGTCCGTGGCATCGACGGGCCGCAGATAGGGCGGCAGGCCCCGCAACTCGGGCACGGCCGGGCTGGCAGACGGCCCGGCCACGGAGGGCTCGTCGTGTCGTGTGGTCGCGGCCATGAACACCGCCGTTCCGACGACCGCGCACGAGGCGAGCGCGGCGGCGGCGGCCCGAAGCTTGCGGCGACGACGCAGGCGGGCCCGCACCGCCGGCAATGGATCCCGGGCGGGCGGCCCGGGATCGCTGCTCCAGATCTCGCGGAGCGCGTCCCGGACATCAGTCATCCCGCCACCTCGCGTTCCGCGCGTACCCGGGCGATCGGCAGCCCTGCCCGCAGCAGGGCGCGATGGCGCAGCGAGCGGACGGTCGCCGGTCGACGCCCGATCGCCGCCGCGATGGACTCGTCGTCCAGGTCGTCCAGATAGGTCATGACCAGTACGACTCGCTGCAACGGAGAAAGCCCGGCGAGCAGCCGACGCAGTCTGTCGACCTCGTCGGTAGCCGCCGACGGCGGAGCGGCCGGGGTCGATCGGGCCCGCCGGACGATCGTCCGCAGCCGACTCACGTGCAGGCGCACCATGGTGAGCTTCGCGTACGTCAGTGGTCCGCCCTCGGCCACGAGGCGATGCCATGCGGTGGCCATCCGCACGTAGGTCTGCTGGAGGAGTTCCTCGGCCTGGTCCGGGTCGGCGGTGACGGCGCGTGCGTACCGACGTAGCGCCGGTGCGGAGTCGCGTACGAATGTCTCGAACTCGTCGGCGTCCATCCCACCTCCCTCACCGGTAAGAAACGCCACCACCGGTGCGTCGAGTTGCAGTGTCGTCCGGCGGTTTTCACCGACCGGCGGGACGCCTCACGACAATGCGGGGACGAGCACCATCAGCACCGAGAAGACGGCGCCGCAGTGTCCCTTCTCGACCTGGGCAGACAGTAACAACGACCGGGGCGGGTCGGTCGCCCCGAGAGGCATACAAGTCAATGTCGGCATGCGCCCCCTATGGCGCACAGCACGGCCACCAGGTCGATTGGTGGTGAAGCGGCACGAAAGGGACGGCAGGAGCGCCGACCATGGCCTCGTGCGGCCACGACAGACAACTACGCGCGCAGCGACCGATCGACCGAGCCGCCGGTCACCCTGGTAGGGCGATCCGTCCGTCGACCGCGGCGGCGGCGATGTCCCGGCGGTAGTGCGAGCCGGAGAGCGTGACGCCGCGTACCACCTGGTAAGCGGCATCACGGGCGGCGGCCAGGTCCGGGCCGGTGGCCGTACCACAAAGGACCCGACCGCCGGCGGAGAGCAGGGCGCCGTCGGTGGCCCGGCGGGCGGTGCCCGCGTGGATCACACCGGGCTGTTCTCCGCCGGTGATGACATCGCCGGTACGCGGTCCCGCCGGATAGCCCTCGGCCGCGACCACCACCGTCACCGCGGCGCCGGCACGCCAGCGCAGCGGCGGATGGTCGGCCAGCGAACCGCTGGCGGCGGCGTGCAGCAGCCCACCCAGCGGCGTCTCCAGCAGCGCCAGCACCACCTGGGTCTCGGGGTCACCGAAGCGGGCGTTGAACTCGATCACCCGGGGGCCATCGGCGGTGATCGCCAACCCGACGTAGAGCAGGCCGGCGAAGGGCGTGCCCCGGCGACGCATCTCGGTAAGCGTCGGGTGCACCACATCCCGCATGACGTCGTCCACGAGGTCGGCCGGCGCCCACGAAAGCGGCGCGTACGCCCCCATGCCGCCGGTGTTCGGGCCGCTGTCGTCGTCACCGACCCGCTTGAAGTCCTGTGCCGGCAGCAGCGGCACCGCCGTCTCGCCGTCGGTCACCACGAACAGCGACACCTCGGGACCGGAGAGGTACTCCTCGATCACCACCCGGCCGCACTCACGCGCGTGCGCCTCGGCAACGGCGCGGTCGTCGGTGACCACCACGCCCTTACCGGCGGCGAGCCCGTCGTTCTTGACCACGTACGGTGGGTCGAACCGGTCCAGGGCGGCGGCCGTGCTCGCCTCGTCGGTGCAGGTGTACGCCCGTGCGGTAGGGACACCTGCGGCGGTCATCACCTCTTTGGCGAAGGTCTTGGAGCCCTCCAGCCGGGCCGCCTCGGCCGACGGCCCGAAGACCGCGATGCCCTTGGCCCGGACCGCGTCGGCCACCCCGGCGACCAGTGGCGCCTCCGGCCCGATCACGACCAGGTCCGCGCTCACCTCGACGGCGAGCCCCGCCACCGCCACCGGATCGACCGGATCGACGGCCCGCAACTCCGCCACCGCCGCGATCCCCGGGTTACCGGGTGCCGCGAACAGCGCCTCGACGGACGGATCATCGGCCAACCTCAGCGCGAGCGCATGCTCCCGCCCACCGCCACCAAGAAGAAGAACCCGCACGCCGAGTAATCCTACCCACCCCACCCCTACCCCACCCCACCCCCGACCACCCCACCGGCCACCCCCACCGGCCACCCCCACCGGCCCGGGACTGCGTAGATTTCCGTGTTTGACCTGGGTGTGGTCCGTTGGACAGGACGTTGATCCTGTCCGGGAAGGACCACGTCATGGCAGACAAGAAGAACGCTGTTCAGCTTCCTGAACCGACGGCGGCTGAGGTGGAGTTTGCGCAGCAGCTGGTCGAGCGGGCCAAGGCCGACGGAGTGTCGTTGGTCGGGCCGGGTGGGCTGCTGGCGGGGATCACGCGCACGGTCCTGGAGTCGGCGCTCGACGCCGAGCTGGATGCTCATCTTGACGAGGCTGGTGTCGACGAGGAGTCGGGCCGGCGGGCCAATGTGCGTAATGGGCACGGGGCGAAGACGGTGCAGACCGAGGTCGGGCCGGTGCGGATCCAGGTGCCTCGGGATCGGGCCGGGTCGTTCACGCCGCGGATCGTGCCGAAGCATGTCCGCAGGTTGGACGGGTTCAACGAGGCGATCCTGTCGCTGTATGCCAAAGGATTGACCACCGGGGAGATCTCGGCGCATCTGGCGGATGTGTATGACGCCGAGGTGTCCCGGGAGTTGATCAGCCGGGTCACCGACAACGTCCTGGAGGAGATGGAAGCCTGGCGGCAACGGCCCCTGGACCGTGTTTATCCGGTGGTGTTCATCGACGCGCTGGTGATGAAGATCCGTCAGGGGCAGGTCGCGAACCGTCCCGTCTACGTCGTGGTCGGGATCAGCCTCGACGGAGAACGCGACGTGCTCGGTATGTGGGCCGGGACCGGCGGGGAGGGCGCCAAGCAGTGGGCCGGCTACCTCACCGAACTACGCAACCGCGGCGTCGAGGATGTGTTCATGGTCTGCTCCGACGGCCTCAAGGGTATGACCGACGCGATCGAGCAGGTCTGGCCTCTCGCGGTGCACCAGCAGTGCGTCGTGCACCTCGTCCGCGCCAGCCTGCGCTATACGAACCGGAAAGACTGGCAGAAGATCACCCCGGCGTTGCGGGAGATCTACACCGCCCCGACCGTCGCCGCCGCCGAAGCCCGGTTCGAGGAGTTCGCCACGCAGTTCGGTGACCAGTACCCGGCCGTGATCCGGCTCTGGCGCCAGTCGTGGCCGCAGTTCGTGCCCTTCCTGGACTACGACCACGAGGTCCGCAAGGTCCTCTACACCACCAACATCATCGAGAGCCTGAACGCCCGGTTCCGCCAAGCCGCCCGCAGACGCGGGCACTTCCCGACCGAGCAGGCCGCGATGAAGGTCCTCTACCTCGTCGTCCAGCAGAAACGTAAGGGCGGCGGGAGCATCACCGGCCGGGTCTACGGTTGGGCCAAGGCCCTCAACGCCCTGATCCTCGCCTACGGCGACCGGATCACCATCTAACAGCATCGATCACACCACAGGCCCAAACACGGAAATCGACACACTCCCACCGGCCCCGTCGATCAAGAAGTTTTCGTCTCGGATCTGGCGTGCGCGCGACCAAACGCTCTTGGTCATCTATCCAAGGCGCGGCGCACCGTCTCGGGTATGTAGTCCGGGCGGAGGGTGTCGGGCCAGGTGAACCGGAGGATCCTCCAGCCGGCGTTGGTGAGGCGGTTCTGCCTGATCCGGTCCTCGTAGACCGCCTGTGGTGTGCGATGCGGAGCCGCACCGTCCGCCTCGGCGATCACCCTGGATCGACGCCAGCCCAGATCGCCGATGCCGAGCAGGTACCCGTCGTCATCGCGCACCTCCAACTGAAGAACATCGGGCGGGACGCCCCCGTCGACGCACCTCAGACGGGTGCGGGTCTCCAGCGGGGACTGCGCACGGCCATCCGCCTCGGCCAGGCATTGCCGCGCCACCCTTGCTCCCCGCCGGCCAGCGATGAGCGCCGGGATAGCCGCAAAGTCAGCCTCGCTGACAAGTTTCCGGTTGAGTGCCGAGTCCAGTACGCAGACCGCTGGGTAGCGGCCCACCCGGAGGATGACGTCGGCAACGGTTCGCACGGCACTGGTGACCGGGATCCCGGCGACCACGCCCACATCGGCCGACCCCAGCGTGAGTTGGTGCACCACGAGATCGGGATCGTTCCGACGCTGCGGACGAGGGCTGTCCGGCGGTACCGACACGTGGATCGTGGAGGTGGCCCGGAGTCCGGCGAAGCCGTGCAGCTCGACAGCCGTGTCGAGGACTGCCACCGCCCCCGGCCCCAGGCTGTCCACGGCGGCGCCGATCCGCGCCCGACGGTGGCGGAGCACGTCCAGCGCGGGGTCGGGCAGGAACCGCCCGCGAGCCACCCTCGTCCAGCGCCCCGACCTGACCAGATGTCGGATCTGGTCACGGGTGTAGCCGGCGGCCAACGCCTGCGTCGCCGTCACCACACCACCCTGCTCGGCAGCTACTCGTGTCAATACCTGGAACGCCTCCACCCACCCACCCTGTCCACCGCCGCCCAACCCCCGCAGCCCCTGTGGACAACCCTGTGGACAACGAACCCCCTTGCCGCGTTGATCAAGAAGTTTGCGTCGGGCCAGCGCTCGATCCCAGACCAAAACTTCTTGATCAACGCGGGGGTACGCGGGGTGCGCGGGGGTGGGGGTGGGGGTGGGGGTTTAGGGGAGGAGGGGGTGGCGGGTTACGTTTTCTTCGCGGCCGGGGCCTACGCCTACGACGCTCACCCGGGTTCCGGTGAGTTCCTCGATGCGGGCGATGTAGCGGCGGGCGTTCTCAGGGAGGTCGTCCTCCGTACGCGCCTTGGTGATGTCTTCCCACCAGCCGGGGTGCTCCTCGTAGATCGGCACGGCGTGGTGGAAGTCGGTCTGGGTCATCGGCATGTCGTCGACCCGTTTGCCGTTGATCTCGTAGCCGACGCAGATCGGGACCGTGGGCAGGCCGGTGAGCACGTCCAGCTTGGTGATCACCAGGTCGGTTACGCCGTTGAGGCGGCAGGCGTACCGGGCGACGACCGCGTCGAACCAGCCGCACCGACGTTCCCGACCGGTGGTGGTGCCGTACTCGTGGCCGACCTTGCGCAGGTGCTGACCGTTGTCGTCGAACAGCTCGGTCGGGAACGGTCCGGAACCGACCCGCGTGGTGTACGCCTTGCTCACCGCGATCACCTTCGTGATCGCAGTCGGCGGGATGCCGGTGCCCACGCACGCCCCACCAGCCGTCGGGTTCGACGAGGTGACGAAGGGGTACGTGCCGTGGTCCATGTCGAGCATGGTGGCCTGGGCACCCTCCAACAGGACGGTGTCCCCACGGTCCAGCGCGTCCCAGAGCATCGCCCGGGTCTCCGCGATGTACGGCCGCAGCCGCTCCGCGTACTCGAGGTATTCCTCGATGGTGCCGTCGACGTCGATCGCCTTGCGGTTGTAGACCTTGAACAGCACCTGGTTCTTCTCGCGCAACGCGAGTTCCAGCTTCTTGCGCAGGATGCCCGGGTCGAGCAGGTCCTGCACCCGGATGCCCATCCGGGCCACCTTGTCGCCGTACGCGGGCCCGATGCCCCGGCCGGTGGTGCCGATCCGCGAGCTGCCCAGGTATCGCTCGACCACTCGGTCCAGCGCCCGGTGGTGCGGCATGATCAGGTGCGCGTCGCCGGAGATCCGCAGCCGGGACACGTCCACGCCCCGCTCGGCCAAGCCGTCGATCTCGCTGAGCAGCACCTTCGGATCGACCACCACGCCGTTGCCGATGACGATCACGGCGTTCGGGGAGAGCGCACCCGACGGCATCAGGTGCAGCGCGTACTTCTGCCCGTCCGGGGTGATCACCGTGTGACCGGCGTTGTTGCCGCCCGAGAAGCGGACGACGTAGTCGACCCGCTCACCCAGCTGGTCGGTAACCTTGCCCTTGCCCTCGTCGCCCCACTGGGCGCCGAGGAGCACGATCGCTGGCATCTTCTCGCCTCCAGAAGGCTCGGGTGCCAGATGGCGACCGGTCAGCGAGCCCGGGGTGTCAGGCTAACAAGTAGTGACGGCACGACCGGCAGGGGTCGCGTCGGGGACAGCAGGAGGAGCTACCCGTGTACGACGTGGTGCTGCTCACCCTGGGCTCGGAGCGGGACGCTCCAGGAGCCGGGTGCGGCAGCGGCGGAGCCTGCTGCGGCGGTGGCACCGACGCCGCCGAGGGTCGCGAGGAACGCTGCGAGACGCCGCGCGTACCGGTGCTGACCTGCTCCGATGCGTTGACGGCCCGAGGTGCCCGGGTCGAGACGGTGACCGCCCGCTCGGACGCGGAGATCGACGAAGTACTGGCCCGACTGGACGGGCCACCGCGAGCGGACGGCCTCACCTGGCCGGATGGCGATGCCAAGACGCGGCTCGTGGTCGCGGTGGCCGGTGACGCACAGTTGCGCGCCGTGCTCCGCCGCATGGTCCGGCGGTACGCGCCGCCGCCGAGTCGCCGCCCGACCGACCTGGCCGGCAACCGGACCGTGCCGGATCTGCCAGCGGTCGGCGTACTGCCGCTCGACCCGGCGCGCAGCACCACGCACCGCGACCTCGCCGCGCAGCTCGGGTTGGCCCGCGATCCGGCGGCGGTGGCTGCCGCGGTGCTGGACGGTTCGCCGCGCCGGCTCGACCTGCTGCGGCATGACGGTGGCTCGGTGACGTTGGACGGCGCACTGCTCGGTGCCGCCGGTGAGGATGGCACCCCACTGCCCTGGCGCGGCCGGGTGGAGGTGGACGACACCGTGCTGTCGAACGGCGAAGAACCGCTGCTCGCCTGCGCGATCGGCAACGCGGGCGGCTACGCCCGGCTCGACGACGTGGCGCTGCTGGCCGGGCCCGACCCGACCGACGGGCTGGTGGAGGTGGCGGTGGCCGTACCGGTGGTCACCCGGTCGCGGTGGGGTCGCCGCCGGGTACGCCTGGAAGTCCGGCGGGCCCGGGGCCGGGCCGCGTCGGTGCTGCCCCGGGACGATGCGGCGCTGCCGTACCTGGACGATGGCGTGGCGGGGCAGCTGACGCGCAAGCGGTCCTGGTGGACCGAGCCGGGTGCCTGGGCGGTCTGGACGGCCTGACCTGACCCGGCCGGCGCAGCGGAGGCCGGGGTCGGCCGCTGGGCCTATCCTCGTCAGGAGGAATGGGGAGGACACCGTGGTGGACGACAACGCCGACCGGGTGCACGTGCCCGGCCAGCATGGCATGCCGGAACGGGACATCGAACCACTCTGGCCGCCGGAGCAGATCGACGGCTTCGGCGCACCCACGTGGGGTGCCCCGCCGCCGGTGCCGCCCACCGTGCCGCCTCCGCCCGGGCAGCCGTCGCCCGCACAACCGACCAGCCGGCCTCCGGTCGCGCAACCGACCGATCCGCCCCAGGTCGCCGGACCGGCCTATCCGCCCCAGGTCGCGGGACCGGCCTATCCGCCCACGACGGCGGGGCCGCAGCACGTGTCCGGACGGCCGACGCACGCACCCGGTGCACCTCCCTCACCTGCGGACTATCCGTCGTTGACAAACGGCGCGCCGACCGCCACCGGCTGGGAGCCGGCACCGCAACCCGGGCCCGGCCAGGTCGACCTGGACCTGCCCTTCACCCTGGACCGACCCACTGCCGTCACACCCACCCGCGACGGTGGGCCGACCGAATCGGGTGCCCAGGATCCGTCAGACGACGCGATGACCGTGGCCGACACCCGTGTCGACGACGACGCGGCTCCGCAAGTGGCCCGACCGCAAGCGGAGCCGGTAGGCCGACCGCAGACGGAATCGCCGTGGGCACATCCACCACAGCGGTCCGGATCCGATTCGGTCGCGTCCGCCGAGACCTCTGCCGGCGCGCCCCGCCCCACCTGGGCCGGACCGGCCCAGCCGCTGCCACCGATTCCGCAGCCGCTGCCGGCGACGCCTCAGCAACCCGGCCCGTACCCTTTCGTCGCGCCGCCGACCGCCCAGCACGGCAGCGCCCCGGTGCCGCAACCCGGTGCTCCCCTGCCGCCGGTGCCCTCCGATGCCGGTGTGCCCTCCGATGCCGGTGTGCCGACCGCGCCGCCGCCCTCCGGTCCGCAACCGGCCGACGTCGGGCCCGACGCGCTGCCGCCTCCCGAGCCGCTGACCCCGCCGTCGTACGCGCCGGCGCCACCCGGTCCGTTTCCGCCGCAGCCGGCGTGGAGCCCCGCGCCCTGGCAGCAGGGTGGGACGCCGCCGATGGCACCGCCGGCACCCCAGCAGCCCTACCCGCAGACGAACACCGCATCGCGGGTGCCGTCGGCGTACTCGGAGCCGGCCTGGAACCCGGAGGTCGGTGCCGCGCCCACCGCCGAGGACTTCGCCCGCCGTCGGCAGGTGCGTCCCGCCGACCCGGTCGCGACGACCGGGCTCCGCGCCGTGGTCAACAAGACGGGCCTGGTGAAGCTCCCGCCGGGGCGGCACGAGCTGGAACGCAAGCGGGACATCGAGATGGTGCGCCGCAACTTCGGCGGGCTGCGGCAGGTCACCGTGGTCAACCCGAAGGGCGGCGCCGGCAAGACCGTCGCCATCCTGCTGCTCGCGATGACCTTTGGTCAGAATCGCGGTGGATACGTGCTGGCCTGGGACAACAACGAGACCCAGGGCACCCTCGGCATGCGGGCCCAGCAGGATTTCCATTCGCGTACGGTGCGGGACCTGCTGCGGGATCTCGGCCAGTTCCACGGCGCGCAGGGTCGGGTCGGCGACCTGTCCCAGTACGTCCGCTCGCAGGGAGAGGGGATGTTCGACGTGCTCGCCTCCGACGAGTCGGCCACCGGCGGTGAAATGCTCACCGCTTCCGCCTTCGGCGAGATCCGCGAGGTGGTCAGCCGGTTCTACAAGTTGATCTTCGTGGACACCGGGAACAACGTCCGGGCGCAGAACTGGCAGGCCGCCATGGATGCCACCGACCAGCTGGTGGTCACCATGTCCGCCCGGAACGACTCCGCCGAGACAGCCGCCCGAATGCTCGACCACCTGGAACAGAGCGGGCGGCAACGGCTGGTCCGGCAGGCGGTCACCGTGGTCTCCATGCCACCGTCCCGCAAGGAGATCGACCTGCCCGCCATCCAGGAACATTTCGCCGCCCGTACCCGGGCGGTGCTGCTGGCCCCGTACGAGCGACTCATCGACACCGGCGAACCGCTGCGATACGCGCAGCTCTCGACGGCCACTCGGGACGCCTGGCTCAAGATCGCCGCCTCGGTGGCCGAGGGCCTGTAGGCCGCTGCCGACGCGCTGCCGACCCGGGCGTACCCGGGCCGGCGACAGCGCACCGGGTCAGTTGCTGGCCAGCGCGTCGGCGGCGGCCGGATCGCAGTCGCGGAGGAACTGGGCGCAGCGGGCCGCCTCGTCCGCCTCGGCGATCGCGTCGGCCGCCCGGGACAGCACGTAGAGGCAGCGCAGGAAGCCACGGTTCGGCTCGTGCGACCACGGCACCGGCCCGTGCCCCTTCCAGCCGCTGCGTCGCAGCTGGTCCAGACCCCGGTGGTAGCCGGTACGGGCGTACGCGTACGCCGGCACGACCTGGCCCTGCGCGAACGCCCGGGCGGCGAGCGCCGCCCACGCCGCGCTGTGCGTCGGGTACCGGGCCGCCACCTCGGCGAACGCCTCGTCACTGCCGGCCTGCTCGGCCGCGGCCAGCGCGGAGTCGGCCTCGACGTGCGCGGGCAGGAGCGTGGCGGGCGGCTCAGGTAGGAGGTTCTGCATCGCCCCATTCAACCCGCTTCGCACGGCGGCCCGCGAGGGGGTCCGGTCAGCCGGTCGGCTGAACGGCCGAGAGGTCGGTCACGCCTGCGGCCCATGCCGCCGTCGGGTCGGATCCACTACAACTATGGATCCGGAGCCTCCCCAGGAACCGGAAGTGCGGGAGCCCGGCCAGGCCGCCGGGCTCCCGTCTCGTCAGCGGGTCGTCCCGGGGTCACGTTCACGGCGTTGCGCCGGCCCGGCAGGATGACCCGATGCCGACTCCACCTCCCGCGGACGTCATCGAGCCGCACACCTGGACGGACGAGATCCAGACCCGGGCGGAGTTCGACCGGCGCCTGGCCACCGGCAGCCTGGTCGGGCTCACCGTGCAGGGCCTCCGGCTGGACCTGGAGCCGGTCCCCGACCTGGCCGGGGTCGAGGTGGCCGGCACGCTCTTCGTCGGCTGCCGCTTCGCCTCCCGGCAGGTCGGAGCCAACCTGGTCCGGCGGGGCGCGAACGTGGTGCCGCCGTTCTCCGGGCTGCCGTACCCGACCCAGCCGTCCCACCTCTACACCCCGGAGGAACTCGCCGCCGGCTTCGCCGAGGGCGGCTTCGCTGCGATGTACGACACCCGGGTGTACGCGCACTTCCGCGCGCACGGTGGCGCGTTACCCGATGTCCGGGAGGCGCTCGGCCAGCGGCTGCACGACCACGGGGTGGACAACGCGCTCGCCGACGCCACCCGTGCCTGGCTGACCACCCACGGGCCGCAGTCGGTGGTCGGGGTGATGGGCGGACACGCGGTCCGCCGCGGCAGTGAGCCGTACCGGATGGCCGCGGTGCTCGGCCGGGAGCTCGCACGGGCACACCGGTTGGTGGTCACCGGTGGGGGGCCGGGCGTGATGGAGGCGGCCAACCTGGGTGCGTACCTGTCGACCCGGCCGGCGGAGGACCTCAGAGCAGCCATCGACCTGCTCGCCACCGCGCCGGACTACACCGACCACGACCGCTACACGGCGGCGGCGCTGCGGGTACGGGAACTCTTCGGCCGGTCGGTCACGCCGCCGGTGAACGGCACCGAGCCGATGACCGCCTATCAAGCGGACTCGGCCGCGCTGACCACCGGTGATCTGGACTGGGCGGGCTGCGGCGGCCTCGCCGTGCCGACCTGGCTGTACGGGCACGAGCCGGCGAACCTGTTCGCGGGCCGGATCGCCAAGTACTTCTCCAACGCCATCCGGGAGGACACCATCCTGCGGCTGGCCCGGGGTGGCATCGTCTTCGCCCCCGGCCGGGCAGGCACCGTGCAGGAGGTGTTCCAGGCGGCCACCAAGACCTACTACGGCACCGACGGAGCCAGTGGCGCGTACGTCTTCCTGGATCGCGCGTACTGGACGACGGAGCTGCCGGTCGAGTCCTTGCTGCGACCGCTGCTGGCCGCCTCCCCCTTCGGTGACCTCTCGAACACGGTGCACCTGACCGACGACGTCCACGAGGCCGCCCGCCTGCTGACGAGGTGAGGACGGACGCTCGTGCGGGTGCAACAACGGCACGGCGGCCGGCCCCGAGTCGGGGTCGGCCGCCGTCCGGGCGACGTCAGTTCGTCACTTGGTCATCGTGGTGCCGGTGGAGCGCAGGTGCTCGCAGGCCTCCGCCACGCGGGTGGCCATGCCCGCCTCGGCGGCCTTGCCCCACACCCGCGGGTCGTACATCTTCTTGTTGCCGACCTCGCCGTCGACCTTGAGCACGCCGTCGTAGTTGCGGAGCATGTGGTCCGCCGCCGGACGGGTGAAGGCGTACTGGGTGTCGGTGTCGATGTTCATCTTCACCACGCCGTAGTCGAGCGCCTCGCGGATCTCCGAGAGCAGCGACCCGGAGCCGCCGTGGAAGACCAGGCTGAGCGGCTTGTCCTTGCCGTACTTGGCGCCGACCGCCTCCTGGATCTGGTTGAGGATCTCCGGGCGGAGCTTGACGTTGCCCGGCTTGTAGACGCCGTGCACGTTGCCGAAGGTCAGCGCCGCCATGTAGCGGCCCTTCTCGCCCAGGCCGAGCGCCTCGACCATGGCCAGGCCGTCCTCGACGGTGGTGTAGAGCTTGTCGTTGATGGCGTTCTCGACGCCGTCCTCCTCGCCGCCGACGACGCCGACCTCGATCTCCAGGACGATCTTGCCCTTGGCCGCCTCGTCGAGCAGCTGGGCCGCGATCTCCAGGTTCTCCGCCACCGGCACGGCCGAACCGTCCCACATGTGCGACTGGTACAGCGGCTCCTGGCCAGCCTTCACCCGCTCCTGGGAGATGGCCATCAGCGGCCGGACGAACTTGTCCAGCTTGTCCTTCGGGCAGTGGTCGGTGTGCAGGGCGATGTTGACCGGGTACTTCTTGGCCACCTCGTGCGCGTACGCGGCGAACGCCACCGCACCGGTGACCATGTCCTTGACCGAGGGGCCGGAAAGGTACTCCGCGCCACCGGTGGAGACCTGGATGATGCCGTCGCTCTCCGCGTCGGCGAAGCCCTTGAGCGCCGCGTTCAGCGTCTGCGAGGACGTCACGTTGATCGCCGGGTACGCGTACCGGCCGGCCTTGGCGCGGTCCAGCATCTCGGCGTAAGCCTCGGGGGAAGCGATGGGCATGTCGAACGCTCCTTACTTGCCGCTGTCGGCCGTACGGCCGCTGTTCTCCGTAGGGGCCCGGCCGTGCGGCCGCCTCTTCTACCTTGGGGGCCGGCCGTGCGGCCGCCAGTCCTACCGTGCTGCGCCGGACCGCGCTGTCCTCCGCGGGCAGTATCCCGTAGCGGCACCGGACCGGCACAACCGGGCCGGTTCACCGCCGGTCCGCTGGATCCGGTACGGCGACGCTGATCAGCCAGGTGACCACCGCCATCACGATGGCCCCCCAGAAGGCCGCCCAGAAGCCGTCCACCTGAAACGGCAGTTCGAGCGCCCGGGCGATCCGGTCGGTCAGCAGGAACAACAGGGCGTTGACCACAAGCGCGAACAGGCCGAGGGTCAGCAGGTAGAAGACGCAGCCCACGACCTTGATGACCGGCTTGAGCACCGCGTTGACCAGGCCGAAGATCAGCGCCACGATGAGCAGGGTGAACGCCGTGTCGTAACCGGTCCGCCCGGTCACCTCGACACCGGGCACGATCAGCGTGGTGATCCACAGTGCGATGGCGGTCGCCGCCAGTCGGATGAGGAAGCCCACGGCACCATCCTGGCACCGGCGAGAGTCACCGGTGGGCCGATTCGGCCGACTCGTGTGCGACGACGGCGTACGCTCGGCGGCTCGGCACCGGCGTACGGCTCGGCGGCTCGGTGGTTCCCAGCGTGCCGCCGGCACACCCCGTACGGTGGGTGGGTACCAGACCGCCGACATCCCGGAGGCATCGAATGGGCCAGCCCGACGAGGACTTCGCCCCCGGCGACCACCTGAGCCCGGAGGAGCGCGACCTGGAGGCCGAGCCGGCCGACGCTGTCGAGCAGGCCGCCGTGGTCGACCCGAGCCAGGTCGACGTCGAGCCGCATCGCGGCCTGGAGGTCGACGACTGGGACGCCATGGAACAGGCCCGCGTGGTCGGTGCCGACGAGGACGACTACCGCTGATCAACCTTTCGGTCAGACCTCGCCCGGGACAGTCGATGCGGACAGCGGGAACCTTAGAGATTCCTTAGCATCCGGGGGCTTCACCTGCACCCCTCACGGGAGGACCCCCCTTCATGCTCACCCACTCCACCCGGCGCCGGCTGGCCGGGTTGGGCGTGGCCGGCGCGCTGATCGCGGCCGTCGCCACCCCTGCCACTCCCGCCTCGGCCGAGGAGTCCGAGATCTCGCTGGGCGTCTACTTCGGCGACACCACCATCGCCGCCGGCTCCCCCGGCAAGATCGACAGCCCGATCCTGTTCGCTTCCTCCACGGTGGTGGTACACGACCTCACCGTGCGCTACGACTTCACCGGCCTCGCGGGCAAGGCGACCGTGACGCCGGAGTACGACGCCGACTACTGCTCGACGCCCGAACCGAACGTCCTCGTCTGCACGGACCCGTTCGAGGTCGAGCTGTACGAGGGCGGATTCGGTGGCCTCTACTCGGTGGTCATCGCACCCACCAAGGACGCCAAGGACGGCGACGAGGGCACCGTCAAGGTGAGCCTCAGCGCCACCGGCTACACGGCCGTGACCCACGAGGCGCGGGTGCGGATCGGCGAGGGCGTCGATCTGGCCGCCGGCCCCGAGACGGAGCACTCCGGCGAGCCGGGCACGTCGTTCACCGTGCCGCTGCGGGTCGGCAACCCGGGCGAGACGGTCGCCAAGGGCGCCGTCGCCGTCTTCTACAACGACTACGGGATCCAGGCCGACAAGCAGTACGCCAACTGCACGTACGAGGGAAGTTGGCTGCGTACCTGCCACTTCGACCGCTCGCTGGAGCCGCGTACCAGCTACGTCGCCACCCTGCCGTACCGGATCGCCAAGGACGCGTTCGCGCCGGGCTTCGACTACGGCGAGATCCTGTGGCTGACTCCTGCCGAGTTCGAGGACTACGAGGCGTACGTGAAGAGCCGCGGGGCCACCATCGGCAAGCCGGGCACCGGCGGCGAACTGCTGCTGGACGAGGCCGGTCCGAGCATCGCAGCGCGTACCTTCCAGGCCGACACCCAGCCGGACAACAACTGGTCGAGCCTCGGGGTGACGGTCACCGGCAAGAACAGCACCGACCTTGAGGCGGTCGGCGACGAGGTCTCCGGCGCGAAGGGCGACGAGGTCGTCGCCACCGTCGGCTTCCGCAACAACGGCCCGGCCACCCTGGACTACGGCCGCTCCGGATCCTCGGTCACCAACATGCAGGTCGAAATTCCGAACGGCACCAGCGCGGTCAAGGTGCCCGACAACTGCTCCCCGGTCCGCGGCGAGAACGAGTGGGGCGAGCCGGGCGAGCCGGGTGCCAGTCTGTACCGCTGCTACACCAGCTGGTTCATCAAGGCCGGTGACGCGGAGACCATGGAGTTCGGGCTCCGGATCGACAAGGTCGTGCCGAACGCCACCGGCGAGGTCAAGGTCAACGTCGCCTGCCAGTGCGACGGTGGCTTCTACGCCGACTTGAAGCCGGCGAACGACGTCGCCAAGCTCGTCGTCAACCCGAGCGGCGGCCAGGGTGGCGACGGCGGCGGTGACGGCGGTGAGCTGCCGATCACCGGCGCCGACACCGCGCTGATCGCGGGCGTCGGCGGCGTGCTGCTCGCCGCCGGTGTGGCCGGCTTCGTGCTGGCCCGCCGCCGCCGTACCCACTTCACGGCGTAGCCCGCCCGGACGACAGCACCACCGGTGCCCCGCCGACCACCCTCGGCGGGGCACCGCCCTTTCCCCACCTCCCGCTGGCCACGAGTTGTTCGTCGCGATCCTGGCCTGCGAATCGGAGCCGGTCGACCGGCGGCTCTGACCTGGTCGGGCGGGTGACGCGGGCCCCGGTAGCCTGATTGACCGTGGCGGACGCCACACGGGGCCAGTGATCGAGCGATTCACGGAACGGAATCTTCATGGCATTGGGCGAACGGGTAGGCCATGTCCTGCGCGGCGCGGCCATCGGTGTGGCCGAGGCCGTGCCAGGGGTCAGCGGCGGGACGATCGCGCTGGTGACCGGCGTGTACGAGCGGGTCATCGCGTCCGCCGGGCATCTGGTGAACACGGTGCGGTACGCGGTGACCGACGTGCCGCGCGGGCGTGGGTGGACGCGGGCGGGGCACCAGCTACGGCAGGTGCACTGGGAGGTGGTGATCCCGCTGCTGATCGGCATGCTGCCCGGCCTGCTGATCGCGGCGAAGCTACTCGAACCGCTGCTGGTCGACCATCCGGAGCAGACCCGAGGACTCTTTCTCGGGCTGGTCCTCGCCTCGGTGCTGGTGCCGATCTCAATGGTCGGCAAGCCGTGGCGAGGGCTGGAGGTGCTCGCTCTGATCGTCGCCGCGGTGGCGGCGTTCGTACTGACCGGCCTGCCACAGGCCACCATCGAGCCGCATCCGCTGGTCGTACTGGTCGCGGCGGCGGTCGCGGTCTGCGCCCTGGTGCTGCCCGGGGTCTCCGGGTCGTTCCTGCTGCTCACCGTCGGCCTGTACGAGCCCACCATCAGCGCCGTCAACGACCGCGACTTCGGCTATCTGGCGATCTTCGCCACCGGCATGGTCATCGGCTTGGCGCTCTTCGTCAAGCTGCTCCAGTGGCTGCTTGAGCAGCACCGCCGGATGACTTTGGCGGTGATGGCCGGCGTCATCCTGGGTAGCCTGCGCGCGCTGTGGCCATGGCAGTCCGAAGACCGTGCCCTGTACGCCCCGGGCGACCACGTTCCGTCCATTGTGGCGCTGTTCCTGATCGGAGTCGCCGTGGTCACGGCAATGATCATCGCCGAGCGTCGCCGGCTGCGCCGGGCCGCCCGGGACCTCACCGAGGAGACGTACGAGACGCCGCGCGTCCACTGACGACCGCCGCTTGGTGGCGGCCCAGCTGGGCCGCCACCAAGCGGGTTCCGGTTCAGCGAGCCTTTTTGGTGGCCCGCTTACGCGGCGGGGTTAGTAGGTCGGCGATCGTGGCGATCGCGGTCGGGACCAACCGGTAGTAGGCCCACACACCGCGCTTCTCCCGCTCCAGCAACCCGGCCTCGGTGAGGATTCGGAGGTGGTGGCTGACCGTCGGCTGGGAGAGACCGAGCGGCGCGGTGAGGTCACACACGCACGCTTCTCCCTCGGGTGCCGACTGGATCAGGCTGAGCAGCCGCAGCCGAGCGGGGTCGGCAAGGGCCTTGAGGACCCCCGCCAGCCGCTCGGCGTCGGCGCGTTCGATCGGCTCGCCGGCAAGCGGCGAGATCTGAGGCATAGTCATTTCGGCCAACGCAGTTCCCACGTATTCCATCCTTCCACCAGCAGCATCGATCCGCCTGCATATCAGCAGATCCGAATCGGCAGACTTTTACGCCACAAGGCCGAGGTCAGCCAACGTATAGGCCGCCCGATAGGGCAATCCGGCGGCTCGCACCGCGTCGCCGGCACCACGATCAACGATAACCGCCACCCCCACGACCTCGGCCCCGGCCTCGCGAAGCGCTTCGACGGCGGTCAACACACTCCCCCCGGTGGTGGAGGTGTCCTCCACCGCCAGCACCCGGCGACCCGCCACATCGGGCCCCTCGATCCGACGTTGCAGCCCGTGCGCCTTGCCCGCCTTGCGGACCACGAACGCGTCCAACGGACGCCCGGCAGCGTGCAGCATCGCGAAGGCGATCGGGTCGGCCCCCAAGGTCAGACCGCCCACCGCGTCGTACGACCAGTCGGCGGTCAGCTCCCGCATCACCCGTCCCACCAACGGTGCCGCCTGGTTATGCAGCGTGACGCGACGCAGGTCCACATACCAGTCGGCCTCCCGCCCGGAGGAGAGCACCACCCGGCCATGGACCACAGCCAGGTCGGAGATGAATTTACGCAGGTCGTCGTGGTCCCCCATGGCGATAGAGGGTACTGCGCGAGTCTGTGTGCCGCGTGTGCGGGCCACCCTGGTCAACCCACCGGGGGACCGATGAGTGGCGATGTCCGGTTACGCTACGTCGATCATCGCGGGCGGATCGAGACATGCCTTCCTCCCCGCCACGCGGTTGGCCGCTCGGCCACCGGTCAGCCGCGATCGCGGCCGATGCGCCCACGGGTGTCCCGGGAAACCACGTCGAGCAGGCGACGCGGGGCGTGCCGCAGCCCCGCCACGGCCACTTTGTACTTCCACGACGGGACGCTCACCAACTTGCCTTTGCGCAGGTCACGCAGGGCCTCGTCGACCACATCGGTGGCTTCGAGCCACATCCATTCGGGGGTTTTCGACATGTCGATGCCGGCTCGTTGGTGAAACTCCGTGCGGGTGTAGCCCGGGCAGAGCGCCATCACGCGTACGCCGAAGGGGCGGGCGGACTGCCCGACGGACTCGCTGAAGTTGGTTACCCACGCCTTGCTGGCCGAGTACGTGGACCCGGGCATCACCGCGCCGAAACCTGCCACCGAAGAGACATTAATCACTGCCCCGCTGCGCCGCTCGGTCATCGTGGCCAGCGCGGCGAGGGTCAGCCGAAGCACCGCATGGACGTTCAGCCGCAGCAGTCGGGTCTCGTCCTGGACGGACGACCGGAGGAAGGGCTTGTTCAGGCTGATGCCGGCGTTGTTGATCAGAAACTCGACGGGCGGCCCGTCGGCCAACCGTCGTTCCACCGCGGCGCAACCGTCGTCGGTGGACAGATCGGCGGTGAGGGTCTCGGTCTCCACGCCGTGCCGACCGGTCAACTCGGCGGCCTGGGCTGCCAGCCGGGTCGCGTCGCGGGCGACCAGCACCAGGTGCCATCCGTCGGAGGCGAGCCGGGCGGCGAACGCCGCCCCGATGCCCGCCGTCGCCCCGGTGATCAACGCCCATCGTTCGGTCGTCCGGTCGGGCGTCACGGGCGTCATCACCTCGGTGGGTTCGGGGGCGGCGGCGCCCCGGGCGGCGGGTAGGGCTGGTACGGCGGCTGGTACGGCGGTGCCGCCGGTGGCTGTCCGAATGGTGGTGTGGGTGGCTGGTCAGGGGACACCGTTCGCTGGGGTGCGGGCCGACGCCGGAACCAGGCGTTGGCCGCAGGCAGTGCCAGCAGCACGGCTACCACAAGGTAACCGAGCACCTGAGCGATCGAAAGGGTGGCGGTGAGCGGAATCCACCAGGACGGATAGGCGTCCGGCGTCCGGGCGAGCAACTCGGCGGTCGCCCGGTCGTCACCGAAGTCCAGGGGCACAGCGCGCTGCACGATCAGGGTGGCGAGCCCACCACACCCGCAGCACATGCCCAACCCGGCGACCACCCAGGTCGCCACCCGGGCCGCCGGCCGGCGGGTGGCCAGCCCCAGGGCCAGGCCGACGAGAAGCAGAGCGGCGAGAACGCTCAGCACCGCCGACACCACGACCGAGGCGCGCAACAGAGCCACCGCCGCGTCGACCTGACCGGGGTCGGCGTCGGCGTCGGCCGTTGCACGGAACCGGTCCACGGTGCCGCTTACCGACGCGAGCCCGATCACCGCGTACACGAGCGCGCCGAGCGCCATCACCATCAGTGTCGACACGGCCAGCACGACCGTGGCCGGCCGGCGAGCCGGTGCCTGTTCGGGGTACGACACGACGAGTCCCTCCGGTAGGCGTTCGGAAAGCAACCTACTCGGAGGGACCGTCGCGGTCGTGTGTTACGCGGGTGTCGAAGACCTGGGGCAGGCCGAGGCAGAGTTCAGGCACCGGCCGGACAGAGACGTCGACACCCGCGCCAACCCACCGAAGGTCAGCCGGGGCGATCGGTGGGCGGCTGGGTACCGGGCTGCTCCGGGCCGTCCGACGGCGGGGTCTGCCCGCTCGGCTGGCCACCCTGGTCGCCGGCCGGTGGCTGGCCGCCGGTGGCCGGGTAGCCGGGCTCGCCCGGCTGCTGCGGGGTGCCCGGGTAACCCGGCTCGGCCGGGCTGGTGCCCGGGTAACCGGGGGCCTGCGGGTAGCCGGGCTGGCTCGGGTAGGCACCACCGGGCGTGGGCGGCTCCCACTGCTGGGTCGGCTTACGGAAGAACTCGTTCGCCTTCGGCAGCGCCAGCAGGATCAGCGCCGTCAACAGCGAGATCAGGCTGATCACGCCGAGCAGGATGTTGACCGGGGTGATCCAGCCCGGCAGCGCCTCCTCCAGTCGACGCTGGATCTCCTCGCCGCTGGGCATGTCGCCGCTGTTCTCGCCGGGCGCGCTGAAGTTACCGACGAAACCGCTGAGCAGGTTGAAGCCGGTGCAGCAGAAAAGGATGCCACCGACGATCCAGGTGGCGATCCGGGAGCCGTTCTTGCCGCGCAGGTTCATCAGCCCAAGGCCGAACAGCGCGAACGCCACCACCAGCAGGAAGATGGCGGTGCCGACGCCGATCACGACGGTGATGTCGGCGACGTTCTCCGCCCCCTCGACGGTGGAGTCGCGGTACGCCTCCTCCATGACCTCGCGGACGGTGCCGATGGTGGCCAGCGAGATGATCACGCTGATCAGCTGGCAGATCGCGAACAGCAACAGCAGGTAGGTGGATATCGTCACCACGCCCGGCCGCGTCCGGGCCGGCGTGTTCTGAGGATCGACCATCTTTCTCCCTTCCTGGAACGCGCTTCACCGTATCGGCAACAGGCCATTCCGGCACGGTGCGACGCCGAGCGGTGGGCACGTAACCGGCCACCCGGTCGACCGGGATCGATCGGACGGGCTGGTTTCCCGGCTCAGGACCCGTTCTGCGGGTGCACGGTCACCCCGTCGCTGCCCAGCCGTTCGCCACGGGCCATCGCCCAGCCCGCCTCCCCGTACGCCTCGAAGGTGAGCCTCGCTCCGCCCGGTGCACGGTAGTCGTGGTAGCGCATGGTGCCGCTCGGCGTCAGGTCGGTGGCCCCGGAGACGGTGTACCGGGCCTGGCCGGACTCGTGCCAGCTGTAGCGCCGGCCGCCGGACTCCACCTCGGGCGCGCCCGGCGTCACTGTGGCGTCGCGCGGCACCGACTCCCACAGCACCAGTTCGAACCCGGGACTCTCCGCCACCGAGAGCCGACGCCGGCCGCCGTGCTCATCGCGGTCGTCGAGGAGGTGCTCGGCCCACCTCCACTCGCCCTCGACCAGGCGAATCGAGCCCCGCACCGAATAGGTGGCGTCACCGATCTCGACGATGTCCCCGACCTCGATCCGCCTCGGGTCACGTCGGTGCCCGTCGCCGTACCGCTCCTGCTTCCGACGTGCCGCTGCCGACCGGTCGCGCCACCAGCGCAGCGTCAGCCCGGCAACGACCACCCCGACCAGGCAACCGGCCGCCAGGTACGCCGTCGTCCCGTCCATCCGGTCACCTCCCGAGACAGTTCGGCGGGGACGTCGACCATGATCCGGGCAGCCGCTGCCTCCCGCCAACCGGCTACCGGTCGGCGGGATCCGTTCCGCCGGGGGCGGCGGCATCCCCCTGCCCACCATCGCCGGAGGAGGCGGTGGCACCGCCCGGGAAGGTCGGTCCGTCCGACGCGGTTGGCGCGGCCGGCACCGGAGGTGTCTCCGGGACGGTCGGCGAGGTCGCGTGGTGCGGGGGATGCCCGGCCGGACCCGGGCCGCCCTCCGCACCGGGTACGGCGTACCCGGGATGTCCGGGCACCGCATACCCCGCACCGGGCACCCCATACCCCGGTGGCACCGGATACCCAGGCGGCGGATAGCCCGGCGGATACCCCGGCTGCGGTGGATAGCCCAGCGGAAAACCGGGCTGCGGTGGGTAACCGGGCGGGGGCGGATAGCCCGGCGGCGCAGGAAAGGCGGGATAGCCCGTCGGCAAGGCATAGCCGACCAGGTGGGCGTTCGGGATGTTGCGCCCGGCGGGTGGCCAGGTGGCGGCCGGTTCGGCGCGGGGCACGAACCAGCGATGGGCCGGCGGCAGCGCCAGCAGCAGCACTACCGCCGCCGTGAGCAGGAACACCAGCAGCACCCCGAGGCCCGCCAGCGGGAAGAACATCTCGAACGGATTCGGCTGGTCGTACAGCGCCTCGATGAAGTCCGACTCCTGCCAGAATTCGTCGTCCGGCGGCGGCACGTCCTCCGGGTACGACTCATCGATATAAGGCCCCTCGGCCATCGCGAACGCCAGACCGAACGGAATCAGGAACGCGCCGGCACAGCCCTGGGCGACGCAGAGCAGCAGTTGCACGCCACCGGCGACGAAGACCATGACCCGGGCGGTGTTGCTGCCCGCGCGTACCCGGGGCGCGGTCAGGCCCAGCCAGAGCGCCAGCAGCAGGGCGGGAACGCCGAACACCGCCGCCATCATGACGCTGTTCCAGCGCTCCGCGCGTACCTGGTCCGGGTCCGCGTTCGGCACCTGCCGCACCGCCTGGTCAACTGCCTGGTTCCAGTCGATCGCCGCCAACACCAGCAGCGTGACGAGGCCGAGCAGGATCACCACGGTGGCGAGTTGCAGCCAGAAGGCCACCGTGACGGTGCCGGGACGCGGCGGACGGGGTGGGGGTACGCCTGCCGGAGCTTCGGCGGTCGCGGTCATGTCGCGGACGGTACGGCCCGATCGCAAGCCTCGGCAGCGCCGTTCGGGCGGACTCGTCCCGGCGGACGGATCAAGCTCCGTTGAGTCGCTCGACCGCGTACCCGCCGACCGTGGTGCTTCCCATCACGCAGCCGGTCATGGTGTTCAGCTCCGCCGGGTCTCCGCGCAGCGCCGTCCAGGCCGCCCGCCCGGCCGCCGGGTCGAGCCGTTCCAGCAGGGTGGCGGCGTACACGCGGCCCGCGGAGGTGCCCCCGGTGAGCAGCCGGTCGAGCAGGTCGCGTACCTCCTCCGGGTGGTCGGTCATCGCCGCCGCGACGCGCTGGTACGCCTCGGTCTCGGGCAGCAGCGTGCCCGCGATGCCGACCCCGCCGAACGCCAACGTGCTGGCGTGGCCGAGTTCCGCGACGGCCCTCGCCAACTCCGATTCCTTCTTGCGCCGCATCCCGAACATGTCTCCATCCTCGCCCCGGGAGCCCGCCTCCGCCCGTCGGAGGCGGGCCCGGTGCGACGGGTTCAGCTGGACGTGACCGACAGGCCGTCCTTGCTGTCCCGGAGGTCGACCCGCACCGCGTCGCCGTCGCGGACCTCACCGGCGAGCAGGGCTCTGGCGAGCTGGTCGCCGATCGCCGACTGGACCAGCCGACGCAGCGGCCGGGCACCGTAGATCGGGTCGTACCCGTGCTCGGCGAGCCAGCCGCGGGCGTCGTCGGTGACGTCCAACGTCAACCGGCGGTCGGCGAGACGCCGACCCAGCCGCGCCAGTTGGATGTCCACGATGGCCCGGAGGTCGTCACCGTGCAGGGCGGCGAAGACCACGATGTCGTCGAGTCGGTTGAGGAACTCCGGCTTGAAATGCGACCGGACCGTCGCCAGGACGCCCTCGCGGCGCTGCTCCTCGGCCAGCGTCAGGTCGCTGATCACCGCCGAGCCGAGGTTGGAGGTGAGGATCAGGATGGCGTTGCGGAAGTCGACCGTACGCCCCTGGCCGTCGGTGAGCCGACCGTCGTCGAGCACCTGGAGCAGGATGTCGAAGACGTCCGGGTGGGCCTTCTCCACCTCGTCCAGCAGGATCACCGAGTACGGCCGGCGGCGCACCGCCTCGGTGAGCTGGCCGCCCTCCTCGTAGCCGACGTAGCCGGGCGGCGCGCCGACCAGGCGGGCCACGGAGTGCTTCTCGCCGTACTCGCTCATGTCGATGCGGACCATGGCCCGCTCGTCGTCGAAGAGGAACTCGGCGAGCGCCTTGGCCAACTCGGTCTTTCCGACACCGGTCGGGCCGAGGAAGAGGAAACTGCCGGTCGGGCGGTCCGGGTCGGCGACTCCGGCCCGCGCGCGTCGGACGGCATCGGAGACCGCGGCGACCGCCTCGGTCTGGCCGACCACGCGCCCGCGCAGCGACTCCTCCATCCGCAGCAGCTTGGCGGTCTCGCCCTCCAGCAGCCGGCCGGCGGGAATGCCGGTCCAGGAGGCGACGACCGCGGCGATGTCGTCCGCGCCGACCTCCTCCTTGAGCATCGCACCGGCGGACTGGAGTCGCGCCAACTCCTCCTCGGCGGTGGCCAGTTCGGCCTGGAGGGCGGGGATCCGGCCGTACCGCAGTTCGGCGGCGCGTTCCAGCTCGCCGTCGCGCTCGGCCCGTTCGGCCTCGCCACCGAGCCGCTCCAGCTCCTCCTTGGCGGTGGAGAGCTTGGTGATGTGACTCTTCTCCAGTTGCCACCGCTCGGAGAGGGCGGTGAGCTGCTCGCGCTTGTCGGCCAGCTCCTTGCGTAGCCGCTCCAGCCGCTCGGCGGACGCCGCGTCCGGCTCCTTGGCCAGCGCCATCTCCTCGATTTCCAGCCGGCGCACCGCTCGCTCGATCTCGTCCACCTCGACCGGACGCGAGTCGATCTCCATCCGGAGCCGGGACGCGGACTCGTCGACCAGGTCGATCGCCTTGTCCGGCAGGAACCGGTCGGTGATGTACCGGTCGGAGAGGGCGGCGGCGGCGACCAGGGCGGCGTCGGTGATGCGTACGCCGTGGTGCACCTCGTAGCGCTCCTTGAGCCCGCGCAGGATGCCGATGGTGTCCTCCACTGTGGGCTCACCGACCAGCACCGGCTGGAAGCGGCGCTCCAGGGCCGGATCCTTCTCGATGTGCTCGCGGTACTCGTCGAGCGTGGTCGCGCCGACCATACGCAGCTCACCACGGGCCAGCATCGGCTTGAGCATGTTGCCGGCGTCCATCGAGCCCTCGCCCTTGCCGGCGCCCACGACGGTGTGCAACTCGTCGAGGAAGGTGATGACCTGCCCGTCAGAGTTCTTGATCTCCTCCAGGACGGACTTCAGCCGCTCCTCGAACTGGCCCCGGTACTGTGCGCCCGCCACCATGGCGCCGAGGTCGAGCGAGACGAGTTTCTTGTCGCGCAGCGACTCCGGCACGTCGCCGGCCACGATCCGCTGTGCCAGGCCCTCGACGATCGCGGTCTTGCCGACACCGGGCTCGCCGATCAGCACCGGGTTGTTCTTGGTACGCCGGGACAGCACCTGGATCACCCGGCGGATCTCGGAGTCCCGGCCGATCACCGGGTCGATCTTGCCGTCCCGTGCGCTCGCGGTCAGGTCCACGCCGTACTTGGTAAGCGCCTGGTAGGTCTGCTCCGGATCGGCGGTGGTCACCCGGCGGTCTCCGCCGCGCACCGTCGGGAAGGCGGCCACCAGGCTCTCCTCGGTGGCACCGGCGGCCTTCAGCGCGGCGGACACGGCCCCGCCGACCCGGGACAGCCCGGCCAGCAGGTGCTCGGTGGAGGTGTACTCGTCGCCCAGCGGGCGGGCGATCTGCTCGGCGGCGCCGATGGCGTTGACGAACTCGCGGGCCAGGGTCGGCTCGGCGATGCTGGAGCCGCGGGCGGCGGGCAGCGCGTCGACGGCCCGCTGGGTGGCCCGGCGCAGCTCGGTCGGGTCGGCCCCGACGGCGCGCAGCAGGCCGGCAGCGGTCGAGCCCTCGGTGTCCAGCAGCGACAACAACAGGTGCCACGGCTCCACCGTGGCGTGCCCGCGCTGGTTGGCCAGGGCGACGGCACCGGTGATGGTCTCGCGGCTCTTGGTGGTGAGGCGTTCGGTGTTCATGGGCTCCCCTGGATCGGCGTGTCCACTGGTACCGACAGAACCAGAGTTGAGTCTATTCCGCTCAACCTAGGGGGCGTGACCTGAGTCACATCAGTCGCTCACCAGGTTGATCGCGACCCAGCTTCGTTCGGCGTACTGGCCGGCGCCGAGCAGGACACCCTGCGGCCCCGCCGCGAAGAGCGTGCCGTCGGGCAGCAGTCGGAGGGAGTGCTCGGCCGTGACCGGCCAGGGCAGGTCCAGGTACCGACCGCCGACGACGGCACCCGCGCCGCGTGGGCTGATCACCGCCGCCGTGCTGCCACCCAGCGGCACCACCCGCCCGGTTTCCGGGCCACCGTCGACCGACACCGGCAACCAGCCCGGACCCCGCGAGACCCAGAGCGCCGGAAGGGCCGTCCGTTCGGGTCGCTCACCGACCAGCCACCGCTCGTCCTGCGTCATCGCCACGCGCAGCACGCTCACCTGCCCCTCAGGTGGCGGCAGCGGGTCCAACTCCCAGCTCCGGCCATCGTCCCAGGACGTCGCGACGGACGGCCTGCCGTTCTCGGTGAGCCCCGCGACAGTCGGCGGGTGATAGGACCCGGCAAACAGTTGCCCGCCGCCGCCGATCGTCTGCACCACCGGCACTGGCGGCTGGGTACGCAGCGCGCGCAGCCTTCGACCGTCCCAGCGACCGATCTTGCCCGAGCCCTCGATGACCTGAAACTGCCCCTGAGCCTGCCGCCAGCTGGCCGGAGCCGCCTCTCCCGGGCTGTGTCGGAAGGTCTCGCCGCCGTCGGTCGAGGTCCACCAACCGTGCGGCTCGGCCCAGAGGGCGAGCACCTCGACGGTGGCGTACATCTGTTGGTTGCCTGCCACCGGTCTCGGGTGGCGCAGCGACTGCCAGGACCGGCCGCCGTCGCGGGTCGACCAGAGCAGGGCGGGGCACTCCGGGCCACCGGGCGGGCGGCCGTCGCAGGCAGCGAAGAGGGCGTACCCGCGCTGGGCGTCGACAAATTCGACGTACGGCTGGTCGTACCGCTCGGAGACCGCGAGGCGGGTGGTGCGGGTCTCCGCGACGGGCCTCGGTGCCGGCGGCGCGGAGGCGCTGTCCGACAGCGTCGGCTCGGGTGCCGGAGCGGTACGACGCACGTCACCGATCGAACAGCCGGCAAGTGTCATCACCAGCGCGGACAGGAGCAGTAGGCGGGCCTGACGCGAGGTCATTCGGCCTCCGACGCGAGAGTAGCCTGGGCGCGTGCGAGTACGTGTCGAACAGACTGCCTTACCGGGGATCGGCGTACGTCATGACATGATGACGGAATCCGGCCGGCGGTTGGGGGTCGTCTCTCACCGCAGCGGTCGCCGCGACCTCGTCCTGTACGACCCGGACGACCCGGACGGCTGCTCGGCGGACATCCCACTCACCGACGACGAGGCGGGGGCGCTGGCCGACATCCTGGGTGCGTCGCTGATCCTCGGGCAGCTCTCCGGGCTGCGCGAACAGGCCGCCGGCCTGCTCACCGAACAGATCGCCGTCCCGGCCTCCTCCACCTATGTCAACCGGCCCCTCGGTGACGCGAAGGTGCGCACCCGCACGGGAGCCTCGATCGTGGCGATCCTGCGCGCCGGCGAGGTGATCGTTTCGCCGAGTCCGACCTTCCGCCTCGCCGCCGGCGACGTGCTCGTCATCGTCGGCAACCGGCAGGGCCTGGACGGGGCGAGCGCGATCTTCGCCGCCGACGATCCCGCCGGCTGAGCCCCGATGCACGACTTCAGCACCCTGCTCATCGAGGTCGGCGGGCTGCTGTTCCTGCTCGGGCTGCTCGGCCGGCTGGGCCGCCGGGTCGGGCTCTCGCCGATTCCGTTCTATCTGCTGGCGGGGCTGGCCTTCGGTCACGGCGGCGTGCTGGAGTTGAGCGCCAGCGAGGAGTTCTTCGCGATCGGCGCCGAGATCGGTGTGATCCTGCTGCTGGTGATGCTCGGACTGGAGTACTCCGCCGACGAACTCGTCGGCAGCCTGCGGTCGGCCGCGCCGGCAGGACTGCTCGACGCGCTGTTGAACGCGCTGCCCGGTGCGGCATTCGCGCTGCTGCTCGGTTGGGGTTGGGTGGCTGCGGTGGTGCTCGGCGGGATCACCTGGGTCTCGTCCTCGGGGGTGATCGCCAAGGTGCTGGCCGACCTGGGCCGACTCGGTAACCGGGAGACCCCCGTGATCCTCTCCGTGCTGGTGGTCGAGGACCTCGCGATGGCCTTCTACCTGCCGCTGCTGACCGCTCTGCTGGCCGGAGTCGGATTCGTCAAGGGCGGTGTCTCCCTCGCCGTCGCGGTGCTGACCGTGATCGCGGTGCTGGTGATGGCCCTTCGTTATGGGAACGTCCTCTCCCGGGCGTTGTCGGCCGGCAGCGCCGAGGCACTGCTGCTCGGGGTACTCGGACTGACCCTGCTGGTGGCCGGAGTAGCCGCGAAGTTGCAGGTGTCGGCGGCGGTGGGCGCGTTCCTGGTCGGCATTGCGCTCTCCGGGCCGGTCGCCCACCATGCCACCGAGCTGCTGACTCCGCTGCGGGACCTCTTCGCCGCCGTGTTCTTCGTCTTCTTCGGCCTCGCCACCGATCCACGGCACATCCCACCGGTGCTGCTACCGGCGCTGCTGCTCGCGCTGGCCACCATGGGAACCAAGACGCTGACCGGCTACCTGGCCGCCCGGCGGGCGGGCATCGCCGAACCGGGCCGCTGGCGTGCCGGCCTGGCGCTGGTACCCCGGGGCGAGTTCTCCATCGTCATCGCCGGAATCGCGGTGGCCTCCGGCACCGTCTCACCGAAGCTGGCGGCACTGGCGGCGACGTACGTGCTGATCACGGTCGTCACCGGGCCGGTGCTGGCCCGGCTGCCCGACCTCGCCTGGTTCAAGGGTTGGCTACGGGCCCGGGCTGCGGCGCAGCGGGTCCGGGCTGCGACCGCGTCGAACCGGGCGTGAGCGTCGGACCAGCCGATTTCACCGTCCGGAGGGCCCGTGTCGACCAAGAGATGCCGAATTGCTTCCCGTAGGGGCTACCGGTACTCACCGGTACCGCGTTAACGTGTCGCCCCAGCAGCCAGGGTTCGCGGTGGGCGGACGCCCCCGCGGGCGAGAGCGGAAGGTTGGCCGGTGAGCGTGCAGGAGTCAGCGTTCCACGGCTTCGCCAACCCCGTCGATCCAACCCCGGCGGAGTTGCGAGCGTGGGCTTACCACCCCGATTCCGTCCCGTTGACGTCGATGCCGCCGGACTGGGACCTGCTGGTCTCCGGTGACCGGTTGGTGATGACGCTGTTCGACCTCGCCATGGACACCCGCTGTCCGGCGCGCCGGTTCGCGCTGCACTGTCTCTACATCTACGCCGCCGACGGGATCCGGACGAACTTCCGGGCACATCCGAAGCGTCGCTTCCGGAAGCTGGTCGACCAGGCCGAGCGCAACGGCGACGAGATGATGCGCAACTGGGCGCACAACAGTCGGGTACTGCTGACCCGACCGGAGCTTTTCGTGTACCGGGAGTGGTGCGAGGGCGGGCTGGTGCGGGAGAATCGCCGACTCTGAACGCCGAACGGGCCGGGACCCCCCGTGGCTCCCGGCCCGCACGTCGGCGGATCGTCAGCGCGACCCGCCCCGCTCGCGACGGTGCTGATCGCTGCGTGCCTGGCCGGCGCCATGGCCGACCCGGCCGCTGTCCGCGGCGACCCGATCGCCCCGGCCGCTGAACCTGCCGGCCTGGATCTGGTCGGAGAAGCGTCCCTTGGTGATCCGGTCGAACCGGTGCTGGACGTTCTCAGCCAGGTCGTCGAGGCGTTGCTCCGTCTCCTCGGCCACCTTCCTCGCCGATTCCGTCATGGCTCCCCCCGCCAGATCGGAGTCCGGATTGAGATGGTTTAGACCTGATTTCTGAAGACTAGTCGAGACAACCTGTCTCTCGCTCGGGTTTGCGGAAACACGAGCGGCGCGGCGGCTGCGGACAAGCGAAAAGGGGGGTGTGGCCCACTCGGAGCCACACCCCCCTTTCGCCGTGGCGGGCGTCAGCGCCCGGAACTGCGTCGGGGACGCCAGACCACCAGGGCGGTCGAGGTCTGGTTGGTGGGGACGAGATCCCGACCGGGAAAGCGGGCCAGCGACTCCAGCTCGGCCATCCGGCGGTACGCGGCGTCGAGTTCCGCCTCCAGCTGGGCGACCCGCTGCTGTGCCTGCTCCAGCAGTCGCTCCAGCCCGATGATCCGCTTGATCCCGGCGAGGTTGACGCCGTCGTCCTGGCTGAGCCGCTGCACCTCGCGCAGCAGCACCACGTCCCGGACGCTGTACCGCCGCCCACCACCGGCCGCCCGGCCGGCCTGCACCAGGCCGAGCCGGTCGTACTGGCGCAGCGTCTGCGGGTGCATGCCCGCCATCCGCGCCGCAACCGAGATCATCAGCACCTTGGCCTCGTATGCCGGGTCATCCGAGCCGACGAACCCGTCCATCCCGCTCACCTCCGCACCGCTTCACCGATCAACCGAACCGACGCACCCGCGCGTCGAGATGTTCCCGCGCCGCCGGCGGAGTCTGCTCGGCGAACGTCTCCAACGCGGCCCGCGCCTCGTCCGAGATCCGCGCCGGCACCACGACGTCCAGGGTGACCAGCAGATCGCCCTGCTGACCGTCCCGGCGGCTGACCCCCTTGCCCCTGGCCCGCAGGATGCGACCGCTCGGCGTACCCGGCGGCACCCGCAGGGTCACCGGACCATCGAGCGTCGGCACCCGCAGGTCGGTGCCGAGGACGGCCTCCGCGAACGTGATCGGCACGGTCAGGGTGAGGTCGTCGCCGGTACGCCCGAAGACCTCGTCCGGGCGAACCTTCACGTGCACGAACAGGTCACCCGCCGGACCGCCGCGCTCACCCGGCTCGCCTCGGCCGGCCAGCCGGATCCGCTGGCCGTCGGCCACCCCGGTGGGAAAGCGGACGTTGAGCGTACGGGTCTTGGTGACCCCGCCGGTGCCCTGGCACTCCGGGCACTTCTCGTCCACCACCGTGCCCACGCCCTGACAGTTGCGGCAGGGCTCGGAAAAACTGAACGCACCCTGGTTCCGGTTGGTGACCCCGGCACCGTGGCAGACCGGGCAGGTGCGCGGCGCGGTGCCAGGCTTGGCACCGTTGCCGTGGCAGGTGTCGCAGACACCGGGCGCGCGCAGCGTCAGCGGCAGGGTCACGCCGCGCACCGCGTCGTCGAAGTCGAGCGCCACCTCGGTCTCGATGTCCCGCCCTCGGGCCGGACCCGGCGCGCCCGCACCCCCGCCACCACCGGAGAAGATCGAGCTGAACAGGTCGGAGATGTTGCCACCGGCGAACCGGCCACCACCCGGCTGCGCGCCACCGAACAGGTCGGAGACGTCGAACGGCGCACCACCCGGCTGGCCGCCCTGGCGGGCACCACGCCGGAACGCGCCCGAGCCGAAGAGCGAGCGCATCTCGTCGTACTCGCGGCGCTTGGCGTCGTCGCCGAGCACCGCGTACGCCTCGGACACCGCTTTGAAGCGTTCCTCGGCCTTGGCGTCGCCGGGGTTGTGGTCCGGGTGCGACTCGCGGGCCAGCTTGCGGTACGCCTTCTTGATCTCATCAGAGGGAGCGGTTTTCGCCACGCCCAGGACCGCGTAGTAGTCCTTCTCGATCCAGTCCTTCGAACTCACCCGTTCACCTCCTCCCCACCTCCGGGCCCGGTCCGCCCCGCCCACCGGGTTTCGGCGAGCGGGGCGGCCGGATCACCGTCGCGCACTATTCCGGGTCGGCGACCGCGACCAGCGCGGGCCGCAGCAGTCGCTCGCCGACCTGGTAGCCCCGGCGCATCACCTGCACGCAGGTCGGCTCGGTGACGTCGGACGAGGTCTGGTGGGCCACCGCCTCGTGCCGCGTCGGGTCGAACGGATCGCCCTGCTCACCGAACGGGGTCAGCCCGAACTTGCCCAGCGCGGTGATGAGCTGCTCGGCCACCGAACCGAACGGGCCGACCAGATCGCCATGCTCCCGGGCCCGGTCGAGATCGTCCAGGATCGGCAGCAGCGCGGCGAGCACGGACCCGGTGGCCTGCTCGGTGACCAGGCCACGGTCGCGCTCGACCCGCTTGCGGTAGTTGGCGTACTCGGCCGACACCCGCTGCACGTCGCGGGTGCGTTCGTCCAGCTCGGCGCGGAGCGCCTCCAGCTCGGCGCCCAGCCCACCTGCGGTCGGCTCGGTCGGCTCCCCGACCGGCTGTGCCGGCGCGTCCACGACCGGCGGACCCTCGGTGGACGCGTCGCTGAGCGCGCTCGCCTCGACCTCGATCGAGTCGACCACGACCTCGGCCTCCTCGACCAGGCCCTCCGCTGGCACGTCCGGTCCGGCGTCCGCCGCCGTACCGTCGGGTTCGCGGATCTGACTGATCTTGCGGTTGTTGCGGATGACGACCCGCGGCGCGTCGCCGGTGGCCGGCTCGGACGCCGAGCCACCCGGCGCCGACCCGGTGTCACCCGGGTCGGCGGCTCGTGGCTTCTCCGTCATACGACTACCTCATCCCTCTGCCCGTGCGTTCGGGTGGCCAGGACCGTCACTTCTTGTCCTCGTCCACGATCTCCGCGTCGACCACGTCGTCCGCACCGGGACGGGCGCCGCCGGCCTGCGCGCCACCGGTCGCGTCGGCGCCACCGGCCGCACCGGGACCGGCCTCGCCGCCGGCCTGGGACTGCTCGGCCTGCTGGGCGTAGAGCAGCGAGCCCGCCTCCTGGGAGACCTGCGCGAGCCGCTCGTGCGCCGACTTGATCTTCTCCATGTCGCTGCCACCGAGAGCGCCACGCAGTTCGCCGAGGGCCTCGTTGAGCTTCTCGCGGTTCTCGGCGGGGAGCTTCTCACCGTTCTCGGCGAGGAACTTCTCGGTCTGCCACTGCAGGGCCTCGGCCACGTTGCGGGTCTCGGCCTCCTCGCGGCGGCGCTTGTCCTCCTCGGCGTGCTCCTCGGCGTCCCGGCGCATCCGCTCGATGTCGTCCTTCGGCAGCGAGGAGCCGCCGGTGATCGTCATCTTCTGTTCCTTGCCGGTGCCCAGGTCCTTGGCGTGGACGTTGACGATGCCGTTGGCGTCGATGTCGAAGGTGACCTCGATCTGCGGCACGCCACGCGGGGCCGGCGGAAGGCCGGTCAGCTCGAAGGTGCCGAGCTTCTTGTTGTACGCGGCGATCTCACGCTCGCCCTGGAAGACCTGGATCAGCACCGACGGCTGGTTGTCGTCGGCGGTGGTGAACACCTCGGAGCGCTTGGTCGGGATGGTGGTGTTGCGCTCGATGAGCTTGGTGAAGATGCCACCCTTGGTCTCGATGCCCAGGCTCAGCGGCGTCACGTCGAGCAGCAGGACGTCCTTGACCTCGCCCTTGAGCACGCCGGCCTGAAGTGCGGCGCCCACGGCGACGACCTCGTCCGGGTTGACGCCCTTGTTGGGCTCCTTGCCGGTGAGCTGCTTGACCAGGTCGGTCACGGCCGGCATCCGGGTCGAGCCACCGACGAGGATCACGTGGTCGACGTCGGAGACCTTGATCCCGGCGTCCTTCACGGCCTGCTCGAACGGGCCCTTGCAGCGGTCCAGCAGATCCTGCGTCATCCGCTGGAACTCAGCCCGGCTGAGGGTCACGTCCAGGTGCAGCGGGCCGGCGGCACCGGCGGTGATGTACGGCAGGTTGATGTTGGTGGTGGTGGCGGCGGAAAGCTCGATCTTGGCCTTCTCGGCGGCCTCCTTGAGCCGCTGCATCGCCATCTTGTCCTGCGACAGGTCGATGCCGTGCTCACCCCGGAAGGTCTTCACCAGGTGGTCCATGATCCGCTGGTCCCAGTCGTCACCACCGAGGAGGTTGTCACCGCTTGTCGACTTGACCTCGATGACGCCCTCGGCCAACTCCAACAGCGACACGTCGAAGGTGCCGCCACCGAGGTCGAAGACCAGGACGGTCTGCTCCTTGGAGCCCTTGTCCAGCCCGTACGCCAGGGCGGCCGCGGTCGGCTCGTTCACGATCCGCAGCACGTTGAAGCCGGCGATCTCGCCAGCCTCCTTGGTGGCCTGCCGCTGGCCGTCGTTGAAGTAGGCCGGGACGGTGATCACCGCGTCGGTGATCTGCTCGCCCAGGTAGGCCTCGGCGTCCCGCTTGAGCTTCATCAGCGTCCGGGCCGAGATCTCCTGCGGGGTGTACTTCTTGCCGTCGATGTCGACGGACCAGTTGGTGCCGATCTCCCGCTTGACCGAGCGGATCGTCCGGTCCGGGTTCGTCACCGCCTGGCGCTTGGCGACCTCACCGACGAGCACCTCGCCGTTACGGGCGAACGCGACGATCGACGGGGTCGTCCGCGAGCCCTCAGCGTTGGCGATGACGGTGGGCTCACCGCCCTCCAGAACGCTGACGCAGGAGTTCGTCGTGCCGAGGTCGATACCGACCGCACGTGCCATCTTCGCTTCCTCGCTTCGTTACGTTGAGCAGGTGACGGGCCCTCCCGTCCCGCTGCGCGGCACCTGCCGTCCGCAGCGACCCCACCTCAAGTTGAGTGAACTTGACTCAATAGTGCCACGCCCCCGGAAATCGTCAAGTCAGGGTTGAGTCGGATCGGCGCAACTCGGCAGTCCTACCGACCGGTTGTCTTACCTTGTGTCGGTCGGGCACGCTTTAGCGGTGACGACGCATGGCGATTCCGCCTCACCGTCCGGCGCGCCCGCCGTCGCAGCCCGCACCGGGTCCACCGGCGCCGGCGAGGACCGACCCGCGCCCACCGGGGACGACACCCTGCCAGACGCCCTGACCAGCCTGCGCGCCGCGATCGGGGCGGCCCGATTCCCGCTGGCCCTGCCCTCGGCCGAGCTGGCCGCGCGCACCGTCGCCGCCCTCGCCGACCAGCTCGACGACTACCTGCTGCCCCGCCTGACCCGCCTCGACGCTCCGCTGCTTGTGGTGGTCGGCGGATCCACCGGCGCCGGCAAGTCGACCCTGGTCAACAGCCTGGTGCAGGCCCGGGTCAGCGCCGCCGGGGTGTTGCGGCCGACCACCCGGTCTCCGGTACTGGTCTGCAACCCGGCCGACTCGGCCTGGTTCCGCCGGGGGGAGCTGCTGCCCGGGCTGACCCGCACCAACCAGCCCAGCGACGATCCCCGCACCCTGCATCTGGTCACCGCCCCGGCGCTCCCGCCGGGGCTGGCATTCCTGGACGCCCCCGACATCGACTCGGTGGTCGACGCCAACCGGGCCCTGGCCAACCAGCTGCTCGCCGCCGCCGACCTCTGGCTCTTCGTCACCACCGCCGCCCGGTACGCCGACGCCGTCCCCTGGGAGCTGCTGCACAACGCCCGGGCCAGGGGCGCGGTACTCGCCCTGGTGCTCAACCGGGTGCCGGCGGAGGCGACCGACGAGGTGTCCGCCCATCTCGCCGAGATGCTCGCCGAGCAGGGTCTCGACGCCGCGCCGCTGTTCGTGCTCCCGGAGACCTGGGTCGACGGGCAGGGGCTGCTACCGGGCCGCAGCACCGCGCCGCTGGCCGACTGGTTCGCCCGGCTCGCCGCCGACGCGGAGGCTCGCTCGGCAGTGGTCCGGCAGACGCTGGGCGGCGCGCTGGCCCTGCTGCAACCGACCGTCGAGAGCCTGGCGCTCGCCGTTGACGAGCAGGTCGCCGCCGCCGACGCGCTGGACGACCGGGTACGTGCGGCGTACCGGGCCGCGAACCGGACCGTCGACCAGGGGCTGCGCGACGGTCGACTGCTCCGTGGCGAGGTGCTCGCCCGTTGGCAGGAGTTCATCGGCACCAGCGACCTCTTCCGCACCCTTGAGGCACGGATCGGCCGGCTGCGGGACCGCGTCATGGCCGCCTTCTCCCGACGCCCGGTCCCCGCCGTCGAGCTGCGGGACGCGATCGAGTCGCAGCTTGTCACCCTGCTACGGGGGGTGGCCGCCGAGGCGGCCGAGCACGCGTACACCGGATGGAAGGCGCACCCGGCCGGCGCGGCCCTGCTCGAACCCGACCTCGCCCACCATGCCACCGACCTGCCGCAGCGCGCCGAGCGCCTGGTCCGTGACTGGCAGCGCGGCGTGCTGGAACTGGTCCGGGCCGAAGGTGGCGACCGGCGCTTCGTGGCGCGGACCGCGGCGTACGCGGTGAACGCCACCGGGCTGGCCGTGATGATCGCTGTCTTCGCCTCCACCGCCTTCATCCCGACCGGGCTGGAGGTCGCCACCGGCGCCGGCACCACCCTCGCCGGTCAGGCGGTCCTTCAGGCGATCTTCGGTGATCAGGCCGTGCGTACGTTGGCCAGAAAGGCCCGGGAGGACCTGCTGGAGCGGGTGACGGTGCTGCTGGACGACGAGGCCACCCGCTATCTCGCCCGGACCAGGCAGGCCCGACCGCCGGCCCGGAACGCGACGGCGCTGCGTCAGGCGGCCGAACGGGTGGAGGCGGCCCGGTTGGGCAGCGGCTTCGCCGACGCCGCACCCGTGCTCAGCGCCCAGACGACGGGCGTCGACGCCCAGCTGACCGATGGGGAGCGGCCGTGACCGGCATGGGCGGACGCCTCCGCGAGGCGTTGCGAATCGCCGACGGGCGGGTGGACGCCGACCAACTTGTCGCCCGGCTGGAGGCGGTACGGCGGTTCCTCGGCATCGTCGACGGCCACCTGCCGGACACTCCGTTGGTGCCGGCCCGCACCCTTGTCGAACGTGCGGGGACCCGGCTGGCGCTCTCCCGCGACCACACCGTGGTGGCACTGGCCGGAGCCACGGGCAGCGGCAAGTCGAGCCTGTTCAACGCGATGGCCCGGATGGACCTCTCACCCGTCGGGGTACGCCGGCCCACCACCGGTGTCACGCACGCCTGCGTGTGGGGCCCGCTCGACGGGGGCACCCGGCTGCTCGACTGGCTCGGCGTGCTGCCCCGCCACCGCTTCGTCCGGGAGAGCCTGCTCGACGGCGAAGACGAGTCCACGTTGCATGGGCTGATCCTGCTCGACCTGCCGGACTTCGATTCCGTCGACCACTCGCACCGGCTTGAGGTGGACCGGCTGCTCGGCCTGGTGGACCTGGTGGTCTGGGTGGTCGACCCGCAGAAGTACGCCGACCGGGTGATGCACCGAAGCTACCTCCGCGAGTTCCACCGGCACCGGGACGTGACAGTGGTCGTGCTCAACCAGACCGACCGGCTGCCGCCCGCCGAGGTGCCCCGGGTCCTGGCCGACCTGCGCCGCCTGCTCGACGCGGACGGGCTGGACGGGGTACCGCTGCTGGCCACCACCGTCGCCGACCCGGAGGGCCCGGAGCGGCTGCGGGCGGCGCTGGAGCGCACCGTCGCCGAACGCCAGGCCGCGCTGCGTCGTCTCTCCGGTGACGTGGACACCGTCGTCGCCGCGCTGGACGACATGGTCGGCGCGCCCCGCACCGCACTCGCCGCCGACGATCCCGCGGTCACCGCGCTGGACCGTGCCCTGTGCCGGGCAGCCGGAGTGCCGACCGTCGTGGCGGCGGTCGAGCAGGCGTACCGGCATCGCGCCGCAGCAGCCACCGGCTGGCCGTTGCTGCGGCTCTGGCGGCGACTGCGGGCCGATCCGCTGCGCCGGCTGCACCTGCCCGACCGGCGGACCGGTGGTGACCCGGCGGAGAGCCTGGTGGCCGCCACCTCCGTACCCGAGCCCAACGCGGCCGACAAGTCCGCACTGGCCCTGGCCCTGCGGACGGTGGCCGAGCGGGCCGGGGACGGGCTGCCGAACGCCTGGCCTGACGCGATGGCCGCAGCTGCCCGGTCCCGCCTCGGTGACCTGCCGGACGCCTTGGACGGCGCGCTCGCCAGCACCGACCTCGGCGTCGACCGTCCTCGTGCGTGGTGGCGACTTGTGGGTGGGGTGCAGTGGCTGGTGACGTTCGCCGCGGTGGCCGGGCTGGGCTGGCTGGTCCTCGGCTACGCGGTGCGGGCTCTCGGGTTGCCGGAGTTGCGGCACCCGATGGTAGGTGAGGTACCGGTGCCGACCCTGCTGCTGCTCGGCGGGTTGCTGACCGGGTTGGTCGTGGCGGCCCTGACCCGCCCGCTGGTCAGGTGGGCCGCCCGGCAGGCCCGTCACCGGGCGGAGGCGCAGCTGACCCGGGCCGTCGCCAGCGTCGGCGAACAGCAGGTGCTGGCCCCGGTGCGGGCCGTCATCGCCGCGCACGCCGACGCACGCACCGTCCTCGAGGTTGCCCGACACCGCTGACCCGGCCGCTGAACGTTCCTGGACACCGCGCGATCGGCGTAGGGTCGGGTCATGGCCACGCCACAGACCCCCTACGACGCGGTGCTGCACGCCGCACGCGACGTGACCAAGCTCGACTCGGCCCTCGACGCGGAGATGCTCGGTGCGGCCCTGCTCGGCAGCGTGTACGAGGTCGCCGAGACGGACCGGGAGGCGGCGGTACGCGACTTCGTGGGCGACTTCCTCGCCGCCACCTCCAGACGACGGGCGGTCGCGGCGACGACGGTCCGGGCCGTCTTCGCGGCCCTGGTGCCGGACGCGGCCGGCGCGGACCGGGTCCGTCCCGGCGCGACGGCACCGGCCTGGTCCGGGCAGCTCGGCAAGGTGCACGTCACCGGCACCTGGTCGTACGGCGACGTGTACGGCGACCAGACCTCCTACCTGGCGACGTTCGCCTACGACGACGCGACCGGGGGGCCGGAACACGCCCTGGTCGCCCTGATCGACCACAACATCGGCATCACCAAGGACGTGTTCGTCGGCGGGCCGGCGGGCCGGATCCTGGAGCAGGTCCGACAGTTGTGCGCCGAAGACGAGTTGACCTGGTTCCGGGAGGAGAGCCCGACCCGGATGCGCGACGAGGTGAGCCGGCATCTGGCCGTCACCGACCATCTGGGTCAGCTACCCGGTGCCGCCTCGCTCGCCACCGACCGGGCGCTGGTCGGGGCTCGGCTGGCGGTCCTGCCGGCCACGACCGCACCACCGCCCCGGCAGGCCGACGACCCGTTGCCCGATGCCGAGCGGGCCGCGGAGATCCGCCGGTTCCTGGGCTCGCCGGACGCCGCCCGGGCCGGACTGGACGCGGTCGACGACGCCGAACTGGCCTCACTGCACTTCTGCCTGGGGCTGCTGCTCGACCACGCGGCCACCTTCCCCGACGCCGACCCGCTGCGGTGGAGCCCGACCGTCGCCGGGCTCTTCCTGCTCGACTGGGTGCACCGTCGGGCCGTGCTCGACATGGACGACGCGGCGATGCTGCCCCGGGTGCTGCGCGCCTGGGCCGGATACGCGGCGCACCGGCGTGGGCTGCCCGATTCGGCAGCCGCCGCCACGGACGCCGCGATCGAGGAGATGGTGCCGGAGTTCGTCCGGCTCTACGCGACCGGCGAGCGTCGCAGCCCGGCCACTGCCGCGGTGGCCCAGTTGATGGCCGACGGCATCGACCCGGATGACCCGGCGGCCCTGGACGCCTGGATCGAGGCCAACCGACACCGCCTCGCCGACGACGGCTGACCCGCACCCAACGCTCACCGAACCGTCCGCGTCCGGCACCGCCCGTCGAGCCGGCACCGCCCGTCGAGCCGGCACCGCCCTTGGAGCCGGCGGCGGGCCGGCAGTGCCCTCGCAGGCGGAACGCGCCCGGGCGCGGGGCGCTGCCGGTGCGCTCGGATGTGCCGGAGAACAGCAGCTCCATCACGAGGTGGTCGGCGGGGGCTCCGGCGCGGACCCACCGCCGCCCGGGGTGGCCGGCGGACCGCCCGGCGCGGTCGGATCGGCGGACGCGGAAGGGCCGCTGGACGTACTCGGGTCGGTCGTCGGCGACGGGTCACTCGACGTGGTCGGTTCGGCGGACGCGGTAGGACCGTCCGAGGGGCCCGGGTCGGCGGACGCCGATGGATCACTCGACGCGGTCGGACCGGCGGACGCGGAGGGATCGGTCGACGGGACCGGGCCCGCGGTAGGCGGGTCGTTGGACGCGGTCGGTTCGACCGGATCGCTCGGGGCAGCCGAGGCGGTCGGCGGGTCCGGATCGGCGGTCGGCGTGGGCGAACCGCTCGTCGGGTTCGGCGACGGTGACCGGGTCGGGGTGGGCGCCGGGCGAGGGGCCGGGGTGCTGGTGGGCGGCCGGGGAGCCGGAGCGGTGGCCGGCGCCTCGGGGCGACGGGACGGCGGGTGCTCGACCGGGGTGCCGACGATCGTCAGTCGTGGCGTCGGCACCACTGGGTTGACCGGCGGTGCCGCCGGCTCGACCGAGGGCACCGCGGTCGCGGTGGCCGTCGGCGAACCGGTGGGCGGCGGCGGGACCACCACCGGACCGATGGAGGGCGTCGGGATGAACGGCGTACTGCCGTCCGGCAGTGCCGTGCTGCCGACCGTCGCGGAGCCGGTGCTGATCGCGGCGAGGACCGGCATCGAGGCCGTGCCGGCGAGCAGCGCCACCGTCAGCAGATAGCCCCGGCTGGGGCCTGCGGTACGCACGGCGCGGTGCGCACCCACGACGGGGCGATAGCCGGACGCCCGGTGCCGGCCGAGGATCGGCGTCCCGGGACCTTCACCTGGTTCGGACACCACGCGCTCCTCGTCGTCGCCCCTGGTCAGAGCCGCCCGATGGGTACCCTGGCGAGCCGCCGAAGTTGGATCCGGCCCGCGCGATCAGCCTGGGGCAGTGACTCTGCGTCAGCCAACCCCCTACCGCGTGTCGACATGCTTATCTGGCCGAATGGTGACGAACCATCACCGGAACGGTCGCGCGTCGATCGGCCGGACACTCCGGCGCTTCAGGTAACGAAGCGGGCCGGCCACCGGATGCGGGGCGGGCGGGGTGTGGGACGCCTCACCTCTGATGCGAAACTGGAGGCACGGCGGCAGCGCAGCCGCGACCTCCGCGCACCCACGCGGTAGGCGCGACTGGGCACCGGCGCTCCCGAACCGGGTTCGGCCAGAATCCGGCTCATGCCGCGCGGCAGCCCCTACCGGGGTCAGGCGCGGCCGCCAGGAACCATCCCGGCACCAGCCGGGACGGGCGCACGAGTCGCGCGGCCGGGTGACCCCCCGGTGCCGACGCAGACACGACAGGGAGAGACGGATGGCAAAGGGCGACCCCGGGGCCCCGGCCCGCGGCCGGCGAGCCGCACCCCGATCCAGGAAGGCCACCACCGGCGATCCGGAGCTGGTGCAGTTGCTCACGCCCTCCGGCGAGCGGATCGAGAGCGTGACCGGCCCGGACGGCACCGAGTACCGCGTCGACTTCACCGACGAGGAGTACCGCGGCCTCTACCGCGACCTGGTGCTCGTCCGGAAGCTGGACGCCGAGGCGACGGCCCTGCAACGGCAGGGCGAGCTGGGCATCTGGGCGAGCCTGCTCGGCCAGGAGGCGGCGCAGGTCGGTTCCGGCCGGGCGCTGCGTACGCAGGACATGGCGTTCCCCACCTACCGCGAGCACGGCGTGCTCTACTGCCGTGGCATCGACCCGATCATGCCGCTGGGCCTGTTCCGCGGGGTCGACCAGGGTGGCTGGGACCCGAACGAGTTCAAGTTCAACATGTACACGATCGTGATCGGGGCGCAGACCCTGCACGCCACCGGTTACGCCATGGGCGTCGCGATGGACGGCAAGACCGGCACCGACGACGGCGAGGCGGTGATCGCCTACTTCGGCGACGGCGCCACCAGCCAGGGTGACGTCAACGAGGCGTTCGTCTGGGCCGGCGTGTTCAACTCCCCCCTGGTGTTCTTCTGCCAGAACAACCAGTACGCCATCTCCGAGCCGCTGGAGCGGCAGACCCGCATCCCCCTCTACCGGCGGGCCGCCGGTTTCGGGTTCCCCGGCGTCCGGGTCGACGGCAACGACGTGCTGGCCACGTACGCGGTGACGCGGCACGCGCTGGACAACGCCCGGCACGGGCAGGGCCCGAGCCTGATCGAGGCGTACACCTATCGGATGGGCGCACACACCACCTCCGACGACCCGACCCGCTACCGGATCGCCAGCGAGGTCGAGGCGTGGCAGGCCAAGGACCCGATCGCCCGGATGAAGGCGTTCCTGGAGCGGGAGAAGATCGCCGACGCCGGGTTCTTCACGGAGGTCGACGAGCAGGCCCGCCGGGAGGCGGTGGACCTGCGTGAGCGGGTGCTCGCCATGCCGAACCCGGAACCGGACACCATGTTCGACCACGTCTACCCCAACGGGTCGCCGCTGCTCGACGAGCAGCGCGCACAGTTCAGCCGGTACCTGGAGTCGTTCGAGGGGAGCGCGCACTGATGGCCACGGAGACGCTCACCCTCGGCAAGGCCCTCAACGCCGGCCTGCGCAAGGCACTGGAGAACGACCCGAAGGTCGTCATCATGGGCGAGGACGTCGGCAAGCTCGGCGGCGTCTTCCGGATCACCGACGGGTTGCAGAAGGACTTCGGCGACCAGCGGGTGATCGACACTCCGCTCGCCGAGTCGGGCATCATCGGCACCGCGGTCGGCCTGGCCATCCGCGGCTACCGCCCGGTCTGCGAGATCCAGTTCGACGGATTCGTCTACCCCGCGTACGACCAGATCGTGTCGCAGGTCGCGAAGATGCACTACCGCTCGCGGGGCAAGCTCAACATCCCGATGGTGATCCGGATCCCGTTCGGCGGCGGCATCGGCGCGGTGGAGCACCACTCCGAGTCGCCCGAGGCGTACTTCGCGCACACCGCCGGGTTGAAGGTGGTCTCCTGCGCCAGTCCGCAGGACGCCTACGTGATGATCCAGCAGGCCATCGCCTCGGACGACCCGATCGTGTTCCTGGAGCCGAAGCGGCGTTACTGGGAGAAGGGGCAGGTCGAGCTGGACGCTCCGCTGGCCGCGGCGTACCCGCTGCACGCCTCCCGGGTCGCCCGGGCCGGCACCGACGCCACCCTGCTCGCGTACGGTCCGATGGTGCGTACCTGCCTCGACGCGGCGACCGCCGCCGCGGAGGACGGGCGGAACCTGGAGGTCATCGACCTGCGCACGCTCTCCCCGCTGGATCTCGGCGTGGTGTACGAGTCGGTGCGGCGTACCGGCCGCGCGGTGGTGGTGCACGAGGCACCGTCCAACCTGGGCATGGGTGCGGAGATCGCGGCCCGGATCACCGAGGAGTGCTTCTACTCGCTGGAGTCGCCGGTGCTGCGGGTGGCCGGCTTCGACACTCCCTACCCGGCAGCCCGGGTGGAGGAGGAGTACCTTCCCGACCTCGACCGGGTGCTCGACGCCGTCGACCGCACCTTCGGCTGGTGAGCGGCATGTCACGGATCAAGGAATTCAACCTGCCCGACCTGGGCGAGGGCCTGACCGAGGGTGAGATCCTCGCCTGGCTGGTCAAGGTGGGCGACACGATCGAGCTGAACCAGCCGATCGTCGAGGTGGAGACGGCCAAGGCGGCCGTGGAGATTCCGGCGAAGTGGGCCGGCCAGGTCCAGGCGATCTTCCACCCGGAGGGCTCCACGGTCGAGGTCGGCACCCCGATCATCGCGATCGACACCGACCCGGGCGCCGGTCCGGTGGAGCAGTCCACCACTGGTGCGCCCACCACCGACCTGCCCGCCCCGTCGGCGGCGTCGTTGGCCGCCGTCGAGGTCGCGCCGACCGAGGGTGCGGTCGAGCCGGGCCTGATCGGCGGTCCCGCCCCCGGGGGCCGTACCGCCGTTCTCGTCGGTTACGGTCCGCGCACCACGGCGGCGAAGCGCCGCCCCCGCAAGGACACGACCCCGGCCGCGTCCGCACCGGCGCCGGCCGCACCGGTCCAGGTCGGCCCCGCGCGGGTCAGTCCGGCACCGGTCCAGCCCACGTCCGTGCCAACGGTCAACGGTAATGGTCGGAGCGGCGGACCGGTGCTGGCCAAGCCGCCGGTCCGCAAGCTCGCCAAGGACCTGGGGGTCGACCTGGCCACGCTGACCGGGTCCGGTCCGTCGGGCTCGATCACGCGGGAGGACGTACAGCGGGCGGCGGCCCCGGCGGCGGCCGAACCGCCGACGGTCACCACCTCGGCCAGCTCGGCCGCGAGCTTCGGCGCGGACCGCGAGCAGCGCATTCCGGTCAAGGGCGTACGCAAGCTCACCGCCGAGAACATGTCCCGCTCGGCCTTCACCGCTCCGCACGTCACCGAGTTCCTGACCGTGGACGTGACCCGAGCCATGAAGGCGCTGGACCGGCTGCGCGGGCGACGGGAGTGGCGTGACGTGCGGGTCTCGCCGCTGCTGCTGGTCGCGAAGGCGGTGCTGCTGGCGGTCCGGCGGCATCCGCTGGTCAACTCCAGTTGGGCCGGCGACGAGATCGTCGTCAAGGAGTACGTCAACCTCGGCATCGCGGCGGCCACCGAGCGCGGTCTGATCGTGCCGAACATCAAAGACGCCGGCCGGTTGACCCTGCGCGAACTCGCCGACGCGATGACCGACCTGGTGCAGACCGCCAAGGCCGGTAAGACCTCGCCGGCCGACATGTCCGGCGGCACTCTGACGATCACCAACGTCGGGGTGTTCGGGGTGGACACCGGTACGCCGATCCTGCCTCCGGGCGAGTCGGCGATCCTGGCCTTCGGTGCGGTTCGCGAACAGCCCTGGGTCCACAAGGGCAAGGTCAAGCCGCGCCTGGTCACCACGCTCGGCCTCTCCTTCGACCACCGGATCATCGATGGTGAGCTGGGTTCGAAGTTCCTCCGCGACGTGGGCGACTTCCTCGCCGATCCGGAGGCGGCCCTGCTCGCCTGGACCTGACGCGCGACGACGGCGACGGCCGGTGTGCCACGGGTTGACGCCCGGCACACCGGCCGTAATCGTTTGGCGAAGAAAGAGTTGCCATTAGGTATTGCTTACCTAAGATTCTTAGGCTGGTGGCTCAGCTCACCTAATAATCGCTGGCAAAGCGGGGCGCGGTGCGCTTCAATGGAGGGGACGACGGGACGACAACCGAATAGCCCAGGAGGAGAGACACCATGAGCATGATCGAGCGAATCCGCAACCGCCGCGACGCCAGCCGCCGCGCCCGCGCCATCGAGCGGGCCCTGCGCTCCGCCAGTTCGCCCGCGGTTCGCGACGAGATCCTCGCCATCGCCCAGCGTCACATGCACTGACGCCACACGACGTTATCCGCCTCCTCCAGATCGACGACCCGCCCGGGCGAACCGGGCGGGTCGTCGGCGTTGCGACCGCCGCTGACACCGGGATACCGCCCCGACGCAGCGCCCGGTACGGTGGGGCTCGGTCGTCGTCCGCACTCGGGGACAGGTCGAGGCGATAGAAGCACCTCGACACCGCCCGGCGACGGACAGTGATGGCCGAAGCTCCCCGGAAGCCCACCGGCGGCGACCGGGATACGGTGCGGGGAGCCGGCACAGCCGGTACGCCGGCACCGCCGGCTGCCCTGCCGAGACCATCGGCGACGGCGGCCGACATGTGATGAGGGAGGCGCACGCATGACGTCCGAGGGCCCGCACCGCCCCGGCCAGGAGCCGGACGAGGTGCCGCCGGGCGGCGGCGGATCGGCGCCGTACGGCGACCGACCGGCTCAGCAGGACAACGGGTACGGCGCATCCGCACCCGACCTCGGTTGGGCGCCGCCACCACCCGCCCGCCCGGACACGTCCGCACCAGCCTGGGTCAACCAGCAGGGCAACGCGTGGGGCAGCGCCCAGGCGACCCGGCAGGCGGAAGCCACACCCGGCAGTTGGGACCAGCCCGCCGGCAACCAGCCGGACTGGGCGTCCCAGGGAGACCAGCCGCAGCAGCCCGCCCCCGGCTGGGCACCGGCCACACCGCCCACATCGGATCGGCCGGCCTGGGCAAACGGCGCCCAGGCCGGACCCGCCTGGGCCACGGATCCCGCCACTGGGGACACCGCGCACCCCGCCGAATGGACGCCGAACCAACCGGCCACGAGTCAGCCCGACTGGGCTGCCAACCAACCGGCCACGAGTCAGCCGGGCTGGGCCGGCGAGCAGCCCGCCCCGGGCCAGTCCCACCCGGCAGCGGCCACCGGGTGGGCCGGTGGCCAGCAGCCTGACTGGGCCGCCGCGCCGAGTGCCGACGACCAGACTCCCGGCTGGGCCTCGACCGCAGGTCAGCCCCAGCCGACCCAGCCGACCTGGGCGCAGGCCGACCAGCCGCCCCCCGCCCGCGAGCCGGCAGCCCGGGCCAGCGCCCAGGTACCGGCCCCGGACGCGGGCCAGCAGCAGCGGCCCACCGACGGGTCGTCACGCGCCGAGGCATGGCCGCCCGAGCAGCCGGAGCAGTCCGGTTGGGCGACCGGCCAGCGAGGGGAGCCGGCCGGGGGCGGTTGGGCCGAGCAGCCGGCCGAGGGCTGGCACCCAGGCGGTGACCGGCCGGCGCAGCCCGACTGGGCCACGCCCGCACGGGAGGAGTCGACCGGCTGGGCCGGAGGCAATCCGGCTGCCGGCCCGCCACCGTCCTGGAGCCCGTCCGCCGAGCCGCTGCCGTCCCGCACCGCCGCCGATCGGTCCGCCGTGCCGGACGTCGAGCCGTGGGCACCCGGTGAGGCATGGGGTCAGGCGGCGGAGCCTGCCGCACCCCGAACCACCTCCGAACCCGACGCAGGCCGGTCCGAGGACGCGGTCTACCAGCCCGCGCCCGGCCCGGGTATCTCCCCCGCCAACATGGTGCCGTTGCCTCCGCAGGAGCAGCGGGTGCCGGGGGCCAGCCTGGCCGCCACACCGCCTGCGGACTTCGCTCAGCCCACGCCGTTCACCGACGACCCGGCCGGACCGCCTGGCCGCCCGGTCGCCGACCAGCCGGCCGGCGGCCCGGCCTGGGGTCACCCCGAGCCCCGGCACGACGAGCCGCAGTCGCCGGTCATCCCGGCGCCGCGTACCTCTCCGGAGGCCGAGGGCCGCGCCGCGCCGCCAGCCGGCGGCGGTGTCGCGGCGAGCGCCTCCGTGCCACTGTCCAGCCGGGTCATGCCCCCGGCCGACCACGCGGTTCGCCCGACCGGTTCGCCCGCGCCACAACCACGGGTGTACGGCCGGCCAGCCCGTCCCGAGCACACCGAGGAACCGGCCCAGGAGCACGGCGAGCAACCCCTGGTGCCCCGCTTCGACCAGAGCCCGGGGCGGTTCGACGTCGACCAGGCTGGGGCGCGCGGCGATCAGGGCCCGGATCGGTTCGAGCAGACCCCGGAGCCCCGCTTCGCCGACCGGGAGCCGCCGATGGGCGGGCCGAACGCCTTCGCCGGACCGGCCGCCCCGGCTTCGCCAGCTGCTCCACCCGCCTTCCCGCCGGGGATACCGTCCTTCATCGACGCGCCTCCGGCGAACCGGCCGGTCAACGGCGTACGGCCGCACGCCGAGCCGGAGCGTCCGGCCGACCCGTTCGGCGGCGCACCGCGTGACCCGTTCGGCGGGCCGGGCAACGATCCGTTCGGTGGGCCGTCCGAGCGCCCGGGCGGCGCCTACGGCTCTCCCGTCCGGTCCGAGCCGGGCGGCGAGCACAACTCGGCGTTCCCCCCGCCGCCGCAGTCCGCACCCCCGTGGAGCCCGGGTCCGGGCGAGGCCGAGCAGGGTCGCTTCGACGCGTTCAAGCCGGTCGCTGAGCCGGCGCCGGAAACCCCGGCACCGAAGGTACGCAACGGGCGGGTACTCGCCGCGGTGCTGGTCGCCGCCGTGCTCATCCTGGCCATTCCGCTCGGCCTGCTGATGCTCCTCGGCATGGTCGGTGGATCGGACGACTCGAATGCCTTCGACCCGCCGGTCGGCTCGTGCGTCAAGCGTTCCGGCGACACCGCCGTGGCGGTCGACTGCGCCGATCCGGAAGCCTTCAGCGTGGTGTCCAAGGTCGAGTCGAAGGACAAGTGCCCTGACCCGGCCATGCCCTACGTGGACCTCCGCGGCGCCACCGCCAACCCGGTGCTCTGCCTGAAGGAGGCAACCGGCAGCTGATCCGGCGCACACTCGACGGCGGGGTCACGGGCAACCGTGACCCCGCCTCTTTCCTGCCCGGCGCACCTCGGCCGGGCCCGGCTCGCCTCCCCTTCGAGCCGGCTGGCCTCCGCCGGTAGGGCACGATGGGGGCATGAGTGCACGCGTGCGGGCGCCCGAGCTTCGAGGTCGGGCCTGGTTGAACACCGGCGGGCGGCAGCTGACGCTCGCCGACCTTCGAGGTCGGATAACCGTCCTGGATTTCTGGACCTTCTGTTGCATCAACTGCCTGCACGTGCTGGACGAGTTGCGCCCCCTTGAGCAGAAGTACGCCGACGTTCTCGTGGTGATCGGGGTGCACTCGCCGAAGTTCGAGCACGAGAAGGACGCCGACGCGCTGGCCGCCGCCGTCGAGCGGTACGGCGTGCACCACCCCGTCCTCGACGATCCTGAGCTGGACATGTGGCAGCAGTACGCGGCCCGTGCCTGGCCGACCCTCGCGGTGATCGACCCGGAGGGATACGTGGTGGCCACCATGGCGGGTGAGGGCCACGCGGACGGGCTGGCCCGGCTGATCGACGACCTGATCGCCACCCACGAGGTCAAGGGCACGCTGCACCGGGGCGACGGTCCGTACGTCCCGGTCGCCGAGCCGGAGACCACCCTCCGCTTCCCGGGCAAGGCGGTGGCCCTGCCCGAGGGTGGCCTGCTGGTCTCCGACTCGGCGCGGCACCGCCTGGTCGAGCTGGCCGCCGACGCTGAGACCGTCGTCCGTACCGTCGGCACCGGCGAGCGGGGCCGGACCGACGGTTCCGCCGGTGCCGCAACCTTCTCCGAGCCGCAGGGGCTATGTCTGCTGCCGCCACACGTCGCCGAGGTCGCCGGCTACGACCTGGTGGTCGCCGACACCGTCAACCACCTGCTGCGGGGCGTACGACTGGCCACCGGCGAGGTGCTCACCGTGGCCGGCACCGGGCGGCAGTGGCGGTCGACGGTCGACGACCACGCGCACGACGCCCGATCGGTCGACCTCTCCTCACCCTGGGATCTCGCCTGGTACGACGACAAGATCGTCGTCGCCATGGCCGGCATCCACCAGCTCTGGTGGTTCGACCCGATCAAGCGCACCGCCGGCATGTACGCCGGCACCACGGTGGAGGCGCTGCGCGACGGGCCGCTGGCCGAAGCATGGCTGGCCCAGCCGTCCGGGCTTGCCGTCTCCACCGACGGCGACCGGCTCTGGGTGGCCGACAGTGAGACGAGCGCCATCCGCTACGTGCAGAACGGCGTGCTGGGCACCGCCGTGGGTCAGGGCCTGTTCGACTTCGGGCACGTGGACGGGCCGGCAGCGGAGGCCCTGCTTCAGCACCCGCTCGGCGTCTGTGCCCTGCCCGACGGCTCGGTCCTGATCGCCGACACCTACAACGGCGCGGTACGCCGGTACGACCCGGCCAGCGATCGGGTCGCCACCGTCGCCAGCGGCCTGGCCGAGCCCAGCGACCTGGTGCTCACCGCCGACGGCGCGGTGTTGGTGGTGGAGTCGGCGGCGCACCGGATCACCCGGCTGGCGCCCGGTGCGCTCTCGGCGGCCGGCGCGGAAACCGTCGACGGTCCACGGCACCGCACCGAGCGCCAGCCGACGGAACTGGCCTCGGGCGAGGTCGTGCTGGATGTCGTCTTCACCCCGGCCCCCGGGCAGAAGCTGGACGACACCTTCGGACCGTCCACCCGGCTCGTCGTCTCCGCGTCGCCGCCGGAGTTGCTGGTCGAGGGGGCAGGCACCGGCACCGACCTGTCCCGGCGTCTGGTGATCGACGGTACGGTGCCCGACGGGGTGCTTCAGGTGACCGCCCAGGCGGCCACCTGTGACGCCGACGTGGAGCACGCGGCCTGCCACCTGACCCGGCAGGACTGGGGCGTACCGGTGCGGGTGGTCGACGGCGGCGCCCGCCGGCTGCCGTTGGTCCTGCGCGGCATGGACGCCGGCTGACGCCCGGCCACGGTGCCCTGCCTCGCACCTCAGGCGAACGAGGCGGGGGTGACCCCGGCGTCGACGAGGGCGGCACGGACGAGTTCCGCGGCGGCCACCGCGCCGGGGCTGTCGCCGTGCAGGCAGACCGACTCCACCACGCACGGGACCGTACCGCCGTCGACGGTGACCACGACCCGCTCGGTGGCCATCCGTACCGCCCGGCGGGCGACCTCCTGCGGGTCGGTGACCAACGCGTCCGGCGACGTGCGCGGGACCAGACGACCGTTGGGCAGGTAGTTCCGGTCGGCGAAGCCCTCTGCCACCACCCGGACACCGGCACCTTGGGCGAGTTGGGCGAGCACCGATCCGGGCGGGCAGAGGACAGGCAGCTCCGGGTCGAAGTCTTCGAGGGCGGCCAGCAGGGCCGCCGCCGGCAGTTCCTCGCTGGCCGCCGCGTGGTAGAGCGCGCCGTGTGGCTTGAGGTAGCGGACCCGGGTGCGGTACGCCCGGCAGAACGCGTTGAGCGCGCCGAGTTGGTAGAGCACCTCGTCGCGCAGCTCCGCGAACTCGTACTCGATGTGCCGTCGGCCGAAGCCGGCGAGGTCCCGGTACCCGACCTGGGCTCCGACGGCGACTCCCCGTTCTGCGGCGGCGGCGCAGACCCGGCGCATGGTGGCCGGGTCCCCGGCGTGGAAGCCGCAGGCGACGTTGGCGGAGGTGACCAGGTTCAGCAGGGCCTGGTCGTCGCCGAGACGCCAGATGCCGAAGCCCTCGCCGAGGTCAGCGTTGAGGTCCATGAAATCTCACCGTAGTGCCTGGGCGGGCCTGCGCGAGCGGGGTCACGTCGTCCACCACCGCGATGACCGGGTATCCGCCGGTGGTGGGGTGGTCGGCGAGGAAGACCAGTGGTTGACCGTCCGCCGGCACCTGTACCGCGCCGAGGACGAGTCCTTCGCTGGGCAGTTCCCCGGCCACCGCGCGGGGCAGCGGCGCGCCGCTGAGGCGCGCGCCGACCCGGTTGCTCAGCGGACTCACCTGGTACGCCGTGCCGAGCAGCCGGTCCAGTGCCGCCGGGGTGAACCAGGCGTGCCGAGGACCGAGCCGCACGGTCAGCCGCAACTCCGTCGGGGACGCCACCGGCATGGTTACGTCGACCGGGGCGGGCGGGTTGGCGGGGGTGCCCAGCGGCAGCAGGTCGCCGTCGCGCAGCGGGGCCGGTCCGAGCCCGGCGAGGGTGTCGGTCGAGCGGCTGCCCAGCACCGGTGTGACGGCGATGCCACCGGCCACCGCGAGCCAGCAGCGCAGGCCCTGTCGGGCGGGGCCGATGCGCAGCGGGGCACCCCCCGGTACGGCCAGCGGGCGGCCGGTGTCACCGGGGCGCTGGCCGACCCGAACGTCCGCCTCGGCACCGACGACGGCGACGGTGGTGGCCCGGGTGGGTCGCAGCTCGCAGCCGGTCAGGGTGATCTCCAGCCCGGCCGCGTGCTCCGGATTGCCGACCAGGCGGTTGGCAAGGCGCAGCGCCGCCGGGTCGAGGGCACCGGAACGGGGTACGCCGAGGTGCGCCCAGCCGGGCCGACCGAGGTCCTGCACGGTGGTCAACGCCCCGGCCCGGAGCACTTCGAGGGTGCTGCTCACCGCTCCACCAGCCGGACGCGGGTGCCGGGGCTGAGCAGGGCCGGCGGGTCCGCCGTCACGTCGAAGAGGGGCACCTCGGTCCGCCCGACCAGCAGCCAACCTCCCGGGGACGCGGTGGGGTAGATGCCCGCGTACCGGCCGGCCAGGGCGACCGAACCGGCCGGCACCCGTTGCCGGGGCGTCGGCAGCCGGGGCACCGCCAGCTCGGCGGGTAGCCCGGTGAGGTACCCGAAGCCGGGCGCGAAGCCGCAGAATGCGACCTGGAACTCGGTGTCCCGCAGGCGACGCACCACGCCCGGCACGTCCGTGCGCCAGTGATCGGCCACCTGGGAGAGGTCTGCTCCGTCGTAGCTGACGGGTACCTCGACGAGAGGGGCGGATGCGACGGTGGGCACCGCCGTCATCGTTCCGTCGAGCGGCGCGGAGGCGGTCCAGGTGGCGATCAGGGCGGCGGTGGCCGGTGGATCGGGTACGCCGTCGAGCAACACGGTGGTGGCGGCCGGCACGATCTCGACGGCGACCAGTTCGCCCAGCTCGCGGCGGTGCCACAGCTCCGCCCGCCACGCCTCGACGGCGGCGGCCACCTCGGTGTCCCGACTCGGCGGCGCGGCGGGATCGATGTCCTCCGGTGGCGCGAGGTCGAGCAGGAGGGCGTGCGTGCCGACCGGTCTGATCCGCATTCCGCCATCCTCCCGGAAGAGTGGATGCTTTCGGGTCGGCCACTGGTCGGACAGCGTGACCAGTTGCACTACCCGAAAGTAACCTACGCTGCCGTAACCTAAGGGCGTGACCACCTCAGCACGCCCCCGGCTCAAGCCGGTCGACATCGGGAAACCCCGGATGCGCGGCTGGCTGCACACGTACGCGTTCTTCGTCGCCCTGGTCTGCGGCATCGTGCTCTGTTCGATCGCCGCCACCCGCCCGGGCTGGACCCCCCTGGTCAGCTCCGCCGTCTACAGCTTCACCGTCTGCGGCCTCTTCGGCACCAGCGCGTTGTACCACCGTCGGGTGTGGTCGACCCGCGGCTACGCGGTCATGCGCCGGATGGACCACTCGATGATCTTCCTGTTCATCGCCGGCACGTACACCCCGTTCTGCCTGCTGCTGCTGGAGACCCGGGCCGCCGTCATGATGCTGTCGATCGTCTGGGGCGGCGCCTTGGGCGGTGTGGCGCTCAAGCTGATCTGGCCGCACGCCAACCGGTGGATCTCCGCGCCGCTCTACCTCGCCCTCGGCTGGGTGTCCGTGGCGATGCTGCCCGACATCCTCCACCAGGGTGGAGTCACGGCCCTGGTGCTGCTCGCCGTGGGCGGCGGGATCTACACCGTGGGCGCGGTCTTCTACGCGCTGCGCCGCCCCAACCCGTGGCCCACCGTCTTCGGCCACCACGAGTTCTTCCACGCCTGCACGTTGGTCGCCGCGATCTGCCACCACATCGCCATCTACTTCGCACTGTTCGCCTGAGCCGACACCCGACGACAGCGGGGGTGGTGAGCCTCGTCGCTCACCACCCCCGCTGAGTCCGTCGGGCTGGGCCCTGAGGTCAGATCGTGGGACCGGGCCGGCGCACCTCGCGGTACTCCTGGACCACCCGGTCGTCCCGGACCGGCACGGCGCGCTCGGCCACCACCCGTTCCTCGCGTACCGGCGCGACGACCGTACGCCGACGCGAGTTCCAGTAGTAGAGGGTCACGATCAGCCCGGCGACGCCCGCGAACATCAGCACCCAGCCGACAACGCTCAGGTTGAGCCAGCCCAGGTCCGCCTCCACGGCGAACGCGAAGATCGCGCCCAGCGCGATCAGGAAAATACTGCCACCGATGCCCATCTGGTCGTCTCCTTGGCTATCGAAGCTGGCATTCCACTCCGCCGCGGCCACGGATGAGGTTGCGGCATCGACCGACTTACCCCGGCACGGAGATCGCCAATCCGGCAAGCTGGAGACATGACGGACAGCCCGCACGACGAGCGGACACTTGTGCTGCTGCGGCATGCCAAGGCCGAACAGCCCACCACGGACGGTCCCGACGTCGAACGTCCGCTGGCCGCTCGCGGCCGGGCGGACGCTGCGGCGGCCGGGGCGTGGCTGGCTCGACACGGGCTGCTGCCGGACGTGGTGCTCTGCTCGGCGGCCGTACGAACCAGACAGACGTGGCACGCCGTCCAGTTGGGGATCACCGGCTCACCGCCGGAGAGCGGTCCCGCAGGTCCGGCTCCGGTGATCCGCTACGAACCGGACGCCTACGAGGCACATCCGGAAGACCTGCTGCACCTGATCCGGCAGGTGTCACCGACCGCGGCCACGGTCCTGTTGATTGCCCACAATCCCGGCATATCCCTACTGTCCGAACTGCTCGATCCGGTGCGGGCCGATCCGGAAGGGCTGCGTACCGGCGGTCTCGTGGTGCACCGGACGGCCCTGCCCTGGGCGGAGCTGAGCCGCGGCGGGGCCCGGATCGAGACACGGCACACCGCACGCGGCTAGCCCGCGTGCGGTGTGCCGTGGAGGTGCTCGCTCAGCTCGGTGGCGCGGTCGGTGGCGGTGGATCGGGCGGCGGCGGCATCATCGCGGTCGGGTGCGAGAGCCGGTTCTCCTCCACGATCAAGGTCCGGGCCCGCTTGCGGCGGTCCTGCCAGAACCAGAGCGTGGTGAGCAGCACGGCCAGCCCGGCCAGGATGAAGACCCAACCGACCGCCCGCAGGTCGACCCACCAGACGTTGGCCCGGATGGCGAAGGTCAGGATCGCGCCGATCGCGATCAGGAAGATCCCACTACCAATGCCCATGTGCGCGGCACTCCCCCGTGCGGTTGCTCTGGGCGTACTCGGACTGGCCCACACCGCATACCCACCCACCCCCCAGTTACCCACCCCCGCACCCCCACGAACAAGGGGTTGATCATGAGGTGAGCGGCGATGTTGCTCTTGAACCGCCGCCCAACCTCATGATCAACGAGACCGGGTGGGTGGGTTAGAAGGCTTCTTCGGGGAGGTCCATGACGTCGAGGTCGGCGCCCTCGATGATGCGGCGGTCGGCGCCGATGCGGGGCAGCACCTCGCGGGCGAAGAACCGGGCGGCAGCCACCTTTCCGGTGTAGAACGCCTTGTCTGCCGCCGTCACCTCAGCGGCGAGAGCCTTCAGCGCCACGTCGGCCTGCTTCTGAAGCAACCAGCCGACGACCAGGTCACCGAGGGCCAGCAGGAACCGCCGGCTGCTCAGCCCGACCTTGTACAGCGCCCGGGTGTCCCCGCCCTGCGCCTCACCCAACCAGCCGGTCATCACGCCGAGCATGTTCTGGATCTCGGCGAGCGCCTTGCCGAGCGCCTGGCGCTCCTCCTTGAGCTGGCCGTTGCCCGCCTCGGTGGCGATGAACTCCTGGATCTCGCCGGCCACGGCCAGCAGTGCCTTGCCGTTGTCCCGGACGATCTTCCGGAAGATCAGGTCGAGGCTCTGGATGGCCGTGGTGCCCTCGTACAGGGTGTCGATCTTGGCGTCCCGGACGTACTGCTCCAGCGGGTAGTCCTGGAGGAATCCGGAGCCGCCGAAGGTCTGCAGCGACTCGTGTCCGAGCAGCTCGTACGCCCGCTCCGAGCCGACGCCCTTGACCAGCGGGAGGAGCAGGTCGTTCACCCGCTTGGCCAGCTTGATGGCCTTCTCGTCGCCAGCCGCCTCCGCCATGGCGACCTTGTCCTGCCAGGTGGCGGTGTAGAGGACCAGGGCTCGCAGACCCTCGGCGTACGACTTCTGCAGCAGCAACGAGCGACGCACGTCGGGGTGCGCGGTGATGGCCACCCGGGGGGCCGTCTTGTCCGCCATCTGGGTCAGGTCGGCGCCCTGCACCCGGTTCTTGGCGTACTCCAACGCGTTGAGGTAACCGGTGGACAGGGTGGCGATGGCCTTCGTGCCGACCATCATCCGGGCGTACTCGATGATCATGAACATCTGCCGAATGCCGTCGTGCTTCTCGCCCAGCAACCAGCCCTTGGCCGGTACGCCGTGTTCGCCGAAGGTGATCTCGCAGGTGTTGGAGACCTTCAGGCCCATCTTGTGCTCGACGTTGGTGGCGAAGACGCCGTTGCGCTCGCCCAGCTCGCCGGTGTTCTCGTCGAAGTGGTACTTCGGGACGACGAACAGCGACAGGCCCTTGGTGCCGGGGCCACCCACGCCCTCCACCCCGACCGGGCGGGCGAGTACGTAGTGGACGATGTTGTCGCTCAGGTCGTGCTCACCGGAGGTGATGAAGCGCTTGACGCCCTCGATGTGCCACGAGCCGTCCGGCTGCGGGATCGCCCGCGCCCGGCCAGCGCCCACGTCCGAGCCGGCGTCCGGCTCGGTGAGCACCATCGTGGAGCCCCACTGCCGGTCGATGAAGAGCTTGGCCCAGTTCTTCTGCTGCTCGGTGCCCTCCACGTGCAGCACGTGCGCGAAGGACGGACCGGAGGCGTACATCCAGACCGGCGCGTTCGAGCCGAGCACCAGCTCGGCGAGCGCCCACCACAGCGCCCGGGGGGCGTTGGTGCCGTCCAGCTCCGAGGGCAGGTCCAGGCGCCAGAACTCGGACTCCATGAAGGCCCGGTACGACTTCTTGAACGACTCCGGCAGCGGCGCGGTGTGCGTGGCCGGGTCGAAGACCGGCGGGTTGCGGTCGCTGTCCTGGTAACTGGTGGCCAGGTCCTGCCGAGCCAGCCGGTCGACCTCGGCGAGGAAGCTCCGCGCGGTGTCGACGTCGAGGTCGGAGTACGGCTCCTGGCCGAACGCCCGGTCCGCTCCGAACACCTCGAACAGGTTGAATTCGAGGTCCCGAAGGTTGCTCTTGTAGTGGGTCACGTTGCTGGCCCCGCTTCCGGACAGGTGTTACCGATCAGTAACCCTGACTCTATTACTCACGGGTAGGCAGCGACAAGCCGATCCTGATAGTGACAGGCATTACACACCTGTCGTTCAGGTCACCAACCCGGGCCCTCAGGGTCCTCACCCCTCGGCCGCACCGACCTCCCAGCTCGGCACCGCCGCCGTCGCATTGCCCGGCGAGCCCGTGTACTCCATCAGGACCAACGCGATGTCGTCGTCGAGCCGGCCGTGCACCCATTCGACCAGAGCGGTCTCCAGGGAGGCGAGGCCGTCACCGACCGTACCGTGCCCGAGCAGCCGCCAGGCCCGGTCCGCGGTGGGAAAGAACTCGCCGTCCCGCCGCGCCTCGCCGAGCCCATCGGTGAACAGCAGCAACCGGTCGCCCGGCTCCAGCCGTTCCACCCGTGGCCGGACCACAGGCATGAAGCCGAGCGGGGGCGCCGGTGCCGGCGGCTCAAGAGAGATCACCGCGCCACGCCGCAGCAGCAGCGGCGCGGGATGTCCACAGTTGACGATGGTGAGCGTGCCACCGCGCTCCTCGACCAACGCGGCCGTGACGAAGTCCTCGTCACCGACGTTGCGCGCCACTGCCCGGTCCAGATCCGTCACCACGGCCCGCAGATCGGCCCGCTCGTAGGCCACGTGCCGGTACGAGCCGAGGACGATGCTCGCCAGCCGGACCGCCTCCAGTCCCTTGCCGCGTACGTCCCCGATGATCATACGAACGCCGTACGGAGTTTCGATCGCCTCGTAGAGGTCCCCGCCGATCTCGGCCGTGGCGGTCGACGAGATGTACCTGCCGGCCACGGAAAGAGCACCCACCCGAGGACCGAGCGGGCGCAGCACCGCCTGTTGAGCCACCATGGCCAGCTTCGACAGCTCGGCGATCTGCTCCGCCTGCCGCTGCCGTACCGCCGCCACCGCCCCCGCGATACCCGTACCCAACGCGATGCCGGCCACGGCGACGGCCGTGGCGACCGACACCGTCCGCTCGGCCAGGGCGAAGGTCGCCCCCAGCACGGAGGCGGCGGCACCGACGCCGAGCACGATCCGCCAGGAGGCGAGCGCGGCGGCCAGGAACGGCGCGGCAACCATCAGCGCGATGTAGTTCGCCGTACGGCCGTCCGCCAACTCGACCGCGGACACGATTGCGAGCAGGACGAGGGCCGCGCCGAGGCCGGCGCGGGATCCGGGGCTCAGCGGGCCGCGGCCCGGCTGGAGGAGTTGCGTGCGTACATCCGACAGCATGCCCGATGTAGGTGAGCGAAAGAATGAGCCTGGCCCCTCGGACGAGACGGATCTGGCCGCGAGGATCCGGGGCCGGAGCCGATCGCGACGCTCCACCGGGTCAGCCGAGCACCTCGTAGCGGACCTCGATGTGACCCAGATCGAGTGACGCGATCTCGGCGAACGCTGCCCGGGCCAGGTCCAGGCAACGCCCCTCGATGAACGGACCACGATCGTTGATCCGGACGGTGACCGACTTGCCGTTGGCTGGGTTGGTCACCCGCACCTTCGTGTCGAAGGGCAGGGTCTTGTGGGCGGCCGTCATTCCCTCCGGATCGAACGTCTCGCCGTTGGCGGTCATCTGACCCTGCCAGTAGAAGGACGCACCGCAGGAGCCGGTGTCGACCACCGGGCGGGCCGTCGTCTTCTTGGCCGTCGGCTTCGGCTTCGGGCTGGCCGTACGCTGCTTGCTCCGCGACGGCGCCTGGACGGTACGACTCGGCGTCGGGCTCACCGTCGGGCTCGGCGAGGCACTGGCGCTGGCGGTCGGCGACGCGGTCGGCGAGCCGGTCGTGGGGACGCTCGTTCCCAGGGTGGGCGACAGGTCGATCGCGGCCGGTCGAGCCGGCTCCGCGTCGGCGGTCAGTCGTACGGCGCCGACAGTGCCTCCGACGGCGAGTGCGACCGCCACCACAGCGCTGGCCGTCAGACCGGCCGGCGAGGTGAACCTGCGGGTACGGGAGTGCTTACCAGCCACCGGCCCGGTCCTTTCTCAGCGGGTCAAACCGGGTCGGACCATAACGAGAGAAGCACTTCCGAAGTCAACGTGATCATGGCGTTATGACTGCAATTGCGGTGATACGTGCAGCCGATCATCCGAGTCGTGGTGGGCCGGGAGGGCCGGTGTTCGACTGTCGGGTGACGCAGGATGGTGACATGCCCGTTGAGCTGAGCAGACGCCTCGTCGAGCTGTTCGGGTGGGTCGACCCCGGTCCGGGCGCGAGCCACCTGGTCAGCGACACCTCCGGGTGGTGGCGGGATCCGGCGACGCTCGCCGAGCTGGGGCCGGCGCTTGTCGCGCCGTTCCGGGCAGCTCGACCCACGGTGGTCGTGTCCCCGGCGGTCACCGGGTTCCTGCTCGGGCCGCTGGCGGCCACCGCGCTCGGCGTGGGATTCGTGGCGGCGCACAAGCCGGGGGACGGACGCTTGCCTGCCGGCTCGCTGACCTGGGCGCAGAGTCCCCCCGACTTTCGCGGTCGACGGGTGGACCTCGCGGTGCGTGACCGGCACCTGGGTCCGGGCGACCGGGTGCTGGTGGTTGACGACTGGGTGGACACCGCCGCCCAGGTACGCGCGATCTACGAGATCTGTACGGCCCGGGGCGCCGACCCGGTCGGCACCGCCGCCGTGGTCGCCACCTGTCCACCAACCCTGGCGGCCACCCTACGAATCACCGCACTCCTCACCACCCCCGACCTCCCCGGCTGAAAACCCGTTTCATCGCGTTGATCATGATGTTGCTGCCCCTCGCTCCGGCGTGGCGCGACAACAACGTCATGAACGGGGTCAGCGGACGAAGTCTTCGACGACGGTGCAGACCTGGCCGAGCGCCTCGGCGGAGCGGGCCAGCGGGCCGGGCACCATCAGCGCATGGTCGGCGCCGGGGATCTCCAACACGTGCGGAGTGAGCCGCCGGGCGGCTCCGCCGTCCCAGGACGAGTCGGCGGTGCCGCCGACCAGGATGAACGGGGCGGTGGCCCGGCGCAGCGCGTCGACAACGTCGCCGCGGTGCAGCAACGGGGTGAGCCAGACCGCGGGCAGCCCCCGGCCGGCCGCGAGCGGCGCGGCGAGGGTGCCGAGTGACTTGCCGACCAGCAGGTCCGTTCGCTCGTTCAGGGCCGGGGAGACCTGGTCACACACCCATCTGCCGATGGTGTCGATGTCGAAGTGCTCCGGCACCTGCCAGGAGATCCCGTGCAGCCCGAAACCGACCCGGCGCAGCGCCTCGCCCAGGTAGAGAAAGAGGGGGTACCGGGTGTCGTACCCGCGTCCCGGGATGAGCACCGCACGTCGGTCCGCCATGGACATCTCCTTGTCGTCGGCCATCGACCGTACTCCCATTCGCACCCTTCCGGGACGACTCACTCAGGCTCCACCGGATGCCGGCGATCGGGCGGTAGCCTCGACCCGATGTGGCCACGGATCGGCGGACTCCGCGCGCTGGCTCTCGGCACCCCCGGTGAGCTACGGGCGCGCCTCAACACCCTCGTGCTGGCCGGCGTGAAGACCGCCACCGCCGGCCTGCTCAACGAGTACGCCGATGAGGGCGAGGAACTTGAGCACGTCGGAGAGCGGCTGGCCCTCGTCGACGACGCCGACGCGTTGGTGGCCGTCGTCCAGGTGACCGGCATCGAGGTGACCCGGTTCGCCGAGGTGCCGTGGGACTTCGCCCGCGCCGAGGGGGAGGGCGACCGCTCGATCGAGGAATGGCGGGCCGGACACGCCGCGTACTGGGCCCGCGTCGGCACCCCGGTCACCGACGACAGCGAGATCGTCTGCGTACGCTTCCGCCTGGTGTCCGCCGGAGCTGGCGGCATCGCCACCGGCGACCTCGGCACCTGAGCCGTCGTCCGGCTCGCAGCCCGCGCCACCCTGCGCCGACCTGGCGGCAGCGTGCAGTTTCAGCGACGCAGCTCGGGCAAGAGGCGGGTGGCGACATCCACCAGGACCGCCTCGTCACCGGCGTACCAACTGCTCTCCCGCGGCCAGTGCGTGATCACATCGGTGAAGCCGAGCTTCGCCGCCCGCTCCACCTGATCGGCGAAGAACTGCGCGCTACGCAACGAGAAGACCGGTGCCGAGTCCAGCGAAAGGTAACGGTCCAGGCTGGCCGGGTCACGCCCCTGCGCTGCCATGGTCGCGTCGCGGCGGGTGGTCAGCTCGGCCACCCCGGTCCACCAGTCGTCCAGATCGTCGGCGGCGGGCCCGGTGGTCACCCAGCCCTGCCCGAAGCGGGCCGCGACGCGCATCGACCGGGGGCCGTTGGCGGCCACCACGAACGGCACCCGGGGCTCCTGAACGCAGCCCGGATTGCTCCGGGCGTCGACCGCCGCGAACCATTCGCCCCGCCAGGTGGTGCCGTCCTGTCGCAGAATGGCGTCGAGCAACTCGGTGAACTCGGCGAACCGATCCACCCGCTGCCGTGGGGGCAGCGTCTCACCGCCGAGAACGGCCGCGTCGAACCCGATGCCGCCCGCGCCGAGGCCGAGCAGCGCCCGGCCGTCGGAGACGTCGTCCAACGCGGTCACCTGCCGGGCGAAGGCCGCCGGATGCCGGAAGTTCGGAGAGGCGACGAGCGTGCCGAGACGGATCCGGGTGGTAACCGTCGCGGCGGCGGTCAAGGTGGTCATCGAGTCGAACCAGGGCCCGTCCACCAGGTCGCGCCAGCCCAGATGATCGTACGTCCAGGCGTGGTCGAAGCCCCACTCGTCGGCTCGCCGCCAGCGGTGCCGCGCCACCGACCAGCGCTGGTCGGGCAGGATCACGATGCCAACCCTCATGATCACGATGGTACGCGGGTACGGGTCACACCGCTGGGGCACGGCGAGGGGCCCGGCCCCAGGGTCTCCCCTGGGACCGGGCCCCTCGTGCTGCCTAGACCAGCCCTCACATGAGAGCTTCGACCGCTGCCGGTGCCCGGGTCAGCGTCACCGTGGTCGGCGCGAGTTCGACCTGCACGGTCTCACCCTGGTAGTTCGGGTCGTTCGCCCAGGCGCTGCCGGTGACCTCGACCTTTCCCCGCTGGAACGGCGTGGTGCCGGTCGGGTCCGCCGTCGCGGACCACTGCGCCGTCTCACCCTCGACGCAGTCGACCCGGCCAGTGAAGGGACCACGGATGATGACCTTCTTCTTGACCTGGGTGACCAGGCCACTGAGCTGCACCGTCGCGTCCGCGTTGCAGACCACGGTGCCGTGCACCGTGGCCTTGCCGTTCAGCTTGCTGAAGACGCCGTCCGCCGCCGGCGTGACGGTGAACTCCAGCGGGGCCGGCGGCGGCGGATTGCCGATCACGACCCGGCCTCGCAGGGCCGGCTCGCCGCCCTCGCAATGCTGCTCGAAGGTGGCGTCGAGGCGCTCCACGTACCCGTGCGGGCCGAACGCCACGTCGGCGACCACGAACGAGCCGGTAATCGTGTTGCAGCCCCGGCCGTTGCCACTGATGTCGATGCCGGCGCCCGCACCGCTGAACGGCGCGCGGGTGGCGTCGGGGTACTCGCCGACGGCGAGCTGCTGGCCGGCCGGTGCCTTGAGCTCCATCGACCACCAGTCACCGTTGCTACCGTTGATCGACAGATAGACACCGCGAAGCTGGTCGTCGGCGCGGATCGACAGCTGGTCTCCCGCCCCGGCGTCGTAGCTGTAGGTGGCACCGCCGGTGACCCAGTCGCCAGGGTCACCGGTCATCGTGAAGGTGCCGGCCGTCACCGGCTCGGCCTGGGCTGCGGCCGCCCCCGTGAGCAGGCCGGTCGCGGTGACGACGCCCGCAAGGAGCGTCGCCGCGATGGCCCGACTGGTGCGCATGGTCATGGATGCCTCGTCTCCCCGAATTAGGCGCTTCTCGCCTCGCCGGGGAGAGCCCTCGCCGGGGAGAGCCTAGGAACGACGAGCCGGGCGCGTAGCCCCACCGGTCAAAGTGGACACTTCAGCCCACGCGCGAGCGGTCGGGCCCTCTAGCCGGGCCACACCGGCAACTCATCGGCCCGCACCAGGCTCATCACAGTGCCGAGTGCCGCCCGCCGATCATCACAGAGCTGATCGACCAGAACGCTGCACCCTACCCAGCTGCTGCCGCACCGCTCGACCATCTGTCTGGTGGTGAGCGCCTGGCTGCCGGTCTCGATCCAGTCGTCCACGAGCAGAACCCGGTCGTGTGATCCGAGTGAGGATCGCTGCAAGCGCAGGGTGTGCGACCGTTGGCGGTAGTCCCGATCGGCTGCCGCAATGATCTTGTCGCCGGGAAACAGCCCGTCACGCTTGCGCACCGGTATGAACCCGACGCCCAACTCCACGGCCGCAGCGCCCCCGAGAAGGAACCCCCGGGACTCGATCCCGCAGATGGCGGTGACGTCCGAGTTCTTGAACGGCTCGACCAGACCTGCGACGACATGACGGAGTGCCTTGGCGTCGCGGAATACCGCCCACACGTCAGCGTGCCCCTCGATCCATCGGAAGTGCTTCAGGAGCAGACCACGTGCGGAGTCGGACATGGTGGGATTGTGGCTGCCCAGCCTCGCGACGATCAACGCGATAGCGTCGATGCGGACCGGTGTGTCGGGAGGCGGAGACCCGCTGCCCCTGCCTTGTACAGGTCAAGACTGCTGTCCGCCGATGACCGCCGTGGCCCGTCGGCCGCTCGTGGCCCAGGAAGGGTCGAAGGCCCTGGTTGGGACTTGCGTCCTGACCAGGGCCGTTCGCATGGAGCGGGTGACGGGAATCGAACCCGCACTGTCAGCTTGGGAAGCTGATGTTCTGCCATTGAACTACACCCGCAAGCGGCATCACTCTACCCGAGTCACCCGGGCCGTCGCACCCAGGGCTCCACCCCGTCTACGAGTCACCCGCAGAACGTCTCGTCCTCGCAACTTCACCGAACCTGCTGCATGAGGGCGGTTCGGAGAGAGCGATATCCCCGAAAGTGCACGGATCTTGGCGACCTTCGACGTGCAGGCCCGGGGCGGGGCGGGGCCGGCGCGGGGCGGGCGGGTAGGCCCGGGGGTGGGGTGGGGAAGAAGTTTCACCATCGCAACATATGGCCATGTTCAAATCTGTCTATCGGTTGTAACGTCTGCCCCACGTTTTCCACACGACGCGACACAACCCCCGGTCGCGTCGCCAGAAAGAGGTGGGCATATGGGACTGCGTCCCGTCCTGCTGAACCGGCGCATGGCCGGCATCGCATCGACGTCACTCGCGCTGGCGCTCGGCGTGGCCACGGTCGGCCTACTGCCGGCCGCGACCACGACCGCGAGCCCGGCTGCGGCCGCCGTCACCGCCGACGAGGTGTGTGAGGATCCGACGGGCACCCTGGCCCGGGCCAAGGCTGGCGGTGCCGCCGGGCACGATCCGAACCAGCTGACCCTCGCCCAGGTGCATCAGCGCGAGGCCGAGTTCGCCGACATCCTGCAGGAGCGAGCCAAGCGAGTCGGCCAACGTACGCTGAACGCCCAGGCCGCTGCGGCCTCGGTAACCATCCCGGTGGTGGTGCACGTGATCCGCCGGGACACGACCCGGGCCGGCGGGAACATCCCCGACTCGATGATCCAGTCCCAGATCAACGTGCTCAACCAGTCGTTCAGCGGCGCGACCGGTGGTGCCGCGACCGCCTTCGCGTTTCAGTTGCAGAGCATCAACCGGGTGACCAACTCGTCGTGGTACCCGATCCGGCAGGGCTCGTCGGCCGAGCGGCAGATGAAGACCCAACTGCGTCAGGGCAGCAAGTCGACGCTCAACATCTACCTTGGCGCGCTCAGCAACAACCTGCTCGGCTGGGCGACCTTCCCGCAGCGCAACCTGAACGTCATGGACGGCGTGGTCGTGCTCAGCGAATCCCTGCCCGGTGGCACCGCCACCAACTACAACCAGGGTGACACCGGCACCCACGAGGTCGGCCACTGGCTGAACCTCTACCACACGTTCCAGGGTGGCTGCTCGGGCAGCGGTGACCAGGTCGGGGACACCCCGGCCGAAGCCTCGCCGGCAAGCGGCTGCCCGACCGGCCGGGACACCTGCTCCAGCCAGGGCCTCGACCCGATCACCAACTTCATGGACTACTCGTACGACGGCTGTATGTACCAGTTCACCCCCGGCCAGGCCACCCGCATGATCAACGCCTGGAACTCCTACCGCGCGGCATAGCACCAGCGCAGCACCGCGTACCACAGGTGCCGGCTCCGTCGGACGGGGCCGGCACCTGCGCATGTGGGTCAGGCGGCGCGGCGGTGATGCCTCCCGGAGTGGGCCGGCACCGGGCGTACGGCCTGAGGCGCGACACCGGCCGGGTCCAGCCAGACCTGGACCGCCGGGCTGGACGCCAACTCGCTCGGCCCGCCCACCGACTGCTCGCGCCGGGCCAGCATTGCCACGTCGACCGTGAACTCGAAGAGGCGCCAGTCGGCGTGCGGGGCGGCCCGCGCGGCGAGCGCCAACCGGGCGACCGTGGCGTCGTCGGTGACTGGCCGGGCGCGTCCGGCGACGTACGCCTCGTCGTCGCTCTCCTCCGGCGGAAACGAGTGCAGCGCGTAACGACCGTCGCGTTCCAGGTCGCGCCGCTTCGGTGAGTCGATCACGAAGCAGTAGAGACCGTCGTCGGTGATCACCGGAGAAACCGGGTGCACCCGGGGCCCGCCGTCGGCACGAACCGTGGCCAGGTAGCCGAAGCCGGGGCCGTACTGCTGCATGAGAAGGCGGATCCCGTCGGCGAGTCGAGGCTCGTCAGCGGCGAATTCGGTCCAGGAAGCCATGCCGACATCTTATCGAACACACGTTCGAAGCGGGTAGTCCGACACGCGTGTCACATACCGGCAGCTATGGTGTGGCGATGCTGCTCTCCGACCGTGACCTGGTGTCCGAGATCAAGGCGGGCACCCTGGCGCTCGAACCGTTCGAGCCCACGCTGGTGCAGCCCTCCAGCATCGACGTACGACTGGACAAACTGTTCCGGGTCTTCAACAACCACCTCTACACCCACATCGACCCGGCGACCCGACAGGACGACCTCACCTCCGCCGTCGAGGTGCCCGACGGCCAAGCGTTCGTGCTGCACCCGGGCGAGTTCGTGCTCGCCTCGACGCTTGAGGTCATCTCGCTGGGCGACCAGCTCGCCGGCCGCCTCGAAGGCAAGTCCAGCCTGGGAAGACTCGGCCTGCTCACTCACTCGACCGCCGGCTTCATCGATCCCGGCTTCTCCGGTCACGTCACCCTGGAGCTGTCCAACGTGGCCAACCTGCCGATCACCCTCTGGCCGGGCATGAAGATCGGGCAGCTCTGTATCTTCCGGCTCTCCTCGCCGGCCGAGCACCCGTACGGCTCGGCCGTCTACGGTTCCCGTTACCAGGGCCAGCGCGGCCCGACGCCGAGTCGCGCCTGGCAGAGCTGGCGCACCTGGCCCACCCGCTGACACCGCAGGGTCGCTGCGGGCGATGATTCACTGCCCGTGCCGCGACCGCCGCACCCGTAAGGGCCCGACGTCGTACGCTCCGAAGCCTCAGCCCGGCCGGCCGAAGCTGTGCACCGGGCCGCTGTCCAGTCGCTTCATCTTGACCGGCTGACCCGCCCGGGAGGCGTGCACCACCCAGCCACCACCGACGTACATGCCGACGTGGTGCAGGTCCCGGTAGTAGAAGACGAGGTCGCCGGGGCGCAGTGCGCCGCGACTGACCGACGCGGTGACCCGGCGCTGCCTGGCCGCGTTGTGCGGCAGTGCGACACCGGCCCGCGACCATGCGGCCAGCGTCAGCCCGGAGCAGTCGTACGCGTTCGGGCCTTCGGCGCCCCAGGAGTACGGCTTGCCGATCTGGGCGCAGGCGAAGGTGACCGCCTCACCGGCCGGTCCGCCGGGGTAGCTGGCCGGACAGGGTGCCGGCCGCAGCGGGCCACCGCCACCCTTGCCGTACGCCCGTAGCCGGAGCCGCTGCAACCGGTCGATTTCGGCGTCGATCCGTCGCCGCTTGTCGGCGAGGTCGGCCTCGGTGTGGGCGAGCTGATCGATGGTGTGGTCCAGCCCGGCCTTGGCCGCGGCGAGTTCGTCGCGCAGTTCACTCGCGTGCCGGACGTCCTGCTGCTGCACGCGCGCATACCGGTCGAGCAGGCCGAGCTGCTCGACGACTTCGCCCGGCGACCGGCTGCCCAGCAGCGCGTTGACGGCCCGCACCTGCTCGCCCTTGTACGCGCCGGCAGCGAGCTTGCCGACCCTGTCCATCGCCTGGTCCACCTGGCGTTGCAGCGGCGCGATCCGAGCGGCCAGCGCGTCCGCCTCCCGCCGCTTGCCGGCCAGGTCCTGCCGGGTGGCGTTGTGCTGTTCGATGACGGGTTCGAGCCGGTTCCAGTCCTCGTCGATCCGGCGCTCGATGTCGGCGACCGTGGGGTCGGCCCAGGCCGCCGCCGCACCGCCGGTCAACATCACGGCGGTCGCGGCCAGGGCGGCGGGGATGCAGCGGTACCAGCGGAAACGCGGCGCTGCCGTCGGCCGGCCGGGCAATTCCGGACGCGGTGACGGCGGCCGCGGGGCATGGTCTGCCACCGGGCTCAGCACTCCTTCTTCCCATACCGCCTACCGGGTCAGGCCCTGTGTCGGAGTCTGGACTCCGCCTCGGCTCGACCGAGGACTTCGACACAGGGCCTAGCTGACGGGTTCGGGCGAGAAGGGGCGCCCTACCGTGCCCCGCACGGATTCACCCCGGGTACCTGGTTCCCGGCTCGCTCACGAGCGATTCGGCGGTGTCGGACCGTTACCGCCCCGGATGGACGGACCTGCCAGCGGTCGACGATTACCCAGCGTAGGGACGATCAGCGTCGATACGCAACACAACCACACCGTCACTGTGGGTGCTGACATCCGACAATGGCGAGGGCCCCCGTCGACTTGACCGGGGACCCTCGGGAGATCCTGTGCGACCGCTCAGCGGGCGCTGGTGGCGGCTCAGCCGGGTCGGCGGAAACCGGCGAGCGGCATGGTCGTGATCGGCGAGACGTTTACCGGCTTACCGGCTCGGGCCGCATGCACCATCTGGTTGTTGCCCAGGTAGAGCCCCACGTGGTGCAGGTCGCTGAAGAAGAAGACCAGGTCACCCGGACGGGCGTCGGACCGCGAGATTGCCTTGCCCTCGTTCCACTGTGCGCCGGTGAAGTGGGTGAGCGAGATGCCGGCAGCCCGGTAGGCGTACTGGGTCAGACCCGAGCAGTCGAACGAGTTCGGGCCGGTGGCGCCCCACACGTACGGCTTGCCGACCTGGGCGCATGCCGTACGGATGGCGGTGCGAGCGGCATCGCTGACCACACCGTTGATGGTCGGGCAGTTGGTGGTCTTCACCGTGGTCACCGGCAGCGACCGTTCGAGCCGCTTGATCTCGGCGTCGATCTGCTTCTTCTTCGCCGCCAGCTGCTTCGCCTTCGTCTCCTGGTCGGCGATCAGGGCGTCGAGCTTGGCCTTCTGGTCGTCGTACTTCTTGCGGATCTTCATGACGCCTTCGAGCTCGCGGCGCTCCTGCGACGCGAGTCGGTCAAGGAAGGCCATCTGCTCGCCGAGCTCGTTCGGCTTGGAGTTGAGCAGCACAACACCGATCTCTTTGGACGGGCCGGTGATGTAGTACCGGGAGGCGAGATCGGCGACCCGGTTCATCGCCAGCTCGGTCTCCAGAGCCAGCGGCTGGATCTTCTTCTCCAGGCTCTTCGACTTCTGCTTGTTGACCCGCAGCTGGGAGCGCACCTTGTTGTACTGCTCGATTGTGGGTTCCAGCTTCTCCCACTGCTTGTCGATCTGGGCCTCGATCTCGTCGACCGAGGGTTCGGCGTACGCGGGGGCGGCGAGCAGGCCGGCACCGACCGCGGCGGCGGCGACGAGGACGACCAGCCCACGGGCGGCCCTACGCAGGCCACCCGGACGAGATCGCCCTGGCGCACGACGATGGAGGGGCATGGTTGCCACCGGCAGCGTCTCCTTTGCAGCCGACCACCGGGCGTCCCGCGAGCGGTAAGGGGCGGGGACAGACGACCCATGGCGGTCGGTGCCCAACATTAGGGAACGGTAGGTGGGGAATCAAGGCGACCAACGGCTCATTCACCTTTGCGCGACGGTACGCATACAAAGGGTGTCGACCAATTCGTTACAGTTACGCATGTCAATTAAAAACCGGGCGGGCGGCACTGGTTGAGGTGCCGCCCGCCCGGTGCGTTGAAGGCGGTCAACCGGCCACCGGCGTGCTGTCCCCGGTGCCGCCGACCCGCTCGGGCTTGACCGACCGGAGCAGGACGCTGGCCACGTCGATCACCTCGACCTGCTCGCCGGCACCCTTGCCGTTGACACCGTCGCTGAGCATTGTCGAGCAGAACGGACAGCCGACGGCGACCGTCCTCGCTCCGGTGGACATGGCCTCCTCGACCCGGTCCACGTTGATCCGCTTGCCGATGCGCTCCTCCATCCACATGCGGGCGCCACCGGCACCACAGCAGAAGGAGCGCTCGCTGTTACGCGGCATTTCGGTCAGCTCACCCTCGATGGCGCTGCCGAGCACCTCGCGCGGCGGGGTGAAGACCCGGTTGTGCCGCCCCAGGTAACACGGGTCGTGGTAGGTCACACCGCCGTCGACCGGCTGCACCGGGGTGAGCCTGCCGGTGGCGACCAGGTGGGCCAGCAACTGGGTGTGGTGCACCACCTCGAACTCACCGCCCAGTTGGCCGTACTCATTGCCCAGCGTGTTGAAACAGTGCGGGCAGGTTGCGACGATCTTGCGCTTGGTCTTCTCCCGACCCTCGAACGCTTCGTTCAGCGTCTCGACATTCTGTTGCGCGAGCATCTGGAAGACGAACTCGTTGCCGATCCGTCGGGCCGGGTCGCCGGTGCAGGTCTCCCCCTCGCCGAGGATGGCGAAGGAGACCCCCGCCTCGTTCAGCAGGGTCGCGACGGCCCGGGTGGTCTTCTTCGCCCGGTCCTCGAACGCGCCGGCGCAGCCCACCCAGAAGAGGTACTCGAAGTCCTCGACCTCGCCGACCCGGGGCACCTCGAAGTCGAGCCCCTTGGTCCAGTCCTCACGGGTGTTCTGCGGCGCACCCCACGGGTTGCCCTTGTTCTCCAGGTTGCGCAGCATCACGCCCGCCTCGGAGGGGAAGCTGGACTCGATGAGGACCTGGTAGCGACGCATGTCGACGATGTGGTCGACATGCTCGATGTCCACCGGGCACTGCTCGACGCAGGCGCCGCAGGTGGTGCAGGACCAGAGCACGTCGGGGTCGATCACGCCGCCGGCCTCGGCATCGCCGATCAGCGGCTTCGCCGCCTCGGCGAGGGCCAGCACGTCGACATGGGCGAGCTGCGCGGCGGTGGCCTTCTCCTCACCGGTGAGGTCCTTGCCACCGCCGGCCAGCAGGTAGGGCGCCTTGGCGTACGCATGATCCCGCAGGCTGAGCACGAGCAGCTTCGGCGACAGCGGCTTGCCGGTGTTCCACGCCGGGCACTGCGACTGGCAGCGGCCACACTCGGTGCAGGTGCTGAAGTCCAGCAGACCCTTCCAGGTGAACTGCTCGACCTGGGCGACGCCGAACTGGTCGGACTCCGGGTCGGCCTCCTCGAAGTCGAGCGGCTTGCCGTCGCTCATCATCGGCCGCAGCGCGCCGAGGCCGGAGCCGGCCGAACCCGGCTTGCGCTTGAAGAAGATGTTGGGGAAGGCCAGGAAGCGGTGCCAGGCCACACCCATGGTCACGTTCAACGAGATCACGATGACCCAGGCCATCGAGATCGAGATCTTGACGAGCGCGGCGACGCTGACGCCGGAGTCCCAGGCTGGCAGCAGGGCACCGACCGCGTGACTGAGCGGGGTGGCCCAGGTGGGGTACTCGAAGTGGTCGGTGGCCACCTTGAAGCCGCGGATCAAAAAGCCCATGACCAGTACGGCGAGGACGACCGCCTCGACGAAGTAGCCCTGCCACATGGTGGAGCCGGTGAACCGCGACCGACGTCCCGCCCGACTCGGCCGGTTCGCCAGCCGGATCCCGATCAGGACGCCGATGCCGACAACGCCCAGAATTCCGATCCACTCGGTGACCAGCCCGTAGAGGGTCCAGCCACCGATCAGCGGCAGCCCACCGGTCGGCGAGACCACCTCGAAGTACGCCTCGAGCACCAGCAGCGACAGCACGATGAAGCCGACCATCACGAACCAGTGCGCCGCGCCCACCACGCTCCAGCGGAGCATCCGGGTGTGCCCGGCGGTCTCCGCCAGCATCGTCCTGGTGCGGCTGACCTTGTCGCCGGAGCGGGTCGGATCGGGCTGACCCAGCCGGATGACGGCCACCATCTTCGAGACCGCGCGTACCGCAAGCCACACCGCGACAGCGGTGATGGCGGCCGCGAGGATCGTGGTGACGATCTGGACGCTGCCCATTCGAGTTGGCCTCCCGGTCTGCTGCCTGTCGAGCGGCTCGGCGACCGGGGCGTCGGTGCGATCGTCGACCCACGCCGCCGCACCTCAACCTGATCGGTCGATGACCTCGCTCCGCTCGGTCATGCAGTGCAGCCTACGCGCAAGGTTACCCAGCAGTAACGTGAGTCATCTCGCACCGGGGGCCACGCTGCCCTGCGCACACCTTAGGAGGCCGACGGCACCGCCGCTCGGGCGGGCCGCCGGTGGCGCCGGACAGTCAGGGCGTTGAGCTGCGGTTCAGCGCCAGCGGGAAAGCACGATCAGGGAGGCGACCATCGCGCCGAACCCGACCGCCAGGTTCCAGTACCCCAGCTCCATGACCGGGTACTCCTGCTCGGAGAGGTAGTAGACCACCAGCCAGCCGATGCCGAAGACGATCAGCGACACCGCCAGGACCGGCAGCCACACCGGGCTGGGCTTGTTGGTGGCCGCGGTCGTCGCCGTCGGGCGGACGTCCGTAGGCGGGGTGTACACCTTCTTCTTGCGGACCTGAGACTTGGGCACGGCGCTCTCCAGAGGGGTTACGACCTCGTCCGGCCTGACAACCGGGCGCGAGGGCGACGGTCCATGGCCAATAATGTTCGACAGCTAGCGTAGTCCGGAAGACCCGTCCGATCCACGAATGAGGTGAGACCGGTACCGGGCAGCACCGGAAAACCGGGCAGCACGGCCGGCGCCCCGCCCACACCGGGTGGCGTCGGAGCGCGATGACGAGGGAGACTGACCCGTGGAGTACACATCCGGCGCAGCGTCGTGGCAGAAGGCGCTGCGACGACTCGTCGCCGGGTTGCTGCCTCGACGGCCACGTCAACGCCGGCCGTTCTGGTCGGTAGGCGTACCGCTGATCGCCCTGGCGGCCGGCCTGCTCTTCACCACGACGGCCACGACGGCGGGCGGCACCGCTCTGCGCGAGGACCGCCGACCCCAACTGACCGAGCTGATCGAGGACCGCCGGGCACAGGTGGCGGCGAACGAGGAGCGGGCCGCCACGCTGCGCGGGGAGTTGGAGAACCGGACGGCCGTCCTGGCCAACTCCGACGGCCCGATCAGGGAACAGCAGCAGCGGGCCAACGCCAGTCGGGCCGCCGCCGGCTTCACCGCCCTCACCGGTACCGGCCTGACCGTCGAGCTCAATGACGCACCGCAGCTCAGCAACCTGCCCGAAGGGGCCTCCAACGACGACCTGGTCGTCCATCAGGGCGATGTGCAGGCGGTGGTCAACGCGCTCTGGGCCGGCGGTGCCGAGGCGATGTCAATCATGAACGTGCGCGTGCTGGCGACCAGCGCGGTACGCTGCGTGGGTAACACCCTGCTGTTGCACGGCCGGGTGTACTCCCCACCTTTCAAGATCGTAGCAATTGGCGACCCCGCCGCACTCCGGCAGGCCCTCGCCGCTTCCGAGGGAGTCCGGTGGTTCAGGGACGCGGTCGACAACTACCAACTCGGTTACTCAGAGACCCCAGGCACCGTCACGGTGCCCGCCTTCGAGGACTCCACCACCCTGCGATCGGCGACGGTGCCGGCGGTGCCGCAGTGAGCGCGCGGTGAGCCCGCAGTCCGACGGTCGGCACCGCGACCAGACCGACGAGCCCACCGCCTTCATCCCCAAGGTCGAGCGGGGTGGGTCCACCGACGCCCGCACGACGGGGTCCTGGCCCGACCCGGTGCTACCCACCCGGTCCGGGCCGTCCCAGGCACCGCACGATCCGCGGCCGACCGCAGCTCCGCGTCCGACCGATCAGGCTTCGGCCGAGGGTCGACCGCCGGACGGCCAGCGGCCGACCAACTCCGGCCGCTTCGACGGTGCCGCCGAGACCACCTCGCCCGTCGGCGGCCGGTGGGACGCACCAGCGCCGACGGACCCACCTGCCCGGACCGCTACCACGCCCGGCGTTCCGACCGGCTGGAGCACACCTGCGGGGCCGGAGCGGACCACCGCGCCGACGGCCGACCGTCGGGGTGCCGGCCCCCGCCAGGAGCAGCCGACCGCACCCGGACGTTGGGACACCGCCCCGGCCACCGACCGCCGGGCGAACCAGTGGGACGCTGCGGCGGCCACCGGGCGTAGCGCCAACCAGTGGGACCCGGCACCGAGCGGGCAGCGTGCGGTGGATCCCGACCGTACGGCGAACCAGTGGGACGCAGCGCCGGGTCCGGCTCCTGAGGCCGCCGGCCGGCAGCCGGACGCGACAACCAACGACCAGTGGCAGGGCGTACCCCTGCCGTCGGGTCAGCCGGACATTCCGGTGGGGCCCACGCCGTGGCGCGGAGCCTTCCAGCCGTCCCGGAGCGCGGGCGACCCGGAGCAGCGAAGCAGCACCCGCCCGGCAGGCACGGACGCCGGTCACGCCGGAACCGGTCACCCGAGTGTCACCGGCACCGCCGGCCGGCCGGGGTGGACGGGCCCGGCCGACACCGCCGCCCGACCGGGCGTCGGTCAGACCGCCGGCACCCCGCCGCCCTGGCCCGGTGCCCGAGCCCAGGAGCCCGGTCCGAACGGGCCCGGCACCGGAACGGCGCAGCCCAACGGCGGCCCGACCTGGCCCAACGGCGAGCAGCCGAGACAGTCCGCCGGGACCACGCAATCTGCCACTGTGCGGCCGGCCACGCCCCCGGCACCGCACGCGCCGCGTCCCGGTGCCGGGCAGCCTGCCGGTGCAGCGCCGGCACTGCACCCGCCGTACGCCGCCGGACCGGCGAGCAACAGCGGCCCGGCGCGGCCGACTGATCCCGGACAGCCGGGCCCGTACATCCCCGCGACGCAGCCGGCGCAGGCTGGCCAGAACAGCGCGGCACCGCAATTGTCACGCCCTGAGCCGACGGGCCAGGACCGGCCCGCTGGCAGCGGGCCGGCGTACCCGGTGCCTGGTCAGCCGCCGGCCACACCGTCCCGGTCGGCTGAGGGGCGACGCTCGCCCGGTGTCGAGCCGCCACGGCAGTCGGACCATGTACCCGGCCAGAGTGACTGGTCCGGTGAGGGGCCGACCGCGTTGATGCCCAAGGTCCGCGACAGCGCCGGCTCGGCGAACGGCGGCCCGGGGACGGTGCCGACCAGGGGGACCCAGGCGACGAACGGCCAGCCCGCCGCCGCGACCGTCCCGGGCAGCCCGGCGGCCACAGACCGAGCGGTCAACTCCACCTCCGGTCAGCAGGCCCGTTCGGCGGCACCGGGGCAAGCTTCCGCACCCGGCCAACCATCCGCACCGAGCCGATCGGCCGACCCGGCGGCGACCGCCCTCATCCCGGCGGTCACCGGGGCGCGGCCGAACGCCGCACCCGCACTGGACTCGACCGCCCTGATGGGTGCCGTACCCCGGCCGCCCAAGAGCGAGGAACCGTCCGACGGTGGCGACCAGCCCGCCGAGGCACCGAAGCCGCGGCGCGGTGACCGGGTGGTGCAACTTCGCCCCCACCAGACGGGCGAGGGCTACAAGAGCGTCTACTCGGAGCTGACCCGCCCGTCGTTGTGGTCGAGGGTGCGTACCGGTCTGCGGTTCAGCGGCGAGCTGCTGATCACCTTCGGCCTGGTGGTGCTGCTCTTCGCCGGCTACGAGATCTGGGGCAAGTCGGCGATCGTCGACGCCCACCAGGGCGAGCTGAGCGAGCAACTGGCCCAGGCGTGGGCACCCGAACCGGTGACGGACCCGACGGTGTCGGCGTCGGCCAGCCCGTCCGCCAAGCCGAAGCCGGCGGTGCAGGGCACGCCGATCGCCGGCCTCTACATTCCGAAGTTCGACAAGGAATGGATCGTGGTCGAGGGCGTCGGCCAGCAGGACATCCGGTATGCGCCGGGCCACTACCCGGACAGCGCCATGCCGGGCCAGGTGGGCAACTTCTCGGTGGCCGGGCACCGGAACCGGGCCACCTTCTGGCGGCTTGACGAGTTGCGCGAGGGCGACCCGATCCTGGTCGAAGGCCGCAACGAGTGGTATGTCTACCAGGTGACCGAGAGCCTGATCGTCAAGCCGACGCAGGTCGAGGTGGTGGCGCCGGTGCCGGGTCGGCCGGGTGAGAAGCCGACCAAGCGAATGCTGACCCTGACCACCTGCAACCCGAAGTTCGACAACTACGAGCGGCTGATCATTCACGCCGAATTGACGCGTACCCAGCCCAAGGCCGAGGGACGCCCGGCGGAGCTGGGGACCTGACCATGTACGCCTGGATCTGGCGCAAACTGCCCTTCGGGCTGCCCGGCAAGCTCGCCGGCAGCCTGCTGCTCGCCACCACGATGGTGGCGCTGCTGTGGTACGTGGTGTTTCCCTGGGCGGAGCCGCTGCTGCCCTTCGACGACGTGCAGGTCACCCAGGACGACTCCGGCGTACCGAGTGCGCCGGAGGGCGACGTCGGGCCCGGGGACGACGGCGCGGTCGACGACGCGCCACCGGGCGACGAGCACGATCTGCCGTACGACACCGACCGGAACAACAGCCCACCGCCGGACGAGGACGAGTGAGCCCGATGCGCGTCCTGGTGATCGACAATTACGACTCGTTCGTCTTCAACCTCGTGCAGTACCTCGGCCAGCTCGGTGTGGAGTGCGAGGTACGACGTAACGACGAGATCGAGGTGGCCGAGGTCGGCCGGGTCGGCGCGGCCGGCGTCCTGCTCTCCCCGGGTCCAGGTACGCCCGACCGGGCCGGCATCTGCCTCGACGTGATCCGGGAGTACGCCGGCAAGCTGCCGATCTTCGGAGTGTGCCTGGGTCATCAGGCCATCGGCGAGGCGTTCGGCGCGACTGTCGCCCGCGCCCCGGAGCTGCTGCACGGCAAGACCTCGGAGGTCCGGCACGACGGCACCGGTGTCCTCGCCGGTCTGCCCGACCCCTTCACGGCGACCCGTTACCACTCCCTCGCCGTGCTGCGGGAGACCCTGCCAGCGGAGCTGGAGGTGACCGGCTGGACGGCCTCCGGGATCGTGATGGCGATGCGGCACCGCACCCTGCCGATCGAGGGCGTCCAGTTCCACCCCGAGTCGGTGCTCACCGAGGGCGGTCACCTGATGCTGGCCAACTGGCTCGCCGCCTGCGGCCACCCTGACGCCCTGGAGCGCGCCCCGGAACTGGCCGCCGAGGTCGACGCCCGCCGCCGGGCCGCCTTCGCCACCACCTGAGGGTCAGGTCGACCACCTTCCCATCCGGGCGACGACATCCGGGACCGCCGCGGGGATCGCGGCGGTCCCGGATGTGACCGGCAAGTCGCCTGGCTGCTGGTGCCGTGGGCCTAGTGCGGTGGCCAGCAACGTTCACCGGGCCGCGCCGGGTCCAGACAACGGCCGGCGGCGTTGGAGTCGGGCCTGGATACAACACCGGTATCCGGACCCGACTCCGCCTTGCCGGATCGCCGCCTGGACCTCGCCGCGACGCCGCCAACGTTCCTGGACACCGCACTAGTAACGACTCGTGCAGGACCAGATCGACGGGCCACCGATCTGCGTGTCATAGCAGGCCTTGTAGGTGTAGCCCGCGTCGTCGAGCATGGCGGTCCAGACGTTGGTGCCGTTGAACCGGCCGTCGTAGTTGTAGACCGAGAGGCGGAGATTCCCGTTGGCGTAGTACCCGAAGCCAGCGATTGAGGTGTAGCAGCAGCCGCGGCTCCACGCCGTTCGGCAGGTCGGGCTGTATCGCAGCTCGACTCGCGAGTCGTAACCGTTGTACTTGCTGTAGATGGTGACGGCGTCGGTGCTGCAGTAGGCGTAGTTTGACGGGCCTCCCGGCATCGGTGCCAGGAACGACGCGGGATCCTTGCCGTCGCAGGCCGAGCCGCAGGCGTCGCCGACGGCGAGCGTGGAGCGGAGCGCCCGGACGGCGGCCGGGTCCGCGATGGTCTCGACGCTTCCGTCGGCGTGCCGGACGGTGCGGCTGGGCAGGCTGACCTCCGCCCGGCCGTCCCGCTCCTTGGCGATGGCTTCCTCCCGGGTCGGCTTGGCGGGTTCGGCTGGCGCGACGACAGGAGAGGCCGCCGCGTCCGACGGCCCAGCCGCCAATGACTGCCCAGGTGCGACAAAGAGGAGCGGGATCAGGGCGGCGAGCAGTAGGGATGCGCGGACAGGTTTACGCATGAATGGAACCCCCGTGCTGTGATGCGGTCGCCACGATTTGTGACGGGCCAATATCATCACGACAGGGAGCATCCGTCAAGATACTTAAATATTCGGATGGAGCCGCGTCCCGAGGCTCTACCCCGTCACTCTTCGAACAGGCGGAACGGGCTGAAGGTGGGCAGGAGCCCGCCGCCGCCACCCTCGTCGTCATCGTCCGGCGGGGGCGTGGTGGGAGCACCGGTGGTCGGCGGGGTCTGGCTCGGCGGGTCCGGGTCCTCCTCCGGCTCCGGCACCGACACGATGATCTTCACCGTGCTGCCCTTGGTGCGCTCGGCGTTGCCGTTCGGGCTCTGGTCGACCACCCGTCCGGCCTCATCCGCGGGGCGCTCCGGACCCAGCTCGGTCTCGACGTCGAAGCCGGCGCGTTCCAGGGTCCGCTCCGCCTCCGCCTGGGACAGGCCGACCACCGACGGCACCGTCGCCACGTTGCCCTTCGACACGGTGAGGATGACCTCGGTGCCCTCCGCGACCTTCTCACCCGAGGGCGGGTCGACCCTCAACACCTGCCCCTTGGACGCCGCGTTGTCATCCTCCTCGACCTTCACCTTGAGGTTGAGGTTCTCGAGCTGCGTCTTGGCGGCCTCCTGCGTACTGCCGACGAGGCCGTTCGGAATTGTCACCTCGGGCTTGCCGCCGCAGATGCGTACGGTCACCGTGCTGTTCGGTTCCGCCCGCTCGCCGGGGGGCGGGGACTGGTTGGTGACCGTCCCCTCCTTGCAGTCCGAGGTGAACTCCGGCTCGCCGCGCGCCGGCACGAAGCCGTCCCGCTGGATCTGGGCGAACGCTTCGGCCTGGGTCAGCCCGGTGACCGTCGGCACCGCGACGTCCTGGGGCTCGTCACGCTGGTTCAGCAGCAGCGCGGCGACCAGGGCGATCACCGCGAGCACGCCGAGCGCGGCGAACGTGGCAATCAGCCAGGACGACGCCTTGCGCTGGCGCGGATCACCCACCCGGGCGGGAATCTGCCGGGTCTGCGTCGCGCCCCCCGTCGGGTAGCCGGGGTGGCCGGCCGCGGCCATCGCCACGGTCTCGTCCTCGCGCATCACCGGGGTCGCCAGCACCGGCCGGCCGGCTGCCGCGCGGAGCAGATCCGCCCGCATCTCCCCGGCGCTCTGGTAGCGGTTCAACGGGTTCTTCGACAGTGCCTTGAGCACGATCGCGTCGACCGCCGGGTTGACGTCCGGGTTGAGATCGCTCGGGGTCGGCGGAGCCTCCCGCACGTGCTGGTACGCCACACTGACCGGGCTGTCGCCGACGAACGGCGGATGCCCGCAGAGCAACTCGAAGAGCACGCAGCCGGCTGCGTACACGTCGGAACGGGCGTCGACCGCCTCGCCGCGCGCCTGTTCCGGGGAGAGGTACTGCGCGGTGCCGATGACCGCGCTGGTCTGCGTCATCGTGGTGGCGCCGCTGGCCAACGCCCGGGCGATGCCGAAGTCCATCACCTTGACCTGGCCGGTCTGGGTGAGCATCACGTTGCCCGGCTTGATGTCGCGGTGGATGATGCCGTGCCGGTGGCTGAAGTCAAGCGCGGCGCAGATGTCGGCGGAGATCTCCAGCGCCCGCCGGGGCTGCAACCGACCCTCGGCGCCGAGCACCTCCTTCAGCGTGCGCCCGTTGACGAACTCCATCACGATGAACGGCAGCGTCTCGCCGGTCGGCGCCTGCTCCTCGCCGGTGTCGTAGACCGCGACGATGGCCGGGTGGTTGAGCGAGGCGGCGTTCTGCGCCTCCCGCCGGAAACGCATCTGGAAGGTGGCGTCGCGGGCCAGGTCGGCGCGGAGCATCTTGATCGCGACGTCCCGGCCGAGCCGCAGGTCACGACCGCGATGCACCTCGGCCATGCCGCCGTACCCGAGCAGCTCGCCGACCTGGTACCTGCCACCGAGCAGGCGGGCCTGCGCTGTCATCGCGTCTGTCGTCCTTCGCTCGTCGTCGTCACGTCGCCGCCCATCCGGGGCTGATCCAGTCGACGGTACGCCGTATCGACCAGATCGTCTCGCCCGTCAGGCCGCAGCGCGTCGGACGTCACCGTTGGCACGGAAACCCCATCCGGCGTGCCCGCGCCGATGTTGTTCCGCAGTTGGTAGGAAATCACGCCGGAGCAGATGAGGACCAGTGCGCCCAACATGATGGCCAGGAAGACCATGCCGGATCGTGACCGTCGGGGCACCGGTCGTGACGGTCCGGGCTGCGGAGCGTACCCGGGCGGGACCGTGGCCGCGCCACGCGGGTAGCCGGCGGCGGCCGGTGCCACCGTCGTGGGACGGTGCGGGGCCGCCGGCGGACGGGCCTGCGGATGAGCCGGCGGCGGTCGGTGCCCGACGGCCGGCGGGTGCGCCGGGGCCGGGGAGTGTGGGGCCGCGACCGGACGCGGCGGCTGCGGAACCTGCGCGCGGCCCGGTGCCGGCGAGGCCGGCGCGGCGGAGATCGGTGCGGCCTGCCCACCGGCTCGGGCCTGCCGGGACAGCGCGGTCTTCAACTGCCGGGCCACTCCGGCCAGCGCGGCGGCGCTCGGCCAACGCTCCTTCGGGTCCTTCGCCAACGCCCGCTCCACAAGCGCGCGGACCTGGGGCGGGATGTCGGAGGGCAGCGGCCGGGGCGTCTCCCGGACGTGCCGCATCGCGATGTCGAGCGGATTGTCACCCTCGAACGGCCGCCGTCCGGCGAGGCACTGGTAGGCGACCACGCCGAGCGCGTAGACGTCGGAGGCGGGGGTGGCGACCTGGCCGGTGGCCTGCTCCGGCGAGATGTACGAGGCGGTGCCGAGCACCGAACCGGCCGCGGTGAGCTGCCCGACCAGGTCCGACCGGGCGATGCCGAAGTCGGTGAGCACAAGCGTGCCGTTGGGGCGGACCAGCAGGTTGCCGGGCTTCACGTCCCGGTGCACGATGCCCTTCACGTGCGCGGCGTGCAGCGCGTCCGCCGCCTGGGCGACGAGCGCCATGGTCCGCGCCGGGGTGAGCCGACCGACCCGGCTCAGCGTGGCCGAGAGGGGGTCACCCTCCACGTACTCCATCACCAGGAAGGCGATGTGCTGGTCGTTGCCGAAGTCGTAGACGTCGACCACACCCGGGTGGTTGATCGTGGCCATGGTGCGGGCCTCACCGCGGAACCGCTCGGCGAACCCGGGCTCGTCCAACAACGCCGGGAGCAGGCTCTTGACCGCCACCGTACGACCGAGCACCTGGTCGGTGCCGCGCCAGACGTCACCCATGCCGCCGCTGGCGATCCGCTCGTCGAGGCGGTAGCGGTTACCGAGTTGTACACCCGGACTGAGCATGTCAGCGCCCCCCGGGCTCGGCGATGGCGGCCCGCATGATCTGACCGGCGATCCGGGCGGCCTCGGCGCTGCCGCCGCTGCCGGCCTCCTCCAGGACGACGCAAACGGCGGAGATCGGCTTGCCCTCGGAGTCGAGGACGAAGCCGATGAACCAACCGTGGTCGGGGCGGTCCGGCGCGGACTGTGCGGTGCCGGTCTTGCCGCCGACGGTGTAGCCGTTGATCCGGGAGTTCCGGCCGGTGCCGTTCTCCACCACGCTGACCATCATGTCTCGCAGGTCGGCGGCGACCTGACCACTCACCGGCCGGCGCAGCTCGCGCGGGTTGGCGGTGTCGTAGACGGTGGTGCGGTCCGGTGCCAGCAGCTGACGCACCAGGTACGGCCGCATCTGGCTGCCGCCGTTGGCCACCGCTGCGGCGATCATGGCGCCCTGCAACGGGGTCATCCGCACGTCACGCTGCCCGATGGAGGACTGCGCCAGCGCCGCCGGGTCGGGACTACCGTCCGGGTTCTCCATGCTGCCCGTCCGGCTGGCCGCCACGCTCAGGCCGCCCTCGCCGAGCCGGCCGACGGTCAGGTCCTCCTGCTCGAAGCCGAACTGCCGGGCCTTCTCCTTGAGCACGTCGGGACCGAGCTGGCCGCCGAGCTTGGCGAACCCGGTGTTGCAGGATTCGGTGACCGCGCTCATCAGGGTCACCTGCGACTCGGGGCAGATCGACGGCGCGGCGTTGCCGATCGGCTCGCTGGAGGTGGGCGGGGTGTAGCTCGACCCGGCCGGGATGTTTGTCTCCTTGGTGATCCCGTTCTCCAGCGCGGCCGCGGCGACCACGATCTTGAAGGTGGAGCCCGGCGGCAGCACCTCGCCGATCGCCCGGTTCCGCAGCGGGCGTCCCGCCTCCTGTTCGAGCCGGTTGTACGCGGCCGTCGCGTCGTCGGTGTCGTGGCTGGCCAGCGGGTTCGGATCGAAGCTGGGGATGGAGACCAGCGCCTGCACCGCCCCGGTGGCCGGGTCGATGGCGATCGCCGCGCCCTTGTTTGCGCCGACGTTGTTGCCCCGCAGCTCGTCGTACGCGGTGTCCTGGGCCCGCTTCGACAGGGTCAGCAGCACGTTGCCGCCGGCGGTGGTGTCACCGGTCACCATGTCCCGCAGCCGGTTGACGATGAGCTGGTCGCTGGTGCCGGCGAGGAAGTCGTTCTCGGCGCGTTCCAGACCGGTCGCGGAGCCGTTGACCGGCTCGTACCCCAGCACGTGGGCGTACTTTTCCCCGCCCGGGTAGGTGCGCAGGTACTTCAGCTCGCCGTCGGTCTCCTTGCTGACCGCCAGGGCGGTGCCGCCGGCCTCGATGTTGCCCCGCTTCCGGTCGTACTTGGCGACCTGGACCCGACCGTTGTAGTCGCTGGTGCGGTACTCGTCGGCCTTGTACGCCTGGATCCAGTTCAGGTTGGCGAAGAGCAGGCCGAACAGGACGATGACGACGACGCCGACCCGACGCAGGGGTGCGTTCACGGCTTGATCACCTCCGTGGGGGCACCGTGCAGCTGCTCGGGCGGGCCGGAGGGACGGGTCACCTTGCCACCGGCACCGTCGACCGGCCGGCGGCCGGCGTCGGAGACGCGCAGCAGCACCGCGATGAGCAGCCAGTTCGCCATCAGCGAGGAGCCACCGGCGGAGAGGAACGGCGTGGTCTGACCGGTCAGCGGGATGAGCTTGCTGATCCCGCCGACGATCACGAAGACCTGGAGCGCGAGGGTGAAGGCCAGGCCACCGGCGAGCAGCTTGCCGAACGAGTCCCGGACCGCCAGGGCTGCCCGCAGACCGCGCTCGACGATGAGCAGGTAGATCACCAGTAGCGCGGAGAGGCCGAAGAGACCGATCTCCTCACCGATGCCGGCGAAGATGAAGTCGTTGCGTACCTCCGGTAGTAGCAGCGGCTGACCGCCGCCCGGACCGGCGCCGAACAACCCGCCGGAGCCGAGCGCTAGCAGCCCCTGCACCAGCTGGTAGCCGTCGTCGTACGGCTGGGCGAAGGGGTCGAGCCAGATCTGTGCCCGCAGGTAGAAGTTCGCGAACGGACCACCCACCGCCTCGCCGAGCACGTACGCGAGGTAGGCGCCGCCGAAGAAGAGGACCAGGCCGATGAGCAACCAGCTGACCCGCTCGGTGGCGATGTAGACAGTGGCCACGAACATGCCGAAGTAGAGCAGCGAGGTGCCCAGGTCCTTCTCGAAGACGAGGACCAGCAGGCTGATCACCCAGACGACGAGCACCGGGCCGAGGTCGCGCCCCCGCGGGAAGTCGATGCCGAGAAACCGGTGACTCGCCAGCGACAGCACCTCGCGCTTGCGCACCAGGTAGTAGGCGAAGAAGACCAGCAGGGCCAGCTTGGCGAACTCGCCGGGCTGGATCGAGAAACTGCCGATGCGTACCCAGAGCTTCGCACCGTTGATCTCGGAGATGCTGGCCGGCAGCACCGCCGGCAGCATGACCAGCACGATGCCCGCCAGACCCAGGGTGTACGCGTACCGGGAGATCGACCGGTGGTCGCGCATCAACGCCAGCAGCCCGGCGGCGAGCATCACCGAGATCAGCGTCCAGGCGAGCTGCCGCCCGCCGATGCCGGCGAAGATGGCCAGGTCGGCTCGTTCCTCAGGGGCCGCATTGGCCAGGTCGAGCCGGCGGAGGAAGCCGACTCCCAACCCGTTGAGCAGGGCCACCGCCGGTAGCAGCGCCGGATCGGCGAAGGGCGCCAGGAACCGGATCACCAGATGCATGCCCAGGAACACCGCGGTGAGCGTGGCGGCCGGCACCCAGAAGCCTGGCGTGACCGTGTCGAGCACGTTCGCCTCGACCATCGCGCCGTACGCGGCGACCAGCGCCATCGCCAGCAGGAGCAGCGACAGCTCGGCGTTGCGGCGGGACCGCGCCATGCGTACGCCGGGTCGCTCGCCCGTGGTCGCGGGCGAGGATGCCGGGGTGGCCGCTGCGGTCACGATCGTCCTCGGGTGGGAGCCGGCGCCTACTCGGGCGACCGGCAGGCCGCCGGATCGACCGTGGGCGTGAAGGTGTCGACGGGGGGCGCGTCGGGGGTGCTGTCGGGTGCGGCGGCGGAGGCACCGGTCGGCGTGACCGTGGCTCCGGCCGGGGGTGATGCCGAGATGCTGCCGACCTGACTCGGTGAGCCGGCCGGACCGCTCGGCGATCCCGCCGGCGCGCTCGGCGTCGGGGACGGCGAACCCACAAGCGAGGGCGTGGGGCTCGGTGTCGGCGGACAGATCGGCTTCAGGTTCACGTTTGTCGGGCTGTCCATCGTCAGCTCGGCCAGCCGTCGTTCCGCGTCCGGCTCACTCTTGGCCGGAATGCCCTGCTTGACCTGCTCCTGCGCGGCCAGGGTGAGGTCGTCCAACTGGGCGCTGCTCTCGGAGTGCACGCTGGAGAGATCCATGCCGGCGATCTGGCCCTGGATGCCACGGAACACGGCCACCTGGCCGTTCTCGGTCGCGCCCACGTAGTACTGGCGCTGGGTGTAGCTCCAACCGGCGAACACCCCACCGCCCACGATCACCAGCAGTGCGGTCGTCATCGCGAGCGCACGCAGCGGACGTCGGCGGGCCTCGGGTTCGTCGTCGTTGTTGGCGGACTCGTCAGGCGTCGCCGGCCGGGGCGCGGAGAGCGCCGAGGCACGAGCGGCCGGAGTGGAGACGTCCGCCGAGGTGGCCATCCCCCGGTCCCGGGCCGCCGCACCGCCGACTATCGGCGCCGCCTCGACGATGTCCCGGTCGGTGGCGTCGGCGATGATCACGGTGATGTTGTCCGGACCGCCACCGCGCAGGGCGAGCTGGACGAGCCGTTCGACGCACTGCTGCGGGTCGGCGTACTCCCGCATGGTCTCGGCGATGGTCTCCGCGCTGACCACGCCGGAGAGCCCGTCGGAACAGATCAGGTACCGGTCGCCGGGCAACACCTGCCGGACCGAGTACTCCGGATCGATGTCGCGGCCGTCCAGCGCCCGGGTGAGCAACGAGCGCTGGGGGTGGCTGCTCGCCTCCTCCGGGCTGATCCGGCCTTCGTCGACGAGCATCTGTACGTAGGTGTCGTCCTTGGTGATCTGCGCGAACTCTCCGCCGCGCAGCAGGTAGGCGCGCGAGTCGCCGATGTGGACCATGCCCAGCTTGCTGCCGGAGAACAGGGTCGCGGTGAGCGTGGTGCCCATCCCCTCCAACTGGGGATTGGCCTCCACCGTCTCGCGGAGTTGCTGGTTGGCGGTGCCCACCGCGGAGCGGAGCGCGTCGACCAGGGCGTCGCCGGGGACGTCCTCGTCCAGTGGCGCCATGGCACCGATGACAATGTTGCTGGCGACGTCACCGGCGGCCATACCGCCCATGCCGTCGGCAACGGCGAGTAGCCGCGGCCCGGCGTAGACGGAGTCTTGATTACCGTCTCGGATCAGACCGCGGTCGCTGTGGGCCGCATAGCGCAGGGTCAGAGTCATGGCCGTAATTCGAGAGAGGTGCGGCCGATCCGGATCGGCACGCCGAGGGGGACGGGGGTCGGTCCGGTGACCTTAGCGCGATCCAGGTACGTCCCGTTAGTCGAACCCAGGTCCTCGACGAACCATTGCCCGTCGCGCGGCACGAGCCGGGCGTGTCGCGCGGACGCGTAGTCGTCGGTGATGACGAGGGTGGAGTCCTCGGCACGACCGATCGTTATCTGCGCCTCACCCAACGTGATCCGCGTTCCGGCCAGCTGACCTGCGGTCACCACCAACTGGTGCGCCGCCCGCCCCCGCTTCACCTTCGCCGGCTTCGCCGACGCCTGCCCCGTCGACGCGCCCACCGTCCGGGGCGCGGCTACCAGTCGACCCGAGCGGGCCCCCGCGAAGAGGTCCCGGCGGATGACGCCGACCACCGTGAACACGAAGATCCACAGCAGGACGAGGAATCCGAACCGGGCAACGGTGATAACGAGTTCCGGCAAGGCGGATCAGCCGTCCACGCGGAAGGTCAGAGTGGTCGTACCGAGCTGGATCATGTCACCGGGGTTCAACGCCACGGCGGAGACCCGCTGGCCGTTGACCATGGTGCCGTTGGTCGAGCCGAGATCGGTCAGCACGACCTGCCCACCGTCGAAGTCCAGCCGGGCGTGTCGCCGGGAGATGCCGACGTCCGGCAGGCGCAGGTTGGCCTGGTCGCCACGACCGATCACGGTCGAGCCCATCTGTAGCGGGTAGGTGCGGCCGTCGCCGGAGACCAGCCGGATGTTGCGCCCACCGCCGTGACCCGGCGGCGGGCCGTAGCCACCACCCTGGTCGTAGGACGGGTAGCCGGGCGGGCCGGCGTCGTATCCGGGCGGACCGGCGTCATAGCCGGGCGCCGAAACCGGGGCGACCTCGCCACCGGTGTAGACCTCCGCGGTGACCCGGAACATACCGGTGTCCAGTCCTTCACCGCGCTCGATCTCGACGATCACGTCCCCGTAGACCGTCCAGGCCTGCTCGCCGATGAACTCCGCCTGCGACTGGGCCAACTCCTGGGCCAGCGCGGCGGCGTACGGCGCCAGCCGACTGTGGTCGTACGGGGAGAGATCGATCACGTAGCGGTTGGGCACCAACGTGCGCCCACCAGCCAGGATGGCCTTGTGTGCCTCGGCCTCCCGCTGCATGGCGTTGAGGATCTCCACGGGGTGGACCACCCCTTTGAAGACCTTGGCGAAAGCCCCTTCGACCAGGCCTTCCAGACGCTTCTCGAAGCGTTGCAGCACGCTCACCGGCTCCTCCTCGGGTCCCGAGGACATGATGGTATCCGTCCAGAGCGCACGCAGCTCACACGCCGCTCGGCCGGCAGGCCGCGGCCCGTTCGGACGGCTTCTGATTGTCGTGCTACTCTTTCGTCCGCCACGAACGGTAACCGCTGCGAGCAGCGAAAGCCATTCGTGGCAGCAGACCAAGGTCACGTAGCATGACCGAGGCCCGCCGGTCATCGGCGGTGTCCGGCCCAGGCGACGTTGACTGAGGTCAGGCCACGGGGAAGTGGCGGAATGGCAGACGCGCACGGTTCAGGTCCGTGTGTCCGAAAGGACGTGGGGGTTCAACTCCCCCCTTCCCCACCACAGATGAGGGCTCCGCGAGTGCGGGGCCCTCGCTCCGTATCCGGGCGTGCCGGACGTCACGCTATGCTCCGATGGTTTCTGGCTCCGACGCACCAGGAGTGGCGTGTGACTGTCGCATTCGTGACCGGGTCGGGCGGGCTGATCGGCTCCGAGGCGGTCCGGCATTTCGCCGGCCTCGGTCTCGACGTCGTCGGCATCGACAACGACATGCGGCAGGAATTCTTCGGCGAGGAGGCGTCCACCGCCTGGAATGTCCGCCGGCTGACCGACGAGCTTGGTGAGGCGTACTCCCACCACAGCATCGACATCCGGGACCGGGCGGCGCTCGGCGCGCTGTTCGGCCGGTACGGCCGGGACGTGGCCGTGGTGATCCACACCGCCGCCCAGCCCTCCCACGACTGGGCGGTGCGTGACCCGTTCACCGACTTCGACGTCAACGCCGCCGGCACGCTCAACGTCCTGCAGAACGTCCGGGAACACTGCATCGACGCCCCGGTCATCCACTGCTCCACCAACAAGGTCTACGGCGACCGGCCGAACAGCCTGCCCCTGGTGGAGCTGGAGACCCGCTGGGAGATCGAGCCGGGTCACCCGTACGAGCAGGGCATCCGGGAGGACATGTCGATCGACGCGTGCCTGCACTCGATCTTCGGTGCCTCGAAGGTGGCGGCGGACGTCATGGTGCAGGAGTACGGCCGCTACTTCGGCATGAAGACGGCCTGCTTCCGGGGCGGGACGCTCACCGGTCCGGCGCACTCGGCGACCGAGTTGCACGGCTTCCTCGGCTACGTGATGCGGGCGAACATGGAGCGCCGCACCTACAAGATCTTCGGCTACCAGGGCAAGCAGGTCCGCGACGCCATCCACAGTTCGGACGTGGTCTCCGCGTTCGAAGCCTTCTTCCGCAATCCCCGCTCGGCCGCCGTCTACAACCTCGGCGGCGGCCGGCACTCGAACACCTCCAACCGGGAGGCGTTCCTGCTGGCCGAGCAGATCACCGGCCAAGAGATGATCACCGAGTACGTCGAGGCCAACCGGATCGGCGACCACAAGTGGTGGATCGGCTCCAACGAGGCTTTCCAGGCCGACTACCCGGACTGGAAGCAGGTGTACGACGTACCAATGATCATGCGAGAGATCTACGAGGCCAACGTGGACAAGTGGGTGCCGGGAGCATGACCAAGAAGAACGTGCTCGGTGTCCTGGTCGATGCGACCGACTACGCCGAGGCCACCGAGCAGGTGGTGGCCGCCGCGCAGGAACGCCGGCCGCTGGCGCTTACCGCGCTGGCCGTGCACGGCGTGATGACCGGAGTGCTGGACCGGGCGCACAACGCCCGGCTCAACTCCTTCGACGTGGTGACCCCGGACGGTCAGCCGGTTCGCTGGGCGCTGAACCTGCTGCACGGCGCCCAGCTCACCGATCGGGTCTACGGGCCGACGCTGACTCTGCACGTGCTGTCCCGCTTCGCCGACGAAGGGCTGCCGGTCTACCTGTACGGCTCGACCGAGGAGACCCTCACCCGGCTGATCCCGGCGCTGGAGCGGATGTTCCCGGCGCTCAAGATCGCCGGAGTTGAGGCGTCCAAGTTCCGCGGCGTACAGCCGGGCGAGGACGTCGAGATCGCCGACCGGATCAAGGCCAGCGGTGCCCGGCTGGTCCTGGTCGGGCTCGGCTGCCCCCGGCAGGAGATCTTCGCGTACGCGATGCGCCCGCTGCTGGACATGCCGCTGATGGCGGTCGGCGCGGCCTTCGACTACCACGCCGGGTTGTTGCGCCAGCCGCCGCCGTGGATGCAGCGTGCCGGGTTGGAGTGGTTCTGGCGCCTCGGCCTGGAACCCAAGCGCCTGTGGCGGCGCTACGTGATCCTGAACCCCGCGTACCTGGGTCGCCTGTTCGCGCAGAAGACCGGGCTGTGGAAGGCCCGGCCGCCCGCTCCGGCCACCGAACGGCCGACCACGTTCGCGGTCTGAACCGGCACAGCTGACGGGCCCCGGCGCTACGCCGGGGCCCGTTGCCGTACCGGACGTCAGAGAGTCAGCGTCCAGGTGTTGATGTAGCCGGTGTCACCGCCGTAGACGTCGCGGACCTGGAGACGCCAGGTGCCGTTCGCCGCCTCGCTGGACAGGTTCACCGTGTAGGTGGTGTTCACGTTGTCCGTGCCGTCGAAGATGCTGCTGTTCTTCAGCCGGTAGGACGAACCGTCCGGGGCAAGCAGGTCGATGACCAGGTCGCCGCGGTAGGTGTGCACGATGTTCACCGCGACGGTCGAGCTCGACGAGGCGTTCCGGTTGCAGCCGGAGATGGTGATCGAGCTGGTCACCGCCGAGCCCGAGTCCGGGATCGGCACGTCGCTGCCGTTGGTCCCGGAGCAGCCGCCGCCGCTGCCACCGGTGACCGTCAGCGAGTACGTCGCGCTCCTGGTGCCGGAGGCCGCGGTGCCGGTGACGGTCACGGGGTACGTGCCGGCCGGCGTGCTGGCCGACGTGCTGATGGTCAGCGTGGACGATCCGCCGGAGGTGACGGTGGCCGGGCTGAACGAGGCGGTCGCCCCGGACGGCAGGCCGCTGGCCGAGAGGCTGACCGACTGGGCGGAGCCGTTTGTGGTCGCCGTGGACACGGTGGCGCTCGCCGAGCTACCCGCCGTGACCGAACCGGAGGTCGGCGACACCGAGACCGAGAAGTCGTTGGCCGGCGGCGGGGTGTCACCGTTGACCACGTAGAGCAACCGGTTGGGGGTGCCGCTGCCCACGTTCGAGACCACGTTCGGGGTGGCGTTGTTGACCAGGTAGTCCCGGACCTGCTGGGGCGTCCAGGACGGGTTGGCCGAGAGGACCAGCGCCGCCGCGCCGGCCACGTGGGGCGAGGCCATCGAGGTGCCGCTGATGGTGTTCGTCGCGGTGTTGCTGGTGTGCCAGGCGGAGGTGATGCTCACCCCCGGGGCGAGGATGTCCACGCAGGTGCCGTAGTTGGAGAAGCTGGCAGCGGCGTCGTTGCTCTGGGTGGCACCGACGGTGATCGCCGCTGCGGCCCGGGCCGGCGAGTAGTTGCAGGCGTTCTGCCGCTGGCCGAAAGCGTTGCCGTTGCCGGCGGCCACCGCGTACGTGACACCGGAGTTGATGGAGTTGATGACCGCGTTGTCGACCGAGGTGTTCGCCCCGCCGCCGAGGCTCATGTTGGCCACGGCCGGCTTCACCGCGTTGGCGGTGACCCAGTCGATGCCGGCGATGACACCGGCGTTGGTGCCGCTGCCGGAGCAGTTGAGCACCTTGACCGCCACCAGGCGGGTCGCCTTGGCCACGCCGTACGCCGAGCCACCAACCGTACCCGCCACGTGCGTGCCGTGGCCGTTGCAGTCGGTGTTGTTGGAGTCGACCGTGTTGGTGCCCCAGGTCGCCCGGCCGCCGAAGTCGGAGTGGGTGGTCCGGATGCCGGTGTCGATGACGTACGAGGTCACGTTCGTGGCGGTGTTGGGATAGGTGTACGAGCTGTTGAGCGGCAGGTTCCGCTGGTCGATCCGGTCCAGGCCCCAGGACGGGGGGTTCGTCTGGGTACCCGCGAGAGACACGACGTGGTTCTGTTCGACGTACGCGACAGCGGGGTCCGCCGCGATCCGCGCCGCGGCCCGCGCGCTGACCCGCACCTCGGCGCCCCGGACGGCCGCGCTGTAGGTCCGGGCCGTGGCACCGCCGTGCCGGCGTAGCAGCCGGTCCACGGAGGAGCCGACGGCCGTACGACTGACTTCGCTGTCCTTGAACACGACGATGTAGCTGTCCTTGACGGCGGTTGCGCCGCCGGCGCTTCGGACGGTGCCGACCGGCTCGGCCGCCATGGCCGGCGTGGCCGCCGCCATCATGGCCAGCGTGGCCAGCCCGACAAGCAGCGATCTCTGTGGAAGAACCATCTTCCTACCTCCCTCCGACCGGCATCGAGCGTCCATCTGCTCGTGGCAGATTGATCGATGAATGCCGATCACGGTGAGGGTAGTCGGATGTGTGCGGACAGTTAAACATGTCGGATCCCCCATAACACTGAAGAGATGGTTCCCCTACGGGGACGAGTACGGGACGAACGGGGGGTGGGCCCGGATTCGACGAGCCCGAATTCGGGCAAGGCTGATGGACATGCAGAGCCATCTCGCCCTCCTGCTTCCGGTCGCGGCCGTCTGGTGGACCGTCGGCTACCTCGCGGACGGGTTGCCCCGCCTGAAGCACGCTCGCGAGCTGCGCCAGCACTCGGGCCGGCTGCTCGCGCTGACGTTGACCGCGCTCGGTCTGACGATGGCTCTGCCGATCGCCGGGCTGGTCACCGTCGGACCGACCCTGGCGGACCGGGCCGCCGACGGGCTGACGCTCGCCGCCGTACCCGCACTGCTGGTGGCCGGCTGCACCGTGCGCCGGTTGCGCCGGTTGTGGGCCGGGGCCGGCGCGCTGGCCGTCGCCGCCGGCACACCGGCCCCGCACGGACTGCGGGCCGCTGCTGCCCACCCGCTGATCGGGCTGCCGTTGCAGGTGACAGGTTTGGCGCTGCTGCCGGCCGTCATCGTGGCGAGCGGCGCCGGCCAGTATCTCGGGCCCTCGGCAACCGGGCCGGCGATCACCATCGCGGCACTGGCCGTCGCTTCGATCGGCGTACGCCACGCGTTGCGGCACAACCGGTTCGCCGAGCGGGCCATGCCCGAGCGGGTGTCGTCACCGCGCCCGACCGCCGGTGCCCTGCACGTATAGCAGTTCCAGGATCGCCCTGGTCGCCTCGAACCAGCGGTCGAGCCAGCCGGGTGGCGGCACGCTGCCCTTCGGTGGCAGCTCCATCAACAGGCCACGCAGCAGCGGATGGTCCACGAGGGAAGCGTCGTCGACCGTCGACCAGCCACCGGCCGGAAAGGACGGCTCGGTCAGCGGATTCGGATCCAGCGACGGCAGGGTGAGCGGCGACGGCGACTCCGTCGCCGCCGGGGTCTCCCGGCTGGCGTGCTCGGTTTCCGCCGACACCACCTCGGTCAGCACGGTGTCCCGCCGGGCCCCGCGATACTTGCCGCCGAACCGTTCCGGCTTTCCCGGTCCGTTGGTGAGGTTCTCCGACCCGATACTCGTCATCCGTCTCGCCTGCCTCGCTCGGTTACCCGCCCTGCCGGGGGGATGTCGACCAGCGCGTACCGAGAGGTACAACGACACGGGCAGGATGTGGCGACGGCAGCCGGCGGAGCACGCGTCTGCGGGCCGCACCGCAGACGCTGTTCGACGCCCGACGCCCGACGCCCGACGCCCGACGCCGGGGCCGGGTCACAACAGCGAATCCCCGCTCGGCCACCGGCCGAACGGGGATTCGTCGTCACCGCCCCCGGGCGTCAGGCCCGAGGGAACGCGCCGTCCCTGGTACTGGCGACGAAAGCGTGCCAGTCACCCGGTGCGAAGACCAGGGCCGGTCCGGCCTTGTCCTTCGAGTCCCGGACGCCGACCGCCCCGGTCACGTACGCCACCTCGACGCAGTTGTCACAGTTCGGCCCGCTCTTCGAGCTCTTGAACCATGTCGCCTGCGCCAGGTTCACGGAGAATCCTTGCGTCGCCACTTCCACAACGGCTCCTCTGCCAGTCTCGCGATGTACTCGACGGACTCCTCCGGACGCTTGGCCGCTGCTCGAATGTGATCGAAGATGAAGCTGTACTTCTGTAGTTCGTCGCTCTTCTCAAGGAAGAGCCCACCCGTGGCGTTCTCCGCGTACACGACATCCGGATCACCGGGTTCGGGGAAGCTGAGGATCGTGAAGGTGCCGTCCATGCCGGCGTGCGCCCCGACCTCGAACGGCAGGACCTGAAGCGTCACGTTCGGCAGCTGTGCCACCTCCACCAACCGGTTGAGCTGGTCACGCATGACCTTGTCCCCGCCCACCGGACGGCTCAACACCGCTTCATCGAGCACCACCCACAGATCGACCGGATCATCCTGGGTCAACAACGACTGACGGCCGAGTCGGACACGCACCCGTTGCTGTACCTGTTCCGGACTGAAGTCGGGGCGGGCCGCACGGATCATCGCGCTGGCGTAGTCCTCGGTCTCCAGCAGCCCCGGCACCACCTGCTGCTCGTACGCGCGAATCGAACTGGCCGCCGCCTCCAGGCCCACGTACGCCCCGACCAGCACCGTGCTGTAGGGATGCCACCAGCCCTTCTGCCGCGCCTCACGGGCGATCTGCACCAGCTCGTCGCTCTCGGCACCGACCACTCCGTAGATCCGGAGCATGTCCCGCACGTCCCGGGGAGTCGCGGTGGTGTGACCTGTCTCGATACGCGAAATCTTGGAAGCCGAGCATTCCAACTGCTCCGCCACGGCCTCTATGGTGATTCCGGCGGCCTCGCGCTGCCGGCGCAGTTCTGCGCCAAGCCGGCGCCGCCGGATGGTCGGGCTGCGCCGCTCGCTCACCGTGCCACCTCTCCGCTTCGACGCGCCGCGCTGACCGCCCGCCCACGGCGCGATTCTTCCGGCGAGCGTTCGCGGCGTGGAGTGTCCCGGTCCTCGGCCGGCCGCGGCGGGCGAAACCGGCTCTCAGTGTGCCGCCCGGGTGGCAGCCCGTTCAAGCGCCGTTTCGCGCGAGCCGCTCACGTATCGGCAAAAGTCGACGTGCAACTTGCATGAAGCACACTCCTCATGCACTCTGTCCGTATGACCCGGGTTACTGACCGTCTCCGATCCGTCTCCACGAGTGATCAACCTCGTGGAGAGGTGGGTCGCCGGGGAGGAGCTTCGCCACCAGCCGCTCCACGCTGACCGACCACGACACCGGCTCCGGTCCCCCGAGACACGACCTCGTCGCTGGAGCCAGCAACCCCCCATCCTCCAGCCGGCACCTTCCCCGCCGGCCGACCATTTCAGGAGCCCATGTGCTTCCCCGCTCCGGTGACGTACTGCACGTGACACGCGCGGCGAGTGTCCAGTTCCTCAGGCCCATCCTGTTCCGGGTGATCCGGGTGCTCGACCGGCCCACCTACGACGGTTGGCTCTGGCTCGAAGGCTACGAGTTGAACGCGGCGGGGGACGCGGTCAACCGTCGGTCGATCTTCGTCCAGCGGGCCGGGCTGCGGCAGGTCCAGGCGGCCCCGCAGCCGCGTCCACACACCGTACGCTCGGCCCGCCGGCAGGCCGTACGGACGCCGGTTCGGGTGCACTGAGCATCACCGACGTCAGGTGAAAAGGATTCGGGGGGCATGCCGCCGACATAGAATCGGTATGCCCACCCCGGCATGTTTCCACCCCGCGCCTCCCGGACCCCGAACCTGGGATGGCCATGGTCAACTTGTCCGCGCGGGAGCCACGCCGGTCCCGCATCGCCCACACCTTCGGACTCCTGGCGCTTCTCGGTGCCGTCACCACCCTGGTGGTGCTGGGCCGGGATCCGGCACTGTCGTCCACCCGGCTGGCCGAGCCCGTACCGGCCCCGGAGATCACTGTCGTGGAGAGCGAGCCGGTCGAGCCGGACGTCACCACCGACGACGTCTGGGACGCCTTCGCCCGCGACGGCTTCTTCGACCAGACGGCCGACGACCCGGCGGAGTCCGACGGCGTCTCCGGTCAGCCCTCATACCCGGCTGACCAGAAAGCGCCAGCCAGGGCCACGGGTGGTCACACCCGGGAGGAACTCAGCCGCTCGCTGTTCTGGTCCGGGGTGTTCGGACTGGCGATCTCCCTCGCCGGTCTCGGACTGGTCGGCACCAGACGCCGGATGTGGTGACTCTGGCGGTCACTCCGTGGGGCTCGCCGTGACGGTTGGCTCGGTGGTCGGCTCGCCCGTGCTCGGTTCCGGACTCGGACTGGCCGCAGCGACCACCAGCCGAACCTCATCGCCCACCTCCACCGACTCACCGGCCTGCGGGTCGGTGGCGATGACGGTCCCCTCCGGCTGGTCCGACGGGCGGTACTCCACCCGATAGTCGAGGTCGAGCCCGTCCAGCGCGGCCCGTGCCGCGGCTTCCGGCAGACCCACCAGCGGCGGTACCGGTACCTCGGCCGGCGCGGCGCTCGTGGTCGGTGCCGGTGACGGGGACTCGGTGGTCGGCGACGCCGACGCCGTGGTCGGCGGGGCCTGGGTGGTCGGTGAGGGCGACTCCGGTGCCGGGCCGTCGTCGTTCAGCCCCTGGCCGGCCAGCCAGAACCCACCCCCGATCAGGCCGAGCAGGAGCAGCAGCAGGACGCCCCAGAGGATCGGCAGCCACCACGGTCGGCCCGGCTGCTCGTCGGCGTACCAGTCGCCGCCGGCCAGCTCGCGGTCCACACCCGGCCGAACCGACGGCACCTCCGCGCGCCCCGACCAGGCCACCGACCCGGAACGCTGGTTCGGCGGCAGCGGCGCGGTCGCGTCCGCCGGCTCGGCGACGGCCCGGTCCAGCGGCGCGGTCTCGTCCGGCGTACGCCCCATCGGCGCGGTCTCGTCCGGCGGTCCCGCCGGCTCTACGGTCGCGCGATCCATCGGTGCGGTCTCGTCGGTAGCGCGCCCCATCGGCGCCGTCTCGTCCGGCGCACGCGGCGCGGTCGCGTCCGCCGGCTCGGCGGCGGCCAGGTCCAGCGGCGCGGTCTCGTCCGGGTTGTCTCCGGACGGCGGGATCGGACGGGTCCGGTCGTCCGGTTGCCCGTCGGTCGGCTCCTGGCGGTCGTCGCTCACGGCACGTCCTTTCCGCCGACCGGGCGGGCACCAGGCCCCTCGACGGTCAACCTAGCGGTTTCGCCGGTCATCGGTCGGCATCAGCGTGTCGGGTGCGCGTCACGGCGCCGGAGTGCTCGCATCCGCACTCGGCGGCGTGCCGCACCAGATCTGGACCACGTCGTTCCACCTGCCGACCGTGCCGCCCGGCGGTTGCTGCGACGTGACCGTGCCGGAGCGTCCGTTGGGATAGCGGGGAGAGAAGCCGTCGTCGACGAGTTCGTCCCTCGCCTCGTTGCACGTCTCACCGGTCAGGTCGGGCACCTCGTTCGGTGGGGCGGCCCCGGCCACATTGATCTTGACCGTGACACCACGCCGCACCGGTGTCCCCGGAGCCGGGTCGGTGCTTCGTACGCTGGAACTGTCACCCGTGCCGAAGACGAGCTGCCAGCCCAGGCCCAGATCCCGCAGCTCCTCCCTGGCCTCCTCGAAGTCTGCGCCGACCAGGTCCGGGACGGTGAGTCCGGTAGGCCGCGACGGGCTGGGGCTGTTGCTCGGCGTGGTCGCGGTGTTCGGTGTCGGCCGCTCCCGCGGCGGCGAGGTCCGCGCCGTTGGGCTGGAAGTGGGAGTGCCGGTGGCGGCGGAGGACACCGGGCCGGGTCTTACCTGATCGCCGGCGAGCACCCAGCCACCGGCGGCACCGATGATCGCGAGCAGGATGGCAGCAGCCCCGCCACCGATGATCAACCTCGTTCGGTCCGGGCCGGTTTCACCGCGCCCCGGCCGCCCGCCCGTGGTCCCGTCCGTCATCCCGCCCACCGCCTTATCACCCACGACCGTAGCGACCGGGCCAAGCACTTTCCGTAACCGTCGCCGGTCGGTGCCGCGCACGACTCGCCGCACCGACCACAGGACGTTACGCTGCCCGGCATGGCCAGACAGGGCTGGGGAGGATCGATCGCCACCGCGGCCGGCGTGGCAGCCGGTGCCGGTGCCGCCCAACTGGGCTTCGGATACGGCCTGGGCATTCTCAATTGGGCGCCCCCTGAGGCGACCGCCGGCACGGCGGCCTGGGTGGCGAGCCTGATCTGGGCGACCTGGATCGCGGCTACGTCGACCATCTTCGGTGCGGTCTGCGCCCAGCGGCTGCACGACCGTCGCCGGGCCGCATCCCCGTCCGACCCGATGACGGTGGTCGGTGGGCCGCCCGCCGCCGATTCCCCGGCTCCGCCGACCGGCACCGCAGCGTCGCCCATCTCCGCGACGGCGGGCAGCGGGCCGGCGACGTCCGGCAGCCCGGTTCCGCCCTCCGGTGAACTTCCGTCCGCCACCGTCAAGCAGGACGGTGGCGGACTGTGGGGAATCGCGCTGGCCGTGGCCGCCGGCCTGGGCGCGCTGATCACGGTGTTGCTGGTCGCCGTGCCGGCCCGGGTCGCGGTGGTGCCGGACACGCCGTCCCCCCGCGATATGGCCGCCGGGTACGCGGCGGTCGGCGTACTTATCGGAACGCTCGTGGCGGTCTGGGCGCTGCGTTGTCGCGCCGCCGCCACCAATGTCATCGCCACCGCTGGCTGGCTCTGGCTGCTCGCGGTCATCGCCGTGGTGGACTCGGTGCTCGCCGGTCGCGGGCTCACCACCGCGCAGCTCGGGATCTGGCAACTCAGCTCGGACAACGACCAGTTCTGGATCCGGGACTACTTCTACTGGCCCGGCGCGGTCCTGTCACTCGGTTCAGCACTGGTTATCGGTGCGCTGGCCGCCCGCCGCGGGGTCCGGGCGACCGGGCGGCGGGTCGGTGCCACCGCATCCGGTGCCGCCGGTCCGCTGTTGGTGGCCATCGCCTACTTCCTGGCCGTGCCGAGGCTCACCGCGATCAGCCCGGAACAGGTTTCCGCTCATCTCACCGCCCCGTACGCGGTGATCGTCGGCATCGGCGGGTCGGTCCTGGTGGCGGCGCTGGCCCAGCGATCGGCCCGGCTGGCGGCGCGCCGGTCGAGCGGCCCCGACGCGGCCCCGCTGGTGCCCCGGCAGCGAGTCGGTGACTCCGACCGGCACACGCCCGGGTCCGGGCCGGATGCCGCCACCCAGCCCGCGCCGGACGCCGAGCCGTCCGAGCCGTCCGCGCCGGACGTCGAGCGGTCCGGGGCGGGTGCCCCCCTGTCCCCGGCGGGTGCCACGCGGTCCTCGGCGGCCGCCGACCGGCTCGACCAGCCGGTGGCCGGCGAGGTTCCGGCGACCCGGAAGAAAGCCGCATCGGCGGGAACCCCACCGCGACCGGCAGCGGTCAAGCCAGCGACGGTCAAGCCGGCAGCACCGCAACCGGCAGCACCGCCCTCGGCAGCGCAGCCGGAAAGGCCGGCGGAGGCGGGTGGGAAATCCGGGTCGTCGCCGTCCGAGGCGTCATTCGGCAGCGAAGAGACACCCGAGAGCGGCAACCGCCGCGGCCGTCCCCGGCAGCGCGGCCGCTAGTCTGGATCTTGGCGCAAAACGGCCCACCGGGAGGGCGATTCCGCACCAAGATCCGGTGAGGTTGCCGCTTCGCTCAGTCGAGCGGCCAGGTGTGCACCGGCTCGTTTGTGTACTGCAACTCCGCGTAGCGCTGGAGCATGTGGTGCAGCGCGGCCCGGCGCTCCAGACCCAGATGCCGCTCGGCGGCCCACACGGTTGCGGTCTGCCAGACCGCGCCGTTGCGTCCGGTACGACAGCGTTGCTCGATGATGCCGAGCAACCGGTCCCGGTCGGCGGCGGCGACGCCGAAGCCGTCGAGGCCGGCGGCGGCGAGCGGCAGCAGTGTGTCGAGCACCAGCGTGGTCACCGGCACATCGCCCAGCCGCGGCCAGTGCAGGACCGCGTCCATGCCGCGGCGGGCAGCCGCGTGGAAGTTCTCCTCGGCCGAGCTGAAGGTGAGCTGGCTCCAGATCGGCCGATCGGCCTCCGCCATGCCCCGGACCAGCCCGAAGTAGAAGGCGGCGTTGGCCAGCATGTCGACCACGGTCGGTCCGGCCGGTAGCACGCGGTTCTCCACCCGCAGGTGCGGACGGCCGTTCATGATGTCGTACACGGGCCGGTTCCACCGGTAGACGGTGCCGTTGTGCAGCCGCAACTCGGCCAGCTCGGGAACGCCGCCGGCATGCAGGACCTCCACCGGGTCCTCGCTCTCGCAGATCGGCAGCAGGGGCGGGAAGTAGCGGACGTTCTCCTCGAACAGGTCGAAGATCGAGGTGATCCACCGCTCGCCGAACCAGACCCGGGGCCGTACGCCCTGGGCCTTCAGCTCGTCCGGCCGGGTGTCGGTGGCCTGCTCGAACAGGGCGATGCGGGTCTCCGCCCAGAGCTGCCGATCGTAGAGGAACGGGGAGTTGGCACCCACCGCCACCTGGGCGGCGGCGATCGCCTGGGAGGCGTTCCAGTAGTCGGCGAAGCTGTCCGGCGCCACCTGGAGGTGGAACTGGAGGCTGGTGCAGGCCGCCTCCGGCGCGATGGAGTCGTTGTGCGTACGCAGTCGCTCGACGCCCCGGATGTCGAGCTCGATGTCCTCGCCCCGGGCTCCGACGATCTGGTCGTTCAGCACCCGGTAACGCTCGTTCGTGGAGAGGTTGTCCGCCACCAGGTGTCGCTCGTTCAACGTGGGCAGGATGCCGACCAGCACGATCCGGGTGTCCGACCGAGAGGCGCGTTCGTTGGCCCGGTCGAGGCTGGCGCAGAGGTCACGCTCGTAGTCGGCGAACCCGGTGCCGGAGATCAGCCGCGGGTTGGCGTTCAGTTCGAGGTTGAACTGCCCGAGCTCGGTCTGGAACAACGGGTCGGCTATCGCGGCGAGGATCTCTTCGTTGCGCATGGCCGGTTCGGCGGCCGGGTCGACCAGGTTGAGCTCGATCTCCAACCCGGTCATCGGCCGGTCGGCGTCGAAGCCGAAGTCGTCCAACATGAGCGCGAACACGTCCAGGCAGCGCCGGACCTTCTGCCGGTACCGGACTCGATCCTCACGGGAGAAGGCGGCTCGATCGACGTCCCTGCCCATGCTTCCTCCCGGCGCGCGACGCCACGGAACGGTGCCGCTCCGCAGCGCACTGTGAACCATACTCGCTGGGAGCGCTGCGCCCAGCCGCCCCGAAGATCGGTCCATTGCCGCAGTCCACCCGTTGTAGCGGCCGATGGCGTCACCCCCCGACCAGGTTGCTAGCTCCCGCTGAAGTAGGTACCCAGTCGCACCGTCGGACCCTTGCTGCACGCGAAGAACAAGTTGTGACAATTCGCACCGGCGTCCGGGTACGAGTGAAGGTCCCCGGACAGCCGACAGGCCCGCGCGGTGCGGGCGCGGGCCTGTCGGAGCGTACGGATCAGGACTGCCGGATGGCCTCGCCCTCGATCTCGATCTTGACCTTCTTGCCGACCAGGACGCCACCGGACTCCAGGGCGACGTTCCAGGTCAGGCCGAAGTCCTCACGGTCGATCTCGGTGGTCGCCGAGAAACCGAAGATGTCCTGGCCGAAGGGGCTGCGGCCGACACCCTCGAACTCAACCTTGAGGTCGACCGGACGGGTCACGTCCTTGATGGTCAACTCGCCGGTCAGGACGAACTCGTTGCCCTCGTGCGACTTCACGCCGGTGCTGCGGTACTCCAGCGTGGCGAACTTCTCCGCGTCGAGGAACTCGGGGCTGCGCAGGTGCGCGTCCCGATCCGCCTGGGCGGTGTTGATGCTGGCGGCCTGGATGGTGGCGGAGACCGTGGACTCCAGCGGATCCTCGGCGATGGTGATGGTGGCGCTCGCGTCAGCGAACTCGCCGCGAACCTTGCTCACCATCATGTGCCGGGCAACGAAGCCGACCCGCTTGTGCGCCACATCCAGCAGGTAGGTGCCGGCCGCCGGGATGGTGAGGCCGTTCCACTCGCGGGTAACCGGCTCGGTGCTGCTGGTCATGAGAGACTGCCCTCCGGGAGATATTGTTTAGTAGCCCAACGTCTGCGTCAGCAACTATAGCCATGGCAATATTCCTGCTGTCAAGTATTGGTACGATGGTCTGGTGGAAGCGAACACGTTCGACGACCCTCGAATCACGGCCGTCGGCCTGCTCTTCGAGGTGCACGCCGGGCTGGCCGCCCGATTCGCCGCCCAGCTGGAGGAGCACGGCCTGTCATCGGTCGAGTTCGAGGTGCTGACCAGACTCACCCGGTCACCCGCCAACCAGCTGCGGATGACCGATCTCGCCGCCCAGACCTCACTGTCAACCAGCGGCGTGACCCGGGTGGTGGACCGGATGGAACGCGACGGTTTGATCACCCGCCGCGCCTGCCCCTCCGACCGACGAAGCTCGTACGCGGTGGTGACGCCGGCCGGCCTGCGCCGGCTCGACGAGAGCCTGCCCGGGCACCTTCAGCTCATCGAGGACTGGTTCACCGGGCAACTCGACCCGGCTGCGCTGGCCGCTCTGCTCGACGGCCTGCGCCGGGTACGCGACGCCGTACATCCCTGCGCGACCGCCGGCAGCCGTTCCGCCGCACCGGGCGAGCCTTCGGCCGAGTGCGACGAGAAGGAGGGCAGGCCACCTGCACCGGGCGGCCATCCGGGCCGCTGAGGCATCCCGCTGTCGCCTGCGCCGGCGGTTGCCGTCGTCCTCGACCGCCTGCGGACCCTAAGTGTGCGAACGACCAGCCGAGCGTGACGGGACCGGCAGAACCACCGGCAGAACCACCGGTTCAATAGGTGATAGCCCCCCAAACCCGACAGACGGGCCGACTGTGCCTCGCTAGTCTCGCAGCGGCGGGGGCAGCGGGGGGCACCGGCGCGGGCGATGAGCGAGGGGTGGCAACAGGGGGCTTCCTCGCCCGCGCCGACCCCGTCCCCGCCACCGGCGGACCGGTCGGCGACCGCACCGCCGTCGCCGACCTCACCGCCCCGGTTTCGTCGGGCCGTTCCGGGCCACCGACAGGACGTAGAGCAGTTCCTCCTCGTGCTCCAGCAACCGGATGCCGCCCTCCCGGCAGGCCACGTCCAGCCGATCGAGCACACTCGCGTCCAAGGTGCTCGCCGCCAAGCCCACCAGAGCCTCCACGACCGTCCGTCGGTCCCGACCGGTCTCATCCGGCTCCGCTGCGGCCGCGAACCACTCCGCCGCGACCTCCCGGTCCCCACGATGCAGCGCCAGATGCCCCTCGATCAGTGCGCCGGTGCCGTCGAGCGGACGCAGCTCGGCGAGCACCTCGGCGGCCTCGGCCGCCCGACCGTCCTGGGCGAGCGCCAGACCCAGCGTCCCAAGCACCTGTCGCCGACCGCGCGGGGTGCCCAGGTCGCCGAGGGCCGTCAACACCCGGCGAGCCTCGTCGGCGGCGTCGGCGTACCGGCCCGCCAGGCGGAACACCTCCGCGACGGTGCCCCGAGCCAGCACCCGCAGCCGCTGCTCCGCGCACTGGCCACCGAGCCGGTCCACCACCGCCAGCCGGCGACGAGCCGTGGTCAGGTCACCGAGCCTGATCTCGTGCCACGCCAGCTGATGCTGCGCTACCGCCATCTGGCGGGTCAGGCCATGCTCGGTGGCCAGGGCCAGTACCGCCTCCGCCTGCTCCCGTGCCTGACCCGGCCGACCGGTCGCGGCCAGCAGGACGCCGAGGACCGCCCGCGCCTCCAACTCGCCCGGCACGTCACCGAGCCGACGGAACTCCGCAAGCGCCGCGCGGGCCGTGGACAGCTCCGTTGCGCCCGCACCGTGCTCGCCGGCTAGCATCGCCACACCGACCGAGGCCCACGCGCGCAGGGCCGGGTCGGCATCGGCGGTACGCGGATCGGCCAGCAGGCGCAGCAGCCACTGCCGGCCGACAACGTCCCGCCCACGTAACCGCCACCACCGGGGCAGGTTCACCGCGAGACGTAACGCCGTCAAGGGGTCGTCGACCGCCGCGTACGTCAACGCGGAGCTGATGTCGCCGGTGACCTCGTCGAGACGGTGCGCGGCGGCACCGGCCCCGGCACCTGTCAACCCCGACGCGGTCCGCTCCACCAGCCGGGTCACCACCCGAGCGTGCCGACGGCGGATCACCGTCGACTCGCCGGCGCCGGACGCCTGCTCGACGGCGTAGTCCCGGACGGCGTCGACGAACCGGAACCGGAACGAGCCGCCACCTCGTACGCTCAGCAGCCCGAGATCGAGGAAGCGGTTGAGCAGCGGCACCGGATCGACGCCGGTGCCGGCGAGCATCTCCTCGGCCAACTCCACCGACCACCGGTTGCCGAAGGCGGCGAGCTGCCGCAACGCCGCCCGGTCCCCGACGGCGAGCAGCCGGTAACTGGTGGCCACCGCGTCGCGCAGGGTCTCCGCCACCGCCGTGCGGGCATCGTCACCCCGTGGCCGCGTCTCCCAACCGCTGTGCGTGGCGGCAGAGGTGTCCAGATCCAGCACCCGGTCGCCGTACCGGTCGAGCAGTTCGGTGAGATCGAGGAGCCGGCCGCGCGCCGCCATCAGTTCGATCGCCAGCGGCAGCCCGCCCAGCCGGCGTACCAGGGCAGCCAGCGCGGGCAACTCGGCGTCGGCCGGCGGTTCCCGGCGGACCTGAGCCAGTCGCGAGGTGAACAGGGTGACCGCCGGATATCCGACGAGGGTCGCCGGGTCGGTGTCGCCCGGTGGCGGCACCTCCAACGGCGAAACGGGGCGCACCCACTCGCTCGGTAGCCCGACCGGATGTCGGCCGGTGACCAGCACCCGCAGCGACGGCACCGCACCGACGAGCCGCCGCAGCGTGCCGGCCACCGGATCGGGCGCCCGCTCCACCGCGTCCACCAGCAGCAGCGCCCGCCGGTCACCGAGCCGCGCGGCCAACTCGGTGTCCCGGGCCACGCCGAAGACCGTCATGACGGCGGCGTGCACGTCGGCCGCGTCCGACCCGGCGCCGATCAGCACCCCGGCGACACCGCCGGGATGAGTGGGCGCGGCCGCGTGGACCGCCGCCAACGCCAGGGCGGTCTTGCCGACGCCGGCCAACCCCACCAGGCTCACCACCCGGGGACCACGTGGATCGTCCAACAGGGTGGCCAGCTCGGTGATGTCGCGCTCCCGGCCGATCAGTTCCGGTGGCGGCGGCAGGCCCAGCGGCGTACCGACCTCGGGCTGGACGGCCGCCGGGCTGGTGCCCCGGGCGGCGGCCAGAAACGCCGCGCGGGCGGAGCCGGTCAGCCCGAGCGCCCCGGCGAGCAGCTCGACGGTGGTGCGTTGTGGCCGGGTGGAGCGGCCCCGTTCCAGGTCACGGACCGTCCGTACCCCGACGCCGGCACGGGCCGCCAGCTCAGCCTGGGTCGCGCCAGCAGCCTGCCGGTGCGCCCGCAGCAGCTCCGGCAGACCGGCGTGCGGCGGACCGGATTGACGATCATGACCGGGAGCCATGGGCACGGACAATACGGCGCAGGCCCGACATCGGACACGGGATCGTCGGCCACCCGACGATGCCGTGCCGAAACCTGACAACCACCGATCGGCAGCCGACCTGCACCGAACCGGCATCGATGTGCGACGGCCGGCTGGCCGCCCGACGTGTCCGGCCGATCCGGCCGGTTCACATCCCCAGGTCGCGGGCGATGATCATGCGCTGCACCTCGGAGGTACCCTCGCCGATCTCCAGGATCTTGGAGTCCCGCCAAAACCGGGCCACCGGGTACTCGTTCATGAAGCCGTACCCGCCATGGATCTGCGTCGCCTCCCGGGCGTTGTCCACCGCGATCGTGCTCGCGTGCAGCTTGGCGATCGCCGCCTGCCGCTTGAACGGCTCGCCGGCCAGCATTCGGGCGGCGGCGTCGTAGTAGGCGAGCCGGGCGGTGTACGCCTTCGCCTCCATGTCGGCGATCTTGAATTGGATCGCCTGGTAGTTGCCGATCGGTTGCCCGAAGGCGTGCCGCTCCTTCGCGTACTTGATCGACTCGTCGACACAGCCCTGGGCGAGACCGACGGCCAGCGCGGCAATGGCGATCCGGCCCTCGTCGAGGATGCGCAGGAACTGGGCGAAGCCACGACCCCGCTCGCCGAGCAGGTTCTCCGCCGGCACCCGGCAGTCGTCGAAGTTCAGCTCATGGGTGTCCGAGGCGGTCCAACCGACCTTGGAGTAGCCGGGCGCGACGGTGAAGCCGGGCGTCCCGCTGGGCACGATGATGGAGGACAACTCCTTCGTGCCGTCCGGCCGGATGCCGGTGACCGCGGTGACGGTGACCAGGGCGGTGATGTCGGTGCCGGAGTTGGTGATGAACGCCTTCGAGCCGTTGATGACCCATTCGCCGGTCGCCTCGTCCAGCACCGCCCGGGTCTCGGTGCCCCCCGCGTCCGAGCCGAAGCCCGGCTCGGTCAGCCCGAACCCGGCCAGCGCCTCGCCGCTGAGCAGCCGGGGCAGCCACCGCGACTTCTGCTCGTCGGTGCCGAACCGGTAGATCGGCATCGCGCCCAACGAGACCGCCGCTTCCAGGGTGATGGCCACGCTGGAGTCGACCCGGGCCAGTTCCTCCAGAGCCAGGCAGAGGGCGAAGTAGTCGCCGCCCATACCACCGTGCTCCTCGGCGAAGGGCAGGCCGAACAGGCCCATCTTGCCCATCTGGCGAATGATCTCGTACGGGAAGGTGTGCTGCTCGTAGTGCTCGGCAATGACCGGCGCGACCACCTCGCGGGCGAAGTCCCGCACGCTGTCGCGAAGCGCCTCGTGCTCCTCGGTGAGCCGGAAGTCCATCGGGTTCCTCCTATGTGGACGGCCCGCCGGGCGCTCGTGACGCCGGGACGGGATCGTGCTGGTGCCGGACGGCTCAGACCGGGGTGACGCCGTGCCATCGCCGGGAGAAGTGCCGCTGCTTGCCCCGGGCGGCGGCGAACCGGCGCACCAGCTCGGCACGCAGTTCCTGCGGCTCCACGATCGCGTCGACCACCAGCTCGCTGGCGAGCCGGACGATGTCGATGTCCCGCTCGTACTCCTCGCGGCGGGCGGCGACGAAGGCCGCCCGCTCGGCTTCGTCCTCGATGGCCGCGATCTTGTTTGCGTACACGGCGTTGACCGCGGCCTCCGCACCCATCACCGCGATCTTGGCGGTGGGCAGCGCGATCGTGGCATCCGGCTCGAAGCCCGGCCCCGCCATGGCGTACAGGCCGGCACCGTACGCCTTGCGCACCACCACACAGATCTTGGGTACGGTCGCCTCGGAGATCGCGGTGATCATTTTTGCGCCGTGCCGGATGATGCCCTGCTTCTCCACCGCGCTGCCGACCATGAACCCGGGCACGTCGCTCAGGAACAGCAGCGGCACGTTGAACGCGTCGCAGAGCTGCACGAACCGGGTCGCCTTGTCGGCCGAGTCGACGAAGAGCACCCCGCCCTTGAACATCGAGTTGTTGCCGACCACGCCGACGACCTCGCCGTTCAGTCGGCCGAAGCCGATGGTCAACTCCTTGGCCCAGAGGGCCTGGATCTCGAAGAAGGAGTCCTCGTCGAGCAGGCCCTTGACGTACCGGCGCATGTCGAACGCCTGCCGCTCGCTCGCCGGCACCAGCGCGGCGAGGTCGGCCTTGGTCGGCGCCTCGACGGCGAGCGCGGTCGGTGGCTGCTGGGTCCAGTTCGCCGGAAGGTACGACAGGTAGCGCTTCACCACGTCGAGCGCATCGGCCTCGGTCTTGCAGAGGAAGTGCCCGACACCGGACTCGGCGCAGTGCACCCGCGCCCCACCCATCGCTTCGAGGGTGGTCTTCTCCCCGGTGACCATCTCGACCATCCGGTCCGATCCCAGGTACATGCTGGCGTTGCCGTCGACCATGGCGACCACGTCGCAGAACGCCGGAATGTACGCTCCGCCGGCCGCGCTGGGCCCGAACAGCGCGCAGACCTGGGGGATCGAGCCGGAGGCGCGGACCTGGTTCCAGAAGATCTTTCCGGCGCCACGACGCCCGGGAAACAGCTCGACCTGGTCGGTGATCCGGGCCCCGGCCGAGTCGACCAGGTAGACCATCGGGACACCGGTGTCGTACGCCCGCTCGATGATCCGGATGATCTTCTCGACGGTGCGGGCACCCCAGCTGCCGGCCTTGACCGTGGAGTCGTTTGCCATCAGGCAGACCTGACGACCGTCGATGGTGGCGGTGCCGGTTACCACGCCGTCGGCGGGCAGTCCCTCGGCGAGCGCGTTGGCGTAGAGGCCGTCCTCGACGAAGCTGCCCTCGTCGACCAGCAGCGCGACCCGCTCCCGGGCGAACAGCTTGCCCTTCGCGGCGTTGGCCGCGTGGTACTTCTCCGCGCCGCCGGCCCGAACCCGCTTGCGCAGCTGCTCCAGCGCCTCACCGTCAACCGTCACCACGGCCCCCAAACCAAGCAACCTGAACGATCGTTAGGCTACCCCACCCACACCCATCCCCGCACCACCCCGAGATCCCCAGCGTTGATCATGAGGTTAGCGGCAGTTCTAGAGATCAACTCTGCCGCTAACCTCATGATCAACCGCCGCTGGGCGGGGGTGGGTGGGTTAGTGCGGGGTCAGGTGGGCAGGGGGGTGAGGCGGGTGCGGGGGCCGGCGCGGAGGACGCCGGAGGGGAGAGTACGAGCGGTCAGGTGCTCGGCCAGCTCGGCGACCTCGATCAGGGCGTCCAGGTCGATCCCGGTGTCGATGCCCATGTCGTGCAGCATGTGCACCGCCTCCTCGGTGGCCAGGTTCCCGCTGGCCCCGGGCGCGTACGGACAGCCACCCAGCCCGCCGACACTGGCGTCGAACTCGGTGACGCCGAGCTCCAGGGCGGTCAGCAGATTGGCCAACGCGGTGCCCCGGGTGTTGTGGAAGTGCAGCAGCACCGGAACGTCGGCGTTGCGATCGCGTACGGCGGTGAGCAGGTCACGGACGCGTCGGGGCGTACCCATGCCGGTGGTGTCGCCGAACGCGACGCGGTCGGCGCCGTCGCGGACCACCCGGTCCACGATGGCGGCCACCCGCGCCGGATCGATGTCGCCCTCGTACGGGCAGCCGAAGCTGGTCGCCACGATCACCTCGGCGCGGGCACCGGCACCGTGCAGCAGGTCGATCAGCTCGGCGATGTCGTCAAGCGACTCGTCGGTGGAACGGTTGACGTTGCGCCGGTTGTGCGTGTCGCTTGCCGAGACGACCACCTCGATCTCGGTGAAGCCGGCGGCGAGGGCGCGCTGCGCGCCGCGCGTGTTCGGCACCAACGCGGAGTAACGCACCCCGTCGACCCGCTGCGCCCGTCGCCACACCTCGTCGGCGTCGGCCATCTGCGGGATCGCCCTGGGGTGCACGAACGAGACCGCCTCGATCCGCCGTACCCCCGTCTGCGAGAGCGCGTCGAGCAGCCGCACCTTGGCGTCGGTGGGGATCGGTGCCTCGTTCTGCAACCCGTCACGTGGCCCGACCTCACGAATGGACACGTAATCCGGCATCTCCACCACCCACCCACCTAGCTGTGACACTCACTGCCCCAACCCTCCCCAGCATGTCACACCCCCACCCACACCCCACCCCGCCCGACCCCACCCGACCCCACCCCGCGTGACCCCGCGTTGATCAAGAAGTTTTGGTCGGCTGCGGGCACGGATCCCGACCAAAACTTCTTGATCAACCGGCCAGGGGCGGGGGCGGGGGCGGGGCGGGGGCGGGGGGTTAGCGGAGGTGGGAGACGATGCTGGTGTCGTAGTCGCCGGAGAGGAACTCCTGGTTTTCGAGCAGCTCGGCGAAGAAGGGGAGGTTGTGCTTGGGGCCGGACAGGTCGAAGGCGGCCACTGCCGCGCGGGCGCGGGCGATGGCCTCGGCCCGGTCCTGGCCGTGCACGATCAGCTTCGCCATCAGGCTGTCGTAGAACGGGGTGACGGTGTTCCCCTCGGCGTAGCCGGAGTCGACGCGTACGCCCTCGCCGGTCGGCTCGACCCAGGTCTTGATCGTCCCGGGGCCGGGCAGGAACCGTTTCGGATCCTCGGCGTTGACTCGCAGCTCGATGGCGTGCCCGCGCACGGTCAGCGCGTCCGGGTCGAAGGTCGGCGGCAGGCCGGCCGCCACCCGCAGCTGCTCCTCCACCAGGTCGATGCCGTGCACCAGCTCGGTCACCGGGTGCTCCACCTGAAGCCGGGTGTTCATCTCCAGGAAGAAGAACTCCCCGGTCGTCGGATCGAGCAGGCACTCGACGGTGCCGGCGTTGCGGTAGTCGACCGCCGCACCCGCCCGCACCGCCGCGGCCAGGAGGCGGGACCGTAGCTCCGGCGAGACCGCCGGGGAGGGCGACTCCTCCACCAGCTTCTGGTTGCGCCGCTGCACCGAGCACTCCCGCTCGCCCAGCGCCAGCACCCGGCCGTCGGCCAGGCCGAGGATCTGCACCTCGACGTGCCGCACCCGGGGGAAGTACCGCTCCAGCAGCACCGAGCCGTCGCCGAACATCCGCTCCGCGAAGGCCCGGACCTTGTCGTACTCGGTGCGCAGCGCAGCCTCGTCGACCGCCACCCCCATGCCCATGCCGCCGCCACCGGCAGCGGCCTTCACCATCACCGGGTAGCCGATCTCTGCCGCCGCCGCGACCGCCGCCGCCACGTCGGCCGCCGGCTCGGTGGTCCCCGCCGCCACCGGCACGCCGGCCGCCGCCATCAGGTTCCGCGCATTGATCTTGTCGCCCATCGCGCTTATCGCGTCCCCGCCGGGTCCGACCCAGATCAGGCCGCTGGCCTCGACGGTACGGGCGAAGTCGGCGTTCTCCGACAGGAAGCCGTAACCGGGGTGGATCGCCTGCGCCCCTGTCGACCGGGCGGCGGCGAGGATCGCCTCGGTGTTGCGGTAGCTCTGCGCCGGGTTGGCCGGCCCGACGCAGACGGCCTCGTCGGCCTCGGCGACGAACGGCAGGTCGGCGTCGGCCTCCGAGTGGACCGCGATCGCCCGCACCCCGAGCCGCCTGGCGGTACGGATGATCCGGCGGGCGATCTCGCCCCGGTTGGCGACCAGCAGCGACTCGATCATGCTTCCTCCGCGTCCAGATGGTGGGATCGCGTGCAAGGGAACCACGCCGCCCCGGGTGCGAGGAAGGGCCCCCTCTCAACGCCTGCGGCAGAGGGGCCCTGGTGCGGTGTCCGAGCGACGCCGACGAGGGCGTACCGGGGTCGGCTCCTCGGTCGATGGCGGCCGGCGGGGATGTGATGAAGCGCACTGGTCCTGTCCGGCGAGCCGCACGCGCGACGGCCAAGCGCTAGCGGGTCAGCCCAGGACGGCCGGACGGCGACGGGTCAGGCGGGCTCGGTGGGGGCGAGCAGCGCGGCCAGCGTGGCGGCGCGCAGCAGCTCGGACCGACGCCGATGGTCGACCTCGCCGCCGAGGAACGGGGTGGAGTTCATCAGGCCGAACGCGGCGTGTGCCAACACCCGCGCCTCACCGTCCGGCAGCCCCGGGTGCAGGGCGGTCAGCACGGTGACCCACTCCTCGACGTAGAGCCGTTGGAGTCGGCGGATGTGCCGTCTGGGCTCCTCCGGCAGCCGATCCAGCTCGTGCAGGTGCAGCGCGATGACGGCCGGATTGGCGAGCGCGAAGTCGACGTGGAAGTCGATAAGCGACTCCAGCGAGGCGCGCGGGTCGCCGGGATGGGCGGCGGAGCGCTGCCGTCCGCCGTCGAGCAGCCCTTCGCTGACCGGCGTCAGCGCGGCGACCAGCATCGCCTCCTTGCCGGCGAAGTGGTGGTAGAGCGCCGGGCCGGTCACGCCGGCAGCCGCGCCGATGTCGTCCATCGACACACCGTGGTAGCCCCGCGAGGCGAACAGACCCACCGCGATCTCAAGAATCTCGTCCTTGCGGGATCGGCGTCGTCCCGCCCCCGTGGCCCCGCCGTTCGCCCCCCGGGCCTGCTGCTCCACCGTCACCGGGCCAGCGTAGACCCGACTGTCGACAGCGTGGGGCCGTGGTTACCCGCCAGTCCGATTGCCGGGAACGTCGACTCACGTCGGGCGTTGGTTGAGGCCGGAGAGCCGGAGCGCGATCCGGTGTCGCACCGGCGGCAGCACCGAGATCAGGCGTAGCAGCAGGTCCCGGGCCGGTCGGGCGGCGGGCGGCACGGTGGCGAGGCGGGTCAGTCGGTCGGCGAATCCGGCCACCTCGTGTGCGAGCGGCCGACGTCTGGCCGCGTACTCGTCCAGCCGGGTCTCGGCGGCTCCGGCGAGCACGTCGGCCAGGGTCTCGCCGAGGTCGACGGCATCGCTGATGCCGAGGTTCATGCCCTGCCCGCCGGCCGGGCTGTGCACGTGTCCGGCGTCGCCGGCCAGCAGCACCGGCCCGGAGCGGAACGTCCCGGCGACCCGTCGGTGCAGTCGGAAGCGCGAGGACCAGAGCACCTCGCGTACCTGGTCCGGCCGTTGTCGGAGACCACGCTCGTCGAGCAGGCGTTGCAGATAGGCCGCGTCCGGCTCGGCGGGCGGATCGGTGACGGTGGCGACCAGGCGTACCCGCCCGTCGGGCAGCGGCGCCCAGACCAGTGGCCCGCCCCGGGCAAGGAAGATCGACGCGCCGTCGCGGGGCAGGCCGCTGTCGACGCGTACGTCGGCAAGCACGAACGACTCCTCGGAGCCGGCCGGCCCGGTGAACGTGATGCCGGCCAGCTCACGGACAGTGCTGTTGATGCCGTCGGCCCCGATCACCCATCGGGCGCGCAGGCTCGTGCCGTCGAAGTCGGCAACCGCGCCGTCGCCGTCGCGGCGCAGGCCGGTGAGCCGGTACGGGCGCAGCACCCGTACACCGGCCTCGGCCAGTTGGTCGGTGAGCACCTCCTCGGTCACCGACTGGGACACCATCAGCGCGTACCGGTGCCGGCCGGGCAACCCGCCGAACGGCACGGTGACCAGCACCCGGTCCCGGTCGCGGACGCTGAACCGGGCCGACCGCAGCCCTCGGGCCACAAGCGTCTCGCCGGCGCCGATCCGGTCGAGCACCTCCAGGGTGTACGCGTGCACGACCGCGGCCCGCGAGGTCACCGCCGGCTTCTCCCGCTGGTCTACGACGGTCACCTCGACCCCTCGGCGGGCCAGGGTGAGTGCGGCGGTGAGCCCGGTGGGGCCCGCGCCGACGACCAGGACGTCCGTTCGTTCGGGCAGCATGGCGACCTCCTCGGCCGGATGCCAACAACTGTTGGCCAACACTTGTTGGCAACGTTAGGCCGCCCCGGAATGAGAAGTCAACAGCCGTTGGCATACCGTCGGTCACATGACGGAGGGCGTACCCGGAAGGGCTTCGAAACCTGTCGCGGAGTCGTCAGCCGACGGCGGACGCCGAAGCGCGGCGTGGGGCGGCAGCCGGCGCGACGCGGGGCCGGCGGCGTCGGGCGGCGGACGCCATGGCGGGGAGCCCGCGGCGGACGGCGAAGGCCGCAGCTCGGAAACGCCGTCCGGCGGCGTACGCCGCAGCTCGGAAACGCCGTCGGGCGGCGGACGCCGCAGCTCGGAGGTGACCCGGGCGGCCATCCTGCGGGCCGCCCGCGACCGCTTCGCCGCCGACGGGTACGACCGGGCGACGATCCGAGCCATCGCCGCGGACGCGCGGATCGACCCGTCGATGGTGATGCGGTACTTCGGCAGCAAGGAGAACCTGTTCGCCACGGCGGCCGAGTTCGACCTACGACTGCCCGACCTGAGCGGCGTGCCGGCCGATCGACTCGGCACGGCGCTGGTCAGCTACTTTTTCACCCGGTGGGAGGGCGACTCGACGCTGCCGGCGCTGCTGCGCACGGCGAGCACCAACCCGAGCGGGGCGGAGCGGGTACGCGCCATCTTCGCCACCCAGCTCGGCGTGGCGGTCGGCCGGGTGGTCGCCGACCCCGACGAGGCCCCACGGCGCGCCGGACTGGTCGCCAGCCAACTGCTCGGCGTCGCCCTGACCCGATACGTCCTGCGCCTACCCCCGATGGTCGACATCTCCCCGGCCGAGTTGATCACCTGGCTCGCCCCCACCGTCCAGCGTTACCTACGCGACCCGGATCCGCGCTGACCCCCTGCGCTACCGACCCGCCTCGTTGATCATGAGGTTAGCGGCATGGTTGATCCTGTTTCTGCCGCCAACCTCATGATCAACAAGCGAATCACTTCGGGTTGGGACCCTTGACGACGGGGGCGCGGACGAGGTTGCCCCACTCGGTCCAGGAGCCGTCGTAGTTGCGTACCTTCGGGTAGCCGAGCAGGTGCCGGAGTACGAACCAGGTGTGGCTGGACCGCTCGCCGATCCGGCAGTACGCGATCACGTCGTCATCCGGCGTCAGGCCGAGCTGGTCGGCGTAGATGCCACGCAGCTCGTCGGCCGACTTGAAGGTGCCGTCGTCGTTGGCGGCGGACTTCCATGGCTTGCTCACCGCGCCCGGGATGTGACCGCCGCGCAGCGCGCCCTCCTGCGGGTAGTCCGGCATGTGCAGCATCTCGCCGGTGTACTCGCCCGGCGAGCGCACGTCGACAAGCGGCCGGCCGGCGTCGACGTGCGCCGACACCTCCTCGCGGAACGCCCGCACCGGCGCGTCGTCGCGCTGCGGCACCGGATAGTTCGCCCGGGGCCGGGTCGGCTTGTCGCGGGTCAGCTCCCGTCCCTCGGCGATCCACTTCTGCCGGCCGCCGTCGAGCAGCCGCACGTCCCGGTGGCCGAAGAGAGTGAAGACCCAGAGGGCGTACGCGGCCCACCAGTTGAAGTTGTCGCCGTAGAAGACAACCGTGTCGTCACGGCCGATGCCCTTGGCGGCGCAGAGTTCGGCGAACCGTTCGGCGTCCAGGTAGTCCCGGGTCACCTGGTCGTTCAGCTCCAGATGCCAGTCGACCTTGACGGCACCCGGGATGTGACCGCTGTCATAGAGCAGTACGTCCTCGTCGGACTCGACGACCACGAGACCGTCGTCGCCCAGATGCTCGGCCAGCCAGTCGGTGGTGACCAGTCGCTGCGGGTCCGCGTACGACTGAAGTCGGGGATCGGGATCGTTCGGCACAGACATGGTCCCCAAAGTACGCCGCGCTTCGGCCGGCCAACGGAATTCGGGTGCAGCGGATGTGGTCCGCCAGGCGTGACACTCCTGACTGCCGCCGAACACGAGGACCGCCATGACCGCAGCGCCACCAGGTGCCGACCCACCGCCGGTGGACTTCACCGAGTTCTACCAGGCGCACTTCCAGCGGGTGGCGGTGCAGCTCTACGCGTACCTCGGCGATCACGCCGAGGCGCAGGACCTCACCCAGGAGGCGTTCTGCCGGACCCTTGAGCGTTGGGACCGGATCAGCGCGTACGACGACCCGTCGGCGTTCGTCCGCCGGGTGGCCTGGAACCTGGCCACCAGCCGGCTCCGTCGGGTCCGTACCGCCGTCCGGTACCTGGCTCGGCAGCGGGAGGAGCACGTACCGGGCCCGAACCCGGACCGGGTGGTGCTGTTGGAGGCGCTCACCATCCTGCCCGCCGCCCAACGCCGGGCGATCGTCCTGCACCACCTGGCCCAGCTCACCGTCGCGGAGATCTCCGACCAGCTCGGCGTACCCGAGGGGACCGTCAAGTCCTGGCTGTCGCGAGCCCGCACGGCCCTGGCCCGCCACCTCACCGAACGGCAGGAGGCCGGCCGTGCGTGAGATCAACCTGGACCAGTTGTTCGCCGAGTTCGAGGCGACCGCCGCGCCGACCTTCCGTCCGCCGGGCGTGGACGCCGCCCGACGCCGGGTGAACCGCCGTCGGCGTCGCCGCCGCGGCCTGCTGGCCGGGCTGGTCGCGCTGCTACTCACCGGGCCGGGCGTGTACGCCACCGCCGGTCGGGACGCCGACCGTGACCCACCCGATCCGACCCCGTCACCGGCGACCCCGTCACCGGCCCCGGACGGTCAGGTGATCGAGCGGAAGGTGAACCCGGTGGGGGTCGCCGGCAGGTTGGCCGGTTTACGCTTCGTCGACGCCCGGCACGGCTGGGCCCTCTTCGACACCTGCGGTCCCGACGACAGCGACCGGACCGGCTGCCGGCTCGACCTCGCGCGTACCGCCGATGGGGGCGCGACCTGGCAGCGGACGCCGCTGCCGGACACGGCGAACAACCCCCGGTGGGCCGGACCGTACTACCTGCTACCGCTGGACGGCCGGAACCTGACCGTGGGCGTGCCCGACGGCTACCTGGTCACCACCGACGGCGGTGCCTCCTTCACCGAGCATCCTCGGGAGTCGCCGCCCGAGGTCACCCGGCTCGCTGCGGCCACCCGGCGCGGGTACCTGCTCCAATGCCCGGGAAGCGGCGCGCTGATCAAACTGAACTGTGCCGAATTGGAACTCGCCCGGATCGACGCGGCGAAAGTGCGGACCCAGCCCCCGATGTTCCTGAGCGGTGCGGCCAGCAACGATCTGATCGACGGCGGCGACGGTCGGATCTGGGTGACGACCCGAAACGGTGACTGGCTGACCGTCGCGGTAAGCGACGACGACGGCGGGACCTGGCAGGAGCTGCCTGACGTTGCCGGTGCCGCTCGACTGCTGGTCTCACCCGACGGCAGTGACGCGTGGCTGGTCAACATCAATGAGGGTTTCGACGCCCAGACCCATAAGCGAGTGTGGCGGTTGGCTGGCGACCGGTGGCAGGAGCGGACGCAACTGCCGCCCGACACGAACTCCGCCGCCGCGGTGAACGGTGGCCTGCTGGCGGTGACCAACCCGTGGGGCAACGTGGGCTACTGGACGGACGACCGCTATCTCGACGTCCCGGAACTCCGGCGTCGCCTCACCGGCGGCGAGCACCCTCCGACGGTGCAGGTGCTCCCGGACGACACCATCGTCATCACCACCCCGACCGACACCACCCTCGGCACCGGCCCCACCCGGACAAGAACCTGGACCCGCCACCTCCACTGACACCCCACCCACCCCAACCCACCCAGCCCACCCACCCACCCACGCCCGGCCGCGTTGATCAAGAAGTTTTGGTCTAGGCAGGCGGAAAACCAGACCAAAACTTCTTGATCAAGGCGGTGGTTGGAGGGGGTGGAAGGGGGTGAGGGTGGGGCGCTTGGCGGTGCGGGTGTCGCCGGAGGAGCGGCCGGTCAGGCGGCGCTTGAGCCAGGGGGCCAGGTGTTGACCGGCCCAGCGGAGGTCGGCGGTGCGGGCGGACAGCCAGGGGGTGGGCTCCGGGTTCGGCGGGACCAGCAGCCACTCCTCGTCGCAGCCGACACCGAGGGCGGTCAGCACCTGACCGGCCACGCGGCGGTGCCCGGCCGGAGACAGGTGCAGCCGGTCGGTGCTCCAGAGCATCGGGTTCAGGTACGTGTCGTCGGCGTACAGGTCGACCAGGATGGCGCCGTGCCGCTCGGCGGTCTCCCCGACCGCACGGTTGAGCAGAGCGACCCGGGGTGCGATCAGCCGTTGGCCGGGCAGCCGCGCCATCACGTCGGCGAACCGGAACAGCAGTACGTCGGCGCCGCGGCTGCGCAGCCGGCCGACCACCTCGTCAAAGCGCGAGACCAGGGTGTCCGGGTCGAAGCTGCGCCGCAGCACGTCGTTGCCGCCCGCCGCGAAGCTGATCAGGTCGGGCTTCATCGCCAGCGCCGCCGGCACCTGCTCGGCCACCACGCCCGGGAAGGTCCGCCCCCGGATGGCCAGGTTGGCGTACGCGAAGTCAGGGCCCGCCTCGGCGGCGAGCCGGGTGGCCACCAGATCCGCCCAGCCCCGGAAACTGCCGTCCGGGTAGGCGTCGTCCAGGCCCTCGGTGAAGCTGTCCCCGACCGCGACGTAACTGCGCCAGCGCACCTGCTCACTCCTCCGACGTGCGAGTAGGAAGGAACTCCTGCCTACCACCGGAAGTTTTGCATCGGCCACCCTCGTGGTGGTGCCCCGTGCGGGGGAACGTGGCGGACGTCATCGACACTTCACGGGTGATGGTCTCCATCTCCGCCGGGCGGGTGCAGCTGACCGATCGACGGACCGAGCGTCGGTGGTCGGTTGAGGTCGAGGCGTACCGACTCGCCGCCTTTCCGGTCACCCAGGCCGAGTACGCCCAGGTCACCGGCGAGCGTCCGAGCGCCTCCACCGGTGACCGTCGGCCGGTCGAGAGCGTCTCCTGGTGGGACGCGATCCGGTTCTGCAACGCGCGCTCGGCGCAGGAAGGGCTGCGGCCGGCGTACCGGGTCGACGGCGAGCACGTCGACTGGGACGTCGCCGCCGACGGCTACCGGCTGCCGACCGAGGCCGAGTGGGAGTACGCCTGCCGGGCCGGCACGACCGGCCCCCGGTACGGGCCACTCGACGACATCGCCTGGTACCGCGACAACTCCGGCGGACACGTCCACGAGGTCGGCGGCCGACAACCCAACGCCTGGGGCCTGTACGACATGCTGGGCAACGTGTGGGACTGGTGCTGGGACGTCTACGACGCGCAGGTCTACGGCAGCTACCGGGTGCTCCGTGGCGGCGGATGGTTCGACGAGCACTGGAGCTGTCGCGCCTCGGTACGCCGCCGCAGCCACCCGACCTTCACCGTCGACGACGTGGGCTTCCGGCTGGCGCGCTCGGGCTGAACAGGGTCTGCGGTCACCGGGCCGCCGGCCGGTCCCCGGGCCCGCCGACCTCATTCGGTCGGCCCTGAACCCCGTCGGTGTCAGGCCATGCGGCAGCGGCCGGTGCAGGCCGGGGGCAGGGCGATCGAGCTGGGGCAGCGCCCGTTCGACAGGCTCTTCCTCAAGCGGGCCGACGAGGTGCTGAACAGCGACGGCGCCTGCTGCTGGGGCTGCTGCGCATCGCCGAGTTGCACGGCCAGCCCGGTTGGCTGCGGCCGTGGCTGGACGCCGAGCGCACTGCCACCCAGTTGCGCTGCTACCACCCGACGCTGATCCCGGGGCTGCTCCAGACCGAGCACTACGCCCGCGCGGTGATCCGCGCCGATGACATGCTCAGCGACGACGAGGTGGAGCGGCGGGTGGCGATCCGGATGGACCGGCAGGCGATCCTGACCCGACCGGACAACCCACCGATCCTCTTCGCGGTGATCGAGGAGGCTACGCTGCGCCGGGTCGACGAGAGCTTCCGGGGCATCATGACGCAGCAGATCGGCCACCTGCTCGACTGCGTGCAACGAGGTGGCGTGCTGATCCTCGTCATCCCGGCCGAGGTGAGCGTGCATGTGGGCCACGCCGGTCCGTTCACCCTGGCTTGTGGAGCCGACGGCGACTGGGTCGGCCACCTGGAGAACCATCTCGGTGGCGCGACCATCGACAGGGCCGAGGAACTCGCTACCCTGCACGCCAGATGGGACGGCATCCGCAGCGTCGCCCTCCCCAAGGGACACTCCGAGCTGCTGATGAAGGAAGTGATGGAGTCGTGGTCCACGATCTGACCGGCGCGACCTGGCGCAAGTCCACCCGCAGCGCGGGCGGAGAGTGTGTCGAGGTGGCCGACAACCTGCCCGGCATCGTCGGCGTACGCGACAGCAAGGACTCAACCGGCCCGGTCCTCACCTTCGCCCCGACCGCCTGGCGTCGCTTCGTCGTCCACACCAAGCTCGGCTGACCCGCCGACAAGCTGGTCCGCCGACACGCCGATTCAGCGGGAGGCGACCGCCAGCACCGCGTCGGCGAAAGCCTGCGGCGCCTCCTGCGGCAGGTTGTGCCCAACGCCACCGCCGACCGTGCGGTGCTCGTACGGCCCGGTGAACTGCTTCGCATACGCCTCGGGTGGTAGGTGGGGCGCACCGTTGGCGTCGCCTTCCAGGCTGATCGTCGACACGGTGATCGGCGGTTTGCCGGCCAGCCGTTCCTCCAGGTCTGCGTACTGCGGCTCGCCGTCGGCGAGGCCCAGCCGCCACCTGTAGTTGTGGATGACGACGTCGACGTGGTCCGGGTTGTCGAGCGCCGCCGCGCTGCGGTCGAAGGTGGCGTCGTCAAAGTCCCACCTCGGCGAGGCGGTCTGCCAGATCAGCTTGGCGAAGTCGCGGGTGTTCCGCGCGTACCCCTCCCGGCCGCGTTCGGTGGCGAAGTAGTACTGGTACCACCAGGCGTGCTCGGCCGCCGGGGGCAGCGGCACCCGACCCGACGCCTGACCGTCGATCAGGTAACCGCTCACCGCGACCAGGCCCCGACAGCGCTCCGGCCAGAGCGCGGCCACGATGCCGGCGGTGCGGGCGCCCCAGTCGAACCCGGCCAGGGTCGCCCGCTCGATCTCCAGCGCGTCGAGGAAAGCGACGGTGTCGACCGCGAGGGCGGCCGGCTGGCCGTTTCGTACCGCATCGGCGGACCGGAACCGGGTGGTGCCGTGGCCACGCGCGTAGGGCAGAAGCACCCGGTGGCCGGCGCTGGTCAGCAGGGGCACCACCTCGGCGAAGCTGTGGATGTCGTACGGCCAGCCGTGCAGCAGGAGCACCACCGGCCCGTCCGGCGGGCCGGCATCGACGAAACCGACATCGAGTACGCCGGCCTCGACCTTCCGCACGTCAGTGAACAACGCCCCCACCCCCGCCCGCTCAACGGCACCCACCCCGTCACCGAACCTAGGACGTCGCGTCGGTCACCAAGCCCACTTCCGCAGATCTTGGTCCGGGAACGCCCCTGGAAGGGCGCTGCTGGACCAAGATCCGCCTCAGGGACGCTGGCGGGAGAGGGCCCAGGCGATCACGCCCGCGACGACGCCGACGATGACGCCGGTGAAGAGGCTGCTGATCGCAGCGAAGAACCGCACGATGACGGCCTGCGCTCCCGGCGCGAGATCGGTCAGGTTGCCGCCGAGGGTCGGTTGCTCGTCGAAGGCCACGTGCCAGAGCAACTGATGGGTCAGGGCCAGCAGGACGCCGTACAGCAGACCGACTACGAGCAGGGTCAGGAACGGGTTGGGCACCCGCCGCACCAGCGCCACGGTGATCCACACGATCGGCGGTACGACCACCAGCAGCAGGTTGACGAAGGTGCGCTCGTGCACCAGACCCAGGTCGTGCAACACCACCCGGGGAAGGCCGAGCAGCGCCAACCCGAGCAGGGCGGGCAACGGAAGCCCGAGAGCCGGGCGAGGTGACATGGTCATGCCGGCAACGCTAGGAACGATCGGTGGCCGCGCCATCCGCCTGCGGACCCGCCCGGAGTACGTCGGCGGGCGACCCCGGATGTCGCCTTCCGACGACTCCGAGCGCCCCGACCTCGCCGTACGCTGAGATCGTGGCCGGCCAGTCGACGCAGCGGAGGGTACGTCCCTGGGTCGCCGACGTGCTTCTCGGCGCGGGCGTCGCCGTGACCGTGTCGATCGTCATCACCGCGAACGAGGGTGGCCGGCACGGGCCGGACCAGGTCGCGTACCTCTGGGCGGTCGGCCTGGGCGCGCTGATGCTGGTCCGGCGGCGCTACCCGGTGGTGGTGCTGGCCGTCAGCGTGCTCGGCCTGTTCGCCTACTACGCCGCCGGTTACCCGGCCATCGGGCTGGCCGTGCCGGTGGCCGCCGCCCTGTTCTCCGCGGCCGAACACGGCCGGATCGCCGCCTCCGTCGCCGCCGCCGTGCTGGTGATCGTGGTCTCGGTGGTCTTCCGGCTCGCCGAGGGGCAGGATTTCTCCTTCGTCGTCGGCTACGAGCTGGCCGGGCACGTACTGCTGATGGGTGCGGCGATCGCCCTCGGCGACAGCCTGCGGTCCCGGCGCGCCGCGCAGGCGGACGCCCGCCGGATCGCCGAACTGACCGAGGCCCGGTACCGGCATGAGGCGCAGGCCCGCCTGCGGGACGAGCGGATGGCCATCGCCCGCGACCTGCACGACTCCCTCGGCCACACCACCTCGGTGATCGCGCTGCACGCCGACGTCGCCCGGGAGGCGCTGGGCCGGGACGAGACCGCCGCCCGATCGGCGTTGGAGCTGATCCGGTCCACCGCCCGCCGCAGCATGGACGACCTACGACGGACGGTGACGCTGCTGCGGTCACCCGGCGACCCGCCGCGCACGGTCGTCTCGCTGACCAACCTCGACGCGGTCACCCGGGCCGCCTCGGCCGCCGGGTTCGACGTCGACGTGCGGGTGGCCGTCGACACGCCGCTGCCGGCGCCGGTGGAGGCGGCGGCGTTCCGGATCGTGCAGGAGGCGGTCACCAACGTGGTCCGGCACTCCGCCGGCAGCCGCGTCCAGATCCGCGCCGAGCAGCACGACGATCAGCTCACCGTCACCGTCAGCGACACCGGCTCCGATCCGGCCCCCGGTACAGAGCCGACGCGCGACGCAGGGTCAACCAGGCCGCCGACCTACCCCGAAGCCGCGAACGGCCGGGTCGAGCCGCCAGCGGTCGTCCGGTCCGGGCACGGCATCGCCGGGATGCGAGAACGGGCCGAGAGTCTCGGCGGCACACTCACCGCCGGGCACCGGCAGACGGGATTCGAGGTACGCGCGATGCTGCCCCTGCGGGAGCCGACGTGACCAGCGTGCTGGTGGTCGACGACCAGGATCTCGTGCGCGCGGGGATACGCACCCTGCTGGCGGCCGACCCGCAGCTCACCGTGGTCGGGGAGGCCGCCGACGGCCGCTCCGGTCTGCGCCTGGCCCGCCAGTTGCGGCCGGACGTCGTACTCATGGACATCCGGATGCCGGTGATGGACGGCCTGGCCGCCACCGCGGCGATCCGCGCCGACGACACGCTGGCGGCCACCCGGGTGCTGATCCTCACCACCTTCGACGACGACGAGGACATCATCGAGGCGGTCGGCCTCGGTGCCGCCGGCTACCTGCTGAAGGACACGCCCTCGGACGATCTGCGGCGGGCGGTGCACACGGCCGCGGCCGGCGGGAACCTGCTCTCGCCCACGGTCGCCCGCCGGGTCATGGAACGGCTCGCCGCCACGCCGAGACAGCCGCCGCCCGACCCTCGACTCTCCGTACTCACCGACCGGGAGCGTGCCGTGCTGGCCCGGGTCGGCCTGGGTGAGACGAACGACGAGATCGGCCGCGCCCTGTTCATCAGCCCAGCGACCGCCCGCACCTACGTCAGCCGCCTGCTGGCCAAGCTGAACGCCCGCGACCGCACCGCCCTCGCCGTAATCGCCCACCGAGCCGGGCTAACCACCCCCAACCCCACCTAACCCCCCACCCACCCCACCCACCCCACCCCCGCCCCCGCCTGGTTGATCAAGAGGTTTTGGTCGCGGATCCACCGAATCCCCGACGCATTCTTCTTGGTCAACTCCGCGTGCCGCTGATCAAGAAGTTTTGGTCGCGGATCCGCTGGCGCTGGGGCGAAAATCTCTTGGTCAACTCCGCGGAGGGCGAGGGGCGCGGGGGTGGGGGAAATGGGTGGGTGGGGTGGGGGGTGGGGTTTTAGGGTGCGGTGGTGATGCTGCGGATGTCGACGTCGCTGATTCGGACCCTGCGGGAAGATCCGGCGGACGCGGAGGTGCCGAGCCATCGGCTGCTGCTGCGGGCCGGATACATCCGGCGGGCGGCACCGGGCGGCTACACCTGGCTGCCGCTGGGCAGGCTGGTGCTGGAGCGGGTCACCGAGATCGTGCGGGCCGAGATGACCGCGATCGGCGACCAGGAGGTGCACTTTCCGGCCCTGCTGCCCGCCGAGCCGTACCGCACCAGCGGGCGGTGGACGGAGTACGGCGACGACATCTTCACCCTGGCCGATCGGCGCGGTGCCGAGCACCTGCTGGCACCGACCCACGAGGAGTTGGCCGCGCTGCTGGTCAAGGAGCTGTTCACCTCGTACCGCGATCTGCCGGTGACGCTGTTCCAGATCCAGAGCAAGTATCGCGACGAGGCCCGCCCCCGCGCCGGTCTGCTGCGCGGGCGCGAGTTCCTGATGAAGGACGCGTACTCCTTCGACCTGGACGACGCGGGTCTGCGGGCCGCGTACGGCCGGCACCGCGCGGCGTACCAGCGGATCTTCGACCGGCTCGGCCTCGACTACACGGTGGTGCACGCGATGTCGGGCGCGATGGGTGGCTCCGCGTCCGAGGAGTTCCTCGCCGCCACGCCGGCCGGCGAAGACACCTATGTGGGCTGCACCGACTGTCACTTCGCGGCCAACACCGAGGCGGTGACCACACCCGCCCCGGTGGCCGGCGACCCGCAGGCGCAGCCGGCGATCGAGGTGCACGACACCCCCGAGACGCCGACAATCGCCAGCCTGGTCGCGCTCGCCAACGACCGCAGGCTGGCCGGCCGGGACAACTGGTCGGCCGCCGACACCCTGAAGAACGTGGTGCTGACGGTACGCCGGCCGGGTGCCGAAGCGCCGGAGTTGCTGGTGGTGGGGTTGCCCGGCGACCGCGAGGTCGACCTGAAACGGCTGGCCGCCGCGCTGTCACCCGCCACCGTGGACGTCTTCGACGCCTGGGACGAGCATCCCGAACTGGTGCGGGGGTACCTCGGGCCGCAGGTCTTCGACAAGCTCGGCGTCCGCTACCTGGTCGACCCCCGGGTGGTGCCGGGTACCGCCTGGCTGACCGGGGCCAACGAGCCGGGCCGGCACGCCACAAACGCGGTGTGCGGTCGGGACTTCACCCCCGAGGGCACGGTCGAGGCCGCCGAGGTACGCCCCGGCGACCCCTGTCCGGCCTGTGCCACCGGCCGGTTGACCATGCGCCGGGGCATCGAGGTCGGGCACATCTTCCAACTGGGTCGCCGCTACACCGACGCCTTCGCGGTGGACGTGCTCGGTCCGCAGGGCAAGCCGGTCCGGCCCACCATGGGCTGTTACGGCATCGGGGTGTCCCGCGCGGTGGCAGCCATCGCCGAGCAGCACCACGACGATCGGGGACTGGTGTGGCCGACGTCTGTCGCGCCGTGCGACGTACACCTGGTGGCGGCCGGCAAGGGCCCGCAGCTCGACGCGGCGCTCGACCTCGGCGCCCGGCTCGCCGACGCGGGCCTGCGGGTGCTTGTCGACGACCGGACCGTCGTCTCCGCCGGGGTGAAGTTCACCGACGCCGAGCTGATCGGCATTCCGCGCACCGTCGTGGTCGGACGCCGCCTGACCGACGGGTACGTCGAGCTGCGCGACCGGGCGACCGGGGAGCGCACCGAGCTACCCGTGGCGGACCTGCTGGAGAAACTGTTGAACGGGTAGACGGAAACCTGGTGTAGCCGTCAGGTGACGGGGTACCGCATCCTGATCGGCTCAACTTGCTCTGGAGGGGCTCTCATGACCGGTTACCGGGTCGCTGACGTGATGACCAAGCAGGTCATCTACCTGCCGGCGGAGACCACCCTCGATGAGGCGGCCAGGGTGATGAAGGAGGCCGACATCGGCGACGTCGTCGTCACCGACGGCGCGAACCTGGCCGGCATCCTGACCGACCGTGACATCGTGGTGCGCGCGGTGGCGGAGAACGCCAACGCCAACACCACCACCATCGGTTCGATAGTCACCCGCGAGGTCGTGATGATCGAGCAGTTCTGCACCGCGGGTGAGGCCGCGTCGCTGATGCGTGAGCGCGGCATCCGGCGCGTTCTCGTCTGCGACAACGAGCGCAAGCTGGTAGGCATCGTCTCCCTCGGCGACCTCGCCATGCAGCTCGACCCCACCTCGGCGCTCAGCGAGATCAGCGAGCAGTCGCCCACGGTGTGAGGGAGGACGGCCGGCCGGCGGCGGTAGCCTGGCGGGATGCCCGAGATGCCGAGCAAGCTGGCCGAGATCGTCGACGAGTTCGCCGGGGCACCGCGTGACCTGGTGCTGGAGATGCTGCTGGAGTACTCCGACGCCGTGCCGCCGCTGCCCGCTGGGCACCCCGGCCACGAGGGCATGGAGCAGGTCGTGGAGTGCCAGACCCCGTTCTTCCTGCGCGCCGAGGTGACGCCCGAGGGCACCGTCGACACCCTGTTCGACTGCCCGCCGGAGTCACCCACCACCCGGGCGTTCGCCGGCATTCTCGCCGAAGGGCTGGCCGGTGCCACCCCGGAACAGGTTCTCGCCGTCCCGGACGACCTTTACCAGCGGATGGGCCTGGCGCAGGCGATCAGCCCGCTGCGGGTACGCGGCGGCACCGCCATCCTCGCCCGGCTCAAGCGGCAGGTCCGCGAACGGACGGCGTGACCTGGGCGCGGTCCCGCTGCCGCCGACACCGGCGGCCGAGCCACCCGGGCTCACCGTGACCTGGGCGGCAGTCGGGAACAGACCTGCCGGCCAGCGAGTTGTCTCCGGTCATGGAGATCGACATCTACGCCGACGTGGTCTGCCCCTGGTGCTGGATCGGCCGCCGCCGACTGGCGCAGGCGCTCGCGTCGTACGACGGCAAGGTGACCGTCCGGCACCGGCCCTTCCAGCTGGACCCGTCACCGGTTCCGTCCCCGCGCCCGATTCTCGACGCGCTGGCTGAGAAGTTCGGTGGCCACGAGCAGGCCCGGCAGATGGTCGCCCGGGTCGTCGAGGTGGGCGCGAGCGTCGGCTTGGAGCTGCGCTACGACCGGGCGATCGCGGCCAACACCTTCGACGCGCACCGGCTGACCAACTGGGCCGGCCGACAGGACCGCGACGGGGAGATGGTCGAGGCCCTGCACCGGGCCCACTTCGTCGACGGCGTCGACCTCGGCTCCCGGGAGGCGCTGGCCGGGGTGGCCGCCACCGTCGGGCTGGACGGCGACGACGCCCGCTACTTCCTCGACTCCGAGGAGGGCGTGGCCGAGCTGAGGGCCGAGCTGGCCGCCGCTCGGCAGCTCGGGGTGACAAGCGTGCCCACCTTCGTGCTCGCCGGCAGGTACGGGGTCACCGGGGCGCAGGAACCAGCCACCCTGCTCGCCGCCCTCGCCGAGGTGGAGCAGCGCGAGGCCGCCGCGCACTGACGGCATCGACGTCGTTGATGTTTCACGTGCAACGACATCGACACCAGTCGACGGTCAGATGGGCCTGGCCAGGTCTTCCACCACCCGCGCACCGGGCAACGCGGCCAGCGCCGCGCCGGGCAGCGCAATCTTGCTGTGCCGTACGCCCGACCCGATCACCACGTACGGCATGGCCACCACCCGCGTGTCGACCAGGATCGGCCACTGCAACGGCAACCCGATCGGCGTGATCCCGCCGTACTCCATCCCGGTCAACTCCACCGCGTCGTCCATCGGCGCGAAACTCGCCTTCCGTACGTCCAGCGCCCGGCGGGCCACCCCGTTCACGTCCGCGCGGGTGGTGGCGAGCACCAGGCAGGCGGCGTACCGGGTCACCCCCTCGCGCTTTCCGGCCACGACCACGCAGTTGGCCGACTCGTCGAGCCCGACGTCGTACGCCGCGCAGAACGCCGCGGTGTCGGCGAGCTCGGCATCGATCGGCGCGACCTGCACCGCGTCGACGTCCACCGGCGAGTCGGCCGGCCACTGCGCGAGCGCGGCGGCGACCGGCGCGGCCAACAGGTCGGTACGGTTGCGAGCGAGCTCGGTCTTCAGCGTTCCCATCACGTGTTCGATGGTCGCATCCGGAGCCGGCGACGCGGACCGGGACCAGCTTCCGGACCGGTGCGCGGGCCGACACCAGGCTGAAGCCGGGACCGGCGTCCCACGGTCAGCCCTCGTTGGTCAGGAAGCCGTGCCGTTCCAGCATCGCCCGGTCCCGGGAGGCGGCCATCTCCTCTGCCCGCGCGGCCTGTACGCGGCGCACCTCGATGTCCTCCATCGCGTGCCGCACCGCGAGTCGGATCACTCCGTAGAGGAAGACGAACCCGCAGACGTACAGGAGGCTGGTGATGACGAACGTGAGCATGGCTCGACGGTAGGGCGAACGTGAACCCGAGCAGGTGTCATCGCGTCGCTGTTCGCCCGTACGTGTCCGACAGGTAGTCGACCCAGGTCCGCCGCCCCGTCGGTTGGGCGTCGGTGACCAGTCCACCGCCGCGCAACTCCCGGCCGAGGCGACCGGGAAAACGGATCGGCAGCAGCGGGCGACGGGAGCCACGCGCCTGCCGCCAGGCCCGCACCGCCTCGTCGAAGCGCTGCACCTCAGGGCCGCCGTACTCCACGATGCCGCCGCGCGCTCCGGCCCGGAGCAGCTCGACCAGCTTGTCGGCAACCTCGCCCGGGTCGACCGGCTGGGCCAGCACCGCCCGATCGCCGATGACCGGGCCGATCTTGCTGGACAGGCGCAGCATCTCATCGATGAACGGGAAGAACTGGGTGGCCCGCAGCACCGTCCACGGCACCTTCCCGTCGGCGATGACCTGCTCGGCAGCCAGCTTGTGCCGGTAGTACGAGTAGGGCACCCGGTCCACGCCCACGATCGAGACGTACACCAGGTGCTGCACCCCGGCACCGGCGGCAGCGTCGACCAGCCGGCGGGTGCCGAGCACGTCGATCTGGTGGGTCTGCCGGGTCGGCGAGGACGCCAGGTGCAGCACCGCGTCCACGTCGGTCACCGCTGCGGCGATCCCTTCGCCGGTGGTCAGGTCCGCCACCACCCACCGGACCCCCGATCCGGTACGCGGCCGGCGGCTGGTGGCCCGCACCTCGAACCCCGCGTCGACCAGCCGGGGCAGCGCCTCCCGGCCCAGCCTGCCGCCCGCACCAGTGACCAGAACCCGCATGTCAACCTCCCTCGTCGCCTGCCCGCTCGACGGATCGGACCGTCACCGGCGTGACCAGCTGTGAGCGGCCTCACTTCATCAAATCGAGGGCGGTGATCACCACGAAGAGCACGATGACCGCCTCACTGACCAGCCAGGAGTGGCTGTTAGCCCAGTCCCGGATGCGCGGCAGCACCACCGCCGCCCGGCGGCCGAGCAGCAGCAGAGCGAACAGCGGGAGGGCGAGCAGGGTCAGGGTGAGCAGCACGAAGGGCAGCAGATGCCACCACGGCAGGTCGTGCCGTGCCGCGCTGGCCCCGACCGTGGCCATGGTCAGGTCATCGGACGGCATACCCAGGAACAGCAGCAGACCCACCTTCGCCGCGTACCCGGGGCCGGCGTGCTGGAGTTCACCCATCCATCGCGGCGGCCCCGAGTGCCGGCGCAGGAACAGGACAACCGCCAGCACCGCGAGCAGCGCCAGCACGAACCAGTCGATCCACCGTTCGACAGTGCCCCGACCCGCACCGGTGAAGTTGATTTTGAACAGGTGAACCACCAGCCAGGCCAGTGTCGTACCACCGAGGACGACGAGCGCCGCACCCGCCAGATAGCCAAGCGAGGCGGCCCGTGGCCGGTCGGACGAGGCGAAGAAGACCGCCGCCACCAGTTGCGTGCCGGCGACCATCACCACGGCCAACGGCAGCAGCGTCAGGAAGGTCATCGCCAGCTCATCCTGCCGGCTGCCACGACCGCACACGGCCGCTTTCGGGCCAATCCACCCGCCACCCGACTCCGCGCAGCGGGCCGCCGGGCCGGTCAGGCCGACGCCACTCGCGGCGAAGCCACGACCCGACCGGCGAGCAGGGCCCCGAGCAGCGCCAGCCCGGCCGCCACGGCGAGGGTGACGCCGTAGTCGAACCGCCCAGGTGCCGCCCCGGCGGCGAGCACCGCACCGGTAAGCGCCAACACCGTCGCCGACGCGAGCGAGTCGCACAGTTGCAGGGACGAGCTGTTGCGGCCCTGCTCGCCGGGGGCCGACAGCTCCAGGGTGAGCGCCGACAGCGACGGATAGAGCAGACCCATGCCGAGCCCGGCGACCGCCCAACCGAGAATCCCCACCCACACCGGCACCGCCGGGACCACGCAGCTGCCCACCACCGCGGTACCGACCGTGATGCAGGTGAGGCCGGCCCTCGGCAGGGTGCCCCGGGACCGGGGCGACCGGATCCGCGCCTGCAACCACGAGCCGAGCGACCAGGAGAGCGCGCCGGTGGTCAGCACCAGCCCCGCCGCCGTCGGCGTGAACCCCCGCTCCCGCGACAGCATCAACGGGATCACCACCTCGGCGCCGACGAACGCGGCCGAGGCCAGCCCCCGCAGGCCCACCACGGTGGGCAGGCCGCGACCGGCCCGCAGGAATCCGGCCGGCAACAGTCGCGGAACGCAACTCAGCAGGCCGGCCAGGGCGATCCCGACCAGCGGCACGGCGGCGGCGCCACGCTGCTGACCCCCGATGTGCAACAGTGCGGCGCTCACCCCCGCCCCGCAGGCCCAACCGATCCGCGCCAGCGCCCCGGCGGAGCGGCGGACCGGACCGGCCACGCCGATCGACCGCAGCCCCGGGTGGATCAAGAGCACCGCCGGCACCGCCACCGCCGGCACCGCCAGGAACACCCACCGCCAGCCGACGTGCTCCACGACCAACCCCGCCACCACGGGCCCGACCAGCGACGGCACCACCCAGGCCGCGGCGAACGCGGCGAAGATGCGCCGGTGCAACTGCTCCGGGTACGCCTGCGCGACGATCACGTACAGCGCCACCGACAGCAGACCCGAGCCGAAACCCTGCACGATCCGGCCCACCACAAGCGTCGCCATGTCGGTGGCGGCACCGGCGAGCAGCAGCCCGGCGACGAACCCGGCGAGACCGGACCACATCGACGCCCGCGGCCCTCGTGCGTCACACCAGATGCCGGAGAGCACCATCGCCACCACGCCGGCCGCGAACGGGCCGCCGAAGGCGATCCCGTACAGCGCCAGCCCGTCCAGGGCCCGGGCGACAGTGGGCATGGCGGTGCCGACCGCCAACGCCTCGAACGCCAGCAACGAGACAAGCGCCACGCTGCCCACCGTCATGGCGCGCAGTCGAGGGGCGAAAAGCGACTCGGCGCGTACCGGAGACGGGGCGATCAGCATGCGGCAAGCCTCGGACCTCAACCTGCCTTCAGGTCAAGGGTGACGCGGCTTACCCTCAGGCAGCCTCCAGCGCCTCACCCTCAGGCGGACTCCAGCGCCTCGCCTAGCCCTTTGGCCAGCCCGGACAGGTGCTGGTCGGCAAGCAGGTGCCCGGCGGTGATCACCAGCGCCAAGGGCCACTCGATCACCTGGAACACGGTCAGCACCCCGATGCCGGCGTAGTAGGTCAGCTTGTCCGGCGGCGGCACCGCCACCTCCCCCAGCCACGGCACGTTCACCCGGCGGGTGAACATCTGCAACGACTCCCGGGTCCCACTGAGCTGTCGTGTCAGCGCACTCATCTCGCCTCCCCGTAGCGATGACGCCCACCTCGGATTCCTCCGCCACGGCCGTCCATGCCCGGCCGAGCAGGAAACTTTTCCCAGCTCGGCTGGGCATAAGGGACGTCCGGCCGGGAAGCCAGGCCGCCGGGCACGAACGGTGGGAGGCAAAATGCGGTTTGGCGCCGTCGGAGTACCTCCGGTGGTGGAAGCCGCCTCCCGTCGCGTCGGTGCCACCGCGACCCGGCTCGCCCGGGCGGCCGGGCTGACCAGCCGACGGGTGTGGTCCCGCCCCGGCCGGCACCACATCGAGGTTCACGGCGTCTGCCAGGACGGCGGCGACACCCTCGCCCGCCAGGTCGAGACGGCGCTGGAACGAATGCCGGGGGTCAACTGGGCACGGGTCAACGCGCCCTCCGGACGGGTGGTCGTCGCGGTCGACACACCGGGACCCAAGGTACGCGAACTTGTCGCCACCATCGCCCGGGTCGAACGCACCTGCCCGCACGAACCGGATCCGGAGATCCCGCCGCCGCACCCACCCGAGGAAGGACCACGCACCCCGCGTACCCTCGGCGCGCTCGCCTCCGACGCGCTCGGCCTGACCATCTCCGCCGCCACCCGGATCCTGCCCGTGACCCCGGTTCCCGGTGAGGTCTCCGGACTGCTCAGCGCCATCGACCTGCACCCGAAGCTGCACGCCCTCGCCGGGCTGGGACTACGCCGCGACCCACGCGCCGAGGTTCTCTTCCCACTCGCCGAGGCGGTGGTGCAGGGCCTCACCGGCGGCTGGACGGGGATAGTGCTCGACGGCGCTCAGCGGATAGTCCAGTGGGGCGAAGGGTTGGCCCAGCTGCGAGCCTGGGAGAAGGCCGAACCCCGGCTCACCGGCGACCCGGATCGCGCCGTCGCCCGTACTCCCGCCTTCGAGCGGCCCTGCCCGAAACCCGACGGCTCCGTCGAGCGGTACATCAACCGGATGCTCGCCGGTGGCGCTGCGGCCTTCGCCGCGGCGACGCCCGTGGTCGGCCCGAAACGGGCCGCCGCCCTGGGCCTGTCCGCGCTGCCCAAGGCGCCGGGCAGCGGGCGCGAGGGGTACGCGGCCCAACTCGGCCGGATCCTGGCCCGACGCGGCGTCATCGCCATGGACCGCAGCGTGCTCCGCGAACTCGACCGCATCGACACGCTTGTGCTGGACGCTCGGATCCTCGGCTCCGACCGGGGTGTCCTGGCCGACCTGGCCCCGCTGCCCGGCCTCGACACGTCACGGGTGGCCGCCCAGGCGTTCACCCTCTTCGAACCGACCGCACCCAACGACGTACGCCACCTCGACGGATGGCGGCTCGGCCCGCTTGACCGCCTCGACGTGCGGGACCCTGGCGACACCGACGACAGCCGGCGGCTGCGCGAACGCGGCGGCACCCTGCTCGGTCTGGCCCAGGCCAACGCGCTCGCGGCCGTACTGCGGGTCGAACCCGAGCCGGCCCCCGGCGTCGAAGCCCTGCCTGCCGTCGCCCGGCAAGCCGGCCTGCGGCTCGTCGTGGCCGGCGGCGACCCGCAGCGGCACGCCTCCGCCGACGCGCTGATGCCCGGCGACGACCAGCTCACCGAGTCGGTACGCACCCTGCAACGGGAGGGTGCGGTGGTGATGCTCGTCTCCGGCGACCGCACCGCCCTCGCCGCCTCGGACTGCGGACTGGGCCTCGCCGACCCCGACGATCCGCCGCCGTGGGGGGCACACCTGCTGGTCGGCACCGATCTGCGGGTCGTCGCCCTGATCATCGAGGCGGCCGGGGTGGCCCGGCGGATGACCGCGCAGAACCTGCGCATCGGACTGGCCGGCACCGGCCTCGGCGCGCTAGGTGCCTTCACCGCCGACCCGGCCCTGCTACCGGGCCGTACGCTCGCCTCGGTCAACGGCGCGGCGGCGCTGGCCTTCGCCCACGGCGTCTGGCGGGCCGGCCGGCTGACCGAAGCGACCACTGCACCCGCGCCCGCGATCACCGCCTGGCATCTGATGCCGGTGCCCACCGTCATCGACCAGCTCGGCACGAACCACAGTGGGCTGACCGAGGTCGAGGCCCAGCGACGACAGGCCAACCGCGCAGGTGAGACCGCCGGCCCGGGCGGGCTGCTCCGCGCCTTCGTCGACGAACTCGCCAACCCGCTCACCCCGGTGCTCGCCGCCGGGGCGGTGCTCTCCGCCAGCTTCGGTTCGCTCGTCGACGCCGCCCTGGTCGGCGGCGTCGTCGGAGCTTCCGCCCTGGTCGGCGCGGTACACCAGCGCAACACCGAGAAGTCGCTGGCCCAGCTGCTGTCCCGCTCGGCGGTGACCGCCCGGGTCCGCCGCGACGGCGTCGAACGGGTGGTACCCGCCGACGACCTCGTCCCCGGAGACGTGATCGTGCTCGAATCCGGCGACGCGGTACCTGCCGACTGCCGGGTCCTGACCTCCGTCGGCCTGGAAGCCGACGAGTCCGCCCTGACCGGCGAGTCGCTGCCGGTCAGCAAGACCGACCAGCCGGTGGTCGCCGCCGCCGTGGCCGAACGCTGCTCCATGGTCTACGAGGGCACCAGCATCGCCGCCGGCCGTGGCGACGCCGTGGTCGTGGCCACCGGCGCCGACACCGAGGCCGGACGCAGTCTCGCCCTTGCCCGGCAGGCACCGCCGGTCAGCGGGGTCGAGGCCCGGCTGGGCAAGCTGACCCGCACCGCGGTCCCGATGGCCGCCGGGTCGGCGGTCGCGGTGGCCGGTGCCGGGCTGCTGCGAGGCGTACCGCTGGCCCAGACGGCCGCGACCGCCGCGAACCTGGCCGTCGCCTCGGTGCCCGAGGGACTGCCGTTCCTGGTCAGCGCCGCCCAACTGGCCGCCGCCCGACGACTCGCCGAGCACGGTGCACTGGTCCGTAACCCGCGCACCATCGAGGCCCTGGGCCGGGTCGACGTGCTCTGCTTCGACAAGACCGGCACCCTCACCGAGGGGCATCTGATGCTGGCCGGGGTCGGCGACGCCGACGCGTACGCCCCCGTGGAGCACCTCGACGACCGACTGCGACGCACCCTGGCGGCGGCGCTGCGGGCCACCCCGGCCGCCGACGACCCCGAGGAACTCTCCATGCAGACCGACCGGGCGGTGCTGCGAGGTGCCCGCGCCGCCGGTGTCACCGAGCCGGACGGCGCGCCCGGCTGGCAGGCCGCAGGTGGTCTGCCGTTCGAGCCGTCGCGCGGGTACCACGCCAGCGTCGGCGAGACCGACAGCGGGTTGCTGCTCAGCGTGAAGGGCGCACCGGAGGCGGTCCTACCCCGCTGCACGGCGAACCGGGTCGCCGGACGCGACGAACCGCTCGACGACGCGGGCCGGGCCGAACTGCACCGGCTGCTCGGCGAACGGGCCGGCGCGGGACACCGCATCCTCGCCGTCGCCGAGTGCACAGTCGCCGACCCAGACATCACCGACGAGGGTGTACGCGGCCTGGTCTTCACCGGCTTCCTGGCGATCGCCGACGGGGTACGCGCCAGCGCCGCGCCGGCCGTCCGCCGGATCCGCCAGGCGGGCGTGCACACCATCATGATCACTGGCGACCATCCGGCGACCGCCGAGGCGATCGCCGCCACCATCAGCGCCGGAGACGCCCAGCGGGTGGTCACCGCCACCGAACTCGACCAACTCGACGACACCGCCCTCGCCGAACGGCTGGCCGCCACCGACGTGGTGGCCCGCTGCACCCCGGCCCACAAGGTCCGCATCATCCAGGCCCTGCAAAAATGCGGGCGTACCGTCGCGATGACCGGTGACGGCGCCAACGACGCCCCCGCCATCCGGCTGGCCGACGTGGGCATCGCCCTCGGTCAACGGGGCACCCCGGCGGCGCGCGCCGCCGCCGACCTGGTGGTCACCGACGACCGGCTGGAAACCATAATCGCCACCCTGGTCGAAGGTCGGGCGATGTGGTCCTCGGTCCGTCACGCGCTGAGCATCCTCGTCGGCGGCAACCTCGGCGAGATCGCCTTCAGCGTGCTTACCGCCGCCGCAACCGGCCGCGCCGCGCTCAACGGACGCCAACTGCTGCTGGTCAACCTGCTCACCGACATGGCACCCGCGCTGGCCATCGCCGTGCGGCCACCCGGCGGCGACCACGCCGACGGGCTGCTCCGCGAGGGCCCGGACAGCTCACTAGGCCAGACCATGACCCGGGAGATCGGCCTGCGCGCCGCCGCCACCACCCTCGGTGCGACCACCGGCTGGACACTTGCCCGCTACACCGGCACCCGGCGGCGCGCCGGCACCGTCGCGCTGGTCTCCCTGGTCGGTACCCAGCTCGGCCAGACCGTGCTGGCCGGCGGCACCAGCCCGACCGTGCTCGCCTCCACCGCCGCGTCCTTCGGCGTGCTGGCCGCGGTCGTACAGACCCCCGGACTCAGTCAGTTCTTCGGCTGCACCCCGCTGGGCCCGGTGGGCTGGACCATCGCCACCGGATCGGCGCTCGGCGCCACCCTCGCCAACGGTGCCCTCACCCGGCTCGTCGCACGATTCCCGCAGGTCGAAGGCGAGCAGGCGACCGAGCAGGCGGACGGTGATCAGGCGACCGGGCAGCGGGTCGACGGCGGCCGAGCGGTCGAACACGCCGACAGCGAGCAGGAACCAACTGGCCTGGGCATACCCGCCCCAGCCGCACCCGGCCGACCGCCGCGGTGAGTGCCATCATCGGCGTCAGGGGGCGGGACGCCAGGTCGCGGCGGCGCGGCGCAGCCGGTCGTTGACAGCCCGCCCCACCCCGGTGTCCGGCACCGGCTCCGCGACGATCTCGGTAACCCCGACGGCGTCAAGTCGGTGCAGCGTGTCGAAGAGGCGAGCTGCCGCCTCGGTCAGATCACCGGAGGCGGAGAGCACCTCCACCGCCGCCCAGCCGCCCGCCGGCCGGTCCCGGAACGCCAGATACCCACACCCCGCACCGCCGGCCCCCGCCGACTCCGCGCCGGACACCAACCGCAACGGCGTACGCGGCGCGTAGTGCGCGGCCAACGTCCCCGGCGCGACCGGCTGCCCCGAGCTACCCGGCCGCACCGTCACCGGCCCGGCGATCTTCTCCAACTCCTCGACCGGCAACGCACCGAGCCGCAGCACCACCGGCAGGTCCCCTCGGGCGTCCACGATCGTCGACTCGATCCCACACCGGGTCGGCCCGCCGTCGAGCACCACGTCCACAGCTGCCCCCAGCCCGCGCACCACGTGCTCGGCACGGGTCGGACTGAGCTGGCCGAACCGGTTCGCGCTCGGCGCGGCCACCGGAACCCCGGCAGCGGCGATCAACCGCCGAGCGTGCTCGTGGTCCGGCACCCGCACCGCCATGCTGTCCAACCCGGAGGTCACGATCGGTGGGATTTCCTCCGGCCGGTCCACAATCAGCGTCAACGGCCCCGGCCAGAACCGGGCCGCAAGCGCCGCCACGGCCGGCGAAACCGACCCCACAAGCGGTTCCAGGTCCGCCACGTCGGCGAGATGGGTGATCAGCGGATCGAAACTCGGCCGCTGCTTCGCCTCGAAGATCCGGGCCGCCGCCCGCGCGTCCAACGCGTTCGCCCCCAGCCCGTAGACGGTCTCCGTCGGAAAGGCCACCAACCCACCCGTACGCAGCACGGCGGCCGCCTCGCCGAGGTCACCGTCGGCAGGCAGGACGCGGGGAGATCCGTTGCTCACCCCTGCGACGCTAGCCTGCCGCCGACCACCTGCCCTGCGTCACCCCGGACCACCGCTCGCTGATTTCAGCGCTGACAACGTCGGCTCCTCCGGCGGAGAGGTGAAACCCTCATCGCAGCGGTTGTTGGTCATCAGCTCGCGGAATCCGGAAACAGGAGCAGGTCGAACCACAGTCCCTGACCGTCGAGTTCCAACGGCTGGCTGCTGCCCGAGAGGCTGGGCGGGCCGGCATAGGTGCCGGTGAGGGTGTAGAGGCCCGGGTCGACGGCCACTTGGAAGATGCCGTCCGGGCCGGTGACAACCTCTACCCCAGCCGGCTCCAGTCGGATCGTCGCCCCCTCCACCGGCAACCAGGTGTTCGCGTCAATGGCTCGGCCCTGGAGACTCCAGACGGCGTAGACCGTGAAGGCGTCCTGCGTCATGGAGCTGATCCGACCTCTGCGGTCGACCGACACCGCGTACACCGGACGCTCACCGGTCACGGTGCCTACGTCGATCGTCACAGTGGCCGTTCCGTCCTGCGCAGCCGGCACCTCGCTGCCCAGGGTGGTGTTGCCGACGCTGTACCGAAACCGGGTCACCGTGGTGTCACCGCTCGCGCCGAACCGGATGGCAAGCTGTCCACCTGCAGAAACGCTGTTCCCGTTTGGGAAGTCGATTACTGGCGGACCGGGCACCTTCGCCTCAACAGCCGCCGACGCCGGCGACGCCATCAGAGTCGAGCCAGTGGCGAGCAGGAGCAGTGAGGCGGCCATCCCAACGAGCCTGCGGCGAGTTGAACGGGTGCGTGCACCCAACGTTGAATCGACAGACATCCGAGCCCCCGCGTCAGTACGTCATGGAAAGATCAACTTAGCCAAGGGAATGCCATCCGTCAATGCTTTTGGAAGGCGCCGCCGCTCGAACCGCACCTCGCCCGAGCTACTGGCGGCGGAGGGCTCAGCAGCCGAGGCGCGACGGGCGCGAATGGTCTCTGCTACCCAGCGGACACCTCTACACCTCGGGCCAGGTCCTCCACCGAAACCAGGCGGACGGAGGCCGTGGCCGTCACCCGCTCGTGGTCGTGTACCCGCCCCACCAGCTCGGAAAGCCCGATGGTTCACATGAGACCAAATATCGCAACAAACAGCGGGTCAGAAAGATGCGTGGAGCCCAGGGGACTCGAACCCCTAACCCCTGCCTTGCAAAGGCAGTGCTCTGCCAGTTGAGCTAGGGCCCCGTCACGGCGCTGCGGCCGCAGGTCGGAGCGGACGGCGTCAACGCAGGTCCGGCGAGGTGGTCGCCTCGTGCCAGAGAGCGCGCTCGTCGTTGGCTTCCTTGACCTTCTTGGCCACCACCGCGGCCACGCCGACGACACCGACCAGGATCAACAGCTTCTTGAACATCGGGGCTGCCCCTCACGCTCGACGTGCCGTCGGACCATGTGCGGTGGGGCTAGCTGGAATCGAACCAGCGACCTCAGAGTTATCAGCTCTGCGCTCTAACCGACTGAGCTATAGCCCCGCGTAGCGACGAGCAAGGTTAACCCATCCGCCCAGCGCCCCCCAAATCGGGGCCAGGCTCGCCAGCCATCCCCACGTCGCCCTCTGAACCTACCCGAGTACCGGAGGCGGGTACACCGGGTTACCGCCCCGACGGACCTCCCGCATGATGCGGCATCCCGGGCCGACCCAGCCGCCGGAGGCCCCCACATTCGGCATCCCGCGCGGACCTGACCGCCGGCCCCCGGACCTGGACGCCAACCCGCGCGGACCTGACCACCGGCCCCCGGACCTGGACGCCAACCCGCGTGCGGACCTGTCCGCCGCACGGACCTGGCCGCTCGCCCACGTGCGGCATTCCGGGCTAACTGAGCCGCCGGAAGCGCCGGCATGCGGCATCCCGCGCGGGCCTGGCCGCAGAGACGCCAGCATGCGGCATCCCGCGCGGACCGAACCGCCGCCCCGCGCGAAACCGGCCGCTGACCCCGCGCCGGCAGAGCAGCGGCTACGGGTACGGAAACGCCGGCCCGCACCACCGCGAAGGGCGGCACGGACCGGCGTCGAAGAACTGTCAGTCCCGCTCGGCGAGGGTCAGCTCGATGCCGCCGACCAGGTCGGCGCAGACGTTGTAGACGAACGCCCCGAGGGTGGCCAGCGCGGTGAACAGCACGACGTTGACCAGGCCGATCAACGCCGAGCTGAAGATCACCCCGCGTGCGGTGATCTGGAAGCCCTCCGTGCTCTGACCACCACCCGCGTTCACCAGGTCGCCGAGGCTGTCGTTCACGCTGCTGAACACGCCCATCGCGTCCAACGCCAGGTACAGCACCGAGGTCGCCACGACGATGACGATGAACAGCACCACCGACACCGCGAAGGCGAACTTCATCACCGACCACGGGTCGATCCGCTTGAGGTTCAGCCGGGCCCGGCGCGGCCCGCGTGAGGCAGCCGAGCTGACCGAGGTACGCGCGGCGCGTACCGCCTCACCGACCCGTGCGGCACCCACCGCCGTGCTCACCCCCGGGGGCAGGCCACCACCGTTCGCCGGGCGGCCGAGCCCGAACGACCGGGTCGCGTCCGGCTTCGGACCGACCCCGGTCACCCGGGGCTGGGTACCGGTAGTGCTGGTGCTGGCCGCCGGCAGGACCCCGGTCGTCCCCGGAGAGGGCTTGCCCGCTGAGGCGACCGTCGGCTGGACAGGGGACGGCTTGCCGACCGAGGTCGCGGTGGCCTCCGTGGTGCCGCCGCTCTCGGCCGACTTCTCCTCGGCGGCGTCGCCCTCCGGTGCGTCTGTCGGCTTGTCCGGGGGTGGGGCCATACCGGGAGCCCGGGTGAATTTCGGGGCAGGCGCGTCGGCAGGGACGGTGGCCCGGCCCACGGCCGCGCGGCCGGTCGCTGGCGTGCCGCTCTTCGCGGCCTCCTCGTCGACCGGGTTGGCCGAGGTCCCCGCGTTCCCCGACTTCGCCTGTGTCTCCGTCATTCAACTAGTCCTGTTCGTCAGGCTCGTCGGCATTGCGAGCAATCGCCACGATAGTCACGCCGTCCGGAAGGTCCATCAGCTTGACCCCCATTGTGTTCCGGTCACGCGTACGGCGTACAGGCTTCACCGGAGTCCGGATGACGCCACCGTTGCTGGTGATAGCGAACAGCTCATCGTCCGGGTCGATCACGACAGCGCCGACCAGACCACCGCGTCGCTCGGTGATCTTCGCAGTCAGCACACCCTTACCTCCCCGGCCCTGCACCGGGTATTCCTCGATCGGGGTACGTTTCGCGTATCCGCCGTTCGTGGCCACCAGAACGTCCAGACCCTCCCGGACGACCTCCATGGCCAACAGTTCATCTTCCTCGCTGAAGCGCATGCCGATCACACCGGAGGTCGCCCGACCCATCGGGCGCAGTGCCTCGTCCGTGGCGTTGAACCGGATCGCCTGGGCGTTCTTCGAGACCAGCAGCAGGTCGTCGCTGGGAGCGACGAGCGCAGCACCGACCAGCTCGTCCTCATCGCGCAGGTTGATCGCGATGATGCCGCCGGACCGGTTGGAGTCGAACTCCTCAAGCCGCGTCTTCTTCACCAGGCCGTTCTTCGTCGCCAGGACCAGGTAGGGCGCCACCTGGTAATTCGGGATTTCGATGATCTGTGCGATCTGCTCGTCCGGTTGGAAGGCGAGCAGGTTGGCCACGTGCTGGCCCTTGGCCACCCTACTGGCCTCCGGAAGCTCGTACGCCTTGGCCCGGTACACCCGCCCCTTGTTCGTGAAGAACAGCATCCAGTCGTGCGTCGAGCAGACGAAGAAGTGGCTGACGATGTCGTCCTGCCGCAGCGTGGCGCCACTGACGCCCTTGCCGCCCCGCCGCTGCGATCGGTAGAGATCAACCTTGGTCCGCTTGGCGTACCCGGTCCGGGTGATCGTCACGACTACGTCCTCGCGCGCGATGAGGTCCTCCATCGAGACCTCACCGTCGAACGGAATGATTTTGGTGCGTCGGTCGTCGCCCCACTTGGCGACGATCTCCCCCAGCTCCTCCGAGACGATCCGACGCTGCCGCTCCGGCTTGGCCAGGATGTCCTTGAGGTCGGCGATCTCCACCTCCAGCTTGGCCAGGTCGTCGAGGATCCGCTGCCGCTCCAACGCGGCGAGCCGGCGCAGCTGCATGTCCAGGATCGCGGTGGCCTGGATCTCGTCGATCTCCAGCAGCCGGATCAGACCCTGCCGGGCGTCCTCCACCGTCGGCGAGCGCCGGATCAGCGCGATCACCTCGTCAAGCGCGTCCAGCGCCTTGGCCAGACCGCGCAGGATGTGCGCCCGCTCCTCCGCCTTACGCAGCCGGAACGCCGTCCGCCGTCGGATCACCTCGATCTGGTGCTCGACGTAGTAGCGGATGAACTGCGCCAGGTTCAGCGTGCGCGGCACCCCGTCGACAAGCGCCAGCATGTTCGCGCCGAAGGTCTCCTGAAGCTGCGTGTGCTTGTAGAGGTTGTTCAGCACCACCTTCGCGACCGCGTCACGCTTGAGCACCAGCACGATCCGCATACCGGTACGCCCGGAGGACTCGTCGCGGATGTCGGCGATCCCGCCGAGCTTGCCCTCCTTGATCAGCTCGGCGATCCGCTCGGCCAGGTTGTCCGGGTTCACCTGGTACGGCAGCTCACTGACCACCAGCGCCGGCCGGCCCCGCTTGTCCTCCTCCACCTCCACCACGGCCCGCATCCGGATCGAGCCACGACCCGTGCGGTACGCGTCCTGGATGCCGGACTGACCGACGATCAGACCGTGGGTGGGGAAGTCCGGGCCCTTGACGATCTCCAACAGCGCTTCGAGGGTGTCGGCCTCGTCGGCCTCGGGGTGCTCCAGGCACCACTGCACCGCCGCGCCGATCTCGCGCAGGTTGTGCGGCGGGATCTTGGTGGCCATGCCGACCGCGATGCCCTCGGAGCCGTTGATCAGCAGGTTCGGAATCCGCGACGGCAGGATGGTGGGCTCCTTGGCCCGACCGTCGTAGTTGTCCTGCAGGTCGACGGTGTCCTCGTCGATGTCCCGCAGCATCTCCATGGCCAGCGGGTCGAGCTTGCACTCGGTGTTGTGACTGACGAACCCGTCGGAGACGAACGAGTGATCGTCGGTGTCGACCCGAATGCTGTAGACCGGCTGCACCCCGGCGTCCGCGACCTCGGCCACCTCGGCGTAGTAGAAGCGCCCGTCGACAAGCGGCTCGACCACGTCGAGCACCTCGGTGTTGGTGATCCGAGCGGCGATCTCGTCGCGGTCCCGCTCCCACCGCTCGACCCGGTCCACGTTGTGCCGGCGAAGCCAGTCCCGCTCGGTCCAGCGGCTCGCGCCGTGCTCCCGGATGAAGTCACCGACCAGCGGCACGTGGTCGCTGGAGAGCGCGGTGCTGCTCGCCGGCACCGACGCCAGCTCCGACTCCAGCTTGGCCTGCTTGCGGCCGAGGAAACCGACGTGAGCGGCGAAGATCCGGGCGTCGCGACGATTGGTGACGACGACCTTGATCTCGCCGCTGTCGTACCGGCACTGCTTGCTGATCACGCCGAACTCCAGCAGCAGTTGCTGCACCTCGCGGGCCAGGCGCTTGCTGCGGGTGGAGTAGCTGATCTGGATGGTGTTGCGCGGCAGCAGCGAAGAGGAGCCGTCGCCCTCGAAGATCGCCTGGAGGAAGGCCCGTTTGATGGCGGCCGGCCCCTGCCAGACGAACTCCGGCACGAACTTCGCCGCGCTCCGCGCACCAACCAAGTCACCGAGGATCGATCCCGAGAAATCGGTAGTCCAGCCGCGTAGCTTGTGCAGCGTCTTGCCGGTGATGGTCGTTTCGGTTCCGACCCAACGTCGACCACCTACGGCGAGGTCGTAAGCGGCTAGGACGCGGACAAAGAACTCCCGATCGCAGTTGTCGAAGCCGACGCGGTCAGCAGATGTCCAGCCCTCACTGACATAAGCGCCCGCGAGGACTGCGGCCTCGACGTGCTCCAGCATCGGGTAGCCGATCTCGTCCGGCACGCTGCGCTGGAGGACCACCCGGTCACCGGGGGAGATCTCGGCGAGCAGCTTCCAGAGCAGGGTCGGCACGCCTGCCACGTCCACCAGGCAGAGCACGGGGTGGTTGTGGGTGCCGGTCAGTTCGTACCCCTCGCGGGTGCGCAGCCGCAGCGTCGGGTGCTCACCTGAGTGGAAGAACTTCGAGGCGTGGACCAGGTCGCCGTTGCGGTCGCGGACCTTGAGGTCGATGTCGGTCTCGCTGCTCGACACGGCGCCGGGCACCACGTCGCCGATCCGCACGCTTCCGACAGCGGTGCGAATACGGGCATTTGCCGTAACGCAATATCTCATCGCCGCAGCCGGATCGTTTCCGGGCGAACCGAAGTTGCCGTTGCCGTCGACCAAGGGGTAGCGCAGCGACCAGGGCTGGGCCATCCGGACCAGGGCGTCGTAGATGGCCGAGTCGCCGTGCGGGTGGAACTGGCCCATCACGTCGCCGACGACCCGGGAGCACTTCACGTAGCCGCGGTCCGGCCGGTAGCCGGAGTCGAACATGGCGTACAGGATCTTGCGGTGGACCGGCTTGAGCCCGTCCCGGACGTCCGGCAGCGCCCGCCCGACGATGACGCTCATCGCGTAGTCGAGGTAGGAGCGCTGCATCTCCACCTCGAGCCCGACCGGCTCGATCCGGTCGTGCGAGACGACGGCGGCCAGCGCCTCGGGGACCTCGGGCTCGTTAGGTGTGGACTCGGGGGAATCGGTCACTGTTAACCCTTATCAGACTTGGTGTCGCTTTTGCGCTGTGGATAACGGCTGTGGATACCGGCCAAGCTGTGGATAACTCTGTGGACCCGTACCGGGCCGGTGCGCTCCGACCCGGTACGGCGATCCGTCAGATGTCCAGGAAGCGAACGTCCTTGGCGTTGCGCTGGATGAACGAGCGGCGCGCCTCCACGTCCTCGCCCATCAACACGCTGAACAGCTCGTCGGCGGTTGCCGCGTCGTCCAGGGTCACCTGGCGCAGCGTACGGGTGGCCGGGTTCATCGTGGTCTCCCACAGCTCCGGGTAGTTCATCTCGCCGAGACCCTTGAACCGCTGGATGTCGTCCGGCTTGGCGTTCGGCTTCTTCTGCTGACGCAGGGCGATCAGCCCGTCGCGCTCCCGGTCGGAGTACGCGTACTGCGCGTCGTCACCCTTCCGGTTCCACTTGATCTTGTAGAGCGGTGGGGCGGCCAGGTAGACGTGACCCAGTTCCACGAGCGGCCGCATGAAGCGGAACAACAGGGTGAGCAGCAGCGTCTGGATGTGCTGGCCGTCGACGTCGGCGTCGGCCATCAGCACGATCTTGTGGTACCGCAGTTTCTCGATGTCGAAGTCGTCGTGGATGCCGGTGCCGAGCGCGGTGATCAGCGCCTGCACCTCGTTGTTCTTCAGCACCCGGTCGATCCGGGCCTTCTCCACGTTGAGGATCTTGCCGCGAATCGGCAGGATCGCCTGGGTACGCGGATCCCGTCCCTGCTTGGCCGAACCGCCGGCCGAGTCACCCTCGACGATGAACACCTCGGACTCGCGCGGGTCGGTGGACTGGCAGTCGGCCAGCTTGCCCGGCATCGAGCCGGACTCCAGCAGCGACTTGCGCCGGGCCAGCTTGCGGGCCTGCTGGGCGGCGATCCGGGCGCGGGCCGCCTGGGAAGCCTTGGTAATGATGATCTTTGCCTCGGCGGGGTTGCGGTCCAGCCAGTCGACCAGCCGGTCGTTGCAGACCCGCTGCACGAAGCTCTTGACCGGCGTGTTGCCGAGCTTGGTCTTGGTCTGACCCTCGAACTGCGGGTTTGTCAGCTTGACCGAGATGATCGCGGCCAGGCCCTCGCGGATGTCCTCACCGGAGAGCTTCTCGTCACCCTTGAGCAGCTTCTTGTCCGTGCCGTACCGGTTGACGACGCTTGTCAACGCGGCCCGGAAGCCCTCCTCGTGGGTGCCGCCCTCGTGCGTGTTGATGTTGTTGGCGAAGGTGTAGACCGACTCGCCGTACGACTCGTTCCACTGCATGGCGATCTCGAGCGACATGCCCTCTTCTTCGGCGCCGTACTCGATCACCGTCTTGTGGATCGGGGTCTTCGAGGCGTTGAGGTGGCGGACGAAGTCGGCGATACCGCCGTCGTACTTGAAGGTGACCTCGCGGAGCTTGCCCTCCTCACCCTCCGCGACCCGCTCGTCGAGCAGGTGGATGGTGAGGCCACGGGTCAGGAACGCCATCTCCTGGAGCCGGCGGTAGATCGTCTGGAGGTCGAAGTCGACGGTCTCGAAGACGTCCGGGTCCGGCCAGAAGGAGACCGCTGAGCCGGTGCGGTCGGTCGGCTCGCCCTTCTCCAGGGCGGTCGGCTTGGAGTGGTGGTACTGCTGCCGCCAGACGAAGCCGTCCTTGTGGATCTCCACGGCCATCCTGGTGGAGAGGGCGTTTACCACGCTGACGCCGACGCCGTGCAGGCCGCCGGAGACCGCGTACGCCTTGCCGTCGAACTTGCCGCCCGCGTGCAGCACGGTCAGTGCCACCTCGACGCCCGGCTTCTTGAGCTTGGGATGCAGGTCGACCGGGAAGCCCCGGCCGTTGTCGGTGACCCGGACGCCGCCGTCGGCGAGCAGCACCACGTCGATGGTGTCGCAGTAGCCGGCCAGCGCCTCGTCCACCGCGTTGTCGACGACCTCCCACACGAGGTGGTGCAGACCGCGTTCGCCGGTGGACCCGATGTACATGCCGGGCCGCTTGCGGACCGCCTCCAGCCCTTCGAGAACGGTGATCGACTCGGCGCCGTACTGCTGATTTTCCTGCGCTGCCACCCTCGGCCACTTTCTCGCGCCCGGCGCGCCACAGGGCACGTCGAAACGCGGGTTCGGCGGACAGGCGCGACGTCGGCACGCGGACCGATACCGGGGACAATTCCGGGGTACGGGTCGAACGCGCCGGTCGCCGCGGTTGCCCGCGGATCGCGATCGGCTCGACCCGAGTCGGACGGATGATCGCGGGCCCGCACCGGACCCGTGACCCGTCACTCCGCACCGGGTCTTCGTCTCACGCCAATCTTACTGTGCGCGGGCGACAGAACCACCACTCGGCACCCCTTCGCAGCGGCTCAGATCTCCGTAGCGGGCCGAATCGCGCTGTCCGCGACTCCCCCTACACGCCATGGCATGATCAACGGATCTGTCGCGTGACGGCGCTGCCGGGTCCGGCGGTGAGAGGTGGGCGGTACCGGTTGGTACGACCCGGGACGGGCGATCCGTGACCCTCGGGTTGCCGCAGCGGCCTTGATCTTTCAACGTTGGAACCGGACGATCGACCCGATCCACTCGCCCGTGCCTTGAGAGGTGACACCAGATGGGGCTGGACAACGTCGCGGTTCAGTGGCCGCGGACCGGCCGCTTCTACGACCCGGTCGCACCGGCCGAGTTCGTCGATTTCGGCGACATCGTGGACGTGCCGGGGATTTCGGCGCCGACCGCCGCGCTCGCTGAGCTGATCGCGAAGACAGGCACGGTCCGGGCCACCGCGTACACCGAAGTGGTGGATCTGATCCTCGGACTCGATGGTGTGCTCTACGCCACAGACGCCGCCGCCGAGGACGAGGATCCGGTCATCGACCCGGACGGGTGCGGCTGGATCGCGGGCGGCATCGAACGCTTTGTCGCCACGCACCGTCCGTACGGTGAGGCGGTCACCTTCGACTCGGTGGGTACGGTGCTGCGCTCGCTGCTGGCCGACGGCCGCCTGGCCGAGCAGCAGCTACGGTGGCTGGACAGCCGGTTGGACGCGCTGCGCGACGACAGCGGTGCCGCGCCGCAGTGGACCTTCACCTGCGCTGAGCTGAGCGTGCTCGCCGCCTTCTACCGGCGCTGCGCCGACAACGGCTTCGCCGTCTACGCCGAGTCGGCGGCACCTCGCCGGGCGGCCCAGACGTAGCCACGGTCCCCGGACGCCGCCGCGACGGTCAGCCGTAGGTGTCGCGGGGTCCCCGGCCGCGCACCCGTCGTGGGCCGCGTGACCAGGATGGGGCGGCCGGGCCGTGGATGTGCAGTTTGCGGACCACGTTGTGGCCGACCTCGCGAGCGATCTGCTGCAACAGCGAGCCGGCAAGCAGCCGCAGCTGCGTCGCCCAGGCCGTGGAGCGGGCCTCCACGGTCAGTTCCCCGTTCTCCAGCTTCACCGGACGGCTGTGCTGGGCGACCTCCGCGCCGACCACCCGTTCCCAGGCGCCGAAGACGGTGGCCTCGGCGGCCGGCTGTTGCCAACCCCGGGCCTTCACCAGCCGGTTGAGCACCGCGCCGAGTGGCTGCGGGTCACGCGGGTCCGGTCCGGGCCCGGAGTAGCCGCGCAGCCGGCGCTCGCCGTCGCCGCTCCCGGTCGTGGTGCGACGGCGGGGACGGCCGGCGGCTTCCCGCCGCGCCTTCGCCGCATCCAGGACCGCACGTGCCAGCTGCGGACCGGAGACGCCCTCGCCGTCGCCGGTCACCGGCAGGGTGCCGCCGGCCTCCGCCGTGGGCGTTGCGGCTGGCGGCTCCGCCGGGCGGCTGGCGGGCTTGTCGGTTCGGCCGCCGTCACCGGTGCCGCCCTTCCTGGCGGTACGCGCACCGCGTCCCGCAGCCGAGCCACCCGGCTGCCCCTGGGGCGCGCTGTCCGGCGGCTGTGGCTCAGTCGGCACGACGCACCGCCCCCTCCGTCACCTCGTACCGGGCGCCCCGCAGTGCGGCTGGCACGTCGTCGGCGACCGCGCAGGTCACCAGCAGTTGACTGGCCCCGCCGACCAGTTCGGCGAGTCGGTCCCGCCGGCCCGCGTCCAGTTCGGCGAAGACGTCGTCGAGCACCAGCACCGGTTCGATGCCGTCGTTGCGCAGCAGGTCGTAGCCGGCCAGCCGCAACGCGAGCGCGTACGACCATGATTCGCCGTGGCTGGCGTAGCCCTTGGCCGGCAGGGGGCCGAGGGTGAGGGTGAGTTCGTCTCGGTGCGGGCCGACCAGGGTGGTGCCGCGTTCGATCTCGGCGGAGCGGGACTCCTCAAGTGCGGTGGTGAGTGCCGCCGCAAGGACCTCCCGGTCCGTGGTGGGTTCGGCGAGGTCCACCGAGGGTCGGTAGCTGATTCCCGCCGCGCCGCGGCCGGCGGCCACCGCGTCGTACGCCTTGGTGACGTGCGGGGCCAGGGCGGCGACCAGTTCCAGCCGCCCGGCGAGCAGTTCGGCGCCGTGCCGGGCCAGGTGCGTGTCCCAGACGGCGAGGGTGGACAGGTCACCGCCGCGCGACCCGCCGGTCTTGCGGGCGAGGTACGCGGTGCGCAGCAGCGCGTTGCGTTGTTTGACCACCCGCTCGTAGTCGGCGCGTACGCCGGCGTAGCGGGGTTGGCGCAGCACCAGCAGGTCGTCGAGGTAGCGGCGGCGTTCAGCCGGGTCGCCCCGGACCAGTTCGAGGTCTTCCGGGGCGAAGAGCACCAGCCGCAGTGCGCCCAGCACGTCGCGGGCCCGGCGGGCCGGGGAGCGGCCGAGGCGGGCCCGGTTGGCCTTGCCCGGGACGATCTCCAACTCCACCAGGAGTTCACGGCCGTCGTGCACCACCGCGCAGCGGATCACCGCGGCGGTGGCGCCCATCCGCACCAGCGGGGCATCGGTGGCGACCCGGTGTGAGTCGAGGGTCGCGACGTAGCCCAACGCCTCGACCAGGTTCGTCTTGCCGACGCCGTTGGCGCCGATCAGGACGTTCGGGCCCGGTTCGAGGTCGACGCCGATCCGCTCGTACGAGCGGAAGTCGACAAGTTCGAGCCGGCGGACGTACACGGGGTCGCGGTGCCGGTCAGGGCTTGCGTACGGCGTGCCCGCCGAACTGCTGCCGCAGTGCGGAGACGGCCTTCAGCGCCGGTGAGTCGTCCTGCCGGGAGGAGAACCGGGCGAACAACGAGGCGGTGATGACGTTGAGCGGTACCGCGAGCCGGACCGCCTCGTCCACCGTCCAGCGACCCTCGCCGGTGTCCTCGGTGTAGTCGCTGAGCTGGGTCAGCTCGGGGTCTTCGTCGAGGGCCCGGTCGAGCAGGTCCAGCAGCCAGGAACGGACCACGGTGCCCTCGCGCCAGGACTTGATCACGCCGGGCACGTTGGTCACCAGTTCGGAGGCGGCCATCAGCTCGTAGCCCTCGGCGTAGGCGTGCATCAGGCCGTACTCGATGCCGTTGTGCACCATCTTGGCGTAGTGGCCGGCACCGACCGGCCCGGCGTGCACGAAACCGTACTCGCCGTCGGGCTTGAGCGCGTCGAAGATCGGCATGAGCCGGTCGACGTGTTCCTGCGCGCCGCCGACCATCAGGCCGTAGCCGTTCTGCCGGCCCCACACCCCGCCGGAGACGCCCACGTCGACGTAGCCGATGCCACGTTCGTGCAGCCGCTCCGCGCGGGGGGCGTCCTCGCTGAACCGCGAGTTGCCGCCGTCGATGATGAGGTCGCCCTCGTCGAGCACGGCGGCCACCTCGTCGATGGTGGCGTCGGTGACGGCGGCGGGCACCATCACCCATACCGCGCGCGGCGCGTCCAGCTTCTCGGCCAGTTCAGCCATGCTGGCTACATCGCTGCGCTCCAGGTTGTGGTCGAGACCGACCACCTCGTGACCGGCGGTGCGCAGCCGTTCGCGCATGTTGCCGCCCATCCGGCCGAGTCCTACCAGGCCGAGCTGCATCTCTGGTGACCTTTCGTGGGTGCGGTTGGCTCTGCCGGTCAGCGGGACACGCGGATCGGCATGATGAGGTACCGGTACCCACCGATGAGCTCGCCATCCTCGCCAGCGGGGGAAATGACCGCGGGCTTGAAGGCGTCCACGAAGTGCAGCACGGCGAACTGGGTGCCGAGGTTGGACAACCCGTCGATGAGGTACTGCGGGTTGAAACCGATGGTCAGCGGTTCGCCGGTGAAGTTGGCCTCCATGGCCTCGCTGGCCCGGGCCTCCTCGGTGCCGCCGGCCTCCACCACCAGCCCGTCGGCGCTGAAGCTGAGCAGCACGGGGGTGGCGCGCTCGGCCACCAGGGCGACCCGCTTGACCACCTCGATGAGGGCGCTGACCGGCACCTGTGCCTCGGCGTTGTGGCTGGCGGGGAAGAGCGAGCGGACCGGCGGGTAGTTGGCGCCGTCGAGCAGTCGGCTGGTGGTGCGGCGGGTGCCACCGGAGAAGCCGATCATGCCTTCGCCGGCGGCGCCCTGGGACAGGGCCAGCACCACCTGGCCGCCGAGTGGGCCGAGGGTCTTGGCGGTGTCGTTGAGCGTCCGGGCAGGTACCAGCGCGTTGAGGCTGATCTCCGGGTCGTCCGGGTTCCACTCCATCTCGCGCAGGGCCAGCCGGTACCGGTCGGTGGCAAGCATGGCCAGATTGCCGCCGGAGAGCTCGATGCGTACCCCGGTCATCATCGGCAGCGTCTCGTCCCGGCTGGCGGCGATCGCCACCTGTGCCACCGCTGCGGCGAACGCGGCGGCATCGACTGTGCCGGCGCTGGCCGGCATCTCGGGCAGGGTGGGGTAGTCCTCCACCGGCATGGTGGGCAGGGTGAACCGGGCGCTGCCGCAGACCAGTTCGAGGTGCGCCCCGACGGCGGCGATGTCTACGGGCTTGGCCGGCAACGCCTTGGTGATCTCGGCGAGCAGCCGCCCGGAGACCAGCGCAGCGCCGTCGGCGTCGCCCTGCACCTCCACGGTGACCTGGCTGCTGACCTCGTAGTCGAAGCCGGAGACCTGCAAGCTGCCATCGGTGACGCGCAGCAGCACCCCGGCCAGTACCGGTACGGATGGCCGGTTGGGCAGGCTCTTCGCGGTCCAGGCCACGGCCTCGGCGAGCGCGTCGCGCTCCACTCGGAACTTCATTAATGCCTCCGCGTCGACGTCGACGTCGTCAACTCTCTCATGCCGGACGCTGCCCACCGACCCGCCTGGCGTGCGGGTACCCCTCGCACCTTAGGGCGCGAGGGTATCGGCTGTGTGCCCGACCCCGTGGATCGTGTCGCTGCTGACGGGTCTGGCCCGGCGGCTGTCGACCGATCCACAGGAAGTCCAACGGTGATGATTGGTTTTTGTTCTCTTAGAAGAGATAACTCATCGTCTTCATCGCACCTGTGCAAACTGTGGAGAACCCGAGTATGGGCAGGTCAGACAGGTTATACACAGGTGGTTTCGCTGTGGATGGGCGGGGGAAAAACCCGGTCGGCGATCCACAGGCGCTCTCCGTGCACACGGTTGTCCACCGTCGTCCACCGGTTGTCCACCGGTAATCCACCGACTTTCTCCCCAGACCTGTGGATCGTCGCGGGCGTCTCGTCCACCGTCATCCCCAGAACCTTCAACAGCTTTCCCACAGGCAGCCGTCCGTCGGTGGACAGCGCCGGTGGTTGTCCCCAGGCGTCCACAGCGGTCCACAGCGTTGTCCCCAGGGTTTCTCCACAGGCTGTGGGTAACTGGGCGCTGACGGCACGTGTTCATCCACTGCCCGTGGATAACGAGCTGTGGACAACGAGTGGCAGGCGGTGTGGACACGCCTTCAATGGTGTGGCCTGAACCTCGTTGAGGGTCAACCGATGAGCGCGAAAAAGGGTCCGACCGGAACCGGCCAGACCCTTCGCCGTGAACGTACGACGGGCGTACCCCTCAGGTGTTCTGCTTGATCCGGTTGGTCAGCTCGGCGATCTGGTTGTAGAGCGAACGCCGCTCGGCCATCTGCTGACGGATCTTGCGGTCGGCGTGCATGACGGTGGTGTGGTCCCGCCCGCCGAACGCCTGGCCGATCCGGGGCAGTGACAGGTCGGTGAGCTCGCGACACAGGTACATGGCGACCTGACGGGCGTTCACCAGTACCCGCGAGCGGGAGTGCCCACGCAGGTCCTCCAGGCTGACCCCGAAGTAGTCAGCGGTGGAGACCATGATCTGGTCAGCGGTGATCTCCGGCCCGGCGCCGTCCGGGATGAAGTCCCGCAGCACCTCCTCGGCCAGCGACAGCTCCACGTTCGACCGGGTGAGACTGGCGAACGCGGTGACCCGGATCAGTGCCCCCTCCAGTTCCCGGATCGAGTTGGACACCCGGGAGGCGATGAACTCCAGCACGTCCGGCGGGGCGTAGAGCCGCTCCTGGGCTGCCTTCTTCTGCAGGATCGCGATCCGGGTTTCCAGGTCCGGCGGCTGGATGTCGGCGAGCAGGCCCCATTCGAAGCGGGTACGCAGCCGATCCTCCAGCGTCGCCAGCTGCTTGGGCGAGCGGTCGGAGGTGATCACGATCTGCTTGTTCGCGTTGTGCAGCGTGTTGAAGGTGTGGAAGAACTCCTCCTGGGTCCGCTCGCGGTTCTCCAGGAACTGGATGTCGTCGATCAGCAGGATGTCGACGTCGCGGTAGCGGCGTTGGAAGGCGCTGGTCTTGTCGTCCCGCAGCGAGTTGATGAAGTCGTTTGTGAACTCCTCGGTCGAGACGTACCGGACCGAGCGGGCGTTGCCCAACGTCGTGGCGTAGTGGCCGATGGCATGCAGCAGGTGGGTCTTGCCCAACCCGGAGCTGCCGTAGATGAACAGCGGGTTGTACGCCTTCGCCGGTGACTCGGCCACCGCTACCGACGCGGCGTGCGCGAACCGGTTGGACGAGCCGATGACGAACGTCTCGAACATGTACTTCGGGTTGAGCCGGTTACCGCCGCTGTCCGCGCCGGTGGGTAGCCGTCGGTCGTCCCGGCCGACCGGCCGCTGATCCGGGCCACTGCGGCCCGGCCCGCTGTCGGTGCCTCCGTCGGCGGGTATCGCCCGGATCACGTGCTGGTCGCGGGGCGAGACGCCGGACCCGTCGCCGTACCGGGGCGCGAAGCCGCCCGCGCCGGTGGGCGCTCGGTCCAGATGCCCGCCCTGCTCGGTGAAGCTCAACCGCTCCGGCGCCCGCCGTCCGGTGTTCTCCGCCGGCCGGACGGGCTCGCCGAACCCGGCACCGAAGAGAGTTTCCTGACCGTCGGGGGCTGAGGTGTGGGGATCGTCCTCGACGCGCGTGGCGTCCGGCAGCGGCGGCCGGTCGAAACGGCCGGGGTGCGGCTGCTCGGGAATCAGCGGCAGTTGCCGCCCGCCGTCGAGACCTGTCGACCGGTCGTCGGCCTCGCCGGGACCGTGGTCCACCGGCTCCGATTCGGGGGTGCTGCGGTAGACGGTGCCGATGGCCCGCCCGTCCTCCGGTACCCGGACGGTGACGGCGACCTGGATCGGCCGGCCCAGCCGGCGGGTGAGCGCCTCGGTGATGGCCGGGCGCAGCCGGGACTCGATCACGTCCCGGGTGAAGGCATCCGGGACGGAGAGCAGGACGGTGTCCTCGACGATCGCCCGCAGCCGGGTCAGCCGCAGGTAGGCCCGCTGCTGCGCGGAAATGATCTCGTCAGCGAGTTCGTCGGTCGTCGCCGTCCACACCGCGGCAAGGTCGGTCGTACCGGCCACCGTCGTGCCACCCCCTCGCCTCTGCTCCCGGACGCCGCCGTCTCCCGGTGGCCCGTACCGGCGGGCGAGATCACGCCACCCACCCGGTCGCCGCACCCGGTCGTTCTCCACAAGTTATCCACAGCCTGTGTACCGACCGATTGTGGCCGCCCGCCGGGCTCGGGTCGGACCTGCCCCCTGCCGTGGCCGGGCACTGAAGCGGGGTTCACCGTGCCGAACGATTCACTACCGTGTCCGGTCTTGCCTGCCGGCGACATCGGCGCAACTCCGACGCTGACCGCAATCGGGCACGGTAACAGCGTTGTCGCTGCGTCTTCAACCGCCGACGCGGCTCACCCCTGTCGGCATTCGTGAAAACCACCGCTTCGGTCGTCTTCCGTCGCAGCTCACCGTCGGAGTGGCCAGGTTTGACGCTGATTATCCCCCGACCTAGGCTGGAGGGGCTGCTCTCACGCCCTCTGCTAGGGTGATGGGTGCTCGCTGCCTGCGGTCGCTCACCGCGCAACCGGGGTCACGCACCGACGGGCAGCACCGATCGGGGCCACCACAGCGGCGGCCCGGACCACCACGACCCGGCGATCCACTCGTCCGGGGCGTCCGACAACGGAGAGCCTGACGTGAGCAAGCGCACCTACCAGCCGAACAACCGCCGGCGCGCGAAGACCCACGGCTTCCGGCTGCGCATGCGCACCCGGGCCGGCCGCGCCATCATCTCGACCCGTCGCGCCAAGGGTCGCGCCCGCCTGTCGGCCTGAGGCCGGTCAGGTCCGCTCCGGAGGACGTGGCAGTCGTGCTGGCGGCCGCCCAACGACTGCGGCGCAGCAGCGACTTCGCCGCAGCGGTTCGCGGTGGCCGGCGAGCCGGCCGCGGCGCTCTGGTCGTTCATCTGACCGTGCCGAACGCAGCCGGATCCGACAATGCAGCGCCGAAGCCGGCGCGGGACAACGCGGAGACAGACTCCCCGCCGGTGTCCCGCGCCGGCTTCGTGGTTTCCAAGGCGGTCGGGCCGGCAGTGGTCCGTAATCGGGTGCGCCGCCGGTTGCGGCAGCTGACCCGGGAACGCCTTATCGACCTGCCGGCCGGAAGCACCCTCGTGGTACGCGCCCTGCCGGCTGCGGCGGACGCCACGTATCAACGGCTCGGCGCCGACCTGGATGCGGCGCTCGTCGCCGCTCGGTCCGGCCGGGGGCGGCGGCCTCGATGAGCGCCGAGCAGACGACGTCGCGCCCGGCTACCCCGGGTGCCCGGGTGCTGACCCTGCCCATCATCGCGTACCGTCGGTGGATAAGTCCGGCGTTGCCGGCCCGCTGTCGGTTCTACCCGTCGTGCAGCGCCTACGCCCTGGAGGCGGTGGCCCGGCACGGCGCGCTCCGGGGAGCCGGCCTGACGGTCCGGCGACTGTCGCGCTGCCACCCATTCCATCCTGGTGGATACGACCCGGTTCCGGAGCCGGGCGGCCGCCGACCTGCCGACGTGACTGGAGCCTGAGAATTGAGTCTCGACTGGATCTACTACGCGATCTCGTGGATCCTGCTGGCCTGGCACTCGGCCTGGGACGCCATCGGCATTCCGGACACTGCGGTCCTCGGCACCAACTGGGCGTGGATCCTCGCCATCGTCTTCCTGGTGGTCACCGTCCGGGTCATCCTGTTCCCGGTCTTCGTCAAGCAGATCAAGTCGCAGCGGGCGATGCAGGCGCTTCAGCCGCAGGTGAAGGCCCTCCAGGAGAAGCACAAGGGTGACCGGGAGACGCTCCAGAAGGAGATGATGGAGCTCTACCGGAAGGAAAAGGCCAACCCGCTCATGGGCTGCCTTCCGATGTTCCTCCAGATCCCGGTCTTCCTCGGCCTCTTCCACGTCCTGCGCCGCCTCAACCCGGACCCGGCGAAGAACAACAAGGACATCTACGGCTGGACCGTCGACCAGTTCAACAGCGCCTCTGACGCGACTCTGTTCACCGCCCCGATCGCCAGCAAGTTCGGCTCGACCGCGGCGGAACTGGCGCAGCTCGGCGCCAACGGCACCGTCGTGAAGATCATGGCCGGCGTTCTGGTGCTGGTGATGATGGGTACCACCTACCTCACCAGCCGCCAGATGATCCTCAAGACGGGCTGGGCGGAGGACCCGCAGCAGCGCATGATCCAGCGCCTGATGCTCTACGGCATCCCGCTGTCCCTGCTCGTCTCCGGCGCCATCTTCCCGATCGGTGTGATCATCTACTGGGTCACCAACAACCTGTTCACCCTCGGGCAGCAGCAGTGGGTGCTGCGCAAGTTCCCGCCGCCGGTGACCGCGACCAGCGGCAAGCCGGGCACCTCGGCGCGTAACGGGGCGCAGCCCGCGAAGACCGGTGGGCTGTTCGGCCGGAGCAAGCCGGCTGCCGTGCCGCCGCCCCCCGCCGCGCCGAAGATCGCCGGGCCGAAGCCGGGCGCCAAGCCGGCCAACCCGAAGAAGGGCCGCCCCGCCAAGCGGCAGGGCTGAATCGTCCGGGCCGCTGCCGGGAGACCGGCGGCGGCCCGTTGCGCGCCGTGCCGCCGCCGTCAGGCCGGCGCCGGAACGCGAAGCGCCACGCGCGCCGTGGCGGACGGGCGAGACTGCCCCTACAGACGTGCCCGTGGGCACCGGCGACGTCCCGCCGGCCGCGGGGAACCAGCGGACCCGAGGTCCGGCCGAGCGAGTACGGAGATGACACCGTGACCGACACCAGCATCCCCCGCGCCGAACAGCCCCTGGACGACGAGGAGCCGACCGCGGCGGCTCCGGTCGAGGGCGAGCCGGAGGAGACCGACGCCGAAGCGGCGCCGAGCAAGGCCCCCGGCGAGAGCGACCTGTTCCGGCAGAGCGAGATCGCGGCCGACTACGTGGAGGGGCTGCTCGACATCCTCGATTACGACGGCGACATCGACGAGCTGGTGTCGGGTGGCCGCCCGGTGGTCGAGGTCGTCGGTGGCCGCCTGCAGAACCTCGTCGGCGAGCGCGGCGCGACCCTCGAAGCGCTGCAGGAGCTGGCCCGGCTCGCGGTGTTCCGGCAGACCGGCTCGCCGAGCCGCCTGCTGCTCGACGTCGGCGGATACCGGGCCAACCGGCGTAAGGAACTGGCTGCGGTCGCCCGCAACGCCGTCGAGAAGGTCAAGGAGCACGGCGAGCCGGTGCGGCTGGAGCCGATGTCCGCCTTCGAGCGCAAGTGCGTCCACGACGTGGTCAACGCCATCGACGGGGTGGAGAGCGAGTCCGAGGGCGTCGAGCCCAGCCGGCGCATCGTCGTCCGTCCCGCGGACTGACAGGTGCGGCAAGACGACGCCAGCGGCGTAGCCGCGTCCGGCCCGGGTGGTACGCCGCCCGGGCCGGCGGCTGTCCCACCTCAGCCCGCCACCGCTGCCCTGCCGCCCGAACTGGCCGGAGCGGCGAGCAGGCTCTTCGGCGTACGCCTCGATGTCGCTGCGGCCTACGCCGAACTGCTTGCCACCGACGGGGTGGTACGGGGGCTGATCGGTCCACGCGAGGCCCCCCGGATCTGGGATCGTCACCTGCTGAACTGCGCGGCGGTGGCCGAGCTGATCCCACCGGGTGCCTCCGTGCTGGACGTGGGATCGGGTGCCGGCCTTCCCGGCCTGGTGCTCGCCATCGCCCGGCCCGACCTGGCGATGACGCTCATCGAGCCGCTGGCCCGCCGTACCGCCTTCCTCAACGAGACGGTGGAGGCGCTCGGCCTGACCAACTCCGTACGGGTGTTCCGCGGTCGAGCCGAGGAAGCGGTCGCGGTGTCGGAGGTTGGGCCTGGGGACGTGGTCACCGCTCGGGCGGTGGCACCACTGGACCGGCTGGCGGGCTGGTGTTTACCCCTCACCGGAGTCGGCGGCCGACTACTCGCCCTGAAGGGTGCCTCGGCGGCGGAGGAGATCTCCGAGCATGCCGAGGCGGTGCACCGCCTTGGTGGCGGTCAACCTGCACTGCATCGGTGTGGTGAAGGCGTCGTGGAGCCGCCGACCACGGTGGTTGAGATCGTCCGGGAGAGACTGGTCGGTCCGGCGGCCCGGACGTCGTCCAGAAAGTCGCGGTCGCGTCGACGGTAGTCGGAGCGCTCCGCTCTTGGGGTCTTCGCACGGATGACCTGGGACCGTACGCCGCAGGCAGCCGCGAATTGCAGCGTTCCGAGGCGGGTTACGCGTGCCGCTGCGCGCGGCGCGACCGGCGGGTTACGAACCCGACGTGGACCGGCCGCGCCCGTGCGCCGTAGGCTGGCCGCGCGTCGATAGTGTGGAGCGGGCGGCGATGGATCTCCCTCCGGGGCCCGTCCGCTCCCGCCGGGCGGTACCTCTGCGGAGAGCACGCGAGTGGCCCGGTTGACGGGTGCGGACCGACCATCCGAAGCGGGCAGGGATGACAGGTGCATGACGACGGCAGGTACGACGATCCGCGCGTGACCGGGTCAGCGGGTGACCCTGTTTCACGTGAAACCGAATATCCGAACTGGCGGCCCTCCGAGGTGCCGCAGAGCCCACCGGAACCCGGTCGGAACGCGCCGACGTCGGGTGTTCCGTGGTCGGGGCCCGGCGACGGACGCGACGGTACGGATACGAGTGGCCGCCCGGTCAACGCGTCTCCCGACGCGCGGGTGATCCCGATCCGCCGGAACACCTCCGCCTCTGCTCGGTTCGAGGTGGCGGCAGCACACCCCCCGACAGCCGCGGTGGTGCCGGATCCTCGACCGGCTTCCGACACGCCCGCACCGGCGGACGGGTCCTACCCGTCCGCCGCGCCCGAGGCCGCGTACGTTTCACGTGAAACCCCGACGCGCGAAGAGGATGACCCACCGTTGGCAATGGAGGCGATGCGCGCCGTGCAGATCCTGAATCCCAGTGGCGAGGTGACCATGCCTCGGCCCGACCGGACCCGGGTCATGTGCGTCGCGAACCAGAAGGGCGGTGTGGGTAAGACCACGACCACGGTCAACCTCGCGGTGGCGCTGGCCCTGCACGGCAACCGGGTGCTCGTGGTTGACCTCGATCCGCAGGGCAACGCCTCGACCGGCCTCAACGTGCCACACCACACCGGCGTGCCGGACGTCTACGACTGTCTGATCAACAGTGTGCCGCTGGAGGACGTGACCCAGGCGGTGGAGGGCATCCCCAACCTCTGGTGTGTGCCGGCCACCATCGATCTCGCCGGTGCCGAGATCGAGCTGGTGTCAGTGGTGGCCCGCGAGTCGCGTCTCGACCGCGCCATCACCGCCTACCCGGGGCACTTCGACTACGTGTTCATCGACTGCCCGCCCTCGCTCGGTCTGTTGACGGTCAACGCGTTGGTCGCCGCGCAGGAGGTGCTCATCCCCATCCAGTGTGAGTACTACGCGCTTGAGGGGCTGAACCAGCTGATCAACAACATCAACCTGGTTCGTCAGCACCTCAACCCGCAGCTTGAGGTCTCCACGATTCTGCTCACCATGTACGACCGTCGTACCCGGCTCGCCGACGCGGTCGAGCAGGACGTCCGGAACCACTTCGGCGACAAGGTGCTCCAGGCGGTGATTCCGCGTAACGTGCGGGTCTCCGAGGCGCCCAGCTACGGCCAGTCGGTGATGACCTACGATCCCGGTTCGCGGGGCGCGACGAGCTACTTCGAGGCCGCGCAGGAGATCGCCGAGCGGGGCGTCAAGGAGCCGGTGAGCCGGAATGCGTAGTGCGGACGAGGCGCTGGGAGGCGTGGCATGAAGAACCGTCCACGGGGCGGTCTGGGGCGGGGCCTGGGGGCGCTGATTCCGACCGGGCCGGCACCCAACGCCGGTGCTGCCGTCGGCGCGCCGACAGCGGGAGTGAGCGGCTCGACGGCCGTGGCGACACCGGCCCCGATGCCGGTGCCGTCCCCGACCATCGAGCCTGACGAGACGCTGAGCCCGGTGCCGGGTGCGCGCTTCGCGGAGATCCCGGTCGACTCGATCGTGCCCAACCCGAAACAGCCTCGCCAGGTCTTCGACGAGGAGGCCCTGGAGGAGCTGAAGACCTCCATCCAGGAGGTCGGCTTTCTCCAGCCGATCGTGGTGCGGCAACTCGACGGCGAGAAGTTCGAGCTCGTCATGGGCGAGCGTCGGTGGCGTGCCGCGCAGGCGGTCGGTCGGGAGAACATTCCGGCGATCGTCCGAGACACCCGAGATGACGCCATGCTGCGGGACGCGCTGCTGGAGAACATCCACCGGGCGAACCTCAACCCGCTGGAAGAGGCGGCTGCCTATCAGCAGTTGCTGGAGGAGTTCGGCGCCACCCACGAGGAACTCGCCAGGCGCATCGGTCGCAGCCGGCCGCAGATCTCGAACACCATTCGGCTGATGAACCTGCCGGCACCAGTGCAGCGGCGGGTGGCGGCCGGTGTCCTCTCCGCCGGGCACGCCCGGGCGCTGCTCAGCCTCGAGGATCCGGAGACCCAGGAGCAACTGGCACTGCGAATCGTCGCCGAGGGACTGTCGGTCCGTGCGACCGAGGAAATCGTCGCGCTCGCCCTCAATGACGGACCGGGCAAGAAGGAGTCGGCGAAGCGTCGGCCGAAGCCGCACGCACCGGCGCTGACCGACCTCGCCGACCGCCTCTCCGACCGGTTCGACACCCGGGTGAAGGTCGACATCGGGCGGAGCAAGGGCAAGATCACGATTGAGTTCGCGACGGTCGACGACCTTGAGCGGATCGTCGGCATCATCGGAGTAGAGCCCGAAGAACCGGAGAACTGAACAACCGGAACCACTAGGCCGCCTCGTCCCAATGCGACGAGGCGGCCTTGTCGTCTTCCGGGTAGTCCGCAGCGGGCCGCAGACCGGGCCCAGCCGCCACGAGCGGCCTCCGCGGGCAGACGACCATGGCACTCGGGGCGTTCCGCTGCATGGCCACGCAGACGCCGAGGGCAGCCAGCTCGACTCCCGACTTGCGGCATGTCGGGCCCTCAGGCCAGAGCTATGGCGCGACATACCGCAACCCGGGACCGTCGAGTCCGGCACCGAACGGAGATGGTCTCGGCGGGCCCTGGGGTCGCGGCTGTCGTGGGGCAGTGCCAGGGCGTCGGTGACGACACCGAGGGACGCACAGGGCGGCCGACCGACGGAAGCTCGCCCAGACAGCTCGCCCAGCCGGAGGCCGCCGGAGACGGACCTCGGCCCTGGGTCGGACCGACAGGGCAGCAGCCCGCCGGCGAGTGGGACCGGACGCAGCCCTGTCGGAGCGACCCATCAGAGAGCCGCTGAGAAGGAGGCGACCCAGTAGGGAGCGGGCTAATGGCCGCACGGCTCGTAGCTGCGCGGCTCAGAAAGGTCGGCTCAGAAGGTCCGCGGAGAAGAACTAGAGCGCACGTGCAGAAGGGGTGGGCCTAGCAGCGTCCGGTCCGAAGGCGTCGGCGCAAAGGAACCCAGAGCGCACGGCCCAGGCGAGCGGACGGGGTGGCCGTTTCACGTGAAACACGGGTGTGGGTAGAGCGACCGCTGGGCCTCCGCTCCTGGCGCGGCGGGACTGGTCGGGTTCGCCGGTGATGTGTAGCGCAGTGCCGGGCGCGGGACAGACGCCGGGTTGCCTTCCTCAAGTGGTGGCGGGCGGGGTGGCGCAGGGCCAAGGTTCGACCGGTCAAGCGATGACAGCTTCCACAGCCAGACTCGAAAGGTGGCGTTCCATTCACCCGAGCACGTCGGACCCTCCGGTCGGACCGCGCGGTGGTGCGGGGTCTGGATGAGGACCGGGCCGACCGATGATCGAACAGCGCCTCTCGGGGATCACACCGGTCGAAGAGGCGACAAGCTGAGTCCATCGGCCAGCAGGCCGGTGGCGCTCGGCCCCAGCTCTGGTCGCCATGCGCCGGGTCGTGGTTTCACGTGAAACGACGGTGTTGGGTGCGGGCGTTGAGCGGAGTGCCCAGTACTCGCCGGAGCGCGCCTCGCTCCGTTACGCCCGCGTCGGCACGTCTGCCGGGCGAGGCCGTTGGTGCGCTGACGTTATCCACATCAGTTGTCCACAGGCTCACGCCGTTTCACGTGAAACATGACCCGAAACCCCTTGTCGAAGCGCGACAGCGGTGAGAATTCGGCGACCGGCTGGCCTGTGGATAACCCTGGGGAGAACTATCTGGCGCCCCCTGTCCCGACATTCGAGCGCTGCGGAAAGTCGAAGACGTTTCGAGTAGGGACAGTGGTCGCGGACTCGGTTAGGGTCAGCGTCGTGCACGACACCCCTCCCTCAATCCCGGACTTCACCCAGTGGCCGTCCTTCCCCTTCGAGGGCGACCTCCGAGTCAAGCCACTCGCCGATCCGGTCCCTGTCGAGCCGCCCCGCAAGGGTGAGGCTCACCGAGAATGCACCGCCTGCCTGGCGCCCGACGAGGCCTACATCTGGGTCGGCGAACGCTGGCGCGTACGAGCCATGGACCGGCCGACCGGCCTGCCGATGGTCCTCATCCTGGAGTCGCGGTCGCACCTCGATCTCGGGGATCTGCCGAATCTTCTCGCCGCCGAGTTGGGCGTGATGACGGTACGGCTGGAACGCGCCATCCGCTCGCTCGACGGGGTGGCCCGGGTACACGTCAACCGCTGGGGCGACGGGTCCGCCCATCTCCACATGTGGTTCCTCGCCCGGCCGTACGGTCGGCTCCAACTCCGCGGCACCTTCCTGTCGCTCTGGGACTCGATCCTGCCGCCGATCTCGGAGGAACAGTGGCGGGAGAACCTCGCCCTCGTTGCGGCCTGGCTGGCCGAGTTCGGTGGGCGGCCGCTCGCCGAACCACCCCGCATCCAGTGGCAGGCGCCGTCCAGCCTGGCTGCGCAGTCAGCCGCTCCCGAGACGAAGCCGGTTGAGGGAGGGTCGCTCCTGGACGCTATCGGCGAGACAGCTGAACCACCTGACACCCCGGGCGCCGGTATCGATTCGGGGGCGTCGAACGCCGCGGCTTCGGGGCCGACTGAGGACCCGGCAGCGGGGCCGAATGGGGACCCGGCAGCGGGGCGAGCAAGGGACGTAGCTCAGCCTCAAGAGGAAGCAGCGGTCGTGGCCGCCAGCGAGGCGGCTGGTGCTGTGCCGACGCGACAGCCGTCCGCCGATACGGACGGCCCGCCGCAGGCCGAGGGCGGCCCACCGGCCCATAGCGATGCGCAGGGCGAGGGCGGCCCACAGAGCGAGGGCGGCCCACAGAGCGAGGCCTCCGCCAATACGCGGGGAGCGGAGACGGCCGAGACGGAGAGGGAGCAAGCGGAGACGCCTACTGCGGATCGAGCGACGCCGGCCGGCGAATCGGGCCCTCAGAGCGACCGGCAATAGGACCGCCCAGACGGGCAGCCCTGCCGAGACGGCTGGCGGAGCTACGGCGTGCCCGGCGCTTCGGCTGGCGGTGTTGTCGCGGTCGGCCGCGCGGCCAACTCGTCGCGCACCGCATGCGGTCGGGTGCTGGTGACGGTGGTGGCGGTGCCCGTGTGGCCGGCGGCGAGAGTCCGAGCAGCGGGTACCGCCGAATTCAGTGCCGGGTGGAGGAAGGTCAGCGGCCTGCGGCGCGGGCGACCAGATTTCCGATCACGCGTCCGAAATCGAGACCGGCAGCCTGTACGGCGAGCGGCAACAGCGACGTCTCGGTCATCCCCGGCGAGACGTTGACTTCGAGTACGTGTGGCTGACCGGTCGAGTCGACGATCAGATCGACCCGGCTGAGGTCACGCAGGCCGAGGGCGGCGTGGGCGGCCAGGGCGACCTGGGCCACCGATTCGGCGACGGCGGGTTCCAGGCGGGCCGGGGTGTGCCAGGTGGTGCGTCCGGCGGTGTAGCGGGCCGCGTAGTCGTACACCCCGTTGCGAGGCACGATCTCCACCGCCGGTAGCGCCTGCGGACCGTCGCCCAGGTCGACTACGGAGACCGCCACGTCCATGCCGGGAACGTACCGTTCGACGAGCGCCGTCGAGTCGTACGCGAAACAACCCACCATGGCAGCCGGCAGCGACGCCGCGTCCCGGACCACGGCGGCGCCCAGGCCGGAACCGCCCTGGGCGGGCTTCACCATGAGCGGCAGCCCCAACCGGTCGACGATGCGGTCCAGCACGGCCACCGCGCCGAGTTCGCTGAACCTGTCGTGTGGCAGGGCGACCCAGTCGGGGGTGGCGATGCCGGCCTCGCGCAGCACGGCCTTCGCCGACGGTTTGTCCCAGGCGAGGCGGGAAGCCCGAGCGTCACATCCGACGTACGGCACGCCACACAGGTCCAGGACGCCGCGCAGCGAACCGTCCTCGCCGGTGGCGCCGTGCAGGGCGATCACCACGGCGTCGGGTGGGTCCGCCGTCAGGGCGGGCAGCAGGGCCACGTCGGCATCGCGCAGCTCGGCCTGCATTCCGACGGCACGCAGCGCGTCGAGCACCCGGCGGCCGGAGCGCAGCGACACGTCACGCTCGTACGACAGACCGCCGGCGAGCACGAGCACGTGGAGATCGGTGGTCTCGGGGCCCGACACGGCGGGTTCTTCGGCAGCGGTGACACCCATGCCGGGCATCATGCCAAGTCTGGTCCTGGCGCGTCCCAGCCGGTCCGGCCTCGCCGGGCGCCGGGCTCGCCGACCGCACCGAACACCCGCCGCATGGCGATGTCCTGTTCCATCACGCTGGCCAACCGGCGCACGCCCTCCCTGATCCGCTCCGGCGGCGGGAACGAGAAGTTGAGCCGCATGTGACCGTTGCCGCTGCCGTCGGCGTAGAAACCGGTGCCGGGCACGTACGCCACCCGTGCGGCGATGGCCCGGGGCATCATCGCCTTCGAGTCCAGCCCGTCGGGCAGCGTCGCCCAGACGAAGAGCCCGCCGCCGGGTACCGTCCAGCGGGTGTCGGCGGGCATCAGGTCCTCCAGCGCGGTGAGCATCGCGTCCCGCCGCTCCCGGTAGACCTCCCGGTAGACCTTCAGCTGCTGACGCCAGGGCATGGTGCCGAGGTAGGTGCTGACGGCCGCCTGCGCGTACGCGCTGGGGCAGAGGATCTGTGCCTCGCTGGCGATCACCAGCTTGTCCCGTACCGCGTGTGGCGCGAGGATCCAGCCGACCCGCAGCCCCGGCGCGAACGTCTTGGAGAAGGTGCTGAGGTAGAAGACGCCGTCCCGCCGCCGCGCCCGCAGCGGCGCGGGTGCCTCGCTCTCGAAGCCCAACTGGCCGTACGGGTCGTCCTCGACCACCAGCAGCCCGGCGCGTTCGCAGATGTCGAGAACCTGTTCCCGTCGCTGCTCGGTCAGCGTCACGCCGGTCGGGTTCTGGAAGGTGGGGATGGTGTAGAGGAACTTGACCCGGCGTCCGGCCCGGGCCTGCTCCGCGATGGCGAGCTCCAGCGCTGCCGGGATGAGACCCTCGTCGTCCATGGGCACGTGTACGACCTGGGCCTGGGCGGCCTGGAACACGCCGAGTGCACCGACGTAGGTCGGCCCTTCGGCGAGCACCACGTCACCCGGGTCCAGGAAGAGGCGGGCCACCAGGTCGAGCGCCTGCTGCCCGCCCACCGTCACCACCACGTCCTCCGGGGAGGCCCCACAGGCGGCGTCAATGCCGGAGAGCGCCATTACCTCGCAGATCCGCTCCCGCAGCTCCAGGGTGCCCTGACCGATGCCGTACTGCAGGGTGGTGCTGCCGTGCTCGGCACCGAGCCGACCGAGCATCTCGCCGACGGCGTCCAGCGGCAACGCGGCGATGTACGGCGCGCCACCGGCGAGGGAGACGACCTCCGGTCGACTGGCCACCGCGAACAGCGCCCTGATCTCCGAGGCGGTCATTCCCCGGACCCGCCGGGCGTACCGGTCGGTGTAGTCGTCGAGTGTCGTGCCGGTCATCACATCACCCCGATGGCTGCTCGGACGGCTCCGGTCCCGGATACCCAGGACACCGGCGACCATGGCGGTACGGCGCGCCGGATGTCGATCCTAGCCGCCCTGCACCGTCCGATGCGTCTTCGATTATTCGTGCGTCCACATGCCGGACCGGCGGCAGACACCCCTGAGGTGGACGTTCATGCATGGTCTCCCCTGCCGCCGATCGGCGGCGTACGATCGCTCGTCGGGGGCAGGAACACGGCGGTGCCGTCTGGGCCGCTGCGGCGGCGGTGCCGCTCGGGCCGGTCCCACCTCCGAGCCTAGTGTGGGGAAGCGCCAATGTCGCGACGTCTGGTCAGCCTGACCCTGGACACCCTGGAGGACCTGCCCCTTCCCTGCCGGCAGTGTGTCTACTGGGAGCTTGATCCGGTTTCCGCGGACCGCGCCTGCGCTGCCGGCGACCCTGGGCTGGAGAAAGAGGCGTGGGTGTCGCAGACCCTGCTCGAATGGGGTTCCTGCGGCAAGCTGGTGTACGTCGACGGCATGCCGGCCGGCTTCGTGATGTACGCCCCGCCGGCGTACGTGCCCCGGTCGATGGCCTTCCCGACCTCTCCGGTCTCCGCCGACGCGGCGTTGCTGATGACCGCGAACGTGGTGCCCGCGTTCTCCGGCGGTGGCCTCGGCCGGATGTTGGTGCAGGGGGTGGCCCGCGATCTGACCAAGCGCGGGATCAAGGCGATCGAGGCGTTCGGCGACGCGAAGTTCGGTGACTCCGCCGATCCGGGCGGGGCGTGCGTGGCACCCGCCGATTTCTTCCTCTCGGTGGGCTTCAAGACGGTTCGCCCGCATCCGCGGTTTCCCCGGCTGCGACTGGAACTGCGGACGGCGTTGAGTTGGAAGTCCGACGTCGAGTACGCGCTGGAGAAGCTGCTCGGCTCGATGAGCCCGGAGTCGCTGCTACGCCCGGTCCGACCGACGCCGGCCACCCGTTCGACGGCCGGCTGACCACCACCCGACGTCGCGACGGGCTGACGGCCACCCAGGGTTGGGCCGACTCAGTCCACCACGGTGCCGGCGGCGACCGCCGCCCGCAGCTCGCTGACGTCGATCGAGCCGGTCGGGACGTCGCGTTCGATCGGCAGGTACATCCGCTGCACCGCAGCCACCATCGCCTCGACCAGCTTGTCGCGGAACCGGGGAGCGATCAGCCGTTCCCGGTCGGTCGGCGAGGTGAGGTAGCCGACCTCGACGCGGACCGCCGGCATCCGGGTGATCCGGAGCAGGTCCCACGCCTTGGCATGGGTGTGACAGTCCCGCAGCCCGGTACGGGCCACGATCTCCCGCTGGACCAGCCCGGCCAGCCGTTCGCCGGTCGCCGAGCTCACCCCGTTGTCGGTGCCGTAGTGGTACGTGGCGACACCCTCGGCCATCGGGTTGGCGTGGCCGTCGGTGTGCAACGAGATGAACACGTCGGCGCCGAGCGAGTTGGCCAGTTGTGCCCGGTCGATGTCGGGCAGGCAGGTCTCCGGCGACGGTCCTCGGGTGAGCTGTACCCGTACCCCGGACGCGGCGAGGCGCCCCTCCAGCCGGCTGGCCAGGTCGTGCATCAGATCCGCTTCGGTCCAGCGCAGCGGGCCGTCCGCCACCACCACGCCCGGGTCGGTTCCGCCGTGCCCCGGGTCGATCACCACGGTCCGGCCGACCAGGGTCGGGCCGGACTGTCGGATGGCGTCGGACTCACGCAACCACTGCGGCCGTCCGCCGACCACCTTGCGGCCCAGTCGGCGCAGCGCACCCATGGTGTGCGGGCCGCAGGTGCCGTCGGGGACGAGCCCCACCTCACGCTGGAACTGCGCCACCGCCCGGGATGTGCGGATGCCGTAGATGGCGTCGGCCCGTCCGGTGTCGTAGCCCATCTCCAGCAGCCGCTCCTGGAGCGACCGGACATCCTCGCCGGTGAGGGGGACCGGCACCGCGTGGTAGAGGGTGCGGGCGCCCAGCCGCCAGCGGGCGGCGTCCAGGGCCCGCCAGGTCTCGGCACCGACCCGGCCGTCGACGCTGAGACCCCGCGACTGCTGGAACGCGCGAACCGCCCGTTCGGTCGCCGGGTCGAACTCGTCGCTGTGTGGGCCGGTCGCCTTCGACAGCAGGTCGAGGCCGGTCAACACCGCACGGATCTCGGTCACTGCGGGTCCCCGGTCACCGGGACGGATCGGACGCACGCACGACCCCCTCTGCACGGTCGGTGGCTGCCAGGCCCCGCCACCGACGAGCGGGTGCCGTTGGCGGGGACCAGGTGCTCACCGGCGTCCGGCGGCCCCGGTTCGAGGTTATGCGCTAGGCGATCCGCTGGGGTGGTGGGCGGCGAAAAACGCGTCGACCCCGTGCCGGGCTCACCGGCACGGGGTCGACGGCGACGTCGTCGTTGGGGGTCAGAGCGCCGATTCGATCAGCTTGACCAGTTCGCCCTTGGGCTTGGCGCCGGCGATCGACTGCACCGGCTCACCGTTCTTGAAAACGGTGAGGGTCGGCACCGACATCACGCGGTATGTCCGGGCGGTTTCCGGGTTTTCGTCGATGTTGAGCTTGACGATGCTGACCTGGTCGCCCATCTCGCCGGCGATCTCCTCCAGCAGCGGCGACACCTTGCGGCACGGCCCGCACCACTCGGCCCAGAAATCCACCAGGACCGGCTTGTCGGACTTCAGCACGTCTGCGGTGAAACTCGCGTCGGTGACCGACTTGGTTGCTCCCACTGTTGACCCTCCTCCTGCGTTGTGTCTGGTTCAGCTCTTGGGCAGCGTGGCGATGAAGCGTTCGGCGTCCAGGGCGGCCGCGCAGCCGGTCCCGGCTGCGGTGATCGCCTGCCGGTACGTGTGGTCGACCAGGTCCCCGGCGGCGAAGACGCCGGGGATGCTGGTCCGGGTGCTGGGGGCCTGCACCTTCACGTACCCCTCGTCGTCCATCTCCACCTGCCCGCGGAACAGCTCGCTGCGTGGGTCGTGGCCGATCGCCACGAACACACCGGTGACGTCGAGCACCTTGGCCTCGCCGGTGTGGACGTTGCGCACCCGTACGCCGGAGACCTTGCCGTCCGCGCCGAGCACCTCCTCCACAACGGTGTTCCACTCGACCTTGATCTTGTCGTTGCCGAGCGCCCGCTCGGCCATGATCTTGCTTGCCCGGAACGAGTCGCGGCGGTGCAGGATCGTCACCGATTCGGCGAAGCGGGTCAGGAAGCTGGCCTCCTCCATCGCCGAGTCGCCACCACCGACGACCACGATGTGCTGGTTGCGGAAGAAGAAGCCGTCACAGGTGGCGCAGGAGGAGACACCGTGGCCGAGGTACTCCTGCTCGCCGGGTACGCCGAGCGGGCGCCAGGCGGAACCCGTGGCGAGGATCACGGCGCGGGCGCGGTACGCGGTCTCCCCGACCCAGACGGTGCTCACCGCGCCGGGGTGACCGGTGTCGGTCAGCTCGACCCGGGTGACGTCGTCGGTCAGGAACTCGGCACCGAACCGCTCGGCCTGCTTACGCATGTTGTCCATCAGCTCGGGGCCGAGGATGCCGTCGGCGAAACCGGGGAAGTTCTCCACCTCGGTGGTGGTCATCAGCGCGCCGCCGGACTGCACGCCCTCGATCACCAGCGGCTTGAGGTTGGCACGCGCCGCGTAGACCGCCGCCGTGTAGCCGGCCGGCCCGGAGCCGATGATGACCAGGTTGCGGACCTCGTCCACTGCCGTCTCCCAATCGTGTTGACTGTCGTCACCGGCGTACGGGCCGATGCCGATCCGAGTGCCGACGCGGCGGCAACTGATGTGCAGAACGTCATCGTACGAAGCGGGAATTCCCGAGCCGGTCACCCGGTGGGTCAGGTCACGTGGACGGTCAAAAGTCCGGCGACCGCTGGCTCACCCTACCCGCGTACGGTAACGGGCGTCCGAGCCGGACCCGGGTACACCGCACTCCGGGCCGCTGACCCACGCCCAGTTCGTGCCGGAGGCGTCGGTGAACCGAAGGATCAGCGCCGGCAGCCCCTGGAAGCGGGCGTAGTCGATGACCTCGAAGGTCAGCGGTCCCCCGCGGTGCTCAGCACCGATCTCGGCGAGGCAGGCGCTCAATGCGGTCTGGTCGCCGAGCCGGGTCAGATCGCCCGGGGCGGGGAGGCGCTCCTGGTTCTCCGCGCCGAGCCCCGGATCACCGTCGGTGGAGAACTGCCTGACGCTCGGGGTCAGGCCGGCCAGTGCCTCCGGCGTGTAGTCGGTGTCGCTGCGCTGGGGAGGGCCGACGACGCGGTACGGAGCGCCGGATGCGACCGCGGCACGCTCGGGCGCCGATTTGGTGCCGGGCTGCCCCGCGGAATCCTGCGGGTAGGCGTGCGGCACCGCAGGGCTGACGGCCCGCTCGTTCAGGGCGGTGTCGGTGGCGACGTCGTCCCCGCCGCCCGGCTGGAACAGCTGGAGCGCACCCAACCCGACCACCGCGGCGGCGGCGAGGGCAACCGGCCCGGCCACGCGGGCCCAGCGGCGACGTCGCCGACCCGGCCGCGACGACGAGGACCGGTCCTGGCCCGGCCGCAGCGGGCCGCCGGGCCGACGGGGACCGCCCAGCGGCTGGGTCGGTACGATCGTCAGCTTTCCGCCGGTCGGCTCCGAGCCGGGGCCCTCGACGGCCGCAATCCCGTCCCCGGTGGCCAATTCCTGCTCGGAAGCCGCGGTCGTCGGCGCGGCCTCGGTGGTGGGCGCGGTGAGCGGATCAGCCGCGGCGAGAGCGGCGCTGATCCGGTCGCTGATCTCCGGCGGAAGCTCCAGCGTCGGCTCGCCCCACCCGGCCAGCTCGGCGCGGACGTTGTCGACGGCCGGGCCCAGGAGAGCATGAGCATCGGCCCAGGCCGGGTCCTGTGTCACCAGCCGGGTGATCTCAGCGTGCTCGGGGGTGCCGTCCAGCGCGCCACCGAGGTAGTCGGCGAGCAGGTCGTGGTCGACCTCGCTGAACTCCCCGGTGCTCACGCTTCCTCCTGCTGGTTGGCGGCCGGCCGGGACCGCCCCGACCCCGATCGGACGCCCGATGGTTCCTTCGGGTTCCCGTCGGTGACCTCCGGCACGTCCGGGCGGGCGGTGGTCGCCGGCCGGGTGCCGGGTCGCAGGTGCCCAAGCGTGACCGCGAGCCGGGCTCGGCCCCGGGCGCAGCGACTCTTCACCGTCCCCTCGGCGACGCCGAGGATCCGCGCGACCTCGGCCACCGGGTAGCCCTGCACGTCCACCAGCACGAGGGCGGCCCGCTGTTCCAGCGGCAGCGCGGCCAGGGCGTCCCGGACGACCATGGCGGTGTCGTGGTCGGGTACCGGTGCGGCCGGCTCCACGCCGCCGGTGCCCGGCCCGTCCTCCGGGCCGTGCGTTCCGTCGGGCAACGGCACCGTCGGGTGGGCCCGCCGACGGCGGATCCGGTCGAGACAGGCGTTGACCACGATCCGGTGCAACCAGGTGGTGACCGCCGAGTCACCGCGGAACCGGCCGGCCGCGCGATGGGCGGACAGCAGCGCGTCCTGGAGGGCGTCCGCGGCCTCCTCACGGTCGCCGAGCGTACGCAGGGCGACCGCCCAGAGCCGGTCCCGGTGCCGGCGGAACAACTCACCGAAGGCGTCCCGGTCACCGGCGACGTGGGCGCGCAGCAGATCGAGGTCACTCACCGTGTCGTCCACGGAAGCGGTGCCCGTGTGGTTGCCTCCGGCGTCGCGTACCTCCATCACCCGACCCGGTGGTTGTCGCCGTGGCGACCTCTCATGACCCCTGGACCGTGATCTCCTGCACCCCGATCTTGAAACCGCCTCCGTTCGGCGGCAGCTCGGTGATCCAGAAAAGCAGGTAGCGGTACTTCTTGTCGGCGTCGAAGCCGTCAAAGGTCATCGTGGTGCCGTCGTGTTCCTCGAAGGGCTGCCCGATCTTGTTCTTCAGGTACGCCGTGAGGACCTCGTCGTCGCCCGAACTGGACGACGGAGCGTTTGTCGTGCCGGTGAGCAGTTCCGCCGAGGCACCCCGGTCGGAGAGGTTGACCTGTACCGACTTGACGGTCCGCTCGGCGCCGAGGTCGATCCAGACGCCCATGCCCCGCTTGAGGTTGCCGAAGTTGCTGCGGTTGTAGGTCTCGGTGGACCAGCCCTCGTCCTGGTCGCCGTCGAAGACCTTCTCGGCGTCGCGCACCTCGGTCCGGTTGTTGCTGTCCGGGTCGATGATCCGGGCGTCGCTGATCTTGAGGTTCCGGACTGCGGGTGTTGCTGGCTCCTCGCTCACCGGCGCGCTCGATGTCGGCGCCGCGACCGGGTTGGTCTCCGGGTCACCGTTGCCGTCGCCGAGGGTGCTGATCCCGATCAGCAGCCCGATCAGGGCAACCGCCAGCAACCCGGCGATGCCCAGAGCGACCTTCCGCCCGCCGGCCGCGGCCAACGGAGACGGCTCCTCGCCGGTCTCGCCGGCGAACCGCAGCGGGCCGTTGTTGTCGAGGTAGTCGTCGTCCGGCACGTCGAGCCGGGCCAGCTCCGCCGTCAGCACGTCCGACGGCGGCGGGGCGATCTCGGCGTCGAGCAGATCCATGGTCAGGTCGTCCAGGTAGGCCGGCACGCCGGCGCGGACCTGACGGGGTGCCGCGACGGCCCCGTTCGCATCGCGTACCGCGTCGGGAATGGCCGCCCGACCATGCCCGGCGGTGGCACCGCGCAGCGGCGCCTCGGCGTGCGGCCAGTAGCCGGTCATCGCGAAGTAGAGGATGCCCCCGACGGCCCGGACGTCGCTCTCCTGGCTGTCGTCACCGTCGGTGCGGGCGTCCGCGAGCACCACCCGGCCGTCATCGCTGATCATCACCGTGCCGGGGTGCACGTTTCCGTGCACCATGCCGGTGGCGTGGACGGCCGCCAGGGCGCTGGCGACGGAGTTACCGACGGCGGTCGCGCGGGCGGCGTCCAACGGCCCGCTCGCGACCAGGTCCCGCAGGGACTGACCGTCGACCCACTCGCGTACCACGTAGGCCCGCTCGGCTTCGTCGATGGCGTCGTACACGCCGACGAGGTTGGGGTGGACGACCCGGCTGGCGGCAACGGCGGCCTGGAGCATCTCGGTGGCGGAGTCGCCACCCGGGTAGCGCATGACGACCGCGACGGGTCGGCGCAGCACGACGTCGACCCCGCGCCAGACCAGACGGCCCGCGCTGTCGTTGTTGATGTGCTCGACCAGTTCGTAACGTTCGGCGAGGATCTCACCGGCCGTCGGAGCACCGAAGGTCATGACCGGCGGAGTGGTCTCGTCCGCGTCCTGACCCTCGCCGACCTGGGTCACCCGTCCTCCCTCGGTGATCGTGTCGATCGATGGACCCGCGCTGCTGGGCATCTGCTTCCCGCTCCGCCTTCGTCTGGTACCGGCCGGCCGGTCGCAGCACGGTGCCGCGCGCCGGTGTCTGCCGTACCCGTCGAGTGCGACCTTACCCGGGATGGCCCGGTCCCCGACATGTCATCTTCCCGCCGTCCGGTGACGACAGCGTCAGCAGTCGGTGGACTCGTCCCGTTACCACCGTTGTCGGCCACGTTGCTGGTACCTGTACCAGCCAATCTAGAGGTTGACCTCAACCAGTTCCGGCCGGGGCGGAGCCGGTCGCATCGGCGGGTTCGGCAGCGCCGGATTCCCGTCAATCGGCCGGGCATACTCGGCCGTACGGTTGGTTATCCACAGGCTGATCCGTCAGGTGAGCGGCGGCGCGCGGAGTTATCCACAGGGACATCCCCAGCCTGGTGATCCGCGGTCACGCTGGGTGCACGCCGAGCCGGTGGAGGGTTCAGCGGCCGAGTCGGCGGCGGACCATCCCGACCACCTCGGTGATCTCGGAGATCCGCAGCACCGTCGCCAGGCCGAGGTAGGTACCGCCGATGACCGCACCACCGACCAGCAGCTGCGCGATCGCCTCCAACCGCGTCGGCGTGTCGCCGCCCGGGAGCAGGGCCACCACCACCAGGCCGGCCAGGGCCGCGCCCAGCGCCGCGACGGCAACCCGGCCGAGAGTACGCAGGATCGCGCCCAGCCCGATACGGCCGACCCGGGGGCGCAGCAGCCAGGCGGAGGCGATTGCGGCGGCCAGGTACGAGATGGCGTTACCGATCATCATCCCCGCGCCGACGAAGCTCGCCGAGAAGATTGCGAACAGGGCGATCTGCACCCCGATCCGGAGCGCCACGATCGGGATGTTGATCAGTGCCGGAGTGCGGGTGTCCGGCAGTGCGTAGAAGGCGAAGGTGAACAGCTGGCTGATCGCGAAGGGCACCAGCGCGAGTGCGGCGGCCAGCAGCACCAGGGATGTCGCGGTGGCGTTGTCGGCGGTGAAGGCTCCCCACCGGAACAGCGTGAACGCGATCGGGGTGGCCAGCACGGCGTAGCAGACCGCGATCGGGGCAAGCACGGCCGACACGGTCCGGGTGCCCCGGGACAGGTCGGCGGCGAGATCAGCGTACCGGCCGTCGGCAGCGGCGGCGCTCATCCGAGGCATGAGCGCGGTAATGATCGACACGGCGATGATGCCGTGCGCGGTCATCAGCAGCAGGAAGACGTTGTTGTAGATAAGCGGACCGGCGGCGTTCTCCTTGCCAGCCCGGTTCAGCAGGTTGAACAGCACGATGAGGCCGACCTGGCTGACCGCGACGTAGCAGATCATCCAGGCGCCGAGCCGCCCCAGCTCGGCCAGACCGAGCTTGCGGAAGTCGAAGCGGAGCTTCCACCGGAAGCCGACCTTGCGAAGCGCCGGCAACAGACCGGCGACCTGGATGGCCACGCCGATCAGGGTGCCGCCGCCGATGAGCAGGACCCGCCCGGTCGTCATGTCATCGGGCCCGACGATGTCAGCACCGAAGATTGCGATGTAGAGCCCGGCGGTACCGATGACGACCAGGTTGTTCAGGATCGGTGCCCACATCGGCGCGGCGAAGTGGCCCCGGGTGTTGAGCACCGCGCTGATCAGCGCGCTCAATCCGGAGAAGAAGATCATCGGCAGCATTAGCCGGGCCAGGGCGGTGACCAGTCCGGAGTAGCCGTCAGCGGACTCGTCCGCGCCGTAGAGCCAGGTCAGCGGCGTGGCGAGAGCGACCGCGAGCACGGCGGCGGCGCCGAGCGCGAGCACCGCCAGGGTCAGCAACCGCTGCGCGTACGCCTGACCGCCGTCGGCGTCCGCCTTTCGCCGACGCACCAGCACCGGGATCAGCACGCTGGTGAGGATGCCGCCGAGCAGGAACTCGTAGACCATCCCCGGCAGGATCTGGGCGGTGGTGTAGGCGTCGCCGACCAACGCACCACCGAGGGCGGCGCCGATGACCAGATTGCGGAGGAAGCCGGTACCCCGGCTGACCAGGCTGCCCAGGGCCATGATCGCGCTGTTGGTGGCGGCGCTGCCCTCCGCCACCTGCTCCTGTGGGGGCGCGGTCGACTCCATCGCCGGCTGGTTGAGCGGCTCGGCGGAGATGAACGTGGCTCCGTCACCGGGCCAGCCGCCGGGCGCGCCGCCCTGCTGGGCGTTCGCGCTGCGGTAGAGCCCGCCGCTCATCTGTGCCTCCAAGGGGTACGCCGGAGCCGGCACCGGCCCACACGTCACAGACCTTAGTCAACCCCGGCCCGTTACCCGCGCCCGGCGGAGGCGATGCCGGTCAGGACCGATAGGCTGCGGATCCGATGTCCGAAACCGCCGCATCCCACGCCACCGACCGCCGCGATCTCACCGCCGCGCAGCGCAACGCCGTCGCCGAACTGCTCCGGGTCTCCCCGGTGGCCGACGAGTTGGGTCGCCGGTTCGCCGCCGCCGGTCACGAACTGCACCTCGTGGGCGGTTCGGTACGCGACGCCCTGCTCGGCCGGCTCGGCGAGGATCTCGACTTCTGCACCGACGCGCACCCCGACCAGACACTGGACATCGTGCGGGGCTGGGCCGAGGCGATCTGGGAGACCGGCCGCGAGTTCGGCACCATCGGCTGCCAGCGCGGCGGTCTGCGACTGGAGATCACCACGTTCCGCGCCGAATCGTACGACCAGGTCAGTCGCAACCCGGTTGTCGCCTACGGCACCAGTCTCATCGAGGACCTGCGACGGCGGGACTTCACAGTGAACGCGATGGCGGTAAGCGTCCCCGAACATCGGTTCACCGACCCGTACGGCGGCCTGACCGACCTGGCCGCGAAGATCGTGCGTACCCCGGGCACGCCCGCCGAGTCGTTCGGCGACGACCCGCTGCGGATGCTGCGGGCCGCCCGCTTCGCCGCGCAGCTGCGCTTCGCGGTCCACCCGGACGTGCGGGCGGCGATGACCAGGATGGCGACCGACCTGGACCGGATCACCGCCGAGCGGATCCGCGACGAGTTCACCAAGCTGCTCTGCGGCGCAGACCCGATCTCCGGCCTGCGGCTGCTGGTCGACACCGGGTTGGCCGAGCGGTTCCTGCCCGAGTTGACCGGGCTCAAGCTGGAGATCGACGAGCACGCCCAGCACAAGGACGTCTACGAGCACACGCTGACCGTGGTCAGCAACGCAGTCTCGTACGAGGAGGACGGACCGGACTTCATCCTCCGGATGGCCGCGCTGATGCACGACGTGGGCAAGCCGGCGACGAAGGCGATCGGCCCGGACGGGCGGGTCAGCTTCCACCACCACGAGGTGGTCGGTGCCCGGCTGACCAAGGTGCGGATGAAGGCGCTGCGCTACCCCAAGGACGTCACGACGAAGGTGACCGCGTTGGTCGCGCTGCACCTGCGCTTCTACGGGTACGGCCGGGGCGAGTGGACGGATTCGGCGGTACGCCGCTACGTCACCGACGCCGGTGACCTGCTGCCCCGGCTGCACAAGTTGACCCGCTCGGACTGCACCACCCGCAACCGGCGGAAGGCGGCCCAACTGGCGGCGGACTACGACGCGTTGGAGGAGCGGATCGCCCGGATCGCCGCCGAGGAAGATCTGGCCCGGGTCCGGCCCGACCTCGACGGAAACGCAATCATGGAGCTGCTGGGCGTGCCGCCCGGGCCGGTGGTGGGACGGGCCTGGAAGCACCTGAAGGACCTGCGGCTGGAGCGTGGGCCGTTGGATCGCGACACGGCCGAGGCGGAGTTGCTGCGCTGGGCCCGCGACGAGGGCATCCACGACTGACCAGCGACGCGAGTTGATCGCGCCGACCGCCGTCCACTGTGGCCCGTTTCGGGACGACAGCCGCACGTCGAAACGCTCACGTCTCGACCAAACGGTGGACGCGGTGCCAGCGAGGTTCGTCCATGATGTGTTCACGTCCATCAGCCCGCTGCTTTGCAGCTGGAGGCGGGACGATCCAGTATCGATCCGACCGCCCATCGGGCCTGGTCGACGACCGACGGGGGCACATCCAGTGAAACGCCGTGGCGCACTGCGCCGCTCGGCGGCGGCAGGGCTTGCCCTCGCCACCGCTTCGTCCATTCTCACCGTGACCGGCGGTGCCGCGATGGCTGCTCCGGCCGACCAGCCCCGCGTCGAGGTGCTCGGCAGCACGGGCGTCGGTGCCGTGCCGGACCGCTACATCGTCGTCCTCAAGGAACGAGGGACGACAAACAGATCCGTCCGGGCCGCCGCCTCGGCGCTCACCGGCGCGAACGGTGGCACGATCCGCCGGGTGTTCGGCCACGCCCTCAACGGTTACTCGGCCACCATGAGCCAGCGGCAGGCGGACAAGTTGGCCAGCCACCCCGACGTGGCCTACGTGGAGCAGGTCCGGCGGCTGTCGGCGAACAGCGGCACGCAGAGCAGCCCGCCGTCCTGGGGCCTCGACCGCATCGATCAGGCCTCGCCGAAACTGAACGGCAGCTACAAGTACCCGAACACCGGCAGCTCGGTCACCGCGTACATCCTGGACACCGGAATCAACATCGCCCACCAGGACTTCGGCGGTCGGGCGAGTCACGGTTACGACGCCATCGACTCCGACGAGGTCGCCCAGGACTGCAACGGCCACGGTACGCACGTCGCCGGGACCGTCGGCGGCACCAAGTACGGCGTGGCCAAGGGCGTGAAGCTCGTGGGCGTACGGGTGCTCGACTGCGACGGTTTCGGCACCACCGAACAGGTCATCGCCGGTGTCGACTGGGTGACCGAGCACGCCCAGAAGCCGGCCGTGGCCAACATGAGCCTCGGTGACGTCGTCGCCGTCCCGTCCCTCGACGAGGCGGTGAACCGATCCATCGCGTCCGGAGTCACCTACTCGATCGCGGCCGGTAACAGCTGGATGGACGCCTGCAAGGCGTCTCCGGCCCGGGTACCGGAGGCGATCACGGTGGGCGCGACGGACCGGATCAACATGCGGGCGTGGTTCTCGAACTACGGCAAATGCCTGGACGTCTTCGCGCCGGGCGCGAGCATCGTCTCGGCGCGGCACAACAGCAACACCAGCAGCGCGGTGTTCAGCGGCACCTCGATGGCCGCTCCGCACGTGGCAGGCGCCGCGGCGCTGCTGCTGAGCACCAATCCGGGCTGGTCGCCGAGGCAGGTCCGGGACCGGATCGTCACCACCGGACTCGCCGGCGGGGTGTACGACACGAAGGGTTCGATCGACCGGCTGCTGACCGTCGGCTCGGTCACGCCGACCCGCTACTCGCACGGCTTCAAGGCCCGTTCCAACGGCAAGTTCGTCACCGCCGCCAGCAGCACCAAGCCGCTGGTGAACAACGGGACGAGCATGGGCACGGCGCAGCGGTTCGACTTCGTCGACGCCGGTAGCGGCCTGGTCGCGCTGCGCTCCAGGGCCACTGGGCGGTACGTGGTGGCGCCGAGCAACGGCACCAAGCCGCTGATCGCGAGTCACAAGACGATCGTCACGTCGGCCAAGTACACAATCGTCAACCACACCGACGGCACGGTCAGCCTCAAGTCCAAGATCAATGGAAAATACGTCACGGCGTCGACCTCCGGCAGCTCGTCGATGATGGCGAGCAAGACCTCCATCGGCACCAACGAGAAGTTCACAATCGACGCAGCGCCGCCGATCGTCAGCCTCAGGTCGAAGGCCAGCGGCAAGTACGTGGTGGCGGCCAGCAGCACCAAGCCGCTGGTCCCCAGCAGCACGACCGTCACCAAGGCGGCGAGGTTCGACGTCATCAACGTGGGTGACGGCTTCTTCAGTCTGCGGGCCCACGCCAACGGCAGGTACGTGACCGCGGCGAGCAAGGGCACCAAGCCGCTGGTCGCCAGCAGCACGGGGCGGGGCCTCTACGAGACGTTCGACTTCGCCAACTACAACATCGACGGAACGATCTTCCTCAGGGCGGGCGACGGCCAGGCGGTCTCCGCCGGGTCGTCCGGCACCAGCCAGCTGATCTCGAACAAGACCATCAAGTGGTCGTCCTCCGGTCTGGGGCTGGGCAACGGCGAGAGATTCACCGTCTCCACCGCCTGACCAGTCGCGCACGGCCGGCGCTCGCCGGAGCTCCCGGAGACCCGGGAGGCTCCGGCGGGCGCTCGCCGTTGCGGCCCCTGCACACGAGTGGAGAATGGCGGGATGCGTTGGACCGTGCTCGACTCACCGATCGGGGAGTTCTCCGTGGCCACCGACGGGGGCAGCGTCTGCGGGGCGCGTTTCGGTCCGGTCGGTGACGGGACGACCGAGCCGGCTGACGAGACCTCCCGACGGGCGGTGGCGCAACTGCGCGCGTACTTCGCCGGCGAGCTGACCGACTTCGGGGTGCCGGTGACCGTGCCGCGTGGCTCCGATTTCGAGCGGGCGGTGTGGCGGGAGATGACCCGCATTCCGTACGGCGAGACACTTACCTACGGCGAGGTGGCCCGGCGGGTCGGTGACCCGGGAGCGGCCCGAGCGGTCGGTGTGGCCTGCAACCGCAACCCCATCCCGGTGATCGTGCCGTGTCACCGCATCATCGGTGCGGGCGGAAAGCTGGTCGGCTTCGGTGGTGGCCTGGACCGCAAGGTCAAACTGCTGGAGCTGGAGGCCCGGGTGGCCCTGCAACGCGCCTGGTCCTGATCAGTCCGGCGCGGGCAGGCAACCACCGTCGGCGATCCGGGTGCCGATCTCCACCGTGATCTCGTCCCGGACGCTGCCGAAGACGCACGCCCGGCCGGTCCACCCCGCAAAGATCAGCCCGTCGCCGGGGCCCAGATCGAGCCGCCCGGGCGGCCTGACGACCACGTCGGTGAGGCCGGTGGCGGTCACCGCCCGCCGTACTGCCTTCTCGTCGGGCTCGTCCCGGCCGCCGGCGGTCAGCAGATTCAGGCCCTTGAGCACCTCGGTGGCACAAGCCCGAGCGCCGGCAGCCGTGTCGGGTTCGAGCGTGCCGCGCTGCCGGAAGGCGTCGTTGGCGGCCTGCTGACGGCGGAGCATCTCCTCACGTACCCGTTCATCGGCCATCGGATATCCGGTGCCCAGCGGTACCGGTGCGGTCGACACGCCGGACGGGGCGGCGGGTTTCGTCACGATCTCCGGCAGTGCGGACGCCGCGGCGGCACAGCGGGCCTCGGCCACCGACGGCATCTTGGTGCTTATATTTGATCTGGATGACGGACCACTGCTCGGGGGCGCGCATGCGAAGAGGCAGAAGCATAGGGCCGCACCCATGAGAGCCACTAATGTCGGCGGCCACGACCTGTGATTATAGGCGGTGGCTGGTCCACTCAAGGGCACAGCGAACCAGCATAAACGACCTTCGGCCCGGCGAGAGGTCAAAGCTCGCGATTCCGCCATCGAATGCCTGTGGGGCCGGCTACGTGGAGCCCGACCCCAAGGCACTGGTGGCGTCAATTTCAGGCTGGCATGTAGTAGCCATACGCCATTTCAATGTCAAACCGGCACGCACAACTGGCGCTCGCTACTAACCGGGGGTCTTGATCCAAGTGTCTCACCAGCAGGCATTGGTCCGCCACCGATGCGACCGCGCGTACCCTTCGCTGGCAGAATGCCGATCGCCTTGTGGGATGCAATCGTAACTACCGGTGTAGTTAGCGCCGCCGTAGATCCATACGCCAAAGTAACTGCTACTGGTACCTCGATTCCAGACGGACCGGTAAGGCCGACTGCTTGCCCATGAACAGGCAACCGAGCCGCCGTACCAATCGTTGTCTGCGTTCGACCATGCGCACCGGGAACCCGTTCCATAGGTGCCTGTCCAGATGCAGAGACTTCCCGAGGGGCAATCCCAGGCGGCAGCCTGGGCTGCGGTAGGTGGGGACGCGAGCACGAGTGTGGACATCAGCATAGTCATGGCAATCAACTTACGTCGAATGTGCATGGACCACCTTCTCTTGTAGATCCGTTTCCCCAGCCTCCTGAAAGTGCATCATACTCGGTCAATGCATGGTCGTGTTGCCCCGTGTGTAATAAACTTCGAGGGCCGAGTCCTAGCGGACCCGGCCCTCGAGTGCTATTAGCTACATCGTCAATCCGTTGCTGGTGGTCGGCGCGTCAGCGCTCGACCTCGCCGGCGATGAACGCCTCGACGGCGGCGTGCGCGTCGTGGTCGGCGTACTGCACGGGCGGGGACTTCATGAAGTACGACGAGGCCGACAGGATCGGGCCGCCGATCTTCCGGTCCAGCGCGATCTTCGCGGCCCGGACGGCGTCGATGATGACACCGGCCGAGTTGGGCGAATCCCACACCTCGAGCTTCAGCTCCGCGTTGAGCGGCGTGTCACCGAACGAGCGGCCCTCCAGGCGGATGTACGCCCACTTGCGGTCGTCCAGCCACGGCACGTGGTCGGACGGGCCGATGTGCACGTCGCTCTTGGCCATCTCGTGCGGCACCTGGGAGGTCACCGACTGGGTCTTCGAGATCTTCTTCGAGACCAGGCGGTTGCGCTCCAGCATGTTCATGAAGTCCATGTTGCCGCCGAAGTTGAGCTGGTACGTACGCAGCAGCTCGACGCCCCGGTCCTCGAAGAGCTTCGCCAGGGCGCGGTGCACGATGGTGGCGCCGACCTGGCTCTTGATGTCGTCGCCGACGATCGGCAGGCCCGCGTCGGTGAACTTCTGCGCCCACTCGGGGTCGGAGGCGATGAAGACCGGCAGAGCGTTGACGAACGCGCAGCCGGCGTCGATCGCGGCCTGGGCGTAGAACTTGTCGGCCTGCTCCGAGCCGACCGGCAGGTACGAGACGACCACGTCGACCTGCGCGTCGCGCAGCGCCTTGGCCACGTCGACCGGCGTGGCGTCCGACTCCTCGACGATCTCGCGGTAGTACTGGCCGAGGCCGTCGAAGGTCGGGCCGCGCTGCACGGTGACGCCGGTCGGCGGCACGTCGCAGAGCTTGATGGTGTTGTTCTCGCTGGCGACGATCGCCTCCGCGAGGTCCATGCCCACCTTCTTGGCGTCGACATCGAACGCCGCGACGAACTGCACGTCAGAGACGTGGTAGTCGCCGAAGGTGACGTGCATGAGACCCGGGACGCGGTCGTTGGGGTCGGCATTCCGGTAGTACTCGACGCCCTGTACCAGGGACGAGGCGCAGTTACCCACACCGACGATGGCGACGCGGACGGAGCCCATCGCGTGTGCCTCCTTCTTCATTGTCACGGCCGCTCTGTCCTGGTCTCACCAGGCGGAGGCGGGCTGTTGTCTTGTCGTGGGCCGCCGGCCGTCCCGTCGTGCGGGACCGTCGGGGCACGGCCGGAGCGCTCGTTGGCGATGAGCTCCTCCAGCCAGCGGACCTCACGCTCACAGGCCTCCAGGCCGTGGCGCTGCAGCTCCAGGGTGTACGCGTCGAGGCGCTCGGCCGCCCGGCCCAGCATGTCGCGAAGGCCCTCGCGACGTTCCTCGATCGTGCGGCGGCGACCTTCCAGGATGCGAAGTCGGGTCGCCTGGTCGGTTCGGGAAAAGAACGCGAAGTGCACACCGAAACCGGTGTCGCCGTACGTCTCCGGCCCGGTCTGTGCGATGAGCTGGGCGAAGCGTTCCTTTCCTTCCGCGGTGATTTCGTAGACCACCCGACCTCGTCGGCTGGTCAGCGCGGGAACCTCCTCGGCGGTGGCGGGTGTCTCGTCGGCCTCGGTGATCCATCCCGCCGCCTGCAGCCGGCGCAGGGTCGGATAGAGCGAGCCGTAACTTATGGCGGCGCGGATCGCCCCGAGCTTGGCGGTGAGCTCCTTGCGCAGCTCGTAGCCGTGCATCGGGGCCTCCTGCAACAGGCCGAGGATGGCGAGTTCGAGCACCGGCCACCCTCCCTTTACCCTGTGCGTGAAGCGCTAACCGCCACGATGTATCGGACCGATACATCGCACCGTAGCCTCTCGTTCCGGTCTGGGCAAACCCCCGTTCTGATGTCCTCCGGTCACGGATCGTCACGGTGGTCGCCTCGTCAGAAGAGACCGCGTACCCTTTCCCGCATGCGTACGCAGCGCCAGGTCGTCGACTACTCGCTCCGAAAGCGAGCGGCGCTGCGTGAGCTCCTCGCCGGCCGCGTCGGCACCTATGACCTGTGCGACGCGTCGCCCTACCTGAAGAACGCGGCTCGGTTCCACGGCGAGTCCACCGACGAGCGGTGCCCGATCTGCCGCAGCGAGAACCTGACCCTGGTCCACTACATTTACGGGGACGAACTCAAGCAATCGGCCGGCCAAGCCCGTAATGTGGCTGAGCTGACCGTGCTGGCGATGACGCTGCGTGAGTTCCAGGTCTTCGTGGTGGAGGTGTGCCTCGGCTGTGACTGGAACCATCTCGTCGAGCAGTACCTGCTCGGGCGGGACGGTCTGACCGGCGTCGCCGACGGCGACCCGGAGCACGGTGAGGCGAGCGGCATGACCGCTGACGGAACGGGTGTGCGGCGAAGGCGAGAGGCGCAACGGTGATTCGAGCTCGATCGGCTGACCCCGGTCGCGTGCGACGCGGCTGGGGTGACCGACGGCTTGTAGGTCTGAATGGTCCGATTGATGCGGATCTGACGCCGGAACCGCGGCACCCCCGTGCCGGGCTCGCAGGTGTCACAACTCACGGCAAACCGGTGGCGGTGCGACTGCGCCCCACCGCGACGGCAGGGTGTGAGGAATGAACTCGTACGGCGATCCCAGCTCCTCGCGCGGCCGGGCCTGGATTCCGGGCCAGGACGACTCGGGGCAGGCGGACGACGCGTACCGCCGCCCGGGTGGTGAACCGCGCGGAGTCAACTGGTCGACCGGGCCGGAGACATCCGGCCCGTCGGCCCGTGCCTCGGTCGGCGGACGCGCCTCGGTCGGCGGCTCGGCGAGCGTTCCCCCGCGGGGCGGTTCCGCCGGCGCGGCGTCGGTCGGCCGGGCCGGCCCCGGCCGCGCCTCCGTGCCGGTCTCGCCAGCAGTCCCCGGCCGTGCCTCGGTGCCCGTGTCGCCGGCTGGTCCCGGTCGGGCCTCGGTGCCGGTCTCGCCCGCGCCGGGCCGCGCCGGCCGTGCCTCGGTGCCGGTGTCCCCGGCCGGTCCTGGTCGTGCCTCGGTCGGCGCCGCCGCTGTCGGTGCGGCATCGGCCGGTCGGGCGAGCGTCGGGTCGGCGTCCGTGGGTGGCGTCGGCGGTCGGGCCGCGGTGGCCCGGGCCAGCGTCGGTGGCCCCGGTGGGCCGGGCGGGCCGGGTGGACCGACCCGGCCCGGTCGCGGTGGCCGTGATCCGGGTGCGGTGGCCCGCGCCCGCAAGCGCAAGCGGATGAACATGCTGATCGCCGGCTTCGCGGTCTTCATCATGCTGGCCGGCATCGGCGTGGTCGGGTTCACCTACTACTCGACGAACGTGGTGCTGCCCAAGGAGATCCCGCTGCCGCTGTCCACCACCGTCTACGCCAAGGACGGCAAGACGCTTGTCGCCAAGCTCGGCAACGAGAACCGCACCTTCGTCACCATCGACCAAATCCCCCAGCATGTGCGGGACGCCGTGGCCGCCGCCGAGGACCGGAACTTCTACCGGCACTCGGGCGTCGACTACAAGGGCATCGCCCGGGCCGCGTGGAACAACCTCTCCGGCGGCGACAAGCAGGGCGCCTCGACCATCACCCAGCAGTACGCCCGCAACGCCTACGAGAACCTCCAGGACGACAGCTACGCGCGGAAGGTGAAGGAGGCGATCCTCGCCTCCAAGCTGAACGACAACTACACCAAAGACCAGATCATGGAGAACTACCTCAACGTGATCTACTTCGGTCGTGGTGCGTACGGCATCGAGGCGGCGGCCCAGACGTACTTCGACACCAGCGCGAAGAAGCTGACGGTGGCGCAGGGCGCGGTGCTGGCCGCGCTGATCAAGCAGCCGGTCGCCAGCGCCACCCACAAGGGCTTCGACCCGGAGACCAACGAGGTCGACGCGAAGTCCCGGTGGGAGTACGTCGTCAACGGGATGGTCGAGGAGGGCTGGCTCAACGCCCCGGGCAAGCCGGAGCGGCCCACCGAGTACCCGAAGGTCGAGAAGTCGAAGAAGGACAACGGCTTCGGGGTCGCCACTCCGCGCGGCAACGTCATCAACTACGTCCGCAAGGAGATGGAGGAGTGGGGCCTCTGCTCCAACTCCGGTGCCGAGGGCATGCCCAGCTGCGTGGACGAGCTGCGCGAGGGCGGTTACCGGATCACCACCACCATCGATCCGAAGATGCAGAAGGCGCTGGAGGCGGCGGCCCAGCCGGATCGCAAGGGCTCGGTGCTCAAGGGGCAGCCGAAGAACCTGATGGCGGCGGTGGTCTCCGTCGACCCGAAGACCGGCCGCGTGCTCGCCTACTACGGTGGTGACAGTGGTGCCGACTTCGACTACGCCGGCCTCAACACGGATCAGAACGGCAACCTCGTCGGTGGTCACCCGCCGGGCTCGTCGTTCAAGGTCTACACCCTGGCCGCGGCAATTGACGCGGAAATCTCGGTCAAGTCGCACTGGGACGCCACCCCGTTCAAGCCAGAGGGCTTTGACGATCCGATCGTGAACGCTGGCCGGAACGCCGGCTGCAAGAAGTGGTGCACCCTGCAGGAGTCGACGGTGCAGTCGTACAACGTGCCGTTCTTCCACGTGACCGAGGACATCGGCCCCGACAAGGTCCTCGACATGGCCCGCCGCGCCGGCATCCGCACCATGTGGGACGACAAGCAGAAGGTCTACGACCTGACGAAGGAGAAGCCCGAAGAACTCGCACCGAGCAAGTTCGACCGGGTAATTGGCTACGGCCAGTATCCGGTCACGGTTCTGGACCACGCCAACGGCCTGGCCACCCTCGCGAACAAGGGCAAGTACAACAAGGCGCACTTCGTCCGGATGGTGGAGAAGCAGAACAAGGCCACCGGCAAGTGGGACAAGGTGCGCGGCGCCGGCGAGAAGCTCAAGCCGCAGCAGGTGATCCGGCCGGAGGTCGCCGACGAGGTGACCGCGGTGCTCAAGGAGATCCCCGGTAAGAACAATGCCAGCCTGGTGAACCGCGAAGCCGCCGGCAAGACCGGCACCTGGCAGCACGGCAAGACCGACAAGAACGCGCACGCCTGGATGGTCGGTTACGACGAGAACGTGGCCACCGCGGTGTGGATCGGCAGCCGCGACCCGAAGAAGCCGGCGATCGTCGACCGCAACGGCAGCAACGTCGGCGGTGGCAACATCCCCGCCGCGCTGTGGAAGCGGTACATGGACGACGCGCTGAAGGGCTACGACCCGTCCGACCTGCCCGACGTGACCGGGGTGGGCGATCAGGACGCCGGAAACGGCGAGGAGCCCGCCCCACCACCGCCCCCGCCGGGCGGCAACCAGCAGAACTGCAATCCCATTGACTTCCTCTGCCAGCTCAATGGTGGGAACAATGGCGGCCCCGGCGGTGGGGACAACGGTGGCAACAACCCCGGCGGCCCGCCCGATCGTGATCAAGAGCAGGGCGGCGGCGGTGGCGGTCTGCTACCACCCAGGACGACGAGCCGGGAGTAGCTCCCGCTGACGCCACGGGCGGCCGGAGAACCATTCCGGCCGCCCGCAGCGCTGTACTGGCTCGTCAGATGCGGCATGTCGGGGTTTCCGGTGTCCGGGATACCGCGACATGCCGCAGACCGCGAGCGCCGAGGGTCGATTGCCGAGCGTCGGTCGCCGGTGCCCAGGTGACTGAAGTGCCCATCCCTCGGCAGGCGGCAGTGCCTCGGGGATTCGCTGTGGTTTCGGCTTCAACGCGGTCGCCGGATACGGCAGGATGCACGGTCATGAGCACGAAGTCGACGCCAGGCATCGATGAATCGGGTGCCTCCGATCACCCGTCCCGCTCCGACGGCTTCGTCCGGGGGCTCTCCGGGCTGATCGGCGGCCCGCTCGGTGACCACGCGGTCGCCCGCGACCGGCCCGTCGGCGCGGAGAATCGGTTCTGGACGGCGGTACGGATCGTCCTGGCGCTGACCTGCCTGACGCTGGCCCTGCACTGGGTGCAGAAGTCGCCCTGTCAGGATGGCGCCTGGGTGAACAACGAGCAGTACACCCGCTTCTGCTACACCGACGTGTTGGCGCTCTACTACGCCGAACGGCTCAATGAGGGGGCGGTGCCCTACCGGGACCACCCGGTCGAGTACCCGGTGCTGACCGGGTACTTCATGGGGGCGCTCGGGTTGCCGGTCCACTCGGCCGGCGACGGCAACCCCGACATGAACCAGGGCCAGTGGTTCTACAACCTGAACGCCCTGGTGCTCGGTGCGCTCGCGGTGGTCACCGTGGCGGTGATCCTGGCGCTGCGCCGTCGCCGCCCCTGGGATGCCGCGCTCTTTGCGCTCGCCCCGGCGCTGCTGCTCACCGCCACCGTCAACTGGGACTTTCTCGCCATCGGGCTCGCCGCGTTGGGCCTGCTGGCCTGGGCGCGCTCCGGGCCGGGCCCGAAGGGGACGATGCTTGTGGCACTCTCCGGAGTGCTGCTCGGGCTCGGTGGCGCGGCGAAGATGTGGCCGTTGTTCATTCTCGGGCCGATCCTGGTGCTCGCGTTACGCGCCAACCGGATCCGGGCCGCGCTGCTGTCCATCGCCACCGCCGCGGTGACGGTGGTGCTGGTGAACCTACCGGCGGCGATCCCGTACCGGGACAACTGGGACCGCTTCTTCGAGCTGAACACCACGCGTCCGATCGACTGGGGCACCTTCTGGTACATCGGTCGCTACCTGGACGGGAAGTTCGGCGACCCCGCCAGCATCGGGCCCTTCCAGTGGCTGGACGCCAACATCCCCACGCTCAACTACCTGTCGTACGCCCTGTTCGGGCTGGCCTGCCTCGGCATCGGCGCACTGGCGTTGCTGGCACCGCGACGTCCCCGACTCGCCCAGCTCGCCTTCCTGGTGGTCGCCGCCTTCCTGATCTTCAGCAAGGTCTGGTCGCAGCAGTTCGTGCTCTGGCTGCTGCCGCTGGTGGTGCTCGCCCGGCCCAGGTGGGGAGCGTTCCTCGTCTGGCAGGCCGCCGAGGTCTGCTACTTCATCGCCTTCTACGGCCAGCTGCTCGGCGCGTCGACCGGCACACCGGTCTTCCCGGAGGGCGTCTTCGTGCTGGCCGCGAGCCTGCGCCTCGCCGCCGTGGTGGCCCTGGTCTTCCTGGTCGTACGCGAGATCCTGCACCCGGAGCAGGACGCGGTACGTCGCACCTACGCCGACGACCCGGACGGCGGCCTGCTCGACGGCACCCCCGACGCCCCCTGGCTCGACCGATGGCGAAGCCGCCGGGCCGCCGACCCGACGCCGACGCCCGTGGCCGCCACCACGTGACCCGGTGACGCTTGACGTTCAGAGGCGGAAGACGACGACGTCGTCGATCTCCTCGCGGGTGATGCCCAGCCCGTCGACGGGTGCGTCGACGCTGACCTCCCACGGGGTGCCGGCGATCTCGTCGCGCAGCACCAGCACGTTGTGCACGCCCAGCGTGCGCAGGTAGTCGACGCTGGTCTGGTCGGGAAAGGTCATGGTGACCCGGCGTACGTCATCGAGCTGACGTGGGGTGAAACCACTGCCGCCATTGACGATGTCCTGGAATCGCGTGGTCGACCACAGCATCACCGGTTGGTCGTGGTTCTGCCCGCTGGGCAGCACGAGCAGCGGGCCGTCGACCGAACGCATCGCCGCTGGCTGCGCCGGCACCACCGGATGAGGTGTGGTGTTGGTGCCCTCGGCGATCACCAACAGCAGCGGCACCAGGGTCGCCAGGCGCAGCCAGGGGCTCGGCCATGAGGGGATCCGTTCGGCGGAAATCTCCCGGACCCGCTCGGCGAACGCGCTGACCGCCCCCGCCGCGAGCAGCCCGAGCAGCAACGTTGCCCAGAGCATCAACCGGCCCGGCGTCCGGATGCCGCTCCAGCCGGGCAGATGGTCGAAGAGCGGTACGTAGGTGAAGCGACCGCCGAACAGTTCGGTACCCATCGACAGAGCCATCGCGACAAGCACCCCGGCGAGCAGCAGGAGCCGTTGGCGGACCTTCCAGATGGAGAAGAACAGCCCGCCGAGGGCCAGCGCGTACAGCACGAAGCCGGGCAGCAATGTCATCTCCGGGTGCCACGGCAGTAGCGACCGGGCACCTTCGTGCAGCCCACCCCAAAGGCGGGACTCGGCCGGGGCGGTGACGAAACCGGTCGCGGGTGGCGAGAAGATGGCGATGTCGCCGATCGTCCGTTCCGCGTTGGGGTGCAGCTGCGTGACGGTGAAGTACGGGATGGCCATCAGGACGCCCACCCCTGCGAAGATCAGCCCGCCGATCAGGTCGGCGACGAACAACCGCTGGCCGAAGGGGCGCTTGAGCCGCCAGAAGATTCGTTTCGCGTACCAGATGACGGCGGCCACCAGCACGGTGCCGGCGAGGACGTACGCGAACGGCAGGCCGATCCCGAACCCGAGGCTGAGCTGCCAGGCGGCCACCAGCCAGCCGGCGTACACCCAGCCCTCGTGCCGTCGCTCCGGTCGGTAGCCGTGCCGCAGCGACCAGCCGTGGCCCCGGGCCAGCATGGCCAGCGCCAGCGGAATACCGCCGTTGGAGACCACGTGCAGGTGGCCGGCCTGGGACAGCAGCCACGGCGCGTAGGTGTAGGCCGCACCGACCACCGCGGAGCCCGTCCGGCTCGCACCGAGCTGCCGGGCCAGCACGTACGCGCCGAAGGTGGCGAGGGCGTGCGCCAGCACGAACATGATGTTGTAGCGAACGAGGGCGGCCTCGGGGCCGCTGCCGATCATGCCGGCCGGCGCGTACCCGAGCAGGGTGTCCGAGAAGGCGAAACTCCACCGTTCCGGGAAGAACGCGTTTGCGTGCCAGAGCTGGGCCGGTTCGGTCAGCAGGATGTGCCCGGACCAGGCCATCTGCCAGGCCTGGAGGCTCGGGTCCCAGTAGTCCTGCGGCAGCGTGTGTGCCGGGTAACGCATCGTCGGCCAGGTCATCAGCACGGCCAGCGCCAGCGACGCGATGGCGGCCAGCGTCCACTCGTGGATCAGCAGCCGGCCGGCCCACCGGCCCAGCCGCCCGTACCAGGTGGGCACCGGCTCGGGTGCGGGCCCGAAAGCGGCCCACGGGTCCGGCTTGCTTTCACCCTCCGCCGGAGTGCCGTCGGGCTTGCTTCCGTCCGTTGCCGGTTTGCCATCGGGCGTGCCGCTGTCGCCCGCGCCGGCCCCACCACCGCTCGCCTTCTTCCTGCCCCTGTCCTTCTTTCCAGCCTCGTCCTGCTGCCCTGTCCCGTCCTCGTCGCCGACCTTGCTCTTGGCTTCGGCCTCGCTCCCGGCCTCGGCCTTGTCCTGGTCGGTGGTCTTCCCCAGGGCGACCTCGTCCTGGTCGGCAACCTTGCCTGTGGCGGCGGCCTTGCCCGCGGCAACCCCACCCTGGTCGGCGGCCTTGCCAGCGGGGGCCTTCTCGGCAGCATTCTTGCCCGGAGCATCGTCGGCGCTGGTGCGCTTCCGTGTCGTGCGATCCGCGTCGGCCGGGCCGCTCCCGGTGGCCTTGCCCTGGCCAGCCTCGTCGGAGGCGCTCGCCCGGACCTCGTCGCCCGGGTCGCGCCGGTACCGCTGGTCGGTGCCGCCGGGCGCCGGACCTCCGGTGGCCCGAGCGTTGCGCGAGGTCGGCCTGGGGCCGCCGGGGGCGGACTGGTCCGTGGTCATCGTGCTCCGGTCTCCCCGTCGAGTTGCCGACGCAGGAAGGCGATGTCGTTGCCCTGCCCCTCGACGCCTCCCGGCGTCTCCACGATGACCGGCGCGTCCGCCGCGCGGATCACCGCAACCAGGAGCTCCGGGTCGATCGTGCCGCCCGACAGGTTGTCGTGGCGATCCCGCCCCGACCCGAACCCGTCCTTGGAATTGTTGGCGTGTACCAGGTCGATCCGGCCGGTGATCGCCTTCACCCGATCGACCAGGCCGAGCAGTTCCTCCCCGCCGGCATGGGCGTGGCAGGTGTCGAGGCAGAAACCGACCTCCTGGTCACCGACGGCGTCCCAGAGCCGGGCGAGCGCATCGAGCCGCCGGGCGCAGGCGTTCTCGCCACCGGCGGTGTTCTCGATCAGCACCGGAAGCCCGAAGCCGCCCGACTCGGCCGCGTACGACAGCGCCTTGCGCCAGTTGTCGAACCCGGTCGCCGGGTCGTCACCGGCGTTCACGTGCCCGCCATGCACCACCAGGCCCTTGGCGCCGATCGCTGCGGCCGCTTTCGCGTGCGCGAGCAGCAGCTTGCGGCTGGGGATGCGGATGCGGTTGTTGCCGGTGGCGACATTGATGACGTACGGCGCGTGCACGTAGACGTCGACATCGGCATCGATCAGCGCTGCCGCGTCGGAGCGGGGCTGCGGCGACTTCCAGCCCTGAGGGTCGGAGAGAAAGAACTGTACGGCGTCCGCTGCTCGGGCGGTCGCCTCCGCCAGCGGGTCGGTCGGATCGACGTGGGCTCCGATACGCATGCAGGCGAGCCTACGTCCCGCCACCGACGGGCGGGCCGACCGCCCGCTACCTGGCCGCGTCACCGGCACCCGGTGGCAGTCGTTGATGCCAATGGATCCTCAGGTCAAGACGACACAACAGCGCTCGGGACAAAAATGTCGGCAATTCTGGTATTTGCCCCATGAAGCACCGGCTGCCACGATAACGTCAGGTAACAACGTGATAAAGCTCCGCGGGGCGTCTCCGGTCCAACCTCATCGGTGTGGTCGTTCCTCCCCAGGTCCCACCCAAGGAATGCGGACCAGGCGCCCCGCGGCCCCGTGGCCGGGGGTCCGTGCCGACAGCGACGTCGGCACGGACCCCCGGTTCGCTCTGCCCGTCACCTCGGTGATGGTGATCGTCAGGGCCGGGTATCCTGGTCCGGTTGTCCGTCCCCGGTCGGGTTCCCCCGATACCGGAACGGGCCACGACGCACGACCTCCTGCCACGGAAGGACCGTGGCCGCCTAGCCCACAGGAGGTGAGCACGTCTTGCGTCATTACGAAATCATGGTGATCCTCGACCCCAGCCTCGAGGAGCGCACCGTCGCCCCGTCGCTCGACACGTACCTGAACGTGATCAGGACCGCGGGTGGCTCGGTGGAGAAGACCGATGTGTGGGGCCGCCGGCGCCTCGCCTACGAGATCAACAAGAAGGCCGAGGGCATCTACGCCGTCATCGACCTCCAGGCGACGCCGGAGGCGGTGGCCGAGCTGGACCGCCAGCTGCGGCTCAACGAGTCCGTGCTGCGTACGAAGGTCCTCCGGCCGGAAATGCGCTAGCAAACCCACCCCGGCCCCATCCGGAACAGCCTCACCGTCACTGTCGGAGGGTTCTGAGAACCTGTACGGCGGAACGGATGAGCGCGCGAGGAGTTGGTCATGGCAGGAGACACCACCATCACGGTCATCGGCAACCTGACCGATGACCCCGAGTTGCGGTTCACCCCCTCCGGTGCCGCGGTCGCCAAGTTCCGGGTCGCCTCGACGCCCCGGTTCATGGACAAGGCCTCCGGCGAGTGGAAGGACGGCGAGCCGTTGTTCCTCTCGTGCACCGTCTGGCGGCAGGCCGCCGAGCACGTGGCGGAGTCGCTACAGCGCGGCGCCCGCGTGATCGTCTCGGGTCGGCTGCGTCAGCGGTCCTACGAGACCCGCGAGGGTGAGAAGCGCACCGTCATCGAGCTGGAGGTCGACGAGATCGGCCCGTCACTGCGCTACGCCACGGCGAAGGTGCAGAAGATGTCCCGGTCCGGTGGCGGTGGCGGCGGCTTCGGTAGTGGTGGCGGTGGTGGCCAGGGCGGCGGAGGCAACTTCGACGACCCCTGGGCTTCGGCCGCACCGGCCCCCTCACGTTCGGGTGGCGGCAACTTCGACGAGGAGCCTCCGTTCTAATGGCGCCGAGCGCCCGTGATCGTAAACCAGGAGCAAGAGCAATGGCGAAGGCTGCGGCACTGCGCAAGCCGAAGAAGAAGGTGAACCCGCTCGACAAGGACGGGATCACGTACATCGACTACAAGGACACCGCGCTGCTGCGCAAGTTCATCTCCGACCGCGGCAAGATCCGCGCTCGGCGGGTGACCGGCGTCACCTCGCAGCAGCAGCGGCAGATCGCCCGTGCGGTCAAGAACGCCCGTGAGATGGCGCTCCTGCCGTACACCGCGACGGCCCGCTGAGAGAGGCACCGACATGAAGATCATCCTGACTCAGGAGGTGTCCGGGCTCGGTGCCCCGGGCGACATCGTGGAGGTCAAGAACGGCTACGGCCGTAACTACCTGCTCCCGCAGGGCTTCGCGATCGCCTGGACCAAGGGCGCGGAAAAGCAGGTCACCCTCATCAAGCGGGCCCGTTCGGCCCGCGAGATCCGCGACCTGGACCACGCCAACGAGGTGAAGGCACAGCTCGAGGCCCTCAAGGTGACCCTGAAGGCCCGCGCCGGTGAAGGTGGCCGACTCTTCGGCTCGGTCACCCCGGCCGAGATCGTCGATGCGGTCAAGGCGGCCGGTGGTCCGGCCCTCGACCGGCGGCGGCTGGAGGTTTCCGGCCACGTCAAGTCGATCGGGTCGCACCCGGTGCGGATCAAGCTGCACCCCGAGGTGACCGCCACGTTCAACCTCAACGTCGTGCAGGGCTGAATCCCGGCCGGCGAATGACGCAGGGCCCGCACCGTCCACCGGTGCGGGCCCTGCGTCGTCGTTCGTCCAAGTGAGCGATCAACCGATGGGTTGACCGGTCACCGCGCTGATCATCACCGTCGAGAGACCGCCACCCACCACGGCGGCGGCGAGCGCCACAGTGGTCGGACGCCAGGTCGTACCCACCCGACGCAGCAGCGTCGCGATCGCCAGGCTGCTGGCCAGGGCCAGGCCGAAGCGCGGCAGCCCGCCCACCATCGCCCCGAACGCCCGCGCCCGGGGCGACTCGCAGCCACCGCCGCTGATGTCGGTCACACAGCCCACGGGTGGGGCACCGTCCAGGGTCAGCAGCCAGACGAAGACCACGACCGCCGGAAGGACGTAGCAGGCCGCGGTGTAGAGCAGCGGCAGCCAGGGGCCACCCGGATCGGGATCAAGCAGGTCGTCTTCCAGCCGGCGGTTCCAACTGGCGTTGCCCACCGACTCGATCCGACGCCGTACCGCCGCCATACCCACCGGCCGAGCCGGCGGGACCGCAGCGGTACGCCGCCGTGACACCGGGCGGGGACGCGGTGCGGTGTAGCCCACCACCGGCGACCGGGGGGCCGAAGCGGGCGCGTCCACCCAACGCGGATCGTCACCGGCCAACCTGGTACCCGGCCAGAAGGTCTCCTGCGGCGGCTCCGGCTCGGGTCGACTGCTCCAAGACCACTGCTGCGCACCGGGTGCACCATCCGACCGGGGACGCTCCGTACGATCCCAACGGTCCGGCTCGGAGTAGTCCTCCCACCTGTTGCGGTCCCGCTGCCGTTCCCGTCGATCAAGCGCGGGATCGCGGTCCCACTGACCCGTGCTGTCCGGCTCCAGCCACTGCTCCGACGGCGACGACTGAAGCCACTGGCTCGTACTGTCGGCGTCCCAGGGATCGACCGGGCCGGAATCGGCACGACGATCCCGGCCGGCGGGCTGCTCCCAGGCGTGCAGACCTGAGGCATCCCACGGATCCACCGCAGGTCGGGGCGGTGCTGGCTCCGCCGTCCGCTCCCACGGTTCCGCCGTCCGCTCCCACGGGTCCACTGCGGGACCGGGCGTCGGCTCCACCGCCCGCCGCCGACGTCGAGGCGTCGGGTCGGCGGCCGGCTCCGAGTCGGAGGTCTGCTGACCCTCGTCCTCCAGGCCGGACCAGGTCACCTGGCGTTGGCGGGACTGTGCGCGGCGAGGCCGACTCTGTGGCGCCACACCCGAGACCGGATCGTCCTCCTCGGCTCGGCGGCTGCCGACGTACCCCTCCTCCTGTGGACGGTCGAAGGTCCACTCACGGGTGTGGTCGGACTGCGGCGCCACCGCTGGCGACGAGGCGATGGCGCGGGGTGGCGGATCACGCCAGTCAGCTTCAGGGGAGCGCCGGCTCCGGCTGGCCCGGGAAGCGGAAGCCCCCGATGCTCGCCAGCCGCCATCGCCGTAGCGCGGCCGGTCGTCATCGTCATCGTCGTCCGGCGCGGCATGCCGACCGCCACCGTCGACGCTGCTGACTCCCGACTCCAGCGCCCAGCGCGGCAGATACGGCTCGGCTGGCTCCTCCTGGCCGCGCTCGACGGCTCGCCGACGGCTCGGGGTGCGGTAGCGCTCGACCGCCGAGCCGTAACGGTCGGCCCGTGAATCCTCGACGGGCTCGGCCCACGAAGCGGTCGGTCGCCGCTCGCGCGGACCGTCCTCCCCGCGTGCCCAGTCCCGGTAACTCACGGCCGGAGCGTGACCCTTCTCAACCGAAGATGCAATCCGCTGTCCAGGTGTAGCCGTAGGGCACCGATCTTACGGGAGGTTCAGGACAAAGCCCTACCCGGAAAATCCCTCCACAGGCTGGGGAAAATGTTTCCGCAGGTCACTGGCTTGGCGGGGAGAATTCCCCATCCGTTATCCACACCCTGTGCACACGCTGCGCACATGGTTGTCCACCTGAGTCCACAGGTTGTCCCGAGGCTCGTCCACCGCCACGGTTGAGCGGCTGACCTCGGAGTCCGTATGGTTGCCACCGACCTGCCGACCCGATGGCCCCCGATCGAAGCGGCCGGTCGACGATGTCGCACCCGGGCGGTAAGCCTGGAACCGATCCGACGCAGTGGAGGGGGGCCCGGTGTCGGTCACCGACGACAGGCGGACGGAGTCGTTCCCGGGCGGCGGGCAGCAGTCCGGTGACGGGCCGCGCGCCGGTCAGTTCGACAAGACGCCGCCGCAGGATGTCGCCGCGGAGCAGTGCGTCCTGGGCGGCATGCTGCTCTCCAAGGACGCCATCGCCGACGTCGTCGAGATCCTCAAGACCAACGACTTCTACCGGCCGGTGCACGCCACCATCTTCGACACCATCCTGGAGATCTACGGCAGGGGCGAGCCGGCCGACGCCATCACCGTCGCGGCGGCGCTGGCCGACTCCGGCGACCTGGCCCGCGTGGGTGGCGCCCCGTACCTGCACACGTTGATCGCGAGCGTGCCGACCGCCGCGAACGCCGCCTACTACGCGCGCATCGTCAGCGAGCGCGCGGTTCTCCGGCGTCTGGTCGAGGCCGGCACCCGGATCGTCCAACTCGGCTACGGCACCGCGAGCGGTGGTAGCCGGGACGTCGACGACATCGTCGACCTGGCTCAGCAGGCCGTCTACGACGTCACGGAACGCCGGGTCAGCGAGGACTTCGCGGTCCTGGCCGACATGCTGCAACCGACACTCGACGAGATCGAGGCGGTCGGTGCCCAGGGCGGCGTGATGACCGGTGTGCCGACCGGCTTCACCGACCTGGACCGCCTGCTCAACGGCCTGCACGCCGGTCAGTTGATCATTGTGGCGGGGCGACCTGGCCTCGGAAAATCCACTGCCAGTATGGACTTCGCCAGAAACGCGGCTATCCGGGCAAATCAGGCGTCGGCGATCTTCTCGCTGGAAATGAGCAAGGTCGAGATCGTGATGCGGCTGCTCTCGGCCGAGGCCCGAGTGCCGCTGCACGTGCTGCGGAGCGGGCAACTGTCCGATGACGACTGGACGAAGCTGGCCCGATGCATGGGTGAGATCAGCGAGGCGCCGCTGTTCGTCGACGACACGCCCAGCATGAACCTGATGGAGATCCGGGCGAAGGCCCGTCGGCTCAAGCAGCGGCATGACCTCAGGTTGATTGTGGTCGACTATCTCCAGCTGATGACCTCGCCTAAGCGTACCGAGAGCCGGCAGCAGGAGGTCGCGGACCTGTCGCGTGGCCTGAAGCTGCTGGCCAAGGAGGTCGAGTGTCCGGTCATCGCGGTCAGCCAGCTGAATCGTGGCCCGGAGCAGCGCACCGACAAGCGTCCTCAACTCTCTGATCTGCGGGAATCTGGGTCTATTGAACAAGATGCGGACGTTGTCATACTTCTGCATCGCGACGACTACTACGACAAGGAGTCACCCCGCGCCGGAGAGGCGGACTTCATCGTTGCCAAGCACCGGAATGGTCCGACCGACACGGTGACCGTCGCCGCCCAGCTGCACCTGTCGCGCTTCGTCGACATGGCGATCGTCTGACCGGTCACCCGAGCACCGGGAAGCGGGCGGCCGATGCACCGAGATCGCCTCGCTCCGGTTCGGTGAGCGGCAGCCGCCCGGTCGCCTTGAGCAGGTAGTCGTGGTCGTTCCAGCCGTCCGGTCGGGTAACGGTGCCGCCGAGCAGGGCGTCCACGGTGGCCACCGCGACCCGGGTCGCGGCCGGTCCGGGTACGGGCGCATCCGGTAGGTCCAGCACCAGGTCAAGGTGGTGGATCACGGCTTCGGTGGTGAGGGTGTCCAGCAGGTCGGCCACCCGCAACACGTGCCCCTGGGTGGTGACGAAGCCAGCCGGATCCGCGTTGCCGGCGGCGCGTACGGCGGCCGGCGCGGTGTCGGCCCAGAGCCGGACCACTCCGGACGGGCTGTCGAACGCCGCAGCGGAGCGGCGGGCCCACCAGGCGTGCCGGACGTTCCCGTCGCCGCCCGGAAACGAGTGCCAGTAGCTGACGGAGTCGACGGTGGCCGGTGGTTCGGCGGGGCTGGCCAGTGCGACGAGTGCCCGCTGGGCGTCGCAGAGCACGTGAAAGAGGAGGTCAGCGACCAGCCACCCCCGACACCGGGTGGGTCGTTGCAGATCGACGTCGTCCAGGTCGGCGACGGCCGAGGTGATTCCGTCGTACGCATTGGCCAGTGCGATGTGCGCAGCTCGCGACCCCATGTGGGCAGCTTCCCACAGCTGAAGTCGGCCGGCGCGTTCAGCAGCGGCGGGCACGGCGACGCCAGCGCGGCCGGTCACGCTCGGTCTGGTGCAGCGCAGCGGACCGGGCCGGCCGGTCGGACGGCCCGGTCGCTCAGGGGCGTGCTGCTCAGCCGAACATGTCGTCGAGGAAGCTCTTGCGCTTCTTCCGGCGGTAGTGCCCGTGGTAGCCGTAGTGCTGCTGGCTGTGGCCGTAAGCAGGGGCCGGGGCCGGGTAGCCGTGCTGCGGTGGCGGTGGCGGCGGCACGGCGCCGTAACCCGGCTGGTGCGGCGCAGGCGGCGGAGGCGGAGGCTGGTAGCCGCCCGGCTGCGGCGCGTGCTGGGTCGGCTGCGGTGCGGGGGGTACCTGCTGCGCGCTCCAGTTGGCCTCCGCCTCGAACAGCTTCTCCAACTCACCGCGGTCGAGGAAGATCCCCCGGCACTCGCCGCACTGGTCGATGACCACGCCACTGCGCTCGTACTGACGCATTTCTCCGTGACACTTGGGACAGGTCAGGCTCATCACCCGACGGTACCTGGTCGACTCACGGGGTAGCGGTCAGCGCCTCCGTCACCTCGTCGTCGGACACCTCGTGGAAGTCGTCGTAATACGCCCCGACGGCGGTGAAGGCATCCGGCCGCTGCGCACAGATGACCTGGTCGGCCTCGGCGGCGAGCATCTCGTACGCCTGCTGGGCCCCGACCGGTACGGCGACCACCACCCGCCGGGCACCGAGATGACGGGCCACCTGCACGGCGGCTCGGGCGGTGGCCCCGGTCGCCAGGCCGTCATCGACGATGACGGCGGTACGCCCGGTCAGCTCCAGCGGCGGCCGGCCGGCCCGGTATAGCTGTTCGCGTCGATCCAGCTCCGCCTGTTCCCGGCGCTGCACGTCGGCGATGTCGTCGGGGCCGAGCTGCCCGGCCACCACGTCGTTCACCACGCGTACGCCGGCCGGACCGAGCGCACCGAAGGCGACCTCGGGGGCCCACGGCATGCCCAGCTTGCGTACCACCAGCACGTCCAGTGGCGCGCCGAGGCGTTCGGCGACTACCTGGGCGACCGGCACGCCGCCGCGTACCAGGCCCAGCACGACGACGTCCGGTTCGCCGATCAGGGCGGTGAGTCGGTCGGCGAGCACCCGGCCCGCCTCGCTGCGGTCGCGGTAGGTGGTCATGCCCTCAGGTCTACGCCCTACCGGCCGTCTTCGCTCGCCGGTTGCCGGATCCCGGGAACGTCAAGTGCGGCTGCCCAGACGAGGAACGCCGCCGGATAGAGCAGATAGCCGAACCTAGTGCTGGGCATCAGCAGGATCGCGACGAGCAGCCCGTACCCGCAGACGAGCGCCGCGGCGCGGGCGGTGCGGGGCGGGTGGCGGACGAGTCGGACGGCGATCGCCGCTGCGGCGGCGACCAGCAGCGCCGCCGCCACACCCCGGCCGGCCGGCAGCGCGTTCGCGATCAGGTAGCCGGGAAACGGGGACTGCGCCGGGCTGGAGACCAGGCCGTGGCCGAGGGGGAACCGCAGTACGTTCTCCACCAGGGCGTCCCGGTCCACCAGCAGGGTGGGTAGTAGCGCGGCGGCGGGTAGGCCGAGCGCGCCGGCGGCGACGCGCAGGCCGGCCCGCCGGGAGATGCCCCAGACGACCAGGACCGCGGCGACCGGCCAGGCAAAGAGTTTGAGTGCCCCGGCGAGTCCGACGGCGACGCCGGCCCAACCGGGTCGGGCGGTGGCGGCGAGCGCGAGGGCCAGCAGGCAGAGCGCGAGTACGGGGAGGTCGTCGCCGCCGGTGGCGAGGGTCAGCGCACAGATCGGCAGGACGGTGGCCGCCTGCACCCCGCGCAGCACGGCGGCGTCGTGCCCGACGGCTGCGCCCACACCCTCCGGTCGGCGCAGGACGCGGACGGCGAGGAGGAGAGCGAGGGCGGTGCCGATCGCGAACCAGACCCGCGCGTCGCTCCACCAACCGTCGGTGGCCGCGCGGGGCAGCCCGAACAGCGCCATTGCCGGTTGGTACGGCGTGTAGCCGAGCAGTTGTTCGCCGGGCGGCAGCGCGGCGATGGCGTCCGGTCCCAGGTAGGGCGTGCCGGTCTCCACCAGCCGCCGCCCGGAATCCTCGACGACGAGCACCTCTTCCTGGGCCCGGTCGGTGCGTCCCGCCGCGCGCTGCGCGCTCTGCCAGAGCAGCGGTAGCAGGGCGACGGCGATCCAGGTGAGGACGGTGACCAGCCAGCGTGCGGGAAGTCCGGCCAGCGCCGAGCCGGGCCGGTGCCGCCGCAACAGGAGTTGACCGAGCGCGACGATCGCCGCGCCGAGGTAGCCGAGTGCGGCGATGCCGCCCCAGGCGCGGTGTGGCAGGAGGGTGGAGGTGGCTGCGGTGACCGCGGCGAAGGCGGCGGATACCGCGTAGAGGCCGAGGTCGAGAGCGAGCCCTCCGGCGGCCGTGTCGATCCGGAGCCACCACCCGGTACGGCGGCTGGTCGGGGTGGTGGTGCTCACCCGGGCAAGTGTGTCAGGCCGGCTGGTGGCGACCCCGGCCGCCCTGTCGACGCCCCTGCGGCAGCCGAACCACCGCGCCGGCGTCGTGCAGAGCGACCGCCAGGCAGCCGGCCCGGTCGCCGGTGCCGCGCTGGAGTGCGGCGAGCAGCGTTCCGGCGGGCAGTGGACGGGCGAAGAGATGACCCTGGCCAGCGGTGCAGCCCAGTTCCCAGAGCGTACGTCGCTGCGCCTCCCGCTCGACGCCCTCGGCCACCACGGCGAGGTCGAGGCTGCGACCGAGATCGAGGGTGGAGCGGATGATCGCGGCGGCTTCGGTGGAGGATTCCATGGCGGTGACGAAGCTTCGGTCGATCTTCAGCTGATGCACCGGAATCCGGGAGAGCAGGGAGAGCGAGGAGTAGCCGGTGCCGAAGTCGTCCAGGGCCAGCCGGACGCCGGCGTCGCGCAGTCGGGTGAGCACCTGGTCGACGACGTCGAGCTGACTGAGGGTGAGGGTCTCGGTCAGTTCCAGGATCAGCCGGTCGGGTGGCAGGTCGTGGGCGCGCAGGCGGGCCAGCACCGAACCGGGGAACCGGGCGTCGAGCAGGCTGCGGGGGGAGACGTTCACCGCCACGGGCACGTCGAAGCCGGCGTCCCGCCAGGTGCCGGCGGCGATCAGGGCCTGGTCGAGGATGGCTTCGGCGAAGGCCGGTAGCAGTCCCGACCGCTCGACGGTCTCCAGGAAGCGCAGCGGGTCGATCATGCCGTGGGTGGGGTGACGCCATCTGGCCAGCGCTTCGGCGGCGATGACCGCACCGCTGCCGAGCTCGACGATCGGCTGGAACTTGACGGTGAACTCGTGGTCGGCCACGGCTCGGGTCAGGTCTCCGCCGAGCGTGAGGCGACCCAGGTCGGCGGTGTCCCGGGCGGACGCGTAGCTGGCCAGCCGCTGCCCGGCCCGCTTGGCCTGGTACATGGCGACGTCGGCGCGGCGTAGCAGTTCGACCATGCCGCCGGTGGCGGGAGCGGCGGCGATACCGCCGCTGGCCTCCACGTTGAGCCGCATGCCGTCGATGTCGAAGGGTTCGTGCAGCGCCGCCAGCAGCGTCTCGGCGCGGTGTGCGGCGACCGCGGGCGCGGGCAGGGCACGCAGGAGTACGGCGAACTCGTCGCCGCCGAGCCGGGCGACCAGGTCCTCGGCGTGGGCGGCGGCGCGCAGCCGTTCGGCGACGGCGGCCAGCATCTGGTCACCGGCGGTGTGGCCGAGGGTGTCGTTGACCTCCTTGAAGTGGTTCAGGTCGATCAGGACCAGGGCGGTCACCCCGTCGGCGTGCCGTTGGTTCAAGTGGTCGTTGCCCGCGTCGAGCAGGTGACGCCGGTTCGGCAGACCGGTAAGCGCGTCGTGCGTCGCGTCGTGCGCGTGGGCCTGGGCCACCCGAGCCAGTTCGGCGTACGCCTGGGCGTTGCGGATGGCGGTGCACAGCGCCGAGGCGAAGGTGTAGAGGGTGTAGTGCTCCCGCTCGGAGAGTTTCACCGGTCCGCGGAAGCGCAGCCGCAGCATGCCCACGTCGACCGTCTTGTCGTGCCCTTCCAGGCGGGCAGGGACCACCGCGCCCTGGACGGTGGTGGGCTCGGCTGCCGGACCGTCATATGTGACGCCGTCGGCGCCACCGCGTACCACCCGGTCGTCGTCGCGCAGCTCGACCTCCACCTCGTCGGCGGAGAAGAGTTCCGCCGCCCGGGTGACCGCAGTGGTGAGGACGTCGTCCAGTTCGACCACGTTGAGCGCGTCGGTGGTCTGAGCGAGCCGCTGCCACACCTGCTGCTCGGTGCGCTGCCGAATCCGGCCGGAGTACGCCAGATGCAGGCTCAGCACGAGCGGCGGAACGGCGAGTAGCAACCGAGTGTCGATCTCTAGCAGTAGGAGAGTGCAAAGGGCAACGGCGAAACGTACGCAAAAGCCGCCAACGCGGAGATCGAGGTTATTCCGGAACTGTCGCGCGATCCTGGTTCCGGTGGCGAGGGCGATGACCGGGATGGCTAGGAAATCATCGACAAGCGCGGCGGCGAGGTAGGCCAGCGCCAACGTCAGCGACATGCGGATCAGGTCGTCCGCTGGCCGGGACCAGTCCAAGAGAGCCAGCGTCGCTCCGGCAGCCCCCGCAACGAGGATGTTCTTGCCAACGCTGAAAGCCATCTTGATGACTGGCAGCCGGAACGATGCGATCGCGACACCAAGTCCGGTACACAGCACTACCCAGGTGGTCGGAGCGACGGCCACGCCGATCACGATGGCCATCTCGTTCCAGTTGATCTGGTGGGTGGTCGACCGGATGCGAATCCGCGCCTTGACCGACGTGCCCACCGCGATCATGAAGACCACCGTCGCGATGGTTGCGAAGTCGTCTAGAGACGTCGGTGTGGTAGAGGTCAGGACGAGTCTTGTCGATGCGAGGACGACGATCCCCGCAGATACGACGACGAGACCGACGAGCAGCCGTAGCCGCCGATCGGTCTCAGTGCCGCCTTGCCCGAAAAGTGTCATGACACCTTAGGTCGCGCCTTACCTCAGGTCACCCTACCTTGGTAAGGCCGGTCGGGAAGTTTGTTAGAGCCTCAGGCCCACTCGCTGCCTTTCACGCCCTGCTCCTCACTCGATAGGAAGCGGGAATCTGATGAACTGCCCGCCTCGTGGCTTCTGATGGAGGAGCTTAAGTAGAGAACGTGACGTTTAGCGATATTAAATGTCGCTATGCTCTCTATCAGCCAATACCGTCCTGATTCGTGACGTTCTGTCTATGATGTCCATGCGCAGCGTTCGATCAGAGCCGCGCATACAGGCTGTTTCGGTGTTGGCTGAACGCAAAGAAGATCCTGCTACCCGTCAGTGTGACGCGTCAAACAGGCGTCGTGCACCGGCGATGCGGGTCGCGTCAATGTCGGTACGGCCACTGCTTGGTGTCGGCGGTAACGATCTATGTGCGCGCCGTTCAGTCGCTGCCTTCGGGCCGCCCCCCACTATTGTCCGCTGCGGCGCGACGAGAGGGCATGTGAGGATTAGAGGTACCTGCGGTCTTCAAGTGTTCGCTACGGCGTAACCCGTTTTTCTGCCCAGAGGGCCTTGCTCCGTTCCTCGTCGCTTCTGTTGACCAAGCAGCGACCGAGTGTGACGTACTGGTGTCGGCATCGCTAAGCTGCATACAGTGATCCTTTGAATGCGGTCAGAGGAGCCGGGTGCAGATTCAGGTTCTCGGCGGTCTCGCGGTGCGCCTGGGCTCACAGGCGCTACCGCCTGGAACGCCCAAGCAGCAGACCGTCCTGGCCATGCTCGTGTGCAACGCCGGGCAGTTGGTGTCGGTCGAACAACTCGTCGATGAACTGTGGCTCGAAGACCCACCTCCCTCGGCTATACCGAATGTCCGTACTTATGCGGCTAATTTGCGACGGAGCCTGGAGGCGATGCTTCCCGATCGGGAAGTGCTGATCCGCAGTCGTGACGGTTACCGGCTCGATGTCGAGTGCTCGGACGTGGACCTTTGTGCCTTTCGAGCAGAGGTGGCCGAGGCTCGGCAACTCCTCGGAGCCGACGAGCGGGAGGCGGTGCGACTGGTGTCCCGAGCGCTGGCCCGCTGGCGTGGGCCGATGCTCACCGGGATCGCCCTGGGGCCCCGGCTCTCCGCCCAGGTGGCCGCCGCGACCGAGGATCGGCTGCTGGCCACCGAGCTGTACGCCGAGTTGCAGATCCGGCTCGGCCGCTACGACGAGGCCCTGCCGGTACTGCGGGAGTTGCTTATCAGACATCCGCTGCGGGAACCGGCCCACCTGTTGCTCATGCAGGCCCTCCACGTAGGAGGAGATTCCGCCGGTGCCGTGGCGGCCTATACCGCAGCTCGTCGAACCCTGCGTCAGCAACTGAACGTCGAGCCGGGGGAGGAACTGCAACGGTTGTATCGCCGTATCGCCCGGCCCGACGGCCAGTCTCGCCGAGTCGACACCGCCGGAGCGCCGGGTACGGAGCCATCCGTTGCCGTCGACCAGGAGCAACGACTGCTCTCGCACCTCCCGCGGACGGTCCCGGACTTCGTGGGCCGTGCCGACGCCGTTGAGCACCTACTGTCCACGACTCAGCGGGCCGGCGAGCACAACTGCGCAGTCCACCTAGTCGATGGCATGGCTGGCAGCGGCAAGACGACACTTGCGGTACACGTCGCCAACCGGCTTACCGACCGATTTCCGGACGCCCAGCTGTTCATCGACCTCAAGGGCCACGAACCTGCCGAGAAGCTGGACAGCGCGACGGCTCTGGCGACCTTGCTGCGGCAACTGGGCACACCCGCCGGCCGGATACCGTCGGACCCCGGAGACCGGCTCGACCGGTGGCGCCGCGACCTGGCTGGTCGCAGGGTGATCATCGTGCTGGACAATGCGGCCGACGCCGCGCAGATCCGGCCGCTGCTGCCCACGGTGCCGGGAAGCCTGGTGATCGTGACCTCGCGCCGGCGGATCAACGGGCTGGATGTCGATCCGCCGGTGTCCCTGCCGCTGCTCAAGCCGGCGGAGGGCGTCGCCCTACTGGCCTCAACGGCAGGGGCGGAGCGGGTGGCTGCGGAGCCCGAGGCGGCAGTGGCCGTGGTGGAGAGCTGCGGTCACCTGCCGTTGGCCATCCGGCTGGCCGGTTCGCGGCTCGCGCATCGTCCCAACTGGCAGGTGGCGGATCTGGCGAAGTTGCTGGCAACCAAGGCCCGCCGGCTGGACCACCTCACCTCAGGTGACCGGAGTGTGGCCGGTGCGTTCGCCGCTTCGTACGCCTTGCTGAACGAGCCCGCGCAGCGACTGTTCCGACTGCTCAGCCTGCATCCGGGAGACGAGTTCGGCGTGCTGGCCGCCAGCGCGCTGTCGGGCCTGCCGCTCGACGGCACCGCCGACCTGATCGACGCCCTTCTGGACTCCCACCTGATCGAAGAGTTGACGGCGGGGCGTTATCGGATGCACGACCTCATCCGGCACTACGCCCACGATCTGTCGAATCGCGTAGACCAGGTGAATGAGCGAATGCTGGCGGTGGCGGGCCTTCTCGATCTGATGCTGCATCTCTCTTTTTCGGTGGCCGATATCCTTGAACTGGGCCGCATTCGCCTTCACGTCTCTCTCGATGCTCCGCGTCGACCCGACCTGATTGAGATGGAGAGCGACTCTGCCGAGAAGTGGATGGAGGTCGAACGGGCCAACCTCGTGTTGCTCGTCGATAGAGCCCACGAGTTGGGATTTCGCCAGGAAGCGTGGCGGCTGGCGCGGATTCTGTGGCGGTTTTTGTACACTCGGGGCTGCTACGACGATATCGTCGTGACCAGCCTTCAAGGGCTTGCGGCTGCTGAAGAGATTGGTGACGAGCGGGCCGTGGCCGTGATGCACAACTATCTTGCCTCCGCCTATTTGCGGACCGGAAGCTATCCAGGCGCATTAACGCATCTGAAGAAGGCTGTCGAGATTTGTGAGCGCTGTGGTGATCGATTTAACCTTGCGCGTTATCAGGCTAACCTCGTGGCGGTATATTGGATTCTCGGTGAACCCGAGAAGGCGGTTGCCGTGGCGTTGGAGCGAATGCGGAACCAGATCGTTCCGGACGCTCATGAGACCGCTACCCACCTGCCGAACCTCGGTCTCGCGATGGCACTGCTCGGGAGATACGACGAGGCCCTGCGCGCGCACCGCCTCCACCTGTACCTCGGACGCCAACTTGGTAGCCAGTTCCATATTCTCAACGCGCTCGGTCACATCGGTGCGGTGAAGTGTCGCATGGGGCAGTATGACGTGGCCGCGCGAGCGTTGCGGACGGCCCTCGTCATGCGGCAACGCACCGGACACCGTTACGCGGAACCTGAGGTCCGGAACGACCTTGGGATCGCCCTACGTGGTCTCGGACGCATTACGGAAGCGGTGCTTGAGCATGAAGCCGCCCGGAAAATGGCAGTCGATGCCGGCGAACCTCACGTGGAGGCGGCGGCTTTGAACGATCTCGCGTTGACTCTCGGCGGTTCGGCCGGGGCCGCGAGGTTGATCGAATTGCACCGCGAGGCGCTGCGGGTGGCCACCCGGATAGCTCATCCCTATGAACAAGGGCGAGCCCTGACCGGATTGGCCGAGCACATGTGGTCCATTGATCCGGCGGAGGCACGCCGTCACTGGACACGGGCGTTGGCGATCTTCCGGCGGATGGGGGTGCCAGAGCGGTTTGACGTCGCTCGGCGCTTAGCCGAGGCCGAAGCTCAGGATCCGCCGGGGAAAGAGCCGTCAACTCCGGGTCCGCGAGCCGTCCCCAGCCCGGCGCATCGCTCCTAGACCTTGTCCGAGTGGCTTGTCCGCTGCCGCCTGCCGGCTTGCCAATTCGGCATGGCTAGTTCGCCGCCATTTCGGGCTGTGGCCACGCATTGCCGATGTTGCTGCTGACGTGACCGAGTGTTTGATGCGGCTCGCCTGATCCGATGCGGATTGTTAAGGTGCGCTCACGCGAATGCCCGCCTCACAAGGGGTTCGAGAAGTGAAGATTGAGGTGCTTGGCGGCTTTCGGGTCTCGTTTGGTGCCTCCGAGGTGCACCTCGGTACGCCGAAGCAACGAACCGTCCTGGCCAAGCTGGTGATGAGCCCGAGCCGGACGGTTTCCCTGGAGGAACTGATCGATGAGATCTGGCCCGACGACCCACCGCGTTCGGCCGTACCGAACGTTCGGACCTATGCCGCCAACCTGCGGCGCACCTTCGGGGCGCACGATGCCGGCCAGGGGGTGCTGGTACGTCAGCGCGGCGGGTACCGATTGGAGGTCGCGGCCGACGACGTGGATCTGTTCCACTTCCTTGACCGGGTCGAGCGGGCTCGTCAGCTCAACCACCGCGACGACCCGGGGACCGCGCGGTCGTTGCTGAGCGGTGTGATGCCGCTCTGGTGCGGGCCACCTCTGCTGGGTGTGCCTCTCGGGGCTTCGCTGGCTGCTCACGTGGCGGCCGCCCAGGAACAGCACCTTCTCGCCGTCGAACTCCTCGCGGACCTTCACCTCGCAGCGGACCGCGTCGAGGATGCCGTACCGCTGCTGTGGCGAACGGTTGCGGCCCATCCGACCCGTGAGCCGGCGCTGCTACTGCTGATGAGGGCGCTGCATCGGCGCGGCGACGTAGCCGGCGCGATCTCGGTGTTTCGATCCGCTGCCCGAGTCATGCGGGCCGAACTCGGCGTCGAGCCGGGATCCGATCTTCGGCGACTGCATCAGGAAATGGTCGGGCATCGAGCGGCCCCGGTGTCGGTCTCACCCGGGGCGGGATCCGGAGGCAGCGACGATTCGAGCGCTAGGACCTCGACGACACCTGAGATCGATGGGACGGACTGGGACTGGCTACCGAGACCGGTAGCTCACTTTGTTGGCCGGGAGGCCCTCGTCGAGCGAATGATCGGCCGGAGCCGAGCCGCCGCAGGCCCGGCACCGGTCGTTCACCTGATCGACGGGATGGCGGGAAGCGGTAAGACGACGCTCGCGGTGCAGGTCGCCAGACGCCTGGCCGCTACGTACCCGGATGGTCGACTCTTCATCGACCTGCGCGGTCACGATGAGGGCAACGCGATGGATTCCGCCACGGCCCTCGTGGTGCTTCTCCGCCAGTTGGGTGTGCCGGCCCCCCGAATTCCAGTGGATGTCGATGAACGACGAGGGTTGTGGCGCAGAGAACTGTCCGCCCGCAGTGCGGTCGTCGTGCTCGACAATGCGGCTGACAGTGACCAGGTTGCTCCGCTACTGCCGGTCACCGCCTCGTCGGTCATCCTGGTCACTTCCCGTCGGCGACTTCTCGACCTGGATGTCGGGCCTCCCGAGTCCCTGTCCGTGCTGTCGCCAGAGGAAGGGCTCCGCCTGCTGGCGATCAGCGCTGGAAAAGAGCGGGTGCACGCCGACCCTGAATCCGCCGCAGAGATAGTCCGCAACTGTGGTTATCTGCCGCTGGCGATCCGGTTGGTCGGGTCGCGGCTCGCTCACCGGCGCAATCGCCGGCTTGTCGACCTGGCCGGTCGTCTGGCCGCGAACGAGTCAGGGCTGGCCAGCTTCGGCACGGGTGAACGCAGCGTCGCCGCCGCCTTCACCGCCTCGTACGAGCCGTTGAACGAGGTGAGTAAACGGGTTTTCCGCCTACTGGGTCTCCATACCGGGCACTACTGCATCAGCATGGTCGCGGCGATGTCCGGTCTGTCCTACGCGAAAGCCGGGCAGATCCTCGACGATCTGGTCGACCGTCACCTGCTGGAAGAATCGGATAGTAGTCGCTTTCGAATGCACGACCTGGTTCGACAGTTCGCTCGCGAGAAGTGCCTGGAGACAGATTCAGAGGAGATGCGAAGGGCTGCACTCGCCAGTCTGCTTGATCAGGTCATGCAACTGTCGATCGCCGCCACGAAGTCATTGAACAGTATCATGGACATTTACGCGGACATCGGCGACGTGGTGCCGGAGCGCCCCGATCTCTCACCCGGATCCGAGACGGTCGATATCAACTGGGTCGAGCGGGAGCGAAGTAATCTGAATCTCCTCATCGAGCTGGCGGCGAAAAATTCCTTCCATGGTTATGCTTGGAAGATAGCGCGAGTGCTGTGGCGCTTCTACTATGTGCGCGGGTACTTCGAAGATATTCGGCGAACGCATGAACTGGGGCTCGCCGCCGCAGAGCAATTGGGGGACAGTCGGGCAGTAGGCATCATGAACAACTATCTCGCCTCGGCGCTGACCAAAACCGGTTTCTATCACCCGGCGATTAAGTGTTTGGAAAGAGCGTTGGTGGCGGCTGAAGCGGCAGGCCGCCGTGAAGACATCGCCCGGATCCGGGGAAACCTGAGCGTGGCACACTGCATGATGGGTGATTTCCAGGTGTCCGCCGATCTCGCACTGGCAGCACTGCGCGACCTTCCGATGCGGCAGATCGGTCGGGTTCGGACACATCTGCCGAACGTCGGTATCGCCCTCACCTGCTTGGGGCGCTATGAGGAAGCGCTGCGGGTACATCGCCTTCATCTGCTCTTGGCGCGGGTGGAAGGCGACCGCTACCAGATCGCCAACACGTTGAGCCACATCGCCGCCGTTCGGACCCGAAAGGGCGAGCACGTTCAGGCGCTACGGTTGCTGCGATCCGCCATGATCCTCTACGCCGAGACGGGCCATCGATACGGAGAGGCCGACGCGCGCAACGTGATGGGTGTGGCTTATCGCGGCGTGGGCCGGCTCGCGGAGGCCCGGCGGCAGCACGAACTGGCGCTGGAACTCACCGGCCATTCGGCCGAGCGGCAGGCGGAGTGCACTGCGTTGAACGAGTTCGGCCTGACGCTGGCGGCCGACGGCGACATCGACGGCGCCTTGCGGGCACACCGGCGAGCGCTTGATCTGGCGGTGCGGATCGACAACCGTTACGAGCAGGCCCGGGCGTTGGCCGGTCTGGCCGAGCACCTGTTGAGCGTGGACCCGACCGAAGCCCGGCGACATCTGGAACGGGCACTGGTGCTCATCGTGGCGACCGGAGCACCGGAGCGGTTCGAGATCGAGCGCCGTCTCGCCGCGCTGAAGCAGGGCACACCGATCTGCTGATCGCCGGATCTCGCTGGCCATCGTCCTTATCGATTTCTTATCGCCGAGGTCGCTAGCCTCCCGGATGTTCGCCGACGGGGGGAGATCCGACAGTTGCCGGATCTCGTCGCGACCCCTGCCGCCGGGTGTTCCCCAGCAGCCCGAGGCAGGCTGGTGAGGAAGGGGCGGCGTCCCCGCGCCGCTCCTTCCGAGCCACGGAACCGTCCTGTCACACGACGGGGATAGGCTCGCGACCGTGACCGAACCCGCCCAGCTCACCCACGTCGACACCACCGGCGCGGCGCGCATGGTCGATGTCTCCGCGAAACAGGTCACCGGCCGGGTGGCGACGGCCGCCGGCCGGCTGCGGACCACCCCTGAGGTGATCGACCTGCTCCGTGGGGAGGGGCTGCCCAAGGGCGACGCCCTGGCGGTCGGGCGGCTGGCCGGGATCATGGGGGCGAAGCGCACTCCCGACCTGATCCCGCTCTGCCACCCGATCGCGCTCCACGGAGTCACCGTCGACCTGGCGCTTACCGACGACAGCGTAGAGATCACCGCCACCGCCCGCACCGCCGACCGCACCGGCGTGGAGATGGAGGCGCTGACCGCGGTCGCGGTCGCCGGGCTGGCTCTCGTCGACATGGTCAAGGCCGTTGATCCGGCAGCCAGCGTCGACGCGGTCCGGGTGCTACGCAAGGAGGGCGGGAAGACCGGTCTGTGGGAGCGCCCGGAGGACCGGTCGTGATCCGCGCCCGGGTGGTGGTTGCCTCCAACCGCGCCGCCGCCGGTGTCTACGCCGACACCAGTGGTCCGCTCCTCGTCGCCGGTCTGCGGGAGTTGGGCTGCACGGTGAGCGAACCGGTGGTCGTGCCGGACGGCGAGCCGGTCGGCCAGGCAGTCCGGGCGGCCGTGGTGGACGGCTTCGACGTGGTGCTGACCAGTGGTGGCACCGGGATCACCCCCACCGACCGCACCCCCGACGTGACCCGGGCCCTGCTCGACTACGAGATTCCCGGCATCGCCGAGGCGATCCGAGCGTACAGCCGCGACAAGGTGCCCACCGCCGCGCTGTCCCGCGGGGTGGCCGGCGTGGCCGGTCGCACGCTCGTGGTCAACCTGCCCGGGTCGACCGGCGGAGCGCGGGACGGTCTCGCCGTACTGGGGCCGATTCTGGCCCACGCCATCGACCAGTTGCGTGGTGGCGACCACTTGGCGGCCGGTTAGGCTCGGCCGGTGAGAACGGAAGCCGCCTCCACCGACGAGGTCTCCGCGCCACCACCGGCAGACTGGGCGCAGGCCCGATCCCTGGTGTACGCGGCCGGCCTGGCCGCCGCGCTGCCCGCCGTCGAGCGTCTGCTCGCCGGGACTGACGGGCACACCCTCGCCGAACCGCTCACCCCGCGGACCGACCTGCCGGCGTTTCCGACGTCGAGCGTGGACGGCTGGGCGGTGCGTGGTGCCGGCCCGTGGCGGGTCGTCGGGCGCGTCCTGGCGGGTGGTGCGCCTGCCCCGTTGACCGAGGACGGGACGACTGTCGAGATCGCCACCGGGGCGATGGTGCCGGCGGGTGCCTCCGCAGTGCTCCGGGTGGAGGAGTCGAGGCGTACGCCGGAGGGGTTGGTCGACGGCGTGCCACGCGCCACGCCGGAGTGGCGGCAGCCCGGCGAAGAGGCCACCGCCGGTGAGGAACTGCTGCCGGCCGGGACACCGGTCGACCCGGCGGTGATCGGCCTGGCCGCCTCCTGCGGCCACGACACGCTGCGGGTACGCCGGCAGCCCCGGGCCGCGCTGCTGGTCTTCGGCGACGAGTTGCTCACGGCAGGACAGCCGGGTGCCGGGCGGGTCCGTGACGCGCTGGGCCCGGCGGTGCCGGGTTGGCTCCGCCGGTACGGCTGCCAGGTGGATCCGAACAGCGTGGTCGGCCCCGTCGCGGACACGCTCCCCGCCCACGTGGCGGCGCTGCGTGCCGCCCTGGACAACGCCGATCTGGTCTGCACCACCGGCGGCACCATGCACGGTCCGGTCGATCACCTGCACCCGGCGTTGGCGTCGTTGGGCGCCGACTACGTGGTCAACACGGTCGCGGTGCGTCCCGGCTTCCCGATGCTGCTGGCCCGGTTGGTCGGTGCCGACGGGCAGGTCCGGTTCGTGGCCGGGCTGCCGGGCAATCCGCAGTCCGCCGTCATCGCGGTGGTGTCGCTTGTCGCCCCGCTGCTGGCCGGGCTCGCGGGTCGGTCGTTGCCGACGCTTCCGCACGCCGTCCTCGCCGAGCCCGTAGCCGGTCGTGGCGACCACACCCACCTGGCGCTGGTCCGACTCGACCGGGCCGCCGGGACAGCCCATCCGGTCCGGCACGTCGGTTCGGCCATGTTGCGTGGGCTCGCCAGCGCCGACGGGTTCGCGGTGATCGACCCCGGCACCACCGGCTCGGTGGGTGACCGGGTTCCGATCGTGCCGTTGCCACTGCTACCCGGGGAGCGGGCATGGTGACCGTCATCAGCAGCGTCACCGACCAGCCACTGGATCTCGCCGCGCACGAGGCGGCGGTCGCCGACCGTCGGGCCGGTGCGGTGGTGTCGTTCGTCGGGGTGGTACGCGATCACGACCACGGACGGTCGGTGGACAGTCTGGAGTACGAAGGCCACCCGAACGCCGAGAAGGTGCTCCAGGAGGTTGCCGACGAGGTCGCCGCCGACCCCGACGTGTACGCCGTGGCGATCTCACACCGGATCGGCCCCCTGGCCATCGGCGACGTGGCCCTGGCGGCGGCGGTCAGCACCGCCCACCGGGCCGCCGCGTTCGCTGCCTGCGCCCGGTTGGTGGACGAGGCGAAGGCCCGGCTGCCGATCTGGAAGCGGCAGGTCTTCACCGACGGCACCGAGGAATGGGTCAACTGCCCCTGACGGGTGGGCTACCGCCGTCCGTACAGCATCGACGCACGTGCCGCCCGGTCGGTGTGGAACGCCGGTTCCGCGCCGGGCCGCCAGGGCAGTGCGGCGACCAGCAGGATCAGCGCCAGCGCCAGAGAGTTCTCCATCAACGCGCCGAACAGACCGTCCTGGTAGTGGGAGACCTCCGGCAGCTGGTGTTCGTACGGCCAGATCGGGGAGATCAGGAAAAGCAGGTAGAGCCCGATCGCGGCGAAGCCGTGGCGGAACCCGGTAAGCGTCGGGTACCAGATCGGTGGACGGAGAGTGGACACTCCCGGCGGACCGCCGTACGGCGCTGACGTGGATCGCGCAACCGGTGCTCGGCTGGCTTCGTGCCGACGGATCGCGGCGTCGGCCAGGACGATGATTGCCGGGATCACCCAGACGAGGTGGTGCGTCCAGGAGATCGGGCTGATCACGTTGGCGGTCAGGCCCACAAGCGTGAAGGCGGTCAGTTCGTCGCCGTCGGAGTGGGCGTTTGAGGCCCGGGACAGGCCGAGCGCCAGCACCAGCACGGAGAAGGCGAGCCAGAGCAGGCCGGGGGTCTCGATCGAGTCGTAGAGCCGGGCCAGCAGGCCGGCCAGCGACTGATTGGGCGTCATGTCGGCGGCGCCCACCCGCTCGGTCTGCCACAGCACGCTGCCGAAGTAGTCCCGGGACTCGGCGCCGACGATGCCGAAGCTGCCGATGGTCACCCCGACGGCGGTGCCGATGGCCGTCCAGGCCACCCGCCACTGTCGAGTGATCATCAAGTAGAAGATGAAGAGGGCCGGGGTCAGCTTGACGGCGGTGGCGAGGCCGATGCCCACGCCGGCCCACGCGCCGCCGTAGATGAACCGCAGCAGCGGGCCGTCACCCTCGGCCTGGTGGGTGCCCCGGCGCGACCGCCAGCGCAGGGCGATCAGGTCGGCCAGGATCAGGGCGAACAACAGCAGGTTGACCTGCCCGTAGCCGAGGGTCTCCCGGGTGGGTTCGATGGCAGCGGCCAACGGCGTCGCGATGGCCACCGTGTACCACAGTGGCCAGCCCAGCCGGTCGACGATCGGGCGTAGCAGCGCGGCCAGCACCACGGCCAGCGCGGCGATGCTCACCGCGGCGTTCACCAGACCGGCCAGGGTGACCGGCAGGTGCGCCATCGGCAGCATGGCCAGCCCGGCGAAGGGTGGGTAGGTGAACCCCAGGGTTGTGTCGGGCGCGACGAACTCGTACAGCTCGTGACCGCTCGCCCACCAGACCACCGCGCCGTGGTAGATCTTCATGTCGAAGAAGTTGTACGGACGCCCGAAAGCGCCGATGGCAAGCCATGCGGCGTAGGCGACGGCGGCCACGATGCCCGCCCGTACGACTGTCCTACGATCGATCCCACGCGTTACGCGACGGACTGTGGCGAGGCGGTCCAGCCCTCTACCGACGATCGTCGGCATGGCGTGGCCACCCCCGTACCAAGGTCGTCCTACCCGTCCAGGTCCAGTACGGAGCCTAGAACGGCGCCTCACGTCAGTGCCTCCCGCGTTATGCGACCGTGTCCGATCCCACACATTCTTTTGACATTTCCACCGCGTTAACGCCTACCGGGCGGTTCAGGTGATTCGCGGCCTTAGCCCAGGTGGGGGTGGTTGGATCGCAGCTCAGCGGGGGTGGGGTGGCACGCGTACGGCTCAGCCGGGGAGTCGCCGGGCGGCGGAGGCCGATCGCACGGCGATCCGGGCCTCCCGGCGGGCGGTCCGGACCGCGCGGCGTACCGACCGTCGTGAGTGGCCGATGCGGTGACCGGCCCGCCAGCGTAGCCCGGGCTTACCCTCCGTGTCCGCCGCAGCGAGCAACAACCCACCGAAGAGACCGAGGTTCTTCAGGAAGTGGATCTGGTTGTTGTTCTTCGCGATCGGGTCGTCGTTGCGCCAGAAGGGGTGCCCGGCGAGGGTGACCGGGATCAGCGTGCCGGCCAGCACCAGGGCCGCCGGCCGGGTGAACCGCCCGGTGGCCAGCATCAGCCCGGCGCCGAACTGCACGGCCGAGTTGGCGCGGATCAGGGTTTCAGTATCCGTGGGGAGCTGCGGATGCACCCGTTCCAGCAGCGGTGTCACCCGATCGGTGACCGGTTTCGCGGTGGGTGCCAGGCGGCCGGGGTTGGCGAAGTTGCGGGCGCCGCTGACCACGAAGATGCCGCTCAACATGGCGCGGGCGAGGGATCGTACGGGCGTCATGGAACAGTCATACCCTGTCCAGGGTGTTGCTACGCCCCGCAACGGGGTATGTCGATCGATCGAGTGCGTTGGTGACGGCGCGCCCGGGTTCGAGGACCGTCGCGGATGGACGCGTCCTCCGGGGTACCCTACGCCGCGTGACGACCCTGCGGCTGCGACCCGAGGACCCGGCCGACACCGGCGCGATCCGTCGGGTGCTGGCCGCGGCCTTCGCCCGGCCCGACGTGGCCGTCCCGCCGGAGGTACGCCTCGTCGATGAGTTGCGCGGCAGCGACGCGTGGCTGCCGGAGCTGGCGATGGTCGCCGAGTACGGCGGGGAGATCGTCGGTTGTGCCCTGCTCACCCGGGTGGTGGTCAACTCGGGCACGGCCAGCACGCCAGCGCTCGCGATGGGTCCGGTTGCGGTGGCGCCGCACCGGCAGCGGATCGGGCTCGGCACGTCGGTGGTGCAGGCCGCCCTGGAAGCGGCGACCGAACTCGGCGAGCGGCTGGTGGTGGTGCTCGGCGATCCGGCCTACTACCGGCGCTTCGGCTTCAGCCGCGCGGACCAGTTGGGCCTGACCAGTCCCTGGTCCGGCCTTGGTGAGCCGTGGCAGGCGTTGATCTTGCCGCCGGCGACCAGCGGCGAGCCGTCGCCTCCCCGGGGCGAGGTCATCTTCCCGCCGCCGTGGTCGAAGGTCTGACCTCTTCCTTCTCACCGGCAGCAGGTGGCGGGCGACGACGGGGTTGGCTAGCATCGAGCATCTTTCGGCTACCCCCCTCGTACCCCGCACCCGGAGGCTCCGACCCGATGACCCGTGTCCTGCTGCGCTCTGCCAAGGACCCCTTCACCCCGGTCAGCCCGGAGCACTCCCTCGCGCTCTACAAGCAGGGCATTTTCGGGCGGAACGTGGGCAACCTCGTCTTCACCGAGGCGGTGCACAAGCTGATCAGCGTGCCGGGGACGGAGGTCGTGTCCAACTCCTTCCTCAGCGAACGGCCCGGCGTGGACCAGGCGTACGTGGACCGGATCAACGAGCAGTTCGACATGTTCGTGGTGCCCCTGGCAAATGCCTTCCGGCCGACCTTCCTGGAAAACCTCAAGCGCCTCACCTGGGTGATCGAGAACCTGCGGATTCCGGTCGCGGTGGTGGGCGTCGGCGTCGCGGGTGCCGGAGGGAGCCTCGACAACCCGTTCCCGCCGGCTACCGACGAGATGAGCGGGGCGGTGCGCCGATTCGTGCGCGCGGTGCTCGCCAGGTCGGCGACGATCGGCGTACGTGGCGAGATCACCGCCGCCTACCTTGCCGAGCTGGGGTTCGGTGACGACGTGGTCGAGGTCGTGGGCTGTCCGTCGCTGTTCCGGGACGGCCCGAACCTGAGGATCACCAAGCGGGTGGCCGAGCTGACGCCGCAGAGCAGCTTCACGATCAACATCTCCCCGTACGTGCTGCTGATGGACGAGGTCGCGACCCGACACGCCAAGCGCTACCCGAACATGGTCTACCTGCCGCAGGACGACACCGACCTCAGGCTGTTGCTGTGGGGGGTCGAGCCGGACAACGTCCGCCCGGGGATGCCGCACCACACCGCCCACCAGCTCTACCGGGAGGACCGCATCCGGTTCTTCGTCGATGCCTCGACCTGGATGCGCTACCTGTCGGAGCGGGAGTTCTCCTTCGGCACCCGGATCCACGGCAACATCGTGGCGCTGGCCGCCGGGACGCCGGCCCACGTCCTCGTGCACGACAGCCGGACCCTGGAACTGGCCCGGTACCACGACATTCCGCACACCATGGTCCCCGGCCTGAGTCCGGAGGTCGACGCCGCGGACCTCTACGCGCAGTCCGACTACACCGCGTTCAATGCCGGGCACACGCAGCGCTGGGACCGCTTTGCCGGCTTCCTGGAGCGCAACGGCATCGAGCACATCTTCCAGCCCGGAAGGGCCAACCCGGATTACGACAAGCGGCTGGACGCCGTTGGGCTGGCGCCGCCGGTGACCACGCTGATGACCACCGATCCCGAAGCCCGGGAACGGATCACCGCCCGGGTTGCGGAACTCTACGCGCTGGGTGGCCTCCGCTCGCTGCGCAAGGCACACAAGCCGCATATCCCGTTCCCACACACCGCTGCGCCGAAGGAGGCGGTGGCGTCCGGCGAGCGGCGGCCCGTACCGTCCGCAGTGCGGCACCTGCCGGCACCTGTGCGGTCCGCGCTGCGCCGCAGTCGCGCGCTCGCTGGTCGGCTCCGCCGCCAGTCCTGAAGGCACCGCGCGCCCTGGGCCCGCGACACTGACGCGTGCCCAGGGACTCGGGATGGTCTCATCTGCGCGCTCAACGGGCAGGATCGCCGGTGCGTTGTTAACGTCGAATGCCTCGCCCGACCCACACCCCTCGGCGTGGAGATGACCAATGCCTCGTGTTCTGCTGCGTTCCGCCAAGGATCCCTTCACCCCGGTGAGCCCGGAGCTCTCCCTCGCGCTCTACAAGCAGGGCATCTTCGGGCGCAACGTCGGCAACCTCGTCTTCGCCGATGCGGTGCACAAGCTGATCAGCGTTCCGGGGACCGAGGTGGTGTCCAACTCGTTCCTGAGCGAACGGCCCGGCGTGGACCGCGCGTACGTGGATCGGGTCAACGAGCAGTTCGACATGTTCGTGGTGCCGCTGGCCAACGCCTTCCGGCTGAGCTTTCTGGAGAATCTCAAGCGCCTCACCTGGGTGATCGAGCGGTTGCGGATCCCGGTCGTGGTGATCGGCGTCGGCGTCGCGGGCGGCGCGGGCAGCCTCGACGATCCGTTTCCGCCGCCGACCGACGAGCTGCGTGTGGCGGTGCGCCGGTTTGTCCGCGCGGTGCTCGACAAGTCGGCGACGATCGGCGTACGCGGTGAGTTCACCCGCGCCTACCTCGCCGAGCTGGGCTTCGGTGACGACGTGGTCGACGTCGTGGGCTGTCCGTCGCTGTTCCGCGACGGCCCGAATCTCCGGATCACCAAGCGGGCGCCCGAGATCACCCCGGAGAGCCGTTTCACGATCAACATCTCGCCCTACGTGAAGCTGATGGACCGGATCGGTACCCGGCACGCCAAGCGCTACCCGAACATGGTCTACGTGCCGCAGGGCGACGAGGTGCTCGAACTGCTCCTGTGGGGGGTCCACCCGGGCAACGTGCGCCGAGGGCTGCCGCACCACCCCGGTCACCAGCTCTACCGGGAGGACCGCATCCGGTTCTTCGTCGACACCTCGACCTGGATGCGCTACCTCGCGGAGCGCGACTTCTCCTTCGGCACCCGGATCCACGGCAACATCGCGGCGCTGTCCGCCGGCACGCCCGCATACGTGCTGGCGCACGACAGCCGGACCCTGGAGCTGGCCCGATACCACGACATCCCGCACAGCCTGGTCCCCAGCCTGACTCCGGAGGCCGACGCCGCCGATCTTTACGCCGCGGCCGACTACACCGCCTTCAACGCCGGGCAGGCGCAGCGCTGGGACCGCTTTGCCGACTTCCTTGAGCGCAACGGCATCGAACACATCTTCCAGCCCGGCAAGGCCGACCCCGGATACGAGGCCCGGCTGGCTGCTGCGGACCTGCCGCCGCCGGTGACCACGCTGATGACCACCGATCCGGAGGCCAGAGAGCGGATCGTCGCCCGGGTGGCGGAGCTTTACTCGCTCGGCGGCGTCCAGGCGTTGCGCGAGGCGCATCAGCCGCAGATCCCCTTTCCGCACACCAAAGCGCTGCGCAAGGGGCAGGCACCGGGTGAACGGTTGCCCGCTGGCACCGCCGTGCGGCATCTACCGGTCCCGGTGCGGTCCGCGCTGCACCGCAGCCGTACGCTCACCGATCGAATTCGCCGCATGCCCTGAGGAAGCGCGTACGCGCTCCGAGACGGACCTCCGGGCGGCTCACCGGGTTGATCTCGCCGCCGGGCGTCGGGCGGCGTACGGGACCGGTGGCACGTTGACCTGGCGCATCCCCGCCGGCATGACGAACAACTGGCGCTTCTCGATCGCGTCGCCGTGCCGGTCGAGCTGGTAGCAGTCGATCCACGCCGGGCGGGACGGTCGGAGTGCCGTCCTCCCGCCGGCCGGTCACCGGCCATCGCGGTGGGGCTGTCGTGCGGGCACGCGTGCCTCCTCGTCGCCAGGAGATCTGGGAGGGGCCGCCCCGGGAGGTGCTCGCCCGGCGGGGCGGCCCCGACAAGCACGTCCAGCGGGTTCGGGGGAGTCCACTGGCTCGTGCCGTCCTGGTTTCCACCTTTCCGGCGTGTGTCTGCCGCATACACCGCGTATCGGAGTGGATGCTGAGTGTCCCCGGACGTGCAGGAAGGAATGCGGAATGAATCGTGCCGTCGTCGCCGCCATGACCGAGGCGGGCGAGACCGCCGACACCCTCGCGGAGCGGGTCGGTGTCGACCCGAAGACCGCCGCGCGGTGGGCCAGCCATGGACGCATTCCGCGCCCGCAGACCCGTAGGCGGGTCGCCGAGGCGCTCGGCCGAGAGGTGACCGAGCTGTGGCCGGACGTCCTCAAGCGGCGCGAGCCGGCGTGGTTCCGGCGGTGGGTGGACATCGAGCGCGAGGCGGTCGCGCTGCGCTGGTTCGAGCTGGCCTGGGTGCCCGGGCTGCTCCAGACCGAGGCGTACGCGCGGGCGACGCTGGCCGGGGAGACGCTTACCGCCGACGACGTCGGGCGGCTGGTGGAGGCACGCCTCCAGCGGCAGGCCATCCTGCGCCGGGACAACCCGCCGATGCTTGTGGTGGTGCTGGACGAGTTGGTGCTGCGTCGGTCCGCGTACGGCGACCGGGCCCTGATGCGGGAGCAGTGCGAGCATCTGGTGGCGTGCGGCGCGCAGCCCACCACGGCGATCCATGTCGTGCCCGCGTCGGTCGGCATGTACGCCGGGCTGGGCGGGCCCCTCATCCTCGCCGAGCTGGACGACGGCAGCGTGCTCGGGCACGCCGACAGCCAGACCGAGGCGAAGATCGTCGATCAGTCCGCCGACATTGCTACCCTGGGCCGCAGGTGGGAACGCATCCGTGGCGAGGCGCTGTCACGGACGCAGTCCCTGACACTCCTCAGGGAAGCGGCAGCATCATGGACATGACCGGCGCGCAGTGGCGTAAGAGCAGCAAGAGCGGCAACAACGGCGGCGCTTGTGTCGAGGTCGCCGACAACCTTCCCGGCGTCGTCCTGGTCCGGGACACCAAGGACCGGGCCGGCGGCACGCTCAGCTTCCGACCGGCGGCGTGGCGCGGCTTCGTCGAGCTGGCGAAGGCCGCCCGCCCGACCGCCTGACGCACCTCACACGAAGCCCTCGGCCACCGGCCGAGGGCTTCCGGCTGGGTCGGACAGCGGTCAAGCGGGTTGGGTGCGCAGGTAGCGGCCGAAGTGCGGGACGGTGAAGGCGACCGTGCCGCGCTCCCCGGAGTAGATCAGCCCCTTCTTGATCAACGCATCCCGGGCTGGGGAGAGGCTTGCGGGTTTGCGGCCGAGGGCCCGGGCGATCTCCGAGGTCGGCACCGCCGCGTCCATGTCGTCCCGGCCGCCGCCGTCGGTCTCTGCTTCGACGAGCGAGAGCGTCGCCATCGCGCGCATGTACTCGCGCTCGGCGGGAGTGGCCCGCTCGAAGCGGGAGCCGAAGAAGCCGACGGCCAGCTCCGCCTCGGCCTCCGGCGCGGCGACGCGTACGTCGGCCGGGGTGATCGGTGACCGGGGCGCATGATCCCAGGTGGCCTTCCCGTACGCCTGCACGAAGTACGGATACCCGCCGGACTTCTCGTAGAGCAGGTCGAGGGCCTTCGCCTCGTACTCGACGTCCTCCCGCTCGGCCGGCGCGCAGAGCGCGTGGTCGGCGGCGATCCGGTCGAGACGGTCGATGCGTTGGTAGCGGAACAACCGCTCGGAGTACGACTTCGCCGCGCTCAGCACCGCCGGCAGGTGCGGCAGGCCGGCGCCGACCACGATCAGGGGCGCGCCGAGCTGCGAAAGCTCATGGCAGGCGGCGCAGAGCGCGGAGACGTCCTCCGGGCCGAGGTCCTGCATCTCGTCGATGAAGATGGCGACGCCGGTGCCGACGTCGCTGGCGACTGAGGCGGCATCGGTGAGCAGCTCCACCAGGTCGATCTCGATGTCGCCCGAATCGGCCCGGCCGCTGGCCGCCGGTACGTCGATGCCGGGCTGCCAACGGTCGCGCAGTTTCGGAGCGGCCCCGCCGCGACCGGTCGGAGCGCCCCGTTGGGCGAAGGCCTTGAGCACCCCGAGGAAGGCGTCGATCCGCTCCGGTGCCCGGTGCCTCGGTGCCAACTCCCGGACTGCCATGTGCAGCGCGGCGGCGATGGGTCGGCGCAGCGACTGATCCGGCCGTGCCTCGATCTTGCCGCTGCCCCAGAGCCGGTTGATGGCCTGGGAGCGCAACGTGTTGAGCAGGACGGTCTTGCCGACGCCGCGTAGCCCGGTGAGCATCAGGCTGCGTTCCGGCCGGCCCCGTGCGATGCGTTCCAGCACGATGTCGAAGACGTCCAGTTCCCGCCCCCGCCCGGCGAGTTCGGGCGGACGCTGGCCGGCGCCCGGCGCGTACGGGTTGCGGACCGGATCCACGCATCGCAGAGTATCGGGCCGTCTAGAGGAGAGGCTAGACATGGATAGACGGCGGTACCGGCGTGTTGCCCTCGACCAAAAACTAGTGCCGTCTAGCCTCCAAGCTAGACAGCACTAGTTTTGGCAATCGGTAGTCAGTCGCGCTGTTTGAGGCAGAGCACGAAGTCGAGCGAGTCCAACTCGCTGTCGTAGAAGTACCAGTTGGTGTAGCCGTCGACCCCCGCGCACTTCTCCTCGGCGTCACGCTCGCCGCCGGTCTTACCGTCGAACCGCCGCAGCACCTCGTACGACCTCGGCGCGCACTCACTGAGCAGCAGCCTGGGCTTGCCGCCAGCTGCGGCGTCGTTGCGTACGCACTGCCCGGCCTGCACGAAGCGGGGGTCGGCGGACGGTGCGGTGGCCGGATCGTCGGGCGGGGCTTCCTCGCCCTGCGGGCCCGGCGTGGACGCCACCTCCTCGGTCGGTGCGGCCACCGGAGTCGGTGTCTGGTCGTCCCGCCCGACCAGATACAACGCCGTCGCACCGCCCAGCACCAGCACCAGGACGGCCGCCAGCACGACGAGCATCCGCCCGCGCCGACGCTGCGGCGGCGGTGTGGGTGCGCCGGCGTACCCGGTTTCCGCATCGTGCTGGTAGGCGGACTGCGCCCAGGCATCCGGCGGAAGGTGTCCCGACCCGGTCGTGCCGTACCGGCCGCCGCCGTGCCCCCCGGCGTCGTGGGACTCGCCGGACCGGTAGCCCTGGCCGCCTCCGTACACCTGGCCGTAGCCCTGATCCTGGCCGTACCCCTGGTCCTGGCCGTACCACTGGCCGGGCTGTGGCTCGGGCCATGGCTGCTCGCCGGGCTGCGGCTCGTGCCACGGCTGCGGGCCTGGGCCCGGTGGTCCGTAGTTCGCCATGCGCACGCCCTCCTGAGCCGTCCCGTGAAGCCGGTGGGTGGCCGGTCGACCACCGGCACCGCCAACCGTCACCGTAGTGCCTACGGCAGGTCACCGGTGCCACACTGCCCGGCCGGTCGGCAACCCGATCGCCCTCCGTCAGATCAGGCGTAGCTGGCGGTCCTTGGGTCGCCGGGGGCCCTCGCTGTCGCCGAGGCGTTCGAACAGGCCCGGGTCCACCACGTCGAGGAACGGCGACGGGCGGCAGTCCCGCTCCGATCCGTGCCGGAATCGGCGGGCGGCGTGGCTGACGTAGAGCCGGTCCTGGGCACGGGTCAGCCCGACGAAGAAGAGTCGCCGTTCCTCGGCCACCGCGGCCTCGTCGGGCGTGGTCCCGGGCCAGCGCAGCGGCAGCAGTCCGTCCTCGGCACCGACCAGGAAGACCACCGGAAACTCCAGACCCTTCGCGGCGTGCAGGGTCAGCAGGGTGACCGCCTCGGCGCGTGGGTCGAGCGCGTCCACCTCGGCGCCGGTGGCGAGCTGGGACAGGAACATCTCCAGGTCGTCACCGCAGCGACGGGCCAGCGGTGTCAGCAGGTCGACGGCGGTCCGGACATCCTCCGGGCGTACCCCGCCGGACCCGTCCAGGGTCGGGGCGGCGAACCGGTCCGCGAGCACCTGGCCGGTGAGGCGTACCCGCGCGGGCAGGGCACCCTCGACACCGGGGGCGTGCCGCAGCTCACGAGCGATGGCGGCCACCCCGGGACGGTCCCGCAGCCGGTCGTGCGAGCGCTTCTGCACCGGGATGTTGGCCCGGGCCAGGGCGTCCACGATCGGCGCGGCCTGCGAGTCGGTGCGGTACAGCACCGCGATGTCCGAGAAGGACAGCGCGGTCGACCGTCCGTCGATCCGGCCGGAGTCCAGCGACCGGTGGGACAGGCCGCCGACCAGCTCGTCCACGGTGCGTACCACGAAATCGGCCTCGTCGGCGACGGAGGCCGCGGCGTACCGGCCGACAAGCGGCGCCTCCGGGTCGAGCCGGGCCGGATCCAACCGGCGACCCCGCACCAGCGATGACGGCGCGATGGCCTGCACCGCGGCGGCCAGGATCGGCGCGGAGGACCGGTAGTTGCGGTTGAGCCGGACGAGGCGGGCGTCGGTGAAGTCCTGCGAGAAACGCAGGAAGTACCCGACGTCGGCGCCCCGGAAGGAGTAGATGGCCTGGTCCGGGTCGCCGATCGCGCACAGGTTCCCGTCGGCCGGACTGAGCAGGCGCAACAGCTCGTACTGCACCGCGTCGACGTCCTGGTATTCGTCCACGAAGATCCACTGCCATCGCTGCCGGTAGCTGTCGACCAGCCGCCGGTCCTCCCGCAGCAGCGCCACCGGCAGGGTGAGCAGCTCGTCCAGGTCCACCAGGCCCTGCTTGCGCAGCAGCGCGGTGAAGCGGGCCGGGTCGTCTCCGGCCTCGGTCCGCGCGGCCGTCCGCTCCGCGTCGTCGGCGATCCGGAAGTCGTCGGGCAGGCCGGCGGCTTCGGCGTGCTCGCGCAGAATGGTCAGCCCGAGCGAGTGGAAGGTGCCGACTGTGACGTCCTCGGCGACCGGGCCGAGCAGGCCGTCGAGGCGGTGTCGCAACTCCTCCGCGGCCCGCCGGGTGAACGTGATGGCCAGGCATCGCTCGGGGAAGACGTTCAGCTCAGCGCAGAGATACGCGATGCGGTGGGTGAGCGTCCGCGTCTTGCCGGTGCCCGGACCGGCGACGATCAGCAGCGGACCCCCGGGTGCCGATGCGGCCACCCGCTGCATCGCGTCGAGCCGGTCGAGCAGGCCGGTGCCCACCTCCTCCATGCCGGCGAGCATCGGTTCGAACGGTTCGTGCGGGGAGGGCGCCGGCGCGATCGGCGGTGCCGGGGCCGCCGGCTTCCGCTTCGGCTCGGGCTTAGCCGACGGACGCTTGACACCGGCCGCCGTCCTCGCCGCAGCGCCCGCCTTGGCCGTGGTCTCCGAAGGCCGCCGTTGGGCGGGCACCGGCACGTCGAACAGCGTCTCCTGCCCGGCGGACACGCCAGCCCCGCCGCTCAGCTCGGCCGGGTCGAACAGGGTGATCACGCCGTACTCGCCGTCGTACCCCGGCACCCGGCGGACCTCGCCGCGACGGAGCCGGCCGATCGCCTCGGTGAGCAGTTCGCCGCCGACCCGGCCGATCTCGTCCAGCGGAACGCGCGTCAGGATCTCCAGCTCGGGGCCGAGCGCGGCGACCAGCTCGGTCAGCTTCCCCTCGACCCGCTTGGAGCGCGGACCGACCTTGTTGATCTCGCCGAGGATCTCGGCGAGCTGGATCAGGTGGGTCACCTCGGGGGCGTGCTGCGGCCGGTACCCCTCGGGCCGGTCGGCCAGATCCTCGACCCGGCTGAGTACGCCCACTGTCAGCGGTTTGCCGCACTCCGGGCAGCGTCCGCCGGCCTCCCGGGTCCGCTCCGGTGCCCAGTTCACCCCGCACAGCCGGTGGCCGTCGGCGTGGTACTTGCCCTCCTCCGGGAAGAACTCGATCGTCCCGGCCAGCCCGGCACCGGTACGCAGCGCCTCCCGGATGCCGAAGTAGTCCCGGGCCGAGGCGAAGACGGTGGCCTCGCGGGCGAGCGCGGGCGGCGAATGGGCATCGGAGTTGGAGACCAGCCGGTAGCGGTCCAGGCTGCCCACCCGCCAGTTCATCTCCGGGTCCGAGGAGAGACCGGTCTCCACCGCGAAGATGTGGTCGGCCAGGTCGGCGTAGCAGTCGGCGATCGCGTCGAAGCCGGACTTCGAGCCGAGGGCCGAGAACCACGGGGTCCAGATGTGCGCCGGTACGAGATACCCGTCCTCGCTCGCCTCCAGCGTGATCTCCAGCAGATCGCGCGAGTCCAGACCGAGGATGGGTCGACCGTCCGAGCCGAGGTTGCCGATCCGGCCGAGCGCGGCGTTGAACCGGCCCACCGCGTCCAGGTCCGGCAGATAGATCAGGTGGTGGACCTTGCGGGTCCGGTCGTCCCGCTTGTAGATCGTGGAGATTTCCACGCTGAGCATGAACCGGACCTGGTCACCCTCTGCCTCGCTGGCCAGCCGGGGCGGTAGCCGACGGGCGATGTCCCGCTCCGCTTCCGGTGACAGCCGGTGCAGGCCCGGCTCGGCGGGATGCAAGGTCTCCCGTAGGTGGTCGTACCAGGCGGGATGGGTGAAGTCGCCGGTGCCGAGGACGGCGATGCCCTTGCGGCGCGCCCACCAGCCGAGGTTCGGCAGGGTCAGGTCACGGCTACAGGCCCGCGAGTATTTCGAGTGGATGTGCAGGTCCGCGACGAAGGGCGAAAGGCCACCGGGGGGTACGGCGCTGAACGGGGGCACGCCGCATCCTGTCACGATCGGCCGCGCTCCCGCGCGTCGCCACGCGTGAAGGTGAGCTGCGCTATGCCGAACGAAGCTCGACCAGGGTGACCTGAGGCTCCGCGCCGACCCGTACCGGCGGCCCCCAGAAGCCGGCGCCGTTTGTCACGTAGACCTTCGTCCCGTCCACCTCGCCGAGCCCGGAGACGACCGGCTGTTCGAGCCGGACCAGCAGGTTGAAGGGAACGATCTGGCCGCCATGGGTGTGGCCGGACAGTTGCAGGTCGACCCCGTACCTGGCCGCCTCCAACGCGGCCACCGGCTGGTGCGCCAGCAGCACCACCGGTCGGGACGGGTCACGGTCGCCCAACGCCGCGTCGTAGTCCGGTGGCGCGGAGACGCCGTCGCCGACGGCGGAGACGTCGTTGACCCCGGCCAGGTCGAGCATTCCGCCACGGGTGGCGATCTCCAGCCGCCGATTCTGGAGCACTCGCAGCCCGAGCCGGTCCACCTCGGCCACCCACTCCTCCACCCCGGAGTAGTACTCGTGGTTGCCGGTGACGAAGTAGCTGCCATGGCGTGCTCGCAGGTCGCGCAGTGGTGCGGCGTCGTCGCCCAGCTCGGCGACCGTGCCGTCGACGAGATCGCCGACCACGGCGACGATGTCGGCGTCCAGCCGGTTGATCGCGGCCACGATCCGCTCGGTGTGCGCCCGGCCGGTCAGCGGGCCGATGTGGATGTCCGAGACGGTGGCGATGCGCAGACCGTCCATGCTGCGGGGCAGCTTGGCCAGCGGGATCTGCACCCGGTCCAGCCGGGGCGGCCCCAGCGCGGTGCGTACGCCGTAGCCGACCAGGCCGGTGGCGGTGAGCCCGGCGAAGATCGCGGCACCACGGGCGAGCAGCAGGCGGCGGCCCGGATCGTGGTCGGGGCCGACGGCGCCGGCGGCCGGTCGCTCCGTCGTGCCGTCGGCGGTCGGCTGGGCCGGTGCGCTCGGCGCGGCCGGCTCCTCGGCCGCGGTCGCTTCGTCGGCGGACGGCCCAGCAAAGGGCGTGGCGGCAGGGCCGACCAGGACCGGCTCCGGGGCGGCCAGGGTCGACCGGCGGCGCAGCGCCAGCCGCGTCACCAGCATCGGAACTTCCAGCACGACGAGCAGCACCAGCAGGTAGAACATCAGCGCGAGCCAGAGGTAGCCCGGCCAGGCGAGCCAGTACATCCCGGCCCGGGTGCCGAGCATCGTCGCTGGCACCAGCAGGGCCAGCACCACGGCGGTGACCGTGCCGGCCCGCCGCCAGCGCCCGGCGGTGGTGGTGTCCTTCACCAGGCGTTTCCACAGGTAGAGATGGATCAGCCCGGTGATCACGGCCAGGGTGGTGACGAAGCCGAGTACCGCGAACACGTGGGATCCCCCTCAGCCGCCGGCGAAGGGAGGCAGGACGTCGATCGTCGCCCCGGCCGGCAGCGGCTGCTGCCGATCATGACAGGTCACGCCGTCGATCAAGAAACTCGACACCGCCAGTACGGATACCAACCGTCCGCCGTGCCGCTCGGCCAGCTCCGCCAGCAATTCGTCGAGCGACCGACCCGCGGCGGTGGTCTCCTCAGCGCGGCCGGCCGCAGCCCGAGCCCCAGCGAAGTAACGGACGGTGACGCTGGCCATGGTCAGCCTCCGATGGCCGACATCGGCCGGGTCGGTTGCAGGAAGGACGGGTCGTCGATGCCGTGCCCGGCCCGCTTGGTCAGCGTCGCCGCCCGCCAGCGGCGGGCAAGCTCCTCGTCGTCGGCTCCGGCCCGCAACGCGCCGCGCAGGTCCGACTCGTCGGTGGCGAACAGGCAGTTGCGGATCTGCCCGTCGGCGGTGAGCCGGGTCCGGTCGCAGTCGCCGCAGAAGGGCCGGGTCACCGTGCCGATCACGCCGACCCGGGCCGGACCACCGTCGACCAGCCAGGTCTCGGCGGGGGCGGTGCCGCGTTCGGTCGGGTCCGGGTCGAGGTCGTACGCGGCCCGCAGCGTGGCCAGGATCTCGTCTGCGGTCACCATGGCCGCCCGGTCCCAGCCGTGCTGGGCGTCCAGCGGCATCTGCTCGATGAACCGCAACTCGTAGCCGTGGTCGAGGGCGAAGCGCAGCAGCGCCGGCGCCTCGTCGTCGTTGACGCCGCGCATCAGCACCGCGTTGATCTTGACTGGGGTTAGCCCGGCGGTGGCCGCGCCGGCCAGGCCGGCCAGCACGTCGGCCAACCGGTCCCGGCGGGTGAGCCGGGTGAAGCGTTCCCGGTCCAGCGTGTCGAGTGAGACGTTCACCCGGTCCAGACCGGCGGTACGCAGCGCGGGGGCGAGCCGGTCAAGGCCGATGCCGTTCGTGGTCAGGGATATCCGGGGTCGCGGTTCGAGGGCCGCGACGGCTTCGACGATGCCGACCAGACCGGGGCGGATGAGCGGTTCACCACCGGTGAACCGCACCTCGTCGACCCCGAGCCGGCACACCGCGACCCGGATCAGCCGGACCACCTCGTCGTCGGTGAGCAGCTGCGGTCCGGCCAGCCAGGGCAGACCCTCGGCGGGCATGCAGTAGGTGCAGCGCAGGTTGCACTTGTCGGTCAGCGACACCCGCAGGTCCCGGGCGACGCGGCCGTACCGGTCGACGAGGCCGGTGGGCGGGGGCAGGCTCACCGGTCGACGGTAGCGCGACCCGCCCCGCTCAGGGCGTCCCGGGCGCTCCTGGTTACCGAATCGCGGTACGCCGCACCGAACAGCGCGGTGTGCACGAGCAGCAGATGCAGTTGATGCAGTGGCACCCGGGCCCGCCACCCGTCGGCCAGCGGCCAGCTCTCCTGGTACGCCGCCATGATCCGGTCGTGGTGCGGAGGGCCGCCGAAGAGCGCCAACTGGGCCAGGTCGGTTTCCCGGTGCCCGCCGTGCGCCGCCGGGTCGACCAGCCAGACCCGGTCGTCATCGCCCCAGAGCAGATTGCCCGGCCAGAGGTCACCGTGGATGCGGGCGGGCGGCTCGTCAGCGCCGAACTCGCCAATCCGGGTGATGACCTGCTCGACCAGGGTGGCGTCGGCGCTGGTCAACGCACCCCCGTCGACCGATCGGCGCAGGTAGGGCAGCAGTCTGGTCCGGGCGAACCACTCCGTCCACGGGCCGTCGTGGGGCGTGTTGTCCGCCGGCAGGGCACCGATGAACCCCGGCCACCGCGCGCCGAACGCATCAGCGCCGGTCCGGTGCAACTCAGCCAGCTCCCGCCCGAAACGGTCGGCCGCCTCCGGAGTCGGCTCACCCGGGTCGACCCACTCCAACGCCAGCATTTCCGGCAACGTGACAAGTACCTCCGGTACGGCGACGGCATCGGCCTCGCGCAGCCACCGCAGACCGGCCGCCTCCGCGGCGAAGAAACCCTCCGGCACCGGCCGCTCCGCAGCTTCCGGCCAGGTTTTGGCGAACACCGAGTGACCGTCGTCAAGGGTCAGCCGGGCAGCCGCACAGATGTCGCCGCCGGACACCGGCGTCTCCCGGATCCGCTGATGGGTCAGGAAGGTGGGCAACTGCTCCGGATGCGCCCGCAGGTACGCCAGATCCATCCCCGCAACGTATCGCTAACCGACGGCGATCACGTGCATCGCGTACCCCTCGTACTGTTTTGGCTCGGTCGGCGCTCAGACAAGTGACGGTCGATCGGGCGTGAGCTGCGAAACTACGTTGTGTAGCTGTGGATAATCGGCGTGTCGTCCACAGGGGCAGCGCCGCCCGATCCCTGGCTCGCAGGCTGCCTGCATGAACTCGACCGAGCTGCCCCGACTGTCCGTACGCTCTCCCGCCGACCTCATCGCCGCCGTGCCGTATCTGCTCGGCTTCCATCCCGCCGACAGCATCGTGGTGGTGGCGCTGTCCGGTAAGCGGATCGTCTTCGCCGCGCGCGGCGATCTGCCCGGCGACGCCGACCCCTACGAGCCCGGTCAGCACATCGCCGCGGTGACCGCCCGACAGGGTGCCGACTCGGCCACCGTCGTCGGTTACGGCCCGGCCGCCCGGGTGACCCCGGCGGTGGACGCCGTCCGGGCCGCGCTGGCCGAGGCCGGGCTGGCCGTGCTCGACGCGCTCCGGGTCACCGACGGGCGGTGGTGGTCCTACCTCTGCGAGGAGCCGGAGTGCTGCCCGCCGGAGGGCACCCGGTACGACCCGCAGGCCAGCGCCGTCCCGGCGGCGGCGGTCTTCGCCGGGCAGGTGGCCCTACCGGACCGGGCGGCACTCGCCGCGCAGGTGGCTCCGGCCGGCGGGGAGGAGATGCGGCACGCGGTCGACCGGGCGCAGCAGCGGCTCACCGACCTGTTGGCCGCCGCCCCCGCCACCGACCTGCTCGGCGCTCGGGCGCTCCGGGCGGCCGGCACGGCGGCGCTGCGGGCCACGGTCCGGCGGCACCGCGCTGGCGAACGGCTGACCGACGACGAGGTGGCCTGGCTCTGCCTGCTCCTGACCCACCTGCCGGTACGCGACCACGCGTGGGAACGCACCGACGGCCGGGACGAGGACGTCGCCTTCTGGGCCGAGGTGCTGCGCCGGGCCGACCCGGAGCTGATCGCCGCTCCGGGTGCGCTGCTCGCGTTCGCCGCCTGGCGCGACGGGCAGGGCGCGTTGGCGGCGGTGGCGTTGGAACGCGTGCTGGCCGAGCATCCCGACTACTCGCTCGCCGTGCTGCTGGACGATCTGCTCCGCCGGGGAGTGCCGCCGTCCCGGCTGGACGGCTGGCCGGCGACAGGTCTGCCGAGAGCGCGGCGCCGGGCGAGGCGACGCGCCCGACGGCGCCCTCGATGACCGTCTCTGCACCGGGGTCACCGCCCCGGCGGTGGTGCCGGATAATCGCCGCATGTCCGAGCTTGCCGCCGGTACGGCATGAGCGTTGCCCTGCTGCTGTCCCTCGTCGGCCTGGCGCTGGTGGACAGCACCAGCATCGGCACCCTGTTCATTCCGGTGTGGCTGCTGCTCGCTCCGGGGCCGGTGAGCGTCCGGCGGGTGATGATCTACCTCGGCACCATCGCCGGCTTCTATTTCGTGGTCGGGTTGCTGCTGTACTTCGGTGGCAGCGGCTTGGCCGAGCTGCTGGGCGGTGCGCTGGACAACCGGCCGGTGCTCTGGGGTCAGCTGGTGCTCGGGGTCGGCCTGTTCGTGCTGAGCTTTCGTTACGACGGCAAGCGTGGCACCGGTACGGGTCGGGTGTTGCGCTGGCGTGACCGGGTGACCGCCGGTGACTCGTCGGCTCGTTGGCTGGTGGGGCTGGCGCTGTTCGCGGCGCTGGCCGAGGTGGCGACGATGCTGCCGTACCTCGGCGCTCTGGGCCTGCTCACCACCTCCGGCCTGGCCGTGCCCACCAGCGTGGCGCTGCTCGGCGGCTACTGCCTGGTCATGGTGGTGCCGGCGATGCTGTTGCTCGGTGCTCGGGTGGTCTGGCCGAGTTGGGTGGAGCCGGTGCTGGCCCGGCTCAACGCGTGGATCGTCCGCACCTCGGGCAGCATGCTCGGCTGGGTTCTGGGCATCGCCGGCTTCCTGATCGCCCGCGACGCCGCGGCCCGGCTGGAGCTGTTCGAGATGCTGGCCAACCGCTGACGGTGGCCGCCAGGAGCGGAATCAGGCGACGACCCGGTGGCCGCAGGTGTAGACGTTCATCGTCCGATCCCGTAGGAACCCGACCAGGGTCATTCCCGCCTCGGTGGCCACGTCGACCGCGAGCGTGCTCGGTGCTGAAACAGCGGCGAGCAGAGGAACACCGGCCATCCAGGCCTTCTGGGTCAGCTCGAAACTGGCCCGGCCCGACACGAGCAGCACCTGACCGCTCAGCGGCAGCCGGTGTTCGCGTACCGCCCAGCCCACCACCTTGTCGACCGCGTTGTGCCGACCCACGTCCTCGCGCAGCACCACCAGCTCGCCGTCCGTGGAGAACAGGCCCGCGGCGTGCAGCCCGCCGGTGCGATCGAACCCCCGCTGCCCGGCCCGCAGCCGCTGCGGCAACTCGGCCAGCAGCTCCGCCGGCACGCTGAGCGGGTCGTCGCTGACGTCGAAGATCGACCGGGTACGCACCGCGTCGATGCTCGTCTTGCCGCACACCCCGCAGGCGCTTGTGGTGTGGAAGTGCCGGGTCGCATCGGCGACCGGGTCCGGTACCCCGGGAGCGAGGGTCACGTCGACCACGTTGTAGGTGTTCGGGGTGTCGGTGCCGGCACACAACTGCGCGGTGGACACGTCGTCCGCGGAGCGGATCAGCCCCTCGTTGAACAGGAAGCCGACGGCCAGGTCGAGGTCGGCACCCGGGGTACGCATGGTGACGGTCAGCGGCGGACGTCGCCCAGGTCCGGCGGGACCGACCCGGATCTCGAGCGGCTCCTCGGCGGCGATCGTGTCCGGCCGCCGCACCCGGCGCCGGCCGGCGTCCGTCGCGTCCAGATCCACCCGCACCACACCACGCCGATCCGAAGCCCGTCCCACGTCCCCCATCCTGCCCCGCATCGCCGGACGTCCTCCACGCCGCCCTCGATCCGTGCCCGGCCACCACGACTGCCGCCGGGGCCGGGCCGGCGGCTAGCGTGGCGCCATGACGGCGTACGCGGCGGTGGTGCTCGCGGGTGGTGCGGGGCGTCGGATGGGCGGGCGGGACAAGCCGGCGTTACCGGTCGGCGGGGTGCCGATGCGTGAGCGGGTGCTGTCCGCGGTGGCCGATGCGTCGCCCCGGATCCTGGTCGGCCCCGGACCGGCGATCACCGGAGTGCGGCTGACCCGGGAGGTGCCGCCTGGCGGCGGGCCGGTGACCGCCGTCGCGGCCGGGCTGGCCCTGGTCGACACCGAGGTACCGGCCGTCGCCCTGCTCGCCGCCGACCTGCCCCTGCTGACCCGGTCGGCTGTCGGCGGCCTGCTGGACCACCTGCACGGCACCGGCTACGACCGCTCCCGGTCCGCCGGAACGGCGAGCATGGAAAGGCCGGGTTCGGCGGCGTTCGACGGGGCCTGTTACGTGGACCGGTCGGGGCGGCGGCAGACGCTGTGCGGGGTGTGGCGGCCGGCCGCGCTGCGGGCCGCCCTGGATCGACTGAGGGTTCGGCGCGGCGGCGACGTGACCGGTGCACCCCTGCGGGAACTGCTTGCCGGCCTGATCGTGTGCGAGGTGAGGTGGCACGGTGACGGCCCGGAGCCCTGGTTCGACTGCGACACTGAGCGTGACCTACACCGGGCGGAGGAGTGGACGCGATGACGGTGCTGGACGACTGGGTCACGGCCGCCTGTGCGGAGCTGGGTCTCGATCCGACGCAGGTGCCGGTGCCGACCGTGCTGGATCTGGCCCGGGACGTGGCGCATCAGGTGCTGCGGCCCGGTGCGCCGGTCACCGCGTACCTGCTCGGTCTGGCCGTCGGGCGGGGCGCGGATCCGGCCGTGGCCGTGGCCCGGCTCTCCGGGCTGGCCGCCACCTGGCCGGTGGAACTGGGTGGCGAACCGCACTCCCGCGCCGACCCGGCCGGACCCGACCACGGCTGACCGCCCCCGGGGGTTGTCCGATCACGGTCCGCGCTGATCCGTGCCGGCAGCCTGCTGGGTAGGGTGACCGGAACGGACGGAGGCGATCATGACGGCTGACCACCCCTCGGCGCCGCCCGGCACGCCGGTGCACCACGAGTCGATCCTGCTCGACGAGCCGAGCACGGCCGACCTGCGGGCGAAGGTGACCCAGGCGTGGCGGGATTTCGCCCGGGCGCTGGCGGAGCGGCTGACCACGCTGCCGCCGGGCGCGGAGGTGGCGTTGACCCTCGACCCGACCGCCTCCGGCACCGACGACGCCGTCTACTCCGTCTATGTCGAGGTGAGCAGCGACGGCCGGTTCGCCGCCCGGGCGGTGGGCAACGCCACCCTGCCCCAGGGATACCGGCTGGACCGTGCGGCGGTCGCCGACATGATCGCGTTGGGCTGGTCACCGCCGGGCGTGGTCGCCGGTTCGGGGGACCAGTTCGGCTTGGACTATTCGGCGGACGAGGCCACCCGGCTGGCCGCGCTGCTCTCCCGCACACTGCGCGACATCTACGGTGCCCCACATCCGGCTTTTCTGGTCTACGCGATCGAGGACGGCGAGGGTGAGCCGATCCCCGGAGAGGCGCTGGGTACCGCCCGCAGCGCGGCGAACCTGGCGCGGGAGATCGGCACCGAGCTTGAGAAGGCGCTGGCCGCAACCGACGAGGCCGATGCCGACACCGAGGTGCTGGATCTGGCCGACCGGGTCCGCACGGTCGTCTCGACCATGCTCAAATCGGACTCCGACCGGCTCCAGGTCGACTCCGACGGTGACATCAACATCCGCGCCGGCTCAGCCATGGTCTTCGTCCGGGTGCGGGACAATCCGCCGCTTGTCGACGTCTTCTCTCCGGTGCTGACCGAGGTCGAGCCGACCGAGCGGCTTTACGTCAAGCTCTCCGAGCTGACCAACCGCATGCCGATCGGCCGGCTCTACTGCGCCGACGACACCGTGTGGGCGTCGATCCCGGTCTTCGGTCGCAACTTCCAGCCGACCCACCTGATGCTGGCGGTACAGGTGATGACCGGGCTCGCGGACGAACTGGACGACCGTCTGCACGGCGAGTTCGGCGGCAAGCGGTTCTTCGGCGAGGGAGACAAGCCGGGACGCGGCGAGCATCGCACCGGCATGTACCTCTGAGGGCGGTCAGCGCACGTCGAGTAGGGTCTTACCGACCGTCGAGCGGGCCTCGATCGCCGCGTGCGCCTCGGCCGCCCGTGCCAGCGGGAAACGCTGGCCGATCACCGCGCGCAGCCGCCCGGCCGCCCCCTCCGCCAGCGCCCGTTCGGTGTACGCCCGCAGCTGGGCGGGGGTCGGCGTCGGCCGGACCAGGGTCACGCCCCGCTCGGCGGCGGACTCCGCCTCGATGCCCGCCCACTCGCCGCTGGCCAGGCCGAAGCTGAGCATCCGACCACCCGGGTCGAGCAGCTCGAACGCGTCCCGCCCGATCGGGCCCCCGACCCCGTCGAAGACCACGTCCACGGCACCGGTCGCCGACCGTACCCGGCCAACCCAGTCCGGTGCCCGGTAGTCCACGGCGATCTCGGCGCCCAGCGGGGGTAGCAGCTCGACCTTGCGCGTACCGCCGGCAAGCCCGACCACCCGTGCTCCGGCACCGGCCGCGAGCTGGACGAGCAGGCTGCCCACCCCACCGGCGGCGGCCTCGACCAGCACCCGGTCACCTGGTTTGAGCTCGGCCGCCTCCGCCAGCAGCAACGCCGTACGTCCGTCGGCGAGCAGGGCCACCGCCTGATCGAGCGGCATCCCGTCCGGTACCGCCACCGGCAGCGCCGCGTCGACGACGACCCGCTCGGCGTACGCGCCGGAGCCGCCGGTGCTGCTGACCACCCGCCGACCGACCAGTCCCGGGTCGACGCCCGGCCCGACGTCGCTGATCACACCGCCGACCCCGTTACCCGGAATCACCGGCAGCCGCGCGCCGGATGGGCCGAAGCCGGTCGCCCGGAACTGGGTCTCCACGAAGGTGATGTTCGCGTGCACCACGTCGATCAGCACCTGTCCCGGCTCGGGTACGGGATCGGGTGCGGTGCCGGGCACCAGCTTCTCCGGCCCGCCGAACTCGTGAAGCCACACCGCGCGCATGTCTCCCCCTCACCGCCGCTTCCCCCGGGAGTCGATCAGTTGAAGCGTGGTTGAGGTCAAGGCGGGTGGGGCCCGGAAACCCCGAGAAACCGGACCCCACCCGCGCGGGAGGAAGGTTCAGGTGGCGGCGATCCAGGCCAGGCTCCGGGCCGAGGCGGGGTCGGTGGCGCGCAGGCCCGCCTCGGAGACCGTCCAGAGCACGTCGCCGACCACGAGTGACCGCCGTACCGGCTGTCCCCACTGCCGTCGGCCGCTGTCGCCGCCGACCGGGTGGGTCACCTCGCCGATCTCGCTTATGGTGTCGCCGCTGACGCGCAACAGCCGGACACCGGCGTCGACGGGCAGCGCCACCAGGCCGGTGTCCGGGCGGTACAGGAAGGCGTGCGGGTCGTGCTCGGCATGGGACCATCCGCCGGGCAGGTGCCACTGGTCCAGCCGGTCCGGCCGGCCGGGATCACGGACGTCGAAGAGTGACACCTGTACGCCCTTGGTCCGTCCCTGGCGGTCGGCCTCCTGACCGACACCGAGCAGGCGTTCGTCGGGCAGCGGATGCAGGTACGCGGAGTAGCCGGTGATCTTCAGCTCGCCGGTGACCCTGGGCGCGGCCGGATCGGCGAGGTTGAGCGCGTAGAGCGGATCGGTCTGCCGGAAGGTCACGACGTACGCGACCGGGCCGAGGTAGCGCACCGAGTAGATGCGTTCACCCCGCCCGAGGCCGCCGACAATGCCGACCGGTACCAGCGCCCCGTCGTCGTGACGCAGCACGCGAACCGCCGACTCGGAGGTGGAGCCGTCGTCCCGGAATTCGCCGGTGGTGGTGGCCACCCGCAGGTGCCCCGCCCACTCGGAGAGCGCGTACTGGTTGATCAACCGGCCGGGCACCGAGCCGGTGGCCAGGAAGCGGGGACGCCCGGGCGCGGCGGTGTCGAACTGGTAGATGTCGGTGATCGGCTCGGCCGGCGAGGGCCGCCAGCGGGGTAGGCCGGTGATCGGTGTCGGACGCTGACCCGCCAGGTACAGGCTGGTCGCCGTGCCGTAGACGGTGTCGGCGTCGGCGGCCACCGCCACCGGGTCACCATCACCCAGCCGGTCGCTGGTGAGGTCGAAGCTGAGCACGGTGAGGGTGGCCGCGCCGGTCATCCGGTCGGGCCGGCTGAGTCGGTCGCAGCCGACCCGACCGGTGTGCAGCTCCGGCCCGGCGGTCCACTCGTACTCCGGCAGCCATGCCTCGACACCGGCCCGGGCGATCACCTTGCGGTTCCGTTCGGTGCGGACCTGGTCGGTGCCCTCGGACGCCAGCGGAAACTCCAGTCGGGCCGGTGCCCGGACCGCCACCCGGGCCGTGTCACCGGTCAACCGGGCGTCGACCGTGCTGCCCTGGATGCGGTACGTGCCGAGCACCAGGGGACGGCCGGCCAGGTCGATCAACAGTAGGCGGGTACCACCGGGACGCCTGATCGAGCGCAGCGCGTCGGCCGGGCGCGGCGGATCCTCGCCGAGTACCAGCGCGTGGTCGCCGAGCAACAGCAGGCGGTGCTGCTGCCAGCGCAGTTCCTCCCGGCCGTCGGCCAGGTCGAGTCGCCCGGTGACGCGGCGGCTCACCGGATCGACCACCCGCAGCACCCCGCCGGTGACGGTGACGATCCGTCGGCCGTCGGTCTTCACCAGGTCGGGTTCGTCCGCGCCGGCCTCGTGGTTGTTGGTCGTCGAGTAATCCGTCCCGGCATCTTGGCCAGCGGCGTCGCCCGGCGCTCCGGCGAAGGTGCGGGCCATCGACTCCGCGCCGCCGATGGCCGCCGTCTTCAGCCCCCAGTCCTCGGCGAGACCGTACGGGCCGACCGAGGCGTTGGCCGCCGCCCGCAGCTCCGTGAGGGCGTCGGCGCAGGAGTCGAAGGAGACCAGGCCGACCGGCACCATCGGTGTTTCGGCGGTGTCGGGCCCGGTCGGCGGAGGCTGTGACACGGCCATGTTGCCGGCGAGCAGCGCGAGCGCGACCAGCGAACCGCCGGCCGTGGCGAACTTGGTGCCCCGTCTCATGGCCGGTTCGACGTGGCGAATTCGGGTTCGGTTCCAGCCGGAGACCGGCCGTTACGGCTTCAGGCGGTGGAGGGGCCGACGCCGGGGGACTCGACCAGCCGGGAGAGCACGATGGTGCTGCGGCTGGAGGTCACGAACGTCTCGGCCCGCAGCCGCTCCAGCGCCTCCTCCAGGTGGGCGATGTCGGCTGCACGCAGGTGCACCAGCGCATCGGCCTCGCCGGAGACGGTGTACGCGCCGACCACCTCGGGGTGGCGGCGCACGGCGGCGCCGATCTGGGCCGGGGTGGTCCGGCCCGCGCAGAACAACTCCACGAACGCCTCCGTGGTCCAGCCGACCGAGGCCGGGTCCACGATGGCCGTGAATCCCCGGATCACCCCGGCGGACCGCAGTCGATCGACCCGCCGCTTGACCGCCGGAGCGGAGAGCGACACGCGGGCGCCGATGTCGGCGTACGAGGCCCGGGCGTCGGCCACAAGCAGCGCAATGATTCGCTGGTCAACGGCGTCGATCTGCAATGTTCCGCCTCTGGGAAGCAATGTTTGCGGCTGTTACCAAAGTTCTACCGTACCTACCCTTGGTCACCGTGAACCAGCAGCGAGTGCCGCGAAAGCGGACATATCTCATGTGCTCCCCCGAGCACTTCGCGGTCGAGTACGCGATCAATCCGTGGATGGACGTGACCGCCCCGGTCGACGCGGAGCTGGCGGTCAAGCAGTGGGACCGCCTGCGGGAGACGCTGGTCGGCCTCGGCCACGAGGTGCACCTGCTGGTACCCGAGCCCGGCCTGCCCGACATGGTCTATGCGGCCAACGGCGCGTTCATGGTCGACGGCACGGTCTACGGGGCGCAGTTCAAGCACCAGCAGCGGGCCGCCGAGGCGGCCACGCACCGGGCCTTCTACGAGTCGCAGGGCTGGCGGTTCATCGCGCCGAACGAGACCAACGAGGGCGAGGGGGACTTCGCGTACCTGCCGGAGGCGCACGGCGGGCTGATCCTCGCCGGGCACGGCTTCCGTACCGAGTTGCCGGCGCATGCCGAGGCGCAGGAGGCGCTTGGCCGGCCGGTGGTCTCGCTGCGGCTGGTCGACCCGCGCTTCTACCACCTGGATGTGGCGCTCGCCTCGATCGACGACGGCAACATCGTCTACTACCCCGGTGCCTTCTCCGCGGCCAGTCAGCGGGTGCTCGCCCAACTCTTCCCGGACGCGGTGCTGGCGGACGACGAGGATGCCCTCGCCTTCGGGCTGAACCTGGTCAGCGACGGGGCCAACGTGATGCTCAACAGCGAGGCCACCCGGCTCGCCGGTCGGCTCAAGGCGGGCGGCTACACGCCGGTGCCGGTGGAGTTGGCCGAGCTGAAGAAGGGCGGTGGCAGCGTGAAGTGCTGCATCGCCGAACTACGATACTGAGCCCGGATCGAGCGACGAGGCCGTCCCTGTCCGGGGACGGCCTCGTTTCGTCGCACCCTCAGCCGAGCGTGGCCAACTCGTTGACCAGCACGTTCGACACCACCTGGCCGTCGCGCTGCACCTCACGCAGGTACCACTTCTGCTGTGGCGTACGCGGCTGGTTGAACTGCCAGGCGCCGCGTGGGCTGTCGATCTGCCCGATCCGGCCCAGCGCGAGGTTGACCTGCTGCGGGGTGGGTGCCGGGCCGGCGAGCCGGATCGCCTGGTCGAGCACCTTGGCCGCGTCGTACGAGGCCATCGCGTACGTGGTCGGGGAGGTGTTGTGCTTCTTGCGGTACGCCGAGGCGAACCGGCGGTTTGCCGCGTTGTTCAGGTCGGCGGAGTAGTTCAGGGCGGTACGGATGCCGAGGGCGTCGCTCGCCGGCCGGATGTTCTCCAGCACCGAACCCTCGGTGAGGAAGCCGGGGGCGTAGATCCGGCCCCGGAATCCGGCGTCGCGCAGCTGCATGATGAACTCCACGGCCGCCGTGCCGGAGTAGAAGCAGAAGACGACCGAGGGGTTGCCGGCCAGCGCGCGGTTGATGTCCGAGACGTAGGCGGTCCGGCTGGGGCTGCTGCTGCCGGAGGTCCAGACCACCTCGGAGGCGAGCCGCGGGTCGGACGCGCCGAACTCCTCGCGGAAGCCACGAAGCACATCCTCGACGCCGACGACCCCTTCCGGCAGGATCGTCGCGATCCGGTCGGAGGCGGCGAGCTCGTCCTTCAGGTAGCGGCCGAGCGCCCGGCCCGCCTCGTCGAGCACGTACGAGGTACGCCAGATGTAGACGACGCTCTGCAGGTTCGCAGGCGAGGCGTTGGAGCCGATCAACGGCACCCGGGCCTGCTCCACGATGTCCTTGATGCCGAACATGACCGACGAGCTGGCGACCCCGGTCAGGGCGAGCACACCCTGCTTGAGCAGTCCCTCGACGGCACCCTGACCGGACTTGACGTTGTCACCCTCGTCGGCCGTGACCACGTCGACCGGGTGGCCACCGAGTCGCCGGTCGTTGAGGTCCAGGTACAGCTCGAAGCCGTTGCTGAGTTCGTCGCCGACCGCCTTGCTCGGGCCGGACTGTGGCGCGATGAGCCCGATCTTGATCGGGCTCTCTGTGCCGGCCACCTCCGGCTCGGCGTCGGAGCCGCATGCGGCGACGAGCCCGCCCGTACCGAGCGCGGCCAGCAGCTGGAGTGCCCGCCTGCGGTTCATCTGCGACACCGAGTTTCCCTTCGAATGTGTTGCCGGGGCGCATCCGCCCCTTCGGCGTTCTACCTGCTCGGCGACGCTGCGTCAATGGCTAATGATCTTCGTGCAGAGACCGCAACGCGTCGGTAACCTGCGGCCATGCTGGCGAGTCCGGAGCGATAAGCCCGAAATGCTCGCAATCTGGTAGCTCAATCAGGCGGATTTCGGTGCCGGCGGCGCGGGCGGCAGCCACGTAATTTCGAGAGAGGTCGATGGGTACCTGCTGATCGAGCGTGCCGTGTATCACTACCGTGCGTGGCCGGAGGGGAACCAGAGCCCGAGGATCCGTCGTCGCGTAACGCTCCGGCACATCGGCCGGTCCGCCGCCGAGCAGCGCGGCCACGGCACCGGCGTCGAGATCCAGCCGGTACGCCTCGGCCAGGTCGGCGACCGGTGCGAGGGCCAGCACCCCGGCGACGGCACCGGGTGCGTGGGCCGCCGCGTACAGCGCGAGGTGCCCGCCGGCCGAGTGGCCGACCAGCACCGGTGGCGTGGCGGTGACCCGCCCCGGCAGCGCGACCTCGGCCAACCCGGGCAGCGCGGAGACTCCGCCCAGCACGTCGGTCAGGGTGCCGGGCCAGCCGCCGCCGGGCTGACCGGTCCGCCGGTACTCCAACTGGGCGACCGGGTACCCGAGCGCGGCCAGTGCGGTCGCCAGTGGCCCGGTGTGCCGCCGGTCGTACTCCGCGCGCCAGAAACCACCGTGCACCACCACCACCAGCGGACGGGGCGGTCCGGAGCCGGCCGGGCGGCGCAGGTCGGCGATCTGGTCCGGGTGTTCGCCGTAGGCGACGGTCGCGTCCGGTTCGGGCGCGGGGCGGGTCAGCACCGTACGGGGATCGGAGTGCATCGGGCGACGGTAGCGCGGCTCACCGGCCACCGTCAGATAGGTGCCGCCCGGGTAACAGGGCAGCGGGCCGCCGGACGCTGACGGGTACCGCTGGGTAAAGATGGAGGGCATGACCGAAGCGCGCTCCGCTGGACAGAACGACGAGCCCGACCGGGACGGTACCGGGCACTCCGGAACCGTGGTGGTGGTCGGACCGGACGGCCGGCCCGTCGGCACCGTGCAGACCGACGAAGGATCTGGTGAGGATCCGTCGCGCCTGGTCGAACAGCCGGCCAAGGTGATGCGGATCGGCAGCATGATCAAACAGCTGTTGGAGGAGGTCAAGGCCGCTCCGCTGGACGATGCCAGTCGGCACCGGATGCGGGAGATCCACCAACGGTCGATCGTCGAGCTGAAGGAAGGGCTCGCCCCCGAGCTGCGGGAGGAGCTGGAACGGATCTCGCTGCCCTTCTCCGAGGACCAGGCACCGAGCGAGGGCGAGCTGCGCATCGCCCACGCCCAGCTGGTCGGCTGGCTGGAAGGGCTGTTCCACGGCATCCAGGCAGCTCTGGTCGCGCAACAGATGGCGGCCCGGGTGCAGCTGGAGCAGATGCGTTCCGGTCGGCAGGCGCTGCCCAGCGGACCGGCCGGGGCGATGCTGCCGGGCATGCCCGGCATGGGTCAGCCGGGCGGCGGTGAGGGACACAGCACCGGCCAGTACCTCTGACCATGAGTCCGGCTGCGGCGCGCTCGTCGCGCGTCGCAGCCGACGGCTCAGTCCGCCCCGAAAACCTTCTCCAGGTACGCGGCCACCCCGTCGGACGAGTTCGCCGGGGCGACCTCGTCGGCGACCGCCAGCACCTCCGGATGCGCGTTGGCGACCGCCACCGCCCGCCCTGCCCAGGTGAGCATCGGCAGGTCGTTGGGCATGTCACCGAAGGCCAGCACGTCCGGCGCGGCGACACCGAGGCGGTGGCAGTACCAGGCCAGGCCCGCCGCCTTCGTCACCCCGGCGGCCGAGATCTCCACCAGCCCGGAGTGTGAGGAATGGGTGGCCTCCGCGAGCCCGGTGAGGGCGGCGGCGACCAGTCGGGTGAACCGGTCGGGGTCCTGCTCACCGGCCCGCGCCAGCAGCTTCACCGCGGGGGCCGACAGCAGTTCCTCGGCGGTCTGCACCGCCCGGATCGCCTCGTCGTCGGCGTCCCACCGCAACGGGTAGTGCGCCTCGTGACGCATCTCGCGGCCATCGACGATCTCCACGGCGAGGCTCACCTCGGGTACCTCGGCACGCAGGCGTCGGACCACCTCGGCGAGCAGTTCCGGAGCCAGCGGGTCGGCCCGCAGTACCTCGTCGGTGCTCGGGTCGTAGACCACCGCGCCGTTGGCGCAGACCGCCGGCAGCGGCTCGGCCAGCTGGTCGTACACCAACCGGAGCCAGCGGATCGGCCGGCCGGTGACCAGGACGACCGGCGTGCCCTGGGCGGAGATCCGGGCCAGCACGTCGGTGGTGCGGGCGCTGAGGGTGCGGTCGTCGCGCAGCAGTGTCCCGTCGATGTCGCTGGCGACCAGGTGCGGCGTGGAATCCATCACCGGGACAGTAGCCGGTCGAGATAGATCGCCACCCCGTCGTCGTCGTTGCGCAAGGTGACCTCGTCGGCGACCGCGCGCAGGCTCGGGTGGGCGTTGGCGACGGCCACCCGACCCCAGCCGGCCCACTCGAACATCGGCAGGTCGTTGGGCATGTCACCGAAGACCAGCACGTCCGCCGGGTCCACCCCGAGGGTCTGTGCGATGACGCTGAGCCCGGAGGCCTTGTCCACGCCGGGCGGGCAGATCTCGATGAAGCCCAGGCCCGCCTGGGTGAGGGTGGCCAGATGCGGCGGCACGATCTCCCGGGCGACGGCCAGCAACTCGTCCACGTGGTGATCGGCGGTACGCGCGAATGCCTTGATCACATCGTCGGCGAGGCACTCCGTGCGGCTGCGCACCTCGAACGCGTCCTGATAGGGCCACGCGGGGTGGTAGTCGCCCCAGAGCGGCGCCTCATGCTCATCCGACGCCTCCACCATGACCGTCAGCGGGCCGACCGCGGCCTCCAGTTCAGCCAGCAGGACGGCTAGCACCTCGCTGGAGAGGCGCTCGTCCCGCAGCACCACCGGCCCCTCCGGGTCGCTCTGGTCGACCACCCGGCCGCCGCCGGCCAGCACGAGGAAATCGGCGGCGCGGATGTCGTTGCGGGTCAGTTCGGTCAGCCGAGGGCCGCGACCGGTGGCGCCGACCACCGGGATACCAGCGGCGCGTACCCGGTCGAGCACCTCGTGGGTGAAGGCCGACACGGTGTCGTCGCTGCGGACGAGCGTCCCGTCGAGGTCGGTGGCGATCAGCTTGGGCAGTCCCGGGCGGGTCATGGTTCCTCCTTCGCCCGCCGCCGTCGCGACCAGCCGTTCACCTCGTCGATCGGCGACCCGGCGTGACGGCGGGCAGCAACCGTACCTCGCACAACCGGTCGCAACCATGGCTTCCAGGCGAATCGGGTGCCAACGGGCGACACACCGGAGGTGACCTAGTCACCGGGTTCGGTGTTCAGTCGGTCGGTGCCTCCCGGGCGAAGGGCACCGTCGGTGTGACGGTTATGTCCGCAGGTGGGCGTTCCCCCTCCGGCTCCGCGTCCATCGACGGCCGTCGGCCGCGCCGTCGCGGGCCGTCCGACCCCGGCCGGGCGTCAGCCGGTCCGGGAGAGGTCCGGAGGAGCGCAGCGGCGAACAGCCCGACGGCGACGAAGCCGGTGATCAGACCGCGCCCGTACTCGACGTCGAAGGTCAGTTCCGGGTTCAAGTACATTCCCCGGCCCAGGGTGTCGTCGAGTGCCGTCGCGGTCGTCGCCAGCAGCGCGAGCACACCCGCGGCGAGTGCCAATCCGGCCACCCGGGCATTCGCCCGGACCGCGTCCGTACCGCGCACCGCGAGCGCCACCGTGGCACCGAGCGCGAGCAGCCCGACCAGGTATGCCGAGCCCAGCCCGAGGTCGGAGATGCCGCTGGTCACCTGTAGCGGGGTGTCCGGATCCGGCCCGCCGTTGGGGATCGTGATCGTCGACCACTCGCCGAGCAGCGACGCCAGAGCCGCCACCGCGCCGAGCCCGGCCAGCAGCACCGGCACCCGGTGGTCACCGCCGAGGCCACCGAGAGCCCGCCGGAACCGGCCGGTTGCCGGCGACTCGTCCTCCGCCCCCCACTCGATGACGCTGGCACCGTCGGTGCGGTCGTCCTGACGGGGAATGGGGAGGTCGTGGGTCATCACTCACCCTCTCCTGATGGCCGGGACGCGCGTCCGCCGCGCCACGAGGTCCGGGTCGCATCATGACACAGCCGGGTCGCGACGCCGGGGAACAGCCACGCGGCCGGGGGCGGTCGGTCGCCTGCCGGCCCTCGGTGGACTAGCGTCAGGTGCATGCCTATCCGTACCGCTTCCGCACGCTGGCAGGGCAACCTCACCGAGGGGTCCGGCACCATCCGCACCGGCAAGGGCGGGCTGGAGGGGAACTACTCCTTCAAGTCCCGTTTCGAAGAGGGTGAGGGCACCAATCCCGAGGAACTGATCGGTGCCGCGCACGCCGGCTGCTTCTCGATGGCCTTCTCCAAGGCGCTCGCCGACGCCGGCACGACGCCCACCTCCGTGGAGACCACCGCCAAGGTGCACCTCGACAAGACCGACGCCGGGATGACCGTGACCCGGATCGAGCTGGACACCGTCGGTGCGGTGCCCGGCATCGACGAGGCGCAGTTCGCCAAGCTGGCCGAGGCCGCCAAGCAGAACTGCCCGATCTCGCGCCTGCTCTCCCCCGGCGCCGAGATCACCCTCACCGCTCGCCTCACCTCCTGACCTACGCCCAGCCCACTCCACTCCCATTTCGCGCCGATCTTGCACTTTCGGTCTCCGTTACGCGGCTTCTGTGCCGGTTTGCGGCGACCGGAAGTGCAAGATCGCGGATGGGGTGGGGGAGAATGGGAGCGTGGCGGTCGAGATGGAGCGGGAGCGGTTCGAGGAACTGGTCGGGGAGGCGCTCGACGAGGTTCCGGAGGAACTGCTGGCGCTGATGAGCAACGTGGTGATCCTGGTCGAGGACGACCCGCCGCCCGGCGAGGATCTGCTCGGCCTGTACGAGGGGCACGCGCTGACCGAACGCGGCTGGGACTACGCAGGCGTACTGCCCGACCGGATCCTCATCTACCGCAACCCCATCCTGCGCATCTGCCACAGCGACGAGGACGTCGTCGACGAGGTGGCCGTGACCGTGGTGCACGAGATCGCCCACCACTTCGGCATCGACGACGCGCGCCTACACGAGCTGGGCTGGGGTTGACGTCTGCGTCCGGGGTTGCGGGCTGGCCCTACCGTCTCGGCCAGGTACGGCGAGTACGGGAGGAACCATGCGCAGCGAGCTGTTCTCGGCGGCGAATCTGGAGCAGGAGTCGACGCAACCCGGCATGCGGTTGCAGAACTCCAAGATGTTGAAGATCGAACTCGACGGTGAGGCGATGGCCCGGGTCGGTTCGATGGTGGCGTACCAGGGGCAGGTGCAGTTCCAGGCGCTCGGCTCCGGTGGGCTGGGCAACTTCCTCAAGCAGAAGCTCACCGGCGAGGGTGTGCCGCTGATGAAGCTCACCGGACGCGGCGACGTGTTCCTGGCCGACTTCGCCAAGGACGTGCACGTCATCGACCTGGAGCCGGGCGACGCCCTCTCCATCAACGGCTCCAGCGTGCTGGCCTTCGACGCCACGCTGCGCTACGACATCAAGATGGTCGGCGGGGCGGGCATGGCCTCGTCCGGCCTGTTCAACTGCGTCTTCACCGGGCACGGCAGGATCGCCGTCACCACCCGGGGAACGCCGGTCGTGCTCAACGTCGACGCGCCCACCTACGTGGACCCACAGGCCGCCGTCTGCTGGTCGGCGAGCCTACAGACCGGCTACCACCGGGCCGACCAGATCGGGCTCGGCACGCTGCTGGGCCGCACCACCGGTGAGGCGTACACGATGAGCTTCGCCGGCCACGGCTTCGTCGTCGTCCAGCCCTCCGAGGAGCCACCGATCATGGGCAGCGGCCAGCAGGACCAGGGCGGTGTGCTCGGCGGCCTGTTCCGGTAGGCCGCGGCGCGCCGGGCTCGCGCGCAGTCGGGGCCCGGCTACGCCGGCCGGCGGCACCCGGGTCGCTCAGGTCAGCTCGCCCGCGCGTAGGCGGGCGAGCCAGGCGGCAGCATCCGTGTAGTCGGCGTCGGAGAGGCCCGCCGGGGCGGTCACCGGCCGTACCGGCGCCGATCCGTCCCATCGGTGCCGGGGGTACGAGCCGAGGAAGCGTACGTCGGCGCAGACCCGACGTAACCCCTGCAACGCCTCACCCAGCCGGACGTCCGCGACGTGACCGGTGCAGTCGAGGAAGAAGACGTAGCGGCCGAGGGCCTCGCCCGTTGGTCGGGACTCGATCCTGGTCAGGTTGACGCCCCGGACCGCCAGTTCCATAAGCACGGACAGCAGCGCGCCCACCCGGTCGTGCGCGATGTAGACGGCGAGCGACGTCACGTCGTCGCCGGTGGGCGGCGGAGGCGGACCGGGCCGCGACAGCAGCGCGAAGCGGGTCACCGCGTCGGGATGATCGGCGATCTTGTCGGCCAGGACGGCGAGCCGGTGCCGGGTAGCGCCGATGGGTGCGCAGATGGCCGCGTCGTACTCACCGTTTGCCGCGCCGGCCGCCGCCGCTCCGTTGGACAGCACGTCCACCACGACCGCGTCGGGCAGGTGGGTACGCAGCCAGCCCCGGCACTGGGTGGACGCCTGCGGGTGTGCGGCGATGCTGCGCACCGACGGCAGCAGGGTTCCCGCCCGTGCCCCGAGCACGAACTCCACCGGCAGGATCACCTCCCGGGTGATCACCAGCGGCTCTCCCTCGGCCAACTCGTCGAGGGTGACCCCGACCGCGCCCCCGATCGAGTTCTCCAATGGCACCAGAGCCGCGTCGGCCTCGGCGGCGCGGACGGCCTCCAGCGCCTCGCCGACGCTGCGGGCCGGCGTGCGGCTGCCCCGCTCGGCAGCGGGCACGGTGCGTAGTGCCTGCTCGGCGAAGGTGCCCTCGGGCCCGAGGTAGACGAAACGGGTCGGCGGCGTTCCCGGCATGCCTTCAGCCTACGCACCCGGAGTCGGCGACGGGCCCGACGGACCGCCACCGTCACTGCCACAGGCCAGGGTCTGGATGCCGGCCGGGCTGGCGACCCGCACCTCGGCCGTGCACACGTCGGTACCGGCGGTCACCAGGCGCAAAGATCCGGACCGGTCCCGGCTGACCACCTGGAGCGGTTCGTATCCGGAGACGTCGAGGGTGGTCAGGTGCCAGTCGGCGGCACACAACGGACCGTTGCGGACGCTGACCCGAGCGCTGCCGGGCAGCAGCCCACGACGGCCACGTACCAGCTCGATGATCTGCTTCCCGGACGGCTCGCCGGGGCAGGCCACCGCGACCAGTCCCGGGTCGGCCGACGGCGTGGTCGGCACGGCACCCGGAAGTGCACCGAAAGACGGCGTGGCGGAACTGGTGGGGCTGCTCGTCGCCCGGCTGGGCGGCAGGGTCGGCAGACCGCCGCTGTCCCGTACCTCCGGGGGTGCGCCACATCCGACGGCCAACACGATCAGCACGGCAAAACCGATCAGCCGGCCGTGCCGCCGGCACGGTCGGAGGAAGACCCCGGCAGGGGACCGGAAGCCAGCGGTGGGCCGATCGGGGTCCACGGGGAACGGCGAGGTGGGCGGCACGGGGTGGTCCTCAGGGCGGGAACTCTGGATGGCAGGTGGCCGAGCCCATGGTAGGAGGAAGTCAGACCTCGGAGAAGAAGGTGAGGGAGCCGGCCACTGTGCCGTCGGCGACCACGGGAGTGGAGATGGCGTCCACCGTCGCATCGGCCGCGTCCTCCGTGGCCGCCTCGATGCGTAGCAGGCCCCGGGCCAGTCGGCCGGAGGTGAGCGCCAGCAGCGGGGGGATCTTGTCGATCTCGGGCTCGGCCAACTCGCCCCGGTAGGCGGTGAAGTCGAGCAGTCGCAGCCCTCCGTCGAGCAGCGGCAGGCCGATCACGTCTTCCGGCGCACCCAGTTGGAGCAGCTCGCAAGCGGCGGTGGAGACGGCCAGCACCCGGGTCTCGGCGTCGATCAGCAGGCAGGGTTCGTCGGCGCTGGAGACCGTCGCCGACCACCGGCCGATGTTGTCGCACTCCGGCTCTGGCGGTGTCTCCCCGGAGGGCGCGAACACTTCCGAGAGCGAGAGTTCGACGTGGGCCACCGAGCCTCCTATGCACACCGACGGTACGTCCACGCTAGCCGGTCGCGGCAGCGACCGCCGACCGCGTTGGGCGTACGGTGCCGTCGGTGTTGATCAGTGCCCGGTCGGCGACGGCGCGGGCCGGCGGGAGCTGAGCCGTGCCCGGCCGCGTGGCGTCGCCGCTGACGTTACCGGCGGCCGGTCGGCTTGTCAGCGGCCATTCGGCCGTCCTCGTACCACCGGTAGTCCGCAGCCGGCGGGTAACCGCTGTCGCCCCAGGTGCCTGGGTGCTGCGCGACCCGGGACAGCTTCTCGGCGGTGGCCGGGCTGATCCGGTTTCCGCCGGCCACGAGGAGCCGGTCCAGCTCCCGGTGGGTCGCCATGAGGCAGTCCTTCGGCAGACCGTAGACGCTGATCACCCCGGAGCCCACGAAGGTGAGCACCGGGGTCACCGGGATCGGGTGGCCGACGGCCGCGGTCAGCGCCTTGCTCGCCCGTCGGGCGTCGCGACGTGCCTCGGCCACGTAGGGCGGGCGCTTGCCGTTGATCTGCACCACGTCACCGGCGACCAGGACGCGGGCCCGGCCGTGGTCGGCGATGGTGACGGCGAAGAGCCCGCTCGGGCCGATGGCCAGGAACCCGGCCCGGTTGTCCGCATGGTCGTCGAGGAGGGCATCGGCCACGTCGGTGCGGGGCCAGTCGATGACGTGCCAGGCCGGCCCGAGATGGTCGAGTTGACCGAGAGCGCGGGCACCGGCCGCTTCCAGCCGTCGCGCCCCCCGCTCCGCCCGGCGGCGGCGGGCCCACTCCAACGGAGACGGGCGAGGAGCTGCGACCACCCCGGGAGACTCGACCCGGGGGTGCGGTACCGCCACTGGCGGCAGCGCCCTGGCGGACGGTACGGCTCGACGTGCGGGGAAGACAGTCATCGCGACCTCCGGCAAAAGGTCCCTCGAAGTTACGTTCTCACTACCCTACGTTGCCAGTCCCGGTGGTCGGCAAGCCGGAGCGCCGGAATGACTGTGGATGAATGCCATATTCACCCACGGTTGTTTTACCGGATGCCGCCAAACCCTGCCCTACGCTGCGGGGGTGAGCCACCACGTGGACAGTGAGGTCGGCCGGCTCGGCACCGTCCTTTTGCACCGGCCGGGGCCGGAACTCGCCCGGCTGACCCCGCGCAACAACGATTCGCTGCTCTTCGACGCGATCCCGTGGGTGGGTCGGGCGCAGGAGGAGCACGACGCCTTCGCGGGAGCCCTGCGGGAACGCGGTGTCGAGGTGCTCTACCTGACCGACCTGCTCACCGAGACGCTGGCCGTGGCGGAGGCCCGGACGGAGCTGACCGACGAGGTGCTCAACTCGCCCCGGCTCGGCGACACCCTGCGCGCGCGGGTCGCCGCACATCTGGCGTACCTCGACCCGGCCGCGTTGGCCAGTGTCCTCGTCGCCGGCCTGGCCCACGAGGAGTTGCGGCTCGGCCGGGACCGCCGGGGTGGGCTCGTCTACACCCTGATGGACCGCCACGACTTCATCATCGACCCGCTGCCCAACCTGCTGTTCACCCGCGACTCGTCACTGTGGATCGGCGACCGGGTGGGTGTGACGAGTCTGGCGATGCCCGCCCGGCGGCGGGAGACCACACTTACCGACGCGATCTACCGTCACCATCCCCGGTTCGCCGGCACCGAGTTCGTCTACCGCCCGGGCCTGGAGCCCCTGGAAGGTGGGGACGTGCTGCTGCTGGCACCCGGCGTGCTGGCCGTCGGGGTCGGCGAGCGGACGACACCCGCCGGCGCCGAGCGGCTCGCGCGTCGGGTCTTCGCGGCCGGGCTGGCGCACACCATCCTCGTCGTACCGATCGCCCAGGAACGGGCCACCATGCACCTGGACACGATCTGCACGATGGTCGACGTCGACGCGGTGCTGATGTACCCGAACGTGGCCAGCAGCCTGTCGGCGTACACCGTCATCGCCGGTGCCGACGGTGCGGACCCGCGGGTCGACGGGCCGGCGCCGTTCCTGCGGGCCGCTGCCGACGCGATGGACCTGGACCGGCTACGGGTGATCGACACCGGGCTCGACCCGGTGACCGCCGAGCGGGAGCAGTGGGACGACGGCAACAACACCTTGGCGCTCGCGCCCCGACTCTGCGTCGGCTACGAGCGCAACGTCGAGACCAACGCCCAGTTGGAGCGGGCCGGCATCGAACTCATTCCGATTGCCGGCTCGGAGCTGGGCTCGGGGCGCGGCGGCCCCCGCTGCATGTCCTGCCCGCTGCTGCGGGAGCCGGGCAGGGCACCTTCCTGACGGCCGGGTGGAGCAGGTGCCCGGCGGGCGAATCAACAGTCGGGGTCGCGGTCAGCGCAGGGTGAGCTGGCGGCCGAGCAGCCCCTGGCGGGACCGGCGGGCGTCGGCGTCGAGCGGGCCGGTCTCGGCCAGGGCGTCGGCGTACCGCTTGGCGAAGTCGGCGACCGGCTGCTCCCAGTCACCGGCCGGGATCTCCTCGGGCAGGTCCCAGACCGGCACCAGCCGCCCGTGGGCGCGGAACATGCCGGCGAACCGGGTCTGGTCGCCGAGGGTGAGCGAGCCGGCCGCGCCGAGCCGGGCCAGCGCGTCCAGGGCGGCCTCCTCGGCCTCGGGCAGCACCCAGCGGACGTGGGCCTTGTCCGTCACCTGGCACCAGTACGCGGCACGCGCGGCGGTCAGTCGCACGGTGGGATAGATCGCCGCGTTGGCCCGCTCCAGGGAAGCCCGCACGGTCGGGTCCTCGGCGGCCGCCGGGGCCAGCCAGAACTCGAAGCCCTCGTGCAGGCTGATCTCCAACGGCCCGTCGACCAGGATGTCCTGCAACCGGGAACCGGGGCCGGGCAGCGGCGGCACCGCGACCTGGGCACCGGGGGCGGTACGCAGTGCGCAGAGCAGCGATTCGGCCAGGTCACGGGAGACGTCACCGGACTGGAGATGACGCTGGAGCCCGATGAAGATGTGGCCGTCCTCCCGGCTCATCGCGGGGGCGGCCATCGGCAGCACGGTGGCCAGCGTCACCGGCCGGTCGCCGTGCTCCTCGACGAGCGCCGGGGCGAGCCGCAGCGGCGCGGAAGCGGCTGGCACCAGCTCCCGCAGGGCGATCCACTCGGGCTCGTCCACCAGCCCCTCGAAGGGCCGGGGCACGAAGACGTCCCGGACCCGTTCCCGCTTGCCGGACGCAGCGGCGGCCCGCTGGTTCTTTCGACGCTTGCTCACGGCGACACAGCCTAGCGGGTGACACAGGCGCCGGAGCCCTCTGGTGGAGGGTGGGGCCGGACCCGACAACCGGTCGACCGACCGGCTCAGCCGGAGGTCACCAACGCCGTCTGGTCGGCGACCGGTTCGAAGTCGGCCCAGACGCTCTGACCGAGACCGTCGCGCTCCACGCCCCAACTGGTCGCCAGGCCGGAGACGATGTGCAGGCCCCGACCGTCGGCCGCGTTCGGGTCCGGCGGGCGGATCCGCGGGCCACCCGACGCGCCGCCGTCGGTGACCCGCAGCCGGAGCTGCGGCCCCTCGGGAGCGTGGCGCAGCCGCCAGGCGACCCGGACCACGCCGCCCGGCAGCGGGTCGGCATGCCGGACCGCGTTACCCACCAGCTCGGCCAGGACCGCTACCAGATCCGCCAGCATCGCCGGGGAGACGCTGCCGGCCAGCTCGGCGGCGAGCCGGTGCCGGGCGATCCGCGCCCCACTGGCATGGTGCGGCACCACCACGCACCACGCCCGTTCGACAGCTGTCGTCGCCACCTCTGCCCCTCTTTCGCCCCGTGACCCCCACTGTCACCTGCGGGGCAGCCGCACCTCTGCGACCGTACCCCCACCATTTCTCGGGCGAAGGAATACCCACCCATTCTGTTGTTCAACGATCCGGCGCACGAGATAGAGGCCGAGACCGGTGCCGGGATAGCGACGTCGGTCGCCGGAGTCGCCCTGCCAGAACCGGTCGAAGGCCCGTTCCACGTGCTCCGGGCGTACGCCGATGCCCCGGTCGCTGACCCGGAAGCAGACGGTCTGGCCGTCGGCACCGGCGGCGACGTCGATCGGCGAGTCGGGCGGGGAGTACTTTCCGGCGTTTGTGACGAGTTCGGTGAGCACGGTGGCCAGGCTCTGCCGATGGCCGATCGCCCTGGGCAACTCGGCCGGCACTTCAAGGGTGATCCGCCGCCGCAGGTCCGTGGGCAGGTCGGCGATCGCGACCCGGAGCGTCTCGGTGAGGTCGAAGGGCGCTGGCGGCCCGTCGCCCGGCCACGCCTCGGCCGCTGAGGCGAGCAGCCGGTCGAGCAGCCGGGCCAGTTCGTTGGCCCGCTGGCCGATCACCCGGGCGGCCTGCCGCCGGTCGGTATCGCTCAGCGACTCCCAGTGGTCGGTGAGGGTGTCCGCGTAGCCCTTGATGACCGTGACCGGGGTACGCAACTCGTGGCTGGTGACCGCGACGAAGAGATCCCGCTCGTGGTCGTGCCGCTGCTGGTCGGTGGTGTCCCGGAAGCTCACCACCCGCAGGGCGCCGGGGCCCGGCAGCTCACCCGAGGTGATCCGCAGCCAGCGCCCGCTCGGCAGGCGATGATCGAGGACCTGCCCGGAGGGCGGGAGCGGAAAGGGCAGCGGCTGGTTGATCGCCTCCGCGGTGGACCGGCCGGTCACCTGCGCGGCGGCCGGATTCCAGAGCCGGACCGTGGCGTCCCGGTCCACCACGGCCAGACCGTCGGCGAGCGCCGCGACCACCGGACCGTCGCCGTGCACCGGCAGGCCGCTCTGATCGCCGTACATGTGGGCGATGCAGGAGCCGAGGTAACCGACCACGCCACGGTGCTCGGCTGTGGGTTCCTCGTCGCCAGCGAGGTAGAGGGCGTGCAGGCTGCCGACGGTGTGGCCAGCGATCTCGGCCCGGGAGACGACCATCCGCCGCAGGCCGCGCTGGGCCAGCTCGCTGGTGAGCGGGTTGGTGAACTGGTCGGTTCGGACGCACTGCACCCGGGGGCCGGCGAGCAGGCAGCTGGTGACCGGATCGTTGGCCGGCAGCGGCCGGCCGACGGTCCACTCGGCGGCGCCGGTGGCGGCGATCACCCGGCCGCCGCTGGGCGCGAACTCCACGAACGCCATCCCGGCGGCACCGAGTGCCGGCTGGGCCACCCGGAGCAGCTGGGTCAGCACCGGCAGACCCGCGTCACCGGAGTTGATCATCTCGATGACGGCTGTGTGCCCGGCGATGAGAGCGGAGTAGTCGGTGCGGTCCGGCATGACCCCGAGTCTGCCTGCCGTCCGCGTTCCCGGGCACCCCCGAGCGGCCTCAGGCTCTGACTACCTGTGCAACCGGGCGAGAGTCTGCGCCGGGCGGTCGGTGATCACGCCGTCCACCCCCGCCGCCAGCACGAGGTCGAGATCGGCCGGCTCGTTCACGGTCCAGACGTAGACCTGGTTGCCGGCTGCCCGCAGCGCCGGCACCAGGGCGGGACGGGCGCGGACCAGCGCGATCCCCGGTCCGGCGATGCCGGCACCGAACGGCAGCCGCCCCATGGGCAACCAGCGAGGCAGCACCTCCAGCAGGAGCACGGTCGGTAGCGCGGGGGCCAGTGCCCGGATCCGGCGTACCGCCAGCGGGGAGAACGACATCACGGTGACCCGTACGAGTGCGTCCGGGTGCGGGTCGACCAGACCGTACCGGCGCAGCAGGGCGACCAGCCGCCGCTCCACGTTGCCGCCGTAGCGGGACGGATGTTTGGTCTCCACCAGCAGCCGGACGGGCCGACCGGCGGCCAGCACCGCCGTCAGCAGCCGTTCGAGGGTGAGCAGTCGGGTGTGCGAATCGTCGAGCACCTCGTCGCCGTTGGCCGGAACACCTCCTGGATGCCAGGAACCGAAATCCAACTGCTCCAACTCGGCGAGCGTCCGGGCACTGACCAGACCCCGGCCGTTGCTGGTCCGGTCCAGCCGCCGGTCGTGTACGCAGACCAGGTGCCCGTCGCGGGTCAACCGGACGTCGCACTCCAGCCCGTCGGCACCCTCGTCGAGAGCGCGCAGATAGGCGGCGAGGGTGTGCTCGGGCAGGTCGTACGAGGCGCCACGGTGGGCGAAGACGAGGGGTCCGTCCACGGCTCGCTTCCTACAGGACCCGGCCCGGCTGCCCGTCCGAGCCGACCACCGGTCGACCGGCCGCCGCCCAGTCGTCCATCCCGCCGGCGACGTTGCTCACCTGCTCCCAGCCGTTACGCAGCAGATACGCGACGACCTGAGCGGAGCGACCGCCGGAGCGGCAGATGACGGCCACGTCCCGGTCGGTCGGCACCTCGGCCAGCCGGGCCGGTAGTTCCATCATCGGCAGGTGGTGGGCGCCCGGGGCGTGACCAGCGCGCCACTCGTCGTCCTCCCGGACATCGAGCAGGTACGTCTGATCGTTGATCTCGGGAACGGTCACGGTGGGTATCTGAGGTCCGAACACGGGTACCAAGCCTAGAACCTCGTGGGGCGGCGGCCCGCGACCGGACGGCGTTGCCCCGGCGGGCCCGGTCCCCGGGCCGGTCAGAGCCGGGTCACCCAGCGCGGATGCGCACCGGCCCACTCCGACATCCGGCTGCCGCGCACCGCCTCGAACAGCCCGTCACCCTCGTCGTCGAGCCGGACGTAGGACACCTGGTCGATCATCTGGGGGTAGGACGGTACCTGCACGCCCCGTAGCCCGTCGGTGGCCAGTCCGTGCAGCGCGAGCAGCAGGTCCTCCACCGGCACGCCGTTGGTGTCCAGGGTCAGGGAGCCGCCGACGGCCCCGATCAGCCGGTGCAGCCGTACCGGGTCGGTGCGGAGTCGGGTCTCACCGGCCTGCGCCAGCATCGCCCCCAACAGCTGTTGCTGGTGGGTCTGCCGGTCGTAGTCGCCGCCCGGCAGGTCGTAGCGCTGGCGCACGTAGTCAAGCGCCTGGTCGCCGTCCATCCGCTGGCAGCCGGGACGGAAGACCCGGTCGGTGTGGATCGACTTCACCTCGTCGCGTACGCACATGTCGACCCCGCCGAGCAGGTCGATCACGTTCCGGAGACCGGCGAAGTCGACGAGTGCGGCGCCGTCGAAGCGGATGCCGGTGAGCCGGGTCAGGGTGGCCGAGAGCAGGTGCGCACCGGGCCGGCCGCCGCCACCGTACTCGTACGCCGTATTGATCTTGTCCTCACCGCCGGGGTAGCCGCCGCCCGGCGGGATCGTCACCAGCAGGTCGCGCGGCACGGAGACCAGATAGCCCTCGCGTAGCCCGGGCGGCACGTGCACGATCAGGATGGTGTCGGTGCGCTGCTCGGATCCGGCGTCACCGGGCCGGCGGTCCGAGCCGACGAGCAGGTAGTTGAGCGGGCCGTCCAGGTCGGTACGGTCGGCGCGGGCGCTCGGGTCGAGCAGCTCCGCCCGGGTCATGGTGCTCTCGTACCGGTCGGTCAGCATCCGGAGCCCGACCACCGCGACCGTGGCCAGCAGCATCGCCGCCAGCCCGATACCGAGCAGTACGCGAGGCCACCGCGGTCGCCGGGTACGCGCGCCCGGTGCCCGCTCTCCGCTCGTACGCCTCCTGGCCGTGACGTTCCTCCCGCGAACCTGACGTGAATCTGACTCACATCAGGCTACGGAAGTGTCACGAAGAGTGACGGTGGTTTCGGCTATCGCGCTGCCCCACCCGTCACTTCCGTGAAGAGATCACCTCGGGGTTGTAGAAGACGAACTCGGCGAGCTTGTCCTTCCGGACCGCCTGGAACATGTCCAGGGTCTGCTCGCTGAGCGCCTCGGTGCCGTTGCCCTTGGCGTTGTACGTGCCGCCGTTGGTCTTCAGCATGATCAGCTCGTTGCCGGTCACTCCGCGCATGGTGAAGACGAAATCCTCCACCGGCACGCCACCGGTGTCCAGGATGAACGCCTTGCCGGCCGCCTTGATCAGCTCGTTCAGCTTGACCGGGTTGGTCAGGCTCCCGTTCTGGGTGGCCTTCTTGGCCATCGCCTTGATCAGCTGCTGCTGGTTCTGCTGGCGGTCGTAGTCGCTGTTCTTGAGGCCGTACCGCTGGCGGGAGAAGTCCAGGGCCGCCCAGCCCTCCATCTCCTGGCAGCCCTTCTTGTGCACCACCGGGGTACGCGACTTGCCGGTCTTCTTGGCGTCCGCGTTCCACATCGGCTTGCCGTCGACGTACGACATGTGGATCGAGGTGACCTCCTGCTTCGGGCAGATGCGCACCGAGCCGAGGGCGTCGATGACGTTCTTGAAGCCGCCGAAGTTGATGATCGCCGCACCGTCGAAGCTGACCCCGGTCATGCCCTTGATGGTCTGCGCCATCAACTGGGCGCCGCCCTCCCAGCCGCCGCCGTTCTGGGCACCGGCCTGGAACGCGCCGTTGATCTTGCCGACGCCGCCCGGGTAACCGGTCTTCTCGAACGCCGGGATCCGCGCCTCGGTGTCCCGCGGGATCGAGATCAGGTACGCCTGGTCGTGGGTGGCCGGGATGTGCAGCACGATGATGCTGTCCGCGCGTACGTCGTCCGCCGCCCACCGCTCCCGGGCGTCGACCCCCAGCAGCAGCATGTCGATCGGACCCTTGAGATCGGCCCCACCCTCCGCGGAGGTCTTACCGGCCTCACCGAGCAGGTTGCGCTGGGAAATGCTGCCGGTGGCCTGACTGATCAGCGCCTTGCTGCCGACGATCGCCACACCGCTGGTCATCATCAGCGCGGCACCGAAGATCACGGTGAGCCGGGCCCAGAGCGGATCCTTGCGCCGGCTGCGCTTCTTGCCGGACTTGCCGGGACCCTCGTTCGTGCGGGTCGGCGGGGCGGCGGACGCACGCGGCGGCTCAAGCAGGGAGGGGCTGTGAACCGGCATGCGTGCTCCAGCTCGTGTACGCAGAAGGGGGCGGGAACACTTTACGTTCGCATTCCGGTGCTGGCGAGTTCGTGTGGTGTCCAGTTCACGTTCTCCGCCGCGTCATCCTGCTGGTTTGGCCGATCGTCCACAACTAAGTGGACGATCGGCCGTTCCGGTGGTCGCTGGTGCTCAGCCGTTGCCGTTCGTCGGCTGCTTGTTGGCCTGCATCCAGTCGGCCATCGTGTCCGCAGCCATCGCCCGGTACATGGTCAACGCCTTCTCCCGGTCCGAGACGACCACCGACTCGCCGTTGATGGTCTGGCTGCCCAGGTGCGGGCTGGTGACGAAGGTCAGGTTCTCGCCCCGCAGGTTGCGGAACTGCACCGCCATGTCGGTGAGCGAGAAGCCCTGGTCGACGGTGACCGCTTCGGTGACCGACTGGAGGAAGGCGTTGAGCTTCTTCGGGTTGGTAAGCGTGCCCGAGCTGGCCGCCTTGTCCATCAGCGCCCGCAGGAAATCCTGCTGGTGGCGCATCCGGGCGAAGTCGCCGTCCGGGAACTGCTTGCGCTGGCGGATCCAGTCCAGGGCCTCGGTGCCGTTCATGTGGTTGGTGCCCTTGGTGAACTTCCGGTACGGCTTGTGGATCGAGGTGATGGTCCGCTCCACCTCCAGGTCCACCCCGCCGAGGGCGTCGGTGACCTGCTTGAACCCGGCGAAGTCGATGGCCATCACGTGATCGATGTGCACGTCGGTGAAGCACTCGACAGTGCGTACCGCCAGGGGCAGTCCGCCGAACGCGAAGGCGGCGTTGATCTTGCGTCGTTGGCCCGTCTCACATCCGGCCCCGGCGCTCTCCGGAATCGGCACGTAGAGATCCCGCGGGATGGAGACGAGGTACGCCTGCTTGTGGTCGGCGGGGATGTGCATGACGATGATCGTGTCGGCCCGCCACTCGCCGGCCCGGTCCATCGGCGCGTCCGGATCCCGTGAGTCGGTGCCCACCATCAGGATGTTCAGCGCGCCGTTGACCGCCTTCGGCGGCCGGTCACCGGTGATCTCCGAGAATGGGTCGGTCCGCGCCATGTTGTTGTCGAGGCTGCGGGCGTAGAACCAGGCTCCCGCGCCGCCGATCAGGGCCAGCACCAGCACGGCGACCCCGGCCACCAGCGCGATGCGACGCCAGTGCGGTCGGCGCCGCGGTGACGGACCGCCGCCCGACCCGCCCGGACCCAGCGGACCGCGTGGTCCTCCCGCGCCGCCGGCCGGACTCGGCTCATCGTCGTACGCCGGGTGCCACCGGGTGTCGGCCGGCGGGTTGGCTCGGCTTCCGCGTCCCGGGCCCGGCACCGCTGCCCGGCCGGCGCTGCGGTGCAGGCGGAGGGCCGGTAGCGCGGCGGGAATGGCTGCTGACATGTAACTCAATGTACGCAGCACGAGCCAGTCCCGCCCCTACCGAGCGGTGCGCGGTCGGTGTCGACTACCCCAGCCGCTGGCGGAAGTGGTCGATGGTGCGCCGCAGTCCCTCCTCGGGAGCGACGGTGGGCTCGTAGCCGAGTGCTTCGCGGGCGAGGGTGAGGTCCGGACGGCGCATCTCCGGGTCGTCGGCACTGCGCGTGACGTAGGTCACCTCGGACCGGCTGCCGCAGAGTGACACGATCGTCTCGGCCAGCTCCCGCATGCTCATCTCGTGCTCGGTGCCGCAGTTCACCGGCCCGCTCTCGGTGGAGTCCAGCAGCAGCAGGATGCCCCGGACCAGGTCGGCGACATAGCAGATGGAACGGGTCTGGTTGCCGGTCCCGTGCACGGTGATCGGCTCGTTGCGTAGCGCCTGGGAGATGAAGGTCGGGATGGCCCGCCCGTCGTCCGGCCGCATTCTCGGCCCGTAGGTGTTGAAGATCCGCACGATCGCGGTGTCCACCCCGCGACTGCGGCGGTACGCCATCGTCGCGGCCTCCGAGAACCGCTTCGCCTCGTCGTAGACGCTGCGAATGCCGATCGGGTTGACGTTGCCCCAGTACGTCTCCCGCTGCGGGTGTTCCTTCGGGTCGCCGTACGCCTCGGAGGTGGAGGCCATCAGGAACCGGGCGCCGTCGGCGGCGGCCCGCTCCAGCAGGTGCAGGGTGGCCACCGAGCCGACCCGAAGGATCTCCACCGGCAGCTTCTCGAAGTCGGTCGGGCTGGCCGGTGAGGCCATGTGCAGGATGGCGTCGAATCGTTCCGCCAACGCCGGATGGCTGGGCAGGCCGTCGGCGATGTCGGCTTCCACCAGGGTGAAGTTCGGCGTGTCGAGCAGGTGCGCGACGTTTTCCTTGGACCCGGTGACGAAGTTGTCGAGGACGACGACTGTGCAGCCGCGTTCGATCAGGGAATCCACCAGGTGCGACGGAACAAAACCGGCGCCGCCGGTGACCAGGATCCGATGACCGGGACCGAAGCGCTGCTCAACCTTCATGACTGGTCAGCCTAAAGCAGCGGGTGGTGGGCCCGTCGTGACGGTCAGGCCAGTTCCCGGTAACGGCCCCGGTGGTGCAGCAGCGGCTCGGCGTCGTCGGTCAGCTCCACGCGCTCGATGGTCGCCTCCACCAGCAGGCCCCAGCCGTACTCCCGGCTGCCGTCGAGGCGGCAACCGGCCCAGCCACCCGCGTCGCCCGGCACCGGACCGTACGGCGTGTCGAGCCAGGTGCCGGTGGCGAAAAGGCCACCCGGGGACGGGAACAGACCGGCGAACCGGTCGGCGAGCTGCCGATGTGGTGGACCGAGCGGGGTCACCGCGAACCGGCCCGTCTCCTCGACCGCCGCCCACAGCTCCGACTCGGCGTCGACCAGTCCGAGCAGCCGTCCCGGCTCACCCTCGGCGACCAGGGTCGACGACACCGTCAGCCCGGCCGGCCCGGGTGCCGTCCAGAGGGTCACCGGCGCGGCGAGCCGCCCCCGCAGCCGGCGTACGGGCGAACGTTGGTCAGCCGGCGCGGCGAACGGGTCGGTGTGGTGGATCCGGGCACCCGGCTCATGATTCACGTGAAACATTGTGACCCGTCTGCCCGGTTCTCGGCCTCGGCTACCGCTGGCGAGATGCGGCATGTTGGGGTATCTCCCGGTAGGGATGCCGCGACATGCCGCATCTGGCGCGACGGTCAGCGGCGGCGGGTGAACGCGCGTGCGGCGAGGGGGAACAACGACAGGCTGATTCCCGCGACGAACACGCGCACGGTCGGGTCGAAGCTCAGCGCCGAGCCGAGTTCGGGTGAGACGTGCGTGCCGATGAAGGGCGGCACCGCGGGCCACACCGTGACCGCGAGTAGGAGCAACGCGGTGATCGCGATGAGGCCGGCGAGCGCGCACCGAAGTACGTACCGAGCGAACTGTCTGCCGCCGACCCACAGCCGACCGATTGTGGATGTCGGTGGCCGTCGCCAACTGCCGTGTCGGGTCCACGCCTCCTCGTGGCTGGTGAGCGGATAGCGGTTGACGATCGCCTGGATCAGTTCGTAGGTGGACATCAGCAGGGGAACCGTCTGCGGGACGCCGAAGGCGAACAGGCGCTGTAGCTCTCGTGTCTCGGCGCGGATCCGGCCGGCCCACGCACGCAACTGCCGGTCGGTGATGTCGACGCCGGTACGGTTCACACGCGGCCACGACAGCTCGAATCGCTGCGCGGCACGGTCGAGTTCCGCCACCGCCCGGCGTCGGTCCGGCGGGGTGGGATCCGACTCGACACGGTCACCGAACTTCAGGAGTGCGGCGACCAGAGCCAATTCGGGATCTTTCCATCGGAGCCGCTCGGCCCACCAGGACCGCGCGTAGGGCCACAGTGCTGCGGCGACCAGACCGGCACCGGCGAAGGCGACTCCCACCAGGAGGTCGTACCACCGCGTTTCGCGGACCATCGGCACGGTCGACACCGCGACGCACGCCACGGCCGGGACCGCGGCGCTGAGGGCCGTGGTGCGGGACGAGAGGGCGAAGTGCAGGACGAGCACGACGAACATGACCCCGAAGACCAGGCTCGTGGCGGAGGCCACCAGCCCGGCGACGGAGGGCCCACCGACAGTGCCGAACGCGGCTGCGGCGGCCACCACCACGCCGAGCTCCAGCGGACGTACCCACGGTTCGTTCAGTCGCTGAGACTCGCGGTCCCGCCAGAGCAGAATCGCGGTCCGGACGGTTGGCAGCACCGACACTGGTTCGGCGGCCACGAGGCCCCAGAAGGTGTCGTAACCTGCCGGCCCACCGAGCCGCCTGACCCGCTCACGCAGATTCCCCTGGTTCTCCAGCACGATTCCGTCGATCTCCTCGCCGCGCTTGATCCACCAGGGGACCAGATCCGGAGGGACGAAAAGCTCCTCGTGGGTCAGCGGCTCGTCTGCGTCGAACAGGTCGTCGTCGTGCCGGGGGACGAACTCGTCATCCAGAAACGGTGCCCGGCCGTCGGCCGCCCGGTCCAGTCGATCGAGTCCGGTTCGGGTTCGGGAGCTGCGGCCGTCCAGGAGCGAGGTCGAGGTCGAGGTCCTGCGTCGTCCACGCGATCACCACCAGGTCGCGGTTGTGCCTTCACCTGGTAGCACGACATGGCAAGTCCGAGGCCACCGCCCGCTGCCGCTTCGAGTCGGCGAGCCCGGCGTCACGCGGCCTGTTGCTCGCAAGATGCGGCATGTTGGGGTGTCTCTCGGAAGGGATGCCGCGACATGCCGCATCTGGCGCGACAGTCAGCGACAGTCAGCGACGGTCAGCGGCGGTCCAGCAGCCGGCGGTCAGCGGCGCGGGGTGACCAGGGCGAGCAGTTCGGGTTGGCGACGGTCCAGCACGTCGCCGGCCAGGTAGGCGCCGAGCAGCGCCGCGCCGACGCCGTAGGCGACGCCCAACGGCAGGCCCAGCCAGAGCCAGGCGTCGCCGAGCAGTGCCGCGGCGAGCACCATCGGTGCGGCGAGCGCGCTGGTGGCCACCATGGCCAGCAGCGTCAGCATGCCCTTCACCACCCCGGCCCCGCTGTTCATCGCGAACGGGTTGCTCATCTCCGGCAGCGAGTAGGCGCCCAGCACGGAGACGAACGAGTTGACCGCCAGCCCGGCACCGTAGGTGGCGACCAGCGCACCCGCCATGAATCCGATCCAGGTCGGCTCGCCGAGCACCAGCGCGATCACCACGGCGACCACAGCCAGCATCGGCAGCACGTAGAGCGAGAACCCGGTGATCCGGGCGCGCAACTCCAGTCGACCCGGTACGCCGGCCACCACGTTCGCCGCGTACGCGCTGCCGTCGAAGCCGAACTGGTTCGCCAGGGTCACGGCGGCGAGCAGCCCGACGAAGAGCATCGAGAGGCTGACCAGCACCGGCGAGGATTCCCCCGCGGCGCTGAAACCCTGGTCGCTGTCGAACGTGAAACCCTGTCCACCGAAGTTGACGATCACCGGTACGAAGAGACCGACCACCGCGATGGTGATCAGGTTGGCGCGTCGCCGGGCGTCCCGCCACCAGTAGCGGGCCTCCCGGGCGACCAGGGCACCGAAGCGATCCCGGCGCAGCCAGCCGGCGGCCCGGGGAAAGAGCTGGGCCACCACGCCGCCGGTGACTCCGGGCCGCGCCCGGGTGGGTCCGGCACTCGCCGCGCCCACCATCGCCGACTCCAGAGAGCGTGACCACCAGGCCAGCAGCGCGACGATCGTCACCACGGTGATCAGCAGCTTCACGGGTGCGGCCCAGGCCCGGCCCTGCGCCACGTCGATGCCCGCCGTCCACGGGGCACCGAAGGGGGTCCAGCCGATCACCGTCGCCACGCCGGTCAGCCGGTCCCAGTCGGTGTCCTGGATCGCCGCCACGCCGGCGAGTTGCAACGGGCCGAGCGACGCGGCGAGCACCGCGAGCAGGACGGCGGCCAGGTCGCGTACCCGGCGGGAGCGCAGCATGGAGGCGAATGCGCTGGTCACCGCTCGGGCACCGGCGACGCAGAGGAGCAGCCCGCAGACCACCCCGACGGCGCTGACCAGGGCAGCCGACCAGCCGCCGAACACCCCGGCGGTGACCACCAGGCCGGAGAGGCCCAGCAGCACGGCGACAGTGGGTACGCTCACCAGCGCCGCCGCGAACAGCCCGGTCACCAGGGTGCGTCGGGACAGCGGCAGCAGCGCGAACCGGGCCGGGTCGAGTGTCTCGTCGACGCCGAAGAAGACAAGCGGCAGCAGCAGCCAACCGAGCACCGTCAGCCCACCGGCGAACGCGGCGACCAGCAGGGCATACCGGTCGTCGCCAACCAGCCCGGGAGCCGCCAGGCCGAAGAAGGCACCGACCGCGAACCAGAGCCCGATCAGCGAGCCGACCAGGAACAGCGCCACCCGCCAGCCCTGACCGCGGAAGTTGTTGCCCATCACCCGCAGCTTGAGCCGGACGAAGTGACGCGCCGAGACCGGCCGCACCCGGTTCGCCGGTGCGGTCACCGGGACAGCCACGCCAGCTCCTCACCGGTGGCGGTACGCCCGCCGACCACCTCGACGAAGACGTCTTCCAGCGAACGGTCGCCGCGTACCTGCTCCAGGGTGCCGACCCGCTTGATGGTCCCCTCGGCGAGGATCGCCACGTGTGAGCAGAGCCGTTGCACGACCTCCATGACGTGGCTGGAGAAGACCACCGTCCCGCCGCCGGCCACGTACCGCTTGAGGATGTCCCGGATCAGCGCCGCCGAGACCGGGTCGACCGCCTCGAACGGTTCGTCAAGCACGAGCAGCCGGGGCCCGTGCAACAACGCACAGGCCAGCCCGATCTTCTTCTTCATGCCGGCGGAGTAGTCGACCACCAGCGTCCGACCGGCGTCGGCGAGGGCCAGCACGTCGAGCAGCTCGGCCGCCCGCTGGTCGACCACGGCAGGCTCCATGCCGCGCAGCAGACCGTGGTACGCGAGCAGCTCGGCTCCGCTGAGTCGGTCGAACAGGCGTACCCCGTCCGGCAGGACGCCGAGCAGTTGCTTCGCGGTGACCGGGTCGGCCCACACGTCATGGCCCAGCACCCAGGCGCCGCCGGCGTCGGGCCGGAGCAGCCCGACCGCCATGGACAGGGTGGTGGTCTTACCGGCGCCGTTCGGGCCGAGCAGCCCGTAGAACGAGCCGGCCGGGACGTCGAGATCCACGCCGGCCACCGCGACCTTGCCGTCGAAGCTCTTGGCCAGGCCGCGTAGCGCCAGCGCCGGGTGCTCACCAGTCATGCGCCCGACCGTATCCCGTGCCGACCAGCCCGCCGCCCGACCGGAGGAGGATCCGCAGCTCATCCCCGAGTCGGACCAGCATGGAAGCCCGGGCCACCGCGCGGGCAGCCGGTCGGCCACCTGCCGCAGCAGGGCCTGCTCCGGAAGGGTGCTTCCTCACGAGCGGAGGGCGTCGGGGGCGTGCAGGCGGAGCATGGTGCGGCCGATGTCGGCCGGGGCACGGCGGCGGGTGGCCAGCGAGACCGCGATCATCACCGTGAAGGCCAGCGGCACCGTCCAGGCGGCCGGCTGGGCGATGAGGGTGGCCGGCCAGCCGGTCATGGCCGGACCGAGGACGGTGATCAGGACCGAGGTCACGGCGGCGCCGCCGCCGACCAGAATGCCGGCGGCGGCACCCGCGTCGGTGAGGCCCCGCCACCAGATGCCGAGCACCAGCAGCGGGCAGAAACTGGACGCGGCGACCGCGAACGCCAGGCCCACCACCTGCGAGACGTCCAGGCCGGAGACGTTGAGGGCGAGGACCGTCGGCACCACCCCGGCGATCACCGTCGCCAGCCGGAAGCCGCGCACCGAACCTCGACCGAGCACGTCGGTGGAGATCACCCCGGCGACGCTTGTGAGCAGCCCGGACGAGGTGGACAGGAAGGCCGCGAACGCCCCGGCGGCGACCAGCGCGGCCAGTAGGCGACCGGTGGTCCCGGCACCGAGTGCCGCCTCGGGCAGCAGCACCACCACCGCGTCGGTCTGACCGGTGATCAGCAGTTGCGGTGTGTAGATCCGGCCCAGCACGCCATAGATGGTGGGCAGCAGGTAGAAGACGCCGACCAGAGCCAGCACCACCAGGGTGGTCCGGCGGGCGGCGGCTCCGTCGGGATTGGTGTAGAAGCGCACCAGGACGTGCGGCAGCCCCATGGTGCCCAGGAAGGTGGCCAGGATCAGCGAGTACGTGCCGAACAGTCCCCGATCGTCGGAACCGGCGTCACTGGGCAGCAACCAGTCGGTGGCCCCGTTGGCCACCCCGGAGACCTTCGGCACCGGTTCGCCCTGGGCGAAGCTCAGCTCGTCGCCGGGGCGTACCTCCAGGGTCTGGCCGTCGGCGAGGGTGAGCACGGCCTGCTGCTCGACCACGACTGTGGTTGCCGTCCGGAACGTGGCCCCGTCCGGCGGGGTCACCGCCGGACGGCCGTCGGACTGCCACTGCAGGGCCAGGAAGATCGCCGGTACGGCGAGCGCGGTCAGCTTGAGCCAGTACTGGAACGCCTGCACGAAGGTGACCGCCCGCATCCCACCCAGGGCCACGTTCGCGGTCACGACGGCGGCCACCACAAGCGCACCGACCGGGTACGGCGAGCCGGCCAGCGTGGCCAGCGTCAGGCCGGCGCCCTGAAGCTGCGGCACCAGGTAGAGCCAGCCGATGAAGATCACGAAGACGGTGGCCAGCGTCCGTAGCCGGCGGGATCCGAGCCGCAGCTCGCAGAAGTCGGGCAGGGTGAACGCGCCGGACCGGCGCAGCGGCGCGGCCACGAACAGCAGCAGGGCCAGGTATCCGGCGGCGAACCCGACCGGGTACCAGAGCACGTCCACGCCGTACTTGAGGATCAGCCCGGCGACGCCGAGGAAACTCGCCGCCGACAGGTACTCGCCGCCGATCGCGGCAGCGTTCCAGGTGGGGCTGACCACCCGGGAGGCGACCAGGAAGTCGGAGGTGGTGCGGGCCAGCCGCAGCCCGTAGAAGCCGATGGCGACGGTGACCAGGGTGACCGCCACGATCGCCGGTACGACGAGATCGTTGCCCACGTCAGCGCTCCGGCCGCTGGACCAGGTCGGTGAAGTCCTGCTCGTTGCGCTCGGCCAGTCGGACGTACGTCCAGCCGACGGCCACCAGGAACGGGAAGGAGAGCACCCCGAGCAGCAGCCACGGCAGGTTGACGCCGAGCACTGTCATCCGGCCGACCGAGGGGGCGATGGCGAACAGCCAGGGCAGCCCGCCCAGCCCGACCAGCACCACCGCCGACAGTTGCAGGGCCAGGGCCAGTTGCGCGCGGACCAGACCGCGGACGAGCGCCTCACCGACCCGGGTCTGCTGGGTCAGCTCGGTGTGGGTACCCGCCGGCCAGTGCGGCCGGCGGGACACCTCGGCCAACACCACCCGGGTACGCGCGGGCGGCCCGGACCCGACGCCCTCGTCGATGGTTCCGGGCGGATCGGGTCGGCGGGGTGCCGGCAGTGCATCCTCGGCGGCCATCCCGGCAGTCTCGTCCGCCCGGCGGGATTGTCAAGCGGCCTGTGGACAACGGTGTGGACAACGAGTCGGGCCTGTGGACAACCCGGTGGACAACGCCGCCGATCAGCGGCTCCACTCCTGCTTGGCGGCCCGGACCAGCTTGTCCTTCAGCTCCCGGGTGTGCCGGCGGCTCACCGGCAGCTCGGTACCGTCGATGACCACCACGTAGCCGGAGTTGACCAGGCGGAGTTCGGCGATCAGCCGGAGCTGCACCAGGTACGACCGGTGGATCCGGACGAACCCGGCGTCGGCCCACCGTTCAGCGAGTGTGGCCAGCGACACCCGCACCAGGTGTGACCCGTCCGCCGTGTGCAGCCGGGCGTAGTCGCCCTGTGCCTCGACCCACCGCACGGCGGACCGGGGCAGCATCCGGGTGGTGCCGGCCAGTTCGACCGGGATGGTGGGATCCTCCTCGGCCCGGGCCAGCGCGGCGGGATGGGTGGGCACCACCCGCGAGCCGACCACCCGGCGCAGCGCCTCGGCCAGCCGCTCGGCGCGTACCGGCTTGCGCACGTAGTCGGTGGCGCCCACGTCGAAGGCGTCCGCGGCACCGTCGTCGTACGCGGTGACGAAGACGATCGCCGGAGGGCGGGCGAAGCGGCGCAGCACCCGGGCCAGCTCCATGCCGTCCAGGCCGGGCATCCGGATGTCCAGGAAGACCACGTCCACGTCGTCGTCGCGGAGCACCCGCAGCGCCTCGGTGGCGTCGCCGGCCGTGTACAGCCGGGCCACCCGGGGATCGGCCCGCAGGTGGTACGCCAGCTCGTCAAGCGCCGGTGGCTCGTCGTCGACCGCCAGCACCCGCAGGAAGCCGGTGGGGGCGGCCGGGCCGGAGCCGGTCACGAACCCGCCCGTACGCCGGGGTGGAACTTCGGCACCCGCATGCTCACCTTCGTACCCGAGCCGACACCGGTCTCGACGACCAGGCCGAAACCGTCACCGAAGACCGAGCGCAGGCGCTCGTCGACGTTCGACAACCCGACGTGCTGGCCCGGATCGTCCCCCGGGTCGCCGGTCGACCCGGCCAGCTCGGCGATTCCCGCGGTCAGCGTGGCCGGATCCATCCCCACTCCGTCGTCCTCCACCGTTATGTGGCATTCAGCGCCCGCATCCCGAGCCTCGATGCTCACCATGCCCGTGCCCGGCTTGCGCGACAACCCGTGGCGAACCGCGTTCTCGACAAGTGGTTGCAGGCACAGGAACGGCAGGGTCACCGGCAGCACCTCGGGGGCGATCTGGAGCCGCACCTGAAGCCGGTCGCCGAACCTGGCCCGCTCAATGGTCAGGTAGCGGTCGATCGAGCGCAGCTCCTCAGCCAGCGTGGTGAACTCGCCGTGCGCCCGGAACGAGTACCGGGTGAACTCGGCGAACTCCAGGATCAGCTCCCGGGCCCGTTCCGGATCGGTGCGGACGAAGGAACCGATCGCGGTCAGCGCGTTGTAGATGAAGTGCGGGCTGATCTGGGCGCGCAGGGCGCGTACCTCGGCCCGGGCCAACCGCTCCCGGGACGAGTCCAGCTCCGCCAGGGCCAGTTGGCTGCCGGCCCAGTGGGCGGTCTCCAGGGTGGCCTGGACCAGACCGGGCGCCGGAGCGCCGTCGGTGACGGCGACAAGCGCGCCGGTGATCCGGCCGGACGCCCCACCGAGCGGGGCCACCACCGCGCCCCGGACCGGGCAGTCGATCCGGTCGCAGGTCAGCTCCGCCTCGCCCAGCACGGTGGAGCGCTCGGATGCGATCACCCGCCGGGCGGCGGTCCGCAGCTGGTCCCGGTGGTGTGCGCCGCGTCCGTCGAGCGCGAGCAGGTCGTCGGTGTCGGTCAACGCCAGCCCTTCCGCGCCGACCAGGGTGCGCAGGTGGCGGGCGGCCTTTGCCGCGCCGGCCGGGTTCAGCCCGGCCCGCAGGGGTTCGGCCGCCAGCCCGGCGGTGTGCAGTACCTCGTAGGTGGCCCGTTGTCCGGGCGTGGCGATGCCGCGCCGCCCGCGTAGCCGGCCGACCGCGAACAGCGCCCCGGCCAGCACACTGACCAGGGAGAAGACGCCGATCACGGCGGATATGTTGCCACCCACGTCGACGATCCTGCTGGTTGCGGACGCTGCGGGAAAGGGGTGGGCACCGGTCAGTACGCGCCCTTGCGCGCCACCACCACGCCGACCGTGCGCCACAGGATGCTCAGGTCGTACGCCAGCGACCAGTTGTCGACGTAGTACAGGTCCAACCGGACGGCCTCGTCCCAGGAGAGATCGGAGCGGCCAGACACCTGCCACAACCCGGTCATACCCGGGCGGACCAGCAGCCGGCGTCGCACATCACCCAGGAAGTCGCCATCGTCGGCGGGCAGCGGACGCGGCCCGACCAGCGACATCTCACCCTTGAGCACGTTGATCAGCTGCGGCAGTTCGTCCAGCGACGAGGCGCGCAGGAAGCGGCCCACCGGGAAGACCCGGGGATCCTGCTTCATCTTGAACAGCATGCCGTCGGTCTCGTTCTGGTCGACCAGGCTGGCCAGCCGGTCCTCCGCGTCGACGTACATGGTCCGGAACTTCCACACCCGGAACGTGCGCCCCTCGTGCCCCACCCGGGGTTGGCGGAAGAAGACCGGACCCGGATCGGAGATCCGGATGGCGATGGCGATGGCGATGAAGACCGGGATCAGCGCGAGCAGGCCGAGCCCGGCGGCGACGCGGTCCATCATGTTCTTGGCCAGCAGCGCCGGCCCGGACAGGGTGGGTTCCTCGACGTGCAGCAGCGGCAGGCCCTCGATCGGGCGGATGTGCACCCGGGGGCCGGCGATGTCGGTCAGTTGCGGCGCCACCACCAGATCGACGCCGGAGCCCTCCAACTGCCAGGCCAGGCGACGTAGCTCACCGGGCTCAGCGCTGGCCGAGCCGCAGACCGCGATGGTGTCCGCGCCGACCTCGCGTACCAGGGCCAGCACGTCGCGGCCCGCGTACACCGGAACCGGGGTCTGCACGCCCTTGGCCGCCGCGTAACCGTCGGTGATGTGGATGGCGACCGGAACCAACCCGGCGGCCGGGGTGCGGGTGACCGCCGTGTACACCTCCAGGCACTCCGGCAGGGTACCGACCAGCACCATCCGGTGCGCCGCCTGCTGGATGTTGCGCCGGACGGTGTGCAGCACGAAACGGGTCAGGATCCGTCCCAGCAGGATCAGCAGCAACGCCAGCAGCAACGCCGTGCCGACGGTGAACCGGGACAGGTCGGTCTTGGTGGCGAAGGCGAGGAACGACACCGCCGCGCAGACGGTCACCCCGGCCCGGATCACCCGCTTGAACTCGTCCGGCCCGAGCCCGAGACAGCGTCGGTCGTAGGCGCCGTTGAACCAGAGGATGACCAGCCAGCCGAGTGGCAGCAGCAGGAACGCGACGGTGTAGAACCAGGTCGGGTCGTTCTGCGCCTGATGGAAACCTGCGGTGGCCTGGTCGAAGGTGCGGATCGCGGTGTAGCTGGCGAAGGCCGCCGCGGCGAAGTCGAGTAGCAGCAGGATCGCCGTGTAGGGCCGGTGCCAGCGCGACACGCGCCGCCGGGCCCGGGCCCACGCCGATCGGGGTACGCCGTTCGGGGATGGCGGGTTCGGCGGCTGGATCTCGAAGCTGTCGACGTGCCGCACGAGTCTGCTCCGGCCTTCGTTGGTCACCGGGCGCTGGAGGCTGGTCGTCACCTCACTCATGTCCTCCCGCATGCCCCGCCGCGTTCACTCGCCGTGACCGCCCGGGTCGCCCACCGTTCCAGTTTCCCACGCGAGTTCCGTTCCGTTGCCGACCCGAGGGACTTTGCGCGGCGGCCACCTACCGCCTGGGATCTGGCCGGCCCCACGCCTTTCTTAGGCCGGGGACCGGGCCACTATACCGATGGATGACGGCCCGGGTAGAGCGCCGGACCGGTGGTTGCGCACCGCGCGTCCGATTCCGCTCCGTAATCAGCGAGTGGTGTTACTCACCGTACAAGTCGGGACAACCTTCGGTCAGCAAGGGGCTTGCCGCCGGTCTGGCAGGTCGGGCAGTACTGGAGGCTGGAGTCGGCGAACGAGACCTCCCGGACGGTGTCTCCGCAGACCGGACAGGGCAGCCCGGTGCGGGCGTGCACCTTGAGGCCGGACCGCTTCTCGCCCTTCAACTCCGCGGCCCGCTGCCCCAGCGACCGGGTCACCGCGTCGCCGAGCACCCGGCGGGTCGCCGCGTGCAGGGTCGCCATCTGGTCGTCGGTCAGCCGGTCGGTCAACGCGAACGGCGACAGCTTCGCGGCGTGCAGGATCTCGTCGGAGTACGCGTTGCCGACCCCGCCGAGCACCGCCTGGTCGGTGAGGACCCCCTTGACCTGGCCCCGGCGGCCACGCAGCGCACCGGCGAAAGTGGCGAGGTCGGCCGAGAGCGCGTCCGGCCCGAGCTTGGCCACCCCGGGCACCGCCTGTGGATCCGTCACCAGGTAGGCGGCGAGTTTCTTCTGCGTACCGGCCTCGGTCAGGTCGAAGCCGGAGCCGTCGTCGAGGCGTACCCGGATCGCGATCGGCCCTTTGCCGGGTCGCAACGGAACGGCCGAGGCGAACGCCTCCCGATAGTGCAGCCAGCCGGCGCGGGCCAGGTGGACCACCAGGTGCAGCCCGCCGTCGAAGACCACGTCGAGGAACTTGCCGTACCGTCGCGCGTCGGTCACCGCCCGGCCCGCGACGGCGGTCGGCGGCGGGTCGTACGTCTTCAGGGCGCTGATCGCGGCGACCTCCAGGCGGTCGACCCGCCGGCCCACCGCGCGCTGTCGCAGGTAACCGGCGAGCGCCTCCACCTCCGGTAGTTCGGGCATCGTCCAACGGTAGCCTTCTTTCCCGTGAGAATCGTGGTGGCGCACAACCGGTACCGGGAAGCTCAGCCCTCCGGTGAGAACACCATCGTCGACGCCGAGATCACCCAGCTCGCCGCCGCCGGGGTGGAGGTGCTGCCGTTCCTGCGCAGTTCCGACGAGATTCCGGCGATGCCGAAGACGGCGAAGGCGCTGCTCCCGATCTCCCCGATCTATGCGCCCCGCGCCCAGCAGGAACTGGGTCGGCTGCTCACCGAGCACCGACCGGACGTGCTCCACCTGCACAACCCGTACCCCCTGCTGTCGCCCTGGGTGGTGCGGACCGCGCACCGGCACGGGGTGCCGGTGGTGCAGACGGTGCACAACTACCGGCAGGTCTGCTCATCGGGGCTGTACTTCCGGGACGGCGTGATCTGTCAGGACTGCCGGGGTCGGGCCCTGGGCGTGCCAGCGGTGGTGCACCGCTGCTACCGGGGGTCCCGGGCGCAGAGCGCGCTGATGGCCACCACCCTGGCCGTGCACCGGGGCACCTGGAAGTCGGTGGACCGGTTCATCGCCCTGACCACGGCGGTCGCCGATCACCTGCGGGACTACGGCATTCCCGATTCGCGGATCGTCGTGAAACCGAACGGGATTCCCGACCCGGGCACGCCCGCACCGCTCGGCCAGGGTTTCCTGTTCCTCGGCCGGCTCTCTCCCGAGAAGGGTCTCGACCTGCTCGTGGAGGCCTGGCGTCGGCACCCCGACGGCACGCTCGGGCCGCTGCGGATCGCCGGTGACGGTGAGTTGCGTCCACTCGTCGAAGCGGTGGCGGCAGAGCGCTCCGACGTCACCTACCTCGGCCCGCTGGACCGGGCGGGCGTCCGGCAGGCGCTGGCCGCCAGTGCCGTGGTGCTGGCGACATCCACCTGGCACGACGTGCTGCCTACCGTGATCATCGAGGCGCTGGCCAGTGGTCGGCCGGTGCTCGGCACCGCGCTCGGCGGCATCCCGTACCTGGTCGGCGCGGACACCCCCCGGGAACCCGCCGGCACCGGCCCGGCCGCCGTCGCCTCAGCCTCCGCCCCCGTCGTCTCTGGTTCCGTGGCCGGCTCATCGGCTCCCTCCCGCGATGGTCTTGACACCGGGTCAGCGGTGCCGGCCGGTGTGGTGACCGGCGAGGCGGGCTGGGTCGTGCCACCGGATCCGGCCGCCCTGGCCGCCGCCCTGCCGATGGCCGCCGCCGGCGCCTCGGCGCTCTCGGCTACCGCCCGGCTGCGCTACGAGCGCAATTTCCACCCGGACGCCGTGACCAAACGCCTGATCGACATCTACGCCGACCTGTGCCGCTGACGGCGGGCACAGTTTGCGGGATGTCGCGGTTTCCCGGCGATGGGAAGCCGCGACATCCCGCATCTCGCGCATCGGGTGCCGCGACCCTCGGTCAGCGGAGGCTGGCGCGGGCGGAGAAGGCGATGCTGGCCAGCAGGAAACCGCCGTTGACGGCGGTGAAGGCGATCATGACCCAGAGGGTGAGCGCCGGGGCGAGCGCCAGCACCAGGGCGGCCACGAAGATCACCGCGCCGTAGTCGCGGACCAGCTTGACCAGGCGTACCGGCAGGCTGGTGGAGGTGACCATGCTGGCCGCGTTCGGGCCGGACTGCATCACCGAGGTGACCAGGTTGACCATCCAGGTACCGGCGAAGGCCGCCACCAGCCAGGTCGGCGTTGCCGGCTGCTGCGCCACGGCGGTGGCGGACAGGGCGGCGACCAGGGCGATCTGGGCGGCCACGTCACAGAGCACGTCGACCCGGGCGCCCGCCGCGCTGCCCTGCCCGGTCACCCGGGCCAACTGACCGTCGGCGCAGTCCAGGGCGTACGCGATCTGCCAGCCGAAGAGCGCGACCAGCCCGACCACCGGAGCCGGCACGTCCCCGGCGGCGACCGGGCCGGCGAGGGCAACCACGGTGACCGAGGTGGCCAGCCCGAGCAGCAGGTTGGTGATGGTCAGCGCGGTCGGCCGGAGCCCGAGACGCTGGGCGACAAGCGCGAAGACCGCGCCGATCCACTGGCTGACCGACTCGCTGAACAGGCCACCGCCCCGGTTCACCCGGTGGAAGTCGGCGACCGTGGGGTGGGACGGCTCAGCCAAGGTGCTCACGGAGGGCGTCAACGTAGTCTCCCAGCCGGGTACGAAGGTCGTCGGCGGACAGCGCCAGGTGTTCGAGGATCGTGTAACGGTCGGGCCGGGTGTGCGGGGCGAAGGCCACCGCCTCGACGAACTGCTCGTCGGTGAGCCCGAGGTCGGCGGGTCGGGTGGACAGCCCGTGCCGGTGCAGGCAGCGGGCGAGCTGACCGAACCGTTCCAGGTCGCCCCGGAGGAAGGTGCAGAACAACGCGCCGAGCCCGGCCTGCTCCCCGTGCGAGGCGGTGCTCGGGAAGAGGTGGTCGATGGCGTGCGAGATCTCGTGGTCACCGCCGCTGGCCGGCCGGCTGGAACCGCAGATCGACATCGAGATGCCGCCCAGGATCAGCGCCTCGGCCAGCGTGGTGAGGAACCCGTCATCGGTGATCTTGCCGGGATGGTTGACCAGGGCCTCCGCCCCGGTGCGGGCCAGCGTCACGGCCAGCCCGTCGATCGGCTCACCGCGCACCTGGTGGGCCAGTTCCCAGTCGGCGCAGGCGCTGAGATTGCTCACCGCGTCGCCGATGCCGGCCTGGGTCTGCCGGTCCGGCCCGTTCTCCACGAAGTCGAGATCGACAAGCACGGCGATCGGGATGTGCACCCCGTACGAACCCTTGCCGCCCTCGTGGGCCAGCGACGCCACCGGAGAGGCGATCCCGTCGTTGGCGAGGCTTGTCGCCACGGTGACCATCGGGATGCCGTAGCGGGTGGCGGCGTACTTGGCGGTGTCGATGGTCTTCCCGCCGCCGATCCCGACGACGGCGTCGTAGCTGCGGCGGCGTAGCTGGTCGCCGAGTTCGATTGCGGAGTCGACGCTGCCACCGGCGACCGTGAACACGTCGGCCGACCCGAGTGAGGGCCGGCACAGCTCGACGATCTTCTCGCCCTGACCCGGGCCGACCACCACCGCGACGTCGCCGCCGCTGGAGATCCGGCGGTCGGCCAGCAGCGAGCCGAGGTCGGCCACCGCGCCCCGGCGGACCTCGATCGACAGCGGCGTCGCGACGGTACGGGCTAGTAGCGGCACGCGATCTCCCGCGCCCGGGTCAGGTCGGCGTGGTTGTCGACCTCGACCCACGCCACGTCGCCGATCGGCGCGGCCCGGACCTCACCGCCACGGTCGGCGAACTCCTGGTATCCGTCCTCGTAGTACAGGTTCGGGTCGCGCCGCCAGGTCGCCTCCAGGGCGTCGGCGAGCGCCTCGGCCACCTGCGGCTCGATCAGAGTGGCCCCGATGTACTCGCCGTACGCCTCGCCCGGGTCCATCAGCTTGGTGATCCGGGTGAGCTGGCCGGCGGCGTCGAAGGTGGTCTTCATCTCCTCCTCGGCCAGCGGCTTGAGGGTGTCGACCGCGAGCAGCACGCCCGGCCCCCGCTCGGCCAGCAGGGTCTTCTCGATGCTCACCGGGTGCACGGTGTCGCCGTTGACCAGCAGAACCCCCCGGGAAAACCAGTCACGCGCCAGCCAGAGGGAGTACGCGTTGTTCCACTCCTCGGCCTTGTCGTTGGGCACCAGGGTGATCGTGACGCCGTACCGGCGCTCCAACTCGGCCTGGCGTTCGCGGACGGCATCGGCGGCGTAGCCGACCACCACCACGACCTCGGTGAGCCCCACCTCGGCCAGGTTGCGCAACGCGATGTCGAGGATGGTGATCTCGCCATCCACCGGCACCAGCGCCTTGGGCAGCGTGTCGGTGTACGGGCGCAGCCGGCGACCTGCGCCAGCCGCCAGCACCATTCCGACCATGCCGGCATCGTTTCCTGTTCTCGCGGCGTTCACCGAAGGAGGATAGCGCCGCCCGTGGCGGCGCTGCCGCCGGTCAGCGGCCAGCGGCCGGTGCGCACCCCGGTCAGCCGGGCAGCGCCGCCAGGTCGGCGAGCATGGTCAACCGTTCCTCGGCGGTCAGCACGGCGTACGGGCCGGCCGCTCGGCGGTCGGTCTCCAACTCGATGGCCTGGCGCTGCGGACCGTTCGGCAGCTCCGCGATGCTCGCGGCGGTGTGTCCGGCGGCCTCCCAGGCGGCGGCGTGTGCGTCGGCCCGGTGGTAGCGCAGCGCGCCGAGCCGGTTGAGCAGCAGCAGGCCGGGAGGGGCGCTGTCCGGCTCGTACGGGGGTGCCACCGCGTGGAATGCCTTGCCGCCCTGCGTGGCGCTCAACAGCCGGCCGGCGACCTGCACCAGCCGCAGCACCCGGTCGTGGTGTCCGGCCCACAGCTCCTCGGTCACCTCGGCGTGCACCTGGTACAGCTCGGCGAGGAAGGCCAGGCCCCGCTCGGTGGCGGCAAGCCCGCCGTCCGCCCGGCGGTGGATCATGCCGTACGCGACGTGCCGGTCAAGACTGCGCCGGCAGGCGGTCGGGTCCCGGTAGCGGGTCACCGCGGCGAACCCCGGACCGTCGACCGTGCCACCCGGTACGGCCAGCCGGGTGCGCAGCTCCACCAGGAAGCCGGTGGCGGGCGGTCCGCCGTACCGCTGGCTCAGCTCGGCCCCGCCGCCGTGCCGACCGGCCTGCATGGCCGCGGTGAAGACCCGGTCCACGGCGGGCGCCACCAGCGCCGCGTACCGGTGCGGAGCAAGCCCGACCGTGTCGCTCACGAACCGATGGACCGCAGCACGGCGAAGGCCCGCTCGGCGATGTGCCGAATCAACCCGTCGTTGACGTCACGGTGCTCGTCGAGCAGGTCGAGGTCGTCGGGGCCGAGCCAGCGGTACTCGGTGTGCTTGCCCGCCTCCAGTACGGGCGCGGTCAGCTCGCCGTCGACCCGGACCAGCCAGTCGCTCTCGATCCGGGCCAGGCCGTCGTCTCCGACGTAGCGGTACTCGCCGACCTCGGCGAGCACCTCGGACACCCGCCAGCCGGTCTCCTCGGTGACCTCCCGGTGCAGCGCGTCGTGCACGGACTCGCCCGGTTCGAGGTGCCCGCCGACGATGTCCCAGCAGTTGGGGAAGAGTCGCCGGTGCGGCGAGCGGCGTTGGAAGAACAGGCGTCCGTCGGGGGCGACGATCAGCGCTCCCGCGCAGCGCAGCGGCTCGGTGGACACGTCAAGAACAGTAACCGCGACCGTCCCGCCGCGACGATGTCCGGTCTTGTCCTGGAAACCTACGGGGCTCACCATTGCGGGTAACCGGGTGCAGCCGTCCCAAAGGGGTGATGTGTCATGCAGGTTCGGGAAGCTATGTCCAGTGAGATCCTCGTGGTCGGTCCGGAGCACACGCTGCGGCAGGCGGCGCGGATGATGTCGGAGCGCCGTATCGGGTCGGCGGTGGTGATCGACCCGGATTCCGAGGGCATCGGGATCATGACCGAGCGGGATGTGCTCAACGCGATCGGAGCCGGTCTTGATTGCGACGTCGAACGGACCGGGGCCCACCTGACCTGGGACGTCGTCTACGCGGGGCCGGAATGGACGATCGAGGAAGCGGCGGCGGCGATGGCCCGGGGTGGCTTCCGGCACCTGGTCGTCCTTGACGGTCGGGAGGTCGCCGGCGTCATCTCCGTACGCGACATCATGCGGGTGTGGGCGGCCAGCCGGATGGTCGGCACCGGCTGACCAGGTCGCCGATCGGCGGTCGATCGATCCGTCCCGGGTTGGGCGGGCCGGTCGGCGGGTAATGCCCCTGTTGCGGGCGCGGGCCGATCGTGCCCGCGCGGGGAGGCGTGATGCGTGGCGCGGACCGGTTGATCCAGCAGCAGTACGAGATGCTCCTGCGGCGCGACGTGGCTCGCCTGCCGGAGCTGTACGCGACGGATGCGCGTTACGCCATGCCCGGCGTCACGGTGCGTCCGACCGAGTTGCCGGCCCTGCTGCGTACCTGGACGGGTGCCTTTCCCGACCTGCGGGTCGATCCGCTCGGTGCGGTACGCACGGCCGGTGGCGCGGCGGTCGAGCACCTGCTGACCGGCACCCACACCGGCGTGCTGCACACCCCGTTCGGGACCGTCGCACCCACCGGACGGGACGTCGCCTGGGAAGTGGTGGACGTGGTCCGGGTGCGACGGGGACGGATCGCCGCCTGGCGGTCCTACTTCGACTGGGGGCAGCTGATGACTCTGCTCGGCCTGCGGGTCGCGGGGACATCACGCCGGCCGCAGGACGAGCCGGTCGGCCTTCCGGCCTGATCTGCCGCACAGTCGGCGGGTGCGGGTCGGCCACCGGACGTGCCCGTTCACCCGACCCGGTGGCTCAGGATGCGGACATCGCCGTGCCTTCCGCGCACGTCCCACCTCCGCCCGTACGCTGAACAGCCATGACCGCCGAGCAGCTGATCTCCTTTGCCCGTGGCGCCCCCTCACTGGACATCGTCGATGTCGAGGGGCTCAAGGCCGCCGCCGTCCGCGCCTTCGACGCCGACCCCGCCGGGGTGACCGCGTACGGCACCTCCGTCGGCTACGTCCCGCTCCGGAAGTGGATCGCCGAGAAGCACGGTGTCGAGGCGGAGCAGGTGCTGGTCACCAACGGATCGTTGCAGGCCGACGCCTTCCTCTTCGATCACCTGGTCCGCCCCGGCGACGCGGTGGTGGTGGAGCGTCCCACCTACGACCGCACCCTGCTGAACCTGCGGAACATGGGCAGTGAGCTGCACGCTGTCACCATCCAGCCGGACGGTCTGGACACCGCCGAGTTGCGCAAGCTGCTGGAGTCCGGGGTACGTCCTCGGCTGGCCCACGTGATCCCGAACTACCAGAATCCGGCCGGCGTGACGTTGTCCCTGGAGAAGCGCCGCGAGCTGCTGGACCTGGCTGCGGAGTTCGGTTTCACGATCTTCGAGGACGACCCGTACGCGGACATCCGGTTCCGGGGCGAGGCGCTGCCGTCGATGCTGTCGATGGACACCCGCAACGTGGTCGTGCACGCCTCCAGCTTCACCAAGACCGTCTGCCCGGGGGTGCGGGTGGGTTACCTGGTGGGCCCGGCGGACCTGATCGGCGACATCGCGAAGAAGGCGACCAGCCTCTACATCTCGCCCGGCATGGTGTCCCAGGCCATCGTGCACCAGTTCTGCGTGTCGGGGGACATCGGGCGTTCCATCGAGACGGTCCGGGCGGCCCTCGGCGAGCGCGCCACGGTCCTCGCCGAGTCGCTGCGCCGGCACATTCCGGAGGCCCGGTTCGTGGAGCCGGACGGTGGCTACTTCCTCTGGGTCGAGTTGCCGGAGGACGTGGCGGTCGACCGGCTCGCCCCGGCGGCGGCCGAGCGTGGCGTCGCGGTGGTCAAGGGCAGCGACTTCGTGATCGACGGCGGCCGGTCCGCGCTCCGGTTGGCCTATTCGGCGGTCACCGCGGATCGGATCGACGAGGGAGTTCGACGGCTGGCCGAGGCGATGAAGGCGGTGCGCGGCTAATTTCTGTCGGCTTTCCGACAGTACGGCGATACCGGCCGGCCCGGGTCTCCCGCTGAGGCGACTCGGGGCCCACAATGCTGCGAGCGTCTCACCACGCGTACGCACAACCCCCGCCCCCACGGCGCCGGGCGGGCCGGGTCGCCCCCTCACCCCCCCCGATGCGGTCCGGTCCGTCCGGCGCCACCCCTGCCGCCCGGTCATGATCACTGCGGCGGCGTAACCTGCAAACCGCAGCCGGCGGGGGAGGGCGTTATGACGGAGCGGACGCAACGCGCGGGGACGACCTCCCCGGACGGCCCGGCCACCACTGGCAACCGGAACGCGGGCGCCACCGGGGGCCGCGCCCTGCGGCCCCGCAACTGGTCACCCGTGCGGGCCGTGACGCGCCGGCTCAGCTCGGACGGAGCCCAGTCGGGTGAGCCGTCGGCCGACCGGCGACGTAGCGCGGTGGTCGACTGCGCGCTCTATCTCGACGGTCAACGGCAGGCCGGCGACTGGGACTACGCCGACGCGCTGGCCGCGGCTCGCAGCGCCGAGGCCGGCTTCGTCTGGCTCGGCCTGCACGAGCCGGAACTGGCCGAGATGACCGAGATCGCCACCACGTACGGGCTGCACGAGCTGGCCGTGGAGGACGCGGTCAAGGCCCAGCAGCGTCCGAAGCTGGAACGTTTCGGCGAGGTCAGCTTCCTGGTGCTGCGTACCGCCCGCTACTGCGAGCACACCGAGCTGACGGAGAACTCCGAGGTGGTGGAGACCGGGCAGGTGATGCTCTTCATCGGCCCGCAGTTCGTGGTCAGTGTCCGGCACGGCGACGCCTGCCGGCTCGCGCCCGTACGCGAGGAGTTGGAGGCTCGCCGGGAGTTGCTGCTCAACGGTCCCTGGGCGGTGGCGTACGCGATCACGGACCGGGTCGTCGACCTCTACCTGGAGGTTGCCGACCAGCTTGAGGACGACATGGACGTGCTGGAGACGGAGGTCTTCGACCGCCAGACCAGCGGCCGGATCCAGCGGATCTACCAGATGAAGCGGGAACTGGTCGAGTTCAAGCGGGCGGTGATGCCGTTGCAACGGCCGCTGGTGACGCTGACCTCGCAGATGAACCGGGACGTGCCCAAGGAGGTGCGCCGCTACTTCCGAGACGTGCAGGACCACCTCAGCCGCACCGTCGAGCAGGTCAACTCCTACGACGACCTGCTCAATTCGATCCTTCAGGCGCGGCTGGCCCAGGTGACGGTCGACCAGAACAACGACATGCGCAAGATCGCGGCCTGGGCGGCCATCGCCGCCGTGTGGACCGCGATCGCCGGCATCTACGGCATGAACTTCGACTTCATGCCGGAGCTGAGGATGACCTACGGCTACCCCGTGGTGCTGGCCCTGATGCTCAGCATCTCGCTGGCCCTCTACCGCTGGTTCCGCCGCAACGACTGGCTCTGACCCGACCCTCCCTTCCCCCGACCGCCCGCGTCGCTGGCTGCGCTGACCATGAAGTTGTCGCCGCGACACATCGGTGTGCGCGGCGACAACTTCATGATCATCCTTGATGGGGGTGGGGGCGGGAGGGGGAGTGGTCAGGCGCGGGTGTTGGACTTGTGGTTGGTGGCCTTGCTCAGGTCGTCGGCGGGGCGGCCGCTGCTGGTGCGGGCACCCTCGGCGACCGAGGGGACCTTCCCGGTGGCGGCGACCCCGGACGGCGCGGTCGCGGTGGGAGTGGTGGAGGCGCTGTCGCCGCTGGCCACCGCCGAGCTGCCCGCTCCGGTCGAGACCTTGCCGGCACCGGCCGGGCCGGTCGTACGCACCTCGATGGTCTCCACCTCCTCGTGCATCGGCTCAAGCGCGGCACCCGCGTCGTACTCGGCCCACTCCTGCTGCTCGCGGTGCCGCCGCAGGGCCATCGCGCCGGCCAGCCCGGCCACCGCACCGGCGGCCAGCAGGCCGACCATGGTCCCGCTCCGGCGGGACTTCTTCTTCGCCTTCATCTTCTTCGCCTTCCTACTGACCGCGGCCTGCTTGGCGACCGCGGCCTTCTTCCCCTTGGCGGCCCGATCGGCCGCGTCGGACTGCGCGTGACGTACGGCCAGAGCAAGCGGCGCGAGGGCTGCGGCCGTCGATGCGAGGCCGTTCGATGCCCGGTCCCGGACCACGACGGCGGTCGGTGCCACCGCACCGCGGGCCGCCTGGAATCGCGGGCCGACCGTGTCGCCGGCGCCCCTCGCGGCATGCGTGGCGGCCTGCCTCAGGTGACCGATGCTGCGGTTCAATTCGGCCCGGGCCAACTGCGCCTGGGTCTTTCGCCGCCAGTTTCCAAACACGGTCCCACCTCCTGGGAGTTGCTCTGTCTCATCCTCCACCTTCGGATGCCTCCGCATGTCCAGATCGGGCACATGGGAGGATCCGCATGGAACTGACCAACGAATAAGGAGTACCCGTGGCCGAGGCTGTCTACGCCACCCTGCACACCAACGCCGGCCCGATCCGGCTGGAGCTCTTCGGTAACCACGCCCCGAAGACCGTCCGCAACTTCGTCGAGTTGGCCGAGGGCACCCGCGAGTACACCGACCCGCGGACCGGGCAGCCGGGCAGTGGTCCGTACTACGACGGCACCATCTCGCACCGGGTGATCAGCGGTTTCATGATTCAGATGGGTGACCCGACGGGCACCGGCCGGGGCGGGCCGGGCTACACCTTCGCCGACGAGTTCCACCCCGAGCTGCGGTTCGACCGGCCGTACCTGCTGGCGATGGCGAACGCCGGGCCCGGCACCAACGGCTCGCAGTTCTTCATCACCGTCTCGCCGACGCCGCACCTGAACAACCGGCACACCATCTTCGGGCAGGTAGCCGACGAGCAGTCCGCGAAGATCGTCGAGGCGATCGCCAACACCCCGACCGGCCCCAGCGACCGGCCGCTCCAGGACGTCGTCATCGAGCGCGTCGAGATCGAGCGCTCGGCCTGACCGGGCGTCTGCGGGCGGTGCCGAAGGGCCGGCTCGCCGTGCGGGTTCATGGTCTGGTCGACCAGATCGCCGAGTGCCAGCTCGGGCACGTCGACGGCGACCGGCGGCTTGCAGACTGGTCCGGACACCCCACCGGTGTCCGGACCAGTCTTCGCTCTGCCGACGGCCGCCAGCACTTCGCCGGGTACGCCTCGACCCGCCTGAGTGGCGGCTCGGGGTACCTTTGCTCGCATGACTGAGCGCTCGGGTGTCTGGGGCCAGCGATGAGCGAGTCCCCGCCGACCACGCCGGCCTGCTACCGCCACCCCGGCCGGGAAACGTATGTCCGCTGCACCCGCTGCGACCGTTCGATCTGCCCGGACTGCATGAACGAGGCGTCCGTCGGGTTCCAGTGCCCGGAGTGCGTGTCGGAGGGACGCCGCAGCGTGCGTCCGGCGCGAACCGCCTTCGGTGGCGGGGTCGTCGGCCGACACGGTTACGTGACCAAGACCCTGATCGCCCTCAACCTGCTGGTGATGCTGGTCTCGATCGCCTCCGACCGGGGCGGGGACGCGGCGGCCGGCGGTAACGGCTTCGGCGGGCTGATGGGCGGCAGCACCCCGTTGACCGAGTGGGGTGCGGTGCTGGGCCGGGCGATGTTCCTCGACGGCACCATCGGCGGTGTCGCCGAGGGTCAGTGGTACCGCCTGATCACCGCGATGTTCCTGCACTACGGCGTGGTGCACCTGCTGCTGAACATGTGGGCGCTCTGGGTGCTCGGCCGCTCGCTGGAGGCGGTGCTCGGGCCGCTGCGGTTCGCCGCGCTCTACTTCATCGCCGGCTTCGGCGGCAACGTCGCGGTCTACGTGTTCAGCGCGCCCAACCAGATGTCGGCGGGAGCGTCGACCGCCATCTTCGGCCTCTTCGCGGCGATCTTTGTGATCATGCGACGCCTGGGTCGGGACACCTCGGCCATCCTCCCCATCCTCGTGATCAACCTGATCTTCACCTTCACCGTGCCGCAGATCTCCATCGCCGGCCACCTGGGCGGCCTGGTGGTCGGCGCGCTGATGGCGCTGGTGCTGGCCTACGCGCCGCGGTCGCGCCGGACCCTTGTGCAGTTCGGCGGCGGCGCGATCATCGTCGTGGCGCTGCTCGGGATGGCCCTGGTACGCACGGCCGCGCTGCTGGGCTGACCGCTGCCCGACACGGCACCGGCGAAGCGGTCACATCGGCTGCCCAGGGCGTGGATCACCCGGGGCCGCCGGGGCTTCCCGCCCGGGCGGTGCGCAACGCGTCGGCGACCTCGGCCGGATCGGCGCCGAGATCGAGGCGGCTGAACAGGTGCAGTGAATCGCCCGTGTCGATTTCCAGGGTCGGTCCGGCCAGTCCGCGCCCGGACCGGCGGTGCACCTGGATGGTCTCCACCATCGACCAGGCCAGATGCCGCCGACTCAGCAGCCCGGCCGGTACGGTGATGCCGGTCGGGTCCACCGCCAACCGCACCGGCGCGACCAGATCCCGCAGGCCCCACCCGGTGAGAACCGCCGCGGCCAACCCGCCGAGCACCGGCCGGAGCGGGTCACCCGCGGCGAGCAGGATCCCCAGGGCGAGCACGCTGGCTGCGGCAGCCAGCTTGAGGAACGGCAGGCCCAGGGGCACCCGCCACTGCTGTGCGATGGTGTCGTACGCCACGGCACCAGCATGCCAGCGCCGCCGGTCACCGGCATCAGCCGCGGAGCGCCGCCCGGCGTTCGCGTGGGCGGGGGCGTGGCGGTCGACCCGGGTGGGCGTAGGATCGGGACCAGCCCAAGTTACCGGGGAGTAAACATGAGTGACGCGGTTATCGTCGGTGCGGTGCGCACCCCGGTCGGGCGGCGCAAGGGCAGCCTGGCCACGGTGCACCCGGTGGATCTGTCCGCGCACGTCCTGCGTGCCCTCGCCGAACGCACCGGGATCGATCCGGCTCAGGTGGACGACGTGGTCTGGGGCTGCGTCTCCCAGGTCGGGGAACAGTCGTGGAACGTCGCCCGGAACGCCGTACTGGCCGCCGGCTGGCCCGAGTCGGTACCCGGCACCACCCTGGACCGGCAGTGCGGGTCCAGCCAACAGGCCCTGCACTTCGCTGCGGCCACCGTGCTCTCCGGTCAGGCGGACCTGGTCGTCGCGGGCGGCGTCGAGTCGATGACCCGGGTGCCGATGGGCGCCAGCGTGGCCGGTGGGATGCCGTTCAGCGAGCAGATTCTGACCCGCTACCGAGGGGTCGAGGGAGTCGCCGAGGACTCCCCGCTCCCCTTCAACCAGGGCGTCGGGGCGGAACTGATCGCCCAGCGGTGGCGCCTGTCCCGCACCCAGCTCGACGAGTTCGCGTTGACCAGCCACGAGAAGGCTGCCGCCGCGCAGGACGCGGGCGCGTTCGAGGCCGAAGTCGCCCCGGTGGCGCTCGCCGACGGCGGCAAGTTCGCGGTCGACGAGGGCATCCGGCGCGACACCTCGCTGGAGAAGCTGGGCGAGTTGTCCACTCCGTTCCGTCCCGACGGTGTGGTCACCGCCGGTTCGGCCTCGCAGATCTCCGACGGTGCCGCCGCACTGGCGGTCACCACGAGCGAGTGGGCCAGCCGGCACGGGCTACGCCCGCTGGCCCGCGTCCACACCGCCGTGGTCGCGGCCGACGACCCGGTCGCCATGCTGACCGCGCCGATTCCGGCCACCGCGAAGGCACTGCGTCGCGCGGGGCTGGGCATCGAGGAGATCGGGGTGTACGAGGTGAACGAGGCGTTCGCCCCCGTACCGCTGGCCTGGTTGGCGGAGACCGAGGCGGACCCGGAGCGGCTCAACCCGCGCGGCGGCGCGATCGCCCTGGGGCATCCGCTGGGCGGCTCCGGTGCCCGCATCATGACCACGATGCTCGCCCACATGCGCGACAACAACATCCGCTACGGCCTTCAGACCATGTGCGAGGGCGGCGGAATGGCCAACGCCACCATCCTCGAACTCCTCTAACCCCCCACCGATCCCGGTTGATCAAGGAGTTTTGGTCTCCGTTCGGCGCTCAGGCGACCAAAACTTCTTGATCAACTCGGTCGGGCGGGCCGGTGGGTAGGTGGGGTGGGGTGGAAATTGCAGAAAGCATGTCTGTCGGCCATGTCACGGTGGGGGCAGGGTCGTTGGGCAGGTCATGGACGTCTTCTCCCGAACGTTCCTTCCGGCTGCGGCCGAGGCCGGCTTGGCGGTGCAGACCGCCAGTCGGCACATGCCGGTGTTCCGCCGTTGCGTGGGCTCCGGCGACGCCACCATCCTGGTAACCCGGTGCAGCCGGCCCGACCGACCGGTCGACGGGGATTATCTGCTGCTGCTCACCCACCGGAGGCTGGTGGTCACCCGGCAGACCCGGGTGCTGCATCGGCTTCGCCTGCACCTCAACACGGAGCTCCGCGAGCTGAGCCACGTCACCTGGAGCGCCGACCCGCGCCTGCACTGCGTGGAGCTGGCCGCCACCGCGATCGACGGCATCCGCGAGCGCTTCCTGATCCGCACCCAGCAGCCGAAGCAGGTGTGGCAGCTGGACGCGTTGCTCAATCACGCCTTCCGCACCCGCGTACGCAGCGCACAGCCGCGGATCGTGGCCACCGTCGCCGAGGCGCCCGCCGCCCGACCGGGTGCCTTCCAGCCCGTCGTGGCCCACTGACCGGGTCTTCTTACCGAATCCGAACACAGCCTGACGCTGCCGGGTCTCGTCGATCGGCAATCATGGCCCAGTGACCGCCGAGAACCCGCAACGCGGGCTGGTGCTCGTGGTGGAGGACGAACCGAGCATCGCCGACCTGGTCCGGCTCTACCTCAGCCGGGACGGCTTCGGCGTACACGTCGAACGGGACGGCAGTGCCGGCCTCGCGGCGGCCCGCCGGTTGCGTCCGGTGGCCTGCGTGCTGGACATCGCCCTGCCGGGGCTGGCCGGCACCGAGATCTGTCGTCGGTTGCGGGAGGCCGGCGACTGGACGCCGGTCATCTTCCTCACCGCTCGCGACGACGAGGTGGACCGTGTCGTCGGCCTGGAACTGGGCGCCGACGACTACGTCACCAAACCGTTCAGCCCTCGCGAACTCGTCGCCCGGCTGCGGGCGGTGCTGCGCCGGGCCGCCGGCCCGCCAGGCGGCGTCGCGCAGCCCGTCGTGCTCGGCCGGGTCACCGTCGACCCCGACCGCAGGTCGGTTACCGCCGACGGCGTCCCGGTGCAGCTCACCTCCACCGAGTTCGACCTGCTGGCCCACCTGATGAGCCGGCCGGGCCGGGTCTTCTCGCGGGAGGAGCTGATGGCCGCGGTCTGGGGATACGCGGCGCACGCCGGCACCCGCACCGTCGACGTGCACGTCGCGCAGGTTCGGGCGAAGCTCGGCGCGGCGAGCGTGATCCGGACCCATCGCGGAGTCGGGTACGCCGCCGATGGCTGACCGTCCCGGCCGTACGCTCACCGCGCGTGCGGTGCTGGTGACCTGTGCGGTGGCCCTGGTGTCGGTTCTGGTCACCGCGGTGGTCGCGGTGCCGGTGGCGGTCCGCGCTGCCGAGCGGCGGGACCGGCAGGCGCTCGCGGCGCAGGCCCAGGTCGCCGCCGAGCTGCTGCGGGCACGCCCCGGTCGGGTCCGGGAATTGGCCGGCGAGCGGTTGATCCGCCAACTCGGCAACCAGGGCACCACCATCTACCTGATCTCGGGTGGTGCTGTCGACCGTGCCGGCCTGCCTCCCCAGGTGGTGAAGCGGGTGTCCAACGGGCGGAACTTCTCCGGCCGGCGGCTTGTCGACGGGCAACGAGCACTCGTCGAGGGCCGGGCGCTGGCCGCCGGCGACGGCGTGGTGCTGACCCGTCCGCTCGGGGCGGGCGTGTGGCGTCAGGTGCTGCGCGGCCTCTGGCTGCCGCTGCTGGCGGGGCTGGCGGCAGGCGCGGTCGCGGGCCTCCTGCTCGCCCGGCGCCTGGCTCGGCCGATCCGCCGGGCGGCCCTCGTCGCGACCCGGCTGCGGGCCGGCGATCGCAGCGTCCGGGTGCCGGTCGAGTCGCCGGCCGAGGTGGCCGACCTGGCGTACGCGTTGAACGGGCTGGCCGCCGCGCTGGCCACGAGTGAGGGACGACAGCGGGAGTTCCTGCTCTCCGTCTCGCACGAACTGCGCACCCCGCTGACCGCGATCCGTGGCTACGCCGAGGCGCTGGCCGACGGGGTGATCGAATCGTCGGCGGCGGCCGACACCGGCCGGACCATGCTCGCCGAGGCGGAGCACCTGGACCGGTTGGTCACCGATCTGCTCGCCCTGGCCCGCCTGGAGGCGGTCGACTTCCCCCTCGAACCGGTGCCGGTGGATCTGGCCGGCCTGGCCGCTGACGCCGGTCGGACCTGGGCGGACCGGTGCGCCTCGGTAGGGGTGACGTTCCGGGTCGAGCTGCCGGGGCAGCCGGTGCCGGCGTACACCGACCCGGGGCGGATCCGACAGGTGATCGACGGCCTCCTGGAGAACGCGCTGCGGGTGGTGCCTCCCGGTGCGCCGGTGGTGCTGGCGGTCCGACCGGCCGGTGCCGACCCGGGCGCCGGTGGCGTGATCGAGGTTCGCGACGGCGGACCGGGGCTGACCGACGACGACCTGACGGTGGCCTTCGAGCGCGGGGCGCTGCACCAACGCTACCGAGGGCTACGCAAGGTCGGCAGCGGGCTCGGGCTCGCGCTCGCCGCCGGCCTGGTCCGCCGGCTCGGCGGTGAGATAGGCGCCGGGCACGCGCCCGAGGGCGGGGCCGCGTTCACCATCCGGCTGCCGGGATCCCTTACCTGATCCGAACGTCGGCCTGACGGTCGGCGCATCCGGCGGGTCCAGGCTGGGTGCACGGATCCGCGCCGGCCGTGACGCGGCGCGACGAGATCCGGCAGACCGGCACCGACGAGAGGACGAGGAATGGCACGCAGGGGATCCTTCACCGCCACCGGCGCGCTGCTGGTGACGGTCGCGTTGGCCGCCGCCGGTTGCGGGGTGGGCCAGGCCGAGCGGGGCGCGATGCAGGAGAGCGCCGTCGAGGTGGTCGCCGCGATGGGCGCGGAGGGCCAGGCACTGGCCGCGCTCGGTCTCGACCCGGCAGAGCTGGATCCCGACGCGACCGTGGCCGCGCCGGTGGAGCCGACCCCGAGCGCGGCGAACAAGCGCAAGGAGCGGGTCGAGGAGTGGCGCAAGCGTCGGGCAGCCCGGGTGCTGCTGCGCAAGAACACCCTGCACGGCGACGTCGTGGTGCAGACCAAGGACGGCGGCACGAAGACCGTCTCCGTGCAGCGCGGCGAGGTGACCGACCTCGCCGACGACAAGATCACGGTCAAGTCGACCGACGGCTTCACCCGGACCTGGACCTTCACCGACGAACTGCGGGTGATCGAACGGCGCAAGTCGATCGCCGCCACGGACATCAAGGTCGGCACCAAGCTGGGCGTGGCCGGCACCGTGAACGGCGAGCAGGCACAGGCTCGCCTGATCGTCGTCCCGTTCAACCAGAAGTGACAGCGGACCCGCCGGACCCGGCGCGGTGATCGATGCGATCACCCCGTTGCCGGGCCCGGCGGGCCGGCCTGCCCGCGGCGTCAGTAGACCCGGGAGCCGATGAAGTCGTCCCGCCCGTACCCGACGGGCTGGGCGAACGACCGCGACTCGAACGACCACTGCTGCCGGGAACTGCTGGAGCAGTTGGCCAGGCGCAGTCGGGGGGTGCCGAGCAGCGGGTTGTCGAAGGCCAGGCAGAGGTTTGTGGCACCGGCGGCGCGGACCTGGTTGCCGGAGATGGTGAACTTCTGGTTGGTGCCGCCATGGCAGTCGTGGATGTTCACCGCCGTGCCCGACCGCAGCGAACCACCGGCCACGTCCAGACAGCGGTCGTGGGAGAGCTCGGAGTGCAGCGACTGTCGGGTCGGGTCGTACCAGAAGCCCTGGTTACGCCCGCCATGGCACCGGTACGACTGCTGCGCCGTGCCGTTGCGTGAGTTGTACCCCTTGCCGTCCACGCAGGTGCCGGTGGCGGCGTTGCGCAGCTGCCGGAACTCCATAAGTCCGGGGTAGAGCTGGCCGTTTCCGGTGCTGGCCGGGTCGACGCAGGTGCCCTGCTGCTGGCCGGAGGCGTAGAACTGGGTGATGCACTGGGCGAACATGCCGTGTCCCCGGTAGTTCGGGTGGAACGACTGGCGGGCCGCGTTCTCGTCCCAGATCCCCACCTCGATGTAGAGCCCGCGTACCGAGGTGTTGTCGGTGCACACCTCGTGGCCGTGGAAGAGGCGGCTGGCGTCGAGGTAGCGGGTGCCGGTGTTGGCCGCCGCCGCCCGCAGCGCCGACTCGAACAGCGGCACCGCCTTGTTCCGGGCGAACGCGGCGTCGGCGAGGTAGAGCAGGCAGCCGCCCGAGTACCAGCCGGGGAAGTTCGGGTTGTCCTCCACGTCGGGGCTGGCCGGGCTGGAGTACGACATGAACACCAGTTCGTAGTCGGAGCCGAGGTAGCCGGCGTTCGTCATGGTCCGGCGGATGTCGGTGAGTGCCTCCTCGACGGCTCGGCGGCTGCCGTCGGTGCGTACCGTCCATTGGTCGGTGTAGGTGGGCCAGCAGGGGCCCTGGAAGAAGACGCGGCGGACGGCGCAGTCGGTGGCGACCGGGCCGAACTGGATCGTGCCGTCGCCGTTCGCGCCGGCCACCACCCAGATCAGCTTGATGTGCGTGTTGCGTGCCTTGATCGCTAGATGGTCGCCCTGGTTCAACTCGTTGTGCTGGGTGGGACCGCCGACGATCAGATTCCACGGTGTGGCACCCGAGCAGGCGATGTTGTAGCGCTCGTCGGCGGCGATGCCGGTGCGGAAGACCGCCTGATCGTACGAGCGGTCGCACCAGTTGCCCGGCTGGTGGGTGCCGGGTACGTAGTTGCCGACCCCCTCACCGGAGATCTGACTGTCGCCCATGGTGATCAGTGCGGTGCGGCGCTGGTCGAGCGGGCGGATGCCGGGAGCGCCGTAGAGCGCGGTGGCCTCGGCGGCGCGGATGGATTCGAGGTGGGCGGGGAGCGGCTGGACGGCGGGACGGTCGGCTGCGGCGGCGGGTGAGGCCGTGGCCAGCATCGGCAGGACGAGAGCGGTGGCGAGGACGGCGACCTCGGCAAGGCGCCGTCGAGGTGTCCGTTCACGCCTGGCGTGGGTACCAGACATCGACGCACTCCTTTCGGTCCGATCGCGGGACGTCGATCGGGTTACCGGACGGTAACGCGTGCGATGCAGGTATGTGAATACGTCTCGGAATACTTACGTGCTGCGCCGAACCGGGCCATTGGCCCCTTTTCCGCCCGGACCGCTCGGCGTGCCGCGCGGCCCGGTCACCGCCGCCTGCCGGTCACCGCCGGCTGCCCGGTCACCGCTGCTCGGGCAGGGCGTAGCCGACGTAGCTGCGGAACTCCAGCCGCCAGCCGGCGGGCAGCAGGTCGGTGCAGATTTTCCGGCTGCCGACACAGAGGATCGCGTCGACCGAGGCCGGATCGGCAGGTGGTCGGTCGTCCAGCACCGACTGGAGCGCCAGTAGTTCCGGCGGCGTGCCGTCCGCGTCGCGGAGCAGCAGCCACCAGGGGTACTCCCAGTCGTCGTTGCGCTGGGACAGCCCGATTCGGCGCGCGTCGGCGGCCCGGACCGCGTCGGCGGCCCACCGGTACTCATCCGCCCACTGTGGACGCCGTACGAACCGGCTCTCCCAGTCGGAAGTGGTGAAGACCGAGCCCGTGCCGACCAGCCGGCGCGGGAAGCCGTACGACACCGACAACACCCCGGCCAGTGCGCAGGTGGCCAGCACCGTCACCGCGAGCCCGGCGGCCACGGGCCGTCGGCCATCGCTGTCCGCCGGGCCACCGCGCCGATCGCGGACGCGGAAGCCGAGCTGACCCGAGCGACGGAAGAGCGCGTCGAGCCAGAGCCCGGCCAGCGGCACCGAGGCCGCCAGGGCATAGAGGATCAGGCGGTTCCCCCACGGCTGCCACTTGATCATCGCGGTGTGCAGCACCACGGCGACGACCACCACCAGGGCGTACCCGCGCAGCGCCCCCGCCGCGCCCGGACTGACCCGGGCCGGGCGACGCAGCGCCGCCACCGCACCGATCAGTGCCAGCGCACCGGCCAGCGGGAAGGCAACCCGGTCCTCGTCGGGATACCAGGACGCGACCGGGAAGATCTCCCGCCCGAACGTGATCGCGCGGTCCTGCGGGTCGACCCCGATCAGTCCGGCCACCCCGATGATCGCCTCGGCGGACACCTCGCGCAGCGGTGCCAGCGGAGTGTCAAGTGCGGTGTGTGCGATCCGGAGCGCGTTCACCAGCACCGAGGGTGGGTCGTGCCGCTCCATCGGGACCGACTCGCGCAGCCGCTCCGGCCCGAGGGGGTGGCCGAACTCGGCGTACACCCGGCCCAGAAAGGGGCCGACCACCGCGGCGGCGACCAGCAGGATCAGGACCGAGGCGCCGACGGTACGAGTGATCCCGGCGACCGGAGTCCGGCGGTGCGTGGCCGGCCGGTCGGCGTACGCCAGGCGTAGCTGGCCCACCCCCCAGAGCACCAGCAGCGGACCGACCGCGAGCAGGCCACTGGTCTTGGTGACCGCGGTCAGGCCGGTGGCCGCCCCGAGGACCAGCAGGTCACCCAGGTGCGCACGGCGGCGCAGCCCGTCCAGCGCGAGCGTGCCGGCGCAGAGCACCCAGGCGGCGCAGACCAGATCGGTCTGGGTGCTGGTCGCCTGCAGCGTCACCATCGGTGTGCTGGCCAGCAGGAACACGGTGAGCAACTGGGCCCGCCGGCCGCCGCCGAGCTGCGCGGTCACCCGGGCGGCCGCGAGCAGGCAGACCAGTCCGGCGGCCCACTGCACCAGGTGGTGCAGCGCGTCGCCGCCGGTGAGCAGCCGCAGGTGCAGCAGCAGGTACTCGGCGCCCGGCGGAATGGTCACCTGGCGGTGGATCGCGGTCGCCCAGAACGTCAGGTCGCCCTGGGCCACCCAGCGTTCCACCTTGGGCAGGTGGTAGGTCTGCGAGTCGTAGTTGTTGGGTGCGGCCAGCAGGGCGATCAGCAGTTCGACAAGGAGCAGTCCGGCGACCGTACCGGCCAGCAGCCGCTCACCACGGCTCGCCGTACGCCAGAAGGCGCTGGCGGCGCTGCGCCAGCCGCCGGCCAGCGGTCGGTCCGGTCCGGACGGTGTCGACGGCCGGTCCGGTCCCACAGCGACCGTGGCAACCCGCGCGCCCGACGGCTCGGCGAGGACGCCCGCTGATCCGGGCGGAATGGAGTGGGGGGAGTCCGGTGACGAGGCACCGGCACCTTCGACCGGGACCCTGGCAGGCACTTCGGCCTTGCGAGCCGTGGCGTCGGCCCGTCGGCGCCACCCGGCGGCCGCTGCCGCCACCGCGAGGAAGAGCAGCCAGGCCAGGCCGAAGGCGGGCGCGGTGAGCAGCCGCAGCGCGCCCAGCACCTCGACGGTGGTCACCGCGAAGGCACCGACGGCGAGGGTCGCCCGGAGCGCCGCGAGTCGCCGCGGCGCCACGGTCTCCACGTTGCGTGGTCGTAACGCCACGCTGAGCAGAATGAGGGCGGCGACGGGAACCAGGACGAACGGGAAGCCGGCGGCCGACATGGCGGAAGTAAACACCATCAGCCTGAGTGCCCGGCCGTGGATCGCCATTGGTGGTCGTCGCCACTCGACTGACCTGCCGGGCTAGGCTATGGCCGACACATTACCCGCCCTCGTGGAGATTCCCGTGAAGCTGTCGATCCTCATGCCGGTCTACAACGAGGAAGAACGCATCGCGGATGCCCTCAAGCAGGCGCTGGCGGTCGAATACCCATGCGCGATCGAGCTCGTGGTGGTCGACGACGGCAGCCGCGACGGCACCGGGGAGATCCTCGGGCGCGCCGACGACGCCCGGCTGCGGGTCATCACGCACCAGCGCAACGCGGGCAAGGGCGCGGCCATCCGCACGGCGGTGGCCAACGCCGAGGGCGAGTACATGGTCATCCTCGACGCCGACCTGGAGTACGACCCACAGGACATCCCCAAGCTGCTCGCCCCGGTGCTGGACGGGCGGGCGACGGTGGTTTACGGCAACCGCACCTTCGGCAGCCACAGCGCCTACAGCTTCTGGTACGTGATGGGTAACAAGGGCGTCACCATGGCGGCGAACGTGCTGTTCAACTCCTACATCGGAGACCTGGAGACCTGCTTCAAGCTGATGCCTGTCGCGTTGTACCGCTCGCTGGACGTCCGATCCCGAGGGTTCGGCATGGAGGCCGAGGTGACCGGCAAGCTGCTGCGTCGCCGTATCCGGCCGTACGAGGTGCCGATCAGCTACCGGGCCCGGGGGCGCGAGGAAGGCAAGAAGATCACCTGGCGGGACGGCGTCGAGGCGATTTGGATCCTCGGCCGGGAGCGCACCCGCCGTAACCCCGACGCCTCGGCCCGCTGACCGTCCCGCCGGCTGCGACGGGACCGGTGCCGGTTGCGGCATGTCGGGCCGTACGTCGGCCTCGGAGACCGCGACATGCCGCGGACCGGCACGCGCTCAGACCAGCGCCGGCGACAGGAAATCGGTGATCGAGCGGCGTAGCCCGGTCGCGTCCAGCCCGTGCCACCGCGCGTGGTCCGCCGCCGAACCGTACCGCCGCAGTTCCTCGCGGCGGACCCCGAGCGCCAACAACCGGTGCGGCCGGTCGGCCAGCGCGTCCGAGACCAGCCGGGTCGAGGTGCCCGCCAGGTACGGCTCGACCAGGATCACCGCACTGTTCGCGAGCGCCCGCAGGCCGGTGGTGTCGAACGGGCGCGGGCGGTGGGTGTACGCCACGGTGACCGGCAGGTCCGAGGTCGCGTCGAGGGCCGCGTCCAACGTGGGACCGACCGCGACCAGCAGCGCCGCCCCCGGGCCGGCGTCCCGGAGCACCCGCAGGTCGCCCGCTTCCGGGTACGCCTGCGCGTTGCTCTGGGTGGAGAGCCGCACGTATGCCGAGTCCTGGCCGCAGACCACGTCGCGCAGCAACCCGGGTACCTCGTCCCGATGGCCGGGGGCGTGCACCGTCCAGTCGTGCAGGGTGTCGACAAGTGCGACGTCCGCCGGGCCGAGGTGGGTGCGGCCGGCTGCCGCGCGGTCGTACGACGCCCCGACGCTGACCAGCACCGCGCCCACCCCTTGGTGGTCGAGGTCCAGCTTGATCTGCTCGTACGTCCGCTCCACGAGGAACGGCGCGTAGCTGTGCACGATGGGGCGCAGCCCGGTCAGTGCCAGGCCCCCCGCCACTCCCAACATGAGCTGCTCCCGGATGCCGACGTTGACCACCCGGTCGGGGTGTTGAGCGGCGGCCGGAGCGAACGCCGCGGCGGAGATGTCGGCCAGCACGATGACGGTCCGCGGGTCGTCCAGGAAGGCGGTTGTGGTGGCCACGAAGGTGTCCCGCACGATCACTCACCGTCCCTGACGAGCGCTACGACGGCGTGCGGCCGGTGGCCGTGGTGCCCGGTCAGCGCCGGGTGGAGAGCGTCCCGGTCCCGCCCGTCGACAGTCGCGGCGGTCCACCCGTTGACCGTGAACCGGGTGGCCACTCCGCCCGGCCAGCCGTGGGTGGCGGAGGAGTTGTCCACCACGATCGCGGTCAGATTGCCGAGGCCGACCGCTCCGGCGTACGCGATCGCCTCGTGGTTGGAGCCCTCGTCGAGTTCGGCGTCGCCGAGCAGCACGTACACCCGGGGTTCGGGCCGGCCCTGGGCGCGTAGCCCGAGGGCGGTGCCGACGCCCAGCCCCAGGCCGTGCCCGAGCGAACCCGAGCCGATCTCCACGCCGGGGATCAGGGTGCGGTCGGGATGGTCGCCGAGCCGACTCGACGGCCCGCCCTGGTCGTCCAGCCAGTCAGGCGGGATGAAGCCCTTCGCGGCGAGCAGCGCATAGTAGCCAGCTACGGCGTGCCCCTTGGAGAGCAGGAAACGGTCGCGGTCGGGGTCGTCGACGGTCGCCGGGGTGATCCGCAGCACCCGGTCGTAGAGCACCTGGAGCACGTCGAGGGTGGACAGGACGTTGGCACCGAACTGCCGGCCGGCGCGAACGCGCTCCAGCAGCGGTGCGACCGGATCGCGCCCGTCGAGCGGCGCGGCGGCCTCGGCGACCCGGGCCGTGGTAGCGAGTGTGGTCATACGGATAGCCTGCAAGTTGAAGCGAGGTTCAACTCAAGGCGACGTGATGCAGGAAGCATTGACCATCGGTCAACTCTCCGCCCGCAGCGGGATGGCACAGTCCGCGCTGCGCTACTACGAGCGGCTGGGGCTCATCCGGGCCGAGCGGACCAGCGGCAACCAACGCCGCTACCACCGCACTGAGCTGCGCCGGGTGGCGTTCATCCGGATCGCCCAGCAGGTAGGCATCTCACTGGAGGAGATCCGGTCCGCGCTCGACTCGCTGCCGGCCGCCCGTACCCCCACCGCCGAGGACTGGGCCAAGCTCTCCACGACCTGGCGGGCCCGGCTGGACGAAAAGATCAGGTTGATGAGTCGGCTCCGCGACGACCTGGACGCCTGCATCGGTTGCGGCTGCCTCTCGCTGCGCCGCTGCACCCTCTACAACCCGGAGGACAATCTGGGCGGTGAGGGCCCCGGCGCCCGACTCGTACTGCCCGGCTAGTTTCCCGGGCTGGCTGCCCGTGTCGGTGGCCGGCACGTGATCAGGCTCAGCCGACGGTGAGCAGCACCTTGCCGACGTGCTCGTTCGACTCCACGAGCCGGTGCGCCTGCGCCGCGTCGATGATCGGCAGCCGCCGGTCGATCACGGGACGCACCCGGCCCGCCTCGACCAGCGGCCAGACCTGTTCGCGTACCCCGCGTACGATCGCGGCCTTCTGCTCCAACGACCGAGAGCGCAGCGCGGTGGCCGCGACCGTGCCGCGCTTGGCCAACAGCGCACCCAGATCCAACTCACCCTTGCGGCCGCCCTGCATGCCGATCACCACCAGCCGCCCGTCGGCGGCCAGGGCGGCCACGTTCCGCCCCAGGTACGACGCGCCCATGATGTCCAGGACGACATCCGCGCCCCGGCCGTCGGTGGCCTGCCGAACCTCCTCGACAAAGTCCTGCTCCCGGTAGTCGACAAGCAGGTCGGCGCCCAGCTCACGCAGCCGCTCGTGCTTGGCGGCCCGTGCGGTCGCCACCACTGTCGCGCCGAGCGCGGCACCGAGCTGGATCGCGAACGTGCCGATTCCGCTGCCACCGCCGTGCACCAGCAGCGTCTCTCCCGCCGTCAGACGGGCCACCTGCACCACGTTCGACCAGACCGTGCACGCCACCTCCGGCAAGCCGGCGGCGTCGACCAGATCGACGCCGGCCGGCACCGGCAGCAACTGCCCGGCGGGCACGGCCACCCGTTCGGCGTACCCGCCGCCCGCCAGCAGCGCGCAGACCTGGTCTCCCACCCGCACGCCGGCCACGTCGGGACCGGTCGCGCTGACCACCCCCGAGCATTCCAACCCGGGGTACGCGGGCGCGCCCGGCGGAGGCGGATAGTGCCCCTGCCGCTGCAACAGGTCGGCCCGATTCACCGCAGTGGCCCGCACGTCCACGACCACCTCACCCGGACCCGGCTGCGGGTCCGGCACCTCGCTCCAGCTCAATACGTCAGGTCCGCCGGGCTCCGCAATGGTGATCGCTCGCATGGCCCAGTCTTACCCGATCCCGGGCCTACTCCACGTCGGCGACCCCGGGCCACCCTCCACCGTCAGTGGTCACGGCGCACCGGGTAGCTCGGCCGTTCGCTGACGTACGCGGCGTGGCAGACTAGGCACGGCCACGCACCGCGTGGTCCAGGAGGGTTCGCCTAGTGGCCGATGGCGCTGGTCTTGAAAACCGGTAAGGCAGCGATGTCTTCGTGGGTTCGAATCCCACACCCTCCGCTCACCTGGACAGCGAGCAGGAGCCCCAGCGGCGGTCCGGAAGCTCGTGGAGAGCGGCTCAGGCCGCCGTCAGCGCCGCCAGGGCGCGATCCATCGCGGCGTTGAACTCTTCCGGCCTCAGCGTCAGTCGGGACTTGACGTCCCGGCTCCACTGGTCAGCGAGGACCTCGGCGGATCCCGCCTCGACGCCGTCGAGCGCCGCGTCGGCCAGATCCGACGGTGCGATCTTGACCACGGGCCAGTCCGCGGACATGTCGGTGTCGGCGAGGCCGAGGTGGACCGCAGTCACGAGGGTGCCCTGCTCGGCGAGTTCCAGGCGAACGCCGTTGGTCATGGCCCACGCGGCGGCCTTGGTCAGGTGGTAGGCGTTGGCGCCCCTGACCCCGAACCACGACATGGCGGAGAGGACGTTGACGATCGCGCCCCCGCCGTTGCGGGCGAGCGCCGGCGCGAACTCCCGGATCATTTCCAGGTGGCCGAGCACGTTGGTTTCCAGCTCGTGCCGCACCGCGTCCAGTGAGCCGGTCACCAGGTCGGTGCCGGTCTGGATGCCCGCGTTGTTGACGAGCAGCGAGACGTCCGGGGCGGCCTCGGCGGCGGCGCGTACGGAGGCGGCGTCGGCGATGTCGAGCGGCAGCACCTCGACCCCGGGCAGATCGACGGTCTCCGGTCGGCGGGCTGTCGCGTAGACCTTGCGGGCGCCCCGTTCGAGCAGGCGCTTGGCGAAGGCGCGGCCCAGGCCGCGATTGGCTCCGGTGATGAGGGCAACCGAGTTGTTGATATCCATGCCCGCTACGCTAGAACCTGACGTTGACGTCAGAGGCAAGTGCTGCGCGTCAGCGCCGGAGTGAGAGGAGTCACCATGACCGCCACGGGGACCGCAGCCGAGCGGCTGATCCGCATCGGCGAGGTGGCGCGGGCCGCCGGCGTCTCGGTACGCGCCGTGCGCTACTACGAGCAGCAGGGGCTGCTCACCGCGGAGCGCAGCCCGTCCGGCCAGCGCCGCTACCGGCCGGAGGCCATCACCCTGGTGCGCTTCTTCCAGCAGATGTACGCCGCCGGCCTGACCAGTCAGCGGATCGCGGAACTGCTGCCCTGCTGGCGAGCCGGGCACACCGACGCCGAGCAGCGAGCCATGCTGCGCGCCGAGCGCGACCGCATCCAGGCCAAGGTCGACGACCTGCAGGCGGCTCTGGACCGCCTCGACGAGGTCATCGCGATCACCGACGAGCATCCGTAGGCGCTGCCGGTCGGGTCGTGCCAGCGACAAGCGGCGGCAGGTCGAGGTGACCCTCAGCCGCCTGAGCTGCTTTCCGGAGGGCGTTTCCGCTGCTCCTCGCGGATCTTCTGGTCGGCGAGCCGGTCCAGTGCCCGGCGGCGTTCGTCGCTGAGGGCCGCCTCGTCACGTCGACGCACGGCATCGACGACGGCGGTGATGAAGTCACGCCAGACCCCGGCCAAGAGACTCCTTCGCTAGATGTTGCAGGGTGACAACCGCTGTGAGGTGCTCTCGGTTACGGCGGACTCGGGGCCGGTTCTGTCGAATGTCAGCGCGTCACAGGGTATGAAAGGGGCGCAGAACACCACTTCCACCGGAAGGACCTGTGTCGATGACCCTGGAACGTCCCATCGCTCCGGACCCGTACGAGCTGCTGCCGACCGTCGCCTCCTTCACGCTGACCAGTGAAGATGTGCGGAACGGTGAGCCGATGGACGCGGCGCACGCCCACGGCAGCACTGGTGGCGACAACGTCTCGCCGCACCTGGCCTGGTCGGGCTTCCCGGCGGAGACCAAGGGCTTCGTGGTGACCTGTTTCGACCCGGACGCGCCGACCGGCAGTGGCTTCTGGCACTGGGTGCTGGTCAACCTGCCGGCCGACGTGACGGAACTGCCACGCGGCGCGGCCGAGCAGGACCTGAAGGGCGCATTCACCGTACGCAACGACTACGGGGAGCACGGTTTCGGCGGTGCCGCGCCGCCGCCCGGTGACCGCCCGCACCGGTACGTCTTCGCGGTGCACGCCCTCGACGTCGAACGTCTCGACGTCACCCCGGAGGCGACCCCCGCCTACGTCGGCTTCAACCTGGCCTTCCACACCCTGGCCCGAGCCACCACCCGCCCCACCTACCAGATCGCCGGCTGACCCGCCCCCATCCCCAGGTTGATCATGAGGTTGGCTCTGAAAGTGCCGCCAACCTCATGGTCAACGGGGACGCTGCGTCGGGACCAGCCGGGGGGTTGGTCAGCCGGGGGTACGGGCTACGGCGAAGACGGACTGGCCGAAGGGCGGTCGCACCAGCTGCTCGGCGGCCTTGGTGGCGGGGAGGACCAGAGTGTCGTAGACCTTCACCATCGGGCCCTCCTTCGGCATCAGCCGGAAGACCTTCGTGGCCATGAAGTAGCCGATCAGGCCGAGCGCGTTCGCGTAGTGGATCTTCTCCACCCGCAGGCCCGCCTCGGTCATCGCGTCGGCCAGGGTCTTCTTCGTGTACCGCCGGACGTGGCCGGTGGCGATGTCCGCCGGGCTCATCGCGAACTGGAACGCCGGCACGATGATCACGACGGCTCCGCCGGGCCGGACCAACTGGCCCATGCTGCGCAGCGCCCCGACGTGGTCCTCGATGTGCTCCAGCACGTTGTAGGAGACCGCAGCGCTGTAGTCGCCTTGCTCGGGGTTGGGCAGCAGCATCTGGCGTACCTCGATCGAGGGCCGGTCAGCCAGGCGCTCCTTGAGGGCCACCAGGCGGTCCGGGTCGGCCTCGGTGGCGGTGAACCGGGGGAAGTTCTCGCTCCACTCCAGGGCGTAGTCGCCGAGGCCGCTACCGATCTCGATGGGGTTGTCACCCAGGTAGGGCACGGCCAGCTCGACGAACCAGCGCCGGTGATTGACCGCCGTGGCGAGGCCCTCCAGGACCTCGGACTGCACGCGCTGATCCCCAGTGATTTCTGCCATGCGTCGATTCCTCACGATACGACTCGACCCGTGCCGGGACCGACTGAGTGAACCATCCGCCCGGACGGCGGGGATATCGGGGCCCGTGATGGCCGAATTAGCGGTCGGGGGTGGGGGTGCACGATCGGTGATAGCCAGAGAACTTGACCGATACTACGCCAGTGCCCCGAACCCTGCACGCTGACCACATGGGCCGACTACGCTGCGAATTGTTATGACTACTCCCGATTCGGGCCGACCTGACGCGCAGTCCGAGGCGGGAAGTGCCGCAGTCCAGGCGGGACGCGTACGGGGCGAGGGCGGCTCGGGGCGATGGAAGGATGCCCTGGCGGTGGCGAGCTTCGCCGCGTTCGGCTTCTGGGTCACCGGACGGATGTGGCTGAATCCTGGCGATGGTATTCGCGACAATCCGACCGACATGGCGCAATTCGAATGGATGTTCGCGCATGGTGCCCGGGTTGTCACGGAATTGGCCTATCCGTTCTCGTCGGACCGGATGAATGTCCCGGAATCCGTCAATTTGATGGCAAATACGTCTGTTCTGTCCGTATCGCTGCCGATGACTCCGATAACCCTGCTGTTCGGCACTCGGGCCGCGTTCCTGCTCTTTCTCACCCTCGGCATGATCGCCACCGCCACCGCCTGGTATTTCCTGATCTCCCGGGTGGTGGTGCCCGGTTCGCGCGGGCCGGCCTGGCTGGGGGCCGCCTTCTGCGCGTACGCCCCAGCCATGGTCTCCCACGCCAATGCGCATCCGAACATCGTGTCGCAGTACGTGGTGCCGCTGATCATCTGGCGTACTCTGCGGCTCGCCGAACCCGGGCGGTGGCTGCGCAACGGTCTGCTGCTGGCCCTGGTGATCGTCTGGCAGGCGTTTCTGAACCTGGAGATCCTGCTGATGACCGCGATCGGCCTCGCCGTGGTGGTCGTCGCGATGGTGATCGGCCGGCCCGAGCTGCGGGCCCGGGTCCGACCGTTCGCCGCCGGGCTCGGGATGGCTGCCGTGGTCTCCGCCGTGCTGCTGGCCTACCCGCTGTACGTGCAGTTCTTCGGCCCCGGCGCCTACCACGGGCTGCCCTGGCTGATCCGGGGCTACTCCACGGACCTGGCCTCGTACTTCGCCTACTCCCGCGAGTCGCTGGCCGGTGACGCCCGCAGCGCCGCCGGACTGGCCAAGAACCCGACCGAGGAGAATGCCTTCTTCGGCTGGCCGCTGGTGATCCTCGTGGTGGCGCTGGTGTGGTGGCTGCGGCGCAGCGCCGTGGTGATCGGTCTGGCCGTGCTCGGGCTGCTCTTCGCGGTGCTCTCGCTCGGCCGGGAGATCCGCTTCGACCGTCGCGGAACCGGGGTGCCCGGGCCGTGGGCGCTGCTGGAGGACCTGCCGGTGCTGCACTCGGTGGTGCCGACCCGCTGGGCGCTGGCCATCACCCCGATCATCGGGCTGATCCTGGCGTACGGCGCGGCGAAGGTCCGCGAGTTGACGGCCCGGTATCCGGACCGCCGGTCGCAGATCCGCTTCGCGGCAGCGACCGGACTGGCGATGGCGCTGGTGCCGGTGCTGCCCACCCCGCTGCCGACGAAACGGCTCGAACCGGTGCCCGAGTTCGTCACCTCGGGTGCCTGGCGTCCCTACCTCACCGGTGGGCGCAGCGTGGTGACCCTGCCGCTGCCTGACACCGAGTACGCCGAGCCCTTGCGCTGGTCCGCCCGTACCCGCCAGGAGATGCCGATCGCTCGTGGCTACTTCCTCGGACCGGACACCCGGCCGGGCCGGAACCGGGTCGCCCTCTTCTCCGCGCCCCCGCGCCCCACCAGCACCTTCTTCGGCACCATCCGACGCACCGGCGAGGTGCCGCCGATCACCGAGTGGACCCGCCGGGAGGCGGTGGAGGACCTGCGGTACTGGCGGGCCGGCGTGGTGATCCTTGGGCCGCACGAACACGCCGGCGCCCTGCGTACCGGGATGACCGAGCTGACCGGCATCGAACCCGGATACGCCGGTGGTGTCTGGATCTGGGACGTGCGCCCGCTGACGGGATGAGTGACGGGCCGACTCAGCTGCGGATGCAGCAGCCCTGGCAGACCTTCGGCTGGGGCAGGGTGAAGGCCAGGCAGCAGGTGCGGCGCTGCACGATCGGCTCGCCGTTCGGGCCGGGCACCAGCTCCACCAGGTCGGCCAGGCCGAGCGCGTCGAGCAGCGTGTCGATCGCCTCGACCGCAGAACCGGGCAAGCCGTCGGCGGCCCGCAGCAGCCCGTGGGCGACGCCGGACGCCACCGAGCCGAGGAGGGTGCGGGCACCGATGCGGACCTCGCCCTGGATCGCGGAGATCACCGGCGACAGGTGCCCGTCCAGCAGCGTGGCGCGCAGTGCGGCGAGCAACTCCCGCTCGTCGGCCACCACTCGGACCTGGGGCAGCCCGGCGAGCGCCAGCGGATCGTTGGGCAGCACCGCGACCGGGATCGACTCGCGTAGGCCGACGGTCACCAGGGCGCGCCGATCGGCGAAGTGGATCAGTGCCTCGGTGTGGTCGAGCAGCGGCACTCGCCGAGCGGCGGCCCAGCCGAGCACCACCGGGAGCGCCGCCCAGTAGCTGTACGCCTTCCAGGCGAGCGCGGCGGAGGCGTGTGGGGTGCCACCCCACAGCCGGACCGCCGATTCGAGTAGCTCCGGCAGTCGCGTACCGGTCAGGGCGGTCGCCGGGGCCCAACCGGCCTCGTCGGCGACCAGCAGGCCCGGGGCCAGCCCGGGAAGGTCGTCGGTGCCGAACATGGCCCGCAGGGTCGCGGTGACCGGCGTCAGGGGTGTGGCGGCTGGATCCCGAAGGGGCAGCACCGCTGTCACCTGATCCACCCCCGCGTCACCTGACCCACTCGATCCGAAGCGTCCATGGTCGTACTAAGGCTAGCCTAACCACACTTTCGGGCGCAGGGGAACCCGACGGTGGGGTGAGGCGGGCAACCCGGGTCGCGGGCGGGGGGAAAACTACTGTCGGTGTCGGCCTGGAGACTCGGGGCAGTATCGGTATGAAACGTTCATCAGTCAAGGTTCTTGTCGACTAGGTGCCAGATGTGTGTGTGGCCGGCGACTCAACGTGAAACTTGGTACTCCCGGCCACGAGGAAGCTGATGACGACCTCACCGCTCGATCGGGCTGCCGACTCCTTCGCCGCCGAACTCGCCCGGCACCGGACGGAGCGGGGGCTGTCCAAAAAACAACTGGCCACCCTGATGGGCTTCGACCCCTCGTACGTCAGTCACGTCGAGGGACGCCGGCACCGACCGACGGAGGACTTCGCCCGTCGCGCCGAGGCCGTCCTGGAGGCCAGCGGCGCGATCTGGCAGCGCTTCCGCGAGTACGACGACCTTCGCCACGCCCGCAGCGACCGTAACCACCGGGAAGCCAGCCTGCCCGGCCAGTGGATGCCGCCCGGCACCGGTCTGATCGTCGAACGCGAGACGGCCGTCCTCACCCACACCGACGACGCCTACCGCTGCGTCATCCGGCGTGAGCTGTACAACGCCGGTGTCGAGCCGGTCACCCGATACCTGATCCGGGTGGCCGTCGACCGTTACCCCAGCGACCCGGGCCGCTCCAACCGCCACCACCGGGAACACCCGCTCAGCTTCGCCGAGCTGCAACTGGTCGCCTGCCGCGAAGAGTCCGGCGAGCGGGAGACCATGCACTGGCGCGCCAAGCACGACCGGGACGCGTTCAAGGAGATCTGGCTGCTCTTCGAGAACGGTGAACGTCGCTTCCCGCTCTACCCCGGCCGCCGCGCCACCATCGAGTACGCGTACACCGTCGGGCGGGACAAGTGGGGGCCGTGGTTCCAGCGCGCGGTCCGCGTACCGACCCGGCACCTCGCCGTACGCCTGGACCTGCCGGTGGCCCTGGACCCGCAGGTCTGGGGCGCGGAGACCTCGCTCTCGGCGGAGGAGGGCCCGCTGCGGACGGCGGTGACCCGCCGCGACGAGGGCGACCGGGCGATCTTCGACTGGGCAACCGACGAGCCACCGCTGAACGCCAGGTACCGCTTGCAGTGGCGATTCCGGGCCCAACCGGAGCCCGAGGCGGAGGGCGGGCGCGTCCGACCGTCGGACCGGATGCGTGGGCTCGGCATCGTGCAGCGCGGCGCCGATCTGCTGCGCCAGCCGGCCCGCCCGTTCGACCTGCCGCGCGAGGAACCGCTCGCCCGGGAGATCGTCGACCGGTTGATCACCGCGTTGGCCCGGCTGGACGAACTGCACCCCTTCACCAAGGGGGTGGGAATCGCCGCCCCACAGCTCGACATCGACCGAGCCGCCGCGGTGGTCCGCCCGCCGGACCGCACCGCCGAGCCCGTCGTGCTGCTCAATCCTCGGGTGGTCGATGCGGCACCACACACCGACGAACAGTACGAGGGGTGCCTCTCCTTCTTCGACCATCGCGGGCTGGTGCCGCGACCGCTACGACTGGACGTGGAACACGCGCAGTTCGACGGCGGTCGGATCATCACCTCCTTCGAATTCGGCATGGCCCGGCTGGTCGCACATGAGATCGACCATCTGGAGGGCCGGCTCTACGTCGACCGGATGGCACCCGGAGTGCCGCTGGTGCCGATCGAGGAGTACCGCGAATCCGGCCACCCGTGGCGCTACTGACCGGGCACGACTCCGGGGCGCGACCCCGCCCGCCCGGGTGGGAACGACGGCCGGACGGACGAGGTGGCGCGGGGCGGTGCCGGTCCGCCCGATCGGGGGCCGGGGCGCGTGCCCCAGGGGGCAGGGGCACGCGCCCCGGTTCGGGGGGAGCAAAGCTCTACAGGTTGCCGAACGTGTCGTACCGGGTCCGCTGCGCCGGTACGTCGTCGGCGGCCAGCACTCGAAGTGTGGCGCGCACCATCGATGCCGATCCGGAGACGAAGCAGTCGTGCGTCGTCCACGGCCCGTACCGGGCCACCACGTCGGAGATGTCGCCCTGCTCGCCGTCGAATTCCGGGTCGTCACTGCACGCTGGCGTCACCGACAGCCACGGGTGGGCGGCCACCAACTCCCGCAGCCGGTCCAGACCGTAGAGGTCCGCCGCCGTGCGGGCGCCGTAGAAGACATGCACCCAACGGGCCCGGTTGTAACCGGCCAACTCCTCGACGAGCGCCTTGATCGGGGCCAGTCCGACGCCACCGGCGACGCAGAGAATGTCCCGCTCGGACGAAAGGTCGACGGTCATCGACCCCATCGGCGCGGCCACCCGCAGCAGGTCGCCCGGCCCGGTCCGCCGGACCAACGCGCCGGAGACCCAACCGGCGGCGTCGGCCGGCGTACGCACGTGGAACTCCAGCACGTTGTCATCGTTCGGCGCGTTGGCGATCGAGTACGTCCGCCACACCCGGGGATGATGACGGGGCACCTCCACGCTGACGTACTGACCCGCCTTCCAGGTCAACGGGTGCTGCAACGCCCGGCAGGTGAGGATGGCGGTGTCCGGGCCGTACCGCTTGTGGGTCAGCACCTCGGCGTGCCAGAACGGTGGGTCGTCGTCCGCCGCCGCCCCGGCGAGCATCTTCTCGGCGATCGCCGCGTACGCGTCCCGCCACGCCTGGTCGTACTCCAGGTTCCAGCCGTCGCCGGCAGTGCTGCGCAACGCGTCCAGCAGCGCCACGCCCATGGTGTCGTAGTGGGCCGCCTCGACGTGGTACTTGCGGTGGTCCCGGCCGAGCGCACGGAGGAACTCGTCGAAGCCCTCCGGGTCGTCCACCGTGTGGATCGCCGCGATGATCGCTTCGAGCAGCCGGTCGCCCTGGCCGGTCATCTGCACCGGGAAGAGCTTGCGCAGCTCGGGATCGAGGAGGAAGAGCCGGGCGTAGAAGTGACCGCTCAGCCGGACCCGGTCCTCCTCGACCAGGGTCCAGCTCTCCTTCAGCAGCCGCGCGAAGTTGTCCACCGGGGGCGCTCCTTCTTCTGACGGCGGATCGGGCCCAGACAGAATCTCCACGGAGCGTGCATGAAGGTCGCACAGAATGTGCGATCGCATCGTGAGGGCTGTTCGCCGGTGGGCGGGTGTCACCGGGAGCGCCTCCGGTCGGGCAGAGTGGTCCGGTGACAGTTGAGCTCACCCGTCCGGTGTCCCGCCGGACACTCGGCGTCGAGACGATGCTGGTACTCGGCCTCTCCCTCGGCCAGTCGGCCGTCTACGCCGCCGTGTCGATCATCGCGAAGTTGACCGCCGAGGGGGGCCTGTCGCGGCAGACCGCCGCCTTGAACACCTCCGCGTCGGCCCGCCCCTACCTGGACCTGACGTACCAACTGCTCGGCATCGTCTTCGCGCTGCTGCCGGTGCTGCTCGCCGTACACCTGCTGGCGCGGGACCCCGGCGATCCGGTACGGACCCTCGGCCTGGACTTCGGACGACCCGGGTCCGACCTGGCCCGGGGCGCCGGTCTGGCGGCGCTGATCGGCCTCCCCGGCCTGGCGCTGTTCTGGGCGGCGGCCCAGCTCGGCATCAACGCCACCCTGGTGCCGGCCGCCCTGCCCGACCTGTGGTGGACGGTGCCGGTACTGATCCTCGCCGCGTTCCAGAACAGCATCCTGGAGGAGGTGATCGTGGTCGGCTACCTGATGACCCGGCTGCGTCAGCTCCAGTGGCGGGTCGGCGCGATCATCGCCACGAGCGCGCTGCTGCGCGCCTCGTACCACCTCTACCAGGGGTTCGGCGCGTTCCTCGGCAACGCGGTGATGGGGGTGGTGTTCAGCCTCTTCTACCTGCGTACCCGCCGGGTGATGCCGCTGATCGTGGCCCACGCCCTGCTCGACATCGTCGCCTTCCTCGGCTACGCCCTGCTACCCCGAGAATGGTTCACCTGGCTCTGACCAGTCCAGCCCCGGGCCGCCTTTCGAAGTTGATCAAGAGGTTTACGTCTGTCCGCCTGGCGTGCCGTGACGAAAACTTCTTGGTCAACCGGCTCACGGGGTGGGGTGGTGGGGTGGGCGGTAGAGGGTGGTGGCTCGGGCGGCCAGGCGTTCGGCCCCCGCCGAGTTGCCGGCCGCTGCGGTCAGTGCCGCCGTACCCGGCAGCAGCCGGGACACCAGCCGCAGCGCCAGCCAGCCACCCGCCTGCGCGGCCAGCGGGGCCGCCAGCCGCCAGGCCGCCTCGACCGCGCGGAGTCCGGGCTTTTCCTCCGGCCCCTGCGCCGCCCGCGCCGCCGCCACCGCCGCCTCCGCGCTCGCCAGGTCCGGGTGTACCTGGGCCAACATCAGCAGTTCCGCCGCCCGGTCCGGATGCGCCGCATCATGGCCGTACGCCGCCGCCAGGTGCAGCACCAGGTTCGCCTGCGACCAGAGCACCGCCGCCAGTTCGACCACCGGCGCGAAGACTCCGCTCAGCGCGGCGGTCGCCCCACCGACGCCGGCCTGCCGGACGAAGCGTCGGTTGGCCAGCCGGGCCAGCCCGTCCGCCCGCGCCCCCGGGTACAACTCCCGCAGCCGCCGGCCCCACTCGGCCGCGCCGGGCCCGAGGACCTCCACCGCGGTCAGGGCCAGTAGCTCCGGGGCGAAGCCCGGATGGTCGACGACCCGCGTCACGAGCATCCCCAGCTCCGATTCCGGCGTACGCCCCGAAATGTCGCGCCCGCTGCCGTCGCCGAACGGTGCGGCCCCGGCCGCCGGCACCAAGACGGCACTGCCCGGCGCTGACCCGGGCTCGCCAACCACTCCGTCGGTGGTCGTCGCGCTCGTGGCCGGTCCGCTGGCCGTCGTCTTTCTGGTGGTCGTGCCGCTGATGGCTGTCTCGCTGGTGGTCGCCGTGCCGCTGGTGGCGGTCGTCTCGCTGGCGGTCGGGTTGCCGCTGGCCGCTTCGCTGGTGGTCCTCTTACGGGGAGCCCGCTTCGTGGCTTTCCGGGCTGCCTTGACCGGTGCTGCCTCGGCCCTGGCCGCCGCCGTTTCGGTACCCGACGCCGTCGGACCAGCCTCGCCCGGGGCGGTAACCGCGCCGGTTGCCGTTCGCCGGGTAGCCTTCCTCGTCGCCTTCTCGACACCGGTCGCCTCGGGTGCCCCCTCGTCGCTCGCCCGCACCCTTCTCTGCGCCGCCGTCGTCTTGGCCGCTTTCCGTGCCGGAGCCCTTCCGGCCGCAGCGGGGCCGGCCGCTGCCCCGCCCGTCCCCTCGGCGGCCGGCTTGCCAGTGTCAACGGAGGGGGAATCGGTCGTCCGGGCGGTCCTTTCGGCGTCGGTAGTCCCGCTGTCCGTCTCCGTGGTGTCGAAGGCTGAGGTGTCGGTGGCCGGGGCTCCAAGGCTGGAACCGGGGTCGGCAGATCCAACCTGCTTCGGCGATGTCTCGCGCCTGGTTGACTTCCGGCGGGCGGGTCGGGCGTCAGCCGGAGTCACGTCCGTTCCAACGGAGTCCGAACCCGCTGCCGGCGGCTGGCCGGTGCTACCACGGCGACGCGACGCAGGTACCGACGTGGCTTCCCCGACCTTTCGGCTCGCCGGTGAAGCCGTGCGCTCGCTCTGGCCCGCCGCCTCCGTCACACCGGTGAACGGCGGCACCGGCGTGGCCGAAGGCCGGGACGCGGCCGGCCCGGACTGGCGCGGCAGCGGCTGCTCCGGCGTCGGTGGCGGCTGAAAGAGCACGCTCGGTGCCGCCTTCGACCGTCGAGGACGGGACCCGGTCGGGTCCTCCTGCTCCTCCGGTGGCGACGGTGCCGGTGCCGGAGGCGGCGTGAAGGTCGCCTTCGCGGTGCGTCGGCGGGCTCCCTCAGCAGGCTCACGGCGGTTCTGCTCGCTGGGCGGCTGCTCCTGCATGTCGATGGAGCGTAGTCCTGATCACACCAACGCACAGCGGGGAGCCGTCCGGGGATCACTGGGCGCAACTCGTTCCGGTAGTCGCTTTGCTCCCGGCCGGGCGCGGCCTGTATCCTCGGGCGCGGTGGTCTGCGGGCCACCTGGGAGACTTCGCCTAGTCTGGTCTATGGCGCCGCACTGCTAATGCGGTTGGGGTCTTAAAGCCCCTCCCGGGTTCGAATCCCGGAGTCTCCGCGCGAAGGCCGGGTGTGTAGACTGGCCGAGCACCAGCGCCCGTAGCTCAACGGATAGAGCATCTGACTACGGATCAGAAGGTTAGGGGTTCGAGTCCCTTCGGGCGCGCAAGATCATAAGGGGTCCGGGCTGCGGAAACGCGGCTCGGACCTTTTTGTTGTTCGCCTGCTGTGGACGGTGGGTGTCGCGTGGGTGCGATGTGGGTGCAGCCCAGGAAGCGGCGTTTTCGGGGGTGTGTCGGGATGTGACCTGCGGCTTTGCGGCGGGCTTGCGCTTCGTTGGGGCGGGAGCACCCGTTTTCGGTTTCGTCGGTGCTGGGGTGCCGGCTTTGGGGCCGCGGTCGGGCCGGTTCTTGCGGGCGCTGGCGTTGATCTTTTTCCGGGTGCGGCGGGCGGCGTTGAGGACGAGTTGGGCGGCGGCGTCGGCGCAGCGGCGTTGGATCTGCGGTAGGACGCTGGTGTAGGTGTCGGCGGTGACGACGATGCTGGAGTGCCCGAGGAGGTCCTGCAGGGTCTTCAGGTCGGCGCCGGCTTGGTGGGCGAGGGACGCGGCGCCGTGGCGCAGGTCGTGCAGCCGTACCGGGGGCAGCCCGGCTCGGCGGACGAGGATCCGGAATCGGGTGGTGGCGTAGTTCGGGTTGATCGGTTTGCCGTCGGATCGGGTGAACACGTATCCGCTGTCGGTCCAGGGCTTGCCGTTGTCCGCCGCCTCCGCCTTGCGGTCCTGCTCGTGGCGGCGGTGCACGCGCAGGATCTGCACGCTGCGTTTGTCGAGGGCGACCGTCCGCCGCCCGGCCGGGGTCTTCGGCTCGCCTTCGATGACGTGGTAGCTGGCGGTGGTGCGGTTGCGCTCGATGGTCAGGGTGCCCCGGTCGATGTCGATGTCGGTCCACCGCAGCCCGCACAGCTCGCCGCGGCGGAGTCCGCGTAGCCCGGCGAGCCACCAGAGGGCGAACAGAGGCTCGTCGTTGACGGCGCTGAGGAACTCGGCGAGGTGGTCGGCGGTCCAGACCGCCACGGCCGGCCGGGCGCCGGTCTGTTCCCAGGACTGCACGCGGGCGTCGGTCCAGACCTTGGCGTGGGGTTGCTGGTAGCCGGTGATCTCGATGTGCCGGGCCGGGTTGCGGTCCAGGATGCCTTCCTTGACGGCGAGGTTGAGGGCAGCGCGCAGGGTGGTGCGCAGGTGGTGCATCGCCGAGGCGGACTGGGGACGGCCCTTGCTGTTCCTGGTGGCCGCTATTTGGGCGAACACGGTGCGCAGGAGTGGGGCGTCGAGGTCGGCCAGGCGGTAGTGGCCGAGCTTTGGGATGAGGATGGTGTCGATGTCGCGGGTGTAGTGAAAGCGCGTGGTGGGCCGGATCGTGGTGCGGTTGTCGAGCCAGTGACGCAGCCACCGCTCGACCGTCCAGCCCTGTGCCGTCCGGTCCGCCTCGGTGCTGTTCAGCCATTCGTCGCGGGCGTGGCGGGCGGCGGCCTGCGATGGGTAGCCACCACGACGGGCCCGCTCCCGCTGGCCGAGCAGATTCGTGGCGGAGCAGTGGAGTACCAGGTGCCGTGGTCACGTTCGCCCAATCGGGGGCAGGACTGCTCCAATCGCCGCCGCTGGTCGTCCCGGCACCCGCACCGTTTGAAAATCACCTCTGACCTCGCCATGACCGTGCCCTTCTTGTGGAGTCACGTGTTCCACCGATGCCGGCTCACCTGGGGATACGGGACCGTCGACCGGGGCTCGCCACGTGCGCCTTCCGGCGATCCGCCGGCTGGCGGGGCGGCGGACCACCCGAGGGCCGGGTAGTGGCTGCCGTCGAAGGCCGGAGCCCGGCTGCTGGGCATCTCCAGTGCGTCGAGGTCAGAGTCGATGGGCCATCACTCCGGGCTCGCGGTCCACCATCTCGGATTTCTGGATCGCGATGCGAAGACGGAAAGCGACGCGCCTGTTTACACAGTCAGCGGCCACGGCTTGTTGCGCATCGAGGGAGACCTTGGCGGCTCGACCAACTGAATACTGCAGGCTCCCTCGCAAGCGAACGGCTTGGCTGAGAGGCCGTTGGTGCCGGCGTCGCTGAACTCGCCGTTGGCCGCTTCGACGTGGACGTTCAGATGCGGGCGCCCCCAACGCGGTCCAGGACCGCCTACCGTTACTGAACGGCCGCCATGAACGTAAGGATCTCGTTCACGTAGTCGGTAAGTGCTGCTTCGGTTGCTGTCTTTTCGGGAACCGCTGGCGCGTGGACTGTAAGAGTCACCCATACCTTCGCGGTTCCGTGAACTGCTGCGAGGCGGTCGATGCGGGTGGTGATCTGGCCCCCCAAGTGTTCGCTCGGGCCTGTGACGGGCTCCCCGAACTGGATCCGCGCCTGGTCTCCTAGACCGTCAAATGGCTGCGAGGATCCGGGCAGGGCGGCCTGGCCGTCCGAGGGCGTTGACGTATCGATTTGCACCTGGACCAGGGTGCGCCGATGTTTGTCGAGTGCCGTGGTGAAACACCGCCGATGGTCCTTGCCGGCAGGTAGCGATGGGATCGACCTGTGCCTGGGGGGCGTTTCGGCGAGGTCAGTCATCCAGCTGTGGTCGAGTCGCTCGCACAGGTCGTCGACCAGGTGGTAGGTCGGGGTGTCAACGCCGGCTGAACTTTGGCTCTGGCACACATTTTGTGAGTCGCGCTCGCCGGTAGTTCGGGTTGGGTGCCCAGGTGGAGATCATTCCGGCGTTGTTGCCGCACCTGACGGGCCTGCGGTTGGAAGCGGTGGTGGTTCGGGGCATCACGGTCAGGATCGACGCGGCGACGCAGACGGTGCGGGCGTCGTGCGGGGTCTGCGGCGCTTGGTCGACCACGGTGCACGGTCGCTATCTGCGGCGGCTGGCCGATGTCAGGTTGGGTAGCCACGAGGTGCTGGTCGCGTTGACGGTCCGCCGATTCGCCTGCGTGAACGCCGAATGCAGACGGCAGACGTTCGTCGAGCAGGTGCCGGGGTTGACCCGAAGGCATGCCCGCCACACGGTCCTCGCGACAGGTGATCTGCAAGCAGTCGCGGCGGCGTTGGGCGGCCGACCGGGAAGCCGGTTGGCGCAGCGGTTGGCCGTGTCGGTGTCCCGCTCCACGTTGATCCGGATGATCCGCCGGATGCCCGACCCGTCGCCGGTGACGCCGACGGTTCTGGGCGTCGACGACTTCGCCCGCCGCCGTGGGCACCGATATGCGACGGTGCTGCTCGACATGCACACCCGCCGGCCGATCGACGTTCTGCCCGATCGCACCGCCGACACCCTCGCCGCCTGGCTGCGCGACCATCCTGGTGTTCAGATCATCTGCCGCGACCGAGGCGGCAGCTACGCCGAGGGCGCCCGCAAGGGAGCACCTGACGCGATCCAGGTCGCCGACCGGTGGCACCTGCTGAAGAACCTCAGCGACACCGTCGAGAAAGTCATCCGTGGACACCGCCGTTGCCTACGCACCCACACAGAACCGACATCTGCCCTGGTCGCCCCAGCCGACGAGCCGGTCAGGACGGGACGGCGGGCGGCGAACACCCGCCAACGCCACGCGGCCGTGCACGCCCTGCGAGCCGAAGGACTGTCGATCAGCGCGACCGCCCGCCGGCTCGACATGAACGTCAGAACCGCCCGCAAGTACGCTCACGCCGCCACCGCCGAGGCGTTGATCGGCCCGAACGCCGCCAGCCGACCCAGCGTCCTCGCCCCGTTCCACCCCTACCTGCGGCAACGCCTCACCGACGGCGTCCACCAGACAGCCGTGCTGCACGCCGAGATCGTGGCCCGCGGCTACCGGGGCAGCTTGCGGGTACTGCGGGACTGGCTCGCCATCAACCGCACCCGCCCCACCCCTGCGACCGCAGTACGGGTGCCGTCGGCCCGGCGGATCACCGCCTGGATCATGCGACCCGGCCACAAACTCACCGACGACGACCGCATTAACCTCACCGACGCCCGCCGCCGCTGCCCCGACCTCGACACCGTCGCCGACCTCGCCCGCGGGTTCGCCACGCTGGTCCGCCACCAAGGCACCGGGCAACACCTCGACGCCTGGATCAACCGCGCCCGCCATGCCGGATACCCCGAGATCCGCGGCTTCGCCGCCGGCCTGGCCAGCGACCGTGACGCCGTCGTCGCTGGCCTCACCCAGCCCTGGAGCTCAGGCCCCGTCGAAGGCCAGGTCAACCGCATCAAGACGATCAAGCGACAGATGTATGGCCGAGCGAACCTCGACCTCCTCCGCAAACGCGTCCTGACCAAGTCGTGAGCCACCAACAAGATCAATCACAGAATGTGTGCCAGAGCCAGTTTTCAGGCGGAGCCGACACGGGGGTGTCGGCTCGGCTTGCACTGGGGCGCCCTGGTTGGCGCAGCCAGTCAGCAGGAGCGTAAGGGCGAGCGCGGAGGCGCTCCGTCGGGCAGCTGGTGTGGACACGCGCGAATCATGGCATGACGTCGCCCGATGGGTGGTCCCTTCTCAGGGTGTGACTGAACCGCCCCGGATCTTGTAGAGACTTCCCCGCTTGGGAAGGATCGAGAGATGGCAGGAACGAAGCCGTATCCGCAGGAGCTGCGTGAGCGCGCGGTGCGGATGGTCGTGGAGGTGCGGCCGAACTACGAGTCGGACTGGGCGGCGATCACGGCGGTGGCGGCCCGGCTCGGGATCGGCACGGCCGAGACGTTGCGCAAGTGGGTCCGCCAGGCGCAGGTCGACCAGGGGCAGCGGCCCGGGGTCACGTCGGAGGAGTCGGCGGAGCTGAAGCGGCTGCGGCGGGAGAACGCCGAGCTGCGTCGGGCGAATGAGATCTTGAAGGCCGCGTCGGCTTTCTTCGCGGCCGAGCTCGACCGGCCTACGACACGCTCGTGACCTTCGTCGACAAGCATCGGGACCGCTTCGGCGGAGTCGAGCCGATCTGTCGCGTGCTGCGCCAGCACGGGTTGCAGATCACCCCGAGTGGCTACTGGGCGGCGAAGAAGCGTCCGCCGTCGAAGCGACAGGTCCGCGATACGCAGCTGAGGGAACTGGTCCGCGAGATCCACTCGGCGAACTACGGCGTCTACGGAGCCCGTAAGATCTGGCACGAGCTGCACCGCCGTGGTCACCCGGCGGCCCGGTGCACGGTCGAGCGGTTGATGCGTGACGCCGGCCTGGTTGGTGTCGTGAGGGGCAAGAAGATCCGCACGACGGTCGCTGACCCCGGGCATGAACGGGCCGCCGATCTGCTCAACAGGGACTTCACCGCCGCCCGCCCGAACCGGTGCTGGGTCGCGGACTTCACCCACGTCGCCGCCTGGTCCGGCGTCGTCTACGTCGCGTTCGTCGTCGACGTCTACTCCAGGGCGATCGTCGGCTGGTCCGCCGCGACGACCAAACGCACCCCGCTGGTCCTGGCAGCCCTCGACATGGGGCTATGGCGCCGAGACCGCGCCGGCCAAACCGTCGGGGCGGGCCTGGTACACCACAGCGATGCGGGCAGTCAGTACACGTCGTTCCGGTTCACCACCCACCTGCTCGACGCCGGTATCGACGCCTCGATCGGCAGCGTCGGTGACGCCCTGGACAACGCCCTGATGGAGTCCACCATCGGCCTCTACAAGACCGAGCTGATCAAACCCCGAGGTCCGTGGCGCAGCCTCGCTCAGATCGAACTGGCCACCGCCGAGTGGGTCGACTGGTACAACAACCAGCGCCTGCACTCAGCCATCGGGCACGTCCCACCCGCCGAACACGAATCGGCGTTCTACGCTCAACCCCAGCCCCGCGAGATGGTTGGAGCCAACAGCTGAGGTCTCCACAGAACCCGGGGCGGTTCAGGCTCCGGATTCGCTGCCACGAGAAGCACGACACTGCAATCTACAGCAGGCAACCAACTAGCCTCGGAACGTGAGCATCTCACGAAGGCTCGTTGACTGCTGCCGTCCAGCGGTCGGTATGCGCAAGCAGCGACTACCAGCAAGTAACCTTCGCGCCGGTGGTTACCAGCTAGTTGAGTCGGCCTGGAGCGCGGTGTCAGCGTTGCCGCTGGTCCGTTTCTCCAGGCCGCTCGCCGAACCCGCCGTGCGCGTTTCCGCGCAACGGGCTCTCTACGGTTGCTGTCGTCAGGCGTTGTCGGGTGCGGGCCAGGGGTTGGGGATCGTGCGTTACCGGTAGCGGGTCACCGGGGTGTCCGTGATCGGCTGGTGCTCGGTCCCGTCCGCGGTGATGGTCAGCCACCTGCCGGTCGGCGTGGTGAATTGCCTGCGGACGGCCTTCCAGTTCCAGCGGTGGCGATGCATGAGCATCGTGATCAGCCGTTGCCAGGCGAACCGGTCCAGGGTGTGGAAGGTGTGCTTGGCGACGGAGTGCCAGAAGTAGTTGGCCCAGCCGTGCGTGACCTGGTTGAGCCTGGTCAGCACGGATCTCAGGTCCTGCTGCGATGTCCTGCGGGTCAGTGTGCGGATCTTCGCCTTCAATGACCGGATCGGCCGTGCGGCGATGAACGTGTGCACGTACCAGCGGTTCGAGCCTCGCTTACGCTGCCACTGGATGTGGAAGCCGAGGAAGTCGAACCCGTCGCTCATGTGCACGATTCGCGTCTTGGTCGGCGACAGGCGCAGGCCCAGCGGTGCGAGCACAGCGGCGACGTCCTCGCGCAATGCGGCCGTGTGGTCCTGGGTTCCGTGGACCAGGACCACGAAGTCGTCGGCGTAACGGACCAGCCGCCACGTCGGCAACCCTCGGCTACGCCGGTAGTTGCGGCGTCCGCTGGTCGACATCGTCCCGCCCGGCTTCCACGGTGCCATTAGGTGCTCGTCGAGCACCGACAACGCGATGTTGGCCAGTAGCGGAGACAGGATGCCGCCCTGCGGTGTGCCGGTGTGCGTGTCGCGCCGGTGACCGAGTTCGGTGAGGATCCCGGCTTTGAGGAACGCCTTCACCAGCGCCAGCACGCGTTTGTCCTTCACTCTTGCTCGGACGCGGTCCATCAACGCGCTGGTCGGTCCGTCAGTGCCGAGCCGACGGGGATCGTCGACAGTGGTCTTTGCCGGAGTTCGGCAAGGAAGTGCCCCTGCACCTGTCACGACATCGATCTGGAATATCCCGATGGCGCGGATGAGGCTTCCCGGCATGGCTGAGTTCCACTGCGGGCCCGCCGAGGCCAACGGGTCGCTGTTCCGCATCGTCCCCACCGAGACAAGGGGTGTGTCGTGACATCAGCGATCGAAACCCAGGGTCTGACGAAGTTCTACGGCAACCGCCGCGGATTGGAAGATCTCGATCTGCGTGTCCAGCCGGGTGAGGTGTTCGGCTATCTCGGTCCGAATGGGGCCGGGAAGACGACCACGATCAGACTGCTGCTGGACTTCATCCGTCCCACCCGGGGCGCCGCCACGGTGCTCGGCACCGTCCCCCGGCGCGGCGTCGACAACCGCCGCCGGATCGGTTACCTGCCTGGCGAGCTGTCGTTCGAGGGACGGGAGCGGGTGGCTGAGCTGCTGCGATTCTTCGGCGACGCCCGTGGCGGCGTCTCGGGCCGACGCATCGCGGAGCTGGCGGAGCGGCTGGAATTGGACCTGTCCCGCAGGATCCGCAGCCTGTCGAAGGGCAACAAACAGAAGGTCGGCCTGGTGCAGGCGTTCATGCACGAGCCGGAACTGCTGATCCTCGACGAGCCGACCACCGGCCTGGACCCGCTGATGCAGCAGGAGTTCCTGGAGATGGTGCGCGAGGCTCGTGCGAACGGGCAGACGGTGTTCATGTCCTCACACATACTCGCCGAGGTGCAGACGGCGGCCGACCGGGTCGGCATCGTCCGCGCCGGCCGGCTGGTCGCCGTCGAACGGGTCGAGTCGCTGGGCAAACGAGCCGTCCGGCAGGTCGAGGTGCACTTCGCCGAGCCGCCCGTGGCGGCCGACTTCACCGGCCTGCCGGGCGTCACCGATGTCAGCGTCGAAGGACCGGTGCTGCGCTGCACCGTCGACGGGCAACTCGACCCGCTGATCAAGGCACTCGGCCGGCACACCGTCGTCGACCTCATCAGCGCCGAACCCGATCTGGAGGAGACCTTCCTCAGCTACTACCACCAGTCCGAGGAGACGACGTCGTGATGCCCAGCCTGGTCCGCAAGTCCCTTCGCGACTACCGGCGAGCGGTCGCCGGCTGGATGGTCGGTGTCGGAGCCTTCGTCACCATCTACGTCTCGTCCTGGTCCCAGTTCAAGGGCGATCCGGACGCCGCCGAGTCCGCTGCCGAGCGCATCCCGCAGGGGATGCAGACCGCGCTGGGGTTCCAGGATCTGTACAGTGGCGCCGGCTATCTGCAGGCCGTCATCTACACCGTGTTCGTACCCTTGCTGCTGATCATGGCAGCGACCGTGTTCGGCACCCGGGCGATTGCCGGGCCCGAGGATGCCGGTGTGCTCGATCTGCTGCTGGCCAACCCGATCAGCCGCCGCCGGTTCGTCCTGCAACGCTTCGCTGCCCTCGCCGCTGCCGTCGTTGCCGTCAGCGCGGTCGCCTGGCTGTTGGTCCTTGCCCTTGCCGCCGCGTTGGACATGAACGTCGGCGTCAGCAGGATCAGCGCCGCGTCCCTCGGCCTGCTGTTGGTCGGGCTCTGGTTCGGCACTCTCGCCCTGGCCGTCAGCGCGTTCGTCGGACGCCGTCCCGTGGTGCTGGCCACCACCGGCAGCGTCGCCGTTGCCACGTACCTGTTGCATGCCCTCGGCAACCAGTTCGACGCCATCCGACCGTTGCGGTGGCTGTCGCCGTTCCACTACTACCTCGGTGCCGACCCGCTACACACCGGCTTCCACGTCGGCTACCTCCTCGTCCTGGCCGGCACCATCGCCGTCCTTGTCGGCGTGGCCGCCGCGGCGTTCGAGCGACGCGATCTCGCCGTCTGACGTTTCGTCCGGTGCCGTCGGTCGCGCGTCGGCACCGGACGAAGCGAAACCGCCCGTGACCATACAGTTCTTGCTGTGGAGCCAGGTGTGAGTGACGAGCCGTCCAGCCCGACAGCTGACCTTGGCACCCCCGGCCTGCCCACCGAACTGCTGCACGGTTACCTCGACGCCCTCGCCACCGCCGCAGCGACCGGCCGCCGCCCGCAACGCGCCGACCTCGACAGGTGCCGGCGGCATGGCGAGCGGGCTGCGGACCTCAACATCACCCTGCGTGCCCTCACCGCCGGTTACCTGCACGCCGCCGAGACCCTCCTGCCCACTCTGCCCGGCCTCGCCGACGCCCCCACCCCCAGCGCCGCCCGCGCCGCCACCACCGCCGTCTGGGCGGCGGCCCGACGCCTCCTCGACGCCGCCGCAGAGGGACACGAACGTTCACACCTGCACGCCGCCCGCCGCGACCACACCGCCCGCCGCGAGTTCATCGACGATCTGCTCTACGGCCACGGTCACCCCGGTCGGCTCGCCGAACGTGCCCACCGCTTCGCGGTCCAACTCGCCAGCCGGCACCAGGTCATCGTCGCCCGCGCGGCCACCGCGTTCACCGACCCGGTGCTCGACCGCGTCGAGGCAGGACTCGCCGCCCGGTTCGGTAGCCGGAACATCCTGATCACCAGCCACGATGACCTGCTGGTCTGCATCACCCCGGCAGCGCTTCGCGGCACCACCGGCGAAGTCGCCCACCACCTCCTCACCGCCCTCGGCACCGACAACCGATGGCAGATCGGTGTCGGCCGCCCTCATCCAGGACCAAGCGGCATCCAGCAGTCGTACGAAGAAGCCCGCGACACCCTGCAACTCGCCGACCGACTCGGCCTCACCACTCCCGTCCTGCGCGCCGCGGACCTGCTCGTCTTCCCCGTCCTCCTGCGCGACCGCGCCGCCATCACCGACCTCGTCCACACCGTTCTCGCGCCACTGACCGAAGCGCGAGGCGGCGCCGTACCGATCCTGGACACCCTCACCGCGTTCTTCGCCTGTCACGGCAACACCACAGCCACCGCCCGACAGCTACACCTCAGCGCCCGCACCGTCGCCTACCGACTCGACCGGGTCCGCCACCTCACCGGGTACGACCCCGACGACCCCACCCAACGCTTCACACTGCAAGCCGCCGTCCTCGGCGCTCGTCTACTCAACTGGCCCGCCGAACCGTAAAAACCCCCACCCGGAACCAGACCACGCCACAGGTGCGGGCACGACGCCGCCAGCGGTGAGCGTCGAAGGACGAAGCGTCCGTCGACCCCGTGTGCGAGCCCCACGGGCACCGCCATCCCTGAGCCAGACCGTATTCGCCCGAGACCCGACGCCGACCAGACAACCATGACGCAGTCCCACGACCCACCGGGAAGGGTCTCGGACGATCGCTGTCCATTGCTGAGGTTCGGCAAGGAACAGCACTGTCCGGTGTCAGGACATCGACCTGGAAAGACGGGGAAACCGGGGCGAGGGTGGTCGGCATGGCTACGTTCCACCGGGCGGCCGCAACGACCGGCACACCGCTCCCACGCACCGTCGAGGGGGAACACTCCGTCGCGCCGAAGTCCCGTACGTCGCCGCCGACGAGCGGTGTCAACCGGAGAGCACTTCTCGCTGCTGGTCTGGGCCTACCCTTGACGACGAGTTGGGGCCGCCCCGCCGCAGCGGCCCCGAATTCGGGATCCCTAACCGATCCGATCGTTCGCACCACCTGCGGCAAGCTGGAAGGGTCGGAGGAAGCGGGGCTCTTCGTCTTCCGTGGTGTGCCCTACGCCGAGCCTCCGGTCGGGGCCCGGCGGTGGCTGCCGCCGCAGCCGAAGAAGCGGTGGCGTGGCGTACGGCCAGCCAAGGCATTTGGCGCGGTCGCGCCGCAGCACGGGCAGCCGCCCACCGAGTTCTCCGCGGCGTACCTGACAGTGCCCGGCGAACGCAGCGAAGACTGCCTGTTCCTCAACGTCTGGACACCAGGTTTGGACAGGGCCTGCCGGCCCATCATGTTCTGGATCCATGGCGGCGGGTACGAGTACGGTTCCGGCGGACAGCCCAACTATGACGGCAGCTCGCTGGCCCGCCGTGGGGACGTCGTCGTCGTGACGGTCAACTTCCGGCTCGGCGCGCTCGGCTATCTCAACCTCAGCGAGGTGACCGGGGGTCGGATCCCGTCAACCGGCAACGAAGGCCGACTCGATCTGATCGCCGCGCTTCAGTGGGTGCGAGAAAACGCCCGCTCGTTCGGCGGAGACCCGGACAACATCACGGTCTTCGGCCAGTCGGCCGGCTCGGTTGACTGCACGTTCCTGATGGCCTCCCCGCCTGCCAAGGGCCTGTTTCGTCGCGTGATCCTGCAGAGCGGCGCCGGACACACCGCGCAGACCGTGGAACGGGCGACGCTCATAGCGGATATCTACCTCAAATCCCTCAACATCAGGCCGAGTGACGTGGCGGCGATCAGGGCGCTCACGCCGCAACGGATGGTCGAGGCGTCGTCGGCCATCGTGCAGCACATGGCGGAGGTCGATCCACACCTCGGCGCAATGCATTACCTTCCCGTCATCGACGGAGTCAACCTGCTCGAGCGGCCCATTGACGCTATCCGCAACGGTGCCTCCTCCGATGTCTCGCTGCTCGCCGGATCGCAGCTCGACGAGCACCGGCTGGCCATGGGGCACGGTGCGCTGCCCCCGATGTCCGAGGAACAACTCGTCCAACGACTGGGGATCCTCATCCCCGGCGAGCATGTCCGGCCGCTGATTGACACGTACCGTCCGTTGCTGGCCGCCCGAGGACATGGCTGGACCAGCCCCCTGGACCTGCACATGGCGATCGAGGGTGACCGGGCGGTTCGGATGCCGACGTTACGCATCGTCGAGGCCAAGCAGCAGCACCGTGTTCCCGCCTACCACTTCCTCGGCATCTATCCGGCCCCGGTCCTGGACGGCCTGTTGGGCTGCTGCCACGCGCTCGACCTGGGACTCGTGTTCGGCACCTACGACCAGCGTTTCAACGGCACCGGCCCGGCGATCGACGCGCTGTCTGCCAGCATCCAGGACGCCTGGCTTGCCTTCGCCCGCACCGGCAACCCCTCGAACAGCCGGACCGGGCGTTGGCCGACCTACGGGATGAGGCGACATACGATGCTTCTCGACTACCGTCCGCAGCTAGTGGATGACCCGTATCCTGCGGAACGTTTGGCTTGGGAGAACTTTCCGGACGAGAAGCTCGGCCTACTCTAGCCAGACACGGCCGCCGATACCGGCGAGGCGAAGGAGGGCATTCACACGGTCGGGGCGCAGCGGCAGTACCCGGGCACGGCTGAGCGGATCGAGAACAGCCAGGTCGGGCGGTTCCTGGGCGACGCCGGCGACCTGCCCGCCACCGGCCTGGCAGCGCCAATCGGCCGGCGTCGGCTCGACGGGCCACCGCTACTACGGCGGGGCTCGGCTCGACGACGGCACCATCGCCGACCCCGACGATGGCAGCTGCCACAGCTTGCCGATCCGCCGCAACACCACTTCGGGCTAGCTGGCCTTTCTGCCGCTGCTGTACCTCCACGCCGGGCCCTCTCGCTCAACTTGTCCGCGTCGCGGCATCCGATGAACCGGGGCAGTGGCCTGCACTGAGGGGACCTGTTCTCCGCGTTCCCCGGAGCATCCGCTCCGCCCGTGATGACTCCGCGTGTTGGCGCCCACGCCGGTGCAGTTGTCTGCCTCACACCCTGTCAGAAGGATCAGTCCCGCGGTGTCTTGAGGCTGAGCCCCTGGAAACGAAACGGAGGGCCTGCCCTCTTGGTCACGCATCGGCGATCTCACCTCGAACGGCTACCGAGGGTGCCCATTGGAGATCCATCGTGCCGGACGGCTTCCAGGACATCGGAGTCGCTTACACCTGGCAAGGAGAGACCGGATGAACCTCGCCCTTTGGATTGCTGCCGGACTGTTGGCAGCAGTCGCCCTAGCCGGCGGAATCAGCAAGACATTCGTACCCAAGGAGAAACTGGCTGCGCACAGTGGGGGGGAGTGGACCGGACACGCCAGCGTCGGCTTCGTCAAGACTCTCGGGGTCCTCGAACTCCTGGCTGCGGTTGGCCTGATCCTGCCCGCCGTGCTCGACATCGCGCCGTTCATGGTGCCGGTGACCGCCGTCTGCTGGATCTTGCTCATGGTCGGCGCGATGATCACCCATGCCCGCTTTGGTCAGCCCAAGTTGGTAATGCTGAACTTGGTCTATTTGTTGCTTGCGGCCTTCATCGCGTGGGGCCGCTTCGTCCTTGAGCCCTTTGCCGGCTGACGAAGATGTGTCGCTGGCCGGGGTGGTGTCCTGTTCGCGGGGGTAATCCGCAGCACGGGCCGCCCCGGCGGTGGCTTCGGCCGGATTGACCGGCTGCCTCGCCGGCCAGGCGCATCCGACAGCTCTCGATCAGGGTACGAGCGCGGTGTCGCCGGTCCTGCCAGAAACCAGAACGTCACCGCCCATCAGGCAAGGTCGCGCGGAACATCCAAAGAGCCAGCATGGGGATCAGCAAGCAGGCGTTCTCGTTCGTGACGGTCGTTTCCGCCCTTGTGCTGGGGTCCTCGTCACGCGCGGCTGGCGGCGCAACGTTCAAGGTGTTCTATGGCAGGGCTGCGACCAATGAGGTTGTCGGCGAGTTCGAGGGGAGCATCACCTGCCTGACGGCGGCCGGTGAGGTGGCGACCGCCACCGGCGTCATCACCGAGGGGTGCGTGAACGTCCCCGGTGTCGACAAGGACGTCACCGGTCAGAAGGTCTCGTTCAGGGTGCACGATGACGGTCGCAACGACCGGATGTTTTGGATGTGGTGCGCCGATCAATGACCGTCCGGGGATCGCTCCGGGCTTTCAGCCCAGCCGCGACGATTTCCCGGGTACGCGACTGACCACTCCGGGCAAGGCCGGTCCGCGGCCTGCGTGGCGTCGGATTGGCCTCGCCCGGCGGAGTGCGTCCCGTCAGTCGTCAGTCCTGCCTCCACCGTGGCCCCGGGCCTGTATCCGCCCGTCTGCCGAGCGCCGGAACCACACGACTGGTCAGCGGCTTTCCAGGCAGCCTGTCGCGGCAGGGAGCTGACCGCGGCAGCCGACCACCAGGATCGCTAGCCAAGCGGTGCCGTCGACCTCGTCTCGTCGGCGGGACTCGCGGACACGGCGACAGCGTCCGGGAAAGCGTGCCCGCGAGCCATGACGACGACGAGCAGCGCAGGGAGGCTCAGCAGGGCCGTGGCGGCCGGCAGAGCGACGACACCTCCCACTGAGAGAATGATGCCTCCGGCGCTCCCCCCGATCGCCATGGCGGCGTTCCACAGAGTGACCAGCATCGCTTGGGCCCCCTCGGCGGCGACGGTGCTGTGGCGACTGCCCGCCCGCGCGCCCGCAGTCTGGAGGAGGGTCGGAACACCACCCCAGCCCAGACCCCAGATGGCCGCAGCCGCATAGATGGCTACCGGCGAATCGGCGACCGCGAACACCACAGCGGCACCGGCGACCAGGGCGACACTACCGGTGGTGAGCTGCCGGAGGCTCCGGTCGACACGTCGGCCGACGAACCAGATGCTGACCAGGCACGCGAGACCGAAGACGAGCAGGGCCAGATCCGTGCTGTCCGCCATGCCCGCATTGTCGAGATAGGTAGCGATGTACGTGTAGTTGATCGTGTGGGCTAGGACGAACACCAGGGTGACGGCGAGGACGGCCGCGACGCCGGGAACGCTGGCGGCCGCCAGCATCGACGGACGCCTGGCTTCTGATGAAGGGCCGCGGGACACGCCGGGGAAGTCCGCAAGACTGGCGATGATCCAGACGATGACGAGCACGGTGAGCACGCTCATGAGACCGAACGCTGCTCGCCAGCTCAACACCTGGCCGATGAAGGTGCCCAGCGGAACCCCGAGAGACAGGGCGAGAGGGATCCCCGTCATGGCGACGGCGATCGCACGACCCGCCAAATGAGGCGGGGCGAGCCGGCGCGCGTAGCCCGCCAGCAGAGCCCAGGCCACGCCGGCCGCCACGCCGGCGAGGAACCTCCCGGTCATGCTGAGGGCGTAACTGGGAGCCAGGGCGGTGAGGGTGTTGGCCGCCAGGAAGCCCACCATGGCCGCGAGCAGGAGTCGCTTGCGCCTCCAGTGCGCAGTGACCGTGCTCAGCGGGACGGCCGTGAGAACCGTGCCGACCGCGTAGATGGTGATCGTTTGGCCCATGGCGGAGTCGCTCACGCCGAAGCCGGCGCTCATCGGGGTGAGGAGCCCGGCAGGGAGCGTCTCCGTCAGGGTGGTGATGAACACGGCCGTGCTCAAGGCGAGCAGCGGAGAGAGCGGAAGACGGTCAGTTGTCACCGGCGGGATGGGGTCAGTAGTGGTCACGCCGCCAATGGTGAAACCTCCCATGGGTGGGAGAATCAAGTCAGCGCCCGCCGTGACCGTTGAGCGCCGAGGTCCACCACCTGTCAAGGAGCGGAGACTCACATGCGGATCGGGGAACTGTCAGAGCGTACGGGGGTGAGCATCCGCTCGCTGCGGTACTACGACGACCAGGGCCTCCTGCCCACAGGGCGGACATCGGGTGGGCACCGGACGTATCCGGAGGCAGCGATCGACAGGGTCATTCGGATCCAGGAATTGTTCGCCGCCGGTCTCAACAGCTCCAAGGTCAGGGATCTCCTGCCCTGCATGCGTGATTCCGATGGCGGTCCCAGCGAACGGGCCACCCCTCTGCTCGTCGAGCATTTGCAGGCCGAACGAGACAGGATCGACCGGCAGATTACCGAGATGCGGCGCACCCGCGAGGTGCTGGATGACGTTATTGCTGCCGCATCGTCGGCGTCTTCCGGCGAGTCTCCTAGCGGGCCCGCTGCCCGGACGCCCGCAGTGGCCTGACTCCCCTGCGGGACGGGCCTGTCAGCCATGACGGAGCGGGGCGGGCCATTGCTTATTCACCGGTGCCGGCCGTGCGGGCGGCGTACACGATGCTCCAGGGGCGTGCCGCGTCCGGCGCCGGGACGGTAATCGGCGGTGGCGCCGTTTCGTCCAGCGTCTCGGCGGCGATCTCGGCGAACCGCTCGGCTGCGGGATGCGGTGACTGCGCCGCCCACGCTGCGGCGGTCGTCTTGTGCAGTGGGTGACCGGTGAGAGGACGCCAGACCACACGTGGTTCGCGTCGAGCGGCGTTCTCCGGTTCGAATGCGACGCCGTGGCCGGCGAGCACCAGGCCCAGCAGGAACTCGGGATTGCGGGCATGCCGGATGCGTGCCGGCGTGTAGCCGTGGTGGCGGCACACGTCCAGGACATGATCGTGCCAGCCCGGTGCGGTGGGGCGCGGGGGCAGGACGAGGTCGTGACCGGCGAGGTCGGCGAGGGCGAGCTCGGTTGCCGCGGCCAGCGGCGAGGCGCGCGGCAGGACCACGCCGAGCCGTACCTGTGCGGTTGGCCCGAATCGCAGGTCGGGGGCATCGACCGGGTGATGGATCAACCCGATGTCGAGCCGGGCTTCGGCGAGCATCCGCAGCTGCTCGCCGGTGGTCAGCTCCTGCAAATCGACGTCGAGGCCGGGTATCTGGTCGGCAAGGCGCCGTAGTAACGCCTGGAGGGTCACCGCGGGTGTCTCCGGCGGCACGCCGGCGCGCAGCGTGCCCAGCGTGCCATCGTGCACCATCCGCATGAGGGTGCGCATCCGTTGCTCGCCGACGAGCAGGGCGCGCGCCTCGTCGAGCAGCAGCCGGCCGGCGGGGGTAAGGTCGACCTGGCGGCGGGACCGGTCGATCAGCTGGATGCCCAGCTCCCGCTCCAGCCGCTGGATCGACTGGCTCAGCGGGGGTTGCGCGATGCCCAGCCGCTCGGCAGCCCGGCCGAAGTGCAGCTCTTCTGCCACCACCGTGAAGTAGCGCAGGTGCCGGAAGAGATCCACGCCCCGACGATAGGCGTACTAGGGTGGCGGCCGTGCTGGCGGGGGAGATCTTCGACAAGGTGGGCGTCGACGCGCGCCTGCACGCGGTCGACATCGACAGCGGCCGCGAGGTCGGGACGCGCGCGGACGAACAGGTCGTGATCGCATCCGTGTTCAAGATCCTTCTGGTGCTGGAGTTCGCGCGACAGGCCGCGGCCGGGCAGCTCGACCCCACCGAACGGGTGCTGGTGCGCGCTGAGGACCGGCTCGGCGGCTGGGGCACCGCCGGCTGCGCCGACGATGTGCAGCTGTCCCTGCGCGACCTGGCGTACTTCGCCATGTCGGTCAGTGACAACACAGCGGCCGATCTGCTTCTGCGCCGGGTCGGCCCGGATCTTCTCCCGCTGCTCGCAGGCGAGTTGGGGCTCACCCGCACCCGGGTTGTCGGAGGCCCCCGGCAGTTGCTGGAGTCGATGTTCGCCGATGTCGGCGCGCGGGACGCGACCGAGTTCGCCCGCGCTTTCGCCGCCCTGCCCGAGGAGCGGATACGGGCCATGCGGGTCTTCGACCCCGCCCACACCACCTCCAGCACCGCACGGGAGATCACCCGGCTGCTGACCCTGATCTGGCGGGACGAGGCCGGCCCGCCCGCCGCCTGCGCGATGGTGCGTGACCTGATGGCGCGGCAACTGTTCTGGACCCGGCTGCCATCCGGCTTCCCGCCCGAGGTCCGGGTGGCCGCCAAGACCGGCACGCTACCCGGGCTGCACATCGAGGCCGGGGTGGCGGAGTATCCCGACGGCGGCCGCTACGCGGTCGCGGTCTTCGCGCAGACCCAGCGGCTGACCACCCGACGGATCGACATTGACCTGGCGATGGGCGAGGCGGCCCGGGCGGCCATCGAAGCGCTACGGACGATGTGATCGACATCTCGGCCGCCGCTGTGGTGAGCCGCCCTGCTGGGGCGATACGCGCTCGCGTATCACCCTCGCGCAGGATGGTCTTGGACGCCGAGCCTGGCGCGATGGTTGGCTGCGCGTCATGACCGAACCACCACTGAGCCGCCGCCGATTCCTGGGTACCACCGCCGGCGCCGCCCTGGGCACCGTGGCCGGTACCACCGTGCCGCCGGCTACCGCGACCGCCGCTCCCCGCCGCCGTCCACCACGTGGCGTGCCGGCGACGTTCCGCTGGCTCGGCACCTCCGGGTGGCGGGTCGACCTCGGGGCGAAGACCCTGCTGATCGACCCGTATTTGAGCCGTTTCCGCACCGGGCTGTTCGACGGGCAGTTCAACCCTGACACCCCGCTGACCGTCGACGTCGAGCGCATCGCCGACCATCCCGGCACCCCGCAGGCGATCCTGGTGACTCACACCCACTGGGACCACTACAACGACGTACCACACATCGCACAGCGGTCCGGCGCCCGCGTGTTCGGCACCCTCACCGCGTACCACCTGGGGCTGGCCGGTGGCCTGCCGTCCTCCCAGCTCAGCCCGGTCAAGGGCGGCGAGGTGCTCGACTTCGGCGAGTACACAGTCGAGGTGGTCGCGGCGCTGCACAGCCGCAACGCCTCCTATTCGATGGCCTTCCCCGGTGTCCGCACGGCGGTGCCCGACAAGCCGGCCACGATCGCAGACCTCCCCGAGGGCGACACACTCGCCTACCAGGTCACCGTCAAGGGCGGGCCGTCGGTGTTCTTCATGGGCGCGAGCGACTTCGTCGAACGCAACCTCACCGGCCTGAGCCCCGACGTCGCCATGGTCGCCGTGCCGAGCACCGACGTCACCCACACCTACGTGCCGCGCCTGCTCTCGGCGCTCGGCCGGCCGGCGACCATCGTGCCGGTGCACTGGGACAACTTCGAGGTCCCGCTGACCAACCCGCCGACGACTACACCCGGCGACCAGAAACGGCTCGACGCGTTCCTCGCCGCCGTACGCGAAGCCGCACCGCGCACCAAGATCCTGCTACCGCGGTACCTGACCCCGTACACATTCGCTTAGCACCGGAACCATGTCGCTCATCGCCTGCTCTCTCCTGGTCGCTGCACCCGCCCTCCTCGTGCTGTGGCTGTGGGGCAGACCGCTGCTCGCCGGCCGGTGGAAAACCCCCGGCTGGTTCCTCGCAACAGCCGCGCTTTGCGCCGTCGCTACCGTGGTCACCTGGTTCATCGGCGCCTTTCCGGGTTCCTCCCTGGACGCGGAAGAGTCCTGCCGCGCGGCCGGTGCCACCTATGACGACGCCTACCGTTCCACCCATTGGCAGGAACCGTCGCGATGGTTCCCCCTGCGCAACAAGTGCAACGCCACCTACGACCTGGTGCCGGCATGGGTGAACCCGACTCTGGTGCTCCTTCTCCTGCTCACCACCACCTGCCTGGGCGCGACCGTCTGGCTGGGGATCGCAAACCAACGAGCCAAGACGCGCGAAGCGTGAACGAACCGACCGTTGGCTTGGCTCACCGCGGGCTGCGAGAACAGGACGTCCGCATGCGACTCGCGAACAGGTAGATCAACTGGATCGCTGGGACGTGGCGTAGCGTCCTGCGGCCGTTCCTTCGAGCGTCCAGCAGGATGGGACGGTCCGCGATGGCGGACCACCCCATCCTGCTGGGGTGACGTTGAGCAGAATGACGCCGAGCAGTTCGGTCGCCTCCAGTCCGATTTCCGCAACGCAACAGCAGTCCTGCCGCCAGTCGTTCACATCGGCGATGCGATCGAGGTTGCTCGCCACCCACGCCCCGACCGGCGTGTCCACTTCATGACTTGACTATCCCATGCTGGTTGTCTTTTCAGGGCGCGTAGACGCCGCCCCCGGCTCTAGCTCACTGGCCAGTGAGTATGAAACAAAGTGCCGATTTGCCTATAAGGATGAAGGTTACTGCCAGCGGCAGTCAATACCTACCGACATCTACGTATGCGATTCCTCGCGTGGGAGCGGTTGACCTAGCGCACGGGCTCGGGCAGGTTGCGGCCATAGCAGGGGACACGGCACTGCCGACGTGCGGTTGCCGTCCCCGATGGGTTAGAACATCCCGTTCGGGATTCTGGACAGATCGGGAACGGATTGGACGACGTCCCAGTGTTCAACGATCTGTCCGTCTACGAGCCGCCAGATGTCGACGACGGCAGTACCGCGCTCATCTTCCGGAGTATGCACGTGGTAGTGCATGACGACGTACTCGTCGTCAGCGACGATCCGCTTGAGATCCAGCTTCGCGCGCGCGACCGGCGCGGTGGCGATGAACTCGACGAAGGCGTCACGGCCCGACGGATTGTCCGGGCTGTGCTCGATGAAATCCTCCCGCAGCAAGGTCCGCAGCACCTCGATGTTGCCGGCAGCGAATTCGGCGAAGCCACGCAGGACCAGGTCCTTGTTGTTGTGGGCGGCGGTCATGTCAGTCATGCCGCAGACGATCGCAGCCACACCCACCCGCCGTCGATTACCCCAGAGGTAATGGCCAAGGCGGCGATCCTCCGCGACACTCGGGACGTGCCCCCCGACGAAACCGCCGGTCAACTCCTGCGCGACTGGCGCCGCACGCGCAAGCTCAGCCAACTCGACCTGGCGATCCAAGCCGACGTCTCAACCCGACATATCAGCTTCGTCGAAACCGGGCGGACTGTCCCCAGCAGCGCCATGGTGCATCGGCTGGCCGAGTACCTGAATGTGCCTTTGCGTGAGCGAAACCGCCTTCTGGTCGCCGCCGGCCACGCCCCCGTCTACCGGGAGCGGCTGCCGGACGATCCGGACTTCGATCGTGTGCGCGAGGCGCTGGGCAGGATCCTGCGGGCGCATGAACCGTACCCGGCGATCGCGCTCGACCGCCGGTGGAACGTGCTGATCGCCAACGGAGCGTTCGACCTCCTCGTCGAGGACGCCGACCCCGAACTACTGCAACCGCCGGTCAACATGATGCGGCTCGGCTTTCACCCCAAGGGGCTCGCGTCACGGTTGCGCAACCTCGCCCAGGTCCGTGCCCACTTGCTGCCCAGACTCGGCCGTCAAGCGGCGCACACCGGCGACCCGCAACTGATGGCGCTATATGAAGAACTGATCGCCTACGGGCAGGACGAGTACATGCGGCCACCGGACCCTGCCGACATCGCCCTGCCGATCCGGCTTGACTACCGCGGCGCCGAGTTGTGCTTCATCAACACCGTCACGACGTTCGGGGCCGCATTCGACCTCACGCTTGAGGACGTCACCGTAGAAACCTACGTGCCCGCCAATGAGGCGACGGAACGTCAATGCCACCAGTTCAGCCGAGCAGGCGCCCACAACAGCACGGAATAGGGCCATTCCCGGCAACACCGTACCGTGGCAGAAATCCGAGGGCACTCAATTCGGCATGTCCGGACACTCCGAGGGCTGCTGCTGGGTGGTCACGCTCCGCAGCGCGCAGATCATGACGACTACGGGCCGTGTCATTCCCAATCTCTGCTGTGCAGAGTGGACCATTGAACTGCTACGGTTGCCCACCGTGGCTGAGTGAGCCTTCCACATCGAAGTCCGTTGTGAGTAGATTCGGAATCGTGAGATCAGCGACATCTTAGGCTGAGTGGCCTCGACCTATCCCAACTCGGCCCGATCCGCCGCCTCGCGGTCCGTCAGGAACAAAACCATCCATGCGCATGAGCCCGGTTCCATTGTCCTCCGTTGACGCCGAAAACTCTGACCGGCTCACCCGCGGCGCCGTGGATGTAGATGACAAGGGGCACCTGACCGGACGAATCGGTCGGGCGCACGATGCGGGCGCGACCCGTTCGCTGATCAGCTCCGCGGCGAACCGGCGTCGGGCCTTGCCGACCGCGTCCCCGTCTGACCGTGATCAGCAGTGCCTTGGCCTGGCGGCGGACAGGCTCTTCTTCGCTCTACTGGGAATCAGCTCAGCAGCAGCTGGTGTAGCTGGGAGACCATCCGGGTGTGATCCTCACCGAGGGAGCGGCGTCGGTCGACCAGGATCCGCAGCAGAGCTAACTGCTCGTCGTTGACGACGGGGCGCAGCCCGGGCCATCCGAATGCCGACCAGCGCAACGGAGTGGGCGTCGCTGGCGTCGGTCCTGCGTCCCCGCCCGGAGACGAACACCCCCGCCCGGGCGTACGACTTCGGCGGGACATCCACGACCTGTTCGCCGTCGGCAAGCAGTCGATTAGCGATGTGTCGACCAATGCCCTGGCAGCCCTCGATACGGCACCCCGGACTGGCGCATCTACCCGCAGGGCTCGTTCCGGCTCGGCACCGTTGTGCGGCCGAACACCCCGACCGGGGAGTACGACATCGACCTGGTGTGCTGGCTGCCGATCGCCAAGGAGTCCACCACCCAGGCCGAACTCAAAGAGCGCGTCGGGCGCATGCTGCACGCCTTCGTGCGGTTCAAGCACCGCCAAAGCCACGGTGACGGCCCCGCCAGATGCGAGTCCACCCGCCGCTGCTGGACCCTGAGCTACCCTGACGACGGCTTCCACCTCGACGTCCTGCCCACCATCCCGGACGCCGACCTGCCGCCCACCGGCATCCTGCTCACCGACAAGCAACTGCGGCTGTGCAACACTCCAACCCGATCGGCTACGCCACCTGGTTCCAGCAGCAGTCGCAGCTCGATCGCCGCCTCGTCGAGGCGAAGCGGCACGCGAACGTCGCCGACGTGCCCGACTGGCAGGTGCGCAGCACCCTGCAGCGGGCCGTGCAGATCCTCAAGTGGCACGCCATGCTGTACTTCGCCGACGACACCGACCACCGGCCCCCGTCGATCCTCATCACCACCCTCGCCGCCCGCGCCTACCTCGGCGAGTCCGACCTCTTCACCGCCACCCGCGCCGTCATAGACGGGATGAACGCGTACGTCGAGAACCGCCACGGCCAGTTCTGGGTGCCCAACCCGGCGCACGAGGACGAGAACTTCGCCGACAAGTGGAACGAATATCCGGAGCGGCGCAAAGCCTTCCTCCGCTGGCACAACGACCTCGCCGTGCTGCTCGACGAACTCGTGCATTTGCAGCACAAAGGACTCCCGGCCCTCGCCGCCCGGATGTCAGAAAGCTTCACCGCCGACGCCGTGCAACGCTCCTTCCAGCGGCTCGCCGAGCGCCGGACCACCGAGGTCAAGACCGGCAAGTTGCACATGGCCACCGGCGGCCTGCTCACCACGACCGCGTCCGGACCGCGCGTCCCACGACACACATTCCATGGTCAGCATCCCCACCCGCGCGGTTAACCTCACCCGGCAGCTCGTCGCGATCACCACCGTGCTACCTGACGCCGAAGGCGCCGTCCGCGGCGGCGAGCTCACCTGCACCGGCCGGCTCCAGCCGTCGCCGGCCAGCCGGACCTACACCGTGCACCTGACCTACCGGCACGGACTCCGTCCCAAGGTCACCGTCATCGACCCTCCCGTGCTCGAGTTACACCCAGACGCGGAGGCGCTCCCGCACGTCTACCCCGGCGACGAGCTGTGCTTGTACTACCCAGGTGAGTGGAAACACCACATGTTCCTGGCGACCATGATCCTGCCCTGGACCACCGAATGGCTCTTGCACTACGAGCTGTGGCTCATCATCGGGTATTGGGCGGGCGGCGGCGATACTCACGCGACCGGAGAGGCAGTGCACTACCGACCGAACCGTGGCGCCTGACCATCGACGTGTGGACAGGCCCGCCGGGCTCGGGCGACGCAACCACAACCCGCACTACGGATCAGAAGTCAGGACCTGGACGGCGGGCATTCTCGCGGTGTTCGCCCCACTCGCCGTCCGCGCGTACCGCCGCATCACCTGACCGCTGGACGAGCCGCTGCGGTCAATGGGCAGTGTTGGCACTGCGAAGTCGGCCGACGCGAGTCGGGTACCAGGCTTCGTGCCATGGACTGGCCCGGCGTTGATCGCTCATCCGACAGCCCATGGTGGGCTCGCTTCACCGCACACGCATAACCTCCAGATATGTATCCGCGTGGGCTCACTGATGATCACGAAGCGGCCGTGCGTGCGGCAGCGTCCGCCTTTCGTGCCGGGCTGGAACGAGGCGGTCTTCGGATGATCAGCCTCGCGGATTTCCCAAAGGGCTCTTGCGGAGACACGTGCAAACTGCTGGGTCAGTTCCTCGCCGACTCGGGACTCGGCGACTGGCAGTACCGGTCGGGTCAGCGAGACGACCCGTTCCACACCCATGCGTGGCTCGAGCAGGACGGGCTGATCCTGGACATCACTGCAGACCAGTTCCCGGATGTCGACGAGCCGGTGCTCCTCACCCGGGACCCAGGCTGGCACGCACAGTTCCAACTCATGGCGGGGCAGCGCGTCGCAAACCTCACCTGGTTCGACGGTCACGACCATATAGGCGACGTGCGGTGGACGTACGGCGAGTTGGTACGGTGCGCCGCCCACTCTCCAACGGCCGAAACCACACCATCGTGAGCCGCCGACCCGATGGCGAGGCTGCCCGTGCATGTCTCACGCGAGCCGGCTTCGTTCGTTGAGCCAGTCATACGTGATGACCATGAGTGCGAGGCAGCGTGCCGACCTTCCTGGAGAACCTTCCCCCGGCCGACCGGGACCAAGACCTTCGGGTCTTTCTGCAGTTGGAAGCGATCGCGAACCTGCGGTGGCCCGACGAGGTGGTGCGTCAGTGGCTCTACGACCATGGCCGACATCTTGAGTTCCTCAGGGACTACGAGGACCTCGACCTCGAACGGATCCGTTGGAAGCTCGAGGACGTCCCCGTCACCGAACTCGAGTCGATTCCGACCGGTCCCAGCGACCAGGGATTCCTTGAAGACGTCGCGGCGGACCACGTGTACTGGCTGAGCAAGCGCCCGCAACGAATTCGGGACGCCTGGGAGACTGAAGGAACGTGGCTCGTACCGCCGATCATGATCTCCCGCGACCTTCTTCATCCGGCGAGCCGTGGGTTGCAGGTGATCGAAGGGCGGATGCGCACCGGAATCCTGCAAGGGCGCCGGTCCGATGGCCTGCATGTCGGCGACAGGCACGCGGCATGGGTAGGACGGCCGGGCTGATCCGTGCCGTGCCGGACAGCGCCGAGGGGGTGGCCGTCGTCGACCGTCGACCGGTCGTGGGGATCGCGATGTGTTCCGAATGTGATCGGACGTAGCGCAACCGTCGAGCACAACCCGCACCGAACCAGCACGGACGCGCAGCACCCGCGAGCCCGGTAGTGCCGACCGGAAGCGAGATCGCGTGGACCTGCGGATACGCGCCGCACCTACGGATCAGAAGGTTAGGGATTCGAGTCTCCTCGGAGCTCGGACCAGCTTGGGCCGCCGTTGAGCGCCCGGACGTGGGAGCCGCCGATCACCGCCCGGGACATGTCCAACTGCCTCGTGGCGCGGTAGCCGCCGATCGGTGGTCGGCTTGCTTCTGTTTCGGCGATGGGGAAGGTGTTCGTGTGGTGCTCCGATGGTGCTCGGATGTTTGGCACCTGATCAGCACGGACGCGACTGTTCCAGCATCGCAGCAGTTTCACCGCCCGCCGGCTGTGGCGGCCCGTTGAGTGCGACGCCTGGACCAGCAGAAACGAAACATTGCCGCCTGGACGGAGGCGGTTGAACCAGTACGTTATAGGAGTCCGCGACAGCTTTAGAGATGTTTTGACCGGTTCCCTACGGATCAGAAGGTTAGGGGTTCGAGTCCCCGGGCGCGCAAGATCAAAAGGGGTCCGGGCTGCGGAAACGCGGCTCGGGCCTTTCTGCTGTCCGGCCTGTTCGGACGGTGGGTGTCATGTGGGCGCCACTCGGGTGTTGTCACTTTCCGTGACGATAGGTTTCGTCGTGAAGTGTTGACCTGCGGCTTCTTGTGCTTGTCGGGTGCCTTGCGGCTGGAGTATGTGCCGCCGCTCGGGGTTGGTGGCGGTTGCGACGACAGTTCTTACGGATCTTGGCGCGGGTGCGGTGGGCGGCGGCGAGGACTAGGTGGGCGGTGGCGTCGGCGCAGCGGCGCTGTGCCAGGGGTAGGACGCTGGTGTAGGTGTCGGCGGTGACCAGGATGCTGGAGTGTCCGAGCATGTCCTGCAGGGTCTTGGGGTCGGCGCCGGCTTCGTGTGTGAGGGACGCGGCGCCGTGGCGCAGGTCGTGCAGCCGTACTGGCGGGATGCCGGCGCGTTTGACCAGGAGCCGGAATCGGCCGCTGGCGTAGCCGGGGTGCAGGGGGCTGCCGTCCTTGCGGACGAACACGTACCCAGAGTCGACCCACGTCTTTCCGGCCGCCTTCCGGCGGGCTTGCTGGTCTCGTTGGCGCTGCCGGTGGTCGCGTAGGACCTGGATGGTGCGTTTGTCGAGGGCGACTGGGCGGCGTCCGGCGGCGGTTTTGGGGTCGCCTTCGATGACCTGGTAGCCGGCGGTGGTGCGGTTGCATTCGACGTAGAGCATGCCGCGGTCGAGGTCGATGTCGGTCCACCGCAGTCCGCACATCTCGCCGCGGCGTAGGCCGCGTAGGGCGGTTAGCCACCAGAACGCGAACAGTGGGTCGTCGGTGACGGTGTCGAGGAACGCACCGAGCTGCTGCGCGGTCCATACCGCGACGGTGGGGTGTTCGCCGGTGGTCTGCCAGGCGTGGACACGGTCGTCGGTCCACACCTGGGCGTGGGGTTTGCGGTAGCCGGCGACGGTGATGTGCCGGGCCGGGTTCGCGGCGATCAGGCCGTCCTCGGTGACACCCTGGCGGACCGGACCGGCTGGGGGGAGGCGGTGTTCGGGGCGGTGTCTTCGGGCTCGCCACCTCATTGTCCGGGATCGTGATGACCGCGGTCACCGCAGCGAGCGATCAGCCGCAGTTGGCCTACAGCAATGCCGTGGGCGGGATCGCGGCGCAGACTGCGGCGGTGGCCGTGGCCGACATGTTCTACCGGCGGGTGAATCTCGAGCACGCGTCGGCGTCGATGTCGAACATTCTGTTCGGCTGCCTGCTGATCGCCTTGCTCGCCCTGGCGCTGCTGGCGACCTATACCCCGGATGTCACCGTGGCCGGGGTGCACCCGGTTTCCCTGGTGATGATCGGTTGCTACCTCGGGGGGATCCGGATGGTCCGGGTCGCGGATGCCACCCCGATGTGGGACGCGGTGGACACGCGCGAAACCCGCCGCGACATTCCTCAGCCACATGGGTCGCTCGACCGCATGTCGACCCGTGGCCTATGGGGTCGCTTCCTTGCCGTCGGCCTGACCGTCGGCCTGGGCGGCTGGGCCATCGGCACCGCCGCCGAGGGGATCGTGGAGGCGACCGGGCTCAAGGCCGGCTTCGTCGGCGGCGTGCTCATGGGAATGGTCAACGCCCTGCCGGAAACCGTCACCGCCGTCGCGGCGGTCCGCCGGGGCACCATCACCCTGGCCATCGCCGCGATCATCGGAGGGAATTGCCTCGACGCGCTCAACCTTGTCATCGGAGACGCCGCGTTCCGCGGTGGTTCCTTGTTCCACGCCGCGCAGACCGACGAACTCTTCGTCACCGCCGCAGGTCTGTTCATGACCGCCGTCGTCCTCGCCGGCATGCTGGTCCGCCAACCCCGAGGCTGGGGCCGCGTCGGCTTCGAAGGCATTCTGCTGTTGGGCAGTTACCTCGCCATCGTCGCCGTCCTGGCCACCTGAGCCCGAGCTCGACCACCTGCGCAGCCGTCGGCTCGGCTGGCATCCGGGCCTGCTCGCCGCAGGTGGGAACGCGGAACCCGGCGCGCGGCCAGGCCGGCAGCGGACACCCGTGGCGGCGTGGTGCCGAAAGCCCGGCACCACGCCGCGAGGGAGCTACTTGCTGCCGGTGAGGGCGACCAGGGCGTTGGCGGTGCGGAAGTACGGGTTACGGCCCAGATCGCCGACGGTGGTGATGTTGAAGGCGTCCTTGAGCAACTTGGCGTCGCCGTCGCTGACCCCGGCGAGGGCGGACACCGGGGCGTCGACGATCTCGGTGAGGGTCTTGTCCTGGTAGGCCTTGTCGACCAGCTTGGTGAGGTCGGCGGTGACGGGCATGCACACTCCTTCGAAATCCGACCAGACAATCCGGTCGGCTGCGGACAAACCTGTCAAATTAGATCATGGGGCGGGTGCTCGGCTCCACTGTGGATCAGAGGCGGTTCACTCCTCCTCGTCGCTGCCCTCGTCGTCGCCGAAGGAGTCGAAGACCTCCTCGGCGACCATGCCGCCGGCGAAGCCGAGCGCGGCGCCACCGACCACACCCGCGGCGACGGCACCCATGCCGGGGCCGCTGCGATGTTCGTGATGCTCCTCCTTGTAGTGCCCGCCCGGGTGGCCGTATCCCGGGTGTCCGTATCCGGAAGCGCCGTAGGCGGGCTGCCCGTAGCCGGGCGGCGGGGGCGGGTAGCCGGGGGTGCTGTAGCCCTGGGCGGGTGGGGCGTAGCCCTGGCCGGCGTGCAGGCTCTGGTATCCGTCGAGGGACTGACGGAGCCAGGTGTCGACTTGAGCGGCCCAGTCGAGGCGGTCGGTGTCGGCGTGCGTGGCGTGGTAACGGCCGAAGGAGTCGTGTCCGCCGGTGAACAGGCCGCCGCGCTTGTCGAACTCCAGCACCACGTCCACGCCGTGCTCGTTGGCCACGAAGGTCAGCTCGACCTCGTTGACGCCGTGGGCGTACTGCGGCGCGGCGTAGTACTCGATCTCCTGGTAGAACGGCAGCGTCTGGTGCAGCCCGGCGATGTGGCCACGCTCGAGGTCGGCGCTCTTGAACTGAAAACCGAGCCGGCCGAACGCGTCCAAAATGCGTTCCTGCACCGGCAACGGGTGCACGTACACCGAATCGAGGTCGCCCTTGTCGACCGCGCCACGGATGGCCACCTCGGTACGCAGGCCCATGGTCATGCCGTGCAGGTGCTGCCCGTACAGGTCGGTCACCGGGGTCTCCCACGGCACCGCCACCTGCAACGGCAGCGACAGCTGCTGACCTTCGCGCAGGTGCAGGCCACCCGCGACCTGAACGCGGTGGAACTCGATGAGGGCGTCGTAGTCCTCGTCCGCGCCGTCGATCTCCACCCGAGTGACCAGACCGACGGTGATGTGGTCGATGTTCACGTCGTGGCTGCCGCCGGTCAGGTTCACCTGCCCGCCCAGCATCAGCCCTGGGCGGGTGCTCGGATTGGACAGGACGGTATCGACGCTCGGGCCGCCCACCCCGAACGTGCCCAGCATCTTCTTGAACACCACGAACCTCTCCCTCGACGACCACCGAACGCGCGGCAACCGCAGATCCGGTGGAACTTCCACACGGAACCCTTGTGCCGCAACACAACTGACGACGTCCATAATGGAAGCCGCCGTGCCGGGAACCTACCAACGCCACCTGAGAAATAGCTGATTGCATCCACGCGGTCACTCTCGGGTGGAGCTGTGGCGGATCGGATCTGGCCTCGGTGGAGCGTGACGCCATTCCCACATCACGTGCCAGTCAGCCGTCGGCCGGGGGCCCGTCAGGAGGTTGTCTGGTCCTCGCCGGCCTCGTGCCCGTCGCCGCGCGCCGGCATGGCGCGCAGGCGCACCCGGGTGATGGCCCGCCCGGTCACCTCCGCCACCTCGGCCGTCAGGCCGGGTAGTTCGATCATCTCGCCGGGCGTCTTCGGGATGTGGCCGAGGTGCGCCAGGACCAGGCCCGCCACGGTCGTGTAGTCCCCGGTCTCGAGTGTGTCCTCGTCGAGGTCGATGCCGATGTCGGTCAGGTCGTGCAGCGGGAAGCCGCCGGGCAGCAGCAGTGCCCCGTCCGGCTCGCGTACGACGGCCTGGACGTCCCGGTCGGTCTCGTCGTAGATCTCCCCGACGATCTCCTCGACCAGGTCCTCCATCGTCACGATCCCGTCGATGGATCCCCGCTCGTCGACGACGAGGGCGAACTGCTGCCGTTGGGCGCGCATTTCCCGGATCGCCTCGGTGACCTTCAACGTCTCCGGCAGATACACCGCCGGGCTGACGTACTGGGCGACCGGGCCCTCCTGGTCGAGCAGGTCCCGCATGTGTATCACGCCGACGGTGTCGTCCAGGCCGCCGCGACCCACGACCGGGGCTCGGGTCTGTCCCGACTTGCCCAGCTCGCGCAGCGCCTGCGGTGCCGTCAGCGACGCAGAGAGGGTGACCACCTCGCGACGCGGGACGAGGATCTCCCGCAGGATCCGCTCGGCCACCTCGAAGGCGCCAGAAATGATCATCCGGTGTTCGGGAGTGAGGTTGCGCTGGGCGGCGACCATGTCTCGCAACTCCTCGGTGGTGACCTCCTCCCGCCGGGCGCGGGGGTCACCGCCGCTCAGGCGTACGACCGCATCGCTGGCCTTGCTCAGCAGCCAGACCGCCGGCCGGGAGAACGCCGACAACGCATCGAGGGGGCGGGCGACGAGCAGCGCCCAACCTTCGGCGCGCTGCATGGCGATCCGCTTCGGTGCCAGCTCACCCAGCACCAGCGTGATGAACGTCAGCAGGACGGTCACCACGACGATGGACACCGGCTCCGCCGCGCCGCCGAGAAATCCCAAGGGGCCCACGAGCGGCTGGGCCAGGGACACCGCCGCCGCGGCCGACGCCAGGAAACCCGCCAGGGTGATGCCGATCTGAATCGTGGCCAGGAAGCGATTCGGGTCCCGCGCCAACTTCGCCAGCACCCGCCCGCCCCGGGAGGTCCGCTCCAGGCGCTGTAGCTGGCTTTCCCGCAGCGACACCAGCGCCATCTCGCTGCCCGCGAACACCGCGTTTACCAACACCAACACGAACACGAGCGTGACCTGCACGCCATAGCCACCCACGGCCTGTTCGACGCCTCCTCCAGCGGACCCTCCGGAGCATCAACCGTAGCCGCCGCGTACATTCCATCCACCAAGGGCTGGCTAACACGAAGGGCATTCGCCACCCATCGGGGGATGCGCCACCGGTGCCCGACATGTGCACGTCAATTGACGAACGGGAGCGCACATGCTGATCGACCGTCTCGACGAACTGGTGACGATCGTCCGTGAGCTAGGTCGTCCAGTCGCCTCGTTGCTCGTGCCGGGTACTTCCCGCGGGGAGGTGGAGCGCGCGTACGGTGCGCCCGTGCCCGAGGACGTGGCCACCTGGTTCGGCTGGTGTAACGGAGTTCGCTCCGAGCCCGGGCAGATCCAGGACACCGTGAACCTGGTCCCCGGCTACCGGCCGCTGTCGGCGGCTGAGGCCGCTGCCCTTCGGCCAACGTATGAGGACGATCCGGTGCTTGGTACGCGGTGGATGCCGCTGCTCGGCGGACCGAGTGGTGACCTCTACGCGGCGGTGTGGTCCGGGAACGAGCGGCCCGGCATCGCCGGAGTGCTGATTGGTGAACCGACCGAGATTGGGCTGTTTCCATCATGCGCCGGGATCCCCACAGGACCTCAGGGGGTTAAAGATCAAGCTTAGAGTGGGGGGTTGCTGGTGTACATCTGGCCCGAATGATGGCAGCCGGAAGGGGCCCATGCCGCCTCCCCCGCACGGACTCTGCTCGCGACCCCGATACATCGCCCTCAGCGCTATCAATGTCCACGCGATTCGCGCGCCAAAGTCGTTGCGCCAAGCGGGGCGCTCGGCCCCAGACCGGCTCACTTCGGGTTCTACACCAGCAGAGTCTCCCGCATCCGCGCGCCCAGGTTGATGCCGCCGACCACCCGAGGACCGGTTGGATCGTGGACGTCGAGGGTGTTGTTGCGGCGCATCGCCTCGCGTACCGGCGGCGGTAGGCGGGGCGGGTCGTCGATGGCGGCGAGAACCTGCCCGGCGGTCGAGATCAGGCGGTCGGCCAGCGCTGCGACGTCGGTGTCCACCCGCACCTGGCCGTACTCGCAGCCGATGATGGTGAGATCGAGCACCTCGAACACGCGGGCCAGGAACAGATCCGGGTCGGTCACCTGGCCGAGCCGGGGCGCGCGGCTGCCGACCACTGAGACGGCGGCGCTCACCTGCACGTACGGGTGAAGCCCGCCCGGCAGCGCGAACAGTGGCCACCGCAGCGCCGGCCCGGCCTCCTTCCACAGCGGTCGGTAGCTCCGGCGGTGCACCAGGAGTCGCCGGCCCGTACGCCGGTGCACGTCGTGGGCTTGGGCCTGCAGGTCCGCGTGAGCCTCGTCGGCGACCTCGCTGACGATCCGGGCCGCCACGACCAGGCCGTCGTCGTCGTTCAGTATCCGCGTGATCGCTTCGACCTGCTCGGAGAACCGGGCCGGCGAGCCGACGCCGTACCGGTGCCGGACATCCCGTAGCAGTGCCTGCTGCCGCCCTGGATCGAGCTGGACCCGCTTGCTACCCAGCAACTGCCGGAGCCAACGCATCTCGCCTCGTTTCAGCCGCTGGAACGCAGCAATGCTAGTGCGCCGGATACCCCACGTACCGCATGGGGTGCCGAGTAATTCCTAACCTTGCGCGCGGAGAACGGGTGCAGATGGCGAGGCGACCGGCACTGAACCGGCTGCTGACGAAGCCAACCGTCCGCCTGCCGCCGCCGGTCGCACGCTCCGGGAGGGGACGCGGTCGCGGACGACTGGGATCATGGGCCGATGATGCATTCGTTCCATCTCGCACTGCTTCCGCCGGCCTTGACCTTGCGCACCCTGCGTCGCAGGCCCCGGGCGGCTGGGCTGCGGCACGCCGAATGCCTCGCGCTCATGCGACTCGGCTCCCCGGCGTTGTCGGTGGAACGGATGCAGTTGCGACGCCTGGCGATGTTCGCCGAATGGGACGACGAATCGGCGTTGGATCGGTTCCTCGCAGACGACGATCTAGGGCGGCGGCTCGACGGCGGATGGCATGTGCGACTGCAGTACCTGCGGCGTTACGGCGAGGTGGCCGCCCTCGCCGGCCTGCCGATGCAAGCGGGCCGATGGGATCCGGAGGAGCCGATCGTGGCCGTCACCCTCGCCCGGCTCAAGCTTCCCGAACTACCCCGGTTCCTGAAGTGGGGGCGGCCGGTCGAACGCTTGGTCGCCCGCCACCCCGGCACCACGTTCGCCACCGCAGCGGTACGCCCGCCCAACACGTTCTCCACCTTCACGATCTGGCGCAGCGTCCGCGAGATGACCGACATGGTGTACGGCCGCAGCGCTGTCCCACAGGCACAGACACATACCGTCGCCATGGCTGAACAGCATCGCCGGGACTTCCACCACGAATCCGCGTTCATGCGGTTCCGCCCGTTGTCGGAACATGGAACCTGGGAGGGGCGCAGCCTTCTCCCTGACGTTGGCGCGTGAGGCGCCTGCGAACCTGGTTTGGGTACTCCGCGAGCGAGTGTGAGGAGTGTGGCGGCAGGCCGCCGGTCAATGACCTACCGGCTCGGGTCTGCGGCTGAGCCCTTGCTTCTTGACATGCTCGATCAGCGCTACGAGGACCTCTTTGGATGACTGCCGCTCTCGCGCGTCGCACAACATGACAGGCACGTCCGGGTCGAGGTCCAAGGCCAGTCGCACCTCGTCAAGGCTGTACTGGCGGGCATTCTCGAAGCAGTTGACGGCCACGATGAATGGCAGCCTCGTCCGCTCGAAGTAGTCGACGGACGGAAAGCAGTCGGCGAGCCGCCGGGTGTCTGCCAGGACCACGGCGCCCAGGGCGCCGATCGTGAGTTCGTCCCAGACGAACCAGAAGCGGTCTTGGCCTGGGGTGCCGAACAGGTAGAGAACGAGTTCCTCGCTGATGGTGATCCGGCCGAAGTCCATCGCCACGGTCGTTGTCGATTTCGTCTCGACGCCGGAGATGTCATCGACACCCACGCCCTGCTCGGAGAGAACCTCCTCAGTGCGTAGAGGCTTGGTTTCGCTGACGGATCCCACGAGGGTGGTCTTGCCTACGCCGAAGCCACCCGCTATGAGGATTTTGATGGCGGTGGGAAGGGTCACTTGGCCCGTCCGCTCAGAGTTGACGTAGTCCATTGATGAGCGCCTCGAATACGCTGTCGTCGGGAAGGGTGGCGGCTTGACGAGGATCGTTGACCTGGACAAATCCCTGCGCGATCAGTCCGTCCAGCAGCACTCGGACGGTGCCAAGAGGCAGGCTGAGATGCGCGGCCACTTCTGCGAGTGCGAGCGGTCGTTGACAGAGGTGAATGATCCGCGCCTGTTCTGGTGCAATCCCCACCTCGGATGGCGGGGCCGATCGCGTCGAAAGGACCAGAGCGACCACATTGAAGCTGTTGGCTGGCTTGGCTCGTCCGCCCGTAACGGCGTATGGCCGGACCACCGGCCCGGCTTCGTCATCTAACCAGACTGGTTCTTCGTCGGGCATCGTCATGGCGGCCCCTAGTTGTTGGTGTGCTGGCTCGGCCGGGTCGGAGAGGCGAGGAACTTGCCGGCTCGCGCAACGACCATTGCCATCTCGTACGCGACAAGTCCGACGTCGGTGTCTTCGGCCGCAAGGACGGCCAGGCATGCGTTGCTTCCGGCCGCGGTGACGAACAGGAACGACGACTTCATCTCGATGATGGTCTGTTGCACGGGTCCGCCGCCGAACCGCTTGCTGGCACCCTTCGCGAGGCTCTGGATGCCCGATGCCATCGCGGCCAGATGTTCCGCGTCGTCTCGGCTGAGCTGGGCGGAGGAAGCCATGAGCAGTCCGTCAGCGGAGAGCACGATGGCATGCTCAGCCTGCTTGACGCGCCCGACCAGGTCGTCGAGCAGCCAGGCCAAATCGCCCGTGGAATTCTGCTGCACTTGCCCGTTCCTCTTTCTTACCGGTCGGTTTCGGCCGCGGACGTGTTGTCGGCGGCGTTGCGTTGCTCGTCCTCGTCGGCGTCGACGAGACGTGCGGCGTCATCGCGCCCTCGGCGGGTGCCGGATTGGTACGAGGCCATCATCCGGCGAATGTCGTCGGGGGATCGCCCCGCCTCGTCGTCCTCCGGTGGCTGTGGTTGGCCTGGTGACGAGTCGCGTAGTTGGCGCGCGATGTTGGCCTGACGGACTCTCATCGGCAGGCCGTGCTCAGTGTGCTCGGTGTGTTCGGCAGCAGGTTCGGGCCGCTGCCGTACGCTGGGCGCGCTCTTGACCGGTCCTTCGGTGACGGTCGCGGCGGCGTCAGCGGCGGCACGCAGCGGGCGCACTGCGGGCAGTTCCATCGTTTCGCCGTGCACGGGCGTGGGCTCCGCGACGGCGACAGAGGCAGGCCGGGGGGTGGGGACGCGCTGGGCGTCGCTGGCGCCAACCGCGTCTCGGGACATGCCCACCGTCGGCGAGGAGGCCGCGCCGATCGGGTCGGCGGTCGTGACCAGGTCCTTGGGGAGGAGCACGACTGCCGTCGTCCCGCCGTACGGTGACGGCTTCAACCGCACTGCGAGGTGGTGTTTCGCGGCCAGCCGGCTGACGACGAACAGCCCCAGTTTCTTGGCGTCGGCGAGGTTGAATTCGGCGGCGGTGGCGAGGTCGGCGTTGGCGGCGGCCAGATCGTCCTCGGCCATGCCGAGACCTCTGTCCTCGATCTCGATGGCGAAGCCGTTGGCTACGAGTTGTCCACGCACCTCGACAGGGGTGCTCTTCGGCGAGAAGGTCAGGGCGTTCTCGATCAGCTCGGCGAGCAGATGGATGATGTCACCGGCGGCCCGGCCGGCGAGCGCGACCGACCCGAATGGCATCACCTTCACCCGCGTGTAGTCCTCCACCTCCTGCACGGCGGCGCGGGCGACGTCGACCATGGGCACGTTGCGGCGCCAGCCACGGCCGGGCGTCGCGCCCGAGAGAACGATGAGGTTCTCGGCGTTGCGCCGCATCCGGGTGGCGAGGTGGTCGACGCGGAAGAGGTCTTCGAGTTCGTCGGCGTCCTCCTGACGACGCTCCATCTCGTCGAGGAGGGTCACCTGGCGGTGGACGAGGGCCTGGGTGCGCCGGGCCAGGTTCAGGAACACGTCGCGTACGTTGCGGCGTAGTTCCGCCTGCTCGACGGCCGTACGGACAGCCGTCTCCTGAACGGCGTTGAAGGCCTGGCCGACCTGCCCGATCTCGTCAGCGCCGAAGTCGAGCGGCGGTGCCTCGGCGGCGACGTCCACCTTCTCGCCACGCTGAAGGCGTTCCACCACCGCGGGGAGTCGTTCGTCGGCGAGTTGATGGGCCGCGTCACGGAGTCGCTGCAGTTGAGCTACGAGAGCACGCGCGGTGGTGATGGAGACAACGATCGACGCGATGACCGCCAGCAGACCCAGGCCGGCGGCGAGGACCAGCCGGACGATCACCCCGACCGCGACAGGCACCGCGCGCTGCACCAGATTGTCACCGCTGCCGAGAACCATCTCCTGCAGATGGGTCAACGCCGCGGGTGCGACCTCGTTCCATTCCTCAGCGGTAACGTCTGGACGGGCCGATCCTCGAGTGCTGATCACCCGGTCCTCGAGCTGACGCAGGCTCCGGAACGCATCTCCGTTGAGGACCTGGTTGAAGGCGGCCTGGTCGGAGTCGTTCAGCTGGGTGCGATCCGCGACGAAGCGTTGCGCGATGACCAGCTCAGTGAACCGAACCTGTTCACCAGCGGTGATCCGTTCGGCGGCGAGAGCGCCGGTGAGCAAGGCGTCCTCCTGCGAGATGATCTCGCGGAGACGGTACAGCTCGATCAAATTCTGGGTGTCCTGCTGGATTTCGGGATCATCGAGCGTGCCGACGACATCGTAGACGGCGAACATCGACTCGACGAGGTCGCTGTAGGTGCCGATGGTGCTTGCCCGGTCGACTGACCGATCGTCGATTGACTCGCGGACTTCCGGCAGTCGATCGAGCTGGGCGATCGCCTCATTCACGCGTTGTTCGGCGTCGCTACTGCTGGCCATACGGGCTAGCCAGCTACGCGCGGTGGACTTGAAGGCGGCGGCGTTCTTGTCGACCGCCAGACGGGCGGCGTCGAGTGCGTTCTTCCGGTCGGCACTGGGACCACCGAGGTAGACGACGGCTAGGCGTCGTTCAACCTGGAGGTCCAGCAGCAGCGGCTCACTCGGGGAGACGATCTGGCTGTCGATCGCTTGGACGCCAAGGAGGTCCACACCGTCTCGGAGGGTAACCCAGGCGGCGAATGCCCAGAGAGCGACGAGTGAGGCGAGGAGCGCGATGACCTTGGTGCGCAGATTGGCGCTGCGAGACCGCATTGAACCGTCCGATGCCGAGCAGAGGAACTTGTCGGCAGAGGCATGCCGACCAAGCCGCCGGTGTAGGCAGACCGACGCACGCTAGCAGTTATCTGACTATTGACTCAAGACCGTCACTAAGTGTGACGTCCACAAAGGACTCGTGTGTCCTGAGGCGAATGCTGTCAGTCGTGACCGCCGAACATCTACGCGCATTCGGACAGGTAGGTCAGCAGCCTCCCGGCACTGTGCTGGGCTGCCAGAACTGTGGCGCGGACGATCAAGGTGGGTTGGTACAGATCCTTGTCATGCCACAGCGCCGGTCCCGTTGTGCCCTCGTGTTGACACAGGTAGGCGTGCCCGCGACCAACCGCGTCAATTACCTTGGGTGTCCGGGTGCCGCTGGCCAGCAAGATGTGCAACGCGTAAGCCGTTTCCTCTGCGGTAGCACTCCAGGTGCCCCAGCCGCCGTCGGTGCGTTGGGCGGCAAGTGTCCACTCGACCGCGCGATCCAGCGGTTTCGCCACTGTCGTCGGCTCCCCGAACTCTGCCAACGCCTGCACGCAGCAGGAAGTCGCGTAGTAGTGCGAGGCGTGCCACCTGTCGGCCCAACTCCCCTGGAGTTCCTGACGATCCAGCAGGGCCGCCACCAGCCGTCGCACAGCAGCGCGATGGCGCGGCTGCGCGCCCGGCTGCTCCGCCAGTCGCTGGCCCAAAGCGTCGAGCACGTGGGCGTTGGTCGTGGTGCTGAAACCGTCCTCACCTGGCCACGTGGCGAAACCCTCGGGTGTCTCGTAAGGCCACAGACAGTCGGTTGACGCCGAGACGCCGAGGCGGCCGAGAGCGGCCAGAGTCACGGCGGTGGTGTCAGCGTCGGTCGGCAGCCCAGGACCCGTCGGCGTTCCGGTCGCCCCCAGGTCGGCGGTCAAGCTGCCCACCAGCCCCTGGGATCCGGTCAGGTCGATGCCGGCGCGAGCCAGGATGGTGGTCACCCAGGCTCGTTCGAAGACGGTGATCGGGGCTGCGCACGGCACGGGACCGCCGTAGCGATCGACGGCGCCTTCCAGGTATGCCAACGCCCCGTGGCCGCCGGGACGGTCGGGCCTGCCGAGCCACGCGGCGGTGGCCGCCGGCGAGGCACCCACCGTGCCCGAGGCGTTTGGTACGACGCCGCCCGCGGCGGGGGCGAGGTCGGCCACGACCTCCAACGCGTGCAGCAGCTTGTCGGGGATAGGTGCGCCGGTGGCCACCAGGTGACGTACGGCGGTGAGTCGCTGTCGGGTCACGCCACGTGGTAGGCCGAGCGGGGTGGAGCGCTGCCACCGTTCCAGAGCGGCTGGCGGCGGCATGGCCGGGCGGTGAATGTGGTCGTTGATGCGATCAGCGAGTGCGGGGACGATCATGTCGAGGGCCGGGGTGTCGGGTAACGGACCACCGTCGTTCACGAGCCCGGTCAGGGCGACCAGAGCCCGGTCGACGGCGTGAACCAGACGCGCCCGGTCCGCCGGTGGATCGGCGTGCAGGACCGTCAGTAGTGCCTCTGTCGCGCTCAGGGTGGGGACGAGACTGTAACCCCCCGGGGGGCCCCAGCCGCCGTCGGCCCGCTGGGTGTCGAGCAGATAGCGCACCCGGTCGCCGTGTCCGATCAACCACGGGGCGAGGCTCACCAGCCGGGCGGTCTCGTACGGTGAGGGGGATGTGCGGCCAGCTGGATCGCGCATCATCTCCGCGACGAGGTCGCGGACCTGCCCGCGTACGGCGGCGGTCTTGCTGGTCGGTCTCCGCCCGCTGACGGTTGTCACCGGGATGCCCAGAAGTCGGTCCCGTGGTAGAAGCCGGCTGTGAAGCCGAGCACACGCCGCAGGTAGGTCACCTGCTGCGGGCTGACCTCGGCCAGCGGGTCGAGCAGTTTCTGGCACCGGTCGGCCAGGTCGATCGCCTGCTGGCGCACCTCGTGTTCGCCGACGCCCAACATCAGGATGTTCAGATCGCCGGCCTTGACGTCCCGGTTGTAGCTGGCCAGGTCGTTGACCAGCCGGAGAACCTTCTCCACCTCGTAGCTGGCGGTGACCAGCGCGGTCAAGTGCTCCTCGGTGTCCACCGCGTTCGTGGCGATCCAATGGGAGATGTTGACCCAGGTGGCGCCGTAGCCGGCGGCGTTGGCCAGGTAGTCACCGGCAGACGGCAGCTCGGCCATCTTGTTGTTTCGGTCTGTTCTCCACCGCCACTCCCGTAGCTCGGCGTCGAGCATGCGACGCAACTCGTCCTGCCACAGGTGACCCAGGCGTGGGAACAGCGGTGTAGCTGCCAGATCCTCGCGGATGTCCGCCAGGAACTGCGTGAGTTGGTCGCGGTCGGCTGGCGCGGAACCCGCCGCTACGGCGATACAGGCGGTGGCGGTGGCAGTGGCTTCTTCCAGGGAGCCGAGCTCCGAGTCGATCCGCCAGTCCTCTGCCGTTACCCACAGCGATGCGCGGTTCGCGGTACGCAGTTCGGCGGCGGTGCACCACGGGGCGATGAAAGCGGTGGACAGTGCCAGAGCGCTCAGCATGGCGGCATCGACGGGAGGATCAGGAAAGAGAGCGGGATACGTGGCGACCCGGTCCTGCAGGTCGCGTTGCCCTCGCACGGCCACGGAACAGATCCGTCCCTGTTCGGCGCTCTGCTCAAGCGTGGCGGCCAGGGTGTCCGAGGGCATCAGTGGCTCCTGCTGGCGACGGAGTGCTCGCGACGCGACAGGGTCAGCTCGACTCGCCGTCGGGGGCGCAGTGAGGCGGCGACCCGTGGTGCGGGCACTGTGGGATCAGTCAGTGTGAAGCGGAACCTACTGATCAAGGTCGCCACGATCAACAGGGCCTCCACGTTGAACAGGTGTTCCCCGAGGCATCTGTGCATGCCGAGCCCGAACGGGTAGTAGGCATGGCGGTGAGGCGCGTCCGCGTCGACGCGGCCGGGTGCGAAGCGCTCCGGATCGAAGGATTCGGCGGTGGAACCCCAGTAGATCTTCATCCGCTGGGTGGCGTACGGGGAGAGGATGACGGTCGCGCCCTGCTCAATCCGCACTCCGCCCAGCACGTCGGCAGCCAATGCGCGCCGGGGGACGATCCAACCCGCCGGGTACAACCGAAGGAGTTCGCTGAGCACCATCTGGGTGTAGGTGAGCTGAGGCAGGTGCTCCGCCCGCACCGGCCCGGCACCGACAACCTGATCGACCTCTGCGTAGAGCCGGTCGGCGACGTGGGCGTGGTTGGCGAGGACCGGCCAGAGCCATGTCAACACGACGTAGCTCGTCTCCGTGGTGACCGCCACCATCGACACCAGGTCGTCGCGCATCTGCCGTTCGGACAACGGCTGGCCGTCACGTTGGGCACGTGCCAGCGTCGACAACACGTCGTCGCCGTCGCCGGGTTGGCGCACCGCGGCGCGGAGGACCGGCAGCAGGATTCCGTCGATGGTCTGCACGGAGCGGCGGAAGCGACGGTCGCCCGGCATCGGGATCCACCACGGTGCGAAGGGAGCCAGCAGACGTGGTGCCATGGAGGTGACGATGTCCTCCTGCGCCGCCATGATGCGCAGCGCGTCGTCGACCGAGACCCGGGAGTCGAAGAAGACCCGCATGATGGCGGCGCAGACGAGGCGGGACAACTCTGCGCCGATGTCGACGACGCTGCCCGCTGCCGCCGCCGTGTCCAGCCGACCGGTCGTCTCGTCGATGGCCTCCGCCATCGTGTCGACAAGCGCGTCGATGCGGCCACGCCGGAAAAGTGGGGCCAGTGTCCTACGTGATGCCAGCCAGGTGTCGCCCTCGGCGAGGATGCCGTCGCCGACCAGTTTGCGGACCGAGCGCCAGAGTGCGGTGTCATCGCCTCGGGGGTAGTTGGCAGCCCGGTCCTGCAACACCTGCCGTACATGGTCGGGATGGGTCACGAGGTACGGACTGGAGACGCCGAGCCCGAGACGTACGACCTCACCGCCGGCGGCCTCACCGGCGTCCACCAGGGACTGATGTGCGTCACGGAGGAAGCTGGGCAGCGCCTTCCAGGCCGGCACAGACATGGGTCTGCCGGCGGCTCCTGCCTTCGGTGCCCCCATCGCGGACCCCTTCCTGTGGCTGGCCTCGAAGTTGCCGAGCGCGCAACTTCCAGGACTTAATGCAGCCTCAGTGTGCAATTTGTGAAGGCAGTCTCGCAATGGGTGACCAGCTTTGTCACTCGGCCTTGCGCCACCACCGCCGGCCTGCAGGTCGCTGCCGCGACTCGGGTCCTGCCGCTCCCACCGGTAGCAACCGTGCTCATCTGCCCTTGGGGCTGTGGCGGGCGTACTTGTTGCGGAACTTCTCGACGCGGCCGGCGGTGTCGAGCAGGCGCTGCCTCCCGGTCCAGAAGGGGTGGCTGGCGGAGGAGATCTGGACGTCGATGACGGGGTAGGTGTTGCCGTCGGTCCATTCGATGGTCTGGTCGCTGGTGGCGGTGGAGCGGGTGAGGAAGGCGAAGTCGGCGTCCTTGTCGCGGTAGACGACGGGCCGGTATTCGGGGTGGATGCCGGGCTTCATGCGGGTCGTGCTCCTTCGGTGTCGGTCAGTTCCGCCGTGGCGAGGGGGAAGCAGCCGGTGAACGGGTCGGGGTAGGTGCGCCAGGTCTGTTCGCCGTCGGCGAGTTCGGCGTCGGTGAGCAGGCAGCCGGAGAGGGTGCGGTGCAGCTCGGCGGGGTCGGTGTCGAGGCCGATGAAGACCAGGTGCTGGTGGCGGTCGCCGTAGTAGGGGTCCCAGTCGAGGGTGGCGGCGAGGCGGCGCTGGACCTCGACGTGTTCCCAGCGGTCCTCGGGCAGGCTGACCAGCCAGTGCCCGAGGGAGCCCATGGCCAGGCCGCCGCCGGCGAAATCCCAGGCGATGACCGTGTCGGGTTGGCTGGCCAGCCAGAGGTGGCCCCGAGAGCGGATCATCTCGGCGTTGACGTCTTCGAGGACGTCGTGCAGGCGCTGGGGGTGGAATGGGCGACGGGCCCGGAAGACGGCGGAGACGACTCCGCAGTCGGATTCCGGCTCGTGCGCGCCGAGGGTGTAGCCCTGCAGGCCACGGGCGAGGACCCCGGGAGTCTCCGGCCGGTGTCGGTGGGTGTGGCGCAGTTGTCGGGTGAGCGTGTCGGCGTCGACGAGGTCGCCGTCGACGCGGATGTGGGTCGCCCAGGGCGCCATCCGTTGCAGGAGAACCGCCAGCCGGCTGGTGTCGAACGCCCCCTCGCGGGACTGTCCCCAGAGGACGAGGGTGTCGGCGTACTCGATCTGCCGGACGACGACGTCGGCGAGCGCGCGGTGGTCGTCGTCGGCGGCCTGGATGCCGAGCGTGGCGAGGTCGTCGGTGCTGGCCAGGCCGTCGAGCAGGTGCTCGGCGTCGAGGACGGTGACGTAGGAGTCGACGCGCAGCAGGTCGGTGATGGGTGCGCCGTCGACGAGGCAGTGGGCGCAGGCGGCGGCGACGGCTTCGGGTTCGACCACCTCGGGCAGCATCAGCACCTGGTCCCGGCCGGGGTGGCTGCGGCTGAGCCGGACGAGGGTTGGTAGCACGTCCTCGCGGAGTGTGCACGAGACACAGCCGTGTCGCAGGGTGACCTGCTCGTCCTCGATGATGCCGGCACCGGTGCGGACCACCCGCCGAACGACGCCGTCGCGGATGCCGGTGAGGTCGTGCCGTACCAGCAGCAGCGAGGTGTCGGCGGCGAGCAGCGTACGGGCGACGGCGAAGGTCGCCGCTGGCCAGAACCCGGACAACACGGTCAGCGACGGACGGGTGTCGGCGTCCGATGTCACCGCACGGGTCGGGGCCTGTGGTGACGACGACATGGGATTCCTCTCGACTTAACTGAAAACGATTGTCATTCTATACACATGCTAGCTCCGGAAGTGAACAGGGCGGTGTCGGCGGAGGGGTGCCAGGTCGACGAGGTCCTCACCGTCACGGTCCACCTGACGCTCGCCCCGGGCGCGCGCGAGCAGGACGCAGACCGCCTCGCCGCCCTGCTCGCCTTGCTCGGTGGTGACCCAGGGCGGGTGTCGCCGTCGCGTGACACGGACCCGGATCTGCGGATCCATCCGCATGCGCGAGCGGTGTACCGCGGTGGTGCCGAGGTCGTGTTGACCCGACGGGAGTACGACCTGCTGTGGTGTCTGGTCGAGCATCCGCGCCAGGTGTTCACCCGGATGCAACTGCTGGACAAGGTCTGGGGTCAGCCCTACACGAGCCTCCGCAGCGTGGACGTCCACGTCCGGCGGCTGCGCGCCAAGATCGGAGTCGATCTGCCGGTGGTGACGACACTGCGCGGAGTCGGCTACCGCCTCGGCTCCGACTGTGCCGTCGAGATCGTCACCGACCCCGGCGCGGAACCGGCCGATCGGCTGATGCGATACTGAAAACCGTTGTCGTTATCGTGGCACCTGACCTAGGAGCGATCACTGTGTCCAGACGTTGCGACGTCACCGGCGCGGAGCCGAGTTTCGGCAACGCCGTGTCCCACTCCCATCGGCGCACTCGCCGCCGTTGGAACCCGAACCTGCAGAACCACCGTTACTGGCTGCCGTCGCAGCGGCGGTGGGTCAGCCTCACCCTGACGGCGAAGGCGTTGAAGACCGTGGACCGTAAGGGCATCGAGAAGGTCGTCGCCGAGCTGCGTAGCCGGGGAGTGAAGCTCTGATGGCCCGCCAGACAGATGTCCGGCCGATCGTGCGGCTGCGCAGCACCGCCGGTACCGGCTACACGTACGTCACCCGCAAGAACCGCCGCAACGACCCCGACCGTCTGACCCTGCGCAAGTACGACCCGATCGTGCGCCGGCACGTCGAGTTCCGCGAGGCACGCTGATGGCCAAGAAGAGCCTGGTCAACCGGCAGGCCCGGCGCGAGGAACTGGTCGCTCGGCACGCCGAGGCGCGGGCGGAGCTCAAGCGGGCGGTCGCCCACCCGGACACCGACCCGGACGTACGCGCCGAGGCGGTCCGCCGGCTCGGCCGGCTGCCGCGCGACTCCAGCCCGGTGCGACTGCGCTCGCGGGACCAGATCGACGGCCGCCCACGCGGCGTGCTGACCCGCTTCGGGCTCTCCCGCGTCCGGTTCCGCGAGATGGCCCTGCGCGGCGAGCTACCCGGAATCCGTAAAGCGTCGTGGTGATCTCACGGACGCCGGGGCGCCTCGGGTCGTAGCGCGGCCGTGGTCCGAGACCCGTGCGAAGGAGCCGGTCGCGCGCAGACACGCCATCACACTCTGGGAATGCCCGCGAACCCGCGCTTGCGGTGACCGACGGGCACTGTGACGTCAGCGGGTGGCGGCGGTCGGTACGACATTGCTCTGCCGGGCGTCGCCGGCGCGCAGGTAGGTCACTGACACGGGTTGGCCGGGTTCGGCGGACCGCAACGCGCCGATGAACGCCTCCAGCGTGTCGGTGCGCTCATCGGCCATCTGGATGACGATGTCGTCCGGGCGCAGGCCGGCCGTGGGGTGCTGGGCGGCAACCGTCATCCATTCGTCGTGTTGCCCGCCGCGCGATACTGGCTCAGCTACGCCGAACCCCGGGCGACCCCACCGGCACCCGTCGTCCCAAGCGGCATGGTGCACCGCCGCCACTACCCGTGTCCGGCGGACGGAGGTCCCAGCGCCGTCCGACCTAGCGACGAAGGAGTACCGATGAAGGCACGGCAAGCACTCCTCGCCTTGATGATGGTCGGCGTGCTGACGCTGGCCGGCTGCGCGAACGACAGCGGTGATCAGGCGGCCTCGTCGCGAAGCTCGTCCGACGGGTCCACAGACGTGGGAACCGACAGCTACGACTTCACCGTCCCGACGCTCGACGGCGGCAACTTCGACGGCCGCAGCCTGGCCGGCAAGCCGGCGCTGCTGTGGTTCTGGGCCCCGTGGTGCCCCACCTGCCTGGGGCAGGCCAAACCGGTCACCGATCTCGCGACCAGGTACCAGGGCAGAGTTGCCGTGGTCGGGGTGGCTGGTCTGGACAAGGTCCCGGCGATGCACGACTTCGTGCGGATGGCCAAGATCTCCGGCTTTCCGCAACTGGCCGACGAACAGGGCCTGGTCTGGAAGCGGTTCAAGATGACCGAGCAGAGCACCTTCGTGGTGCTCGACAGCCAAGGAGCGGTCGTGTCCCGCGGCCGTGTCGATGTCGACAAGCTGCCCGAACTGCTCGATCCGCTGCTGGTGGGTTGAGATGCTGGACGCACCGCTGGGCTTGGCGGTCGCCGCCGGGATGCTCGCCGCGGTCAATCCGTGCGGGTTCGCGCTGCTGCCGGCGTACCTGTCGCTGCTGGTCGCGGGCGAAGCGGAGACCGACCGTGGGGCAGCCGTCGCCCGGGCCCTGGCCGCCACCGCCGCGATGACCGTCGGTTTCGTCGCCGTCTTCGGCCTGTTCGGTCTCGTCCTCTCTCCCGTAGCCGGCTCGGTGCAGAGGCACCTTCCCTGGGTGACCGTCATTCTGGGTCTGCTGCTGCTCGCATCGGGTGGTTGGCTGCTGGCCGGCCGGCAACTGCCGGGACTGCGGCTGGCGGTCTGGCGCGCCCCGACGGTGCGCCGGTCACTGCCGTCCATGGTGGTGTTCGGCGCCGTATACGCGGCGGCATCGCTGTCATGCACGATCGGCCCGTTCCTGGCCATCGTCGTGAGCAGCTTCCGCGCCGGCTCGATCGTCGCCGGGGTCGGGCTGTTCTGTGCGTACGCGGCCGGCATGGGCCTGACCGTCGCGGTGGCCGCTCTCGCCGTGGCCCTCGCCCGCGACGGCCTGCTCCGCCGGATCCGTCGCGCCGCACCACTGCTGTCCCGCCTCGGTGGCGCGCTGCTCGTGGTCGCCGGTGCCTACGTGGCCTGGTACGGCTGGTTCGAGATCCGGATTCTGCGCGATGTCACGACCGACGACCCGATCATCGCCGCTGCCGGCGCGGCGCAACGCTGGTTGGCCACTCAACTCGACCGCACCGGGGCCACGACTCTCACGGTGATCCTGGCCGCCCTCCTGGCCGGCGCGGCGATCGGCTGGTGGCGCCAACGACGACGGCAGAACCACCCGACCCGGCAGCCCGCGGGGACGAGCACGGCGGAGCGACCGGACTGAGCAGTCCGCTCTCGCTCTGACGTGGCCGGGCGGGCTCGGCGTGCTGCCGGGCCCGCCCGATCAGTTGGTTGGTTGGGTGGTGGTGGTTATGCGAGGGGTGCGAGTCGGAATTGTTGGTTGGTTTGTCCGTGGCAGTCGTAGAGCTGGATCTGTGCTCCGTTGTTGCTGCTCCAGACGTCGAGGCAGCGTCCGGACTGGACGCCGGTGATGGTGCCGTTGGAGTTGATGTTCCATTGTTGGTTGGTGCCGTTGTGGCAGGTGTAGATCTGGATGGCGGTGCCGTTGCCGGAGCCTGCGGCGTCGAGGCACATGTCGCCGTAGACGCGTAGTTGTTTGTTTGTGGTGTTGTAGGTCCAGGACTGGTTGGTCTGCTTGTTGCAGTCGTAGAGCTGGACGCGGGTGCCGTTGTTGCGGGAGGCGTTGGGTACGTCGATGCAGCGGCCGGACTGGGTGCCGATGATCTCGTTGGCGGAGCCGGACGGCGGCGGGGTGGTCGGCGTCGGCGTGGGGGTCGGAGTCGGGGTGCCGGTCGGCGGCGGAGTGGTGGTGGGTGGGGTTGAACCGTCCAAGCCGAAGAACTGGATGGCGACCCGCGCCATGCCGCTGGAGGGCAGACTGTGCCCGGCACCCTGGATGGCGTACGCCTCGACCTGAGTGCCGAAGCGGCGGCGGTTCCAGTTGGCCTGCGGGGTGTCCGTGGACGTCGGCGTCTGGCTCAGGCCGTGCACATTGGTCCACTGCTCGATCGACTCCTGAAGCAGCGAGTACGGCACCAGGGTGTCGTTGGTGCCGTGCCACAGCTGGATCGGCGGGCGAGGGCCGGTGTAGCCCGGGTACGCCGCTCGGACCATGTCGCCCCACTGCTGCGGGGTCCGGTTCATCGAGCCGTTGGTGCATGGACCACCGGGAGGGTAGGCGGCCGCATTCGCGAAGCAGTTGAAGGGCACACCCATGAAGGACGCACCCGCCTTGAACAGGTCGGGGTAGACCGCGAGCATGTGCTGGGTCATCATGCCGCCGGACGAACTGCCGGTGGCGTAGACCCGGTTGATGTCCCCGCCGTGCTGTGTCCGGGCGTAGTTCACCATCGACTCGATGGAGACCGGGTCGCTACCGCCGCCACGCCGCTTGGACGCGTCCGACCAGGTGTCGAAGCACCTGCCGAACCCGGCCTCCTGCATGGCGCTCGGGTAGATGACGATGAACCCGTACTGGTTCGACAGCGAGGCGAATTCGCTGCCCGAGTAGAAGCCCGGACCCGACCCGCCGCAGCCGTGCATGGCGACCACGATCGCCGGGTTGGCGGGTCGGTTGTCGGGCACGTAGATGTGCATTCGCATGCCGCCCGGGTTGTTGCCGAAGTTGGTCACCTCGACCAGCGACGCGGCGGAAGCCGGCGACGACAGCGCCACAAAACCCAAGCTGAGGAGCAGGAAGCTGGCTAGGCCGGCCAGCGCCGCCCTGGTTTTCCTCATGGTACCTCCATCGATGGTGGTGGATACCTAACGTTAAGCACTTTCCTGACGACCGTCAATGAAGCGCCTAATGTCGGGCCGGGAGGTCGATGGAGGGGTGTCGGTGTGGTTCGGGCGGGCCCGGCATGATGCCGGACCCGCCCGATTAGTGCCGATTCGCAGGAGCCGGGGGTAGCTCTAGAGCCGGTAGAGCTTTCCGGCCTCGAACGGGTTGTTGGTTGGTTGGGTGGTGGTGGTTATGCGAGGGGTGCGAGTCGGAATTGTTGGTTGGTTTGTCCGTGGCAGTCGTAGAGCTGGATCTGTGCTCCGTTGTTGCTGCTCCAGACGTCGAGGCAGCGTCCGGACTGGACGCCGGTGATGGTGCCGTTGGAGTTGATGTTCCATTGTTGGTTGGTGCCGTTGTGGCAGGTGTAGATCTGGATGGCGGTGCCGTTGCCGGAGCCTGCGGCGTCGAGGCACATGTCGCCGTAGACGCGTAGTTGTTTGTTTGTGGTGTTGTAGGTCCAGGACTGGTTGGTCTGCTTGTTGCAGTCGTAGAGCTGGACGCGGGTGCCGTTGTTGCGGGAGGCGTTGGGTACGTCGATGCAGCGGCCGGACTGGGTGCCGATGATCTCGTTGGCGGAGCCGGACGGCGGCGGCGTGGTCGGCGTCGGCGTCGGCGTCGGGGTTGAGGTCGGGGTCGGAGTCGGCGTGCCGGTCGGCGGCGGCGTGGTCGGGTTCGTCGGCAGCAACGGGCAGGTGCTGCGGTAGGTGACCACGCCGCTGCTGTCCAGCAGCGGGCAAAGGAACTGGCTGTACCGAGAGTCGTTGTCGACGAACATCTTCAGGAACGGCAGCATGGTCCGGATCAACACCGGGTTCGACCGCCCGACCATGAACCCGTGGTCCCCGCCGGCGACCTCGAGGTAGACGCTCTCGGTCGAGGCCGGAAGGCTGTTGTACAGGCCGAGGGCGTAGGACGGGGTGACCACCGTGTCGGCCTGCCCGGAGATGACCATAGTGGGTACCCGGTCGTTCGCCAGGTTCTGCGACGGCGAGTACGGCGTGATACCGACCGCTGCCTTCAACGACGAGCGCCGGATGGCTGCGCTCAGCGCCCCGCCGCCGCCCATCGAGTGACCGGAGACGGCCAACCGGTTCGGGTCGACCCGGTCGCGTACCGGGCTCTGCTGCGTCAGGTAGTCGAGCGCGGCGAGCAACTGGGTACCTCGGGCCGTGTCGAAGTCGTTACGGCTGTTGGTCTCGATGCCGATCACGACGAACCCGTGCGACGCCAGCCACGGGCCCATCCAGGCCAGTTCCGCGGAGAACAACGCGGTGTAGCCCGGCGAGATGGCGATGGCACCGAAGGTGCCCTGGCTGGTGTCGGTCGGGTAGTAGATCCTGCCGCCGTTGAAGCCGTACCCGGTCGGGACACTGACCGACGTGTTGGCGAAGGGGCCGTTGACGGCCGCGACGCTCGCCCGGGTGGGGTCCGGGCCCCGCTGGTACGGATTGTCGGCGGCCGACGCCGAGCTGGTGGCCACCGTCACGGTGAACATCCCGACGGCGGCTGCGATCCCAGCCGTGGCGAGCTTGAACAGTCGTCGCCGAATGCCGGGGGACACTCGGCCGGCATGGGCTTCCCCTGGGGGCGGGGGGTGGGGTGCGTGTCCTCGCACTGTCGATACCTCCTGGTGGTGGGGTGGGGTGTCCTGCGGGATGGGCGGGCTCGACGTACGCCGAGCCCGCCCGCGCCGGCTGTGCCCAAGCCGGACCTGCACGCCGTCAGCGCTGCAGGGTCAGTACTCCCGGCCGGTACGGCAGGAGGCCGTAGTCGCCGCCGGAGTTGGGTGAACGGCCCTGGTAGAGCAGTTGCAGGTTGCAGGGGTCGATGGTCATGGTCTGGTCGGCGTTGGTGCGGATGAGCTCGCCGTGGCTGATGTCGTTGGTCCAGGTGGCGCCGCTGTTGGCCTTACCGGCGAACGGGTTGCTCTCGCTGGTGGCCTGCGGGGTCCAGTTGCCGCCCAGGCTGGTGGCGGTGAACGACCGGAAGTAGCGGCCCTGGGAGCCGATCGCCTCGACGATCATCAGGTACCGCTGCTGGCCCTGGAGCTTGTAGACCTGCACGCCTTCGAACAGGTTGTTCGTGGTGTCGGTCATGATCGTGGTGTAGTTCGACCCGAAGCTGCCCGGGAAGTTCCCGATCGGCATGCTGGCCCGGTAGATGCGGCCGTTGTCGCCGGCGAAGAACAGGTACATGTTCTGGTCGTCACCGATGAGCGCCTGGTCGATCGGACCGGTGTTGGAGTTGGAGATGCTTCCGGTGAACAGCGTCTGGTGCGCCGACCAGCTGTTCACGTTGGTGGGGTCGGTCGAGGTCCGGTACGAGAACGCCGGCCCGCCCCACTGGTACGCCAGCACCCAGACGTTGCGGGGAGCGAAGTAGAACAGCGACGGCGCGACGGCCGCGAAGGGCATCTGGTTCTGGCTTGCCGAGCCCATCTGGTTCCAGTTGGAGAACAGGCCGAAGTTCATCGAGCCCCAGGTGGTGCCGGTGTCGTGCGTGGTGCCGTAGACCAGGTGCTGACCGTTGTACGGCGCGTGGGTGAAGTCCTTCAACGACACCCAACCCGACCGCGGCTGCGCCAGCGCACCCGTCGACGACCACCGGTACGACGACGGCAGGTTGCAGGTACCGGTCGGCGGTGGCGAGGTCGGCGGCGTGGTGGTCGGCGGCGGCGTGGTGGGACCGCCGAGGGAGACGAGCCGGAACTGCTGGTTGCTCTGTCCGTGGCAGTCGTACAGCTGAACCTGCGCGCCGTTGGAGGTGCTCCACACGTCCAGGCAGCGCCCGGACTGGACGCCACTGATGGTGCCGTTGGAGTTGACGTTCCACTGCTGGTTGGTCCCGCTGTGGCAGCTGTAGATCTGGATCGCGGTGCCGTTGCCGGAGCCGCCAGCGTCCAGGCACATGTCGCCGTAGACGCGTAGCTGCTTGTTCGAGGTGTAGGTCCAGGACTGGTTGGTCTGCTTGTTGCAGTCGTAGAGCTGGACGCGGGTGCCGTTGTCGCGGGAGGCGTTGGGTACGTCGATGCAGCGGCCCGACTGGCTGCCGACGATCTCGCTGGCGGAGTCGGAGGGCGGCGGCGTCGTGGGGGTGGGGGTGGGACCCGGCGTGGTGGGAGTGGGAGTGGGACCGGGGTCGGCGCTGTTCAACGCGTCCAGGGTGGCCGTGTACGCCTGCTTCTTGTTGCCGTTGTTGTCGAACAGCAGCGGGGTGCCGTACGAGCGCCACGAGTCGCTGTCCCGGATGCCCCAGACCGTGATGCCGTTGCAGCGGGGCACCGCGAGGCAGTCGTTGACCACGTTGCGGTAGGTGTTGGCCTGCTGGGTGCCGGAGCCTTCGATGTCCAGCTCGGTGATCTGCACGTCCACCCCGAGGGCGGCGAAGCTGGACAGCGTGGTGCGGTAGTTGCTGTTGTACGCCGACTGCGCGTTGAAGTGCGACTGGAACCCGACGCAGTCGATCGGCACGCCACGCTGCTTGAAGTCCTGCACCATCCGGTACACGGCCTGGGTCTTGGCCCAGGTCCAGTTGTCGGTGTTGTAGTCGTTGTAGCAGAGCTTGGCGTCCGGGTCGGCGGCCCGGGCGGCCCGGAACGCGGCCTCGATCCAGTCGTTGCCGGTGCGCTGCAGGTTCGAGTTACGGCGTGCGCCGCTGTTGCCGTCCTCGAACGCCTCGTTGACCACGTCCCAAGAGTCGATCTTGCCCCGGTAGTAGGACGCGACCCGGGTGACATGGTTGAGCATGGCCGACCGCAGCGCCGAGCCTTCCATCTGCTGCATCCAGCCAGGCTGCTGCGAGTGCCAGGCCAGGGTGTGACCCCGGACCTTCCAGCCCCGGGAGAGGGCGTGGTTGACGATCCGGTCCGCGTTGCCGAACGTGAAGTTGTTCTGCTGCGGCTCGGTCGCGTCGATCTTCATTTCGTTCTCGGGCGTGACGCTGTTGAACTCGCGGTTCAGGATCGTCGTGTACGCGCCGTCGCTGAGCTTGTTCGCCGCTACCGCGGCACCGAAGTACCGGCCGGACTGGCCCGCAGCCGCAGCCAGGGTGGTCTCGGCGGCGTGGGCGAGACTGGGCAGCAACGATACGACGAGGGCCGCAACTATCGCGGCACTTCCGGAGACAGAGAGCGTTCGAAGTCGACGCCCGGAGGGACGGGTCCGGGAGATCATGCTGATCCTCCAGTGATGGGATACGAAACTCGGTCGCTGTGTGGTGGCAGGCTCCGCTCGGACGGCGGGCAACCACGATGCTGAGACCGCCGGCCGGAGCCGGGACTCACGCCCGACTACCGCCCGGAGGCGAGTCGGCTCTGGTCACCTGACCAGTAGGTGGTGGGTGCGATGAGTTGGCCAGGTCGGCCGCCGGGGTGATGGCGGACGTTGGGCCTGAGGTGGTGGATGTGGTGACCTGGCAGGTGGTGGGGGCCTGGTGTGCTAGTGCGGTGCCTCCAAGGGGCTGGGCGGCATGTTAGCGATCACATCGATCGATGGCTCTCAGGCTGGCAGATAGATCCATGGTTTTCAACCGGTAGTTTCGGTGGTCGACCGGTAGTTTTTCGGCCGTTGATCGGTAGCGAGGCGGTGCCGCCAGCCACGACGCTTCGAAGGGCTGACGGCCGCCACTCGGTCCTAGGACGTGGGGTACGACCGGCGGTGGGCGAGGTCGAGCAGGTCGTCGACGCTCCATTGATCATCGGCATGGTGGCCGTACTTGTGGGCGAGGACGTGGCCATCGGTGTCGATGAGGAAGTCGGCGGGCAGGCCGAGAGCACTTTCCCCGCGCCCAGGGGGTGCGGTCTTGCCGGTGGCTACCCCACGCAGGGCTGCGATCCAGGTTCGTGGGTGCAGCACCGCCCACGGGGAGGTGTCGACGCCGAAACGGACGTAAAGGCGACGGTCGGGATCGGCGACGGTGGCGAACGGCAGGTCGCCCTGGTACGGCTGCATGGCGGCGACGGTGGAGTGGAAGACGACGACCTCGCGGACGCCAGCGGCGACGATCTCGTCATGTCGTCGGATGATGGATCGCAGGTGCAGGTTGCAGATGGGGCAGCCGGCGAAGCGGCGGAATTGCAGGTGGACCAGGTGATCCGGGCCGGGAATCTGGACCGGTTCCCCGGTTATGGTGGTGAGGTCGAGTCGGGCCAGGAGCTGTCCGTTGTGGATTTTTCCCATGGCGACGGTGTCGTCTCCTTCGTCGCTTACGCGGGTTGAGCGAGGCGGGGCCAGGGGTAACCGGCGGCCCCGGCTTCGCTGAGGGATGCGCGGACGGCGTTCCGCCAGTCCTCGCGCGGGGTGTAGCCGAGTGTGCGAGCGGCGTGGTCGGAGGGGCAGTCCCAGTCCTCGGAGACGTGCACGAGAGAGCGGGTCAGGAAGGGTTCGGAGCCGGGCAGGACGGGGTGCAACTTCTCCATCAGCCAGGCGAAGGCGTAGCCGGCGGCGTACGGGACGCTGAACCAGGGGCGCGGGGAGCCGGTCTCGTCGGCGATGAACTGGATGACTTCGCGGGCGGTGGGCGAGGTCGGGCCGCAGATGTTGAACGATTCATAGTCGTCGAGCCCGTCGGCGGTCGCAGCCAGCGCGAACGCCTCCCCCAGGTCGTTGCCGCCAACGAGTGCGAGCCGAGCCCGTCCCCCGGCGAGCCAGGGCACGAGGCGGGTGCGAAGCCGGGGTACGAGAGCCGGCACCATACCGAGGGCGTTGCCGGCGCCGACGAAGTGCCCGAGGCGCATGGTGACCATCTGCGTGCCACGATCGCTGCGGCGGCGCATGTAGTCGTCGAGGTCGATGAGCCGGTCGAGGTGGGGCCAGAAGCCGGTGCGGCGGGTCGGGGCGAAGTCGTCGATCGGGCCGCCGTCGGCGGGGCGCGCGGCCATCGCGATCGTGCTGGTCTGGACGAAGCGGCGGACGCCCCGGTCGATCGCCTGGTCGATGAGGTCCCGATTGGGCTCGAAGAACTGGCGGCGCTCCAGCTCGGCGTGGCCCCAGAAGGCACCCCAGGTGCCGGCGTGGCAGACGACGTCCACGTTGTCGACGACCGCTCTGCGGTACTCGGGGTCGCGCAGGTCGCCGACCCGGGTCTCGCCGGAGAAGGCCGCGGGAAGCCGATCGGGCGTGCGGCAGGCGGCGATGAGGGTGACATCGGGCCGCGCGGCCAGCGCGGCGAGGATGTTGCGGCCGAGGAATCCGGTGGCGCCGGTGACCAGGACTCGCGTGGTACGCGGTTGTTGGCTCATGCCGTCGCCTCGGTCGGGCTGCCGGCCGACATCGGCCGGATCGGCAGGGCGATGTCCATCCTGACCGGCGCCAGGACACCGGTCGGGTCGGGCTGGGAAACAGTCACGGTTGCTCCTTGCGGTAGCCGAGGGGATCACAGGTTTTCGATCCAGGCGGTAAGCCTGGAGGTCTCCCGGTTGACGTAGTCGGGGTCGCCGAGGCTGTGGGCGATCAGCGACACGCCCTGCAATGCGGACAGCAGGTGCAGGGCCAGGTCGGCCGCGTCGGCGTCCCGACCGAGCACGCGGAACTGCTCCTCCAGCCAGCCGAGCAACTCGCCGAAGATGGCGCCGGTCTGCTCGGCGAGGGGGCCGCCGACCTTGTTCAGCTCGGCGCAGAGGGTGCCGACCGGGCAGCCGCTGCGGGCCAGCGCCGCGCGGTTGTCGACCGTCATCTGCACGAACGCCACCAGTCGTGACCGCGCATCACCGCTCTGGGTCCACTGCTTACGCAGCGTGGCGTAGTGCCCAGCGTGTTGGGCGACGAGAGCTTCGCCGATGGCGTCCTTGGTCTTGAAGTAGTAGTAGACGTTGCCCAGCGGCACCTCGGCCGCGCCGGCGATGTCCGCCAGCGTGGTGCGGGCGAATCCCTGCTCATGCACGATCCGGACGGCGGCGTCGATCAGCCGGCTGCGTTTGTCGGGTTGGCGATTCACCAACCTCTCCCTTCTCTCAGTTAGTTAGCTAACTTACTGAGCGGAGGGAGAGAGGGTCAAGCGTCTGTCGGGTCAGGACGGTGCGATCACCGTGCCGTCGTCGTCGCGTACGGCGATCGCCTCGACCGGGCATGACTCCGCAGCGTCGATCACCGCCTCGTTCGGCTCGACGGTGGCCGATACCGGGGCGGCCAGTCCCGACTCCATCCGGAAGTGGGCCGGTGCCATGCCCACGCAGCTGCCCGAACCGATGCAGCGATCGGTGTCGACCTCGATCCGCCAGCCGGTGCTCACCAGGTCACCGGCATCCGCGCCAGACCTCGGACGATCATCCCGCTTTTCCAGGTCAACTCCGACTCGGGCACGGCGATCCGCAACTCGGGCAACCGAGCCACCAGGGTGCCGATCCCGACCTGTAGCTCCATCCGGGCGAGCTGGGCGCCCAGGCAGTGGTGGACACCGTGCCCGAATCCGATGTGCGGGTTGGTCGCGCGGCCGAGATCGAGTCGATCGGGGTCGGCGAACACGGTCTCGTCCCGGTTCGCCGACGAGAGGGAGCCGATCACCGGCTCCCCGGCCCGTACCAGCACCCCGCCGACCTCGACGTCCTCGGTGGCGTACCGGGCGAACGCGGACGCCACCCCGAGCGGGACGTACCGCATCAGCTCCTCGATCGCGGTCGGTAACCGGGCCGGCTCGGTCCGCAGCCAAGCCAGCTGCTCCGGGTGGGTGAGTAGGACGTACGCAAAGTTGGGCAGTTGGGTGACGGTGGTCTCGTGGCCGGCGGCGAGCAGCCCAGCGGCAAGCTGCACGACCTCCTGCTCGGTGAACCGGTCCTGGTGCTCGTCGCGCGCCCGCACCATCGCGCAGATCAGGTCGTCGGTGGGCTCCCGGCGCCGTTGCTGGACGAGTTCGCCGATGTAGCCGTACAGGTTGTCGAGGTATTCGTGAATCTGTTCGGGCGACAGCGAGGTGGTCGAGACGATCGCCTCCGACCAGACGTGGAACAGGTGCCGGTCGGCGAACGGCACCCCGAGCAGCTCGCAGATCACCTGGATCGGCAGCGGAGTGGCGAAGTGCTCGACCAGATCGGCCGGTGGCCCGGCCGTCACCATGGCGTCGACCAGTTCGTCGGCGATCTGCCGGGTCCGGGGCCGGAGCTGCTCGACCCGACGCGCGGTGAAAGCCTTGGCGACCAGTCGCCGTAGCCGGGTGTGCTCCGGCGGGTCCATGGACAGGATGCCGCCCTCGATCTGCCTCGGGGTGAGTCGCGGCTCGTCCCGACCGACGCTGGCCGCCCGACTGAATCTTGCGTCACCGAGGACCATCCGCACGTCGGCGTACCGGGTGGCGAGCCAGGCCGCCTCGCCGAACGGCAGGCGCACCCGGGTGAGCGGTTCGACCCGCCGCAACTCGGCGTAGAGGGGGTCGAGGTTGAGTCGGTCGGGCGGGCTGAACGGGTACGGCCGCGCGGTGACCCCGGTGACGTCTGGCATTGGTCAACCCCCAAAGCAGACCGAATCACCCGTAAACCAGCCGGATGATCGACTCATCGTGACGTTTCGATGGCTGATGGTAGTGGAGTATGTGGATCCGTACCAGTGCGCGGCCTCGGAAGGTCAGTCGACCGGCGCCGCCCACCCAGCCTCGCCGGCCTGCCGAGTGCCCACTAGCCTGCGTGTGCATGGAGGCCGACGAGCGCCTTGAACTGGCCGTCGATCCGGCCCGGCTGACCGGGCGCACGCTGCTGGCCGGCGGCGTCGAGCAGTCGTACGTGGATGTCGTCGATCCCACGTACCTGCACTTCGAGTACGTCCGCCGGATGGCCGCCGTGATCGACCTCGCCGCGCCGGCCGGTGATCCACTGGACGTGCTGCATCTCGGCGGCGGTGCGCTGACGCTGCCGCGCTTTGTCGCCGCGACTCGGCCCGGCTCGGCGCAACTGGTGGTGGAGCGGGATCCCGCTGTGGTCGAGTTGGTGGCACGCGCCCTGCCGCCGCGTCCGGTCGGCGTCGAGCTCCACGTCGCAGATGCTCAGGAGGCGGTTGCCGCCGCGCCCGCCGGGGCGTACGACCTGGTGCTCGCCGACATCTACCGGGCGGCCCGGATGCCGCCGCACGTGGCCACCGTGGCCTTCGCCGCCCAGGTGGCCCGGGTGCTGCGGCCGGACGGCATCTACCTGCTCAATGTCACCGACCTGCCGCCGCTGTCCTTCACCCGGGTGCAGGCGGCCACCCTGCGGTCGGTCTTCGCCGACGTCTGCGTGGTCGCCGACCGGCGGATGTTGCGCGGCCGGCGGTACGGCAACGTGGTGCTCGCCGCGGCGGCACGCCCGCGCCGACTGCCCGTTGCCCGCCTGGTGGTACGGGCGCTGCGCGATCAGCTGCCCGGCGGCGTGCTGCACGGGCCGGCCCTCGACACGTTCATCGCCGGCGCTCGGCCGTATTCCGACACCGCGCCTTGATCCGCGATTCCGGTACCGCCGTCGACATCGCACCAGCCCTGTGCTGACACCCGGTCGCCCTGCTGAGCCCTGCCGGCCGGTTTCACCCCTGTCTGGCGGGTATTCAGGCGCACCGTCGAGGCCGGCGGTGAACATCGTCACGGAGTGAGGGAGCGCAGCGTCATGCCCGATTCTCAGCCCACTGTCGTCCTCGTGCACGGCGCGTTCGCCGAGTCGGCGAGTTGGAACGGCGTGATCGAGCGGCTCGGCGCTGGCTACGACGTGGTGGCAGCCGCCAATCCGCTGCGGGGCGTCGCGGGCGACGCCGCGTACGTGCGAGACGTGATACGGGGGATCGGCGGGCCGGTCACTCTGGTCGGCCACTCGTACGGCGGGATGGTGATCACGCAGGCTGCCGCTGACGAGGCATCGGTGCGCGCCCTCGTGTACGTCAACGCATTCGCGCCGGAAACCGGTGAGTCGGCCTTGTCGCTGTCCGGCAAGTTCCCGGGCAGCACGCTCGCCGGCACGCTGGTGCAGTACCCGGTGTCGACCGGCGGCAACGAGGTGGCGATCGGCCAGGACGCCTACCACGCGCAGTTCGCCGCCGATGTGCCGCCCGACCTTGCCGCGCTCATGGCCCGGACCCAGCGGCCGATCACCGAACAGGCCCTGGGCGACGGGCTCTCCGGAGCCCCCGCCTGGCGATCGCTGCCCAGCTGGTTCATCTTCGGGGACGCCGACCGGAACATCCCGGTCGCCGCGCACCGATTCATGGCCGAGCGGGCCGAACCACGGGGCCAGCGGGAGATCGTCGGCGGCTCGCACGCGATGGCGGTGTCCCAGCCGAGCGAGATCGCCGAGACGATAATCGAAGCGGTCCGCGGGTCGTGAGTGAGCCATGAACCGGTGGACTGGGGCAGCTTCGCTCCGGTTACGTCCGGCACGGAGGTCACCGTAGCAACGGGCGGTTGCGCGATGCCGTATGCGCCAGATGTGCGGGGATTGTGCGGGCGCCGCCGTAAGGTTCGGCGGTCCGGATTTCCTATCCGAGTGCCCGCCTGCGGCGCACCATCTGGAGGATCTGTCCCTCATGCCCAAAACCATCGCGGCTGCCGCCACGGCGTTGACCGTTCTCGCGACCGGTCTCGCCGTGGCCGGAGTCGTCGGGTCAGCCCGGCCGGCGAACGCGGCGCTCAGTGACGTCCCGGCGGACTGCAGTGCCTTCACCGCGGCGTACCGATCCGACGGGCAGCGTCTCAGCTACGGCTACTCGGGCGGCGAGACCAGCATCACGGCCTACACCGACGACGTGCTCGGCTGGGTGCCGTCGGCGCATCAGCAGCTCGGCGGCTCTGGTGACGACACCATCTTCCGCAGCACCGAGTACGCCGTGCACCCGACCGACGGCTGGCTGTACCTGGTGCGACGCCAGGGTGAGCTGGTCGACGGCGAGTGGCGAGTCACGGCGAAGAGTGCCACCCGCCTCAAGAGCGGGTTCGCCGACACCCGCATCCTCGCGACGGCGTCGCCGTACCTGTACCGGGTGGCGGGCACGTCGCTCTACCGCTACACCGAGACCTACGTGGATGGTGAGTTCACGCTTTCGGCGCCGGTGAAGCTCGCCAGCACCGGCTGGAACACCGTAAACACCCTGGTCTACGAGCGCAGCGGGGGCACGGGCAACGCTGCGGTGGATGTCCTGATCGGCACCAAGACCAACGGACAACTGAAGGAGTGGCGTATCAACCGGGCCACCCCGAAGACGATCACCTCGAAGGTGCTGCGGTCGGTTGGTTGGGCACCCTTCACCAGTCTCAGCACGGGCTACTGTGCGGAGCACCCCAACGGTCGGCCGCTGCTCGGGATCAAGGCCAACGGGTCGGTCTCCGTGCACTTCGACGCCAACAAGACCGACGGAGACGGCACGGACATCCAGGGCGGTCCGATCGGTTCGCTCGGCTGGACCGAGAAGGCCTACGGTCAGTAGGCGGTGATCCTCCGCGAGCCCGTCCGATGCGCGGCTGCGCTCGGACGGGCTCGTCCGGAGCCTGGTGCCGATGATCCTGGCTCGGGTGCGTACGGGGCGCGGTCGCGGGTACCCGGCGCACATGGCGCGGTACACGAAGCCCGAGCTGCGCGAACAGCTCAAGGAAGAGATCAAGGCGTCCGACCGGGGCGGCCGTCCGGGACAGTGGTCGGCGCGCAAGTCGCAGCTGCTCACCAAGGAGTACCAGAAGCGCGGCGGCGGCTATCAGGGCCCGAAGGACGAGCGGCAGAAGTCCCTGCAGCAATGGGGGGACCAGAAGTGGCGGACCAGGCAGGGCGGCACGCGAGCGCGACACGACGGCGAAACCGACCGTTACCTGCCTGACCAGGCTTGGAACCAGCTCTCCGCGGAGCAGCGACGCGAGACCGACGTGAAGAAGCGGAAGGCGTCGAAGTCCGGCAAGCAGTACGTCGCCAACACCGGCCCGGCCAAGCGCGCGCGTCGAAGCGCCGCGTCGTCCGTGTCGCTCACCGACCTGCCGGTCGCCGAGGCGACCCGGCACGTTCGCGACCTCGACACCGGTCAGCTCAGGGCGGCGCTACGCGAGGAACGCGCAGGCAAGGGCCGCAAGACGCTCATCCAACGCCTACAGTCGGCCCTCGACCGCCGCTGACCAAGCCAACAGCAGATACGCGGGGTCCGGTTCGGAACCGGCCAGGGGGTATCGCGGACGCCGGAGGCGGGTACTGTCGGTGTTGGCGGACAGTCGTCCGCGACCGGGAGGCCGCCTGTCAGGCTGGTAACGAACGTCGGAGGTCACGACGTCCCCGGCGGTTCATCTCGCGCAGCACCTGCGCTCCGCTCTCCAAAGAAGGATCTGCATGGCATCGAAGGGCAAGCCCGGTTCGGCGCTGTTTCTCGCCGTACCCACCCTCGACGAGTCCGACGTTTCGGGCGCTCGTGTCGATGGCAGCGAAGAAGCGATGCGGCGGCTCCGCCACCCGTTCGCAGTAGGCTCGCCCGCGGCTCGGGGGCGCACGGAAAGCGCGGGCGAGCGCCCGGAGTAGCGCCGCCGATGGCATATCGGGCATCACCGCGGGTACGCGCGGGGTGTGGCTGTGATCAGCGACTACGCGCTGCTCGGCGACTGTCAGGGCAGCGCACTGGTCTCCTCGGACGGGTCGGTGGACTGGTGGTGTCCGCCCAGATTCGATGCGCCTAGCGTCTTCGCGCGTCTGCTCGGCGCTACCGGTGGTCACTGGTCGATCCGGCCGGCCGGACCGTACACGACCGTCCGGCAGTACCTGGACGGGACGATGGTGCTCCGTACGGAGTTCCACACCCAGGACGGTGTCCTGCGTCTGACGGACGCCCTCGGTCTCGGCTTCGGTGAACGCGGTCACGGGATCGGCTTCACGTCCCCGCACGTCCTGCTGCGGCAACTTGAGACGATCTCCGGCACGGTGGAGGTCGTGATCGAGGTCGCGGCCCGGCCGGAGTACGGGCTGACAAGTCCCTCGATCGCCGAGGTGCCGGCGGGGATCGAGATATCCGGGGGAGCCGACCGCCTGGTCCTGACCGGCGATCGTGAGCTGGACATCGACGGTCCAGTGGTGACCGGACGATTCACGCTGGCCGAGGGGGACAGCGCGCTGCTCGCGCTGCACCACCGCCGCGCCGCCGACGAGCAGATCGTGCCACTGGACGGGCGTGCCGCCCTACGCGACACCATCGAGGCCTGGCAGTCGTGGGATCGCATCCACCAGGGCTACCAGGGCCCCTACCGCGAGCAGGTCCGGCGTAGCGCCCTGGTGTTGCAGGCGTTGACCTACCAGCCGACCGGTGCCGTGGTCGCCGCGGCCACCACCTCGCTGCCGGAGGAGGTCGGCGGCACGGCGAACTGGGACTACCGGTTCGCCTGGCTACGCGACGGCAGCTTCACGCTCAAGGCGCTGTGGGTCGCCGCCTGCCCCGACGAGGCGCGCAGGTTCTTCGACTGGATGGCCGCGTCGATGGGGTCGGTCAGCGGGGACGACCACGTACCGATCATGTTCGGCGCTGCCGGCGAGCGTGATCTGACCGAGCACACCCTGGAACACCTGGCGGGCCACCGCGGCAGCCGGCCGGTGCGGATCGGCAACGACGCCTGGCAGCAGAAGCAGCTCGACGTTCTCGGTGAGGTGCTGGAATGCGCGTGGGTGCTGCGGGACCAGATCGCGGACCTGTCGCCCGCTGCCGTGGACCTGCTTCGGTCACTGGCCGACCGGGCCGCCGACACGTGGCGGCAGCCGGATGCCGGCATCTGGGAAGGGCGCGAGGGCGAGCGGCACTACCTGACCTCGAAGCTGGCGTGCTGGGTGGCCCTGGACCGGGCCGTCAAACTGGCGCGGGATCTCAACGCCGAGGCGGCAATCCCCCGGTGGTCGAAGGCCAGGGAGGAGGTACGCGCGGCGATCCTCGATGAGGGTTGGCACGTGGCGAGCGGGGCCTTCACCGGCGCGTTCGGGTCCGACCATCTCGATGCCAGCGTGCTCGGCATGCCGATCCTCGGGTTCCTGCCCGGCGACGACGAGCGGGTCCTCGCCACGGTGCGGGCCATCGAACGCGACCTGACCCGGGACGGTCTTGTGCAGCGCTGGACGGGAGCGGGAGATGAGGGTGCCTTCGTCGTCTGCTCGTACTGGTTGGTCGAGGCGTTGGCGCTGGCCGGGCGGATCGACGCGGCCCGGCAGATCTTCGACAGCGTGACCGCCCGGGCGAACGATCTCGGCCTGCTGTCGGAGGAGATCGACCGCAGCGACGGTAGCCAGATCGGGAACTTCCCCCAGGCGTTGTCCCACATCGGCTTGATCAACGCCGCCTGGGTCATCGACCAGGTGGAGACCGGGATCGCACGGTAGGGACGCACCGCGGTGGGACGGCGGCACGGAACACCGTGCGCCGGCTGCCATCCCGCTCGGTTAGGACCGGGGCGGGCGGGTAAGCCGCGACCGGCAGCGAGGGAGGGAGTTCTGATGACCGGACGGCTGGCGGGCAGGACCGCTTTGATCACCGGCTCGGACTCGGGAATCGGACAGGCCACCGCGATCGAGTTTGGCCGCGAGGGTGCCGACGTCGTGGTGCACTACCTGCACGATCACGCGGGCGCGAACCACACGAGGGCCGAGATCGAGAAGGCTGGTCGGCGGGCCGTCGTGGTCCAGGGTGACATCAGCGTCGAGCATCAGGTCGAGGCGATGTTCGACGAGGCCCTTGCGGAGTTCGACCGGCTGGACATCCTGATGAACGATGCGGGCGTGGACGCCTCCGGTATCCCGGTTGCCGACCTGGACACCGAGACCTGGGACCGGGCGATCCGGACCAACCTGTACGGGATGTTCTTCTGCTGTCGGCGCTTCATCCGGCACCGCCGCGACCAGGGCGGACACGGCAAGATAATCAACATCACCTCGGTACACCAGGAGGTGGCCCGGGCCGGCGGCTCCGACTATGACGCCAGCAAGGGCGGCATGCTCGAACTGGCCAAGAGCATCGCCCTGGAGGTCGCTCCGATGCACATGAACGTCAACAACATCGGGCCGGGCATGGTGCTCACCCCGTTCAACCAGCAAGCCATCGACGACCCGAAGTTCCTGGAGGAACAGGTGCAGTCGATCCCGTGGAAGCGGGCCGCGCAGCCGGAGGAGATCGCCAAGCTCGCCGTCTTCCTGGCCAGCGACGACGCCGACTACGTGACCGGCTCGACGTACTTCATGGACGGCGGCCTGATGCAGAACCAGGGGCAGGGCGCGTAGCCGTCACGGCCGGTTCACCACGGCCGGCGAGCTGATGAGCCAGGGGGTGATGCAGGCTGTTGAGGTGAACGCCCAGGAGCCCGCCGACGAGGTCCGAATTCCCCGGGCCCAGATCGGTTCCAGTCCGCAACATCTGCTGACCACCCTGCTCGGCGAGTATCTCGACTCCTCGGATGCCGATCTGCCGTCGACGGCGGTCATCGCGATGCTGCGTGAGTTCGGGGTGAGCGAGGCCAGTGCCCGGGCGGCGTTGTCCCGGCTGGTCAAGCGCGGTCTCATCGCGACGCGAGGCAACGCACGACCACCGGTCTATCACCTCACCTCGCAGGCGATCGCCAAGCATCGCTCCCGGATGCAGCACTTTCTGAACTTCGGTGCCCAGCCGCCACGGTGGACCGGTGAATGGGTGATGGTCTCCTTCTCGCTTCCAAGCTCCGGCCAGGCGGCTCGCCACGCAGTGCGCAGGTCGTTGAGCGCACTGCGGTTCGTGGGCCTGTACGACAGCGTGTGGATCCGGCCCGGACGCGAGGCCGGGCCGGTGCGGGAGGCGCTCAACGAACTGCTGCACTCCGTCGGGGACGCCCGGTGGTCGATCATGCACGTACGCTTCGACGAGGAGTCAGGGCCCCACGGTCCGGCCTCCGCGTACGACCTGACCGCACTCGCCGCTGCCTACACGGCTTTCATCGAGCAGTACGCGGAGCTGCGAGCAGCCGCGCGTAACGGTGAGGTGGACGCCGCCCGGGCGCTGGTCGCCCGAACCTCCGCCATGGATTCCTGGCGGAAGTTCCCGGACATCGATCCGGATCTGCCGAACCATCTGCTGCCCACGCCCTGGCCTCGCCAGCAGGCCAGAGACACGTTTCTCGACATCCATTCCGCGCTCGGGGCGCTCGCCCAGGCGCGTCTGGTCCAGGTGGCGACGCCGTACTGGCCGGACGCCGCCTCGTGGATCACACACTTCCAGGCCTCGCGCGACCCCACCCGGCCGGAGCCGACCGGTGGAAGTACGGCAGCTCACCCCCTGCGGGGCTGACGGCGACCGGGGACCGGGTGGCGAGGCCGAACATTGACACTTTTCGTTGCGGGAGTGATAGTAACTGCACACAGCTCCCATCGGATTGCCTGTGGGGACCGCGGCCGGGCGGTCCGCGCGCGCATCGACCTGACCCGTGGCCAGCGCTGGTCACCGGGGTCGGGATGCGAATGAACCACCGCCACCACCACCGCAGGGAGCGCCCGTCCCGACATCCGCTGGAGGGTGCATGAGCAGGAGATCGAAGATCTACGCCGGCCTGGTGGCCGCGATCGTCCCGGCCACCGCCGTGATCGTGGCGCTGGGCGCGTCACCGGCCGGTGCCGCGGTCGGTGGTTCCGGTCCCTATCCCGCCGATTACGAGACCTCGGCCAGCCTGGCCAATCACACCATCTTCCGGCCCCAGACACTGCCGGCCGAGCGCCTTCCCATCCTGGTCTGGGGCAACGGCGGTTGCTCCGCAAACGGCCTGTCGCAGGGCAACTTCCTCCGCGAGATCGCCTCCCACGGCTTCCTCGCCATCGCCAACGGCGCCCCGAACGGATCCGGCTCCACCACCTCCCAGATGCTCACCCAGTCCATCGACTGGGCCGTCGCCGAGAACTCCCGGCAGGGCAGCAAGTACTACGGCAAACTCGACACGTCCAAGGTCGCCGTGGCGGGCTTCTCCTGCGGAGGGTTGGAGGCCTACGCCGTCTCGAACGACCCGCGCGTCACCACGACCGGCATCTTCAGCAGCGGCTTGTTGAATGATGCCGACGACTACCAGCTCCGCAGACTGACCAAGCCGATCGCATACTTCATCGGCGGGCCCAGCGACATCGCCTACCCGAACGCCATTGACGACTGGGGCAAGCTGCCGGCCGGGCTGCCCGCCTTCATGGGCAACCTGAACGTCGGGCACGGCGGCACCTACGACCAGCCCAACGGAGGCGAGTTCGGCCGGGTGGCGGTGCTCTACCTCAAATGGCGGCTGAAGGGCGACACCACCGCCGGTACCAACTTCGTCGGGTCCAACTGCGGCCTGTGCCGCAGCCAGTGGAGCGTCCAGCAGAAGAACCTGACCCTCGACGGCGACCCGCCGCCCACCACTCCGCCCACGACCCCACCCACGACCCCGCCGACCACCCCGCCGACCACCCCGCCTGGCGGGACCCCCGCCTGTACCGCCGTCTACGCGGTGCAGGACCAGTGGAACGGTGGATTCGTCGCCAACGTCAACGTCACGGCTGGAAGCACCGCACTCACCGGCTGGCGGGTCACCCTCAACCTGCCGAACGGAGCGTCGGTCAGCTCGATGTGGAACGGTGTGAACAGCGGCACCAGCGGCACCATCACCGTCACGAACCAGAGTTACAACGGACGACTGGCCGCCGGTCAGACCACCAGTTTCGGATTCCAGGGCACCGGTAACGGCAGCGGTGCCACCGCCACCTGCACGGGAAGCTGAGCCCTTACAGACCAGCCACTGGGCGGGCGGTGCTCCGGCACCGCCCGCCCAGTTGCGGTTGCGGCCCATCTCGACGCGCTCGCGGCCTGATCCGTCCGAGCCACGCCGGGCACCGCCCCGGTTCGGCGCAGCCTGTCAGAGACCGCGGGCCTGCCGGGCCAGCGACCTGCCGACGAGGGCGATCGAGACCAGGGCGGCTGCGGCGAGCAGCAGCAGGTACGGGAGCGCGGACGCGAAACCGTACAGCAGCGCCTCGCGTAGCGCTGTCACTCCGTACGTCACCGGGTTGATCGCGGCCAGCCAGCGTTGCGGCGTACCCATCGCATCGATCGGGTAGAACGACGGGCTGGCGAAGAGCAGCACCGGCGCCAGGACGTTGATCAGTACGGTGAACCGCTGAAAGTCCTGTACCAGCGTGGCCAGCAGCAGGTACAGCCCGTTGAAGGCGCACGCCGCGACCAGCGCGCCACACAGCAGCGCGAACCACCTGTCGGCCGCCCAGCGTCCCTGATACAGCAGCGCGGTCACCGCGAGCGCGGAGAGTGTCTGGGCGAGCACCAGCGCCGAACCAGCCAGCAGCTTGCCGAGCACGTACTGGCCTCGGGTCAGCGGATAGGACCACAGCTCCAGCGACATGCCGCTCATCCGTTCCTGGAAGAGCGCGGTCCCGGACGTGGTCGCGGCAGCGAGCAGGGACGAGAACATCAGCGCCGGTACCGCGAAGTCGGCGTACCCGATCTGCTGTCCCCGGTAGGTGACCGTGCCGATCAGGTCGGTCAGGGAGGTGGCGAACAACGTGATGTAGACCGCTGTCGGCACGATCGCCAACAGCAGGTTGGTGCGGTTGCGGGTGAGCAGCAGGAACTCGCGGCGCAGGGTCGCGGTCAGGCCGGTGCCGTGCCAGGCGGGTGCGGCCGGCCCAGTGGTCGTGGTCATCGGTTCGACACCTCCGCGCGGGTCAGGGCCAGGAACGCGTCCTCAAGCGAGGAGCTGGTCAGCGCCACGCTCTCGATCGCCACCTGACGCTCGGTGAGCGCGGCGATCAGCGCGGGCAGCCGGCGGCGCAGGTCATCGCCGGTGAGCACGAAGAGTTCACCGCGGTACTCGGGGGCAAGCCCGGTGAGCCGGGCGCACTCGGCCACCGCCGCCCAGTCGTCCGGGGAGCCGGTACGCAGCTCGGCCGTGACCTGGCCCGCCTCGTCCTTGAGCTGCTCGGAACTGCCGTCGCGCAGGATCCTGCCGTGCTGCACGACCAGGATCCGCTCGCAGTTGCGCTCCAACTCGTCCATGTGGTGGCTGGTCCAAACCAACGTCAGGCCGTGCGTCCGGCGCAGTTCGTCGAGCAGGTCCCAGACCCGACGCCGGCCTTCCACATCGAGCCCGGCGGAAGGCTCGTCCAGCAACAGCAGCCGGGGCACCCGCAGCAGCGCGCGCACCACCTGGAGCCGGCGACGCTGGCCACCGGAGAGCGTGAAGACCAGGTCGTCGCTCTTGCCGGCGAGGTCGAACTCGTCGAGCAACGCGGCGGCGCGGGTGCGCACCCGGCGCCAGCTCAGCCCGCGGAACCCGGCGGCGATCCGCAGGTTGTCCCGCACGGTGAGCATCATGTCGAAGGGGCCGCTCTGGTGGACCACGGCGAGGTCGCGCTGCGCCGCGCCGTCGGGGGCGGCACCGTGCACAAGTATCTGACCGGAGGTGGGCGGCGAGACACCGCAGACGAGCTTCAGCAGGGTGGTCTTCCCGGCGCCGTTCGGGCCGAGCAGCCCGATCGACTGCCCGGACGGCACGCTGAAGGTCATCCGGTCCACGGCCGGCGTCGACGCGCCCGGGTAGGTCTTGGTCAGGGCGGTCGCGGTCACTGCATCCTCGGTCACCGCACCGTCCCCTCGCTGTGGCCGAGCGTCTCGGCGACGGCCCGGACCGCGTCGTCCGGGCCCACGTCGGAGAGTGGGTCACCGGCGCGCACGTGCAGGTGGACCGCGTCCGGCGGCAGCACCGGCAGGCCACCGGGGTCGTACCCGGTCCGGCTGGCACCGCTGCGCCCGAACCGGATCCCGATCACCACGGTCAACGGACCGGGAGGGGCGCTGCGGAGAGCGGTGAGCGGTCGCACGGCGGCAGCCGACACCCCGGCGATCGTGCCGGTTACCGAGCGCAACGCGGCGGCGAGTTCGGTCGGCGCGATCCGGCGCAGGCGTACGCCAGGCGGCGCGACCGCCGCCCGGTCGCCGACCACCCACACCGTCGCTTCGGCGGCGGCTGCCGACGTCGGCGCGAGCGGTGCCACCGGGTCGGGGACCCCGGTGACCCGGCCGAGCAACGCTGCCGCGGCGACCGGTGGGTCGAACAGCGGTTTGTTGTCGCCGGCCGTGATCAGGTGGTCGTCGCGTCGCTCGATCACCCGGTGCACGATGACGGTGTCCTGATGCCGGTACGCGACCACGTCGCCGGGCCGGATCTGCGGCCAGGCGGCCGGTTCGACAGTCACGACCGAGCCCGGGTCGATGGCTGGCCACATGCTCGAACCGGTCACCGGGATGCGAGCCGTCCGGCCGGCGGAAAGAGCATGTGCGATCAGGTCGGCGAACCCGGCGACGGCCGTCGTCATCGGCCCGCCTCCGCAGTCCGGCTGGGCCCGAGCATGCCCAACTGGCCCAGCTCGGTGACGAACTCCCGGACGTCCCGGTCGATCTGCCGTCGGTCGTGCTCGTCCTGCGCGTCGAACTCGGTGGCCAGGTCACGCACCACGTCGTCGATCTGAGCACCGTTGGCGAGCTTGCGCCAGATCCGCGCGGCGGTCGCGTTCAAGGTCTGGAACTCCCCGGTACCAGGGTGGTAGATACGCACCTCGTCGTCGTTGTCCACCCACACCACTTCTGGATTCACGCTGAGCACGACGAAGCCCCCGTTCGGTTGGTCAGCACCGGCAGGGCCCGGCGGTGGACCGCGTCGGCGGGATCGGTGTCGGTGCGCCAGTCGTCGTACACCGGGTGCACCGTGCCGTCCCGGATCAGCCGGGGCACCGTCATGGTGGACTCGTTCTCCAGCAGGTCGACGCCGGTAAAACCGTTCGAGCGCCAGATGTTGGTGATCATCGAGTGTCGCAGGATCCGGCAGTGGTGCCGGCTGTTGCGGGTGATCGATCCGGATTCAGCCGCGTGGTACGCGCGGCAACCGCCGCCGCACGCGGCCCGGATGTAGCAGCGCCGGCAGTCGGCCAGGTTCTCGCCCTCGAACACGGTGTTGGTGCGCAGCTGGGACAGCGCCGGATTGGCGAACACGTCGGCCAGGCGCTGCGCGCGCACGTTGCCGGCCTTGTGCAGTGGACCGGTGACCAGCTTGCACGGGTAGACATCGCCGAGCGAGTTGATGTAGATCTCGGTGCCGCCGAGCCCGCAGTTGCCCCGGATCGAGCACGGTTTGACCGCCTTGGGGCCCTCGGTGAGGATCTTCTGCGCCACCGGGTTGGTCCAGGTGAACCGCTGCACGTCGCGATGGTGCTCCCAGGCGAAATGCACCCCGTCCTCGGCGCCACGGCCGATGCCGGTGTGGTTCATCAGCCGTACGTTGCCGAACTCGATGCCGTCCAGGAACGTCATGAGCTGGTCCAGGGCGCCGATGTTGTCCGGCGACACGACGTGGTTGATGTCGGGTCTGACGCCGGCGGCGTTGAGCAGCGCGAGCGCGTTGGCGGTGCGCGCGAAGGTGCCCTTGCCCCGGGTCCGCTCGTGGACCTCCGCCACACCGCCGTCCAGGCTGACCGTGATCTTGCCAAAGGTGTCCGCCATCCGTCGGGCGGTCGCCTCGTCCGGGATGCGGGTGCCGTTGGTGATGCAGTTGACCCGCAACCCCCGTGATCGGGCGTGGTCGGCAACTGTGAAGAAGTCCGGGCGCAGCATCGGCTCGCCACCGGTCAGGATGAGCAGTTCTGCGCCCATGTCGGCGATCTGGTCGACCAGGTCGAGCGACTCGTGCGGCTCCAACTCGCCGGGCAGCTTGCGGGTGGAGGAGGCGTAACAGTACGGGCACCGCAGATTGCACCCGTCGGTGATCGCGTAATAGACCATGCGCAGCGCTGGCTCAGCCGGCCGAATCCGGGGTTGCTGCCCGGGGAGGTAGACCAGCCAGTTGAGGACCAGCGTCGCCAGCGCCCGCTCGGTCGTGGCCGGGTCGGCCGGGGACTCGACGCCGGACGCGAGCGCCCGGAGCACGTCAATTTCTCCGTCGCCGACGACCGCCCACGCGGCGATGCCGGGGTTCTCCACGAGATAGCGGTCCCGGCACTGAAAGTAAACGAGGTCGTCCGGGACGACCAGCTCTGACCACATCCCCGACAGCTGCATGACGGGATCCACCTTCCGCGTTCCGAGCGGGGGCCACGGCAGGCGTGGCCCCCGCCACCGATGTCGGGTGTTGTTAGTTGGCGTGCCCGGAACCCGCGCCGGCCAGCGCCCCGCAGGCGCAGGCGCAGCCGAGCTGCGCCGCGAACTCGGCCTTACGGATGCTGGGCTTCTCCCACTTGAGCATGTGGGCCCTCCTTTCGCTGCTGCGGCCGGGCAACGGGCCACTCCCGCGAGACGCCCCGACCACGCGCAGAGGGTTGCTCAGAGTGTCTATGCCGTTCCAGAGGGCAAAATTGACGTCTTGACAGGACAGTCGCACCGGGGAGACGGTGTCGCACGTGCGTCCCGAGATCTCGGTGTCCGTGATCGACGACGACCGGATGCTGCTGGACGGCATCAGGGCGTGGCTGGCCGAGGCCCCCGACCTGCGGCTGGTCTGCACCGCCGGGACCGTCGACGAGTTCTTCGCGGCTGAACCGGCTCCGGCCGACGTGGTCGTGCTGGATCTGCTGCTCGCGGACCGGACCGAGCCGGTCGAAAACGTGCGTCGGCTGGCCGTCCGTGATCGGCAGGTGCTGGTCGTCAGCGCTGTTCCGTACGTGACCCATGGCGTCGACGTGCTGCGGGCGGGCGCACTCGGCTACCTGACCAAGGACAACGACCTGTCCACCCTCGCCGCCGCGATCCGCGACGTCGCGCAGGGCCGGGTCGCCCATTCGCCGGAACTGGCGTACGCCTGGTCACACGATTCCCGACCCGACCGGCCGAAACTGTCACCGCAGGAACAGGCCGTCCTGGTGGCGTACGCGTCCGGTATGACGCTGACCGCGGCGGCGCGGCGCGTCGGCGTCCAGCCGGCCACCGCCCGGCGGTACCTGGACCGGGTGAAGGCGAAGTACGGCGAAGCCGGCCGACCCACCTACACGAAGCTGGACCTGGCCAACCGTGCCCGGGAGGACGACCTGATCCGGTAGCCGGTCACCCGTCCCACACCAGTTCGACGCAGGTGCCGTCGCCGGGGTCGGAGAAGACCTGAGCTGAGCCACCGACCTCGCGCATCCGCTGCTTGATCGAGCGCCGCAGCCCGGAACCGGAGGTGGCACGATCGGGTGTGAAGCCCAGCCCACGGTCGACGATCCGTACGGTCAGCGTCCGGTCGGTCCAGTCCGCGGACACCCAGGCCCGCCCGGTCCCGGCATGCCGCGCCACGTTGTTCAGGGCTTCCCGGGTCGCGTCGCCGATCCCGTCGACAATCCGGTCGGGGATGTCGTCCGGCAGTTCTCCGATGAGCAGGTGCACCCGCAGGCCGAGCGCGTCGGCTGCCTCAGCCGCCTCGGTCAGCCGGGCGCCGAGCGAGGTGGTCTGCTCCGGGCGTTCCTCGGCGATCAGGCGCCGCACATAGTCGGCATCGCGACCGCACCGGGCCCGGACCGCCTCGGTGCGATGGTCGAGACCGCCACGGGAGATCGCGGTGAGGGTGGCCAGCACCGTGTCGTGCAGGTGGCGGAACTGCCGGAGTCGTTCGGCGAACCGGGCCTGGCTGGCCGCAGCCGCGGTCTCGGCGGTGATCCGCCGGGCGGTGGCCGCGTCCACCGCGTCCGCCTGGGCGGCGAGGTAGCGGCGCATGAAATGCAGCAACAGGGCGAACCACAGGCTGGAGTTGACGTGGTTGAGGAAGCCGGACTCCAGCGGTGGCAGCCCTCCGGTGCGCAGGGCGATCGCGGCGACGGCGGCCAGCAGCAGCACCGCCAACGCGACGAGCATCCGGGACACGCTCAACACCGCACCGGCCAGAGCCGCGGTGCCGAGAGCGAATTTCGCCATCCAGTTGGCGGCGCTCAGCTCGAAGCCGTCCCGTAGGTTGGCGTTCGCCACGAAGAGCAGCACGCAGGTCACGGCGATGTCGACGAGGACGTGTCGGATGGTGAACCAGCCGCGCCGCCAGACCGCGACGGCCAGGATGGCGTTCCAGGCCACCACCACAGTCACCATCGTCAGGTTGAGCGCCGGGCTACGGTAGTGGGTGGCGCCGGTGGAGCCCAGGCTCGACGCGGCGGGCAGCAGGTAGCTGGCGCGCTGGGCGAACAACAGTACGGCGACGAACCGGAGGGCCCGGTCGAGGCCGGGCAGCGTGGCCATGGCACGAGCGTCTATCCAGCCCTGCCGGGCCTCGACGAAACGCCGCCTCAGACGGCCGACGAGCCCGCGTACGGGCGCGGCGGCAGCGTCGGGGCCGGCACCCTCCCCACGGCTCGCTGCCTCGCCGTCAAGGCGCGCGCCCGCTTCGTGGAGCGGTGTGGAGCGGCGACCGATGCTCATGCGAGAAATCCTCGATGAGCCGCAGAGGGCCTACAACGATCGACATTGTCGGGTGTCGGTCTGTCGATCGGGGTTTGACGTCAGGGCAGCCAGCCGGGCCGGACCAGACCGGCCTCGTACGCGAACACCACCAGCTGGGCGCGGTCCCGGGCGCCGAGCTTGACCATCGCCCGGGACACGTGTGTCTTGGCGGTAGCCGGACTGACCACCAGCCGCGCGGCGATCTCGTCGTTGGACAGCCCGGTGCCGACCAGAGCCACCACCTCCCGTTCCCGTTCGGTCAGCTCGGCCAGCCGCCGAGGTGCGACAGGCGTGGCGGTACCGGCGGCGAACTGCTCGATCACCCGCCGGGTCACACTCGGCGACAGCAGCCCGTCGCCGGCGGCCACCACCCGTACCCCCTGAATCAGCTCGGCCGGTTGGGTGTTCTTGACCAGGAACCCGGCGGCACCGGCGCGTAGCGCCTCTCCGACGTACTCGTCCAGCTCGAACGTGGTGAGCACGACGATCCGTACCCCGGACAGCTCCGGGTCGGCGGTGATCTGCCGGGTGGCGGCCAACCCGTCCACCCCGGGCATCCGGATGTCCATCAGGACCACGTCCGGAACGGTCTGCCGGGTCAGCCGGACCGCCTGCGCACCGTCGCCGGCCTCGGCGACGACGGTGATGTCCGGCTCCGCGTCCAGCAGCGCGCGAAAACCGGCCCGGACCAGCACCTGATCATCGACGAGCAGAACCCGGATCACGATGTCGCCTCCCGCGTCTGGTCACGCCCCAGCGGCAGGGTGGCGCGTACCCGCCAGCCGCCGCTGCCGTCCGGCGCTGGCCCGGCGGTCAGCTCACCGCCCAACGAGGCAGCTCGCTCCCGCATCCCCGTGATGCCGTTCCCCGCAGGTGCCGGCGCCGGCTGCCGCACACCGCCACCGTCGTCGTCGACCTCGACCACCAACGCATCCTGCCGATACCCGATGGTGACGGTGGCGGCGGCACCCGTACCGGCGTGCCGGCGGATATTTGTCAACCCCTCCTGCACGATCCGGTACGCGGCCCGGTCCACGGCCGCGGGCAGCGGCTGGACCGTACCGTCGATCACGGTCCGGGTCGGCAGCGCGGCGTCTCCGGTCAGCTCGGCGAGCCGGTCCAGCCCGGGCGCGGGGGCTCGCGGGGCGGCCTCGCCGGTCGGGTAGAGCGTGTTGAGCACCGCCTGCACCTCGCGCAGCGCCTCCGCGCTGGACTGCGCTATCGCGTCGAGCGCCGCCCGGGCCTGCTCCGGGTCGCGATCCATCAGATGCAGACCGACGCCGGCCCGCATGTTGATCAGCGAGAGGTGGTGACCGAGTACGTCGTGCAGTTCGGCGGCGATAAGCAGCCGCTGCTCACTGGCTCGGCGGCGTTGCCGCTCCTCGGACAGCCGGCGCTGCTCCGCGATGCCGTTCTGGACCTCGGCGGCGACCAGGATGCCGATCTCGGTGACCAGGCCGGCGCCGGCGATCAGCGCCAACGCCGTCAACGCCTGGTTCAGGGTGGCGCCACTGACCAGCACCCAGACTGCGTACGACCCGGCGGAGGCCGCCGCCACCAGCCACCGGTGGCCGGCGACCATGGCCACCGCCGCGCCGATCATCGGCGCCAGCAGACTCACCCCGACCGGCCGATTCAGCAGGTGGTACGCCAGGGTGGCGGCGACCACGATCAGGAAGTTCCGCCGTGGGAACCGGTGCCGGTCGGCCAGCGCCAGCCCACTGAACACCAGCAGCACGTACCCGACGACCCCGACGCTGGCGTGCTGCCAACCGGCGACGATCGCGGTGCCGACCGGCTGTGCGAGCGCGGTCAGCACCGCCAGGCCCGGCCCGGGCCGCGACTTCGGCCGCTCGCCGGGGAACGCCATGTCGGCAGCGGGGCTGGACCGGCTCATGCTCGCACTGTAGGCCGATCGGCGTCGACCTCGGCAGCCCCGACGGTGGCAGTGCGGCGTACTCCCCGGGGAGTAGCACGGCCCGCCCGCTGCCGCGCGGGGAGTAGCAACGGTGCCGCCGGCACACCGACGTATTGCCCGACCCGTGCCGACAGGCTCAGTGGCAGAGCATTCGACACGCGACGGCGAGGAGTTTCGATGAAGGCGATCGTGCAGCACCGGTACGGTTCACCCGACGTCCTGCGGCTGAGTGAGGTCGACGTACCGACACCCGGCGACGACGAGGTGCTGGTCCGGGTGCGGGCGAGTTCGGTCAACGCGTACGACTGGCACGCCATGCGGGGCGACCCGTACCTGTCCCGGCTGACGTTCGGGCTCCGTCGGCCCACCGCGCCGATCCGGGGCCAGGACTTCGCCGGTCGGGTCGAGGCGGTCGGCCGGGCGGTGACCCGCTTCCGGCCCGGCGACGAGGTGTACGGCGAGGCCGGCCCCGCCGGTGGCGCGTTCGCCGAGTACGTGTGCGTGGCCGAGAACCTGGTGGCGGCGAAGCCGGCGAACCTGAGCTTCGAGCAGGCGGCGGCGATCCCGTTGGCCGCCACCACCGCCCTGGTCTGCCTACGCGACGCCGCCGAACTCCGGGCCGGGCAGCACGTTCTGATCAACGGGGCGTCCGGCGGGGTGGGCACCTTCGCGGTGCAGTTGGCCAAGGCGTACGGCGCGCAGGTGACCGCGGTGTGCCGGTCCCGCAACGTCGAACTGGTCCGGTCGCTCGGTGCGGATCATGTCGTCGACTACACCAGGGAGGATTTCACCCGCACCGACGCCGTCCGCGCGGGCCGCCGCTACGAGGTGCTGCTCGATCTGGTCGGCAACCGGTCGTTGACCGACTGTCGGCGGGTGCTGACCACCGACGGGACACTGCTGCTGTCCGGCGGCGGCGTGTTCACCGGCGGCAGTGTCTTCGGGCCGATGAGCATGCTGATCCGGGGACCACTGGTAGGGCGTTTCGTCCGGCACCGCATCGTCGCGCCGTCCGCGGCGGCAGGTCGGGGGCACCTCGCGACGCTGCGGGAGTTGGCCGAGTCCGGCAGGTTGGCCCCGGTCATCGATCGGACCTACCGGCTGGACGAGGTACCCGACGCGATCCGGTATGTCGAGACCGAGCACGCCCGCGCCAAGGTCGTCATCAGCATTTTCTCGGACAACTCACGGTGATCCAGCCCTCGTTTCACCACCGATCGGTGCTTGTTGCTGCAACGATGCAAGGCGTGGGAACTGCGAAGACTACGACGCCCGCCATCTCGCCCCTCACCGGCGAGCCGATCAAACCTGCCGATGCCGAGCGCCTCGCGGGAGTGCTGAAGGCATTTGCCGACCCGGCGCGGCTGCGGCTGCTCAGCCTCATCCAGTCGTCTCCGACCGGGGAGGCGTCCGTGAGTGACCTCACCGCGCCGCTCGGGCTTTCCCAGCCGACCGTGAGTCATCACCTGCGGATTCTGACCGAGGCTGGCCTGCTGGAGCGGGACAAGCGTGGCGTCTGGGCGTACTACCGCCTGGTGCCGTCCGCGATCGCCGCGATCGCCGACCTGTTGACGCCACCCCGAAAGCGGGCGGCGAAGAAGAGCCGCTGACGGGCCGTCGAAGGCCGGCCTCCGAGCCGGCCGACCCGGCACCCGTCCTGCGGTACGTCACTGAGCCGATGGCCGTTCTCATGGCCATCGGCCCGTCGGCGTTTCCAGCCGACGACGGATGCGGTGGCCACATTGTGGGCGATCAGGGAAAACCCATCGACGTTCATCTATAGTTTACCGAACGCGTGGATCCCGTCCCATCCATCCGAGTCAGGACAGAGCCATGAAACGCATCCCGCTGAGAGCCATTCTCCCCGTCGGGCTCGCGATCGCACTGATCGCCGGCCCACTGGGGGCACCGGCCACCGCGCAGGCGACCGTACCCATCACGCTGACCGGCGCCAGCGCCACCAGCCCCAGCGCCGACGTCACCATCGCCGGACGGGCCGTGACGATCACCGCGCCGGGCACCTACGAGATCAGCGGCACCCTCAACGACGGCTATCTGAACGTCGACACCGCCGCCTCGGGTGCCGTCGAACTGATCCTCAACGGCGCCACGATCAGCAACTCCAGCAACGCGCCGTTGCAGGTCGCCGACGCCGACCAGGTCGTGATCACGCTCGCTGCCGGCACCACCAACCGACTCTCCGACGCGACCAGCTACGTCTATCCGGACCCGAACACCGACGAGCCGAACGCCGCCCTGTTCAGCAAGGCGGACCTGCGGATCACCGGAACCGGTGCGCTGACCGTGCGGGGCAACGCGTACGACGGCATCACCAGCAAGGACGGCCTGGTCATCGAGTCCGGCACGATCACGGTGAACGCGGTCGACGACGGCATCCGGGGCAAGGACTTCCTCGACATCACCGGAGGCAACCTCGACGTCACCGCCGGCGGCGACGGCATCAAGTCCGACGACACCGAGGCGGACCGGGGACGACTCGCCATCACGAACGGCACCGTGCGGGTGAACGCCGGGGACGACGCCATCAAGGGCGAGAACACCGTCGCCATCTCCGGCGGCGCCGTCACCGTCACCAACTCCTACGAGGCGATCGAGAGTCGGCAGGTCACCATCAGTGGCGGCACCGTCAACGTCACCGCCCGCGACGACGCGATCAACGCCGTCGAGGAGGGGTACGGCGACTTCGATGTGGCACCGAACGCCTTCGTCCGGTTCACCGGCGGGACCACCCTGGTCAACTCCAGCATCGACGGCATCGACTCCAACGGTTCGGTGACCTTCGCCGCCGGCACCGTCGTGGTCAGCGGACCGAGCACCGGCAGCCCCGGTGAGGGCGCGATCGACTCGAACGGCCCGGTCCACTTCAACGGCGGCACGATGCTCGGGGCGGGCTCGACCTCGATGGCGGTGCTGAGCCTGCCGCCGACGTCGGGTCAGGGTTGGGTCGCTCCCCAGTTGTCCAGCAGCCAGCCGGCCGGCACCCTGCTTCACCTGGTCTCCGCGGGGCAGGTGCTCGCCTCCTACCGCTCCCCCAAGAACTTCCGGGAGGTGGTCTTCTCCTCCAACCGGATCCAGCACGGACAGACCTACGAGGTCTACCTGGGCGGTAGCCTCTCCGGCACCACGGTCGGCGGCATGGCCACCAGTGGCGGCAGCATCGCGGGAGCCACCCGACTGATGACCGTCGTCGCCGGCCAGTACCGCGGCGGCCTGGTGGGCTGGCCCCCCGGCGGCCCGGGCTGGCCGCCGCCGACCACCCCGCCGCCCACCACCCCGCCCCCGAGCCCGACCACCCCGCCGCCGAACCCGACGACCCCGCCACCGAGCGCTGGGGGCTGTACGGCGACCTACAGCGTCGCCGGTCAGTGGCAGGGCGGATTCCAGGGTGAGGTGCGGGTCACCGCCGGCTCGTCCGCGATCAACGGTTGGCGGGTGTCCTGGACCTTCGCCAACGGCCAGACGATCAGTCAGGCGTGGAACGCGACCATCAGCGCCAGCGGTTCGGCGGTGACGGCGACAAACGTCTCCTTCAACGGGTCACTCGGCGCCGGAGCCAGTGCCACCTTCGGATTCCTCGGCAGCTGGAACGGCAGCAACAGCGTACCGACCCTGTCCTGCACCGCGAACTGATCGGTATCCACCGCCCATCAGGGGAGCCCGGCACCACCTGGTGCCGGGCTCCCCTGGCCGTGAGCTGCCAGACTGCTCGCATGCTGCCCCCGCGCTGTCACGTCTGTCACCTCGAACCAGCTCAGTCACCGCTCGGCGACGCGCGCAGCGACTTCGTGCTGGTGTACTTCGCCGACGCCGTCAACCCCCCACCCGGCTGGGTGGGGCATCCGGCAGGTGCGGTGTGGTTCTGCGGGGAGCACGCGTCGCTCGGCGAGGAGCGGGAGCATCTGGGCAGCGACACTGCACTGCGCGACATCGACGCCGTGCTCGGCCGGCTGCCCGGACGACTGTCGAAGACCGACCGTCAGTGAACCCCCGGCGTCGGTAAGGGCCGGGGAAGCTCTGTACGGCAGGTGTTCGCCTGAACGATGACCCAGCTTTGTGGCATCGTCCAGTAGAGACATGTTCATGTTTGCCTATGAGTGGACACCACCCCCATCACTGTCATCACGACCACCGACCCGCCGACGAGGTGCCGTACGGTCAGGTCAACGTCCCGCCGATGCTTGGCCGACGGGCGCTGCTGGCCGGCACCGGCGGCGCGCTGATGCTGGCCGCGCTGCCGGCCTCGGCCCAGGCGGCCAGCACGACGATGGCCAGCGCCCCGACCGCTACCACGGCGGCGGGCGCCGCTCGGACCTCCCTGGTCAGCCAGGGCACGATGCTGGTCCACGCCGACATGCACAACCACACCGTCGTGTCGGACGGTGACGGCAGCCCCGAGGCCGCGTTCGCCTCGATGCGCGAGGCCGGTCTGGATGTCGCCGCGCTCACCGACCACGCCACGCTCTTCGCCATCGAGGGGATCAGCTCGTCCGAGTGGCGGACCACCGGCGACCTCGCCAACGCCGCGAACGACCCGGGCCAGTTCACCGCGATCCGTGGATTCGAGTGGTCCCATCCGTTGCAGGGTCACATGAACGTGTGGAACACCTCTGACTTCGCCGACCTGTGGCGGGCCGGCAGCACCGGCAGCCTGTACCGCTGGCTGACGGGTCGGCCGGGCGGGCTGGCCAGCTTCAACCACCCCGGCCGTGAGCTGGGCCGGTTCGACAACTTCTCGTTCAACGCCTCGGCCCGTGACCAACTGGTGGGGTTGGAGATGTTCAACCGTACCGACGACTACCTGTTCGAAGGCTGGTCGTCCGGGATGACGTCGCCGCTGGTGGCCTGCCTAAACGCCGGGTGGCGGCCCGGCCTCACCGGCGTCACCGACGAACACGGCACCACCTGGGGTTTCCACGAAGGCAAGGGGCGCAGCGGCCTGTGGGTCACCGAGAACACCCGGGCCGCGGTGTTCGAGGCGATGGCGGCCCGCCGATCCTTCGCCACCCGCGTCTCCGGCCTGCGGGTGGACGCCACTGCCAACGACGTACGCATGGGTGGCGTGCTGAACGTGACCTCCGGCGACGTGCGGTTCCTGTTGGACCTCGACCGTGGGCCGGTCTGGGACGGCAAGCCGCTGCGGATCCAGGTCCTGCGGCCCGGCACCTCCGCGCCGACCGTCGTCGATGTCATCGACACGGTCAACGGTCGGGTCACCGACTTCACGGTGCCGCTCAACGTCGCCGACGGCGACTGGGTGGTGCTCCGCGTCTCCGATCCGTCGCTGCCCAACGGCACACCCGGGCCGGCCGGTCACCCGTGCAACGACTTCGGAGTGGCGTACACCAGCCCGTGGTGGCTACGCCCCTGAGCGCGAGCGTCCCGTCCCGGCGGGGCCCGGGTCACCAGTGGTGGGCCGACGACGGGAGTCGCCGGCCCACCACATCGCGTGTCAGCGGACTCGTAGCTGCTGGTGGACTCCAGCGGCGGGCGCGTAGTTCCGGTCACCGGAGTAGGCGACGTGGACCGGGTACACACCTGCCGACAACCCGGTGGTCGGCAGCTTCACCACGGCCTTGCCGCCGGCCAGCGGCACCACGTGGGTGCCGCCACCGAAGGTGACAGTGATTTCGCCAGTCACCTTCGGCGCCTTCTTGTGCCGGGTCTGTGCCCGCACGTCGACGTGCAGCTTGAAGATGCCACCACTGGCGATCGACGCCGGCGTGGCCTTCGCCTTGACCACTGTCCGCGCCGTGCCCACGGTGTCGACTTCCGACCAGAGGTGGTCACGGGCGAAGATCGTGAACAGTTGGCTCGCCGTCATGCCGTCGTGCGCACCGGGGACCTGGGTCGTCCTGGCGGCGTATCCCCGAGCCCGGAAGTTGTCCGCGATGGCGTTCTGGGCGTTGAGGTTGCCCTCGAAGACACCGTTGCCGAGGAACACGAAGAGGTCGTCGTCCCCGACCGCGGCGGCGACGTTGTCGTAGTCCTGAGCGGACAGCGACGGGTTACCGGAGAAGTGCCCGTAGTAGGCGAACGTGGTCGGGTAGCCCCTGATGACGTGGGCGCCCGTCATGCCGCCGTAGGAGAACCCGGCGTAGGCGCGACCTTCCCGCTCGGTCGAGACGTTGTACTTCTCCTCGATGAGCGGAAGGATCGTCTGGACCAGGTTGTTGGCGGCGTTCGTCTGGTTGTAGGAACCGAAGCCGAGGCTGGTGCCGGTGAAGTGGTTCCCCATGGTGACCACCACGGTGGGCTCGATCTCGCCCTTGGCCGTCATGTTGTCCAGGATGTTGGGGACGTTCGCCGGGACCATGAAGTCGGTCTCGTCACCGAAGATGCCGTGGGCGAGGTACGCCACCTTGTACGGCTCGGCCCGCTTCGGGTCGTAGTTGGCGGGCAGGTAGACACCGAGGTAGTGGCCGCTGTCGCCGAGAATCGTGGTGTAGGGGATGTAGTTGACGGTGCCACGCTTCTTGCGGTTCGCGATCGGGAGTTCGTACTCCGCACGCGCCTTCAGCACCGGGTCGTTCTGCTTCTTGGCGTACGGCACGTACACCGCATCGAGGACGTCGTTGTTCCTGACCCGGAACGACGACTCACCCGGAGGGCGAGGGTTCGTCGAGGCGGGATCCCAGATGCGCTTGTTCTCCCAGCCCTGGGTGGGATCCCAGACCCGGTACCAGTAGCTGATCCCACCAGCGTGCAACGGCAGCGAGACCGACCAGTATCCCTTCGAGTCCCTGGTCATGTCCCGGAGGAACTCGGTGCCTCCGGCGTGGTACCGCCCTGGTTGCCACTCTTCAGGCTGGTACCGGGTGTTGCCGGTATCGAGGTCGAGCAGCGTCAGGTCACCGGCCAGGCGAACCTGCGTCGCATTCGGGTTGTGGTAGACGAACGTGACGGTGTACCCGGTCGGTGAACCGTGGTCCGGCTTGACGGTCGCGCCCTCGACAACCGGGCGCTTCCCGGCGACGGCCGCTGGTGCGGAGAGGGTGGCGCTGGCACCAGCGCCAAGCGACATGATCGCGAGTAACGAGATCGCACGGCTGAGCCGGCGTCTTCCGATCGCTTTCCTCATCTGGGACTACTCCTCTGTGGTCTCTCGCAGCCTCATGGGGATCTACAGCCTTTTTCGGACATTGGCGACCGAGGGACTTCCCGCCTCGCCTCCCGCCGAGTGCGGGGCGCGGCCGGGCGCTTGTTCCGGCCCGATGTGGACGACCCGTGCTGGGTACGGCGTAAAGCTAAATCGAATTAGCTTCGGTAGTGTGGCCGGGCTCACCTTCGGGTGTCAAGGGTGTTGCCGCGGTGTTAAGTGATCGGTCGCTCCTGGTCACGGCCCGACCGGGGTGGTGCGGCGGCTCGAACCGCACCCACCTGACCGCGTCACCTGATCACCGAGCCGGCATGGGCGACCGCTACCAACCATGAATCTGGTGGTGACGGTCGGTGGCCCGCAGCCCCGGCAATGATCAGGTCGGCGTGGCGTCGGGCACACAGCAACGACTCAGCATCCCTGCCTACGCTGGCCGGCATGTCCAGCGACGGTGAGCCTCCCAGTCCTGACCAGCCCGAAGGCCGAGAGGGGTTCTGCTGGTGACTGAGTGGCTACTGTTGGCCGTCGCGGTTTTGCTGATCGCGGCCAACGCGCTGTTCGTGGCTGCGGAGTTCGCCTTCGTGACGGTCGACCGGGCCACCGTCGAGCGCGGAGCGGAGGCTGGCGACCGCCGGGCCGTCGGCCTGCTCAAGGGGCTACGGACGTTGTCCACCCAGCTTTCCGGGGCGCAGTTGGGCATTACCGTCACCAGTCTGGTGGTCGGCTTCCTGGCCGAACCGTCCCTGGCCACGCTGCTGCGTGGCCCACTCGGGATGGCAGGTCTGTCCGATTCTGCGGTCACCGCTCTGTCGGTGACCCTGGCGTTGGCACTGGCGACCGGCTTCCAGATGGTCTTCGGTGAACTCGTCCCGAAGAACTGGGCGATCGCCGAACCGTTACGTGTCGGCCGTGCCGTGGCGGGAGCACAGCGTGGCTTCACGACCGCCGCCGGGCCGCTGATCCGGTTCCTCAACGGCACGGCCAACCGAATTCTGCGCCTGGTGGGCATCGAACCGACCGAGGAGCTGGCCTCGGCGCGCTCTCCGCAGGAACTCGCGTCGCTGGTCACCCGGTCCGGCCGGGAGGGCACGCTCGATGCGCGGACCGCGGAACTCGTCGCGCGTTCGATCGATTTCGGCGAGCGCACTGCGGCCGATGTCATGACCCCGCGCAACCGGGTTCAGTTCGTCCCCGCCGACGCGCCCGCAGGGGATGTACTGCGCCTCGCTGCCGACAGTGGTCACGCCCGATTCCCGGTCACCGGTGCCGGCGTGGACGACGTCGTCGGCGTGGTGCATTTCAAGCACGCCCTGGCGGTACCCGCCGAACAGCGGCAGACCCGGCCGGTCCGGGCGATCATGGCGGACCTTCCCGAGGTGCCCGAGACCATGCCGCTCGACCCGCTGCTGGCGGTACTGCGAGGGCACGGGTTGCAGGTGGCGGTCGTCGTCGACGAGTACGGGGGCACCGCCGGTGTCGTCACCCTGGAGGATCTCGTCGAGGAGATCGTCGGTGAGATCGCGGACGAGCAGGACGCTCCCCACCGCCGCCACCACCGGGCCGCCGACGGCACCTGGACGCTCTCCGGTCTGCTGCGTCCCGACGAGGCGTCCCGACTGATCGGCCTCGATCTACCGGAGGCGCGGGACACCGACACCCTCGGCGGGCTGGTGACCGAGCGTCTCGGCCGCTTCCCGCAGGTCGGCGACACCATCACCGTGCCCGTGGCCGACCGGAACCACCCCGACGCCGACGGGCTGCCCACCTCCGCTTCTGCGGAACTTGCGGTCATCCGGCTCGACGGCCGCCGGGTCGACCGACTCACCCTGCGTCCTTCCGCCGTCCACCAGCCCAGCGAGGGAACCCGGTCATGAGTGACGTCACCGCGATTTTGCTGGCCGTGGTGCTGCTGGCCGGCAACGCCTTCTTCGTCGGGGCGGAGTTCGCCCTGATCTCCGCCCGTCGTACGCAGATCGAACCTCGTGCGGCGGCTGGCTCCTCCATCGCCCGCGTGACGCTGCGGGCGATGGAGAACGTCTCCCTGATGATGGCCGGTGCGCAACTCGGCATCACGGTCTGCTCTCTCGGCCTCGGCGCGATCGGTGAACCCGCCGTGGCGCACCTGCTGGAGAAGCCTTTCGCCGCCGTTGGAGTGCCCGAGGCGCTGCTGCACCCGATCGCGTTCACCATCGCCCTGGCCGTCGTCGTGTTTCTGCACATGGTGCTCGGTGAAATGGTGCCCAAGAACATCGCTCTCGCCGGTCCGGAACGCTCCGCGCTGATCCTGGGGCCGGTGCTCTACGGCATCGTCAACGTTCTCCGCCCGCTGATCTGGCTGCTGAACCAGATCGCCAACGCGGTTCTGCGGCTGCTCCGGGTCACGCCGAGAGATGAGGTCGCCTCCAGCTTCACCAACGAGGAGATCGCCGGTTTCATCGCCCAGTCCCGGCAGGAGGGACTGATCGACCAGCACGAGCACGACCTGCTCACCGGCGCGCTGGCCTTCAACGACCAGGCCGCCGCTACCGTGGCGCTTCCGCTGGCAGCCTTGGTCACCCTGCCTCAGGACACCACCGTGGCGGAACTGGAACGCCAGTGCGCGATAACCGGATACTCTCGGTTTCCGCTTACCGATCCGGAGGGCAGGCTCACCGGGTACGTCCACGTCAAGGACATCCTCGGGCTGCCGGCGGAACAGCATGACGAGCCGCTCGACCCGGAACTGATCCGTCCGCTCGTCACCCTGGACGCCGCACGACCGTTGCGCGACGCGCTCACCGTCATGCAACACCGGGGCGCCCACCTCGCCACCGTCGTCGACTCGACCGGCCAACTCCTCGGCCTGGCCGCCCTGGAGGACGTGGTGGAGAAGCTCGTCGGCGAGGTACGCGACGCGACCCAGCGCACCACCGACCCCGCGTTGGCCCACTGACAAAGGGCGCCAGTGGAGGCGCGGCACGACCGGTCCCGATGACCGCGCCAATTGTTGATCGTTGTATGCCGCCTCTCCCTGCACGTTCCGGGGCGGGAGTCGTGCTGATCAGGACGGCGACTCCGGCGATATTTGAACAACGGATATCAATAGACGATCATTGATATCTTGTCCGATTGGTGTGATACTCGCTGGAAGCGCTCCCAAACCCGTCCCGGTGAGCGCGTCAGAAATGGAGGATGCATCGTGCGTTCACACCATCCCCACCAATCAGGCCGGCAATCCCGGCCCGCCGTCCGGGCGCTGCTCCTGGCACTCACAGTGGTGGCCGCCATGCTGCCCTGGACGGGTGCCGCCCAGGCCCACGGCACTGTGATCAACCCGGCGACCCGCGCCTACCAGTGTTGGCAGAACTGGGGCCACCGGCACATGGATCCGGCGCTGCAGACGCAGGACCCCATGTGTTACCGGGCGTTCCAGGCCAACCCCGACACCATGTGGAACTGGATGAGTCAGCTGCGGGACGGCCTCGGCGGGCAGTACCAGGCCCGTACGCCCGACGGACAGCTCTGCAGCAACGCGCTCTCCAGGAACGACGCGCTGAACCAGCCGGGAGCCTGGAAGGCGACCACCGTCAGCCGCAACTTCACGCTCCAGTTCTACGACCAGGCCAGCCACGGCGCTGACTTCTTCCGGGTCTACCTCACCCGGCAAGGGTTCAATCCGAACACGCAGCGCGTCGGTTGGGGCAACATCGATCTGATCACGCAGACCGGGCGTTACGCGCCGACGCAGAACATCTCGTTCAACGTCTCGACGTCCGGACGCTCGGGACAGCACGTCCTCTTCGTGATCTGGAAGGCGTCGCACATGGACCAGACCTACATGTGGTGCAGCGACATCAACATCGTCTGATCCACCCGATCGCCAGGCGCAGCTCGGCTCCGGCCCGGACGGACGGGTCGGAGCCGAGGCCTGTCGGAGCTGGTGGTATGGCCTGTCCGGTTCTCCGGTGAGGTCCTCGTACGCTGCACCACCGGCCGGCAGCGGGGTAGCCTCGGGCGGGTGCGGATCATCGCGTTCCTGGCCATCTCCGTCGTCGTGCTGATCGCCGTCCTGCTGGTTTCCGTGGTTCTGACGGGCGGTGCGCGACGCCGACGCCATGCCGCGCAGATGTCCGCCCGCTGGGCGGTGCGCCACTACGCCATACCGGGGCGTGGGCACACAGTCGTCGGTGTCACCCTGACCGACGCGGACGGGCGGGTGCACGGCGAGCACGTGGTCGCCCGCATTCCGGACGATGCCCAGGACTGGCAGCGCGACTTCGTCGCCGCCCGTCAGGAGGCCGAGGAGCGCGCATTCCACCTCAACATCGACCGTCCACCGATCGAGGGCTGACGCCGGCTGTGCGGCGAAACCATGCGTTGACCGACCGGCTACCGTCCCTCGTCGCGTACGTCGACGAGGGTGCTGCCGTCACCGAGCTGGTCGCGGGTGATGATGCTCAGGCTGCCGTCCGTCTCCAGCACGACAGCGGCAAGGTCGTGGAGGTCACCCGCGCCCTGGCTGCGGGCGGCCTGCCGGATCTCACTCTCCGCCACCCGGGTGGACCGCAAGGTCTCGCTTCGTAACTGCCCGTCCCGGAGCAGCATGGTGGGCCGGGCCTTGAGCACCTTCTGCGACGGTGGCCAGCGTACGGCGAGCAGCGCGACCGCGTACTGCAACGCCACCAGCAGGATCAGGGCGAGGATTCCCTCCACCAGCGACACGTCCCGCGACAGCAGGATGGTCGCCAGCGTCGAGCCCAACGCGACCGTGACCACGAAGTCGAAGGCGTTCAGCTTGGACAGGGTCCGCTTGCCGGAAACCCGCAGGATCACCACGAGCGCCGGATAGATGATCGCCGCGACCACGAGCAGGCGTACCAGGTCGGCGGTGTTCAGGTCATTCACCGAGGTGGCGGAGCCGATTGCTGACGTCGTGCACTCCCGGTGTACGCCAGGCGAGGGCATGGGCCTCGGCACTCATCTCGGCCGTGCTCACCGTGCCGTCGAGCACCACCACCCGGTTCTGCACCTCGATGCAGATTCGCTCCTGACGCAGGCGTGAGTCCTGCTGCATGCTCGCGAGCAGCTGACAGGCCAGTCGGGTGTCTTCGCTTGTGGGCTCGGCGTAGAACAGCGGCGGCAGGTCGTGGGGAAAGAACCAGGGGTGGGTCATGGCTGACTCCTTCAGGGGATTCGTCTACTACGACTGCCCTACCCGGCGGCCACGGCGGACAACACGACGAACCCATGACGGTCTCTGCCCGTGGCTGTGACGGTCGGCGGAGATCGGCAGCTCGACGTTTGCGGCAGTGGATTTCGGGTACCGGTCCGCGTGGTCGACGTACCTGTGAACGGGCGGCACCGGTCAGGCGGTCGTGGCCACGACCGCCGACATCCGAGCGGGCCGTCAGTGCCCGTCCCCGCCAGGCCGGCGCAGCGATGAGCCGGCCCACCGACGAGCAGGCACCGGAGGACGCGGTACTGAACGGTGTCGCCCGCCGGCTCGACAAGCCGATGGGTGCCCTTGGCGTGCTCTTCGTGCTGGTCGTCCTCGGGCAGGCGCTCGCCGGACATCCCACGCTGTCCACGGCCCTGACCGTGCTGGGCTGGGTGCTGTGGGCGGTGTTCGTGGGGGAGTTCGCCCTGCGCGCCTGGCTGGCCCGCCATGACGCCCGCCGGTTCTGGCGACGCAACTGGTGGCAGCTCATCTTCCTGGCCGTGCCGTTCCTCCGGTTCGCCCGGGCCGCCTCCGCCCTGCGTGCGGCCCGAGCCGGCGGCGTCATCACCGCCGCCGTCCGCGGCTCGCGCTCCGCCGGTAGGTTGCTGACCGACCGGATCGCATGGCTGGCGATCATCACCGCGACGGTCGTCCTCAGCGTCGGCCAACTGCTGGTCGTCACCGGCACCTACCGGTCGTACGGACCGGCGCTGCACGATGTCGCCATGACCACCATCACTGGTGAACCACTCGGCGTCGACGATCCGCTCGCCCAGGTCGTCGAACTGGTACTCGCGATCTACTCGGTGGTCGTGTTCGGCACGCTTGCGGGGGCGTTCGGCGCCTTCTTCCTGAGTGCCGACCGGGAGCGCAAGGCCGCGGCGACGTGAGCCGGCCCCGTACAGCCGCGGCCCGACTCGCCGAGATACGGCAGAGTTTCTGGCTCATCCCGGCGCTCTTCGCGGCGAGTGCTGTGGTGGTGGCCATCGGGCTGTCGGTGCTGGAGCTGCGGCTGCGGCTGCCGGTCGAGACCATCCTGCCGAGCGGGCCCGCCGGGGCCCGGTCCCTGCTGTCGTCGATCATCACGGCGATGATCTCGTTCACTGCGCTGGTCTTCTCCATCACGGTCGTCGCGCTGCAACTGGCCAGCAGCCAGTACTCCCCGCGGGTGCTGCGCACGTTCCTGCAGGATCGGGTCATCCAGTCGACGCTCGGAACGTTCGTGGCGACTTTTCTGTTCGCGATGGTGGTGCTGGCGGCGCTGCCGGCCCGCGACAGCGAGCGGCTGCCCGAACTCTCGCTCGCCGTGTCGATGTCGCTCGTGCTGGCCAGCACCGCCATGTTCATCTACTACCTGCACCACATCACCACGGTGATGCGGGTGTCGCACATCATCGTCGCCATCGGCGCGCAGACCCGACGCACGATCGATCAGCACGTGCCGGACCGCGAGGAGCCGGCCGAGGTCCCGGGCGAGGTGGTGCAGGTCGTGCCGGCCGCAGCGGCGGGCCTGGTCACCAGCGTCGACCTCGCTCTGCTCGCCCGGCTGGCCCGCGAGCACGACTGCGCGATCACAGTCGTACCGGCGCCGGGAGACTTCGTGGTCACCGAAGCACCGCTGCTGCGCTGCCACCGGCTGCCCAGCGGTGAGCCGCGCCCACTGCCCGTCGAACGCGTCGCCCACTCGGTCACCATCGACGTCGAGCGCACACCGGGCCAGGACGTGGGATTCGGTCTCCGCCAGTTGGCGGACATCGCCACCCGTGCGCTCTCTCCCGCCTCGAACGACGTCACCACCGCGGTTCGCGCCGTCCAGGAGGCACACGAACTGCTCCGTCGGCTGGCGACCCGGCCCGATCCGGTGGGGATCGTGCGGGACGACGACGGCACGGTGCGGGTGCTGGCGAAGCGTCCCACCTACGACACCTACCTGGCGATGATCATTGACGAGCTGCGGAACGCCGCTGCCGGGGAACCACGGATCAACCGGCTGCTCGACGCCGTCGTCGCCGACCTCGACTCGGTGGCACTCCCTGCCCACCGGCCGGCGATCCGGCGGCGGTTGCCGACGAGATGACGGCGGGACCCTTGAGCCCTCGCCGCTGACCACCCGCACTCGCCGCAGAGCACCTGCCTGCCGAGGCGTCAGATCCCGTGTCGGAACGGCGGCCCGGCGTCGGCCAGGAAATCCCGCAACGATCGCGCGGGCCGTCCGGTCACCCGCTCGACGGAGTCGGTGACCTGCGCGAAGCTGCCTGCCCGTACGCGTTCGAAGGTCAGCGCGAAGAGTTCCCGCTCGAAGCCGGTGGTCCCGTCCACGACCTCGTCAATGGTCAGCTCGCGAACGGTCACCGTACGACCTGCCGCGGCGGAGAGCAGCTCTGCGGTGTGCGGCAGGGAGAGTGCCTCCGGGCCGGTGAGCTCGTACACCCGGCCGGCGTGCTCCTCGTTGCGCAGCGCCCGCTCGGCCACGGCGGCGATGTCCCGGGCGTCGATCCAGGCCAGGCTGGCACCACCGCTGGAGAACGGCAACAACCCGTCGGTGATCTGGTCACGGTAGAAGCGCGGGTCGGTGAAGACCTGCATGAACCAGCTGGGCCGCAGGATCGTCCACGCGTGACCACTGTCGCGTACCGCCTGCTCGGCACGCGGCGCCCATCCGTCGGTGCCCATGTAGTCGGCGTCCTGCTCGGACAGCAGGACGATCCGGGCCCCGGCGGGCGTCTCGTCAAGCAGTGCGCCGATGAGGTCCGGCGCGTCCGCACGGTCCGGTCGGACGATGTACATGGCGTCCACGCCCTCGGTCGCTGCCTTCCACCCGGATCGGTCGTCCCAGGAGAAGGCGGTCGGGCGGACGCCGTCGATGTCGACCGAGGTCGGGTTGCTGCTGCCGCCGAGCACGTCAACGCCCTCCTGCGCGACAAGCAGCCTGGCTAGCGGCATCCCGGTCTTGCCACGGACCCCTGTCACCAGTACGCGGGGCCTGCCGGCCCCCACCGAGCGCGGACTCTTCACGTCGAACCACCCTTTGGTTGATTCACTAAAGTTCCTCGACCCACTAAAGCAGCGTTACCTGAGGGAGTCAACTAATCTGTGCTCATGACCGAGGTCGCGGACGCCCTTGCCCAGCAGGTATGGGACCTCGTCCTCGCCTACGACGCAGCCTACGACCGCGCGGCGCAGGTTGCCGGGCTCAGCGCCGCACAGGCGTGCCTGCTCGAACACCTCTCGGGGGACAGTCGCCCGATGGGGGAACTCGCCTCGGAGTTGCAGTGCGACGCCTCGAACGTCACCCAGCTCGTCTCCCGGATGGAGACCCGTGGCCTGGTGACGCGGGCACCCGACCCGGACGACCGGCGGATCAAGCGCGTGTCGATCACCCCGGCCGGCCGTGACGTGCGCCGCGTCGTCCGGGGCGCGTTCGGGTTCCCGGCCGAGCGGCTGGCGCTGCTCACCGACCAGGAGCGGCGCCAGCTTTCCGGCCTGCTGGGGAAGATCTTGGGCACCACGTCGTAGGGCCGTGCTGGTCGCGCCCGGCCTCGAACTCGCCCGGCCGCCGCCCCGGCCTCATGCCCGCCCGGCCGCCTCCCTGGCCTCGAAACCGCCCGGCCCGCCCGGCCCGGCCGGGTGCTGGTGGGTGCCCGACCGGCTGGCGTACGCACCCTTGCGAGTCGCCAAACAGATGGGTGAATATCAATGTTAGCGTCATCATGCCGGCGGGGTGTTGGGTGCTCGGTGGGTTGTTCGGCCGAGTGGGGCGGTGTGGGTGTCGCAGGCGGGCGGTGAGTGGCGATAGCAGGTCAGGTGTCTGATAATTCCGGAACGTCACGGCCTCGTGATTCCGGAACATTACGTCTTGACGAACGACGTGTTATCGCCCACAGTCGATGGTCAAGGACGGCGATGCCTACGGCTTACCGGGCGAGCCTGCTTCGTCCGGCCGGTGAACCAGGCGTGTGCGGGGACGCGTCGACGTTGATGTTAGCGCTAACAAATCGGCGCAGATGTTCGGCGGTGTGCCCATCCTCGGGCGGACCGGTCGGCTCTCGGTCATTGAAGGAGGAACATGTCTGCCTTTGGTAGATCTCCCGCTCTCCCGCCGCCCTCGCGGCCACGTAGGTGGTTGTTGCGGGCCGCCGCGGCGGGTGTCACTGCGGTCGTCGCCGGTAGTGCCGCCGCCGTGGCGGTGTCGACACCGGCCGCCGCCGCGACTGTCGACACGAACGCGTGGTACGTGTTGGTCAACCGCAACAGCGGCAAGGCCCTCGACGTGTACAACCTGGCCACGAACGACGGCGCCCGGATCACCCAGTGGTCGCGGAACAACGGCAACCAGCAGCAGTGGCAGTTCGTGGACTCGGGCGGTGGCTACTACCGGCTGAAGTCGCGGCTGTCCAACAAGGTGCTTGACGTCTACAACTGGTCGACCGCCAACGGCGCCGCCATCGTGCAGTGGTCCGACCACAACGGGGCGAACCAGCAGTTCCGGTTGGCCGACTCCGACGGCGGTTACGTCCGGTTGATCAACCGGAACAGCAACAAGGTGATGGAGGTGCAGGGCGCCTCGACCGCCGACGGCGGGAACATCGTGCAGTACGACGACTGGAACGGCGCCAACCAACAGTGGCAGCTGGTCCGGATCGATGGCGGCGGAAACCCGACGCCGACCACGCCGCCCCCGTCGGGCACCTGCAACCTGCCGTCGAGCTACCGCTGGTCGTCGACCGGGCCGCTGGCGCAGCCGCGGTCGGGTTGGGTGTCGTTGAAGGACTTCACCCACGCGCCGTACAACGGTCAGCACCTGGTCTACGGGACCACGCATGACACCGGCACGTCGTGGGGTTCGATGAACTTCGGTCTGTTCTCGAACTGGAACCAGATGGGCTCGGCAAGCCAGAACGCGATGCCGTTCTCGGCCGTCGCGCCGTCGTTGTTCTACTTCGCTCCGCGTAACGTCTGGGTGTTGGCGTACCAGTGGGGTGGGCCGGCGTTCTCGTACCGGACCTCGACGAACCCGACGAACGTGAACAGCTGGTCGGCGCACCAGACATTGTTCACCGGGTCGATCTCGAACTCCGGTACCGGTCCGATCGACCAGGCGCTCATCGGTGACGACCAGAACATGTACCTGTTCTTCGCCGGCGACAACGGCCGCATCTACCGGGCCAGCATGCCGATCGGGAACTTCCCGGGCAGCTTCGGGTCGAACTACACCACGATCATGACCGACTCGACGAACAACCTGTTCGAGGCGGTGCAGGTCTACAAGCTCCAGGGCCAGCAGCGGTACCTGATGATCGTCGAGGCGATTGGCTCCCAGGGCCGCTACTTCCGGTCGTTCACCGCCACGAGTCTTGGTGGCAGCTGGACCCCGCAGGCGGCGACGGAGAGCAACCCGTTCGCGGGCAAGGCAAACAGCGGTGCCACCTGGACCAACGACATCAGCCACGGCGAGTTGATCCGCACCAACGCCGACCAGACCATGACCGTGGATCCCTGCAACCTGCAACTGCTGTACCAGGGCCGTGACCCCAACTCCGGCGGCGACTACGGTCGCCTGCCCTACCGTCCCGGCCTGCTCACCCTGCAACGCTGACGACACGACACAGATCCGGCGCGAAAGATGCCTGATCGTCGCGGATGAGGGCGCTCGCCGAATCGGATGAGCGCCGGCACGCCCCGCGATCGATCGGGTGGGGCCGGAACGGGCGGGCTCGGTCCACACCGAGCCCGCCCGGTCAGTCGGTGGATGTCGTTTGCCGGCCCCCTGGCGGGGAAGTCCCGCGAGTGCGGCGGCGGTGACCGTCGCCGGCAGGAGGGGATGCCGACGATGACGAACCACCCGTCCATCGCCCCGCCCCTGAGTGCCGTGGACGCGCCAGCGCGCCTCACCCTCGGGGTGGAGGAGGAGTTCCTGTTGCTGGACCCCGAGACGGGGGAGAGTCTGCCAGTTGCCGACCGGGTGTTGACGGCCCTGCTCGGTGCGGCCCGGAAGCAGAGCCGGCAGGAGTTCCGACACAGCATGGTGGAAATGGTCAGCCCGGTCTGTGCCGACCTGGCCGATCTTCGGGCGCACCTGATCACCTTGCGGCGGGCCGCGGCGGAGGCGGCGCGGTCGGCGGGAGCGCAGTTGGTCGCGGTGGGAGCCACTCCGGTGCACGAGTCGCACCGGACAGTTCCGGATGAACCTCGCTATCACGCCATGTCTCGCCGTTTTGGTCCGGTTGCGCACGATCCAGCCGTGTGCGGCTGTCACGTGCACGTTGGCCTGCCGGACCGGGAACTGGCGGTGCAGGTCTGCAACCACCTGCGCCCGTGGTTGCCGGTGGTACAGGCGCTCACCGCCAACTCGCCGCTGCACGACGGCGTGGACACCGGCCATGCGAGCTGGCGTTCCATGCAACTGGAGCGCTGGCCGAGCATCGGGCCCACCCCGTACTTCGCCTCGTTCGCCGACTACGACGCGACGGTGGCGGAACTCGTCGACGCGGGCATCATGCTCGACGCGGCGATGGTCTACTGGTACGCCAGACCGTCCGCCACCTACCCCACCGTGGAAATCCGGGTCGGGGACGTCTGCCCGGGGGTGGACGACACGGTGTTGGTCGCGGCTCTGGTGCGAGCCCTGGTCGCCACCATGGTCGGCCAGGTGCGTGCCGGCGTTTCCGCACCCCGCCTACGTAGTTGTCTGCTCGCGGCGGCCCACTGGCGAGCTGCTCACGAGGGGTTGGACGGCCGGCTGATCGATCTGCGTGGCGGCGGCGCGCGTCCGGCGTGGGACCTCGTGGAGGAGCTGTTCACCACGGTGACTCCCGCGCTGATCCGGCACGGCGACTTGTCGTACGTCCAGCAGCAGCTGGCCCGGTTGCGCCGCGACGGCACCGGCGCGGCCCGGCAGCGGCGGGTCATCGCACGCACCGGTGGGGACGTGCGGGCGGTCCTCGACCACCTCGCCGCCGAGACCACCGCCGGTTGAACCGGCAGCCGGCACGGTCAGCGGATGCCGTGGGTCTGTAGCCAGAGTTCGAGCAGGCCCAACTGCCACAGCTTGTTACTGCCCGCGGCGGCCTGCGCCTGTTCGGGGTCGGCGAGCAACGCGTCCACGTACGCCGGCCGGAACAGCCCACGCTCGCGCGCTTCCGGCGCCCGCAGCGCCGCCACCACGAGGTCGCGGACCGGGCCGTCGACGTTGCGTAACGCGGGCACCGGAAAGTAGCCCTTAGGCCGGTCGATCACCTCGGCGGGCAGCACCTCGCGGGCGACCTCCTTGAGCACGCCCTTGCCACCTTGGGCAACCTTGTGCTGGGGCGGGCAGGCTGCCGCGAGCGCGACCAGATCCTGGTCGAGGAACGGAGTACGCACCTCCAAACCCCACGCCATGCTCATGCTGTCGACCCGTTTGACCGGATCGTCGGGAAGCATCAGGTGGGTGTCCAGCCGCAGCACCGCGTCCAGGGCGGTCTCCGCGCCCGGTGCGTTCAACTCCGCCGTCACCAGATCCCGGCTGGCGTCGACGTCGACGGCGTGTGCCGGACCGACCACCCGGATCAGCTCGGCGTGGTCGCGGTCGAAGAAAGCGGCGGTGAAGGTTCGCGCCGCCTCGGACCGCGGCACCTGGGTCAGGGGCTGGTGGTAGCCGTATCCGGCGAACACCTCGTCGGCGCCCTGCCCGGACTGCGCCACCTTGACATGCGCGGCCACCTGCTCGGAGAGCAGGTGGAAGGCGACCACGTCATGGCTGCCCATCGGCTCGGTCATCGCCTCGACCGTCCGGCGGACGGCCGGTACCAGGTCGTCGTTGGCGAGTTGGATGCGGAGATGGTCGGTGTCGTACGCGCGGGCGACCAGATCGGAGTAGTGGAACTCGTCGCCGGCCTCGCCGTGCCGGCCGTCGAAGCCGATGCTGAAGGTGCGGAGGTGCTGCTGACCGGCCTCGGCGAGTAGAGCCACGATGAGACTCGAGTCGAGCCCACCGGAGAGCAGCACGCCGACCGGCACGTCGGCGACGAGCCGTCGTCGCACTGCGGTACGCAGCGCGTCACCGATCGCGGCCAGCCAGTCCCGATCGTCCCAACCGGCGTGGGCGGGATCCCGGACGTAGTCCGGCCGCCAGTAGACGCGATCACGGCTACGGCCGTCGGCCTCGACGACCCGCACGGTGGCCGGTGGCAGCTTTCGTACGCCGCGCAGGATGGTGCGGGGCGCCGGCACGATCGAGTGCCAGGACAGGTAGTGGTGCAGCGCCACCGGGTCCACGCTGGTGTCGATGTCGCCCGCCTTGAGCAGCGCCGGCAACGTCGAGGCGAACCGCAGCCGGCCCGGCGTCTCGGCGAGGTAGAGGGGCTTGATACCGAGTCGGTCCCGGGCCAGCACGAGCCGACGCCGGGTGCGGTCGATCAGGCCCACGGCGAACATGCCGACCAGATGGTCGACGAACTCCTCACCCCACTGTGCGTACGCCACCAGGATCACCTCGGTGTCACTGGTGGAGTGGAAGGTGTGCCCGGCGGCGCGTAGCTCCTCGCGCAGCTCCGGGTAGTTGTAGACGCACCCGTTGAAGACCAGGGCGAGGCCGAGATCCTCGCGCACCATGGGCTGGCCGCCCGCGTCGGACAGGTCGATGACGGTCAGCCGACGGTGCCCGAGGGTCACCCAGCCATCGCTCCACAGGCCCTCGCCGTCCGGGCCCCGGGACCGCATCGCCTCGGTCATTCGGGTCACCGCGTCGGCGTCGGGCGTGGTGCCGTCGAACCTCGCCTCACCGCTGATGCCGCACATCACGTTCCGTCCCTCGCCCGCCATCAGGCGTTTCGGGATGGCCGGTATGCCACGACGCTACGTGGCAGAGGTTCTCGGCGGGGCCGGATTGCGGAAGGGGGACCGGAGATCCCCCTGCAAGAGGATCAGGTCAGGCCCGACGAGCGGGTGTGTCGAGGTGAGTGCGCCGCCGATGTAATCGACCGTCGCCGTACGGGTCGGGCGGCAGCGCCGCCGGGGCGTGGAGGAGCAACGTGTGGGGGTGGCGCTGGTCGGCGCCACCCCCACACAGAGGTTGTTACCGGGCGGTGCAGGAGAGGGTGGGTGTGCCGTTGGTGCCGTTCCAGGAGCCGTTGAATCCGAAGGTGGCGCTGCTGTTGGCGCTCAACGAGCCGTTGTGGCCGACGTTCGAGGCGGTGACCGAGGAGCCGCTCGAGGTGATCGACGCGTTCCAGGAGTTCGTGATGCTCTGGCCGTTGGGCCAGGTCCAGTTCACCGTCCATCCGGAGATGGCGGCGTTGCCGGCGCGGACGGTGACCTCGCCGCCGAAGCCACCGGGCCACTCGCTGGTCGTGCGGTAGGTGGCGGTGCAGGCACCGTTACCGGTCGGCGGCGGCGTGGTGGGCGGCGGGGTCGTGGGCGGGGGCGTGGTGGGCGGCGGAGTGGTCGGCGGCGGGGTGGTGGGCGGCGGGTTGCTGCCTCCCCCGAAGGTCACGTCGCTGCAGATGTAGTACGGCTGGTCGAGGTGGGACGCCTGCCAGATCGTGTAGACCACGTGCCGGCCGGTGCGGTTGCCCGCGTTGACCTGCGCCTCGTAGAGCCCGGTGGTGGGGTACGAGCCGGTGCGGAGCACCAGTTCCAGGCTGTTCCAGGTGAGGGGCTGCGTGGTCGGATCGAAGCCCTGCTTGGTGATGTAGATGAGCATGTAGTCGGCACCGTGCCGGGCGCCGTCGGTAAGCGTCAGGGTGAAGTTGTTGGGCATCGGCTTGGCGGTCCAGGCACCGACCGTGTCGAGCGAGGCGTACAGCCCACCCTGGGTACGGCCGCCGCTACACAGCTGCCCGTCGGGGATGACGGCCTGGTGGTTGCCGCCGACGTTCTCGCGGTACAGGCCGTTCCAGTTCCACATGGTGTTCGGGTTGGCCTGGAAGGCCTGCCAGCACATCGGGTCGCTCTGGGCCATGGCCGGGTTGAGGTGGTCGCCACCCCAGCGCTCATAGCAGCCGTAGTTGCGGGACGGCGGGTTCGTGACCGAACCGTGCGCGGAGGCCGGGCCGGGCTGATTGACGACGACCATGGTGAACGCGGCGACGAGGACGGAGGCCGCGCCGAGTCCTAGTCGACGTGCTGTTCGTGCGAGTTTCATTGATGCTCCAGTTGATCCGCCGACGCCGGTGTCGCTCGCCGGGGTGCCCAAACCCCGGGAGGAATGCGTCGATCGATATGACGATCTCAAGAGGGCAGGCGTGTGATCACGCTGCCTGCGACGGCTTGGCGGCTCCCGACCGCGATAGTACCCATCGTATCCACCCGTGTGAATCTTTTCCGGAAGGGGTCGGTGGGTCAGCCGTTGAGGGCGTCCTGACAGGCCCGGGCGAGTCGACGCTGGCGGGTCAGCCGTCGCCATAACCCGAGCGGCGGTGCCACGGCGGTACGCGTAGGTGCCGCCGTGACGGTAAGCAGGCCGTCGGTCAGCTCGCCCCGGGTCGTCCACGGGGTCCACCGTTCGAGGTCGGGGGCGGCGAAGTCGTGCCCCAGCAGCACCGCCGGGCCGTTGCCGGGTACGCGACCCGCGAGGCTCTCCACCCGGACCGCCCTGCTCCCCTCGCGGTCGGGCCGCGTCACCGAATCCACGTACAACTGCTGATCGTCGCGGGCGACCGCCAGCACCTCGCCGACCCCGCCGACGCGGGCGCCGACCTCAATCGTCGTGACGACGTCCAGCACCACTATCAGTCGGGGCAGGTACCACCAGTGCTCCCGGCGCAGCAGTGGCGAGTCGATCAGCGCGCGGGCCGGCGGGTACTTGCGCAGTTCCTGGTTGAGCAACTGTTCCGCGAAGAGCGTGCCGTCGCGATCCTCGGTCAGCCGGGGCCGGCCGGTCGCCGCGACCGGCCGCCAGCCACGCCCGGTGAGCCGGTCGTCGGAGACGACAAGGGCCGCGACCGGCGCGGCGGCCAGCCGGCGGGCGAAGGAGACCTCGGCGTACGGGAAGGCGACGGCGGGCCGGTCGTCGAGCAGCAGCGGCGTGACCGGGCGGGCCTGCGGCAGGCCCGCCCGGTCGAGCCAGGCCAACTCGCCGACGGTGGCGGCCTGGATCGCGCGCCGAACATCCGTACCCACGTCCATGTGATCGAGCCGTTCGGTTGACCTTGGAATGTGATCCCCGTTACATTACCGGCAGGTTTCGGGATCTGCACACGAGCGCCCGCCCCCACGGGCCGCAAGGAGGCAGCCGTATGCCCGCCATCGTCGTCGTCGTCGCAGTCATGGCGATGTTCGCCATCGGCTACCGGTACTACTCGCGATACCTCGCCGACCGGGTGTACGGGTTGGACCCGGCATACGTCACCCCGGCGCACCGGTTCTCCGACGGAGTCGACTTCGTCCCCACCAACAAACATGTGCTCTTCGGTCACCACTTCACCTCGATCGCCGGAGCCGCCCCGATCGTCGGCCCGGCGATCGCGGTGTTCTGGGGGTGGGGGCCGGCGTTGGCCTGGGTGGTCCTCGGCACCATCTTCGCGGCGGGCGTACACGACTTCGGGTCGCTCGCGGTCTCGGTGCGCCACCGCGCGCGCAACATCGGCACCCTCGCTGCGGACGTGATCAGCAAGCGGGCCCGTACGCTCTTCCTGCTGATCATCTTCTTCCTGCTCACGCTGGTGAACGCGGTCTTCGCGGTAGTGATCGGCAACCTGCTCGTGGCGTACCCGGGCGCGGTCATACCGATCTTCGTGGAGATTCCCCTGGCCATCGCGATCGGCCAGTACATCTATCGCACCCGCAGCGCGGCGCTGGTGCCGTCACTCATCGGCGTGGCCGCGCTCTACTTCCTGATCTGGGTGGGCAACCTCTACCCCATCGAGATCACCGGCTTGGCCGACGCGCTGGGCTTCGAACGGACGCGTGACCTGTGGGTGATCATCCTCTTCGTCTACGCGTTCATCGCCTCCCGGCTGCCCGTGTGGCTGCTGTTGCAGCCGCGCGACTACATCAACTCGCACCAACTGTTCATCGCTATCGCGGTGATCTTCGCCGGGGTGCTGGTCGGGATGGACCGGATCGTGGCGCCGATGTTCAACGACGTGCCGGCCGGTTCCCCGAGCATCTTTCCGTTCCTGTTCATCACCGTCGCCTGCGGTGCGATATCCGGGTTCCACTCGCTGGTGGCCTCCGGCACCACCTCCAAACAGCTCGACAAGGAGACCGACGCCCGGTACGTCGGCTACGCCGGGGCGATCGGCGAGGGCAGCCTCGCCCTCGGGTCGATCATCGCGGTCACGGCCGGGGTCGCCGCCACGCGCGCCGAGTGGGAGGGGCTGTACGCCAGCTACGCCGAGGCGTCGGGCGGCGCCACCCGCAACTTCGTCAACGGCATCGCCAGCTTCGCCACAAACCTCGGCATCGAGTTCCAACTCGCGACCGTCTTCGCGGCAGTTGTGGTGATCTCGTTCGCGGCCACCACCATGGACACCGGTGTCCGGTTGCAGCGCTACATCGTGCAGGAGATCGCCGAGTTGGTCGGCTGGCGGCGGCTGTCCCGTCACCTGACCCTGGCCGGCCTGCTGGCGATCGCCGCACCACTGACGCTCGCCCTGCTGCCGGGCGGCGGGGACGCCGGCTACACCTTCGGGGTGCTGTGGCGACTCTTCGGCACCACCAACCAGCTCACCGCCGGGCTCGCCCTGGCCGTCATCGCGGTCTGGGTGCTGCGCCGTCGACGCAACCCGGTCGCGGTCATCGTGCCGCTGGTCTTCCTGCTGGTGATGACGACCTGGGCGCTGATCGTGCAACTGCGCGAGTTCGTGGCGGCCGACGAGTGGGTGCTGGCACCCCTGGACGCCATCATCTTCGTCCTCGCCCTCTGGCTGATCGTGGAGGCGGTGCTCGCCCTGCGCCGCGCCAGCGGCCAGCCCGTCGAGGCGGAAACGGATTCCGGGCCCGGCCCGGATAGCGACGGTGCGGCCGCCACCGACTCCGAGCCGGCCGACCAGTCGCAGCGGGCGGTCGGTGCCGAGTCAGCAGCCGGTGCCGGTGCCACCGACGAAGGCCGCTGATGACCCGGCACCGGGTCCTGCTGATCCGACCGTGGGATGCGCCCGGTGCCGGGTCCGGCTGCTGCACCGGCGCGGCCGACATCTGCGTCGAGGGCCGGCACGAGGATCCCGCGTCGGCGCGGCAACGGGCCGACCAGCGCCCGTTGGGCGAGGTCTACCAGGCGGTCCGCGCCGGTCTGCCAGCCGAGATCGAGGTGGAGATCGTCGACCCGCGTAACACGCTGTTCCTGCTGCCGGCGATCGTGCACGATGGTCGCCGGCACCGGCGGCCCTGGCGGGCCCTGTTGCGAGACCTGGTTCGGGGCACCGGATACGCGGCGATCATCGTGGACGGCCGGGTGGTAAGCGAGTCCGGCCTACCCCCGGCGGAGCAGGCTCTGCACATCGTCCGGCGGGCGATCGACTCGTCGGCCGACCTCAGTTGCCGCAACAGCCGCCAGCCCGGTCGGTAGCCGGCCCGCCGGTGCTCACCAGGTTCAGCGGTGCGGCGAGCAGACCTCCGCTGACACCTGTGGCGAGGCCCTTGCCGGTCCGCTCGGGTGCTGGGCCACAGCAGTCGTCACCGGCGACCGAGTCGGCCGGGTTGCTGTTGCAGACACCGGTTTCGGGCAGTTCGAGTCGTACGTCGCGGGCGGCCTGCCAATCGCCGGCGAGGGCGGCGACCACGGACCGGGTCTGCTCGTAGCCGGTGGCCATGAGGAAGGTGGGCGCGCGGCCGTAGCTCTTCATGCCGACGGCGTAGTAGCCGGGTTCCGGGTGGGCGAGTTCGTCGACGCCGTGCGGCGGGACGGTGCCGCAGGAGTGTTCGTTGGGGTCGATGAGCGGAGCCAGAGCACGGGTGGCGCCCATGATCGGATCGAGATCCAGACGCAGCTCGGCCGCGATCGAGTGATCGGGCCGGAAGCCGGTCGCGGCGACGATCCGGTCCACCGTGATCTGCTCCTGGGCGTCGTCGGCGCGCCGGACGGTCACCGCGACCCGACCGTCGGTAGGGGTGATCGCGTGGACGGAGAATCCGGTCAGCAGGCGGATGCGGCCGGCGTCGACGTGCGCCCGCAGCCGCGTGCCGAGCGCGCCGCGAGCGGGTAGTGCGTCGGCGTCGCCGCCGCCGTAGGTACGCGTTGGTGACAGCGATCGGATGGCCCACGTCACCTCGGTGCCGGGTGCGGCGGCGGCGAGCTCGGCGAGCGAGAGCAGGGTGTTGGCGGCGGAGTGGCCGGCACCGACGACCAGGGTGTGCCGACCTGCAAAGCGGGCCCGGTCGGTGCCGAGGACGTCGGGCAGGGCATGCTCCAGGTAGGCGGCGGCGTCGGTTTCACCCTGGGCGGGCAGGCCGGAGGTGCCGAGGACGTTCGGGGTGTACCAGGTGCCGGAGGCGTCGATCACGGCCCGGGCGAGGATCTCCCGTCCGTCGGTGAGGCGGAGCAGGAAGGGAGCGGACTCCCGACCGGTGGTGCGCAGCCGGTCGTAACCGAGTCGGCTGATCGCCGCCACCCGCGCGCCGTAGCGCAGATGCGGCTTGAGCTGCGGCAGGTTCGCGAGGGGCTGAAGGTAGTTCTCGACGAGGTCCGCCCCGGTCGGCAGGGCGTCCAGGTCGGGTGCCACCCAGCCGGCCTCGTCGAGGAGCCGACGGGCGGCCGGATCGATGTTGTACCGCCACGGCGAGAAGACGCGGACGTGGGCCCACTGGCGGACGGCGGCACCGGCGCCGTCGCCCGCCTCAAGGACGGTGTAGGGCAGGGCGCGCTCGTGCAGGTGCGCGGCGGCGGCGAGGCCGACCGGCCCGGCACCGATGACAGCGACGGGCAGCTGGTCCAGGTCGCTCATCAGGACTCCTCAGGTTTGATGGTTGTCGAAACAGCTTGTCGTGCGGGTCCCTCATGTGCGGACAGGGATGGCGTCCACCGGCTGTCTCGACGTTCTTCGAATCAGAGAGTTGCACGTTGATTAGACAGGTGTCAACCTAGAGGCATGTCGAATCAGGCGGTGCCGCTTTCCCTGGATCTGACCGCCGTCCCCTGCTGCCCGCCCCTGACGCAGCAGCGGGTGTCAGGTGAGACCGCCGCGCTGCTGGCGCCCGCGTTCAAGGCCCTCGGCGATCCGGTTCGGCTGCAACTGATGTCGATGATCGCCTCGGCCGAGGGCGGAGAGGCGTGCGTCTGCGATCTGACCCCGGCCTTCGACCTGAGCGGCCCGACGATCTCGCACCACCTACGGGCACTGCGCGAGGCGGGTCTGGTCGACTCCGAACGGCGCGGAACCTGGGTCTACTACCGCGCCCGGCCCCAGCTTCTGCGACAACTCGCCGCCCTGCTCGCGGTCGAACCGACCGCTCCAGCCGACAGTTAGGGCGGCAGGTCGCCGGGTGGAAGGTCGTGGCACGGGGACCTGCGCCCGGCGCCGGGAATCCCACCCTCAGGGTCGGCGTTTCTCCGGTGCGTACGACGTGAGACCCGAGCCGAGGAGAAACGGACATGAAGGTACGTAGTTCCCTCCGGTCGCTGAAGCGGAAGCCGGGTTCGACGGTGGTACGCCGCCGTGGTCGGGTGGTCGTGGTCAACCGGCTGAACCCGCAGTGGAAGGGCCGCCAGGGCTGACCTGCTGTTCGAGAGGCGACCGGCGCCGCTCCTGCTGGCCGACCGGCAGCCCGCCATCTGCGGTCTCGTCGGTGCCGCGGGGTGGCTGCCGGTCGTCGTCGGGTGGTTGCGGCGGCGAGATCCAGGTGACAAGCACCACCGAAATGATCATCAAGAGGAACCACGACGTCAGCTTCGTCAGTGACACCGGATGCCAACCATCCACCTGGCTCGGGTAGAGCCACGCGTTCGACCAGGTGGCGATGTTCTCCGCGAGCCAGATGAAGAAGGCGACGAGGACGAAGGCCAACAGCAGCGGCATGCGCCATCGTGCCCGGAATATCCGGAAGTGCATCACACAGCGGCCGAAGACGAGTGCGACTGCCGTGATGAGCAGCCATCGCACGTCCGGCAGGTAGTGGTTGGCGAAGAAGTTGAGATAGATGGCGACCGCCACCACGGCCGTCAACCAGCGTGGCGGGTAGCGCGTGAAACGCAGGTCGAACAGCCGGTTCACCCGGACCAGATAGGAGCCGACCGCGGCGTACATGAAGCCGCTGAACAGGGGCACCCCGCCGAGCCGGAGCACGCCGTCGGGCTCGTACGTCCACGAGCCGACGTGGGTCTTGAACAGCTCCATGACCGTGCCGACGAGGTGGAACAGGACGATCACCCGTAGTTCGCGCAGGCTCTCCAGCCTTCCCGCGACCATGGCGACCTGGATGGCGACGGCGGCGACGGTGAGGGCGTCGTTTCGAGCGAACGCGGCGTCGTCCGGGTACCAGAGGTGTGCCGCACAGATGATCGCCAGCATGGCGGCACCGAAGACGCACGCCCAGGCCTGCTTGAGCCCGAAGACCACGAATTCGGTAAACCACCCGCCCGGCCCGTGACGCGGTAGCCGGGCCAGCCGGGCGCGGAACCGGGCGTCGATCGCGCGTTCGGCCGTGGTGAGGGTTGGCCGCCCGTCGGGGGTGTGCTGCATCGCTCCGAGGTTAGTGCGCGCCGGCCGGCGCGGACCGAGGGCTCGGTGCAGCGCGCTGACCTCGCTGTTCGGGGTCGGAGTGGGACCGTTCGGTGGTACGACTGGGGTGCGATCACCGGCGACGCGCGGAGGGCGAGGATGTCCAGTGGGTTGCCGGCGCGGCTGCTGCGGCGGCGCGAGGTCTCCCGGCGGCCGTCGTTCCTGGAACTCTTCTTCGACCTGGCCTTCATCCTCGCGCTGAACCGGTTGTCCCGCGCTCTTGAGGACGACCTCGGCGTGGGCGGGGCGTACCGCACGGCGCTGCTGCTGGCCGCCATCTGGTGGGTCTGGTTCGTAACCGCCTGGTCGACCGACTGGTTCGAGCCGCGGACGCCATTGATCAGCGGGCTGCTGCTCTGGGTGATGTTCGGCGGGATGCTGATGGCCGCCGCGGCGCCGACCGCGTACGCCGGACATGCGCTGGTGTTCGCCGGTGCGTACGTGGCGATCCATCTGGGGCGGGCCGCCCTGTTGCTGCCGGCCCTGCGCGGGCATCCGCTGCAACTGCGGACCCTGCGGGTGGCGATCTGGTTCGCCGTCTCCGGGGTGCTCTGGCTCGCCGGTGCGTTCGTCGGACCGGCCCAGGTGCTCCTTTGGACGGCGGCGGTGGTGCTGGACTACTCGATGGCGCGACTGCGGTGGCCGACACCAAGACTGGGGCGCAGCAGTTGGGAGAACCTTCAGATCATCGGGGAGCATCTCTCCGAGCGGTACCAGCAGATCTTCATCATCGCCCTGGGCGAGCTGATCCTGACCGCCGGCATCACGTTCAGCCAGAGCGGGTTCGACCTGGGCCGGAGCGCGGCGTTTGCGCTGATGTTCGTCAACGCCGTCAGCCTCGGTCGGCTCTACCTGGTGCCCGGCGGGATGCGGCTCGGCACCGCGATCGAGGCCATGGGACCGCCCGGCAGCCGGCTCGGCCTGCTCGCTGGCTACCTGCACCTGGTGATGATCGCCGGCGTCCTGGCGACCGGGGTCGGATCGCGGTTGATGATCATGGAGCCGTTCTCCCATGAGCTGGCCGCCGTCGTGACGATGGCGGCCGGGCCGACGCTCTTTCTCACCGGCTGGATCCTGCTGGCACTGGCCGTGCACGGCAAGTTCTCCTGGCAACGGCTGATCGGGATGGTTGCCATTCTGATCGCCGCCGTCGCGGGTCACGAACTGTCGTTGCTTGTCAACTCCGCGATCATCACCGGACTGCTGATCCTGATCGCGCACGGCGACACGCTGGCCAACCGCGTGCGCCGACACCGGCAATCGTGACCGGTGGTGCGGACGAGGCGACGCCCGAGGCCGACCGAACGCGCCCGACGGCGAATCCGGGCAAGATGAAATCCTCCGGTTGTCCGGAAGCCGGTTCGCCGTTCGTCATGTCGGTGGAACCACCGCTGGGACGATTCGACGAAAGGCACCTACATGAAGTACATGATGCTGGTCTGCACCGATCCGGAGCCGGACCCCGAGCCGAGCAACCACCCGGACGTCGAGGTGTGGGTGGCGGAGAACGACGCGGCCGGCCGACGCCTCCAGGGCGCCCAACTGGCTCCGGCGTCGGCCGCCACCACGGTACGGGTACGCAATGGCCAACTGCTGGTCTCCGACGGGCCGTTCGCCGAGGTCAAGGAGATGATCGTCGGCTTCGACCTGCTGGAGTGCGCCGATCTGGACGAGGCGATCGAAGTGGCCCGTGCGCATCCGATGGCCTGGGCCGGGCGGATCGAACTCCGCCCGTTCGCCGACTTCGAGCAGTGACGGATCCGGCCGCCGAGATCGCGGTGCCGCGGGCATCGACCGACGCCGACGGCGCGGCGGCGCAGCGGCGCGTCGGGAACGGGGGTACGGCGGCCGGCCGGGCCGCGGCGGCGCAAGCCGTCGCGGCTACTGCCGTCGAGGCGTACCCGCGGATCGTGGCCGCCCTGATCCGGATCACCGGCGACTGGACGCTGGCCGAGGACTGCACGCAGGAGGCGCTGGAGCGGGCGCTGGACCGCTGGCCGGTGGACGGGGTGCCGACCAACCCGGCGGGCTGGCTGATGGCGGTCGCCCGTAACCGGCTGCTCGACGTGCTGCGGCGGGCCTCGGTCGAACGGCGCAAGCTGCGTGACGTGGCGGTGCTGGCGCTCACGGCCGCCACCGCCGAACCAATGCCGGACGAGGAGGTGGTGGACGACCGGCTGCGGCTCATCTTCACCTGCTGCCATCCGGCCCTCGCGCCGCAGGCGCGGATCGCGCTTACCCTCCGGACGATCTGTGCGGTGCCGACCGCCGACATCGCCCGGGCGTTCCTGGTCAGCGAGTCCACCATGACCCGGCGGCTCACCCGGGCCAAGACGAGGATCGCCGAGGCGGGTATCCCGTACCGGGTGCCGCGTGGGCGCGCCCTGACCGAGCGGCTGCCCGGGGTGCTGGGCGTGCTCTACCTGCTGTTCACGCAGGGCTACGACGCGGACGGCGAGCCGGCCTTTGCCGAGGAGGCGATCCGGTTGGCCCGGTTGCTGGTCCGGCTCATGCCGGAGCAGGAAGAGGTGACGGCCTTGCTGGCGCTGTGCCTGCTGCAACACTCCCGCCGTACCGCCCGACGGGACACCGACGGGGAGCTGATCCCGCTCGATCGACAGGACCGGTCCCGGTGGGACCACGCGGCGATCGCCGAGGCCGACCGCCTGCTCACCGGCCTCACCGGGTCCGGCCCGTACGTCTGGCAGGCCCGGATCGCGGCGTGCCACGCCACCGCGCCCAGCGCCGACGCCACCGACTGGCGACGGATCGCCGAGTGCTACGACCAACTCGTCCAGGTGCAGCCCACCCCGGTGGTCGCCCTGAACCGGGCCGTCGCGCACGGTTACGCGTACGGGCCGGCGACCGGGTTGGCCCTGCTCGCCGAGGCGCGCGTCGGTGGCGGGCTCGACGGTTATCCGTTGACCCTGGCGGTGGAGGCGGATCTCGTCGCCCGACAGGGCGACCGGGAGCGGGCAGCGGAGCTGTTCTGCGCGGCGGCCGACCGGGTGTCCGGCGATGCCGAGCGTAGGGCGCTGCTGAAACGGGCGCGTCGGACGTCCGGGCCCGCCTCGTAGCAACCGCGGAACCGGAAGATCCGGGTGAAGGGGGCTGCGCGGATGAACCGACCGGTCGATACTGCGGAGATGATGCGGTGGGCGAGGGTGAGCGCCGTCGTTCTGCTCGCGTCGAGCGCGGCCTGCGACGCCGCGCCGCCGGACGCGTCGCCGGTGTCTCCGGCACCGGCGACCTCGCCCAGGGGGTGGACGGCACCGCCGCTCCAGCTGCCCAACGCCGGGACCGGCGACGCCTGTCCGGTCACCGAGCCGCAACCCTGGCCCGACCCCGACCAGGCGTCCCGGGTCCTCGGTCCCGGCCCGCTGTACCCGGTCGCCGACTACTTCGCCGACGGTGCCCTGCAACTGCGCGACGAGGACCGGGAACCGGACGGCACGTACTCGAAGAAGGTCCGGTGGATCGGTTCCGGCTACACCGGGCCGGTGCTGGTGAGGGCAGCGCGGATCGACGCGCCAGGCGACGCGACGGCGGCGTTTTCCTACACCGGCGAGTAGTCCCGCGACGACGGGCATCACGCCGTGTTGACCAGCCAGGAGAGCGACCTGCCAGGCGTCACCACCGTGGACGGGCCGGGCTGCTACGCGTACCAGGTGGACGGGAGCACATTCAGCGTGACAGTCGTGTTCCGCGCCGTGCTGGCGAGTCGACCCTGATCACCAGGCGTTCGTCCGGTCAACGGGCACCCGACCAACGCCACTCAGGACCGTAGTTCGACGTACGGGCTCAGGTAGCGGACTCCGGTCGCGGCCTCGGAAACCTGCCAGAGCCGGCTGGCGAGGCCACTGTCGTTGCCGGGCGCGACGATCGGGCGGGCGTGGACCCGGTCATCCCACTTGCGCAGCGAAGGGCCGAGCAGGACGCCGGTCTGCGCGGTCGGACTCGTCGCGGCGTAGAGCAGCGGAACGGTGCCTCGCACCGCACTACGGGCTACCAGGAGACCCTGGAAATTGACCACGGCACGCTCGGCCCAACCGCTGGCCTGAGCCGGCATCGACGTACGGGCCATGCCGGGATGGGCCAGGAAGCTGCGTACCGGGCTGCCGGCGTGGCGCAGTCTACGGTCCAGTTCCATGCCGAACAGGACGTTCGCCTGCTTGGAGCGGATGTACCGCTCGATCCGCGAGGTTGCCGGGGTGCCGGCGAGGTCGTCCAGATCCGGCCCGCCGCGCAGCAGGCGGTAGTAGGCGGAACTGACGGTCACCACCCGTGGATCGCAATCCGTCCGGAAGAGGTCCAGGAGCAGGCCGGTGAGGGCGAAGTGACCGAGGTGATTGGTGGCGAAGACCCGCTCGTACCCCTGCGCGGAGTGCGCGTGCGGGACGGCGCCGACCCCGGCGTTGTTGAGCAGCAGGTCGATCTCGTGACCCTCGTCGCGTAGCTGCGCGGCGAAGGCCCGGACCGAGTCGAGGTCGGCGAGGTCGAGTCGCCGCACCTCGAGGTTGCCGGACATGCCGGAGCGGGCCAACTCACCCTTGGCCGGGTCGCGGACCGCCATGATCACGGTTGCGCCGTGGGCAGCGAGGTGTTCGGCGGCGACCAGGCCGAGGCCGCTGCTGGCACCGGTGACGACGGCGGTGCGGCCGGTCTGGTCGGGTATCTCGTCGAGCGTCCAGGCAACGGGCATGGCACGCCTCCAGTCGGGTCAGGAGCGGATTACTTATCCGCTCTCAGGTGACGACCGTAGCATGTCAGCGGATAGTTCATCCGCTAAGTTCCGGATGGATTATCCTCGTACCGTGACGGGTGGGCCGAGGACCAACACCGATTCCCTCCGGGCGGACTCGGCCAGGGTGCGTGCCCGGATGCTGCGGGCCGCCCGCGACCGGGTCGCCGCCGGCGACCTGGACCTGCCGATGAATGCGGTCGCCAAGGCCGCCGGGGTCGGCGTCGGCACCGTCTACCGGCACTTCCCCAGCCGGCAGGCGCTGCTGGAGTCGCTGGCCGCCGAACGGTTCGCCCTGCTGGTGCAGGCGGCCGAGCAGGCCCTGGCCTGTCCCGACGTCGCCGCCGGCCTGGCCCGCCTGCTCCGAGCCGCACTGGAACACCAGCGCGACGACCCGGCGCTAGCCGTCGTGCTGGCCACCCCCGACACCGCCAACCCGCAGACGACGGAGCTGGTGCAAGCGCTCGCCGAGGCTGTCGACCGGCTGCTGGAGCGGGCCCGCGAGGCCGGGGCCATCCGGCCGGAGATCACCGCCGATGACGTCCGGGCGCTGTTCTGCGGGTTGCAGCGCACGGTGCAGGTCGGGGGGGACACCGAGCTCTACATCGACATCCTGCTGCGCGGCATCCGCACCTAGTGCGACGGACCTCGTCACCGGGGGTTGCGGCGTGGCACACCGTCCGACGGCCGTGGCTGTCGCGGCAACGACGACGGAAACACCGGCGTGGTTTCATGGGCCCATGGCGAACCCGGTGATCCTTTCCGTCGACGACGACCCGGCGGTCTCCCGGGCGGTCGCACGGGACATCCGGCGCCGCTACGGCGACCGGTACCGGGTGGTCCGGGCCACCTCCGGGCCGGAGGCACTGGAGGCGTTACGCGAGGTCAAGCTGCGTGGCGAGCAGGTGGCGCTGCTGCTGGCCGACTACCGGATGCCGGAGATGACCGGCATCGAGTTCCTGGAAGCCGCGATGGACCTGTTCCCCGCCGCGCGCCGGGTGCTGCTGACCGCGTACGCGGACACCGGTGCGGCGATCGACGCGATCAACCTGGTGGACCTCGACCACTACCTGCTCAAACCCTGGCACCCGCCGGAGGAGAAGCTCTACCCGGTGGTCGACTCGCTGCTGGAGGCGTGGGCGGCCAGCCCGGCCGCCGGGGAGAGCGAGATCCGGGTGGTCGGGCACCGCTGGTCCGCCGAGTCGTTCACGGTACGGGACTTCCTCGCCCGCAATCTGGTCCCGTACCGGTGGCTGCTGACCGACGACCCCGAGGGCGGCCGGCTGCTCACCGCGGCCGGAGTGACCCCGGCCGACGTGCCGTTGGTGGTCACCACCGACGGCAAGGCGCTGGTGGCGCCCTCGGAGGCGGAACTGGCCGGGCTGGTGGGACTGGAGGTCACCCCCACTGCGGACTTCTACGATCTGGTGGTGGTCGGCGGCGGGCCGGCCGGCCTGGGCGCCGCCGTGTACGGGGCGTCGGAAGGGTTGCGCACCGTGCTGGTGGAGCGGCTGGCCACCGGCGGGCAGGCGGGGCAGAGCAGCCGCATCGAGAACTACCTCGGCTTTCCGGACGGGGTTTCCGGAGCGCAGCTCACCGACCGGGCCCGCCGGCAGGCGTTGAAGTTCGGCGCGGAGCTGCTCAGCACCCGGGAGGTGGTGGGCCTGGAGGAGGCCGGGTCGGCGCGGCTGCTGCGGTTCAGTGACGGCCAGACGCTCGCCGCTCACTCGGTCGTGCTGGCGACCGGCGTGTCGTACCGGATGCTCGGCGCGCCCGGCCTGTCCGACTTCACCGGCCGAGGTGTCTTCTACGGTTCGGCGGCCAGCGAGGCGCCGAGCTGTGTGGGCGAGGATGTCTACATCGTGGGCGGGGCAAACTCGGCGGGACAGGCCGCCGTCTACTTCTCCCGCTACGCGAAGCGGGTGCACCTGCTGATCCGGGGCGCGGACCTGACCGCGTCGATGTCCCGGTACCTCATCGACCAGCTGAGCCGGATCGACCAGGTGATCGTGCACCCGCACACCGAGGTGGTGGGTGCCGCCGGTGACGAGCACCTGCAACGGCTGACCCTGCGGGACAACCGGACCGGTGAGCAGCGGGAGGCGGAGACGTCGTGGCTCTTCGTCTTCATCGGTGCCGAGCCCCGTACCGGCTGGTTGGACGGCACGCTTGTCCGCGACGAACGGGGGTTCGTGGTCACCGGACCGGACCTGGTCGCCGGGGGTCACCGACCGTCGGGCTGGTCGCTGCCACGCGAGCCGTACCACCTTGAATCGAGCGTGCCCGGGGTGTTCGCCGCCGGTGACGTACGCGCGGCCTCGGTGAAGCGGGTGGCCTCCGCCGTCGGCGAGGGTGCGATGGCCGTGTCGCTGGTGCACCGGTACCTGGAGACGCAGTGACCAGCGGTGATCCGGGCACCGGCCCGCTGCGGCGGCTGACCGCGGACGACCTGCGGACGCTGTTCCTCTTCGAGTCGCTCGACGATGCGCAGTTGAGCTGGCTGGCCGACCAGGGTCGGGTCGAGCGGCGGGAAGAAGGCGACCTGGTCTACTCCGAGGGTGATCCGGCGGAGTGCTTCTTCGTGCTGCTCGACGGCACGGTACGGCTCTGCCGCACGGTGCACGGTGACCAGGTGGAGATCAGCCGCACCGCCCAACGCGGCGTCTACGGCGGTGCCACCCAGGCATACCTCGGCGACGATCGGCAGTACCGCAACAGCATGTGGGCGCTGACCGACGCCGAGTTCTTCGTGTTGCCGGCGGAGCAGTTCGCCCATGCGGTGCGTACCTGGTTTCCGATGGCGATGCACCTGCTGGAGGGCATGTTCATCGGGATGCGGGACACCCAGACGCTCATCGGCGAGCGCGAGCGGCTGCTGGCCCTGGGTTCCCTGTCGGCGGGCCTGACCCATGAGCTGAACAACCCGGCGAGCGCGGCGGTGCGGGCGTCCACCAGTCTGCGCGAGCGGATCGCCGGGATGCGGCACAAGCTTGCCATGATCGCCGACGGCCGGCTCGACGGCCGGCGGCTGCATGCTCTGGTGGGGCTCCAGGAGGAGGCGGTCGAGCGGGTGGCGAAGGCGCCGACGCTCTCGCCGTTGGCGACGAGTGACGCCGAGGACGAGTTGACCGACTGGCTGGACGACCGGGGCCTGACCGCCGGTTGGGAGCTGACGTCGACGCTGGTCAGCGCAGGGCTGGACGTCGACTGGTTGGAGCGGGTCCGCGCGTCGGTGGGCGAGGAGGATCTGGAAGCGGCGGTGCGCTGGTTGACCTACACGGTCGAGACCGAACTGCTCATGCGGGAGATCGCGGACGCCGCCACCCGGATCTCCACCCTGGTCGGTGCCGCCAAGCAGTACTCCCAGCTCGACCGGGCGCCGTACCAGGTCGTGGACGTGCACGAACTGCTCGACGCCACACTTGTGATGTTCAAGGGGAAGATCCCCGCCGGGGTCCGGCTGGTCCGCGAGTACGACCGGGGTCTGCCGCCCATTCCGGCGTACGCCGCCGAGTTGAACCAGGTGTGGAGCAACCTGATCGACAACGCGCTCGGTGCGATGGGTGGCGACGGATCGCTCACCGTCCGCACTCTCCGCCAGGACGACTGGTTGATCGTTGAGATCGCCGACACCGGGCCGGGCATTCCGGACGACGTCCGGCCCCGGATCTTCGAACCGTTCTTCACCACCAAGCCGGTCGGCGAGGGCACCGGCCTCGGTCTGGACATCTCCTACCGCATCGTGGTCAACAAGCACCACGGGGACATTCGGGTGACAAGCACGCCCGGCAGCACCGTGTTCCGCGTCCTGCTGCCGCTCAGTCCGCCGGAACCGCCGGCCGGCTGACCCGACCGACGGCGGCGTTCGGGCCAGTCCGGCCCGCGGTCAGGCGTTGCGGTCGAGTCGTACGCCGGCCGACTCGGCGTTGCCGAAGGTGTCGTTGATGAGCACCACGTCGCGGCCGACATTGGCCAGCAGGGAGGCGGCGAGGGCGGCCCGGTAGCCGGACCCGCAGTGCACCCAGACGGCACCGCCCGGAATGTCGGCCATCCGGCGGGGCAGCTCGGGCAGCGGTACGTGCACGGCACCCTCGACGTGGCCGTCCCGCCACTCGTTGCCCAGCCGCACGTCGAGGACGACCTGCGGGGCGGGCAGCCCGGCCGGCGGGTTCCCGGCCTGCGCGGCAGCCAGCGCCGGGAAGTCCGCGACGAGCAGCTCCCGCAGCTCGGCGGGCTTGTCGGCCCACTGCCCCGGAGTTCCGGTCGCCTGGGCGGCGGGCCGGTCGATGCCGATCCGGACCAGCTCGCGCTGGGCGTCGGCGACCTGCTCCGGCGTCTCGGCCAGCAGCGTGACCGGAGTGCCCCAGTCGATCAGCCAGCCGAGCCAGGTCGACATGGGGCCGTCGAGACCGAGGCTCACCGTGCCAGCCAGGTGCGAGACCGCGTACGCCTTGCGGTGTCGCAGGTCGACCACCCACTCCCCGGCGGCGATGCGTTCCCGTAGCTGCGCGGCGTCGGCCCGGGCCACCGGGGTGAGGTCCACCGGTGCCGGGCCGGCGCTGTTGGCCACCCCCATGTGCGCGTAGTACGCCGGGTAGGCGTCCAGACCGGCCAGGGTTTCGGTGACGAACTCGGTCGCGGCCAGCCGGAAGACCGGATTGACCTGCTTCTCCCGGCCGATTGTCGAGTCCGGGGCGTCGGCCTGGCTGGCCGAGCAGAAGCTGCCGAAGCCGTGGGTGGGCCACACCTGCGCACCGTCGGGCAGCAGGTCGGCGAGCCGCTTCGCCGAGGTGTGCTGACGCTGGGCCAACTCGTGTGCGTGCTCGGCACCGAGCAGGTCGGTGCGGCCGGTGGTGCCGAACAGCAGCGATCCTCCGGTGAAGACCCCCGCCGGGGTCCAGCCCGCCCCGGTGGCCTCGTCGAGTACGTACGACAGGTGGTGGAAGGTGTGGCCAGGGGTGGCCACGGCCCGCAGTCGCAGCGCCTCCGACACCTCGATGACGTCGCCGTCGTCGACCGGTACCCGGTCGAAACCGACCTCGTCGGCGGCGGCCACCAGGTAGCGCGCCCCGGTCAGCCGGGCCAGGTCCAGCCCGCCGGAGACGTAGTCGTTGTGCAGGTGCGTCTCGACCACGTGGGTGATCCGCACGCCGGCCGCGCCGGCGAGGTACAGCACCCGGTCGATGTCGCGCTGCGGGTCCACCACGACCGCGATCCGGCCGTCGGTCGCCAGGTAGCTGCGGTCGCCGAGGGACGACGTCGTGATGACCGACACCTGCACCGTCATGTCCAGCTCCTCGATTCCTCGTCTTCAGCGGGTGGTTACCCGACCGGGCGGCGGAGATGCGGCCTCGATCGGGGTAACCGTCTCCGACTATACCCCGGGGGGTATGTGTCGCCCACTCGGACGGGTTGGCCGGAGCGAACCGGGGGCTGGTCCGCGGCCGGAACAGGGGGCCGGTCCGCGGCCGGAACAGCTCCGACCGCGGACCGGCGTTGTCACCCAGCGGTCACAGGCGTGCGCACTGACCGGCCGCCGGGCCCCGCACCGTGTTGGCCCGACCCTCGTTCACCGGGGCGGGCGTGTTGCCGGAGCAGGCCAGCGGGCCGCTGATGGTGTTGGCGGCGACGACCACCGGCTGGCTGCCGGAGTTGCCCGTCACCACCACCGGGCCGCTGACGGTGACCCCGTCGACCCGTACCCCGCCGAGGTTGGCCACCAGCGACAGCGGCCCGTTGATCCGGGCCTTGCTGATCTTCAGGTCGCCGGTGGCGCCGGCCACCGTGACCGGACCGGAGACCTTCGTGCCCGACAGCTCGAACAGCACCGGCCGGGTGGCGGAGACCGGGCCGTTGATGGTGCCGCCGGTCACCCGCAGCGAGGCTCCCGCGGCGATCGACACCGGGCCGGCGATCGTGGCGTTCTCCACGCAGGTCAGGCCGGTGGTCACGAGCAGCGGCCGGGAGTGCTTGCCGGTGATCGTGGTGGTGCACTGCGGCCCGCCCTGACCGACCGACGACCGTGGTTCGGTGTCCGCCGTCACCGGTGAGTTGGCGGCGAAGTAGCTCACCAGCATGGTGAGGTCGTTGTCGCCGGTGGTCACCAGGTTGGTGCCCCCACCCAGGGTGGTGAAGTTGTCCCCGCCGGCGGCGAGGAACGAGTTCACCGTCACCCGGTAGCTGCCCGCCGGGTCGATCGGCGTGCCGTTCAGCTCCATCGAGGTGATCCGCGAGCCCGGTGCGGCCTCCGGGTCGTAGGTGTAGCTGAAGCCCTCCGACACACCGAGCCACAGCACCGGGCGGGACGTGCCCGCCGGCTGCCACTGCTGCTCCAGCACCTGCTTGATCTCGGCACCGGTGTAGGTCTTGGTGACCACGTCGTTGGCGAACGGCTGGACGGCGAAGGCCTCGGCGTAGGTCACCGTGCCGTCCTCGCCGTACAGCAGGTCGGCCCGCAGACCGCCGGGGTTCATGAAGGCGATCTGCGCCCCGCCCCGACCGGCGTCACGGGTACCGGCGAGTTGCACGTCGGCGATGAAGTTGCCAAGCGTCGACTCCTTGCCCCGATCCTCGTTGCCGTCGGTGTAGGCCCGCCGGATGTCGGCGGTGATCTCACCGAGCTTCCGCTGACCCAACTCCTGCGCCCGGACCTTCGCCGCGGCCACGATCTCCGCCACCGCCGGGTCCTGCGGTGCGCCGACGACGTCCACCAGGGACGCGTCGGCGGAGGTGATCGAGCCCGTCTCCGGGTCGAAGGTCAGCGTGACCTTGCCCAGACGCTTGCCGTAGTCCTCGGCCTGCACGATCGGCCGTAGCTTGTCGGTGCCGGGCACCGGCACCTCGAAGGCGTACGGCTGGTGGGTGTGCCCGCTGAAGATGACGTCGATCGCGGCGTCGGCACGGGTGAAATCGCCGAAGACCGGGTCGTTCGCCAGCGCCTCCGGGGAGTCGATGTTCTCGGTCGCGGCGCCCTCGTGCGCGAGCAGCACCACCACCTCCGCCTCGCCGTTGTCCGGGTTGCCGTCCTTGAGTTGGCCGGCGACCAGATTGGCCTCGGCGACCGGGTCGCGGAAGGTGATGCCGGCGATGCCGTCCGGGCTGACCAGCGAGGCGGTCTGCTCGGTGACCACGCCGATGAACCCGACGCGGACGCCGCCGATGGTGTCCACCGAGTACGCCGGCAGCGCCCGGGTGTCACCGCGGTACACGTTGGCGCCCAGGTGCGGGAAGTCGGCCCGGTCGGTCACCCGGCCGGTCAGGTCCGCCATGCCCTTGTCGAACTCGTGGTTGCCCACCGCCGAGACGAGCAGGCCGGCCTGGTTCAACGCGTCGATCGTCGGGTTGTCGTCGTCGATCGCCGAGATGAAGGTGGAGGCGCCGATGTTGTCACCGGCGGAGACGAACGCGGTGTTCGGGTTCTCCGCCCGCAACTGATTCACCAGACCGGCGACCTGAGCCGCGCCGCCGACCGGCTGACCTCCGACGGTGGCTGGTGACTCCAGCCGGCCGTGGAAGTCGTTGATGCTCAGCAGTTGGAGGTCCACCGGGCCGGTGCCGGAACCGGTGTCGAGGCCAACCACCAGCGGGTTGTGGTCGCTGGCCCGGTACGGGTCCGGCGCGAAGAACGCGGCCAGGCCGTCGTACTGGAAGGCGTACGACTCGACCGCGTTGATCTGCCACACGTCGACCCCGGTGACCCGCGACGCCAGCGACGGCGAGGCGAGCGCGTGGTCGAGTGAGCCGGACTCACCGTTGAAGACGTAGCTGGTCTTCCCGGTGTCGTTGAGGTTGCGGTAGTCCTCGTCGTAGAGGACCTGCATCGGGTCCTCCTGGGTGTACGCGTTGAAGTCACCCAGGAGCAGCACGTTGTCGGTCTCGCTGTCCGCCTTGACCTGCTCCACGAAGGCAGCCAGCGCCCCGGCCTGCCGGACCCGGTCGCCGTTCCAACCGCCCTGACCGTCGCCGGCGTCGGCGTTGTCACCGCTGCCGGCACCACTCTTGGACTTGAAGTGGTTGGCCACCACGATGAAGTCCACCGAACCGGCGGTGAACGTCTGCGCGATCGGCTCGCGTGCGTTGGACCACACCGTCTCGTCGTTCACCGACCGTGACGGGCCCTTCGGCTGCGCCTTGGCCGGCTTGAAGATGATCGCGGTGGTGATGACGTCCTGCTCGGTCGCGCCGGGCAGCTCGGTCGGAGTGCGGACGTAGTCCCAGGTGCCCGCGCCGTCCTCGCCGTTCAGGGCGGCGACCAGGCGCTTGAGGGCCTGTTGCGGATCCTCGGCGTTGAACCGGACCGAGTTCTCGATCTCCTCCAGCGCGACCACGTCGGCGTTCAGCGCGGTGATCGCCGAAACGATCTTCGCTTCCTGCTTGGCCAGCGCCGCCTCGTCGGCCGCACCCCGGGCGTCGCCGCCGAAGTGGACGAAGTAGTTCAACACGTTGAAGCTGGCCACCCGCAGGTCGCCGCCGACGTCGACGGGTCCGGCGGTACGCGGGTTGGTGGTCTTGAACGTGGTCCGGGCGGCCGGCGCGGTGTCCGCGTCGACCGGGCGGGTCGGTTGTAGACGCCACTCGTTGAAGCCGTAGGACAGCACCGACGGGCCGAACGCCTCCACCTGGTCACCGACCCGCAACGGGCTGGCCGGCGAGACGTACGGCGGCAGCAGCCCGGCGGTGGCCAGGTTCGTCGTCCTGCCGTCGTCCACCAGCAGGCGCCGCAGCTTGTTCTCGGTGGCCAGGGCCTGCGCGGTGTCCGAGCCGGGACGGGCCACATCGGTCGGCGTCCGGGCCGGCTGGTCGCCGGCGGCGAGCGCCACCTCGCCGTACCGGTTGGTGTTGTAGACCTCCGAGACGGCGTACGCGCCGACCGGTGCCACCAGCATCGACTCGACCGACTCGCGAGCGGCCTCGTCCAGCGGCAGCTCAACCGGGACCGGTGCCGGCAGCGGTGCGCCCTGCTCGCAGACCTGGACGTCGGTCCGGGCCGCGATGGTCAGCTGGGTGAGACCGTTGAACTCGCTCGCCGTACCGCTGACCCGGACCCGGTCGCCGATCGCGACCGTCGGGTGGTTCGCGGTGTTTGTGGTGAGGTAGACGAAGATGCCGTCCGAGGCGCTTCCGGCGGCGACCGGGCGCTCGGCGCCGCTGCCCGCCGTCTGCACGTACACCCCGTTGTAACCACCGGTGCGGTGGTCGGCGGTGACGATGCCCTCCACGGTCACCCGGCTGCCGGCCAGCGGCGTGGCCGCGCCGGTGCCCTGCACCTCGGCGATGGTGTGGTCGACGGTGACGGTGCAGCCGGTCGGGTCCGGGTCCGGGTCCGACGCGGCGTTGCGTACCCCGAAGGTGCTCGCCGCGGGTGCCTGCCAACTGCCTTCGATCTTCTGGAGCGAGTGGCCCGTCGGGGTCGAAGCGGTCTCCTGCACGCCGACGTCGACGCCGTCCCGGCCGTCCGCTGGCCCGCCGACCGCAGTGAAGGTGCCCTCGTAGGTCAGGAACTCGGCGACGTCACCGTCGGGCGCGACGAGCGCGACACCGTCGGGCGAGCCGTTCTGGATACCGTTCGACGGATACGTCTCGACGATCACACCGGCGGCCGGCACCACGCCGGTCAACGTCCTGGTGTCGTACGCCGCGCCGTTGGCGCCGTTGTACAGGACGATCTGCCAGCCGGTCAGGTCGAAGCCGACCGGTCCCTCGACCTCGATCGCCTCGCCGGTGTCCGTGCCGACGTTGTCGTAGTGGATCTCACTGATGAACGGCGTGGTGGGCGCCGGGTCCGCGAAGGCGGTGGTGCCACCGGAGAGGATGAGCGTGGTGGCGGTGACCAGTACGCCCGGGATTGTGAGTAGTCGGGTACTTCTTGCGCGCTGCATGTATGCGGCCTCCGAAGGGAGTAGACCGTCGGAGGATAAGCGGCACCGGTGTCCATGCGGGAGCCACCAGGTGTACCAATGCGGCAAAGACCGGGTAGCTCAGCCGCCCTGGGCGGCAGGACCGGGTAGCTCAGCCGCCCCGGGCGACCGGGCCGATCAGCTGCCGCTCGGTGCCGGTCATGCTGAGCATCACCCACTGCACCTTGCCCTTGGTGATCAGGCCGACCATCTCCGGGTGCAACTGGGTGAACCAGCTCTGCACGCTGGCCAGCCCGAGGGCGTTCGCGGCGGTGGCCGCTTCGGCCTCGGTGAGCCGCTGAAGCACCACGATGTCGCTGCGGACCAGGACCTCGACGTCCCAGCCGGCCAGGTCGTCGCGGACCACCAGGGTGGCCCGCCAGGGTGCGCTGAGATTGGTGTCCGGCCCGGTCACCGGACCAGTGTCGATCACCACGAGCTGTGGTTCGGTAGGTGTGGCCGGCACCGGCGGAGCGACACCGGGCGGCAGGAACGAGGCGATCTCCCGGCCGATCACGCAGCGTCGCAGGAAGGCGTCCCACTCCTGCTCCCGGGCGGTCTGCACGAACAGCCGGGCGCCGAGCGCCAGTGACCGGAAGGCGAGCAGTTCGGCGGCGCGTACCCCGCCGGTGAGCATCAGCCGGGTCGGCTCGGCCCGGAACACCCGCAGCCCCACCGGCTCCTGCTGACGGTTCCGGCCGACGACCAGCCCGCCGCCACCGGCGACCAGCCGTAGCCCAGCGACGGAGGCAGCGTCCGCGACGTGCAGCCCCATCCGACTGCCGGGAAAGGCGACGCCGTTCATCGCAGGAAGCCTCCCAACGGCAGGGTGGCGGCCACGCCGTGGGCGTGCTCGCCGTCGAGTCTCTGCAGGCGACCACCGTGATCGCGGATCGCCTGGTCGAGTGCGCGATCGGCGGTGGCCAGTGCGGCCGGGTCGGTGCCGATGAGCCGGAACGCCACCTCCACCAGAGCGTCGTCGTCACCAGGGCGGTCGTTCTCCCGAGCCACCGAGATGGAGACCACGCCAGCCGCGGCGGGTATGCCACGCAGCAGCGGATCGATCTGCCACGCCCGGCTGGGCCAGGCGAGCAGTCGATGACAGCTCTGGGGTACACCCTGAACCGTCCAGCTGCGCCAGCTTTCCCGGGCCAAGGGGCGGTCGGTGCTTTCGGCCGCGCCTCCGGTGAGATGGGTCAGCTGGGCGACCGCGGCGAGCACCTCGTCCCGGTTCAGCAGACGGGCCGTCGCCCGTTCCTGCCGCAACTGACGCCGGGTCCGGCGGATCGCCGCAGTGAGCGCCGGCCGCAGGTCGCGGTCGGCGTGAAAGTCGGGGGTACGCGGCGCATGGAGCACCACCCACGCCTGCCGGCTGGCCGGGACGCCACCGTTCGTCAGTTCGCGGTACGCGCGGTCGACCGCCGCCGCACGGGCGCGCGGCGCCGGTGTCACCTGGATCAGCACCTGCACCGTCACGACGGGCGTCTTCGGGTCGGCCGCCGGTAGCAACGCCACCGGCGAGGGCAGGGCCTGCGGGGCCCCCATGAGCAGCGCGCCCTCGGTCGGATCGACCTCCAGCACCGCGCTGAGCCCGCCCCGGTGGGTCAGCAGCACGGCCGGCTGATCGTCGATCTCGACCTGATCCAGCTCGACGGTGCTTTCCAGGTGGCTCAGCAGCTGCCATGGGCCGTCGGACCCGGCACTGACAAGTCGTCGGCTCCGCCCCCGGTACGCCCACCAAACCGCCAGCCACTGGTGAAGCCATCGGCCCTGGTGGCGCACCATCGTCGGAGCGAGCACCAGCACCGTGGCGGCGGCCACGGCGACGGTCAGCGGCAGGCCGTGCGGCGTGGCCGCCAGCACCGCCGCCGCACCGGCCTGCCAGGCCACGAGTTGGGCCACATGGATCCCACCGACGCGCGGCTGCCGTCGGTGTGGGCGTACGACCGGAATCGCCGCGGCGTCCCCGGCCGCGCCTTCGGTGACGGCCTGTCCCGTCGGGGCGGCCGTGGCCTGCGCGCCGGCCCGGCTCTGCGGTGCCCGGGCGGCGGGCGCGGCGACGGCGGCCGATGCCGCAGCGGCGGCCCGACTGGTGTACGCGGTGCCGACCGTGGCCCGCCCCTGCCCACGCTGGGTCGCCCAGGCGTGGCCGGGCCCGGTACCGCCGAGCGTCGGTGCCGGCGCTGCGCCCTGCTGGGGCGTGCGCTGCTGTGGCGGCGGTGCCGCCGCCCCCGGGTGATGCTGCCAACCCGGCTCGCCCGGCTGAGCCGCACCCGGATGCGTCACCGCACGTCCCTCCCTGACCAGCGCGGCATCGTCATCGCCCGATCGCGGTGCGTACGTCGGCCACGGTCACGGTCCGCAGCTCGTCGAGGCTCGGACGTTGCCCGGACTGGCGCAACCGCTGCGCCTGCGCCTTGCGGACACCCTCGAAGAGCTTGCGAGCCTCCCGGGCGTTGCCGAAGTTCTGGTCCCGTTCGATGGTGCCGAAGTGCTCGCGGAGCACCTCCGAGACGCCATCGGCGAGGAGGTATTCGTCGCCGCCGGCCATCCGCTCCACGATGACCACCAACTGCTCCGGGGAGTAGTTGCCAAACTCCACAGTCTTGGCGAAGCGGGAGGCCAGACCGGGGTTGGCGTCGAGGAACTGCAACATCTCGCTGGTGTAGCCGGCCGCGATCACCGCAATCTCGTCGCGGTGATCCTCCATGAGCTTGACAAGCGTGTCGATGGCCTCCTGCCCGAAGTCGCCGCCGGTGCCCGACGACCGCGAGAGGGTATACGCCTCGTCGATGAATAGCACGCCGCCGCGCGCCAGCTCGAACGCGGCGGCGGTCTTCTCGGCGGTGTGGCCGATGTACTGACCGACCAGGTCACGTCGGGAGACCTCGCGGAAGGCGCCGCCGGGCAGTGCGCCCAGCGCTGCCAGCAGGTCACCGTAGATACGCGCCACAGTGGTCTTACCGGTGCCGGGGGCACCCGCGAAGATCAGGTGATGACTGACCGCGCCGACGGGCAGCCCGGCGCTGCGCCGCCACTCGTTGACCTGGATCTCGTCGATGAGGGCGCGGACCTCCTCCTTCACCGATTCCAGGCCGACCATGGCCGCGAGCTCGCCCAGCAGCTTGTCCACTCGGGCGGCGTCCTGGCCGCTGGTGGCGCGGGCGGCGTCGGCGCCGAAGGCGGCCTTACGGTTGACGGTGCCCTCGACGATTGTCGGGTCGGCTCCCTCGGCGATCTCGATCGCCGGCTGGCCGGTGTTCTCCGTGGTGCACTCCTCGACACTGCCACGGCAGCCCCGGGCGAAGGAGACCGCCGGCCCGCGGGTGTCGCGGATCCGGCAGCGACGCAGCACCGGAGCGCTCTGATGGACCACCGCCACACCGGCCTGCCCGGTCTGGGAGATGTCGCAGGTCTCGATGGTGGGTCGGCCGTACTGATAGATGTAGATGCCCCGGTTGCCGCAGCGGGTGACAGTGCTGGTGCGGATGGTCGGGGCCGCCCCGATCCGCACGATGATGCCGTCCTCGCTGAGATCGGTGAACTCGCACCCTTCGACGTTGCCGTCGGAATCCTCCACCACCAGGCCGTACCGTCCGCCGGTCACCCGGCAGCGGGTGAGCGTGAACTCCGAACGGCCGGCCACCTGGATCGCCGCACCGAAGCCGGCGCTCAGCTCGCACCCGGTCATGGTGAGCCTCGCCCGGTCGGCCACCACGACCGGCGCGTCACCGGCCTTCAGGACCAGGTCGCGTAGTTCCAACCGGCCGGAGTTGCAGGAGACCGTCGGGTACGTCCCGGAGGACGCGTCGATGGTGACCGTGCCCGGGCCCTGCGCGGCGACCACACTGATGCCGCGGTCGTTGATGAACAGGGCCTCGTGGTAGGTGCCGGGGCTGACCGAGACGACCGTGTCGTCGCTGGCCACCGCCAGCGCCTCCCCGATGGACGGGTAGGCGCCGGGCTGATCCGGGGAGACGAGAAGGGTGCGCGTCATGGCTCCGGCTCTGGACGGCGAAGAGGGGGCGGAACCGACGATATCCCAGCCGGTCGACGCGGTGTGAGCCCCTCGATGTCAGTGGTGCCCGGACACCACCCCCGTCGGACGGACGGTGACGGTTAGGCTCGCTTGCGGGCCGGGCGAAAATTCGCCGGGAATCCCCTGTCGACAACCGGGAGGACGGATGGCGCAGCCACGGATGCTGCCGCTGGCGGCTGGCGCGCTGCTGGCCGACGGCACCGTCCACACGCACACCTCTGTACGCGGCGATCTGACCCCTGACCTGCATCCCGTTGTCCGGCGTTTCCTGCACGGGCTGCCTGTCGAGCAGCGCGAGCGCTACGCCGGCTGGTGCGCCGAGGCGGTGCTGATCTCCGACCGGCTCTATGCCGCCGAGGCCGGCGGACCACCACTCGACGCCGCCCGGTCCCGCGCGCTGCTCTGGGGCGCGAAAGTCCGGGTCACCCGGGTACGGGAGGAGGGCGACCCGCGCCACGGCGAGGTGCAGCCGCCCTGTCGCTCCTGCGCCGCCCTGCTGGACTGGTTCGGCGTGGAGGCGCTGACATGAGCGAGCGCTTTCCGCCGCTGGTGGCGCAGACCCTCGCCGCCGCCGGCTGGTCGCCCGACCGCTCCGACGAGAGCCGGGGCCGCGAGTGGGGACTGCGGATCGCCGCTCACGCCACGCCCGGCGGTCGCCAGCACACCGTGACGGCACGGGCGATCGAGGCGTACGCCGAGTTCGGCGGGTTGCGGGTGCGCCCGCAGGGGGAGGGTGAGCAGGTCGTACCGAGCGAGTTCCACCTCGACCCGTTCCTGGTGCGGCATTCGGTGGAGACCCTCGCCGAGCTTGCCGAGGCGATCGGCGCGCCGCTGAGCCCGCTGGGCGAGGAGGGCGACGGCACCGGGATCCTGGCGCTCGATGAGCACGGTCGGGTGTTCGTGCTGGACCACACCGGGGACTGGTTCCTCGGCGCGGATATCGACGAGGCGCTCACCACGCTGGTGCTCGGTCGTCGACCCCAGCGGGTACGCGCGGACGGCACCTGGTGACCGCCTGGCAGCCCACCACGGCCACCGAACGCGCGCTGCTGGCCGCCGCTGAGGCCGACGACCGGGAGGGTTTCCTCACCGAACTCGTCGCCGGTCCGCTGCTCCTACCCGTGTCGCCCGCTGCGGCGGCCGGACGGGAGCCGATGGCGTGGCCGACTGCGCAGCACGAGGGCGTCACCCACGTGCTCGCGTACACCTCACCGGCGGCGATCGCCGCCGGCATGCCCGGTCGGTCGGTGAGCTACCGGGTCTCGGGACTTGCCGACATCGCCGTCGACTGGCCCGACGACGAATGGATGCTGGCGATCGACGCCGGGTTGCCGATCGGCGTACGGCTGACCGCTGACGAGCTTCGAGCGCTGAGCGCGCCGGTGATGGAGGCCGAGCGACCGCTGCGTGAGGCGATCCGGCTTCAGGACCCGAACGCCCTGATGTCCACCCTGCTCCGGGCCGAGCTGGTACTGCCGGTGGATCCGGAGGGTTCCGCGACGCGGGACCTGTCCGATCCGGACTTTCCGTGGTGGGTCGTTCCCGACGAGCAGGGCCGGCCCAGTCTGCCGGTGTTCAGCTCGGAAGGCCGCCTGCGGCAGGCGCTAGGTGAGCGGGACCTGGTGCTGGTCAGCAGCCTTCAGCTCACCGAACACTGGCCGGACCTCTCCTGGCAGTTGCTGCTCAACCCGGAGACGCCGCTGGCGGCGGCACTGCCCGGGGAGGCGCTGCTGACGTTGCGCGACTGGCTCGGCGAGTTGCGGCAGGTGCTCCACGAGGCGGCCGAACAGGAGCAGCAGCGACGGGACGCTGCCCGGTACGCCGACCCGTCGACTGCGGGCGTACCGGCGCCCCGCCCGGCACCGGAATCCACCGCCGACGACGGACCCGACCCCAACGCGCCGCTGCTGCTGCAACTGGTCATCCCGCACCGCTATCTGACGTCCTACCTGGACGATGGGTACGACCGGGCGGCCGGGCTGGTGCACGCCTGGCACGGACCTGGACGGGACACCCCGATCCGGCTGTACCGACGGCTGGGGCTGCTCGGTGAGGGCTCTCCGTTCGAGGAGTCGGACGAGTGGGTGGCGGTGCTGCGCTGGCCTCCCGGCGAGGCGACGCCCGAGGAATGGGGTCAGGGGCAGCCCCGAATGGAGTCGCTTGTCGTACCGGACGGGACCGAGCTGCACTGCCTGCACGCCGACGGCCGGGACGAGCTGCTGGCCCGCTTCGACGCCACCGGCCGCCGCTGGTCCCCGGCTTAGCCGCTAGCGCGGCTGGCGAACCAGGCTCGCGCCGGTGGACTCTTGATCAGGATGAGCGACACGCCGGCCAGCCCGCCCACCACCAGCGGCGTGACCATCGTCGGGTGATAGCTGAGCTTGCCCTGCGCCAGCAGCGTGACGATGACCACGACGAAGAGTCCGAAGGTGAATCCGGCCGGCACGGCCAGGCCGGCCGCGTTGTCGCCCGTCCAGGCCATGAAGATCCCCATGGCCGCGAGCAGCACCACCAGCAAGGCGATCGCCAGTACGCCAGCACCGATGCCCACCACCAGGAACTTGCCCAGCCCGTCGCCCTCGGTACGCAGCATCGCCAGGAAGAAGGCGACCCCGGCGATCAGCCAGATGACGATCGAGGGCACCATCAGTAGGGCGGCGATGATGACGACGACAGGTCGGCGGCCTGGCGTCGGCATGGACGCGGAGCCGGACTCCGCTGACGTGTTCAGCACCTGTCCGTCCTGCTACTCATTCGACGGGCGGCGCCAGACGGCGTCACCAGCCCGAGCGGGATCAGACAAGGTCTGATCGCCGACCGTCCCGCCCGGCGTTGCCGGCGCGGCAGGCCCACTGCCGGCGAGCGCGGGCTCTGCGGCCAGGCCGGTGTCTCGGTGGCGGCGCGAGCGGCGACGAAGCTTGACGATGGCCACCACTCCGCCGACGAGCATGGCCAGGAAGACCACCCAGACCAGCACAACGATCACGATTTCCGCGTAGTCGGGACCGTCGCTTCCGGCTGCTCGCGCGGCAGCGAGTGCTTCGTCGATCTCCGGCTCGCCGGTTGCCGCGCTGCGGCTGCCCCGCCCGTCGGGTTCGCCGGTCAACGCCTCCCGCAGGTCGAGTATGCCCCAGCCGTAGTACTCGTCGCGGCCCGGCTCACCGGCGTCCCTGGTGGTCTCAAGCAGCCGCTGGAACGTCTGGTACGCGCTCAGGTCCGGGTACTCCGCCTTGATCAGGGCCACCGCACCGGAGACGATCGCGGTGGCGCTGCTGCTGCCGGTCGCGGTGATGTACCGACCACCGGGGCGAGCCATCGTCAATTCCTGACCGGGGGCGGCGATGCTGATCGGTAGGTCCAAGGTTCCCGGTACCGAACCTTTTTTGCTGATGACGCCCTTACGGTCGACAGCGTTGACGGCGATGCTGCCGGGATGCGAGGCCGGCGCGCCGACGAGGATCTGGTCGTCGTTACCGGCCGCGGCGACCACGATCACGTTGTTCTGGTAGGCGCGCTCGACCGCCCGGTTCAGCTCCTCGTTGAAGCTGCTGGAAAGAGAAACGTTGATCACGTCGGCACCGGCGTCGATCGCCCAGTTGATGCCGGCGGCGAGGGCCGTCGGTGCGATCAACGGGGCGCCGTCCTTCTTGATCGTCACTGGAAGGATCTTGGCTTTCGGTGCCACGCCGAGCACCCCGTCACGGCCGCCAGGGCCATGCCCGCGACCGGCGATCAGTGAGGCCATGCCGGTGCCGTGTCCCTGACGGTCGAGGCGGCCCTTGGTGCCGTCGTCGTAGAGGTCGACGCCGGGCAGGACGTTGCCGCGCAGATCCGGGTGTGTCGCGTCCACCCCGGTGTCAACCACCGCCACGGTGACGCCCTCACCCTTGGTGATGTCGTGGAGTTCGGCCAATTCCAAGCTCTTGACGTGCCAAGATCTGTCGCGGACGGAGTCGGCGTGGGCGGGTGCGGCGGGCAGGGCGACGGCCGCCAGAACGCTCGCGGTGGTGAGCGCGGCGGCTGCCGATCGTGTGAGGACACGCATGCCCGTCAGCCTTCCTCTGTGCGCCGCCACGGGACGGCTGCGAATAGACAGTCACCGCATGGTACGGGCCGACCACCCAGGGTTGGGTGACCGGCCCGACTGCGGTCAGCTCTGGCCGAGCGTCCTGCCCTGCTCCCGGGGGCGGTGTTCGACAGGGGCCTCCACCACACCAGCGGCGGACGACTCGGTGACCCACAACTCGTCGTCACCGTCGCCGTACTCCCAGGTCTCCTGCTCTGCGTCGCGGGGTGCACCCTTGCGTGGAGACGGGGTCGTTGAGCCGCCGCGCCGACCGCCCAGCGACGGAGCCGGCCCCGTCGTCGGCGCAGGTCGCCCGGTGCCCGCAGCGGCACGTCCGCTCAGATCGGGTCGGGCGCCGGCAGCGCCTCCGCCGGTCACCGGCTTACCGGCGGCCGATCTGCCGCTCGGTGGAGCGCTGGCCTTGGGCGGCCCGCCCGGCGCGGCACTCCTTTGACCGCCGAGGCTCGGCGGAGGTGCGGCGGGCCGTCCGGGGGCGGCACCGCGCTGACTCGGGCGGGCGGTGGAGCCGGGCAGCCGCGGACTCGACGGCGGCGGAGTGGCCGAAGCGCCCGGCCGGTTGCCCAGACCCGGCCGACCGCGGCCACCGCCGGGAGCGCCAGCGCCGGTGTTGCCGGGCAAGGTCGGGCGGCTCGGCGCGGGACTTTTCCGGCCACCCGGTGCCCCGGAGCCGCTACCCGGGCCGCCGGCCCCAGGAAGGGTGGGCCGGTTGGGCCCCGGCCCACGGCCACCGGGCGCGCCGGGACCGCCCGCACCCGGCAGGGTGGTCCTCGGTGCGTTAGGTCGCGCTGAGTTCGGTGCGTTCAGCCCAGGGTTGCCCGGTCGCGGCCCGGGCGGGGCCACCGGCGGCACCACCGGACCGGGAGTCACGGGTGCCGTGGGTGCGGTGGTCACCGGCGGTGCGGTCGGCGGTGGGGCGACCGGCGCTGCGGCGCCACCTGCCAGACCGACGCCCTCCGGAAGATTTGGTGGCGGCGGTGGCGCGGCGTCGGTCGGCGCGTCGGCCCCACCGGGTCGGGTCGGCAGATCCGGCCGGCCGGGCATGGCCGGACGGTTTGGGGCGGCCCCGTTCATGGGTGCGCCGGGCGGGGGAGCCCCCGGAGCGCCAGGGCGGGGCACGTTTGACGGATTGGTGATAACCGCGTCCGTCGGACCCTTGAACTTCCCGCCCCGCGAGATGTTTGAGATGTAGACGTCGATGTAGAGGTCGGCCAGCGGCTTGGCGATGTTCTTGGCGCGCTGGTGGTACTCGTTCTGCACGTCCTCGTACGACTTGCCGTCGTTGCCTGTCACACCCGGGACCCATTCGACCAGGTCGACAGCCTGGACGCCCGCGTCATCGGTCCGGCGCTCCCCCTGCCGGATCTGCTCGGCGCGGTATTCCTCCCAGAGCGTCTTCATCTCCCGCTGGGCAGTGCCGATCTTGCTGGCGAGCTGGTCCAGACCGGTGGCGTTGTCGCTGGCCACGGTTTTCCACTCATCGAGTGAGTGCAGCGTGGCGCCCACGCGGGACATGAAGACCCGTGCCGCGGGCGACTGCCAGCGGGCATCCAGGGAGTCGGCGTGACGCTTGAGATTGTCCCGAGTGGTCTGCAGCAGGCTCGCCGCTCGCCGCCACATGTCGGCGAGGGCAGTCGTCCGCTCGTCACTCTCCTTGCGGACGTACTCCCACATCTGCTCGATGTTCACCGAATCCCAGGCCGTGGGCTCGTACGGCGTGGCCCCGGCGGCCCGCTCGGCCGCGTAGTCATCCGACACGCCGGCGTACATCGGGTAGCTGACCGGCTGCCAGCCGTAGTAGTCGTCGCTCATCCCCGCTCCTCAGGCCTCGCCTGTGCCACCGTCACCGGAGATCCGACTGGTCCAGCCGGAGATCTTCGCCGTGCATGCGTTCGCCGTCACCGTGAATCACGTACGCGCCGGCCCCCTCACCGACGACTTCCGACTGCGCCCACGCCGGAGTCTCCTCGCGCTGCTCACCCGTCGGGCAGGAGTCCAGGCCGTGGTAGGGATTCATCGGCGCCGGGTTCAGGGCCGACTCCGGCACCGAGTCCGCCGGGTTCTCCGTGCCCTCCTGCCATCGGCCGCTGAGCGTGTCCTGACCGTCGACGGCGGTGAACGCGTTGTAGACGTCCTCGTTGGTGGCCTGGGCCAGCGCGTCGCCGGTCAGGTACTCGGCCGAGATGGACATGGCGGCCATGCTCAGGGCGGTGAGCCCCTTCATCACGTCGCCCATCAGATGGGAGATCGCCATCCGGCTCTCGTCGTGCCGGCCCCGGAAGAACGCGGCTTCCTTCATCCCGCCGCCACCGAACGGTGCCTGAACCGTGAGCATGGGGCGCAGGCCGTTGTCGAAGCTGGGCTGGAAGTTGGTCTCCATCTCCCGCTGGATGGCCAGCGCGAAGTCCTTCAGCTGCTGGATGTCGACGTCGATCTGTTCGTCGACGAGCCACTCGTCGCCCATGTTCCCTCCCCCGTCAGCTCACACGATGCCGGCGCGGCTGCTGCCCCCTGGGGCCCGTAGCCGCGCACCGTGAGTCCACTCTGGCCGACAGTAGCCTGATCGGGCAACCCCGTACCGGGCTCAAGAGCGTGGCGGAAGGTGCACCAGTTGCACCAACCGGGTACCACCACGCCGGGACACCAGCCAGCCCCGTCCCGGTGGCAGCGGCCCGGGCCGGACGGTGCCGAGCAGCACCCCCTCGTCCCGGTTGCCGGACATCACGATGCCCGGCGTGCTGATCTCCCGCAGCCGCATCAGTACCGGCTCGTAGAGCGCCCGACTGGCACCGCCGGTACGCCGGGCGATGACCACGTGCAGGCCGATGTCCCGAGCCTGCGGCAGGAACTCCAGCAGCGGTGTCAACGGGTTGCTGCCCGCGCCGGCCACCAGGTCGTAGTCGTCGACCAGCACGTACAGGTCGGGACCCTTCCACCAGTCGCGTGCCCGCAGCCGTTCGGCGTTGATGTCCGGCGGTGGCAGCCGGTCGCGCATCACCCCAGCCACCTCGGCGACGATGCTCTCGGTGACCTGCGCGGTCGACCCGTACCCGATCAGGTGCGGCGTGTCGATGTCGCCGAGCAGGCTGCGCCGGTAGTCGACGATGACCAGCCGAGCCTCGGTCAACTCGTTGCGGTCGACGATGGTCTGCGCCAGCGCCCGCAGGAAGGTGCTCTTTCCCGACTCGCCGTCACCGAACAGGATGAAGTGCGGGTCGGCGGCGAAGTCCACCTGCACCGGCTGGAGGTCCACCTCGGCGATGCCGATGGGAATTCCCGGGCGGCCGGTGCTCGGCAGGCTGCCGTACGGCACCACGGGCGGCAGCAACCGGATCGGCGGCGCTCCCGGCCCCTGCCAGGCGGCGGCCAGGTCGGTGACCAGCTTCCGCGCGCCCTCGGGCAGGGTCTCCGCCTCCTGCGCGCTGTCCGCTCGGGGTAGCGCCGCCAGGAACTGTTGCCCGTCCGGGGTGATGCCCCGGCCCGGTGACTTCTCCGGCACGTTCATCGCCGCCCGCCGGTCCAGGTTGGAGTCGCTGGCGTCGGCCAGCCGCAACTCCAGCCGGGTGCCGAAGACGTCCCGGACGGCCGGTCGCAGATCCATCCAACGGCTCGCGGTCACGATCAGGTGGATCCCGAAGGACAGCCCTCGGTTGGCGATGTCGTTGATCGTGGGCTCCAGGTCCTCGAACTCCGCCCGCAACGTCGCCCAACCGTCGATCACCAGGAACACGTCGCCGAACGGGTCGTCGTCGTGCTGGCCGTGCCGCCGGGCCCGCCGGTACTCGGCCATCGAGTCGACCCCGCGCTCGGCGAACCGCCGCTCCCGCTCGCCCATCAGCAGTTGCAGCTCGGCGACGGTACGCCGGACCAGGCCGGAGTCGAGGCGGGTCGCCACCGAGCCCACATGCGGCAGGTCGCGCAGCGACGACAAGGCGCTGCTGCCCAGATCGAGGCAGTAGACCTGGGCCTCACGCGGAGTGTGCGTCAACGCCAGGGCGGTGACGACAGTCCGTAGCAGGGTGCTCTTGCCGCTCTGCGGACCGCCGACGATCACCGCGTGACCGGCCGAACCGGCGAGGTCGAACCAGAGCACGTCCCGACGCTGGTCGAAGGGCTTGTCGACGATGCCGACCGCGACCTGCAACTCGCCGAGCAGGCCGGCGTGCGCGACGGTGATGCCACGGGCGGGATCCGCGGTCATCGGAGGCAGCAACTGGTCCAGCGTCGGCGGCTCGGCCAGCGGCGGAAGCCACACCTGGTGCGCGGGCTTGCCTCGCCCGGCGAGTCGACCGACCAGGATGTCGAGCACACTCTCGCCCATCCCGTCGTTCGGTTCGGGTGCGGTCTCCTCCTTGGGCGTACGGGTCACCGGCGGGGCGACGTAGGACGTGGTGTACTCGCGTACCCGGTCCTCACCGTCACCGGCCGCGACCGCCGCCGCGGTCTTGCTGCGATAGGTGCCGGAGACGTACGCGGCCTTGAACCGCACCAGCGGCTCGGTGCCGAAACGCAGGTAACCGTGCCCCGGCGACCGGGGCAACTCGTACGCGTCGGTGGCCCCCAGCACCACCCGGGACTCCATCGCCGAGAAGGTCCGCAGACCGATCCGGTACGACAGGTGGGTGTCGAGTCCCCGCAGCCGACCCTCCTCCAGACGCTGGCTGGCCAGCAGCAGGTGCACGCCGAGCGAGCGACCGACCCGGCCGATCTGCACGAACATGTCGATGAAGTCCGGCTTGGCGGTCAACAGCTCGGAGAACTCGTCGCAGATGATGAGCAGGCTCGGTAGCGGAGACAGCGGCGCGCCCGCCGCCCGGGCCTTCTCGTAGTCACGCTGCGAGGCGTAGTTGCCGGCCGCGCGGAGCAACTCCTGCCGACGGACCAGCTCACCGTTGATGGAGTCGGTCATCCGGTCCACCAGCGGCAGCTCGTCGGCCAAGTTGGTGATCACCGCGCTGGTGTGCGGCAGACCGTCCAGCCGGGTGAAGGTGGCACCACCCTTGAAGTCGACAAGCACGAAGTTGAGGCTCTCCGAGGAGTGCGTGGCCGCCAGCGCCAGCACCAGGGTGCGCAGCAGCTCCGACTTGCCGGAGCCGGTCGCGCCGATGAGCAGGCCGTGCGGCCCCATGCCGTCCTGCGCCGACTCCTTCAGGTCCAGTTCCACCGGCCCGCCGTCGGCACCCACCCCGATCGGCACCCGCAGCTTGTCGCGGTTGGGCCGTGGCTGCCACGCCCGATCCACGTCGAACTCGTAGGGATCGCCGATGTCGAGCAGCTCGGCCAGGCCCAGCTCCGTGGTGAGTGGCGTGTCGCCGCTGCCCCGGGAGGCGGCGGAGAGCCGCAGCGGGGCGAGTTGCATGGCCAACGCCTCAAGCTCGGCCACCCGGCACTCGTCGGCCCGGCCGATCTCGGCCGGACCATCCACCGTGATGCTGTGCAGCCGGCGCTCCGCCGACACCTCCAGCACCAGCCGCGCCCGGTCGAGCAGGCGCGGTGCCGGAGTGGACAGGTCGAGCAGGGTGACACCCTCCACTCCGCCCTCGGTCATCAGGTGATCCGACCCGGCGGTGTCACCACCGTCGATGACCACCAGCACGTGCGGGCCGGCGACCTGCGGCGTACTGCCACTGGCGTTGAACCGGGGCCGGCTGGCCAGCACGTCGTCGAGCATCGCCTCCAGGCCGGTCACCGAGGGTGCCACCAGGCGCAGTTGGCCGAGCGCGTCGGTGCGCGACGGGTGCAGGGCGTGCGGCAGCCACTTCGTCCACTCCCAGTCGGCCCGCCGGTCCGGCGCGACACAGATCGCGACGAGCATGTCGTCGGGCGCGTGAAACGCGGTGGCCTGGGCGAGCACCGCCCGGACCATGGCCCGGGCCGCCTCGGTGTCGCCACGCAGGTGCACCCGGGCGAATCCGTTCAGCGCCATGGTCACCGGCAGGTCCGGTACCTCGCCGTAGGTGGTGAGGAACCGGCGCAGCGCGAGTGCGCACATCGGCTCCAGCTTCTCCAACGACGTGGCCGGTGGCGGCACCAGCGGCGTCGCCAGTTCCTGCGGCCCGAGGCCGATGCGTACGGTGGCGAAGTCCACGTCGCCGCGTCGCCGCTCCCACAGCCGGGGCCCCAGCGGCAGGGACCAGAGCACATCCGGGTCCGGGTGCCGGTAGAACGCCGCCTCGCGCTGCTTACGGATCGTCTTGAGTACGCGACGCCGCTGACGGGACAGATGCGTCATGTACTCGCGGCGCTTCTGCAGCATCTCCTGCTTGCCCGGGCCGCCGGAGTTGTTGGTCAACTGCGATGCGAGCATCCCGATGGCGGAGAGTCCGAACAGGCCACCGGTGACGTAGCCGAGAGTCGACCCGCCTCGACCGGCGAACATCAGGGCCATCGCGAACGAGCCGGCGAGCATCGGCAGCAGCATCAGCATCTGCCCCCACGCCTTACCGCTCGGCGCGGGCACCTCGGGCGGCGCGTCCAGCAGCACCTCGCCGGAGGGATACTCCGGCTCCGGCTGGCGGGCGGGTCGCTTGACGACCACCGTGCTCACGTGACAGACCTCCGTCGCCTCTCCTGGGTCTGGGTGCGCCGCGGTGAACCGCCCCCCGCGTCACCGGCACATGGTAGGTAGCCTTTGCCCGTCAGGACAGCCGCGGGCCGCTGGCCCGCTCCTCGTACCGAGGGGTCGTTAGTGGTCACCCAGGCCGGAACCGGACTCGCGCGCATCGCCGTCATCGCCCCCAACCGACGGTTGGACCTCGCCCTACCTGAGCATTTGCCGCTCGTCGGGCTGCTACCCGCCGTGCTGCGGCAGGCCGACGAGGAACCGTCGGACGGCACCAGCCACGGCGGCTGGATGCTGCGGCGCAGCGACGGTAGCCCGGTCGACCTGACCCGTACGCTGGCCGCACAGAACGTCCGCGACGGCGAGACGCTGCACCTGGTGCCGCGGCGCACCGAGTGGCCGGAGCTGGCGTACGACGACCTGATGGAGGCCGTTGCCGACGGTGCCCGACGACGCGGGGTGGTCTGGAGCCCGTTCGCGACCCGGCTGACCGGTCTGATCGTGGCCGGCGTGCTGCTGCTGCTCGGCCTCGTCGTGATCGTGACATCCGAGGAGCCCGGCTGGCTCGGTGGTGCGGTCGCCCTCGGCGCGGCCGGGCTGCTGCTGGTCTGCGGGATCGTGCTGTCCCGGGCGATGGCCGACTCCCTCGCCGGCGCGGTCGTCGCCGCCGCCGGCCTGCCCTACGCCTTCGTCGGCGGCGTCCTGGTGATCGGCACCGGCGAGTCGGTCTGGGCGCTGGGCGCCCCGCACGTGCTGCTCGGCTCCGCGGTGCTGCTGCTCTCCGGGCTGCTCGGGCTGCTCGGGGTGGGCGACGCGACGCGGGTCTTCGTGGCGGCGGTCTTCGTCGGCTTCTGGGGCATGGCCGGCGGGTTGCTCGCGCTCGGCTCCATGGATGCCGCGCAGGGCAGTGCGATCGTGGTCGGTGCGGTCACGTTGCTGCTGCCGGCGATGCCGCTGCTCTCCGTGCGGCTCGGGAAGATGCCGATGCCGGCGCTGCCGCGTACCGCCGCGGACCTGCTGCGCGACGAGCCGCAGCCGAAGCGGGAAGTCATCTACCAGGCCACCGCCCGGGCCGACGAGGTCTTCACCGGCATGATCTTCGGGGCGTTCGTCATCACCATCGCCGGCCTGATCGTGCTCACCGCGACCGGCACGCTCTCCGCGCTGCTGCTCGCCAGCATCATCTCGCTGGGCTACCTGCTGCGCGCCCGACTGGTGTCGACGGTCCGGCACCGGGTGCCGATGCTCGCCGTCGGCCTGGTGGGCCTGGGGCTGCTGCCCCTCGTCGGTGCGACCGACGCGTCGACCGGCGCCCGGGTGCTGGCCGTCCTGCCGGTGGCCCTGGTCGCGGCCGGGCTGTCAGCCGCCGCCGGGCTCGCCTACAGCCGGCGTGCCCCGTCTCCCCGACTGGCCCGGCTCGGCGACACGTTCGACATCCTGCTCCAGCTGGCCGTGGTCCCGGTCGCGTGCAGCGTGCTCGGCCTGTACGCGTTCATGCGCGCCATCAACGGCTGACGGTTCCGTCACCAGTCGCGGTCGCTGGCCTCGGACATTTCATTGCCGCGGATCAGGTTGACGATTGCGGTGTCGATGTCGGGGCCGACGAAGAAGTCGTCGGCCCAGTGCAGCATGAACACCCGCCCCTGCGCGTCGGCAACGAGTTCCGATGGTCCGTCCTCGTTGTTGCCGATCGGGTAGACCGGGTTGTCGAATTCCTCGGCGAAGGCCCGGGCAGCCTCCGTCACCACGCCGCCCTCTGTGGGATGGATGTAGCTGGTGAATCCGCCGCCCACGTCGCCGTCATTGCCGAACTGGGGCAGATGCAGGCCGCCGAATTCCACAAGCGCAGCACGTACGACGGGTGGGCATTCCAGTCCGGCGAGTTCGTCGGCGAAGCGGACCATCCAGTGGTCGACCGCGGCGCTGGCATCACGGCCCGGAAACCAACCGGCTTGCTCCAGCACGTACCGGACGTCTGGCGGGAAGCGTCCCTCGGCGGCGCGGCGTTGCGCGTACCGCTCGGCGATGGTCTGCCACGGCAGTGAGGGCCATTGGGAGACTTCGCCGCTCTCTCGGTCGATGACGGCTCGGGGGTAACCGGTGGCCGGGGGCGGTAGGGGTGGACCGTCGGTCGCGGCGGCGACCGGTTCGACGAGGCAGGCGACGTAACCGAGGTCGAACTCGAACAGGGTCACGTCGAATGCAACCCGGCGCTCGTCGGCCCATTCGCGGGCGATGGCCAGGGCCTCGTCGCGGCTGATCATCGAAGGACTCCTCGGGCTGCCGCAATGATGGACGCCGGCCACGGTGGCTGCTACGTCGGCGGTCAGGCCAGGTTCACCAGCTGCGGTCGCTGGCCTCAGCCATCGGGCCGCCCCGGATCAGCTTGACGATGGCGGAGTCGATATCCGGGCCGACGAAGAAGTAATCGGCCCAGTGCAGCATGAACACCCGCCCCTGCGCGTCGGCGACCAGTTCGGACGGTCCGTCCTCGTTGTTGCCGATCGGGTAGACCGGATTGTCGAACTCCTCGGCGAAGTCTCGGGCCGCGTCCGTGACCACCCCACCACGAGTGGGGTGGATGAAGCTCATGAAGCCGCCGCCCGGACGGCCGCTCCGACCGAACTGAGGCAGCCGTAGACCGCCGAATTCCACAAGCGCAGCACGTACGACGGGTGGGCATTCCAGTCCGGCGAGTTCGTCGGCGAAGCGGACCATCCAGTGGTCGACTGCGGCGCTGGCATCACGGCCCGGAAACCAACCGGCTTGCTCCAGCACGTACCGGACGTCTGGCGGGAAGCGTCCCTCGGCGGCGCGGCGTTGCGCGTACCGCTCGGCGATGGTCTGCCACGGCAGTGAGGGCCATTGGGAGACTTCGCCGCTCTCTCGGTCGATGACGGCTCGGGGGTAACCGGTGGCCGGGGGCGGTAGGGGTGGACCGTCGGTCGCGGCGGCGACCGGTTCGACGAGGCAGGCGACGTAACCGAGGTCGAACTCGAACAGGGTCACGTCGAATGCAACCCGGCGCTCGTCGGCCCATTCGCGGGCGATGGCCAGGGCCTCGTCGCGGCTGATCATCGAAGGACTCCTCGGGATGCCGTCGTCGGTTACGCAGGCCGACTCCGGATGCGGGCACCGGTCGGCTCGACGCCGTGCCTATGGTAGGCACCGCGGTCCGGAGTTCGTGACCGTGCCGGCGTACGCCAGGGGAGGGGTGCCATGCCGTCGCGGCGGGACCAGGTTCAGTCGTACCAGTTCTTCGTCCAGCGGATGACCTCCGCGCTGGTGGCGCGCGAGCCCGATCCGGAGGCGGCGCCGTTCCGCCGGCTCGGTGGTGCCGGCTTCGCCAGCATCATGGTGGCCGTGCTCTGCCTGGCCGCAGTGGGGGTGTACGGACTGCTGCGTCCCGGCGGCGCAACCAAATGGAAGGAGGGCGGTGCGGTCATCCTGGAGAAGGAGACCGGTACCCGCTATCTGTACCGGGAGGGACGGCTGCACCCGGTGCTCAACTACGCGTCTGCCCTGCTGGCCATGGAGACTGCGGCACCGACCGTTTCGGTTTCGCGCAATTCGCTGGTCGGCACCCCGCGCGGCCCGCGCATCGGCATCCCGTTCGCTCCGGACGCGCTGCCTCCGGCCGGCCGCATCCTGGACGGACCCTGGACCCTCTGTACCCAGCCGGCGCGTAACGCGGCCGGCGGTATCGTCGCCACCACCGTGCTCACCGTCGGGCGGGCACCCGGCGGCGGGCGTGATCCGGGTGACAGCGCGCTGCTGGTGCGCGACCGCAAGACTGATCAGCTGCATCTGGTCTGGCGTGACCATCGGTACGAGATCCGCAGCGAGAAAATCGTGTTGGAGGGTCTCACCATGAGCGCCGAGCCAGTGGTGGAGGTGGGTGGGGCGTGGCTGAACGCCTTGCCGGCCGGAGAGCCGATCGCGCCTCGACGGGTGGCCGACCGGGGGACTCCCTCGACGGCGTTGCCGGACGCCCGGGTCGGCCAGGTCTTCGTGGTGGAGAGCCAGGGCGGCAGCCGCCAGTACTACCTCGCCGAACGGACGAGGCTGGCGCCGATCACCCCACTTCAGGCGGATGTGGTGATGGCCGACGGGGAGACCCAGTTGGCGTACCCGGGAGAGGCGAGGCCCTTCCCGATCGAACTGGCCGCCGGTACCGCCGCCTCGGCGCCCAAGGCAGCCGCACCGGCCCAGGGGCGGCATCGCGCGCCGGAGCAGCGGCCGGAGATCGCTCGGTTGGCCGGCGACCAGCCGGCGATCTGCGCGGCCTACCAACCGGGCGCCGATGAACCGACACTGCTGCTCGACGCGCAGGTCCAACCGGTTCGGGAGCCGGTACGCACCGGTGAGCAGACGGGTGACGGGATCCCGCTCGCCGACCGGGTCGTGATCGAGCCGGGTCACGGCGTTCTGGTCGCTGCGGTCTCCTCCCCTGACCAGGAGACGGGAACTCTGAACCTGGTCACCGACCTGGGTCACCGTTACCCGCTGGCGTCCGAGGGCGTACCTGCCATTCTCGGCTACTCGGAGGTGCGGCCGGTACGGCTGCCTGCAAGTTTGGTGGTCCGCCTGCCTGCCGGGCCGGTACTCGACCCGACGACGGCGAAACTCGCCCTCGACCCGGAGTGACCTGACCAGCCACAATGGAAATGCGGGTCGAGCAACGGTCTAGCGCGGGCTGGACACGACCCGTTACCGTTCGTACGACGATGGTGCGCGAGCACCGACTGACAGGACGCCCCGGTGAGTCGGGGCGATCAATTGAGGACGGGGGTGACTTCCGCCATGTCGATGAACACCGACACCGGCTTGATGCTGAAGACCGAAGGTGACGTCGATGCCGTCGCCGATCGGCTCACCGGCAACCTCAACTCGCTGATGGACCAGCTCGCGCCGCTGTACGACCAGTGGAAGGGCGCTGGTGCCGGTTCCTTCCAGCAGGTGCGTGAGCGGTTCGACCAGGACATGGCCCGCCTCAACGTCGCGCTGCGGGCGATCGCCGAGGCGGTCGGGTCTGCGGGTAAGGACTACGACGTCAGCGACGAGGAGATCCGGGCCGACATGGATGGCGCGGGTGCCACCGCCGGTCAGATCACCGCGGCGCTGAAGCTCTGACGGGGGAGAAGACTCATGACGGAGATTCGGTACAACTTCGCCGGGCTGAACGCCGCCGCCGACAGTTGCAGCGGTGCGGTCCGGAACATGACCGGTGAGCTGGACGGGCTCAAGTCCGGCATCGCGCCGCTGCTGGCCACCTGGGACGGCGACGCCCGGGAGGCGTACTTCCAGCGGCAGACTGAGTGGGAGTCGGCCGCCAACGACCTTCGTGACCTGCTTGGGCGGATCGAGAAGGCGCTTCGTGAGTCGGCTGCGAAGATGCAGGCCCGCGAGGCGGCGAACCGCGCGAAGTTCGGCGGCTGAACCGAGATCGCAGCACCGATGGCCCGGCCCCGCGCCGGGCCATCGCCGTCTGCGCCGCAAGACAGCACTCGCCGTCCGGTGACTGGCGACGCCGCGCTCAACCGCGCGGCATCGAATTGGGTACCCGGAAGAAAACCTCCTCGGGTTCGTCGATCTCGGGCTCGGTCGGGGGCGGTGCCGACGGGCGGGTGGGCCGCCAACGGGTGCGACGGCCGCGCGGTAGCAGTGTGGCCAGCACCCCGACACCGACCGCGACCATGGCCAGCGCAAGGCCGATCCAGAGGGCCAGCCGGCCGAAGACCGCCCAGCGGTCCGCGCGGGCCTGCGCCGCTGCGTCGTACGGCACCTCGGGCAGGGGCGGTTGGGCCACCGGGTCCCCGGTGGTCAGTCGTTCGGTGACCGCCCGGTACGGGTTGACCACGCCGCTGCCGTAGCCGCGTGTGGCGTCGCCCCGGGCCGGATCGGCGGTGGCCAGGAGGCGTCTGGTGACTTCCCGGGCCGACAGGTTCGGCTCCGCCGCGCGGATTAGTGCGGCGGTCGCACTCACCATCGGGGCGGCGAAACTCGTCCCGTCGTAGGTGTTGTGTCCGGCCAGTCTGGTCGCCGCCACCACCGCACCGCCCGGAGCGCTGATGTCCACGTACGGCCCGATCTGGGACTGCCGGATCCGGGCCCCATACTGGTCGATTGCGCCCACGCCGATCACGCCGTCGTAGGCCGCAGGGTAGGGCACCGGATCGGGGCGGGCACCGTCCTGGTGCTGGTTGCCGGCGGCGGCGACCAGCACGACGTCCTTCTCCAGCGCGTACCGGACGGCCTGCTCAACGTCAGGATCCGGCTGGTACAACGTCACCGACAGGTTGATGACATCGGCACCGTCGTCGACCGCGTGGCGGATGGCCTGCGCAAAGACGGCCCCGGTGACGGTCTCGCCGCCAGCGCCCGGGCCCTCGTTCGCGTTGCGTTCACTGACCCGGACCGGCACGATCGTGACGTCCGGCGCCAGACCGTGAAAGCCCACTCCGTCCTGGCGGCGAGCGGCGATGATGCTGGCCACGGCGGTGCCGTGGGACACGCAGTCCACGTCGCCCCCCGGCGTGCCGCGCAGGGCGTCGAAGCCGGTGGCCACCCGACCGGCCAACTGCGGGTGACTGCTGTCCGTGCCGGAGTCGACGACCGCGACCCGCACTCCCGTGCCGGTGCTGAACGGCCACACCCGCTGCGGGGCGAGCCACCGCTGGTGCCAGGGAGTCTCGGTGTTGACCTCTCCCGGATCGCTCGGATTATCGCAAATCGCCGGTGCGGCAGCCGCCGGGCTCGCGACGGGAATCGTCAGAGCCGTGGTCAACAGCGTCCCCATCAGCGCAAACGTCGCGACAGGACGGTCCCGGAACATGTCTGCACGCCTCCCGTCAACCGGTCCCGCTGCATCCTAGCGGCGGGCCGCCGCCAGACCGGGCACACCGATGTCGTGCCCATTCAGTATGGTCGAGTTGTCACGCCCGGGCGTGGGCGGCGGATGGGACCTGCGCGGGGAGGAACACGCCATGGACGTACAGGCGCTGCGCGCCCGTGCCGACGAGCTGATGGCGCAGTTCGAGCGGATGCGCTCCGGTGTCGGCGACCTGCAACAGCAGATCAAGACGGTGAAGGCGACCGTCACCTCCGAAGACGGCCTGGTGACCGTCACGGTCGGTCCTCGTGGTCAGGTGACGAAGGTCGAGTTCGATCCGCGTATCTACCGCCGGCCCAACTCGAAGGAGCTTTCCGCCACGGTCACCGAGACGATCCGGCGGGCTACCGAGCAGGCCATGGCCGAGGTCGAAAAGCTGCTCCGTCCATTCGTACCGGACAGTCAGTTCCAGGCGTACATCGATCATGATCTGGACGGCATCTTCCGTCAGTTGGACAGCGATCTGCCCGGGGAGGAGAGACGATGAGCGACCTTCGCGAGACCTTCGTCAAGCCCGACGCTGCCCTGGAGGGCGCCAACGAGCTCGGCGCGGCCGGTGCTCGGTTGGCTGCGGCCTGGAGCAATGTCGCCGCCACGATCAACACTCTCAACGCCGCCAGGCCGAGTCCCTGGGGTGACGACGAGCCGGGCAACGAGTTCAACAAGAACTACCTCGGTGGTGACGATCAGCCGGCGCAGCGGGTCCTCGACCTCGCCGCGGATCTGGTGCCGCTGGTCGAGGTGCTGGGGCCCACCGTCAAGGGGGCGGTCGAGGGCACCGTCGACACCGACGACATGGTCAAGACGCTGTTCGGCGGAGACGACAAGTAGCAGCTCACCCGCTACGGGTCGACATCGGACAGAGGGGCTTCAGGGGTGGCGATACCCAATCCCAGGAACTCGCTGGGCGAGTACGCGTGGGTCTGGGACGCCATCTGCTGGGTGAGCGCCGGAGAGGCCTGGCCCAGCGGCGACGAGGACCGGATGCGGGAGTTGGCCGACGCGTGGCAGGCGTTGGCCGACGCGGTGAGCGAAACACTTGGCCAAGCCGATCCGGCGGTCATGAGGATCCTGCAGAGCTGGGGCGGCGGCGCCGGCGAGGCGTTCGGCGGGTTGTGGAACCAGATCGGTGTGGACCCGAACACCGGCCTGCCACTGATTCAGGAGATCTCCGCCGCGTACGCAGCCGGCTGCGACCAGGCCGCTCTGGAGATCGAGTACGCGAAGCTGACCGTGCTGATCGCGGTCATCATCACAGTCATCGCGGTTTTCGTCGCGCTCCTGATGGCCTGGTTGGGCGGGGTGTCCGCCGGCGCCATCCCGGGCATCCTGGCTGGCGGCCGGCAGGCGGTGACGATCGCCTTCCGGCGACTGATCGCTCAGATGGGTCGGCAGCTGTTGACCCGGGCGGGAATGCGAGCCGCGCTGCGGCTGGCGGGCACCCGGCTCGGCCAGATGGCCACCAGCCAGGGCTTCCGGCAGGGCCTCAATCGCCTCGGCCGTGAGTTGGTGGAGGAGATCGGCGAGGAGCTGATCATCGACGTCGGTGCCCAGGCGTACCAGATGCACACCGGCACGCGGCGGCAGTGGGACGGCAACCGGACCCTCACCGCCGGCGTGGGTGGCGCCTACGGCGCGGTACTCGGCACCGGCATGAACTGGGCCGGCCGACGAGTGGCACCCCGCATGCCGTTCTCGTTCAGCCCTTCCCAGCTCTCCTTCCGAGGCAGCGGCGTGGTTCGCTGGGGCAGCACGAGCCTCGCCTCCGGTGCCCAGAACGCCGTCATCTCGCCGGCCGCCAGTGTGCTCGCCAACGGCACGATCAACGGGCAGTGGGCGATGCCGGGCGCGGACGCGTTCCTGGGCGGCTTCGCCAGCGGTGCCGGCCGCACCGGAGCGACCCTCGCCGGTGGTGCCACCGGCAACCTGATGGCGCGGGGCACGAACGCGATCCTCGGCGGGATGGGGCTCGACGTCGCGCCGAATGCCGGCCCCGTCGGCGGGACCGGTCCCGGCGTCGGCGTCGGAGACGCAAGCGGCGTCGGTGGCCTGGGTGACCTCGGTGGAGGTGCCAACGGCGCCGGTGCCGGCTCGACCGGCAGTGGCTCCACGTCGGGTGCCGGCGCAACCGGTGGCGGCACAGGCTCGGCGTCGGACGGCGGTTCGGCCGCCTCCGGGGGTAATGCTGGGACGAGTGTCGGCGGCTCCGGCTCGGACGGTGCCGGCACCTCCAACGGTGCGGGCGGTACCTCCGGTGCCGGGACGAGCGACACGGGCGGCGGCACGAGCCAGAACGGCACCGGCACGGTCCCCGACAGCGGAGCGGGCTCGATCAGCCTCGCGCCTCCGTCCGCGGACGGTTCGGTGACGCCGACGAACGATGGTTCCGATGCACCCGCAGCGGATGCCGGGGCGCCGACCGGGGACACGGCGACGGTCGCCGACCCGTCGCGGGTCGACGGCTCCACCGGGACCCCGGTGGGAGTGCCCGGCGACGTGGCGGCCACGACGCCGGACGGCACCCCGGCCGTCAGCGACGGCATCGGGGACGGCGGCACTGCCACCAACGACCAGAGAGGCGGGTCGGACGGCCGGAGTGCGCCGGTCACCGAATCACCTGGCACTGACCGGACCAGCACGAACACCGACACCAGCGTCAGCGACCGGACGACGAGCGAGGCGACGGTTCGGGCCGACGGTGGGCTGGTCACGGGCGCACCGTCGGACGTGAACGCCGCGCCGCCCGCCGACAGCTCGACCGGGACCGGTGCAACGGTGACCGACAGCCCGGTGCCTGCCGTCACCGACGCCGGGCCGGTCGACACCGCTGGCCCGTCCGTCTCCCCGGATGCGCCACCCACCGTCCTACCGGGTACGACAGCCCCGGTGACGACGCCACCAACCGCCCCGGCGGTAGGGACGCCTCCCGGCATGGCCGCGCCCACGGGACCGACCACCGCGACGAACCCGACGCCCACCACCGGCACACCCGCCACGACCGGCCCGCAGGTGGCGAACACCCCAAGCGCCTCGACGCCGACCACGAGCAGTACACCGACCACGAGCAGTACACCGACCACGGGCACGAACACCCAGCAGCCCTCCGGCAACACCACGCAACCGACACCCGGCCGGGGTACGCCGGTCGGGCCGGCGGTCAATCCGACAGCGGCGAACACGGCAGGCTCGATCTCCCTCGCGCCCGCTGCGGGCCCGACCACGACGAACCCGGCCCAGCCCGCCGGACCCACCCAGCAGGCCGGGCCTACCCAACAGCCGGCTACGCCCGCCCAACAGGCCACCCCGGCCCAACCGGCGCAGTCCATGCCTCGGCCGGACGCGACACCTGCGCCAGCAGACCCGCTCACCCCGACGGTGCCGGCACAGACCGCGGGCATCGAGCCGACGACGCCCCCTGTCGACGCCACTCCCCCCGCCGGCACGGACACGGTCGCGGACCCGAACCCTGAGCGGACCGACCAGGCGCAGCAGAGCACCGACGGGCCGGTCGTGATCCCGGTGCCGACCAGCAGCGGCACCCTCCAGAGCGGGCCGACAAACCCCGGTCCCGAGACAGCGACCGGCCCGGTCGACCCGCAGACCCTCAAACGGTCCGAGGGGCCGACCGGCCGCGGCACCTACAGCTGGCAACTGGCTCCGACCTCGGTCGACGGTGATCCGAACGGCCCCGAAGCCGAGCGCGCGCTGATCGAGGCGTCACGGACGCTTGCCGAGACTGTCCGACGAGAGGTGAAGGCCGGAACGATATCCAAGGGCAAGCAGCCCGGCATGGCCGGTGCGCTGCTGATGCCCGACGGCAGCATCACCACGCACACCAGCATGACCACCGACCGAGGCACGAAACCGCCCACACAGCCCCGGGTACATCCGCTCGCCCAGGCCGCACTGGACCGCATCGCGGCGACCCTTGTCGACGGTGTGGGTGGCGGGCACGGAAAGTGTGCCGAGGTCGCCCTGGTTTCCGACCAGCTCTACCTACTGGAACAGCAATGGCGGAACGCCGGAGAGCCCGGCACCTTCGAGCAGTACGCCCAGGATGCTCTGCAAGGCGCAAAGATCGTTACTCACCAGGTCAAACAGGCTAGATCGGACGGCGTCACCTACGATCTCGGCCATTATCGACCGCCGTGCCGATCTTGCGCACATTTCCTGCCGCAGTTCAACGTCGAGCCCATAACGGACCCGGATCGGGACGTTAGTGCTTACCAACCTCCTGTACCGGGTGGGGTTGGCGTCGGCCCACCGCTCAGCGACAGCCGCCCCTACGGCCAGCCCGAGGGCCTGGTTCCGCCTGACCCGATCGACCAGCAGGCTCTGGAAGATGCCATTCCAGCCGATCAGGCGACAGGGCGGCCTTTGGTACATCCGGATCCGCGTGGCCAATGGACCGGGTTGATCAATGACGGTGGGCCAACCGTGCCTGGCCGGGACACCAACTGCGCCGACGTCGGACTTTCGGTGCTGTCTACCTGGTTCGGTAGGCCAGAGGCGGCCGCAGCAACTGCGCCGTCGACGACGGTTGAGACCGGCAGCACCGGGCGGCAAGAGCGAGCACTCGGAGCATCATTCGCCCACCAGGGTGTCGGAACATCTGGGCTGGACGCGATCGCCGAGGCCCTCCGCGCGGCAGGTCCGGGGTCTGCGGCGTTGATCGTCACCAGCTGGGCTGACGGATCTGGCGCACACACCTGGAATGCTGTCAATCACAACGGCACCATCATCTGGCTTGACGGTCAGAATCAGATGATCTCCGACAGCGGCCCACTGCACGCCGGCCGAGTGGACGGCGTCTGGTCGATCGTGCTGGATGCCGAGGGCGATCCGATCAGTAACGCTGTGCCCGAAGCCAGCACGCCGGCGCCGGTCCCGCCGGCCTCGACCGCCGACGTGCCGACGGGAGGTCGGGACCAGAATGACTCCCCGACCGGCCGGCCGGGCACAGTCGCCGACCCGAACAACCCGGACCGTACGCCGGGCGGCGACCTGAACAGTTCCGACGGGACGATCGACCCGAACAGCCCGGAAGGACCGCCGCCCGACGCGGACATCGCCGGGACACCGGCCGACCCGCGTGACTCGGGCATGACACCGGGCGATCCGAATCCTGAGGGTGATCCCGACCCGGGCCCCGAGGGCACCCCGGATCCGGACGTTGATGGGAACCCCGCTCCGGCCGTCTGGCCGGACATGCAGGGCTGGCCCATGCCGGACACGCGCCAGTTCGGGCCGGACCAGTTGGCGCCACTTGAGGATCCGCAGTACCAGGACGATGTCGAGGACAGCCTGCGAACCCCGGAGGGGTACGAGGTCTACGCCGACCCCTCGACCCACCCGTACGGTCAGTTGATCAACGATGGCGGGCCGGACCAGCCTGGCCGGGCCAACAACTGTGTCGACACGATCCTCGCGGCGCTGGCCAGCTTCTACGGGGATCCCCAGGTCTCGCATCCGCGTTGGCCGGACCGGCTCGACGACGGGACGGTCGACACCACGCTCGGTGAGTTGAACGGCTTCGGCCGGATCGAGAGTTGGATCGGCGGCGAGTGGACCGGCGACAACGACGCCCTACCGGGTACGCCCGCCGAGCGTTCGGCCGCACTCGCCGAACAGTATGAGCAGCTGTACCAGCGGGTTCTCGACGCGGGCCCGGGCGCGGCAGCGGTCATCGCCGTCGACTGGATCCAGTTCGACGAGAACACCGGGGATCCGCTGCTCGACGCCGAGGGCAACACGCAGCCCGCCGGTGAGCACGTCTTCCTGCTTGTCTTTCCGGAAGGCGCGGACGGGCCGGTGTGGTGGGATCCGCAGTTCGGCAGCACCACCACCGATCCGCTGCCCGGCGACTATGTTGGACTGACGCACAACCTGTGGTCGATGGAGGTGCAGCCCGCCCATGCCGATGAGCAGGGAGGAAGCCCGGCAACTGATGACCAGGCTGCTGGGGACGGACAACCCGGTGGCGGTGTTCCCGTTCGAGTTCGGCTGGGCAGCCCAGGAGACGCTCTCCCCGCAGCAGCGGACGCAGGGCCGGCAACTGGGTCAGGGGGTCTTCATCATCGACCAGACGGGAGTAGTGACGGTGCATCCCAGCCTGCCACCACCGTTGATCATGAGGCGGTACGCGGCGGCCCGCCGGGAGGGCCGGATCACCGGCCGGCAGGTCTGGCCGGCCCCGGATCCGACGGACTGAACGACTCTGACGCCGCACCTGACAGTCCTTACCTGGACGGGCTGCCGGACACCGACCAGGCCGCTCTGCTCGACGCGCTGACCGAGGCGCAGATTGAGGCCGACCAGATCCTGGCCGACCTGCACAGCGTCAACGCCGAGGTCAACGCGCAGCTCGGGCTGACCGGCGCGGATGTGCTCAGCACGCTCGGCGAGCAGCACCGCGTCAAGGGTGCCGAGTCCTTGGCCCGCAAGTTCCGCACCGAGCTGGAGCCTCTCGGGTACGACATCGGTTCGGCGCTGGACACCATCAACGACGTGGTGCGGTTCTCGGTGCGGGGACCGGAGTCCGAGGCGTACGGGCCAGCGGTGGACGCGCTCCTCACCTCGTTGGAGGCCCAGGGCTACCAGGTCACCGACCTGAAGAACTTCTGGCACCCCGGCAATCGCTTCTTCGGCCTGAACTGCACGCTCACCGCACCGTCCGGGCGTACCTTCGAGCTGCAGTTCCCGACCGACACCAGCTACAACGTCGGCAAACAGACCCATGACCAGTACGAGGTGATGCGTGACCCGGCGCAGTCGCCAGCCGCCCGCGTACACGCGTTCCTCGACATCCTGGCCGTCAACAAGGCCAACGGCATCGCGGCGAGCATGCCGGGGGGCATGGACAGCGCCCGGTTCGACACGCCGAAGGACACCAGCTTCGCCAAGTGGATGGCGTCGCCCCGGCAGGCGAGTATCCGGGAGTCGTACCTCGACTGGCTCGGGCAGCAGGGCCTGACGTTCGCCGACGTGCTCGCCGCGCGAGGATTGGCCGCGTCCGACCTGCCGGGTCTGGACCCTGACCTGATGGGGGGCGTGCATGGCAGCGCTGACGTTCGGCTACTTCCTCCTCCGGAGACCGGAGGATCCGGACGGCCCGCCGGTGAACCTGATCGTGGAGGCGGACAGCACCGGGCCGACCCAGGCGGTGATCTGGGATCGACCGAAGCGAGCGTGGACGTTCCGGCCGGACGTGGCAGCAGCGATCCTGTGGGCGAATCCGGAACGCCACGAGATCCAGCAGGTCGACCGGGCGACGGCCGAGCGCCAGGTGGCGCACTTCGCGACGGTGCCGTTGCCGACGGAGGACGAGCTGACGGAGATCTGCCGCTCGGGGGGCTGACCGCGGCCGCCCCAGGTGCCCAGAGCGGCCCGGCAGCGTTTGGCGACGTTGGCCCGGGTTCGCCGGATGTGCCGGGTGTTCCGTCGTCGGTGCCGCTCGACACCGATCACGGGTTGGCGCAGACCCGGCGGCTCGGGCCGGGTGAGCTGGCACCGTTGGAGGATCCGGGTTACCAGTGGGACGTCGAGCAGAGCCTTCGTACGCCCGACGGGTACGTCCTGTTCGCGGACCCGTCCACCCACCCGTACGGGCGGTTGGTCAACGACGGTGGCCCGAGCCAGCCGGGGCGCGCCAACAACTGCCTGGACTCCGCGCTCTCGGCGCTGTCCAGCTTCTTCGGAGACCCCCGGGTGTCCTTCCCCCGCTGGCCGGACGTCCGCCCGGACGGTTCGATCGAGACCGTCACCGGCGAGGCGAGCGGGCTCGACCGAGCCGAGGAATGGCTCGGCGTCGACTGGTCCGGCGGATCGGAGGGGCTGCCCACGACCCCGGCCGAGCACGCTGCGGCAGTCGCCGAGCAGTATGCGCAGCTTCATCAGCGTGTCGCGGCGGCCGGTCCGGGCTCGGCGGCCCTCGTCGTGGCCGAATGGGTCAGGACGGATCCCCGCACCGGGGAACTCGTCCTCGACCGAGGCCAGGTCCAGCTTCAGGACTCGCACGCCTTCGTCGTGGTGTTTCCGGAGGGCGCCGACGGACCGGTCTGGTGGGATCCGCAACGAGGGACGACGTGGCCGCAGCCCCCGGCCGCGTACCTGTCGCAGACGTATGCGCTGTGGTCGATGGAGACCATGGCGGAAAGGGTTTCGGATGACGGAGGACGAGGCGCTGACGCTGATCAGACGCCTGCTGGGCACGGCGAACGAGATCGAGCTGCATCCGTTCGAGTTCGGCTGGCTGGCGAAGGAGCAGCTGTCACCACAGGAACGGGCGGAGGGCAGGCAACTGGGCCACGGGAGCTACATCATCGACCGGACGGGAGTGATCACAGTTCAGATGAGTCTGCCGGTACCGCTGCTGATCACGGAGTACACGCAGGCCCGCCAAGAGGGCCGGATGACGGGTCGACAGGTCTGGCCGACGGAGGAACCGACGGCCTGACGCCGCCGGTCGGAACGGCCGGGGACGCCGCGCCGTCAGGTGTGGACGGCCCGCCGCCACCGGGCGACTCCAGGCCCGCAGCCGACCCAGACGGCCCGGACCTGCGGCAGGCGGCAGCCGGTACGACCTTCGGTGGCGCGCTGCTCGACGCCGACCCCGGGCGTACCAGGATCGCCGTCGAGGCGGCCCTGACCACCGGGCCACTGCCGGACGGGGCCAGTGCCGACCCGGCCGCCGCCACGGTCACCCTGGCCACCCTCGACGGCCCCTATCCGGTACGCGTCGAGTTGACCCCGGCCGCAGCGGACGCGTCGGTCGCGCCGGTGGCCGCCATCCGCTACACCAGCGACGGGGCCGTCGTACAGGTCTCGACGAGCGCCCACCCGGATCACGTCCGGCGGGCGGTGGCGGCGGCACTCGCCGAAGTGGACACGCTCGCCCAGCAACGGGCCGAAGGACTGCGGTTCGACGCCACCACCGCACTCGCCGAGGGCGCCCGGCCGGAGGGCGACGGCACCCGCGTGCTGACCGCGCGTGACATCGGCCGGCTGGCTGAGCTGCGGGTGGTGCTCGCCGACAGCTCCGCCGCCAACGATCCGGGAACCGCCGGGCAACTCCGCGCCGAGGCGCTGAGCCTGCTCGTCGCCTCCGGCCTCCTCGAACAGGAACCGGCGCACCTCGTGCACGGGCTCGGCAGCAACACGCCGGTCGTGGGGCCGGAGGCGGCCCGCGCCCGCCTCGACCTGATCCACCATCACCTGGGCCCGCTCGCCGCCGAGGTGGAAAGCCTGATCGGGCTCGCGCACAGCGACGGGCAGCAGCTCGTGGCGGACATCCGGGCGGCCCAGTCGGCTGTCCGCGCCGAGGCGCGTGCCTGGGCGCAACAGGCCACCGAGCTGCGTGATCAGGCCGACCTCGCACTTACCGCCAGGGTGGACGCCACCCTGGGGGTGGCGCCTGACCATGTCTTCGACCGGCTCGTGATCGGTGGTGGCTGGGCCGCGACCGCCGATTTCGTCACCATGGGGGCCGCTGCGGACGCTGGCCACGGCCTGCCGCCGGTGCTCTGCATCTCGCAGGGACACGACCCGTGGGCGGAACGCCAGGCGCTGCTGATGGGACAGATCCCGTCGGAGCTGGAGCTGCCTGGCCTGCCGTTCCAGCCGGGCGACCTGGCCGAGGAGGGCACCCAGTTCACCCCCTCCGACGTTTTCGCCGACGCGGTGGGCGCGGCGCGGGCGCTCTCCGGCATGCCGACCTACCAGGGCACCGCCACCTCGATCACGCCCCGGCCGGCCGACGCCACGGGCTGGCCCGACGGTGCCAACTTCCGGGTGACAGTCAACGGCCGGGACGTTTACACCACCTCCGTCGACATCGCCAGCGGGCCGGGACCGTCCCGGGTGCCGAGCGTGCCGGCCGACGCCACCGGCAGCTACGTCGACCCGACCACCGGCTACCGGGTCGACCGCTCCGGCAGCACACCGCTGTTCCGGGACCCGGACGGCAACCCGATCGCACCGGAGAGCGTGCCGCCGCCCGTACGAGCCGTTCTCGGTGGCCCCGGCGACAGCCGGTCGGATCTGCCGCTGCTCGCGGATCTGACCGGGCGACCCACCGATCCACTGGTGGTCGACCCGACGTCCGGCTACGCCGTGGACGTCACCATCGGTCAGGTTCTCGACCCCGACGGTACGCCGGTGGATGCCGGTACCGTGCCGGCCGAGGTCGGGGCCCGGCTGGGCTTCGCTCCGGACGGATCGTTCAGTGATCCCCGGCCGTCCGCGCCGCCTGTCGACTTCGGTGGGCAGAACCTCGCCGACGCGTACCGCCCCGGTGACCGGGTACTCGTCTTCGGCGCGGGTGCCTCCGGCGCGTGGGACATCGAGCAGGCAGTGGCGTCGCCCGCCGCGAGCGTCGACTGGTCGGCCCGCGCCATGGACCCGCCGCCCGACCAGCTCACCGGTGACCCGGATCAGGACGCCGAGGCACGCCTGCGGCACAGCTTCGGCGGTGGCTACAACCGGCGGAACACGCTGCCCGACGTCGGTGCCTACGCCGAGACGGTGCAGAGCCAGGTCGACCGATCGCTGCGGGAGATCGTCAGCCTCCGGCACACCGTCGACGGTGGCTTCCTGGTGGAGTTCACCGACGGCAGCCGGCAGACGTACGACCGGGTGGTGCTCTCGATCGGCCAGGCGGCCGAGTTCCCGGGAGGCGTCGCCGGCCTGCTTCCCGACCTCGACCTCGCCCCTATCGAAGGGCCGGCGACCGATCCGGTAGGCGGTGCCGACGTGCTGGGACTTCACGACGGTAGTGGTCAGCTACGCGTTCTGGGCGCGGCAAGTGTGGCTGGCCCGGTGCTCGGCAGGGTCGACGAGACGGTGGGGGAGGCGATCCGTCGTCAGGCCGGGGCGCTGCCGGCCGACTCTCGGGGAATCGCGCCCAGCATCCGGTTCCACGCTCAACGGATCGCCGAGGCCAACCGGCCGGCGCCGCCGGCCGCACCAGGTGACGGTCCGACCACCCCTGGTTCCCCGTCCGAGCCGGACGCCTCAGACCTCCTCCCACCCGACACCGAGCCAGCGCCATCCCCATTGGACGTCCAGCCAGGGCAGGGCTCCGTACCGGGCGATCAGTTCCCGCCCGAGCGGGGGCATCTCGACCGAGATGGGCTTGCCGTCGATGTCCTGCCCGGATCCCTGGGCGGTGACCTCCACGGGGTTGCGTCGCAGGTCGACGTAGCGCAGAGCGGGGAGGTTACGGGTGGCGGCCAGGGCCTCGGCCCCGGCCCGACCGATGCCGCAGCGCGCCAGACCCAACCAGCGGAGCCGACGCAGGTACGGCGAGTCGACGAGGATGGCGAGCCCGTCGTCGCCGATCGGGTTGCCCCGCAGGTCGAGGGCGACCAGGCGGTCGAGGTGGGCGACCTGGGCGACGTCCGACATGAGGCCGGTGGCCTCGACCAGGACCAGATGGCGGACGGGATGGTGGGCCCAGACCTGCTCGCTGTGGTCGATGAAGGCACGGGCGGTCATGGTGACCGATTCGATCAGGCCGTTGCGGATCCGCCAGTCGACGAGCAGGTGCGCGACGCCGGCGGCGAGCCGCTGGCGGAGTCGCCGGTGCAGGAGCATCACCTCCCGGGTGTTGCGGATTCCGTCGAGGTCGAGGCGGATCAGCGCGGCGTGCTCGGGGTCGGTGGTGCCGACGGCGTCGGCGTAGCGTCGCCGCAGGTCGAGGTCGTCGGGATGGGCGAGGATGGCGGCGTAGAGGTCGGCGGGCGTGGCCATGACGGCAGCGTATCGACGGATGGCGCGCTCACCACCACCCCGGCCCCGTCATTGCCGGAGAGCCGCCGGTTCGGGCCTGGTGAGCTGGCGCCGCTGGAGGATCCACGCTTCCAGGACGATCTCGCGGCGAGCCTTGAGACCCCGCAGGGGTACGCGATCTTCGCGGACCCGTCGACCCATCCGTACGGGCGACTGGTGAACGACGGCGGACCGGAGCAGCCTGGCCGCGCCAACAACTGCATCGACTCGTCGCTGGCAGCACTGGCCAGCTTCCACGGCGACCCGCAGGTGTCCGTACCGCGATGGGCGGACCGGTTCGACGACGGCTCGATCGACCGCGTCACCGGCGAGCGGGGCGGACCGGAGCGCGCCGAAGCGTGGATCGGCGGGGAATGGATCGGCGGTCCCGGCAGCCTGCCGATGGACCCGTCCGCCCGTGCGGACGCGGTCGCCGCCCAGTACGCGGACCTTTACCGGCAGGTGGCGAATGCCGGCCCGGGAGCGTCGGCGCTGGTGGTGGCGGACTGGCTGCTCCTCGATGCGGCCGGAAACGTCGTGCTCGACGATGCTGGCCGGCCCGAGGTCGACAGCTCGCACGCCTTCGTGATCGTCTTTCCGGCGGGCGCCGACGCGCCGGTGTGGTGGGATCCGCAGACCGGGACGACGTCGGTGGAGATGCCGGCCGCCGATGTGCGGGAAACCCACGCCCTCTGGGCGATGATAGTGCCTGACGGAGAGGGGCGAGTTGACCGAGGACGAGGCGCTGACGCTGATCAGCCGACTGCTGCGAACCGGGAATCCGATCGTGCTTCGGGAGTTCGAGTTCGGCTGGCTGGCCCGGGAGAGACTCTCGGAGCGGGAGCGGACCTCGGGGATGCACGTGGGCCAGGGCAGCTACATCATCGACCGGTCGGGAGTGATCACAGTGCATTCCAGCCTGCCGCCGCGTCGGGTGATGGAGGAGTACGCGCAGGCGCGACGCGAGGGCAGGATCAAGGGCCGGCAGGTGTGGCCCGAGGCGGACCCGACCGCCTGACGCAACCGGACGGGGCGGCTGGGGACGTCGGGCCCACGGGCCCGGGTGACCCTCCGGGACCGGGCGCTGCCGGCCCCGCGACCGCTGCTGACGGGCCCGATCTGCGGCGGGCTGCCGCCGGTACCACCTTCGGCGGCGCGCTGCTCGTCGCCGACGCAGGGCGTACCTCGGCCGCCGTGGAAGCCGCACTGACGGCAGATCCGTTGCCCAGCGGGGCGAGTGTCGACCTGGGCGCCGGCACCATCACCCTGAATACGGTCGACGGCCCCTACCGGGTACGCATCGAGCTGACCGACCCTCCGGCGAACGCGCCACTCGTGCCCGTCGCCACCATCCAGTACGCCGTCGATGGCGCCGTGGTGCAGGTGTCGACCGGCGCACACCCGGATCATGTCCGCCGCGCGGTGGTCGCAACTCTCGCCGAAGTGGACACCGTCGCGCAGGATCGGGCCGCCGGGCTGCGGCTCGACGCGACCACGGCCCTCGCCGAAGGGGCCCGGCCGGAGGCCGGCGGCGTCCGGATCGTCACCGCTCGGGACGTCGGTCACCTCGCCGAGCTGCGGGTCGTGCTGAGTGACAGCTTCGCCACGACCGATCCGGCCCGGGCCAGCCAACTGCGGGCCGAGGCGTTGAGCCTGCTCGTCTCCTCCGGCCTGCTGGAGCAGGAGCCCCTCCATCCGGTGCACGGACACGGTGACAATGTGCCGGTGGCCGGGCCGAAGGCGGCCCAGGCCCGCCTCGATCTGATCCGGAACCAGCTTGGTGACCTCGCCCCGCAGGTCGAGAGCCTGATCGGGCTGGCGCAGAGCGACGGGCAACAGCTCGTCGCAGAGCTGCGCGCCGCTCAGTCGGCCATTCGCGCCGAAGCCCGGGCCTGGGCCCAGCAGGCCACCGCCCTGCGTAACGAGGCCGATCTCGCGCTGACTGCCCGAGTGGACTCCGCGCTGGAGGCAGCACCGGACCACGTCTTCGGCCGGCTGGTGATCGGTGGAGGCTGGGCCGCCACCGCCGACTTCGTCACCCTGGGAGCCCCGGCCGACACCGGGACCGGCCTGCCGCCGGTGCTCTGCGTCTCGCAGGGACACGACCCGTGGGCGGAACGGCAGACGCTGCTCATGGGGCAGGTCCCCACGGAGCTGGAACTCCCCGGGCTGCCGTTCCAACCGTCCGAACTGGCCGAGGCGGGTACCCAGTTCACTCCGTCCGACGTGTTCGCCGACACCGTGGGCGCGGCCCGGGCGCTCAGCGGCATGCCCACCTACCAGGGCTTGGCCACCTCGGTCACGCCTCGTCCTGCCGATGGCGCCGGGTGGCCCGATGGCGCGAACTTCCGGGTGACCGTCAACGGACGCGAGTTCTTCACCGCATCGCTGGACATCGCGGCAGGTCCCGGCCCGGCCCGGGTGCCGAGCGCGCCGGCCACCACCGATGGTCAGTACGTCGACCCGACCACCGGCTACCACGTGGACCGGTCCGGAGCGGCTCCGGTGTTCCGCGACGCCACCGGCGCGGTCGTCGACCCGGATGGCCTTCCGCCGGCCGTGCGAACCGTCCTCGGCGGCCCAGGTGCCGCGGACCTGCCGCTGCTCACCGACCTCACCGGGAATCCGACGGATCCGCTGGTGGTCGACCCGTCCTCCGGCCACGCGGTCAACATCCTGACCGGGCAGGTTCAAGACCAGGCGGGCAACCCGGTGGACCCCCGGGCATTGCCCGAGGAGGTCTCGGCCCGGCTCGGCCATGCCCCGGACGGCTCGTTCGTCGATCCTCGCCCGGCCGCGCCACCTGTCGACTTCGGCGGGCAGAACCTGGCCGACACCTACCAGCCGGGCGACCGGGTGCTGGTCTACGGCGCGGGTCCGTCCGGCGCGTGGGACATCGAGCAGGCCGCGGCCTCCGCGGCGGGGCGCATCGACTGGTCGGCTCAGGCCAGGCCACTACCGGCGCACCGGGTGACCGGTGATCCCGAAGTCGATGCCCGGGCGCAACTGGAGTTCAGCTTCAGCGGCGGGGACAACCGGCGGAACAACCTGCCGGGCCTCGGTGCGTACTCGGACGCGGCCCAGGCGCGCGTGTCGGACGTGTCGTTGCGCAGCGTCGTCGGCATCCGACACACCGTGGACGGAGCTTTCGTCGTCGGGTTCAGCGACGGCACCGAGCAGATGTATGACCGGGTGGTGCTGTCCATCGGTCAGGAGCCCCGGCTTCCCGGCGGCGTGCACGCCATGCTGTCCGAGGTGGAGCTGTCGGCGCTTGAGGGGCCGCCCCTCGACGCGGACAAACCCGTTCCCGACCTGCTGGGCCTGCGAGACAACACTGGCCAGCTCAGGGTCCTTGGCGGTGCCGCTGTGGCCGGTGCGCTCCTGGCTGAGACCGGTGCCGCCGTCAGACGGGCTGTGCAACTTCAGGCCAATGCGCTGCCAGACGACTCGCGGGGTATCCCGCCCAGCATCCGTTTCCACGCCCAACGGATCGCAGAGGCCAACCGTGGCGTCCCGCCCGTGCCGTTGCCCGACGACGGCGGCACCGCACCGCTGGAACCGTCAGACCTCGTCCCAGCGGACGACGCCGAGCAGTCTCCATCCCCACTGCTCGTCGAGCCAGGGCAGGTGTCCGTACCGGGCGATCAAGTCCTGCCCGAGCGCGGGCATCTCGACCCAGACGGGCGATCCGTCGATGTGCTGCCCGTAGCCCTGAGCGGTGACCTGAACGAGATTGTCGGACAGGTCGACGTAGCGCAGGGCGGGCAGGTTGCGGGTGGCGGCCAGGGCCTCGGCCCCGGCCGCGCCGATGCCGCAACCCGCCAGCCCCAGCCAGCGCAACCGGCCCAGATGGGGGGAATCGACAAGCGTGGCGAGCCCGTCGTCGCCGATCGGGTTCCCGCTCAGGTCGAGGGCGACCAGCCGGTTGAGGCAGGCGACCTGGGCGACCTCGGTCATGAGCCCGGCGGCCTCGACCAGGACCAGGTGGCGGACGGGATGGTGGGCCCAGACCTCCTCGCCGTGGTCGACGAAGGTGCGGGCGGTCATGGTGACCGACTCGATCAGGCCGTTACGCAACTGCCAGGTGTTGAGCAGGTGGGTGACCGGCTCGGCGAGCCGGGGGCGGATGCGCCGGTGCAGGTACACCGACTCCCGGGTGCCGTAGGACCTGGCCAGGTAGAGACGGATCAGCTCGGCGCGTTCCGGGTCGGTGGCCTCGATGGCGTCGGCGTAACGCCACCGCAGGTCGAGATCGTCGGGGTCGGCGAGGATGGCGGCGTAGAGGTCGGCGGACGTGGCCATGACGCCAGCGTATCGACGGGTGACTCGATAACTGCCGGTGCCGTTCCGGGCTCCACCTTCCATGGTCTGGGCCGCCCGGTCGCCGACGCGGTAGCGGTGCTGGATCTGGCCCGGTCCGTGCTGCCGCAAGTGGCGCCGTACGCCCAGGTGGACGCGGTGGTCGCGGTCGGGCCGGAGCTGTTCGAGATCCGCTCCGCCGGGCAGCACCCGCTGACCGTACGGCTGACCAGTGGCCCGTTGACCGACGGCCTGGTGGCCCGGTCGCACCGTGACCCCGACGGCGCCTTCACCGTCACCGTGTCCGACCGGGCCGCCGACCAGGTGGTGGCACGGGCGCTCGCGCACGAGGTCGCCGAGCTGGTGGCGCTGCACGAGACCGGTCGGGCGCTGGTCGGCCCGCTGGACCCGGGCAACATCCACGGCCCGATCGATCCGGCCGGACTGACCGCCCACGACCGAGGTCGGATGGCGGAGATCCGGCTGCTCGCCGCCACGTACGCCGCCGACCCGGCCGCCCGACCGGCCGTACGCGCCGAGATCGACGCGCTCGCCGGTCACCTTGGCCTGCGCGTCGGTGATCCGGACGTCCGGTCGCGATGGGCGCTGCTACCTCGGGACGTGCTGGCGCACCTGATGCAACTCAGCGTGCCGTCGATCACGCCTGACGCGGTCTCGACGGTGCTCGCCGGTGCCGCCACCCTCACCGAGGTCGAGCGGATCAGGATGATCGACTACCGGGCCCGGCTGGCACCGGAATTTCAGGTTCCGCAACAGGCGGAGCTGGACGCGAGGCTGCGGGAACTGGCGACCGAGGCCGAACACGCACAGTCCGGCATGCCTCGGATGCCCGCCTTCGCCGGGCGGATCGTCGGTATCCCGCAGGCACAGCTCGACCGGATCCGGGCTGTGGATCCGCAACTCGCCGACCGGCTCGCCACCGAGGGCATCTATGTCGACCTGACCGGGCGCTACGACCTGCGCCCGTACATGGTGCCGAGCGTGCCCGCCGTCGACCTCGGCGCTGCACGGCCGGCGTTCGACCTGACCACCGAGGCCGGGCGGCGCGCCCAACTGCACGAGGATCGGCAGCGGGCCCGAGCGGCACTGCGCAGCCTCCGCAGCGACCAGGCAGCGGCCCTGCTCACCGGGCACGACTTCCACTACCAGGGAACCGCCAGGTGGATGGGGCTGGTACCGGACGTTCTGACCGAGGCACTGCGCAGCATCACCCCGGCGTCGACGGCCACCCCCGCCACCGTGGAGAGCTCCGCGACGCAGGAGACCACCGGAGAGATCCGGGTCGTGGCCGACCGGGTGACCCTGCCACCGGAGTCGGCAGGCCAGCCAGGTCCGGTCTACGGGCCGGCGTTGGACGCCCGCACCGGGCAACCGCCGCCGTTGTTCGACGGAGCGCCGAAGCGGGAAGACGTGCAGCAGGGGGCGCTCGGCGACTGCGGCATGATCGCCGTGATCGGCTCGGTCGCCGGCCAACTGCCGGACATCGTCGCGCAGATGTTCCACCCGAACCCGGACGGCTCGGTCGACGTGCTGCTGCACGAGACCAGTGGGCCCGACCGCGCGGTCACACCTACCGGCCGACAGTTGCGGGTGACCGTCTTCCCGGACGTGCCGTTGCATCCGAACTCGAACGGTCGCAGCGCGTACGCCGACCAGTCCGTGGTCGGGGCGTCCTGGGCGTCGCTGCTGGAGAAGGCGATCGCGGCGATCGACCGTACCTGGACCCAGCAGCGCCACGACCAGTGGCAGCAGCAGTGGACGGCCCGACCGGGCGTGGACGCCACGCAGGCCGCACCGCTCGGCTACGCCCGGCTGGACAACGGCAGCAGCCGGCTGGTGCAGGCGGAGCTGCTCAGCCAGCTCACCGGCCTGCCGACCGGAGTCAGTGAACTGGACCCGACACCGGGACGGGAGGCCGACGCCGAGGCCCGGCTGGCGGCCCTGCTTGCCGCCGGCAGCCCACTGATCACCGGCACCCGGCCGGCCAGCGCCTACGCTGCCCAGCCAGGCGGCAAGCCACCGTACGGACTTGTCGCGGGGCACGCGTACGAGATTGTGTCGGTGTTGAACGGTGAGGTGCAGCTGCGCAACCCGTGGAACTCCCGCCACCCGGCACCGATGCCACTGCGCGCCTTCCTCGACCTGATGAGCCCCTGGTACGCCCACGTCGAGCCGGCACGCAGCACGGTGGCCGCGCTGCCCGGCTCGGAGTTCCACGGTCAGGGCCGTCCTACCGCCGACGCCCCGGCCGTGCTGGACCGGGCCCGGACCGTGCTACCCACCCTGGCGGAGACGATCGGCGCGGACCAGATCGTGGCGGTCGGCCCCGACGTCTACGAGCTGCGCGCGCCCGGCCTGGAGCCGCTGCGCGTGCGGGTCACCGCCGCCGCGCTCGCCAGCGGCGTCGTGGCGCAGACCATCCGCAACCTGGACGGCACCTTCACCCTGACGATCTCCGATCGTGCCTCGGACCTGGCGGTCGACCGCGCGGTGGCTCACGAGACCGCCGAACTGCTGGCCCGGCACGAGTCCGGCGCCGCCCAGGTGGGGCTCTTCGATCAGGGCGCGGCGGAGGGGCCGATCGATCCCGCCGGCCTTTCGGTCCGGGACCGGGGCCGGCTGGCCGAGCTGCGGCTGATGGCCGCCTGGTACGCGCAGGCTGATCCCGCCTCCCGGCTGGCGCTGCGAGCCGAGATCGACACCCTGGTCGACCGGCTGGGCCTCCGCTGGGGTACGCCCGACGCAGCGGCCCGGCTCGCGGTCCTCCCCGCCGAGGTGTGGACCCAGGTGATGCAGCTGAGCCTGCCGGTGATCACGCCGGAGGCGGTGGCCGGCGCACTGGCCGTCAACCCCAACCAGACGATGGTCGAGCGGTTCCGCGCGATCGATTACCGCAGCCGGCTCGCTCCCGACTTCCAACCGCCACCCGCCGCCGACCTGGCCGCGAAGCTGCGCGAGTTGGCCGTACACGGAGAGCAGAGCCAATCCTCGCTGCCCCGGATGCCCGCCCTCGCCGGGCAGCTCATCGGTCTGCCGCCGAACCTGCTTGACCAGGTCCGCCGAGTCGACCCACGCCTCGCCGACCGGCTCGCCACCGAGGGCATCTACGTCGATCTGACCGGCCGCTTCGACCTGCGTCCGTACACCCTCGAAGGCGCCCCCGAGTTCAACCTGGAGAGGTCGGCCCCCGCGTACGACCTGAACACCCCGGCCGGCCGAAGCGCGCTGCTGATCGAGGACCGGACGCGGACCTACGCGGCCTTCCACGTGGAGTACGGGTCGAATCCCGCCGCCGTCGCGGTGCTCACCACGCACAGCTTTCATTACCTGTCCGACGCGCGGCGGATGGGCCTGGTGCCGACGGCGCTCACCGAGGCACTGCGGGCGATGATGCCGCCCGAGCCGTCTGTCCAGACCGAGGTCATCCCGAACGTGACCACCGACGAGATCGCCGTGGCCGCCGACCGGGTGACCCTGCCCGACCCGAAGCCCAAGTATCCGATCGAGTACGGGCACCCCCTGCTCCCGGCGACGGATCAGCCGGCACCGCTTTTCGACGGCCAGCCCCGCCGGACGCAGGTGCAGCAGGGCTTGCTTGGCGACTGCGGGATGCTGGCCACGATGGCGGCCCTCGCCGGGCATCGACCGGAGATCATTCCTCGGTTGTTCGAGCCGAGACCGGACGGCACCGTGGATGTTCTGCTGCACGAGAGCGTGTTGCGCGGGGACGAAACGGCAGCCACCGGCCGGCGCATTCGGATCAACGTGCGACCCGATGTTCCAGTGCACGTCGGCAGTTCGTGGGCGGCGTATGCGAACCAGGCACTTGTCGGAACGAGTTGGGCGTCCCTATTGGAGAAGGCGCTCGCGGCGGTCGACAGAACCTGGACCAAGGATCGGCATGAGCAGTGGCAACGTGAGTGGCGCGGATGGGAGAGCAGGGACGATCCACACCGCGCTGCACCTGTCGGCTACGCGCGGCTCAACGTCGGCAGCACCACCCTGATGCAGGCCGAACTGCTCACCCAGCTCACTGGTCTGCCGGCTCGACAGACGTCGCTGGACGGCACACCGGGGCGAGAAGCGGAGGTCGAGCGACAACTGGCTGCCCTGCTCGCGGCCGGCAGCCCGGTCACCATTGCGACGTGGCCGCAGGAAATCTATCCCGGGCGCACATTGCCGTATGGGCTGAAGGCGAAGCACGTCTACGAGATCCGCACGGTGCGGGATGGCCAGGTGCAGCTACATAACCCCTGGAACAAGGAGCATCCGTCGCTAATGTCGGTGCGAGAGATGCTGAACCTGATGCAGCCGTTGTGTGCGCACCTGGAGCAGTCACCGGCTGCCGCCCTGCCGTCGCCTTCGGCGGGCGGCGGGCCCGCAGCGAACGTCCCGCCACCCGTGCCGTCGCCCCGATCGTCCGTCGAGCAGCTCGTCGACCGTCCGCTGGTCGTTCCGAGCCCGGCCTCTCCGCTGATCGATCAGCCCGGTCCGCCGGCTAAGCCCGCGTCGCCGCGCACCCTTGGTCGCACACACCTCGATGACGAGCCGTACGTGATCGGTTACTTCGCGTTGCTTGCTTCGGACGGTAGCGTGGCTGGCCTGATGGTGTCCGAGGTCGGCGGCCCGGGACGTTCGCTGCACTGGACGGCCGGTGGCGTGGTGCCGGCGCAGGCTACTCCGGCACCGGTGGACCGTGCGGAGGCCGAACGGATCGCCCGCGACGTGCTCGGTTTCGTGCTTCCCGCCGAGCCGACGCTGTACGACATGCTTGACACCTGATCGTGCCCGAGGAACCGGAGAGAGCTGGTGCGCTCGTTTACTCATGTGGCCGTCGTTCAAAACAACGCGACGACGGAGGTCGGGCTAGCGCGGTTCGGGGTGCGCTGGGTCGATGTGGGGCCGCCGGTATGCGCCGAGATCATCGTCATGCCGTTCCAACGGGACGAGAGCTTCACCCACGAGGTCACGCTCGGTGAGACCTTCCCGGTGGGCGAGGAGACCTGGCGCTTCGCGGATCTGGACATGGCCAGTGCGGACGACTGGGAGGTCACCGTCCGTCGGGTGGACGAGAACGAGGTGATGGAACCGCCGACCGGTCGGCTGTGGAAGAGAGCACGGCTGCGACCCTACGGCCAGTTGGACGAAGCCCAGCTCCAGTCCTTGGAGGCCGCGCTCGGTGCCCAGTTACCGCGTGGGTACCGCCACTGGCTGGCGCGGAACAACGGTGCGCAACCTGAGGTGCCACACCACATCCCCGGCATGCCTGTCGCACTGCTTCCGTCGGGTCCGCTGTTCGGCGTTCATCCCGAATACCCCCCGTTCGATCTGGTGCATGCCCAGCGTCGACACCGGGATCCGTGGCTCTCGCCGGCCTGGCTCGTCATCGCGAATACGGCCGCTGGGTTACTGGTCGTCTCGGCAGAGTTGGGGAACGAGAGCGTTTACTTCGTGAACGAGCTCGACCTGGTCGGCCCACCCGACCCGACCGCTGCGGCCGCGCGGGAACGGAAGCTGAGGGCGGTAGCCTGGTCGATGTACGAGTTCATCGGCCGGCTGACCCCGATGGAGCTGGACCACCTTCCACCCGCAGAGATTCACCCGCCCGGGACGTTCACGGACCCTGCTAACTACGAGAACGGGCAGCTCTGAGCAAGGTGCGGCCCGGCCGTTCGTTACGCCACCTGAGCTAGAACCGGGAGGGGAACTGGTGCGCTCGTTTACTCATCTGGCCACCGTCCGGAACAACACGACGACGAGCGTCGGCCTGGCCCGGTTCGCGGTTGGCTGGGTCGACGTGGGGTCGTCGGTGCGGGCCGAAATCATCGTCATGCCCGTTGCGGGCGGAGATGACTCCGCCCACGAGGTCACCCTCGGCGGGACCTTTCCGGTGGGAGAGGAAACCTGGCGCTTCGCAGATCTGGACATGGCCAGTGCGGACGAGTGGGAGGTCACCGTCCGTCGGGTGGACGAGAACGAGGTGTTGGATCCGCCCACCGGTCGGCTCTGGAGGCCGGCCCGGCTACGGGCCTATGGCCAACTGGAGGAAGCACAACTCCAGGCGTTGGAGGCAGCCCTTGGCGCTCGGCTGCCAGCAAGCTATCGCGACTGGCTTGGCCGGACCAACGGCGCACAGCCTGAGACGGAACATCACATCCCAGGCGTGCCGTTCACCCTGTTGCCGGAGCGCCCGCTGTTCGGGGTGCACCCCGAACGCCCCCCGATCGACCTGGCACACGGCCAACGTGTGCACCGGGATCCCTGGCTGTCGCCGGACTGGTTGGTGATCGCCAATCCGTCGGGCGGGCTGCTCGTGGTCTCAGCCAGCAGAAGGGGCGACGAGTCGGTCTACTTCGTGCACGAGTTGGACCTGGTCGGCCCTGCCGGGCCAGCCGCCTCGGCCGGCCGGGAACGGAGCCTCGCTGAGGTGGCCGGGTCGATGTGGGAGCTGATCGGTCGGCTGACACCGACGGATGAGGCAGATCATCCGGCGGCACGGCTCGTACCCCCCACTGCTGTTTCGAACTCCAGCCACGACGAGGGCGGGCAGAAGTAGCCGGACAACAGTGCTGTTCAGCTGAGCCGGGAAAGCATGCCCGCGTACGCGTCGCGGACGGCGGTGAGGCGGTCGCGCCGGAACCGGCCGGGCTCGCGCTGGTGCAGCTGGCGGCCGCGGTCCGTGGTGAAGGCGTTCGCTGGGACGACGGCTCCATCTGGCGGGATGAACTTGCCGACCTCGTCAAGTGCGGCCACGGCCCGGGTCAGCGCGGCCCGCGCCCGCTGACCGGCCTCACCGCCCCCGGGGTCGGCCGGCACCTGACCGGCGTACGCGTCAGAGACCAGCAGCCATTCCCCCGGGTCGAGTAACTGGGAGGGCTCGTCCCCGCCATAGCGGACACCACCGCCGGCCGGCGGTGCCGCTGGCGGTAGCCGAAAGAGGAACTCCCGTTCCTGGCCGCATCCGACGCAGGCGCCCGTGTACCGGCTGGCCAGATCACCGTCGTCGAGGGCCACCACCGCGCTCTGCCGGGGGAAACGCGTCTCCCCGCAGTTGCACGGGTGCAGATCCATGTAGAGGTGCGCCTCCGCGTTGGTGCGGCTCCGCAGGGGGTTCATGCGACCCACCGTACCGATCGGAGGCTTCCGCCGACGTCCCGGTCCGGCCGCTGGCATACTCGCCGACCATGGTGCTGTCACGCGGCTGGGCATTGTTCCTCACCGGCGTGGGGATATGGACCTGGGTGATCTGGCCAAGGTTTGCGGTAGCCATCTGGAACGACCCGAGGTCGTGGGCGAGCGGGGTTGCCGGGGCCTGGCCGGCGACCGCGTTCCTGTGGGTGCACGCACTGCTCATCGCGGCGTCGTTGGCTATCGGCACGGCTGTGGGTCTGCTGGGCCTTCGCGGCTGGCGGGCGTCCCGACGCGGTACGCCTTGAGCCGCCGTCCACGCGCCGCTCGGTTGTCTCCGTTGGCGTGTGGAGGGTGGGCTGGACGCACCGAAGCCGAGGCTTCAACGAGTGTGACGGGGACCGCTCCGCGCCGATTTGACGATCACTCCGCCGGGCGCGTAACTTTCTCTCTGCCAGCGCGGAACGGGCAAACAGGGCGAAAGCACTGAGAGTCAGATTCCGACTGGCACCGGGTTCGCGAGGACATCGTCCTCTGTGGACTCGGCCGGGTGGGGCTCGACCGGGCCGCCGAGGGGCGGATTTGGTGGGGCGGAACCGACCGGGTAAGGTTTACGACCGGCAGGGAACCGGGCGAGCGTGCGGGAAACCGCAGCGGCCGGCCTGCCAAATCCGATGACCGAGTCGAGCGGGTGACCGCTGTGCTCGGTCGCGGGTGCCGAACCACCTGAAGCGTGACGGACCGGGACAAGCCGGTTTGACTCGCCGCAGACGGTGAGGTAACGTAGTAAAAGTGCCCGGCGCGGTTGTGGCGGGTGTGGTGCCCCGGATGGTGGCCCTTTGTGGGGTTGTCTGATGGTGTGTGGTTGTTCTTTGAGAACTCAACAGGGTGCTTGATATGCCAGTGCCAAATTTTTGTTTGATTCCCGGGCTGGCCAGTTTTTCTGGTTGGTTTGGATTCCTTTGGCAACAATTTTGTTTGTTGCTGGGATGGATTTTCCTTCAGGTTTTTGTTGGAGAGTTTGATCCTGGCTCAGGACGAACGCTGGCGGCGTGCTTAACACATGCAAGTCGAGCGGAAAGGCCCTTCGGGGTACTCGAGCGGCGAACGGGTGAGTAACACGTGAGCAACCTGCCCTAGGCTTTGGGATAACCCCGGGAAACCGGGGCTAATACCGGATATTCACTTGCGGACGCATGTTTGTGGGTGGAAAGTTTTTCGGCTTGGGATGGGCTCGCGGCCTATCAGCTTGTTGGTGGGGTGATGGCCTACCAAGGCGACGACGGGTAGCCGGCCTGAGAGGGCGACCGGCCACACTGGGACTGAGACACGGCCCAGACTCCTACGGGAGGCAGCAGTGGGGAATATTGCACAATGGGCGGAAGCCTGATGCAGCGACGCCGCGTGAGGGATGACGGCCTTCGGGTTGTAAACCTCTTTCAGCAGGGACGAAGCGCGAGTGACGGTACCTGCAGAAGAAGCGCCGGCCAACTACGTGCCAGCAGCCGCGGTAAGACGTAGGGCGCGAGCGTTGTCCGGATTTATTGGGCGTAAAGAGCTCGTAGGCGGCTTGTCGCGTCGACTGTGAAAACCCGTGGCTCAACTGCGGGCCTGCAGTCGATACGGGCAGGCTAGAGTTCGGTAGGGGAGACTGGAATTCCTGGTGTAGCGGTGAAATGCGCAGATATCAGGAGGAACACCGGTGGCGAAGGCGGGTCTCTGGGCCGATACTGACGCTGAGGAGCGAAAGCGTGGGGAGCGAACAGGATTAGATACCCTGGTAGTCCACGCTGTAAACGTTGGGCGCTAGGTGTGGGGGGCCTCTCCGGTTCTCTGTGCCGCAGCTAACGCATTAAGCGCCCCGCCTGGGGAGTACGGCCGCAAGGCTAAAACTCAAAGGAATTGACGGGGGCCCGCACAAGCGGCGGAGCATGCGGATTAATTCGATGCAACGCGAAGAACCTTACCTGGGTTTGACATCGCCGGAAATCTCGCAGAGATGTGGGGTCCTTCGGGGCCGGTGACAGGTGGTGCATGGCTGTCGTCAGCTCGTGTCGTGAGATGTTGGGTTAAGTCCCGCAACGAGCGCAACCCTCGTCCCATGTTGCCAGCAATTCGGTTGGGGACTCATGGGAGACTGCCGGGGTCAACTCGGAGGAAGGTGGGGATGACGTCAAGTCATCATGCCCCTTATGTCCAGGGCTTCACGCATGCTACAATGGCCGGTACAATGGGCTGCGATACCGTGAGGTGGAGCGAATCCCAAAAAGCCGGTCTCAGTTCGGATCGGGGTCTGCAACTCGACCCCGTGAAGTCGGAGTCGCTAGTAATCGCAGATCAGCAACGCTGCGGTGAATACGTTCCCGGGCCTTGTACACACCGCCCGTCACGTCACGAAAGTCGGCAACACCCGAAGCCGGTGGCCCAACCCTTGTGGAGGGAGCCGTCGAAGGTGGGGCTGGCGATTGGGACGAAGTCGTAACAAGGTAGCCGTACCGGAAGGTGCGGCTGGATCACCTCCTTTCTAAGGAGCACCATCCAGCGAAGGCTGGTATGGAGCCCGCGGCCCGCGGATGTCGGGTCGGGGTGCTCGATTGGCGGAGACACTGGCGAGTTTTCCTCGGCAACGGCCGGAATTTCCTAGTACAGCTGCCCTGTGGGGTGGTGGGAACGGGGTTGTGGTGCGGCTGGGGGAGGCGTAGGGCACCCTGTTGGGTCCTGAAGGAACAACCCGTGGTGGTTGTCTTTCAGAGCCGATGCTTGGGACGTGGTGTCCTGAGTGGCGCCAGGCATGGCCTGGTTTCTCATACCGCCGGTGGTTGCCGGGCTGGTGGGAGACGGTGGGTTGTGGGTTGGTTGTTTGTTGAGAATTGCACAGTGGACGCGAGCATCTTTGTGGTCAAGTTGTCAAGGGCGAACGGTGGATGCCTTGGCACCAGGAGCCGATGAAGGACGTGGGAGGCCGCGATAGGCCTGGGGGAGCTGTCAACCGAGCTGTGATCCCAGGGTGTCCGAATGGGGTAACCCGGCATCAGTCATGTGGTGTCACCTGCACCTGAACTCATAGGGTGTGTGGAGGGAACGCGGGGAAGTGAAACATCTCAGTACCCGTAGGAAGAGAAAACAACATGTGATTCCGTGAGTAGTGGCGAGCGAAAGCGGATTGAGGCTAAACCGGTTGCGTGTGATACCTGTCAGGGGTTGCGTGGTCGGGGTTGTGGGACCCTGCTACACGAGCTGACACTCGTGTGAGGAGTGATAAAGCCAGTGGTTAGCTGAATGGTCTGGAAAGGCCGACCGTAGACGGTGATAGTCCGGTAGGTGAAAGCTGCTGGTCTTCTGTGGGTGTTCCCGAGTAGCGGCGGACTCCTGAAATCTGCCGTGAATCTGCCAGGACCACCTGGTAAGCCTAAATACTTCCTGGTGACCGATAGCGGACGAGTACCGTGAGGGAATGGTGAAAAGTACCCCGGGAGGGGAGTGAAATAGTACCTGAAACCGTTCGCCTACAATCCGTCGGAGCCTTGCGGGGTGACGGCGTGCCTTTTGAAGAATGAGCCTGCGAGTTAGTGGCATGTGGCGAGGTTAACCCGTGTGGGGGAGCCGTAGCGAAAGCGAGTCTGAAGAGGGCGTTTGAGTCGCATGTTCTAGACCCGAAGCGGAGTGATCTAGCCATGGGCAGGCTGAAGCGCGGGTAAGACCGTGTGGAGGGCCGAACCCACCAACGTTGAAAAGTTGGGGGATGACCTGTGGTTAGGGGTGAAAGGCCAATCAAACTCCGTGATAGCTGGTTCTCCCCGAAATGCATTTAGGTGCAGCGTCGTGTGTTTCTTGCCGGAGGTAGAGCACTGGATGGTCTAGGGGGCCTACAAGCTTACCGAAATCAGCCAAACTCCGAATGCCGGTAAGTGAGAGCGCGGCAGTGAGACTGCGGGGGATAAGCTTCGTAGTCGAGAGGGAAACAGCCCAGATCACCAGCTAAGGCCCCTAAGCGTGTGCTAAGTGGAAAAGGATGTGGGGTCGCATAGACAACCAGGAGGTTGGCTTAGAAGCAGCCACCCTTTAAAGAGTGCGTAATAGCTCACTGGTCAAGTGGTTCCGCGCCGACAATGTAGCGGGGCTCAAGCACACCGCCGAAGCTGTGGCACTCACACAATGACTTCGCATCACTCTTTGGGGTGGTGTGCAGGTGTGTGGGTGGGTAGGGGAGCGTCGTGCCGGGGGTGAAGCAGCGGGGTGACCTAGTTGTGGACGCGGCACGAGTGAGAATGCAGGCATGAGTAGCGAAAGAAGGGTGAGAAACCCTTCCGCCGGATGACCAAGGGTTCCAGGGCCAGGTTAATCCGCCCTGGGTGAGTCGGGACCTAAGGCGAGGCCGAGAGGCGTAGTCGATGGACAACGGGTTGATATTCCCGTACCCGCGAAGGAGCGTCCCTGATGAACCTCGTTGTGCTAACCACCCGAGCCTGGTGCGGTCTTCGGACCAAGCTGGGGGAGCGTGGGAACCTGGCGGGTAGTAGTCAAGCGATGGGGTGACGCAGGAAGGTAGCTGAGCCCGGCCGGTGGTTGTGCCGGGGTAAGCGTGTAGGCCGACGTGTAGGCAAATCCGCACGTCATGAAGGCTGAGACGTGATGCCGAGCCGATTCAGGTGAAGTCAGTGATCCTATGCTGCCGAGAAAAGCCTCTAGCGAGTTCCGAGCGGCCCGTACCCCAAACCGACACAGGTGGTCAGGTAGAGAATACCGAGGCGATCGGGCGAACTGTGGTTAAGGAACTCGGCAAATTGCCCCCGTAACTTAGGGAGAAGGGGGGCCGGAGACGTGAAGCCCCGCGCGGGTGGAGCGTTGTATGGCCGCAGAGAGCAGGGGGAAGCGACTGTTTACTAAAAACACAGGTCCATGCGAAGAAGTAATTCGATGTATATGGACTGACGCCTGCCCGGTGCTGGAACGTTAAGGGGACCTGTTAGCTCTTCGGGGCGAAGCGGAGAACTTAAGCGCCAGTAAACGGCGGTGGTAACTATAACCATCCTAAGGTAGCGAAATTCCTTGTCGGGTAAGTTCCGACCTGCACGAATGGCGTAACGACTTCCCCACTGTCTCAACCACAGGCCCGGCGAAATTGCAGTACGAGTAAAGATGCTCGTTACGCGCGGCAGGACGGAAAGACCCCGGGACCTTTACTATAGCTTGACATTGGTATTTGAGTCGGCTTGTGTAGGATAGGTGGGAGCCGGTGAAGCTCATACGCCAGTATGGGTGGAGGCAATCTTGAAATACCACTCTGGTTGATTCGGGTATCTAACTTCGGACCGTTATCCGGTTCAGGGACAGTGTCTGGTGGGTAGTTTAACTGGGGCGGTTGCCTCCTAAAGGGTAACGGAGGCGCCCAAAGGTTCCCTCAGCCTGGTTGGCAATCAGGTGTTGAGTGCAAGTGCACAAGGGAGCTTGACTGTGAGACTGACGGGTCGAGCAGGGACGAAAGTCGGGACTAGTGATCCGGCACTTGCGTGTGGAAGCGGTGTCGCTCAACGGATAAAAGGTACCCCGGGGATAACAGGCTGATCTTCCCCAAGAGTCCATATCGACGGGATGGTTTGGCACCTCGATGTCGGCTCGTCGCATCCTGGGGCTGTAGCAGGTCCCAAGGGTTGGGCTGTTCGCCCATTAAAGCGGTACGCGAGCTGGGTTTAGAACGTCGTGAGACAGTTCGGTCCCTATCCGCCGTGCGCGTAGGATACTTGAGAAGGGCTGTCCCTAGTACGAGAGGACCGGGACGGACGAACCTCTGGTGTGCCAGTTGTCCCGCCAGGGGCACGGCTGGTTAGCTACGTTCGGAAGGGATAACCGCTGAAAGCATCTAAGCGGGAAGCCTGCTTCAAGATGAGGTATCCCACCCCACTTTGTGGGGGTAAGGCCCCCAGCTAGACGACTGGGTTGATAGGCCGGAAATGTAAGCCCGGTAACGGGTTCAGTTGACCGGTACTAATAGGCCGAGGACTTGACTATCAAAGTTGCTACGCGTCCACTGTGTAACTCACAACAAACAAACAACACCCCGACAAGCGTGTTGGTGTTGGTGTTGTTTGACATGTTGATAAGGTTACGGCGGTCATGGCGGAGGGGAAACGCCCGGTCTCATTCCGAACCCGGAAGCTAAGCCCTCCAGCGCCGATGGTACTGCACCCGGGAGGGTGTGGGAGAGTAGGACACCGCCGGACATTCTTCGATTCAGGGCCACCCCAAACGGGGTGGCCCTGAAGTCGTTTCCACGTACCGAAACCGCCCCGGCCCCTGGAATCGACGTCCCGCATCGTTCACTCGACGTCCCCGAATCGCGGCACGTATGGGTCTCTGCGGCGGTGAGAGCCCCGACTTTCGGTATGCCGGAGTCTCCCGGGCGGGGGATCACCTGGGATGCGGCATCCCGCGGAACGCCACGGGCTGGGACCCGTGAGGGTCGGGGAACGGCCGGGGAACGGCCGGGACCTGGGTTCGGCGCGGGCCCTTGATGTCTGCCACAGGGCGTGAACGTGGCGGCAGCGGGCGCGGCAGAACCCTGGACTGGGCGAGCCGGGCAACGGGACAGCGGGCTGCGGGGTACCTGAGGAAACGGCCCCGCCGGCGCGAGGCTGGCGGGGCCGTGACGGAGCTGGTGCCCGGTGGACGTCAGGTGGGTTCCTTGGCGCAGATGAAGCGCGGCTCGGCGCTGTAGGTCCAGCTGAACTTCTCCCGCTTGACGACCTTGCCGTCCTTCTTGATGACCCGGAACGCGTCCTGCGTGAAGCCCTGGCTGCCGCTGGCGGGAATGCAGGTCGGCCCGGGCTCCAGGTAGACGGTCTTCGGCGAGGTGATGTTGCGCCGGGGACCGTAGTCGGTCTTCACGCTGTCCCAGATCTTCGTGCTCCAGATCGACACCGTCACCGAACTGCCGGTGTAGGAGGTGTCGATCAGGACGCCGTAGTCGGTGTTGTTGCGGAACTTGAAGTCGAGGTTGGGCCAGAAGATGGTCGACTCGATGACCGCCGGGTAGCGGCTGAAGTAGTATGAGTGTGGCTTGTGCTCGACGTCCTCCAGGCCGGCGTAGTACGTGGCGTTGAAGAGGGTCGTGGTGAACTGTGAGGTGCCACCGCCGACCCCCGGCACCAGCTTGCCGTCGAGGATCACCGGCGCGTCACGGTAGCCCTGTGCGTAGCCGCGCTCGCCGGTGTGACCGTTCAGCGAGAACGTCTCGCCCGGCAGAACCACAGTGCCCTTCACGTCGTTGGCGATCGTCACGATGTTCTGGCTGCGCGGCGAGGAGAGCCCGCCGGTGAAGTTGGTGGTGAAGGAGGACACCTTCTCCTTGATCCCCAGGCTGCGCAGTTTCGCCGCGGTGAGCTTCGGCTCGACCGGCTTGAGGTCGGCGGAGACCGTACGACCCTCGCCGCGAGGGAGTACGGCGAGCAGGTCAGGGCCGAGATCGCCGGTGTCGACCTGCTTGCCGGCCCGCCCGTCGACCACCTTCGGCTTGCCGCCGGAAATGGTCATCGTGGCGTCCTTCGGGGCCACCTCGACGCTGTCGAGCTTGCTTCCGAGCGCGGCCTTCAGCTTCTTGACGTCCACGCTGGGCGTGAGCTTGCCGGTCTTGTCGGCCTTGAAACGGAGGCCCTTCGCGATGGCTTCCGGCGGGATGGTGACCGAACCACGCTCGGTGGTCAGCTTGACCGGTGCCGCCACCGCCGGCTCGGCCAACTCGGCGACCAACCGGTCCACCTCCTCGGCGGTGGTGGCCGGGTGGTTCTCCACCAACGGGACGGTCACCGGCTGCCCGCTCAACCAGCCCTGCTTGACGGCGTCGGCGGAGTGCTCCGGGTCGATGGTGAGTGCGGGCTTCGGGTAGCGCACCTTCGGTTTGGTGCCGGAGAAGGTGATCGCCGGCATGGTCATCTTCCGGCCCTGGTCGCCGACGAGCTTCTTCAGCGCGGCCTCCAGCTTCGGCACGTCGACCGCGACCACCGGCTCGATCTCCCGCGAGCCGACGAGGCGGTCCACGGCGTGGGCGTTTGTTGCTGCGGCGGCGGCCACGGTGGCGTCCACGTCGACGGTGAGCCCGACCTCGGCGGGATTGATCTCTGCCGTCCGCTCGCCGACGCGTACCTGGATGGGGGCCTGAAGTTCGGCGGCCCGGCGGTCCAGTTGCGCCCGCAGCTCCCGCGCGGCCTCCGTCCGGCTGCGCCCACCGAGCTCGGTGCCGAGCACGCTGGTGCCGCGTGGCACGTCGCCCGCGTACGCCCAGACGGCCACCGCGCCCACCGAGCCGAGCACGGCGGTGGCCACGCCGGCGGCGAGTAGCAGCCGGAACCGGCTGAACCGGGGGCGGTCACCGCCCGGCGGGACGGGTGCCGGGCGCGCCGGCTCCTCGATCGGCCAGTTGACCGCAGTCACCTGCACCGTGGGCCGGTCGTCGGCCGGCGGGGGACGTTCTTCGCCGTACAGCGTCACAACTACCTCTTAGCGACATACCGCATGCGGAGCCGGGGTTCCTTCTCCGGAAGAGAACCACGGTAGCCAACCAGACCACCGTCGGGGAGCCCGAGTGGGCACGGATCCCCAGTCGTGCCCGTTCGGCGTGGCGAGCATGCCGAATTATCACTCATGGTGACGGTCGGATCTCCCGCGTGTCAGCGCCGACCGCGCCCGAACACCAGCCAGGCCATCACCACGGCAGCCAGGGTGGCGACGGTCAGCGAGCAGGTAAGCACTCCCGTCACGGTGCGTGGCGCGATCAGCGCGGCTGCCGCCGTCAACCCTGCCGTCGCCAGCCACAGCGGCGCGGCGGGCCAGCGGGCGGCGGTCGCCACCCGATCGTTCACCAGCATGAACACCACCGCGTAGAGCGCTCCGACGGCCGCGAACATCGGCGCCGTCCCGGCCAGGTGCAGGTAGTCGGCGCCGCCGACGAGCCGGAAGGCCAACTCACCGGCGACCGCCGAACTGACCACCAGGACCGCCCCGCACGTCAGGATCAGCGCCAGTGCCACCAGCCGGGCCCGGCGATCACCCTGGGCCAACCGGGGCAGCACCAGCAGCGTGACGACCTGAGGCGCCCAGAGGGCACCCTTGGTGAGGACCGCGCCGACGGCGTACGCGCCGGAAGCGGCCGCCGGTAGGAGTTGGCGGGCCAGGATCAGGTCCGCGTACGAGATGGTGAGCATCGCCAGCGTCGCTCCGCCCGCCGTCATCACCTGCCGTGCCCCCAGCCGCCGCGCAGCAGGGCTCGGATCCGGGGATGTCCCGGTCGCGTCGACGTCACCGGGGCCGGACGTGGCCGGGTCGACTGGTCGTGGGTACTCGGGGGAACTGGCGAGACGGGCCACCAGCGGCAGCGCGAACAGGCCGGTCACGGTGGTCAGGAACAGGCACATCTCCGGTCCCCGACCGAGCAGCAGCCCGGCGACCAGTCCCCCGTAGCGGCCGACGGCCACCGCGACCATCGCCGCGGCGAGCCGCAGGAAACGCTGCTGCCCCTGGAGTTCTCCGAGCCACCGGCCGCTGAGCACGGTGGCGAACGTGGTGGTCGCGAGCAGCAACGTGAGTGCCAGCGGCAGCCGCAGGGCGATGGTCAAGATCGGTGCCGCGGCGACTGTCACCCCAGCCGTGAGGGCTGCGGTTCGCAACCCGAGAGGGCCGGTGTCACCAGCGCCCCTCCGCGCGCGGTGGGCGGCGACCGCGATCTGCAGACCGAAGCCGGGTACCGCCGCGATCGCGGCCAGCGCGAGCACCGTCGCCAGCGCGCCCAGGTCGGCGGGAGTGAGCCGGCGCGCACCGAGCATCGGAACGACGTACGCCAGCGCATTTGTCACCACGGTCGCTACGGTGACCGCGGCACCCGCCGCGCCGAGTCGCACCCGTGCGACGTCCCTGCTCGTGGTCTGGGCCATGCCACTCCGCGTCGTGTCGGTCGTCCGCGCGGACGACCCGGCGTCTTCGGGCCGCGATCCGGTCGGGACGGCGGCCCGACCGGAAGACGGTATCGGCAGCTCGACGGTTCCGACAGCCCCGCACCGGTGGCCCCTGCCCAGCAGGCCCGGAAACGTCTAGTGTGCTGCCCCATGGCGTCGACGAAGCTGGCCCCCGCCGCGACCTCCGGACTGGCGGCGCTGCTACCTGCCCGACTGCTGGCGGGAGCGATCCGCCGCGCGTACCCACGGGTGGAGCCGGAACTTGCCCGGCTCACCGATTTCGTTCCGGCCGGGGGCACCGCCGTCGACGTGGGCGCCTGGTACGGGCCGTGGACGGCCCGACTGCTCCGCCGGGCCGACCGGGTGGTTGCGGTGGAGCCGACCGCGGCGCTGGCCGGGCAGCTCCGAGTGGCCTTCCCGCAGGTCGAGGTGGTCGAGGCAGCCGTCTCCGACCACGAGGGCACGGCCACCCTCTACCTGCCGGAGGGTGGGGCGATCGTCGGCACCTCCTCGCTGGAGGACGCGGCCCAGGGCCCTGCGGTCTCCGTCCGAAGGATCACGCTGGACTCGCTGGACCTGACCGACGTGCGTTTCATCAAGCTCGACATCGAGGGTCACGAACTACCCGCCCTGCGTGGTGCGGAGCGGACCGTCCGGCGGGACCGGCCGGTGCTGCTGATCGAGGTCGAGGAGCGGATCCAGCCGGTGGAGCCGCTGCTGGACCTGCTGACCGGCTGGGGCTATCGCGGGTACGTGCTGCCGGATCGGACGTGGGTGCCGTTGGCCGACTTCGACCTCGGTGGGCATCAGCGCGCGGCGATCGCCCGGGTGGGTCAGGGCTTCGCGCGCCGGGTCGTATGGCCCCGCCCCCGGTACGTCAACTCGGTGCTGTTCCGGCCCGAGTGACCGAACTGTTGGGGCCCGGGTGACCGAGCTGTTCGGGCCCGGGTGACCGGCGGGCGGCGGGCCGAGGCTCGCCCCGCCGCCGACCGGCTTGGGCCTACTCGGGCTTGGGCGCCGGGTTGCCGATCGCGATCTCGTTGGTGCAGAGCGACACGTCGCTACCGGCCACCGTCAGTTCGACCGCGTCCCCGCCACCGACGATGCGGAAGAAGCGCTGGTTGAGGCCCTTCTTGACGGGGAACTCGGCGGTTCCGGTGCCGAACCGCAGGGTGGCTGTGCCGTCCGCCGAGCTGAGGTAGCCGATACGGGCCACCCAGTGCCAGTCGTCCCGGGGCTCGTTGAGTGGCATGCGTACCGTCTGCCCGCTGGCGACCAGGTAGCCGCAGCCTTCCTGCGGCCCCGGCTGGATCGTGCTACCGACGATCGTGGCCACCTGGATCCGGCCGAGGGCGTCCAAGACCGAGACGTGGTCGGCCTCGTCCACGTACGTGGGACGGGTGCCGAAGGCACGGAAGAAGCGTGACTGCAGGTTGTACGGCCAGGACAGGCTCGGTACGACGTTGTCCGGGACCGGAGCGTCGAAGAACACCGTGTCGGGCGGCGCGCTGGCCATCTCGATCCGAACGGTGTCGATGTACGACCGGCTCGACTTGACTGCCCACTCGTCGCTGTACCGGGACGTGGTCCACACCGTGCCCAGGCAGACGGCGACGAGCATCAGGGCAAGCATCACGTTCACCGCTTCCCGGTAGCGCTCGGGCAGTGGGCCGAGCAGCCCGGGAGGAGGAGGCCCGAGCGGGTCGGACGGAGCGGCGGCCGGCGGTCGCCGGTCCGGCCCGGTCGGTCGGTCGTCGGCGTCGCGTGGCGGTGGGCCGGCGGTCGAGGCGTCACCGGCATCCGGGGAACTGCTGGGGTGCGGCTCGACGACCGGGTCAGGGGCGCGGACGGCACCGGCCTCGGCGTCCGGCACCGAGTCGGCGACGGATGCCGTCGGCGGGGTCACGTCCGGCGCGGTCGTCGATGCCGGATCCGGCTCGGGGTCGACGGGGGCTTCGGCGTGGATGACGCCGAGCCGGGCCACCACCCGCGCAGGCCGACCGGTCCGGACCGCCTCGGCCAGCACCGGCGCGGTCGGGTGTTCCGGGGGTGCGGTCGGGTGTTCCGGGGGTGCTGTGGCGCTCGGCGCGGCCACGGTCTGCGGGACGCCGCTGTCCGGGGCCCGGCCGTCTCTCGGCTCCGGGAGGGCCATGGGCGTCGTTCGAGGCGTGTCGACGGTGGGTGGCTCGGTCGCGCCGGCAAAGCGGGACGGCCGGGCCAGCCCCACCACGGCGACGCCGAGACAGATGGCGGCCACCACGACGACGTCACTTACGTAACGGGGGACGCCGCCGGCGACCCCACTGAAGGTCGAACCGAGTCGGGTTGCGGCAAGCATCGCGGCCACCAGCACCAGGTACGACCCGAGCAGCAGCCAGGCGCGTCCGGCGCGACGGCGACGGCGGACGGTCGCCACGACCAGGGCAACGAAGATCGTCCAGGCCACCCAGGTGCCGAGTTCCGGTGGTGCCGCGACCGGGGCACCGTCGCCTGCGCCCAGCCACTGCCATGGGCCGCCCACCAGTCCCGGTACCACGGTGGACCCGAGCATCTGGGTGAGGAAGGAGAACACCTCACCGGCCGATGCCGGCCGGCGCAGGGAAGACTCCGAGTTGCCCAGGTAGGCGGCGAGGAAGCCGAGCGACAGGACGGTCAGCAGCAACCAGGACGGCCACCAGCGGCGGATGGTGGTCCAGATGGTGCGGAAGAAGCCGCCTTCGGCGTAGAGGGCAGCGGTGAGCAGGAAGACGAGCGCCACGACCAGAATCGCCTTCTCGAAGAAGACGAGGCCGAGCAGTACGGAGAGGGCCAGTGTGACCAGGTGCCGTTTGCGTCGGGTCTGCACATAACTGACCTGCGCGCCCACCGCGAGCACCATGGCGATCTGCATCGGCAGCATGTTGACCCCGACCGCCCACCAGGACGTGGCTTCCAGGGTCAGCGGGCTGAACATCAGCGCGCCGAGCGGCAGGAGCAGCAGCCAGGACGGTTGCAGCAGTCGACGCAGCAGCCGGAAGAAGGTGATGCCGAGGATCGCCTGGCCGATCGCCATCAGCAGCACGTACGGCCAGTAGGCCATGCCGACGTGTTCGGTGATCAGCCAGGTGAGCAGCCGACCGCCGGGCATGAGATGGTTGTTGTAGAGGGCGAGCAGGTGCTCGACGGTCAGGTTCGACTCGGCCGCCTGCGTGATCATCACGTAGTCGTCGGCCGCCAGGAAGCCGCCGGAGGCTACCTGAGCACGCCACAGCACGCTGAGCGCGACGATGGCGAGCGCCGCCGTCCGGATCCGGTCCGTACCCAGCCGACCGGTGCGAGCGGACGCGGAGGCAGCGTCCGCAGCCATCGACGTACCCTCACCAACCCGGCCCGGACGCAGCACGTCCGGCCCACCGGTCCGGTCGACCGTGCGGGGAGGTGGAGAAGGGTTCGCTGCCATGGCGGGAAGACTGCCACACCTGCCGTCGCCCATCCCATCAGGTCAACGGATGGTTCGGTGGTGACGGGGGGAGGGTCGCCGCGGGCCGCGTACAGTGGCCGCCACCAGCGCGGTCGGTCGCCGCGCACCGGCAGTGGTGAGGTCGACGGATGCGGGAACGGCTGGTGCCGCACGCGGTGGCCGCCGCCGTGACGGCGGTGGTGCTCGCGCCGCTGGCCCTGCCCGGGTATGTGCTGCGCTACGACATGGTCTTCGTGCCCCGGCCGGCGTTGAGCTGGGAGGTGATCGCCCCGGCCACGGCCCTGCCCCGGGCCGTTCCGCAGGACGCCGTGGTGGCGCTGGCCTCGCAGGTGCTCCCGGGGTGGCTGCTGCAACGACTGGTGCTGGTGGCGATTCTCTACCTGGCCGCGCTGGGCGCCGCGCGGCTGGTGCCGACGGAGCGGGTCGGGGTGCGGGTGGTGGCCGCCCTCGGGTACGCGTGGACGCCGTATCTGGCAGAGCGTTTGCTGATCGGGCAGTGGGGGCTGCTTGTCGCGTACGCCGCGTTGCCCTGGCTGGTGCGGGCCGCGATCGGGGTGCGTGGCGCCGAGCGGGGTGCGCTGCGTCGGCTGTTGCTGGCGGTGGCGGCGTCCGCGATCACCCCGACCGGCGGTCTGCTCGCCCTGCTCGTGGTCAGCGTGCTGCTGGTCGGGAAGTACCCGGGGGCGGCCCGGACGGCGCTGGCCGGGGTGGGTACGACGCTGCTGTTGAACGCGCCGTGGCTGGTGGCCGGGTTCGTCAGCTCGGGTGCCGGCCGGTCCGACCCGGCCGGTGTGGCGGTCTTCGCCGCCCGAGCGGAGAACTGGGCGGGGCCGCTGGTGGCGTTGGCCGGCACCGGTGGCATCTGGAACGGACAGGCCACCCCGGCCTCCCGCAGCGGATGGTTGGTGCCACTGGCGACGCTGCTGGTGCTGGCGGTCGCCGGGTACGGCGTGCCGGTGCTGTGGCGTCGCTGGTCGCGGCCGGTCATCGGTCGGCTCGGGTTGTTGGCGGGCGCCGCGTGGCTGGGTGCCGCGCTCGGCGTGCTGCCTGGCGGGGCCGGTCTGCTGGGCTGGTTGGTCACCACCGTGCCCGGTGCCGGGTTGCTCCGCGACGGGCAGAAACTGTTGGTGCCGTACGTGTTGCTGCTGGCGGTCACCGGGGCGCTCGGCGCGGAGCGGCTGGCCGGCCGCCTCGCGGCCCGGTTCGACCTGGCCACCGGGCGGGTGCTGCTGGCCGGCGCGGCGTTGCTGCCGTTGGCGGTGATGCCCGACCTCGCCGTCGGCGGCGCGGGACGCCTGCGGCCGGTGGCGTGGCCGGCGGACTGGGACACGGTGGCGCGGCTCGTCGACGAGCGGCCCGGCGAGGTGGTGTCGCTGCCGTTCCAGGAGTATCAGAGCTACGCCTGGAACGGTGGCCGGGTGGTGATCGATCCGGCGCCCCGGTACCTCGGCGTGCCGGTCCTGATCGACGACACGCTGCGCGTGGATGGCACCGCCGTCGCCGGGGAGGATCCCCGCGCCGCTCGGCTGCGCGAACTGCTCGCGGCCGGCGAGCCGGTGGCGGCGGCCGGTCCGCGCTGGGTGCTGGTGCAGCGCGCCGCCGGCCCGACACCGGACCCGGCGACACTGGCCGGACTGCGGCCGGTGTACGCCGGTGCCGAGCTGGCGTTGTACGAGAATCCGGCGTGGCGTCCGGCAGCGCGGCCGAGCCACCCCGGTCCGGTGGGCCTGGCGCACCTGTTGGCCGGAACGGTGGTGCTGGTCCTCGTTTTTTCGGGCACTGCGCAATGGTGCTACCGCGTGGTAGCGTCCCGGCACGCGAGTCCCGCGGAAGGAGAAGGTGGATGAGGAACCTGCCCGCGTTCGTCGCCGTCGGGGTACTCGGGGTCGTGCTCGGCATGCTCGGCAGCGTCGGTCTGGCGAACGTGCTCAGCCCGTCCGCCAAGGAGGCTGCCAACTCCAAGGTGAGTGAGCAGACCGAGGCCCCGCTGTACGGCACGCGCTGACCTCGAACGGCGGAAAGGCGCCCGCAGCAGGCGGGCGCCTTTCGTCGTGTCCAGCACCGGCCGGTCAGCCGGTGCGAAGAGTTGCCGCCGCGACCAGCTGCGCGAACCGGGCACCGGTCGCTGTCCAGGTGTAGCGGGCGGCATGGGACAGGGCCGCCTCGCCCATCGCCTTGCGCCGGACATCGTCGGCGAGCAGTTCCCGAACGGCCGCCGTGAACTCCTGTTCGTCGTCGACGAGCAGGCCGGTCTCCGTGTCGACCATCGCCTCGGCGACCCCGCCCGCGTACCTGAAGGCCACGGTGGGAGTGCTGCGTGCGGCGGCCTCCACGATGGTCAGACCCCAGCCCTCCTTGAGTGACGGGGTGAGCGCGAGCCAGGCCGAGCAGAGCAGGGCGTGCTTTTCCTCCTCGCTGACGAAGCCGGTGAACCGTACCCGGTCGCTGATCCCGAGGGCGGCGCATCGCTCGCGCAGCGGCTCCTCCCACCACCCCTGCCCGGCTACCACCAGCTCCAACTCGGGTAGCTCCGCAGCCAGCTCGGCGACGGCACGCAGGGCGATCTCGACCCGCTTGTGCGGAACGAGGCGGCCGAGCACCAGCAGCGACGGGTTGCGGGTGCGGGGCAGGGACGGGCCGGTAACCGGAGGGGTTCCGTTGGGTACCACGTCGATCCGTTCGGCGTCGACGCCGAGGGTCGCCAGCTCAGCGCGGGTCGCCTCGGAGACCGTGACGTAGCGGCACCGCCGGTAGAGCCGTACCGCGAGCCAGGATTCGATCCACCAGCCGAGCCGGCACATCCACGGCCCGAAGACCACCGGCCACTGCTCCCGGTGGACGTGGTGGACCAGCGCGATGACCGGCCGCCCAGCGTAGAGCGGGGCGAAGAACGGCACACCGTTGCAGACGTCGACGATCAGGTCGGGTCGGCCGAGACCGCGCCGGCTCAGCGGGCCCAGGCCGAACCGGCCGGCGAGGCAGACCAGCGCCGCCCGGAGGTACACGGTCATCCGCGAGCCGCGGCGCAGCACGCGTACGCCGGATTCGGTGGTCCCGGCCGGCCCGGCGTTGCCGTGGGCGGCACAGAGCAGAGTCACCCGGTGACCGAAGGTGACCAGTTCGGCAGCGATCCGCTCGATGTAGACCTCCGAGCCGCCGCCCTCGGGATTGGTGGTGTCTCGCCAGTTGAGGAACAGGACGTGGCGGGAGGGGGTGTCGGTGTTGTCCACGCTGCTCCTACTGGTGAGTAAGTGAGCACGATCGCGCCACCCTAGGGCGGTCCGGCCCGGCTGCGCAATGGGCAGATCTGGCGGCGACGATCCGGTAACGGGTCGTGGACGAGGGGTTTGCCGACGGGCGGAAACCTTGGCAGGGTGTGCAGCGCAACCGCGTGCGATGCCCGGTGTCTGGTGGCCGATTTCGTCGCGGCAGGTGTTGTGACCTGCGGCTGGACATCGTCCGCAGGCGTGACGAGGAGGTGAGGCGGCGGTGGTTGCCGACCGTCCCGCGCCGGCGCGCGTCCTGTCCCGCCGTTCACCGGTGGTGCTGCTCAGTGCCGCCCTGGTGCTGCTGCTTGCCGGCTGGGCGGCGGTGTCGTACATCCGGGCCGATCGGGGCACCCCGACCTGCGTCGAACAGGTCCGCCTCCGGGTGGTGGCCGCTCCGGTGATCGCCCCGGCCCTCGACCGGGTGGCCCGAGCCAACGCCGGAAGCCAACCGTGCGTCTCCGTCGAGGTGCAGGCCCGGCCGTCGGCGGCGGTCGCCCGGGAACTCGCCAACGATGGCGACGTGGCCGACGCGTGGCTACCGGAATCGACGTTCTGGCTGCGCCGGGCCCGTGCCGCCGGTGCTTTCGAGGTGCCCGGACAGGGCACGTCGGTGGCGAGCACCCCGGTGGTGCTGGCCGTCACGGATCGGATCGCGCGTCGATCCGGTTGGCCGGACAAGCCGCTGAACTGGGCGTCGCTTCTAGGCACCCGGGCGAGAACGGTCCAGGTCGGGCTGCCCGATCCGGCGGCCGACCCGGCCGGGGTCAGCGCCCTGCTCGGCGCCCGCGCGCTGGCCGACGACAACCGGGACTCGGCCGCGACCGTGGCGGCCACGTTGCGTCGGCTCGCCGAGCGGACCTTCAGCCCGGCCGAGGAAGCCAGCTCGTTGACTCCGAACCAGGACCTGCCGGGTCGGGTGAGCGTCGTCGCCGCCAGCGAGCAGGCGGTGCTGGAACACAATGCGCTGGCGGCCAGCGGCAAGCTGGTGGCGGCGTACCCGGAGGTCGACGTGCCCTGGCTGGATCTGCCTTACGTGGTGCTGCCCGCCGCGCAGGGGCGGGCTCGGGACGCCGGTGGCGCGTTCCTCGACACGTTGCTGACCGGCGAGGCCCGGGAGGTGTTCGCCTACTACGGTTTCCGGACCGCGGCCGGTTTCCCGCCGGCCATGCCGGAGGACGACCGGCTGCGGGCCGAGGAACGCCGGCCGGTGCCACTACCCGCCGAGGAGACGGTCAGCGACGTGTTGACCGGTTGGAGCGGCGTCCAGCGCAGCGCCCGAATCCTCACCCTGTTGGACATCTCCGGCTCGATGGCGGCACCGGTACCGGCCGGTGGCACCCGACTCGACGCCACGGTGCGAGCTGCCCGGGAAGGGGCGGCGCTGCTGCTGGACAACAGCGAACTCGGCATCTGGGCCTTCTCCACCAAGGTCGACGGCGACCGGGACTACCGCGAGGTCCTGCCGGTGCGCCCGCTGGGTGGCCAGCGCAAACGGTTGACCGAGGCGTTGGCTGAGATCGCGGTGAAGCCGCAGGGCGGCACCGGGCTGTACGACAGCACGCTGGCCGCGTACCGCGACGCGCGCCGTAACTGGACCCCGGGCCGGATCAACCTGGTGCTCGTGATGACCGACGGGCGCAACGAGGACGACGACACCATCGGGCGGGCCGACTTCCTGGCCGAACTCAAGCGGTTGCAGGAACCACGCCGCCCCCTGCCGATCATTTTCATCGGTCTCGGCGCGGACATCGACCCGGAGGAGCTGGAGGCCATCACGAAGGTCACCGGCGGCCGGGTCTTCGTCACCGAGCAGCCGGGCGGGATGCGGCGCATCTTCTTCTCGGCGCTGGCCGACCTGAGCTGCCTGCCACCGGAGTGCCGCCGATGAGGAGAATTCCGGCGCGGCTGCGCCGCTCGCCCGGCACGGTGCTGTCGCTGTTACTGCTCACCGCGATCGCCTTCGGCCAGCGGCCCGGTCAGGTCACCTTCGACACCAAGCTCGACCTGGCCGCGAACCCGATCCACTTCATGGCCCGGGCGCTGCACCTGTGGAACCCGGAAGCCACCTCGGGAGAGTTGCAGAACCAGGCGTACGGCTACCTCTTCCCGATGGGACCGTTCTTCGCCGCCGGGCAGTGGCTGGCGGTGCCGCCGTGGATCACCCAGCGGCTGTGGACGGCACTGCTGCTGGCCGCCGCCTTCTACGGGCTGTTGCGGCTGGCCCGGGCGCTGGACATCGGCACCGAACCGACGCGGTACGCGGCGGCGCTCGGCTACGCGTTGGCCCCGCGCATCCTCACCGAGGTGGGCGCGCTCTCCTCGGAGACGCTTGCCGCCTCGATGCTGCCCTGGGTGCTGCTGCCGCTGGTGACCGTACGCCGGATCGGGTCACCGCGCCGGGCCGCCGCGCTCTCCGCCCTGGCCGTGCTCGGGATGGGCGGGATCAACGCGGCGGTGGTGCTGATGGCGCTGCTGCTGCCCGGCGTCTGGTTGCTCACCCGGCGGTGGGACGCGCAGCACGTACGGCTGGTCGCCTGGTGGTGCGCCTGCGTCGTCGGGGTCTGCCTGTGGTGGATCGTGCCGCTGGTGCTGCTCGGCCAGTACAGCCTCCCCTTCCTCGACTACATCGAGTCATCCACCACGACCACCGCGGTGGCCTCCCTGTTCCAGGCGGTACGCGGCACCAACCAGTGGGTCGCGTACATCGTGCAGGGCGAGCCGTGGTGGCCGGCGGGCTGGCTGCTGATCGACCATCCGGTGCTGATGGCGCTGACCGCGGTGGTGGCGTTGGTCGGGCTGGCCGGGCTGGCCGGCAACCTGCTGCCGCAGCGACGCTTCCTGGTGACCGGGTTCCTCACCGGGCTGACCCTGCTCACCATCGGCTACGTCGGGGCGGTGGACAGTCCGCTTTCCGAGCTGGTCCGTGATCTGCTGGACGGCCCGTTGGCGCCGTTCCGCAACGTGCACAAGCTCGACCCGGTGCTTCGGCTGCCACTGATGCTCGGTTTCGCGCACGGCGTCGACGCGGTGGCCACCCGGATGCATCACGCCCTGGCCCGTCGTAGGCCCGGGATCCGGCTGCGACCGTTGGTCTTCGTGCCGGTGCTGCTGCTCGTGCTGGGGGCTGCCGCGCCGGCCTGGCTGGGCCTGTTGCGTCCCGGCCCGGGTTGGTCCGACCTGCCGCCGCACTGGCGATCGGCGGCGACCTGGCTGGCCGACCGTGACGCGCTGGCCCGCACCCTGGTGGTGCCCGGCTCCGGCTTCGGGCAGTACGACTGGGGACGCACCGTCGACGAGCCGTTGCAGGCGTTGGCCGGAGCGCCGTGGGCGGTCCGCCACCAGGTGCCGCTGGGTTCGGCGGGCAACACCCGGATGATGGACACCGTCGAGGAGGTGCTGGCCAGCGGCCGGGGCTCGACCGGCCTGGCCGACCTGCTCGCCCGCTCCGGTTTCCGGCATCTGCTGTTGCGTAACGACATCGACCGGACCCAGGGGGACGCTCCGCCGGTGACGGTGCTGCGCCGGGCACTGGCCGACTCGCCCGGTATCGGGCGGGTGGCCACCTTCGGCACCACCGACGCGCTGTCCCGGACACTCGGCAGCCCGGTGGACGATGGCGCCGGTTCCTTACCGGCGATCGAGGTGTACGAGGTGCAGCGGCCGGTGCCGGCCGCCTCGGCGGTGCTGACCGCCGACGTGCCGACAGTCAGCGGTGGTCCGGAGTCGTTGCTTCCCCTGCTGGAGCAGGGGGTGGTGGAACGGGACCGGCCCGTGGTGCTCGCCGGGGACCGGGACGACTCCCCGGCTGACGCTGTCGGTGGCCGGTGGATCGTCACGGACGGTCTGCGTCGCCGGGAGCGCGACATCGGCCGGGTGCGGGACAACCTCTCCCAGACGTTGACCGCGAACGAGGCGGGACGACAGGGCCGCGTCGCCCTCGACGTGCTGCCCTTCGCCGGGGAGCAGCACCAGACGACCGCGACCTACCAGGGCATCCGTGAGGTGACGGCGTCCTCGGCCGCGAGCTTCGTGGACAGTCTCGGCCCGGCCGACCCGTCGCGCCTGCCGTTCGCCGCCGTTGACGGGGAGTACGGCACCGCCTGGCACTCGGCGCCCCTGGCCGGACCGGTCGGGCAGTGGCTTCAGGTGGATCTGGACACCCCACGCCAGGTGGACAGCGTGCGACTCGCGTTCGTCAGCGATCTGGCGGTTGGCTGGCCGGTGCAACGGTTCCGACTCACCACCGATCGGGGTTCGGTGGACCACGACGTTGCCGACACGCTCGGCGGGCACTCGTACTACACGTTGCCGGGCCCCACCAGCCGGATCCGGGTGACGGTGCTGTCGGTGACCGGCGGCCGGCTCGACGGTGCCGTCGGCATCGAGGAGCTGTCCATTCCGGACACCGAACCGCGCCGAGCGCTACGGGCCCCGGCGGATCTGCCGGACGACCTGTCGACGCCGGTCAGTTGGGCGTTCAGCCGTGGGCCGGCGGACCGGCCGGCGTGCTATCCGGCGCAGCAGACCGGCCCGGAGTCGGTGCCCGCTGGTGGTTCCGGCGGAGCCTCCCTCCGGCCGGACGGCACGGTGATTCGTTGCGACCGGTTCCTCGCCCGGGTCGGTGAGGAGCCGCTGGGCCTGGACCGGTTGTTCCGCAACCCGGCCGCCGGTACGTATCGGCTGGAGCTGTCGGCGGTGCCGCGGCCGGGTGGTGAGCTGACGCTGTCCGGTACGAAGGTGCGGGCGGCTTCGTCGTCCCGACTGAGCGGCGACCCGGCAGTGGCCGCGCACGCGGCGATCGACGGTGACCCGGGAACGACCTGGCTGGCCGGCACCGGAGACCTGCGTCCCACCCTGAGGCTGAGCTGGTCCGGTGAGCGTCGCATCGACAGGTTGCGGCTGCGGGGCAGCGAGTTGCCGATCGGGTCGCTGCCGCGACAGGTGGAGATCCACACGCCCGACCGCGAGGTACAGGTGCCGGTCGAGGCCGACGGGACTGTCACCTTCCCGGCGGTACGTACCGACCGGCTCGACATCGTGGTGCGGGAGACCGAGCACCGGCTGGCGGATCTGCGGGGCAACGGCTGGCCCGCCACGGCCGGAATCGCGGAGGTGGAGATCCCGGCGTTGGCAAGCCTGCTGAAGCCGATCGACACCGACACCCGGGTGGTGGAGCGCTGCGGTGACGGACCGACAGTCGAGCTTGACGGTTTCCGGTACGACACCTCGGTCTCCGCGAGCCTGGCGGACGTGCTGGCCGGGCGGCCGGTGCCGGTCCGGGTCTGCGGCGAGGACGGTGCGGTGCTGGACCTGCCGGCGGGCGGGCATCGGCTGGCCACCACGCCGTCGGCAGGCTTCGTCGTGCAGGACGCGACCCTGCGGCCGGACGGCGACGCGAACCCCGCACCCCGGCATCGGGAGGTGACGGTGCTCGACTGGGCGGCGACCGACCGGACGGTCCGGGTCGCCGCGGGTGAGCGGGCGTTGCTGGTGGTGCCGGAGAACGCCAACGCCGGCTGGACGGCCACTCTCGACGGAACGCCGCTGGTCCGATCCCGGGTGGACGGGTGGCAGCAGGCGTGGGTGCTGCCGGCCGGTGCCGGCGGCGAGATCCGGCTCGTCTTCGCCCCCGACCGGGCGTACCGGGGCGGCCTGGCGGCCGGCGCGGTGGCGGCGGTTGGTGTGCTGGTGCTGGCCGTCTGGCCGGTGCGCCGCCGGGCAGTGAGCAACGGGGACGCGGCGGACGCCATCGTGGCCGAGGCTCCCGCCTGGGCGATCGGGGTGCTGCTGGTGGTGCTTCTCGCCGCGTTGGGCGGGGTGCTTCCGGTGGCCATCGTGCTGGCCGCGATGCTGCTGCGGCAGTTGGCGGTACGCGCCCTGCCGGTGGTGGTGCTCGGCGGGCTGACCGTGGCCACCGTGATCGCCGTGGCCGGTCGGTTGCAGGGCCATGGACAGGACTGGGCGTACCGGTCGTGGGTGCAGGCGGCGATGCTTGTCGCGATCGGCGCGGTGGTCGCGGCGGTCGTCCCGGTCCCCGGTGTACGCCCCGGACCAACCATCCCGCATGATGTGACGCCGGGCACGTCCGGTGGGCCGCCGGCTGCCGGCCGGGGCGAGGACGAGAACGGGACGGTGGCGCGGTGACGGCAGCGGACGACCGTACGCGGCGGGCGGAGCGACGCCGTTTCGCCTCGCTGCGTCGCTCGGTGGCGCTGTTCCGGGCGTTCCTGGTGGAGCAGACCGACCCCGACCACTTCTACGGCCTGCTGGCTGCCGACTCGGTCCGTCAGGTGTCCGGCTACACCGAGCTGACCGGCCGGACGCTGCTCGACGTGGGCGGCGGTCCGGGGTACTTCGCGGCCGCCTTCCGAGGTGCCGGTGCCCACTACCTGGGGCTGGATCCGGACGTCGGGGATTTCTCCGCTGCCGGCGAGTCGGTGGCGGGAATGCTGCGGGGCAGCGGCACGGCGCTGCCGATCCGCACCGGCAGCGTGGACGTGGCGTTCTCGTCAAACGTCGTCGAACACGTCGCCGAGCCGCCCCGGATGCTCGACGAAATGGTGCGGGTGACCCGTCCCGGCGGGCTCATCTTCGTGTCGTACACCCCCTGGCTGTCGCCGTGGGGCGGCCACGAGACCGCGCCCTGGCACTATCTCGGCGGCAACCGGGCCCGCCGTCGCTACGAGCGACGGATGGGACGGCCGCCCAAGAACCGCTACCGGGAGACGCTGTTCCCGGTCTCGATCTCGGACACGCTGCGTTGGGCGCGGGGAAACCGCGACGTCGAGGTGCTGGACGCGTTGCCGCGTTATCACCCGTGGTGGGCGCGGTGGGTGATCCGGGTGCCCGGCGTTCGGGAGGTGGCGGCGTGGAACTTCGTGCTCGTCCTGCGGAGGGCCGGTGACGGGCAGCCCGGTGCGGTGGAGAAATCAGAGCTGACCGGGGGTCGCGTGGCTATGTGACTTGGTAGTAACCTCGCGGCCATCTCACTGATTGACATCGACGATATTGAGCTCCTCAGGGAGGAAACATGAAGCACCGCGCCGTGGGTGCCGTGCTGTTCGGCGGCGGCGTCCTGCTCCTGGCGCTGGCCGCCGGGTTGGTGTTCGTCGTCAAGCCTGCGATGACCAAACTGCCCTACGACCTGGAGTCGTCGACGTCGGTGGCCGAGGCCCGGGCGGCGACGTTCCTTCAGATCACCAACGGTGCGGTCGACATCGTCGATCAGACGGACCTGAGGTCGACCGTCCAGGTCACCCCGGAGCGTGCCAAGACCGCGGCGCTCAGCGGCGACCTCGCCGGTGACGCGGTGGTCTGGCGGGTCGGCCAGACCGTCGAGCGGACCGACACCAAGGCGCTGGTCAGCGCGTACGGCGCCGAGCTGGCACTGGATCGGGTCTCCGCGGCCGCCGTGGAGTGGAACGAGCAGTTCCTCGACGAGAGCGGCACGCCGGAGAAGGTCTCGTTCGCCGGCCAGGTCTACAAGTTCCCGTTCAACTCCGCCAAGGACAACTACGAGGTCTTCGACCGGGATCTGCGGCAGACCCGGATGGCCGAGTTCAAGGGCACCGAGGACATCAACGGCATCGAGGCTTACCGCTACGAGCAGGTCATCACCGACGAGAAGCTGCCGTTGGCCACCGACCGGGTGGCGCTGCTGCTCGGTGCGCTCGCTCCGGGCTCCACGTCGGGTGACGTCGTCTACAGCAACACCCGTACGGTCTGGGTGGACCCGGTCACCGGCTCCTACCTGAAGGTCCGGGAACAGCAGAAGAAGGTGCTCGTGCCGAACACGGGCACCCCGGTGACGCTGCTGGACGCCGACTTCTCCTACAACGAGGAGACCGTGGCGTCCTCGGTGGACCGCGCCAAGGAGAGCCGGAACCAGCTCAACATCCTCGGAGTGTTCGCACCGCTCGGGCTCGCCGTGCTGGGCCTGGTGCTGATCCTGGTCGGGCTGCTGCTCTCGCGTAGTCGTACCCCGGCCACGGTGGCCCGGCACGCCGCCGCCGACCCGGCACCGACCCGGGTCGATCAGCCGCCGGTGCGGGACGAGGCTCGGCCGGGTGGGCCGTTGACCGACGAGATCCCGCCCGCCTCGACCAACTGGAAGTCCGAGGAGCCCACGGTGCCCAGCCAGCGGTCGGCACAGGGCGAGTCAGAGAAGCAGTAGCACCAGCAGTGACGGTTGTGGGGGCGGGCCGACTGCCCGCCCCCACAACCCGTCAGCCGCGAGCCGCGAATCAGCCGATCAGGCTGTCAGAGCCGGGCCAGCGCCCGGCGGAGCGGGTCGAGACCGAGCGCACCGAGGTCGAGCGCCTGGCGGTGGAACTCGCGCAGGTCGAAGTCGGCGCCCTTGCGGGCCTTCGCGTCCTCCCGCGCCTGAAGCCAGATCCGTTCGCCCACCTTGTACGACGGTGCCTGCCCCGGCCAGCCCAGGTAGCGGTTGAGCTCGAAGCGCAGCATCTCGTCCGGCACCCGGCAGTGCGCCCGCAGGAACTCCCAACCCAGCTCCGGGGTCCAACGCTCACCCGGGTGGAAGTCGAACGGGTTGTCCTTGGGAATCTCCAGCTCCAGGTGCATGCCGATGTCGACGATGACCCGGGCCGCCCGCAGCGCCTGACCGTCCAGCATCCCGAGTCGGTTGCCCGGGTCGTCCAGGTAACCCAGTTCCTCCATCAGCCGCTCGGCGTACAGCGCCCAGCCCTCGCCGTGACCGGATACCCAACAGAGCAGCCGCTGCCAGCGGTTGAGCAACTCGGCCCGGACGGCGGTCTGGCCGATCTGGAGGTGATGGCCGGGGACCCCCTCGTGGTAGACGGTGGTCACCTCCCGCCAGGTGGAGAAGTCGGTCAGGCCCTGCGGCACCGCCCACCACATTCGACCCGGTCGGGCGAAGTCCTCGCTCGGGCCGGTGTAGTAGATGGAACCGTCACTTGTCGGCGCGATCATGCACTCGATCCGCCGGACCTGCTCGGGGATGTCGAAGTGGGTGCCGTTGAGGTCGCTGATCGCCTGGTCGGCCAGCTCCTGCATCCAGTCGCGGAAGGCGTCCCGACCCCGGATGGTGCGGGCCGGGTCGGCGTCCAACGCCGTCACGGCCTCGTCGATGGTGGCGCTCGGACCGGCGATCTGGGCGGCCACCGTCCGCATGTCGGCCTCCAGCCGGGCCAACTCCGTGAAGCCCCAGGCGTACGTCTCGTCGAGGTCGATCCGAGCCCCGAGGAAGTACTGGGAGGCCAGCTCGTAGCGCTCACGCCCGGCGGCCTGCTTCTCCCGTCCGTGGGGAGCCAGCTCGGTGCGGAGGAACTGCCCGAACTCGGCGGTAGCCGCCGTGGCCGCAGCCGCACCGCGACGCAGTTCGGAGCCGAGGGCGCCATCCTCGCCCAGCCGATCGACCAGCCCGTGGAAGACGTTGTCACCGTCCGGATCGACCCAGGTGTCGCACTGTTTGGCCACCTCGATCAGCTGTGCGCGCGAACTGATCCGTCCGGCGGCTGCCGACTCCCGCAACGTGGTCTTGTAGTCCTCCAGCGTGCTCGCGAAGAGGTTCAGCCGGGCGGCCAGGTTGGCCCGGGCCTGCTCCCCTTCGGTGGGCATCAGGTCGAAGACCATCCGGATCTCGTGCAAGCCGCTGGTGATGACGCTTACCTCGCTGGCCGTCTCGCCGGTGTCGTACCGGTCCAGTTCGAGGCCCAGACGCTCCTGCATCGCCTCCCGCGCGGTGCGTTCGGCCTCCGTCACCGGCTCGATGCTGTCGAGCTCGGCAAGGGTGCGTCGGGTCAGTTCGGCGCGTGCGGCGTACCCGTCGGGGGAGAGGTCGTCGAACTTGTCGTCATGGCCGGCGATGCCGACGGAGGTGGCGCCGGTCGGGCTCAATGCCGCCCAGTCGGCGACGTAACGGTTCGCGAGATCGTCGATTCTTCCCACGCTGCGTACCCTACGCGAGGTGCGCGTCGCGATGATGCCGCCGACGCCGTCAGGGCAGCAGGTCGGCAGGATCGAAGTCGATCGGGAACGGCTCGTCGGCGCGTAGCCGGTCACCGCTGACCGCCTTGGCGAGCGTGTCGTAGCCGCCGAACGTGCCGAGGGCGAACAACTCCACCGCGGCGTGCCGCAGCCGGCGCGAGATCTCCACCCGCATGAAGTAGGGCACCCGCCCCTCGGCGCAGCGGATCGGCTTGTCGACGAAGTCCTGCCGGCGGCTGCCGGGGGAGACGAACTCCACGGCCATGGTGCACAGGTGGGCCGGGATCCAGCGGTCCTCCTCGTCCGTCTTCGGCAGCGCGTGCAGCACGGTGATGTCCGGCTGGATCCACCGCTGCGGGGAGAAGGTCAGATTCACCTGACCGAAGACGTAGAAGTTGTGGGCCTCGGCAGCGGGTGAGAGTAGCCAGGCGAGTTCGATCTCGCCGTAGCTGTTCGTGCCGACCGCGGCGGGCGTCCTGACCAACCTCCCGTCGATGCACTCGTACCGCGCATCTGGTAGCTCAGGCAACGGGAGGTAGCGGTCGGCGAGCTGGGTCGTCCACATGCCGTCAAGGTCGACGAGCGGGTCGAAACGGATCGGCATCGCCACGATGTTCACCTCCTCGGTCGGTCAACGCCCTATCAAAGGATGTGGTTTCTGTGGCGCGCGACACGACGGTCGAAAACCGCAGGACAATGTCGTACCCCGGCGGCAGAGTGTCAGGGGTGACAGGCGACTTCACCCCTGACCGGCCGGCGCTGCGGAGCTGGCTGCCCGGCTTCATCGCCCTCGCCGCGATCTGGGGTTCCAGCTTCCTCTTCATCAAGGTCGGGGTGGCCGAGCTGCACCCGCTGCACCTCACCCTCTACCGGGTCGCCTCCGGCGCGCTGACCCTGCTGGTGGTGCTCGCCGTGCTGCGTGACCGGCTACCGCGCGAGCTGCGGGTCTGGGGTCACCTGACGGTGATCGCCGCCTTCGGGGTGGCGTTGCCGTTCACCCTGTTCGGCTACGGCGAGCAGCGGGTCGAGTCGATGCTCGCCGGCATCTGGAACGCGACCACTCCGCTTGTCGTGCTGCCGCTGGCGGTGCTGGTGTTCCGCACCGAGCGGCTGACCGCACGCGGCGCCCTCGGGCTGGCGCTCGGCTTCACCGGCGTAATGGTGGTGCTCGGCGTCTGGCAGGGCGTCGGCGGTGCGCACTTCGTCGGCCAGTTGATGTGCTTCGGCGCCGCCGCCTGCTACGGCTTCGCCATCCCGTACCAGAAGAAGTTCATCGCCGGCAGCACCCTGTCCGGGCTGTCCCTCTCGGCGGCGCAGCTGATCGTCGCGGCGGTCCAGCTCGCGATCGTGGCGCCGGTGGTGGCCGGTGCGCCGCCGCTGCCGACCGCGCTGTCGCCGCGGGTGCTCGCGGCCGTGCTGGCGTTGGGCGCGCTCGGCACCGGGCTCGCCTTCGTGATCCACCTGCGGAACATCCGGACCGTCGGCGCGACGACCGCCTCCACCGTGACGTACCTGATCCCGGTGTTCGCGGTGCTGATCGGTGCCGTCGTGCTCGGCGAGCGACTCACCTGGCACCAGCCGGTCGGCGCGCTGATCGTGCTGCTCGGCGTCGCCGTGTCGCAGGGCCTGCTCGGCCGACGTCGTCGCCGCCGGGTGGCACCGGGTGTGGGCACCCCGACGGCACCCCTGGTCGAGCCCGCTACCCGCTGAGCGGAGGCGGGCGGGCCGGGCGGTTGGGCACGCGTCAGTCGCGCGTCCAGGCGATCAGCTCGTCCGCCGCCCACGTGTTGATCACGCGGTCCGCGGGGACTCCGCACAGGGCGGCCCGCTCGCAGCCGAAGCGCTGCCAGTCCAACTGGCCGGGGGCGTGCGCGTCGGTGTTGATGGCGAACCGGCAACCGGCCTCCAGCGCCCGCCGGATCAGCCGCTTCGGCGGGTCCTGCCGCTCCGGCCGTGAGTTGATTTCCACGGCGACGTCGTGTTCGACACAGGCGGCGAAGACGGCGTCGGCATCGAAGTCACTCTCGGCCCGGGTCCGGGCGCGGTGCCCCCGGTCGCCCGGCCCGGTCACCCCGGCCGGTCGGGACGAGACCATCCGACCCGTGCAGTGGCCCAGGATGTCCAGATGCGGGTTGGCGATGGCGGCCAGCATCCGGCGGGTCATCTTCGCCCGGTCGTCGTTGAGGCCGCTGTGCACCGACCCGACCACCACGTCCAGCCGGGCCAGCAACGCCTCGTCCTGGTCGAGCGACCCGTCGGCGAGGATGTCGACCTCGATGCCGGTGAGGATGCGGAACCCCTCCGGCAACGCCTCGTTGACGCGTGCCACGTGGTCGAGCTGGCGGCGCAGCCGATCCGCGGTCAGTCCCCGGGCCACCTTCAGCCGGGGCGAGTGGTCGGTGAGCACCAGGTACTCGTGGCCCAGCTCGACGGCGGCCAGCGCCATCTCCTCGATCGGTGACCCACCGTCGGACCAGTCCGAGTGGGTGTGGCAGTCGCCGCGCAGGGCGGTACGCAGGGCGGTGGCCTCGGCGTCCAGGTCGGTGCCCTCGGTGGCGAGCAGCCGGCGCAGGTAGACCGGCTCCTCACCGGCAAGCGACTCGGCCACGCAACGAGCGGTGACGTCGCCGACCCCGGCCAGCTCGGTGAGCTTGCCGGCACGGGCCCGCTCGGCCACCTCCTCGACCGGCAGCGCGGCCAACGCCTTGGCCGCCGAGCGGAAGGCGCGTACCCGATAGGTCGCCTCGTTCGCCCGCTCCAGCAGGAAAGCGATCCGGCGCAGATCGGCAATGGGGTCCCGCTGATGATTCGCTCGCTGGCGCTCGCTCATGTCGGCAAACCTACGCGGCCGCGCCGCCGGTCGGGGTACGACCGGCGGCGCGGGGCGGATCGCGGTGTGCGGGATCAGGCGTACGGCAACCGCACCACGGAGCGGTCACCGACACCGAGGTTGGTGGGGTTGTTGCCGATGGCGGACCAGACCTCCACCCGGACGGTGCCGCCACGCAGGTTGCCGAGGGAGCCGCTGCTGGAGTGCAGCCCAGCGGCCTGGGTGTAGTGCTCCCAGCCCGGCACCGGGTCGGTGGCGAAGTAGCGGTACGTCTCCACCCGCTCCCAACTGCCGTCACCGGTCAGGTCGTACGAGACGCGGGCCTGCACCCCGTTGCCGACCGCCGTGCCGGCATCGAGGAAGAGATCGAACGCGGTCTGCCCGCCGTTGTGGTTGAGATTGAGCCCGGTCGCGGTGAAGACCACCGGGTTGCGCGGCGTGCCGTCGTGGTTCGCGCCACCGGCGCTGCTCACGGTGGTGGTGCCGGCGCTGCCGGACGCACCCAGACCGCCCCCGGACAGCAGGTAGCGCACAGGTGAGCTGGACGGCGGGTCGGTCGGCGTCGGCGTGGGAGTGGGCGTCGGGGTCGGCGTCGGGCTGGACGTCGGCGTCGGCGTCGGGCTCGGTGGCGTACCCCCACCGCCGCTGCCTCCGCTCCAGGTGTGCGCCCCACTGGTGGTGGTGCGCCCGGCAGCCACGGTCAGCTGCGTGCCGTCGGAGAACCGTACGGTCAGCGGTGAGCCGGAGATGTTGCTGGCCACGTACGTCCGGGCGCCGTTGCGGTTGAACACCGCGGCCAGCGGGTGGTCGGCGGTGACCCCGGTGTCGACCCGGCCGAGCGCGGCCAGGTTACGGACCCAGTGGAAGGTGTGCGCCCGACTCTCGCCCTCCTCCGGGGTGTAGCCGGGGTTGGCCCGCAGCTTGGCCAGCGCCGCGTCGGCGTCACCGAGGGCGAGGAACTGCCAGTGGATGTCCTGCCACACGGTCGGCTCACCGCCGTTGTTGCGGACCAGTTCGGCGTACTTCACCGAGTTGTAGTTCGGGTGCTGGCCCAGGTAGAGGTGCCCACCGGTGATCGGCAGCAGGTTGATGCCCTGGATCATCTCGGGCTCCGCGCTGAACCAGGTGGCGTACGCGCCGCCGTCACCCCAGACCATGCCCACGTTGGAGTGCCCGAACTCGGTGGGGAAGTTCTCGCCGGTGACGTCGAACCAGTACTCGTGGATTGCGGCGGCCTGGGTGGTGTAGAGGTAGATGCCGGCGTCGCGTACCGCTGTGTCGCCGGTGGCCTGTCCCCACTGGATGAGGGCGTTGGCGAAGTTCATCCCCTCCGACGACGACTCCTGGTTGTTGCCGCTGGCGAACGCGCCGTGCCCGGAGGCCCAGTCGTGCCCGGCGTAGATGTCGAAGTCGCGCAGGTACGGGAAGCGGGTGTCCGACCTGTCGTAGTTGTTCGCGTCCCGGATGAGCAGGTCGATCATGCCGCCGTACTGGTCGTCCCGGGCCCAGGCCGGGTCGAACTTGGCAAGCGTGGCGGCGGCGGCGATGTAGTAGCCGTAGTGGAAGTGGTGGTCGTTCAGTTCCTGGTCGGAGCCGTACGACGCCGGGTAGCCGATGAGCGTGCCCCACCGCTGGTCGTAGTAGAACAGCCGTTGGGTCTCGCCGGACGAGGCGGTGAGCCAGTCGTTGAGGGTGGTGCGGATGGCGTTCAGCGCCGAGGTGCGGGTCTCGGTGTCGCCGACCAGGTCGGCGATCTCGGCGATGCGGGCCGCCCGGCCGAGTCCCTTGCCGGTCCAGTAGGTGTCGCCACCGCGCTGGTCCATCGGGTTGCTCCGCACCGCCGCCAGGTGCTGCCGCAGCGTGGTCAGGTCGCTGCCGGCTCCGGTGGCGACGGCGGGCAGTTCCGGCAGTACGCCGTTGAACCGCATCGAGGTGCGGAACTCACCGACGCCGGTGACCACCTTCATCCGCCCTCGGGCGGAGGGGTAGGTCGGCGTGATCGGCGTGACACCGGTCAGCGCTCGCCAGTGGTGCGGGTAGAGGCTGACCACGGTCCGCGTCTCGGTGCCCTCGCGGGGCGTGGTGGTGAAGGTGTAGCGGGTCTCCACCCGGCTCGTCGTCGCGTTGTAGCTGTAGCTGACCCGGGTGCCGGTGACGTGGGCGTGCGCGTACTGACCGTAGGTGCCGGCGAGTTGGGTGCGGGCGGTGCCGCCACCGGTGGCCGGGAGCAGCGCGACGCTGAAGTAGCCGCGTCCGGCGAGGTTGGAACTGATCCGGCTGCCGCTGACGGTCCAGGTCGCGCCGCTCGGCGCGTACGCCACGTAGTCGTGGCCGCGGACGGTGAAGCCGATGCTGCTTCCGTTGTTGGACCAGACCGCGGGGCTACCACCGGTCGCGTTGATCACCGCGTCACCGCCGCTGGTGCGGAAGTACGCCAGCGGCAACCCGTGGCCGATGGTGGCGCGCATCGTCCGCGCCCCGTCGCCCCAGTACGGGGTGACCGTCCAGTCAGTCCAGTCGTCCACCAGCACGTTGGGGGCGGCAAGTCCGGCCACACCGACCCGGATGTCCTCGACGTAGGGGTACTTGAACTCGCCCACCCCGGTGGCGGTGCCGGAGATGGCGGGGGTCGAGGTGGCGGAAAAGCCGAGCCCGTCGGTGACGGGTTGGTAGGACACCGGGTGCGCGTGCAAGGGCTCGCTGAAGGTGCAGTTCAGGCGCTTCCACAGCAGCGAGGACCACCAGTCGTTCGTGGGTACGGCCCCCGATGGCGCGGCGGCGGTGACGTACTGCCGGGGGTTGCTGGCGATGTTGCCGCAGCCGCCGGGGAGGGGGCCGACGGGAGTTGTGGTGTAGCTGCCGGCGCCGACCGGTGCGGCCTGCGCGGGGGAACTGGCGATGACGGCCAGCCCGCCGAGAACGAGGGTCGCGGCGGCGGTGGCGGCCAGGATCCGATGGTGGGTGCGGCGTGGGACGGGAGGTCTCATCTTTCCTCCAACGCGTGCCGGCCCGGCCGCGCCGGTCGGCGCACGCTTCGTCGGTATTGTGAATTAAGCGACGTGAGAGAGCGCTCTCTCTGGTCTACCGGACGGTAGTTCACCGGCGAGACCTGCGTCAATGTTTCGGACTGATGAACCCGGATGGCGCTTATCGGCGCGCGGGCGGTTTGCTCGGGCAGCCGTGCTTGCGATGCCACGCGGTCACCTCGGCGGCCGGCTCCCGGTTGCCGCCCTTGCGCCACGAGTCGAGGTACGGCGCGGGCCAGACCACGCCCCGGCGGATCCACCAGCCGTCCTCGCCCAGGCACGGCGGGGAGATGCCGAAGTGCAGATGGCAGACGTTGTTGGCGTTGCCCGTCCGGCCCACCGTGCCGAGCCGTTGACCGGCGCGTACCCGCACCCCCGCGTCGATGCCCTCGGCGATGTCGGTCAGGTGCGAGCCGTAGTAGCGCACCCCGTCGTCACCGATGACCGATACGGAGAGGCCACCGTTGTACGGCCCCTGCGGACCACTCTTCTTGTACCGGTCACGCCGGCTGACCTCGCCGATCGTGCCGTCGGTGACCGCCACGACCGGCTCACCGCAGTCGGCGAAGATGTCCGTCCCCGGGTACGCCGAGTGGGTCGGGTGATACGACACCTTTCCGGCGCGTACCGGAAAGATGTGGGGCAGGCCCTTGCGGGGAGTCGCCGCCGGCTGGTCCGTGAGATCGGGCGCCGCGCTGGTCGCGGTCGGTGCGCCGGTGGTCGCCGCGGCGGTCGGTCCGGGCGCGGCCGTCGGGCTGGTAACGGCGGTGGGGCTGGTCACGGGGGTCGGGCCGGCGTCCGTCGGTACGCCGGGCGTACCGCAGCCGCTCGCCGCGAGTACCGGCACGAGCAGCAACAGGGCGTACGCCCGGCGGCGTCCGATCGTCAGCGGAACCATCCGGCCATCCTGACAGACTCGATACGGTGGTAAGACAGCGTCCGTGCGTGTGGAGGAGTGGGTACCGGTGTTGCCGTACAACCCGTCGGGCCTCTTTCCCTCCGGGCGGCCACCGCGCCCCGCCTACCGCGAGCCGAACCCGGTCGGCGGTGCCGGTGTCGCGGCGGGAGCGGTCGGAACCCTGGCCTGGCTGGTCCTCTTCGGTCTGCTCGGTGGCAGCCTCGTCGGGTACGTCTGGTGGACGCTGCTCGCCGGTGCGCTGGCCTGGCTCGCGGCCCTGGCGTTGGTCAGGTACGGCGATCGGGGAGTGGCGGCCGGCATCGCGATCGTCACCGCCGGAGGGTGGAGCATCGCCACCGCTGCGGTGGTCACCCGCTGGATGAGCAGCGGTGACTGGCCGCTCTGGTGAACCGTGCCGGTGGCGACTGCGGTGCGTCGTCGCGCAGACACCGAAACCCGTCTTGACTGGATGGCCGTAACTCGGCACTCTCCCGGTATGGCCTGGACCACTCCGCGGCTGGATCCCGATCGCAGCCGCCGCCGCCTTCAGCTTCTGGCGCAGTTGGCGGACGCGCGCGCGGTACGCGAACGCGAACGGCCACAACGCGCCCGCACCGCACAGCTCCGCCAACTGATCGCCACTCGCCGACGCCTCGCCGGCTGAGCGGCGCGGAGATCCTTTCCCCAGGAATGACCGGCCCTTCGGGGCGTTGACCGGTCGCCTGCCGACCCGACCGGCTAACGTGCACGCGTAACGGGTCGGCGAGTGCTGTGCCGAGGCAACTTGGGGGAAACGTGTCGTACTTCGCTGCGGCCGTCGTACGCGAGAAGGGCGGCTGGACAGCCGCCGAGCTGAGTCTGCGGGGTGCCGCAGACGTCGATGACGTCGCCGAGCGGCTCCGCGATGTCGCTCCGGACGCGGACGTGTCGCTGCTGTTCGTCGAGGCGGACGACACCTACCTGGTCATCCTGCGCCTCGACGAGGGCGAGGACCTGCGGGTCTTCGGCTCCGACTCGGCGTACGCGGAGGAGTCCCGGCTGGGCGCTCTGCTGGTCGGTGACCTGAAGACGTCGGTGACCGGGCTGGACGACACCGAAGAGGTGCGTCCGGCCGCCGCCAGCGGTGGCGACGACAACGAGCAACCTGCCGTCGATCCCGAGGCGGACCCGGTGGGCGAGGCGGATCTCCTGACCGACCTGGGCATCCCCGCGCAACGGCTGCTCGGCCTCTGCGCCCACGAGGGGATGATGCCGGCCGACGTCACCGCCGAGATCTGCCAGGTGCTGGGTTGCGTCGACGACGTCGAGGAACTGCGTGAGGTCTGAGCCGTCTGACGTGACCGATCCGGCGCTGGAGACGGTCCGGCCTGGGCAGCCCACGCCCGGTTCCGTCGGCCGGCGCGGGCCGGGAGCGGACGAGGGCCTGGCCGACCCGACCGGCACCGGCCGGCGACAGCGGCACGAACTCTGGATGCGCCGCGCCCTCGAAGTCGCGGTGAGCGGCCCGGCGGTCCCGGGCGGGGGCGGCGGTCCGGCCGGCGCGGCGGACGGTGACGCTGTCGCGGTTGAGCCCGGCCAGTCCGGCGATGTGCCGGTGGGCGCGGTGCTCTACGGGCCGGACGGCAGTGAGCTGGCGATCGGTCGCAACGAGCGCGAGCTGACCGGCGACCCGACCGCGCACGCCGAGGTGCTCGCGCTACGCCGGGCGGCCGAGCGGCTGGGCCGCTGGCGGCTGGACGGCTGCACGCTGGTGGTGACCCTCGAACCCTGCACGATGTGTGCCGGGGCGCTGGTGCTGGCCCGGGTCTCGACAGTGGTCTTCGGTGCCTGGGAACCCAAGACGGGTGCCGCCGGTTCGCTCTGGGACGTGCTGCGTGACCGCCGGCTCAACCACCGACCCGAGGTGTACGGCGGCATCCTGGAGACCGAGAACGCCGCCGTCCTGCGCGCCTTCTTCCGCTGAGCCCTCAGGGATTCAGGAGCGCAGCAGCGTGGTGGCGACCGCGCGGGCGGTGTCGGTCCAGGGGGCCGGCCGCAGGGTGGCCGGGTCGAGGCGGACGACCGCGCGCTGCCCTTCCGCGTACGTCGTGGTGCCGTCGAGCGAGTGGAAGCGGAAGGCGTACCTAGCGCTGCTGGTGCCGAGCTGCTCCAGCCAGAAGTGCACCGCGACCGGGCCGGTGCCGGTGACGGGCGCGAGGTAGCTGATGGTGAATTCGCGTACCGCGTGGAACACGTCGGGCGTGCTGGCCCGGCCAGCCTGGTAGGCGACGCCCCGGTCGGACCAGTACGCGGTGAGCGCCCGTTCCAGCAGCAACGCGTACCGGGCGTTGTGCAGGATGCCGAGGGCGTCGAGGTCGTCGAAGTGAACCATGGTGCGCTCGACGTGGCCGTACTCGACGGCGGGTTGTTCGGCGACTGCGTGACTCATGACGGGCCTTCCGGTAGCAGAGCGGGATCGGGGCAGAGCGCCCGTAGGCGGTTCAGCACGCCCAGGCGGGCGTGCCGGTAGGTGACCTCCGGGTCGAGCAGGCGGGAGCGCATGGCGGCGGCGATGCCGTACGCGTCGATCTCGTACGCCAGCAGCGCCACATCCGTGCCGGCGGGCAACTCGCCCAGCTCGACCGCCTCGGTGACGAGCCGTTCCAGGAACCTCGTCCACGCGGCGAAGACCTCGGCGAGACGGTCGCGGACGGCGCCGGGTCGGGCGTTGAACTCGAATTCCGTGGTGGCGAAGAAGCAGCCGCCGGGCAGCACCCGACCGGCGTAGAAGGCGATCCGGGCCTCGTGCAGGGCGTGGATCCGGCGTACGCCCCGGGGGGTGCGCAGCGCCGGGCCGATGATCTGTTCCTGCCACTGGGCGACGGCCCGGTCGATGGTGGCGAGCTGCAACTCCTCCTTGGAGCGCCAGTGCGCGAAGAGGCCGGACTTGCTGACCCCGAGCGACTCGGCGAGATGCCCGAGGGAGAGCCCGTCGAGGCCGCTGGCGGAGGCCAGGCCGACGGCGGCGTCCAGCACGGCGGTGCGGGTGCGCTGTCCCCGGGCGAGCCGGCCGTCGACGTTCATGCGGCGAGACTACTAAATAAGAACGACCGGTCGTATACATTTATCGAGTGGAGGCCGTCACACCGACCCCGACACAGAGCGTCCCGCCACCGCACGGGGGGTGGCGGGACGTCGGGCTCGACCGGGATCAGGCGATGATGGTGTCCAGGGCGATCTCGACCATCTGGCTGAAGGTCTGCTCCCGCTCCTGGGAGGTGGTCTTCTCGCCGGTCTTGATGTGGTCGCTCACCGTCAACAGGGTCAGGGCGCGGGCCTTGAACCGGGCCGCGATCGTGTAAAGCGCCGCCGACTCCATCTCGACCGCCAGCACGCCGTACTCCGCGAGGCTGTCGTAAAGGTCCGGCCGGTCGGTGTAGAAGGCGTCCGCGGCCAGGATCGGCCCGACCCGCATCGCGATGCCGCGCCGCTCGGCCACCTCCACCGAGGTACGCAGCAGCCCGAAGTCGGCGACCGGGGCGTAGTCGATCAGCCCGTCGAAGCGCATCCGGTTCATGTTCGAGTCGGTGGACGACCCGATCGCCGCGATCACGTCGCGCAGCTGGAGATCCTCAGTGAGCGCGCCGCACGAGCCGACCCGGATCAGCGACTTCACGCCGTACTCGTTTACCAGCTCGTGGGCGTAGATCGAAGCCGAGGGCATGCCCATGCCGGAGCCCTGCACGGAAACCTCCACGCCGTTCCAACGGCCGGTGAAGCCCAGCATGCCCCGGACCGTCGAGTAGCAGTTCGCGCCCTCGAGGTAGGTCTCCGCGATCCACTTGGCCCGCAGGGGGTCACCCGGCATCAGGACCCGCTCGGCGATCTCGCCCGGCTTCGCGCCGATGTGCGTACTCATGGCGTTGATCCTGCCAGGCCGGCCTGGCCGGGACCGGTTCGGCGTCGGAACCTGTGGTCCTGTACCCTCGTCGGCGGTGGCGTGTCCGAGCGGCCTAAGGAGCACGCCTCGAAAGCGTGTGAGGGTTTACGCCCTCCGAGGGTTCAAATCCCTCCGCCACCGCTCGTGAGCAGCGCGAACGCCCGGCAGGTCCGCGAGGACCGGCCGGGCGTTCCGCTTTCCTCGCGGAGTCCCAGAGCAACCTCCGACGGGCTGAGCGACGTTCCGGCACGTGAGTCACGCTCAGTGATCGATTGCCTTCGCTGGGAAGTAGTGCCATGGTAATTGCATGGTGGCGGTCGAGGGCGGTCCAGTACGACACCCGTTGAACGTCGACGCCGATGGCATCGACCGGACGCGCGGCCCGGAGAAGCACCCCTACTACGCGCAGCTCGCCGCCTCGGAATCCGGCGTCCTGCCGGTGGTCCGTCAGGTTGGCGGGGAGTGGCTGCCGGCGCTGCTGATCTGCCGGTACGACGACGTCCGGGAGGTGCTCCGCCGCCAGGATCTGTTCTCCCGGGCTGCCGCCGCCCACGCTGACCAGGTCGATGTGTCCGGGACGATGCTCGGCATGGACGGGGCGGAGCACGCCGCGGTCCGGGGAACTGTGAAGGACAGCTTCACCAAGCCCGCCGTGTCCGGGCTACGCGAGACGGTGCGTGCGGCTGCCGAGGCTCAGCTCGCGGTGCTGGCCGCCAAGGGCGGCTCGGCGGATCTGGTGGGTGACTTCGCCGTACCGTTCGCCCTGAACGTGATATCCGACCTGCTCGGCCTGCCCGAGCCGGACCGGGCGCAGTTCCGCCGCTGGGGCGACATGTTCATGGGCACCGCCGACCTCACCCGAGCCGAGGCCGCCCGGTCCGCCGAGGAGATGGGCGGCTACCTGTGGCAGCAGCTGGACGGGCGGCGCGGTTGCCCCCGCGATGACCTGATGACCCGGATCGCGACCGCAGCGGCGGACCAGCCGGTGGACGTCCAGGTCAAACTTCCCCTGTCGCTGCTCGTCGGCGGGTGGGAGACCACGGCCAGCTCCATCTCGACGTTCGTGTACCTGTTGCGCACCCGCCCGTACGCGGGGCACGACTTCGCGTGGGACTACCTACTGGAGCATCCGGAGCAGGTCGACGGGGCGGTCACCGAGTTGGAGCGGCTGCACTCGACCTCCAACGGCGACGAGATGCCCCGACGGGTGATGGCGGACGTGACGCTGCCCAGCGGCGTGCGGCTGACCGAGGGCGACATCGTGATCCCGTCGCACGACGCCGCGAATCGGGACCCACGGGTATTCGCCGACCCGGAGCGGATGGACTTCGGCCGGGACCCGAACCCGCACCTTTCCTTCGGGTACGGCCCGCACTACTGCGTCGGCGCGCACCTGGGTGCCCTGGAGGTCCGGGTCGCGTTGGCGCTGCTGCTGCGCGAGCTGCCGACGTTGCGGCTGGCCGTGGCTGCGGACGAGGTGCGGTGGAAGCAGGGGCACGCCATCCTCGGCCCGGTGGAACTGCCGGTCAGCTGGTGACGCGGTTCAGCAGGGGGCGTGGCCCTCGATAAAGAGGCGGTGGGCCCAGTCGGCGTACCCGGCGATGACTTTTCGCACCGTCTGGCCGTCGTGCAGGAACAGGTAGGCGCGGTCGCCGTCGCGGGCGAGCAGGCCGTCGAAGCGGTACGTCCCCTGTGGAGCTTGCAGTTCGCGTACCGTCGGATGGCTCGCCCGGACCTCGGCGACGGGTGAGCCGGCCGCGATGCCTTCCGGGGTGCGGACCGGGTCGCCGGCCCAGAGCAGCACCAGCCGATCCTCGATGAAGATCGGGCTTATCTCGTCGTGTCCGGCCAGCGTCGGGCCGCAGGCGTCGACGTCGGTACGCAGAATGCCGCGCCGGGTCAGCTCGCTCTCCGAGTCACCGAAGTCCACATCGGCCACTCCGTCGAGATCGACGACGCTCACCGACGCGACGGGCTCGCGGACGGCGATGGTGTCCGGTGGCATGACTCCGCTGCCCGATGCCGAGGCAGCCAGAAGCAGTGCGGCGATGAAGCCGAATTGTCGCAATTTCATCAGAATCCCCCAGTCCCCAACGTGACGGGGGCTCTGAGGTTATTGCCGAGCTTCCCATTCGTCGGCCAATTCGTCCCAGTAGTCGGCGCTGAGCCCTCGCCGCCCGTGCGCGAGCCACCCCTCGGTGCTCCGCTCGACGTGCAACCCCAGCTCAGCGAAGGGGTCGATCCACCGGCCCGGCTCCACGCCCAGCTCGACAAGTGCCGCGTTGATCGGCCAGTCCGGACGCGGCCCGTCGAACGCCGCGTCGAAGCGCGGCCCCCAGGTGAGGGCACCGTCGAGCCAGACCGCCGCGGCCTGGTGCCCGGCCCCACCGGCGAACTCCGCCTCGACGTACGCCAGCGGGCCGCGCACCGACCAGCGGGCCAGGACCTCGGTAAGCGCGGGAGAGAGGATCAGCTCGAACGGCTGCGTCGGGTCGGGATCGTCGGTGAGGTAGTCGGGCGGGGCCCCGGTCAGCTCCACCACGAGCTGCGGCGTGACCGGCAGCAACGCGAAGTCCTGCCGCAGCCCGCCGAGCACGGCATGATCCAGCTCGCGGGTCTCCTCGCGCAGCAGCTCGGCGTCCGCGACGACCGCGCTGAGCTGGTAACTCACCCGGCGTCCACAACCTGTGGATAGAACATGTGTACGACGGTGGTCAGGTCTTGTCGACGGTGGCGACGAAGGCACGCCAGGCGGCCGGGCTGAACAGCAGTGCCGGACCGGTCGGGTCCTTCGAGTCGCGTACGCCCACCACGTCGGGCAGGTTCCCGGCGACCTCGACACAGTCGCCGCCGTTGCCACTGCTGCGGCTGCTCTTGTGCCACCGGGCGCCGGACAGCGCCGGGGTGTCGCTCAGTGCCATGACTCCGCCACCTCCCTGATCAGGTCGACCGACTGCCAGTGCGAGAGTGTCTCGCCGCGCACGTTCTCCCAGGCGGCCAGTATGGCCGCGATCTCGGCCTGCTCGCTCACCACCTGCCCCTGCAACTGATTGTCGAGGTAGCCGGCTATGCGGTGATCGGGCGCGGTCGCCAGCACGAACGGGCCGTTCAGCCCAGCGTATTCGCCCACTGTGGACGGCACCACATGTAGCCGGATGTGCGGCTGGGTCGACGCCTCGGCGAGCGCCAGCAGCTGCTCGCGCATCACGGCCGGGCCGCCGACCGGCCGGCGCAGCACCGCCTCGTCCAGCACGGCGGTGAGCAGCGGCGGCTCCTCGCGGTGCAGGATCAACTGGCGGGACATCCGGTGGTCGACAAGCCGTGCCACCTCGCTGCGCGGGATCAGGCCACCACCGGTGAGCACCGCGCGGGCGTACGCCTCGGTCTGGAGCAGGCCGGGTATCACCAACGGTTGGTATGAACGCAGCGTGGTCGCCTCGCGCTCGATCTCCTGCCAGGGGCGGAACCAGACCAGCGCCCGACGTCTCGAAATGTCCGGCCAAATGTCCGAGACATTCTTCTGGAGCGCATCTGCCGCCGTCAGGCGGTGCCGGGCATGCGGGATCCGATCTTCGAGCAACCAGCGGCTTACCGTCTTCGGGTCGACGCCGACGCGTTCCGCGAGCGACTCGATCGTGTGCCCGGTGTCCCGCAGCGCCACCCGCAGCGCGTCGTTCATGGCCGCCTCCCATCGGACGTCTCGAATATCCGCCGACCATACCCACACGCCATGTAGTTGTCCCGTTACCTGCGGCAAGTTGGGGTATCGATGGCGCGGCCGGTGGAGGTTCATCCCCCTTGACCCGGCGGTCGCGACATCGGGGGCCGCCGCCGGGCGAGCAACCACGGCGGCCCCCATCCACTACTCGACGCGCTGTCGAGCTGAGCACGCGGATGGCTCACCCCGGGCGCGTCGAGTGACCTGTGCAGACAGTTCGACCGCCGGATGGAGCGAGGTGCCCAGTGCCGCACCACAGCGCGAGCCGCCGGCCGCACCGTCGTCAGGTCGGACACGCTGCCGGCCGAGACGCCATCGGCCAGGGCGTCGTCGGGCGGGACGCCGTCGGGCCCCATCCGTGCCGCCGGCCCGGTCCGTGCGTGTGCGCTGGCTCGATCAGCCCCGGGGAAGTCTTCCTGCTGAGCAGCGCGGCGTCCCCGCAGTTCGTTCGCCCGATCACGGTCCGGGTCATCCGGCACCGCACCGACCGGGTCACCTACGACGGGTGGACCTGGATCGAGTGCTACCAGCTTGACGCCCGAGGCGACGCTGTCGAGCGCCGAGAGCTGTTCCTGATGCCGGCCGGCCTGATCCGGGCCGGAGATCACCCGTCGGCGTCCCGTGCCCGGTCAGGCCGTCCGGCCGGGGTGGCTAGCCGATGAGCCGCCGTCGTCCGGAACATGCGCCGTCCCGCCCTACCTGGCGTTGCCGAAACTGCGGCGTCAGGTGGCCGTGCAGCGCGGCCAAGCTCCGGCTGCTCGGCGAGTACCGGGAGGACCGGGCCGCGTTGCTGGTGCACCTCGCGACGCTGTACGCGCAGGCCAGCGTGGAACTCGGTGACCCGGCGTCGACGGTCGGGCTGTTCGACCGCTTCGTGTCCTGGGCGCGTGTGCGAGGTTAGGAGGCTGTCCGCGTACCGTCGCGGGTGCCGGACCGGGACGGGCCCGGCGCATGCCCAGGGGCCGCTCCCGGTCGGAGCGGCCCCTGCCCCCGTTGTCGCGCGTCAGCCCGGTACGACGCTGGGCTGTGGTGGTTGGTCGCCCGGACGGGCGGTGAGGATCGCGGCGACGGCGACCACGAGCCCGGCGACGGTAAGCCCGAGCACCAGCCACTGCGGGCCGAACGGGTAGTACTCGCCGGGCGTGAAGGCGCTGTGCACGGTCAGCGGAGAGCCTTCGTGGACGCTGCTGTCCCGGAACACCCGCATGACGTTGCCGTAGAGAGCGACCGCCGGTAGGGCCAGCACCATCAGGGCACCACTCCAGAGCGCTGCGGCGGCGTGGCGGCGTCCGGACGGCGTTGCCGTCATCCGGTACGCGCCGGCTGCCGCCAGCAACCAGCCAGCGAGCAGTCCGACGGCGGTACCGGTGACGACCAGAGGAAGGAACGCGGCGGTACGCGCCGGTATCGCGTAGAGCGAGACGTCACTGCGGATGGCGGCGGAGCGGTTTTCCGCAGGGTTCCAGCCCATCACGTTGATGATCACGCCATCCGACTCGGCGGTGAAGCGCGTGCCGCGCAGCGGAACCTCGACGAACGAGCCGGCGTCGTCGACGGTGCCCGACATGCCGGTGATCGGGGTGAAGCCGGAAACCGACCAGCCGTCCGCAACGAGCCGCTGCCGGACCTGCTCGGCATCCCAGGTGCCGTCGACCCGGCTGAACGAGTGGGCCGTTTCGGCGGTCCACGGCGATGACGAGTAGTAGGAGTGGAGCGTGTCGTCGCCACCGGTCTGTTCGGTGAGTCTGGCCATGCCGGCTTCGCCGGGCAGATCGGCGAAGGTCTGGGCACCGAGCCAGGAGCCGGCGGCGGCACCGAAACCGCCCATGACCAGTGCGGCGAGCAGCGCCGCGATCGCCATGAACGGCCGGCCGGCGGGCAGCCGGAACCGCAGCCGCAGACCGCTGCCGATCAGGTGCAGGGCCTCGCCGACCCGAGGTCGGCGCTGGCCTGGTTCCGCCATCTCCAGCAGCGTGGTCACCACCTCGGTACCGTGCCGCCGCCGGTGCCGGCGCGGGTAACTGAGCAGCAGCCGGCGGTAGCCACGCTCCAGCCGGTCATCGGCGTTCGGCCAGGCCGCCGTCATCCGGTCACCGTGCCGAAGATGGGGGCGCTCGCCGGGCCGAAGCTCAGCGCATCGCCGAGGCGCCTGCGCAACTGGATCTCGGCTGCGGTGGCGTGCCGGCGCAGCCGCTCGACCTGTGCCCGCAACGCGGCGGCACCGGCGTCGCTGAGCCGGTAGTAGCGGCGCAGCCGGCCCTCGACGGCCTCCTCCCGGTCGACGGTGACCAGGCCCTGCTCGGCCAGCCGGTCCAGCGCGCCGTAGAGGGTGCCCGGCCGCAGCTTGACCTCGCCCGCCGACAGCTCGTCGACGGACCGGATCACCCCGTACCCGTGCAGCGGCTGCGCCGCCAGCGCGGTGAGGATCAGAAAGGTAGGTTCCTGCATGAGTGGATAGTACGTCTGGCGTTATATATCGTCAACTTGACTTACTGGCGTGGCTCGGCCCTTGGCGTCATGAACCGTTCCAGCCGGTGGGGAGGGTGTAGCGCCAGCCCTCCTGCCAGCCGAAGGGTGCATCGACCTGTTCTTCGAGTGGGACTCCGGTCAGGAGGTTGGCCAGAGCCCATCGGTTGGCGGAGTGCGCGATGAGAAGGATCTTCTTGCCGTCCCAGTCGCGCGCGATTTCGATGAGGAGATCGCGCGTCTGGTCGACCACGTCCTGGTAGCTCTGCCCTCCGGGAAACGGCTTACTGATGTGCTGGAACCTGAGCCGCGCGAGTTCGGTGACCGGCATCCCGTTGAACGTTCCGTAGTTGCACTCGCGCAGTCGCGGGTCGTGACGAAGGGGGATACCGGTTCCGGCGAAGGCGATTTCGGCGGTCTCGACCGCGCGGGCCAGGTCCGAGGTGAACACCACGGCGAGGCCATCCTCACTGCGGCGCTGTCCGAGTTCCCGAGCAAGCCTTCGGCCCGTCTCCGACAGGCGCCCGGGCAGCCAGCCGGTAGCGATGCCGGTCTCGTTGTCCGTGGTGATCGAGTGGGTCTCGTAGATGATCTCAACTGGCATCGTCGACTACTCCTCGCTGCCGCCCTCGGGCCATCGTGGCAACCCCTGACCGTCGCCTGGGCTCGTGGGGCAACGCATCTCCGTCTGTCGCTCTATCGTTCTCGCCATGTCGGAGGCGGAAAGCACCGAGCCGCACCGCCACGGCCGGTTGGATCGCCACCGTGATCTGACGGGTTACGTCCTGACGCCGCTGCTCACGCTCGCGGCGGCCCCGTTGGTGGCCTGCTGCACGGCGTTGCTGGCCGACGACGGTCAGGCGTACCCATCGGTGTGCGACCCGGTGCGGGCCGTCAACGGATGCGAGGAACGCGTTCTCGGCATCGTGGCCGGGCATGTCCTGTCTTTCGCCGCGCTCTGGCTGTTGCTGTGGGTGCTGCCATGGTGGCGGGGCCTGCGGATGGCACGGATCCTGCTCGCCGTCATCGCCTCCGCAGTGGTCGTCGCCCTGGTGCTGCGGATCGACTGATGTCCGCCTGCCGGCCTCGTCGTTGCACCGACGAGGCAGTTCACGTTGCGGCAGGCGATGTCGACCGTGCCCGTCGAGACGACTCAGGGCCGGTCCCCACTGGGGCCGGCCCTGTCGTTCGTGCTGCTCAGGTGAGCGGAGGATACGAGATTCGAACTCGTGAGGGTGTTAACCCAACACGCTTTCCAAGTCTGCTCAGCTTCGTACGTCCTTGATTCAACCAGTTCACCACTTCAGTGGGCTGTACCTGATGTCCGTCTACAGCCGCCCCCGTACGTGGACGAACGAGACGACAAGTGAGACGAGGGCAGGGCAGCAGCACTGCACCGTCTAGGGCCTGCCCCTGTCTCCGCTCTCTGTTGCCGGTGGGGTCGTTCTCTGCGTCGCAACGGGATCTTCAGCGGGCTGACGGGCCATCGGTGGCTGGGCCAAAATAACCGAATCCAACGCCCCGCTATCTCGTAATCCTTGGTAGAGGGGATCTAGCCGTATCCTGAGCGGAGTCAACTTACCCGCATCAAGTAGATCTCGTGTGGATTGGATAGCGTACTCGGTTTTTTCGAGCAATACCGCACGAACGTGCACGTAATATGGTTCCAGTCCACCTATGTCCCATGCCTCAACCTCGCGGCGCATTTTGCGTTCTTCACCTAGTTGTCGCATCGCGATCCACTGGCGAATTCGAAAATCGAGGTCATGCTGACGCGACAGACGGCCCCGGCTGGTGCGCAGAATTGTTGTCGTTATAGTCCTTACCGCGTTTTGATGGCCGCTCTCCGAAATTTCCTGGACCTTGCCTGACAGCCAGGCGATGGGAAGGATGGACCCCTTCTCGATCTGCAACAAGCATCCTGTCGTAAGCAGCGCGGCAAAGGCTGTCATGCGGTCAAGTGCTAGCGACAGATATGCCGGGTCAACTACGATCATGTTACCAGCTTCTGGGAGATCGTCGGTCCACCCTGCGTCTCGCAGCCGCGATAGGTACTGCTGGTTTGCCTTGCCATCGTTATGAACGACGAGATTACGTCGTGCAAAGATTTCCGCGAAGTGAGGCCAATGATCAGTCATATCACGAAACTTAACGCCAAAACCTCCGAACCATGATTCCCAGTCGGCTAGGCTTGCTCGAAGCAAGTCCTCCACTCGTCTCTCAATAACGTAATTTACTGCGGCCTGTACGCTGCCGAATTGGGTAAGCTGCGCCAAGGTTAACGTTGCGTCCGCTCCCCTTACCGCATCGGGGACTTTGTGCATTATGGCGGAGGCGACCTTGCCGATTAGTAGCTCGAAATCGCTGACGCTCAACATGAGTAGTGATTTGCATAGGGTTTCGGTGGGATCTGGCGTTATGGTCCTCGCTGTTCCCGCATTGAGGAGTCGGAAAACCAATTCATTGACATGTGGATCGGAAGTATTCGGTGCAATTGCCCGAGGCGTTTCCCACTTTTCACCCCTGCGCTGCGCGTCCACTGCTTCATGAAATAACCCGGCTAACTTTTCCAGTTGCCCAGTAAGTTGATCTAACTGCGTATTTGACATTGCCTCCAGTTCGGCTGAATAGAAATCAGGAAGCCTCTCTGGGGTTATTCCCACTGCTATCGAGGCAAGTCGCCGAACGGCAGCTGCACGGGCGAGATATCGGTTTCCCGCATTCACAACCTGAAGCTCGAACGCCCCGAACCGGTACTGGCCATCTTTCATGTCGCTCCCTTGTCGCTCCATGAGCTACAGCTAGGCGGTTGGATAATGAATGGCCCACCTCGTGCAGTTGGCATTTACTTGCCGCTATTCTGCTAGCAGCCCGGCTGGGATGTCTTTAAGTTCAATGACCTGGCCGGGTCCTATGAAGCGCCGAGCGACGAGCAGCCCGGCAGCGTGAGCTTCGGCCCCGGCGTGGCTGGCGGAAGCGTCAGCAATTAGCCACGGTGTAAAGCCCCGCTCGAATGCGTCAACAGCACCCTTCAAAACGCAACTTTCCGTTGCGATGCCGCAGAAGTAGAGATGGTCCCAGTCTTGCTGTTCAAACAGTCGAATGCCTTCATCTGTAAAGGGACTGTAGATCCTCTTGTCTAGAATCATCCCTCTTTTGACGAACGGGCGAAGTTCGGAGACAATGTCCGTTTCCGGGGGGGATTGAAGTCGCCGCCAACCGAAAAAGCGCTCGAACGGACTGCCGGGATAGTTCAGGTAGCGGGTGAAAACCGTCTCGCCGCCGGCTTCCTGCCAGCGGTCAACCAGACCCACGACGATAGGAACGATATGCGCCGACTGCTCGCGTACGAACCCGTTCTGCATGTCGGTCACGACAAGCACAGGGCGACCCGACGTCATTGGGCTCAACCTCGATTCGTATCGCGGAGGGTTTCGATGGCTTGGTCTAGTGCTGGCATTAGGTCGCACGTCCGCAGAATCGCTCGACGCATCGCCTGATGCTGTCCGGTCTCCCGCAGGCGAGAGACAGTCAGACGGGAGCGTACTCCACGGAGGTAGCGCCATCCATATTCCGGCGGCACCTGTGGGTCTTTCCCTTGCTCTACTTGACGGGCGATTGCGTCGCAATATGCCCACACGGATTGAATCGCAAGCTCACAGGAAGTCATCTCGGCTTCCGTCAAGGAGCGCTCGGCCGAGATTGGGTGGTACACGACGCCGGACCATGAGGCGTAGCCCGCTGAAATGCCGCGTACGCCGAATGACTCGATGCCCACATGGTCATACGCCTCAGAGAGCAACGACTGTTCGATTAGCTCTGCATGTGCCAGGTGTTCGTCATCCATGGCACGGTCTCGGTGCAGCAACACCTTTGGCGTCGACATAATGCGTAGCGCAGTCTCCAGCAACTCTGCCGGCCACGCTGGCTCAACAACCCAATGAGCACCCAGGACGTACACCGCAGACTCGTCAACCACGGGCGCGACGGGTGCGAGGTAGTCGATAGCCCACTTGATGTTGTCGCCGTACGAGACGGCCCGCCATGCTGCGAGCGCTGCGATCGTGGATAGCTGGACCGGCTCGACCAGGTGGAAGACTGTCGACCCGCACGGCCAGACGTAGAGCGTGCAGTCGCCTTCCGGGTGTTCGACGGGTGCCGAGTAGCAGGTATGCCACTCTCCTGTGGCCGGCGTGCAGCCCGTGACTTCCCGCAACCGGGCGGACCTCTCAGCGCCGACGAACGCTGTCACGAACTTGTGGGATCGCGCCGTGAAGTGCGGCCGATCTTCGGCGCTGCCGGTCAGTTCGCCGAACAGGTCGTGGGGCTTTGCGTCGTACGCCAGGCAGTAGAGCTGGCGGTAGATGGGGTCGGTGACCGCCACTCGCCCGGTCTCGTGGCGGTACATCGCCTTTTCGATGGCCTCAACGGTGGGCGTCTCGCGGATGCCGCGCTGCTGGCCAACGCGGTGCAGCTCCCGCGCGGCGCGCTTGCGCGACTCCCAACCGACCGCCTTCCGGCGGTTGACCAGCACAAGGTTCGGCTTGTACTGCCGAGGAACCTCAGTGGACATACGCCGTGTCCTTCGTGTCCGTGCGTAGGACCTGCCCGGAAGGCCGCCCGCCGGGCAGTCTCATTGGCAGGCGAGCAAGGTGCCGCCGCAGACGGGAACCGAGGACAGGAGGCACCAGATGATCCGACCTAGCCGGTGGTGCCTCGGCGCGGCCTCTCGGCCTGCCACTTTCGGATGGTCTCGGGCTGCCACGCCGGAGACCGGCCGAATACTCGGTCAGGCGCGGGAGCCTGCCCGCGTGAGACGTATGAAGCCCAGGTTGCGCGACTGATCGGGGCACCTACCGACGCGAGGTAGGTGCGTACGTGGTCCGTCGTCCACCAGTCGGCGGGCAGGTCAGCGTCAGTCATCAGTACAAGCCTACGTGGTACGGGTGCTTGCGCGAATACAACGTGGCGTTGTAGCGTCACGAATACAACGCCACGTTGTATCTCGTCAGTTGGGGTCCGAGGAAGGCAGTGCGTAGCAGCGCTGCGCGCCTACGTCCCGCTGTGCGGTTGGTCTTTGACAACTTCAGAGCAGAAGCGCCGCGTTTGATCTGGCTTGCGGTATTCCCGCCTTGAGTCACACGGTGGCCGACCCCTGTAGATCCAGGGCGAGCGGGCCGAGCGGGCTAGGTCTTGGCGCGCGGACTGTCTTCTGCCTCTCTGCATCTGCCCCGGGGTGGGGCGTCGCGCCGTTCTGGTGCGCGGCCTCACCCCGGTTTCCCGTCTTGATCCCCGCTTGTGGAGGTGAGCCGTCATGACCGTGAGCGTCTTCGCTGCCGTTCGAGTGACCACCAAGAACAGCGCCGTTTGGCGTACCTGCCACCGCTGCGGCGGGCTCGCCCCGCTGGCACCCGACGAGCGTCACTGCCGCCCCTGCCGGCCCGTGTTGCGCTCTCGCCGTTCTGGAAGGAACCGATCGAAGTGATCACCCACCTCCCCACCGCCACCGCTGAGCCGACCGCTGCTGACCTGGCCGCGATCGACACCGAGTGGCCGCTGATCGCCGCTGAACTCGACGTGCTCGACGCGCAGATCACCATGCTCTACGCCGAGGACCACGGCGGCCCGACCGCGCTGGACTGGCGTCGGCTGCGTCGGGCTGAGGCCCGCGTGACCCGCGCCGCCGCCGAGGTGGCCGCCCGCAGCACCGATCCGCAGCGCGCGGCCTGATGTCCCGCATCCGCGCCGCCTACTACGACCCGGACGGGTCGCGGTACGGCATCCCGACGTTCTGGTGGCGCGGCGCACCGCCGGGCTACGCCACCCGCCGCCAGCTGCGCGCCGCCGGCCTATGCCCAGGTGGTCAGCCGATCGCCGCGCAGATCCTCTGGCGCGGCATCGGTGGCACCCGCACCGCCTACCTGTACCGCCTCGATTTGGCCCGGCCGAAGCGCACCGCCACCCCCGCGCAGCTACGCGCGATCCGCGCGGCGTTGACCGCCCGCCGCACCTGCCCGACCTGCCGAGTTGTCCGGCCCTACTGCATCCCGCGCTCGCTCGGCGAGTGCGTCGACTGCGCCTACCCGATGGAGGAAGCAGCATGACCGCCCCCACGATCAACGGCACGAAGTATCCGCAGCCGGTAGAGGCACTGCTGCCGGCCGCTCGCGCTCTGGAACTGCCGGACGGGCAGGAGTTCCCGTCGCGCAACCGGCTGATGCGCGAGTTCCGCATCGGCGCGCCGAAGGCCGATGACCTGCTCGCCCGGCTGCGGGCCGAGCACGCCGAGCGGACCCGTACCGACACCCTGCGCTCGGCGATGGCCGTTCGGGGTGCGCTGCTGGCACCGCAGACCGACATCGACACGCCGCCCGCGCTTCGGTTGGACTACGCCGAGCCGATCGGCTCGGACCCGGCACCCACCCCGGTCGTGCCCGAGCACGCGCCACCGCCCGCCGAGCCGGTGAAGATCCCACCGCCCGCGCCGCCCGCCGAGGCCACGACGGTCGGTCACCCGGACACGCCCACCCCGGCAGCGCCGGTCCGGCCGGTGGCCGCGTGGCCGGTGATCCTGCTGGCGCTTCCCGCGTTCGTGGCGATCTGGTCCGGGTGGGTCGGCCTCGGCGGACTCACCGGGTTCGGGGTGGTGCACCCGCTACCCGGTATCGCGGACGGATTCGCGATCAATACCGCCATCACCCTGCCGATCGGCGTGGAGACGTACGGCGCGTACGCGCTGTACGTCTGGCTGTCCGGCCGGGTACCGCACCGGGCGCGTGAGTTCGCGAAGTGGTCGGCCATCGCCTCACTGCTGGTCGGTGCGCTCGGCCAGGTCGCCTATCACCTGCTCGTGGCACCGCCGAACGGTGCGCCGTGGTGGATCACCACCGCTGTGTCGGTGCTGCCGGTGGCGGTGCTCGGCATGGGCGCCGCACTGGCGCACCTGGTGCGCTCGCACGACTAGTTCCGCCCGGCGGCACGGCCCCTGGCTTCCCAACCTGCGCCGTGCCGCCGGTCCCTCTGCTGATCCGTAGACCGTTGGAGGAACCCCCATCATGACTGCCCCTGATGATGACCGTTTCGACTGGCAGGCCGCCGAGCGCGACCTGAACGCCCCCGGCCCGGATGCCGAGGTGGTCGACCTGGACGCCGCCCGGTCCCGCCGTCAATCCGCCGCCCCCGACAACGACCCGGCCGAGGCCACCATCGGCCCGCGACTGGTTGACTCGCCTGCCGCGCAGCGGTCCCCGCGGTTCACCGTGGCCGGGTTGCAGGACGCGAAGCGTCGGCCCATCGTGCCTGCGTGGCTGCGTTCGCGGGCCGAGCTGCGCGACGCGGCCCGGTGGACGGTCGGTCACCTGTTCCACGCTGGCACCTATCACCTGACCCGTAGCCCGAAGTACGTCGGGAAGTTGGCGTGGCGTGCCCCGCGCGGCGCGTACCGCATCCTGACGGGTTGGGGTCGGTGGTTGTTCGACCTGCAAGGCGAGCATGTGCGGCAGGTGTTGGCGGACAAGGGCGACGCCGAGTTGTACCTGAAGGTGTCGCGGTTGCGTGACCAGCGGGTGCGGTGGCGTGGGTTCGTCACCGCCGCCGTGGTGCTCGGCGTGCTCCCGGCGCTGGGTATCGCCTACGCGCTCGCCCCGCCCGAGGCCCGGTATGCCACCCTCGCCGCGCTGCTGGCCGCGTTGGGTGCGTTGGGCCGTCCGGCGGACAAGCCGCTGCTCGACACCGCCGTGGTCGTTCCCCGTGTGCAGAAGCTGACCTCGGATGTGGTGGTGCGGGCGTTGGGCAACCTCGGCATCACCGGCATCAACCAGGCCATCTCCAAGGGCGACCGGGGCAAGGACTGGTTTCCCGCCCCGATCACCCGTGACGGCCCCGGCTGGCGCGCGGATGTGGAGCTGCCCAACGGCGTCACCGCCACCGAGGTCATCGAGAAGCGGGAAAAGCTGGCCGCTGGCCTGTCCCGGCCGCTTGGCTGTGTGTGGCCGGAGGGACAGCCCGAGGTGCACCCCGGCCGCCTCGTGTTGTGGGTGGGCGATCAGGACATGTCGAAGGCCCGTAAGCCGGTGTGGCCGCTGCTCAAGGCAGGGACGGTGGACCTGTTCCGGCCGCAGCCGTTCGGCACCGACCCGCGCGGCCGGTGGGTCGAGCTGACGTTGATGTTCATGGCGATGGTCATCGGTTCCATCCCGCGTATGGGCAAGACGTTCGCGCTGCGGGAGGTGCTGCTGATCGCCGCGCTCGATCCGCGTGCGGAGATCCACGCCTACGACCTCAAGGGCACCGGTGACCTGTCCGCGTTGGAGCAGGTCGCGCACCGCTACCGCGCCGGTGAGGAAGACGAGGACATCGAGTACGCGGTGGCCGGTATGCGGGAGCTGCGCGACGAGTTGCGCCGCCGCGCCAAGGTGATCCGCGACCTGCCCCGCGACCTGTGCCCCGAGAACAAGGTCACCCCCGAGTTGGCGTCGAAGAAGTCGCTTGGCCTGCATCCGCTGGTCATCGGGGTGGACGAGTGCCAGAAGTGGTTCGAGCACCCCGAGTACGGCAAGGAGTTGGAGGCCATCTCCACCGACCTCGTGAAGCGCGGGCCGGCACTGGGGATCATCCCCGTGTTCGCCACGCAGCGGCCGGATGCCAAGAGCCTGCCGACCGGCATCTCGGCGAACGCGTCGACGCGGTTCTGCTTGAAGGTGATGGGGCAGACCGAGAACGACATGGTGCTCGGTACCTCGCAGTACAAGCAGGGCATCCGGGCGACCATGTTCGCCTGGACCGACAAGGGCACCGGCTACTTCGTCGGTGAGGGAGCCGACGCGAGGATCACCACCACCGTCAACATCGACGGACCCCTCGCCGAGCGGATCGCCGCCCGCGCTCGCGCCGCCCGCGAGGCTGCCGGACGGCTGACCGGGCACGCGCTCGGCGAGCAACCCGCAACCGCCCCGGCGCTGTCGTTCAACCTGCTGGAAGACATCACCGCCGTGGTTCCCGCAAATGAGGCCAAGGTGTGGTGCCGCACCGTCGCCGCCCGCCTGGCCGAGCTGCGCCCGGACACCTACGGCGGGTGGGACGCCGAGCAGGTGACCGTGGCCCTCAAGCCGTTCGGCGTGAAGGTCGGCCAGACGTGGGGCACCGATCCGGACACCGGCAAGGGAGCCAACCGAGGCGGTTTCGAACGCGCCGCCATCATCGCCGCCATCGCAGAGCGTAACCGCAAACGGGACGCGAGCTAACCCGCGATCGGTCCTAGGTCTAGGACCACACGACTCCTAGACCTAGGACCACCCCTAGGACGGCATCCGAACCCTGATCAGGACGCTAGGAATCTAGCGGCCTCCACCGAACACACCCCGAAACCGGCCCTGGAGGCTGTCATGGACCCCCGCACCCTGCTAGCCACCGCCCCCTGCCTCACCCTCGCCATACTCACCCTCGGTTACCTCGCCGCGTGCGTGGTCGTCCCGTTCGGACGCTGCCGCACCTGCCACGGCACCGGCCGCAAACGCTCCCCGATCAGCCGCGCCGGGCGGGAATGCCGCCGCTGCGCGGGCACCGGACTACGGCTGCGCGTCGGCCGGCACGTCATCAACCACATCAAAGACGAGTACCAGGCAGGCAAGCGATGAACCGCCACCGCAGCGCCCGCGACGGTCACACCGGCTGGTGCGCCGGTGGCCACCGCTGCAACCTCGGCGAACACCGCTCCGCCGAAATCGTGGTCGACGCTGGTCACGCGCGGGCGGTGCTCGTGCGCGTGCGGTCCGCCGCCGGCCGCGACCATGCCGAGGTGCGCGTCAGGGTGGCGCTCGCCCCGACCGAGGTGGCCGCACGCCGTCAGTTGGTCGGCCTGCTCGGCGACGTGCGCCAGGCCGTCACCCGCGCGGCGATCGCGGCGCAGCCTCGGCCGCGTCGGGCCGCGTGATGGCCGGGCCGCGCCGCGATGGCGCTTCCCCTCGCGATGCCCGGCTGTCCGGGTTGGAAATCTGGCTGACCGGCACACCGGCCGAGCTAGACGCCGCCACCGCTGCTTTCACCGCCGCCGGGCACCACGTCGCCCAACGCGGCACCCGCCGCCCGCTGACCGGCGCTGATGCCGGTCGGTGCCGCCTCTACCTGCGGCTGTCCATCGCCACCGCCACCCGGCCGTTAGGCCGCACGCCGGACACCGGCGGCGCGGCGCTGCTCGACCTGGACACCGCCCGCCGCAAGACCGCCTGATCAGGAGAACTTCCCCATGTCTGACCTGCTCACCGCCGCGCTCGGCCACGCCGAACGCGGATGGCATGTTTTTCCGCTCCGTCCCGACGGCAAGCGGCCCGCCTTCCCTGACCATGCGGCCGACCGGTGCACCGGCCGTGACCCTCGCTGCCGTGCCGGACACGTTGGGTGGGAGGTCCGGGCCACCACCGACCCGGACCGCATCCGCCGCGCATGGTCTGCCCGCCCGTACGGCATCGGCATCGCGTGCGGGCCGTCTCGGCTCGTGGTGGTCGACCTCGACACTCCGAAACAGCCCGCCGAGGTGAGCCACCGGGACGGCCTGGTGGTGCTCGCCGCACTGGCCGACTCCCACCGGGCGACCATCGATCCGACCTACACCGTGACCACCGGCCGAGGCGGCACCCACCTCTACTACCAACACCCGGCCACCGGCCCGGCTCTCCGGAACACGGCCGGGACGCTCGGGCCGATGGTCGACACCCGCGCCGCCGGTGGCTACGTCGTCGCCGCCGGCTCGACCGTCGCCGCACGGCCCTACACCGTCGCCCTCGACGTCGATCCCGCGCCGCTGCCCGGATGGCTCGCCGACCTGCTCGCCCCCGCACCACTGCCGGAACAGCGGCCCGTGGTGGTCGACCTCGGCACCGGCCGGGCCGGTGCCTATGTGCGGGCCGCCATCGCCCGGGAAGTCGACCGGGTGACCGCCGCCGCGCCGGGCGAGCGGAACCGCAGCCTGTACGTGGCCGCCGTCGCGCTCGGGCAACTCGTGGCCGGTGGCGCGCTGACCGAGGATGACGCTCACAGCGTGCTGGAACAGGCCGCAGTGTCGTCCGGGCTGCGCACCGCCGAGGCGTATCGCACCGTCCGATCCGGCCTGACCGCCGGTGCCCGCCGGCCTCGGACGGTGGCCGCATGAGCGCCGCCCGTCTCCACCTCGTGACCACCGACCACCCGCACACCACCGCCGAACAGTCGCCGGCCGGGCCGCTGTGGGATGTTCCAGTGCCCCTGACCGGCCCCACCACCGCGCCGCCGCCGTTCCCGGTGGAGGTGTTCCCCCGCTGGTTGGGCGACATGGTGACCGGGGTGGCCCGGTTCACTGCCACCGACCCGGCGATGGCCGGCACCCTCGCCATGGCCGTGCTGTCCGCGTGCGCGGGTGGCCGGTTGGAAGTCGAACCGGTGCCCGGGTGGCGGGAGCCGGTGAACGTCTTCGCCGCCGTCATCGCCGGCCCCGGCGAACGGAAGTCCCCGGTGCATCGGGCGATGACCGCGCCTCTGTTCGCCGCTCAGTCGACGCTCGCTGAGGCGGCGCGGCCTCGGATCGCTGAGGCCGCCGCGTTGCGGGATATCGCCGACCGGCAGGCCGAGCAGGCGAAGACGGCTGCGGCGAAGGCCAGCGACCCGCACAAGCGCGACGAAGCAGCGGCCGAGGCCGTCGCCGCTGCCATCGCCGCCGAGGCCATCACGGTTCCGACCTTGCCGAAACTGATCGTGGACGACGCCACCCCGGAAGCGCTGATCGGGTTGATGGCCGCGAACGGTGGACGGATGGCGATCATCTCGGATGAGGGCGGGATCTTCGACACCCTCGCCGGCCGGTACTCCGGTGCGCCGAACCTCGACCCCTACCTGAAAGGGCATGCGGGTCAGCCGATGAGCAACGAACGGCAGACCCGCGAAGGCGCATCCGTCGACAAGCCGGCGCTCACGGTGTGCGTGATGGCGCAGCCGACCGTGCTGCGCAAGTTCGGCGGGAACGCCGACCTGGCCGGGCGTGGCCTGCCGGCCCGGTTCCTGTTCGCCCTACCCCGATCCCTGGCGGGGTATCGGCCGGTGGACACGCCGCCGGTGCCGGAGCAGGTGACCGCCGGCTACCGCCACCGGGTACACGACCTGGCCGCGACGTTCGCCGAGTGGCCCGACCCGAACGTGGTCACCCTCACCGACGACGCCGGCCGCGTGCGGCGGGCCGCCGCCGAGCAGGTCGAAGCCGAGCTACGGCCCGGCGGCACCCTGTACGACATGCGCGAGTGGGGCAACAAGCTCACCGGCGCAACGCTGCGGCTGGCCGGGCTGTTGCACGTCGCGCACCATCCGACCGATGCGTGGCTGCGACCGATCGACGCCGACCGGATGACCGACGCCGTACGGCTGGCCGAGTTCTTCGCCGCGCACTACCGGGCCGCCCTCACCGCCATCGGCACCGACACGGCGGTGGAGAACGCCCGGTACGTGCTCGGCGTGCTCACCGGCAAGGGCATGACGACGTTCACCCGCCGGGAGCTACACCGCCGGGTGTCCCGCCGGCTACCGAAGTCCGATGACGTGTCGGCGGTGCTCGCCGAGCTGGCCGCGCTCGGATGGGTCCGCCACGGCCCGGACGGACGCTACGAACTGCACCCACGCGCCACCGCCGACGAGTCCGGAAGCGTTGACACGCTGACACCCGACCCCGACCCCGACGTTTCCGCAGGTCAAGACATGCGCGAGGGTGTCAACGGGTCGCGTTGACAGCCGTTGACAGGCGTTGACAACCCACCGCCGGCCCGCCCGGTGTCAACGGGTGTCAACGCCTGTCAACGGCCCCCGTTGACACCCGCGCACCCGCCGCTGCCTGCGGAAACGCTCGAATGTCGGCGGATTGTCAACGTGTCAACGCCTCCCGGCCCCACCACCCGACCGACAGCAGTCATCCGACCGGCTCGCCGGTGGCCGGAAACGGCCCGCTGAGAGCGACTGAGAGCGCCACGCCCTACGCCCTACACCGGAACACCCGAGATCTTGCCTCTGTGGCGCTCTCAGCGGGCCGTTCTGCGGCGTTCTGCGGTGATACCTCCCTATCCCTCCACAAGTGACCGCCACCGACCGGAAGGCCGCCACCGTGCGAATCAGGCTGCACGGCACACCCACTGAAACAGCCGCAGCACTCGCCGCCATCGCCCGAGTGCTGCACATCCGCTCTGCGTCCCGGCCCTACCCCGACCGCCGATCCCCGATGTTCCAGCGCATCTACCTCGACGCCACCCCGAGGGAGGACACCCGCCGATGAGCACCCCCGACAACCACCTGGTTCTGACCATCGAGCAAGCCGCAGAGCGACTCGGTATCGGCCGCACCACGATGTACGCCCTAATCAAGACGGGTCAGATTCGCACCGTCACGATCGGCCGTCTACGCCGAGTGCCCACCTTCTGCCTTGACGAGTACGTGCAGAGCCTCCTGGCCAACCCGACGCAACTCGACCACGCCGCCTGACGAAAGGAGCCCGTCGAATGGGAAGAAAGCCGAACGGCGCATCCAGCATCTACAAGGGCGGTGACGGCTACTGGCATGGCCGGGTAACTGTCGGCGTCAAGGACGACGGCAAGCCGGACCGGCGGCACGTTCAGGCGAAAACCGAGGCCGAGGTAATCCGCAAGGTGCGTGCCCTGGAACGGGAGCGCGACAACGGCACGGTTCGGAAGCCGGGTAGCCGCTGGACGGTCGAGAAGTGGCTAACGCATTGGGTCGAGAACATCGCCGGCCCGGTGGTGCGGACGAACACGCTCGACGGCTACCGGGTCGCCGTTCGTCGGCACCTGATTCCCGGTGTCGGTGCCCACCGCCTTGACCGCCTGGAGCCGGAACACCTGGAACGGCTTTACGTCCGGATGATGGCCAACGGCAGCGCGGCCGGCACCGCCCACCAGGCGCACCGGACCATCCGCACGGCACTCGGCGAAGCGGTCCGCCGTGGGCACCTCGCCCGGAACCCTGCCGCGTTGGCCAAGCCGCCCCGACTGCCGGATTCCGAGGTGCAGCCCTACTCCGTTCCGGAAGTACAGGCGATCCTGCGTGCGGCATCGTCACGGCGGAACAGCGCGCGATGGGCGGTGGCGTTGGCGCTTGGTCTGCGCCAGGGCGAAGCGCTCGGCCTGAAATGGTCAGACGTGGATTTGGACAACGGATCGTTGACCGTCCGCCGGGCACTACTTCGGCCGAAATGGCGGCACGGCTGCGACGGGAAGTGTGAACAGAAGTTGTCCGGTCAATGCCCCGAGCGGGTGAACGACCGCCCGATTGCGGCTGACACGAAATCGCGTGCTGGTCGACGCTCGATCGGTCTGCCGGATGCCCTGGTCGACCTGCTGCGCCGGCACCGGAAAGAACAGGACGCCGAGCGCGAAACCGCCGCGCAACTCTGGCGGGACGAGGGATGGGTATTTGCCTCGCCGACTGGCGAGGCGATCCACCAGGCGACGGACTACGACGAGTGGAAACGGCTTCTCAAGCTTGCCGGAGTGCGGGATGGCCGACTGCACGACGCTCGGCATACCGCCGCCACCGTGCTTCTGGTTCTCGGCGTCTCCGGCCGCGCCGTGATGGGCATCATGGGCTGGTCTAACTCGGCGATGGCCGTCCGGTACCAGCACATGACCGACCAGGTACGCCGGGACATCGCGCAGCAACTCGGCGGACTGCTCTGGGGTGACCCGCCGAGCGGGTCGGGGGAGAAGGCCACCGAGCCGCCGCCTGACGAGCCGGAGCAGGGCAAGTGAGACGACAACTGAGACGAGAGCGACCGTAGACACGACTCAGGGCCGGTCCCTTCGGGGGCCGGCCCTGTCGTTTTTCCAGCTCAGGTGAGCGGAGGATACGAGATTCGAACTCGTGAGGGTGTTAACCCAACACGCTTTCCAAGTCTGCTCAGCTTCGTACGTCCTTGATTCAACCAGTTCACCACTTCAGTGGGCTGTACCTGATGTCCGTCTACAGCCGCCCCCGTACGTGGACGAACGAGACGACAAGTGAGACGAGGGCAGGGCAGCAGCACTGCACCGTCTAGGGCCTGCCCCTGTCTCCGCTCTCTGTTGCCGGTGGGGTCGTTCTCTGCGTCGCAACGGGATCTTCAGCGGGCTGACGGGCCATCGGTGGCTGGGCCAAAATAACCGAATCCAACGCCCCGCTATCTCGTAATCCTTGGTAGAGGGGATCTAGCCGTATCCTGAGCGGAGTCAACTTACCCGCATCAAGTAGATCTCGTGTGGATTGGATAGCGTACTCGGTTTTTTCGAGCAATACCGCACGAACGTGCACGTAATATGGTTCCAGTCCACCTATGTCCCATGCCTCAACCTCGCGGCGCATTTTGCGTTCTTCACCTAGTTGTCGCATCGCGATCCACTGGCGAATTCGAAAATCGAGGTCATGCTGACGCGACAGACGGCCCCGGCTGGTGCGCAGAATTGTTGTCGTTATAGTCCTTACCGCGTTTTGATGGCCGCTCTCCGAAATTTCCTGGACCTTGCCTGACAGCCAGGCGATGGGAAGGATGGACCCCTTCTCGATCTGCAACAAGCATCCTGTCGTAAGCAGCGCGGCAAAGGCTGTCATGCGGTCAAGTGCTAGCGACAGATATGCCGGGTCAACTACGATCATGTTACCAGCTTCTGGGAGATCGTCGGTCCACCCTGCGTCTCGCAGCCGCGATAGGTACTGCTGGTTTGCCTTGCCATCGTTATGAACGACGAGATTACGTCGTGCAAAGATTTCCGCGAAGTGAGGCCAATGATCAGTCATATCACGAAACTTAACGCCAAAACCTCCGAACCATGATTCCCAGTCGGCTAGGCTTGCTCGAAGCAAGTCCTCCACTCGTCTCTCAATAACGTAATTTACTGCGGCCTGTACGCTGCCGAATTGGGTAAGCTGCGCCAAGGTTAACGTTGCGTCCGCTCCCCTTACCGCATCGGGGACTTTGTGCATTATGGCGGAGGCGACCTTGCCGATTAGTAGCTCGAAATCGCTGACGCTCAACATGAGTAGTGATTTGCATAGGGTTTCGGTGGGATCTGGCGTTATGGTCCTCGCTGTTCCCGCATTGAGGAGTCGGAAAACCAATTCATTGACATGTGGATCGGAAGTATTCGGTGCAATTGCCCGAGGCGTTTCCCACTTTTCACCCCTGCGCTGCGCGTCCACTGCTTCATGAAATAACCCGGCTAACTTTTCCAGTTGCCCAGTAAGTTGATCTAACTGCGTATTTGACATTGCCTCCAGTTCGGCTGAATAGAAATCAGGAAGCCTCTCTGGGGTTATTCCCACTGCTATCGAGGCAAGTCGCCGAACGGCAGCTGCACGGGCGAGATATCGGTTTCCCGCATTCACAACCTGAAGCTCGAACGCCCCGAACCGGTACTGGCCATCTTTCATGTCGCTCCCTTGTCGCTCCATGAGCTACAGCTAGGCGGTTGGATAATGAATGGCCCACCTCGTGCAGTTGGCATTTACTTGCCGCTATTCTGCTAGCAGCCCGGCTGGGATGTCTTTAAGTTCAATGACCTGGCCGGGTCCTATGAAGCGCCGAGCGACGAGCAGCCCGGCAGCGTGAGCTTCGGCCCCGGCGTGGCTGGCGGAAGCGTCAGCAATTAGCCACGGTGTAAAGCCCCGCTCGAATGCGTCAACAGCACCCTTCAAAACGCAACTTTCCGTTGCGATGCCGCAGAAGTAGAGATGGTCCCAGTCTTGCTGTTCAAACAGTCGAATGCCTTCATCTGTAAAGGGACTGTAGATCCTCTTGTCTAGAATCATCCCTCTTTTGACGAACGGGCGAAGTTCGGAGACAATGTCCGTTTCCGGGGGGGATTGAAGTCGCCGCCAACCGAAAAAGCGCTCGAACGGACTGCCGGGATAGTTCAGGTAGCGGGTGAAAACCGTCTCGCCGCCGGCTTCCTGCCAGCGGTCAACCAGACCCACGACGATAGGAACGATATGCGCCGACTGCTCGCGTACGAACCCGTTCTGCATGTCGGTCACGACAAGCACAGGGCGACCCGACGTCATTGGGCTCAACCTCGATTCGTATCGCGGAGGGTTTCGATGGCTTGGTCTAGTGCTGGCATTAGGTCGCACGTCCGCAGAATCGCTCGACGCATCGCCTGATGCTGTCCGGTCTCCCGCAGGCGAGAGACAGTCAGACGGGAGCGTACTCCACGGAGGTAGCGCCATCCATATTCCGGCGGCACCTGTGGGTCTTTCCCTTGCTCTACTTGACGGGCGATTGCGTCGCAATATGCCCACACGGATTGAATCGCAAGCTCACAGGAAGTCATCTCGGCTTCCGTCAAGGAGCGCTCGGCCGAGATTGGGTGGTACACGACGCCGGACCATGAGGCGTAGCCCGCTGAAATGCCGCGTACGCCGAATGACTCGATGCCCACATGGTCATACGCCTCAGAGAGCAACGACTGTTCGATTAGCTCTGCATGTGCCAGGTGTTCGTCATCCATGGCACGGTCTCGGTGCAGCAACACCTTTGGCGTCGACATAATGCGTAGCGCAGTCTCCAGCAACTCTGCCGGCCACGCTGGCTCAACAACCCAATGAGCACCCAGGACGTACACCGCAGACTCGTCAACCACGGGCGCGACGGGTGCGAGGTAGTCGATAGCCCACTTGATGTTGTCGCCGTACGAGACGGCCCGCCATGCTGCGAGCGCTGCGATCGTGGATAGCTGGACCGGCTCGACCAGGTGGAAGACTGTCGACCCGCACGGCCAGACGTAGAGCGTGCAGTCGCCTTCCGGGTGTTCGACGGGTGCCGAGTAGCAGGTATGCCACTCTCCTGTGGCCGGCGTGCAGCCCGTGACTTCCCGCAACCGGGCGGACCTCTCAGCGCCGACGAACGCTGTCACGAACTTGTGGGATCGCGCCGTGAAGTGCGGCCGATCTTCGGCGCTGCCGGTCAGTTCGCCGAACAGGTCGTGGGGCTTTGCGTCGTACGCCAGGCAGTAGAGCTGGCGGTAGATGGGGTCGGTGACCGCCACTCGCCCGGTCTCGTGGCGGTACATCGCCTTTTCGATGGCCTCAACGGTGGGCGTCTCGCGGATGCCGCGCTGCTGGCCAACGCGGTGCAGCTCCCGCGCGGCGCGCTTGCGCGACTCCCAACCGACCGCCTTCCGGCGGTTGACCAGCACAAGGTTCGGCTTGTACTGCCGAGGAACCTCAGTGGACATACGCCGTGTCCTTCGTGTCCGTGCGTAGGACCTGCCCGGAAGGCCGCCCGCCGGGCAGTCTCATTGGCAGGCGAGCAAGGTGCCGCCGCAGACGGGAACCGAGGACAGGAGGCACCAGATGATCCGACCTAGCCGGTGGTGCCTCGGCGCGGCCTCTCGGCCTGCCACTTTCGGATGGTCTCGGGCTGCCACGCCGGAGACCGGCCGAATACTCGGTCAGGCGCGGGAGCCTGCCCGCGTGAGACGTATGAAGCCCAGGTTGCGCGACTGATCGGGGCACCTACCGACGCGAGGTAGGTGCGTACGTGGTCCGTCGTCCACCAGTCGGCGGGCAGGTCAGCGTCAGTCATCAGTACAAGCCTACGTGGTACGGGTGCTTGCGCGAATACAACGTGGCGTTGTAGCGTCACGAATACAACGCCACGTTGTATCTCGTCAGTTGGGGTCCGAGGAAGGCAGTGCGTAGCAGCGCTGCGCGCCTACGTCCCGCTGTGCGGTTGGTCTTTGACAACTTCAGAGCAGAAGCGCCGCGTTTGATCTGGCTTGCGGTATTCCCGCCTTGAGTCACACGGTGGCCGACCCCTGTAGATCCAGGGCGAGCGGGCCGAGCGGGCTAGGTCTTGGCGCGCGGACTGTCTTCTGCCTCTCTGCATCTGCCCCGGGGTGGGGCGTCGCGCCGTTCTGGTGCGCGGCCTCACCCCGGTTTCCCGTCTTGATCCCCGCTTGTGGAGGTGAGCCGTCATGACCGTGAGCGTCTTCGCTGCCGTTCGAGTGACCACCAAGAACAGCGCCGTTTGGCGTACCTGCCACCGCTGCGGCGGGCTCGCCCCGCTGGCACCCGACGAGCGTCACTGCCGCCCCTGCCGGCCCGTGTTGCGCTCTCGCCGTTCTGGAAGGAACCGATCGAAGTGATCACCCACCTCCCCACCGCCACCGCTGAGCCGACCGCTGCTGACCTGGCCGCGATCGACACCGAGTGGCCGCTGATCGCCGCTGAACTCGACGTGCTCGACGCGCAGATCACCATGCTCTACGCCGAGGACCACGGCGGCCCGACCGCGCTGGACTGGCGTCGGCTGCGTCGGGCTGAGGCCCGCGTGACCCGCGCCGCCGCCGAGGTGGCCGCCCGCAGCACCGATCCGCAGCGCGCGGCCTGATGTCCCGCATCCGCGCCGCCTACTACGACCCGGACGGGTCGCGGTACGGCATCCCGACGTTCTGGTGGCGCGGCGCACCGCCGGGCTACGCCACCCGCCGCCAGCTGCGCGCCGCCGGCCTATGCCCAGGTGGTCAGCCGATCGCCGCGCAGATCCTCTGGCGCGGCATCGGTGGCACCCGCACCGCCTACCTGTACCGCCTCGATTTGGCCCGGCCGAAGCGCACCGCCACCCCCGCGCAGCTACGCGCGATCCGCGCGGCGTTGACCGCCCGCCGCACCTGCCCGACCTGCCGAGTTGTCCGGCCCTACTGCATCCCGCGCTCGCTCGGCGAGTGCGTCGACTGCGCCTACCCGATGGAGGAAGCAGCATGACCGCCCCCACGATCAACGGCACGAAGTATCCGCAGCCGGTAGAGGCACTGCTGCCGGCCGCTCGCGCTCTGGAACTGCCGGACGGGCAGGAGTTCCCGTCGCGCAACCGGCTGATGCGCGAGTTCCGCATCGGCGCGCCGAAGGCCGATGACCTGCTCGCCCGGCTGCGGGCCGAGCACGCCGAGCGGACCCGTACCGACACCCTGCGCTCGGCGATGGCCGTTCGGGGTGCGCTGCTGGCACCGCAGACCGACATCGACACGCCGCCCGCGCTTCGGTTGGACTACGCCGAGCCGATCGGCTCGGACCCGGCACCCACCCCGGTCGTGCCCGAGCACGCGCCACCGCCCGCCGAGCCGGTGAAGATCCCACCGCCCGCGCCGCCCGCCGAGGCCACGACGGTCGGTCACCCGGACACGCCCACCCCGGCAGCGCCGGTCCGGCCGGTGGCCGCGTGGCCGGTGATCCTGCTGGCGCTTCCCGCGTTCGTGGCGATCTGGTCCGGGTGGGTCGGCCTCGGCGGACTCACCGGGTTCGGGGTGGTGCACCCGCTACCCGGTATCGCGGACGGATTCGCGATCAATACCGCCATCACCCTGCCGATCGGCGTGGAGACGTACGGCGCGTACGCGCTGTACGTCTGGCTGTCCGGCCGGGTACCGCACCGGGCGCGTGAGTTCGCGAAGTGGTCGGCCATCGCCTCACTGCTGGTCGGTGCGCTCGGCCAGGTCGCCTATCACCTGCTCGTGGCACCGCCGAACGGTGCGCCGTGGTGGATCACCACCGCTGTGTCGGTGCTGCCGGTGGCGGTGCTCGGCATGGGCGCCGCACTGGCGCACCTGGTGCGCTCGCACGACTAGTTCCGCCCGGCGGCACGGCCCCTGGCTTCCCAACCTGCGCCGTGCCGCCGGTCCCTCTGCTGATCCGTAGACCGTTGGAGGAACCCCCATCATGACTGCCCCTGATGATGACCGTTTCGACTGGCAGGCCGCCGAGCGCGACCTGAACGCCCCCGGCCCGGATGCCGAGGTGGTCGACCTGGACGCCGCCCGGTCCCGCCGTCAATCCGCCGCCCCCGACAACGACCCGGCCGAGGCCACCATCGGCCCGCGACTGGTTGACTCGCCTGCCGCGCAGCGGTCCCCGCGGTTCACCGTGGCCGGGTTGCAGGACGCGAAGCGTCGGCCCATCGTGCCTGCGTGGCTGCGTTCGCGGGCCGAGCTGCGCGACGCGGCCCGGTGGACGGTCGGTCACCTGTTCCACGCTGGCACCTATCACCTGACCCGTAGCCCGAAGTACGTCGGGAAGTTGGCGTGGCGTGCCCCGCGCGGCGCGTACCGCATCCTGACGGGTTGGGGTCGGTGGTTGTTCGACCTGCAAGGCGAGCATGTGCGGCAGGTGTTGGCGGACAAGGGCGACGCCGAGTTGTACCTGAAGGTGTCGCGGTTGCGTGACCAGCGGGTGCGGTGGCGTGGGTTCGTCACCGCCGCCGTGGTGCTCGGCGTGCTCCCGGCGCTGGGTATCGCCTACGCGCTCGCCCCGCCCGAGGCCCGGTATGCCACCCTCGCCGCGCTGCTGGCCGCGTTGGGTGCGTTGGGCCGTCCGGCGGACAAGCCGCTGCTCGACACCGCCGTGGTCGTTCCCCGTGTGCAGAAGCTGACCTCGGATGTGGTGGTGCGGGCGTTGGGCAACCTCGGCATCACCGGCATCAACCAGGCCATCTCCAAGGGCGACCGGGGCAAGGACTGGTTTCCCGCCCCGATCACCCGTGACGGCCCCGGCTGGCGCGCGGATGTGGAGCTGCCCAACGGCGTCACCGCCACCGAGGTCATCGAGAAGCGGGAAAAGCTGGCCGCTGGCCTGTCCCGGCCGCTTGGCTGTGTGTGGCCGGAGGGACAGCCCGAGGTGCACCCCGGCCGCCTCGTGTTGTGGGTGGGCGATCAGGACATGTCGAAGGCCCGTAAGCCGGTGTGGCCGCTGCTCAAGGCAGGGACGGTGGACCTGTTCCGGCCGCAGCCGTTCGGCACCGACCCGCGCGGCCGGTGGGTCGAGCTGACGTTGATGTTCATGGCGATGGTCATCGGTTCCATCCCGCGTATGGGCAAGACGTTCGCGCTGCGGGAGGTGCTGCTGATCGCCGCGCTCGATCCGCGTGCGGAGATCCACGCCTACGACCTCAAGGGCACCGGTGACCTGTCCGCGTTGGAGCAGGTCGCGCACCGCTACCGCGCCGGTGAGGAAGACGAGGACATCGAGTACGCGGTGGCCGGTATGCGGGAGCTGCGCGACGAGTTGCGCCGCCGCGCCAAGGTGATCCGCGACCTGCCCCGCGACCTGTGCCCCGAGAACAAGGTCACCCCCGAGTTGGCGTCGAAGAAGTCGCTTGGCCTGCATCCGCTGGTCATCGGGGTGGACGAGTGCCAGAAGTGGTTCGAGCACCCCGAGTACGGCAAGGAGTTGGAGGCCATCTCCACCGACCTCGTGAAGCGCGGGCCGGCACTGGGGATCATCCCCGTGTTCGCCACGCAGCGGCCGGATGCCAAGAGCCTGCCGACCGGCATCTCGGCGAACGCGTCGACGCGGTTCTGCTTGAAGGTGATGGGGCAGACCGAGAACGACATGGTGCTCGGTACCTCGCAGTACAAGCAGGGCATCCGGGCGACCATGTTCGCCTGGACCGACAAGGGCACCGGCTACTTCGTCGGTGAGGGAGCCGACGCGAGGATCACCACCACCGTCAACATCGACGGACCCCTCGCCGAGCGGATCGCCGCCCGCGCTCGCGCCGCCCGCGAGGCTGCCGGACGGCTGACCGGGCACGCGCTCGGCGAGCAACCCGCAACCGCCCCGGCGCTGTCGTTCAACCTGCTGGAAGACATCACCGCCGTGGTTCCCGCAAATGAGGCCAAGGTGTGGTGCCGCACCGTCGCCGCCCGCCTGGCCGAGCTGCGCCCGGACACCTACGGCGGGTGGGACGCCGAGCAGGTGACCGTGGCCCTCAAGCCGTTCGGCGTGAAGGTCGGCCAGACGTGGGGCACCGATCCGGACACCGGCAAGGGAGCCAACCGAGGCGGTTTCGAACGCGCCGCCATCATCGCCGCCATCGCAGAGCGTAACCGCAAACGGGACGCGAGCTAACCCGCGATCGGTCCTAGGTCTAGGACCACACGACTCCTAGACCTAGGACCACCCCTAGGACGGCATCCGAACCCTGATCAGGACGCTAGGAATCTAGCGGCCTCCACCGAACACACCCCGAAACCGGCCCTGGAGGCTGTCATGGACCCCCGCACCCTGCTAGCCACCGCCCCCTGCCTCACCCTCGCCATACTCACCCTCGGTTACCTCGCCGCGTGCGTGGTCGTCCCGTTCGGACGCTGCCGCACCTGCCACGGCACCGGCCGCAAACGCTCCCCGATCAGCCGCGCCGGGCGGGAATGCCGCCGCTGCGCGGGCACCGGACTACGGCTGCGCGTCGGCCGGCACGTCATCAACCACATCAAAGACGAGTACCAGGCAGGCAAGCGATGAACCGCCACCGCAGCGCCCGCGACGGTCACACCGGCTGGTGCGCCGGTGGCCACCGCTGCAACCTCGGCGAACACCGCTCCGCCGAAATCGTGGTCGACGCTGGTCACGCGCGGGCGGTGCTCGTGCGCGTGCGGTCCGCCGCCGGCCGCGACCATGCCGAGGTGCGCGTCAGGGTGGCGCTCGCCCCGACCGAGGTGGCCGCACGCCGTCAGTTGGTCGGCCTGCTCGGCGACGTGCGCCAGGCCGTCACCCGCGCGGCGATCGCGGCGCAGCCTCGGCCGCGTCGGGCCGCGTGATGGCCGGGCCGCGCCGCGATGGCGCTTCCCCTCGCGATGCCCGGCTGTCCGGGTTGGAAATCTGGCTGACCGGCACACCGGCCGAGCTAGACGCCGCCACCGCTGCTTTCACCGCCGCCGGGCACCACGTCGCCCAACGCGGCACCCGCCGCCCGCTGACCGGCGCTGATGCCGGTCGGTGCCGCCTCTACCTGCGGCTGTCCATCGCCACCGCCACCCGGCCGTTAGGCCGCACGCCGGACACCGGCGGCGCGGCGCTGCTCGACCTGGACACCGCCCGCCGCAAGACCGCCTGATCAGGAGAACTTCCCCATGTCTGACCTGCTCACCGCCGCGCTCGGCCACGCCGAACGCGGATGGCATGTTTTTCCGCTCCGTCCCGACGGCAAGCGGCCCGCCTTCCCTGACCATGCGGCCGACCGGTGCACCGGCCGTGACCCTCGCTGCCGTGCCGGACACGTTGGGTGGGAGGTCCGGGCCACCACCGACCCGGACCGCATCCGCCGCGCATGGTCTGCCCGCCCGTACGGCATCGGCATCGCGTGCGGGCCGTCTCGGCTCGTGGTGGTCGACCTCGACACTCCGAAACAGCCCGCCGAGGTGAGCCACCGGGACGGCCTGGTGGTGCTCGCCGCACTGGCCGACTCCCACCGGGCGACCATCGATCCGACCTACACCGTGACCACCGGCCGAGGCGGCACCCACCTCTACTACCAACACCCGGCCACCGGCCCGGCTCTCCGGAACACGGCCGGGACGCTCGGGCCGATGGTCGACACCCGCGCCGCCGGTGGCTACGTCGTCGCCGCCGGCTCGACCGTCGCCGCACGGCCCTACACCGTCGCCCTCGACGTCGATCCCGCGCCGCTGCCCGGATGGCTCGCCGACCTGCTCGCCCCCGCACCACTGCCGGAACAGCGGCCCGTGGTGGTCGACCTCGGCACCGGCCGGGCCGGTGCCTATGTGCGGGCCGCCATCGCCCGGGAAGTCGACCGGGTGACCGCCGCCGCGCCGGGCGAGCGGAACCGCAGCCTGTACGTGGCCGC